>NZ_CP094344.1:0-4800000 GCF_022807935.1 Streptomyces sp. HP-A2021
GGTTATGGCGTTTTTCTCATAGTCAACGTGCCTGTGGTTTTTCATTTTGTGTCGGGGCGTTCAAGCAGCCTGACGGTTGGCTTTGCTGATCGTGAATAGCTCGGCGTTAGCTGCATACGTTCCCGTTATCCACCCATGGTAATGATGGTCGTGGTTGAGATGCGAGCTGTGGTTACTTTGAACCTGGAGGGAAAAAAATAGCCAGTATCCATTTGAGGTACAAAGTTCGCCCCAGATCTTGGGGCGAAATGGAGATAATTTATTCGTTGTAATTCACTTTGCTTTGATCGTTCTGGCTTTCAGCATCTCAACTCTGTCCTGATTCTGTTAATGACCAGAATGTGTAGTCTGCGCTGCCATCAATCGTTTTTAAATATTCAATTTTAATGAATCATATGCGCGCAATTGAAGGCCTATCGTCTTGATCCTGAGAGGAAACTTTCTTAGCGATGAGCCTTTGTCTGGGCTGATCAGTTACGATCAGAATGATCCACGAAGGTGTAAGAATCCGGGAAGTGTTCTTCATTTCCGGATTTTTTATGCGTATCTCTCAGGCCATCGACCTCGTTTCACGTTACGATTCGACCCGTAATCCTTTGACTTCTCTTGGCGACTTTCTTGACCCAGAACTTATTGCCCGTTGCCTTGCTGAGTCCGGCGTGGTCACCCTGCGTAAACGCCGTCTTCCTCTCGAAATGATGGTCTGGTGCGTTGTCGGCATGGCGCTTGAACGTAAGGAGCCGCTTCATCAGATTGTCAATCGGCTGGATATTATGCTGCCCGGTAACCGTCCCTTTGTTGCTCCCAGCGCGGTTATCCATGCCCGACAGCGGCTCGGAAGTGACGCCGTTCGACGGGTGTTCACGCACACCGCTCACTTGTGGCACAACGCTGTGGCGCATCCCCACTGGTGTGGATTGACGTTACTGGCGATGGATGGCGTCGTCTGGCGCACACAGGAAACACCTGAAAATGATACCGCCTTCCCGCGCCAGACTTACTGCGGCCAACCTTAGCTCTACCCGCAGGTCAAAATGGTCTGTCAGATGGAGCTGACCAGCCATCTGATAACCGCAGCAGCCTTCGGTACGATGAAAGACAGCGAATATACTCTTACTTGAGCAACTGATAGACCAGACCGCAGATAATACGCTGACGCTGCTCGATAAAGGGTATTACTCATTAGGGTTGCTGAATGCTCTAAGCGTGCGGGGAGAACACCGACACTGGATGATACCGCTTAAGAAAGGTACCCGTTACGAGGAGGTCCGGAAACTGGGAAAAGGCGATCATCTGGTACAGTTGAAAACTACGCCACAATCCCGCAAAAAATGGCCGGGACTGAGTACAGAAGTGACAGCCCGATTACTGACCTATAGCCGTAAAGGAAAAATCTATCAGTTACTGACTTCGATGACTGATGGCATGCGTTATCCGGGAGGTGAAATGGTTGAGCTTTACAGTCACCGTTGGGAAATCGAGTTGGGTTACCGTGAAATCAAACAGACAATGCAACTGAGCAGACTGACACTGAGAAGCAAAAACCGGAACTTGTGGAGCAGGAGTTATGGGGTGTGCTGCTGGCGTATAATCTCGTGAGATATCAGATGATTAAAATGGCCAGTCAACTGAAAGGTTACTGGCCAAATCAGCTGAGCTTCTCAGAATCCTGCGGGCTGGTCATGAGGATGTTGATGACGCTTCAGGGTGCATCGCCGGGTCGTATCCCTGAACTACTGCGAGATCTGGAGAGTATGGGACAGATGGTGAAGCTGCCGATAAGAAGAGAAAGAACCTTCCCGAGAGTGGTGAAAGAAAGGCCTTATAAATATCGAAAAGCGAAGAAAAACAGCCAGTCAGTTGCTTAACTGACTGGCATTACTCCTTTGTCTGCGATTTTTTCGTTTCGCAATTGTGGATGAGATTAATTTGATTCGGGATAATGTCTATAGGTAGGGCGATATTGTATGAAATATGTCCTTCCATTTCATGTCCACAGACCAAACTTTAATCCCGCCAGTTGTGTACACTTCAGGGAAAGTAGATTGCTAACAAAATCGAAAACATCATCGAAATCCGCTAGATTTAACTCAAGAGTTGGTTACAGAGATGTTTACATTACTAGTTCACTTTAATCGTCTGTTTTCTTTTGCAAATCGACTATTGCACGTAAATCATTTTCAGAAGATTGCCAATTAGCTCACCATCCGATTTGCTTGATGTTATCGTGTTTATTTGTTAACGCAACCAATCCATATAAATCTTTAGCTGTTGCCCATGTTTTCCCCAGAGGCGACGGTTGATGTCTTCTCGATGAATGCAGCAGCCTTCTCTGATTCAGAATCTTTTTCAGATTTGGGCTAAGTAGACTTTCCGGATTCTCGCGCACCAAAAACAATGAATATCGTAAAACTTTTGAGACCGCATAATCAAATTCTTCATATAACCAAACCATCTTCTGCGACAGAGCCATAACGGCCACCAGTCAGACGTGCAGATAGTAATCACAGTCACCATTTTTTAAATTCCATTGACCTTCATCGATTGTTGGGAATAATCACCCCTGCTGATGTAATCCATTTCTATTAGCGTTCGTATAACGTGTTTCCGTTCCTCTTCCAAATCCGTAAACGTTGAACTTACGAAACCTTGAGAATTGTTTATCCATTTCTATCCCTTAAAGAGTGAAGGCACGAAGCCCTCTATTCAACATTAACTCCGCGTGGTGGTAGGAATCACGCATACCATCACGATAGCCTTCAGCAATGCTGCTTTAGCTTTTATGGCGTACAGTGCCCGCTTGGTTACTTGTAAAACATGCAAATCGACTCAGACTTGTTCCGTTCGAGATAAGCCTGATTATAAGCCTTGATCGTAGGCGGCAGCCACAACATTTATGCCGCCCTCACCACCTTGGTCATCTGGTGAAGGGAATTAGCTGCATTAAAATGGATGAGATCGTATTACAGATTGTCGCAGCTCTATGAGCACTAATTGGTATTTACATGACCATCCAAGTCGGTACAATCAAAACCGTAGAAATGAAAGCGAGGTTAACAAACGTTGCTAGTCTGCAAACTCATGTAGGATTACAGTTGCAAGTCGGATTCATAATCATGAATCCGTTTTTTATGCCTGTCATTAACGCGATATCTGCTGTGTATTAATTCATTAAAATACCGCTGGCTTTAGTTGAGATTCTCGGAGTGCAAAGCTTGATTTTGAGGTTGAATTAGATTTTCACAGGTTAAGAAACGCTAACCTTGTCTGAGAATATAGAAATGCTCAATAACGCGCAAAAAATGAAAATTTGATCGAATGATTTTCAGCGGAAAATATAACCGCCTAATTTAGAGCGTCCTGTAGTGATATCTGGTTTGGGGTGCTTGAAAAACTGAACCGTTTAGCCCACTGACTGCGGGTCATCATTACTTTGCACGAAGTGATTGATGTCCATTAGCAATACCTCCCACTGGCATTATCCTGATCGAAGATTACGAAACACATCGCAAATATTTGATTTTGAAATGATCTGGTGCCCTTTCTTTGTGAAGGCTGAGAAATAATTCGTATCAACGATCTGGATAATGCCAGCAGGGAGTCACGGTATGCCCCACCGGTTGCCGCCTTCTTCCACGCGCCGTTGGGAGACTTATGAACACGCGACCTGCCGACTTTTCTGCCGCTTGCAGCAACATCACCACTCAATTTGCTCCTGTTTCTGCTGCTGGAAAAACGTCGACCAATGATGTGGTAACTTTACTGCTAATAGAAGGCTGGCGCGAATGCGCCGCTCGGCAATGGTGGCTGACCCTGAAGAGCTGCGCAGTTCAGCGCGGTGGCCGATGCGCTGCTGATTAATGTCGACGCTGGAGCGCACGCGAACTGAGGCGATGCGGCGTATAAAAACAGCGCACATCAGGCGGTACGCCGTGGGTGCTCGATCCGGCTGCGTTGGTGGCGACCTTTCGGGAGTGAATTTACCGGGAATGCTGGCGGGCTGACGGCGATTCGCGGCAATGCACCGAAATCGCGCATTGGCGGGGTTGCTGCACAGGGGCGTGGCGTGGATAGCGCCGATGATTCGCTGGCGGCGTTCTGCTGAGCGCGAACTGGCGCGTGGGGACATGGTCAGGTGACCGGCGTGGTGGATTATGTCACGGACGGCGAGCGAGATATCGCGGTAAAGGCGGCGATAGCATGATGACGCGCGTGGTCGGGATGGGCTGCGCCGTCGGCGGTCGTCGCGGGTTTCGTTTCGGAGGGGGATCGTTATCGCATGTAGCGGCAGCGTTATGTCAGCGGCGTTGCAGGCAGCAGCGGCTTCGGTGGCGCAGGGGACGGGGAGTTTGATACCCCAACTTCCTCGATAGACTTTATACCCTGAGTGATCTCATGAAGCGTATCAATGCGTTGACGATTGCGGGCAACGATCCGAGCGGCGTGCGGGTATTCAGGCGGATTTAAAAGCCTTTCGCGCTGGGGCCACGCACCGTCATTACCGCGCTGGTGGCGCAAAACACATGCGGCGTGCAGTCCATCTACCGGATTGAACTGGATTTTGTCGCGGTACGCTGGATCTGTGTTGATGATGTGCGTATCGATAGCAGCTAAGATTGATGCTGGCGGCAGGACTGGTTATCGTTGAAACCGTTGCCGAACGCCTGCGTCATTACGCGGTGCCTTCGTGGTGCTGCTGACACCGTGATGCTGGCGAAAAAGCGGTGATCTCATTGCCCGCGCCGGAGGCGGTGGAACTGATCCGTCGTGAGCCGCTGCCGCGGGTGTCCCTGATTATGCCCAATCTGCCGGAGGCCGCCGTTGCGAATACGTCGCCTGCCGCCAACGAGCGGGAAATGCGTGAGCAGGGGGAAATAATCGCTGGCGATGGGCTGTCAGGCGGTGCTGATGAAAGGCGGCCATCTTAGTGCTGGAAAGCCCAGATCGCTGTTCAGCCGGCAGGCCGAGCCACTGCGTCTTAGTTCCCACGCGTGAATACGCGCCATACGCACGGCACCGGTTGCACGCTGTCTGCTGCGCTGGCGGCACTGCGACCACGTCACGATAGCTGGGGCGAGACGGTCGGGCGCAAAGCGAAGGATTATTTACAGCAGGACAGCAGGCGGATACGCTTGAAGTCGGGCACGGCATCACCTCCCTGTTCATCACTTCCATCGCTGGTGGGTCAACACCATACAAATTGACTTGTACTTTGCGTGGCGTATTTGTCAGTAATTTCAAAACTAAATTAAGCGTGCTCGGTATAGACAGCACGCGGGTCGTCCGGTTACTTTGCTGTGAATTATTGGCGTTAATGTGAAATAGGGTGTGGGGATAACATATGGCAGGTCTGTTTCAGAAAAGCGATGGCCGCTGGCGCGCTTCAGACGATACTCACATCGGGCCTGCTGGTGCCAGCATCATTCTGGTGATTTTTTTAGTCAAGGAAACGTTCCATCTGGCGAAAGTGCTGCTGATCTCCAGCGAGAAAGATTCTATCAGCTGATAGAAGGCATTGTGATCTATTTCCTGTATTTTGAGTTCATTGCGCTGATCGTGAAGTATTTCCAGTCCGGCTATCACTTCCCGCTGCGTTACTTTATCTATATCGGCATCACGCCATCATTCGCCTGATTGTCGACCACAAAAGCCCGTCGGATAGCGTTGAGGTAGCCCGCGGCGATCCTGCTGCTGGTGTTTACGTTGTATCTGGCAAACAGTAATCGCCTGAAACGGGAGTAGTAGAAACAGGAATAGTTGAACGCGCCGCTATTCCAGCAGCGAGCACTGGGGTGGCAGCCGACAGTGAATCGCCAGGGAAGCACCTCTTTGATATGGAAGCGTTTTGGCACTGAGCGGCTCGCCGTCCAGATTAAACGTCATATCGTCTGGGGCGGTGATTCCAGCCACGGCAGGGTAGCGGAAATCATGTTCTGGTTTTCGCTGCCAGTGAACCACTTCTGCGCGCATATTCGGCAGCAGCTCGGTTGCCGACAGCACGCTCAGTTCCAGCAACCCGTCGTTGACCAGCCTCTGGGCAAAGCTTTTGCTGCCCACCACCTGCCTGACGACCATTTCCTACCGCGACAACCAGCGTATCCCCTGACCAGTGAAAATCCATCCCGCGAATCTCACAGCGCTCGGCTTGCAGCATGTCCATGCGAAAGAGTGCGTGCAGCACGTGCGAGGCGCTCCGAGCGCGGCCTTCATCTTGGCCGGTGTCTCGGTGGTGATGCGCGTAGCAAATCCGCCCGTCGCCAGTTGATGAAGTAATGGTTGTCGTTCACCTTGGCGATATCAATCGCGGTGGCGCGGCCTTGATCGCCAGCGTTAGCGCGTTGTGCATCTCCATTGAACTGACAGCTGGTGGCAAAATCGTTGGCGGTGCCCAGCGGTACAATTCCCAGACACGGACGCACCGGGTTTCCGGCTGCACCGCTATGGCGGCGACTTCATTGACGGTGCCGTCGCCACCGGCGGCGATCGATGTTATCTGCGTTGAGCTGAATTGCCCTTCCGCATAGCGTTTAGCATCGCTACGTATTCCCATACTACGCGGACAGCGCGAAGAGCTGTCCTTTGCGTAGCAGCTCAATGGTTTCTGCGAAGTTCTTCATTACCCGCACTTTTTCCATTCAAAATCAGCAGTGTGATTGGATTTTTTTCCATGGCCTATTTCTCCTAAGCAGGATAGTGGGAATTAATAATAGTCACTAAATCGGTAGGTAGAAATCAGAAGAGTCAGGGAATGTTTGCGTAGAAATGGGGGGCGTGAGAAGAAAAGCCAGCTCAAGGAGATTGAGCTGGCTAAGGAGGTGGTTCCCAGTAGTATCACTACGCTTATTTTTCGTTCTATGTTTTCAGTTACGCAATATTAACCACAAGGCTAGCGAATTGGCTGCAGATTCATTTTTAATATTCGTTAAAAACCCGAGTTATAACGATACCTTTTGGCTGGTTTACGTTTCTGTTCGCAGGGAAGGTGCGGTGATAGTGCATAACGTGCGAGCAGGGCTGATTACTGGGCAGCTGGATGTACGAGACATCCGGCGATATTACTGGATGATATCTGCATGTTAGATTGGCGTGGTAGTGCCCGGCAGATTGCGCAGCAGAAAGAAGCATAATCCAGCGAGACATCGTCCGGCACAGGCAGATAGACGATGGCGGCCGTTACCCGGAAAGCGACATCGGTCACGTCTCGGTATTCCGCATGGTGTCGATGGTGAATTGAATATTGCCGTCGGCGTCATCATTCCACGCCGTCGCCGCAGGAAAATTCTGTTCTTCACATTGACTTCCGCTGTAGCCCATCGCGGTGCACGCCGGTGAATTCACCGACAAACCCGCTGACGATCGGAAACGGAATAGCCGTAGTCGTGGTTCTGGTAATCTTCATGCACGTGGCGACGCAGGAAGCCCTCGGTATAACCACGGTGTGCCAGACCTTCCAGCGTTTCTAGCAGCGTTGAATCGAATGGTTTCCTGCGACAGCGTCGTCATTTGCGCGACGATAAACCAGGTGCGGTACGGGCGCAATAATAGAACGACTTGGTGCGGCCTTCGATTTCTTCAGCGAATGAACCCAGAGATTTGCGTCAGGCGTTCAACGTGCTGAATGGCACGCAGATCGCGGGAGTTCATGATGTAAGTGCCGTGCTCGTCTTCAAATGCGGTCACACTGCCGGCGCAGATTTTCTTTCCAGCATAAGGACTTTGTCGGTCGGTTCGCCGATGCCCAGCGCAGGCTCAACGTTTTTCACCGCGATAGTTCGTGCTGATGAACGATACCTGACCTCTTCGTCCCCTTTACCTTCCTGAACTTTATCTCTACATGGTACTGCGTAAAATGGATCGGATCACTTGTTGATGTAGCCGGACAGCAGGCAGCGACCGGAATACGCTATGCACAGCGCCGTGAACGAAGATCTGTCCGGATCTGGGACGTTCTGGCGGATTTCTTTGCCAGGGCGACAGTTCGCGGGACAGAATGACACGCGTCAGCCCCATTTGCTGCCAGAATCTCACCGTCGCCCAGTTGACCGCGTTGGCCTGAACGGAAAGGTGAATATCTATCTGTGGGAAGTTTTCGCGCACCAGCATAACTGGCGCCTGGATCGGACATGATCAACGCATCCGTACCCCATTTCGATCACGGGTTGCAGGTCACGCAGGAAGGTTTTCAGTTTGGCATTGTGCGGCGCGATGTTAACGACGACGTAGAATTTCGCCCAGCTCATGCGCTTGCCAATGGCTTGCGCCAGCGTCTGTCTGGATACACCTGTTATTGCGCACGCGCAGGTTTGGCGAGGTTGACCGGCATAAATCGCGTCCGCGCCAGGCAAAGGCGTAGCGCATATTTTTCAGCGTACCGGCCGGAGAAAGCAGTCTGCCGGAAACATGGTATCTCTCGATCTGATCATATCGGCTGCTCCACGGCGGGAGCTTTGCGCAGCGGAGGACTTAGCGCCAATAGGGGAAAATTGTAGTAGACGACACACGAAACGTGGGCCTTTGTTTGACATAAATCAATCGTTTGATGTAAATCAATTTTTTGACCTAATAAAGAATGGCCTGCCATTGGCAGAGCAGCGATGCTGCGGGATTAACGCGTCGCGATACGGATCTTCCGAACGTTTCAGTGTCGTGATTGATATAAACGACCAGGCCAGCCGGTATAATCTGTGTCGGGTTCACGGCGGCATACCACCAATAGCCTCATTGATATGGTCGATATTGACCGCTCGCGACGCCCGGCCACCGGTACAAACGCTATAGTCGACAGGTTCGGTGAATCGGCAATGTTTCAGATTACATTTGAATGCGCGTCGTGTAGGCCACGTCAAAACGCACCAGCGTCACAAACAGACGCCAGTCGGCCCGGTCAGCGTGTCGCCGATGATATAACGATGGCTGCGCCCAGATCGTCCAGTCGTCCAGAACGGCGCGAAGAGCGTGGTGACAGCGTCGTTGTAATGTTCCTGCGTTTTGGCGAATCCGTCTTATACACGCCGTTGTTGACGTTGTGGTACACGGTTTCGTTCCAACGGTCGATCCGCCGCGCAGTTCCGATGGATAGAAATCGAGGTGGTTGCCGGTCAGGATCGCAAATCTGCTGTTCAGCATGCGGATAATGTCCGCCGATTCGTTATTCACGATGCGTCCCCACCCGATCCCACAGCACAGGCACCGATACCTTTCCGGTATAGTCGGGCACGCTGGCGGTGTAGAGCTGGCAGGTAGTGAATCTCACCGACATGCTCGCCGGGCATCCTGCGGGTGGCAAATTCCCAGCCGTCATCGGCGATGCTGGCTACAACGAGAGAAATAATGTTCTCCAGCCCTTTCAGCTTGCGGAAAATCAGCGTGCGCGATGCCCACGGGTAGAGATAGAGACAAAAAGCTGGTAACGACCGGCTTCTGGCACCAGTCGGTTTGCCGAAATTAGTTTCTTCGCGGTGGAATGCCCCATTTTTGATCTCTTCCGCTGCGACATCGCCGTTAACCCATTTGCCATTCACTAAGCCTGACATCGTTTTTCCCCTTATCCGTTCTGTTGGTGGTGACCAAGTCCTGCACGTCGTGCGGGGTGATACCCGTTATTATTGTAGGCTTAAAAGAGTAACAGCCTTGCAGCAGAAAACGACGGCAACCCTTTCATTGTCATTGTTATTTTGACCAGACCGGAAAGCGTTGGCTAATCGTTTGAGCGCCAGCAGCCATAGCGTGCAGAGTCGACACCTTCGTTGTCACAATCCACCGCTGCTTTAACAGCCCTTCCTGCGTAACCAGTCGTTCCAGCGGAGTGGGTTACCGAGCTACGTTACCGGGATCGACTTCGGCTTCCAGTCGGCTTAGACCTGCCGTTTCAAAGTAAATCCCAGCGCAGAGAGCGCCTCCGCCATATAGCCTTTGCCTTGCGCACTCGCCGCCAGACAGTAGCCGATTTCGGCGCGTTTAGACTCAATCTCAACGCGCACGAGCACAGCCGATCAGCTCGCCGCTCTCTTTGACTTCCAGACCCAGTTTCCAGTGTGTTGCTGCACATGCGCTGCCCAGCATCGTCAATCGGCGCGGGTGCCTCGATGTGGCGTTGTTGCGCGGGTGGTTCCAGAAACGCATCACAACCGGGTCGGACATAAAGACGAACAGCGCTGGTGCATCATCACGATAGAGCAAGGCGCAGCAGCAGGCGAGGAGTTTCGATTTTGGTGGTTTCGGAAAATAGCGCAGTCATTATCGTGGAAAGCCTCTTTTCTTTGTGTGTAATGAATGGGTGCGGGAATGGAAGACGGTTATTCCGGACGAAGCGGCTCGCTTGCAGTGCGGCAATATCGCCAGCTGCGATGATGTCCAGATGACGCGTGATTTTTTCTATCGGCCAGTCCCACCAACACAGCGTTTCCAGTGTCTCGATGACGTCCGGCGCAAAACGTGGCTTCAGGATTTTGCCGGATTGCCGCCAACGACCGTATAAGCGGGCACATCGGCGGTGACCACGGCGCGTGAAGCACCGATGGCGCCATTTCCAATGCGGATGCCGGGCATGATCAGCGCGTCATAATAACCAGACATCATTGCCGATGAGCGTGTCGCCTTTGTAAGGCAGATCGCCGGGCTTGGGGTGTCACTTTTTCCCAGCCGTTGCCAAAAATCTGAAACGCGTGCCGACAGGCCGGAAAGCCGATGATTACTTCCCTGTTCATGATAAATTTTGCGCCACGCGCGATGGCGCAAAACTTACCGATGATTAATTTATCGCCGAGAAACGGATAGTGGTAGAGCACATTTTTTGCTCGAAATTTTCCGCGCCATCGGGATCGTCATAATAGGTGGTCGCCATCAAGACCGGTTGCAATAAATGTTCTGGAGAAACACACTTTGGGGAAACCGGCCATGGGGTAGCGGTTATCAGGGTCTTATCTGTTCAACATGGTCTCCATAACGTCATAACGGGTGTTACACCATTACAGGCGCGCTTCAGCGATAGCCGGTTGCATACCGTGCGGATAAATGAGTCTCTTCGTCCAGCTGTTCCAGCTTGCGACGTGCAGATTTTCCTTGATGTGGCTATCGATGGTGCGGTCGGTCACGACGCGGTGTAATCGTCGTAGAGCTTATCCAGCAGCGCTTCGCGGGAAAATACCTTGCCCGGCTCGGTGGAAAGCGTCTTGAGCAGGCGAAATTCAGCTGGCGTGAGATCGAGATTTGCCCCAGATAGCTGGCCTGAAAGCCGCTTTTATCAAATCAATGGCGCGCCGTTTCGGTTTTCTCGACGGCTTCGCTCGTCATTCGCCACGCAGCGGCGCAGCAGCGTTCTGACACGCACGACCACTTCGCGCGGGCTGAAGGGCTTACAAATATAGTCATCGGCACTCAATTTCCAGCCCCAGCAGGCGATCGATCTCGCTGCGGGCGGTGACCATAATAATCGGGCACGTTGGAAACTGGCGGATGGTGCAGATGTCAGGCCATCGCAGCCCGGCAGCATTAAATCTAGTAAAATGAGGGAAGGGGAATGCCGCCGCACCCACTGACGACCTCATTGCCGTTGGGCAGCCAGTGCGTGGCATAGTCCGCTGCCTGAAGGTAATCCACCAGCAGTTGTCCCAATTTGGGCTCATCTTCGAATGATCAGAATCGGTGATGCCATAGCGAAACGCAGTTGTCATAGCTCTGGCTTATTTTCGGTAAGCGAGTCGATCTTAATCAGGCGCAAGGGAAGCTCAATAGTAATCACTCCCCCTAATGGCGAATGTTCAGCATGCAGCCGTCCGCCATGTGCCTCAACGATATTATTGCAGATAGCCAACCCCAGCCCAGCGCCGCGCCATGGCGCGGTTGCGCGAACCTTCGCACGGTAAAACGCTCGAAAATCAGCGTGAGCTGCTTGTCGGCCGCCGGGGGCGCTGTCCTGCCAGATAATCGCCCAGCTGCTTCTGCGCGTTGTTAATACAACCGTAATGCACAACTGAACTGCTCATCAGTGTAGCGCAGGCTGTTTTCCAGCAAATTGTTAAACAGCTGGCTTAGCCGGTCGGGATCGCCAGCACGCCCGCCTGCGCGGGTAAATCGGTGGTGAGCGTAATCTGCTTTTCTGGAAACGTTCATGGTAGCGGCGATAGTAATATGCAGAATTGCACCACGTTCACAGACGCCTTGCGGTGGAAATGTGCGCCCTGTCGATCGGACAGGGTTAGTTGATGCAGGTCGTCCACCAGTTTGGTGAGCGCTGACCTCAGACTGGAGCGAATGCAGAGAATGCGAGTCGGGCTTCGCACGCCGTCCCGCAAGGCTTCCAGCTCGCCGCGCAGCACCGCCAGCGGCGTGCAGTTCATGAGAGACGTCAGCCAAACGCGCGGCGAGACTGCCTGTTTTTTTCCAGCGTGATGGCGAGCTGATTAAAATCCTGCGCCAGCCTGCCCAGTTCATCGTGCGAACTTGCCGTCACCGCGTACTGAACGCCTGAGGCCAACCAGGCATGCCGCTGACCAGCCGCTTGACAGGGCGAGCAGGCCGCGCGCGGTCAGCCAGTAAGGGCGATGATCGCGAGCAGCGTCGAGAGTGCGACAATCAGCCAACTTGCGTGCTGCTGCTGCTGATTTGAACTGATGCCGGCGTTGCGGGTCAGGCGTTCAACAGGCGAGCACAACCAGCCGACCAACCGGTTTTGTGCAATTGAATCGGCTGTTGGTGCGGTCTTCACTGGATCGGTGCCGGAGAACCCAATGTTTGCGTTGATTGCAGTATCCAGCACCCAGAGGCGCACCCGCAGCCCCTGCATGCTGTTGTCGTGTCGTTGTTCTTGTATTCAGCGAGTGCGCAGCATCTGAACACCAGCGCTCATTGTTGCGCAGGAATGACCAGCTCACGCCGCAGCTGATATTGTTCGCCAGCGCATCGCGCAGCTGCGACCCGCTGTTCGGTTGCCGCGCTTAATGGGGTCGATAAAGCCGCGCTCGAAGCTGGCGCGCACGCCCCAGTGCATAGTAATCAGCACTCAGCATACAGGTGGCGAAGATCGCGAGAACAGCTTGGCGGTGATTCCAAATTTCATGACAACCTTCACGACGCTGCGCGGCAGCGTGGATTTGCTTGACGCCGTCCGTCGGGACGCGGTTAAAAATCAACACGGGCAGGGCGATGATGACGATCATGCTGAGATAGGTGTAAATAAACACCATGTGAGTTTCTCCGTTGCTCGCTGCTATGTGCGGCTGGGAAAACATGCTCAGTAGAATGCCTGCGATGACGCCGAGGCTGGTGGACAGCTGCATCGTCATCGACAGCAGGCTATTGCCGCCGCTGGCGAGCGTATCCGGCAGATCCTTCGGTGTCCGCGTGTTCACGGTGGAGAAGCGAACGGCGTTTACCCGTACCGAGGAAGAATGCAGCACAACTCGGGATCATCCAGATCCATTTCATCAGCGCGACCAGAGCAACATAGCGCCGTGACCAGCGCCAGCAGCAGCGTGGAGACAATCTGCAACGCGGCGGTAGCCAGGGTCGGCTAACGACCTGCACCACGATCTCGCTTCATTCCCATGCTGCCTAGCTTCCGTTGGCACCATCATCAGCCCGGCGTGGGACGGAGAGAATCCCATTCCCAACTGTAAAAACAGTGGCGTCATAAACGGTAAACATACCGCTGCCGATACGCGCCACAGCCAGCACCGCTCAGGCCGATGGAGAAGGTCGGCGGTATCGAATGAGATGCGAGATCGAACAGCGCCCGTTTGTTGTGACGAGCGTGCAGCACAATAGCTTAATAGCGCGATCAGCCCGACAGCTGTTAACGCCAAAAAATGGCAATCGGCGGAATGCCCAGGCCGCGGTTACCGTCCAGCGCCAATGTCGGCGCAGCCATACCGACGGCAAGCCAGAGGAAGCCGCTACGATGTCAAAGCGCTGCGTTCGCATGGTGTAATTGGGCATCAGGAACCATGAGCGGCCAGCGCGCCGATATGGGCCAGCGGGCAGGTTGATGAGGAAGGTCCAGTGCCAGCTGGCGTGTTCCACCAGAGAAAGCCGCCGAGGGCTGTGCCCCGTGTACCAGGCCAATCCTGGCCGGGCAACGTCACGAATGTCATCGCCGCCATATACTGATCGCGCGGGACGATTTTCATCACCGTTAGCCTGCCAACCGGCATTCATCATCGCGCCGCCAATACCCTGAATGACGCGTGAAATCAGTAGTTCATTCAGCGTTTCTGAACGGGCGCACAGCAGCGACCCGAGCGTAAACAGCAGAATCGCAGTGAAAAAGATGTTCTTCACGCCGATACGATCCGCCAGCCACCCGCTGGCAGGCAGCATCACCGCAACGGTCGTGGCTACATGCGGAAACAATCACCGAATGCATATGCAGCGGGCTTTCATTCAGACTCGCGGCCATTGAAGGCAAAGCGCGGTATTCCCACGATGGTGGTGATCCAGCGTCTGCATAGTAGATAGCCAAAGGCGTCAATCCAGAGCTGCCAGCGGATGCGGAAGCCGGTTGGCGTCATATTCCTTGACCCTCTCTGAACTGTTGAATACATTTTTGGGCATAGTCGGTGGTGTCCTCAATATTTCGCATGGTGTCTCGTGTGCCATCAGGACTGATTATTATCTCGGGAGAGGGTTTCGCGGCAGCTTAACATTTGTTTTTCTCTGCATGCTTTCTTGCATGCGCACGACACAGGGGCGCTCAGCCGCCGCCGCCCTGTGAACCTGTTGCCTGTTTGGCGTGAAATGATGCCGCTTCGCGATTCCTTCGTCGTCAATGTTCTCTTGTCTGCGGACTGCCGCTGACGCGTTCCCGACGCGGCGGCGGCTTTCGCGGCGTCCCGCCGCTCATCCGAGAGATCATCTTCTCCTCAGCATCATTTACGCCAAGGTGGGGAGTAACGCTGCGTGAGCTATATATTCCTTTTCTGTCACTTCGTGTGCTTAACATTTTTCCCGGCTGCAAAAAATTGTACTGAGACGGAAGCTGGCTCACGGGTGAGTGGCATGGATCGCCACGAAAGACAAGTGCCGCGCCGAGAGCGCGTCACTGGCGTGCTCGTAAAGAGACGCAGCTGGTGAAGGCACCGCGTAGCGGTACAATTTAGCGCCACTGTAAGCCATAGTTCCAAGGGCGACGGGAATCTGAGCTGCTCCTTGGTCGGGCGCGTTCGGGGCGCCTACTAGAAAACACAGCGAACGTTGGGCGAACGAAACCTCCCCTAGAAATAGCATGTTATTAGATCTTTACCGTTACTCATGTTCAGTCGCCGACAGTGACAAATCCTTTCTCCGGGGCTTTGCGCCGAATATTCCTCAGCTTGTCGAAAAACAGATACACCACCGGGGTGGTATACAGCGTGAGGATTTGGCCCATCACCAGCCCGCCGGAGAATCGTGTGTGATGCCGAGCGGCTGTCTCAACTCCCGCACCGTCGCCGCTGGTCAGCACCAGCGGCAGCGCGCCAAAACAGCGCAGCCAGCGTGGTCATCATAATCGGGCGGAAACGCAGCAGGCAGGCCTGTAAATCGCGTCCTGCGCACTCAACCCGCCGCTGCGCCGTGCTACCAGCGCGAAATCCACTTCATCATGATCGCGTTCTTCTTCACGATCCCAATCAGCAGCATGATGCCAATCAGCGCGACCAGACCAAACGGTGCGCCGAACCACTCCAGTGCCAGCAGCGCGCCCAACGCCCGCCGAGGGCAGGGTAGACAGAATCGTCAGCGGGTGCACATAGCTCGCATACAGCACGCCCAGCACGATATACGCGGTGATAATCGCTGCCAGGAATCAGTAACAGTTGGGAAGACTGCGACTGCCGGAACGCCCGTGCCGTACCGGCGAACTGACCGCGTACCGCTGACGGCGCACGCCCGAGCGACGCATGGCTCTTTCTGTCGCTGCCGTCGCGCTGGAAAGATCGGTGCCCTCTGCGCAGGTTAAAAGAGATCGTCGAGGCGGCCGACAGCCCCTGATGATTCACCGAACAGCGGGGCGTCGATCGGCTTCCAACTGGCGAAGTAAGAGAGCGGAATGGGCTTACCTTCGTTATTGATCACGAACATCTTGTCCAGTGAACTGACGTCCTGCGTGTAGGCGTCGTCCACTTCCATCACCTGACCTCCATATTGGTTTAGCGGCTGGCAAATGGTCGAAATCTGACGCTGTCCGAAGGCGCTGCTGAGCAGCGCGTTGGCGGCAGAGTGACGCTGATGCCGAGCTGCGCCATCGCATCGCGATCGTAGGTGAGCGCCATTTCCGCGCCTTTATCCTCCGCTGATCGGAGTTCACGTCGGCTAGCTTCGGGCAGTTTGCTGGAAAGCAGCACGAATCTTGGGTTCCCAGCAGACGCAGCTCGCTCAGATCGTCAGACAGCAGCGTGTACCGGCATCCGGCGCTCGCTTCCCTGCCCGCCGATACGGATATCCTGCACCGGCATTAAAAACAGGTTGGTCACCGGGTTCTTTTGCCAGCTTGACGCGCAGGCGGCTGATCACCTGCTGCGCCGACACACTCGCGCTCGGACAACGGGTTTTCTTCAGCGAGATAAACATCGACCCGCTGGTTGGTACGCGATCCGCCGGTAAAACCCCTGGTTCACGCTATCCACCGCCGGGCCGCCGCTGACAACGGTCGCGAAGTTCTGGAGCTTGACCGTCATTGCCTGAAAAGAAATGCTCTGGTCGTAGCCTGAATGAAGCCCATCAGCCACCTGCATCCTGTTCCGGGAAGAAGGTCTTCGGAATGCTGATATACAGCCAGACGTTGAGCGCGATGGTGCCCAGCAGTGAGCAGCAACACCCAGCGTGTGCATGGTTGAGCACCCACTTCAGCGAGCGTCCATAGCCTTGTTGCACCGCCAGGCAATACACGATTAAAACCACGCGGTGCGCGGCTGGCTGCGTTTGGGCACGGCACGCAGCAGTCGTGCGCACAGCATCGGCGTGAGCAGTGAGCGAGATCAGTAGGTGAAATCTGGCGATCGCTTGCTGGCAGCGTGACGGCGAATTCACTGGAACAGCCGCCCCGGCAAGCCGTCCATCAGTAGCAGCGGGATGAACACCGCAACCAGCGACAGGCTCATGGATAAGACGGTGAAACCCACTTCGCGCACGCCCTGAAGCGACGCCCGTAGCGGCTTCACGCCCGCTTCGATGTGGCGGGAAATATCTCTCCAGCACCGTCGATGGCGTCATCCACCACGAAGCCAGTGGCAATGGCAAGCGCCATCAACGACAGGTTATTCAGGCTACAGCCGCGCAGGTACATCGCTGCAAAGGTGCCGATCAGCGATACCGGTACGGCCAGTGCCGGAATAGCGGTGGCTCGGCCGGAACGCAGGAACAGGAAGACGACCAGAATAACCAGCGCGACGGCGATAATCAGCGACTGCTCGACTTCCGCTGCACCGAGGCGCGAATGGTGGGCGAACGATCCTGCGCGACATCCAGCTGTATTTCAGCAGGCAGGCTGGCACGCAGTTCCGGCATCGCGGCGCGGATATTGTCTACCGTGGTAATAATGTTGGCATCCGGCGCGCGGCGAATCATCACCAGAATCGCAGGCTTCGAGTTCGCCATCCCCGCGTTACGGGAATTCTGCACCGAATCTTCCACGGTGGCGACGCCGCTCAGGCGGACGGCAGCGCCGTTGTTGCAGCGGATAATCAGCGGCGCGTAGGCATCGGCGGTTTTGAGCTCATCGTTGGTTTGTATCTGCCAGCTTTTCTGGCTGTTTTCCACATTCCCCAGCGGCTGGACGCACGTTTGCCTCGCGCAATAGCCTGCCGTACCTCATCAAGAGAAATGCCCCCTGATTAAACAGCGCCACCGGATTCAGCGCGACGCGCGTACGGCAGGGAGCGAACTCCCGCCGATGGATGACATCGCCGACGCCTTCCATTTGAGAGATTTTCTGTGACAGCTGGGTCGAGGCAAGTCGTATAGCTGCCCCTGACTGTAGGTATCCGAGGTCAGCGTCAGAATCATGACGGGGGCGTCGGACGGATTGACTTTGCGGTAGGTCGGGCGCGCCGACATACCGGACGGTAACAGGTTTCGTGCCGCGTTAGTGGCCGCCTGCACATCACGCGCGGCACCGTTGATATCGCGATCGAGGTTAAACACCAGACCGACGCGCGTGCTGCCGAGCGAGCTGGTGGAGGGGTCATTTCGCCAACGCCTGCGATCCTGCCGGAGTGCGCGTTCCAGCGGCGTGGCGACGGCAGAAGCCATCGTTTCGGCGAGGCACCGGGCAGCGAGGCGCTGACCGAGATCACTGGAAATCCACCTGCGGCAGCGGTGACACTGGCAACAGGCGGAAACCCAGCACTGCCACAGAGCGCGATGGCCAGCGTCAGCAGCAGGGTGGCGACGGGGCGGTGGATGAACAGGGCGAAGAACTTCACTCGGTTTCTTCCTCCTGACGGCGGCGCACGGCGGAAACGCGTCGCCAGACGGTCAAACAGCAGGTAGATCACCGGTGTCGTAAACAGCGTCAGGATTTGGCTCATGATCAGGCCGCCGACCATACAGACCCCCAGCGGCTGGCGCAGCTCCGCGCCGACGCCGGTGCTCAGCATCAGCGGCAGCGCACTCAGCAGCGCCGCCATCGCGGTCATCAGAATCGGCCGGAAACGCAGCAGACAGGCCTGATAAATCGCGTCACACGGTTTCATGCCCTGCTCCTGCCCGCCGCCAGCAAGCGAAGTCGATCATCATGATGGCGTTTTTCTTCACGATCCCGATGAGCAATATGATCCCAATAATGGCGATCACATCCAGCTCATTCCCCGCCATCATTAGCGCGCCAGCAGCGCGCCGACCTCGCCGTGGGCAGCGTAGACAAGATGGTGATCGGATGAATAAAGCTTTCGTACAGCACGCCGAGCACAATGTACATCGCGACAACTGCCGCCACGATCAACCAGACGGTGCTGCTCAGCGCCGACTGGAACGCCAGCGTACTGCCCTGAAAGCGGGTGGTGATATCCGCCGGCAGATTCAGCATCGGTTGCTCGGCTTGCAGTGCGGATGGCATCAACCGCTTCGCCTAGCGCATAGCCTTTCGCGACGTTGAAGGAGATCGTCGTCGATGGGAACTGGTCGATATGGTTGATCGCCAGCACTTCCTGACGCTCTTCAACGGTGGCAATGCCGGGCTGAGCGGAACTGCCATTCCGCCGTCGCTGCTGTGGATGAGGTGCGCACGTCGTTCAGCGCGTCCAGACCGGTGTTGTTCGTCGTATCGTGCTCCAGCACCACGCGATACTGGCTGGCCTGCGTATAGATGGTGGAAACCAGACGCTGACCAAAGGCGTTGTACAGCGCGCTGTCGACCCGTGACATCGTGATGCCCAGACGGCTATTGGCGCTGTCGCGGTTCACGTTGACATAAGCGTTTAACCGCCGCGCCGTCTTTGCCAATCGCTGCTGACATCCTCTAACTGCGGCAGCTTTTGCAGCTCGGTCATCAGCTCGGGCACCCACTGGCTCAGCTCGTCCAGCGACATCGCCCCGCAACGTAAACCGGGTACTCGCGTGCGGCTGATTTGGGTGTCGATGGTGAGATCCTGCACCGGTTGCAGATACAGCTGGATGCCGGGACCTGCGCCGCTTCGCCGTTGCGAAACGACTGATGATCTCTGGAATACGTTCCTGCTGCGTTCACCAAGTGGTTTCAGGTTGATTTGCAGTCGACCGCTGTTTAGCGCGGCATTCGTGCCGTCAACGCCGATAATCGAGTGACACGCTCTCCACCGCCGGATCTTTCATGATGATGGAGGCGACGCGCTGCTGGAAAACGGTCGGCCATATTACTGAACGAGACCGTCTGCGGCAGGTGCCCGTACTGTGCCCTGAATGATGCCGTTATCCTGTATCGGGAAGAAGCCTTTCGGGATCCAGATATAGAGCAGAACCGTTAGCAGCAGCGTACCGAGCGCGACGCCGAGCGTCAGCCACGGGACGGTTCAGCACTTTGCGCAGCCAGACGCCGTAGGCATCAATCAGGCGAGTGAAGAAACGCTTCGCTGGCGCGGGTAAAACGATTCTGTTTACGCAGCGACTGATGGCTCAGCATTCGCGCGCACATCATGGGCGTTAGCGTGAGCGACACGATCGGGCGGAAATCAGGATAGACACCGCCAGCGTGACGGCAAATTCGCGGAAGAGGCGTCCTGCAACGATATCGCCCATAAACAGCAGCGGGATCAGCACGGCGATGAGCGAGAAGGTCAGAGAGATAATGGTGAAGCCGATTTCACCCGCGTTTCACTTTCAGCGCCGCGTTAAGCGGCTTTTCCCCTTTTTTCGATATAGCGGGCGATGTGCTCAATCACCACGATGGCATCATCCACCACAAAACCGGTGGCGATGGTCAGCGCCAAGGAGCGTCAGGTTGTTGATGGAGAAACCGGGAGGGGAAATACATCGCGGCAAAGGTGCCAATCAGCGACAGCGGCACGGCGATACTGGGGATCAGCGTGGCGACGGCGTTACGCAAGAACAGGTAAATAACCATCACGACCAGCGCGATAGCTAACAGCAGCTCGAACTGGACGTCTCTTCACCGAGGCGCGAATGCTGGTGGTACGGTCAGTCAGCGTGGTGACCTTCGACGGAATTCGGCAGGCTGGCTTTCAACGCGGGCAGCATCTTAATAATGTCATGTCTGTCGTTGTGATGACGTTGGCACCCGGCCGCGCGCTTTCGAACGTTGATAATGATCGCCTGCTGCCGATTCGCCCAAGCGCGACCGATGAATATTCATCGGCAGCCTGCTCAATCGTCGCGACATCCTGAAGCCGCACTGGTGCGCCATTCTTCCACGCGACAATCAGCTTGCGGTAATCATCAACGGACTTCATCTGATCAAGCTGGCGGAGAGCGTGACCGAGCGCGTTTCAACCGTCCAGACTCCCCTTGGCGGAATTCACGTTGGCGGCAGTAATCGCGGTGCGGATCGTTTCGCTGGTCAAGCCGTACGCCGCCAGTGCTGGCGCGTTCAGCCTTACCCGCACGGCAGGACGCTGCCCACCGGCTAACGACACCAGTCCGACGCCCGCTACCTGCGAAATTTTCTGGTGCGATGCGGTTGTCTACCATGTCCTGAACTTGTGGCTACCGACATGGCGCTGGAGGTGTGACGGCCAGCGTCATAATCGGCGGATCTGCCGGATTCACTTTGCTGTAGGTTGGTGGGTAGGGCAGATCGTTAGGCAGCAGGCCAGCTGGTCCGCATTGATGGCGGCCTGCACATCCTGTTCGGCGACGTCCAGCGACAGCTCTAGCTGGAATTGAAGCGTGATAACGGATGCGCCGCCCGCGCTCTGCGTCGACACCTGTTTCCAGCCCGGACATCTGGCCGAACTGCCGCTCCAGCGGCGCGGTAATCGCCGACGTTACCACGTCGGGGCTGGCACCGGGATACAGGGTAATAACCTGAATCGTCGGGTAATCGACTTCGGGCAGGGCGGAAACTGGCAGCGCCCTGATAGCCGATAATACCGGCCAGCAAAGTAGCGATCATCAGCAGCGTCGTGGCGACCGGATCGCAGAATAAACAGGGCGTGATTTCACCACCGCCGCTGGCCGGAACGGTATCCCGCATCTGTGATTTCTCTCCCAGTGATGGCAGGCGTTTTCTCCGTCAGCGCTGGAGGGCATCGACTTCCACTTTCGCCCCTTTCGGTCAGGCGGCTACGGAGGCCGTCAGTCACGACCTGAACATTGAGCGTCCAGCCCGGCAGTCACTACAACCAACTGGCCGTACTGAATACTGGTGGTCACCTGACGCTTACTCACTTCATTTTTATCATTCAGAATCCAGACGAAGCGGCCTTCATTGCCCATCTGTACGGCGTGGCAGACGGCGCAACGACGGCGTTTTTCAGCGTGTCGACCTTCATACGGATATTCACGAACTGGTTCGGGAACAGGGCATCATCCAGATTGTCAAAACGCGCCTTGAGCTTGATCGTGCTCGTGGTAGAAGCCGATCTGGTTATCCATGCTCAGCAGGATGCCCTGCGAAAGTATCTTCTGATTGGCGCGATCCCATGCCGCTCTACCACGGGCGGCTGACCCGGATTTCTGCGCGCTCAGGATTGTGGCGATTTCCCGCTTCCGGCACGGTAAAGACGACATCGATAGGGTACGTTTGCGTAATCACGACAATGCCGTTGGTGTCGCTGCCGGTGATGTAATTCCCCACATCGACCTGCCGCTTTAACCCGATTCGACCACCAATCGGGGCGGTGATTTTGCCGTAATCCAACTGAAGCTGTGCGCCGGCTACGGCACCTTCATCGGCTTTTAGCGGTCCCTTCCGCCCGACGAACGGCGGCGGTCTGCGCATCCAGCTCCTGACGGGAGATCAGGTTGGTTTTCACCAACTGCTGATAGCGCGCTAAATCCTGTCGGGCGTTAGCCAGTGCGGCCTGATCTTTTGCCAACTGTCCCCAGTGCTCTGCGTCAGCTCAACCTGAAAATAGACGAGGCCGATTTCGCCAATAAGTCGCCAGCCTTAACCTGTTGCCCTTCCCGAAAATGCAACGCCATCACCCGACCGTTCACCCGCCGGCGCGGTGCCGTCACGGTATTGGCCGCCGTCACGGTGCCTAAACCGGACAGATATCAGGGGCACGGAAGCGGATTGCGTCAGCGCAGCCTGCACAAAGCCAGCGTGCGCATGGCAGCACGGCGTCCACCGCCACCGCTGTTGCTTCTCGGAATGTGACGTACGGGCGGCGTGCTGCTCACCCGCACCGGAGGTGGCAGGTGGCGTCTGGGCAAAATGGCGCCAGATCAGTACGGCAATAGCGACAACGGCGGCAAGTACCACAGCAGGCCTCGGATACGTTTGGCATCCATAGTGATGGATTACTCTCCTCCAGTGCTTGCGCGGGAAGCCACGGCGTAGCCGCATACTTCAGGCAGCATGTGCGTTTGGCTGCCTTACACCAGCACCGTTGGTAGACCAATGCCGTATTTTACCAGTTTGAACAAGGGATGCCGGACAAAATGACAGGAATCGGTGGACATGAGGTCAGGGTTTGCAGGTAAGAACCCGCGCGCGCTGGTGCCGCCGTGGATAGAGAGATGAAAGCGTCAGTAACGTGATGAAGTGATTGCGGCGTCCGCACCCGGCGATAGCGGCGGCGTGATGCTCGCCAGCGGTAGAACCAGGCGGTACCAGCTTTCTTCAGGCCGGAATACGTGGTGCCCGCGCTGCCCTGTTGTTCGTTCAGGGCCTTTTAACGCGTCGGCAATAATACCGATGGACGAGAAGTTGGCGAAGGACCAACCAGTGAACACGGTCGGTGATACCCACGCTGCGTGGAGACAGTTCGCCATGCCACTTTTTGCAGTTCCGGGATCGCCACAAATTCGTTAGAAACCAGTTTGGTTGCCATGATGCTACCAACCTGAAGGGCTTCGTGAGACGGAATACCCATGATCCATGCGAACGGATAGAACGCGTAGCCGAGGACTCTCCTCAAGCTGATGCCAAAAATGGCGTGCTGAAAAACTGCGTTGCACCGCGGCAATCAGTGCAATCGAAGCCGATCAGCATCGCGGGCAACGATAACGGCCACTTTGAAGCCTGCCAGAATGTATTCGCCCAGCATTTCAAAGAAGCTCTGATTTTCATGCAGAGTACCCAAACTGCAATCTCCGGCTCTTCACCGACTTTGTAGGGGTTAATCAGCGTATGCAGCACGATGAAGGCACTGAACATGTTCAGAATCAACGCAGCAACCACGAATTTGGCATCCAGCATGGACAGTGTACGCGCCGACGATAGACATCGAAACAGTCGACATGGCGGTCGCGGACATGGTGTACATGCGTTTTCCAGACATCTTGCCCAGAATGTCTTTGTAGGCAATGAAGTTTTCGGACTCGGCTGAGAATCACGCGAACTGACTGGCGTTAAAAGATTCCGCAGTTTACCCATGCCGTTCACTTTGGACACGACCGTACCAATCGCGCGGATGATGATGGGCAGCACTCTCATCGTGTTGCAGGATACCGATCAGCGCTGGAATGAAGACGATAGGGCAGAGTAACTTTAAAGAAGAAGGCCGAAATCAGGTTCTTCTCACCGTTAACCATGCCACCGAACACGAAGTCCGTCCCTTGACCTGCAAATCCGAGTAATTTGCCGAATACCGCTGCGAACCATTTGACGACACCTAACCCAATGTCCGAGTACAGGAAGAAGTAAGCGAGCAGAATTTCGATGACGAGTAGCTGAATAATAAAACGAATCCGCGAATGCTTTTACGATCGCGGCAGACGAGTAGCGCCAGCGCCGCAACAACAACCAGCCCGCGGAGTAACCTCGGGGCTGCGCCCCGAAGCAAGCGAACCACCGCGCTCCGCGCGGTGGTTGCGCTCCGCCCGCGGGAGCGCATGCCGAGTCACTGCGTGACTCGGCATCAACTCGCGGGCTGCGCCCGCTAGTTGGGCCTGCTTCGCTGCGCTTCGCAGGCCTTGGCCGCGTTGCGGCCGGCCGGGCTCACGCCCGGCGCAGGGCTTCCGCTGCGCTCCAGCCCCGAACCCCCGCGCTCCGCGCGGAAAAGCGGCAGCAGCAGGCGGTGGGGAGGCCGGGTGCGGACCGAATCGAGGGAGAAGGAAGGAGGTGACGGGGAGTCATTCAGGCGTGGAAGTGCTGGGCTGGGGCGAGGGTTGGAATCGCGATCGAGTGACCTCCCATCAGACTGCTTTCTGGTGTCGATACGGGCAGACTAAGAGGATCGCGCCACGTTCGGGGGATTTACTCGGCTGCTACTGCTTCATTTTGAAGCGTGAGATAGACTCTGGAGTCAGACAGAGGCGCCCCTGAGGGGCTGTGAGATTTGGGGATCACTTTTCCTCTCGCGTGATCGGTCCCGTTAACCCGGTCGAGGTGGCATCACCGTAGCCGATCGTGCACCGTCTACGTGCAGGTTTCCCGTTTCCTGTCGCGTCATGACACCCACCGGCCTACTGGAGAAGGCAGATCGGAATGGCAGCAATGGAACTCCGCCCCCACCAGCGAGAAGCCGTGGGCGCGGTACTACGCGCCCTCGAATTGCCTGCAAGATCTCTTGTGCCGGAGGGTGGTCTCCGGACTCAGGTGATCATGGCGACCGGATCCGGCAAGAGTCTCGTGGCCACCCGGAGCGCTGAGGAGCTCCGCGCGGGCCGGGTCCTGGTGCTCGTGCCCTCGTTGGATCTGCTCGCCCAGACTGAGGCCTCCTGGCGCGCGGGCGGGCGTACGGGCACGATGATCGGGGTGTCGTCCCTGCGCGGGGAGCAGGTGTCCTTCCCCAACACCACGGACGTGGACGAGCTGGTCTCTTGGGTGCGGCCGTTCGACAAGGTGACCGTGTTCGCCACGTACGCCAGCCTGGGGCTTGGCACGCTGGAGCGCGCGCACGAGGCCGGCCTTCCTGGTTGGGACCTGATCATCGTGGACGAAGCCCACCGCTGTTCCGGCCGGATCGGGAAGCCGTGGGCGGTGGTTCACGACAACACCCGGATCCCGGCCCTGCGTCGGCTGTACATGACAGCCACGCCCCGGCTGTGGCAGCTGGACGAGGACTCCGAGCAGGGCGCGCCGGGCGAGCTGGTGGCGAGCATGGAGGACGACCCCAACGGGCCGTTCGGGGCGCGCTGCTACACCCTGACCCTCTCGGACGCGATCGACCGGGGGATCTGTGCGCCGTATCAGGTGGTGTGTGTGGACGTCACCGACACCCAGCTCCAGGCCGCCATGCTGCTCGGTGCCGAGGGGCGGTCGGACCAGGTGCGCGGGGCCCGGCTCGCCGCGCTCCAGACGGCGCTGATCAAGGCGGCCTCGGAGGAAGGCTTCCGCCGCACGCTCACCTTCCATCACGTGGTCAAGGAAGCCGAGGCTTTCGCGGCCGGCCTCCCCCACATCGCCGCACAGCTGCACGACGCGGACCCGGAGCTGTACCCGGCCACCATCTGGGCGGACTGGCTGTGCGGCGACCACAAGCCCAACCACCGGCGGCGGGTTCTCGGGGAGTTCGCGTCCGGGATCGCCACGGACGGCACGATCGTGGAGAAGGGCTTCCTGAGCTCGGTGAAGGTCCTCGGAGAGGGAGTCGACACCAAGAACTGCGACTCCGTCTACTGGGCCGACGTGCGCGGCTCCATGCCCGACCTCGTCCAAGCCGTCGGCCGCGCGCTACGCATGCAACCCGGTGAGGGCAAGGTCGCCTCCCTCGTGGTGCCGGTGCTGCTGGGGCAGGGCGAGACGGCGGACAACATGCTCACCTCCCGGGCGTTCGGCGGGTTGGCGAAGCTGCTGGAGGCGCTCAGGGCGCACGATGCCCGGGTGGTGGAGCAGCTCGCCGAGCAGCAGGCGCCAAGCCGTGTCAGGGGCGTACAGAGCCGCAGCGGGGGCCAGGAGAGCCGGGGCGAGGGCAACGGGTCCGGCGGCCCGTCGGCGCCCGCCCGCCAGTTGCTGAAGTTCTCCACGCCGCGCGACCCCGCGCAGCTGGCGGTGTTCATCAACCTACGGGTCCTCAACCCCGAGCACGAGCACTGGCGCCGGGGCGTGGAGGCCGCCGTCATCTACACCCGCGAACACGGCGACTTCAAGGTCCCCTTCACGTACCGCGTGCCGGAGGGTGAGGAGGCTCAGGATGAGGGGTGGCCGGCGTCGCTGGCCAATTTCCCACTGGGGCAATGGATCGCCGACGCTCGCCGCTTCTACGCCCGCGGGGCGCTGGACGAGGACCGCATCGAGCAGCTGGAGAAGCTCGGCATGATCTGGTCGCACTACGACGTCGCCTGGGAAGAAGGCCTCGCCGCGGCACGCGGGTGGGCCGCCGAACACGGACACCTCCTGGCCCCGCTGGACGCCACGTTCCAGGGGGCGAAAGTGGGGATCTTTCTCAAGAACGCGCGGGCCGCCGCCCGGAAGGCCGCCGAGATCGAGCAACGGCGAGCCAAAGGCCTGCCCGTCGGATCGTCAGCCGGCGCAATGTCGCAGGAGCGGCGCGAGCAGCTGGAGGACATCTACCCGTCCTGGTGCCCCACCTGGCCCGTGGAATGGCAACGCGCCTTCCACCTCACCCGACAGCACCTCGAAGCCGGCAAACTGCCCACCGAACCCGGCAAGGTCGTGCACCAGGGCGAAGACCTCGGACGATGGGTCCGGGCGCAGCGGCTCGGCTTCGACAAGCTCACCACCGTGCAGCAGTGGATGTGCGAACACATCCTCGGAATCACACCCGCCACCGAGCACGAGAAACCCAAACCGCGCCGTACACAAGCCAGCAAATGGGCCCTCAACTACACCGCCGCCAAGCAGTTCTACGAGCGCGAGGGGCACCTTCGAGTACCCAGGCAGCATGTCGAGCGGATCGTCATCGGGGGCGGCGACGGAGACGGCGACAGCGGCGAGGACCAGGAGGAGCGGGAGCTCCGGCTTGGGGCATGGGTCGGGAATCAGCGGAGCAGGGCCGCGACGCTGTCGCCGGAGCGGGTGGAGCAGCTGTCCGCGATCGGGATGCGCTGGTCGTAGCGCACAGGCGTAGCTGTGGGTCGGGCGGGACTTCTGCCCGGCCCACAGCTGTGTGGTCTCACCGGCGGGTCGTGTACATGTGCAAGATGTCGCCCATGGGCTCTAGCGTGCCGTCCGGGTTCTCCTGCAAGCCGGGGCCCGAGTTGAAGCGCAGTGTGGGCCCGCGCTTGCTCAGCTGGACTCTGTCGAGCGCGGCGGGCCGGTCCGGGTGCCCGATGACGGCCTGCTCGCAGGTGTCCGCGAGGTCCTGGTTGCAGCTGTTCACTCGGCTGAGCCTGACCTCTTCCGCGGATGTGCCGTGCCCGGGGACGAGCACGAGCTGAGCCGTGGGGCTGACCGGGAACCTGATCTCGTGAGCACCCTCCAGGCCGAACCCTTGGTGGGCGTCCTCCGGAGTTTCCGGGCGCCAGAGCACCAGGGGCGCGTCGGAGGTGAGGAAGATCGGCTTGCGGCAGGTCTCGAGCCGCCAGTGCCGGGCACGGTACTGCGGGATGCGCACCCGGACCGAGCTGAGCGTCACGGCGACCGCTTCGTCGTGGGTGGGGTCGTTGCCCCCGTTCATCGCCCGCATGCCGTGGTAGTAGTCCCAGGCACCCTGGGCTTCGGCTTCCCGTGGCGGGTGACCGAGATGCTTGCGCGTGAGGTACTCGGTCATCAGCGCCAGGTCGACCTCCCGGCCGTTCGCGTATGCGGTGACGTTCCGCTCGAAGAGCGGACCCGTGCGCTTGCGCGGTGTCCTGGCCATCTGCACGGCCAGGTAGAGGCACGGCAGCTCGCGGTCGTCGGTGCCGACGTCCGGAGGCATTCCCGTCTCGTCTATTCGGCGCAGGGCGGCAAGACCTCTCCCTTCCAGGCCGCTGAGCTCGTGCTCGATGGCCGTGGAGGGCATGCCGTTGTCGTCCGTGATCGTGTAGAAGCCGGTCTCGGCAGCGACGTTCTTGACGTTGGCGAGGTGCGTCTTCGGCGGGCACCGGCGCCTCACCCTGACCATGTCGCTCGCCCGAATCGTGCCAGGTGGCTCTGAGGCACGTAGTGGTGATGTTTCGGTGCGGACACGTCGCCCAGCGTAAGCGGCCCGGCGGTCAGCAACGACGGAGTTTCTCCGGGCTGCGTGGAAGGCATAGCCGCATGACCTGGTCCTTGCCCGAGCCGATGCTCACCGTGGCCGTGGAAAGCCCTGACTTGCCCGCTGGGTGGGCCGCGGAGCCGAAGTTATGGAGAGGGTTTGCCATTGTGCGTTGTCCATGGCCAAGTCAGGACCATGAAGGGCGGCTGGCCACTCGCACAGATCGCCGCACCCGTCGGTGTCGGTGGACTGATCGCCTCCGTCGTTGCCCTGTCCGTCGGTTCATCCCTCTTCAGACGTCTACTAGTCACCGACACCCCCGCCGCACTCGAGCAGCGGGGGTGTCGCATGTTGGACTGGCCTGGCCGTCACCCGTACTTGTCACACGGCGCCGGGGTCCGCGCTGCGGCCGAAGACCCGTGCTTCACAGGTCTTGGAGCTTGTCGACGCGGACGGGACCGCCGGTGGTGACGGACTGGACGGCGGCGAGGGCGATGGCCAGGGCAGCGCGTGCGTCCTCGCCGGTGGCGGAGGGGGGGCGCTCGGTGCGGACGCTGTCGGTGAAGTCGGCGAGTTCGGCCACATAGGCGTCGTGGAAGAGGTGCTGGTCGTAGGTGACGCACTCGGCGGCGACGCCGTCCGGGCCGTATGCGGTCAGGTGGGTGCGGCGGACGTCGCCCATGGTGAGCATCCCGGCCGAGCCGAGGACCTCGGCGCGTACGTCGTAGCCGTAGACGGCCTGGAAGCTGGCCTCGGCGGTGGCGAGGGCGCCGTTGTCGAAGCGGACGGTGACGACGGCGGTGTCGAGCAGGCCGCGGTCCTTGAAGTCGGGGCGGATCAGGGCGTCCGCCATGGCGAAGACCTCGACGGGTTCGGCACCGGGATTGAGGTGGCGCAGGACGTCGAAGTCATGGATGAGGGTCTCCAGGAAGATCGTCCACGGCGGTATGCGGGCCGGGTCGGCCAGAGCGGGGTCGCGGGTGAGCGAGCGCAACAGTTGCGGTGTGCCGATGGCGCCGGCGGCGATCTTCTCGTGGGCGGCCCTGAAGCCCGCGTCGTAGCGGCGGTTGAAGCCCACCTGGAGGGGCACGCCCGCATCCGCGGCGGCCGCGATGGCGCGGTCGGCCTCGGCGAGGGTGATCGCCATCGGCTTCTCGCAGTAGACCGCCTTGCCCGCCTTGGCGGCCGCCTCGACCAGGTCGGCGTGGGTACGGGCCGGGGTGGCGATCACCACCGCGTCGATGTGCGGGTCGGCGAGCAGTTCACCGATGTCCGTGTAGGCGGTGGCGCAGCCGAGCCGGTCGCCCAGGCTCCGCGCGGCGCCCGGGGTGGGGTCGGCGATGGCGACGAGCCGGACGCCCGGGAGGCGGTGGGCGAGGGTCTCGGCGTGGAACGAACCCATCCGTCCGGCGCCGAGGAGGCCGACGGCGAGAGGCTGCTGGGTGGTCATGCGGGTGCTCCGTACGTCGTCGTCAGGGTAGGTACAGGCAGTGGAGACAGTCAGACGGTGAAGGCGGAGCGGAAGCGCTCCAGAGCGAGCTCGCTGTCGCCGGAGGCCCACGCCTCCATCGCCACCGTGCCCTCGTAGCCGAGGCCCACCAGGGCGCGGGCGACGGCGGGGTAGTTGATCTCCCCGGTTCCGGGTTCGCGGCGGCCGGGGACGTCGGCCACCTGGATCTCGCCGATCAGGCCCAGGGCATGGGCCCTGCGGACCAGCTCGATCAGATTCCCCTCGCCGATCTGGGCGTGGTAGAGGTCCAGATTCATCCGCAGCCCGGGCCGGTCCACGGCCGCGACCAGGGCCAGGGTGTCGGCGGCCGTCGCGAACGGCACCCCGGGGTGGTCGACGGCGGTGTTGAGGTTCTCCAGGGTGAAGACGACCCCGGCGCTCTCGCCCAGCTCGGCGAGGCGGGTGAGCGTGCGGTGGGCGGCGATCCACATCTCACCGGTGACCTCACCGGTCACCGGCACCACCGGCAGGCCCTGGCCGTCCAGTCCGGTGCCGTGCAGGTTCAGGCGAGGGCAGCCCAGTTGCTCGGCCGCCTTGAGTGACTCCTCGGCGGTGCTCAGGAGTTCGGCCGCGCCCTCCTCGTCGGTCAGACTGCCGCGGATGTAGCCGGTCATGGAGGAGAAGTTGGCCGGGGTCCGGGCCAGAGCGGCAAGGTCGTGCCGGGTCCAGTCCCAGATCTCGACCTGGAAACCGGCGTCGTGGATGCGCCGTGCCCGCTCGTCGATCGGCAGTTCCAGGAAGACCATCTCGGCGCAGGCCGCCAGTGTGTACATCGCCACGTACCTCTCTCCGCGACTTCGGGCTAGAACGTTCAAGGAACTAGAACGTTCTAGAACTCCGTGGAGCAGCAGTACGACAGCTGTCGCCCTCCCCTGTCAAGGCTCCGGTGGCGTGTGAAAGCTAGAACGTTCTATAGTCGACTCTGCAGGAGACGACCCCGACCAGGGAGGACGGGTTGCCGGCGACCCCAGCGGTCCCCAACGGAAAGCGACCGACGCTCGCCGACGTGGCGTCGCGGGCAGGGGTGTCCACAGCGCTGGTCTCCATCGTGATGCGTGGAGCGAAAGGGGCCGGCCAGGCCACCCGCGAGCGCGTCCTTCAGGCCGCGCGGGAGATCGGTTACCGACCCGACGCCCGGGCCCGGCTGCTCCGCAGCCACCGCTCCCATCTGCTCGGGGTGCAGTTCGGCCTCCAGCATCCGTTCCACTCCGACCTGGTGGAGGGCATCTACGCGGCGGCCGAACCGGCCGGGTACCAGATCGCGCTGAGTGCCGTGGCCGCCGGGCGCGGCGAGCAGCGCGCCGTCGAGACGCTGCTCGACGACCGCTGCGAGGCGCTGATCCTGCTCGGCCCGCAGGCCCCCGCCGCGCGGCTGGCGGAACTCGCCGGGCAACTGCCGGTCGTCTCCGTGGCCCGCCGGCTGCGGCCGTCCGTCCCGGGCCTGGAGGTCGTACGGACCGCCGACGACGAGGGAGCCGGCCAGGCGGTGGACCACCTCGTCGCTCTGGGCCACCGCGACATCGCCCACATCGACGGCGGCCGGGCACCGGGCGCAGCCGACCGGCGCCGCGGCTACCGCACCGCCATGAACCGCCACGGCCTGGGCGAACTCATCCGCATTCTCCCCGGCGGTCTCACTGAGGAGGAAGGCGCCGAGGCCGCCCGAACCCTGTCGGCCACCCGCCCGCGCCCCACCGCCGTACTGGCCTTCAACGACCGCTGCGCGACCGGCGTACTCGACCTCTTCCTCCGCTCCGGCGTCGCGGTCCCCGGCGACATCTCCGTCGTCGGGTTCGACGACAGCCATCTGGCCCGCCTGGCCCACATCGACCTCACCACCGTCGGACAGGACGTCGCACGCCTCGCCGGGCTCGCCGTCGGCCGGGCCGTCGCACGCCTGGAGGGTGCGGAGATCCCCGCCGGGGAACAAGTCATCACCCCCCGTCTCGTCGTCCGGGGAACGTCCGCCCCGCCCCCCTGAAGGCAGATCCCGGGCGTGCGCGGCCTGTGTGTTCCACGGCGACGACGCCGATCACACCGAGAAAGTACCGGTTCGACTCGACGTCGTACATGCCGACCGGCCTGATCAGGAACGGCTGCCCCTCGGGCACACGCCACTCGTCCGGTTGCTCATCGAGGCCGCAAACAGCTCGCTGAACTCCCGCCGCTGTCTTCCGGCAGGTCCCGTCGTACGCTCCTGAGCCGATTGCGCGCTGAGGGGGCGGCGCAGGCTGATGTGGCTGGGCCGAGGACGGGAGACAACGAGTGCGGCTGATCTTCATCGATGACAGCGGGCAGCGGCGCCCTCGCCGGGAGCACCTCGGCGAGCTCGTCTCGGTGGGCGCTAGTCATGTTCCCGGAGGACCAGGTGGCGCAGTACAGCCGCGCGAATCGACCAGCTCCGGACCGAGGTCGGAATGCCAGGCGGCGAGGAGTTTAAGTGGAAGCCGTCCAAGGGGAGCTGGCTGGACAACGCCGGCGGCGAAGTGGTGAAGGGCGCGCGCCGCCGGATGCTGGAGATCGCCGGGCAGTGCGGCGTCCGTACGGCCGTGGTGATCTGGGACCGTGGCTGTGCGGACTGGGACAAGGAGTACGCGGCCAACGCGATCCTGGGCTACCTGTACGAGCGCATCGAGAGGGAGCTGCAGACCACGAACGAGCGTGGGGTCGTCATCGCCGACGAACCTGGCGGTGGCAGGAAAGACCAGACGAAGTGGCTGACGGAGGCGCTGGACCTCACCACGGTCGGTACCACCTACGTGAAGCCGGACCGTGTGGTGATGCCCATCGTGACCGCCCCGTCCGATCACGTCCCGCACCTGCAGCTCGCCGACCTCGTGACTGCCGCGACCACCGCCGCCGTCGCCGGTCTGCGCAACGGCCTGGAGCTCATCGAGCTGCTCAAGCCGCTTGCCCGGCGCAACGCCTGCGGACGCATTGGAGGATCTGGTCTCGCGCTGGTCCCGCGAGATCCTCTCATCGGCCTCAATGCACCGACGAAAGTCGCTGACCTGGTCCTACGCAGGTGCTGATGGAGATCGTCTCCCACACTCTGCGGCTGCCTTTCCCACGGTCGAGGACGAAGGCTGGAGGGCGGTCGGCAGCGCAGCAGCCCCCGCAGAAGCTGGCTGGCTGCGAGTGTGCGCGGCCGATCATCAGGCGGGTACGGCACCGACCAGGCCGCCGTCGATGACGAGATCCTGGCCGTTGATGTAGGACGCGTCGGACGAGGCGAGGAACGCGACAGCCGCAGCGACCTCTTCCGGGCGTCCGAAGCGGCCGGCGACAATCTGGCCGGTGACCGCCGCTGCCTCCGCTTCGCTCAGTGCGTCGGCGGGATACATCGGGGTGTCGATATAGCCGGGGCTGACGGAGTTGACGCGGATGCCGCGCGGGGCGAGTGAGGCAGCCAGGGTTCGGGCCAGGTTGTGCACGGCGGCCTTGGCCGCCGAGTAGAGGGTCAGGACGCTGTTGCCCCGGTGGAGGGTCCAGGAGGCGTTGATGACGATCGAGCCTCCGTCCGCCAGTAGCGGCAGTGCCTTTGGACGGTGAAGAACACGCCCTTGAAGTTGACGTCGATACCGTGGTCGAAGTCCGGCTCGGTGATGTTCTCGAACGGCAGGAATGTGCCGGTGCCCGCGTTCGCGAAGAGGCCGTCCAACTGGCCGTGACGGTCCCGGACGGTCTCCATCAGCGCTTCCACCGCGCCGAGGTCGGCGGCGTCGGCCACGATCCCCGAGGCGTTGGAGCCGAGCTCCTTGACTGCGGAGTCCACCCGTGCGCGGGTGCGGCCGGTGACGATGACGTGGGCGCCTTCGGCGACAAGGCGGTGTGCGGTCGCCAGACCCATGCCGCTGGTGCCGCCGGTGATGAGGATGGTCTTGCCGAAGAAGCGGTTCATGCTGATGTTCCCGTCAGGGTGTGCGTGAGGTGGTCGCTGAGGTGGGGCAGCCAGTCGGGCCGCGCGTTACCAAGGAGGTGGTCGCCGTGCGGGACGGACAGGCAGGTGCCGTGCGGCGCCAGACGGGCCAGGGGCTCGCCGTTCGTCACGCCGGGGATGACGTCCTGGTCGCCGTCCACGACCAGCAGCGGAGCCGCGATGCGGGGGGCCAGGGCGGCGAGGTCCACGTGACGTACGAACTCGTGGGCGGCGTCGGCTCCTCCGGCGCGATGGGCCATGATGTCCCGTACCGGCGGGGGCAGTTCCTCCCAGTCGAGGCGGAAGGGACCGCTGACGGTGGCGACGGCTGCCACACGCGGCTCAAGCGCCGCGGTCCGGGCCGCGAAATAGCCGCCCAGGCTCAGGCCGACAAGCCCGATGCGCGCGACGCCGAGGGCGTCGATGACCCGGCCCACGACCCGCTCGTAGTCCGGCACGAAGGTCGTGGTGGCCGCGAGCACGCCCTGTCCGGGGCCGTCCATCGCGAACACCGCCAGCCCTCTGGCCAGCAGCGCGGACACCAGATCGAGGAACTCCTCCTTGGCCGAGTCCAGGCCGGGGACGACAACCACGGTCCCCGGCGCGTTGGAGGGGCCACGCAGCCAGCCGGTGAATCCCTCACCACTCACCCGCCGCGCACCAGGCTCCAACACGGTGAGAGCTCTACTCAAGGCGTGATCCGCCTCGACGGCAGCACGATGCGCTTCCGCGTACGGCGCCAGGGTGGCCAGGTGGAACCACCGGGCCGCCATCAGCAGGTACTCCCCCGCTGAGCGGGACGATCCCGCGTCCTCCGCGCGCTGGAGGTAACTCTGTCCGGTGCGCAGGAAGGCCGGCCCCCAGTCGGCGACGGAGGTGAGGCCATCGGTGACGCGCTGGTACTCGTGCGGGTCCACGCCTGCACCGGTGGCGCGTGTCCACTGGGCGGCGGCGAATTCGGCGGTGCTCATCGTGCTCCTCCGGTCAGCAGGACGGCCTTGCCGCGTATCCGGCGCTCTCGCAGGTCCACAAGGGTGTCGGCGGTCTGTGCCCAGTCGGTGGTGCGGCCGATCTCCGGGTGCAACCGGCCCTGTTCCACGAGGCTCACCAGTGCTGAGAGATCGGAGCCGTATGGGGCGCCGGCGTAGTGAAAGTGCTGGATCGTGACCCGCTCGGGCCCGCCGAGGAGTTGGAAGAAGTCGAGGGACACCGGGGTGCGGCTCGCCTGACCGAACCAGACGAGCAGGCCACCCGGGCGCACCTTCGACAGGGCGAGTGCCAGGCCGGGCCCACCCGTGGACTCCAGCACGACATCGAACGGCCCTTGAGCCGCCGCGACGTCGTGAACCACATTCGCACCCAGTTCCGCGAGCCGCTCGCCGCGCACCGGCGTGGACGTCACCGCGGTCAGCTCGGCTCCTGCCCCAACCGCAAGCTCGGTGACGTAGTGGCCGACGCCACCTGAGGCGCCGGTCAGCAGTACCCGTCGGCCGGCCAGCGAACCGGCCGTACGCAGCAGCCGCAGAGCAGTGATCCCGGCCAGGGGCAGAGCAGCGGCTCTCGCGCTGTCGATGCTGTCCGGGAGCACCGTGAGCGAGTGCGTGGGCACGGCGGCGTACTCGGCCCAGCCGCCCTGCGCCGGGTGCCCGACCACGCGGGTGCCGATGCCGGGGCCGGAGCCATCGGCTGCGGCCTGTACGACGAGCCCTGCGATGTCCTTGCCGGGCAGCAGCTCCGGCCGGGGCTGTTCGAGAAGGAATGTCTCGCCCCGGTTCGGGGCGAACGCCTCGACTTTGATCAGTGCCTCACCGGGCTCCGGCACGGGCTGGGGGACCTCGGCGAAGGCGACCGGGCGCGCCGCGTCTCCCGTGGGAATCAGTCTTTGCATGGAAATGATGCAACCCCCGGGGCCACCCCGCGATCCAACAACAGCTGAGCAAAGCCGACAACATTTGGTTGTCACCTATGGTGGGAGCCATGGATCTCGACGTGGCGCAGGTACGTGCCTTCGTGCGCACCGCCGAGGAACTGCACTTCGGGCGGGCAGCCGGGACGCTCGGCATCTCCCAGCAGGCGCTGTCCAAGAGGATCGCGCGACTGGAATCCCTGCTCGGCACCGAGCTGTTCCAGCGCGGCGGCAACGGCGTACGCCTCACCGAAGCCGGACAGCGCTTCCTCCCACCAGCCCGGCAGACCGTGGCCGCCGCCGACACCGCAGTCGCGGCGGCAATCGACAAGGAACGTCCGCTGCACGTAGACGTCTGGGGGCACCTCTACGCGCCGATGCGGACGCTGGCCCAAGTCGCCGGACGCGCCGGGGAACTGGCGCTGGGGCACGGGCGCGATCTGCCGTCGGTGACAACGGCACTGCTGAACGGCGACATCGACGCGGCCTTCGGCCGCGTCCACCCCCCGCTGCCCGACGGCCTAGCACACCGCCTCGTCCGCCTCGAACCGGTGGACGCCGTACTGAGCGCGGACCATCCGCTCGCAGCCGAACCGGCTCTGCGGCCCGGCCAACTACGCGACAGCACGCTGTGGGCACCCAGCGCGCTGAACCGGCTCGACTTCCTCCACCGGTTCGCCGACCGATTCGACATCCAGAACACGGCCACGAGCGTCAACCTGGGGCCCGCCCACTTCCTCGCCGAGGTGACAGCAGACCCGCGACGCTTCTCGCTGATGCCTGCCGATGTGCCACTGCCGCAGGTCCCCGGGTTGCGCTCCCTCCCCCTGGTCGATCCCACGCCGCTATACGCCTGGTCACTGCTGTGGCGCACCGGAAACGGCCACCCAGGGCTGAACAGCCTCGCCGCCGCCTGCGCTGAGGAAGCAGGACGAAGCCGATGGCTGGAGTACGACCCGACCGGCGACTGGCTGCCCGAACCACCCACGAACCATCCCCGGAACGGGAGTAAGCAGCACTGAGCAGTACTGCCCCAAACGTGCCCTCCCCACCGAGAGCAGAACCGGACCCGATCCGGGCAAGGCTGCCACGGCCGGTGAACATCGGCACCGAGATGGGCCGACACCTTCGTAAGGACGGACTCATCGTGATCAAGTGAGCCAGTATCGTCGGCACTGCCAGACACCTTCCACCGGTGTCCCACCTCTACTTCTGGGTGCTCAGTGAGACCAACTACCACAAAAGCGGCCGCGCCTACCCCATCGGCCCGACTGATTCGCCTTTCTCCCAGCCGGGGCGTCTCTTCCAACACCACGACGGCCTGCCGACCGCCGAGTCCAAGGGGCCTGGTGGCGTGGAGCCCTCGTTACATTCTGGGTTGCGGTCTCGACGGCCCTGCAGCGTCGAGCGTCGGCGCGGTGGAGGCGCACAGCGGGGCTCCCGTTGTGTGCCCCACGACCTGATGTGAACTGAGAAGCCGTTGCCATACCGATCATGGAGTCTGTCGATCGAACGGGAGTCTCGATCGGGTGATCGCGGGCCCTGCCCAGCATGAGAGCAGGGCCTGGCGGTATGCGGGGAAAATCCAGGGGAGCGGACGGCCGCGCGCTGTTACGGTCGGACGCCATGAGCTGGCTTCCCGATGACTTCGTCCACCCCGTCCTGGTACCGCTGCCGGGCGGTGGTCATCACCTGCGGCCGATCCGGGAGGCGGACACCCCGCTCGACTATCCGGCTGTGATGGGCTCGCGCGAGCGGCTGTGGACCATCTTCGGCCCGGCCTGGGGCTGGCCCGCGGCCACCATGACCTACGAGGCCGACCAGGCCGACCTGTTGCGGCACGAGAAGGAGATCGCCGCACACCAGTCCTTCAACTACGCGCTGTTCGACACGGCGGAGACAGCTCTGCTCGGCTGTGTCTACATCGACCCACCGGAGAGGGCCGGCGCGGACGGCGAGATCTCCTGGTGGGTGGTGGACGAGCTGGTGGGCAGCAAGGTCGAGCAGGCCCTCGATGCGCTGGTGCCGCAGTGGATCGCCGCCGACTGGCCGTTCGAGCAGCCGCGCTTCCTCGGCCGCGAGATCTCCTGGTCGGACTGGCTCGCCCTGCCGGAGCATCCCGACACGTAAGTGGTTGTTGCACGACACCCTCTCGCTGTCGTCTTCTGACCTGGTCAACAAGATCGCGTTTCGGAAGTTCTACGAGGCGGCCGACTACGCGGGCCTGGCTACGGCGATCGCGGGAATGGAGGCGAGCAAGCCGCTGCCCGCGTCGCCCACCTCGACAGCGCCGCTGCCTCCGGCCACGCCGGTCTTCTGCTCGGACTGGCACCTGCCAGTGCGCGACTACAAGGAGTACGCCTCGCTCGTCGCCATGATGAACATGACGGCGCCTGACCTGCCTTACCTGCTGCCGATCCACATGACAGCGGCGTGTCTGGGCGCGCCGACCGCCAACCCGCAGCACCGCCTGGACGTACACGGTGCCCCGCCGATCCTGGTGTCCAACGCGCTGCACGACCCCGCCACCGGCTACCCGTGGGCGGTCTCGGTGGCCCGGCAGCTCGGCCGCAGCGGCGTGCTCCTCACCTACGAGGGCCACGGCCACGGCAGCGTCACCAGCGGCCCATGTATGGAGGACGCCGTGGACAGCTACCTCACCGACCTGGCAGTCCCACCGCGGGGCACCAGCTGCCCCGCCGTGCCGACCTGACCACTCGCCGATCCGGATCCGCCTGGAAGGCGGATCCGGTAGGAAGACGATCGTGACGCGCAGACAAGTTACCGACGACCAGTGGAAGCTGATCAAGCCGTTCCTGCCGATTGGCGAGCACGGTCCGTACCCGGAGCGGCTGCGGGATCAGTTCCAGGGAGTGATCTGGCGGTTCAGGACAGGCGCTCATTCGCCTCGTTGTTCCGTGCTTTTTGCAGGCAAGTTGGCCGCAAGCAGGCACCCCAGCCCGAGAAGCGGGCAAGGTCAGGAGTGCGCGGTCCGGAACGCGAGATACCGGCTGAAGGCTTCGTGGCTGTCTGGGGTGAAGCGCCACTCCAGCAGGGCCGACCGCAGCTCCAGCTCGGTCAGCCAGCCATGCCAGGCGACCTCATCAGGATCGGCGGCCACGGCGTCCGGCACCACGACTTCGTGCACGCCGAGCCAGTGAGGGCTCAAACAGCTGCGGTTGAGGAACGTGAACAGCAAGCGCCGCACACGAATGCCCAGCTCTTCGGCCAGCTCCCGCGCGGCGGCCTGTTCATAGGACTCACCGACATCCACGGCGCCACCGACCACGACCTCGTAGAGCCCGGGGAAGGGCGACAGCTGCTCCGACCGCCGGTGAAGGAGGAACCGACCACGCTCATCACGACACACCGTCACGGCGACCCCGGTGCAGCCACCCCCCTGTTGCGGGTCAGGACATTGGTGACGGCGCATAGTGGTGGGCAAGATTGGTGGCGAGGTCGCGGAGATAGGCCCTGGCTTCGGTGGGGCCGTGCACAGTGATGGCGCTGCCGAACGGCAGTAGTGCTCGCACGTCCTCCAGATGCAGGAAGCGGATCGTGACCTTACGGCCGGTGGCGGATTCTTCGTGGTCGTCCCGGATGAGCCGTAGGCCGAAGATCCGTTGCGCTCGCTCGATCTGGGTCTCGTCGATGGTGGCGCTGACCTCTATCGCGTGGTTGTGTTCCCACTGCTCAATGAGCGCTGCAGCGACGGTGGCCAGGGTCTGGTTCTCGCGGATCCGTCGTGGCTGGTCGGCTTCTTTCCACGTCGTGATCCGTTCGAGTCGGTACATCCGTGGCACTCGGGCACAGTCGGCGACGAGGTACCAGATGCCGGCCTTGGCGAACAGTCCGTAGGGATCCACGACCAGGTCGCGTGGGCATGGCTCGCGTGGGCTGTCGTACTCGATCCGTAGCCGGCGACCTCGCCGCACTGCGCCGATCAGCGAAGCCGGAGTCGTGCCGAAAGCTCGTGCCTGACGCCAGGGACGGCTGTCCACGTGCACTACGTCGGTGAGAGGCAGGAACTCCCGAGCTCGGTGTGGCTGTGTAGCGCCGATCTTGGAGAGCGCGCGCTGGCTTTCGACCGATGCGTTGAGCTCCGCACGTTGCCTCTCATCCAGCCCAGTGAGCGACAGATGATCACGCTCGCCCGGTGTGAGCCGTGTGAGGTCGAGCCCGGACCCGGGCAGCATGGTCACGCCTCCGAGGCGGCCCCGGTGTGCGGACACCGGCAGACCGGCGTCACGGAGCCAGTTCAGGTCCCGGGTGATGGTTCGAAGAGACACCCCGAGCGCCGAGGCAAGTTCCTGTGTAGTCACGGCGTCCCTCGATTCGAGGAGCAGCATCAGGGCGAAGAAGCGGTCTGGGGTCACGCACCAAATTTATTCCGGAATTGCGACACGATGCGGCGCATATCCCGGTCAGGCTGGTGGATGCGTACCTACGACCTGTGAAAAGGAACCATCATGACCACATCCGTCGTGTCCATCGTCTATGTGAACGACGCTCCCGCCGCAGCTCGTTTCTACGGCGACCTCCTCGGCATGAGCCCCTCGTTCGAGACTCCGGGATACATCACCTTCGACCTCGGGCCAGGCGCTGACCTCGGTCTGTGGTCCGGCCAGTTCGAGGAGCTGTCACCGGACGTCCCGCGCACCAGTGAGGTTTGCCTGGCCATCGACGGTGGACCCGACGAGCTCAACGCGACCTTCAAGCAGTGGCAGTCCAAGGGGGTCACGATCCTGCGCGAGCCTCATGACGCGGGGTTCGGGCTGACCTTCCTCGCAGCCGATCCTGACGGGAACCGTATCCGCGTCGCACCGCAGGACTGAAAGACCGCAATGCGGCAGGCGCGCACCATAGGTGTCGCGCCTGCCGTCGTCTGACTTCGAGAGGACGACGAGTGCCCCACGCGAATGCACTCCTGAGTGTCGAGGGTCGCAGGCGGCTGGTGAAGCGGTGCCAGACATGTCCCATCGCCCACGTCGCCGCTGAGACGGGCATCTCTCGCGCATGCGCCAGCGAGTGGGTAAATCGCTGTTGCGCGTGGTCGACCCGGTCGACGACACCTACCGGCGGCAGATGAACCGGCAGCTCACCGTTCGTTCAGGAGTCCCGCCACAAGCTCGCCCGGGACATCTGCCACGGCAAGCGCGGGCAGATCCTGCAGGCGTACCGGACGGGACAGGAGGACCAGCTCGGCGTGCTCGCGCTGGTGCTGAATGCCGCCGTGCTGTGGACGACTCGCTACCTGGGCGCTGCCGTCCAGGAGTTGTGGGCGTTGCTGGCCGAGGAGTGAGCACGACGTCCTGGACGAGAACGTCGCCCGCGCTCCCTGCTCAAGCACGCGAACCTCAACGTGCTCGGCCGCGGCAGCTTCCGGTCTTACCCCTCCCCTCCCGGGTCGACGGCGGCCTGCGCCCGCTGCGCGACCCGGGTGCGCCGGAGCTGGACTAGGACGACGACGGCGGGCAGAAGTGAGTGTCAGGAGCTGGCCAGGCCCGACCCGTGACCGGTGTTCAGGTATCGCCCCGGCGGCAGAACCTCTCCTGAAGAAGATCGGTGAAGCTACCGATGGGGTCGTCCCAATCGCCATTGCTCCAGTCGCCGTTGACGTTGGTAGTGACCATCTGTTCGCCGTCGCGAGCGCCGTAGGCGTAGGACCACGATCCGAAGAGTGCACCCCCCCATGCCCCAGACCGTTTCCCCGCAGGGCAGTCTCACTGAGGAACCCTTGCCGGACTGGAAGAACTCCTCCACCCGCCACCTTGATCCAGCGACGCGCACCAGGGTGGTCAGCGGCACCGGTGCGGGTGAGTAGCAGCGGTAGTAGGCGAGTTCGCCGGTGCTGCGGTTTCGGCGGATGAGCAACTGGCGATTCCCGGGCCGGGGGTCGACGAGGTCGATGACGGCCCAGTCGTAGAAGCGGTGGCCCTTGGCTCCGGCCCCTGCGGACAGCTTTTGCCCGGCCCGCGTGGGCACCTTTTTGGCCAGGGCGTCCGCGCGGAACTTCCCGGCGCTGGTAGTGACTTTGTGCGTGCAGACCACCGCGAGGACGTAGCCGGTGCCGCGTTCCTCCAGCGCGGTTCGCAACGTCGGGTTGCCGCCGTAAACCTCGTCACCGGCGACCCAGGCGGCCCGGTGCCCGGCGTCCAGGAACCGGGCGACCATGCGAGCGGCCAGCTCCGGCTTGGTCGCGAACCCTGTCTCCTCGCCGAGCCCGGCGGCGCGGCAGCGGTCGGGGTCGGAGGTCCAGGAGCGCGGAATGTACAGTTCCCGGTCCACCGCGGCGTGCCCGCGCCGGCCTGCGTAGACCAGGTAGACGGCGACGTGGGCGTTCTCGATCCTGCCCGCGGTGCCGGTGTACTGGCGCTGGACGCCGACCGTGCCGGTGCCCTTCTTCACGTCGCCGGTCTCGTCGACCACCAGCACCGCCTGGTCGTCGTGCAGGTGCTCCACCACGTAGCCGCGTACGTCGTCGCGGACCTGGTCGGCGTCCCACTTGGCCCGCCCGAGCAGGTGTTGCATGCCGTCCGGGGTGGCTTCCCCGGCCCACTCGGCGATGGTCCAGCAGTTCTTACGCGGCAGGTCCGACAGCAACCCGAGCACCAACCGTCCGGCCCTGCGCCGGGGTTCGACTCGCGTGAACCGGCCTGCGATCCGGCTCATCAGGGCCTCGAACGCCTCCTGCCAGCGGGCAGGGTCTACGCTGTGACTTGCGGCCACCGCATGATCGTTTGTCTTCACACACCGATGATCAACGGTGGCGCACCCGTCTCCACAGCGCGTCAGGGTCGTGCAGTGTTCGTCTGCCGTCCTGTGTCAGGAGGGCATATGCAGCGTGGCGAAGTCTGGTGGGTCGAGTTCGACGAGCGGCGGCTGGTCGTACTGCTGTCGGCAGACGACGCGTCCGGGATCCGGGCGATGCAGGTCGTCGCGCCGGCGGGCGTCGACATCAGCGGTCTGGGCGTCGAAGTGCAAGTAGGCGCCAGGGAAGGACTGCCCTTTGAAGGCGTACTGCGGTTCGCATTCCCGCGTCCAGGCTTCACCCCCTGCACGTGGCTGACCACCATGTCCCGGGACGACCTGATCGAGCGGGCAGCCGTCCTGTCCTCCGCGAAGCTCAGCGAGATCGAGGATGCCCTCCGCCTCGGCGGACAGGCGAAAGAGTGGACCCCGGCGACAACCGCGAAGCTCAGCGAGATAAAGGGCGCCCTACGTACGTCTCGGTGAACTCGAGGAGGCGGACAACGCCCCCCGATGGTGTGGTCGATCTCGTCCAGATGATCGACACTCGCCACCTGTCTCCTCGGCGCCCTCACCATCGAGATCACGAACTACGGCTGGAGTACTAGGGAGTTCAAGGCATGGCAGCAGGTGCCCTCGACGGACCGGTTCCGGCAGCAGCCCCACGTGGGCAACAGAGCCGCGACCGCCTGAACCAGGCAATCGAGGTCGTGGCAGCGTGCGGCAGATACGAATTGCCAGGCCTGTCCTATTCCGGCGGGGCGGGCCTGCCCAACCACGGCCTCAGGCCCCGCTGCGCGACCCGCAGCACCTCATCAGGCGGCAGTCCATCGGCTGATTCGATCACAACGAGTCCCCAGTTCTTCCGGCTGACGGTGTCGAGCGTCACCGCACGCTCGCGCAGCAGGTACTTCACCGCCGACGCGGCGTCCGCCACTGGAGGGCTTACCTCATAGCGGGCGAGCTTTTCGACATACCGGTCCAGCCACTGCTCCCCTTCTCTCCTGGCGGCTCGGGACAATGCAGCTTCGGCGTTCCCATCGAGGAAGAGCATGACCGGGCAGACCGGCGCGAGCACCTCCGTGAGGTCAGTCATGAACGCATCGATCGTCTCTTCTCCGTGTCCCATGGCCAGCAGCGTCGGCACGAACGGCACCAGGGCGTCCGCGATCACCACGTCATCGCCGGTCGCCAGAACCGAATCAACGAACTCGGCAGTTGTTGCGATCAACGTCCCCAGATCGACGGCTCCGGTCGCCTTGAATTCCCCAGCCACCGCGGCGAACTGCGGCCTGGTCAAGACCTCCTCCTCGCGGAAGTGGTCCACTCGCAGTCCCTCATCGACCAGCCATCGGGACAGGCCGACACACAGCGTCGACTTGCCCACTCCGGGAGATGCTCCCCATACGGTGATCAGAACCGTCATAGCTGCCGAGCGTAGGAACGGCAATCATCGCTGCCAACCCGCCGTGTCTGCGCCCGTCCCTGCGACAGGTCCTGTCCTTCATGCCGGAACGGATCGGCGCCGGTAGTGGCTGGTCCGGGATCGAGCCTGCTGACGGCGGCGCCAGTCGGACCATCTGATACACACTTTCCACCAAGCTGGTCAACGAGTTGGTCGAGGCGGTGGACGAGAAGGTCCTGACCAAGACCATCACCCGCTACGGACGCGTCGATCTCCTCCGCATAGACGAACTCGGCTACATGGAGCTGGACCGCAGGGGCGCTGAGCTACTGTTCCAGGTGCTCACCGAACGCGAGGAGAAGAACAGCGTCGCCATCGCCTCCAACGAGTCTTTCGGCGGCTGGACCAGGACGTTCACGGATCCGCGACTCTGCGCGGCCATCGTCGACCGGCTCACCTTCGGCGGCAAACTCATCCAGACCGGCACCGACCCCTACCGCCTCGCCCTCACCCAGGGCCGAGCCGCAGCACAGAACGCCGCCGGCTGACCAGGCCGCTGCGGCAGCGATGTTGCGCAGCTGCTGCTCGCTGGCGCCGGCCTCTTGGGCGTCGAAGAGGCGGGCCGCGTACTGCGGGGGCTTCCCAATGATGTTGTCAAGCAGCGCTTTTTCAGCGCTGGATGGTGACGACCATCTGCGGCAGCACTCTGCCGGCGATGGAGCCAGAGGGGACGCTTCCTACACGGACTGCGCCCATCGCGCGGTAAAAGGGCTCGGCATTCGGGTCCGCGTCGATCGTGAGCTGGGAGAACCCCAGGTCTCGTCCAGCAGCGATGGTGTGTTCGAACAGCAGACGGCCGATCCCTTGGCCAATGGCCTGCGGCTCGACGAACATCATGCCCAGAACGCCAGTGGGTGGCTCTCCCTCAAGAGTCGTAAAGCCCAGGACGTGGCCATCTCTGTCAGCCACCGTGGTCCGTCGGCGTGCGACCTCGTGCGCGGCAACGGTGAGCTCGTTTCGACAGGCTTCCACGAAGTCGGCGTCATAGCCCCAATGCGCTTTGGACCGCAGTGCCAAGTCGGTGAGTACGTCGGCTTCCGTCGCCCGTGCAGGCCTGATCAGCACGCCCATCTACGTCCCCCGCTCAGGTGTAGGTCTTTCGATCTTCGCACCCTGAAGTCGTGCGGGAACAGTGCGCGATGGCCTCTGGCTGGACAGGACGAGCGTTCAGCAGGCCGTTGCTGGAGGTTCGACCTGGTAGCACCGTCGGTCGCGGATGAGTGCCCACAGGGCATTGACGCGTCGCCGAGCCAGCGCCAGGACGGCCTGGATGTGGCTCTTTCCTTCAGCTCTCTTGCGGTCGTAGAACCGCTTGGAGTTGGGATCGCTCCAGGAGCTGACCAGTGCGGATGTGTAGAAGACGTGCTGCAGGCGCCGGTGGTAGCGCTGTGGGCGGCGCAGATTTCCGCTGGTCTTGCCGGAATCGTGCGGGGGCGGGAGCGACACCGCCGAAGGCCGCGAGCCGGTCGGAGCGAGACCGTGACGGCGGAGCGGGTGCGGTGGCTCTCTGCTCGGGCCTCGGACCAGTCGTCCCCGCGCAGGTTCAGGTCCTCGCGCACCCACATCGCGCGGCGGTAGTCGGCGAGTTGGGGCCGGGTACGCAGACTGCATAGATCTCGTTCTCATACCCCGGACGGTGCGGTTCTGCGGGACACTGGTCCGGGCCTACGGCAGGCTGCAACCCTGGTCAGATGCAGATGACTGAGACCTACGCGGCCACGGTCGCAGCGGTCACACCCGTGTACATCCTTCTCGGCGCGGTGGAGATCAGGTTCGCAGAGCAACAGTTAAGGGGATATGCGCAGTCCCTGTCGCAGCCGCTTGTCGACGCAGCTGCCGTTCTGGATCACCGGGAGTCGAGCGATGAGGACATAGCGGAGGCTCGTCACAGCGTTGACGAGGTATTCGGCAGCCACGGGGGGCGCACACTCTTGAAGATCGGTGGAGCCGTCCTTTTTGCTGTCGTCTGGTTCATTCTCATGGTGCTGCTGTTCTTCCTCGAAGCCGCGATGCTGTTCTGGCTGACCCTGGAACCTGACGTCGTGTCTGACGAGCTGGCCGCCGGCGTCGCCGGCGAGTCATGGGTGCTGTTGGTCTTCGCGACCGCATGGGTCTGCATCGTCCCGGCCATGCGCTTGCTGGCCGCTCCCTACACGTCCTTGGCCCAGTTCTGGCACGTGCGGCGGCAGGTATGGGCACTCAGAAGGCGGCGGGACCGTCGTAACGTCCTGATCCGCCGCACCTAGAGGTCAAACTCCACGTGCTCGACGTCTGCGAACTCCACCTCCAGGCCGTGGGCGCGTCGGCCGTTGTCGCGGAAGTAGACCTCTCCGAGGCCTTCGGCAGCGATGTTGCGCAGCTGCTGCTCGCTGGCGCCGGCCTCTTGGGCGTCGAAGAGGCGGGCCGCGTACTGCGGGGGCAGAGCGATGGTCAAGTGGCGCAGCCGGGCGTCGTCGGTGGTGCCGGGTGCGGCGGTGAAGCCGAACCGGGCGCGGGTGTCGATCACGATGCCGGTGCTGGTGGCGGCCTGGCGCCGGGCGCTTTCGCGGATGCGTGGCTGCCAGCGGGCGACGGTCGCGGCCCGTCCGGCGGGGTGCTGCACGCACCGGACTGCGACGAGGCGCCGCAGGGCGCGCCGCTGCTCGATCTGGAACACGCCCTGGACCTCGCGGAGAGCCCGGCGACGCGGCTGTGCACGCTGTGCGGATGCGCCCAGGAACTCACGGCCATCCTGCGCGGCTTCGACCATGGCGCCGACTCCTCAAGCGACGACTCCTGACCCCGGCCGCCACCGCAGGGTCGAACAGTCGTGTCATTCAGGCCGTATCCTGCGGTTGAGGCGACCGGTGCTGGTCGCCCCGAACAGGGCACTCCACGATGACGACTCCCGTGCCGCCGGTCACCGAGCCAGACCCTTCCGCGCTGACCTGCCCGGGCGACCAGGTCGGCCCGTGCGCCACATGCCAGCGCAAGACCCACAAGTACGGCCGCGGCGGCTGCCCGCTGTGCCAGTGGTGCATGGCGCCCGCCATGGAGAAGTGGGGCCCGGGCGTGCGGTACACCAACACGCGCTCATGAGTGCCGCCTTTTGAAACCGAAGAAGAAGAGGCTTGGGTCTCTGGCGAACTCAGCGGCGATCCGTGAGGCATACCACCTTGCATGATTAGTTCACTCACTCCGGTGACGTCGATCCTCGTACCGGGCAGCTACAACTCCGCAGCCGTGCGCGATGCCCTCATCGCCACCTTCGAGACCTTGCCGCCCCTGCTGAAGCGGTCCCTGACCTGGGATCAGGGCACCGAGATGGCCGCTCACCACGGCTTCAGCATTGCTACCAACATCCCGGTCTACTTCTGCGATCCCGGCAGTCCCTGGCAGCGAGGCTCGAACGAGAACACCAACGGCCTGCTACGGCAGTACTTCCCCAAGGGCACCGACCTGTCCACGCACACCCCTGAGGACCTTCAAGCCGTCGCCGCCGAGCTCAACAGCCGCCCGCGCAAGACGCTCGGCTGGCAAACCCCAGCCGAGCGTCTGTCTAAACTGCTCGCGGCTTGATCAACTCACCACGGTGTTGCAACGCCCCCTACAGCGGACCCCTCACCCGAGGGACGGGCCGGGGAGAAGCTGTTCTGCACCCGGGCGAGTGATAGTGAAGGGTCCGACGGCGGAACACCCGGTAGGCGGCCCGCCTACCGCAGGGAGTGGAACCACCGCACCACGGCGGCGGTTCCCGCCTGCTGGGAACCCAGGTGGCGTGAGCCGCCGTAGTCAGGGGTGCCGAGGTCGATCGGCGGGGCATGGACGCCCCGGGCGCGCAGGGCGGCGTGGCAGCGGGCGGTGTTCGCGGTGACGGCCTGCTCGTCGCCGTCGGCGTAGTAGAGCCGGATCGGAGCGCGCGGCGTCCAGTCGGTGCACACGCCGTCGGCAATCCTCAGGGCCGCCGCCAGCCGTCCGGTGGGATGGGCCAGCATCGCCCGGCCTCGGGGGGTGAGCAGCGCGTCGATGGAGTCCGGGGTGCCCGCCTCGACCTCCTGACCGGTGTGTGTGCCGTCCAGCAGACCTTCGATCGTCTGGTCGTACGGCGCGCGGAACACCTGGGCCGGCGTGTCGTACAGGTGGTGCAGGCGATTGAAGGCGACCAGGGTCAGCGCCGTGTAGATCACGCTTGCCTTCGGCTCCGTCTGCCCGGCCAGCAGCGCGGGCAGTTCCGCGTCGCGGAACGCGTGCGCGCCGCTGATGGGCGCCACGGCCCGCAGCCGGAACCATCCGTCGGCGCCTTCCTGCAGCGACCGGGCCAGTCCCAGTGCCGCCGAGGCGCCCTGTGAGAAGCCGGTGACCAGTACGTCGCGCCGCAGCTCCCGGCCCTTCGCCGTCGCGACGGCGCGGGAGGCGCGCAGCATGTCCAGGGCGGCCGTCGTCTCCGAGGGCACGTCCATCCACGGGTGTGGGCCGGGGCCCAAGCCCAACCCGAGGTAGTCGGGGAGCACCGTGGCGAATCCTGCGGAGGCGTAGGTCAGGGCGGGTGCCTGGTCCCAGACGCTGGTCGAGACGGAGGCGACGTCGTCCTTGAACAGTTCTGTGCCGTGCGTGAAGGACACGGTCCGCAGCCGCCGTTCACCGCTCCGAGGCAGGGCCAGCAGTCCGCTGGCCGTCGTGGGCCGACCATGAGCGTCAACTGTGCGGTACACGATCCGGAAGGTGTCCAGACCGTACCGTACGGCGCCGGTGTCCCAGGCACCCGCCTTGTCCCCCGCAAGCTCGGCCGCGACCTCGCGGGCGGTGAGCGTGCGCAGGTGCTCGACCGACACGAGCGGGCCCCGCGATAAGTCCGCCGCAACGGGCGCGACAGCGGCGGCCCGGGGTTTCTCTGCTGTGTTTGCGACCACGGCCGTTGTGCCGCTCGCCGTCAGCGCCACCGACACCGCCGAGACCATCAGTATCCTGCTCATTCGCTTCATGCCGTGACCGTACGAATCCGCCGACAGAGCCGACCATCCGGCCAACCCTCCGACGTGTGTGGGGTTTTCCCCAGAGTGCGTTCGGTGCTCGCCGTCGCTGTCCGACGACGGCGTTCCCCGCCAACTTGATCCGGCACACCTGCAGCGACCTCGACGCCGTCACCTCCGAACTCAACAGCCGCCCACGCAAGACGCTCGGCTGGGAACCCCAGCCGAGGTCTGTCTAAACTGCTCGCGGTTTGATCAACTCACCGCGGTGTTGCAACGACCCCTGGAATTGGCCTGGTCGGGCCGACCACGGCGGCCGCGGTGAGCTCCTGGCGCAGGTCCAAGTAGCAGCGCAGCCGTACGCCGGGCTGCCCGGCGTCCCGCGTCGTCTGCTCCGCTGTGGCCGTCGCCCACCGGTCGGCGAGCAGCTGCTGGAAGGCCAGGGCGGTGGCGTCGTCGGCGGCCGCGACGTCGACGACGAGCAGGCCCGGCTCGCTCACGTGTGCCTCGTGGATCGGGTCCATGTACGGCACTATGCCCGGGCGCCCGGGGCGAGTTCCGTCGCGGTGGTGTCTTCACCCGACCGAGTGGCGGGCCGTCAGGGGCTGTCGCCGCCCCAGTTCCAGCGGGCCGGGTCGCCGGGGCGCGGGTCGAACAGCACCCGGCCCCCGGGGCCGACTGCCCGAACTCCGTCAGGAGGGAGACACCATCGCCGATCTCCTCCGACCTCCAGCCGGTGATGTCGAGCAGCGATCCGTCCAGCGGCCCGCCCACCAGTTCGACGTAGCGCCGGTCCAACCGCGGCCCCACTGTGGTCGTCAGGTGTGGCCGACGCGCGACGCGAGGAGTGGGACGGGGTCGATCCCTTCGCCGTCTGCTGGTACCTGATGCCGCCGTGGGAGCCGCCGTCCGATGTGTGACGGCGGCTCTCATGCCGTTATCGGGCGACGTAGCCGCCGTCGACGGGGAGGGCGACGCCTACGACGAAGCCGGCTCCCGGGCTGCACAGCCACAGGACGGCCTGGGCGATCTCGTCGGCCGTGCCGAGCCGGTTGATGGGCTGGTTGGCCTCGGCTTCGGCGCGGTCCAGTTCCCCCTTGGCGATCATGTCGCTGACCATGGGGGTGTCGATGGTGCCGGGGCAGACGGCGTTGATGCGGATGCCGCCCGGGGCGTATTCCAGGGCCGCGCTGGTGGTCAGGCCGATCACGCCGTGTTTGGAAGCGTGGTAGGAGGCCCGACCTGGGAGGCCGACTAGGCCCCCGAGGGAGGAACAGTTGACGATGGTGCCGCTGCCCTGGACGCGCATGTGCCGCAACTCGTGCTTCATGCAGGCCCACACGCCTCGGAGGTTGATGGCATGTACCCGGTCGAACATGTCAGCGGGCTCGTCGGCTGCATCGCTGGGTGGGATCTGGATGCCGGCGTTGTTGTAGGCCATGTCGAGGCGGCCTAAGGACTCGACGGTGCGGTCGACCGCGGCGGCGACCTGGTCCTCGTCGGTGACGTCGCAGGGGAGGGCAAGGGGCGCTGTCAACTTGGCTGGCGCAGGTTTTGTCGGGATAGGCCGGGCCCGGTCGGGGTGTGCCGGGACCGTCCTCAGGCCGTGGTCGGTAGGCCGACGATCTCGTTCCAGACGGTGAGCAGGTGGTCATGTGATCGCGGTACTGAGTGGCGGTGAGGCGGTGTCGGCGGGGCCGGAAGTGCGGGGAGATCGCGCTGAAGGCTGACAGGAAACGCTGGGCTGAGCCTGTTGAGTGGAAGCCGTCATGGCACGTTCTCGTTGGCGGGTGGGCTGGTGGGAGTTTTCCGCCCGGTTGTTCAGATACTTCGACTGCCGGTGCTCCACCGAGCGCATCAGCTCCCGGTGGGCCACGCCGTAGCTGCGCAGCTTGTCGGTGACCAGCACCCGCGGCACGCGGCACTGCTTCTTCATCAGCATGCGGAAGAAGCGTTTTGCGGCCGACGCGTCGCGCCTGCTCTGGACGAGGATGTCCAGGACGTTGCCGTCCTGGTCGACGGCCCGCCACAGGTATCGTCGCTCGCCGTTGACCTTGATGAAGACCTCGTCCAGGTGCCACTTGTCCCCTGCCTGGGGTCGGTGTCGCCGCAGTCCGTGGGCGTAGGCCGGGCCGAACGTCGTGCACCACTGCCGGATGGTCTCGTAGGAGACGACCACACCGCGGGCGAGCATCAGCTCCTCGACCTCGCGGAAGCTGAGCGGGAAGCGGTGGTACAGACACACGCAGTGCGCGATGACCTCCGCCGGAAACCGGTACCCCTTGTACGACGGCGCCACGGTGTCCCCCTCCCGATACCCAGCGACCCGGAAATCGTTCCAGGAACCCAGCCTTCAGCCAAGTTGACAACGCCAAAGCAACTGTCGGAGACGATCGCCCGCTACGGACGCGTCGGCCTGCTCTGCATCGACGAACTCGGCTACATGGAACTGGACCGGCGGGGCGCTGAGCTGCTGTTTCAGGTGCTCACCGAAAGCGAGGAAAAGAACAGCGTCGCCACCGCCTCGTACGAGTCCTTCAGCGACTGGGCCAAGACCTACACTGACCCCCGGCTCTGCGCGGCCATCGTCGACCGCCTCACCTTCAACGCAGCGATCATCCAGACCGGCACAGAGTCCTACCGACTCTCCCACACCAAAGCCCTGGCTGAACAGGCCACCGCTGCTTGATAAGGGGCCAGCGGGGGCGGCGGCAGAAGGTGAGGTCAGCGGTTACCGAGTTCCCGCGCCACACGCTCCAGTCGGCTTCGGTGGCCCTCCCACCATGCCTGATCACCTGGCGGCATGTTGTCCTTGCTCTGCAAATACCCGACAGATCCGTCGATGAGCTCTCGCACGATGTCGGCGTGGCCGGCGTGCCGCTGAGTATCGGAAATCACGCGCACCAGGATGTGGTGCAGTGTCACCTCCCGCCGTTCCTCCGGCCACCAGGGGACGTGACCGATCGCGTCAAGCGTCAGCGTCGCGATTGTGCTGTTGGAGTGCTCCCACGCCTGGTGATAGAGCCCAACGATGTCTTCGCGCGACTCGTCTGCACTGGCCCACATGTCCGAGTTGGGTTCCGCGTCCTCCGTATACCACCAGGACGGCGGCTTCTCATCGAAGAACGGCCGCCCGAACGTGTCGCCGAAGTACCCCAGCTCCACGCTGGCGACATGTTTGACCAGCCCCAACAGGTTCGTGCCCGTCGGGGTCAGGGGACGACGGATGTCGTATTCCGAGAGCCTATCGAGCTTCCACAACAGGGCGTCACGCCCTTCTTGCAAGTATCGGAGAAGGTCCGCTTTCGGGTTCGGTTCGATCATGCCGGGCAGTCTTCCACCCGCCACTGACAGCCGTGCTCCACCGAGGGCCCGCCGAGGCGGGTTGGCTCTCACCCAAGACTCCGGGCCCCCTCAGCTCCCATGCCGCCGGGAGTGACATCAAAGTCACCGAGCTATCCATTGCTGCGGCGGGTCTCGATCGAGTGGCTCGGCTCGGTCGGGCAATCGCATTTCAAGGCGCAAATCTCATGAGGAGCACGTCACCCTCAGCTCAGACCGCTTTGAGATCTGCCGTGCCCCGTTGCTGGAGTGGTCGTTGCGCATGCCATGAGCGGTGCTGGGGGTGGGTATCCGTCGGACCTGACGGACGGGCAGTGGGCGCTGGTAGAGCCATTGCTGCCATCAGCCAGGGTGGGGCCCAGGGGCGGCCAGCGGGAGAAGCATCCGCGGCGGCAAATCGTGGACGCGATCTTCTACGTCGCGCGGACCGAATGCGCCTGGCGGCAGCTCCCGAAGGACTGCGCGCCGTGGCCGACGGTGTACTGGTACTTCACCTCGTGGCACGATGACGGCGCGGTCGAGCGAATCTCCCGAGATCTCTGAAGAACCCGCAGGCAAGCGTGGCAGGCCGTGCTCGCCCGCCAACTGATGCGCTCGGCTCCGCCAACTGTCGGACTCATCCCCCGGCTGAGCGCAAAGTCACAGCGCCATCTACAAAGATCGCAAACGCGGTCTCAGGGGGAAGACCCAAACATCCTCCGAGACCCCAGGTTAAAAATCGAGCTAGTCCCACCGGGTCAGCTTGGCCAGCAAAGACGGCCTCGACAGGTTGTTCCGCAGGATCACCGGGGCCCTCTCCCCGTCCCAGCCACTGCCCGTGGTCAGGAACCCGACCCTGGTACCGGCTTTCGCGGTGTGCGGGAGCGCCGTAGGAGACGGGGTGATCTTCATGTCGACACGCTGACCCGGTACCCCGACGACGATGAAATCCTCGGCCGCGACCAGCGAGGTGTGCCCGCCGAGCCCGTCATCGAGATGACCAACTACCTGGCCCTTGCGGACAGCCGTGGAGGAAGTGAGCGCCTCCCGGACCGCCTGCACGATCTTCTTGCTGTTGTCCTGGACGAGGATGAGGCTGTTGGCCCCGTTCGGGTCGGGTCCCTCGGCATGCTGGTCCAGCATCGTGCCGAGAATCAGCGGGGTCCTGTCACCAACGGTCTTGTAGGCGGCCCACACCAAGGTGCCGCCGGCCGGTGTATTGGAGCCGGTCTTGATGCCTCTGATACTCAGGTCGGACATCAGCAGCCTGTCCATGTTGTTGATCAAGGGTTCGCCGATAGCGTCCACTTCCGCACTGGGTAACGCGACGACCGCGCGGAAGGCGTCGAACTTCATGACAGCCTCCGCAAGCTTCAGCTGGTCGACGGCGGTGCTCACGGTGCCGGCATCCAGACCGCTGGGGTCGGTGTAGGTGGTGTCCTTCATGCCCAGCTTCCGGGCGGCATCGTTCATCTTCCGCACGAAGGCGGTCTCGGTACGGCTGTCGGTGACCCAGCGGGCCAGCAGGCGGGCGATGTTGTTGCCCGAAGGAATCATCAACATCTTCAGCATGTCTTGCTGGCTGAACTTCTGGCCTACCGTCAGCCCTTCGATGCGCGACTCGTGTTTGGATTTGCCCTCCTTTACCGTCCTGGCGTCGACCTCGATCATCGGGCCCTTGTCGTCCTTCTTCAGCGGACGCTCCTGAAGGAGGACGTAGGCCGTCATCACCTTGGCGACGCTGGCGGTTGGCACAGGTTTCTGCTTCCCGTAGGTGCCGACGGTGCCCGTGCCCGGTAGCTTGACGGCAGCTTGGCCCTCCTGCGGCCACGGCACCGTGAAGTGCCCAGCAAGCGTGTAGGTGGTGTGCGCCGCATTCAGCCGCAGTACCGGGGCGGGTAGCGGCCGCGCCGTCTGGACCAGCACCAGGACCAGGCACAGCGCGAGCACGACCGCCGCCCCGGTCTTCATCCTGCGGGACTTTGGAAGGCTCGGAGCCGCGGCTTCCCGCACCGCTGCCGAGGCGGCGGTGTCCTCCGCGGGCTCCTGCGCTACGCCCTCCTCCAGCCGCTGGCCGCAGCGCGGTTCCGGCTGCTGAGGGTCGACGGCTTCAGGTTCAAGGGTGTCGTCCGGTTCCGACTCAAGAACCTCCGCGGGCTCCGACTCCCCAGCGTCGTCCGGTACCGCCCCAGGAAGGTCGGCGACCTCTGGCTCGCCCGCGTCGGCGGCTTCCGATTCATGAACCTCGGCGGCCTCTGCCTCCCCGGCTGTGTGCTCCTCCGGCCCTTGCAATCCGTCGTCGGGCGCGGGATCGGCCGAGGTCTGCTCCGGTGGCTGCGCGTCCGTAGATTTGCGCGTCACTGTTCGTCCTTTCTCGGCCAGGGGCCGGGGAGCACCGGGATGCTGTCCCGGCACAGTGGTGAGGCGTACGAGGCAGCGGTCGAGTACGGCCTGGAAGACGGACTTGGCGATGGGGGCGCCCAGTCGGCCGCCCGCGATCTCCGAGCGGGAGATCGGGTCGATGGTGGTGACCACGTCACCACCGCGCGGTTTCCTGCCCGTCAGCGCGTCCAGCGGGTTGCTCGTCAGCCTGACGTCCTCGCCGCTGAGCAGGTCGCCGTGGACGCCCTCGAGGAATGTGGCGCCCTGAGCCTGGGAGAGACAACCGGTGACCGGGGCATACATCGGACCGTCCCGGTAGACGCGCTGGTAAGCCAAATCCGAACCGGGGATCTCGCGGGAGGCAGTGATCGGCGTACCGCCGACGATGATGTCACCGCGCGGCTTGGCGAAGGCCGCCATCTGCACCGGGGCGATTGCGCGGGTCGTCGGCCGACGCGTCCGCCTGGACGAACTGTAACCACGTCGCCCGTGCCAGCAGGGCCAGCACCAGGACACCGCATAAAACGGCTGTGCGTCGCAGGAGTTTGTTCATCGCTCGTGCTCTTTCCGGGAGGACTGGAAGTTCTCGGGAACGAGGCCGACTTCACACGTCCGGGACACAGGCGTGCACAGGCCGGAAAGGCCGCGGATACGCCGGCAAGTCCCGGGCTGGAGTACGCCACTTCGAGCTCTTTCGGCGCCAAGTGATCACCACCAAGGATGGTGCTGCTCGGTGTCCTTCGCCTGGGTCTGGGCGTGGGCCTGCTGCGGCAGCGGGCGCCCGAGTGGCTGGGGCCTCAGAGTTCGAACGGTTCCAGGTGGCGGGGGTCCACGACGCGGCCGCCGGCCCCGACCACCTGCTGGAGCTGGTCGACCACGCCGCGGTTCACCGTGTCGTGCAGGGCGGGGTCGTCGAGCGCCGTGACCAGGTCGTCGTGGTGGCTCGGTACGACGACGCGGGGGTGGCCCAGGGTGCTGATTGCGCGCTCGAAGTAGTTGTGCACGGCGGCGTGTCCGCTGGCGCCCAGCACCAGGACGTCCGGCGTTGCGCCGGAGACTTCACGGGCAGCAAAGTTGGCAGTACCGCTCAGGAACATCACGCTCAGCCGGTCGCCCACCGTCACCTGGTAGCCCAGCGTGCCGCCCTCCACCAGATCGCCCAGCGTCCGGGGTCGGGAAGGGGGCGCGGTCAAGGTGCCGTACGGGTCGAAGCCGTAGCCGCCGAGCTGGCTGTGCAGACTGCGCACCACCTCGACGGTGTAGTGCGGGCGGGACCGCTTGCCGGACGACTGGAGGGGGTAGCGCAACACCTCGCCCCCTGAGACCACCACCGGACGGTGCTTGCGTCCCTTGCCGGGAACGCCCATAGCGGTCAGCAGGTGCAGATGCGTCTCGGTGCCCAGGACGTTGATCTCCTTGTCCCGCCAGGCCGGATGGTCCAGGAGATACGGCACGTCGGCGAGGTGGTCCCAGTGACCGTGGGTCAGCAAGATGAATTCCGGTGTCCCGGTCAGGTGTGCATCCAACACCCAGTCGATGATCCGGTGGTTCACCTCGAGCTCCCGCGTCATGTCACCTTTGCCGTCCGGGCCCTTGTAGGGCTGCCGGGTGAGATACGGGTCGATCAGCAACCGGTGCCCGTCGAAGCTCAGCTCCCAGCCCGCGACACCGAGCCAGCGCAGCCGGACACCGCTGCGCCCCCAGTCGGCACTGTCTCGCGCGGAACGGCCGCGGGGCGCTGCGGCTGTGGTGGTCGCGAACCCTCCCGTGACGCCCACGGCCCCGGCGGCCATGCTCGTCCGCAGCACACTGCGACGGCTCGGACGGCGCGGGGCGGCTGCGGGCTGCTGAGAGGACATGGCGGTACTCCTTCGCTCGTGGGGCTTCAACTGCTGCTCGTGACCCGGGCCTGGGGAAATGGAGTCAAACCTCGGCAACCGCCCTGTGTCGAATACACTCTCGACCGCATGCCGATTCGTTCGGCGTATCGCCGCAGACCATGGGGGGCGCATGCTGACGGAGCGGCACCTGGAAATCTTCGTCGCCATCGCCGAGGAAGGGCATTTCGGCGACGCCGCACAGCGCGTGGGCATTACCCAGCCGCCCCTCTCTCAGGGGCTGCGACGCCTGGAGGCGCTGCTAGGGGTGCGGTTGTTCGACCGGGAGCGTGGGGTCTCCCTCACCGAGGAGGGTGCACTGCTGCTCCCGCACGCTCGCCGGGCCCTCATCGCGCTGGCCGAACTGCGGGAGGCAGGTGCCCGGGAGGAGGCGGACGGGCAGCGTCTCCGGCTCGGCCTGCCGCCCGAAATGCCGCCCCGGCTCGGCGCGTCCGTCGCCGCCGCACCCGTGCGCGCCGGGGTCCGGGGCCGGGTCTCGGTGGTGACAGCACCGACGGCCACGCTACTGACGGACGTCTCCGCGGGACGACTCGACCTGGCCGTCGTCCGCCACCCCGCCGTGCTCCATGGTCTGGCCGCGGGCCCGGTGACTCTGCTGCCGACGTGGCTGCTGACACCGGACGACACGGGTGACGCCCTGACCGGGCGGTCCTCACAGGGCAGAGCGGCTGCCGGAGGGACCTCGCCGCACAACCCGCACGATGCCACGAGCGAGCCGGACCGGCGTGTAGGCGGCGCGCGGGCGGGGCGGCTCTTGCCGCACGCAGTCCGGCCGCGCGCGGAAGCGCCGGCGGCGCACGACCTGTTCCTGGACACGCTCGCGGGTCGGGGGCGGCGGGTGGAGACTGTGGTGGTCTCGGATGAACGCGCCGGGCTGGCTCTCGTTGCCGCTGGCCAGGCCGTGCTTGTCACGGCCGACGAGACGCTCACGGCCGACGGCGTCGCCCGGCGGCCGACCACCGACCCGGCGCTTCCACTGCGACTGCGGGTGGTGTGGGACGCGCGGCGGCTCGCCGCGGCGCACGCGGACGAAGCGGCCGAAGCACTGGTCGGCGTGCTGGCATCGGTGCACCAGCCGGGTGGGGAGAAGGCCCGGTGAGCGCGGCGCTCCCCGACAGGGGCATCGAGCGGACCCTGCGCGAGATGTTCGACGACGCAGGGGTGCGCGGCTGGCTCCATGTGGCTGAACTGCACCGGCCCACGGCGGCGGTGACGGTCGACGCCGACGAGGCCGTGCTGATGGGCTCGGTCTACAAGATGCCGCTCGCAGTGGCCTACTGCCGCCAGGTGGACGCCGGCGTGCTCGACCCCCGGCAACGGGTCACCCTGCCGCCCCAGGACCGGCTGCCTGGCCCCACCGGCATCTCGCAACTTAGCGACGAGGTCTCGATGTCCCTGCGCGACCTGGTCGTCATGATGATGAGCATCTCCGACAACGCGGCAGCCGACGCGGTACTCCACCACGTGGGTGCAGCGGCATTCGACGACACCTGCCAGGCCCTCGGCCTTTTTCGCACCCAGCTCAACGACGGTGCCGCGGGCACCCTGGCCCGACTGCTGGCGGAGACAGGCGCTGAGTCCTTGGACGCGGCGATGGCGCGGATCGCCGACAACGACCGGGCGGTGCCGCCCAGCGTCTACGACCCCGCATGGGCGACCTCCACCACCCCCACTGAGATAGCTCGCCTGCTGCACGCCATCTGGACGAACGAGGCCGCCTCCCCGGACAACTGTGCCTTCATCCGCCGGACGATGGGACTCCAGCCCTGGCAACACCGGCTCTCGGCGGGCTTCCCCTACGACGAGGTGGCGGTATCCGGGAAGACCGGGACGTTCGGCGTCATGCGGCACGAGGCCGGGGTCGTCGAGCTGGCCGACGGCCGCGCGTACACGGCCGTCGTCTTCACCCAGGCCGCCCGAGCCGACCGCCGGCTGCCCCGCGCCGACGCGGTCATCGGTGCCACGGCACGCGCGGCCGTCGAACACCTGCGAGGCAGAGAGTAACTCCTCCGCTTTCCCCCTGCCCGATGTGGGCGTTCCTGAGCAGGTTGATGCGGCGACGAAGCGGCCGATCGAGCAACGGAGAACACGCCCGGACCAGTGATTCGCTTGCACGCAGCAGCACTTCGCAGGCGCAGTTGACAGACGCGGGCCTCCACGATGTCAGGAAGTTCGTCGTGCCGTACTTGCCCGGCAGCCCGGTGGCCTGGGCGTCCTTGATGTGCTTGGCGACTTCGGGCCACGGGCCGGTCTGGCTGTAGCTGATCACCGGCACGGCCTGCAGGGTGATGCAGCCGATCTGGCGGGGAGCACCGGGCAGCGCGTTGTCACAGCGGACCTCCACGGTGGACAGCTTCGTCGGCTCCGACGGCGCAACCCACTCCCGGTTGCTGAACGTCCAAGAGGCGACGCTCCGGCCCGTTCCCCGCTGCTTGGAGGCACCGGTGTTGATCGTGGTGTCCATGAAGAACTGTCCGTAGGGCTCGGCACTCTTGGAGATCGTCTGGCCCGGGAAGCTCTTCTTCGCAACCTTGCACTTGCCGATGCAGGAAGCGCTCCCGGACGCCTTGGTGCCGTTCACCCCCCCCCCGCCCCCACCGCTTCGTCTCCAGCAGCCTCACCTGGTAGGCCCAACTCTTGGAGTCGCGGGCCGAGAAGGAGTAGCCGATGACCATGTAATTGATACCGCCGATCTTCCGGCCCGTGCGCACGTCTTCGACGTTGACCTCAGCACGCCAGATACCGCAGCCGCGACCAAGCCCCGCCGAGGACCGGAGCCCCTTCCGAACCGCGACCACACGACCAGGTGGGAACACACCGAACACACCACACAAGCCCGTGCACCTACGGGTAATTCGTGCCCTCACCCAGCACGTGGATGCTGGCGAGCACGGCGGAGCTCCGGTCGGGATCGGCGAAGTCGTCCAGCAGGTCGCGGCGCCAGTCGCCCGGCTGTTGGCCATGGTCGCCCGCGCCCACAGGTTCTCGATGCGTAGATCCTCACCAACCTTCAGGGCGGTGGTGCGCAGCGCGCTGTCGTCTTCTTCGCGCTCGTCGCCACCTGCGCTGGTCTTCTCAGGCCAAGGGTGTTCAGGACCGGGCGACGCAGCCCAGGGCATGTAAGACACCGGCTGAAGATTCTTGGAAGAACCGGTACCCGTTTGAGGTGGCTCGCTCGACTAAGAGAGTGACGGGCGCGTTCGGGCCGGAGATGGGGTATTGAGGAGGTGCGGGGCATGCCGGTGCTTGAGGGGGTTGTGATCGCTGTGGTCATGCTGGCCGGGGTGGTGGCGCGTGAGTGGCGGCGGGTAGAACTGGCCCGTGAGCGGCGGCGAGAGCATGAGCAGGAAATGTTGGCCAAGATGGTGGTTGAGGTCGCTTTCGGCGAGCGGGAGGTCCAGGTACACCACGGCGGACCGGCTGGTACTTGGTCGCTGACAGGGACGGTCCGTACCGGCGATGCGGCGCGCGGTCCGGCAGCTTCTCGGCAGTCTGTTGGAGGGCGGACAGCGGCCGCAAGGCGGCGCCGGTGAGCCTGCAAGATCGTGAAGGCTCCGGGCCAAGCACTGATGTTCCCGTGGTCAATGAGGCGATGCTGGCCTCGTTTTACGATGCGCAGATCGAGCGGCTCTTAACCTTCCTGGCCCGCCGGATCGGCCGGGACGATGCTGAAGATGTGGCCAGCCGGATTTTCGAGGAGTTCTTCGCATGGTGGCCCGGTCATGCCGAACACCCCCAGCCGGTGGCAGTGCTTTACCGGGTCGCGCAGTGCCGTCTGGTCGACCACTATCGCCGCAGCACAGTGACATCCGACGCTGAAGGGCGCATCTTCAAAGCGGTTCTCACCGCCACAGCGAGCGGGAGCCGAGACTTTGAGATCATAGAGTTGCGCCTCGACATTCAGCAGGGGCTGGCTGAGTTGCCTGAACGCCAGCGACAAGCCCTGTACTTGAAGTACTTGGCCGAACTCTCGGTGCAGGAGTGTGCCGACGTTCTTGGAGTCGGTTTCGACAGCATGAAGAAGATCCTAAAGCTGGCACTGAAGGCACTGCGGGAGTCACCGTGTATGGACGCCTATAGGACCACCGCCGCGGCGAAGGAGGTGCACCGGTGACCCACGAGGAAGAGGAGAGTGGGCTGGAGAAGCGCATCAGCTTGCCCGCGGCTGCGAAAGCGGAGGGCTTCGCTGCGGTGATGAGGCGTCTGGAACGGCGTAGTGCCGAGGAGAAAGACCAGCTGCAGGCCAGCGTCGAGGCCGCCGAGTCGGGGCACCAGGCATACGCGCGAGGCCATGAGTGCCTTGAGCAGGGCGATTATGCGTCGGCCCGCCAATACTTGAAGGACGCTGCTAAGAGTGGCGTCCCCGGCGCCGAGGCCGATCTGACAAGGCTCGGCTCAAAGGGCCTGCCCAACAGGAAAGCCACCGAACGCAGAAGCGCAGGCAGGCAGAAGAGGCGAACCGTCGCCCCCAACGCGCATCTGGCTGACTTCATAAGGGAGGCACAGTTCTCTCACGCGGGACTCGCCCGCCGGATCAACCAACTTGGCCTTGAGCACGGTCTTGATCTGCGCTACAACGAGACGTCGGTTACCCGGTGGCTGCGCGGCCAGCAGCCCAGAGGCATCGTACCCGCCCTGATCGCCGAGGTCTTCACCCGGCGCCTGGGCCGCCGTCTCTCCGCTCAGGATCTCGGCCTGGACGCCTGTGCGCCCGTCTACGCGGGGCTGGAGTTCGCCGCGACCCCCGAGGAGGCCGTCGACATTGTCAGCGGCCTGTGGCGCAAGGACTCCGGCAGCCACGCCGAGCTGCGCAAGATCGCCTTCACGCCCGCCGGGCTCGTCGTGCCGAGCCGGAACTGGCTGATCGGCCGCGCCGATGCACAGGTGGCGCACCATCCGTCACAGGAGAAGCGGCTCACGGACAGCGAAGGTATCTCGACCCGCATTGCTTCCGGTGACCTCGCTGCTCTGCGCTCGTTCAGCAGCCTTTTCACCACGCTCGATGAATTGCATGGCGGCGGGTACGTTCTAGGGCCGCTCGTACGCTATCTCAGGCATGAGGTCGAGCCGATGCTGCGCGGCACCTACGGCGAGCAGACCGGCCGCCGGCTGTTCGCCGCCGCCGCCGACCTGACCCGGCTCGCGGGCTGGACGTCGTACGACATCGCCGCGCACGGACTCGCCCAGCGCTACTTCGTGCAGGCGCTCCGCCTCGCCCAGGCGGCCGGGGACCGGACGTACGGGGCGTACGTGCTGGTCACCATGAGCCGGCAGGCCGTCTACCTAGGGCACGGGCGGGAGGCGGTGCAGCTCGCGCGGGTGGCGCAGCAGGGCGTCGGCACCTCGGCCCCGCCGGTCGTACAGGCGCTGCTGCACGCCTCCGAGGCACGCGGGCACGGCGTGCTCGGCGAGGTGCGGGCCTGCACCGCCGCACTGGTCCGCGCCGAGCGCGCCCTGGAGACGGCCCGGTCCGGGGACGACGTCCCCCACTGGGCCAAGTTCTTCGACGAGGCGCAGCTCGCCGACGAGTTCGGGCACTGCCACCGGGACCTCCAGCAGTTCCGCGCCGCCGCCCAGCACGCGGAACGCTCACTCCAGCTCCGTGCCCCGTCCTACGCCCGCAGCCGCCTGTTCTGCCGCGTCGTCCTCGCCACCGCCCGCCTCGGCCTCGGCGAACTCGACCAGGCCTGCCAACTGGCCGCGGAGGCCGCGGGCCAGGCCGCGGAGATGCGCTCGGTGCGGGCGGTGGAGTACGTGCGGGACTTCGAACGACGACTGGAGCCCTACCGCGACGCGACGGTGGTACGCAACTACCCGCGTCTAGCAGCCACAGGTACTTCGGGTTCGGGGTGACGTCATGTCGGAGCTGGGATGAAGTCCGGTCTCGGCGATGAGCTGTCGAGCAGGCCAGGCTCGTACTGCTTGTGTTTCAGGCGAGTGGGGGCGGTCAGTTCATCAATGGTGCAAGGGACGAGGTTGTCCAGACTGTTCTTCAGATGAGCTCACAAGCCCTCGGTCGGGTTCAGCTCGGGTGTATAGGAGGGAAGTGAAAAACGGTCAGGCTCGGCTTCGATAAGCTCGCGCCTCGAGGCTCGACATGCTGCCGCCTGTGAGGCGGCCCAATAGGCCAGACCAGTCCGCCGGAGAGTAGCGAGCAGCCGGGCCTCAGCGTGCAGCTCCCGCAGCGCCGGGCGGCCGAACGCGATGAGGACGCGGTGGCCGTCACGTTCCCGCGGCTCGAACAGTAACGCGGGCGTGGGCCGCGCCGGGCGAAGACCACATGTCCTCAACAGTCCGCGCAACAGCATCAGACCGGACATCGATCACCCCATCCCCTCCCGGCCAAACGTGCCTCGCGCTGCCAGCACCTCCAGATAATCGGCACCCGAAACTGTGACTCCGTGTACTGGGCCGACGTGCGCGGCTCGATGCCTGACCTGGTCCAGGCCGTGGGCCGCGCGCTGCGGATGCAGCCTGGTGAGGGCAAGATGGCGTCGCTGGTCGTGCCCGTGCTGCTCGGGCCCGGGGAGACGGCTGACAGCATGCTCACCTCCCGGGCATTCGGCGGACTGGCGAAGCTGCTGGAAGCGCTCAGGGCGCACGACGCCCGCATCGTGGAGCAGCTCGCCGAGCCTCAGGGGCGAAGCCGTTCACGGCGCGTACAGAGCCGTAACGCAGACCAGCAGGGCGAGGGAGCCGAGAGCGACCGAAGCGACCGACTGTCGGTGCCGGCCAGAGAGCTGCTGAAGTTCTCCGCCCCGCGTGACCCCGCGCAGCTGGCCGCGTTCATCAATCTGCGGGTCCTCAACCCTGAGCACGAGCACTGGCGTCGGGGCGTGGAGGCCTCCGCCATCTACCACCGACTCCACGGCGACCTGCGCGTGCCGTTCACCTACCGCGTACCCGGCAAGAACGAACCGGAGGCGGAAACCGAAGGGTGGCCGGCCTCCCTCGTTGCCTTCCCGCTGGGGCGATGGATCGCCGACGCCCGCCGCTTCTAGCCCGCGGGACGCTAGCCTCGCGCTTTCACGAGCTCGCTCGTCCATGCCTTGATCAAATAAGCGGAGAGTGCTCCTGACCTGCCACGATAGGACTTATCTAGGGTCCTGTTGGCTGCACGGAAAGAAGCACTCTCCAGGTGAGCATGCGTATCGGCTTGTACCCGCGTGTCCGCGTCGAGGGCGGTGGCAGCGGGGCGGTCTCCAGGCCGGGGCGGTGCTGCTGGTCGAGACCGTCCGCAAAACCGGGCTGGACGGGGCGATTTCGGTGGCGTTGGCGCCCTGGAGCAAGCCGCGGGCTGTCCATGATCCAGGCAAGATCCTTCTGGATCTTGCGCTGGCGGTCGGGCTCGGCGGGGACTGCCTGGCCATGCTGCGGACCGAGCCGGCCGTCTTCGGCCCGGTGGCGTCCGACCCCACGGCCTCCCGGCTCATCGACACCCTCGCCGCTGCAGGCGAGACAGCACTGACGGCGATACGCGCGGCACAGTCCGCACTTCGCGCTCGAACCTGACTTCGCCGACGCGTGCCGGGAACCCCAGTTTCCTGTGGCTCGTCCTCCTCTCGAGAGGGGGATCCCGTGACTGAGGATCTGACGATCGGCGAGCAGATTGTGCTGCTCGCACTGGACGAAGAGACCGGCACCCTGCGCGAAGCGCCGCTGCGGGTGTCACTGGCGGTGTCGGCGGCCGCCTTGCTGGAGCTGAGCCTTTCCGGGTACCTGACGGAGCGTGACGGCGCACTCGTCGTCGCTGAAGCGTCGACGCCAGTGGATCCGGCGGCCGCGGCCATGGCCGAGCGCATGCAGAGCCATCCCGAGGAGACGCCCCGCGAGTGGCTGCTGGCCGTACGCGAGCAGGCACTCGACACGGCGTACAAGGGGCTGTCGGAGAAGAGACTGGTGCGGGAGCAGGGACGACGGGTCCTCGGCGCCTTCGGATCGGTGAAGTACCCGGTCACGGGCCTGTCGGAACTCGTGGCGCTGCGCGGACGGCTGGCAGCCGTCCTCACGCAGGGCCAGGACCCCGATGAGCGCACGGCGGCGCTGATCACCGTGCTTCACCACGCGGGCCTCCAGGCCGTCATGCCGCAGGGCGCCGGGGCGGAGGCACCCGAGTACCGTCTGGCCGCGATCGCCGAGGGACAAGGCACGGCCGCGGCACTCGGAGACGCGATCCGCACCACGGTCGCCGCTCTCACCGCGGTCATCGTCTCGTCCGCTCTGTAGGGAGGGCGCTGCCCGAGGCGTAGGCGGACCCGCCGGCCGGGTCCGCCCGCCGGCGGGTCCGCCCGCCGGACAGTGTCTGGGGGCCGAGCAACGGGACCGGCACGACGAACGGGCCCTGTCCGGGCGAATCGCGCAGCTACCCGAACCGATGGCCGACCAGCTGCGCGCCTGGGTACGGGTCATGCGGGGCTGCGGCCGGTTCGAGCATCCTCCGGCGCACTACCGGCGTATCCGCCACTATCTGTGCATCGCCTGGCCCGCCCTTACGTCTTGGGCCGCTGCCGGGGAGGATCTGCGGCAGCTCACCGCCGACGACGTCCGGGCCGAACTGGCCCGGCACCAGGGCAATGTGGCTCGCGGGCTGCTCAGCGTGCTGCGCAGTATCTTCCGGGCCCTGAAGCAGGAGCAGCTGATCTTCCGCAATCCCACCGCTGGGATACAGGCGTCCGCCGGAGTCCACCTGCCGCTGCCGCCGTCCAGCGACCGGCTGGCAGGGGCGCTGGACCGGCTGGACGGGCCTGCCTCCCGGCTCATCGTCGGCCTGGTCGCTATCCATGCCGTTCGCGCCGTGGAGGTCGCCCGCCTCGACCTGGCCGATGCCGACTTGGTCCGGCGGACGCTGGCGGTGCACCGCGTCTAGCACACCCACACCGTCTATCTCGACGACCTGAGCGCCCACCTCGTGGCCGACTGGCTGCGCGAACGCAGACGCCGCTGGCCCCAGGCCAGTAACCCGCACCTGATCATCACCACCCACTCCTATCGGCATCCAGCATCGCCACAGCTCAGCTACTGTGCCCTGCGGGCTGCCTTCGACCAGGTCGGACTGCTGCCCCGGCAGGTGTGGGCCGACCGCATCCTGTATGAGGCACTAGAGACCGCCGATCCCGTGCACCTCGTCCGTCTCTTTGGCATCCACCCCAACATCGCGGTGAAGTACGTGCACGCCGCACATCCGGACACGGCCCTGCCCCGCATTCGCTGACGGGGCGGCTGGTCCGGTGTACTTGCTGGTCACCAGCCCGTGACGCGCTGCCAGATGTCCTGGATCGCCGGTGTGGTGTTCGTGGTTCGGGTGCTGTCGATGACGTGGTAGCCCTGGTGCTGGGCGGCGGTGGCGCAGGCGTGGTTGGGCAGGATGCGCAGGCGGGTGCCGACGGGCAGGTCGGGCAGGCGGGCTCCGTCGCGGATGGTGAGGGTGCCGTGTTCCTGGCTTGCGGCCGTCATGACCAGGTCCGGGATGAGAGTGCCGTCCAGGCGCAGGACCAGGCCATAGCCCTGGTCCTGCGCCTGGACGGCAGTGCCGCGGTCACGGGACATGGCCATCCAGCCGCCGTCGGTGACGATCCAGCCGTATTCGGGGCGGTGGCCGATGACGGTGACGACGACCGACAGGGCGATGTCCTCGATGCGGCAGACGCCGATGCCGGCCATCACCAGGTCGAAGAAGACGTAGTTGCCGGCGCGCAGTTCGGTGACGCCGGTGAGGTCCTCGGCCGCGTGGGCGGTGGGGGTGGAGCCGACGCTGACGGTGGCCACGGGCAGGCCGGCAGTGCGCAGCCGCTCTGCCGCGACGACGGCGGTGTCGCGTTCGTTCTTCGCTGCCAGGCGCTGTTCCTCGGCGTTGTAGGCGAAGTACGACTCGCCCGCGTGGGTCAGCACTCCGTCCAGACAGCCCGCGTCATGCAGGATGCGGCCGATCTCGACGAGCTTGGGTGCGCCGGGCTTGAGACCGCCGCGGTGGCCGTCGCAGTCGATCTCGATCTGGGCGGGGACAGGAAGGCCGGCCTCGCGGGAGGCTTGGGCGACGAACTCCGCCTGCTCGGTGCTGTCCAGCAGGATGCGCAGGGAGACGCCGCGGCGCAGCAGCTTGAGAACGCGCGGGAGTTTGTGGGGGTCGATGCCGACGGCGTAGGTGATGTCGGTGTAGCCGCCGTCGGCGAACGCCTCGGCCTCGGCGAGGGTAGAGACGGTGACGGGACAGGGAGTGCCGTGGTGCAGGAGGGCGGCGACGTCGAGGCTCTTGGCCGTCTTCATGTGAGGGCGCAGGGCGACCCCGAGCCGGTCGGCTCTGGCTGCCAGTCGTTCGATGTTGCGCTGCATCTTGTGGACATCGACGACGGCGAACGGCGTGTCGGGATCGGCAAGCGTCCAGGCGGCGCTGGGGCTGGTGGCGGGTGCGGGGTTGTTCACAGGGAGATGTCCATCTTCTTCAGGAGGGCCAGGCCCAGATACAGGTCCTGCAGGCCGATTCCGGAGCTGTCGAAGACCGTGATGTCGCTGTCGTCCGTGCGCCCCGTGGCGCGTTGGTGAGGACCTCGCCGAGCGGGATGAGGACCGTCTCCGCCGGGGCGTGCTGGCTTTCGCCCATACGGCGGGCCTGCTCGGGAAGATCACAGAAGACACGGGCGCGGGCGAACAGTTCGGGCGGGAGTTCCCGCTTGCCGGGGGCGTCGGCACCCATGCAGGAGACGTGCGTACCGGGGCGGACCCACGCAGCCTCGAACAGCGGCGGAGTGTCGGCCCGGGCGGTCGTGGCGGTGACGATCACATCGGCCCGGGCACAGGCTTCCTCGGCGCCCACGCTCCGGGCGGTATGCCCTTGCGCCGCCAGTACCGCGGCCATCCGCTCGGCACGCTCGGCGCTGCGTCCCACAACCAGGACCTCGTCGATGGGCTGGACGCGGCTGACGGCCGCCACCTCGTAGGCGGCCTGGTGGCCGGTGCCGAAGACGGCCAGCGTGGTGGTACCGGTACGGGCCAGCAGGTCGACGGCGAGGGCGTCGGCCGCAGCGGTCCGGTAAGCGTTCGCGGTGCCGACCTCCAAGACGGCCGCGATCCTGCCGATGGTCTGGTCGAACAGCAGCAGGGTGGAGTGGTGGCGCGGCAGCCCGTGCTCCGTGTTGCCCGGCCAGTAGGTACCGATCTTCATCCCGGCGTGGGTCGCGGACGCGGACGGCTTGAGGGTGAACTGGTTGCGCGGGTCGGACCCGTGCACGGCCAGGCTGGGAAAGACCGTGCCGTCCACCGTCGCGGCGAAGGCGGCGCGGGCCGCTTCGAGGGCCAGGTCCTCGTCCACGAGCGCGGCGGTCTGCTCCTCGGTGATGTGCAGCAGGCGGCGCGCAGCCGGTGGCCGGCCGGAGCCGGACGAGGGAGCGGGTATGGGATCGGTGGTCGATCCGGCGGCGGTCACGAAGTGCCCCTTACTTGGTGTAGTTGTAAACGGTCGCCCGGGACACGCCGAGCAGGTCCGCGATGGTCTGCGCGGCATCACGCGAGTCGAAGTAGCCGCCCTGGTGCAGCTGCCGTACGAGTGCCTTCTTGTCCTGTCTGCTCAGCGACCGGGGAGTCGCGCCGCGCTCTGCGGCCAGTTCCTCCACCGCCTGGCGCAGCTCGCGCGCGCTGCGGTCCCGCAGGGTCTCCAGGGCCTGCTCGCGGTGCTCGGTGTCCGTGGCCACGAGGTTCGACAAAGCGAGCGTCACCGGTGACAGCACCGACACGTCGAGGTTCAGGCAGAGAGCCGCGATGTACTCGCCGGCCGCGTTCTTGATCCCGATGGACGTGCTCTTCGCCGGGCGACCGTCGGGGAACTGGTTGGGGTAGTTCTGGATGACGCTGGGGTAGCCGGGGTCCTCGATGCGGGCCAGGCCCAGCTCTGTGACGGAGTCCCCGACCTCGCGGCCCGAGAGGTTGTTCTCGATCGCTCGGATCGCGTGCTGCGGATCCCGCAGGTCATGCAGAACCACCTCGCACAGGCCCGGGAACATGCGGCCCAGCGCAACAGCGATCTTCTCGGCCTCACGGATGAGGTGCTCGTCCGCCTCAGCCGAGGCCGAGGTGACGACGCCCTCGCGTTCGACCCTCTCCACACCATCAACGACGCGTGCCACGAGGCCCCCACCTGAAGATTTGACTGGACTCATATTCCATATCTAGATTATGAGTCTAGGAATCCTCTCGGCGATTGTCCAGCAGCCCTTCAGTCGGCGGGGGCGAGCATCAGGGCGTCGTCACAGAGCCACCCGCCGACGGCCACGTTCACCCGCCTCGCTACCTGGATGATCCTCGACCAGGCCGAACTCCCACGCGCCGTCCGTTGCTCCTGATCGCCGCGAACTCGCCACTGTGGCTGGCACCAACGCGGACCCTCGTGTGGGTTCATCCGCAGACCGCCCAAGAATCCGCGAACCCGTGCGCTTCCGCGTTCGATCTGCTGCGGCTGTCCGGGACCGACACGACCAGCTGGCCGTACCGGCGGCGCAGGACTGCGCTCGAGTCCGTGTTCGCCGCCCGGCTGCTGTCCGCCCCATGGGTGCTGTGCCCGTCGACCACCGATCCGGACACCGTGCGCGAGTGGCTGACGTGGGCGTCGGTCGGGATGGAGGGCGTGCTCTTCAAGCGGCTGGACAGCGTGTACGAGCCCGCGGTGCGCGGGTGGCGGAAGTACAAGGTGCGCGAGACCGCCGAGGCGATCGTCGGCGCGATCACTGATCCGGTGGCCGCCCCCAGCGGTTTACTGCTCGGCAGGTTCAACGACGACGGCCGTCTTCAGTACACCGGACGCACCACCACTCTCGCCCGGGCGGCGAGCAGCACGGTCGCCGGGCTGCTCGCCCCGGCGCGGCGCGGTCACCCGTGGACGGGCTGGTCGTTCTCCGCCGGGTGGGGCAGCCGGGAGACGCTGAACGTCACGCTGGTGGAACCCGAGCTGGTGGTGGAAGTCGGCGTCGACGTCGCCCGCGACGCCTCCGGCCGGTGGCGCCACCCCGCACGCCTGCACCGTGCCCGCCCCGACCTCTCCCCCGCCAACGTCCCCCGCGGGTGGAGGCGCCAGGAGGAAGAACCTCACACCGCGCTGACCAGCCGTGGTCGGGCTGCGTGCGGTGCGGGCGGGAGTCGTGGTCGGCCTCATGGTCGGGGTGCGTGGTCGCCCCGACCATGGCGACTCGGTGGGCGCTCGCAGCGGCTCCGGGCGGGTGATTTTCCTTCGCGTACGCGGGCGCAGTCCTAGCGGTTCCCGTCCAAGTCGCCCATTTTCACTGGCTATTGACATTATTTCATGTGTTCTGTCATTTTCTGTCCGCCGCTTCCAGCGAACGAGCGAGAGGTGATCTCATGCGACGAACCGAGTACGACGAGGGCCAGGCCGCTAAGCGCCTGAAGGTGCCCGCAAGCACCTTCCGGTGGGCCCGGCACACCGGGCTAATCCCGGCCTCGGACGTGTCCTCCTGGCAGTGGTCACGGGCCGCTGTGGAGGCGCTGGACGCCCACGCCATCCGGGCCGCGATGCCCTCCCCACCGATCTCCGGGGGCACGGCGGCGGACCGGATCGCCGACGCGCTCGGCACCCCGAACATGATCGGCGGCCTGCTGGTCGACCTGAGCGCGAACCCGGACGGCACGCTGCACCACCCCGGCCAGGTCGCGGACGTCTGCGCACGTGAGGACCTGGCGGACCTGGTCGCCGCCGACACCCCGCTGGGGCCGGAGCAGGCCGCCGCCCGCTTTGGGGTACGCAGGGTGGAGTTCGATTGGATGGTGCGGCTCGGTTGGGTCCGCTCGCCGCAGTCGATCGAGGTCCGCTTCGGCACCTCGCGGGCCGGGCCGTCGACGTCGCGCTCTACACCACGGCGTCCGTCGACGCGGTGGTCGCCGCGCACCCCGAGGTCGACTGGGAGCAGCTGCGCAACATCGGGAAAGGCCGGCGCTCCCCGCTCGCCGCTCTGCAGCCCGCCCCGGCCTGACCCGGATCGCTGCTGGCGACCCCGGCTCTTCGTCGCGTGCGGTACGGGAGGAGGGGCTGGTGTCGTCTTGCAATCTGCGGGAGCAGTTCACGCTCCCCGTCTCAAAGCCCTCTACCGAGTATGGACTTCACAACTCTGGGCCTGGTCGTGGGCCTTGCCACCGGCCCACTGGCCTTGTGGCTTCGCCTTCGCTGGCGCGTGCGGCAAGAGCAGGCGCGCGGTGCCTACCTCGTTGGTATCGCTCAGGCCCTCACCCGAGGAGGGCGGTTCGACGGGCGGTGCGGGGACGGAACCCGGCTTCGTCTGGTCGTGAACGGGAGCACCGAGCATGAGCGATCGTGAGCCGCGGGAAGCCATGGGCACGGCACAGCCAGCCCAGAGCGCCTCTGTCTTCCCTTCCACCGAAGAATTCGAGGCGTTCTACCGGGAGTTCACTCCCAAGCTGGCCGGTTTCCTCATCAGGCTGGCGAATCGAACCCCGGGAGTACGCGCGGCAGGAGGAGAGGCGCGGCAGGCGGCACGCGTACGAGAGCCTCGACCCGGTGCGCACTGCGCTGATCGTGATCGACATGGTGTCCTTCTTCGTCGAGGCGAATCCGTACGTCCGCGGCGTCGTGCCCAACATCAACCGCGTAGCTGATGCACTGCGCACGGCTGGCGGCCCGGTCGCCTGGGTGCTGCCAGCGAACGAGGCACCACTCGGGAACGTGAGCAGCGAGTTCTACGGACCGACAGTCAGCCAGACGTTCGCGGCGACAGGAGGAAGGTCCACTGCGCTCGCGCCTGTGGCATGCCCTCGACGCCCGGCAAGTCGACCTCGTGGTGGAGAAGACCGCCTACAGCGCCTTCTTCCCCGGACGCTCGCCGCTACCGGGACTGCTGGCGGAGCGCGGTATCAACACCGTCCTCATCACGGGCACACTCACGAACGTCTGCTGCGAATCCTCGGCCCGGGACGCGGCCACCATGGGCCTGCGCGTGCTGATGGTCGCCGACGCCAATGCGGCCCGGCGCGACCAGGACCACAACGCTGCGCTGCACACGATCTACCGGTCATTCGGCGACGTACGGACTACGGACGAAATGCTGGGCTTGATCGGACGGCACCCGAACTGACTACGCCGGACTGGAGGGGTGCCGTGATTCGCCGTCGCCTCCATCTCAGCCGCAGCGCGGGCCGGGAAACGGCTGTAATGCCGCTAGTGGTGGAGCGGGTCGGGGGCGAGGGTTACGGTCATCCAAGGCGCGGCTGACTCGCGGAAGCTGTGCCCGACAGGCTCCAGGCCGCTCTGCTCATTGAGGCTGAAAGTCGTCACCATGATCATGACTGAATCGTCGGCGGCGGAGACGAGGTGGGTCCCGCAGCGCGGGCAGAAGCCACGGTGGAGGGTCGGCCAGGTCGAATACCAGGTCGGTTCCCCTCCGGAGCCGGTCCAGGTCAATTTCTCCCGGCGGAACCCGACCCACGCCACCGCCGGGCCGCCGGCGACGAGCGTGCAATGCTTGCAAGAACAGAGTTCCCTGTCAAGTCCTTCTGTTCAATGCCCGGGTGCCCGCACCCGGGACAGGTTGGAATCAGCCTCGGCGCCTTGCGATCCAGCGGCGCGAGTAACCGCGCAGATCCCGCCTTTCCGCTCGCGCGGCTCCGATCTGCGGAAACATCGGCGGATCCCGCGACGCCACCTTGCCACTTCGTGCTGAACCCGCGCAGAACTCGACGAAGTCGCGCTCCCCCATCCGACATGGATAAGCATTCACTCGTTCGGAGCAGGTAAAGGCATCGATTGGGTGGAAACCGTGGCAGCCTGGACGGCGCGAAGAAGCCTGCGTCTGCCCGCTGTTTGTTTCGGCCAGGAGTTGTGCGGCCGGCCGGCGCAGACACGCGCTCCAGGATCTGGCGCCCTGACACAACGCTACTCGCCCTTCTCGCCTGGGGATTGCTTGGCTCTGGCGGAGGCGCCGCAATCCAGGCCCTCAATCCGAGAGGGCGGAGCTCTCATATGAAGCAGCGGTAAAAGTCCTGTCGATGCAGGACGCGTCGATCAGTAACCTTCGCAACCGCGCGACTGGGCTGTTGGGCACAGCCGCTCTCGCCGCGTCTTTCTCAGCGGGGCTCGGGCTAATTCAGACAGATAAAATGAAGGGACCCCTCTTCCCTTCCTGTGCCGCATATTCACTCTTGGGGATCTTTTTCCTGGTGGGTGTGTTCTCTATTTCTGTGCTCTGGCCGATCAAAAACTGGATATATGCGCCTTCCCCGGCCCTGATACCGGGGAGGCCATCCAAGTTAAACTGGCAAGGGCAGTCGCCAGATGGTTCGTGACGCGTTAGCGAGGCGAGCAGCATGACCTACCCCTATGACATGACCATATGGGGGGAGGACGCGTGGAAGGAGCTCGAGCAGGGGGACCTGGGGATCGTGATCGATCCGCTCGTTTTCCGCGTCGGGCAGTTCTTCCTCGCAGGCAGACCGCAGGACGACTCCGTGGCGGCTGAGCGCTGGGCAGCGATCGAAGACGACATCGACAGCCTGGTCAGTTTCTTCGACCTGGTCGTGATGCACAAACAGGTGCCTGCCTTCAACTACTTCGATACGTTCGACGCATGGCACGACTTCGGCGACTCCCTCGGGGAGCTTGTCAACACGCATGGCGACAAGACCCTGGTGCATGTGGACGTCGAACACCACATGTACCGGCAGGTGAAGAACGCTGCCGTTCATCAGCTCAGCAGCCGGCTTGCTGCCGGGCCCCTGGTGCAGGAGTCAGTCGGCCAGGAGATCCTCTCCACCCTTGCGGCAGTCCAGTACAAGTGGGACCCCAGCCTGGAGACGCTGGAGCCGCAGCTCACCGACCCCGATCAGGCCAAGATCGCGCGGTTCCTGCTCGGGCAGCTGGTCTTCGCGGGCTACGCCCAGCAGACCGGGGCACCTCACCTCCTGGCTCCGAAACGCGGTCGGATGCTGACCGCCGTCGGTCTCAGAGCCAAGGACGCGGGGCCGTCCGCGGAAGTCGCGATCTATCGCGAGCTGAGTCGGCGATTCCGCGATGCGGGCCCAGGATGGCGCGGCGCGGAGTTGCCCTGGACGCCGTCGTTCCTGCCCTTCCTCCTCAAGCGCGTGCAGCGGTACGACGAGGGCCCAGACGTCCTGCTGGATTGCGCCAAGGAACTGCGGGACAAGAGATCGATCGAGGGCTATCGCAAGCTCCGCAAGACGCTGGTGTCCGAGGACTTGGAGAGCTCCGGCGACGCGCGTAGGCGGCTGGGCGCGATGGCGGATGAGGTAGCGCGATTGTTGGACTCGACTCGTCAGGAGTCGGACCTCCAGCGGCCGACTATGGTCGGAGTGACGGCCCAGGTCCTGGGCGCGACGGGCGGCGCGGTGCTGGGGGCCCTGGTCGCGGATCCACTGGGGGGTGCCGCTGCTGGCGCGGCTGCCGGGGCCGTTGGCGCGCAGGCGTTCGAGAAGGTGAACGACCGGCTGTGGGGGTTGGTCATCGAGGGGCTGACGTTTCGCAGCGCGCGCAGGTTGCTCGTCCGGTCTGTGAAGGCGGATTACGCACTGAGGGCACAATTGGTGCCGCAACTGAGAACGGTGTGGGAATCACCCCGGCGGGCCGGCTGAATCCCACATGGGGCCGCTTGGCAAACGGGGCGCGGTCCAGCGGGGTGCAGACCGGGATCACGTCCGGTCCCTGTCAAGTTGATGTGTTCAGTTTCTGGGCCCGCCGACCTAGCGGCCGGCGGGCCCACGCACGCTCGCTGCTCCGCAGTTGTACGGACGTGCCATCAAAGTGGAAGATCAGGCACCACGACTCCCGCGGGTGGGCCGCTGAGTGTGCAGGGTCTCCGGCCATCGCCGTTCCCATCGGTAAATTTTCGTCCGATTTGTTCAACTTTATATCAGGCTATTCGGGTGAAGCGCAGCCGGTAACCGGTCGGCTGCGAACCGCCGCCACACGCTCGATGTCCTTGCCATGCCCTGAGGCCGCTCCTAACTTCGGGGGTAGGAGTCGTCTCCGGGCGGAGGTCCGTGGCTGTGTCGGCTGTGTTGCATGAAGAGAACTTCATCTCCCTCCGTACGTTGCACCCCCGGGTGAGCTGGCGTACGCCGTCCCGGGTGGTTGCGAGCAAGCCTGCGACCGGCGTCGAGCTGGACTATCGAGATCTGCTGTCCGAGGCCAACGAGTGCTATTTCCACCGCGAGTACACGGTGGCGCTCGGCAAGTACTTGCAGCTACGCGAGATGATCTTGCAGCAGAGCCACCCCGAGCTGCCCAAGGTCCCCGGTCTGACGTACGGTTCGCTCCACGGCGCCGACATCATCGACCCCAGCCGCCTGGTGGAACTCAGCCGACGCATCCTCCTCAAGGTTCCGCCCGGTGACCCGGTCATCATCCCCGCCACCTCGGACTGCCTGTTCCGGCCCGACGAGGTCGCCGCCAACCCGGTCTTCGACGAGTTCCGTGAGCTCGGCGTAGACGGCCGGATCGCCGACGCCGCGAGGTTCGGCGCGGCCCGCCAGGCGGCCCGGAAGCTGGCGTTCGACGGTGACGCCGAAGGCGCCGGCAGGTCGGCGAGCAGGCTGGCCGGCGAGGCGATCGACGCCGGCGATCACCGGCTCGCCGCCGAACTCCTCGCTGAGGCCGCCGCGATGATCGCCACCTACCAGGCAGAGGACCGGACCGCCGCCATCAAGTTCGCCGCGTCGTCGTTCAGCCGGGCGGCGAAGCTCTACGGCCTGCTCGGGGACACCCGGGCCGTGGCCGCGATGCAGACCAATCTGCAGAACCTCCGCAAGGAAGCAGCCGACTCCCCGGTCGACTCGCAGGACGGCTTCGCCGGACTGCCGGAGCTCCGGTCCAGCCAGATCTACCTCGCCCCCGACGGCGGGGTTTTCAAGTCCGCTGCCGGTCTGGTGACGACGGTGGCCGGCCGACCGGAGCCCAATCGCACGGTCGGCATTCTGACCGCGGGCACCACCGCGGTCGCCTCGCTGCAGGCCGACAAGTATCAGGACCGCATCGGCCAGCTCTACGCGGACCGGATCTCGGCCACCACGCTGGCCGGGATCGAGTGGCAGGAGGCCATCGCGACGACCTTCGTCGCCTACATCCCACACCTCTTCTTCTACGTGCTGCCGCTGGCGATCGCGGACACATACGCGGCGCTGGGCCAATACCGCTCCGCGTTCGACGGCTACACCGGGGTCCTGTCCTACCCGTCCCTCAACGAGAACCTCGAGGCGGCCAACCTCTGGCAGCGGATGGCGAGTGTCCAGCTCCGCTGGGGCGACGATCTCTTCCGGCGGGGCGATACCGCGGGTGCCCTGACGCACTACGAGACGATCGCGGTGCTTCCGGGGACGGTGCCGGCTGCGTCGCCGCTCTACTCCCCCGCGGCGTTCGCCGTCTCGAAGGCGGCCGCCGCGCAGGTACTCGCCCAACTCACCGGACAGCCGGCTGGCTCGGTCAACCCGAGACTGGCCCAGCTGGTCACCGCTGCGTTCACCCAGCTCACCAAGATCGACGCCGGGCTGAACTTCCTCGGCCTGTCCGACGACTTCTACCCGGTCGGGCGGTTCCGCTCGCTGCAGGCCGCCGCCAATTTCTTCGCCGACGCCGCAGTGACGGCGGAGCGCACGTTCATCCAGTTCCGCACCCAGGCCGAGCAGCAGAAGTTCGAGCGGCTTCAGCTGGAGAGCGCCGTTCAGCTGAACGAAGCGGCACTCGCCATGGAGAACGCCAGGCTCGCTGATGCGGCCCTCGATTCGAAGGCCGCAGCCCAGACGTTCGCGCTGACCCAGCAGCGCCAGGCCGCCGCCCAGGCCAACCTTGCCGACTGGGAGACCCTCGGCGTCGAACTCACGTCCATGGACGCGGCGCTCGTCTGGGCGGCCAACGCGGCCAACGACCAGAAGATCACCTACACCGGCGTGCAGTACGACGGTGCACGCCACGACTACAGCGGCGACGTGGAGGACTTCTTCGACCAGGTCGGCGAGAAGCGCGAGTGGGTGAACTACGAGATCCAGCACAACCGGATCGAGCGTCAAGTCCTGGAGGCGGCCCACGAGGTGGCCATCGCCCAGACCCGCGCGCAGCAGGCCGAGGTCCGCCGACAGGTGCAGCAGCTGAACCTCCAGCTCGCCGACGTCCGCCTGCAGGGAGCGCAGCAGGTCCTCGCCTACACCGAGCAGCGGATGTTCGGCGAGGACCTGTGGTTCCGGCTCGCCGCCGACCTGGAGGATCTGGCTCGCAGCAACCTGGACATGGCCATCGAGGCGGCGTTCCTCATGCAACGCGCCTACGACCTCGAGTTCGACCGCGACCTGCGGCGCGTCCGCCTGGACTACGGGCTGTCTGGTGCCGCGGGCGGCGGCGCGCAGGGGCTGCTCGGTGGCGACTTCCTCAAGCGGGACATCGCCTCCTTCACCGAGGACTACATCACCCATGCGCGCAAACAGAACCCGATCCGGGCCGTGCTCTCCCTGCGCGAGGAGTTCCCCCAAGCCTTCAACGCCTTCCAGAGCACGGGCAGACTCGATTTCCACACCGATCTCGAGTTGTTCGACCGACGCTGGCCCGGCACGTACCGGCGCAAGGTGAAGCGGATCGAGCTCTTCGTCCAGGGCCTGATCCCCAGCGACGGCGTGCGCGGCACCCTCGCTCACTCCGGAATCTCCACCGAATGGCGCTTCGTCTCCGGGGCGTGGACCAAGCACACCCGGGTGCTGCCGGCCGACACCATGCTGCTGTCCAGCTACCAGTATCGGCGGGACCTCGCCGTCCTGCAGCCCCCCGAGGACCTGCTCGCGCTGTTCGAGAACCTCGGGCCGCAGGGCAACTGGTCGCTCACGCTCCCCGGTTCGGCGAACGACCTGGACTTTTCCTCGATCAGCGACATCGGGCTGGTCTACTACTTCGACGCCGATCTCGACCTATCGCTGGCCGCGCACACCAGAGCGCTCTACGGCGACCAGGGGGCCCGCTCGTTCGTTCTCTCCTCACGCTTCCAGTACCCCGACGAGTGGTACCGACTGGACGCGGAGCGGTCGGTGGATTTCGAGGTGCTGACCGAGCGCCTGCCGCGCTTCGTCACCCAGCCTGCTCTCTCGGCCTTCGCCGTACGGCTGGTGCCGACGGCCGGTCAGCCCGCCCCGGTGGGCCTGAGCCTGACGGTTACCCGCGCCTCGGACGCCTCCAGCATCACGGTGGTGACCGAGGCCGGCGGGGCGGTGATCGGAGACGGCACCACGATGGCGCCGTTCACGGCCTGGCAGGGCGCGAGCCCGGCGGACACCTTCACGGTCGCCTTCACCGACGGCGCTCCGCCGGCTGGCCTCGCCGATGTGCAACTGGCGATCTCCTACGGCTTCACCTACCGCGCGGACACGCCGTGAAGAACGGCGTCGACAAGGTCTCCCGACCACTGCCGGGCGGTGGCGGCGGCGTCCGGAGTATCGGGGACGACTTCCGGCCCAACTTGGCGATGGGGGGCGGCTCGTTCCGGATCCCCTTCGACCTGCCGCACGGACCGGGCGGCGTCACGCCGAAACTGGAGCTGCTCTACCACACTGGGCTCGGCAACGGCCCGTTCGGCATGGGCTGGAGCCTGGCCGTACCGTTCGTACAGCGGCGGCGGACCTCGCCGTTCACCGCGCCAGGCGTCGACTCCTTCACCCTGTCCGGTGCCGAGCCGCTGATCGAACTCCCGGACGGCCGATTCGCGCCCGGGTGTGGCACCGCCCCGCAGTTCCTCGAGCGCCTCGGAGACGGCTGGACCAGCACGACGCAGGAACTGGTGACCACGACCTTCGGGACACGGCCGGACGCGCGGATCGAGGGCGAGGTGGACGGCGCCCACCGGGTCGTACGCTGGCTACTGGACACCGTCACCTTCGCCAACGGCGTGCAGGCGCACTACGACTACGAGGAGCATGACGGCGAACAGCGGCTAGCGGCACTCCGCTGGGGCCGGTTCACCCTCTCGCTCAGCTACGAGGCCCGGCCGGACCCCTCGACCTCGTACGAACTCGGCCTGCCGCAGCAGTCGGTGAGCCGCTGCACGGCCGTCGAGCTGACCCACACGCCGAGCGGCGGCGCTGCGGTGCTGGCGCGGCGCTGGGAGTTCGCTTACAGCCAGGCAGCGGCCGTGGGTACCAGCCTGCTGACCAGTGTGCGGCTCGCGGCCTGGCACGAAGCGGATGGCGCGCGGGTGCAGACCAGCCTCCCGCCGACCACCTTCGGTTACACGGCCTTCGACCCGGCGAACCAGCGGCTGCACCGGATGCGGGCCGCCACCGTCCCGCCGCCGCCGCTCGGGGACGAGACCACGCTGTTCGACTACCGGGGAACGTCGCTGCCCGGCGTGCTGCGGCTCACCGACGACGGTGCGACCTGGTGGGAGAACCGCGGCGACGGGAGCTTCGGCGCGCCGGAGCCCATCAGGGCACTGCCCGGCGGGGTCAGCCTGGCCGACGACAGCGTGCGCTTCGCAGACCTCACCGGGAACGGCACCGCAGACCTGATCCGGGCCGCGGACTCGGGCTCCGGGCTGGGCGGCAGCTGGTGGGAACACGACCCGGTCACCGGCTTCACGCGGGCCAGGCAGCTGAGGCTGGCGCCCGGCTTCGGCACAGCCGACGGTGGCGGGGTCTTCGTCGACCTCGACGGCGACGGCATCGTGGACCTGCTGCTGTTCGACGAACGCGGCCCGCTCGGATTCTTCAACGACCGCGGCCGCGGGTGGAGCGGCCCCGTCGCGTTGCCCTGGGGCGATGCGCCGCGCGGAATCGGCCGCGACCGCCGGCTGCGCCTGGCCGACATGAACGGCGACGGGATGGCCGACCTGGTCCTGGTCCGCTCCCGCGGAGTCGTCTACTGGCCGGGGCTCGGGAACGGACGGTTCGGCCCACCGGTGGAGATGGGCGGAACTCCGGACTTCGCTGTGGCCGACCCGGACCGCGATGTCCTGGTCGCCGACATCGACGGCGACGGAACGGCCGACCTCATCCTGCTGCGCGCCGGGTCCACGGTCGTACACCTCAACAGCGGCGGCCGCACGTACGGACCGCCGATCACCCTCAACCGCACGCCCGCCCTGGCCGGTGACCGCACCCTGGTCGCGGACCTGGCCGGCAGCGGCTGCGCAGGGTTGGTGTGGACGATGCCGTCCGTCTCGGGGGCCGGTGGCTACCTGTGCCTCGACCCGCTGGGTGGTACCAAGCCGTACCTGCTCTCCCGGGTGGACAACGGCTGCGGGCGGGTGACCGAGATCAGCTACGGCACCTCAAGCGCCGAGCGGGCCCGCGATCTCGCCGCCGGGCGCCGCTGGGACGGCTACCTCCCGTTCCCGGTGCACGTCGTGCGGCAGATGGACACACGGGACACCGTGACGGGGCAGCAGGCCAGCACCCGGTACCGCTACCACGACGGGCACTTCGACGGGGTCACCCGACAGTGGCTGGGATTCGGCGACGTGGAGTCCGACGAGACCGCGACCGGCCACGAGCTCGCCTCCCGGCAGCACCTCTACTTCCACAACCAGGTCGCGACGGCCAACACCCCGGCATTCGTCGCCGGCCGCGGCCAGCCCTACCGCACCGACGTCGTGGACCCGGCCACCGGTGACATCCTGCAGTCCTCCCGCTCGGATTGGGACGCCCTGCCCGCGGACCCGGCCCACCCGGAGGCCGGCGCCTGGCTCGCGATCGAGCGGTCGCGCAGCGCCACCCGATTCCATGATGGGACGCCGTACGCCACCGACTCCGTGACCTACGAGCACGACGACGCGGCCAACATCGTCGTCGAGCACCGCCGCGGCCAGTGGACCGACCGGGACGGGGCTACCCATGTCGACGAGCTCGTCACCCGCACGACCTTCGCGGTCCATGCCACGCGGGGCATTACCGGTTTCCCCGCCCGGCGACGGCACGGCGACGGCACCGGACAGGTGCTCAAGTCCTTCGACTACCACTACGACGGTCCGGACTTCACCGGCCTGCCGCTCGGCCAGGTGGAGCGTGGATTCCTCACCCGGCAGACGGAACTGGCGTTCACCCCGCAGCTGCGAGCGGCGGCCTACGGTGACGTGCCGACCGCGGTCGCCGGGCTGGTGGGCACCGCACTGGCAGCGCTCTACCGCACGGAAAGCGATCCCGATCTGGGTGAGGTGCTGCTCAAGGACATGCGCCGGTTCTGCCTGGACGCGCTCGGCAACCAGGTGGAGACCATCGACGCCCTCGGCCACCACGTTAAGGTCACCTACGACGCCGACGGCGTGTCACCGACCTCGATCACCGACGGCGGAGCCGCCCGCCCGGTGGAGTTCGACCCGGTCGTGCAGCAGGCCACCCTGGTCACCGATGCGAACGCGCACACGGTCCGCACCAAGTTCGACGGACTCGGCAACGTGATCGCCGTCTGGCGCAGGGACGCCGACCCCGCCCGCCCGACCGAAACGTACACCTGGAACCGCAGCACCGTGCCGACCGTGGTCGAGCAGGCGGTACGGGTGCAGCCGGGAGACGCGCAGCCCGGCTGGGTGCAGCGCTCGTACTTCGACGGCTCCGGCCGGGCCTGCCAGGTGCGCAGCCGCACCGCCGACGGCCGGTGGGCGGTCGCCGCCGCCGACATCCTGTCCATCCGCAACCGCACGATCGGTGCCACCGCCTCCTACTTCGACGACTTGCCCGACTTCGCCGCCGTACCTGCCGCCGTGGCGACCCGCGACTCCTCGTACGACGCCGCCGGCCGCCTGATCACCGAGGAACTGTACGGCGGCGGCCGGACCCACTATGCCTACCCCGGCGCAGAGACCCACTTCCACGACCCGCTGACCGACCCTTCGGTGAGCCCCACTCCGCCGCCGTCCCGGGCCAGCCGGGCCGACGCGTGGGGCCAAGTGGTGGAGATCGTCGAGCAGGACACCGGACAGCAGGCAGTCGAACGGCGCGAGTACGACGGGCTCGGCCGCCTCAGAAGGGTGGTCGACCCCACCGGACGCACCGCGCTGGCAACGGTGTTCGACGGCTGGGGAAACCGGGTGCGGATCGACTCGGCGGACCTGGGGACCACGTGGCGGGTGCTGGACGCGCTCAACAACGAAGTAGCCCTCATCGACGCCGACGCGCGGGTGGTATGGCGCACCTACGACGAGCGGGGCCGACCGCTGGAGACTCGCGATGGTGGGCCGACCGGCCCCCTCGAGACCACCAGGAGCTACGACGCCGGACCGGGCACCAACCTGACCGGACGCCTCGCGCGAGTCGAGGGCACGTTCGGAACAGTTGCGTACTCGTACGACGCCGAGGGCAACGCGGTGCAGATCGAGCGCACCTTCACCGGCGACCCCGCGACGTACACCGTCGGCTTCGGCTACGACACCCAACGAAACGTCAGGTCGGTGCGGTACCCGGATGGCCGGGTGGTCGGCTACGACTACACGCCGGACGGCCGGCTGCAGTCGATCGACGGCGTCATCACATCCGTCGAACACGGCGCCGACGGCAAACGGACCGCCGTCACGTACGCCAACGGGCTGCGCACCGACCGGACCTTCAGCCCTGGCGACGGTCTGCTCACCGAACTGGTCACCCGCAGCAGTGACGGCACGGCCTACCAGCACCTCGTGCACACCCTAGACTCACTCGGCCGGGTGACTCAGATCGACGACCTGTCGACCGTCGCGGGCAAGGTGCGCAACAACCAGACCTTCGAGTACGACGACCGCAACCGGCTGATCCGAGCCACGGGCGCGGCCGGCTCCGCCGGGCCGTACGACGTGCACTACCGCTACGACGTCCTCGGAAACCTCGTCGACGGCGAGACGTTCACCACCATGGTGCACACCGGCGACGGAGCCGATCCGGTGCACCCCAACCGACTCGTGCGCCGGGGCACGGCAACCACGCCCGAGTACGGGTACGACACGTCTGGGAACCTGACTGCCGGCCCCGAGCTCGGCACACTGCACTACGACGCCCACCACCGGCTCGTCCGGGTGGAACGCCCCGATGGCACCCGCGTCCGCATCGACTACGACCACGACGGCCGCCGCGTGGCCACCCGAATCACCGCACCGGGCGGCCCAACCCGGACGCGCCTCGAGATCGAGGGCGTGTTCGTGGTGGACGACGCCGGAACCACTGCAGTGGTTTTCGACGAGGACCGCCGACTGGCGCTGCTCCCCTCGCACGGCAACGGCCTGCTGCACCACACCGACCGGCTGGGCAACATCAACGTCATCTCCGATCTGGCCACCGGCGCCTTCGTGGCCAACGACGAGCACACACCGTTCGGCGTGGTCACCTCGTCCGTCCTGATCGCCACCCACTACACCTTCCAGGGCGCGCTGCTCACCGACGGGCTGGGCCTGGTGCTGCTGGGCGAACGCTGGTACAGCCCGGAGTTGGGACGGTTCCTCACTGCAGACCGCTGGCTGGCCATCAACCAGGACCGGCTTCCCGGCATCATCGCCGCCACCAATCTGTACCTGTACGCGCTGGACAACCCGGCCAACTACGTCGATCCGTCGGGGCGGCTGGCCTTCCTCGCCATCCTGTTGATCGCCGTCGTCGTCGGCGCGGTCCTCGGGGCGATCGGTGCGGCGATCAACGGCGTGCAGACCTGGGACGAGTTCCTGCTGTGGGTGGTGGGCGGGGCGATCGGCGGCGCCCTCGCGATCTTCTGCTGGACCGGCATCATCCTCGGTGTCTCGGCACTGTTCGGCCTCGGTGTCAGCGTGGCCACCGCAGCCACCATCGGCCTGATCATCTTCGGGACGGCGGGCCTGCTCGGGGCGGTGGTGAGCCCGCTGCTGGACAACACGGACAGCCCGGTTGCGTGGTTCTTCAGCTTCCTCATCAAGTGGGTGCAGTCGCCGATCCTGACGACCATCGGTCTCATCGCGGCGCTCGGTGTGGCACTGGGGCGCGGGAAGGTGGACTTCCGTCGGGGAATGCTGTTCATCGAGGTGGGCCACGGCGGCGGTGCTCTGACACTCGGTGCCGTGGCGTGGACTCAGTCTGGTCGCTTCAACCCGGACGGGACCGTCCCGGACGCACTCGCCCGGCACGAGTCCACACACAGCCGGACCGTGGCGGCGATCGGCGAGCTCGGTTTCTACTTCACCTACGCCACGATCGGCGCCATCTGGGGCGTGGCGGAGGGCGGCTCGTGGAACGACCTCAACGCCGCCGGTTGCGGCAACCCGTTCGAGAAGACGGCGCACACCTTTACGGGCGACCCTGCCACCGCACGCTCCACCAGCGACTGCTGAGGACCGCTGTAGCCGGACAACCTCACGTTCCGTGGCCGCAACAGTGAACGTCTGGCAATCCAGGCGACGTCGGAGCGGAACGCGGCCAGCGCGGCCTCCAGGTCCAGGCTCCGGCGGCTGCGTGAAAACGGCTTCGACGAGGGGGCAGGTTGAGTCAGGCGCCGTTCGGGCGGAGAGGGACGACGTTTCCGGGGGCGGTTTTGTCCTGGCCCGTGGATTTACGGAGTATGAGGACGGCGGCCGCGAGGACCACCTGCTCCGCTCGGTGCCGGGACTCGGCCTCGGCAGCCCGGGATTCCTTGAGGGCCCCCTTCAGGCGGACGACTTCTTTGCGGAGCCGCTTTTCGACTTCCGGCGTCTGGTGCGTCTCCGCGCGCACTCGCGCGTAGAACTCCTCCTTGAGGTCGGCGTGGCGCTTGTGCAGAGCCATGCGGTGAACATCCGCTTCTGCGGCGAGGGCGACCGCGGTGAGGCTGCCGTCGGAGCGTGTGGGCTGGCCAGCCAGGAGGCGGTCCATGGCCGCGCGGATGCGGGCGCGCTCGCCGTCGTGCTGCTGGTTCATGTGAGACCCTCCGGGGCCGTGTGTGCGGCGACGGTGTGGGCGTCGGCGAGGCCGCGGAAGCGGTTGGCGGTCAGGCGAAGCCGGTCTCCCAGAGGCTGGGGCACGAGGGCTGCCTTCGCATCGAGCCGATCAGCGTGCTCTCGTGCCGCCTGCGCGTGACTGTCGGTGCGGACCGCGTTGCCGCAGCCGAGCTGGCAGGCGAACTGGTTGGGTGCCGTCGCCCCGGAATCCGGGTCGCACAGCGCCGTGTCGCGCTTGAAGGCACAGATGAGGAAGGAGTCCGGGTTGTCGAAGAGTACGAGGCCATCGCGCGCGAGGAACTTGGCGGCGGCCTTCGGGGTGGTCAAGGCGCCTTCGAAGCTGGGGAGCGAGGTTGCTCCGATGAGAGCCCGTCGAGCGGCGGGACCGGAGATCTTCTCGCCGGCCGCAGCAGCGTCGCGCAGCCGTGCTGCGGTCTGCGCGGCGGCGAGAGCGGTCTCGACGTCGAGCTCCCCGTGGAACCCCCCGGCGACCGCGGTTGCCGTAGCCGGTCGAGGTGCGGGCGTCCAGGGCGGTGCGCATGTGTCCGTACTGGATGGCGAGAGCGACCAGACCGCCGGGGCGGCGGGCGATGTGCCAAGCCAAAGTTCTGCGCAGACGACTCAGTCCAAGGTTGCCGTGCGGGTCCTCCGGCACCATCTGGGCGTCCAGGCCCTGGGCGGTGGCCTCCTGGTTGATCCACGACACGAGATTCTCGACGCGGCGGTCCAGCGTGCCCCGCTTCAGCGCACCGTGGTGCTTGCGCTGGGAGACGACATCGTGGTGGGTGGAGCTGAACAACAGCTCGCCCTTGGGGACTATGCGCTCCAGAACCCGGATGGCGTTCACGACGGGGTGATCGCGACCCAGGGGACGGCGCGCTCCTCACCAGCGGAGATGTGGTGGCCGTCAGAGTCGCGGACGTTCTTGTAGTGGTGGGCTCGGATCAGATGCCGCGGCATGGAGCCGTCGGGGTTCGGTTGTGGGTCCGGGCAGCAGCCGGACCGCAGCGACCGCGCCTCCTGGGGGCGCATCCCGGTCAAGTACAAGATCACGATGGCGGCGGCTGTGGCCAGGTGACGCACCAGAATCGGCGTCTCCTCGTAGTCCATGAACTCGCGCCAGGGCCGCCCCTCGATCCGGCCCGTCACCGGCACCTGCATCGGGCTGAGGCCGGGCCACCGGGCGGCGAGCGCACGGAGCCCGCGCCGAGTAGCGAAGTCGTGGACCTGGTTCCAGCTGGCTCCCGTGACTGCCGCGACGTAGTGGTGGGCCAGGGTGATGCCGTGCTTTCGGCTCACGGTGGCGGGCAGGAAAGCGCCGGAATCGACCAGCGGCTGCAGGTAGTTCTTGACGGCTGCCAGACCTCCTCGGGTGCTCGGGGTGGCCGTCACGCGGGCGTGCATGCGGCGGCGCTCGGCCCAGGCGGCCAGGATGTCGTCGGAGAAGTCCTCGACCATGCGGATCGACCAGGAGAGGCCATTTCATTTGGTCAGTCTGCGGTGGCATATGAGGGTCGCGGCGATGGCGGTGAAGGCGAGGAAGTGTTCCGGCTTGCGCTCGTAGCGGCGGTGGAGGCGGCGGCAGCCGGACAGCCAGGACACGGTCCGCTCCACGATCCAGCGGTGCTGGCCCAGGCGGCGGGATGACTCGATGCCCTTGCGGGCAACGCGGTGCCGGATGCCGCGAGAAGCGAGCCATCGCCGCAGGTGGCGGTAGTCGTAGCCCTTGTCGCCGTGCAGCTTGCCGGGCCGTCGGCGTCGCGGGCCGCGACGTGAGCGGATGGGCGGGATGCCACGGACCAGCGGGATGAGGGCCTGGCTGTCGTGGAGGTTGGCGGCGGAGATACCGACCGACAGGGGCAGCCCCTGGCGGTCGACGATGAGGTGGATTTTCGATCCCTTCTTGCCGCGGTCGGTCGGATTCGGTCCCGTCAGCTGCCCCCTTTGAGGGCCCGGACGCTGACGGAGTCGATCGCGCATCGCGACCAGTCCAGCTCACCCCGGGCACCGAGCTCGTCCAAGACCAGGCGGTGCAGCTTGGCCCACACCCGGGCCTCGGTCCACTCGGTGAACCGCCGGAAGGCGGTGACACCCGAAAGACCGAATCCCGGCGGCAGTTGGTTCCAGGTGCAACCCGAGGTGGCCACGAAGATGATGGCGGCCAGCACCTCGCGGTCCCCTCGCCGACGGTGCCCTCCACCCTGCGGGCAAACCGGCGCCGGCGGCACCACCCGCTGGAACAACGTCCACAGGTCCTCCGGCGCCATCCGCTCGACAAGCGCAGCAGTCATCACCCCAGACTGCCGCAAGATCACGCCAACTGAAATGACTTCTAAGCATTCATGCACAGCGGTCTCCGCCGGATTCCTCGCCTGAGGCAATCTCCCAGCGCTCCGCAATGGAGCCATCCGGCTCCCATCCGAACCCTCGCAACCTCTCGCTCTCCTCCTCCCGGCCTGACTCCTCCAGCAGCCGGGCCACTTCTCGCAGGGCATCGGGGTCGCCGGCGTCGGCGGCGCGCTGGTACCAGGCGAGCGCCTCCTCCCGGTCCGCCTCCTCCAGCAGCCGAGCTACCCCCAACGCGAGGGGGGTGCCAGCACGGGCGCGGGTCTGCAGCCAGGCGAGCGCATCCTCCCGGTCCCCCTGCCCCAACAACCAGCTGGCCTCCCTCAGCAGCTTGGCTATCTCCCGCAGGGCGAAGGGGTCGCCGGCCTCGGCGCGGGTCTGCAGCCAGGCGAGCGCCTCTCCCTCGCGGCCCGCCTCCTTCAGCAATCGCACCACCGCTCCCGGAGCGAAGAAGTCGCCGGCCTCGGCGCGGGTCTGCAGCCAGAGGAGCGCCTCTCCCTCGCGGCCCGCCTCCTTCAGCAATCGCACCACCGCTCCCGGAGCGAAGAAGTCGCCGGCGTCGGCGGCGCGCTGGTACCAGACGAGTGCTTCCTCCTCCCGGCCCACCGTCTCCAGCAGCCGCACCGCCTCCTCCAGGGCGTCGTGGTCGCCGGTGTCGGCGCGGGTCTGCAGCCAGGCGAGCGCCTCCTCCTCCCGGCCCGCCTCCTTCAACAGCCGCACCGCCTCCCGCAGGGCGTCGTGGTCCCCGGCGTCGTCGTCGGCGGCGCGCCGGTACCACGCGATTGCTTCCTCCTTCCGGCCCACCTCCTGCAGCAACCAGGTCGCCGCCCGCAGGGCGTCGTGGTCGCCGATGTCGGCGCGGGTCTGCAGCCAGGCGAGCGCCTCCTCCTCCCGGCCCGCCTCCTTCAGCAGTCGCACCACCGCCCCTGGAGCGAAAGGGTCGCCCGCGTCGGCGGCGCGCCGGTACCAGGCGAGCGCCTCCTCCTTCCGACCCGCCTCCTCCAGCAGCCGGGCCACCCCCTCCAGGGCATCGCGGTCGCTGGCGTCGGCGTCGGCGTCGGCGGCGCGCCGGTACCAGGCGAGCGCCTCCTTTTTCCGACCCGCCTCCTCCAGCAGCCTGGCTCCCCACTCCAGGGCATAGGAGTCGCCGGTGTCGGCGCGGGTCTGCAACCAAGTGAGTGCCTTCTTCTTCCGGCCTGCCTCCTCCAGCAGCCCCACGGCCACTCCCAGGGCATCGCGATCGCCGGTGTCGGCGCGGGTCTGCAGCCAGGCGATTGCTTCCTCTCTCCGGCCTGCCTCCTCCAGCAGCCACGCCGTCCTCCGCAGGGCGAAGGAGTTGCCGGCGTCGGCGGCGCGCCGGTACCAGGTGATCGCTTCCTCCTTCCGGCCCGCCTCCTCCAGCAGCCTGGCCGCCTCCCGCAGGACATAGGGGTCGCCGGTGTCGGCGCGGGTCTGCAGCCAGGCGAGCGCCTCCTCCCTCCGGCCTGCCTCCTCCAGCAGCCCCACGGCCACTCCCAGGGCATCGCGATCGCCGGTGTCGGCGCGGGTCTGCAGCCAGGCGAGCGCCTCCTCCTCCCGGCCCGCCTCTTCCAGCAGTCTCACCACCTCCTGCAGGGCATCGGGGTCGCCTGCATCGTCGGCGGCGCGCTGGTACCAGGCTTCTTCCTCCTGGCCTGCCTCCTTCAGCAGTCGCAGCGCCTTCCACAGGGCATCGGGGTCGGCGCGGGTCTGCAGCCAGGTGAGCGCTTCCTCCCCGCGGCCCGCCTCCTTCAGCAATCGCACCGCCTCCCGTAGGGCATCGGGGTCGCCTGCCTCGGCGGCGGTGCTGTAGAGGCGGATCGCGATGCGGAACAAGCCGCGGTTGTGTGCTGCGTGGGCGAGGGTGGTGCGGTCGGTGGAGGCGGCGTGGTGGATGAGGGCGTCCCACAGGGCGGTGGGGACGCGGGGGGTGCTTCTGTTGTCTCGGCCGTGTTGTTCGAGGTAGTCGGCGAGGCGGTAGTGGGGCTGGGCGGATGCGGTCTGGCCACGTCGGGGGCGGATGCGGGTGAGGGGGCCGCGGGCGCCGCGCAGAGGCTGGGCGGTGTAGGCGAGGGCTTGATCGAGCCAGTCGTCGTCCAGCAGGTCCCACTGGGTGTCGGTGAGGTAGCCCTCGGCTGCGTCCTTCAGCAGTGCCAGGGGGAGGGCGAGGCTGTGGCCGAGGCGGCGGGCGTCCATGGCAGCCTCGATCAGCGCCTTCGCGGCCGGGACTGCATTGTTGTACCGCTCGATCAGGGCGGGGGCGCCGGCCAGGTACTGGGTGATCTGCCCCTGCTCGGCGTGATCGGCGGCGTACGCCAGCCGTGGGTCGTCCCGCGCCTTCTCGGCCAGGGCCTCAAGGCCGACGCTGGTGAAGGCCGGCGGGACGGGCAGGTCGTGACCGGTCAGCAGGGCGCGGGCCTGGGCGTGCGGGTCTCTGGTGCCGGAGTCGGGCGCGGTGACGAGGGGGGACCAGTACTTGGGCCAGATGGTGCCCAGCACCAGCACCGGTGCCCGGCTGGAGTCGCGCAGGAGCGCGCGGAGTCCGGCCGCGACACGCTCGCCCAGATCGCTGGCGGGGGTGAGGAGGTAGTGCTGGGCTTCGTTGAGCCAGACCACGGTACGCGGTGCGAGATGCTCCAACTCGGCGAGGGCGGCCTCGGGATGGCTGGGGTCGAAGGGGTGCCACAGCCGCCACCCGCTCGGCAGAGTGTGGACGGCCTCCCAGCAGGCCCGGGTCTTGCCCGTGGACGATTCTCCCACCAGCATCACCAGACGGCTCGCCCCGTCTGCAACCTCTCGCGTAATCCCGCGCAGCCGGGTGTCGTGGTCCCTCTCGATGTAGGCCGGCAGCACCGTGCCGTCCTGCCGGGGGCCGGTTTCGATGGCTCGGTGCACTTCCAGGGCGAACGGGTCAGTGAACTCGGCGACCGGCTTTCCCCGGGGGGATGGCCGTATGTGCCTGGATCCAGCGGTCGCGTACCCGTGCTTCCAGATCGTCCGCGTCCCAGGAGGCACGGCGGGCGAGCACGACCGCGACAGAGACCGCATCGGCCTGGCTGGCGGGAATGTCCGGTGCGCTGATGCAGCGGCGGATGGTGTCTCTACTCGGAGCCCCTGGTAGTGCGTCGTCGGCGGCGACGGCCACCGTGATCTCGTCCAGGCTCGGGCAGCCCGCCGCCACGTACGCCCCGTAGAGCAGGTCCTTCAGCTCCCGCAGCGGCCCCGGCGCCACGCGCGCCCGCTCCAGCCTCCGCGGGCGCTTCACCGGACCGCCCCCCATGTCGCCACTCATCGCACCATCGTCCCCCAACCGGCCTCGCACGGGGGCCTGAACAGCACAGATACCGCACCGTGCCGAGGGTCTGTCGCAACTGGGAGTCGATCTCGGTACGGGGTTCACCGTGAGAAGCGAGCGGGCCGACTGCCCGGCTACTGATCGCTACCCCCGTGGAGGACCGATGCCCCGCAAGCAACTCACACACCGCGAGCGCCTGGCCCTGATCTGCGCAGCCCTGGGCGGCCTCGTCTCCGGCGCCGCCCGCGCCGTGGCAGCCTGGCTGCTGGACCGGCTCCAGCCGTGACCCGATCCGGCCCTCCTGGGCGCACGCCCGCAGGGAAAGCCCGGCCTTGCGGCGGCGTCAGGCCCCCGCCGCCGCTGCCCGCCTCGCATACGCCTCGTACGGCCTCACGCAGGTCGAGGACCATCGCTCCGTCGGTCTTCTCGATGCCGCCGACGCCGAAACGCACCACAGCGGGCCGTCCAGTAGGCGGGCGCGCGGGTCGGACCAGTGCTGCGAGGTGGACGCGAAGATATCGCGGCGCTTCAAGGCGCAGAAGAGCTACTGCTTCCGCGAGTACCGGGCCTGCCGGCTGGAACGGCCGCCCTCGTGAGGCAGATCTTCCATGCCAACCAGCCAGACAGAATGGAAAGCGCAGGTCAGCGTCAGAAGACTGCGTCATGACCAGACATACGAGCACCTACAACAGGGAAGTTAGTCCGCCGAGAGCCGCTGACCTGCGCGGACTAGCTTCACTGTCAACGCACCCCCCGTAACCCCAGCCGTGTTCCGAGTCCCTGGCCTGCGGCGACTGGAATGGATGGCAAGGGCGTCCGCGGACTGGGTTCGATGTCGGCGGACAACTGTTGTCCGATGTCAGCTGTGGGCGCGAAGCTGAGTTTCGGGGACGATCTGGACGTGCTATAGGTGGGCCAGGGACCTCAGGCATGCTGCTGGCGATCCCCATCTGGGGATCACGTCTAGGCTTTCCGGGCCAGTCCGGCGGCGATGAGGTGTTCCCAGACCGTGAGCTCTCGTCTTTCGCCCCTGTCCCACGCGTTGTCGGTTTCGTCGGGACGCCACAGGGACGCGGGGACGATCCCGGGGTCGAGGATCTCCAGGCCGTCCAGCAGGGAGGCGATTTCCGCGTCGGTGCGCCACCGGCCGCGGCCGAACGTCTGCTGGAGGACCTTCTCGGCCTCCGCGGTCTCCGGGTTGTTGCCAGAGCGGAAGTGGCTGACGAAGAAGTAGCTTCCGGAGGGGACGTGGTCGCGCCAGTAGCGGACGATGCCGGCAGGGTCCTCGTCATCGTTGACGTGGTGGAGGATGGCGCTGAGGATGACGGCGACGGGACGAGCGAAGTCGATGATTTCGATGGTGTCGGGGTGAGTGCGGATGCCTTCGGGGTTGCGCACATCGACCGCGATGACGCGGGTCCGGTCGTTGTTCTCCAGCAGTGCGCGGCCGTGGACCAACACTTGGGGGTCGATGTCGACGTAGACGATCCGGGACTCGGAAGCGTGCCGTTGCGCGACCTGGTGGACGTTGTCCGCGGTCGGCAGGCCACTGCCCAGGTCGATGAACTGGCGAATGCCGGTGGTCTTCGCGATCTCCCGGACCGCCCGCGTCAGTGCCGCGCGGTTTGCGAAGGCGATGGCCACCGAACCGGGCAGGTCGCGCTTGAACACGTCGCCGATCTCACGGTCCACGGCGTAGTTGTCCTTGCCGCCGAGCAGGTAGTCGTAGACACGGGCGATGCTGGGCTTGGCCGGGTCGATGGAGGAGCCCTCGTACGTCATGGCGGCCATTCTTCCCCGCAACGTCGCCTGCGCACCCTCGTTTTGGGGTCCTCAAGCCGGACGGGGCGGCGCGAGGGCATGGACGCCTAGGTTCGGTGTCAAACGCCACGATTGGATGACAGGGCGACTGGCTTCACTGTCCAAGGACAACAGTTCTGTCCGTTGACATCGAACCCAGTCGTTTCGCCATCGAACCGAGTCGTGCCGCATCCGGCGTGCCCGGAACCACGAAACGAACGAGGGCCGACGGCAAGCCGTCGGTCCTCTGGTCAGCTATCCCACAGCACAGCACGCCCTGCAGCTCATCAGCCGCCGAGAGTCCCCATGCACGTCATGCACCGGCTCGTCGCCCGCAGCTGAGCGTTCCCCCCAGTGGCGATGGCTGGGCTGCTTTCGCTGATACGGCCCCAATCTCCGGGGGACGGATCGAGAATCCAACCCCACTTCGGAGGCCGCACCTCGTCTTCGGTCATGTGATCGCAGGCGCCTGGAACGTGCGCCTTACCATTCTGTTTGATCAAGATGGCGTTGCCGGGGAACCGCCGCCACTCCTGTCGAACACACCTTTCCTCCGGGTGCGCCTTGGGCACGCTGCCATCAGGAGGGCAGGCACACCCCATGCCGATGATGTTGTCGCATCGCTCGCAGCGCACCTCTTTCATGCGACCAAGTGTCCCATCCGAGAGTGCGCAACTCACGCGTAACGGCATGGCCGCAATGTCCATTGCGGCGACACCGAGAGATCACCGCGATTCGACTGGGTTGGATGGCAAAGCGGCTGGCTTCGCTGACAACAGACAAGTTTTCTGTCCTTTGACAGCGAAGTTAGTCCGGCCGAAGTCGCTGACCTGCGCGGACTAACTTCGCTGTCAACGCAGTCGCGTGACGCCGCCTCCGGCCCGAACCCTCTGGCCTGCGGCGACTGGGTTGGATGGCAAGGAACGTCATGGGCTGGGTTCGTGTCGGCCCGGGCCTCTATGTAGTGAGCTGGCTGGTGCTCGCGGTCCAGGGGCTCGGGTGTCAGGCGTCTTCGCGGTAGAGGTCGGTGAGCAGGGCGACGGCGGCGTGGGTGGCGGGGTGGGGGTCCTGTCGGCGCCAGATGAGGTGGACGGAGACGGGTTCGGCGTCGCGCAGGGGGCGATAGGTGATGCCGTCGCGGCGGTACTGGGTGACGGTGGCCTGCGGGGTGACGCCGACAGAGCGGCCGGTGGCGACGGTGGCGAGCCAGTCGTCGACGTCGCGGGTGTACTCCACGGCGGGGCGGGCGTCTTGGGGCCACAGGTCCAAGGTGGTGGTGCCGGTTCGGCGGTCCACCACCAGGGTGCGCTCGCGGATCTCCGCCAGGCGGATGCTGCGGCGCCTGGTCCATGGGTCGTCGGAGGCGAGGGCGACGTAGCGGCGTTCGTGGCCGACGAGGGCGTGGGCGTAGCGGCGGGTGTCGACGGGGGTGCGGAGGACGGCCAGGTCGCACAGGCCCTCGGCGAGGCCGCCGGTGGGGGTGTTGTGGCGGATCAGGTGGAGTTCGACGTCGGGGTAGCGGTCGTGCCAGCGGCGCTGGAACTCCGCGGTGTGGCGGCCCATCGCGGACCAGGCGTGGCCGATGTGCAGCCGGGTGTGGCCGGTGGTGGCCTGGTGGACCAGTTCGTCGGCGTCGGACAGGAGATTCCGGGCGCGGGCGAGAACCTGCACGCCTGCGGTGGTGGGGGTGACAGTGCGGCTGGTGCGGTGCAGCAGTCGCACGCCGAGGATCCGCTCCAGCGCGAGCAGGGTGCGGGAGACCGCGGCCTGTGAGACGCCCAGCTCGATCGCGGCGTCGGTGAAACTGCCGGCGTCGACGATCTCGACCAGACAGCGCAGGTGCCGCAGCTCCAGTTCTGTACGACCATCCATGCGTCCAGCGTATAGCTGAGGCTTCCGATGCATTTTGGGTATGCGGCGGTCCGCCGGATGGTCGTGCCATGACACTCGAAGCTCGCGCAGAGACGACTGCGACTGCTGCGGCGCAGGGGTCGTCGCCCCGGTGGTCCGGGGTGGCGCTGATGGTGGGCAGCGGCCTGTCCAACCAGGTCGGAGCATCAATCGCCGCGCTCGCCTTCCCGGTGCTCGGGCCGGTGGGAGTGGTGGCGATGCGCCAGTGGGTGGCCGCCGTGGTGCTGCTGAGCGCCGGCCGGCTGAACCTGCGTTCATTCACCGCCGCGCAGTGGCGTCCGGTCCTGGGACTTGCCGCGGTGTTCGCGACCATGAACCTCACGCTGTATGCGGCGATCGACCGGATCGGGCTCGGCTTTGCCGTCACCCTGGAGTTCCTCGGCCCGCTCGCTGTGGCGCTGGCAAGCTCCCGCCGCCGTATCGATCTGGCCTGTGCTCTGGTCGCCACGGCAGGCGTGGTGGTCCTCACCCGCCCCCGGCCCAGCACGGACTATCTCGGCATCGGCCTGGCCCTGATCGCCGCCGTCTGCTGGGGCTGTTACATCCTGCTCAACCGCGCCGTGGGCGAGCGCCTGCCCGGGCTGCAGGGATCGGCCGCCGCCGCGGCCGTCTCCGGCCTGCTCTACCTGCCCCTCGGCGCTGCTGCCCTGTGGCTCCACCAGCCCACCGTCGGCGCCCTGCTGTGCGCGCTGGCCGCCGGTGTGCTGTCCTCCGCGGTGCCGTTTCTCGCCGACCTGCTCGCGCTGCGCCGGGTCCCCGCCCGCTTCTTCGGGACCTTTATGAGCGTCAACCCGGTGTTCGCCGCTCTGATCGGCATGCTCGTCCTCGACCAGCACCTCGGTGCGGCATCATGGCTGGCCATCACTGTGATCGTCACCGCCAACGCCGTCTCCGTGGGCACCGCCGCCAGCACTCGAAGGAAGACCAACCTCTCGCGGTGAACCCGAGCCGGCCGCCCGCGCCCGGTGTGTGCCTGCGCCCTCTGCCGCAGCGATGTGCGGTCCCCTCCCGACGGCGATGGTCCCGCGCGAAAGAAGGCACCCAGCACGACTGGGTTCACGGCGCCGGTACGGCACCGATCTGCTGCATCACCCCGAGGAGGTCGGGCTGAGCCCGTTCGCCGACAATCCGGCCGTCGGCCAGATAGTAGAAGTTCATGGCCTGCACCGAGATCTTGTTGCCGCTCGCCGGGACCCCGAAGAATTCACCGTCGTGGGTTCCCCGCATGGTGAACCGCGCGGCGACCGTGTCGCCTTCGGTGACTGTCTCCTCCAGCGTCCACTGGATGTCCGGGAAGGCGCTGCGCATCATCCCAAGGACTTCCATGTACCCATCGGGCCCCCGCAGTGGTTCCGGGTGACTCGGTGCGTGGAACACCGCGTCCGGAGAAATGACCTCGCGAGCGAGACCCTCGTCGCCCGTGTTGATGAACTCGACGAAGCGGTTCATCACTGACTCGCTGGACTGCGGCGGCATCTTGCTGTGCCTCTCCAAAGACGGTGGGTGGACACCTGAGAGCGTAACATCGAATCGATGTGCACATCGTTTCGATGTGAGCGTGCGAAGATGGACTCATGCTGGAACTCGCGATACTCGGATTCCTGGCCGAGGGCCCTCTGCCTGGACACGAGCTGCGCCGGCGCGTCTCACAGCTGACCGGCTACACGCGGCCGGTCAGCGACGGCAGCCTGTATCCGGCGATCAATCGTCTGAGCAAGACGGGCTTGATCGAGCGGCGTGCCGACCCGGCAGCGGGGGCGGCCCGGTACGTGCTCAGCCTGACCGAGCCAGGGCGGGCCGAAATGCTTCAGCGTCTGCGCGAGCCCGCCGACCACGAGATCACCGACTTCACCCGGTTCTACGTCGTTCTGGCATTCCTCTCTCACTTGCCTGACGTGGCCGAACAGCACGCGGTGCTGCGCAGGCGGCTGGAGTTCCTGGAAGAACCGGCGAGTTTCTTCTACGACAGTGACCGGCCCCTGCGTGCCGAGGAGATCGCCGACCCCTACCGGCGCGGCATGCTGCTCACCGCCCGCGCCACCAGCCGCGCCGAACGGACCTGGCTGCGCGAGACTCTCGGCGAGGAACCGCCCGCATTCGACTCCGCGTGCACCGAGAGCGATCCGCATGCGCCCGCCGCTCCCGCGAGCTGACCGCCCACGGAGGTATCTCCATGCTTGCTTCCTGGTACGAGGACCAGGGCTCCGCCGCCGATGTCCTGCACGTCGGCGAACTCCCGGAGCCCATCCCCGGCCCCGGCGAGGTGCGCGTCCGCGTCACCGTCTCGGGCGTCAATCCCGGCGACACCAAGAAGCGGCGCGGCTGGCTCGGCACGTCCATGCCCTACCCGCGGGTGATCCCGCACAGCGACGCCGCCGGAGTCATCGACACGGTGGGCGCCGGAGTCGACGCCCACCGCGTCGGACAACGGGTCTGGGTGTACAGCGCCCAGTCCTACCGCCCCTTCGGCACCGCCGCCCAGTACACCGTCGTACCGGACCACCAAGCCGCACCCCTGCCCGGCCACCTGAGTGACGAGTTGGGCGCGAGCCTCGGCATCCCCGGCCTCACCGCCCACCGCACCGTCTTCACCGACGGCCCGGTCGACGGCCAACTGATCCTGGTCCACGGAGTCCTGGCGGCGTCGGCTCCCTGGCCGCCCAGCTCGCCCACTGGGCCGGCGCGACCGTGACGACGCCGCTGGCCTCACCCACCGACAACACACCCCTTCCCAGGGCGGTGGTGTCAGTTCTCATCAACATTTTGCGGTCCGGTGATCGACAAGTGCTGCCCGAAGTCGTCGACAACCGGTGTCAGGTCTCAGGCTCTGGTCCACTTCGTGTGGTCGCGCACGCAGGGTGACATCCATCGCATCAGGACGAAGTTCCTCGACGACCTGTTGCAGCAGGCCTCCGCGTCCGGCGTCCGGCAGGTCGTGTTACTCGGCGCCGGCATGGACAGCCGGGCCTTCCGGATGGACTGGCCCCACCCGAGCGGGCCGCGAGCACAGACCGGCCGTCAGGGTCAGTTCACGCGTCGTCGCCCTTGATGGTCAGCTGCACCCGGTTCTCGTGGAAGTGGTCCCAGTCCATGACCAGGCGGAAGCGCTGGTGTGCCTCCAGGCGTTCCGCGTCGGCCGGCTCCCGGCCCCGCTGCACGCGGGCCTCCCCGGACGCCACGAGCTCTGCGAGGGCGATGCGGACGTCGTCGGCATCCTGGCTGGTGGCGGCCGCAAGTCGGTCCAGGGACGTGAGGATCTCCTGCGGTTCACCCAAATCGTCGACCAAGTGGTTGATGAGCCCGTCGACGAATGGGCCGGTGCGCAATGCCCAGCGAACCCGGTCGAGCCGCTTGGCGAGGTCGGCGTCCAGGGGCAGCAGGTCACCAGGCAACGGCAGCGCGGCAGGCATCGACCACCGGGTGCCGTCCGGTGTCTCCTCGCGGCGCGCCAGGCCCTACGTCAGGTAGAGCTCGGACAGGTCCCGCACGGTCTTGGGCACCGGTTAGCCGGCGGCCGTGAGCATGGCGCCGAACTTCTCCCAGCGATGTGCCTCGTTCGCTTCGCGCCCCTCCGGCGCCTCCTCGTAGTCCCATTCCTCGTCGGGCCACGAGAACGTGAGCACGCCGTCGAGATCGCCGCCGATCATGTCCCAGTGGCCTTCGAAGATCTCCTGAAGGAAGTCGTCCAGAGAGCCGGTGAAGTCAGGCTGACTCGCGGTCCCGATCAGCATCGTCAGCGGGAAGCCCTGGCGGGGCAAGACGTGGTCCCAGCCCGAAGCCCACCAGTCGTTAGGCATCACCAGGTCCCGGCGCGGCCCAGACGCCGACGGGTTCTCAGTCATCCGCAGCTCTTCCTCGAAACGGTCAAACGCTGGCAGCGTACGCACTGTTGTACGCGCAGCGTTGTCAAGCGTGCCCGACCCAGGCTTGATGGTGGGTGGCGACGTGCAGCCCCTCGCGCAGGCGGCCGCACAGGACACCAACGCGTGTCCTGCCCTCCACGACCTGCAGACCGCTGTCTGATGGGTCCAGGAGGCGCCGCGCGATCAGGATCGGCGGGCGTAGCCACGTCCCGTGCTCTTCCCAGTGCTGGCTGACCTGTGGGGGCCGGACCGTGACCCAGTGCTCCGGGTTCTCGGAGTAGCTCTCGATACAGCCGGCATCGGATGCTCCGGTCGGCATCTCGTTGAAATCCGCGGCCGGGATCGTCTCGAGCCGCCATCTGATCTCGCGCAGGTCGAGGCCGCCGTAGTCGGACACGAAGGCGGCGTTGTCCCCGTGATCGAAGAGGAACTGTTCGAGGACGTCGTCGGGCCAGTGCAGGGATGCCAGTGCAGGGTCGGCGCGGAAGCGGTCATAGCTGAGGCCGCCGTCTTGACGGTGTGCCATCAGCGGGCTGAGGCCGCTCAACTTCATGCCGCCAGGTGTACCGCAGGCTTCCGGCAGGGCTCTCCTGCTCCGGTCCAAGCGGACCCGGCTCTTGCTGGGACGCCGGTGCGAGAACCCTCCCTTCAGCAAGATGGTCTTGTTGGGCGAGTTACGGCTGGAAAGGGGATCGAATGCCTACAGGAGTGGCTGTCGTGTGCGACAACGACGACTGCTTCGCCGTCTACCTGGCGGTGGAGACTGGCGACGACGAAGATGCGCGCTCCGCCTCCGAGGTCTCGCAGCTGGCGCGTGACGCCGCGCAAGGCGACGGGTGGGTGGTCAGCTTCGGCTTCCGGCAGCCGGTGATGACCTGCCCAGGCATGCGCGGACGGCCGGGGGCCGGTGCGTGAACGCGGGGACTGCCGGCGGTGCATGGGCCGCGTCGACTCCGCCTCCCGGTGCGTGTACTGCCTGCGCCAGGCGGAGCCTTCACAGCCCGAGTAGCGGGACACGGTCAGCCGCATAATCGCACGCGATAAAGCTGGCGACGTCGGCGATCATCCCAGGGATACTGGTCGCCCATGGATGAGGTCAAAGTCGTTGTCGCCCATTCCGAGCGCGCTACCCTGCGCGTCGGCGACGTGTTCCTGAAGGTGGACGCCGATCAGGCGCGCATCGACGTCGAGGTCGAGGCGATGTCCCTCGCGCCGGTCCCGACCCCGGAGGTCCTGTGGCGCAAGCCGCCCGTGCTTGCGACGGCCGCACTCCGGGGGACGACGCTTGGGCGCCTCGGCGGGCCGGCGACCGGGTCGCCGGCGGCGTGGGCCGCGGCGGGCGCCGCCATCCGGAAGCTGCACGACGCGCCGCCGCCGCCCTGGCCTGGCCGGGCCGGCCGGAGCATCGACGAGTTGACGAAGGAGCTCGACGACGAGTGCGAGTTGCTCGTGACGAACGGCGTCCTGCCCGCCGACCTGGTCACCCGCAACCGCCAAGTCGCCGAGGCCGCGCTGCGGCCGTGGACTCCGGCGTTCACGCACGGCGACCTGCAGATCGCGCACGTGTTCGTCGACGGCGACGAGGTCACCGGCATCATCGACTGGTCCGAGGCGGGCCAGGGTGATGCCCTGTACGACCTCGCCACCTTCATACTCGGACACGAGGAGCACCTCGACGACGTCATCGCCGGCTACGGCACCGACATCGACCTCGACGTGATCCACGCGTGGTCGTCGTTGCGAAGCCTGCTGGCAGTACGCTCGCTGATCGAGCAGGGCTTCGACCCCTTCGCGCCGGGCTGTGAGGTCGACGTGCTGAGATCCCGGATGTGAGGCCGCGCGGGCCCGACTGCCACGTATGCGTTCTGACGCATCGAGCACGCCATCTCCTGGGGCGCATCGCCTGCCCTTACTCTCCACAAAGTGCGGTGCGCAGTCGTCGCCAGCAGATGACGGCGCAGCCGAGGGTGACGAACGCGTGGTGGATGTCGTCGCGGATCTCCAGCGGATGCGCAGGCGGCGGAACCAGTGCAGCAGCGTGATCGCTCCTTCCACGACCCAGCGGTACACGCCCAGGCCGGGAGCCGTGCCCGGTCATAACCGCGGTCGGCGTACAGATACCTGGGGCGGCGCAGGGGCTGGCCGCACTTGCCGCGGATCGGCGGGACGGCCTGGATCAGCGGGATCAGTTGGGCGACGTCGTTGCGGTTGCCGCCGGGTGGTGATTGCCGCGAGCGGGATGCCGTGCGCCTCGACGATCAGGTGGTGCTTGCTGCCGGCCTTGCCCCGGTCCACCGGGGACGGACCGGTGGCCGGCCCCCTTCATCGCGCGGATGTGGCTGGAGTCGACCGCTGCACGGGAGAAGTCCAGCAGGTCTGCGGCCCGCAGCTCGTGCAGGCGCTGAGGGCGTGAGCGCCTTGGTGCAGGAACTGGGCGGTGAGCCGGCGCAGGATGGTCGTGCTGTCGCCGCTTACGCCAGTGCAGATCAGGATGTACGGCACGTTGTCGACGGCGCCGTCGCGCTGGCTTTCCCGCGCGGGTATCCCGTGCCGTCCGAGCTGAAGTCGACCGTGGCGCCGGAGAAGCGGACTGTGGCGCCGGAGAACACCGCGTCGGTGACGTGGACCCTGCCGCCGGAGAACATCGCACCGTATAGGTCTCCGCCGTCGAAGGTGACGCCGTACGGCCGCGTCAATGACGTCCAAGACGGAGTGGAAATGATGCAGGCCATCGGAGATGGGGAATACCGGAAGGCCTTCTCGAAGGGCATGGGAATCTTCGCGGGAGGTGCTGCAAGCGCGATCTGTGGAACCGGGGTTGCGCCGTACCAGTGGCCCAGCTTGCCGGCCGAGTTGGATGCCGCGGTAACGATCACCAGACATCCGCCAATCGCATGAACTTACCTAGTCGCAAAGGCGTGAACATGCTGGCAACGGTGGATACGCCTAACATGCAAGCATGAGTACAGAAGACGGCTACGTTCCCTTTCCAGGTTCCGAGTGGTTCAAAAGCGAGCCGAGTAGCCCGATCATCAGGATGATGGCGATGCGCCTGGCCGAAGAGGGATGCACCGAATTTGGTCCGGCCGGCCCACCCTCGGCCCACCCTCTCAGTGGACGTCGGTGGACGACGCACCACCGTGACTCCTACGCCAGGTGGCAGCGGAAGCTCGGGTACCAGGGTGCGGACGCGGACGGCTGGCCGGGAGCAAAGTCCTGGGCCAAGCTCAGGGTGCCCTATTCGGAATGACGGTAACTCAACATGCTGAGCTCCCGGAACGGCTTTGAAGCACGACGGCGTGCTCCGACTCTGGGTCCGACCAGCACAGGCGGCCGATAGCCCGCCGAGATCCGCTTCACTTAGATCGTGTCCTACGTGGTGAGGCGTCATTGAGCTCGGCATGGGGCGGGGTACGTGGAGTTGGATTGTTCCGGACGGGCTGTGGGAGATCGCGAAGCCGCTGATCCCTCCGTCGAGGGTGCGGCCGCAGGGCGGGGGAACGCAGGACACGCCTGATGAGACGCTGTTCGCCGCGATCATCCACGTGCTGGTCAGCGGCTGCGCCTGGCGAGCTCTGCCGCCGTGCTTCGGCATATCGAAGTCGACCGCCCACCGCCGGTTCCTCATCTGGTCCAGAGCCGGTGTCCGGGGCCGGCTGCACGAGGCCGTGCTGCACCAACTCGACGACGCCGGCCTCACCGACGTCACCCGCGTAGTCCTCGACACCGCCCACGTCCGGGCCAAAAAAGGGGCGAACACACAGGTCCGAGCCCCGTGGACCGGGGCAAGCCGGGTTCCAAGATGCACGTCCTGCCGGACGCCAACGGACTGCCCCTCCTCGTCGGCGTCTCGGCGGTTAACACCCACGACAGCGAAGGACTGAAGCCCATGCGAGACACGACCCCCACCGCAGCCGGTACTTCAAGCCCCAGCGCCTGCATGCGGACAAAGCCTACGACCGGGCTGACCTGCGCAGGCGGCTCCGCGGCAAGTGCATCGGAGTCCGCATCGCCCGCAAAGGCATCGAGTCCAGCAAACGATTAGGGCGGCGCCGTTGGGCCATCGAGCGCACCATGTCGTGGCTGTCCGGCTACCGCAGACTCAGCCCTCGCTACGAGCGCGATCCCCGCAACTACCTGGCCTTTCTCGGCCTCGCAGCAGCCCTCTGCTGCTACAAACGACTCATCCGCCTCACCACGTAGGACACGGTCTAAGGCCTCGCGTAACGCAGTTACACCGGGCGCGGAACACCCCCGCATCGGCGGGGGGTCCGAGGTTGAGGGTGACCTGCTTGGCGTAGCGCGATACTCATCGGAGACAGCGGCGAGACTCGCCGGGAGACGATCCGGTTCGAGGGTCGTGTCGTGGAGTTCTTCGTCCATACCCGTGCCGGACTCGTGGACCTCTTCGCTGCGGACGTTGCTGCGCGCCGTGCGGTCTTGCAGAGCATGTATGCCACCGGTCTCGTCCTCGTCGATACAAATGGTGAGGCCGAGCGTGCCCGAGCCCTGGCCGAAGCGGACCTCCGCGAAGGTCCGTCGGCGCTGGAACCGCAGATGGTCGAAACGAAGAGGTATGGGCTGACGGACTCACTGGACGATCTCGCCGACGCGAGTGACCGATTCGAGCGTCTTGCGGTGGCCGGGTTCGTTCTCAATGCTGCGGCCGATCTGCTCTGCGACTACCACCACGCGTGGATCGGCGGCGGGAAGTGGCTGCCGCGGCGTCTTCTGGAGGCGGACGATCAGCGCGGGACCGCCCTGCTTGAAGGGCACCTGCACCTGTGCGAGTCGGGAGACCCGACGCCGATGATGGACGCAGTGTCGGAGATCCTCGACCTTGTCGGCGGGCCGCTTCGTGAGGGCTATCACCGGACCTGGCGTGGCGTCATTGAATCGGTTTCTGCTACTACCGGGCGTTGACGGAAGCTCAGGTCGCACGCCTGGGTCCAGGCACACGAGACGATGGTCCCGCTCAACTACGGCGCCCCGAAGCGAGGCCGGCCTCGCCGACCAGGCCCGCCGCGCCGCCGGACACCTGCCCACCGCGGCCGCGGTACCGGCGGCCGCCGGTCGCCGCCCGCGCCTACGCCCTCAACCACCAGCCCGCACAGGCCCGCTCCGCGCTTTCGGACGCCGACGCCCTGATGGACCAGCTCCCCGCAGACGAGCAGCGGACACCTAGCCGACCTACTTCCGAGCAGAAGCACCACGCGCACCTCAGCCACGCCTACACCACGCCCCCAGACACCTCCCGTGCATCCGAGCGGACGCGGGCACCGGAGCTGCCCGCGCGGACCGGCAGCATGACCCACATGCTGCTGCGCATCGACAGCGCGACCTGTTCCCATCACAACGGCGGCAGCGAAGAAGCGTGCCGCCGCACGGTCTCCGCCCTACCGCGTGGCCGGACGGTTACCGCACCGGCCTGGTCCACGCCGCGCGCTGGATCTGTGTGAGACGGTCCCCACCCGGCGCCGCCACGAGCACGCCGTACGGGCGTTCCGGGACGTCCTCGCCTCCTGGACACGCCCACACCGGCAGAGCCCAGTGAGCGTCGCGCGTACTGGGCGGTGCCCCGGGGAAGCCTCCGGGCCGCGCCTCGACCGTGTCCGCACCCCAGGTGTCCGGGCCCGCTCTGGGCCATCGCTTCCGCGGCGGGCACTACACGGCGTTACGCCCGGCGATGTCACCGCCGGGGTCGTCCAGCAAGGCGGTGCGGGCGGTGATGTGTTTGCCGAGCGGCTCGCGCTGGCCCTGCAAGCCCTGCGCCACGGTCATGACGATCTCCAGCGCCGACGACGGCCTTGCTCACCGGGGCGCCTTGCCGCCGGCGTAGGTGTGCGGGTCGACGGGCTGCTCGGCCCTGGGGAGGTTGGCGACGACGAGCCGGTAGGAGTCGGTGACGAGTTCCCTGACGAGCGTCTTGCCGATGCCTTGCCCGCCTTCCAGCGTGATCCAGTGCTTCTTGTTCATGTGATAGCCGGGGGTAATGTGGCTGGTCTGCTCTCGCAGGGCGTGGGCCTCGCTGGGGTCTGCCTTGAGGATCACGACGGGACGCCCCGGGACCTCCGTCATCAGCATGAACACCTTGCCTCGCACCTTGAAAACCTCCCAGTCGGGGCCGAAGGGGTGCTCCAGCTGGGCCCCGGGAAGTTCCTGCGCGCAAGCGGCCGCGGTCTGGTGCAGGGGCGGTCCATTCATGGGGTGTTGCCTTCCTCAGGTGGTGACGGACTGCGACATCGAAGGACGCGCCGCGCGGTCGCGCGGCACGACCCATCCTCAGTCCATAACCGACACAACGGGTGGTAGGCTGCGGACACATGGTGGTCGACAAGCGACACCTCAGGCGGGACGGGCAGTCCGGGTCGGCCGCAGTTCCGCTGTATGGTTTTCAGCCCCCGGTCGGAACTCCGTACGGGCTTGAAGTGAGTACCGTCGAGGACTTCTTCGCCCAGCACGACGACTGGCCGTGGAATCCGCCTCGTCCGGGCCGTGCCAGCTTCCACTACCTCATCGCCGTCACCGCGGGTGAGTTGCGGCACGACGTCGACCACGTCACGCGGACCGTCTCCCGCGGCCAGTGGCTGTGGGTGCGTCCCGGGCACACGCAGTGCTGGCATCCGCCCGGCGACGCACGCGGCGCGTTCGTCCTCTTCGAGCCGGACGTGCTGAGTCCTGACATCGCCCGCCTGTTGGCCCCGCTCACGGCGCACACGGCCCCCGCCGTGCTGACTCCCCACCCCGAGGACGGCGCCTGGCTCCGGCAGACCGCGCTCCAGCTCTTGGACGAACACCGTGCACTGGGGCGCCGCCCACTCGATGTCCACCACGCCCTGCGGCGCAGCCTGCTCGAATCGCTGCTGCTGCGCCTGGCCAACTCCCCGGACATCACCCCTGCCGGCACGACGGCCGGTGCGGGCCGTGGTGACACCTACGGACGGTTCGTGGATGCCCTGGAGCTGCACTTCCGCGAGCTGCACCAGGTCGCGGACTACGCCGAGTTGCTCGGCTGCTCGGTCCGCACCCTCAGCCGTGCCGCCAGGGACGCCACCGGCAAGGGGGCGCGTGAGCTCATCGACGAGCGGCGGCTGCTCGAGGCCCGGCGGCTGCTGGGTGGTGCCCGGTGGACCGCCCGGGCGGTGGCCGCCCATCTCGGTTTCACCGATCCCGCCAACTTCGGCCGCTTCTTCCGTGGACACACCGGTCTCTCTCCGGCCGCCTTCGCGGCCGAAGAGGCCACGAGCACTCCGTGAGGCGGGGAGGCTGGACAGCCCCGTTCACCGGGTTAGGCCCGCGCGCCTTCGGGAAGCTGGTGACCGTGCTGCGGCGCGAGGGTGCGGACGCGGTCCGCAAGAGGCCGGCCGTGGGGCCTGACCCTGGAGGACCGGGGGCTGCTGGTCGCGGCGTACCGGCGCACCAACCTGACGATGCGCCAGCTCGCCCCGCTGTTCGGAGTGTCAAAAATCCGCGGCGGACCGCGTGATCGACCACCTCGGACCAATGCCACCGGGTCGTCATCGACGCCGACACCCGGCTCGTCGTCGCAGTCGGCCAACCGCTGCCCGGGAACCGCAACGACTGCAAGGCATGGGAGGAATCCGGCGCCAAGGCCGCCGTCGGCAGGACACTCACAATCGCCGGCGGCGGCTATCCCGGCGCGGGACTCGTCATGCACCCAGCGTCGACGCAAGGGCGAAGACCTGCCCGACTGGAAGGAAGCGCACAACACGTGCCACAAGCAGGTCCGCGCCCGCGTCGAGCACGTCTTCGCATGAATGAAGACCTGGAGCACCCAAAGATCATTTACGGGACAGCCCATAGGGTGATGGCCATGGCTTTGGACCAAGACGGCGTGCTGCTGCCGCGGCTGCGGCCGGCGGACGTTGCGCGGCGAGGCGTGACCTTCGGCCTGCTGGGCGTGGTGCCGCTCGTGGTGGCGGCTTTGAGTATCACTGACCACAGCGACCGACGAGACTTCCTGGCCGTCGTCGGTGGTGTTGTCGGCCTCTTCGGTGCGATCCTGCTTGTGATCGGTGCCGGCTTTTGGTGGGCCAGTGCGGAGGACGTCCGCCGCATGCGGGATTGGCGCACCCTCACGGGACAGGCCGCCTCAGTGACAGTCGTGGGTCCGCTGTTCCTGCGCTCCGGACTGTTTCTGCTTGTCCTCGGAGCTGCCGCTCTCGGGCTGTACCAACTCGTGGCCGCAGCACCTTACGGCAGCTGGTTGCACAGCTAGAACCTGCCCTCGACCGGCAGGCCAGCAGAACACTCGCCGGCCTCCTCGCCCGGCCCAGCCCGGACACCTGTGGACGGGCTGGACGTTCTCCGCCGGATGGGGAACACAGCGCACATAGCTGACCTCACAGGAGCGATACGCGAGCCGCCAAGCCTCTGACGTTCGGCATGCTCCGCCTTCAACGGTGGAGGAAGCTCACCTCACCGCGAGAAGTCTCCCTCGACGGGGTATGGATTGGCTCCAGCAAAGACAGCGAGAGGGAACCTGTGAACGGTGAGGGCCCCATGCCACAGTGGCACTTTCCGGAAGGTGATGGCTTTCCGGCGCGTCAGCTTGTTGGGGACCTTGGCCCCCATCGTCGTTCTCGACGCGCAGCTGCGCCACCTGTACGTCAACCCTGCATGGGCCACAGCCAGTGGCGTGCCCGCCACCGCGTTCCTGGGGCGAACGCTCGGGGAAGTGCTGCCGGATCTCCAGAGACCGGACGACGTCCTGTTCGAGGTACTCGCGGACGGGCAGCCTCGGGAGGCAACCGTCTCAGGCACGACAGGGGTCTCCTCGCCGCTAGGGCGAAGGCTCTGGCGCGCGGTCTATCACCGGGTGGATCTGCCGGACGGGGATGCGTGTCTGTGCGGCATCGGCGTGGAGATCAGTAACCTGCGCCGCTACCTGGACGACCTGGAGACCGCGCATCAGCGGCTTGCCCTGCTGGATGCCGCGGCCACGCGCGTCGGCACCACCCTCGACATCGAAACCACCTGCCAGGAGCTGGTCGACCTCCTGACCCCCTCGCTGGCCGACATGGCCGCGGTGGGAATCGTCGAAGAGGAGTTCACCGGTGCTCCCCCGCCTCCTCCCGGTTTCCTGCGGCTGCGCAAGACGAGGGGTTCAGCGCCCCCTGGGATGGAATGGCTGCTGCGCCAGATGGGCGGGCCGGGACCGTACGTCGACGTTCCCCGGGGCGTGGCCACCCGGCACTGCCTGGACAGCGGGCGGCCGTGGCGGGGCAACCTGGCCTCGGACGAGCTGTTCCAGAAGGTGACCGTAGACCCCGAACGGACCAAGCTCTTCCGCGCGGCGGGCATCCACTCGTTTCTCATCGCCCCCCTGATCGCGAGAGGCCGCCCGGTCGGCGTCATCCTTCTGGGGCGGGCCGGGGCATCGCAGCCCTTCAACGACGACGACCTCGTGACGATTCAGGCGCTGGCCGACCGAGCCGCCATCTCCATCGACAGCGCACGCCGCTACAGCTACGAGCACGCCATGGCGCTGGAACTCCAGCGGGCCCTGCTGTCCGAGCCCAGCACCCCCCACCCCGCCGTAGAAGTGGCCGCCCGCTACCTCCCAGCCGGCCGCAGCGTCCTCGTCGGTGGGGACTGGTACGACTCGATCCCCGTGACGCAATCGCGCACCTTGCTGGTCATGGGCGATGTGATGGGCCACGGCTTCCAGGCCGCTGTCGCCATGAGCCAGTACCGCTCCCTGCTACGCACCCTTGCCGCTTCCGGCACGAGCGTCGACAAGATCCTCGGCGAGTTCGACCGCCAGGTCACACAGCTCGGCCTTGACCGCCTCGCCACCTGTCTTCTCGCGGTCATGGATCCCCGGGCCGGCACCTGCACAGCGGCCAGCGCCGGGCACCTGCCACCGGCCGTCCTGCGACCAGACGGCGGCATCGAGGTCTTGTGGCCCCCGGCCGGCCCGCCCATCGGCACCGGACTCGGTGGCTATGAATCGTTCACCGTGCGAATGGACCCCGGCACCACGCTGCTGCTCTACACCGACGGGCTGGTGGAACGCCGCGGCACGGACATCGACGTCTCAGTGCAAGCGCTCCAGACGCTGAGCTTGCCGACGGACGGCCCTCCGGACGACATGCTCGACACACTCCTGACCCACCTTGCGAACGGTGCCTTCGAAGACGACGTCGCAATCCTCGCCGCCCGCGCGCGCCGACCATGAGTAACCCGCACCGGCGGACAGCGCGGCACCCCGCCGGTACGCGCCACCAAGAGGAGGACTCCGCCTCAGGAGCCGGGGCGAGGGCTGGTGTCACTCGCCCAGTGCGGCGAGGACGTCGTCCTCTCGTATCTCCCCGGACAAGACAGGGCCGCCGGCGAGGAGGAGTACCGGCGGGACCGGCAGGTCGAGTGCGCGGACGCGGGCGAGTTCGGCCTGTAGGGCTTCCGCACCGCCGCCGGTGGTCATGATGCCCGTCTCCGCGGCGAGCCGGTCGAGCACGGTGGAGTCCGCGATGTTCAGGCCGTCGGCGAAGTACGCGCGAAACAGTCGCTCGGCCATCTCTTCGCCCTTGCCTAGCGCGCATGCTTGCGCGGCGAGTCGGTGCGCGTCGAAGGTGTTGGTGAACACCGCGCGGCGGAAGTTGAGTTCGAGGCCGTCGTCGGCGCCGAACGAGGCGTCGTCGGCGAGCCGGGCCGCGACGGCCGCGCCGCGCTCGCGCGCCCAGACCTCGACCAGCGGTTCACCGGCGGGTGATGCCTGGGGGCGGAGCTGGACAGGGCGCAATACTGTTTCGACGGTGCCGCCGTCCGCGCGGTAGCGGCGGACGGCCCGGAGGTAGCGGGTGAAGCCGAGGTAGCAGTGGACGCAGACGAAGTCGAGGACGACCTCGACGCGGTGCGGACGGTGCATGGCCGGACTCCTGTCGGTGCGGGTGGTATTCGGCGGCTCGGGTGTCACCAGGGCATGGGGCCGTCGGCCGTGTAATAGCCGCCGGTCGGTCCGTCGGGGCCGATCGAAGCCATGCGGACGATGATGTCGGTGCCCTGCTCGACGCTCTGGGCGCCGGTGTGGCCGTTGAGGTCGGTGGCGGTGTGGCCGGGGTCGACGGCGTTGATCCGCATGCGCGGCAGGGCGCGCGCGTACAGCACCGTGACCATGTTCAGGGCGGCCTTGGAGGAGTTGTAGGGCAGCGAGGAGATCCAGAGGGGGACGCGCGAGGCGTGGGCGGCCGGGTCGGCCGCCACGGCCAGCGAGCCCAGGCCGCTGCTGACGTTGACCACGACCGGCGACGCACTGCGGTGCAGCAAGGGCAGGAAGGCCTGGGTGACGCGCACGGCACCGAAGACGTTGGTGTCGTAGACCGCGAGCATGTCCGCAGCGGTGACCTCGTCGGCCGTCCGCATGGGGCCGGCCACGCCCGCGTTGTTGACCAGAACGTCGAGGTGCCCGGTGTGCTCGCGGACCTGCTCGACGGCCGTCGCGACGGAGTCGTCGTCGGCGACGTCGAGGAGCAGCGCCCGGGCGCCGACCGCCCGGGCGGCCTGAGCACCACGGCGGGCATCGCGGGCACCCAGATACACGGTGTGCCCCGCCCGGGTCAGGCGGCGGGCGGTCTGCAGTCCCAGGCCCTTGTTGGCCCCTGTGATGAGGGTCGTCGTCATGTCCGGCAGCCTCGCCGCCCGGTGGCCTGCCGGACAGATCACTGTTGTTCCTGGTAACGCCGGTACCAGGACGGCCTGGAGCGGGACGCCGATACTGGGGTCATGAGCGCACAGGGCGACAGCGGGCCTTCGCGGCGGGAGAGCGATCTGGGAAAGGCACTGCGCCGGTGGCGCGAACGCGTACCTCCCACCGCGGTCGGGCTGCCGGCGGGGCGAAGCCGCCGGACGTCCGGGCTGCGCCGCGAGGAACTGGCCCTGCTGGCGGGGATATCCGCCGAGTATGTGATCCGCCTGGAGCAGGGCCGGGCGACATCCCCCTCCGCCCAAGTGCTCGGCGCTCTGGGGCGGGCGCTGCGCTTGTCTCATGCCGAGCGTGCCCATCTGTTCGCGCTGGCCGGGCAGCCCGAGCCCACGGACGGCCGGCTGCCGGGCCGGCTCACTCCGGGGGCGCAGCGGCTGCTCGACCAGATGCCGGGCACTCCCGTCGGCGTGTACGACGCGGCCTGGACTCTCATCGCCTGCAACCGGCTGCACGCCGCCCTGACAGGCGACCCGTCCCCACTGACGGAACGGGAACGGAACTTGGTCTGGCAGCACTTCACCGGCTCTGCCGGACCGGTGCGCCACACCCCTGCGCAGCAGGCCCGCTTCGAAGCCGCCGTGGTCTTCGACCTGCGGTCCGCGTCCGCCCGCTATCCGACGGACCCGGTCCTGTGCCGCCTCGTCACCGACCTGCGCAGCACGAGCCCGCGCTTCGCCGCCCTGTGGGAGGCCCACGAGGTGAGTGGTCACATGCTGCACACCAAGACCGTCCACCATCCCGAGGTCGGGCCACTTCACCTCGACTGCGACATCCTCACCGAATCCGCCGGCGACCTGCGCATCGTCATCCTCACCGCCCCGCCGGGCAGCGACACCGCCAGCCGTCTCGGACTGCTCGACGTCATCGGCATCCAGCAGATGACAGAACCATCCCAGCTCCGGCACAGCGTTAACCCGCCCACATAGCTCTCACTATTCGGCCAGCCCGAGCCCACTCCAGGGTTGAACAGCCCGGCTCACTCAGCGGAAGGGACCGTCGGTCGCGAAGGCGTGGGCTGCAAAGCGCTTGCCCATGCGGCGGTATGCGGCGGCGGTGGGGTGAAGGCCGTCGGCCAGGTCGTCTGCCTCGTCCGGGCCGAGCAGCTCGCGTCCGTCGAGATAGTGGAGGTGGGGATCGGACGCCTGTCGTGCCGCAGCGATCCGGGCCAGCTCGGCACGGACCACCGCCAGCGACAATGCCCCGCCGGCCACATCGGCCGGGTCGCCCAGGGCAGCGAGCCTCCCGTCCGGGCCGGTGGCGGTCGGGCCAGGGGCCTCCTCCAGGGCCGGACAGCTCACCGGAGAGATCAACAGCAGCGGGGTGTCCGGGTGTCCGTCCCGGATCGTGTCCAGGAATCCGTGTACCGCCGGGCCGAACGTCCGCAGCCGGAAGGCGGACAGGCTCACGATGTTGATGCCCACCTTGAGGCTGATCAGGTCGGCGGGCGCATCGCGGATCGTCCGGGCGACATAGGGATCCAGCAGCGCGTTGCCCGCCTGACTGAGGTTGATCACCTCCACCCCTCCGAGCGCAGCTGCCACCACCGGCCAGGTCCCGGTCGGGCCGTCGGCCTCGATGCAGTGGCTGATGGAACTGCCGTGGTGCACCCAGCGGCGCCGTCCGTCCGGCAGCGGTGCCAGGACGTCGCCGTCAGCGCGCAGTGCCACCAGTTCCGTCGGGGTCTGCTGTGGCAGCCACAACTCGACGTCCTTCATGCCGGCCGGCAGCCCGGCGAACCGTACGGTCCCTGGCTCGCCCGGGATGAGTCGCTGTACGGCCCCGGGGCCCGCCATCCGCAGCACGTTGCCCACCGGCGCCTGCTGACGCCCGGCCAAGGCACCGTCGACCAGCAGCTCCAGCATCCCGGTCGGGCGAGGGTGGGGGTCGGAGTCGAGCTGGCCGGTGGAGGTGAGCACCTCGAACTCCAATTCGCGCGCATCGGTGCGGAACACCAGCCGCACCCCCGAAGGCATCACGGTCACCCCGTAGACCGACGGGTCCTGGTACTGCTCCTTGGTCCACGCGGGCAACCGGCGTGGCATCACCCCTGCCTGTGTGATCTCCAGGTCCAGCGCGCCCCGTAACTCCACCGGCCCGCCCACCAGTGGGACCGCCCGCAGCGCCACCGTCACCGCTCCTGTCCCAGGTCGACGTGGACCGGAGACGACATCGACCCGGTGCCTCCGTGGCTCATCGACGCCCGCCGAACTCCCAGTCGTGGACCTCGATGTCCGCGTACCGGTCCGGAGTCAGGACGGCTCGTGCCGTGTCCGGATCCGGGGCCCTGAGCAGCACAGCCGTACCCAGCCAGGTGTCGCCGTCGTCGGACAGCAGCGGCCCGTACGCGACCAGCTCGTCCCGGTCGAGCGGCAGGACAAGGTCGGTGGCGGGGCCCTCGCCGAGGCCGAGCACCAGGTACCGGTTGCCACCGGTCCGGCCACCGGGGAAATCCCACATGGTGCGCCCCAGCACGTTGCGCCACCGGCGCAGCAGCACGTCCCGGTACGCGCCGGCCTGGTAGTTGGGCTCGTCGAAGGCGAACGCGCGGGCGGCGGCGGGATCGGGCAGGTCGACGATGTGCACGCTGCCCGTGGGTGTTTCACCATCATCGGCGAAGGTCGGACCGCGAGCGATCAGCTCCTCCGCGTACCGGTCCATGTAGGACCAGTGCTCCTCCAGCAACTCCTCGCGTAACGCGAGGGAGCCGGGCCGATCACGGTGGTAGCAGAAGAACTCCATGACCACACACCCTTCCCCAGCGAGGGCGCTATCTCAACTGGCTTTTGGCGACGATGCCCCCGCGCTCCAAGGAGGCAGCATCCCGTCAAACGACGTAGGCAACACGGCCGCGCGCTCACAACCAACTGGCGGCGTTCATCAACCTGCAGGTCCTGAACCCCGAACACGAAGTGTGGTCGCACTTCGGCGTCGCCTGGGAGGAGGGCCGGGCCACCGCACGGAAGGCGGCTGAAATCGAGCAGCGGCGTGCCGGGGGCGGTGACCCTCGCTCTGATCCTCGCGGCTCCGATCAGCGAAGCGGGCTCCGGAGCGGACAAGGCCTCTTGCGCGCCGCCTACGCGGCAAGCATGGCGTCCGATCGTGCTCGGTGCAGCTGCCGCCCCCGCGGTACTCGTTCCCGTAGGCGAGGCTGGAGCGCGCAGCACCAACAAGCCCCCTCCAAGCGTCATCGTGCATCCGCCGGGGCGGCCGAGGGGGAAGTCTTCGTGCCGGGGCCGGCCGCGGCCCGGCGGCACGACGACGACGGCGTACGACGGGAGGCATGATCATGGCGGCGGACGGACAGCCGACCGGGCAGCGGCTGCACTGCCTGGTCACCGGGGCGTCCGGGTACATCGGCGGGCGCCTCGTGCCGGAGCTGCTGGAGGACGGTCATCACGTCCGGTGCCTCGCCCGCTCCCCCGGCAAACTCCGCGACCACCCCTGGGCGGCACAGGCCGACACTGTCCGGGGGGACGTCACGGATCCGGAGTCGGTCGCCGCCGCGATGCGCGGGATCGATGTCGCGTACTACCTGGTGCACGCCCTCGGAACCGGCTCCCGGTTCGAGGACACCGACCGCGCCGCCGCGCGGATCTTCGCCGAACAGGCGCGTGCCGCCGGCGTACGGCGGATCGTCTACCTCGGCGGGCTCACACCACGCGGCGTCCCGGAGGAGTCGCTCTCCCCGCATCTGCGTTCCCGGGCCGAGGTGGGAGAGATCTTCCTCGACTCCCCCGTGCCCGCCACGGTGCTGCGGGCCGCCGTCGTGATCGGCTCGGGGTCGGCGTCCTTCGAGATGCTGCGCTACCTCACCGAACGCCTGCCCGTCATGGTCACGCCCAGCTGGGTGCACACCCGCACCCAGCCGATCGGGGTCAGGGACGTGCTGCGCTACCTCGTCGGGTCGGCCACCATGCCGGACGACGTCGACCGGGGCTTCGACATCGGCGGGCCGGACGTCCTCACCTACCGGGACATGATGACCCGGTACGCCTCCGTCGCCGGGCTGCCCCGGCGGTTCATCGTGCCGGTCCCGGTCCTCACTCCCCGGCTGTCCAGCCACTGGGTGGGCCTCGTCACCCCGGTCCCAGCCTCCCTCGCCCGGCCGCTCACCGAGTCGCTGCGGCACGAGGTCGTCTGCCACGAGCACGACATCGCCCAGTACGTGCCGGACGCTCCGGGCCGGCCGCTGCCGTTCGACGAGGCCCTGTCCCTGGCGCTGCGCAGGGTGCGAGAGGCGCAGGTCTCCACGCGGTGGTCCTCCGCCTCGGTGCCCGGAGCTCCCAGCGACCCGCTGCCCACGGACCCGGACTGGGCCGGCGGCAGCCTCTACGAGGACGAACGGCACAGGCCGGTCGACGCGTCGCGGGAGGCACTGTGGAAGGTGGTCGAGGGCATCGGGGGCGAGAACGGCTGGTACTCCTCTCCCCTGGCCTGGGCGGTCCGGGGGTGGCTGGACCGGTTCGCCGGCGGGGTCGGACTGCGCCGGGGACGGCGTGACACCGAGCGCCTGAGGGTCGGCGACTCGCTGGACTTCTGGCGGGTCGAGGAGATCGAGCCGGGTCATCTGCTGCGGCTGCGCGCCGAGATGAGGCTCCCCGGCCTCGCCTGGCTGGAGATGTACGCCGAGACCGACGACGAGGGCCGCACCCGATACCGGCAGCGCGCCCTGTTCCATCCGCGCGGCCTGCTGGGGCACGCCTACTGGTGGAGCGTCGTCCCGTTCCACGCCGTCGTGTTCGGCGGCATGGCGCGCAACATCGCCCGGGCGGCGGGCGGCACGAGCGGACGCCGGAGCGCCTCGCGCGCCACCCGCATCTGACGGGGCCGCGCCGGGCGAAGGAAGAGGCAGCATCCCGCGTCTCCTGCCTCACCGCACCAGGAGTCACGCCATGACCGTCGCGGTCGTCGTGTTCACCTCGGACCTGCGTCTGTACGACCGTCCGCCTTTGCACGCCGCGCTGACGCGTCCGACGAGGTGGTTCCCCTGTTCGTCCGCGACCCGGCCGTCCATGCGAACGGCTTCGACGTGCCCAACCGTAATGCCTTCCTCACCAATTGCCTGGCCGACCTCGACTCCTCACTGCGTCGGCGCGGTGGTGTCACACGGAAGCCCGTAAGTCAGCACCCCGTTCCCGGCCGACGGGCCCGACGGCATCGGTCCGTTCCCTCACCGCTTCGGGCCGTCGGCCGAGTCCGGATGCAGCCGATCAGGGCTTGTGCGACACGACCGACTCCAGCAGCGTGACGGCCTCGGCCAGCCCGGCCGGGCGCGGCAGGCCGGCCGACGTCCGGCCGGCCCAGCCGGGACCGATCGTCAGGACGACCGGTTTGCGGCGCGCCCCGCGCACCCCCCACTCCATCGCGGCGACGTGCTGCGCCAACGGCCGGCTGGCGGTGGTACGGGACTGTGCCCACAGCCCGACCGCGGCCGGCCCGGTCCGGCGTACGGCCGTGACGAGCGACTCCACGGGCAGGGCACCGCCGAACATCCGTACCGGCAGGCCGCGCTCGGCCAGCGCGGCGGCCAGCGCCTCCAGCGGCAGCGTGTGGTTCTCTCCCGGCACGCAGGCGAGCACCGTGGTGGCGCCCGCGGGGTCGGCGACCGCGGAGGGGGTGCTGCGCCGCAGCGCGCCGGAGACGTGCCAGGACAGGAAGTGCTCGACCTCGACGTACTTCTCGCCCGAGCTCTCCCACTTGCGGCCGACCGCCTGGAGCGTCGGCATGATCACCTCGGTCCAGGCGGTGACCAGGCCGTGCTCGTCGATCGCGGCTTCGAGCAGTTCGTCCAGCGCGGCGGCGTCGAGGCGCAGGGCAGCACGGGCGATGCCCTTGCATTCCTGACGCACGTCCCCCAGGCGCAGCCCACTGCCCGCCCGGCTGCGAGCCCGGACGGAGGCGCGCGGTGTGACGGCGGCCGGCCGGGCCGGGACCGCTTCGGGCGGGGCATCGCCTCGCACCATGCGCGCCGCCTCGGCGGGCGGTATCCCGGTCGCCGTCAGGGCGCACATCCGCTCCAGCCGTGCCATGTCCCCGGCCGTCCAGCGCCGGTGCCGGCCGCCGGTGTGCGCGTCGGGACCAAGGCCGTAGCGGCGGTCCCAGGTGCGGACCGTGGTGGGTGCCACTCCCAGCCGCCGGGCCACCTCGCCGGTGGTCAGTCCGGCGTCTGCCGGCACGCCCTCGTCATCCCGTTCTTGTACGGCCATACCCCAACTATACGACGCACAATCGATGCATGTTGCCCTGCGTCGTTTGTGCGCCGAACACTGGCTCACGAGCGCATGGTCGCCGCTCCGCACAGCGCGACCGGTGTGGTCCGGCAGACGGTCTTCCGTCCCACACGGCGCCCGGCAGGAGGAAACCAGGCCATGATCACGAACACGCTGTCCACGACCCTCGCCCCACCCGTGGAGGAGACGCGCTACGAGGAGGAACTGGCCCGTGGCCTCGTCGCCGCCGACGAGGAGGCGTTCGCCGCGATCTACCGGCGCTGGGGCTCACTCGTCCACACCATGGCCACCCGGCTGCTCGGTGACGCCCACGAGGCGGAGGACGTGACCCAGCAGGTCTTTCTCGGCGCCTGGCACGGACGGGCCGGCTTCCGTCCCGAACGGGGACCGCTCGGCGCCTGGCTGGTCGGCATCACCCGCCGCAAGACCGTCGACGCGCTGGCGGCCAGGACGAGACGTCTGACGCTCATCGACTCGGCCGCCCACGACACCGGCGCCGGCGCGGCGGAGCAGGGCGAGACGGCGCCGGAGCGCGTCCTGGACCGGGTACTGCTCATCGACGCCCTGTCCCGGCTGCCGCAGCAGCAGCGTGAAGTGCTCTGCATGGCCTTCTACGAGGACCTGACCCAGGCCCAGATCGCGGAACGCACCGGCATGCCCCTGGGGACCGTCAAGAGCCACGCCCGTCGCGGCCTGCACCGTTTGCGCCTGGTGATCGAACAGTCCGCCGCTCCCGGCACGGGCACGTGACCGCGCCGAAGAAGGAATGCCTGCCGCGCATCCGCGCCGGCCCTCACACCTGAAACGGGACCGAGACTCCGCACCGTACGGAGACTCCTTCTGAAGGGAAGATCCCCATGAGCTCCCGAATCCACCTCGCCGTCGCAGCCTCGGCCGGCGCCTGCGCCCTGGCCCTCGGCATGGCCGCACCCGCCATGGCGCAAGAGCAGGACAAGGCCATGGTGTCCGTCTTCCACGGCATCCCCGGGATGACCGTGGACGTGTACGCCAACGGCGACGAACTGCTCAGCGACTTCAAGCCCGGCACGGTGACGGACCCGCAGTCCCTCGACGCCGGGACCTACGACATCCAGGTCTTCGAAGCGGGCAAGGGCCCCGAGGGCACTCCCGCCCTGGAGAAGAAGGTCGAGGTGCCCGAGGGCGCGAACGCCACGGTCGCCGCCCGTCTCTCCGCCGACGGCAAGCCCCAGCTGACGGCCTTCGTCAACGACGTCTCGCAGGTCGGCGCCGGCCAGTCGCGTCTGACGGTCCGCCATGTCGCGGCGGCGCCCGCCGTCGACGTCCGGGCCGGCGGACAGCCCGTCTTCAGCGACCTCACCAACCCGAAGGAGGACACCGCCGAGGTCGACGCGGGCACGGTCAACGCCGACGTGGTGCTCGCCGGTACGGACACCGTGGCCATAGGCCCGGCCGACCTGAGCCTCGAGGAAGGCACCAGCAACGTCGTCTATGCGTGGGGCAGCGCCGGCGACAAGAACCTGGCTCTGAAGGTCCAGTCGTTCAGCGGCATGGCATCGGCACCCCAGGGCGTCGACGCGGGCGGCAGCGGTGCCGCCGTCACCACGAACTCCTCCGACACGTGGCCGGCCTGGGCCGCCGCGGCCGGAGTGGTCACGGTGACGGGCGTCCTGACGGCCCGCAGGGTCGCCGGCCGACGTGGCTGACAGCGCGCGACGGCTGACCGGACTGACCGTGGCGGCTGCCGCTCTGGCAGCCGTCCTCGGTTTTCCGGACGGGCCGTCGCACCCGGCCGCGCCCCCGCCCGCCGTCGTGGCCGCGACCTTTGGACGTACGGACGGGGCGGCCGCGAAGTCGGGCACCGGCACGGCGCAGGATCCGCCGCCCCGGCGCGTCCTGGTGCGCGACGTGGGCCTCGACGCCCGGGTCGGCCCGGTGGGCGTGACGAACCGGGGGGACATGACCGTGCCCGACGAGCCCTCCGTGGCCGGCTGGTACCGCTATGGCCCTGCACCGGGCAGTGAGCTGGGGTCGGCCGTGCTCGTCGGGCACGTCGACAGCGACACCGGTGAGATCGGTGAATTCGCCGCGCTGTACGACGTGCGGCGCGGGGATCGTGTCGAGGTGCGGCGGGCGGGGGCGGAACCGGTGCACTACCGCGTCGTCTCGCGCGTCACCGTGCCGAAGGACGAGCTGCCCTCCTCGGTGTTCCGCCGCTCCGGTGCCCCCGTCCTGACGCTCATCACCTGCGCACCGCCGTTCGTCCCCGAGCGGGGCGGCTATCTGTCCAACCTCGTCGTCACGGCGGAGCCCGCCGAGTCGCGGGGGCCGGGGAACGGGAGGGCGTAGTGGTCCACGTAGAGCCCGCGCACCTGGTGGAACTGGCGCTGCGGAATACCCCGCCGACCGACGACGACGCCGAGGCCCTGCGGCATGTCGAGCGGTGTGACCGCTGCCGCGATGAGCTGCGGATGATGACCCGCGTGGTGACCGCCGCCCGCAGCGCGGAGCTGGAGGACATGGCGGCGGCACCTCCGGAGCTGGTCTGGCAGCGCATCACACAGGGCCTGTCGCGCGAGTCTGCTGCTCGCCGATGTGCGGGGGCAGGTTGAAAGGCGGGAACAGCCGCTCGGTGTCCCGGAAGGCAGGGATGTCGGTGATCCGGTCCCCGGAGATGTCGACGACCTGGAGGGCCCAGAGCTCGAATCCCGCTCCGGTGACGCTGGGTTGGTACTGGCCGAAGGCCGGCGAGCCGTTCGCCACGGTGGGGAACAGCCGGGATCCCCGGCAGCCGACGGCGGGTCCGGTCAGCCACGCCTGAATGTCGGTGACGCCTCGCATCCACAGGGCGTATGGCGGCCCAACGTGGCTCGCCGCCGGAGCACCTGGCTACGCCGGGGCGGGGCGAGGGAGAATGCCCAGCTGGGCGCTGACACCGTCATGGACAGCCAGCCGTATGCCCCGTCATCAATTACCCGGTTTTGACGATTGAGGTTGCCGAGGAAGGCCTGGCGGCGGGCGAGTTGCCGATCTGTGCGGTTGTGGCCACGGGTGACGAGGTCGTTGGTTGCGCAGACACGCAGGAGCGGGTGCTGAACCGGCGGCTGGTGCATGCCGAGTTGCCGGCAATGACAGAGGCCGATCAGGGGCTGGGCTGGGGACACCGTCCGGAGCCGATGATTCTCGCCGTGACTGTCGAACCGTGCCTGATGTGTCCGGGAGACGCCATGACGATGGGGGTGACGGAGATCTGGCCTCGGCTCTGGCGAGCCTGCCCGTGCGCGACTGAAACACGATGGCTCTCAGACAGGGCATTTTGGTCTCGCAGATTCCGGCGCACAAACGCCTGGTCCTGCAGAGCCGGCCTCGATAGCGTCTGGCGAATGCGGATCTTGCACCTGTCGGACACCCACCTCGATCGCCGTGACGCACCGAACAAGCACGGCGTCAACGCGACTCAGTCCCTGCGCCGGATGCTCGCCGATCTACGGCATCTGCGCGCGGTCGACACCATCGTGGTCAGCGGTGACATCGCCGACGACGGCTCCCCGGAGGCATACGTCGCGGCCCGCGACATCGTGCGTGAGTTCGCGGCGGAGCGGAACGTCCCGGTGATCTACAGCACCGGCAACCACGATGAGCGCCAGGCGTTCGCCAAAGTGCTGGGCAGCGGTCATCTCGATCCGGACGGCAGCGACCGGGCCGACACTCTGATCGCCTCCGATGAGACAGAGCGGGCCGCCGTGAGCCTGGTCGGCGGCCACCGCTTCATCACGCTCGACTCACTCGTGCCCGGCAAGGGGTACGGGCACCTCAGCCGAACCCAGCTCGACTGGCTCCGCGACGTACTGAGCACACCAGCACCCCATGGAACCGTCCTGGTCTTCCACCACCCACCGATCACCCTGGACGTGGAAGTCCAGCAGGCACTGGGACTGCAGAACCCGTCAGACCTGGTCGATACGATCCGTGGCAGCGACGTCCGCCTCATCCTGTGCGGCCACTTCCACCTGCAGATCTTCGGCTTCCTGGAAACGGTGCCGGTGTGGGTCACCCCAGGCGTTGTCAGCCGTGTCGACCTCACCGCCGCCCCGCGCACCGAACGGGCAGTGCGGGGAGCCTCCGCCACCCTGGTTCAACTCGGCGCGCACGGCCCGCTGTTCCACACCCTCCACGCCCGCGACCCGCAGGCCGGCGAGACCGTCTACGAACTCGACGAGCAGCAGCTCCGCTCCGTCATCGACGAGCTCGGCCCCGGCGCCTGACCACGGCGCTCCCCCGCTTTCGCCGAAGTCGCTGAACACCTCACCAGACCGCGCCTTCCGGCGGCAGCGGCCGGCCGAAGACGACCATGGGGCGGCCGGGGCCGTCGTAGTCCTCGACGATCTGCGTGCCAAAGCCGAGGCTGCGGTGGAAGGCGATCGAGCCGGTGTTCCCGACGGACGTGATCGCCTTCAGCCGTTGCGCGCCCTGGCGACGCGCGGCCTGTGCGAACGCCGCATAGAGACGCCGCCCGAGCCCAGTGCCCCGGGCATCGTCCCGCGTGGCGATCAAATGCACGTACCCCGTGCCGGTGGGCGTGACGAAACCGATGACGTACCCGCGGATCCCGTCCTCGGCACGGGCCACCAGGCACGTTGAACCGAACTCGTGCACCAAGGAAAGCAGGTGCAGAGACCGGAGGTCGCGCTCTCCCCAGTAGCGCGGGTGATCTCCCAGGACCTGATGGATGTCGCCTATCTCGGCCGGTGTGATCTCTACGTCCATAAAGACGATCATGTCAGGCACAGACCCTGCATCCGAGAGCGGTGCCTTCAGAACGCCAGTGTTGTGGGTGCGCAGACAATGGCCGACGGCTCAGGTCGGGCTGGCTCGTCGACGGGCCCAGACGTAGCCGGCGACGATCCCGCCGATCACGATCACCTCGAAGACCACGTCCACCAGGTGATCCCCCAGGGAGACCAGCAGCAGTCCGAACAGTCCAGCGGCAAGGACCGCGCCGAGGGATGCCGCCAACTGGTGCCGCGCCGTCCAGCCGTGGCGCACCCAGCGGGCCACGATCGCCGCGGCGGCGATGGCGACCAGCACGGCTGCGAGCACCCACCACACGAACGATATGCCGCCGCCGATGAATGCCATCAGGTGGAAGGCGAACCAGACCAGTCCGAAGCCCAGCCCGGTCCACCCGGCGCGCATCGGCCCGGGCAGCCGCTGCGGAACCCGCGGTGTGTCTCGGGCCCGGCAGCGCGACGCGGTCAAGGTCAGCATTCCCACGATGGCGAGCACCGCGCCGATCTCGACGACGGAAAGGCGGAAATCCGACCGCAGGAGGGAAATCAGCGCAAAGAGCGCCGTACCGAGGGCGAACACCCCACCGAAGACCGCCAGCTTCCGTCGCGACAACCACGGGGACCCGCTCTCCCGGGGGAACAGGATATGCACCACGCCGATGGGGATGAGCACACTCCAGACAACGTGGTACCCGCACACGAGCACGGCCCAGAACCAGTTCACCCCGGCGGCGCGGCCGTACATCGTCTCGCCGTCCATCCCCTGCGGATTGAAGATCGTCTGCAGGGCGAGGCCCTCCTCGATCAGCGCGTAGGCGACACCGAGCAGGACTATCCCCCACCCGTTGAGCCGCAGGCGTTGCGCGATCTCACGTAACAGGACGACACCGGCACCGTAGAAGCAGAGGATCGAGACCACCCGCAAGGGCTCCACGAAATAGCTCAGGCGCAACGCCGCTCCCACCACCTCGCCCAGCAAAGGAGCCATGAGAAACAGTGTCACCACTGGGGCCACCCGGTGCCGACGGCCATCCGGACTGAGCTCGCCGCGACCCCTGGCGGTTGGTGGATCGGGGGGCGTCTTCATTCCCACGCTTTCGGGTCCTCTGTTTCATGTGTGGGCTGCCATTGCGATGGAGTTCCGCGATGGCGTTTCCGCCGATAACCGTTCCGCCCACTGTGCACACAGCATGATGGCCAGCGGGGAGTCAGCGACCACGGCGGCATTGGCCGTGGGGAGGCCGGACTTTGACGGAGGCTCATATCTGCAAGTCTGTTGCTGCCCAGGGCGCCGCGTATCGGCCGATGGTCTACTCCAGGGCGACCAAAGTCTTAGTGCCGGGGCGAGGACTCGTCCCACGTCATGACAGTGGCCGGGGGGCTCAGGAGGCTGAGACGTTCTCGGGCGTCAGGCCGTACAGCCGACGCAGCACCATGACGTCGAGCTGGTGGGCGGGCAGGCGGCTGACCGTGTACGGCTTCAGGCGTGCGGCTCCTTGCCCGCTGCCCAGAACTTGCGGCGGCCGAACAACGAGCGCTCAGTATCTCGGCGCCCGAGTAGGAGGCTGCAGGACTACCTGGTCGACTGGCCCGCTCGGCCGGGTCGTAGTTCGGCCCGACACCCTCGATGAGCAGCAAGTCGCCCTCGATGTGATCGGTACGCAGGCTCAGGATGGCCCGGTACGCGGGAGAGTCGTACCAGGCACGGGCTTCGGCAAGGCTGGGGAATTCGATCAGCACCATGCTGCCGGGCCACGTACCCTCTGCGACTTCGGCCGGCGGGCCGTGGATGACGAAGCGGCCTGCGAAGGGGTCGAGGGTCGCCTGGATGCGCTCCAGGTACTCGATGATGTCGGAGTGATTGCGGCGGCTGCGGAGAGAACGTAGCTGAGGGTCGTTGGGCGGTGCGATTACCCCAGGGGTAATCGCACCGACACATCGAGGGCACGTGCCAAGACCACCGCCCCACCGTTCGCCTCACGGAAGCTCGGGAAGTCGCGACGACACCCAAGTGCCCAGTGTCTCAGTGGTATTCGGCCACGGAGGCTCCACGAAAACTCGTTGGCGGACGAGGGCGACCACTGCTAGGTTTCCGGAGGCCGTGCGAGAGAACGAGGAGGTGGTACCCGTGAACGCAGTATCGACATGGGTGCTCCCCTCCGGGGTCACGGTCGGGCGATAGCCAGGTCGTCCGGGAGCGCCGTTCCAGTGCACTCCCGAAAGGCACGATCATGCATTTCACTTCTGAACAGCGTCTCGACGACGGCGTCCTTGAACGCGAATTCACCCTCGGTGAGATCCCCGGCATCCTGTGGACACCCGCATCCACATGCGCACCGGTCCCGCTGATTCTGCTCGGCCACCCTCCCCTCGGGCTGCGCAAGATGTACCCCCGACTGGTGGCCCGGGCCCGGCACTCCGCGGCGGAGGGTTTCGCCACGGCCACCATCGAGCTCCCCGGAAGCGGCGACCGGTCCCGCTGGCCCGCCGCCGAGCAGGCCCGAGCCGACCTGCGCCGGGCGATGCAGGCCGGTGAGCCGGTCAGCGACGAGATCGTCGACGCCCTCGTCCTCCCGCTGGTCGACAAGGCAGTCCCGGAATGGCAGGCCACCCTGGACGCCCTCCTGTCGCTGCCCGACATCGACGGCCCGGTCGGCTACTCGGGAGGAGTGATCTCCATCGGCATCCGGCTGGCGGTGGTCGAGCCGCGCATCGTGGCCGCCGGCTTCTTCGCCGGGAGTTTCGTGCCTCGCGCCATGTTCGAGGAGGCCCGCCAGGTCACCATTCCACTGCACGTCCTGCTGCAGTGGGACGACGAAGGGAACGACCGGCAGGCGGCCCTGGACCTGTTCGACGCCTTCGGCTCCCAGGAGAAGTCCCTGCACGCCAACATGGGTGGGCACACCGGCGTCCCGCAGTTCGCAGCAGACGCCGCAGTCCAGTTCTTCACCCGGCACCTGAAGTAAGGCCCGGCCTGTCAGGCCACCAGCGGACGGCGAGCCATTTCGGCCGGGATCTGCTCATCAGCGCAGGTCCCGGCGCTCGTCTGCTGTTCATGCCGCGGGCCCCTGCCAACTCAACAAGGGCCGCGCTGCCCGAACCATGGACCGTTCGGCGGGCCTCCCCGGGAGAGCGGGCTCACATGTCGATCAGGCCCCCCGACCGGAGCGGGAGCCAGAAACGCTCCTTAGGAATTCGGGGCGGTGGCCGCAGCGGGAGGGGCACTGGTTGGTTGCTGGCAGGCCTCGCACAGTTCATGACGGCCCTCGGGGGTGATCACAGTGCCCCAGCCATTGCATCTCTCACAGCCCCGGGCCAAGGCGACGTCTGGACGGGGGGCCGGGATCCCAGAATGAGGACCGGGTATGCGAGCCATGAGGTGGAACCTCCCACCAGAGGTGGCGAGTGACGGGCGCACTCCCACACTGCCTGCCCATATGCCCGATATGGGTGTTATTGCAGTCAGGATTAGGTCAAGGTATTGCTAAACGGACACTCGGTGCATGTCCCGAAGCGCCTTCAGCGAGGCGGCCATGGCGTTGCCAACACCTGAGGGGTGGTGGTCATGACGGGGGCCGGCTTCGTGAGGCGCGGGTCGAGGCCGTACTGCTCGTGGGCGCCGAGGTTCTCGCGCAGTGTGGGGCCTTCGTAGTCGTCGTGGACCAGGCCGCGTTCCTGCAGGAGCGGGATGACCTGGTTGACGAAGGCGTCGAAGCCGTCATGGTAGCCGTCGCGGCGATCGAGAAGCCGTCGCAGGCCTCTGCCTCGAACCACTGCTGCATGTGGTCGGCCACGTCGGCGGCGCTGACGACGGTCACCGGGTGGAAGTCGATGACGCCGTGGGCGAGCACGTCGCGCATTGTCCAGTCTTCCCGGGCCACTGCGAGGGCGCGGGCGGAGCGCGGGTCGTGCGGGCTGGGCATGGCGTCGGCGAGCTGGTCCGCGGTCAGCGGCTCGTCGAGCCGGCCAGGGCCGAGCGGGAGGCCGATCATGGCGCCGAGGTAGCGGACGCGCTGGCACAGGTCGACAACCTCGTCCGGGTCGCGTCCGGCGCGCTTGGTGGCGTCTCGCAGGGCCTGGCGCTGGGCCCGGGCGTCCTCGATGGTGTACGGATTGGCGTAGACGCCGCCGGCGTAACGGCCCGCGAGTTCCAGGCCGTAACCGCCGCCGCCCGCCTGGAAGATGACCGGCTGGCCCTGCTCGGACGGGGGGATGGGGGGCCGCGGGCCGCGGAGGCGGCGTGCTTGCCCTGCAGGTTGACCGGCTGGATCTTGTCCATGTCGGCGAACCGCTTGCCAGCGACGTCGAGAAGCCCAGGCGTCCTTCTCCCAGCTGTCCCACAGCCCTTGCACGATCTGGACGAGGCGATGAAAAACGGAGAATGTCTCTGGTGCGGGCGCCGAGCCCGGGCCGGCCGAGTGGCGGGCCCGGGCCCGGCGCCGGATGGTTCCGGCGGGCGGAGGAACTACTGCCTGTCGAGGACTCCCGGGGTGTCATGCAGGACCACGCTCCGCTGCAGCGGAACCCGCTCCGTGCGGAGCGTGTTCACCGGAGCCGTCGGGTCAGCCATGCCGAAGGAGATTCCGAACAGCAGCTTGAGCTCGGCGGGGACACCCAGGGACTCGCGGACGGTGTCGGCATAGACGCCGAGTATGGTCTGCGGGATGCCGGCCAGCCCCCGGGCCGCCAGCGAGAGCAGGAAGTTCTGCGCGTACATGCCGATGTCGCCGGCCGTCCGCACCCCGTCGCCGAGTGCCGGCATGAACAGGAAGGCGGCATGGGGAGCGCCGTAGAACTCCAGGTTCTCGCGGACCGCCGCCCTCCTGCCGTCCCGGTCCGAGCGCTCGACACCCCGGGCCCGGTAGACACTCGCGCCCAGGGCCTGCGACCGCTCGAGGTAGAGGCCCTCGCCGTAGCCATCGGTGAAATCCGGGGAGGTCCGTCCCTCCTCCTCGGCCCGGAGCAGCTCTTTGGCCAGGGCGTCCCGCGCCGCACCCGAGACGACGTGCACCGTCCACGGCTGGGTGTTGCTGTTCGAGGGGGCCGTCTGTGCGTCTTCCAGCACGCCGCGGATGTCCGAAGGGGACAGGGCGGTGGGCAGGAACTGCCGGGGGGAGCGTCGGGAGCGGGCGATGTCGGTGAAGGGTGATGCGGTGCCGGGCAAGGCGGTTCCTCTCCATGGCGCGCAGTCACCGCCGCTGCGGCAGCAGCGCAGCACAGTACGGCAGCCCACGCAAGGAGGCAGCCGGCGTAAGGGCCGGGCGCAGGATGCGCCCTGCGGGTTCCGGCAGGCTTGCGGATGCTCGCAGGCAGCGGCTTGCCGAGGCTGCAGGCTGCAGCGCGGGGACTTGCGCTCTTCGTGTTCGCGTGTGTTCGCGTGGCGTGCCGACGCTGCCGCCCTCGTGCCGTTGCGCACGAGAGCCGCGTCAAGTGACTCAGCGGTGGGCGGCGCGGTTCATCTCGACGACGTCCTCCAGGGTGGCCGTGGCCGGGAGGGCGGCGAGGCGTTCCGGCACGCTGTCGCGGATGCGGGCGTCCTTGACGCGGTCGGCCGCGGCCAGGGCCGCCGGCAGTTCGTCGAGGGTCAGCTCGGTGCAGTAGGCGGGGCTGTTCGGCTGCTGGCGCCAGGAGTCGGCCAGCGTGCCGGCGTCGTAGGGGTCGAAGCCGGTGTCGTCCACGAGCTGCATGGCCACGCGCCGCGCCTCCTCGGAGTCGCCGGCGACGGGGATGGCGAGGCGGCCGGGCGTTCCGGCCGGGACGCCCTTGGTCCGCTGGGTTTCGGCCAGGGCGGCGTTCCATGCCTTGACCACGGGGCGGCCCAGCTGCTCGGCGTTCCACACGCTGTCGATCTCGCCGTTATCCACGGCTTCAATCTGCCCGCTGAGGTGCGGATAGTAGTTCGAGGTGTCGATGACCACCGTCTCGGCGGGGACCGGGGCGAACAGGCCGGCCAGCTTCCCCGCCACCCCGAAGGGGATGGCCAGGACGATGACGTCCCGGCCCTGGACGGCGTCGGCGAGCTCCGCCGCGCGGGCCCCGGACTCCAGCACCTCCGGCCGGACGGCCTCGGGGCCGCGGGCGTCGGCCACCTGGACGTCGTGACCGGCCGTGCTGAGCTTGGCAGCGAGGTTCCCGCCGATGGCGCCGGCGCCTATGACAGTAATTTTCATGATTTGTCCCTGGGGAAGTTGTGCAGCCTCTGAGGGCAGCGCAATGTGATGGCTGGGTGGTGTGGTGTCGCCTGGCGTTGCGGGGGTCTGGGCGGCGTGCCTGACGTTTTACGCCTGGGCGTCCCGCTGGCGGTAGCCGCTCGCGATGAGCATGCGGAGCCGGTCGAGCGACTCCTCCTCGGTGCCGTTGCCCTTGATCCAGGCAATGGAACAGGCCGCGAGGAACAGGTCATGCCCCCGCACCGACGCGCGCACGCGCCCCGCTCGCTGCGCGGCTCGTACGTACTGATCGGTGGCGGAGATGAGGATGTCGCAGGGAATCGTGAGCGGGTTGTCCGGCTCCTGAGCCCGGGCGGCGGCCATGAGCGGGTCCGGCAGCCCGCTGAAGGCGCTGAAGTACTCCTCCATCGCCCGCAGCCACTGCTCCAGCGCCTCGGCCGGGTCGCCGAGCTGATCGATGTCCGCCTGGCGGGCCACCAGCTCCTCGGAGCGTGTCTGCAGCACAGCCGCCAGGAGCGCCTCCCGGGTGGGGAAGTGCCGGTACAGGGTGCCGGGCCCGACGCCCGCCTCCTTGGCCACCGCCTCGAGGGAGGTGCCGACCCCGTGCTGCAGGAAGTGACGCTGCGCGGTCTCCAGGAGGGCAGCGCGGTTGCGCTGGACGTCCGCGCGGGGCTTGCGTCCTCGCTGTTCACCGGCGCCCATACGCCCTCCTGCCTGTCGTGATCCTGCGGCCGCATCAAAACGGATGCTGCCTCCGCATGTATCCGAGAGTAAAACGGAGGGGGCATCCGGTCAAACCGGCGGCCCGATCACGGGGCCCGGGCAGTGCAGAGGGCCGACATGTCCGGCCGCATTCGCATCCAGGCCAAGCCTCCGCCCGCGAGCGCGGCCACCACGGCGGGCGAACCAAGTGCGTCGGCGACGACATGGCCGCGTACGCGCGCCCCCTGGGGGCCAACGGCCTGCCCGTGCCGCAGAAGGGCCTGCAGCGTCATCCGGTCGTCGGTTCCGCCTGCACCATCCCAGGGCACCCGTTGTCCGGCCCCTGCCGTGCCGAGTCTGGACCCGTCCCCCGGTCCAGCACGTCAGGGGGTGAGCTGCTGGTGCCCTATGACGGAGAGCAGTTCGAGCTTGCCGTGGCTCTCCGTGCCGGGGCGAGTGGTCAGCACCACCAGGGTCTGGGCGCGGTTCTCGGTGAACAGAAGCTGGGCGTCGACGTCGATGCGGCCGAGTTCGGGATGGAGGATGGTCTTGCAGTCGTCGTAGCGCCGGGCGACCTCCTGGAGTTCCCACATGCGGACGAACTCGGGGCTGTGTTCCTGGAGTTCGGCGAGGATCCGGGCGGCTCGGGGAGTGTCGCTGCCGGCTGTCAGCGCGGCCCGCAGGCGGGCTGCCTGGGCGCGGCCGTGGCGTTCGCGGTTCTCCTCGGGAACCATGAGCCGTTCGGCCGGGTCCATGAACCAGCGGTAGTAGCCGCTGCTGGCCAGACCGGTGTGGCGGGTCTGGTCGCCGAGCAGTGCGACGGCCAACGGGTTCATCGCGAGGGTGTCGACCAGGTCGGTCTGCACCATGGCCGGGGAGTCGTCCAGGCGGTCCAGGACCCGCATCAGTGTCGGGCTGACATGTTCGGAGCGGTGGAAGCGGGCCGGGGCGTTGTGGCCGATGAGGACGAAGAGGTGGTCTCGTTCGTCCGGGGTCAGCCGCAGTGCCCGAGCGAGAGCCGTGGTGATCTGGACCGAGGGCTGCGGAGCACGCTGCTGTTCCAGCCGGGCGTAGTAGTCGGTGGACATGCCGGCGAGCTGCGCGACCTCCTCGCGGCGCAGCCCCTGCGTACGCCTGCGCGGCCCCTCGACCAGCCCGACGTCGCGGGGGCGCAACATCTCACGCCGGCGGCGCAGGAATTCCGCCAGTTCCTTCTTGTCCATGCCGCCATCCTCGCCGCATCCCGCCCGGCTATCCAGAGACCGCCGATCCATGGCTGAGCCCTCCTCTCCCATCCCCGCGAAGCCGCCCCGCACGGCCGACGCCGAGGGCGCTCGCAGCGAGACGACCCGATGGTCACCTGGCCTGCACGACCCGCTGGGAACTTCGCCGACTGTCGGTGGTGCGCCGCAGGCCGTCGCCTGGAAGACGGCCTGCGGCGACGGTCCCCACCGTTCCTCGTCGGTCACTACAGGTCGGTCAACTGCCGCTGATCATGGCGAGGACGTCGTCGTAGGAGCCGCTGGCCTCCGCGTCGCGGATGAACCTGGCGCGCTCGACGACCAGTTCCTTCGCGTCGGGGTTCTCGCGCAGCAGGTCGAGGGTCTCGGTGAGGAAGTCGTCCAACGGCATGGATTGGTCGTTGTCCTCCTGACCCAGCAGGGTCGTGCGCACGCCCGGCGGGACCACCTCGATCACCTGGACGCCGGCGTCGGCACCGGCGAGTTGGATGCGCAGGCTCTCCGAGAAGGAATGCAGCGCGGCCTTGGTCGCGCTGTAGGTCGGAGTGCTCGGGTACGGTACGAACGCCAGCGCGGAGGTGACGTTCATGACGACCGCGTCGTCCTTGCCCGCAAGCAGGGGCAGGAAGGCGTACGTCATCCGGATCGTACCGAGCAGATTGGTCGCGACGTGATCCTCGGCGACCTGGAGTTCGGCCGGGTCGAGGAGGTTCTCCAGCAGCATGATGCCGGCGTTGTTGACCAGGACGTTCAGCCTCGGGTAACTCGCCGCCACGGTCTCACGGGCCCGGGCGATCGAGTCGGGGTCCGCGACATCGAGGACGAGCGCGTCGATGCCCGGGTGCTCGGCCGTGATCTCGTCGAGGAGTTCCTTGCGCCGGCCGGCGACGATCACCTTGTTGCCGGCTTCGTGCAGGCGCAGGGCCAGACCGAGCCCGATGCCCGAGGTTCCGCCGGTGATCAGGATCGTGTTGCCGGTCATCTTCATGGGGGTCTCGCTCCTTCGTTACGGCGGGCCGTTGAGCGCCCGCAGCCTTGAACGTAGGGGCGCCCGCGCAAGGGCGGGAGAGGAAGGTTTATCCGTGGATCGGCGGTCTCTGCCTGGCGAGGTGGTCCCACCCAGCGGATCCGGTATCGCTTCTGCGTCACGGCATCCGAGGACAGATGACGTTCGCCGGGGCTCGTCCTGACGCGCAAGTGCTGTCGAACCCGGGTCCGAGGTCTGCCCTCGGATCGGAGGGCAATGCCGGCGCGCGTCGTTCTGGAGAGGTGCTCCCCTTCCCCGGTGGTACCTGGGCGCCTAGGCCTGGTCCCTGGGCGAGCGCGCAGCTGTGGAAGGAGACGCGAATGCGCCGTGCCCCGGACTGAGCCCGTCCAGCAGAAGGTCACCGAGCTCGGAGAAGGCGTCGCCGGCGGTCAGGCCGGTCCTCTCCAGGAGGACCCCCGACTGGACCGCGTCGATGGTGACCGCCACGACCTGGGCGGCGAAATGGCCGTTGAGCACGCGGAAAGCGCCGGCCTGTACGCCCTCCTCGATCAGTTCGTGGACCCGGCGCGCCGCGGCGGCGGAGTTCTTGCGGTAGATCTGCGCGGTCGGTTCGTAGCCGACCATGTCGTCGTAGAAGGCGTGGGAATGCCGGCTCATGGCCGTGCCGACGCCGGCGAGGTAGACGCGGATGCGCTGCCTGGGGTCGGGCTCGGCCTGGACCGCCTGCTCGATCTCGGCTGTCGCCCCCCTGAAGAAGGCGCGGGTGACCGTCAGGACCAGCTGTTCCTTCGTGGAGGCGAGACTGTACAGCGTCGCCCAGCTGCCGCTCAGGCGGCGTGGGAGTGGCCGGCGCACTTCGTGGCCTTCGATCTGGTCCACCGAGACGACGACCTGTTTTGGCTCGCCGTACGCCCGGCGCCGTGCGGCGCCGTGAGCACCGTGTCCGTCGATGACCGACCCCGCTGTGGCGCAGGAACGACTGTCGTGGACGGCGGCCGGGATGGAGGGGCTGTACGGCTGTCTGCCAGATGCACGGCTGGTTCCAACCCAATTTGTCAGCGGCCGCAATCTGCTCTGCGCCGAGAAGCAGCTCCAGCACGGCGTCACCGGCTGACGAGGTGAGCCAGGGTTCCTGATCCACGCCGTACCGCCCATCCGCGGCAAGCGCGGACGATCCCGTCAGCTCCCCGCCGTCCTCTACGCCGACGGCGTCCCGACCACAACTTCTACCGCCGCCAGGTCCGTGAGCTGGGCATCCGCACGCTCATCGCCCGGCACGCACCGGGCACGGCGGCGGACTGGGCAAGAACCGATCGGTCGTCGAAGCGGCCTTCGCACTTCTGCGCTGGTTCCGCCGACTGCCTATCCGCTGGGAAATCCGCGTCGCCATCCACCAGGGCGCCTTCCGCACCCACGGGTACGCAATGATCTGCTGGCGGCGCCTCAAAAAAACAGCGCTGCTCTGAGCCTCAGCCCGAACCGGCGACCAGCGCCTCGCCGAGCGGGGTGCGCCGGTAGAGCACCGACCGTCCGGACCGCGCGCGGACGAGCAGCCCCGCGCCGCGCAGGATGGCGAGGTGGTCTCCCACCGCGCCGGGTGCCATGGCGAGGCTTCGGGCGAGGTGGCTGGTACTGGCCGGGGCGTCCAGCGCCAACAACAGCCGGGCTCGGGCCCGGCCGACCAGAGCGGTCAGCGCGTCCGGTTGGGGGACGGTCGCCTGTTCGCCCCACAGGGCGGCGGTGCCGCGGGCAGGGTAGACCAAGGTCCTGGGCCAGGGGTCTTCCAGGTGGGCGGCGATGTTCCCGACGAAGACCGATGGGATCAGCAGTAGTCCGTCGCCGGCGAGGCGGACGTTTCCCACTGGGGGGAAGAAGCCGATCTCGATCCCGCCGGCGCGCCAGGCGATGCTCGGGTGCAGGCTCTCGATGGTCGTGGCCCATCCGTGTTCGCCGATCACACCCACCCGGTGCACGACATCGCGCTCACAGATCGCGCGCAGTTGCGGCCAGTCCGTGGCGAGCAGTTCGTGCCACGCCTGGTCCATCGCCTCGGCGATCCTGGAGACGGCGTCCGTGGAGTCCAGCACTGCGCGCACGCGGGGATCATGGGCGGACGGGCCGGTCGCGGTGGTGGCGAATTCGCGGCGGGCCGCTTCCAGCGGTGTGGCCCGGATCATGGCCAGGTCGTCTGCCCAGGTCTGGTTGATGCCGCGCGGGGGCGGGGCGACGAAGTTCGGTCCGGATTGCGGAGTGTGCAGGGCGAGGGCGGCGTCCAGCTCGGTCTCGCGGCGAAGCCGTTCAAAGGCCGGCAGGAGCCGGGTGGCCCAGGCTCGCGGCAGCGGCCGGTTTTGGCCGGCGAGTGAGCGCAGCAGTAAGCAGAGGTCCATCGCGGGCGACAGTGCGAAGCGGCTGCGCAGCAGGTCCTCGACGGAGACTTCGAAGCGGAGCACCCGGCGATGCTACCGCCGGACGTCTGTTCCGATTCGTCCAGCGACGAATCATTGGTGAGTGGCGGGGGCGCGCGGCGAGGCTGGGCGTCATGATCCCAACCGCCGAACCCGCGCAGGGCAACCACCGCGCCACCTACCGGGAGGTGCTGGCCGAGCCGCGATTCCGGCTGCTCTTCTCGACCCGCGCCGTCGCGATCACTGCGGGCTCGCTGCGGATCACCACGTTCTCGGTGCTGGTCTTCGCGGCCACCGGCTCCGCGCTGTTGAGCGCACTGGCCTTCGGCATCGGCTTTCTGCCGCAGTTGTTCGGCTCGCTGCTGCTGGGCTCACTGGCCGACCAACTGCCGCCCCGCGCGCTCATCGCCGGCGGCTACGCCTTGGAGTGCGCCGCCGCCCTGCTGCTCGCCCTGGTGCGGATGCCGATCGCGGCAAGCCTCGGTCTCGTGGCGCTGGTCGCCCTCGCCACACCGGTGTTCGGCGGCGCGTCGAGTCGGCTGGTCGCGCAGTGGCTGAAGGGCGACGCCTATGTACTGGGCCGTTCACTGAACAACATCGCCTCCTCTGGCGCGCAATTGTTCGGTCTGGCGCTGGGAGGTGCGGTCGTCGCGGTACTCGGCCCGCACCGGGCGCTCGCGGTAAGCGCCGCCCTCTACCTCGGCTGCGCGCTCGCCATCCGCATCCGGTTACCCCGGCTGCAGCCGGGAGAGTTCGGCGGCACACCCGGCAGCGCTCGGGGCGATGGCGGGGCCGTCCGGGCAAGCCTGCACGGCGCCGGCCTGCTGCTGCGCGGACGCACAGTGCGACGACTGATGCTGGCCCAGTGGCTACCGCCCGCGTTCGTAGCGGGCGCGGAAGGTCTGATCGTCGCCTACGCGGGAGGACGCCACTTCGCGCCCGGCTGGTACGCGGTGCTGATGGGCTGTCTGCCGGTCGGCATGCTTGTCGGTGACCTGCTGGTGGGTCGACTGCTACGGCCACCCACCCGGGAGCGACTGGTAGTCCCGTTGATTGCGCTGACGGGACTGCCGCTGGTCGGCTTCGCCACCGAGCCCGGAGTGGGCGTCTCGTCCTGTCTGCTGCTGCTCTGCGGCTTCGGATTGGCCTACGGTCTCGGCCTGCAACGGACGTTCCTGGACGCCCTGCCGCAGGATGGCCAGGGCCAGGCCTTCGGTCTGCTCGGCTCCGGCAGCATGACGCTGCAGGGCGTCGGGCCGGCCTGCTTCGGCTCGGTGGCCGCGGGCATCGGAACAGGCGGCGCAATCGCCCTGGCAGGCGGCGCGGCGGTGCTTACCGCCGGCTGGATTCTCACCTGGCACCCGCCCACCTCCCCGTTCCCCGTCCCGAACTGCTCAACGGGATCAGAGAACGGCACCGAACAGCATGCGTGTAGTTCTCCTGCGCAGTAACCGTCGCAGGTCGGGTCGGCCGCGAGTCGTCGCCCCCCCGTTGCGGACTACGTACGGGATCTTGAGACCACGAAACAGCCCATGGAAGGTTCACGCCGATGATCGATGAATTCGCGAAGGACAACCTGCACGGGAGACTGCGGCGGGACCGCGAGGCGCTGCTCTGGAAACTCGACGGCTTGTCCGAATACGACGCCCGCCGGCCTTTGACAGCGACCGGGACCAACCTCCTCGGTCTGGTCAAACACGTGGCCACCGTCGAGGCCAGGTACTTCGGCGAGGTCTTCGACCGCCCTTCCCCGGAACCGCTGTCCCGGTGGCAGGACCACGACGGCAGCGACCAGTGGGCGACCGAGGACGAGACCCGCGATCAGATCATCGGGTTCTACCGGCGCACGTGGGAACACTCGGACGCGACGATCAACGAGCTCCCCCTCGACGCCCCCGGCCACGTGCCGTGGTGGCCGGAGCCTTGTCCCAACACGAACCTGTTCGCCATCATGGTCCATGTCATCGGCGAGTCCAACCGGCATGCCGGGCACGCCGACATCCTGCGCGAGGGCCTCGACGGCCGGACCGGGATGCGCGCCGAACACGAGCAGCCCATCGACGAGGAAGCCCGTGCAGCCTACTGCGCGAAGATCGAGCAGGCCGCCAGGTCGGCCGCATCGATCAAGGCTTAGTCGGACACATCAGCCAGCCTGACATCAGCTCCCTACCGGCGCTTGCGATTTCCGAGCACCCGGCGCGGCTGGCGCCACCACGTCACTCTCGTCACCGCCGCCCAGGCTTTCCTCACCCTGCGGAGGCTCGACCCAGAAGCCCAGATTCCGGCCTGAGCCTCTACCAGGTCCTGTACATGCTCCAAGACCTGCTGAGGTGCTGGACCGGCACCCGCGCCACCTGCGGCCGCCCCCTGCCGACCAAGAGCTCCAGAACCCAACGAAGCACAACTGGAACCTGGCATAGTTGGGGCCATGGGGGAATACGTGGAGTTCACCTTCGACGACGGTCAGGCAGTTCTGCTGGAGGTATTTCCCAGTCCGCTGGCCGACTCCGCGGCGGAGGGTGCGACGCCCGGTTCCGCACCGCTCGTGCCCGTCGCGGGCGAGCGGAACGGCCGCGTAGCGCGTGCTGCTCACGGCGCACTGCGGCAGGTTCTGAAGCCGCTGGTCCCGGTCCTCCAGTCGGTGCATGACACGGTGTCCGCCATGGACCGGCGGCCCCAGCAGCTCACTGTGGACCTGGGCGTCAAGGTCGGCAATGATCTGACGCTCGGTATCGTCGCCAACAAGGGCGAGGCGAGCCTGACGGTGTCCGCGACCTGGAACCTCGAACCACCGGCGCCGACGGAGTAGCCGTGCACCCGTCGTTCGACAACGACCCGGACGCGCCAATCCGCCGCTCGTGGGTGACCGTGCACGCCCGAGGTGCGGCAGGGGCTGGGCTGGGCGCGGGCCTCATCGTCGCAGAGGGGTTCTTACTGACCTGTGCGCATGTGGTCAATGCGGCGCTCGGGCGTCCCAAACTGGCTGCCGCCGAGCCTTCTGCGCAGGACATGCTCCGGCAGGGAGGCGGTGCTGCGTGAGCTCAGGAACGGCGGAGTCCGGTGAACCGGACGAGCTCTGGGTGGCCGGCCTGCATGCCGCCCTGCGCAGCGCCGGGGTAGACCTCTCCCCCCGGGAGCTGAGCGACGCCCTGTGGCTGGCCCTGCACGGGCCGCCGAGCCGGTCCGCGGCAGCCGTACCGGAGCGCGGTGCCATGCCACCGCCCGGCATTCTCCCCCAGCCGGAGCAGCCGGACGGCGATGCGGCCGAGGCCGCGCCGCGTCGGGGCCGGCGTCCGGTCTACGCCTTCACCGGCGACGGCGACGGCGGGGCTCCGGGTTCGCCGGTCCGCGTTCCCGGCGTACGGGGCCTGCGGCATCCGCTCGGCGTCGTCCGGGGGCTGCGTGCGCTCAAGCGAAGGGTGCCGTCCGCGCACCGGTATGAGCTGGACGAGAGCGCCACCGTCGGCGCCATCGCCGAGAGCGGCGTCCTCGATGTCGTGCTGCGCCCGGCTGCGGACCGCTGGCTTCACCTCGTCCTCGCCGTCGACGACGGCCTGTCCATGCGGGTGTGGCGCGACACCGTCGACGAGTTGGCCGATGCGCTCAGGGGCTCGGGCATCTTCCGCTCCGTGCGTGTGAGTCCGCTCGGCGCACCCGTCCGGTTCGTCGGCGATCGGACCGCTGTGCTCGTCGTGACCGACGGTGTCGCCGACCACTGGTACACCGGAACCGCCCACAGACGTCTGGCCACGTTGGCCCGCAGCGCGCCGACCGCGGTACTGCACGTGTTCCCGCTCCGGCTGTGGGGCGAGACCGCGTTGACTGCCGAACCCATGATCGTCCGTACGACCGGGCCGGCGCCCTCCAACAGCCGGCTTTCCGCCCATGACCCCTGGCTTCCCGCCTTGTTCGGTCCACGGCCCGGCCTCCCGGTGCCCGTCCTCGAGCTGGACGAGGCGAGTCTGCGCCCTTGGGCGGAACTGATCGCGTCGCACGGCGGCGTGGCCGCCATGCGTGTCATCGACGCGGAGAGTCCGCCCGACGCGGTGCCCTTCGACGATGCGGTCACCGGTGAGCCTCAGACCGCCGCCGAACGCGTGCAGGTCTTCCAGGCGATGGCCTCGCCGCACGCCTACGAGCTGGCCGGCCACCTGGCAGCGGTCGATCCGCTGACGCTTCCGGTGATGCGGCTCATCCAGGCCGCTGCCCTGCCCGACAGCAGCCCGGTCTGTCTGGCGGAAGTTCTGCTGAGCGGTCTCATGCATGTGGACGGCGCGCTGGAGGGGCAGGACGTCTTCGCCTTCGCGCCGGACGTGCGCGCGGTACTTCGCACAGTGATCAAAGCAAGCTCGGCACAGCGCACCGCTGACGCCGTCAGCGACTTCATCACACCACGCCTGGGCCGCACTCCTGACTTCCCGGCCATCATCGCCGACCGTTCGGGGACGTTGAGCCTGCCCAGAGGAGGCGCACCTCTTGCGGAACTGGAAACAGAAAGAGCAGGACAGGCATACTCCCGCCGTGAACATCTGCTCCGCCTGACTGATGCCCTGTCCACGCTGGACTGTCTGGCGGACGCGCAGGGGCGTCTGCAGTTCGCTGCCCTGCTGGGAGACCTACTGGGCCGGTCCATCGACTTGCGGGGCATCAGGCTGCATGAGGACATCACCGTCCTGTCACGGGCCGCGTTGGACACGGCCGGTGGCGAGCGGGCCCTGCTCGACGTGGCACGGGCCCTCGACGGGGCTGCGGTCACGGCAGAACTGGAGCGGCTCCTCGCGCCCACGGACGACGGCGCGAGCGGCCTCGAGAGGATCTCACCCAGCAAGGACGACAGCTCGGCGTGGGCGCTTGCCGAGACGTCGGTACGGGACCTGCCGAGAGCTGAACAGCGCATGACTGACGATGGTGATGCCACAGCGCCACGCGGAGACCCGGCCCGTGTGCAGGCCTTGATCGTCGGCATTGAGCGCTACGACGCCGGACCGACCTGGGACCTGATCGGGCCCGCCCGGGACGCGGTCCGCTTCCACCGGCTGCTGCGCGGCGCCGGCGTGCCGGAAGCCAACCTGCGCCTCCATCTCTCTCCCCTGCCACCGCATGTCCCTGACGTGCAGTACGAACCCGCAGACCGTGCGACCCTGCGCCGCGTCCTCGTCCGCGAACTGGCGTCCGCACAGGGCGACGTGCTCTGGGTATGGTGGGGTGGGCACGGTGTCACCGACCGTGCCGGCCGCCAACGGCTGTTCTGCGCGGATGCGACCACCGCCGACAAGGTGGGCATCGATCTGGACTCGGCGCTGGAGCGGTATGCCGGGGATGCTGTTCCCGGGCTCACCCAGCAGCTGTGGATCGTGGACGCCTCCGCGAATTCCGAGGACGACCTCAACTTCCAGCAGCCGCTCGCTCCCGATGCCCTGCCGGTCGGGCGGCGCACCCTGACCCACCGGCAGAGCCTGCTCCGCGCGGCCGGCGCCGGCCAGGCCGCCATGAACGACCTCGCGCAGGCCACCGGCCTCTTCTCCGACGTCATGCTGGACCTGCTGGCCGACCAGGCCGCCGTCCTGCCAGGGCTGCCCGATCCGCAGGATCTGTTCGCCGCCGTCAAAGCACGTTTTGCGAATCTCAGGGACGCCGATCGTACTCGGCAGCATCCCGAGATCAGGCTGCGGAGCTCCGACGGCAGCGAGGCGTCGGCCCCCTCCTCCGTACGACCGGTCGCGCCCCTTCAACGAGCCGTAGAAGCTCTGTTGGCCTATCCGCTGTTCGCCGACATCGCCGAGCGACAAACGGTGATCAGCATGCTCGACCCGAGTGTCACCGCGACTCTGCCCCGCCACACCAAGGCTCGCACCGATGTCATCGGCATCGTCAATGGGATCGCGCGGAATCGCCCGGAGGCGTTGGAGGATCTGTATGACGCCGTGGTGTCCGTCGATGACGATCCCGAGCGCGAGATGACGCTCCGCCGAGCCCTGGACGACCTCATGACCGCGGCGAACAGAAGCAGACGACCGGGCACCGTGTGAGGGCTGTGGACCGCCTGGCCTGAGGACGCTGCGTTGCAGGCCCGCCGTCGGCGCATCCGCCGGGAGGGACGCGACGACCTCCACGAGGTGTTCTTCGGCGTGGTCATTCGGCCGGATGCCGGCCCGTCACCGGCACTGCGCCTTGCCCAGCTCGTCGGCGAACCGGGCGAGGGCCTGCTCGGCCGTGGGGACGGGGCCGAACAGCTGCTCCTGGCGGCGGGGGTCGGCGACGTAGCGGCCGGTGTCGAACCAGCCGAACATCGCGGCCATGTCCTTGACCAGGGGCATGAAGCGGCCGGCAACGGCTCCCGCGGTGCGGGTGACGGCGGTAGGTACGGCCCACACCTTGATCTTCTTGCCGGCCCGGCTGCCCATCAGGACGGCCATCTCGCGCATGCTGACCGGACGGTCCCAGCCGATGTCGATGCGCTCACCGTTGTCGGTCTCGGCGTCGACGGCGGCTGCCAGGTAGGCCGCGAGATCGGAGGTGTGGACGAAGGTCAGGGGGACGGTGGTCTTGCCGATCCACATCAGGCGGCCCTTGTCGATCGGGTCGCCCGCCATGGTCGCGATCTGGTCGAGGAAGGCACCCGGGCGCAGTGCGACGAACGGGACGCCGAGTTGTTCGAGCTTGTCCTCGGCGACCTTCTTGTGCCAGAAGTGCGGGACATGGGGCGTCTGGTCGCTGGTGAGGATGCTCGTCAGGACGAACCGCCGGATGCCGGCACGGTGGGCGGCCTGGGCGAGGTTGGCGTTGCCGACGGTGTCGATGTCGTACGCGTTCTTGCCGCCGCGGGTGTAGCCGGCAGCGGTGGTGATGACGGCATCGGCGCCGTTCATGGCAGCGACGAGCGAGTCGAGGTCGAGCATGTCGCCGCGGGCGATCTCGACACCCCGGCTTTCGAGCCGGCTCGCGTCGGTGGCCGGCCGAACCAGGGCGCGGACGTTCTTACCGCGCTTGAGCAGCTCGTCGACGACCTTGCCCCCGAGGGAGCCGGTCGCGCCGACGACTAGGACCGGGAGGGTGGTGGTCATGGGGGGGGCTCACTTTCCATCAGGTCAGGGCGCTCAGGGGGCGGGCATGTGGTGGGCCCGCGGCGCGGGTCACCGCCGGCCCGCGGGTGCTTGTTCGAGGGGTGGCCCGGACGCCGGTGATGCGGACTTCCCCGTCTACGTTCAGTACGCGCCTCCGGGCGGCCGAGCGCGCTGCGACACGGTCTCCTGCGCAAGAACGCCGGAACCGGTGTGCGCGCCCCGGCCGGAACCGGGGTGCAAACGGCGGGAGTTACTTGGATTCTTCCGGCGGAAGAGCGCGGCTGTTGATGGCGTCGGCGATGGCGTAAGCGGTGCGGACGAAGGCCTCCGCCTGCTGCGCCGACAGGTTTCGCGCGGAGGTCTCCTCCAGGGCCTGCCACATGGCTGCCAGGGGCTCTCGCATGGCACGGCCCTTGTCGGTGAGATGGACGACCATGACACGCCGGTCGTGTTCGGCCGGCTCTCGGACGAGCAGGCCGGCATCCTGCATGCGGCGCAGGGACTTGGAGACGGTGGAGTGGTCCAGGCCGACGCTTTCGAGCAGCTCTGACTGGGTCTGGCCGTCCCGGTCGAGGAGTTGCATCAGCAGCAGTTCCTGGCCGGGATGCAGGTCCATCTCGCGGAGCATGGCGGCGGCGCGGGCACGGTGAGCACGGGCGAGCTGGAAGATCGCGTAGCTCATCGGCCCCTCGCTGGCCGTGGTGGGGGTACGGGGTGTGGGGGCGGCCATGGTTCGGTTCCTCAGACGGTGTGGGTGGGGTAGTCGGTGTAGCCGGCCACTCCCCCGCCGTAGAAGGTCGCCGGGTCGGGGGTGTTCAGCGGCGCGTCAGAGCGTAGCCGCTCGACCAGGTCCGGGTTGGCGAGCGCGAGGGCGCCGACGGAGACGAGGTCGGCCGTGCCGTTGTCGACGTCCTTGGCGCGGGTGGGCAGGTCGGTGCCGGCCCGGTTGAGGATCAGCGTGGTCGGCCACAGCGCGCGCAGGGTGCCGAGCAGTGCGTCGTCGTCCGCGTGGAGGATGTGGAGGTAGGCGAGGCCGAGGGGGCTCAGGGCGCGCAGGAGCGCCGGGTACAGCTCGGCGGTGTCGGACTCGGTGATGTCGTTGTAGGGGTTGCCGGGAGAAATGCGCACGCCGGTGCGGTCGGCGCCGATCTCGTCGGCCACGGCAGCGGCCACCTCGGCGGCGAATCGGATGCGGTTGTCGAGAGAGCCGCCGTAGCGGTCGGTGCGCTGGTTGGTGTTGTCGGACAGGAACTGGTGCACCAGATAACCGTTGGCGGCGTGGATCTCCACGCCGTCGGCGCCTGCCGCGACGGCAGCCGCTGCGGCGCGGCGGAAGTCGTCGACGGTCGCCGCGACCTCCTGCGTCGACAGAGCACGGGGGGTCGGCATCTCCTGGGGCCCGGACGCGGTGAACATCATGCCCTGCGGCCGGATCGCCGAAGGGGCGACCGGCCGGCGCCCGTGGGGGGTGTTGTCGGGGTGGGAGATCCGTCCGGTGTGCATCAGCTGGATGACGATGCGGCCGTCGGCCGCGTGCACGGCGTCAGTGACCTTGCGCCACCCGGCGATCTGTTCGTCATTGTGGATGCCGGGGGTGAGGAGGTAGCCCTGGCCATCGGTGGAGGGCTGGGTTCCCTCGGTGATGATGAGTGCGTGTGAGGCCCGCTGGGCGTAGTACTCGGCGTTCAGCTCGGTGGGGACGCCTTCGGGTGTGGAGCGGTCACGGGTCATGGGGGCCATGACCAGGCGGTGCGGGAGGGGGATGGCGCCGACGGTGGTCGGTGTCCACAGGGAGTTCAGCATGAAGGGTCCTTCGGTGCGGTGATGGCGAGGTGATGATCGGAACAAGAGGGAAAGGCGCGCGCGATCAGTCGAGGGTGAGGACGAGCTTGCCCCGGACATGCCCGGCGTCACTGACCTGCTGGGCCGTGGCGGCCTGGTCGAGCGGGTAGGCGGTGACGGTGGTGACGACCTTGCCGGTCGCGGCGTCCTGGGCCAGGGCGGCCAGGCGGGTGGCCGACCGTTCCTGGGGACCGGCGGCGAAGGTGATGCCGAGCTGGTGTGCGCCGAAGTCGGCGATGGTGACGATGCGCTCGGTGCCGCCGCGCAGGGTGATGGAGTCCTCGAGGGCTCCCTTCCCGGCCAGGTCGAACACCGCGTCCACGCCGTCGGGGGCGAGCGCCCGGACCCGCTCGACCAGGCCCTCGCCGTAGAGGGTCGCGGTGACGCCGAGCGAGGCGAGGTATTCCTGGTTGGCAGGGCCGGCGGTGCCGATGACCCGCGCTCCACGGGCGGTGGCGAGCTGGACCGCCAGGGTTCCGACCGCTCCGGCCGCGCCGTGCATCAGTACGGTCTCCCCGGCGGCGACGCCGAGCAGGTTCAGGACCCGCTCGGCGGTCTCGCCCGCCACCGGCAGGGCGACCGCGTGCTGCCAGTCGAGACCGGCGGGCTTGGGGGCCACGGTGGTGGCCAGCGCGTACTCGGCGTACGAGCCGGTGTCCGACCAGCCCAGCACCTCATCGCCCACCTGCACGTCCCGCACGCCCTCACCCAGGGCGTCCACCACGCCGGCGAGCTCGTGACCGGGGACGGAGGGCAACGGCGTCGGGAACCTGGCCTCCAGCACCCCGGAGCGGATCTTGCCGTCCAGCGCGTTCAGCCCGGCCGCCCTGACACGGACGCGGATCTGCCCGGGGCCGGGCTGCGGAACCTCGATGTCCGCCTCGTGCAGTACTTCCGTGCCGCCGAAACGGTCGAACAGGATGGCTTTCATGATGACTCCTCTCGTGTCGCCACCCATTTAGGTGGCTAGACACATAACTACCGTACACCAAAAATGTGGCTAGCCAAGTATTTGCTGCCGCTCGGGCCGCGCAAGGCCGGTCACGGTCGGGTCGGTCTCCTCGGGCGGCGGTCGAGGCGGCAGCGCCCGCCGGAGCGCGCAGTCGCATCCCTGGACCGCTCAAACCGGGCCCGCGGGACCCACTGGAGCGGTAAGGCTGAGTTTCACCGGCGCCCCAGGAACAGGCCGAGCAGGCCGGCTACGGAGTGCTCCTCACCCGCGGAGAAATTCTGACCGCGGACACCGAGCGCCGGGCGCCAGGCTGCGGCAGGGGTCTATGCGCCCACGCCCCGCTACCACGACGGCCGCTTTTGACTGACCATCACGAATGTGAACGGCGGCAACCAGGATCGGCTACACCGCTCGCGACCCTGTGCGGGTGTGCCGGCTCACCGGTCGAGGTGCTGAAAGGCGGCCGCGGCTTCACACGCCGATCGCTCCGTCGATGCGCTCGCGGAGCAGGTCGGCGTGGCCGTTGTGGCGGGCGTACTCCTCGATCATGTGGATGAGTACCCAGCGCAGCGACACCGTTCCGCGCCAGGAGTCCTCACCCTCCACTTCCAGGTCCGGGGCCTCGGTGACGAACCGTTCGGCGAAGGCCACCTCGGTCCGCCACGCTTCCCATGCCGCGGTGACGCCCCTGGGGTCGTCCGTGGCGCCGTCGAAGTCCCCGTCGGGGGCGGCAGTCGAGGAGAAGAGGGCCGGGGCGTCCTGCGCGGCCAGGACCCGCCGGAACCAGCGGCGTTCCACATCGGCGAGGTGCCGGACCAGGCCGAGGAGCGAGAGGGTGGACGGTTCCACGGACCGCAGGGACATCTCGGGGCCCAGGCCGGAGCACTTCAACTGCAGCGTGGCGCGCTGGGCGCTCAGGACGTCGATGAGCATCCGTCGTTCGTCGCCGGTCGTCGGGCCGGTGAACCGGCGATCGCTGTCGGCGCCGCCGAACAGTTCGGCCCTTCTTGTGGGATCGCTCATGTCCGCCCTTCTGTTCGCGCTGTGCGCGGCCGTGACTGCCACGGTCGCGTTCGCCTTGTGAGGCCGCTGCCCCTCGCTCTTGGTCGGCGCCGGGCATCTGCTGTTCGCCGACCGGAAGGCACGCGCCGAGGGTCGCGGGCCTCCACGAGGTCGTCGCCCCACGGTCGTCGCCAGTGTCGTACGAGAGCCATGAACACCGTCAGGGCTTCACGGCGTGGAGGATCCGCATCCCTCTGGAGTCCGCGGCGTCGCGGCGCACGTCCAGTCCCGCGGTCCGGCACTGTTCGACCAGCCAGGAGGACGCGATTCGCAGCTTGGGGTAGCTGCTTGCCCGTTGCTGCCAGGAGCCGTTCGTGCGGGTGTGGAGCAGGTCGTTGACGATCACCGTGTCCTCGTCGCGGTATTCGAGGAAGCAGGTGAGCAGCTGGTCGTCGCTGCTGCGGACCGGGATGAAACGGTCCGTGCCCCGCAGCTCCGCTGTGAGATCGCGGTAGGTGATGACGAGATGGCCGTCCGGGCGGAGGGCACGGCTGATGTGGCCGAGCAGCACGGGGACGTCCGCCTTGGACGGGAGGTGGGGCAGCGTGTCACCCATGCAGACGACCGCCGTGACCGTGCCCGGCTCGGCGGCCTCGGGCAGCACGGTGCGGATGTCGCCGTGCACCGGCCGTACCGCCTCGGCGCCCCGGACGTACGAGACGAGTTCGTCGAGCAGCCGGCGGCTGGTGTCCACGGCGAGCACGGGGGCGAAACCGAGGCGGATCAGCGCCAGCGTCTGTGCACCGGAGCCGCAGCCCAGGTCGATGGCCGTACCGTCGTCTTCGGTCCCCGCCAGGCCCAGTTCCGCGAGCAGCGCGGCCTGCCGGTCGGCAACCTCGTGGACGTCGCCGCCCAGCATCCACGTGTAGTGCTCGGCGAGCAGCCGGTCGTAGTGGTCGACGCTGGTACTCGCGTCGGGGGTCATGGCGTGCTCCTTCGGGTCGTCTGTACGCCTTGCCGTCCGCTGGCCGGCGCGAGCAGCGAGGCGTCGGGCCAGGTGAAGCGGAGCTTGGCGAGGGATCCTGCGAGCCGGGACGCTACCCCGCCGGGGGGGCGGGACCAGTGCCTTCTCGACGCAGGTGCAGCCCAGGGCCCGGTAGAACTCCTGGGCCGCCGTGTTCTGTTCGAGCACCCACAGATACATGGCGTTGCTCCTCGCACGCTCGGAGACGGCCACTGCGGCGCGGCGCGAGCGAGCAGCGCGGTGCCGAGGCCCGTTCGGCGGCGGTGCTGGGTGACGTGCAGATTGTCGACGAGGCTGCCCCAGCGGCCGTCCTCGTCGAAGACGACGTGGACGAACCCTGCGAGCCCGGTGTCGTCCGCGGCGACGACCGTCGCACTGCCGCTCGGGGCGGAGAGGCGCAAGGACCAGACGGACCGCCGGTCGGCCACCACATCGCCGTCCAGGAACGCGTCGGAGACGCGCCACGGTAGTGGCGACGCCAGCTGTCGGCGTGCAGCAGCGCCATGTTCGGCGTCTTCGGGTCCCGCTGCCCGCATCCGCGGCGAGGCCGTGGGTGAGCCGGTGGGCCCGGCGGTGGCGCTCAGGCGGCGCCGGGCCGGCTCGCTCCCCGCCTGCGCCGGGTCTGGCCGTGGCGCTGCGCGGTGTCCAGCAGGTCGTCGACGGTGTCCTCGATGGCCCGTACTCGTGCGCGGGCCTCGTCGGCACTGACGCGGTGCAGCTCGGTGCTGACGGCGTTGATGACTCCCCCGGCGCCTGCGACATAGTCCGGCAACCAGATGATGTCGCGCTGGTGCAGCAGGTCTGCGACATCCGGCGTGGCGAGCTGGTTGTTCGCCGGTCCGACCACGGCACGGCAGCGGAGATCTTCCGCGGTCCGCCTGGTCGGGAGGGAGCCGAGAGCCGCGGGGACCACGATGTCCACGTCGGCGGCGAGGATCTCGCCGGGCGCCCGCCAGACAGCGCCGAGCTCATCGCCGATCTTCTGTTTGTCCGGGTCGATGTCGGTCACCGTCAGGCCGCCTCCCTCCGCGGCGAGCAGGCGGGCGAGGCCGGCCCCGACGCGGCCCAGACCGACCACGGCGATGCTGCGGCCGCCCAGACTTGAGGTTCCGTACAGCCGTCGGAGGTCCTGGAGGGAAACGGCCGAGCCGGTCCAGTGAACGACGAGCGTGTCGCCCTCGCGCAGGAGCCGAGGGCCTTCCACAGTTCACACGCCAAGATTCAGAGCCGGTCTCAGGATGCCGGTGAATCGGCCATCGCGTCGTAGTGCTCTCGTGCCGCGCGGACCTCATCGAAGTGCGTCTCGGCCCACGCTTTCACGGCCGTCAGCAAGCCGGCCAGGCCGACGCCGAGGGGGGTGAGTTCGTAGTCGACGCGGACGGGGACGGACGGGGTGACCGTGCGGGACAGCAGGCCGTCGCGTTCGAGGGCGCGCAGGGTCTGCGTGAGCATCTTGGGGCTGACACCCGCGATCTTGCGGTTCAGCTCCCCATAGCGGCGGGGGCCGTCGGACAGGGCCGCGACGACCAGGCCGACCCACTTGTCGCTGAGCCGGCCGAGCAGTTCGTTGGTCGGGCAGGTGCGGCAGAACGCGTCGTAATCGGCCCGCGCCTGCTCACGCTTCTGAGCTGCCGTCATCGTCGCCATGACTCTCCTCCCGGTGCACTAGGCACTTTCAGGTAACTACTTCCTGCTGGAGAGTAATGCTTCCTAGGGTTGCGCCAGCAAGGCGGAAACGCGCGAACACAAGTCATCTCAGGAGAAGTTCCCATGCGTGCTGCAGTGGTGAGGACATTCGGCGGTCCCGAAGCCGTGGAGATCATGGACGTGGACCTGCCCGAGCCCGGGCCGCACCAGGTGCGGATCAAGGTCGCGGCAGCCGCACTGAACCCGGTCGACACTCTCAAGCGGATGGGCATGTTCGGACCGCCTGGCGGGCTGGGTGGCGATGTCGCCGGGACGATCGACGCGGTCGGCGCGGACACGTCGTGGAGCGTCGGCGACGCGGTGGTGGCGCTGGCCGACGGCACGCATGCCCAGTACGTCGTCGTGGAGGCCGACTGGGTGGCCCCGGCGCCGTCGTCGGCTGATGCCGTGCACGCTTCGACCCTGCCGCTGAACGCCCTGACCGCTGCGGGGGCACTGGACCTGCTGGAACTGCGGAAGGGGCAGTCCCTGCTGGTGACCGGGGCAGCGGGCGCGGTGGGCGGATACGCCGTCCAGCTCGCCTCCCACCAAGGGGTATCGGTGACCGCACTGGCCCGCGAGAAGGACGAGCAGCTCGTACGGTCACTGGGAGCGGCGCACGTCACCGGCATCACCGGCGGGGCGGACTTCGACGCCGTCCTCGACGCGGCCATCCTCGGGGAACCGGCACTCGCCCGGGTGCGCAACGGCGGCGCCTACGTCGGCGTCAACCCCGTCGCGGCCCCGGCCGCCGAACGCGGAGTACGCATCGAGGCGGTCCAGGTACGCCCCGACGGGGCGTACCTGGCGGAACTGGTCCGGCTGGTGGACGAGGGCGTGCTCACCCTCCGGGTCGCCGAGACGTATGCCCTGGAGGAGGCGGCGAAGGCTCACGCCCGGCTCGCCGAGGGCGGACTGCGCGGACGCCTTGTCATCGTTCCGGACCACGGCTGACCGGACCGGCACCCGGCCTCCGCGACGCACAGGCCAGCAGCGGTGTCCGCACTGGCCTATGCCACACCTTGGGCTCCTGTGGCTCGCTCGATTCGGTGGGGCCCATCCGGGCGGCCGGTGCGTAAGGACCTCTCGGACGGGACGTGGTGGACGTCGCGCGACATCGACGGCACTCACATCGTCCCCGGCCGACCACGTCGAAGTTTTGGAAGTTGACGAGGTGTCGCCGTTCAGTCCGTGACGCGGGTCAGCTGTCGGCCGGCGCCGGTTTCCTCGGCCAGCTGGGGGTGGCGCCTATCCGGGCCAGGCGGCGGCCAGTCTCGTGAGGTTGGTGCCGCTAGGCGGAACTGGTGGCGCTGGTCGGCCGGGCCTGCTGATAGAGCGCCACCAACACACCGTGCACGGGCTGGTCCTCTGCATGCTCCTCGGCCTCATCGACCAGTTGGGCGAGGGTCTCGCCGAGTTCTCTTGCCTTCGCGGGGCTGAGACGCAGGTGGCGCAGTGTCAGGTGGGTCTCGGCGGGAGAGCGGTCCAGCTCCTGGGCGACCGCAGCGAACATCGCGGCGGTGCCTGCCGCTTGGGGTTCGGCGACGACCATCTGGCGGGCCGTGCGCTGGTAGTACTGCTCGGTGCCGCCGCGGACCTGGCGGGTCCCGGCGATGTGGACCAGCCCGGCTTCGCGGAGCACTTTGAGGTGGTGGGCCACGTTGCCCTTCTTCCCGTCGAGCTGCGCCGCAAGCTGGCTGGTGGTGGCAGGCCGGTGGCCCAGGGCAAAGAGCAACCGCTGGCGCAATGGGTGAGAGAGCGCCGCGAACTGCTCAGGCGCACCGATCTCCAGGACGTCCTCGGGAGGCGGCGGGTAGGGAGGCTGATCACGCATACCAAAAGTGTCTAAACTCTTTGACGCTTTCGCAAGGGCAGTGCTCTACTCCCTGCCATGACGACTCCGACGAAGCTTGCGCCGGCCCCTGTCATCGACGAGACGGCCCGGCTGCTGACCGATCACTACGTTTTCCCCGAGACAGCTGAGCAGCTGGCCGGCCTGCTGAAACGACGCCTCACCGAGGGCGCCTACGACGTCGACGACGCCGAGGAGCTCGCCCGCCTGGTCACCGCGGACCTGCAGTCCGTCAACGGTGACCGGCACCTGAGACTGAAGCACCACGCCGCCCCGGTCTCCCCGAAGCAGGGGGCGGCCACCCGGGACGCCATGCGCCGGGACTTCGACTCCTCTCTGGGCGGTGCGCCCCGGGTGCAGTTGCTCGACGGAGGGGTCGCCGTGGTGGAGCTGGCACCGATGCTGTTTCCGCTGGAGTGGGCCGCCGAACCGCTGAGCTCCGCGCTCACCCTGGCCTCCCGCGCCCAGGCGCTGATCGTGGACCTGCGCGCCAACCGGGGCGGCGACCCGGACACGGTCGCCTTCGTCTGCAGCTACCTGCTCGACGAGCGCACCCACCTCAACACCATGTACTGGCACGGCGGCGAGCGCAGCGAGCAGTCCTGGAGCCTGCCGCACGTTCCCGGCGCGCGCTTCGGCGGCAGCAAGCCGTTGTATGTGCTGTCCAGCGACAGCACCTTCTCTGCCGCTGAGGAGCTGGCGTACGACCTCCAGCAACTCGGCCGCGCCGTAGTCGTCGGCGAGCCCACCCGCGGCGGCGCGCACCCGTGCCAGGGCTGGACCCTGCACCCACACCTGGAAGCCACCGTCCCCGTCGGCCGCGCCATCAACCCCGTCTCCAGCACGAACTGGGAGGGCACCGGTGTGCAGCCGGACATCCCTTGCGCCGCTGCTGACTCCCTCGACCACGCTCACGCCCTGGCCCTCGCCCGACTGGCAGGCTGACCCAGTCCAGCTCATCGACCGCACTGCACGCAGCGCCCCCCACGCCGGCGACTGACTTCGCCGGCAGAGGCCCCCGTCTCCGGCGGCCCCCAGCGCGCACACCCCGCACGACTAGGTTCGCTGTCAACCGCCTGGATTGGATGTTGAGGCTCGGCCACCGGAGCCGGACTGGCTGATCGAGCGGGGCCTGTCCGGCAGGGACACGGCCTACGTCCACGTCGGCGGCTGCTGGAACGCCGGGAAGCGCTCGAAGGGCGTCACCCAGGAGCAGCACTGCACGCCCTCGCCGAGGGGGTCAAGCCCTGCCCGCAGTGCGAGCCCGACAACGCACTGGGGTTCCTCGACTAGGCGCTGCGCGGCCGGCGCCCGGACGTCTTCTTTGCGGCGGCCTCTTCGTGGTCTTCTTGGCGGTGGCCTTCTTGGCCGGCTGCATCTTCGCGGCTTTCTTCTTCGGCATCTCGTCTACGTCGGCGTCCTCGCCGCGCGAGGCCCTGGCCCTCTGCACGGACTCGGTCAGGGCGGCCATCAGGTCGACGATCTGTCCCGGCTCCGCTTCCGGCTCCTGCAGCTTCGGCGGCTCGCGGTGCTCCCGCTTCGCTTCGATGATCTGGGCGAGGGCCTCGGTGTAGGTGTCCTGGAACTCCTCACCTTCGAGATCGTCGCGGGTCATGGTGTCCATGAGCGCGTGCGCGCCGTCGATCTCCTCGTCGCTCAGCTCCACCGGCGGGGGCAGCAGTTCCTCCGGCGACCTGATCTCGTCGGGCCAGCGCATCGCGTGCAGCACGATCACGTCGTCCCGAACCCGCAACAGACCCAATCTCTCCCGGCCGGACCAGGCGTACTTCGCGACGGCCACCTTGCCGCTCCGGTCGAGCGCCATGCGCAGCAGCTTGTACGGCTTAGCGGCGACCTGCCCGCTCGGCGCCAGATAGTCCTTGGTCAGCTGGTAGCCCTTGCCGATCTCGCCTTGGTCGACCTCACGGTCCCCGATCTCGCAGTACTTGCGCACCCGCACCCGGCCCATGTCCTCCAGGTGGTACTGGTGAAACCTGATCGAGTGGTCCTCGGTAGCGCTGGCCACGGTGATCGGCACGGTGACCTTCTCTGAACTACCAAATTCTCGCGTTCTGTTGGCTCTGTCGACCGGAGGGGTGGCAGTCAGGCCGGAATATCGAGCTCGGTGAGCAGTCCGCGCACATGCTGCTCGGATCGGCCGTATGGCGTCGACGCCCTGGCACCGTCACCGTGGCTTCGATCCGCCTTTGGCTTCAGCCGTGATCAGCCGCATTACAGGGCATCGGCCCGCCAGTGCATACGACCCCTGTGGCTTTGTCGGGCAGTAGTGACGTCGCTTGTCGATGGGTTTGGGAGGCACCTCGACGGATGTGTGGTGTCGATGAGTTTGGGAGGCGCTGGGGCTCTTGCCAGGACAGCGTCGGGATGCTCTTGGTGAAACGTACTGGTCATGCGGCAAACGGGCACTGCAGTCATTCGCCGGTCGCACCACTTCGTCGGCCGTCAGACGGAGCCGAGTCGGCCCTCAGAGCGACGCTCGGAGCCTCCGTGGCTGGGATCTTCATTACTGAACGGGCCGAACAGCAGTTCATCCAAGCCGAGGACCGCCCATGCGACAGCTACAGCACACCAAGGAACCCACTACCGTCCACCTCGGACGATTACGCGTCGCATGGCGGGCGGCCCACGAGCCCGTTGCCGGAGTGTCACGACGGATTCGACTCGTGGCTTACGCCGTGCCCTTGGCCGTTCTTCCTTCCAGTATCTGGCGGCTCCCGGCCGCGTTCGGCAACGGTCGCGGACTCGGTGAACGGACGTACGTCGTCTTCCTGTCAGTTCTGTCCGAGGTCTTCGCTTTCGCTGCGATCGGTCTGATCGCCCGCTGGGGTGAGGTGTTCCCGCGCTGGGTCCCGTTCCTTCGCGGCCGCCGGGTCCCGAGAAGGGCGGCCGTCCTCCCGGCCACCATCGGGGCCGCGAGCCTCACCCTCGTGTTCACCCTTTTGTTCATCGCCTCCGAGATCAGGGGTACCACGATCCGAGGTGGCGACCTGCCAGCCGACTACCCTAGCCAAGCCGGCGGCTGGGAAGCTGCCTGGTTCTATCTCTGCTACGCGCCGCTGACCCTGTGGGGGCCGCTGCTGGGCGTGCTGACCGTCGCGTACTGGAAACGCCGTTCCGCGGCCGAGAGGGCACCTGCGACGGCGTGAGATCGCCGTCGGCTTCCGATGCTCACTCCGGAGACCAGGTCCGTGGGCGAGCAGTGCCGAGAACTCGCTTCAGAAAGTCAGAAACGGGCAGATCGAGCAGGATGACCTCACCTCCGCACAAAGGGCGCACCGGATTCACGAGGCGCGGCGGAAGGTGGCGGCCGGGCCGATGACGTCCGTCACCGACGCTTTCACTCGGACACCGGCGTCGTCCTCCCCCCTCCTCTCCACCCGGGAAGACGACAGCGCATTACTCCAGAGGCGCCTCCTTCGCCGTCGCCTCACCCGCGGCGGGCATTCGGTCACCCCTTATCAGGAGGGCTGGCCGAACCTGCTCAGTGGACCGCCGAACGTGATCCCTCTCCGCAGAACCCCCTGGCCCAGTGCCTGGACGACCGATCTCCGGGTGGGCCGCCGACCTCACGGTCGACGGCTCGACCGAGATCGCGTCAATCAACCGTCGCCAGGCTCAAGCTCCCAGCTGCAACGCCTTCCTGAGCGTGCCGGCCCGGGCAAGCCGCACGTCTCGTGGCGCTTCACGCAGTGCAGGGTCCGGCATGCGAAACCCGTCGTCCTCGAACCGGGGGACGACATGAACGTGCACGTGATGAAGCACTTGACCTGGGATGTGGTTGTTCTGTGTCACCGTGCTTCCGACAGCCCCATAGGCATCCTTCACTGCAGACGTCACTCGTGCTGTGACCTCGAAGAGCTCATGCAGGAGATCAGCTGGTACGTCATGCAGGTCGGTCACATGTGACAGCGGCAGGACTAGAGCATGACCAGGGTTGTTCCGCCGCTGCTTGAGCGCAGGGACGACGAAGACGTTGTCCGAGCGGTAGGCGACCAAGTCCTCGTCGATCTCGCCTTGTCCGATCCTGCAGAAGGCGCACTCACTCACTCTGAGACCTCCGAAGTCGCCTCTCGCCCGGCCTAGCTGGATCGACGAGTCTGGCAGGCCGTCGCCCAGACGGGCATCTCCGTTTCCCGGAACAAGAAAGAGTAGGTCTGGCTCGCAGGTCACCCGCTGTCGGTTGGCCGGCGCCTGGCATGTCTTCGACCCCGCAGTGCCTCAGTACGCCGGCGGGTCAGCCGAGGCCGTCGGCTCCCACGGTCACTGGGGACTCGTCGAGCAGGGCGTCGGTGACGGGCAGTGGGCTCCCGTCGAGATCGAGGGCCGAGGTGGCCTCCTTGTACCAAGAACAGATCACGGCGTTGCCCCAGAAGCGGGGTCCACTCGGCAGGCTCGAGGACCAGCGTGCAGTCGGAGGCCAGGGCCGGGGCCAGCTTCCAACTCTCCAGCATGAACGGGGTGTTCCACGGCCTGGACGCTGGACAGGACCCATGAGCGGCTACGGCACGTACAGGGTGCGCCCACGACGAGGAGGCCCTGGCGGTCCTGCGAGCGGCACCTGGCGTGGTGGCGGGCGTGGCCAGACTGCAAGGTCGTCACTGCAGGAATGGACCACCGTTATGGCTGCTCTTCCGTCTTGACGGTGAACGGTCCGGTGGCGAGGGCTACACACGGGGTGACGTCCGTTGTCTCGCCCGCCGCCAGACCCGCCTCGCACAGCCGGCCGCCGTTCTCGCGCAGGTCGAGGTAGAAGCGCGTGGTCTTGCCGTCCTGCTTGAGGCCGTGAATGCGTTCGTCGATGTAGCCGAGGCTGTTCAGGGTCTTCCGGACCTTGACGGGGGTGGGATCCACGACCTTTTGCAGCGCCTCGATGATGCGCTGTTCGTGGTGGACGCTCGTGCACCCGTCGTGCCGGTCCAACTCTGCAGCAGGCCCTGTGGGAGGGCCGGGCTCGATCGGGTCGGTCGGGGGCGTTTCCCCAGGGGCGAGACTCCGCACCGGCTCCGGACCGGTCGACTTTCCGGGCGGTGTCGGCGGGACCCCGTCGGACGGGGGACACGCCTGCGCGTACATGCCCAGCATCGCCGCGAACGCTTCCTGCTCGGGGGATGGCTGTGTGGGTCTGGCCTTGGAGGCGACGCTGCCGGCCGGCTCACCCTGTGGGCCACTGCCCTTCAGCTCACCTCCGCAGCCGGTGAGTGCCAGAGAGGCGAGAGCGGCAGCCGCGAGGCCGCGTCGGTGATGGGCGAATGCGCTGATGGAGGCACGGAGGTGTGTCATATGCAGAGTCTCCGGTCACCACCGCTCACCCGCTTGAGTACGCGTACTTACCCACATGGGTACTCGGCTTCAGCGGCCGACAGGTGTTCCGTGCTGCGAGGAAGTAGCGCCCCCGTGCACGAGGCCGGATTCGCTCAAGGCTCGTCGCTCGCGGTGTGTCAGGCAGGTCCGAGGGCAGCTCCGCTCACCAGCGGGACAGGGCGGGTGCGGCCCGCCCAGGGGGTGTCCCCGTCTACTTGTCCCCACGACTCACCCCTACGCAGCCCCACGTGCCTGTCACGACGGTCAGCGCTGCCAGGCCGCCGATGATCCCTTTGTACGCGCCGGGGTCCAGGTCCACTTCCGTGTCCTCGTCCTCCAACGGACCAGCTGCGCCCTTGGGGTCGTACAGCACGCGCAGTTTGTCGCCTGGCCCCACCCTGTCCGGGTCGCAGCCGTCCGTCATCCGAGGTGAGATCTCCCGGCCGTCGCGGGTGCGGAGCGTGCACTCGTCGGTCGTGCCGTTGTCGACGTCGGCTACGACGGCCTCGGTCCAACGGCCCCGCTTCTCCAGCCCCCGTTCGTCGCCGGCCTCTCGGGTGATGATCGCCAACACGATCGCAGCAGGGAGGGCAACGACGAGCGCCCCGATGGCCAGTTTCGGCGTCTTCTTGTGAGTGACGTGGCGGAGCAGGACGCCGGGCACCAGGACGAGTGCCAGGGGTATCACCAGCGCGGAGGTGACGAAGACCGGGCCGCGCAGGAAGGCCGGCAGAGGCGCCACCGGCGCGAACCACATCAGGGCCACCGAGGCCGCTACGCACGCGCTGTTGAACAGAAACCAGTGCATCGGGCCCGTACGGCGTCCAGGAGGAGCGGTCTCGGTCGGCCGGGCCACTCGGCCGGCTCCTGCCGCGAGCCCTCGTACGTCCCTGTCACCCGCCATGCGCTCCCTCTCGTCCACGTCGGCCTCTTGACGGACGAGCGTACGGGCCGCGGAAGCCGGACTGATCGGTAGGTCTCGTCGGGTGGCCGCCTCCTGCGGCATCGGCGTGCCGGCACCACCTGGGCCAAAGCGCGCCATCACCAGCCACAGGTACGCCCACCTGCAACACGCCTCCCCCGCCCTGCTGACACCCGTCAGGCACTCGAGCGGGTGACCAGGCGCGTGGGCAGGATCAACGGGGTGGGGTCGTGTCCGTTGATGACCGTGACGAGCATGCGCGCCATCTCCCGCCCGAGAGCCGTTATGGGCTGATGGACGGTGGTGAGGGGCGGGTCGGCGACCTGGGCGACGGTCAGGTCGTCAAAGCCGACCACAGCGATGTCGGCGGGGACCGCCCGGCCGGCCGCACGCAACGTGCGCAGCGCCCCCGCCGCCATGTTGTCGTTGGCGGCGAACACCCCGTCCACGTCGGGGTGGTGCGCCAGCAGGGCAGCCATGGCGGCGGCTCCGCTGGGCTCGGTGAAGTCCCCTTCATGCGGCGGCAACGGATCGAGGCCGGCCGCCAGCAAGGCGTCCCGGTAGCCGCGGTACCGGGCACGCCCGGCCTCGGTGTCCAGACGCCCGCAGATCGCAGCCACGCGAGTCCGGCCGCACGAAACCAGGTACTCGGTCGCCTCGCGCGCTCCCCCGACGTTGTCGACGTCCACATACCAGCGGGGCGCCGAACCGACGGGGCGCCCTCCGAACACGACAGGCATCTCCGCCTCCTCGGCCATACCGGCCAGCGGATCGTCCTCGCGCAGCGCCATCAGCATGACCCCGTCGGCCCCCTTGGACCGGAAGAGCTCCTCCACCCGCTTGCGGCCCCGGTCGGAAGCGGCCAGACACAGCATCAGATGCAGATCGGCCTCCTCCAAAGCGGTCGACGCCCCCACGATCACCTGGGCGTAGAACGGATCCGCGAAGATCGACGGATCCTCTCCCGAGACGACCAGGGCGGCCGCTCCCGTCTGACGGGTGGCCAGAGCACGGGCGGTCGGATTGGGCACATAACCGAGTTGCCGGACAGCCCGTTCGACCGCCTCCCGTTTGGCGCGGCTGACATGCGGCGCGTTGTTGAGGGCACGGGAGGCCACGGATCGGGAGACACCGGCGCGTTCGGCCACCTCGTCGAGCGTCGGCTGCCGACGCGGCGCAAGTTCTGCCATGAACCACGAGCCCTTCCCTCACGACCGGACGGGAAGCGTCTCACCCCGGACCATGGCACTGCCACCCCTTCAAGTCTGGGACCGCTTCCAGTTTGCTGGCCATCGAGGCTTGTTCTCGCCATACGAATCGCGGTGTGCGTCGGCTCTTGACACCTCAACTACCCCGCAACACCATACCGAGCACACCCCAACGATTTTCCAGTGCTGTTGGGATCGCTTCCAGTGGGAGCGCTCCCAAGATCAGGTCGTAACACCGCTCTTGCTCAGGTCGCACGCTCGGGACCAGAGCGTGCGACGCACCCCTGCCAGGAAATCGAGGTTCAGTCATGCGCCGCAGACTCCGCGCCTTGGCCACAGCGCTCCTCGCTCTGCCGCTGGCGTTCGCCGCCGCACCGTCCGCCCACGCGGCCGACCCCACCACCATGACCAGTGGGTTCTACGTGGACCCCGACTCCAGCGCGAAGAGGTGGGCCGCCGCCAATCCCGGCGACGGCCGGGCCGCCGCCATCAACGCGAACATCGCCAACACCCCGATGGCCCGCTGGTTCGGCTCCTGGAGCGGCACCATCGGCACCGCCACGGGCGGGTACGTGGGAGCGGCGGACCGCGTCGACAAGCTCCCCCTCCTCGTCGCCTACAACATCTACAACCGCGACTACTGCGGCGGGCACTCCGCGGGCGGAGCCGCCTCGCCGTCCGCCTACGCTGACTGGATCGCCCAGTTCGCCGGCGGGATCGCCAACCGCCCGGCCGTCGTCATCCTCGAACCGGACTCCCTCGGTGACTACGGCTGCATGACCCAGGCGCAGATCGACGAACGCGAGGCCATGCTCTCCGGCGCCCTCGCCCAGTTCAGCCGTCAGGCCCCCAACACCTGGGTCTACATGGACGCCGGCAATCCGCGCTGGGCCGACGCGGCGACCATGGCCCGGCGCCTCCACGAAGCCGGCCTCCGACAGGCCCACGGCTTCTCGCTCAACATCTCCAACTACATCACCACCGCCGAGAACACCGCCTACGGCAACGCCGTCAACCGTGAACTGAGCTCCCGCTACGGCTACACCAAGCCGTTCGTCGTGGACACCAGCCGCAATGGCAACGGCTCCAACGGCCAGTGGTGCAACCCCTCGGGCCGCCGCATCGGCACCCCCACCCAGCTGGGCGGAGGCGCCGAGATGCTCTTGTGGATCAAGGTTCCGGGCGAGTCCGACGGCAACTGCGGCGTCGGAGGCGGCTCCTCGGCCGGTCAGTTCCTCCCCGAGGTCGCCTACAAGATGATCTACGGCTACTGACCGGGACCGCCGTGGCCCGGTACGCCCTGTCCCCCGACCGGGCCACGGCGACGTCCGCCGCACCCCGGACGCGCGCAGCTCCGCGAAGCCCGGGCGGGTCGGTGCGCTGCGACGGTGGTGCCAGAAGCTGTTGGCGGCACGGGCCGCGGTGGTGCCGGCCGACCGTTCCGGGCCAATGGCACCGGGCTGCTCGCGCCGGTCACTTCCGCTCCAGCGCGGCCAGACGCAGCTCGAGCTGGTCCACCCGGTGCCGTAGCAGCGTGACCTGTGCTTCCAGGCTGACTTCGCGTTCCGCCCGGCGCTGAATGCGCGGTGACGCGGCGGCGCGCTCGATCACCGCGTCCAGCCGGACCAGGCGCTGCGGCCCGTTCGGGCCGTCCACCAGCCGGGACTCGATCTCGCCGTTGCGGTACCAGGACCGCAGGGCCGAGCGGGAAACCCCGGTCTCGGCTTCCGCCTTGGCCAGCGTGACCCAGGGGGTCTCGTCCAGCTGCTCGAACAACTCCAGCTCATTCTGCCAGCGCGCGAGCCGGTCCTCCCAGTCCGACGGTTTCTCCATCAGACCCCTCCCTTCGGCACGGTCACCCTGTCAATGACAGTGTATTGACAGGGTTGGGACCATGGAACCATGACATTTGAAAGGTTCACGGTGAAAGCCCGCAGGGTCGTCGTCACGGCCCAGGAGCAGGCGAGGCTGCTCAAGCACCACCACATCGGCACGGAGCACCTCCTGTTGGGGCTGCTCGACGTGCCGGACAGCACGGCGGCGAAAGTTCTGCACGAGCTCGGGTACGACAAGGAGACGGCGCAGGCCGACATCTCCGCGGTGGTCAAGCCCGGCACGGAGGAGCTGAGCGGCCATATCCCGTTCGCGCCGCGCGCGAAGAAGACACTGGAACTCGCCCTGCGCGAGGCGCAGCAGCTGCACCACAACTACATCGGTACGGAACACATCCTGCTCGCCCTGGTCAGGGAAGGTGCGGGCGTCGGCGCGAAGGTGCTTGCCGAGCGGATCAATCCGATCAGCAAGATCCGTGCCGCGGTGCTGGCCTCGTTGGACGGATCGCATGACGTCGCAGCCGGCCCCTGGCCGACCGGCACACCTGCCACCGAGGACACCGTGTCCGCCGCCAGCGCGCTGGCCGGTGGCGCACCGGTGGGCAGCCATCACCTGCTTGAGGCGATGCTGCGGGCGGAGAACAGCATGGCGGCCAAGGTGCTGCGCGAACTCGGGGTCGACCCGGACGCGGTCGCCGCCAAGATCGACGAACTGGATCCGGAGACGACCACCGACGCGAACCCGGAAGAAGCCGCCGCGCGCAGAATGGAGATCAGGCTGGTCGACGATGAGGTGCACGTGATCCTGCGGGATCCGGCAACGGTCACGCTCGCCAAGAAGGTCACCGAACTGTCCGACGGCCCGATCCAGGGCGTCGGGCCGGTCGCCGGCATGTTCGTCCCCCTCTGGCGGTCGACGAACCAACTGCTGCTGCGGATCCAGCAGATGCTGGAACCAGAACCCGAAGACGAGGACGGATCCGCCGCGAGCAAGGTGGCCAAGGTCGTACGCACGGTGCTCGCGCCCCGGCTCCGACGGTGAACCGGCTGGGCGTGACAGCGGCGGGCTCGCGCAGCCTCGATCCGCACAGTTGAGCGATGTGATCACTCGATCGTGAGTTCTTGTGCTCTTCCGCCCGGTCTGGCCAATGCTCGGAAGAACGGCGCGTGACCGGCGCCGCCCGGATGTTGTGTGAGTGGGGGGGAAGAGCATGACGCGAGAAGCGGGACGGCGCGACGGCTTGGACGAGCAGGCGGTGCTGACGGCGGCCGGGCTGGCCGATCTGACGGTGCGTACGCTGAGTTCGGCCGTGGGGACGCTGCGGGGGTTGCTGCGCCGTTCGGACACCGCGGAGTTGGCGGCGCAGGCCGAGAGCGAGCTGATGGCGCGTGGGCGCCTGGCGCTGGACCGGTACGCGGCCGTGTCCCCGGCCCACCTGGAGATCCTCGCCCGGCACGCCCAGGCCCGGAAGGCCGCCGATGGCGTCTGACCGGTGGGAGCCGGCCGCGTTCAAGACCCGCGTCGACGAGGTGCTGCATCGGTTCGTCGCGCAGGAGGCCGACCAGTTCGCCGCGATCGATCCGCTCCTCGGCCCGGTGGCCGAGCAGCTGGAGATGACCGTCGCGGACGGCAAACGGCTGCGAGCGGCGTTCTGCTACTGGGGCTGGCGCGCGGTGGGACAGCCGGACAGCGACGCACTGGTGCGGGCCGCGGCCTCCATGGAGCTGGTGCACGCCGCCGCGGTCGTGCACGACGATCTCATCGACGACAGCCCGCTGCGGCACGGACGCCCCACCGCGCACATCGCCCTGCGCGGTGCCGTGCGGCGGCGTCCGCGCGCCGACGCCGCCGCCAGGTCGCTGGCGATGCTGGTCGGAGACCTGCTCATGGCGCTGGCCGGGCAGCTGTTCGCCACCAGCGGTCTGCCCGCCGCCTACCTCGCCCGGGCCCGGCCCTTGTGGTCGGTGATGGCACGCGAGCTGATCGCGGGAGGCCTGGAGATCCTGCGCACCGGAGCCGGTCCGGACACCACCGCGTCACTGAAGGTGATCCGCTACAAGACCGCCAAGTACACCGTCGAGCAGCCCCTGCTGATCGGCGGCGCTCTGGCCGGGGCGGGCGCGCAACTGCGCGAGGGCTATTCCGCGTACGGACTGCCGCTGGGCGAGGCATTCCAGCTGCGGGACGACCTGCTCGGCCTGTTCGGAGACCCGGAACGCACCGGCAAGGCCGACACCGACGACGTGCGCGGCCACCGGCCCACGGCCCTGCTGGCGGAAACCTGGCGTCTTGCCGGCCACGAAGACCGCGAACAGTTGCGTGGCCTGCTGGGCCGGCGTAGCCCGGACGCGGATGCCCTGGACACGGTGCGCGAGGTGATGCGCCGGCTGAAGGCGCCCGATCGCATCGAGGACATGATCGGCGCACGCGTCCGGGAGGCACTCGGCGCTCTCCACGAACTGGACGTACCAGCGCACGCATCGAGCGCTTTGACCGCACTGGCGCAGTCCGCATCTGACCGCCTGTCCTGAGCTTCTGCCGTCCCTGTCGGCACAGGCACACGCCATGTCCGGCCGTCGGCCCGCCCGTCGGCCGTCGCCGGTCCTGAAGAGACAAGGAGCCCTGCCGTGACCTACACCGAGTCAGCCATGGACGCCCTGCGGCACGTCGGCGACGAACTCGCCGACGCCACCGTCGCCGCACTCTTCGAGAGCGGTCGGACAGGCACGTTCAACACGCTGATGCGCTACGTCTCCACCGCCGGCGCTCCCCTGCCCGACGGGCTGCCCGATGTCGCCCGGGAGTACCTGGAAGCCACCCGTGTCCCGCCGCCCTGGGTGGACTGGGCCGAGATGGAGAAGGCCCGGCTGTTCTTCATCGACAACAACGTGCACATCTCCACCGCGCTGTCCTTCGCCTCCATGCCCGCCTGCTACGTCGTCCCCCACGTGGCGAAGCTGTTGTCGGCCACTCACGGGTTGGAGTACCCCTCCAAACGGATGGCGGAGACGGGCCAGTTCACCGTCTACCTGATGCAGCCCGACGCCTTCGAGGCCGGCGGCCGCTTCGTGCCCGCCGCCCAGAAGGTGCGCCTGCTGCACGCCTCCATCCGCCACCATCTCGAGCGGGAGAACCGGTGGGACACCACCGCGCTGGGAACGCCGATCTGCCAGGAGGACATGATCGGCGGGCAGATGTTCTTCTCCCTGCTCGTCCTGGACAGCCTGCACCGCCTCGGCATCCACATGTCGCAGGAAGGCGCCGAAGCCTACTACTACGCCTGGCGCGTCGTCGGCGCCATGCTCGGCGTCGACCAGGACGCCGTCCCCAAGACCCTGGAGGAGGCCCGCGCCTTCCTCGACCTGTACATGATCCGGCACATGGGGCCCTCCGAGGAGGGCCCGCACCTCACCCGGCAGCTCATCGACCTCTACGAGGAGGTCGTGCCCGGGACCTTCTTCGACCCGATCGTCTCCGCCCTCATCCGCCACCTCATCGGCAACACCTGCGCCGACTGGCTCCGCGTGCCGCAGACCCCGTGGGACACCGTCGTCAAAGCCGTACCCCACCTCCTCGGCATCCTCGAAACCATCGAAGACCGCTCGCCGCTCGGCGCCTGGGCCCTCGACCGCCTCGGCCACCTGACCACCGTCCTCGAGCTGTCCTCCCTCACCCGCGGGCGCGTCATGCACTACGCCATCCCCGAACAGCTCAAGAAGGACTACGGCGTCCCCAACACGGTGCGCCGCACCCACCGATGGAACCCACCGGCCGCAACGATCTCTTGATCGCTCCGCAGCGATGTCGTCACAGGACGTCGTAGGTGAGGTGCGTCGCGGTCGATGTCGAGATCACGCTCCGCTGCACCAGCGTGCGCGGCGCTCCGCCGGTGAACAGGGGCGTCCCGGCGCCCAGCACGACGGGCGCGAGGTGCAGCGACAGCACGTCGACGAGCCCGGCGCCGAGCGCCGAGCCGATCGTGGCGCCGCCGCCCATGAGGACGACGTCGAGGTCCTTGCCGCTGTCCGCGGACGCCGCCTCGGCGCGCTCGCGCGCGGCGGCGACGGCGTCGGGCAGACCGGTGGTGACGAACGTCCAGTCGAGGCCGGTGAGCCGCACCGCCTCCGGCGGGGAACTCGTCACGACGACGAACGCGGGCTTGCCGACCTCGCCGGCGCCGTAGCCGGTGTTGTCGTCCCAGCCGTCCGGCCCGTCGACCACGTCGAAGAGCCGACGGCCGAGGACCACAGCCCCTGAACGGGCGGTCCCTTCGCGCAGGACCCGGCGATCGTCGGGGTCGTCGGAGAACGCCCAAGTGTGCAGGGCCTCGCCGCCGGTGCCCAGACCGTTGTCCGGGCCGGGGTCGGGCCCGGTGACGAAGCCGTCGAGGGAGAGCGAGATGTCAGCGATGATCCGAGTCATACGAGTGCAGACCCGATCCGTCGCCCGAACTCATCGCTCCGCGGCGACGGCGTGCACCGCGCCGTGCGCGGCATCGCCCACGTGGACAACCTCAGCCCGGCCGTTGGCTTCGCCTCGACCCCGGCAACTTATTCCTTGACACGAATATTCGTTGTGAAGAATACTCCTCTCCATGGACGCACTCCTCGCCGCACTGGCCGATCCGGCCCGCTGGCGGCTCGTAAACCTGCTGGCCGAGCGGCCCCGCCCCGTCGGCGTCCTCGCCCAGCTCGCCGAGGCGCGCCAGCCACAGACGACCAAGCACCTGCAGACCCTTGAACGCGCCGGCGTCGTGACCTCCCAGCGCGCCGGTCAGCGCCGCATCTACGCACTCCGGCCCGGCCCCCTGCGGGACCTGGCGGCCGAACTCAGCCGTATCGCCGACTCCGCGGAACGGGACAGCGGCCCGCACGCGACATACGACCGCTACGAGCGCAGCCTCCACGCCGAGCGGTTCGCCGCGAAGGAGTCGGGATGGGTCGACGGCCGCTCGTTCACGTTCCACCGGTCACTGACGGGACGCCCCGAGTTGGTCTGGCACCACCTGACCGAGGCCGTCCTGCTCGCGCACTGGTGGACCCCCGAGGACCTCCGCGTCTCCGAGCTCGTCTTCGAGGCGCGACCCGGTGGGCGGATCGTTCAGGAATACCGCGACGCCGAAGACTCCGACGGTTCCCACCCGGTCGCCGGGCGCGCGGAGGGAGTCGTCGACGACGTACGCCCCGGTGAGCGCCTCGCCTACCGGCTCTCCCCGCTGCTTCCCGACGGCCGCCTCGCCTTCACCGCTCACGTCGGCATGGACCTCGGGCCCACCGACACGGGCACAGATCTCGACGTCCACTGGCGCATCACCGACAGCACGATCGACTCCGCGGACTTCATCGCCGGCATCGAGATCGGCTTCGGCCAAAGCCTGGACAAGCTCGCGGCGATCCTCGACGCGGACTCGCACGACACCGACAGCGCCGACAGCATTGACACGAGGAGCATGAAATGACAGAGCAGAGCGCCGGCCGCCGAGTCGTCACCAACCTGGCCCTCTCCCTCGACGGCCGTTAGAACCTGTGTCAGAACCGGTGATCTGTGACGTTATGTGACTGTTACTGGCTGGTGAGTCCGGGCACTGCGAGTCGCAACAGGGGCCGGAATCGGCCATGTTGGCTTGGCGTCTGGTGATGTTGGTGTGTGAGGTGGACTGTGGGTGCGACGCCGAGTCCGGGTTCGACGTCACCTACCTGCGCACAACACCCTGCTGTCTAACGCGCTCTGGTGGCTCTCCATGTCCGCGACGAAGGCCATGTCTAAGGGCCGTCCCGTAAATGATCTTCGTGTCCTCCTGGCATGATCATGGCGTGACCAGTGAGCGTGTGCAGCCCGGCCCCAGGAAGTGCGTCCTCTTCGATGTCGACGGCACGTTGATCGACGCCGTGGACAACCAGCGCCGGGTCTGGGCAACGTGGGCGGGTCGATACGGACTGGACGCGACTGAGGTCTATCGGGTGGCCCTGCGGACGCGGCCGATGGAGACCTTCGCCAAGGTGGCTCCGGACCGGGATCCAAGGGAGTGTCTGGCTGCGTTGCACGAATTGGAGGACGAAGACGTCCGCTCCGGCGTCTATACGGCTTTCGATGGCGCGTCGCAGCTGCTGGGCACCCTGCCGTCGGGGGCGTGGGCGCTCGTGACCTCCAACTACGAGCACCGGGTGCGCGGCCGATTCGCTCGGACGGGCCTGCCGGTCCCGCGCGTCATCGTGGACGCCGCCGCAGTGGACGAAGGCAAACCCTCGCCCGTGCCCTACCTCTTGGCCGCCGAGCAGCTCGGTGTCCGGCCCGAGAACTGCCTGGTCATTGAGGACGCCCCCTCCGGAGTCGAAGCAGGGCTGCGGGCCGGCATGACGGTGTGGGGCGTCAACACCGCGGCTGCGGTGACCGGCGTGCACCGTCACTTCGCGAGCCTGCGTGAAGCGGTCCCCGACATCCTCGCCTTCGCCCGGCTGGAGGGATCAGCCGGAAGGGGATGATCACGGCGTGACTGGTGTGATCACGGCGTCGGAGTCGTCCTGGATAGCCCCGTTCACCGGGCTCAGCCCGCGCCAGTTCGCCAAGCTGGTGACCGTGCTGCGGCGCGCGGGCGCAGACGAGGTTCGCAGGGGGCGGCCGTGGAGCCTGTCCCTGGAAGACCGGGCGCTGCTGGTCGCGGCGTACTGACGGACCAACTTGACGATGCGCCAGCTCGCCCGATGGCGCCTGCGGATAGGGGCTGAGAAGGACCAGTGGCTCCGTAACTGACGGGCGACACCGCTTATCCGGGTTTGGACAGCACCTACGTTGTCCTGCAGAACAAGAACTGACACCGGTCATGGGCGCACTGCGGCGCGCCGCTGATGAGGATCTGCGGAACCCCCAACCACGGCTCGGTTGATCCACCAGACTTGCTCTTGTTCTTCCACGGAGAAGGGACAGCAAGCATGGCAAACAGTGCGCTTCTGGTGATGGACGTCCAACGGGACATCGTGGCCATCGCCGACGACGGTTCCGGATATCTGCCGCGTTTGCGCCAGGCGATCGACGGAGCCCGGGCTGCAGGCATCCCCGTGATCTACGTGGTGATCGGGTTACGGCCGGGTGATCCGGAAGTCAGCCCCCGCAACAAGGTGATGACAAACATCGTGCGGGCTGGTCTGTTCACCGAGGGGCAGCCTGGCACCGAGATCCATGACGACGTCGCCCCCCAGCAGGGCGACGTCGTGGTGACCAAGAGACGAGGGAGTGCCTTCTCGGGCAGCGACCTCGACTTGGTACTCAGGGCTCGCGATATCGACAGCCTTGTTCTCACCGGCATCGCCACCAGCGCTGTAGTGCTGTCCACCCTGTGGCACGCCATCGACCTGGACTTCGGCCTCACCGTCCTGGCGGATGCCTGCCTCGACACCGACCCCGAGGTGCACACGATGCTTACCGAGAAGCTGTTCCCGCAGTGGGCAGACGTCCTCGCCGTCGAGGACTGGCTCAAAGCCATCGCACCGCAATAGCGGAAGGCCGTCCTGGCGTGCGGGGCAAGCCGGCATCGCCTCCCGTCGGCCGGGAAGAGGTCAGTCGACGGAGTTGCCCGGGCCTGGGTGAGGGTGCCAAGCGGCTCAGGCCAGCGTAAAAGCGGTCCACATGCCACAGTGTGAGCTGCCACGCGGTCAGCGTTGAGCACCCCTTGCCCCCCACGCCCCTTTTGGGGCTCGCCTCGGCGGTACGCCATCCAAGTTCGTCGACACTTGGGACCGCTACCGGTGGCCTCCTCATGCCGCTGGGAACCTTGGATGTGTCAGCTCAGAGCAGCCGGGGCGAGGCGGATGGTGTTCGACTGCTTCCGCAGGCGTATGGGCTTGGGCTTGCCGACCGCCTTCACCGGTTCGACGGCGTGTGGTGACGTACGCGGTGGGCGGGGAGGGCGGGTGAGGCGGCGGACCATGAGGGTGATGAAGGTCCAGTGATGTGGGCCTCGCTGTGGGAGATAAGGCGCTCGTAGTCGCGGACGTTTCTCCTGGCTCTCATGATCCACGAGATGGCCCGCTCGACTCGCCACCGCTTCGCCAGGACGGCGAATCCGTCCTGCACGATCACCGGTTCTGACACAGCTTCTTACGCCGCGCCGGACAACCCGGTGGACATGAGCTGGGTGATGCCCTACGCCGTCTCAGACGTCGCCCGCGTCCACCTGACGAGCCTCTGGGAGCCGGCCACGACACGGCCCTGCTCGGTCGGGTCAACGCCGAGGGGTTCCTCGGTTTCTGGCCCACCGTCATCGGCATGGAGGGCGCCGACCCGCGCGAAGAGAGTTTCGCGAAGTGGCTCGTCGACACCGACCAAGGTGGTTCTCTCCTCGACCCTGGACAAGGCGACGTGGGAGCGGACGACGATCGTCGACAAGTCCGCCGCCGAGGTGGTCGGGGACCTGAAAGCAACCGAAGGCGGCGACATTCTCGTGCTCTCCAGCGCGAGCGTCATCAAGGCGCTGCTGGCGGCCGACAAGGTCGACCGGCTGGCGCTCACGATCTTCCCGGTCTTCCTCGGCGGCGGGCCCCGCCTCTTCGACGACGGTCTGCCCGCGGGGCAGTGGACGCTCGTCAGCCAGGCCGCGGGCGAGCACGGACCGCTGGCCGTCGTCTACGACCGGGTCCGCTGAAGCCGGCCGGTCAGCACAGCTGACGATGATGCGGCGGGCTCGGGAGCCGGCGCCCGTCACGTGGCGGGCTCCGGGCATCTCCGCTCGGTCGTCCACCGGCCGCCGTCGGACCGGCCGGGCACGGCAGCAGGACACTTTCGGGGAGGCTTCGTGCATGTCGTCCCTGCTGCCGGCTGCCTGCTGTCGGCAGCCCCTGAACAGAGCCTGGACACCGGTCCGGGAACCTACACTCGCGCCATGATCCTTCCCTCTCTCGCCGCCGACCTCGCGCCCACCGGTGTCCTGCGAGCCTCCATCAACCTCGGCAATCCCGTCCTCGCCCAAGGCACGCCGCAAGCGCCCAGTGGCATCACCGTCGACCTCGCCCGGGAGATCGCGGACCGGCTCGGTGTGCCCGTGGAATTCCTCTGCTTCGACGCCGCGCGCGCCTCGTTCGAGGCGATGGCCGGCGGGCGGGCCGATGTCTGCTTCCTCGCGATCGAGCCCGCCCGTGAGAAGCAAGTCGCCTTCACCGCCCCGTACGTGCTCATCGAGGGCGTGTACGCCGTGCCGCGGGACTCCGACCTGAACACGCCCGAGGACGTCGACGCGCCGGGCATCCGCATCGGCGTGAAAGCCGGATCCGCCTACGACCTCTACCTCACCCGAACCCTGCGCCACGCCACCCTGGTTCGCGGTCACGAGGGTATCGACACCTTCGCCGCGCACCAGCTGGAGGTGGGCGCGGGCATCCGGCAGCCGATGACCGCCTACGCCGAAGCACACCCCGAAGTGCGGCTGATCGAGAAGGAGTTCATGGAGATCCGCCAAGCCGTCGGCACAACCACCACCCGGCGGCCCGAGACCATACGATTCCTGCGCGAGCTGGTCGAGGAGCTCAAGACCGACGGCTTCGTCGCCGCGTCACTGCGCCGCGCGGGCCAGCCCGAAACCCTCGCGGCACCGGCCCTGCCGGAGCACCGTCCAGCCGGGTGAGCACGCCCGGTCGGGCGGGCGCCAGGACTTCAGCCTGGCGCCCGCGCTGGTCCGCGGAGAACTCAGTGTGAGTTCGAGTGCGGCCGACCGTCTCGGACCCACGTCACCACAATCAGAGCCGCGGTGACATACATCAGGACACTGAACGTGGCCACGGACTCCACATACTGCCCGTGACCGTCCGCGCGCAACTGCAACGCGAAGAAACCAAGCACCGTCCCCAGCGCCGCAGTTGCAGCGGCCATCGCAACAAACGGGCCCTTCGTCATCAAAGCTCCCTCCACACCGCGAAAACCGATCAAGACCGACCCTACAAGCACCGTGATCCCACCACCGGAAGCAGTTCGCGAGACCCAACCGCGCAGCAAGTCCCCGTGGGAGTCGGCCCCTTCGGAGGGGTGTAGCCGAACTCAGCGGTCAGCGGTCGATAGTGGCCATGCACACCCGCCTTCGTCCTCAGCGGGCGCGGGGACATCCTGGCCGACAACCACCTCGGGCGCGCCCTCTTCTCCCCCGTCTACGCCGACCCGGCGCGGCCGCCCAACAACGCCCGGTTCGTCTTCCTCGACCCGCAGGCCACCGAGTTCTTCCGGGAGTGGGACAAGGTCGCCGGCGACACGGTCGCCATGCTGCGCGCCGAGGCCGGCCGCGATCTCCACGACCGTCGGCTGATGGACCTGATCGGTGAACTGTCCACCCGTAGCGAGGACTTCCGGCAACTCTGGGCCGCCCACAACGTCCGCATCCACACCACCGGCGTGAAACTTCTCCACCATCCGGTCGTCGGCGACCTCGACCTGCCCTTCGAGACCTTCCCGCTCGGGGACGGCCCAGCCAGTTCCTCCTCACCTACACCGCCGAGCCCGACTCGCCCTCGCAGGACGCCCTGAACCTCCTGTCCAGCTGGGGCGCGGCCAACGACGACATCGAGCGGTCCGCGCCGACCGGCGACTGCGAGCCGGCCGACTCAGCGGAATCGGCCGACTCAGCCGACTCACCCGACTGATCGACGAGCCGGCGGCTGCCGTGTCAGTCCACGATCACCTCGGCAGGCGCCCCCGGGGCCCGCCCGGCGAGCACACCGGCGAAGTTCCCCTCGACCTCCGTCTTCTCCGCCGCGTTCGGATACGGGTTCTTGCACGCGGTGCCCGCGCTGGAACCGGACATCAGGCTCGAGCAGGGTCCGGGCTTGCGGTCAGGCAGGCCCAGGATGTGCCCGAGTTCGTGGGCGGAGATACGGATCGTGTCGTAGCCCTGGTCGACGGCCTGGCGTCCGATGTAGACGGTTCCGTTGCCCAGGGTGGTGGGCAGGGCGCGCGGCCAGCCGTTGTCCGCGAGGACCCGTATGTTCGCGCGTTGCCCCGCGGCGGCCGGCCGGAGCTCGACGGCGTCGACACTCTCGTTCCAGATCGCCGCGCCCCGGTCGACCGCGCTCCTGAACTCCGCGGAGCCGCCGGCGTCGTAGAGGAGGACACGGGCGGCCAGTGGGGCATCCTCCGCGTCGGGGGGAGCGGCCACAGCCTGACCACCCGTCAGGGACAAGGACAGCACCAAGGCAGCGGCCAGGCCGCCGGTCAGCGTGCGGACGTACATGATCGACCTCCTTGTGGGGGAAGGCAGTCGTGCTCATGACATTCTCTGGGGTCACTGCCCGGTGGGGGTTGAGGTGAATCCGTCAATCCCAGTGGCCTCCGGCCGGACTGGCCGGAGGCCGGAGCGCGCTCAGGTTCAGCTACGGGTGAAGAGCTTGTCCTGGGTGGAGCCGGTGGAGCACAGCTTCTTTTCCTCGGGGGTCATCTTGCGGGACTTGACCACGACCGCGCTGTGCTTGCCGTCCGTGCCGTTCGGGGCCGGGCCGGTTACCACGTCGGGGACGAACCAGTAGTAGTGGCCCCACTTGGGGTCGTCGTAGTGGGTCTGCCACGTGCCGGTGATCTGCTGCATCACCTGGGCGCGGGAGATCCAGCCGACTTCTCCGGGCCGCACGTTCACGGTGAAGGAACTCGTCTCGGTGTGCGAGCTCTGCCATGTGTAGTTGTACGTCGCGGTCACGCTGGCCGTGATGATGCCCTCGATGCCTCCGCCCGCCGTGACCGAGCCGCCCACCGAGTGGGAGGAGCCCACCGTGTCGGCCCAGGACATCGACTGGGAGGCGGGCGAGTCGGTGCAGTTGTAGAGGAGTTCGGAGACCTGGCGTGGCTCACCGAGGTACGCCCGGCCGATCTGCGGGGAGTTGAAGGTGCACTTGCCCTCCCCGGACGCGCAGTCAGCCATGATCTGCTCAGCGGTGGGCTGCTCCTCGGCTGCTGCGGGGACGGCCGTCGCGATCACTCCGAGCGCGGTCGCCGTCAACGCCAGCGTGCGGCTGCCGTAGCGCAGTGTGCGGTTCTTCGTCATGGTTGGTGCCTCTCACCCTTGCATGGGGGGACGGTGACCACACCCTCCCTGTTACAGGAGGGTGTTCGGTCACCGCCTGGTGCCCATGAGGCTCACGTAAACCGCAGTCCATCTACACCAAGGAAAAGCAAAGTTGTAATTGATTTCCAGAAATGATGAAGAGTCAACAGAGCGGTCCGAGCCTGGAGTTGGGGAGCGGGACGCGGGTCAGTTGAGGGGGTCGAGGGTGAGGTAGGCCTGGCGCGGGTTCCCGTCGTGGACGAGGGACTCGTGGTGGCCCACGTCGTCGAAGGCGAAGGCATACGCCTTGCCGTCGGCCATCTGGGCGTGGATCTTGCGGGCGTAGTGATTGGTGACGCCGTCCTTGTAGAAGGCATCGGCACTGGAGTCGGGCTGCTGGGAGTTGACCAGCAGGGTGGAGCGGTTGAAGGCGGCGCACAGGGTGCGTGAGATCGGGCCGCGGACCTGGTCGTTCGGCGCGTCGAGCATTCTGTGACAGCCGAAGACGGAGGAGGCGTCCGGCTTCTGGAAGCTGGTGACGGTGGCGCCGGCGCTGTTGGTGAAGTTCATGACGCCCCCGGAGACCCGGCCGTAGTACTTGGTGCCCGGCTGGTCGGCGAACGGTGTGACCGTCAGGGTCGAGGTGGAGTACTTCTGCCAGACGCGGTTGATGTAGTCGTCCATGACGGTGGCCGGCAGTGCGCCGGTCTCCAGGCCGTACAGCGGGGACAGGGCGCGCAGTACGGTGCCGTCGGGACGGGTCTGGATCAGGTTGGCCCAGCCTCCGGGCTGTCCCCTGAGGGCGTTGAAGAAGCCGTTGTAGCCACCGGGCTTCAGGCGGCCGGTGTTCGCGGTGGTTCCGTCGGCTCGCTGCACTCCTACCGCGTACGGTGCCGAGAACATGTCGACCTGTGTGCTGTTGATCCACAGGCCCGCGTCGTTGAGTGTGTACTCCGACCAGTTGAACAGGATGTTCCGGTTGGGGTCGGAGGGGTTCTGTACCGCGGGCTGGACCAGGCCGCCGGTCGTGAGCTTGAACACCAGTTTCTGGCCGTAGGAGAAGTACACGCGGCCGGAGAACTTCGGCATGCGGATCGTGGTCGACTGGCCCGCTGCCGGGCCCGGGATCGATGCGTCGGGGGCGGGAGTCGGTGGATTGCCACCCGCCGGCCAGGGGTGGAACGTGCCGTTGGCGTCGGCCCAGCCCTGCCGTCCGGTCGACAGGTCGGTACCGAGGTTGTAGATGTACACCTGCTCGCCGCGGGCCGAGTTGTTGGTGATCTTCAGGGGGATCGTCGCCGGGACGGCGGCCTGGGCCGGTGTTCCCGCTCCGGTGGCGAGGAAGGAACCGGTCAGGGCTGCGGCGAGGGACAGCCCGACAGCCCTGATACTGCGTCCGAGGGTCCGTAACATGCTCTGTCTCCGTTCGACGAGGGGCCGATCCGGGAAGGGGTGAGAGCGCTCTCAGAGCGTGCCGCGTTGGTCCGGACCTGTCAATGTGCCGGTACGGATGACGAGTTGTGCGTCCCGCGGTCGGCGTCCCCGTCCGTGACGCCGACCGCTCCGGGCGGCGTCACGGACAGGAGCCTCAGTGCCCGGTTGCCCGGCCGGTCTCCTCGCGCAGGAGCTCGACGTAGTCGCGGGCCCAGGCCTCGATCGTGGTGCGGTCCCACAGGTCGGCCGAGTACTCGACGAAGCCCTTCAGTTCGTCGCCGGCCGGGACGAGGCCGAAGGTGAGCGACGTGCGGGACGCGGCGGGGGCCAGGTCCTCCACGGCCGTGGTCAGGCCGGGCAGTTCCACCTCGGCGTCCAGGGAGCTCTGGTACGCGAAGCCGACGTCCAGGCGGTCCGGCACCTCGACGCCCGTGCGCTCCTGCAACGCGGGGGCGATCCGGCGCACCGGCACGGCCCGGTCCATGCACTCCACCGCCGTACGGGCGATGCGGTCCGTCAGGGCGGCGAAGGAACCGGCCGCGCCGCCCCGCACCGGTAGCGCGAAACCGGAGATCGTACAGGCCAGCAGGGATTCGAACGCGCGGCGCTCACGGTTGGCGTAGGAGATGTTGAACACCACGTCGGCCTGCCCGGACTTCCTGGCGAGCAGTCGGCCCAAGGCGGCAGCGGTGACCACGAACGGCGTCGTGCCCCGCTGCCGCGCCAGGCGCTCGACGGCGGAGCGCACCCCCGCGGGCACGGTGAACATCACGGCGCCGCCCCGTCCGCTCGGCTGCTCGGGCCGGGGGCGGTCCACGGGCAGGCCGACGGTGAACGGCACCCCGTCGAGGGCACGCAGCCAGAAGTCCAGCGTGCCTTCGTCGGTGGCCTCGTCGGCCTGTTCCCGCTGCCAGTCGGCGTACTGCGCGGGCTGGCACTGCACCGGCGGCAGAGTGTGGGGTTCGTCCCGCAGAGCGGAGCCGTAGAGCGCGGCCAGTTCCTTCAGCAGCAGGCTGACGGACCATCCGTCGCAGGCGGAATGGTGCAGGACGAGGAGCAGCACCCAGGTGCGCTCGCCGGTGCGCAGCAGGCGCAGGGACATCGGTGTGTCGTGTGTGGGGTCGATCGGTGTTTCGGCGGCCTGGGTGCTCGCCCGGTCCAGGGCTGCTTGCCGCTCGTGCGCGGGGCGTGCGGTGAGGTCCTCCAGCGGCATCTGAACCGGGCCGGGCCGCAGCACCTGCTGCTCCCAGCCGTTGCCGCTGCGGGCCAGGCGGGTCCGCAGTCCCTCGTGTCGTTCGACGAGTCGGGTCAGGGCGGTGCGCAGGGCCGCGATGTCCAGGCTTCCGGAGAGGGTGATCCGCAGGGCGACGTTGAAGACCTGTGGGAGGGGGTGTTCGGCGTGCACCGTGGCGAAGCGGGACTGCTGGGTGGTGGCGGGTGCCCTGTGCTCCACCGTGCCGGGGCCGTCGCCTCCCTCGGCCGCCGGGCTCGGCGTTGCTTGCGCGAGCGTTCCGGCCAGGTGGGTCGTCATGGCCCGCAGCGTCGGCTCCTGGTAGAAGCCCAGCATCGGGTACTCGGTGCCGAACTCCTCCCGGACCCGGTTGACCAGCCGCATCGCGGTGATCGAGTGGCCGCCCAGGTCGAAGAACGAGGTGTCGGCCGTGACGGCGCCGGTGTCGATGCCGAACTCGGAGGCCCACAGGCGTCGCAGCCGTTGTTCGATGTCCGTGCGGTGGCCGGACGCCGGCTCCTCCCCGCCGGTGCCGCCGGGCCTGCGGCCCGGTGCCGTGGTGACGAGGTCGGGCGCCGGCAGCGCGGTGCGGTCCAGCTTGCCGTTGGCCGTCGATGGCAGGGCGGTCGGGATCCGCCAGGCACGCGGCACCAGGTACTCCGGGAGCCGGGCGGCCAGTTCCTCGGCCAGGAGGTCGGCGAGCGCCTGCCGGTCGTCGGCCGCGGCGCCGATCGGGTCGGCGGGGACGGCATAGGCCGCCAGATACGCCTCTCCCCGGTCGTTGCGGCGGGCCAGCACGGCCGCCTCGCGTACGCCGTCCAGGGCGTTGAGCACGCGGGAGACCTCCTCCGGCTCGACGCGGAAGCCACGGATCTTGACCTGGTCGTCGGCCCGGCCGCAGAACTCCAGTCTCCCGTCGCCGTTCCAGCGGACCAGGTCGCCGGTCCGGTACCTGCGGGCGTCCGGGCCGCCGTCGGGGTCCGGCAGGAAACGTTCCTCGGTGAGTTCGGGGCGGTGCAGATAGCCGAGTGCGACGCCGGGGCCGCTGACGTACAACTCCCCCACCGCGCCCACGGGCACCGGGCTGCCGGCGGCGTCGAGCACGCTCAGCGTCACGTTGTCGACCGGGCGCCCCAGCGCGATGGGACGGGCGGGGTCCTGCCTGGCTGCGGTGTCCTGCGGGGACACGGTCTCCGTGGTGCACAGGACGGTGACCTCGGTGGGCCCGTACACGTTCACCGTCTCGTACGGCGCCTCGGGCCGCGGGCGGGTGCGCAGGACGTCGCCGCCGAGCAGCAGGTGACGCAGGGGCGGCTGGTCCGTCGGGGGGAGGCGGAGTACCTGTTCGCCGAGAGCGGTGGGGAGGATGGAGAAGGTGACGCCCTGCTCGGTGTACCAGCGGGCCAGGGCGAGCGGGTCCCTGCGCAGGTCCTCGCCGGCGATCGTGACCGACGCTCCCGCGGTCAGCGCCGGCCAGATCTCCAGGATCGAGGCGTCGAAGCTCTGGCTGCACACGACGGCACTGCGGTCGGCCGGGGTGAAGGCGAAACGCCGGTGCTGCCACTCGCACAGGTCGACCACGCCGCGGTGCGTCAGCTCCACGCCCTTCGGGATGCCGGTGCTGCCCGAGGTGTACAGGACGCAGCAGGCGGACCGGGAATCGGGGGCGGACAGGGTGGCAGGCGGATGGGTGGTGCGGCCGGTCGCGTCGGGCCGGACGACCGTCACGTGCGCGGGCAGGTTCAGCGCCACGGCCTCTTCCTGCGTCGACACCACCGTCCGGGCCCCGGACTCGGCGATGACCTGCCCGGCGCGTGCCCGGCCCAGCACGGGGTCGAGAGGCACATAGGCGCAGCCTGCCTTGAGTGCTGCGAGCATCGCGACGACCAGGTCCGTGGAGCGCGGAAGCCACAGGGCCACCGCGTCGCCGACACCGTCGGCCGTGGGGTGCTGCTCGCGCAGGACCGCGGCCAACTGCCCGGATCGTTCGTCCAGTTCGCGGTAGGTGAGGCGACCGGTGCCGCTGATCACCGCCGTGCTGTCCGGCCGGGTGGCTGCCTGTCGGGCGAACAGAGCGTGGACGGTGGTGTCGGCAGGCGGGCGGGTCGGGCCCTGCTGCCAGGACCGCGGTACGGGCTCCCCTTCGGCGGCGGTCTCGACGGCGGCGGGGGCGAGCCGTGACAGGGGCGCCTCGGGCGATTCGACCGCGGCGGTGAGCAGGTCCCGGAAGGTGCCGAAGAACCCCTCGACGGTGTCCTGGTCGAACAGGTCGGTGTTGTACTCCAGATGGCAGCGGATGCCCTGCGGCTGGTCGGTGAAGTACACGGTGAGGTCCGTCAGCGACTTGTCGGGACCCGCGTCCAGCGGTGTGGCCTCGACGCCCGGCAGGTCGAAACGGAAGGGTTCGGCACGCTGGAACTCGGCGAACGTCTGGAACACCGGCGTCCGGTCGACCGCCCTGGCCGGGGCGAGCTCCCGCACGACCTTCTCGAACGGCACGCGGGCGTGGTCGTAGGCGTCGAGGGCCACCGAGCGCACCCGGTCCAGCAGCGCGGTGAACGCCGGGTCGCCGGACACGTCGAAGCGCAGCGCAAGCGTGTTCACGAAGAAGCCGAGCACGTGCTCGGCCCGCTCGGGCCGGTCCGAGAACGGGGTGCCGACGATGATGTCCGTCTGCCCGGCGATTCTGTGCAGCGTCGCCGCGTACCCGGCGAGCAGCGTCATGAACAGGGTGCTGCGGCGGGTTCGGCTCAACTCACGAAGCCTGCGGGAGAGTTCCGGGTCGAGGGTGCGGAAGACCGCCCGGCCGCTGGAGGTCATCGGAGATGGGCGGGGCCGGTCGGCGGGCAGGGCGAGGACGGGCAGGTCGCCGCCGAGGGCGCGGCGCCAGTACGCCAGGTCCTCATCGGTCTCTGGGCCGGGCACGGACGCCGCCTGTTCCCGCGCGTGCTCGGCGCAGCTCCAGGTGAGGGCAGGGAGGTCGGGGGTGGTGCCGTCGCGCTCGGCCCGGTAAAGAACGGACAGGTCGCGGGCGAGGACGGTCGCGGAGGCCGCGTCGACCACGATGTGGTGCAGGGACAGGACGAGCACGTGCTCCGCCTCCCCGAGCCTGACCAGCCGGGTGACGAACAGCGGGCCTTCCGCCAGGTCGAAGCGGCGTGCGCTCTCGGCCGACAGGACGTCCTGGAGCGTGGTTTTGTGGCTGCCGGAGGCGTCCACGAGCTCGAAGTCGGGGTCGGCGGATGCCCGCACCAGCTGACGCGGCTCACCGCCGGTCTCCCGGAAAACGGTGCGCAGGCCCTCGTGCCGGGCGACGAGGCCGCGTAGTGCCGCGCGCAGGGCCGGTATGTCGAGGGGGCCCTCGAGACGGACGGCCTTGACTTCGTTGTAGGCGGTCCGCCCCGGCAGCAGACGTTCCAGGAACCAGATCCGCTCCTGCCCCGGCAACAGGGGCGCGTCGGTGGAGGTGGGTTCGGTGGTCGCCGGTCGGCGGAAGTGGCGGCGCAGGGCGTCCAGGCGGGGAAGGCCCGCGCGCAGCTCGTCCGGGGCGACACCGAAGTCGACGAGCGCCACGATCTCGTCGGCACCGGCCGCGGTCACCGCGTCCACGACCGGGCGGACGGTGTCCACCGTGCCGATCAGGGCGCGCTGGTCGCAGTAACGGCCGTAGGCACGGCGGAACACCGTCTCCAGGTCGTCCTCGCTGAGTGCGGCCAGATCGACGCTGTGCCCGAGGCTGTTGGTCACGCCGCTGAAGAGGGACAGGGACGCGCGCATGTAGCGGGCCAGTGGTTCGTACGCCTGAGTCCTCGCGGTGTCGTGGTCCTCCGCGAGGTAGGTGTGCAGCAGGACGGCCACCCGGCCGGCATCCGGATCCAGGCCGTGCCGGGCCCGTGCACCCCGGTAGCGGGCGATGTTCTCCCGGAGCTGTTCGACGGTCTGGGTCATCAGGTTGGTGACGATGCCCAGGTCGTGGCGGGCGGCCAGTTCGTACGAGGCGGGGTTGCCGACCACCGCCGTATACATGGGTGGAGCGTCCTGCACCGGCCGCGGGAAGAGTCTCAGGTCGGCCTCGCCGTCGCCGGTGGTGCGGCGCACGGGGTCTCCGCGCCAGAACCTCCGCACCTCCTCCAGCTGTTCGAACATCAGCTCCTTGTGCCGGCCGAAACGGTCGGGGAAGAAGGCGAAGTCCTTGGAGCTCCAGCCACTGGCGACGCCGATGCCGACGCGCCCGCCGGAGAGGTTGTCGACCATCGACCACTCCTCGGCGACCCGGATCGGGTCGTGGAGGGGCAGGACCACCGAGCCGGCGTTCAGGCGGATGCGTTCGGTCTCGCGGGACAGCGCGGCAGCGAGCACCGCCGGGTTGGGGAACAGGCCGCCGAAGGAGTGGAAGTGGCGTTCCGGCATCCACAGTGCGTGAAAACCTTGCCGGTCAGCGAACCGGGCGATCTCCATGAGGAGTTCGTACCGGCTGGGGCCGGATGCCGAGGTGTCCTGCGGGTAGTCGCCGAAGAAGTAGACGCTGAAGTCGGTGGTGGGGTGGACGACTTCCCTGGCGGCGGGTGTCGTGCGGGGCGCGGTGACCGCCGCGGCGTTCCAGGCCATGGAGGCCACGGGTGCGGGCGTCGGTATCGGCGTGGATTCCGACGGCGCCGGTTGCGGTGGCGCGGAGGCGGGCGACGCCGTCGGTGGTGACGTGGCGGCTGCCGGTCGCGGTGGCACGAGCGCGGGCGCGGCGGCGGCCGGTCTTGGCGGCACGGCCTTCGGCAGCACCGGCCGCGCGCCCGGGAAGAACCCCGCCGACCGCAGCTCGCGCAGCGAGGCCCGTACGGCGTCCGCCACGAAGTCGATGTCCCCGTCCGAGTGGGCCGTCGACAGGAAGAAGTTGCGCCACTCCCAGACGTGCACGCCGCGCAGCATCAGGTGGTGGTAGAGGAGCTCCATGTCGGCACGGTGCTCGAAGCGGAACTGGGAGCCGAAGTGGGTCATCCGCAGCGGGAACTCCTCGGCCTCGAAGAAGCCGTTGAGCGTCGCGGCCAGTTCCGCGGTGCGCGCGTTGAGGCGCTCCTGGAGGTGTGGGCTGTGCTCCTTGAGGTGGGTGAGTACGGCGCGGGCGGCGACCATGGACACCGGGTGCTGGATGTACGTACCGCCGAAGAACGTCGTGTCGGCGGGCGGGTAACTGTCGTCGCCGTAGGACCAGTAGCCGCCGTCGACGCCGTCCATGATGTCGGCGCGGCCCGCGATGGCGCCGACGGGGAAGCCGCCGCCGAGGAGCTTGCCGTACGTGGCGAGGTCCGGGGTCACGCCGTACAGGTCCTGCGCACCTCGCAGGGCGGGGCGGAATCCGGTCAGCATCTCGTCGAAGAGCAGCACGATGCCGTGGCGGCGGGTCAGCTCCCGCAACCTGCGGACGAACTGGACCGGTTGCAGCGAGGGGTGTCTGCTCTGCACGGGCTCGACGACGACCGCGGCGATGTCGTCGGCGTGCCGGGCGATCGTCTCAAGGGCGGTGTCGCTGCCGTAGTCGAGGACCAGCAGATCCGCGACGGCGGCCTGCGGGATGCCCCGGGAGACGGGCACGGTGATCTGGTCGGCACCGCTGCCCGAGGCACGGCCCAGGACGTTGTCGGCGTGGCCGTGGTACGCGCCCAGGAACGTGACGATCTTGTCGCGGCCGGTGGCGGCACGGGCCAGGCGGATGGCCGCCGCGTTCGCCTCGGTGCCGGAGTTGGCGAAGGCCACCCGTTCCAGCCCGGTGAGTTCGGCGAGGAGTTCCGCCGCCTCGCCGGTCTCGGCGGTGCGGGGACCGAGCTGGATGCCGCGGGACAGGTGCTCGCGCACGGCCTCGGTGACGAAGTCCGGCTCGTGGCCGAAGAGGAGGACTCCGAAGCCCATGGTGATGTCGACGTACTCGTTGCCGTCGACGTCCTCCAGCCGCGCCCCGCTCGCCCGGCGGCCAGCGATCGGGTACAGCATCTCCTTCGTGCCGCTGCGGAAGCCCACCACGGCACGGCTGTCGGCCAGGACGCGGCGGTAGCGCCGGGCGAGCCGCTTGGAGGTGGGGGTCCTGGCGGTGTAGCGCCGGACGAGGTCGTCCAGGTGCGTCTGCTGGGTGGGCGGGGAGGCCTCCCGCACCATGCCGGAGTTCCTCGCGACCGACACCCGGGGGCCGTGGACGCGGGCCGGTTCCGGGGACCGCCGCTCCGGGTCGGGGGCGCCGGCGCCGATCTGCTCCGCGATCCGCTGGGAGAGTTCCTCCATCGCCGCCAGGTCACGGTCCAGTGCGGCGGATATGCCGTTCAGGCCGCTCACTTGGCCACCTTGCCGTTGAGCCGATCCGTCACCGAGGCGGTCTGGAGCGCGAGCAGCTGGGAGAGCTGGGACATCATCTGGAGCTGTATCCGGGACATCTGCTGGATCTTGTCGGCCAGGTCTTCCAGCTCCTCTCGGGTCGCGTACTCGGGAGCCGGGGCTCCGGCGGCCGGGGCGACCATGGGGCCGGGCTCGGTGGCGGTGGGTAGTTGCGGTGCGGCAGGCTCCGGCTCCGGCGCCCCGGGCCGCTCCCCCGCCCCTTCCGCCGCGCCCGTCCCGGCCTCCGGCATGCGGGCCACGATGAACTCCGCGAGCCGCCGCGGTGTGCCCGTCTCCTCCAGCAGCTGCCGCATCGTCACCTTGACCTGGTGCTCCTGTTCCAGCTCCCGCAGCACGCTGATCATTTGCAGCGAGTCGGCGCCGAGGTCGAAGAAGTTCGCGTCGCCGGCGATCACCGACGGATCCTCGCCGAGATGCCGGGCGGTCGCCTCGACGATGCTGCGCAGTACCCGTGCGACCGCTGCTTCTTGCTGAACCACTTCGGCTCCCTTGCTCGCTGGTGTTCCCGTGCTGAGGGCCGTCGGCTCCGGCCCCGTCCAGTGGTCCTGGTGCTGGAATCGGTAGCCGGGCAGCGGGATGCGTCTGCCGCCGCTGCCGGCCAGGAGCGTCTCCCAGACGACGTCCGCTCCCGCGCAGTGCAGTCCCGCGACCGCGCCCCAGAGTGCGCCCAGCCCGGTGCCGCGTCGCAGGGACGGCAGCGCTCGTACACCGCGCAGCGCACGGCGCGCCAGGCCGCTGAGGGTGGTGTGCGGCCCGATCTCCAGCAGTACGTCGGGCTGCTCGGCGCCGATGCCGCGCAACGCCTCGTCGAAACGGACGGGTTCGCGGGTGTGCCGGAGGAAGTGGTCCGGGCCGGGAATCCAGCCGGGCGGGCGGGTCGCACCGTCCAGGGCGCTGACGAACGGGATCCGGACAGGCCGGACATCCACATCGTCGAGGACCTTCCGGAACTCCTCCAGCATCGGTTCCATCGAGGCGGTGTGGAAGGCGCGGGTCACCGGCAGCCGCTGCCCCGGTGTGCCGCGGTCGTCCAGCAGGGCACAGGCCCGCTCGACGGCCGCCACGGGGCCGGCGAGCACCTGGGCACGGTCCCCGTTGGTCACGGCCGCCTCCAGTCCGGGGACCTCGGCGGCCAGGGCGAGCGCGGTCGCCCGGTCGAGCGGCGCGGCCACCATCGCGCCCGGCGCGCAGCGCTGCTGCATCAGCCGGCCGCGTTCGGTGGTCAGGCGCAGACCGTCCTCCAGTGACAGGGCCCCGGCGGCGTACAGGGCGGCGTACTCTCCGACGCTGTGCGCGGTCACCGCGTGCGGTGCGACGCCGCAGTCGCGCCACAGCCGGACGAGGGCGCATTGCAGGGCGAACAGCGCGGGCTGCTCGGTGTCCGTGCCTCCGAGTGGCGCCTCCCCCGAGTCATCCGTACACAGCGCCGCGAGCAGGGAGTCGCCGGTGAGGTCGCGGTAGTGCTGTGCGCAGGCGTCGAGCACGTCGCGTACCGCGGGGAAACGCGCGTAGAGGCCGGCGGCCGTGCCGGGATGGTGGCTGCCCTGGCCGGTGAACTGGAACGCCACGCGCGGGGCCCCCTCCCCGGGTGCCGTCCCCGTGGTCACCGCCGCTGCGGTGGTTCCGGCGAGCCAGGCGTCGAGGGCGTCGGCGAGGGCGGCCGGGTTGGAGCCGCGGGCCGCGAGGCGGTGGCGGCCGTGGATGCGGCCGAGGGCGGCGGTGGTGACGAGGTCCGACGGGTGCGGTGCCGGTGGCTGCCGTAACCGGTCCCGGAAGGCCCGGGCGTTGTCCGCGAGGGCCTGGGAGCTGCTTCCGGAGACGAGCAGTACGTCGGGAGGCGCGGCCGAGCAGGTCCTGGGCGCGAGTTCCGGGGCCTGCTCCATGATCAGATGGACGTTGGTGCCGCCGACGCCGAGTGAGGTCAGGCCCGCGCGGCGGGGTAGGTCGCTCTCCGGCCAGGGCCGGGCGGTCCGGGGGATGTAGAAGGGGCTGCGGTCGAGGTCGATGAGGGGGTTGGGCTCGCTGAAGTTCGCCATCGGCGGGATCACGCCGTGGCGCAGGACCAGGAGGGTCTTGACGAGGCCGGCCAGTCCGGAGGCGGCGTCGAGGTGACCGATGTTGGCCTTGGCCGAGCCGAGGGCGCAGTATCCGTCGCGGTCGGTGTCCTCACGGTAGGCGCCGGCCGCGCCTTCGAACTCGATCGGGTCGCCCTTGAGCGTGCCGGTGCCGTGCGTCTCCAGATAGCCGATGGTGTCCGCGCCGACGTCCGCGCGTCGCAGCGCCTGGCGGATGGCGGCGTGCTGACCCCGGGCGCTGGGAGCGGTGAAGGCCGACTTGTCCGCGCCGTCGTTGCTGATGCCCCAGCCGCGGATGACGCCGTGGATGGTGTCGCCGTCGGCGACCGCCCGGGCCAGCCGCTTCAGGACGACGGCCAGGACGCCGGTGCCTCCCACGGTGCCGTCGGCGCCGGCGTCGAAGGCGCGCAGGCGGCCGGACCTGGACAGGATCGAGCCCTTGACGTGGCGGTAGCCCAGGACTTGCGGCACGTGGACGGCGGTGGCGCCGACGAGGGCGATGTCGCAGTCGCCCATGAGGAGTGACTGGGCTGCCGTCAGCACACCGACCAGGGAACTGGAGCAGCCTGTCTGGAGGTTGACGGCGGGGCCGGTCAGGCCCAGCCGGTAGGCGACGCGGGTGGCGGCGAAGTCGGCGTAGTTGCCGACGGTCATCTGCATGCCCTGTGCCCAGTCGGAGGCGGGGTGGCTGGGCAGGACGTTGTTGAGCAGGTAGTTCTGGAAGGTGTACAGGTGGTATCCGGTGCTGGCGTAGACGCCGACGCGGGTGCCGCCGCGTTCGTCGGGGTAGCCGGCGTTCTCCAGGGCGTGCTGGGCGCACTCCAGGAACATGCGTTGCTGGGGGTCGGTGAGCCGGGCCTCGCGGGGGCTCATCGCGAAGTGCTGGGCGTCGAAGCCGGCGATGTCGTCCAGCAGGCCGGAGGCGCCGACGAAGTCCTCCGCCTGGTACTCCTCGGCGGGGACACCGGCGGCGGCGAGTTCCTCGTCGGTGAAGCGGGTGATGCAGTCGGTCCCCTCCCGGATGATCCGCCAGAAGTCCTCGGGCGTGTCGGCGCCGGGCAGCCGGATGGCCATGCCGATGACGGCCATCCGCGGGTCCGGGTCGCTGGTGCTCATCAGCCGCGTCCCTCCGTCATGGTCGATGTGTCGCGGGCGGGTTCTTCCGCGGGCGGGGCGGGCGGTGTCCTGCCCCGGCTGACCAGCCACAGGAGCAGGGCCGCGCACAGGGCGATCGCGAGTCCGTGGAAGGCGGCCACCACCTGGAGCGGCGAGAAGGTCTCCAGGAGGGCGCCGCTGACGAGCATGCCGAGTCCGAAGCCGGTGTTCTCGGCCGAGGCGCTGAGCCCGAAGAGGCGGCCGCGCTGGTCGTCGGGGGCGGTCTGGAGCCTCGACACGTAGACGATCTCGGTGAATCCGTCGGCGGCTCCGGCGACGAGCGCGGCGATGACGGCGGGCACGGTGGGCAGGCCGCAGAAGACGACGATGAACCCGGCCGACATCACACAGGCGCCGAGCGCGAACGCCCGCTCCCCCGGTGTCCGCCCGGTCTTCTTGGTGATCCGGCCGATCACCTGCTGGGCGACGATGGTGCCGATGGCCCAGGTGGCCCAGAACTGGCTGATGAATGTGGCCGGGTGATCCGGGTCCAGGCCGCTGGAGTAGATGGGGAGGGCGACGTTGTGGGAGGACGAGCCCAGCCCGTCGACCGCCCGGACGGCGATCATCGCCATCAGCAGCGGCGCGGTGCCGAGCAGCATCCGGACCGTCCGGGGCGCGGTGCCGGAGACCTTCGCCGAACCGGAGCCGGAGCCGGAGGCACCGTCCGCCGCGTCGCCGGCCGCCCTGGTGCGGACGGGAAGCAGGGACAGCACGGTCGCGGAGACCAGGAAGGTCCCGGCGTCCAGCGCGAACGCCGCGGAGTAGCCGAGCTGCGCGACCACCACGCCCGAGGAGGCGAACCCGGCGATCATGGCGAGCGAACGCCCGGTCACCAGCAGCCCGTTGGCCCGGACCCGGTGCTCGGCACCGACGATCTCGGGGATGCTGCTGCGCAGGGCCACCTGTGACAGCGTCGAGCAGCCGCCCGTGACCACGGCCAGGACGTACAGCAGCCCGGGGCGCGTGCCCTCGGGGGCGAGCAGCAGCGACAGCAGGGCCACGGCCTGGCACAGGTCGGCGCCGACCATCAGGCGCTTGCGGTCGTGGACCGAGACGAGCCGCCCGCTCACCCAGCCCGACACGACACTGGTCGCCAGCCGCACGGCCATGAAGAGGCCGGCGGCCAGCGCGCTGCCGGTGGCGTCGTAGACGAAGACGTTCAGCGCCACCATGTTCAGGTAACTGCCGTACGCCGAGATGCCGTTGCCCAGGACGAGCAGACGGAAGTACCTCATGCACCTTCCCCTGGTCTGCATGAAGGGTGTGACTGGAGTACGACCGGTATCCCCTTGCCCCCCAAGACGCCGCCCGTCGGCGGCCATTGGTCCGCAACCCAAGCAGACCCGGACTGGCGCGTTCAAGACTCCGAGAGTGGTCTAGACGACTTTCAGTCCGGATTTGGCGATTTCGGAGCGCTCGGGAGCGGACCTGACCCGTTGACCGGCGCTCAGCGTCGCAGGTCCGCCCGGTTCGCCGCCGCGATCACGCGGTCGTGTTCGGAGCGGGTGAACAGGTTCTCGGACAGCCAGCGGCGCGCGAGGGAGCGTACGGCGCGGACGAAGTGCACGGCGTTGGGGAAGGGGGCCTGCTGCCAGAGGACGTCGAGGAAGGTCCGGCCGTCGTCGCGGGTGCGGTTCGGCACGCCCGAGTCCGAGGTGCCGAACACGATCACGGGTTCGGAGCGTGTGAAGTAGGCGTGGTAGGGGGCGTCGTCGCCGATGTGGAAGGGGGCGAGGGTCAGGTTGTGCGTGGTGAAGTGCAGGGGGCGGTTCGTGGGTTTGATCGCGTCGGCCAGGTCGCCGCGGAGGGTGAAGTCCTTGTAGAAGGAGAAGGTGCGGAACCGCTGTTCCGGGCTCTGGGCGGTCAGCAGGAGCGGGCCGTAGAACAGTGACTGGACGGCCGGGTCGTCCAGGGCGCGTTCGATACGCAGGCGGTAGGGCGTCGAGATGCGGACGCGGTCGCCTCGGCGCCAGTTCCTGTTCAGGGTGAGGTAGGTGCCGGGTTCGGCTTCGGCCGGGTGCGGGGCTCCGTTGACGGAGACGGTGGCGCCTGCCGTGGCCCAGGACGGGATGCGGAGTTTCAGGGCGAGCCGGCCGCCGCCCTCGCGGAACGTCAGGGTGCGGACGCCCTCGGCCGGGTAGTCGCTGGTCTGCTCGATGACGAGGCCACGTTCCGGCCAGCGCAGGGTGGAGGCCAGGTAGAGGTTGACGTAGAGGGCGTTGCCGTCGGCGGAGCGGAAGTAGACAGAGTCCTGGTACTTGGTGTGGTTCTCCATGCCGGTTCCGCCGCAGCAGGTGCCGGTGTTGCCGAACTGGCGGTGTACGCCGGGGCCCATGCCGACGAAGTAGGTGACCTCGGGGCTGTCGGTACTGGGGGCGTCCCGGCGGGAGGCGAGGATGTGGTTGGTCAGGCCCCGCTCGTAGTAGTCCATGTAGGCGGGGTCGGGGTCGTGGAAGAAGAGCTGCCGGCTCAGCTTGAGCATGTTGTACGTCGCGCAGGTCTCGGCGTTCTTGTCGTCGAGGGTGGCCGCGATGGCGCCGCGGGCGCGGAACATCTCGCCCTGTCCGGTGCCGCCCAGGGCGTACGTGCGGGGGCCCGCGACCATGCCCCAGAAGTTGCGGGCCGCGGCGGCGTACTGTGCCTCCCCTGTGTGGTCGAACAGGCGGAGGTAGCCGGTGAACTGCGGGATGTGCTGGTTGGCGTGTCTGCTCTCCAGGATGTCGCGGTCCTCGGCGCAGGCCCTCAGCAGCGTGGTGTTGTCGAAGCAGCGGGCGGCGGCGAGGTGTTCCTCCCGGCCGGTGAGGGCGTACAGGTCCGTCATGACCTCGTTCATGCCGCCGTACTCACCGGCGATGTAGATCGACCACATGCGCTCCAGCTGGGCTTTGGGGAGGTGGCCCAGCCGGCTGTGCACCCAGTCGCCCATCTTCGCGGCGATGGTCAGCGCCTGTGGGTTGCCGGCCAAGGTGTGGGCGTCCAGGAGGCCGCGCATGATCTTGTGGCAGGTGTAGTACGGCGCCCAGATCGTGGGGTACGTCGTGTAGCTCTCCAGGAGGATGAACTGGGTCTCCGGGTAAGCCGCCAGGTAGCCGGGGTGGCTGGGCTTCGGGGAGCCGTGTTCGGCGAGGGCCTGCTGGCATTCGCCGAGGGCCGTGACGAGGTAGTCGAGCTTGGTTTTGAGCGCGGCCTCGCGTGTGTCGGCGTACGCCTGGGAGACGAGGGTGAGGAAGTGGCCGCCGTAGTGGCCGCGCAGGTTGCCGTCGGCCGTCTCCCAGCCGCCCGGCGGCCGTGCGCCGCGTGTGTCGAGCCCGGCGTTGGCGCGGAAGACCGCCAGGATGCGGTCGGCCGGGTACGCCCGGGCGTAGTCGAGCATCAGGTCGCGCTTGGCGCGGAAGACCCCTCCGCCGAGGCTGACCTCGTGCAGGGCGAAGGGCCGCACCGGCCAGCGGGGCCGGGCGGGCAGCGCTCCCCCGGCGATCCCCGCGGCCTCGGCGACTCCGGCGGCCTCGGAGGTGGAGGTGGCCGGGGCGGCGTGGGCGGCTCGGGCCAGGGGCCCGGAAGCGATGAGCGGGGTGGCCGCGGCACCGGCGGTCAGGCTCAGCACGCGGCGTCGGGTGGGTGGCTGGGACATGGCGCACTCCGATCGTCATCGGTCGTCAGCGGGCGGGCGAAGCCCCTCCGGTTCGTGCGGACCTCCAGGTCGTGCGGGCGGCGTCACGGTGACCGTGGCCGTGGCGCGGTGCGAGGTGTCCGGCACCGTTCCCCCGACCTCGAAGGTTCCGGGGCCGGCGTACTGGTCCGGATCCACCGGGTCCCAGATCACCTTGATCCGGCTGTCCTTGGAGCCGTCGTTGTAGGTGGCGACCACCGTGGCGGGAAGCGCGGGAGGCGTGCCCGGGCGGGTGGTGACGCGTTCCTCGGCGACGCTGGTGATCTCCACCGCGCCGGTGTGCCGTACCCACACGGTGGCGGTGACCGGCTGCGCGGTGCGGTCTGCGAGGCCGGTGATCGTCACACTGGTGCCGCCCTCGGCGACCTGGTCCTCGGTCAGGGCCGGCCAGGCCACGGGCGAGCCCGCCGTGGAACCGTCGGCGTACACCAGCGTCACCTGCCCGGGCAGGTCGGGGACGGTGCCGCGCAGGGTGGGGATGTGGGTCGCGCGTACCGACTCCGGTGTCTCCGCGTAGACCTTCCACTCCTGCACGCCGAGGGCGAGGTTCGGATGGCCGGTGAGCTTCGCCCGCAGCGCGGTCGTGGTGACCGGCGTGAAGGTGGTCCGGTTGTAGCGGTCCTCCGCGGTGCCGTAGCCGCTGGAGCCGGGGACCTCGCGCCAGGTGTCGCCGTCGCGGTACTCGATGACCCAGGACGCGGGCACGCCCACGCCGTCGGCCGCACCGGGCTGCGCGTCGCGGAAGAAGTACAGGTCGGATCCGGCCACGCGGACCGGGTCGTCCCAGGTGTACTGGACCCACTGGGTCTCCTTCTGCGGCCAGCTGCCCCAGCGCGGGGCGTCGGAGGACGAGGCGGGTTCACGGCCGTCGTTGATCGCGTTCACCGACTCCCAGCCGGAGGTGTAGGACGCGGTGGGGGTCGCGGACGGTGCCAGGTTCACCTGACCGTCGCCGGGCTTCTCGACCTTCACCACGACCCGCTTCGTCGACGTCGACGCGCTGTCGTCGGCGGTGAGTTCGAGGGTGTACGTGCCTGCCTCGGTGAAGCGGGCCACGGTGCTGGGGGCACGCGGGTCGTCGAAGATGACGGCGGCGCCGTCCGGACCGTCGGCCGCCTTCCAGGAGGCGGAGAGGGTGCGCTGCGGCAGTCCGTCGTCCTCGACGATGCCGGTGAGCCTCACCTGACCCGGGCGGGTGTACGTCGTGTCCCGCCAGGCCTCGACGTGGGGAGGCCGGTTGCGGGCCGCCGGCGGGCGCGTGCCGGTGTCGTAGGCCTGGATCTCCTTCAGGCCGCTGGTGTGGCCGTCGCGGTGGCGCAGCAGCACCCGCAGCTTGGCCGTGGTCACCTGCTCGAAGGCCACCTGGTTGAGGTTGGCGCGCGGATACGGCGGTGACTTGGCGGGGCCGGTCACGTCCTGCCACCGGCCGTTCCCGTCCTGGTACTGCACGGTGTAGAGGGCCGGTTCTGCGTATCCGCCGGGCCGTTTGTCGCTGTAGAAGTGGAGCCGGACGTCGTCGACCGTGCGCGGGCGGCCGAAGTCGAGTTCGTACCAGTCCTCGGCGTTGCCGGAGCCGCGGGCGCCCCAGTAGGGCTCGTTGACGGTGAAGCCGTCGACGGCACCGGCCACGCCGTGACCGTCGGCCTCGTGGGAGGCGCGGGCGGTGGCGTCGGCGGCGAGGTTGGCCCCGGCCCTGCCGGTGAGGTCGCGGCCGGCCTTGGCGAACAGGTCGGTGACGCGGTCCTTCGGGCTGTAGGTGACGTCCTGCGGGTCCGCGACCGCCGTACGCAGGTTGGTGGTCTTCGCCTTGGCTCCTCCTCCGTCGGGGAAGGTGACTTCGCGGGTGGCGGGGTCGTAGACGAGGTGGGCGAGGCGGTCGGCGGTGAAGGCGAGCTTTCCGTCGAGGTAGACGGAGTAGCCCTCGGGGACCTGTCGGCCGTACGGCTGTTTCCCGTCGCCCGGTTCGTCCCACACGACGGCGACGTCCGTGCCGCGGTAGTTGATGTCGGTGACCGCGAAGTGCGGCCAGTCGACGTCGATCGGCCACAGCTCGATCTTCCGGTCGGTGCGCGGCCGGAAGCCCATCGCGTCCTCGATGACCGTCCAGTTGGTGGTGCCGAGGATGGTGTGGTGGATCCAGGAGCGGTAGCCGATCTTCTGCGGGTCGGCGCTGCCGTCGGCCCAGAACTCGTTCTGGTCGGGCCACCGGTTGTCGCCGTCGATGTAGTGGGCCCAGGCGTTCCAGGACAGCAGTTTCTTGTACCAGGTGCTGTCGATGTACTTGTTCGGGTACTTCCGCAGCACCGAGGAGAGGAACCGGAAGGTGACGGTGGAGTTGATGACGGAGAAGTTGTTGCTCCCCGGGTGCCCCAGCTCCGCCGCCTCCGCCTTGTCCGCCTGGTTGGCCGTGAAGAACGGGAAGACGGGGTACTGCTTCGCGTCCGCCCACAGGCGCAGCGCTTCGAGGTACTGCGGGTCCTCGTCCGGGGTGGGCATCAGGCCCACGCTGTACGGGTAGTAGTTGTTGATCTCCTTCCAGGGCACCAGGGTGTCGCTGTCGACGTGCCGGTGCTTGAGCAGCTTGTCCTTCGGGTCCCAGAGGTGTTCGAGGACGGCCTTGCGCACGCGGTTCGCCGTCGCGCGCATCTCGTCGGCCTTCGCCTTCTCGCCGAGGAGTTCGTACGCGCGGGCCGCCGCTGTCGCGTTGCTGTGGACGTACGCGGATTCGGCGCGGTCCAGGTTGCCGGGTTTCCAGTCGAACGACACCGCGTCGGCGTCGTTGCCGGTCATGGCGCCCCAGTCGTACTCGATCAGGCCGTTGCCGTCCTCGTCGTAGGCGGCCAACTGGCCGCGGACGTCCTGCTCCGCGTAGCGCGCGAGGTTGCGCACGATGCCGTCGGGGCCGCCGTGCACCTGGTAGGAGCGCCAGGCCGCCTCGGAGATGTACTGGGTGTAGCTGTTGGACCAGTTCTCCGGGTCGCCCGGGTTGTCGGTGTACTTGCCGTTCTTCGAGACCTCCCCGGCGGACACCCACGGGCCGTAGGAGTAGGCCGGGTCGCGCAGGTACTTGAGGTCGTCGACGAACATGCCGACCGTCAGGGCGATCGCGTTGTTGTAGCCGAGCACGCCCTCCATGGAGGTGGGGAACTGGTAGTCGTTGCCCGGGATGTCGGCGTCGAGGTAGTTGTAACGCAGCAGCCACCAGCGGTAGTACAGCGTCTTCTCGATGTTGTCGTCGGGGACGTCGAGGTACGGCACGTTCTCGGCCCACCAGCGGTTGTACGTCTGCACGTGCCGGCGGAAGGCCGCGGCCGGGGAGGCGGTGCGCACCGCGTCGTACGCGGGCCGGGAGCCGGTGATCTCCTCCGTGACGAAGCCGAGTTGGACCTTGGTGGTGGCGGTCCGGCCCGCGGGCAGGGTCAGGGCGCGCGTCAGGGACTCGTCCTCGGGGGTGAAGCCGTCACCGCTGAGGCGGGGGAAGACGGTCGTGAGGTTGTTCTTCGCGGGTACCGTGCCGGTGAGCTCCCGGCCCTCGGCGGTCGTCGCGTACGGGGACGTGGCGCGCAGCCGGACCTCGCGGGGCTGCGACCCCGTATTGGTGAGAGCCAGGTTCGTGACGGCCACGTTGGCCTCGGTGATGAACTTGGTCTGGGTCACCTTCAGGCCGGTGGCCTCGTGCGTGAACTCGCTGCGCCAGTAGCTGGGCGTCTGGGTGCGGGCGCCGGTGTTCTCCCGGAGGGTGAGGTTCTCGCCGTCGGCGTTCAGGGTGAGGGTGTACGCGGAGCGGTTGTCGATGCTCTCCCAGTAGGCGACCTTGCCGGCGAACCCGAGCCTCGCGGGCTCGTGTTCCTTCATGAACACCGCGCGTCCCCGGGTGAACAGCCAGTCGCCTGCCGGGTCCTGGCCCTTGCGGGCCAGCATCCGGTCCATCCAGAAGTCGGTGCCGTCCCCCGCCTTCCGGTCGGCCTCGTACTGGGCGCGCAGGGTGCGGTGGACGGTGAAGCCGGCCGGGAGCGCGGGCACGGGGTCGTCCGTGCCGGAGTAGACCGGGTAGCCGATCGCCGAGTTGTCCGCCGCGGCCGGGGTGGTCGCGGCGATCGGGGCCAGCAGGCCAAGGGCCAGCGCTGCGGCCAGGGCGCCGCGGTGGTGCCGTCTTCGCGGGTCGGGCACGACTACCTCCGGGTGGGCGTGGTCGAGGGCGGGGGCGAGGTCGGGGACTGGGTGGTCGGCAGCCACACGCGCATGGTCGAGGGGCCGCGGTTCGCCCAGGAGTGGTAGGGGACGAGGGTGATCCCCGCGGGGTCGGCCGTCGGTGCGGTGGCTCGGCCGAGCGGGTGGTACGGCCATGCGGTGTCATGCGGGTCGGCGGGTGTGCCGAGTTCGCCGGGGGCGACGACCGTGCCGTCCGGGCCGTCCTCGGGTTCGGCGGACGGGTCCACGCGGAGCGCGTCGACGTCGTGTCCGTCCGGCAGGTCGGCGGACTCGGCGCAGTAGACGAGGGGGCCGCGCTCGACGGCCACGGTGCCGCGGATCGCGTCGATGCGTTGGTCGGACCGGATCCAGCGCGGGGCGACCGGCAGTTCGAGGCGTATCTCGTCGCCGGGCCGGAAGATCCGGGTGAGCCGCGCCGTGCCCGGGGCGACCGTGCGGCGCTGCCCGTCCGGGTCGATCAGCCAGGCGGTCGCGCCCGCCGTCCACGCGGGTACGCGCAGGGACAGCGTCCACGGGCGGGCCGGGGAGCGGCTGATCCGCACGGCGACGGTCCCGCCGGACGGGTAGTCGGTACGGACCCTCAGTGCCACGCCCTGCCCGTCGGCCAGGGTGGTGGCGAGCTCCGCGTCGGCGTACTGGTGCAGCTGGACGCCGTCGTCGTCCGCGGTCGCCAGGTACGCGGGCAGCTGGGCGAGGGTGCGCGCCACGTTGGTCGGGCAGCACGACACGGCGAACCAGGGGGCGCGCAGGCCCGAGTCGGCGCGCGGGCTGACGCGGTCCGCTGGGGGCATGATGCCGCGGTGGCGGCGGTGCAGGGTGTTGGCGTAGAAGAAGGCCCGGCCGTCCTCGGACGGGGACGTCGCGATCACGTTGAACAGGGTCCGCTCGGCCAGGTCCGCGAAGCGCGGTTCGCCGGTGGCGAGCAGCAGCCGCCAGGCGAGCAGCACCGAGGCGACGCCGGCGCAGGTCTCCGAGTAGGCGCGGTCCGGTGGCAGGACGAAGTCGTCGCCGAAGGACTCGTCGCGGTGGTGCGAGCCCATCCCGCCGGTCAGATAGGTGCGCCGGGCGACCGTGGCCTCCCACTGCCGTACGACGGCGGCGAGCAGGGCGTCGTCGCCGGTCTCCACGGCCACGTCGACGGCGCCGGCCGCGAGGTAGAGGGCGCGGACGGCGTGGCCGCGCAGGACGCCGGCCCTGCGGACGGGCACGTCGTCCTGGTAGTAGGCGCGGCCGAACTCGATGTCGGCGAGGGTGCCGTGGCCGCGCCGGTCGAGGAACAGTGCGGCCTGGTCGAGGTAGCGCTGCTCCCCCGTCAGCCGGGCGAGTTCCACGAGGGCCGTCTCGATCTCCGGGTGTCCGCAGATGCCCGGGTTCCCGCCCGGGCCGAAGGCGGCGCAGATGTGGTCGGCGGCCCGGCGGGCGATCTTCGTCAGTTCGTCCTCGCCCCGGGCACGGGCCTGGGCGACTCCTGCCTGGATGAGGTGCCCATGACAGTAGAGTTCGTGGCCCCATTCGAGGTCGCTGTAGCGGGGCTGCTGTCCGGGGCGGCCGAAGGCGGTGTTCAGGTAGCCGTCCGGGTCCTGTGCGGGGGCGATGACGTCGGTGAGGGCGGCGGCATCCCCGTCGTACGCGGCGCCCTCCCACGCCATGGCTTCGAGCAGCTTGTAGATCTCGGAGTCGGCGAACTCCCGGCCGCGCCGGTCCCGGCGGATCCGGCCCTCGGCGGCGGCCCGGAAGTTGCCGGCCCAGCCCTCGCGTTCCATCCAGTCCCGGCAGTGCCCGAGCGTCGCGGTCGCGTTGGTGTGGCGGCGCCGGGCCCAGAAACCCCCGGTGATCCTGACTTCGTCGAGGCCGAGCGGGCGCAGTCGGCCCCGGGTCGGCGCCACGGGCAGGACGGGCGAGTGTGCCGTGTTCCCCTTCACCGGTTCATGCCTTCGGTACGTCCCTTCGGTCATGGTCGGATTCCCCGCGCTTCAGCCCTTGAGTGCGCCGGACATGAAGCCCCTGATGTAGTGCCGTTGCAGGAGCAGGAACAGCAGCAGGCAGGGCACGGCGAGAACCACCACGCCCGCCTCGGTCGCGCCGTAGTCGACGGCGCCCATGCTCTGCTGCCGCAGGTTGGCGACGGCCAGGGGCAGCGGTGCCTTCTCGCTGTCGGAAATGAGGATCAGCGGTGCGATGAAGTCGTTCCAGGCCGCGAGGAACGCGAAGAGCCCCACGGTGATCAGTCCCGGCCGCACCGCCGGGAGCAGGATCCGGCGCAGCGCGCCCGCCGTTCCGCAGCCGTCGACCAGTGCCGACTCCTCCAGTTCGCGGGGCACCGCCTCGAAGGAGATCCGCATCATGAAGGTGGCGAACGGCAGTTGGAACATGGCGAGGACCAGGCTCAGCCCGATCAGTGAGTTCTCCAGGTGCAGCCTGCCCAGCAGGACGTAGAGGGGGATGAGGAGCGTGGCGTACGGGACCATGAGGATCGCCAGGGTGAGCAGGAACAGCAGGTTCCGGCCGGGGAAGTCGAAGCGGGCAAAGGCATAGCCGCCGAGCAGGGACACCCCCAGGGTCAGGGCGACGGTCAGTGCGGAGACGATGGTGCTGTTGAGGAGGTACCGCCACAGGCCCGCGTCGTAGTCGAGCAGCGTCCGGTAGTTGCCGAAGCCGTAGCCGGACTGCTGGGCGGTGCCGGGCTGGCCGCTGACCGATGCCCAGGCGTTCCACAGCAGGGGGAAGAGGAAGATGACGGCGAGGCTCGCGGCGACGACGTAGTGGGGCGTGCGGCCGAGGGCGCGGGTGAGCACCGTGGTGTCCCTTCTGGGTGCGGCGGTGGTCATGAGTCGTCGGTGTGGCGCAGGCCGCGGAACTGCAGGGCGTTCAGCAGGAGCAGCACGGCCAGGACGACGATCGACAGGGCGGCCGCGGTGCCGAGGTTCAGCCGCTGGAAGGCCTCCCGGTAGATCAACTGGACGACGGTGACGGTGCTGTTGTCCGGTCCGCCCTTGGTGAGGATGAAGAACTGGTCGAAGGCGAGCAGGGAGCCGGTCACGCACAGCAGCAGGCACAGGGCGAGGGAGGGCCGCAGCAGCGGCAGGGTGATCGAGCGGAAGATCTGGCCGCGGCTCGCGCCGTCCATCCGGGCCGCCTCGTACACCTCGTGCGGGATGCGCTGGAGGCCGACGAGCAGGATCAGCATGTAGAAGCCGGCGAACTTCCAGACGATGAGGAAGACCGTCGACAGCAGGGCCGAGGTCGGGGTGCCGAGGAAGGACACCGGGTCGTCGACCAGGCCGAGTTTCTCCAGCAGGCGGCTGAGGGGACCGGTGGTGGGGCTGTACAGGCCCCAGAACAGCAGGGAGGCGGAGGCCAGTCCGAGGGCGCTGGGCAGGAAGTAGACCGTGCGGAAGAAGCCGGCTCCGGGGCGGGATTCCTGCACGAGCAGGGCGAGGCCCAGCGCCAGTGCGAGGAGTACGGCCGTGACGATCACGGTGTAGAGCAGGGTGAAGCGGATCGCGGGCCGGAACAGGGTGCTGCCGGTGATGTCGGTGTAGTTCTCGGGGGCGTTGAGGCCGCGGTCTCCCGCCAGCAGCGGCCAGTCGCTGAGCGACATCTGCCCGACGAGCAGCAGGGGCAGCAGGAAGAAGACGGCGACGAAGACGGCCGTGGGGGCCGCGTAGGCCAGCCCCTTGGCCGTGCGGGACCGCCAGCGGGACGGGACGGCCGCCGGGGACGGGCGGTGTGGTGGCGTTCGGGGCTCGGCGGCCGTTCGGTCGGGCGCCTTGACCTGCATGGCTCTCCTCTGCCGGGCGACGTGGGAGGGGCGGGGCCGGGCGCTCAGTCGGCCAGGGAGGCGGTGACCGCCTCGTTGCCCTTCGCGACGGACTTCCCGTCACCGAAGACGGCGCCCCGCATGAGGGTCAGCCAGGGCCCGTTGGGGTCGTTGAAGGTCTGGCCGAACTTCAGGGCGTACGGGGTACGGCCGTGCGCGACGAGTTCGTTGATGGTGACCAGCCGCGGGTCGGCCTTGGAGTGCTTGTTGGACGCGAGGTCGGTGCGGGCCACCACGTCCTTGTGTGCGGCGACCACGTCGACCTGGGCCTTGTCGCCCAGGGACCAGGCGAGGAAGTTCCAGGCCTGGTCGGCCGACTCACTGGTGGCGGAGATGCCGATGGCGTCGCCGCCGACGAAGGTGGACTTGCCGCCGTCGGGTCCGGGGATGGGTGCGACACCGAGGTCCAGGTCCTCGGGCATGAGCCCGAGCGTGGTGGACGGCATGGGCATCACGCCGACCTTGCCCTTCGGGAAGACGCCGGTCCAGGTCGTGCCCGTCTCGTCGCGCGCGCCTGGGGCGACGATGCCGTCCCGCACCCAGCCGCGGTAGATGTCGTAGACCTTCTTCGCGGTGCCGGAGGCGAGGTTCGCCTCGGTGCCCTCCTCGTTCAGGACGTCCTCGCCGGCGGCCCAGATCGACGGCCACCAGGTGAAGACGCCGCAGCCGCCGCAGTTGCCGCCGAAGAAGGTGCCGTCGACACCGCCGCCCAGCGCGTCCACGGCCCGGGCCTGCCGGTCCCACTCGCGCAGGGTGGCGGGCGGCTTGTCGGGGTCGAGCTTCGCCTTCCGGTAGAGGTGCTTGTTGTAGAAGAGCACCGACAGGTCGAGGGTGTGCGGGACCACGTACTTCTTGTCCTCGTACGTACCGGCCTTGATGTGCGACTGGGCCAGGTGCTCGGCGAAGGGCAGGGCGTCGATGCGTTCGGTGAGGTCCGCGAAGAGGCCGCTGGAGGTGTAGTTGGGCACGAACACGACGTCGGAGGCGAACAGGTCGGGCAGGTCCTTGGATCCGGCCGCCGCGCCGACCTTGGCCTGGTAGTCGTCGGTGGGGACGACGGTCAGCTCGATCTTGTTCTTGTGGCTCGCGTTGTACGCCTCGACCAGGGCCTCGCTCTGCGGCCGGGTCGCTGCACGCGTCCACATCGTCAGCTTCGTACCGTCGTCGACGCCCTTGGCACCCACCGCTCCCCCTCCTCCCCCGCCGCCCGAGCCGCCGTCCCCCGACCCGCAGGCCGTCATCAGGCTCGCGGCGGCGAGCAGCGCGGTGATGCCGGTGACAAGGCGGCGCAGGTGTCCACGTGGTCCGGCCGTGCTCCCCATGGTCGATCCCCCTCGTGTCGCGGCGGACCGTGCGCGGGCCTGCCGGTCGGGACGATGGCTGTGGTGGCACTGAGCTGAGCGGCGGAAAGAAACCGAAAAGGCTTTCAGAGACGCTAGGACTCGACTCACCACCCGTCAATCCCCTTGCAGCAGACGGCTCTTGGCCGATCACCGAAACCACTGAGAGCTTCTCGACCGAAACGTCTCGCGTAGTGTGTGACGCGAGACGAGACAGGAGAATCCCCATGGCAGAGGCCACCCGCCCCGCTCGTTCACAGCCGGCCACGCTCAGCGACGTCGCCCGGCTGGCGGGCGTGTCGATCGCCACGGCGTCCAAGGCCCTCAACGGCCGCAGCCAGGTGCGGGCGGAGACCAGACAGCGGGTCATCGAGGCGGCCGAGCGGCTGGCGTTCCGGCCCAACCAGGTGGCCCGGGGCCTGCTGGCCGGGCGGACGGGCACGGTGGGGCTGCTCACCAGCGACCTGGAGGGCCGGTTCAGCATCCCGATCCTGATGGGTGCCGAGGACGCCTTCGGAGCGGGCGAGGTCGCGGTGTTCCTGTGTGACGCCCGGGGGGACGCGATCCGCGAACAGCACCATGTCCGCGCGTTGCTGGGGCGCCGGGTCGACGGCCTCATCGTGGTCGGCAGCCGGACCGATCCGCGTCCGTCCCTGGGCCGCGAGCTGCCCGTCCCCGTCGTCTACGCGTACGCGCCGTCGGAGGATCCGGAGGATCTGTCCATCGTCCCGGACAGCGTGGGCGCCGGCCGTCTCGCGGTGGACCATCTGCTGGCCTGCGGCCGTACCCGGATCGCGCACATCACCGGTGACCCCGGGTACGCCGCGGCGCAGGAGCGGGCCGAGGGTGCCCGGGCGGCGCTCGCCGGCGCCGGCCTGACGCTGGTCGGCGAGCCGGGGTTCGGGGCGTGGTCGGAGGGCTGGGGCCGGGCGGCCACGGCGATGCTGCTCGACCGGCACCCGGACGTGGACGCCGTGCTGTGCGGCAGCGACCAGATCGCCCGGGGCGTGATGGACATGCTGCGTGAGCGCGGCCGGCGGGTGCCGGAGGACGTGGCGGTGATGGGCTTCGACAACTGGCGGGTCCTGACGTCGGCGTCCCGGCCGCCGCTCACCAGTGTCGACATGAACCTCGAACAGGTCGGCCGCGCGGCGGCGCACGCCCTGTTCACGGCGATCGCCGGCACGCGGCGGTCGGGAGTCGAGACGCTGCCCTGCCGGGTGGTGATCAGGGGGTCGACGGTGCCGCTGACGTGAGCTGGTGAGCGGTCATGGGGCGAGGGTGACCCGGCGGGGAGAGGCGACCGGGCATGGGGCGAGGGTGACCGGTCATGGGGCGAGCCGGTCGAGTGCCGCCAGGACCGGCGCCACGCCGTCCTCCTGGGCCAGCCGGCGTGCCAGGGACTGGGCGCGGTGGCGGTGGGCTGGGTCACTCGTGGCGCGGCGCAGGGCGGGGGCGAGGGTATCGGCGGTGAGGCGGCGCAGCGGGACGGCGCCGGGCGCGGTGCCCAGTGCGACGAGACGGGCCGCCCAGAAGCCGCCGTCGAACTGCACGGGCACCGGCACGGTGGGGACGCCCGCGCGCAGGACGGCGGCGGCGGTGCCGGCCCCGGCGTGGTGGACCACGGCGGCCATACGGGGAAACAGCGACGCGTGCGGTACGTCGCCGACCGTGATCACATCGTCGGCGTCGGCGGCGAGGCCCGCCCACCCCTGCTGGATCACGCCGCGAAGTCCCGCCGCGCGCAGGGCGCGCACGATCTCACCGCTGAGGCGCTCGGGGTCCGGCACGGTGGCGCTGCCCAGCCCCACGAAGACAGGGGCGGGTCCGGCGGCGAGAAACTCCTCCAACTCCCGGGGCAGCGTGCGGGTGTCGTACGGCCACCAGTACCCGGCGATCTCCAGCCCGGGCCGCCAGTCGCGGGGGCGCGGCACCACCAGTTCGCTGAATCCGTGCAGCACGGGCCACCGCGCCCGCTCATGGGCCCGGCGGAGCGCGGCCGTGCCGGGAAGGGTCATGCCGTGCCGGGTGCGCAGCCGGCGCATGGCCTGGGTGAAGACCCGGTCGACGGCGGTGGCGACGGCCACTCCGCCCAGGCGGTTGCCCACGGCGCCGAGCGAGCGTCCGCCGAGCATGGGCGCACCGAACTCGCGTGTCGGATGCTGGGGTTGGAGGAACAGTCCCAGGCTTGGGAGGGCCAGGCCCTCGGCGATGGCGAGGCCGAGCGGTGCCACGGCACCGGCGGCCAGGACGGCGTCCGCGCCGCGGGCCGCCTGGACCAGGGCGTCGGTCATCTCCTCGGCCGCTGACCGTGCCATCGACGCCGCGCGCAGCAGCTTGCCGAGCCCGGTGGTGCTGGCGTGCAGGCTGCGGCCGCGGTCGGAGTGCGACACGGCGTGCGGGTCGACCGGAGTCGGATGGAACCGCACCCCGCAACCGGCGGCCAGCGGCTCGAACAGGCCGTGGGTGACGAGCGTGACCTCATGCCCGCTCCGCGCCAGCGCCGCTCCCAGCCCGGTGTACGGCGCGACGTCGCCGCGCGATCCAGCCGTCATGATCACCACGCGCATGGGTCCCAGTGTGGACCGGCCGGGCGGGCGACACGCGGTGTACCGCGGCCGGCGTCCGAGAATCGCCGGTGCAGGTGATGCCCGGGGCGGGCGCTGAGGGGCTGGTGAGCGGGAGGGGGCAGCCGGTGTCCCCGGCGGAACCGGTTCCGGTGGCGCTGCCGCCCCGTGGCGTCAACTGCCGGACGGGGTGGGCGTTGTGTCCGGACCCGGTTCCGGCGTGATCACCTCCTGGGACGGGTTGTCGCTCGGCTGTGCCGGTGTCGGCTTCCGGCGGAACACCATGGTGAGGCGGTCCGGCTTGACCGTGACCACGGCCTGGGGCCGGGGCGCCGGGGAGGTGAGTTCGAAGAACTGCCAGGTCCGCAGGATGGTCGCGAGGATGATCTGGAGCTCGGCCCAGGCGAAGTTCTCGCCGATGCACTTGCGGCGGCCGTCGCCGAAGGCGAGGAACGAGCCGCGGGTGGCCGACACCTTCTCGGGTGTCCAGCGGTCCGGGTCGAAGGCGTCGGGGTCGGCGAACACATCGGGGTCGTGCTGGTGGAGGTAGGGGCTCCAGACGACGTCGGCGCCCTGGGGGACGAGGTGGCCGCCCAGGTCGATGTCGCGAGTGGCGGTCCGGGTCACCAGCCAGGCCGGCCCGTACTTGCGGATGGCTTCCTGCAACACCTGGCGGGCGTACGGGAGGTGGTCGAGATCGCCGTAGCGCAAGGGGCGGTCCCCGCAGACCGTGGCGAGCTCCTCGCGCAGCCGCCGCTCGATCCGCGGATGGCGGGAGATCTCGTACAGCGTCCAGGCCAGTGTGGTTCCGGTGGTCTCGATCGCTCCGGTCAGCAGGGTGATGGCCTCGTCCTGGAGCTGCTGGCGGGTCAGCGGGTTCTCGGCGGTCAGCAAGGTGTCGAAGAGGCCGGTCTGCTGCTCACGGGCCGCCGCGTGCGGGCATGTGGCGGCGTCCGGGGCCGTTTCGGAGCCGGAGGCCGTTTCCGTGCCGGAGGCCGTTTCCGTGCCGGAGGCCGTTTCGGTGCAGGAGGCCGTTTCGGTGCAGGAGGCCGTTTCCGTACCGGAGGAAGAGCCGGCCGCCCGGCTCGCGCGGTGCTCGATCGCCTGGTCGATGAGAGCGCGCAGGCGGGCCACGCGCTGGGCGTGCGCCCGGTTGGCGGGCAGCGGCAGCCGGGTGACCCACGGCGGGAGGATGGTCTGCCGGATCGTGCCCTTCATGATCTCCGGCATCAGCGCGGTGAACTCGCCCTCCAGGTGGTCGGGCAGGTCCGCGCCGAACAGGGCGACGAGGAAGGCCGCGAGCGTGACCTCGTTCATGTCCTCGTACACCTCGCGCGGCCGCGCCTCGGGCCACGCGCCGACCATCGCCGTGACCTGCTCGATCATGGCGTCGCCGCGGTCGGCGATGTGCGCCTTGTTGAACATGGGCTGCATCAGACGCCGGTTGCGCAGGTGGGCGTCGCCGTCCGCGATCGTGGCGAGCCCGTCGCCGAAGAAGACACGCAGGGCGTCGATGATCTTGCCGCCCTTGGCATAGTGCGCGGCATCGGTCACCAAGACCTTGCGGGTCAGGGCGGGATCGGTGACGACGTACGCCGGGGTGGGGCCTATCCGTATGCGCACCACGGGTCCGTGCTCGCGCAGGGAGCTGATGAACGGCAGGGGGCTGCGGGCGAGTTGAAGGCCGTGGCCGAGGAGAGGGAGGGCTCCGGGGGCCGTGCGGGTGAGGGACGTCGCGGGAGCGTTCATGGCCGGTTTCACTCCTTGTGGGGGCGACAAACGGTCGATGCATGCCCACCGCACGGTCGCGGAATCCCTCACTCCGTGACCAGTGCGTCACATCCGGTTCGCCAGGCACCGGGTGGGTAGGTGCTCCTCCTCTCACGACCGGAGGCGGACATGGACATAGGTATAGGCCTTCCCAACACGGTTCCCGGGACCGAGGGTTCGGTTCTCGTGGAGTGGGCCCGGCGGGCCGAGGAGGCGGGGTTCAGCACGCTCGGCACGATCGGGCGGCTGGTCTACCCGGGGTACGAGGAACTGGTCGCGCTGAGTGCGGCCGCGGCGGTCACCAGCCGGATCCGGCTGACGACGGGTGTGCTGCTGGGACCGCTGTACACGAACAGCGCGCTGCTGGCGAAGCAGGCGGCCTCGATCGACCGGCTCTCCGGGGGGCGGTTCGTGCTCGGTGTGGGCCTGGGCGGACGTGACGACGACTTCGCCGCGAGCGGTCTGACCACCGAGGGCAGGGGGCGCCGCCTGGAGGAACAACTGACGGAGATGAAACGCGTCTGGTCGGGCGAGGAGCGGGGGCTCGCCGGTGCGATCGGGCCGGAGCCCGTGCGCGAGGGCGGTCCCGAGCTCGTCCTGGGCGGGTCGACCCCGGTCAGTTTCCGGCGGGTGGCCCGGCTGGCCGACGGCTGGATCATGGGCGGTGGTACGCCGGAGATGTTCGCGGAGGCCTCGGCCGGCGTCGATGCCGCGTGGAAGGAGGCGGGGCGTACGGGAGCGCCGCGCAAGCTGGCGCTGGCGTACTTCGCGCTCGGCCCGGACGCCCGGGCGCACGCGGACGGCTATCTCCAGCACTACTACGGCTTCCTCGGCGACGCCGCCGCGCAGATCGCGGCGAGTGCCGCGGTGAGTGCGGAGATGGTGAGGTCGTACGCCGACTCGTTCGCCGCGGCCGGCTGTGACGAGCTCATCTTCGTGCCCGCGGCGTCGGGGCTCGAACAGGTGGGGCTGCTCGCCGAGGCGACCGGCTGAACCGCCGGCGCACCGTCACTCACCTCTCGGTGGACCGGTCGGTCAGGTCAGCGCAACGTGTTTGTCGTCCGCGCGGCTACGCGCCGGAGCCGGGTCCTCCCCCACCGTCCGGAGGAGGGCCCGGCTCCCGGCCGGCCTGTGGGTCAGGACGACTGGGCGCTCTGGTACAGGTTCTGTGCGTCCGCGCCGAAGTACGGGCCGTACATGGCGTTGGGCAGGAAGTTGTACTTGAAGCTGTTCACCGAGGACTGCAGCCCGGTCCCGGTGGCCTCGTCGAACCGGGTGAACCACGGGCCGCCGCTGGAGCCGCCGGTCATGTCGCAGGTCAGACCGTGGTCACTGGAGAGCAGGAAGTCTCGGTAGGTCGTGCCGCTGCAGTAGATGAACTTCTCGCCGTCGTAGGGGGCCGCGGCCGGGAAACCGAAGGCGTACATGGCCTTGTTGTAGCCGGTGTTGAAGGCCAGGCCCTGGCCGCCGACGACGTCGGTCAGCTTCTTTCCGTCCAGCGGGGCGACCACGGCCGCGCCGATGTCGTAGTTGATGTCCTCACTGGCGGTCCACTGCGGTGTGGAGAGGGTCTTGGCCGCTGTCCAGGTGCCGTACGGGGTCTGGCCGTCGTGGTAGCCGGGCGCGAACACCCAGTTGGTGTGCCAGGCTCCCTCCAGCTTCACGCAGTGGCCCGCCGTGATCACGGTGCTCTTGTTCGCGCTGGTGACGGCGTTGCCGGAGCAGGAGGCGGTGCGGCCCTGGTAGGTGAAGAACACCCGTCCCGCGGTCTTGGTCACCGCGCCGCCCCCGGTCCAGGGGCCGCCGCCGTTCGGGATGGCCAGGGGGCCGGGGACGGCGGCGGGCGAGCTGGGTGCCACGACGGTCGCCTTGCCCTTGCGGGGTGCCGAGACCCGCACGTCGGAACGGTCGACGGACAGGACGTCGAGCGGGGTGGCCTCACGCATCCGCTGCGGGGTCCAGAAAGCGAGGGCGCGTTCCCGCGCCGAGGGCGCCACCGCTCCCGGGTCGGGCGCGGCGCTCGCCGGTGTGGCGGTGACGCCGGTCGCCAGCAGTGCGGCGACGCCGGCGAGTGCGCCGAGGACGGTACGGCGAACGCGGGTGCCGCTGCCGGAGGGGCGAAGGCTACGGGGTATGCCTGTCACGCGGTCTCCTTCTGCTGTGGGGGCCGGGCGGCGGGGCTCATCCACCCGGTCAGGCAGGGGTGTCACTGCGAACCAGAGGGCAGCGTGCCACCGGGAGGCCGATTTGGACAGGTGCATGTCACCGAGACGACCGAAACGCCACATGTTCCCCGCGTCGGGGACACGGACCCGGGCACAAAAGGAACCCGGCCTCCACCGGTGCTGTGGTGGAGGCCGGGTTCCTTTTGTGCCCGGGTCCGGGAGAGCGGAGCCCTGGGTGTCAGAGTGGGGTGGGACCGGTGCCGCCGCCCGGCTGGATGCGTCCGCGCCAGGCGCCGGACTCTCCGCCGCGCTTCTCGATGTACTGCTTGAAGCGCTGCATGTCGCCCTTGATCTGGCGGTCGATCGCGCCGAGCATGTCCGCGGCCTTTTCCACCGCTCCGCTGGGCTCGACGTCCATCACGAGCTCCACCCTGGTGTGGGTGTCGTCCAGGCGCTGGAAGCGGACGGTGCCCTTCTGGTGGGTGTCTCCGCTGGTCGTGCGCCAGGTGACGCGCTCGTCGGGCAGCTGGTCGACGATCTCGGTGTCGAACTCACGCCGTACTCCGCCGATCTTGGTGGTCCAGTGGTTGTGACGGTCGTCGAGCTGCCTTACCTCCTCGACGCCCTCCATGAAGTTCGGGAACTCCTCGAACTGGGTCCACTGGTTGTAGGCGGTGTGGACAGGGACGTCGACTTCCACGGTTTCCTTGACGGTGCTCATCTGTATGCCTCCGTTTTCCTGATCGACTGCTGGAGGCCCATCGGCCCACACACAGGTCCGGGCCCGTGGCGGACGAGTACCCGGGATCTTCGGGTTCCCACACGGTTCGGTGCCGTCCCCGAAAGGCGGGGTGCGGGCGGTCAGACGGCGGGGACGGTGGCCCTGGCCGTCTCCGAACGGAAGCCGTGGCCGACCTCGGGAGCCAGGCCGTGGTAGTGGCGGAAGTTGTAGATGAGCGGGCTCCAGACGGCCGGGTCGATGTGGTGGGTGCCGGGTACGACGACGCGGTCGGCGGCGTGGACGCGCAGGACCTCGCACTCGACGCTGAAGAAGAGGCCCGCTCCGCCGGGCGTCAGCGCAGCGGCCCGTGCCTCCAGCTGGAGGGCGCACTCGGCCACGCGCGGCGGCTTCACGAGGTCGGCGGCGACCGGGGTGAGCCCGGACGCGGCGAACTTGTCCGGCTCGTAGCGGTAGAGCGCCCGCTTGGCCTCGGGCACCGGGTTCGCCCCGGTGAGCGGTGCGAGGCGTTCCACGTGCTCCCACAGCTCGGGCGAGGCGATGTTGATCACGAGCTCCGGGCGCTCGGCGAGGTTGCGCACGGTCCGGCTCTCGCTGCCGATGCCCAGGACGATGTGCTGCCCCAGGGCCCAGGCGGAGGAGATCGGGGTGAGATTGCATGTGCCGTCGTCGTTCTCGGTGGTCAGCAGCACGACGGGCGTGCCGAAGTAGAGGACGCTCGGCCGGATCACTCGGTGGGTGTCGGTGGTCATGGGCCAGGACGCTACGGGCGGGACGTTTCGATGCGCGTCGAAGTGTCGGCCGGGGACAATCGGTCGGTGACCAGCCCCGACGTTCATGCCGAAGAACCCGATCTCGCCTCACTGGGGGCGCTGCTGGCCGATCGCTCCCGCGCCGCGATCTGTCTCGCCCTGCTCGACGGCCGGGCCTGGACGGCCTCCGAGGTGGCCCGCCTGGCCGGTGTCGCGCCGTCCACGGCCACGAGCCATCTGAACCGCCTGGTGGCCGGTGGCCTGCTGGCTCAGGAACGCCGCGGGCGGCACCGCCATGTGCGTCTGGCGGACCCCGGCATAGCGGAGATGATCGAGGCGCTGGCGGCCAGGGCGCCCCGCCGGCTGGTCCCGGTCCGTTCCCTCACCGCTGCCCGCCGGCACCGTGCCGTCGGCTTCGCCCGTGTCTGCTACGACCATCTCGGCGGCTCCCTCGCCGTGGCGATGACCGATGCCATGACCGCGCGTGGGCTGTTGTCCTGGGAGTCCGGCCCGGCGCTCACCGCGTCCGGCGCGGCCTGGCTGTCGGGCGTCGGGATCGCGGACAGGGCGGCGGGGGCTGCGGGCCGTCCGCACGTACGCACGTGCCTGGACTGGACGGAACAGCGCCCGCACCTGGCGGGCGCTGTGGCCGCGGCCCTGTTCCACCGCGCGCTGGAGGCGTCCTGGCTCGTGCCCGGCGACGGCTCCCGCGTCGTGCGGCTGACGGATCAGGGGCGCGAGGCCTTCCGACGGCACCTGGGCCTGGCGGACGAGGTGCTCACGACCGGGTGAGCACCTCCCCCGCCCCGGGAAGCCCGGCCGGGCTCAGAACCGGTGCTGCTGCTGCGGCTGCCCGTACGTCCGGCCGCCGTCGCCGCTCGCGCTCTGGGCCTGCAACTGTTCCGCCTGTTCCTTGGTCACCTTCTGTTCCGCACCGCAGAAGGTGCACTGCGTGAGGTACTTCGTCGAGATCGGGAACAGCGGCACGAAGAACAGCGTGAACTTCGTGACGCGCTTCCTGAGCGTGTGCGCGGCGGGGTTGCCGCACTGGCCGCAGACCAGCGTCAGTATCGCCAGCTGGTACAGATACCCCTTGGTGCCGAAGATGATCACGTGACGGTCCTTCCCGGGTCGGATCTTCCTCCAGTGTCCCGTATCGCGGTCGCTCAGGCCGAAAGCGCCGTCAGCACCACGGTCTTCGCCTCCTCCTGGACCTGGCGGAGGTGGTCGGGGCCGCGGAACGACTCGGCATAGATCTTGTAGACGTCCTCGGTGCCCGAGGGGCGGGCCGCGAACCAGGCGTTGTCGGTGGTCACCTTGATGCCGCCGATGGGTGCGCCGTTGCCCGGGGCCTCGGTGAGCACCGCCGTGACCGCGTCCCCGGCCAGGGTGTCCGCGCTGACCTGGGCCGGGGAGAGCTTGGCGAGCAGGGCCTTCTCCTCGCGGGACGCCGGGGCGTCGATCCGCGCGTACGCCGGTTCGCCGAAGCGGGCGGTCAGCGCGGCGTAGTGTTCCGAGGGGGTCTTCCCGGTGACCGCCGTGATCTCGGAGGCGAGCAGGGCCAGGATGATGCCGTCCTTGTCGGTGGTCCACACGGAGCCGTCCCGGCGCAGGAAGGACGCCCCGGCCGACTCCTCCCCGCCGAAGCCGATGGTGCCGTCGACCAGCCCGTCCACGAACCACTTGAACCCGACGGGCACCTCGGCCAGTTCGCGGCCCAGGTCGGCGGCGACCCGGTCGATCATGGCGGAGGACACCAGGGTCTTGCCGACACCGGCGGCGGCCGGCCAGCGGTCGCGGTGGGCGTACAGGTAGGAGATGGCGACGGCGAGGTAGTGGTTGGGGTTCATCAGGCCCGCGTCGGGGGTGACGATGCCGTGCCGGTCGGCGTCGGCGTCGTTGCCGGTGGCGACGTCGAAGCGGTCCCGCTGCCCGATGAGGGAGGCCATCGCGTACGGCGACGAGCAGTCCATGCGGATCTTGCCGTCCCAGTCCAGCGTCATGAAACGCCAGGTGGGGTCGGTGTGCGGGTTGACCACGGTGAGGTCGAGGCCGTGCTGTTCGGCGATCCGGCCCCAGTAGGCGACGGACGCCCCGCCCAGCGGGTCCGCCCCGATGCGCACACCGGCCGCGCGGATCGCGTCCAGGTCGAGGACGCCGGGCAGGTCGGTGACGTAGGTGCCCAGGAAGTCGTAGCGGCCGGTGGTGGCCGCGGCGAGCGCCCGGGCGTGGGGGATGCGCCGTACGTCCTTCAGGCCGCCGCGGATGATCTCGTTCGCCCGGTCCTGGATCCAGGAGGTCGCGTGGGAGGCGGCGGGGCCGCCGCTGGGCGGGTTGTACTTGAACCCTCCGTCGGCGGGCGGGTTGTGGGACGGGGTGACGACGACGCCGTCGGCGAGACCCGTGGTGCGGCCTCGGTTGTGGGTGAGGATGGCGTGTGAGACGGCCGGGGTCGGTGTGTAGCCGTCCGCCTCGTCGATCAGCACCGTCACCTCGTTGGCGGCGAACACCTCCAGCGCGGTGACCCGCGCGGGCTCCGACAGGGCGTGGGTGTCGGCCCCCAGGAACAGCGGGCCGTCGGTGCCCTGGGCCGCGCGGTACTCGCAGATGGCCTGGCTGGTCGCGGCGATGTGGTCGTCGTTGAACGCGCCGGCCAGTGAGGTTCCGCGATGTCCGGAGGTCCCGAACGTGACGCGCTGCCCCGGGTCGTCCAGGTCGGGATGGAGCGCGTAGTACGCGGTGACCAGCCGAGCGACGTCGACGAGATCTTCGGGACCGGCCGGACTGCCCGCTCGCTCGTGCTGCATGGGCCCGCTCCTCCACATGGGTGTGATCTTCGCTTGCGCACCCATCCTTCCTCGTCACAGCCGTGACGCGCGAGAGGGGCACCACTGTGAGTGCCGGATGTGCGCCAGGCCACGCGGCGAACCGCCGGACCGGGCCACACACCACGAGGAGGCGGCGCCGCGTACCACCGGGACGCCCGGTGATGCGCCGCGCCGCCTTCCGGCCTGGTGGGCGCCCTGCCGGGCGCCCTCGCCTCGGGTCAGATCCGCCCGCCGGTGAGCCGGGTGAGCGGGCCGTGGGTGTGGCGTTCCGAGCGGCGTCCCACCGCGTACGACGCGGCGGTCAGGGCGGTCAGGCCGGCCCCGACGCCCGCGGCGACGGCCTTGCGGTGGGCGATCACCGTCCAGGCCGTCTTCGCCGTGGCAGCGACCTGGCCGGAGGCCGCGACGACCGCCTGGCGGCCCGCCTCGACACTCCTGGCCGCGGTCTGCACGGCCGCCGTCGTCGTCTCGGCGGAGCGCTCGGCGCCGGCCTTGACGGCTGACGCCGCGTCATCGGCCTTCGTGGTCGCGCGCTTCGCGGCCCGGGTCGTCGGCGCGGTCGCCTTGTCCGCCGTGCGACGGGCCTTGGACTCCGTCGCACGTATGGTGGTCGGCTTCTGATTCGTGCGCTTGTTCTCTTCAGTCATGGACTCCGACTTGCCTCTGACTCCCGCGGCAAACACGTTCGGCCGCGCACCGTCCGGGCGTGCGAAGGGCTGAGCACCTCGTCGGAGGGGTAAGCGAACTGCAGACAAGACGACGTCAGAACACGAGGGAAGTGCACCATGGCAGGCATCCTGAATCGCATCAAGCAGTTCGCCCGGAGCCCGCAGGGGCGGCGGGCCGCCGCGCAGGCACGGCGAGCCGCCGCCGATCCTCGCAACCGGGCCAAGGCCCAGCGGCTGCTGGGCAAGCTCCGCGGTCGCCGCTGACCGGTCCGGAAACCAACTCCTCGAACACACGCGAGTGTTCATGCCCGGCATGGGCACTTGGGTCGCACCACACCTGAGAGGAGCTGGTTCGATGGGCAGGGCAGGGAACGGCAGGAAGGTCTGTGCCTTAGGCGTCGCCGGTGTGCTGGCAGGCACGGCGCTGGTCGGCTGCGGCGACGACGACGGCACGGGTGACGGCGCAGGGAGTTCCTCGGCGCAGGGCAACGCACAGGAACAGGGCACGCAGGCGGTGCGCTCGGCCTACGACAGGACGGCCGAGGAGGACACCGCCAAGGTGAGGCTGCGGGTGCAGACCTCGGCCAAGGGTGTCTCGGAGTCCGCGAACGGACAGGGCGCCGTGGACCTGGACGACGGCGACAGCGTCATGACGCTCACGGTGCAGGGGCAGCGGATCGAACAGCGCGTGGTCGATCAGGTGCTGTACCAGAAGATGCCGAAGGGACAGGCGCCGGGCGGCAAGCCCTGGATCAAGATCGACCTGGGGAAGGTCTCCGCACAGCAGGGCGCGGGCGACCGGTCCATGAGCGATCCGGCGCAGTCCGCGGCGTACGCGAAGGCGATCACCGACAAGGACGTGACCAAGAAGGGCACGGCCACGATCGACGGCGTCGAGACCACGCGCTACCGCGTCTCCGTCGACGTCGCGAAGCTGCCGGGCGGCGACGCGCTGCGGCAGCAAGTCGGCCCGACCCTCCCGATGGATGTGTGGCTGGACGAAGAGGGCCGCATGCGCCGTCAGCAGATCGACATGACGCTCAAGGCCGCACCGGGGTCGACGGAGCGGTCCTCCACCGACGCCTCGTCCTCGCCTCAGAAGGTCACGGTGCGCACGGTCATGGACTTCACCGACTTCGGCACCGAGGTGGAGGCGGACGCGCCCCCGGCCGGGCAGGTCACCGACATGACCGGCAAGGCCCTGGAGCAGGGCAGGAAGCAGGGCTGACCCGGGCTCACCCCGCGCCACGGCTGCGGAACCGCCGTACGAGGTCGTCCGCGGCCGCCGGCCAGTCGGGGTGTCCGAACGTGAAGCCCGCGTCCAGGAGGCGGCCGGGGACGACGCGGCGGCTCTTCAGCAGCAGTTCGGTGTCCGAGCGCAGGACGAAGGCGCCGGCCTCCGCCATCCAGCGTGTCGCGGGCAGGCCCATCGGGTAACCCCACGCGGTCCGCATCACGCGCATGAAGTCGCGGTGCGGCAGGGGCCCGGGAGCGGCGAGATTGACCGGCCCTGTGAGGTCGTCCCGGGCGACGAGGAACTCGACCGCCCGGACGAAGTCCTGGTCGTGGATCCACGACACGTACTGTGCGCCGCCGGCGACGGGGCCGCCGAGGCCCAGCCGGACCAGCCGCAGCAGGACGTCGAAGACGCCGCCGCGGTCCGGGCTCATCACCATGGCGGCGCGCAGAGCCACCTTCCGGGTGCGCGGAGTGGCGGCGGTCTCCTGCTCCCGCTCCCAGGCCTTGGCGATGTCGACGCTGTAGGCCCAGTAGCCGGGGGCGCCGGGTTCGGTGCCGCCGATCACACCGGTGGCCTCGTCGTTGGGCGCGTCGTAGCGGTGGGCGTAAACGGTCGCGGTGCTCATCTGGAGCCAGACCCGGGGCGGCCGGGCGGCTGCCGCGATCGCCTCGCCCACGACCCGGGCGGAGTGGACCCGTGAGTCCATCATCTCCCGGAGGTTGGCGGGGGTGTAGCGGCAGTTCACGCTCCGGCCGGCCAGGTTGACCACGACGTCGCTGCCGTCGATCTCCCCCGCCCACGGCCCCAGGGTCGCGCCGTCCCAGTGCACTTCGCCCTGCTGCCGTGCGTGCCGGCTCAGGACCACAACGTCGTGTCCGGCCGCGCTCAACGCGCGCTTCAGGACCGTACCGACCTGCCCGGTCCCGCCGGGTATCACGATCTTCATGTCACTCCCCCTCGACGTATGGGAGTAACCCTAGCCCATATTTGAACGCGTTCAAAATACTCGACGACGTAGGTCTTAGCCTGCGCAGATGTGCCATCGGGCAAGATGGGGGCATGAGCGTAGTCAAGATCAACGTGCTGACCGTGCCCGCCGAGCAGCGGGAGACGCTGGAGAAGCGGTTCGCCTCCCGCGCGCACACCGTGGAGAGCTCCGACGGGTTCGAGTGGTTCGAGCTCCTCCGCCCCGTGGAGGGCACCGACACCTACCTCGTCTACACCCGGTGGCGTGACGAGGCGTCGTTCCAGGCCTGGATGGAAGGGCCGATGAAGGCCGCGCACCAGGGCGGCGGCGAGGGCGGCGAGCGCCCCAAGCCGGCGGCGAGCGGCTCGACGCTCTGGTCGTTCGAGGTGGTGCAGCAGGCGGGGCCCAAGGGCGCCTCCTGAATCCGCAGGACCTTGATCCACAGGCTCCTCTAGCCGTCGCCCTCTTCCGTATCGGGTTCCGCCGCGAGGACGAGGATCGCGATCTGTACGCGGTTCTCCAGTCCGAGTCTGGTCAGGATGCGGTTGACGGTGCTCTTCACGCCGGCTTCCGTGAGGCCGAGCGACCCGGCGATCCGCGCGTTCGGCAGCCCGCGGGCGACCAGTTCCGCGACATCCCGTTCGCGCCGGGTGAGCGCGGCCAGCGGGTCGCCCGGGCCGCCGGGCGACCCGTCGGCCGGTGACGGGCGGGGCCGCACGCCGGACAGCAGGGGCGGCGGCAGGTCGGTGAACGCCCGGATCAGCCGCCGTGTGACCGTCGGCGCGAGCATCGCATCGCCCGCCGCGACCACGCCGATCGCCTCGGCCAGGAGTTCCGGCGTGGTGTTCTTCAGCAGGAACCCGCTGGCCCCGGCCCGCAGCGCGGCGTGCACGTACTCGTCGAGGTCGAACGTGGTCAGCACCAGCACGCGCGGACGGGGCCCCTCGTGCGGCCAGCCCTTCAGGATCCGCGCGGTCGCCTCCACCCCGGTCATGCCGGGCATCCGTACGTCCATCAGCACCACGTCCGGGCGCAGTTCGTACGCCGCCTCGACGGCCCGCGCACCGTCCGCCGCCTCGCCCACCACCTCCACGTCCGTACGCCGCCGCAGCATCACCCGCAGCGCCGTCCTGACCAGCTCCTGGTCGTCCACGGTCAGCACCCGCACCGGCGGCGTCATCGGCCCTCCTCCGGCGCGTACGCGCCCTCGGCGAGCGCGTGCGGGTTGCCGTCCTGCGGCGGGAACGTGGCCTCGACCCGCCAGCCGCCGTCGGGGGCAGGTTCCGCGCGGAGCGTGCCGCCGAACAGCCCGGTGCGCTCTCGCATGCCGATGAGCCCGAGCCCGGAGCCGGGCATCGGGCAACGGTTGGGGGTCGGCGCGGCGTTCTCCACCGTGACGGTCAACCGGCCGTCACGGCAGGCCAGTCCGACGCGTACGGGTACGGCGCCGGCGTGTTTGCGCACGTTGGACAGTGCCTCCTGGACGACGCGGTACGCCGAGACCTGCACGGCGGGCGGCAACTCCGCGACCGGCCCGGTCACCGTGAGCGTCACCGGGCAGCCCGCCGCCTCGGACTCCCCGGTCAGCCGTTCCAGGTGGCGCAGGGACGGCTGCGGGAGCGGCCCGGCGCCGCTCTCCGGCGTCGGGTCCGCGAGCAGCCGGACCAGACCGCGCATCTCGTCCAGCGCGGTGTCCGCCGCCTGGCTGATCGCCGCCACCCCCTTGCCGGCGGCGCGCGTGTCCTCCGGCAGTACGACGGTGACCGCGTGTGCCTGCAGGGCGATCGCGCTGACGTGGTGCGCCACCAGGTCGTGCAGATCGCGGGCGATCCGGGCGCGTTCGGCGGCCACCGCGCGCCGGGCGCTGACCCGCTGCTCGGCGCGGAGCCGTTCGGCCAGGTCCCGCAGGCGCGCGGCGTCCGCGTACAGTCGGCGCCGTGACGCGCCCAGCAGCCATACGGCCGCGGCCAGCGCGGCGGCCACCAGGTAGTCGGCAAGGCCGAGGGGAATGGCCGTGTCGGCCGAGGAGAACACGTTCAGCCGGCCGCCCGCCGCCTCCGGGGCGACCAGCGCCGTGGTGAGCGCGACGGGAGCGATCAGGCTGCGGGGCGCGGGCGTGTGCCGGGCCACCGAGTAGCAGGCCAGGAACGCGGACTGGGCGTTGTCACCGGCGGGGTCGAGCAGTTCACCCGCCAGATAGCAGGCCGCCGTGGCGACCAGTACGAGCCCCGGACGCGAACGCCGCCACAGCAGCGGCAGACACGCCCCGCCGAGCAGTGCCATGACGGCGGCGCGAGGGCCTGCACCGTCGGGCAACGGCTGGCTCAGCCGGAGCAGCACGGCGATGCCGGTGAAGACGACGGCGACGAGCGCGTCCGCCGGGCGCCCGGCGAACCTGCGGCGCAGCGTGGCGGCGGAGGCACGCACGGAACCGGCCCACGCCCGTGAGGAACCGCGCGGCGCCCGTGAGGACCCTACGGACCGGTCCGTTCCGTACCGCCGCCATGAACCCCCCGTCATGCCCGACCCCGTCCCTGTCCCTGTCCCTGCTTTCCCGTCCCCGGTCCCCGCCCGCCGAGCGGTCCTCGTCCCCGCGGTCCCGCCCGCATCGTATGACCGGTGATCCCAGGAGACGCAGGGCACGGAACGAAAGTTGCGCCGCTCGCCCCTCCTGGCGGACGACGCCCGGCCAGGGCCCCGCTCCTAGCGTCGGTGGTGCTTTCCGCACACAGCGTCCGTACCTCTGGAGGATCCCGTGTCAGCCACCCCGCCCCGACGACCTTCCCAGCCGCGCCGCCGCCACGTCACGCTGGGGATCGCCGCCGCCCTCGTCATGGCGGTCGCCGTGCCGCCGGCCGTCACCCACGCCGTCGCGGGGGTGAGCGAGGACGACGGTTCCGCCTCCGCCGCCACGGGGGACACGCCGTTCCAGCGCGACGCCGACGCCGTCCACGACACCGGCGCCATCGGCGTGCAGGCCCGGGTGAGCGGCGGCCGGTCTGCTCCCGCCACCGTGACGAGCGGCACCGCCGACCTCCGTACGGGGCGCCCCGTGCCCGACGACGGCCACTTCCGGATCGCCAGCAACACCAAGACCTTCGTGGCCGCCGTCGTGCTCCAACTCGTCGGCGAACGGAAGGTGGCGCTGGAGGACCCCGTCGAGAAGTGGCTGCCGGGCGTGGTGCGCGGCAACGGCAACGACGGCCGGAAGATCACCCTCCGCCAGCTGCTCCAGCACACCAGCGGCATCCACGACGACTACCCCGGCATCGACACGGCGCAGGAGTACTACAAGGTCCGCTTCCACCCGTTCACCCCCGAGCAGTTGGTCGAACGGGCCATGCGGCACCGCCCGGACTTCCGGCCCGGCAAGGGCTGGGGGTACTCGAACGTCGGCTACATCCTGCTCGGCATGGTCATCGAGAAGGCGACCGGCCGCACCTGGCACGACCAGGTACGGGACCGGCTGCTGAAGCCGCTCGGGCTGCGGCACACGTACTACCCGGGCGACTCCCCCACTGTCCGGGAGCCGCACGCGCGCGGATATCAGCGATTCGCCACGGTGCCGAAGCTCGTTGACGTGACCCTGTACCAGGACCCCAACGCATCCGGCGGCCTCATCGGCACCACGGCGGACCTGAACCGCTTCTTCCGCGACCTCCTCGGCGGCAAGGTCCTGAAGCCCGCGCAGCTCAGGGAGATGAAACGCACGGTCCCGTTGAACGACGAGTTCCAGGTGCCGTACCCGGGCGCGCGGTACGGGCTCGGGCTCATGAAGAACAGACTGCCGTGCGGCGGCTGGTCCTGGGGCCACGGCGGGGACGAGATCGGCTACATGAGCCGGAACGCGGTGAGCGACGACGGCCGCGTCGCCGTCACCGCCTCGATGTCCACCGGGTGGGCCACCTCCGTCGAGGACGTGCTGCGGCAGCACCTGGCGGGCATGCGGCTGGTCGCGAACGCGTTGTGCCGCGACGGGGTCTAGGGGTCTCTCCCCCTGGGGACGGCGGCCGGGCCCGCCCTCAGGGGCGCCAGGAGCGCGAGGGTGCGGCGGTACGGCCGACCGCCGCCGCCAGCTTGCGGAGCCGGCGCCAGTCCAGGCGCGGCGGCGCCTCAGGGACCCCCGGGCGGTTGCGGGGCACCCGGACGCGCAGGGCCCGGCGGGCGATGCGGCAGTGGACGGGGGCCGGCAGGGTGAGCGCCTCACCGTCGAGGCCGACCTCCAGGTGCGAGGCGTCGGCCTCGACGACGACGTGCTGGGCGGTGAGCACCGTGAGCCCCTCCGGACGCGGGGCCAGCAGGAGTTCGGCCGCTTCCACGGCACTGTCGACGCGGACGGCGAGCACGCCCAGCTTCCCGGAGTCGAGCCGCTCGCGCCGGCCGAATCCGAACGGATCGTCCATCCGGTACGGGTTGTTGCTCACCAGCACGGCCTGCGGGTCGGCGATGGTCGTGCCGTCGGCGCCGGCCGTCAGCCGCGGGCCGCTCTGCCGGGTGAGCAGCTCGGGCAGCCGGTCCAGCGCCGCTCCCACCTTGTCCTCGCGGTAGCCCGGGCTCTGGACGACGGCCCCGTACACGCCGAACGAGGCGTTGTTGACGAAGGGGCGGCCGTCGGCGAAGCCGAGGTCGACGCGGAGTTCGACGCCGTCGGTGAGCGCGTCGAGGCAGGTGGACGGATCGTCGCGGTCCAGGCCCAGGTCCATGGCGAAGTGGTTGCGCGTGCCGGCCGAGATGACGAGGAACGGCAGGCCGTGTTCCGCCGCGACGGCGGCGACCAGAGCCTGCGTGCCGTCACCGCCCGCGACTCCGAGCAGATCGGCCCCGTCGGCCACGGCGGCCCTGGCCAGGGCGGTGACGTCCTGGTGCTGGTCCCCGTCGAGGAGGACGACCTGGGCACCCAGCGCCTCGGCCTTCTCCTTGAGGCCGAACTTCTCGACCTTGCCGCCGCCGGAGCGGGGATTGAGCAGGAGGAAGGGGCGTTTCGGCGGTGGCGTGCGGTACTCCTTGACCCGCACCGGCCGCAGACCCGTGCTGCGCAGGGCATAGCGGCCGCTCCAGACCGCGAGGCACCACAGCACCAGGGACGCGAAGACCACCCAGAGCAGATTGGCGGCCGCGAAGAGGGTGATGACGGCCACAGGTGTGCCGACGGCCAGTGCGGCCGCCCCCGTGCGGGCGGGTCCCCGGCGGGACAGGACCCACCAGAGCGCCGCTGCGGTCAGGGCGAGCCCCGCCAGGCCGACCGCGAGCAGCAGCAGTCCTTTCAGACCGCCGGACACGAGGGGCAGCAGCGCCGCCAGCGCGACCGCGGCGAGGGCGCACCTGGCCGCCCATCTCTGCCGGCGGTGATACCGATCGCTCATCGCCGATCCCATGTGGTTCCTCCACTCGAAGGCGCGGGCGGGCCTTGCGGACCGCGCCCGGCCGTGAAACATGGTGCCCGCCGACGGATCGGCATGGCCACTGCCATCCCTGATGGCTCCCCCGCCGTGGGGCACGTCAGACGTGACGATCTTCCGGGGCGGAGCCATCGGTAGCGTACGCGGGCCCCGCGGGCGCTGTTCCGCGCACCGGGGCACATCGGTGCCCAGCCACGCCGCAGCTGCCGACAGTGGTTCCGCACTCCCCCTTGACCTGGTGAGTCTCATTACGCAACTCTGCTGCCTGCCACAGTTACTGTCGACGAGGAGGCCGACACGCGATGGAGTGGACGGGCGCGCGGTACGCGGACGGACCGACGGTCGAGGTGAGTACGTGGATCGCCGCCCCGCCGGGGCGGGTGTGGGCGCTGGTGTCGGATGTGACGCGGATGCCCGAGATGAGCGAGGAGCTCCAGTCGGTGCGGTGGGTCGACGGGGCCACGGGTCCCGCGGTCGGGGCCCGGTTCGTCGGGCGGAACAAGCACGAGGCGTTCGGCGAGTGGGAGACGACTTCCACGGTCGTCGCGTGCGAGCCCGGCCGGGTGTTCTCCTGGGCGGTCGGGGATCCGGACGAGCCCAGTGCCGTCTGGCGGTTCGGCCTCGCACCCGGCAATGGCGGGACCGAGCTGTCGCAGTGGATGCGGATGGGGCCCGGGCGCTCCGGGCTCTCCTTCGCGATCGACGCCATGCCGGAGAAGGAGCAGAAGATCGTGTTCGTGAGGTTGCGGGAGTTCGAGCGCGGCATGACCTCCGCACTGGAGCACATCCGGCAGTGGGCGGAGGCCTGATGCGGACGGCGACGACCGTCGAGGCATCGGGCCTCGGCTCCTGGTCCCGGCAGGCCGACTTCGTCGTCGAGGCCGAGAAGCTGGGGCTCGACATCTGCTGGGTGGCCGAGGCGTGGGGCTCCGACGCCCCGTCCGCCCTGGGCTTCTACGCGGCCCGTACGGAACGGATGCTGCTGGGCTCCGCCGTCATGCAGGTCGGGACGCGCACACCGGTGGCGCTCGCCCAGACCGCGATCACCCTATCCAATCTGTCCGGCGGGCGCTTCCTGCTCGGTCTCGGCCCGTCGGGTCCGCAGGTGATGGAGGGCCTGCACGGGGTGCCGTTCGCCCGTCCCCTGGTGCGCGTGCGCGAGACGGTGGAGATCGTGCGGCAGGTGCTCGCGGGCGGCAAGATCTCCTACTCCGGCTCCGAGTTCAGGATTCCGCTGCCCGGCGGGGAGGCGGTGCCGATGCGCCTGTCCATGCGGGCCGAGCACGCCGTGCCCGTCTACCTTGCCGCGCTGTCGCCCGCCATGCTGCGGCTGACCGGCCGGATCGCGGACGGCTGGCTCGGCACCAGCTTCGTCCCGGAGGGCGCGGCGGACGCCTACTTCGCCCCGCTGGACGAGGGGCTGGCCTCCGTCGGCCGCGACCGTACCGGCTTCGACGTCTGCCAGGGCGCCGAGGTCGCGTTCGTGCCGGACGAGGAGGCGCTGGGCGCCATGGTCGCGGGCCGGAAGAAGGAACTCGCCTTCAGCCTGGGCGGCATGGGCTCCGCGTCGGCCAACTTCTACAACCGGGCCTACAGCCGGCAGGGCTGGGCCGAGGTCGCGGCGGAGGTGCGGGAGCGCTGGCAGGCGGGTGACCGGGACGGTGCCGCCGGTCTGGTCACCGACGAGATGGTGCTGGCGACCACGCTCATCGGCACGGAGGAGATGGTGCGGCGGCGGCTGCGCGTCTGGCGGGACGCCGGGGTGGACACGGTCCGTCTCTACCCGGCCGGGGAGACCCTTCAGGACCGGCTCGACACCCTCGGCCGGGCGATCGAGTTGGTCCGTGAGGTCGACGGCACGCCCTGAACACGGCAGACAGTAGGCTCCCTTGCCGATCATCGGACGACATGAACAACAGGGGGGCTCCGTGCGGGCCATGGCTACCGTGACGACGACCGCGCTCGCATGCCTGCTGGCGGGTGCCGCACTGACCGGGTGCGGCACCGGCGGCACCGGCGAGGAGAAGTCCGCCGGCGACATACTCGACGAGGCCAACGCGACCATGCGGAAGCTGAACTCGGTCACCGTCGACATCACCAACCGCACGACGAGCGGCGGTTCGGTCACCAACCGTCTCGAGACCGACCTCGACAGCCGGTGCAGATCCAGGACCACCTGGTCCCGGGGCGGCACCCTGGAGCAGATCCGGCTCGGCAAGACGGACTACGTCCGGCCGAACCGGGCCTACTTGCAGAAGTGGAAGAACTATCCGGGCCTCACCGGCGAGCAGAAGCTGTGGGTGAAGACGCCGGTGGACCCGGCCGGCGCCGGCCGCGACGGTCTCGCCTCCTGCGAACGGCCCTTCGACTCGTTCGGCACGGCACGCAAGGGCGGCTCCGCCCGCGTCGAGGGCACCAAGGCCGTCAAGTTGGTGGTGACCGACAAGGCGGACAAGGCGGGGACCTACACCTTCTACGTGGCGGCCGAGGGCAAGCCGTACCTGCTCAGAACGGTCTACAAGAGCGCCGCACAGCACACCACCACCTCCTTCAGCGACTTCGACGAACCGCTCGGCATCCGGGCGCCGAAAGCGGGCGAGGTCCTGAGCCTGCCGGGCGGCAGCTGACCGGCGCCGCAGAGCAGCGGGCGACTTCCGACAGCGCTTTCCGTTGGAATTCGGCAGCAATTGGCCGAGTGGGGCGAATAGCCGCACAAGGGCTTGACGGGGCGGGATGCGCTCGGCCTACTGGAAGACGCAGCCGGCCGTGTCGGGGGTCTGGTCCGGCGCAGGCCCCTTGGGCCGGACCGCTCCGTCCTCCCCCGCCGAGACGCAGGTCAGGGGTCTGATGGTGCGGCGACGATGGGCAGCTGTGGTGGGCCTGGTGGCCTGCCTGCTGTTGCTGCATCTCGTCGTCCCTGGACTCGCCCCGGGCGGGCGCACGGGTGAGGCCGCGGTCACGGCGGCGGTGGACGCGATGGAGCCGGGGCCGGCTTCGGGCACCGACTCCGAAGGGCCCGGAGCCGAAGGCGCCGGGGAGCCCTGCCCGTGCGAGGAGGAGCCGTCGGTCCGCAAGCCGGCGGCACGGACGCCGAGGACGGCGGGAGCGGCCCGGGCGGGCGCCGTGGTGACCGGCGCGTCCATGGTGGACCGGGGTGGTACGGACGTCCGAGCGGTAGGAACGGGCCGGCGTCCAGGGGTGGCCGCAACCGCCCCGAACGCCGCTGAGCTACAGACGTTTCGCTGCTGAGTGACGGCAGTACCGACAAGGGCCTGCACCGTGCGGCCCGAGTACTGCCTGGTGCCGGTACGCGGTGATGTGCAGGCCTTCGTGTGTCCCCATGCCGATGACACAGGAGGCGGAGTTGCCCGGAAAGCGTGTTCTGATCCTCAAGCCGGACGAACTGAGCCCGTCCGACCAGAAGATGTGGCGGGAGATTCGGACGGAGTCCGGTGCCCCGGCGAATCCTTTTCTCGACCCGGCGTTCACCACGGCGGTGGGGCAGGTCAGGCCCGCGGCCAGAGTGGCGGTGTTGCAGGACGACGGTTCCCCGGTCGGGTTCTTCCCGTACGAGAGGGGACCTTTGGGGCAGGGCAGGGCCATCGGGCTCGGCGTGTCCGACAGTCAGGGGGCCGTGCTGCGCCCCGGGATCCGGCTCGACGCCCGCAGGTTACTGCGGTCCTGCGCGCTGTCGTCCTGGGAGTTCGACAACCTCGAAGCCGGCCAGGGGGTGTTCGTGCCGCACGCGGTCGAGGAACTCGCGTCCCCGGTCGTCGACATCGGCGAGGGGTTCGAGCGGTACACGCAGCGACTGCGCGCGAAGTCGCCGGGCTTCCTCAGACAGACCCTGGCCAAGGAGCGCAGGCTGGCCCGGCAGGTCGGCGAGGTGCGGTTCGCGTACGACGCCAAGGACCCGGGCGCCTTGCGGGCGCTGATGGAGTGGAAGTCGGCGCAGTACCGGCGGACCGGCCGGCGCGACCGGTTCGCACAGGAGTGGATCACCCGGCTGGTGGGGCTGCTCGGAGAGAGCGAGGAACCGGAGTGCCGTGGAGTGCTGTCCGTGCTGTACGCGGCGGACCGGCCCGTGGCCGCGCACTTCGGGCTGCGCTCGCGCACGGTGCTGTCCTGGTGGTTCCCGGCGTACGACCGCGCCTACGCCAAGTACTCCCCCGGCCTCGTGCTCCAGCTGAGGATGCTTCAGGCCGCGGCGGCCGACGGCGTCGGGACGGTCGACCTGGGGAGCGGTCCGGCCCGTTACAAGGAGTCGCTCAAGACCCGTGACCTGCCGGTGTACGAGGGGGTGGTGGTACGGCCGGTGCCGGGCGGGGCCGCTCACTGGGTGAGCCGGGAGCCCGCGCGGGCCGCCCGTCGCTTCGTCCGCAACCGGCCGCGCCTGGCCGGCGCGGCGGCGCGGGCGCTGGAGGAGGTGGGGCGGCTGCGCGGTCACTGAGACCGGCCCGGCCGGGCGCCCGGCTCCGGGGAACCGGGCGCGCCGGGGTCAGCTCGTGCCGGTCCAGTTGTGGGCGACATCGACGATGACGCGGCCGTCCAGCTGCAGCACCCGGAAGGGCAGCCGGGCGCGGACGCCGAGCCCGATCTGGGTCTCCCCCTCGAAGCTGCCGGCGAACCGGGTGTCCCGGAAGGTCCGGTAGCCGGTGAGGTCCACACCCGGCAGCGGGCGCGAGACCCGGCCGGGATACGTGGCGGCGCCGGTCTCCGGGTCGTAGGCGGGCGCTGCGACCCGGACCTCGAGGACGGCTCCGCCGGCCACGGGTATCTCCCGGCCCGAGCCGTCCTGGTAGAGCCGGTCGACGTAGCGGACCGAGTAGCCGACGTCGGTGCCCCCGCCGGGCACGTCGATGACCATCCGGTCGAAGCAGGTGTGACGGCCGGTCCGGATGTCCTTCACCGGCGCGATCGTGCCACTGGTGTCGGTCTTGGGGAGGCTGCCCCAGCCGGTCGGGCAGGCCGTGGCCTGGGTGGCGGCCCGGGCGGCGACCGGTGCGGCACCGGCCGGGACGGCTGCCACGGCCACCGTGGCGCCCACGAGCGCGAGAGTCGCGCATGCTGTTCTGATTCGTACCATTACCGCCCCCGAGGCTCATGTGTTGCTGGTATGGGGTGAGACGTCCGGACGGGCCGAAAGGTTGCACCCACCGCGCCGGACCGCCGACCATGGCACATCCTGGTGGGGAGCGATGGCGTCCGGTGCGTCCGTACCGGGAGGACGCGAGATGGATGAGTCAACCGCCGTACCGGACGGGCCGCGGTCCCCCGACGGCCGGAGCGGTGGTGACGGCCGGGCCCGGACCGGGGACACCGGCTGGATCGAGGATGCCCTGACCGCTCCGCTGATCGAGGCCGTAGGGGACCTCGGGGGCTACGGCGGACTGGTCTACCTGCGCTCCCGCGACCGGCGCTCGCTCGTGCTCGCGATGGTGACCGGGGTGCCCCGGTCGCTGCTGAAGACCTGGTGGCGGGTGCCGGTGGGCGGTGCGCTGCCCATGGCGGAGGCCTACCGGCGCGACGAGACGCTGTGGCTGCCGGACGAGCGCGCCACCATGGTGCGCTTCCCGCACTTCACCGCCGGGCTGCCGTACTCCTTCGGCTCGGCCTACCGGCCCGTCCGGGCCGGCGGCGAGACCGTGGGTGTCCTGGTCGTCCTGCGCTCGGCCGCCCGGTCGCCGATCGAGGCGGAGGCCGTGGAACCGGCGCTGCGCCCGGCCGGGCAGGCCATGGAGGAGCGACTGACCCGCCTCGCCGCCGGCCGGCCGGGCGCGGAATCGGCCGCGGACCGGGTCGAGTACGACGGCGAACCGGTGGGCGTGCGGCTGCCCACGCCCGCCGTCCATCCCGTCCGGGTCGGGATCATCGACTGGGACCTGGACAGCGACCGGTGCACGGCGGACGACGAGGCGCTCGCCCTCCTCGGCATCGGCCGGGCGGACTTCGGCGGCACGATGGCGGAGATCGTGGCCCGGGTCAGCCCCGACGACCTGCACGAACTGCGCGCGTGCCGGCACGACGCGCTCACGCTCGGCCGGGTCAGGTCCCGGCACTTCCGGGTGCGGGACGACACCGCGGGCGAGGCGGAGGCCGGCTACCGGCCCGTCGAGCTGTGGGGGCATCTCGTGCGCGGCGGCGCCGGTTCCGGCCGGATCCTGGTGGGGGCCCTCGTCGACGCGGTCAGCGGGCTCAGAGCGGCCGAGGCCGCGGAGCGGCTGCCCGACGGTGTCTTCTCCCTGGACCAGGACGGCCGCGTGACGTACGCCAACCACCGCTGCGAGGAACTGCTGGGCGGCGGCCGGGAGGCGCTCCTGGGCCGCTATCCGTGGGAGGTGATCACCTGGCTCCGGGATCCGGCGTACGAGGACCGCTACCGGGCGGCGATGCTGTCGCAGGAACAGGTGTCGTTCCTCGTGCGGCATCCCGCCGGGAACTGGCTGAGCTTCGTGCTGTACCCGGATGTGCACGGGCTGACGGGCCGGATCCGGCCGGCCGGGCCGCCCACGGAGGCCGAGGCGGCGCGCGAGGCAGGGTCCGCCGCCGGTCCGGTGCCGGGGGCCGTGGCGCCGCCGCCCGGGCCGGTGGCCGCGGCGCGGGCCGGGGCGCTGTACCACGTGGTGCAGATGGCGAGCGTGCTCACCCAGGCGGTCACCGTCGAGGACGTGTGCCGGGCCGTGTCCGAACAGCTGCTGCCCGCTTTCGGTGTCCGGGAGCTCGCCCTGTACACGGTCCGCGAGGGCCGGATGTACCTGCTGTGGGAGTCGGGCTACCCGGAGGGCTTCCTCGCCCCGTTCGAGGGTGTCACCCTCGACACGCAGCTGCCCGGCGTGCACGCGCTGACCACACGGCTGCCGCTCTTCTTCGAGTCGCCCGAGGACCTCTCCGGCGCCTACCCGGGCATCACCCTGGACCGGATGAGCGCCTGGTCGTTCCTGCCGCTGATCGCCTCCGGGCACCCCGTCGGCTCGTGCATCCTCGGCTGGGACACCCCGCGCCGGTTCACCCCGGACGAGCGTTCCGCGCTCACCGCGCTGAGCGGGCTGGCCGCGCAGGCGCTGGAGCGGGCGCGGCTCTACGACGCCGAGTCCGCCGTCGCCCGCGGTCTTCAGGAGGGGCTGCTGCCGCACCGGCTGCCCGCCGTCGAGGGGCTGCGCACCACCGGCCGCTATCTGCCCGGCACCCAGGGCATGGCCATCGGCGGCGACTGGTACGACGTGATCACCACGGGGCGCGGAGTGGCCCTGGTCATCGGGGACGTCGAGGGCCACAGTGTCGGCGCCGCCGCGGTGATGGGCCAGTTGCGCAGTGCGGTGCACGCCTTCGCCGCGAGCGAGCGGCCGCCGCAGGAGGTCATCACGCACACCAACCGGCACCTGGCCGAGCTGGATGCGGACGTCTGCGCCACCTGCTGCTACATCGAGCTGGACCCGCGTACGGGGCGTGCGTTCGCCGTGCGGGCCGGGCATCCTCCGCCGCTGCTGCGCCATCCCGACGGGCACGCGGAGATGCTGGATCTCGTGGGCGGCGTCATGCTGGGCGTGCAGCTCGACGCGGTCTATCCCGTCACGGAGCTCACGCTGGCTCCCGGCAGTGTCCTCGCCCTGTACACCGACGGGCTCGTGGAGCAGCCCGGCAGCGACATCGAGACGGGCATCGAGGAGGTCCGCCGCTGCCTCGCCGACACCCCGGCGGACTCGGTGGAGCAGCTCGCCGACCGGCTGGTGCGCACGGCCCGCCGCGCCCGGGAGCGGCGCGACGACGTGGCGCTGCTGCTGACGGCGTATCGCTGAGCGACCGGGCCGCCGACGCACGCGACCGGTGTGGGCGGCGGGGCGCGGGGTACGGTGGGCTGGACGGGTGAGCGAGGCGGTGGTGGCGGTGGAGTGGCAGCAGTACGCCGAGGAGATGGCGATGCTCGCCCGGAACCTGGTGGCCCAGGATTCGGTGCAGGCGACGCTGGACGAGATCTCGGCAGCCGCCGTGAAGCTGGTCGAAGGCTGTGACGCGGCCGGGATCCTGGCGGTGTCCAAGGGCAAGGCCGTGACGCTCTCCGTGTGCGGCGACATGGTCGAGGAGTCCGACCGGCTGCAGGGCGAGCTGGGCGAGGGACCGTGCTTCGACGCGGCCCGGCGCGTGGACGGCGAGCGGCTGTTCCGCATCGCCGACATGACGAAGCCGCAGCCGTCTTGGCCGCGGTTCTGCCAGGCGGCCCGCGACCTCGGAATCGGCAGCATGACCGGTGTGCTGCTCTACACCGGCGAGGAGGAGTTCGGCGCGCTCAACCTGTACTCGCGCCGGCCGGGGGCCTTCGGCCAGGACATCGAGGCCGCGGGCTGGCTGCTCGCTTCCCATGCCGCCGTCGCGCTGGCCACCGCCCGCACCGTCGACCAGCTCGAGCACGCCCTGGAGACCCGGCACGCCATCGGAGAGGCCATGGGAATCCTCATGGAGCGCCACCGGATGAGCGAGGACGAGGCATTCGACGTGCTGCGGCGCATCTCCCAGCACCACAACATCAAGCTGCGCGACGTCGCCCGGCACGTCCGCGTCGACGCCCCCGGCCAGTCCTGACCGGAGCGGTACGGCACCTCACGCCGGGCCGCCGTCGGGGTGGGCGGTGCGCAGCAGGAGCACCGTGATGTCGTCGGCGTGCTGTCCGGTGGGGGTCGTGTGGTGGACGAGCCTGTCGATGAGCCGTTCCAGGTCGTGGCCGTCGCGGGCGTTCAGGTGCCCGGCCAGGTCGGAGGTGGTCCGGGTCGTGTCGGTGCCAGGGAGCTCGACCAGGCCGTCGGTGTACAGGGCGAGGGTGGTGCCGGGCGGCAGGGGCGCGGTGGTGACCGGGTAGGCGGCGCCGGTGTCGATGCCCAGCAGCGGGCCCGGTTCGACGTCGAGGACGCCTGCGGTGGCACGGACGGGGCGCAGCAGCGGGGGCACGTGGCCCGCGCTGGCGAAGGCCGCCCGGTGGTGTGCCAGGTCGAGGTGGGCGTAGAGGCAGGAGACGAGCAGTTCGGAGTCGAGGTCGGCCAGCAGCCGGTTGGTGCGGGCGAGGACCTGGCCGGGTGCGGCGCCGGCGGTGGCGTGGGCGTGGATGGCGGTGCGGACCTGGCCCATGAGGGCGGCGGCGGCGATGCTGTGGCCTTCGACGTCGCCGATGACGGCGGCCGCGGTCGTGTCGCCCAGGCGCAGGACGTCGAAGAAGTCGCCGCCGACCTCGATGCCGTGGCCGGCGGGCAGATAGCGGGCGGCGACGTCGAGGCCGGGCAGGTGCGGCAGGGCCCGGGGCAGCAGGGCGCGTTGGAGTTCGTGGACGAGTCGCTGCTGGGCGTCGTAGAGGCGGGCGCGGTCGAGGGCCTGGGCGATCAGGCCGGACAGCGAGGTGAGAACGGCGCGTTCGTCCGCGGTGAAGGTGTGCGGGTGGTCGTAGGACAGGATGCAGCAGCCCACCGGCCGGCCTGAGATGACCAGCGGGAGGAACGCCCAGGCCTGTTTGCCGCTGATCCGGGGCGCTCTGGGGTAGGCGCCGGCCATCTCGGCCGGGTCGGCGAAGAAGGCGGGGGCGCCGCTGGCGAGGACCTGACCGGCGGGGGTGAGTTCGGTGTCCAGTGACAGGGCGTCGAGGCGTTCGATGACGTCGGCCGGGTAGCCGTGGTAGCCGGTGATCTTCAGACGGCCGGCCTCGGCGGCGGACAGCACGAGGCCCTGGGCGCCGAAGGCGGGCAGGATCTGGTGGGCGATCAGCGACACGAGGTCGCGCACGGTCACAATCTCGGTGAGCGCGGCGGCGAGGTGCACGAGTTGGTAGAGACGTCCGGTCGGTGCGGCAGCAGCGGGCCGTGCGGCGGCGGGCTGTGGAGGGGCCTCGGGCCGTTCTCCCCTCGCGCCGACGCGGACGCTGATGCCGCTGGTGCCGGGGTAGAGCTCGAAGGTCAGCCACCGGTCCGGCGGGCGGAGGGCGGTGAAGGACACGGGGGCGCGGCTGACGACCGCAGTGCGGTACTGGTCCTCGTGGACGGGGTCGTCCAGCCAGGACAGGGACTGCCAGGGCCGGGTGCCCAGCAGCCGGTCGGCGCGGCGGCCGAGCAGGCGGGCGGCGGTGGCGGAGGCGAAGGTGATGCGGCCCTCCAGATCGAGGTTGAGGGCACCCTCCGGGAGGCGTTCGAGGTAGTCGGCGGCGGCCAGGCCGGTCTGCACGGGGTGGTGCGCTGCCTCGATGGGGACGACGCGCGGCTGGTCCGGCAGGGTGGGCGGCCGGGAGGCCTCGTCCAGGAGGCGGGCCATGCGGCGGGCGCCGGCGGTGATGTCGCCTCGTTCGCGGGGCGTGACCCCGCGTGGACGCACGGCGGGCCGCATCAGCACGATGCCGCCCCAGCGGCGCCGTACACCGCTCAGCGGGACCGCGGCGAGGGCGAACGGGTAGGGCAGGACGGCGGCGGCCCGCGGGTAGCGGCGGGCCATCTCGTCCTGGCTGCCGATGCAGACCAGGGTGTCGTCGCGGATCGCGTCGACGACCGGGACGGGTGCCGTCAGCGGCAGGCGCTGCCACGTGACGCTGAACGACACCGGCAGACCGCACAGCGCCACCAGGCGCAGCAGCGGCTCCGCCTCCTCGATCAGGTAGAGGCCGCCGATCGAGGCGCCGGTACCGCGCACGATGTCGGCCAGGGCCACCCCCAGGGCGTCGTCCAGCGATCCGGCGCCCCCGGGCGGCTCGTCGCTCCCGGGCATGGTGCCCTCCCGGTCTTACCCGGACGCTACGCCCCGCGGGGCGTGGGGGCACGTCATCGGGCCGGGCCGCGGAAGGACGCGTGGTGCCGCAGGGCGGGGCCGGACGGGTGCCGGAAAGCATGGCCGGGCGGTGGTGAAGGGCGTGGCCGGGCGGGGTCCCGTGCTGGCAGAATCGGAGGCCCTCGACGGCGACCGGGAGGCCGGCCTTGCAGACGCTGACATCGCAGGAACCGCTGGCCGTCGCCGTCACCGAAGCGATCCGGGGCGGCGATCTGCCCGGGCTCAGGCACCTGCTCGCCGAGCATCCCGGTCTGGCCACCTTCCGTATCACCGAGCACGGGGAGGACGGCAAGGGCACGCGCAGTCTGCTGCACATCGCGACCGACTGGCCCGGTCACTACCCGCATGGCCCCGAGGTGATCGCCGCCCTGGTCACCGCCGGGGCCGATCCCAACGCCCGCTTCGGCGGTGCGCACGAGGAGACACCGCTCCACTGGGCGGCCAGCAACAACGACGTGCCGGTCCTGGACGCGCTCATCGCCGCCGGGGCCGACGTCGAGGCGCCCGGAGCGGTGATCGCCGGCGGCACACCGCTCGCCGACGCCCGGGCCTTCGGCCAGTGGCGTGCCGCGCACCGGCTGGTCGAGCACGGTGCCCGCACCACGCTCCAGGACGCCGCCACGCTCGGACTGCTGGACCGGGTCCGGGCGTACGTCGAGGCCGACGAGCCGCCTGCTCCCGACGAGATCACCAGCGCCTTCTGGGGCGCCTGCCACGGCGGTCACCTGCCCACCGCGCAGTACCTCCACCGGCACGGCGCCGACATCGACTGGTGCGGCTACGACGACCGGACCCCGCTCGACATCGCCCGGGCCCAGGACGCCGACGGCGTCGTGCGGTGGCTGCGCGGCCTGGGTGCGCGCAGCCGCTCGTAGCGTCCGCGTTGTCTCACAAGCAGTAGCGCACGAGCCACTCGTCCTGGTTGTACGCGGTGCGCGCCGGGTCGGGCGTGCTGGCGGCCCGTTCCTCGACCGTGTCCTCAAGGCGCACCGGCTCCGGCAGTGTCCCGAACCGGGCCTGGCGTGCTGCGGCCTCCGCCTCGCTGCTCCGCTGCGACGTCGCGTCGTCCACGGCGATTCCCCTCTCCGGCGGTCTCTTCCGACCGATCGGCCTCCCTGGGCAAAGAGTTGACGTACGAGGCGGGCTCATGGTTCCCGCGGGGTCGCTTGTTCGACCCTACGAACTTTCCGCTCGGCTGTTTCCCTTGCATGCCGCCGATGATAGGAAACCTTCCTATTAGTTCTGCACGGCCAGCTCTTCCAACCCCCCACCCTGCTTGGAGGCCCCGTGAGACACCCGTCAACTCCGGCAGCGCGCCGCACCCTTCTGGCGCTGTTCGGCGCGACCCTCGCCGCCGCCCCGTTCCTGAGGCCCTCGCACGCCACGGCGTCCGTCCGTGCGGCCGGGCTCGACGACCCGGCGAAGAAGGAGATCGCCATGCAGCTCGTGTCGAGCGCGGAGAATTCCTCGCTCGACTGGAAGGCGCAGTACCAGTACATCGAGGACATCGGCGACGGCCGCGGCTACACCGCCGGCATCATCGGATTCTGCTCCGGCACCGGCGACATGCTCGACCTCGTCGAGCTGTACACCGACCGCAGACCCGGCAACGTCCTGGCGAAGTACCTGCCGGCGCTGCGCAGGGTCGACGGTTCCGACTCGCACGACGGGCTCGACCCCGGCTTCCCCGGCGACTGGCGCAGGGCGGCCCGCGACGCCGGGTTCCGGCGGGCCCAGGACGACGAGCGCGACCGGGTGTACTTCGGCCCGGCGGTCCGGCAGGGGAAGGCGGACGGGCTGCGGGTGCTGGGCCAGTTCGCGTACTACGACGCCATCGTCATGCACGGCGACGGCGACGACCCCCTGAGCTTCCGCAGCATCCGCCAGCGGGCGCTGCGCACGGCGAACCCACCGGCGTGGGGCGGTGACGAGGTGACCTATCTCGACGCCTTCCTGGACGCACGCGTGTGGGCCATGAAGCAGGAGGAGGCGCACAGCGACACCAGCAGGGTCGACACGGCGCAGCGTGTCTTCCTGCGCGAGCGCAACCTCGACCTCGACCCGCCGCTGGACTGGAAGGTCTACGGCGACAGCTACCACATCGGCTGACGACCGCGGCCCGGGCGGGGATTGGCCCAGCAAGCAGGCACAGAAGTGGACTCCTTCCCGGGCCGCCCGGCTGCCTAGCGTCGCCCGTATGAACGCCACCACCACGCGCGGCGCCCTTCTCGCCGCGCTCGCCTGTGTCCTCGTCGGAGGGTCCTTCACGGCCAACAGCGTCCTGGGCGACTACCCGTACGCGGGCGGTCAGTTCCTGCGGTACGGGCTGGCCTGTCTGCTGCTCGCGCCCCTGGCCGGAAAGGGCACGGCCGCCCGGCTGCGGGCGCTGACACTGCGTCAGTGGGTCCGGCTCGCCCTGTTGGCCGCGGTCGGCATGGTCGGTTTCAACCTGGCCGTCATCGCCGCCGAGCGCACGGCGGAACCGGCGGTTCCGGGCGTGTTCGTGGGCTGTGCGCCGGTGGTGGTCGCGGTGCTCGTGCCCCTCCTGGACGGGCGCCGGCCGCAACGGGCCGTGTTGTACGGGGCGTTGCTCGTGGCCGTCGGCGCCTGCGCCGTCCAGGGCTGGGGGCGCACCGACGCCGCGGGCATCGCCTTCTCCGTGTGCGCCCTGGCGGGGGAGGTCGGGTTCGCCGTGCTCGCCGTACCCGTACTGCGGCCTCTCGGCCCCCGGCTGCTGTCCGCCACGGTGTGCGCGGTCGCCGCGCTGGAGTCGGCGGCGGCCGGGCTGCTCGCCGACGGCGGCGGGTGGCTGCGGCGTCCGGACGCCGTCGAGACCTCCGCGCTGCTGTGGCAGGCGGTGGTGGTCACCGTGGTCGGCTTCGTGTGCTGGTACATGGGCATGCAGCGGATCGGAGCGGAACGCGCCACCCTGTTCTCCGGCCTCATCCCGGTCGCGGCGGCCTGCACCGCACCGCTCGTCGGCACCGGCTCCTACGGTCTGGCGCAGGCGGCCGGCAGCGCGCTGGTCGGCCTCGGTGTCGCCCTGGGGTCCGGGGCGCTGACGCGGCCGCGCAGCGGCAGGCCGTCGGCGATCCTGGCGGGCGGTCGCACTCCCCCGGCGGCCATCTTCCGGGGGAACGGCCGTCCCGAGGGGCGTGGCGACGCCGTGTCCGGCCTGCCCGAGTGATCCCTCGCGCATCTAATGGACGGCGTCGAACGTCGTCCCACAGCAGGAGTCCGCGTCCATGCCGCACACCCGCACCGGTGAAGAGGACGAGAAGGCCGCGCGTGCGGGGCTGCTGCGGAGGCTGGGCGAGTGGTGCGCGCGCCACTTCGTGGTCGTCGTCATCGCCTGGCTCGTGGCACTCGTGGCACTTCAGATCGTCAGCCGCTCGGTCGGGGGCACGTACTCCGACAACTTCACCCTGCCCCAGGCGCAGTCGCAGAAGGGTCTGGACGTGCTCGAGAAGCACGATCCGCAGGCCGGCGGCTACAGCAGCCAGATCGTGCTGCACGACGACGGGCAGTCCCTGAGCTCTCTGGGTTCCCAGATGTCCACCACGGTCACCGACCTGGAGAAGCTGCCGCACGTCCTGTCGGCCCAGAACCCGCTCTCCGCCTCGGGCTCGTCGTCCGGTCAGTCGCAGCAGAACGTGGGGCCGTTGTCGGACGACGGGAAGACGGCCTACATCACCGTCCGCTTCGACGTGCAGCCGTCGACCCTCGGCGACGATTATCTGAACGGGGTCGACGACGCAGTACAGCCGCTGCGTTCGGCCGGAGCGGAGGTGGAGTACGGCGGGCCGCTCGGCGAACTCGCCCGGCCTGCCGCCGACGACCGGGTGAGCGAGCTGATCGGGTTCGGCGTGGCCGTCGTCGTGCTGCTGGTCGGTTTCGGGAGCGTGATCGCCGCCGGCGTCCCGCTGCTGACCGCGCTGATCAGCGTCGTCGCCGGTCTCGCGATCCTCGGGCTGCTGGCCGCCGCTTTCACCTTCGCGACCGTCTCACCGACCCTGGCCACGATGATCGGCCTCGGTGTCGGGATCGACTACGCCCTGTTCCTGATCACCCGTCACCGGCAGAACCTCCTCGACGGAACGGACCCGGTGCGGGCCGCCGGGCAGGCCGCCGCCACCAGCGGCCGCGCCGTCCTCGTCTCCGGCTGCACGGTGATCATCGCGCTGGCGGGCCTGTCCGCGTCCGGGGTCTCCTTCATCGCCAAGCTCGGGTTCGCCGCCGCCGTCACGGTCGTGTCGGCCGTCGCCGGCGCGCTCACCCTGGTCCCGGCCCTGCTCGGGCTCCTCGGCCGGCACATCGACCGCTACCGGGTGCGCCGCCCCGTCGCCGAGACCGACGCCGGGGCGGGTGACACACCGCAGGGCACCTGGCACCGCTACGCGCAGCGGGTGGAGCGCAGGCCGCTGTGGTTCCTGGCGGCGGGTGTCGCCGTGATCGTCGTCCTGGCGATCCCGGTGCTGTCCATCCGCCTCGGCCACATCGGTGACGGTGCGGACCCGACGTCCTTCACCGACCGGCGGGCGTACGACCTGATGACCGACGCGTTCGGGCCCGGCTCCAACGGTCCACTGACCGTGGTCATCGACCAGACGGACGTACCGGACTCGCAGCACTCCGCACTGGCCTCGAAGGCCCAGCAGACGCTCGACTCGGCCGAAGACGCCGCCGTCGTCACCCCTCTGACGACCACCCAGGACGGGGACGTCCTGATCGGCACGGTCTACTCGACCGGGTCCCCGCAGAGCGCAACGACCACGGACCTGACCAACCGTCTGGTCGACGACACACTGCCGGACGCCGTCCAGGGCACGGACGCCAAGGGTTATGTCACCGGCACGACGGCGGCGCAGGTCGACTTCCGCGACATCGTCGCCTCCCGGCTGCCGGTGATCATCGCCGTCGTGGTGGCCGTGGCGTTCCTGATCATCCTGGCCGTGTTCCGGGGGCTGCTCGTCGCCGTGAAGGCCGCCGTCCTCAACGTCCTGTCGATCACCGCCTCGTACGGCGTGGTCGTCGCGGTGTTCCAGTGGGGCTGGGGCGGCCCCGCCCTCGGCGTCAACGGCACGGTGCCCATCGAGAGTTACGTGCCGATGATGATGTTCGCCATCATCTTCGGCCTCAGCATGGACTACGAGATCTTTCTGCTGTCCCGGGTCCACGAGGCGTGGCTGCGCACCGGGGACGCCAAGGCCTCGGTCGCGCACGCCCTGGAGATCACGGCCCGGGTCATCACGTGCGCCGCACTGATCATGGTGAGCGTGTTCGCGGCGTTCATCATCAGCGACAGCATCGTGGTCAAGATGCTCGGGCTGGGGCTGGCCGTCAGCGTGCTCATCGACGCCACCGTCGTACGCCTGCTCATGGTGCCGGCCGTGATGACGCTGCTGGGGCGGCACGCCTGGTGGGCTCCGCGGTGGCTGGAGCGGGTGCTGCCGCACATCGACGCCGAGGGGGGACGGACGTAGCAGGCGGGGCTCAGTGCAGCACCAGGTGGACGAGGGCGACGGTGCCGACCGACACGATCAGGGTGCGCAGGACGGCGGGGCTGAAGCGGCGGCCCGTCCGGGCCCCGATCAGACCGCCCAGTGCGGAGCCCACGGCGATGAGCAGGACGGCCGTCCAGTCGAACTCCGCGAAGAAGAGGAAGAGCACAGCGGCGACGGTGTTGACGACGGCGGCCAGCACGTTCTTGACGGCGTTGAGCCGCTGGAGCGTGTCGTCGAGCAGCATGCCCATCAGGGAGACGTAGATGATGCCCTGCGCGGCGGAGAAGTAGCCGCCGTAGACGCTGGCGAGCGTCAGGCCGGTGAACAGCAGCGGGCCGCCGTCCCGACGGACGGGACCGCCTGCCGGGCGACGGCGGCGCACCCACTTGGAGATCAGCGGCTGGCAGGCGACCAGGACGAGGGCGAGGCTCACGAGGACCGGCACGATCCGCTCGAAGGCGGATGCGGGCAGGGTCAGCAGCAGGACGGCGCCCGCGAGGCCGCCCAGTACGGCACCGATGCCGAGCAGCAGGACCCGGCGTCGCTGCCCGCGGAGTTCCTCGCGGTAGCCGACGGCCGCGCTGATGGAGCCGGGGACCAGGCCGAGCCCGTTGGACACCGTGGCGGTGACCGGGGGCAGGCCGGTGGCGAGCAGGACCGGGAAGGTGATCAGCGTTCCCGAGCCGACGACGGCGTTGACGGCGCCCGCGCCCGTACCGGCGGCGAACACGGCCGCCATCTCGCCCGGGGTCACAGTGCCGCTCCGCCGGCATCGCCGAGTCCGGCGTTCCTGGTGAGGTTCATGGGATCACGCTAGAGGGTGGTCGGTTCGGCGGCCGTCGAAGGGTGGCGGATGACCGGGAACGAGCAACGGCGGCGGGATCCGGGCCGGATCCCGCCGCCGTTCGCCGGTCGTGCCGGTGCTGTCCGTCAGCCTCGCCGGACGCGGCGGAGGACGACGAAGCCCGCGATGACCAGGACGGCGCCCGCCGCAGCCGGCCAGAGCTGGGCGCCGGTGTCGGCGAGGCCGCCGCTGCCGACCGCCTGCGGCTCGGTCCGGGACGGGAGCGACGGGGTGGGAGCGGCGCTGGTCGCCGTTCCGACGGCCTGGGACTGGCCGAGGCCGTCCGTGTCCTCGCCGGCGTCGTCCTTCGAGCCGCCCTGCTCACCGGCGTTCGCGGTGCCGCCTTCGGGCGTGGGCGTCGCGAACACCTCCGGTTCGTCGGTGCGCGGCGCGGCCGTGGGCGAGCCGTCCTGCTCCGGCTGCTGCGGCTGCTCCGGCTCGGGGGCCGGCTTGTCCGTCGCCGGCGGCTCGGCGGCCTCGCCCTTCCCGCCGTCGCCCTTCCCGCCGTCGCCCGTGTCGCCGGGCTTACCGCCGGTGTTGCCGTCCTGCGGGGCGTCCGGAGTGCGGGTGGGCTGCTCCTGCGGGGCCTCGGGGCTCTTCGTCGGCTCTTCGGGGGCCTTCGTCGGCTGCTCCTGCGGCTCCTCGCCCGGCTTGTCGCCGGGCTCGGCGCCTGCTCCGGCGCCGCACTTGCGGCCGTCGTTGATGCAGTCGGCCATCTCCCCCATCAAGTCCTCGTCGAAGACGTTGATGAAGTCGCCGTGGTCCGTGACCGGCTTGTGCAGTTGCTCCGGGAAGGAGTCCACCGCGAACAGCGGTGTCGTACGGCCGCCGTCCTCGAGGCTCGGCGCGTCGACGTCGTAGACGATGCGCTGGACCAGCTGCGGGATGGGCCGGAAGCCGGACGGGCAGTTGCCGGCGGCGTCCGTGAACGCCACGTGCGTGCGGTGGTTGGCGCTGTCGATGTTGCGGCCGTCCCAGCAGCTCTGGAACTTGAAGGTGCGCACCACGTCGCTGCCCTGCGGGCACAGCGGGTACTTGTCCTTCAGCTGCCGGTCCTCGAAGCCCGTGCAGCTCCAGGAGGCGTTGGCGTTGGCCGGGCCGTTGACGAACGACTTGGCGTCACCGGTGATGATGCGCAGCAGCCGCGGCATGGCGGTGACCTTGCCACGCGGGTTCCCCACGAAGGTCAGCGTGACCTGCTTCGGCGTGACGATCTCGCCGGCGTTGCCCTCGATGCCGCCGCCGGGCGAGTTGGCGTCCTGCTCCTGGGAGCCGTTCTGCAGGCGCAGCACCGGCCAGTAGTAGGAGGACTTGTCGCCCGGGTCGACGCAGCTCGTCTCGGCGTTCGCGAGGTCCTGGTCGCTGGCGAAGGCGTTGTTGGCCTGGTTTCCGACGTAGTCGTGGAAGTGGTGGGCGCCGTTGGTGACGCCCGGGGCGGCGATGATGTTGTCGGAGTTGAACAGGCCGTTCTCGTTCACGCCGCAGTCGGTGACGAAGGAGCCCCGGGAGGCTTTCGACCCCTGGCGGGGAGTGCCGGCGTTGGGCTGGACGCCGGTGATGGACGCGAAGTCGGCGGCGACGGGGCCGTTGCCCGCCTGTCCGCCGTTGCTGCCCTGACCGCCCTGGCCTTGGCCGTCACCCTGCTCCTGGCCGTCCTGCCCCTGCTCCTGGCCGGGCTGTTGGTCGCCGTTGCCGTCCTGGTCTTCGCCCTGCGCGGGGGCCTGGTTGCCGGAGTCCCGTACCGTGCAGGCGGCGAGGGCGTCGAGCCCTTCGGGGCGGTCCCCCACCCGGTCGATGGCGATCGCGATGCGCTCGAGGGTCGCGGCCCGCTTGTCCTTCAACGGGTTCATGATCGCGCTGTCGGCGAAGCCGGAGTCCTGCCGCACCTGCTGTGCGGACTCGCTCAGGCGCTGGTAGGCCTTGGCGATCTGCTCGTCCAGGAGGGCCAGTTCCTTGTCGACCTCCCCCCGGGCCTGCTCCGGGACCGACGTCAGTTTGCTGCCGACGTCCGGGCAGTCGATCGTCGAGCCCGCGGTCCGGACCCCCGTACCGGACCGCGTCTGGGCGGAGTCACCGCCCGAACCGCCGTCGGTCGCGGAGGCGTAGACGTTCGCGGCCATCAGGCCGCCTCCGCCGAGGATCAGTGCGAATGCGGCGAAGGTCGCGCGTCGTGGGCCGGTAGGGCGTCTTCGCGTGTTGCGTCCCAAGGGTGCTCTCCTGCGCTTGTGGCGTACCGGGCATGAAAATCCCCTCGCCCCATACGTACGGGAGCACCGGCGTGTTCACGCGTGTCGAAAATTTTCGGAGAACTCTCATGAAGCCGCGAAACACCTGAACCCCGCCGGTCCCATGGGCCGGCGGGGAACCGCAGGTCAGCGGAAGTTCACATCGCTGCACAGGAAGTAGGTCTGGTCCATGTGCGACGCCTGCCAGATCGTGTAGACGACGTGCCGGCCGCTCAGGCCCGAAGTGCTCACGGGGATCTCGTAGTTCTGGCTGGGCGCGTACTTGCCGGTGCGCGCGACGAGCCGGAGGTCGCTCCAGGTCAGCGGCTGGGTGGTGGGGTCGAATCCCTGCCGGGTGACGTACACCTGGAAGTAGTCGGCGCCGTGGCTGGCCTGGTCGTACAGCTTCACCGTGAAGTTGGCGCCGATGTCCGTCGTCTTCCAGGCGCCCACCGTGTCCAGGGAGTTGTACCGGCCGCCCTCGGTGCGTCCGCCGCTGCACAGTTGGCCGTCGGGAACCACGGCTTGGAAGTTGCCGCCCGAGCCGTTGCGGTACAGGCCGTTCCAGTTCCACATGGCGTTGGGGTTGTCCTGCCACGCCTGCCAGCACATCGGGTCCTGTTGGGCCATCGCGGGATTCTGGAAGTCGCTCCCCCAGCGCAGCCAGCAGCCGTAGTTGCGGGAGGCCGGGTCGACGACCGAGCCGTGGGCGACGGCGGTGCCGCTCCAGGGGATGAGGCTGAGCAGCGCGGCGACCAGGACACTCAGGGCGAGCGTCAAGCGGGAGCGAACTCTACGATCATGACCATGACAATTCATGATCTCCTTCTTTCGGATGTGGGGGTGTCGTGCTTTCTCTGTGTCTTCGTGGGGAGTGCGGCAGCGCGTGGGAGCGCTCCCGCACAGCACAGGCTGCGCCCGATGACGCGGGTGGGCAACGTTCGATTGCGCCACTTCCGCACCCGCTGGCGCGTTCGATGCGTTCGACGCCGCAGCGTCCGCACCTGCGCGGGTCTTCGGGAAAACACCTGGGTGTGGCCCTGGGTCCATCCGACCGTCAGGTCGCTCCGGCACTTTTCACCTGTCTGGGTCCCAACTCCTCAGGAGTCACATGTCTGCCCCCAACCGTCGAGGCGTCCTCATCGGCGCTGCCGGCGCTGGTGCCGGTCTCACGATCGCCCCGGCCACGGCGTTTGCCGCCTCGCAGAGCCCAAAGCGGCGCGAGCCTCTGGCCGCCGGACCCGGCAAGAAGTGGGACCTCGACGGCAACGCGCAGCGCTTCCGCGGCAACACGTTTGTCTGCCCCGTGCCCCAGGACTCGGCCTTCTTCCACGCCGAGACCGAGGCGATGGGGATCATGAAGCGGTCCTCCATCGCCGATCAGTACGTCTGCCTGCCGCACCAGAGCATGCACATGACGGTGTTCGATGCGACGACGCAGGACACCGTCATCGACAAGCAACTCCCGGCGTGGCTCGCTGACTGCGCGGACGTCTCCGAAGTGTCCCAGCGGATCCTCGCGCGCCTCCAGAAGTCGACGCTGACCCCGGTGGGCCCGATCACGATGGAGGTCAAGGAGTTCGGCCCCTTCGACGCCGGCTTCACGATGGAGCTCGCCCCGGCCGACGATGCCACCTTCAACAGGCTCTGGACGATCCGACGGGAGCTGAACGCCCTGCTGGAGCTCCGGGCATCGAACTTCGAGACCTACCAGTTCCACTCGACCCTCGGTTATCGCCTGGTCAAGCCGCTGGCATCCGACGTGCCGCCCATGGAGCGACTGGCTGCGAAGTGCTCCGCACTCTTCACCGGCGAGGCCGCCACCGTGACCCTGGAGCACCCGGCGTTCAACCTCTTCGACGACATGCTGGCGTTCCCGCAGTTGTGGCGGCTGCCGAAGGCGTGATCCGCCGTTACCGACCGGCGTTCAGTGGTGCGGAAGGGGGGCCGTGCCAGTCCAGGCACAGGACGGTGGCGTCGTCTTCCGGGTGACCGTTACAGGCGTCGGTGACTGTGGTGGCCAGATTGCGCGCGACCTCGCGCGGGTGCTCGCCGGCGGTGTCACGGATGAGGCCGGGGAGGTCGACTTTTTGCGCTTGGCGCTCTTGCATGCCGTCGGTGTAGAGCACGAGGCGGTCACCGGGGCGCAGGTCGAGGTTCTGCACCTTGTAGGGGCCCTTGTGCTCGGCGACGCCGAAGGGCAGGTTCACTGCGAGGCGCAGTTCGTCGACCGTGCCGTCGCGCAGTCGTAGGGGCCAGGGGTGGCCCGCGTTGACGAGCTGGGCGCCGGTCCCGTCCAGGGCGATGCGCAGCAGCTGGCCGGTGGCGAAGGTCCGTCTGCCGTGGTCGAGGAGGGCCTGGTGGGTCTGGCGGGCCTGTTCGGCGAGGCCGGTCCCGGCGCGGCGGGCGCCGCGGGAGGCATTGACCAGGAGGGTGGCCATGAGGGCGGCGTCGACGTCGTGGCCCATGGCGTCGGTGATGGAAAGGTGCAGGGTGTCGGGGTCGACGGCGTAGTCGTAGGTGTCCCCGGCGATGTCGGCGGCCGGAACGAGGGCGCCGGCGAGGGCGAACTCGGCGGCCTCGCACGAAGGGGCCGAGGGCAGCAGCTGGCGCTGGATCTCCGCGGCCAGGCTGACCGAGGTGGTGCGGTTGCCCCAGTGGTAGAGGTCGGTGAACCGGCGGTCGGTGACGATGATGTACGCCAGCGCGTGCGCGGCCTCTTCCACTTGCTCCAGCACGTCCTGTGTGACCTGGGGAAGGAGCAGTTCCAGGACGCCGACGGCGTCGCCGCGGTTGGTGACGGGGGCGAGCACCCGCTGCCCGTGCTCGCCCTCCGGAGCCTGCACCAGTTCCTGGGCGCGCAGGACCTCGTCGTAGATGCTGTCGTCGAAGGGAACCTGTTCGGCGCGGCGCTCCTGTCGCGTAGCCGCCTCCTCGCTGACCCGCAGCAGGCGCTGGCCGACGACGTCGACGCACAGGAACGACACGTGCCGCGCGCGGAACCGGTCGCGCAGGTTGCGCGCCACGGCATCGAGGGAGCCCACCGGTGCGGCGTCCTCCGCCGTTGCCAGCACCTCAGCCAGTCCGATCCGATCGCGTGCCACGTCAGCCTCCTTTTGGGTTGCCAACTCGTTTTCCCGCCGACGCGACAGGCGCAGCACGGCTGTGACACATGCCTCAGCCTGTAGACGCCGGAACAGGTAGGACCCCCGGAGACGTCACCCCCGCACGCCTGATGCGAAGGTTCGGGGGTAAACGGGTCGCAGCACGTTTGGGTACCAGGGGGGTGGGCCGGCATGGAGCAGACGGCGGGCGGTGAGGGCGAGCAGTCTCTGGTGGAGACCGTCGTATCGGTGTCGGGGGCGTTCGAGAGCAGCGAGGACATCGCCGTGGCCCGCGATCTGGCTCGCAGCTTCCTCAGCGACGTCCAGGCCGTGCACGGGCTGCCGGTGTCCGGGCGCGCGATGGGCATGGTGCAGCTCGTGGTCAGCGAGCTGGTGACCAACGCCCGCAAGTACGCACCCGGCCCGTGCCTGCTGACGCTGGAAGTCAACGGCGGCGCGGTGGAGGTGACCGTGTGGGACAGCAACCCGACGCCGCCGGCCATCCTCGCGCCCGACCCGATGCGGATCGGCCAGCACGGGCTGGAGATCGTCATGGCGGTCGGCCAGAGTTTCGCGGTCCACCGCGAACCCGTGGGAAAACGGATCACCACGACCATCGCGCTGGCCGACGATCCGGGCGGGGACGTCACCGGCCGGCGGCTGTGACGGCTTTCGGCCTACCTGGCCTTTCCCGCGCCGCCTCCCGCGGCGCCTCCCGCGGCGGACAAGAGGGGCAGGCGAGCCGGCCGGTCATCGACATGGCTGCGCGCGGTGGCCGACGCGGTGACGGCCGCGATGACCGGACACCGAACCGATGCGGCATGAGACCAGGGCGGGCGGGTAAACGTCCGGAGCCGGCTGGGGAAGGGCCATGAAGCCTGGGGAGGTCGAGGGCCCTTCCCTACCGACAGAGTCCGGCGCCCCTGGGGATCTGCGCGCACAACGGCCGCAGCCGTTGAAGTCGGATCATTGTGAGCCCAGCTGTCAGGGCCGGTCGAGTTCCTTCGTGGTGCGGCCGAGGTAAGTGGCCGAGCCGGGCTCGGGGACGTCGAGCTCGTGGAAGCCCAGGCGGTCGTAGAAGGCCCTGGCCCGGGTGTTGGCGGTCGCCATGGCGAGGTGGACGGCCGGCACTCCCTTGTCCTGGAGGGTCGCCAGGAACGTCCGCATCAGGCGGCGGCCGTGGCCGCGCCCCTGCCACTCGGGCAGCAGGTCGATGTGCAGGTGGGCGGGGTAGGCCACGAGTTCGGGCAGCACCATCCGCTCGGGGTCGTGCAGCAGTCCCGCCATCGCCTCGTCCGGCGTGCAGGGCGGCCGCGGCGGCTTCGGGTAGCGGTCGGCGACCAGCGGCAGCCAGGTGGCGCGGAACGCCTCGGCGAAGCGCGGGGTGTCGGCCGTGCCGAGGATGTAGCCGACCGCCCGCCCCCGCCCGGCGTCCAGCACGAAGGCCAGGTCCGGCTCCAGATGGACGTACGGAGCCGCGAAGGTGGCCGGGAAGATGCCCGGGTCCGTGTAGTGGGGGCGGCTGTCCTGGCCGTTGTGCGCGGTGCGGACGCAGATGTCGTCGAGGGCCGGACGGTCCTCGGGGCGGTACGGGCGGATGGCGGGGAGCTTGGTCATGGCGGCATCGTGCCCGTGCTGGGAGCGCTCCCTCAACCTGATTCGGGGAGCTTCCGAAGGCCCCTGAAACCGGCCGATGCTGTGCGAAACTCCGGCCATGACCACCGTGACCCGGTTGCGCAAGGCCGCGTCGCCCTCCCGGAGGCGGAAGAGGGGACGCACTTCGGCATGGTCGCCTTCACCGTGCGGGGCAGGGGTTTCGCCTCGGTGACGAAGGACGGCAGGGTGCAGCTGCAGCTGCCGCAGGAGGAGAACGACGCCGCCCTGGCCGCGCATCCGGCCGGTGACCGCCTCGTGCGCCGGGGCACGCCGGTCGGTTTCCGCGTACCGCTCGCCCACAACGGCAAGGACCTCAACGCCCTGGTCCGGCGGCCTGGTTCAGCCGCGCCCTGAAGCGGCTCGCGGCGGGGGCTCGCCCTGCGGGGGTGAATGACTCACGAATGGCCGACGCCGTTGGTCCGAGCGCGGCTTAACTGCCCAGCTCGGGGTTACCCGGCCCCCATGGTGAAGCTGCATATTCCGGGACGAAAAGAACATCACGAGTCCGAGGCTCCGCCGCAGGACGCCGCCCCTGCGCGCGCTCCCGCTCCGGCGGGGAAAGAGCCCGGTCCGGCCGCAGAGAAGCCCGCTCCGAGGGCGGACGAGGAGCCCGGGCCGGGGCCCGAGGTGGAGCGGGCAGCGCCGGACAGCCCGAGTGAGCTCCCCCGGAAGTCGTGGGGCGCGGTGCTGAAGGGGAGCCTGCGGGAGTTCAAGGACGACGAGCTGACCGACCGGGCGGCCGCGCTCACGTACTACGGTGTGCTGGCGCTGTTCCCGGCGCTGCTGGTGCTGGTGTCGCTGCTGGGCATCACCGGCAAGTCGACCACCGACAAGGTGCTCGAGAACGTCCAGCAGTTCGCCCCCGGCTCGGCGCGCGACATCATCACCCGGGCCGTCGAGCAGTTGCAGGGCAACGCCGGAATCGGCTCGCTGATGGCGATCGTCGGTCTGGTCCTCGCGGTGTGGTCGGCGTCCGGCTACGTGGGGGCGTTCATCCGCTCCGCCAACGCCGTCTACGACATGCCCGAGGGCCGGCCGGTGTGGAAGCTGCTGCCCGTGCGGGTGGCCGTGACGGTCGTGCTGATGGTGCTGGCCGTGATCAGCGCGCTGATCGTGGTCTTCACGGGGGCGCTGGCCCGGCAGGCGGGAACCGCGCTCGGGATCGGGGACACGGCGCTGACGGTGTGGTCGATCGCGAAATGGCCCGCCCTGGTGCTGCTGGTCACGATCATGATCGCGATCCTGTACTGGGCGACCCCGAACGCCAAGGTGAAGGGGTTCCGCTGGATCACGCCGGGCAGTCTGCTGGCTCTGCTCATCTGGATGATCGCGTCGGCCGGCTTCGCGGTCTACGTGGCCAACTTCGCCTCGTACAACAAGACCTACGGCACGATGGCCGGCGTCATCGTCTTCCTGGTGTGGCTGTGGATCACCAACCTGGCGATCCTGCTGGGCCTGGAGTTCGACGCCGAGGCGGTCCGGCAGCGGGCCATCGCCGGTGGTCATCCGCCCGAGGCGGAGCCGTACACGCAGCCGCGTGACACCCGTGCGTGGGACGAACAGGACCGGCGCCGCATGGAAGGGACCTGATCCCTTCAGCCCATGAGTCCGGCGGCTACTGTGGCGCCCAGTTCCCAGCACCTCTCGATGTCGTCCTTGCCGGGCTCGCCGGTCACGGTCACGGCCTCGGCGGAGCGGCGCCAGCCGAGGCCCGTCGTGATCGACTCGACGCCCCGCACGGCTCCGGTGACGTCGTTCCCGCCGTGCACCCAGTAGCCGAAGGGCCGGCCACGGGTCGCGTCGAGGCAGGGGTAGTAGACCTGGTCGAAGAAGTGCTTGAGGGCGCCGGACATGTAGCCGAGGTTCGCGGGGGTGCCGAGGAGGTAGCCGTCGGCGGCGAGGACGTCGGAGGCGGTGGCGGCCAGCGCCGGCACGCGGACGACCCGGACGCCCTCGATCTCGGGGTCGCTCGCCCCGGAGACGACGGCTTCGAACATCGCCTGGCAGTTGGGCGAGGGCGTGTGATGGACGATCAGCAAGGTGGCCACGTCACCCGACCTTACAAGTCGTGACGACCATGAGTGCCTCGCGCGAGAACTGGTACCCGTCCGTCGTTCTCCGTACGAGAAAGAGAGGTACCCCCTTGTCACAGGTAGAGGAATCCATCGAGGTCCGCGTCCCGGTGCACACCGCGTACAACCAGTGGACGCAGTTCGAGGACTTCCCCCGGTTCATGGACGGCGTGGAGCGCATCGAGCAGCGCACCGACACCCTGACGCACTGGGTCACCAAGGTCGGCGGCCAGGAGCGGGAGTTCGACGCGGAGATCACCGAGCAGATCCCCGACGAGCGCGTCGCCTGGACCACCGTGAACGGCGAGGCCCGGCAGGCCGGTGTGGTCACCTTCCACCGGATCCAGGACGACACGACCAAGGTCATGCTCCAGATGGAGTTCGACCCCAGCGGCGTGACCGAGACCGTGGGCGACAAGCTCGGGTTCGTGAAGCGGCAGGTCTCCGGTGATCTGCGGCGGTTCAAGCAGTTCATGGAGGCCCGTGGGACGGAGACCGGGGCCTGGCGCGGCGAGGTGTGATCAGCGAGAACGGCGGCCGCCACCACTGATCGTGGTGGCGGCCGCCTTCTGCCGCCTTCTGTCTTTCTACCTTCTGTCTTTTTACGCCGCAGCCGGCCGGGCCGTCCCGCTCTGCAGCCGTTCCCGGGCCTGCTGGGTCAGGTCGTTGAGGCGCAGGGCGAGTCGTGCCGCGGCGTCGTAGAGGGTGTGGACCGCCTGGAGGCGTTCCAGGCGCGGGGCCAGCGCCGAGAGGGCGATGGCCAGGGCCACGCCGGCCCAGCCCACCGGACCCAGCGGGGTGCAGCCGAAGAAGTGGCTGACGCCGGGCGTCTGGACGAGGGCGGCCAGCACGGCGGCGGAGCCGAGGGCCGTGACCCACACCAGGGGGCTGTGGCGCCGGCCGGAGAGGGTCTGCACGAGCTGGGCGCCGACCACACCGCACAGGGCCATGGTGGTGGACCGTCGTTCGGTGCCGGGGGTGAGGCGGCCGATGAGGTACGCCGTGACCGCGCCGAGGCAGGTGGTGACGCCCCGGCGCCGGATGGAGCGCAGCAGCGGCGCGCCGAGGACGTCGAGACCCATCGGGCCGGTCGCGGCGTGCTCCGCCGTCGAGGGGTCGTCGCTCGGCGTGACCGCCACCGCCATGGCCGGGAACATGTCGGTGAGCAGGTTGACCAGCAGCAGCTGACGGGTCGACAGGGGCGAGGCGCCGGCCAGCAGGGTGCCGAGGACGCTGAAGCCGACCTCGCCGGCGTTGCCGCCGATGAGGATGCTCACCGCGTCGGCGACGCTGCGCCACAGGGCACGTCCCTCGGCCACCGCGTCCACCAGGACGGACAGGTCACCGGAGGTGAGCACGAGGTCGGCGGCGTTGCGGGCGGCGGCGGAGCCGCGGGCCTCGACGCCGACTCCGACGTCGGCGGCGCGGATGGCGGCGGCGTCGTTGGCGCCGTCGCCGGCCATCGCCACGACCCGCCCGGCCTGTTGCAGGGCCTCCACGACATGCAGCTTCTGCTCGGGTGCGACCCGGGCGACGACGCCCGCGCCGCGCAGCACCCGGACGCGCTCGCGGCGTTCCATGGCGACGAGTTCGTCGCCGGTCACCGCCTCGGTCTCCTCCGGCCAGCCCAGCTGCAGGGCGATGGCGCGGGCGGTCTCCGGGTGGTCGCCGGTGAGCATGACGGGCAGGATGCCGGAGCGGCGCAGTGACGCCAGCAGCGCGTGCGAGGTCTCGCGCGGGACGTCGGCGAGGGCGACGAACCCGCTGAACTCCAGGTCTGCGAGCGGCGCGTCGAGTTCGGCGTCGGCGTCGCCGGCCCGGCAGGGGCGCCGGGCGACGGCGAGGACGCGCAGCCCCTGTCCCGCCAGTTCGTGGGCGGTGTCGGTCGTGCCGTCGGGGAGGTCCCGGCAGGCGGGCAGGATCGTCTCCGGGGCGCCCTTGACGACGAGGAGTTCGCCGAAGTCCGGGTCGCCGTCGCGGCCGACCGCGGCGGCGTAGCCCCGCCGTGTCTCGAAGGGCAGCTCGCCGGTCGGTGTCCAGCCCTCGTCGGGCGGGGCGACGTCCAGGACGGCCTCGTCGGTGGCGTGCGCGACCCGGCGGCCCTGGCCCGTCTCCTCCTGCGGACAGGCGCGGGCGGCCAGGCGCAGGAGCGGCAGGGCCTGTTCGGTGTCCACCGGCAGGACGGTGCCGTCGGCGGTGGCGACGCGGACCAGGCGCAGCTTGTTCTCGGTGAGGGTGCCGGTCTTGTCGAAGCACACGGTGTCGACCCGGCCGAGCGCCTCCAGGGTGCGCGGGGTGCGGACCAGGACGCCGCGCCGGGACAGCCGGCGGGCGGCGGCCATCTGCGCGACCGTCGCGACGAGCGGGAGTCCCTCCGGCACGGCGGCGACCGCGACCGCGACACCGCCGCTGACGGCACGTCGTACGGGGCTGCCGCGCAGCAGGGACAGCCCGGTCACGGCCGCGCCACCGGTGAAGGTCACCGGCAGGGCCTTGCGGGTCAGTTCCTGGAGCCTGGCCTGGACGCCTGCGGGCGGCGGGGTGCGGGCGGCGAGCGTGACGGCGCGGCCGGCCTCGGTCTGGTCGCCGGTGTCGACGACGAGGGCGGTGGCGCGCCCGGCCACGACGGTGGTGCCCTCGAACACCATGCAGGTGCGCTGGGCCACCGGCAGGCCGGGGGTGGCCTCGAGGGCCTTGGTGACCGGCAGGGACTCGCCGGTGAGGGCCGACTCGTCGACCTCGAGACCGTCGACGTCGAGCAGCCGGGCGTCGGCGGGCACGACGTCGCCGGCGCCGAGGGTGATCTCGTCGCCGGGGCGCAGCCGGGCGGCGTCGACGGTGACGGTGCGCCTGCGGCCGTCCCGCCTGCGGGCCTTGGGCTGCTGCCGGGCCGCCAGCCGGGCCAGCGCCTGTTCGGCGCGCAGCCGCTGGAGTCCGCCGGTCACGGCGTTGAGGTCCATGGCGCCGACGACCAGCAGCGCGTCGACGAGCGAGCCGAGCAGCGCCGAGGCGACGGCGCCCGTGGCCAGGACGGGCGTGAGCGGATCGTCCAGTTCACGGCGTACGGCGCCGGCGGCCTGCCAGGTCCAGCGGACGGGGGTCATGGCCGGGTGGCGGCCGACGCGAGCGGCGTGTTGCCGCGAGCGGTCGGCGAGCAGGGCGAGTCCGGTGGGCTCGACGTCGCTGTCGGGGCGTCCCAGCCGGTCACGGGCCTCGTGGGGTTCCAGGGCGTGCCAGGGGATGTGCAACCGGGGCGGAGGCGGGGTGGCCCGGGCCACGCGGGTGGCTTCGAGCCAGCCCGCGAGCAGGGCGTTCGCGGCGGCGATGTTGACGGGGGCGTGCCGGGTGAGGGGCCACAGGAGCCTCCGGCCCGGGGGCTGTCCGCCGCGCGCGACCAGGAGCCCCGAGAGGGCCGCCCCCGCGCGGGCCAGGGTCTGCGAGCGGCGTCCGACGCGCCGGGCCGCCGGGATCGCCGTCAGCAGCCGCCAGACGTCGGCGAGTCCGCCCGGGGCCAGCGCGTCGACGCCCCAGGCGACGGCCGCGCGGTCGTCGGTGAGGGCGATCGCCACGTCGCCGGCGGGCAGTCCGGCCGCCACGTGCCCGTCGCCGGACCCGTCCAGGCGGGCGACGGTCACCACGACGTGCCCGTCGTCCTGGAGGGCCCGTACGACGTCGCCGAACGGCTTGGCGCCCGGGGCGACCTCGTCGGCGAGCCGGGTGATGTCCCTCAGGTCGGAGCCGCCGGCGATCACGACGTGCAGTCCTGCCCGGCGGGCGGCGTCGAGGACGGCCTCCGCGAAGGGATGGACCGGGTCGTCGGGCAGCCCGTCGGAGTCGCGTTCGGCGTCCTGCCGCCGGCTGCGCAGGGCGTCGGCGTGCAGGACGAGGGCGTCGGCGATCTCCAGCTGGCGCAGGCGCTCCGCGCTGCGCACGAGGATCCCGGCCCGGGCGAGGAAGGTGCCGAGGGTGGCGTTGAAGGCGGCCGGTCCGTACCGGGCCGCCTTCGGGGAACCGGCGAGGACGGCTTCGGCCGCTTCCCTCGCGGAGTGTGTGACGAGGAGGGTGGCGGCGGCGCCGGCGAGGCTGCCGGTGCTGGCGTGGGAGGCGTACTCCTGGGCGGGCGTCACCTTGAGCGGCGGCCGGGTGTCCGGGGGGCAGGGCAGGCTGGTGCGCTGCTCGTGGCAGATGTCGTCGTGGAGTGCCTCGAAGGCCGCGGCCCTGGCCACCGCCTCGGTCAGCTGGGTGCTGCGCAGCAGACCGTCGAGCACGAGCGCCAGCGGGGTCTGGCCGACGCCGTGTGCGGCGGCATTGGCGGTTGCGAGGACGAGTTCCATGCCGTGGGTGCCGAACCGCTGCCGGAGCAGGGCCCGGAAGCGGGGGTTCTCCCGCAGCAGTGTGACGGTGGCGGTGACGATGCGTGAGGTGGGCGGCAGGCGCAGGGACCGGCCGGCCAGCGCGCCGGCGGCGCCTGCGGCGTCCAGCAGGACCGCCGCCGCGGTGAGGCGCACCTCGCCGGGGTCGCCGGGGTGGGTGGCCTCCTCGGCCTCCGGGTCGGCGCCCTCGGTCAGGCCGAGGCGGGCGGCGAGCGCGGTGGCGCGCTCGCTGACGCGGTCGGTGACGGCGTCCTCGGCCACGGTGATCACCAGGCGGGACAGTCCCTCGTCCCAGTACGCCGCGATGACGTCCGGGTGGTCGAGCAGTTCCCCGGCGACCTTGCGGGCGATGCCGCCGATCTCGCCGTCGGACCGCCGCAGGGCGACGTGGACGCGCTGCCCCGCCTTCCAGTGCTGTCCGCCGGACAGGGCGTTGCGCGCGACGTTGCGGACGCGCCGCGTGGTGTCGTAGGCGGACGTCACGCCCTGGGCGGTGCTGCGGGCGGCGCCTGCCGCCGCCCCGGCCATGGCCCCGACGAGCGGGGCGACGTCGAAGCGTGTGAGCATCTCCTGCTGTCCCGACTCAGCCGGTGGGCCGGCTGTCGTGTCCGTGCCGGTGGGCCTGCTCCGGGTCCGGCTCCTCACCGTGCGGGCCGTGGTGCGCGGTGGCTTCGGCGACCTGCTTCAGTGCGGAGGCGGTGACGGTGTCGCCCACCTTGGCGGGCTGTTCGTGAACGTGGTGTTCCGGCCGGTCGTGCCGGTAGTGCGAGGCGGCGAGTTTGTCGCCGGGGCCGTAGGAGGAGGTGCCCTCGTCGTCCGGCCTGACCTGGACGCCGGCGCGGCGTTCTCGGGCCCCGGCGGTCTGCGTGCCGCCGTTCGCCGACGCGCCGTCGGGTCGCTGTCCGGGCTTCGGCTGGGTCAGCCAGGCGACGGCCGCGCCGGTCAGCGCCACCGGCCACTCCACCACTCCGGCCACGCCGAGCACCCCGGCACCGGCGTAGACGGCCATCCGGCGCCCGCGCGGCGACACCGCGCCGATCCGGTCCAGGGCGTCTCCGGCCACCTTGCCCACCTGCTCCGCACCCGGCAGATGCCTCAGTCCCGAGGCGACGGCCCGCAACGGCTGCGGAAGATCGGGCGAACGTGTTGTGTCCTGGTTCATGACGACCTCCACAAGCGCGTTGTCCAGCGGCTTCCACCGGTTTCCCAGCTCTCTGCCCCATATTCCGCCTTTGCTGGAGCGAGTGCTTGTCGAGTTCGGCCGAGGTCTCAGCCGAGGGCTCGGCCGAGGCCCCGCAGGACGGTCTCGCCGTCGTGGACGCCGCCCATGCAGCGCTTGGTGTACGACTGCCATCCCTCGCCCACGGCGGAGATGACGATCGAGCCGCCACCGGCGATGCACTGGCTCGCGGTGACGTCCGCCGGGCGGGCCGCGGCGTGCGCGGGCGCGGCGAGCACCATCCCGGCCAGGGTGGTGAGCAGGGCGTACGGCAGCTTGTTCAGCCTGTTCACGGGGGCTCCTTCGTGCGGGGAGGGGGCGTCGGTGCCATGCCAGCGTCACCAGGGCGGGCCAGGGCTGCCACCGGACGTGGTCCGCCCGGGCCGCAGCGCGGAGGAGGGTCCGGCTGCCCGGCAGTTCCGTCGATGTGGTCGCCCGCTCGCCGCGCAGCATGATGTCCGGCGTGCCGGCGCGGGCGACCATGGTCTGCGGACGTCCTCCCCGCACCGGCCCCGTCCGCGGTGGCCGTCGTGGCCCTGCGTGCCGGCGTGGACCAGGGCGGCCGCACGGATGTCATGGGGGGCGTCCGACGAGGCGGGCGAGGTGGCGTGGCGGCCGGGCCGCGGGGGCCGTAAGCCGCGGGGCCGTACGAGGTGCACTGTGCGGCACGTCCGTGGGGGCGCCGTGGTGGACCACCTCGGTGACAGGCCGGGGCGGTAACAGGCCGGGGCGATGACAGAGCCCGGGCGTTGACAGAGCCGGGGAGGCTGGGCGCGCCGGTCTGGCGGTGGGCGCGGCTCGTAGCGGCCGGCGCCGCCGACGCGGCTCGGAGCGGCCAGCCCGGCTCAGCAAGGCCCGGCCCGGCTTGGCCCAAGCTTGGCCCGGCCCAGCCCGGCTCGGCCCAGCCCGACCCGGCCCAGCTCGACCCGGCCCGGCCCGGCTCGGGCTATCGCGGCTCGGATCGGCCGACGCGACTCGCCGCGGCCAGCCCTGGTCGTCGCCCAGCCCTGGTCGTCGCGGCCAGCCCTGCCCGCCGCAGCCAACCCTCCCCGTCACAGCGCCCCTCCCCGCCGCAGCCAGCCCTCCCCCCTCGCAGCACCCCTCCCCACCACAACCAGCCCTCCGTCGCGGCCGGCGTCAGCGGCAAGTGGCCCTCGGCTCGGGGCCCGTCGGAGACCTCCCGTGTCGGTGTGACGGCTCCGGGTACTCAGTGCAGGCACGCAGGCCGTCACGGGTCCGGGCACCGCGCGGCGGCGGGTGCCCGGTTCGGCGAATGGAGTGGTCATGACGCAGAACGGTGATGACGCGACGCTCGTCCGGCGACCGGGAATCCCCGATTTCCGGCTGGCCCCGGACGGACCCGAGCCCGCGCCACCACAGGACCCGCAGGCCGACGAGCCGCCGCAGGAGCTGCCCCTGGACCGCAACCAGGCGATCCTGGAGGCGGCCAAGCAGGTCGGTGCCGTGCTGAAGCGCAAGGGGCATCTGTTCGCGCTGGCCGGGAGCGTGGCCGCCTACGCCCACGGCGGCGAGAAGAACCTCCAGCACGACGTCGACTTCGCCATCCGCCCCGAGGACGCGGACGCGGTGGCGGCCACGCTCCGCGAGGCCGGGCTGACGGTGTACAGCCCGCCGGAGGACTGGCTGATCAAGGCCACGTGCTTCGGCCAGCCGGTGGACATCATCTTCGAGCTGGCGCACCGGCCGGTCGGCGCGGACATGCTGGAGCGGGCGGAGGAGGTCTCGGTCGACTCGGTGCGCATGCCCGTGCTTGCCCCGACCGACCTGCTGTGGAGCCTGATCGCCGCGTTCTCCGAACACCACTGCGACTTCGGCGCGGCCCTGCCCATCGCGCGTGCCCTGCGCGAGAAGGTCGACTGGGAGCGCGTGCGGCGCGAGTGCGGGGACGCGCCCATGCCCGCCGCCTTCTTCTTCCTCCTGGAGCGCCTGAACGTCATCTGATCGCCTCTGATCGGAAGGAACATCCATGAGTACCCACGGCCCACAGCACACGGGCGGCGGGGAGCCGGCGCAGAACCTGGACTACCGGATCGCCCACCTCCAGGACCGCCTCGCCTCCGGTGAGCTCGGTGAACTGGGCGTCCGGGTGGAGGCCCGCGGCCAGACGGTGCTGCTCACCGGCACCGTGCCCTCGGCGCCCTGCCGCGAGGAGATTCTGCGCACCGTCCACGAGGAGCTCGCCGGGGTCCCGGTGCACAGCGACCTCGTGGTCACCGAGACGTCCTCCCCCGACCATGCGGAGGAACTCGCATGATCCGCATCGCAGCCGTCGGAGACATCCATCTGGGGCCCGACGATCAGGGCCTGCTCCGTCCCGCCTTCGAGACCCTGCCCGAGTGCGCCGACCTCCTGCTGCTGGCCGGGGACCTGACCCGGCACGGCACTCCCGAGGAGGCGCGGGTGGTGGCCCGGGAGATCCAGGACCTCGGGGTACCGGTGGTCGCCGTGCTGGGCAACCACGACCATCACGACGACCGGCCCGACGAGGTCACGGCCATCCTCCGGGACGCCGGCGCCCATGTCCTGGAGGGACAGGGAACGGTCGTGTCGAGCGGCGGGGCACGGATCGGCGTGGCCGGTACCAAGGGGTTCGGCGGCGGCTTCGTCGGCCGCTGCGCCGGGGAGTTCGGCGAGCCGGTCATGAAGGAGTTCGTCAGGTACTCGCGCCGGTGCGCCGACGGCCTGCGAATCTCCCTGGAGCAGCTGGGCGAGGAGGGCTGTGACGCGCGGATCGCCCTGACGCACTTCTCCCCCGTCCCGGACACGCTGGCGGGCGAGCCGCTGGAGATCTATCCGTTCCTGGGCAGCTATCTGCTGGCCGAGGCGATCGACACCGCCGGTGCCGACCTCGCGGTGCACGGGCACGCACACGCCGGCACGGAACACGGCATGACGAGCGGCGGCGTGCGGGTGCGCAACGTCGCCCAGCCGGTCATCGGGCGGGCCTTCCACGTCTACCATCTGCCGGTCCGCGACCACGCCACCACCGGGGCCGCCGCACACGCGGCCCACTAGACAGCCGAGTCACCCATCCGCCGCCGGCCGACGCCGGCGGCGTTCTCGTGTCCCGTTCCGCTCTCGTACCGCCTCTGGTGTGAACGCCCCGCAAGTCGCTCCGTTATCAGGCATTTTGTCTGCTTAGCATGCTTGCTCCGCGCCCCGTACGAGAGGACAACAGATGGCGCTGACGGGCCGTCGAAGAACACCGTCCGAGCATGCTTTCTCGCCGCACGACGCCGTACTGCGCACCGCGGCACCGCACGTCGCCCGCCGTCGCTTCCTGACCGTCACCGCGGCGGCCGCGATGCTCGCCTTCTCCACCAACCGGCCGGCCCGCGGTGCCACCGCCGCTCCCGAACTCGAGGCGGCGCGGATCACGAACGACCCGTTCACCCTCGGCGTGGCATCCGGGGACCCGCTGCCCGACTCGGTGCTGATCTGGACCCGGCTCGCTCCCGAGCCGTTCGCGGAGGACGGCGGCCTGGGCCGGCAACGGGTCGCCGTCGAGTGGGAAGTGGCCCTGGACGAGTGGTTCGTCATCGTCCAGCACCAGGGGGTGGCCACGGCCCATCCCGAGTACGCCCACAGCGTGCACGTCGACGTCAAGGGCATGATGCCGGACAGCCACTACTACTACCGGTTCCGGGTGGGCACCTGGATCAGCCCCGTCGGCCGCACCCGGACGGCACCGGCCGAGGGCAGTGACACGGACAGCCTGCGCCTGGCCGCCGTCGCCTGCCAGGCCTACCAGGACGGCTACTACACAGCCCACCGTCATCTGGCGCAGGAGGACGTCGACGTAATCTTCCACCTCGGCGACTACCTGTACGAGTACCCGGTGGACTCCGCCGGCGGGGACCGCCGCTACACCGACCGCAAGCTGCCCGACGTGTTCAACCGCGAGACCACCACGCTTGCGGACTACCGGCTGCGCTACGCGCTCTACAAGAGCGACCCGGACCTGCAGGCCGCGCACGCCCGGCACCCGTTCGTCGTCACCTGGGACGACCACGAGACCGAGAACAACTACGCGGGCGCCGTCGACGAGAAGGGCGGTCCCGCTGAGCAGTTCCTGGTGCGGCGTGCCGCCGCCTACCGGGCGTACTGGGAGAACCAGCCACTGCGTGCCGAGCAGCTGCCGCAGGGGCCCGACGCCCGGTTGTACCGCCGGCTGGCCTGGGGCTCGCTCGCCCAGTTCGACATCCTCGACACCCGCCAGTACCGCTCCGACCAGGCCTACAACGACCGACCGCACGCGCCGGGTCCCGAGTCGGACGACCCGGCCCGCACCCTCACCGGCGCCGCGCAGGAACGCTGGCTGCTGGACGGCTGGCGGAACTCCGCCGCGCTGTGGCATGTGATGCCCCAGCAGGTGTGCTTCTCCCAGCGCAGGTTCGACCTGACCGCGCCGGCCCGGGTCTCCATGGACGCCTGGGACGGCTACCGCGCCTCCCGCAACCGCGTCATGGCGGGCGCGAAGGCCGCGGGCGTCGACAACTGGATGGTCCTCACCGGCGACGTCCACGTCGGGTACGCCTTCGACATCAAGGACGACTTCGACGACCCGGCGTCCAGGACGCTGGGCACGGAGCTCACCTGCACCTCCATCGCCAGCGGCGGGAACGGCGCCCAGAAGCCCACCGAGTGGGACACGTACATGAAGGCCAACCCTCACATGAAGTTCTTCGACGGCCGGCGCGGCTACGTCCGGGTCGCGCTGGGCCGCGAGAACGCGCAGGCCGACTTCCGGACCGTCTCGGCCATCACGACGCCCGGGGGCGCCGTCTCGACGGCCGCGTCCTTCGTCACCGAGGTGGGTTCGCCCGGCCTGAAGTCCGCGTGACCCGCCTGACGTCCGCAGTACTGCAGTTGGCTCCCCTTCCCCGCGCCCAAGCGCGAAACGCGGCGGCCCGGGACATCACTCCGGGCCGTTCCGGCAAGGCCTATGGCCTTGCGACAGTTCCACCGTGAGCGAAGGAGACACACCGAATGGTCCACAGACATGCCGTGACCGGCCGCCGGGCGGCCCTGACCGCGCTCGGCGCGCTCGTCGCCACCGGGATCCCCCCGGCCGTGGCGGCCGAGCCGACGCCCCCTGCGGGACCTCTGCCCTCGGCCGCCCAGACCGTCGGCGCCGACCGGGCACCGGCGTCGGTACTGCGTGCTCTGCAGCGCGACCTCGGGCTGACCCCGGCCCAGGCGTCCCGGCGGCTGGTCAACGAGGCGGAGGCGGGCACCCGGGCGGGACGGTTGCGCAACGCGCTGGGCAACCGTTTCGCGGGGGCCTGGCTGCGCGGCACGACGTCGCAGGAGCTGATCGTGGCGACCACCCACGCGACGGATGTGGCCACCATCAAAGCCCAGGGCGCCAAAGCGGTCGTCGTGAAGAGGACGCTTCGCGATCTCGTGGCCGCCAAGCGGAAACTGGACGCGGCGGCGCGCCGCGTCAGCACCCGTGACACGCCCCTGTGGTACGTCGACGTCCCGGCGAACCGGGTCGCGGTGGAGGCCACGAACAAGGCCGCGGCCGCCGCATTCGTCAAGGCCGCGGGCCTCGACGGCAAGAGCGTGGGCGTCAAGGTGACGGCGAACCGGCCGCGCCTCTTCGCGGAGATCACGGGCGGCGACGCCTTCTACATCGACGGCTCGGCCCGCTGCTCGGTCGGCTTCTCCGTCACCAAGGGCCAGCAGCAGGGCTTCGCCTCGGCGGGCCACTGCGGCAAGAGCGGCGCCAGGACGACCGGTTACAACAACGCGGACCAGGGCACGATCCAGGCTTCCACGTTCCCCGGCAAGGACATGTCGTGGGTGGCCGTGAACGACCAGTGGACCACCACCGCGAACGTGCGGGTCGAGGGCGAGCAGAAGGTGCAGATCACCGGCTCGGTCCAGGCGCTCGTCGGGGCCGCCGTCTGCCGCTCCGGCTCCACCACCGGGTGGCACTGCGGCCAGATCGAGCAGCACGACACCAGTGTCAGCTACGCCGAGGGCAGGGTGGACGGGCTGGCCCGGACGACGGTGTGCGCCGAGCCGGGCGACTCCGGCGGGCCCTTCGTCGCGGGCGTCCAGGCGCAGGGCGTGACCTCCGGCGGCACGGGCGACTGCAGGAGCGGGGGCACCACCTTCTACCAGCCGATCAATCCCCTGCTCAGGGACTTCGGCCTCACGCTCAAGACCGCCGCCGCCCAGTCCGCGGCACCGCAGGACAAAGTCACGCAGGCGTGGGCCGCCGGACGGGTCTATGAGGCCGGTGTCACGGTGAGCCACGCCGGTGTGCGCTACCGGTGCCTGCAGAGCCACCAGGCCCAGGGCGCGTGGGCACCCGCCCGCACTCCGGCCCTCTGGCAGCGGGTGTGACGCAGGGTCAGGACTGTCCGCCGACGGCACGGCACGTGCCGTCGGCGCCGGACAGCGCTCGCTACTCGTCCTCCGCCAGCAATGCGTACGCGGCGGCCAGGAACGGGTCGTGGGCGCGGAAGCGGCGGGTGCACAGCGCGGCCAGGGCCGTGCCGGTGTCCGGGCGGAAGCCCAGGAACGCCTGCTGGCCGAGCGTCGCACCGCTGTGGAAGTACATGGGACCGCCGTCGGTCGGGTGACGGAACCAGGTGATGGTGTGGACATGCCGGTGCCCGATGCCCCGGCGGAGCACGGGACGGCACACCGCTCGCAGGGCGGCGGCCAGCTGCGATGGTGCTCCGGTGGGGTCCAGGTGAGCCTCGATGAAGGTGAGCAGGTCGTGCGGCGTGGCCCGCACGGCACCCGCCGCCTGGAAGCCCCCGGCGTCGAAGGGGGGCACGGGTGACCCGCCGTCCTTGCCGTGTCCGGGGGCGTCGAAGCCGGAGTCGTCCGCCCGCAGAGTCGTGCCCCTCAGGCCGAGCGGGCGCAGGACCTGGCCGGTGAGCAGGTCCTCCCACGGTGTGCCGGTCGCGGCGGCCAGTGCGTGTCCGAGCACGGCGACGCCGTAGTTGGAGTAGCGCCAGCGGGTGCCGGGGCGGTGGCGGGGCCGGTGGCGCAGGAAGGCATCGACGACCCGGGCCGCGGAGAAGCGGGCGTAGGGGTTGGTGTGCCAGGCGGGCAGGCCCCGGAGGTAGAAGCCGGGCGGCAGGGCGGGCAGCCCGGAGGTGTGGGTGATCAGGTGGGCGAGCGTCACCGGGTTCGCACTCGTCGGCCGTCCCCTGTCCAGCAAGGCGGCGGCCGGTTCGCCGCCGGACAACTCGCCGCTGTGGATCAGCCGGGCCAGCAGCAGGCCGGTGAACGTCTTGGCGGCCGAGCCGGTCTCGTAGCGCAGGTCCTCGCGGGGAAGCGGCGGGGCCGGGGCGGTACCGCCGCTCAGTACGGTGCGGCGGCCGTGCCGGGAGAGGGCGAAGACTACGTCCGGGGCGTCGGATGCGGCGACGGCGTCCGCGAGCCGCTCGGCGAGCGGGCCGTCGTCCGGGGATACAGCCGACCGAGGGGCGCGCCGGGCAGTGGCATGGCGGATCGCGGTCGCAGGCGCCGTTGCGGGGGTCGCCGGCTCGTCCGTCGCCGTGTCACGAAGCGGCGGGGACTCGTCCGCCGACCGGGCACGCAGTCCCGGGGTCCGGCCCCTCGGTGTGCCGCCCGGGGGCGCCGGGCCCTCGTCCGGCGTCGTGTCCCACAGGGGCGGCACGTCCTCCGCCGGTCCGGCATGCGGAGCCGGAGCCCCGGCGTCGTCGAGGGGTTCGCCGGGCCAAGGCGTGTGCCGACGGGTCGTCATGAGGCCTGGGCCAGCAGGGACAGGGACCGGGAGGTGGCCAGGACGGAGGCGTAGGCGGCGACCAGGGTCGGGTGGTAGACGATGTCGAACACCTCGTCGGGGGTGCCCTCGGGCATCGTCCGCAGGGCGGGCATGGCCCCGTCGGGCTGTTGTGCGGCGGCGAAGCCCTCCCACGCCCGTTCGTCCAGGGTGGGGCGGGGCAGGCAGGCGTCGACCACCAGGAGTTCGCCGAGCAGGTCCCAGCGTTCCAGGTCCAGCCAGTCGTCGATCCAGACCGGCAGCCAGGTCGCGAGGTAGTCCGCGGTGCCGGGCGGCAGGCCGTCCGGCCTCTCCCCCCAGTCGGTCAGGTGGAAGACGTTGTGCGTGACGTCGTAGGCGATGTGCCCTTCCACGGTCCACGGTTCGGGGGTGCGGGCCAGCCAGGTCGTGTCCCGCAGTTCGGCTTCCGGCGGCCTGGGCGTGAGACCGAACCGGCGCTGGAACGCGGACAGACCGAGCCGCCGGGTGGGGGTCGCCTCGAACGCCACCCAGCTGTCCAGCCGGTGGTTCAGGACTGCCGCCCGCTCGATGTCGGGCTGGCTGTAGCCGAGTTCCTTGAAGGGCAGGTAGACCTCGAACGGGATGGGGGACAGCGGCTCCGTGAGCTGCCCCCGCACCAGCATGCGGCCGCCGTCCAGCGTCTCGCGCCAGGCGTGGTCGAGGAGTTGCCGGGCCAGCTGCGCCTGGCGCGATCCCGCGACACCCTCGCGGAACAACACCTTGCAGATCATGGCGAGTTCACCGATGGGTTTGAAGCGCTCCAGGAAGCCGACCTCCGGGTCGACGTCGGGTTCCAGCTGGAATCCGTCGCGATGGGCCCACAGCCATTCCAGCGCGCCGGCTCCGACGTTGTGGATCAGGCGGGTGTCGGTCATCCCAGCACTCCTTGTCCGCCCGGCCGGTGGTGCGTGCCCGCCCGGGCTCCGTCGTCGAGCCGCCCGATGGTCAGGGTCGCGGCGAAGGCGGCCATGAGGGTGGGGTGGTAGTGGGAGAGGAAGTCCCGGCCGCTGTCGTGGCCCGTGCCGCTTCCCTGCTCCGGGATCGCGCCTGAGGGGTGCTGTACGGCCGCGACCCGCGCCCAGGCTTCGTCGAGGAGATCGCGGTCGGGCAGCAGGGGCAGGCTCGCCGCCACGGCCAGCAGCTCGCAGCCGAGATCCCACATCCCGGCGTCCAGACACGTGTCGAGCCAGGGCGGCAGCCAGTCGGCGAGGTAGTCGGCCAGGTCCGGCGGCAGGCCCCCGGGCCCGGCGCGTCCCCAGTCGGTCAGGTGGAAGACCACATGGGTGAGGGAGTAGCCCGAGGACGCCTCGAAGGTCCAGGGCTCGGGCAGCCCGGCCAGCCAGGTGCGCCGCAGTGCCTGCGGCATGCCGTCGGATTCCCGGATACCGCTGCGGGACTCGGCGTTCAGGACGCCGAGCCGCCGGGTGGGCTCCTGCTCGGTCAGCCGCCAGCTGCGGGTGCGGGCCACCGTGGCGGTGGCCGCCTCGTAGCCGGGGTGCCGCAGGCCCGCCGCGGCCATGGCGGCGTACACCTCCAACGGGTAGGTGGCGAAGGGCTCCAGCCGTTGCAGGCGCACGAACAGCTCTCCCCGGCCGGTCTGCTGCCACGCGAAGGCCATCAGGTCGGCCGCGCACGCGTGGAGGGGATCCGGGGGCGCGGTGTGCCGGGACACGGTCGCACACACCTGGGCCAGTTCCCCGAGCGGCTTCCAGCTGCGGTTCACCTGTCCGTCCGGGGCCAGCGCGTCCTCACCCAGTGCGAACTGCGCGCGTTGGGCGGACACCCAGGCCAGGGCGTCCTCGGCGATCTGCCGTGTCCCCCGTACCCTGCTCACACGAACGCTCCCGCCCGGGTCAGCCGCGCCGCCCGCACCTGCAGGGCCACGAGCGGGTCCTGGCCGCCCATCAGCTCCACGAAGTCCAGGCCGTTCTCGAGTCCCAGCGTCCGGGGTACGCCCTCCAGGAGGGTCAGCCAGCGTCCGGCGCCGGCCGCCTGCCGCCAGTCCCTGCGGCGTACCGCGCGCACGAAACCCCGGGCGACGTCGACCGGACGCTGCGCGGCCGCGCGGGCGACCGCGCAGTCCTCGTCGGGCAGGGCGAGGGCGGCCAGCACCGCGAGCTGGTGTGTCAGGACGGGCCAGGTGGCGCCCTCCAGCCAGGTGGCGTCGGGTTCCTCGTCCGGGCCGTCGGCACGGCCCGGGTCGAGCCGCCGCAGCGTACGCCGCATGGCCCAGTGGCTCCACGCGACGGTGGGGGCGGCGCCGGCGCCGGGCGGATAGGCCTCCACGGCCTGCCGGAACCGGGCGAGTTCATCGGGCAGGGGCGGGACGCGCAGAAGGGTGCTCGGCAGCAACGCGTCGGCTCCCAGCACCCGTACGGCCGCGAGGGTGAGGTCCTTCGCTCCCCGTCGGCGGCCGCGGGGGCGGCCGCACGAGCGTGGTCTCCGCTCCGAAGAGCGGAGACCACGCCGGAAGCGAGTTCCTGCACCGCGTCCTGCAAGAGGGACGAAGTGCCTGACTGCTCCATGGTCACTCCAGTCGATCCACTCAACCCTTCTTGGGGCGCGGGGTGGGCGGCGAAAGGAGCAGACCGTATCCGCCCTTGAACAGCGCGAGTGCGGCGCACTCACGGCTGTCGCGGTAGATACCGTCGGTTTCTGCCGGGTCGAGTGCCGCCTCGATGTCGGCACTCTGGATGCCCGTCAGTTCTTCGGTGAACTTCTCGGTGGAAGTCATTGCACCATCTCCTTGGAGAAGCGGATGCTTTCTCCTCTAGTGCACCTGATGGGGACAAATCATGCCAACTTACCCATCAGTTTCTTTCCGTAACATATTCAACATCTCGCACATGAGTTACAGCGCTGCCGGTGATTGACGCCGGAACCGTCCGATGCGGCTCAGCCGCGTGCGACGACCCGCAGGGTGCGGACGGAGGAGTCCGCCGCGTCAGGGATGAGGACGCCGTGATCGGCACCGCTGCGCAGGTAGTCAAGGACCTCGTCGGTGACGACCTCGCCGGGTGCCACCACGGGCACGCCCGGCGGGTAGGGGCTGATCATCTCCGCGGCGATCCGTCCCGCGGCCCGCTCGGCGGGCACGTGCTCGACCGGGGCGAAGAACGCCTCGCGGGGCAGCATCGCCTGCTCCAGCTCCAGCGCCGAGGGCTCGGGCAGGTGGACCGGCGGCCGCCGCTCGATGGTGTCCGCCCGCTCGACGAGCGCGGCCAGGGCGTCCACCAGGACCGTCTCGGTCCGGTCGTCGTCCGCGTGGGTGATCGAGGCGCTGATACGGCAGGTGTCCGAACCGCCGACGTCCACGTGGCGGTGGGTGCGCAGCCACTCCGCGGCCTGCATCCCGCTGATGCCGAGCTTCCGTACGTCGATGACGAGCTTGAGCGGATCGAGGTCGGCGGCGAGCCCCTCCTCCACGACCTCCCGGCCCATGGGCCGCAGCCCCGGCAGGTCGGCGACCGCCGCCCGGACGCGTTCGGCGCGGCGGATGGCCGTTTCCAGGAGCTCGTGTCCCTGTTCGACCATCTGGCGGCGCCAGCCGTCGAGTGTGGCGTACACGAGGGAGGAGGCGCTGGTGGTGCTGAGCAGGTCCTCCCGCTGTTTCAGGGCCTCGGGCGAGACGCGGTCGTACTGGAGGTGGAAGACGGAGCTCTGTTCCACGGCCCCGCCCATCTTGTGCACGCTGGTCACCACCAGGTCGGCCTCGGCATCCATGCCCCAGGCGGGCAGGGCGGGGTGGAACGGCAGATGGGCGCCCCAGGCCTCGTCGACGATGACCGGCACGCCGAACTCGTGGCACACCCTGGCCACTCCCCCGATGTCCGCGCAGGAGCCCCAGTCGGTCGGGGTGATGAGCAGCATGCCCTTGGCGTCCGGGTGTTCCCCCAGGCGACGGCGGACGTCGTCGGGCTCGGGCGGGTGGGCCACGTGCCGTTCGGTGTCGAACTTCGGGTGCACCCAGATCGGCTCGACGCCGTTGACGACGACGGCCGCGATGACGGACTTGTGGGCGTTGCGCGACAGCAGCAGCTTCTCGCCCGGGCCGGCCACGGCCAGCATGGCGGTCTTCACGGACAGGGAGCTGCCGCAGGTGGAGAAGAACGCGTGCTCGGCGCCGACCGCGTCCGCCATGAGCTCCTGGGCCCGGCTGAGGACGCCCTGCGACTGGCGGCGGTCGTCGAGGCCGTTGAGGGAGAGCACGTCGGAACGGAACACGTCGAGTCCGACGATCTCGGCCACCCGGGGGTCCACTCCCCTGCCCTGCTTGTGGCCCGGCGGGCCGTAGGCGATGTCGCCGCGGCGCCGGAAGTCCTCCAGCGCCTCCAGGACCGGCACGCGCGAGTGGTCCATGGTTCCTCCCAGGTCCGGCCCGCCCGGCCACCGCCGCGGCGTCCACGCTGTCGTGGCCCGGCGGGTACACCGACCGTGTTGCACTCGGGGACGGGTCGAAACGCGGTGCTGCCGCGACACCGGCCGAGAACGCGGCAGGTGATGCCGCCCCGGGCGCTGACCGCCCGGAGCCACAGCCACAGCGGGTGTCGCCCGACCGGGCGGTGAAACCCGGTCGGGGACTCATCGCAGTCGACGCCCGGGAGGCCCCTGTGGAGCGCGCGTTCGACGACGTACACCAGGCCGTTCGTGAGGAGGTGGCGGCGCGGGCCGACGCGTTGTGGGGCGTGGCCTCGCGGCTGCACGCCGAGCCCGAGTACGCCTTCGCCGAGCACCGGGCGGCGGCCCTGCTGTCGGGTGAGCTGGAACGGGCCGGTTTCACCGTGGAGCGGGGCGTGGCGGGGATGCCGACGGCGTTCACCGCGCGCTCGGGCACGGGCCGGCCGGCCGTCGCGCTGCTGCTGGAGTACGACGCCCTGCCCGGCCTCGGCCACGCGTGCGGCCACAACCTCATCGCGGCGGCGGGGCTGGGAGCCGCGCTGGCAGTGGAGGCCGTGGCGGACGAGTCCGCCGGGTCGGTGCTGGCGGTGGGCACGCCCGCCGAGGAGGGCGGCGGCGGCAAGGCCCTGGAGGTGGAGGCAGGGGTGTTCGACGGCGTCGACGCGGCGCTGATGTTCCATCCGGGGGTGCACAGCTGGGCACGGGCGCCGCTGACCGCGCAGGTGCAGTACCGGGTGGCCTTCCACGGCCGGGCCGCGCACCCCACGGGCAATCCGACGGAGGGCATCGACGCGCTCGCGGCGCTGGTGGAGCTGTTCAACGTGCCGGCCGTGCTGGGGCGGCGGCTGCCGGAGGGCTCGCACGTGCAGGGCATCGTCACCCAGGGCGGCGTCGCCACGAACATCGTCCCGGAGTACGCCGAGGGCCTGTTCGGTCTGCGCGCGGCCACGACGCAGGCGCTGGAGGACCTCACGGAGCAGTTGCGGGAGTGCGCCGGCGGTGTGGCCCGGGCCACGGGCACGTCCGCCGAGGTGGAGCGGGCCACCGTGCGCTACGAGCACTTCCGCGACAGCGAGGTGCTGTCCGAGCGGTTCGCCGCACATCTGTCCCGGGCCGGGATCCCCCTGTCACCGCCCGTGCCCGGCGTGTACCTGGGGTCGTCCGACATCGGCAACGTCAGTACGCGGGTGCCCGCCATCCACCCGTTCGTCGCGATCATGGACGAGGGCGGCTCCGACCACACGCCGGAGTTCGCCGAGGCCGCCGCCTCTCCCCGGGCCCGCGAGGTGCTGGTCGCCGCCACTCAGGCCCTCGCGTGCACCGCCGTGGACGTCCTGCTGTCCGAGGGGCTGCGCGAGGAGGCCTGGGCGCGGCACCGGGCGGCGCGAACCGGGTGAGTGCTTCCGCCCCGGGTGGGGAACCCGGCGAGCGCTGTACCCACCGACACCCAGGAGAGGGCCATGAGTCTGTTGCGTGTGCTCGGCCGTCCCATGCTGGCCTCGATGTTCCTCACGGGCGGCCTGAACTCCGTCCGCGACCCGAAGGCCGTCGCCCCGGCCGCCGAGCCTGTCGTACAACCGGTCACCGAACGCGTCTCGGCCCTGCCGGACCGCACCGAGCAGGTCGTACGGCTGAACGGCGCCGTGCAGGTCGTGGCCGGGCTGATGCTGGCCACCGGGCGCATGCCGCGTCCGGCCGCGCTGGCCATCGCGGCCACGCTGGTGCCGACGACGCTGGCGGGACACCGCTTCTGGGAGGCGGAGGATCCTTCGGAGCGGGCCGAGCAGCGGATCCACTTCTTCAAGAACATGTCCATGCTGGGCGGGCTGCTGATCGCCGCGGACGACACCGGCGCCCGCCCCTCGGTGGTGTGGCGCGGCAGCCACGCCGCCCGTGGCCTGCGGCGGGACGCGGGGCTGGTGCGGCGCTCCGTCCGTGCCACCGCCGGCCCGGCCGCGGCGGCCGGGCGTGTCCGGGCCAAGCTCCCGGCCTGACGCATCCGTGGGGGGGCGATCCGACCGCGCGTTAGCCCCCTGGGGCCCTGGGGACCCGAGGGCTGGAGGTGAAGGACATGGGACACGGAGGAAACGTCATCGACGAGCTGGTGACCGATCACCGCGAAGTCGAGGAGATGTTCGGCAAGATCGAGGGACTGCCGTCCGGGCACAAGGACCGCAAGATGTACGCGGACCAGGTCACGATCGAGCTGGTGCGGCACTCGGTGGCCGAGGAGGCCTACCTCTATCCGGCCGTACGCGAGCACGTGGCCAACGGGGACAGGCTCGCCGACCGGGAGCTCGAGGACCACGCCACGGCCGAGCGGATCATGAAGGACCTGGAGGGCTGTGACGCGGGCGACGCCGACTTCGACCGGCTGATGGGCATGCTGATGAGCGAGATCCGCTCGCACATCGCCGACGAGGAGGGCAACCTCTTCCCGGCACTGCGGCAGGCCTGTCCGATGGACACGCTCAACGAGCTGGGCGAGAAGGTCAGGAAGGCGAAGAAGACCGCCCCCACCCGGCCGCACCCGGCCGCCCCCGACAAGCCTCCGGCGAACAAGCTCCTGGCTCCGGGCACCGGGATGGTCGACCGGCTGCGCGACGCGCTGTCCGGGCGCGGCAAGTCCGAGTAGACAGGACATCGAGAAGGGCCCATCGCCGAGGCGATGGGCCCTTCTCGATGTCCTGTGTGGCCGCCGTCACGCGATGCGGCCCGGGCGAGGCCCATGATCGACAACTGTGATCAACCACACTCGCCACCTCAAGCGCCCGGAGGCGGGAGGCGGTTGGGAGATGTGAACGAAGTGGACGAGGTGTGGACGGAACCGACTCGGGGGTTCCCTCTGCCACGATGGTCGGCGCCGTACCCGGCGAGGGGAGCCACTGCGCAGCGCAGCCGGTGTCTCTCGTTCCCCTCGTCCCCCTCCTCCTGAGTCCTCCGACTCGTCTTGCGAGTACCGCACTGTGTCTTCGTCGCCCTCCCCTGCCCAGCCCGTCTCGCGCTCGCCCTGGCGGTCGCTGCGCTACCGCAGCATGCGCTGGTGGTCCGCCGCGAACTTCGTGTCGAACGCCGGTACGTGGATGCAGCTCACGGTGCAGAACCTGCTGGTCCTCCAGATCACCGGGTCCGCCGCCGCGACGGGGCTGTCCATGTCCGTGCAGGCCGCGCCGGCCCTGCTGATGAGCGTCCTCGGCGGCGCGGCCGTCGACCGGTGGCCCCGCAAGCTGACGGCGGCCGTGAGCCAGGCGCTGCTCGGCGCGATCGCCTTCACCACGGCGGTGCTCGTGGCGCTGGACAGGCTCGACATGACTTCCCTGATGGTGCTGGCCGCCCTCACGGGTGTCGTGGCGACCGTCGACAACCCGGCGTGCGCGCTGCTGGGCAACGATCTCGTCCCGGCGGAGGACGTCCCCTCGGCCATCGGGGTCGGGGCGCTGGTGCACCAGTCCGGCAGGCTCGTGGGAGCGGCCATGGCCGGTGTGGCCGTGGGATTCCTCGGCACGTCCGCGGCGTACTTCGCGAACGGCGTGTCGTTCCTGTTCGTTGCCTCGGTCATTCCGTTCCTGCGGCCGGCTCCCGGAGCGGTGCGGGAGGCCGCCGCGGGCCCCAAGCGCACCGGCTCGGACATGTCCGTGCGCGAGGGGCTGGCCTTCTTCGCGCGCCGGCCGCGTCTGATGGCGCTCGCCGGGGTGACCGGGATCAGCGCGGTGTTCGGCCGCAACTACGGGCTCACCCTGGCCGTGCTCGTCACCGGGCCGCTCGCGGGTGGCGCCGGTTCGTTCGGCACGGTGTCGACCGTGCTCGCCGTCGGCGGCATCCTCGGCGCGCTGCTCGGCGCCCGGCTGCGCCGGCCGTCCGTGCGACTCGTGGGGGCGCTGGCGGCGGCCGGGGCGCTGCTCCAGGTGGTGGCGGGGCTGTCGCCGTCGCTCGCGGTGCTGATCGTGCTCGTGCTGCCGATGGCCGTGGTGGAGTCCGTCTCCGACACCGCCGGCACGGCCGTCCTCCAGACCGACCCGCCCGCCCATCTGCGGGGTCGTGTGCTGGGCGTGTGGGGCAGCATCGGCACGGTGTGGAGCCTGGGCGGCCCGCCTGCGCTCGGCCTCCTCATGGAACTGGCCGGCGCCCGTGGCGCCCTCGTCACCGGCGGCCTGCTCATCGCCGGCTCGATCGGCGCGGGCTACCTGCTGCGGCAGCGCCGCGCCACCACGCCGGTGGTGATCCGGACGGAGGAAGGCGACGTCCACGGGCAGCCGGCGCTCAGCACGGCGGCCTGAGCGAAGGCCTCAGGAGCCCGACGGCCGCAGGGCCGTCGTGGCCGCCTTCGCCGCCCTGCGGGTCAGCAGGGTCGTGGAGCGGCCGTCGAGGTAGGGCAGGACGACGGCCTGGCCGCCCCAGGTGCGCAGCGCCTCCGCCTCGGGCAGGTCCTGGACGGAGTAGTCGCCGCCCTTGACCCAGACGTCCGGGCGCAGCCGGGCCAGTACCGCCTCGGGGGTGTCCTCCTCGAAGACCACGACGGCGTCGACGCTGCCCAGCGCGGCGAGGACGCGGGCGCGGTCCGCCGCCGGGTTGAGCGGGCGGCCCGGGCCCTTGCGGCGGGTGACGGACGCGTCGGAGTTCAGGCACACGATGAGGCAGTCGCCGATCCGCCGGGCGCTCTCCAGCAGGCCGACGTGACCGGCGTGCACCAGGTCGAAGCAGCCGCCGGTGGCGACCACGGTGCCGCCCCGGGCCCGGACGCTCTCCGCAAGGGCGAACGCGTCGGTCGCTACGTCGTCCGCGGGGCCCGGCGGCGGCTCGGTCCGCCACAGGTCGGGGTTGCCCGCGCCGCCGGCCGCGACGAACGCGGCGGCCTCGGCGACCGCCCGTTGCAGCGCCTCCTCGGGCAGCAGGCCGTCGGCGAGGGCCGCCGCCGTCGTCGCGGCGAAGCAGTCGCCCGCGCCGCACGGGTCGCCGTCGGCCCGGTAGGGCACGGGGACGAGCATCGGCGTGCCGGAGCCGGGCCGCGCCAGCAGCACCCCGCGGTCACCGAGGGTGACGGCGACTCCGGCGGCGCGCCACCGTTCCGCGAGCCGCGTCCCGCGCTCGGCGTACGCGCCCAGTGACGTCCCTCCGGAGCCGGGGTACAGGGCTTGTGCCTCCGCCGCGTTGGGGGTGACGAGCCGGGCTCCGGGCACGGGCGGGTCGCCCTTGGGGTGCGGGTCCCACACCAGGGGTGTGCGGCGGGCGGCGTCCTCGAGGTGCGGTCGCAGGGCGCCCGCGGTGTGGCGCCCGTAGTCGGCGACCAGGATCGCGCGGGCGTTCGCCAGGGCCTCCCGGACCGCGCCGTCGGGTTCGCCGGGGATGCCGCCGCCCCGGTCGATGCGTACGACGGGCCGGCCGCCCGCGAGGACCCGGGTCTTGACCGGCAGGGTCCCCTTGAGCGGGAGTTCCAGCAGCCGGACCCGGCCGCGCAGGTCACGCCGTACGGCCTCGCTGGCGTCGTCGTCGCCGAGCGCGGTCACCAGGACCACGTCCCGGCCGCCGCGGGCGGCGAGGGCGGCGGCCAGTCCGGCTCCTCCGGGGTGCCGCCGGTCGCCGGTGACGTCGACCACGGGGGTGGGGGCGTCCGGGGAGAGCCGGGTGGAGACGCCTTCGATGTCCTCGTCGAGGAGGACGTCCCCGACGACCGCGAGCGGTTCCGGTCCGGTCATGAGGTGCTCCCGTGGGTGAGGACCGTGCGCCGTGCGAGCGGTGTGGACACGGCCGTGTCGAAGCACTCGCAGAGCAGGTGGACGGCGACGAGGTGAGTCTCCTGGACGTTGGCGGTGCTGCCGGCGTCGACGCAGAGGGCTTCGTGGGCGGCTTCCGCGAGGGGGTTCGGGCCGCGCCCGGTGAGCGCCCAGACGCGCAGTCCGGCCTGCCGGGCGGTCACGGCCGCGGCGATGAGGTTGGGGCTGCGTCCGGAGGTGGACAGCAGCATCAGGACGTCGCCGGGGCGGCCGTGGGCGGTGACCTGGCGGGCGTAGACGTGGTCGAAGCCGTAGTCGTTGCCGATGGCGGTCACGCTGGACGTCTCGGCGTGCAGGGCGAGCGCGGAGTAGGCGCGGCGCTCCTGACGGTAGCGGCCGACCAGTTCGGCGGTGAGGTGCTGGGCCTGGGCGGCGCTGCCGCCGTTGCCGGCGGCGAGCAGCCGGCCGCCGCCGGTGAGGACGTCGGCGAGCCGGCCGCCCCAGTCCGCGATCTGTTCGAGGCTGTGGGAGCGGAACCGGCCGAGTGCCTCTTCCAGTGACCGGCAGTGCAGGCGGGCGGCATCGAGCGCGGGGTGTGCAGAGTGTTCGCTCATGCTGTTCGGGCGTGCCGCCGCCCGGTGGACGGTGGCGGACCCGCACCTCCTTCGGTCTTCGGGCGTCGGCGGTTGTCGGCGGGTCGGGGACGGATCGGTTCAGCCGGCGCCCGTCGCGGCGGGCTCGGCGTCGAGGACCTCGCAGTAGGCGGCCTCGGTGGCCGCGGCGACCCGGCCCCAGCCGTAGCGGCTCAGGACCCGGCGGCGCCCGGCCGCCCCGCACGCCTCGCGGGCCGCCGGGTCGGCGAGCAGGCCGGCGACGGCGCGGGCCAGGGCCTCCGGGTCGCGGGGCGGCACCAGCCGCCCGGTGCCCGGGTCGGCGACAGTGTCGAGCTGCCCGCCGACCGCGCTGGCCACGACGGGCACGCCGCACGCCATGGCCTCCAGCGGGACGATGCCGAAGGGCTCGTAGTCGGCGGGGCACACCACGACGTCGGCGGAGCGCAGCAGCGGCGGCACGTCCTCGCTGGGCACGGCGCCGGTGAAGCGGACCCGGTCGGTGACGCCGGCGTCCCGGGCGATGCCGCGCAGCCGGCGCACCTCCGGGTCGTCGTCGAGCCGGTCCGCGGGCGGCCCGCCGACGATGACGAGCTCGGTGCCGGGCAGCCGGGCCAGCGCGGCGACGGCCACCGCGGCGCCCTTGCGCGGCACGAGCCGGCCCAGCTGGAGCAGCCGGTGCGGGTACGGGCCGCGCGGTGCGGCCGGGCCCCTGGGGGTGAACCGGTCCGGGTCGACGCCGCACGGCACGATGCCGATCTTGTGCGGGGGTATGCCCATGCGGGTCAGTTCGGCGGCCTCGTCCCGGCAGGTGGCGACGACGCGGTCGCAGCCCAGCCCGATCTCGATCTCGCCGGGGATCCGCTCGGGCGGGCTGGTGTCGGCGAGGCGCTGGTGCCGTCGCTTCACGGTGCCGAGGGCGTGGTACGTGTGCAGCAGGGGCAGCCCGTGCGCGCGGGTCGCGCGCAGTGCGGCCAGGCCCGACATCCAGTAGTGCGAGTGCACGAGGTCGGGGGCCCGGGTGCGCCAGCCGCGCTCCAGGTACCGGCCGAACTCGTCCATGTACGGCAGGAGTTCGTCCTTGGGGAGCGGCTCGGCCGGTCCGGCGGGGACGTGGTGCACCTCGACGCCGTCGCGCAGCTCCACCCGGCAGGGCAGGTCGGGCGCGTCCCGGCGGGTGTAGACGGTGACGCGGTGACCGCGGTCGGCGAGCGCCCCGGCGAGGCAGGCGACGTGGACGTTCTGCCCGCCGGCGTCGACCCCGCCGAGCGCGGCGAGCGGACTCGCGTGCTCCGAGACGAGCGCGATCGCGAGGACGCCCGGGTCGAGGGGGTCGCCGCCGAGCGGTCCGGTGGGGAAGGGGCTGAGGGACGGGGTCATGAGCACACCTCCGTGATCAGGCGCTCCCAGTCGGCCAGGAAGCGCTTGAGCCCATAGCGTTCGAGGGCCGCCTGCCGGGCCCGGGCTCCGTCCGCGGCCGCGGCCTCGGGTTCGTGGAGGTAGCGGCGGGCGACGCGGGCCAGGACGTCGGGGCGGGTGGAGAGGGTGCCCGCGCCGGGCGGGACGGCCTCGACGGCGCCGGTGGTGGCGAGGGCCAGGACGGGCAGGCCGAGGTGCATCGCCTCCAGCAGGGACAGGCCGAGGGAGGTCCAGCGCACCGGGTGCAGGTACATGCGGCGTTCGGCCAGCGCCGTGTGCAGCTCGCTCTGCGGCAGGTCGGCGGTGCGGCACCGGTCGGGTGGCAGGGCGAGCCGGCCGGCCAGGCCCTCGGTGCCCATGCCGAACACGTCGAGCGGTACCGCCTCGGCCAGGGTGGGCAGCAGGTCCGTGCCGGTGTACCGGGCGCGTCGCACGGGTTCGTTGACGACGACCGCGGCGCGCGCGAGCCGGCCGGTGTAGCGGTGGCCCGGGTCGACGATGCCGTGTTCGACGACCTCGGTCCGGGTGGTTCCGCAGTCCCAGAACAGCCGGTTGAAGTGCGTGACGTGCACGATCGTCAGATCGGCGCGGTCGGCGCACGGATGCCGGGTGTCCGGTACGTCACCGTCGGGCGCGTTGTGCTCCAGGTACAGCGCGGGCACGTCCCGGCCGGGGCGGCGTCCGCCGAGCCAGCGTTCGGCCAGCTCCGGTTCGTGCGGCCGTTGCAGGAGGACCAGGTCGACGGGCGTGTCGCGGAGTTCCCCGGGGGTGACCTCGCGGACCGAGGGGGGCCAGGAGAAGGTGCGGGCCCGTCCGAGGCCGTCCGGGTCGCGGCCCGGGGTGACGGGGACGACGTAGGTGTGCGGGCCCTGGACGAACGCGGTCGTCCAGGAGCCGTGCACGTGCCACAGCAGGATGTTCATACGGCCGCTCCTCGCTCCGTCTGATCTCCCTGGTCCGCCGGGTCGCCGGCGAGGGCAGCCACGGCGGCGAGCACCTCGGCGTCGCCGATGCCGTCCAGGCAGGGGTGTCCCGGCACCGGGCAGTGCCGGGCCCGGGTGTCCGCGCAGGCGGCGTGCCGGTCGCCCAGCAGGACGTGCGGCACTCCGTAGGGAGCCCACTGTTCGGCCGGCACGACCGGTGCGAAGAGACTGACGACGGGTGTGCCGACGGCGGCGGCGAGATGGGCCGGGCCGGTGTTCCCGGCCACCACGGCCCGTGCCCCGGCGAGGACTCCGGCCAGGTGCGGCAGGTCGGTGGCGCCGCCGAGGTCCAGCGCGTGCCGTCCGGCGACCCGCGCGGTCAGCTCCCGCTCGGCGCGGCCCCCGGTGACGACGAGCCGGTATCCCTCGGCGGACAGGACGGCGACGGCCCGCGCCGCCCGGCCGGGCGTCCAGGCCCGGGCGGGGACGGCGGCGCCGGGGTGGACGACGACGTACGGCTCGGGGCCGGTGAGGTGGAGGGTGTGGGGCGGCGGGGTGACGCGCAGCCCGCCGTCGTCGCCGGGCGGAAGGGCGTAGCCGGCGGCGCGTGCCAGGTCGAGGGCGGCCAGGGCCTCGTGGCGGTGCGGCGGTCTGCGGTGGCGCAGGTCGAGCAGCACGCCGGGGTAGTCCTCGCTGTCGGCGGCGGTCCAGCCGATCCCGGCGAGCCTCAGCAGCAGGGCGATCGGCAGCGGGCTCTGGTGGTACGACACGAGGACGAGCGCCCGGTCGAAGCGGCCTGCCGTGAGCGTCTCCATCAACCGGCGGGTGGCCGTCCGGGTGACGGGCGGGGGCTCCAGCCCGACCCAGGGGGCGTCGTAGATCAGCACGTCGTCCGCCCCGGGCAGCATCCGCCCCGCCGCGGCGCCCTGCGGCCCGCACAGCAGCGCGGTGTACGACGACCCGGCCGCGACCGCCCGCACGGCGGGCCCGGCCAGGAGCACGTCTCCGGCGCTGTCGAGACGGACGACGAGAGTCCGGGGCAGGCGGCTGCGGGAACGGAAGGGGGTCATCGCGGCTCCCCCGTCGGCAGGGCGGGGTGGCCGCGCGGTGCCGCCGCCGGCGCGGCCGGGTGACGGCGCGGTGCGCCGGCCGGCCCGGCCGGGCTGCTCCGCCACTCCCCCGTCGCCGTACCGGGATTCCGTCGTGGCTGTCCCGCCGGCGCAGCGGCGGGGGCCGGGTCGAGGACGAGGCGAACCGCAGCGAGCAGGTCGGCCGCCGTGGTGTCGGCGCCCGCGGTCTCCTCAAGGCGGGTGGCGGTCGTGGGGACCAGGATGCCGTGGGCCCCGGCGGCGCGCGCGGCCTCCACGTCGGCCCCGATGTCGCCGATGACGACGGTGCGTCCGGGCGGGACGGCGAGTCTGCGGCACGCGGCCAGTACCAGGCCGGGGGCCGGTTTGCGGCAGCCGCAGCCCTCCCCCGGCCCGTGCGGGCACACGGCCCACACGTCGAACGGCCCGAGCAGCTCCTCCACCCGCAGGCGTACGTCCTCGACCTGGCGAGGAGTCAGCAGGCCGCGGGCCACGCCCGACTGGTTGGTCACGACACCGACGGGAATCCCGGCGGCGCGCACGGCGTCCACGGCCTCCCGCGCGCCGGGCATGAGCGCGACCCGCGACGGGTCACCGTTGTAGGGGACGTCGGCGACGAGCGTGCCGTCGCGGTCGAAGAGGACAGCCGCGGGGAGCGGGCCGCCCGGGTCGTGCGGGGGCTGCCGTACGCCGGTGGGCCCGTTCCGCCCGGAGAGCAGCCAGGGGCCGGTGGGGCGGGTCATGACCGCAGCCGTTCCCTGACCGCCGGGCGGGGCGCGGGCGTCGGCTCGCCGGTCCCGAGCGGAGTGAGCGGCCGGGCCCCACGGTGCGCGAGTCGCCCGCGCAGCCAGTGCCAGGTCGCGGCCGGCGGGATGAGCGCGCTGGTCACGGCCATGGTGAGCACCTCGTCACGGCTGCGCGGCCCGGGCAGGATCCGGGCCAGGGCGAACTCGGCCGTGCCGGCCAGCCATGCGGCGGCGCAGGCCCCGGCCGGTCGGTGCCGGCCGAGCAGGGCGCAGCCGAGCGCCGTCACCCCCGCACCGGTCAGGGCCAGGTGCAGGGGCAGCCGCCCGCGGGGCGCCTGCGCCCGGCGCCACCAGTGGCGGCCGTGCAGCCGGGTCATCAGCACGTCGTCGGCGTTGCCGGCCTGGAGACGGACGGAGGTCCAGCGACCGGCCGGCCGCACGGGGTGGGCGGTGGTGCGCCGGCCCCCGGTGAGGGTCCAGCCGGCGTCGAGGATGCGCAGGGCCAGGTCGGCGTCCTCCCGGAAGGCCCGCCGGAAGCGCTCGTCGAATCCGCCGACGGCGGCCAGCGCGGCCCGGCGGTACGCCATGTCGGCGGTGATCCAGCGGGCGCCGGCGAGTCCGGCCGTGTTGCGTTCCCAGTCGGTGGGTCGGCGGTCGGCGGGCAGCGGCACCTCGATCCGGGCGGTGATCCCGGCGGTCCACTCGGTCGCCGCGGACAGGTCGAGCGTCAGGTCGTCGCCCCAGGTGGGCCCGGGTACGACGTCGTCGTCGAGGAAGACGATCCAGGGCACGTCACCGGCCGCCCGCCAGCCGAGGTTGCGAGCAGCGGCCGGTCCGCGCGCCCCGCCGGGTACGACGAGGGTGCGCGAGCGCAGGGACGGCGGGACGTCGGCGGTGAGGGGCGGGCGGTCCGGGCCGGGCCGGTCGTCGACGACGACCACCCGGACGGGCCCCGGTCCGCTCGCCTCGGCCAGGGCGTGCAGGCACACGCGCAGGCTGGGCCGGCCGAGGGTCGGGACGACGACGGCGTACTCGGCGTCCCGGGCGCGGGCGTGGGGCTCGGTCATCGCAGGCCTCCGGCGTCCTCGGAACGGAACAGGTCGCCGCGGCGGACGGCGTACGGGCCGATGGCCAGCAGGTCGACGGGCGAGGAGCCGAAGCACTCCAGGGCGTCGCGCGGATCGTCGACCATGGGCCGGCCGGCCGTGTTGAGGCTGGTGTTGACGACGACGGGCAGCCCGGTGAGGTGCTCGAACTCGCCGAGCATGCGGGCCACCAGCGGTTCGCGGGCCGGGTCGACGGTCTGGATCCGGGCGGTGCCGTCGACGTGGACGACGGCGGGAATGCGGTCCCGCCAGGCCGGGGCGACATCGTGCACGAACAGCATGTACGGGCTGGGCAGCGGGCCGTCGAAGATCTCGGCGGCGCGGTCGGCGAGGACCATCGGGGCGACGGGCCGGAACTGCTCGCGGCCCTTGACGTCGTTGAGCCGCTCCAGGTTGCCGGCGTGGCCGGGGTGGGCGAGCAGGGAACGGTGACCGAGTGCCCGGGGGCCGTACTCGGAACGCCCCTGGAACCAGGCGACGATCGCGTTGTCCGCCAGGGCGCGGGCGACAGTGGCGGCGATGTCCGGGGGCCGTTCGAAGGGTACGGCGGCCGTCTTCAGCCAGGCTCCGAGCTCCGCGTCGGACCAGTCCCGGCCGAGGTCGGCGCCGGTCATGGGCTCCGGTTCGTCGCCCTCGCCGGCGGACAGCAGCAGGGCGCCGCCCAGGGCGGTACCGGCGTCTCCGGCGGCGGGCTGCACCCACACCCGCGAGAAGGGGCCCTCGCGTGCGATACGGGAGTTGGCGACGCAGTTGAGGGCGACGCCGCCGGCGAGCGTGAGCACCCGGTCGTGGGTACGGCCGTGCAGCCAGCGCACGAGGTCGAGCAGGGTCTCCTCCAGCACGGCCTGGGCGCTGGCGGCGACGTCGGCGTGGTCCTGCGTCCACGGCTCGTCGGACCTGCGCGGCGCGCACAGCTCCCGCCACGGCACGCCGGTGGCGTGGAAGCCGCCGTCGCCGGTGGGGTACACGTGGCGGCGCAGCTCGGTGAGCATGCGCGGGGTGCCGTGGGAGGCGAGGGCCATCACCTTGAACTCGTCGCAGGAGCGCAGGAAGCCGAGGTGTTCGGTGAGTTCCTCGTAGACCAGGCCGAGCGAGTGCGGCAGGTCCTGGGCGTGCAGCGCTTCCAGCCGGTTCCCCACGCGGCGGGCGGCCAGGTGGGAGGCGCGTTCGCCGCGGCCGTCGAGGACCAGGACGGAGGAGTCGCCGGCGTCCGGTGCGGCGAAGGCGCCGGAGGCGGCGTGGGCCATGTGGTGGGGCACGAAGCGGACGATGCCGGGGGCGAGGCCGGGCAGGGCCGTCCGCAGGAAGCCGGGCGCCTCACGGGCGTAGATCAGCCGCAGGTGGTCCCACGGGTCGTCCAGGCCCATGTCCTCGGCGGGCCGTGCGAGTGCCGGATCGAAGGAGTAGGTGACCGCGTCGAGGTCCTGCGGTCGCAGCCCGGCCCGCTTCAGGCACCAGGCGGCGGCCTTCTCGGGCAGCTCCCAGGCGGAGAACGGCAGGGGTCTCTTCCCGTGCTTGCGCCGGGAGAACCGCTCCTCCTCCGCGGCGGCGACGGTCCGCCCGTCGATCACCAGGGCGGCGGCGGGGTCGTGGAAGAGGGCGTTGATTCCGAGGATGCGCATGGGGTGGCGGGCCTTTCGGCGGTCGGGAGAGAACCGGACGCGGCGGTGCAAGGACGCCCGGGCGCTGGGGTCAGTCGTCCGTTCCGTCCTCGCGGAACCAGGCGATGGTGCGCCGCAGCCCTTCCTCGGCGCGCACCTGCGGCTCCCAGCCGAGCTTGTCTCGGGCCAGCGTGATGTCCGGGCAGCGCACGGCCGGGTCGTCCACCGGGCGTTCGATGAAGCGGATCTCCGACGGGGAACCGGCGAGTTCGACGACCAGCCGGGCCAGGTCGAGCATGGTGATCTCGGTCGGGTTGCCGATGTTGACGGGGCCGCGCATGCCGTGGGCGGCCGCCGCGAGGATGCCGCGCACGGTGTCGTCGACGTAGCACAGCGACCGGGTCTGGCGGCCGTCGCCGGTCACGGTGAGGGGCTCGCCGGCCAGGGCCTGCCGTACGAAGGTCGGCACGGCGCGTCCGTCGTGGCCGCGCATCCGCGGGCCGTAGGTGTTGAACAGCCGCACGATGCAGGTGTCGGTGCCGTGAGTGTCGGCGTGGGCGGTGGTCAGCGCCTCACCGAAGCGTTTGGCCTCGTCGTAGACGCTGCGCGGGCCGACCGGGTTGACGTTGCCCCAGTAGCGCTCGTCCTGGGGGTTCTGCTGCGGGTCGCCGTAGACCTCGGAGGTGGAGGCGAGGACGAAGCGGGCGCGGGAGGACCGTGCGAGTTCCAGGGCGTTGCGGGTGCCGAGGCTGCCCGTCTCCATGGTGTGCAGCGGCAGGCGCAGGTAGTCCGCGGGGGACGCCGGGGAGGCGAAGTGCAGGACGAGGTCGGGCGTTCGCTTGATCCGCAGGCCCTCGGTGACGTTGGCCTGCACGAGTGTGAATCCGGGCCGTTCGAGCAGCGGGGATATGTTCTCGGGCCGGCCGGTGCTGAAGTCGTCCACGCAGGTGACGGCCGCGCCCGCGTCCAGCAGGGCGGCGCACAGGTGGGAGCCGACGAATCCGGCGCCGCCCGTGACGACGGCGTGTTCCCAGCTCCGTGAGAGGGCGGTGGTCATCTCGGTCTCCTCCGTCAGCGGCGTCACGGCCCGGCACGACGGTGTACGCCTCGCGCCGCGGAAGGTGGCCGGAGGCCGTCGAGCCCAAGCTCAGCGTCCGCCGCCCGTGCGCCCGGGGCACGGTCGCGTACGGCAAACCGGTGAGTGACGGAGGGTGAGGGGTTGTGGTTACCGGCTGTTCGCGCAGGTCGGAGAGGGAGTGGAGGAGACCGACGCCGCCCGGGCTCACAGCCGCGACCACCGCAGACCGGCGAGGCAACGTCGCCGCAGGCCGGCCGTCAGACGCCGCCGAAGGTCGGCGGAAGGAGGCCGCCGGGAGCGGGCGGCGCGGGCCCCGTCAGGGGCAAGGCGCCGGCGTCAGGCGATCAGTGTGCGGCCCGGGTGCAGGCGGGCGAGGAGTTGGGAGCGGTGCAGGTCGGCCACGGGGGCGAGCAGGTCGGGGTGGCGCAGCAGGGCGGCGGCGCGCTGGTCGCTGTCGTCGGGCGCGATGAGCCGGCGGAACTCGGCCGATGTGCCGGCGCTGTGGCTGCCCTCGGCGAGCGCGGCCACCGCCAGGGCGGCCAGCTCCGGGTCGGTGAGCAGACTGGCCGCCCAGCTCGCCACGACCTCGTCCACCCAGGTGCGCCAGGCGTGCGCGTCCACCTCGTCACCCGGGGACGCGTCCGCGCCGGTGACCCAGTCCAGCCGCGCGGAGCCGCCGGGGCCCGCCACGCCCACCAGGGCGGCGTCCATCTCCGTCGGGTACCTGAGCCATGCCGCGACGGTCGCGGCCTGCCGAGCCTGCACCTCGCACAGCGCGGAGGCGAGAGCGCCGCCGGAGGCGGGGAAGGCGCGGGTCAGCCACTGGGCGGTCGCCGCTATGACAGGAGAGAGATCTGCTTGCACTGCCGGGCCGTCCGAAAGGGGTGGGAAGCGTGGGGTCTGCCCGTAGACGGTAGCCGTCGCTCCGCGCACCCGGACGTGATCGGGACCTCGTCCGGGATGTGGCCTCGGCCACATCGAATCAGGGCTCGTGGGCGGGACGGCGATCCCGTTTCGCCGGGAGGGGCCGGGGCACCCGCCCCGCGTAGGCTTCCGCGAGCCGGACAGGTCCGGAGACTCCCCTGTTCCGGCCACCCTGGGGCAGGGCCGGAGCAGGACAGGAGCAGTGTCATGACGGAACAGCGAACGGATCCGCCGGGCGCCCACCGTGCTCCGGCCACCGACATGTCCCTGCTGGGCATCTACCTCAACGACCATCTCGCCGGCGCCACCGCCGGGACGGCGCGGATCCGCTATCTGCTGCGCTCGTGCCGGGGTACGGCGCTCGCCGACGCCCTGACACCGGTCGCCGCCGAGATCGCCGAGGACCGGGCGAGCCTGCTCCACATCATGCGGCGGCTCGACGTCCCGGTGCGACGCTACAAGGTGTACGCGGGCCGGGCGGCCGAGCAGATGAGCCGGTTGAAGAGCAACGGCAGCCTGGTACGACGTTCCCCGCTGAGCACGCTGTGGGAGCTGGAGGCGATGGGCCTGGGAGTGGAGGGCAAGACGGCCGGCTGGCAGACGCTGCGCGACCTGGCCGCAACGGACGCGCGCCTCGACGCGCGGCAGCTCGACGACCTCGTTGCACGGGCCCGGCGGCAGCGCGCCACGCTGGAGGAACTGCGCCGCGCCCAGGTTCAGGTCGCCTTCCGCGAGACCTGAGCACCGGCCCCGCCGGCGGCCCTGGCTTACCAGAACCTGCTGCTGAGAGCCGGCTGATGCGACAGTTCCACGGCGTCCCGCAGCCGCAGCGCGACGCTGATGGTGGCACGCAGGGCGGAGGGCCGTACGGTCTGGGCGGTCTCGGTGGCCAGGACCAGCAGGCACGCGGCCGCCTGCTCGACGACCGGCACGGGGAGGATGAAGTCGTTGTCGGCGGCGGCACGGAACGCCTTCAAGGGGATCGCGGCCCCGTCGATGGCCCGGTGCGCGGCCTGCTCCAGGTGCTGTGCGGCCTGTTCGCACACGGGGGCGGGCAGGGCGATGGTGCGCTGGAACGGTGAACTCGTCATGCCCCGACTGGTCCCCCGGCGGTGGCCGGTTCTGTCGGCGGGCGGCGGGATTTCACCGTCCCGCGTGACCGGGGCGTGGCGAATGTCCCGGATCCGGCAAGGTCGGCTTCGGCGCCGTCCCCTGGGGCGTGCCCCTACTCTGAGTGTCGATCAGGCCCGGAGCCGAGGAGGAGCGTGTATGACCACCCGTACGGATGCCGTGGCCCGGCTCACCGGGCGGGCGGTCACCGGGGAACGGCCCCTGTCCGGGGCCCTCGCCGAGGTGACGCTCGACGACGGGCGGGTGGTGATCGTCAAGCGCGTCGACGATCCGGGGGCGACGCGGGCCGAGGCGGCCGGGCTGCGCTGGCTGGCCGGGGCCGGCACGGTGCGGGTACCGGCCGTGCACGGCCACGACGCGCACTGGCTGGTCGTCGACCGGGTCGAGCAGGGGCGGCCGAGCCGGGAGGCGGCGGTCCGCTTCGGCCGCGACCTGGCCGCCCTGCACGCCGCCGGGGCGCCCGCGTTCGGCGCGCCGCCCCCGGGCGGACCGGCGGACGCCTACATCGGGCTCGCCCCGATGCGCAACGAGCCCCGCACCGACTGGCCGGGCTGGTACGCCGAGCATCGCGTGCTGCCGTATCTGCGGCGCGCGGTCGACCAGGGCACCGTCCAGCCCGGTGAGGCGACCGACGTTGAACGTCTGTGCGAGCGACTGCCGGAGCTGGCGGGGTCCGCCGAGCGGCCCGCGCGGCTGCACGGCGACCTGTGGAACGGCAACGTGCTGTGGGCGGCGGACGGGGACGTCCGGCTGATCGACCCGGCCGCGCACGGCGGACACCGCGAGACCGACCTGGCGATGCTGCGTCTGTTCGGCTGCCCGCACCTGGACGAGGTGCTGGACGGCTACCAGGAGAAGGCGCCGCTCGCCGACGGCTGGACGGACCGCGTCGGCGTGCACCAGCTGTTTCCGCTGCTGGTGCACGCCGTGCTGTTCGGCCGGAGCTACGCGGAACAGGCCCTCGCGGTGGCCCGTACCGCCCTGGCGGGGTGAGCGGTCAGCGGGTCACGACGTGCCGCTCGTCCGGCACGCAGTGGGTCATGGTGAGGCCCTCGACGTCGCGCGGCGGGTTCTTCCCAAGGTTGGCCAGGCGCTCGCGGTCCTCGTCCGTGAGGTCCTGGCTCGCCAGGGGCTCCAGGCCGGCGACGTCCTCCGGGCCGATGCCCAGTCCCTCGCCGACCCGCAGCCCGAGGTCGTTCTCGACCAGCAGGAAGTGCCAGACCATGCGCTCCTGGACGGGCCGGTCGCACTGGGACAGCAGGTCGGTGAAGTTCTTCACCAGATCGTCGCGCTCCCAGTCCTCCAGCAGCAGGTAGCGCTGGCCTGCCTGCAGGTAGTCGTTGGTGCGGGGGATGCGCTTGCGGGTGAGCCGCCCCTCGATCACGGGCCCCTGCTCGTCCTGGGTCGGGTAGCGGGCCTCGCGCAGGCCGCCGGTGATCGACGGCTCGTAGTTGACCTGCGGGTTCTCGCCGCCGCCGTCCACGTGGTACGCCATCTGGCCGTCGCGCTGGTTGGTGCGCACGTCCGCGTTCTTGGCCTGGTTGACAGGCAGTTGCAGGTAGTTCGGGCCGACCCGGTAGCGCTGGGTGTCGCTGTAGGAGAAGGTCCGGCCGACAAGCATCTTGTCGTCGGAGAAGTCCAGGCCGTCGACGAGGACGCCGGTGCCGAAGGAGATCTGCTCGTTCTCGGCGAAGAAGTCCTTCGGCATCCGGTCGAGCACCATCCGGCCCACCGGCTTCGGCGGGAAGTCCTGCTCGGGCCAGGTCTTGGTGTCGTCCAGCGGGTCGAAGTCGAGCTCGGGGTGGTCGTGGTCGTCCATCATCTGGACGAGCAGCTCCCACTCCGGGTGGTCGCCGCGCCCGACGGCCTCGTACAGGTCCTTGGTGGCGTGGCCGAGGGAGTCGGCCTGGACGTTGGCCGCGTCCTTCTCGGTCATGCTGCGCACGCCCTGCTTGGGCATCCAGTGGTACTTGACCAGCTTGGTGTCACCGTCGGCGTTGACCCACTTGTACGTGTTGACGCCGAAGCCCTGCATGTGGCGGTAGTCCGCGGGGATGCCGCGCGGGCTGAACAGGTTGACCAGCATATGCATGGCCTCGGGTGTCTGCGACATGAAGTCGAAGATGCGGCGGGGCTGCTGCTCGAAGGTCACCGGGTCCGGCTTGAGGGCGTGGATGACGTCCGGGAACTTGATGGCGTCACGGATGAAGAAGACACCGAGGTTGTTGCCGACCAGGTCCCAGTTGCCGTCCTCCGTGTAGAACTTCACCGCGAAACCGCGCGGGTCGCGGGCGGCCTCGGAGGAGTCGCGTCCGCCGATGACGGTGGAGAAGCGGACCGCCACGTCCGTACGTTTGCCGCGTTCCTGGAAGAGTTTGGCGCGGGTGTAGCGGCTGATCGGCTCGTCGCCCCAGGTGCCGTAGGCCTCGAAGTGGCCGTAGGCGGTGACGCCGCGGGCGTGCACGACGCGCTCGGGGATGCGTTCCCGGTCGAAGTGGCTGATCTTCTCGAGGAACTGGTAGTTCTCCAGGGTGGCGGGGCCTCGGGCGCCGATGGTGCGCTGGTTCTGGTTGTCGTAGACCGGATGGCCCTGGCGGTTGGTGAGGACCTCGCGGTCGTCGCCCGGAGCGGGACCGGTACCGGATACGTCCGTCATATGCGTGGGCTCCTTCGGCTCATGGCCGGTGGCCGACCTGGTCGGCACCGCGAGCGGCCGCCCGGCCGGGCGTGGCGGAACGCCCGGGTACCCGGAGGGGCGGGGTCAGTCACCTGCCGGTCCCGCGCACCACGGACCAGACCTCCGCGAGCAGGGCCGGGTGGTTCTCGCCGTACGTGACGACGGCCGCGAACACCGCGTCGAGGGCCGCCCGGAGCGGGTCGGGTCCGGCGGCGTCGGTCACCGCGGGGAGGGCCATGTGCGGCTGCGACATCCGCACGTATGGGTCCGGTGGGCCGAAGGTGACCGCCATGGCGTGCAGGCCGGAACCGGCGACCTGCGGTTTCGCCGCGGCGGACGAGCCGGAGCCGGCAACCTGCCGTATCGCCGAGGCGTACGGGCCGGAGCCGGAGGCCTGCGTTCTCGCCACGGCGGCCGCCGGGCCCACCACGGCTTGTGTGGCCTCCAGGGCTTGCGGCACGGGGGTGCCGGGGGACGCGGGCGGCCGGAAGGGAGGCCGCTCGGGCGGGACGGCCCGGCCGACGGTCCGGTCCGGGACACGCGGGTCGGTGGCCAGGGTCTCCCACATGCGGGTCTCGTCGTCGAACGGCGGCGGCAGCGGACGGCCTTCGGCCAGGGCCGTGAGCGCGTCGGCGACCCAGTCGAGGGCCGTGAGACCGGCCGCTTCACACGCCCGGCGGGCCGCGAACAGGGCCACCTCACGCTGGGTGGCCGGGCCGGAGGCGTCGATGGCGTGGACCAGGGCGGGGTCGAACTCGAGCAGGCCGCGGACGTTGCCGCCGACGTCCCGCAGGGCCTGGCTCGGCGGCTGTCCGCCCCATTGCCATCGTTCGAAGGCGAGCCGGCGTTCCCGTTCCGCCGTCTCCTGCGCGAGGCGGGCCTGGCGTTCGGCCTCGGCGCGTTCGGCGGGCGTGGGAGGCGGCGGCAGTTCGCGGGCGTAGCGGTGCCAGTAGGCGGCGGCCTGCGAAGTCTGCTTGAGAACACGGTCCGGCTCGGGCGGGGCGGGCCAGAACTGCAGGAGGTAGCAGTCGAGTCGGGGCTCGCCGTCCGTCCGGGTGTCCTGCTCGCTCGCCTGGTCCATGCCCCGGGCGCAGTACCGCACGCGGTAGTCGGTCTCCTCCAGATCGAGCTGCCAGGAGCCTCCCCCTCCCCATTCCACGAGCGCGCTGTCCGCCGACGCCGGACGGAAGGACACCTCCACCACGTCCTCCCAGGCCGGATCCAGCGGCGGCGCCTTCTCGTGCACCTCGACCGTGAAGCCCACCGAGCCGGTGTGCAGTCCGGTGTTCAGCCACAGGGCGCCCGGTGTCGCCGCTCCACAAAGTCCCGCACTCTGCCCGGCGAACGCCTCCTCGAGACCCGGCCCGTAGCTGTCCGGATCGGTCTCGACGTAGATCTGGCCGTAGTGCACATGCACCTCTCCTTCGACCGGCCTGCGCACGATCAGCTCCTTGTCGTCCGGGGATGGGATGGTGAGCTGTCGGCATCGTGGCATCCACCACTGACAATCAGAGCGCGATCACGGGAGAGCGGAAGCATGCGGCACGTCTACTGGATCGGGGGCGGGAGCGGCGCGGGCAAATCCACGATCGCCCGCAGACTCGCCGATCGGCAGGGCTGGCGTCTGTACTCGACCGACGACGTGATGGGGGACCACGCCCGACGGACCACGCCCGACGAGGCCCCGTTCCTGCACGAGTTCATGGCCATGGACATGGACGAGCGCTGGGTGAACCGTTCTCCGGAGACCATGCTCAGGACGTTCCACTGGTTTCGCGGCGAGGGCTTCGGGCTGATCGTCGAGGACCTGCTGCGCATGCCACAGGAGACGTGTGTCGTAGTCGAGGGATTCCGCCTGCTGCCGCACCTCGTACAGCCCCTGCTCACCGAGCCCGGACACGCGGTCTGGCTCCTGCCCACACCGCGGTTCCGGCAGGCCGCGTTCACGGGCCGGGCCACGCCGGGAACGCGTTTCACGGAGAGGACCAGTGACCCGGAGCGGGCGAACCGCAACATCGCCGCACGGGACCACCTGTTCACGGAACGCCTCCGCGAGGAGACCGCACGCCGCCAACTGCCCGCCGTCACGGTCGACCTCACGATGTCGGAGGACGAACTCGCCGAACGGGTGAGCGCGATCTTCCGGCTCTGACCTCTTGCCACGCGAAGGGCCCGGACCCCGCCCGCCGGCGGTGTCCGGGCCGCGTGGCCCCGGTGGGGCCTCAGCCGCCGTTGAGGCGTGCGCGCAGGAGGTTCTTGCCCAGTTCGGCACCCTTGCGGCTGTCCGCCTGGGCCTTGCGGAACAGGTCCGCGACCTCGGTGTCCTTGGCGCGCTCCGCGTCCTGGATGTAGCTCTCCAGACGCAGGGCGTTGTTCAGGCACGCCTCGACGTACCAGATCAGGTTGTAGTCCTTGTCCTGCGTACCGGTCACGCCGCCGGTCTCCGTCTCGCTGGTCATTCGGACCTCCTTCGTGCGGAGCGGACCTCTTCAGGCGTCGGACGGGTACCCGTCCTCCGGTGGGACACACAGCCCACCCCCATCACGTTCCGCGACCATCCGGTTACGCACTCGACGAGCGGGCGGTCGGCCCGCAGGTCAGACCTGTACGCACCACCAACTCCCCTACCCCGTACGGCAATCCTGACAGTTGCCACAGAAGCGAACAGACCCTGGTCAGTTTCAGAACGAAGTGCCCTTCCACCGTGCGAGACCGGTCGATGACGGTGTGTACTGTGCTGCGGGTGGCTCGTCAGAGCACCTCGGACTCCGCCCTGCCCACTCTCCCTGGACTCGATTCGATGATCGAACTACCGGACCTGGTCGTCGGCGGTCTCGCCGTCGGCACGCTGTCCGCGTTCGCCCTCGGCGGCGGGTTGCTGCGCTCGCGGCGGCGACTGGCCGCGCAGCGCGCGAAGATTGCCGCTTTGCGGGCCCAACTCGACGGCAACACACGGGCGTTCACGGCCGAGGTCGAGCACCTGGCGGCACGGCGCGTACCCGCCGCGGCCCGGCAGGTGGCCCATCCGCACGTCGCCGTGCCCGGCCCGCTCAGCCCGCAGCTCTCCGGTTCGCCCCTGGGCCTCGCGATGGAGCAGGTACTGAAGGGGCTGCACGCCGAACTCGCCGCGCAGCGCACCCGCATCGACGCCGCCGCGCAGGCCGGGATGCGCGGGGCCACGCGGGAGATCCAGGCGGCGCTGTACCGGCTGCAGGACGCCCTGCGCGGCCTGCAACAGCATTACGACGACCCCGAGTTGGCGCAGACCCTGTTCGAACTGGACCACGAGAACGAGCAGTCGCTGCGGCGCGCGCAGATCGCCGCGGTGGTGTGCGGGGCCTGGGTGGGGCTGGCCCGGGAGGAGTCGCACCTCGTGGACGCGGTGACGGGCGGTCAGGCCCGGCTCGCGGGCTACCGGCGCGTCCGGATCCACAACCACCTTCAGGCCGGGACCGCCCTGGTGTCCCACGCCGTCGAGCCGGTCGCCATCATCGTCGCCGAGCTCCTCGACAACGCGCTGCGGCACTCCGCGCCCGACACCGACGTCGTGGTCAACCTGGAGGCCGTCCACCACGGCGTCTGCGTCACCGTGGACGACGCCGGGCTGGGCATGACGCAGGACGAACGGGCCCGTGCCCAGCGGATGGTGGCCGGCTCCGAACCCATCCTGCTCACCGAGCTGGGCGACCCGCCGCGCATGGGACTCGCCGCCATCGGCCGGCTGACCCGGCAGTTCGACCTGAGCGTGGACCTGTCCTCGCCGTCCCCGTACGGCGGGGTGCGGGCGGTGCTGCGGGTCGACAGTCACCTGCTGACCCGCATCGATCCCGAAGAACTGCCTCCGGCGGCCAGCGCCCCGCGTTCGACGCGCAGGGCGGAGCGGGGCACGGCGGGTGGTGGCGCGTCGGTCTCTGCCTCGTCCGAGGCGCCCGATGCCGCTGAGGGGCCTGCCGCCCGGCCCGCCCCCGCCCGTGCATCCGAACCGGCCCCGGCCACCGCGTCCGACGGCTGCGAGCCGCGCACCGCGCCCCGGAACCCCGAGCCCCCGTCCCCCACCGCGGCGGCCCGCTCCACCGCACCCGATGACCACGGCTACGGCACGGACCAGGGCGACCAGGCCTCCACCCCGGCCCCCGGCCACCACGGCCCCCGTGACAACGGCGGACTCCCCCAGCGGCGTCGCCGCAGCCGGGCCACGCCGCCGCTGGACACCCCGGCCGCCGCCCCCGCGCCCGCACCGCAGCGCCGACCGCGGCGTCCCGAGGAGTCCGCCGCCGCCCTCGGCGCCCTCCAGTCCGGCACGGCGGCCGCACGTTTCGCCGCCCGGCCGAACACCGGCGCCCCTCCAGCCGTACCTGAGGGTGCCCCGGCCGCGACCACGGCCGACGGGCCTGACGACACCGGCCGAGACCGGAACGACCACGAAGGGGGAACGGCTCGATGACCAGCCGCGCAACGGGGGACACGGCCTGGGTGCTCGAACCGGTTCTGGAGGTGCCGCACGTCGTGGCCGCCGTCCTGCTCACCCGGGACGGGCTCGTGACCGGTTACACCGACGCGCTGTCGCAGCCGTCGGCCGAGCGGGTCGCCGCCATCACCAGCACCGTGCAGGGCGCCTGCCGTACCGCGGCGGCGGCGTTCGCCGACACCGACCGGGCCGACATCCGGCAGGTCGTCATCGAGTCGGACCACGGCTATGTGCTCATCGTGCCGACCGACCACGGCACCTGCGTCGCCGCGTACGGCGACCCCGAGGTGCGCCTGGACCTGCTCGCGCACCGGGTGCACTCGCAGGTCGCGCGGCTGGGCGAGAAGGCGATGGCCGCCGGGCCCCGAGGTGCCGACGGCGACACGCCGGCATGACCGGCCGCCGAGGCGGCCGCCCCCTGGTTCCCGCGTATCTGTCGACCGGCGGGGTGGCCCGGCCCAGCCGTGCCCACCTGGAGCGGCTGTCGGTCCTCACCGGCAGCGGCGAGCCGGCTCCCGCCGATCTGCCCGCCGCGCAGGCGGCCCTGCTGGAGGAGCTGGAGTACGGGTCGCTGACGGTGGTGGAGGCCGCGGCCCTGCTGCGGCTGCCCGTCTCCGCCGTGCTGGTGCTGGCCGACGGCCTCATCGACCGTGACCTGGTGCTGGCCCGCGCGCCGATCCCGCCCGCCCGGCGCTTCGACCCCGACCTGCTGAAGAGAGTGGCCGATGGCCTCCGCGACCTCAAGCGCCGTTGACGCCGCCGGCGGCGGTGGCATCCATCTCCCGGACACCGCCCGCGACCTGGTGAAGATCCTGGTCACGGGGCCTTTCGGGGTGGGCAAGACCACCCTGATCGGCTCGGTGTCGGAGATCCGCCCGCTGCACACGGAGGAACAGCTCACGGAGGCGTCCGCGCAGGTCGACGATCTCGCCGGGGTCCGGGACAAGTCGACCACCACGGTCGCCATCGACTTCGGCCGGATCAGCCTGCCGGGCGGGATCGTGCTCTATCTGTTCGGCACGCCCGGCCAGGAGCGGTTCCGGTCGCTGTGGGACGACATCGCCCACGGCGCGCTCGGCGCGCTCGTGCTGGTCGACGCCCGCCGGATCGACGCCTCGTTCGACGTGCTGGGGCTGGTGGAGGAGACCGGGCTGCCGTACGCGGTGGCCTTCAACACCTTCCCGGACGCGCCCCGGCACCACACCCCCGAGCAGTTGCGCGCCGCTCTGGACCTGGAACCGACGACCCCGATGGTGACCTGCGACGCGCGGGAGGCGAACTCCTCGATCGACGCCCTGCTCGCCCTCGTCCAGCACCTGATCGACCACCGACCCGCGGAGCACCGGTGACCCACCCGTCCCCTGCCGAGCAGGCCTTCTCCCTCGCGGCGCCCGTGCGCCTGTGGGAGGACGGCTTCGCCCGCGACCCCCGCCCGTACTACGCCGCCCTGCGCGCCCAGGGCCCGGTCGGCTGGGCGGAACTCGCGCCCGGTGTGCCGGCGTACGTCGTCACGGACCGGCGGGCGGCGCTGGACCTGCTGCACGACACGCAGACGTTCTCGCACGATCCCCGGCCCTGGCAGGCGACCGTCCCCGACGACTCCCCCGTCCTCGGGATGATGCGCTGGCGGCCCAACACCCTGTTCGCCGACGGTGCCGCCCACATCCGCTACCGCACCACCCTCATCGACGCCTTCGACCTGGTGGAGCCGCACGACCTGCGGGAGAGGGTGCACCGGGCGGTGCATCTGCTGGTGAGCCGGATCGGGCCGCGGGGCGAGGCCGACCTGGTCGGCGAGTTCACCAGGCCGCTGATGGCGCTGGTGTTCAACAGCCTCTTCGGTCTGCCGGACAGTGCCGGCGACCGGCTCGACGCCGCGCTCGGCAAGCTGATCGAGGGCGGTGCCCAGGCGGCGGAGGGCGAGGCGGAGTACGCCGGGTACGTGCTGGAGCTGATCGCGGCCAAGACCGAGCGGCGCGGCGACGACCTGCCGAGCTGGCTGCTGGATCATCCGGCGGGGCTGACCCCCGAGGAGGTCACCTGGCAGGTGTTCCTCACGCTCGGCGCGGGACACGAGCCGACGGCCAACCTGGTGTCCAACGCCCTGTCGAGGATCCTCGGCAACCCGGACTACTACTCGACGCTCACCAGCGGCGCCCGCCCGGTGACGGACGCGGTGCTGGAGGTGCTGCACCACGAGACGCCGCTCGCCAACTACGGCATCCACTACGCCCGCACGCCGGTCACCTTCCACGGCGTGTGGATCCGGGCCTCGGTGCCGGTGGTGATCTCGTACGGGGCGCTGGCGCAGGCCGCCGAGCAGGAGCGCGGCGCGGACCGGCACCCGGGCGACGCCTCCCACCTTTCCTGGTCGGCGGGCCCGCACGCCTGCCCGGTCAAGCAGCACACGCTGCTCATCGCCACCGAGGCGATCGAACGGCTCACGCAGTGGCTGCCCGACCTGGAACCCGTGCTGCCCCGCGAACGTCTCACCTGGCGGCCCGGCCCCTTCCACCGTTCGCTGACGGCGCTGCCCGCCCGTTTCGCTCCTCGCTCCCCCGATCAGCCAGGAGGACGACCGTGACCGTGACCGACCGCATCGCACTCGACCCCTTCGGCGCGGACATCGCGGGCGAGTGCGCCCGGCTGCGCGCCCTCGGCCCGATCGTGCCGGTGGAGCTGCCCGGCGGGATCCCCGCCTGGGCGCCCACGCGTTACGACACGCTGAAGGAACTCATCCTCGACGCGCGGGTCAGCAAGGACCCGCGGCTGCACTGGCGGCTGTGGCCCGAGATCGGCGAGCACCCGTCCTGGGGCTGGATCATGGGCTGGGTGGGCGTGGTCAACATGCTCTCCACCTACGGCGCGGACCACACGCGACTGCGCAAGCTGGTGGCGCCGAGCTTCACGCACCGGCGCACCGAGGCGCTGCGGCCCCGGGTGGAGGCGATCACCACGGAGCTGCTGGACGGGCTCGACGCGGCCGACGGCGCGGTCGTGGACATCAAGGAGGGGTTCGCCCATCCGCTGCCGATGCGGATCATCTGCGAACTGTTCGGTGTCCCCGACGGGTTGCGCCAGGACACCGCCCGGATGATCGCGGCCCTCATGGACACCACCGACCCGAGCCCGGAGCACGCGGCGTCCGTCCAGCGGCAGATCGGCACGGTGCTGCCCGCGCTGATCGCGCACAAGACCGCGCACCCCGGTGACGACATGACCACGGAGCTGATCCGGGTCCGGGACGAGGACGGCGACCGGCTCAGCGACGAGGAGTTGCTGTACACACTGATGCTGGTCATCGGGGCCGGTTTCGAGACCACCGTCAATCTCATCGGCAACGCGGTCGTGGCCCTGCTCCGCCGCCCCGAGCAGCTCGCCGCCGTACGGTCCGGGGCGATCGGCTGGGATGCCGTCGTCGACGAGACGCTGCGCGCCCACCCGTCGGTCGCCTCGCTGCCGCTCCGGTTCGCCGTCACGGACCTCACCGTCGGCGACGTCACGATCCCGGCCGGAGACGCCATCCTCACGACGTACGCCGCCGCGGGGCTCGACCCCGAGCACTACGGACCGGACGCCGGCGTCTTCGACGCCACGCGCGCCGCAGACGACCATCTGTCGTTCGGGATCGGGGTCCACCGCTGCATCGGGGCACCCCTGGCCCGCCTGGAGGCGCTGACCGCGCTGCCGGCGCTGTTCGACCGGTTCCCCGGCCTGAGCCTGGCCGCCGGCGACGAGGGCCTGCGGCAGGTGGCGTCCTTCATCGCCTTCGGATGGCAGGAGATTCCCGTGCGGCTGCGCGGCTGAGGCAACAGGAGGACTGCCATCCCGCAGGCAGCGCGCGGGAGCGCGACCGGTCCCCCGTTCCGGTCGAGCCCCCGCGGTTCGTCGAACCTACGTCGCCGTCCGAGGCCTTGTGAATCGCGTCGATGCCCGTTGCACGCTCAACAGGGCTCACCCGTGCACAGCTGAGTCCGGATGGCCCGGTTTCGTCCCGCCGCGACCTGGCCAACCGGTTGCCCGGGAGGCGAGCCCGGTCAGTCGGGGCGGCGGAGAACCGGGGGATCGAGGTCGCCGACGGCCAGGTGGGCCAGCACGACCTCGTACAGGTCGGTGCCGGCGGCGAGGAGTTGGCGTTCGAGGACGGGTTCGGCGCTGCGGACGTGCTCGCGCACGGTCTGCGGGTGCATGCCCAGGATCTGCGCCGCTCGTTCGGCGTTGCCGCCGGCGGTGATCCAGGTGCGCAGCGTCCGGCGGGGGTTCCTGGCGTCCGCGTCCAGCCGGCCCAGCAGGTCCCGCGCCCAGGTGCGTACGGCGGGCCCGGACAGCAGGTCGGAGAGCCGGAGCGTGGGGCTCCCGGTGTCGTCGGGGTACTGGGCGTCGGGCAGGCCGATCTGGGTGTTGAGCGCCAGGTGGACGACGGCCCGGACCGTGAGGTCGGCGAAGTCGGTGCCTAGCAGGGCTTCCACGCGTTCCATGCGGGCGCGGACGGTGTTGCGACTGACGCCGAGCACCTTGGCGGCGTTGACGGCGGTGAACTCCAGGCCGAGGCGGGTGGTGGCGAGGAGTTCGGCGCGGGTGTGGTGCGGCAGGGTGTCGAGCGGGCGCAGTACCCGGGCCGTCCAGCCGCGCAGTTCCTCCGGATCCATGAGGCGTTCGGGGTGGGTCCGCTCGGCGTAGACCGCCGTCTTGTCGGGCCGGAAGTGGGCGACGGCGAGGGCGCTGACGGCCTGTCCGTACGCGGTGGCGGTCCGGGCGAGGCTCTGGCGGACACTGCCGCCGAGGAAGATGTCCGGGTGCCGGCCGACCAGTGACCGCAGAGTCTCGCCGGTGGTGGCGCGGGGGCTGACGACGATGACATGCCCGTCCATGGCCGGACAGCGCACGACCAGGGCGTCCTCCCTGGTGCTGTCCAGGCACTCCTCGGCGATCCGGTCGCGTACGGCGGGGTCGGACTCGACGACGTACACGCACGCCGTGTCGGCGTCGAGCAGTCCGGGCCAGAGCCCGGCGGCGACGCGGCGGGCGGCGATGGTGTCCTCGACCATCAGCAGTTGCAGGATGGCCAGGCGCAGGTCGGCGGTGGCCCGCCGGAGCCGGTGCCCGGCCGCGGCCGACTCGCGCGCGGTCAGCAGGAGCTCGATCACCTGGGCGGTGTGCGTGACGACGTCGGCGGCCCGGCGGTCGAAGGGGACCTCGCGGGAGACGGCCAGGACACAGGTGTGGGACGGGTGTCCCACCCTGACCAGGCGCTGATGGCGCTCCCGGCTCTCCCAGGCGGCGGAGGCGATCCGGCCGGCGGTGATGTCGGTGACGAGGCCCTCGTCCAGCGGGAGCCGGGTTCCGGCCATGAGGTTCCCGGCGGCGTCCTGAAGGGCCACGGACCCGCGCACGGCGCCGGCGAGCCAGTCCACGACCCTGCGCACGTCGCGCCCCGCCGGGCGCAGGTGCTCGAGCAGTTCCTCCGCCCACGCCGGGCCCGGCCCGGCCGGTGTCGGCTGCTCCCGGTTCCCGTCCTCTCGGCCAGCCACCTCGGCCTTCCCCTCGTTCCTCGCGCCGCCTCCGGCACGCCGGTCGGGGACGTTACCCCACATGTCCCACGCTCTCGTCCCGGGCATCCGGGGCGCGCCCCCGGCGCCCGCCCGCGGGCCGACACCCCGCCCTGCGCAGCCGCACCGCGCGGGGCGGCATAAGCTCGGCGGATGGCGAAGTACTACGACGTGCACCCCGACAACCCCCAGCCCCGCACCATCGGCCAGATCGCCGACAGCATCCGTGCGGACGCTCTTGTCGCCTACCCCACGGACTCGTGTTACGCACTGGGCTGCCGACTGGGCAGCCGTGACGGCATCGAGCGGATCCGTACGATCCGCAAGCTGGACGACCGGCACCACTTCACCCTCGTGTGCCAGGACTTCGCGCAGCTCGGTCAGTTCGTGCGGATCGACAACGACGTGTTCCGCGCGATCAAGGCGTCGACGCCCGGCAGCTACACGTTCATCCTGCCCGCGACGAAGGAGGTGCCGCGCATGCTCCAGCACCCCAAGAAGAAGACGGTCGGCGTGCGGATCCCGGACCATGTCGTCACCCAGGCCCTGCTCGCCGAGCTCGGTGAGCCGCTGCTGTCCAGCACCCTGCTGCTGCCCGGCGAGGAGGAGCCGATGACGCAGGGCTGGGAGATCAAGGACCTGCTCGACCACGTGCTGGACGGGGTGGTCGACTCCGGTGACTGCGGCACGGAGCCGACGACGGTGATCGACTTCTCCGGCGGGGAGGCCGAGATCGTGCGGCACGGCGCGGGCGACACCTCACGGTTCGAGTAAAGGGCACGCCAAGGGGCGTTCACGGCTGTGCCGTGTGCGGGGGGCGGGCGAAATGCCCCGGGAAACGGCGTGTCACGATGCCCGTGATCCGCCCGGTAACGCGGACGGGTTTCCGGCCGAGACCCCGCAGAGAGGCAGCCCAGTCATGACCGCCGTACAGGGAACCGACGTCGACATCCCCACCGAGGACGGCACCGCCGACGCGTATCTGGCCCGTCCCGCCGACGGGGCCGCCCACCCGGCGGTCCTGCTCTACATGGACGCCTTCGGCCTGCGTCCGCGACTGCGCTCCATGGCCGACCGGCTGGCCGGTGAGGGTTACGCGGTGCTGGTGCCCAACGTGTTCTACCGGCACGGCCGCGCACCGCTGTTCGAGCTGCCCGAGTTCATCGACCCGGGGGCGCGGCCGGAGATATTCGAGCGCATCATGCCGGTCATGCGGGCCCTGACGGCCGAACGGGCGATGCGGGACGCCGGCGCCTATCTGCGCTGGCTGGCCGAGTCGCCCGCGGTGGCCGACGGTCCGGTCGCGCTGACCGGCTACTGCATGGGGGCACGCCTGTCGCTGCTCACGGCCGGGACCTACCCGGAGCGGGTCGCGGCGGCGGCCGGCTTCCACGGCGGGCGGCTGGCGACGGACACGCCGGACAGTCCGCATCTGGTGGCCGGCAAGGTCACCGCCGAGCTGTACTTCGGCCACGCCGACGAGGACCCCTCGCTGCCCCGGGAGCAGATCGAGCGCCTGGAGGAGGCCCTGACCGCGGCGGGCGTCCGCCACCGGTGCGAGGTGTACACGGGCGCGCCCCACGGTTTCACGCAGTCCGACACCGCGTCGTACCACGAGGAGGCCGACGAGCGGCACTGGGCGGCTCTGCTCGACCTGCTGAAGCGCACATTCTGACCTCAATCGACTCCTGGTCGACAGGAGTTGCTCTCCTACCGACGGTAAGGGCTTGCTTTCCCGCGATCCCTGCGCGTAGACCTTGCTGAACATCAGCAATGACTCGGGGGGAGTTTGCTCATGGAGGGCACGGTCGACGGGTTCCGCTACGGTGCGGTGACCCCGGTGGCGGCGTATCTGATGGCCTGTCTGGGAGGGGCGCTGGGGCTGCGGTGCATCGTGCGCTCGCTGCTGAACGCGCGTTCCTGGAAGCCGGGCTGGCTGGCGTTAGGCGCGGCCTCCATCGGGTGCGGGATCTGGACGATGCACTTCATCGCCATGACCGGCTTCCACGTGGAGGAGACCCGGGTCCGTTATGACGCGGCCACGACGGTGCTCAGTCTCGTCGTGGCCGTCGCCGTTGTCGGCATCGGGGTGTTCATCGTCGGCTACCGCGGGCCGGGCCGTGTCTCCCTGGCGGTCGCGGGTGTCGTCACCGGACTGGGGGTGGCGGCCATGCACTACCTGGGCATGGCCGCGATGCGGCTGCACGGCGACATCGGCTACGACCCGGTCGGCGTCGTACTGTCCGTGCTGATCGCCATCGCCGCAGCGACCGCAGCGCTGTGGTCGGCCGTCACGATCCGCGGCCTGCTGACGAGCCTCGGGGCGAGCTTGGTGATGGGCGTGGCGGTGTCCGGGATGCACTACACGGGCATGGCAGCCGTCAGCGTGCATGTGCACGACACGACCGGTGGGACGTGGGAGGGCGAGTCGCCCCTGTCGCTGCTGCTGCCGATGCTGCTGGGGCCGATCGTCTTCCTGCTGCTGGCCGGGGTCGTGATCATGTTCGACCCGCTGCTGGTGCACGGCGAGCGGTCCGGGAACCGGAACCCCGCCCCGCACCCGGGCCGCACCGTCGGCGTCCCCTCCGCCAATGCCGTTCCCGCGCCGCGCACTTCGTGGCACGACACGGACTCGTCCGCCCGTCGCCGCTGAACGACCCGCCTGCGGACGGCTCGTAGATCATTGTTACGGTGCAGCGGTGTCTGACTCCTCACGCCATACTGCCGAAGGCGCCGGCTGGGGCACCGGCGAACGCGGCGCGTACCGGCAGTTGATGCCGCAGCAGGTCGAGAAGATCTCCTGGCTGGACCCGAGAATGCTGTGGGCCGCCCGCAACGGCGTGCTGGCCTCCTGGTTCGGGGACCCGACCGGCCACACCCGAGGCCGGTGGGTGGCACAGCGCGCGGCCGCCGGCGCACCGGCCGACAAGGTGATCCGGCGCGACGATCCGGACCGCTTCTCGTTCCTGGTCATCGGCGACACCGGCGAGGGCGACGACCCCCAGTACGCCGTCGTGCCGGGCCTCCTGAAGACCGGTCAGGACACCCGCTTCGCCGTGCTGGCCAGTGACGTGATCTACCCCGTGGGCAGCGCGGACGACTACGGCACCAAGTTCTTCCGCCCCTACCGGGACTACCAGGCGCCGATCTACGCGATCCCCGGCAACCACGACTGGTACGAGGACCTCGGCGGCTTCATGCGCGTCTTCTGCGACGACGCCGCGCCGCTGCCGCCCGAGCCCCGGCCGCGCCCGCTGACCCGGGCCTGGCTGCGGTCCCTGCTCTGGCACCGGCCGCGACCGGACGACGGTCACCACCTCGCCGAGGCCCGGAAGTTGCGCTCGGCACCCGCCCAGCAGGCCGTACAGCCGGGCCCGTACTGGGCGATCGACGCCGGACCGGTGCGGATCATAGGCATCGACACGGGCCTGCTGGGCACTCTCGACGCCGAGCAGGGCGCCTGGCTGCGCGAGGTGTCCCAGGGGCCCCGCCCGAAGATCCTGGTCACCGGGTCGCCCCTGTACGTGGACGGCAGGCGCGAGCCGTGCGCCATCGAAGGGGGCGGCACCGTCGACGACATCGTCCGCGCCCCGGAGCACCACTACGTGGCGGCGATAGGCGGCGACATCCACAACTACCAGCGCTACCCGGTCCGGCTGGACGACGGACGCACCATCCAGTACGTGGTCGCGGGCGGCGGCGGGGCGTTCATGCACGCCACCCACACCATCCCCCGCGTCAAGATCGCGAACGTGACCGAGCGGGACTTCCGCTGCTATCCGCTGCGCGGCGACTCCCTCGCCTTCTACAGCCGGCTCTACGGCCGCCGGCTGCGCATGCCCCGCTTCTTCACGCTCACCGAGGCGGAGGCGACGGCGGTGATCGCCGAGCGCCTGGGCATCCCGCCGACGCGTGTCCCGGGCGCAGCCACCCGTGTCACCCGGCGCGTCCGGCTGGTCGCCGGGCTGCTCGGCACCGGCCGCCGGCCCGACCGGGCCAGGCGGTTCCGGCTGCCCGTGCGCAAGATCTACACGTCGCTGTTCTCGCCGGGCTCTGCGACGTACAGCCCGCCGTTCTTCAAGTGCTTCCTGCGCCTGGACGTCTCCCCGGAGTCGGTCCGGCTGCGCTGCTTCGCGGCCACCGGGAACCGCGCCCAGGAACTCGCCCCGCCGGTCGAGGACGAGGTGACGATCCCGCTGCGCTGACACGCGGGAACCGGTGCGGCGGGAACAGCGCGGGCCGCTGCCGGGTTGGCACAGTCGTAGACCCTTGAACGTTCAATGATGGAGGCGCCCGTGCCACCGACCTCGCGACCGCTGCGCAAGCTGGGCTTCCTGACCATCGGACTGTTCGACGAGGAGGATCCCCGGCGCGGCCACGAGTCCACACTGGAGATCATCGAACTGGGCGAACGGCTCGGCTTCGACAGCGCGTGGGTGCGCCACCGCCATCTCCAGTACGGCATTTCCTCCCCCGTCGCCGTCCTGTCCGCGGCCTCACAGCGCACCCGCCGGATCGAACTCGGCACGGCGGTCATCCCGCTCGGCTGGGAGAACCCGCTGCGCCTCGCCGAGGACCTGGCCACCGTCGACCTGCTGTCCGGGGGTCGGCTCAACCCGGGCGTCAGCGTGGGCCCGCCGATGCACTTCGACCAGGTCAAGGGCGCGCTCTACCCGGACACAGCCGACGCCGAGGACTTCGGCTACGGACGGGTGGAGCGGCTGCTGGACGCCGTGCGGGGTGTGCCGGTGACGGACTTCAGCGGGACGGAAGGGTTCGAGACCTTCTCCGACCGGGTGCAGCCGCACTCCCCCGGTCTGGGCCGCCGGCTGTGGTACGGCGGCGGCAGCCTGCGCTCCGCCCGGTGGGCCGGCGAACACGGCATGAACCTGCTCACCAGCAGCGTCGTGAAGGCCGAAGACCCCCACGGGCCCCACGACTTCGCGGAGATCCAGCTCTCCCACATCCGGGCGTTCCGCGCCGCCCACCCCGACGGCGAGGCCGCCCGCGTCTCGCAGGGCCTGGTCGTCATCCCCACGGACTCCGCCTCGCCCGGGCAGCGCGCCCGCTACGAGAAGTACGCCGCCGAGCGCACTCCCCGTACGGCCGCACCGCAGGGCCCGGCGCGGCTGCTGTTCGCGCCGGACCTGGTGGGGACCTCGCAGGAGATCGCCGAGCGGCTGCACGCGCACGCGGCGTTCCGCGAGGTGGACGAGGTCGCCTTCGCACTCCCGTTCACCTTCGAGCACGAGGACTATGTCCAGATCCTCACCGACACGGCGACGAAGCTCGGCCCGGCACTGGGCTGGCGACCGGGCGACTAGCGGGCCACGCGGTGGCGGAGGTAGACGACGCCCGAGCTGAAGGTGCGGGTCTCGACGAGTTCGAGATCCACCCGGCGCTCGTGCCGGGGAAAGAACGGAACGCCACCGCCGACCAGCACCGGGTGGACCACGGCCCGGTACTCGTCAATCAGGCCCAGGTCGGCCGCCTCGGCGGCGAGCGTCGCGCCGCCGATCGCGATGTCACCCTCCCCCGGCTCGGCCCGCAGCCGCTCGATCTCCTCCGCCACGCCGCCGGAGGCCAGGCGGGCATGGCCCTGCACCTCCGACAGCGTGGTGGAGAACACCACCTTGGGGAGCGGATTCCAGAGCGCGGCCCACTCGAGCTCCGCGTCACCGAGCGAGGGATCCTGGTCGGCGGTCTCCCAGTACAGCATCGTCTCGTACAGCCGTCGCCCCAGCAGATGGACGCCGACGTCCCGGATCTGGTCGATCCAGAAGCGGAAGACGTCCGGGTCGGGCTCCGTCCAGTCGAAGCCGCCGTCCGGCCCGACGATGTAGCCGTCCAGTGAGACGCCCATCGAATACGTCACGCTGCGCATCGGTGTCCTCCTGAGTAAGGGGTTCGACAGTACGACCGCGGGACACCGCACAACTCATCGCGACTCACGGAACGGTTCGTGTCACCAGCGGCCGGGTGCCGTCCCCGTGATCGGCTCCGAGGCCCTGCCGTCCACCCCGACGGGCACGTCCCCGGCGAGCATCACCCGGTGCATGATCCGCGGGTGGTCGAGGTGTGCGGTGTCGCCGGGAGCCAGATGCATCGTGGCGCGGTTGTCCCAGAACGCCACACTGCCCGGCTCCCAGCGGAACCGGACCGTGTACTCGGGCCGGACGGCCTGTTCCAGCAGCATCTGAAGGATCGCGGCGCTCTCGGGCCGGGAGAGGCCGGCGATCTGCTCGACGTAGTAGCCGTTGACGTAGAGGATCCGCTCGCCCGTCTCCGGGTGGACGCGCACCAGGGGGTGCAGCGAGGCGACCTGGCGGTCCAGCAGGTGGCGGACGTAGGCGTCGTCGCCGGGCCGGGGCTGGTAGCCGACGCCGAGCCGGTGCTCGGCCCACAGTCCGTCGACGAACTGCCGCAGCGGCGCGGAGAGTCCGGCGTAGGCCGCCGCGAGGTTCGACCAGGTGGTGTCGCCGCCGTAGGGCGGCACGGTCTCGGCGCGCAGGATCGTCGCAGCGGGCGGGTCGACGCGGGCACCGTGGTCGCAGTGCCAGCCGCGCAGCAGGGTGTGGCGGCGGCGCCGCAGCCACTCGTCGTGCTCCATGCCGAACCGCCCGCCCAGCTCCAGCCGGTCGGCGGTCGTCTCGATCTCGGGGAAGTCCGGGGGCGAGGCCTTGCCGCGCCGCGGCAGCAGCACCGTCTCACCGAACCGCCGCGCGAACGCCACATGCCCGGCATGGTCGAGCCGCTGCCCCCGGAAGAACACCACCTTCCACCGCAGCACCGCCGACCTGATCGCGGCGACCACGGTGTCGTCCAGGTCCGCGGCCAGGTCGACCCCGCTGATCTCGGCGCCGATGTGCCCCGCGACCGGCTTCACCTCCACCCCGGCGTCCCGCACCGCCTCGTCCGTCATCGGGCTGTCCGTCGTCATGCGCACTCCGCTGGTCGTGGGCGTGGTCGTGCCTACCGGAAGATCGTGACAGCGATCTCCGCCCGGGGCGACACCGCAGGACCTAACTCGTTAAAGGTCAGGCCGTCCAGCGTCTTGACAGGCTCGTGCGGCGCTCACATCATCTGGGGCATCACTCCTCGACTAACACGAGTTAGGCCTCACGATGACCGACTCGCACCTCACCCGGCGCGCCCTGTTGCGGTACGGCGCCTACGGCGCGGGGGCAGCCGCCCTGGCCGGCACCGCCGCGAGCTGGGACCGGCTCACCGGAGCCGACATACCCGGCCGTGACGACGGCTCCCTCGTCGTCGCCACACTGGGCCCCGCCTACGGGCCGGAGGCGATCCGCACGCTCCGCGAGGGCTTCCGCGAGCTGCACCCCGACATCAAGCTCCAGATCAACGCCGTGCAGGCCGTGGACTGGTCCGACTTCTTCGCGAAGATCCTCACGCAGGTGGCCGCCGGCACCGCCCCCGACCTGGTCTACGTGGCCACCGAGGGCGTGCAGCTGTTCGCGCAGCGGCTCGGCGTCGCCCTGGACAAGTGGGTGAAGCGGGACGCGGCCGAACTCAAGGAGTACTTCGCCGACGTCCACCCGTCGCTGGTGGAGTCGATGATGTACGAGGGCAGCCTCTTCCAGCTGCCGGTGGAGTTCAACGCGGCCGACATGTACCTCAACCGCCAGGTGCTGCGCAGGGCCGGCGCGCAGTACCCGCCGGCCGACTGGACCCGCGACGACTTCACCGCGCTGCTGCGGGACATGAAACAGGCCAGCGGCTCCCGCTTCACGCCCTACTTCTGGACCAACCGGCTGTGGGGCGGTGTGGTGCCCTGGCTGTTCGCGAACGGCACCAATCTGCTCGCCGAGTCCAAGGCTCCCGGCGGCGCGTGGCTGTGGGACTCCTTCTACCCGGCCGCGCAGCGCAAGGGCCGCGGGGGCGGCTTCCGGTGGACGACGCCGCAGGCCACGCACGACCGGGTGGAGGAGGTCTACGACTACCTCGCCTCCCTCGTCCGGGACGGCCTGTGCACCCGCCCCGAGGGCGGCAACGGCCAGAACCTCATCGGCGTGTTCTCCAACGGCCGGGTCGGTGTCACCCCGGCGGGCGGCTTCTGGGCGGGCGGCCTGCACCTGGCGGGGATGGAGCGGGACGGGTTCGACGTGCAGTACTTCCCGCGCTGGCGCGCCCAGCGCATGCAGTACGGCGCGGCGGGCTACGCGCTGCTGCGCACCTCGAAGAGGCAGGAGGAGGCCTGGGAGTTCATCAAGTACGCGGCCCGCAAGGACACCCTGACGCGGCTGTTCACGACGAACCAGACGACCCCGGCCCGCCGCTCGATGCTGACCGCCGGCCGGTACGAGAAGACCGGCCCGGCGCACTGGCCGGTCTTCTACGACACCCTCGACCGGTTCCCCGACACCGGACCCATCCCGGCGCCGCCGCAGGTCGCCGAGGTCGAGCAGCTGCTGCTCAAGCACACCGGCACGGCCCTGGCCTCCCCGCGCTCGGTCCGACCCGCGCTGCGCCGGTTGCAGGGCGACCTGGAGAAGGCCATGGAGCGTGACGCATGACGAACACCCAGACACCGCCCGCACGAGCCGAACGGCCCGAGGCCCGGCCCGCCCAGGACGCACCGCGTCCCTCGGCCCGCGACCGCGGCACCCGGCTGCTGGCCACGCTGTTCCTGGCCCCGACGATCGTCGGCATCGTCGTCTTCACGGTCGTCCCCATCGTCGGCTCGGTGGTGCTGAGCCTCTTCCACTGGAACGTGATCGACTCGCCGCGCTTCGCCGGTGCCGCCAACTACGGCGCAGTGTTCGGCGACGAGACCGTGCTGGTGTCCTTCCGCAACACCCTCGTCTTCATGGTCATCGCGGTGGCGCTGCAACTGCTGGTCGCCCTGGCGCTCGCGCTGACGCTGAACGGGCGGATGCCCGTGTGGCTGCGGTCGGTGTTCCGCTCGGCGTTCTTCTTCCCGCTGGTGCTGTCCGCCGCGTCGATCTCGGTGGTGATGAAGTACCTGTTCAACCAGGACTTCGGGGTGGTCAACTGGCTGCTCGGCTTCGTCGGGATCGCGCCGGTGCCGTGGCTGACGTCGGAGAACGCGGCGATGGCGACCGTGGTCCTGGTCTACGTCTGGCAGCAGTTCGGCTTCTCGTTCCTGCTGTTCGTCGGCGGTCTGAACAACATCCCGAAGGAGATCCACGAGGCCGCCGCGCTGGACGGCGCGACCGGCCTGCGCAAGCACCTCAGCGTCACGCTTCCCCTGCTGTCGCCGACGCTGCTGGTCGCCTCGGTGGTCGGCATCATCAACGCGCTCCAGGTCTTCGAGCAGCCGTACGTCCTGACCAACGGCGGTCCCGGCGACTCGACCCGCACGGTCGTGATGGTCATCTACGAGACCGCGTTCGAGCAGCTCCGCTTCGGTGAGGCGTCCGCGGTGGGTGTGCTGCTGTTCGTGCTGATCATGGCGGTCACGGCCCTCCAGTTCCGGCTCAGCCGGCGTTTCGTCCACTACCAGTGAGCCGGGTGAGTCTTCCCATGAGCCAAGCAACCCTGTCCTCCAGCCGCGTGCGGCACGGGCTGGCGCCCTGGGTCCGGATCGCCGGGCTGACCGTGTGCGCCCTGCTGACCCTCGGCCCGGTCGTGTGGACCGTGTCGACCTCGCTGCGCACCCCCGCCGAGGCGTTCGACCTGCCGCCGCAGCTGATCCCGGCGAACCCGTCCACCGAGGCGTACCGCGGAGTGTTCGACCAGATCGACGTCTGGCTGCTCGCGCTGAACTCCACGCTGGTCACGGGCCTGATCGCGGCCGGCCAGATGATCACGGCGGGGCTGGCCGGATACGCCTTCGCGCGGCTGGAGTTCCGCTTCAAGAAGCCGCTGTTCGGCCTGGTCCTGGCGACGATGATGGTGCCGTTGCAGGTCACCATCGTGCCGGTGTTCCTGGTCCTGAAGTCGATGAGCCTGACCGACACCCTGCTCGGGCTGATCATCCCGGCCTTCCCGACGGCGTTCGGCACGTTCCTGATGCGGCAGTACTTCCTGGGCATGCCCAAGGACCTGGGCGAGGCGGCGATGCTGGACGGCGCCGGGCCCTGGCGGACGTTCCGGTCGGTGTACGCCCCGCTGGCCGCGCCGGGCCTCGCGATCGTCGGCGTCCTGGCCTTCAACTACCACTGGAACGAGTTCTTCCGGCCGCTGATCCTCGAGACGTCGGGCCAGAACTACACGTTGCCGCTGGGGCTGGTCTCCCTCCAGGGCAACCTGGGCACCGGCTCGATCTCCGTGGTGCTCGCCGGTGTCGTCCTCTCCATGATCCCCGCCGTCGCCGTGTTCGTCGTCGGCCAGCGCCCTCTGCGTGAGGGCATCACGTCCGCAGGAGTCAACCGTTGAGCCTCGCCGCTCCCCCACAGGACCCGCACGCCCCGCGCTTCAGGGTCCGCCCGCCCGCCAACTGGATGAACGACCCCAACGGCCCGTTCCGCTGGCGGGGCCGCTACCACCTCTTCTACCAGCACAACCCCGAGGCCCCGGTCCACGCGAACGTCCACTGGGGCCATGCCTCCAGCCCCGACCTCGCCCGCTGGGAGCACCACCCGATCGCCCTGACGCCGACCGAAGGCGGCCCGGACGAGGCGGGCTGCTGGTCCGGGTGCGTGGTCGACGACGGGGGCGTGCCGACGGCCGTCTACACCGGGGTCGACCGTGACCACAGCGGACTCGGCACGATCTGCCTGGCCCGGGCGGCCGATCCGGACGATCCCGCGCTGACCGACTGGACTCCCCTGCCCACACCGGTGGTGACGGGCCCGCCCGAGGGCCTGGACGTGGCGATGTTCCGCGACCCGTTCGTCTTCCGGCACGACGGACGGCGCTGGGCGCTGGTCGGCGCCGGCCACACGGACGGTACGCCGTCGGTGCTGCTGTACGACTGCGACGACCTGACCGACTGGCGGTTCGCGGGTGTGCTCCTGGACGGCCGGGACCCGGCCGCCGCGGCGGCGTTCGGCGACCGGGCGACCGGCTGGGAGTGCCCGCAGCTGTACGCGACGCGGGGCGGCGAGTGGGTGCTGGTCCTGTCCCTGTGGGACGGCGACCCGTGGACCACCGGCTATCTCACGGGGCGTCTGGACACCGGGCGCGCTCCGACGGACCTGCGCTTCTCCGCCCGGACGGGCGGCCTGCTCGACCACGGCCGCGACTTCTACGCGCCCGCCGTGCTCCAGGAGCCGGACCGGGCCCTGATGTGGGGCTGGTCGTGGGAGGCCCGCGAGCCGGGCGGGACCGACTGGGCCGGCGTCCTGACCGCACCCCGGGTCGTCGACGTCCATCCGGACGGGGCGCTGCGGGTCATCCCGGCCCCGGAGCTGCACCGCCTGCACGCCGCCGAGCCGTTCGTCGTCGCCCCGGGCCGGGCCGCGCTGCCGGCGGCCTACGATCTGACGGTCAGCGCGCGGGGGCACGCCGCGGTGAGTCTCCTGCGGTCGTCCTCGGGCGCCGAGCTGACAGTCCGGCTGGACCCGGACGAGGGCACCGTGACACTCGACCGGGGCGACTGGCCCCGCAGGGAGGCCGGCGCGCCGGCGCCGGTCGTGGTCCGGGTGTCGCCGTGGGAGGAGCTCACGGTGCGTGTCCTCGCCGACGGCTCGCTGTACGAGCTGTTCGTCGGGGACCGGGCCATGATCACCGAGCGCGTCTACCACCGGGCCGACGACGTACGGGAGTTGAGCGTGCCGTCCGGCGTGGCCGTCACCGGATGGGAGCTGGTCCCACCGATGCGCGGCTGATCACCGGGCAGGCCAGGCGCCGCACGGAGGCGGGCGGGGTCCGGCCGGTGGCGATGGCGTCGAGGAGGAGCCGGGCGGCGGCCTCGCCCATCGCCCGGTGGGGCAGCGCGATGGTGGTGAGCGGCGGCGCGAGATACGCGGCCATGTGCTCCTGGTCGTCGTAGCCCACCACCGACAGGTCGCCGGGTACGGCGATGCCCAGCCGGGTCGCGGCGTGCAGGACACCCGCCGCGACCCGGTCGTTGTAGGCGAAGATCCCGGTGGGCCGGCGGTCGGGCGGGGTGCCGTCGAAGAGGCGGACGGCCCCCTCGTAGCCGCTGGAGATCTCTCCTCCGGTCCGTACGACCCAGTCCCTGGGGACGGTGATGCCCTCGGCGCGCAGCGCGTCGCGGAAGCCACGCAGCCGCTCCACGGAGGCGATGTCGTCCTGCCCGCCGACGAGGGCGACCCGCCGGTGGCCCTGCTCCAGCAGCAGCCGGGCCGCCGTACGGCCACCGGCGCGCTCGGCGGGGATGACGGAGGGCAGCGAGTCGTCATCGGGCAGGCAGTTCGCCAGCACGGAGTGGGTGCGGTGCAGTCCCTCGGGGACCCGGACACGGCGCAGGGACATGGCCGCGTAGATGATGCCGTCGACGCGCCGGTCGAGGAGTTCGGCGACCGCCGCGTCCTCCTTGGCCGGGTCGCCCCCGGAGTCGACCGTGAGGACCAGGTGCTCCCCGGCCCAGGCGGTGTCCATCGCGCCGCGCAGCAGCCGCCCGGCGAACGGGGAGGAGGCGATCTCGTCGGTGACCAGGCCGATCACGGCCGTACGGCTGCGGCGCAGACCGCGGGCGACGGGGTCGGGCCGGTAGCCGAGCTGGACCGCGGCCTGCCGGATGCGCTCCTGGGTGGCGGGCGAGAGGTTGCCCTCGGCGCGGCCGTTGAACACGAAGGACACCGCGGTGTGCGACACGCCGGCGAGCCGGGCGACGTCCCGCGAGGTGGGACGCCCTGATCCGGTGGCCTGCTTTCCCTCGGCGCTGCTCATGCCGTCCGCCGTCCTCATCCCCCACCCGTCCGGTTGATCACCGCTCACCCTATCCGTGACGCTGGAGGGGCGACACAGTCACAAGGACACAGTCAACGGGAAGGTCCGACGGTGATCAGCATCCCGACGCACACGCTCAACGACGGTACGGCGCTCCCCGCCCTCGGCCTCGGCACCTGGCCGCTCGGCGACGACGAGGCGCAACAGGCCGTGCTCTCGGCCCTGGAGGCGGGCTACCGCCTGATCGACACGGCGACGAACTACCGCAACGAGACGGGGGTCGGCCGGGCCGTGGCCTCCGGTGTGGTGCCGCGCGAGGAGATCGTCGTGACGACGAAGCTCCCGGGCCGGCACCACGGCTACGAGGAGACGCTCGCCTCCTTCGAGGAGTCCCGGGCCCGGCTGGGCCTGGAGTACGTCGACCTGTACCTGATCCACTGGCCGCTGCCGCGTGTGGACCGGTACGTCGACTCGTGGAAGGCCATGATCAAGCTGCGCGAGGAGGGGCTCGTCCGGTCGATCGGCGTCTCGAACTTCACGGCCGGCCACATCGAGCGGCTGGAGAAGGAGACCGGGGTGCTGCCCGCGGTCAACCAGATCGAGCTGCACCCGTTCCTGCCGCAGGACGACCTGCGCGCCTTCCACGAGGCCAAGGGCGTCCTGACCGAGAGCTGGAGCCCGCTGGGCCGGGGCACGCCCCTGCTTCGGGATCCCGCCGTGGCGCGGATCGCCGAGGCGCACGGGGTGACGGAGGGGCAGGTCGTGCTGCGCTGGCACACGCAGCTGGGCGCGGTGCCCATCCCGAAGTCGGCGAACCCCGAGCGGCAGCGCGAGAACCTCGACGTCTTCGGCTTCGAGCTGAGCGAGGACGAGATGACCGCCGTCGCGGACCGGTCGCACCGGCGGGTCGGCGGGGACCCCGAGGTGCACGAGGAGTTCTGACGGGTACCCGGGGCCCGCGAGGCAGGAAGGAGCCGCAGGTGGCTGAGCGGGACCGGCTGCGGGACTACCGCGGCAAGCGCGATTTCGGCCGGACCGGCGAGCCCCGGGGCAGCGGGGAGTCCGCCGGGGACCGGCCCCGGTTCGTGGTGCAGATCCACGACGCGAGCACGATGCACTTCGACTTCCGGTTGCAGGTGGACGACGTCCTGAAGTCCTGGTCGGTCCCCAAGGGCCCCTCGGCGGACCCGAAGGACAAGCGGCTGGCCGTGCCCACGGAGGACCATCCGCTGGAATACGAGGAGTTCGAGGGCGTGATCCCCCGCGGCGAGTACGGCGGCGGCACGGTGATCGTCTGGGACCACGGCACCTACGAGCCGCTGAGCCACGACCGCAGGGGACGGCCGGTGGACTTCGCCGAGTCGCTGGAGCGGGGGCACGCCACGTTCCGGCTGAGCGGGGCGAAACTGCGCGGTGAGTACGCCCTGACCCGGTTCCGCGGCGACGGCAGCGGTGACGGCGAGGAGGCCTGGCTGCTGGTGAAGCGGGCCGGGGGCCGGGCCCGTACGCACGGGGCTCCCGATCCGCGCCGGGCGCGTTCGGCCGTGTCCGGGCGGACCCTCGCCCAGGTCGCCTCGGACGCGAACGGGGAGTGACGGCGATGGCCGGTCTCCTCGACACCCTGTCCGACGGGCAGCGGCGGCTGCGCGGGGCGGCCCGCCCGGGGGCGGAACTGGCGTCGCGCCCGATGCTCGCCGCGCTGAGCGACCGGCGGGACTTCTCGGACGGGGACGAGGACTGAGTGTTCGAGCGGAAGTCATGGACAGGGTTCATGACTGGCGTTGTCCGCCGGATCCTCCGCTTCCACGTACATGATCATCTATGGGAGGCGCCTCGGCTACTTGACTCCGCCGTCGACTGGTGAACGCCTGCTGTCTCGCTCGCCTTGCTCTGCCAGCGGGCAAGATGATCCTGAGCCCTCAGCGTATCCGGATGGTGCGGGCCGAGTATCCGCCCATAGTCCGCAAGGAGTTGCTTCAAGGCCGCTACGGCGCCCTGCGCATCCCCCGCCTTACCCCGCCAGTAGGCGAGAAGCAGCCGGGTAGCGAGGGTGAGCCGGTGTTCCGGGCCCCGCACCCGCTCCTGTTCCACAAGGAGTTGTCGGAAGGCTGCGGCTGCGCCGGCGGCATCCCCCGCCTTCCCCCGCCAGTTGCCGATGTTGGTCAAGGCGTTGAGCGTATCCGGATGGTCCGGGCCCAGCACCCGCTCCCGGCCAGCGAAGAGCTGCTCGAAGGCCGCGGCGGCACCAGCCGCATCCCCTGCCTCCCCCCGCCAGTAGGCCAACTTGTGCAATGCGGCGAGGGCGTCGGGGTGATCGAGCCCCAACACCCGCTCCAGACCGGCGAGGAGCTGCTCGAAGGCCGCGGCAGCACCGGCCGCATCCCCCGCCTCCCCCGTCGAGTAGGCAAGGCCCTTCCAAGTGCGAAGCGTGTCCGGGTGGTCGGGGCCCAGAACCCGCAGCGTCCGTCCAAGCAGTAGCTTGAAGGCTGCGGCGGCGCCGGCCGCATCCTCCGCCTCACGCCGCAAGCAGGCAAGGTTGTTCAAGGCGGTGAGGGCGTCGGGGTGCTCGGGCCCCGACACTCGCTCCAGGCAGACGAGGAGCTGCTCGAAGGCCGCGGCGGCACCGGCTGCGTCCCCCGCCTCCTTCCGCGAGTAGGCAAGGTTGTTCCGAGTGGTGATCGTGTCAGTGTGGTCCGGTCCCAATATCCGCTCCTGGTCCGCCAGGAGCTGCTGGAAGGCAGCGGTTGCACCGGCCGCGTCCCCCGCCTCCCCTTGCCAGTAGATCAGATTGTGTCGGGCGGTGAGCGTGCCAGGGTGGTCGGGCCCCAGCACCCGCTCCCGGCCGGCGAAGAGCTGCTCGAAGGCTGCGGCGGCACCAGCCGCATCCCCCGCCTCCACCCGCCATTTGGCCAAGTCGTTCCAAGCAGTGAGCGTATCCGGGTGGTCAGGGCCCAGCACCCGCTCCAGGTCCACGAGGAGTTCTTCGAGTACGGCGACTGCGCTGGCCGCATCCCCTGCCTCCGCCCGCCAGTAGGCAAGGTTGCTCCGAGTGGTGAGCGTGTCAGTGTGGTCCTGCCCCAGCACCCGCTCCAGGTCCACGAGGAGTTCTTCGAGCGCAACGGCTGCACCAGCCGCATCCCCCGCCTCCCCCCGCCAGCGGGCGATGTTGGATCGAGTGGTGAAAGTGTCGGGGTGGTCGGGCCCCAGCACGCGCTCCTGATATGCGAGGAGCTGCTCGAAGGCCGCGGCGGCACCGGCCGCATCCCCTGCCTCCCCCCGCCAGTAGGCAAGGTTGCTCCGAGTGGTGAGCGTGTCAGTGTGGTCCTGCCCCAGCACCCGCTCCAGGTCCACGAGGAGTCCTTCGAGCGCAACGGCTGCACCAGCCGCATCCCCCGCCTCCCCCCGCCAGCGGGCGATGTTGCCTCGGGTGGTGACAGTGTCGGGGTGGTCGGGCCCCAGCACCCGCTCCAGGTCCACGAGGAGTTCTTCGAGCGCAACAGCTGCGCCAGCCGCATCCGCGCCCTCTCCCCGCCAGTAGCCGATGTTGGCTCGGGTGGTGAGAGTGTCGGGGTGGTCGGGCCCCAGCACCCGCTCCCGGTGGGCGAGGAGTTCTTCGTAGGCTGTGGCGGCGCCTGCGGCATCCCCCGCCTCTCCCCGCCAGTAGGCGACGTTGTTGCGGGCGGCGAGGGTGTCGGGATGGTCGGAGCCCAGCACCCTCTCCAGGTACGCGAGGAGTTCCTCGAAGGCTGCGGCGGCGCCAGGCGCGTCCCCCGCCTTCCCCCGCCAGTAGCCGATATTGGTCAAGGTGGTGAGGGTGTCGGGGTGGTCGGGGCCCAGTACCCGCTCCAGGTCTGGGAGAAGTTGCTCGTAGGCGGCAGTTGCCCCTGCCGCATCCCCCGCCTCCCCCCGCCAGTGGGCGATGTGGGCCCGGGTGGTGAGGATGTCGGGGTTGTCGGAACCCAGCACCCGCTCCTGGTACGCGAGAAGTTGTTCGAAGTCGACGACTGCCCCTGCGGCATCGCCCGCCTCCCCCCGTTGGCGGGCGAGGTTATGCCGGGTAGTGAGCGTGTCAGGGTGGTCCGGGCCCAGCACCCGCTCCAAGTCTGAGAGGAGTTCTTCGAGGGCTGCGGCGGCGCCGGCCGCATCCCCCGCCTCCCCGCGCCAGTAGGCAAGGTTGTGTCGAGTGGCGAGGGTGTCGGGGTGGTCCGGGCCCAGCACCCGCTCCGCCTCCGCGAGCAGCCCCTCAAGGGCTGCGGCGGCGCCGGCCGCATCCCCCGCCTCCCCTCGGCCACGTGCAATGCGGGTCCGGGTGTTGAGCGCATCGGGGTGGTCGGGCCCCAGCACCCGCTCCTGGTCTGCGAGGAGTAGTCGGAGGGCGACGACTGCGCCGGCCGCATCCCCCGCCTCCACCCGCCAGTAGGCGATGTTATTTCGAGTGGTGAGCGTGTCGGTGTGGTACGAGCCCAGCACCCGCTTCTGGTATGCGAGAAGTTCCTCGTAGGCTGCGGCGGCGCCGGCCGCATCCCCCGCCTCTCCCCGCCAGTAGGCGATATTGGTCAAGGTGGTGAGAGTGTTGGGGTGGTCGGGTCCTAGCATCCGTTCCAGGCACGCGAGGAGTTGTTCGTAGGCTGTGGCGGCGCCAGCCGCATCCCCTGCCTCCGCCCGCCATCTGGCGACGTTGTTCCGGGTGATGAGGGAGTCAGGGTGGTCGGGTCCCAGCACCCGCTCTTCGTCCGCGAGTAGTTCCTCAGAGAGTGTGGCGGCACCGGCTGCATCTCCCGCCTTCCCCCGGAAGCGGGCGATGTGGGTCAAAGCGGTGAGGGTGTTGGGGTGGTCGGGACCCAGCACCCGCTTCTCGTCTGCGAGGAGTTGCTCGAGCGCGGCTGTGGCACCTGCTGTATCCCCCGCTTCCCCCTGCCAGTAGGCGAGGCCGTGCCGGGTGGTGAGCGTCTCAGGATGGTCGGGACCCAGCACCCGGTCCCGGTCCACGAGGAGTTGCTCGTAGGCGGCGATTGCGCCTGCCACATCCCCCGCCTCCCCCCGCTGCCAGGCGATGTTGAAGCGGATGGTGAGGATGTTGGGGTGGTCGGGACCCAGCACCCGCTCCTGGTCTGCCAGGATTTCTTCGAGTGCTACGACTGCGCCGGCCGCGTCCCCCGCTGCCCCCCGTTGCCGGGTGAGGTTGGTCCGGGTGGTGAGGGTAACGGGGTGGCCCGGGCCCAGCACCCGCTCCTGGTCTGCGAGGATTTCTTCGTAGGCTGCGGCGGCGCCGGCCGCATCCCCTGCCTCCCCCCGCCAGTAGGCGATGTTGTTCCGGGTGCTGAGGGTGTTGGGGTGGTCGGGACCCAGCACCCGCTCCTGGTCTGCGAGGAGTTGTTCGTAGGCGGCCGTGGCTCCTGCCGCATCCCCGGCCTTCCCCTGCCAGCGGGCGAGCTCGTGCCGGGCGAGGAGTGTGTCGGGATGGTCCGGATCGAGGTGGTGCTGGGTCGTGCTGACCAGATGCTGGAAATAGTGGCGAGCAGCCGCGACTTGGCCGGCCTCGCCGAGGCTTCGCCCCGTACGGAGAAGCACGGGGTGAGCGCCGTCCTGGTACATGGCCCCTTGACCATGGAGGGTGACCGCATCGGCATTGACACGCAGGGCTTGAGCAAGGGCAGTGTCGCGTTCAATAGCGGGCCAAGCGGCGACCAGAGCGTCAGCGGCCGTACGAACGAGTCGGTCAAACTGGTCTGCGGGGAGAAGGAAGTCCCGGACGGTGCGTTGGACGAGCTGGTGGACGCGGACTGCTTGGTCGCCGCTGCCGGGCGCGTAGTCGATCAGGCTCAGGCGGTGCAGCGCCCGGAGCGCCTGTGTGGCCTGCGCAGTGACATCTTCGACAGACATCTCGCCCAGCGCGTCATTCGCACCCTGCTCGATCAGGTGGATGAGAGCCGGTGGGCTGATCAGAACGGAGGTGGGGATGCCGTTGGGGTCGAGCAGTGCGACGAGCTGCAGCATCGGACGGGCCAGCCCGATCGGCGGAAGCCGGTCGGCGCGCTCCAGGGACAGCGACAACGAAGCCGGGACGTTGAAGGCCTGATCGTCAGGCAATCCCGATGCCTCGGGCAGCATATCCGTGAGGTGCCGAGCTCGATCCGCAAGCAAGGCGCGGTAGTCGGCACAGCACAGGTCAGCGTCAACGAGGTAGGCCACGGCCTGGGACAGAGCCAGCGGCAGGTGCCCGAGGCTGTCGGCAAGCCCAGCGAGCTGCTCCACAGGTTCATGGTGGCCATGAGCAGCCAAAGCAGTGGTGAGGTAGGTGATTGCCTCGTCGTCTGTGAACAGCCCCACCGGCACCAGCCGACGGCCATGTCCCGTGAGGGCGGCGTCACGGCGACGTGTGGTGATGATGGTGTGGCCGTGCGTGCTGGCGGGGGGCCACAAGCCGCGCAGATCGGCGGGGTCGGCGAGGTCGTCGAGCACGACCAGCCAGCGGCGCGTGGTGCCGGGCCTGGGCTCCAGCCAGGCCAGGAACGCCCGCGCGGCAGAGTCCCCATCATGAGGGTCGGCGCCGATGATCTCGACCGCAGCCTGGGAGTAGCCTGCGACGATCGAGTCGCGGGTGCCAGCGGTAATCCAGACCAGCAGGTCGAGCTCCCCGGCCTGCCACAAGGTGCGGGCGTGGTGGGCAGCGAGCTGTGTCTTGCCGACTCCGCCAAGGCCGGCCAGAACCTGGCCATAGACCGCACCTTCCCCGCTATGGCCTGCATGATCCAGCTGCCGGGAGGTGGCCCGGTCCTGGAAGCAGTCGGCCTGCCGGGGCAACGTGCCGACTTGGTGCGGCCAGGCCACGGGGGGCCGCGGTGCGGCGTAATAGGCGACCTTGCCGATCCACGCGGCGGCGATGCTGTGATCGCTTGCCGCAATACTCACTGGCGCACCGATAACCGCAGGTGCTGGGGGTTGGCTTGTCGGCCCGCTCAGTCCTGGGGCCGGGCCGACGCCGGATGAGGGCCGACGTGTGCATCCCCCTGGATCACTGCGCCCGCGATCGATCCCTGCTCCGCGCGGATGTCCAGGTTTCCGCCCGCGGCCACTCCGCCCTGCCCGGCCGTCACAGCCACGCCTGGGACGTGACCGACCAGCAGCGTACGGAGTTGATCGGCAGCCTGGTCACGCTCCGGCGCATCCAGGCGCTCCAACAGCGCCTCGACGCGGGCATGCCAGGCGGCTTCCTGGCTGATCCGCACCCTCTCCACCTGGGTCGGGTCAGCAGTTTCCAAAGCAGCGGCGGTCTGGTCAAGCCGCTCGAGTTCCGCCCGCTCCCGCTGGGCGTCGCCCCTTGCGAACCAGCGCGCCACCGCTAGCCGGAACCCCGTCCACGCATCCGTGCCCGCAGCCTGCACCACAGCCGTGCCGCCCGCCGCGGCCAACGCCGTCAGCGTCTCCACCAGCATCTTTCCGGCCTCCTCACTTGAGCGGCCTCTCTCAAACGTAACGCCACACATGACGTCCCGCAGATGCAGCGCCTTGCAGGAACACCCTCGTGCTCATTGCCGGCGGATACCCATACACACTCGAAAACGTGATCGTCATAGGGCCAGCCGATGCTCATGAACAGCCCAACAGTGCATGAATGGTTTCGGCCGGCGCACCCTGCTGGACCTGCGTGAGCGGCTCGACGGGCTGCGCGAGTCCGGTTCGCCGTTCGAGGGGCCGGTGCGGGAGGCGGGCGCGCGCTGGGTACGGCCGGAGCTGGTGGCCCGGATCGCGTTCGCCGAGTGGACGCGGGACGGCATGCTGCGCCACCCCGCGGTACCTGGGGCTGCGGGGCGACAAAAAGCCATGGGACGTGGTGCGGGAACGCCCGTCGGGGCATGCTGCCGCGTGAGCGGGCCGGTCAGAACAGCGGCGTGAGCGGCTGTTCGCACCAGATGGTCTTGCCCCGGGTGGTCTGCCGGCTGCCCCAGCGCTGGGTGAGCTGGGCGACCAGCAGCAGTCCGCGGCCGCCTTCGTCGTCCTGGTGGGCCCGCCGCAGGTGCGGGGAGGTCGAACTGCCGTCGGACACCTCGCAGATGAGGGTCTGGTCGCGGATGAGACGGAGCTGGATGGGCGCGGCGCCGTACCGGATGGCGTTGGTGACCAGTTCGCTGACGACGAGCTCGGTGACGAAGGCCGTCTCGTCCAGCCCCCACGCGGTGAGCTGCTCGGTGGCGGCCTGGCGGGTGGCGGCCACCTGCGCGGGGTCGGGCGTCACGTCCCAGGTTGCGACCTGGTCCGCGCCCAGTGCCCGGGTGCGGGCCAGCAGGAGGGCGACGTCGTCGCCGGGCTCCTCCGGCAGTACGGCCTTCAGCACGGTGTCGCACAGGGCGTCGAGCGAGTCGGCGGGCACGGTCAGGGCGCGGCACAGCTCGTCCGTGGCGTGGTCGACGTCGCGGTCGCGGTCCTCGATGAGGCCGTCGGTGTAGAGGGCGACGACGGAGCCCTCGGGCAGCTGGAGCTCCGTCGCCTCGAACGGCAGCCCTCCGACGCCCAGTGGGGGCCCGGCGCTCATGGGGATCAGCCGTGCGGATCCGTCGGGCAGTACCAGGGCGGGCGCGGGGTGCCCGGCGGCGGCCAGGTTCAGCCGGCGTGTGACGGGGTCGTAGACGGCGTACAGGCAGGTCGCGCCGAGTTCGGCGACCTCGTCGCCGTCCTCGTCCGACGCGAGGTGGGTGACCAGGTCGTCGAGGTGGGTGAGGAGTTCGTCGGGCGGCAGGTCCACGTCGGCGAGGGTCCGTACGGCTGTGACCAGGCGGCCCATGGTCGCCGTGGAGGGGATGCCGTGGCCCACGACGTCACCGACGACGAGCGCGACCCGGCTGCCGGACAGCGGGATCACGTCGAACCAGTCGCCGCCGATGCCGGCCGCCGAGCCGGAGGGCAGATAGCGGTGGGCGACCTGGACGGCGGCCTGACCGGGCAGTCCCCTCGGCAGCAGGCTGTGCTGGAGCGCCAGCGCGGTGGTGCGCTCGCGGGCGAAGCGGCGGGCGTTGTCGACGCAGACCGCGGCACGGCTGGCGAGTTCCTCGGCGAACACGGCGTCGTCGGCGGCGTAGTCGTCCGGCTTCCGGATGCGCACGGCGACCGCGACACCGAGGGTGGTGCCGCGGGCCCGGAGCGGCACCGCCATCATCGAGTGGGCGCCCTGGCGGTAGGGGCTGCCCTGCGGGGAGCGCGTGTTGCGCTCGGCGACCCAGCGCATGAAGGACGGCTCCCCCGCCTGGCTGACGATCGCCCGGCCCTCCCGCATCGCCCGCGCGATGGGGGAGAACGCGGGGTAGGCGTCCACTTCTCCCAGGTGGACGGCGGCTTCCGGGGTGCCCTCCGTGACGGAGCCGTGGGCGACGCGGCGCAGCACGATCTCGTCGGTGGGCACGGTCGGCGACTCCTCCGCGCCGAGGACCCAGTCGAACAGGTCCACGCTCGCGAAGTCGGCGAACCGGGGCACCACGACCCCGATCAGCTCCTCGGCCGTGCGCACCACGTCCAGAGTGGTGCCGATGGCCGCCGCGGCCTCGTTGAGCAGTGCCAGCCGCTGTCGCGCCCAGTACTGCTCGGTGCTGTCGAACGCGGCCAGGGCGGTGCCCAGGAGCTCGCCGGAGTGGTCGCGGACCGGCCACATCTCGGTGACCCAGGCGTGCTCCCGGTTCAGGGCCGGGGCGCCGGTGTAGCTCTCGTAGCGGAGCGGGCGGCCGGTCTCGACGACGTGGCGGAGGTGCCAGTTGAAGCCCTGGCTGTGCTCGGCCTCCTCGACGGTCTCCGGGAAGTGCCGCCCCAGCAGGGTCTCCTCGGGCACGCCCATCACATGGCAGGCGGCGTCGTTGAGCCGTAGATAGCGCTGGTCGGTGTCGAACACGGACATCGACATGGACGCCTGCTGGAAGGCCTTTCCGGCCAGGGACGTCTCGGCGCTGCCGGGCGGCTCGGCGGTGATCACGAAGCCGTGCGGTGCACCGTCCGGGCCGGTCACGGCGCAAGCTCTGACGCGGAGCCCGATCAGATAGCCGTCGTGGTGCCGCACCATGACGGTGCCCGACCGCGCGGACACCGCCTCGGGCGGCACGTCCTCGGCGAGCAGCTCCCGTACGGACCGGCCCACGGCCTCGTCGGCCGGGTAGCCGGTCAGCCGCCGGGCACCCTCGCTCCACCCCGTCACGGTGCCGCGAGCGTCGATGATCGCAGCAGCGGAGGCGTCCTCCATATCGTCCAGGATTATCCCTTTGCCGCCCTGTATCAACCGCGACGGAGCATTCGTGACAGCGTCAGCTCCGGTGAGCGCGCAGGGCGGCGAGGGCCCGGTCGGCGTGCGCGTTCATGCGCAGTTCGCTGCGTACGACGTCGAGGACGGTGCGGTCCTGCGCTACGACGAACGTGGTGCGTTTCGTGGGTGCCAGGGAGAAGCCGCGTTTCACGCCGAACCGCTCACGGACCGTGCCGTCGGTGTCGGACAGCAGGGGCATGCCGAGGGCGTGCTGTCCGGCGAACTCCTGCTGGCGCTCGACGGTGTCCCCGCTGATGCCGACGGGGCGCGCGCCGACGGCGGCGAACTCGGCGGCGAGATCGCGGAAGTGGCAGGCCTGTGCGGTGCAGCCGGGGGTCAGGGCGGCCGGGTAGAAGAAGAGCACGACCGGGCCCTCGGCGAGCAGCCCGGACAGGCTGCGGACGGTGCCGGTCTCGTCGGGCAGGGCGAAGTCCTCGACCGTGTCCCCGGTCTCCAGGCGCGCGGTCACGACCGGCCCTGCGCGTTCCGTGCGACGCCGCGGGCCCAGAGTACGAGGGGCACCTGCAGAGGCAGGCGGCCGAAGGCCGCGGCCTTCTGCGGCGCGGGGCGGTGGCGCCAGTCCGCCGCCATCTTCACGTTGGCGGGGAACACCCCGACGAAGAAGGCCGCCGTGGCCAGCGCGGCCGCCTTGCGGGTGCGCGGCAGCGCCAGGCCGGCGGCCAGCGCGAGCTCGGCGGCTCCGCTGGCGTGGGTCCAGGTCCTGGGCTTGCCCGGCAGACCGCTCGGGATGGTCGCGTCGAACGGGCGTGGAGCGGCGAAGTGGGCGACCCCCGCGGCGGCCAGCAGGCCGGCGAGCAACAGGGGCGAGCGTTCGGACCGGGACACGGTTCCTCCTCTGATGGCCTGCCGCGCGATATTACTGGACGGTAAAAGGGTGGCTCCGGCGGGGGCTTGGACAGGTCAGCCGCGCCGGTTGTACGCGCCCGGCGTGTAGCCGAACGAACGGCGGAAGACGTCGATGAAGGCGCTGGCGGAGGACCAGCCGCAGCGGTGGGCGACGGTCGTGACGGGCAGGCCGTCGGCCAGCATCCGCAGGGCGTGGTAGAGCCGTGACTGGGTGCGCCACTGCGGGAACGTCATGCCGAACTCGCTGCGGAAGAGCCGGCTGAGGGTGCGCTCCCCCACTCCGGTCGCGGCGCCGAGGGCGGCGAGGGTGCGCGCGTCGGCCGGGTCGTCGTGCACGAGCGAGCAGACGGCGGCCAGGCGCGGGTCGGCGGGCGTGGGCAGACGCAGCGGCTGCTGCGGCGAGAGGCGCAGCTGGTCGCACAGGACGGCACGCAGCCGGTGCCGCTCGGGGCTGTCGTCGCCGGGGTCGCGGGTGCAGGCGAGGATCAGCTCACGCAGCAGCGGGCTGACGGCGAGGACGGCCGGGTGGTCCAGGCCCAGCGGGTTGTCACCCGTGGGCAGGCCGACCAGGTGCAGGTCGAGCCGGCCGTGGGCGCGGTGGGCGTGCACGGTGCCGGCCGGGACCCAGATGGCGCGGGTGCCGGGCGCGAACCAGGTGCCGGCGTCGGTGGTGACGGCGACGACGCCGGAGCCCGCGTAGACGATCTGGTGGTCGTCGTGCCGGTGTGCGTCGATGCGGTCGCCCGCGGCCATCCGCTGGGCGCGGGTCGGGGCTGTCGGGGTGTGGCGGATCTTCGGCACAGTCAGGCAGATTATCGGAAGCGGGCCAGGCTCCTGGGCGGCGACGATCTCCGGGTGACCGCTTCCCGCCGCAACCGGCCCGTCGCCCTGATGTCCCTGGGACACGCCTGCGTGGACGTGTACCAGGGCGCCGTGGCCGCTCTGGTGCCGTACTTCGTCGCCGAGCGCGCCTACTCCTACGCCGCCGCCTCCGGTGTCGTACTGGCCGCTTCCCTGCTCTCGTCGCTGGTGCAGCCGCTGTTCGGGGTGCTCACCGACCGGTGGGCGATGCCGTGGCTGCTGCCGCTCAGCGCCCTGACGGCCGGTGCGGGCGTCGCCCTGAGCGGGGTGACCGGCTCCTACGCGTCGACCCTGGCGGTGGTCGCCGTGTCGGGGGTCGGGGTGGCCGCCTACCATCCGGAGGCCGCCCGGGTGGCGCGGGCCGTCGCGCACGGCCGGCACACGGCGATGGGCTGGTTCTCCTTCGGCGGCAACGCCGGTTTCGCCCTGGCGCCGCTGCTGGTGTTCGCCGTGATGGCGACGGGCGGCCTGCGCGCCTCTCCCCTGCTGGCCGTCCCGGCGGTGGCGGGAGCGGCGCTGTGCGCGGCGGCGGTGCGCGCGGCCGCGTCCGGCGTGGCGGAGGCGGGTGCACCCGTCGGCGCGGGTCGGGACGACTGGCCGGCCTTTCTGCGGCTGTCCGGGGCCGTGGTCTGCCGTTCGGTCGTGTTCGTCGGTCTGAGCGCGTTCGGCTCGCTGTACGTGCGGGAGCGGACCGGGGGCGGGGAGGTGGCCGGTACGGCGGCGCTGTTCGTGCTCTACGCCGGTGGTGCGGTGGGCACGCTGGCCGGGGGGCGGCTGGCCGAGCGGTACGGGCGGCTGGCGGTGGTGCGCCGGACGTACGCCCTGACGGTGCTCGCCGTGGCCGGTCTGGTTCTGGTGCCGGGGCCGCTGGTGTACCTGTTCGTCGCGCTGGCGTCGGCGGGCCTGTACGTGCCGTTCTCGCTGCACATCACCCTGGGCCAGGACTGTCTGCCCCGGCGGGTGGGCACCGCGAGCGGGGTCACGCTGGGGCTGACGGTGAGCGTCGGCGGCCTCGCCGCGCCCCTGCTCGGGGCGCTGGCCGACGCGGCGTCCCTGCGGACGGCGCTGCTGCCGCTCATCGCCCTGCCCGCGGTGGGCCGGCTGCTGCTGTGCCGGCTGCGTGAGCCCGCACCGCCCGGCCCCGGGGTCGCCGAGCGGGCGGATCCGCGCGACCCGGCCGCACGGTGACCTGCGTGCGTCAGGCCCGGCCCACCGGGGCGGACCGGTCCTCGGGCTCTTCGTCGACGGCGTGGGCGAGGAAGTCGTCGACCATGCGGTGGAAGAGCGTGGCGAGCTGCCGGAGCTCCTCGGCCGGCCAGTCGGACAGGGCCATCTGCATGCCGCGGACCCCGGCCTCGCGGACCTTGGCGATGGCCTGCCGGCCGGCGTCGGTGAGCTCGATGCGCTGGGCGCGGCGGTCGTCGGGGTCGGGGACGCGGGTGACGTAACCGGACTTCTGCAACTGCTGCACCGTGCGCGTGACGTGCGAGGCCTCCACTCCCAGCCGGGCGGCGAGCTCCCCCGGCCGCAGCGGCTCGGAGTCGGCCACCTGCCGCAGCAGCGCGACGGCGGCACGGTCGAGCGGTACGCCCGCCAGAGCCATCAGCCGGTCGTGCTGGCGGGCGCGCGTGCTCAGGTACGTGATACGGGTGAGCGCGCGCTCGATCTCGATCACTTCCGGGGAGGGGGCGTCGGGGAGCGGTGGTGTGGACATGTGAGCCACTTTACCATCTCGTTGCCTAACTCAAGTAATTCACGGGTTGCGGTCGGCACCCGCATCGACGCCGTTCAGGGGAAAGACCCGGAAAACGGGCGTGGCCGGGCGCGGGGACGTCCACAACTCACCCGTGGACCTGCCGCTGATCCCGCCCATGCTCGCCACGCCCGGCACCCTGCCGTCCGCCGCGCAGGACGCGCGCTGGGCCTATGAGACCAAACAGGACGGCCAGCGCGTGGTGGTCTATCTCCCCGGGGACGGCAGCGTGCTGCTGCGCGCCCGCTCCGGGGAGGACATCACGGCCGCGTATCCCGAACTGCGGCCCCTGGGCAGCGCCTTGGGCCCCGTGCCCGCCGTGCTGGACGGGGAGATCCTGGCCCTGGACGAACAGGGCCGGGCGAGCTTCCAGTTGCTGCAGTCCCGCATGGGTCTGGCGCACGCGCCCGCGAGGGCGGCCCGGCGGGCGGCGGAGGTGCCGGTCCATCTCGTGCTGTTCGACCTGATGCACCTGGGGGACCGGTCGCTGATCCGGCTGCCCTACGCACGACGCCGCGCGGCACTGGAGGACCTCGGCCTCGCCGGCCCCTCCTGGTCGACCCCGGCCGCGATCGTCGGCCACGGCGCCGAGGCCCTGGCCGCCACCCGGGAGCACGGAATGGAGGGCCTGGTCTGCAAACGGCTGGACTCGGTGTACGAGCCGGGGGTGCGCTCCCGGGCGTGGATCAAGATCCGCAACATGCGCACCGAGGACGTGCTGGTCGGCGGCTGGCAGCCCGGCAAGGGCCGGCTCACCGGCCTGCCCGGCGCGGTGCTGGTCGGGCAGCGCGCCGCGGGGCGGCTGCGCTACGTCGGGAGCGTGGGCACCGGCTGGAGCGAGGCCGAACGGACCGAACTCGCCGGGCTGCTGCGGGCCGCCGCGACCGACGTCTGCCCCTTCGACCCCGCTCCGCGGGCTCCGGGCGCGCACTGGGTCGTACCCCGGCTGGTCGGCGAGGTCCGCTACAGCACCCGCACCCGGGAGGGCCTGCTGCGGCAGCCGTCCTGGCTGCGGCTCCGGCCGGATCTCGCGCCCGAGGAGGCCGCGGCCGACATCCCGGACGACATGGTCTGAAACGGGGCCGCGACTCTGGCTGTTGGGTTGCGATTCACCTCTGAGATCACACCTCCCTCTTGGCATGGACGCGTTCAGCCTGGAAGCTGAACCTCCCTTTCCCCCCACAGCCGTTGGGCTGCGCCCAAGAGGAGGACGCAGTGTCGTCACGCCCGTTCGCACCCCGCAGGAGATGGCTCACCGGACTGGCCGGTGCCGCCGCCCTCGTCCTCGCCTTCCCCGCCACGGCCTTCGCCGCCCCGCCGCGGGCGCTGCCCGCCAACGCCGAGTCGCTGGAGCGGACGTTCCAGCCCGCCTATGACTACGACACCGACGGCTGCTACTCCACGCCCGCCATCGGCGCGGACGGCACCGTCAACGGCGGACTCAACCCGACCGGCGCGCTCAACGGCGACTGCCGCGACGCCTCGGACCTGGACAACACCAACGGCTACGCGCGCTCCAAGTGCAACAACGGCTGGTGCGCCATCCTGTACGCCCTCTACTTCGAGAAGGACCAGGCGGTGGCCGGCAGCGGCATCGGCGGCCACCGGCACGACTTCGAGCACGTCGCGGTGTTCGTGCAGGACAACCAGGTCAAGTACGTCTCGACGTCCGCCCACGGCTCGTTCAGCGTGCACGCGGCGTCGCAGGTCCGCTTCGACGGCACGCACCCGAAGATCGTCTACCACAAGGACGGCGTGAGCACCCACTGCTTCCGTCTCGCCAACGCGAACGACGAGCCGCCGGAGAACCACAAGGGCACCTGGCAGTACCCGCCCCTGGTCGGCTGGAACGGCTACCCCGCCGGGGTGCGCGACAAGCTGACGTCCTACGACTTCGGCAGCGCCAACTTCGGCCTCAAGGACGCCAACTTCGCCAACCACCTCGCGTCGGCCAAGCCTTCGGGTATTGCGTTCGATCCCTACGCCTGATCCGGCACCGGTCCGGCTGGTGGCCTAGGTCCCCGGCCGGGTCCGGCTTCCGCCCCGCGTCCGATCCGTCGGCGCGGGGCGGCCGCATAGCGTCCCGTTCATGGACGCACACGACACGACAGGGACACTCGAGGAAGCCTTCGAACGGCTCCACGCCTCGGGGCCGGAGCGGCTCGGCCGGCTCACCAACCACGCCCCCATGGTCGTGGAGGCGCTGGCCGCGCACGGGCAGGCGGGTGCCGTGCACCGCTGGCTGGACCTGTACCGACCCAAGCTGGAGGACTTCCCCACTCCCGTGGCACCGGTGACCGACGCCAACTGGCGCGAGGCGCTGGGAGATCCGCGCCGGTCCGCCGACTGGATCGGGTATTTCGGCAACGCCCTGGCGGAAGAGCCGTGGCGGGACGTCCTCGCGACCTGGTGGCCACGGCTGCTGCCGGGGCTGTACGGCGGCTCCACGCATCCGGTGATCCGCGTCGGCCACGCCGTACGGGCGCTGGAAGCCGGCGAGAATGCGCCGCGGCTCGCCGAACTCGCCCACGGGCTGGGCTACTGGGCGGCCCGGCACCGTCCCGTGTCCGGCGTCGCCGCACTGCCCGCCGCGCCGAGTGCGGCGCGGTCCCTGGACGCCGTGCCGCCGATCGCCGATCCCCGGGGCGGTTTTCCCGACCGCCTGGCGGCCGTACGGCGACTGCCGCTGTGGGCGGGCGACGTGACCGACCCGGACACGGCCCGGGCGCGCCTCGCCGAACTGGTCCGGGCCGCGACCCACCGGTACGCCACCCACGGCCACGGCGAGGAGACCATGCTGGTGCACGCGGCGACGGCACCCAACGCCGTACTGCGCACCCTCGGTTCCCTGCCGCGCGAGCTGTGGGCACCGAGCCTGCACGCGGCGTGGACCGCGTCCGCGGCGGTCACCGCCATGTACGCCCACGCCGAGCCCCTCACCCACGTCCCCGCGCCCGGCCGCACCGCTGAGGAGGTGCTGGAACAGGCCCTCGCCCACGGTGACGAACACGTCATCAAGCTCACCGACACCGCCCTCGACGTGGGCGACGAGCGGGCGCTGGCCGCGGCCCTGCGGGCGATCGAAATGAGCGAGCCCCTCGTCCCGAACTGACGTACGCCGAAGGGCGGTCGGGGGAGGTACGGCACGGACGTGCCCCCCGGAGGGACTATCGTGTCCGCATGTCCGTCCCCGAACTGATCCGCATCGTCTCCCGCGACTCCCCCATGGCGCTCGCCCAGGTGGAGCGAGTCCGGACGGAGCTGGCCGCCGCCCATCCCGGAGTGCGCACCGAGGTCGTACCGGTGAAGACCACCGGCGACAAGTGGATGGGCGACCTGTCCAAGGTCGAGGGCAAGGGCGCGTTCACCAAGGAGGTCGACGCGGCACTGCTGGCCGGTGAGGCCGATCTCGCCGTGCACTGCGTGAAGGACGTGCCCGCCGACCGGCCGCTCCCCGCGGGGACGGTGTTCGCCGCGTTCCTCAAGCGGGACGACGTCCGGGACGCCCTGATCCACCCGGGCGGGCTCACCCTGGACGAGCTGCCGGCCGGGACGCGGATCGGCACCTCCTCGGTGCGCCGGGTCGCCCAACTGGCCGCCACCCACCCGCATCTGGAGTGCGTGCCGTTCCGGGGCAACGCCAACCGGCGCCTGGCGAAGCTGGAAGCCGGAGAGGCCGACGCCCTGCTGCTCGCGGTCTCCGGCCTGGAGCGCATCGGCCGCGAAGACGTGATCAGCGAGATCCTCTCCACCGAGACGATGATGCCGCCCATCGGCGCGGGCGTACTGGCCCTCCAGTGCCGTGAGGACGACGCCGACCTGATCGACGCGGTGAGCGGCCTCGGCGACCCGGACACCCACCGGGAGACCACCGCCGAGCGCATGTTCCTGCACGTGCTCCAGGGGCACTGCAACAGCCCCATCGCCGGGTTCGCACAGGTGGACCGCAGCGGCGAACTGTCCCTGCGGGCCTGTGTGTTCACCCCGGACGGCAAGACCCGGCTGAACGCCCACGAGTGGGCGGGCCGGCTCGACCCGGCCACGCTCGGGACCTCGGTCGCCGTGGCGCTGCTGCGCCAGGGTGCCCGCGAGATCATCGACGGCATCCCGCACTGACCGGCGGGACGCGCTGACACCGGATCAGGCGGTGCCTTCCCCCGCCTGGTCCTGGAGGAAGACGCTCACCTGGTGGGCCAGGCTGTCGCGCAGCGCGCCCTGCTGCGCCCCGGCGGGCCCCTCGTGCGCGCCGATGCCGCCCGACCACAGCCGGCGGTCGGCCCACTCCTCCTCGACGCGCAGCTGGACCTGGACGTCCACGAGGCTCAGGGACGCCTCGGCGCCGGCCGCGTACAGCACGGCGGTGGCCCGGCGCAGCGGGTAGACGTCGAAGCCCTCGATGAACTGCGAGTTGCGCCAGTCGAGGAAGGCGCTCTCCCCGTCCGGGCCGATCCGCACGTCGATCTGGCCGTCCTCGAGGTGGACGCCGAGGTGCCGGCTGCCGCGGTTCTCGACGGTCACACGGAGGCTGAAGTACGTCAGCCCCTCTGCGGCGTCGTCCCGGCCGCGGGGCGGCTCGGCCAGTTCCAGACGGTGGACGCGGACGCGCAGACCGGCATGCTCGTCGTACTCCTGCCAGTCCCCGACCACGTTCGGCTCGTACACGCTGCACCTCTCGACCTCTGGAAGCTGCTTCCTATCTGTGGGCCGAGCGCACTGTCAAATGAGCAGAATGCGCTGTGGCCTGGCAGTTCATCCCTTTTGATCGGTGATCAAGCCGTGCCCAGCGGTTATCCGGAAACAAGTGGAGAAAGCGCTTGCCGCGGCGTGCCGCACATCACTTTCCAGGGTGAAGATCAACGGGCCAGACGGCCCAGCAGGGCCGAGGCCGCGGTGACGCCGAGGGCGGCGGCCACGAGCAGCACCGCGAAGTCGGAGGCCAGGTGGTGGGGCGTGCCGAGGAGGAGCCCGCGCAGGGCGTCGACCTCGTAGCTGAGCGGGTTGGCCTTGCTGACCGCCTGGAGCCAGCCCGGCATCACCGACACCGGGTACAGGGCGTTGGAGCCGAAGAACAGCGGCATGGTGATCGCCTGCCCGAAACCCATGAGGCGGTCGCGGCTGAGGACGATGCCGGCGATGGTCATCGACAGGCAGGAGAAGAAGGCCGAGCCGAGGACGACGATCGCGGCGACGGCGAGCAGCTCGATCGGGTTCCAGGTCAGCGCCACGCCGAGCAGGGCGGCGATGAGGAGGACCACGACCGCCTGGACGAGCGATTTGACCCCCGCCGCGAAGGCCTTGCCGGTGATCAGCGCGGAGCGCGGGGTCGGCGTGACGAGGAGCTTGTTGAGGATGCCGGCGTCACGCTCCCAGATGATCTGGATGCCGTAGAAGATGGCGATGAACATCGCGGACTGGGCGATGATGCCGGGCGCCAGGTAGTCGACGTAGGGGATGCCGCCGGTGGGGATGGCCCTGATGCGGGTGAAGGTCTGACCGAAGATCAGCAGCCAGAGGGCCGGCTGCACCGCCCGGGTGTAGAGCTCGGTGCGGTCGTGGCGCAGCTTCTGCAGTTCGACCGCGCACATCGCGCCGACGCGGGCGGGCAGCAACAGCCGGCCCGCGCGGGGCTGCGGGGGCTTGAGCAGCAGGCCGATGCCGTGGTCGGGGGCGGGGTCAGCCGACGCGGCGGGCGGTGCGGCGGGTGCTTCGGACATCGCGGAAATCTCCTGCCTCGTCGTCGAGACCACTGCCTGCCACGTCGCGGAAGACGTCCTCCAGCGTGGGCAGCGTGTCCATGGCCGCGCCCGCGGCGCGGCGGCGGGCGCCGAGTCCTTCCCTGAGCTCGGCCGGGGTGCCGAGGGCCCGGATCCGGCCGCGGTGCATCAAGGCGACCCGGTCGCAGTACTGGTCGGCCTCGTCCATGTAGTGGGTGGTCACGAGCACGGTCATGCCGGTGGCCGCGCGGACCGCTTCGATGTGGTCCCACACGCCGGTGCGGGCGATCGGGTCCAGGCCGATCGTGGGCTCGTCGAGAATCAGCAGCCGCGGGGCGCTGACCAGGGCCTGGGCGAGTTCGAGCCGCCGGACCATGCCGCCGGAGTAGGTGGCGGCGAGCCGGTCGGCGGCCTCGGCGAGGTCGACGGCGGCCAGAGCCTGGGCGACGCGCTCGGCGCGTTCCCGGCGGGGCACGTCGAAGACCCGGGCGAACAGGGCGACGTTCTCCCGCCCGGTGAGACCGGCGTCCGCCGAGAGTTGCTGCGGTACGTATCCGAGGAGCCGGCGTACGGCCATGCGGTCGCCGGCGGCGTCGTGGCCGAAGACGCGGACCGTTCCGGCCGGCACCGGCAGCAGGGTGGTGAGGCAGCGGATGGCCGTGGTCTTGCCGGCGCCGTTGGGGCCGAGCAGTCCGAAGACCTCGCCCTGCCGGACCGTGAGATCGAGTCCGTCCACGGCCCGGGTCTCGCCGAAGGCGTGGACGAGCCCGGTGCAGGCGACGGCGTCGGCCTGTGGTCGTTCGGTGTCCCGCGTCATGACTCCTCGGCCTCCTCGTGCAGGGCGTCGGCCAGCTTGCGCAGGGCCGGGATCGCGGCGTGCAGGGCCTCGCGGTCCGCCTCGTCGAGCCGCGACACCTGGCGCCGTACGAGGTCGGCGCGGCGCCGGCGCCACTCGCGCAGCCGTGCCCCGGCGGCCGGCGTGGGCAGCAGCCGGGCGGCCCGCCGGTCGGCCGGGTCGGTCTCGCGGACCAGATAGCCCGCCCGCGCCAGCTGGTTGACCAGGGTCGACACGGAGTTGGCCGCCAGCCCGAGGTCCTTCGCCGCGTCGGAGATGCCGATGCCGGGCCGCGTCACGACCAGGCGCAGCAGCTCCGCCTCGGCGCCGCGCAGCCGGGGGTCGGGCATCTCGCGGCGCAGGCGCCGCCGGATCAGCCGCTGGACCCCGACGAGCGCGTCGGCCAGCTCTTCGGGGAAGGTCTCCGGCTCCATGCGGCGAGATTAGCTCTGGGACAGAGGTAATCGGGCCAAGGCGGGGTCAAGGGATCTACTCGAAACGGCAGCGGCTCCCGGAAAAGCCCATGCTCACGATTGGGCGTATTGTCGGAATTGTTTCGTGGTCTCCCCGCCCGGGAATGGGCGATGAAGTGCTTCGGACCGGAGGCACGTCCGTGGGAGCCGCCCGGGCCCCCGGTGCCCCTCCGTGTGGTCCGAGTCCGTGCTTCCCACGGTGTCCGACCTTTCGGCACCTGCTCAGGGAGGTGCGCACCATGCGTATCGCCGGCAGCACCAGAACGCACCCCCACGACGACGCCCCCGACACCGCCGCCGCGTTCGCACGTCTCGCGCGGCTGCCCGAGGGGCCCGAGCGAAAGGCCCTGCGCGACGAGCTGGTCGAGGCCTGGCTGCCCATGGCCGAGCGGATCGCCGTCCGCTTCCGCGGCCGGGGCGAGGCCCTGGAGGACCTCTACCAGGTGGCGGCCCTCGGTCTCGTCAAGGCCGTCGACCACTACGACCCGGCGCGCGGCAACGCCTTCGAGGCCTACGCCGTGCCGACGGTCACCGGCGAGATCAAGCGCCACTTCCGCGACCACATGTGGACGCTGCACGTCCCCCGCCGGGTCCAGGACCTGCGCAACCGGGTGCGGCACGCCGCCAAGGAGCTGTCGCAGACCACCCCCGGCCGCTCCCCCACGGTCGCCGAGATCGCCGAGTACGCCCACCTCACCGAGGGCGAGGTGCGCACCGGCATGGAGGCCCTGGAGTGCTTCTCCGCCCTGTCGCTGGAGGCGGAGATGCCCGGCACGGACGGCTACGCCCTCGGGGACGCGATCGGCGGGCCGGACCCGGCCTTCGACACGGTCGTCAACCGCGTGGCCGTCAAGCCCTGTCTGGAGGCGCTGCCGGAGCGCGAGCGGATCATCCTCTACCTGCGGTTCTTCAAGGGCATGACGCAGAGCCGCATCGCGGAGCAGCTCGGCATCTCGCAGATGCACGTCTCCCGGCTGCTCAGCAGCTGCTTCGCCCATCTGCGCGAGGAACTGCTCATCGAGGCCAGATGACCGCCGGACCCCACGTCGGCGCCGCCGGGCGGATCACTGCTCCGGCGGCGCTTCGGGGATCTGGGTCGGTCCGGCGCGGTCGAGGGCGTCCTCCAGCTCGGCCCGTATCTCCCGGGGCATCATGCCGGTGCGTCCCCAGACGAGGATCAGTTCCGCGACGTTGCGCAGCTTGATGTTGGTGTGCTGGGAGACCTCCTTCAGCACGGCCCAGCCCTGGTCGGGCGAGATCCGGCCGAGCACGACGACCATCCCGATCGCCTGGTCCACGACCGCGTGGGAGACGACCGCCTCCTTCAGTTGCCGGACTTCTTCCTGCAACTCGAAGATCCGGTCCGAGCCCCCGTCCGTGGGCATGGTCACCTCCGGGTCCGGTGCGCCGCTGTCCCCATGGCCTCGTGGGGTGCTTGAGTGCCTTGACGCAGTGTCCGACGCCTCCATCGTCGTCACTCGGCCCGCCCGGTGCCACCGGGGCGGTCCAGGCCGGTCCACCACGCCGTTTTGCCGCCGTCGCCGGGGTACTCGGCAGGCGCCCACGGGGGTTCCGGTTGGACACTGGTGTCATTCCTCCGGTGGCTGCCAGGCCGACGAGATCAGGACGCGACTGCCATGAACCACGACATGCCCACCCCCTCCGGCACCAAGGACGTCGTCTCTTCACACTCCGTGTTCGGCGCACCGTGCTGGGTGAGTCTGACCAGCCGGGACGTCAAGGCGACCGAGGAGTTCTACGGGGCCGTGCTGGGCTGGCAATGGCGGCCGGCCAAGCTCGGCGACCGGTTCCGGATCGCGCTTGCGGACGGCTCGCCGGTGGCCGGGATCGCGGGGGTGGCCGCCATGTGGCAGATGGCGGTCGCGTGGACGCCGTACTTCGCCGTGCGGAGCGCGGACGACGCGGTGGCGCGGGTGCAGGAACGCATGGGCACGGTCGCGGTCGGGCCGATCTCCCTGCCGCCGGGCCGGGCGGCGCTGCTGGCCGACCGGGACGGGGCGACCTTCGGGATCTGGGAGGGCGACCTTTTCACCGACTGGGAGACCTGGCGCAACGCGCAGCCGGCCTTCATCACGCTGCACACGCGGGACGCCTTCGACGCCGCCATCTTCTACGGCGAGGTCCTCGACTGGGCGTCGGAGAGCCCCGGCTGCTGCGAGGTCCACTACGAGGGCGGTGAGGTCGTGCTGCGCAGCCGCGGTGACGTGGTGGCGCGCATCGAGTCGGGGGCGCTGGAGGCGGCCCCCGACCCCACGATCCGGCCGCACTGGCAGGTCCACTTCAGCGTCGACGACGTCGAGGCCTGCACCCGGGCCGCGGAACTGCACGGCGGCAGCGTGCTGTCCAAGGGCAGCGACGAGGCCGTGCTGCGCGACCACGACGGCGCGCAGTTCACGGTGACGGCGCGCCGGGGCCGCTGACCACTCTGCCGACCCCCTGATCTTCGTCAGCCGGTCACCTGGTCCTGGTGCGGGACGGCCGTGACAGCAGGACCAGGCTGCGTGCTTCGACCGTCAGGGCCGTGCCCGCCTTGTGCTCCGCCTCGTCGGGCGTGCCCTCCGGGGCGGCGGTGTCGATCAGGGCCGTCCAGCGTTCGCCGTAGGCGGCGTCCGGGAGGCGGAAGCCGACCGGCTCCCAGTGGCTGTTGAACAGCAGGAGGAACGAGTCGTCGACGACGGGGCGGCCGCACGGGTCGGGTTCGGCGATGGCGTCGCCGTTGAGGAAGACCCCGACGGAGTGCGCGTCGCCGCGCTGCCAGTCGTCGTCGGTCATCTCCTGGGCGTCCGGCGCCAGCCACACCAGGTCGGGCAGCGGCTGGTCCGCGCGGGTCATGGTCTCGCCGAGGAAGAAGCGGCGCCGGCGCAGCACGGGGTGACCGGTGCGCAGCCGGATGACGTACCGGGTGAACTCCAGCAGGTCGCGCTGCTCCTCGGTGAGCCGCCAGTCGATCCAGGAGATCTCGTTGTCCTGGCAGTAGGCGTTGTTGTTGCCGCGCTGGGTGCGCCCGAGCTCGTCGCCGTGGCAGAGCATCGGGATGCCCTGGGAGAGCAGCAGCGTGGTGAGGAAGTTGCGCTGCTGGCGGGCGCGCAGCTCCAGGACGGCCGGGTCGCGGGTGGTCCCCTCGGCACCGCAGTTCCAGGACCGGTTGGTGCTCTCGCCGTCCTGGTTGTCCTCGCCGTTGGCCTCGTTGTGCTTGTCGTTGTAGGAGACGAGGTCGCGCAGGGTGAACCCGTCGTGCGCGGTGACGAAGTTGACGCTGGCGCGGGGCCGGCGCCGGCTGTGCTGGTACAGGTCGGAGGAGCCGGTCAGCCGGGAGGCGAACTCGCCGAGCGTGTGGTCCTCACCGCGCCAGAAGTCCCGCACCGCGTCGCGGTACATGCCGTTCCACTCCGACCACAGCGGCGGGAAGTTGCCCACCTGGTAGCCGCCCTCGCCGACGTCCCACGGCTCCGCGATCAGCTTGACGCGGCTGATCACCGGGTCCTGCTGGATCAGGTCGAAGAACGCCGACAGCCGGTCCACCTCGTGGAACTGCCGGGCCAAGGTGGCCGCGAGGTCGAAGCGGAAGCCGTCGACATGCATCTCGGTGACCCAGTACCGCAGCGAGTCCATGATCAGCTGGAGCACGTACGGGTGACGCATCAGCAGGCTGTTGCCGGTGCCGGTGGTGTCGTAGTAGTGCTCCCAGTCGCCGTCGACCAGGCGGTAGTACGAGGAGTTGTCGATGCCGCGGAAGGACAGGGTGGGGCCCTTCTCGTTGCCTTCGGCGGTGTGGTTGTAGACCACGTCGAGGATCACCTCGAGCCCGGCCGCGTGCAGGGTCTTCACCATCGACTTGAACTCGGCGACCTGCTGGCCGCGGGTGCCGTGGGCGGCGTAGCCGTTGTGCGGCGCGAAGAAGCCGATCGTGTTGTAGCCCCAGTAGTTGGCCAGGCCGCGGTCGTGCAGCACGCCGTCGTGGACGAACTGGTGCACCGGCATCAGCTCCACCGCCGTGACGCCGAGCGAGGTGAGGTGCTCGACGGCCGCGGGGTGGGCGAGCCCGGCATAGGTGCCGCGCAGCTCGGCGGGCACCTCGGGGTGGGTGCGGGTCAGGCCCTTGACGTGCGCCTCGTAGATCACCGTGTCGGCGTAGGGTCGGCAGGGCCGGGTGTCGTCGCCCCAGTCGAAGGCCGGGTCGGTCACCACACCGAGCATGGTGTGCCCGGCGCTGTCGGCCGGGTCGGGGCCGTCCGGGTTCCGTTCGTAGAGCGAGGGGTGATTGTCGATCTGCCCGTCGACCGCGCGTGCGTAGGGGTCGAGGAGCAGCTTCGCCGGGTTGCAGCGGTGGCCGGCGGCCGGGGCCCACGGCCCGTGCACGCGGTAGCCGTAGCGCCGGCCGGGGCCGACGCCGGGGAGGTAGCCGTGCCAGACGAAGCCGTCGACCTCGGTCAGCGGCACCTGGGTGTGGGTGCCGTCGTCGTCCACGAGGACCAGCTCCACGCGTTCGGCCACCTCGCTGAAGAGCGCGAAGTTGGTGCCCTCCCCGTCGTACTCCGCGCCCAGCGGGTAGGGGCGTCCGCTCCAGGCGGACACCCCTTTCCGGGTCTGCCGCCGGGTCACCGGGCGTCCTCCAGGACCTCTTCCGGTGTACTGGCCGGGCCGGCCAGCTGCGCGACGCGCACCTCGCGGGGTACGTCGAGGCCCTCGCTCAGGTGCGGAGCGGGCGCGGTCGGCACCAGCGGGACACGTTCGCCGGCCCGGGCGCGCTGCGAGAACCAGATGACCTTGCTGCCGGTCTCGGTGGCGCAGCAGCCCCAGCCGTCGCTCATCGCCGCGAGGTGCTCCAGGCAGCCACGCAGCTCCTGGTCCGGGCGCAGAGCACGGTCGTTGTCCCCGATGGCGGTGATCAGGTGCTGGCCGTTCCACCACATCTCGATCGACGTGTTCTTGTCCGTGGCGTGCTCGTCGATGGCCTTGAGCAGCATCTCGGCACCGCCGCAGACGGGCTGGATCAGGTTGTCCAGGTCCCAGAACCTCAGGTGAGCGGCCAGAATGCGGCTGACCTGTCCCACCCGTTCCGGGCTGACTTCCACGTCGAGGTGGTAGTAGCAGGGCACTGCGGTCTTCATCGGTCGGCTCCTCACCGCGAAGCTCAGCTCCTCCTCGCTCCCGCGGTCCTGCGGGACGAGCCCCGAACACGGAACGTGAGCGCGTATCGCTTCTGAGTCACCCTCAGCCTGAGGGTGCTAGCCCGTTCGTGCAACACGAGCGCACAGTTGATGCCTACGAGCGCCCAAGTGAGCAAGTCTTGACGGACTGGGCGGCTCGGCCGGACCACGATTGGTTGAAGTTCCAACAAGACGCTGCGTCGCCACCCGTGCACCATGTGTGAAGAACTCGATCGCCGTTACGGGTCCGTGCCGCTGTGCGCACGGCCGCCGTCCGACCGTCGGGAGACCGTGCCCCTCGAAGCCCGAAAGGTGATCGGCGCCATGCTGCTACCCGCCAAAGCCGAAGTCGCCCGGCAGTTGCGACGTTACCGGGCCTGGGAACGCGTGATGCTCGCGGCACCGAACGACCGCACGGTGCGGACGACGTTCGAGGACTCCGGCTACACGCTCTGTGTGCTGATGGGCAAGCGCTGCGCGCGGGAGGCGGCGGACGCGGCCGAACGGTATCTGCGCACGAACCAGGTCGCCCCGGTGCAGGAACAGAACCAGGTCACCTGTCTGCAGGAACAGCAGGTCACCTGTCTGCAGGAACAGCAGGTCACCTGTCTGCAGGAACAGAACGAACGGCCCCGTCCGGCCACCGCGGTCCGGCGAAGACCGCCGGCGGCGGAGCGGCGCTCCCCCGCGGGACGGTAGCCGCCTTCCCGCACATCCTGTCCCCTGAACCGGGCCCGTGGCCCGGCTTTCGAGCACGGTGGAGGTGAGGACCATGAACAGGACCCGGGCCATCGGCCGGATCCCGGTACGGGACGTCCGCCCGGCCGTGGAGGGCGGCAACCGGCCGGCCAAGGCGGTCGTGGGAGAGACGTTCGAGGTCACCGCCACCGTGTTCCGGGAGGGGCACGACGCGGTCGCCGCCAATGTCGTCCTGAAGGATCCCGAGGGCCGCCCCGGTCCGTGGACGCCGATGCGGGAGCTGGCCCCGGGCAGCGACCGCTGGGGCGCCGAGGTCACCGCGGACGCCGTCGGCCGCTGGACGTACCGGGTGGAGGCCTGGAGCGACCCGGTGGCCACCTGGCGCCACACGGCGGGCATAAAGGTGCCGGCCGGCATCGACCCCGGACTGGTCCTCGAAGAGGGCGCCGAACTCCACGAGCGAGCGGCGGCCGGCGTTCCCAGGGAAGCCGGCCGCGGCGTGCTGCTCGACGCCGCGGAGGCGCTGCGCGACGACTCGCTGTCCCCGGCGGCGCGGCTGGCTGCGGCGCTGACGCCGGAGGTGGACGAGGTCCTGGCCCGCCACCCGCTGCGGGACCTGGTCACCACCTCGGAGCCGCTGCCCCTGCTCGTCGAGCGCGAGCGGGCCCTGTACGGCTCCTGGTACGAGTTCTTCCCCCGCTCCGAGGGCACCCGGCAGCAGCCCCACGGCACCTTCCGCACCGCCGCCCGCCGACTGCCGGCGATCGCCGCGATGGGCTTCGACGTGGTCTACCTGCCCCCGATCCACCCCATCGGCACCACCTTCCGCAAGGGCAGGAACAACACCCTCTCCCCCGGCCCCGACGACGTCGGCGTGCCCTGGGCGATCGGCTCGCCCGAGGGCGGCCACGACGCCGTCCACCCCGATCTGGGCACCCTGGAGGACTTCACCTGGTTCGTGGACCAGGCCCGCACCCTGGGGCTGGAGATCGCCCTGGACTTCGCGCTGCAGTGCTCCCCGGACCACCCCTGGGTGCACAAGCACCCCGAGTGGTTCCACCACCGCCCCGACGGCACCATCGCCTACGCGGAGAACCCGCCCAAGAAGTACCAGGACATCTATCCCATCGCCTTCGACGCCGACATGGACGGCCTGATCGCCGAGACCTGCCGGGTGCTGCGGCACTGGATGAATGCCGGGGTGCGGATCTTCCGGGTGGACAACCCGCACACCAAGCCGGTCGTCTTCTGGGAGCGGGTCATCGCGGACATCAACCGCACCGACCCCGACGTGATCTTCCTGGCCGAGGCCTTCACCCGCCCGGCGATGATGCACACCCTGGCCCAGATCGGCTTCCAGCAGTCCTACACCTACTTCACCTGGCGCAACACCAAGGAAGAGCTGACCGAGTACCTGACCGAGCTGTCGGGCGAGGCGGCCTCCTACATGCGGCCGAACTTCTTCGCCAACACCCCCGACATCCTGCACGCCTACCTCCAGCACGGCGGCCGCCCCGCCTTCGAGGTCCGCGCCGTCCTCGCGGCCACCCTCTCCCCGGCCTGGGGCATCTACTCCGGCTACGAACTGTGCGAGAACACCCCGCTCAGAGAGGGCAGCGAGGAGTACCTCGACTCGGAGAAGTACCAGCTCAGGCACCGTGACTGGGAGACGGCCGAACGCGGGGGCCGCACCATCACCCCGCTGCTGACCAGGCTCAACACCATCCGCCGGGAACACCCCGCGCTGCACCGGCTCAGGAACCTCCGCTTCCACCACACCGACAACGACGCGCTCATCGCGTACAGCAAGCGCACCGGGTCCGACGTCGTCCTGGTGGTCGCCAACCTCGACCCGCACCACGCCCAGGAGGCCACGGTCTCGCTGGACATGCCGCAACTCGGCCTGGACTGGCACGAGTCGGTGCCGGTGCGCGACGAGCTCACCGGCGAGACCTACCACTGGGGCAGGAACAACTTCGTGCGCCTGGAGCCGGGGCGGGCTCCCGCGCACGTCTTCCATGTCCAGTCGCCGCCCGCCGCGCAAGGGAACGGAGGGGCAGGAACGCCATGACCGTGAACGAGCCCGTGCTGGACACCTTCGAGGACACCCCCGTCAGGGACCGGGACCCGGAGTGGTTCAAGCGCGCCGTCTTCTACGAAGTACTCGTCCGCTCGTTCCAGGACAGCAACGGCGACGGCATCGGCGACCTGAAGGGCCTGACCGCGAAGCTCGACTACCTCCAGTGGCTCGGCGTCGACTGCCTGTGGCTGCCGCCGTTCTTCAAATCCCCGCTCCGCGACGGCGGCTACGACGTCTCCGACTACACCGCCGTACTCCCCGAGTTCGGCGATCTGGCCGACTTCGTGGAGTTCGTCGACGCCGCCCACCAGCGCGGCATGCGCGTGATCATCGACTTCGTCATGAACCACACCAGCGACCAGCACCCGTGGTTCCAGGAGTCGAGGAAGGACCCCGACGGCCCCTACGGCGACTACTACGTGTGGGCCGACGACGACAAGGGCTATCCGGACGCCCGGATCATCTTCGTCGACACCGAGACGTCGAACTGGACGTTCGACCCGGTGCGCGGCCAGTACTTCTTCCACCGCTTCTTCTCCCACCAGCCGGACCTCAACTACGAGAACCCGCGCGTCCAGGAGGAGATCCTGGCCGCGCTGAAGTTCTGGCTGGACCTGGGCATCGACGGCTTCCGGCTGGACGCCGTGCCGTATCTGTACGCGGCCGAGGACACCAACTGCGAGAACCTGCCCGCCACCCACGCGTTCCTCAAGCGCGTCCGCCGCGAGATCGACGCGCAGTACCCGGACACGGTGCTGCTGGCGGAAGCCAACCAGTGGCCCGAGGACGTCGTCGACTACTTCGGCGACTATGCGGCCGGCGGCGACGAGTGCCACATGGCCTTCCACTTCCCGGTCATGCCGCGCATCTTCATGGCGGTCCGGCGGGAATCCCGCTACCCGGTCTCGGAAATCCTGGCCAAGACCCCGGCCATCCCCTCGGGCTGCCAGTGGGGCATGTTCCTGCGCAACCACGACGAGCTGACCCTCGAGATGGTCACCGACGAAGAGCGCGACTACATGTGGGCCGAGTACGCCAAGGACCCCCGCATGCGCGCCAACATCGGCATCCGCAGGCGCCTGGCTCCCCTGCTGGACAACGACCGGCACACCATCGAGCTGTTCACCGCGCTGCTGCTGGCCCTGCCCGGCTCGCCGATCCTCTACTACGGCGACGAGATCGGCATGGGCGACAACATCTGGCTCGGCGACCGCGACGCGGTGCGCACGCCCATGCAGTGGACCCCGGACCGCAACGCCGGGTTCTCCACCTGCGACCCGGGCCGCCTCTACCTGCCGGCGATCATGGACCCGGTCTACGGCCACCAGGTCACCAACGTCGAGGCGTCGATGTCGTCGCCGTCGTCGCTGCTGCACTGGACCCGCCGCATGATCGAGATCCGCAAGCAGAACCCGGCCTTCGGACTCGGCTCGTACACCGAACTGTCGTCCTCCAACCCGGCGGTGCTGGCCTTCCTGCGGGAGTACGAGGACGACCTGGTGCTGTGCGTGAACAACTTCGCGCGGTTCGCTCAGCCCACCGAGCTCGATCTGCGCGAGTTCGCCGGGCGCCATCCGGTCGAGCTGTTCGGCGGGGTCCGCTTCCCGGCGATCGGCGAACTGCCGTATCTGCTGACCCTCGGGGGCCACGGCTTCTACTGGTTCCGGCTCACTCGAGTCGCATCCCGCATCGGCCGGCGACTGTGAGCACGCGCCGACGAAAGGAGGCGTGACCATGCCGAAGACCGCATCCCTCCGCCCGAGTCTCACGCGCCTGGCCGAGCCCATGGAGTCGCTCGGCGGGCTGCTGCGCGACTGGCTGCCCCGGCAGCGCTGGTTCGCGGGCAAGGACCGGCCCGTCACGGAGCTCGGCCTGCTGTCGATGACCGAGCTGTTCCCGGGCTGTCTGCACCTGCTGGTCCACGCCGGTCACGCCGGTCACACGGGCGTGCCGTCCCCGGGCGGTGCTCCCCCGGCCGGCGACTGCTACCAGCTCCTGCTCGGCGTACGGGAACATCCCTCACCGCGCCTCGGGCGGGCGCTCATCGGGCGGGTGCAGGACGGGCCGCTGGCCGGTCTGACGGTCTACGACGCGCTCCACGACCCCCGTTCGGCCCAGCTGCTCCTTGACCGGCTGCGGCATCCCGGCACCGCCGGTCCCCTGCGGTTCGACTGCGACCCGGACCAGCAGGTGCCCGGCGGTCTGGTGCCGCGGCTGCTGGACGCGGAGCAGTCCAACTCCTCGCTGGTGTACGGCGACGAGTACATCCTGAAGGTCTTCCGGCGCATCCAGCCGGGCGTGAACCCGGACCTGGAGGTGCCGGGGGCGCTGGCCAGGCAGGGCTGCCACCGGGTGCCCGCGCCCGTGGCCTGGTTCCAGACGAAGCATCCGTTCAAGGCCACCCTCGGCGTGCTCCAGCCCTACCTGCGGGACGCGTCCGACGGCTGGACGCTGGCGCTGCACGCCCTGGCCGCCGGCGACGACTTCACGGCCCAGGCGCGGGCGCTGGGCGCGGCCACGGCGGAGGTGCACCTCGCCCTCGCCTCGGCCTTCCCGGTCGGCGAGCCCGGGGAGAACGGACGTACGGCGGCCGCGATGACCGAGCGGCTGGCCGCCGCCGCGCACTGCGTGCCCGCGCTCCAGCGGTACGTGCCGGGCCTGCGCACCGCGTTCGCCGCCCTCACCACCTGCGACGCCGGGCCGCCCGCCCAGCGCATCCACGGCGACCTGCACCTGGGTCAGGTGCTGCGGGCCGGGCGCGAGTGGTTCGTCATCGATTTCGAGGGCGAGCCGTCCCGGCCGCTCTCCGAACGGCGCAGCGCCCACTCCCCCGTACGGGACATCGCCGGGATGCTGCGCTCCTTCGACTACGCCGCCCGGCAGCACCGCCCCTGGCGCCCGGAGTGGGCGCGACGCTGCAGGGAGGCCTACTGCGCGGGCTACGCCGCCCGTGCCGGCTGGGACCCCCGCAAGAAACACGGACTGCTCCGGGCCTATGAGACGGACCGGGCCGTGTACGAGGTGCTGTACGAGGCACGGCACCGACCCGACTGGCTGCCTGTACCGATGGCGGCGATCGAGCGCCTCGCTGTGAGAGGAGACTGAGCCGTGGCCCTGCGCGACACCTCAATCCCGGAGCCGTCCGGCCCGGTCCCGGGCGCGACCGCGCCCGCCCTCAGCCCGGAGGACCGCGGGCGCCTGCTGGCGGGCGCCCACCACGATCCGCACGCGCTGCTGGGCGCCCACCCGGTCCCCGGCGGGATCGTGTTCCGGGCGCTGCGCCCCTTCGCCCGCTCCGTGAGCGTGGTGACCGGCGGCAAGCGCACCCCGCTCGTCTCGGAGGGCGACGGACTGTTCTCCGGCGTGCTGCCGCTGCCGGAGATCCCCGCGTACACGCTGCATGTGGCGTACGAGGGCGGTGAGCAGGAGGTGCACGACCCGTACCGCTTCCTGCCCGCGCTCGGCGAGCTGGACCTGCACCTGATCCGCGAGGGCCGGCACGAGCAGCTGTGGCAGGCGCTCGGCGCGCAGCCCATGACCCACGAGGGCGTGACCGGCACCCGGTTCACGGTGTGGGCGCCGAACGCGCAGGGCGTGCGGGTCGCCGCGGACTTCACCTACTGGGACGGGACGCAGTTCCCGATGCGGTCGCTCGGCGCGTCCGGTGTGTGGGAGCTGTTCCTGCCGGGCGTCGGCGAGGGCACGGCGTACAAGTTCGAGATCACCTCCCGGTACGGCCACCGGTTCCTGAAGGCGGACCCGATGGCCCGCCGCACCGAGGAGCCGCCCAACACGGCGTCGATCGTGACGGCCTCGCACTACGAGTGGGGTGACGCGCAGTGGATGGCGCACCGCGCGGACACGCCGGTGCACGAGGCGCCGTTCTCGGTGTACGAGGTGCACCTGCCGTCCTGGCGCCCGGGGCTGGACTACCGGCAGCTCGCCGAGGAACTCCCGGCGTACGTCAAGGACCTCGGGTTCACGCACGTCGAGCTGATGCCGGTCGCCGAGCACCCCTTCCACGGCTCCTGGGGCTACCAGGTCACCGGCTTCTACGCGCCGACCGCGCGGCTCGGCAGCCCGGACGACTTCCGGTACTTCGTCGACGCCTGCCACCGGGCGGGCATCGGTGTGATCATGGACTGGGTGCCGGCGCACTTCCCGAAGGACGACTGGGCGCTGGCCCGGTTCGACGGGGATCCGCTGTACGAGCCCGGGGACGGGCGGCGCGCCGAGCACCCGGACTGGGGAACCTACGAGTTCGACCTCGCCCGCACGGAGGTGCGCAACTTCCTCGTGGCGAACGCGGTGTACTGGTGCGAGGAGTTCCACATCGACGGGCTGCGCGTGGACGCGGTCGCCTCGATGCTCTACCTCGACTACTCGCGCGAGGACGGCCAGTGGGAGCCCAACGCCTACGGCGGCCGGGAGGACCTGGCGGCCATGGCGTTCCTGCAGGAGATGAACGCGACCGTGTACCGGCGTGCCCCCGGCGTGGTGACGATCGCCGAGGAGTCGACGGCCTGGGGCGGGGTGACGCAGCCCACCGACTCCGGCGGCCTCGGATTCGGGCTGAAGTGGAACATGGGCTGGATGCACGACTCGCTGGAGTACCTCGCCCACGAGCCGGTGCACCGCAAGTACCACCACCACGAGATGACCTTTTCGATGGTGTACGCGTACAGCGAGAACTACGTCCTGCCGATCTCCCACGACGAGGTCGTGCACGGCAAGCAGGCGCTGGTGTCGAAGGCGCCGGGCGACTGGTGGCAGCGGCGCGCGAACGTCCGTGCCTACCTCGGCTTCATGTGGAGCCACCCGGGCAAGCAGCTGCTGTTCATGGGGCAGGAGTTCGCGCAGGGCGCCGAGTGGTCGGTGGAGCAGGGGCCGGAGTGGTGGCTGCTCGACGACGGCTACCACTCCGCGGGCGACCACCGGGGCGTGCGGGACCTGGTCCGTGACCTGAACACGACGTACCGGGCGACGCCGGCGCTGTGGCAGTGCGACACCCGTCCGGAGGGCTTCCGGTGGGTGGCGGTGGACTCGGCCGACGACAACGTCTTCGCGTTCGTGCGGTACGACGCGCAGGGCGGGGCGCTGCTGGCGGTGTCGAACTTCTCCCCGGTCGTCCGGCACGACTACGGCCTCTGGGTCCCGGGCGACGCCGTCGCCTGGCAGGAGATCCTCAACACCGACGACCCGCGCTACGGCGGCAGCGGCGTCACCCAACCGGATCCGGTCAAACCCGAGGACGGCTGTGTCCGGATCACGCTGCCGCCGCTGGCCACGGTGTGGCTGACGCCGTTCGCTCCGTGAAGTCCCGCGACCGCACCAGGTGTCCGACCCGCCGGTGAGGGGCACTGGGTGTCGTACCACCGGGAACCCCCGGTGGTCGACGCGGCAGGGTCAGGGAAGGGCGGGCATCAGGGTGCGCACCGTCGGAGTGGAGGAGGAACTCCTCCTGGTCGATCCGGAGACCGGGGAACCGCGGGCGATGTCCGCGGCCGTGCTCGCCCGGGCCGCGCAGGACGACGCGGATCAGGACGTCTTCGAGAAGGAACTCCACGAGCAGATGCTGGAGTTCGCCACCCATCCGCAGTCCTCCATGGAGAGCCTGCGCGCGGAGATCGTCCGCTGCCGCAAGGAGGCGGCCCGGCACGCCGGGGAGATCGGCTGCACGGTCGCGGCACTCGCCACGTCACCGCTGCCGGTCAGTCCCGCGATCGGCGTCAACCGCCGGTACCAGTGGATGGCCGATCAGTACGGCATCGCCACCCGGGAGCAGCTCGTCCTGGGCTGCCATGTGCATGTGTCCGTCGAGTCCGACGAGGAGGGCGTCGCGGTCATCGACCGGGTGCGGCCCTGGCTTCAGGTGCTGACGGCGCTCAGTGCGAACTCGCCGTTCTGGCAGGGCAAGGACACGGGGTACAGCAGCTACCGCAGCCGGGTGTGGCTGCGCTGGCCGTCGGCCGGCCCGACCGAGCTCTTCGGCTCGGCCGAGCGGTACCACCGGCTGATCGCGGACATGGTGGCCACCGGCGCTCTCCTCGACGACGGGATGATCTACTTCGACGCGCGGCTCTCCCAGCGGTATCCGACGGTGGAGATCCGGGTGTCGGACGTCTGTCTGCACTCGGGTACGGCCGCGCTGGTCGCCACGCTCGTCCGCGGACTGGTGGAGACCGCCGCGCGCGAGTGGCGGGCCGGCCGGGAACCGCTCGGTCACAGCGTCAGCCTGCTGCGGCTGGCCGACTGGCTGGCCGCCCGGTCCGGTCTTTCGGGCGAGCTGCTGCACCCGGCCACCATGCGGCGCCTGCCCGCCGAGGCGGTCGTGCGTGCCCTGCTGGACCATGTCGAGGAGGCTCTCGCGGACACCGGTGACCTGGAGCGGGCCCGGGCCGCCTGTGAGGAGCTGCTGCGGGACGGCAACGGCGCACAGGTGCAGCGCGTCCTGATGGAGCGCACGGGGAGCCTGCGGGACGTCGTCACCGAGTGCGTCCGGCACACCCAGGCGTGAGGCGTCCCGCCTGCTGCGGGAGACCGGCTCGCAGCGCGCCGACCGGACCTCAGAGGATCAGAGCGAGGGCGTAGGCCAGGAAGAACGCCGCGATCAGCACCACGAGGACGAGGATCACGGCCATCGGTGCCTTGGACCAGCCCTTGGGCGGGTTGTGCGTCTCCCGGGGCCCCGCCTCGGGCAGGCTGCTCTCCGCGGGCGGGGTCTCTCCCGGCGGTACGCCGCCGCCCGGTTCCAGGCCGGAGCTGCGTTCGGGTTCGGGATCGGGACTGATGTGACTCATGCCTCCCGGGTCCCCCGATCACACCGAGATCATCAGCGGGACGACTTCCGTATTTCCCGACCCCCGAGGGCCCCGGCTCGACTACATTCGAGCCCCGCCGATGACGCTACCCGTCGGCAATGTCACACCCCGTACCCGTCAGGAGCAGCATGCGCGACCTCGCCCTCGCTCCACCGGCCGTCTCGCCCCTGACCGGCGGGCTCGCCGACAGCGTCTTCGAGACGGCGGACCGCGAACCCACCCGGCCGGTGCTCGCCCGCCGCGCCGACCCGGCCGCCGCCTCCTGGGATGAGGTGACGGCGATCGAACTGCGCGACCAGGTGGTGGACGTCGCGAAGGGGCTGATCGCCTCCGGGATAGCGCCGGGGCACCGCGTGGCGATCATGGCGCGTACCCGGTACGAGTGGACGGTCCTGTGCTACGCGCTGTGGGCCGTGGGGGCCGAGGTCGTCCCGATCTATCCGACGTCGTCGCGCGACCAGGTCGAGTGGATCCTGCGGGACGCCGGCTGTGTGGCCGTGGTCGTGGAGGACGAGCAGGGCGTCATGACCGTCGGCTCGGTGTGCGCGTCGCTGCCGCTGCTGCGCCACGTCTGGCAGCTCGACGCGGGCGCGCTGGAGGACCTGGCGGCGCGCGGCGAGTTCGTCCCGCTCGCCACGGTCGACTCGATGCGCCGCATCGTGCTGCCGGACTCCACGGCCGTCATCGCCTACACCTCCGGCACGTCCGGCCACGCCATGGGCTGCGCCCTCAGCCACCGCAACCTGGCCGCCCCGTGCGACACGCTGCTGGAAGGCTGGGGGCACACGGCCGCGCCGCGCGGCGAGCAGGGCTCCGTGCTGGCGTTCCTGCCCTTCTCCCACGTGTACGGGCTGATGATCCAGGGTCTGTGCGTGCGCGGCGGCCTGCTCATGGGCCACCAGGCCGAGCTGGGCGGGGAGGCACTGTCGTCGGCGCTGTGCTCCTTCCGGCCGACGTACTTCTACGCGGTCCCGTCCGTCTTCGAGAAGATCTACAAGAACTTCCTGCGCACGGCCCAGCAGGGCGGACACGGCGGTCTGTTCGAGCGGGCCGCCGAGACGGCGCGGGACTTCGCCGCGGCCCTGGAACGCCAGCGGCTGGGCCGGGGCCGCGGGCCCGGATTCGATCTGCGGCTCCAGCACGCCCTGTACGAGCGCACGGTGTACCGCAGGCTGCGGGCCGCGCTGGGCGGCCGGGTGCGGCGGGCGACGTCCGGCGGCTCCCCCCTCAGCCGCGAGCTGTCGCTGTTCTACGAGGGCATCGGCATCTACGTGCACGACGGGTACGGCCTGACGGAGACCGGCGGCGGGGTGACGATGCAGCCGCTGGGCCGGGAGAAGTCAGGGACCGTCGGGCAGGCCCTGCCGGGCTCGGAGATCCGGGTGGCCGAGGACGGGGAGATCCTGGTGCGCGGCCCGTCGGTGTTCCAGGGATACGTGGGTGACGAGGCCGCCACCCGGGCCGCGCTGCGCGGCGGCTGGCTGGCCACCGGGGACCTCGGGCAGCTGGACTCCGAGGGCTATCTGACGATCACCGGCCGCAAGAAGGACATCATCGTCACCAGCAGCGGCAAGAGCGTCGCCCCGGCCGCCCTGGAGCAGCGGCTGCGGATGCACCCGCTCATCCACCAGGCGGTGGTCGTGGGCGACAACCAGCCCTGTGTCGGCGCCCTGATCACGCTGGATCCGGAGTTCCTGGCGCACTGGCGGGCGGCGCTGGCGCTGCAGGGCGAGATGCGCGAGGCGCGGGAGGAGAACGCGCTGCGGGAGGAGGTGGCGCGGGCCGTGGCCGCGGCCAACAGCTCCGTGTCGCGGTCGGAGTCGATCCGGGTGTTCCGGGTCCTGCCGGAGCCGTTCGACGTGACCAACGGACTGCTGACGCCCTCGATGAAGCTGCGCCGGGACGAGATCGTGCGGCACTACGCGTCCGAGATCGACGCGATGTACCAGTCGCGCAGGCGTCCCGGGCGCACGAGCACCCGGGACGAACCATTGAACTGGGACGACTCGGACAACGTGTTCCGTTGAGCGGGGAGCCGGACGCGTAGGCCTCGCCCCCTCGGGAACACGCAACAGTGGCGACGCAAGAGAAAGGACGACAGCCCTGACGACAGCCCTTGCTGACGCCGGGCCGGAAAGGCGATATGTCAACCGAGCCGCGTGGGGATGACGCACTGACCTCCGAGGAGATTCCGAGCCGCACGAACAGCTTCGTGGGCGAGCCGCACGACGTGACGGGAGCGCGGCTGGCCGCGGAGGAGTTCCTGCGGGATCTGTCACGCTCCTCGCCGCCCTCTGCCCCCGAGTACTGGGACGACATCCTGTTGGTGGTGACGGAACTGGCCGCCAACGCGGTGCAGTACGCCCCGGGTCCGTTCGCACTGCGGATGCGCCGGACCTTCGACGGGGTGCATGTGGTGCTGCACGACACCAGTTCCACGGAGCCGGCCCCGCGCCCGTTCGATCCGCGCAGCGGGGGCGGCGGCATCGGCTGGCACCTGATCCACACCCTGTGCGACCAGGTCAGCGTGGTGAGCGACGAGCGCGGCAAGGACGTGCACGTGTTCCTGCCCTGGTGAGCCGGGAGCGTCACGGGCGCGGCACCACGCCCGTGACCGGCTCAGTGCTCAGTGCTCATGCCGAGGTCGTCGCACGTGGTGGCAGCCGGTCGTAGTAGTCGCCCACGGCCGTGAGGTACTCCCGGTCCCGGGTCTCGCTGTCGGTCTGGAAGCGGGGCGCCGCCTTGGCGTCTCCCCTGGTGCAGGCCAGCGTGATCCGTCGGCCCTGCGTGTCGATGCCGGTGACGACTCCGGCCGGCACCAGGACGCTGCGGCCGAACACCCAGACGCCGGTGTCGACGACCAGGTGGCGCAGGCCGTGCGGGGCGGCCTCGCGGTCCACGTGCCCGATCGTGCCGTCGGTCGCGGCGACGGTCAAACCGGTCAGGTCCTGCCCCTCGACGTGACCGCTTCCCGGCGCGTACGACCAGATTCTGTCGATGGCCACGCTGCTCCATCCTCCCTGACGGTGTGCGGATCGCGGAGTCCGGCGGACGGTTCCCGCCCACCCCGCTCCACAGCAGCAACTACCCTCGTGCCGCAAGCGCATTCGGGCGCCCTCACCTGCCACCGTACGTCGTCGGCGGCGGGCTTCGGCAAGGTTCGTCCCCGGGGGCATGGGGGGCGGTTTCCGGGGTAATCGCGGGGGCGCGGTGGAAACGGAGCCCGGTGGCGAAGGGAGGCACATGAGAAACGGCAGCAACGCCCGCACCACGACCGGCATCGCCCCGCACCGCGGTCATCCGCAGAGGTGACCTGCCCAGGCCGTAGCACTTGTTGGAGGTACCCGTGCCCCTCGCCCAGAACCCGCTGTCCGTGGAGGTCGAACTGCCCCGGGAGGACGTGGCCCTGATCACGGTCGACGGCTATCTGGACGTCGACACCGCGACCGAGTTCCAGGCCCATCTGGCCAACCAACTCCACCACGGCCGACGACACTTCCTGCTCGACCTCTCGTCCGTCCCCTTCATGGACTCGTCCGGGATGAACATCATCCTGCGCGTGTACCAGGAGACCCGCAGGACCGCCGGCAGCGTGCACGTCATCAACCCGACGCCGGCCGTGCGGCGCGTCCTCGACCTGACCGGCGTCAGCATCACGGTGCCTATATCGGAGAGTGTCGACGAGGCTCTGGCCCGCGCCGACGAGGCGCCGGAGACCCCTGAGGAACCGGGGGCACAGAGCGCCTGACGGGCCGGGAGCCCCTCGGGCAGGCCGTCCGCGGGACCGGCGGCCCGGTGTCCACGCTCCGCTCTGCCCGGCCGGCGGTCCGTTCCGCGCGCGGTGACGGCGATGGCCAATCGCCGTTCCCCACAACCGGATCGGTTGCGCCGGATCCGGTGTCGTACGAGGTCGGCGCATGGTTAGAGTTGTCGCCCGGCAAGTGTCACAGCACCGTCCCGTTGCCTTTGGCGGGCTCGGTCGACGCAACGCGGATGAGGAGAGAACCAGGTGCCGGAGCACGAAGCGGACGGACAGCTCGCCACGCCGACACACGAGGTCAGGGACTTCCTGCACCGCAGGCGTGAGCAGATCGCCCAGCGGTGGGCGGACGAGCCCTTGTTCCGCACCGTGTTCACCGTCTCGCGTGACGAGGCGGTGGAGGCGAGCAAGGTCGTCGTGGACGCGCTGGCCCAGGTGGCCGACTCGGATCAGGTGGAGGACCCGGACGCCGCGGGATTCAGCGGGGTGCGCGAGCAGCTGGCCCGGATGGGCGCGGCCCGCTCGCGTGCCGGGCTGTCGAACACCCAGGTCGCCAGCGAGCTGGCCGCCCTGCGGCCGCCCGTGGAGAACCTGCTGGCCGCGGATCTGGAGGAGGCGCCGGCCGAGCATCTGCGGGCGTGTTCGACGGCACTGACGGTGCTGATGGGCACCCTGCGGCTGGTCGCCATGCAGACGGCGCTGAGCGAGTGGCAGGCGCTCAGCGACCGGCAGCGGCTCCAGCTGATGGAGGTGGCGACGCCCGTCATCCGGCTGTGGGACGGTGTCGTGGCCGTGCCGCTGATCGGGACGCTGGACAGTGCCCGCAGCCAGGTGGTGATGGAGACGCTGCTGAACGCCGTCGTCGACCAGCACGCCCGGTTCGCGATCCTCGACATCACCGGGGTGCCGACGGTGGACTCGCTGGTGGCGCAGCACCTGATGAAGACGGTCGCCGCGGCGCGGCTGATGGGCGCCCAGTGCATCGTCTCGGGCATCCGCCCCGCGATCGCGCAGACCATCGTGCATCTCGGTCTGGACCTGGACGTGATCACTCGCGCCAGCCTCTCCGACGCGCTGAGGTACGCGCTGCACGAGCTCGGCGCGGACATCGTGAACCCGGGTGCGGGTCAGCGGTGAGCGACGCGTACTCCCGTCCGGTCACGGGCCACGTCCCGGTTCTCCGGCTCGGCGACGTCCTGCTGGTCACGCTCCAGGGGGACCTGCACGACAGCACGGCGCAGCAGCTCCAGCAGGATCTCGCGGAGACCATCTCCCGTACCGGGGTGCGTGGTGTCCTCATCGACATCTCCGGTGTGGAGATCGTCGACTCCTTCCTCGGCCGGGTGCTGGCCGAGATCGCGGCGCAGGCCAAGCTGCTGGCCGCGCGGACCGTGGTGGCCGGCATGCGCCCGGCGGTCGCCATCACCCTGGCGGAACTGGGCCTGACGCTGCCCGGGCTGAGCACGGCGCTCAGCACCGAGGCGGGCATGGAGCTCCTCACGCAGCAGACCCCGGCGTACCGTCCGGACGGCCCGCGTCAGGAGAGTCCGTGATGCACACTGCCGCGGGCGTGGAGGCCTGCTTGCCCATCCGGTCGGACATGGACCTGGTATGGGTGCGACAGCACGTGCGGCAGGCCGCGGCCCGGCTCGGCTTCGGCCTGGTGGAGCAGACCAAGCTGGTCACGGCAGCCAGCGAGCTGGCCCGCAACACCCTCGTGCACGGCGGTGGCGGACAGATGGAGGCGACACACATCAGCAGCGGCGGTGTGCAGGGGCTCCGGCTGGCCTTCAGCGACGAAGGGCCGGGCATCGCCGACCTGGACCAGGCGCTCAGCGACGGCTACACCTCCGGCGACGGGCTGGGGATGGGGCTGAGCGGCGCGCGGCGCCTCGTGCACGACTTCGAGATCGACAGCACGCCGGGCGACGGCACCACCGTGCGGGTGACCTGCTGGGCGGCCCAGCCGCCGCGCCCCCGCGAGGAGGCCTGATGCCGCGCGTGTGGGACGTCCCGGTACGCGACTCGACGCGGGTGCGCGACGCGCGGGTCGCCGCGGAGAGCGCGGCCGCGCTGGCCGGTCTCGACGAGCGGCGCACCGCGGCCGCCGCGCTGGTCGCGACCGAGCTCGCCACGAATCTGCTCAAACACGCCGAGGGCGGTCAGGTCCTCATCGACATCGTGGCGCCGCCCGCGCCACGGGAGGGCGGTACGGAGTCGCGGGTCGTGCAGATCGCCGCGATCGACCACGGCCCGGGCATCGCGGACATGCCCGCGGCCCTCCGCGACGGTTTCTCCACGACCGGCTCGCTCGGCGCGGGCCTCGGCACGTGTCAGCGGCTCGCCGACGACTTCGCCCTGCACAGCACGCCCGGCCGCGGCACGGTCGCGGTGGCCCGCGTGGGCACCACGCCCCGCGGTGGCGGCGGTCCGGAGGGGCGGACGGGGGCCGAATCGATGCCGGGCGGCCGGGGTCCGGCGCACGGTACGGCTGTTCCCGGCGCCTCGGCGTGGTCCGAGGGCGGGGCCTTGGCCGGCGGCTGGTGGCCGGGCGGTGATGCACACGCGCCGGTGGGAGCCGTGGCGTGCGGCGCCCTGACGGGGCACGCGGCGGCGCCCGGCGGTGCGCCGGGTCTCCCGGGGCAGGCCGGCAGCGTGCCCGGGCACAGTGGTGTCCTCGGGAACGAACCCGGTCCCCAGCCGGACTCCGTGGTTCCGGACGGCGAGGTGCGGGGCCCCGGCGCACCGCGTCCCGACGGGCGGCCCGGCCCGTCGGGTGACCGGTCCGTGCCCGTCGCCGGCGTGCGCGCCGGAGGTGTGAACATCCCCTACGGCGGAGCCGAGTACTCGGGTGACGCCTGGGCGTGGGTGCGTTCAGGGGACCGGCTGACGCTGATGCTGGCGGACGGTCTGGGGCACGGCCCGGAGGCGGCCCGGGCCTCGTCCGCCGCGGTCACGGCGCTGTACCGCTGGGCTCATCTCACGCCCGCCGAGTCACTGCGGCGGCTCCACGACGCGCTGAAGGGCACCCGGGGCGCGGCCGTCGCCCTGGCCCAGCTCGACGTACGGGCCGGGCTGCTGCGGTTCGCCGGCATCGGGAACGTGGGGGCGCGGCTGCGCGCGGACGGCACCTGGCGTCCGCTGCTGTCGCGGCCCGGCATCGTCGGCGTGCACCGGCCCGCCACCCTCCGCGAGGAGGAGGCCGACTGGGCGGCCGACCGGCTGCTTGTCCTGCACACCGACGGCCTGCCCAGCCGCTGGACGCCGCCGTCCGACGCCGGTCTGTCCACGGCCGACCCGGCCGTGACGGCCGCCGTGGCGATACGTGACGCGAGCAGTCCCGCCCGTCCGGTGCGGGACGACACCGCCGTGGCCGTGCTCACTCCCACCCCGCCGGAACGCCCATGATGCGCACTTGGCAGATCACCACCGTCACCGATGCGGCACGCGCCCGCATCGCCCTCGCGCGCCTGGCCGCCGCGTACGGTGTGCCCACCGTCGAACGGACCAGGCTGGCCGCCGCCCTCAGCGCCCAGCTGCGGCAGTGCCTCACCAAGGGCGGCACCTGGCTGCTCACGCTGGACATGGCCGGGTCCCCCGCCGAGGAGGGGCTGCTGCACGCCGTGGTGACGCCGTCGCCGGACGCGTCGGCAGCCGCCGGAGAGCCGCCGTGGGAGGTTACAGTCCCCTGCCCCGAGGTGGCCCGGGCCACGGAGAGCGGCACCGTCGAGGAGGATGCCGCCGCCCTCGCGGAGGCGCTGCTCGGCGCCGACGAGGACACGGCCGTGGTGCTGGACAAGCTCACCGAGCAGGAGGATCTGGTCGCCTTCCACCGCGAGGAGCTGCACCAGACGAACCAGGGCGTCCTGGCGCTGCACGCCGAGCTGGACGCGGCCGGCCGGGCCCAGCGCGAGGCCTTCGCCGCCGAGCGCAGCGCACGCAACGAGGCGGAGAGCGCCCGCCGCAGACTGACCTTCCTCGCGGACGCGAGCGCCGTGCTGACGGCCTCGCTCAACCACGAGGAGATCGTGCGCCGGCTGCCGGACCTGCTGGTGCCGGAGTATGCCCGCAGCGTCGACGTCTGGCTGTTCGACCACGAGGACGACAGGCACCGGTCGGCGCCGCATCCGGCCGCCGCCGTGGTCGCGGCCCGGACCGGGCGCCCGCAGTACGCCGCCGACCATCCCGGTGGCCTGCCCGGCGTCGACGACCAGCCGCCGTCCGCGCTCGATCCCACACGGCCGCTGCTGTGCGTTCCGCTGCCGACGCGCCGGGCCCCGCTGGGGGTGCTGACCCTGTCGCCGCCCGGTGCGCGCTGGGACCCCGACGACGCGGTGATGCTGATCGAGCTCACCCGGCGGGCCAGCATCGCGATCGACAACGCCCGGCGCTTCGAGCACAACCGCGACATCGCCGAGACGCTGCAACGCGCCCTGCTCACGGACCTGCCGGCCACGCCGGGCCTCAGCCTGGCGGCGCGCTACCTGCCCGCCACCCACGGGCTGAACATCGGCGGTGACTGGTACGACGCGTTCCCCCAGCGGGACGGCGGTCTCATCACCGTCGTCGGCGACGTCACCGGGCACGGTCTGCACGCGGCCGTCATGATGAGCCAGCTGCGCACCGCGCTGCGGGCGTACGCCGTCGACGGCGACAGCCCGGGCCGGCTGCTGACCCGGCTGCACCGGTTCCTGCACCATCTCCAGCCGGACCTGTACGCCACGGCCGTCATCGCCCGGTTGCACCCGGACGAGCCCACGCTGACCTGGGCCGCCGCAGGCCATCCGCCGCCGGTGCTGCGGCTGCCCGACGGAACCGTGCGCACGCTCGACGCCAAACCCGGCGCCATGCTGGGCATCCCCCTCACCCAGGAGATCGCCGACCACACGGTGCACCTGTCGCCGGGCTCGACGCTCGCGCTGTACACGGACGGGCTGGTCGAGCGGCGCGCTCAGGGCATAGACCCGGGTATCGAGCGGCTGGCCTCGGCGCTCGGCGGGTTCCGTTCGGCGGAGCTGGACGCGGATCTGGAGGGCTCGGCGGACCGGATCCTGCATCCGCTGCTGAGCGATTCCGAGCGTGACGACGACGTGTGCCTGCTGCTGTGCCATCTCCAGGGGGACGTGGCGGGCTGACATACGGTCCGCCCGGCCGGTGTGTGCACGCCTTCTTCACGCCGGCCTGGTGCTTTTCGGCCACGGGGCGGGCATGGTGGTGATCGACGCGTTCGTCTGCCTGCCGCGTCCGACTGGCGTGCCGGTCGGACACGCGGTGGGATCAATGGGGTGCGAACCAGCGATCCAGGGGCAGTCGATAGGCGTTCGAGGCAGACCGCCTGGAGCCGCAGAAAGGGATGAACACCGTGACACGACCCAGGATCCTGGTGGTTGGCGCAGGCTTCGCCGGTGTGGAGTGCGTCCGCCGTCTGGAACGGAAACTCTCCCCGGACGAGGCCGACGTCACGCTGGTGACGCCGTTCGCCTACCAGCTCTACCTGCCGTTGCTCCCCCAGGTCGCCTCCGGGGTGCTGACGCCGCAGTCGATCGCCGTCTCGCTGCGCCGCAGCAAGAAGTACCGCACACGGATCATTCCGGGCGGGGCCATCGGCGTGGATCTGAAGTCCAAGGTCTGCGTCATCCGCACGATCACCGACCAGATCGTCAACGAGCCGTACGACTACATCGTGCTGGCCCCCGGCAGCATCACCCGCACCTTCGACATCCCGGGGCTGACGGACCACGCGTTCGGAATGAAGACGCTCGCCGAGGCCGCGTACATCCGTGACCACGTCATCTCGCAGCTGGACCTGGCCGGCGCGAGCCAGGACCCGGTCGAGCGGGCCTCACGGCTGCAGTTCGTGGTGGTCGGCGGCGGCTACGCGGGAACCGAGACCGCGGCGTGCCTCCAGCGGCTGACGCACGCCGCCGTCAAGCGCTATCCGCGGCTGGACCCGGGCCTGATCAAGTGGCATCTGATCGACATCGCGCCGAAGCTGATGCCGGAGCTCGGCGACAAGCTCGGCAGCAGTGCGCAGGAGATCCTGCGCCGACGGGGCATCGAGATCTCCCTCGGCGTCTCCATCGCGAAGGCGGGCCCGGAGGAGGTCACCTTCACCGACGGGCGGGTGATCCCGACCCGCACGCTCATCTGGACGGCCGGGGTCGTCGCCAGCCCCCTCATCGCCACGCTGGGCGCGGAGACCGTCAAGGGGCGCCTCGCGGTCGCCCCCGAGATGAACCTGCCGGGCGACGACGGGGTGTTCGCGCTCGGCGACTCGGCCGCCGTGCCCGACCTGGCCAAGGGAGACGGGGCCATGTGCCCGCCCACGGCGCAGCACGCCCTGCGGCAGGGCCGGCACGTCGCCGACAACGTCATCGCGTCACTGCGGGGCGGGCCGATGCGGCCGTACGTCCACAAGGACCTGGGGCTCGTCGTCGACCTCGGCGGCACCGACGCGGTCTCCAAGCCGCTGGGCATCGAGCTGCGCGGCCTGCCCGCCCAGGCCGTGGCACGGGGCTACCACTGGTCGGCGCTGCGCACCAACGTCGCCAAGACCCGGGTGATGACGAACTGGCTCCTCAACGCGGTCGCCGGCGACGACTTCGTACGGACCGGGTTCCAGGCCCGCAAGGCAGCGAGGCTGAAGGACTTCGAGTACACCGACGCCTATCTGACGCCGGAGCAGGTGCGGGCACACGTCGAAGGGACCAGCCGGCAGGACTGAGGACCGGGCCGGAGGGGACCGTCCGCTCGTGGCATGTCATGCTGAGGTGCGGATCTTGGTGTGGTGAGTCGGGAGAGAGTGCGGCGGCGTGAGGGCAGCGGGACGCTCGGTGCGGGCACGACTGCGGGACCGGATCGCCGCGTCCGACCCGGGGCTGCTGCGCCTGACGGCCGGGCTGCGGACGGTCGGCGCCATCGCCCTCACGCTGGCCGTGCTCGCCCTGCTGCGGGCCGATGTGCATCTCCTGGTGGCGGGGGCCATGGCGGCGATGGTCGCCACCTTCGCCATCCGGGAGAAGCAGCTCGGCGCGCAGGCCGTGACGCTGGCGCTGGGCCTTCCGGTGGCGCTGGCCTCCGTGTCGCTGGGCGCGGTGCTCAACGCGCGCCTCTACGCCGGTGACGTCTTCTTCGTCGTCCTGATCTTCTGCGCGGTCTACGGCCGCCGGTTCGGCGACCGGGGCACCGCGCTGGGACTCATCGGCTTCCAGATCTACTTCCTGTCGCTGTTCGTCGGCGCCGAGGTGTCCGCGCTGCCCACGCTGTGCGGTGCCATCGCCCTGGCGTTCTGTTCCAGTGCCCTGCTGCGCTTCGCGGTCGTGCCCGCGACCCCCACGGGCGTCCTGCTGCGGCTGCGGCTGGCCTTCCGCGCCCGGCTGGCCCAGCTGGTGTCCGCGCAGCTCGACCTGCTCGACGCCGGCCCGGACGACATGGACAAGGCCCTGGAGGCCGTGCGCGACGGCACCGCGCGGCTGCACGAGACGGCGATGATGATCCAGGCACAGCTGGAGGAGGGCACCCCCGACGAGTCGGCGGCGCGGCTCGTGCAGCGCCGCATCGCGGACGCCGAGATCGCCGCCGAGCGGCTCGGCCTGCTGCTGCTGACCGCCCGCAGCGCCGAACGGGCCGACACCCTCACCCTGCACCTGCCGGGCGCGCCCGCGCCGTCGGTGGGGCAGCCGGCCGTGCCGGACGAGGCCACCGCGACGCTCCGCCGCGACCTCCAGGCACTGCGCACCCTCGTGCTGCGGGCCGGAAGCGGCGACACGGGGACCGCCCTGGCCCACGTGCGCAACCGCCTCCTCGGCTACCGGGACGAGGAGAACCTGCCGCCCGCGCCCGCCGCCGTCCAGGACGTGTTCCGCGGCATCGGCGAGGCGGCCCGCTCCGTGCTGGGGCTGCGGATCGCGCTGGACGGCCCGCAGGACGAGTCCGACGACACCCCCGCGACCGCCCGCTCCCGCGAGGAGCTGGACGCGGAGGACGCAGCGATCGACAGCGCCGAGGAGCCGTCGGAGGAGGAGGAGAAGGGGCTGCGGCGGCCCACCACGCGCGCGGCCGTGCAGGTCGCCGTCGGATCGGCGCTGGCCATCGTGGGCGGTGAGCTGCTGTCCACGCAGCGCTGGTACTGGGCGGTCCTGACGTGCTGGATCGTTTTCCTGAACACCGCGTCGACGGGCGAGATCCTGGTCAAGGGCTACCGCCGGCTGCTGGGCACGGTGTTCGGCGTGGTGGCGGGCATCGTCCTGGCGGGGCTGGTCGGGCAGCACACCGTGACGGCGTTCGCGCTGGTCCTGGTGCTGATCTTCGCGATGTTCTACGTGGCGCCGCTGTCGTACACGCTGATGTCGTTCTTCGTGACCGCGATGCTGGGGCTGCTGTACACGCTGCTGCACACCTACAGCCTCGACGTGCTCCTGCTGCGGGTGGAGGAGACGGCGCTGGGCGCGGCCTGCGGGGTGGTCGCGGCGGCGCTGGTGCTGCCGGTGCGGACCGACCGCCGGACGAACGAGCTGCTCGGTACGGTCCTGGAACGGCTGGCCGATGTCACCGAGGCCGCGGTCGGCCAGCTGAGCGGCGGGCCGGCGGACGAGCTGCTGGACAAGGCGCGCGATCTGGACCAGGCGCTGGCCGATCTGCGGGCGGCCACGCAGCCGCTGACCCATCCGGTCACGCCCCTGCGGGCCCGGCGCCACACGGCCCGGTACGTGGTGGCGCTGCTGGAGACCTGCGCTTACCACGCGCGGACGCTGGCGGCCACCGCCGAGCTGCTGCCCACGCATCCCTCGATCGCGGCGGACCCCCGGCTGCGCGGGGCCGCGGGGCGCACCGTGCGCAACATCGAGACCATCGCGGCCCGGGTCGAGGACGAGCACGCCGCCGCGCGGGTCGAGACCGGGCCGAGCATCGCCTCACTGCTGGGGTCCGACGCCGGCACACCGCGCTACGGCCGGATCACCGACCGCGTGCTGCGGCATCTGGAGAGGCTGGACGAGGCCGTGGTGGGACTCGCCCGGCCGCTGGGCGTGCCGGTGGCGGAACCACGGGCCTGAGGACGTGAGGACCGGGGGCGCTCAGAAGTCGGTGGGCAGTCCGCTCACCTTGGCGATGCCCCGCAGCTCCTCCGTCTGCCGGTGCCGTTCCTTGATGTAGTCGGCGATCTCGCCGAGGCGGACCGGGTCGGACGCGGTGGACGCGTCCGTGACGATCCTGACCGGGCCCGTCTCGTCGACGTCGAGTTCGATCACTTCGTTGTCCAGGCGGCCGGTGACGGCGGTGGCGATGACGAGGGCCACCTCGTCACGGACCTCCTGGGGCAGTTCGTCGTCGGCCCCGGAGTCGAGTGCGAAGTCGAGGCTGGACAGGCGCTCCTCGTCGATCGCCTGGAGGACCGGTTCCACCACGCGCATCAGGAGACGGTAGTCCTCCGTGTCCATCCGGATGCGCAGGAGGTCCAGGTACACGTCCACGGGCCGGCCGTCGCCATGCGGAATCTCGGAATCGCTCATTGGCTTCGTGTTCCCCGGATGACGCGGCTCAGACGCGGCGCCAGCGGGCCATGGCGAAGGAGAACACCCCGAACAGCACCAGCCCGGCGGCGACGCAGACCAGCAGCCAGGGGCCGAGCGGGGTGTCCGCGAAGCTGCGCAGGGTGTCGTCCAGGCCCTTGGCCCGGTCGGGTTCGTAGTCGACCGCCGCGCGGACGGCGAAGACACCGGCCACGGCGAACACCAGCCCGCGGGCTGCGCCGCCGGCCATGCCGGTGACGTCCACCAGCCGCCGCGTCCGGGGGCTCATCTGCCCGAGCCGGAGCTTGTCGTGGTACTTGCGGAGCACCGCCCGTACGCCGATCCAGCCGCCGGCCACGACGATCGCGATGCCGGCCGCGCCGACCAGCCACTGGCCGGCGGGCATCTCCAGGGCCCTGGCGGTGGCGTCCTGGGACTGCCGGTCGCTGGATCCGCCGCCGCTTCCGCCCCGGTGGGCCGCGAACGACAGCACGGAGTAGGCGACGAAGACGTAGAACGCGAAGCGGGCCGCCGCCAGCAGCCGCTTGCGGGCGCTGCGGCCGTCCGGTCCGACGGAGCCGAACAGCACCTCGGACAACCGCCACAGGGCCATGCCGGCAAGGCCGATGCCCAGTGCCCAGAGCAGCACCGCGCCGAACGGCTGCTGCGCCAGTGCGGCCAGGGCTCCCCCGCGGTCGGCCTGCTCGCCCGTGTCGCCGAAGGCGATCTGCAGGGCCAGGGCCCCGACGAGCAGATAGATCACACCCCGGGCGGCCAGGCCCGCCCGTGCCGCCCCCTCGATCGCCGAACCCCGCGCCGCTCGCCGGGCCCGGATCCGACCGCCTTGTGCCATCGCACTCGTGTTCATTGGACCTCCCGGCACTCCGAATGCCCCGGCTCGGCCGGCACACACCCGGCCCGGCCGCCGGACCAGGGGATTCCGGTCACGGCAGGGGCACGGCGGGGTTCTGCCGCGGGCGGTCAGGAGCGCCGGAACCTCGATCCCCGGCCGGCGCGGCCGAGGGCGTGCAGGTGCTCCAGGGCGTCCAGGACCACCGTGCGGTCGTGCCAGGCGAGCCACCGGCCCGCCTCGCCGCCCACGGTGTCGAGGGCTCTGGTCTGGGCCGTCGTCAGTCCCTGGACGGGCCGGTCGAGGTGGGCCGAGACCATGCCGACGCACAGGCCGGAGGCCGTGGTCAGCGGGACGCTGTGGCAGGCCCTGCTGCCCGCCGCCAGGATGGCCCGGCGGGCCGGTTCGCTGAACACCGGGTCGCTCTCCACGTCCCGCACGGTGACCTGGGCGACGTCGCGGGCGGCCCGCGCGCAGGCGGTTCCGTCGTCGCCGACGTGGGCGAAGAAGTCGACGAAGTCGGGCGTGAGTCCGGTGTGCTCCTCGATGCGCAGGCCGCCCCGGGCCGGGTCGGTGAGCTGGACGTTGCCCATGTCGGTGTCGACCACGGCCAGGGTGCTGCTCAACACGGCCTTCAGGACGGCGCCGCGGCTGCCGGACCCGGACCGGTGGGCCGAGGTGAACGTCAGGTCCGGTTCCGGCCGGCGGACGCGGCGCGGGAACCACAGTCGTTCCCGGCTGTCGGGGGGCGGTGCGGTCACCAGGATCCCCGCAAGGGTCCGCAGCTTGACGTTGTACCGCTGGGACGCCCGCTGCATCAGCGCGAAGGCGCTCTCCCCGTCGGGCAGCGCGTACCGCTCCTGGAGCATGCCCTGGGCCTGTGAGATCAGCGGGTACACGCGAGCCCGGGCCCGGAGGTCGCGCAGCTCGGCGCGCAGGCGCTCCAGCTCGGCGTCGTCGTCGGCGGCCTTCCGTCCCGCTGTGGACATGGAACTCCCTGCTCTGGGTGGCGTGACACGAGAGGGCCCGGCCTCGGCTGCCGCCGTCGGCCGGGCCCTTTCGGTGCCACGCCTTCCCCGTCACATCACGGGCACACTCACATCACGCGGGCTCCGGGGTCGGCATGCGCTGCCCGGTGACGGTGGGCAGGGCGGACTCGCGGGCCGGTGCGGGTGCGGTCGCGAGCCACTGATGAGCGACCTCCAGGGCACGCTCGACGTCCCGGGTGCCGGTGGACACGCACAACGTGTACGCAAGGTCGCGTGCCCGCGCGCTCGCGTCGGCCGGGTCGCTCGCTCTCACGACGGCCGACAGTGCCTGGTATTCGTCGACGAGGCGGCGCAGCACGGCGGGATGGGGCCTCAGCATTGGCTTATCAGTCCTCGGGGGGTCGAGTGGTCAGGCCGTCGTGGAGGTGCCGCGGTTGCCCGTCCGCTGCCCCAGGACCTCGTCGCGCACCCGGGCGCAGCTGCGGCTGATGAGGCGGGAGACGTGCATCTGGGAGATGCCCAGGTGGTCGGCGATGCGGCTCTGCGTCATGTCCTCGAAGAACCGCATGTAGAGGATGGCCCGCTCGCGTTCCGGCAGGCGGCGCAGGCCTTCCTTGGCGGACTCGCGGTCGACGACGACGTCGTAGGACGAGTCCGCCGCGCCGAGGGTGTCCGCGAGGCTGTAGCCGTCGTCGTCGGCCGAGAGTTCGGCGTCCAGCGACAGGGTGCTGAAGCTCTCCAGCGCTTCGAGCCCGGCGCTGACCTCTTCCTCGGTCAGGCCGGTGTGGGCGGCGATGTCCGCCACGGAGGGCTCGGGGCTGCCCGGGTTCTGGGTGAGTTCACGGCGTGCCACCCGCACCTTGTTGCGCAGTTCCTGCACGCGGCGGGGGACCCGCAGGGCCCACATGCGGTCCCGGAAGTGCCGCTTGACCTCACCGGTGATGGTGGGCACGGCGTAGCTCTCGAAGGCTCCCCGGCTCGGGTCGAACCGGTCGATGGCCTTGACGAGGCCCAGGGCGGCCACCTGCCGGAGGTCCTCGATCGACTCTCCGCGGTCGCGGAAGCGGCCGGCGATGCGGTGGGCCATGGGCAGCCACAGCGTGACGAGTTCGTCGCGGACGGCTTCCCGCTCGGGCCCTTCCTCGAGCTCGGCCAGCCGGGCGAAGAGGGCCGCGGTGTCCGGAGCGTCGTCGTGCCGCCGCCGGGTGGCGGTGGTCGTCGTTTCGGGCGTGCCGGGACGGTTGGTGGGCGTATCGATGAGCATGCGGATTCGCTCCTGAACAACGATGGTTTCAGGGACTTACCGCGGGACGGTCGCTGCCCGGATCGCCTGGAGGGCCTCCGGGGCAGTCATACACACCGCTCCCGCTGGCGCGCCTCCGGTCCGAAGCACGAGATTGCGTCTGCCCTGACGCCGGTGGAACAAACTCCACTTTGCTGTGCAATCTGGAGTGAACCGGCATTCGGGCGCTCAGGCCAGGGGGACGACGGCGGTGATGCACTTGCCGCCGGCGGGCAGGTCGGACACGCGGACGTCACGGGAGAGCCGGCAGACGATGGGCCAGCCGTGGCCGCCGTGCCGCAGCCGTCCGTGCGGATCGGCGGGCGGCGCGGTCACCGGCAGTTCGTCGCTGCGGTCGCTCACCGAGAGCCGCACACCGGGCCCGTCGACGTCGACCTGGAAGTCGGTGACTCCGCCGCCGTGCAGGATCGCGTTGGTCGTCAGCTCCGAGGCTACGAGCAGCGCGTCGGACAGGGCGTCCGCGTCACACGGCGTATGGGTCGTGCGGCAGCGTTCGGCCACGGCGCGCTCCACGGCCCGGCGTGCCTCGGCGGGTTTGCACGGCCGGGCCCGGCGCGCACCGGGCGGCTCGAATTTTGATTCGATCATGTGCTCCTCGCACATCCTTCAGCTCCCTGCTCGGTCAGACATGACCCGGGTCCGGATCCCGTACCGTGGCCGTCCGCCCGGGCACACCTCGGGCTCACGGACCCGCTGTTCGGTGTTTCCTTCCACCGCCCGCGGTTTCGGGGCGCATCGCGCGAGCGCCGCGGGCCTCCATAGTTCGGCTGACCTCTCCCCGCACCTGCAAACCTCGGTCCGCACCACTGCCGCAAAAAGAACCCGAAAAGACCCCTGGGCGATCCGGGAGATCCGGGACGGCCGTGAATCGTTGCCATCACCACGCGTCGCCGGGGTACGCGGGGTGCATGACCGATGTGGTGGATTCCGACGAACTGCTGCGGCGCATCCAGCGCGCGAGGGCCTGCGCGGTGCGCGAGGAGCGGTCCTGGCGGACCAGGAGCGAGGAACTGGGCCCGACCGACCCGCAGGCGGCCCGGGACGCGACCGTGCGGCAGATGTCCTACGAGGCGGTACTGACGGTGCTGGACGAGATCCTGACCCCGGGCAAACACACCGCGGAGGGCTGACCAGGAGGTCCGCTGCCCGCTGCCGGGCACGGGCGGATTGTGCCGGCACCTGCCGGGAACCCGGTGCGCATGACAGCCGACCACACCAGAGCACCGGTCCTGGAAGCCCTGGACGAGTACCGCCGCAAGGGGCACCTTTCCTTCACCCCGCCCGGGCACAAGCAGGCCCGCGGCGCCGACCCGGCGGTCCGGGAGGTCCTCGGTGACGCGGTCTTCCACGGCGATGTGCTGGCCTCGGGCGGTCTGGACGACCGGCTCACCCGGGGGCGGGTGCTGCAACGCGCCCAGGAGCTGATGGCCGACGCGGTGCACGCCGAGCACACGTTCTTCAGCACCTGCGGCAGTTCCCTGTCGGTGAAGGCCGCGATGCTGTCGGTCGCCGGGCCGCACGAGAAGCTGCTGATCGGGCGTGACGCCCACAAGTCGGTGGTGGCGGGGCTGATCATCTCCGGTATCGAGCCCGTCTGGGTCGAGCCGCGGTGGGACGCCGAGCGGCACCTGGCCCATCCCCCGTCCGCCGACGACTTCGAACGGGCCTTCGAGGCCCACCCGGACGCGCGCGGTGCGCTGGTCACGAGCCCCACGCCGTACGGCGGCTGCGCCGATCTGCGGGCGGTCGCCGAGGTGTGCCACCGGCGCTCGCGGCCGCTGATCGTGGACGAGGCATGGGGCGCGCACCTGCCGTTCCACCCCGGCCTGCCGTCCTGGGCGATGGACGCGGGCGCGGACATCTGCGTGACCAGCATCCACAAGATGGGCAGCGGCCTGGAGCAGGGCTCGGTCTTCCATCTCCAGGGCGGTCTGGTCCCGCCGGCGCTGCTGGGGATGCGCGCGGACCTGCTGGGCACCACCAGCCCGTCGGTGCTGATCTTCGCGGGTCTGGACGGCTGGCGCCGGCAGATGGCGCTGCACGGCGAGGAGCTGATGGGCGGCGCGCTGGATCTGGCGGGCGAGGTCCGGTCCGCCATCGAGGAGATCGACGGGCTGCACGTCAACGACCGCGACGACTTCTGCGGCCCGGGCCTGTCCGACGACCTCGACCCGCTGCCCGGCGTCATCGACCTCGCCGGGCTGGGGATCACCGGCTTCCAGGCGGCGGACTGGCTGCGCGAGCACCGGCAGATCGACGCGCATCTGGTGGACCACCGCCGCATCGGGGCGCAGATCACCCACGGCGACGACCGGGAGACCACCGGGCAGTTGCTGGAGGCGCTGCGGGACCTCGCGCGGGTCGCACGGGATCTGCCCCGGGCGCCGCGGGTGGAGGTGCCGTCACCGGCGGAGCTGCGGATGGAACAGGCGGTGCTGCCCCGGGACGCGTTCTTCGGCCCGGCCGAGGACGTGCCGGTGGCGCGGGCGGCCGGACGGGTCGCGGCGGAGATGATCACGCCGTATCCCCCGGGCATCCCGGCCGTCCTGCCCGGCGAGCGCCTCACCGAGCCGGTGCTGGCGTACCTGCGGACCGGCCTGGCCGCGGGGATGCACCTGCCCGACCCCACGGATCCGGAGCTGGAGACGGTCCGGGTACTCGCCGGAAACGCGGAGGGAAGTGAAACGGGTCACGCGACCCGGTCCTGAGTGCGCGCACGCCCCATAGATGGTTTACGGTTCATGCATACGTGGTGCCGGAGTCGACCCACCGTCCTCCGCACCACCGCTTACGGCCCTGGCTGGTCTCCCCCGTCCAGCCAGGGCTTTTTCATGCCCCGGAAAAGTTGGGCACGCCGAGGTGCCCGAGGCCCCGGCAGCGGCTGAAATGGGCGTAGGGAAAGCACCGGAAGTCGACCGCCCGGCGAGGAGCTCCGCGTCATGACCAAAGCGATCAAACTCCTGACCGCCCTGCCCCCGCCCCAGCGGCAGCGCCTGATGACGCTCGCCCGGGAGGTGTCCTTCCCCGAGGACGCCCGGATCTTCGAGGCGGGCGGCACGGCCGACCGTTTCTGGGTCATCCGCTCCGGCGCGGTCTCCCTGGACCAGCAGGTGAACTCCCTCCAGCGGGCGACCGTCGCCAGCCTCGGCGCGGGCGACATGCTCGGATGGTCCTGGCTGTTCCCGCCGTACACCTGGGACTTCGGCGCGGTGGCGTTCAGTCCCGTACGGGCCTACGAGTTCGACGCGGCGGCCGTGCTGCGGCTGTGCGAGGAGGATCCGCAGCTCGGGCTGGTGCTGGTGCGCAACGTCGCCGAGGTGCTCGCGCACCGGCTGGAGATGACCCGGGGCAAGCTGATGGAGCAGTACACGCTGCACCGGCGGGGCGCCCTGTAAGGCGTCAGACGCGGTAGCGCCGCAGCGCCGGTACGGCGGCGGCCAGGACCAGCATCACGGCGACGACCAGCAGCCCGCCGCCCGCGACGGCGGTCCGGGGGCCGAAGGCGGAGCCCGCGGTGCCGTGCAGCACGTCGGCCAGGCGCGGGCCGCCCGCCACGACGACGGTGAAGACGCCCTGCATGCGCCCGCGCATCTCGTCGGTCGCGGCGGACAGCAGGATCGCCCCGCGGAAGACCATCGACACCATGTCGGCCACCCCGGCCACGGCCAGGAACGCCACCCCCACCCACAGGTTGCTGCTCAGCCCGAAGCCCGTGATGGCCGCACCCCAGACGACGACCGCCCCGATGACCATCCAGCCGTGCCGGCGGGCCCGGGAGAAGGTGCCGGAGAAGAGCCCGCCGAGCACGGCGCCGATGGGGATGGCCGCGAACAGCAGGCCCAGCGCGACGCCTTCGCCGTACGGCGCGTAGGTCTGCGCGGCGAGTTGCGGGAACAGGGCCCGGGGCATGCCGAGGACCATGGCGATGATGTCGGCGAGGAACGACAGCAGCAGCACGGTGTGCCCGGAGATGTAGCGGAAACCGGCGGCGATCTCCTTCACGCCCGCGCGGCGCGCCGCCGTTCCGGCCAGGGGCGGCAGCGACGGCAGCCGGTACACCGCCCACACCGTCACGCACAGGGCGACGGCGTCGATGAGGTACAGCTCCGGCAGTCCGATGACGGGGATGAGGGCACCGGCGAGCAGCGGGCCCGCCACCTGGCCGGTCTGCATCACGGTCGAGCCGAGGGCGTTCGCGGCCGGCAGTTCGTCCTCGGGGACGAGGCGGGCTATGGAGGCGTTGCGGGCCGGTGCGTTCAGGCCCCAGAAGGCCTGCTGCACCGCGAGGAGCACCATGAGCGCGGCCACCGACTCCAGGCCGGTGAAGGCCTGGAGCCAGAACAGCAGCGAGGTGACGGCGATGCCGCTGTTGGTGATCAGCAGCAGCTTGCGCCGGTCCATGCTGTCGGCGATCGCCCCGCCCCACAGCGCGAACACGATCAGCGGCACCAGACCGGCCAGGCTCGCGGCGCCGACCCAGGCCGAGGAGCCGGTGATGTCGTAGATCTGCTTCGGCACGGCGACGGCGGTGAGCTGGCTGCCGACGGCCGTGACGATGGTCGAGCTCCACAGGCGCCGGTAGGCGGGGCGGCGCAGGGGGCGGGTGTCCATGGCCCAGCGCCGCCAGCCGCGCCGCCGCGAGGTCTCCGGCGCCGGATCCCGCTCTTTTGCCGTGCTCTCGCTCGTGTCCACTCGCCGCTTCCTGGATGCTCGCTACACCTACCGGGGCGGGGATCACTATGGCAGCAGCCGTCCGGCGCCGGAGAGCCGAGGTCTCAGCTGCCGGCGATGAGCACGGCACCGAGCACGATCATGGTGGCGGCGACCAGGCCGTCCAGGACCCGCCAGGCGGCGGGCTTGGCGAGGAAACGGCCGAGCATGCGGGCACCGAAGCCGAGGGCGGCGAACCAGCACAGACTGGCCAGCACGGCGCCGAAGCCGAACGTCCAGCGCAGCGGGCCGTGGTCGGCAGCGACGGAGCCGAGCAGGAAGACGGTGTCGAGGTAGACGTGCGGATTGAGCCAGGTCATCGCCAGGCAGGTGAGGACCGCCCGGCGCATCGATCCGGCCGCCTCCCCCTCCGTCTTCAGCGCGCCGCCGTCCGGCCGGAGCACCCGCCGGGCGGCCAGGGCGCCGTAGCACAGCAGGAACGCGCCGCCGATCCAGCCGATCGCCGTCAGTGCGCCCGGCCACGCCACCACCACCGCGCCGACCCCGCCGACCCCGAGCGCGATGAGGGCGGCGTCGGACAGGGCGCAGATGCCGACGACGGCGAGGACGGCGTCACGGCGGATCCCCTGACGCAGGACGAAGGCGTTCTGGGCGCCGATGGCGACGATGAGGGACAGTCCGGTGCCGAAACCCGCGGCGCCGGCGGTGAAGGTGCTGGTCATGGCGTCGACGCTACGGACGGTCCCGATCCGGGTCCAGCTAAAGATTCTTACGTATCATTAGCAGGCGTGATGATGACGGATCTTCCGCTGGACCAGGTGCGGACCCTGCTCGCGGTCGTGGACGAGGGGACGTTCGACGCGGCGGCGGCCGCGCTGCATGTGACGCCGTCGGCGATCAGTCAGCGCGTGAAGGCGCTGGAGCAGCGCACGGGGCGGGTGCTGCTGCTGCGGACCAAGCCGGTGCGGCCGACGGAGTCGGGTGAGGTGCTGGTGCGGCTGGCCCGGCAGGTGGCGCGGCTGGAGCGCGACGCGTACGCGGAGCTCGGGCTGAGCGGGACCGGTGAGCCGACCCGGGTGTCGGTGGCGGTGAACGCGGACTCGCTGGCCACCTGGTTCCTCCGGGTGCTCATGCGGGTGCCGGAGGAGCTGCGGCTCTACTTCGAACTGCGCCGCGAGGACGAGGACCACACGGCGGCACTGCTGCGGGAGGGGGTGGTGATGGCCGCGGTGACCTCGTCGCCGGACCCAGTGCCGGGCTGTTCGGTGCGGTCGCTGGGGCGGATGCGCTACCTGCCCGTGGCCGCGCCCGGCTTCGCCGCGCGCCACCTCGGCGGGCCGCTGGAACAGGTGCTCCCCGACCTGCCCGTGGTGGCGTTCGACCGGCGTGACGACTTCCAGGACGGCTTCGTGCGCCGGCTCACCCGGGGGCGGAGCAGCGCGAGCGCGCTGCGGCACTACGTGCCGACCTCGGAGGGTTTCGTCGAGGCCGTCGCCGCCGGACTGGGCTGGGGTCTGGTGCCCGAGGCCCAGGCGGACCCGCTGCTGCGCACCGGGAGGCTGGTCGGGCTGGCCCCGGAGCGGCCGGTGGACGTGCCGTTGTACTGGCAGCAGTGGAAGCTCGACTCGCCCGCGCTGGCGCAGGTGGCCGAGACGGTGACGGCCACCGCCGGGGAGGCGCTGCGGGCGTGACGCCCTACTCCCCCAGGACGCCGTCCAGTTGGGCCGCCGCGCTGTCCAGCAACATGTCCAGTGCCGTCGGATAGGCGCTGGTGAGCATGCGGGTGGCGAGCAGGGGTGCCGCCTCCGCGATGCGGGGGTGGGTGGTGGCGGGCAGACGGGCGTAGGTCGAGCGCCACATCTCCTCGTCCGCCCGCAGCGAGGCGCTGGGCAGGGCCAGCGAGGCGGCGTCCAGCGCGGCGAAGGCCAGTGTGGTGTCGACGAAGGCGTGGTAGACGCGCACCGCGTCCGGCACCGGGAAGCCCGCCGTGCGCAGGATGTCCAGGACGGCCTCGTCGGCCGCGAGTTCATGGGCGCGGCCGGAGACGCGGCTCGCGGTGAGCACCGCTGCCTGCGGATGCTCGACGTACGCGGCATGGATGCGCAGCCCGACGGCCCGCAGGTCCGCCCGCCACTCCCCCGTCGGTGCCCAGCCGCCGAGCGCCTGCCCGATCAGCGCGTCGCCGATGGCGAGCGTCAGCTCGTCCATGCCCCGGAAGTACCGGTAGAGCGTGCTCGGGTCGGCGTCCAGGGCCAGACCGAGCCTGCGGGCGGTCAGCCCCGCGCTGCCGTGTTCGCGCAGCATGCGCAGCGCCGTCTCGACGATCAGCCGTTCGGACAGCACGGTGCCGCTCTTGGTGGGCCTGCGCCGGCGGCGTCTCTCCTCGGGCACCACGGGCTTCGGCACGACGGGCTCCCTCCACCGGCCTTATGCCAACGCCATTGACCTTAAGACACGGGGCGGCGTTGTATCTCCTCCGAGGGCGCGCCACGTTCTTCGCAAAAGGGGAGTTTCTGTCATGCGTGTACTGCTCGTGGGTGCCGGAGGCGTGGGCGGCGCGATCACCCGGATCGCTGCCCGGCGGCCGTTCTTCGACGCGATGGTGGTGGCCGACCACGACCCCGGCCGGTCCGAGGCGGCGGTCGCGGAGCTGGGCGGCGACGCGCGGTTCACCGCCGCGCAGGTGGACGCGGGCGACGAGCCGGCGGTGGCCCGCCTGCTGGCGCGGCACCGCTGCGACGTCCTGCTCAACGCCACCGATCCACGCTTCGTGATGCCGCTGTTCCGCGCGGCCCGCGCCGCGGGCGCCGCGTATGTCGACATGGCGATGTCACTGTCCCGGCCGCACGCCGAACGGCCGTACGAGGAGTGCGGGGTCAAGCTCGGCGACGAGCAGTTCGCGCAGGCGGCCGGCTGGGAGAAGGAGGGCGTGCTGGCGCTCGTCGGCATGGGCGTGGAGCCGGGCCTGTCGGATGTCTTCGCGCGGTACGCCGCAGACGAACTCTTCGACGAGATCGAGGAGATCGGCATCCGCGACGGCGCGAACCTGACCGTCGACGGTTACGGCTTCGCGCCCTCGTTCAGCATCTGGACCACCATCGAGGAGTGTCTCAACCCGCCGGTCGTCTACGAGGCCGGCCGGGGCTGGTTCACCACGGAACCCTTCAGCGAGGCCGAGGTCTTCGACTTCCCCGAGGGCATCGGGGAAGTCGAGTGCGTGAACGTGGAGCACGAGGAGGTGCTGCTCGTGCCGCGCTGGGTGGACACGCGCCGCGTCACGTTCAAGTACGGCCTGGGCCGCGAGTTCGTCGAGACGCTGAAGACGCTGCACCTGCTGGGCCTGGACCGCACCGAGCCGGTGACCGTGCCGGGGCCGGACGGTCCGGTGGCGGTCTCGCCCCGGGACGTGGTCGCCGCGTGCCTGCCCGACCCGGCGACGCTCGGCGAGCGGATGCATGGCAAGACATGTGCGGGCACCTGGGTGCGCGGCGTGCGGGACGGGAAGCCGCGCGAGGTGTACCTGTACCACGTGGTCGACAACCAGTGGTCCATGGCGGAGTACGGCTGCCAGGCCGTGGTGTGGCAGACCGCCGTCAACCCCGTCGTCGCGCTCGAACTCCTCGCCTCGGGCGCCTGGTCCGGCGCGGGCGTGCTCGGCCCGGAGGCCTTCCCGGCCCGACCGTTCCTGGACCTGCTGACGGCCTACGGCTCGCCCTGGGGGATGCGCGAGCAGTGAGCGGTTCCGGGGCGGCGCTGTTTCACCGGGCGTCGACAGGTGACCCGAAAAGGAGCAATCATCCGAACGGGCACGTTTCTACTGCGATCGCAGGTGACTTTCGATGGACAACTGGCGAGACCACGCTGCCTGCCGGCACGAGGACCCCGAGCTCTTCTTCCCGATCGGCACCTCCGGCCCGGCCCTGATGCAGACGGAGCAGGCCAAGGCGGTGTGCCGGCGCTGCCCCGTCCAGGAGCCGTGCCTGCAGTGGGCGCTGGACACAGGGCAGTCCATCGGCGTGTGGGGCGGGACCAGCGAGACCGAACGCCGGGCGCTGAAGCGGCGCGCGGCGGCCCGACGCCGCTCCGGCTGAGGGCCCTCCCGCCACCGCCCCTGGGGGATTCAGCTGCGGCGCAGCGGCCCCCAGGGGTTCTCCTGCCGGGACACCTCCGCCTTCGCCTCGTCGATCACCTGCTGATCGATCCAGCACATCGGCCGGGCGTCGGTGACCAGCGGTTCGTTGTCGGGTCCGCGAGAGGTCTCCTTGCCAGCGAGCACCCAGGCCCGCACACCGGGCCCCTTCTCGTGCGGCAGATGGGCGTAGTCGTGCAGGCGGCGGGCCACCCACACCCGGACGGGCCGGTCCTCCCACCAGTCCTCGACGTCGAGCGGGTTGGCGGACAGGCCCGGCATGGACACGCCCGTCAGATCGTCGGTGCTGGACACGTCGCGGAGATCGGTCGCGGGGCCGCGTGACCAGCGGACGTACAGGCCCTGGTGCCGTTCGACCAGCTCGGTGAGCTCGGCGAGTGTGCGCACGACCGGCAGGTCGTCCGATCCACTCATGACGTGACCTCCTCCCTCGACGCCGTCAGGCGGACGGAGTACCCGCTCGGCGCGAGCGGAATCGGTCCTGCGGCACGGTCGGGCGCCGGCCCCCGGCCGGGGTTACGCTCGCCGGACACCCGTCCGCCGCGGAAGCTGAAGGGGCTGAGCATGAGTGTCCGTGTACGCCGCGTCTACGATCCGCCCGAGCCGGAGGACGGGGTGCGCGTCCTGGTCGACCGGCTCTGGCCGCGGGGCCTGGCGAAGGACGCGGCCCGGGTGGACGAGTGGCCCAAGACGATCACCCCGTCGACGGAACTGCGCCGCTGGTACCACGCGGGCGAGGGCTCGTACGAGGAATTCGCCGGGCGCTACGAGGCGGAGCTCGCCGCCGGCGAGGCGGCCGAGGCCCTCGGCCACGTCCGTGACCTGGTCCGCAAGGGCGACGTGACGCTGCTGACCGCGTCGAAGACGCCGGAACAGAGCCACGCCACGGTGCTGGCCCGCCTCGTGCAGGCTTGAGGAGGCGGGCCGTCCGGGTACGGTCAGGCGGTCTGCTTCGCCGCCGCCCGGCCCGCCGCCCGCCCTGAGAAGAGGCAGCCGCCGAGGAAGGTGCCCTCCAGCGCGTTGTAGCCGTGGACACCGCCGCCGCCGAATCCGGCGACCTCGCCGGCCGCGTACAGCCCCTCCACCGGCTTGCCGTCGGTGCCGAGGGCGCGCGAGTCGAGGTCGGTCTGGATGCCGCCGAGCGTCTTGCGGGTGAGGATGTGCAGCTTGACGCCGATGAGGGGGCCGGCCGCCGGGTCGAGGATGCGGTGCGGGGTGGCGACCCGGCCGAGGCGGTCACCGATGTAGCGGCGGGCGTTGCGGATGCCCTGCACCTGGGCGTCCTTGGCGTAGGGGTTGGCGATCTGCAGGTCGCGGGCCTCGATCTGGCGGCGGATCCCGGCCGCGTCGAGCAGCGGCTTGTCGGTGAGCTCGTTCATCTTCTCGACGAGCTGTTCGACACTGGGCGCGGTCACGAAGTCGGCGCCCTTGCGCAGGAACGCGTCGACCGGTCCCGGCGCGCCCTTGCCGAGGATGCGTTCCTTCAGGAACCCGGCGCGGTCCTTGGCGGTGATGTCGGGGTTCTGCTCGGAGCCCGACAGCGCGAACTCCTTCTCGATGATCTTCTGCGTGAGGATGAACCAGGAGTGGTCGTACCCGGCGATGTCCTCGGTGGTCCGCAGGTGCTTCAGGGTGCCGAGGGTGTCGTAGCCGGGCAGGTACGGCCCGGGCAGGCGGCGGCCGAGGGCGTCGAACCACATCGAGGACGGTCCGGGCAGGATGCGGATGCCGTGGCCGGGCCAGATCGGGTCCCAGTTCTGCAGACCCTCGGTGTAGTGCCACATGCGGTCCCGGTTGACCAGACGTACGCCCGCCTCGGCGCTGATGTCGAGCATCCGTCCGTCGACGTAGGCCGGTACGCCGGTGACCATCTCCTTCGGCGGGGTGCCGAGGCGCTCGGGCCAGTAGCGGCGGACTATGTCGTGGTTGGCGCCGATGCCGCCGCTGGTGACGACCACGGCCTGGGCGGTGAGTTCGAACTCGCCGATGGCGTCTCGGCTGGAGGCGACACCGCGGGGTGAGGTGTCCTCGGCCAGGACCGTGCCGCGCACGCCGCGGGCGCTGCCGTCCTCGACGACGAGTTCGTCGACGCGGTGACGGTGGTGGAAGGTGAGCAGTCCGTCGCGGGCGGCCTGCTTGGCGTAGCGGACGAAAGGTTCCACCACACCGGTGCCGGTGCCCCACGCGATGTGGAAGCGGGGCACGGTGTTGCCGTGACCGTGGGCCGTGAGGTCGCCGCGCTCGGCCCAGCCGACGGTGGGCAGGAACGTGATGCCGTGCCCGTTCAGCCAGGACCGCTTCTCCCCCGCGGCGAACTCGACGTAGGCGCGCGCCCAGCGCACGGCCCAGGAGTCCTCGTCGTCCAGCCGGTCGAAGCCCGCGCTGCCCCGCCAGTCGCTCCAGGCGAGGTCGAAGGAGTCCTTGATGCCCAGGCGCCGCTGCTCCGGCGAGTCGACGAGGAACAGCCCGCCGAAGGACCAGAAGGCCTGTCCCCCGAGGTTGGCGGCGTTCTCCTGGTCGACGAGGGCGACCCTCCTGCCCCTGCTGGTCAGTTCGTGGGCGGCGACCAGGCCTGCGAGGCCCGCTCCGACGACGATGACGTCGGCGTCCATGGCGACGTTCCCTTCTTCAGTTCTGCCTGTGGTCGGGGGTGCCGCTGCCGTCGGTCAGCAGGGCCGTGAGCAGTTGCTTCAGCCAGGCGCGGGCGTGTTCGGTGTCCCGGTCCAGCAGCAGCTGTGTGGTGACGCCGTCGTAGGCCGCGACGACGGCGTGGGCGGCGCCGTCCGTGTCGCCCAGCACGGCGGGCAGGGCGGTGTGCCCGCGGGCGCGGGCGAGCCGGTCGGCGATCGCCTGCCGCAGCCGCGCCCGGTGCTCCAGCAGGCTGTGCGCCACGTCCGGGTCGCGGGCCGCGTGCACCAGGAAGTCCGTCTTCACCAGGAGCCAGTCCCGGTCGAGGAGCAGCACGTCGGTGACGCGGTCCACGGCGGCCGGCACGTCGAGCCCGGGCCCGTCGAGGGCGAGCGCCCCGGACACCTGTTCCGCGATCAGGTCGGCCCGCTCCTGGTAGAGGGCGAAGAACAGCTCGTCGAGGCTGGAGAAGTTGGAGTAGAAGGCGCCCCTGCTGTAGCCGGCGGCCTCGCAGACCTCCTCGATCGAGACGTGCCCGAAGCCCTTGGCCGCGAACACGGAGAACGCCGCATCCAGGAGGTTGGCGCGGGTGCGGACACGGCGCCTGGTCACCCGCCCGGTCGTTCCCTCCACGGCCATGCCCGCCCCCTTTCGATACAGGACTGTATTCGATACATCGATGTATCGAAAGGTCCGGCAGGCCAGGAAATCGATGGAACACATTTTCGATTAAGAGGTACTGTGGGCCCATGCACCTCCAGGGCTCCCTCTTCGACCAGACCGACGAGCTGCGGCTCGGGCCTCTCGACGGGATCAGCCGCACCCACCTCGGTTTCGGCGCCTGGCTCGACGTCCTGCCCGGGTGGCTCAGAGGTTCCGACGCACTGTTCGAACAACTGGCCGCCGAGGTGCCGTGGCGGGCCGAGCGGCGCACGATGTACGACCAGGTCGTCGACGTCCCCCGGCTGCTCGCCTTCTACGGCGACGGGGACCCGCTGCCGCACCCGGTCCTGACCGAGGCGCGCGACGCGCTGAGCGCCCACTACGGCGAGGAACTGGGCGAGCCGTTCACCACGGCCGGGCTGTGCTACTACCGCGACGGCCGGGACAGCGTGGCCTGGCACGGCGACCGGATCGGGCGCGGGGCGCGCGAGGACACGATGGTCGCGATCCTGTCGGTCGGAGCGCCCCGGGACCTGCTGCTGCGCCCCATGCGGGGCGGCCGCGACACCGTGCGCCGACCGCTGGGCCACGGCGACCTGATCGTGATGGGCGGCTCCTGCCAGCGCACCTGGGAGCATTCCGTGCCCAAGAGCACGCGCGTCACGGAGCCGCGCATCAGTATCCAGTTCCGCCCGCACGGCGTGCACTGATCCCGAACGCCCCGTCGAAGCGGGCCCGTTGGGGCGGACCCGGCGATTCCACCTGTGGTGGGGTCTGCTTTCCTTCTCTCGTCGAGCTGGGACCACACCGGAACGCGGGGCGATCATGCGGGCAGACGTACACCAAGTCGCCGACGGCACCTACCTGGTGCACGGCTCCCACACCAACTGGGTGATCCTCGCGGAGGGGGACGCCGTCACACTGGTCGACACCGGCTATCCCGGCGACCGGGAGCGGCTCCTCGCCTCGCTCGCGGAGGTGGGCAGCTCCCCCGGGGCGATCGCGGCCGTGCTGATCACGCACGCGCACAACGACCACCTGGGCTCCGCCGAGTTCCTGCGCGCCACGTACGGCACGCCCGTGTACCTCCACGAGGCCGAGGTGCCGCACGCACGCCGGGAGTTCCTGCACCAGGTGTCCCTCGGGACAGTGCTGAGGAACGGCTGGCGCCCCGGGGTGCTGCCGTGGGCCGTGCACGCGCTGCGCTCCGGCGGCACGATGCACAACCCGGTCACGGCCCCGGAGCCGTTCCCGGCGACGGGCCCCCTGGACCTGCCCGGGCGGCCCGTGCCGGTGCACACGCCGGGCCACACCGACGGGCACTGCGCCTACCACGTGCCCGGCACCGGTGTGCTGATCTCCGGCGACGCCCTGGTCAGCGGGCACGCGACCTCGCGGGTCGAGGGACCGCAGCTGCTGCCGGACATGTTCCACCACGAGCGCCCGCGCGCCGTGGCCTCCCTGGACGTCCTCGCGGAGCTGGAGGGCGAGCTGCTGCTGCCCGGGCACGGCCCGGTCCACCGCGGCCCGTTGCGGGACGCCGCCCACCGGGCCCGGGAGCGCGCCCTCTAATCTGAGGTGACGATCAGCGGCGAGACAAGGACACCCGGCGCATGGCACTTCAGATCAGCGCGACCAACCCGGAGCATCCCGCGCTTCTGCTGGAACTGCCGTGGGACCTGCCCCTGGAGGAGTGGCCGGAGGAGTACCTCGTGCCGCTGCCGCGCGGCATCTCCCGGCACGTGGTGCGCTACTCCCGGGCCGGCGACGAGGTGATCGCCGTCAAGGAGCTGGCCGAGCGGCCCGCGCAGCGCGAGTACGGGCTGCTGCGCGACCTGGACCGGATCGGCATCCCGGCGGTGGACCCGCTGGCCGTGGTCACCGGCCGCACCGACGCGGACGGCGCCCCGCTGGAGAGCGTGCTGATCACCCGGCACCTGGGCGGTTCGATGCCGTACCGCTCGATGTTCGAGACGACCATGCGCCCAGCCACCATGCACCGGCTGATGGACGCGCTCGCCGTGCTGCTGGTGCGGCTGCACCTGGCCGGCTTCGCCTGGGGCGACTGCTCGCTGTCCAACACCCTCTTCCGGCGCGACGCGGGCGCCTACGCCGCGTATCTGGTGGACGCCGAGACCGGTGACCTGCATCCGCAGCTCAGCTCCGGGCAGCGCGAGTACGACCTGGACCTCGCCCGCGTGAACATCAGCGGGGAGCTGCTGGACCTGGAGGCGTCCGGGGCGCTGCACCCGTCGGTGGACCCGGTCGAGTTCGGCATGGAGATCTGCGCCCGCTACCGCGGCCTGTGGGACGAGCTGACCCGCACCTCCGTCTACCCGGCCGGCAAGCACCACTACATAGAACGCCGGATCCGCCGCCTGAACGACCTCGGCTTCGACGTCGCCGAGATGCAGATCGAGCACGCCTCGAACGGCGACACGGTCACCTTCGTGCCCAAGGTCGTCGACGCGGGCCACCACCAGCGGCAGCTGCTGCGTCTGACCGGCCTCGATGCCGAGGAGAACCAGGCCCGGCGGCTGCTGAACGACCTGGAGAGCTGGATGGCGACCCAGGACGACTACGCTCCGGGCGACCCCCTGGGGGCCCGCCCGGAGGTGCTGGCCCACCGCTGGGTGCGGGAGGTGTTCCGGCCGACCGTGCGGGCGGTACCGCCCGAACTGCGCGGTTCCATGGACCCGGCGGAGATCTACCACCAGCTCCTCGAACACCGCTGGTACCTGTCCGAGCGGGCCCAGCACGACATCGGCATCGACACGGCGGTCGAGGACTACATCAGGAACATCCTCCCCAAGGCCCGCAAGACGCTCCAGCCGACGGCGGAATGAGCCGCACCCGCACTCACGCGTGCGGGACCACGGCGACCGGGCAATCCGCGTGGTGCAGCACCCCGTGCGCCACCGAGCCGATGCGGGCACCGACGGCCGTACGGTGGGCCCGCCGCCCGACGACCATCAGCTGGGCCGTCCCGGCCACCGACAGCAGCACCTGGCCGGCGCTGCCCATCTCCACGTGCTCCTCCACCGGCACGTCGGGGAAACGCTCCCGCCACGGCCGCATGGCGGCGGCCAGGGCCCTCTTCTCGTACGGCTCCAGTCCCCCGGCCTCGTCGAGGAGCTTCAGCGAGCCGGGGCTGTAGGCGAAGACGGGCGGCAGGGTCCAGGCCCGTACGACCCGGACGGTCGCCCCGCGCGCGGCCGCCGTCTCGAACGCGAATCGCAGCGCGTCGGCGCTGTCCTCCGGCTCGCCCTGCTGGCCCACGACGATCTCCCGCCCGGCGGCCTCGGCCGAGGGCTGCTCACCGGCGCGGACGAGCACGACGGGCCGGGTGGCCTCGGCGATGACCTGCTGGCCGACCGAGCCGAGCAGGAAGCCGACGATCGGCCCGTGCCCACGCGAGCCGAGCACCAGCACCTCGGCACCGGCAGCGGCGGCGGCCAGGGTGTCGACGACCGGGCCCTCCACCACGTCGGTGGTCACCTCCAGGTCAGGGTGCCGTTCGGTGACGGTCCCGACGGCCTCGGTCACCGCGGTGTGCACCCACTGCGCCTGACTGTCCGCGTCGCCGGTGATCCCCGCTTCGAGCCCCTCGTGCGGCTGGAACCGCCAGGCGTGCACCACCCGGAGCGGCCGGTCGCGCCGCACCGCCTCACGGGCCGCCCAGGCGAGGGCCGCGAGGCTCTCCTGCGATCCGTCGATCCCTGCGGTGATCGGGCGTGTCATCCGGCTGCCTCCTCGTGAAAATGTCACTGCGACACTGATCAGTCTTCACTACCCTTCCCGCATGACCTTGGAGTGGGAACAGGTGATGGTGGACTCGGCGGATCCCGAGGCCCTGGGCCGCTGGTGGGCCGAGGCGCTGGGCTGGACGGTGGTGAACGACGCACCCGACGAGTTCGAGATCCGGCCCGCTCCGGACCGGCTGCCGGGGTTGCTCTTCACGACGGTGCCGGAGAGCAAGACCGTCAAGAACCGCCTGCACCTCGACTTCCGGCCCGACGACCAGGAGGCCGAGGTGGCACGTCTGCTGGCGCTCGGCGCGCGGCACGCCGATGTCGGGCAGGGCGAGCAGAGCTGGGTGACGCTCGCCGACCCGGAGGGCAACGAGTTCTGCGTGCTGGCGGCCCGCCGGAGCTGATCTCCGTATCGGAGCGCGCCGCGGCGATCGAACATACGATGGGCGGAGGTCGGCGCGGTGCCCGGGGCGCCGTGCCGTGAGTCGACCGCCCGGTGTGGGGGACGTATGGCACAGGCCGCCGATGCGGCGCGGACCGTCATCATGACCGTGGACGACGATCCGGGGGTCTCCCGGGCCGTGGCCCGTGATCTGAGGCGGCGGTACGGCGCGTCGTACCGGATCGTGCGCGCGGAGTCCGGCGAGTCCGCGCTCGACGCGCTGCGGGAGCTGAAACTGCGCGGCGATCTCGTGGCGGTGATCCTGGCCGACTACCGGATGCCGCAGATGAACGGCATCGAGTTCCTCGAACAGGCCCTGGACGTCTACCCGGGCGCCCGGCGGGTGCTGCTGACGGCGTACGCGGACACGAACGCGGCGATCGACGCGATCAACGTCGTCGACCTCGACCATTACCTGCTCAAGCCATGGGACCCGCCCGAGGAGAAGCTCTACCCGGTCCTGGACGATCTGCTGCAGGCGTGGCGGGCCGGCGACTACCGGCCCGTGCCGAGTACGAAGGTCGTCGGGCACCGCTGGTCGGCGCGCTCCTCGGACGTGCGGGAGTTCCTGGCCCGCAATCAGGTGCCGTACCGCTGGTACTCCTCCGACGAGCCGGAGGGGCGGCGGCTGCTGGCCGCGGCCGGTGCGGACGGGATGCGGCTGCCGGTGGTGATCACGCCGGACGGGACGCCGCTGATCGAGCCGGAGGCCGTCGACCTCGCGGCCCAGGTCGGGCTGGCGACGACCCCGACGGCCGACTTCTACGACCTGGTCGTGATCGGCGGCGGACCGGCCGGACTCGGCGCGGCGGTCTACGGCGCCTCCGAAGGACTGCGGACCGTGCTGGTGGAGCGCTCGGCCACCGGCGGGCAGGCCGGGCAGAGCTCCCGGATCGAGAACTACCTCGGCTTCCCCGACGGCGTGTCGGGAGCCCAGCTCACCGACCGGGCCCGGCGGCAGGCGGCGAAGTTCGGCGCGGAGATCCTCACCGCGCGCGAGGTGACGGCGCTGGAGGTCAACGGCGCCGCCCGGATCGTACGGTTCTCGGACGGCTCGGCGGTCGCCGCGCACAGTGTGATCCTGGCGACCGGCGTGTCCTACCGGCAGTTGTCGGCGCCCGGCTGCGACGACCTGACCGGATGCGGCGTCTACTACGGGTCCGCCCTGACAGAGGCCCCCGCCTGCCAGGGACAGGACGTGTACATCGTCGGCGGCGCCAACTCCGCGGGGCAGGCGGCGATGTACCTGTCACGGGGCGCCAAGTCGGTGACGCTGCTGGTGCGCGGCGAGTCGCTGGCGGCATCGATGTCGCACTACCTGATCCAGCAGATCGAGGAGTCCCCCAACATCCGGGTGCGCGCCCGCACGGTCGTCGAGGAAGCACACGGCGACGGCCACCTGGAGCGGCTGACGCTGCGGGACGTGGACACCGGCAAGACCGAGCAGGTCGACGCGCAGTGGGTGTTCGTGTTCATCGGCGCGGCCCCGCGCACCGACTGGCTCGACGGCACGGTGCTGCGGGACGAGCGCGGGTTCATCCTCGCCGGGCCCGACCTGACCGCCGACGGCCGCCCGCCCGGGGACTGGGAGCTGGACCGGCCGCCGTACCACCTGGAGACCAATGTGCCCGGCGTGTTCGTGGCGGGCGACGCCCGCTCCGAGTCGGCCAAGCGGGTCGCGTCCGCCGTCGGAGAGGGAGCCATGGCCGTGATGCTCGTCCACCGTTATCTGGAGCAGTCGTGAGCGGGCAGCCCGCGCCGTGCAGCCCGCAGGAGATCGGCTCGCTGTTCCTGTTCGAGAAGCTCACGCCCGAGCAGCTGGGGCGGCTGTGCAGCGAGGGGCGGGTGGAGAAGTTCGAGCCCGGCCCCGTCTACACCGAGGGAGACCCCGCCACCTGCTTCTACGTGCTGCTGGAGGGCACGGTCGTGCTGTACCGCCGGGTCGGCGGCGATGACGTGGAGGTGACCCGGACCTCCCAGCGCGGGGTGTACGCGGGGTCCATGCAGGCGTATCTGGGCGACCGGGTGCCGCAGGTCTACAACAACTCCATGCGCGTCACTGAGCCGACGCGGTTCTTCGTGCTGCCCGCCGACACGTTCGCGGGCATCATGCAGGACTGGTTCCCGATGGCTGTGCATCTGCTGGAGGGGCTCTTCTTCGGTACGAAGAACGCCCAGCGGGCCATCGGGCAGCGCGAACGGCTGCTGGCGCTCGGCTCGCTGTCCGCCGGCCTCACCCACGAGCTCAACAACCCCGCGGCGGCGGCCGTACGGGCGACCGCGACGCTGCGGGAGCGGGTGGGCAAGATGCGGCACAAGCTGGCGATCATCGCACAGGGCTCGTACTCCCCCGAGGTCATGGCGAACCTCATCGACATCCAGGAACGCACCGCCGAGCGCGTCGCCAAGGCCCCCACGCTGAGTCCGCTGGAGGCCTCCGACCGGGAGGACGCGCTCACCGACTGGCTCGACGACCACGGCATCCCGGACGGCTGGCGGATCGCGCCCGTCTTCGTCCAGGCCGGTCTCGACGAGGACTGGCTGGACCAGGTCGCGGCGGCGGTGGACGAGGAGCTCCTGCCGAGCGCGATCGGGTGGCTCAACTACACCGTCGAGACCGAGCTGCTGATGGACGAGATCAACGACTCGACCACCCGCATCTCGCATCTCGTCGACGCGGCCAAGCAGTACTCCCAGCTCGACCGGGCGCCCTTCCGACACGCCGATGTGCACGAACTCCTCGACAGCACGCTGCTGATGCTGTCGGGCAAGATCGGCCGGCGGATCAAGGTCGTCAAGGAGTACGACCGGACGCTGCCGGGGATCCCGGCGTACCCCGCGGAGCTCAACCAGGTGTGGACGAACCTGGTCGACAACGCGGTCTCGGCGATGAACAGCGCGGGCGGGGACGGGACGCTGACCGTGCGGACGGCCCGGGACCACGACCGGCTGCTGGTGGAGTTCCGGGACACGGGCGTCGGCATCCCGGCGGAGGACCGGGGGCGGATCTTCGATCCGTTCTTCACGACGAAGCCGGTGGGTGAGGGGACGGGGCTCGGGCTCGACATCTCCTGGCGGATCGTGGTCAACAAGCATCACGGGACGATCCAGGTGGAGTCGGAGCCGGGGGACACGCGGTTCCAGGTGCTGCTTCCGCTGACAGCGGTCGAGGAGGAGTCGGCATGAGTGGTGAGAACGGGATCAACGGGGTCGACCCGGGTGCTGCGCCGAGCGGCAGCGGGTGCGCGGAGTGCGAGGCGGCCGGCGGGTGGTGGTTCCACCTGCGGCGGTGTGCGCAGTGCGGGCACGTGGGGTGTTGTGACAGTTCGCCCGCGCAGCACGCGACGGCTCATTTCAGGGAGTCGGGGCATCCGTTGGTGCAGAGCTTCGAGCCGGGTGAGGTCTGGTACTGGGACTACTCGACGAACGAGTTGTACGAGTCCGGGCCGGAGCTGGCCGGGCCGGTGAGTCATCCTGTGGATCAGCCGGTGCCGGGGCCTGCGGGGCGGGTGCCGGATGATTGGGCCCGGGTGTTGCGGGCCTAGGAGCTCGGGAGCTTCTGTTTGGTGGCGGCTGCGGGTTGTCGGGGGTTGATCGCGCACCCCGCGCCCCTGAAAAAGAAGGTTGGTCCTGTGCCGCAGGCTTCATCTGTCACGCCAGTTGTCGGGCGGGATTCCGAACTCGCCCGGCTCTCAGGCGTGCTGGAGCGTGCGCGTGGGGGTGAGGCGCGGGCCGTGTTGGTCGCCGGGGACGCCGGGGTCGGTAAGACCCGGCTGCTGGATGAGGTCGGGGGACGGGCTGCCGATTCAGGCATGACCGTGGTCGTCGGACACTGCGTGGATCTCGGTGATGTGGGGCTGCCGTATCTGCCGTTCACCGAGATCCTGGGCGTGCTCGCAGCCGACGAGCGGTTCGCTTCCGCCTTGGCCGCTCATCCGGTGGTCGAGCGGCTGCTGGGGGCCGGGACCGATTCCGCGCGGGACGTCGACGGGCGGTTGCGGCTGTTCGAGGGGATGGCGGGGTTGCTGGCCGAGGTGGCGGACACCGCCCCACTGCTGCTCGTGCTGGAGGATCTGCACTGGGCCGACCAGTCGTCGCGGGACCTGCTGCGTTTTCTGCTCGCCCGGGGTGTTCTGCGGCACCGGCTGGCGGTGTTCGCCTCGTACCGGGCGGACGACCTGCACCGTCGCCACCCACTGCGGCCGCTGCTGGCGGAGCTGATACGGCTGCCCGCCGTGGAGCGGCTGGAGCTGCGGCCGCTGGGTGATTCCGATGTGGCCCGGCTGGTGCGTCACCTCGAGCGGCGTCCGCTGGCGGACGCCACGGTGCGGCGGATCGTGGAGCGGGCCGAGGGGAACGCCTTCTACGCGGAGGAGTTGCTCGCGGCGACGGACACGGAGTCCGGCGGGGTGCCCAGCGGGCTGGCGGAGGTGCTGCTGATCCGCTTCGAGCAGCTGTCCGACACCGCGCAGCAGGTGCTGCGGACCGCGGCCGTCGCCGGGCGCCGGGTCGAGCACGAGCTGCTGCGGCAGGCCGTCGGGCTGCCCGAGGAGGAGCTGGAGTCGGCGCTGCGGGAGGCGGTGGGGCGGCAGTTGCTCGTCGCCGGGGACGGCGACACGTACTCGTTCCGGCACGCCCTCGCCCGTGAGGCCGTCTACGCCGATCTGCTCCCCGGGGAGCGGGCGCGGCTGCACGGCGCGTTCGCCCGGCTGCTCGCCGCGCAGGGCCGGGCCGCGGAGAGCGCCGCCGAGCGTGCCCACCACTACCGGGAGAGCCACGACCTCGCCGAGGCGCTTTCCGCCTCCCTGGAGGCCGCCGATCACGCCCAGCGGGTCGGTGCGCCTGCCGAGGAGCACCGGCATCTGGAAGCGGCCCTCGATCTGTGGCCGGCGGTGGGTGCCGAGGCGGGGCTCAAGGGCGGGGGCGTGGACCGGGTGACGCTGACGTTGCGGGCCTCGGCGGCGGCCGCGCACGCCGGGGAGGTGCACCGGGCGGTCTCCCTCTCGCGGTCGGCGCTGGCGGAGCTCGGCCAGGACGCCGACTCCGAGCTCGCCGCCCGGGTCCGCTACACCCACGCCGGGAACCTGCTGAGCGTGGACAGCCTGGCAGCGGCGTTCGCCTACAGCAGCGAGGCCCTGGCGATGATCCCCGAGGATCCTCCGTCGCCCACGTGGGTGTGGGCGGCGTCCACGCATGCCATGGCCGCACGCCACGTCGGGGAGAGCGAGACCGCGCTGTGGGTCGCCCGGCGGGCCCTGCGCGTGGCCGAGGAGCTGCGGGTGACCGACGCCCAGGCGGACCTGCTGATCTCCCTGGCCGTCTTCGACGGAGACGGGCGGCGCGGCCCCGAGGGCCGGGAGCGGCTGCTGAAGGCCCGGGAGCTGGCCCGGAGTTCGGGCAACGCGGCCGTGGAGCTGCGTGCTCTGTTCAACCTGGCCATGGGCTATTACGAGTTGGGTGCGCTGGCGGAGTGCGTGCCCTGGCTGACGGAGGGTCTGGACCGGGCGCGGCGCGCCGGGCTGCTGTCGTCCCCGTATCCGCTGGAGATGCGGTACCTGCGGCTGCTGGTGCTGCAGGTGCTGGGCCGCTGGGACGAATGCGTGCGGGCGGCGGCGGCCGATGCCGAGGTGCTGCCGGCCGCCGGCGGGTACACGGTCGGTCCCGCGCTGTACGTCGCCCTGGCCCGGGGCGACTTGACGGCCGCCGACCGGGCGCGTGCCCTGCTGGAGGGGCCCTTCGACTGGATGGCCACCCTGGTCGCGGGCATCGTGCTCACCGACGCCGCGGCGCTGCGCCGTGATCCCGAGGACGCGGTGCGGTGGACGCGGTCCACGGTCGCGGCCCTCACCGACGAGTCGGGGAAGCGTCCGGACGTCACGGTCCGGCTCGCCGCCCTGGCACTGTCCGCGGTGGCCGACGAGGCCGCCGGGCTGCGGTCGGCCGGTGACGAGGCCGGGGCCCGGCGCTGGACGGACACCGCGACCGAACTGGTGGAACTGGCGCGGCCCACCGCGGCCCGCGGCGAGAACGGCACCCCGCAGGGGCCGGAGGGGCAGGCGTGGCTGGCCCGCGCGGAGGCGGAGTGGCTGCGGGCCGTCTCGGGGCCGGACGCCGCCGCCTGGTCGGCGGTGGTGACGGCGTTCGGCTACGGCGACGTCCACGAGCAGGCGCGCTGCCGGCTGCGGTACGCCGAGGCCCTGCTGGCGGCCGGGCGTCGTGAGGAGGCGGCGGCCGAGGCCCGCGAGGTCCGCGAGAGCGCCGATCACCTCGGCGCCACGCCGCTGCGGGAGCGGGTGGAGGCCCTGGCCCGGCGCGGCCGTCTGGCGGAGGCCCCGGACGTCGACGAGCGCGCCGGTGTGCTGACCGCACGCGAGCAGGAGGTGCTGCGGCTGCTCGCGCTCGGCCGCAGCAACCGGCAGATCGGCGAGGAGCTGTTCATCAGCGGCAAGACGGCGAGCGTCCACGTCTCCAACATCCTGGCCAAGCTGGGCGCGTCGAGCCGGGGCGAGGCGGTGGCGATCGCCTACCGGGAGGGTCTGATCACGCCGGAGCCGTCGGCGTCCGGCTGACTGCCGGCCCTCGGTACGGGCCGCTGCGTATCCCTGGCCCGGGCTACGGGCTCCCGCAGTCGAGGCTCTCCAGGTCGACGGCGTCGGCCATTGCCTGCATTCCCTTGTCGTTGGGGTGCAGGTGGTCGCCGCCGTCGAAGGCGGGGAGGATCCGCTCGGGGTCGTCGGGGCTGCGCAGGACGCGGTCGAAATCGGTGACCGCGTCGAACTCGCCGCTGGTGCGGAGGAAGGTGTTGACCTCCCGGCGCACGGCTTCCCCGGCGGGGTCCCATTCCGGCCAGCCCTTGTAGGGGGCGATCGTGGCGACGGCGACGCATTTCCCGGCCGCGTGCACCCGGTCGGCCAGCCTGCGGTATCCGGCGATGAGCTGGTCGGCCGTGGCTCCGGGCTCGGCCTTGATGTCGTTGACGCCCTGGAAGAGGAACACCGTGCGCAGGCCCGGCAGTGCGAGCACGTCCCGCGACAGGCGGTTCAGGGCGCTCTGTCCGGGGCCGTCGGCGAGGACCTTGTTGCCGGCGATGCCCGCGTTGGCGACTCCCTCGATGCTCGTCGTGGGGGACGCGCGCAGCCGGCGGGCGAGGTGGTCCGGCCAGCGGCGGTCGAAATCGGTCGTGGAATGCCAGCCGTCGGTGATCGAGTCGCCGAGGGCGGCCACGGCGCCCGCCGCGGGCCGGGGCCGCACGGTGACGGCGTCGAGGTAGAACCAGGAGCCGGTCCGCTGCGCCCAGTTGGCGCCGCTCTCCTCCGCGGTGTGGTCGCCGTCGGTGGTGTACGACGTCTGCATCGCCATCCAGTGCCCGGTGAGCACGCCGCCCGCCCGGGGCACGTAGAGGCTGACGACGAGCGCGCTCGCGGCGGGGACGCTGACGGGCAGCGGGTCGCTGTAGACGATGCCGCCGGCGGGGACCGTGACGGAGCGGGCGCCGCCGAAGGTCAGGCGCCGGTTGCTGCCCGGAACGAGTGCGGCTCCGTCGCGCTGGAGACCCGCGTGGACGCTGCCGAACGTCACCGGCTGGTCCCCGAAGGCGTTGGACAGCCGCACCCTGAGGCCGGTGCCGCCGACGCTGGTGCGCACGACCAGCCGGTAGCCGCGGCCGTCGACCGCCGCGCCGACGCGGCCGGCGGAGGAGGCCCAGGTGACCACGTCGTCCCCGTTCCCCGTCGGGGCGCCGGCCGGCGGGGCCGGCCCGTTCCCCTGGGGTGCCCCACCGGAACCACAGCCCAGTGCGAGGCACAAGGAGAGGGCGGCCGGGGCGGTGCGGCCGCGGGGGCGTGCGGTGCGGGGCATCGTGGGCAATCCTTCGGCAGGTGTGCACGGTCGGGCGGTGTCAGGGGCGGGTTCCCGCAGTGTCGCGGAGCCACCGGGAGCTGGGCACTGCGTGCCGTCCCGGCGTACGACACGGTAGTGGTGCGGCCTGCAACTCTGTGCGGGGTGCCGAGGCCGTGTCGATCCGGAAGTTCTCGGCCGGGTTTCGAGGTGGCCGCGGGCGGACGCCGGCTTCGCGGCCGTGGATCCGGGCCGATGTGGGAACCCTCGCGTCGCCACGGCCGTTGTCGGGGCATCGGCGCCCCCGTGGGGAGGCCGGTACGACCGACAGCAGGGGGGCGTGATGCACGAGTTGGTCCCCGGTGGCAATCTGCCGCTTCCGGACGGGGCGGTGACGGTCCGGGTCCCCGGCCCGTTCGACGTGTCCGCGCTCGTCACGGACGACGGCGGGAAAGTGCGGGGCGACGGCGACTTCGTCTTCTACAACCAGCCGGCCGCGCCGGGAGCGGCGCTGCGGGGCGACGCGCTCACCGTGGATCCGGCGAGGCTGCGCACCGGCGCCACGCGGGTGACCGTCGCCGTGAGTGCCGCCGAGGCCGGAACCGCCCTCGGCCGCCTGCCCTCCCCCACACTGCACGTCGCCGACGCGGCAGGCCGCCCACTCGCCCGGTTCACCCCGCCGCGCCCCCGGCAGGAGACGGTGCTGCTGCTCGCGGAGCTCTACCGGCGCGGCGAACGCTGGAAGCTGCGCGCCCTGGGCCAGGGGTACGCCGACGGACTGGCGGGACTCGCCCGGGACTTCGGCGTCGACGTCGTGGACGACACGCCCGCGCCGGCCCCGGCGACGGCCGGTGCGCCGCGGACGCGGCCTGCCTCCGTACAGCCCGCCCCCGACCCGGACGGCTTCGCCGCCCTGGTCAACCCCGTCCGTACCGCCGCCGGTTCACCACCGGTCTCGCTCGACCCGCGGCTCGTGTCCGCGGCGCGGGCCCACGCCGCCGCCATGGCCGCGTCCGGACGCCTCGGCGTCGAGAGCCGGGACGGTGTGTCCGTCTACCAGCGGGCCGTCGGCGCCGGGTACGTGTACCTCACCGTCGGCGAGCACCTGGTGTCCGGCCCGCGCACCACCGCCGAGTTCGTGGCGTACTGCCTGCGCACGGACGGCCCCTGCCGCACCCTGCACGACCCCGCGTTCACCCACGCCGGAGTGGCCCACGTCCACGACGGCCCCACCGGCGACACCTACTGGACCGCGCTCTGGGCCAGGCCCCTCACGCCGGACGGGCTGGCCGGCGTGGCGGCGGCCGTCACGGATCTCACCAACCGGGAGCGCACCCGGGCCGGGCTGCCGCCCCTGGCCGCCGATCCCCTGCTCACCGCCGCCGCCCAGGCGCACAGCGCGGACATGGTGGCCCGCGACTTCTACGCGCACACCGCGCCCGGCGGCAGCCAACCATGGGACCGGGCCGCCGCCGCGGGCTCCACCCGGCGTTCCATCGGCGAGAACATAGCCTGCGGCCAGCGCTCCCCCGCCGAGGTGGTCGAGGGCTGGATGAACAGCCCCGGCCACCGGGCCAACATCCTCAAGCCCGGGTTCACACACCTCGGGGTCGGCTTCGCGGGCGGCGGCCGCGCCGGCACGTACTGGACGCAGCTCTTCGGCGGCTGACACCGCGCCCCCGCGCGCCCTGCCCGTCGCTCGCCCCGATCTTGGCGGAGGGCAACGCTCCGGGTGAGGATGCGCCTATGAAGGGTGACCTCTTTTCCAGCAGGCACATGGCACAGCCGGCCGTCGCACCGGGCATGACGGTCGAGAACGCCAAGTGCCTCCGCTACACGGTGAACGGCGAGATGCTCGCCCGGCAGGGCGCCATGATCGCCTACCGCGGCAATCTCCAGTTCGAGCGCAAGGGCCAGGGCGTGGGCGGCATGCTCAAGCGCGCCGTCACCGGGGAGGGACTGCCGCTGATGGCGGTGCGGGGGCAGGGTGAGGCCTGGTTCGCCCACGAAGCGCAGAACTGCTTCGTCGTCGACGTCGAACCCGGCGACGAGTTCACGGTCAACGGCCGCAACGTCCTGTGCTTCGACGCCACGTTGTCCTACCGCATCGCGACCGTGAAAGGCGCAGGCATGACCGGGGGCGGCCTGTTCAACAGCGTCTTCACCGGGCACGGCGCACTGGGCCTGGTGTGCGAGGGCAATCCGCTGGTCATCCCGGTCTCGCCGCAGTATCCGGTGTACGTCGACACCGACGCGATCGTCGGTTGGACGGCGGGTCTCCAGACCTCGCTGCACCGCTCCCAGTCCATCGGCTCGATGCTGCGCGGCGGTTCCGGCGAGGCCGTGCAACTGATGCTCCAGGGCGAGGGATACGTCGTGGTGCGGCCGAGCGAGGCGACTCCGCAGAAGGCCGGCCAGCACTGAGCATGGGGAACCCCCACGGTGATCTGCGCCTCACAAGCAACCCCGTCCGTGCGGTCGACGTCTTGATCCACAACAGGTGATGCCCTGGCCCTTGCGGCCAGGGCAGGTTTCCACCCTTCTATACACGCTATGTATACGCTCTGTGTATACATAGCGTGCATACGGACCGAAAGGCATCGATGTACGGCAAGGCATTCGCCCCGGAGTACCAGGGCGCGCTCACCACCCTGTCCGTCAACTCCTCCCTGACCGACGTCCTGGCCGCCGGCACCGAGCAGTTGAGGGCGGCCGAGCGCGCCGGGAAGCCCGGGGAGGCGGCGCGTTCCGGACTCGCGGTGGCCGAGGCGCACCGCCGGCTGGGCCGGGTCGAGGACGCGGACCGGGCCTGGAAGGCGAGTTACCGGGCCGCCCGTCAGGCCTCGGACGTGCCGGCGATGGCCTGGGCGCTGTGGAGCGGCGGCACGCTGGCCCGGCAGCGCGGGGCGTTCCGGCTGGCCCGCCGGCTGCTCCAGCTCGCGGCGGACCTGGGCGAACGGGGCGGGGACATCGTGGTGCGCGGCTACTCACTGGCGGGCCTGGCCGAGACCGGCCGCATCCAGGGCGACTACGAGGCCGTCGGCCGGCTGCACGAGCAGTTGCTCGCCGAGGCCCGGCGGCGCGGGGAGGCGCGGCACACGGTGTGGGCGCTGGAGGGCATCGCGCAGATGCACCGCAACACCGGCGACTACGACACCGCGTACGCCCTGTTCGAGGAGTCCGCCGAGATCGCCGCGCGCGCCGACGACCGGCGCGGTCATGCCTGGGCGTTGCGCGGTATGGCCGACGTCGTGTCGGTGCGTGACGGGGACACCGAGCGGGCGCTGGAGCTGCTGAGCGAGGCGGAGGCGACGTGCCGCGCGATGCGGCTGTCCAGCGCACTGGCCTACAACCACAAGATGCGCGGCAACGTCCTGTACCGGGCCGGGCGTTACGCCGAGGCGCGCGCCCTGTACGAGCAGGCCCTGGCGGAGTTCCGCGAGATGAGCGAGCCGCGCGGGGAGGCGCTGTCCCGGCTGGGCCTCGCCAAGTCCCTGGCCCGGCTGGGCCGCGACCGCGCCGAGACGGCGGCCGAACTGGCCGAGCTGGCCGGCGCGCTGGAGCGGATCGGCCTCCAGCACGCCCGCAAGATGGTGGCGCGCGCGTACGACGAACTCGGTATACCGGATGCCGGGGTCGCCGAGGCCAGGCCGGCGGAGGTGACCCGGTGACGGCGTCCTCCACGGCGGTGGAGGCGGCACGGCAGGACGCGGTCCCGCACGACGAACGGCAGCATGACGCGGTCGGCCCCAACCCCCCGGCCGACCCCCACCGGATCCTCCACCGCTGCCGCACCCTCGTACGCCCCGCCCTCGCCGAAGCCGTCGGCCGGCTGCACCCCTGGGTCGGCGAGATGGCCGCGTACTCCTTCGGCTGGTGCGAGGTGGGCGGTGCCCCGGCCGTCACCCCGGGCGGCAAGGGTGTACGGCAGGCGCTCGCCGTGCTGGGCGCCGAGGCTGCCGGTGCGTCCGGGCGGGACGGGGTGGCCGCGGCCGTCGCGGTGGAGCTGGTGCACGCCTTCTCCCTGCTGCACGACGACATCATGGACGGCGACGCGGACCGGCGTCGTCGCCCGGCCGTGTGGAAGGCCTACGGCACGGGCCCCGCGGTCCTCGCGGGCGACGCCCTGTTCGCACTCGCCGTCGAGACCCTGGCCGAGCAGCCCGGCGGAGCAGCGGCCGTGCGGACGCTCTCCGTCGCACTGGGTGACCTGGTGCGCGGGCAGGCCGACGACCTGCTGTTCGCCGACCGCCCCTGGACGGGGGCGGAGCGGGTCCGGCCGGACGAGTACCGGGCCATGGCGGAGCACAAGACGGGCTCGCTGCTGGGCTGCGCGGCCGCGCTGGGCGCCGTGCTCGGCGGTGCCACCCCCGAGACGGCCGCCGCGCTCGACCGGGCCGGCCGGCATCTCGGGATCGCCTTCCAGATCGTCGACGACGTGCTGGGCATCTGGGGCGATCCGCGGGTCACCGGCAAACCCGTCCACGGCGATCTGCGGGAGCGGAAGAAGACGCTCCCGGTGCTGGTCGCGCTCGGTTCCCCGCAGGGCGGCCGACTCGCCGCGCTCCTGGAGGCGGGCGACGATCCCGGTGCGGCGGCGGAGCTGATCGAGCGGGCGGGCGGCCGTGCGGCGGCCATGACGGAGGCCCGGCGCCACGTCGCCGCCGTCGAGACGGCGCTCGCCGGGGTGCCGCTGGAGGCGACGGCCCGCGGTGAACTGCGTTCACTGCTCGGCTTCCTGGTACGGCGCGACGTCTGAGCCGACCGCCCCCGGATAATCCGTCGCCGAATTCATCGGAGGGGTACCGAGTTCAGCCGTTGGACTCCTCCGCATTTACCGTCGGTTACCAGCAGGCCAGCCGGGGATTCGGGAATCCGCGGGCCGCGGGGGCTAATTCTCCGCACCCGCGGCGCCGCCCCGGCGGCCCCGGGGCGGCCGAGGTGAGCCGCTCCTGAGCCCGCGAAAGACCGTTTCTCTCGCACACGTGACCCCCTCTTTTGAATAAAAGACAAGAATGGAGGCGGAGTTGCGATCCAGTTGAACGCAGCACGACCCATCCCCCGTACTTCTGGAAAAGGTGAAAGCCAGGTTTCCAGCGAGGGATGGCCATGGGCAGGGCGCACGTCTCCACACACCAGTTGGTCGGCGGCCGGTACCGGCTGCTCGAGATCATCCAGCGCGAGACCAACCGCATCTGCTGGTACGCCGAGGACCTCGGGGCCGGCGAGGTCTCCCGCCCGTGTCTCGTCACGCAGATCGGGCTTCCGGACGACGCGTACGAGACCGAGCGGCGGGCCGCCGGCCGCCTGCTGCGCACGTCCGAACGCATGGCGCTGCTGTGCCCCGGCCGGATCGCCACCGTCGTCGACGCCGCCGAGGAGGCCGGCACCCTGTGGACCGTCAACGAGTGGATCGACGGCACCCCGCTCGGCGAACTCCTTTCGGAACAGGGCACGTTCAACTACGTGCGGGCCGCCCGTGTCGGTCTGGAGCTGCTCGACGTGCTGGACGCCGCGCACGCCGAGGGCATCACGCACGGCGAGCTCAGCCCCGGCCAGGTGTTCGTACGCGAGGACCATTCGGTGGTCGTCACCGGCTACGGCCTGGTCGGCGCGACCCTCGCGCCCCGGCTCACGGCACCCGCGTTCGCCTCTCCGGAACAGGCCCGCGACGAGCACATCGGGCCCGCGGCCGATCTGTGGGCGCTCGGCGCGATCCTCTACACGATGGTCGAGGGCCGCCCGCCCTTCCGGGACCGGGGCCGACCGGAGAACACCCTGAAGGGCGTGGACCGGCTGCCGCTGCGCACGCCGGTGCGCGCCGGGCCGCTCACCCAGGTCGTGCAGGGGCTGCTCCGCAAGGACGCGCGGGAGCGGCTGACCCGCCCGGTGGTCCGGGAGGCGCTGACCCGGGCGCTCAGCGAGGACCCGGAGGCGGCCTTGGCGTCGGTGCCCGTGCCGCGGCTGCGCGGCGCGTACGCCGCGATGCGGCCGGGGGGTCCGGCGTGGAGCAGACGGACCATGGTCGCCGGGACCTCCCTGGCCGTGATCACCGTCGCGGTCGCCGTGCTCGCCGTCACCCAGGGGCTGCCCGGCAGCGACACGAGCAGCGACGTGGCGGACTCCCCGGCCCGGCCACCGGCCTCCGCCGCCTCACCGGGCGAGGGAACCGGCGGCGGCGGCCCCGCGCCGTCCGAGCCGCCCGGCACGTCCGGCTCCCCCTCCCCCACGCCCTCTCCGTCGTCCCCCGATCCCAAGCCCACCCCCACCCCTACGCCCACGCCGTCCGCCCCGGGCACGGGCCTGCCGCCCGGTTTCCGGACCTACAAGGCGCCGGAGGGCTTCTCCGTCGCGCTCCCTGCGGGCTGGGAGCCGCTGGACACCGATCGCCAGGGCGATCTGCGGTACCGCGTGACCTTCGGTGCCGCCGGTGACGACCGCACGCTGGCCATCACCTACAGCAAACGCGTGGGCCCGGATCCCGTGGCCGTGTGGCGGGACGAAGTCGAACCCAACCTGGAGCAGTCGGGCGACTACCGGCGCATCGGCGAGATCCGCGCCACGACGTACCAGGGGCGCGAGGCCGCCGACATGGAGTGGACGGCGGACGTCGACGGCACCCGGGTGCACACCTTCGGCCGGGGCTTCCTGCTGGGTGAGGGCCGGAGCTTCTCGCTGCGCTGGACGACCCCGGACGCCGACTGGGAGGACAAGACGAACCAGGAGGCGTTGCGGGCCTTTCTGAAGACGTTCCGGCCGGGCTCAGGCTGAGCCGCGCGGGGCGCGCAGGGAGGTGAGCCGGCCGCCGCCCAGGGGCTGCGTGCGCCAGCTCGCGGTGAGCGTACGGTCCGCGAGGGAACAAGTCAGCGCCAGGCGGTGCGGAGTTTCCAGGAACACCACCTCCACGGCCAGCGTGCCGGAGTCCGTCCAGCCGCCGCTCACCGCGGTCGGGAGCGGCTTCTCCGCCACCGTCCAGCCCTCTGCTCCGATCGGCAGGTCCAGCCGCTTCTCGCCCTCGGTGAGCCGCAGCGTCCAGCCGTCCGCGTCCGGTACCAGCCCGACCGACAGAGCGGGAGCGTCCTTCCCGGAGGTCCTGAACTCGGTGGCCGCCCATTCCTCCGCCCGTTCCGGCGGCGCCGGCCGGCCCGGGGCGGGCGGCAGCGCGAGCCCGGCGAGGCGCTCCCGCAGGGCCTCGTCCGCGCTCTCGCGGCCGGGCAGCGGCTCGGGGCCGAAGGCGGGCAGCAGGTGCCGCCACACGAGGTTCAGGACGTCCTGCATCCGTTCGGTCGCCGCGGTCATCGCGATCACCGCGTCGTGCTCGGGCAGCACCAGACAGAGCTGGCAGTAAGCGCCGTCACCCCGGTAGCCGTGCCGGGAGATCCAGAACTGGTATCCGTAGCCCTGGTCCCAGTCCTGCCGTTCCTCGTCTCCCATGGCTCCGGCGGTGGGTATGTGCGGGCGCGTCGCCCGGGCCACCCATCCTTCGGGCAGCAGCCGCTCGCCTTCCCAGACCCCGTCGCGCAGGTACAGCTCGCCGAGCCGGGCGATGGCGTCGGTGGTGGCGTGCAGACCGCTGAAGCCGATCTCGCGGCCGGCCCGGTCCCGCTGCCAGAACACCTCGCCGATGCCGAGCGGATCCAGCACCCGGGGCCGCAGATAGGCGGTGAGCGGCTGCCCGGTCACCCGCTGGACGATCGCGGCAAGGGTGTAGGTGGCGGGCTGGTTGTAGGCGAAGACCGTGCCGGGGTCGCGTTCCGGCGGCAGCAGCAGGAACCCGCGCACGGGCTCCTGCTTGTCCAGCTCGTAGACCTCGTCGACGGTCTCCCGCTCGTGGCCGCTCGACATGGACGCCACGTGCCGGACGAGCATGGCCCGGCTGCGCGGGTCGGTGATCTCGGCATCGAGCTCCGGGAAGTAGGAGATCACCGGCGCGTCGAAGTCGAGCAGCCCCTCGGCCTCGGCGAGGGCGGCGGCGGTCCCGGTGAAGCTCTTGCTGAGGGAGTACAGCAGGTGGGGGCGGTCGGGGGTGTACGGCGCCCACCAGCCGGAGGCGACCAGCCGGCCGTGCCGCATGATCATCAGGCTGTGCGGCTCGAGTTCCGGGTCCGCTTCGAGGGCGTCGAGGAAGGCGTGAACACCGGATACGTCGACGCCCTGGGCGGCGGGGCTGTCCCCAGGCAGAGAGGAGGCACTCATGAGGGCATCCTGCCCCGCCGGCGGACCTTGATCGAGCAGTTTTCCCGTCGGCTGTCAGGGGACTCGGCGGTTATGGTGCAAATCGGATACACGATGATGACCGAGCAGACCGGCCCCCGAGAGCTCGTCGACCATGTGGTGCGGGCCGAGGAGGCGGGCTTCGACTTCTCGGTGACCTCCGACCACTACTTCCCTTGGCTGCGCTCGCAGGGTCACTCGCCCTACGCGTGGGCGGTGCTCGGTGCGGCAGCCCAGGCCACGTCACGTATCCCGCTGATGACGTACGTGACGTGCCCGACGTTCCGCTACCACCCGGCGGTGGTGGCGCAGAAGGCGGCGACGGTCCAGCTGCTGTCCGAGGGGCGGTTCCGGCTGGGGCTCGGTTCCGGCGAGAACCTCAACGAGCACGTGGTGGGCGGCGGCTGGCCGTCCGTCGACGTACGGCACGAGATGTTCGAGGAGGCCGTGGAGATCATCCGCGCCCTCTTCAAGGGCGGTCACGTCAACCATCGAGGCACGCACTTCGACGTGGAGTCGGCCCGGCTGTGGGACCTGCCGGACGAGGCGCCGCCCATCGGCATCGCCGTCTCCGGGGAGCGGTCGTGCGAACTCGCGGGCCGGCTGGGCGATCTGGTGATCGCCACGGAGCCCAAGGCGGGGCTGCTGGAGGCGTTCGACCGGCACGGCGGCGAGGGCAAGCCCCGCGTGGGCCAGTTGCCGGTCTGCTACGACCCCGACCGGGACACGGCGATCAAGCGGGCCCATTCGCAGTTCCGCTGGTTCGGCAGCGGCTGGAAGGTCAACTCGGAGCTGCCGCACCCGGATTCCTTCGAGGCGGCGACCCAGTTCGTCACGCCCGACGACGTCGCCGACTCCATCCCGTGCGGTGACGACCCGGACGCGTTCGTCGAGGCCGTACGCCCGTACGCCGAGGCCGGTTTCACCGAGATCGCCCTGGTCCAGATCGGCGGCGATTCCCAGCCGGCGTACCTGGACTGGTCGGAGAAGACCCTGCTGCCCGCCCTGCGCGACGCGTTCGGCTGAGGTCCGCCCCCCCTTCCGGGCCGGCCCGGGCCACGGGCACGTATAGGCTGCCGACCTGCACATACTCAACCGGCCAGCCTATTCAGGAGAGTCGTCCGTGACCCTGGTGATCACCCCGCCCGAAACCTCCCCGGCGCCCGTCTTCGAACCGATCGCGCGGGACGCGCGGGAGTTCGGGGCGTACGCCCGGACCGGAGGGTGGGCCTTCGGGCTGAAGGTGGCGCGCAGCGTGCGGCCCGGCGGGCAGGGAGCGGACGAGACGCCGAAGGTGTCGGCGAAGGAGTTCGCGGAACTCGCCGGGTGCTCCCCGGAGCGCGTCATGCGCTACTACAAGGCGTGGGACCGGGCGGCCGACGACGGGCTGGTCCCGCACTTCGAGGCCCTGACGCCGGGTCAGGAGGTGGAACTGCCGGACGCCGACGTGTGGCTGAGCTACTACGTCTCCCGCTCCGGCGCCACGTCCGAGCGCGGCACCGCCATCGCCGAGGCCGCCCAGGCGGAGGGCATCCGGCCCACGAAGGCACTGGAGGTCGCGGAGAACCCCACCGCTCTGCGCGCCGCGATCCTCGCCGACCCCGCCACCGCCCGCGCGGCCCGCCAGGCCCTGCTGGACCGGGTCCGGGAGGACCCCGATCTCCAGTCCGAGCTCGCCCGTGACGTCGTGCGCACCGACGAGCTGAAGAAGGCCGTCGCCGGCGAGAGCAGGGCGGCCGACCGGATCGGATACGTGCGCCAGATCGCCGAGTCGGGCCAGATCAAGACACCCGCGGGGCAGACCGTGGACGCGCCGGCCGATCTCCGCCAGGAGGCCGAGCGGCACCTGTCGCTCATCGACGAGCTGGACGAGGGCGAGGACGCCGGCGAGTGGGCCGCCGAGGCGTACGACACCATGAAGTCGCTGGTCGTCGAGGTCGTCGAGACCGACCCGGGGCTGCGGGTGCAGGAGCGGCGCACGAAGTTCTACAGCAGCCTCCAGAAGGCGACCAAGGTGTTCGAGGAACTGACCTTCGACGACGCCGGGGAGTTCTACGAGGACGACATGGTCCAGCGTCTGGAGGAACTCCAGCGGGCCGTGGCCGTGTGCATCGAGTCCCTGCGCGGTGCCCGCGGGAATCACCCGGAGGGCTGAGCATCTTGTGCGTGTGGGGGGTACTAGAGGGCTCTACGTCGGTTGGTTCTTCCCGGAGGCCCTTTCGTGAACTCCTTCGTGCACAAGACCCTGGTGGTGCAGCTCCAGGCGGGTGACACGGACCGTTTCTCCGTGCTCGCCCACCTGAGCTACGACTCCGCGGACCCGTTCGCCGTCACCGTCGTCTTCAGCCACGACGGCCGTGTCCTCGCCCGGTGGCAGCTGGACCGCGAGATGCTCGGCGAGGCGCTGCGGCGTCCGGTCGGGGTGGGGGACGTGCGGATGCGTCCCGAGTCGCACGGCATGTGGCAGGAGCTGCGCCTGGAGTTCCTCGGTGACGCCCGCCCCGACGGCGGTCGGCACCACGCGGTGGTGTTCGCCTGGGCCCCGGCGTTCGCGGCGTTCCTGCGGGAGACCCACGAGATGGTCCCGCCGGGCCGCGAGGAGGTCCGCGTCGACGACTTCCTGGCGGACGTCATCGCCGGGGGCTGATCCGGGGCGTTTCCCGCTGACGAACCTGCGGTGCTGTCCGCTGTCGGGCGCGTGCACCACCGCAGGTTCGTCACCTCGACGTGTGGCGGTGCCGGGTCCACAGGGGCAGGACGAACCAGCACAGCAGGTACCAGCCGACCACGCCGGCGACGAGGTAGGGCACGAACCCGTCGTGCGTCGCCACACGCAGGATCAGCAGCAGCGAGGCGGTCGTCGTGGCGAGCAGCAGCACGAGGCCGAGCAGGGTCAGCCGGGAGGCCAGCCGCACCGCCTGGGGCTTGACGCGCCGCCCGGAGACGAGGCGGTGCAGGGACACCGGCCCGATGAGCGCCCCGGTCGCGCACGCGCCGAGGACGACCGTCACGAGGTAGATCGTCTGGTCGGTGTCGGTCAGGTCGTCGTACTTCTCGGTGAACACCACGGTGAGCAGGAAGCCGAACAGGATCTGCACGCCCATCTGGGCCACGCGGACCTCCTGGATGAGCTCCTGCCACATCCGGTCCGCTCTCTCCTCCTCCGTCTCGTTGCGCCCCCGGCGCCTGGGCGCGCCCTCTGCCGTGTCCGCCACTGTTCCTCCCCGGGTGAGACGTGAGTGCCTATCTCACGCGTGTTCCCCGGATGCGGCCGTCGTCCCGGCCCGCGGGCGGTTTGACCGATCAGCGGACGGTTACACGAACGGCGACTGACGCACAGCCCGAGGAGGTCGTGGACGCATGTCCGGTACGCAGCTCACCGTCACGCTCAGCGGCGGGGGCGCCGACGACGCACGAGCGGTCGTCCGGGCCCTGGAAGGCACGTTCGGGGCACCGGACGAGCTGCCCGCCGACAAGAACGCGACCGTGCACATGGCGACCTTCGACGGCGGCGCGGACGCGGGTCCCGCCGGGAGCGCCCAGGCGGGCGCCGAGCGCCTGTCCGCACCGGTGACCGTCACGGTGCAGGGCGCCCCGGAGGCGGTGCGGCGGGCGAGCGACGCGCTCACCCGGGCCTTCACGGCCCGCGACGACGGTGCCGCCTCCGGCGACCAGGAGCAGGAGAGGCAGCTGCTCCTGGTGCCCTGAGGGCGCGCCTCACCAGCGGGATTCCACCTGGTCCTTGATCCGCCGGTCGTAGAGGTCGCGGATCGCCGCCCGCGTCTCGCCGGACAGCTCCGGCAGGCGGGCGGCGGCCGCGTTGGCGCGGGCCTGCTCGGGTGAGCGGGCCCCGGGGATCACGGTCGTGACACCGGGCTGGTCGATGATCCAGCGCAGGGCCAGCTGGGCCGGGGTGTACCCCTCCGGGGCGAGCGCGGCGAAGTCGGCGGCCGCCTCGACACCGGTGGCGTAGTCGACGCCGGAGAAGGTCTCGCCCACGTCGAAGGACTCGCCGTGCCGGTTGTAGGTGCGGTGGTCGTTCTGCGGGAAGACCGTGTCCCGGGTGTACTTGCCCGACAGCAGACCGGAGGCCAGCGGCACGCGGGCGATGACGCCGACGCCCGCCTCGCGGGCGGCCGGGAGCACCTCGCGCAGGGGCTTCATGCGGAAAGGGTTGAGGATGATCTGCACGCTGGCCACGTTCGGCCGGGCGATCGCGGTCAGCGCCTCCGCGCAGGTCTCGACGCTGACGCCGTACGCGGCGACGCGCTCCTCCTCGACCAGGGTGTCCAGGGCGTCGAACACCTCGTCCGTGGAGTAGACGGGCGTCGGCGGGCAGTGCAGCTGCACCAGGTCGATGCGGTCGACGCCGAGGTTGCGCCGGGAGCGGTCGTTCCAGGCGCGGAAGTTGTCGAGCACATAGTTCTCGGGGATCTGGTCGACCCGGCGGCCCATCTTGGTGGCGACCAGGACGTGCAGGTCCGGCCTGCCGCTGAGGAACGCGGCGATGGTCTGCTCGCTGCGGCCGTCGCCGTACACGTCGGCGGTGTCGAAGAAGGTCACTCCGGCCTCGGCCGCCGCCTCCAGTACCGCGAGGGCCTCCTTGTCGTCGACGTCTCCCCAGTCGGCACCCAGCTGCCACGTACCGAGACCGACGACGGAAGCGTGCTGGCCAGACCTGTCGAATGTGCGCTCGTCCATGGTCGTCAGTCTGTCATCCGTCACGGCCGCGCGGGGACCATCTCGCTCCGGGCCGCCGACCCTGCCCGATTCACTCACACGAGTGAATAGAGTCGACAGGGATATGTCACGTGTCAACGGGCCCCTAGCGTGACTTCACGTGACAACTGGTTCAGTGAGCAACTTCCCGTCGGACGAGGCGCGTTGGTCGCGCCGGGGTTTCCTCCTCACCGCGGCCGCGCTCGCCGCCGTGCCGGGGCTGCCGGCGGATCCGGCCGCCGCCGCGGCGGAGTTGCCGGACTTCCCCGCGGACGTCGCGTTGTACCGCTCGGCGTACCGGAACTGGGTCGGCGAGATCACCGCCGACGGTCTGTGGGCCTGTGCGCCGTCACACCCCGACCAGGTGGTCGACGTCGTCAACTGGGCCTGGCGGCACGGGTGGCGGGTGCGCGCCCGGGGCGCCTCGCACGGCTGGTCGCCCCTGACGGTGACGGAGGGGACGCCGCCGGGCGCACCCGTCCTCCTCGTCGACACCGCGCCTCACCTCACGGGCCTCGCCCTGGATTCACCGACGGCCGTACGAGCCGGCACCGGCGTGACCATGGAGGCCATGCTCACCTTCCTGGAGGAGCACGGTCTCGGGGTCACGGCGACTCCCGCCCCCGGTGTCCTCACCCTGGGCGGCGCCCTGGCGATCGACGCGCACGGCACCGCCGTGCCCTCACGGGGCGAGCGACGCCCGCAGGGGCACACGTACGGCTCGCTGAGCAATCTGATCCTGTCCCTGACGGCCGTGGTGTGGGACTCCCGGGCCGGCGCGTACGCGCTGCGCACGTTCCACCGTGACGAAGGGGACTGCGCCGCGCTGCTGACCCATCTCGGGCGGTCCCTGGTGACCGAGGTGGTGCTGCGGGTGGGCGCGAACACCAACCTGCGGTGTGTGAGCCGTACGGACATCCCGGCCGGTGAACTGTTCGCCGCGCCCGGCTCCGGGAACGGGCGCCGCACGTTCGCGAGCTTCCTGGAGGAGGCCGGGCGGGTCGAGGCCATCTGGTTCGCCTTCACCGAGCACCCCTGGCTGAAGGTGTGGAGCGTCTCCCCCACCCGGCCGCTGACCTCACGGCACGTGAGGCGGCCGTACAACTACCCGTTCTCCGACAACATCCCGGCGCCGGTGGCGGAGCTGGTGGGCCGGATGACGTCGGAGGCGGCCTGGTATCTGGCGCCGCTGCTCGGCGCCGCGCAGTACGACGCGGCCGCTCTCGGGCTGGTGGCGACGCTCTCCGGCGACATCTGGGGGCCGTCCAAGAACACCCTGCTGTATCTGAAGCCGACCACGCTGCAGGTCCACGCGAACGGCTATGCCGTGCTCACGTCCAGGGACCAGGTGCAGCGGATCGTGGCCGAGTTCGCCGCGTTCTACCGGGAGCGGCTGGCGGCGTACGCGGCCCGGGGCAGCTTCCCCGTCAACGGGTCGGTGGAGATCCGGGTGACCGGACTGGACGACCCCGGCGACTGTGGGATGGCCGGGGCCCGTCCACCGCTGCTGTCCGCGCTCCGGCCACGCGCGGACCACCCCGAGTGGGACACGGCCGTGTGGCTCGACATCCTGACGCTGCCGGGCACGCCGGACGCGGAGGCGTTCCTGCGCGAGATCGAGCGGTTCCTGCTGCGCGCGTACGACGACGGGTCCGCCCTGACCCGGGTGGAGTGGTCCAAGGGGTGGGCGTACACGGACGACGGGGTGTGGAGCGACCAGGAGGTACTGGGCACGGTGGTGCCGGCCGCGGTCGGCACGGCCGAGTGGGCCGAGGCGGACGGGGTGCTGGACCGGCTGGACCCGCACCGCGTCTACGGCAACGCCTTCCTGGACCGGCTGTTCGGCCAGGGCTCGAACGGGTGAGGTGCGCAGGGCGCTAAGGCGTGAGGTGCGCCTGCACGCCCGGCGCGTAACGCTCCACCAGGGCGTCCACGGTGCTCGCCCGTACCTCGGTGCCGCGGGCGATGCCGTACATCACGCCCAGGCCGAGCAGGGCCGCGACGGCCAGTTCGGCGCGCAGGCCGGCGTGGGGGCCGGAGAGGCGGGTGGTGAGCAGGTCGGTCACCTGGGTGCGGAAGTTGGCGCGCAGGATGTCGCCCTGCTCGCCGTGCAGGGGCGCGAACACGATCCGCAGCAGCGGGTCGGCGCCCTGCTCGGTCTGGCTGAGCAGGAGGTGCCGGACCATGTGCGCGCCGAGTTCCTCGACGGGCGCGGCCAGCAGGGCGGCGGCGTCGGCCTCGAAGGACATGACCCGGGCGAACAGCGTGTCCTTGTTGCCGAAGTACTTGAGGATCAGCGGCGGGCTCACGCCGGCGCGGTCGGCGACCGCCTTGAGCGTGATGTCGGCGTGCGCGTGCCGGGCCAGCAGGTGGCGGGCCGCCTTCAGGATGGCCGCCTTGGTCGCCTCGGCGTCCCTGCGCGCCGGCGTGGGCGTGACGGGTGGAGTGCTCACGGCACTCATGCTCCCTCCATCGCCTGGTCGCGCGCGCCCCGGGTGCGCTCCGCGGCCGGTTCCGGCCCGTCCGTGACGTCCTGCGCGGCGTCGCCGGGGATGCACAGCGCTGCCGCGGTGGCCACGAGAGCGACCGCGCCGGCCATCGCGAACGCCAGCAGATAGCCGTGCAGGGTGGGCACCGGCGCGCCTCCGACCGGGCTGGTGTGGTGCACCAGGACGGCGGCCACGGCAGCGCTGGAGCCGGCCTGGCCGATCGTCCGCATCAGGACGTTGACGCCGTTGGCGGAGGCGGTCTGCCCGGCCGGCACGGCGCGCAGGATGAGCGTGGGCAGCGCCGAGTAGGCCAGGGTGGTCCCGGTGGCGACGACCGTGGCCCCCGCGATGATCATCCACAGGTCGCGGCTGTCGGCGATGCGGACCGCGTACCCGGCGGCGATGACCGCCGCCCCGAGGGCGAGCGTGACGCGCGGCCCGCGCGCGGCAGAGATCCGGGCGGAGACGGGCGACAGCAGCAGCATGACCACACCGCTGGGCAGCAGGCACAGGCCGGTGGCGACGATGGACAGCCCGAGCCCGTACCCGGTCGCCTCGGGCGCCTGCACCAGCTGGGCGGTGACCAGGGTGTTGGCGTAGAACGCGAAGCCGGCGAGCAGGGCCGCAACATGGGACAGCCCGACCCGGGGCCGGGCGACCAGCCGCAGGTCCACGAGCGGCTGCCCGGCCCGCAGCTGCTGCCACCACCACAGGGCGAGCACGACGGCGGCACCCGCGAACAGGTCCACGACGCGTGCGCTGCCCCAGCCCCACTGCCCGCCCTGGGACACCCCGAGCAGCAGGCACACCAGCCCGGCGGCCAGTCCCAGCGCGCCCGGTACGTCGAACCGGCCCGGCTCCCGCACGGGCGACTCGCGCACGGCCCACCACACCAGGGTCACGCCCGTGGCACCGAGGGCGCTGGTCACCCAGAACATGGTGTGCCAGTCGGCGTACTGCACGATCACCGCGGCCAGCGGCAGGCCGAGCGCGGCGCCGATGCCGACGGTGGAGCTCATCAGCGCCACGGCCGATCCCCGGCGCTCCGGGGGCAGTTCGTCCCGGAGGATGCTGATGGACAGCGGGACGACCGCGGCGGCGGCTCCGGACAGGGCGCGGGCGGTGATGAGCACGCCGATGTCGGAGGACAGGGCGCACAGGACCGAGCCCGCGGTCATCAGCGCGAGGGCGGACATGAGCACCCGCCGCTTGCCGTACATGTCGCCGGCCCGGCCCAGGACCGGGGTGAGGACGGCGCCGGACAGCAGGGTGGCCGTGACCATCCAGGAGACCGTGCCCGCCGAGGCGCCGGTCAGCCGGGGCAGGTCGGGCAGCAGCGGGACGACGACGGTCTGCATGACGGCCATCAGGATGCCGCCGAACGCGAGCACCGGGACGGTGAGCCGGTCGCGTATCGCAGCGGTCTGGTCCATCGGCACTCCAGCGGGCAGCGCCTGGCGAGGCGGCGGGTGAATGGCAATTCACCCTAGCCGGTGAATTGCCATTCACCTAAGGCCGGAGGTCAGATGCGCCCAGGGCTCCGCCGGGGTACCGGACCGCCGAATCGCGCCATCTTCGCAGCGTGACGCGCACCACGAGCAGCGGACCGCACAGGGAGAAACAGGCGTCACAGCACGCCTCGCGGACGGAATCTCCCCTTCCGCGCCCGCGCATCCCTCCCTCGCAGCAAGATCATCTTTGTTCAACCTTGCATGACATAAGGGGAATTGCCCGGATCGCAGCCAACCGGCTCGCGCGGATTTCTCCCGGTACCGGACGGGCCGGTAGGCATGCGGGGCCAACAGCCGAACCATCCCAGGAGGTCCGCATGCCGGAACTCAGCCGTCGCCGCGCTCTCACCGCCGCGGCCGTCCTCGCCGGCACGGCCGGCGCCCTGCCGGCCCTCGCACCGGCCGCTGCCGCCGCCGGGCACCACGACTCCCGCGAGACCTTCGACGAGGTCTACAAGGGCCGCCGGATACAGGGCCGGCCGACCGCCGGAGCCGGTCACCACCATCACGGCGCGGGATACGCGGTGTTCGTCGACGGTGTGGAACTGCACGTGATGCGCAACGCCGACGGCACCTGGATCAGCGTCGTCAGCCACTACGACCCGGTGCCCACCCCACGCGCCGCCGCCCGCGCCGCCGTGGACGAGCTCCAGGGCGCGCCCCTGCTGCCCTTCCCCGCCAACTGACCCGCCCGCAAGGCATCTGGAGCACCCGCACATGACCGTCCGCAAGAACCAGTCCGCCCTGACCGCCGACGAGAAGCGGCGTTTCGTCGCCGCGCTCCTGGAGTTGAAGCGCAGCGGCCGCTACGACGAGTTCGTCACGACGCACAACGCGTTCATCGTCTCCGACACCGACGACGGCGAGCGGACGGGGCACCGCTCACCGTCCTTCCTGCCCTGGCACCGAAGATTCCTCCTGGAGTTCGAGCGGGCGCTGCAGTCGGTGGACGCGTCGGTGGCCCTGCCGTACTGGGACTGGAGCGTCGACCGTTCGCCGCGTGCCTCGCTGTGGGCGCCCGACTTCCTCGGCGGCACCGGGCGCGAGCGGGACGGCCGGGTGACGGACGGGCCGTTCTCCGCGTCGTCGGGGAACTGGCCGATCAACGTGCGGGTCGACGGCCGTACGTTCCTGCGGCGCTCCCTCGGCTCCGGGGGACGCCAGTTGCCGACGCCGGCCGAGGTCGAGTCGGTGCTGTCGATACCCACGTACGACATGGCGCCCTGGAACAGCGCCTCGGACGGTTTCCGCAATCACCTCGAAGGGTGGCGGGGCGTCAATCTGCACAACCGCGTCCACGTCTGGGTCGGCGGGCAGATGGCCACCGGGGTCTCCCCCAACGACCCGGTGTTCTGGCTGCACCACGCGTTCATCGACAAGCTGTGGGCCGAGTGGCAGCGGCGGCACCCCGGCTCCGGCTATCTGCCGGCCGCCGGCACGCCGAACGTCATCGACCTGCGCGAGATGATGCGGCCGTGGCACGACACGAGTCCGGCGGATCTGCTGGACCACACGGCGCACTACACGTTCGACGCCTGATCAGACGGTCGCACCCGTGCGGCACTCCGGGTGGCCCCAGCCGCTGTCGTTCTTGGCGATGGACTCACCGGCCGCGTAGGAACGGCCGCACTGGCAGCGGCCGGGGAACTTCGCCTTGATCGTGCGCGAGGACCCCTTCGCGGCGGACGCCTTGCCTGTGCGCGTCGCGCCGCCGCGTGAGCGGGACCGCGAGGCCTTGGCCGGGGTGTCCGGGGCGGGCGGCGGCTCGGGGGAACCGAGGCCGCTGCCCGCGGGCTCCTGGACGGTGGCGGCCTGGCTGGCGGCCCGGTCGGCGAAGTCGTTGAGCCGGTCGCCGTCGACCTGGTGGGCGGGCACGTAGCGGAACTCCACCGAGCGGCCGTCCAGAAGCTCGTCGATGCGCACGACGAGGTCCTGGTTGGCGACCGGCTTCCCGCCGGACGTCTTCCAGCCGTTGCGCTTCCAGCCGGGCAGCCAGGTGGTGACGGCCTTCATGGCGTACTGCGAGTCCATCCGGATCTCGAGCGGCACGTCCGGGTCGGTCGCCGCCAGCAGGCGCTCCAGCGCGGTGAGTTCCGCAACGTTGTTGGTGGCCCTGCCGAGCGGCCCCGCCTCCCAGCGCACCGGGCTCTCGGAAGCGTCGGCGACGACCCAGGCCCAGCCCGCGGGCCCGGGATTTCCCTTCGAAGCCCCGTCGCACGCGGCCACAACACGTTCACGCATGGGCTCGATCATGCCATGGCCGCGTGGACCGTCCGGCCCGAGGTCTCAGCTCACGTCGGTCGTCTTCGGCATCTCACCCTCGGTCCTGGTGATGTCGATGACCGAGAAGTTGGCGCCCTGCGGGTCGCTGAGAGCCGCGAACCGGCCGAACGGCGTGTCCATGGGCCCGAACCGCAGGACGCCGCCGATCTTGGTGGCCTTCGCGACGGCGTCGTCGCAGTCCTCGACGGCGAAGTAGACGTTGATGTACGGCGGCACCTCGGGCGGGAAGTCGTCCGTCATCTTCATCCGGCCCAGCACGCTGCGGTCGCCGAGGTCGTAGATCCTGAAGTCCATCGCCTCGTGCTCCATCTCCTTCTGCCGGTAGGAGAAGACAGCGGGGAAGAACGCGTCGGACTTCTCGGGCTCGCGGGTGAAGACCTCCGCCCATGTGTAGGCACCCGGCTCGGCCATCGTGTCGAAGCCCTCGTGGGTGCCCGCCTGCCAGAGGCCGAAGACGACACCGCCGGGGTCGCGGGCCAGGCACATCGTGCCGAAGTCGCCGACCTGCATCGGCTCCATCAGCACCTCACCGCCGTGGTCACGGATCCTGGCGGCCGTGGCGGCGGCGTCCCGGGCCGCGAAGTACAGGCACCACTGCGACTGGCCCTCCTGGCCGGGCATGGGCGGGACGACGGCGGCGACCGCCTTGCCGTTCGCATAGGCCTCGGTGTAGTTGCCGAACTCCGTCGACGCCTCGGCGAAGCTCCAGCCGAGGACGTCTCCGTAGAAGCTCTTGGCCCCTTCGAGGTCATTGAACATCGCGTCGGCCCAGCACGGGGTTCCTTCAGGTTGCACGGCCATGACTGCGGCCCTTCCGAATGAGCGGATAGTCCGTTTCCTCACGCTAGTCACCCATGCACCGACCCGCGCGCCGAACGGGCGGTTCCGTCACGGACCGGGCGAGTGGCGGACGGGACGATGCGCGCGTGGTCGGTGGTGCGGCCGCCGACGGCGGCTACGGGGAGTACACGACGGTGCCGGCGGCGTTCGCCTGGCGCTCGCCGAGGGCGCCACCGTGCACGTCAGACGCGCGGTGCGGCCGCCCGGCGGCTGGCGCTGGAGCAGGGCGCGGCCTCCGCGCAGGACGCGTACGCCAGGCCGCCGGAGCCGCTGGACAGCGCGATCCTGTTCGCCCCCGTCGGCGAACTGGTCCCGCTCACCCTCCGCGCACCGGACCGCGGCGGCGTCCTGGCCGTCGCCGGCATCCACCTCACCGACACGCCTCCCCCACGCATCCGTATCCGCTGTCCCGGGCCGTGGCGGCGCTCGCGGATCTCAAGGCCGGGCGGTTCGACGGGACGGCGGTGCCGGTGAACGACTCGTCGTGACGTGTCTTCCCCTCGGGGTCCGGCTGTGCTTGCCTGGTGAGCCGTTTCACCGGCCGGGGGCGGGAGTTGCCTGATGCGCAGACCGTGGATCGTGGGTGTGCTGGTGGCGGGGTTGCTGCTCGGCGCGTGCGGTGATCCGTCGTCCGGGCCCGGGACTCCCCCGCCGTCCGCCCCGGACGTGTCCGCGACCACGCATCAGCGGGCCCCCGCGTCCCCCAGCGCCCGGGCCCCCGTGCAGGCGCCCACCGTGCTGTACCTCGGCGACTCGCTCGCCATGGAGAACCACAAGGTCCTCGGCCAGGAACTGCGCCGGGACCTGCGCGCGAAGTACACGAGCGCCCCCTACTCGGGCACCACGCTGTGCGACTACCTGGAGGGCACGGGCGAGCGGTCCCTCGTCCCGGCCCGGGACAAGGCGGCCGCCCTGGTACGGTCGCTGCGTCCGGACTTCGTGGTGTTGCAGTTCTGGGGCAACGCCTGGGACTTCACCTGGTGCATGGACCGGATCACGTACGACGGTTCGCGGGAGCGGTACTTCGAGCGGTACGAGGCCGACGCGCGCAGGCTCGTCGAGCAGATCGCGACGGCCGGCGGCTCCCACCGGCCGCGGATCGTGTGGGTGCTCCAGGGTCCGGATCCGATCACGCCCGACCGGGTGCGCCGGGTGAACGGACTGTACGAACGGCTGGCCGCCACGACGGGCGGCGTCGTCGCCGACGCGGGGAGAGCGGTGAGTCCGGGCACGGACCGCTACGCCTGGACGCAGTACCTTCCGTGCACCGCCTACGAGCGTGCCCATCCCGACTACTGCACTCAGCCGTCCCGCGACCGGACGGCCCTGCACCGGGACGACGACTACCTGCACTTCTGCCTCGCGCCCACGACGTCCACGCCCAAGCCCTGCCCGGTCCGCTCCCCCGGCATCCTGCGCATGGCCCGGGAGATCACGAAAACCGTTCGACAGTCGGCGAGTTGACCGTTCGAATGGCGCCATGTGTGCGGTGCGGATGCATGAGGACGAAGTGGACATCGACGTCTCGGTCGTCGGCCGGCTGATCGCGGGACGGTTCCCGCGGTGGGCAGGGCTGCCCCTGCGGCGTCTGGAGTCCTCCGGGACGGAGAACGCCATGTTCCGCCTCGGCGCGGACAAGGTCGTACGCCTCCCCCGGCATCCCCGCGCCGTCGAGGCCATCACGCACGAACTGCGGTGGCTGCCCCGGCTGGCACCCGGGCTGCCCGCCGCCGCGCCCGAGCCCCTCGGGCGGGGTGAGCCCGGCGAGGCCTTCCCGTGGCCCTGGGCGGTGTACGGCTGGCTGGACGGCCGCAATCCCGTGCCCGGAGCGCTGGAGGAACCCCGGCTGCTCGCCGAGGACCTGGCGGCGTACGTCGCCGCCCTGCGCCGGATCGACGCTGCGGAGGGCCCGATCGGGTACCGGGGTGTGCCTCTGGCGGCCCGGGACCGGTTCATGCGTGAGGCGCTCGCGCAGCTGGCGGGGCGGATCGACACCGCGGCGGTGACGGACCTGTGGGAGCAGGCCCTGCGCGCCCCGGAGTACACCGGGCCGCCGGTGTGGGCGCACGGTGATCTGATGGCCGGGAACCTGCTGGTCAGCGGCGGGCGGCTGACCGCCGTGATCGACTACGGCACGGTGGGCGTGGGCGATCCCGCCGTCGACCTCATCGGCGCCTGGTGTCTGCTGCCCGCCGAGGTCCGCGGCGTCTTCCGCGAGGCCGTGGGCGCTGACGATGCCGAGTGGGCGCGAGGCCGGGGCTGGGCCCTGTCGATCGCGGTCATCGCACTGCCGTACTACTGGGAGACCAACCCGCCGGTCGCGGAGAACTCGCGGCATGTGATCAGGGAGATCCTGGCCGAGTCCCGGTAGGGGCAGGGGTTCCCGCCCCTGTCCGGGAGCGCGTCACTCGCCGGCGTACGCCTTGTCCAGGGCCGCGATGTCGAACTTGCCCATCGCCATGAACGCCTGGGTCACCCGGGCCGCCTTCGCCGGGTCGGGGTCGGTGATCATGTCGTCGAGCCGGTCGGGGATGACTTGCCAGGACACGCCGTACCGGTCCTTGAGCCAGCCGCAGGGGCCGGGCTCGCCGCCGTTCTCGGTGAGCTTGGTCCAGTAGTAGTCGATCTCCTCCTGGTTCTCGCAGAAGATCATGAAGGAGACCGCCTCGGTGAACTTGAACTGGGGGCCGCCGTTGAGTGCGAGGAACCGCTGGCCGTTGGCCGTGAACTCGACGGTCATCACGCTGCCGGCGGGCTGGGGCGCTCCCTCGGGGTAGCGGGCGGTCTTTCCGATGCTGGAGTTCTTGAAGACCGAGACGTAGAAGTGGGCGGCCTCCTCGGCCTGGCCGTCGAACCAGAGACACGTGGTGAAACCGTCGGATGCCATGAGTACCTCCTGGGGCGTGGATCGCTGTCATCTGTGTCGACCGGTCCACACCGGGAAACTCATCGGCCGCGCGGGCGATATTTCTCCGGCCGCACGAGCTGCCCGGTACGGGACGGGCGTACGGCGGGGTGATGTGCCGGCGTTCTTCCGGAAGTTGGGCGAGAAGGGCTGAGTCCGGCGGTACGGGCGCGGGCTCTGCCGGGAGCGGATCTGCCGAGGGCAGAGAAACCGCCTGCGGGCGTCGTCCGAGGCCAAGAGTGGAGTCGACGGCACCTCCGCGGCATGTCCGCGGCCCTTCTGCCACGACGAGGAGAACCGATGACCCCACTCACGACACTCGCCCCGCGGGCGGAGGAGGGCGACACCCCTCCGACCCGGTTCGACGACCATCTGGCCGCCCAGCTGCTCGCGCAGCGCATCGTGCTGCTGGGCACGCAGGTCGACGAGGTCTCCGCGAACCGGGTCTGCGCGCAGCTGCTGGTCCTGTCCGCGGAGGACCCGCGCACCGACATCAGCCTGTACATCAACAGCCCCGGTGGGGCGGTGCACGCGGGGCTCGCCATCTACGACACGATGCGGCTCATCCCGAACGACGTCTCCACGCTGGCGATGGGCTTCGCCGCCAGCATGGGCCAGTTCCTGCTCAGCGTCGGCACGCCGGGCAAGCGCTACGCCCTGCCGAACGCGCGGATCATGATGCACCAGCCGTCGGCGGGCATCGGCGGCACCACCGCCGACATCGAGATCCAGGCGGAGAACCTGGAGTTCACCAAGCGGACCATCGAGCGGATCACCGCCGAGCACACCGGCCAGAGCCCGGAGACGATCTCCCGGGACGGCGACCGGGACCGCTGGTTCACGGCCGAGGAGGCCAGGGAGTACGGCATGGTGGACCGGGTCGTGGAATCCCTCGATGACGTCCGCCCGGCCACGACGCGACGCAGGATGGGGCTGCAGTGATGGGGAGCTACACGATTCCGAACGTCATCGAGCGCACCGCGCAGGGCGAGCGGTCCTTCGACGTCTTCAGCCGGCTGCTCAACGAGCGGATCATCTTCCTCGGCACCGAGATCGACGACGGGGTCGCCAATGTCGTCATCGCACAGCTCCTCCATCTGGAGTCGTCGGCGCCGGAGAGCGAGATCTCGGTCTACATCAACTCCCCCGGCGGCTCGTTCACCTCCCTGATGGCCATTTACGACACGATGTCGTACGTACGGGCCCCGATCTCGACGTGCTGCGTCGGGCAGGCGGCCTCCACCGCAGCGGTGCTGCTGGCCGGCGGTGACCCCGGGCGGCGGTTCGTCCTGGAGCACGCGCGCGTGCTGCTCGGCCAGCCGGCGACCGGCGGGCAGCGCGGCATGGTCTCCGACCTGGCGCTCCAGGCCAAGGAGATGGTGCGGATCCGCTCCCAGGTGGAGGAGGTGCTGGCCCGGCACACCCACCACGACGTGGCGGCCCTGCGGGCCGACATGGACCGCGACAAGGTGTTCACCGCGCAGGAGGCGGTGAGTTACGGGCTGGCCGACGAGGTGCTCAGCCGGCGTCTCGTGCGGGTCTGAGGCGCCGGCCGGCCCACCGGGCTCAGGCTGCCATGCACAGTCCATCGTGCGACGGGGTGGACGCCCCGCGGCGGCTGCCGCCCGGGTACCGCGCGGTGACGCGGGTCAGTTCGCCCTGCGCCCTCGACAGCAGGTCGCCGAGGCTCAGTCCGAGGGCGTGGGCGGCGGCCGCGAGGACCTCCGAGGAGGCCTCCTTGCGGCCGCGCTCCACCTCGGACAGGTACGGCATGGAGATCCGCGCCTCGTCGGCGACGTCCTTCAACGTGCGCTCCTGCGCAAGACGTTCGCGCCGCAGCACGTCACCGACCAGGTCGCGCCACAGGGGCTCCTTCGCGGCGGGAGGCGGCGGTCCGTGGCGTGGCGGAGCGGTGGCCGGACGGGCGGCCTGGGGGCGCGCGCCGGACGGGCGCAGGGGGATGACGCGGGCTTCGTTCGGCACGTGGTTGCTCACTTCTCCAGCCTAGGAGTCGTGGTCGCCGGCGGAAGGGGGCGGCGTTCCGCTCTCGGTGGAATCGCCGAACCGGCCGGTCACCGGGCGGCGTTGGGAGCCCTGGCTCCGCCCGGACCCGCCTGCTCGGTGCCGGTCACGCGGGTGGCGTGCGACGGCCCGGACCGTCGCACGGCACCTGTTTTCCGCCGCCCCGCCGATTGCCGGGCATGTGTAGCACGGAACCGGGTACCCGCAACCCGGAAGGACCTAGGCAGATGTCCGCCGTGACGCTCAGGGGAGAGGCAATGGAGACCGCCGTGATCCGGTCGCAGGCACAGGTCGTCGAAGAGAACGCGGAGGCCGGCACGGGTGACGGAGCACTGCCGGGAGTCGTGGACCCGCGGTCCGTGGCCCCACGGGACGCCCGGGAGCTGTCCCGTCAGTTCTTCCAGCGCCTGACGGAAGTCGAAGAGGGCACGCACGAGTACCAGTACGCGCGCAACACGCTGATCGAGATGAACATGTCGCTCGTGCGGTTCGCGGCCGGCCGGTTCCGGGGCCGCGGCGACGACATGGAGGACATCGTCCAGACCGGCATGATCGGTCTGATCAAGGCCATCGACCGGTTCGAGCTGTCGCGCGAGGTCGAGTTCACCTCCTTCGCGCTGCCGTACATCGTCGGTGAGATCAAGCGGTTCTTCCGGGACACGACGTGGGCGGTGCACGTGCCGCGGCGGCTTCAGGAACTGCGGGTGGAGCTGGCCAAGGCCCGCGAGGAACTCGCCAGCCGGCTGGACCGCGAACCCACGGTGACCGAGCTGGCCACCCTGATGAACATCTCCGAGAAGGAGGTCGTCGAGGGACAGATCGCCGCCAACGGGTACAACTCGTCGTCACTGGACGCCGCGCTCACCGGAGACGGCCCGGAGGGCGGCGAGGCGGTCCTGGCCGACTTCATCGGCGTGGAGGAGGACGGGCTGCGGCTCGTCGAGGACTTCCACTCGCTCGCCCCGCTGATGGCGGAGCTCAGCGAGCGCGACCGGCAGATCCTCCACATGCGGTTCGTGGAGGAGGCCACACAGGCGGAGATCGGTGAGCGGCTGGGCTGCTCGCAGATGCATGTCTCCCGCCTGATCAAGCGGATCATCACACGGCTGCGCGAGGGAATGCTGGGCGAGCTGGGCTGCGCCTGACGCGGCCGGCGACCAGCGGGTGCCGTCCCCCACGTGCGGGAGTGGGACGGCACCCGCCTCTGTGTCGGCTCCGGGGGCGTCTGTGTCGGCTCCGGAGGCGTCGCTGGACGGCTCAGTGATCGGTTTCGCCGACGAGCGGCAGCACGGCGCGTACCCGCTTGCCCACCGGCACCCGCTCGACGCTGACCTGCTCCGCGAGCGCGTGGACGATCTCCAGGCCGTGGCGCCCGACGCGCTCGGGGTTGCGGGGGAAGATGCGGGGCAGTGCGGAGCTGCTGTCGTAGACCGACACCGTCACCGCCGTGTCGGTGCCGACGAGCTCCAGGATGTACGGCCCGTTGCTGTGCCGGTCGGCGTTGGTGACCAGCTCGCTCACGACGAGCTGCACCGCTCCGCCGGCCCGGTCGTCGATGCGCGCGCACCACTCGGTCCTGAGCTGGTCGAGGAAGAGCGCGGCGAAGGACCGCGCCTCGGCGATGCAGCCCTGCTCGCCGGTGTAGTGTGCCGCCCGCCTCAGCGGTTCCACGGGCACGTCGAAACCAGTCGGTATCACTGCCCCGTCCAGGTGGTCGATCATTCGTTTCTCTCTGGGAAGCCGGACTGGCCGGACGCTCTGCACAGTGCTCGTACCCCGAGCCTGGCTTCGCAGTCCTGACAGGTGTTCGGCCCGTCCGGTGCCCCGGGCATTGTCCCCTGTCCGCGGGGCACCCGGTAGGAACCGGGTCCGGCGGCCGACGGCCGGGGACGGTCATCGCGGTACGGGCCCGCCCGCGGGGAGGTCGCGCGATGAACGAGCTGAGGGCGGCACGGAGCCTGACGACCCTGCCGGTGGTCACCCTGGGCGGCGACGCCGTCGCCCAGGTCAAGGACACCCTCTTCGACACCGCCGCCGGGCGGGTCGACGGCTTCACGCTCAGCGGCCGGGGACTGCTGTCGGGCCCGCTGAAGCAGAGCCTGCCGTGGACGGCCGTGCACTCGCTGGGCCATGACGCGGTCATGATCGTCGACGCCGGTGCCCTTGCGGACACACCCGTCGCGGTGGCACGCCGCGCTGTCCAGCAGGGCCGGGTGCTGCACGCGAGGGTGCTGACCGACGAGGGCGCCGAGGTGGGCACGGTGCTCGACGTGATCGTCGAGGGCGGCACCAGCGGCCGGGTCGTGGGCTTCCGGATCGCCGCGGGCAAGGCGCTGGCGCAGGGCTCCAGGGGGCGCCGGCACCGGGTGTACGTGCCGCGCGGCGAGACGCTCACGGTCTCCGGCCGGGCGCTGGTGATCCCGGCGGACGCCACCCGCTACGTGGCCGACGACCTGCCGGCCTTCGCCGCCCGGGTCGGTGCCTTCGACGAGGGGCACGAGGGGACATCGCCATGATGCTGTTCTCGCAGGCCCGGGGGCTGCCGGTGCTGACGACCGAGGCGGAAGAGATCGGAGTCCTGAAATCCCTGACGGTCGACGCCCCGGCCGGTGTGGTCACCCACGTCCGGGTGCGCCGCAGGCACTCCCGCAGGGAGTCCGTGCTGGCCTGGGGCGCCCTGCACGCCGTCGGCCCGGACGCCGTGCTCGTCCGCTCGGCCGCCGCCCCGTCCGAGGTGCCGCAGCACCACGAGCTGCCGGGGCTGAGGATCCTCACCGAGACGGGCGACGGGCTCGGCACGGTCCAGGACGTCGTGTTCGAACCGGAGACCGGCCGTCTCGAGGCGATCCGCACCGCCCACGGCGACCTGCCGGCCGATCGTCTGCTCGGTCTCGGCGATTACGCCCTGGTGGTCCGTGCCGGGTGAACCGGGCCGGGTCAGGAGGACGGGGCCTGGTCCGTCGTGTCGCTCCCGGTGCCGTCCCCGGGCGGCGGCGGCGGCTGGGACGACGTCCCCGGGTCCGAGGTGGGCGGCTCCGACGACGTCCCCGGGTCCGAGGTCGGCGGTTCGCTCGTGGGCGGCTCCGACGAGGCCGTGTCGGTGGTCCCCGTCGGCGTCGTGATGCTCACCGAGGGGGAGGGCTTGTCGGGCTTCTCGGTCTTGCGGTCCCTCGTGCCCGTGTCGCCCTTGTGGCGCTCGAACCACTCGCCGTCGGGCTCGCACATGACGAAGACGTCGACCGGCTCCGGGGCGGGCGTGACCGCGACGACGTTCGACTGCTTGAACCCCGGCCACGCGTCGCCGGTCGTCTTCGGCGCGCTCTGCTGGGCGACCGGCGCGGACAGCGGGTTGCCGCACGCGCAGCGCACCCGGGGCATGCCGCGGTCGTCGACCAGGACGGCCGTGCCGGCCTGGAGGACGGCCTGGTAGCCGGTCGCACGGCCGTTGCTGTAGCCGTGGTTGGTGACGCGCGTGTCGATGCGCAGCACGACGGGAGTGAGCGAGCGCAGGTAGGCGGGGACGTCGGGCGGGTCCACCCGGGCGACGGAGGCGAACGCCCGCTGCTTGTCCGGAGCCCCCTTGAAGAACGTGATCTGCTTCTCCACGTCACAGCTGGCGACGTTGCGCGTGCCGCCGTACAGACCGGGCGCTCCGCCCTGGACGCCCTGGACGGCGTTCCGCGTGGCCAGCTCGGTGGGCGAGGGCGAGACCGGTGAGGCCGAGCTCTCCTTCGCCGTGGACTCGGTGAACGGGTCCGGGCCGGAGTCGGCCGCGGGCTGGAGGAAGACCTCGCCCTCGGCCGTGCTGGTACCGCCGTCGGACGCGCCGGTGCCGCCGCCGTCGGGCCGGGTGAGCACCACGGCCAGGATCACGGCGGCCACGACGGCGGTGGCGATCAGCGCCACGCGAGGTACCGACCCCCACCAGGGGCGGCGGGGCTCCGGTGCCTGCCCTCCCCCGCTCGGCGGCTCGGAGGGCGGCCCGCCTCCCGACGGCGGCTGGGAGGGACCCGACAGCGGCCCCGAGGGAGGTCCTGTCGGGCGGCCGGACGACGGCGGTTCGACGCTCACGTGCTCTTCTTCCCGCGTGGGTTCCCTGCGGCCTGCTCACACCGGGAGGTGGTTAGTCCTGGTGTATACCGCTTTTTCCACTACGAGTTCATTGTGTGCCCCGGTCCCGTACGGCTCGCAAGCCGACGCGGACGGACCTCCCGGCGGGCGTCCGGCGCGGGTGCTGCTTAGCGTGGCAGCGTGAGTTCGCGCACCTCCTCCGGCCAGGCACGTACCTCCGGCGAGCGGGCCGTCGCCCGCCACGGGTGGATGCATGCCCTCGTCACGGTGGTCGGCGCGCTGCTCGCCATGGCGGCGGTGTCCGCGCTGGGCCTGTGGGCGGCCGGGGCGGCGGACCTTCCGGACGGCGCGTTCGCACCGGTCGTCGCGGCGACCGTGGTCACCGCCGTCGGGGGCACCGTGAAGCTCTCCGGAAGCGCCGGAGACCTCGCCGACACGCAGGCGGGCCTGACCGTCATCCCCCTGTCCGTCACGCTCACCGGGGCGCTGGTGATCGCCTGGGGATTCCTGCGGCCCCTGCGGCACCGCGCGGTCGCCGGTACGGCGGAGCTGGCCGGCTGGGCCGCCAGGATCGCGGTGCTGTGGCTGCTCGGGCTGATCGGTCTCGCCCTCGCCGCCCGCCACACGTTCGACATCTCCCTCGGGAACGACGCGCTGGGCGAACTGGGCGACCTGTTCGGCGCCTCGCCGAGGATCGGTTTCACCACCGACGTTCCGCTGTCCGTGTTCGTCGGCGTGGTGTGGCTGGCCGGTGTGCTGGTGCTGGCCCTGCTGGTGTCGCGCGGGGCCCCGTTGCCGGCCGGGCTGCTGCGCTTCCAGGCGCCGGTGCGGCCGGCCGCGTACGCGATGGTCGCGCTGCTGCTCGCGTGCGTCGTCATCGGCGTGGTCGTCGCCCTGGTCGTCGCGGCGACGCGGGGGCACGTGGCGGAGACGTTCGCCGTGATCCTGCTCGGCATGCCCAATCTGGTGTGGCTGGCGCTGACGATCGGACTCGGTGCCACCTGGAACGGCCGGGTGGAGGGGCCGTTCGGGCTGCCCATGCCGCATGTGCTCGACGAGGTGCTGCGCACCCCGGACATCTCCGAGCTGAACCTGCGGACACTCGCCGAGCACGACGGCAGGGTGTGGTGGCTGCTGGTCGTCGACGTGGTGCTGCTGCTCGCCGCCGCGTTCGTGATGGCGGCCCGGTCGCCGGCGCGGGTACGGGCCTGGCAGCACGCGGTGCACATGGCGTTGGCGCTCGCGCTCACGGTGTTCATGATCTGCCTGGTCGGGCGCGTCTCCGCGCACTACGGCCTGTCCGTGCTCGGCATCGGCGACCTGGGCGGCGGCCTCGCGGGTGAGCTGTTCCTCAGACCCCGGCTGTGGGGAGCCGTGGGCCTGGCCGTCCCGTGGGGGCTGCTGACCGGGTTCGCCGGCGCGCTGTCGGCGCGGCACGTGCGGCGGCGGGGTGAGGTGCGCGCCGAGCAGACGGGCTGACGCCGGGCACACCGGCTGCCCCGCAGCCGTGCTCTACGCCCGCTCCACGAAGACCGGTTCCGCCCAGCGCGGCGGCGGCTTCGGCCCCTCCTCCCCCGGCGGCCGGCCCATCCGGGCTGGCGCGGGCCCGGCGCCGGCTCCGCCACCGGTCGTCGCGGCGCGCAGGGCTGCGACGAAGGTGAGACAGGAGGGGTAGCGCTCGTCGGGGTTCTTGGCGAGGGCCTTGGCGAACACCGGGTCCACCTGGGGTGGAAGGCCGGGCTGGGACTCGGTCAATGGCGGCGGGTCGTCGTACTGGTGAGCCCACAGCAGGGCCATGTCGTCGTCCCGGAGGAAGGGCGGGTGGCCGGCGAGGACCTCGAAGACGACGCAGGCGAAGCCGTACACGTCACAGCGGGCGTCGACGGGTTTGCCGGAGATCTGCTCGGGCGCGACGTAGTCGAGGGTTCCGACGAACTGGCCGACCGTGGTGAAGCCGGTCAGCGACAGCGACTTCTTGGTCAGGCCGAAGTCGGTGAGGTAGACGTGCTCGGGGTGGTCGCTGTCGGTGCCGCGGGAGACCAGGATGTTGCCGGGCTTGACGTCCCGGTGCACCAGGCCGTGGTCGTGGGCGGCGTCGAGCGCGGAGGCGACCTGGGCGGCGACGCGTACGGCGGTGGCGGGCGGCAACGGGCCCTCCCGGTCCAGGAGATGACGCAGGTCGCTGCCGGCGACGAACCGCATCGCGATGTACAGCACGCCATCCGTCTCGCCTGCCTCGAAGACCGGCACGATGTGCGGGTGGTCGATCGCGGCGGCGGCCCGGGACTCGTGGGTGAAGCGGCGCCGGAAGGTGTCGTTGCGGGCGAGCTCCGGGGCGAGCAGCTTGAGCGCGACGGTGCGCTCCAGACGCAGGTCCCGGGCCCGGTAGACCACGGCCATGCCGCCGCGCCCGATCTCCTGCTCGATCCGGTACCCGGCGATCTGCTGCCCGACCAGCTCGGAGGGCCGCCCCGAGAACAGACTCGTCTCGCGGGTCAACGGACGTCACCCTCGGGCGACACGATCCGGGTGGGCTCGGACCCCACGACCCGCGTGGGCGACGCCTCGCCGGAACCGGCGGCCTCCTCGTCCGAGGCCGGCTCGCCGTCCCCCTCGGGGGACACGACCCGCGTGGGCGGCGCCTCGGGCGTTTGTGGTGACACCACCCGGGTGGGCTCGGGAGCCTCCGGAGGCACGAACCGCGTCGGCTCGCCGGCGTCGGCAGACCCGGCCCGAGAGGACTCGGCAGCCTCGGGCGACACCACCCGAGTCGGCTCCGGCGGCACACGAGGCGCGGCCCGAGGGGGTTCCGGTGGTACGACCCGGGTGGGTGGTGCCTCGGTCGGCGGGGTCGGCCGCACCGGCCGGCCCGGCTGCTCCGCCCCGGGTACCTCCTCGATGGCCTCCGCCGGTACGACCCGGGTCGGCGTGCGCGTCGGGACCGGGGGCTCGGCCGGCTGGGATTCCGGGTCGGACCGGGGTGTCTCGTCCGTCGCGTACGTGGTCGCCCGGGTGCCGTCGGCGTACACCCAGTGCCCGTGCGCGGCGTCGTAGAGCCACACGGACTCGCCGTCGACGACGACGCCGATCCGCAGCCCGTGGGTGCGGGCGTGGAAGGACTCCCGGTCCGAACCGGCCGCGAGGTCCTCGACCGCGGACCGGTAGCGCGCCAGGGCCTCCTGCGCCCGGCTCAGCAGCGGACGCGGATCGGCGCTGCGGGTGAGCGGCCCGTCCGCGGCGGGCGGATCCTGCGGTACGGCGACCAGGCGGCGGCCGTCGACCCAGGCCGACCAGCCGTTGAAGCACAGCACGTGCCCCCAGTCCCCCTGCCGCTCCAGCAGCTGCACCGGCAGCAGGGGGTCCAGGTCCACCGTGGACCGGGACGGGTCGGGGGCTTCCCAGGCGGGCATCCCGTTCTGCGGGACCACGTGCGTGGGCCGGAATCCAGGAGTCGTCACAGGCGCTGCCTACTTCCGCATCACGGCCGGTTCGTGGCGGCGCAGCAGCCGGGACACCAGGAAGCCGAAGAGCGCCGACAGCACGAGCAGCATCCCGACGTCGAGCAGCCACGTGCCCGCCGAGTGCTCGAAGAGCGGATCCTTGGTCAGCTCGTCGGGCACGATCCGCTCCAGCCCGACGGTGCCGGCCATCGCGGCGAGCGCCCAGCGCGCGGGCACCAGCCAGCCCAGTTGCTCGAGCCCGGGCACACCGTCCAGCTTCAGCAGGGCACCGCAGAAGACGACCTGGACGATGGCGATCAGCACGAGCAGCGGCATCGTCACCTCCTCCTTGCGCACCAGCGCGGAGATGAACAGGCCGAGCATCATCGCCGTGAACGCCAGCAGGGCGACGGCGACCGCGATCTCCACCAGGGGCGGCATCAGGACGCCTTCGCCACCGGGCGCGTTGAGGTCCACGCCGAGCAGGGCGACCAGGGTCAGCACCACCGCCTGGAGCACGGTGATGACGCCCAGGACGACGACCTTGGACATCAGGTACGCCGATCTGGACAGGCCCACCGCCCGCTCCCGCTGGTAGATCACCCGTTCCTTGACGAGTTCCCGCACGGCGTTGGCGGCCCCGGTGAGCACCGCGCCGACACACAGGATGAGCAGGGCGTTCATCGCCGTCTCCTGCGTCAGCTTGCCGCCCGCCAGGGCCCGCGCCATCACGCCCATCACGAACGGCAGGGCGATCATGATGATCAGGAACGTACGGTCGGCGCTGAGGGCGGCCGCGTACCGCCGTACGAGCGTGCCGAGCTGGGCGGCCCGGCTGCGCGGCCGGGGCGGCGGAGTGATGACGACGGGTCCGGACCGGGGCTGCCGGGGCTGGGCGGTGGCGTCGGCGACGTACCGGCCGTGGAAGGGCGAGGCGCTGTAGTCACCGGCCCAGTCCCGGTCCGCGTCCCGGTCGAAGGCCTCGAAGGCCTCCGGCCACTGCTCGAAACCGAAGTACGCCAGGGCGTCCTCGGGAGGCCCGTAGTAGGCGATCTTCCCGCCGGGCGCGAGCACGAGGAGCCGGTCGCACACGTCCAGGCTGAGCACGCTGTGGGTGACCACGATGACGGTCCGGCCGTCGTCGGCGAGGCCGCGCAGCATGTGCATCACCGAGCGGTCCATGCCGGGGTCGAGTCCGGACGTCGGTTCGTCGAGGAACAGCAGCGACGGCTTGGTCAGCAGCTCCAGAGCCACGCTGACGCGCTTGCGCTGGCCCCCGGACAGGCTGTGCACGGGCTGGCCGGCGCGCTGTTCCAGGCCCAGTTCGCGGATCACCTCGTCGACCCGGGCGCGTCGTTCGGCCTTGGCGGTGTCCTGCGGGAAGCGCAGCTCGGCGGCGTAGGACAGGGCTTTGCGGACGGTCAGCTGGGCGTGCAGGATGTCGTCCTGCGGGACGAGGCCGATGCGCTGGCGCAGCTCGGCGTAGTCGCGGTAGAGGTCGCGGCCGTCGTAGAGGACGGTGCCGTGGCCGGCGGGCCGCTGGCCGGTGAGGGCGTTGAGGAGCGTGGACTTCCCGGCGCCGCTCGGGCCGACGACGGCGAGCAGGCACTTCTCCCCCACCGGGAACGACACGTGGTCGAGCAGCGTCTTGCGGCCCCGGTCGACGGTGACCGCGAGGTCCTGCACGTCGAGGGAGATCTCACCGGTGTCGACGTACTCCTGGAGCTGGTCGCCGACGAGGCAGAACGCCGAGTGGCCGATGCCGACGATGTCGCCCTGGCCGACCGGGGCGCTGGTGACGCGGCTGCCGTTGAGGTACGTGCCGTTGTGGCTGCCGAGGTCGGTGATCTCGTACGTCCCGTCGGGCAGGGCGCGCAGTTCGGCGTGCCGGCGGGAGACCACCAGGTCGTCGATGACCAGGTCGTTGTCGGCGGCGCGGCCGATGCGGACGGTGCGGGAAGGCAGCGGCCGTACGGTCGTGGGCCGCCGGTAGGTGCCCGTCATGGCCGGCATCGAGACGGCGGAGGGGCGTTCCGGGGCCGGAGGGGGGCGGCCCGTCAGGACCACGCGCGGTCCGTCGGCCGGATCGCCGAGGCGGATGACGCTGCCGGGTCCGACGTCCCAGTCGTGGATGCGGCGGCCGTCGGCGTAGGTGCCGTTGGTGCTGTTCTCGTCCTCGATGGTCCAGTGCCCGTCGTCGGGTCTCAGTACCGCGTGGTGCCAGGAGACCCGGTCGTCGTCGATGACGATGTCGCTCAACGGGTCGCGCCCGACGTGGTAATCGCGCCCCGGAATCATCACTGTCGAGCCCGTCTCGGTCTCCAGGACGAGTTCTGGTGTCACCGACGACTGCGCCATGACCAAGATTCTACCGATTTGCCTGATGTATGACTCGGCGAGCCGCTCAGGCCACGGGTACGCCCAGGGAGGGAGCCGCACGCTGCATCCGCAGGGCGTCCACGGACTCGGCGAGCAGTTCGTACTCGGTGGTGTCGTCGCTGGTGGCGATGCGTACCAGCCGTCCGGCCGCCAACTCCTCGGCGACCCTCTCCTGCTGACCGGGGTCGGCGCACCAGGCGCGCAGCAGGGTGGGCACGTCGGGCACGGTCTCGGCGACCGGCACGAGCGCACCCGGCGGTAAGTGCTCGGCGTCGGGCTGGGGGTCGAGGCGCTGGGCGATCCAGGAGGCGCGGTCGCGCAGCCACCACAGGGCGAGGGCGAGGGTCGGCGCCCGGTAGGTGCCCAGCGGGACCCCGATGCGGCGGCCGTCGCAGACTCCGTAGGCCGTGACATGGCACAGAAACTCGTCGTGCACGTGACCCTCCCCCGTTGCCCTGCCCGCCTGCCTGCCTGCCCGGCCTTGCCTGTCCTGCGGCTCGCGTGCTGTGCGTGAGGGCGCCGTCGCTGGATGTGAAAGCGCTCTCGCTGGTCAGTATGTTCACTACTGAAACACTGTCACCATGTCTTTCCGGCCAGTCTCCTGGCATATTCACACCCCGAGTTGGCCGAAACGCTGCGGGCGGTCGCCAGGGGGTGATGACTCCGGAGGTAATCGACGGTCCCGCCGGACGCGGGCAGGGTGGTCCGTGCCGGTTCGCCGCGAGCGGTGATCCGGGGTCTGACCAGCACACACGACCTTTCGGAGGCTGATCGCCCATGTCCGCACCCGCCCACCGTTACGGGGACGCCGTCGCCCGCTACTTCGAGGCCTGGAACGCCGAGGACCCGGCGGCCCGGGCGAAGGCGGTCGCCGCCGCGTGGACCGAGGACGGCGGCTACACCGACCCTCTGGCCGACGTCCACGGCCACGAGCAGATCGCCGCGTTGATCGCCGCGGCCCGCGAGCAGTTCCCGGGGCTGGAGTTCCGGCTCGCCGGCGCCGTCGACGGGCACCACCACATCGCGCGCTTCTCGTGGGAGCTGGTCAGCGAGACCGACGGCTCGGCGCCGGTGGCCGGGTCGGATGTGATCACGCTGGACGGGCAGGGCCGGATCAGGGCCGTCCTCGGATTCCTCGACCGGGTGCCCGCCGGGGCGTGAGACCGGCTCCGGCGATGAGTTCTCCGGTGTCCGGCGGTCTGTGTGGGTGAGAGGCCGCCGAACATCGGAGGACATCATGGCCACGACCGGAAAACTGGACACGGAATTCACCGCGGTCCTGCGCAAGAGCCCCGCCGAGGGCGGCTGGACCTACCTGGTCTGGCCAGGGTCGGCCGAGTTCTTCGGTACCCGCGGCCTGGTCAAGGTCCGCGGGACGATCGACGGGCACCCGTTCCGCAGCTCGTTCATGGCACTGGGCGACGGCACGCACAAGCTGCCCGTGAAGGCCGACGTCCGCAAGTCCATCGGCAAGGAGGAGGGCGACACGGTGACGGTGCGCCTGGAGGAGCGGATCGGTTCCTGATCCGCTCGACCGGGGGCGGCCGCCCCCGGTCGAGCAGACCCGGTTACTGCTTGACGACCGCGTCGATGCGGGCCAGCTCGTCCGCGTCGAAGTCCAGGTTGGCGATGGCTCCGACGCTGTCCTCCAGCTGCTGCGGGCTGCTCGCGCCGACCAGCGCGGAGGTCACCCGGCCGCCGCGCAGCACCCAGGCCAGCGCCATCTGGGCCAGCGTCTGTCCGCGCGACTTGGCGATGTCGTTCAGGTCGCGCAGCCGGCCCACCAGCTCCTCGGTGACCGCGTCGGAGTTCAGGAACGGGCTGTCGCTCGCGGCCCGGGAGCCCTCCGGGATGCCGTCGAGGTAGCGGGCGGAGAGCAGGCCCTGCTCCAGCGGGGAGAAGACGATGGAGCCGACCTGGAGCTCGTCGAGGGCGTCCAGCAGGCCCTCGTCCTCGGGGCGGCGGTCCAGCATCGAGTAGCGCGGCTGGTGAATCAGGAGCGGGGTGCCCAGCTCGCCCAGGATGCGGGCGGCCTCGCGGGTCTGCTCCGCGGAGTAGTTGGAGATACCGACGTACAGCGCCTTGCCCTGCTGCACCGCCGAGTGCAGGGCGCCCATCGTCTCCTCCAGCGGAGTCTCCGGGTCGGGGCGGTGCGAGTAGAAGATGTCGACATAGTCCAGGCCCATCCGCGCAAGGCTCTGGTCCAGGGACGACAGCACGTACTTGCGCGAGCCCCACTCGCCGTACGGCCCCGGCCACATCAGATAGCCGGCCTTGGTGGAGATGACCAGCTCGTCGCGGTAGGTGGCGAAGTCCGACTTCAGGAACTCGCCCAGCGCGGACTCGGCGGCACCGGGCGGCGGGCCGTAGTTGTTGGCGAGGTCGAAGTGGGTGACGCCGAGGTCGAAGGCGCGGCGCAGGATGGCTCGCTGGGTCTCGACCGGCCGGTCCGGGCCGAAGTTGTGCCACAGGCCGAGCGAGAGCGCGGGGAGCTTCAGGCCGCTGCGTCCGGTGCGCCGGTAGGGCATGTCCGCGTAGCGGTCGGGGTGTGCGGTGTACAACGCGACTCCAGAGGGGTTGGCTCGGTCGGGAAGAAACCGGTGTCCACTCTGTCGTGACCTGCTCCCATGCGTCCAACAGAAGAATCCGATGGAATTCAGCGGCTACGCTTCTCAGTCATGGAACTGCGCCACTTGCAGCACTTCGTCGCGGTCGCCGAGGACCAGCACTTCACCCGGGCGGCGGAGCGGCTCCTGGTGTCCCAGTCCGGCCTGTCGGCCTCGATCCGGGCGCTGGAGCGGGAGCTGCAGACGCCGCTGTTCGTGCGCACGACCCGCCGGGTGACGCTCACCCCGGCCGGGCGGGCGCTGCTCGGCGAGGCGGAGCGGATCCTGGCGCAGGTGCGCGCGGCCCACGAGGCGGTGGCGGCGGTGCAGGGCGTCCTGCGCGGCATGCTCGCGCTCGGCAGTGAGCAGTGCATCGCCGGGGTGCATGTCGCGGGGCTGCTCGCCACCTTCCGGCACCAGCATCCGGACGTGGAGATCTGTCTGCGGCAGGCGGGGTCGGGCGCGCTCGCGGAGGAGGTCGCGGCCGGGCGGCTCGACCTGGCGTTCGCCGTCCGGACGCAGGCGGACAGCGACCAGCTGCGGTCGGTGCCGTTGAGCAGCGAGCCGATGACGCTGCTGTGCCATTCCAGCCACCGGCTCGCCGCCGCCGGTGCGGCCGTCACGCCGGAGGAACTGGGCGGGGAGGTGTTCGTCGACTTCCACCCGGACTGGGGTCCGCGCCGGACCACCGACACGGTGTTCGCCGCCGCGGGCGTACGGCGGACCGTGGCCCTGGAGGTGAACGACGTGCACACCCTGCTCGACCTGGTCGACGAGAACCTCGGCGTCGCCGTCGTGCCGCGGCACTTCGCGCACAAACGCGCCTCCCTGACCGCGCTGCCCGTGAAGGGAACGGGCGAGGCGGTCTACGAGACGGTGGCCCTGCTGCCGCCCCGGCAGGCCACGAGCCCGGCGGCCCGGGCGCTGATGGCGCTGCTGGAGGCCACGGGCACATCGACGGGGAGCACGGGCACATCGCTGGGGGCCAGGGGCGGGTCGCCCGGGGCCACAGGCGCGACACCGGAGACCATGGGCGCGTAAGGCGCAGACCACAGGCCGCCGCACCGGAGATCACGAGCGCGCAAGCGCAGACCACAGGCGCGACACCGGAGACGGTGGGCGCGCCACGCGACACGGCGAGCGCATCAAGGGATCAAGGGATACAGCGAGCCCGCCACAGGACACGGCGAGCGCGTCACGAGACACGGCGGGCGCGCACCACGGGAGACCACAGGCGCGCAAGCGTGGGCCACCGGCGCAACACCGGATGCCACCGGCGTGTGAACCGGGGCGCACGGGGCGCGGCGATGCGCGATGGTGGAGGCATGCATGCGAAGGACATCCTCATCGACGGCTACAACCGCATCCGGGAAGAAGTCCACGCCACCGTCGAGGGCCTCGCGCCCGACGAACTGAGCGCCCGCCCCTCCCCCGACACCAACTCCATCGCCTGGCTGGTCTGGCACCTCACCCGCGTCCAGGACGACCACGTCGCCGACGCGTTCGACCTCGACCAGGTGTGGCTGTCCCAGGACTGGGAGAAGCGCTTCGGCCTCGGTCTGCCCCGGCACGACACGGGCTACGGCCACAGTCCCGCCAAGGTCGCCAAGGTCCGGGTCGACTCGGGCGAGATGCTGACCGGCTACTACGACGCCGTGCACGACCAGACCCTCGAAGCCCTGCGCGGTCTGGCGGCCAAGGACCTGGAGCGCGTCGTCGACGAGCGCTGGGACCCGCCGGTCACCCTGGGCGTCCGGCTGGTCAGCGTCCTGTCCGACGATCTCCAGCACATCGGACAGGCCGCCTACCTGCGGGGGCTCCTTCAGAGCGCGGCCTCGTAGCCGGGCAGGACCACGTCCCGGATCAGCGCGTTCCGCTCGTCGAACGGGAGGAACGCGCTCTTCAGGGCGTTCACCGTGACCGTGCGCAGGTCCTCGACGGTCCAGCCCGCCTGCTCGACCAGCAGGGACATCTCGCGGGTCATCGTGGTACCCGACACGAGCCGGTTGTCGGTGTTCAGGGTGACGCGGAAGCCGAGGTCCTTCAGCGCGGTGATCGGGTGCTCGGCGATGGAGGTCGCGGCGCCGGTCTGGAGGTTGGAGGTCGGGCACATCTCCAGGGCGACACGCCGGTCGCGCACCCAGCCCGCGAGACGGCCGAGCTTGCCCGACGCGAGGTCGGGGATGTCGTCGGTGATGCGCACGCCGTGTCCGATGCGCTGGGCGCCGCACACCTGAAGGGCCTGGTGGATGCTGGGCAGGCCGTGCGCCTCCCCGGCGTGGATGGTGAACGGCACGTTCTCGCGGCGCAGGTGCTCGAAGGCAGCGAGGTGGTCGGCGGGCGGGAAGCCGTCCTCGGCGCCGGCGATGTCGAAGCCGACGACACCGGCGTCCCGGAACGCCACGACCAGATCGGCGATCTCCCGGCTCCGGTCGAACATCCGCATCCCGCACAGCAGCGTCCCGACCCGCACGGGCGTCCCGGCGGCCGCCGCCTTCGCCATACCGGCCGCGAGTCCCTCCTGCACGGTCTCGACGACCTCGGGCAGGGTCAGCCCGCCCCGGACCATCAGCTCCGGGGCGTAGCGCACCTCACCGTAGACGACACCGTCCGCGGCGAGGTCGAGCACGTACTCCTCGGCCGTGCGCAGCAGGCCCTCGCGGGTCTGCATGACGGCCAGGGTGTGCTCGAAGGTGGCTATGTAGCGCACCAGGTCGCCGGAGTTGGCGGCCTCGTAGTACCAGGCGGCGAGTCCGGCGGGGTCGGTGGTGGGCAGGGTGTGGCCGACCGCGTCCGCGAGCTCCACCACGGTCGCGGGGCGCAGGCCGCCGTCGAGGTGGTCGTGCAGCACGGCCTTGGGGAGGCGACGGATCACATCGGCGTCTACGCGCGTAGCAGTCATGGCGAGTCTTTCCTTGAGCGAGTGGTTCACAGGGGTGGGGACAGGGTCAGCCGGCGGGCTGGAGCAGGTCCCAGCGGTTGCCGTACAGGTCCTGGAAGACGGCGACGGTTCCGTACGGCTCGTGCCGCGGCTCCTCCAGGAACGTGACGCCCGCGGCGGCCATGCGGGCGTGGTCCCGGGCGAAGTCGTCGGTGTGCAGAAAGAACCCGACCCGCCCGCCGGTCTGATCCCCGACCCGGCCGGCCTGCGCCGCCCCTTCGGCACGGGCGAGCAGCAGACCGCCGCCCGTTCCGGGACTCCCGGGTTCGACGACGACCCAGCGCGACCCGTCGGGCCGGGGAGCGTCCTCGGCGATCCGGAATCCGAGAGCCTCGGTGTAGAAGCGGATCGCCTCGTCGTAGTCGTCGACGACGAGGGTGACCAGGGCGATACGTCGCATCAGAGCCTCTCGGAGCGCGTGGTTGACGAGAGAGGTTATACGTAACACCCATGGGATGCAAAACAGCCGTGCAAACTCTGTACCTACTAGTATGTACGATCAAGGCAACGCCCCTACGGCTCCGAGGAGACCTCCGTGCCCTTCGTCCGCATAGACACGCTCCGGGCCGGCCCCGAGCGACTCGCCGCACTCGGTCGCGCCGTTCACGACGCCCTCGTCGAAACGATCGACATTCCACCCGACGACCGCTTCCAGGTCCTGGTGGACCACGACGGCGCGAGCAGCACCCTCCGGTACGACGACTACCTCGGAGTGCACCGCGACGACGGCATCGTCTACGTCGCGATCACGCTGCGCTCGGGTCGCCCGCCCGCGCGGAAGCAGGCGCTGTACGGGAGGATCGCCGAGCTCGCGCATGCCTACGCGGGGACGGAACCGAGGAACGTGTTCGTCGTCCTGACGGAGAACGGACCGGCCGACTGGTCGCTCGGAGAGGGACGGGCGCAGTACCTCGACCTCCCGAGGACCTAGGTCTCGGCCTACGCCGCCGGCCCGAGGCGGTATGCCCGGCCACCCACTAGCGTCCCGGCCATGAAGATCACCGAACCGCCCCGCACCCCCGAGCAGCGCAAGGCCGACCTCCTGAACCGTATGGAGCGGGAGATCGACATCTGGGTCGCCACGGCGGACACCGAAGGCGTGCCGTGTCTGGTGCCACTCTGGTTCGTGTGGCACGACGAGGCCGTGTGGCTGTGCACACGGCTGACCAATCCCACGGGCCGCAATCTGCGGGACGGCCGGCGGGCCCGGCTGGCCTTCGGGGACACCCGGGACGTCGTGCTCGTCGACGGTGAGGCGGAGACCTTCACGATCCCCGAGGTGCCGCCGGCGGCGGCCGAGGCGTTCCGCGCGAAGACCGGCTGGGATCCTCGCGAGGACCATGCGTCGTACGCGTTCTTCCGGGTGCGGCCGCGCGCGGTGCAAGCCTGGTGCGAGGTGCACGAGCTGCCGCGCCGGCATCTCATGCGGGACGGGGCATGGGTGGTCTGACCGGTCAACCAGCCGCTGGGCGCAGCGAGTTCAGCCGGTCCAGTTCCCCGTCCGTGAGACGGATCGCGCCGGCCGCCACATTTTCCACGAGGTGGTCGGGGTTGCCCGTGCCGGGGATGGCGAGCACATGTGCGCCTTGGTGCAGGGTCCAGGCGATGCGGATCTGCGCGGGGCTCGCGCCGTGGGCGCGGGCCACGGCTCGTAGTTCCTCGTCGTGTGGGGTGGCGGCGCCACGCTCGCCGCCCTCGCCGGCGACCGCGTAGAACGGCACGAAGGCGACGCCCTGTTCGCCGCAGATCTCCAGCAGTTCGTCGGTGGCGGGGTCGGGACGGTCGAGGGCGTACCGGTTCTGCACGCAGACCACGGGGGCGATGGCCTGTGCCTCGGCGAGGTGGCGCGGCGTGACGTTGGAGATGCCGAGGTGCCGGATCAGACCTGCCTCGCGCAGTTCCGCGAGGGCGCCGAAGTGCTCGGCGATCGAGTCGTACTTCGGCATCCGGCGCAGATTGACCACGTCGAGGTGGTCGCGGCCGAGCTGGCGCAGGTTCTCCTCGACGTGCCCGCGCAGGTCCTCGGGGCGGGCCGAGGTGCCCCACTCCCCGTCGTAGGTCCGGTGAGGGCCCACTTTGGTGACGATGACCAGGTCGTCGGGATACGGCGCCAGCGCGCTGTTGATGAGCTCGTTGGCGGAGCGCAGCGACGAGAAGTAGAAGGCGGCCGTGTCGATGTGGTTGACGCCGAGGTCGATCGCGTTGCGCAGGACGGCGATCGACCGGTCGCGGTCACTCGGAGTGCCGAGGTGGAAGGCGGCACTGCCCGTCAGCCGCATCGCGCCGAAGCCGATGCGGTGGACGGGCAGGTCGCCGAGTTTCCAGGTGCCCGAGGCGTCCGCTGTGATCGTCTGTGAGGTCATCGACGGAGTCTCACACACGGCCCGCCGTCAGCAGTAGAGATTGCCGCCCGGTGACGTCCCGAGGATCTGCGTGAACCGCTGGTAGTTGGTCACGCGGCTCTGCACCTGCGCCGGGTTCTTGCCGTCGCACTCCAGGGAGCCGTTGATGCTGCGGATCGTCTGGCCGAAGCCGGCGCCGTTCACCATGGCGTTGTGCGGGGTCATGGTGCCGGGGCCGGTCTGGGTGTTCCAGTACCACAGGGCGGTCTTCCAGGCGACGGCCGCGTCGTTCTGCACCAGCCACGGGTTGTTGAGCAGGTCGATGCCGAGCGCGTCGCCCGCGGCCTTGTAGTTGAAGTTCCAGCTCAGCTGGATCGGGCCACGCCCGTAGTAGGCGGCCTGGCCGGCCGGGCAGCCGTAGGGGCGGCTCCAGTCGCAGTAGTGCGGGTAGTTGGCGGTGTTCTGCTCCACCACGTGCACCAGGCCGCCGGTCTCGTGGCTGACGTTGGCGAGGAAGGCGGCGGCCTCCTGCTTCTTCACCGTGTCGCTGCCGGTGTTGGCGAAGCCGGGGTAGGCGCTCAGGGCCGCCGTCAGCCCGCTGTAGGTGTAGAAGGGGTTCCGGTTCGGGAACATCTGGTTGAACTGCGCCTCGCTCACGACGAAGCGCGCGTCGGGCGTGCCCGGACCGCTGTCGCAGGCGTAGGGCTCCCAGTACCAGGTGCTGATGGTCGGGTCGTAGCCCGGGTTGGCGTGCTCGGCTCTGTACGCCTTGCCGTCGGTGTAGCGGACGATGTCGCCGGCGGCGTACGGCTTGCCCGCCACCCAGTTGGGATAGCTGGAGCACGCGGCGGCGGAGGCGCTGGTGGCCGGCAGGAGTACCGGCGCGGTGCCCGCGAGGGCGAGGGCGGCCAGGACGGCGGAGACACGGCGTCTCGACACGGGATCAACTCCTTTGCGGGGCACGGCCGCACACGGCAGGGCAGGGTGAAGCACAGCCCTGGCGCGGCCGTGGTGGGGGGTGTCGGAGGCACACTCAACCGCGTTGGTCTGTACCAGTCAAGGGTGTAGACCAGTCATCGTGCGCAGGGGCGCCGCTCGGCGGCTCGAAGGTGTCCGCGGGGGCCTGCATACGCCCCGGACGCTCACACGCGTGCCGACTCCGCCAGCGTCGCGGCCAGCCGGTCCAGCAGGGACCGCAGCAGTTCGTCCTCGCCCTCGCCGAGCGGCTGCCAGCCGGCGCGCACCGCGCGGTCGAGCCGCTGCCAGTACTCCCGGCCGCGAGGAGTGAGGTGGGCGAGGACGCGACGGCGATCGAACGGGTCAACCCGGCGGTGCACGAGGTTCTGGTCGACGAGTTGGTCGACCAGCTTGGTCAGCGTCGGAGGCGGCAGAAAGGCGGCCTCCGCGATCGCCGTCATGTGGTGCCCCTCGCCGTCGGACAGCAGCGCCAGCACCCGCCACGCGTCGAGCGAGCAGCCCTCCTTCTCCAGCACGGCCTGCAACCGCCGCGCCGCCAGCCGCTCGGCCCGCGTCAGCAGTTGCACGAGGTCGTCGGGCCGGCGCGGGGTTGGGGTGGGCATCCTGCTCCTAGTTCGACCAGAGGTGCGTCCATCCTAGGAGACGCACTGGAGTTCGTCCGGCGCAGCCGGAATCATGACGCCATGGTCCGGCACGATCTCCCCGCGCCCGAGTGGTTCACGGCCGACGACTCCGTCCTCGGCGTGGCGCTCGTCTTCCCCATGCAGGGGCCGGCCGGGATCTTCGGACCCACCTGTGAGCTGTGCGCGCGGCTGGCGGCCGAGGAGGTCAACCGGGACGGCGGCGTGCTCGGCAGGGAGCTCCGGCTGGTGCCGGTCGACGGCTCGGGCGCGCCCCGCGAGGTCGCCGGCCATGTCGAGGCGCTGGTGGACCTGGGTGTCGTGCAGGGCGTCACGGGCTGGCACATCTCCTCGGTGCGCCGGGCGCTGGCGCCGCGGATCGCGCACCGGGTCCCGTACGTGTACACGGCGCTGTACGAGGGCGGTGAGGACACGGCCGGGGTGTTCCTGACGAGCGAGACGCCGCGGGACCAACTGCGGCCCGCGATGGACCTGCTGGCGCACGAGCGCGGGGTGCGGCGGTGGTTCGTCGTCGGCAACGACTACGTGTGGCCGCGGCGGACGGCACGGGCGGCCCGCGGGTACGCGCACGCCTCCGGCGGGACCGTCGCCGACGAGGTCTATCTCCCGCTCGGCACCCACGACTTCGAACCGGTGCTGCGCGGCATCGAGCGCTCGGACGCCGACGGGGTGCTGATGCTGCTCGTCGGCAGCGACGCGGTGCGCTTCAACCGGGCGTTCGCGGCGCACGGCCTGCACGCGCGCTGTCTGCGGCTGAGCACGCTGATGGACGAGAACATGCTGGTGGCGAGCGGCCCGGCGGCCACCGAGGACCTGTACAGCACGGCCGGGTTCTTCGCCTCGCTGGCCAACCGGGACACCCTCGACTTCCACGGGCAGTACGCGGCCCGCTACGGCGTCGAGGCACCCGCCCTGGGCAGCCTCGGCGAGTCCTGCTACGAGGGCGTGCTGTTGCTGTCCGCGCTGCTGAGGCGGGCCGGGACGCTTGACGTCTCGGCGATCGGGGCCGCGGCGGGCGCGGTGTCGTACGAGGGGCCGCGCGGACTGCTGCACCTGCGGGACAGCCATGTGCGCCAGCGCATCTACCTGGCCCGCGCCGACGGGCTCGACTTCGATGTGCTGACGGAACTGGATCTGCGCGGCGCCCATCCCTGACGTGCTGGGGCGAACGACACACCCCGGAGGTGGCACCCCTGGGCCGCCCGACCGCGAGAATCAGTCCCATGAGCTCCACGCCCCTCGCCTCTCCGCCCCACCCCCTCGTCACCCGCGCACAGCGACTCGCGCGCGATCTCCTCCTCCCGCACGCCGAGCGCGTCGACCAGGAGGGGGTGCCGGCGAGCCACATCGAGGCGGTGAGGCGGTCGGGGCTGCCCGGGCTGGGCGCGCCGAAGGAGTACGGCGGGGCGGACGCGCCCGTCGCCGTGGCGCGGGAGATCGCGGAGATCCTGGCCGGGGCGTGCTGCTCCACATGGTTCGTGCAGACACAGCACCACACACCGGTGAAGCTGCTCGCCACATACGACTCTCCGGTCCGGGAGAGGCTGCTGCGCCCGCTGGCGACCGGCGAGTCGCTGGCCGGCATCGCGTTCGCGCACGTCCGTGCCTTCCCCCGCGTGCCCGTGCGGGCGATTCCCGAGCGGGGCGGCTGGCGCTTCGAGGGCACGGTGCCCTGGTACACGGGCTGGGGTCTGAACGACGTGATGCTGCTGGCGGGTGTGACGGACACGGCCGAAGTGGTGTTCGTCGTCGCCGAGGCCCGCGAACAGCCGGGGATGCGTCCGTCGGCGCCGATGCGGCTCGCGGCCCTCACCGCGGCCCGTACGGTCTCCCTGGAGCTGGACGGCCTGTGGGTGCCGGAGGACGCCGTTGTGCTGCGTATCTCACAGGAGCGGTTCGCCCTGGTCGACCTGCCCAGGGCCGCCAACACCAGTCCGGCCGTGTTCGGGGTGGCGAGCGCGGCCCTGGACCTGGTGGCGGACGCCCCGGACGGCCGGGAGCCGGCCCGGGCGCTGCGGGCCCGGCTCGACGAGGTCCGGCAAGAGGCCTATGCACTGGCCGACCACCCCGTCCCGCACGAGTGCGTCCCGGAACGGCTGGCGCTGAAGACACGGGCGTACGACGTGCTGCGGGCGGCCACGACCGCGGCGATCGTGGCCGGGGGCGGCCGGTCCATGACCCTGGACAGCCGGGCTCAGCGGCTGGCACGCGAGGGGATGTTCCTGCTGGTGCAGGCCCAGACGGCCGAGGCACGCCGGACGCACCTCGGCGCACTGGCGTCCGGCTAGCCGAGGCCGGGCAGCGCGGACGGCTTTTCCGTGCGGGACGGGGCCCTGCCGCAGAACTCCGCTTCGATGACGTCGATGTAGAGCGACGGGTCCGGGAGCCAGTCACCGTTGATGTTGAACGTCAGCTGGTGCTTCCCGTCCTGCGTGCCGAACATCGCGGACAGGGAGCCGTTCGTCCGGCCGCTCTTGCCCACGACCTTCACGCCGCAGGACAGCTGCGCGAACTCGACTCCGAGTCCGTACCCGAGCCCGCCCCCCGCCGGCACCTCGTCGAGCATCTTCTCCATCTGCTTCCGGGGCAGCAAATCGCCCCTGATCAGAGCCCGTTGGAAGCGATTGAGGTCGCCGCTGGTGGAGATGACGTCACCGGCCGCGCCCAGCCAGGTCATGTTCTGTTCGGTGGCGTCGTGGACCGGGGCGTCCGGGGCCTCCTGGTGCAGCCGGGAGTAGCCGACGGGGTGGGGCTTCGGCATGTGGGGTGACGTGCCGGGGAACGACGTGCCGCGCAGCTTCAGCGGCCGGATGATGCGGCGGGTGATCTCCTGCGCGTAGGAGCGGCCCGTCACCTTCTCGACGACCATCCCGGCGATGACGAAGTTGGTGTTCGAGTACACCGGCTTCGTCTCCGGGTCGGGCAGCGGCGGGTGCTTCAGTGCGATCGCCACGAGTTCCTCGGGCGTGTACGTGTCGTACCGGTGCTCCGGAAAGCCGGGACCGGCGGCGTCGTGGACGAACGCGGGGTCGTCGGTGTAGTTGGCGATGCCGCTGGTGTGGTCGAGGAGCCGGCGCAGAGTGATCTGGTCGCCGTCGTAGCCGTTGCCCTGCACCAGGCCAGGCAGCCATCGCTCGACGGTGTCGTCGAGGCTCAGTCGGCCTTCCGCCTCCAGCTGGAGCAGGACGGTCGCGACGAAGGTCTTGGTGATGCTGGCCCCGCGGAAGTGGTCGCCGGGGGAACGCTCACGGCCCGTTGCGGTGTCGGCGTGGCCGGCCGCCGCGAACCAACCTCCCTTGCCGTCCTGGACCTTGGCAACCGCTCCGGGCAGGCCGCCCTTCTCCACGAGATCACGCAATGCGGTCCGGGTCGCCTCGTGGTCGCGCGTCGGCTGTGCCGCGTGTGCGGACGGGGCGAGAGCCGCCGTTCCGGCGGATAACGCCACGGCCAGGGCGAATGAGACGGTGCGTGAAGCCCGCTGCTTCATGGTGTGTGCCTCCCGTTCACCGAGGGGCTGGGCTGCCCCTCGGTGCGGATGACGCCCAACGCCGGTCCCAGGGTTGATCGTTGGGGCGGGAGCCGACGGGGCCTAGCTCGCGAAGGGCGCGAGCACAGCCGGCGTGGCGGGTGCGGCGGGCACGGCCTCGTTGTCCGCGGGATGCCGCCACAGCCCTTGCGCGGCGAGCCTCGGCAGCACGCCCTCGCCGAACCAGTACGCCTCCTCCAGGTGCGGATAACCGGAGAGGATGAACTCGTCGATGCCGAGGGCGTGGTACTCCTTGATCCGTTCGGCGACCTCCTCGTGGCTGCCGACCAGGGCGGTGCCCGCGCCGCCGCGCACCAGGCCGATGCCGGCCCACAGGTTGGGGTGGATCTCCAGACGGTCGCGCCGGCCGCCGTGCAGGGCGAGCATCCGCCGCTGCCCCTCGGACTCGCTGCGGGCGAGCCCGGCCTGCACCGACGCCACGGTCTCCGGGTCGAAGCCGTCCAGCAGCCGGTTCGCCTCGGCCCAGGCCTGCTCGGCGGTGTCGCGGGTGATGACGTGCAGCCGGATGCCGAAGCGGAGGGTGCGCCCCTCGGCGGCGGCCAGCGACCGGAGCCGGTCGAGCTTCCCGGCGACCTGGGCGGGCGGTTCGCCCCAGGTGAGATAGACATCGGCGTGCCGGGCGGCGATCTCACCGGCGATGGGCGAGGAGCCGCCGAAGTACACCTGGGGAACGGGGTCGGGCACACGGGCGAGCTTCGCGTCCTGCACGCGGAGGTGCTCACCGTGCAGGTCGACGGTACGGCCCTGCCACAACTCCCTCACGGTGTGCAGGAATTCACCGGTCCGGCGATACCGGCTGTCCTTGTCGAGGAAGTCGCCGAAGGCCCGCTGTTCCCGGTTGTCGCCGCCGGTGACGACGTTGAGCAGCAGCCGTCCTCCGGTCTGCCGCTGGAACGTGGACGCCATCTGCGCGGCGAGGGTGGGCGAGATCAGCCCGGGCCGGAAGGCGACGAGGAACTTCAGGCGTTCGGTGTTCTGGCTGACCATCGCGGTGGTGAGCCACGCGTCCTCGCACCAGGTGCCGGTGGGGGTGAGGGCACCGGCGAAGCCCACCTCCTCGGCGGCGCGGGCGATCTGGCTCAGGTAGGCGACCGTCGGCGGCCGGTCGCGCCCGGACGCCGTGGCGGGAGTGCCTTGGCCGCCCCCGACGACATGGCGGCTGTCGCCGTTGGTGGGCAGGAACCAGTGGAAGGTGAGGGACACGGGAAGTCTCCGATCGAGGTGGAACGTCCGGCGGCGCGGCGGTGAGTGGGTGTCAGCCCGCCACGGCCAGCAACGGGGTGCGGCCGAGCGCCGTGGAGAACTGGTCGACCACCTGGGTGAGCGCCTCGTTGGCGCCCGGTGCGACGGCCAGGGACCCGTCGTCGTGCACGGTGATGTCCTTGTCGAGGGTGAACCAGCCCTGCACGATGTGCGCCGCACCCATGGAGGTCAGCACCGGACGCAGGGCGTAGTCGATGGCCAGGACATGGGCGATGCTGCCGCCGGTGGCGAGCGGCAGCACGGTCTTGCCGGTGAGTGCGTACTGCGGGAGCAGATCCAGCAGTGCCTTGAGGACACCGGAGTAGGACGCCTTGTAGACGGGCGTGCCGACGACGACGCCGTCGGCTCGTGCGAACAGGTCGGTGGCCTCGACGATCGCGGGGTGCCGGAAGTCCGCGCCGAGCAGGGCCTCGGCGGGAATGGTGCGGACGTCGAGCGGGATCACGTCATGGCCCTGTGCGGTCAGCCGCTCGTCCAGGTGGCGCAGCAGTCGGCTGGTGCGGGAGGAGGCGGAGGGGCTGCCGGAGACGGAGAGGACGGTGGCCATGGGGTCTCTTTCCGGGAGAGGGCGCGAACGCGCGTGGCAGGCCGGATTCGGGGACGCCGCGTTCAACGGGCGTGGCTGAGCGCCGAATTCAGGCGTGAGGGGAATGCACCGCGCATGACGTACCGTCGGCGCGAAGATGTTCGGCCGGCGGCGAATACGGCGGTGGGGAGAAGCGGCGAGCCGGGAGACTCAGGCTGCGGCGCGACAGGAAGCGCTGGAGACGCGTGCGAGGTCGACGTGGCGTCGCCGCGTGAGGTCCAGTCGCATGGTCATGCCATGGATCGTGGCAGCGGGAGACGACGGCCGTCAAGGAAACCGCGGCTCATCTCGTATCCCGGACCGTGGATTCCGGGACTGTGGATTTCGGACCGCGGGTTCGGGACTGTGGATTCAGGGATTTCAGGGATTTCGGACTTCGATGCCGTTCAGTCCTCGTCCGACGGAACCACCACGAGGAAGGCGTCCGACTCCAGGTCCATCACGACGGTGGCCGGTTCCCCCTCGGCCCGGCGGCGTGCCGCGTACTCCTCCGCCGGCCATGATCCGCGCGGAGCTCCCGCCGGGAACCGCTCCAACACCTTCGCGCCGATGGCCGCAGACACGTCCGCTGCCCTCCCTGTCCCGCGCCGCCCGCCGGCGACGTCGATCGGTCACTGTCGTACACATCCGCTTGCCCCCGATCCCCCCGGACATGTACCGCCCAGTAGAAGTTCACACCTCCACCAACCTCTACACATAAAGGAAAAATAAGCGCAGAATGTGCTTACGCGGCGCTTACCGCACACCCCACCAGACGCGGTCGCCCTGCAAGACGAAGGAGACGAGTCATGGCCAACGTCTCGCCCGCCAGAGGTGACATAACCAGCCACCCTGATGCATCCGAGATGCGGGATCGGTACGCCCGTGTGCTCGGCGGTCGCGATGTGGCGCTCGTGGACGGACCGGTGTTCCTGCTCGGTCTGTACTGCGCGGCCTCCCCGTGGATAGTCCACTACACGACCAGCCAGCCGCCGCTCGTGACACACAACCTGATCATGGGTATCGCGATCGGTCTGCTGGCGCTCGGGTTCACTCGCGCTCCGGAGCGTATGTACGGCCTGAGCTGGGCCATGTGCGCACTCGGGGTGTGGATGATCATCTCGCCGTGGGTCGTCGGCGACAGCCCGGACGCCGGCGTCGTGTGGAACAACATCATCATCGGCGCCTTGGCCCTGATCCTGGGTCTGGCGTGCGCCGGCACCGCGGCGAAGGCCTCCACGAGGCCCTAGACCCACCGGAAGGGAATCCGAAGGCCGGTCCGCGCCCCGGACCGGCCTCTTCATGTCCGCACCCGGAGTGTCCCGGCCGTCGGGGGGCACAAGCACTTCAGCGGGGGACCGGAAGAAAAGGGGCGGAGATGGAGATCGACGGCATCATCAGTGCCATCGTGATCGGCATCGTCATCGGCGTCCTGGGCCGGCTCGTGGTCCCGGGCCGTCAGCGGATCGGAATCCTGTGGACGATCCTCGTCGGCATCCTCGCCGCGTTGGTCGGCTCCGCGATCGCCGCCGCGTTCGACGTCGCCGACACCAAGGGCGTCGACTGGGTCGAGTGGCTCATCCAGATCGGCCTCGCCGCACTCGGCGTCGCCGCACTGGACCGCTCGAAGGCACGCCGCTGAGAGCGGCACCCCGGCGTGCCGCGGCCCGCGCCCGGCACGCCGGAGCCGTGTGTCGACCGGGATCAGCGGCCCGCCGACCGCATCGCGGCGAGCCCCGCACGGCTGGACGGGTACAGCGGCGCCCAGCCCAGCTCCCGTTCCGCCTTGGCGCAGGACACCACCAGCCGCGACGACATCACCGTGTGCGCGTACGACATGGGTTTCATCAGCCACAGCGGTACGGTCATCGGCTTCGGCAGTCCGAACGTCACGGCCACGGTCTCGGCGTGGGCGCGGAAGCCGAGCGGGGTGCGGTCGGCGATGTTGTACGCCTGCCCGGGCCGGCCGCGTTCCACGGCGGCGACCACCGCGCGGGCCGCGTCGGTGAGCTCCACCCACGGCAGCACCCGGCCGCGGTCGGCGGGCAGGGGCAGTTGCCGCCTGCGCAGCAGGGGGAGCAGCGCGTCGGTGCCGCCGGGGCCGTAGAACAGGCCGAACCGGAGGGCGATACCCTCCAGCACCTCCGTCTCGAAGGCGAGTCGCTCCTTGGTCCGCATGGCCGCGATGTGCCGCTCCAGTTGCGGTGTCCGGCCGCGTGGGCCGAAGGGGTCGTCCTCGGTGACCGGGCGGTCGCCGTGGTCCCCGTAGCCGTAGCCGAAGACCATCGACTCCACGACGAAGCGGCGGGCCCCGGTGACGCGGGCGGCTTCGACGAGGTGGGCCGTGCCCTCGGTGCGCAGCGCGTCGGTGGCGAACATGTCGCGGTCGCGCATGGGGGGCTTGCGCAGGGCGGTCGCGGCGTGGATCACGGTGTCGAAGTGGTGTCCGTCGACGGCGCGCAGCAGCGCGTCGCGGTCCATGAGGTCGGCGCGGACGCCGTTGTCCGGGCTCCGCCCGAGTCCGGTGACCTTGTGGCCCGCCTCGGTCAGGGCGCGGGTGACGTGCCGGCCGAGGACGCCGCTCGCGCCGGCGAGGAGGATGCTCTGGTTCTTCTGGATCGTCGTCATGACCATGCGACGGATCGGACGGGCACGGATGTGACATCCAGGCGGATGTGACATCGAGAGGGACGGCCGGCTAGGCGGTGTACACGTAGGGCGTCGTCGTGGTCAGCGGTGTGAAGCCCAGGCGTTCCAGGATGGGGCGGCTCTGGCTGGAGGCGTCGACCTGGAGGTAGTGGTAGCCGCGTGCCGCGGCATGGTGGGCGCGGTGGGCCACCAGGGCACGGTAGATGCCGCGGCCTCGCCAGGCCGCGACGGTGCCGCCGCCCCACAGGCCGGCGAACCGCGTGCCGGGCACGAGTTCCATGCGGGCCGCGCTCACCGGCTCGTCGCCGGCCATCGCCACGACGGCGACGACGGTGTCCGGGTCGGCCGAGAGCCGGGTGAGGAGCTGGTCGCGCAGCCAGGCGCTGTCCGCGCCGAACGCCTTCTCGTGGACGTCGGCGACGAGATCCACGCCCCGCGGATCGGTGACCGGCACGATGCGGACGCCCTCCGGAGGTTCGGCGTCCAGGGACAGGGTCGCGATTTCGCCGATCATCAGCGTCTCCTCGGGTTCGGGCCTGAACCCGGCCGCACGCAGCCGCTGCCCGAGGTCCGCCGGCCGGTCGTGCCCGTACAGCTTCCACTCGAAGTCGAGGCCGAGCCCGGTGAAGTGGGCGATCTGCCCGGCGATCGCCGCGTCCGCCGCCGCCTCGCCGAGGGCGGCCCACAGGACGCCGTTCCACCCCTGCGGACCGCCGACCTGGCGCACCACGTCGCCGGTCCGTTCGACGCGGACGCCGGGGCCGTCCGGCCGCGCCTCCTCGCGCAGCTCACGGTCGAACAGGGTGAGCAGCGCGCTGTGATCCACATGAGTCATGAGCACACCCCAGCATGGGCCGGGCGGCCGGGCAACGCATTTACGGACGTGGCCGTACGCCCCGGCAGCCGTAGAGTCCTGTTGATCACGTCGTCACCAGGAAGGGGTCCGGCACCATGGTCGTGAAGGACACGGAACTGCCGTACCTGCGCCGCTGCGTGGAACTCGCGGCCGAGGCGCTCGAGGCCGGGGACGAGCCGTTCGGTTCGGTCCTGGTCGGCGGGGACGGCACGGTCCTCGGCGAGGACCACAACCGGGTGGCCTCGGGCGATCGCACGCGGCATCCCGAGTTCGAACTGGCACGCTGGTCGGCGGCCCGGCTCACGCCCGAGGAGCGGGCGGCGGCCACGGTCTACACCTCCGGCGAGCACTGCCCGATGTGTGCGGCCGCGCACGCCTGGGTCGGTCTGGGACGCATCGTCTACGTCGCCTCGTCCGAACAACTCGCATCCTGGCTGAGCGAGTTGGGGGTCGCCGCGCCGCCGGTGCGGACACTCCCCGTCCACGAGGTCGCACCGGGTGTGGTCGTGGACGGTCCGGTGCCCGAGCTGACGGAACGAGTGCGGGAGCTGCACGTGCGGTTCCATCGGGGACGGGGCTGAGACACCCGGGCGGCCCCGGCCCGTCGGGCAAGCCCGTCGGCCGGGGCCTGGCGAGGCGGGCCGCCCGAGATGCAGGGCCACGCTGGCGAACGTACGATCGAATTCAACAGGCCAGGCGTACGCCTCGGTCTCCCCGACGGGGGGAGGCGCATGTCCTTGCTGTCAGCACGTCGGCTGATGGCCGCCCAGATCGCCCTCGTCACGGTTGCCACAATCGTGTACATGACCGTCCCGACGGCGGCTCCCGTCCTGTGGGCCGTCATCGGGCTCGCCGGCGTCGCCGCCGTGGTGATCGGCATTCGTGTCCACCGGCCCGCCCATCAGTGGCCCTGGTGGTTCCTGGCCGGCGGACTGCTCACCTTCATCGCGGGCGACACGTACTACAACGTGATGGAGGAGTACTTCGACGCCTCCAACCCGTTCCCCTCCCCCGCCGACGCCTGCTACCTCGCCACCTACCCGCTCTTCGCGATCGGACTGTCGGGGCTCGTCCGGCACCGGTGGGCCGACCGCGACCTGCCGAGCCTGCTCGACGCGCTGATCATCACCGCGGGCCTCGCGCTGCCCGTGTGGGTGTACCTGGTGCAGCCGCTGACGGTGGTGGAAGGGCTGACCTGGCAGCAGCGCGCCATCAGCATCGCCTATCCCCTCGGCGACGTCCTCGTACTGGCCCTGCTGGCCCGGCTGCTGACCCCGAGTCCGCTCGACGGGCCCAACCGTGCCGTGCAGCTGCTGGTCGTGGGCACCGTGACACTGCTCGGCTTCGACATCGCGTACGGGATCCTGCAGCTGAAAGACCTGTGGCAGACCGGCACCCTGCTGGACCTCGGCTGGATCGCCTTCTACACCGCCTGGGGCCTGGCCGCCCTGCACCCCTCGATGGTCGCGCTGACCGCGTCCGTGCCGCAGCGGGAGTCCCTGCTGCCGCCGCCGCGCCGGCTGGTCTTGCTCGCCGTGGCCACCCTCATCGCGCCGGGGATCCTGCTGTACGAGGGGCTGAGCAATCAGACACGGGACGCCGCCGTGATCGCGGCCTTCTCGGGCGTGCTGTTCCTGCTGGTGATACTTCGGCTGGCGGGGATGGTCGTGGCCCATCGCCATGCGGTGACGCGGGAACTCGCGCTGCGCGGGGCCGCCGCCTCGCTGGTCTCGGCCTTCCGGCAGGAGGAGATCGACCGGTCCTGCTGTACCGCGGTGGACCGGCTGCTGGGTCCGGACGTACCGCACCGGACCCTGCTGCTGCCGACGGAGCGCGCGGGGGACCTCGGCGCGCACGGCACCCACATGGTGGGCCCGGCCGCCCTCGAACCCGGCATCGCCGCCGGACTGGACGGCCTGCCCTGCGTCCTGGTCTGCCCCATGACCCAGCCCGACCGCCCGGCCGGGGCCGTCCCGGGTGTCCTGCTGGTCGCCGCCCCCGAGCGGCAGCTCACCGAGACCTGGGGCTCGCTGGAGATCCTGGCGTCGCACGCGGGCCTGGCCATGGAGCGGGTCGCGTTGCGCAAGGAGGTCGTCCGGCGGGAGAACGAGGCGTACTTCCGCACCCTGGTCCGCAACGCCTCCGACGTCATCCTGATCCTGGAGGACGACGACGCGATCCGGTACGCCAGCCCGTCCGCGCGGTCCGTGTTCGGCACCGACGACCTCCTCGGGGTCCCGCTGCCGGAACTGGTGGATCCCGGGGACCGGGAGCGGGCCGCGCGGGAGCTGGCCGCCGTACGGGAGAGGGGCGCGCGGGCCGGACACGACCACTGGTGGGTGCGGCGCCGGGACGGGCGTGTCGAGGTGGAGGTGCGGTGCAGCGACTTCCGGGACGAGCGGACCGTGTCCGGCCTGGTCGTGACGCTGCGGGACGTGACCGAGCAGCGGCGGCTGGAGCAGGAGCTGACACAGCGGGCCTTCCACGACTCGCTGACCGGTCTGCCCAACCGGACGCTGCTGCTGGAGCGGATCGAACGGGCCTTGCTGCGCGGCCGCCGCGAGTCGTCCCTGACCTGTCTGCTCTACATCGACCTGGACGACTTCAAGCTGGTCAACGACACGATGGGGCACCGGGTCGGCGACCATCTGCTGGTCGCCGTCGGCAACCGGCTGTCCCGGGCGCTGCGGCGGACCGACACCGCGGCCCGGCTGGGCGGGGACGAGTTCGCCGTGCTGATGGAGGACGCCCGGCAGCCGCTCGACGCCGAGCTGCTGGCGGCCCAGGTGATCCAGACGCTGGGGCGGCCGTTCGATCTGGCCGACGAGTCGGTGACGGTGTCCGCCAGCGTGGGCGTGGCCACCGCGCGCGACAGCACGGACGCCGAGGAACTGCTGGGCCACGCCGACCTCGCGCTGTACGCCGCGAAGGCGGCGGGCAAGCGGCAGTGGCGCCGCTTCAGGCCACTGCTGCGCAGCCGCATGGTCGAGCGGCACGACCTCCAGTCCCAGCTGGCCCGGGCGGTCGCCGACAAGGCGTTCGCGCTGCGCTACCAGCCCGTCGTGGACATCACCGGAGGCGAGGTCGTGGGGTTCGAGGCCCTGGTCCGCTGGCCGCACGAGCACCGGCCGCCCGTCGCGCCGGACCAGTTCATCAGCCTGGCCGAGGAGACCGGGCAGATCGCCCCGCTGGGCTCGTGGGTGCTGAAGAACGCGGTCAACGACATCGCGGACCTGCAACGGCAGCCGGGTCCCGCCCGTCCGCCGTACGTCAGCGTGAACGTCTCCGCGCGCCAGTTCCGCGACGCCGGTTTCGTCGAGCAGGTCGGCCAGGCGCTGAGCACGCCCGGGCTGGAGCCCGGGTCCTTGCAGCTGGAGCTGACGGAGACAGTGCTGCTGCACCGCGACGACCGCCTCCAGACGGTGCTGCACACGCTGAAGGAACTCGGGGTGCACATCGCGGTCGACGACTTCGGCACCGGCTTCTCCTCGCTGCGCTATCTGCGGGACTTCCCCATCGACGTCCTGAAGATCGACAAGTCCTTCATCGACGACATCGCCCGCGACGCCCAGCAGGTCGCCCTCGTCGAGGGCATCGTGCGGATCGCCGACACCCTGGGCCTCCAGGTCATCGCGGAGGGCATCGAGGACACCGCGCAGCGGGACCTGCTGGCCCAGATGGGCTGCCGGTTCGGGCAGGGCTACCTCTTCGCCCGGCCCATGACGGTGGAACAGAGCGCGCACGTGCTGCGGGAGCCGAGCGCCCACCCCTTCGCGCCGCCCCGCGCGCGGCGGCCGCGTCTCGACGCCGCCCCGGGACGCCGGGAGGCACGCTGGGCGGACCTGGAGCATCTGCGGCGCACCAGCCCGATGAGCGACGCGGTCCTCGACGAGGTGCGGGGCCGGCACATCCGCAGCGGCGACCACTGGCTGATCGACTTCGCATCCTGCAACTACCTGGGTTTCGACTGGGACCCGGAGATCATGGAGGCCATCGATCCGGCAGTGCGCGAGTGGGGTACGCACCCCAGCTGGTCGCGACTGCTGGGCAGTCCGCGGCTGTACCCCGACATCGAGGAGCGGCTCGCCGCGCTGCTGGGCGCGCCGGACACGCTGCTGCTGCCGACGCTGACGCTGGTGCACGCCTCGGTGATCCCGGCGCTGGCCGAGGACGGGCACGTCTTCGTGGAGGCGACCGCGCACCGGACCGTCTACGACGGCTGCGTGGTGGCCCGTGGCCAGGGCGCCACCCTGCACCGCTTCCACGCCGGGCGGCTCGACGAGCTGCGTGCCCTGCTGTCCGGGGTGCCGCCGGGCAGGCCGCGGCTGGTGTGCCTGGACGGCGTCAACAGCATGAGCGGCAACATCCCCGACCTGCCCGCGCTGGCCGCGGTGTGCCGGGCGGAAGGAGCGACGCTGTACGTCGACGACGCGCACGGCTTCGGCGTGATCGGGGAACGCGGGCCGGGCGAGACCTGCCCGTACGGCATGCGCGGCAACTGCCTGGTGCGGCACACCGGGGAGTCGTACGACGGGATCGTGCTCGTGGCCGGTTTCTCGAAGGCGTACTCGTCGCTGCTCGCGTTCCTGGCGCTGCCCTCGGAGCTCAAGAACCGCCTCAAGACCGACGCGGCCCCCTATCTCTACTCGGGGCCGTCCCCGACGGCGTCGCTGGCCACCGCGCTGGCCGGACTGGACGTCAACGAGCGGCGGGGCGATGTCATCCGGGCCGACCTGTACCGCAAGACGGTCCGGGTGCTCGATCACCTGGACAGCCTGGGGGTGAGCACCCTCAACACGGACCGGCTGCCCATCGTGGAGGTCCCGCTGGCGAACCCCGCGGACCTGGACGCGGTCTCCGCGTATCTGTGGGAGGAGGGCATCTACGTGACGCTCGCCGCCTATCCGCTCGTGCCCCGCGACCGGGTCGGCTTCCGCATCCAGCTCACGGCGCTCAACTCGGACGACGACATCGACCGCCTGACGGGGACCCTGACCCGGCTGGCCGGGCGTTTCCCCCTGCGGCTGAAGGGCTAGAGAGCCATGACGACGCACAACGACGACGTGGACTGGGACAGCTGGCCGGTCGCCGACTACCTCCGCGAGAACTACCGCGAGGTGCATCCCTCGGACGCGGCGATCATCGCGCACCACAGCGCCTTCTACCGTCGCTTCCGTCCCGGCGCCATCGCCCGCTCGGTGGAGTTCGGGGCGGGGCCCAACCTCTACCCGCTGATCCTCGCGTCCGCCGTGAGCCGCAGGATCGACGCCGTGGAGGCGGGCGCGAGCAACGTCGCCTACCTACGGGACCAGATCTGTCACCGCCTCGACGCCAGCTGGCTCCCCTTCCACGAGCTGTGCCGGCGGCTCAACCCGGACGTGCCGGCGACCCTGGCCGGGGCGCTGGCGCCGGTGAACGTCGTGCACGCCGACGTGCGGACCCTGCCGGCCGGCTCGTACGAACTCGCCTCCATGCACTTCGTCGCCGAGGGCGCGACGGAGGACTTCGCCGAGTTCGCCGACTTCTGCCGCACGTTCGTCCGCACGGTCGAGCCGGGCGGCCACCTGGTCGCCGCCCTCATGGAGAACATGCCGACCTACCGCATCGGCCCGGCGTCCCGCTGGCCCGGCTGCCCGGTCGATCCGGCGACCGTGACCGAGGTCTTCACCCCTCTGACCCGCGATCTGGACGTCACCCACATCGACACGGACCCGACCCTGCCGGACTACGGCGATTCCGGGATGGTGCTGCTGACGGCGGTGGCGGAGGCGGTTTGAGGGCACCGCCTCCGTGACGGCTCCGGCAGGGCGCGGGGCAGGCCGTCCCTTCAGTCTTCGGTCCCCGGGCGGAACCGCCGCCGCAGTACGACTCCCCCCAGCACCAGTGCCGCGCTCGCCGCGACGGCCTGGAGGGTGTGGTCCGTGCCCGTGTGGGCCAGGGCGCCGGCGGCATGCGGGACCGTGTGCGGGGCCGGTTCGGGGGCGGGGTGCGGCCGGGGCGGGGTGGGCGGCTTCGGAACCGGCTTCGGCGAATGGTGGGGGCGGACCGGGCGGTCACCGGGGGTGTTGGAGGACTCGTTGCCGGCCGACGCGTTGCCGATGCCGACCACGTTCACGGAGTTGCCGGTGACGTTGACCGGCACGTCGACGGGCAGGTGGACGCCGTTGCCGGAGACCACGCCCGGTGAATCCTTTCCGCTGCCGTCCGCGACCGCGCCGCCGGGCTTGCCGGGCCGGCCGGCCCGCCCGTCGTCCTTGTTCGCGCAGCTGTTGCCCGCGGCCGGATTGAGGAGCCCCACCACGTTCACGGTGTTCCCGCACACGTTCACCGGAACGTGCACCGGCAGCTGGACGGTGTTGCCGGAGACCACCCCGGGCGAACCGGCAGCCGAGCCCTCCGCTCCGGAACCGGCGTACGCGGGGACGGTCAGGGCCATCGCGCCCGAGGCGGCGGCGACGGCGATCACACCGTTTCGGGTAACCCGATTCATAGGTTCCCTGCCTTCCAGACATCATCGCGGGCACTCACCCGCACGAGATAAAACGCGGACGGCCGATCCGAGTTATGGCTTATCGGCCTTTCACTCCATCGAGCGGCCCTGTTGTCGAACTAGCGGTAAAGCCCTTCGTATGCGCGACGCAGCCGCGCAGGTCAAGGCACTCCGCCCCCGCCCGCTCGTCCGGAGGCGCGGCTTCCGGAGCCCGCTTATGGTGAGCGAGGGCGCCGGTCCCCGGTCCGCTGTGGGGCGCGCCCCCTGGAGGCATCGATGCTGGCCAAGCTGTCCACGCGCCCCTCGCTGAGGCGCTGCGCGGTCCCCTGTGCGGCCGGGCTGGCCCTGCTGGGTGCGGGGCTGCCGGCCGCGGACGACCCCGCGCCGGGCCTGGCGCGCTTCTACGACCAGAAGGTCACATGGTCGGCGTGCGAGGGCGAGGACATGCCGAAGGACCTCCAGTGCGGCAAGGTAACCGTCCCCCTCGACTACGCCGACCCCAAGAAGGGGACCCTCGATCTCGCCCTGGCCCGCTACCGCGCCACGGGCAGGTCCCGGGGCTCGGTGCTGCTGAACTTCGGCGGCCCGGGCGGCCAGGGCGTGGGACAACTCGCCATGGCCGGCAAGGACTTCATGGGCCTGACGAACGGCTACGACGTGGTCGGCTTCGATCCCCGGGGCGTCGGCCGCTCCTCGCCGGTCAGCTGCGGCAACGCCCCGGACGACCCACTGGCCGCTGACGGCGACGCGGCCGTGGCCGACCCGCAGGCCCTGCTGGAAAAGCTGCGCGACGCGGCGGCCGAGTGCACCGAACACTCCGGCCCCGTCCTGCGCCACATCGGCACGGTGAACGCCGCCCGTGACCTGGACGTCATGCGCGACGCACTCGGCGACGGCAAGCTCAACTACCTGGGCTTCTCCTACGGCAGCCGGCTCGGCGCGGTGTACGCGGCCCAGTTCCCCGACAAGGTCGGCAGGATGGTGCTGGACGGCGTCGACACGCTCACCGAGCCGCTGTCGGAGCAGGGTGTGGTGAGCGCGCAGGGGCAGCAGACAGCGCTGGAGAACTTCCTCGCCTGGTGCACGGAGGACATCGCCTGCCCGTTCGGACAGAACCCGCGGGAGGCCAGGGAGCACGTCGTCGAGGTGGTCGAGTCGCTCGACCGGGACCCGGTGCCGACCGACTTCGGCGAGGCGTTCTCCGGCCAGGACTTCGCGGGCGCCCTCGCGCAGGGGCTGTTCAGCAGGGAGCTGTGGCCCTCGCTGCAGCGGGCCGTCGCGCAGCTGCTCGAGGACGGCGACACCAGCCGCCTGGAGGCTTTCGCGTCTGGGGGTGTCGCTCACCCGCCGTGGCGGGCGGCGCACCGCGGGCTCACCGACCCGCAGGACGTCCCCATGGACAACCTGCCGGCCGCCCTGATGGCGGTGAACTGCGCGGACGATCCCGACCGCCCCGCCGCCGAGCAGGTCGGCAGGGACCTCGGCCGGCTGCGCGCCCGGTACGAGCGGGCGTCGCCGGTCTTCGGCCGGTACCGGCTCACCCAGGTGCTGATGTGCTACGGCCGCCCCAAGGGCACCGACTTCATCCGTGACGAGGTCAAGGACCTCGACACCCCGAGGATGCTGCTCGTCGGCACCCGGGGCGACCCGGCCACGCCGTACCGCTGGACGGTGGAGACGGCCGAGCGGCTCGGGTCGTCGGCCGTGGTGCTCGACAACCGGGGCGAGGGCCACACCGGCTACGGCTCCTCCAAGTGCGTGCACCGCAAGGTCGACGCGTTCCTGCTGTACGGCACGCTCCCGCCGGACGGCAGCTCCTGCGGCTCCGACCACGACACCGAGTGAGCCGGTGCGGCCGCGGATCCCCCGGTCAGCCGAGTGAGACCTCGGGTGCGTAGAGGTCCAGCCACATCGCCAGGTCGAGGGTTCGTTCCAGGCCCCGGCGTGCGGCCTGGCTGCTCACGGGCGTGTCGCGGTGCGCGGCCTGCCGGAGCCGTTCGGGGTCGACGAGGTCGAAGACCGGGTGGTCCGGCTGTGCCAGGAGGTCCTTCGCCTGGTTCCGGAGGGCCACCGCGTACTTCGGGTCCTGCGTGGACGGGTAGGGGCTCTTGACCCGGTCGTACACGGACCGCGGGATCAGATCCGCGGTCGCCTCCCTGAGCAGGCTCTTCTCCCGGCCGTCGAAGGACTTAAGCGCCCAGGGCGCGTTGTACACGTACTCGACGAGCCGGTGGTCGCAGAACGGCACCCGGACCTCCAGGCCGACGGCCATGCTGGCGCGGTCCTTGCGGTCGAGCAGGATCCGTACGAACCGGGTCAGGTGCAGGTTGCTGATCCGCCGCATCCGGAACTCGAAGTCGCTCTCGCCGTCGAGGCGCTGCACACGGGCGACGGCGGAGCGGTAGCTGTCGGCGACGTAGGACTCCAGGTCCAGGGCCTTGACCAGCTCCGGGCGCAGGAGGTCGGCGTCGTCGCCGAAGTGCCGGCCGAGGCGCACCAGCCAGGGGAAGGTGTCGGCCTGGCGGGCCTCCTCGTCGAAGAACTGCTGGTAGCCGCCGAAGACCTCGTCGGCGGACTCGCCGGACAGGGCCACCGTGGACCGTTCGCGGATGGCCCGGAAGAGCAGGTAGAGCGAGGCGTCCATGTCGCCGAGGCCGGCGGGCAGGTCGCGGGCCCTGATCACCTTCTCCCGTACGCCGGGGTCGGCGAGGGCCTGCGCGTCCAGCACGATGTCCTGGTGATCGGTGCCGGCGTCCCGGGCCACGTCGTGCACGAAGGGGGTGTCGGGGGTGGCGCGCAGGTCGTCGGCGACGAAGTTGTCGGCCTGGCCCGCGAAGTCGACGGCGAAGCTGCGGACCCGCTCGCCGTGCGCGGCGAGCTGCCGGGCGGCGAGCGCCGTCATGGCGGAGGAGTCGAGGCCGCCGGAGAGCAGGGTGCAGCGGGGTACGTCGGCGACGAGCTGGCGGCGCACGATGTCGTCGAGGAGCGAGCGGACGGTGGCGACGGTGGTGTCGCGGTCGTCGGTGTGGGGCCGTGTGCGCAGCTCCCAGTAGACGCGCTGGCGCACGCCGGTGCGGTCGACGGTGACGACGGTGCCGGGCTCGACCTCGCGCATGCCCTCCCACACGGCGTGTCCGGGGGTCTTGACCATGGTGAACAGCTCGCGCAGGCCGTCGAGGCCGACGCGTCGGCGGGCCAGCGGGTTGGCGAGGATCGCCTTGGGCTCGGAGCCGAACAGGACGCCGTCGGGAGTGGGGTGGTAGTAGAGGGGCTTGATGCCCATGCGGTCGCGGATCAGCAGGAGCCGGTCGGTGCGGCCGTCCCAGACGGCGAAGGCGTACATGCCGTTCAGGCGCTCGGCGACGGCGTCGCCCCATTCGAGGTAGCCGCGCAGGACGACCTCGGTGTCGGAGTCGGTGGTGAAACGGTGGCCGCGGGCGGTGAGCTCACCGCGCAGTTCGGTGAAGTTGTAGGCCTCGCCCGAGTAGACGAGGGCGACGGTGCCGTGCGGGGTGGCGGCGGTCATGGGCTGGCGGCCGCCGGGCAGGTCGATGATCGCGAGCCTGCGGTGTCCGAGGCCGACGGGCCCCTCGGTCCAGACGCCGCGGTCGTCCGGGCCGCGGCAGGCCATCGTCTCGGTCATCGCGTCCAGGGTCGCCGCCTCGGCACTCAGGTCGCGGTCGAAGGAGACCCAGCCGGTGATGCCGCACATGCGCATACCTCCCGCAAATCAGTTGTATGAGCCATCTATATTTCGAGCGTGTTACGCCCACGGCCACAGGTCAACTCGCCCGGGCCGCGAGCGACCCCGGCCACCCCTCAAATCCAGCCGCACTTTGCACGCGCAATATCCGCGGATCCGCCGCACCACGGGGGACCCCCCGTCGAAAACCGGCCAGCGGCAAAAACTTCCCCAACTCCCGGACGGCGAAGCCTCGACAGGAGGGTGCAGATTGCCCCGAATGCCCTCATGCTGAATTCGCTCTATCGTTCTGTCATGGAGCACGTTCTGAGTCCCGCGACCCTTGCCGAGCTGCGGCGCCCGCGCCCCTACCCCGCGGTCTCCGTGCTGACGCCGACCCACCGGCGCGATCCCTACAACGCCCAGGACCAGGTCCGGCTGCGCAATCTGGTGGCCGAGGCCAAGCGGCAGCTGGAGGCCGATCCGGCGGTCAGCCGCGAACGACGGGCCGAGGTCGCCCACCACCTCGACGAGGCCCTGTCCGAGGTCGATCTGACACACGCCGAGGACGGCCTGGTGATCTTCGCCGCCTCCGGTGAGCACCAGGTGTGGTCGCTCGCCCGGTCCGTGCCCGAACGCGTGGTGCTCTCGGACACCTTCCTCACCCGCAACCTCGTCTCCGCCCAGACGGCGGAGCGGCCGTTCTGGGTGCTGTCGCTCTCCGCCGACCGCGCGACCCTGTGGAACGGCGGCGTCGACCGCGTCGTCGAGCAGCGCGCCGACGGCTTCCCGCTGACCCGCCGTGTGGAGAACTTCGACCCGGAACGACAGGAGCGGATCGGCGACCTGCCGAGCGCCTTCCGGGAGGAGCGCACCCGCCAGTTCCTGCGCGAGACCGACACCGCGATGAGCACCGTCCTGCGTGAGCACCCGCGACCGCTGTACGTCACCGGTCCGCCGGCCGCCCTCGCCCTGCTGGACGAGGTCGGCAGCGCCACCAAGAAAGCGGTGCACGTCCCGCACGGCGGTCTCGCACACGGGACGCCCGAGTCCGTGTGGCAGGCCATCCGGCCGGCGATCGAGACGGAGGCCCGCAAGGACACGGACGCCGTGGCCCGCGCCCTCGAAACGGCCCGCGGACGACGGGAGTTCGCCGCCGGTGTCGACGAGCTCTGGCAGAGCGCCCGGGACGGGCGTGTCCGGCTGCTGGCGGTCGAGGAGAACTACCGCGTGACGGTCAGCGACGCCGGGGACCATCTGATCCTCGCCGAGAGCGCCGGCCTCGAGTCCCGTGAGGACATCGTGGACGAGATCGTCGAGCAGTGCCTGGAGACGGGAGCCGACGTCCGCTTCGTACCGGACGGCACACTCGCCGAGGCGGACGGTATCGCCGGCGTCCTGCGGTACTGAAACCTTCGAACACAGGACCGTCGAACACGCGCGGCAATCGCGTGGCGCCCTTCCGACGGATCGTCAAACTCCCTGTGTAATCTACGACTTGACCCTCTGGAGGACCTGCTCCACACCTACCTCGGAGTAACTCCGTGAGACTGTGGCATATGCCAGAAGCACCACCGTATCGTGTGTTGCCGAATCCCTTACAGGGCGTCGCGGGCTGTGCAACAGTCGTAACGGTCCCTCCGTCCGCCTTGGTCGAACCGTCCCCGCATCGGAGTGCGTCATGCCGTCCCACCTCTCCGCGGACCGCCCAGCCGCCCAGCCGCCCGGACGCGGCTCGGTCGACGCGCTGATATCGCAGACGCGGCGGCTCAAGGGCGACGTGGACGCCGTGCGGCGCGACGCCGAGGAGAAAGCGGACCACCCTCGAGGACGCTGGCAGCGCGCCCTGTACGACCTGGCCCTGCACCAGCTCAACGACCTCGACGAACACCTGGCCCAGCTGCGGGACGGACCCCTGCCCACGGCAGCCCCGGAGCTCGCCGTGCCCGCACCCGGCTCACTGCTCAGCCGGGTCGGCAGCGCCGAGTGGAACCTGCTGACGGACGAGGCCAGTTGGTCCGGGGAGCTCTACCGGATCCTGGGCCGCGACCCCGCCGCTCCCCCGCTCACCCTCGACGAGCTGCCGTCCCTGGTGCTCGACGAGGACCGGCCGAAGCTGACGACGATGGTCACGAACTGCCTCGTCGACGCCCGGCCCATCGACGGCGAGTTCCGCATCGCACGCCAGGGCGGCGACGTACGCACCGTGCACATGATGGGCGAACCGGTACTCGACACTGACGGCAGCACCGCCTCGATGTGGGCCGTGCTGCGGGACGTCAGCGAACTGCGCCGCAGCCAGCGGGTGGTGAGCGAGACCCGTGACTCGCTCCCCGACCAGCGGCAGGACGCGCGGACCGAGCACCGGCTCGCGGTCGAGTTGCAGGAGGCCGTGCTGCCGCCGTGGCTCGGCTCCCTGCGGCTCCCGCACCGGGGTCCCAGGACCCTCGACCTCGCGGCCCGGCGCCTGTCGGCGTCCACGCACACACTGATCGGCGGCGACTGGTACGACGCGCTCGAACTGACCGACGGCGAGACCCTCCTCAGCGTCGGCGACCTCACCGGACACGGCGTCGGTGTCACGTCGAACATGACGATGCTGCTCGGCGCCGTACGCGGCATGGCGATGGCCGGCGCCCCTCCCGGGCAGCTGATGGCCTGGCTGAACCAGTTACTCGACGCCACCGTGCAACCCGCCCTCGGCAGCGCCGTCTGCTGCCGCTACCGCCCCGGGACCCGCACACTGGTGTGGGCGCAGGCCGGGCACCCCGCCCCGCTGCTGTTCCGCGACGGGACGGGGCGGGTCCTGGGCGCACCGGACGGCGTCCTCCTCGGCGCGACCTCGGGCGCCGTGTACGGGCAGGCCGAAGAGACCCTCGAGGTCGGCGATCTGCTGCTCCTGCACACCGACGGGCTGGTACCCGGGCACACCGGAACGGCCGCCGCGAACCTCCTCCTCGACCTGGCGCCGCGGCTGACCGGGACCGCCACCGCGCAGGACTGCCTGCGGACGGTGGTCCAGGAGTTCGGCGAGTGCGAGCGCGCGGACAACGCCTGCGTGCTGGTCGCCAAGATCACGTCATAGGAAACTCAGGCCTGTGCGTGGTTGCCGCTCCTGCCCTTCGTCTTCGGCAGGGCGAGCTTGATCTCCTCCCGCAGCTCCTGGATCTTCGGGTAGCCGGAATACTGGGCGGTGAGCCGGTACATCTGGCGCAGCCGGTCCCAGGTGCGGTGGGAGGAGTTGGAGCCCATCGACACCAGCGCCAGTCGCGCATACCGGTCGGCCTGTTCGGGGTCGTCCGCGATGAAGCACGCCGAGGCCATCGACAGATAGTCGAAGATCTTCGAGCGCTGCCGGCCGTCGACCCGCAGGGCGAGCGCCTTCTCCGCGTAGTGCTGGGCATGCGCGGCTGCACCCGGCTCGAACTCGGCGAGCGTGCGGTAGGCCAGGGCCTGCATGCCGTAGAGGTCCTCCTCCTTGAAGGTCTGCATCCAGTCCGGCGGCGGCACGTCGGCCTTGTCGGAGACGAACAGGTCCTCGGCCTGCCCGAGCGTGCGGCGCATGGCCTGGCCCTTGCCCATGGAGGCCTGTGCCCAGGCCTCGATGGTGCAGAGCATCGCCCGGGTGCGGGGCAGCACCTCGTCGCCGGAGCCGGACGTGGCGAGCTTCATCAGGTCCAGGGCCTCGTCCGGCTTGCCCAGGTGCACCATCTGGCGGGCCGCACGGGAGAGCGCCTCGCCCGCGCGGGGCCGGTCCCCGCCCTCTCTGGCCGCGTGCGCGGCGATGACGAAGTACTTCTGGGCCGTGGGCTCCAGGCCGACGTCGTGCGACATCCAGCCCGCGAGGACGGCCAGGTTGGCGGCGACGCCCCACAGGCGCCGCTGGAGATGGGGTGGGTGACGGTAGGCGAGCATCCCGCCCACCTCGTTGAGCTGGCCCACCACGGCCTTGCGCTGGAGCCCGCCGCCGCGGGCCGCGTCCCAGGCACGGAACACCTCGACCGAGCGCTCCAGTTCCTCGATCTCCTGCGACCCGATGGGGGCGGCCTCGTAGCGGTCGAACCCGGCGGGGTCGGCGTGCAGGGGATGGTCGAGGTCGGGTGCGTCGGCAGCCAGGGCAGGGTCGGTGTGCAGCCAGTCGTACATGGCGCTGCTGAGTGCGGATCCCGCGGCGAGCGCGGCGCCCGCGCCCACCAAGCCGCGTCGGTTGAGCATGAGGTCCATTCCCGTGAATTCGGTGAGGACCGCGGCGGTCCGCTCGGGCGCCCACGGCACTCCGTCGGGAGACTCCGCACTCCCGCCGCCCTGCCGCTTCCCCGCACGCCCGTGCCGGACCAGACCGAGGTCCTCGATGGTCACGACACGGCCGAGACGCTCGGTGAACAGAGCCGCCAGCACCCGCGGCACCGGATCGCGCGGGATCTCTCCCATGTCGATCCACCGCCGCACCCGGGAGGTGTCGGTCGCCAGCTGGGGATGGCCCATGGCCGCCGCCTGCCGGTTGACCAGCCTCGCGAGTTCGCCCTTGGACCAGCCGGCCAGGCCGAACAGGTCCGAGAGCCGGGTGTTGGGTTGTCCGCTCACGTCAAGCCCCCAGGTTCTCGGCTGAGTTGACAGTAGCCCGGGGAGACTTGCCGGGCGACTATTCGCCAGGGTTCGCCAGGGTGCGCCAGATGGTGTGCCACTGGTCATCGGGTGTCAGGTAGGAACGCGCCACCCCGACCCGGTCGCCGCAGGGACATTCCCCAGGGTGCTCCCGGGAGTCCGGGCCGGGTGGTGCGCTGTCGTCGCAGGCACACGAAGGGATCTGTTTCGCCCATGTACGCAGCATCGTCCTCCGTGTCCGCACCGCCCCGGTCGCTGCACCCCCGTCCCACGGACAGCGGCCCCTACCTCGCCCCCGCGCGGCCGGCGGCCCCCGTGCTCGGTGCGGGCAGGGCACGGCGCGGCGCGGTACTCGGCACCCAACCGCTCAGCGGGAGACTCGACTTGTCCGGCCCCCAGGGCGCGCAGCTGCGCACGGCGATCGCGTCGGTGCACCGCATCTGCCCGGAGTTCGCCCCGGTGCAGGTCCTGCGCCGCAACGGGCGGTCCGTGCTCCTGGTCGGCACCACCGGTCGCAGCTCGGCCGTCGCCAAGTGTTTACTGGACCACTCCCCCGCCTGGTCCGAGCGGATCCGCCACGAGATAGCGGCGTACCGCTCGTTCGTCCGGCACCGCCCTCCGGTGCGGGTGCCGAGACTGATCGCGGCGGACCCGGACAACTGCACACTGGTGATCGAGCGGATGCCGGGGCGGGTGGCCGCGCTCCAGCGGCACCCGGCCGAGGCACCGCCGCGGGCGGACATCAGGGCGGCACTCGGCGCGATCTGCCGGCTGAACGCCTGGCGGCCGCCGGCGGGCACGTTCGACGCCCCGCTGGACTACGCGGCCCGGATCTCGCGGTACCACGAGCTGGGCCTGCTCACCGACCGGGACCTGGGTGATCTCCAGAAGCTGCTGCACGGCATCGCGCAGGCGGCCGGGCGGCAGGGCATGGGCCAGTTCTGCCACGGCGACGCACTGTTGTCGAACATCCTCCTGTCACCGGCCGGTCCAGTGCTGGTGGACTGGGAGCACGCGGGCTGGTATCTGCCGGGGTACGACCTGGCGACGCTGTGGTCGGTGCTCGGGGACGCACCGGTCGCCCGTCGCCAGATCAGCCAGATCGCCCAGTCGGCGGGCCCGGCGTCCAGGGACGCCTTCCTGGTGAACCTGATGCTGGTGCTGACCCGGGAGATCCGTAGGTACGAGACGGCCGTGCAGCGTTCGATGCACGACGCGACCCCGGCGGCACCGGGTACGGCCCACCCTGGTGCTGCGCCGTCCGGCGAGGAGCAGCGGCTGCTGCTGCGGCGGCTGCACGACGACTGCCAGATGGCCCGGCGGGCCGTGCGCGCGGCGGTCGGCACTCGCTGACGGGGACGAAGGGGCCGCTGTGTGCCTGGCCAGGCGCACAGCGGCCCTTTTCGTGTCTGCGGCGTACCGCCCGTCGGCTCAGCCCTGCTGGAACAGCTCCGCGGGCAGCGGTTTGAGGAGGGCGTACAGGTCGTCCGTGATGGGGCGGTCCCAGGCGGCGATGGTCACCAGGACGTTGTCGCTGCGGTCGAACTGCACGCAGGAGATGCGGCCCTCGGAGAGCTTGACGCGGCGCACGATCAGGAGGTTGTCGCCCTGCATCACCGGCACGTCCTCTGTGCCGACGACGGTGATCTCCTCGTCGTTCTCCAGTGCCAGCAGCAGCTGTCCCACCTCGAAGGGGACCTGTCCCTCGGGGACCTCGCGGGCCGGGGAGCCCTCCGGCAGGTTACCGATGATCATCGCGGGGCCGCGGCCGCCGAACAGGTCGTAACGCAGGAAGACGCCCTGGCAGGTGCCGTCGGGAGCGGGCAGCAGTCCCGCACCGAGGTTGCCGGGCCAGTCGCCCGGGTCCATGGCCAGTACGTCGAAGTCGGGCCCGGCGGGCGTGGCGCTGCGGCGGCGGAGGAACGACATGTCGCCATGGTACGTGGCCCGGCCTGCGAAGTGCCGCCCGGGCGACGACCCGATCGGGCCCAGCAGTGCCTCAGGCCGTCGTCCGGTGCCGTTGGTGGTGGCGGGCCACCCGGGCGCGGTTGCCGCAGGAGGGTTTGCACCACTCCTGGCGCGGATGGTCCTTGAGGAAGTACCGCACACAGCGGGGCGCGTGGCAGGCCCGCAGCCGGTCGCGGTCGGGGCTCGCGAGGAACGCGATCACAGCCTGGGCGAGGGCGGACGTCAGGTCGTCGCCGCCGCGTACGGGCTGGTGACGGACGTCGGGTCCGGTGCCCTCGGGCCAGTCCAGGACGGGCACGGTGGGGGTGCGGGCGGCAGCCTCGTTGAGGCGCCGTACGGCTTCGGGTACGGGCAGGAGACGGGCCGCGTCGGCGGGGCTCGGCTCGCCGGGGCGCACGGCGCGGGCGAAGAGGGCGCGGACGGCGGCCCGCAGGTCAAGGACGGCGGCGAACTGCGCGGCGTCGGCGGTGAAACGGCCGGCGTCCGGCAGGACCTCGGGGTGTGCCCGGACCCAGGCCGTCAGGCCCGCCGGGTCGGTCAAGTCGTCGGCGACACCGCCGTTGCCGTCGTGCCGGAGGGTGAGGGCCAGGTCCAGGGCGAGCCGGGCGTCCCTGCTGATCGGTTCCCGCATGGGGCTAATGATAGGCCTGCCGGTATCCATTACCGCGGGGTCAGTCCTCCGGCGGTGCCGGCGGGACCACCGCGACGGGGCTCGCGGCGTGCAGCAGGACGGCGTGGGTGACCGAGCCCATCATGCGGGCGGGTGCCAGCAGGTGCCGCCGGTGACGGCCCACGACGACGAGGTCGGCGCCCGGGGAGGCCGCCACGAGGTGTCCGGCGGCGTCGCCCGCCGCCGGAACGGTCTCGGCCGTGACGTCGGGGTGCCGTTCGCGGTAGGGGGCGAGGAATCCCTCGGCGAGGACCCGGGTCTCGTCCTGGATGACGTCCTGGTCGACGATCGGCGGGGGCAGTTCGCCGGGCATCATCCAGGGCTGCGCGGGCCACGGGTAGGCGGCGACCGCCTGGAGCCGGGCGCCGCGCCGCGCTGCCTCGGCGAAGGCGAACTCGAGCGTGGCCTCGTCGGGGCCGTCCACCTTCAGACCGACCACCACGCGCGAGCCGGGACCGGTCCCCGCCTCGCCGTGGACCTCGCGTCCGGGCCGGGGCACCACCACGACGGGGCACTCGGCATCGCGGGCGGCGGCCATGCCGTTGGAGCCGAGCAGCAGACTGGCGAAGCCGCCGCGCCCCCGGGAGCCGAGAACCAGCAGCTGGGCGGAAGAGCCCAGTTCGGGCAGGACGGCGCCGGGGGCGCCCTCCAGAGCGAGGTACTCCGTGTCGGGCCGGGCGGGGAGGCTCTCCACGTGGGCGCGGACCCGGTCGAGCACCGGGTCGTCCTGCGGGTCCGCGGGTTCGGCGGCGAGCACCTCGGGCTGCGCCCAGTGGGCGTACTGGCGTACATGCACCGCACGCAGGGGTGCCGAACGCCGGCGGGCCGCGTCGAGGGCCCACTCCAGGGCGCGCAGGCTGTCGTCCGAGCCGTCGACCGCCGCGATGACCGGCAGGGTGCTCATGGGATCCTCGCCTTCCGGGATACGACCGTCCCTCCGGGGCCAGCCTGGCTCAGGCGCGGGCCCGGGGAGGAAGTCTCAGGTCGCGTGTCCGGAAACGCGGGCGGAACACCCCCGGATCGGCCGTGGGGTCACGGCCGGTCCGGGACCGTTTCCGGGGTGCCGCGGCGAGGGCGCGCGGCCTCGCCTCAGGTGAGGTCGAACTCCCCTTCCCGCGCTCCCGACACGAAGGCGCCCCACTCGGCGGGCGTGAAGATCAGGGAGGGGCTCTCCGGGCGGGCACTGTTCCGCATGGCGATGAAGCCCTCGACGAAGGCGATCTGGACATCCCCCCGCCCCCGGCTGCTGGACTGCCACTGTGCGTTGGTGAGGTCCAGCTCCGGCTTGTCCCAGCCCGTGAGCGGGCGCTGCTGGGTGGTGGTCTCGGCCACGTCCGTGCTCCTCCCGATTCGTCGTCCGCGGCCAGCCTAGCGATCGTGTCCCATGGCCGACAGGGCACGTGAGGGGGACCTTTCAGGAGTCCGGGGGCTCGGCTCCCACGAGCCACATGGAGAAGAACTGCGAGCCGCCGCCGTAGGCGTGCCCGAGGACCCTGCGGGCGCCGTCCACCTGGTGTTCCCCGGCCTGTCCGCGCACCTGGAGCGCCGCCTCCGCGAAGCGGATCATGCCGGAGGCGCCGATGGGGTTGGTGGACAGCACGCCGCCCGACATGTTGACGGGCAGGTCACCGTCCAGTTCGGTCACGCCCGCCTCGGTGAGCTTCCACCCTTCGCCCTCACCGGCGAAGCCCAGGTTCTCCAGCCACATCGGCTCGTACCAGGAGAACGGGACGTAGACCTCGGCGCCGTCGATCTCGCGGCGGGGGTCGGTGATCCCGGCCTGCCGGTAGACGTCGGCCGCGCAGTCCCGGCCGGCCTGCGGGGAGACGAAGTCCTTGCCGGCGAAGAGCGTCGGCTCGCTGCGCATCGCGCCGCCCAGCATCCAGGCGGGCGGTCGCGGTGCCCGGGCGGCTCCGGCGCGGTCGGTGAGGATCATGGCGCAGGCGCCGTCGGAGGAGGGGCAGGTCTCCGAGTAGCGGACCGGGTCCCACAGCATGGGCGAGGCCATGACCTTGTCGAGGGTGATGTCGTGCTCGTGCAGGTGGGCATAAGGGTTCTTCAGGGCGTTGCGGCGGTCCTTGTAGGCGACCAGGGCGCCGATCGTCTCGGGGGCGCCGCTGCGCCGCATGTAGGCGCGGATGTGCGGGGCGAAGAACCCGCCGGCTCCCGCGAGGAGGGGCTGTTGGAAGGGGATGGGCAGGGACAGGCCCCACATGGCGTTCGACTCGGACTGCTTTTCGAAGGCGAGGGTGAGGACGGTGCCGTGGACGCGGGCCGCGACGAGGTTCGCGGCGACGAGCGCGGTGGATCCGCCGACCGAGCCCGCGGTGTGCACCCGGAGCATGGGTTTGCCGACGGCGCCGAGCGCGTCGGCGAGGTACAGCTCCGGCATCATGACGCCCTCGAAGAAGTCGGGCGCCTTGCCGATCACGACCGCGTCGACGTCGGCCCACGTCAGCTCGGCGTCGTCCAGGGCCCGGCGGGCCGCCTCCCGGACGAGTCCCGCGAGGGACACGTCCCGGCGTGCCGCGACGTGCTTGGTCTGGCCGACGCCGACGACGGCCACGGGCTCCTTGCTCATCGGGGCTCCCCTTCGAGTACGGCGACCAGGTTCTGCTGGAGGCAGGGGCCGGAGGTGGCGTGGGCGAGGGCGCGGTCGGACGCGCCGCGGTGGATGCGGGCGGCGGCTTCTCCGATGCGGATGAGACCGGCGGCCATGATCGGGTTGGCGGCGAGGGCGCCGCCGGAGGGGTTGACGACGACGCCGTCGTCGAGGCGGAGGGCCTTGCGCAGGACGATCTCCTGGGCGGTGAAGGGCGCGTGCAGCTCGGCGGTGTCGACGGGCCGTTCGAAGGCGCCGGCCCGTTCGGCGGCCAGGCGGGTGGAGGGCGAGTCGGTCAGGTCGCGCACGCCGAGGCCGTGTGCCTCGATGCGGTGGTCGATGCCGCGGATCCAGGCGGGGCGTGCGCACAGGTCGCGGGCCCGGTCGCCCGCCGCGAGGATCACGGCGGCGGCGCCGTCGCCGATGGGCGGGCAGTCGCCGGTGCGCAGGGGCCGCACGAGGTGGTCGCCCTGCGGCACACTGTGGCGCAGCTGGGCGTGGGGGTTGGCCGCCGCGTTCTCCCGGTTGCGGGCGGCTACGGCCGCGAGCGCCGGTTCGTCGGTGTCGCCGGTGTCGATGAGGGCCTGTGCCTGGAGGGCGGCGAGCGCCACGGAGTCGGGCCACAGGGGTGCGACGTAGTACGGGTCGAGCTGGCGGGTGAGGACGTCGCGGACCGAGCCGGGCGAGGACTTGCCGTACGCGTAGACCAGGGCGGTGTCGGCGTCACCGGTGAGGAGTTTGGTCCAGGCCTCGTACAGGGCCCAGGCGCCGTCCATCTCGACGTGCGACTCGGAGATGGGCGGCCAGGCGCCGACGCCGTCGAGGGCGAGGGTGAAGGAGAAGGCGCGGCCGGCGAGGTAGTCGCTGGAGCCGGAGCAGGTGAAGTCGATGTCGGCGGTCTTCAGGCCGGTCCGGTCGAGGACCTCGTGCAGCACCGGCATGAGCATCTCCACCTCGGAGAGCTCGTCGCTGGTGCGCCGGTGGACGGTCTGGGCGAAGGCGACGACGGCGATCTCGCGGTCCCCCGGTGCGCTCGTCACAGCAGCTCCTTGTAGGTGTCGTAGTCCGCGTCCGGTTCGCCGGTGGGCCGGTAGTGGTCGGGATAGCGGCCGCCCTCGGTCCACACGGGCTCGACGCGCAGCCCCATGCGGACCTCGTCGTACGGGATGCCGCCGATACGGCCGTGCAGGGCGAGGTCCGCGCCGTCGAGAGCGATGTGGGCGTAGACGTAGGGCACCTCGATGTCGAGATTCGCCGTATGCGCAGCCTTGATGTTGACGATGCAGAACGTGGTCACTGTGCCGCGCGGCCCCACCTCGACCTGTTCGGATGTGGCCACCCCACATGTGGGACACGCACCCCTCGGAGGGACGTACACCTTCCGGCAGGACGGGCAGCGCTCACCGACGGTCCGCCGGCCGCCGAGGGCGTTGATGTAGGCGGTCTGGGCGCGCCCTGGCGAGTAGGTGTAGTCGAGGCGGGCGGCGGCGACGATGCCGGTGACAGGGTCCTCGAACTCGCCCGCGTGGACGGTGAGGGTGGAGACCTCTCCGTCGTACGGCTCGAAGCAGGCGATGTCCGTGATGGCACCGGTGCGTTCCTCGGCCCAGCGGACGCGGACGCGCATGCCGGTGTGGACGACGTCGGGGCCGGGGGCGTCGAGGGCGTGCAGGAGGGCAGTGTCGGCGCCATCGAGTTGCACCAGGACCCAGGCGAAGGGCGTGTCCAGGGGCTGGCCTCGGCGAGGTTCGTGATTCCAGGCCCAGGTGGTGACGGTGCCCGTGGGACCGACGTGGACGAGGTCGCGGATCTCCTCGGCGGTGACGGGGTCGTATTCGACGGGCGGGACCAGGATACGGCCGTCGCGGGTCTTGACCCCGAGGATCACACGTTCCCGCAGACCGGTCAGGAAGGCACCCTGGACGGGCCCGAGGGAGCGGGTGAAGGGAAATTCGACGACAAGCGGCGCCTTGAGAACTGCGGACATTGAGGGCCTGCCTCCTTCGAATCGGCGTGCACGGGGCGCGCCCCTCAGGGGCGCGGGGAACTGCGCGCTCAGCCACCGACGACCCGCAGCTCTGAACCGGCCAAAGCCGGCGCAGCGCTACGCGCGCTTGTAGAGGGGCGGTCGCTTCTCCGCGAAGGCGCGGGCGCCCTCCTTGGCGTCGGCGGTGTCGAAGACCGGCCAGCCGCGGGTGAGTTCGGCCGCGAGACCGTCGGACTCGGTCATCTCGGCGGTCTCGTAGACGGAGGCCTTGACGGCCTCGACGGCCAGGGGGCCGCAGGAGTTGATCAGCTCAGCGATCTCCAGTGCCTTGGCGAACGCCGTGCCGTCGGGGACGACATGGCCGACCAGGCCGATGGCTGCGGCCTCGCGGGCGCTGTAGGGGCGGCCGGTGAGGAGCATCTCCAGGGCGTGGGTGCGCGGGATCTGGCGTGGCAGCCGGACCGTGGATCCGCCGATGGGAAACAGGCCGCGCCGCACCTCGAACAGGCCGAAGGTCGCGGACTCGCCTGCGACGCGGATGTCGGTGCCCTGGAGCATCTCGGTGCCGCCCGCGACGCAGTAGCCCTCGACGGCCGCGATCACCGGCTTGCGCGGGCGGTGGTGACGCAGCATCGCCTTCCAGTGCAGGTCGGGGTCGGCCTTGAGCCGGTCGCGGTACTCCTCGCCCGCCATGCCGTCGCCGGCGAGGGCCTTGAGGTCCATGCCCGAGCAGAACGTGCCGCCCGCGCCGGTGAACACGATCGAGCGCACCGAGTCGTCCGCGTCGGCCTCCAGCCAGCCGTCGTAGAGGCCGACGAGCATCGGCAGCGAGAGCGCGTTCCTGGCTTCGGGCCTGTTGAGCGTGAGCACCAGTGTGGCGCCTTCGCGCTGCACGGTGAGGTGTTCCGTCCCACCCATGGCCAACTCCCCTCTCGTGGAACGAGAACAGGTTGCAGTAGTGCGGGAGGCACTTCAAGGGTTTTCTGACAGACAGTCAGATTTCTTCGCGCGAGCCCTTCACAGTTGGACCGCCCTTTGCTCTGATGACCGGCGAACCGTCCGATGCCAGGCACGTCCCGGGGTCAGGAGGAGCGGTGGAGTACAACCTTGCCGACCTGTTCGAGTCGGTCGTCGACGTCGTTCCCGACCGTGAGGCGCTGGTGTACGTCGACCATCCGGGCACGGGCGCGGAGCGCCGTCTGACGTTCGCGGAGCTGGACGCTGCGGCCAACCGGGTCGGCCACCATCTGCTCGACAGCGGGATACGGCCCGGTGAGCACCTCGGGCTGCACCTTTACAACGGCGTGGAGTACCTCCAGACGGTGCTGGGCTGCCTGAAGGCGCGGATCGTCCCGGTCAACGTCAACTACCGGTACGTCGAAGAGGAATTGGTGTACCTCTACCGGGACGCGGACCTGGTGGCGCTCGTCTTCGACGCGGAGTTCACGGACCGGGTGGCGGCGGCGCGGCCCCGGACGGAGAGGCTGCGGCATCTGATCCGGGTGGGTGCACCTTCGCCGGGAGCCGCCGAGGTGCCCTGTGTGGAGTTCGCCCATGTGGACACCGCGGGGTCGCCCGAGCGCGGCTTCCCGGCCCGCTCGCCCGATGACCAGTTCATCATCTACACCGGCGGTACGACCGGCATGCCCAAGGGGGTGATGTGGCGGCAGGAGGATCTGTTCTTCGCGGGGCTCGGCGGGGGCGCTCCGACCGGTGAACCGGTGAAGAAGCCGGAGGAGCTCGCCGAGCGGGTCGCGGCCGGCGGCGCGGGGATCACCTTCTTCCCCACGGCGCCGCTGATGCACGGCACCTCCACCCTCACGGCGTTCATCGGCTTCAACTTCGGGCAGCGGGTGGTGATCCACCGCAAGTTCGTGCCGGAGGAGGTGCTGCGGACCGTGGAGAAGGAGAAGGTCAGCAGCATCTCGCTGGTGGGGGACGCGATGCTGAGGCCGCTCATCGACGCGCTGAGGGGGCCGCTGCGGGACATCGACCGCTCGTCGCTGTTCAGTGTGTCGTCGTCCGGCGCGATCATGTCGGACACGGTGCGGCGGCAGTTCCGGGAACTGGTGCCGAACGCCATGCTGCTGAACAACTTCGGCTCGTCGGAGTCCGGTTTCAACGGGACGGCGACCGAGGACTCGGGGCCCGAGCGGGGCTTCCGGGTGCGGGTCAACGCCCGTACGCAGGTGGTGGACCCGGTCACGTACGAACCGGTGGCGCCCGGCGAGGTGGGCAGGGTCGCCCAGTGCGGACACGTACCGCTCGGCTACTACAACGACCCGGCCAAGACCGCCGCCACCTTCTTCGAGAAGGACGGCGAGCGCTGGGTCCTGCTCGGCGACATGGCCACCGTCGACGAGGAGGGCGTGGTCACCGTCCTCGGCCGCGGCTCGCAGTGCATCAACACCGGCGGCGAGAAGGTGTACCCGGAGGAGGTCGAGCAGGCCCTCAAGTCCCACCCGGACGTCTACGACGCGCTGGTGGCCGGGGTGCCTGACCCTCAGTGGGGCCACCATGTGGCAGCGGTGGTGCAGGTGCGGGAGGGCGCAGCGCGCCCGTCGCTGGAGGAGATCCAGAGCCACTGCCGGGACCGGCTGGCCGGATACAAGATCCCGCGGCAACTGGTGATAGCGCAGGCCATCCAGCGGTCGCCGAGCGGCAAGGCGGACTACCGGTGGGCGCGGGAGGTGGCGGTCGCCGCGGACCGCTGAACCATGGCGGCATGGGCCCCCTGCCCCGGGGAACATTGGCAGATCAAGTGCCTGACGGGCGACGCCCGATTCTGCGATGATTTCCCTCGGCGCTCAGCCATCGGGCGATCGGTACGCATCTCGGGGGAAATGTGTCGGATCCAGTGACACTGGCCATCGCGACCACTCTGGCGGCCAGAGGGGCCGAGGCACTGGCCGGCGGGATCCAGAGCGCGTGGGGCAGTCTGTCGCAGATGGTCCGCGCCCGCTTCCGGGGAGACACCGAGGCGCAGGCCGCTCTGCAGGAAGCGGAGGAATCGCCCGAGAACGCGGGCGCTCTCGAACGACTCGCCCGCGTGCTGGAGACGACTGCCGAGGACGACCCCGACTTCGGCATGCGGCTGCGCTCCACCTGGGTGGCGGCACATCATCAGGCCGTCGCCCGCGAGGACGGCGTGGTCGGTCAGTCTTCCGGGAACTCCGTCGGCGGACATCTGATCCAGGCCCGCGAAGTGCACCTGGCTCCCGTTCAGAATCCGCTGCCGTCCTATGTCCTGGCGACCTCACGGCTCCCTCCCGACGTGGCGGGATTCACGAACCAGACGGAGAAGATCGAGCAGCTGGACTCACTGCTGCTGCCCGGCGGCAACAGGGCGACCGGCCGGCCTCCCGTGATCATCTCCGCCATCGCCGGGACCGCGGGCGTCGGAAAGACGGCGCTCGCCGTCCACTGGGCACACCGGGTGTCGGAGTACTTTCCCGACGGGCAGTACTACATCAACCTGCGCGGGTACGCCCACGACGCCCCGCCGCTGTCCTCCTCCGAGGTGCTCGGCAAGTTGTTGCGCATCCTGGGCGTGCCGCCGGACCGCATTCCACGCGACGCGGACGAACAGGCGGACATGTTCCGCGGTCTGCTGGCCGGGCGGAAGGTGCTCATACTGCTCGACAACGCGCCGGCGGACGCCGAACAGCTCCGCCCCCTCATCCCCGGCCACACCGGCTCCTGCGTCCTCGTCACCAGCCGCAACGACCTGGCAGGCCTCACCGCGACGCACGGCGCGCGCAGAGTCGCGCTGGACGTGCTGAACCTCGGGCACGCGGTGGACCTGCTGGACGCCGCCGTAGGTGACGCGCGTATCTCCGACGAACCCGAAGCCGCCCGGGAACTGGCGCGGTTGTGCGGTCGCCTGCCCTTGGCGCTGCGGATCGCGGCCGCCTGGCTCGGCAGCCATCCGCAATGGAGCATCGCCGACTACGTCGACGAACTGCGTGAGGGCGACCGGCTGGCCGCGCTCGCCATCGCCGGTGACCATCAGGCCGCGGTGTCGATGGCCTTCGGGCTGTCCTACCGGGCGCTGCCGGACGCGGCGCGCCGGCTCTTCCGCCGGCTGGGCCTGCCGACCGGCACCGATGTGAGCACGCAGGCCGCCGCCCAGCTGTTCTCGGGCTCGGTCGCGCAGACCCGGCGCCTGCTGGACCTGCTGGTCGAGGCCCATCTCATGGAGTGTCCACGCCGAAATCGCTACGGTTTCCACGACCTGCTGCGGTTGTACGCCAAACAGCGCGCCGACGAGGAGGAGCCCCAGGTGGAACGGACCGCCGCACTGCGTCGCATGCTCGACTTCTACGTCTGCCGCACCCACGAAGCCGTCACCCTCGTCGCTCCCCGAGCGCTGCGGCTGGATCTTCCGGAACGCCTGGCGCAGGGCTCGGGCGGCACGGCTGTGCGGCTGACGGACCCAGGCTCCGCGGAGGCCTGGCTGGAGGACGAGCGAAGCAATCTCGTAGCGGCCGTACAGGACGCCGCGGCTCAAGGGGAGCCCGAATCGGCGTGGCTGCTGGCCGACGCCCTGCAGGGGTATTTCGCGGAGCACGGCACCGGTCCCGACTGGCTGGCCACGTCGGAGGCCGGTCTGCGTGCCGCGAAACAGCAGGAGGATCCGCGGGTTCTGGCCGCACTGCACATCGGCCTTTGCGCGGCGCACGTCAAGTTCGGCCGGACGGAGACAGCCGTCGAGCAAGGAGAACACGGCCTGGCGGCGGCCCGTGCCGCGGGCTGGAGCGAGGCCGAGGCCGAGGCACACACGCACCTCGCCTACGCGCATCGCCGTGCCGGACAACTGGGAGAGGCGTTCGAGCACCACCAGCAGGCTCTCGACCTGCTGCGCGGCGGCGGTTCCGCCGAGGACGAGGCCCGGTGCCTGAACGACATCGGCAACGTCCTGTGGGATCTCGGCAGGCTCGAGGAGTCGCTCGAGCACTTCCAGCAGTCGCTGGCGATCAACCGCCGTCTGGGGCAGCACCGCTACGAGTCCGTGAACCTCGACAACGTGGGCTCGGTCCTCTGGGCCCTCGGAGACTTGAGGGCGTCCGCGCAGCACCTGACCGCCGCGGTCGACCTGGCACGGCGCAGCGGCACCTCCCCGCACCACCGGGCCGACGCCATCGCGGCCCTCGCGCGCACGCACCGCGATGCCGGACGCTTCGACCAGGCCCTGGAACTGGCCTCGGAGGCGTACGAACTGGTCGGCGGCAGCGGGCACCGCTGGCTGGAGTCGTACGTGCTGGCCATCCTCGGCGGTGTCCACGCCGACACGGGCAACCACGACATCGCGGACGAGTACCTGCACACCGCGCTCAGACTGGCCCGCGAGGCGGGCTTCCAGCGGGGTGAGATCATCGCGGCCAGGGAACTCGCGGCCCTGCACCGTGCCCGTGGCGATCTGGAGCGCGCTCTGGACCTGGCGTCCGAGGCCCGTGCGCTCACGGGCGACAGCGAGTACGCGGTGCTGCGGGGACAGGTGCTGACGGAGATCGCGTCCATCCACCGAGCCCGGGGCGACCAGCAGTCGGCGTCGACCTGGGCCGAGCAGGCCCTGGAGGTCCACCGGTCCACCGGCCACCGCGTCGGTGAGGCGAGGGCGCTCCGCGTTCTGGGCGACAGCCGGTTCATCCTCGAAGGGGCGGACAGCGCGCAGTCCACCTGGCGGCAGGCACTGCACCTGTTCGAGGAGTGCGGAGCCACGGCCGACGCGGAGGAACTGCGCCGCACCGCCGGAACGTTCTGACTGGTCCGGCTTGCGGCGTACTCTTTGCGCGCGGTTGACCTTCGTCGTTGAACAGGCGGTGACGGTCGGCCGTACGGAGCATGACGGACCCGGCCTTACGAACCTGGTCCGCCGCGCCAGCAGCAAGGCCATGTACGGAAGGAACCTCCGCGTGTCGCACCACACGCCGTCTCGTCACCTGCCCGACACCGAAAGGGAAGTCGACACCGCCGCGGCCGACCCGGCGGACGACGGCACCGAGCCCGCGGCCGTCACGGAAGAAGCCGCGTCAGCCGAGACGGAGCCCCGGGACAGCAGCGACACGGCTACGGATGTGGCCGCACCGGCCACCGCCCAGGAACACGACCGATGGCGCGGATGGCGGGCATGGCGTGGTTGGCGGGCAAGGCGTGGTTGGCGGGCAAGGCATCCAGGCGCGGCGCGTGCCTTGAGTGTCGGCGCGACCGTCCTGGCCGGCGCGCTCGTGGTCGTCGCGCTGCTGCTGCCGAACCGGATCGAGCGGATCGAGTTCGCCTCGTTCGTCCGTATCCCCGCCGAGGGTGTGCTGCTCGCGGGTCTGCTGCTCGCCCTGCCGCCGCGGCCCCGGCGGATCATGGCCGTCGTCTCGGGCCTGTTCCTCGGGCTGGTCACGGTGCTGAAGTTCGTCGACATGGGCTTCTACCAGGTGCTGGCCCGGCCCTTCGATCTGGTCCTGGACTGGATTCTGATCGAGAACGCCACGGACTTCCTGAGGGAGACGTTCGGCCGTACCGGACAGGTACTGGCGGTGATCGGCGTGATCGTGCTGTTCGTCGCGGTGCTGGTCCTCACGACCCTCGCCGTGGTGCGGCTGACGAACCTGATGGTCCGGCACCGTCCGGTCGCCGCCCGTACGACGCTGATCCTCGGCACGGCGTGGATCACCTGCATGACCCTGGGCGTGCAGATCGGCACCGTGCCGATCGCCACGAAGGGCAACGCGGAGTTCCTCGGCAACCGCGTGGAGCAGGTGCGCGCGGGTCTGAAGGACGCTCGGGTCTTCCAGAAGCAGGCCGCCGTGGACGCCTTCGCGAAGACGCCGCCGGACCAGTTGCTCACGGGCCTGCGCGGCAAGGACGTCCTGTTCACCTTCATCGAGAGCTACGGCCGCGTCGCGATCGACGACCCGGCGATGGCGAAGCAGACCGACGCCGTGCTGAAGGAGGGCACCGGCCGGTTGAAGGCGGCCGGGTTCGAGTCCCGCAGCGGCTGGTTGCAGTCGCCGGTGACGGGCGCGGGCAGCTGGCTGGCCCACTCGACCTTCCTGTCCGGTCTGTGGATCAAGAACCAGCAGCGGTACCGCAGCCTGACCACCAGCGACCGCATGACGCTGACCAACTACTTCGGCAAGACCGGTGCATGGCGGACCGTCGGCATCGTCCCCGGCGTGCGCCGCGCCTGGCCGGAGGGGAAGTACTTCGGCCTGGACCACATCTACGACTCGGAGCACCTCGGCTACCACGGCCCGTACTTCAGCTGGACGCCCGTGCCCGACCAGTTCAGCATGGAGGCCTTCCAGCGCCTGGAGCACGGCAAGAAGAACCGTGAGCCGATCATGGCGGAGATCATCCTGGCCTCCAGCCACAACCCCTGGTCCCCCATCGCCCACATGATCGACTGGGAGGACCTGGGCGACGGTTCGGTGTTCCACCGGATCAAGAAGGAGGGCACCGACCCCACGGAGGTCTGGAAGGACCCGGAGAAGGTGCGCACCGAGTACCGCAAGGCCATCGAGTACTCGATCCGCAGCCTGACCGAGTGGGTCGAGCGCTACGGCGACGAGGACACGGTGCTCGTCTTCCTCGGCGACCACCAGCCGGTGCCGACGGTCACCGCCGGGGACACCGGCAAGGACGTGCCGGTCACCATCGTCGCCCACGACAAGAAGGTCCTGGACCGGGTCGCCGACTGGGGCTGGAGCGACGGCCTCAAGCCGGCCCCGGACGCGCCCCGGTGGGGCATGGACAAGTTCCGCGACCGTTTCATGACGGCGTACGGTCCACAGGGCTGAGGAACTCCACCACCGCCGCGAGGAACTCCTCGGGCCGTGCCTCGTGCACGAGATGCCCGGCGTCGATGGTGACGCGCCGGGCATCGGGAAGCAGTTCTGCGAGGGCGTCGAGCTGCTCCTGGGGGATCAGGCTGGTCGGCCCGCCACCGATCAGCAGCGTGGGCATGGTGATCCGCCCCATGTGGTCCCACCACACGGGATCCGGGGCGTTGCGCTGTGCGTCGGTGGCGAGGATCATCGCCCAGTCGTACGGCAGGTCCCCGCCCGGAGGTTCGGCGGGTGGGCGCTGCGGGTCCAGCGGGATGGGTGCGGGTACGTCCTCCAGCACCAGCCGCCGTACGAGCCGCGGGCTGTGCTGGGCGAGCAGGCAGGCGACGGCGCCGCCGAGCGAGTGGCCCACGACGTCGGCGCGGGCGATGCCGAGCGCGCCGAGGAAGGCGAGCACGTCGTCGCGCATGGCCTCGTAGGCGTATCCGCCGGGCCAGTCGCTGCGGCCGTGCCCGCGCAGGTCGGGGGCGTACACCCGGCGGGGCCCGGCGGCCAGCGCGGGGGCGGTCTCCGCCCAGTCGGCACCGTCGGCCCCGCGGGCGTGCAGGAGGACGACGGGCGGCGCGTCCTGCGGCCCCCAGACGCGGTAGGCCTGGGTGATGCCGTTCGCCCGTACCGTGCGCGGTTCGAAGTCCATGCCGGGCACGGTAGCGGGGTGTGGGCCGCGGGCCGGACCCGCTCTGCGGACAGCAGAGGAGGTCCGTTACTCCCCCTCGGTGCCCCGTTCTTGGAAGAAGCGTGCGACGCGTCGCACGAACCACTCCGGGTCGTCCAGCCACGGGTAGTGGCCCGCCCCCGGCTGCACCGCGAACTCGGCCGCCGGGAATGCCTCGGCGGCGCGCCGGGCCAGTCCGGGACGCGGGCCGCCGTCGACCTCACCGGCGAGGACGAGCACCGGGGCGGTGACGCGGGCGAGCGCGGTCCGTGTCGCGTCCGGGTCGTAGGCGCCGTCCGCCCCGTAGCGGTCCGCCGCGTCGTCGTTGGTCTCCTGCTCCTCGCGGTCGGCGTGGGCCCGGGCGGCGTCGTCCCAACGGCCGTAGAAGAAAGGCAGGAACACGGGGTCGAAGTCACCGGTACCGGACAGCCAGGCCTCGAACGCCGGGAACGCATCGGCGAACCAGGGTTCCGGCACGCGCAGCCGGGCCGCCGCCAGCCGGTCCTCGGCCGTCGCCGGCATGCCCAGCGCCCACGGGGTGGCGGTGATGAGCGCCAGCCGTCCCAGCCGGTCCGGATACCGGGCCGCGTACAGCAGGGCGAGGCTGCCGCCCGCCGAGTGTGCGAGCACGTCCATCCGCTCCAGGCCCAGGTGGCGGCGCAGCGCCTCGACGTCGTCCACGAGCCGGTCGCAGCGGTAGGTCGCCGGATCCTCGGGCACCGCGGACTGTCCCGTGCCGCGCAGATCGAGGAACACCAGCCGCCGGTGGGCGTCGAGTCCGCCCAGGTTCCCGAGGTACGCGGAAGCGCGCATGGGCCCGCCGGGCAGCACGACCAGCGGCTCCCCCGCACCGCGCAGGTGACAGGCGAGCCGGGTCCCGTCCGGGGCTGTGAAGATCGGCATGGCGTCGATCCTCACGCTCTCCGGGTCTTCGGCACAACAGGTTTCGCCGAGAGGCGGCGAGGGGTCACCCGTCCGAGGCCGCTAGTCCCGGCCCGCCCCCGAGGCTCTTCCTGAGCTCCCGCTTGAGGATCTTCCCGCTGGCGTTGCGCGGGAGGCTCTCCACGAACACCACCCGCTTCGGGGCCTTGAAGTGGGTGAGCTTCTCGCGGGTGTGGGCGATGAGTTCCGCCTCGGTGACCTCGCCGCGCGGGACGACGACGGCCGTGACGGCCTCGATCCAGCGTTCGTCGGGCAGTCCCACGACCGCAACCTCGGCGACTTGGGGATGGGTGTAGAGGGCGTCCTCGACCTGGCGTGAAGCGACCAGTACGCCACCGGAGTTGATGACGTCCTTCACCCGGTCGACGATCGTGTAGTAGCCGTGCGCGTCCCGTACGGCGAGGTCGCCGGAGCGGAACCAGCCGTCGCGGAAGGCCTCGGCGGTCTCCTCGGGCTTGTCCCAGTAGCCCTCGCACAGTTGCGGAGAGCGGTAGACGATCTCGCCGGGGGTGCCGTCCGGTACGTCCTTGCCCTCCTCGTCGACGACCCGCGCGTCGACGAACAGCACCGGACGGCCGCAGGAGTCCATGCGCCCCTTGTGTTCGCCGGGGGCCAGGACGGTGGCCAGGGGGCCGATCTCGCTCTGTCCGAAGCAGTTGTAGAAGGCCAGTCCGGGCAGGCGTTCCTGCAGCCGTTCCAGTACGGGGACCGGCATGATCGACGCCCCGTAGTACGCCTTGCGCAGGCCGCTCAGGTCGCGGGTGGCGAAGTCGGGGCGGTTGGACAGGGCGATCCAGACGGTGGGCGGGGCGAACAGGCTGTCCACGCGGCCCGCTTCGACGAGGTCGAAGAGCCGGTCGCCGTCGGGCGCGTCGAGGATGATGTTCGTCGCGCCGACCGCGAGGTAGGGCAGCAGGAAGACGTGCATCTGCGCCGAGTGGTAGAGGGGCAGCGAGTGCGCGGGACGGTCGCCCGCACTGAGGTCGAGGGCGGTGATCGCGCTCAGGTACTCGTGCACCAGGGCTCGGTGCGTCATCATCGCGCCCTTGGGCAGGGCGGTCGTCCCCGACGTGTACAGCAGTTGCACGAGGTCCTCGGTGCGCGGCTCGGGGCCGTCGTACGGGGGCGCCTCGGCCAGCCGGGCGAGGAGGGAGTCGTCGGCGTCGCGCAGGGGCAACGACCGTACGCCGTCGGGGAGTCGTCCGGTGAGGTCCGGGTCGGCGAGGACCAGGGTGCTGCCGGACTGGCCGACGATGTAGGCGAGGTCGTCGCCGGTCAGGTTCTGGTTGACGGGTACGTGCACCAGGCCCGCGCGGGCGCAGGCCAGGAAGGCGATCAGGTAGGCGTCGGAGTTGTGACCGTAGGCGCCCACCCGGTCGCCCGGGGACAGCCCCTGGCCGAGGAGGACGCTCGCCGCGCGGGAGACGGCTGTGTCCAGTTCGTCGTACGTCCAGGTGCGGTCGCCGTACTCCACCGCGACGCGCGCCGGGGTGCGCCGGGCGCTGCGTCGCAGGACTCCGTCGACCGTGCTGCCGTGTCCAGGCGTCGTCATGACACCTGATCCTCGGTTCACCGCCGGGCCAGGTCAAGGACCGAGCGGCTCAACCCTGCCGCCGCGGGAGGCGTCCGAGGTCATGGGACGGATGTGCGCACGCGGCACGTCCGTTCCCTCAAGTCTCCTTTCCCTCACTGACGTTGGAGGGCACGATGCGCAGCCGCCTGAGACGACTCCTTCTCGGGGCCACGGCCCTGTTCACGGCCGCGTCCGCGTTACCCGCGGCCGCCGCCCCCGGCCCGGGACGGGCCGAGCAGCACTCGTCCCGCGACGGCCTGTCCGCCGTCATCCGCTACACCGAGTACGGCATCCCGCACATCCTCGCGAAGGACTACGCCGGCCTGGGCTTCGGTGCGGGCTGGGCGCAGGCGTCCGACGAGGTCTGCACGCTCGCCGACGGGTTCGTGACCCTGCGGGGCGAGCGCTCCCGGTACTTCGGCGCCGCCGCGGCCGCCGGCGGCGCCCTCTCCGGGGCCAGGACGAATCTCGCCAGTGACCTGTACTTCCGCGGGATCCGTGAGACCCGCACGGTGGAGAAGCTGCTCGCGAAGCCGGCGCCCGTGGGCCCGAGCCGTGAGGTCCGGGACATGATGCGCGGCTGGGCGGCCGGTTACAACGCATGGCTGAAGCAGAAGAAGATCACGGATCCCGCCTGCGCGGGCGCCTCCTGGATCCGTCCGGTCACCGAACTGGACGTGGCGGCCCGTGGTTTCGCCATCGCCTCGATCTCCGGCGAGGGGCGCTTCGTGGACACGATCACAGCCGCGCAGCCACCGAGCGGAGCCGGCACCGCCTCCGGCACCCCGTCCTCCCGGCCCGCCGCCCGCACGCCGGACGCGAAGGCCGTGGCGAAGGCGGCCGACGAGCTGTGGGGCGACCCCGGCATGGGCTCCAACGCGGTCGCCTTCCGCGGCGACACCACGGCGAACGGGAGCGGTCTGCTGCTGGGCAACCCGCATTATCCGTGGCAGGGCGGGCGCCGGTTCTGGCAGTCGCAGCAGACGATCCCCGGCGAGCTGAACGTCTCCGGTGGCTCTCTGCTCGGCACTCCGGCGATGTCCATCGGGTTCAACGCACATGTGGCGTGGAGCCACACCGTCTCGACCGGCATTCCGGCCAACTTCCACCAGCTGTCGCTGGATCCGGCCGATCCCACGGCATACCTCGTGGACGGCGAGCCGGAGCGTATGAGGAAGCGGACCGTGACGGTCGCGGTGAAGGACGGCGCGCCGGTGACCCGCACTCAGTGGTGGACCCGCTACGGCCCTGTCGTCACCTCCCTGAACTCACAGGTCCCCCTGCCGTGGACCGGTACGACGGCCTACGCCCTGCACGACCCGAACGCCGCGAACCTCCGCTTCGCCGACACCTCGCTCGGCCTCAGCAAGGCGCGCAGCACGGATGACGTCCTCGGGTCCCTCGCCCGGCACCAGGGCATCCCCTGGGGGAACACGATCGCCGCCGACCGCGCGGGGCATTCCCTCTTCACCCAGTCCCAGGTACTTCCGCGCATCACCGACGAGTTGGCGCAGCGCTGCTCGACGGCGCTGGGCAGGACCACGTATCCGGCGTCCGGTATCGCGATCCTCGACGGCTCGCGCGGCGAGTGCGCCCTCGGCAGCGATCCTGACGCGGCGGCGCCGGGAATCTTCGGGCCGGCGCGGATGCCGACGCTCAAGGACGCGCCGTACGTGGAGAACTCCAACGGCACCGCGTGGATGACCAACGCGGACCGGCCGATCAGCGGATACGAGCGGGTCTTCGGCACGGTGGGGACGCAGCTCGGCCTGCGCACGCGCGGCGCGCTCGAGGACGTTGCGGCGATGGCGGACCGGGGCCGGCTGACCGTACGGGACCTGCAACGGCAGCAGTTCGCCAACCGGGTGCCGGCGGGTGATCTCACCGCGACGGACGCGGCACGGGCGTGTGCCGCGCTGCCCGGCGGCACGGCGACGGGCGGTGACGGCAAGGCCGTCGACGTGTCGGAGGCCTGTGCCGTGCTGGCGGCGTGGGACCGCACCATGGACACCGGGAGCCGGGGAGCGCTGCTGTTCGACCGGTTCTGGCGGAAGCTGGAGCAAGGGGTGCCGGAGGCCGAGTTGTGGAAGGTGCCCTTCTCGGCGGCGGACCCGGTGCGTACGCCGAACACGCTGAACACGGACGCGCCCGGCTTCGCCGTCGCCCTCGCCGACGCGGTGGCGGAACTGCGCGCCGCGGGCATCGCGCTCGACGCGCCGCTCGGCGCCCACCAGTTCGTCGTCCGGGGCGGTGAGCGCCTTCCGATGCCCGGCGGCTCGGGCAGGCTCGGCGTGTGGAACGTGCTCGAACCGACGTGGAACGCGGCCCGGGGCGGATACACGGAGGTGCCGTTCGGCAGCAGTCACCTCCAGGCGGTGGGCTGGGACGGCGGCCGCTGCCCGGTGGCCCGCACCCTGCTGACGTACTCCCAGTCGTCGAACCCCGATTCGCCGCACTTCGCCGACCAGACCCGGCTGTTCGCCGGTGAGCGGTGGGTGACGTCACGCTTCTGCGAGAAGGACATCCTGTCCTCGCCGAAGCTGAAGGTCGTGCGGGTGCACGAGCGTCGCTGACCGCGGCTGAGGGGTGCCGCTCCCGGTGGGAGCGGCACCCCCGTTCGACGCGTCACGCCCGGCCGGCCCGGGGCCCGTACATCAGCCGTCGCAGCACCGCTTCGGCGGGGCCCCGGCGGCCGGCCCGTTCCAGGGCGTACGCTCCCGCCACCGTGACCAGCCAGACGGCGAACGCGAAGAGCGCCATGGTCGTGCTGCCCAGGTGCGCGCCGAGGCCGAGTCCCCAGGCGGCCAGCACCGGGGCGAAGAGCAGCGAGTGGGCGAGGTAGCAGGACAGGGACCGTTTGCCGACGGACGCCACCGCCGTCACCGCCGTGGCGCCGCGGCGGGGCCCGCGGGTGGTCCACCAGTGCGCGAAGAGGGCGACGGCCGCGACGTAGCCGAGGCCCGCGGCGTTGCCCGTGATGTCGCGGAGGGCAGTGAGCGCCCCGGATTCGCTCTGCATGTCGTCCGGCACGTCCAGGACGCCGAGGTGGGCGAGGGCGGCGGGCAGTGCGCCGAGCCAGCCGGCCGCGATGCCGATGACAGCCGTCCTGCGCAGCAGCCTGCGGTGGCGGCCCGGTTCCTCCAGGATGCGGCGGCGCGCGGCCCAGAAGCCGAGCAGGAAGATGATGTACCCGCCGGCGACGAGGGTCAGCGGGGCGGCGGCGAAGGTGATGAACAGGCCGGTCTGGAGCCGGGTGCCCGCCGCGGTCAGCCAGTTCTCCTCGTCGGATGCGTACGCCTTGAAGCCGGCCTCGGCGTCCGCATCGCCCAGCGTGCCCAGCTCGCCCTGGATCAGCGCGTTGATGACGGGCCCGGCCGTGACGAGGGCCATCAGGGCGACTCCGATCCAGATCCACCACGTCAGGGCGCGTTCGCTCCGCCGCAGGAAGGCCAAACCCAGGACGAGGCTCAGGACTCCGTAGAAGCCGAGGATGTCCCCGGCCATCAGCAGGGTTGCGTGGGCCAGGCCGATGACGATCAGCCAGAGACTGCGCCTGCGCAGGACCTTCGCGGCCTCGCGCCCGTCGGTGCCGGCCGCGGTCTGCCGGAGGTAGAGCTGCATCATGCCGTAGCCGAAGAGGAAGGCGAAGAGCGGGTAGATCCGCAGGTCGAGCACCATGATCATGGTGAACTGCACGGCGTGGTCCAGCCACGAGCCGTCCACGGGCTGCCATCCGGAGGGCCCGCGCCGGGCCGCCCACAGATGGAAGGCCGTGTTGGACAGCACGATGCACAACAGCATGATCCCGCGGGCGAGATCGGGGGCGAGTGCCCGTTCGCCCGGCCGTACGCCCCCACGCCGCAGCGGTCCTTCTTCGGTCGCGATCGTCATGGCTCCACGCTAGGAAGGCGGGGTGCCGCCGGACATCGGCCGGAGGGCGAGCGGGCGCCGACCAAAGGATGACGCCCGGGACCGTCGGCGCGACCAAAGCCGCAGCGCCTCCTCACACCGGCCGGGTCCGGCCCTCCCAGTACGGCTCCCGCAGGCGTCGCTTGTACAGCTTGCCGTTGGGGTCGCGGGGCATCTCGGTGATGAAGTCGACGCTCCTGGGCCGCTTGTAGCCGGCGAGCCGGTGTGCGCAGTGGTCGAGGAGGTCGGCGGCGAGGGCGGGTCCGGGCCGGTGTCCTGGGGCCGGTTCGACGACGGCCTTGACCTCCTCGCCCCAGTCGTCGTGCGGGATGCCGAAGACGGCGGCGTCCGCGACGGCGGGGTGGGCGAGCAGGGCCGACTCGATCTCGGCCGGGTAGATGTTGACGCCGCCGGAGATGATCAGGTCGATCTTGCGGTCGCGCAGGAAGAGGTAGCCGTCCTCGTCGAGGTGGCCGAGGTCGCCGACGGTGAAGAAGTCGCCGATGCGGTTCTTGCGGGTCTTGGCCTCGTCCTTGTGGTACGAGAAGCCGCCCGTGTTCATCTTCATGTAGACGGTGCCGAGTTCGCCGGGCGGCAGCCGGTTGCCGTCGTCGTCGAAGATCCCGAGTTCGCTGATGGGCCAGGCCTTGCCGACGGTGCCGGGTTTCTTCAGCCAGTCCTCGGCGGTGGCGAAGGCGCCGCCGCCCTCGCTGGCCGCGTAGTACTCCTCCACACAGGGGCCCCACCAGTCGAGCATGGCCCGTTTCACGTGGTCGGGGCAGGGGGCGGCGCCGTGGATGGCGTGCCGCATGGACGAGACGTCGTAGCGGTCCTTGACTTCGTCGGGCAGGGCCAGCAGCCGGTGGAACTGGGTGGGGACCATGTGGGTGTGGGTGCAGCGGTGGCGGTCGATGAGGCGGAGCATCTCCTCGGGCGTCCACTTGTCCATCAGGACCAGCCGGTGGCCGATGTGCAGGGACGCGCCCGCGAACTGCAGGACGGCCGTGTGGTAGAGCGGTGAGCACACCAGGTGGACGTTGTCGTCGAACGGCCGGATGCCGAAGACGCCGAGGAAGCCGCCGAGGTAGGCCTCCTCCGGCGGTTTGCCGGGGAGCGGGCGGCGGATGCCGCGGGGGCGGCCGGTGGTGCCCGAGGTGTAGTTCATGACCCAGCCGAGGGTGCGGCCGTCGGGCGCCGACTCGGGTTGGCCGTCGAGGAGTTCGGCGTAGGGGCGGAAGCCCTCGACCGGGCCGACGGCGTACCGGTGGGTGGCCGTCAGACCCGCCTCGTCGGCGGCGTGGCGTGCGGCACCGGCGTAGCGTTCGTGGGCGAGGAGGACCTTGGCGCCGGAGTCGGAGACGATCCAGGCGATCTCCGGTCCGACCAGGTGGTGGTTGACGGGGACGAGGTAGAACCCGGCCTGGCTGGCGGCGAGGTACGCGGTGAGGAACTCGACGCCGTTGGGCAGGACCACCGCGAAGGTGTCGCCCTGTTCCAGCCCGGCTGTGCGCAGTCCGTGGACGAGCCGGTTGGCGGCGGCGTGCAGGCGGCCGGCGGTCCACTCCTCGCCGTCGGGGGCGACCAGGACCGCGCGGTCGGGGTCGGCGGTGGCCTGGGCCCAGAAGCCCGCGGGAACGCTGGTGCTCACTGGCCGCTCCTTCCGGCGATGCGGTTGATGCGGTCCACGGCCTGTTCGAAGCCGCGGGTGAGGTCGTCGAAGACGGCCTGGACGCTGCGTTCGCTGTTCATCCGGCCGACGATCTGCCCGACCGGCGTGCCGAGCAGCGGGTCGACCTCGTACTTCTGGATGCGCGAGACGGCCTCGGCGACCAGCAGGCCCTGCAACGGCATGGGCAGCGGGCCGGGCCCGGCCGGGTCGTCCCAGGCGTCGGTCCACTCGGTGCGCAGCTGGCGTGCGGGCTTGCCGGTCAGCGCGCGGGAGCGGACGGTGTCCCCGGAGCCGGCCGCGAGCAGCTTGCGGGTGAGGGCGGGTGAGTGGAGGTCCGCTTCTGTGGTGGTCAGCCATATGGAGCCCAGCCACACACCTTGGGCGCCGAGGATGAGTGCGGCAGCTACCTGCTGTCCGCTGCCGATGCCGCCGGCGGCCAGCACGGGGAGCGGGGCGACGGCGTCGACGACCTCGGGGGTGAGCACCATGGAGGCGATCTCGCCGGTGTGGCCGCCTGCCTCGTAGCCCTGCGCCACGACGATGTCGATCCCGGCGTCCTGGTGTTTGAGCGCGTGCCGGGCGCTGCCCGCGAGGGCGGCGACGAGGACGTCCTGGTCGTGGGCGCGGGCGATGACGTCGGCGGGCGGGGAGCCGAGGGCGTTGGCGAGGAGCCGGATCGGGTAGTCGAAGGCGACGTCGAGCTGGTTGCGGGCGACCTGTTCCATCCAGCCGGTGATGCGCCAGCCGGACGCCTCGCCCTCGGCGAGCTCGGGAACGCCGTGTTTGGCGAGGGTGTCCCGGACGAACCGCCGGTGCCCCTCGGGGATCATCGCCTCGACATCCGCCTCGGTGACGCCCTCGACCTTCTTGGCCGGCATGACGACGTCCAGACCGTACGGCCGGCCGTCCACATGCGCCTCGATCCAGTCCAGGTCCCGTTTGAGCTCGTCGGGGGCGGTGTAGCGGACCGCGCCGAGCACCCCGAAGCCGCCGGCCCGGCTGATGGCCGCGGCGACGGCGGGGAACGGCGTGAAGCCGAAGACGGCGTGCTCGACTCCCAGTTTCTGGCTCAGCTCCGTCTGCATGGGCGCAGGATGCCGGAGTCCTCCGGAGGACGGAAGAGGTTTTCTGATGCTCCGTCAGATTCATTCGGCCGATTCACGGCGGCGCGCGGCGGACATACTTCCGTGGACATCCGAGGCGGCTGGGACGAAGGGGCGTGCTGTGACCGAGGGAGCGGCGGACAGAGCGGCGAGCGGTCGGCTGACCCGGCGTCAACTGAACCGGGGAGCGATGACACTGGGCGGTGCGCTCGCCCTGGCCTCCTTACCGGCGGCCCCGGCGCGGGCCGTTCCAGCGAGCGGCCCGCGCCCCACGCTGCGGCACGGCTCGGCCGCCCGCGCCGGGCTGCTCCCCTCCCATCTGCGTCAACTCGTCACCGACGCCGAGGCCTTCCTCGGCCCCTCCCCCAAGCACCCCTGGTACGCGGGCGCCGTCCTGCTCGCGGGACGGGGCGGCACCGTCGCCCTGCACCGGCCCATCGGCATGGCGGTGCGCTACCGGGGCTACGACGAGAAGACCGACACCGGCGTCGAGTTCCCGGCCGACGAGCAGATCCCCATGGCCGAGGACACCGTCTTCGACCTGGCGTCGGTGTCGAAGCTGTTCACCTCGATCCTGGCCGTGCAGCAGATGGAGCGGGGCGGGCTGGAGCTGGAGGCGACGGTCGCCTCCTACCTGCCGGACTTCGGACGCGCGGGCAAGCAGGACATCACGATCCGCCAGCTCCTCACGCACACCTCGGGCTTCCGCGCCTGGATCCCGCTGTACAGCGTGCCGACGTACGAGGAGAAGCTCCAGCTCATCTGGAACGAGGCGCCGGTCAGCGCGCCGGGCACGGCCTATCTGTACTCGGACCTGAACCTCATCTCGCTCCAGCTCGTGCTGGAGCGGATCACGGGCCGTTCCCTCGACGTCCTGCTGCGCGAGGAGATCACGGCGCCGCTGGGCCTGCGCCGCACCCGCTACAACCCGCCCGCCTCCTGGCGGCCGAGGATCGCGGCCACGGAGGACGCGCGTGCCCCGTGGTCCGGGCTCGACCGGGGCCTGGTGTGGGGCGAGGTGCACGACGAGAACGCCTTCAGCCTCGGCGGGGTCGCGGGCCACGCGGGCGTGTTCTCCGACGCGTGGGACCTCGCGGTCCTCGGCCGTACGCTGCTCAACGGCGGCGTGTACGGGCGGGCGCGGATCCTGACGCCCGAGTCGGTGGAGCTGATGTTCACCGACTTCAACACCGCGTTCCCCGGCGACGAGCACGGTCTCGGCTTCGAGCTCTACCAGCACTGGTACATGGGCGCGATGGCCACGCCGCGCAGTGCCGGGCACACCGGCTTCACGGGCACCTCGCTGGTGCTCGACCCGACGACCGACTCGTTCCTCGTCGTCCTGGGCAACTCGGTGCATCCGGTGCGGAGTTGGCGATCCGGGTCGGCTCCCCGGGTGGCGGCCGCGAACCAGCTGGCGCGGGCGGTCCCGGTCCGGCCGGTGCGAGGGCGCAGGGCCTGGTTCTCCGGGATGGCGGTCTCCGCCACGGCGACCCTCAGCCTCCCCACGCTCGACACGTCGTCCGGCCGGGCACGGCTGCGCTGCGCGCTGTGGTGGGACACCGAGCCCAAGGCCGACGTCCTGGTCCTGGAGGCCACGGCCGACGGCGGCACGTCCTGGCAGCCGGTGCCCTTCACGACGTCCCGCCGGGGCGAGGACCCCCGGCCGCACCCGTCGGGCTCGGTCACGGGCTGGTCCGGCCGCGTCTGGCACGGGCTCACCGCCGGCCTTCCCGCCGCGCGCCGGCTCGCCCTGCGGTGGCGGTACGCGACGGACCGGCTGTACGTCGGCCGCGGGGCCTACGTGGACGGGCTGCGCGTGGACGCGGCCGACGGCGTCCTCTTCGACGAGGCGCGCCCGGCGGACGCGTCGCGCATCGAAGCGGTGGGGTGGACACCGTCGGCCGACTGAGACGGTCGGGTCACTGGTTGAAGACGGCCTTCTGCACCTCGTTGGGGCCGTCGAAGCGGTCCTCCTTCAGGCCGTCGAGAGTGCTGACGACCTTCTCGTCCGCGTGATTGCTGCGGGCACGCTCCGCCAGGTGCCGCTTGTCCGTGGGGTAGTCCATGCCCTTGAGGGCCTTCTGGAGGTCGGTCGGGCTGAGCTCGGCCATGAAAGCCTCCCGTGGGAGGTGCGACCGTCCGCGCTGGGCGGCCGGCTGGTACGGACACCTTCGTCCTGTCGGAGTGCCCCCTCGATGGAGCAGTGATTCAGTCGCTCCGGCCTTCCAGCACCGCCATCGCCGCATTGTGGCCGGGCACCCCGCTCACCCCGCCCCCGCGCACCGCGCCGGCCCCGCACAGCAGCACGTTCGCGTGCCGGGTCTCCACACCCCAGCGGCCGGTGCCGTCCTGGGTGTGCGGCCAGCTCAGCTCGCGGTGGAAGATGTTGCCGCCGGGCAGCCCCAGGTCCCGCTCCAGGTCGAGCGGGGTCCGGGCCTCGATGCAGGGCCGTCCGTCCGCGTCGGTCGCCAGGCAGTCGGCGAGGGGTTCGGCCAGGTGGGCGTCGAGCTGGGCGAGTGTCGACTTCAGCAGCTCCTCGCGTGCGGCGTCGTTGTCCCGCTCGAACAGGCGGGCCGGGGTGTGCAGGCCGAAGAGGGTGAGCGTCTGGTAGCCCTGGTCGGCCAGGTCCGGGCCGAGGATGGTCGGGTCGGTGAGCGAGTGGCAGTAGATCTCGGAGGGCGGCGCGGCCGGGAGGTCACCGGCGGCGGCCTGGGCGTGGGCGGTGGCCAGCTGCTCGTAGCCCTCGGAGATGTGGAAGGTGCCGGCGAACGCCTCGCGCGGGTCGACGGAGCTGTCGCGCAGCCGCGGCAGCCGCTGGAGCAGCATGTTCACCTTGAGCTGGGCGCCCTCGGCGGGAGCCGGGGGTGTGTCGCCGGTGAGTGCCGCCAGGGCCTGTGGGGAGGCGTTCACCAGGACGTGCCGGGCGGCCGCGGTGCCCTCGCCGTCGGCGGTGCGGTAGGTGACCTCGGCCGTGCGGCCGTCCGTGGCGATGCGCAGCGCCTCGTGGCCGGTGGCGAGGACCGCGCCCGCGGCGCGTGCCGTGTCGGCCAGGGCGTCGGTCAGGGCGCCCATGCCGCCGACCGGCACGTCCCAGTCGCCGGTGCCGCCGCCGATCACGTGGTAGAGGAAGCAGCGGTTCTGCTTCAGCGACGGGTCGTGGGCGTCGGCGAAGGTGCCGATGAGCGCGTCGGTGAGGACCACACCGCGCACCAGGTCGTCCGTGAAGCGCTCTTCGACGGCGACCCCGATCGGCTCCTCGAACAGTGTCCGCCAGGCTTCCTCGTCGTCGAGGCGGCGGCGCAGTTCCTCACGGGTGGGCAGCGGCTCGGTGAGGGTCGGGAAGACCCGCTGGGCGACGCGGCCGGTCATGCCGTAGAACTCCTGCCAGGCCCGGTACTCGCGGTCGGAGCCGGTGAGCCGGGCGAACGCCTCCCTGGTCCGCCGTTCACCACCGCCGACGAGGAGGCCGGTGGGGCGGCCGTCGCGTTCGGCGGGCGTGTAGGAGGAGATGGTCCGGGTGCGAACCCGGAAGTCCAGGCCGAGGTCCCGCACGATCTTCTTCGGCAGCAGGCTGACCAGGTACGAATAGCGCGACAGCCGGGCGTCGACCCCGGCGAAGGGCCGGGTGGACACCGCCGCGCCGCCGGTGTGGTCCAGCCGCTCCAGCACCAGCACGGAACGGCCGGCCCGGGCCAGGTAGGCGGCGGCGACCAGGCCGTTGTGGCCGCCGCCGACGATGACGGCGTCGTACGTCCGGTGTGCGCGTGGTCCCTGGGGTGCGGTCATGGTTCTTCGTAACACGGGGTGATCCGGGTCGGCCAGACGAACGGCGACAGGGCGCATTCTGCTCCTCGTACAACCCCGCCCCCGTCACCCCCCGGCCGACGCCCGCTGCCCCCGCAGCGCCGCCACCCTCCGATACAGCGCCGCGGCCTCGTCGCTCCGGCCCAACTGCTGGAGGCAGTGCGCCTCGTCGTTGCGGCTGGCGAGGGTGTCGGGGTGGTCCGCGCCGAGGACGCGTTCGCGAGCGGCGGCCACCCGGCGGTACTCGGTGAGCGCGTCGGCCCAGCGGCCCAGCCAGCCCAGGCCGACGGCGACCTCGCGGCGGCTGACCAGGGTGTCCGGGTGGTCGGGGCCGAGGACCCGTTCCCGGACGGCGCTCACGTCGCGGGACTCGGCGAGGGCCTCCGCCCAGCGGCCGAGTCGGCCGAGGTTGACGCAGCGGCCGTGGCGGGCGCGCAGGGTCTCGGGATGGGTGGGGCCCTGGGCCCGGGTGCGGTCGTCGGCCAGGGCGCTGTAGAGGTCCAGGGCCTCCGCGCTGCGGCCGAGGCGGCCCAGGCTGATGCCGATCTCGTGCCGGGCGGCGAGTGTGTCGGAGTGGTCGGGGCCGAGGGCACGGCCGCGGGCCTCGGCGACCTCGCGGTACGTCTCCAGTGCCTCGGCCCAGCGGCCCAGCTGGCCGAGCGCGTAGGCGACTTCGTAGCGGGTGACCAGGGTGTCGGGGTGGTCGGGGCCGAGCACCCGGGCGCGGGCGGCGGCCACCTCGCGGGCCATGCGGTAGGAGTCCTCCAGGCGGCCGAGGCGGCTGAGGTTGAAGGCGAGGTTGTGCCGGCAGCGCAGCGTGTCCGGGTGGTCGGGACCCATGGTGCGCTCCCGGGCGGTGAGCACCGCCGTGTACACCCGGTGGGCGTCGAAGGGGCGGCCGAGCTGGCCGAGCACGTAGGCCATCTCCTGGCGGGCCGCGAGCGTGTCGGGGTGGTCGGCGCCGAGGGTGCGGATCCTGGCCTCGGTGACGTGCTTGTACGCGCGCAGGGCGTCCTGGGCGCGGCCGGTGCGGCTGAGGGTGAAGGCGACCTCGTAGCGGCTGGCGAGGGTGTCCGGGTGGTCGGGGCCGAGGAGGTGCTCGCGTTCGGCGGCGACCGCCCGGTGCACCTCGCCGGCCTCCGCCCAGCGGCCGAGCCTGCCGAGGCTCAGGCCCGCGTTGTGCCGGCCGGCCAGGGCGGTCAGGACCTCCGGGGGCGGGGCGGGCCGCTCCTCGGGGGCGAGTTCCTCGACGGGGCCGGCGGCGGGCCGAGCGATCCACTCGCCGGACAGTCCGGCCGCCGGGTCCGGCGGCGTGGTGCGCAGTCCTGCGCCGGCCGCCTTGTGGCCGGTGGTCATGCCGTGCGTCCAGGACGGCAGCCGGCCCGCTTGCGCCATCGCGTCGGGAGCGGGCCGGGCCGCCACGACGGTCGGCACATAGGCGGGCGCGGCCCGGTGGGCGCTGATCCGGCGGGCCAGCTCACGGGCGTCGCCGGGGCGTTCGTCGGGCTCCTTGGCGAGCAGGTCCAGGATGACCCGCTCGAGGTACCCGGGCAGTTCGGGGCGGTGCTCGCGCGGCGGGCGGGGCGGGGTGTCGCGGTGGCCGACGAGGATCGCCCAGGCGTCGTCGAGGTCGAACGGCGGGACACCGGTGGCGATCTCGTACAGCACGCAGCCGAACGAGTACAGGTCGCTGCGCTGGTCGACCTCGGTGCCGCCGATCTGCTCCGGGGACATGTAGTGCGGGGTGCCCATGGCTATACCGGTGCCGGTCAGCCGGGAGGTGAAGCCGATGTCGTGGCCGAGCCGGGCGATGCCGAAGTCGCAGATCTTCACCGTGCCGTCGCCGATCCGCACGATGTTGGCGGGCTTCAGATCACGGTGCACGATGCCCTGTTCGTGACAGTAGGCGAGGGCGGCGGCGACCTGTTCGGCGATCTCCACGACGTCCGCGACCGGCAGCGGGTGCTGTTTGTTGTCCTCCAGGAGCTGGCTGAGGTTGCGGCCGTCCAGCAGCTCCATGACGAGGTAGAGGACGCCGTCGGACTCGCCGAAGTCGTGCACGACGGTGATGCCGCGGTGCTGGAGCGCGGCGGCCACCCGGGCCTCACGGCGGAACCGCTCCCGCAGCACGCGGGTGAACGCGTGGTCGTGGTTCGGGCCCAGCGGTTTGAGGCACTTGACCGCGACGTGCCGGCCCAGGGACTCGTCCCGTGCCCGCCACACCTCGCCCATGCCGCCGCGCCCGATCCGGTCGAGCAGCCGGTACCGGCCGTGAATGAGCCTGGTCTCCCCCATTTCGCGCGACGCTCCCCCCGGTAGCTGTTCGCCCGCCCCTCCCCTGGCCCACCCAGTATGGCGGCCTATCGTCCAAGTTTGTACGGCGCCGGGCGCGCGTCCGGGCCGAGCCTCGCCATGGCGCGCAGGATGTGTTTGGGCGGGAGTTGCCACCGCACACGTGCGGGAACGCGGCGCAGCAGGAGGCCGGTGAGACGCAGTTGCCGGGTGACGGTGGCGGGTGCGGGGGCCGGTCTGCCGTACAACTCGTGGGCGTACGGAGGCAGAGAGGCGTACGCCAGTTGTGCCACGCGCCGCCACAGCACCTCGCGCAACGGTACGAGAAGGGGATGCGTCGGCGGGTGGAGCAGGAAGTCGTCCACGTCGCGCGCCTCCGGCCCGGCGGCCAGCTCGGGGCGCACCTTCTCGAAGTACGCCGCCAGTTCGGCCCGGTCGGCGGGCACGGCGGCGGGGTCGAGACCCACCAGGCGTGCGCTTTCCCGGTGTTCGGCGACGTAGCGGTCGGACTCGGCGTCGGTGAGCCGGAATCCGGACCTGCGCAGGACGTCCAGGTAGGAGTCGATCTCGGCGCAGTGCACCCAGAGGAGCAGACCGTTTTCGTCGACGCCGTAGCGCTCGCCGGTGTCCGGGTCGGTCGCGGTCAGCATGCTGTGGATCTTCCGGACCCGGGCGCCCGCCCGCTCGGCGGCCTCGGTGGTGCCGTAGGTCGTCGTGCCGACGAAGTTCGCGGTGCGCATCAGGCGGCCCCAGGCGTCACGCCGGAAGTCCGAGTTCTGCATGACGCCGCGTACCGCGCGGGGGTGCAGGGCCTGCAGGTAGAGCGCCCGGATGCCGGCGATCCACATCATGGGGTCGCCGTGCAGCTGCCAGGTCACCGAACCGGGTCCGAACAGTCCGGGGTCCGCGCCGGTCATGCGACTCACCTCCGCCGGCGCCCACGATGGCACAGCTCGAATTGCAGGTCGACACCACAAACCGTCCAGTTGTTGAGATTTCACCTTCCCGGTACTGGTTCGGTAAGGCTGCCCTTATATTGTTCACTTGTCGATCAAGGCCCGTACCGGGCCGCAGCGGCATGCCCGGCCTCGCACACGACAGGACCCCTCATGCGCACCACCTCCCGCGGCCTCATAGCAGCCCTCGCCCTCACCCCGTTGCTGGCCGGCTGTTTCGCGCCCGGCGATGACGCCGCGGGCGGCGGAGGCGGACCGAGCGGGCGGCTGCGAATCGCAATGGCCATTCCCCCCGTGCAGGCCCTGTCCCCCTACAGCAACGACGCCACGGTGCTGAGCAAGCTGTCCGTCGCCGAGGGCCTCACCGCCCTCGACAAGAACGGCACGGCCAAGCCCGCGCTGGCGAAGTCCTGGAAGCAGGACGACGACACCACCTGGACCTTCGAGCTGCGCAAGGCCGAGTTCCAGGACGGCACCGAGTTCACCGCCCAGTCCGTCGTCAACGCGCTCGACCACGCGGGCGCGGCCAAGCCCAAGCCCCGCGTGCTGAGCGACGTGACCCTCACCGCCAAGGCCGAGGACGCCGACACCGTCACCCTCACCACCAAGTCGCCCGACCCGGTGCTGCCGCTGCGACTGGCCAGCCCCGCACTGGCGATCCTGTCGGCCAAGGCGTACGCGAAGGACGACAAGGTCAGCCCGGTCGGCACCGGCACCGGCCCCTTCGAGATCACGAAGCTGACCGGCAAGACCGGGGCGGCACTCGACCGGTTCGACGGCTACTGGGGCGGCAAGGCGAAGGCACCGGGCCTCGACGTGACGTGGATCCCGGACGGCACCGCGCGCGCCAACGCCCTGCGCGGCGGCGAGGCCGACATCGCCGAGTGGATCCCGACCTCGCAGGCGAAGCTCCTCAAGCCCGATACCCGGCACGTGGTCTCCTCGGTGCGCACCGACAGCCTGATCCTCAACACCGGCAAGGGCGTGTTCACCGACCCCGGCCTGCGGGCGGCCGCACGTGAGGCGGTCGACGGCACCGACCTCGTCGACTCCGTCTTCGGCGGCTACGCCGACCCCGCTCAGGGCCTCTTCGGACCCGCCGTCCCCTGGGCCGCCGAACGGCGCGTCCCGGCGACCGGGCGGGCCCGGGCCGCGAGCGTCGACCAGGTCAGGTCCGAGACCAAGGGCACAACGCTGCGTCTGGCCGCCATCACGAACCGCGCGGAACTGCCCGAGGCGGCGACCGTCCTCCAGCAGCGGCTGGAGAAGGTTGGGTTCACGGTCAAGCTGGACGTCCGCGAGTACACACAAATGGAGGGCGACCTCCTCGCGGGCCGGTACGACGCCCTGGTCTTCTCCCGCGTGACACTCCTCGACACCGGTGACGCGGTCGCCTATCTGGCGAGCGACTTCACGAGCGACGGCGTCTACAACATCGCCCGGCTGAAGGACGCCGAGGTGGACAAGGCGATCCAGGCCGCAGCCGCGGAGAGCGACATGAAGCGGCGCCAGGAGAAGATCATGAAGGCGGAGTCGGAGATCCTCCGCACGGACGCCGTCGTGCCGCTGGTCCACGAGAGGGTCGTCCAGGGCATCGCCACCGACGTCGAGGGCGTCGTACTCGACCCGCGCGAGCGGGCCTTGGTCGACCTCGACACGCACTTGAAGTAGCGGTATGGCCGTCGCTCACCTCCCCGCTGCCCGCCCGTACATCGGGCGGCTGGCGGCCGGCCGGGCCCTCGCCGGGGCCGCCCTGCTGGCTGCGGTGGCCGCGCTGCCATGGTTGTCCGGCAGTGACCCCGCACGCACCGTGCTGCGGGCCCGCTCCGCCGACCAGGACCCGACACCCGCTCAGCTGGCCGTCGTACGCGAGCAGTTGGGACTGGACCAAGGCCCTTGGGTCCATCTCGCACACTGGCTGGGCGGCCTGCCCCGCGGAGACGCGGGCGTCTCGTGGGTCTCCGGCGCACCGGTCATGCCGCAGGTGGGGACCGCCCTGTCGGTCTCCCTGACGTTGATGCTGGGTGCGCTCGTGGTGACCGCCCTGGTCGCCGCGCTGGTGTGTGCCCGCACCGTCTTCCTCGGCTCCCGGCGCAGGCTGCGACAGGACCGGACGGGCACCACGGCCGCCGTGCTGGCCGCGCTGCCCAAGTTCCTGCTCGCCTCGGTGCTGGCCACGGTGTGCGGGGTCTGGTGGGGGTGGTTCCCGTCCAGCGGCTGGGCGGGGCCGCAGTCGATGGTGCTGCCCTCGCTCGCCCTCGGCATCCCGTCGGGCGCGATGCTCGGCGGGCTGCTCGACCAGGCGCTGCCCGCCGCCTTCCACGAACCGTGGGCGCGCACGGCGTACGCCGTCGGGCTCCCGCCCGGCAACATCGCCCGCAACGCGCTGCGCCGCACCCTGCCCGGCATGCTGCCGCAGTTGCTGCCGACCGTGGTGGCCCTGGTCGGCGGTGCGGTCGCGGTGGAGAAGATCTTCAACATCCCGGGGCTCGGCCGGCTCGCCCTGGAGTCCGCCGTCGCGCAGGACCTCCCGGTGCTCCAGACCGCGACCCTGGCGCTGGTCCTGCTCGGCGTGAGCGCCGGCATCCTGATCCGGGCCCTGCGCCACGCCCTCCTCGGCCGCCCCCTGCGCGACGGTGCCCTGCCTGCCCTGCACCGGCCCCCGCTCGTCCCGCCGCGCTCCCTGCGCTGGATCACCGCGGCATGTGCAGTAGCCCTGCTCGCCCTCGTCACGGCGGGCCTCCTGCGCGACCCCTTGCAGGTAGACACGGCGGCGCGGCTGGTGTCCCCGTCCCTCGAACACCCGCTGGGCACGGACGCGCTGGGCCGGGATCTGCTGGCCCGGCTGGGCCACGGGGCACTGCGCACGGCCGGTGTCGCCCTCGCCGTGACGGTGGTCAGCGCGGTCACCGGACTCCTGCTGGGCATGGCACCACGGGCGAGCGCCGGTCCGACGGAGGTCGCGTCGACCCTGCCCGCGGTCCTCACCGGACTGCTGATCGCGGGCGTGACCGGGCCCTCGGTGTGGGGCGCGGCGATCGCGGTCTGCGTGGTCGGCTGGAGCCCGTACGCCGCCCAGACCGCCGCCCTGCTCGAACAGGAACGCGCGAGCGGTCACATCGCCGCCTCCGTCGCGCTCGGTGCGGGACGGCTGCACCTGCTGCGCCGTCACCTGCTCCCCGCGGTCCTGCCGGCCCTCCTGCGCAACGCCCTGCTGCGGCTGCCCACCGCCGTCCTGGTCCTGGCCTCGCTCGGCTTCCTCGGCCTGGGCGAACAGCCGCCCACCCCCGAGTGGGGCCGGCTCCTGTCGGAGAACCAGCCGTACGCCGAACTCGCCCCCTGGACGGTGCTCGGCCCGGCCGCCGCGCTGGTCGTGCTCTCCGTGCTGGCCGTGACGGGCAGCGCGCTGGGACACAAGAAAGGCGAGTAGCAGGCGCCCAGGCCGGTGGACTCCACGGGCCTGGGCACCTGCTGCTCGCCTTTCAGACGGGGCCTTCAGACAGGGCGCGTCTCGTCGACCACGTAGCCCCGCCGCTTGTCCACGACGTTGCGCAGAGGGCGGCCCTCGATGTGCCGGGTGAGGTTGTCGAGGAACACCTCGACGAGCGCCTCCCGCTCGCCGGTGGTCTCCCCCGCCGTGTGCGGGGAGATCATCACGCCGGGCATGTCCCACAGGGGTGATTCGGCCGGCAGCGGCTCCTGGCCGAAGACGTCCAGGGCGGCGCCGGCGAGCCGGCCGGCGGCGAGGTGGTCGATGAGCGCCTCCTCGTCGACGAGTCCGCCCCGGCCGACGTTGATCAGCCGTGCCCCCGGCTTCATGGCCGCCAGCACGGAGGCGTCGACCATGCCCCGGGTGCCGTTGGTGAGGGGCGCGGCCAGGACGACGTAATCCGCCTTCTTCAGGGCCGGAGTCAAGGTCGTCGGGCCGTGGACCGTGCCGAAGTCGGGATCGTCCGTGCGGGCCTTGCGGCCGGCGCCGCAGACCCGCATCCCGACGGCGTCCAGCAGCCGGGCGATGGCCCGGCCGATCGGCCCCGTCCCCCAGACCAGCACCGTGCGTCCGGTGATGCCGTCGCTGAGGCGCGGACGCCACTCGCGACGCCGCTGGTGCTCCCAGGTGCCGGGGAAGTCCTTGGCGAGGGCGAGGACCAGACCGAGGACGTACTCGGCGGTCGGCTCGTCGTACACCCCGCGGGCATTGGTGAGGACGACGCCCGGATCGTCCACCAGGGCGGGGAAGAGGAACGAGTCCACGCCCGCGGAGGACGCGTGCACCCAGCGGGGTGCCTTCTCGGGGTTGTCGGGCCAGGCCTCGCGGATGGCCGGGGTGATGGTGACCCAGGCCAGGAGGGCGTCGGCGCCGGGGAGAAGGTAGGGCAGTTCCTCCTCGGTGGCGTAGACGGTGTCCGCGAGGCGTTCGATGAGCCCGGTGGCGGGTGGCCGGTTGCCCCGGTAGAGGACGACGAGTCGGTCAGGCATGTCATGCTCCGACAGGAACGGCTATGTACTTGTACTCGAGGAACTCGCTGATGCCGACGCGTCCGCCTTCGCGGCCGAGGCCGGACTGCTTGACGCCGCCGAAGGGGGCGGCGGGGTTGGAGACGAGGCCGGTGTTGAGGCCGATCATGCCGCTTTCGAGGCGTTCGGCGACGCGCAGGGCGCGGTCGAGGTTCTGGGTGAACAGGTAGGCGGCCAGGCCGAATTCGGTGTTGTTGGCGGCGGCGACGGCCTCGTCCTCGGTCTCGAAGGTGAGGAGGGCGGCGACGGGGCCGAAGACCTCGGTGTCGTTGATGGCGGCGTCGGGGGTGATGCCGGTGAGGACGGTGGGCGGGTAGAAGCAGCCGGGGCCTTCGGGCAGTTCGCCGCCGGTGAGGACGGTGGCGCCGCGCTTGACGGCGTCGCGGACCACGTCGTGGGCCTTGCTGCGGCCGGCCTGGTCGATGAGGGGTCCGACGTCGGTGCCGGGTTCGGTGCCGTCGCCGACGGTCAGGGCGGCCATGCGGGCGGTGAGGCGGGTGGCGAACTCCTCGGCGACGGAGGTGTGGACGTAGATGCGGTTGGCGGCGCAGCAGGACTCGCCCATGTTGCGCATCTTGGCGACCATGGTGCCTTCGACGGCGACGTCGAGGTCGGCGTCGTCGAAGACGATGAGGGGGGCGTTGCCGCCCAGTTCCATGGAGGTGCGGATGACCGTGTCGGCGCACTGGGCCAGCAGGATCCGGCCGACCTGGGTGGAGCCGGTGAAGGAGAGCTTGCGGATCTGCCCGCCGCGCAGCAGCGGCTCGACGACGCCGGCGGCGTCGGTGGTGACGACGACGTTGAGGACGCCGTCGGGCAGGCCGGCTTCCTTCAGGATCGCGGCGAGGGCGAGGCTGGTCAGGGGGGTCTGGGGGGCGGGTTTGAGGACGATGGTGCAGCCGGCGGCGATGGCGGGGCCGATCTTGCGGGTGCCCATGGCCAGGGGGAAGTTCCACGGGGTGATCAGCAGGCAGGGGCCGACCGGCTGGCGGGTGACCAGGAGGCGGTTCTTGCCGTCGGGCGCTGTCATCATGCCGCCGTCGATACGGACGGCTTCCTCGGAGAACCAGCGGAAGAACTCAGCGCCGTAGGCGACTTCGGCACGCGCCTCGGCCAGGGGCTTGCCCATCTCCAGCGTCATCAGCAGCGCGAGGTCCTCGGTGCGCGCGATGATGAGGTCGTAGGCGCGGCGCAGGATCTCGCTGCGCACGCGGGGCGGGGTGGCGGCCCAGTCCGCCTGCGCGGCGACCGCCGCCTCGACGGCACGCCGGCCGTCGGCCGGGGAGGCGTCGGCGACCCGGCACAGCTCCTCACCGGTGGCCGGATTGTCGACGGACAGCGTCCGGCCGGACTCCGCGTCCTGCCAACCACCGCCGATGAACAGCTGCTTGGGAACATCACGGACAACAGTCATCTCGAGGTCTCCTTGTATGCGTAGAGGTGCGCTGCCGCACGGTCAGCGGATGCGGTCCAGCGTCTTGTAGTAGGCACCCGCGAAGGGCAGGAACCAGGCGGTGCCGTTGTAGAGGGGGATGCGGGGCGGGGCCAGGTCGCGCACCGGGCTGACCTCGGGGTGGCCGTCCATCACTTCGGCCATGACCTGCCCCATGTGCGTCGCCATCTGCACGCCGTGGCCCGCGTATCCCATGGAGTAGTAGACGCCGTCCTCGGTCTGCCCGGCGTGCACGATGCGGTCCATGGCGAAGCCGACGGAGCCGCCCCACACGTACTCGACCTTCGTCCGGGCGAGCTGGGGGAAGATCTCGCACATCTCACGGAAGAGCACGGCCCCGCTCTTCTTGTCCGAGGTGGGGTCGGACGGTGCGAAGCGGGCGCGGCCGCCGAACAGCAGGCGGTTGTCCGGGGTGAGCCGGAAGTAGTGGCAGACCTGGTTGGAGTCGACGATGAGGCGGGCCTTGGGGATGATGTCCCGGGCGAGCTGCTCGCCTAGGGGCTCGGTCACGATGATGAAGCTGCCCAGGCAGACCTGCTGGCGGCGCAGCCACGGGAAGTTCTTGTCGGTGTAGGCGTCGGTGGCCATCATGACCTGCCCGGCGCGGATCACACCGCGCTCGGTACTGACCTCGAAACGGCCGGAGGCGGTGCGCCGGACGCCGATGGCCGCGTTGCGCTCGTGGATCTCGACACCGGTGCGCTCGCAGGCCTCGGCCATGCCGCGCACGAAGCGGCCGACGTGCAGCGCGGCGCTGAACGGGTCGAGCAGGCCGCCGTGGTAGGCGTCGGATCCGATCTCGGAACGCAGCTCGGACTTGCTGACCAGTGTGGTCTCGTGGCCGAAGTACTTGGCCAGGTCGCGCTGTTGGGCCTTCTTGCTCTCGAAGTGCGCGGGGCGGGAGGCCACGCCCAGGCGTCCGACGCGGTTGAACTGGCAGTCGATGGACTCCTCGTTCACGAGCCGCTCGACCGTGTCCACGGCCTCGCCGTAGGAGTTGTAGATCTCGCGGGCCCGCTCGAGTCCGTACCGGCGGATGGCCTGGTTCACGCCGATCGTGAAGCCCAGGTTCGCCATGCCGCCGTTGCGTGCCGAGGCGCCGGAGCCGATCTGGCCCTTCTCGACGAGGGTGACACGGGCGCCCTTGCGGGCGGAGTGCAGGGCGGTGGACAGACCCGTCAGGCCCGCACCGACGACCACCAGGTCGGTGTCCTCGGTCAAAGGCTTGCCGGACCGGTCCGGGAACGCCCCGGCGGTTTCTACCCAGTAGGGAATCGTCTTCATTGCGGGTCTCCTGCGAGGAAGTTTTCGGGGGGATGCCGGCCGGGCACCCGCTCGGGGGCCCGGCCGACGGCGCTGTCAGCGGTAGCGCGGCCCGTGCCGGCGCGCGGCTCGGGTGAGGAGCACCAGCGGGTGCGGCTGAGTGGTGGCGGCGGTCATACGGCCTCGCCTCCGGGGGTGGCGAGGCCTGCCGTGTTCTCGACCGACAGCAGGGAGTTCTGCCGTCCGGAGCCGAGCCAGCGCACCAGGGCCACCAGGGCGAGGGCGAGGACCGCGAAGGCGATGAGGATGGCGCTGACCGCGGTGACGCTGGGGTCGATGTCGAAGGTCAGGGAGTTGTAGACCTGCACCGGCAGGGTGACGGTGTCGACCGAGGACAGGAACTGGGAGATGTAGAACTCGTCGAAGCTGGTGATGAAGGAGAAGATCGCGGCGGCGATCATGCCGGGCGCGGCCAGGGGGAAGGTGATCCGCCGGGCGATCGTCAGCCGGCCCGCGCCCATGCTGGCGGCGGCGTCCTCGAGGCGTTCGTCGATGCCGCGCAGGGTCGCGATCAGGATCAGCACCGCGATCGGCGAGGCCAGCACGGTGTGGCCGAGGGCGATGGCGATCGGGCTGCCCAGCATCGCGGCGGGCTCGAAGAGCAGGAACAGGCCCAGGGCGGTGACGATCTGGGGGATGACCAGCGGCCCCAGCACGAGGGCGTAGACCGCGGAGCGCAGCGGCAGTTCACTGCGGGTCAGGGCGGTCGCCGCGGTCACACCGATGATCAGTGAGAACACGGTGCTCAGACAGGCGACCAGCGCGCTCAGCGACAGCGCGGCGGGCCATTTGCTGCCGTCGGCGAACAGCGCCTTGTACCAGTTCAGCGTCCAGGCGTCGGGTGGGAAGGAGGCGAAGGCGTTGTTGCTGAAGGAGGTGACGAGGATGACGACGATCGGCAGGGCCAGGAACAGCAGGATGACGGTGGCGACGGCGGTCAGGGCAATCCGACCGGCGAGGGTCTTGCGCAGCTCCATCATGACGCACTCCTCTTCCTGCGGCTGGCGCCCAGGGAGGTGACGAGTTTGACCAGGAGCAGTCCGGCGAAGGTGAGCAGCAGCAGGATGACGCCCTGAGCGGCGGCCCCGTTCCACTGGTTTTCCTTGGTCACCTGCTGGTTGATGAGGGTGGCGATCATTGTCTGGTTGGGGCCGCCCATCAGGGCGGGGGTGATGTAGTAGCCCAGCGAGAGGATGAAACTGAGCAGTCCGGCACTGGCCAGGCCGGGGGCGACCAGGGGCAGGTAGATCCGGCGGAAGATCGTCACACGCCCGGCGCCCATGCTGGACGCCGCCGCCAGGAGCCTGCGGTCCACGCCGCGCATCACGCCGTACAGCAGCAGCACGGTGTAGGGCAGCATCATGGAGGTGGTGCCGATGACCACGCCCAGCTCGTTGTAGAGCAGTTGGAACGGCGCCCCCGGTACCGACATGGCGGCCAGGGTCTCGTTCACCAGGCCCTTGTCACCCAGCAGGATGATCCAGCCGTAGGTGCGCACCAGGGCGCTGATGAAGTGCGGGACAACGACGATCAGCATGGCCAGTGCCGCCCACACGGGCTTCAGCCGCGAGATCGCGTTGGCCAGGAGGAAACCGAAGACCAGACTCAGCAGCGCCGTTTCGGCGGAGATCCGCAGCGTGGTGAACAGGACCGAGAGGTTGACCCCGGTCAGGGCGTCGGCGTACCAGTGCAGGGTGAGCGATCCGTCGGCGTTCTTCAGGCTGAGGAACAGCGTGGTGAGGATCGGGTAGACGAACAGCACCAGCAGATAGACCACGACCGGCAACGCGTACAGGATGCCGACCCGGGTCTTGCGCGAGGCCAGGAGCTTGCGCGGACGGGCAGGAGCCCCCGCGAGGGTGGCGGCCATGGCTCACCCTCCCTGTTCGGTGGGGAAGAGGTTGACGTCGTCGGCGTCGACGGTGATGCCGACCCGTTCGCCGGTGACGGGCCCACGGCCGGCCGGTACCTCCAGCCGCAGCAGCGGCGCGTCACCGTCGATCCGCACACCGGCACGGACCAGGGTGCCCACGTACGTGGCTGTCTCGACCGTGCCGGTACAGAACCCGTCATCGGCAGCGCAGGCCCGCAGCCGGCCGGGTTGCACGGCGACCTTGACCTGGGTGCCGGAGACGAGGTCGTGCCGACGCGCCTTGATCAGGCCGCCACTGCTGTCGAGGCGGACCAGGGTGTGCTCGTCGGTGTGCTGCTCGATGCGGCCGGGCAGGAAGTTCGCCGCACCGAGGAAGTCCGCCACGAACGGGGTCCTGGGCCGTTCGAACAGCTCCCGGGGCGTGTCGAACTGCTCGATCAGGCCGTTGCGCATCACCGCGATGCGATCCGACATGACCAGCGCTTCCTCCTGATCGTGCGTCACATAGATGACGGTCAGGCCGAGTTCCTGCTGGATGGCCTTGATCTCGACCTGGAGCTGGTCACGGAGCTTCTTGTCCAGCGCGCCCAGCGGCTCGTCCATCAAGATCACCGGCGGACGGTAGACCAGCGCCCGGCACAGCGCGACACGCTGCTGCTGACCACCGGACAGCTCACGCGGCTTGCGGCCGCCGAACCCGGACAGGCCCGCGATCTCCAGCGTCTCCCCCACGCGCCTGCGGATCTCGTCCTTCGGCACCCCGCGCAGCGTGAGAGGGAAGGCGACGTTCTCACTGACCGTCATGTGCGGGAACAGCAGGTACTGCTGGAAGACGAAGCCGAGGTTGCGTTTCTGCGGGGCGAGCCGGGTGACGTCGCGGTCCCCGACGGTGATGGTGCCGGAGTCCGGTTCGCAGAAACCGGCGATCATCATCAGGGTCGTGGTCTTGCCCGACCCCGAGGCGCCGAGGAAGGTGACGAACTCCCCGGCCGCGATCTCCATGGACGCCTCGTCGACGGCGACGACGTCCCCGTAGGTCTTGCGCAGGGCCACCACCGACAGCGCTTTGCCCGTCGCGGTGGGCACCTTGCCGGCCACCTTCAGGGACGGTGCGGCGATACCGAATTCAGCCACGAGCCCACTCCAGCCAGCGCTTGGTGACGGCCGATTCGTTCTTCAGCCACCAGTCGATGTCGGTGTCAAAACCCTCGTCGTAGTACTTCGGCGCACCCGCGAGGGCATTGCGCTCGTCCTCGGTGAGCTTGGCGTAGGCCACCGGAGAAGACGGGTTCGACGGGAAGGCCTTGGCCAGGGCGGCCTGGCTCTCGGCACGCAACGCGAAGTCCATGAGCCGGTAGGCGCCGTCCACGTTGGCCGCCCCCTTGGCGATGGCATAGCCCGAGAACTGGCGGCGCATGCCGTTCAGCTGCCGCTCCACCGGCACGCCCTGCTTCTGCAGATCGGCGATCCGCCCGTCCCACACCGTGGACATCGTCACCTCCTGGCGGCTCAGGAGCACACCCGGCAGCGGGCCGCTGTCCCAGAACTTCTTGATGTCGGACCGCAGACGCGTCAGCACCTTAAAAGCACGGTCCACATCCAGCGGATACAGCTTGTCCATCGGCACACCGTCGGCCAGCAGCGCGAACTCCAGCTCCGGCAGATCACCGTCCGGACTGACCATCGCGCGGCCACCCTTGAACGCCTTGGTGTCCCAGAAGTCCGCCCACGACTCCGGCTTGCGGCCATCGAAAGCATCAGTGCGATACGCGATGCACTGGCCGTAGAAACTGTGGCCGACGGCGTGGTCGGTGATCTGGGCCTCGGGGACCTTCGCGCTCTTCAGACTCTTGAGCCGGCCGGGATCCAGCGTCTCCAGAGCACCCTGCTTCACATACTTCAGGTGAGCCATCATCGAGTTGTTGATGAGGTCGCACTGCGGGCGACCCTGCTTGATCTGCGCCAGCAGCGGAGCGTCGTCCAGGTTGAGCACCTTGACACCGATCCCCGTCTCCTGGGTGAACGGCGTGTAGATCGCCTTCTGCAAGGCCGCGCCGTAGGAACCACCGCTGTCGCGGACGACCACCGTCTTGCCGCCGCCCTTGGCGCTGCCGGACGGGGTGCGGCTGGTGCCGGTACCGCAGGCGCTGAGGGCGGTCGCGGCGGCGAGACCCGCCGTGGCTCCGCCGACGCCGCGCAGGAAGAGCCTGCGATCTATACGGGCGTCTCTCATGGAATGCCTCCTGGGGGTGATGCTCAAGTGGAAAGAGGGACGGCTGGGATGAGCTCTGAGGGTGGGGGTCGGCCTCGTCGGATCCGAGGCCCGCGCCGGGACGACGGCGAGGCCGTTCATGCCGTAGAAGATCCGCCCGTCGGGCGGGGCGTGGACCGTGTGCTCCCCGCCGTCGGCCGGGTCGATGATGCGGCCGAGGACGTCGCCCTCTCGGCCCAGTACTTCGAGTTCGGCGCGGGCGTCGCCGACAAGCTCGGTGGCGGTTCTTCGGAACTGTCCGTGCGGGACGGTGTGCGTCGCGCGTCAGATGCCGAGCATGGTGTTGAGCTCGTCCAGGGACTTCGCCGTCACGTAGTCGTAGCCGTGGGTCACGGGGTCGTAGCCGCGGTCGAGGAGGATGAGGTTGCGGAAGCCCATGTCGTGCATCGGCATCAGGTCGTAGCGGGTGTGCGAAGAGACGTGCACGAAGTCCTCGGGCGAGGCGTCGAGCTGGTCGAGCATGTACTCGAACGCGGCGTAGCGGGGCTTGTAGAAGCCGGCCTGCTCCGCGGTGAAGACCGCGTGGAAGTCCGCGCCGAGCCGGGGGACGCTCTCCTTCAGGAAGGAGTCGTCGGCGTTGGAGAGGATCACGAGCTTGTAGTTCTCGCCCATCTTCTTCAGCGGCTCGGGCACGTCGGCGTGCGGGCCCCAGCTCCGGACGCCGTCGGCGAACCGCTTGCCCGCGTCCGGGGCCGCCTTCAGACCCCACTTGCGGCAGACCCGCTCGAAGGAGTCCTGCAGGACCTGCTCGTAGGGGTAGTACTCGCCGCGGACCTGGTCGTAGCGGTAGCCGCGGAACTCCCGGACGAACTGGTCCCAGTGCTCGGCGGGGATCTGGTCGCCGACGAGCTCCCGCGTGATGGGGGTGATCGGGTACTCGATCAACGTGCCGTAGCAGTCGAACGAGACGTACTTCGGGCGGAACTGAAGCGAGGGAATGGGCACGGGGATGCTCCTGTCTTTGCCGCGGGGAACTGGTTATGGCTGGTGCGTGCCTTTTCGGGCATGCCAATGACAGAGGTGGCGGGGCGGAGGCGGTGCCGTCGGCATCGCCGGGGGTCAGGCGGCGGCGACTCCTGCCGGAGCGAGGAAGTCGATGGGGTGTTCCGTGGTGCCGTCGAGTGCCAGGTCGGCGGCGATCTCGCCCATGGCCGGCGAGAGTTTGAAGCCGCTGCCGGAGAATCCGGCCATGACGATGATGTCGTCCTCGCCGGGGAGATGACCCACGAGCGGGTTCCCGGACTCCGTGTAGCCCTCCATGTAGACCGACAGCCTGATGGGGTCGGGGTTCAGGTCGGGCATCAGCTCGGCGATGAGCTCGCGGAAGGTGGCGAGTTCCTCCGGGCGGACCGTGCGGTCGACCCGTTCGGGGTCGGGTACCGGCAGATAACGGGCGAAGGAGAGGCCCAGCTTGACGGAGATGCCGTCCGGCGACGGGAGCCCGTAGCAGTCATGCGGTGCGCTGCGCACGAAGGCGGGGGCGCCGCCCGCGAACCAGTCGTGGCGGGTGGGGATGTGCCAGGAGCTGATCAGCCGGCGGACGTCCACGGACCGTGGGAGGTCCGGGAGCAGGGTGTTGATCCAGGGGCCCACGGTCACCACGGCGGTGTCGACGTGGTCCGTTCCCTGGTCGGTGACGACGTGCACCCCGCCGCCCGCCGCGGGGACGATCTCCCGCACCGGGGTGTAGCGGTGCAGCCGGGCGCCCAGCTGTTCGGCTCGGGCGGCCGCGGCCTGGACCGACGCCTCGGGCCTGATGATGGCGCCCTCGCGGTCGAGGACGGCGGTGTGTCCGTCCGGGAGGCGGTGCTGCGGGTAGCGGCGGGCGAGTTCCTCGCGGTCCAGTACCTCGTGATCCAGCCGGTGGGTGGAGCTGGCGGAGAGGAGAAGACGCATCGACGGCGAGGCGGTTTCGCCCATCACCAGACAGCCGCTGCGGCGTCGCAGCGAGAGGCCGGTTTCGCGCTGGAGCCGGTCCCACATCCGGTCGGCGAGCCCCAGCAGCGGAATGTACCCGGGGTCACCGAGGTGTACGGCGCGGAAGATGCGGCTCTCGCCCCCGGCCGCGCCGCGGTCGTGCCCCGGGGCGTACCGGTCGTAGCCGATGACCTCGGCTCCGCGGGCGGCCAGTCGCCACATGACCTGGCTGCCCATGCTGCCGGCACCGATCACGGCGACGCGCTTCGGGATACGCATGAGGTCGCTCCTTTCGCCTGGTGCGGCCTGGGTGTCAGTGGTGCCCCGGCACGGTGGGGACACCGTGCGGACCCCTTCGATTCGGGCCCTTTGGGGATGGCGTTCACTCTCGACCCCGGCTAACACGCAGGTCAAGCCACACTCTGTTCCGCCTCGGCACCTTCTCGAGACGATGTGTCACGGCGAGCCGCCGACCACGGAAAGTAACCTTGCCCCTCTTGCCACGGTGATGTGCCGGTGCGAAGGTGACCCCCGATACCTCGGACGAAAGCACTCCCTATGCCGCCCAAACGTCCCGCAACCGGGCACTTGCCGACCATCACGGAGGTTCTGAGCCTCCCCGTGCTGGCCGAAGGGATGCCGCGCGTGCTGGCCGGTGAGTCGCAGCTGGACCGTGCGGTGCGCTGGGTGCACGTCACCGAACTACTCAACCCCGCCGATTTCCTCGAGGGCGGCGAGCTGGTCCTGACGACCGGCATGCCCTATCCCGAGGACGCCTCCGAGCTGCGTGGCTACGTCGACCAGCTCGCCGACGTCGGCGCGGCCGGTCTGATCGTGGAGCTCGGTTACCGGTATCAGAAGGTGCCCGACGAGCTGGTGGCGGCCTGCCGTGCCCGTGAAGTGCCGCTGATCGAGCTGGCCCGCGGCGTCCGCTTCATCGACGTCACGCAGGCAGTGCACGCGCTCATCCTCGACGCCCATGGGGCGTTGCTGCGCCGCGGCAGGGACATCCAGGACATCTTCACTGCCCTGACGCTGCGGGGCGCGGACCCCGAGGAACTGGTGCACACCACCGCCGAGCTCACCGGAGCCCCCGTGGTGCTGGAGGACCTCACCCACCGGGTCCTGATGTGCGAACTGCTCGGCCGGCCGTACGAGCCGGTGGTGTCGGCCTGGTCCCGGCGTTCCCGGGCCACCCCGACCCCGGAGAAGATCACGCCGAGCGGCCCGGAGGGGTGGCTGATCGCGCCCGTGCAGGACCACCAGGGGCCTTGGGGGCGGCTGGTCCTGCTGGAGGGCCGGCTGAACCCCGAGCCCGACCCGGAGCACGTCCTGGTCCTGGAGCGCGCGGCGGTGGCCCTGAGCATGGCGCGTCTGGCCGGGCCGGCCTGGTGGGAGCGCCGGGCCCACCGCTCGGTGCTGCGGGACCTGTACGAACGGCGTTTCCGCTCCCCCGCGGACGCCCGCGCACGGGCCGAGGCACTGGGGCTGCCGACCCTCGGGCACCGCCTCTTCGCCGTGGTCATCCGGCATCCGCACACCGGTACCGGGGAGCACCTCGACGAGCGGATCGCGAAGGCGATGGCGCAGACCGGCATCCGCGCCCTGGTCGGCGAGACGGCTCCGGGCCGGATCGGCGTCCTTCTCACCCTGGCGCAGGCCAGCGCCTGGCAGCCGGTCGCCGAGCGGATCGGCCGTCTCTGCCGCGAGGAGCTCGGCCCGGAAGCCGTCGTCGCCGTCGGCCCCGGCGTGACCGACCTCTCCGGGATCGCCCGGTCGTGGCAGGAGGCCGAGCAGACGGCCGAGGCCATCACGCCCGCCTCACCCGACCGCTGGTTCTACGTCCCCGCCGACGTCCGGCTGCCGGAGCTCCTGGGCGTGCTGCGGGAGGACATCCGCCTCCAGCGGTACGCGGAACGCCAGCTCACCCGTCTCATCGAGCACGACGATCGCAACGGCGGCGACCTGCTCCCGGCACTGCGCGCGTATCTGACGGCGGCCGGGAACAAGTCGGTCGCGGCGAAACAGGCCGGCATGTCCCGGCAGGCGTACTACCAGCGCCTCCACACCATCGAACGGCTCCTCGGCTGCGATCTGGAGTCGGGCCTGCAGTGCACGTCCCTGCACGTCGCGGTGCTGGTGCTGGACGTGCGGGCAGCGACGGAGCCCGGCGCGTGACGAGGTCAGGTGTCGCGCAGAGCCTTGTCGATCGCGCCGAGTGAGCCGGTCAGCCGTCCGTAGTCGTCGGGGTGCAGCGGCGCGACGAAGTACCGCTCGACGACCCGCGCATGGACGGCGGCGGCCCGCAGGAAGACCGTCCTGCCGTGATCGGTCGACTCGACCAGGACGCTCCTGCGGTCCCCCGGAGCCGGCACGCGTCGCACCAGCCCGGCTCCCTCCATGCGGTCGACCAGGCGGGTGACGCCGCTGCTCGTGAGCGTGAGGTCGTCGGCGAGCTCGCGCTGTGAGACCGCCTCCTCCGGCTTCCTGCAGAGCCGGATGAGGACCTCGAACATCGTGTGGCTGACCTCGCACTCCTTGCGCAGGGCGGTGTCGATCCGCTGTTCCAGGCGGGTGGCGGCCTTGATCAGCAGCCCGAAGTCATGAACGAGCGGGCTGCCGGCGGCGCGGACGGCTTCGTCGTTGTCTCGGTTCGCGGGATTCACCCGGCCGACTTTACTGCCTCTTCACCTACTGCTGCCTCAATTACTGAGCAATCAATTGCTGAGCAGTCAACAAAACACTATGGTGAGCGCACCACTCTCACCACCGGGAAAGGAAGAGGGAGATCAATGGACCTGCAGCACTGGCTCGGCCGGGCCGACGACGCGATACAGCAGTGGGCCGACACCTTCGGGCCCTACGAGCGGCACCCGTCCCTCCTCGTCGAGGACGACCGCTTCGCCGCCGCCTTCGAGGAGTTCACGGGGCGGCTGAAGGACAACTACCCCTTCTTCCACCCGCACTACGCGGGACAGATGCTCAAGCCTCCGCACCCGGCGGCCGTGGTCGGCTACCTCACCGCCATGCTGATCAACCCCAACAACCACGCCCTGGACGGCGGCCCCGCCACCGCCCGCATGGAACGCGAGGCCGTCGCGCAGCTCGCCGCGATGTTCGGCTACGACACCCATCTCGGCCACCTCACCACCAGCGGCACGATCGCCAACCTCGAAGCCCTTTTCGTCGCCCGCGAGCTCCACCCCGGCCTCGGCATCGCCTACAGCGCCGACGCCCACTACACCCACGGCCGCATGTGCCGTGTGCTGGGCATGGACGGACACGCGGTCCCCACGGACGACCTGGGTCGCATGGACCTCGACGCGCTGGAGGACCTGCTGCGCGGCGGCCGGGTGGGCACGGTCGTGCTGACCACCGGAACCACCGGCCTGGGGGCCGTGGACCCGGTCCACGAGGCCCTGCGCCTCAAAGAGCGCTACGGCGTCCGACTCCACGTCGACGCCGCCTACGGCGGTTTCTTCACCCTGCTGGCCGGCGGCGAAGGACCCGAAAGCCTCGCTCCCGAGCCCTGGCGGGCGATCGCCCGGTGCGACTCGGTCGTCGTCGACCCGCACAAGCACGGGCTCCAGCCCTACGGCTGCGGCGCCGTCCTCTTCCGCGATCCCGAGGTGGGCCGCTTCTACCTCCACGACTCGCCGTACACCTACTTCACCTCCACCGAGCTCCACCTGGGCGAGATCAGCCTGGAGTGCTCCCGCGCCGGCGCCTCGGCCGCCGCCCTGTGGCTCACCTTCCAGCTCCTCGCGCCCACACCCGACGGTCTCGGCCGCGTCCTGGCGGCAGGCCGCCGGGCCGCCCTGCGCTGGGCCGAGCTGATCGGCGCATCCGACGCCCTTGAGCTGTACCAGCAGCCCGAGCTGGACATCGTCACCTACTTCCCCGCCGTCGACCCGGCCCGCCTCACCGCCGTGGACGCGGCGTCGGCCCGCGTCCTGGCCGACGGCATGTCCGGCCCCGATCCGGTGTTCCTCAGCACCCTCAAGGCCGACCGCGAGGCCTTCACCGCCCGCCACCCGAAGGTCACCGCGGACGCCGAGGGCGCGCGCATTCTCCGCAGCGTCCTGATGAAGCCGGAGTCCGAGCATTACGTGGAGCGCCTCCACGACCGAATCGAAAGGCTCACCCAGGCCCTGGCACAGGAATGACATTGCCTGCATACTTGCACAACCTTCACCGAGGAAGATCTCTTCCGAAATGATGATCCCGTGGTGAATGGTCAGGACACTGAGCAGGGAAGCGCCTTGCGCGTGAATCCGCCCTCCCCACACTGCCCCCACCTAGATCCACAGGAGGAAGAGGGTGAGAGAAAACGGGATCGACCGCAGAGCATTCCTGAGGGGAGGAGCCGCGGCAGGCGTCGCCGCCGTTTCGCTCACCGCATGCAGCCCCCGCTCCGACCGGGGCACCACCAGGACCAAGAGCAGCGGACCACTCGTCGTCCGCGACATCGGCGGCACGTACGGAGCGGCGAACCGAAGGGCCGTCTACGACCCGTTCTCCAGGGAGACCGGTATCCAGATCAAGGTGGTGAACATCCTGCACGAGCAGATGATCGCCCAGATCAAGGAAGGCCGCCCCCGGTTCGATGTCATGGACATCAACATGACCCACTTGGCGCTCTTCAAGCATGAGGGAGTTTCAGAGGAACTCGACTACGACCGGCTGAAGAACGCCAGGAACGCCGGCATCGCCGAGTCCCTGTTGACCTCTCATGGCGTGGGAAAGAACTATTGGGCCAGCGTCCTGGCATACCGTACCGACGCCTTCGGCGGGAAAAGGCCCGAGTCCTGGGCGGACTTCTGGAGCACCGGGCAATTCCCGGGCAGGCGCGCGTTGCAGGGCGCGCTGGACTGGCCGGAACTGGAGTTCGCCCTCCTTGCCGACGGCGTGCCACTCGACAAGCTGTATCCCCTCGACGTGGACCGCGCCTTCGCGGCCCTCGACGACATCAAGGGTTCCGAGCTGACGTTCTGGGAGAGCGGCGGCGTACCGGGTGAGCTGCTGGGCCGTAGGAAGGTCGTGGCCTCCAGCGTCTGGAACGGCCGCGTCCAGAGTCCGGTCAAGGACGGTTCCCCGCTCGCGTACGCGTGGAACGGGGCCCGCAGGCAGAGCAACGGCTACGGCATCCCCAAAGGCGCAGCGAATCCGGAGGCCGCCTATCGGCTGATCGACTTCGCCCTGCGGCCCGAAGTGCAGGCCCACTTCGCACGGATCCACCCCGAGGGCCCCGTGGTGCCTGCCGCCTACGCACACCTCACCGAGACCGCCGCCGCGCCCCTGGCCAGCTCTCCCGGACACCTGCAATCCGGTTTCGACCTGGACGTCGAGTGGTGGGTCGAGAACGGAGATGCCGTGACCAGGCGCTGGCAGGCATGGGCACGCACCTGAGCTCGAGGCACATGGAGCGGTGAAAGATAGGAAAAGTCATATGGCCACTCGTTCCGGTCGGCTCTCGGTGTCTCGGTTCCGCCCGTACAGCAGGCCGAGCTCGACCGCCCTGCCCCGGGTACGCAGCGTCGCGGGCCAGGTGTTCCTGCTGCAGCTGGCGATCATGGTTCTGTTCGCCGCGGCCGCGGGTGCGGCCCTCGTGTTCCAGGCCCGGAGCGCGAGCATGCAGGAGGCCCGGCAGCTGGCCTTCGGCGTCGCCCAGGCCTTCGCGCACGCCCCGGGGACGCTGGAGGCCATGAAGTCCGACGACCCCCGTGCGCTGATGCAACCGCGTGCGGAGCAAGCCCGCAAGGAGTCCGGGGTCGACTACGTCGTCGCGTTCGATCCGAACGGCTTCCGCTGGACCCACCCGGACCCGGCACTGATCGGGAAGCACATCTACGCGCTTCGCGAGGGCGCTGCGGCCGACAGACCCTTCACCCAGACCTTCGAGGGCAGTCTCGGCCTCTCCGTGGACTCGACGGTCCCCGTCCACGACACCGGCGGGAAGGCCATCGTCGGTTTTGTGTCGGCCGGCATCACGGTCGACAGCGTGGACGAGGTGGTGCAGGGCCAACTGCCGCAGCTGCTCGGTTTCGCCGGCGGCGCGCTGGTGGTCTCGGCGAGTGGGACGGCGTTGGTCTCCCGGCGCCTGCGGCGGCAGACCCACGGCCTGGACCCGTCCGAGATGACCCGCATGTACGAGCATCACGACGCGGTGCTGCACGCGGTGCGGGAAGGGGTGCTGATCGTCGGGGGTGACGGACGGCTCCTGCTGGCCAACGACGAGGCGCGGCGGTTGCTGGCGCTGCCCCCGGATGCCGAGGAACGCCGTGTCGCCGACCTGGGCCTTGAGGCGGGCACCGCCCGGTTGCTGGGATCGGGCCGGGTGGCCACCGACGAGGTGCACCTGGCCGGCGACCGGCTGCTGGCGGTCAACATGCGGCCGGTCGACCCCGACGGCGGGCCGGCGGGCAGCGTGGTCACGCTGCGCGACACGACGGAGCTGCGGGCCTTGGCGGGCCGGGCGGAGGTGGCCCGGGAGCGGCTTCGGCTGCTGTACGAGGCGGGGGTGCGGATCGGCACCACGCTGGATGTGACGAGCACGGCGCAGGAGCTGACCGAGGTGGCGGTCCCCCGGTTCGCCGACGCCGCCACCGTCGACCTGCTGGACCCGGTCCTTCGGGGTGAGGAGCCGGCCGGGCCCGGCTCCGAGATGCGTCGCGCGGCGGTGCACGGCGTCGAGGGTGCCCGGACGCTTCACGCCCTCGGTGAGCTGATCCGCTTTGTCCCCACCTCGCCCACGGCCGTCGGTGTCGAGCGCGGCCACGCCGTCCTGGAGGCCGACCTGGCCGCCTCCGGAGACTGGATGGCCGCCCAGGACCCTGACCGCGCACGGCGTGTGCTGGACCACGGCTTCCACTCCCTGATCACCGTGCCGCTCCGGGCCCGCGGCGGCGTCCTGGGCATGGCGAGCTTCTGGCGCTCCGAGGCCCCTCCCTTCGAGGAGGAGGATCTGGCCTTCGCCGAGGAACTGGTCGCCCGGGCCGCGGTGGCCATCGACAACGCCCGCCGCTACACCCGCGAGCACGCCCTGGCCGAGACGCTCCAACGCAGTCTGCTGCCGGGGTCCCTGCCCGACCACCCGGCCGTGGAGGTCGCCCACCGTTACCTGCCCGCTCTGGACGGAGTCGGCGGCGACTGGTTCGACGTCATCCCGCTGCCCGGCGCCCGGGTCGCGCTGGTGGTCGGCGACGTGGTCGGACACGGCCTCCACGCCGCGGCCACCATGGGCCAGTTGCGCGCGGCGGTGCACACCTTCTCCGCCCTGGACCTGTCACCGGACGAGCTTCTCGGTCACCTGGACGAGCTGGTCGCCCGGATCGACGGCGACGAGAGCGCTGAGCGGGACGACAAGGGCGTCACGGGAGCCACCTGCCTCTACGCGGTCTACGACCCGTCCTCCGGGCAGTGCTCGCTGGCCCGCTCCGGGCATCCGGAGCCGGCTCTGGTGCACCCCGACGGCACGGTGGAGTACCTGCGGGTGCCGGGCTCCCCGCCGCTCGGGCTGGGCGGCGGGGAGCCCTTCGAAACCGCCGAAGTCACCTTGCCCGAGGGGTCCAGGCTGGTCCTGTACACAGATGGGCTGGTCGAGGACCGGGATCGGGGCGTCGACATCGGCCTGGAAGCGCTGCGTGATGCCCTGGCGCGCCCGGGCCGGAGTCCGGAGGAGATCTGCCGGGACGTCTTCGACACCCTGCTTCCGGCAAGCCCCGGCGACGACATCGCGCTGCTCGTCGCCCGTACCCACCTGCTCGATCCCTCCCGGGTCGCCGAATGGAACGTCCCGGGCGATCCCGCGGCCGTCGCCGGGATCCGGGCGGACGTCACCCGCCGGCTCGGAGCCTGGGGGCTGGACGAGATGGCCTTCACCACCGAGTTGGTGATCAGCGAGTTGGTCACCAACGCCATCCGCTACGGCACCGGGCCGATCCGGCTGCGGATGCTGCACGACCGCGACAGCCTGATCTGCGAGGTCGCCGACGGCAGCAGCACCTCACCCCATCTGCGTCGGGCCGCCACCACCGACGAGGGCGGACGAGGGCTGTTCCTCGTCGCCCAGTTCTCCCGGCGGTGGGGCACCCGCTACACGGCCCGCGGCAAGGTGATCTGGACGGAGCAGTCGCTCCACGGCCCGGCATCCGACGCCGACGGAGCAACGGCCGACGTCCTGCTGGACCAGTGGGACGAGGCCTGGTCGACGTGAGGGCGAGGTTCAGTGACCGGTGACGACACCGGACAGTTCGTTCGTGCTCTTCGGCAGGGTGTGTACGGCTGGAGTTCCAGGCCGACTCCGGACAGCTGGTGCAGCGCCGTCCCGGACTCCAAGCGGCCTCGTCGAAAGGAGGTGGCGCAGCCGCCGGAGACGTTGTGGCGCTCCGCCAGGAGGGTGCGCAGTCCCAGCGTTGGAGGGTGGCGGCGGCCAGTCCGGCGTTGCCCCGCGCCGATGACCACCGCGTCGAAGTCCGTCGTCGTGGTTACTGTTCGGCGGCCTCTCGGGCGATCTGCTCGAACTGGGCGCCCATGGCCTCGCCGAGCGCCTGGGCGGCGGAGAGCGGGCGCACCATCACCGTGAACTCGTCGATCTTCCCGTCGTCGTCGAAGTGCAGGAAGTCGCATCCCTGGAGCTGCTTGCCGGCGACAGTGGCGGTGAAGACGAAGGCGTGATCGCGGCCGTCGGAATTGGCGATCTCACGGATGTAGGTGAAGTCCTCGAAGACCCGGAGCACGCCGCGCAGGATCGCCGCGGTGATCGCCTTGCCCGGGTACGGCTTGAAGGTGACGGGGCTGGTGAAGACGACGTCGTCGGCCAGCAGAGCGGCCACAGCGTCCAGGTCGCCGCTCTCGACGGCCTTGCGGAAGGGATGCATGAGCCCACCTCTGATACTCAGAAATGTGAATAGGTGCGTTGTAGAGTAGAAGCCACGTTAGAGCTTGTCCATAGGGAAGGCGTGACTCTTAGTCACTTTGTTGATTAATCTGCTACCGTGCATTCATGGCTTTGCGGAACGCGGTGATGGCCGCGCTGCTGGAGGGCGAGGCGTCCGGGTACGACCTCGCGAAGGCGTTCGACGCGACGGTCGCCAACTTCTGGATGTCGACGCCTCAGCAGCTCTACCGGGAGCTGGATCGCATGGAGGCCGAAGGACTGGTCACGGCCCGCGTCGTCGAGCAGGAGCGCCGCCCCAACAAGCGACTGTTCTCCTTGACGGAGGCCGGGCGGAAGGCCGTCCACGCCTACACCACCGAGCCCTTGGGTAAACCGGCGGTGATCCGGGACGAGTTGCTTGTCAAGGTGCAGTGCCTGGACGCGGGCGACATGGAAGCGGTCCGGACCGCAATCGCCGAGCGCATGGAGTGGGCCACCGCCAAGCTGGCCCGCTACGAGCGGCTCCGGCAGCGTCTGCTCGACGGGCGCTCTGAGGAGGCGTACTTCGCCGAGGCCGAGCGCATCGGCCCGTATCTCACCCTGCTGCGCGGGATGTCGTTCGAGCGGGAGAACCTCCAGTGGGGAGACATGGCGCTGCGCAGGCTCGAACAGCGCACGGCCGCGCTCCGGGCCGACGGCTGACTACGGCGGCCCCACCCACACAGTTAGTCAACTGGGGAGCTGGAAGGTCGTGAGAGCCCGGCCTCTCAGGGGTCGTCGGTCTGTGTCCGAGCGAGGACCGGCTGCGGTTCCTTGTCGGCGGGATTGCGATGCAGTCCCTCGCGGTCGCAGAACCGGGTCACGCCGAAGGGTGGAGGTGACTGGCGGGGTCGATGTTGGACTGACGTAGAACACGGTGAACAGCAGTGCCACGACGCCTACGACCACGTCGCTGACGATCCGCAGACGCTCCGCGCGCAGTACGCGAAGGGATGGATGTCACTCATTTCCAGCTCCCGTCCGGTGAAGAACAGTTCAGCACGAGGAGCCGCCGGCGTCGTCGCAGGCCAGAGCATCACACCGATGGGGAGGTGTCCCCAGCGGACGCGGCCACCGGAAGCAGCGCCGGCCGCTTGGCCTGGCGGCCGTCACCGGAGGAGCGGCCACGCAGGCGGCGGCCGACCCAAGGGCCGAGGAAGGTGCCGGCCCAGCGCAGTTCGGCACCCACGGCCCTCCAGACAGAGATGTCTGTCCCCTCGGCCGGAAGGGGAAGGGTCCACTTGTCGTCGCTGCCCGGCAGACCGAGCGCCTGGGCCACGGCAGCCGCGATGCGCATGTGTCCCAGCGGACCGGCGTGCAGCCGGTCAGCACTCCACAACCGCGGATCGGTCGCCGCCGCGTGCGCGGCCGTCTCCGCCACCACCACGCCGTGGCGGTCGGCGGCCTCCCGGATGCGCGCGTTGAGTGCGAGAACACGGTGACCGATCGGGCGGGCCAACGGCGTGATACGCCCGACATCGGGAAACATGAGGGTCGCGACGGTGGCGCCCTGCGCCGTGAGGGCGGCGAACATCGCCTCGACATGGCCGGCCACCTCGTCGAGGTCGCAGCCCGGGCGCAACACGTCATTGACCCCAGCCACCACGGTGGCGAGGTCGGGCCGCATCGCGAGAGCCGGAGCCAGCTGCTCGGCGCGCACCTGACCGGCCTTACGGCCGCGCACCGCGAGGTTGGCGTAGAGCAGGCCGGGGCTGTGGCGGGCTACCTGCTCGGCGAGCCGGTCCGCCCAGCCCCGAAGACCACGGACGTCGTCGCCGTCCCCGAGCCCCTCGGTATGACTGTCGCCCAGGGCGACATAGCGCAGATACACACTGCTCGACACGGGGCCGACCGCCTCTCGTCAACGCTGCTGATGGAAGTGGCACACGGCCATCGCTAAACAACTAGGCACCTAGTCGCATTGTTGAATATGAGGATAGCTGCGGGCTCGCCTTCCTGCAAAGTGACGCCGCTCAGGCAGGAGCTGAGGCCGTCGAGGGCGATCCACCGCCGCAGGCCACCGCCTTGGTCCCGTGCCGACCTCACCGCCCATTCCCTCTTCAGGCCTGAGCACCGACCACGGTCTGAGCCGGCACCTGAGCGCCGGGGTCGTCAGCGGCATGCACAACGAGCACGCGGTCGGCTTCGCCACCGCCCGCCGTTTCGCGCCGAAGCGCCCGTACCAGGTCACCTTCAACGGTGGCGTCCACGGACCGGGCGACAACTCCTACTGCCAGGCCGCCATGCCCCCGGCTCACCTCCGGCTCTCAAGAGCCGGGGACGGAGTTCACCCGGCCGATCCGGCCGGGAGGGCCCGCCGGCGGCGGCCGGGCGCTCGGAGCCGGCCCTGTCGAAGGGTCAGACGAGGGAAATAACGACCGACTTGGTCCTCGTGTACGCCTGCAGCGCCTCCGGCCCGGATTCGCGTCCGTAGCCGGACTGCTTGACGCCCCCGAAGGGCACGGCGGGATCGAGCATGGCCCAGTCGTTGACCCAGACGATGCCGGCGTCCAGTCGCGCGGCGACCCGATGGGCGCGCGCCAGGTCGGAGGTCTGCAGACCGGCGGCGAGTCCGTACGGCGTGCCGTTCGCCAGCGCGATCGCCTCTTCCTCGGTGCCGAAGGGCTGAACCGTCAGCACCGGGCCGAAGATCTCCTCCTGGACGGTGCGGGCGTCGTTGTCCAGGCCGGCGATGACGGTGGGCTTGAAGTAGTAACCGCCGTTGAGTTCCAAGCGCTCACCGCCGACGACGATGCGGCCGCCGTCCTCGACGGCCGCTTTCACGAAGCGCTCGACGTTCTCCACGTGCCGCTCGCCGGCCATCGGCCCGACGACTGTGACCGGGTCGAAGGGGTCGCCGACGGGGACCGCCGGAACCGCGTCGGCGAGGATGCCCAGCGTGGTGTCGTACAGGGACCGGTGGACCAGCAGCCGGGGTCCGCCCATGCAGAACTGTCCGGTGTTGAAGACGAAGGCCTTGATGATCGCGCCGATCGCCTTCCCGACGTCGGCGTCCTCGAAGACGATGTGCGGCGCGTTGCCACCCAACTCCATGGTGACCGGTTTGAGTTGCTCGCCTGCCGTGCTCGCCGCCAGGCGGCCGACCCTCGTCGACCCGGTAAAGGCGATCTTGTCGACGCCCGGATGACGCAGCAGTGCCTCACCCAGGACGGGGCCGCTGCCGGTGACGACGTTCACCACTCCCGCGGGAACGCCGGCGTCGGCGAGGATCTCCGCCATCAGCAGCGCGCTGAGGGGGGTCTCGTCGGCCGGTTTGTGGACGATGGTGTTGCCGGCCGCCAGGGCGGGGGCGAACTTCGACGTGCTCAGGATCAACGGGAAGTTGAACGGGGTGATCGCTCCCACCACGCCGATGGGCTCCCTGCGGGTGTAGGCGTGGGAGGGGAGGGGGATCTCTCGCGTGGCCCCGTCGACCGACTGCGCCAGCGCCGAGTAGTACTCGTACGTCTCGGCCACGGTCTCCACGTCCACCCCCCGGCTGAACGAGACGGGCTTGCCGACGTCGAGGCTCTCCACGGCGGCGAGCTCGTCCGCCCGTTCGCGCACCAGATCGGCCACCCGGTGCAACACGCGGGCCCGCTCGCGGGCCGGCGTCCGGGGCCACGGCCCCGCGTCGAAGGCCTCGCGGGCGGCGGCCACCGCGACGGCGAGATCGGTCCCGTCGGCCTCCGCGACCGAGGTGACGACTTTGCCGGTGGACGGGTCGATGACGTCGCGCCGCTGCTTGGACTCCGCGTCCCGCCACTCTCCGCCGATGAACAGCCTGCCCGGTTCGATGTGCGGTCGCTGCACGCTCATGGCCCGCTCGCCCTCCCGGTGCGGCGCTCAGCCGTCACCGTGCTCACGCCGGTCGCGCCACTGCGGCCGACAGGTTTTCGGATGATGGCCCAGCGGTGCCCGCCTGGACAGAGACCCGGGAGACGAGCGCCGGAAGTGAGGACGAATGACGTATCCCGAGCACGACGTTCAGCCTTGTCAGGTCGGCCTGCTGCCGAGTGGCGCGCCTTCGCGGTCCGTGCTCCCACCGGCCCGGCAGCTTTCCGTCCGATGGACCGAGGAGAGTCAGGACATTCGTCGCTGTGCACAGATACTTGAATTCTCAAGAATTGGCCCAGGAGCCCAGCCGGACCGGCACGGCCCGTCTTGTTTTCCGTGGAAGGACGATCGATGACAAGTTCTCTCGCACGCAGGCAGCTTCTCGGCGCGGGCATCGCCCTGGGAGCGACGGCCCTGATCGGTGGTACGGCACAGGCCGCCCCGGGCACCGCCAGATCCTGGCCCGGGGAGTTCTCGCTGCCCAACGGCTGGGGGCCGGAGGGAGTCGCGATCGGCTCCGCGCCGTACGCCTACTTCGGATCGATCGCCACCGGCGGCGTGTACCGGGTGAACCTCGCGAACGGCAAGGGCAAGGTCGTCCACCGCGGCCTGGGGCGCATGACGGTCGGCCTGAAGGTCGACTCCTGGGGCCGGCTGTTCCTGGCCGGCGGCAGCAGTGGCGAACTGCGGGTCGTGGACGCGCACAGTGGTGCGCTGCTCGCCAACCACGTGGTCGCCGGAGAGAACAGTTTCGTCAACGACGTCCTGCTCACCCGCGACGCCGCCTGGTTCACCGAGTCGTTCAGCGCGCGGCTGTTCAAGCTGCCCCTGGGCAGGCAGGGCCGCATCGGCGCCCCGGAGAGCCTCACGCTGAGCGGTGACTGGGTGCAGTCCGGTTTCACGTCCAACGGCATCTCACTCACCCCCGACGGCAGCGCCCTGCTCGTCACCAACGCGGCCGTGGAGGGCGGTTCGCTGATGCGCGTCAACCCCCGCACCGGCGTGGCCCGCAAGGTGGACCTGGGTGACACGGCGCTGCCCAGCGGCGACGGGCTGGTGCTCATCGGCCGCACTCTCTACGTGGTCCAGCCCAACCCCAACCAGGTGGACGTGATCCGGCTCAACCGGTCGGGCACAAGGGGCACCGCGATCGGGGTGATCAGGGACGACCGCTTCGACCTGCCCACCACGGCCGCCGCGTACAAGGGTCGGCTTTACCTGCCCAACTCCCGCTTCACCACCCCGGGCCGGGACGAGAACACCCCTTACAACGCGGTGTCCGTGCCGTTGGTGTGACGTACGGCCGGAGCACGGCTTGCCCCTGTCCGCTCGAAGCGGGCCGGGTCCAGCCGTGCTCCCGGTTTCTATCCGTGCGTCGTGATGGTGTGCGCTTCGGTGAAGGAGAGCAGACCCTCGGGGCCCATCTCGCATCCGATACCGCTCTGCCGGAAGCCGCCGAACGGAGCCCGGTCGTCGCACGCGACAGCGTTGGCGTGATTGATCCAGGTGGTACCGGTACGCAGTCGTTCCGCGAGGGCGGCCGCACGGGCGGGATCGCCGCTCCACACCGAGGAGCACAGCCCCGACCAGTCGTTGTTGACCCGGTCCACCACGGAATCGATGTCGTCGAAGGGCAGGATCGGCAGGGCGGGGCCGAATTGTTCCTCGGTGACGATCCGCAGGCCGGTGTCCGGGTCGAGGACGAGGGTGGGGCGCAGATAGTGGCCCTTGGAGGTGGCCACGCCGGGGGCCAGGGTGCCCAGTTCCCGCACCTCGGCTCCGGCTCCGGCCGCCTGGGCGAGCATGGCCGCCACCTTGTCGCGCTGGGCGGCGCTGTTGAGGGGGCCCATGGTCGAGGCAGGATCGTCTCCGGGCCCCACACGCTGGGTGTCGAGGGCGGAGGAGAGCGCGTCGACGAGTTCGTCGTAGCGGGAGCGGTGGACGTACACCCGCTTGACGGCCATGCAGACCTGGCCGCTCGTCAGGAAGGCGCCCTGGACTGCGGGCTCGTGGGTGGGCGCTGACGGACCAACAGCTGGCGCCCGGCATTCGGTCGGTCGCGCCCCGTTGCGTGACGGCTCCGGCCAGGTCATCGCGGCACTCAACGTCAACTGCCACGCGGCCGAGACATCGGTCGAGCGGCTTGTCGAGGAGCATCTACCGCTGCTGTTGCAGACCGCGGGAGACATCAGCGCGGATTTCGCCCGCGTCGCGGCCGTCCCGCAGACCTGAGCAGCCACTTGCCCCTGGCACGGACCTGAGGGCCGTAGGAGGGGCCGCGTGCGCGTCACGCCTCCTCAACGGCTTCCAGATCGAGGGGTGTGGGCCTGAAGTCCTGGAGTCGGTCCGCATAGGCGCCTGAGAAGAGTTCCGCGACCGATCCGGCGGTCCAGCCGCCCCGCCCGAACCGCTCCTCGACCTCACCGGGGTGCGTCCACAGGGCGATCCGGTCGCCTCCCGCCGCGATGGCCTGTCCGGTGACGTGGGCCGACTCCTTGGACGCGAGGTACACGATCACCGGTGCCACGTCTTCCGGCGATCCCAGCCCCTGCCGCCGGATGGCGTCGGGAACGGGCTCCCCGGCATCGACCTTCGCCACGAGGTCACCGACCCGGGGCATGGTCGCCACCATGCGGGTCAGCGCGGTCGGCACGATGGCGTTGACGGTGACATCGATCTTCGCGAGCTCGAGCGCCCAGGTGCGCGTCATCGCGACGATCGCGCCCTTGGACGCCGAGTACGCGGTCTGGCCGAAGCTGGCGCGCTGCCCAGCCGGTGATCCCACCAGGATGAGACGACCGCCCTCGCCCTGTTCGCGGAAGCGGGCAGCCGCCGCGCGACCGCAGGTGAACGTACCGCGCAGATGGCTGTCGACGACGAGGTCGAAGTCGTCGTCGGTGGTGTTGCGCAGGGTCCGGTCGCGCAGCGCACCGGCGTTGGTGACCATCACGTCCAGTCGGCCGAACTCGTCGACCGCGCGCCGCACCAGCGCGTCGGCGAACTCGGAACCTCCGACCGCACCGACATGGGCGACGGCCGTTCCGCCCGCGTCCGTGATCAGGTCGGCCGTCTCCGTGGCCACATCGGCGTCCAGGTCGTTCACGACGACGGCGGCACCCGCCGCGGCCATCGCGCGAGCATAGGAACGTCCCAGGCCTCGACCCGAACCTGTGACAATGGCGACTTTGCCGTCGAGCATGCTGTCCTCCTGGACGGGGGCGATAGGGCGACTCCCCTGAGCGTAGGAACGCCTGGGCCCGTGAGGATCCCGCTGATGACGGCACCTGCGGCCGACCTGTGTCCCGGCCGGTCCGGGACATCCGTCGCGGTCGGCAGGGCGGTCAGCCCTTCGGGGGCACCAGTCCTTGCCGCACCGCGAGCAACGCGGCCTGGGTGCGGGAGGTGAGCCGGAGTTTGCGCAGTACGTTGCTCACGTGGGTGCGGGCGGTGCGCTCGCTGATCACCAGCTCGTCGGCGATCTGCTGGTTCGAGCGGCCCTCGGCGACGAGCACGAGGACGTCGCGTTCCCGGCTGGTGAGCGAGGCGAGCCCGGTCGGCGGCGAAACGATCTCCTGGGTGAGTCCTCTGGCCACCTCGGGGTCGAGGAAGACCTCGCCCCGGGCGGCCGCGCGGATCGCGGCGACCACCTCGCTTGCGTCGGCGTCCTTGAGCAGGTAGCCGGCGGCCCCCTGCGCGAGCGCCGCATGAACGCGTTCCATCTCGCCGAAGCTGGTGAGCACCACAAGTCGGAGACCAGGGTGGCGCTGCTTGATCGCTCCGATCGCCGTCGCCCCGTCCATCTTGGGCATGAGCAGGTCGATCAGGACCACGTCCGGCAGTTCCTGGTGAGCGGCCATCGCGTCGAGCCTGGTGAGTGCCTCCTGGCCGTCGGCGGCCTCCGCGGCCACTTCCATGTCGTCCAGGACTTCGAGGTAGGCGCGGATTCCGCGGCGTACGACGGCGTGGTCGTCGACGATCAGGACCCGGACCGGGCGGGGTTCTCGGTTCCCCGGAGCGGAACCGCCGATGGGATGCTCCCTGATCCCTCCGAGCCCGGGGGCGACTCCGGCACTCGTACGGGAAGGGGTATGACGACCCGTACGGTCGTGCCGCTCCTGGCGCCGGATCTGATCCTCATGGTGCCGCCCCATCGCTCTGTCCTTTCCCGCATGGTCCTCAGTCCGTAGCCGTGGTGTCCGGTGACAGTGGCCGCCTCGCCGTCCTCGTTCTCCTGTGCGGCCCGTCGCCCGCCGGATTCCGTGACCCCGCGGCCGTCGTCGCGGATGGCGGCGGTCAGGGTGTGGTCGTGTACGGCGAGGCGGATGGTGACGGTGGTGGCCTCCGCGTGCTTGACCACGTTGTGGATGGCCTCCCCGACGATCCGGTACATGTCCTCGGCCAGTTCCGGTTCGACCGTGTCCACTTGCTGTCCGCACTCCAGCCGGATGCTGAGGCCCGTCCGGTTCTCGGTGCTTTTGACGAGCGTGGTCACCGCGTCCTCGAGGCCGAGCCGGAGGGAGGAGGCGGGACGTAGTTCGTGCACCATGGCCCTCAGGTCGGCGAGGACGGTTCGCGAGAGGGTCCCGACCTCGTCCGCGAAGGCGCGGACCGCTTCCGCCGGCACCGCTTCGTCCCGCGCGCCCAGCACTCCCACGGCGTTGGCCTGCATGCCGATGGAGAACACCTGCTGCACGATCGAGTCGTGCAGGTCGCGGGCGAGGCGCTGACGCTCGTTGCGGCGGGCGCCCTCGCGCTCACGCTGAAGCAGCGTGGCGTAGTCGACGGCGAGGGCGGCCTGTTCCGCCATGGCGGCGAGGAACTCCAGGGTTCGGCTCCCGATCTCCTGCCCGGGGGCGAAGTAGGCGTTCAGCACCCCTTCGGGACGACCGCGCGCCATCAACGGCACACTGACGAAGGAGTCCCAGTTCAGCTCCCCGAGGTAAGCGTGCAGCGGTTCCCAGGCCGGGTCCTCGAGGATCTGGGCCCACCGGTGCGGGACGACGATCGGCCTGCGCTCCTTCAGGGTGTCCAGCATGCACAGCCGGGCGCCCCGGTCACGGCACTCCAGCAGACGGTCGAGGAACGCGTCCCAGTGGCGCAGTCCCGCGGAGCCCATCAGCCGCAGTTCCCGGCCTGTGCTGTCGAGGGTGAGGATCTGCACGCCCGCCAGGCCGTCCGCCTGGACGATCTGCTGGGCCACAGCGTCCAGTGTGGAGCCGAGCGAGCCCTCCGAGGCCAGTGCGATCGACGTCCGGGCGATCGCCGCGATCCTGCGCTGCCGGTGCCATTCGTCGGTGACGTCGCGGAACGACACCACCGTCAACTTCGGGTCGGCCGGCAGACTGCGGGCGCGGTACGCGAACTCGCGTCGGGGTCCGCGGGCGGGCTCCCAGTGGGCCACCTGCTCGTCCGACCGGACCTCCAGCAGCCCCGCGCGGCACTCGGCGGCTCCCTCCACCAGGGTGAACGGGGACGGCGCACCGATGAGGTCGCCCTCTGTGTCCGCCCGAAGCAGCGCGGCCGCCGCCGGGTTCAGCCGTACGAACCGGCCCACGCAGTCCAGAACGGCGAGGCCGTCCGGCGCGACGGCGGCGATGTCGTCCCACCCCACGAGCGGCGACGCGGACATGACCGATCTCCCTCAACATCGACGAAGAACCCGCCCCGCAGACCTGCTGTGCGACAGGGACGCGTTCGAAAACCGCGGGCCTGCGTCGTACGCGTCGGCCGGTGCGGAGACGAAGGCGACGGGCGCCCGGCCACAGCATCGTAGCCCGGCGTATTCGAGGTGGTCCTACGTCATTCGACCTGTTCGTCGGCAGGTCGAAGCGCCGAGCCGCTTCAGTCATTGCTCGCGTTCCCCGCGGGGAGGGCGCCTGCCTAGGTTGAGAGGACGCCCCGCGGATCGTTACTCCCCCGAAAGGATCCGCGGGGCCCTACGAGCGGCCTGCTCAGCCGTGCGCTCCGCGTAAGCCATCGAGGACGAGGAGGTCCGAGACGTGAACGTGTCCATCGGCACGATCTGGGAGGCGGTCTGCCGCGCGCTGCCCGATGCCGTCGCCATCACGGAACCCGGTCGTGGGACCACGTACCGGGAGTTCGACGAGCGCGCGTCACGGCTGGCCGCCGCACTGGAAGCCGTCGGGGTGGGCGAGGGCCACACCGTGGCCTGCTATCTGTACAACGGCGCCGCCTACCTGGAGACGGTCTTCGCCGCCGTCAAGCTCGGTGCCATACCGGTGAACGCCAACTACCGCTACACCGGCGAGGAACTTTCCGAACTCCTGACCGACGCCGACGCCGCCGCGGTCGTCTTCAGCGGCGCCCTGGCCGACCGCGTCACGCATGCCGCGAAGCATGTGCGCACACTGAAGCTGCTGGTGAGGGTGGGCGAGCCGCCCGCCGACGGTCCGGGCGGGCCCGCGGTGCCCGAACTGGAGGAGCTGCTGACCGCGCACCCGCCGCGCGAGCCTCAGCGACGGCCCGGAACGGACCAGCTGTTCATGTACACCGGCGGGACCACGGGCAAGCCGAAGGGCGTCATATGGCAGCTGAGCGACCTGCTGCGCGCCCACGTGGTCCCGTTCTACCACCCGCTCGGAGTCACCGAACTTCCCGCAAGCCTCGACGAGGCCGTGGCCGTCGCCGTCAAGGCACGCCACGAAGGCCGCGCGCCGACCACGATGCCCGTCGTACCCCTGATGCACGCCACCGGGCTGTTCAACACCATGGGCGCCCTGATGACAGGAGGCCGGGCGGTCACCCCACGAGCGGGCGGCCTCGACCCGGAACATGTCTGGCACATGATCGCCGAGCAGCGGGTCGATACGGCCATCATCGCGGGCAACGCCGTGTGCCGCCCGCTCGTCGACGAACTCCTGCGGGCTGAGAAAGCCGGGACGCCGCACGACCTGCGCTCGTTGCGCAGGATGATCAGCTCCGGCACCGCGCTCAGCGATCCGCTCAAGAGGGCACTGCACGAACGTGCCGACATCACCATCACCGAAGCCATCGCATCGAGCGAAGGGGGCCCTTTCGCCTTCGCGATCACCTCCTCGGTAGAGGATCTGCCCTCGCGTTTCCGCCCCGTTCCGGCGACGCGGGTGATCGGCTCCGATGACCGCTTTCTCGAACCAGGCAGCGACGAGACGGGCGTCCTCGCCTATTGCGGGCCCATGCCGCTCGGCTACTACAAGGACACCGAGAAGAGCGCGAAGGCGTACCGCACCATCGAGGGGGTCCGGTACGCGATCCCCGGCGATTTGGCTCGACTTGAGGCCGACGGCGCGATCCGGTTCCTCGGGCGCGGCTCGGGCGTGATCAACACGGGCGGGGAGAAGGTGCACCCGCAGGAGGTGGAGAACGTACTGCTGGGGCATCCGGAGGTGACGGACTGTGCCGTCGTCGGCGTCCCCGACGAGACCTGGGGCGAGCGTGTGGCGGCCGTCGTGGCGGTCCGGCCGGGCAGTACCGTCACCGGCGACGAACTGCGCGACCTGGTCCGGCAGAGTCTCGCCGGGTACAAGGTGCCGCGTTCCATCGTCCTGACGGACAGACTGCCGCGGACCCCGACCGGCAAGCTCGAGACCGCCTGGGCCAGGAAGACGGCCCAGGAAGCCGGCTCGGGCGACGGAATGTGACCGTGGCGTCTGCCTCAGCTCGCGCGGTGCCTACCTGCTTCGAGCATCCGGAGGGCCTCCACCGCGGTGGCGCCATGGTCCCGCATGGCCGCTTCGGCCGCCGTCGGGTCCTTGGCGATGATCGCCTCGATGATCCGCTGGTGCTGGGGCAGCGACACACGGGCCCGTCCCGGCATCAGGGAGAGCACGGATTGGTGCCGCACCACCTGGGCCCGCAGCCGTTCGAGAACCTGGTCGGCCGTCTCGTGGCCGGCGATGTCGCGCACACAGCGGTGCAGACGGGCGTTGAGGTCGCTGTACGTCATCAGTTCGCCGTCGGCGACCGCCCTAGCCATGCTCGCGCCGATGCCACGCAGTTGTTCGGCCTGCGCCCGGCCGACCCGCTCCGTCGTACGAGCGGCGATCAGCCCCTCCACCGCCAGCAGCCGGAGTGCCGACCTGACGTCGGCGGGGCCGGCGCCGAACCGTTCGCAGAGGTCCGCCTCGATCAGGTGCTGTCGCGGCAGGTACTCACCGCTCAGGAGCGCGCCCCGGACCGCACCGGTGACGTCGGTTTCCACAGGAAGGCTCACGGTGCTCAGTCGCCCTCCACAACACGTTCACGGCGGGGAATTCGGTCAGTCCTGATAGACCACGCCCAGGTCGGCGAGCCTGGCGCGCAGTCCGTAGTGGTCGACGCCCAGCGTCCCGGAGCGCAGGACCTCGCGGGTGGCCGCCTCCTTGGCGAGCCGCTTCTCCGCGAGCTCGGCCGCCTCGTCCGCCTCCGCGAGGGGCACCACGACCACACCGTCGTCGTCGGCGACGACGACATCGCCAGGGGAAACGGTCACCCCGCCGAGCGCCACGGGAACGTTGACCGAACCCGGGGAGGCCTTCACCGTGCCCTGGGCGGACACCGAACGGGCCCAGACATGGAAGCCCATGTCCCGCAGTTCGGCGGTGTCGCGTACACCGGCCCCCGTGACCAGGCCGATGACGCCCCGGGCGGCCAGGGACGTCGCCAGCAGTTCGCCGAACATCCCGTCCGTGGACGGCGAGGTCGTGGTCACCACGAGGACGTCACCGGGCCGGCAGACCTCGACGGCGGCATGGATCATCAGGTTGTCTCCCGGGTGGGAGCTCACCGTCACCGCGGGGCCCGCCATACGCACGTTCCGCTGGTTGGGCCGCAGGCCGGTCCCCGCGAAGCCGCGGCGGCCGATGGCCTCGTGGACCGTGGACACCCCCGCCTCGGCGAGCCGGGCGACGACATCGGCGGCAGGCCGGTCGATGTTCCTCACGACGACATGACGGTTCGGCATGTTTCCTCCGGGCTGTGCCAGGGCTGGTGTCAGGAGAATTCACGAAGACAACACTATTGTCAACAGAAATGCTGGCTATACGGTGACATCGATTGACTTGACCTCTTTCGTCCCGTCTTCTCTTCGTCACATACGCACAGGGGCAAGGGACTTCGCATCACGTCGCCCACCCCACTCGATCCCAAGGAGTCCTGATGACCTCCCACACCTCCACTCCGTCCGAAGGGTCGCTGCTGGTGATCAGCGCGCACGCGGGCGACTTCGTCTGGCGGGCCGGTGGCGCCATAGCCCTCGCCGCCGAACGCGGTCAGCGCGCAAAGGTGTTGTGCCTGAGCTTTGGTGAGCGCGGCGAGTCCGCCCGTGCCTGGCGGGACGGTCTCGCCCTGGACGAGATCAAGGCGCTGCGCCGCACCGAGGCAACGAACGCCGCGGCCGCCCTGGGCGCAGAGATCGAGTTCCTGGACGCCGGGGACTACCCGCTGCTGGAGACACCGGAGTTGGTGGACCGCATCGTGCGCGTGTACCGGGAGGTGGACCCCGCGGTCGTCCTCACCCACACCCTCGCCGACCCCTACAACGGCGACCATCCGGCCGCCGCCCGCATGGCGCTCCAGGCACGCGTACTGGCCCAGGCGGTCGGCTACGACGCGCCCGGCGAACCGCTCGGCGCTCCCCCGGTGTTCTTCTTCGAGCCGCACCAGCCGGAGCAGTGCGACTTCAAGCCGAACGTCCTGCTGGACATCACCCCGGTCTTCGACAAGAAGCGCAAGGCCATGGAGTGCCTGGCCGCCCAGCAGCACATGTGGGACTACTACACCGACCTCGCCAAGCGGCGCGGCGTCCAGCTGAAGCGCAACGCCGGCCCCAACCTCGGCCTCTCGCACGGAACCATGGGAGAGGCGTACGTGCGGCTCTACCCGCAGACGACGGGTGTTCTGGCGTGACGGCACAGGGCGGGACGGGTGTCCGTGGGGCTACGCACATCTGGGTTCCCTTCCGGGACACGTCCCTTTACGTGCAGTTCGCGGACGAACCCGACGGGGCGAACGGACCGGCCCCGACGTACGACCGCCTGAGCCTGTTGGCCGATGCCGTCGCCGAGGACGCGCTGACACGCGACGACCGCTACGGCGTACCGATGTGGCGCACCGACGTCCGACAGCTGCACGCCGTCGTGGAAGCCCTCTGGAACGAGGACGACCGCCAGGTGCGGATCCATCTCGACCAGGCTCCGCGGCCCGACGGGCGTGCCGGGACACCCGGCCCGCGCGACGGATGACGTAGTCGGGGCCACGACCATGCGCCGCCCCGGTCCGGTCATTCGAGCGATGACCTGGGCATTGTCCGCTGGCTAGCGTCGATCGTGGCGCCGCCGACCGCGGCCGGAGCGATCCCTGCCGACCGTACCGAGGAGATGACGAACGTGACGAGCCCCCCAGCCGCCGCCCCGGACACGCACGCCCTCGGTTTCGCCGAGGCCGGAACGCCGTCCGTCGCCCTGCGCGGCACCGAGTTCGAAGGCACCGCCACCGTAGTGGCCCGCCAGACGGTGGCGGACGGTGTCGTGTCGCTGGAACTCGCGGCGAGCTCCGGCGAACCGCTGCCGTCCTGGCAGCCGGGAGCACACATCGACGTCGTCCTGCCCACGGGCGTCACCCGGCAGTACTCGCTCTGCGGCCCGGTGAAAGACACGGCCCGCTGGCGCGTGGCGGTGCTCCGAGAGTCCGACGGACGCGGCGGATCGCAGTGGATCCACGACCACCTCGTGGAGGGCGGCGAACTCCGGGTGCGCGGCCCGCGCAACAACTTCCCGTTGCGGCCGGCGGGCCGGTACCTGTTCGTCGGCGGCGGCATCGGCATCACCCCCCTGCTCCCGATGATCGCCGAGGCCGAGGCGGCGGGCGCCGAGTGGTCCCTGCTCTACGGGGGCCGCACGCGCGCGTCCATGGCGTTCCTGCCCGAACTGGAGGGCTACGGCGAGCGCGTGACCGTACGTCCGCAGGACCAGTACGGTCTGCTCGACCTCACCGGTTACCTCGGCGATCCCGACCCGTCCGCCCTGGTGTACTGCTGCGGCCCCGCGGGGCTCATCGACGCGGTCGAGGCACACTGCGCCGGCTGGCCGACCGGAGCGCTGAACGTCGAGCGGTTCGCCGCGGCGGCCGTGCGACAGCCGGCGGACGATGAGGCCGAGCAGCCGATCGAGGTGGAACTGCGGGCGTCCGGGACGACGCTGACCGTGCCGCCCGGGCTGTCGGTCCTCAAGGCCGTGGAGCAGGCGGGCGTCCCTGTCCTGTCGTCCTGCGAGGAAGGCATCTGCGGCTCGTGCGAGACCTCCGTCCTGGAGGGCGAGGTCGACCACCGCGACTCACTGCTCACCGACGACGAGCGGGCAGCGAACGACACGATGCTGATCTGCGTCTCCCGCGCGCGGGGCCGACGCCTCGTCCTGGATCTCTGATACTTCGTCAATTCGACAGGCGTCACTGCCCCGTTGGGCCGACGTCAAAGGAAGGACCGCCATGACACTGACACAGCACGTGCGCAACGGCTGGTACCTGGGAGCCTGGTCCGACGAGATCGGCCGAACCCTCAAGCAGCGCTGGATCACGGACCTCCCGGTCTGCTTCTACCGACTGCCCGACCAGACCGTCACGGCCGTCGAGGACCGCTGCCCCCACCGCAAGTACCCGCTGTCGCTGGGCCACCTCGACGACGACGGAACCCTCCAGTGCGACTACCACGGCTACCGCTTCGACGGCCAGGGCCTGTGCGTCGGGGTCGCCGAGCAGGCCGACAGGCCCAAGGCGGCACTGCGCCGCTTCCCCCTGGTCGAGCGGGACGGCGCCATATGGATCTGGCCCGGAGACCCCGAACTGGCCGACGAGAGCCTCCTGCCCGACACCTCGTGGCTGACCGACCCGAACTGGACCCATGTGCACGGGGTCGTCCCGCTGAAGGCCCGGCACCTGCTGCTCCTGGAGAACCTGCTCGACCTCACCCACGAGACGTTCCTGCACCCGAGCAGCATCGGCAACGCCGCCGTCGCCGCGACCCCGATCGACGTGACGGTGGACGGCGACCGGGTCGGCTTCAGCCGCCGCATGATCGGCATCGAGGCGCCGCCGTTCTACGAGAAGTCCTGCGGACTGACCTCTCCGGTGGACCGCTGGCAGGACGGCGACTTCTACCCGCCGGGCATCTTCGTCCTCAACATCCGCGTCGCGGCAACCGGCACCGAGGAGCCGGACGGCTTCCACATGAAGGTGCTGTACGGGATGACGCCGGGGCGCGGCAACGAGACGCACGACTTCTACGCGCTCGGCCGCGACTACCTCATCGACGACCAGGAGCTCACGAAGTTCCAGCACGAGCAGCAACTGGCCGTGATGCAGGAGGACGTCGACGCCCTGGAGGCGCAGGAGATCATGTACGCCACCGACCCGGGCGGCACCGCCGAGTCCAGCATCAAGTCCGACCTCGCCGCACTCCGCGGACGCCGGGCGGTGGCGAAGATGCTCACCCGCGAACAGCAGGCCGGCGGCACGCGGCCCCGGGCGTCCGCATGAGCGGCCGCCACGTCTTCGTACTGCTCCACGGAGCCTGGCACGGCGGCTGGGTGTGGCAGCGTGTCGCCCCGCTGCTGCGCGCGGCCGGACACGAGGTGCACACCCCCACGTTGACCGGGGTGAGTGACCGCGCCCATCTGCTGAGCCCGCAGATCGGTCTCGGCACGCACGTCGAGGACGTGGTGGCGCTGATCGAGGCCCATGACGCCCGGGATGTCGTGCTCGTCGGCCACAGTTACGCGGGCCAGGTCGTCACCGGCGTCGCGGACCGGATCCCGGACCGGCTTGCGAAGCGGGTCCACCTCGACGCCTTCGTCGGCGACGACGGTGACGCGGCGATCGATCTGCTGCCCGACCGCATCGCCGGGCACTACCGGGAGTCCGTGGCCGGCCCCGGGTTCGGCTGGCTCATCCCGGTGCGTTCGCTGAGCGTGCTCGGCGTCGAGGACCAGGCGGACCTCGACTGGCTCGGCCCGCGGCTGACCCCGCACCCGTGGCTGACCTACACCGAGCCACTGCGGCTGACCGGCAAGGCCGACCAGGTCCCCGGCGCCTTCGTCGAGTGCACCGACTGGATGCGGGTGTTCACCCCGCACGCCGGGCGCGCCGCCGCCCGCGGCTGGCCGGTCCACGAAATCACCACCGGACACGAAGCGATGGTCACCGCCCCCGGCCGACTCGCCGAACTGCTGCTGGAGATCGCGGCAGCCTGACCCCGTGAAGGACATCCCCCGTGGAATTCCTCGTCCGCACCGAGAACACCTTGCCCCCGGACACCCCCGACGACGTACGCGAGGAGCTGCGCAAGGGTGAGCGCGAACGGGCCATGCAACTCAGGGAGGCCGGCATCCTCAAGCGGCTGTGGCGGGTGCCTGGCCGGAACGCGACCATCGGCCTGTACGAGGCGGCCGACCCGGCACAGCTGCACGACGCGCTGGTCTCCCTGCCGATGTGGAAGTGGATGGACATCACCGTCGAGGCACTCGCCACCCATCCGCAGGAGAAGGCACCATGACCGGCCCGGCGAACCGCAGCCCCCGGGTCGCCGTGGTCACGGGCGCCGCCGGCGGCCTGGGGCTCGCCATCGCCCGCAGACTGGCCGGGGACGGTTTCACGGTCGCCGCCCTCGACGTCGACGAACCCGACGACACCAGCTCGATCCCGGGCGGCCGGGCCTGGCGTTGCGACGTCGGGGACCCGGCCGCGACCCGCCAGACCGTATCCGAGATCGCCGAGGCGTACGGCGGGGTCGACGTCCTCGTCAACAACGCCGGCCTGCTCTCCGGCCGGGCGCCGCTGCTGGAGACGACCCCGGAGGAGATGCACCGCTTCTTCGCCGTCAACGCCGTCGGCCCGCTGCTCATGGCGCAGGCGTGCGCGCCCTGGCTGCGCAAGAGCCCGTACCGCGGCCGGATCATCAATGTCGCCTCCCGCACCTTCTTCACGGGGCCCCCGGGCCAGATCGCCTACGTCGCGAGCAAGGGCGCGCTCATCGGGATGACCCGGGTGATGGCACGCGAACTGGGCGAGCACCGGATCACGGTCAACGCGGTGGCGCCCGCGCAGGTGGCCACCCCGGGCACCCGGGCGCACTCCGGCGACGAGGTGTTCGCCGCGACCATGAGCCGGCAGGCGATCAAGGAGTTCGTCACCCCGGAGCAGTTCGCGGGGCTGGTCTCCTATCTCGCCTCGCCGGACGCGGTCATGGTCACCGGCCAGACGTTCGTCTGCGACGGCGGCGGGCTCCTGCACTGACCGTCATCCACACCGGAGAGGAGAAGAACAGCATGTCCAGCACCACACCCCGGGTCCCCGGCACCTATGTCTTCGACGCCGCGGAGAACCGCCGCGGCCGAGCGTTGAACCGGCTCTGCGGGTCCCTCAAGGACGCCGAGAACCGGGAGAGGTTCAAAGCCGACGAAGCCGCGTACTGCGAGACGTACGGGCTCACGGCCGAGCAGCGCGACGCCGTTCTGCGGCGGGACTGGAACCGGATGATGGAGCTGGGCGGTTCCATCTTCTACGTCTTCAAGCTCGCCATGGTCGACCAGAAGTCCATGCAGTACCTCGGCGGGGTCTTCACCGGCATGACCACCGAGGAGTTCGCGCAGGCGCTGAAAGCGGGAGGGCGGAACTTTGGCTGAGGTGATATGGGGTCTGGCGACCTCGCACGTGCCGTCGATCGGTGCGGCCATGGACCACGGGAAGACGCAAGACCCGTACTGGAAGCCGCTGTTCGACGGATACACACCGGCGCGGGAGTGGATGGCCCGCCACACCCCTGACGTCGCGGTCGTTGTCTACAACGACCACGCCAACGCCGTCGACATGAGCGTCACCCCGGCCTTCGCGCTCGGGACGGCGGTGTCGTACCGCGTGGCCGACGAAGGATGGGGCAGCCGCCCGGTGCCCGCCGTCACGGGCGCTCCCGAGTTCTCCGACCACCTCGTCAAGAGCCTGATCGACGCCTCTTTCGACCTCACCGTCTACCAGGAACTCGACGTCGACCACGGCCTGACCGTTCCGCTGTCGGTGTACTGCCCCGACCCCGGCGAACGCTGGCCCTGCGCGGTGGTCCCCCTCCTGGTCAACGTCATCCAGTACCCGCAGCCGACCGCCGCGCGGTGCCTGGCCCTCGGCCGCACGCTCGGCGAGGCCATCCGCTCCTTCCCCGAGGACCTCAAGGTCGCCGTCTTCGGCACCGGCGGCATGTCCCACCAGCTCGCCGGCGCCCGCGCGGGACTGATCAACCAGGACTTCGACCGGATGTTCCTCGACGCGATCGAGCACGACCCCGAGAAACTGGCCGCGCTGACGCGCGAGGAGTACATCCGCGAGGCCGGCTCCGAGGGCATCGAGCTGATCATGTGGCTGATCATGCGCGGCGCGCTGGGACCCCGGATCCGCCGTCTGTACGAGGCCTACCACGTACCGGCGTCCAACACGGCGGCCGGGATGGTGCTGTTCGAGAACCTGAGCCGGTGATACGCCGTCAGCCCAGCTGGGCCGGCGCCACGCGTCAGCCGGAGCGGTAGCGGAGGCCGTCGAGCAGGAGGTCGAGCATGCGGCCCGCGCGGTCGCGCAGCCCCTTGTCGCTCGTGATCAGCAGGACACCCCCGAGGCTGAAGCCGACATCGAGGGGGTCCACGTCCGAGCGCAGAACTCCCACTTCGGCCCCGGCGTGCAGCAGTGTGCTGATGGCCGTGCTGATCCGGTCGAGACTCTCGGCGAACGGATCCTCGTCGCCGGAGGCGATGACGGCCTTCAGTGCGTCCGCCATGCCCTGCTTGGTGGCCAGGTAGTCGATGAACAGGTCCATCCACCTCCGCATGGCCTGGTCGGGCGGGAGCTGTGCGAGCAGTTCCGTGACGCTGTCGCAGACCCGGGCGAGTTCGTTGCGGTAGGCGGCCTCGAGCAGGGCCTCGCGGGTGGGGAAGTGCCGGTAGAGCGTGCCGATGCCCACGCCGGCGTCCTTGGCGATGGCCTCGAGGGACGCGTCGGTGCCGGTCTCGGAGAACGCGCGCCCCGCGGCCTCGAGCAGGCGTTCCCGGTTGCGTCGCGCGTCAGCACGCAGTCCGCGTGTGGTGGCGGTCACAGCTTTCCTTCCTTCTGGACAATCGGAGGACCCTCCGCTTAAGGTCTGGAAGTAATCGGAGGCACCTCCGGTTTCGAGAGTAGCAAACAGGGAGCATTGCGAGAATGGCCACGAGGGCAGGCATCACCAGTCCGTTCACCAGCCGGTCCACGGCTGCCGACGTCATCGCGGGCATCGATCTCACGGGCCGCCGCGCTGTCGTCACCGGGGCGGCGTCCGGCATCGGCGTGGAGACCGCCCGAGCGCTGGCCGGCGCCGGCGCGGAGGTCACGCTGGCCGTGCGGGACACCGCCGCCGGCGATCGCACCGCGAAGGACATCCGGGCCACCACCGGCTCCGAAGGCGTACGGGTCGCCGCCCTGGACCTGACCGATCCGGCGTCCGTCCGCGCGTTCACCGCCGCCTGGCACGGCCCGCTGCACATCCTCGTCAACAACGCCGGGGTCATGGCGGCCCCGGAGAGCCGCACACCCCAGGGCTGGGAGTTGCAGTTCGCCACCAACCACCTGGGGCACTTCGCCCTGACCACCGGGCTGCACGAGGCACTCGCGGCGGCCGGCGGTGCCCGGGTGGTGTCGGTGAGTTCCAGCGGGCACCTGTTCTCACCCGTCGTCTTCGACGACCTCCACTTCACCGAGCGGCCCTACGACCCGTGGCTGGCGTACGGCCAGTCCAAGACCGCAAACGTGCTGTTCGCGGTCGAGGCCGGCCGGCGATGGGCCGCCGACGGGATCACCGCCAACGCGCTGATGCCCGGAGGGATCCAGACCAACCTGGGACGCTACATGGACGACGCCCGGATGGGCCTGTTCATGACCCACCTGCGAGCCCTCCTCGGCGAAGGAACACCCCTGCCCGAGATGTCCTTCAAATCGGTCGAACAGGGCGCCGCGACCTCCGTCCTGCTGGCCACCTCACCCTTGCTCGACGGCGTCAGCGGCCGGTACTTCGAGGACTGCAACGAGGCACCGCTGCACCAGCCGGGCACCAACACCGGGGTCGCGCCGCACGCCCTGGATCCGGAGGCGGCCGAGCGACTCTGGCAGGTCTCCGAGCAGCTCCTGGACTGACCCCATCCCGCTCGCCGGCCACGGCTGAGCCCGCGCACGCCCGTAGCGACCCCTCACGTCCCAGGGCCACCCGCGACCAAATACTTGAAACTTCAGTTGAATCACGAAACATAGAGGAGACACCATGGCAGGCAGCATCCGCAGGCACTGGAAGCGCTGGCTCATCGCCGGTGTGGCCACCGTCGCCGTGCTGTGCACAGCGGGCCCCTACATCTACATCAACTACGTCCAGGACAAGCCACCGGCCGCCCTCTCGCTCGACGACCCGCCAGGCTCGGACTCCTCGGGCAGTTCCTCGGGTTCCGGGGAGGATGTCGAGGGTGCCTGGCGGGTGGGCAGCGGTTCGCAGGCCGGTTACCGGGTCGACGAAGTCCTCTTCGGCCAGAACGTCACGGCGGTGGGCCGTACCGGAAAGGTCACCGGCGAGCTGGAGATCGAAGGCAACCGGGCGGTCAACGGATCCTTCACCGTCGAGCTCGCTTCGGTGAAGAGCGACTCCGACCAGCGCGACGGCCAGTTCCGCGGCCGGGTCATGAACACCGAGCGGTACCCGGAGGCCACCTTCGAGCTCACCGAGCCCGTCGACTTCGGCTCTGCGCCGGCGGTGGGCGAGCAGGTCAGCGCCAAGGCCACAGGCGAGCTGACCGTCCACGGTGAGACCAACTCGGTCTCCTTCGAGCTCGACGCCCAGCGCACCGCCGACGGCTTCCGGGTCAACGGCTCCATTCCGGTCACCTTCGCCGACTACGGCATCGAGGCACCCGACTTCGGCGGGATCACGGTGGAGGACGAGGGAAACATCGAGTTCCTCCTCGCCTTCGACCGCGCCTGAGCCCACACGGGCCCCCTCGCCCTTTACTCCCGATCTCCCACCAGACACCCGCCGACGCGTTCAATGCCGTCCGCACAGCCTTGGAGAACCCCCATGTCGAACAGCACCAGCCGGCTGCCCCGTAAGGCCATAGCCACCCTCCTGGCCGCGGCGACCGTAGGAGCCGTGGCCGGCTTCGCACCCGCCGCCACGGCCACTGCCTCCGCCTCCGCGCCGTCCCACAGCGGCCTGGGCCTCGGCCTCGACGCCCCGTACACAAGCCCCGCCACGCAGGAGCGCAACAAGCGCGTCGCCGTCCACGTCCTCACCCAGCTCTTCGAGGAGGGCAACCTCGCGGTCGCCGACCGGTACATCCGCGAGGACTACATCCAGCACAACCCCGCCGCGCCCAACGGCCGGGAAGCGATCAAGAACTTCATCCGCGACTGGACCGCGCGCTTCCCGGACCACCAGTACAACGTGAAGCGGGTCCTCGCCCAGGGCAACCTGGTCCTGGTGCACTCCAACCCCGTCTACGAGCCCGGCACCCGTGGCGCGGCCGTGGTCGACATCTTCCGCTTCGACCCCAGGAGCGGCATGATCGCCGAGCACTGGGACACGGTCCAGGACGTGCCGGCGACCAGCGTCAACGGCAATGACATGTTCGGTACGGTCAGCAACCCGCACACGAACCAGCCCAGCGGCCCGCGCTGGAGCACGGCGCTCAGCGAGAAGATCGCCACCAGTTACTTCGACACCCTCCTCGTCGACAAGAATCCCGACGCCGTCAGGTACCTCGCGCCCGAGTACTACCAGCACAACCCGACCATCCCCAGCGGCTCGGCCGGCCTGCGTGAGCAGTTCACCAATTTCTTCCGCCAGTTCCCGAACCTGATCGTGGAGCGCAAGCGCGTCATCGCCGACAAGGACTACGTCGCCATCCACGCGCACTACCGCCTCAACCCCGAGGACCGGGGGCAGTCGGTCGTGGACATCTTCCGGGTCAAGAAGCAGAAGAACGGCAAGCTCAAGATCATCGAGCACTGGGACGCCGTACAGGACGTCCCGGCCACCTCCGCCAACGACAACACGATGTTCTGACCTCTCCGGGTCCCCCGCGCCCCCTCGGCCCGTCACCGGTCGGTGACGGGCCACGTGTTTCCCGACCGCGGACATCGGTCGTCCGCTGTACGGACGGATGTCCGGACAGCGGTCGCGGCCGGAACGGATCGAGGAAGATTCCATGGCCTTCGTGACGGAGGACAACCTCAGCGACCTGGCGGTGAAGCGGTGGGCCACGGCGCACTCGCCCGGCTCGCCGAGCTGATGACAGCGTTGGTGCGGCACCTCCACGCGTACGCCCGCGAGGTCGGGCTGACGGAGGAGGAGTGGACGGCTGCCGTCGAATGGCTCACGGCGACCGGCCGGATCAGTGACGACAAGCGTCTGGAGTTCATCCTCGCCTCCGACGTCCTGGGTCTCAGCACGCTCGCAGTCCAGATGAACCACCACTTCTCGGCGGACGCCACTCCGGCGACGGTGCTCGGTCCGTTCCACATCGACGGCTCTCCGACGGCCGGTTTCGGAGCCGACATGTCGGGCGGCATCCCGGGCACGCCGCTGTTCATCACCGGCCGGGTCCTCGACCTCGACGGCACGCCTCTGCCCGACGTCGTCCTGGACGTGTGGCAGGCCGACGCCGACGGCGCCTACGAGGCGCAGCTGCCGGACATCGACGAGGCCCGGCTGCGCGCGCTGTACCGGACGCGGGCGGACGGCACGTACTGCGCGCAAGGGAGGTCCGTCGCGCCGGCCGAGGCGACGGCCGCTTCCCGACTGTCCCGGCCTGCCAGGTCCGGCACGGGTAGGTCGGCCACGACCCTCGCGCGCGTCCTCCCAGAGTTCGAAGCCGCTCCGGCAGAGATCCTCTACAACGGCGCCCAGTGGGCGCGGGCCTGGCCAGGGGCCGGGTGAGGATGACCGTCGGCCTCATCACGGCCGCACTCTCCGGCTTCGGGGGTGACGGGCGGCCGCCAGGGGCTGCACCGCGTCCCCGCCGGGACGAAGCCGAGAAGACCGCCGTCCCGGCGCAGCGGAACCGTGCTCACATGCCCGCCCGACCCGTGGGCGGCGCGAGAGCGCCCCGGTAAAGCGCCGTAAACCGATCGGTTTTCATTCTGTCCACATCGAGTTAATCTCGCGGCATGGCCACCGAAGTAAAGCCAAGTACCAGAGAGCGGCTGCTGCAGGCGGCGGCCACGCTCACCTACCGAGACGGTGTCGGCATCGGCGTCGAGGCGCTGTGCAAGGCGGCGGGGGTGTCGAAGCGTTCCCTGTACCAGCTGTTCGAGAGCAAGGACGAACTGCTGGCGGCGAGCCTGGGGGAACGCGCCTCTGCCTTCACGGCCGGGCTCCTGCCGGCGGCGGACTACGGCCGTTCACCCCGCGAGCGGATCCTGCACGTCTTCGGCCAGCTGGAGGAGCAGGCGGGTGCGCCCGACTTCCAAGGCTGTCGGTACCTGGCTGCTCAGATCGAGCTCAAAGACCAGAGCCACCCTGCGAGCCAGGTGGCCCACCGGGTCAAAGAGAATCTGACCGCCTTCTTCCGCGCCGAGGCCGAACGGGGCGGGGCAAGCCATCCCGACCTGCTGGCCCGGCAGCTCAGCCTGATCTTCGACGGCGCCAGCGCCCGGGCGGGGATCGGAGCCGACAATCCGGCAGGGCTCGTCACGCCCACCGTGACCACCCTGCTCGATGCGGCAGGCATGCACTGACGCATCCCCTTTCGAGCAGGCGCCGTGACCGTGCCCTCCCCAGGCCGATGGCTCCCGCCCCTGATTGCCCGCAATCGAGGGGAGCCCGGGTGGCCGTAAGGGTGTTGACGGGCGTGCCGTAGTAGCCCTTGAGTGCGGAATCGGCGACCGTCTGTACGGATGACACTCTCGCGTCTCTCCTGTGCGCTGACCCTATTGCTGCGGATGGCAACCTCAGCCTTGCACCCGGAAACCGATCGGTTTACGATGCCGGAAACCGGTCGGTTTCTCAATGAATCCAAGGTCATGCCCCTTCGGGCGGGCCCTATCCGAATCACCCGTCCGCAGCAGTTCACACAAAGGGAAGCCAGCGAGATGCCCAGCCCAGAGCCACGTCCCACGATTCACATCCCGGGAACCACCAGCCACACCATCGCCCCGCGCGGAGGACGCCACAGCCGCGAGGGAAGCTTGCGCTACCTCAAGGCGGGCACCGGCGCTCCCGTGGTCCTGCTGCACACCGTGCGCACCCAGGCCGAGCACTTCCGCTCCCTCATCCCGCTGATCGCGGACCAGTACACCGTGTATGCCCTCGACCTGCCGGGGATGGGCTACTCCGAGATCATGCCCGGTGCGTCGTACGACGAGCCGGCCATGCGCGCGGGCGTCAAGCGGCTCCTGACCGAACTCGACCTCCACGACGTGTCCCTGGTCGGGGAGTCCATGGGGGCGGTGCTCGCCCTGACCACCGCGGCCGACCTGCCCGAGCGGGTCCGGCGCGTCGTCGCGGTGAACACGTACGACTTCCGCGGCGGTATCGCCCGGTCCAGTCTTCTCGCCCGTGTGGTGGTCGGCGGTGTCCTCACTCCGGGGGTGGGCCCGGTGGTCGCCGGGGTGGAGCCCAAGGCCGTCGTCCGCAGGATCCTGCAGGGCGGGCTGGTCGACAGGACCGCGCTGCGGGAGGACTACCTCGACGAACTCCTCCAGGTGGGCCGCCGCCCCGGCTACGCGAGCGTCGCCCGGGCCGTGTACCAGAGTCTGCCCAGTCTCATCGCCGCCCGCTCGCGCTACCCCGAGGTCAAGGCACCCGTCCACCTCGTCTACGGGGAGAAGGACTGGTCGCGGCCATCGGACCGGCAAGCCGACAAGGAGCTGCTGCCGACCGCCGATTTCACGCAGGTGCCGGGAGCAGGCCACTTCATCGCCTTGGAACGGCCCGACCTGCTGGCCGACCTGCTGAACGCGGTGGCGTGAGCGCCCCGAGAGCGCCGTAGCCACCCCGTTCGGGGGTAGTGCGGGACGGGGACCGGGTTCGACCATGTGCCTGACAGCGTCGTGGCATGCAAAGGGGCAGCGCGTGGCAGAGATTCAGATCGAGTTCGATGTGCCGACGGAGATGCGTGACGGCACTGTGCTGCGCGCCGATGTCTACCGGCCCGGGGGTACGGGGCCGTGGCCGGTGCTGCTGAGCCGACTGCCGTACGGCAAGCAGTCGCCCCTGCTGGCCATGATGCTCGATCCCCTGGCGGCAGCCAGGCGTGGCTTCATGGTGGTCATCCAGGACACCCGTGGCCGGTTCGCCTCCGAGGGGGAATGGGAGCCGTGGACGTACGAGGAGAGCGACGGTTACGACACCGTGCGGTGGGCCGCTGCCCTTCCCGGCGCGAACGGTTCAGTCGGCATGGTCGGCGGCAGCTACTTCGGCAACACCCAGTGGATGGCGGCGCTGTCGAAGCCACCGGAGCTGAAGGCGATCGCACCGTTGATCACGTGGTCCGATCCGGACGACGGCCTGTGGACGCGCGGCGGCGCGATCGAACTCGGCATCACCGTGCCCTGGTCTCTCATGCAGGGCGCCGACACGCTGATGCGCCGTCACCGCACCGACGTCGAGGGACTCGTGAGCGGTATCACCGGGCTCGTGCGGGATCTGGACGGCCTGGCAAGCGGCGGTTACGCGGAGCTGCCCGCCGGGCGGTTTCCCGCGTTCGCCCGGCACGACCTGCCCGAGCTGGGCTACGAGCGTTCCCGGCGGGAGCCCGACTGGGCTCGGTCCTGCCGCGTGGCGGGCCGGCACGACGAGGTCGACCTGCCCACCTTCCAGCTCGGCGGCTGGTACGACATCTTCGCCCAGGGCACGCTCGACAACTTCACCGCCATGCGCAGCGCCGGCCGGCCCGCCACGCTGATCATGGGCCCGTGGTCCCACACCAACTGGCGGCACGTGGTCGGTGACGTCAACTTCGGGTTCGGCGCGAACTCCGACTTCATGGGCATGCGGGGACGCGTGCACGACATGCAGTTCGACTGGTTCCAGCGCACGCTGGGCGACAGTGAGGCTCTGGAGCCGGACACCGGCAAGGTGCTGCTGTTCGTCATAGGCATCAACCAGTGGCGCGAGGAGACGGAATGGCCCCTGTCGCGGGCGGTGGACACGGACTTCCACCTGCGCGCCGACGGACGCCTGACGCAGGAGCCGCCGTCCACGGCCGAGCGGGCCGATGAGTTCACCTATGACCCCATGGACCCGGTGCCCACGACCGGCGGCGCGCTCCTGATGTCCGACGAGTTCCGTGCCGGGCCACTCGACCAGACGGCCGTGGAGGGACGCGAGGACGTCCTGGTCTTCACCACCGCACCGCTCACCGAGGCCGTCGAGGTGACCGGGCGCGTCCGGGCGGTGCTCTTCGCCGCCACGGACGGGCCCTCGACCGACTGGGTGGCACGCCTGTGCGACGTCGACGAGAACGGTGTCTCCCGCAATGTGGCCGACGGCATCGTGCGGGTGCGCGCGGCGACACCGGGCGAGGCGGCCGAACACGTCGTGGACCTGTGGTCGACCAGCATCGTCTTCCGGGCGGGGCACCGGATACGGGTCCAGGTCACCTCCAGCAACTTCCCGCGCTGGGACCGCAATCTCAACACGGGCGAACCCGAGGACAGCGCGACCACGGCCCGAGTGGCCCGGCAGCAGGTCTTCCACGATCCCGCCCGGCCGTCCCGCATCGTCCTGCCCGTGGTGCCTCCAGCCTGACCGGGAGCGATGGGAGAACCCGCCGATCCGTTGCTCCGGTGGGCAAGGGCACCGAAGTAGCCATGTCGGCTCGGTCGAAGGGCGGCAGGCATCCTGCGGCGGAGGCGATGACCTCCCACGGGCGCCTGCCCCTCCATCTCACCGACTCGGCGGACTCCCCCGGACCATGAGGCCCTGACCTGGCGTTCAGCCCTCGTCCTGGATCCCCTGGACGCCCCTGCAACCTGTGCCATGTGGTGCCCAGGGAGGGACCCAAGATCAGGACGGGAGCCTCTTCTGGCCCGTCAAAGCGGTATTGCAGGGTGTTCGACGGTGTCTCACTCACGCCTCAGGGCCTCTCACGTATCACGAAATCTCACACAGCCCGGGGAACCCGGTGGCTCCTGACCCTCTCGGCGCGGCACATCCGGCACTGCCGGAACCCTCGGGGATCCAGATACGAGTTCTCCGGCGTGTACGCGTGGCCGTGGGGACAGTGCGTCCTCCTGGCTCGCGCGCTCTCCCAGTCCCTGCGCCGCAGAGCTTCCTTCTTCGGCACTGCTTCCAGGTGGTCCGGTTTGCAGCAAAGCGTAAAGTGCCGTCCCCAAGGATCCGCATGACGCACCTGGAAGCCCTCCGGAATCTCACCGACCAGCAACCTGAACACCACACGGTGGACAAGCTGTGTCTTTCCCTCGTAGGAGACCTGGCCGTAGCCTGACTGCCCCTCCCCGTTGCAGCTACCGGTCCACAGCCAGCAGCCGGTCTCCGGGTCCACCTCGATCTTGCTGGCCATACGCCTGGGCAAGTCGCTCGGCTGGTAGACCGCCTGGCTCACGCTTGCCCCTCCGCTGCACTCCCGTGCAAGCCATCCCACATCCTGGCGGCTTCGCGAAGATCCTCGACGTCCGGCTTCACGTACCACTTCTTAGAAGTCATTTCAGTTGGCGTGATCTTGCGGCAGTCTGGGGCGATGACTGCTGCGCTTGTCGAGCGGATGGCGCCGGAGGACCTGTGGACGTTGTTCCAGCGGGTGGTGCCGCCGGCGCCGGTTTGCCCGCAGGGTGGAGGGCACCGTCGGCGAGGGGACCGCGAGGTGCTGGCCGCCATCATCTTCGTGGCCACCTCGGGTTGCACCTGGAACCAACTGCCGCCGGGATTCGGTCTTTCGGGTGTCACCGCCTTCCGGCGGTTCACCGAGTGGACCGAGGCCCGGGTGTGGGCCAAGCTGCACCGCCTGGTCTTGGACGAGCTCGGTGCCCGGGGTGAGCTGGACTGGTCGCGATGCGCGATCGACTCCGTCAGCGTCCGGGCCCTCAAAGGGGCAGCTGACGGGACCGAATCCGACCGACCGCGGCAAGAAGGGATCGAAAATCCACCTCATCGTCGACCGCCAGGGCTGCCCCTGTCGGTCGGTATCTCCGCCGCCAACCTCCACGACAGCCAGGCCCTCATCCCGCTGGTCCGTGGCATCCCGCCCATCCGCTCACGTCGCGGCCCGCGACGCCGACGGCCCGGCAAGCTGCACGGCGACAAGGGCTACGACTACCGCCACCTGCGGCGATGGCTCGCTTCTCGCGGCATCCGGCACCGCGTTGCCCGCAAGGGCATCGAGTCATCCCGCCGCCTGGGCCAGCACCGCTGGATCGTGGAGCGGACCGTGTCCTGGCTGTCCGGCTGCCGCCGCCTCCACCGCCGCTACGAGCGCAAGCCGGAACACTTCCTCGCCTTCACCGCCATCGCCGCGACCCTCATATGCCACCGCAGACTGACCAAATGAAATGGCCTCTTACTGGCTGCACTGCGGCCACGGCGCTACCCCCGAGGATCCGGTCGGCTGCCGCGGCATCCAGGTCCCCGGCTATGCCCCATGCCTCGCCCACCTGACCGACATCGACCGCAGCGCCTACCTGGCCGGCCTGGTCCCCGGCACCGACATCGACCACCGCGGCACCCCTCTCACCGAACCCCTTCTCGACGACCTCCTCGGCGCGCTCCGCGACCCAGCCACCGGACACCCCTGCTTCGGTGCCGCCGAGTTCCACTCGGTAACCTTCGAGGACGTTGCCATGTTCGATTCGGCAACCTTCCACGGCGACGCCGAGTTCGGCTCGGTAACCTTCCAGGACGCCTGGTTCGACAGCGCGACCTTCTCCGGCGAGGTCGAGTTCACAGGCGCGGCTACCACCGACCGCTTCTGGTTCCGCAAAGCGCAGTTCGAGACTGCGGCGTATGTGAACTTCGTGTGTGGGCGGTTGGTGCTGCTCGACATGGCGGTCTTCCACCAGCCCGTGATGCTGAGTTTCGCCGCCCGTAGGGTGAGCTGTGGGCGCACGCGGTGGGCTGCGACGGCCTCGCTGCACCTGACGTACGCCAAACTGCACCTGGACGATGCGGTTTTCGAGTACCCGGTGTCGGTCACAGGCGCCCTCGGCCCCTATAGGGGGGACGCCCCGCTGCCGGAAGGGCTAGTCAGCCAAACGCCCGGCGTGAGCCTGGCGACGGTCGTAGGAGCAGATGTTGCGCACCTGGCGCTGCACAACATCGACGTGAGTGAGTGCGAGTTCGCCGGCGCCGTCCATCTCGACCAGATGAGGGTGGACGGCTGGTGCACCTTCGCTACTACCCCCTCGGGCTGGAACCGGCGCTTCCCTTGGAGGTGGAGCCAGCGCAACACCTTGGTGGAAGAGCATTACTGGCGGGTGCGCAACGCCCGCCACCCCGCCGAGGCTGTCGCTCGCGGCTGGGCCACCCCGCCGCAACATGCCCCCGAGCTGAAGCCAGCGGCGGTGGCCGCGCTGTACCGCCAGTTACGCAAGTCACTGGAGGACGGCAAGAACGAGCCGGACGCCGCCGACTTCTACTACGGTGAATGCGAGATGCGCCGCCACGACACTACGCGGCCCTGGGGAGAACGAACGCTGTTGACCGCCTACTGGGCGCTGTCAGGTTACGGACTGCGCGCCACCCGCGCCCTGGGCTGGCTGGTAACCGCGATGGCCGCCACGATCATGGTGATGGTGCTGTGGGGGTTGCCCGCCAACGACCCGAACCCGCAGACCACCGGCCAGCAGGTCGGGGCCGGGCAGAAACTCAAGCTCACCACAGACACTCCAGACCCCCGCAATCCCACCGGCCCGCTGGGTGAACGCGTCAGCACTGAGAGGTTCGAGAAAGCGCTGCGCGTGGTGATCAACTCGGTGGTCTTCCGCTCATCCGGCCAGGACCTGACCACCGCTGGCACCTACACCGAGATGACCTCCCGGCTGGCCGAACCCGTTCTCCTCGGCCTCGCCGTCCTGGCCGTCCGCGGCCGTGTCAAACGCTGACCACCTCCCGCACCCGGCAGAGCAGACAGGGAGGTCACGGTCACTGAAGTGATCGCTGCGCTCCCACCGCCCCAGACGCTGCATGGGAGATTTCAGTACCCAGGTCGCAGCTTCGTCCACTCGAAGGCTGACGCGAGGCCCCTTCAGAAGCGCCCGCCAATCCGCCTGGGGGAGATCAAGGCCGGTCGGATCGTGAACCGGCCGCGGGACTGCACGAGTTGGGCGGAGATCGGGCGTTCGAGCGGTTCCCCGCTTCGGAGGAGTTGTTCCTCGTGCTGGACCACGCGCAGACGTGCGCCGGCAAGTTGAAGCAGCCGAAGGACAGCCTGGGCAATGTGGTGGGCGAGGCCGCAGTGTTGCGCACGAAGTTGTGGGAGTACCTGCGCGAGCGGCCCGATGCCGGGCAGCTGAGGGCGATCGAGGACGGACGGGCCGATGGCGTGCCGTGGGACCACTTCACCGAAGCGCTGTGCGTGACCTCCAAACAGGGTGCGTACCAGAAGGCCCGGCGGCTGAAGGCCGAGCAGGTCCGCGAACCCAGCGGAGCTCCGTGCGCACGCGGTCACTCGCGCACACGAGGACCGCGGTCGCCGAAGACCGAGCAGAGCATGCCCTGATGCTCGTACAGGAGCGACGCTTCCCCGTTGCCCAGCAGATCGGCCGGCTGCTCCTGGAGCACCGCGACGGCATCCTCCTGGACTCCTGGAACGTGATCTCGGTGGCCAACGCTAGGGCTCGGCGGGCCTCCTCGGTCGTGGTGGAACGCTCAGCTGGTGCAGGTGGACGGGCGATGCCGGGCATGGCGTGGTGGAGGCCGTCGCTTTTGAGGCGGCAGTCGCGCAGGATCTTCCAGGTCTTCAACCGGGCGAAGACGTGCTCGACGCGGGCACGGACCTGTGCGTGCTCGCGGTTGGGCTGGGCCCGCCACTCGGTCAGCTCGCCGCCGCGCGGTCGGCGGTGTGGAATCACCAGACGGTGCCCGGGCAGCCGCCATCGGCGATCGTGGTCGTCTTGCCAACGGCGGCCTTGGCGCCGGACTCCGTCCAGGTCTTGCAGTCGTTCCGGTTGCCAGCGAGGGGTTTGCAAACACGCCACCGGCGCCCACCGAAGGTGCGCTGAATCAATGATCCGGCAATGCACAACGATGCCGAGTTTGCCTGGATCAGCTTCCCGGCGCCCGGCTCCCTACACCATCCTAGCTAGACAGCCAGGGTCGTCGTTGTCCACGGAGGGTCATGCATGTCGCTCTTCCCCTCGCCGGAATTCGACTTGCAGGTGTCGCTGCGCAAACTAGCAACCACCGACTTTCTAGTGGTCGATACCTGGCCCGTCCCGGGCGCGGCTCCAGGTGTCAGATTCCTCGTCGTCCGCAAAACCGGGGACGGCATCGTCGGGCTCCTGCGCGGTGATTTCCCAGCTGACTCGGGCCAGGCCCCGGCGGCGGGCGCGCTGGTCGTGTCGGAGGAGATCCCGATCGGAGACCTGCTCTTGCCGAGCCCGGCGAGCCTGTTCGACATCGATCCCGATCAGGTGGGGATCGTGCTGGTCTCGCCCACGGGAGCGCCGACAGCTGTCGTACCCCAAGAGGTCATCGACGACTTTTTCGCCACACAGGCCGCCGAGCGCTCACTCGGTCCCGGGGGAGAGGCAGGCGACAATCGGTTTCCCGATCTACCGGGTCAGGGCCGTCCGCACTACCGGCTGCTGTGCAGGGAACCCGGGTGCGACTGGCCGAACGAGATCACCGAGTGGAACCGTCTCCGCCCGCCGAAGTGCGGCAACCCTGTCATGGAGCACGACATTCGGCTGTACGCGTAGACCCGGAGCGACTCTGATGCTGCCGTTGCTGACCGGCCCGGTCGATCGCCGTTTCATGCTGACCGCGGCGCTCCCCGCTCTCCTCGTCTGCGCGGGGCTATTACTGCTGTGGGCCTACTTGACCGGCATCTCCCAAGCGCTGGCTGACTGGAAGGCGCTTGACGGCCTCGTCCAATGGTTGCGATGCACAGCGTTCGCCGTCGCCGTCGCGTTCGTCTCGCTGCTGCTCGCCGCGGCGCAGCCCAAGTTCGTCGATCTGTTCGCTGGCACCTGGCCGACACCCCTCGGGCGGGCCGCAGCTCGCGTCTGCGCCGCCTACCACCGTGCGCGGCTACGGCGCTGGACCGACCTCAGCCAAACCGGATCGGAGCACAAGAAGATCCGTGCCCGCAGGGTGCTTTCCACGGTCTACCCGTCCGCCGATATGCCCGAAGAGGTGCTGCCGACCCGGTTCGGCAACGTGCTGCGCCGCTGCGAGCAGTACGCCCGCGCTCGCTACGGCATCAAACCGCGCTCGGTGTGGCCCCGCTTGCAGCCGATGCTCACCCAGCAGTCCCTCATCGACCTCGCCGCCGCGCGCACCAATATGATCCTGATGCTCACCCTCACCGCGGTCGCCTGGGTCTTCACGGTCGCCGCGCTGGCGGCCCTGGCGTTCTCCGATCGCGCGTACCTTCCGCTGGCCGTGTGCGCCGCGACCGGCCTGGTTGTCACCCTGGCCGCCCACCGGGCCGCCACCCCCGCAGCGGTGCTGTACGGCGGGCATATCGAGGTCGCCTTCGACCTGCACAGGCGCACTCTTCTCCAGCATCTCGAGATCGATCCACCGGGCACACTGCAAGACGAGATCGCCGTCTGGGAGCGGCTCGCTGCCTTCTGGGAGGACGGCATCCCCTTCGACGTTCCTCGGAGCCTTGGATGACCCTCGCCAACCCATTGTGGTGGTGCTGTTTCAGCGCCGCCCTGGTCATCTGCGTGGCCGAAGCCCGGCGGACGCGGCCGCGTCGCCGCAGCGTGGCGACCGCGTGGCAACGTAGGGCCATCCGCCGCAAGCAAGCTCTCTCCGTGCTGCTGGTCGTAGCGATCTTCGCAGTCATGCTCCTCATCCTCACCCCGCTGCTGCGCCCCATAGCGGCCACAGCAGTCGGAGCCGTCGCCCTCGGATCGTTCTTGGGACTGCTCGCCTTCACCGGCCTGACGTACCTGCCGGTGGCGACCACGATCTTGTACGGTCCCCTCCTGGGAGACGAAACTCTCTGGGCGGCCGTCGCGCTGCCGGTCCTCGCCGGTGGAGCCCTCGGCGAACTCGCCGACTGGTACATGGCGTCCCGGGGCTGGAGCCGGGACCCGGGCTGGCGATTAGAACGACTCCAGTGGACGGCCTGGTCGCTCCGGTCGCGGAACGACCGGCGTGCAGCGAACCGCGAACGGGAGACGGCACGTCGGATCGCCCGGCAGCGGGCCATGCTCACGGTCCCGCCCAGCCGATGGGGCGTCTTCAGCCGGACGATGCTCTGGACACTGATGATCCTGCCCGGCGCCGTGGTCGTGTTGGCCACGGCGGGGGCCTTGGCGGGGCTAGTCCGGTCCGAACTACCACCCGGCATCTTGCTGGCCGCGCTGCTGGGAGGCTGGTTCGCGATCCTGGTGGTCGCCGCGTTCATCACCATCACCAGCGGTGACGCGCCGCTGGCCCGCCAGGCGCTGTCGCGGGGAGCCGTCATCGAACTGGCCCTGATGTGGTATCTCGTCGCGGGTCCGTTCGGCAACTGGCTGGCCTCGGTTTGGCCGCGTGACGGGTCGCTGCTGTGGACGGCGGCCCTCGTGGGCGTCTATTTCCTCGACTCCCTCGTCCACATGCCGCTCCGCACGTCAGTCCCGGCGATCAACGCCGTGTACGCGGCGGTCATGTACCCGGTCGGGCTGCTGACGGCCACGCTGTCGGACAGAGGACTGACGCTGCTCCTCATCGGCACGCTCGCCCACCCTCATCCCGCCATCGTCATGGCCGGGCTGACACTCAGCATGATCTATGTCTTCGGGGCCGGGTTGGTGATGTGGCGTCTTCCGAATCCGAAGGTGACGATCGCCCAGCTGCGCCGCAACCCCGAACTGCAACGGCTCAGGCTCTGGGGGTCGTGGCTGCACTCGTGGGAGGGCGGCCTCCCACGGCGCAGAGGCATGGACCTCATCCGGTGGTTGGGGATCGTCCCGCTCCAGATGAGCCAGGGCGTGCCCGTCCACCGCCGAGGCGTGATTCACCAGCAGCCGGGACTATCCGATCAACACATGCTGCCGCTGTTCGACCTCGTGGAGGAAGGACTGGAGTTGGCCGGGAGGGTGGCAGCGCGCCAGCCGGACTCCGATCAGGACATGATCTTTGAGGTCATCCGCGCGGAGCGAGGATGGGCGGCGCTGATGCACTCGCAGACCTTGCTCGCCTTGCGCCGGCTTGAGGAGGCGGAGATCCTCGCCGCGAGAGCCGTGGAACTGTTAGATCGCACCGAGCGGCGGTCCGCCGCCGCGCTCGCCCGGGTCGCGCACGGCATGGCGCTGGCCGAACTCGGCATGAACGGCGACGCGCTGCGGCTCCTGCGGGGCGTCGCCGATGACACGGAGATCGATCCCGGTGTGAGGGAGCTCGCGGCCCACCGCGGTTTCCCACTCGCCCCGCCCGGAGCGGAACAGACCTCGTGGCTGGAGCTCGCGCGAAGCGTACAGTCCTCGGCGGCTTTCGAGGCGCTGCTCAGCGAGGACGAAAAGCCCCGGGGTGAGCGGTATCCGCTGGTCACCCGGTACGCGATTTTCAAGGTCGGCCGACGGATACTCCTGCGGCTGCGCCAGCAGCCCCCCGACGGGGCGGCGCTCTATCCGACACCGTTCACCGCGCACCTCGAACTGCTCGCGAGGGCGCGCGAGGACGCCTCCGACGGCCGGACCATACGGGCCAGGCGGGAGCTGCGGCGCACCCTGTCCTGGGCCAAAGCCAACCGCCAGCGGCTGGCGGAGGCGGAGACGGGCATCGAGATCGCCCGCCTGGACCGGATGGTCGCCCCGGGCAGCGCCTATCGGCTGCTGTCCGAGGCGCGCGTCACCCTGGAGGAATTGCGCGCCGACTATCTGGAACCGGATGCCCGGATCACGCAGGGCAGACTACTCGCCGAGGCGTGCGACATGATGGTGGACCTGCTGACCGCCGGTGTGCCCGGCCGGAGTCATCTGTGGCCGGAGGATCCCGCCGCCGCCGCGCTGGAGGCGAGCGAACTCGGGCGGGCGCGTGTCCTGCTGGAATTGCTGGGCGACTCCGTGCTGAGCAGGGCGAGCGGGCACTGGGCGGCGGCCGAGCACCGCGCGATCGAGGCCGAGGCCGCGGCGCGTGCCGAGGTCTCCGGCACGGACGGCGCCGCCAGGGCCGCAGCGATCGGGAAGTGGCGCATCGCGCTGCGGGAGCTGAACGAGGTCTGGGCGGGCATGGAGCGCCAAGCAACCCTCCCGGACCTGGCCGAGTACGCGGCGCTTCGCCAGGGCACCCCGGCCGGAGCGAACGAGATCCGCGCCCTCCTCACCGGATCCACAGCACTGCTGCTCGCCTTCCACGTCACCGAGGGGCCTGTAGTCACCTTCGGAGTCACCGGCGCAGACCGCCGAATCCGGGTAATCCGCGACCCGTACGCCGGCCGGATGGCGCGGACACCAAACCCGCACCCGGGCCAAACTCCGCGCACGCCGAAGGAGCTGGCGAGCCGGTTCATGGCCGACGCGCGCGAAGACTTCGCGAGCCTACTGGCCCCCGTGCTCCGCTGGAGCGAACCAGACGACGTCATCTGCCTGGTCCCGCACGGCCCCCTGCACCAGGTGCCACTTGGCGCGCTGGACATCGACCTCGGGGACGGGGCCGCCGGCCCCCTGATCACCCGCAACCCGGTGGTCTACCTGCCCAGCGCCTCGACCCTCCGGCATGTCCGGGCGCGCACGAGGCCGCGAGAGGGCACCCGGCGAGCCAAGGCCACCGTCTTGGCGGACACGATGGCCGTCGCACCCGTTGTGCACGGCCGCCTCCAGGCGGCCGATCTGGCCGCCCGGTTCGGCGCCTGTGTGCTCAGCGGAGCGGAGGTCACCAAGGAGCGGGTCCTGGCCGCCCTCGGCGAACAGGACCGCCTGGACTTGCTGCATCTGGCCTGTCACGGGTTTTTCGACTCCGAAGAGCCGCTCAGGTCTGGAGTTCATCTGGCGGGAGACGACCTGCTTACTGCGGCGGACATCCTCGAACTGCGCCTGGATGCCGACCTGGTGACGCTCGCGGCCTGCGATAGCGGGCTCGGCGGGCACCGTCCCGGCGACGAGCTCATCGGCCTCACCCGCTCGCTGCTCTATGCCGGGGCGGCGTCGGTGCTGGTCACCCTGTGGAAGGTGGAAGAGATCTCGACCGTGCTCCTGCTGCGCGAGTTCTACGCCCTGTGGGCGGCCGGCGCGTCGAAGGCCGAAGCGCTTCGCCGGGCGCAGCTCTCGGTCGCGGCCGTCCGCCCGGACCAGCTGATCTCCTACTACCAGGAGATCCGCGCCGACCTAGGATCGGTGGACGCTGGCACGAGACGACAGCTGGACCGCGGGTTCGCCGACGCGCTGCTCAAGGCCCGCCGGTTCGGCGAGGCGTACGCGGCCTACGAGGAGCTGCTCGCCGCCGCTGCGCCGGACTCACCGGAGGCCCTGGAGTTCACGGCCCTGCTCGCGCGTTCCCACCGGGCGGGCAGGGCCACGTCGGCGTCGGCTGCTTACCGGCCTTACGCCGATCCGTACTACTGGGCGGGGTTCACGCTGGTGGGCGGCTGGGAGTGACCTCAATAACTAAGCCGGTGTGCGGCTCAGGCTTCGGCGCTCGTCCTGGATCAGCCGGTAGACCTCGCGGGCCACGTACCGCTTCAAGCACCGAATGATCTCGCGTCGAGTCTTTCCTTCCGCCACTCGTCGTTCGTAGTACACCTGAGTCCGCATATCCCAGCGCAGCCGGGTCAACACGATGCGGTGCAGGGCCGCGTTCGCTTGCCTGTTCCCGCCGCGGTTGAGCCGGCGATGCTGTCTGTTGCCCGATGAGTACTCCACCGGACTCGCCCCGCACAGCGCGGCGAAGGACGCCTCGCCGCGCAGACGGTCGCTGTTGTCGCCCATGGTGGTCAGCAGAACCGCGGCGCTATGCGGCCCGATGCCCACGACCTCAACGAGCCGGGGGTAGTGACATCTGATCAGCTCCGACAAACGGTGCTCCAGCACTCGGGCCTGCATTCTGAGCTGCTCTATACGCTCAGCCAGCACACGTAGCGTGAACCGTGTCGCCCGCACTACTGGATCCGTCCTGGCATCCCCTTCAGTGAGCCGCAGGCAGGCACACACGAGCGCACGGCGGGAGAAACCGGCCAGCTCCTCACGCAAAGCCGGGTCCGCGGTCAAGATTGCCTTGTCTTTGACCACAATGTATAGACGCGCGATCTCCGCGGGGCCGCTTCCCGCTTTCGTCGGCGCATGCGCACGGCCAACCTTGGCCTGCTGGGGCGGGATCAGGCAGGTGAAGTTCTGCAGCCGCTGATAGGCGGCGAACGGCTTGCGCTGGACCCGGGTACACCGTCCCCGACGCCGAGCAGCACCTCGTCGGCAGCGCCGGCCAGCTTAGCCATGCCCCCCCCGTCTGCTCCCGGGGCACTTCCAGCACGGCCGCGCGCCGACGCACCGCCTGCCCGCAGACGCATTCCGGTGACGGAGGCCACGGTCTCAAGACCAATGTGATCATTGCCGAAATACCGGTAGCGGACCAGGTGCGGCGACGCAGATCAGCCTGGGTGTGCTTCACAGGATCTGGGCTGCGGCTGGCACCCCGAGCCGCTCGCGGACCAGGACCTCGATAGCGCTCCGGTGCGCTGTGAGCCAGGCTATGTAGTAGAGGCCCTGGTTGATCATGCCAGCATCCGTACCGCGCTTGTACTCCACGACCACCGGGGCACCGTTCTCGTCGGTCCCGAGCGAGTCGATCCGTCCGCCGTCGACACAGTCGATCACGTACTCGCTCGCCAGGAACCGCACACCCAGCATCGTCTCCATGTGCGCCTCGATGAGGCTCTGCACGTCTGCCTCGACGTCAGCAAGACGCGGCGGGACCTCGGTCACGCCGCTTTTCGTGTTGAACAGCTTCACGCCCGACACCGTCCCCTCCCGATCTCTTCAGTGCCGAGGCCAAACACGCCGGGCCGCGGGACTATTTCCAGGCGTCGCCAACGCATCCTTGCCGGACACACAAATGAAAGGCTCAACGGGCTTCGGCCGCCACCTCGTGACGCAGGCTGGCAGTTTGCATCATCCTCAGGGCCACGCCAACGCTCGTGGCCTGGGCGGGCGGCTTCTGGGCGACGCGGGGGCGGGCGGCGGCTCCGCGGATGCGCGATGGACCGGATGGCCGAAGAATGGATGGTAGTGAGCACCCGAACGGGGCTCCTGATGGCCTCCGGCTTCGTGCCAAAGAAGGACCGGGCCGCGAGGGAAAGAGAGACGGGGCAGCGAGGAAGTCGGCGTCGGGATGTCTTACACAGAGTCTCGAGTAGCGGATGGGTCACCGCTGCTCTGAAGACGCGTAGCCATCGGCGCCATCTTCCGACGATGACAGTAGTTGGCAGGATGCGTAGGCATCAGCACTGCGGCGGCCGCGTGCCGCCAGCCGGCAGGGGGTATGCAGACGAAGCTGGACGAAGCCAAGGCCGAGCTGCTCGAGAGGGCCGCCCGGGTAGCTGAGAACAGCCCCGTCGGGGGGTACCTACCGACTGGGACGACGGACGAGAGCACCCCCGGCACCCCGGACCACACCGTGCTCGCGTTCCTCCAGCGCTACTACCTGCACACCGCCCCGGAGGACCTCACCGACCGCGACCCGGTCGACATCTTCGGAGCCACCTTCTCCCACTACCGGCTGGCCGAGAACCGTCCCCAGGGCACGGCGAATATTCGGGTCCACACCCCGACCGTGGAAGAGAACGGGTGGACCTGCAGCCACTCCGTGGTGGAGATCGTCACCGACGACATGCGGTTTCTCGTCGACTCCGTCATGAACGAGCTGTCGCGGCAGGGGCGCGGTATCCACCTCGTGATCCACCCAGACCTCATCGTCCGCCGTGATCTCACCGGCAAACTGATCGAAGTCCTGCTGACCCCGCCAACGGGTGACCTCCCGTACGACATATACATCGAGTCCTGGATCCACGTCGAGATCGACCGGGAAACCGACCGCGCCGACCTCAAGCAGATCACCGCCGACCTGCTGCGCGTGCTCTCCGACGTCCACAAAGCCGTCGAGGACTGGAAGAAAATGCGCGACGCAGCGATCCGCCTCGGCGATAGCCTGGAGAGCGAGCCGGTCGCCATAGGTCCAGCCCGGGCAGAGGTCGAGGAGGCCCGTGAGCTGCTGCGCTGGCTGGCCGACGACCACTTCACCTTCCTCGGCTACCGCGAGTACCAGCTGCGCAAGGACGACTCGCTGGCCGCCGTGCCCGGCACCGGTCTGGGCATCCTGCGCTCCGACCCGCACCACGCCGGGGACGACAGCCACCCCGTCAGCCCGTCCATCGAACGGCTTCCGGCTGACGCGCGCGCCAAGGCGCGCGAGCACAAGCTCCTCATCCTGACCAAGGCCAACAGCCGGGCGACCGTGCACCGGCCGTCGTACCTCGACTACGTCGGCGTGAAGAAGTTCGACGCGAACGGCGAGGTCATCGGCGAGCGCCGCTTCCTGGGCCTGTTCTCCTCCGCCGCCTACACCGAGTCCGTTCGCAGGGTGCCCGTCATCCGACGCAAGGTAGACGAGGTGCTCCAGGGCGCCGGCTTCTCGCCCAACAGCCACGACGGGCACGACCTCCTCCAGATCCTCGAGACCTACCCGCGCGACGAGCTCTTCCAGACCCCCGTCCCCGAGCTCCAGCGCATCGCCACCTCCGTCCTCTACCTCCAAGAGCGCCGCCGCCTACGGCTCTACCTGCGCCAGGACGAGTACGGCCGCTACTACTCCGCCCTCGTCTACCTCCCGCGCGACCGCTACACCACCGCCGTGCGCCTGCGGATCATCGACATCCTCAAGGAGGAGCTCGACGGCACCAGCGTCGACTTCACCGCCTGGAACACCGAGTCGATCCTCTCCCGCCTGCACCTCGTCGTCCGCGTCCCCCGGGGCACCGAGCTGCCGCAGCTGTCCGACGCCGACAAGGAGCGCATCGAGGCCCGCCTGGTCGAGGCCGCCCGCTCCTGGGCCGACGGCTTCGCCGACGCGCTCTACGCCGAAGTCGACTGGGACCACGTCGCCGAGCTGCTGCGCCGATACTCGGGCGCCTTCCCCGAGGGCTACAAGGCCGACCACAGCCCGCGCGCCGCGGTCGCCGACCTCCTCCACCTGGAACAGCTCACCGAGGACACCAACTTCTCGCTGAGCCTGTACGAGCCGGTGGGCGCCGCCCCCGAGGAGCGCCGCTTCAAGATCTACCGCACGGGCGACGCCATCTCCCTGTCGGCGGTGCTGCCGGTCCTCAACCGGCTCGGCGTCGAGGTCATCGACGAGCGGCCGTACGAGCTGCGCTGCTCGGACCGGGGCGTGGCCTGGATCTACGACTTCGGCCTGCGCATGCCCCGCTCCGGCAGCGGCGGGGACTACCTCGGCGACGACGCCCGCGAGCGGTTCCAGGACGCCTTCGCCGCCACCTGGACCGGCAAGGCGGAGAACGACGGCTTCAACGCCCTGGTGCTGAGCGCCGGGCTGACCTGGCGGCAGGCGATGGTGCTGCGGGCGTACGCGAAGTACCTGCGGCAGGCGGGCTCCACCTTCTCGCAGGATTACATGGAGGACACCCTCCGCAACAACGTCCACACCACCCGTCTCCTCGTCTCTCTGTTCGAGGCGCGGATGTCGCCGGACCGCCAGCGGGCCAGACACGAGATCGTCGACGCGCTCCTCGAAGAGGTCGACGCGGCGCTCGATCTGATCTCGACACTCGACCAGGGCCGGATCCTCCGTCTGTTCTTGACATTGATCAGCGCTACAGTGAGGACGAACTTCTTCCAGGCCACAGCACTTGGCCAGCCTCATGAGTACGTGTCCATGAAGTTCGACCCGCAGGCCATCCCCGACCTGCCCGCGCCGCGCCCGGCGTCCGAGATCTGGGTCTACTCGCCACGTGTCGAGGGCGTGCACCTCACGTTCGGGGACGCGTCACGCGGAGTTGTGCGCTGGTCCCACCGCCGTGAGGACTTCCGTCGCGAGATCACGGGGCTCGCAGCGATGCAGACGCTTCGCAACGGCGGTGTGGTGACCAGCTCCGCCGTGGGCAGCTTCGTCGGGAAGAGGCTCCCCGACCCCGTCACCGCACGTCAGACCTGGCTCGATGAGGGATTGGCCTGCTACGAGTTGTTCCTGTCCGGGGTGCTGGACATCACCGACAACGTCGTCTCCGGCAAAGTCGTGCCCCCAGCCGATGTCGTCAGGCACGACTGGGACGCTCCCTACCTGTGGCTTTCACCCGATCCCGACATGCCCGGTTACGAGGAGGCATGCAGGCGGACTGACCGGCTCCTGAGGTCGTATGGATTCTGGTTGTCTGATGCCTTCGGCGGTTGCGGAGCGCAGGTCAGCGCGGTCACCGCGCGCGGTGCCTGGGAAGCCGTCGTGGAGCGTCTGGACGAAGCCGGCCAGTGGGCGCGGAGCCGAGGCTTCACTGCGGTCGGAGTCGGCCGGGCTGCAGGTGATCTCCTCGCGGACCTCCTGCGAAGGGCGGAAGGCATCCGGCTGGTGGCTGCCTTCGACGATCGTCACATTCTGCTGGATCCGGATCCGGACCAGGCCGTGGCCCATGCGGAGCGTCTGCGCATGTTCGAGGAGGGACATGACAGCTGGGCCTCCTATGCCCCCTCGGCGATATCCCCGGGTGGTGGTGTCCACTCCATGCAGGTTCACCAGATCGTCGTCACCCCCCAGGTACGGCATGCCCTGGGCCTCGCGGCATCGGAGCGTGAACTCAGCCCTGCTGACATGGTGAGAGCCATCATTGCGGCACCCGTTGACGTGCTCGCGCTGGGCGGCAACACAGTGGGAATCAAGTCCATGGACGAAGAGCCACCGACCGCCATCGGCGAGCGGCATCCCATCTGGGTGGGCAGCGAAACACTGCGTGCGGCCTGCCTCGTTGAGCTACAGGCAGGAGCCGTCACCCAGGCCGCCCGCTGTGAGTACGCGCTGCGTGGCGGCTTGGTGGCGCTCGACATGGCAGATCTCGCTGCCGCGCAATTCGTCGACGACCACCGGGCCATTCTCAGCACAGGCGCCCACTCCGGTTCCGGCCCCCCGGACTGGCATGGGGGCAGCACGGTCGCCGCGAGCATGCTGACTCGCATCGGCGACGACGCCGTTGCCCGCTGCAGAGAGCTGCACGCATTGATCGCGCTGGACGCACGGACCGGTCATGCCGGAATGAACGAGCACCTGCGGGCATTTTCCGGTCTGTCCCGGAAGGGAGCGCTGGAGGAATGGGGGCGGGTTCGGGTTCCCCCTGAACGGCGAGTGGCCGCCGGCGCCGGCCTGACCCGGCCGGAACTTGCCGCGCTCATTCTCGACTCTCATGCCGCGCTGAGAGACCAAGTCCTCAAGTCCGCCTTGGTCCCACCTGACTGGGCGGAGGAACTCCTGCATCGCTACTTCTCCGCTCTTCCCCCGGAAATGAGGGCGGAGACCGCGGAGCACCATCCGTTGCGGGCACGCATCGCCGCATCCGAAGCAGCATGGGAACTCCTCAATGCCCTCGGCCCATCCCGGCCCTTCAGCCTCGCCCGATCCGGCGATGGCGGACTCGCCTCCCTCATCCGGTCCTTCCTCGCGTGTCGCGGCGCATGGCGTGCCTGCGCCACGATCGAGGAGACCACCGCTATGAGTCACCCCGCCGCTATGGCATCGGGGCTCGCCCGCCGGGAGGCTCTCAGCGGCTCGCTGCTGTGGCTGCTCGCCGGTTCCGAAGATGCGCCCCTCACACCACCGCGCATACCGGAAGTGTCCTTGCCGCCGCCCGAAATGCTGGATCAGAACATGGTGCTCCCGCGGGTCGACGACCTGGTCGAGATGGGTGTCCCTACACATCTGGCCACGAACGCAGGCATGCTGTCCGTTCTCGGACCCCAGCTCGACGGGACCGCCGCAGCGGTTGTTTCCGGTGAGGAGATGACGGACGCCGTGGCCCGCTTCACCTCGCTCGCCCTGCACTACGACGTCGTCGGCGCGGGGTCCACAGCCCTTGCCGCCATCCGTAGTGGCACCAATGACTCAGCGCACCATGTCTCGCTGCTCGGCCAGGTGCGCGCCTGCCTGAACGCAGTGGCGACGATCAACGGCCCCAGGCCGCCGGACACGGACCGAATGGAGGCGATCGACGCTCTGATCCGCCTGCCCGTGCCGCGGACGGACGTCCCCATCGTTCACACCCTGCGCCGCCTGCATCGGGACCTGAGGCGAGCACGGACTCGTGCGCTGGCCGACCACACCCTCGCGGGCCGCGCGACATCCCAACCTCGAGGCTGACCGAAGGAGCCGTCCGATGACCCCGACCAGCCGCACGACGACGCGTCCTCCAGGCTCACACGATGCCGTCATCGTCGTACCAGGAATCATGGGCAGCGAACTCGTGGACGTCACCACGGGCAAGACGCTCTGGGGACTTGCGGACGCGAACTGGTACGTGTCCGCCTGGATGACGGGGCAGGGGCTCCGAAACCTGCGAGTGACCGACCCGGAGACGGAGCGGCGCCGGGTGCGCGCCACACGGCTCCTGCGTTTTCCGGCCTTCATGCCCGTACTGACGGGAATGGAGCCCTACACCCGCCTCATGGAACGGATTGCTCAAGTGGTGCGGCATCCGGCGGCGCTTCGTCCCTTCCCCTACGACTGGCGCCTCCCTGTCGCTCACAACGCCGCCCTGCTGGCCAGAGCGATCGAAGCGCACCTGACGGCCTGGCGATGGCGTGCCGAATCGCGCGGGCCGGGCGGGAGCCGTGCCCGCGTCGTCCTCGTCACACACTCGATGGGCGGACTGCTGGTGCAGGAAATGGCCCAAGTTCCCGGTGCCTTGGACGAGGTGCGGTCCATCGTCACCCTTGGCACACCTTTTCTCGGCTCACTGGACGCAGTACGGATGCTCTCAGAAGGTGTTGGCAGCCCCTTCCCCCTGCCCCGAAGGCGGCTGCAGGCCCTCGCTCGGACCCTGCCGTCGGTCTACGAGCTGCTGCCCGCCTACCGCTGTGTGCAGGACAAAGGAGTGCTGCGCCACGTCACCGCAGGCGACCTGGGTATCGGCAGGGACAGTGTCCCACCCGACCGTGCCACGGCCCACACCCTCCCGCTGCCGGGCCACCGGTGCCTGGTGGGGCTTGGACAGCCGACCTTCCAGAGCATGAGCCTGCGCTCGGGAGACATCGAGGTCCATCACGGCATCCCGGACGAACACAGCACCGCAGGCACAAGCCTGCTGGACCACTCCGGTGATGGGACCGTGTACCGGTACTCGGCCGAGCTGCGGCAGGCTGAACGGACCTATGTGCACCAGTCCCATGGTGCGCTTGCCCGGTGCAAGGAGGCGATGGACCATGTCTGCGCGGTGATCTCGGAAGACGAACAAGGAGCACCGCTGGGCGGTGGCGAGCTGGGCCTTGAGGTGCCAGACGTCGTCCAGGCGGGCGAGCCCTTCACCATCACCGTCACCGGGTCTCAGGCAGCTGGGGCGAGCTGCTACGTCGTCGACCTGAGCACTGGCGGTGTGAAGGAGTCACCCGTGCTCCGGCACGGTGATGCGGCGGAAGAGGGGAAGCGGGCCGGAGAGTTGTTCCTCACCCAACCGGGCCTGTACCGGGTGGCCGTCGCCGGCGGCGGAGGTTCGCCCGTGACCAGGCTGCTGCTGGCTGCCGCGCCATAGGAGGATGAGCCATGAGTGCGCTGCAGTCGGCAGAGTTCGACGTCGTGTCCGTCGTCCTCACCCACTACGACAATCTCCCGGATCTGCACGGGGATTCATCGCAGGAGCCGGGGGCCGCCGAGCTGGAAGCGCAGACCGTGGCTGCCGCTTTGGCGGAGTTCGGCGGCATCCCCGTGCCGTGGCCCGTGCCGCCGAGGGAACGCAACGCGGGTGCGGTGATGCGGCGTCTGCAGCAATGGGCAAGCCCCACCCAGCCACGTAACACCGTGTTGCACTGGGTCGGGCACGGCTGGTCCAACGATCTGCGCGCTTCTATGGCGTTGCCGGAGAGCGACGCGGTCGTGGACGGCAGCGGCCTGACGCCGGAAGTACTCGCCTCGTTCATCCGCAGACGCGAGCGCAGCCCTCACGCCGGACATTCATGGGCTGTGATCCTGGTCGATGGGTGCAGGTCCGCGCGCTTCGCCGAGATCGTGCACTCCTGTCTCCTGCGGGACGATCCGCACGCCCCTGAGCGAGTCCTGTTGCTCGGTGCATCACGGGAGGGTGAGACCCGCCTCGGCGTATTCTCTCACGCGCTCGAACTCGCCCTCGAATCCTTCCGCGGCAGCAACCAGGTGCGTACGTGGGACCTCGCCGAGCAATTGGGACACCGGCTGCCGAATCCCTATGTGTTTGCGCCCTCCACGAGCGGGCTGCTGATTCGGCGCACTCCCGTTGTCACGGGCGCCAACGCGCCTTTGGACATCTACGAAGACCTCACCAGTTTCATCCGCTCGTTGACGGCCGACGAGCGCCTGCACCTCATTCCGCAGGCGAGCGGAGCAGAACACGGCGATGCGGCTTGGTACTTCGTGGGCAGGCAGGCGGAGAAGCGCCGTATCGCCGCGTGGTTGAAGAAAGAGGCGTCAGGGATGCTGGTGGTCACCGGCGAGGGCGGACAGGGCAAATCGGCGCTGCTCGGCAACATCGCCGCCCTGTCACGGCCCCGGCTGCGGCAACTCCTGGTCCGAGGCAGGTATATCGCGGAACCTGCCCCCGACGAGACACCCCCGGACTACGCCTTCCAGGGGATCGTGCACGCCACCGGTATGGATCGACGCGGCATACTGGAAAGTATCGCCAGGGCCGTCGGCTATCCCGCCGAAGCGCTCGCTGCCCTGGGGACGGACTCACTGGCGGATTCACTCGCCGCTTCCCTGACCGACCGGAGCAGACCCTTCACCTTTCTGGTGGACGCCCTGGACGAGGCGGCCGATCCATGCGCTGTGGCCGACGTGCTGCGCCGGTTGTCGGCGCTTCCACGATGTGCCGTGGTGGTGGGCACCCGGCCGCTCCAACGCCAGCACGCTCGAGGTGCTGTCTCCAGCAACCTCCTGGAAGCGCTGGCTCCGGAGGGCCTGCCCGACGAACGGCTGATCGTACTCAACCCTGATCCTGAGGCCGTGCACCAGTACGTACAGCTGCGCCTGCGGAAGGCACGCGGACTCGAACTCCCCGAGCCAGCGATCCATCAGGCAGCCGACGCGATCGCCGCACAGGAGCCGGCCTTCCTCGCGGCCCGACTCACCGTTCACGAACTCATCTCGAGGACCGAAGGGCACAGTGCCAGCGTCCTGCCCCACCTCCTCACAGAAGTGGCCGCCACCGGCCTGCAGGACGACGCCCTATTCAACGCGGCCATGCGACGCGTCATGGGCACGTCTCAAGCCGCCCGGCCGCTCCTGCTCGCCTTGGCTCTTAGCGAGGGGCGCGGTATGCCACGGTCAGGAGACGTATGGGCCTCGACAGCGAGCGGAATATCGGGGGGCCCGGGCGTGACCGAGCAGGACATCGACACCCTGCTCCGTATCGCAGCCCCCTACGTCCTGATCGACGAGGAGGACGAACAAGCCGTCTACCGGCTCTCCCATGAGGTCTTCCGCAGTCTGATGATCACCCAGTGCCTGGGCGGCGAGACCGACGCCGCGGTGTCCGCACACCACACCGAAATGGCCCGTAGTCTGGCCTCCGCCGCGCGGCAGAGGATGATCGATCCTGATCGCCGCCCTGCGGACCGCCTGCCACCACCCTATGTCCGGAAATATCTGGCCGCCCACGCCGCGCACGGCGCGGTGCTGGAGGACATCCTCCTGCACGATCCCGGCCTCGTGCTGGCTCTGGACCACGCCTCGCTCGCCGAGCACGCGGCCAGCCTCGACCCGGAGTCGGCTCAGGCGCTCGTCCTGGCGCTGGAAGCCCGGGGGACGGCCGCCCCGCATGACGGGGAGCCGTCGTATCGCCCCGTACTCGCGGCCATGCGGCTGTGGGCGCGGCGCACCGGTGCGCACCGTCTGGCGGAAGCGTGCGCGGCTGCTCTGCCGGAATCCGGCTGGGCCTTGGAGCACGCCCTGTGGAGCGGCATACGCTCACGTGAGCTGCGTGGGCATACCGCCAGCGTGCGCGCTGTCGGCACCGGCGCCTTGGGCGGTCGGCATGTCATCGTTTCCGCGGCTGACGACAACACCGTGCGGGTGTGGAGCGGTGACGACGTTGCGGTGTTCAGTGCACAACGGCCGACGTCCGTCGCCGTGACCCGCACCGAGGGGGAAGAGACGGTCACCGCATTGTGCGACGGGACTCTGCGTAGCTGGAACAAGGCCGGTGACGAGCGGGCCACGGCAGCTTTGCATCCTGAACGCGTCACTGCCTTCACCGTGGCGCCGGACGACGCGGACCTGTTGTACGGCACTGCGGCAGCCCTGGAGATCCGGCGGACGCACGCGCCGGGGCGAGTTGGCTGGCATCACGACACAGTGCTGGCACTCTCGTCGGCCGGAGGGCCGGGCTCGGGGATGGTGCTCTCCGGTTCCGCTGACCACAGCGCACGGCTATGGGACCTGAACGAAGGCGCCCTGCGGGCTCTGCTGACGGGTCATACGGCGAGCGTCCTGGCCGTCGCTCTAGGCACCGCCGCAGGGCGCACGCTAGCCGCCACAGCAGGGGCGGACCTCAAGGTGATCGTCTGGGACATCGAAACCGGCAGGGCGCGACACGCCCACCCCTTGACGAGTGGCCCGGCACGGTCCCTGGTCTTCGGACGGGTCGAGGACCGAGACGTGCTGATCGCGGGATGTGAGGACAGCCGGGTGCGCATCTGGAATGCCGCCGATGGCACGGACCCGGCGGTCCTGTGCGGACACACAGGACCGGTGGGTGCCGTGGCAGTCAGCGCGATGGGCAGGGGAATCCAGTGTGTCAGCGGGAGCGCTGACGGCACGATCCGCCTCTGGGACCTCTACTCCGTGCGTCCGGAGCACAGGTCTGGGCTTTCCGGTTCCGTCCGAACCCTGTGCTGGACGGCGGATCCGGCCGGGAACCCGCGGTTGCTCGCAGCAGACAGCGAAGCAGAACTGTGGATCTGCGAGCCCGGGACTGCAGCGGCCCCCCTCCTGGCCGGACGCCACCATTGCGCGGTACGCGCCGCATGGTCTTACGGTCCCTCGGGTTCCTCGAACATCCTGATCCACGGGGAAGACGACGAACTGTGGCTGTGGGACATCTCTTCGGACAAACACTCACCCGTACCTCAGATGGGCCAGGCCCGGCTTGCCGCAGCAACCGTTGGCGGCCCTGACGACACCACTTTGGTGACAGCGGACACCGAGGGCTGGGTCCGCCTCCGCAACCTCCTTACCGGGAGGGACGACAGCTGGCAGCACATGCCGGTCCCCTGCCGTCTCATCGCATATCAGGCGGGGCTCATCATCGCCCACCACGACGACGATTCTCTTGCCGGCTGGCGCCCGGAGGCGACTGAGCCGGAGTGGACAGTGGCCCTGCCCGGCCGGCGCCCACGGTGCATGACGGTCGGCGACTGGAGCGAGCGGCCGGTGGTGGCGCTAGGGCATGACGACGGCGAGGTCCGGCTGTTCGACGTCAAAGACGGCGTGCTCGTGGACCAGCGCCTGCTGCACGCCAGTCCGGTGACGGTGCTGGCCACCGTCACCGGGTACGGGGAACCAGCCGTTGCGGCTGGCGCCGAGGACGGCCGAGTCTCCCTGTGGTACCCGAGCGGTCGGTGGACGATTCTCATGGGCCACGCGGAACCTGTGTACAGCCTCGCTGTCGGCCCGGACCGACACCTGGCGACGGGAGGCGCTTGCGGGGCCATCACGCTGTGGCATCACACGGTCTAGTGCCGCGTCAGGCAACGTTTGTCCTGGCGATGTCCTTGCGCAGGCACCCGAACGGTTACGTGTCCGAACCTGAACTTGGCAACACCCGGCACCCCTGGGAGGCCCGCAACGGCAACCTGAACCGGCCCTGTCACTACCACCGCGGTCTCCAGCGCGTCTTCTACACACGTCGTGCGTGGCAGTGCAGCCGAGGCCGGTGATCCAGTGCAGCACCGCTCGGGCGTCAGCGACGCGACCATCCGGAACAGCAACTGCTTCGGTCGATAGCATCCCCGAGTTTGTTGCTGCCGAGGTCCTGCGAGTCGGGAGCTCCTAGAGCTCGCCGAGCTGGTGCCCGAGCTCGAACCCATCGCCGCGACGCTGGTGTCCGCAGGGTCGCAGTGACGAGAAGCGACTGACGGGACGAGGAGTCCGCCGTCTGGTACGGCGAGTCCCCCGCCCAGCGTGCGCATCCGCGATGGACCATCCGACCATCGACTTCCTGGGTGCATCCCGATCGCATGCGCTCCCTGGCAGATCCCAGGGCCGCCCGGCGAACCCCGACTCCGCACGTGACAGAACCCCCAGCTGACGCACGCCAGCGGGGGTTCTGCATCGCCTGTTCTGTCACACGCGAGTCACGAACACCATCGACGCACCCGAACCACAAGGACCCCGTCTACGCAAACGGCATCGTTTCGGACCACGTGGACGTCACAAGACGGTTCCGACTACTTGTGCCATGTGGTGCCCACCCCAGGCGGGCAGCCATCCACATCTGTCACCCCAGCCGACTACCGCTCCGGACACGAACTCGATGGAACAACCAAGATCCGGACCATACGCGGGCCAGACGAGCCGCAAGTGTCGCCCGTTACATAATCGCCGCAGCTCAAGGGCTCGCGCGCGCCGTACCACCAGCAGACGAAGAATCTGCCGGCAATCCAGTGCCAGGTCGACGCCGCCAACGGACTCGTCGCGCTCAGGGCCGCCCCGGCAAGCCGACTTCGCCAGAACCGGGGCATAGCGCCATACCCCGGGGCGATCCGCTGGAGCCGTTAAGCCCGTTTCCCACCGTTCTGCTCCCGGACGGTGTCGAACAGGGAGGTCAGAGCGGGACTTCCCGCGAGACTGTCCAGCAGGACGTGAAGCGACTGTCGTTCCGTGGTGCCCAGGTCTGCGAGGATTTCGCCGTCGAGATCGACGAGTGTGCGGTTGAGGCGCGCCAGGACCTTCCGCCCTTCGGCGGTGATGTCCACGGCGTAGCGGCGACGATCCTGCGGATCTCGTGTCCGCTCCGCGTATCCGGCGCGCTCCAGGTCGTCGAGACTCGTCACCATCGTCGCGGGGTCGATGCGCAGGAACGAGCCAAGTGCCAGTTGCGGCATGGCACCGTTGTCCGCCAAAGCCTGCAGGACGCTGTAATGCCGCACTCGCAGGCCGGTCCCGCCGATGCCGTCCTCGGCGATTCTGAACGCCACCTGTCCGAGTTTGACCAGCAGGCAGATGGTGTGCTCAGCCACTGTCCCCGGTACCAGCGGAGCCTCGGACATCGTTTATCCCGCCCATGGTTAGTCGTACGTATGGTCCTGTCCATCGTACGAGAAAGCCCGAGGCGCCAGGACCGCTGCGGGCCGGCGGGATTCCCCACCGTCCGCCGGCTTACGGCCGGTGCGTCCTGGGTGGTCAGCCGACGATGGCCCGACCGAAGATCTGCCGGGCTACGACCCACTTCTGGATCTCGTTGGTGCCCTCATAGATCTCGCCGATCTTGCTGTCCCGGTAGATCGCCTCGACGGGGCCGGGGCTGCCGTCGGCACCCAGTTCGCGCGCGAAGCCGAGGCCTCCGAAGGCCTGGACGGCGTCGCGCGCCATGTCCACCGACAGCTTGGTGGCGTAGTACTTCGCCATCGCGGCCTCGGGCTCCGGGGACGGGTTGCCCGCGTCCAGGCGCAGGGCGGCCTTCGTGTAGAGGGTGCGGGCGTTCTCGATCTCGGTGGCCCGTTCGGCGAGCAGGAACTGCCAGTGCTGGTTGGCGGCCACCGGCTTGCCGAAGGCGTGTCGCGTCGACAGGTGGGCCACGGTGTGGTCGAAGGCGGCCTGCGCCATCCCGACCCCGGCAGCCGCGATGCCGATCCGGCCGTAGGTCAGAGTGGACAGCGCATGGCGCAGTCCGTGTCCCTCGGCGCCACCGAGGAGGTCGTCGTCGGTCAGGTGCACATCCGTGAAGCGGATGTCCGCGGTGAGCTGGCCGCGGTTGCCCATCTTGCGGTCGGGAAGGCCGACTTCCACTCCGGGAAGTGCCGTGTCGACGATGAACATGCTCAGCCGGGTGCCGGTGCGGGCGAGAACCACCACGAACCCGGCGACGGGCGAGTTGGAGATCCACCGCTTGTGGCCGTTCAGCACCCAGCCGGCCTCGGTGCGTATCGCCTCGGTCTGAACCGCCTGCGGGGACAGGTCACTTGAGGCGTTCGGCTCGGTGGTGGCGAACGCGCCGACCACTGAGCCCTCCGCGACCTTTCGCAGCCATCGCTGCTGCTGCTCCTCGGTGCCCTGCCGCAGGGCGTTGCCCGCCAGGATGCAGTGCACATCGAAGACGGCCGCGACGCTGCTGGAGTAGTAGGCCAGTTCCTCGATGGCCGCGGCGGTGGCGGTCGCCGGGTGGGTCAGGCCGTCGCCGCCGACCTCGCCGGGGAAGGGGATCCGGAAGACCCCCGCCGACGCAAGCCCGTCAAACACATGCCGGGGGAAGCCGTCCGTGCGCTCGTCGCCCCCCGCGATCGCCACGGCGTGCGGAGCCACTTCGTGCTCTGCGATCCGGCGCACGGCAGCGCGAACGGACTGTGTCTCTTCGGGAGCGAGGAGCTCGTGGTAGAGCCGGTCGATCTGGCGTGTGGGAGTGGAAGTCATACGGGGAAGATACCATTAGCACCACGTACCATTAGCTCGGCAATCTATTTTGGAGGTTCGACCATGACACAGACGCTGGCCGACAAGACCATCCTGATGTCGGGAGGCAGCCGCGGCATCGGACTCGCCATCGCTCTGCGCGCGGCCCGCGACGGTGCGAACGTGGTGATGCTCGCCAAGACCGCCGTGCCGCATCCGAAGCTCGAAGGCACGGTCCACACCGCTGTTGACGAGATTGAGCGCGCGGGCGGCAAGGGGCTGGCCGTCGTCGGTGACGTCCGAAACGAGGTCGATGTGCGCACCGCTGTCAACGCGGCGGTCAGTGCCTTCGGTGGCATCGACATCGTGGTGAACAACGCCAGCGCGATCGACCTGTCGTCGTCGGAGCAGCTGGAGATGAAGCGGTACGACCTGATGCAGGACATCAACACGCGTGGCACGTTCCTGCTGAGCAAGGCCGCTATCCCGCACCTGCGCGAGGCGGAGAATCCGCATGTCCTCACGCTCTCCCCGCCGTTGAACCTCGCGCCGTACTGGGTGGGGAAGCATCTCGGTTACACGCTGTCGAAGTACGGCATGAGTCTGTGCACCATCGGGCTCGCGGAGGAGCTCGCCGCCGACGGTATCGCCGCCAACTCGTTGTGGCCGCGAACCCTGATCGACACAGCTGCTGTACGCAATGTGGTCGGTGGCGCCGGGCAGGCCCGCAGCCCACAGATCATGGCCGACGCCGCGTACGCCGTCGTCACGCGTGACGCACGGAAGTGCACCGGCAATCTGTTCATCGACGACGAGGTCCTGTCGGACGAGGGCGTCACCGACCTGTCCGTCTACAGCCCTGCCGGCTTCGAGGGTGATCTCGCGCTCGACATATTCGTCGATCCGGCCTGATCCCGCACTGCTCAGCACATTAACGCGAGGGCGTTCTCGATGCCCTTCTCTAGGACCTCAACGGCGAGCTTCGAGTCGAAGGCGGCGCGGGACAGTTGCAGCGACCTCCTCGAGTCCCGGGCGGCCGGGCGGCAGAGTGCCGTACCTCGCCGCCTGCGTGCGTAGCTCCTCCGCGACGACGTTGGCGACGAGGTCGTCCTTCGATGCCACAGGATCCTCTGACGCCACGGAACTGCCTCGCGCACAGGTCGGTAACGCGGCAGACCACCCAGCCCATACTCACGTCGCATTTCGAGAGGGCAGCGCCTGCTACATGTTGATCATGTGGCCCGCGAGGCCGTGGACGGCTTCCTTGACCGCCTCGCCGAGGGTGGGGTGGGCGTGGACGTTGCGGGCGACCTCATGGACGGTGAGGTCCCACTGCTGGGCCAGCGTCAGTTCGGGGAGCAGCTCGGTGACGTCCGGGCCGATGAGGTGAGCGCCGATGAGCTCGCCGTACTTGGCGTCACTGATGAGCTTCACGAAGCCGGTCGCATCACCCAGGCCATGAGCCTTGGCGTTCGCCGTGAACGGGAACTGGGCCACCTGGACGTCGAAACCCTGCTCCCTCGCCTGTGCCTCGGTGTAGCCGAAGCTGGCGATCTGCGGCTGGCAGAAGGTGGTGCGCGGGATCATGACGTAGTCCAGCTCCATGGTCTCCGCGCCTGAGAGCGTCTCAGCGGCGACCACTCCCATCGCCTCAGCGGCGTGCGCGAGCATGAGCTTCGCGGTGACGTCACCGATGGCGTAGATGTGCGGAACGGACGTACGGCAGCGCTCGTCCACATCGATGGCGCCGCGCTCCGTGAGCTTGACGCCGGTGTTCTCCAGGCCGTACCCGGTCACGTTCGGGGCGAAGCCGATCGCTTGGAGGACCTTGTCCGCCTCCAGGACCTGGCGGGCACCGTCCTTTCCGGTGACCGTGACGCGGACCTGCTGCCCGGACTCATCGATCGACTCGACACGGGTCGAGGTGAGTACGTCGATGCCCAACTTTCGGTACTGCTTGGCGAGTACGGCGGAAACCTCGGCGTCCTCGAGGGGAGCGACGCGGTCCAGGAACTCCACGATCGTGACGTGCACACCGTAGTTGTGCAGGATGTACGCGAACTCGATGCCGATGGCGCCGGCACCCGCGATGACGATCGACTGCGGGAGGTCCTCCGCGAGGATCTGCTCCTCGTACGTCACCACGCGCGCGCTGCGCTTGGTGCCGGGGAGCAGCTTCGGGGTGGCGCCCGTGGCGATGATGCAGTGGTCGAAGCCTATGGTGCGGGAGTTGCCGTCGTGGTCGGCGACCAGAAGCGTGTGCGGGTCGAGGAACGTACCGCGGCCACCGACTTCCGTGATCTTGTTCTTCTTCATCAGGTAGTGGACGCCCTTGACCCGGCCGTCCGCGACCTTCCGACTACGGCGGAATGCCTCCCCGTAGTCGAAGGAGACCTCACCGTCGACCTTGATGCCGAAGGTCTTCGCCTCGCGCGTGAAGACGTGCGCCAGTTCGGCGTTGCGCAGCAGGGCCTTGGTGGGGATGCAGCCCACGTTCAGGCAGACGCCGCCCCAGTACCTCTCCTCGACGACCGCTACACGCTTGCCCAGTTGGGCGGCCCTGATGGCGGCCACGTACCCGCCTGGGCCCGCGCCGAGTACGACGACGTCGAAGTGCTCACCCTGCTCGTCCATGGACCTTTCCTTTCCACTGGGACGGTCGACTCCACGTCGGTGGCCGACTCGCTCCCGATCGCACAACCTGTTCATCGACTCAGTCGCTGTGGTTCAACGCCCCGATGCCGTGATCCATGCCCGCGCAGCGATCACCGACGGGCCAACGCCCCGTCGACTTCGTGTACTCCCGCCTCGGCGGCACCGAGCCTGAGCGTGTCGAGCCCGAAGGCCGCGACCGGACCGTGTACACCGGGCTTGAGGACGGCATCCGGCGCCGCCGCATGGACGGCGCCCCACGCCAGGAGGGAGCCCGTCATCTCGTAGGGATCGGGTCCGGTGAGGGCCGTCGTGGCCAGGGGACGACCGTGGCCGTCGCGGGCGACCGCGATCACCAGGGAAACGGCCGTCGGTGTCCGGCTCACGATGTGCTCCCGGGAGCCGCCCGGACCACCGCGTCAGAGCAGCCCGCACCTTGGCCGACCTCAGCAAGGGCGCCTGGAGCATGGCGGCGATCTGTACCGGACGCGTCCACCGCCCGAGCCAGCCCATCCCCACCTCGACGCTCTCCAACTGAGGGAAGACCTCAGGCAGGCCGAGATGCTCCGTGTCCGGGACGGTCATGGCCGGGCGTCGCACACCGGCGGAGCGGAAGGTGAGGACACGCTCGGCGGCCCGCTCGTCGACCAGTCGGGATGAGGCTCCAGGGCGTGGGGTGCGGTAGGCGAACCCGTCCTCGGCCGCCGCGGCGACCAGCGTCTGGCGCGTGCCACCCGTGGTCAGGTCCCAGGAGTCGCGCAGGGTGCTCCGGTACTGCAGCTCACTCCCGCGCCCCGAACGGGTGATGAAGTAGCCGATCTCGACATGGCATGCGCGCTCGCCCGCCTGTTCCAGGGCCAGGGCGCCGGCGAGATTGCCGGGAACGTAGTCGTAGCCGAACGCGGGCACGAGAGTCGCTCCCCGGGCAGCCGCGACGGAGTCCAGCTCAAGGAGGACCCGGCGGGCGAAGGGGCCCTCCCCCGTGGAGTCGAAGTAGCGCGCTCCCGCCCGCGCGGCGGCCGTGACCGTGGCCATGTCCACCAGCCGGCGCAACCTGTCGGTCAATGTGTTGCGCGCGATCCCCAGTGACACCTGGAACGCGTCGAACCGCCGGATCCCGTAGAACGCCTCACGCAGCACCAACGGCGTCCACCAGTCCCCGAGCAAGTCCATGGTGCGCGCGATCGAACAGGGCCAGTGCGCAAAGGATGTCCGCCTCATGACAGTCAGCATAGGTTCGTCCAGTCGTGAGACCCAGCAGGTGGAGCGGGGACAGTTCATACACGCGACATCTTGCGCTCAATAAATAACGAAGTTATGTTGCCGCCATGAAACGTGACTTGCTGGGCAGAAAGCTGGTTGTCACCGGAGCGGCGCGCGGCATCGGCGAGAAGGTGGCCCGCCTGGCCATCGCCCGAGGCGCTCAGGTGACCTTGATCGGACTGGAGCCCGATCGGCTCCGTGACCTCGCCCGCGATCTGGGCCCCGCCGCTTCCTGGCGTGAGGCCGATGTGCGCGACGGCACCGTCCTGCGGTCAGCGATCGATGAGGCCGCGGGGGTCATGGGCGGCATCGATCTCGTCGTCGCCAATGCAGGCGTCGTGGCGTACGGGACCGTGCGACAGACGGACGAGGCGTCGTTCGAGCGGGTCCTGGACATCAATCTGAACGGTGTCTTCCGGACCCTCAAGTACGTGACGCCCCATCTGGAGCGCAGCCGGGGACACGTGCTGGTCGTGGCGTCCGCGCTGTCCTTCATGCCGCTGGCGGCGATGGCCTCCTATGGCGCCAGCAAGGCCGCGGCCGAGCTGCTCGCCCTGACCTATCGCCAGGAGGTGGCGCACCTCGGCGTCACGGTCGGCCTGGTGCACCCCTCCTGGATCGACACGGATCTCGTCCGGGGCGCCGAGGTGGACCTCCCCTCGTTCCAGGGCCTGCGCAACCGGCTTCCCTACCCGGGCAATGTCACCACGAGTGCCGACCGGGCGGCTGCCGCGATCGTCGACGGGCTCGTGCGCCGCCGCAGCCGCGTGTACGTCCCGCGCGCGGTCGTCGTGGCCAACTGGGCCAAGGCAGCGCTGAATTCGCCACTGGCCTGGCCATGGGCGAGGCGCTTCGCGGCCCGTGCCGTTCCGTCCCTCGAACGGGAGGTCGCGGCGCTGGGGAGGCATGACCAGCTCACGCCGGGCACCGGTACCTCTGCCGCGGAGACCAAGTCGCCCTAGCCGCACACGGGTGGTCCCGCACGGGACAGCGACCTGCCTTACCGACTTTCACCGACCTTGAACGATCGAGTCGTAAAGGCGCGCGCCCGCCTCGTGCGAGGCTTCGGCCCGTTCCCGCTCGCCGCCCAGACCGACAGCGAAGTTCACGCCCATCGGCAGCATCACCTGCACCACGGGGTCCTCGAACTCGCCGAAGTGCTCGGCCAGCTCAAGGGTGACGTACCCGTGGACCAGACTCCACAACTGGGCGGCTATGACTTCAGGTTCCTGCCGCTCGGCCCTGCCCGAGTCCACGAGCCGTTGACATGCCGCGGTGATATGGGCGTGGGCATCCCGGAAGGCCGGCGAATGTCCGCTGAAGCGAAGGTCCGCGTCCGACAGCGGCCGGTACGTCGCACGAGTGGACAGGCCGAACATCAGGTCGTACAGGTGAGGGTTCTCGTGGGCCACTCGGCGGCAGGTCAAAGCCATGGCGAAGAGATCCGCGATCGGATCATCCGTCACCGGCACCTGGGCGAACGCCGCGCCGAGCTCCCTGAAGCCGTGGTCGGCCACGGCGCGCATCAGTTCGGGGATCCCTCCGAAGTGGCCGTAGACGACCATCGTCGACAGCCCGCTCGCGGACGCCACCGTACGCGCCTTGATGGCCGACGGCCCCTGTTCGGCCAGCAGGCCGACAGCAGCTCGCACAAGCCGCTCCGGTGCGTCATCGAGCCTCGGCCGCCCTGCCATGCCTCTCGCGCCTCCACCATTGACACTCTTGAAATAACTTGGTTATCTAACTCGTCACGGCAATAGTACACATCTCGAGTGACGTGCCGTTTCGGACACGGGCGCGCCTCCCCGGACGGGCTTTCACGCACTGTCCCAGATTCCTGGCGCCGGCAGGCCCTCCCTCACTCGCTTTGCACTCCCCCATGAACTCAGCACGGGAGCAGAATCCATGCCATACAAAGACAAGGGTCATCTGGAGATCGAGGACCGCGGAGCCGTCCTTGTCGTCCGGGTCGACGGCGGCCCGCACCAGTTGTTCGGCCTCGATATCGCCCATCAGCTGGACAAGCTGGTGAACCGGGTCGACCGCGATCCGAGCATCCGTGCCGTCGTCTTCACCGGGGCACATCCCGAGCGGTTCGTCAGCCATGCCGCGGTCCGGTGGCTGCAGGAAGAGGGAGCCGCGAGCCCGACGGTCGGCCGACGCGGTGCCGCCGCCGTCGTACGCATGGCCAAGCACGTGGACCGGTCCCGTCTCCTCGGGCCCGTGATGCGCAGGACCCCGATGCGCGGGGCCCTCCAGCTGGAGCGTCTGCATACGACCTTCCTCCGGATGAACGCCAGCGGTGTCCTCTTCGTCGCCGCCCTCAACGGTTCGGCTCTCGGCCTCGGCGCCGAGTTCGCCTGGGCCTGCGATCTTCGGGTCATGGCCGACGGGGACTTCTTCATCGGCCAGCCCGAAATCCTCCTCGGCATCATCCCGGGCGGAGGCGGCACCCAGCGGCTGACCCGCCTGATCGGCACCCATCGGTCCCTGGCCGCGATCCTCGAAGGCAAGCCGTTCACGCCCGCGGAGGCGCTCGCCAACGGGGCGGTCGACAAGGTCGTACCCCAGGACAAGGTCGTCGCGCAGGCGGTCGAACTCGCGGAGCACTTCGGTCGGCGGTCGAAGGGGTCGGTCGCGGCCGCCAAGAGGTCGGTGTACTTCGGCGGCTCGATGCCCCTGGAGGACGGACTCCACGTCGAACGCGCCGAGTTCTTCACCAGGGTCATGTCGAAGGACGGCCAGGAACTGATGCTCGACTACATGGAGACGACGGACGCCACCGGCGAGCTCCCGCTCTACAACCCGGACACCTACGCCCAGGCGCTCCCCTCGGGCAGCGTGCCCGGGCACCGCTCGACGAAGACGACGCGGCGGTGAGCCGACGATGACCACTGCGCACTCCTTCACCCGCCACGACATCACCTTCCCCTCCGGCGACAGCACCTGTGCCGGATGGCTCTACCTCCCGACCGGCGTCACCTCCCCGCCCGTCGTCATCCTCGGGCACGGCCTCGGCGCCACCCGCGAGATGCGCCTGGACGCCTTCGCCGAGCGTTTCGCTCAGGCCGGCATCGCCGCCGTGGCCTTCACCTACCGGCACTTCGGCGACAGCGGCGGCCACCCGCGCCAGCTCCTGTCGATCAAGCGTCAACTCGCCGACTGGGACGCCGCCATCGCCTACGTCAAGGCCCGCCCTGACGTCGACCGCTCCCGCATCGCGGTGTGGGGCAGCTCCTTCGGCGGAGGCCACGCCATCACCGTCGCCTCTCGGCATCCCGAACTGCGCGCGGCCGTGTCCCAGTGCCCGTTCACCGATGGTCTCGCCTCCGCGCTCGCGCTCGGCCCGGTCGCCTCGCTCAGGATGACCCCCGTGCTCGCTCGGGACATGGCGGCCAGAGTGCGCGGCAAGGCACCCGCGATGGTTCCCATCGCCTCCGCCCCCGGTTCGCCGGCCCTCATGAACGCTCCGGACGCCCTGCCCGGATATCAGGCGCTGCAACCGGCGGGGACGACGTTCCGCAACGAGGTGGCGGCACGGGTCATTCCGACCATCGCCACCTACCGGCCCGGGCGTGCGGCGAAGAAGGTCGCCATGCCGATCCTCTTCTGCGTCAGCAACACCGACTCCGTCACGCCTCCCGCCCAGACCCTCCGGTACGCGCGCACCGCACCCCGGGGAGAGATCAAGAGGTACGACGCCGGCCACTTCGACTTCTACACCGGCGAGACCTTCGAGGCCCTGGTCCGCGACCAGATCGAGTTCCTCACCCGGCAGTTGCACCCCGCGCCGGCATCGACTCCTTGACCGGATGGCACAACACCGAGACAGGTACGCCCGCCATGAACTTCGCTTCACTGCCCGACCGTCGCGCCGCTCTCGACCCCGATGGGGCAGCGGTCTCGGACGGGCGCCAGTCACTCACCAACGCTCAGTTGCTGGACCGGGTCCGTGCGGCAGCGCGTCAGCTCCAGGACCTCGGCATCGGTCCCGGCGATGTCGTGGCCCTCAAGCTGACGAACCGCATCGAGTTCGTGCTGCTGTTGTTCGCCGCCTGGCGGATCGGCGCCACCATCACGCCGGTCAACCCGAGCATGACCGACGTCGAGGTGGACCGACAGGTCAAGGACTCCGGTGCGCGTCTGCTGGTGGTCGAAGACCGCGCGGCGCCCGTCACGGACGGTACTGCCGTACTCGCCGTCGGCGCACTGTACAAGGAAGGGACGAGTTCGGATCACGCACCGCATGTGGACTCGTCCGCGCTGGCTCTTCTCATCTACACCAGCGGCACCACCGGGACGCCCAAGGGCGTGATGCTGGACCACGCCAACATCGACGCCATGACGGAAATGGGCCGCCGGTCCCTGGACATCGGGCCCGCCGACCGGTGTCTGCTGATCCTGCCGCTCTTCCACGTCAACGGCATCGTGGTCAGCGTTCTCACGCCTCTTCTCGCGGGGGCGAGCGTCGTCATCGCGGGCCGCCGGTTCGACCCACACAGCTTCTTCGACCTCGTCGAGCAGGAGCGCCCCACCTTCTTCAGCGCCGTGCCGACGATCTACGGCATGCTCGCTGCGCTCCCGGACGACGTGCGGCCCGACACATCGTCGCTGAGGTTCGGAGTCTGTGGCGCCGCACCTGCCTCCGCCGAGTTGCTGAACCGGTTCGAAGCCCGGTACGGGTTCCCTCTTGTCGAGGGGTACGGCCTGTCCGAAGGAACCTGCGGGTCCACCATCAACCCCGTCGCGGGCCCGCGACGTGCCGGCACCGTGGGACTTCCCTTCCCCGGCCAGGAGATTCGGATCGTCGACGCCGAAGGTACCGAGGTGGGGCCGGGCACGGACGGTGAGGTCCTCGTGAAGGGCCCCAACGTCATGCGTGGCTATCTCGGCCGCCCTGAGGAAACGGCCAGAGTCATCGTCGACGGCTGGTTGCACACGGGCGATGTGGGTCACCTCGACGCCGAGGGCTATCTGACCCTGGTCGGGCGCTCGAAGGACATGATCATCCGTGGTGGGGAGAACATCTACCCCAAGGAAATCGAGGACGTCCTCACAAGCGACCCGTCGGTGCTCGAAGCCGCCGTGATCGGCGTACCCGACGAGAAGTGGGGAGAGGTGGTCGTGGCCTACATACAGCCGCGACCAGGCGTGACCGTCGATCTGACGGCGCTGCGGGAGCTCTGTGCGCGCAGCCTCACCGGCTTCAAGCGTCCGACCGGGTTCTTCGTGGTAGAGGCCATAGCGAAGAACGCGGTCGGGAAGATCGACAAAGTCTCCTTGCGCGCTGCCCACGTCGCGGCTTCCTGAGATTCACCGCGCGCCGCGCCTGGATGCCCGGGCAGCGCACATCCGACAGCGCGGCCGCGGGGGACGCTTCGGCGGGGGTCCCGGTCTCGGCCAGGATCTGACTGAGTGGCGGCCCAACCGGAAGCGGCTGGGCCGCCCCTCGGTTCGGGAGGCTGCTCGGACGACTTGCCCCGGCCGGCCAGTGAGACTGTGGACCCGCAGGGGCGCCGCTCTCGTCACGGTGGCAGGGTCACCGACTCGCCTCGTCGGCCAGGAACGACCGCAAATGGCCCAGCAGCGCCTCCGGTTGCTCTTCCGGGATGAAGTGGCCGCACTCCGGGATTTCTGCTCCGGTGACGTCGTCCGCGTAGGCGCGCCAGATCTCCAGCGTCGGCAGGCGGGAGGGCAGCCCTGCGGAACCCCAGAGCGCCAGTACCGGCATGGTGAGGCGGCGGCCCTCGGCGGCGTCGATGTCGTCGAGGGCGACGTCCTGCTCCATGGCGCGGTAGTCGTCGAAACTCGCGCGCATGGCACCCGGGCGGGAGAAGGCTCGGACATATCCGTCGACCGCTTCGGGTGTCAGCCCGTGCCGGTTATCGGTCCACCGCTCGAAGAAGTACTCGAGATACCCGCGTATGTCGTGCCCCACGAGGCGCTCGGGAAGATCAGGCTGCATCTGGAACAGCCAGTGCCAGTACCCGGAGGCGAGCGAGGCGTCCAGCCGGCGGAACATCTCCCGGGTCGGCACGATGTCGAGCACAGCCAGCCGCTCCACCTGCTCGGGTCGGTCCAGCGCCCAGCGGTGCCCCACGCGGGCGCCCCGGTCGTGACCCACGACGGCGGTCGTCTCGAAGCCGAGTGCTTCGACGAGGCCCGCCATGTCGGCGGCCATCCGCCGCTTGTCGTATCCGGTCGAGGGCTTGTCGCTCAGGCCGTAGCCACGCAGGTCGGGTGCCACCACGGTGTGGTCGGCGGCAAGATCCGCCAGCACCGGCTGCCAGCAGTCGGAGGTCTGCGGCCAGCCGTGGAGCAGGACGAGCAGAGGACCGGATCCCGCTCGGAGGTAGTGCAGGCGGACCCCGTCCACCTGCGTCACGCCTGTGGTCACAGTGGGCTGTCCCATGGATGCGCCTCCCCCGGCACGAACTAACCCTCTTAGGGGGTTAAACCTAACGTGCAGAATGAAGGCGTGGCAACGGACGACACGTGGATCTGGGACGGCGGGCGGGTCTGTCTGGACTTCACCAACACCCTCCGCCACCGGTGGCGACTCATGCCGGGGGAGACGCTCCGGAACCCGGGCGATCTGACCCTCTGGCTTCAGCGGGCCGGACTGCTCGCACCGGGCATCCCGGATCCCGTGGATGCCGCCGTCCTGGCATCGGGCCGACGGCTGCGCGAGGCGGTCGACCGGGCCGTACTCGCGGTCTCCGACGGCCGACTGCCCTCCTCCAGCGACGTCGTGCTGCTCAACGAATCGGCAGCACAGGCGCCCCGGCCGGCGCCGCAAATCGCCATCAAAGACGGCCACTTGGAGCCCGCCGGCACCACGACCATGGCACCTGATCCCGCGACCGCCCTGGCACTGATCGCGCAGGACGCTGTAGACCTGCTCCTGTCGACCGAGATCCGGCGCGTACGCGTGTGCGGCGCGGACACGTGCGCCCTGCGCTTCCTGGACCGCTCCCCCGCCCACAACCGCCGCTGGTGCTCGATGTCCCGCTGCGGCAACCGCACCAAAGTCCGCCTCCACCAGGCCCGAGCCAGACGGAGTGAGCACACCCCGGCGGACTGAGCCCACCCGGACTCCTGCCGCCACCGCGCTCAGCTCACTCAGCGGCCTTCATACGGAAAGCGGGGCCGGGGACACTCTCGATGTCCTCCGCCTGCACGGCATGACCTCGTTCGCAGCGGATCTGGGCATCGACGTGCGCACCGCATCCGCGGTGTCGCGTCAGCATGGCCGGACCCTCCGGGTCGGCGCGGTATCGGTCACCCCATTGCAGGAGCCCCATCACGGCCGGGACCAGGTCCATGCCCTTGGGTGTGATCACATACTTCGGCCGACGCCGCGAGCCCGGCTCCTTGTAGGTCTCGGTGACCAGGATCCCTTCCTCCACGAGCATCCGGAGTCGCGCCGCGAGGAGGTTGCGAGGACAGCCGAGGACACGTTCGAAGTCGCCGAAGCGGGACGAGCCGTACCAGACCTCGCGCAGGATCAGGATCGTCCACTTCTCACCCACGACCTCGAGGGTCCGGGCGATCGAGCAGTTCGACATGTCCCGGTCGAGTCGGGTGTCCATGCCGGCGTCCTGAAGAGCTTCGGTCCTCGCATCCATAGGGGTGATTCTAACCTCACCTAAGTTTACTTTTCTATACTCAGCAAGTAGCGTCATGACCAGCACGCAGGCGACCGAGAAGATCACATGGAAAGGCGGCCGGCATGAAGGCATTCGTCGTCGAGAAGTACGGCAAGGACGGCGTGCGCGCCGCCGAGGTACCCGAGCCCAGCGTCGGTGACCGCGATGTTCTGGTCAGGGTGAGCGCCGCGAGCATCAACCCGCTGGACAAGATGGTCCGTAACGGGGAGTTCAAGCAGCTGTTGAAGTACAAGCCTCCGTTCGTGCTCGGTCATGACGTGGCCGGCGTCGTGACGCGGGTCGGTTCCGCCGTGCGCGGCCTCGAAGTCGGCGACGAGGTCTACGCCCGTCCGCGCGACCTGCGGATCGGAGGCTTCGCGGAGTACATCGCGATCGACATGGACGACGTCGCGCCCAAGCCGGCCTCGCTCACCCTGCAGGAGGCGGCCGCGGTGCCGCTGGTGGCCCTGGCCGCCTGGCAGATCCTCGTAGACCAGGCCCATGTGAAGCCGGGTCAGAAGGTGCTCGTCCACGCCGGTGCCGGCGGCCTCGGATCGACGGTCATCCAGCTCGCCAAACACCTCGGTGCCACGGTGGCGACGACCGCGAGCACTGATTCCGAGAAGCTGGTCAAAAGCCTCGGTGCCGACGTCGTCGTCGACTACACCAAGGAGGACTTCTCCAAGGTGCTGTCCGGCTACGACCTGGTGCTGGACGCCGTGGGCGGGGCGAACCTGGAGAAGTCGCTGACCGTGCTGAAGCCCGGCGGCCTGGCTGTCAGCGTCGTGGGCCCGCCGGACGCCGGGTTCGCCAGGCAGCTCGGCGCTCCCTCCTTCCTGGGGCTGGTCATGAACGTGCTCAGTCGCAAGATCCGCAAGCAGGCGAAGGCCCTGGGCGTTCGCTACCAGTTCTTCTTCATGCAGGCCAATGGCTCCCAGTTGCGCGAGCTCGGCGCCCTCTACGACAGCGGGAAGCTCCGCCCGGTCATGGACAGCACCTTCCCGTTCGATCAGACGCTCGAGGCGATGGCGTACGTCGAGCAAGGTCGCACCAAGGCCGGCAAGGTCGTGGTCTCGATGACGCCCGACAGCAACTGAGATCAGGCCGGCCACACGGCATCCTCCTGGCATGATCACGCGGGGCCGACGACGCGACGGCAGGGGCGAGACGCTCGCCGCGTCGGGCGGAACAACATCGACGGCTCGCGTGTCTCAACGCTCATGACGGACACGGGAGTTGTCCAACGGCGCCCTCTGCTCCGGCCTCGAATCCGAGGGCTGCCGGCGGCCGCGGCAGTCTGCGGAGCCCCGGCCGCGCGAAAAGACCCCGTTCATGCGGGAGTTCAGCTCCCTGTTCGCCGATCTCGGTGAGGGGTTGGACGATCTGGGGGTGCCCGAGGGGCAGCCGTTCCTGATCAGCCCGGCGGGTGGGTACGACGTGGCGCTGAACCGGTATTTCTCGGTGTCGCTGGCGTCTTCGCCGTGGAACACCCAGGCCGCCCATGCCCGGGACCTGCGCACGTACTTCGACTTCCTGCGGTTCGCGCGAGGCAGGCGGGACTGGCGTGATGCATCCATGGACGACCGGGCGGCGTTCGAGTGGTGGCGGCGTCGTGATGAGCGTGGACCTCGTTGGGAAGACACGAGTTGGGACCGGGCCGACCGTGCCCTGTGCCGCACGTCCGAGGGCCCCGCCGATCAGCCCGTCATGGCCGACTGCAAACCGCTGGTCTGCCGCAACACCGCTCTCACGCCCGCCAACCTGCAGGCCCTCACCGGTCACTTCGCCCGCCTGGAGGACGCCCTCGCCGACAGCGACCGCCTCGCCCCCTACGTCCGTCACCGCCTGGGGGAAAGGCACCGCGCCACCGCTGCGTTCCTCACATGCCACGCCCCGGAGATCGCCGAGTGAAACGCGCCCTGCCCGGCACCGAGACCGTCAAGGCCGCCATCGACACCGTCCGTGCCGAGGCAGCAGCCCGCGGACGGCGCCCCACCGTGACCGGGATCGAGCGGCTCCTGGACATCCCGCACGCCACCTGCCACCGGCACTACGCCGACCTGATCGACGTGCACTTCCGGCCCCGCATCCCGGCGCTGGCCCGGCCTACGACGCCGACGGAACCCTCCGGATCCGACGTACGTACGGAAGCCAACCTGAGCCGGCTGCGGAAGGAGAACACCGACCTGCGCCGCACTCTCGCTCTGTACGAGGAGGCCATTTGCCAGCTGGCTCTCGAAATCGACGCACTGCGCAGCGGCGGCCCGTTCTTCCACTGCCCAACCGCAGCAGGCCCGCGCCACCCGGGCCCTCCTGAATCGGACACCCTCCGCAGGCGCCTGGCGTGCAAAAGGACGCTGGGCGTGACGCGCAGCCGACTACCGATGATCAAGGAATCACCGGCTGGACAGCGGACGAGATCCAGACCGGCGTTGCGCTGATGACCGAGCTCGGGCAGTTCGGCGCCGGCGGTCGGGCCCTGTACGACCCTCGTCTCGGCGAGCGGAGCCTCTGGGACTGGTCCGGCGACTCTCCCTGCCGCCCCCGGGCCGACTCGCCCAGCAGACCGGCCCGGGGCACGCTGGAAGGAGCGGCGTCGCCCACGTCGTCAAGGCCGGCAGCGAGGACGTCGAGTGGCTCTGCCCGGACACCACGATCGAGCGGATCGCCGCCCAGTGGCTGGAACTCAGGCGCTCCTCGTCGTGGTCACCGACGGCGCGGCCGACGCCCACGTCTTCCACGCCCGTGCGGCACGTATCAGCCGTCCCGGCCGGAAGGTCGCGGCGGTGGACACCGTGGGAGCGGGCACGGCAGCCGGGCGATGGCGCACCCCGCCTCGATCACGCAGGATGCGCCTACCTCCGCCAGCCGCTCCGGCAGGCCGGGGTCCGGCCTGCCGGATTCGCGCAGCTGGTCTAGCCGGCGAAATCGGCGACGATCCGTTGGCCGGACTGTCTTCCGTTTCGACCACGGGGGCGTAGAGGGCTCCATGGCCTGGGAAGGTGTGCGTGTCGCATTCCGGGGATCCGGTGAGCCTGCGGCCCGTCATCACGGACCAGGCGTCAGCGACTGCACCGAAGCCCCGCAGGCGTTACTCGTCGAGGAACTGAATGGCGTGCTTCAGGAACCGCTCGGGATACTGGAACTGCGCTCCGTGCCCGGCATCGGGGTAGATCAGCAGTTGCGCGTTGGGGATGTTCTGGGCGAGGTGCCAGGAGTTGATCGAGGCGATCATCACGTCGTTCTCGCCGTTGAGGACCAGCGTCGGCTGGGTGATCGCGTTCAGGTGGGCGTAGGGGTTCTCGCCCGGCAGCGGTTCCGCGTAGGCGACGGTCGCTTCGAACTGCGCCTGTGCGACCGCGGGCGAGCTCGGCGGGTCCTGGTCGGCCCGCTGGTGGCGGCGCTCCCAGAAGGCCTTGCCCGCTTGCTTCGCGGCTTCCGAGCGGCCGAAGAACAGGAAGAGGAAGTCCTCCAGGGTGGGGACCGGGTTCAGGGCGTACTGAGGCACCTCGGGGTCACTCGTCGGGTCCCCGCCTCGGAGGCCGGTGCCGAGCAGGAGGAGCTTGCGCACCAGCTGGGGATGGCGCAGCGTGACCTCCTGCGCCTGGAAACCGCCGAGCGAGAAGCCGAGCAGGTCGACCTGCTCCAGCCCCAGCGCCCGGATGACCGCGGCGATGTCGTCGGCCATGTCCTCGATCCGGTTACGCGGCGTGCCCGATGACGAGGCGACGCCTCGGCCGTTGAACAGGATGACCTCACGGCCTTCGGCCAGGCCGTCGGTGAGCAGCGGGTCCCAGTTGTCCATCCCTCCGCGGAAGTGCTGGACCAGGAAGATCGGGACGCCCGAGGGCTTGCCCCAGCGCCGGTAGGCGAACCGGTCGCCGTCAACCTCGATGTACTGAGTCGGTGCGGTCACATGTGTGTCACTCATGGCCTGAGCCTTTCTGGAGGGGGTGAGCAATACGATGACGATCGTCATCTAAAAAGTCAAGCCCTTTGATGTCGATCGACATCTATGTATGCTGGACCGTCGAGCGTCGACCGAGGAAGGGACGGCTGGACATGCGGGTCACCAAGGCACAGGCAGAGCAGAACCGTGCCCACATCGTCGCGACAGCCTCCAGGCTGTTCCGGGAGCGCGGCTATGACGGTGTCGGCGTGGCAGAACTGATGGCAGCCGCCGGGTTCACCCATGGCGGGTTCTACAAGCACTTCCGCTCCAAGGCCGACCTGATGGCCGAAGCGTCCGCAAGCGGGCTCTCGCAGACCGTGGCACGGACAGAAGGTCTGGACCCCGCCGAGTTCGTCGAGCGCTACGTCTCCCGGGAGCATCGCGACGGGCGCGGTGACGGCTGCACCATCGCGGCCCTCGGCGGCGACGCCGCACGCCAGCCGGCGGACATCAAAACAGAGTTCGCAGCCGGGATCGAGAACCTGCTGACGGCCCTTCAGTCCCAAAGCGATACGCCGGGGGATGCGGAACAGCGCGCGGCCCGCATGATGGTGATCGACATGCTCGCCCATTCGGTCGGCGCGATCATGTTGTCGCGGGCGTGCCCGGACGGTTCTCCGCTGGCGGACGAAATCCTCGATGTCTGCCGCAAGGAGATTCTCGCGTCACTGGCACAGGGCAACAGCGACCAGCCGGCGGCAAGGAGTGAAGCCTGACCGCAGCCGACCGACGCAAGCCCAGCTCAGCACCATGAGCAGCACGAGGCCGGCTCCCAGTCGCCTCAGTACGAACACCGGCAGGACCACCCCGCCGCCCTTTCGGGCGATCTTCTTCAACGCGCGGTCCAGGCGCGGGGCGCGGGCGGCCAGCAGGCCCACAGCCTCGCCCACCCACCGGCTCACGGTGGTGCGGTGCACCCCGTTCCCGCCGGCCAGATCGCCGGGCCGCTGGTCACAGTGCAGCACCACCGGCACGATGCCGGCGATCTTCCCGGCGGGCAGCGCCCGCCACCGCGAGGCGATCTTCTTCAGGCGGCCGCGCATCAGGCCGGCGAGATGGTTCAAGGTCGCGCTCGACAGCGGCAGGCGGGCGGTGCAGACAAGGCCGTCAGGGCCCTTGGTGAGACCGTTGTTTTTCTTCACACCAAACTCAACTGCCGCCGGGGGCCCGCCCGTTACGGCCTGCCCGCGCAGTTACGAGCGTGCGGTGAACCGCCCGTCGGGCCGCTTGTGCAGCCGGCCGCGGTCGGCGAGCTTGGTCATCTTCGCCCGCAAAGGCTCCAGCTTGCCGCGCGCCGAGGCATCCAGGCCCAGCCGCTCACCGACCGCCCTGACCTGCACCGGCCCGTCGGCCTCCCGCACGATCGCCAGGATCTTGCGGTAGTCGCCGGGCAGCGCGCCCTCGTCGGCCGCGTCGCTGCGGTGCGGGATGAGCAGGACCGCCCGCCCAGCCACCTTCACCGGTACCGGAGCGACAGAATCGGCCGCCTCGGCGCCGGCCTGGGCCTGCTCGGCCAGGCGGTTCAACACCCGCTCGGCGATCGCCAGTTCGTCCCGCTCGACCTCGACCTCCTGAAGCACTCCACAGGGCTTGGAGCCAGTCGGGCGGGTGATGGCGCGGGGTGTGGTCCAGGCGGTGGCAACGGCCGGATGACGTGTCATTTGGGGATTCGGGCCATGCCGCAGCCGAGGACTGCCCGGATGGTCACCTGGGCCTGAGGCTGGGCCGCGCTTCAGTGAGGCAGCAGGACCTCAACCTGCCCCCGGATGTCCTGCACGATCTCCTCGACGCTCAAGGCGATGTTCACGCTCGCCGCCATGCTGAGGAACATCACGGCGGACACGATGTGTGCCAGCGTCGCGGCGTCGCCCTCTGCGACCCGCTCGTCTCGGCGCAGCACGGCGGCGACGGCCTCCTCGGTCTGCGCGACGATGGCGAGTGCCGCGCCGTGCCGGGGCTCCTCGGGGTCGCCGAAGACCATCTCTCGCAGGTAGGTGCGTCCGTTGTCGATCTGGATGCGGTTGCACTCGACGATCGGCCGGACGATCGCCAGCACCGCGTCCAGCACGCCTGGGACGGTCTCGGCGTCCGCCCGGCCCCGCTCAAGTGCTTCGACGTACTTGGCGTTCTGGACAAGGAGGAGGAGTTCGCCCTTGGTCTTGGCATAAAGGAACAGGGTCCCGGTGCCGATGTCGGCCTTGTCAGCGATCTGCTGGGTCGTGACCTCATCGACGCCGTGTTCGGCGAACAGTTCACTGGCGGCAGCGACGATGCGGTCGAGTTTTTCCTGCTTGTTCCGCTCGCGCCGTCCGAGAGGCATGGCGGTGTCCTCCAGGGATTCTGACTGTAATCAGTTATGATTCTACTCAATATCATGTGAGCTCGAATGTGGCTCCGCTCATTCTCCCATCGCGGGGCGGCGAGTCGTTGCTCCATCCGTGCGCAGCCACGTACTTCACATCCCCCTGGGAAAGAAGGAACCCATGCCCTCCCTCGATGGAGCAGTCGTCCTCGTCACCGGCGCCAATGGCGGTATCGGCACCCACTTCGTCCAGGACGCCCTGGCTCGCGGCGCCGTCAAGGTCTACGCCACCGCCCGCTCCCCCCGCGCCTGGGACGATGACCGCATCGTCCCCCTGACCCTTGACATCACCGACCGCGCGTCGATCGACGCGGCCGTCGCCGCAGCGGCGGATGTCACCGTGCTCGTCAACAACGCGGGCGCCATCCCGCCGAGCGCGAGCCTGCTGGACGTCACCGAGGCCGACATCCGGGCGAACATGGAGACGAACTTCTTCGGACCGGTCTTCCTCGCCCGCGCCTTCGCACCGATCCTCGCCGCCAAGAAGGGGTCAGTCCTCATCGACGTGCACTCCGTTGCCAGCTGGTATGCCTTCGGCGGCGCCTACAGCGCGTCCAAGGCCGCACTGTGGTCGGCCACCAACTCGCTGCGCATCGAGTTCGCACCCATGGGCGTCCACGTGACGGGTGTGCACATGGGCTACGTCGACACCGGTATGGCCGCGCACGCCGACGGACCCAAGATGCTGCCGACGCAGCTGGTGACGACGGTCTACGACGCCGTCGAGGCCGGAGAATACGAGGTCCTGGCCGACGAGTTGACCAAGGGGGTCAAGGCGGCTCTGAGCGGCCCGGTCGAGGCGCTTTACCCGGACCTGCACAGCACGGACACCTGAGCTTGATCTTCGGTCCCGACGTGATCTCTTCACGTCGGGACCCAGTGATCCATGTTCGAACAGTTGGACGGCCGGTGTCCAGAAGCGGTGCACCGTCGCGGCCGTCGAGCGGTGGATGACATCGGCGGTCGATCCGGCAGCAGCCCGATCCGACCACGGTGCCGAAGACGTCGGAAATCAGGTGGGCCCCGCGGCAACGAGGACGGACGCGGCATCGGCTGCGTCCGTGCTCGTCTTCTGATGGGTGTCAGCGTTGCTGGTTGGCGATGCCGATGTAGTGCCCGAGACGGTACTCGAAGTCGATGCCGGCCTGTTCGACGACGGCCTGCGTGCCTGCGGCCCGGGTGAGGAAACCGGGGAGGGTGAGGGAGCGGGTGAACTCGCCGTACGCGGCGACCAGGTCCGCGTCCGGGGGCAGGGATGCCCGGTTGATCTGGGCTTTGGCCGAGGCGAGTGAGGTGCGGTCGAAGGAGGCGAGTCGGGCGGCGACGGTGCCGACGAAGGCGTCGAGTTCGCTGTCGGGGAGGGCGCGGGTGACCCAGCCCCAGCGTTCGGCGGTGTCGGCGTCGTAGTCGTCGCTGGTGAGGATGGCTTCCAGGGCGCGGTCGCGTCCGATGGCCCGGGGCAGGCGTTCGCTGCCACCACCGCCGGGCAGCAGTCCGCTACCGACCTCGGGCTGTCCGAAGATCGCCTTCTCACGACTGGCGTAGCGCAGATCGAGGGCGAGGGCGAGCTCGTTCCCGCCGCCGCGGGTGCGTCCACGGATGGCCGCGATCGTGATGTACGGCGCTTTGGAGAGTTCCAGGACCAGATTCGTCCATGCCGGCACCGCGTCCGGGTCCTCGGGGGCGGGGAAGTCGGCGGCGGCGGCCAGGTCGAAGTGGTTGTAGAAGAAGTCGGGGGTGGCGCTGTCGAACAGCACGACCTGGATGTCCGGGTCGGTCGCCAGTTCGGTGACGATCTCGATGAGGCGCAGGACTGTCTCGCCGGCGATGAGATTGACGGGCGGGTTGGCGAAGGTGATCTTCGCGATCTGCGGTGAGGTGCGCTCGTAGTGGATGGTGCTCTGCTGCTCGCTCATGGTTGGCTCCAGATACGTGAGGGGTAACAGACGGCGACGGGGGCGCGAGGAGGGCCAGGAAGCCGGGGCGGATGGATTTGCCGAGCAGATCCGGCGGTCCCGCTTCCGGTCTACGCGCCGCTCACTCCTGGTAGCGCGGGAGGATCTCGCCGTTCTTGACGTAGGTGAGGGTGGCGGTGACGTCGTAGGCGTGGATCGCGGAGACTTGCGGTGCCAGCCGGCTGGACAGGTCCTCGATCGCGTTGCCGGTGAAGAAGGCGTCCCGTGCCGCGGTGTCGGTGAACCCGAGGCTGACCGAGGCGTGGAAGTGCTGGTCGCGGGGGTTGTCGTGGGCGACGTCCGGGGTGTCCCAGAGCTTTTCGAGCCAGGGCAGGAACGTCTGCGTGCGCAGCTCCTTCAGCACTCCGGTGCCGGCGAGCGCGGGTGCGAGCTGCTCGTTGACGAACTTCCGGAAGGCGCCGGCGCCGACCCCGTCTCTGCGGCGAAGGTAGATCAGCGCGCGGGCACCGACCGTCTGTCCGGGGCCTGCGACGTCGTACCACCGAGAGGAGTTGGGCGGGCCGGCGTAGAGCAGGGTGCGGCGGAACACGTTGATCTCGTCGGCGTAGGCCAGCTTCGTCTGCTCACGCCCTTTCAGGGGTGCAAGCACCGATTGGAAGGTGACTTCCGCGACGCCGTCGATCTTCCGGTCGGCGGGGATCTCGGTCTGGACCCCGTCGATGGCCGGCCACAGGCCCGTGTTGTGCTCGGCGAGGTGGATCTGCCGGTACTCCTCCAGGCCCGGGGTGGCGGAGATGATCCCTGAGTGCGGGCCCTTCCAGTGGTCCATGCCGGTCTGGCGGGGCTGGTCGGTGCGCACCCACAGCAGGATCGAGGAGGTGAGAGGCTTCTTCACTTCCAGGGGCGCGGCGGCCGGTGACGTGCTCATGGTGTTGCCCTTTTTTCCTGGTCAGGTGGTGGTCATCGGGCCAGGAAATCGACCGCTACGGGGGCGAATTCCTGGTGGTACTGGAAGATGCCGCCGTGCCCGGAGTCGGGGTAGATGATCAGCTCGCTGCCCTTGATACGCCGGTGCAGGTCCTCCGACAGGACCGACGGCACCATGCGGTCGTTGTCGCCGTTGGCGATCAGGGTGGGCTGCGTGATCGACGACAGGTCGTCGGGGGCGGAGCGCCCCCACTTCTTGATCGCCTTCAGCTGCGTCTGGAACGCCTTGGTCTTGATCTCCGCGTCGCGGTCGACAGTGCGCTCCTTGAGCCGGTTGACGAACGCGCGCCCGGCGGCCTTGCCGGTGGCATTGCGGTTGAAGAACAGGAACTCCTTGGGGTCCGAACGGGTCAAGGTGGCGCGCAGGATGTCCCAGTAGGTGATTCTGGCGACCTTGTCCATGTCCTTGCCGCCCTTGGGCCCGGTGCCGGTGAGGACCAGCTTGCGGACGAGCTCGGGGTGCTTCACCACCAGGGCCTGAGCGACCATGCCGCCGAGGGAGAAGGAGAAGACGTCGATCTTGTCGTACCCGAGCGCCTTGATGAACGTGTAGGCGTCGTCGGCCATCGCCTCGACACTGTCCGGCACCTGACCGGTGGATGCCCCGACACCGCGGTTGTCGAAAGCGATGACGTGACGGCCCTTCGCGATGGGATCGATGATGCGGGGGTCCCAGTTGTCCAGGGTCGCGGCGAGGTGGACGAAGAAGACGACGGGGATACCGCCCTTCGGGCCCAGCTCGCGGTAGGCGTAGGTGACGCCGCCGGCGCTGACGGTGCGGGCCGGGGCCTTCGCGTAGGAGGTGATGACGGCTTCGTTCGGGGTGTCGGTGCTGCTCATGACGGATTCTCCTTGCATGTTCTGTGTCGCTGTGTGTTTCGTGTCGCCCGTCGCGGTTGCGGCGGTCAGCTGTTGCCGATGACGGCCTTGCCGCGGATGCCGCCCTGGGACAGGGACTGCAGCGCGTGCGGGGTCTGGTCGAAGGGGAACACCTTTCCCACGACCGGGCGCACCGCGCCCTGGTCGACGAGGGTGGTGATCTGGCGGAGCTGGTCGCCACTGGCGCGCATGAACAGGAACTCGTACATCACGCCGAGCTTCTTGGCCTGCTTGCGGATCTTGCGGCTCAGGCCTGCGACCGCGAGGCGCAGCAGCGGGTTCAGACCGGCCTCGCGGGCGAACGCGGGGTCCGGGGGACCGGCGATCCCGATGGCCTTGCCGCCGGGCTTGAGCACCCGCAGTGACTTCTCGAGAGTCTCCCCACCGAGGCTGTCCAGCACCAGGTCGTAGCCGGTCAGGAGCTGCTCGAAGTCCTGGCTGCGGTAATCGATCACCGTGTCCGCGCCGAGCGCGCGCACGAAGTCCGCGTTGGAACCGCTGGCGGTCGTGGCGACGCTCGCCCCGAGGTGTGCGGCGAGCTGGATCGCGATCGAACCGACCCCGCCGGCGCCGGCGTGGATGAGAACCTTCTGCCCGGGCCGCACCTTCCCGCGCTCCACCAGCGCCTGCCACGCCGTGAGCGCCGCCAGCGGCAGCGAGCCGGCCTCTTCCATGCTGATGGAAGCGGGCTTGAGCGCCAGGTCGCCTTCCGCTATGGCGATGCGCTCGGCGAACGTGCCGATGCGGTCCTGGTGGGGCCGGGCGTAGACCTCGTCTCCGGGCTTGAAGCCGCGAACTGCCGTCCCGACGCCGACGACGGTGCCCGCGACGTCGTTACCCAGGATCAGCGGCAGCTTGTAGGGCAGGATCTGCTTGAACTCACCGGCGCGGATCTTCTCATCCAGCGGGTTCAGTCCGGCGGCCTCCACCCGCACGAGCACGTCGTGCTCCCCCACGGTGGGCTCGGGGACCTCCGCCTCCTGCAGCGGCTCCTTGTACTTGGTGACTACGAACGCTCGCATGGGGCGCTACTCCTAATAATTGTCCTATTTATCCAGGTCTGAGACTGGATCAGCAAACCCGGCGCGACATCCGGGGGCCTCGCAACCTCGCCCCACCCTGCTAATCCGAGTACACTCAACTATGAGTCCACTCAGAAATATTGTCAAGGGAGGTCCCCATGGGAAGCGGTCACATGCCGATCGGGCGCCGCGAGAGGGCCAAACAGGACAAGCGCGAGCGCATCATGACCGCCGCCCGCGAGCTGTTCGCCGAACACGGCGTCGACAGGGTCACGACGCAGCAGGTCGCCCGCCGGGCCGATGTCGCAATCGGGACGCTCTATCTGTACGCGTCCACGAAGGCCGAGTTGCTGATCATGGTGCAGAACGAGAAGTTCGCCGCCGCCGTCGATTCCGGCCTCGCCGCCGCGAACGCCGCCGTCGGACAGGGCGCGCTGGAGCCGGTCATCGCACTGATCCGCCCCGTAGTGGAGTGCGTGAGGGAGCACATCGAGAACGGCCGCACATACCTGTGCGAACTCGTCTTCGGCGACCCGGCCGAGCCCTACCGGCAAGCGGGTCTAGCCCTTGCCGGCCGCCTCGAGGACGGCATCACCGGCCTGCTCAGCCGCAACGAGTACATCGATGCCGCCGATGCGGCGACGCTGGCGCGGGTGATCACCGCGATCATCCACATCAGCACCACCGCCACGGTGTGCCTGCACCGCAGCGACGAAGCCGTGCTCGCCGACATCCGCGACCAGATCCACGCCACCCTGGCGCCGCACATCCGCGCCGCATGACCGCTCGCTCCACGAGCCGACCATGTCCCCGGAACGGGGGCACTTCGTGAGCGCGCACTACGGCGTCGTCACCGTCGGCGCCGGAACCGCGGGCACGTCACCGCGATCCGCGCCGCGCAACTCGGCAAGAACATCCTGTCCGGCAGTCCGGCAGTCCGGCGGTGCGGACAACGGACAGCCGCACCCCCTGTCCCTAACCCCGCACACCCGGTCAAGTGCGTTACATCTGATCGAACCACGCGCCGATTTCGGCAAGCTCCGCCTCGCCCCGGTCAGCTCTGAGAACCTGCTCACGGCGCACATGCTCAGGCCGGCAGCGTCTGTCCGCCCTGCGCCTCACGTTCCCAGGTGGGACTGCGGTCCTTGTCGACCAAGGCCGCTCGGACGCCCTCCAGGAAGTCCGGCGTGCGGATGGTCGTGCGCGTGAGAGTGAGTTCGGTGTCAAGGCACTCGCGCAACGTCTGCTGTCTGCCCCGGGCCAGCAGGTTGTGAGTGATCTCCAAGCTCTGCGGCGAGGCGGACTCCAAGGCGATCAACGCACCTGCCGCCCAGGCGGTGTCGAGGTGACGCAGGCGTTTCTCGATCTCGCCGAGGGTCGGCGCGCCGAACGCCCAGTCCATCTCCTCGCGCACCTCCGCCAGCCTGCTCTCCCCCACCGGGGAACGGTCGGCAAGGCGGTTCAGGGCGACGTCCACCGGGGCGCCGGGGCTGTCTGCCAGGGCATCTCCGACCGCACCGAACCTGTCCGTGGGGACGAAGTGCGTGGCCCGCCCCGTGTACAGGGCGTCGGCCGCGTCGAGCCGGTGCCCGGTCAGTCCCAGGTACATGCCGATCGCGCCGGGTAGCCGCGGCGCAGCGCCGCCGCGCCCCGCAGTCAGAGGTGATCCCGATCCTTCTGGGTTTACTTTTCTATACTCAGCCAGTAGCGTCACGGCCAGCACATCAACCTGGCTGCACGCGGGACATGGGCGTGGCAGCAACCTGCGAAGGAGCACCACCATGGGAGCAAGCCCAGAGGCACGGCAGTTCGCCCAGTTCCTCGAGAGCGTGAGCGCGAAGTCCTCGACGCCGGGCCTCGACCTGGCCATCGTCCGCGACATCGTCGACTCGAACCACAAGGCGTCGACCGAGCCGGAAGGCGTCACGTACGCCGAGGTGGACGCGGGCGGCGTCCCCGCCCTCTGGGCCATCCCCGAGGGAGCCGATCCCGACCGGGCTCTGCTCCACTTCCACTTCGGCGGGTCGGTCACCGCCTCCATGCACTCGGACCGCAAGGCTGCGGGCCATATCGCGAAGGCGGCCGGCGCCCGCTCCCTCGTCGTGGACTTCCGCCTGGCGCCCGAACACCCTTACCCGGCGCAGCTCGACGACGCCGAGACGGCGTACCGGTGGCTGCTCTCGCAGGGCTATGAGCCGCGGAACATCGGCAGCACGGGCCATTCGATCGGCGGCACCCTCGCGGTGATGCTCCCGCTGCGCCTGCTCGCGCAGGGGGAGGCGACCCCGGGCGCGATCGTCAGCGTCTCGCCGTGGACCGACCTCACCCTCCAGAACGCGTCGGTGGACGAGAACGAAGACAACGACAAGATGCTCAGCAGGAACACTCTCGAGCTCTTCCGTGGAGCCTGGCTTCAGGAGCCCGGAGTGGACTTCGCCGATCCGAAGATCAGCCTCGTGAACGCCGATCTGACCGGCCTGCCTCCCACGATCGTCCTCTACGGCGAGTACGAGACCCTCGCCGACGACGGCGCCCAACTGGGCCGTCGCCTCGAGGACTTCAAGGTCACCTCCGAGGTCCACCGCCTGCCCGAGGGACAGCACTCGTTCGTCCTGGGCGCGGGGCGCGTACCCGAGGTGGACGAGGCGATCCAGCAGATGGGTCAGTGGCTCCGCGAGCACCTCGGCGCGTGAGCTGAAGCCACACCGGGCGGAGCGGCCTTTCGGCCGGACCGCCGCACCACCGCGATGCCGGTGACCGGTCCGCCAGTCGTCGGCATCCTGCTCGACCATGTCGGTCGGCATGCGGTGCCTTGTGTCCGACACGGTTCCGCACACAGCCACACCACCGTCCCTTGATGCCACAAGGAGTGCGCGATGGGAGCGTACGAGGATGTCTTCCGCGCCAGTACCGAGGACCCGGAGAGCTTCTGGCTGACGGCGGCAGAGGGCATCGACTGGGATGTCACCCCACGACGCGCCCTGGACTCCTCGGGCGCCCCCTTCCACCGCTGGTTTCCCGACGGACGGCTCAATGTCTGTTTCAACGCGGTCGACCGGCACGTCGAAGCCGGCCGCGGTGCACAGGCTGCGCTCATCTATGACTCACCCGTGACCGACACCCGGCGCACCTACACCTATGTGCAGCTGAGGGACGAGGTGGCGGCTTTCGCGGGAGCACTCGCGCGGCTCGGTGTCGGGCACGGCGACCGTGTGGTGATCTACATGCCGATGGTCCCCGAGGCCGTTGTCGCGATGCTGGCCTGCGCACGTATCGGCGCGGTGCACTCGGTCGTCTTCGGCGGGTTCGCCCCGCGCGAACTCGCGCTGCGCATCGATGACGCGGCCCCCAAGGTGGTCGTCTCCGCCTCCTGCGGCATCGAGGGCAAGCGTGTCATCGCGTACAAGCCCCTGCTCGACGAGGCGATCGAGCTCGCGGCCCACAAGCCGGACAAGAGCGTGATTCTGCAACGCCCGCAGGAGACGGCCGAGTTGGGGCCTCACGATCTCGACTGGGCCGACCTGGTGGCTGCCGCGCCGCCGGCCGGCTGCGTTCCCGTCCCCGCAACCGACCCCCTCTACATCCTCTACACCTCCGGAACGACCGGAAAGCCCAAGGGAGTCGTACGTGACTGCGGCGGCTACGCGGTCGCCCTCCACTGGTCGATGGGCGCCGTCTACGACGTGGGCCCGGGCGAGACGATGTTCACCGGTTCCGACGTCGGCTGGGTCGTCGGCCACTCGTACATCGTCTACGCGCCCCTGCTGGCCGGCGCGACGACGGTGCTGTACGAGGGCAAGCCGGTGGGCACCCCGGACGCGGGCCAGTTCTGGCGCGTTGCCGCCGAGTACGGGGTCAGGACCATGTTCACGGCACCCACCGCGTTCCGGGCCATCCGCAAGCAGGACCCGAAGGGAACGCTCACCGCGGGCTACGACCTGACCGGCCTGCGCCACCTCTTCCTCGCCGGCGAGCGCCTCGATCCCGAGACCTACCACTGGGCGAGCGATCTGCTGGGCATCCCGGTGATCGACCACTGGTGGCAGACCGAGACCGGCTGGCCCATCGTCGCCAACCCGGTGGGCATCGAGGCGGCTCCCCTCAAGCCCGGGTCTCCCACCCGCCCGCTGCCGGGCTGGGACGTCCGGGTCCTCGACGCTTCGGGCGAGCCGGCGCCCGCCGGCGTCGACGGCGCGATCGTCGTGCGGCTCCCGCTGCCGCCCGGCGCACTGCCCACGCTCTGGCAGGACGACGACCGGTACGTCGCCTCCTACCTCTCCGCCTACACCGGCTACTACCTCACCGGCGACAGCGGACACATCGACGACGACGGCTACGTCTTCGTCATGGGCCGCACCGACGACGTCATCAACGTCGCCGGACACCGCCTGTCCACCGGCAGCATGGAAGAGGCCCTGGCCGCTCATCCCGACGTCGCCGAATGCGCCGTCATCGGCGTCGCCGACGCCTTGAAGGGGCAGGTACCGCGCGGCTTCGTCGTCCTGAAAGCCGGCAGCAACCGCGAACCGGGCGAGGTCGAGGCCGAACTCGTCCAGCTCGTACGCGACCGCATCGGCGCCGTCGCCTCCCTCAAGGACGTCGCGGTAGTAGCCGCCCTGCCCAAGACCCGCTCGGGCAAGATCCTCCGCAAGACCATGCGCGGCATCGCCGACGGGCACGACGAGCCCATCCCCTCCACAATGGACGACCCCGGTGTCATCGAGGTCCTGCGCCCTGTTCTCCGCCGCGCCGGTCACACCCCGTGATCGACTGTCGCCTTCCCTGGCTTACGGTGAGCGGTCGCGCCCGGCGGACTGCCCCACCGGAGCCTTGACGTCGATCATGTCGCGACCTGGGGTCTCCCCCGCGACCCGGCAGTCGTCTCCACGGCCCGCGTCCAGGCATCCGATCAACTGACCGCCTGCGGACTGGAAGAACTGACCTTCACCACCGAACTCGTGGTCAGCGAACTGGTGACGACCACCATCCGCTACGGCAGGAGCCCCATCCAACTGCGGATGATCCTGCAGTCCGCTCTGACGCGCGAAGTCTCCGACGCCAGCAGCACCGCCCCGCACCTGCGCCGCGCCCGGGTCTTCGACGAGAGCGGCCGGGGCCTGCCCCTCCTCGTCCAGCCCACCGAACACTGGGGCACACGGCACAACCGCGAGGGCAAGGTCGTCTGGGCGGAGCAGGCGATTCCAGCAGCCGTTGCGGAACTCTCATCCGCTCTGGCGTGAGGTTCTTGCGCGAGCTGCGCCGCGCGGCTTCGTGCCCCATGCCGGGACCCACTTGCCACAGCCCACTCGACCGCATAGCATTACGATCGTAATTTGATAGGCCGGTGCCCACCCCGACTCAGTCGGCGGGCGCAGGGCGGGTGCGTCTTCGGGCCCAGGAGCAGAAGAGCCCGGTGCCCACGTCCACGCGGTGTCCGCCCCCGCCCCTTTCGAACCATCACCCATCACCTGAGGAATCCTCCATGCTCAACGCCTTGTGGAACCCGACCACCGTCGGAGAGATCTCCCTGCCGCACCGGCTGGCCATGGCCCCCCTGACCCGCAGCAGGGCCACCCCGGACGGCGTGCCGACCGAGCTGAACGCCGAGTACTACGCCCAGCGCGCCTCGCACGCGCTCATCATCACCGAGGGCACCCAGCCCTCCGCCGACGGCCAGGGCTACCCGGTGACCCCGGGCATCTACACCGAGGAACACATCGCCGGCTGGCGCAAGGTCACCGACGCCGTACACAAGGCCGACGGACGCATCGTCATCCAGCTGATGCACGCCGGGCGCATCTCCCACCCGGACAACACCCCCCACCACCGGCAGCCGGTGGCCCCCTCCGCGATCAAGCCGGCCGGCCAGACGTTCACCCCGTCCGGGCTCCAGGAGATGCCGGAGCCGCGCGCGCTGTCCACCGAGGAGGTCGCCGCGACGGTCGACGACTTCCGGCGCGCCGCCGCGGCCGCCATCGCGGCCGGCGCCGACGGCGTCGAGATCCACGGGGCCAACGGCTACCTGGTCAACCAGTTCCTCTTCCCCAGCGCCAACCAGCGCACCGACCAGTACGGGGGCTCCCTCGACAACCGCATCCGTTTCGCGGTGGAGGTCGCCACGGCCGTGGCCGACGAGATCGGCGCCGGCCGCACCGGCATCCGGATCTCTCCCGGCAACCCCTTCAAGCTCAACGACCTCGCGGAGAGCGACCCGCACGAGCTCTACCCGCACCTGCTTCGCGCCCTCGCCCCCCTCAACCTCGCCTACCTGCACATCGGTCACGGCGGCGACGAGGAACTCCTCTTCACCCTCCGCAAGCTGTGGCCCACCTCCCTGATCCTCAACCGGGCCGGTGCCGACATCGCCACCCGCGCCAAGGACGTGGAAGACGGTCTGGCCGACGTCGTCACCGTCGGCACCATGGCCCTCGCCAATCCCGACCTCGTCGAGCGCGTACGCTCCGGCGCCCCCCTGAACACCCCCGACCCCGCCACCTTCTACGGCGGCGGCGCGGCCGGCTACACCGACTACCCCACCCACGCCGCCTGACGAAGAGCACGGCGCCCGAAGGAATCATCTCCTTCGGGCGCCTGGGCACGACTGCGGCGCACGGCGGCCGGCGACCCGAGGAGTCAACGGGCTGCCACCGACGTGCGCCGCAGTCGTTTCACCTCGCACTCCGGCGTTCTCCGCCGAGATCGAGGGAGTCCGGCATCACGGCCCGGACCGATACCGGTCGCCGCCGAGGCTCACCTCTGCGAGGGAGGCACCGGGAAGAGCATGCAACTGCTGGTGGCGTGGGCGAGCAGACGGTCCGTGCCGTCGACCAACTGTGCCTGGGCCAGGGCGGTTTGACGGCCCTTGCTGACCACCGTGCCGATGGCGCGTACCGTACCCGTGTCCACGGTGATCCGTCGCAGGAACTTCACCGTCAGGTCGAGCGAGGTGTACGCCACGCCCTGCGGAAGGGTCGACTGGACTGCGCAACCAGCCGCCGAATCGAGCAGGGTGGCGAAGATGCCACCATGCACGCTGCCGATCGGGTTGTAGTGCTCCTCACCCGGTGTCAGGGAGAAGACCGCCCTGCCGGGCTCCACCTCGTCCAGGGTGAAGTCGATGGAGTAGTTGATGGGCGGCCCCGGCAGTCGCCCCGCCTGCAACTCACGCAGGAAGTCGATGCCGGCCATGCGTCCGGCGGCTTCCGCCAGGATCGCGGGATCTTCCCATTGATACGTACGCGTTCGTCCCACGACCGGGCACCTTCCATCTGACTTTTGAAGGTGAAGCTAGCTTCCCGCTCACCTGACTGTCAATGGCGAAGCCAGGCCCTTACGATGGCGGGATGGAGTGGCTTGAGGCGAGCACGGAGAACTGCCCCATCCAGCGCACGCTGGACGTGGTGGGTGAGAAATGGACGCTGCTGATCCTGCGTGACGCCGTCAACGGAGTCCGCCGCTTCGACGACTTCCACCGCCACATCGGCCTGTCGGAAGCCGTCCTCAGCGACCGCCTCCGGAAGCTGATCGCGGCCGGCGTCCTGAAGACCATCCCCTACCGGGAGCCGGGCAGCCGCTCCCGCAACGAGTACCGCCTGACCCGCAAGGGCTGGGATCTGTGGCCTGTCCTGATGGCGCTGAGCCAGTGGGGCGAGGCGTACGCCCTCGGCCCCGAGGGGCCCGTACTGGACATCCGTCACACCGACTGCGACGCCCCGGTCCGCGTCATCGTCGAGTGTTCCGCAGAGCACTCCACCCTCACCCCCGGGGAAGTCACCGCCCGACTCGGACCCGGTGCCCGCATCCGGTCGTGAGCACGCCGGTCATGCGGACGCCGGACATGGGCACGCCGGTCATGATATTACGCGCGTCAGGCCATGGATTACCCCTTGAATGCGAAGCATGGGCCTTACGGAGCGAACGGAGGAAGCTCGTGGTGCGCTACGCCAAGGAGCACAAGCAGGTGACGCGGCGACGCATCATCGAGAAGGCCGGCCACCGGTTCAAGCAGGACGGCATCGACGGCTCGGGCATCTCCACGCTGATGGCGGACGCGGGGCTCACCAACGGAGCCTTCTACGCCCACTTCACCCCAAGGACGACCTCGTCGCCCATGTCGTGGCCGAGGAACTGCACACGCAGGTCGCGAGGTACGGCACCCTGCGACCCGGCCGCCCGGGACTCGAGGACCTCATTCGCGAGTACCTGTCCCCCGAGCACCGGGACAACCCCGGCGTCGGATGCCCCTCCGCCGCCCTTCTCGACGAGATCGGCCGCTGCGAGGACGGGACCAGGCAGGCCTACAGCGACGGCGCGCGGGCCATCCTGGAGGAGATCTCCGCCCGCCTGACACCCGAGGACCCGCGGTCCGCTCAGGCCAAGGCCATCGGGCTCTTCACCATGCTGGTGGGGACGTTGCAACTCTCCCGCGCCTTGTCCGACCAGAAGCACGCCGATGAGGTCCTTGAGCTGGGGATCGAGAACGCTCTCGCGTTCATGGGGTGAGGCGGAAGGCGAGGTCGCGTCAGTGAACGGGTGCCTCGAGCCGCTCACCCAAAGGGCGCCACGGCCCTGAGGCACCAACCGCGGCCCAGACTACGACCGCACCGCACGCCTTTTACCGCTCGAGGAACTCGAGAGCCGTCTCCACGAACTGCCCGTGGAACTGGAAGATGCCGCCATGGCCGGCGTCGGGGTAGAGGACCAACTCGCCGTTCGGCACTCGCCGCGCCAGGTCGACCGAGTTCTGGGTCGGAACCATCCTGTCGCTCTCGCCGTTTGCGACGAGCACCGGCTGGTGGATGACCGAGAGGTCGTGGGGCCGCTCCAGCCCCCAACAGTGAATGGCCTTGAGCTGAGCGCCGTACGACGTGAGAGAGATCGCCTTGTCCCTGCCCTGGGGCGCTCCTTCAGGCGGGCCAGGAACGCCTTCCCGGCCCGACGCCCATTGGCGGTACGGGTGAAGAAGAGGAACTGCTTCGGGTCCTGAAGGGTGAGCAGCCCCCGAACGGTGTCGAGATGGGACAACCGGGTCACGTCCTTAATGCCCTCGCCCCCCGCCGGACCGGTACCCGTGAGGATCAGCTTGCGGACGAGGTCCGGATCGGTCTGCGCGATCACCTGGGCGATCATGCCGCCCATCGAGAAGCCGTGGAGATCGACGTACTCGAGCCCGAGTGCCCGGATGAACATGACGGCGTCCTTCGCCATCGCCTGGATGGTGCGCGGCGTCGAACCGCTGGAAGCACCGACACCCCTGTTGTCGAAGGTGACGACATGACGCTTGGCGGCGATGCCGTCGACGACCCGGGGGTCCCAGTTGTCGAGAACCGCGGCGAGGTGGGTGAGGAAGACCACCGGGACGCCGGACCGGGGACCAAGCTCGCGGTAGCCGGGAACTCGGCCCTGAGGACGGCGTACCGCTGATCCTCCTGATTCACCTGGCCGGGGTCCTGGACAACTGGGACCCGCGCGTCGTCGACGGACTCGCCGCACGACGCCGGGTCATCGCCTTCGACAACCGCGGGGTGGGCGGATCGAGCGGCTCCACGCCGGACACGATCGAGGTGATGGCCCGCGACGCGGTGCTGTTCATCCGAGCCCTCGGGTTCGACCAGGTCGATCTGCTCGGCCTGTCGATGGGCGGCTTCATCGCACAGGTCATCGCGGAACAAGAACCTCACCTCATCCGCAAGGTCATCCTGGCGGGCACAGGCCCCGCCGGGGGCACCGGCATCGACAAGGTCCCGGCGCTCACCCTCCAGGCCACGCTCAAGGGCGCCCTGACACGCCAGGATCCCAAGCTCTCCCTCTTCTTCACCGAAACCGAGGGCGGTCGGCGGGCCGGACGGGCCTTCCTGGAACGGCTGAAGGAGCGCACGCACCACCGCGACAAGGGTCGAATATCGAAGCACTGTCGCAGGCTGGACACCACCGCTTTGAAATCCGAAGCAGAAGGATTGGCGGAGGTTTCGCGCCTGCCCCCGGCGCTCGGCCGAGCCACGGCAACCTCGTGACCCGGCGGTCCCGCCCCGCCTCCGATCCGAGGCGGGGCGTCAGTCCGCGGAGCCCCTCTCCGGCGCCCCGTCGCCCACGGTGTCCGGATGTGAGACGCGGCTGGCGGACTGGTCGTCGATGTGGTCCGCCCCTTGCGGGTCGATCGTGGCCGCCCAGCGTTCCGCCCAGCGGGCGAGGGGGTTCAGGGCGTGGCGCGCCTCCTGTCCCAGCGGGGTGAGCTCGTAGCGGCTGTCCGGTAGTTGGTGAATCACCTGGGCATCCAGCAGTTCGGTCAGGCGCTGCCGCATCACGCTGGAGGACATGTCGTCGCACCGCTTCTGCAAGGGGCGGAATCCAAGCGGACCCGCGCGAAGCTCCCACAGGATGCGCAGACTCCACCGCCGCCCGAACAGATCGAGTGCGGCCATGAGGGGGCGGCCGGTGGTCGAGCCGCGAACAGGACTGCCAGGTCTGGGTGTTGCCATGTCGGGATGTCCAGCTCTCCAGGGTTGATGCTTCGAATTCCGACACGCTAGCATCGGTGACCGCTTCGGAAATCGAAACGGAGGAGCTGTTGTGGCACCTGCCCTGACGACCTGGGTGAGGGGCGTTCCTGAAAGCCCGGGTCGACGGAGGCGAGACCGGCCGGGAGGACCGGTACATGCGCAAGGTGCCCCGAGTTCGACGTCGGCGCCGAGTCGCACGGACGGCTCACCCGGAACCCGTTCGTGGCGGGGGGACGGGTGACCGGCACGCGGGAGATCGAGTACAGGATCCACCAGGTCCTGCAAATCGGCCCAGCGGAACTTCAGTGCTGCCTCGTCAGCGGTTGCCGCCACCAAGCCAACGTCCACTCAGAGCTGGAGACCAGATGACCACGACCGAGTTTCCCTCGGCGGCAGCACGGGCCGCCGCCGCTGCCGCCCTGGCCGAGGACGCGTCAGGGAAGGACATCACCACCGAGTGGAGCGTTCCCGAGGACCTGGCGGCCACGGCCGAGATCCGCACCCGGCAAAGCGGCATCGCCGCCGGCCTCCCCGTGGTCGCCGAGGTCTTCGCGCAGGTCGACCCCGAGGTCAAGGTCGAGCCGGCCGTCGCCGACGGCGCCCGACTGGCCGACGGCCAAGTCCTGGTGCACCTGTCCGGTTCGGCGCGCAGCCTGATCACCGGGGAGCGTACGGCGCTGAACTTCCTGCAGCGCATGTGCGGCATCGCGACGCTGACCGGCCGCTACGTCCAAGCTGTGGCAGGGACCAGGGCGCGCATCCTGGACACGCGCAAGACGGCGCCGGGCCTGCGCGCCCTGGACAAGTACGCGGTCACCGCCGGCGGCGGCCACAACCACCGCCTCGATCTCGCGGCGATGGTCCTGCTCAAGGAGAACCACATCGCCGCGGCGGGCGCGGTGACCGCCGCGATCGAGGCGGTCAGGCGCGGGATGGCGCGCACCGGGCAGACCGTGGAGAGCGATGTCGAGGTGCAGACCGTCACCCAGGCCGTCGAGGCCCTCGACGCCGGAGCCCGCTGGATCATGCTCGACAACATGCCGGTGGCCGACATCGAGCAGGTCGTGAAGGTCCGGGCCGGGCGGGCCGACGCTTCCCGGATCCTGCTGGAGGCCTCGGGCACCATCCGCCTGGACACAGTTCCCGCCATCGCCGGGACGGGCGTCGACCTCATCTCGGTCGGGGCGTTGACGCACAGCGCGCCCGCACTGGACCTGACCATGCTGCTGACCACCGGCCCGGTGCCATGTCCGAGGTAGCGGTCGTCCTCGCGTGTCAGCGAGACGGCGCGGGTGGCAGCCCGACCGCCGTTCTGGATGATGCGCCGTTCACCGACGAGGAGCGATGCCGCATTCCCACGGCGTTGGGAACATCGCACGCCGTCTTCCTCCGCGCGACCGGAATCGAGCGTCGTCAGCCCGCGTACACAGTGCGGTTCTTCACAGCCCAGGGCGAACTGCCCGCCTGCGGCCACGGCACCGTCGCCGCCCTCGCCGTGCTCGCCGAACGGGAAGGCGGCGACCACGACTACCGCGCCGCCCTGCGTACGGCCCACCGCAGCTTCGACGGTCGGGCAAGCCGAAACGATGACGGCCTGACGGCGTCGTTCGACCCGGGCCCGGTCACCCTGCGTAGCGCCGGTGGACCCGAACTGAGGGCAGTCGCAGGCGGCCTCGGACTGACGGAGGACGCGGTCGTCGGCGACGCCTGCGTGGCGTCGAACGGGCGGCCGAGGCTTCTGCTGCCCATCCGATCCCGCGCCGCACTGGCCGAACTCACGCCGGAATCAACCCTGTTACGCGCAGCCTGTGACCGCTACGGTCTGCTGGGCTGCTACGCCTACTCGCCCCCGGACCGACACGGCCGAGCAGCAGCCCGGATGTTCGCCCCGTCGATCGGCGTCCCCGAGGACATCGCCAACGCCAACAGCACGGCCTGCCTGGCAGCGCATGCTGCCGAGTTCGGCACACACCGCCTCGCTGTCGACATGGGTGACCACCTCGGCAGCCCGTCCACCATCACAGCGACCGTCCACCGCGACCGCACGGGACACCGGATCCGAGTCGGCGGCCAGGCAGCGATCGTGCGCAGGGTCATGCGATGAGGCCCGCGCGCTCAAGGCGAGGGTGCCGGTGCCCAGCAGGTCCAACTGCTCCGGTGAGAGCCCGGCCAGTTCTGGCGGCATCTGTGGCAGGGGCTCAGGGTTGATGGCCGATCACGCCGTACTGGTGCGACTCCTCCCTACTTGTCGGCTCATCTTCGTTCCAGTTCAGGCCGCCGCCCTTCCGGCGAGGCCGGTCATCGACTCGCCCGGCTCCGACCGCAGCCCCAGCCGGTTGATCGAAGCCGTCCGACTTCGACGCCGTCTCCGTCGGCTCGCTGACCTACAGCGCGCCGGCCATGGATCTGAGCAAGCTTCTGAGCATCAATTCCGAACACAGGAGGTAACTGTGGCCAAGGGCTACTGGGTCAGCGTCTACCCCACCATCACAGACCCTGAGAGGCTTGCTGCCTACAACGAACTGGCCGGTCTGGCCGTCAAGGCCGCAGGCGGGCGGGTGCTCGCCAGCATCGGCAGCCGGGTCGTCGCACACGAAGCCGGAATCGCCGAGCGCGTTGTCCTGATCGAGTTCGACAGCTTCGAACAGGCGGTCGCCGCATACGAGAGTGCGGCCTACCAGAAGGCGCTGGCCGAACTCCCCGACGGCTTCGAGCGCGACTTCCGCATCATCGAAGGCCTCGACTGACGATCGAGGCTGCGTCGGCGACGAACACCAAGCCGACTGCCGGGATCACCCCGGCTCGTCCGCGCGCCGCACCGTCGCGAACAGCGCCAGGCCAGTGGCATCGGCAGTGATGTCCAGTCCGGCGACGGTTCCCGGCGGCGCGGCGGCGCGAACGTCGGCCTCGATGTCGGCGGGGTGCGTTCGACGAGGTTCCAGCGGCCGATGTGGGTCATCAGGGCGGCGTACGGGTTCGGGGTCGCGATGTTGGAGAAGTAGAACGTGCCTCCGGGGCGGCACAGGCGGGACAGGGTGGTGCGGATCAGGGCTCGGGCGAAGCGTTCGAGGTAGTCGAAGAGGCCTCCGGCCAGGACCAGATCGAAGGGGCCGTGGTCGGCAGCCAGGTGGGCGGCGGTGCGCAGGACGTTGCCGGGGGCCGCGGCGGTCTGGACGCGGGTCGCGGGCGGCAGGTGTGTGAGGGCGTGCTGGAGGGCGTCGGGGTCGACGTCGTTGAGGACCAGGCGGTCGGCGGGGTGCAGGAGAGCCGGGTCGACCCGGCGCAGGTCGGCGGCGCCTCCGGACGCGATCAGCAGGATGCGGCGGCCGGTGGCGCGCGGGGGCCGTGCTCGGGACGTCCGCCGGGTCGCTCCCGAGTGCGGACTCGATGAGCGCGGCCTGGTGGGCGATCTTGTTGCGGTGCTGGTCGGTGATGGGAGCGTGCAGGAGGTAGTCGTCGAAGTGGTGGCCCCAGGTGCCGGGCACGCCTCCGGGCTGAGCACGCAGGATGTACTCGATGATCTCGAAGTCGCCGGCCGGGCCGCGAGCCTGCTCACGGCTCAGCTGGACCATACCGCCGGCGTCGGCGAACATCTCGGCCAGCGGTGCCATGGCCGCCGTGACGGTGTCCTGACGGGCCGTGGCGAGCGCGGCGGGGAGTCGGCGAGGGCGAAGTCGTCGAAGTAGCAGTGTTCGGTCGCGCGGTCTGCGCCGGCGATCGCCGGGAGTTCGGCCATGGCGATCAGCCGCTCTCACAAGGCGCGTTGGCCGCAAGCAGGCATCCCAGCCCGAGAGGCGGGAGAGGTCAGGACTGCGCGCTCCGGAACGCGAGATACCGGCTGAAAGCTTCGTGGCTGTCGGGGGTGAAGCGCCACTCCAGCAAAGCCGAGCCGAGTTCCGGCTCGGTCAGCCAGCCATGCCAGGCGACCTCATCGGGATCGGGGACCACGGCGTCCGGCACCACGGCTTCGTGCACGCCAAGCCAGTGAGGGCTCAAACCGCTGCGGTTGATGAACGTGAACAGCAGGCGCGGCAGCGCACGAATGCCCAGCTCTTCGGCCAGTTCCCGCGCGGCGGCCTGTTCATAGGACTCGCCGACATTTGCGGCGCCACCGACCTCGACCTCATAGAGTCCGGAGAAGCGCGACATCTGCTCCGACCGCCGGTGGACGAGGATCCGGCCACGATCATCACGACACACCGTCACGGCGACCCGATGCAGCCAACCCTCCCGGATGGCCTCCCGACGGCTGACCACCCCCAGCACGTGATCTTGACCGTCGACACGCTCCACCAATTCATCCACGACGCACACCCTGGCAGAGCCCACCGACAACGCCGCTTCTCGGCGACCCGCGGAGGCTGGCCCCCAAGCGCCTGCACCAGGAGGCCGCACGCGGATGACGACAGTTGTCCTGCAAATACGACACCTATCGTGCTCAGCCTCACCGGAGGGCATCAGTATCAGCGGACAGGCGGTCGATGTGGCGCCAGGGTGAACCCGGAGGGCAAAGAGGAAACGGCCACCTCACGCTCGACGGCATCGGCCTACCGTTGGGTAGCAGTCGCCGCGGTCCGAACAGGCGTCATAGTGGCGGTATGGGCCCGCGATTGTGGCTGCACAACGCGCACACCCACCGGTGGACCGTTGTCTGCGCGAACGAGGGAACGCTGAGCGGCTGACACTCGGCCTCTGTGGCAGCGGGCGTCTCCTGCTTCCGCTGTCGACGACGAACTTGTCGAACAGCACCAGTCGTGCGGCACCAGCGCGACCGGGCAGGGCATGTGGTGGATCAGAGCGTGCGCGACCGGCCCGGCGTGCGGGCCGACCACGGCACGGCGCCTGCGGCTGCCCACGACGAGCAGCCCCGCACCGGCGGCTGCCCGGACGAGGACGTGCGTCGGCCATCCCTCGTGAAGCTCTTCCTTCACAACGGCGGTGGGGTACTTCTCGCGCCATGGTGCGAGCAGCTCCGCCAGCTCGTGCTCTGCCTCCGCCCTGCGCCGGGCACGCGCCTCGGCGTCGGCAAAGCCGTGGGAGAAGGGCACCCGCCAGGCGTGTACCGCGCGCAGCTGTGCACGGCGCAGCTCGGCGGCGTGGAAGGCGAAGTCCAGGACTTCGTCGGACGGTTCGTCGACGTCGACGGCTACCGCCACATCGCGGCAAGGCGGGCGGAACGAGGGCTTCCCCTCGGCTGCCGGCAGGTGCTCCGTCTCGGCCGTCTCATCCGCCCGTACCAGGACGACAGGATGCTCCAGACGGGCGACGGTGGCCATGGCAACCGACCCGGACACGAATCCGCCCAGGACACTGGGGCCTTGGCTGCCGATGACGAGAAGGTCGGCACTCTCGGACTCGGCGAGCAGAGTGGAGACAGGTGGCATGCACACCTGTTCCGCGGTGATGGACAGCTGCGGGTAACGCTCGACCAGCCGGTCGAGGGCGCTGTGCAGCACATGGTGGGCGTGATATTGCGGGGCCCTCAGCTCCGGCAGCACCACGTCGGGGGCGACACTCGCCGGCAGACCGCCCTCCCAGGCGTGCACGAGCCGGAGCGGCAGTCCTCGGCGAAGCGCTTCCCTGGCCGCCCAATCGGACGCTGCGAAACCCTCGGGAGAACCGTCCACACCGGCGACAACCGACTTGGCCATGACCGGCACCTCCTGGTCATCTCGTGCGTGGGGACGAGGGGTTGTTCCATGCCCTGCACGCCCGGAAGCCGTGTCGCTTCCCATATCCAGGGTGACGCCGCCACGGGCACGGGCGCAGGGGTCGACAGGTCCTGCTTTTGGACCGTCCGGCCCATCCTGGGTGTCAGGGAACAGCTGTTTCTCCCCAGAACTGGATGCCGAGGACCTCCGGCAGCACGGCGTGTGCCTTGGTCGTTCCCTCCTCCTCCTCGAAGAGATGGAGCCGGAGCGGCCTTGCGCTCGTAGCGCCGGTGCAGGCGGCGGCGCCCACAAAGCCACGCCACCGTCCGATGCCGGGACCGGCCGGGGTGAGGTGGAACTCGCCGCGCATCAGGTCGTCGAAGACGACGGCGATGGTGCCGTTCCGCTCCGTCCAGCGGACCTGCGCCGGCTGCCTGGCCGCTCCACTGTCGCCCGCGACGCCTGAGGTCAGCCGGGCGGTGACCTCGTGTCACTGCGCTGTCTGGGCGTGCACGGTGCGCATCGTGGACTCGTAGGTGGCTAGTCCCGCGCCGACCGCGGTCAGTGGCACACCGACGACGAGGATGAGCATCAGGAAGCGCTGGAACCAGGATTCGAACCAGTCGGACCGACGCCTCAGCGGGTTCGACCCCGCCGCCACGTGGTGCTTGCAGGGCGGCGGCGGACCCGATGGGTACGGCGAACCTCGCGCGCTCATGAGCCGACCTCCGGCAGGTCGCTGTTCCGTTCTCCACCACTGGTCCCACCATCGAACGGCGACGGTCTTGGTCACAGGGCCGAAGGTCCCGGCGTGACCGGACTTCCGTCCCCGCCGACGGCCCCGGAACGAGCCGCTCGGCCCGCATGCGCGGTGGCGGGTGTCGGGGCGATCCTCGAAGGAGAGAGCACACCACGGTCGGCGTGCCATGAGGTTTTGACCGTTCGCCCTTCAGCTCGTTGACCGCCCGCCATATCTCCAGCTTCTTCCGGGACGGAGGCCGCCGCCATGCCACAAGTCGTCGCCGTGGGCCTCGACGGCTCACCGGAAAGTCTCGCCGCGGCCCGCTGGGCCGCCGACGACGCCGAGAACGCCCTGCTCCAGGCGGCCTCGGAGTCCGAGATGCTCGTGCCCGGCTCCCGTGGACTGGAACCCGCCGAGAGCTCCTTCCCCTCGTGCAGACGGCCGTCCATCACGGACGTTGCCCGGTCGCCGTCGTCCCTCATGACTGATCCCGGCCACGGCCCGGTATCTCAGGGGTCACCGGTGGCCGCGAGCGCCGGCAGAGTAAGGAGACCATCATGAGCGAACAGACGCCGCTCGCCCCCGTTGAGGCCTGGCGGGCCGTGGCGGCATGTGTCCTCTCTTCCTGGGCGCTGCTCGCCCGGCGCCGGGTCCACCTGCCGAGAGAACGGGTGGGAACGCGCATCCGCTTCGCCGACGGCACGTCGGCCCGGGTGTACCGGGAGACCCGCCTCGGCAGCGGACTGGCGCAGCATCCGTGCACGCTGGTGGTCGTTTTCCGGCTGCGCCTGGTCCACGGTCCCGGGCACGCGCTGTTCCGGGCGGAGAGCCTGCTGAACACTCCGCTTTTCGTCGGTTTCCCCGGCTTCGCCTCGAAATTGTGGCTGGCCCACGACGAGGACGGCCGATACCGCGGCCTGTACGAGTGGGACGACCCGCAGCGCGCCGAGCACTACGCCCGTTCTCTGTGGCGGGTACTGGCCCTGGTCTGTGTGCCCGGATCCATCAGCTTCACCGTGCTGCCCGGGCTGCGCCGCGACGACGTCCTCGCGGACCCCGGACTGGTCGAGGGCGCGGCGCGGGACGACGCCCCGGATTGGTGGCGCGTGACTGCCGGAACGGGGCAATGACGGTGGACATCCTGGTCGTCGGGGCCGGTCCGACCGGCCTCGCCCTGGCGCTGGAGGCCCACGACCACGGGGCACGGGTCCGAATCGTGGAGCGGCGGCCGGATCCCTTCCGGCCCTCCCGGGCCCTCATCCTGCATCCACGCACCCTGGAGGTGCTGCGCCCGCTCGGGGTCACCGACGCCGTGCTGGAACGGTCGGACACCGCCCCGGCGCCTGTTCTCCGGCTCGGCTCCCGCGCAGTCGAGTCCAGGCTGGCCGGCTTCGCACTGCCCGAGACGGCGTTCCCGCATCTGTCCCTCGTGCGGCAGACGGATGTCGAAGACGTGCTGACGCGGGCACTCGCCGAGCGCGGGGTGCGCGTGGAGCGGGGGACCGAGCTGCTCGCCGCCCGCGACGGCGGCCGGAACGCGTCGGCCGTCCTGCGATCCCCGCACGGCACGGACGAGATCCATTGCCTCTTCGTCGCGGGCTGCGACGGCCCGGCCAGTACCGTGCGTGCCTGCGCCGGTATCGGGTGGCACAGCAGGCCGTACGCCGTGGAGGTGATCCTCGCCGACCTCGACCTGGCGAGTGCCTCAAGTCATCCCGGTCCTTCCGGTGCTCAGGTGTTCGCCGGGCGCGACGGACTCGTGTTCCTCTTCCCGCTCGGAGAGCAGGCCGCCTGGCGGCTGCTGGCCACACGGGCGGCCGACGGCGGAGCCGGGCGGGACTTCGGCCAACCCGGCCCCGCCGTCCCGCAGGCCGAGCTCCAGCGGTTGCTGGACGACGCGGGGGCGCAGACGCTGATCGAGCGCCTGGCGTGGTCCGCGCGGGTGCCGCTGCGCTGCGGCCTCGCTCGGCGGTTCCGCCGGGGACGGCTCTTCCTCGCCGGGGACGCGGCACACAACTACTCACCAGCCACCGGCCAGGGCATGAACGCCGGCATCCAGGACGCGGTGAACCTCGGCTGGAAACTCGCCTTCGCGGCAGGACGTGCCGGGGTCGGGTCCCCGGTCGGGCCTGGTGACGATGCGCTGTTGGACTCCTACGAAGGGGAACGCAGGCCGGCTGCCCACCGCCGGCTCCTCCTCACGCACACGGCGTTCTGGGCGGAGGCGTCGACCGGGCGGATCCCCTCCTGGCTGCGCGGGGTGGCCGCCCCGCGCGCGGCCCCGTTCGTGCCCGCCCTGCTGGAGCGGCGTCGGCTGGTCGCCGAGGCCGTCCGTGTCGTCTCCCAGCTGCGGGTGAACTACCGGCACAGCCCCCTGTCCGTGCAGGGATCACCTCCCTTGCGGGGCGCTCCCCGCCCGGGCGACCGTCTGCCGGACGCGACCGTCAGCATCGGAGGGGACCCGCAGCGGCTGCACCAGCTGCTGGCCGGCCCGGGTGTGCACCTGCTCGTGCAGCGCGACGCCGATCCCCCGCCGCAGGCGGCGACCGGCGCCCAGGTCACCGTCCTTCGACTGGCGAACAGTCCGGGCCGAGGTCTGGTCGCGGTCCGTCCGGACGGGCATGTCGGCTTCCAGTGCGGGGCCGCCGACCCCGTCGGGCTGCTCCGCTGGCTGACGCTGGTCGGCGCGGCTCCTTCTTCCCCCCGTCCGGACGTAATCGCAGGCCACTGACGCGAGCGCGGCGTCGCCGGCTCACTCGTCGTCCACCAGTGCCGCCCTACGTGTCAACCCCCTTGGCATCGCGAGGCCACCGACGAGCGCCGCCCTTCCGAAATACCCCCTGGGGTATTTCTGTTACGGTGAAGAACAGATACCCCCCGGGGTACACCGTCCTAGAGGAGTCGTAGCCGTGTTCTTCGTCGACACCCTGGAAATCGAAGGCCTGGGCAACCGCAGCTACCTGGCCGGAGGCCCCGAGGCCGCAGTCGTGGTGGATCCCCCGCGCGACATCGATCAGGTCATCGCGGCAGCCGCCCGCCGCGGGGTACGCATCGCGTACGTGGCCGAGACCCATGTGCACAACGACTACATCACCGGCGGCCTGGAGCTGGCCCGCACGACCGGGGCCCGCTACCTGGTGCCGGCCGGGGCCTCGGTGTCCTTCGACCGCACACCCGTCGCCGACGGCGACTCGATCGCGGTGGACGAGGGTCTGCTCCTGCGCGCCATGGCCACTCCTGGCCACACGCCGCACCACACGTCCTATGTCCTGGAGGCGGACAGGAGGCCCGTGGCGGCCTTCACCGGCGGATCACTGCTGATCGGCAGCGTCGGGCGGCCGGACCTGGTGGAGCCGCGGCTGACCGAGCGGCTGGCCCGCGCCCAGCACGCCTCCGCCCATCGACTGGCCGACACCCTCGACGACGACGTGCGGGTGCTGCCCACGCACGGCTTCGGCAGCTTCTGCTCCTCTTCACAGGCCGAGGGAGACGCGACGACGATCGGCGCGGAGCGCAAGAACAACGACGCCCTCACCACGGACGTCGACACCTTCGTCGCGGAGATGCTCGCCGGCCTGGACGACGTGCCCGCGTACTACGCGCACATGGGCCCGGCCAACGCCTCCGGTCCCGCGCCCGTCGACCTCACCCCGCCGCGGTCGGCCGACGCCGAGGAGATCGCCTCCCGGCTGGCGGCCGGAGAGTGGGTGGTGGACCTGCGCAACCGCGTCGCCTTCGCCGAGGGCCACGTGGCCGGCTCGTTCAACTTCGAGGGCGACGGCAAACTGGCCACCTACCTGGCGTGGCTGATCCCCTGGGGCAAGCCCGTCACCCTGCTGGCCTCCACACCGGAGGGGATCACCGCGGCGCAGCGGGAGCTGGCCCGCGTGGGCATCGACCGTCCGGCCGCCGCCGCCACCGGAGAGGCACACACCTGGGTCCGCGAAGGCGAGCGGGTGGCGACGTTCCGTCGCGCCCGCTTCGCCGATCTCGCCGAGGCCCGCGAGAGGGGCGAGCAGGTGGTGGTGCTGGATGTGCGCCGCGCTTCCGAGCGGGCCGACGGGTTCGTCGACGGCTCGGTGCACATCCCCGTCCACGAGCTGTACGGCCGACTCGGTGAGGTGCCCGCAGGTGTGGTGTGGGTGCACTGCGCCGGCGGGATGCGCGCGGCGATCGCCGCCTCCCTGCTGGACGCCGCCGGCCGTGAGGTGGTCGCCGTCGACGACGCCTTCACCGCCGCCGGCGAAGCCGGGCTGCCCCTCACCGGGCCCGTCGCCACCGACTGACCGCATCGCACCTTCCGTACGGAGACACGCACCATGTCGCCCTTCTTCCGACGCTGCTCCGGCCGCGTCACCCCGGAGCAGGCCCACCGGCTGGTCGCCGACGGGCAGGCCGTGCTCCTCGACGTCCGCGAGACGCAGGAGTGGAACGCCGGGCACGCCCCCGGGGCGCTGCACCTGCCTCTCACTCGACTGATGGCGGGAGCCCCTCTCCCCGCCGCCGCGCGGGGCAAGCGGGTGGTGGCCATCTGCCGCTCCGGAAACCGCTCCCGTACGACCGCGGACCTGCTGTCCGCCGCCGGGCTAGAGGCCACCGACGTCACCGGAGGCATGGCCGCCTGGGCCTGGCAGGGCCTGCCGGTCACCGGTGTGAACGGCAGCGGCGGTGTCATAGCGTGAGCGAGCTGATCCTGGCCCTGATCGCCGGAGGGGTGGTGGGGCTGGCGCTCGGCGCGCTCGGTGGCGGCGGCAGCGTCCTGGCGGTGCCCGCGCTGATCTATCTGCTCGGTTTCACCCCGGCGGCGGCCACCACGACCGCCCTGCTCATCGTCGTCGCCACCTCGCTGACCGCCCTGTACGGCCACGCCCGCGCCGGGAACGTGCGGTGGCGGACCGGTGCCTTGTTCGCGGCGGCAGGGCTGCTGCCCGCCGCCGTGGCCGGAGCCCTGGCAGGGCATCTGCCGCAGTCGCTGCTGACCGCCGCGTTCGCCGCCGTCGCCGCAGTCGCGGCCGTCCGTATGCTGCGCCCCGCCCGGGACCTTTCCGCAGGGCCCCAGGGCACACGGCCGACCCGGGCCGCCGGAGCCGGCGCGGGGCTGGGGGCACTGACCGGGCTGCTCGGCGTCGGCGGAGGCTTTCTGGCTGTCCCCGCCCTGATCACGGTGCTGGCGTTCGAGATGCAGGCCGCGATCGGCACGAGCCTGCTGGTCATCTCCGCGAACTCCCTCGCCTCCCTGGCCACCCGGGGCGCCACGACGGCGAGCGTCGACTGGGCGGTGATCGCACCGTTCACCGGGGCCGCGATCCTGGGCGCCTGGGACGGCAAGCGGCTGGCCACCAAGGTCTCCGGCACCCTGCTGCAACGCGCGTTCGCCGTCGTGCTGCTGGCAGTGGCCGCGTTCATGCTTGTCGACGCCCTGACATGAACGGGCTACCGGGGCAGGCCCGGACCGGTGCGCCTGGCGTCAGGCGAGCGACAGGAAGAGCTTCTCCAGCCGCGCCCGCATCTCCTCACGATCCTCGGAGGCCGCCATGGCCCCGTCGGTCAGGCACTGCTGGAGGCCGGTGGCGATGATCGCGAAGCCCGCCTTGTCCAGCGCCCGGGACGCCGCCGCGAGCTGGGTGACCACGTCCTCGCAGTCACGCCCCTCCTCGATCATCTTGATCACGCCGGCGATCTGGCCCTGCGCCCGGCGCAACCTGTTGACCACAGTCCTCAGTTCCTCAGCCGCCATCGCCAGTTCCACAGCCCACACTCCTTCGCGGATACCCCCATGGGTATCCTACCGAAGGGGTGACGCACAGAGAGCAAAGGAAATTCCCGTGGCACGCACCGCCCTCACCGCCGACCAGGCCAGCGCCCGCCTTCACGAGCTGACCGTCATCGACGTACGCACCCCCGGCGAATACGCGACCGGCCACCTGCCCGACGCCCACAACATTCCACTCGACCACCTCGATGCGGCCCTGCCTGCCCTCAGGACGGCCGCCGAGCGCGGCGACCTCCTGGTCGTGTGCGCCTCGGGCGCCCGCTCCGCAGAAGCCTGCCGGCGACTGGCCGAGGCTGGCATCACAGCCGCCACCCTCACCGGAGGCACCAGCACCTGGACCCAGCTCGGCCACGACGTCCACCGCCCCGCCGGCGTCCGCGCACCCTGGCCGATGGAACGGCAGGTCCGCCTGGCCGCCGGGTCCCTCGTCCTGTCGGGCCTCCTCGCCGGACGGCTCCACCCGGGGGCGCGGTGGATCTCCGCAGGTGTCGCCGGTGGCTTGGTCTTCTCCGCGGTCACCGACACCTGCGGCATGGCCCGCCTGCTCGCCAAGCTCCCGTACAACCGGCCCAAGGCGACCGACCTCGATTCCACTCTCACTGCGCTGAGCGGCGGACGTCCCTCGGTCTGAGCCGCGCCAGCGGGTGAGGCTTCGGACACGACGTTGCCCGGCGGTCGAACATGCACGGGCGGTGGTGCCCGACGTCGTTGTGAGTCATGCCGTGGTCACTGTCGAGCCCTTGACTGCTCTGGAGGCGCGCGTCGTTGGTGGCGCTTCGCAGCTGGTCCGCGTGGAGCGCCACGATGCCCGCGTTACCGAATGCCTTGCACCCGTACGCGAATGTGTAGGACGCCCCCGCCGAGGGGCGCAGCGGATGCGGTCCGAGACCCTGGCCGACCCTCGGGTGCGCCTGTGCACGGCGGGGCGCCGTTTGCTGGTCAGGCCACGGTGACGTCGTCGTCGAGGTAGACGTCCTGTACGGCGTGGAGCAGCGCGATGCCCTCTGCGGTGGGACGCTGGAAGGCCTTCCTGCCGGTGATGAGGCCGGTGCCTCCTGCCCGCTTGTTGATCACGGCGGTCCGTACGGCCTGCGCGAGGTCTCCTTTGCCGGCCGACGCACCGCCGCTGTTGATGAGCCCGACGCGTCCCATGTAGCAGTTGGCCACCTGCCAGCGCGTGAGGTCGATCGGATGATCGGTGGTGAGCTTGTCGTACAGACGCTCGTCGGTCCTGCCGAAGCCCAGCGCGAGATAGCCGCCGTTGTTCTCCGGCTGCTTCTGCTTGACGATGTCGGCCTCGATCGTCACACCGAGGTGGTTGGCCTGCCCGGTGAGGTCGGCCGACACCGAGTAGTCCACGCCGTCCTTCTTGAACGCCGGGTTGCGCAGGTAGCACCACAGCACGCTGAACATGCCCAGCTGATGGGCGCGCGCGAATGCCTCGCGGGCTTCCTGCAACTGTCGGTCCGACTGCTCAGAGCCGAAGTAGACGGTGGCGCCGACACCGGCCGCGCCCAGGTCGAAACACTGCTCGACATCGCCGAACATGACCTGGTCGTCGTGGTTCGGGTAGGTCAGCAGCTCGTTGTGGTTGAGCTTGACGATGAACGGGATCCGGTGCGCATAGCGCCGTGACACGGCACCGAGCACACCGAGCGTGCTCGCGACCGCGTTGCAGCCGCCCTCGACGGCAAGTTCGACAACGTTCCCGGGGTCGAGATAACGGGGGTTCGCGGCAAAGGCGGACGCCGCCGAGTGTTCGATGCCCTGGTCGACCGGCAAGATCGACAGGTGTCCTGTTCCCGCCAGACGGCCGTGGTCGAAAAGAGACTGCAGGTTGCGCAGGACCCGGGGGGAGCGGTCGGACACGGCCACGGCCCGCTCCACAAAGTCGGGGCCTGGAAGCACCATGTCTTCCTTGGGGATCCCGTGAGCGGTGTGGGCCAGCAGGTCATCGGCCTCATCGCCCAGCAAGCCTTGGATGTCGGTCATCGGCTCGCCCCTTCGGTCGGTCGGGAAATGCGACGTGGGACAGGTGGCACCCGGGTTCCCCCGACCACCGGGCTCATGTGACAGGGATCGCCCTCAGGCCGAGCACCACGACGGGGCAGTGACAGGCGGCCGGAGCAGAGTGTGGCTTCAGGGATCCGGCCCGGGCGCCGGAGCGGTCACGCCGTGGAACAGTGGAGGAGAGGAGTCATGGGCCCATGGCGCCGCGAAGGTTCGGGCCGGACGAAGGAGGCCAGGATGCGTCCCCCTGTGCTGGCGGGCATCGACGGGTCCGCGCGCGCAGCGGCGGCAGCCGACTGGGCGGCGCGGGAGGCCGCGCTGCGCGGCGTTCCGCTGCGACTGCTCCACGCAACTCCACAGCTTCCTGAGGCCATTGCGCCGGGCCCGGCACTGAACCGGTTGCGGGAGATGGGCGCCCAGTTGGTCCAGCGGACGGTTACGGAATTCGCCGACCGTTACCCGGACCTGGAAGTGGAGGGCGAGCATGCCGATGACTCCCCGGCCGGCGCCCTCCGCAGCGCGGCACGTGATGCCGCACTCCTCGTTGTCGGCACCCGCGGAACGGGTGGTTTCGAGGGGCTGGCGGTCGGCTCGGTGGCCCTTCGGACGGCGGCAGTGGCCTCTTGCCCCGTCGTGCTCGTCCCTCACCGTTCCGGCACCTTCGCCGATGGGGCGTCCGCGGCACGCGGCACTGGCCAGGTCGTGCTGGGGTTCAACGCGCAGCGGCCGGTCGGTGAGGTGGCCGACTTCGCTTTCTCGGCCGCCGAGGCCTGCGCGGCACCTCTGCGCGTGGTGCAGGCCTGGGCCCTTCCCGTCGAGTCCGTCTCACCCCGCATCCTGGTGGTGACCGAGGAGGATCGAGCCACCTGGGAGGATCAGGAGGTTCTGCGGCTCTCTGACGCCCTGCGTCCGTGGCAGCAAAAGTACCCGGGTGTCACGGTTGGCTCCGACGTCATGCTGCTCCACCCAGCGGAAGCACTCCTGAATGCCTCCCGGAGTGCGGGCCTGCTCGTCGTGGGGCGCCGTACCGAGCCGCAGGCGGCCGAAGGCCGACTGGGCCCGGTCGCCCACGCCGTACTGCACCACGCCCGCTGCCCGGTCGCGGTCGTACCGCACGCCGGATGACGGATCAGCCGTAGAACGCCTCGAACTCGTCGTACAGCGACGGCTCCACCACCTTGTTCTCCGCTGTGGCTTCCGCGAGGGGCACGCGGACGATTCGCGTGCTCCGCAGGGCGACCATGCAGCCGAAGTCCCCCTCCTTGACCGCGTCGATGGCGTGCAGCCCGAAGCGGGTGGCCAACCATCGGTCGAAGGGGCTCGGGGTGCCGCCGCGCTGGATGTGGCCCAGGACTGTGGTGCGGGCGTCCTTCTCGGTGCGTGCGGAGATCTCCTGGGCCAGCCATTCACCGATGCCGGACAGCCGCACATGACCGAACTCGTCCAGAGACTGGTCCTTGACGATCATTTGCCCCTCTTTGGGGGCCGCCCCTTCGGCCACGACGACGATCGGCGCATAGTTGATCTGGAACCGGCGTTTCACCTGCTCACACACCTGCTCGATGTCGAACGGCCGCTCCGGGATGAGGATCACGTTGGCGCCGCCGGCGATGCCGGCGTGCAGGGCGATCCAGCCGGAATGCCGTCCCATCACCTCCACCACAAGGGCGCGCATGTGTGACTCGGCGGTGGTGTGAAGGCGGTCGATGGCCTCCGTCGCGATACCGACGGCGGTGTCGAAGCCGAAGGTGTAGTCGGTACCCGAAACGTCATTGTCGATGGTCTTCGGCACGCCGACCAGATTGATCCCCTGTCGGCTGAGCTCCGTGGCCGCCCCCAGCGTGTCCTCCCCGCCGATCACGACAAGCGCGTCCACATCATGCGCCGCGAGCGTGTCCCGCACTCGTCGCAGCCCCTCCTCGTGCTTGAACGGGTTCGTGCGGGAGGACCCGAGGATTGTCCCGCCGCGGGGAAGGATTCCCCGAACGCTGGAGATATCGAGTGGAACGACGTCGTTCTTGAGCAATCCGAGCCAGCCGTCCCGCACACCAACGAAATCGAATGAGTATTCCTGGACGCCTTTGCGGACGACGGCGCGGATCACGGCGTTGAGGCCGGGACAATCACCGCCACCGGTCAGTACTCCGACCTTCATGGGTCTTCTCCCATCCGATGCACACCCTGTCCGGTCGCGGCCCTCGTCGCGACCGGGGACGGCTGCCGGGGCACGTGGATCGCCGCCTCCCTCCAGCCTCCCCCGGTTCCGTCGGCGGTGGCCACTCGACAGGCGCAAAACCGCAGGCCCCCTGTGTGGTGAGCCGGGTGACACCGACGCGGGCATGCGGCACCCGGCCTCCCCGAGAAACGAAGTGCTTCGCGCCGACGATCAGGCGGCACGGCTGACGGACGTCACCTGCTGTCACTGCCGACGGCACCGACGAGCGCCGCCCGGCCGGCCTCCAGCCTCGCCGCGGGGATCCGGAACGGTGAGCAGGAGACGTAGTCCAGCCCGGCCCGGTGGAAGAAGTGGATGGACTCCGGATCGCCGCCGTGCTCGCCGCACACGCCCGTCTCCAGGCGGGGGTCGACCGCCCGGCCGGCCTCGACGGCGAGTTCCACGAGCCGGCCCACACCCTCCTGGTCGAGGGTCTCGAAGGGTGAGGCGGTGAAGACGCCCTTCTCGAGGTAGAGCGGGAAGAAGGATGCCTCAGCGTCGTCGCGCGACAGGCCCCAAGTCGTCTGGGTGAGGTCGTTGGTGCCGAACGAGAAGAAGTCGGCCACCTCGGCGATCCGGCCGGCGGTGAGTGCCGCACGGGGTAGCTCGATCATGGTGCCGATCGGGCAGTCCAGGGTGGTCCCCGTCTCCATCGCGACTTTCGCGAGCACTCGCTCCGCCTCCGCACGCGCCAGCCGCAGCTCCTCTACCGTCCCCACGAGCGGGATCATGATCTCAGCGCGGGGCCGACCTCCGTCGCGCAGCCGCTGGGCGACGGCCTCGGCGACCGCCCGGACCTGCATGGCAACGAGGCCGGGCACGGCGAGGCCGAGGCGTACCCCGCGCAGCCCCAGCATGGGATTCTGTTCGTGCATCCGCTCGACGGCGGTGAGGAGTTCACGGTCGTGCGGATCGGGGTGAGCGGTGGAGGCGATGCGGACGGCCAGGTCCGTGCGGTCCGGCAGGAACTCGTGCAGCGGCGGGTCGAGCAGCCGGATCGTCACCGGCAGTCCGTCCATCGCCTTGAGAATGCCGGTGAAGTCCTCGCGCTGGAGCGGCAGCAATGCGGCCAGGGCCGCCTCCCGTGCGGTGTCGTCGCGGGCCAGGATCATCGCCTCGACCAGGGCCCTGCGGTCGCCGAGGAACATGTGCTCGGTGCGGCACAGCCCGATGCCCTGGGCTCCCAGCCTTCGGGCACGTGCGGCGTCCTTGGGCGTGTCGGCGTTCGCGCGGACCTCGAGACGCCTGACGGAGTCGGCATGATCGAGGAGGCCGAGGACGGCCCGCGTCAGGGGCCCTGTCGCCGTGCCTGTCTCCAGGGGCCCGCTCACCTCGGAGGCGGTGAGCGGCACTGTGCCCAGGTACACCGTTCCGGCGGTGCCGTCGACGGAGACGGTGTCGCCCTCGCGCACCACAGCACCCGCCGGCGTGGTGAACTGCCGGGCGGCGGAGTCGATGACCAGCGCGTCGGCGCCGCAGACGCAGACCTTGCCCATGCCGCGGGCGACGACGGCGGCATGGCTGGTCTTGCCGCCCCGGCTGGTCAGGACCGCCTGTGCGGCGATCATGCCGGGCAGGTCCTCGGGGGTGGTTTCGCGGCGGACCAGGACGGTGTGCTGTCCGTCGGCAGCGCGGCGCACGGCGGCTTCCGAGTCGAACACCACGGCCCCGACCGCCGCACCGGGCGAGGCGGGCACCCCGTGGGCGAGGGGCACGTCGGAGGTGCGGGTGGCGAAGCGGGGGAACATGAGCCGGGTCAGTTCCGTGCCATCGACGCGGGCCAGAGCTTCGTCGGACGTGATCGTGCCCGCCTCGTCGAGCTCGTGCGCGATACGGAAAGCGGCCTCGGCGGTGCGCTTGCCCACCCGTGTCTGCAGAATCCACAGACGTCCTCGCTCGACCGTGAACTCGACGTCGCACAGGTCGCGGTAGTGGGCCTCCAGAGTACGCAGGTGATCGCCGAGTTGTTCGTACGCCCGGGGGTCGAGGTGCTCCAGCTCGGCCAGCGGGACGGCGTTGCGCACGCCGGCGACGACGTCCTCGCCCTGGGCGTCGGGCAGATAGTCGCCGTACATGCCACGCTCTCCGGTGGCAGGGTCGCGGGTGAAGGCGACGCCGGTGCCGGAGTCGGGGCCGAGGTTGCCGAAGACCATCGCCTGCATGTTCACCGCGGTGCCGAGGTCGTCGGGGATGTGTTCGCGGCGGCGGTAGACGCGGGCGCGTTCGCTGTTCCAGGAGCCGAAGACCGCGCGGATGGCCCGGTAGAGCTGCTCGAAGGGGTCCTGCGGGAACTCCTCTCCCGTCTCGCGGCGGATAACGCCCTTGAACTCCTCGACGACGTGGGCCAGTTCTTCCGCGTCCAAGGCGTGGTCGTCGGTCACGGACAGCACGGTCTTATGGGCTCCGACGACCCGTTCGAACAGCCCGGCGTCCACCCCCATCACGCTGTGGCCGAACATCTGGAGCAGGCGGCGGTAGGAGTCCCAGGCGAACCGCTCCCGTCCGGATGCCTTGGCAAGGCCAGCCACGGAGTCGTCGTTGAGACCGATGTCAAGAATGGTGTCCATCATCCCGGGCATCGAGAAACGCGCTCCGGAACGAACGGACACCAGCAGCGGATCGTCGGCCCGCCCGAGATCGCGCCCCATGGCACGCTCCAGGTTCGCCAGCGCATGGGCCACCTCCACGCCGAGCTCCGGCGGTTCCTGACCGGTCTCCAGATACACCCGGCACGCCTCCGTGGTGACGGTGAAGCCGGGCGGCACCGGCAGTCCGAGCCGAGTCATCTCGGCCAGGCCGGCGCCCTTGCCCCCGAGCAGGGCAGCCATCTCCCGGCCGCCCTCGGCGAACTCGTACACGTACTGGGTCGGTGTGCTCATCTCGCATCGGGTCTCTCACTCGTGCGGCACGATGGCCACGGGGCAGCCGACCTGGTGAACGACGGCGTGCCCAGGTGCGGGCCCTCCGTGCGATCGGTGACCCGGCGGCCGGCAACGAGTAAAAAGCCGGTGAAACCGCTCAACCCGCGTGAGCCCAGGGCCCGGGGTTCGCCCTGCTCGGCGGCTCTCGGCCGGCCCGGGGGCGGCCGGGCCCTCGATCAGTTCGTCGTCCAGGCGCCCGTCGGGGCGCATGGCGTGGGTGCGGTCCGCAGCCTCCCGGAGGGTGCGCCGCGCCGACCGGCGCTCGGCGGTGTTCACGGCCTCGCCGTTCCGTCATGGGTGCCCGTGCTCGGCGCGCACCAGCATGAGGGGGCTCTGGCGGTGCTGCGCCTCGCGGCCGCCCGTTGCGCGGCGCCCAGGCTCTCCGCGACTCCGGCGATGGCAGGCGCAACCATGACGCGCACCTCCTGAGCTCGATGTGCTCCTCGCTGTCATGCTTCACGGGCCGAGGCCGGGCGCCGTGCAGGGGCCGCAATGTCCTCGCGGAGGGCCGACCGGCCCATACGCCAAGTCTCGATCGACACGGTTACTCCCGCATGCGGGCGGTACAACCCGCCGGTGAGGGCTTACGGCCATGGAACGGCGGCCGGGGTGGCTCCTCCTCCAGAGCCCGTGGAGAGTGCCTGCGACGGGGGCCCGCCCCGCCTCATCGGACTGTGGGAGGGCGCCCGTCTGACCGTGGTCGTGGACTCGGCGCGGGCGCTGCGCGCCATCGATGTCCGCGCCCCTTGGCGGGCGCCGTGGAGACGGAACTGGGCGAGCCGCTGCCGTGAGGGGCCTACCTGGGACCGTCGGACCCTCCACATGTCCGTCCGGCCCATCGGCTCGCGGCCTTCCGAGAGCAAGACTGAAAGTGCGGACCGGCGACGAAAGGCATGCCATGAGCGTCACCCCGGCATCCGGCGAACGGGTGCACGCCCTTCTCACCGACGGCACGACGGTGTGCGTACGGCCCGCGCGGCCGGACGACCAGAAGGCCCTCCGGTTGCACTCGGAGATGTCGGACGCGAGCCTGCGGCTGCGCTTCTTCTCCGTCAGCCGACGCTCCGGCGAGCAGGCCGCCGCGAGGGTCGCCCAGCCAGAGGACTCCGGCTACCGGGCGCTGGTCGCCGAGCGCGGTGGCCGGATCATCCGCATCGCCGAGTACCAGATCGATGTCGGCAAAACGGCCGGCAGCGCCGAGATCTCGCTCGCTGTGGGGAACAAACGCCATCACCGCGGAGTAGGCACACTGCTGCTGGAGCACCTGATCTCCGCTGCCCGCGCTCACGGCGTCAGGACGTTCACCGCGGGCGCGCTCACCGACAACCACGAGGTGCTCAAGGTCTTCGCCGACCTGGGCCTGCGCGCGGAACGGCGCTTCGACGGGCCTGCGGTGCACTGCGTGATCCCTCTGGGCGGCACCGGTCCGGTCGTTCTCCCAGGTCTTGAGCAGTTGCTGCTGCGACTGTCCCGGATGGCGAGCGACCTGCCGCAGCTGGCGGAGGTGGACTTCAATCCGGTCCTCGCCCGGCCCGAGCACGTCACCGCTCTCGACGCGCGGATCCGGCTGCTGCCGCGCCGCGCCCAAGACCCCTATCTGCGCCAGCTCCGCTGAACCGCGGGCCTGCGCACCGCCGAAGGAGGCGGAACACGATGAAGCACAGCAAGGTCGGCGCACTGATGACGGCCGACGTCGTGCGCGCCGAGTACGGCACGCCGTTCAAGGAGGTGGCCCGGCGGCTCGCCGAGCACCGGATCAGTGGTCTGCCAGTGGTGGACGACGACGAAAAGGTCCTCGGGGTGATCTCCGAGACGGACGTGATGGCCAGGCAGGCGGAGACCCGCGACCCGGCCGAGCCGCGACGGCTGCTCCGCCGGCCGCGCTGGACGCCGGGATCGCGCGCTCGCCGAGCCAAGGCACAAGCGCGGACCGCCGGACAGCTCATGTCCCGTCCGGCCATCACGGTCCACAGCGACGCGACCGTGGTCGAGGCGGCCCGCGTCATGGCACAGCACCGCGTCGAACGGCTGCCGGTCGTCGACGACGAGGAGCGGCTCGTCGGCATCGTCACCCGCCGCGATCTGCTCGAGGTGTTCCTGCGCCCCGACGCGGAGATCCGGGAGGCGATCAGGAACGAGGTACTGGGGCGGGCCCTGTGGCTGCCGCCCGATGCCGTCGACGTGGACGTCCACGAGGGCGTCGTCACGCTCACCGGACAGCTGGAGCGGCGTGTGGAAACCACCTCGGCAGTGGAGATGTGCCGCCGGATGGACGGTGTGGTCGCGGTCGTCGACCACCTCACCTACCGTTTCGACGACTCCGGGCTGTCGCCCGAGAAGCCGACCCTGCACGGGCTCCCCTACTACTGGCAGCGCAAGCCGTGAGGAGGCCTGGCAATCATGAAGGAAAAGGTTCTGGTGGCCTACGGTTCCACCAACGGATCGACGGCCGAGATCGCCGACTACGTCGGTGAGGTCCTGGCCGAGGAAGGGCTGGCCGTGGACGTGCGGCCCGCCTCGGACGTCACCGACCTCGCGTCGTACGGCGCGGTCGTCCTCGGCGGCGGACTCTACGGGGGCCGCTGGCATCGCGACACCCGGCGCTTCGCACGGCGGCACCGCAAGGCCCTGGCCGAGCTGCCGGTGTGGCTGTTCAGCAGCGGGCCCCTTGACCCCTCGGCGTCCGAGCGGGACATCCCCCCGGCACCCGGAGTGCAGCGGGTGATGAACCGCATCGGCCCGCGGGGTCACCTCACCTTCGGGGGACGGCTGGAGGGTGACGTCAAAGGGCGCATCGCCCGGATGATCGTCAACTCCGGCGACTATCGCGACTTCGAGCAGATCGGCACCTGGGCAACCACGGTGGCCCGGGACCTGGCGGTGCCCGAGGGCTGACCGCTCCTGGTACAACCCTTCTGGCTTGTCAGGCGTGTGCCACCACGGCGACGGGGGCGACGGCGTGGTGCAGGACGGCATGGGCGACGGGGCCGATGTGCACGCCGAACCGGCTGCGCCGGATCCGCCGGCCCATGACGACCAGGGAGGCATCACGGGAGGCGTTCGCCAGCTGGTCCGCAGCACTGCCGGCGCTGGAGGCCTCGATCACCTCGACGGCCGGGTACTTGTGCCGCCAGGGGCGCAGTGCCTCGGTGAGTTCTGCCGCATGATCCCGGGCGAGTTCGTCGTACAGGCTCACATGGTCGGACAGACCGTAGATGTTGTACGGCGGAGGGCTCCAGGCGTGCAGGACGCGCAGGGCCGTGTCGCGACGGGCCGCCTCCTCGAAAGCGAAGGTGATGACCGTGTCGTCAGGGCTGCGGGTGTCGAGGCCGAGGAGCACCGCGCGGAACGGGGTCGCCGCGGACGGTATGCCGGCCGGGTCCATGGTGTGCTCGTCCACTGCCTGCTCACCGGCCCGCACCAGTACCACCGGCACTTCGGTGCGCGCGATGACGGCCTGGCCCACGGAGCCGACCATGAATCCTCCGATCCCGCTCAGGCCGCGGGAGCCGAGGACCACCAGTTCGGCGTCCCCCGCCAAGTCCACCAGGACATCGCCCGGCAGCCCGGTCAGGTGGACCGCGTTCACGTCCACTCCCGGATGACGTGACTGGAGCCCCTCGGCTGTCTCGCGCGGGATCCGCTCGCTCCAGTGCTGCAGGGTCTCCGGACCGAGAAGCGGAGCCTGTGCCATCGGTTCCGGGACGGGCTCCCAGACGTGCACCAGCCGCAGCGGCAGTCCACGCAGCTTCGCCTCACGAGCCGCCCACTCCGCGGCCGCCCGGCTCTCGGACGAGCCGTCAAGGCCCACCATGATGTAGCCCAGCATGCTGACCACTTCCTGAATCGGTATCCGTTGCGACGCCTCTCGGGAGCAAGGCGCCGGCCGTGCGCCGCACCGCCACTCGGATCACGCCGCCGGAACGGCCAGCTCGTCGTGCCGCTGCCCGCCGAGCACGACTTTGAGCGCGCCGGTGTCGCCGGCGTGTGCGAACACCTCGTACGCCTCTTCCATCTGGTCCAGCGGGAAGGTGTGGGTGACCAGCGGTGCGGTGGGCACCCGCCCGGAGGCCGCCATCCTCAGCAACATGGGCGTGGAGGACGTGTCCACCAGCCCGGTGGTGATGGTCACGTTCTTGATCCACAGGTCTTCGAGATGCAGGGTCGCGGGCTTGCCGTGCACGCCTACGTTGGCCACCCGGCCGCCGGGCCGCACCATGCGGGTGCACATCTCGAAGCTCTCCGGCACTCCCACCGCCTCGATGACCACGTCGGCGCCGAGGCCGTCGGTGAGGTCGGCGACGAGCTGCTCCGGCTCGTCTCGCACGGGGACGACGGCGTCGGCACCGAGCCGCCTGGCGGCCTCGAGCCGGGAGTCGGCGAGATCCACGGCGATGATCCGCTCAGGCGAGTACAGCCGGGCGGTGAGGATCGCGGCGAGTCCGATCGGCCCGGCTCCGACGACGACGACCGTGTCACCGGGCCGTACTCCCCCGTTGGTCACTCCCACCTCATAGGCGGTCGGGAAGATGTCCGCGAGCAGCACGGCGTCCTGGCTCTCCAGCGCCCCCGGCAGCGCGTGCACGGACATGTCGGCGTGGGGCACGCGCACATACTCCGCCTGTGTGCCGTCGATCAGGTGGCCGAGGATCCAGCCTCCGCCGCCCTGGCACTGGCCGTACGCGCCCTCCTTGCAGAAGCGGCAACGGCCGCAGGCGGTGATGCAGGAGACGAGGACCCGGTCGCCCGGACGGACATTCCGCACGTCGCTGCCGGTCTCGACGACCTCGCCGACCGCTTCGTGTCCCAGCACCGTTCCGGAAGGCACCTCCGGCACGTCACCCTTGAGGATGTGCAGGTCCGTCCCGCAGATCGTGACGGCGTCGACCCGGACGATCGCGTCGGTGGGATCCTTGAGGCCCGGGTCCGGGACCTCCTCCCATGCGGACTGCCCGGCGCCGTGGAAAACGAAGCCCTTCATGTCCGTTCCTCCCTGGTCCTCCGGCCGTTCGGCCTGACGTCGTCGGATGACTGGGGCGGGCACGGAGCGCGCCGGAGATACCCCATGAGTCCATCTTTGACCGGAGTGGTGGTCTTCGCTCGGGCCGGGCGGTCCTGTCGCAGGGCACCAGCTCGTGGTGGGCCCGGGCGAGATGGTTCGTCCACGGCACCGTCCCGAGAGCCCCGCCCCGCGGTACGGGCGATCGCGGTCCTGGTCGTCGCCACGCCCTGTCCTCTGTCGTTCGCTGCACCGGTCGCGCTCGTCCCCGTCCTCTCCCGCGCCTCCCGCCCGGCCTGGTCGTGCGGGACGGCGGCGCACCGGACAACCTGAGCCGTGCCCGCATCCTGCTGCTGGACAAGACCGGCTGCGCCTGCGCTCATGGCGTTCTCCTCGCCGTGCCGTGGACACCGGGATCCGGCCGGTCAGCTACGGCCGGATCCGGGATGATGGTGCTGGTCGTGCTTGTGCAGCGGGTCCTCGTCGCGGTCGGTGTCACGACTGTGACCGCCGTGCCTGTCCTGACCGTGCATGCTCCTCATCATGAAGAACATCATCAGCGGGCAGGCGACGACGAGGGCGGGCCAGACGAGGCTCTCCAGCGACGCGCCGACGACCAGGGCTCCGATGACGACGAGCGCGGCGGCCAACGCGTACATGCCGTAGTTGCGCTTGTTCATCTCGTTCATCACGGGCCTCCTTCAGCGGAGGACAGGCGGCCGCAAGCCAGCGCGGTCGGCTTTCAGATCTTGGTGAGAGGGCCGGCGTGCAGTGCGTCCAGGCGACGCCGGTACTCCTCTTCGTCGATCTCCCCGCGGGCGAACCGCTCACCGAGGACCTGCTCGGGTGTCGGTGCCGCGGGGGTGTGGGTGTGCTCGTGCTGGCGGTTGAGGGTGCGGAGCAGCAGCACGGCCGCAGTGATGATCAGTGCCCAGAAAAGGATCATGCTGGCTGACATCGCGAACCAGCCCCATCCGCTGACGTCGTGGTCGTACCAGAACATCATCGCCATTCACCTGCTTGGGATCTTTCGGCGATCGGGTGCGGACTCGGGGGCCGGCACCGTCGAGGAGCATGTGCCCTCATATGCATCGTGCCTGTTTCGGGGTCGGCGTGCTGGGGCCGGACGGCCCGGACCGGGTGGGCCGTCCGGCCCCTACCACGCAGGGCCTGAGGGGCGGAGGCTTGGACGGGCGGCCCGCCGGGGTCCTGGCCATCGCCGACACGGTCAAGGACGACTCCGCCGCCGCAATCACCGCGCTTCAGCGCCTGGGCATCGAGGTGGTCGTCATCACCGGCGACAACACCCGTACCGCTGCAGCGATCGCCGCCCAGGTCGGTGTCACGCGGGTGCTCGCCGAGGTGCTGCCCGAGCACAAAGCTGACGAGATCCGCCGACTGCAGGGCGAAGGCCGCACTATCGGCATGGTCGGCGACGGCATCGACGACGCCCCGGCCCTGGCCGCCGCCGACGTCGGCCTCGCGATCGGCACCGGCACCGACGTGGCCATCGAAGCCGCCGACATCACCCTCATTTCCGGCTCCCTGACCGGCGTCGTCACCACCATCCGGCTGTCGCGGGCCACCATGCGCAACATCCGGCAGAACCTGTTCTTCGCCCTGGTCTACAACGCCGTCGGCGTGCCCCTCGCGGCGGGCGCCCTGTACCCGCTGTGGGGCCTTCGACTCAGCCCGATCATCGCCGCCGCCGCGATGGCCCTGTCCTCCCTGTCAGTGGTGACCAACGCCTCCCGCCTGCGACGCTGGCACACCAGCCCGCTACCGCCCGCCATGCCGGCATCCCTCGAACCGCAGGTGGAATCCGCAGCCGACCGGGGTCCCACCCGGTCCGCTGCGACCGTTGACGGACGGCGGGGGCATCAGCCACCGGAGTCCGGCGCCGGCCAAGGGCTCTTCCCGGGGGAGGAGTCGATGACGGTCGACCCTGTATGCGGCATGCACCTGGACCCGGCGACTGCCGCGCTCCGGCGGGACACGGAATCCGGCACATTCTTCTTCTGCTCCGCGCACTGCGCGGCCGCCTTCGACGCGTCCCCGCGCAGCTCCCCCGCACCGGAGGCGAACGGGACACAGGAAGGACGGGAGAGCCGTTGACCACCATCGCAGCCGGTCCGAGCCCGCGAATCCGGAACTTCGCCGGCCACATGCGGCCACACCGGCCACAAGGACGATCGTCTTTCCCGGTTGCACAAGGTCGAGGGCAGGTTCGACGACCACATCCGGCAAGGCGTCCGCGACGCGGTCCGCGACGACGAGGCAGAGGGCGAACTCACCCCCTCGTCCTGCGCCGCACGCTACGACTGTCACCGCCTCCACCACGACGAGCCGGTAAAACCCCCAGGGGGTATATTCGCATACAGTGAGCCCGTGCCACGGGGGCGACGCGGAGACAAGTCCGAGCGGAGGCGATGGCGATGGCGACAGTTCGCGCCCATGCCATTCGCTGCGCAGGCGGCGCCGTCATCGCCCTGCTCGCCGCTCTGGCCGTACTGATCCATCACGAGACGGCCGCTGTCCCGGACGCCCCGGCGCAACACGCCACGCACTCCACGCACATCGGGCATGCCATGCCCGGCATGGCGTCCTCGTCCGCTGCCGCGGCACGGCAGGTCTCCGACCTCACTCACGCGGACAGGTTCAGTACACCCGCCCCCGCCCCCGCGCACGGCGTCGACGGCAGCACCTGCGCCGTTCCGGGCATGCAGCACTGCACCGCCGGAAACGTCGAGGTACTCAAGCTCCCCATGCCGCCGCAGGGCACTCCGGTGCAGTCCGCCGACCCGTACCAGACCGAGCCCAGCCCTCGGCCCGCCGGCACGGTCGGCCGCGCGCCACCCGACCTGTCGGTCCTCTCCCGACTGCGCATCTAGGCCGCGACCACGGCACCCGTCTGCCGTCCTCGCCGCGCCCCATGCCAGTTTGAAGAAGAGGACTCACATCGTGAACAGCATCAACCGCCGCTCCATCCTGCTCGCCGGACTCGGCGCCGCCGGTGCGGGCGCACTCGCCGCCTGCACCGACTCCGGCAGCGCCCCTGCCCTGGTCAGCCCATCCGGTTCCGCCGTCGCCGCCACGGAGAGGAGGCGGGGCGGCACCGGCAGGCAGCACAAGATCGCACTGACCGCCGCGCCCGCAAGGGTAGACCTGGGCGGCGGCGTCAAGGCCAACACCTGGGCCTTCGACGGCCGCACCCCGGGCAAGGAGATCCGGCTCTCCGCCGGGGACACTCTGGTCGCCGAACTCGCGAACCAGCTGCCGGGCAAGACCACCACATCGATCCACTGGCACGGCATCGCCCTGCGCAACGACATGGACGGCGTGCCCCCGGCCACCCAGGCCGCCGTCCGCCCCGGCTCCACCTTCACCTACCGGTTCGTGGCCGACGCCCCGGGCACGTACTTCTTCCACCCGCACGTCGGCGTCCAACTCGACCGCGGCCTGTACGCCCCGCTGATCGTCGAGGACCCGCGCGAGCCGCTGGCGTACGACGACGAATGGGTGGTCGTCCTGGACGACTGGGTCGACGGTGTCACCGGCACCCCAGACGAGGTCTTCGCCGAACTCAGTCAGGGCATGGGCGGCATGGACATGGGCGGCAACTCCGGCTCCGGCATGGAGGGCCACGACATGCACTCCATGGGGAAGGCGAGCGGCGATCCATCCCCGTCCGCCTCAGCCCCGTCGGGCGGGATGCCGTCGACATTCATGCTCATGGGCGCGGAGAGCGATCTGCTGGGCGGCGATGCCGGCGACGTGAAGTACCCCTACCACCTGGTCAACGGCCGCGTGCCGGACGATCCGGAGGTCTACACCGGCAAGCCCGGCCGCAAGGTGCGCCTGCGGATCATCAACGCGGGCAGTGACACCGCCTACCGGGTCGCCCTCAGCGGTCACAAGATGACCGTCACGCACACCGACGGCTTCCCCGTCCAGCACCGGCAAACAGACGCGCTCCTGATCGGCATGGGCGAGCGCTACGACGTGCTGGTCACCCTCGCTGACGGCGTCTTCCCGCTGGTCGCCCTGGCCGAGGGGAAGAACACCAGCGGGCTGGCCCTCGTGCGCACGGGCTCCGGCCGCGCGCCCACCGCCGCCGTACGCCCGAGGGAACTCGACGGCACGGTCATGACCGCGTCCGGGCTCCGCGCGGTTGACGACGTGCGACTGGAGTCCGCCACGGCCGACGTCACGCACCGGATCGAACTCACCGGCGGCATGATGCACTACAACTGGGCCATCAACGGCAAGCCGTTCGACATGGCCGATCCGGACGCCAACGCCATCGTGGTCGAGGAGGGTCGGCGAGTCCGGCTGGACTTCGTCAACACCACCACCATGTGGCATCCGATGCACCTGCACGGCCACACCTTCCAGCTCGGCCGCTCCGGCCCCCGTAAGGACACCGCGATCGTGCTGCCCAAGAAAAAGCTGTCCGTGTTCTTCGACACCGACAACCCCGGCCAGTGGATGCTGCACTGCCACAACGCCTACCACGGCGAGGCCGGGATGATGACAAACGTCGCCTACCAGGCATGACCCCCAGTGGCCGGACAGCGTGCCACTCACGTGTCGTCCGGCCGCATCAGTAGCCGTAGTCGTCGCGACCGAACTCCACGGGCATATCGCTGCATTCGGGGTCGGCGCCCAGCAGGTCCCGTACGTCCTGCTGGTCTTGAGTGAAGGCACCGCCGTCGATGCTGGCGAAGCGGACCGAACCCGCTCCGGTCGGGGTGAAGCCGATGGCCGCCTGGGGCAGGCCCATCGGGGGCCGGGCGGTGAGCTGCCGGTCGGGCTCGAATCGGCCGCGCATCGCCGTCAACCCGGGATGAGGCCCTCGTCGGAGAGCAGTTCCCGCACCTGTGTGAGGCTGGTGTCCTCGTCGGGCAGGACCAGGTCGGACGGCGTGATCGTTTCGGCCGGCAGAGGCGTGCCATAGCTGCGTACCGCGTCCAGCAGAGCCGACAGCGCGGTGGCGAACAGCCTGTCGTCGTCGGCGTCGGCTGCCGACTGCAGAGCGGCATCCAGCTCGTTGAGCCGGTCGAGGTGATCTTCCGTGATCTCGTACTGGCCCTCGCCGAGAATCCGCATGATCATGACGTCGCCTCCTGGTCCGGCGGGCCCTGCTCGGTGCTCTTACCTTCGACGGCCGGCGGGGTGGCGGACGCGGGGAGCTGGGCTTTCATCCGGGCCAGTTCCTTATCCACGTCCTGGCCCGCGGTGACGCGTTCGAGTTCGGCCTGGATGTCGTCGCGGCCGGCGGGCAAGGTGGCGTCCTCCAGGGCGCCGGAGGCGAGCAGTTCGTCCAGTGCTCCGGCGCGGGCCTGCAGTTGTTCGGTCTTGTCCTCGGCGCGCTGCATGGCCAGGCCGACATCGCCCATCTCCTCGCCGATGCCGGTGACGGCCTCGGTGATGCGGGTCTGGGCCTCGGCCGCGGTGTAGCGGGCCTTGATGGTCTCCTTGCTGGTGCGGAACGTGTCCACCTTGGCCTGGAGGCGCTGTGAGGCCAGGGTGAGTTTCTCCTCCTCGGCCTGCAGCGTCGCCTGCTGGGTCTGGAGATCTGTGAGCTGAGAGGCCACGGCGGTGCGCCGGCTCAGGGCTTCGCGGGCGAGGTCCTCGCGCCCGGCGGCAAGCGCCTGCTGGGCCTGGCCCTCCAGCTTGCCGCTGGACTGGCGCAACTGGTTGATCTGCAGATCGATGCGCTTGCGGCTGGTGGCCACGTCCGCCACACCGCGTCGTACCTTCTGCAGCAACTCCTGCTGCTGGGTATAGGAGTAGTCCAGTACCTCGCGCGGGTCTTCGGCCTTGTCCAGGGCCTTGTTCGCCTTGATCCGGAACAGGGCTGCTATGCGGTGGGCGATGCTGGTCATAGCGGCCTGCCTCCTCTCGATCGATGAGGAATCAGCCAGGCCATGCCATGTCTGCGGGACACTTCCAGGCTCCGGCGGCGTGGTCCGTGCCGCAACCTCGGTCGGCGTCCGGGGGCACGGCTGCGACGGCAGCACTCTCCCGCTCGCGCTTGGCGGGTCGATGATGGAGGTGAGCCGCAAAGGAGGTGACCGGCGATGCCACCGCACTGTGATTCTCTCGACGGTCCGTCACGGCCGCGCGCCAAGCCCTGGAGGGCAGTGATATCGACCTGGTCCTGCCCTACGTACCCGAAGAAGGGGAACCAGCGGTCCGTGAGGCGTTCAGTCTCACGGCCAATGCGCGCACGTCCGGCCGGGACGCACAGGAAGTGGCCGACCGCTGGTTCTTCGAGACGGTCGTCCGCGTCCACCGCGCCGGAGAAGGCGCTCCCTTCACGGGACTGAAGCCGGCCGGGCTCGATGTGGGGCCGGTGATCCCGGCTGCTGAGCGTGCCCTTGATGCCGGCTCAGCGGACGAACTGGCCGTGGCACTCTGCGGGATCATCCGTGAGCAGGTGGAAGAGCGTCACGGCCGGGCCATGGCGCTGAAGGAGCATGCCGCTGAGGGGGTGGCTGCCGCCCGCGCCTTCGTGGAGGCCAGTCTCGGCCTGCAGGTGTGGGCCCACCACGTGTACAAACAAGCGGTCGCCGTCCCGCACGCATCAACCCGGCGCTCGTAAGAAGCGAACAGTCCGGGCCCGCCCTCCCTACGAATCCGGCGCAGAGGACGGCGTGCGTATCGCCAGTTCGCCGAGGACCCGCACGAGGTCGGTCCTCGGTTGCGGTGCCACGGCGTCCTCCCTGAATTCATGCCGTCGCACTGACACGCGTGCGCAGGTTGCGGAACTGGCGGGTCTGCATGATCAGATGGGCGGGCTCCCAGAACAGCACGTCCATGGTCCGGGTGAGGGGCCGGGGGCGGCTGCGACCCCTCGTGCGGACGATGAGCCGGGTCCTTCCGCCGGGCTCCGGCCGGAGGTGGAAGCCCCAGATCGAGTCGATGTACGCCTTGGGCAGCGGCTCGTGCCGCACGTCGAAGGGGCGTCCCGAGGGCAGTTTCGTCTGCGAGCGCAGTACCAGGGTCCGCTCCGGTTCCAGGACCGCGACGGTGAACCAGGCGTCGCCGCTCGGCAGGGCGTCCAGGTGCTGGTCCTGCTCCAGGCGCTGCCACGCCGGGACGATGCGTTCTGCGCTCGGGCGTCCGCCGTTGTCCAGACGGTCCCAGCTGTACCAGCCGCCGCGGTTGCAGCCCATCTGTGCCAGCCAGGGCCAGACCTCTTCGGGCGGCGCCGTAAGGGTCGTGGCCATGGTCGAGATGCCGTCGGCATCGGGGACGAGGCCATCGCCGGGGAGGTCGCGGTCGGCTTCGTCGTGTGTCGTGCCCCAGGTCAGCAGCCGTGGCCGCAGGAAGACTCCGTACAAGGCCAACGCTGCGGCCGCCACACCGAGTGGACGTCGCCCGGCCCCAGGCCGGTGCTCGCTCATGTCTTCAGCGTCGCAGCTCCGAATCAGTCCCACCACAGAAACTCGGCACCGCCGACCCCGGAGCCCGGCCCGATCCGAGCGCCGTCACTTCACGCACGGCATGTCGTTGGCCTCTCGAGCTCAGTCGGCGGGAGTCAGGACGGTGGGCGGGCCGGCGGTGACGCCGCCGTCCAGGACGAACTCCACGCCGGTCGAGAACGTGGCCTCGGTGGCGATGAAGAGGACCATACGGGCGACTTCCTCGGGTTCACCGAACCGCGGGAGGGGCTGTCCGGCAGTGAACGAGTCGTCGAAGTCGGCCGTCATCGCTGTCCGCACCGCACCGGGATGGACCGAGCAGACACGGATCCCGTCCGGGGCCAGTTCCAGAGCCGCGGCCTTGGTCAGCCCGCGCAGTGCCCACTTGCTGGTCACATACGCTCCGATGCCGGCGTAGCCGGTGAGGCCGGCGATCGAGGAGATGTTCACGATCACGCCTCCGCCGGCCCGGCGGAGAGACGGTGCCGCCGTACTCATGCCCAGCCAGGCGCCCTGGACGTTGACGTCGATGACCCTCCGGAAGGATTCGAGGCTCTGCTCCTCGACGGTCCCCCACTCGAGGATCCCGGCGTTGTTGACCAGCACCGAGACCGGGCCGAGGTCCCGCTCCGTCTCCGCGACAACCGTCTGCCAGCCGTCCTCGGTGCTGACGTCAAGGTGCGCGTAGCGGGCCGGGCCACCGAGCTCCGCCGCCAGCTTCTCCCCCTCGGCGTCGAGAACATCCGCGACCACCACGCTCGCGCCCTCGGCCGCGAACATACGCGCCACAGCGGCGCCGATCCCTCTGGCTCCGCCGGTGACGATCGCCACCCGCTCGTTCAGACGTCCCATCATGACCTCCTGAACCTGCCTCGACGAAAATGCGTAAGCGCGGCATCGGCAGCGACGCACTCGGCACGACGGCATGCCATGTCTGGTCTCAAGGGCCGCACGCCGAAGGCCAACAGGTCGGTCAAGGGGTCGCGCAGATGATCTCGACGACATGGCCCACTCAGGCCGGTGCCCCTCCAGACCAGTGTGGATTCCTCGCCTCCCGTGCGCATGCCGGGAACAGGCGCCCACGTCACTCAATGTCCCTGGGCTGCCGGTAGGCCCGCCCGCGGCGGGCGTTCCGGTCTCAGTCGCGCCTGGAGTCGCATGACGACATGGCCGAGGCCGGACAGCACGCAGGCGATCGCCAGGTCGGTGAGCGCGAGCGGCTCCGTACCCAGCAAGTCCCGCAGGGGCGGCAGATAGACACCGGCCGCCTGGAGGCTCAGTGCCACGCCAACGGCCACCAGCAGGAACGGGTTGGCCAGGGTGCCCGGGCGGGCCCGGGAGCCGAGTGCCACGCCGAGCTGGGTCGCCCCGAGCACCAGAAACATCATGGACTGCCAGGGACGTCCGGTCTCCCGGGCCCAGACGCCGACCACGAGGGTCACCGTCGCGACGAAGGCCCCCATGAACAGGATCCGCGGCCACAGACCGGCCCCCAGCACGCTCTCTTCGGGAGGCCGGGGCGGGTGACGCATCGTGTCCGGGTCGACGGGTTCCGCGCCGAGAGCGACACCGGGCAGGCCGTGCGTGAGCAGGTTGATCCACAGGATCTGTGCGGGCAGCAGCGGCAGCGGCATCCCCAGGAAGGGGCCGAGGAGCATCACCAGGATCTCCGCGGTGCCCCCGGCGAGCGCGTAGAGCAGGAACCGGCGCACGTTCGCGTAGACCCGGCGTCCCTCCTCGACAGCCGCCACGATCGTGGCCGGGTTGTCGTCGGCGAGCACCAGATCGGCCGCCTGGCGTGCGACCTCGGTGCCGCGCCGGCCCATGGCCACGCCGATGTCGGCCTGACGCAGGGCCGGGCCGTCGTTGACGCCGTCCCCCGTCATCGCCACCACGTGCCCGGCCCCGCGCCACGCCTGGACGATGTCCAGCTTCTGCTCGGGAGTGGTCCGGGCGTAGACGCGTACATCCGTCAGATCGCCTGCTGTGCCTGCCCGGATCCGGTCGCCTGTGGTGACCTCGTCGTCCCGGGTGGCGATGCTGAGGCGCCCGGCCACGGCCCGCGCGGTCAGCGGGTGGTCGCCGGTGATGAGTACGGGGACGATGCCGGCCCGTTTGCAGGCGGTGATCGTCGGCTCGGACGCGCTGCGGGGCGGGTCCAGGATGCCGACGAGGCCGAGGAGCGACAAGCCCGACTCCCAGGTCGGGGGCGGCTGCGCCCGGCCGTCGTGGTCGGCCGAGGCGACGGCGAGCACCCGGTATCCACGGCGTGCCAAGGACTCCGCCTGTGCGGCCGCGCGGGCGACCGTCTCGGGGTGGTCACCCAGAATCTGCTGGCGGAGCACGGATTCCGGCGCTCCTTTGCACGCGATGCGTACCCCGCCGTCCGGGCGGCGGTGCACGGTCGTCATGCGCTTGCGGCTGCTGTCGAAGGGAATCTCCTCCAGGCGCGGTAGTTCGCTGTCCAGCGCCGCCCGGTCCAGCCCGAGGCGGGCCCCGGCCACCAGCAGGGCGGCCTCGGTGGGATCGCCGAGCGCGCTCCACTCCGGGGAATGGTGCGAGGGGGGCTCCAGCGCCGCGTCGTTGCACAGCATCGCGACGCTCAGCAGCGCCGCCAGGTCGGGTGCGTCGCCCGCGGTCACCGCCTTGCCGTCTCGGACGACCCGGCCCTCGGGTTCGTAGCCGGTCCCCACGACCGATGCCTCGCCGAGTGAGGTCCACAGTTGCTCGGCCGCCATCCGGCCCTCGGTCAGGGTGCCCGTCTTGTCGGTGGCGATCACAGTCACCGAGCCCAGGGTTTCCACCGCGGGCAGTCGGCGGACGATGGCGTGCCGGTCCGCCATCCGCCGTGCTCCCAGAGCGAGAGCGAGCGTCACCACGGCGGGAAGGGACTCCGGAACGGCGGCGACGGCGAGGCTGATCGCCGCCACGATCATCAGCTCCACGGGCTGTCCGCGCACCAGCCCGAGAGCGAGCACGACCGCGCACAGCGCCACCGTGACAGCCGCCAGCGTCCGACCGAACTTCACCAACCGGTGTTGTAGAGGGGTGAGGCCAGGCGCGCCGCCCATCAGGGAAGCGATCCGGCCGAGCGCGCTGTCGACGCCGGTCGCGGTCACCACGACCCGTCCGTGGCCGCGGACGACAACCGTGCCCGCCGACACCGCCCCGCGCACTTCGTCACTGTCGGGGACCTTCTCCACCGGAACGGACTCGCCCGTCAGTGACGACTCGTCCGCCAGCAGCAACGCCGCGGCGAGCACGTCCCCGTCCGCGGGGACGATGTCCCCCTCGGCCACCAGGACCACATCGCCCGGCACCACCTCGGCTGCCGCGACGGAGCGCTCCTCACCGTCCCGCACGACCCTGGCGGCGGGGGCGCTCATGGCGGACAGTGCCATCACCGCCTGTTCCGCCCGCACTTCCTGTACGACGCCGACCACGGTGTTCACGATGATCACGAACAGGATCACCGCGGCGTCGGAGAAATCGCCCGTCCCGATGGTCAGGGCGGCCGCCACGAGCAGAACCAGGATCAGCGGATCGCGCAGCTGCTGCAGCACCCGCCGCCACACCGGAGTCCGCGGTTCCGCGGGGATCTCGTTGGGCCCGTGGAGAGCCAGCCGCCGCGCGGCCTCGACCGACGACAGCCCCGTGGCGGGAGTCGTGCCCGGGAGCCGGTCGACCTTCGCGGCGGGTCTGCGGCCTCCCTCCCGCCGGTTCATGTCCGTGACAGATCCGCGTCCGGACGGTTCCGTGCATGGGCTGCCATCCACCGCTCCCGTCATCTGTCCGGCCACCGACCCGCGGGACGTACCTCCCGTCTTCTCAGAGTGCACCCTTGCTCAAGGCTGCGCGCGGCTGCGGCCGTGGTCGTCGGCGTACGCGGCGAACACTTCCGTCGACGTTCCGCCCGTATGGAGGAAGCGCTGGTCAAGGATGGCGGCGAGGTCCTTCAGGGCACCGGCGAGCAGGTCACCGGCCAGTCGCACTTCCGGCCGCCGCGCGGCCTGCCCGCGTCGGGCAAGGGCATCGGCGTAGCCGACCATGGCCGCCAGCGAGGAGTGGTCCTCCCCGTCGTGGAAGTAGTACGCCTCGGCGTACTGGGTGAAGTCGATACGGACACGTACGACCTCGGTGGCCAGGCTGTCCAGCAGGAGCGCCCCCGCCGTGCAGTCGATCTGCTGCGTCGTCGGGTCCGAGTCGCGCAGCAGCGCCAGCCGGATGGCCAGGACCCTTCTGCGGGTCAGCGCCGGGTAGATCTCCAGGACCCAGGAGACCGTGGCCGTCAGGAGGGCGAATCCGACGAGGGCTTCCAACGGTGAGACAAGGCGAAGCCAGCTCTCAGCGGGTGCGATGTCCCCCAGGCCCAGGGTGGCGACCGTGACGAGCGACAGGTACACGGAGTCGAGCAGCGCCGGCTCCTGCGCCGCCTCGGAACCGGGCGAGAAGGTGAACGCCTCAGGCATGTGGGGCCAGTAGACGATGGCCCAGCCGAGGATGACGGTGACGGCCCACATACTCACCACCGTCACCATGGCGAGTGGTCCCACGAGCCCGACCACCCGCCTACGCGCACGGAAGCGGCGGGCCAGTCGCCACAGCGCCGTCATGACGAGGCGGCTCAGGCCACCGTGGCGGGTGGGGTGCCAGAGGGTGTGGAACAAGTCCCGCAGGGTGATCATGACGAGCCCGGCACCGACCAGCGAGACCAGCCACTTCATTCACGTCTCCCACGGCCCTTGTCGCCTGAAGCGGAACCCGCTTTCTCGGAGCCTATGGCCTGTGTGGTGGATCATGCGGCAGCCGCGGGGCCCGGCACGCCCAAGTGCGCTGTTCAACTCATCGGCAGCTCGAGCGTGCAGGTCTCCCCGGGCGCGACGGTCACAGCCCGGTCGGCCAGCACCACGCGGATCGGCGATTCCTCCGAGTCGGGCACACCGATCCCCAACTGCCCTCTTCGGCGCCTTACGCCGACACCCCAGTGACCGCGGTAGCGCAGCGAGAATCCGTACTCGGACAGTGCCGGGAGGGGAACCGGGTCCAGCCACAGGGCGTCCTCGCGCGTCTCCAGTCCGGTCAGACCCCGCTGGACCAGGTCGAGGGTCCCGGCCATGGCCCCGAGATGGATGCCCTCGCCGGTCGTGCCGCCCTGGATGTCGGCGATGTCCGCCTCCAATGCCTCCTGGACGTACTTCCATGCCTCGGCCCGTCTTGCGCGGGCGAGGACCAGTCCGTGGACGAGCCCGCTGAGCGTGGAGCCGTGGCTGGTGCGCTGGAGGTAGTAGTCGACGGTCCTGCGCCAGACCTCGTCGTCCAGGTCGTACCCGAGGCGTCGGAACAGATCCCGCAGTTCGGCGGGCGAGAAGAGATAGCCGAGCATGAGGACGTCGGCCTGCTTGGACGCTTTGTAGCGGGTGACCGTGTCGCCCTCGGCTTCCAGGATCCGGTCCAGGCGCCGGATGCTGTCGTAGCGCGCTCGGTAGACGTCCCAGTCCAGCTCGGCGAGGTCGTCGTAGCCTTCGAACTGGCTGATGACGCCTTGGTGGAATGGCACCCGCAACCGCCGGGAGACCTCCTCCCACTTGGGGAGTTCGTCGCCGCCCAGCCGGACGCGTTCGAGCAGTTCTTCCCGGCGCCAGGCGGGAAGGCGCCGCAGGAGATCCAGGGCACGGGTCAGGACCCAGGCGGCGGTGACATTGGTGTACGTGTTGTCGTCCAGCCCCGGCGTGGTGGCCCTCGGGTAGCCGTCGTGGTACTCGTCGGGGCCGACGACGCCGTGGATGCGGTAGCGGCCCGTGCCGGGGTCGAAGTCGGCGAGGTCGGCCCAGAAGCGGGCGATCTGCAGCAGCATCTCCGCGCCCTTGGTGTGCAGGTACTCCGTGTCGCCGGTGGCCTCGCAGTACTGCCACACGTTGTAAGCCACTGCCGAGCCCACGTGGTGCTGAAGCCGGGAGTGGTCGGGCAGCCAGCGCCCCGAGTGCGGGTTGAGATGCCACACCTGAGTCTCCTCGCGGCCGTCGCTGCCGCTCTGCCACGGGTACATCGCCCCGGCCCGGCCGATGGCGCCGGCCGCCCGGCACGCTCGCGGGAGGCGTCGGTAGCGGTAGTTCAGCAGCGCCCGGGAGACCTCCGGGAAATGCAGGTTGAGATACGGCAGCACGAACAGTTCGTCCCAGAACACATGGCCCCGGTACGCCTCACCGTGCAGCCCCCGGGCCGGCACTCCCACGTCCAGGTCCGCGGTGTGCGGCGAGAGCGTCTGCAGGACGTGGAAGAGATGGAGGCGCAGGACGCGACCGGCCCGGCCGGGCACCTGGATGTCCGCGCGCCTCCACAACCGCTCCCACGCGGCGACGTGGGAGTCCAGCAGATCCGAGATGCCCCCCGCCGTGGACACTCGGTCGAGTGCTGCCTCGAGCGGGTCGCTGATCGCCGTGTCGCGGGAGGTGAACAGCGCCACTGTCTTCTCCACGTCGACGGGTCGGCCCGCAGCGATCGGGACCACCAAGCGGTGGACGGCACGGCGCCGGGCGGGACGCAGCTCCGAAGAGGCCGCGGATCGGCCGACGACGACCGTCCGGGCGGCCATGGCGATGCCGATGCCCGAGGTGCTGGTGCGGCAGCTCAGCCAGACCGTGTCGGGCTCCTGTGCCCCCGTCCGCACATGGGTCAGGTGGCTCCCGTTGAGGGCGCGGTAGCGGTGCACGTTGCCGTTGATCACGTCGCCGTCGAGGCAGGACTGGATCTCGATCTCCCCCGACCAGTCCTCGGGCGTGAAGACCGTCCGCAGGGCCGCCAGGTGAGGGTCCCCCATGTGCACCAGGCGGGTCTGCCGGACGCCGAGGACGCCCACATCGTCGTCCCGGAAACGAAGCGTGCGGGTGAGCGTGGCCCGGCGCAGGTCCAGGACGTGCCGGTAGTCCAGTAGTGCGCTCGTGTCAGGAGAGAACCACGGGCACCACGCTCCCCCGGCGCGGCGCACACGGAACCGCAGAAGCAGCCAGTTCGGAAGGTTGACCAGGTCCTCGTTCACCACGTGCCGTCCCGCCACGGTCGACTCCAGGCGGTTGTAGCACCCGGCGGCGTAGGTCCCCGGGTAGTGCACCAGGCCCGCCCGGCACTCGGGCGCCGCGCCACGCGTGGCGAAGTAGCCGTTGCCCAACGTGCAGAGTGATTCGCGCAACCGCTCGGCCGTGGGGTCGTAGCCCTCGTACTCCCATGTCCAGTCCGACATGCGCGCCCTCCCCTTCTCGCTCGACGAGATGTGCGGGAGCGTGAGACGCGCCGGATCAGGCCCGCTGCGGGACGACGGCCACCGGGCACTCGGCGTGATGCAGCAGGGTGTGGGCGACCCTGCCGAGCTGCAGACCGAAGTGACCGTGCCGCCTCAATGCGCCGACGACCACCAGATCGGCCTCGGCCGAGGCATCCAGGAGAGCCTTGTGTGCGGGGCCTTCGACCGCTCGGCGATGCACATCGACCTGCGGATGATCCCGTACGGCGTCGCGCAGTGCGTCGGTGAGGAGCGCGGAGGCCCGTTCCTCGTGGGCACCGGCGGCGTCGTCCGCGACCAGGGGGTGGTCAACGTGCTCATGGGCGGGGCGGCGCCAGGCCCGTACCGCGTGCAGGGCGCTGCCGCGCGCCTCGGCCTCGCGGAAGGCGAACCGCACAGCGGCCGGTCCCTCCGTCGAATCGCCGACGCCGACCATGACCTTGCCGAAGGCGCCCTGCTGGTTCCGCTCCCCGCCGCGGACCACGAAGACCGGGCACATCGCACGGGCGGCCACCGCGAGGCTGACCGACCCCAGCAGCAACCCGGCGACCTCGCCGCGACCGCGGGAGCCCACGACCAGGGCGAAGGATTCATGAGCCGCGTGCAGGAGCGCGGACACGGCGTCGTCGGGCAGCACATCGCTCGACACCTTCACCTGTGGGTTGCGCAGTTGGGCGCGTTCCGCGCAGGACGCCGCGATGTGCTCGGCCAGGACCTCTTCGGCCGGACGGTCAGTGCTGAAGGAAGGGCGGCGTGCCTCGTACCGCTCCCACAAAGAGGCGTGGACAAGACGCAGAGACAGCCCGAGTCGTGCCGCCTCGTCCACCGCCCAGTCCACGGCCTGCAGGCTGGAGTCCGATCCGTCGACACCCACGACCAGCGGGAGTTCCATGGTCACCATCACCTTCCTGCCCCGGGCGCTGCGGGAAGTCCCTGTCAATACCGTCGCACCGCCCTGGGCCCGTCGCGACACGTGGACCGACTCTTGGCAGGGGCACCCACGCCCAGGTTGCACTGCGCCGATTTGCGACGATCGTGGAGTCAGGTGGCCGGGGGAAGGAACGGGGGCCGCTCCTGCCGGGTGCCGCTCCTGCCGTCTCAGCCACGGCCGTCTCGTCGGCCGGACAGGGCCCGCTCCGCGCCGAGGTCACGGTGAAGGGAGACGATCGTGGTGGTGAGGACCGGCGCTTTCGGCGCCCTGACCAAGAAGCATCAGGAGCAGCTCATGTCGCTGGCTCGTGAAGTGTCGTTCGCGATCGACGAGCGCATCTTCAACGAGGGCGCCAAAGCCGACCGCTTCTGGATCATCCACACGGGCACCGTCGCTCTCGACGTCCATGTTCCCGGCCGCCGCGCGGCGGTCATCGAGACCCTCGGTGCCGGGGAACTACTGGGCTGGTCCTGGCTGGTCCCTCCCCATCACTGGCACTTGGGGGCCCAGGCCACCAGCCCGGTACGCGCCTACGAGTTCGACGCGGCCGCGGTCAGTGAGCTGTGCGGGAAGGACCCGGAACTGAAGCAGGAACTGTTGGCCTATGTCGCCGCAGTGATCGCGGGGCGGCTCAGGTCCGCGCGGGTTCGGCTGCTCGACCTGTACGCGCCCTACGGCGCGGGCGAGGTGCCCTGACGAGGCGAGACGAGGTGGTTCGCGGTGTCCGAGACCCCGCACATCGTGAGCGATGTGATGACCCAGACGGTCGTGGCCGTGGGACGCGACGCGCCGTTCAAGGAGATCGTCCGGACCATGGAGCAGTGGAAGGTAAGTGCCATGCCGGTCCTGGAGGGTGAAGGGCGCGTCATCGGCGTCGTGTCCGAGGCCGACCTGCTGCCCAAGGAGGAGTTCCGCGACAGCGACCCGAACCTCTTCGAGCAGCGCCGGCGCCTGTCCGACGTCGCCAAGGCCGGGGGCGTGACGGCGGAGGAACTCATGAGCACCCCCGCTGTCAAGGTCCACCCCGACGCCACCTTGGCCCAGGCCGCCAGGATCATGGCCGTCCGGCACGTCAAGCGGCTGCCCGTGGTCGACCAGGTGGGCGTGCTCCAGGGCATCGTCAGCCGTGCCGATCTGCTGAAGGTCTTCCTGCGGTCGGACGAGGACATCGAGGAGGAGGTCCGCCGCACCGTGGTGTCCTACCTCTTCCCGGCCTTCAGCCACGCCATCCACGTGAACGTGCACGAGGGAGTCGTCACCCTCCGCGGACACATCCGCGACACCTCGCTCATCTCGGTCGCCGTGCGCCTCGTGCGCGCCGTGGAGGGCGTCGTGGACGTCGAGCCGCAGCTCACCGGGCAGTCAGCCGGTCCGGACAGGCCGGAGGAAGGTCAGTGACCCGTGTACCGGGCGGCGCCCGGCACTGACGGGCTGCGGTCCCTCGGGCAGGTCAGGGCCGGATGTCGAGTACCTCCGCCACTGGTCGGCGCGGCGTGCGGGGGCCTTTGGGGCCGTATCCCAGGCGCAGCAGCATCTGCGTGTAACCCGTCCCGGTGACCGGATCACGCAGCGGCCAGCGCAGGTCCGTCCATTCGAGGGGCTGGGTGGCGAAGGAGCTGGACAGGCCCTCCAGGGTGGCCAGCAGCAGGACGCGTTCCATGGCCTGGCCGGCGCGCAGCCAGTCCTCCGGACGGTCGTGGCTCGTGCTGACCAGGGCTACCTGAGGGCTCTCTTCGAAGTGTGCGGCGTCCCGTCCCGCCACCTGCCGTGGGCCCGCGAAGTCCCGCATGGGAGCTTTGCCCCCGCGCTTGCGCGGTCCGAAGGCGTATTCCGGGACTCCGTCGTCGGTCATGTTCGCCGACGGTGCGTCGATACGGGTCCATTCGGCCAGGTCCTGGTCGCTGCCGTGGTCGGTGAGGTTGCGCGCCTCGGCTTCCTGGACCATCTCCAGCACCTCCTGCAGATGCCATGAGGTGGGGAACGTCAGCTCGGCTCCCTCACGCCGGGCGGCCTCGCTGAGCGCCTCCCGCACGGCATCGGGAATCTCCGTCTCGTCGAACGGGAAGCGGCTGCTGTGCCGTTCGTGGATCGCCGGATACAGCGCGCCGAGGTCGTTCTCCCCGATTCCGGGTGCGGTCAGCCGCACGCTCGCGAGGAGCGCCGGATCGGACGGGTCGTGCAGCAGCCGGGTCTCCGGATGCCAGCCCTCGTGGGCCACGGCGACCCGCAGGTTCAGCAGGGCGGCGCCGCAGCCGATGTGAAGGCCGCGGGTACGGGGGTCGGAGCGGGGCATGGCACGCTCGAAGTCGGCGCGCATCTCGAACGTGCGGCTGCGCCGGACGTAGCGGAAGCGCCAGGGCTGTGCGTTGTGCATCGACGGGGCGGCGGCAGCGTCGTGGACCATGTCCGTCAGGCGCTCGTCGGACGGTTCTTGTCCGCTCACCGGGGTCTCCTCTCGCGGATCGGTGGCAGAGGCCAGGAGGGGGCCGGTCCTGCGGTGGTCACTCGTCGGCAGGGGTGATGCGCCTGCCCGTGAGGCTCGCGGGCCGGATCGACACCCACATCTCGCGTTCACCGCCTGCCCAGGGCGTGGTGTGGGCGCGTCGGGTGAGCCCGTGCACGGCGTCGGGCTCCGTGACGACGTGCGCCGGGCCGACTGCCAGCACACTCCAGCCTTGACTCATGGCCTCGTCCACATGGTCCACTTCGAAGGCGACTTCCTTCCCCACGGCCGCTGCCGGCACCGAGCCGGGCGCCGTCCGGAAAACGATGGCGTCGTCTACGACCTCGTAGTTGACCGGGACCACCGCCGGGCGACCGTCGGACGCCGGGAGCGCGATGCGCCCCACACCGTGCGTGGACAGCAGAGTGCGGCACTCCTGCGGGCTGAGATCCCTCAGCCGCGGGTGCAGTAGCGCCTGGCCTTGGCCGGGAGGCAGATCGATGCCGCCCCCACGCAGGGCAGCGACGGTGGTGCCCAGCGCGTCGGCCAGCCTGATGAGAGTGCCCAGACTCGGGTCGGCGGGCTGATCCTCCAGGTACGCCAGGTAGTCGGGCGACATGCGGGCGCGGCGGGCCGTCTCTCCCAGGCTGAGCCCACTCCTGTGGCGTTCCGCGGCCACGCGCCGACCGATGTCGCCAGGGTTGGGAGTCCCGGTCGGCGGGGCTGCCGCGGAGACGGGCCCTGGCTCGACCGTATCCGGCTGGGAAGCCCCCTGGGGCGTCCCGGGCTGCTGTCCGTGCTCGACGTGGCGGAGGTGCGCGTCGGGGCCGGGGAACACGAGCGTCACTTCATTCGTGTCCGACCAGCGCACGTCGTAGGGCGGTGTTCCGTCCCCGTGGTGGAGTCCGACGATCTCGCCGTCGCGCCTGGTGGCGCCGGTCGCCGGGCTTTCGATGACGAGTTGGTCGCCGAGGTGAGCTCGCATGATCGCCGCCCTCTCCTCAGAATGGTGTTGTAACCAACGTGCCACGCGCGACAGACCACCGCATGGGCCGACCGGTCCCTATCCGCAGGGTGGGCCGGGATGACTGACTGTCACGTACCGGATGGGAGCCGACATGCGCCACCGAACGGTCGCGGAACTCATGACCCGGGACGTCGTCCGAGCGCGGCGTGACACGCCGTTCAAGGAGATCGCCAGGCTGCTGGCGGAGAACGACGTCACCGCCGTACCCGTCGTGGACGATCTGGACCGTCCCGCGGGTGTGGTGTCGGAGGCCGATCTGCTGCGCAAGAGCGCCGACCGGACCGACCCCTCCGGTCGAAGCCCGGTTCCACACCTCGAGGCATGGGAGCGGGCCAAGGCGGAGGGGTCCCGCGCCGAGGAGCTGATGTCGGCTCCCGCGGTGTGCGCACGTCCGGAGTGGAGCGTGGTCGAGGCCGCCCGGCTGATGGAGGTCCATCACATCAAGCGGTTGCCCGTGGTGGACGAGACGGACCGGCTGCTGGGCATCGTCAGCCGCGGTGACCTGCTGCGGATCTTCCTGCGCCGGGACGACGCCATCCGCGACGAGATCACCGAGGACGTGCTGTGGCGCACGATGGGCCTTGCTCCCTCGGAGGTGACGGCCGAGGTGCGCGACGGACGGGTCGAACTCGGTGGCTCCGTCGAGTTCAGGAGTCTTATTCCCGTCATCGAGCGGCTGTGCGGCAGCGTCGACGGCGTGGTCTCGGTCGCCGGGCACATCGACTACCGGAACGACGACGCCCGCCCTTCATCCGCCGGCGGCTGAGCCCCGCAGAAGCGTGGTCGGGCGAGGGCCGACGCCAGAACCGCCGGCCCTCCGGAAACAAACGGGCACCTGCCGACCCCGGACGCGTCCCGGTGACTGGCGCCCGCAGCCGGCTCAGCCGGTGATCTCGATGCGGTGTGCCTTCCCCTGCTCGGTCTTCAGGACGCGCACCGTGAGGATCCCGTTGGTCAGATCCGCGCTGATGTGCTCGGTATCGGAGTTCGGGGGCAGCGTCGTGCGGTAGTCGAACTGCCCGATGCGGCGGGTGTGCCTGCGTACCGCCCCTGCGTGTTCCTTCACTTGCCGCCGTCGGTCACAAGCGCCAGCCGACGGCCTGACGGGTGCTCGGCCGGGACGCCCCCACGCCCTCGATGTCGCGCTCGGCGATGTCCAGCAGTTGCTGGGCGAGTTCTCGCATGGCCCGGCCCGCCGCCAGTTCGTCGCCGATCTCCGGCACGTTCCTGTCCGCCGGATGACGGTGCGCGGTTCCATGGCCGGTGAGCTCCGTGGTGCCGGTGTCCAGCACCACATGTGCCTTCGTCGCTCCCTCGTCGTCCTCGAAGAGGTGGAGACGAACCTTCCATTCCACCGTATGTGGCATCACTTTCCTCCTCACTGCGATCCGGATGCGGCCCGTCATGGACGCGCGGGCCGTGCGTAGGGAGCCGACGTCTGCTCGTCGATGCGGCGCCGGACGCGGCGGGCGAGTGCGCTCAAGTGCTCGGAGGCCGTCGCGCGGGGCGCGACCGGGTCCAGTATCCGGCGGGCGGCCGGTGGCAGACCGGCCAGATCGGCGGCAAGTCTCTCCCGGCACGCGTCGAGCGTGGGCCTTCCACCGGTTCGCTGCCCACCTCGCATCACCGTCTCCAGCAGCGGGCTGCCGTCGCCGGGCGACTGCTCGTCGGCGAGACGGATCACGTCGGCGTATGCGGTGCGGCGGAACACCTGCTTGGGGCCGGGTGCGGTCACTTTCGCCGACGACAGCTTCATCACCGGGCGCCCGTCGTACTCCACCATCTTGTACGCGGAGTCCAGGTACGGGGCGTCGGCCGAGACCCCGACCCGGGTCCCGACGGCGTAGGTGTCGATCGGCGCTCCGGAGCGGACCAGATCGTCCACGGCGTACTCGTCGAGACCCCCGCTGGCGATGATCCGTACCTCGGGCAGGCCGACGCTGTCGAGGGTGGAGCGTGCCCGGGCCGCCAGGGCACCGAGGTCGCCGCTGTCCAGCCGTACGGCCGAGCCGGGACCGCGGGCCGCGTGGTCGAGGTCTCGCAGGACTCGCGCCGCGACGCGGATGCCCTCCTCGGTGTCGTAGGTGTCCACCAGCAACGTCACGGGGCCGGGGTGGCAGCGTGCGAACGCGCGGAACGCTTCTTCCTCCGTGGCGAACGCCTCCACGTAGGAGTGGGCCATCGTGCCGACGGCGGGGATGCCGAGAGCCGTAGCCGCGGCCACGTTGCTGGTGCCGGCGAAGCCGGCCATCGCAGCGAGCCGGGCGGCCTGGAACCCGGCCTGCGGGCCGTGCGTGCGCCGCAGGGAAAAGTCCACGACCGGATGCCCGGCCGCCGCGAGCACACAACGCGCGGCCTTAGAGGCGATGGCCGTCTGGTGGCTGAGCTGGTTGAGCACGTACGTCTCGGCCAGCTGCGCCTGTGGGAGAGGGGCGGTCACCTCCAGCAGCGGCTCTCCCGCGAGCACGATCCGGCCCTCCGGTACGGCCCGCACGTCACCCGTGAACTCCAGGCCGAGCAGGGGCTGAAGATCCCGCGGAGGCCGGTGCAGCACGGACGCGAAGGCGTCGACGTCCTCGGGGCCCACTCGGAGGCCGGACAGGTAGTCCAGGGCCGACTCCAGTCCTGCGGCGACCAGGAAGCCGCGCTCAGGAGGAAGGTCGCGGACGAAGAGGCTGAAGGTGGCCGGGCCGGTCATCCCCTCCCGCAGGTAGGACATGGCCATCGTCACCTCGTACAGATCGGTGGTCGTGGCTTCGGACATCGACGTCGCCTCCTCGTGCACGTCCGGTCTCTGCCCTCACCGGCGGAAGCGCGCGGACCACAGGGGCTCCACCAGATTCCACTCGGCGTCCCACTGTGCGTACCTTCTCCGGTTCAGCACGCGGTGCATGCCCGCACGTGCCGCGAAGAACCCGCCGACCACTCCGACCGCGGCCATGCCGCCCACGAACCAGCCGTTGGTCCTCGCGGTGAGTGTGGTCATCGGCGGGCTGGTGATGGTTCCCTCCCGGTCCAGCCACACCGGCACGGTGGCCCCTTCGGGCGTCCCCGACTTCACGAGGGTCGTTCCCGTCCGCACCGTGCCGTTGTCGTCGGTCCAGCGGACCTGCGCCCGTTGCTTCCCGTCCGTGGCGACGCCCTTGACGTCAGACGTCAGCCGGGCGGCGACCTCCTGCCGTTCCGCCGACTGGGCTTGCACGGTGCGTATCGACGACTCGTACGCTGTCAGCCCCGCGCTGAGCGCTGCCGCCGGCAGTCCGAGGACCAGGACGAACATCAGGAAGCGGCGGATCCAGGTTTCGAACCTGTCGCACGGACGGATCAGGGGGTTCGCCCCCTTGTGCGGGCGTTCCCTGCGCGACGGGGATGGGCCTGACGCGTACGGCGAATCCTGTGCACTCATAAGTCGGCCTCCAGCAAGTCGCTGGTCCCGTTTCCCCACCGCTTGGTACCACCATCGGACAACTGCGGACGTTCGGTCACAGGGCCGAAGGTCCCTGCTGGGCCGACTTCCGGCCCGCTTGGGGCCGACCGTCGACGTGATCCGTCCCTGCCGGGTTGCGGTCATATCCGGGGAACAACCGCGATCGGGCACGGCGCGTGATGCAGTAGCGCGTGGTTGGTGAGGCCCAGTTGCAGGCCCAGGTGCCCTTGTCGTCTGCGGGCGCCGACGACCAGCAGATCCGCCTCCGACGCGGCTTCCAGCAGTGCCTGGCGTGCCGGTCCCTCGATCACCCGTCGGCTCACCTGGGCGTCGTGGTATTGCTCCTCCGGGGTGCGCAGGGCGTCGTCGAGCACCTGCGCCGGCGACCGGCGGTGGGCTTCCAGGGCGTACCAAGAGGGGGCCTGAACTGTGGTGAGGACACCCAACTGTGTGCTCCAGGCATGCACAGCGACCAGCCGGCAGCGCCGCACCTGGGCCTCGCGGAGGGCGAACTGCACGGCCGTGCCGCTGCCCTCGCCCTCCTCGACACCGACGACCACGCTTCCGAACCGGGCATTCCGGTGCTCCGCCGCCCCCCGCACCACGACGACCGGGCAGTCCGCGCGTGCCGCCACGGCGAGGCTGACCGACCCCAGGAGCATCCCGGCGAGGTCTCCGAGCCCCCTCGAGCCGAGCACCAGCGCAAAGGCGTTGCGCCCCTTGTCGACCAAGGCGGAGGCCGCGTCGCCGTGCAGCACCTCGCTCGACAGCCGCACCGTGGGCGCCCCATTGACGGCACGTTCCGAGGCGTGACCGATGACGTCGGACACCTCGTGATCTCGCGGCGCCGCGTGCAGGAGGTGGAGTGGCACTCCGTGCCGGACCGCCTCGTCGGCGGCCCAGTCCACCGCCTCCAGGCTCGCCTCGGACCCGTCGACGCCGACCACCAGGGGAATCGTCATCGCCCCTGCCTCCTCTCCGGCCGGCCCGCCTCCGGTCCCCTCCCTTGCGGGTGCACATGCGCCGCGGAAGGGATTGCGGTACTCCTCGAATGAGGAACGCGCCACGCTCGGGATGTCGGCAACATCCGAACAGTCCGGCAAATCAGACTCGTCAGCCGCCATTTCCAGCTTGCTATGAGACGGAGGCCGCTGCCATGCAATCAGTCCTCACCGTGGGCCTCGACGGTTCACCCGAGAGCCTTGCGGCCGCCCGCTGGGCAGCCGACGAGGCCGAGAAGCGCAGGCTCACCCTGCGCCTGCTGCACGCCTGGCCGATGCTGGTACCGGAACCGGCCCGTCTCCCCTCCGAAGTCGATCAGAACTACTGGGCGAAGCGTCTCGTCCACACCGCGCAGGCGGAGCTTGAGACGCGCCATCCGGGCCTGTCCATCAGCGGGAGCCTGGTCGCCGAGGACGTCCAGAACGCCCTACTGCAAGCGGCCTCGGAGTCCGAGGCGCTCGTGCTCGGTTCACGAGGGCTGGAGTCTGTCGCGAGTTACTTCCTGGGCGACGTCAGCATGCCGGTCGTGGCACGGGCCCAGCGGCCGGTGGTGCTGGTCCGCGCCGACACCGGCGAGGACGGGCCGGTCCCGGCACCCGCGAGTCGCGTGGTCGTTGCACTGAAGCTGCGTGATTCCTCGGAAAGTCTGCTCGACTTCGCCTTCCACACGGCTGCGGCCAGGGGCGTGCCTCTTCTTGCCGTCCACGGCCGAAGCGTGCCACTCCATGCCCGTGTGCCCTGGGGTGTGGACCACGACGTCACCGAGGAGATGAAGCGGGACGCGCAGAAACTCCTGAGCACGGCGCTCCGCCCTTGGCGTGAGAAGTATCCGCAGGTGGACGTGACCGACAGCATCCGTTTCGCAAGCCCGGCCAAGGCCGTCGTACAAGCCGCCGAAGACGCCGTGCTGCTGGTCGTCGGCCGCCGCGAACACCGTCCCGGTCTGGCGCCCCACCTGGGTCCCGTCGCCCAGGCCGCCATCCACCATGGGCGCTGCCCTGTCGCCGTCGTCCCTCATGACTGAACCTGGCCGCAGTGAGACATCGGTTCGGTCGGCGTCGCCGGACGACGCGTCAGTGCCCCGCTCCGGTGCAGGGCACCATGGCGAGCCGCTGCCGCGCGCGGAGGTGTACGAGACGCACACCTCCGTCGTGTTCTTCGTCGGCGACCGCGCCTACAAGCTCAAGAAGCCGGTGGATCTGGGATTTCTCGACTACACCACGCTGGCGTCTCGCCGAGCCGCGTGCGAACGCGAAGTTACTCTCAACCGCCGCTTCGCCCCCGACGTCTACCTGGGTCTGGGCGAGATCCGCAGCCCTGACGCGGAAGCGCCCGAACCGCTCGTGGTGATGCGCCGCATGCCCGCGGATCGCCGCCTCTCCCGGCTGGTGCGCGAAGGGGCCGCCGTCGACGACATCCTGCGGGGCCTCGCCCGGCAGGTCGCGACGTGGCACGCGGAGGCCCCCCGCGGCCGGGACGTGGACGAACAGGGCACGCGGGATGCGCTGTCGTCCCGCTGGGAGGCCAGTTTCGATCAGGTCCGCGCGCTGGCCGCCGACGGCTTCGTGCCGGACGGCGTTGCGGAGGTGGGGCGGCTTGTGCGCCGCTATCTCGCCGGGCGCGAGCGTTTGTTCGCCTCACGTATCGAGCAGGGGCGGGTGGTCGACGGTCACGGTGATCTGCTCGCCGAGGACGTCTTCAGTCTCGACGACGGTCCTCGGGTCCTGGACTGCTTGGAGTTCGACGACCACCTGCGCTACGTCGACGGTCTCGACGACGCCGCCTTCCTCGCCATGGACCTGGAACAGCTCGGCGCCCCGGAGGCCGCCGCGTACTTCCTCGCCCAGTACAGCGAGTACTCCGGCGACCCCGCACCCCCTTCCCTGTGGCACCACTACGTCGCCTACCGCGCGTTCGTCCGCGCCAAGGTCTCCCTGATCCAGGCACGCCAGGGCGCGCCGGACGCAGCGACGGCGTCACGACGGCTGGTCTCGACGACGCTGCGCCATCTGCGTACCTCCGCCGTGGGCCTGACGCTGGTCGGCGGGCTGCCGGGCAGCGGGAAATCCACCCTCGCCGGAGCTCTGGCCGACCGGCTGGGGGTCACGCTGCTCAGCAGCGACCGCCTCCGCAAGGAGCTGGCGGGCATCCCCGCCGAGCAGTCTGCGGCCGCCGACTACGGCGAGGGCCTGTACACCCCCGAGTGGACGGCCAGGACCTACGCCACCCTGCTCGACCGTGCGTCCGCCCTGCTGTCCTCCGGTGAGTCCGTCGTGCTGGACGCCACCTGGTCCGATGCGGGCCAGCGCGAAGCGGCACTGCTCGTGGCCGAACGCACCAGCGCCGACCTGGTGGCCCTGCACTGCCACGTGCCGGGCGACGTGACAGCGGCCCGCCTGGCCACGCGGGCCGCCGGAATCTCCGACGCCGGCCTCGACATCGCCACCGCCATGGCGGCCAGGGAACCGCCATGGCCGGAGGCGATCGCGGTCGATACCAGCGGCCCGCTGGACTCCGCGGTCGCCCGGGCGCTGACAGCCGTGCGCCCGTGGGGCTCCAGCCAGGCCCCGGTCTTCCGCCGCCCCTACATGGAGCCGGACTGAGCGGGCGGTGGACCCGCGTATATCCGGGACCGGCTACCGGCCACCGGGCTCCCGGCGGCCACCAGAATTCGCGGGATGTTGCGCCGCCGACCCGGCCGGGCTGACGGGCCGGTTCTCGCTGATCGACGCAGCGGCAGCTCCTCCATGCGGTCATGAACACCGGCCGAACGACGAGACGACGGATCCCGCCGTGCCGGCGGTCCGACGGGCTGATGATTCCGGTTGCCCGCACATCCCTCGGGAGTGACCGTGGAGTGCAGGAGCGAGTGAGTATCGTGCGAGCGCTCGTCTACCACGGCCCCGGACAGATCTCCTGGGACCCCGTCCCGGACCCCGCGATCGAGGAGCCGACCGACGCGATCGTGCGCGTCGACGCCACCACCGTCTGCGGAAGTGACCTGCGCATCCTGCGGGGCGATCTCCCCGAGGTGAAGCCGGGGACGGTCCTCGGGCACGAGGCCGTCGGCGAGGTTTTGGAGGTCGGACGCGACGTCCACCACGTGCGTCCTGGGGACCAGCTGATCATGTCGGCCGTCTCGGCCTGCGGCCGCTGCCGGGAATGCCGTGACACCAAGCTCGGGCAGTGCAGCGAGGGCGGTGGATGGCTTCTTGGCAATCTGATCAACGGGACCCAGGCCGAGCTGGCGCTGATTCCCCTCGCCGACCACTCCACCCACCGGCGGCCGTGGAAGGTCCCGCTCAACGAAGCGGTCCTGCTCGCCGAACTCCTCCCCACGGCCTACGAGTTCGGGGTACGGAACGGCCACGTGAGCCCGGGCGACACCGTGGTCGTGGTCGGGGCGGGTCCCGTCGGTCTCGCCTCGGTGATCATCGCACGGCTGTCCTCGCCCCGGCGGATCATCGTGGTGGACCTGTCCGCCGCGCGGCTCGAAGCCGCCGCCGGTGTGGGGGCCGATGCCGCCGAAGTGCCCGGCAAGGTGATCGCCGAGCTGTCCGAGGGACCGGGTGCCGACGTGGTCATCGAGGCATCGGGCGAACCGGACGGCTTCGTTCTGGCCACCCGCGCCGTCCGTACCGGAGGGCACATCGCCAACATCGGGGTGCACGGCAAGCCGGTGACGCTGCATCTCGAGTCCCTGTGGCGCGAGAACCTGACCATCAGCACCGGCCAGGTGGACACATCCCCCACACGGTGGTTGCTGGAGCTGGTGAGGTACGGAGACCTGCCCATCTCCGGACTGGTCACCCACACCCTCCCCCTCGACCGGATGAAGGACGCCTACGAGGCGTTCGCCGGCGGCACCACCACGGGCGCTCTCAAGGTCGTACTGCACCGCGAGTGACAGACCGGCCAGCAGGGGCCCGAACGGACCGACCCGTCCCCAGGTCGGGGCCGCCCGGCCCTACAGCACGCCGATGATGGGTGGTGCCATGGAATTGAGCCGAGGGCCACAAGGAGACACGGAGAAGCGGAGCAGAGCCGCGCACCGTGTGATTCGGGCCCGCAAGAAGCGGGCGGCCCCCGGCTCCATGGCGTCGGCCCCAGGCCGACGCCCTCCCTAATCCGGAATTAAGAGCGGTCCGTTGGCGTCATCCGCGACGGAGCTGCTCGAGTGGTGGCGGCCCGTGCGGTACCGAGTGGATGCAAGCGGGCGGCTTGGCCCATGAGGCCTTCGGACAGACGGGGCACGTCTCGGCCCGCATCGGCCGCCACCACGAACCGATGGAAGCCACCGGAACACTGGATGAGCCGACGCCCAGCTCACAGCGAGTCTGAAAGATGTTGGCGCCCGCTGGCGCTGGGCGGACGCTTGACGTCCCTCCCGGCCTGCGATGCCTACCGAAAGATCGGCGACGCCCAGCGCCACCGAGCGTCAACACCATTTCGAACATCACTCGTTGGTGTTGGTGGTGCGAGCCCACTCCACGGTGACCTCTCACGACGCCCGAGCCCCGAGCTCCCGCGAAGACCGAGGCCCGCGGGGGGAGCTGGTGCCACGAACAGCTACTGAGGTGGCGGACCGGCCGTGAGGGGCTGAGTCCTGGGATTAGGTCGCTGCGTGGCCCGCGTGAACTCGCGAACGATCAGCAAGAGCATGACGGAGGGGGCAAACTTGATCTACTGCGGTATCGACTGGGCCGAGCGCACGCACGACGTAGCCCTGGTCGACGAGAGCGGCCAACTGCTCGCCAAGCGGCACATCACCGACGACGCGGCTGGCTACAAGATCCTTCTGGACCTGCTTGCCGACCACGGCGACTGTGAGGACAACCCGATCCCGGTCGCGATCGAAACCTCCCGGGGACTGCTTGTGGCCGTGCTGCGAACCGGTAAGCGTCAAGTGTTCGCCATCAATCCGATGGCCGCTTCCCGCTACCGCGATCGGCACTCCGTTTCCCGCAAGAAGTCCGACCCCGGCGACGCCCTGGTCCTGGCGAACATCTTGCGCACCGACATGCACGCCCACCGGCCACTGCCGCAGGACAGTGACCTGGCCCGCGCCGTCGCAGTTCTTGCACGTGCCCAGCAGGACGCCGTCTGGAACCGCCAACAGATCGCCAACCAGCTCCGCTCCTTGCTGCGTGAGTACTACCCGGCTGCCCTGGCAGCCGTGGAGACCTGGAAGAAGGGCCTCTGCCGACCCGAGGCCCACGAACTCCTCCGCCTCGCACCCACACCGACGCGAGCCGCAAGACTGACCCGCGCGCAACTCCGGTCGGCCCTCAAGCGGGCCGGCCGCCAGCGCGGCATCGAAGCGGAAGCCGACCGCCTCCACGAGATCCTCCGAGGCGCCTGGGCTCATCAGCCGCCGCTCGTCGAGGACGCTCTCGGCAAGCAGATGCTCGCCTTGCTCATTCAGCTTGAAGCCGCCTCCAAGGCTGCCACCGACCTCGAAGAGGCGGTGGACGAAGCATTCCCTCAGCACCCGGATGCTGACATCATCCTCAGTTTCCCCGGCCTCGGCGTCCAGCTCGGCGCCCGGGTGCTGGCCGAGATCGGTGACGACCGGCAGCGCTTCTCGGACGCCCGTGGGCTGAAGGCCTATGCCGGCGCGTCACCCATCACGAGGGCGTCCGGCAAGAAGTCCAGTGTCACCAGGCGGTGGGTGAAGAATGACCGTCTCAACCATGCCGGCTACCTATGGGCCTTCTCTGCCATCAGCGCCTCTCCTGGCGCCAAGGCGCACTACCGCAGGCGCCGTGACGACCATGGTGACTGGCACGCAGCGGCCCAGCGCAACCTCTTCAATCGCATGCTCGGCCAGCTCTACCACTGTCTCCAGCAGCACGAGCTGTTCGATGAACAGACGGCGTTTCCTACTACTGCCGAAGCTCTAGAGGCGGCGTGACCAGGCTGCAGGGCGTGAATAGGTGGCTGTGTTCACGAGTTTCGGTTCTGGCACAGCTTCCGCGCAACGGCCACTCTGAGTGACGGCTGGGCTTCTCAGGGCGGCACTGAAGTCGCCCGAGCCGGCGACACCCATATGATCGTCGGGCTGATCGCTAGAGGGGGAACATGTTGCGGGCCAAGAGGGCAGTCCAAGGGATATGCGCGGTTGGGGCGATCTTGTCTCTGTTTGGGTGTGGGTCCGGGGCCGGCGCTAAAGAGCACAGGCCCACCCAGGGCGACACGCCGTCGCCTCAGTCCGTCAGGGCCCTGGACAAGGATCAAGTACGGGCGGTGTTACCGGACTCGGACGCCGTGCCTCCCGGTTGGGAGAAGTCCGGCACGCTCCGTCTCCACGGTGCCAACCCCGAAGACGGCGGTAGCTTGGCTTACGGCACCCAGGGTTACGCTGCGACCGACCTCGAAGGCACTGTTGGATTCGGTCTCCAATCTTTTCGGACGAGGGCTCAGGCCATCGGCAGATACACGGAGAGCAAGTCTCAGATGGCAAGCGCTCAAGTTGGGCCCGCACAGATCCCGGACGTCGATGCAGCGTTCACGGCCTCCTACTGCATCGGCAAGAACCATTGCAGTACCTCGATCACCCTCCGCCTGGACTCTGTATTTGCCTACGTGAACATCAACACGGATGGTCCAGCCGCGGCCGACGCCAAGATCTTGAACTCTGTCACCCGCATGTTCGCCCAGCGCATCCGGCAGGCACAGAATGGGCAGCCACCATCGGCAAAGGCAACATGAAACGGTAAGAGTCTAACTCTGCGCAGTCACTACACAGAAGTTGAGCCAGAACCCATTTACATGGACAAAGCCAAATAGGCTTCCGCGCATGGGCAGTGACTCTTTTCCCTACAACCGGTTCCTTGGTGAGTTTCAGGAACTGGCACATGGTCGCCCCGACGGCCCTGCACTTCGCGACTCGGTCCGCGACCACGCCGCCCCGGACGAGGAGAAGCTGGTGCAGTATCTCCGTTCAGGATCTGCCCTTGCCGTCACCGGATCACCAGTCCATGACGCGCTGAGCAACGAACTCATCGGCGCGTTGGAGCTGCACACTGACGGCGAGTGGTTCTGGTACTCAGACCTCGCTCACTACGTCGAGCGCTACCACGTCCCGCTGGACGAGACCTTCGTCGATCACGCACGCGCACACCACTGGACTCCACCCAAGCTCTCCCCGGAAGACCTCATCCAGATCGGAGACACTCTGGACGCGGTGCTCGATGCCGAAGACGCCGGAGACACGCATGGCTTGACGAGTTAAGGGCCTGAGGTGTCTTTCGGGCCGTGTCCTCCGGCCGAAGTGCAGGCGGGCCAGGCTCGACGACTCTAGATATTGTGGGCAATTCCGGTAGGAGCACCGACGTACTGGGAAACCATTCGCATCGCGGTACGCACCGAGACGGTCAACTGGTCGTCGCTGATCGCCGCGGCGGTCTCGCCATCGGGCCGGTCATGACCGCTCGCCGGTCGGCATTCATACGCTGAGCGGCCGCCAGTGAATTGGTGGGCAAGGCGAGGCCCCCAGTCAGGACTCCGGCGAGGAGCTGACGCCAGTCTTCGGGGCTGTCGGACGTGGCCTCGGCGCGCTGAGGGACACGAGAGAGCGCCCAGGTCACAGGGCAGCCCCGAAGGTGCCGTCGGGGAGGCGGGAAGGACTCCTGATGCTGATCGCCGACACACCGGCCGCCGATGCCGTCCGTCTGTCTCATTCGGAGCCCGGATGGGTGAGCGTGTTGTCGCTCGTGCGGTCAGCGAAGTAGTCCTCGATATTGCGCACGGTGGTCTCGGCGATCTGGCCTACGGCGTCCTGGGTGAAGTACGCCTGATGTGAGGTGACCAGCACGTTGGGGAGGGTCATCAGCCGGGCCAGGCGTTCGTCGGTCATCACTTCCAGGGACTTGTCGAGGAAGAAGACCCCGGCCTCCTCCTCGTACACGTCCAGGCCCACCTCCCTGAGGCGGCCGGCGCGCAGGGTGGTCAGCAGGGCGTCGGTGTCGACCAGGCCGCCGCGGCTGGAGTTGACCAGGACCGCGTCGTCCTTCATCAGGGCCAGGGCGTGTGCGTCCACGAGATGGTGGGTGTCCGGCAGTAGCGGTACGTGCAGGCTGATCAGGTCGGATTCGGCGAACACCCGCTCGCGCGGGACGTACTCCATGCCGAGGGCCAGGCAGGCGGGGTTCTCGGCGACGTCCCAGCCGAGCAGGCGCATGCCGAAGCCGTGGGCGATGAGGGCAAACGCCGTGCCGATCTTGCCGGTGCCCATGACTCCCACCGTGCGGCCGTGCAGGTCGCGGCCCATGAGCCCATCGAGCCGGAAGTCGAACTCGCGGGTGCGGTGCGCGGCCCGTACGATCCGCCGGCCCACTGCCAGGGCCAGTGCCCAGGCGAACTCGGCGACCGAGTAGGGCGAGTAGTACGACACCCGGGCCACCGTCAGACCCAGCTCTCGGGCCGTGGCCAGGTCTATGTTGTTGTAGCCGGTGGACCGCTGGGCGATCAGCTTGGTGCCGTGCTTGGCCAAATGGCGCAGTACCTCGGCGTCGAGGGTGTCGTTCACACTGCTGAGCACGACCTCATGGCCTGCCGCGAGGGGAACGGTGTCCCGGTTCAGGAAGAGGTTCAGGCAGCGCAGATCGTGGCGGTCGGCGAACGCCCTGGCGAAAGTCTCCCCCAGCAGTGGCTGCTCGTCGGCCAGGACTCCGTACGCGATGATCTCCACAGGGGCCTCCCTGTTCTGTGGGCCAGGTGCCCTTGCGGACCAGGCAGTCGTCGGACCAGCCGGGCCTGGGCGTAAGGACTCTGTCAGCACAACCCGGTGTGCCGTATGCGCAACAGTCCTCACACACGCTCGGGCACCACAGCGACCGGACATGCGGCGTGGTGCAGCACCGTGTGGGCGACCCTGCCGAGTTGCAGTCCAAAGTGCCCCGGGTGGCGCCGTGCCCCCACGACCAGCAGCTCCGCACCGTGGGAGGCATCCAGGAGCACCTTCCGGGCGGAGCCTTCGGCCGTGCGCTTGAGCAGTTCCACGCCCGCTGGGGCGTCGTGCAGCGCGGCGTCCAGCGTTTGCACTGCCCCCTCCTCATACGCGTGCACCGGCCTTTCCCCGAGCAGCGGATGGTCGATGGCCTCGCTCGCCGGACGCCGCCAGGCGCGTATGGCCTCCACCAGGGCGCCGCGTCGCTCTGCCTCCTCCAAAGCGAAGCGGACGGCGTTCGCGGTTGCCGCCTCCGCTCCGATACCCAGAACGATGCGACGAGGCGTCCCGCTCCCGTCGTCGTGGCCGCCACGGACCACGATCACAGGGCAGTCGGCCTGTCCCGCCACGGTCAGGCTGACGGAACCGAGTAGCAGCTCGGCAACATCACCGCGACCGCGGCACCCCAGGACCAGCACGGATGCCTTACGTGCCTCACGCACCAGAACGGGCGTCGGCCCGTCCGGTATCACCTGGGTGGACACTTTCAGATCAGGTACCCGCTTCCGGGCACGTTCGTGTGCGGCCGCTACGAAGACACCATTGAGGATCTGCTCCGACCTGTCCCCTCCAGTGGCGAAGACGGCGCGTTCGTACCGCTCCCACAGCGAGGCGTACACCACCCGCAGCGGCAGCCCGCGCAGCGCGGCCTCATCCGCTGCCCAGTCCACGGCGCTCAGGCTCGACTCAGAGCCGTCCACGCCCACGACCACGGGAAGATCCATCGCTCTCACCGCCCTGCGCAAAGGCTGAAGAAGGCTCGCCGAACGTCCGGGTCACTGCCCCCTTCATCATCCCCGACTCCTCACAGGTGTGTCAGTCGCGCGGAGCGGCAGCGCCGGGCGCGGCGGCAAGACGCAGCACCGAGCGTGTACGGGGCGCAATTCCTGCTCCACGCCTGTTCCGGCTCGGCCGCGCCGACGCGGCACTCGCGCTGCGCACCTGCACATCCGAGGTGCTGCTGCATCGCTCCGCCGCAGCGGACCTCCTGATCATCGGAGCCCGGCGCAGGCACGGCCACTTCAGCCTCCATCTGGGCCGGGTGGGGCACACGCTGTTGCATCACGCGGACTGCCCGGTGGCGATCGTGCCGCAACGGGACCGACCATGAAAACACACCCCCCCGTCCGGCTCGGTCCTACTCTCCAGGGAGCACGCATGACGATTCACGTCGGGATCGACGGCCTCGGTCGGCACGGCGACGGGTGCGGCTCCGGCAAGCGGGCTGCTCGTCCTCACCGCCCACACGGCAAGGCAGCGGCCGTGAACGCCCCGCTCGCCGGATCCCCGGCATCCCGCACCTCAGTCGCGCCCTTGCTCCGGGACGTCCGAGCCGTCGTCCTCGACACCGACGGTGTGATCACGGACTCGGCCCGGGTGCACGCTGCGGCGTGGAAGACCGCATTCGACGCCTTCCTGCGCGAGCACCCGCCCGAGAACCCCGACCTGCGGCGCCCGTTCGACCCGCAGGACGACTACCTGCGGTACGTGGACGGCAAATCCCGCATCGACGGCGCCGCCGCCTTCCTGGCCTCACGAGGCTTCGCGTCGTCGGCCGAGATAGTGCAGGCCGTCGCCGCAGACAAGGAACGGCTCTTCACGGAGCAGCTGCGCGAGCACGGTGTCGACGCGTATCCCGGCACGGTACGGCTGGTGCGCGCACTGCGCCGGGCCAGGGTGCCCGTGGCCGCCGCGTCCGCCTCCCGCCATGCCCGTGAACTCCTGGACCACGCCGGGGTACTGGACCTCTTCGACGCGCTCGTCGACGGAGGTGAAGCGGCCCGGCTGGGACTGCCGGGCAAGCCGCAACCCGACCTGTTTCTGGAGGCGGCCCGCCGCCTCGGTGTCCCCGCCGACCGTGCCGCAGTCGTCGAGGACGCGCTGGCGGGCGTCGAGGCGGGCCGTCGCGGGGGGTTCGCCCTCGTGGTCGGCGTGGACCGGACCGCCGGCCCGGACACCACTGAGAGGCTGCTGCGACACGGTGCCGACATCGTCGTACGGGATCTCGGAGAACTGCTCGCGGGAGGAGCACCGACGTGACGGGCTGGATCTGGGAGTACGAGGGCTACGATCCCGCGGACGGACGTCTTCGGGAGTCGCTCTGCACGCTGGGCAACGGCTACTTCGTGACCCGCGGGGCGCTCCCCGAGTGCGCCGAGCGCGGTGAGGTGCCCAGCGCGGAGAAGACCTCACCAGCGGGGAGACCCGGTACCGCAGGACGCGGGCTGGAACTGGACGTGGCACCGACCGCCTCGTCGCTCCCTCTGTCCGGTACCAGCGGGCCCGAGCTCGCCTGTTCGCCGCTCATGATCGGCAGCGCTCTCGTCGTGTGACAGGCCGGCCGGCGAGGACAGGGCCGTCCGGGAGACGGGTCCCGGGCCGTTCGCTGCCTCACGCCGGGACCGTGATGACGGGGCAGCGGGCATGGTGCAGTACTCCCTGACTGACCGAGCCCAGCAACATGCCGGTGAACCCTCCGTGCCCCCTGGTTCCCACGACCAGGCCCAGGGCGTGTTCCGAGGACTCCGTCAGGACCCGCACCGGGTGTCCGCGGACGACCTCGTGGTGCAGCTCCACTTCCGGATGCGACGCGGTGCGGCCCGCGACCGTCTCCGAGAGCACCCGGCGGCACTCCCGCACCGCGGCTTCCTCATCGAGGACACCGAGGAGCGGCGGATGCCACACGTACAGGGCCCGCAGGAGCGCTCCGCGCAGGGCCGCCTCCTCGAACGCCACATCCACCGCCGCGGCCGAATGCGGGCTGCCGTCGACGCCGACCACGAAGTACGCAGGCTGCTGGGTGACATGCTCCGGCTCCGGCACAACCGCGACCGAGCAGGGAGCGTGGGCGGTGAGCGGGAGCACCACAGAAGCGGACGAGAACATCTCGCGCCGCCTGCTCAGGTGCCAGGAGCCCACCACTACCAGGGCGGCGCCCCGAGCCTCCTCGCGCAGGACCCACGCCGGCTCTCCTTCCGCCAGCAGCGTCGACACCTCCACCGCCGGACGCCGGGACTCGACAAAGGCGACCGCCTCCTTGAGCACCTGCTCACCCAGCCCGTGCAGCGCCCGGTTCCACTCCTCCCACGACGGCCGCGCCTCCCCCGACCGGTACCCGCCGGTCGGCACACCCTGGGCATGGACGAGCCGCAGCGGCAGGTGACGTCGGTCCGCCTCGTCGGTGGCCCAGGCGAGGACCAACCGCTTCGAAGGGTCCGGGTCGACGCCCACCACGATCGGCCGACGCCCGTCCGCACCAGTCATGGCGCCTCCAGGGATCTCCCCGCCGCCCGTCCGTTCACTGTTCTTCCAGCCTCACCCCCTGCCGTCGGGTGCCGCCACGCCACGGCTGCCGGGCGCGCGGCCTGTTGGCTCGTCTGTTTCCACCGCGCGATGCGGGGTGTCGCAGGCTGGTGAAGGCTGGAAGGAAGGCGGCGGTGCACCAGTGCCGGCCGACCCCTGCGGCGGTCAGGACCGGCCGCCAGGCGAGAAGGAGAGTCCGTCGTGGCGAATCCGGTCGTCGTGGGAGTGGACGGCTCGCCATCGAGCCTGCACGCGGTGGAGGTCGCGGCACGCGAGGCCGGTCTGCGCGGCGTGGGCCTACGGCTCGTGCACGCCTTCGGGTGGCCGTCGATGCACGTACCGCCCGGCGGCCCCCCGTGGAATCCGGCTGCGGCGGGGGTGCGTGAGCTGGTGGACGGCACACTGATCGAGGCCGAGCAGAGGGCCCGCAGAGCAGCGCCACAAGTGGAGACAACGCGAGAGGTCACCGTCGGTGAGCCGCTGATGGTGCTGGAGATCGAGTCGCGTTCTGCGGCGCTCGTCGTGGTCGGCAGCCGCGGGCTGGGCGCGTTCGGCAGCCTTCTGCTGGGCTCCACCGCCGTGCACCTAGCCGCGCACGGCCGCTGCCCGGTGCTGGTGGTGCGCGGCCGGCCGGACCCGAACGGTCCCGTGCTGCTGGCGGTCGACGGCTCACCGGCGGGCGAGAAAGCCGTCGAGTTCGGCTTCGCCGAGGCATCTATGCGCGGCGTGGACCTGGTGGCCCTGCACGTGTGGAACACCTGGAGCGAGCGGGCCTACGAGGGTCCTGGTGATCCTCTGAACGTGGTCGTGGACATCGAGCGGCTCCGCGAGGAGGAGCAGCGGCTGCTGGACGACACGCTGTCTCCATGGCAGGAACGCCATCCCGGCGTCACCGTACAGCGGCGCTTGGTCCGGTCCCGGGTCCGCCCGGCCCTGATCGAGGCCAGCCGCGAGGCACAGCTGGTCGTGGCCGGTGCCCGCGGCCGCGGCGGCTTCACAGGACTGCTGCTCGGCTCGGTCAGCCAGGCCCTGCTGCACCACGCGCACTGCCCCGTCGCCGTAGTACGTGGCGGAAAGCGGGAGCGCTGACGGGCCATGACCCGTGAGCGACGCCTGCGGCGGCTGCCGACGCCGCAGTACTCATACGTGCTGCGGCACGACCGCAACAGGGCACTGGGCGTGGTGCAGGAGTGTGTGGGCCACCCGGCCGAGCTGGAGCCCGAAGGGGTCCTGCCGTCGCCGCGCTCCGACGATCACGAGGTCGGCTGCGGCTGAGCGGTCCACCAGCACCTTACGGGCGGGCCCCTCCACCGTCGTGCGGCGCACCCGCACGTCCGGGTGGTCGGCGACCGGGCCGCGGAGCAGCTCGTCCGCCTGGGCTCGGGCCCGCTTTTCGTGGTACCGGGCACCTGTCTCGGCGAGCGCGGCCACATCTGCGGTTTCGTGCGCGGGGCAGCGCCAGGCCCGGACCACGTCGAGAGTGCACCCACGTACCTCGGCCTCACGAAGGGCGAACCACGCCGCTTCTCCGCCGACAGCGGGGTCCCCGGCCCCGAGGAGGATCCGCTCGTGGGTACCGGCCAGGCCGGCCTTGTCGCCCCGCACCACGATCACCGGACAGTGCGCGCGGGCCGCGACGGCCAGCCCGACGGAACCGAGCAGCAGTCCCTTCAGCTCGCCACGGCCCCGCGAACCGGTGACCAGGGCGCAGGCGTTGTTGCTCTCCCGCAGAAGCGCGTCCTCCGCTTCGGCCGGGAGGACGTCGGTGGACACCTTCACGTCGGGGTTGCGCCGCCGGGCCCGCTGCGCCGCGGAGGCGACGATGTGGTCGGCCATCACCTGCTCCGACGGGCGTCCGGTACTGAGTGACGGGGTGATGCCCTCGTAGCGCTCCCAGAGGGAGGCGTATACCAGCCGCAGCGAAAGTCCGTGCCGGGCGGCCTCATCCACCGCCCAGTCGAGCGCCACCAGGCAACCGTCCGATCCGTCCACGCCCACGACCAAGGGCAGGTCCAGCCTCATCGTTCCCACCGCCTCACTGTCGGGCAGTCTGCAGGTTCACTCTCACCGTCACCCCCGGAACAGCCGGTCGCGTGGGGGCTGTTCGGTCCCTGCCGGGGACGCTCGGCCCAACGGTCAGGCCCGCCCGTGACTGGCCAGCGGGCTCGCGGGCGGGCGCAAGACCGCATGCCGGGCATGAGCCGCTCTGGGGCGCAACCACTCAACCGCCGTTCCCGCCGGGGGACCGGCAGCTCCTGGAAACACGAGGGTCCACCGGAAGAGCGGATCCGCTGCGAACCCGTTGTGCGACTCGCGGCACATTCATGTGCGACTCAGGGCACTGTCACGCTCAGAGGCTCCCGCACCGGGGCGACTCGGGTGCCGGGCCCCGTCTCCAGCACCGGCATCGTGATGGTCAGGACACCATGTTGGTACTGCGCCGTGGCCTCGTCGCCCTTCGCCCCGGTCGGCAGCGGAGTGTAGTGGCCGTAGAGGAACTGCTTCTCGGCGGCCACCACGCTGCGCTGGGCGCGCAGGGTCAGGACACCTCCTCTGATAGTGATCTCGATGTCCTCGGCGTCGACTCCCGGAAGCTCGGCCAGCAGCACATACGTCCCGTCGGTCAGGCGCTCTTCCACGTGGATGGCGCGCGTTTCGCGAACGGTGTCCATCACAGGGAAGCTTGCCTCCGCCCAATCGGTCGGGGCGGACATCACTGGCAGGCCGGCGAGCCTCTCGATCGTGCTGGTCATTTCGTTCACCTCTTCTCCAATAACAGCGTCTTCCACCGGGCACTGTGCGCGCTTGGGCCGACCGGCCCATCGGGAGGGTCGGGCGGCACCTGCCCTCACCAGGACGACCGTCCGACGCTGGAAAGGACGAAGCCCACACAGCTGCCGTACGGAGCCGAGGAGCGCGGTGTCATGGTCAACTTTTGGGGCGGCCGGTCCGCGACCGCACTGACGAAGGCCCTACCGGACCCGGGTACCAGGACCGGTCGGCCCTATCGCACGCCCCATGCACCCGGCTTCGCTGGGACCATGTCCGATACTTCCATCGGGTCCACTCCGCATCCCACGGAGCGCACGGTCGGCGGGACCACCGTCGTGACAGTGTGTGGCGAGATCGACCTGCTCACGGCACCGGGTCTGGCGGGGCGCCTCGACGTACTGACCGCCGGTCCGTGCCCCGACCTGGTACTGGACCTGGGCGCGGTGTCCTTCATGGACTGCACCGGGCTGGGGGTCCTGTGCCGGGCACGGAACAGGGCCATGGCTCGGCACGGCCGACTACGTCTGGTCACCGACAGCACCTTCTTCCGGTGGACCCTCCGGCACGCCGGTCTGGCGGGCGTCTTCGAAGTGCTCCCGTGCCTGCCCGATGGCGTGGCCGATACGCCGACCGCCGAAGCTGACAACGTCACGGCGGGCCGACCGGCCCCAGAGCTCCGCTGACCGCCAGGACGGGCCGGGCTGAGCCCCGGGCAGGGCTCAGCCCCGGGCAGGGCTCAGCCCCGGGCAGGGCTCAGCCCCGGCGACACGCCGCCGACCGCAGCCCTTCCCGTCAGCTCGTCAGCTCCTGGCCGATCCGCGCCGCCCATGCCTTGATCTGGTCGAAGTCCCGGAAGTCCCCGCCCTTTCCGTTACGGACGATCATCCGGGCGACCCATCCCTTCGCGCCCTCCCGAAGGCAGCCGCCGAAGGTGATGTGCTCCTGGGCATCGAGCTGGGCCATGGCCTTCTTCACCCCGGGCACGGGCGGGATGTCCCGCTCCGATGCCGAGGGGTCGAGCGGGCCGCTGCTGAACAACCACACCGGGCGTTCGGCCAGGGCCTTGCCGTGACGCCGGACGAAGCGGCGGGCATCCTTGTGCCAGCGGCCGGCGTACAGCCCGCCGCCGACCAAGACGGCGTCGTACGGCGCCGCACTCGGCACGGACCGGGCCGGGAGGGCATCGACCGTCAGCCCGTCCTCGCGCAGGACTTCGGCGATGGTCTCGGCGATCTCCGCGGTGGATCCGTTCGTCGTTCCGTAGGCGACCAGCACGTTCGTCGGCATGATGGTCCGCCTCCTCTCACAGTTTTCGCAGAAAGTCGTCGGTCACGCCGTGCAGCGCCTGTTCGTCCGACCGCAGACGCGTGTCGTCCAGGCGCCAGGTGAGCCTGTCGACGACGGCGACCACGCCGTCGATCTGCCGGGTCATGGATGCGGCGATGGCCGTCTCACTCCTGCGTTCCAGTTGGCCGGCGAGCGTGACCACGCCTTCGGTGACGGAGACGTCGATACTGCTCGGTGCCAGCCACAGCGCACGTACCAGTACCTCGTCGATCACCTCGTCGCGGATCTCCGCGTCGGGCCGCAGAAAGACCTGGAGCAGGTCGCGCCGGGTGACGATGCCGACCAGCCGGTCCTCTTCGTCGAGCACCGGCAACCGCTCCACGTGCCGCCGGGCCATAGTCCGCGCGGCCTCGATGATGGTGTCGTCGGCGTGCACGGTGAACGGTGGCGTGCTCATCAGCTGACCGGCCGTGCGCGCCGTCGCCTTCGCGGCCCGGCGCCGCACGGCGGGATTCAGCACAGCGAATCGGAAGCGGCGGCTGGGCTCGTACGGGGCGGGGGTCGCGGCCTGGTGGGCCATCAGGTCGGTTTCGGAGATGACGCCGATGACTCGGTCGTCCTCGTCCACCACGGGCAGTCCGCTGATCCGGTGGTCGGCGAGCAGCCGGGCCACTTCTTTGAACGGGGTTCCGCAGACGGCCCGGACCACGTCCATGGTCATGACGGAGCCGACTTTGTTGTGCTTCATGGTGTGTCCTCCTCGGCTGGCTCGGCCGACGCGGCTGACTCAGCGGAGTCGGCGCAGATAGGGGTCCTGGGCCCGGCGCGGCAGCAGGCGCAGTCGGGCGTCGAGCACGGTGACCGCGCCGGGCGTCGCGAGGACCGGGTTGAAGTCGGCCTCCGCGAGCTGTGGCAGGTCGCTCGCCATACGCGACAGGCGCAGGAGCAACTGCTCCAGCCCCGGGAGGTCCAGGGGCCGGCCGCCACGCGAGCCGAACAGCAGCGGTGCACAGCGCGGAGACGTGATCAGGTCGTGCACGTCGTGGTCGGTGAGTGGCGCGAGTCGGGCGGCGTGGTCAGCAAGTACGTCTGTGGCCGTGCCGCCGAGCCCGAAGAGGACGAGCGGCCCGAAGACCTCGTCCTGGACGACGCCGGCGAACAGCTCGGTGCCGCGCTCGGCGAGCGGCTGGACGACCACCCCGCTCAGCCGGTCGCCGAAACGTGTCCCGAAATCCCGGAAGCCCGCCCGCACTTGGGCGTCTCCTTCGAGGTCGAGATGGACGGCACGCTCCTCGGTCTTGTGCACCAGTCCCGGCCAGTACGCCTTCAGCACCACCCGGCCGTCCGGGCCCCGCAGCCGCCGGGCCGCGAGGACCGCCTCATCCTCTGTCTCCGCCCAGGCCCACGGAATCTGGGGGATGCCACAACAGTCGAGGAGTTCAGCGCAGGCGCGTGGGTCGAGCCAGCCGCCATCCGGCCACACGGCGAGATACTCCTCGGCGATCTCATGAGCTCGCCCTGTGCCGATGTCTTCCAGTTCCGGGACCGTGCCGACGGGCCGGCTGAGCCAGGCAGCGCGGCGCGCCGCGTGGGCCAGCGCCCGGGCCACGGCCTGCGGCTCGGCGTACGAGGGGATCGTGCCGCCGGCGGCCGCGGGCAGCAGTGTCACCGGAACGCCCTGCTCCAGGCGTACGACGGCGACCGGCCGGTCCCGGCGGCTCGGGACGCGGGTCGCCGCCCGCGTCAGGTCGTCGCCGGTCGCCTCGGCGACCGCCGTGGGCACCAGGGCCACGAGGACCGCGTCGATGCCGCCGTACGTCATCAGCCGCTCGACACACGCGCTGAGCTGCTCCTCGGTCACCGCGGCCGTGGCATCCACCGGATTGCCGATCGCGGCTCCGTCAGGCAGCACGGCTTTCAGGTCATGGGTCAGCTCGTCGCCGAACGACGACAGCACGAGCCCCGCCTCCGCACAGGCGTCGGCAGCGAGCACGCCGATGCCGCCCGCGTTCGTGACGACGGCAACGCCGTTACCCGCTGGGAGCGGCTGGGAATGCAGCAAGGCGGCGGTTTCCAGGAGTTCGCCGACCGAGCGGGTGGCGGTGATACCGGCCTGGGTGAACAGCGCCTGCCGGGTCATGGTGCGGGTAGCGGCAGCCGCGGTGTGCGACGCGGCAGCCCGCCGGCCCGCCTCCGTACGGCCGGCGTCCACCGTGAGGACCGGCATGCGGCGGGTCACGCGCCGGGCCGTACGCGAGAACGCGCGCGGGTTGCCGAACGACTCCAGGTGCAGCAGCGCGAGGTCGGTGCGGCCGTCGCTTTCCCACCACTGAAGCATGTCGTTGCCGCTGACGTCGTACTTGTCGCCGAGGGAGGCGAAGGTCGACACGCCGATGCCGAGGCGGGACAGTCCGTCGAGGAGCGCGATGCCGACGCCGCCCGACTGCACGGCGACCCCCGCCGTGCCGGGGCGCGGATGGTCGGCGGCGAAGGTCGCGTCGAGACTGACGTGCGGATCCGTGTTGGAGATGCCCAGACAGTTCGGGCCGACGAGCCGCATGCCGTACGTGCGGCAGGCGGCCATGAGCGCCCGTGCCTGGTCGGCGTCGAGGCCGGCGGTGACGACCAGGAGAGCTCGTACGCCCGCCTTACCGCACTCCTCGGCGGTAGCCGGCACCGCGGCGGCGGGCACGGCGAGAACCGCGAGATCGGGGGTCTTCGGCAGGGCGCTGACCGACGGGTGGGAGGGCACGCCGAGGATCGCGGTGGCGGCGGGGTTCACTGCGAACAGGTGCCGGGTGAAGCCGCCGGCCTTCAGGTGGTGAAGGATCGCCCGGCCCACTGACCCGGGCCTGCGCCCGGCGCCGACGACGGCGACCGCGTCCGGCCGGAAGAGCGGCTGCAGACTGGCCACGTCGGCGGCCCGGCCCCGCTCCTCCACGGCCGACAGGTAGGCATCGTCCTGGTCCAGCTGAATGGTGCAGCGCACCTCGGGGCCGTCGAAGTGCCGGGCCGTGCGCAGACCGAGGTCGGCGAAGAGCCGGAGCACTTCATGGTTCTCACCCAACGCGTCGGCCGTGAACGCGGTGATGCCGTTCGCGCGGGCGGCGGAAACCAAGTGCTCGACGAGAAGGGTGCCCACCCCACGGTGGTGCACGCCGTCCGCGACCGCGACGGAGATCTCGGCCGTATCCTCCTCGCCGCCGCTGTCGTACTCGGCGAGCCCGATCACCCGGCCCTGCGTCTCGGCGAGCAGGGCCCGGTAGCCCGCGCGCGCCGGCGCGCAGGCCCGGTCGGCGGCCATCGCGGCGGAACGGCGGCTCGCCGCGAAGAACCGCAGCCGCAGGTTCTCCGGGGACATCTCCTCGTAGAAGCTTCGCAGCCGCTCGTGATCGCCCGGCCGCACGGGACGTATGCACACGGTGGTGCCGTCCGCGAGCAGCGCGTGGACCGGGGGGCGGTCGAGCAGATCGTTCGTCATGGTGGTCTCCTCCGAGCCGCTCGGCGGCTGCCGACGCTTCGAGCATCCAGCGCGTCCTGAAGCGGCCCTATGGGCCGTCCGGGGCAGCCGGGGGCCGATCGGCCCTACGGCGCCCCGCGGTAAGTCCCTGGTACGCCGCGCGGCTGGCCGGCCGGACCACCGCCTCTTGGGTTGTGTCTCAGTCGTGGGCGACGACGGCGAGGGGCGCTGTGGCGTGGTGCAGGACGGCATGCGTGACCGGACCGATGTGCACCCCGAACGGGTGGCGGCGTATCCGTCGGCCGACGACGACCAGCGAGGCCCTGCGGGAGGCGTCGATCAGGCGGCCCGCCGGGCTGCCTGATGGGGACTCCTCGGCCACCTCGACGGACGGGTACTTCTGCCGCCACAAGCTCAGTGCCTCGGCGAGTGCGGAGACGTGCCAGTGGGCGATCTGGTCGTACCGTTCCAGGTCGGTGGTCGGGCCGTCCATGTAGTACGGGGGCAGGCTCCACCCGTGCACGGCCCGCAAGCCGGTATCGCGCCGGGCAGCCTCGTCGAAGGCGAACTCGATCACCGAGGCATCTAGGTTGTCGATGTCGATGCCGAGCACGACCGGCCGGTACCGCGTCACGGCCGACGGTATGCCCGCCGGGTCCATCTCGTGCTCGTCCGCCGCCTGCTCACCGGCCCGGACCAGGACCACGGGGCACTCGGCGTGCGCGACGACGGCCAAGCCGACCGAGCCGACCAGGAACCCGCCGATCCCGCTCAGGCCACGCGAGCCGAGTACGAGCAACTCGGCTCCCTTCGCGGCCTCGCACAGCATCTCGCTCGGGCGACCGGCCAGATGCTCGGCGGTCACCTCGACACCGGGGTGGCGCAGCCGGAGACCCTCGGCAGAATCGCGGGGAATCTTCTCGCTCCAGTGCTGACGGGTCTCGGCGCCGAGCAGCGGGGCCTGTGCCACGGGCTCCGGCACTGGCTCCCACACGTGGAGGATCTTGACCGGCAGGCCGCGCAGTTTCGCCTCACGGGCAGCCCACTCGGCGGCGGCCCGGCTCTCCGGCGAGCCGTCGAGGCCGACGATGATCGTGCGCGTCATGGTCTCCACCTCCTGAGTAACGGCTGATGGTTCGAGCGTGCCTACGCGAACGGTCGTCGTCGAGGGGCCACAGGTCCCCTGTAGGGACCGACCGGCCCCACCGGCACAACTGGGGCCGATCGGCCCTGGTGCATCCGGCCCCGGCGCGTAACGATCGTTGTCAGGGGCAGTCTGCAGTCCGCCCTACCGGCGTTCCGGGGAACGAGGGGTCGAGATGACCGAGCCGCGCACCTTCACCGAGGAGCACCCGATCCGGGTCTTCCTGCTCGACGACCACGAGGTCGTGCGCCGCGGTCTGACGGACCTCCTGGACGCCGAACCCGACATCTCGGTGGTCGGGGACGCCGAGAACGTCCAGCACGCACTCGCCCGGGGCCCTGCGCTCCGCCCCGACGTGGCCGTTCTCGACGTACGCCTGCCGGACGGCGACGGCATCACCGTCTGCCGCGAGCTGCGCAGCCGCATGCCCGAGCTGGCCTGTCTGATGCTGACCTCGTTCGACGACGAGGAGGCGCTGCTCGACGCGATCATGGCTGGGGCCGCCGGTTATGTGCTCAAGCAGCTCAGGGGCTCCGACCTGGTCTCGGCGGTACGCACGGTCGCCACGGGACAGTCCATGCTCGACCCGGAGACAACGGGCCGGCTGATGCGCTCGCTGCGCGCCGACCCCTCCGAGGAACCGGCCGTCGCACCCGAACTGGCGAGCCTTTCGCCACGGGAGCGGGACATTCTCGCCCTGATCGGCGACGGGCTCACCAACCGCGAGATCGGCAAGAAGCTCTACCTCTCCGAGAAGACCGTCAAGAACCACATCTCCCGGCTCCTGGCCAAGCTCGGCGTACAGCGACGTGTCCAGGCCGCTGTCCTCGCGTCACACCTGGAGCACTCCGAGGCGAGCGAGCGCCCGGCGCACTGAGCCTGAGTCACCGGCAAGCCGACGGTCATCCTTGCGGCGACCGCACCGGAACCCGCCACACCACCCGGGTACCGCCTCCCTCCGGCCGCTTACCGATCCGCAGCTCCCCGCCGAGCGCGATGGCCCGCTCCTCCATGTTCTTCAGCCCACTGCGCGCGACACCCTCCGGTACCCCGCGACCGTCGTCGGTCACCGTGAGGGTCAACTCTCCCTTGGCGCACCGCAGGTGCACGTCGGCGGAGCGGGCCCCGGAGTGCCGGGCCACGTTGCTCAGAGCCTCGCCGAGCACCGCAAGCACGTGATCAGCGACATCACCCGGCACGTCGGTGTCGACCAGCCCCTCGATCCGCACCGCGGGAGTGAAACCCAGGGACGAGTCAGCCGCCGTCACCGCGCCCGAGACCCGGCCCCGCAGACCGCTGCTCTCCCTCGCCCCACCGCTGTGTGTCCGCAGTCCGAAGATCGTGGACCGGATGATCTTGATGGTCTCGTCCAGATCATCCACGGTCCGCGTCAACCGCTCCACGGCCTCCGGATGATCGACGAAGCGCTGGGTGCTCTGCAGCGTCATCCCAGCCGCGAACAGCCGCTGAATGGCCAGGTCATGCAGATCACGCGCGATCCGGTCACGGTCCCGCAGCAGCGCGATCTGCTCGGCGTCCCGCCGCCGCTCGGCCAGCTCCAGCGCCAGCGCCGCCTGCCCGGCGAACCCGAGCAAGGGACGGGTGTCGGCATCCGTGAACGGCGTACGCCCCGCCGCACGCCCCAGCAGCAGCACACCGCCGGCCTTGCCGCCGACCTCCAGCGGCACGCCGACCACGGGCCCGAGCCCGGCCCACTGCGCCGCATGCCCACTGGTCCGGGCATCCTCATGGATATCGGCGCTCACCGCAGGCTCCGCCGTGGCGAGAACGGCGGCCACGAACCCGTCCTGCCCGGACATCACCAGACCGCTGCGCCGCTCCGCGTCCAGCCCGACGGCGAGCATCGGCCGCAGCGCGTTCTCCTCGGGCACCCGTTCGGCGATCATCCCGGCATCGGCGTCGGCGATCTGCCGCGCCTGCTCCACGATCAGCCCCAGGACATCCGTGCTCGGGGCCCCCGACAGCAGGGCACGCGTGACCTCGGAACTCGCCCCCAGCCAGCGCTCGCGCAGCCGCGTCTCCTCGTACAGGCGGGCGTTCTCCACGGCCACACCCGCCGCCACCGCGAGGGTGGAGAGCACCGACTCGTCCTCGGCGTCGAACTCCACCGCGCCGCGCTTCTCTGTGAGGTACAGGTTGCCGAACACCTGGTCACGCACCCGGATGGGGACACCGAGGAAGGAGTGCATCGGAGGGTGGTGCGACGGAAAGCCGTACGAGGACGGATGCGCGGAGATCTCCGCCAACCGCAGCGGCTCCGGATGCCGGATCAGCTCGCCCAGAATGCCGTGCCCGCTCGGCAGATCCCCGATCCGGGCCCGCTGCTCGTCACTGATGCCGACGGTGTGGAACTCGGAGAGCATGCGGTCGTCACCGATGACTCCCAGGGCCCCGTACTCGGCGTCCACGAGCACGACAGCCGCCTCGACGATGCGCCGGAGCACCTGCGCGAGATCCAGCTCCCGCCCGACCGACAGCACCGCCTCCAACAGACTGTGCACGCGATCCTGAGCGCCGCGCGCCGCGTCGATACGCGCCTGCAGTTCGTCCAGCAACTCGTCCAGCCGCAGCTTCGGCAGGTGCTGACCGGGCTGCCCGCGCCGTTCCCCGCTCATCGTCGCCTCCGACCGGCTCCGCGGACACACCCAGGTCAGGCGGGCGTCTTCCACCCTTCACGATAGTGGCGGTGGCAGGGTTAGGCAGGCACCACGCGCCGCCTCCTCGACCCCACCTGCCTCGCGCCCGTCCCCTCGGCCAGCGCGGTCAAAGCGGGGGCTGCGGGAGTTGGCGACGGCGGCGTCATGGCCGAGCGCGGTCAACCGACGGGCGGGATTGCGACCGATATCGCCCGCCGCGATGATGCCGACCTTCGCAGATGCCGGCCGCCGAAACGATCGGTAACATGCCCCGTCCGCCGGACCGGTCGGTCAGGGCACCGACCGCGATGCGCCCCAGAGAGCCGACCACGTCGGGCACCGCGACCAGCAGCGACTGCTCGAACGACGGAGCGGCTCAATACCGGGCGTCCCGCGATAGCTCGGCACTTCGCCGTGGCTCGATCCGCATAGGGGACGACGGGCGGGCCGGACGCATGTCAGTTGGGGAGCAGCAGGCGGAAGGTGGCGTGCCCGGGGGTGCTGGTGACGTCGGCGGTTCCGCCGTGGGCGGTGATGACGGCGTGGACGATGGCGAGGCCGAGACCTGTGCTTCCGGTGCTGCGTGAGCGGGCGCGGTCGGCGCGGACGAAGCGTTCGAAGACTTCGGGCTGGAGTTCTTCGGGGATGCCCGGTCCGTTGTCGCTCACGGTCACGCAGGTGTTGGTGGTGTCTGCGGTGAGGGAGATGGTCACCTCGGTGCCCGGTGGGGTGTGGGTGCGGGCGTTGGCGAGGAGGTTGCCGATGGCCTGCTGGAGACGGTGTGCGTCGCCGGTGACGGTGACGGGTTCTTCGGGGAGGTCGAGGAGCCAGCGGTGTTGGGGGCCTGCGGCGCGGGCGTCCTCGGTGGCGTTCAGGACGAGCCGGGTCAGGTCGACCGTCTCGCGTTCGAGGGGGCGTCCGGCGTCGAGGCGGGCGAGGAGGAGCAAGTCGTCGACAAGGCGGGTCATGCGCTGTGATTCGGCGTCGATGCGTTCCAGGGCGTGGTGGACTTCGGCGGGGACGGGGCTGTGGTGGCGCAGGGCGAGTTCGGCGTGGCCGCGGATGTTGGCCACGGGGGTGCGGAGCTCGTGGCTGGCGTCAGCGGCGAAGTGCCGGAGTCTTTCCTCGCTGGCGCGGAGTCTTTCCTCGCCGGTCTGGCGCCGGGTGAGGGCGTCCTCGATGTGGCCGAGCATGTGGTTGAGCGCGGTGCCGACCTGGCCGACTTCGGTTTGTGGGTCGGTGTCGGGCAGGGGCTGTGGCATGGCGACTTCGCCGCTGGCAAGCGGCAGCCTGGCGACGCCGGCGGCCTGTGCGGTGACCCTCTGGAGGGGGCGCAAGGAGATCTGTACCCACAGGGCGCCCGCGATGGCGGTGGCTGCGAGGGCTGCGCCGAACACGGCGGCCTCGACGGCTTCGAGGCGGTGGAGTGTGTCTTCGACGGGGTGCAGCGGCAGACCGGTGATCAGGATGTCGTGGTCGTCGCCCTGGACGGCCGTGAGGCGGTAGGGCCCGAGCGTGGAGAGGCGGATGGTGTGTCCGCGCCCGTCGGCGGGGAGGTCTGCCAGTGCGCGGCGATCGCCTTGGGTGAGCTGGACGGGGCGGTCGGTCGCGTCGTCGACCACGGCGGCCTGGGTGACGGCGCCGGCAAGGAGGCGGGCGCCGAAGGTCGCCTCGGACTGCCCGCGGGTATCGGGGCGGTTGTCGGCGTCGGGTGTGGCTTCGTGTTCCAGGCTGGCGGCGAACCGGCCGCCGGAGGCGGTGAGCTGTTCGTCCAGACGCCCCACCAGGAACCCTCTCAGAGCGAGGACGGTGGTGATGCCGACGGCGAGACACGCGATGGCGAGGAGGGCGACGAGTCCGGTGGTGAGCTGGCCGCGCAGGGAGCGGGGCGCAAGGCGTCTCACGAGGGCTCCGGCTTGAGGACGTAACCGACACCGCGCACCGTGTGGATCATCGGGGTGCGTCCGGCGTCGATCTTTTTGCGCAGGTAGCTGATGTAGAGCTCGACGATGTGGGCGCGGCCGCCGAAGTCGTAGGCCCAGACCCGGTCGAGGATCTGGTCCTTGGACAGCACCCTGCGGGGGTTGCGCATGAGGAACCGCAAGAGTTCGAACTCGGTGCGGGACAGGTCGACGACCGTGCCGGCGCGGCGGACTTCGCGGGCTTCCTCGTCCATGGTGAGGTCGCCGACCGTCAGCCAGTTCTCGCCCGGCTCTGTGGTCATGCCGGCCCGGCGCAGCAGTCCGCGCAGCCGGGCCAGGACTTCTTCCAGGCTGAAGGGCTTGGTGACGTAGTCGTCGCCGCCCGCGGTGATGCCTGCGATGCGGTCCTCGACCGCGTCGCGGGCGGTCAGGAACAGCACGCACACGCTGGGCGCCTCGCGCCGCAGTTCGCGCAGGACCTGCAGGCCGTCGAGGTCGGGCAGCATCCAGTCCAGGACCACCGCGTCGGGCCGGAAGTCACGGGCCGTCGCGAGCGCGCCGACCCCGTCGGCGGCCGTCCGCACCTGCCAGCCCTCGCCGGTCAGTACGCCGGCCAGCACGTCGGTGACGTCGGGTTCGTCGTCGACGACCAGGACCCGCACCGGTGCCCCGTCGGGGCGGTGCAGGAGAGATTTCGTTCGGCGCTCGTCCATGGTCGGTCCAGCATCCCCCAGCCCGGCGCTGCCGTGAGGGGCGGGACCTCTGAGTTTCCTCTGAATCGCCGCTGAGGCGGGCTGCCGGAGGCTGTTTCAGAAGGTACGCAGAGGTGGGGCCGTGAGGCTGGCCGCCCATCGCCGGAGCGTGCTCTTCCGGAAGGAGCCTCATGACCACCACGTTCACGTCCACCACCTATGCGAGCCGCGCCATGCGTCACCGGCGGCCTCGCCGCAGCATCGTGCCGTTCTTGGCACAGCTGGTGATCTGGACCGGTGCCGCCGGAGTGCTGGGATTGTGGTGGAGCGACACGACCTCCGTGATCGGCCCTGCGGGCTGGCTCACCGGCGCGGGGCGTATCACCGGTCTGCTGGCCGGCTACGCCTGCGCGGTCCTGCTGGCGCTGATGGCCCGCATCCCGCTCCTGGACAACACCGTGGGCACCGACCGCCTCGCCCGCTGGCACGCCCTGGGCGGCCGCTGCACCATCTCGCTCGCCCTCGCCCACACCCTGCTGATCATCTGGGGCTACTCCCTCGCCTCCCACACGAACGTGGTCAGCCAGACCTCCACGCTCGTTCTGCACTACCCCGATCTCCTCAAGGGCACCGCCGGCTTTCTGCTGTTCCTCGCCACCGGCATCCTCTCGGCCCGCGCCGTGCGCCGGAAGATGAGCTACGAGACCTGGCACTACCTGCACTTCGCCACCTACCTGGCCATCTTCCTCACCTTCGGACACCAGCTGTCCAACGGCGCGGACTTCGTCGGCAACCGACTCGCCCAGGTGGCCTGGTACACGCTCTTCCTCGGCGTCGCCACGCTGGTGGCCTGGTACCGGTTCGCCGTCCCCCTACGGCGCGGACTGCGCCACCGCCTGCGGGTCACCGCCGTGCATCCCGAGGCGCCGGGCGTTGTCTCCGTCCACCTCAGCGGCGACCACCTGGACGAGCTGAGGGCTGAGCCGGGCCAGTTCCTGCGCTGGCGCTTCCTTACCCGCGGGCTGTGGTGGACCGCCAACCCCTACTCGCTGTCCGCCCCCGCCCATCCCGATCGGCTACGGATCACGGTGAAGACGGCGGGCGGGCACAGCGGCGCGCTCGCCCGGCTGGCTCCCGGCACCCGCGTGTGGGCCGAGGGCCCCTACGGCGGCTTCACCGCGCACCGCCGCACCGCCGCCAAGGTCCTGCTCCTGGGCGGCGGCGTCGGCATCACCCCCCTGCGGACGCTGTTCGAGACACTGCCGGGACAGGTCACGCTCATCTACCGGGCCCGCCGCCCCGAGGACCTCGCCCTGCGAGGTGAGATCGACGCGATAGCCGCCCACCGCCACGCCGCCGTCCACTACATCGTCGACGAGCCGGCCGGGTACTCATCGCCGCTCACCGCTGAGGGCTTGAGCAGCCTGGTGCCGGACCTGGCCGCGCACGACGTGTACCTCTGTGGCCCGCCTGGCATGGCCGAGGCCGCGATACGGGCCCTGCGGGAGGCAGGCGTGCCGGGCCGCCGCATCCACCACGAGTCGTTCGCGTTCTGAGGGAGAACCGCCATGCGCCGAGCCGTCCTCGCCACCACCGGGATCAGCGCCCTGATCGTCACGCTGCTCGCTCTCAAACCGCACCAGCCCCCCGCCCTGGCCGCCGTCCCGCCACGTTCCCCCCTGGCATCCTCCTCGCCGCACACTCCCGGGAGTACCCCGTCGGGCAAGCCGAGCGGGACGGGCACGTACACCGGAGATCCCATCGACACCCAGTACGGGACCGTGCAGGTGGCCGCCACCCTCACCCACGGCAGACTCACCGCCGTCCGGGTACTCCGGGCACCGGACCAGAACGGCCGGGACCAGCAGATCGCCTCCTACGCCCTGCCCCGACTGACCCAGGAAGCCATAGGTGCCCAAAGCGCCCACATCGACGCCATCTCCGGCGCCAGCTACACCAGCCAGGGCTACATCCAGTCCCTGCAGAGCGCACTGGACCAAGCCCATGCCTGACACCACAACCCGCCTGCACCACGTCGAACACGTGATGGGCACCGTCTTCTCCTTCGACATCCGCGACCAGCCCACCCCGGCCATCCACCGCGCGCTCGCCCACGCCGTCCGTGCTCTGCACACGGTGGACGCGGTGTTCTCCACCTACCGCCCAGACAGCGCCATCAGCCGGCTCGGCCGCGGCGAAATCCGCCCCGCTGACTGCCCGCCGGAGGTCCACGAAGTGCTGTCGCTGTGCGCCCACGCCACGCACGCCAGCGACGGCTGGTTCAGCATCACCCCCGACGGCTCCCTCGACCCCGCCGGCCTCGTCAAGGGCTGGGCCACCGAAACCGCATCCCAGCTGCTGCATGAAGCTGGCGCCCGCAACACGTGCGTCAACGGCGGCGGCGACCTCCAACTGCGCGGCCAGGCGGCCCCCGGCGCCCCGTGGCGCATCGGCATCGCCCACCCGCTGCGCCCCGGCGAGCTCGCCACGGTCATCACCACCGAGGGGGACCTGGCCATCGCCACCTCAGGAACCGCCGAACGCGGCGCCCACATCCTCAATCCCCACCACGGCACACCCGCCACGGAGCTCACCTCCATCACCGTCACCGGCCCCCGGCTGACCATGACGGACGCCTACGCCACCGCCGCGTTCGCCCGGGGCGACAGCTCCCGGGACTGGCTCGAATCGCTGCAGGGATACGAGGCGCTCGCCCTCAAACCCGACGGCCAGACATGGCGCACAAGCGGATTCACCGTCCATGGACGATGACGCGGGTTACGGGCCACCTCATGCCTTTGAGCAACGCGCGCCCCCTCACGACCGCGGCCCCCACTGCCGCGGCCGGCCGAGTCGCCCGAGCCGCGCCTGCCCCCTCCAGCCTTGAACGCCCACCTCGAAGGAGCCCCCGTGGGACCCCATCTCATCAACGGCATCCCCGCGCACGTCCTGTTCGTCCACGTCGTCGTGGTCCTGGTGCCCCTCACCGCACTCTGCCTGATCCTGTGTGCCGCCTGGCCGTCGGCAATGCGCCGATTCGGTATCGCACTGCCGATCCTCGCCCTGGTATCCCTGGTGAGCGTGCCACTGACGACACAGGCCGGCGAGTGGCTGGAACGACACGTGGACAGCAACGCTCTGGTGCGCAAGCACACCGAGCTCGGTGACCAGCTGCTCCCCTGGGCGGTGGCCTTGTTCGTGCTGGCCACCGCCGTGTGGTGGACGTATCGTCGCGCCGCCGCCCGCACCCCCGAGGCGGTGGAATCCACAGGCAGGGCCGTGGCAACGGTGCACCTTCCGCTGCGCGTGGCCGCCGCCACACTGTCGCTCGTCATCGGCGTGGGCGCGGGCATACAGGTCTACCGAATCGGGGATTCCGGCGCCAAAGCCGCCTGGCACGACGCCTACTCGGTCAATCCCCAGCAGGAGCGCGACTGACCCGCGCCTGCCCAGACGCGCTCGCGGCCGAATGGGTAATGCGTAGTCAAGACATCGATGAGCCATACGGCATCGAGTCGACGCCGAAGTGCTCGCAGCGCATGCGCAGGGGTCCTTGCGCGCTGCAGAGTCAATAGTCGGGTGCGGTCGTTGTTGCTGGACAGACTCACGACACGACGCGCACGACTCAGTTCACAGTAGGTTGCAGGCCGGGTCAGGGTGATCTCGATCGCGTGGTGCGCGGTCACGGGTGCGTCGCCTTCCTGCTCCGGCCGGCAGGCCCTTGGCGCCGGGTGAACGTCGGGCGCCGGGTGTGGATGACCTCGTGGTGGATAAGGGGTCGAAGGGCTCCCACTCGGTTACCGCCACGTCGGCGGCTGTGGGAATGGCAGCGTGCTCGGGGCAGCGTTGGGCCCTCCAACGCAGTTGCTCGGCATAGGGCAGGCCGGTGACTCCGTAGACGGCCATGACTGCTCCAGGCAGAGGAAGCTGACCATGCCTTGTGGCGACGGGCACGAGAGTCCAGACACCTCCCTGGGTCTCGGGCGTGAGCAGGCGACTTGTGCAGCGCAGCGGTGGCGGCGCCGGGTCTGGGCGACGCACTGGATCTCGTCCACCGGGCGGTTGGCGAGGTAACGGCTGTACAAGAGTTGGGCGACAGGACGGGCCGGCCGACAGGTGGCCATCGGTGAGGCTTCCGTGTTCGGCAGGGTGGAAGGAGGAACGAATGGGCCGCTGTCGATCAGGCGGCGGGTGTTGACCGCCAAAGCGCGCCTCAGCGCTGCCAATTCGGGTACGGCCGGAAGAGCGTGACGGGCAGGGCACAGCATGACCTGCGGGAGGCGGCACCAGCCACTGCCGTCGCCCGCCGGGCGAGCGACGCCGCGGCTGACGTGCCATTGTCAGGTAGCGGGCACCCTCTCGGCAGGCAGCTCGTGAGGGTGCAGGCGGATGGATAGCTCGTTGGTGCGGTGGTACCACTCGATTCGCAGTCCCGGCAGCGGTCACTTTGACCGCAACGCAGTAGACGACCGGCGCTCTCGTGGCTTAGGGCGCGCACCGGGAGGAGTCAATTGATCATGGTGCCAACTATCCCTCTTTTGTGCCAACTAAAAATCCTCGTCACACTCGGTCAGCGCCGGACCCGCGGCATCCCCAGCCCGATCCACGAGATGATCTCCCGCTGGATCTCGTTGTTGCCGCCGCCGAAGGTGAAGATGACCGCCGAACGGTAGCCGCGTTCCAGCTCGCCGTGCAGGACCGCGCCCGCCGAGCCCTCCTTCAGCGCGCCGGGGGCGGCGACGATCTCCATGAGCCAGGCGTAGGCGTCGCGCCGGGCCTCGGAGCCGTAGACCTTGACGGCGGAGGCGTCCTGCGGGGTGAGGGTGCCGTCCTGGACGGCACCGACCATCCGCCAGTTGAGCAGCTTCAGCGCGTCCAGCCGGGTGTGCGTCCGGGCCAGGAGGCGGCGTACCCAGGGCAGGTCGGCGACGCGGCGGCCGTCGGCGAGCTTGGTCTCCATCGCCCAGCGCTGCACGTCGTGCAGGGCGCGGATCGCCATGGTGCCGTGGGCGGCCAGCGTCACGCGTTCGTGGTTGAGCTGGTTGGTGATCAGCCGCCAGCCCTGGTTCTCGGCGCCGACCCGGTGGGAGACGGGGACGCGGACGTTCTCGTAGTAGCTGGCCGTGGTGTCGTGCGAGGCGAGGGTGTTGATGAGGGTGCACGAGTAGCCGGGGCCGGTGGTCGGCATCAGGAGCATGGTGATGCCCTTGTGCGGCGGGGCGGCGGGATCCGTACGGACCGCCAGCCACACCCAGTCCGCCGTGTCGCCGTTGGTCGTCCAGATCTTCTGGCCGTTGACGACGTACTCGTCGCCCTCCCGGACCGCCCGGGTCCGCAGGGACGCGAGGTCGGTGCCCGCGTCGGGCTCGCTGTAGCCGATGGCGAAGTCGATCTCGCCGGAGAGGATCCTCGGCAGGAAGTAGGCCTTCTGTTCCTCGGTGCCGTACTGCATGATCGTCGGACCGACGGTGTTCAGCGCCATGAGGGGCAGCGGGACGCCGGCCTGGGCGGCCTCGTCGAAGAAGATGAACTGCTCCATCGCGGTCAGGCCGCGCCCGCCGTACTCCTCGGGCCAGCCCACGCCGAGCCAGCCGTCCGCGCCGAGCCGCCGGATGGTCTCGCGGTAGAACCGCTTCTGGGCGGCCGGGTCGCCGTGCCGGGCGTACGCGTGGTCCGGGACCAGTTCGGCGAAGTAGGCGCGCAGTTCGGTGCGCAGCCGCTGCTGCTCGGGCGTGTATTCGAGGTGCACGGCGCCTCCAGGCTCCCAAGGCCGGTCCTGTCGGCGCACACCGTAGAACGTGTTTCAGAAATTGGGAATGGCGGGCGACGGGGAACATCCCCGGTCCAGCCCGCGGAAAGCCTCCTCAGTTCAGCGTCGCGAGGAAGTCCGTGCACGCCCGCGCGCACGCACGGCACGCCGCCGCCGAGTCCTCCGCCCCCGCCTGCCGGTCGAAGACGTGCGCGGCCTCCAGGCACACGGTCCGGCACCACTCCACCTGGACGCGGATGGTCGACTCGTCCACCTGGTTCTGCTCGGACAGCACACGGCAGGTCGCGTCGCAGACCTCCGCGCACATGATGCCTTTGCGTCGTACGAGTTCCTGGTTCTCGGTGCCGTCGGGGTCCACGAGGCTCGCGCGCAACGCGCACGCCCGGGCGCACTCGGTGCACGCCTGGGCACAGGCGAAGCGGTCCTCCAGGAACCGGAACAGCTCCTGCTGGGATGTCGTCACACCGCGCGGGTAGCCCCACCGATGCCGGTCAAACCCGGTGTCGCCCAGGGTTCCGTACGGTTTTCCGGCCCTGTCGGCCGGGCACCCGGCAGGCCCGGGAACGACGACGCACGGAGGTGAGTCACATGCCCGGGCGACAGGAACTTCCGTCGACCCTGGAGCGGTCCGCCAAGGAGGCGCAGCGCACCTGGATCAAGGCGCACGACTCGGCCGTGGAGCAGTACGGCGAGGGCGAGCGCGCGCACCGCGTGGCCTTCGGGGCGCTGAAGCACACCCATGAGAAGGTCGGCGACCACTGGGAGCGCAAGGAGGGCGGCCGCAAGGCCCCGTCGGACCCGCGCTCGGCCCGGCCCCGGCAGCAGGGCGGCCGCAGCGGCGAGGGCGTCGACGAGCGTGCCTCGAAGGAGCACCTGTACGACCTCGCGAAGCGACTGGGGGTCGAGGGGCGGTCGCGCATGTCGAAGGCGGAGCTGCTGGACGCCGTCCGCAGGGAGAACCGCTCGCGGACCAGGTCCTCGCAACCGTCCTCGCGGTCGTCCGCACGGTCCTCCTCGGCGTCCAGGTGAGCCGGTTCATGGTGAGGACCAGGGGTACTCGCGCGCCATGACTAGCGCATGGATGGAGATGGCCGCGGGCCGTGGCGCCCTCGGCATCGGGCTGATCGTGGCGGGTGTGGTGGTCGTGGCCCTGCTGCTGGGGGCCTTCGTCCTCGGCGTGCGCGTCAAGCGCAGGGAGCTGCCCACGCCGCGGCCCGACGAGCAGCCGCGACTGCCCGACGGCGGCCCGGTCCGTGAGACGAGTGAGCGCCGGGAGCCCGACGAGGTGCCCAGAAGCCAGGACCGTCTGACGCCGCACGAGCTGAAGACGCACGGCAACCAGAGCGACCGGAGGAGCGCGACCCAGGAGCGTCCCCGCTGGAACGAGGGCAGCAGCGGCTCGTTCGGCAGCGGCGGCCCGGGCGGCCGCTGAGCCCCCTCCCCCGCGGCACTCCGCTCCGTACCCCACGTACGTGAACACGCCGTACATGCCGTACACGTCGTACACAGGGAAGTGAGAACCATGGCCGATCCCGCCCGCGACACCCTCCCGCTGCCGGACTACGACCATCTGCCGATCGGCGGCCTGGAGAGCCGTGTGCGGTCGCTGTCCGCGGACGAGGTGGAGGAACTGCTGGCGTACGAGCGGTCGCACGCCGACCGGCTGCCGGTGACCGAGCTGCTGGGGTCCCGCCTCGAGCAGCTGCGCGAGGGCGCGGAGCCGACGTCCGGCGATCCGGGCGCCCTGCGTCCCGAGACCGGCGAGGGGCACGGAGGCTCTCCGGTGTCACCCGCCACGTCCCCGCAGCCGTTCAGCCCGCCGCCGCACGGCACGCCCGACCAGCGGGGCAAGCCGAAGGGTGACCGCACGTAGGCGTCACCGCCGGACAGAGCCGACCGAAGGGCCCGTGCCTGTGCACGGGCCCTTTTTCGCGCGCACCGCTCAGGGTGAGGTGGATCACAGCAGGCAAGTGCAGCGTGGCGTGGGGTCCAGCGTCTTTCCAGTGGTGCAGGGGGTCACTGAGACGCGGGACGGTGGGGATGGAGCAGGTTCGGGCGGACGGCTTCGACGAGTTCGTGGCCGCCCGTTGGTCGGCGCTGCTCCATGTCGCGCGGCTGCTGACGGGCGGCGACCGGCAGCGGGCCGAGGACCTGGTGCAGGAAGCGCTGGTGAAGCTGTGGTTCGCCTGGCCGAAGGTCGCCGAGCAGGCGCCGGAGGCGTACGTCCGCACGGTGCTGGTGCGGATGGCGGCGCGCTCGGCGAAGCGGCGCTGGTGGGGTGAGCGCCCGGTGGATCAGCTGCCCGACCGGGCCGATCCGGGCGACGTGTCGTCCACCGTGGCGGAACGCTCGCGGCTGGAGGGCGCGTTGGCCCTGCTGACTCCCAAGCAGCGGGCCGCGGTGGTGCTGCGTTACTACGAGGACCTCCCCGAGGCCCAGGTCGCCGAGGCGCTGGGCTGTCCGGTGGGCACGGCACGGTCCCACGCGTCACGCGGAGTCGCACGGCTCCGCCAGATCCTGTCCGACGCCGTCAGGCCTGTGGGGTGAAGGGAGAAGCGATGGACGACTTCGAGCGGGACCTGTCGCGGCTGATGCGCGACACCCAGCAGCACACCCCCTACGAGCCCGAACATCGGCAGCGGCTGCACGCCGGCATCCGTTCCCGCCGCAGGTCGCGGCTGCTGTGGAAGGCGGGCGGCTCCGCCGTGGCGGTGGCCGGGCTCAGCGTCGGGCTCGCCCTGCTGCCGAGCATGCTCACCAGGGCCCAGCCCGCCGATCACCGGCCACAGCCCGCGACGAGCCCGACTCCCTCGCAGGACGGCGGGCCCACCTCCGACTCCCCGGACCCCAGTGCGACTCCTACCGAGCCGGAGTCGTCCCCGCCGGCGACCACGACCGGCGGCAGCACGCCTCCCGGGGGCCCGAGCACGACGATCAGCCCCACGCCGACCGCCACGGCCTCCGAGAGCCGGACCACCTCGGCGTCCCCCACGCCGCCCCCTTCCCCGACGCCCACGACGGCTCCGCCGTCCGCCCTGGAGGAGACGCAGGAGCCTTCCGCATCGGCCACCGAGTAGCCGCCTGAGCGGCCCTTCCCGTCAGGGGCGTCAGCCCTCCTGACCCCGTCACCGCCCCGAACACCGCCCCGGGCGCCTTCCGCCTGCCCGGAACCGGCGCCCGTGCACGTCCGGCGCCAGAAAGAGACCGTGAAGCAGCCATGAGAACCGTACGGCGGCCGGCCCTGGCCGACCGCCCGACCACCGAGCTGTCCGCGTTGCCGCGCCGGGCGCCCTTGCCCGCGCACCACCCGGATCCCGTCCTCGACGTCGTCGTCCCCGTGTTCAACGAGGAGAACGACCTGGAGCCCTGCGTCCGGCGCCTGCACGTGCATCTCGCCGAGACCTTCCCCTACTCCTTCCGGATCACCATCGCCGACAACGCCAGCACCGACCGGACCCCGCTCATCGCGGCGCGGCTGGCCGCGGAGCTGCCCGGCACGGACTGGATCCGGCTGGCCGAGAAGGGGCGCGGCCGTGCGCTGCACACCGCCTGGTCACGCTCGGGCGCCCCCGTGCTGGCGTATCTCGACGTGGACCTGTCCACGGACCTCGCGGCGCTGCTGCCGCTGGTCGCGCCGCTGATCTCCGGCCACTCGGACATCGCCATCGGCACCCGGCTGGCGCGCGGTTCGCGGGTGGTGCGCGGACCGAAGCGGGAGATCATCTCCCGCTGCTACAACGGTCTGCTGCGCGGCACGCTCGCCGTGGGGTTCTCCGACGCGCAGTGCGGGTTCAAGGCGGTGCGGCGGGACGTCGCCGAGCGGCTGCTCCCCCTGGTGGAGGACCGCGAGTGGTTCTTCGACACCGAGTTGCTGGTCATCGCCGAGCGCGCGGGGCTGCGGATCCACGAGGTGCCGGTGGACTGGGTGGACGACCCGGACAGCCGGGTGCACATCCTGTCCACGGCCCTGGCCGACCTGCGCGGCATGGCCAGGCTCGGGGGTGCGCTGGCGTGCGGTCGGCTGCCGCTGTCCGCGCTCCGCCGCAGCGGCGGTGACCTCGCCGGGGAGCTGCCGGCGGGCCTGGCCCGGCAGGTGGTGCGCTTCGCCGCGGTCGGGGTCGCCAGCACCCTGTGCTACCTGCTGCTCTACACGGCCCTCCGGCCACCGACGGGGGCGCAGGCCGCCAACGCGCTGGCCCTGCTGGCCAGTGCGGTCGCCAACACCGCAGCCAACCGGCGGCTCACCTTCGGGGTGCGGGGGCGCTGCGGCGCGCTGCGGCACCACCTCAAGGGGCTCGCGGCCTTCCTGGTCGGGCTGGCGCTGACCAGCGGTTCGCTGGCGGCCCTCCACCACGCCGTCCCCGGGGCCGGCCACCGGGTCGAACTCGTGACGCTCGTCGCCGCCAACCTGGCCGCGACGCTGCTGCGCTTCCTCCTCTTCCGGGCCTGGGTGTTCCCCGCCCGCCACGACGCCCGTCCCACTCCCCGTACGACAGGATCCTCATGAGCACCGTCGAGCTGCGTCGACCGCCGTCCGGCCTCGACGACGCCCACGAAGTCCCCGGCGGCTCCCGGGAGTTCCGCCGACGCCTGCGCGGGGCCGCCGTGCGCTACGGGCCCGTGCTGCTGACGTACGGCGTGCTGAAGCTGGCCGGCTTCGCCGTCTTCATGTACCTACTGGACTCCGCGGGCGACTTCCGGAAGAAGAACCCGCGTTTCGGCGGCGGTGAACACGCCTGGGACGTCCTGGCCAGCTGGGACGGCTGGTGGTACCAGCAGATCGCCCAGCACGGGTACGACCCCGCGCTGAAACCGGTCCCGGGCGCGACGGGCCTGATCACGCTGGAGGGCAACTCGGCGGCGTTCTTCCCGCTGTACCCGACGCTGATGCGGCTGGTCTCGGAGGGCACCGGACTCGGTCTGTACGGCGCCGGCATGACGGTCTCGGTCGTCGCGTCGTTCGTCGCCGCCCTCGGCATCTACGCCGTGACGCATCGGCTGTGCGGTCACCGGGCCGGGCTGGCCGCGGCCGGACTGTGGGCCGTCTGGCCCGGTTCGGGCACCCAGTGGTCGGGCTACTCGGAGTCCCTCTACACGGCACTCGCCGCATGGGCCTGTCACGCCGTCATGTCCCGCCGCTGGCTCACCGCCGGGCTGCTGACCTGCGCGGCCGGGCTGTGCCGGCCCACCGCCGCCGCGCTGGTCGCCGCCCTCGCGGTCGCCGCGCTGCTGTCCCTGCGCCGACGGGAGGACGGGGTCCGGCGTCCGCTGGGCGCCGTGGCGATCGCGCCGCTGGGTCTCTTCGGCTACCTGGCGTGGGTCAACTACCGCATGGGCGACATCAACGGCTACTCCAAGCTCCAGGACGGCGCCTGGGCCCACAAGTTCGACTGGGGAGCCCACTCGTTCAACGTGCTGACGTCCATCCCGGTCGGGCACTTCGACTATCTCTTCGCTACGCCCTTCCTGGACGTCATCGGTGTCTGCGTGGTGCTGACGGCGCCGGTGCTGACCGTGCTGCTACTGCGTCTGAGACCGCCCGCCGTGCTCGTCGTCTACACGGTCCTCTCGTACCTCATGGTGATGGCCACCCAGCAGATCTTCGGCAACGTCTCGCGCTATCTGCTCCCGCTCTTCCCGCTGTTCGTCCCGCTCGCCCTCGCCCTGCGCCGGCTCAGGTGGCCGTCCCTGGTCGCCGTGCTCGGCACGGCCGCGCTGGCCTCCGGGTCGTACGGGGGGTATGTGCTGTTCGAACTCGGGGTGCCGTAAAGAGCGTCGGGCGGCTCATGAGATGCCCCCGAAACATTCCCTTCACGCAGGAAGTATTTAGGGGTAACGCCCGCTGCCTACCGTGCCTGCCTTGTCAGTCCCCAACCCGCAGCAAGGAGGCGTGGCATGAGTACCGAGCCACGACTGGCCGAGGTCGCCGAGCCGGAACCCGCACAGAAGGCGGCACCGGGCGCCGACCAGGCCGTCAAGGAGACCCTCGAGGACTACACGCTCCGCTTCGCGCCGCGCAGTTACCGGCGCTGGACCCCGATGGTGGTGGCGACGACCGCGCTCGGCGGCATCGCCTACATGGCCGACTTCTCCATCGGCGCCGGCATCGGTCTGGCCCACGGGACGGGCAACGCGCTGCTCGCGATCGCCGTCGCCGCCGTCGTCATCTTCGTGACCGGTTTTCCGCTGGCCTACTACGGGGCCCGCTACAACATCGACCTGGACCTGATCACGCGGGGCTCCGGCTTCGGTTACTTCGGGTCGGTGCTCACCAGCGTCATCTTCGCCAGCTTCACCTTCATCTTCTTCGCCCTCGAGGGCTCGATCATGGCCCAGGGCCTGAAGCTGGGCCTCGGACTGCCGCTGTGGCTGGGCTACTTGGTGTCCACGCTCATGGTGATCCCCCTGGTCATCTACGGCATGACGGCGCTGAGCAAGCTCCAGGTGTGGACCACCCCGATCTGGCTGCTGCTGATGGTCGGTCCGCTGGTCTACCTGGTCGCCACCGACCCGGGGACCGTCGACCGTTTCCTCGCCTACGCGGGCACGGACGGGGACGGCGGCGTCAACACCGCCTCCGTGCTGCTGGGCGCGGGCGTGTGTCTGTCGCTCATCGCGCAGATCGGCGAGCAGATCGACTACCTCCGCTTCATGCCGCCCAAGACGGAGGCCAACAAGCGGAGTTGGTGGACGGCCGTGGTGATGGCCGGCCCCGGCTGGGTGGTGCTGGGCGCGCTGAAGCAGGCCATCGGGGTGTTCCTCGCGGTCTACATCATCGCCGAGGTCGGTGCCACCGCCGCACCCGAGCCGATCCAGCAGTTCAAGCACGCCTTCGACGCGATGATGCCGTCCTGGCTCGTCCTCCCGCTGGCCGTGGCCCTGGTCGTGATCAGCCAGATCAAGATCAACGTGACGAACGCGTACTCCGGCTCCCTCGCCTGGACCAACTCCTTCACCCGGGTCACGAGGCGCTACCCGGGCCGGATGGTCTTCGTCCTGGTCAACCTCGGCTTCGCGCTCGCCCTGATGGAGGCCGACATGTTCAGCTTCCTCAACAGCATCCTGGGCTTCTACTCGAACTGCGCGATCGCCTGGGTGGTCACCGTGGCCACCGACATCGGCATCAACAAGTACGTACTGAAGCTGTCCCCGCACGCCCCCGAGTTCCGCCGCGGCATGCTCTACGCCGTCAACCCGGTCGGGGTCGTGTCCTTCGTCGCCGCCTCCGCGCTGTCCATCGCCATGTACTTCCACGCGCTGGGCGACACGCTCCAGCCGTACTCCCCCGTCGCCGCGGCCGTCATCGCGTTCGTCCTCACCCCGCTGATGGCCGTGGTCACCAAGGGCAGGTACTACCTGCGCCGCACCGACGACGGCATCGCCGAGCCGCTCCTCGACGAGGACGGCAACCCCAGCGCCAGCACCTACGAGTGCCACGTGTGCCGGCAGCGGTTCGAGCGGCCGGACGTGGCCGCCTGCCGGACGCACGACGCCGTCGTCTGCTCGCTCTGCCTGAGCACCGACAAGGTCGGCGACCACGTCTTGCCGGAGGCACCCGCCGTCGTATGACACTCAGGGGGGCGGAGGCCATGAGGCGCTTCCGCCCCTTCGGCACGTACCAAGTCGGTCTCGGACTCCCTTGGCCACCACCCGCGAAGGGGCGGCCCCGCGCACCGGGCGGCATACTGATCTTGCGTTGCGCAGTGATGCGGGCCGATGGTCGGAGAGGAGACGACGGGACGTGACCACCGAAGGGCCGGGCGGCGGACGGGGAACGCCCGACGAGCCGGACGGCACTCCCCCGATCCCGGACGACGTGTGGCTGAGGTTCCTCACGGACAGCGAGCACGCCATACGCGCCTCCGCGCCCAGGGAGCCCTCCGCGCAGGAGCGGGCGGCGGGACTGCGGCTCCAACCCCCCTACGCCGTCGGTGACCTGTGGCAGCCGGAGGACCTGTGGGTCCGCGTGGCCTGGCCCGACCTGGACCGCCGTGCCAAGGTCCGGCGCGTGGGACGGGTCGTCGCCACCGCCGCCGCAGTGGCTCTGGCGCTGGGAGCCTGGTCCCAGTTGTCCACCGGCGCGGGCGCGGATCCCCGGCCGGGAACGGGCACCGTGCGGCAGGTGGAGGGAGCGACCGCGCGGCTGCCCACGGCCACTCCCTTCCCGTCCGGATCGCCCGCCCCGGCACCCCCCAGGTAGCACACACAGGACGGGTACGGTCCCGCACGGCCGCCTACGATGAGCTCACAGACCAAATTTGGGCGCTCGTCCGGGCGCGGCCCCCGCAGGCGAGTCATCAGGGACGCGCACGCCGACGAAAGGGGGACAGACATGAGCGCGCCACGCCTCAGCAGTACGCCGTTGCCGGGCATAGGTGTCCGCTACGACCTGACGACCCGGGACAGCCGCCGCCTGTCCGTGGTCGCCCACCGCGACGGCCACCGGACGATCAGCGCCTACCGCAACGACGACCCGGACGCCTGCGACCTGTCGGTACGTCTGACGGCGGAGGAGGCGGCGACGCTCATCGACGCGCTGATGCCCGCGCACCACACGCCGAACCTGCTGTCCACCACCGACCTGGGGCTCGTCGCCGAGCGGATCGAACTGTCCGGCACCTCGCACTGGAACGGCCGGCTCCTGGGCGAGTCCCGGATCCGCACCGATACCGGCGCGTCCATCGTGGCGGTGCTGCGCAGGGCCGAGGCGATCCCCTCCCCCACGCCGGACTTCCGGCTCGCCGGCGGTGACACGCTCATCGTCATCGGGACCCGCGAGGGCGTGGAGGCTGCCGCCGCGATACTCGGGCGGGAGTGACCCGCCATGCACTCCTCCGCGGTGTTCCTGATCGAGTTCGGCTGCCTCATCCTCGGGCTCGGGCTGCTCGGCCGCCTCGCCGGGCGCTTCAGCTTCTCGCCGATCCCTCTCTACCTGCTGGCCGGGCTGGCCTTCGGCGAGGGCGGACTGCTGCCGATGGTCGCCAGCGAGGACTTCGTCGCCATCGGCGCCGAGATCGGTGTCATCCTGCTGCTGCTCATGCTGGGCCTGGAGTACACGGCCACCGACCTCGTCTCCAACCTCAGGACCCACTACCCGGCCGGGATCGTCGACGCCGTCCTCAACGCCCTGCCCGGAGCAGTGCTCGCCCTGCTGCTCGGCTGGGGCCCCGTCGCGGCCGTCGTGCTGGCCGGGGTCACCTGGGTCTCCTCCTCCGGCGTCATCGCCAGGGTCCTCGGCGAACTGGGGCGGCTCGGCAACCGCGAGACCCCGGCCATCCTGAGCATCCTGGTCCTCGAGGACCTCTCCATGGCGGTCTACCTGCCGATCGTCACCGCCCTGCTGGCCGGAGTGGGTCTGGCCGCGGGTGCCGTCACGCTGGCCATCGCCCTGGGCGTGGCCACACTCGTGCTCGTCCTCGCGGTGCGCTACGGCCGCCATGTCTCCCGCTTCGTCTCCAGCGACGACCCCGAGAAACTGCTGCTGGTGGTGCTCGGCGTGACCCTGGTGGTCGCCGGGCTCGCGCAGCAACTCCAGGTGTCCGCGGCCGTGGGCGCCTTCCTGGTGGGCATCGCGCTGTCCGGCGAGGTCGCCGAGGGCGCGACGAGCCTGCTCGCGCCGCTGCGGGACCTGTTCGCCGCGGTGTTCTTCGTCTTCTTCGGCCTGCACACCGACCCGGCCAGCATCCCGCCCGTACTGCTGCCCGCGCTCGCCCTGGCGGCCGTCACCACCGCGACGAAGATCGCCACCGGCTACTGGGCCGCGCGCCGCGCCGGGATCGGGCCCAAGGGCCGCTGGCGCGCCGGCGGCACGCTCGTGGCCCGCGGCGAGTTCTCCATCGTCATCGCCGGGCTCGCCGTCACGTCCGGCATCGAGCCCTCTCTGGGCCCGCTCGCCACGGCGTACGTCCTCATCCTGGTCCTGCTCGGCCCGCTGACCGCGCGCTACACCGAGCCCGTCGCCACCGGCCTGACCGGCCGCCTGCGCCGGAAACGGAGCACGTCCGGCGCTGCGTCGGCACCTGTTCCCCCGGGCGCCCACGAGTCCATCGACGACCAGGACATCGTCGGCCGCACGTGACCGGCCCGGCAGGGCCGGGCCGGGTCGCGACTGGTGCGCTTGCCTCCCGCGGCCCACACCCCCTGCCACCTCGTCCGCGGCAGGGGGACGCGCGTACGGCCGCGAGAAGTTCGGGGGCCTCACGGCTGACCACGGCGGACGCCTGACGGGCGGGGCCGCCTGTCCTGCGGGAGCGTGGCGCCCGGCAGACTCCGCGAGCCGCCGGGGTACGGCTGCACTCCCGAGCCCGCCGCGCGAAGGCCCTCCGGGCGGAAGCCCGACGCCCGGCGCACCCCACTCGCCGACAGCGCGCGACCGCACCCCCGCCCGCAGCGCGACAGCGCACCGCGCTAAAGACCCCCGCCTGCCGGCAAAAGACCCCCGACGACGGCGTACAGCCATATCCCCCGTGCCTGCCCCCCCCTCGGAGGCCCGCGCGCGGCAGTCCCCGCCGGCCGACGAGGTACGGCTGCGCTCCGTGCCGGCCGTGCGAAGGCGCCACGCACAGCGACACACGGCCTCACCCCCCGTCCGGCGCCCGGAGGCGCCCCGCAGGGGTCGCTGCCGGTGCCCGGTCAGCCCGTCTTCCAGCCCCGGCGGGTGTCGATCCGCTCCCATTCCGCGCCCCACTGCGCCATGCGCCGCCGGTCCATGAACAGCCGTGTCAGCCAGGCGGCGCCCAGCACCGTCCCGCCCGCGAGGGCTCCTGCCAGACCGCCGCCCACGGTCGTGTGCAGCCAGGCCTCGCCCGCGGACACCGGTGGGGTCGTGATGTCACCGCTCCTGTTCACCCACAGGGGGACCGTCTTCCCGGCTGGGGTCCGGGGCGGCACCCGTGCCTGCTCCGTGTGCGTCGAGCCGTCCGGCGCGGTCCACCGCACCTTCGCCCACACCCGGTGATCGCTCGCCGCGCGGGCCGGTGACGGGCCCGGCGCGTCTTCGACGGCGACCGCGGAAACCCGACGGCTCTCGGCCTGCTGTCGTTCGACGGCCTGCTCGACCGCGCCCGCCGCCATCAGGCCCGCGCACACACCGCCGAGCAGGGCGAGCACCCAGCCGGCGAGCACGACCCAGGCTTCGACGACGTCGATACGCCGCTTGAGCGCGTTGCGCCGCCACCGCCACCACCGCACGGTCACACGCTCTGAGGCTTCCATCGGCCGACACCCCCTCGTGAGCACCGGCAGCACCCTTCCAGTGTGCGCCTGAACCGGGTCCCTGTCGGCCTATCACTCAGCCGGAGAACGCGGCGATCCGTACCCGGTCGCTCTCGTCGCCGGACAGGAAGGACGCCAGCGCTCGCCCTTCCCCCGCGACGGAGTCCCGGTCGGCCCGGGAGAGGCGGCGCAGCGGGGTGACCAGGACGGTGTCCGTCTCGACGCTCCAGGTCGCGGCGACCCGGCCGTCGACCAGGACGACGCGGGCGCCTTCGACCGACAGGCCGCGATGGGCTTCGTCGATGATCCGGCCTCGGTCGTGGTAGCCGAGGATCGCGTTGTCGAACGCCGGCAGGAACCGCACCGGCGCGGGGGTGTCGGGGTCGGGGCGCGGCGCGTCGGGGAGGTCCAGCAGTTCCCGGCCGCGCTCGTCGCGGAAGGCGACCAGTTCCTCGCGCAGGGCGGATACCGCGGCCGGCAGTCCCGCCAGTCCGCACCAGGCGCGCAGATCGGCCGAGGCGGCGGGGCCGAACGCGGCCAGGTAACGCCGTACCAGCGTCTGCCCCACGGGATCGGAGTCGTCCAGGACCGGTGCGTCGATCTCGCGCCCCAGCCAGGAGGAGACCAGGGCGTAGCGCACTCCCGCCCTGGTGCGCCACAGTCCGCGCGGCGGCAGTTGCACCATGGGGAGCAGGCCGGCGACCAGCATCTCGCCCAGTGGCCGGGCCCCTGCCGCGGGCCAGCGGCCGGCGACGGCTCCCGCGAGGTCCCCCATGGAGCGGGGTTCGCCGTCGGCCATGACCTCCCGACCCGCCGCCGCGAGTTCGCCGAGGTCCACTCCCTCCAGCTCGCGGCGGTACGTCCCGAGCACCCGTTGGCGCAGCATCGCGTCGTGGCGGGCCCGCCAGGCCACGAGGTCGGCGGCGGTGACGAGGTGGACGGTGCGGCGCATGAGATGGGTCCGCACCACACACCGCCCGGTCAGCAGCCCCGACAGCACCTCCGGATCGAACGCCCGCAGCCGGGACCAGAGCCCGATGAACGGTTCCTGCGGTTCCTGCGCCTGGAGACCGCACAGATGAGCGACGGCGTCGAGGACCGGCAGGTCGGCGCGGTCGAGGAGCAACTGCCGCGCGAGGGTGGCACGGTTGAGCGCCCGGGCGTCGAGAACGGTCAATGGAGCACCTCGGCCTTCGAGTCGTGTGCCGGCCCGTGGTCCGAGAGGTCCGGGCGGCTTGCCCGATCACCGTCGCACCCGATGCGGTCAGGCTGTGACCGCATCAGCCGTCACGCTCCGGCATGAGGCCGGGGCGGCGGCGGAAGCGTCCGGTCAGCGCGGCCCTGCCGTGGTTCCCCGCACGACCGACGACGGGGCGAGGGCGATCTCGCGGGACTCGGTACGGCCGCCGTCGAGGCGGTCGACGGCGGCCGCGACGGCCTGCCGGGCCTGTTCCTCGGCGTTCTGGCTGACGGTGGTCAGGTCGAAGGCGTCCAGCCGGGACAGCGTGTCGTCGTAGCCGGCGACGGACACCGTGCCGCGGACGTCGACGCCGGCGCGCCGGAAGGCGGTGAGGAGACCGATGGCGCTCTGGTCGTTGAACGCCACGACGGCGGTCGGCAGGTCGCCGCTGCCGAGCAGGTGCCGGCCGGCCCTCTCCCCGGCCTGCTCCGTGCTGTCCCCGTGGATGACCCTGATGTGCTCGTCGAGTCCGTGCCTGCGCATGGCACTCCGGTAGCCGCGGCGCCGGTCGGTGGCGATCAGGTGGTGCGAAGGACGCCACGCTCTGCCCGGGCGCGGACATCCGCGGCGTGCTGGACACGTCGTTCACGCGCGTGCCCGCCGACGCGCCGGGCAAAGTGCCCACCGGCTACGGGTTCTGGTGCAACGCCTGACCGGAGAACCCGGCGTGGAAGTTCGTCGCCGTCGGCGAGGGACACGACGTGGCCTACTGGACGGAGTTCCTGCGCGCCCTCGCCGAGGTCGACCCGGACATGGCGGTGAACATCGAACACGAGGACGCCGCCTACTCGCAGACCGAGGGCCTGGCCCTGGCCGCGAAGAACCTCCACAGCGCCGCTGCCGCCCTGTGACGCGGCTTCGCGTCCGGCCTCGTCTCCGCCGGCCGGGGGCCGGCCCCGGCCGCGAGCGGCTCATCGGCGTTGCCATTCCTCCGCGAGGAGCCGGTACGAGCGCACCCGGTCGGCGTGGCCGTGGGTGATGGTGGTGACGAGCAGCTCGTCGGCGCCGGTGGCCTCCCTCAGTTGTTCGAGCTGGTCGGCGACGCGCCCGGGCGAGCCGACGAACCGGGTGTCGACGCGGTCGGCGACCAGGGCCCGGTCCTGCTCGGTCCAGTCGTGGGCGTGGGCCTGTTCGGGGGTCGGGAAGGGGATCGCGCCCTCGGCGGTGCGGATGCTGCGGACCCACAGGCCGTAGCCGGTGGCCAGTTCGCGGGCGGTGTCGTCGTCCTCGGCGACGACGACGTCCGCCGAGACGCTGACGTAGGGCTTGTCGAGGTGGTCGGACGGCTGGAACGCGGCCCGGTACCCCTCGGCCGCCTCCAGTACGGTGGCCGGGCTGACATGGTAGTTGGCGGTGAAGCGCAGACCGTTGCGGCCCGCGACGTCGGCGCTCTCCCCGCCGCTGCTGCCGAGGATCCATACCTGCACGTCGGCGCCTTCTCCCGGGACGGCGTGAGCTTCGAGCCCGTCCGCCGAGCGGTAGTCGCCGCGCAGCAACGCGAGGATGTCGCCGATCTGTTCGCCGTAGTCCTGGTGCCGGGCGCCCGGTTGCCGCAGCAGTTGCTGCTGGAGCCTGAGGCGTGGTGAGTCCCGCAAGTGGTCGGGCGAGAACCGGGGCGGGATCTTCAGGCCGTTGGGGGTGCGCCCGTCGACGACGGGGGTGGTGGTCGGGCGGGGTGCCGCCGGCTGTCCCGGGGGACGTCCGCCGGAGCGGCCGAGGCCCAGGTCGAGTCGCCCGGGGTGCAGGGCGTCGATCAGGCCGAACTCCTCGACGGTGGACAGGGCCGTGCGGTGGCCGAGTTGTACGGCGCCGGAGCCGATCCTGATCGTGGAGGTCGCGGCGGCGGTCAGGGCCAGCAGCACGGCGGGAGAGGTGCCGGCCACGCCCGGGTTGAGGTGGTGCTCGGCGAACCAGTAACGGCTGTAGCCGAACCGCTCGGTCTGCCGCGCGAGGTCGATCGTGTGGTGCAGCGCCTCGGCGGCGGTGGAGCCGGACGGGATCGGGACGAGGTCGAGGACCCCGAGAGGGATGCCGGACATGGTCGGGTGCTCCTCAGCGGTCGGTGGGCGGGACTGCGGGCAGGCGGACGGCTAGCTGCCGGTCTTCGGCAAGCCCGGCGGGTTGATCTCCGACCTGGTCACGGCCTCGCCGGACAGGCCCCAGCGCTTCAGCACCTTCGCGTACGTGCCGTTGTCGATGATGTGGTTCAGCGCGTCGGCGAGCGGCTCGGCCAGTCCGCTGTCCTTCTTGGTGGTGGCCGCGATGAGGCCCTGGAGCCGGGCGCCGGCGCCCGAGTAGGTGCCGACGACCTCCGTCCTGCCGGTGGTGGCCGCGTGGTAGGCGGCGGTCGGGTTGGGGCCGAGGTAGAGGTCTATTCGGCCGGACTGGAGGGCGAGGTAGGTGTCGCTGTCGCTCTGGTAGTACTTGATGTCCACCGGCTTCCGGCCGGCCTTCTTGTTCTCCGCCGACCACTCGACCAGCAGTTTCTCCTGGTTGGTGCCGCTGCCCACGGCGACGGTCTTTCCGGCGACGTCCTGGGGCCCGGTGACCTTCAGGCCGCTGCCCTTCCTCGCCTCGAAGGCCAGGTTGTCCTCGCGGTAGGTGGCGAAGTCGTACTTCTCCTTGCGTTCCTCGGTGACGGTGATGTTGCTGAGGCCGGCGTCGTACTTGGCGCTGTCGAGGCCGACGAAGATGTTCTCCCACGACACGGTGTTGAGGTGCGCCTTCAGACCGAGGACGTCGGCGACCAGGTGGGCGATGTCCGGCTCGACGCCGATGACGGTCCTGTTGTCCGTGGCGTAGAAGGTCAGGGGCGCCGCGGAGCCGGACGAGGCGACGAGTTCCAGGGTGCCTCTCCTGCGGATGCGCTCCGGGACTTCGGCCGCTATGGAGTCGACCTTGCCGGTGGTGACACGGTTCTGGTCGGGGCTGATGTTGATCTTCGTCTCGTTGCCGGGTGTGGCCGCGACCTCCGCCGTGCCGCCGTCGGTCGGGTTGGCGCAGGCGGCGAGGACGAGGGCGCCGACGAGTCCGAGCGCTGCCGCGGTGGTGGTACGGCGGGGGACGAGAGTGGTCACGGAGGTGCTCCTTGCGTGCGGGACCGTGCGGGACGGGTCGGTGGTCAGAGGACCTTGGAGAGGAAGGCGCGGGTGCGCTCGTGCCGCGGGGCGTCGAGTACGGCCGAGGGCGGGCCCTGCTCCACGACGACGCCGCCGTCCATGAACACCACGGTGTCGGCGACCTCGCGGGCGAAGCCGATCTCGTGGGTCACGACGATCATGGTGGTTCCGGTGCGGGCCAGGTCCTTGATGACGTCGAGGACCTCGCCGACCAGTTCCGGGTCGAGCGCCGAGGTGGGTTCGTCGAAGAGCAGCACCTTGGGTTCGAGGGCGAGCGCGCGGGCGATGGCGACCCGCTGTTGCTGGCCGCCGGACAACTGCCGGGGATAGGCACCGGTCTTGTCGGCGAGCCCGACCCGCTCCAGCAGCCGGCGGGCGGTCTCCTCCGCGTCCCTGCGCGGGCGGCGCAGGGCGGAGACGGGGGCCTCGACGAGGTTCTCCAGGACGGTCAGGTGCGGGAAGAGGTTGAAGTTCTGGAAGACGAACCCGATGTGGGTGCGCTGCTTCAGGACGTCCTTCTCCTTGAGCTCGTGCAGCTTGTTCCCGGAGCGGCGGTAGCCGATGAGTTCGCCGTCGATGCTGATCCAGCCGCGGTCGACCTTCTCCAGGTGGTTGATGGTGCGCAGGAGCGTGGACTTCCCCGAGCCGGACGGGCCGAGGACCACGGTGACCTCGCCGGCGCGAACCGTCAGGTCGACGCCGCGCAGCACCTGAAGGGGGCCGAAGTTCTTGTGGACGCCGTGGACGTCGACCATGACGGCACTCATGTGCTCTCCTTCGTCACGAAGCGCCGGGCGCGCTGGAGCGGGGTGGGCGGTGGGGTGCGGTCGGCGCCCCGGGCGTAGCGGCGCTCCACGTAGTACTGGGCGACCGACAGCACGGAGGTCAGTACGACGTACCAGGCGGTGGCGACCAGCAGCAGCGGGATCACCCGGCCGTTGCGGCCGTAGATCACCTGCACCTGGTAGAAGAGCTCGCCGATGGACATCACGTAGACCACCGAGGTGCCCTTGAGCAGGCCGACGATCTCGTTGCCCGCGGTGGGCAGGATGGCGCGCATGGCCTGCGGGAGCACGATCCGGCGGATCTGCCGCAACCGGGGGATGCCCAGCGCGGCGGCTGCCTCCAGTTGTCCGTGGTCGACGGCGATGACGCCGCCGCGGACGATCTCGGCGGCGTAGGCGGCCTGGTGCAGGGTCAGCCCGATGACGGCGGCGCCGATGGTGCCGATGAGCGTGTTGCTGTCGACGGACCAGAACACCGGCCCGAAGGGGATGCCGACGCCCAACTCCCGGTAGAGGGCGCTGAGGTTGAACCAGAACACCAGCTGGACGATCATCGGGATGGACCGGAAGATCCAGATGTAGGTCCAGGCGACGGTCGAGAGCACCGGGCTGCGCGACAGCCGCATGAAGGCGAGCACGGTGCCGAGGAGGAAGCCGAGGACGGTGGCGTAGGCGGTGAGCTGGAGGGTCACCCACACCGCCTGGACGATCGTCTCGGAGAAGACGTAGTCGCGGAATACGTGCCACTCCCAGACGGGGTTGGTGGCCAGGCCGTGGACGAACTGGGCGACCAGCACGACAACGGCGGCGCCGGCGGCCCAGCGGGCGTAGTGGCGGGTGGGTACGACCTTCGGTTCGGCCGGGTCGCCGGCCGCTGTGGTGGCCGGTTCCGTGATGGTGTCGCTGCTCATGGGTCACCTGTGCTCGGGCGGGTTGATCCGCGAGGTGTCGATCGCGGAGGCGGTGGTGCCCCACTTGCCGAGGATCCGGGCGTAGGTGCCGTCGTCGATCAGCTCGTCGACGGCCGCCTGGAACGCCCTGGTGAGCGGGGAGCCCTTCCGGAAGGCGAAGCCGACGTCGAGGCGGTGGTACTCGCCGAGGAAGGTGGTCTGCGCCGCGGGCTGGGCCGCCTGGTGGCGCAGCCCGTTGATGGTCGACATGATCACGTCGATGCGGCCCTGCTGGAGCGCGGTGAGCGTCGCCCCGGTCTCCGAGTAGACCTTCACCTCGTACGGCTTCTTGCCGGTCTTCGCGCACACGCCCTTCTGCGCGGTGAGGGTCGTCTCGAACGTGGTGCCGGCGCCGGTGCCGATGGTCAGGCCGCACAGCTGGGTCAGGTCGGTGACCTTCTTCCTGAGCGTGGTGTTGCCCTTCTTCACCGCGAAGCCCTGGCCGTCGTTGATGTAGGTGACGAAGTCGACGGTCTTCAGGCGCTGGGTCGTGACGCCGAAGTTGCCGGTGCCGACGTCGTACTTGCCGCTGCCGAGGGCGGGCAGGATCGTTTCGAAGGAGGCGTCCTGCCGCACCGCCTTCACGCCGAGGACCTTCGCCACCGCCTCGGTGATGTCGATGTCCTGGCCCGCGGGTGGCTTGCCGGGCCCGTCCGGGTAGTAGGCCCCGGGCGGGGTCCCGATGGAGCTGCCGATTCGCAGCGTGCCCGCCCTGCGTACGTCGGCGGGCAGCAGTGCGGCGACGGAGTCCACCTTGCGTACGGCGGCGACCGGGTCGGAGGTCGGTGCGGGCGACTGCGCGCCCACCGGACCGGTCCCGGCGGTGCCGCCGGAGCCGCAGGCCGTCAGCGCCAGGGCTGGCAGCAGCGCGAGGGCGGCGGTGCCGCGCGGACGGGTTCTGCTCGTTCGGGTGTTCACGGGGTGAGGGCCTCTCGCAGGTGCTTCTCGAACGGCAGCGGGCCGATGGACTCCGGGTCGGCCTCCGTGTCGAACAGCGGGGTGTAACCGGTGGCCAGGTACAGGGCGCGGGCCTCGGGCTGGCGCGGGCCGGTGGTGAGGAAGATCCGCCGGTAGCCGCGCAGGGCCGCCTCGTGCTCCAGCTCGGCGACGACGCGCCGGGCCAGACCACGCCGCCGGTGGGCGGAGTGGGTCCAGATCCGCTTCAGCTCGGCCGTGGCCAGGTCGTACCGGCGGAAGGCGCCGCCCGCGACGGGCTCGCCCCGCTCCAGCAGCAACAGGAGCAGACCGCCGTGCGGTTCGGTGAACTCGTCGTCGGGGTAGCGCGCGATCTCGGCGTGCGCGTCCCTGCCGTAGCGGGTCGAGTACTCGTGGCCCAGTTCGCGCAGCAGCGGTTCTACGCGAGGGTCGGAGACGGGCACGTGAATGAACGTCAGTTCCGGTGCGGAGGTCACCCGTTCACCGCCGCGAGGGTCTGCGTCCCGCGGGTCGCGCGCTCGGCGTCGCGCTTGGCGACCTCCTCGCGGACGAGGGGGATCACGTACCGGCCGAAGTCGATGGCGTCGCCCAGCAGGTCGTAGCCGCGGGCGGAGAGGATGTCCACGCCGAGGTCGTAGTAGTCGAGCAGGGCCCGGGCGACCGTCTCCGGAGTGCCGACCAGGGCGTTGGAGTTCCCCGCGCCGCCGGTCGCGGCGGCCGTCGGGGTCCACAGGGCGCGGTCGTAGCGCTCCCCCGCCTCGGCGATGGCGAGCAGCCGCTGCGAGCCGGCGTTCTGCGGGGCGTCGGTACGGTGGCGCCGCTTGAGCCCGGCCGTGCCCTGTTCCCTGATGGCGCCGACCGTGCGGTGGGCCTTCTCCCAGGCCAGTTCCTCGGTCGGGGCGATGATCGGGCGGAAGGCGACCTGGATGCGCGGCACGTCGGCGCGGCCCGCCGCCTTCGCCGCGGCCTTCACGGCCTCGATCTGCTCGGCGGTCTTCTCCAGCGGTTCTCCCCAGAGGCAGTAGACGTCGGCCTCGGCGCCCCCGGCGGCGTACGCGGCGGGCGACGAGCCGCCGAACGACACGTTCGGGCGGGGCTGCTGGACCGGGAAGACGTCACTGACGAAGTCGTGGAAACGGTAGTGCTCACCCTCGTGGTCGAAGGGCTCGTGCGTCGTCCAGATCTTCTTGACGACGCGGATGTACTCGCGGGTGCGGGTGTAGCGCTCGTCCTTGCTGAGGGTGTCGCCCTCGCGGCCCTGTTCGTGGTCGTTGCCGCCGGTGATGAAGTGCACGGTCAGGCGCCCCTCGCTGATCTGGTCGAGGGTCGCGAAGGTCTTGGCGGCGAAGGTGGGGTACGAGACGTTGGGCCGGTGGGCGAGGAGGATCTGGAGATGGTCCAGCCGGCTCGCGATGTACGCGGCGGCCGGTGCCGGATCCGGTGATCCGGAGCCGTAGGCGAACAGCACCCGGTCCCAGCCGTGCTCCTCGTGCGCCCGGGCGAGCCGGAGCGTGTACTCCTTGTCGAAGGCGGCGCCGGAGCGCGGGGTCGTTTCGGAGCCGTCGTTGGTGGCGGCGATGCCAAGAAACTCCACGGGCATGGGTATGGCCTTTCCTCAAGTCCTCTGGTGCCGTGCCGAGTTCGGTGCCGGGGCGGGGAGGCGCGGCGGGGCGGCCCGCGGCGCGGTCGGGAACGACGGCGCCTCAGGGCAGGGGAATGCGGGTGAAGAGCGGGTGTGATGACGCCGGGGTGTGGGCCCCGGACGAGGTGGGGCGGCGACGGCAGCGCGTGTCAGGGAGATGACTCGGCCCGCGACGGGGACACCGAGGGAGGGAAAGGGCCGGTCAGACGGCCCGCTGCCGGGTCAGGCGCAACACGCCGCGGACCACACCCGACCGAAGTCGATGTGGCCACGGGTGACCAGGCGCTGCTCGGCGTTCATGCGAATACTTGAGCAGGACGACTCACGTTCCGTCAACCACGGCCCGGATGGCGGACGGCAGTTGGGCGGCTCCTGTGTGGTCGACACCTGTGTGGTTGACACCTGTGTGCGTCGGCCCCATACGATCGACGGCACCGCGTTGAGGGACGCGGCGAGCGTGATGACGCCCCTGCCGGGCTCCGATCCCGTATCCACGCCGTGCTTCCCTCCCTGGAGAGCCTTCTGATGGTCTCGCCGTCCGATCTCGCCGCATCCCTCCGCGCACCTGCGTCTGCGTCTCCGCCTGCGCCGGTCACGCAGGGTGCGAATTCCGAAGACCTGCCGCGGATCGTGCCGCGCCGGCGCCTCGGCCGCCTGCTGTCCGCCGCCGTCGCACTGCTGCTCTTCGCGATGGCGGTCAACTCCGTCGTCCGCAACCGTGCCTTCCAGTGGGAGGTGGTCGGCCAGTACTTCACCAGTGCCGCCGTGCTCGACGGGCTGCTGCTGACCCTGTGGCTGACCGGGGTGGTGATGGTGCTCGGTTTCCTGCTCGGCATCCCGCTGGCCGTGATGCGGCTGTCGGCCAACCCGGTTCTGGGCACCCTGAGTTGGGGTTATGTGTGGGTCTTCCGGTCCACCCCGCTGCTGGTGCAGCTGCTGTTCTGGTTCAACATCGGCGCCCTCTACCCGACGCTCGGCCTGGGCATCCCGTTCGGTCCGCAGTTCGTCACCGTCAAGACGGTGAACCTGCTCGGACCCGCCCTCACAGCCGTCATCGGCCTGACCCTGCACGAGGCCGCCTACGCCGCCGAGGTGGTGCGCGGCGGGATCCTCTCGGTGGACGCGGGGCAGACGGAGGCCGCCCAGGCCCTGGGCATCGGCAAGGTGCGCGCCCTGAAGCGGATCGTCGTGCCGCAGGCGATGCGCTCCATCGTGCCGACCGCCGGCAACATGCTGATCGGCACTCTGAAGGGCACGAGCATCGTCAGCGTGCTGGCCGTGCACGACCTGCTGTACTCGGCGCAGTTGGTCTACAACCAGACCTACCAGGTCATCCCGCTGCTGATGGTCGCCACCCTCTGGTACATCGCCGTCACCACCGTGCTCGGTGTGGGGCAGTTCTATGTCGAGCGTCACTACGCGCGGGGCGCCGCGCGGGCCCTGCCGCCCACTCCTGTGCAGCGGCTGGTCGCGGCGGGGCGGACGCGATGGGCCGCATATCGCCGTGCCCTGCGCCTCTAGCTTCCCTACTTTTCCTATAGAATTACTAGGGAAGTATTGACGGGGCCCGGCGGCGCTGCACAGGATGATGTGCGTGCCTCAACCATCGACTTGAGGAGACCTCTGCCATGGGCGTTGCCCCTGCGCCGTCCGACTCCGACGCGGAATCGGACCGGACCGGGCCCGGGAGTGGTCACTGGCTGCGCGTGGCCCGCGAGACCGCGGACGACCTGGCCACGGACGCGGTGGCCAGGGACCAGGCGGGCAAGCCCCCGTTCGACGAGGTGTCCCGGCTGCGCGAGTCAGGACTGCTGACACTCCTCGTGCCGGCCGCGCTCGGGGGCGGCGGCGCGGACTGGCCGACGGCGTACGCGGTGGTCCGGGAGATCGCCGCGGCCGACGGCGCGATAGGCCAACTGCTCGGCTGTCACTACTTCATGTCGTGGAGCGCCCGGTTCTTCACCGAGCCCGCTCTCGCTGCCCGGCTGGAGCAGCGGTCCGCGGCCGAGGAGTGGTGTTGGGGCGGTGGTCTGGCACGTCAGGAACCGGCTCTGACGCTGGTCAGGGACGGGCAGGGGTATGTGCTGACCGGTCGGCAGAGCTTCGCCGCCGGTGTCCTGGTCGCCGACCGCCTCGCCGCGCGGGCGGTGCGGGCCGACACCGGCGAACCACTCGCCGTCGTGGTCGATCCCGCTCTGCCGGGCGTGGTGGTCGACGGCGACGCCGACCCCTTCGGGCAACGGCTCGCGGCCGGCGGAAGCGTGGAGTTCGACGCCGTACCGATCGCCGCGGACGACGTCCTGGGCTCGCTGGCCGCGGACGAGGACGTGCTGTCGCCCCTGACGGCATTGGTGTCCCCGGTCGGGCGGCTCCTTTCGGTGCAACTGCGTCTCGGCATGGCGGAGGGAGTGCTCGCCGAGGCCCGTGAGTACAGCAGGACCGGCCGGTCCCTCTGGCACCCGGACTGGCCGGTCGGCTCGCCTCAGGACCCGCAGGTGCTGACCGTGTACGGGGAACTCACCGTGCTCACCCGCTCCGCGTCCGCCCTCGCCGACCAGGCGCGGGAAGCCGTGCACGGCGGGCTGGCCCGTGGCGAGGACCTCGGCTACGACGAGTACGCGGAGATCTCCGTCCTCGTCGCCATGGCCGAAGCCGCCGCCTCCAGGGCCGTGCAGGAGTCCACCGCCCGTGCCCTCGACATCATCGGTGCCCGCTCCGCGTCCTCACGGCTGGGCTTCGACCGCTTCTGGCGCAATGCCCGGACCCACACCCTGTACGAACCCGTGACCCACCGGCTCCGCGATGTCGGGGATTACTTCCTCAACGGTGCGCACCCTCCGTTCGTGTTCCCCGTCTGAACGGACCCCGCATGACGGACCCCGCATGACGGATCCGCAGGAAAGGACCCCGCACATGACCACCAGCACCGGCTTCGACGTCCGCAGGATCGGCGGCCGTATCGGCGCCGAGATCCTCGGCGTGGATCTCTCCGGCGACCTCGAACCCGCCCTCGTCTCCGAGATCGGCTCCGCGCTCCTGGAGCACAAGGCGCTCCTCTTCCGCGATCAGCACCTCGACGACGCGGGCCAGCTCCGCTTCGCCTCCCTCTTCGGCGAGCTCACCACCGCCCACCCCACCGTGCCTTCCGTCGAAGGGCAGCCCCGGATCCTGCCCGTCGACGCCGACGAGGGCATCCGCTCCAACGTGTGGCACACCGACGTCACGTTCGTCCGTACGCCCCCGAAGGCGTCCACGCTGCGCGGCATCGTCGTCCCGCCCTACGGCGGCAACACCCTCATCGCCAACTCGGCCGCCGCGTACCGGGATCTGCCCGAGCCGCTGCGCGAGCTGGCGGACCGGCTGTGGGCCGTGCACACCAACGCCTATGACTACGCGGCCCCGAAGAGCGAAAAGGCGGCCGAGTACCGCAAGCGGTTCGTCTCACGCGCGTACCGCACTGTCCACCCGGTCGTCCGGGTCCACCCCGAGACCGGGGAACGAGGCCTGTTCATCGGCGGTTTCGCCCAGAGCATCGTCGGTCTGGGCTCGTCCGAATCCCGTGACCTGCTGCGCATCTTCCAGTCGTACGTCACCCGCCCGGAGAACATCGTGCGGGTGGCCTGGACACCGGGCGACGTCGTCCTGTTCGACAACCGCATCACCCAGCACTACGCCCCCGACGACTACGGCGACCTGCCGCGCCTGCTGCACCGGGTGACGGTCGCGGGCGACGTCCCCGCCGGTGTCGACGGCACCCTCAGCCACGTCCTCGAAGGCGACGACGCCTCCCACTACACCCCTGCCGTGGCCTGAGCCGCCGGAAGGGGACACGTGCCCCCGCCGACGGCCCTGGCGCTCCGTCAGGCGTCGGCGTCGACACGCGGGAGCGGGCCGCCCGCGGCGGTCTTGCCGGTGTCCGCCGACTCCTCGGAGAGCCGCTCCATGCCGCTGGTGTTCTTCAGCGGCTTCTCCTTGATGAACAGCACGGCGATCAGCGCGAGCGCCGCGAAGGGGGTGGCGACGAGGAAGAGTTCGGCCGTGGCGACCCCGTAGGCGTGCTCCACGATCTCCCGCATCGGCGCCGGCAGGGCGGTCATGTCGGGCACTCCTCCGTGCCCGGCCCGGCCTCCGCCCTCGACGGCACCGCCCGCGTCCTTCAGGCTCTTGGTCATCTCCGAGGCGACACGGTTGGCCAGGATCGCGCCGAGCACGCTGGTCCCGATGGTGCCGCCCATGCTGCGGAAGAAGGACAACACCGACGTCGCGGCGCCCAGTTCGGCGGCCGGGACGTCGTTCTGCGCGGCCAGCACGAGGTTCTGCATCAGCATGCCGACACCGATGCCCATGACCGCCATGTAGAAGCTGAGGAGCCCGAAGTGGGTGTCCGGCCCGATCGTGGACAGCAGTCCGAGACCGGCGGTCATGGTGACGGCGCCCACGACGAGGTACACCTTCCATCGGCCGGTCGCGCTGATGATCTGCCCCGCGACGGTGGAGGAGACCAGCAGGCCGAGGATCATGGGCAGGCTCATCAGACCCGCGATCGTCGGGGACTTGCCCAGGGAGACCTGGAAGTACTGCGACAGGAAGACCGTACCGCCGAACATGGCCACACCGACGAGGAGGCTGGCGACGGTGGTCAGGGCCACCGTCCGGTTACGGAAGATGCCGAGCGGAATGACCGGCTCGGCGACCTTCGCCTCGACGAGTACCGCGAGGACCAGCAGCACCACTCCCCCGCCGGTCAGCGCGGCGGTCTGCCACGACGCCCAGTCGAACTCGTTCCCGGCGAGCGTGACCCAGATCAGCAGCGCGCAGACACCCGCGACGATCAGGAAGGCGCCCAGGTAGTCGATCTTCGCCTCGCGGCGGACGGTGGGCAGGTGCAGCGTGCGCTGGAGCAGGGCGATGGCGAGCAAGGCGAAGGGCACACCGATGAAGAAGCACCAGCGCCAGCCGAGCCACGAGGTGTCCACCAGGACGCCGCCGATCAGCGGACCGGCCACGGTGCCCACGGCGAACACGGCGCCGAAGATTCCCGCGTACTTGCCCAGCCTGCGCGGCGGGATGATCGCCGCCATGACGACCTGCGCGAGCGCCGTGAGACCGCCGGCGCCGATGCCCTGGACCACCCGGCTGAAGATGAGCAGCCCCACGTCGTGGGAGAAGCCCGCCAGCAGCGAGCCGACGACGAACAGGCCCAGGGAGAGCTGCAGCAGCAGTTTCTTGTTGTAGAGGTCGGACAGCTTGCCCCACAGCGGCACGGTAGCGGTCATGGCCAGCAGTTCGGCGGTGACGACCCAGGTGTAGGAGGACTGGCCGGCTCCGAGGTCGGCGATGATCCGGGGCAGCGCGTTGGACACCACGGTGCCGGCCAGGATGGCGACGAACATGCCCGCCATCAGTCCCGACATGGCCTGGAGTATCTGCCGGTTGGACATGGCGGACGGAGACGCCTCCACGGGCGCCGCTGAAGAATTCACATCGTCTCTTTCACGAAAGGGACCGGGACGGACACGGGTCCCGGAGCGATGAGCGGCTGCCTACCGGTCCGCCGGACCGGCCGGTCCCGCCGGTGACGGAGCCGGAAGCCCCGCTGCGAGATGCTCGAACGTCTCCCGGAAGACGTCCACGAAGGCGAGTTCGTCCTGCCGGACGCACCAGTGCTCGACGGCGACCCGGACGGCCGCGATGCCGACAGCGGCGAGCAGACGGGGGTAGAGACCCAGCGCCCGCCTCCTGCGTTCGTCGTCCGGCGACCCGAGCGCCGGGCGATCCTCGGAGAAGAGCGGCGAGCCGGCGCCGATGCGCTCGGCGAGCGTCTCGGCCAGGGCGAGTTCATCGGCCATGTGGGCGCCGAGACTGCGCGCGAGCAGGTGCGGTGAGCGGCGCAGCACCTCGGAGTGCAGGCGCCACAGTTCCTGCTGCTGCTCGATTTCCGCCAGTTCGGTCGCCATGGCGTCGCGAAGCGCCTGAAGCGGGGGCAGCTCGGCGGGCGCGGCCAGTACGGCTTGCCGGACCCTCGCACTGGCGTCCGCGCCGATCATGACGAAGACGTCGTCACGGGCGTCGAAGTAGTTGAAGAACGTCCGCGCGGACACCCCGGCTGCCTCACTGATCGCATCGACGGTGACGTGCTCCGCCCCGTGCTCCGCCGCGAGCCGCACCGCCGCCGCCACCAGGGCGGCGCGGGTCGCCCGCTTCTTGCGCTCGCGCAGCCCGACGCCCGCCGGGTTCCCCTCCGTCATAGTTGCATGGTACGCAAAGATGCAGGCTCTGCAAAAAGTACTCCCGGTCGGCACCGACGGCAGACGGAGCCCGGATGGTTACGGCCGGGCAGGCCGGGAACGCGGTGCGCTGAACGAACCCGAAGCGAGGCCGGTGCCGCGATGACCGAGTACGAACGCTCACGCACGATGCCCGCACAGCCCGAGCAGGTCTTCGACCAGGCCGCGAACGTCGGCCAGTTGGACACCTGGCTGCCGGCGGCCCTGCACGTCGAGGCCGAGGAGCTGCCCGCCGTCACCGTGCACGAGGACCGCACCGACGAGGACACCTCCGCCCTGCTGCGCGCGCAGCGCGACCAGATGCGGCTCGAATGGGGCACCCGCGACCAGGGCAGCTACTCGGGCTGGCTCCAGGTCGCCGGCATCGGCGGCGGAGCCAGTGAGGTGACGGTGCACCTGTCGTTCTTCGACGACAGCCACGACCCCGGCGAGACGATGGTCCGCGACGCCCTGGAGACAAGCCTTCAGCGCCTGGAGGAGCAGGTGCGGCTGCGCGTCGACCACGCGGCCGGCTGATCCGGGACCGTACGCCATGGCTCGCGTCAAGCAGTACGCCGTCGCGGCGTCCGGACAGTGGACCGACGAGGAGGAAGGCCGGCGCCGCCTGCCGTCCGGCGAGGTGCACGCCTGGGAGCCGGGGCTGAACCAGACCGTCTGCGGCCTGTCCCTCAGCCGCTCCCGGCTGGTCCGCTTCCCGCACATCACCTGGCCCGACACCTTCCCGGAGTCCGGCGGTGCGGCGGACCGGGTGCGGCGCCAGTGCCCGCGCTGCGCCTCGGTCGCCGGGCGCCGCGGCCAGGACGCACGCCCCCGGTGGCAGCGCACGAACCCGCGGCCGTGAGCGGTCCCCTCGGCCTCATCCCGTACCGCCTCAGGTCCGCCCGGGTCAGACACCTCCCGCATGTCACTCCAGCATCCCGTTTTGTCGGGGTTTGCCATTCCGTGGCCGCGGCACTCGGGGCACGCGCGAGCGTCGAGCCGACAGCGTCGGGCCGACGCCGTGACATGCGGCCCCGGGGACGGGGCAGAACAGAGGGTGACCGATGACGACGATCGGTGTGGAAGAGGAGTACCTGCTCCTCGACCCGGTTACCGGGCTACCGGTACCCCTGGCCGACAAGGTGCGTGCCGCGGCGGGTCTGGCGCATCTCGTGGCCGACCAGGAGGTGCAGTGCGAGCTGCTGCAGGCGCAGGTCGAGGTGGCCACGCCGGTGTGCGGCACGCTGGAGGAGGCGGGGGGACATCTGCTGCGGCTGCGGCACGCCATCGGGGCGGCGGCCGAAGCGCACGGCTGCCGGATCGCGGCCTGCGGAACGCCCCCGCTGCGCCATCGTCACCCGGTGGCCGTCACCGACCAGGCCCGCTATCGGGCCATGCTCACGCAGGCGCCCCAGCTGGTGGCGGAGCAGCTGGTCAACGGCATGCACGTACACGTGGCCGTGCCCAGCCGGGAGACCGGCGTGCAGGTCCTGAACCGGATCCGGGTCTGGCTGCCGACCCTGACGGCCATGTCCGCGAACTCCCCGCTCTGGGACGGCCACGACACCGGTTTCGCCAGCTGGCGCACCGTGATCTTCGGCCGCTGGCCGGTCAGCGGCGCGCCCCCCTACTTCCGTGACGTGGCCGACCACGACCGGCGCGTGACGCAACTGCTGGAGACCGGTGTGATCTCGGACAGCGGGCAGTTGTACTGGCAGGCCCGCCTGTCGGCCCGGTACCCCACCGTCGAGGTGCGCTGCCTGGACGTTCAACTGCGGGCGGACGACGCCGTCATGCTCGCGGGGATGACCCACGCTCTCGTGGACACGGCCATCAGGGAAACGGTCGCCGGGGCGCCGGTGCCCGACTGCCCGCCGGAGCTTCTCCAGATCGCTCTGTGGCATGCCGCCCGTCACGGTCTGAGCGACACCTTGATCTGCCCGGGCGGCAGGCCTCGCCGCGCCGGGGACGTGCTGTACCAGCTCCTGCGGCACGTCGCTCCGGCACTCGACGCGTCCGGCGCGACCCGGCAGGTGACGGCCCTGGTCCACCGGCTTCTCCAGAACGGAACCGGAGCGGACAGGCAACGCGCCGCTCTCGCCGAAGGCGGCATACGGGCCGTCACCGACCTGATCGGCGCGGAGAGCAGCATGTCGTGACTCCCCGGACTCCCCGGACTCCTCGAACGGCCGGCAGGCCCGGATCAGGACGAGATCCCGGCGGCCAGTCGCGCCGCTCCCGCGCCACGCCCCGGCTGCGGTCAGCGAGGAGGCTGGGACTGGAGGGACTCGGCGGCGGTGCGATCGACCTCGGCCGCGTCGGCGAGGGCCGCGGCAGCGGCTTGTGCTGCCTGCGCCGTGTCGTCGGCGGCCTGGGCGGCCATGTCGTCCGTGGGTTTCTCGCGGGTGGCCGGCGACGGGGGCAGCACCTCGCTGAAGGCCCGGGACACGCCCTGAAGTGCCGAGGTGACCTCACTGGGGATCATCCAGAACGTGCTGCCCGCTCCCTGCGCCAGTTGGGGCAGCGTCTGGAGGTACTGCCAGGCGAGCAGCTTCGGGTCGGGGTCGTTGCGGTGCACGGCCTGGAACACCTCGTCGATGGCCCGGGACTGGCCCTCGGCCTGGAGGATCGCGGCGGTGCGGTTTCCCTCCGCGCGCAGGACGGCGGCCTGCTTGTCGCCTTCGGCGGTGAGGATCTGTGACTGGCGTTGCCCTTCGGCCCCGAGGATCGCGGCTCGCTTGTCCCGCTCCGCCCGCATCTGCTTCTGCATCGCGTCCTTGATGGACTGCGGGGGATCGATGGCCTTGATCTCCACCCGGTTGACCCTCAGCCCCCACTTGCCGGTGGCCTCGTCCAGGACGCCGCGGAGCTGGCTGTTGATGGTGTCGCGCGAGGTGAGAGTCTTCTCCAGGTCCATGGATCCCACGACGTTGCGCAATGTGGTGACGGTGAGCTGCTCGACCGCCTGGAGGAAATTCGCGATCTCGTAGAAGGCCGCCCGCGGATCGGTGACCTGGAAGTAGAGGACGGTGTCGATCTCGACGACCAGGTTGTCCTCGGTGATGACCGGCTGCGGCTTGAAGGAGACGACCTGTTCCCGTAGGTCGATCACCGGATGCACCCGGTCGATGTACGGGATGACGAGACTGAGGCCGGGATTCAGGGTGCGGTGGTAGCGGCCGAGTCGCTCGACGTTACGAGCACGGGCCTGGGGAACGATTCGGACCGCCCGCACCACGGTGAAAACCGCGAACAGCGCGACGATCAGGCCGGCGATCAAGAACGCGGAGGTATCCATGATTCTCAGTCCCGTGGGTAGACGATCGCGGTGGCACCACTGATCTCTATGACGTCGACGGTCTTGCCGGCGGGAATCACCAGCGTCTCGTCGAGGGCGCGGGCCGTCCACTCCTCACCGTCGATACGGACCCGGCCGCCCAGGCCCGTCACCTCGGACACGACATAAGCGCCCCTGCCGACCAAGGCGTCCACGCCGAACCGTGCCGCCTGGGGCTGGACCACGTGGCGCAGCGCGACGGGGCGCAGGAACAGCAGGGTGACGGTGGCCACTGCCGTGAAGACCAAGAACTGGAAAGGCAGCGGCAGTCCGACCGCGGCGGAACCCGCCGTGACCAACGCGGCCGCGCTCAGCATCCCGAGCGCAGCGGTCAGGGTGAAGATCTCGGCCACGGCCAGCACGGCCGCGATGATCAACCAGATCAGCCATGGATCCATTGCGCGCCCCCCTCTCACCGGTACGGGCACGGAAGGGTCGTTTGCATCCGTTTTACCCACATCGCGAAGATCGCTACCCCAGAGACGGGTCACAGACTTGTCTCCTACGCCGTTCCGGCCGGCGGAACGGACCGTCCGGCGGGCGAACAGGCCCTCACCTTGGGCGATGCCGGCGGGGAACTCCCCACCGGATGGCACGACTTGCCGCTCCTTGAGCTGCTGCCCTTCGGCACGGAACGACGCAGCGGGTCGATGGGGGCGTCGACCTGGCCTCCGCCCTTGCCGCCGGTCCCGCCACCTGCGCGGCGGAGTCCGCGACTGCGGACGTGAGCGGAGTGGACAGAGGGAAAGGTGAGCCGATGCGGAACGGTGGTCGCGTCAGACTCTCGTAAGAGTCCCGCAGACCGTCCGCACCTGACGACCCGTCATCAAGGTCGGTATCGAGTCGGCGTCCGTACCGCCGTACCCCGCTGTCGACGCCGAGAACCGCCAAGATCGACAACTGGTCAAGCCAGAGTCGGGCTGCGAGGATGAGGGCAGAGGCGCAAGTGCCAGTCTCACCAGGAGGTACCCGTGAAGATGCTGATCAACGTCCCGGAGACCGTGGTCGCGGACGCGCTGCGTGGTCTGGCGGCTGCCCACCCGGAGCTGACCGTGGACGTGGAGAACCGGGTGATCGTGCGGCGGGACGCTCCCGTGGCCGGAAAAGTGGGGCTGGTCTCGGGCGGTGGCTCGGGGCACGAGCCGCTGCACGGGGGTTTCGTAGGGCCCGGCATGCTGTCGGCCGCCTGTCCGGGCGAGGTGTTCACCTCCCCGGTGCCCGACCAGATGCTGCGCGCGGCCGCCGCCGTGGACAGCGGGGCCGGGGTCCTGTTCATCGTGAAGAACTACACCGGTGACGTGCTCAACTTCGACATGGCCGCCGAGCTGGCCGAGGACGAGGGCATTCAGGTCGCGAAGGTGCTGGTCAACGATGACGTGGCGGTGACCGACAGCCTCTACACCGCGGGGCGGCGCGGTACCGGCGCGACCCTGTTCGTGGAGAAGATCGCGGGCGCCGCCGCCGACGAGGGCATGCCGCTCGAGCGGGTGGCGGCGATCGCCCGGCAGGTCAACGAGAACTCCCGCAGTTTCGGCGTCGCACTGAGCGCATGCAGCACGCCGGCCAAGGGCAGCCCCACTTTCGATCTCCCGCCCGGTGAGCTGGAGTTGGGCATCGGCATCCACGGCGAGCCCGGCCGGGAGCGGCGGGCGATGATGACGTCCGGCGAGATCGCCGAGGCCGCCGTCGAGGCGGTGGTGGAGGACCTGAGGCCGCGCAATCCCGTGCTGGTCCTGGTGAACGGCATGGGGGCGACGCCGCTGCTCGAGCTGTACGGCTTCAACGCCGAGGTACACCGCGTGCTCGCCGCCCGCGGTGTCCCCGTCGCCCGCGTTCTCGTGGGCAACTACGTCACCTCCCTGGACATGGCGGGCGCCTCGCTCACCATCTGCCAGGCCGACGAGGACATGCTGCGGCTGTGGGACGCGCCGGTGAAGACGCCGGGTCTGCGCTGGGGCATGTGACGCGGAAGGGGTAGAGGATCACGACGTACCTACCAGGCAAGGAGACCCAGTGCTCGACGCCGATTTCTTCCGCCGTTGGATGACGGCGACCGCCGCGTCCGTCGACCGGGAGGCGGAACGGCTCACCGCCCTCGACTCGCCCATCGGGGACGCCGACCACGGCAGCAACCTCCAGCGCGGCTTCACGGCCGTGACGGCGGCCCTGGAGAAGGAGGCTCCCGGCACGCCCGGCGGTGTCCTGACGCTGGCCGGGCGCCAGCTGATCTCGACGGTCGGCGGCGCCTCGGGTCCGCTGTACGGGACGCTGCTGCGCCGTACCGGCAAGGCGCTCGGGGACGCCGCCGAGGTCAGCCCGGAACAGCTGGCCGAGGCGCTGCGGGCCGGGGTGGACGCGGTCAGGACGCTGGGCGGCGCCGCACCGGGCGACAAGACCATGATCGACGCTCTGGTGCCCGCGGTGGACGCGCTGGGCGACTCGTTCACGGCGGCCCGGACCGCCGCGGAGGAGGGCGCCGTGGCGACGACGCCCTTGCAGGCGCGCAAGGGCCGGGCGAGCTATCTGGGCGAGCGCAGCATCGGGCACCAGGACCCGGGTGCCACGTCGGCGGCGCTGCTCGTCGCCGGACTCGCGGAGGCCGCCGGTGAGTGACGAGCGGCTCGTGGGAATCGTGCTGGTGTCGCACAGCGCGGAGGTGGCCGCGTCGGTCGCCGAGCTGGCGAAGGGGCTCGCGGGCGGTGGCCCGGCGGTGCCCGTCGCTCCGGCGGGCGGTTCCGAAGGCGGCGGGCTCGGCACCAGCGCCGAACTGATCGCCGCGGCGGCCGCGTCCGTCGACCGGGGAGCCGGCGTCGCCGTACTGACCGACCTGGGCAGTGCGGTGCTCACCGTGAAGGCGCTGCTCGCGGAGGGTGACGAACTCCCGGAGCAGACACGGCTGGTGGACGCTCCGTTCGTGGAGGGAGCCGTCGCCGCGGTCGTCACGGCGGCGACCGGGGCCGACCTGGCGGCGGTGGAGTCGGCCGCGGCGGAGGCCTACACGTACCGGAAGGTGTGAGACCGGGCCGGGCGCGCCAGGGCCTGGGTGCGAGAGCGGCGTGCCCGGCGCCCGTCGGCCGCCGGGCGGTAGAGGGCCCCTGACGCTCCGTAAAGCACTCGGCGTCGGCGGTCGGCATGAGCCGGCCGGCACCGGGCGGCACTCGGGCAATGACTCCACGACTCCGTCAAGCACTCGGCGTCGCTCGGTCAATGACCCCACGGCTCTCCGTCGAGCACTCGGCCTCGCTCGGTCAATGACCCCACGACGCTCAGTCAAGCACTCGGCGTCGCTCGGTCAATGACCCCACGGCTCTCCGTCGAGCGCTGGGCTGTCGCCCACGAATCGCCTCGCCAGCCGCTCCCCCTTCGTCACGGCCGCCGCGTGGTCCTCGATGGGTGACACGCGGACGTTCTTGAAGACGATGTAGGTGACGCCGGACGGTGTGCCGCCGCCGTGCGGGTCGGCGCGGACACCGAGGGCCTTGGCGGTCGCGAAGGACGCCTCTCCGATGATGTCCTGCGGGCCCGTGTCGCCGACGACCGCGTACTGCACACGGTCGCGGTGGACGACGGCCACGACGGAACCGCCGCCCACACCGTGCTCCCGGTAGTCCCAGATGCGGCTCGGGGCGGGCACAACGATGAAGGGGAGGCGTTCGGCGCTCAGGGGGCGCCCGTCGGACTGCGCGTAGGCGGTGCTGCCGGAGTAGTGGGGGTCCGTGCGCCGATTGCAGCGGGGTCCCGGGCGGCCGTCGCAGTCGATGTCCATGTCGGCCTTCCAGAACACGGCGTCTTTGGTGCCGCAGACCGGGATCCTCGCGGGCCGGCCGCTGTCGCTGCGGTACCGGCCGCGGGAGACCGGAGCGCAGTCCCGCACTTTGGCCAGCAGATCGGCGGCGCGGACGGGGGCCTCGCGCCACACCACCGGCCGGGGCGGAGCGGCGGAGGGTGTCGTCGGGGCGAGCAGGGCGGCGCTGGCCGCGGCCAGTGTGAGCGACTGGACACGCACGATAGAGGAGCCTTTCCTGGGGAACCTGACGGGCACTCAGCCCAATCTGTTCCCGGCGCGATCACCCGGCCACCGCTGGAGGGCCGGACGGTGCACGCCCCCAACGTCCGACAGGGGCCGGGGGCCTGAGTCCGTGTGAGAACTCAGGCCGGCCCGGCCACCCGCGCCGGCGCGGGATCTGCGACGACAGCGGTCCGCGCGACAGGCCCGAACTCCCTGGTGTCCGCCAGGAGTTCGGCCGTGAGGACCTCAGCATACGTAACTCTTCCGGGTGGTCACGAACGGCGGGGGTGACGCCCCGGCGCCCGCGCCCGCCGACACCACCCCCCTCGCCACCCCCTCTTGATGTGGCCGCGTCAGCCGCGCCATATTGGTCCGGACCATTCCTGAGTGTCGGCCCCGGGAGGCAGTGCCGTGCGAGGCGTTCCCCTTTCCGTCCCGGCTCGTCTGCTCTGCCGCGTCGCGCTCTGCGGGGCCCTCGCGCTGGTCGCCTCCTGTGGTGCGGCCGGATCGGGCGAAGGGGACGGCGGCGCTCTGCCCGGAGCACCGACCGGAGTCACCGCAGCGGCGGGCAGCGCGACGAGCGTGCATGTCATGTGGACCGCGGCCGCACGGGCCGAGGCCTACGAGGTGTATCGCGGCACCAGGAAGGTCAAGGAAGTTCCGGGTTCGGAGCACATGGTGGATGTCACCAGGCTCCGGTCCGCCACGGTGTATGTCTTCACCGTGCGGGCCCGGGGCGCCGACGGTCGGCTCGGGCCGCCCAGCCGTGAGGTCCGGGCGAGGACGCCGGCGGCCACGCCGGACGACCAGCGCGCACCGACCCGCCCGTCGGCGCCTCGCGGCCGCACGGCCGGAAGCCGGGCGGCCCAGCTGTCCTGGTCCGCCTCGACGGATGACCGAGGCGTGGTGTCGTACGACGTCCACCAGGGAGGCACGAAGATCCACAGCGTGGGCGGGGGCCAGACGGCGACCGTGGTCACCGGGCTGCGGCCCGGCACGGCCTACTCGTTCACCGTCCGGGCCAGGGACGCTGCCGGAAACGTCTCCCCCGCCAGTCCCGCCGTCCGCCTCACCACCCCGGGTACGGACGACGGCCGCGCCACGGCCCCGACCGCCTTCCGGGCGACCGGCCACCGCGCACACGGGGCCTACTACGTCGACCTGAGCTGGGTGCCGCCCCGCGTGGACGGCGCGATCGCCGAGTACGAGATCCACCTGGACGGCCGTCGGGCCACGTCCCTCGTGTTCGGCGGGAGCGCGCCGCGCGACCGGGCCACGTACAGCTTCTACGTGGGACGGGACGCCGGTGTCAGCCACCGGGTCCGGGTCCGGGCGATGCTGCCGGACGGCACGTGGGGAGGCTTCTCGGTGGAGCGGACGGTGACGACGGGGCCGGGGCGCTGACGCGCTCCGGGGCGTGGTCCGGCTGTGGGAACCCGTCACCTGCACGGGCGCACCCGGCGTGCGGCCGGGGCCGGGGGGACCTTGGCTGACCCTGAGGCAGCACGGGCGTTCCCCGACCCTCGGCGGCGCAAGGGATGTACCGCCAACCGTGCCGCCGGAGGGCAGTTGACATGCGTAGCTCATCGCCAGTTCTCCGCTCCGGCCTGACCGTGGCAGCCGCCCTGCCCCTCGCCCTGGCCGCGGTGCCCGCTGCCGCGGGCCCGGGCATCTCCGTGAGCACCACGGGTTCCACGGTGTCGGTCACGACCAGCGCGTGCACCCAGATCAACGGCAGCTGGGGCACCGCCTCGCTTCTCACCAGCAGTCAGGGCAGCTTCGCCCAAGGGCGTCAGGTGACCCTGTCGGGGACGTCGACCAGTCAGTCCGCGGCCTGGTCGAACGTCACCGCGGGGACGTACACCGTCATCGTCATCTGCTCGGACGGCACCACCGCGGGCACCCAGTCGGTCGTCGTCTCCCCCGCTCCCTCCCCGACGAGGTCGCCGTCCCCCTCGGCCTCGCCGTCCCGCGGTGTCATGGGCGGGGCCGGCGGGAGCGCCACCGACTACGGCACCGTCACGCTCGTCGCGGGCGGCACGCTGGTCGGGATCGGCCTCCTCGGGACGGCCTGGTACCTGCGCCGGCGCAACAGGCCGTACCGGCTCTGATCCGGTACGTACGGCGGCCCGCCCTTCCGAAGCGCTCCGGTCGGGCGGGCCGCCGTGACACCCGTCAGGCCGGGCGGGTCGACTCGCCGTCCGGCAGTTCGGCGAAGTCCGCCAGGGCGCGCCTGAGCCACTGGGTCCAGAACGTCTCCAGGTCGATGCCGGCCCGGAGCACCAGATGCCGCAGCCGGTCCTCGGTGCCGTCCCGGCCGGGAGGGAAGTCGCGCTGCTCGATCTCCTGGTACTCCGCCAGCTGCCGCTCGTGCAGCTCCAGGTGGCGTCGCAGATCGGCCTCCAGGCCCGCGGTGCCGACCACGGCCGCCGCCCTGAGGCGCAGCAGCAGCGGATCACGGTGCGGCTTGGGGTCCTGGGAGGCGGCCGTCCAGCGGGCCAGTTCGGCGCGGCCCGCCGGCAGGACCTCGTAGTTCTTCTTCTGCCCGCGCGTCGGCTGCTCGGCGGGCAGGGCCCGGATCAGGCCGTCGGTCTCCAGCTTTCCCAGCTCGCGATAGATCTGCTGGTGCGTCGCGGACCAGAAGTACCCGATCGACCGGTCGAACCGGCGGGTCAGTTCCAGCCCGGACGACGGCCTCTCGAGCAGGGCGGTGAGGATCGCGTGCGGGAGTGACATGGCCTCATCCTAGGGACGCGTCCCGCCCTACAGGGCGGCCGCCAGCTCGGTGCCCTGCTTGATGGCGCGCTTGGCGTCCAGTTCCGCGGCCACGTCGGCACCGCCGATGAGGTGGGCGCTGCGCCCGGCCGCGATCAGTTCCTCGTACAGGCCGCGGCGCGGCTCCTGGCCGGTGCACAGCACGATCGTGTCGACCTCCAGGACCGTGCTCTCCTCGCCGACGGTGATGTGCAGTCCGGCGTCGTCGATCCGGTCGTAGCTCACGCCCGGGACCATGGTGACGCCGCGGTGCTTGAGCTCGGTGCGGTGGATCCAGCCGGTGGTCTTGCCGAGGCCTGCGCCGACCTTGGAGGTCTTGCGCTGGAGCAGGTGGACGGTGCGCGGCGGGGCGGGCCGCTCGGGCGCGGCGAGGCCGCCGGGGGCGCGGTAGTCGAGGTCGACGCCCCACTGGCGGAAGTACGTCTGCGGGTTCTCGTGCGCCTTGTCACCGCTGTCCGTGAGGTATTCGGCGACGTCGAAGCCGATGCCGCCCGCGCCGAGGATCGCGACCCGGTCGCCGACGGGGGCGCCGTCGCGCAGGACGTCGAGGTAGCCGAGGACGCTGGGGTGGTCGACGCCGGGGATGTCGGGGGTGCGCGGGGTGACGCCGGTGGCGACGACGACCTCGTCGAAGCCGTCGAGGTCCGTGGCCGTGACGGGGGTGTTCAGCCGTATGCCGACGCCGTGCCAGTCGAGCTGGGTGCGGAAGTAGCGGAGCGTCTCGTCGAACTCCTGCTTGCCGGGGACCTTGCGGGCGACGTTGAGCTGGCCGCCGATCTCGCTCGCCGCGTCGAACAGCGTCACCTCGTGCCCGCGTTCGGCGGCGGAGACCGCACAGGCAAGCCCGGCCGGACCGGCGCCGACGACCGCGACACGCTTGCGCAGCCGGGTCGGGGAGAGCACCAGCTCGGTCTCGTGGCAGGCGCGCGGGTTGACCAGGCAGGAGGTGATCAGGCCGCTGAAGGTGTGGTCGAGGCAGGCCTGGTTGCAGCCGATGCAGGTGTTGATCGCCTCGGGCCGGCCGGCGGTGGCCTTGATGACGAAGTCCGGGTCGGCGAGCATCGGGCGGGCCATCGACACCATGTCGGCCGCGCCCTCGGCGAGCAACTCCTCGGCAAGTTCGGGGGTGTTGATGCGGTTGGTGGTGACGAGCGGGACGGACACCTCGCCCATCAGCCGCTTGGTCACCCAGGTGTAGGCGCCGCGCGGCACGGAGGTCGCGATGGTGGGGATGCGGGCCTCGTGCCAGCCGATGCCCGTGTTGATGATGGTGGCGCCGGCGGCCTCGACGGCCTTGGCGAGGGTGATCACCTCGTCGAGCGTGGAGCCGCCCGGGACGAGGTCGAGCATGGACAGCCGGTAGACGACGATGAAGTCCTCGCCGACCGCCTCGCGCACCCGCCGCACGATCTCCAAGGGGAAGCGCGTGCGGTTCTCGTACGAGCCGCCCCAGCGGTCGGTGCGCTGGTTGGTCTGCCGGGCGATGAACTCGTTGATGAGGTAGCCCTCGGAGCCCATGATCTCGACGCCGTCGTAGCCGGCCTGCCGGGCGAGGCGGGCGGCGCGGGCGTAGTCGTCGATGGTCCGCTCGACGTCGGCGTCGGTGAGTTCGCGGGGCGGGTAGGGGCTGATCGGCGCCTGGAGCGGGCTGGGAGCGACCAGGTCCTGGTGATAGGCGTACCGGCCGAAGTGCAGGATCTGCATGGCGATCCGGCCGCCCTCGCGGTGCACGGCGTCGGTGATGACCCGGTGCTGCTCGGCCTCCGCCTCGGTGGTGAGCTTGGCGCCGCCCTCGTAGGGGCGTCCCTCGTCGTTGGGTGCGATGCCGCCGGTGACGATCAGACCCACTCCGCCCCGGGCCCGGGCCGCGTAGAAGGCGGCCATGCGGTCGAACCCACCCTCGGCTTCCTCCAGACCGACGTGCATGGAGCCCATGAGGACCCGGTTGGGCAAGGTCGTGAAGCCCAGGTCGAGGGGGGTCAGCAGGTGCGGGTAACGGCTCATCGGGCCCTCCGTGCGCGGTGTCGTGTCTGTAGTTGTAGAGGACGTCCGACGGTTTATGCAACTAGTTGCACAAGGTGATGGAGGGCACAGTCGGTTCCATGAGCAGGGATCTCGGTCGTGGCCGACGGGCGCGGGCTGCTCCGGGCACGGATCGCCGTGCACGCGGCGTCAGGGCACTCCGGGTCGAGCCGGGCGACGGTCGGCGCGGTGGCGCGCTTCCGGCCGCCGCGGCGGGCGAGGGCTGCGGGCCGGGGCGACGGCGGCGGGCCGTGGAACGTCGGCATCTGCCGGCGGCCATGCCATCCCGGCCACGGACGGCTTCGGTCTGCCGTACGAGGGGCTCCACGGCGTGGACGAACGCGTGCACCTCTGCCCGTGGCGCACGCCGCCCAGCGGCGGGCCGTCCTCGGCCTGCCGGACGTGGATGGGCGGCCCCTGCTCGCGTGGGGCGGTCACCAGCTCGTGAGGGCGGTCACCGGCTTTCGAGGCGCACGTGCAGTTCCGTCTCCTGGTCGCCGGAGACCGTGCTGAGGTCCCGCACGTCGAACAGCGAGTCCAGCCTCATGCGGAACTGCTCGATCGCCCAGTAACCGCCGTGCAGGTCGGCGTCGACGGAGGACGACAGCCGGGCCGGCCGCGCCCCCTCGTGCTTGTCGGCGACATCGAACGTGCCGAGCCACACGGTCGGGCGGGTCTCGTGCAGATTCTCGGGTACGTCGTCGGCGCACCGGTCGGACTCGAAGCAGGAGCACAGCGTGTCGAACACGATCCGGGCGTCCTGCTTGCTGCACCCGCTGATCTCCACCGAGACGGAGTGGGGGTGCGGTCGCTCCTCGTCCATCGTGCTCGCTCCTCTCGTGGCGTATCCGCCCCTACCCCAGCAAAGCACCACCTTCTGCCGAGCACTACCGGCGGTGCCCCAGCCGTGCTGACGGGTTTACGGAGCGGGCGACTCCGTGTTGGGAGATGGTGGAAGGTGACGGAAGGGGCCTCGGATCGACGGCTCCGCGCGGTAGAACATGGGGTGTCGGCACCGTGACGGCGGGCCGCGAGATCGGCGAAGGCGGGGCGCGGGATGAGTGCAGCCGGGTCTCCCATGGCCGAGGGCGACGAGCCGGCGCGCGCGCCGGTGCGGCCGAGCGGGCTGCTCGATGTCCTGCGCCTGGCCTCGGTGGTCCTGGACGCCGAGGGCCGCATCGTGCTGTGGAGCCCGCAGGCCGAGGAGCTGTTCGGATACGAGGCGCGGGAGGCGCTGGGGCAGTACGCCGCCCGGATCATGGTCCACGAGCAGCACCTCGAGCTCGTGGTCAAGCTGTTCGCGGACGTCATGGGCACCGGGCAGAGCTGGGCGGGGGCCTTTCCCGTCCGCCGCAAGGACGGCACCACGCGGCTCGTGGAGTTCCGCAACATGCGACTGCTGGACGATCAGGGGGATGTCTACGCGCTCGGTCTGTGCGCCGACCAGTCGACCGTGCACCGGCTGGAGCGCGAGGTGGCGCTGTCGACGCGGATGATCGCCCAGTCCCCGATCGGGCTGGCCGTGCTGGACACCGACCTGCGCTACGTCTCGGTCAACCCGGCGCTGGAGGAGCTCAACGGCGTGCCTGCCGAGGAGCACCTGGGCCGCAGCGTCCGTGAGGTGGTGCCGCGGATGGACGTCGACGCGCTGGAGTCCGCGGCGCACCGGGTGCTGGACACCGGGCAGCCGGTCGTCGACCAGTCCACGATCGGCCGCACCCCGGCCGACCCGGACCGGGACCACGCCTGGTCGATCTCGCTGTACCGGCTGGAGAACGCCTTCGGGACCGTGCTGGGCGTGGCCGTCTCGATCGTCGACGTCACCGAGCAGTACCGCGCGGGCATCGAGGCCGAGGCCGCGCGGCGCCGTCTGGCCATGATCGCCGATGCCTCCGGCCGCATCGGCACCACGCTCGACCTGGACCGCACGGCCCGTGAGCTCGCCGACGTGGCCGTGCCGGAACTCGCCGACATCGCGGCCGTCGACCTGCTGGACGCGGTGGTGCAGGGCCGGCGTACCAGCCTCGACCCGGCCGAGGCGGCGGTGATCCGCGCGCTGGCGGTCCAGGGCTACGACTCCGCCGAGGCGCTGGAGGCGGCCGACCCGCCCGGGCAGGTGGCCCGGTACGCGCCCGACCGGCTCGTCACCCAGTGCGTGCGCACGGCCAGTCCCGTGATGCTGCCGCACGTCGGGGACGAGGACCTGGCCCGCATCGCCCGGTCCCCGGAGGCGGCCGGGCTGCTGGGCCGGGCCGGGGTGCACTCGTATCTGGCGGTGCCGCTGATCGCGCGCGGCGAGGTGCTGGGCGCCCTGGACCTCAAGCGCACCCGCAATCCGCTGCCGTTCAGCGAGGACGACCTGCTGCTGGCCCGCGAGCTGGCGGCGCGGGCCGCGGTGCAGATCGACAACGCCCGCTGGTACCAGAGCGCCCGCGACACCGCGCTCACTCTGCAGCGCAGCCTGCTGCCCAGCCATCCGCCCGTGACGGGCGGGCTGGAGGTGGCCTCCCGCTACCAGCCGGCCGGGGCCACGAGCGAGGTGGGTGGCGACTGGTTCGACGTGATCGACCTGGAGGGCGGCAAGACCGCGCTCGTCGTGGGCGATGTGATGGGCAGTGGCATCCCCGCGGCGGCGACCATGGGGCGGCTGCGCACGGCGACCAACACGCTGGCCTCCCTCGACCTCGATCCCGCCCTGCTCCTGGAACACCTCGACAAGATCACCGCTGGGCTGGAACAGGCCATCGCCACCTGTGTCTACGCCGTCCACGACCCGCATCTGCGGCAGTGCCGGATCGCCAACGCCGGGCATCTGCCGCCGGTGCGCGTCCGGGCCGGGCGGCCTCCCGAGCTGCTCGACCTGCCGACCGGGGTACCGCTCGGCGTGGGCGGTGTCGCCTTCTCCACGACGACCGTCGACCTGGAGCCGGGCGACCGGCTGGTGTTCTACACCGACGGTCTCGTCGAGACCCGGCGCGACTCGCTCGACGACCGGCTCGACACGCTGCTGTCCCTGCTCGACGGGCCCGACCGCCCGCTGGAGGAGGTCTGCGACCTGCTGCTGCGCACCCTGCACGAGCCGGACAACTTCGACGACGTGGCACTGCTCATCGCGCGGGCGACACCGCCGGGCTGAGGGGCCCCCGGCGTTCGGCTGCGCGCTCGGTCGTTACGGTGCGACGCCGATCACCACATGGGCGTACAGCTCCTCCGAGACGGCCAGGTGTGCCGTCAGGCCGTTGCGTTCGAAGGCGTCGAGGGCGGTCGGTGCCTGGTGGCGGCTCGTCTCCACCAGGACGCAGCCGCCGGGCGCGAGCCAGTGGGGCGCCTCGGCCGCGACCCGGCGCAGGACGTCGAGTCCGTCCGCGCCGCCGTCGAGCGCGACCAGCGGCTCGTGGGCGCGGGCCTCCGGCGGCAGCAGGCCGATCTCGTCGCTCGGTACGTAGGGCACGTTGGCCGCGAGGATGCCGACGCGGCCCCGCAGGTCGCCGGGCAGCGCCTCGAAAAGGTCCCCTTGGTGGACGTGACCGCCGGCGGCGGCGACGTTGCCACGGGCGCAGCGCACCGCGGCGGGGTCGATGTCGGCGGCGTGCAGTTCGACGCTGCCGAGTCCGGCGGCCAGCGCCGCGCCGACGGCGCCCGAGCCGCAGCACAGGTCAACGACTACGTCGGCGCCGGGCGCCCGGGCCAGGGCCTGTTCGACCAGGAACTCGGTGCGGCGGCGCGGCACGAAGACGCCCGGGTCGACGGTGATGCGCAGGCCCAGGAACTCGGCCCAGCCGACGACGAGTTCGAGGGGCAGGCCCGCGACGCGGCGTTCGACCATGGCGGCGGCCTCGGCCGGGGTGCGGGCGGTGGCGAGGATCAACTCGGCCTCGTCCTCGGCGAACACGCAGCCCGCGGTGCGCAGGGCGGCGACGAAGGAGTCACGGGAGGACGGTGGAACGGGAGAGACGGAGGGCATGGAAGCCAGGAGCCTTTCGAGATTCGAAGGGCGCTCCGGCGGTCGCCTACGGCCGACGATCCGCGCGACGTCGAGGAGAGAGCACCCGGGCTGACACAGCGGTAATGGGTCTCACCTCCTCGGTTTCCGACGGCTGGGTCCGTCCCGAGCCGGACGGCAACACTACCCGACGGCCCGGCCGACCGGTACGGCACCTCGTCCGCCCCCCGCCCGCCCGCCGGCAGACGACGGGCGGGTGGTTGGGTTATGCAACCATAGAAGGCCGGAGGGCGCCTTGGTGAGGGAGGTCCGATGAAGCCTGCCGACGACGTGGAGAGGATCCAGCGGGAGATGACGGTCTTCGCCCGCCGTGCCCGTGCCGCGGCGGGGCGGATGCACCCGGAGCTGTCGCTGGTGTCGTACACACTGCTCGGGCACCTGGAGGAGAGCGGCGGGTGCCGTGCCACGGACCTGGCCGCCCACTACGCCCTGGACAAGTCCACCGTCAGTCGCCAGGTGGCCGCGCTGGAACGCGCCGGTCTGATCGAACGCCGCCCCGACGCGGAGGACCAGCGCGTCCTGGTGCTGCATCTTACGGAGGCCGGGCGGCGCATCCTGGCCCAGGTCACCGAGAGCCGCCGGGCGGCCTTCCGGGAGCGGCTGGCGGACTGGCCGGCCGAGGACCTGGCGCGATTCGCCGACTACCTCGTGCGCTACAACGCGGGCCCTGCTCCCGGCCGGCACGACCAGGGGCCCACCGCACGCACGCCCGACTAGGTGGGCGCCGCACGTACGGTTGAATACGCAATCATTGAGCATGCCGGTTCGGCGGGGCACCGTCGGCCCGGCCCGGAGGCACACCGCATGCACATCACCCGAGGCTTCACCGGGCGCCCACGCGTGGCCGACCCCGGTCTGCCGCCCGGCCAGTACGACGCGGGCGACGACTGGCCCGTGCTGTCCGCCGAGGTCACTCCCGACCTCGCACCAGCCGACTGGACGTTCCGTATCGACGGTCTGGTGGCCGAGCCCCGCACCTGGGACTGGGAGGAGGCGCACCGGCTGCCGCCGTCGGCGTACGAGGGCGCCATCCACTGTGTGACGAGCTGGTCGAAGTTCGGAGTCCGGTTCGCGGGGGTGTCCCTGGACGCGTTCTTGGATGTGGTCCGGCCCCATGGGTCGGCGACCCATGCCGTCGCCTACTCGCACACCGGTTACACCACGAACCTCCCGCTCGCCGACCTGACCGGCGGGCGCGCCTGGATCGCATGGGAGTACGACGGCAGGCCGCTCGCCCCGGAACACGGCGGCCCGGCGCGGCTGCTGGTGCCGCACCTGTACTTCTGGAAGAGCGCCAAGTGGATAGCGGGCCTGCGGATCCTCGACCACGACGAGCCGGGTTTCTGGGAGCGGAACGGCTATCACGAGCGGGGCAACCCCTGGGAGGAGCAGAGGTACTCCGGTGACTGAGACGTTCGTGCCTCCCACGCGGTTCGCCGTGCCCGGGCGCATCGCCGTGAGCGAGCAGGCCGCCTCCGTGTGGCAGACCGCCACGCTGACCGGGATCCGCCGCGAGACCGCTCGTGCCGCCACCTTCCGGCTCGCCGTGCCCGGCTGGCCGGGACACCTTCCCGGCCAGCACCTGATGGTGCGGCTGACCGCCGAGGACGGCTATGTGGCCCAGCGCCACTACTCGATCGCGTCCGCGCCGGACGACTCCGGGCACATCGAGCTGACCCTGGATCATGTCGAGGGCGGCGAGGTCTCGGGCTGGTTCCACACCGTCGCCCGGCCGGGTGACCAGGTCGAAGTGCGCGGCCCGGTCAGCGGTTTCTTCGCCTGGCCGGGCGACCGGCCCGCGCTGCTGGTCGGCGCCGGCTCCGGCGTCGTACCGCTGATGTCGATGGTCCGGCACCACCGGGCGCGCAACCTGACCGTGCCGCTGCGGCTGCTGGTGTCCGCGCGCAGTCCCGAAGAGCTCGTCTACGCCCGCGAGTTCGGCGCCGAGACGACGCCCGTGTTCACGCGGAGCGCGCCGGAGGGTGTGGCGGTGGGACGTATGGCTGCCGCACATGTGGCGCCGCTCCTGGCCGAGCAGCCTTCCGGTGGGTGGGAGGCCTATGTGTGCGGCTCCAACTCCTTCGCCGAGCACGCCTCCCGGCTGCTCGTGACGGCGGGTCAGCCGGTGGACCGCATCCGGATCGAGCGGTTCGGCTGACCTGGACGGCGGCTCCTTCCCCGGTGTCAGCGGCCCCTTTCCTGGTGGCGTCACAGGGGTGGTGTGCGGCTCACCACAGGGCGCGCCCCGGTGTTTCACCGCGGTCGGCCCGGGCACTCCGGCCGAAGGGCTCCGGCACGCGGCGACCCGGGCCGTGCCGAGCGATCGAGGTGTGTCGGAGGGGGTACCCGACCCGTGTGGGCACTCGCACGCGTGACGTGACGTGGAGGGAGCGGCGGCGCCGCCACCGCACGGCCGGTCCGGCCCTCCGGCCGCGGTGACGGCGAGGAGGTCGACATGCGAACCCGGGTGCTCGGCTGGCGTTGGCGGCACAGTCCGCTGCGGCGCCGGTCGGACGTCGTCGAGGCGTGGACGGTGCTGGTGGTCGCCGTCCTGATACTGGTGGGCGCGCCACTGGCGGGGGCGGCCGCCGCCTGGTGGGCCCATGGCGAGGCGCGGTCGGTCTCGGCGGAACAACAGGCCGAGCGTCACCGCGTCCGTGCCGAGGTCGTCGGCAGGCGGAGCGACTCGCTGCCGTCTGTGCAGGCCGACGGGCAGCGCGCGTACCGGGCCACCGTGCGCTGGACGGAGCCCGGCGAGGGCGCGCGCACCGCGACGGCACGGGTCCCCGGGGACGCGCGGCCGGGTGAGGTCGTGGACGTGTGGTTCGACTCCCGGGGGCGGAGTGTGGCCCCGCCGGTGGACGGCACGGCGGTCTGGCAGCACACCCTCACCATGGGCACGTGCGCCGCGGGCGGTGTGGTGCTCGTGGTGCTCCTCGGCCACTCCGTCGTGCGCCGGGTCGCGCTGCGCCGTCGGCTGGCCGAGTGGGAGCGGGAGTGGGCCCGTACGGAACCGGAGTGGACGCATCGCGGCGCCTGACGCGGCCGCTGCACGGCAGGTGAAGCCGACGCACGGCAGGTGACCGGGGCACGGCAAAAGACCTGGCGGGCCCTCCGATCACACACGTAATGTGATCATCCGCACTGTCTCCGCAGCCGTTCCTCACCCAAGGCGGTCCTACATGGCCCTGTTCGACCTTCCTCTCGACGAACTCCGCGAGTACCGCAGCGCGTCCACCGAGCCCGAGGACTTCGACGCGTTCTGGTCCAAGACACTCCAGGAGGCGCGCGAGCACGACCTGGACGCCCGCTTCGAACCGGTTGACACGGGGCTGTCCACTGTGCAGGTGTTCGACGTGACGTTCGCCGGGTTCGGCGGCCATCCGGTCAAGGGCTGGCTGACGCTGCCGGCGGGAGCCGACGGACCGCTGCCGCTGGTCGTGGAGTTCATCGGCTACGGCGGAGGACGCGGGCTGCCGCACGAGCATCTGCTGTGGGCGTCCACGGGCCGGGCGCACTTCGTGATGGACACCCGCGGGCAGGGCAGCGCCTGGGGAGGGGGCGGCGGCACGGCGGACCCGGTGGGCGGCGCGCCCGCGTTCCCGGGTTTCATGACGCGCGGTATCGACGCGCCGGAGAACTACTACTACCGCCGGGTGTTCACGGACGCCGTGCGTGCCGTGGAGGCGGCCCGCTCGCACCCGCTCACCGACCCGACGCGCACGGTCGCCGTCGGGGGCAGCCAGGGCGGCGGCATCACGATCGCGGTGGGCGGCCTGGTCCCGGACCTGGCGGGCATAGCGCCGGACGTGCCGTTCCTGTGCGACTACCCGCGTGCGGCGACCGTCACGGACCGCCACCCGTACCGGGAGATCGGCCTGTACCTCAAGACGCACCGCGGCCGTACCGAACAGGCCCTGCGCACGCTCTCCTACTTCGACGGCGTCCACTTCGCCGCCCGCGGCCGGGCCCCCGCGCTCTTCTCGGCCGCCCTCGAAGACCAGACCTGCCCGCCCTCGACCGTCTTCGCGGCCTTCAACGCCTGGAGCCACGAGGACAAGACGATCGAGGTGTACGACTTCAACGACCACGAGGGCGGCGGCCCCTTCCAGGAGGAGGCCAAGCTGCGCTGGATGCGCTCGTACATCTGACCCCGCCGCCGACGGGCGACTGATCCGGCCGTTTCGGCGGCGGCAGGCTTCCACCAAGTCCGACCAGTCGGTACGTTCTTCGCGCCCGGGCCGCACCTCGGCGGCCCGGGCCCGGCGAGGTGGTGGAGGGGCCCATGTCAGGGAACGAGGCACAGGTGCGCGGTCATTGCGACGCGCGTTTCACGGCGGTACGCAGGACGTTCGAGGAGAACTTCCGGGAGCGGGGCGAGCTGGGTGCCGCGGTGGCCGTCACCGTCGGCGGCGAGGTGGTGGTGGACCTGTGGGGCGGCTGGGCCGACGCCGCACACACCCGGCCGTGGGAACAGGACACGCTGGTCAACGTGTGGTCCACGACCAAGGGACCGGTGGCACTGTGCGCGCACATCCTGGCCGACCGGGGGCTGCTGGATCTCGACGCGCCGGTGGCCGCGTACTGGCCGGAGTTCGCCGCGGCCGGCAAGGAGAAGGTCCTCGTACGGCACCTGCTGTCCCACCGCGCCGGACTGGCCGGGCTGCGCGAACCGCACTCGCTGGAGCAGCTCTGCGACTGGGAGCTGACCACCCAGCGGCTCGCGGCGACGCAGCCCTGGTGGGAACCGGGAACCACGTCCGGCTATCACGCCCTGACCTACGGCCATCTGGTCGGCGAGGTCGTCCGGCGGGTGTCGGGGCTGATGCCGGGGGCCTTCCTGGAGCGGGAGGTCACCGGGCCGCTCGGCATCGACTTCCGCATCGGCCTGCCGGAGAAGGACTACGGACGGGCGGCGGAGCTGGACCAGCCGCCGGTCGCGGCGAGCAGTGAACAGGCCGCCGTCTTCGCCCAGTTGGCGCCCGCGGCGATCGCCGCGGTGACCAACCCCGCGGTGTCCGCCGCCGGAACCCTCAAGCCCGGCTGGCGGGCCGCAGAGATTCCGGCGGCGAACGGGCACGGCACCGCGCGTGCGGTCGCCGAGCTGTACGGCGTCTTCGCGGGGCGGGGTTCGTACGGGGGCAAGCGCATCCTGTCCCCCGATGCCGCCGAGCGGGTGCGCGAGGGACAGGGCAGCTGCCGGGATCTGGTGCTCGGGGCCGGGTTCGAGGGCGAGACCGAGGCGGGGCTCGGTCTGTGGCTCAGCGGATCCAACGGCTCCTACGGACCCAACCCGCGTGCTTTCGGTCATGACGGCTTCGGCGGCTCCTGCGGGCTCGCCGACCCGGAGGCGCACGTGTCGATGGGGTATGTGATGAACCGTATGGGGCCTCACATCGCGAACGACCCGCGCAAGATGGCCCTGGTCGACGCCCTCTACAGCGCTCTGTGACAGCGGGTGCGGGCGGGCCGGTTTCGGCCGAACCGTCCGGCCACCCTTCCCCGCTGGTTTAGACCAATGCTAGACCTGGTGGCGCACCGAGCCCAAGCGGCTACCGAACGTCACCAACAGGAGGCGCGGCATGGCCCGCACCACCCCGCACGACCACCCGACGGCCGACGGAGAGCCCCTGTACCGGCGGCTCGCCATGGAGCTGCTCGGCGAACTGCGCGACGGCACCGTGCCGCCCGGCGAACGACTGCCGGGCGAGCGGCGGCTGGCCGGGCACTTCGGGGTCAGCCGGGAAACCGTACGGCAGGCGCTGGAACTGCTGCGCCGCGACGGTCTCGTCGCCACCGACCGGCGCGGCAGCCACGCCACCCTGCCCGGCCCGCCGGTCGAGAGCCCGGCCTCGCTCACCTTCCCGGTCGGGGCCCGGGCCGCGACCCCGGGCACGGTCGCCCGCGCCACCGTGACCTGGGAGCCACCCCCGCCGGACCATGCGGAGGCCCTGGGACTGGCCCCGGGCCGGCCGACCCTGATCCACCGCTACCGGTGCGCGACGGCCGCCGGACGCCGGCTGCGTCATGCCGTGACGTCCTTCTCCGCCGTGGCGCTCGCGGAGGTGGAGGAGCTGGCCCGGTACCGCGACCGCGCCGACGGCACCGCCACCGCGCATCTGCGGCGGGCCTACGACTGGATGCGCCGGGCCGGTCTGACACTGCACCATCGCGACGCCATCACCCGCCTGGCGGGCACACCGTCGGTACGGGTCACGCGCCGGGTGCACGATCAGTACGCGCGCCCACTGGAGATCACCGACCTGGTGGTGGACGACCAACAGGACGCCCTGGTCTACGAGTTCACTCTGCCGGGCCGGACGCCGGCGCCGAGCGGCGCGTGACGCGGCCGGGGCCGCTGAGGACCCGGGCCGGGTACGCCCCCGCGGGAGTCCCTTCTCCTACCGGCACCGGCGGCGCGAACCGGGGAGCGCGGAGATCATCGACAGGAAGCCCGAGACCACACTCCACCGAGAGGATGCCTCATGAGCACGTTCACCACGTCCGACGGAACCGAGATCTACTACAAGGACTGGGGCGAGGGGCAGCCCGTGGTGTTCAGCCACGGCTGGCCCCTCAACGCTGACGCCTGGGACGGACAGGCGCGGCTGGTCGCCGAGCACGGGTTCCGGGCGATCGCGCACGACCGCCGCGGGCACGGCCGCTCGGGGCAACCGTGGCAGGGCAACCACATGGACCGGTACGCCGACGACCTGGCCGAGCTGATCGAGGCGCTGAACCTCACCGACGCGGTCCTGGTGGGCCATTCGACCGGCGGCGGAGAGGTGGCCCGTTACATCGGGCGGCACGGGACCGGGCGGGTCGCCAAGGCCGTGCTGCTGGGCGCGGTGCCGCCGCTGATGCTGCGGACGGAGGCCAATCCGGAGGGCACCCCGAAGGACGCCTTCGACGGGATCCGCGCGGCCGTGGCGGCGGACCGCTCGCAGTTCTACTGGGAGCTGAGCGAGAGCTTCTACGGCTTCAACCGGCCCGGGGCCGCCGTGTCGGAGGGCGTGCGGCGGGCGTTCTGGATGTGGAGCATGCAGGCCGGGCTGAAGGGCGCCTACGACTGCGTCGCGCAGTTCTCGGAGACCGACTTCACGGAGGACCTGGGGCGGATCGACGTACCGACGCTGGTGGCGCACGGCGACGACGACCAGATCGTGCCGATCGGCGCCTCGGCCCAGCGGACCGCCCAGCTCGTCAAGGACGCGACGCTGAAGGTGTACCCGGGCGCCCCGCACGGCCTGGTGGGCGACTACGAGCAGGCGTTCAACGACGATCTGCTGAACTTCCTGCGCGACTGACTAGCCCGGAGTCCGGGCGACGACCAGGCGCACCCGTGGGCTGCCGTCCTGTCGCCGCCCGAACTCCGGCAGCGCGTGGAGGTCCACCCGGAAGCCGGCCCGGGCGAGTTCACGCCGTACCTCCCCGAAGCGGAACGCGCGGTAGTACATGACGAACGGAGGCCGCCACAGCGCGTTGCGCACCCGCATCACCGTGTCGAAGCCGAGCAGCGTCCAGTAGCCGAGCGAGCCCGGGCGGGGCGGGGCGACCAGTGGAAACGCGAAGCAGCCGCCCGGCCGCAGGACGGAGCGGACCTGCGCGAACAGTCCGGGCAGCTCGCGGGGCAGGAAGTGCCCGAAGGCCCCGAAACTCACCACCAGGTCGAAGGCGGGCCCGAAGGGCAGGGCACGGGCATCCGCACGGACGAAGGAGACCGGCGGTCCGGCCGGCCGGACCCGTTCCCGGGCCACGTCGAGCATGCCCGCACTGAAGTCGACCCCGACGACCCGCTCCCGGCACACCCCTGCCAGCACACCGACACCCGCGCCGGTGCCGCAGCACAGGTCGAGCCCGGCGTCGAAGGGTCCCGTCCGCCGCAAGGCCGACTCGACGGCGCCGAGGACCGCGTCGGGCGTCCGGAAGGGGGTGTGGTCGAACTTCGGCGCGAGGAGATCGTAGCCGCGTTCGACGGACGACAGCGCCTGGACGGCGAGCTCACGCAGGCTGGGTCCTTCGGGGCTGAACATCGACCCAGACTAATCGGCCCGGACTCATCGGCTCAGACTCATCGGCTCAGCGGTCGGCTCGGCCCAGGGGAGCTCGCCGCTCGAGGATCGTGAGCCAGGAGGCGTTCGCGGACGCGCTCGTAGCGGGCGAGACTGGCCGCTGCCCCCGGGCCCAGGCCTCGCGTTCCTCGACCAGCGCGCGGGTGGCCTCGGGGTCCGCGCCGTCCATGGCCTGGATCTTGATGAGGAGTTCGTCGCGGATGGCGGTGGGCCGGCGGGGCGGGGCGCCGGCGAAGGCGCGCAGGTCGTTCGATGCGTGCATTTCCGTGAGGCGGTCGAGGCACTCGACCTCGACGCCGCCGAGGCGCTGCTGGCTCCGGACGTCGTCTTCACCAGCCCGGTCGAGGACTTCCGCTGCGTGCGCGAGATCAACGACGTGAACGGCCGTGTGACCGTGATGGTGCGCCCGTTGTCGGCGGCGCAGGCGCTGGCGGCGGCCATGGGCGCGCAGTTCGAGCGGATCGCCGAGGAGGCACGGGCGCGCTCGATGTGAGCGACACGTCCGGGGGCTGTTTCCCGCGTTCTGCCGCCGCTCGCGGCCCGCCGGCGGTTGGATGTCCTCATGACGTCCGTCGATCACGACCGGCTGATGCGGGCCAACCAGGCGAACTGGGACGCCCGCACGCCCGTCCATCTCGCCAGCCGGTTCTACGGCCTCGACCAGGACCCCGACCCCGAGCGCTGGTTCGCGTCCTGGGAGTGGGAGGACCTCGGCGAGCTGGCCGGTCGTGACGTGCTGCACCTCCAGTGTCACCTCGGCACGGAGACGATCGCCTTCGCACGGCGCGGCGCCCGGGCCGTCGGCCTCGACTTCTCCGAGGCGTCCGTGGCGGCGGCGACCGGCATCGCCGCGAAGGCCGGTGCGGACGTGACGTACGTCCGCGCGAACGTCTACGACGCCGACGAGGCCCTCGGCGGGCGGCGGTTCGACGTCGTCTACACCGGCAAGGGCGCCCTGTGTTACCTGCCGGACCTGGACCGGTGGGCGGAGGTCGTCGGCCGGCTCCTGCGTCCCGGCGGCCGGTTGTACGTCGTCGAGTTCCATCCCCTGCTCAACTCCCTCGGCCCGAAACCGGCTCCGGGCGAGGGTCCCGAGCTGCTCCTGCGCCACGACTACCTGGGCGGCGGCGGTCCCGTGCACCGGGACGCGACCCACACCTACACGGACGGCCCGGCCGTCGAGGGCGCCACGGACAGCTACGAGTGGATGCACGGAATGGGCGAGGTCGTCAACGCGTTGACGGATGCGGGACTGGCCGTCCGGCGGCTGCGGGAGAGCGACGAACTTCCCTGGCCGCGCTGGCCGCAGATGGTCCGTACGGAGTCCGGCTGGTGGCGGCTGCCCGAGCCGCGGATCCCCCTGTTGTACGGGCTGCTGGCCACCCGCTGACGCGCATCCCTCTCCCCCGGCGCCCCGTCGGGTGGTAGTCTGCAAACAGCACTCGTGCACGCCCCTATCTGTGGGCGCCGGTGCAGTTCTTCCTTTCTCTCCGTCATTTCCGGCACCTCGACGTGCTCTGTCGTATCCGAGGCGCTGTTCCCGCCGCCGGAGGCCTGCTCCAGGCCCTCCCCTCGCGGCTCTCTCCCCTTCCCTTCGCATGTCCCGTGCCTGCCGTCCGTGAAAGGACACATCACCATGACCACCACACTCGACACCCCGCCCGTCCAGCAGCATTCCGAGTCCCGGACGGTTTTCGGTGTCCTCGACATCGACGCCGGCGGGAAGGGGCATCTGCGCGATGAGAACTGCCTGCCCGCACCCACCGACCCCGCGGTCTCCCCCGCCCTGATCCGCCGTCACGGCCTGCGCAAGGGCGACCTCGTCGAGGGCACCCTGGGCGACCGGCGCGGTCTCACCGACGTCGCACGGATCGATGGCCGTACGACCGCGGAACTGCGCGGCCGCCGGCACTTCCGGGACCTGACGCCCCTGCATCCTCATGAGCGCCTGCGTCTCGAACACCCGGCCGCCGGACTGGCCGGCCGGGTCGTCGACCTGATCGCACCGGTCGGCAAGGGTCAGCGCGGGCTTCTCGTGGCCCCGCCCAAGACCGGCAAGACGGTCCTCCTCCAGCAGCTCGCGGCCGCCGTCACCGGCAACCATCCCGAGTGCCGGCTGATGATGCTGCTGCTCGACGAGCGGCCCGAGGAGGTCACCGACATGCAGCGCGGCGTGCGGGGCGAGGTGTACGCCTCGACCTTCGACCGGAGCGCCAAGCAGCACATCGCGCTCGCCGAGCTCGTGATCGAACGGGCCAAGCGGCTCGTCGAGGCCGGCGAGGACGTCGTGATCCTCCTCGACTCCCTCACCCGGCTGTGCCGGGCGCACAACAACGCGGCCGCCTCCGGGGGCCGCATCCTCACCGGGGGCGTGGACGCATCCGCGCTGACCGGCCCCAAGCGGTTCTTCGGCGCCGCCCGGTCGGCCGAGGAGGGCGGTTCCCTCACGATCCTCGCGACGGCGCTGGTGGAGACCGGTTCCCGGGCCGACGACTTCTACTTCGAGGAGCTGAAGAGCACGGGCAACATGGAGCTCCGGTTGAGCCGCGAACCGGCGTCCCGGCGCGTGTTCCCGGCCGTCGACATCATCCCCTCCGGCACCCGCCGCGAGGAACTCCTGCTGCCACCGGCCGAGTTGGCGGCCGTGCACGGCCTGCGGCGCGTGCTGCAGAACCGGGACGGGCAGGGCGCCCTGGAGACCCTCCTGGAACGCATGCGCGAAACCCCGGACAACGCGACGTTCCTTCGGCGCATCCAGCCGACACTGCCCTCGGAGTGAGCTGTCGCGTCAGCCTGGCCCGCCCGTGCCGGCCCGGAGCAGGGACGCCCCCGCGGGCGTGAGCGTGTGCAGTACGGCCGGGCCGTGCCGGACGGTGGTGATGAGCCCCGCGTCCCGCAGCGCGGTGGCATGCCGGCTGGCCGAGGACGCCGAGACGCCGGCGGCACGGGCCATCTCGGCGGTCGTGGCGCCGGTGGCGGCGGCGCGCAGCGCCACCGCGCGAGCGCGACCGAGGAGAGTGGTCAAGGGCCTCTCGGAGGCGTCGGAGCCGTACGGGGCGCCCGGCGAGCTCGGCTCGTGGAGCAGCGAGTACCAGAGCACCGGCGGCAGTTGCGGATCGGCGAAGGCGACCGGCTCGCCCCAGTTGAAGTACGAGGGGACGAGCGTGAGTCCACGGCCGTCCAGGTGCAGATCCCGGTCGGCGGTCTGCTTGGGATAGCTGACCTCCAGGACGGGAGGGCGCCAGCGCAGCATGGGCCCGAGTCCGGAGAGCATCCCCTCGACCCCGCCGTCCAGGAGCCCACGGCAGCGGGCCACCCGCTCCGCCTCGATCCGGGCCTGTGCCTGTTCCTCGTACGGGGCGACGACCGCGGCGTGGTACGCGCGCAGCATGCCCACCAACTCCTTGCGCGCTTGCAGCCCGGTCAGCTGTCCGGCCCATGCGGGGGCGCCCACCGTCCGGTCGAGGACGGCCAGCTCCGCCAGGACGCGTTGTGGAGGAGTGGCCACGATCGCTTCCATGCCCGTGTCGAAGTCGCCCACCGCGCCGGCGGGGGTCAGGAAGTCCGGGAAGTACGCAGCTCTCGGATACAGGGGTAACAGAACGCTCCGCAGGACCCGCTCCAGCCCCTTGTCCCGCAGCTGCTGCCGCGCCGTGCGGTACCACCCGACGTAGGCCCACCGGCCTTTGCGGGACTGCAACCGGTGCAGACTCGCGGCGATCTCCGACACCGGATCGGGCGCGGCGGCGACCCTGGTGCGCGCCAGGTCCCCGTCGCTGAAGTGGATGCGAAGCATGCCGTCGTCCCCCTTTGCTCAGCCTTTGCGCTTTCATGCCACAAACTTGGTTCGGCCTGGCCGGGCGATCGTAAGTTGCGGACATCAAGGCGCGATAAACGCGGGTTTGACGGACGAGGCGCGCACGTTCATCTCCGCCTGCGCGGGCGTCACGCTCACCACCGGTCGGCCGTGCGTGCGGCATCCGGGTGCTCGCGCGTGATGTCCGGCCCGGTCGTCGCGGTGCGGAGGACATCCGTTTCTACGTTGATCATATGATCAACGGATTCTCATCCCGGGTGGCGGCGTCGACCTGTGTGCTCTGTGCGGCAGGGCTGCTGGCCCTGATGCCCGCCGCGGCGGCCGGTTCCGGCAGGGCGGAACCCAGTCCGCCTGCCGGGCCGAGGGCGGCGGCCGGGCACCCCTCGCTGCTGCACCGCCCCGGCACCCAGGTCCGCCCGCGCGCCGGTGCGCCGCGCCTCCCGGAGACCTCGGCGCTGTCCTGGCTGGTGGCCGACGCCCGCACCGGCGAGGTGCTCGCCGCCCACAACGCGCACCGAAGACTGCCCCCGGCCAGCACTCTGAAGACCCTGTTCGCCCTCACCGTGCTGCCCACGCTGCCGGCCGGAATCCGGCACACGGTCCGTGAGGAGGAGCTCCGGGGCATCGGGGCCGGCAGCAGCATCGTCGGGGTCACCGAGGGGCGTACCTACCGGGTCGCCGACCTGTGGCGGGGCGTCTTCCTCAACTCCGGCAACGACGCCGTGCACGTCCTGGCCGAGCTCAACGGCGGCTGGCGGGCCACGGCTCAGCGCATGCAGGCCAAGGCCCGCGCCCTGGGCGCCCACGACACGCACGTGGTCTCCCCGGACGGCTACGACGCGCCGGGCCAGGTGTCGTCGGCGTTCGACCTGGCGGTCTTCGGACGGGTCGGGCTGCGCAACCCCGACTTCGCGCGGTACTGCGCCACCGTCGAGGCCAGGTTCCCGGGCGGCGGAGGCTGGTCGTACCCGATCCGCAACACCAACCGGCTGCTGAGCGGCGCCCCCGGTGTGAAGCCGTACCGGGGACTGATCGGCATCAAGAACGGCTACACCAGCAAGGCGGGCAGCACGCTCGTCGCGGCGGCGCGGCGCGGCGGGCGCACCCTCGTCGTGACGGTGATGAACCCTCAGGAAGGCGGCGGCTCCGCGGTGTACGAGGAAGCCCGCTCACTGCTCGACTGGGGCTTCGAGGCGGGCAGCCGGGTCGAACCGGTGGGTTCCCTCGACGTGTCCAGGGCCGCCGCCCGACCGGACGCGGCGACTCCGCCCGCCGTCGCGTCCGCCGTGCCGAAGGAGGCCGGGTCCGGCTGGACGGAAGCGGGGCTGATCGCGGGTGCCGCCGGACTGGGCGCGGCGGCAGTCGTACTGGTGCTGCGGCTGCCGGTCCGCCGGTCCGGAGGCTGCTGACCGGCCGGCAGCCACAGCAGCAGGCCCAGGGTGATCCAGGCGTAGGTGTTGCTGCCCAGGAACCCGTCCACGCCGGACGCGTCGTCGAACCACAGCCACACCACGCTGGTGCACAGCACCGCGTACAGGGTGCCCGCGATCCGGGCACGGCCGGTACGGATCAGCACGGCGAAGGACGGCAGCAGCCACACGAGGTGGTGCACCCAGGTGATCGGGCTGACGAGACAGGCGGCGAGGCCGGTCAGGGCGAACGCCGCCATCCAGTCTCCCGCGGCGACGGCCCGGCGGGCCCGCAGCGCCCACACGCCGAGGAGCAGCACAACGACCGCCGCCCACACCGCCCGGTCGGGTTCGCCCAGGCGGGCCAGGATGCCCTGCACCGACTGGTTCGAGACATAGCCGAGGCGGCCGACCCGGTTGGTGTCCCACAGTGCCTCGGTCCAGTAGAAGCGTGAGGCGTCGGGGTCCGCCGACGCCGCGAGGGCCGTGGCACCGAGGGCGACGGCCGTGGCGACCGCCGCCGCGCGCCACCGCCTGGCCACCAGCAGCAGGCCGATGAACAACGCCGGCGTGAGCTTGATCGCGGCCGCCAGCCCGATGCCGATGCCCGCCCAGCGTGTGCGTCCGTTGGCGAGCAACGCCGCGTCGGTGAGCACGAGAGCCAGCAGCAGCAGGTTCACCTGGCCGAAGCTGAAGGTGTCGCGGAGTGGTTCGAACAGGGCGAGGACGCAGGCGGTCAGGGCCCAGCCGTACCAGCCGTGGCGCCGCCAGGCCGGGCCGGCGAGCAGCCGCAGGATCAGGGCCAGGGCCGCCAGGTTGAGCAGCAGGGCGGCCGCGATCGCGGTGTGGAGGTCCAGCAGGGCCATCGGCAGCATGACGACGGCGGCGAACGGAGGGTAGGTGAAGCCGTACACCGTGCCGGGGACCCGGTAGTCGTAGATCCGGCCGCCGTGGTGGACCCAGCTGTCGATGGTTCCGTGGTAGACGCGCAGGTCGAACCAGTCGCGCAGCAGGGGCACGGTCGCGGTGAAGACCGTCACCACCGTGACGAGGGCGAGCACGAGCAACAGTCGTCCGCGGTCGGTGCGCGGCGGGGCCGGAGTCATGCCGTGCGTCCCAGCGCCGGTGCCAGCTCGGCCTGGTGGGCCTGCCACAGCACGACGACCGCGAGCGCGCCGCCGGAGACGGCCAGCACGAGTTGCCCGGTGTCGGCCGGGCCGCCGCCGGGCAGGACGCAGAGCGCCAGCACACCGGTCACGGCCGCCATGCGGTGGCGTACGGAGGTGCTGGGCGCGGCGGCGGCGATGAGGAACAGGCCCCACAAGGCGTACCAGGGGCGGATCGCCGGGCCGAGCACGGCCACCGCCGCCAGGCTCAGGCCCAGCGCGTACAGCGGTCGCGGGCGCAGCCGGAGCCATATCAGGACGATCGCGACCCCGGCCGAGACGACACCCAGGGTGTGCCAGGCGGGGATCGCCAGGGGCGCGAGATCGCTGCCGAGGTGTTCCAGCAGGGCGCGCGTGGCGCGGCCGAGCAGGGTGGTCAGGGCCCAGTTCTGGGGCGAGACGGGGGTGTTCAGGGCGGCGATCCAGCCGTATCCGGTGCCCGCCGCGGCCGTGGCCGCGACGGTCGTCCCCGCGGCCGCCACGGCGGTCGTGACGAAGGCCTTCGCCGTACTGCGGCCCGCACGGACCTGGAGGACGACGACGGCGGCAAGACCGAGCGCGGCGGGCGCCTTGACCAGCGCGGCGAGCGTGACGAGGACGGCCCCGAGGATCGGCCACCGGCCGAGCGCCGCCACCAGGCCGACGCCGAGCAGGCCCAGCATGACGGCGTCGTTGTGCGCCCCCGCGACCAGGTGCAGCAGGACGAGCGGGTTGAGGGCGCCCAGCCACAGAGCGGCGGACGGGTCGGCCCCGCTGTGGCGTGCGAGGCGGGGCAGCGCGGCGGCCATCAGGGCCACGCCGGCGAGTGCGACGAGCCGCATTCCGAACAGCCCGGCGGGCAGTTCCCCGCGCGTCAGCGCCGACAGGGCCGCCGCGACGGCGAGGAACACCGGGCCGTACGGGGCTCCGGTGTGCCGCCAGAGCGGGGCGACCTCGCCGGCGAGCGGGCCGCCGAGCTGCGACGGCCCGTGCGCGTAGACGTCCATGTGCGCATCGACCATCGCCCCTTGGGCGAGGTAGCTGTACACGTCCCGGCTGAACAGCGGCGGGGCGACCAGCAGCGGGGCGGCCCAGACCGCGAGGACGAGCAGCAGGGCGCGGGGCTCGGGGGGTCTCGGTCCTCGGACCAGCCGGCCCAGCAGTGCCCAGGCCGCGATCAGCAGGACGAGTCCGAAGTACACCGCCACCAGGCCGAGGGCGGCGCGCGCGGAGGCCGGGTGGAGGAGGTCCCGTACGGGCAGGGCTCCGGCCGTCTCACCGCCTGCCGCGAGGAAGGCGGTACCGGCCAGACCGAGTATCTGGCAGCGGCGGAGATCGACGGGGAAAGCCATGGCCAACACTCGGGCAGCGTGTCAACGTGGGGTGGCCTCGCGGCGACGTGCAGCCCTCTGGCGGGGAGCGGGAGTATGACCGGCCGGTGATCAGGTGTGGGCGATGGGGGCCGGGAGCATCTGCCGGGTGCGGAGGTGTGCGGGGTGCGGGCTCGTCATGGCTTGTCGCGCAGTTCCCCGCGCTCCTGAAGGCATGACCCCGACGCCCGCTGAGATGTTCCGTCAGAACACCGACAGGCCCGTCAGCGTCGTGAATCTGTCCAGGGCCGCCACGCCCGCCACCGAGTTGCCCCGTTCGTCCAGGCCCGGGCTCCACACACACAGCGTGCAGCGGCCCGGGACGACCGCGATGATGCCGCCGCCCACGCCGCTCTTGCCGGGCAGGCCCACACGGTAGGCGAAGTCGCCCGCCGCGTCGTACGTGCCGCAGGTCAGCATGATCGCGTTGATCTGCTTGGCCTGGCTGAGGGTGAGCAGGCGGGTGCCGTCGGCGCGTATGCCGTGCCGGGCGAGGAAGGCCGTGGCGAGGGCGAGATCGGCGCAGGACGCCGCGATCGAGCACTGCCGGAAGTACTCGTCGAGCAGGACGGGCACCGGGTTGTCGATGTTGCCGTAGGACGCCATGAAGTGGCCGAGCGCGGCGTTGCGGTCGCCGTGCGCCGACTCGGACGCGGCGACCTCCTGATCGAAGGTCAGGTCAGCGTTGCCGCTCTCCGCCCGCAGGAACGCCAGCAGTTCGCCCGACGCGTCGCCGGTACGGGTGTGCAGCCGGTCGGTGACGACGAGGGCGCCGGCGTTGATGAACGGGTTGCGCGGGATGCCGTTCTCGTACTCCAGCTGGACCAGGGAGTTGAAGGGGTTGCCGGAGGGCTCGCGGCCGACGTGTTCCCACAGGGCGTCGCCCTCGCGGGCCAGGACGAGGGCGAGGGTGAAGACCTTGGTGATGGACTGCGCGGAGAAGGGACGCCGCCAGTCCCCCACGCCGTACACCGTGCCGTCCGGCTCGGCGACGGCCATGCCGAAGCTGCGCGGGTCGCGGGCGGCGAGCGCCGGGATGTAGTCGGCGGCTCGGCCCCGGCCGGGCGTCCGCTCGATCTCCTCGGCGATGCGCTCCAGGACCGGCTGGAAGGTCGTCGACGACGTCATGATCCGATTGTCCCTCCTGCCGGTCCCGGTGATCTCGCGTCCGTCAGGCCACCGGAGCCGGGCCGCTGCCCGCCAGGACCTCCGGGCGCAGCAGGCCGGCGAGCGTCTCGGCGGGCAGCAGTCCCTTTTCCAGGACGAGTTCGGCCACGCCACGGCCGGTGGCGAGGGCCTCCTTGGCGATGTCGGTGGCGGCCGTGTAGCCGATGTGGGGGTTGAGGGCGGTGACGAGGCCGATGGAGTTCTCGACGGTCGCGCGCAGCGCCTCGGTGTTGGCGGTGATGCCGTCGACGCACCGCTCGGCGAGGGTGAGGCAGGCGGCACGCAGGTGCGTGATGGACTCCGACAGCGAGTGCAGGATGATCGGCTCGAAGGCGTTGAGCTGGAGCTGTCCGGCCTCGGCGGCCATGGTGATGGTGACGTCGTTGCCGATCACCTCGAAGGCGACCTGGTTGACGACCTCGGGGATCACCGGGTTGACCTTGCCGGGCATGATGGACGAACCGGCCTGCACCGGCGGCAGGTTGATCTCGTTCAGGCCCGCGCGCGGACCGGAGGACAGCAGGCGCAGGTCGTTGCAGCTCTTGGAGAGCTTGACCGCGATGCGCTTGAGCACGCCGGACATCTGGACGAAGGCGCCGCAGTCCTGGGTGGCCTCGACCAGGTTGGCCGCCGTCACCAACGGCAGGCCGGTGATGGCCGCGAGGTGGCGACGGGCCGACTCGGCGTATCCGGCGGGGGCGTTGAGGCCGGTGCCGATCGCCGTGGCGCCGAGGTTGATCTCATGGATCAGCTCGACGGCCTCGGCAAGACGGGACCGGTCCTCGTCCATCATGACGGCGTACGCGGAGAACTCCTGGCCGAGCGTCATCGGCACCGCGTCCTGCAACTGTGTGCGGCCCATCTTGAGCACGTCGCGGAACTCGACGGCCTTGCGGGCGAAGGCGTCCTGGAGGACGGACATCGCGTCGAGCAGCCCGCGCACGGCGAACACCGTGGCGATCTTGACGGCGGTGGGGTAGACGTCGTTGGTGGACTGGCCGAGGTTGACGTCCTCGTTGGGGTGCAGGTACCGGTACTCGCCCTTGGCGTGGCCCAGCAGTTCCAGCGCCCGGTTCGCCACGACCTCGTTGGCGTTCATGTTGGTGGAGGTGCCGGCGCCGCCCTGGACGACGTCGACGACGAACTGGTCGTGCAGCTTGCCGTCGCGGATCTCCCGGCAGGCCTCGACGATGGCGGCGGCCTTCTTCGGCTCCAGCAGGCCGAGTTCCTCGTTGGCGAGGGCGGCGGCCTCCTTGACGGCGGCCAGGGCGTCGATCAGGTGCGGGTAGGCGGAGATGGTCATGCCCGTGATGGGGAAGTTCTCCGTGGCGCGCAGGGTGTGCACACCCCAGTAGGCCTCGGCGGGAACATCACGGTCGCCGAGCAGATCGTGCTCGGCGCGGGTGGCGGCGGTCATGAGCGGGAAGGCCCCTTTTCTGAGAAGTGAGGGTGGATGTGCGCCCCACAAGGGGCGCGGGGAACTGCGCGACCAGCCACACTGGGCCCGCAGTCGCCGACGAACAGATCCGGCACGCTGTCAGGCGCGAGCCGATCCGACAACGGGCTCCAGCGAGCGAACGGGCCGCACACGCCCGACCTCCCGGCCACCCCCGAGCAGCGGCTCACCCCCGAACTCGGAAAGCAGCTCCGGGTCGACACCCGCCCGCGCCAACGCCGCGGCAGCAACCGGCACACGCGCCCGATTCGCCCCGTCCGCGATCTTCACCGCCACAGCCCGCCCATCGGCCAGCGCAGCGACCTGCACCCCCTCGAAGCCGTCCTTGGACAGCAGCCCCGGCACGGCCCGCATCAGCGCGGCGACGTCCCGGCCGGAGCCGGAGGCCATCTCGGCGTGCTCGCGCATCGCGTCGGCCACGCGGGCCTCGGGCGTGCCCGGCGCGGCGGTGGCGATCCGGGCGGTGGCCCGGGCCAGGCCGTGCAGGGAGATCGAGAACAGGGGCGCGCCACAGCCGTCGACGGTGACCCGGGCGATGCGCTGCCCGGTGAGGTCCTCGACGATCTCGGCGATGGCCTGCTGGAGCGGGTGGCCGGGGTCGAGGTAGTTCTCCAGCGGCCAGCCGTTGAGGGTGCAGGTGTAGAGCATGGCCGCGTGCTTGCCGGAGCAGTTCTGCGCGAGCCGGGAGGGCAGCCGGCCCTCGCGCACCCAGGCGTCCCGGACGACCGCGTCGAACGGCAGGTCCGGGACGTTGCGCAGGTGGTCCTCGGTGAGCCCGGCGAGTTCGAGGATGCGCCGGGTACCGGCGAGGTGGCGTTCCTCGCCGGAGTGGCTGGCCGCGGTCAGCGACAGCAGGTCGCCGTCGAGCGGGAGCCCGGCCCGGGCCATGGCCACGGCCTGGACGGGCTTGATCGCGGAGCGGGGGTAGAAGGCGGCCTCGATGTCTCCGATCTGGAGCTGGACCTCTCCGTCGGCGCCGAGGACGACGACGGAGCCGTAGTGGATGCCTTCGACGATTCCGCCGCGTACGAGGTGGGCGACGGGGGCGTGGACGGGTTCACGGACAAGGGGTGCGTCCGCGAGGGAACTGCTGTACATCACTGCCTGCTTCTCGTGGAGCGGCGCGTCTGTCACGCGTCTGCTCCGGTGGTGGACTTGCGGGCGACACGGCCGCGGACGGCGAACCATCCGGCGACCAGTGCCCCGACGATCAGCGGCAGGCACAGCACGGTGGTGCGTCCCGCGCCGCCGTCGGCGTACATGAGGACCAGGACGGAGGCGAGGAACGCCAGCGTCACGATCTCGGTCCAGGGGGAGCCCGGCAGCCGGTAGCCCGGGCGGGTCAGCTCGCCCTTCTGGGTCTTCTGCCAGAAGAGGAGGTGACAGATCATGATCATGCCCCAGGTGGCGAGGATACCGATCGCCGCGAAGTTCAGCACGATCTCGAACGCCTCGGCGGGCACGACGAAGTTGAGGCCGACGCCCAGCACGCAGATTCCGCTGGTGAGGAGGATGCCGCCGTAGGGGACCTGGCTGCGGCTCATCACGGAGGTGAACTTGGGCGCGGACCCGGCCATGGCCATGGAGCGCAGGATGCGGCCGGTGGAGTACAGGCCGGAGTTGAGGGAGGACATCGCGGCGGTGAGGACGACGAGGTTCATCACGCCGCCGGCCGCCGGGACGCCGATGTTGGACAGCACCGTGACGAAGGGGCTCTCCCCCGCCGTGTACTTGTTCCACGGCAGCAGCATCGACAGCAGGACGACCGAGCCGACGTAGAACACGCCCACACGCCACATGATCGAGTTGATCGCCTTCGGCATGATCTTCTCGGGGTTCTGGGTCTCACCGGCCGCGACGCCGACGAGCTCGACGGAGGCGTAGGCGAAGACGACGCCCTGGATGATCAGCAGCATGGGCAGCAGGCCGTGCGGGAAGACGCCGCCGTTGTCGCTGATGAGGGACGGACCGGGGCTGTGGCCGTCGACGGGATGCTGGGTGACCAGCAGGAAGATGCCTATGCACATGAAGACGACGAGCGCGCCGACCTTGACGATCGCGAACCAGAATTCCAGCTCGCCGAAGATCTTCACCGAGATCAGGTTCACGGTGAGCACGACCGCCAGCGCGATGAGCGCGATCACCCACTGCGGGATGTCGGAGAACATGCCCCAGTAGTGGGTGTACGTGGCCACCGCGGTGATGTCGGCGATGCCGGTGGTCGCCCAGTTGAGGAAGTACATCCAGCCGGCGGTGTAGGCACCCTTCTCCCCCATGAACTCGCGGGCGTACGACACGAAGGCGCCGGAGGAGGGCCGGTACAGCACGAGTTCGCCGAGGGCGCGCACGACGAGGAAGGCGAACAGGCCGCAGACCGCGTAGGCGATGAAGAGGGAGGGACCGGCGTCGGCGAGGCGGCCGCCGGCGCCGAGGAAGAGGCCGGTGCCGATGGCGCCGCCGATGGCGATCATGTTGACGTGCCGGGACTTCAGGGACTTGCTGTAGCCGGCGTCTCCGGCGTCGACATGGCCGGAACGTTTCTGCACGCCTTCGTGCAGGGACTGCTCGCTCACGCCTCGGGTCCGCCTTCCGTGGGGGTGTCCGTGCGCGCGGGGCGCACGATGTCGGTGAGGGTGGTCTCGACGCGGTCGAGGTGGTGGGCCATCGCCTCCACCGCGTCGTTCTCGGAACCGTCGATCAGCGCCTCGACGATCGCCCGGTGCTCGCGGTTGGACTGCTCGCGGCGGCCGCCCAGCTCGTTGAGGAAGGCGGACTGGCGGGCCAGCGCGTCCCGGATCTCCTCGATGACCCGGCGGAAGACCGGGTTCTGGGCGGCCTCGGCCACGGCGAGGTGGAACAGCGTGTCCATCGCGACCCAGGCGGTGGTGTCCGTCTCCCGTTCCATCCGGTCCAGGAGGTGGGCCAGGTGGTCGAGGTTCTCCGGGGTGCGGCGCCGGGCCGCGTACCCGGCGACCGGGATCTCGACGTGGCGGCGCACCTCCAGCAGGTCGCTGGCCGAGTAGTCGCCGAACGTGGGGTCCTCGACGGCACTGGCGACGACGAAGGTGCCCTTGCCGGTCCTGGAGACGGTCAGGCCCATGGTCTGCAGGGCCCGCAGCGCTTCGCGCAGCACGGGCCGGGAGACCTCCAGGGTGCGGCACAGCTCCGCCTCGGAGGGGAGCTTGTCGCCGATCGCGTAGTCGCCGCGCTCGATGGCGCCGCGCAGATGCGCCAGCACCGCTTCCATGGCGCTGACGCGCCGCACGGGCTGTCCGGCTGTCCGGCTGTCTGACAGGTTCACGGAGGCGATCCTGCGGGTCGCGGGAGGTGCCTGTCAAGGGGTGGCAACGAAACGTTCAGGGGGCCGGAAGCCCGCGTTCACACTCCCGGCCCGCCGGCCCCCGCGACCGGTCAGCTGGTGAGCACACCCGTCCCGAGCAGGCCGAACAGCAGCACTCCCACGACGATCCGGTAGATCACGAAGGCGTTGAAGGAGTGCTTGGCGACGAACTTCAGCAGCCAGGCGATGGAACCGTAGGCCACCACGAAGGACACGATCGTGCCGACGGCGAGCGGGGCCGCGCCCACGCCGGTGCCCAGGGCGTCCTTGAGTTCGTAGAGGCCGGCGCCGGTCAGGGCGGGGATGCCGAGGAAGAAGGAGAGCCGGGTGGCGGCGACCCGGTCCAGGTCGAGGATCAGCGCCGTGGACATGGTGGCACCGGAGCGGGAGAAGCCGGGGAAGAGCAGGGCGAGGATCTGGGAGCTGCCGACGAGCATGGCGTCCTTGAAGGAGGTGTCGTCCTCGCCACGCTTGTGCCGGCCCATCTGGTCCGCCGCCCACATCACCCCGCTGCCGACGATGAGCGAGCCGGCCACCACCCACAGCGAGGCGAGCGGGCCCTGGATGAGCGGCTTGGCGGCGAGCCCGACGGCGACGATCGGGATGGTGGCGCAGATGACCCACCAGGCGAACTTGTAGTCGTGGTGGTACCGCTCCTCACGGTCGCGCAGGCCCCGCCCCCAGGCGGAGACGATCCGCACGATGTCCTTGAAGAAGTACACGAGCACCGCGGCGATCGCGCCGACCTGGATGACGGCCGAGAACCCGATCACGGCGTGGTCGTCGACGGGGATGCCCATGAGCCCTTCGACGATCTTCAGATGGCCGGTGGAGGAGACGGGCAGGAACTCGGTCACCCCCTCGACGGCTCCGAGGACGACGGCCTGACCGACGTTGATGACGCTCATGGGATCCAGTTCTGTACGGCGAGTGACGGGCACGGAGAGGACCGTCTTACTACACGCGGACGAGAATCGATCTCACAGACGCGCGAGTGCCACCCCCGCGAACGCCGCCCCGAGGCCGGCCGCCAGGCTCGCCGTCACATTGAGGACGGCGTAGCCGCGGGCTCCGGTCTCCACCAGCCGCAGCGTCTCGTAGGAGAACGTCGAGTACGTCGTCAGGGCCCCGCACAGACCCGTGCCGAGCAGCAGTTGGACGTGTCCCGCCACGCCGGTGAGCAGGCCGAGGATCAGGCAGCCGGTGACGTTCACCGCGAAGGTGCCCCAGGGGAAGACGGAGTCGTGCCGGGACTGCACCGCGCGATCGGTGAGGTAGCGCAGCGGGGCGCCGACCATCGCGCCCCCGACGACCAGCAGCCAGTTCACAACGACCTCTTACCCTTCGCGCCCCTTTCGCCCGGGGTGCGCTCCTGGCCGGTGTACCTGATGACCTCGCAGTCGTCGAGGGTCACCAGGCCCTCGGTGACGAGTTCGTCGAGCTGGGCCAGGAAGGCCCTCACGCGTGGCTCGGTGTCGACGATCACGACGGCGACCGGCAGGTCCTCACTCAGGGACAGCAGTCGCGAAGTGTGGATCAGCGAGGAGGCGCCGAAGCCCTCGACGCCCCGGAAGACGCTGGCGCCCGCGAGGCCCGCCGCGTGGGCCCGGTGCACGATCTCCGAGTAGAGGGGCTTGTGGTGCCAGGTGTCGTTCTCGCCGACGAAGACGGTCAGGCGCAGGGCCCTGCCGGTCAGCCGTGTCATGACTGCCTCCACTTCAGGGCACGGCGGGTCGACCAGGCCGCGAGCCACACCGCCGTGAGCGCCGCGAGCGGGGTCGCGGCGAGGTAGGTCAGGCCGGTGCCGAGGTGACCGCTGTCGGCCAGTTTCTGGATGTCGACGGCGTAGGTCGAGAAGGTCGTGAAACCCCCGAGCACGCCGGTGCCGAAGAACGGGCGGACCAGGCGGTGGGTGGCCCGGAACTCTGTGATGACCACCATGAACGCGCCGATCACGGCACAGCCGGCGACGTTGACCCAGAAGATCGTCCAGGGGAAGCCGCCCGTGTGCGCGGGCCACCACAGGGACGCCGCGTAGCGGGCGGCGGCCCCCGCTCCCCCGCCGAGCGCAACCACCGCGACGACCGGCGCCTGGGCGCGCCAGGCGGGCGGGTGCGGAGCAGCGGGCCGGATGCGGAGGCTTTCCGCCTCGGGGGCCGTCATGGTCGTGCGTCTCCTACTCGCCGGGGCCCGGGATCGTGCGGGCGCGTGCCGTCGCAAGTAGGGACCGTTGGCGGCGTCCGCGCCGCGGTTCGGGTACGGCGGGCCCCACCGCCGCGCCGCGAGAGGTGTCGCGGCCGGGGTTCAGGTTAACCCCGGCGGCGAACCGGCGTCACTTCGGGGCGGGCGGCTCGCAGACCGCCACACCCGGCTCCCAGAGGCTGCCCAGCACGAGGTGTCCGCCCGCTTCGCACACGCTGGTGACCATCCGGTACCCGGAGTGGCGGCGGGCGAGGTGGTGGACGGGGCGGCCCTCGTCGTCGAAGGCCAGGACGGCGATCGTGCCGGTGGGACGGAAGGGAGCGCGTACGGCCACGCGGGCGGCGGCGCGGCGGACCGCGGGCGCGCTGCGGTGGAACAGGTCGAGGGCGGGGACGCGGGGCCCGGCGAGCGCGACCCAGACCGGTCCGTCCGGGGCGCCGCGCCAGAGGTTGTCGGGCATGCCCGGGAGGTTCTCGGCGAAGGGTTCGCTCCGGCCGGCGTCGGGCCCGGTGAGCCCGTAGCGAATGAGGCGGCGGGCGCCGGTCTCGGCGACGACGAGGAACGACTCGTCGGCTCCGGCGGCGAGCCCGTTGGCGAACTGGAGGCCGTCCAGCACCACCTCGGGGGTGTCCGCGCCGGGGGCGAGGCGCAGCAGGCGTCCCGTCCCGGTGTGTTCGACGATGTCGCCGATCCAGTGGTCCAGGGGGTGGCGGCGGCTGGAGACGGTGAAGTACACGCTGCCGTCGGAGAGGGACACGACGTTGCTGGCGAACCGCAGCCGCTCCCCCGCCACCGAGTCGGCGAGGACCCGGACCGTGCCGTCGCCGGTGCCGACGCGCAGCAGTCCGCGTTCGGCGTCGCACACCAGCAGGTCGCCGTCCGGGAGGATTTCGAGCCCGAGCGGCCTGCCGCCGGTCTCGGCGATCACCTCGGTGCGGGCGGTCACCGGGTCCCCCAGGCCGTCCAGGCGCAGGATGCGGCCGTCCGCCAGGCCGGTCAGCACGCGCCCGCGCGGGTCGGCGACCACGTCCTCGGGGCCGTGGCCCACGGCGACGTAGTGGCGTGGGACGAGTGCCGTGGGGCGTTCCATCGCGTGTGTCCTTCACCGTCGGGGAGATTCCGCTGTGCCGGGTCGCACTGGTCGTACCGGGTCGCCTACCAGCCCTTCTCAAACATCCGGGCGACCTCGGCGATCCGCATCTCGTCGCGGTGGTAGTGCACGCTGCCCGCGGACCGGCTGGTGCGCAGCATGCCGGTGGCCTGGAGCAGCCGGAGGTGGGTGACGGCGACCGGGCGGGGTATCGAGAACGTCTCGGCGACGGCGTCCGCGGTGACGCCGTGTGCGGCGGGGCCGGGTTCCTTCAGCCAGGCCAGGATGCGCAGGCGCGTCTCGTCCTTGGGAGTCCTCAGCATGTCGTGCCCCTGCCTCGCGGCTCTGGTCCTCTTGGCGCGTCTTCCCACTGTCTCGCAGTCGAAGCCGCCGCGCCGGAGGGCTCGGCCTCCTTGACCGATATCGAACTGCCGTGGCGCGCAGGAGAGTTCGGGTCGGCCCGCGGTCTGCGTGCGGGAACGGGAGAGGGCCCGGCCGTGGGTGTGCGGCCGGGCCCTCTCCCCCGTCGGGTCAGCGGTGGCGGAACCAGGACGTCGACGAGAGGGCCCGGTCGTCGTACCCGAACAGCGCCTGGTTCTCCCAGGCGTTGCCGGAGGACGCGTCGGTCGGGTCCCAGCCGTTGCCGTTCACCGCGGTCCAGGTGGCCTCCCAGTAGAAGATGCCGAGGCCACGGCCGTTCGGGACGGCCTCCACGATGCTCGCCACGTCGTTCATCCACCGGGTCTGGCCGGCCACGCTCGCCGGGTAGCCGGAGACCAGCTCGGCACTGGTGTCGATGATGTTTTCGTGCGAGTCCTCGCTGTCCAGTCGGAACGGGTAGGCGGTCTCGGCGACGAAGACCGGCTTGCCGTAGCGGGAGGCCGCGTCGTCGAGGGTCGTCTGGAAGTCGGCCAGCGTGCCGTGCCAGTAGCCGTAGTAGGACAGGCCGATCGCGTCGAACTTCACGCCGTTGGAGCGCGCGCTGTCGAACCACCAGCGGGTGCCGGCCAGGTCACCGCCCTTGGCGAGGTGCAGGGCGACGGTCGTGCCGGAGTTGACCGCCTTGACCGCGTCGTAGCCGGAGTTGAGCAGACCGGCCAGCTGCGTCCAGTTGGAGGTGGATCCCTCGTTCCACAGCATGCCGCCGTTGATCTCGTTGCCGACCTGGACCATGTCGGCGGTGGTGCCCTGCGCCTTCAGGGCGTTCAAGACGTCGTACGTGTGGTTGTACACGTCGGTCCTGAGTTGACCGTACGAGTGTCCGGCCCAGGCGGCGGGCTTGTCCTGGCGGCCCGGGTCGGCCCAGAAGTCCGAGTAGTGGAAGTCGACCAGGAGCTTCATGCCCTGCGCCTTGACGCGCTTGGCCGTGGCGAGGACGCGTGCCTTGTCGTTGTAGCCGTCGGCCGGGTTCACCCAGACCTTGAGGCGCGCGTAGTTCATGCCGGACGTCTTGAGGATCGCCAGGGGGTCGCCGACCGTGCCGGAGCTGTTCCGGTAGACGCCGCCCTTGGCCTCGCTCTTGGCCAGGGACGAGATGTCGGCACCCTTGATCGACGTACCGGACGTGCCCGACGTGAAGGTCAGGTCGTCGACATTGATCCAGTTGCCGGCGTTCGCGTCACTGTTGACGCTGAGCGTGCACTGGTTGTTGGTCACATTGACCGGCACGACGATCCGGATCCACCCACTGGCCGAGACCGGCAGGTCGGTGCGCTGTTCCGCGCCGCCGCAGTTCTTCAGTGCTATGTACGCGGACTTCTGCCCGCCGCCGGAGCGCACCCAGGCGGTGAGCTTGTAGCTGCCGTTGGTGAGTCCGGACAGGTACTGGTATGTCTCCACCTTGTAGGCGCTGGAGGCCCAGTGGCTCAGGCGGTAGCTGCCGCCGTGGCCGCCGGACTCGGTGAACGAGGCGCCGGTGTCGCCGTACTCGGACCAGCCGCTGGGGGCGGCCGCGCCCGCACCGTCGGCCTCGAAGCCGCCGTTGGTCAGCGTGCTCGCGGCGTGGGCGGAGGTGGCGGGCAGGGCGGTGAGGGCGAGCCCGGCCGCGAGCGGGAGCAGCAGGGTTCTGAGCGTGCGTCTGGGATGGAACATCGTCGTCCGTCGTCCCTTCGACGTGGGGGTTGGGGGTGCCCTCGCCCGGAGGTGGGGCGGGAGAGCCCCTCCGCCCGCGGCTCCTGCGGCTCGCACGGGCGGAGGGGAGTCGGTTCAGCCGTCGAGCCGTACGACCCGGACGGCTCCGGCCGGGACCGGCAGCCGGCCCACGGCGCGTTCACCGGTCAGCAGTTCGGTGCCGGGGGCCTCCAGCGGCACCTTGGCGTCCGAGCCGGTGTGGTTGACGGCGAACAGGTAGGTGCCCGACTCGCCGGTACGGCGGACCACTTCGACGTCCCGGGGCAGGTCGGCGCGCCGGGTGAGCCGGGCGTCCTCGACCGCCCAGCCGAGCAGCGCGTCGATGCCGTCGGGTCCCAGCCGGGTGGAGACGTACCAGGCGGTGCCTTCGCCGAGGCGGTGCCGGGTGACGGCGGGCCGCCCGGCGGTGAGGCCGTCGGCGTACGTCAGGACGGTCTCGGCGCCGCCCGGCACCACGAACTCCGCCCACACGTCGGCGCCCAGCTCGGATCCGTCGGGGCCGCTGACGCGCACCCGTTCGCCGGGCAGCAGCGGCGAGAACTCCTCGACGGTGAGGCCGAGGACGTCCCGCAGCGGGCCCGGGTAGGCGCCCTCGTGGACGGCGTCGTGTTCGTCGACGATGCCGGAGAAGTACGAGACGACCAGCGTGCCGCCGTTGCGGACGTAGGCCGTGAGGTTGTTCCCGGCCGCCTTCGTCATCAGGTACAGGGCCGGTACGACGACAAGGGGATACCTCGACAAGTCGGCTTCCGGGTGGGCGAAGTCGACGGTGAGGTGGCGGTCGTAGAGGGCTTCGTAGAAGGCGTCGGCGCGTTCGCGGGCGTCGTGGTCGACGCTGGGGCGCCAGTCGAGGTTCTGCGCCCACCAGGAGTGCCAGTCCCACAGCACGGCCACGTCGGCCTCGGTTCGGGTGCCGCGGATCTCGCTCAACGCGTCGACGGCCGCACCGAGTTGGACGACCTCGCGCCACACCCGGGTGTCGGTGCCGCCGTGCGGGACCATCGCCGAGTGGAACTTCTCGGCGCCGCGCCGGGACTGGCGCCACTGGAAGAACATGGCTCCCTCGGAGCCGCGCGCCACGTGCGTGAGGGAGTTGCGGGCCATCTGGCCGGGGGCCTTGGCGGGGTTGCGGGGCTGCCAGTTGACACCCGAGGTGGAGTGCTCCAGCAGCAGCCAGGGGTCGCCGCCTGCGACGGAGCGGGTGAGGTCGGCGGCCATCGCCAGGTTGACGTGGGTGCGGCGGCCGTCGGTGATCAGGTAGTGGTCGTTGGTGACGATGTCGACCTCGCGGCCCCAGGCCCAGTAGTCGACGGAGTCGCACTGGCTCAGCGCCGTCATGAAGTTGGTGGTGACCGGGACGCCCGGGGAGAGGCGGTGCAGGATGTCCCGCTCCATCACGAAGTTCTCGCGCATGGTGGCGTCGGCGAACCGCTTGTAGTCCAGTGCCTGGCCGGGGTTGACGGCCGCGGGGGTGAGCCGGGGCGGGTTGATCTGGTCGAAGTCCGTGTAGCGCTGGCCCCAGAAGGCCGTTCCCCAGGCCTCGTTGACCGCGTCGACCGTGCCGTACGTCGTCGCCAGCCAGCGGCGGAAGTGCGCGGCGCACGAGTCGCAGTAGCAGGCCGAGACGGGGACGCCGTACTCGTTGTGCACGTGCCACATCGCCAGGGCCGGGTGGTCGCCGTAGCGCTCGGCGAGCTTCGTGGTGACGGCCGCGGCGGCCGCGCGGTAGTCCGTGTTGCTGTGGCAGATCGCCGCGCGGGAGCCGAACTCGTAGCGCACGCCCTCGGCGGTCACGGGCAGCGCGTCGGGGTGGGCCCGGTAGAACCAGGCGGGCGGTACGACGGTAGGGGTGCCGAGGTCGACGCGGACGCCGTTCTCGTGCAACAGGTCCAGGAGCCGGTCCAGCCAGCCGAAGTCGTAGGTGCCGGGTGAGGGCTCCAGCAGTGCCCAGGAGAAGATCCCGACGCTCACCATCGTGACGCCGGCCTCCCGCATCAGCCGGACGTCCTCCTGCCAGACGCTCTCCGGCCACTGCTCGGGGTTGTAGTCCCCACCGAAGGCGAGCCTGGTGAGGCCCCTGGGGGTGGTCTCCGGCATGGATGGTCTCCCGGTCGATCGATCAAATGGGAACGTGCACACACGATGGCGCAGTGCAGAGCCCAACATAACCGCACAGCAACAACCATTGACAAGTGTCCGGGATGTTTCTCTACTGTGAACGCTCACAGAAGCATGGCAGGTTCTCGCAGCAGGCGAGAACCCCAGGTCAGGGGAGAGATCCATGCCGTACACGAAGCGCCGCCGCCTCGTGACATCCGCCGTCGCCCTCGCGCTCGGCGCCGCCGCCCTCGCCGCCTGCGGCTCGGAATCCGGGGACAGCGAGACCGAGTCGGGGCCGGTCTCGCTGACGTACTGGACCTGGACGCCCGGCATGGACAAGGTCGTGGACCTGTGGAACAAGGGGCCGGGCAAGAAGGACCAGATCACCGTCACGGTGAAGAAGCAGGCGTCCGGTGACACGCTCATCACCAAGATCCTCACCGCGCACAAGGCGGGCAAGGCACCCGACCTGGTGCAGGCGGAGTACCAGGCGCTGCCCACGCTGGTCAGCAACGACGCCCTGGCGGACATATCGAAGAACGTGGGTGACGCGAAGGACAGGTTCGCCGACGGTGTCTGGCAGCAGACGACGCTGGGCACGGACGCGGTCTACGCGGTCCCGCAGGACATCGGGCCGATGATGTTCTACTACCGCGAGGACCTGTTCAAGGAGTACGGCCTGACGGTGCCGACGACCTGGGACGAGTTCGCGAAGACCGCGCGCAAGCTGAAGCAGGCCGCCCCCGACAAGGACCTCACCACCTTCTCCGCCAACGACTCCGGCCTCTTCGCCGGCCTCGCCCAGCAGGCCGGCGCCAAGTGGTGGACGACGTCCGGTGACCAGTGGAAGGTCTCCATCAACGACGCGGCGACACAGAAGGTCGCGAAGTTCTGGGGCGGACTGGTCAAGGAGGGCGCCATCGACAACCAGCCGATGTACACCCCGTCCTGGAACAAGGCGCTCAACACCGGCAAGCAGATCGCCTGGGTCAGCGCCGTGTGGGCGCCGGGCACGCTGACCACGGCCGCCCCCGAGACCAAGGGCAAGTGGGCCATGGCCCCGCTCCCCCAGTGGTCCGCGAACGAGAACCGCACCGGCAGCTGGGGCGGCTCCTCCACCGCCGTCACCACGGATTCCAAGCACCAGGAGGCCGCCGCGAAGTTCGCCGCCTGGCTGAACACCGACGGCGACGCCCTGAACGCGCTGGCCAAGGAGAGCGGCATCTACCCGGCCGCCAAGAACGCCCAGACCAGCGGCGCCTTCCTCAAGCCGCCGGCCTACTTCTCCCACCAGGCCGACTTCTACACCAAGGCCGCCGACATCGCGGAGACCACGGCGCCGTCCGCCTGGGGCCCCAACGTGAACGTCGCCTACACCACTTTCAAGGACGCCTTCGGCGCCGCCGCGAAGAACAAGTCGGACTTCGGCGCCGCGCTGAACAAGATGCAGGCCGACACCGTCGCCGACATGAAGAAGCAGGGCTTCGAGGTCGCTCGGTGAAAAGCACGGCACGCCGGCAGTCGTACGGGGTCAAGGGGGCCCCGTACGCCTTCCTTCTCCCCGCGACGATCCTTTTCGCACTGTTCTTCGCACTGCCGATCGGCTACGCGATCTGGCTCAGCCTGCACAAGGTGAAGGTCTCCGGCCTCGGCCTGGGCTCCGGCGCCCGCAGGGAGGTCTGGGCCGGGCTGGAGAACTACACCGACGCCCTCACCGACAGCGAGCTGGTGAACGGCTCGCTGCGCGTACTGGGCTACGGCTGCATCGTCGTCCCCGTGATGCTCGGTCTCGCGCTGCTGTTCGCGCTGATGCTGGACTCCGAGAAGGTGCGGCTGGCCCCCTTCACCCGGCTCGCGATCTTCCTGCCGTACGCCATCCCCGGTGTGGTGGCGGCGCTGCTGTGGGGCTTCCTGTACCTGCCGGACGTCAGCCCCTTCTACTTCGTGCTCGACAAGCTGGGGCTGCCACAGCCCGACCTGCTGGACGGCGGGCCGCTGTACCTGGCGCTGTCGAACATCGCGGTCTGGGGCGGCACCGGCTTCAACATGATCGTCATCTACACCTCGCTCCAGGCGATCCCGGCGGAGGTCTACGAGGCGGCGAAGCTGGACGGCGCCACCCCGGTGCAGATCGCGCTGCGGATCAAGATCCCGATGGTGGCGCCGTCGCTGGTGCTGACCTTCTTCTTCTCGATCATCGCGACGCTCCAGGTGTTCAACGAGCCGACCACCCTCAAGCCGCTCACCAACTCCGTGTCCACGACGTGGAGCCCGCTGATGAACGTGCACCGGGACGCGTTCGGCGAGGGTGACGTCTACGGCGCCGCGGCGCAGGCCGTGATCATCGCGTTCGCCACGCTCCTGCTGTCCTTCGGCTTCCTGCGGGCCGCGAACCGTCGTCAGAAGCAGGAGGCAGCTCGATGAGTTCCCTTGCCGTCCCCCAGACCGAGCCGGTGGCGGGCAGCACGCCCGGTACCGCCCAGGGCCGCCCGCCGCTGCGTCGCCGGATCGCCCTGATCCCGACGGTCACACTGTTCCTGGGGGCGACCTACTGCCTGCTGCCGGTGGCCTGGGTGGTCATCGCGGCCACGAAGTCGGGCCGTGAGCTGTTCTCCACGTTCACGTTCCTGCCGGGCACCGGCTTCGCCGGCAACTTCCGGGATCTGAGCGCCTACCGCGACGGCGTCTACTGGGAGTGGATGGGCAACTCCGCCCTCCATGCCGGGCTCGGCGCCCTGCTGTCGGCGTGCGTGTCCGCGTTCAGCGGCTACGCGCTGGCGATCTACCGCTTCCGGGGGCGCGAGACGATCTTCAACGTGCTGCTCGCGGGTGTGCTGATGCCGCCGGTGATCCTGGCCATCCCGCAGTACCTGCTGCTGGCGAAGGCCGACCTCACGGACTCCTTCCTGTCCGTCCTGCTGCCGCAGATCCTCTCGCCGTACGGCGTCTACCTCGCGCGGATCTACGCCGCCGCCGCGGTACCAGCCGACGTGGTCGAGGCCGGCCGGATGGACGGGGCGAGCGAGTGGCGGATCTTCACGCGGATCGCGCTGCCGATGATGATCCCCGGCATGGTGACGGTGTTCCTGTTCCAGTTCGTGGCGATCTGGAACAACTTCCTGCTGCCGTACATCATGCTCAGCGACGACGAGAAGTTCCCGATCACCCTCGGGCTGTTCACGTTGCTGGAGCAGGGCGCCAACACCCCGGCGCTGTACACCCTGGTGATCACGGGCGCGTTCCTGGCGGTGCTCCCGCTGGTGGCTCTCTTCCTGGTCATCCAGCGGTTCTGGAGTCTGGATCTGCTCTCCGGAGCCGTAAAGTCATGACCATGAACGCTTCGGGGGGCAGGCGCAGGCCGCCCACGATCCACGACGTGGCGCGCGAGGCGGGGGTCTCGCGCGGCACGGTCTCGCGCGTGCTCAACGGCGGCCACTACGTCAGCCCGGCCGCGCAGGAAGCGGTCAACGCGGCCATCCGCAGGACGGGGTACGTCGTCAACCGGCACGCCCGCTCCCTGATCACCGGGCGGTCCGACTCGATCGGCTTCCTGCTCACCGAACCGCAGGAGCGGTTCTTCGAGGATCCCAACTTCAACGTCCTGCTGCGCGGCTGCACCCAGGCGCTCGCCGCGCACGACATCCCGCTGCTGCTGATGCTGGCGGGCACCGAGGACGAACGGCGCCGCCTCACCCGGTACATCACCGCCGGGCACGTCGACGGCGTGCTGCTGGTCTCCAACCACTCCGGTGACCCCGTCGCCGAGCAGCTGCGCGAGGCCGGTGTGCCGCTGGTGGCGTGCGGGAAGCCGATCGGGCTCGGCTCGAAGGTGAGCTACGTGGCCGCCGACGACCGCGACGGCGCCCGCGACATGGTGCGCCATCTGCTGTCGCTCGGGCGGCGCCGGGTGGGCATGGTGACAGGACCGCTGGACACGCCCGGCGGTGTCGAGCGTCTCGCCGGCTACCAGGAGGTGCTCGCGGAGGCGGGCCTGGAGTTCGACGAGCGCCTCGTCGTCTCCGGCGACTACAGCCGGGCCAGCGGCGAGGCGGGCGCCGAGCGGCTGCTGGCACAGGCCTCGGACCTGGACGCGGTGTTCGTCGCCTCGGACCTGATGGCGCAGGGCGTGCTGGCGGTCCTCCAGCGGGCGGGGCGGCGCGTGCCGCAGGACGTCGCGGTCGGCGGCTTCGACGACTCCCCGGCCGCCCTGGCCTCCAGCCCCGAGCTCACGACCATCCGGCAGCCGTGGGACCGCATCAGCGCCGAGATGGTACGGGTGCTGCTCGCGCAGATCGGGGGCGAGGACCCGGCGGCGGTGATCCTGCCGACGGAGCTGGTCAAACGGGAGTCGACGTAGGCTCTCCGCCGTCCTGCCAGGGTCTGAGCCGCGTGCATTGCATGCACGGTCATTGAATGCCGCGCCGGTGTTACCGTTCACATATGGCGTCGAAAACGGCTGGTGGGCGGCTCGAGGAACGGTGGCGGGACATCCTGTCGGCGCACGCGCGCACGATGTGCGAGATCGACCGTGTGCTGCACCCGCACGGCCTCGGCGCGTCCGACTTCGAGGTCCTGGACCTCCTCGCCACGGCGGCGCCCGAGGAGGGCGAGCAGTGCCGGGTGCAGAACCTGGTCGGGCGGGTCCATCTCAGCCAGAGCGCGCTGTCCCGGCTCATCGCCCGGCTGGAGAAGGACGGGCTGGTGACGCGTTCGGTGTGCATGGAGGACCGGCGCGGCGTGTGGGTGGCCCTTTCCTCCAAGGGCCGTGACCTGCACGCGCGGGTACTGCCGCTGCAGCGGGCCGCGCTGGCCCGGACACTGGGTGCGTAGACCGCCCGGCCCGGGCCCGGCCCGGTTACGTCCTACGGACGTGCCAGCAGGGTGCGTACTCCCTCCGAGGTGAGCGTCAGGCGGTGCTCCGAGCTGCCGTCTATGGTCAGCGACAGGTCGTCGGCCGGCCACTGGGCGGCCAGGGCGCCGAGCGGCACCAGACGGTAGCGGGAGACGAACGGCAGCAGCCCGGCCATCTCCACCTCGGAGGTGAACACGGGCACCACCGGCTCGCCGCCCGGCTGCTCCAGCACCGGCAGTGCCACCGCCGAGGGGTTGGCGGCGTCGGCGTCGTTCGCGTCGTCGGGCACGGGGATGAGCACGTCGCTGTTGGCGAGCGCGTCCAGAGCCGCCGCGTCCTCGGTGTTCTCGGTGAGGACGTCCAGAGCCCGCTGGGCGGGCGTGGGCGTGGGGTCGTTTGCGGGTGTCTCCATGGCAGATTCCCTGGTAGCGGCGGTCGTGCGGCCCGCCCGGGGCAAGATCCGCCCCGGACGCGGTGCTGCTCGCGTACCCGATCGTGCCCGGGGCAATCCTGCTCGATCTCCGAGGTTCGGGGATGTGTGGGATGAGGTTCAGGAAATCTGTGGGACGAGGTTCGGGGAATCCGGGGGGTGAGATCAATTCCCGAGCAGCCGACAGGGCAGCGCACGCTCCCTCACACCACCCCCGTCCGGCTCCACCCGGTACACCCCTGCTCCCCGCGCCCGGGTGACGGCCTCCGTCAGCACACCGTCCGTGAACAGTGCCGCGGCCCCGTCCTCCACCGCCCACCCTGACGGCAACCGCCCCGCCGCCACGGCCGCGCGGTAGGAGGGCCGACGGCCCGGTTCACTGTCGTAGTGCGGACAGACGGAGCCGGGGACCAGCCCCAGGCCGTCGGGGAGATGCGTCAACGGCCCGAAGGAGTCGGTGTGCGAGCCCTCGGCCCAGCAGTTGGCACCGGCACTGATTCCGCACAGGAGCGTGCCGTGGCTGTAGGCCTCCCGCAGCAGCCGGTCCACTCCGTGGGTGCGCCATACCGCCAGGAGGTTGGCCGTGTTGCCACCGCCCACGTAGATGACGTCCTGGGCGAGCAGGAAGGAGCGCAGTGCGTCGTCGTCCAGGTCGCGGCGGAACAGGTGCAGGACGGAGGGTTCGCAGGCGGGGCGGTTCCCGTACGCCGTACGGAACTGTTCTATGTAGGCCGGCGCGTCACCGCTGGCCGTGGGTACGAAGCACACCTTGGGGCGGGGCACGCGTGCCCGGGCCAGTACCCAGTCGTCGAGGAGGCCGTCGTCGTCGGTGGAGAAGCCGCCTCCGAGGAGGGCGATGCGCTGCGGGGGTTCGATGGCCACGGCTTTGCCTTCCTGGACGGGTGCGTGTGAGCGTGCGTGTGCCTCCCAGGTCCGCGATCAGCCATGGGAATCCAGGCCGTTGCGGTCGAGTGCCGCCCGGATCCGGCCGAGCCACTCCCCGGCCAGCCTGCGGCCGTCGGGGAGTTGATCGTCTCGGTCCCAGCGCCACGTGGTGATCATCGCCAGCACGAGGATCCGGCACGCGCGCAGCATGTCCTGATCGACACCCGGATAGTGCTCGCCGACTTCATCGGGCGCATGGGCGAGGTCGAATTCGACGGGCCCACGGCAACACGTCTCCAGGTCGATGAACAGCAGTCCGTTCTGCGTGGCGAGCAGGTTGCCCGGGTGCGGCTCGCCGTGCAGCAGCTGCTCGGCGCCGCCGCGCTCGACGATCACTCGCCTCAGGCTTCGCAGCGTGTCGCCGAGCAACTCCCGGTCCGCGTCGGCCAGCGCCGGAGTGCGCTCGCGGTTCGCCACGAGTCGCTGAGCCTGCTCGACTCGATCCGTGAAGTGCGGCGTCGGGACATCGACTGTGCGCATGCCGGCATGCAGCAGGTCGAGCGCAGTGGCGTAGTCGGCCGGTGAGACCTCTCGAGGTGTCACGGGTTCGTAGTAGGTCCACAGCGTGACCGCGAAGCCATCACGCTCATGAACGCGTGGCTCCACTCGAGGCTCGAGAGCAGCCACCGGGCAGCCGGATGCGGCGAGCCGCTGGGCGAGCTCGACTTCGAACTGTGCGACCTGCTGCGCTACGGGTGCCACCCGGGCCAGGACGTCGCACGGCAGCAGACGCAGAGTGAGCTTGTTCGAGTCATGAAGAACGATCGCGTCGTCGGCTGTCAGGCCAAGTGAAGATGCGGTCGAGATGGCCGTGTCCACCGCACGCCGGACCTCGGACGTCTGCATCGCCGCCTGGCTCCTCTCCCCCGCGCACTAGATCCGCGGGCCGTTGTGCAGAACGGCGAAGACCCCGCGGGCACGAGTGCCGTCCGGGAGCTGCCAGGGGCCGGTGACCTGGCCGGTCGCTCCCCGGGAGAGCGGAAGCGGGCCGTCCGGGGCAGGTCGCAGGACCCGGTGCAGATGGAGGGTCGGGCCGTGCGGCGCGGTCAGCCGGGTGCCGTCCTGGTCGTCGGTGGCGACGAAGTCCGTGGGGAGGGAGCCTTCGCCGGTGCGTGAGACGACGACCTCCCGGTCGGGGACATCGCTGATGTTCTGGTCCTGGGCCTGCGCCCGGCCCTCGATCAAGGCAGCCAACTGGGCGACCAGAACGGGGTCGTGGCAACCGTCGTAGGCCCAGCGCCGCCCGAGCACGCCGTGCTCCATGGTGCCCACGAGGGCATGCTCCGCCCCGTCGAGCGCGGCGCCGCGATAGGTGAGCGGCACCAGGTAGGTGACGGCGTGCGGGCCGGAGGTGTCGGTGACGACGATGAACTCGATCCCGACCTCCCCCTGCGGGTCGTCCAGCCGGAACCCGCCGGCCTTGGCCAGCTGCGGTCCGGCCGCGCCACCGCGGTACCACGGACGGGACGGCAGCCAGGAGGTGAGCAGTTCCAGCTTGGTCGGTTCGACCGTGGTGCGGTGGATGACGGCCATGCCGAGGGTGTCCTTCCGTCCGTTGTGCCGACCCGAGGGCGCAGGCGCCCACGCGCGCATTAGATCAGCCGCCGTACGGGCTTGACCACGCGATTACTGCAGGGGGCGCGGCAGCGCGGAGTCCGCGCGGCTTCTCATTCACGCCGTCAAAGGGTGTCCGCGAACCTGATGTTACCGGTAACATCACCATCGCCCGCCCTTGCTGCGAGCCGTACGCGACATGTCCTCGCCCGCCCCACCCGGCAGGCCCTCCCTCGGAGTCCGCGTGAACGACCAGCCCACCGCACAGCGCGCAACCCCCCTCTCCTCCACTCCGGCCCCGGTCTTCAGCCGCTCCGCCGTGGTCGCCTCCTGTGTGGGCTTCGTGCTCATGGGTGCGTTGCAGGCCCTGTACGGGCCCGCGATCCCCGGCTTCCGCGCGGAGTTCGGGCTCTCGCCGTCCGCCGCCGGGCTGGGGCTCAGTGCCCACTTCGTCGGTGGCGTGGCCGGTGTGCTGTTGTTCGACCGGCTCTACGGGCGGGTCGGCAACCGGTACATCCTCGGCAGCTCCTACCTGCTGATGGCGGTCGGCGCGGCGGGCTTCGCACTGGCGCCCGGCTGGCCCACCGCTCTGGCGGCGGCCCTGCTCGCCGGACTCGGTTTCGGCGGCATCGACTACGGACTCAACCAGCTGTTCGCCGTGGGCTTCGGCCACCGTTCGACCGCGATGCTGAACATCCTCCACGCCCACTTCGGCATCGGCGCCATCCTCAGCCCCGCCCTGATCGGCGTGGTCGGCTCCGAGCACTACCCGGCCGTCTTTCTCGGTTTCGCCCTCGCCAACCTGCCGTTGCTGCTGTGTCTGAAGGGAGTACGGAACGACGCGCCCGTCCCGGCCGGTGACGACGCGAGCGGTGGCGCGGTCCTCCGGCGGAGCCTCGCCTCGGTGCTCGCCGTCTTCGTCACGCTCTACGTCCTGCACGTCGGCATCGAGGCCGGTGTCGGCGGCTGGGAACCCACGCACCTGGAGACCGCCGGCTACGGCGCGGGCGTCGCCGCCACCGCCACCTCCGTGTACTGGCTGATGATGACCGTGGGCCGCTTCCTGGTCGCGCCGCTCGCGCTGCGTTTCTCCGCCCAGACGATCATCGTCGTCTCCTGCGCGGGTATGACGGTGTGTCTGCTGGCCGCGTCCGTGCCGGCGCTGGCGCCGTACGCGTACGCCGGTGTCGGTCTGTTCATCGCGCCGATCTTCCCGACCGGGCTGCCCTGGCTGAACCGGGCCGCCCCGCGGGCCCGGAGAGCCGGCGCCCTGGTCATCGCGGCGTCCATGATCGGCGGTGTCGCCGCCGGGCCGGCGCTGGGCAAGGCCATCGAGTGGTCGGGGGTCCGCGCGGTGCCGCTGCTGCTGTGCGGTGTCTCCGCGCTGTGCCTGGGCGCCACGCTCTGGCTGATCCGTGTCACCCGCTCTCACTGACTGCTCCCATCGACTCCCATCGACTTCCGCCCGTATCCCGAAGGGAAGCTTCCGCATGCCCGCCCTGACGACGACGTCCCACGGCTTCCTGCTGCACGGCGAGCCGTTCCGGATCATCTCCGGTGCGCTGCACTACTTCCGTGTCCACCCCGGCCTGTGGTCCGACCGGCTGCGCAAGGCGCGGCTGATGGGCCTCAACACGGTGGAGACGTACCTCCCGTGGAACCACCACCAGCCCGATCCCGAGGGCCCGCTCGTGCTCGACGGCTTCCTCGACCTGCCCCGGTTCCTCCAGCTCGCCCAGGACGAGGGGCTGCACGTGCTGCTGCGTCCCGGCCCGTTCATCTGTGCCGAGTGGGACGGCGGCGGCCTGCCCGACTGGCTGACCTCCGACCCGGACATCCGGCTGCGGTCCAGCGATCCGCGTTTCACCGGGGCCGTCGACCGCTACCTGGACCTGCTGCTGCCCGCGCTCCGGCCGCACCTGGCCGCGGCCGGAGGTCCGGTCATCGCCGTGCAGGTGGAGAACGAGTACGGGGCCTACGGCGACGACAGCGCGTACCTGAAGCACCTGGCCGACGCGTTCCGCTCCCGGGGCGTCGAGGAGCTGCTGTTCACCTGCGACCAGGCCGACCCCGAGCACCTGGCCGCCGGGAGCCTGCCGGGCGTGCTGTCCGCCGGCACCTTCGGCAGCCGGGTCGAGCAGAGCCTCGGGCGGCTGCGCGAGTACCAGACCGAAGGCCCGCTGTTCTGCGCGGAGTTCTGGATCGGCTGGTTCGACCACTGGGGCGGGCCGCACCACGTACGGGACGCGGCCGACGCCGCCGCCGATCTGGACCAGCTGCTGTCCGCCGGGGCGTCCGTCAACATCTACATGTTCCACGGCGGCACCAACTTCGGCTTCACCAACGGCGCCAACCACAAGCACGCCTACGAGCCCACCGTCACGTCGTACGACTACGACGCCGCGCTCACCGAGTGCGGCGACCCGGGCCCGAAGTACCACGCCTTCCGCGAGGTCATCGCCCGCCATGCCGGCGTCCCCGACGAGCCCGTCCCTGCACCCGGTCCCAAACTGCCGCCGACCGGCGTCGAGTTGGGCGGCCGGGCACCTCTGCTTCCCCTCGCCGACCTGCTCACCGCTCCCGTCCGCACCGACGACCCGGTGACCATGGCCGAGCTCGGGCAGCACACCGGCTACGCGCTCTACCGCACCGTCCTGCCCGCCTCCGGTGACGGCCTGCTGCACTTCGCCGGCGGTGTCGGCGACCGTGCCCAGGTGTTCGTCGACGGCGCACCCGTCGGTGTCCTGGAGCGTGAACGCCACGACGAGACGCTGCCGGTGCGTGTCCCGCACCCGGGAGCCAGGCTGGAGGTACTCGTCGAGAACATGGGCGGCGTCAACTACGGGCCCCGCATCGGCGCCCCGAAGGGCCTGCTCGGGCCCGTCTCCTTCAACGGCACGCCCCTGCGCGGCTGGGACTGCCACGCGCTGCCCCTGGACGGCCTGGACGCGGTGCCGTTCACCCCGGGCGACGGGGCGGCGGTCACGGTGCCCGCCTTCCACCGCGGCACCTTCGAGGTGGACACACCCGCCGACGCCTTCCTCTCCCTGCCCGGCTGGACGAAGGGACAGGCCTGGGTCAACGGCTTCCACCTGGGCCGCTACTGGAACCGCGGCCCGCAGCACACGCTCTACGTCCCTGCGCCGGTGCTGCGGCCGGGCACCAACGAGCTGGTCCTGCTGGAACTGCACGGCACCGCCACCACCCGCGCCCAGCTCACCGACACGCCCGACCTCGGCCCGGAGAACACCTGGTGACCCCGCACCGGCTGCGCGTTCCCGCGCCCTCCGCTCCCCCGCCGACCGGCCACCTGCCCTTCGCGGACGCGCCGGGCGTGCCCGATCCGATCGAGGTCACCGGCCGCTGGCTCACCCGTGGCGGCCGCCCCTGGTTCCCGGTCTCCGGCGAGTTCCACTACTCCCGCTACCCGGCCCGGGAGTGGGAGGAGGAGCTGCTGAAGATGAAGGCGGGCGGGGTGAGTGCCGTCGCCTCCTACGTCATCTGGATCCACCACGAGGAGATCGAGGGGCGGATCCGCTTCGACGGTGACCGCGACCTGCGCCGCTTCGCCGAGCTGTGTGCCCGCCACGGCCTGGACTTCATCCCGCGGATCGGCCCGTGGTGTCACGCGGAGGTGCGCAACGGCGGCCTGCCCGACTGGCTGCTCGCCCGCGCCGGCATGCCGCGCACCGACGATCCGGCCTATCTGGAGCCCGTACGCAACTGGTTCACGGAGATCGCCGGGCAGTTGCGCGGCCTGGACCGGGCGCACGGCGGCCCGATCGTCGCGATCCAGATCGAGAACGAGCTCTACGACCAGCCCGGCCATCTGCGCACCCTGAAGCGCCTGGCCCAGGAGGCCGGGCTGAGCGCGCCGCTGTGGACGTCGACCGCCTGGGGCGGGGTCCAGCTCCCGGGTGACGAACTGCTGCCGCTGTACGGCGGCTACCCGGAGGCGTTCTGGACAGAGGCGGACGGCGGCTGGCCCGACACCTGCCGAAAGCACTTCTTCTTCACCCACGAGCGCGACGACGAGGGCATCGGCGCCGACCTGCGGCCCATGACCGTACGCGGCACCGACCCGGTACCGGCGAACCGATTCCCCTGGGCCACCTGCGAGCTGGGCGGCGGCATGGCGGTGGCCTACCACCGGCGGCCCCGGGTGGAAGCCGCCGACGTGGCCGCCCTGGGGCTCACCAAGATCGGCTGCGGCTCGGTGTGGCAGGGCTACTACATGTTCCACGGCGGCACCAACCCGCACGGTGAGCTGACGGACCTTCAGGAGTCGCACGCCACCGGCTACCCCAACGACCTGCCGGTCCTGACCTACGACTTCCAGGCCCCGCTCGGCGAGTACGGCCAGGTGCGGCCCTCGTACCACGAACTGCGGCTCCAGCACCTGCTGCTGGAGTGCTTCGGGCACCGGATCGCCCCCATGGAGTCCGTGCTGCCCGAGCGGCGGCCGGCCGGGCAGCACGACCGGGACACGCTGCGCTGGGCCGTCCGTACCGACGGCACGTCGGGCTTCCTGTTCGTGACCAACCACCAGCCGCACGATCCGCTGCCCGACCACGCGGACACGGCCTTCACGGTCGACTTCCCGGACGCACCCGCGCTCACGCTGCCGAGCGCTCCCGTCACGGTGCCCTCCGGCGCCTGCTTCTGCTGGCCGCTGCGGCTGGACGTGGCCGGGCTGCGGCTGGAGTGGGCGACCTCTCAGCCGGTGTGCACCGTCGAGGCGGGCGGCCGTACGGTCCTGGTGCTGGCCGCGACCGACGGCATCGCACCCGAACTCGTCCTGGACGCGGACACGGTCTCGTCTGTCGCGACACCGTCCGGGGAGGCCACGCCGGTCGCCGGCCGGATCGTGGTCAGCGGAGTGCGGCCCGGCACCGACGCCCTGGTCGAGGTGGACGCCGCCGACGGTTCACGCGTCGGGCTGCTGGTCCTGGATCCGGCGACGGCCCGCACCGTCTACCGGGGTGACGCGTGGGGAGCCGAGCGGCTGGTGCTGTCCGGGGACGCTGTCGTCTTCGACGGTGACGAAGTACGGCTGCACAGTCCGGCCGCCGAGCCGTCGTTCGCGGTGCTGCCCGCGCCGGATTCCGCCCAGGTGGTGGTGGCGGGGACACGGGTGCGGGAGGAGGCGGACGGCGTGTTCACCCGCTACACGATCGAGGCCGCGCCCCTCCCGGACAGTGCGGTGCCCGTCACCCTGGTCAGGCCCGCAGGCCCGGCGCCCGAGCCGGTGACCGGCGTGCAGGGCCGGGCGAGCGTCCCGGCGGACAAGTACGTGGAGACGGTGGCCGCCGAGTACCGCGTCGACGTACCGGAGGACCTGCTGCGGACGCCCGCCGGTGTCCTGCTGCGGCTGCGCTGGACGGGTGACCTGGCCCGGGCGTACGTGGGGGACGTCCTGGTCGCCGACCAGTTCTACTCGGGCCGGGTCTGGGACATCGGCCTGGACCGGCTGCCGGTCGAGGCACTGAGAACGGAGGGCCTGCGACTGAAGGTGCTGCCGTTGGCGGCGGATGCCCGGGTCCATGTGCCCGGACAGGTGGGCGAAGCGTGGCGTGCGGCGGGTGTGCAGCACGCCGAGTGGGTGGTCTCGCGCTCGTGGACGGTGCGGGCCGGCTGAGAAACCCCGCGGGCCCCGCCCGGCCTATGCTGTGCTCCTGCCGGGCGGGGTCAGGACCGCCGTAACCGACGTCGAGGAAACACCCGTCATGACACCGAGCGCCACCGACAGCCCTGTGCCCAGGGGCCGCAGCAGGCGCAACTTCGCGGGGGCGCGGCCGGTGATGGCCGACGTGGCCCGGCTGGCCGGCGTCTCCAAGCAGACCGTCTCCCGGGTGCTCAACGACCATCCGGCCGTCCGTGCGGAGACGCGCGAGGCGGTCCTGGACGCCATGCGCACGCTCGGCTACCGGCCCAGCCGCAGCGCGCGGTCGCTGGCCAGCGGCCGGACCCGGATGCTCGGGGTCATCTCCTTCGACGCCGCCAGGTACGGGCCCGCCTCCATCCTGACCGCCATCAACACCGCAGCTCAGGAGGCCGGTTACCTGGTGAGCTCGATCGCGCTCGACACGGCCGATCACGACACCGTCGTCGAGGCCGTGAACCGGCTGTCGGCCGAGGGCGCGGACGGCGTGATCGCCATCGCCCCGCAGCAGTGGGTGGGCCTGGCCCTGGCGGAGACCGACCTCGGAACTCCCCTGGTGGTGCTGGAGAGCGCCCTCGACGACAGCACGCCCCCGGTCACCGGCGATTCCCGCACCGGTGCCCGCAAGGCCACCGAGCACCTGCTCGGCCTCGGGCACGCCACCGTCTGGCACATCGCGGGCCCGGCCGGCTGGACCTCCGCCGACCACCGGCTGGCGAGCTGGCAGGCGTCGCTCCAGGCGGCCGGTGCCGATGTCCCGGCCCCCCTCGTCGGGGACTGGAGCGCCGGCTCCGGTTACGACCTGGGCCGTCGGCTGGCCCGGCGTACCGAGGTGACGGCGGTGTTCGCCTCGAACGACCAGATGGCCCTGGGTCTGCTGCACGCCCTGCATGAGTCCGGGCGCTCCGTCCCGGGGGACGTCAGCGTCGTCGGCTACGACGACATCCCCGAGGCCGCCCATCTCCTGCCGCCGCTGACCACCGTCCGCACGGACTTCGCCGAGATCGGCACCCGTTCCCTGCGGCTCCTCCTGGACCGCATCGACGGTCCCGGGGAACGGCCTCGCGTCGACACGCTCGTCCCCGTGGATCTCGTGGTGCGGGCCAGCACCGGCCCGCCGCCGGTGGGCTGACGGCGTTCGTCAGTCGCTCCCCTCGGCGGAGGCCCGCTGCCAGGCCGTCTCCCGCAGCAGACGCAGGCCGTTCAGACCGACCAGGACCGTGGAGCCCTCGTGACCCGCGACGCCCAGCGGCAGCGGCAGGTTCCCGGCCAGGTCCCAGACGACCAGGCCGGCGATGAACACCCCGGCGATGACGAGGTTCTGCACGACCAGCCTGCGCGCGCGGCGCGAGAGGGCGACGGTTGCGGGGACCGCCGCGAGTTCGTCGCGCACGATCACGGCGTCGGCGGTCTCCAGGGCGAGGTCGGAGCCCGCCCGGCCCATGGCGATGCCGGTGTGGGCGGCGGCCAGGGCGGGTGCGTCGTTGACGCCGTCCCCGACGACCAGCACCTTGCGGCCCGCGCGCTCCATCTCCTGAACCGCCGTCAGCTTGTCCTGCGGCAGCAGCCCGGCACGCACGTCGTCGATGCCGGCCTCGGCGGCGAGGTGTGCGGCGGCCCGGGGGTTGTCGCCGGTGAGGAGCGTCGGGGCGGTGCCGGTGAGGGTGGTGAGCGCGGCGACGGTGGCGGCGGCGTCCGGGCGCAGCCGGTCGGCGATGCCGAGCAGTCCGGCGGGGGCGCCGTCGACGAGGACGAGGACGGCGGTACGGCCGGACTCCTCCAGTTCCCCGGCGACGGCGGCGACCGTGCTGCCCGTGCCGTCCAGGAGACGGGCCGGGGCGCCGACGGCGACCGCACGGCCGCTCACGACGGCGGTCACTCCCACGCCGGGCGCGGAGGTGAAGTCCTCCGCGTCGGAAAGGCCGAGACCGCGCTCACGGGCCGCGTCCACGACCGCGCGGGCCAGCGGATGCTCACTGGGCCGCTCGGCGGCTGCCGCCAGCGCCAGCAACTCCCCTTCGTCCAGGCCCGATTCCGGCAGCGGCCGGACATCGGTGACGCGCGGGCTGCCCTCGGTCAGCGTGCCGGTCTTGTCCAGCGCGACCGCGTCGATCTGGCCGAGCCGCTCCATCACCACGGCCGACTTCACCAGCACGCCGTGCCGTCCGGCGTTGGCGATGGCCGACAGCAGGGGCGGCATGGTCGCCAGTACGACCGCGCACGGCGATGCCACGATCATGAACGTCATGGCGCGCAGCAGCGCGTCGGTGAGCTGCTCGCCGAAGGCGAGGGGCACCAGGAAGACGGCCAGGGTCGCGGCCACCATGCCCAGCGAGTAACGCTGTTCGACCTTCTCGATGAACAGCTGGGTGGGCGCCTTCGTCTCGGACGCTTCCTCCACCATCCGGACGATCCGGGCGATCACCGAGTCGGACGCGTCGCGCTCGACCCTGATCCGCAGGGCGCCGGTGCCGTTGAGGGTGCCCGCGAAGACCTCGTCGCCCGGCTCCTTCGCCGCGGGGAGCGGCTCGCCGGTGATGGTCGCCTGGTCCACGTCGCTCGCCCCGTCCAGCACTCGGCCGTCGGCGCCGACGCGCTCACCGGGGCGGACGAGGACGGTGTCGCCGACCGCCAGCTCCTCGACGGACACGGTCTGTTCGCCGCCGTCCGGAGTCAGCCGGGTGGCCGTGGCGGGGGCGAGATCGAGCAGGCCGCGGACGGAGTCGGCGGTGCGGGCGGTGGCCAACGCCTCCAGCGCGCCGGAGGTGGCGAAGATGACGATGAGCAGGGCGCCGTCCATGACCTGCCCGATCGAGGCCGCCCCCAGGGCGGCGACGACCATGAGCAGGTCGACGTCGAGGGTGCGCTCCTTGAGCGCCTTGAGCCCTTCCCAGCCCGGCTCCCAGCCGCCCGTGACGTACGACAGGGCGTAGAGCGGGCCCCAGGTCCAGGCCGGGGCGCCGGTCAGCTGCAAGGGCAGCGCGAGGAGGAAGAGGACGGTGGCCGCCGCGGCCCAGCGCGCCTCGGGGAGCGCGAGGACACGGGTACGCCGCCGGGGCACGGTCCCGGTGCGCGCGGGCTCCGCCCGGTCGACCGGCTGCGGCGTGAGGGTGGAGGTCATCAGAAGAGTCCTTCGGGCGGGGGCATGCCTCCCCACCATACAGGAACACATGAAGACTGATTCATGTCTTCATCGGTGACCGAACTCAGCCGTTGCAGATCGCTCCGGGACTAGTAGTGCTTCGTTAGGTTCTGGTTCTTCCGGTCGGCAGGGGGCGGCCGCAGGTGGTGCAGGTGCCGGTCCAGCACCTCAGCAGGTCCTGAAGGACGTCGAGGACCTGGTAGAGGGTCAGGCCGGCATCGGGGCTTTTGGGTCGAGCCGCCGAAGGGTGAGGAAGGCCTGGGCGGCGGTGACGAGGGTGACGTGGTGGTGCCAGCCGCGCCAGGTGCGGCCCTCGAAGTGGTCCAGGCCCAGGCCGTGCTTGAGCTCGCGGTAGTCGTGCTCGATGCGCCAGCGCATCTTCGCCCACCGCACCAGGTCGGCGACCGGGGTGGTGACAGGCAGGTTGGTCACCCAGTAGCCGGTCGGCTCGGCCGCTTCTGCGGGCTGCTCGATCAGCAGGGTCCGCAGCGGCAGCACCCCGTTCCAGCGGCTGCGTCCGCCGGCCGCTTCCTGAGCGGTTCGGGTGGCTTCCTTGCCCGAGGGCCGCACCTCGAGCACGGCGAATCGCGAGGTCATCGTGCCTTTGCTGCCCTGCCGCCAAGTGACCGAATCGAAGCGGGTGTCAGAGTCGACAAACGCGGTCAGTGGCTTGGCAGCCTCGCGGTAGCGGGGCAGGGTGGGTGGCCCCAGCCCGCCGTACTCGGGCTGCCACGGCTTTGCCGCGGCCGGGCGGGCAATCTCCTTGGAGTCGACCGCCATCACGTATGACCAGCCGCGTTCTTCCAGTGCGAGCCGGAAGGAGACGCTGCGGCCGTAACCGGCATCGGCCACGATCACCGGCACTGCCAGCCCCTGGCCGGCCAGCCGGCCCAGCAGTCCCAGTGCCAGGCCGGTCTTGGAGACATGCCCGACCTCCTCGGGCACCCCGGCCCGCTGCCGTCGCCAGTCATCGTCCGCCCATTCCCGGGGCAGGAACAACTCCCACTCCAGCGGGCAGGACGCGGTGTCGGTGGCCGCGTGCACACTGACCGCAACCTGGCAGTCGGCCCGCTTGCCCAACGCTCCGCAGTACTGCCGGGCCACCCCCACCGACGCCGTCCCGCCCGCCCGCCGCTGATCCCGCCGCGGGACCGAAGCGAACACATCGGCAACGAACTCCGATAACTCACCCCGGAGCCGTTCCACTTCCCCCAGCCTCATGCCAGTCAGATGCCCACTACCAGGCGAGATCACCCGACGTAACGAAGCACTACTAGGGCTTCTCGGTGGCTCCCCACGTGTCGAGGTAGGACTCGGCGCCGCGGAACAGGTCCTCCACCACGTCCTGGCCGCCGACCCGGCGGATGTCCTCGATCCAGTCCGGGACGAGGCCGTAGTGGGCGGCGCCGTCGGTGTTCAGGTCCCAGGTGCGCTCGCCGGTGGTCTGCCGGTCGATGACGGAGCCGCCGTCGACGCTCTTGAAGGGGTAGGTGACCCTGTTCGGGGCGTCCGCACCACGGGGGGCCGGCCAGCCGCCGACGCCGTTCATGTCGGTGCCGTAGCCGTAGCCCACGCCGTACTTGTCGCGCAGGGCCTCCGTGCGCTTCGCCTCCGCGACGAAGCCCTCGGAGCCGTGCATGTACTGGGCGATGAACCCGCCCAGGCGGTACACCCGTTCGGTCCAGTTCAGGTCCATCCAGCTGTGCGAGGAGAGCACGCCCGGGTAGGACTCGGCCTCGAAGATGTCGAGCACCCGGCCGGTGGCCTTGACGCTCATGTGGTCGATCTCCAGCATCATCCCGCGTTGCATCATGCCGCGGACGGCGTACTCGCCGAGTCCGGTGAGTCCTCGGACGTTGCACTGGGCGTCCGCCTTGTACGAGGGAACCCGCACACCCGCCGGTAGCTTCTTCTCGGCCGCGGCCGCCGTCGCGTTGCCGATGGGGTTGTCGTGTTGCGGGCCCTTGCACGTCTCCGTCTTCCAGAAGGTGCCCGTCGACAGGAACTGCCCGACGTTGATGGCCGTTCCGAGCGCGCCCGAGTCGAAACGGACACCGCACAGCGCGTTGTCGAACTTGTGGCACAGGAACATGCTGCGCACGCCCAGCGCGTACAACTCGTCCAGGCCCTTGTCGATGTCGGCCCTGCTGCATTGGGGGATGTCGAGGATCTGCTTGCAGCCGAAGGGCTCGGAGGTCTCGACGCCGAGGACGACCGCCAGCTTGCCCTGCTCGATCACCTCACGGGCCTGCGCGCTGTCGGTGACGATCCGGAACCAGCCCTTGCCCGGCCCGCCGTACATCTTGTCCACGAAGGACTGCATGTCGTACGTCAGTTTGGCCTGGAGCCGGATGGACGTCATCTCGTCGCAGCCGCGGTCCTTGAAGAAGTACACGGAGCAGATGACGCCATTGGTGACGAGGTCGTTGACCAGGACCCGCTGACCGCCGCGCCAGGCCCGCTCCACCCAGGCGTAGTAATTCTGCTGGTGGGTCAGCGAGTCGTGGGCCGGCCAGTCCTTGAAGGTGGGCCAGCCGACCGGGTCGTGTTTGCCGTCGCCCCCGTTGGTGATGAAGTCGAAGATCGCGAGCGAGCCGTCCGGGTAGTGCTCGGGGCAGTCCTTGAGCGCGTCGGCGACACCCTGCTCGGAGAACGGCTTTCCGCAGACCAGACGGCCACCGAAGCCCTCGTTGGCGAAGATGTGGTCGTGCGCGTCGACGAATCCGCGGACTTCGCCCTTGGCGTCGGTGCCGGTGAAGGGCTCGCCCGTGACGTTGATCCGGGAGTCCGGCGCGGGTCGCGCCGTCGGGTTCCACCAGTCGGTTCCGGCCGCCGAACTCGGCGTCGGGCCCAGCGCGACGGCCAGCACGAGCAGGAGGAGCGACACAACGGTGACGTTCTTGCGTCGGCGGTACGGGCGTCCTGCACTGGTCACGGCCCACGTCCTCGGTCGGGGGGGGTGGCGGGGTCGACGTACCGGCCGCCCGGTGCCCCGAAGGCCCGGGACCGAGGGCCGGGTTGTCATGACCTCATCCAAGGATCCGACGAGGATGGCCACTGCCGCGTCACGAGTCAAGAGCCCGTGACCGATGACCTACTGACGGGTCATCGGATCGCCGGGGTCGGAGCCGGCTCAGCGCAGACGGTCCTTCGTTCGAAGCCGAGGCCGCACAAGGGGTTGGCCTCCGGGCGGCCGTCCATCATCTCGGCGACCTTGTAGTACGCGCCGTCGAAAGGCAGGAACCAGGGAGTGCCGTTGTAGAACGGGACGGGGACCTTCTGCCGCGTGCGGCAGCCGGTCCCAGGAGAAGCCGACCATGCCGCCCCCCACGTAGTCGATCCGTACCCCGGCGAGCCGGTAATGCCCCGTGCCCGGCCGGGGGGGGGAGGGGGAGGCCGGGCACGGGGCGACCCGCGTGCGGCCGGGGGGACCGCACGCGGGGGCTGCCCGCCCGGTGCGCGACGGGGCGTGTCTCAGGGCAGGAACACGGTCATCGCACAGGCACCGCGACGTACTGGTACTCCAGGAACTCATCGATACCGACCTGGCCGCCCTCACGGCCGAGGCCGGACTGCTTGACCCCGCCGAACGGCGCGGCCGGGTTGGAGACGAGGCCGGTGTTCAGGCCCACCATGCCCACCTCCAGCCCCTCGCTGACACGCAGCCCGCGGTCCAGCCCCTGGGTGAAGACGTAACCGACCAGACCCCAGGGCGTGTCGTTGGCCCGGCGCAGCACCTCGTCCTCGTCGTCGAAGGTGAGGATCGCGGCCACGGGGCCGAAGATCTCCGTGTCCATCAGGCGGCTCTCGGGGGATACATCGGTGAGCACGGTCGGCGGGTAGAAGCAGCCCGGCCCTTCCGGCGTACGGCCGCCGACGAGGACCCGGGCGCCGCGCTCCACCGCGTCGGCGACGAGTTCCTCGACCTTGCCGCGTCCGGTCCTGTCGATCAGCGGGCCGACGTCGACACCGTCCCGGGTACCGGGACCGACCACGAGCGCGCGCATCCGCTCGGCGAGCCGCCGGCCGAACTCGTCCGCGACCGACCGGTGGACGAAGAAACGGTTCGCGGCGGTGCACGCCTCGCCCATGTTGCGCATCTTGGCGACCATCGCGCCGTCCACGGCCACGTCCAGGTCGGCGTCGTCGAAGACGATGAACGGGGCGTTGCCGCCCAGCTCCATCGAGGTGCGGACGACCGTGTCGGCGCACTGGGCGAGCAGGATGCGGCCGACGCCGGTGGAGCCGGTGAAGGAGAGCTTGCGGATCCGGCCGCCGCGCAGCAGCGGCTCGCACACCTCTCCGGCGCGGGAAGTGGTGACGACGTTCAGCACGCCGTCCGGCAGGCCGGCCTCCTTGAGGATGCCGGCCAGGGCGAGGCTGGAGAGCGGGGTCTGCGGGGCCGGCTTGAGGATCATCGTGCAGCCCGCCGCGATGGCCGGGCCGATCTTGCGGGTGCCCATGGCCAGCGGGAAGTTCCACGGCGTGATCAGCAGGCAGGGCCCGACCGGGCGGCGGGAGAGCAGCATGCGGTTGCGCCCGTCGGGCAGCGTGCCGCACCCGCCGTCGATGCGGACGGCCTCCTCGGAGAACCAGCGGAAGAACTCGGCGGCGTACGCCACCTCTCCCCTGGCCTCGGCGAGCGGCTTGCCCATCTCGGACGTCATCAGGTGGGCGAGTTCGTCCGTGCGCTCGAGGATGAGCTCGTAGGCGCGGCGCAGGATCTCGCTGCGGGCCCGGGGCGCGGTGCGTGCCCAATCCTGCTGGGCCTGAACGGCCGCTTCCTCAGCGAGCTTGGCGTCCTTCGGACCGGCGTCGGCGACGTGGCAGAGGATCTCGCCGGTCGCGGGGTCGTCGACGGGCATGGTGGCGCCGTCCGCGGCGTCCACCCAGGCACCGCCGATGAACAACTGGTTCAGTACGTCGGTCATGATGTCTCTCCTGTTTGATCGGCGGCGGGGTCGAGGAGTTCCGCGAGGTGCAGGGCGCGGATGTCCCGGCCGTCGGCGAGGTGGTCGATCTGGGTGGCGCAGCTGAAGCCGTCGGCCACGACGGTGCGTCCGTCGAGGTGGTCGATGCGGGGTTTGAGGGCGAGATCGGCGACGGCCATCGAGGTTTCGTAGTGCTCTGCCTCGAAGCCGAAGTTCCCGGCGAGTCCGCAGCAGCCCTCGGCCTCGTCGACGCCGCGTACGCCGAGCCGGCGCAGCAGGTCGGCGGGGCGGCGGCCCTTGAAGGTGGCGTACTCGTGGCAGTGGGTCTGGAGGACGACGTTCTCGGGCAGCGGCGGCGGGCTCCAGTCCTGGTCGGCGAGATCGGTGAGGGCCCCGGTGAAGGTCTGGACGCGGCTCGCCACGCGCTGGGCGGCCTCGGTGCCGAGCAGTTCGGGGACGTCACGTTTCAACGCGGCCGCACAGCTCGGCTCGGCCACGATGATCGGCCGGTCGTCACCGTCGAGCGCGGCGACCGTGCGGGCCATGATCTTGCGGGCGACGTTCAGCTGTCCGGTGCTGACCCAGGTCAGCCCGCAGCACAGTCCGTCCCGCGGCGCGCAGGCGACACCGGCGTCGGCCAGCACACGGCTCGCGGCTCCCGCGACCTCGGGGCGGAAGGCGCGGGTGAAGCTGTCGACGAAGAGCACGGCCTTCGCCGGCTCCGCGGTTTTGGCGGCGCGCAGGGCCTTGCGCAGGGCGCGGCGGGAGGCGAAGGCGGGAATCCTCCGCTTGGTCGTCACGCCGCCGAGACGGGCGAGCAGCTTGCCGACCGGCCCGCGCAGCAGCGCGTTGATCGGCCGGGCGGCGTAACCGGCCAGGGCGGAGGTCCTGGGCAGCCAGCCGAGTGAGTAGTGGGAACGGGGGCGCAGGCGGCCCTTGTAGTGCTGGTGGAGGAACTCCGCCTTGTACGTGGCCATGTCGACGCCGACCGGACAGTCACTGGAGCAGGCCTTGCACGACAGACACAGATCGAGGGCGTCCTTGACCTCGGTCGAGCGCCAGCCGTCCCGCACGGCCTCACCGCGGACCATCTCCTGGAGCATGCGGGCCCGGCCCCGGGTGGAGGCGTTCTCCTCGCCCGTGGCCCGGTAGCTCGGACACATCACCCCGCCCGCGTCACTGCGGCAACGGCCGACACCGACGCAGCGGCGCACGGCGCCCGCGAATCCGTCCTCGTCATGGGGGAAGCCGAAGGTCGTGTCCAGCAGCGGGAGTTCCCGCAGCGCCAGGTCGGCGTCCAAGGGAGCCGCGTCGACGATCACACCGGGGTTGAGCAGCCCGTCGGGGTCGAAGGTCTTCTTGAACGCGGCGAACGCGGCGATCATGCGGTGGCTGTACATGACCTCCAGCAGTTCGCTGCGGGCGCGTCCGTCGCCGTGCTCTCCCGACAGCGTGCCGCCGTGCCCGACGACCAGCGCGGCCGCCTCGGTGACGAAGCGCCGCATGACCGTCCGGCCGGCCTCGGTCGCCGGGTCGAAGTCGATGCGCACGTGGACGCATCCCGCGCCGAAGTGCCCGTACAGCACGCCCGTCAGCTCGTGCGAGGTCAGCAGCTTGCGGAAGTCGCGCAGGTAGGCGGCCAGGTTCTCCGGGGCGACGGCCGCGTCCTCCCAGCCGGGCCAGGACTCCCCACCGTCCACGAGCCGGGCGGCCAGCCCCGCCCCGTCCTCACGCACCCGCCACAGCGAACGCCGCTCGGCCGGGCTCTCCACGACCCGGCCGCCGGTCATCCGCCCCCGGGCCTTGAGAGTGTCGAGGAGCTCAGCGGCGCGGGCGTTCACCGCGGCCTGGTCGTCGCCTTCGAGCTCGACGTACAGCCAGGCCCGCCCCTCGGGCAGGCCGGTGACGGAGTCCGGGCCGCGGCGGGCACGCATGGTGGCGACGATCGCCTCGTCCATGCCCTCCACCGCACTGGGCGACCAGCGCAGGATCTCCGGCACGTCCTCGGCCGCCTCGACCACGTCCTCGTAGCCGAGCGTCAGCAGTGTGGATGCCTGTGCGGTCGCCACCAGGCGGACCGTCGCGGCGGTGACGACCGCACAGGTGCCTTCCGTGCCCACGAGTGCGCGGGCCATGTCGAAGCCGTTCTCGGGCAGCAGGTGCTGCAGCTGGAAGCCGGAGACCTGACGCGGGATCCGGCCCAGCTCGGTGCGGATCAGCGCCAGGTTGTCCTCGACCAGCCGCCTGAGGCCGGATTCGAGCCGGGCGACGCGCCGTACGGCCTCCGCGTCGCCCGGCTCTGCGGCACGCAGCCCGGAGTGGTCGGCGACGGCCCGCACGCCGTCGGCCGTCACGATCTCCAGGGCCTCGACGTGGCCGCTGGTCCGCCCGTCGCGCACCGACCGGTTGCCGCACGCGTCGTTGCCGATCATGCCGCCGAGGGTGCAGCGGCTGTGCGAGGACGGATCCGGCCCGAAGTCGAGCCCGTGCAGGGCGGTCGCGCCGCGCAGGGCGTCGAGGACGACACCGGCCTCGACCCGCGCGGTGCGCGCCTCCTCGTCGATGTCCAGGATCCGGTTCATGTACCGGGAGAAGTCCAGGACGACTCCCAGCCCGACCGCGTTGCCGGCCATGCTGGTGCCTCCGCCCCGGGCGGTGACCGGGACGCCGGCCTCCCGGCAGGCCCGCAGCACCGCGACCACGTCGTCGGCGGTGCGCGGGAAGGCCACCGCGCGCGGCAGCACACGGTAGTTGGAGGCGTCGTAGGCGTAGGGGCCCGTCGCTCCCGGGCCGGTCTCCACCCGCAGACCGGGCGCGATCTCGGCGATCCGGGCCGTCAGACCCGCCAGGTCGCGGGTGGCGGTGGTCATCGGTCCGCCGCTCCCGAGGTGCCGGCCTCGACGGCGTTGGCCCAGGCCTGGAGACCCTCGTCCACGCCCGCCTCGTCGATGACGAGCGCCGGGATCATGCGGACCACCTGGTTCCAGGCGCCGCACAGCAGCAGGAGCAGGCCCTCGTCGATGGCGGCGCGCTGCACGCGGGCGGCGGTCTCGGGGTCGGGGCTGCCGTCCTCGGTGACGAACTCGGTGGCGAGCATGAGGCCGAGGCCGCGGACGTCGCCGATGCCCGGGGTCCGGTCGGCCACCGCCTCCAGGCCGTGGCGCAGCCGCTTGCCCATCGCCTCGGCGTTCTCGACGAGCTTCTCGTCACGGACGACGTCGAGGGTCGCGCAGGCCGCGGCGCAGGCGACGGCGTTGGCGCCGTACGTGCCGCCCTGCGAGCCGGGCCACGCCTTGGCCATCAGCTCCTCGGAGGCGGCGATGCCGGAGAGGGGGAAGCCGCTGGCCAGGCCCTTGGCGGTGACGAGGATGTCCGGGGTGACGCCGAAGTGGTCGTGTCCCCAGAAGCGTCCGGTGCGGCCGACGCCGGTCTGCACCTCGTCGAAGATCAGCAGGAAGCCGTGCCGGTCCGCCCGCTCGCGCAGCCCCTCGATGAAGGTGCGGTTCGCGGGCACGTAGCCGCCCTCGCCGAGCACCGGCTCGACGATGATCGCGGCCGTGTCGGCGGGCGACGAGATCGTCTGGAGGGTGTAGTCGAGCTCCTTGAGGGCGAAGCGCGTGGCGGTCTCCTCGTCCCAGCCGTACCGGAAGGGCGTCGGGAACGGAGTGACGACCACGCCGCTCATCAGCGGGGAGAAACCGGACCGGAAGCGGATGCCGGAGGTGGTCATGGAGGCGGCGGCGACCGTACGGCCGTGGAAACCGCCGTGGCAGACGATGACGTTGGGCCGGCCGGTGGCCTGGCGGGCCAGCCGCAGTGCCGCCTCGACGGCCTCGCTGCCGGAGTTGGTGAAGAACAGGCTGTCGAGGCCGGCCGGCAGTACCTCGCCCAGCTTGCCGACGAGGCGGCGCAGCGGCTCGTGCATGACGGTGGTGTACTGGCCGTGGATCAGCGTGCCCACCTGCTCCTGCGCCGCCGCCACGACCTTGGGGTGACAGTGCCCGGTGCTGGTGACGCCGATGCCGGCGGTGAAGTCGAGGTAGCGGCGGCCGTCCTCACCATAGAGGTGGACGCCCTCGCCCCGGGCCGCCACCACGGGCGTGGCCTGGCGAAGGTGCGGTGACAGTGCGGTCATGTTGTCTCCCGGCCGTGCGTCGAGGTGTGGTTGCTTGGCTCAGCTCCGGTAACCGAGCATCCAAGCCACCGCGAGGGGCGACAACGCGTGATCTGTCCAGCCGGAACGCGTTGTTCGGACGTTGTGTCAACCTCCCAGCCCCTCGGGTCCCGCCCGCCCCTGCCGTGGACAGCTCTTGCGCAGGTCAGTGCCGCTTGTCAGAGTGACCGGGCGAGCAGGGAGTCACCGTGAACGAGAACGACCCGAAGGCCCCGGCCGGTCGCGCGCCGACCGTCGCCGACGTGCTGGCCCTGCCCGTCCTGGCCGCCGGACAGCCCCAGGTCGTCACCGGGCTGGCGTCTCTGGACCGGCCGGTGCGCTGGGTGCACATCACCGAGCTGACGGATCCGGCGTCCTTCCTCAAGGGCGGGGAGCTGGTCCTGACGACGGGCATGCCGCTGCCCGAGGACGCCGCGGGGGTCCGCCGGTACGTCGACGAACTGACCGAGGTGGGAGCGGCCGCCCTGGTCATCGAGCTGGTACGGCGCTACCACCGTCCGCCCGACGCCCTCGTCCAGGCCTGCCGCGCCCGGGGGCTCCCGCTGGTCACTCTCGCCCGGGACGTCAACTTCCTGGAGGTCACCCAGGTCGTCCACGCGCTCATCCTCGGCAACCAGGCCGAGGCGATGCGCCGGACCCAGCGGATCCACGAGGCGTTCACCGCGCTGACGCTGCGCGGCGCGGGGCCGGAGGACGTGGTGCGCGCGGCGGCGGAGATGAGCGGCCGCACGGTCGTCCTGGAGAACCTGGCGCACCAGGCACTGATCTGCGAGCCGTCGGGGAGCACGGTGCAGGAGGCGCTCACCGGCTGGGAACAGCGCTCCCGGGCCACCGAGCCCGGCGACCACACCGAGGTGGGCGGCCCGGAGGGCTGGCTCACCGCGCCGGTCTCCTACCAGGGGGAACGCTGGGGCCGTCTGGCCATGCTCCGGGCTCCCGACGACGGGCCGGCCTTCGGGCCGGAGCACGTCACCGTCCTGGAGAGGACGGCGATGGCGCTGACCGTCGCCCGCCTCATCCACGCCACTCCTTGGGAACACACGGCCCACCGCAACGCCCTGCGGGAACTGGCGGAACAGCGCCACCACTCCCCCGCGGACGCCCGTGCCCGCTGCGCCGCGCTGGGCCTGCCCACCGAGGACAGCCGATACCTGGCGCTCCTCGTCGACCTGGGCCCCGGTGCGTCGGGCACCGAGCCGGAGTCCCGACTGCACCGGGAGCTCAGGTCGGCGGGAATCCCGGCCCTCGTCGGGGAGCTCTCCCCCGGCCGCCTGGGTGTCCTGCCGGCCCTGCGCGCCGCCCAGCCCTGGCGTCCGGTGGCCGAGCGCCTGAGCCGCACCGCGCTGGGGCTGTCCCCGCAGGCGCTCGTGAGTGTCGGCTCGGAGGTGGCGGACCTCGCCGACATCCCCCGTTCCTTCCGGGAGGCGGCCCGCGTCATAGAGGCCACCCCGCCCGGCCAGCCCCTTCCCCCCGACCGCTCCTTCCACGAGCTGCCGGACATCGACCTGCGCCGCCTGCTGTACGCGCTGCGCGAGGACACCCGCGTCCAGGACTACACCGAACGGCGGCTCGGCCGGCTCATCGACCACGACACCCGGCACGGCACGGATCTGCTGACGACGCTGGGCCACTACCTCGACGCCGCCGGCAACAAGACCACCGCGGCGCGCCGCGGCGGCCTGTCCAGGGAGACCATGTACCAGCGTCTGCGCACCATCGAACGCCTCCTCGACACCGACCTCGAATCCGGCGAACGGCGCACCGAACTCCACGTGGCGCTCACGGCGTTGCGCGTGCTGCGCGCAGGGTGAGCATCAGTCCGGCCGGGGCCCCGCCTGTCGGACCAGCCGCCATTCCTGGGAACCGTCCGCGGCCTCGTTCTGGAGGGTGAGCGGCGCCCCTCGGGACGCACCGGTCAGGTACAGGTCCGGGTTCTTGGCCGCCTGGAACCTGTAGGAGCCGTCGTCGGTCCTGATGACGTTCCAGGTGCCGGCGGAGTTGTCGTCGACCCACTGGCCGATGCGCTGCCCGGCGGAAGCGGTCCCGGTCCAGATCGCCGCCGCCCGGCCGCCCGACTTGTTCAGCAGGGTCGTACCGCCCTGCGGCCGGGTCACCACGTGCCAGTACTGGGTGTCCTTGTCCGTGGCCGCGCCGGCGTCCTCCAGGCGGACGTCGGGGACGTCACCGTTGCCGATGCTGGCGTCGTTGGTCTTGCCGCCGGTGCCGATGACCTGACCGGTCTTGCGGTTCACCAACCGGTAGTACGGCCCCTCCGAGTGGCCGAGGTCGACTTCGGCGTGGGCGATCACCGACGTGTCCTGGTTGTTGAGGATCACGATGCGGCCGGTACCGGCGACGTACTGGAGGTTGCGGCTGTAGCCGGCCCGCGAGGTCGTCTGGTACTCCTTCCACACACCGTCGCTGCGTCCGCTGTCGTTGACCCAGACGTTGCCGCTGCCGGCCGCGTTGTAGACCAGGCGCCCGTCGGGGAGCCGGATGACGACCGGGCTGCCGCCGGTGGCGAGGGGACGGGAACCGGCGTCGGCCGGCAGGGAGGTGACGCCCTCTCCGGTGGGAGTGCCGCGGTGGAAGACCAGCGGGTCGTCGGCGAGCACGTACCTGGTGTTGGCTCCGCCGCCCCAGTACTCGAAGGTGAGCAGCCACTTGCCGTCCGAGGTCCGCACGACGTTCGTCATGCCCGGGCGCCCGCCGCCGATCTCCGTCTTGCCGCCGCCCATGTCCTGGGTGTGCCCCGCGACGTCCACGACGGGCTCGCTCCACCGGGCGGCGCGTCCGTCCCAGGTCTTGTGGACGAGGATCTGGCCGTGCGAGTCCGGGGCGGTGTCGTTCGCGGGGTCCGGTATGGGCACGCCGGTGACCGGGTCGAAGCCGAGGTAGTCGTTCTCGTCGGAGTAGTAGCAGACGAGCCGGCCCTTGTGGACCATCAGGTACGGCTCCCAGAGGGGGTCCACCTGCCGGTGCGTGTTCGCTGCGGCGACGTTCCTGCCGACCGCGCCCGCGCTGCCGCCCTGCCAGCCGCCGGTCGCGATGACGTCGACGACCTTCCAAGATCGGCCCTCGTCCGTGCTGGAGTACAGCGCGATCGCCAGGTCCTCGCGGTCCCCGTCGTTGGACGGCGTCCAGTCCGGGTCGGCTGCCTTGTGCTCCAGGTAGTACTGGTCGTCGCCCGACACGACGCTCGCGAGCAGCAGCGTGCCCTTCTTCAGCTTCCCGACCGATTGGGGGAGCACGTACAGGTACGGATTGGTCCAGTTGCTCGTGTACTTCGCGTACTTCGGGTCCCGGGAGAGGTACGCCGGAGCCCTGACCTCCGACAGCGGCTGCCACGACGTGCCGTGGTCATCGCTCTTGTAGACCGGCAGCGTCTCCCCGTCGGCGCTGCCCGACTGCGGTACGACGGTGGCCTTCTCGAACGACGCGACCAGCCGTCCGCCGGGCAGCTGCGCCGACTTGGGGTAGACGGCGCAGTTGCCCCGGCCCTTCAGGCACGGCTCGTCCCCGAGCCGGTACACGATGCCGCCGGTCGGGTTGTAGGCCTGCGCGGTGGCCATGGGTATCGCCAGCAGCGCTGCAGCCGCGATGAAGCTGCCCAGCACCGTGGCCGGTCTTCCTCCGTACATGGCCCCTCCACCTTCGGCGTCGTCGTATGACTGCGCAGTCAGAGGGGAGTCTGTGGGCGATGTCGCGCCGCGGTCAAGACCCCGGCGCGATCTGCCGGGTGCGGGTTTCTGCGGGCGACCTGACCCAGGCTCAGGTGTCGAAGTCCACCGTCAGCGCGTCGGAGACCGGGAACGACTGGCAGGTGAGGACGTAGCCCGCGTCGACCTCGGCCGGTTCGAGGGCGAAGTTGCGGCGCATGTCGGCCTTGCCGTCGGTGACCAGGGCGCGGCAGGTGCCGCAGACCCCGCCCTTGCAGGCGAACGGCAGGTCGGGGCGGGTCTGCTGGGCGCCTTCCAGGATGGTCCGCTCGCGGGGCAGGGCGGAGGTGGTGGAGCGGCCGTCGAGAGTGACGGTGACCTGGCTGACCGGGCCGGAGGGGCCTGCCTCGGCGTGGTGGACCTCGCGTACGGGTTCGTCGTCGGCGTAGAACAGCTCCTGGTGGACGCGGTCGCCCGGCACACCGAGGCCGGACAGGACCTCTTGGGCGGCGCGGACCATGCCGTGCGGCCCGCACAGCCACCAGTGGTCGGCGGACTCCACGTCGACCAGCGCGTCGACGAGTGCCGACAGCCGGGCGGCGTCGAGACGGCCGGAGAGCACCTCGGCCTCGCGGGGCTCACGGGAGAGGACGTGGGCGAGCTGGAACCGCGTCGGGTAGAGGTCCTTCAGGTCGGCCAGGTCGTCGGCGAACATCACCGTGCCGGTGCGGCGGTTGCCGTAGAGAAGGGTGACGGTCGAGCGGTCGTCGGTGGCCAGGACGGACTCGGCGATGGAGACCATGGGCGTGATGCCGGAGCCGGCCGCGATGAGCACGTGGTGGCCGGGGGTGGTGAGGTCGGGCGTGAAGGCGCCGGTGGGGGCCATCACCTCGACGGTGTCGCCGGGGCGCACCTCGTGCACCAGCCAGGAGGAGAACAGGCCGCCGGGTACGACCCGGACACCGATGCGCGGTGCCGTGCCGGCGGGTGAGCAGATCGAGTACGAGCGGCGCTCGTCGCGGCCGTCGACCTCGCGCCGCAGGGTGAGCGACTGGCCGGGCGCGAAGGCGAACTCCTCGGCCAGCTCGGCCGGGATGTCGAAACTGACGGCCACCGCGTCCTCGCACAGCGGCTGCACGGCGGAGACCCGCAGGGGGTGGAAGACCGGACGCCGGCGGGCTCGCGGGCGCGGCGCCGGGGCGGGGGCCGGCTGCATCAGGTCCTCCATCAGATCTCCTTGACGTACTCGAACGGCTCGCGGCAGGCGAGGCAGCGCCACAGCGCCTTGCAGGACGTGGCGGCGAAGCGGGAGGTCTCCTCGGTGTCCGCGCTGCCGCAGCGGGGGCAGGCCACGGAGCGGCGGATCGGCGCCAGCACGAGCGGGACCGGTCCGGCGGCGCGCGCGGGCGCGGCCCCGGGCGGGGCGATGCCGTGTTCGGCGAGCTTGCGGCGGCCTTGCGGCGTGATCCAGTCGCTGGTCCACGGCGGGTCGAGGACGGTGCGGATCTCCACGCGCGCGTAGCCGGCGTCCTTGAGCCGGGCGGCCACGCCGGCGCGCATCTCCGCCATGGCCGGGCAGCCCGAATAGGTCGGGGTCAGGCTCGCGACCACCGTCCCGTCCGAGTCCAGGGACACCTCGCGCAGCACTCCGAGGTCGGCGAGCGTGAGCATGGGCAGTTCGGGGTCGGGCACCTGCTCGGCAACGCGCCGGGCCCGTCGCACGTCCAGGGTCGTCGTCACCATGTCGCCTCCGGGTGGGCGCGGGCCACGCCCTGCAACTCGGCCAGCAGCGGGGCGAGATGCTCGGTGTGCTCCCCGGTGCGGCCCGAGCCGGGCAGCGGCCGGTAGACGGGCATGGGCAGCCCGGCCGCCTCGGTGACCTGGCGCAGGACGGCGACGACCTCGTCCCGCGCGTCGAACACCGTGAACAACTCGCCCAGGTAGGGCGCCACCTGCTCCAGCGCCTTGCGTGTCCGGCGGTGGGATTCCTCGGTGCCGTCGCCCAGCCGGACCACCCACTCGGCCGCGTACTGCCGGTGGTAGGCCAGTTCCTTCACACCCTTGGCGGCGATCGCCGCGAGCACCGGGTCGCGGTGGGCGGTGAGCCGCTCGAAGTGCGCGAGGCGCCAGCTTGCGAACACGAGCAGCCGCACGATCGAGAACGCGAAGTCGCCGTTGGGCACTTCGGCCAGGCGTACGTTGCGGAACTCGCCGGCGTCGCGGAAGTAGGCGTAGGCGTCCTCGCCGCGCCCGGTCCCGTCGACCTGGCCCGCGCGGGAGTACAGCAGGCGGGCCTGGCCGAGCAGATCGAGCCCGATGTTGGCCAGCGCCACCTCCTCCTCCAGCTCGGGCGCCCGGGTGGTCCACTCGGCCAGCCGCTGGGCGGAGACCAGGGCGTCGTCGGCCAGGGTGACGCAGAGGTCGGCCAGTTCCCCGGCGTCCACACCGTCGGGGACGGCGGTGTCGACGCCGTGCAGGGGGTCCTCGAAGCCGGTGCCGTACGCCCAGCGGGTGTCGTCCTCGTGTCCCTCGGCGAGGGTCATGTAGACGTGGTCGTCGCTCATGCCCTCTCCTCAGATGTGCGGGACGTCGTCGGGGATGTCGTAGAAGGTCGGATGCCGGTAGACCTTGTCCGCGCTGGGCTCGAAGAACGGGTCCTTCTCGTCGCGGGTCGAGGCGGCGATGTGCTCGGAGCGCACCACCCAGATGCTCACGCCCTCGTTGCGCCGCGTGTACAGGTCACGGGCGTGCGTGAGCGCCATGCGGTCGTCGGCGGCGTGCAGCGAGCCCACGTGGACGTGGTTCAGCCCGCGCTTGCCGCGCACGAACACCTCGTACAGCGGCCAGTTCTGCTTCCCGTCGGTCATGCCACCGCTCCCTTCTCCGCGCGTACGGCCTGCTTGGCCGCGTGTGCGGTGGCCGCCTCACGCACCCAGGCGCCCTCCTCGTGGGCCGTCCGGCGCCGCTCCATCCGCTGGGCGTTGCACGGGCCGTCGCCCTTGATGACCCGCATCAGCTCGTCCCAGTCCGGGGTACCGAAGTCGTGGTGCCCGCGCTCCTCGTTCCAGCGCAGCTCCGGGTCGGGCAGCGTCACCCCGAGCTTCTCGGCCTGCGGGACGGTCATGTCGACGAACCGCTGACGCAGCTCGTCGTTGCTGTGCCGCTTGATCTTCCAGGCCATCGACTGCGCCGAGTTGGGCGAGGCGTCGTCCGGCGGGCCGAACATCATCAGCGACGGCCACCACCAGCGGTCCACCGCGTCCTGCACCATCTCCCGCTGCTCCTCGGTGCCGCGCATCATCGTCATCAGCAGCTCGTAGCCCTGCCGCTGATGGAACGACTCCTCCTTGCAGATCCGCACCATCGCCCGCGCATACGGCCCGTACGACGACCGGCACAGCGGCACCTGGTTGCAGATCGCCGCCCCGTCCACGAACCAGCCGATCACCCCGACGTCCGCGAAGGACAGCGTGGGGTAGTTGAAGATCGACGAGTACTTCTGGCGGCCCTCGATCAGCCGCTCGGTCAGATCCGCGCGGTCGGCGCCCAGCGTCTCCGCCGCCGAGTACAGATAGAGCCCGTGCCCGGCCTCGTCCTGGACCTTCGCGAACAGAATGGCCTTGCGGCGCAGCGATGGCGCGCGCGTGATCCACTCGCCCTCCGGCTGCATGCCGATGATCTCCGAGTGCGCGTGCTGCGCGATCTGCCGGACGAGTGTCTTCCGGTAGCCCTCCGGCATCCAGTCTCGCGGCTCGATCCGCCGGTCCCGCGCGATCGTCGCGTCGAAGTGCTCCTGGAGAACCGGCTCGGTGCCGCCCGACCCCGCGGGGCTGGAGTGTGTCGTGTCCATCCGTCCCACTTCCCAACCGACCATTCGTTCGGTCCATCATAGAACGACCCCGCGCGCCTTGGTAAGCCCCTGATCCTTGACAGGCCTCGAGGCGGCTGGATTACTTGGCAGCGCCGAAGCTAACCGAATGGTCGGTCGGGTTACAAGGTGGTGCGTGAAGTGAGACGTACAGCTGACACGGCGGCTGGACAGCGGCGGGGCGAACCTCTCCCCCACGACCTGCTGGATGACGCTGAACGCCTGACGCGCGAGGGACTGCGCGAGCTCCAGCTCGACCGGCTGCGCCGGAGCCTGCGCCACGCCTACGACAACGTGAAGACGTACCGGAAGAAGTTCGACCAGGCCGGTGTCACGCCCGACGACTGCCGGACCTTGGCGGACCTGTCGCGCTTCCCCTTCACGACCAAGGCGGATCTGCGCGACACCTATCCGTTCGGCATGTTCGCCGTCCCCATGGACCAGGTCCGCCGCGTCCACGCCTCCAGCGGCACCACCGGCCGCCCCACGGTCGTCGGCTACACGGAGAACGACCTGTCCATGTGGGCCGACCTGGTCGCCCGCTCGATCCGCGCCGCCGGCGGGCGCCCCGGGCACAAGGTGCACATCTCCTACGGCTACGGCCTGTTCACCGGCGGCCTCGGCGCACACTACGGGGCCGAGCGGGCCGGGTGCACCGTCATCCCCGCCTCAGGAGGCATGACCGCACGCCAGGTGCAGATCATGCAGGACTTCCAGCCCGAGATCATCATGGTCACCCCGTCCTACATGCTCACCCTCCTCGACGAGTTCGAGCGTCAGGGCGTCGACCCCCGCTCCACCTCACTGAAGGTCGGGATCTTCGGTGCCGAGCCGTGGACGGAGGAGATGCGCCGCGAGATCGAGGAGCGGATGGACCTCCACGCCGTCGACATATACGGCCTGTCCGAGGTCATCGGCCCCGGCGTGGCCCAGGAGTGCGTGGAGACCAAGGACGGCCTGCACGTGTGGGAGGACCACTTCTACCCCGAGGTCGTCGACCCGCTCACCGGCGAGGTGCTGCCCGACGGCGAGGAGGGCGAACTGGTCTTCACCTCCCTCACCAAGGAAGCCCTGCCGGTCGTCCGCTACCGCACCCGCGACCTGACCCGGCTGCTGCCCGGCACGGCCCGGCCCGCCTTCCGCCGCATCGAGAAGATCACCGGCCGTTGCGACGACATGATCATCCTGCGTGGGGTGAACGTCTTCCCCAGCCAGATCGAGGAGATCGTCCTGCGCACGCCCGGCGTCGCCCCGCACTTCCAGATCGAGCTGTCCCGGCGCGACCGGATGGACCACATGACCGTCCGCGTCGAAACCCGCCCCGGCACGCCCGCCGGCCTGCGCGACGCCGCCGCCCGCGCGATCGCCAAGGGCGTCAAGGACGGAGTCGGCGTGACCGTCGACGTGTCGATCGTCGAACCGGAGACCCTGGAGCGCTCCCTCGGCAAGCTCCGCCGGGTCAAGGACCTGCGCGGCGAGCGGTGATCCTGCCCTCACAGGCAGCTCCGCGCCTCGGCAGCGGTCACCCTCTCCGGCGTGCCGGTTTCGGACGCTGCCGGTTTGCGGATCAGGAGCAGGGCCGCGTCGTCGTGCAGCCGGCCGCCGACATGGGCCAGCAGTTCGTCGTGGAGCGCGCCGAGGGTGCGGGACGGCTCGTGGGACACGTGCCGCTCCAGTCCTTCGGCGAGCTGATAGAAGGCCCGCCCGTGGTCCCGGGCTTCGGTGACCCCGTCGGTGTAGAGCAGCAGCTGGTCGCCGTCGGTGAAGGGGAGCTCATGGAGGCTGGGCCCGTGACCGGCGAGGGCGCGCAGCCCGAGGGGCGGGGACGGATGAGCGGGCTCCACCGGTGTGACGCTCCCGCAGGAGCGCACCAGCAGCGGCGGCGCGTGCCCGCAGTTCACCACCTCCAGGTGCCCGTCGCGCGGGTATCCGGCGACCACGGCGGTGACGAAGTCGTCGTGACCGAGGTTGCGCGCCAGACTCCGCTCGATCCTGTCGACCACGGCGAGGAGGTCGGGCTCGTCGTGGGCGGCCTCGCGGAAGACACCGAGCACCAGCGCGGCCGTCCCCACGGCGGGCAGCCCCTTGCCCCGCACATCCCCGACGATCAGCCGCACCCCGTGCGGTGTGGGTATCAGGGCGTAGAGGTCCCCGCCGATGCGGGCCTCGGCCGCCGCGGCGCTGTAGCGGACGGCCGCCTGGAACGGTCCGACGGTCGACGGCACGGGCTTGAGCAGCGCGTGCTGGGCGGTCTCCGCGACCGAACGGACGGCCGCGAGCACCCGCTCCCGGCGCACCCGCAGCACGCCGGCCAGGCCGCTCGCGAGGGTGACGGCCGTCAGGGCCGACAGCACGGCGGCCAGTTCCCGGTCCGGCATACCGTCCTGGATGCCGAGAGTCAGGCAGGACACGACGGCGAGCAGGCCTACCCAGAGGACTCCGCGCGGGCCGTTGGTCGTGGCAGCGAGGGCGGGACCGGCCGCCAGCAGGGGCAGCCAGATCATCCCGGCTCCGCCGGCGAGGTCGACGAGCACGATGACGGTGACGATCAGTACCGGCAGGACGGGCGTACCGGCGGCCAGCTGCGCGACGAGACGTCTGCGCGCCGAGTTCCCGGCACCGGCCACTCGGTTGCTGAACGGCCGTACGGCCCAGTGGTCGTCACCAAGGTCTCGGGGGTGGCTCATGTCGGTATCCGTGGTCCTCGCCTGTGAGTGGGGCGCCGGGCTGGGGAAGCGCCCCGGAAATGTCTGTTTCATCCAGAAAACGGGGTGAGCTGGGGCACCGGCAAGGAGCGGATTTTCAGATAGTGAGCGAGAGGCTGCGGGTCACGCGGCTCGCGGTCGGGAGCAGGCGATTGCTGATCTCCGGCAGTCGGGAGAGCCGGCTCGCGGGCAGTGAGACGCCGAGGGAGCCGAGTGTGTCCCCGCTGTAGACCGGGACGGCGACGCACACCGTGCCGAGGGCGTACTCCTCCAGGTCCGTGACGGCCGGGGCCAGGGGTGAGGTGGCCAGCCGCCGGAGCAGTTCCGGGGGGCTGGTGATCGTCCGCGGGGTGAGGTCGGCGAGGTGGTGGCGGGAGAGGTAGTCCTTGCGGGCCTCCTCGTCCAGTTCCCTGAGCACGGACTTGCCGAGGGCGGTCGCGTGTCCCGCGTCCTCGAAGCCCACCCAGAGATCGACGCGGGGCGTCCCGGGACCGTCGACGATCTCGGCGACCCGGATCTCACCCTCCTCGTAGAAGGTGAGATAGGCGGGGGTCGCGAGCTCGTCCCGCAGCGCGGCGAGCGTGGGCCGGACGCGGCTGAGCAGCGCCTGCGCACGGCCCGTGGTCTGGAGGTTGTGCAGCTTGTCGCCGAGGACGAACCCACCGTCGTCCAGCTTCCGCACGTAGCCGTCGTGCACCAGTGTCCGCAGCAGGTGATAGGCGGTGGCCAGAGGCAGGCCGGTCTCACGCGCCAGTTGCTTGGCCGGCGCGCCGTTCTGGTGCGCGCTCACCGCCTCCAGCAGCCGCATGGCCCGCTGGACGGAGCTGATGAGCGTAGGGCCTTCTTGCGCACCCATAGGACCAGGGTACGGCGCGGGCAGGGCAGGGACGAGACGGCCGCCGCCCCGACCGACGCCGGCTGCCGCCCGGCGGCTACCGGGGCGCAGGAGGCGCGGTCGAGGCGCGGACCACGAGTTCGACCGGGGGGTCGTTCGCCGGTGGCAGTTGCGTGTCCGGCTGCTCGATGGCCTGCACCAGGAGCCGGAGTCCCTCTCGCGCCACGGCGTCGAACGGCTGGCGCACCGTGGTCAGCGGTGGGGTCACGTACGCGGCGACGGGGACGTCGTCGAAGCCGACCACGCTGACGTCGTCCGGCACGCGCCGCCCGGCCTCCGTCAGGGCGCGGATCACACCGATGGCCATGTCGTCGTTGGCGGCGAACACGGCGGTGACGTCACCGTCGGCGGCGAGGGCGCGGCCCGCCTCGTGGCCCGACGCGGCCGACCAGTCGCCGACGAGCACGGCCGGCTGCTCCGTGCCCCGCGCGGTGAGGGCGCTGCGCCAGCCCTCCCGGCGGTCCCGGGCGGCGAACCACCGTTCGGGGCCCGCGAGGTGGTGGACCGTCCTGTGGCCGAGGTCCAGCAGGTGTTCGGTGGCCGTGCGGGCGAGGAGTTCGGCGCCGACGCCCGCGGCGACGGTCCGGGTGCCGCCGAACACCACCGGCGCTCCGAGGACGAGAACCGGCACGTCGACACTGAGGGAGACCGTTCCCTCGTCGATGGGCTCGGAGACGACGATGCCGTCCACGCCCTGCTCCAGCAGCGACTCCACGGCGCCGACGACACCTCCCGGGTCGCCTTCCAGGGTGTTGACCACCCGCAGCGCGTATCCCGCGTCCCGCGCGGCCCGCTCGACGCCGATCAGGAGCGAGGCGGGCCCGTAGAGGGCGGTCCCGAGCGTGACCACGCCGATGGAGCGGGTCCGCCCGGAGGCCAGTGCCCTGGCCGCGCTGTTCAGCCGGTAGCCGAGTTCCCCGGCCGCTTCCAGCACCCGCCGGCGCACCTCGTCGGAGACGTACCGCTCCCCGTTGAGGACCCTCGACACCGTCTTCTGCGAGACGCCGGCCAGCCGGGCCACGTCCACGCTGCGCGGCGCGGTGCCGCCGGCCCGTCCTGCCCCTCGCGTCATGCGTCTCTCCCTGGGTCCTGATGTCCTGCCGGACTGCGCAGTCATGCGTACGCAGTGAAACGGGCCGCGTCAAGAAGCGGGGCGTGCGCTCAGTCCGTCACCGGAGCCTCAGCTGTCGGCCAGGGCGCGGTCGAAGAGGGGGAGCAGGCGGTCCCAGTGGCGCTGCAGGCCGGCGGGGTCGAAGGCGTCGGTGTCGGACATGGTGAAGCCGTGGACGGTGCCGGGGTAGATCTCGGAGGTGTAGCGGACACCGGCGGCGTCCAGGGCCTGGTTCAGCTCGCCGAGGGCCTCGGGTGTCAGGTCGCTTTCGGCGTGGCCGAAGTGGACCTGGGCGGTGATCCCGGCGAGGGCTTCGGGCCCGTCCGCGCCGACGGGGCCGTGGAATGCGGCGACGGCGGCCACTTGGCCGGGGTGCGCCGCGGCGGTGCGGGTCGCGAGGAGGCCGCCTATGCAGTAGCCGGTCACCGCGACCGGTCCGGCGCCGACCTCGGGCCGGGTGGTGAGGAACCTCAGGTAGGCGTCGGCGTCGCTCAGGACACGTTCGGCGGTGTGCTCCTCGATCAAGGGCATCACCTGGGCCATGAGCGCGGGCCTGACCTCTTCTCCGATGTGCTCGGGCAGGTCGATCACCGGTGCCGCGCCGTGCCGGTAGAAGGGGTTGGGGACGAGCACGTAGTACCCGTGCCCGGCCAGTTCGCGTGCCATCTCCCGCAGCACGGGGCGGATACCGAAGCCGTCCGCGTACATCAGCACCCCAGGGTGCCGCTCGCCGTGGTCGGGGAAGGCGGCGAAGGCGTCGGCCCGGCCGTCCGTGGTGGGAATCTGCAGCATCTCGGTGGGCATGAATTCTCCTGTCGTGGTTGATGTGTCGGTCTGTGATCAACACGACGGAGGTGGAGCCCGCGCAGCAGCACATGGTCCTCGGTCGAACAGCGGGCCCGCACCGGCCCGTACGGCGCTCAGAGGAGCACCGGGTCACCGATCCGTGTGTGGCGCGATGCCGTCCCGGTATTCATGGCCGCACAGCCTAGCCCACCGGCCAGAAGCCTGCCCGGCCGTCGAGAACGGACAGCGGGCGATCCGGATGGAGCAAGGGGCCCGGGAAGACCGGCGAAACGCCGCCGTGGTCCTTCTCGGGCCTCCCCTGACCGGCGACCATGCGATGTCATGGACATCTTGCTCGTCGCCAGCGCGTTCAACAGCCTTTCCCAGCGTGTGTACGCGGAACTGTCGGACCACGGGCACCGCGTGGACGTCGTCCTCGCCTCCCACGGGCCCGACGCCGTCCGGGCCGCCGTACGCGAGGTGCGCCCGGAACTGATCGTCGCCCCGATGCTCAAGTCGGCCCTGCCGGAGGACGTGTGGCAGGAGCACACCTGTCTGGTCGTACACCCGGGGCCGCCCGGCGACCGGGGCCCGTCCTCGCTGGACTGGGCGATCGCCGAGGAGGCGTCCGAGTGGGGCGTGACGGTGCTCCAGGCCGAGGCGGCGATGGACGCCGGGGACATCTGGGCGGACGGGTCCTTCCCGGTGCCCCCGGCCGGCAAGGGCGACGTGTACCGGGGCGAGGTGTCCGACGCCGCCGTGGCCGCCGTGCTGCTGGCCGTGCGGCGGTACGCCGACGGATCGTTCAAGCCACGGCCGCAGAGCGATCCCGGGACCCGTGTGGTGTGGCGGGACTTCTTCCGCCAGGAGCAGCGGCGGATCGACTGGGAGAACGACAGCACGGCGACGGTGCTGCGCAAGCTCCGCGGGGCCGACTCGCAGCCGGGCGTCCTGGACGAACTCTGCGGCCGGGAGGTGTTCCTGCACGGCGGGCATCCCGAGGACCGGCTGCGCGGACAGCCGGGAGAGCTGCTCGCGACCCGGTCCGGCGCTCTCTGCCGGGCCACCCGGGACGGCGCGGTGTGGATCCCGGAACTGCGCCCCCGCAAGAACTCCGGCGACCCGGCTCCCTTCCGCCGCCCGGCGGCCTCGGTCCTCGCCTCCTTCCCGGCCCCGCCCGGCAGCGGCCCGGGCATGCCGGGTTCGAACGACCGCCCGTACTGGCTGCCGGAGATCGCCGTCCCGCTCGAACTGCCGCCGAACCGCACCACGTGGTCCGACATCCGCTACCGGCAGCGGGACGACATCGGCTTCCTGTTCTTCTCGTTCCCGAGCGGGGCGATGAGCACCAACCACTGCCGCAGGCTGCTCGCCGCCTACCGGTACGCGCTCACCCGCTCCACCTCGGTGCTGGTGCTCGGCGGCGCCCGGGACTTCTTCTCCAACGGCATCCACCTCAACGTCATCGAGGCGTCGAGCGACCCGGCGGGCGAGTCCTGGACCAACCTCGTCGCCATGAACGACCTGGTCGAGGCCGTGCTGCGCACCACCGACCGGCTGGTGGTGGCGGCGCTCGGCGGCAACGCGGCGGCCGGCGGTGTCATGCTGGCCCTGGCCGCCGACGAGGTCTGGTGCCGCACGGGCAGCGTCCTCAACCCGCACTACCGGAACATGGGCCTGTACGGATCGGAGTACTGGACGTACTCGCTGCCGCGCCGTGTGGGCGCCGAGACGGCCGAGCGGCTGACGAGCGAGGCCTTGCCGGTGAGCGCCGCGACGGCCGAGCGGATCGGGCTGGTGGATCGTCTGGTGCCGGTCCCTTCCCAGGAGTTCACCGGGGAGGTCGAGCGCCTGGCTGCCGAGGTGGCCGGCGACCCGGATCTGGCACGCCGGATCACCGCCAAAGCCACGGCACGGCACGCGGACGAGCTCCAGCGCCCCCTCGCCGAATACCGGCGGAGCGAACTCGCCCGCATGCGCGCCGTCTTCTTCGATCCGCAGGCCCCCTACCACGAGCTGCGGTCCGCCTTCGTGCGCAAGAACCCGACCGGCTCGGCCCGGCCGCTGGCCCACGGAGGCGCGGGATGAGTGCACGGCTGCTCGTGGCGGGCGTCGGCAACATCTTCCTCGCGGACGACGCCTTCGGCCCCGAGGTGATCCGCGCCCTGGAGCAGCGTCCGCTGCCGCCCGAGGTGCGGGTACGGGACTTCGGCATCCGCGGCCTGGACCTGGCGTACGCGCTGCTCGACGGCTACGACACGGCCGTCCTGGTCGACGCGGCCGCACGGGGACACGAGCCGGGCACCCTGTCGCTGATCGAGCCGGACCTGCCCGGCCGCGCCACGGCCGGCGCCCCGCCCGAGGCGCACGGCATGGACCCGGCGAAGGTCCTCGCCCTGGCCGCCCACCTGGGTGACGAACCGCTCCCGCGCGTCCTCGTCCTGGCCTGCGAGCCGGAGCTGCGGGCACCCGCCGGCGAGGACATCGCCCCGGGTGTCAGCGCGACGGTGCGCGAAGCGGTGGGGCGGGCCGTCACGGCCCTGCACGCCATGGTTCCGGTGCTGCTGGCGGACCCCGCGGCCACGCCCCCGTTGAGCCGCCCGGACGAATCCCCCGTCCTGTCCCCGCCGGGCTGCCGGGCACCGTGAGCGACGGCGCCGAGGATCGGGAGCGGACGAGTTTCCCCACCGACCGCGAGGAGCGGCGCCCATGTGCGATTCCGTGGACGAGGTCACTCAGGCCGTGCTGGCGAAGAACGACGGTCTGGCCGCGGGCCTGCGCGACGAGCTGACCCGGCGCGGGGTGAGCGTGGTCAATCTGCTGTCCAGCCCGGGCAGCGGCAAGACGGAGCTGCTCGGGCGGGTGCTCGCCAGGGCGGTGGAGCGGGACCTTCCGGTGGCCGCGCTCACCGCCGACCTGGCGACCGAGAACGACGCCGACCGGCTGGCCCGTTCGGGAGCCCCGGTGAAGCAGCTGCTGACGGACGGGCTGTGCCATCTGGAGGCGCGGCAGTTGCGCGGCCATGTGGAGAGCTGGCTGCCTGAGGCCACCTCTCTGCTGTTCGTGGAGAACGTCGGCAACCTGGTCTGCCCCGCGGCCTACGACCTCGGTGAGAGCCTGCGGATCGTACTGATGGCGGTGACGGAGGGCGAGGACAAGCCGCTGAAGTACCCCACGGCCTTCGGGTCCGCCCATCTGGTGGTGCTGACCAAGACGGACCTGGCCGGACCCGCCGGGTTCGACGAGACGGCCTTCGACACTCATGTCCAGCGGGTCAATCCCGGGGTGGAGGTGCTGCGGTCCTGCGCCCGCACCGGCGCCGGCGTCGACGCTCTTCTGGAGCGGGTGCTCGCCGTACGGGACGGGGCCCCGGCGCACCGGCCTCCGCTGGCGCCCCGCCCGCACACCCACACCCATGAGGACGCCGAAGCCGGCCTCGTCCCGTGACAGCGCCCGTCACACAGGCGGTGCGCCGCCGCGTCACCGTGCGCGGCACCGTACAGGGCGTGGGGTTCCGCCCCTTCGTGCACCGCCTGGCCACCGGTCTCTCGCTCACGGGATTCGTGAGCAACACGGCGAACGGGGTCCTCATCGAGGTGGAGGGCCCGCCGGACCGTGTCGCCGACTTCTGCGACCGGCTGGCGACCGAGCCTCCGCCGTTGGCCGCCGTCACGGACGCCGGGGTCGAGGACCTCCCCGTCAGCGGCGCCGACGACAGCTTCGCCATCCGTGCCACCGACGACTCCCCCGGCCGCACCCATCTCCCGCCCGACACGGCGACCTGCGCGGACTGTCTGCGGGACCTGGCCGATCCGGCCGGCCGCCGGCACCGGCACCCGTTCGTCACCTGCACCCACTGCGGGCCCCGCTTCACCATCGCCACGGGCATGCCGTACGACCGGGCGGTCACCACCATGACCGGCTTCCCGATGTGCTCCGACTGCGCCCGGGAGTACGGCGATCCCCTCGACCGCCGCTTCCACGCCCAGCCCGTGGCCTGCCCCGGCTGCGGTCCGCGGCTGCGCTTGGTGCCCGCCGCCGGCAGCGATGTCGGCCCGGCGCGGGACGCCGACCCCCTGGTGACGGCACGTGCATTGCTGGCCGCCGGGCGGATCGTCGCCGTCAAGGGCCTCGGCGGCTACCACCTGGCGTGCGACGCGTCCGACGCGCGGGCCGTCGAGACGCTGCGCAGCCGCAAGGCACGCGGCGGCAAGCCGTTCGCGGTGATGTGCGCGGACCTGGACACCGTCCGGCGGATCGCCGTGCTCTCCGCGCCCGAACTGGCCGCCCTCGCCAGCCCCCGGCGCCCCATCGTCCTGCTCCGCCGACGGGCGGGCCGGGCGGGCCTCGCGCCCGGCGTGTGTCCCGGCAGCCCCCACCTCGGCGTCATGCTGCCCTACACGCCCCTGCACACCCTGCTGTTCGGCCTGCCCGGCGATCCGCCGGGACCGCGCGTGCTGGTCATGACCAGCGGCAACCGTTCCGGCGAACCGATCGTCACGGACGACGACGAGGCACTGGTCCGGCTCGCCGGGCTGGCCGACGCGTGGCTCACCCACGACCGGCCCATCGCCTCGCCCTGTGACGACTCCCTGCTGCGGGTGCGCCCCGACGGCACCGAGCAGGTGCTGCGCCGGTCCCGGGGGTATGTGCCCCGCCCGTTGCGGCTGCCGGTCCCGGTGCGGCCCGCGCTCGCCGTGGGCGGCGATCTGAAGAACGCCCTGTGCCTCGGCGAGGGCGACCACGCCTGGTTCGGCCCGCACATCGGCGACATGGGCGATCTGACCACCCTGGAGGCGGCCCGGCGGGCGGAGGCTCACATGCGGTGCCTGACCGGCGTCGCCCCCGAAGTCGTCGCCGCGGACCGGCACCCCGGATACCACTCGGCGAGGTGGGCCGCCCGACTGGCCGGGCACGCCCCGGTGCTGGTCCAGCACCACCACGCGCACATCGCCTCCACGATGGCCGAGCACGGCCTCGACGGCACCGCACCCGTGATCGGCGTCGCCTTCGACGGCACCGGCTACGGCGACGACGGCACCGTCTGGGGCGGCGAGATCCTGCTCGCCGACTACCGCGGCTTCCGGCGCTACGCCCACCTGGCCCCCGCCCCGCTGCCCGGCGGCGACGCGGGCGTGGCCAACCCCTGCCGCCTGGCGCTGGCCCGGCTGTGGGCGGCGGGGCTGCCGTGGGACGCGACCCTGCCCTGCGTAAAGGCCTGCGCATCCGATGAACTTGCGCTGCTTCACAGGCAGTTGGAGCGCGGCCTGGCCTGTGTGGCGACCTCCAGCATGGGCCGGCTCTTCGACGCGGTGTCGTCGCTCGTCGGCGTGTGCCATCGCGCGGGGTACGAGGCCCAGGCCGCCCTGGAGCTGGAGGCCGCGGCCGCTGCGGCCTGGGACGCCGAGACCTCGGCGTACGCCTTCGCCGGCGATCTCGACCCGGCGCCCGTGCTCAGCGCACTGGTCGCCGATCTGCGGCGGGGCACCCCCGCCCCCGTGCTCGCCGCCCGCTTCCATCGCGGTGTGGCGCGGGCCGTCGCGGAGATCTGCCGGCGTGTACGCCGGGACACCGGCCTGGCCACCGTCGCCCTCAGCGGCGGGGTCTTCGCCAACGCGCTGCTGGACGAGGAGTGCACGCGACTCCTGACCGGCGACGGATTCGCGGTGCTCCGCCACGGCGAAGTCCCCCCGAACGACGGCGGATTGGCCCTCGGCCAGCTGGTGGTCGCGGCGCACCTACGACAGGAGGAGTGACCCATGTGTTTGGCAGTGCCCGGCAAGGTCGTGGCCATCGACGACAGCGCGGATCCGCTCACCGGGCTGATCGACTTCGGCGGAGTGCAGAAACAGGCGTGTCTGGAGTACGTGCCCGAGGTGCGGGTGGGCGAGTACGTCATCGTGCACGTCGGCTTCGCGCTCCAGCGCCTGGACGAGGAGTCGGCCCTGGCCTCGCTGAAGCTGTTCGAGGAACTGGGGCTGTTGGAGGAGGAGTTCGGCGACGCCTGGGAGCAGGCGGCGAAGGAGGCGGGAACGGCGTGAAGTACATCGACGAGTTCAACGACCCGGAGCTGGCCCGGCGGCTGCTGGACGAGATCCGGGCCACCGCGACCCGGCCGTGGGCCCTGATGGAGGTGTGCGGCGGGCAGACCCACTCGATCATCCGGCACGGCATCGACCAACTGCTTCCCGAGCAGGTGGAGTTGATCCACGGCCCCGGCTGCCCCGTCTGCGTCACACCGCTGGAGGTCATCGACAAGGCGCTGGAGATCGCCTCACGGCCCGGGGTGATCTTCTGTTCCTTCGGCGACATGCTCCGGGTGCCGGGCACCGGCCGCGACCTGTTCCGGGTCAAGGGCGAGGGCGGCGACGTCCGTGTGGTCTACTCACCGCTCGACGCCCTGGAGCTGGCCCGCCGCCACCCCGACCGGGAGGTGGTGTTCTTCGCGATCGGCTTCGAGACCACGGCCCCGGCCAACGCGATGGCCGTGCACCAGGCGCGCAGGCTGGGTCTGAGCAACTTCAGCCTGCTGGTGTCGCATGTGCGGGTGCCCCCGGCCGTCGAGGCGATCATGACGGCCCCGGCCTGCCGGGTGCAGGGTTTCCTGGCCGCCGGGCACGTGTGCAGCGTGATGGGCACGGCGGAGTACCCGGAGCTGGCCGAGCGGTTCGGTGTGCCGATGGTGGTGACCGGGTTCGAGCCGCTGGACATCCTGGAGGGCATCCGCCGGGCGGTCCGCCAGCTGGAGCGTGGCGAACACCGGGTGGAGAACGCGTATCCGCGCGCCGTGCGCGAGGAGGGCAATCCGGCCGCCGTGCGCATGATCGAGGAGGTGTTCGAGGTCACCGACCGGTCCTGGCGCGGCATCGGGCGGATCCCGGCCAGTGGCTGGCGGCTGCGCGACGCATTCCGGGCGTACGACGCCGAGCACCGCTTCGACGTCACCGGGATCCGTACGGAGGAACCCGCGGAGTGCCGCAGCGGTGAGGTGCTCCAGGGGCTGATCAAGCCGACGGAGTGCGCCGCGTTCGGCACCACCTGCACCCCGCGCACCCCGCTCGGCGCCACCATGGTCTCCAGCGAGGGCGCCTGCGCGGCCTATTACCTGTACCGCCGGATGAACGCCCCGACGCCGCCGGCCGGCCGGGCCACGCAGGAAGGGGTGGCTCCCGTTGCCTGAGCAACTCGCCGAAGTGGTCGACCCGGCCAACTGGACCTGCCCCGCCCCGCTGCGCGACCAGGGTGTCGTGGTGATGGGACACGGCGGTGGCGGAGCCCTGTCGGCGGAACTGATGGAGCAGGTCTTCACCCCCGCCTACGGCAACGCCACCCTCGCCGGTCTCGCCGACTCGGCCGTCCTCGAACTCGGCGGCGCGCGACTGGCCTTCTCCACCGACTCCTACGTCGTCCGGCCGCTGTTCTTCCCCGGCGGCAGCCTGGGCGACCTCGCGGTCAACGGCACCGTCAACGACCTGGCGATGAGCGGTGCGCGGCCCGCGTATCTCTCCGCCGCGTTCGTGCTGGAGGAAGGCGTCGAGCTGACCGTTGTGGAGCGGATCGCCCGCGCGATGGGCGCGGCGGCCGAGACAGCGGGGGTCACCATCGCCACGGGTGACACCAAGGTGGTGGAGTCCGGGCACGGCGATGGTGTGTACGTCACCACCGCCGGTGTCGGGCTCGTCCCGGACGGGGTGGACATCCGGCCCCAGCGTGCGCGACCCGGGGACGCCGTGATCGTCAGCGGGCCGATCGGCCTGCACGGGGTGGCGATCATGAGTGTGCGGGAAGGGCTGGAGTTCGGGGTCGAGGTCGCCAGCGACACCGCGCCCCTAGCGGATCTGGTGGCGTCGATGCTGGCCGTCACCTCCGACATCCATGTGCTGCGCGACCCCACCAGGGGCGGCCTGGCGGCGTCCCTCAACGAGATCGCCCGTGCCTCGGGGACCGGGGTCCGGCTTCAGGAGCGTGCCGTTCCGGTGCCGGACGCGGTGGCGAACGCCTGCGGGTTCCTCGGGATCGACCCTCTCTACGTCGCCAACGAGGGCCGGCTCGTCGCCTTCGTGCCCCGCTCGGCGGCGGACGAGGTCCTCGCGGCGATGCGCGACCACCCGCAGGGTGCCGGGGCCACGCTGATCGGCGAGTGCGTCGCCGATCATCCGGGCATGGTCGTGGCCGCCACCGGCCTCGGCGGCACGCGGGTGGTGGATCTGCCGCTCGGCGAGCAGTTGCCGCGTATCTGCTGATCCGCTCCGGACGTGGGTGGGCCCCGCCGAGCTGCTCGGCGGGGCCCGCTCACGCTATGCCGGGGCCGGTGACGGCTCGATCCCTGTGATCTCCAGTTCCCGGCCGCTGCGCAGGTCGCTGGAGGGCTGGTCGCAGCGCGGGCACCAGAAGAACGGGGGCATGCCCACCGGGAACTCCTCGGCGCACGGACCGCACCAGGCCTGCGCGGGGACCTGCTCGACCACGAGCCGGGCCCCGGCCAGGGCTGTGCCGTCGCGGGCCACCTCGAAGGCGAAGTCCAGGGCGTCGGGGACGACGCCCGCCAGCTCGCCGACCCGGACGGTCACCGCCGAGACGGTGTCCGTCCCGTCCGCCCGGGCCAGCTCGTCGGCCCGCTCGATGATCGCGGTCGCGATGGACAGTTCGTGCACGGCCGGCTCACGGGTAGCGGTGCCCGGCGCGGAAACCGCCGGCCATCCGCCAGAGCCGCATCTCCCGCCTCAGGCTGGGAATCTCCCAGCACAACAGTGCCAGGGCCACACCGCCCACCAGGGCGACCTCGGCCTTCAGCACCCGCTGTCCGCTCATCCCGCCTCGCCTGCGCGTGACGGGTCTGCGTACTCGTCGGACCTTCATTGCGGCGACTCCCTGCTCTCTCATCACGGCTCTCATCCCGGCGAGATGTTCGGCATGGTCTCGGCGAGGGTGTCATGCCGCTTCCAGTGGATCCCCGTGGAGCGGCGCGCGTCCGCGGTGCCGTCCTCGTGGTGTCCCTTCTGCTCGTCGTACCGTCCCTTGTTGCCCTGGTGCATGCCGGCGACGTGTCCGGGCGTGTCGGGCTTCGCCTGGGCACGGCCCACTCTGATGCTGCCCATGGGTGTTCTCCTTCCTCGCCTCCGGCTTGCGGAGTGCGTGTTCATGGCCGCTCGGTGAGGTCCTTGAAGAACCGCTCGACGGCCGGCCAGACCTGGCCTCCGCCGGACAGGCCGCGCCACTCCCGGCGTACGAGGGCGACCATCCGGTAGCAGTCGTCGACCGGCACGATCCAGTGGTGGTCGAGGCCGTGGACGGTGTTCACCAGCAGGGCCTCCACGTCGGGTTGCACGCCGGCGAGCTGCGGACACGTCCCGGCCAGCTCCTGCCAGGCCGTCGCGTCCACCTCCCACCGCATGGCCCCCGCCGGGCTCGGGCCCTGCGCGGTGACCGTGCCGTCCGTCCGGGGCACGAAGAAGACCAGGCCGACGGGTACGCCCAGCACGGCCGTGTCGACCTTGGGCAGCCGGACCCGGCGCCGGGGCACGAGCCGGTAGTGCCCGTCGCCCGCCCCGGCACCGGCGAACAGCACCGAGCAGGGGCCGCAGACGCAGCGCACCTCCTCCTGCCCGGTGTCGTAGAGGTGGGCGTGCTCGTCGGCGACGGGCGCGGCGCACAGGTCGCACCCCTCCGCCCCGGCCGCCGTCGTGCGGTCGGCCGAGGAGCGGATGAGGCGGGCGAGTGCCCCGTCGGTGGTCACCGTGCGCCTCGGTGCGTCAGTGTGGTCAGGGGTACGAACGCGGGAGCCGGTGTGCTCGGCAGGGGCTCCACCGCCGCCAGCTCGGGAGCGACGGCGAGCACCGCCTCCCGGACCGCGTCGGTGACCTCGGAGCCTCCACCGCCGCAGCCGGAGCCGCAGCCGCCGCCCGTCTTCAGACGCACCCGGCCGATCTCGCCTTCCACACCGGCCCATTCCACGTCCCCGCCCCGTTCCCGTACGGCGGGCCGCAGCCGTTCGACCGCGCGGGCCGCCCGGCGCTCGGGGGGCTCGGGGTGGATGTCGTGCAGCACCAGCAGGTGGCCCAGCAGCTCGTCGTCAGCCAGGCGTTCCGCGAGCTGTTCGTCCGCCTGGTCCAGGACGCGGGCCAGCGCCTCGCCGTAGATTTCGGTCAGCAGCCGGACCGCCTCCGTGGCCGCGCCGGGCAGGGGTTCGAGGCCTTCCAGTACCTCGTCGAGCCGGGCGAGCCGGGCCTCGACGTCCGGGTCGGCCAGCCGCGTGCCCACGGCCTCAGCCATGGTTCGCCCCGTACGTCGGCGAGTGCAGGGTGGTGAGCGTCTTGCCCTTGCCGACGTACATGTGAACGCCGCACGGCAGGCAGGGGTCGAAGCTGCGGACCGTGCGCATGATGTCGACGCCCTTGAAGTCGTCCGGACCGTTCTCCTCGAAGATGGGCTGACCCTGGACGGCGTCCTCGTACGGGCCGGGGGTGCCGTACATGTCACGGGGGCTGGCGTTCCACGGGGTGGGCGGGTACGGGTGGTAGTTGGCGATCTTCTTGTCCTTGATCACCAGGTGGTGGGAGAGGACGCCGCGCACCGCCTCGTGGAAGCCGCAGCCGATCGCCTCATCGGGGACCTCGTAGTTCTCGAACACCTTGGTCTCGCCCGCGCGCACCATCCCCATGGCCTCTTCGAGGAACTGCAGGGCCATGGCGGCGGCGTAGGCGACGAAGTACGGCCGGGCGCGGTCGCGTTCGATGGTGTTGCTCCACCGCGGGATGCGCCACTCCAGGGTCGTCTCCGGCAGGGACTCGCCCTTGGGCAGGGAGATGCGCACGCTGTGGCCGGTGGACTTGACGTACGGGGTGTCGACCAGGCCGCTCAGCGCGGTCGTCCACAGGCGGGCCAGCGGGCCTCCGCCGGTGTCCAGGGCGAGGTGGTCGCCGGTGCGCTGGTCGTACCAGCGGGGGCTCATCACCCAGCTGTACTTGTCGTCGAAGTCGCGCTTCTGCGGCACCGGGACGGTGGTCTGGTTCCAGGGGTGGCGCATGTCGACGGGGTTGCCGAGCGGGTCGTGGGTGACGAAGGGATCCTCGTTGACCCAGTCCTCGTAGTACGAGCTGCCCAGCATGATCCGCAGGCCGAGGTTGATGTCGACGAGGTTGTTGGTGACCAGTTCGCCGTCGACGACGATGCCCGGGGTGACGTACATCGCCTTGCCCCAGGTGTTCATCGACTCGTAGCGGTAGTCGACGACCTTGGGGTCCTGGAAGGCGCCCCAGCAGCCCAGCAGGACGCGGCGGCGGCCGACCTCCTCGTAGCCGGGCAGTGCCTCGTAGAAGAAGTCGAAGACGTCGTCGTTCATGGCGACGGCCTTCTTCACGAAGTCGATGACCCGCATGAGGCGGCTGAGGTAGTCGGTGAAGGCGGTCGGCTGCGGCATCGTGCCGACGCCGCCCGGGTACAGCGTGGACGGGTGGACGTGCCGCCCCTCCATCAGGCAGAACATCTCGCGGGTGACCCGGCTGACCTTCAGGGCCTCCTTGTAGACCTCACCTTCGAAGGGGTTGAAGGCCTTCATGATGTCGGCGATGGTGCGGTAGCCGTGGATGTCGCCGCGGGGCGCCGCGGTGCGTTCGGCGCGGGCCAGCACACCGGGGTTGGTGGCCTTGACCATCGCCTCGCAGAAGTCCACGAAGACCAGGTTGTCCTGGAAGATCGTGTGGTCGAACATGTACTCGGCGGCTTCGCCGAGGTTGACGATGTGCTCGGCCAGCGGGGGCGGCTTGACGCCGTAGGCCATCTGCTGGGCGTAGTCGGAGCAGGTGGTGTGGTTGTCGCCGCAGATGCCGCAGATCCGGGACGTGATGAAGCCCGCGTCGCGCGGGTCCTTGCCCTTCATGAACACCGAGTAGCCGCGGAAGAGCGACGAGGTGCTGTGGCATTCCACGACTTCCCGGTTGGCGAAGTCGATCTTCGTGTAGATGCCCAGGTTCCCGATGATCCGGGTGATGGGATCCCAGGACATGTCCACGAGCTGGGGTGGTTTGCGCTCGGTGGGCCGGGCCTCGGTGGTGGTCATCTGCGGTACTGCCCCTCGCTGTCGGTGGTGTGGGGGTGGGTGGTGGAGGGCTTCACGCCCGGCATCAGGGGCGCCAGCGCGGGTCGTAGCCGCTGGTCAGCTTGCGCTTGTTGTGGCGCCACCTGGGCTCGTGGTTGACCAGCTCGTTGGTCATGCCGCGCAGGCGGCGGATGACGGCCCCGTACGGCTTGATGACCAGGGAGGACAGGGTTCCGCCGGGGGGTTCGTCCATGAACGGCATGAACGCGTCGGGGAAGCCGGGCATCGTGCAGCCGATGCAGATGCCGCCGACGTTGGGGCAGCCGCCGATGCCGGCCATCCAGCCGCGCTTGGGTACGTTGCAGTTGACGACCGGACCCCAGCAGCCCGTCTTGACCAGGCACTTGGGAGAGTTGTAGTCCTTGGCGAAGCTGGCCTGCTCGTAGTACGAGCCGCGGTCGCAGCCCTCGTGGACCGTCTTCCCGAACAGCCACTGCGGGCGCAGCATGTGGTCCAGCGGCGGCGGGGGCGCGGAGCCGGCCGCGTGGTAGAGGACCCAGACCAGGGTCTCCATGAAGTTCTCGGGCTGGATCGGGCAGCCGGGCACGTTGACGATCGGCAGGCCGCCCTGGGAGGTGAAGTCCCAGCCCAGGTAGTCGGCCAGGCCCATGCAGCCGGTCGGGTTGCCGGACATGGCGTGGATGCCGCCGAAGGTGGCGCAGGTGCCGGCGGCGACCACCGCCCAGGCCTTGGGGGCCAGTTGGTCGATCCACCAGTTCAGGGGCTGCGGCTCGCCGGTCTCCGGGTCGTTGCCGAAGGACGTCCAGTAGCCGTCGCCCTCGATGATGTTCTGGTTGGGGACCGAGCCCTCGATGACGAGGATGAACGGGCCCAGTTCGCCGCGTACGGCCGCCCGGTAGGGGGCGAGGAAGTCCTCGCCGCCCAGGCTCGGGGAGAGCACCTTGTTGACGAGGTTCACCTTGGGCAGGCCCGGGATCAGTCCGAGCACCAGGTCCTCGATGGAGGGCTGATCGGCGGCCGTGAGGGAGACGGTGTCGCCGTCACAGCTCATGCCCTCGGAGATCCAGAGGATGGTGATCTCGTCGAAGCCCTGCCGGTCCTCGGACCGGTCGGGTTCCTTGCTGACTTCGGTGGTGCTGCTGTGCGTTGTCATGTCACTCGGCCTCCGCTGCGGGGGTCTCGGAGTCGGTCGTGTGCCGCGAGGGGGCTGCGGCGGGAGCCGGTGCCGACGGCTCGTCCGGGGATCCGGCGGGCCCGAGGGGTTCGAGCTCGTCGGGCCGGAAGTAGTGGAAGCGGCCGTACCAGGTGTGCAGTTCGGACGCGGGGTCGTCGTCGAGGGTGACGGCCAGGTGCACGCTGCCGTCCACGTCGTGGAAGACGGCGGCGACCTCGGCGGTGCGACCGGCCAGGAACATGTCCTGGGCGTCGGCGCCGCGTCCCCGGGGGCGAAGCCGGACGCGGCTGCCGCCGCCCAGCGGGACGCCGCCGACGAGCACGGTGTCGGTGACCGGGGAGAGACCGTCGTCGGCACCCTCCTGCCACCAGGCGGGGCGGTCGGTGGGGGCGGGGGCGCGGGTGCCGGGGTCGCGGGGGCGGGCGCGGGCGCTACGGGGGCGGGAGTCCCGGGCGTCGGGGTCGCCGGCACGGGCGTCATGGGAGCGGGAGCCCCAGGCGTCCGGCTCATAGGGGCGGGAGCCCCATGCGCCGAGGTCCCGGGGACGGCTGCCCCTGGCAACGGGGCCGCGGGCGCGGGCGTCATGGGGGCGGGAGCCCCGGGCATCGGGGGCGCCGGCACGGGCGTCACGGGGGCTGGGGCCCCAGGCGTCGGGGTCACAGGGGCGGGAGCCCCCGGCATCGGTGTCACGGGCGCGGGCGTCACGGGGTCGGGAACCCCGGGCGCCGGGGTCACAAGCGCGGACGTCACGGGCGCGGCAGCCCCGGCCGCCGAAGTCGCAAGCGCGGCAGTCCCAGGCACCGGAGTCACGGGGACGGCAGCCCCGGCCGCCGAAGCTGCAAGCACGGGCGTCACGGGCGCGGCAGCCGCAGGCGCCGGGGTCCCGGGGTCGGCAGTCACGGGGGCGGCCGGCGTCAGGGAGCGGACGGCGCCGTGCAGGCGTTCGAAGACCTCCTGCGGCATCGTGTCGACGCGGTCGAGGATCGCGGCCGCCCTCGGGTCGGTGGCCCGCGCCTCGCGCTTCTCCTCGTCGGTCAGCAGCATCGTGCGCAGCGTGAGGATCTCGTCGATCTCGGCGGCGTCGTGCAGGTCGCCCGGGCTCTCGGGGGCCACCCGGGGGTGGTCGGGCAGGATGATCGGTGCGGAGAGCAGGACGTGGCCGTCGTCGCCGCCGAGGACGGGGAAGGTGAACTCGTTCCGGCAGGAGCGGGCGAGTGCGCTCAGGTCCGCCGGCGGATCGATCAGCGAGACGAACTCCACGCCGTCGCCGCCGATGAGGGTGTGGGTGGCGATGAGGGCGCGCCGCAGCGCCTCGTCACGAGCGGTCCGCGACTCTGGTGCGGATCCGGTGTTCGTGGTGCGCACACGGAGCCGGCAGAGGTCGTCCGCCAGTCGCTCGGCGGTGACGGTGACGTCGGCCCGTACCTCCTCGCGGTGTCGCACCACCCGCCCGGCGGGCAGCGGCTCGACGTCCACGCCGGCCGGCACCACCACGGGAACGGTGCGTCCGCCCTGAAGAAGCTCGTCGAGCGGGACCTCGACCTCGTGTTCACACGGCACGGCCTCGTCAAAGGTCAGATGCGTCGTGCCGTCGGCGGTGCGCAGCGACTCGACGGCGTGCTGACGGCCGTCCCGGGTCTCCTCCACCTGCTTGCGCTGCATCTGGAGGTGACGGATCCGCACACGTACGGACGCGCTGCCGGGCCGCCGGATCCGCAGCAGGCACTCGGTCTGCTGGTACCAGGAGTCGGCGGAGCCGGAGACACCGGGGACCACGGGGCCGTCCGCCTCCACCCAGTCCCGCGGGAACAGGACCCCGAACTGCCAGCGGACGCGGTTCTTGGCCGAGGACCGGCGGTAGGGATAGAGGAGGTAGCCCTCGTAGAGGACGGCGTCGGCGACGGCGCTCACCTGCTCGAAGGCGTCCGGGGACCGGTCGCGGGGCGGATCCTCGCCGCCTCTCGTGGCAGCGCACGCCGTGCCGCCCTCGGCCTGTCCCTCCGCCATCGCGTCTCCTCGTCCAGGTGTGCACACGCATTCAGGGGTGCACGCGCATCCCTTCCACCACGGTCACACCGCTCATCCACGGTCGCCTCCTACGGCGCAGTGCGATTGGGCCGTTCGGGGCTGTCGCGTGGTGCACGACGACGGCCCGTCCGCGGTGAGCGCGACGGGCCGGTGTCGGGAGCGTGGGAGTCGAGGGCGTCACCTCCGCACGAGGGACAGCCGACGTGCCACCAGGGGGATGATCACCGCGGCGGCCACCACATGCGACGCGGCGAGGACGATCTGGGTGGACGTGGCCGTGTGCGGGGCGACGGCCGGGCCGGCGAGGGACAGTGCGGTGAGGACGACGGTGGTCACGGTGAACGTGCGGGCGGGCCGCTTCGCCCAGCGGGCGAGCACCACCGCCAGGACGATCCCGGCGACCGACCAGAACACCACGCCGCCGCCGAAGCCGCCGACGGGGATCTCCGCGGCCTCCCGGGCGCCGGGGCTGGCCGCCTCCATCGGGACGCCCGCGGCCCGGGTGACGAGTGCGAACGCCTCCGTGACGACGGCACCGGCGAGCGTCGCCAGGACGCCGACCAGCCATACGGGGCGCGTGGAAAGGAAGCCGGTGGTGTGCCGGGAGTCGGTGCGGGCCTGCGTCTGAGGGGTCGTCACGCTCATGTCGCCTTCTCCTGCTCGGTGTTGGGCTCGGTACGCCTTACGGAGAGGTAGACCGGGCGACGCGCCGGAACTCATCGGTGAACCGGGGACCGGCAGACCGTTCGGCCGAACAGCGCAAGTCACCTGCACGAACGGGCGAGTCCGGGGAAGGCGTCACCCCATGAACCAGCCGAAGACCCAGCACCCCCGCACGACCACCGGCCCCGGCGTCACGACCCTGGCCGACCCGCTGGTCAACAAGGGCACCGCCTTCAGCCGGCAGGAGCGCGCCGAGCTCGGCCTCGACGGGCTGCTGCCGCCCGCCGTGGAGACCCTGGACGAGCAGGTCGCCCGCGCCTACGAGGCGTTCCACGGCTACGACAAGCCCCTCAACCGGCACATCTACCTGCGCCAGCTCCAGGACACCAACGAGGTGCTGTTCTACCGTCTGGTCACCGAGTATCTGGAGGAGTTGCTGCCGGTCGTCTACACGCCGACGGTGGGTGAGGCCTGTCAGCGTTTCAGCGAGATCTACCGGCGGCCGCGCGGACTGTTCCTGACGTGGGAGGACCGGCACCGTTTCCGGGACATCCTGCGCAACCGCCCGCACCGCGACAAGGACGTGGACGTCATCGTCGTCACCGACGGGCAGCGCATCCTCGGCCTGGGCGACCAGGGCGTGGGCGGGATGGGCATCCCGATCGGCAAGCTCAGCCTCTACACGGCGATCGGCGGCATCCACCCCGCCCGCACCCTGCCGATCCTGCTGGACGTCGGCACCGACAACGAGGACCTGCTCGGCAACCCGCGCTACCTCGGTCGGCGCGCCCGCAGGCTGACCGGCCCCGACTACGACGAGATGATCGAGGCGTTCGTCTCGGCGGTCGAGGCGGAGCTGCCCGGCACGCTGCTCCAGTGGGAGGACTTCGCCACCGCCCACGCCCATCCCATCCTCTCGCGCTACCGGGACCGGCTGCTCACCTTCAACGACGACATCCAGGGCACGGCGGCCGTCACGCTCGGCGCCCTGTCCACCGCTGCGAACGTGTCCGGCACTCCGCTGTCCGAGCAGCGCCTGGTGATTCTGGGCGCGGGGTCGGCCGCCATCGGTGTCGCCGACATGATCCGGACCGCCATGGTCGAGGAGGGCCTGTCCGAGGACGAGGCCACGGCACGGTTCTGGATCCTGGACGTCGACGGCCTGTTGGTGCGCTCGCGTACGGAACTGACGCCGCAGCAGCGGGTGTTCGCGCGCGACGACGACGAGGTGACCGGCTGGGCCGGCACCGGCCTCGCCGAGGTGGTGCGCCGTGTCGAGCCGACGGCGCTCATCGGGCTGTCGACGGCTCACGGCGCGTTCACCGAGGAGATCGTGCGGCAGATGGGATCGACCTGCGAACGGCCCGTCATCTTCCCGCTCTCCAACCCCACCTCCCACTCCGAGGCCGAGCCGGCGGACCTCACCCGCTGGACCGGCGGCCGGGCGCTGATCGCCACCGGCTCACCCTTTCCGCCACTGACGGTGGACGGGAACCAGGTGCCGGTGGCGCAGTCGAACAACGTGTACGTCTTCCCGGCCATGGGCCTCGCGGTGACGGCGAGCCGGGCCACGCGCGTCACCGACCGCATGATGGTGGCCGCCGCCCGGGCCGTCGCCGACTGCGCGGTACGGGCGGCGCATGGCGACGACGGTCCCGTGCCGCTGCTGCCGCCCCTGAGCGGGATGCGCGAGTCCGCCCGCGAGATCGCACTGGCCGCGGCCCTCGCCGCCGTCGAGGACGGGGTGGCCCCGCGGGCGACGGAAGCGGAACTGCGCGAGGCGATCGCCAAGACGCAGTGGACACCGCGGTACGAGACCTGAGTACGGGCCGGGCGGCCGGCGTCGGCCGGATGGCGATCTCTCACCGCCTCTTTTCCCCTCGATGCTGTCGTGACATGCTCATGTCCACCCCTCCACTTGAACGGCGTTCACGGTCATGAACTCGAAGGGAGTGGATCATGAGGACAAGACCTCGATTAGGCGTCCTGCTGGTGGTTCTCGCCGCGCTCATCACGGGGGCCGCCCCCACCGCCTCGGCCCGCGCGGAGGCCCAGCACACGTACCGGACCCCGCACACCGCCGTACTGGACGGCACCCGTCTGCACCGGACCAAGGTCCGGCTGGATCACGGAGATCCCCGACTCCGGCGCGCCGTCGAGGTGCTGCGGGGGCGCGCCGACAGATGGCTGGACCAGGGGCCCTGGACCGTCGTGGACAAACCCCGGCCCGCCCCGAGCGGAGATCTCCACGACTACCTCAGTCAGGCTCCGTACTGGTGGCCCACCAAGGCCCCGGCCCCGGACAATCCGTGGGGCTGCCCGTACGTGCAACGCGACGGCGAGCGCAACCCCGAGGTCGACTCCGGCACCGACCGCCAGGACGTCGAGAAGACCTTCGACTCCGCCTACGACCTCTCCCTCGCCTGGTACTACACCGGGGAAGCGCGCTACGCCGAGAAGGCCGGGCAGGTGCTGCGCACCTGGTTCCTCGATCCGGCCACGAGGATGAACCCGAACCTGAACCACGCGCAGTTCATCCCGTGCAAGTACGACGGTCGCGCCATCGGCATCATCGACTTCTCGCAGTCCTACACCAGCGTCCTCGACGCGCTCGCCCTCCTGGAGAGCGGCGCCCCGGGCTGGACCGCGAAGGACCGCAGGGGCATGGCCCGGTGGAACACCGATTTCCTCGACTGGCTCAGGAACAGCGACTTCGGCAAGCAGGAGGCCGCCGCCACGAACAACCACGGCACCTTCTACGACCTGCTGCTCGCCGGCCTCGCCTACGCGACCGGTGACCGGGAACTGGCCCGCCGAACGGTCCTCGACGCCCGGCACAAACGCATCGCACCGCAGATCGCGGCCGACGGCAGCCAGCCCCAGGAGCTGACCCGGACCAGGAGCTGGCACTACTCGACGTTCACCCTGGTCGCCCATGCGCGGCTGGCGGCCATCGGCCGGAACGCCGGCGTGGACCTGTGGGCCTATCAGGGGCCGGAGAAGGAGAGCCTGTTCAAGGCGGTCGGCTTCCTCCTGCCCGCCGCGACGGGAACGGCCGCCTGGCCGCATCCGGAGCTTCAGTTCCGCCGGTACGCGGCGACCGACGTCGTGCACGCGGCGGCCGATGCCGGGGACAGGCGGGCGCAGCGGGCCGTGCGGTCGCTGGAGGAGCCGCCGGGCGGCGACCTGTGGCTCCTGCGCCCGGCGGCGGAACAGCTGGACTCCATCGCAGGCTGACGGCACTCCCTGCCCGTCAGACCGTGGAGAGGTCGATCGCCCGGTCGACGTCCTGCGGCTGGAGCACCCGCAGGATGCCTTCCAGCAGGTAGTAGTCGGCATACGGGAGGGAGATCTCGATGCCGTCCTCGGCCGGACGGTTGCGGGTGCAGCGGGCCACCACGGCTTCCGCGCGGGCCGAGTTCCTCGTCAGGCACGTCTCCGAGAGTGCGGTGAGCAGCCGTAGCGCCACCTCACGGTAGGCGTGCCTGCCGGTGGCCGCGGCCAGGTCCAGCAGCCCGCAGGCGGTGATCGCTCCGGCCGACGCGTCCTTGATGTCGTGGGGCTGCTGCGGCGCGCGGTAGTCCCACACCGGGACGTGGTCCGGGGTGAGTGCTCCGACCGCGTAGTCCGCGAGTGCGCGGGCGGTGGTCAGGAAGTCCCGGTTCCCGGTCCTCCGGTACAGGGTGGTGAAGCCGTACAGTCCCCACGCCTGCCCGCGCGCCCAGCAGGACGTGGGGCTGTACCCCTGCACGGTGTTCGGTCCGACGGGCGCGCCGCTGTCCGGGTCGAAGTCGTAGACGTGCGGCGTCGATCCGTCCGGGCGGGGGAAGACCCGCCGGGTGGTCTTCGCGTGTTCCACGGCGATGTCCAGGTACCTGTCGTCCCCCGTCTGCCGGCTCGCGAACGCCAGCAGGTCGAGGTTCATCATCGTGTCGATGATGACGCGGCCGGCGTTCTTCGGATCGTTCAGCGGGCCCCACGCCCTGATGAAGCGCCCCCGCGGGTTGTACCGCTGGATGAGGGAGTCGGCCGCCCGCAGGGCGCCGGTCCGCCAGGCTTCATCGCCGGTCAGCCGCCAGGCGGTGACCCAGGACGGGTAGAAGAGGAAGCCGAGGTCGTGCGTGCCGGTGTCGTACTGGCGAGGGGCCAGCTTCCGCGCCGAGTCCAGGGCATGCGTGCGGAAGGCCTCGTCCTTGCTGTGGAGCCACGCCATCCACAGCGTGCCCGGCCAGAATCCGCCGACCCAGTCGCCGTTCTGCGAGTAGACCCACTTCTCGAACTTCGTGCCGACGGGGAAGGCGGTCACGTCCGGCGCGACGGCGGCGACCTTCTCGACGGCGTAGTCGGCCGCCGCGCGGAGCTTGCGCAGGGTGGGCGCCGGCACGCGGCCGGCGGTCGTGTCCGCGGCTGCGGCAGGTGCAGGGGAAGCGCATAACGCCGTGGCGCCGGCCGCTGTGGCCAGCACGGTACGCCGGGAAACACTCATGCTGATCCCTCCAACTCGGTGTTCAGGCACGTGAACTGGCTCAGCGGTGGCAGGTGGTGACACCCGGGCGCCAGGGACAGGCGATCCCGGCGAAGCCGCCGTTCGCGACCACGTCCACGGCGAACGTGTCGCCGCCGCGCAGCACCTGACGGTTCCTGACGAGCCCGTCGGCGCCGTCCTGGATCGTTTCGACCAGCCAGCGTCCCGCGCCGATGGTCAGCGGCACCTCCGCCCTGCGGGCGGGGCCGGCGTACACCCCGCCCAGGAACCAGCGGTCTCCGCTGCGGCGGGCGAGCACGGCTTCCCGGCCGGGCCGGCCGGCGAGCAGCCGGGTGTCGTTCCACGCGGCGGGGACCTGGTCGAAGTAGTCCCGGGCGAGCGGCCGGGCGTCGTACGAATCGGGGGTGCCCGCGAACATCTGGAGGCCCGACTCGTAGGCGACGGTGAGCCCGACCTCGGCCGCGTCGGAGTTGGGGCGCAGGCCGACGCGATGGAAGGCGCCGGGGGTGAAGTCCATGGAGCCGATGACGTTGCGGGTGAAGGGCAGGGTGGTGAGGTGGGCGGCGGTGTTGGTGCGCTTCTCCTCGCCGGCGACGCCCTCCAGGGTCATGACGTGGGGCCAGGTGCGCTGGATGCCCTTGGGGACGGTCGAGCCGTGGAAGTTCACCATGAGGTGGTGGGCGGCCGTCTCCCGGAGGATGGCGTCGTACCACTGGAGGGTGGCCTGCGCCTCGGAGTCCATGAAGTCGATCTTGACTCCCTTGACGCCCCACCGCTCCAGAGTGGGCAGCCACTGTGCGCGTTCCTCGGGTGTGTCGAGCTCGCGCTGGTGGATCCAGACGATGATCCCGACGCCCTTGGCGCGGGCGTGGTCCACGAGCTCCGGCATCCAGCTGTTGGTCTGCCAGTCGGGGTCGGTGACGTCCCACTCGTCGGCCTTGAAATACCAGCCCGCGTCGACGGCCTCGTAGGGCCAGTTCCGCTCGGCGGCGTAGTCGACGTAGGCCTTCTGCGCGGCGAGACTCTGCCCGGCCGGGCGGCCGCCGGCGAGCCAGGTCCACAGCACGGTCCCGGGCCTGATCCAGGACGGGTCGGCGACCTTGGAGGCGGGAGCGAGGTCGTCGGTGAAGGTGGACCGGGTGACGGTGGCCAGGTCGCCGGTGACCATGGCGCGCCAGGGGGTGGTCAGGGGGCCGTCGGTCTTGACCCGGTCGTCGGCCAGTTCGACGCGGTAGGTGCCGGTGCCCTTGTCGTGGGCGAGCCGGGCTCCGGAGTAGGCGCCGGTGAGGTCGGACTCGGCGAGCAGGGTGTACCCGCCGTCGGTCGCGAACAGCGCCTGGGGCGAGTACGCGCCGGTGGGGGCCGTGGCGGCGGTGTACTCGGTGAACTGGCCCTCGTTGTCGGGCCGGTAGGTGCCCAGCCAGGCGCCTGCGTCCGGGGGCAGGGTGAAGGCGGAGGTCTCGCCGAGCACGTCGCCGTGTCCGGCGGGCAGGACGTAGCGGTAGGCGACGCCGTCGGCGGCGGCGCGGACCAGCAGGTCGAGCCGGGCGCCCGCGGGGGTGGCGAAGGACAGGCGGGTCTCGTTCATGCGGACCCGGCGGTCCAGCCGCTTGCCCGACCTGGTGCGGTAGCGCTCCTCGACCGTCCGGTTCTTGCCGCGCAGGAAGCGCAGATCCTTGGAGAAGTCGGCCCGTTCGGTGACGATGCCGACCGGCGACGGCTCGATGACCGTACGGCCGCCACGGGTCACCGACAGGCTCAGTGTGCCGGTGGCGTCGTCCAGGGCTATGCGTGCGCGGGGGGCGTCCGCGGCGACGGTCACCGTCCAGGCGCGCTCCCGCTGCTCGGCCCCGGCGGGAGCGGTGGTGAGGAGGGTGGCCGCCAGTGCGGTGCACAGCGCGGCGACCACGGTTCTGATCGGAACAGCCATGTGAACCCTCCGAGGTGTGTGGCGGTTACGGCAGTCCCCAAGCCGGACCCGGTTCGCCGACGGCGACGGGCGCGATGACGAGGTCGGGGCGCGATCCGGAGTGGACGAGCACCTCGCGGCCCTTGGGCAGGTCGATGGCGAGGGTGCCGCCGCCCAGGTCGCGGGTGCGGGCCGGGGTGCCGTCGTCGAGCAGCACGGTGAGGGTGCCGGTGAGGCCGTGCCGGAGTTTGAGCGGCTCGCCGGCCAGGCTCTTGATCCGGATGAACCGGGTGGCCCCCTTCTTGCGGACGGCGCTGACCAGGAAGGCGCCCTGGGTGCGGAAGTCGTGCAGGGTGACGTCCGCCCATGCGGTCGGGACGGCCGGGAAGACGCGGATCACGCCGCCCCAGCTCTGGCAGAACATGTCGTGCAGGGACTGCGAGGCGGACAGCGGCGTCTCGATGACCGGGCCGGCCTCGGTGTAGTGGGTGTTGGCCTGGCAGGGGTAGCGGGTGGAGGTGTCGAAGAACCTCCGTAAGTAGCCGATCGCCGTGTCACCGTCGCCGGTCATCGCGTAGATCGAGGCGGCGCCGGTGTAGCTGTAGCCGCGGTGGGCGCCGGTCAGCGCGTGCCAGTGCTCCACCGACGTGGTGATCAGGTCGCGGCTCTCGGGCTGGTCCCAGTTGACGAGGTACAGCGGGTACACCATCAGCAGGTGGGAGTAGTGCCGGTGGGACCGCTCGTACGGCGTGTCGGCGCCGATCATGAAGCCGTTGTCGTCGACCGGGTAGGGCGTGAGCTTGGCCAGCACCTCCCGCCAGCGCGGGGCCAGGTCGTCGTCGATGCCGAGGACTTCGGCGGACTCGATGAGCGTCTGGCAGGCCCAGCGGATCAGGGCCAGGTCGTAGTTGGTGTCCTGCGGCGGTACGACGGGGTACTCGGGCGAGAGCGTGCTCGGCAGGTGCAGCTTGCCGTCGCTGCCCGGGGTGAGGAAGTGCAGGTAGTAGTTGACGGCCCGGCGCAGGACGGGGAAGACCGTGTCGCGCAGGAGCGCCTTGTCCATGGAGTGTCTGTAGGACAGCCACACGTTGTGCAGCGCCCAGGTGAGGTTGCCGGCCTCGGTGCCGCTGCCGGGCCTGCCCACTCCCCGGTTGGCGAACATGTCGGAGCTGCGGCCGACGCCCGAGCTGTCGGCCCGGTAGGCGGTGGGCACGTTGGCGATGAGCTGTTCCTGGTTCTGGCGCAGGGTGGTGGCGAGCGCGTCGAGTTCCAGGTGGTTGGAGCCGTGGATGAGCCAGTACTCCAGCTGGACGTTGAGGTTCCACCAGACCGCGGGCCAGGGGGTGGGCTCCAGCCACGGCCCGGAGGTGGCCATGACGGGGCCGCCGGCCCGGCTGGCGGAGGCGACCTTGTAGAGCTGGATCCAGTGGAAGCTCTGGAGCCGCTGGTCGGGGAACGAGACGAAGCTCTTCTGGTAGAAGGCGTGCCACCAGCGCGTGTGCCGTCGCCGGAGGGTGCCGTAGGACCCGGCGCGCCGCAGGTTGCGCAGCGAGTCGGCCTCGGCCGCGGTGGTGGAGGGGGCGCTGTGCCCGACGCTGAGCAGCAGTTCGTCGCCGTCGCGCCGGTAGGCGGTGGCGGTCTGGGCGCCGGTGAGCGGCTGGAGCACCTGCTCGGTGCCGTCGGCGGCGGTCTTCGTGGTCCAGGGCGGGTTGGGGATGTAGTCGGCGGGCGGGGGCTCCTGGATCTTCCGGGGGCTGATGGCCTCCTCGGGGTGGAAGGTCCAGACGGCGCGCTCGCCGCCGGTGGCCCGCACCCGGACGGCGAGCACCTCGTCGTGGATGAGGGCGGAGAGGGTGAGCTTGCCCGCGGTGGTGGTGACGGTGCCGGTGAGTTCGGCGTTCCACAGGCTCAGCCGCCAGTCGACGGCGGTGATGGTGCCGGCCGGTTCGAGCGTGAGGTGCCCCACGGGCAGCCGGCAGGTGCCCCAGCCGCTCCCGAACTCGGGGCGGTGGTCCTGCACCCGGCCGTGCTGGACGGTGAAGCGGACCTGGTTGGCGTCCGGCTCCCGGTAGATCATGCTGCCGAGCAGCCCGTCGCCGAGGAAGGGGCCCTCGTACCAGCGGGTGGGCAGCCTGGTCCACAGCAGGTCCTGGCCGCGCAGGAACGTCGACCAGGCGCTGTCGGTGGTCATGGTGTCGCGGAGCTTCCAGGGGCGTCTGCCGCCGCCGGCGTCGGACGGCACCGTCCCGGTGGGTTCCTGGGCTTGGGCCGTGCCGGGCAGGGCCGCCGCCGCGGCGCCCGAGAGGGCGGTGCCGAGTACGGCTCTGCGGGCCACCTTCGAACGTTGCTCCGGCTGTGAGGTCATCGTGTCCTCCAGACCTGACGGATCATCGATACATCGGGTGTATCGGGGAACCTAAGCAGCGTTCATGCACCTGTCAATGACATGAACGCGGTCCATGTGGATGAGCCCTCCGATGTATCGAGGAGGACTCAGCCCCGTTCGCCCGGTCTGAACAGGACGTCAGTCACGCAGCCACGGCGCGAGCATCCCGCCCCTCTTCAGCGAGCCGAGGACCATCGACACATCCACCGACACCGCCTCGCGCAACCACGGCGAACGCGTGACGAAGTCGTGGAGCGCCGCTTCGTCCGGAAACGCGGTCAGGACCAGCAGCTGGCGTTCACCGGTGACGAAGCTGACGTACCGGACGTGCGGGGACGCGGCGAGCCCCGCCGTCACCGCGTCGACCTCCGACGGCACCGTCCGCACCCACAGCACCGCCTCCACCGGCAGCCCGAGCAGCACCGGTTCGATCACGGCACGGACGCGGACCCGTCCCGCCCTGCGCAGGGCGCCCAGCCGGCGCCGGGCAGTGGCCTCGGACACCCCGGACACGCGGGCCAGTTCGTCGAACGTGCACCGCCCGTCCTCGGCCAGGGCGTTCACCAGCAGCCGGTCGGCGCGGGAGAGTTCCCCGGCACCGTCGAACGCGGGTGACACGTCCGCCGACGCCGAGGCGGCCCCCGTCCCGGCGGTGAGGGCGGTGATCTCGGCCTCGGTGAGCAGACCCGCGTGCCACTCGCGAATCGTCCGCACGTGCCGCAGCACCGGGAGCGTCAGCGTCCGTACGACCCCCGGCAGACCCGGGAGCTCGTCCATGACGAGACCGGCGAGACGGTCGCGCGGGCACTGCACCTCCGCGACGCAGTCCCAGGTCCCGGTCAGGACGTGGGCGAAGGCACAGTCGGGCCGGCGCGCCAGCGCGGTGGCGACCACACGGGCCTGGCCGGGTGCGCAGCGCACTCCGATCACCGTGCTGCGCCCGCGCACCGCCATGGCGCCGATCCGTACCAGCCCGGAGTCCAGCAGCCGGGTGCCCCGCCGGACGACGGTCCGTTCCGGTTCGCCGAGCGCCGTCGCGATGGCGTGCCACGAGGCGCGGCCGTCGATCTGCAGCGCGCTGATGATGCGCCGGTCCAGCGAATCGGCCACGAAGCCGGTGTGCGGTGCGTCCATCGGCCTGAGCGTATGGCTGATTCCGTCGATTTCCCAGGGAATCTTGTTCCCATCCGTCGGCCTGGCCGACTCTGCCGGAAGCCGGACCACGCTTTCCCTATCTCCGGAGGTGGCCGACGTGACCGCGACACCCGGAAGTCCCCCTCATCCACCGACGGCTGCCCCGTCCCCCGAGTCCTTCCCCGCCCCCGCCACCCGGCGCGGGCGGCTGGCCGTCCTCGGGCCGGGGCTGGTCCTCGCGGCGGCCAGCGTGGGCGCCGGCGACATGGTGACGTCGCTGGCGGGCGCCGCCGGCTACGGCATGGCCCTGCTGTGGGCGATCCTCATCGGCGTCGTGCTCAAGTACGCGCTGACCGAAGCCGTGGGACGCCTGTATCTGGCGACCGGCCTGACGGTGATCGCGAGCCTGCGTTCGGCCGCCCGCTGGCTCCCGTACGCCTTCTTCGGTTTCGTCCTGGTCATCGGGTTGCTGTACGGGGCGGCCCTGAGCTCGGTGGCGTCGCTCGCGCTGTCGACGCTGTTCCCCGCGCTGCCGGTGAGACCACTGGCCCTGGTGATCGCGCTGGCGTCGGCCGGGATCGTGTACGTGGGCCGGTACTCGCTGTTCGAGCGGGTGATGAGCGGGTTCATGCTGGCCAAGTTCGTCGGCATGGTCGTGCTGGCCGTGGTCACGCTGGTGACCATGGACGACCCGTCCGGACTGGTGTCCTCGCTGCGGCCGCGCCTGCCGGAGGGCGACGTGATCACCGTGCTGGCGCTGGTCGGCGGGGTGGGCGGCACGGCCGGAGTGGCCTCGTACAGCTACTGGGTGCGGGAGAAGCGCTGGCGGCACGCGAGCTGGCTGCCCGTCATGCGGGCCGACACGGCGATGAGCTACACGGTCACGTTCCTGTTCGTGGTGTGCACCTCGATCGTGGGCACCGGTCTGCTGTACGGCAGCGGCCGGACGATCACCGGCAACGACGGACTCGCCGCGCTGGCCGAACCGCTCGGCGCGGACCTGGGGTCGGCGGCCCGGGTGCTGTTCCTGGGCACCTTCTTCCTCGTCACCCTGAGCGCCCTGGTCGGCGGCTTCAACGCCCTGTGCTACCTGCTGGCCGACTCGCTGCGCACCCTGCGCGGGGTGCCGGACGACGAGGCCGAGCGGCACATGGGCCAGCGCAGCCGCCCGTTCCGCCTGTTCGTGCTCTACTGCGCGGCCACGTCCGTGGCGGTGACCTTCGCCGGGAAGCCGGTCCCCCTGCTGCTCACCTACGCCGCCGTGGGCTCCCTCGTCCTGCCGCTGCTGTCCGGGGCGCTGCTGGTCCTTCTCAACCGGCGCGGTCTGCAGCCGCCGTACCGCAACAAGACCCTGTCGAACGTGCTGCTGTCGGGCTCCTTCGTCCTGTTCGGGGTGCTCGCCGTCGTACAGCTCAAGGAAACCCTGGGAGGACTGTGAACCCCGCCGACCTGTGCTTCGCCACCGCGACCGAGCTCGCCGCGGCCCTGCGGCGCCGTGAGATCTCCGCCCGCGAGGTCGTCACCGCCCATCTCGAACGGATCGACCGGGTGAACCCGTCGGTGAACGCGATCGTCACCCTGGTCGCCGACCGAGCGCTCGAGGCGGCGGCCGAGGCGGACGAACGGGCTGTGTCACAGGCCGAGTTGGGGCCGCTGCACGGGCTGCCCGTCGCCCACAAGGACCTCCACGACACCGCGGGCATCCGCACGACGTACGGCTCCCCCGTCCTCGCCGACCACGTCCCGGCCCGGGACCACCTGGTCGTCGAGCGTCTCAAGCGGGCCGGGGCCATCACGCTCGGCAAGACCAACGTGCCCGAACTCGGCATGGGTTCGCACACCGTCAACCCCGTCTTCGGCGCGACCCGCAACCCTTACGACCTCTCGCGCAGCGCGGGCGGCAGCAGCGGCGGAGCCGGGGCCGCCCTCGCCTGTGGCATGCAGCCGATCGCCGACGGCAGCGACACCGGCGGCTCGCTGCGCAACCCGGCGTCCTTCAACAACGTGGTCGGCCTGCGCCCCTCCCCCGGCCGGGTCCCCTCCTGGCCCGACAAGGCCCCGTGGGGGCAGCTGTCGGTCAAGGGACCCATGGCGCGGACCGTGCAGGACGTCGCCCTGACGCTGTCGGTGCTGGCCGGGCCGGACCCGCGCAGCCCGCTCGCCCTGGAGACGCCGGGCTCCCTCTTCTCGGGCCGGCTCGACGGCGATGTGCGCGGCTGGCGGGTCGCCTGGTCGCCCGACCTCGGCGGGAGCGTGCCCGTCGAGGCGGAGGTCCGGGACGTGGTGCGGGGCGCGGTGGAGGTGTTCGCCGCGCTGGGCTGCGAGGTCGAGGAGGCCTGCCCCGACCTGTCCGGCGCCGACGAGGCGTTCCACGTCCAGCGCGCCTGGCAGATGGAGCTCGCCCACGGGCCCCTGCTGGACGAGCACCGGCACCGCATGGCCCCGGACGTCGTCTGGAACATCGAGGAGGGCCGCAAGCTCACCGGCCCGGACCTGGGCCGCGCCCAACTGCTCCAGGCCGCGCTCTTCCACCGGGTGCGCGAGTTCTTCGGGAGGTACGACGTCCTGCTGCTGCCGGTGAGTCAGGTCGCGCCCTTCGACGTCCGTCTCCCTTACCCGGCGTCGGTGGACGGCATCGCCATGGAGACGTACCTGGACTGGATGCGCTCGGCCAGCCTGATCACCATGACCGGCTGCCCGGCCCTGTCGGTCCCGGCCGGCTTCACCCCCGGCGGGCTGCCGGTCGGGCTCCAGGTGGTCGGGCCGCACCGGGCGGACGCGGCCGTGTTGAGGGCGGGGCACGCGTTCGAGCAGGCGACGCGGTTCGGGGAACGGCGGCCGGACGTCGCGGTGAGCACGGAAACGGCGGAAGGCGGCCGGTCATGAGCCCGCGCAGTGTCGTGGTGGTGGGTGCGGGCATGGCGGGACTGGCAACTGCCTGGTTCCTCCAAGAGGGCCGCGTCGAAGTCACCGTCGTCGACCGGCGGGGCGTCGCGGCCGGCGCGTCCTGGGGCAACGCGGGCTGGCTGTCCCCCGCCCTGACCGTGCCGCTGCCCGAACCGGCCGCCCTGAAGCTGGGGTTGCGCACGCTCCTCTCCCCCGCTTCCCCGCTCTACATCCCGCCCCGCCCGGATCCGCGGCTGGCCCGCTTCCTGCTGGCGTTCACCCGGAACTGCACCCACCAGCGCTGGCAGGTGGCGATGGCGGCACTCGCCGCGCTCAACCGCCAGGCGCTGTCGGCGTACGACGAGCTGGCCCGGGGCGGGATCACCGAGCCGACGCGCTCGGGCGAGGCGTGCCTGCTCGCCTTCACCTCCGCGGCCGGCCGTGCCCCGCTCGTGGCGGAGCTGGACGCGGTGCGCGCGGCGGGGCAGGAGGTCGACTACGACCTGCTCACGGGGGCCGAGGCACGCGCGTGGGAACCCGCCCTCTCGCCGCGCGTCGACGCGGCCGTACGACTGCACGGCCAGCGTCACCTCGACCCCGGGGCCTTCGTCGCCGCGCTGGCCGACGCGGTCCGCGACCGGGGCGGAAAGATCGTCACCGGCCTGGAGGTCACCCGCGTACGGGACCTGGGCACCGGGGTCGTCGCCCTCGCCCCGGACGGCGCGTCCGTGCGGGCCGACGCGGCCGTCCTCGCCCCCGGCGCCTGGCTCGGCCGCCTGGCCGCGCCCTTCGGGGTGCGCGTGCCGGTGCAGTCCGGACGCGGCTACAGCTTCTCGCTCCCTCCGGCGGGGCTGCCCACCCGGCCCACCTACTTCGCCGAACGGCGGGTGGTCTGCACTCCGCTCGGGGACCGGGTGCGGGTGGCGGGAATGATGGAGTTCACGGGGCCCGACCGCCCCGCGGATCCCCGCCGCATCGAGGCGATCGTCAACTCCGTCCGTGATCTGCTCCCTTCGGCCGACCTCAGCCGTCGCACCGACGAGTGGGCAGGCCCGAGGCCATGCACGGCGGACGGCCTGCCCCTGGTCGGCCCGACCCGCTCGCCCCGGGTCCACGTCTGCGGCGGCCACGGCATGTGGGGCATCGCCCTGGGCCCCCTCAGCGGCAAGCTGCTGGCGGAGTCGATGGTCACGGGCCGTCGGGCTGCCGAGTTGACGGCGCTGCATCCGCTGCGGTGACGCACGGTCAGTGGCTGCCCCGGTGTGCGTGTGCTTCGGCGAGGAGGAGGTAGCTCGCCGCGGTCCAGGTGTAGGCGCGGTCGCGCAGACCCGTGCCCGTGAGGGCGTCGAAGTTCTCGGCGAAGCCGTGGGTCTCGCACAGGGCGCGGAAGCGGGCGCTGATGTCGTCGGCGAGCCGGTCGTGGCCGGCGCGGCGCAGGCCGTCCTCGATGAGGACGGTGGCGGGGGCCCAGACCGGTCCGCGCCAGTAGCCGTCGGAGAGGTAGTGCGGTGAGGTGGGCAGTTCGGTGGCGAGACCGTACGGGGTCAGATGGGCCTTGATGTGATCGGCCAGCGCGCTGCCGATCTCGCCGGGCAGGTGCTCGCCCAGCACGATGGGCATCAGGTCGAGAAGGCTGGAGCTGCTCCACGTGTGCCCGGTGGCGGCTCCCCGGGCGACGAACCGTTCGCCGGTCCAGAGCTCGTCCAGCAGCGCCGACTGGATCTCGCGGGCCGTGCGCGTCCACCGGCTCGCCTCGTCCGGCTTGTCCAACTCCGCGGCCAGTTCAGCGAGTTCGTGGAGCTGGAGGACGAGGAAGGCGGCCAGGTCGGCGGTGACGACCACCCGCTCGGGGTCGAAGGTGGTGGCGTTGTCCCAGCCGCTGTCGTTGCCGTGCTGGTAGTGGGGCAGGGCGGCGCCGGGTGCGCGTCGTTCGGTGAGCCAGAAGTCGGTCCAGCGTGCCAGCCGGGCGTATGTCTGGGCCAGTTCCGCCCGGCTGGGAGGCACCGGCAGCCGGCGGCGCAGAAGGCCCGACGTCCAGCCGTGGATGGGCGGTTTGACGAAGTTGTGGAGGACCTCGGAGTGGGTGACGGAGTCGGGCAGGGCTCCGCTGCCGTCCTGGTGGTCGAAGGGCAGGGCGAACTGGTCCACGGCCAGTTCGGGACGGCCCGGAGCCAGGGCCAGGGCGTTGAAGCAGTGGTCCCAGCTCCACACCTTGTCCATCCAGTGCTTGGACATGAGAACGGCGGGCCGGGTGACGAGTCCGGTCGGCCGTACGGTCGCCGACCAGAGGACGTAGGCGGCGAGTTCGGCGGCCGGGGTCGCGGACGAGCGCCAGGGAGCCACCGCGTCGGCGAAGTCCGCGAAGGATCCGCGGGCCGCCGCCACGATCTCGTCGAAGGCGGCCGGGGACGCGTACGGCGGGCGAGCGGTGTCGAGTTCCTCGACGGCGATCTCCCACCCGCCGTCTGCCGCCGCGGCCAGGGCGAGGCCGCGGTCGCCGCCGCCCAGGGCCTGGGCTCCGTCGGTGTGGGCGATACGGCCGGACAGGACGGTGACGCGGTAGCGGCGTCCCGTCTCGTACGACGTGAACACGTGCGCGTCCGCCGCCGGGTCGTGGAAGAAGTACGTCCCGCTGAACGGCGTCAGGACCTGCGCGGCCGCACGGACGCCGAGGCCCAGTCCGCTCCCCCGCAGGCGTACGGTGTCCGGCGACTCGTAGGTGAGGTCGATGCGCCCGGCCTGGCCGACCCAGCTGAGCAGTCCCGGAGTCGCCTCGACACGGGTCCCGGTGCGCTCGCCCGTCGCCGGGTCCAGGGGGACGAGGCGGAGGACGGCGTGCATGCCGTTCTGGTGCGAGACGAGGTGGAGGTCGTCGGCGTACGTCTTCTCCGCCACCACGGGTGAGATGCCGAACCAGGATCCGAACGTGCTGAACGGGATGTCGTGGACCGAGAAGGCCGGTCCGGACGACGGGGCGGCGGTCATGAAGGCGTGACTCGTTTCTCGAGCAGGGATCGTCGGCGGAGGGGAAGGTCAGCGGGAGGTCAGTCCTTGACGGCACCGGCGGTCACGCCGGCGGCGACGTAGCGCTGGGCCAGGACGAGGATCACCGCGGCGGGCAGCGAGGCCACGACGGCGGTCGCCATGATGGCGTTCCACTCCTGGTTGTTGTTGCCGATGTAGTGGTAGATGCCCAGGGTGATCGGCTCGTGGGCACCGCCGTTGACGAGGGTGCCGGCGAAGACGAAGTCGGACCACGACCACAGGAACGCGAACAGCGACACCGTGACGACGGCGTTGCGGCTCATCGGCAGGACGACGGCACGGAAGGTCGTCAAGGGCCCGGCGCCGTCCATCGTCGCCGCCTGGAGCAGTTCGCCGGGGATGCCGGACATGAACGCCGTGAAGATGAGCACCGCGAACGGGACGGCCAGGGTGGAGTCGGCGACGATCAGGCCGGGCACGGACCGGAGCAGGCCGAGCTGGAGGTAGATCGCGTAGAACCCCATCGCCATGATGATGCCGGGGATCATCTGGGCGACCAGGAAGAGGAAGCCGAGCAGACCGCCGCCGCGCGGGCGCAGTTTGGCCAGGGCGTAGCCGGCGGGGGCGGCCAGTGCCACGGTCAGGACGACCGTGCCCAGGCCGATGACCAGGCTGGTCGCGAGGTAGGGCAACTGCTCGTCCAGGACGGTGCGGTAGCCGGCCAGGGTGCCGTGCAGCGGCAGCAGGTCCGGCGGGCTCTTGCGCATGTCCTGGTCGCGGGTGAGGGAGACGTTGAGCATCCAGTAGACCGGGAAGAGCATGATCCCGGTCAGCAGCAGACCGATGGCCGTCTTCCACCACGTGCGGCTGGTGCTTCGGTTCATGACAGCGCCTGCTTTCGCTGGACCCGGATGTAGACGAGGCCGAACACCAGGGCGGCGACGACGAGCAGGTTCCCGACGGCCGCTCCGGGGCCGAAGGCGGGCAGGAGATTGCCGAAGCCGAGCTGGTAGGACCAGGTGGCGAAGGTGGTGGACGAGTCCGCCGGGCCGCCCTTGGTCATGATCCAGATGATGTCGAAGACCTTGAGTGTGTAGACGAGGCCCAGGAGCAGGGTGATCGCGGACACCGGGCGCAGCAGCGGGAATGTGATGCGCCAGAAGCGGTGCCAGGCGTTCGCCCCGTCCAGGGCGGCGGCCTCGTACAGGCTTGCGGGAATGGACTGGAGGCCGCTGTGGAGCACGACCAGGTTGAAGGGGACGCCGATCCAGATGTTCGCGATGATCACCGAGGTCAGCGACCAGGACGGTGAGGTCAGCCAGTTCACCGGGCCGATTCCGGCGGCGCTCAGCAGGGCGTTGACGATGCCGGAGTCGCTGTTGAGCATCCACGACCAGGTGGATGCCGACACGATCAGCGGGAGCAGCCACGGCACCAGGAACAGGGCTCGCAGGGTCGCCGAGAGCCGGAAGTTCTGGTGGAAGAAGACCGCGAGGGCCAGGCCGATGGCGTACTGGAAGACCAGGCACACGGCGGTGAACACCACGGTGTGGAGCAGGGCCGGCGCGAAGGTCGGGTCGTCGAGGACCTTCCCGTAGTTCTCCAGGCCCGTGAAGGGCGCGTTGCCCTGGACGAAGGAGCGGACCGTGTAGTCGCGCAGGCTCAGGTCGAGGTTGCGGTAGAGGGGATAGGCGTAGAAGAGGACGAGGTAGAGGGTGACGGGGGTGAGGAAGGCCCAGGCGGCCCACTGCTGGGAGGCCGGGCGGCGTCGTGGCGCGGGGCCGGCCGGGGGCGGGGCGGCGGTGGCCGCCCCGCCGTCCCGGTCGAGCGCCGGCCGGCGGGCCGGTGGAAAGGTCGTCTGCTTCATCGGGCCCACGTCACTTGACTGCGGACTGCGCCGAAGTGAGAGCGTCCTTCGGGGACTTCGCCCCGCTGAGCGCGGACTGGACCGCCTTCCACAACTGCTCCGAGATCTTGGGGTACTTGGTGCCGAGGTCGCCGCTGGTGCGTCCCTTGGCCGACTTGACCGCGTCGACCCAGGGCTTCAGCGCGGGGTTCGCCGCCACCTGCTTGTCCTGGACCTCACCGGTGGGGGCCACGTAGGACAGGGTGGTGTCGGTGTCGTACAGGTTCTGGGTGCTGGTCAGGCAGGTCGCCAGCTTCTGCGAGGTGGTGTACCGGCCGGTGTCGTCCTGGACCGGGAGGGTGACGAACTCGCCGCCGGTCGGGGCGGCGGCGTGGCCCCCGCCGGCGCCCGGGATCGGCAGGACGCCGTACTCGAAGCCGGCCTTCTCGGCGTTCGCGAGCTGCCAGGTGCCGTTCTCGGCGAAGGCGTAGTCGCCGCCGGCGAACTCCTGCCAGCTGGTCGTCTGGGTGTTGTTGATGACCGAGTTGGGGGCGTAGCCCTTCTTCAGCCAGTCCTGCCACAGCGACAGCGCGGAGACGGCCTCGTCCGAGTCGAGTTCACTGAGCTGGGCGCCGGAGCCCCAGAACCAGGGCAGGAACTGGAAGCTGCCCTCCTCGGTGCCGATCGCCGAGAACGTGATGCCCTTCTTGCCCGCCTTCTCGACCTTCTCCAGCGCCGCCGTCAGCGACGTCCAGTCCTTGACCGAGGCGATGTCCACCCCGGCCTCCTTCAGCACCTTCTTGTTGTAGTAGAGGGCGAGGGTGTTGGCGCCGATGGGTGTGCCGTAGGTCTTGCCGCCCGACTGGCCGGCCGCGAGCAGGTTGGGGTCCACCTTGGAGGTGTCCAGCTTGTTCTCGTCGGTCGTGGTGAGCACGCCCGCCTCGGCCAGGGTCGAGACGACCGGATTGTCGACGATCAGGACGTCCGGGGAGTTGCCCTGCTGGGCCGCGAGCAGCGTCTTGTTGGCCAGGTCGCTGGTGTCGAAGCCGGTCCGCTGGATCTTCACGCCGGCCTGGGTGCCGCACTTGTCCAGCAGCTTCGTCCAGGCCGAGCCCTTGGCGAACTGCGGGTACGGGTCCCAGATCGTGTAGGTGCCGCTGTCGGCGTCCTTGGCGTCGGTGCTGCCCGCGCCGGAGGAACAGGCGGTGCCGACGACGGCGACGGCTGTCGACAGGGCCACGGCGGCGAAGAGCCGTCTGGAGGAGCTGTGCATGGCGGGTCCTTCGTTCTTGGCATACGGGTGCCGTGGGCGGGGTGACGAGGGGTGTGCGGGCACGCGGAACGTCGGCGGCGTGCCTGGTGAAGTGAGAAGAGTCCGAGGAGGGGTCGAGGGTCAGGCGGAGGTCAGGCGGAGGGCGTACCGCCGGCGGGTCCGGTGCTCGCCCGCAGCGAGATGGGCGGTGCGAGAAGGTGGTGCCGAGGCGGCGCGCCGGGATGGTCGAGCCGTTCGATGAGCAGGTCGACGGCGCGGCGGCCCATCTCCTCGGCCGGTACGTCCGCCGCGGTGAGCTGCGGGGTCACCGTCTCCGCCCACCGGCCGGCGACGACTCCCGTGACGGAGAAGTCCCGCGGCACATGACGGCCCGCCTGGGAGAGCCCTCGGTAGAGGCCGCCCAGGGCGGCCTCGTTCAGCGTGACCAGGGCCGTCGTCGCCGGATCGTCGTGCAGGATCTGTTCCAGGCATGCCTGGCCGGACGCGGCGTCGTCCCCGCAGCAGTACGTCCGCACCGTCAGCCCGCGCTCGGCCGCCGCCTTGGTGAAGCCGTCCAGTCCCCGGTGCGCGGACTCGTACCCCGCCCGCAGGAGCTGCTCCGGACGGTTGACGAAGGCGACCCGGCGATGTCCGAGGTCCGCGAGGTGGTGGACGCACGCCGCCGCCAGCGCGGTGTGGTCCAGGCCGACCCACCAGCCGCTCTCCGGGTGCGCGGTGCGGCCGATGGCGACGGCGGGGAAGTCCAGCGCGGCCAGATGGTCGGCCCGGTCGTCCTCCAGTCTGATCTCCATCAGGATCGCGCCGTCGACCCGCCGCTCCCCCAGCAGTCGCTGGAACGAGCGGTCGCTGTCCACGCCGCTCGGGGACAGCAGCACGTCGTAGTCGTGGGCCGCGGCGGCTTCGACGACACTGCCGATGAAGTCCAGCTGCATGCCGGTGTAGTGGTTCCCGGCGGGCGGGAAGACCAGGCCGATCGTGCTGGTCCGGCCGTTGGCCAGGGCGCGTGCGCTGGCGTTGGGCCGGTAGCCCAGCTCGTCGATGACGTCCTGGATCTTCCGGCGTGTCTCGTCCGACACCGGACGCTTGCCGCTCAGCGCGTACGACACGGTGCTCCGCGAGACACCGGCCCGCCGGGCGATCTCACCGATGTTCACGGGCAACTCCTTGCGTGGGCTGTCGAACCGGCGAGTGTCGAACCGGTTCGCGTGAAGTGAAGCTAAGAACTGCCCCGACGGCTGTCAACACCCCGCACAGCACTTCTTGCCTTGCGACAGGGGTATTGCTGGGAGATTTCGCCGGTGCTAGCTTCCTGCGAACCGGTTCGACGAGCGGTCGGCCCTGTGCGCCGCAAGGGACGACGGACGGTCGCAGCTTGTTTGCCAGCGATGAGTCGAACCGGTTCGACTCCTTCAGTGTCCGATTCAGCGTCCGAAGCAGTACGGAACCCACGGAGACCTCAGTGCGACGAAGCAGAACGACTGTGGCCGGAGCCGTCGCGACGGCCGCCCTCGCCACGCTCCTGGCCGGCCCGTCCGCGGGCACCGCCGGGGCCGCGGAGCGGGAACGGCTCGTCATCGACCTCGCCACCGACACCGGCGCCTTCCACGGCGGCGCCGCCGGCTCGCTGTACGGCGTGTACGGCGACGGCGTGCCGAGCCGCAACCTCATCGAGGGCATGCACCTGCGCACGGTGTCGACGAAGGCGCAGGACGGTCCGCAGCACCCGGGAGCGGACGCGCTGGAGATGCTGCCGCCGTTCGTGGACTCGGGCGGCAAGGACGTCTACATCTACATGACCGACATCTACCGCGGCTTCCCGTACCAGTGGCCCGGCGCCAACGGCCCCGAGCGGCTCGCGGACTTCAAGGCGAAGATCAAGAAGCAGGTCCAGCAGGTCCTGACCATGGGGAAGTACAAGGATCACGTCGTCTACGTGCCGTTCAACGAGCCCGAAGGGAACATGTTCGGGACCGGTGAGTGGAGCTACAACAAGGTCTCCTGGCTGAACGACCCGCAGCACTACTTCGCGGCCTGGAAGGAGGTGTACCACCTCATCAAGGGCCTCGACCCGGACGCCCGCATCGCCGGCCCCAACACCAGCGTCCTCTACAACCAGGTCAAGGGCTTCCTGCAGTACGCCAAGGCCAACGACGTGGTGCCGGACGTGATGACCTGGCACGAGCTGTCGTCACCCGCCGCGGTCCGCACCAGCGTGGCGAAGTACCGGCAGATGGAGAAGGACGTCGGCGTCGGCCCGCTGCCGATCAACGTCAACGAGTACGGGCACAACTACCACCTGTCCGTGCCCGGCCAGGTCGTCCAGTGGGTCTCCGCCATCGAGGAGTCGAAGATCGACGCCGACCTGGCGTACTGGAACATCGACGGCAACCTCAACGACTCGGCCGTGGAGGCCAACAAGGGCAACGGCCAGTGGTGGCTGTTCAACGCCTACGGGCAGATGTCCGGCCACACGGTCGAGGTGACCGCCCCGCACCCCAACCAGCAGTACACCCTCCAGGGCGTGGCGACCCTCGATGAGGACAAGAGGCAGTCCCGGGCCCTCTTCGGCGGCAAGAGCGGCGACGCCGACGTCGTCTTCGACCACATCGACCCGAAGCTGTTCGGGAAGACCGTGCGCGCCACCGTGCAGGAGATCCCCTGGTCCGGTCAGGTCGGCGACTCCGCCCAGCCGTTGCGGCTCGCGGACCAGGAGCTGACGGTCGGCGCGGACGGCTCGGTGACGCTGCCGATGACCGGCATGAACGAGATGTCCGCCTACCAGGTCATCCTCTCCCCCGGCGGCAACGGCGCGAAGCCGGCCGCGCCTTCGGTCAGCTGGCGTCAGACCTACGAGGCGGAGAACGCCACCTACACCGGCAAGGGCTACTCCAGGAACGGCCCCGAGGGCACGCCTTCCGACGTCGGCAAGTTCGCCACGTCGGGCGCCTACAACGTGGGCGGTCTGCGCACCGGCTCCGACGGGGTCCTCGCCTTCGACGTCGAGGTCCCGCAGGACGGCACGTACGACCTGAGCGTCTTCGCCAACTCCTACAACCTGTACGACCTGGTGAAGGAGCAGGGCCCGACCAACGTCTTCCTGCGGGTCGACGGCAAGGAGCCGCAGGAACTGAGGCTGCCGCTGGGCTACAAGTGGGTGGTCTGGGGCCACACCGACACGACGGTGAAGCTGACCGCGGGCAAGCACCGGATCACGCTGGCCGCCCAGGACCCCGACCTCGGGGTCACCAAGGGTGACGCCATCATCGACAAGATCGACCTGTCCCTGCGCGACGAGAAGGTGACCGCGCCGGCGATCTACGAGGCCGAGTACGCCACCCTCACCGGCACCGAGCCGCGCTACACGTACCGCGGTGCCTCGGGGCCGGGCGCGGTTCCGCTGCCGAAGGGCGCCTCCGCGACCTTCTGGGTCCACTCCCCCGCCGACGGTGAATCGACCGTGTCGGTCGACCACTTGGGCGGCGGCCGGGCGAGCCTGGCACTCAACGGCGAGGAGCTCGACCTGCCCAAGGCCGGCGGGGCCGGGAAGGGCACGGACACGGTCCGGCTGTTCCTGTCCGGCGGCATCAACAAGATCACCGTCACCGGCACAGCACGCGAGCTGGTCCTCGACCGGCTGCGGGTCGCCCCGTCGAAGGGCACCCTGGTGCCCACCGTCTACCAGGCCGAGAACGGCACGCTCACCGGCGCGGCGAAGGTCACCGGCGCCTACCCCTTCGCCACGAACGGCAAGGCCGTCACGGACATCGGCGACGGCAAGGCCAACGCCCTCACCGTCGACGTGGTGGCCGCCAGGGCCGGGCGGCACGCGCTGACCATCCGCTACTCCAACGCCGAGCAGGCACCCGCCACCCACTACAACCCCGACCCGATCGCCCGCCACGCCGACCTCTCCGTCAACGGCGGACCGGCCCGCCGGGTGCTGTTCCCGACCACCTTCCACTTCAACAACTTCTGGGACCTGACCGTCCCGGTCACCCTGAAGAAGGGCACGAACCGGCTCACCTTCACCGCCGAGGAACTCCCCGACTTCAACGGTGACACCTACAACCAGTACGACCAGCGGTCCCCGTACGCACCGGTGATCGACCGGCTCGCCGTCACGCCGCTGGCGGCGAAGTAGCCCTGGTGAACGCGAGGCGCCGATCCGGAAGCCCGGTCGGCGCCTCGCCGCGCGTCAGCTCCTGCGCCACGTCACCCACAGGTGTGATGAGGGCGGTCATAAGCCCGGAAGGCCGAAACCCCGGACTCCCGGCGCCGATACGTTGGCACGGTGCGGCGGATCGGGGAGTTCACCGTGGAGCGGCGCCTCGGTGCCGGCGGAATGGGGGTGGTGTACCTCGCGCGCAGCGCCGCCGGGCGGCGCGTGGCGCTGAAGGTGATCCGGCCCGAGTACGCGGACGAGCCGCACTTCCGGGCCCGGTTCCGGCGCGAGGTGGCGGCGGCACGCAAGGTGAGCGGGGCGTTCACAGCGCCCGTCCTGGACGCCGACCCGGACGGCGATCCGCCGTGGCTGGCGACCCAGTACGTCGTCGGCGACTCCCTGGACGACCGGGTGCGGTCCGGTGGTCCGCTGCCCGTGGCCGACGTCGTCCGACTGGCCGGACAGCTCGCGGAGGCGCTGCGCGACATCCACCGGCAGGGCATCGTGCACCGGGATCTGAAGCCCGCCAACGTCCTGCTCGCCGAGGACGGCGTACGGGTCATCGACTTCGGCATCGCCCGTTCCCTGGCGCAGAGCCGGGCGCTGACCCGCAGCGGCGCGCTGGTGGGAACCCCGGCCTTCATGGCGCCGGAGCAGCTGATCTCGGCCCAGACGGTCTCCCCGGCGACGGACGTGTTCGCGCTCGGTGGCGTCCTGGCCTTCGCCGCGCTGGGCCGCAGTCCCTTCGAGGATCCCGAAGCGGCGGGTCTCGAGCCGATCGCGGTGGCCTTCGCGGTGGTGCACCAGGAGCCGGACCTGACCGGCCTGCCCGGAGCGCTGCGCGCGCTGGTGACCCGTTGCCTCACCAAGGACCCCGCCCGGCGGCCCGGCCTGGAGGAGGTGCTGCGCCTGGCGACCAGGGCGGAGCAGGGCGATGACGAGGCCGGCAGCGCGCGACCGGTACGGCGCGGGCGCCCCGGGAGGGCGGCGGTCGCCGCGCTGGCCGCGCTGACCGCGCTGCTCCTGCCGGGTGATGTGTCACGGTCGGGCGCGTCGGCGGTCCTGCCGTGCGCGGACGGTATGACCGCCATCGGCGAGGGGCGTATGCGCAGATGTGTCGGTCTGCTGGCCGCGGACGCGTCGCCCGAGGTGCTGCGCCGCTCGTCGAGCGGGGCCGTCGCCCCGGTGCTGGAGCGGATCGCCGCGGAGAACCGGCGGGTCGTGGCGGCCGCATCGAAGCCGGGCGGCCGGCCGTACGTGTCGATGGTGTATCTGACGCCCCTCACCGAGGAGTTCGACGGCGTCGCCTCGATGGAGGCGGTGCGGCGCGATCTGGAGGGTGCCTACTTCGCCCAGCTCAGGACCAACGGGCGGCTCACCGGACCGGCCGAAGGCGCCCCGGTCCGGCTGCTGTTCGGGCAGACCGGAGGCTCCGCCGAGCAGCGCAACCACACGGTCGGGCAGGTGCTCGGGGCCCGGCGTGCCCAGCGGATCGTGGCGGCGCTCGGCCTGGGCGGCAGCACCGCCGCCAGCCAGGACATGGTGGAGGAGCTGACGGCCGGCGGTCTGCCCGCCTTCGGTTCGGTCCTCACCGCCGACTCCTGGTCTGCCGTTCCCGGGCTGGCACGGGTCGCGCCCACCAACGCCGACCAGGCGGCGGCCGCCGTACAGCACTTGTCGGCCGGGGCGCTCGCCCGCTCCCGGATCCTGTTCGTGCAGGACGTCGCCCCCGGGGACCAGTACACCAGCACCCTCGCCCAGCAGTTCCGCCTCCGGATTCCGCCCGGCCGGCTCGTCCGCGCGGAGCCCACCCTGTTCGACTCGTCGCGGTCCGGCCCGACCGACTTCCGCGCCGCGCTGGCGGACGTGTGCGAGGCCAAGCCCGACGTCGTCTACTTCGCCGGACGCGGCACCACGCTGCCGCAGCTCCTGACCGTCCTCGCCGCGCGCCGCTGCCGGGATCACCGGATCACCGTGATGTCCGGCGACGACACGATGATGATCAGACACACGGCGGGCTTCGACGCGGGGGAGCTGGCCGATGTCCTCGGCAAGGGCCGAATCGACCTCCTCTACACCGGCCTCGCGCATCCCGGGGCGTGGGACTCGGCACCGGACGCGTTCGACAGGGACCTCGTCGCACCCTTCCGCGACGGCCTTTTCGCCGCCGTGTTCCCGCACAGCGACCTGGAGGACGGCAGGGCCGTCATGATGCACGACGCCCTGCTCACCGCGGTGCGGGCGGTGCGGGTGACCCCCGCGGTGCCGGATCCGACGGTCACCGACGTGCACCGGACGCTGGCCCGGCTGCGGCAGGAGGGTCCGCTGCCGGGCGCGAGCGGCTGGATCGCCCTCGGCAACGACGGCGCCGCCCGGGACAAGGCGATCCCCGTCCTGCGGATCACCCCGGACGGCCGCACCACCGCCACCACGGTCACGTCGGCCGACGGCACCCCGCAGGCCGGGCCGACCCGGAAGGGGTAGCGGGGTCAGTCGAGCGCTACGCCCGTGTGCCTCTCCAGGGCTTGGAGGAGCTGAGCCTGGAACTGTTCGTCCTGCGTGGCGGGGTGTGGTGTCCGGGTCTGCCGGTGGTACCAGTAGCCGCCGGTGCTCGGGGTCACGTCGTCGTGGGTGGCGAGCCATGCCTGGGTCTCGTGCCCGGCGGTCAGATCGTCGGGCGCGCCGCGACCCCCCATGCGGGTCGGGACCCACCCGGGGTCGACCGCGTGGCTGGAGGTTCCTTCCCAGCGGGAGGCGACGGCGAGCGCGAGGGCGGTGACCCACAGTTTGGTGTCGTCGTAGGAAGCGGATCCGACGGCCAGCCGCCGCAGGTCGGTGGAGCCCGTCTGGTGCATGGAGCTGCTGAGGTAGACGAGCCGGGCCGGCTTGTCCATCAGCGCCGTCAGCAGGTAGGGCGCGACCGTGTTGACGGTGACGTCTTCCGGGCGGTTCATGACACCGGCGTTGTGGATGACGGCGTCGAAACGGCCGAACCCGGCGGCCTGCCGGGCGACATCGCGGATCTCGTCCAGGTCGGCCAGGTCCCCGGTGACGACACCTCTCCACCGGGCGGTGTCGTCCGCGTCGGCGAGCCGGAACCGGTTGCGGACGTGCACGACCACGTCGTGCCCCTCGGCGGCCAGCGCGTCCGCCGTGCCGCGCCCGAGTCCGCCGGCCGCGCCCGTCACCAGAACCAATGCCATGTCAGTCCCCTCTCCTGTCGTCGTCAGGAGCTCGTCAGAGGGTGAGGAGCACCTTGGTGGCGCGCCGCTCGTCCATGGCCTTGTATCCCTGCGCGGCCTCGTCCAGCGGCAGAGCGAGGTCGAAGACCCTGCCGGGGTCGATCTTGCGGTCCCAGATGAGCTGGATCAGCTCGGGCAGGAACCGGCGCACCGGGGCGGGGCCGCCCTCCACGTGGATGCCCGCGAAGAACAGGTCGATGCCCGGGATCGTGACGTCGTAGTTGACGCCGACGAAGCCGAGGCGGCCGCCGGGGCGGGTGGAGTTGATGGCCTGCATGGTCGACTCCTGGGTGCCGACGGCCTCGACCACCGAGTGCGCGCCGAGCCCGTCCGTGAGTTCCTTGACCCTCGCCACGCCCGCGTCACCGCGCTCCTCGACGATGTCGGTCGCGCCGTAGAACCGGGCGAGCTCCTGTCGGTCGGGGTGGCGGGACATGGCGATGATCCGCTCCGCGCCCAGCTGCTTGGCCGCCAGGACGGCCATCAGGCCGACCGCGCCGTCGCCGACGACCGCGACCGTCCTGCCCGGGCCGGCCTCGGCGGCGACGGCCCCGTACCAGCCGGTGCCGAGCACGTCGGAGGCGGCCAGCAGCGACGGGATCAGGTCCTCGTCCGGCTGCCCGGGCGTGGGCACGAGGGTGCCGTCCGCGTGGGGGATGCGGGCCTTCTCGGCCTGGGTGCCGATCGTGCCCGCCACGAATTCGCGGTGCACACAGCCGGACTGGTAGCCCGAGCGGCAGATCTCGCAGGTGTTGTCGGAGATGACGAACGACCCGACGACGAAGTCGCCGACCTTGACGTTGCGCACGTCGTCGCCGACCGCCTCGACGACGCCCACGTACTCGTGGCCCATGGCCGTGTGGTCGGCGGGCTCGACCCCGCGGTAGGGCCACAGGTCCGATCCGCAGATACAGGTCGCGGTCAGCCGGATGATCGCGTCGGTGGGCTCGATGATCTTCGGGTCAGGACGCTCCTCCACCCGGACGTCACCTGCCGTGTACATGACCACTCCACGCATGACTGCGTCTCCTTGCCTTCTGTGTGCCGGCGCCCGCGGCGCCGTGTCCTGCCGGGCGGGCCACCTCACCGCCACGACATCCAGGGAAACAGCCCAGTGCGCGGGCAGCGAGTCACTGATGAAGGGTGTACCGGCAGTACACCCCACACCGCCGGGCTCGGCCGTACGGTCGTGCCGTGGACAACCGTGACGAAGTCCGCGAGTTCCTCACCTCGCGGCGAGCCAAGATCACCCCAGCGCAGGCGGGGCTCCCGGCAGGCACCCGGCGCCGCGTCCCCGGGCTGCGCCGCAGCGAGGTCGCGGCCCTGGCCGACGTCAGCGTCGAGTACTACGCCAAGCTCGAACGCGGAAACCTCGCCGGCGTCTCACCCGCCGTGCTCGAAGCCGTCGCCCGCGCCCTCCAGCTCGACGACGCGGAGCGCGCCCACCTGCTCCATCTGGCCCAGGCCGCCGAGGGCTCCGACGCCCTCGCCCGTCCCCGGCTCCGCTCCGGCCGGCAGCGCGCCCTGCACACGAGCCTGCAATGGGTCCTGGACGCCATCACCACCGGCGCCGCGTTCGTCGTCAACGGCCGGCTGGATCTGCTCGCCACCAATCAGCTCGCCCGCGCCTTCTTCAGCGACATCTACGGCAGCCACCACACCCAGCCGCCGAACCTCGCCCGCTACCAGTTCCTCGACTCCGCCGCCCACCGCTTCTACGCCAACTGGGAACTCGCCGCCGACATGACCGTCGATGTCCTGCGCACCGAGGCCGGCCGCAATCCCCACGACAAGGACCTGCACGACCTCGTCGGCGAACTGTCCACCCTCAGCGACGCGTTCCGCACCCGCTGGGGCGCCCACAACGTCACCCGCCACGGCACCGGCACCAAACAGTTCCACCACCCCGTCGTCGGCGACCTCACCCTCGACTGGGAATCGCTGGCCATCACCGCCGAACCAGGCCTCACCCTCACCGTCTACACGCCCGAACCCGGCTCGCCCTCCGCGGAGAGCGTGAACCTGCTCGCGACCTGGGCCGCCACCCAGGAGGCGGGCTCCGCGACGCAGTAGGGGACGGACCTGTGCGTCAGCTCCGCCGGTCCGGCGCCGGCGCGGTGGGGCCCTCCGGGCCGGCGCGCAGCATCGCCTTGTAGAGGGCGTCGTGCTCGGGCGGGTCGGGCAGGGGGCCGCGGGCCGGGGCCTCCAACGACTGGATCATCAGGGCGACGACGCGTCGCCAGGCATCAGGTGCGGCGTCGCCGGTGGCGTTGACGACACCGGCGTTGGCCATGTGGATCAGCACCAGGTCGGAGGGGTCGAAGTCCTCGCGCAGCCGGCCGGTGGCCTTGGCGCGGTCGATGAGCCGGACCATGGCCTCGTACGCGTCGTTGCGGCGCTGCTCCAGGGCCTTGGCGGTGGGGAAGGTCATGGTCAGCACGTCGGCGAAGCCGTAGTCGGCGGCCTGCATCGCGCAGGCCGCCTCGATGTAACCGACGAAGCCGCGCCAGGGGTCCGGGTCCTCCAGGGCGGCCGCGACCGCGTCGGCGTAGGCGTCCATGCGGTCGGAGAAGACGGCGTCGACCAGCTCCTCCTTCGTCGGAAAGCGGCGGAACATGGTGGCGATCCCCACGCCCGCCTCACGGGCCACCGACGCCATCGAGGCACTCAGCCCGTCGCGCGCGAACACCCTGCGCGCGGCGGCGATGATCCGCTCCCGGTTGCGCTCGGCGTCCTTGCGCAGCGGCTGGGCGGCGGGACCGTCGGAATGCTGGGCGCCAGGACTCATACCAGCCACTCTAGCGATCACATCACGCTGTCCGGTTTCCCTCCCTCACGGCATGACCAGAGCCTCCGGCAGCGGTGTCCGGCCGGTGAGGTTCTCCGGGCGCAGGATCGTGTCCAGTTGCTCCGTCGTGAGCAGACCCGCCTCCGTGGCCAGCTCCTTGATGCCGCGTCCCGTGGCGAGGGCCCGGCGGGCCAGCGTGGTGGAGGCGGCGTAGCCGATGTGCGGAGCGAGCGCGGTCACCAGGCCGATGGAGCGGTGGACCGTGTCGTGGAGGTGTTCGCGGTTGGCGGTGATGCCGGGGACGCAGCGGGTGGCGAGCGTGTCGCAGGCGGCGCGCAGATGGGTCAGGGAGCGCAGCAGGCTGTAGGCGATGACGGGTTCGAAGGCGTTGAGCTGGAGCTGCCCGGCTTCGGCGGCCATGGTGACGGTCAGGTCGTTGCCGATGACCTCGAAGGCGACCTGGTTGACGACTTCGGGGATCACCGGGTTGACCTTGCCGGGCATGATCGACGAACCGGCCTGCACCGGCGGCAGGTTGATCTCTCCGAACCCGGCCGTGGGGCCGGAGGACATCAGCCGCAGGTCGTTGCACGTCTTGGAGAGTTTCACCGCGACGCGCTTGAGGACGCCGGAGAGCTGGACGAAGGCGCCGCAGTCCTGCGTGGCTTCGATGAAGTCGCCTGCGGGCCGGACGGGTTCGCCGCTGATGTCGGCGAGGTGGCGGCAGGCGAGTTCGGCATAGCGGGGGTGGCCGTTGATGCGGGTGCCGATCGCTGTGCCGCCGAGGTTGGACTCCAGCAGGAGGGCAGCGGCCTCGTCCAGGCGCCGGAGGTCCTCGTCGATCATGACGGCGTAGGTGGTGAACTCCTGGCCGAGGGTCATGGGGACGGCGTCCTGGAGCTGGGTGCGGCCCATCTTCAGAACGTCGTCGAACTCCGTCGCCTTGGCGGTGAAGGCCGTGGCCAGCGCCCGCAGGGAGGCGCCGAGCCTGCGCAGTGAGGCGACCAGGGCCAGCCGTACGGCCGTGGGGTAGACGTCGTTGGTGCTCTGGCCGAGGTTGACGTGGTCGAGTGGGTGGATCACGTCGTAGCGGCCGCGGGGGTGGCCGAGGATCTCCAGGGCGCGGTTGGCGATGACCTCGTTGGCGTTCATGTTCGTCGAGGTGCCGGCCCCGCCCTGGACGGGGTCGACGACGAACTGCTCGTGCAGCCGTCCGGAGCCGATCTCCTCGCAGGCCCCGATGATCGCACCGGCGATGTCCGGCGGCAGCAGGCCCAGGTCACGGTTGGCCCGGGCAGCCGCCTGCTTGACGGCTGCCAGTGAGGTGATCAGGTCCGGGAACTGCGCGATGGCCGACCCGGTGATCGCGAAGTTCTCCACCGCCCGCACCGTGTGCACGCCGTAGTAGGCGTCGGCCGGGACCTCCTTGTCCCCCACCAGGTCGTGTTCCACGCGTGTGGTCGGCGCCATCCGATGCTCCTCGTCCTTGCGGGCCCCTTGACAGGCCACTGCTTCCGCCATCAGTGTTACCGGCCAACACGCAGAACGCAATATATTGCATGGCAGGAGCATCATGAATCGCGTTCACCCTCACCCCACCAGCACAGACACTTCAGCGACCCGGCCCTCGGGCTTCTGGCGGCGCTGTCTGCGGATGCCGATCGGAGTCCAGTCGGTCATCGCCGTCGGCCTCGGCGCCCTGGTCGGAACCCTCGCCCCGTCGGCCGGCGAGCAGATGAAGATCCTCGGGGAGGTGTTCCTGAACCTGGTGCAGGTCGTGGTCCTGCCGCTGGTCTTCCCGCTCATCGTGCTGGGCATCGCCCGCATGGAGTCGGTCAAGAAGGTCGGCCGGATCGCCGGCAAGGCCATCCTCTACTTCGAGATCGTCACCACCGTCATCCTGCTGATCGCGGTGGGACTGGCCAAGCTCACCGGCATCGGCCAGGGCGCTCCCGTCCACGGGGCCGACGCCAAGGACCTGGACGGCATGAGCCAGGGCATCGACTTCCACGAACTGGTCCTGCACGCCGTACCGAAGAACATCTTCGCCGCGTTCAGCGAGGGCAACCTGCTCGGCGCGATCGTCTTCGCCCTCCTCGTCGGCGTCGCCATGGCCGCGATCGGGGAGAAGTCCGAGCCCTTCGCCTCGGTCCTGGAGTCCGTCGCCGCGGTGATGTTCAAGGTCGTCGGCTACGTCATCCGCATCGCGCCGCTGGGCGTGCTCGGCTTCATCTCCTACGACGTCGCCCACTACGGCTTCGGCAACCTCCGCAGCCTGCTGGGGTTCATCGCCGTGGTCTACGCGGGCCTGGCCATCGTCGTCGGCGTGCTGTTCCCGCTCATCGCCGCGCTCTACCGCATCCGCTACGTCGAGCTGATGAAGTCCATCGCCGGGCTGGCCGGGATCGCGTTCGTCACCCGCAGCTCCGAGTCCGTCCTGGCACCGCTCATGGGCAAGCTCGAGGCGTTCGGCCTCAGCCGCTCGACGACCTCGTTCGTCGTCCCCCTGGGCTACTCCTTCAACACCGACGGCTCCGTCCTCTACCAGGCCGCCGCCCTGGTCTTCCTCGCCAACGCCTACGGTGCCGACACGTCCCTGCCCGCCCTGCTCCTCATGGTCGGCGTGCTGGTGATCCTCTCCAAGGGCATGGCCGGTGTCGCCTCGGCCTCCATCGTCGTCCTCATCGCCGCCGGCAACTCCGTCGGGCTGCCCGCCGAGGGCATCGCCCTGCTCCTCGGCGTGGACTTCATCGTCGACATGGCCCGCACCGGCGTGAACGTCATCGGCAACTCGCTCGCCGCCGCCGTCGTCGACAGCTCCGAGAAGAGGCGTGAGGCGAAACGCGGCGGGCCTGACGCCTACGGCAGCCCGGCCGAGGCCGACGCCCCGTCCTTCGAAAAGGAACCCGCCCAGTGACCACCCCCACCTCGGAGATCATCGGCATCCTGGGCGGCATGGGGCCGGCGGCCACCGCCGACTTCTACGCCAAGCTGGTGTCGATGACTCCGGGCAGCAGCGACCAGGACCACCTCCGTACCGTCATCTGGTCGGACCCCACGATCCCCGACCGCACCGACGCCCTGCTGGGCGACGGCCCCGATCCCACGCCCTGGCTCCTCGACGGCAGCCGCGTCCTGCGCGAGGCCGGCGCCACGGTCATCGCCATCCCCTGCAACACCGCGCACGCCTTCGTCCCGCGCATCGCCGACCACGTCGGGCTGCCCATCGTCCACATGATCGGCGAAGTGGCCCGGCACCTCACCACCGTGCGCCCGCGCATCCACACCGCCGGACTGCTGGCCACCACCGGCACCCTGCGCGCGGGCCTGTACCAGGAGTGGCTGGACCGCTTCGGGATCGGCCTCGTACTGCCCGACGCCGACACCCAGGACCACGAGGTGATGGCCGGCATCCGTGCGGTGAAGGCCGGTGACCGGGACGGCGCCGCCGCTACCCTGGAGCGCGCGGCGCGGCGCCTGACCGAACAGGGCGCCCAGGCGGTGATCGCGGGCTGCACCGAGATCCCCCTCGGCCTGCCCGCCGACGCCGTGGACGTGCCCCTCGTCGACCCGGCGCTCGTCCTGGCCCAGGCACTCGTCCGCCGGGTCAGAAGCGGAACCACAGCCGGAGAGGCCGCCTAGGGCGATGTACTGTACGCAATATGTCACTGGACAGCCCTGTCTCCCGCCGCCTCCTCAGCGACGAGGTCTTTCACCGCCTGCGTGACTCCATCGTGCGCGGAGAACTCGCCCCCGGGGAAAAGGTCAGGGACGGTGAACTCGCCGAGCGCCTCGGTCTCAGCCGCACCCCGGTGCGCGAGGCGCTCGCCCGGCTCGCGGACATCGGCCTGGTCGAGGCGAAGCCCGGCGTCTACACCCGCATCACCACCCTCAACCGCCGAGACGTCGAGAAGACCCTCGCCGTGCTGCGCTCCCTCGACCAGCTCGCCGTCGAGACGGCCGTGCCGGCCATGACCGAGCAGGACCTTCAGCAGATGCGCGAGGCCAACCGGGACTTCGAACGGGCCGTGGCCGCCAACGACACCGACGCCGCCCTCGCCGCCGACGACCGTTTCCACGCCGTCCCCATCGCGGCGGCGGACAACCCCGTGCTGAGCCGGATCGTCGAGCAGCTCCACCCGCAGATCCACCGCATCCTCTACCGGAAGTTCTCCACCCTCCTCGGTGGCCGCAACACCATCGAGCACCACGGCCGGCTCGTCGACGTCTGCGCCGGCGGCGACGCCCGCGCCGCGGCCGAACTCTCCGGACAGCACTGGTCCGAACTCGGCGGCCACATCAACCGGCTCTTCGACACCAACCAGTTCGCGGAAGCCGGGGCAGGCTCCGCGTAGTGGCGGATGCCCTGGTCAGCCCCGCCAGGAACACGCCGCCGTTCCCTTGACCGGTACGGGGACACTCAGTACCGCACCGGAGGTCTCGTCCGGGTTCTTCACGCCGTACCGGGCCGTGGTGACGAGGAGGCGGTTGTCGTCGGGGGGCAGGCAGACCGACGTGGGATGCGGGGCGGGCACGGTCAGGGTGTGCAGCAGGCGGCCGTCGGGGTGGTACCGGCGGACCGCGCCCGCGCCCCACATCGCGACCCACGGGCAGCCCTCCTCGTCGACGGTCGTCCCGTCGGGGCTTCCTTCGTCCTCGCGCAGGCGGGCGAAGGTCTCCGGGCCGCCGATGAGGTCGCCCGAGACGGGATCGACCCGGCAGCGGAGGATCGTGCCGACGGCCGTGTCGGCGAGGTACATGGTCGTGCCGTCGGCGGTGAAGGCCGGGCCGTTGGCGATGGTCAGGCCGTCGAGGACGCGTACGACCGTGCCCTCGGGGTCCGTCCGGTAGAGCGAGCCGGCGCCGTGGGTGCCGTCGTAGGCCATGCTGCCGGCCCAGAAACGGCCGGCGGGGTCCGCGACGCCGTCGTTCATCCGGCTGGGGAGCGAGCTGTGATCCTCGGGGCGGTCGAGCCATTCCGGTGTGCCGTCGGCCGAGAGCAGCGCGATGCCCGTGCCCGCGGCGGCGATCCAGGTGCCCGGCCGGTCCGCCACCGGCGCGACGGCCCCCAACGGCACGTCCAGCCCGGCAAGTCGGGCCGGACCTGTGCTGTCGCGCGGTTCGAAGAGCCGCCCGCTGAGGATGTCGACGTACACGTACCTGCCGTCGGCCCAGCGGCCGCCCTCGGCGAGTTCGTATCCGCCGTCCACGAGGACCGTCGCCTGCACTGCTGTTGATGTCATGTCCGGTCTCCTGGCTCAGCGGATGGTCGTGCCGTCGGGCTGGTCGAACAGGCCGAGTTCGTCCCGCGTCGGGAGGCCCTCCCAGTCGCCCCGGGTGGCGACGGCGAAGGCGGCGGTGGTGACGGCCCGGTGCAGCCGGGCGGGGATGTCCGCGCCGTCCAGGAGCCCGGACAGGTATCCGGCCACGAAGGCGTCGCCCGCGCCGACCAGATCGACCGCGTCGACCCGCCGGGCGGCGCAGTCGGTCGGTGTCGTCCTGACGTCCAACGCGGCACCCCACCACCCCATGTGGCACACCGACGGGGACTGGATGCGGCGGGTGAACGCCCGGATCACCGGCGGCTGACCCGGCGCCGCCGCCGTCCAGACGGTCAAGTGCTGGTCGGGTGAGAGGATCAGGCGTAGCGGTTCAGGTCGTGGAAGAACCCTGGGACGGGCGTCACCAGGCCACGGCGGGTCGCCTCGCTGTAGACGTGCGCGCCCACGGCCAGGTCGAGCACGCCGAGTCCGAACGGCGAGAAGACCACCGGGCGGTCGGCGCGGATCTCGACCTTCTCCTCCAGCACGTCGTAGAGGGTGCCGTCGATGAACGACCGGTCTCCCGTGGCCTGTTCGGCGAGGTGGGGTGAGGTCTGCGCCTTCAGGCAGTGTTCGACGTCGTCCACGATGTTGGTGGCGGACAGGATGATCTCCGGCGAGAGGTCCCGCAGGGAGATGTGCAGCACCGTCGGATTGTGGGCGAACCAGTCCACGTCCTTGATGTGGGGTTCTGCCGCCGTGGTGGCGAAGACGACCAACTCGGAGGCGCGGACGGCGGTCTCGGCGTCGTCCAGGACGTTCACGGTGCCGCCGTGTCCCGTGCCCGAGACGTAGTCGGCGAAGCTGCGGGCGTACTCCGGGGCGTGGTCGTAGATGTTGACGGTGTCGAAGTCCCAGCCGGTGCCGGACAGGTACCGGTGGATGTAGCGGGCGATCAGTCCGGTGCCGACGAAGGTGACGCGACGCGGGCGCTCCCGGCCGGCGTGCAGCCGGTCCGCGGCGAGCGCGGCGGACGCCGCGGTGCGCGTGGCGCTGATGATGGAACTCTCCAGGCACGCGAACGGGTAGCCGGTGTCGTGGTCATTGAGGATCAGGACAGCCGAGGCCCGGGGCAGCCCGGAAGCGATGTTGGCCGGGAAGCTGGAGATCCACTTGATGCCGTCCACTGCGAACTCGGCGCCCAGGGACGCGGGCAGCGCGATGATGCGGGAGTCCGGCCGGTCCGGGAAGCGAAGGAAGTAGCTGGGCGGATTGACGGTCTGCTGCCGGCCGTGGGCCGTGTAGGCCCGGGCGACGAGGTCGACGACGTCCTGCTCACGGCCGGCGAGGACGTCGTGCACGGTGGCACCGCTGACGACGGAGAAGGGAGGGACACTGGACAAGGCGGTTTGGCTCCTTGAAGAGAACGGAAAACGAACGGGGTGGTCGGGAGCGGGCCTCAGCCGTTGGCGGTCGGCTCCTGCTCGGCGCTCTTGGGCGTGCCGTCCTCGGCACGCACCCGGCCCTCCCACAGCGCCAGGGCGACGGTTGCTGCCAGCGTGGCGAAGAACAGGCCGCTCTGGTACGGCAGCCGGTGCAGGGCCAAGGCCAGCACGCCGCCCATCAGGCCGGCTGCCACCGCGCGCTTGCTGGTGAAGCAGGAGACGACCAGGCCGATGTACGTGGCATAGATCGCGAAGTCGAGTCCCAGGCCGTCGATGCTGGTGACGTCCTTGCCGAACACGTAGCCGATCAGCGTGCTGGAGAGCCAGCCGACGTACATCAGGACCGACGCGGCCAGGACGTACCAGTGCTGCTGGCCCCGCCGGTCGCCGGTGGCGTCCTCGTACCGCTTGGCGGCCAGCACGTAGATCGCGTCGATCATGCCGTAGGCCAGTACGGCCCGCCACAGCGTCGGCAGATGCCGGACCTTCGCCGACAGGGCGGCCGAGTAGAACACGTGCCGCATGTTCACGACCAGGCAGGTCGCGACGACGAGGAACCAAGCCGTGCCGGACGCCATGAGGCCCGTGGCGATCATCTGGGCGGAGCCGCCGTTGACGAGGGCGCTCATCAGCATGGTGTCGAGCAGGCTGAGGTCCGCCTGCTGTCCGACAGCGCCGAACAGCAGCCCGAAGGGCAGGGCACCGAGTGCGAGGGGGGTCGCGTCGCGGAGCCCGGTGCGGATCTCCCGCCCGCGGCTCACCGGCCGGGCGGGTGTCGAGGATGTGCTCATGGTGGACTCCGTCACAGCAGGAACTTGGCCAGGGCGAACGCGGCGACGGCGGAGGCGAAGACCAGGAAGAAGTTGTCCTTCTTGAAGACACCGACTCCGAACCCGACCAGCGCGCCCACCAGATAGGGCGAGAGCCATCCGGGGCCGTCGTCCGGGGCCGGGGCGAGGACGACGGACGGCACGATGATCGCCATCAGGACGGCGGGCATCACGTAGGGCAGGGCGCGCTCGATGCCGCCCGGCAGCCGCTCCGGCTTGAGCGGTCCGAAGAAGCAGAACCGCAGGGCGAATGTCACGGCGCCCATGAGCACGATGGTCACGGTGGTCACCGGGTCACACCCCCAGGCCCGCGCGGAGGGCGGCGGCGATCCGCTCGGGGCGGGTCGCGTTGAGGTAGTGGCCGCCGTCGGCGCCGACCTCGACGCGTACGGCGTCACTGAACAGCTCCCAGTTGCGTGCCGTCTCCTGGTGGCCCTGCGCCAGCGGGTCGTCCTCGGCCAGCAGGACGGTGAGCGGGCAGTCGAGACGGCTCGCGGGCAGTGTGGACAGGGCCTGGTGAAAGGCGCGCGTGGCCTGGGCCGTGTCGTACTGGAAGGCGCGGGCCAGGTCCGTGCGCTCCTTGGCCCCCAGGCCGGCGATGTCCTGCAGGCCGGTGTTGTCCACCAGCCATGCCAGGATCTCCTCCTCCGACATGTCGACCACCTCGTTCGAGGCGTGCGCGGAAGGGTCCACGGACTTCAGCAGCTTGGCGACCACGAACAGTCCTCGCACGTCCACCTGGCGCTCGCGCAGCCGGGGCACTGTGGCGAGGCCGAGCGCGGATCCGGCGCAGTGGCCCAGCAGCAGGACGGGGGTGCCGGCCGAGCGCTGTATCTCCTCGGCGAGTTGCTCCGCAAGCTGTTCCACCGGGACGGGAGCGGCACTGTCGTCGCGGGTACGTCCGGGCAGTTCCACCCCGAGCACCCGGATGGGAGCATCCGCCTGGGCGAGTTCCCTGGCTAGCGCGACATAGCTGACCGCGCTGCCTCCGGCGAAGGGCACACACACCACGGTCGCCCGCGGCCGGGCGCCCGCACCGCCCGCGGCCGCGGTGAGGTCGACCAGGAGGTCGCGCCGGGTGCCGGCCTGCCGCACGAGCCCTCGCGCCAGATGCCGTGCCGTGGGGTGGGCCAGCAGGTCCCGCAGCGAGATGCGGCCCTCGGAGGCCGCCGCGACCTTCATCGCGGCCAGTGAGTGGCCGCCGATCTCGAAGAAGTTGTCGGTGACGCCGACGGTCTCCGGGGCGTGGCCCAGCACCTCGGCGAACAGGTCCCGTACCAGCCGCTCGTCCTCGTCCGCCGGGGGCACCACATCGGTGCGGCCGACGGCGGCCAGCTCGTGGCGGGCAAGGGCCTTGCGGTCGACCTTGCCGTTCCCGGTGAGCGGGAACTCCGTCATGCGCACCAGGATCTCGGGGTGCATGTAGGCAGGCAGCGAAGCCGACAGACCGGCGTGGAACGTGGGCAGGTCGGGTTCTGCCGTACCGCAGTAGAACGCCACGAGCCGTTTCTCGCCGCGCAGTTCCCGGGCCAGGGTGACGGCGCCGTCCACTCCGGGCAGTCGTTCCAGGGCGCTGTCGATCTCGGACAGCTCGATGCGGTGGCCGCGCACCTTGACCTGATGGTCGACGCGGCCCGCGCAGTCCAGGCTGCCGTCGGGCAGCCAGCGCCCCACGTCGCCGGTGCGGTACATGACCTGCGACCGGTCATCGAGGGTGTTGGCGACGAAGACCGCCGCGGTGCGCTCCTCGTCGTTCACGTAGCCGAGCCCCACACCCGCGCCGGTCACACAGATCTCGCCGTAACCGCCGATGGGACGCGGCGTGTCGTCGAAGCCCACGACATGGATGCCGGTGTTGACGACCGGCCGCCCGACGGGGGTCCGGGTGTCCAGCACCGGGTGCTCGATGACGTGGTGTGTGACGTCGTCGGACGCCTCGGTGGGGCCGTATGCGTTGACGAGCGGGACGTCGTACTGCGCGAACCAGCGGCGTGTCAGGGCGGGCGGCAGGGGCTCGCCCGTCACCATGTTGAACCGCAGGTCGGGCAGGCCGACCGGGCGCTGCTCGACCTCGGTGAGCAGCGCGTCCAGGTAGGAGGGCACGACTTCGAGGACGGTGATGCCGTCCTCGCGCAGTGCCGCGAGGAACGTACCCGCCTCGACGATCTCGTCCTGCCCGTAGATCACGGTGCTGCCGCCGCACATCCAGGCGACGAGCAACTGCCACACCGAGATGTCGAAGCACTGAGTGGCGATCTGCGCCACCCGGTCGGACTCGGCGAGCTTGAGGTCGAGCTCCTTGGCCAGCAGGTGGTTCAGCATGCCCGAGTGGCGGATCATCGCGCCCTTGGGCTCACCGGTGGAACCGGAGGTGAAGATGATGTACGCGACGTCGTCCGGCCCCGGCCGGCCGGCGGGTGCGGCCGGAGCGACCGAGGCGGCCTGCTCATAGGCGAGGACCTCGACGCCGTCGAGCCGTGCGTCCAGCGCGCTCTGCAGACGGGCGACATCCTGGTCGGCCGCGACGACATGGCGACAGCCACTGCGGCGGAGCACGGAGGCGACGCGGTCGGCGGGATAGGCGCGCTCCTGCGGCAGATACACAGCGCCGCTCTTCAGCAGGGCGAGGACGGTCACCGCCCAGGCCGTGCCACGCGGCAGCATGGTCGTCACCACGTCGCCGGCGCGCACACCCCGCCCGGCGAGGAAGGCGCAGAACCGGTCGGACTCCTCGTCCAGTTGGGCGTAGGTCAGGCCCCGCTCGCCGTGCCGCACGGCGACGGCGTCGGGATTGCGCCGGACCGACGCGGCGAACGCGTCGACGAAGGTGCCATCGGGCAGCTCCATCCGGGGCCCGCCGCCGAACTCCCGCAGCAGGGCCTGCTCCTCCGCGCTCATCAGCGAGGTCGCGCCGAGCGGCTGGTCGGGCTCGTTCGCCAGCAGGGTGAGGGCCTGGGTGTAGTAGCTCGCCATGCGTGCCGTCTGAGCCGCGTCGAGGACGTCCGGGTGGTAGTGGATGCTCAGCAGCACCTCGTCGGACACCGCGTCCTGGGAGAACTCGGCACGGAAGGGGAATTCCGTCTGGGCATTGACGACAGAGCGGACCAGAGCGAACCCGTCCCGCTCCCCCAGGCTCTTCAGCACGTGGAAGTGAGTGAAGTTGAAGACCGTCTCGAAGAGCATGTCCCGACTGCCGACCGCGCGCTTGATCTCCGCCATGGGGAAGCGGCGGTGTGGCAGCATGGCGCTCTCCGCCTCGTACGCCGCACGCGCCAGGTCGGCCCAGGTGCCGTCGTCGGGCAGACGCAGCCGGAACGGCACGGTGTTGAGGAACAGGCCGGGGACGGTCTCGCCGCCCTCCGTCTCCGGGCGTCCGGAGTGCTCGTAGCCGGTCAGAACGTCGTTCGTGCCGGCGACGAAACCGAGCACCGCGGTGTGCGCGGCGAGCAGCAGCGACTTGACCGGAAGGCGCAGCTGGTGGGCACGCTCGATCAACCGCGCGGACAGCCCCTCGGGGAGGCCGACGTCATGGATGACGACCTCGGGAAGGTCCTCGCCCGGCGGGGTCTGGGCCCGGTGGCGTGGCAGCTGGGTGCTCTGCGCGTCCGTCATCAGGTCCAGCCAGAAGGCACGCTGCTCGCCGGAGTCCAGTGCCTGTCGCTCCAGAGAGATGAAGTCGCGGTAGGACACGTCGTACGTGGGAGCCTCGGGCTCGCGGCCGTCGAGCAGGGCGAAGTAGGCGGTGAAGAGGTCGCGGTGGATGGTGTTGACGCTCCAGCCGTCGAGGGCGGCGTCGTGGTAACTGAGTGAGTACTGGAACTCCTCGGGTCCCAGCAGGTGCAGGTGGACGCGGACCAGGTCGGGGGTGCCGTCGCCGAAGCCGGCGCGCAACTCCTGCCGCGAGAAGTCTTCCAGGGCTGCCTGGCGTTCGGCGGCGGAGAGCGCGCGCAGGTCGTGCACGGTGAGCGGGGACGGGACCTCGGCGTGCACGACCTGAATCGGCTCGCTGAACCCCCGCAGGTGGAACGAGGTGCGGAACACCGCATGACGGCCCGCGACATGGGCGACGGCCCGCTCGAACAGGCCGACGTCGACGCTCTCGCCGATGGGGTAGCTGAGGATGTCGTGGTAGAGGCCTTCGACATCGCTGCGGGCTGCCTCGTAGATCAGGCCGATCTGCAACTGGGACATAGGGTAGGCGTCGACCGAGCCCGGTGGCAGGGCCGCGCGGTCCGCCGGGGAGAGCAGCGCGAACGGCTCGACGGGGGCCGGGGCCTCGCTTCCGGCCCCGGCGGCCTCGCCGGTCTCGGCGACGCCGGCGAGTTCACCCACGGTCGGGTGGGCGAACAGGTCCTGGAAGGAGAACCGCAGACCGGCGGCACGAGCCCGGGCCAGGACACCGATGAACTTGATCGAGTCGCCACCGAGGGCGAAGAAGTTGTCGTGGACGCCGACCGTCTCCAGGCCGAGGACCTCGCTCCAGATGGCGGCGAGCGCCTGCTCGGTGGAGGTGCGCGGCGCCACGACGGGAGCAGCGGCGTCCGAACCGGTGCCCGTTGCGGCGGGCCGCGGCAGTGACTTGAGGTCGCGCTTGCCGTTGTGGTTGGTCGGGATGGCGTCGATCTCGACGATGTGCTGCGGAACCATGTAGGACGGCAGTTCCGCGGCGAGGTGCCGGCGCAGCGCGTCAGTGTCGAAGCCGGCTGCGGCGACCACGTAGGCGGCCAGGGACTTCTCCCCGGAGGTGTCCTCCACGGCGGTCACGGCGCAGGAAGTGACGCCGGGGCAGAGGCCCGCGACATGCTCGATCTCGCCCAGCTCGATGCGGTATCCGCGAATCTTGACCTGGGTGTCGATGCGGCCGAGGTACTCGATCGTCCCGTCGGACAGCCGGCGCGCCAGGTCACCTGTTCGGTAGATGCGGCCGGTCGGCTCGAACGGATGGAGTGGGAAACGCTCCTCGGTCAGCTCCGGTGCGTTGAGGTAGCCGCGCGCCAGACCCACTCCGGCGATGCACAGCTCGCCCGGGGTGCCCAGCGGTGCATGTGCCCCGTCGCGCGTAAGAACGTAGAGGCGGATGTTGTCGATGGGGCGTCCGATGGGGATCGACCGGGTGCTGTCCACCGTGTCGCACGGCTGGTGGGTGACATCGACGGCGGCCTCGGTGGGACCGTACAGGTTCACCAGCCGGGCATGGGCGCCGATCACTTTCTGGAAGAGTTCGGCGTGCGCGACGGCGAGCGCCTCACCACTGGCGAAGACCCGGCGCACGCTGCCCAGCCTGCCTTCGGTGTCGGTCGCCGAGACGTACTGGAGGAACGCGTTGAGCATGGGGGGCACGAAGTGCAGCGTGGTCACACCGGCCGTGGCGATGCGCTCCACGATCCGCTCCGGGTTCTTCTCCTCGCCGCCCGGCAGGGTGACCACGGAGGCGCCCGCGAGTGACCACCAGAAGATCTCCCAGACGGAGACGTCGAAGGTGAAGGGCGTCTTGTGCAGGATGACGTCGTCGCCGCCCAGCGGATAGGCCCGCTGCATCCACCAGAGGCGGTTCACGATGGCGCGGTGTTCGACCATGACGCCCTTCGGCCTGCCCGTGGAGCCGGACGTGTAGATCACGTACGCCAAGTCGTCGGGCCCGCTGAGGGGTTCGAGATCATCCGGGTCGACGGTGTCGTCGTAGGCGGCCGTCACCTCGACCGTCCCGCGGCCGGTGACGACCTCGCGGGTCTCGTCCGTGGTCACCACCAGGGCGGTTCCGCTGTGGTCGAGGATGTAGTCGACGCGGTTGCGCGGCAGGGTCGGGTCGACCGGCAGATAGGCGCCGCCCGCCTTGAGGATCGCGTAGATCGCGACCAGCATGTTCTTGGAGCGCGGCACGCACACGCCCACGACGGTGCCGGCCTGTACGCCGCGAGAGCGCAGCACACGGGCGAGGCGGTTGGCAGCCGCGTTCAGCTCGCCGTAGGTCGTGCCGTCGTCGGCGACGGCGATCGCCGACGGGTCGCCGGAGGACCGTTCCTCCAGGAAGCTGTGGAGCGTCCGGGTGTCGGGGAACGGCGCGGCGGTGTCGTTGAACTCTCCGGTGATCGCGGCGATTTCGGCCTCGTCGGCCGCGAGCTGTGCCGCGAGAGGGGCTGCGGGGTCGGCGAGCAACACGGCGTACAGCTCGGCGTAGGTGTCGGCGAGCCGCTGGGCGGTGCCGGAGCTGAACAGCCGGGGGTCGGCGTGGACGGCGACCGTGTCGGTCCGCACATCGAACAGGACCGGGCAGCCCGCCTGTTCGGCGTGGTCCGGCGTGAGCTGGGAGTCCAGCGTCAGCATCATGTCGCTCGGTTGCTGCTCCTCGTGCCGCAGGAGCGCCTGTACGGGGATGTCGAGGTGCTCGGCCGCCTCCAGGTAGCGCGCGCGCAGCTCGGTGAGCAGGCCGCGGCCGGTCTGATCGGCTGCGACCGGAACCGAGAGCGGGACGGCTGTGTCCGCGACCGGAACGAAGACGGTCACGTCCCGCCGGTCGGTGGCGCGGGCGGCCAGCAACGCGAGCACCGCGCCGGCCAGCACCCGCTGCAGCATCGGGTCGCCGCCGGTGAGCTTGCCGGCGGCCGCGACCGCCGCGGGCGGGATCGCGGCCTGCACCTGCGGGCCGGCCTCGGGATGCCGGCGCAGATGGTCCCGGACCAGAACGGTCGGCTCGGTCCACGCATGCCGCTGTGCCCGCCAGTACGCGGCCTGCCCGGGGTGGGCGCGCAGCGCCTGCTGAAGTGCGATGACGTTACTCATGTAGCGGTCCCTAGAAAGCGAAGTCGGTGGCAGGTGCGGTGAGCGCGCCCGTCGGCGGCGCGGCGGGCCTGGACGCCGGTGGGAATACGGAAAGGCCGGGACGGTGCAGTACCTCGTCGAGGGCGGCCACGATCTGCTCCAGCAGTGACTCCGCCGACTGCTGCGTGAACAGAGCGGTCGAGTACTCGAGTTCGAGGCGCAGCCCCTGCGGGCGCTGGTACGCCTGCAGGTTGAGGTCGAAGCGGCTGGTGCCGGGATGCAACAGCGAGACCGTGACGCGACGCCCGTGCTTGCGGAAGACGTGGAAGTCGATGTTCTGGAGCGCGAAGAAGGCGTCGAAGAGCGCGTTGCGGCTCAGATCCCGCTGGGGCGCCACTTGCTCGACCAGCCGGTCGAACGGATAGGCCTGGTGGGTCAGCCCGCTGCGGTGCTCACGGCCGGCCTGGGCCAGCAGGTCGCCCAGAGTCGCGCCGTCGTCGATCTGCAGGCGCAGCGCAACCGTGTTGACGAACATGCCGATCACACGGTCCAGATCGGGATGCACCCGCCCGCTCATGGGACAGCCGACGACAATGTCGCGTTGCCCGCTGAGCCGGGCCAGTACGGCGGCGTAGGCGATCAGCAGGACGGAGAAGTCCGTGACCGAGTGAGCGGCTGCGCACCGACGCACCGCGTCCTGGCACTCCGTCCCCAGCTCGTGCCGCACCACGGCACCCCGGGTGCTGCGGATGGCCGGGCGCGGGTGGTCCGTCGGCAGGTCCAGGGGCGGCGGGGCGTCCCGGAACCGCTCCAGCCAGTACGCACCGTCCCGCGCGAACCGACCGGTCTCCAGCTCCCCGTCCAGCCACCGGCCGGCCGCGGCGTAGGTGGTGGCCGGTTCCTCGGGCCGGACGCCGACGTAGAGGTCGAGGAGCTCGTCGACCAGGAGAGCGAGCGACACCCCGTCGAAAACGATGTGGTGAACGTCCAGATAAAGGCGGTCGTCACGGTCCTCGTCCTGCACGAGCAGAGCCCGTAGCAGCGGGCCGCTGCCCAGGTCGAAGGGGCGGACGAACCGGGCGACGACGTCTTCGTCCGTGCAGGCCCGGGAACCAGACAGGATTTCGAGCGGCACGTTCACCGCCTCCTGGACGACCTGCCGCACCCGGGGCCTGCCCTGAGCGTCCACCTCGGTGACGAAGTGCGTCCGCAGAGCGTCATGACGTCCCGCCAGCTGCCGCAGGGCGGTCCGCAGCCGCTCCGGGTCCAGGTGCCCGCTCACGTCCAGACGCGCCGGGACGTTGTACGCGAGCGACTCCTCGTCGACCTGCCACAGGGCGTACAGACCACGCTGCTGAGGATGCAGGGGCAGGTCACCGCCGGCCGGTATCTCCGCGATGGGGGCGAAGCCCTGGGGCTCGCCCTCCGCCACGCTGCGTGCCATGCCGCGCAGCGTGCGCGTGGCGAACAGCTCCTGGAAGCTCAGCACCACCCCCAGCTCGCGCCCGATCCTGCCGATGAGGGCTCCGGCGGTGATGGATGTCCCGCCCAGCTCGAAGAAGTCACTGTCCGGGCCGATCAGCTCGGGTTCGCGGTGCAGCACCTGCGCCCAGAGAGCGGCCAGCTTCTCCTCCTCGGGGCTCAGCCGCCCGGAAGGGGGGCGTACGGAGGCAGCCGGAGCGGGCAGCCGGGCGGTGTCCACCTTGCCGTTGGCATTGAGCGGCAACCGGGGGATCCGCACGATCCGCTCCGGGCACATGTACGAGGGCAGACGGCGCCTCAGCTCGCTGAGCACGCCGTCCTCGTCGCCCTCCGTGACGACGTAGCCGATCAGCTTCTTTCCCGTAGCGGAGTCCTGGACGGCGGTGTGCGCGTCGCGTACGCCCGGGACGTCCAGGAGAGCACTGTTGACCTCCTTCACCTCCACCCGGTGGCCGCGGATCTTCACCTGGTCGTCGCTGCGGCCGTGGAACGACAGCACGCCCGTGGAGTCCGCGCTGACCAGGTCGCCGGTGCGGTAGTAGCGCTCGCCGTCGAGCGTGAGGAAACCTTTCGCCGTCGCCTCGGGGTTGTGCAGGTAGCCGCGCGCCAGCCCCAGGCCCCCGGTGAACAGCTCGCCGATCTGTCCGGTCGGCACCGGACGCAGGTCGCTGTCGAGAACGCGGGTGGTGGTCCCGGCGATCGGTCGGCCGATGGGGATGGCCGACTCGTAGGGGCGCTCGACAGGAAAGACGGTCGTGAAGGTGGTGTTCTCGGTGGGGCCGTAGCCATTGAGCAGCCGCAGGCCCGGGCAGGCCTCGAGCACCCGGTTCACGTGGGGGCAGGAAAGGGCGTCGCCCCCCACCAGGAGCGTGCGGAGGCCCTCGAACAGCGTGACGTCCTCGTCGACGAGCTGGTTGAACAGCGGTGCGGTCAGCCAGAGGACCGTCGCCTGCGCCTGCTTCAGTGCCCGCTTCAGGCGCTGCGGGACGACCAGTGTCTCCTGGTCGACGATGTGCAGGACGGCCCCGTTCAAGAGCGCGCCCCAGATCTCGAAGGTCGAGGCGTCGAACTCCAGGGCCCCGGTCAGCAGGAAACGCTCGTCCGGTGAGAACCCGAAGTAGTCGGTGTCCTTGACCAGGCGCACCACCCCTCGGTGTTCCACCATGACGCCCTTGGGGCGCCCGGTGCTGCCGGAGGTGTACATCACGTACGCGAGGGCGTCCGCGGGGACGGCCTGCGGCAGTTCGCCGTCCGCCGGCCGGGCGTCGTGGTCGAACAGGTCCGGGAGCGTGCGCAGAACAGTCCCCTCCGGGAGTGCCCCGCGCATGGCCTCGGCGGCCTCGGGGGCGCACACCACCAGGGGTGGACGCGCATCGCCGAGCACACGCTTGAGCCGCTCGGCGGGGAAGTCCGGGTTCACCGGGAGGTAGGCGCCGCCTGCCAGGACGATCCCGAGCATGCAGACCACAGCGTCCGCGGACCGCGGGAACGCCATGCCGACAAGGGTCTCGGGACCGACCCCGAGCCCCCGCAGCCGACCTGCCACACGGCGTGCCTCCTCGCGCAGCTCCCGGTAGGTCAGCCGGTCGTCGCCGAAGACGACCGCTGTGCTGTCCGGCGACAGCTGTGCCTGCTTCTCGAACAGCCCGATGAGGTTGTGCTGTTCGGCCATCAGATGCCTCCCTGGCCGTCTGTCACCGGTACCGCCACCTGGCGGCGAGTGATCTGTGCGGTGCCGCCACCCAGATCGAACCGGTCCTTGACCCATTCGTCGTCGTAGATGGAATCCAGGTATCGTTCACCGAGATCCGGGGAAATCGCGACGACCGGCATATCGGCCCGTTCCATGGATATTCGATGCATCATTCCCGCGAGTACGGTTCCCGTGGATCCGCCGAAGAGATAACCGCGCCCCGCCATGGTTCGGCACATGCGAATGGTGTCCACTTCCGGAACCATGATGATCTCGTCGATGACGCTTTCATCGACGATCTCCGGGCGTCGGCCCGTTCCGAGCCCCGGAATATGTCTGGGGCCGGGCGGTCCGCCGAACGTCACGGAACCGACGCTGTCGACGGCGATTATTTTGGCCGGATGCCCGACCTGCTTCAGATACCGTGCGCACCCGGTGAGCGTGCCGGTCGTGCCGGCTCCGATGAACACCATCTCCGCGTCGGGGCAGGCCTTCGCGATCGACGGGCCGGTGGTCTTGTAGTGGGCGAGCCAATTGCTGTCGTTGGCGTACTGGTTGAGCCACAGCACGTCCGGTTCGCGTGCGCAGAGGTCGGCGACATACCGCAGGCGGGCCCCGAGCAGGCCTTCGACAGGATCTGGCTCCTCGATGACGACGACATCGGCCCCGTACACCCGCATGAGACGGAGGTTGCGTTCGTTGCAGCGGCTGTCGGTGACACAGGTGAAGTCGTAACCACGATCGGCAGAGATCATGGCGAGTGCCACACCGAGGCTGCCCGAGGACGACTCGACGATGCGGCCACCCGGCTGCAGAAGTGCGGACCGCTCCGCCGCATCAACCATCTCAGCCGCGGCCTTGATCTTCACGGAACCGGTGAGATTGAGACCCTCGCACTTCAGATGCACCCGCCGGCCGAGGGACTGCGAAAGGTCGAGGTAAATACCGTCCGGAATGTACTCCGACGGAGAAGCTATTAATCGAAAATCAGCGGGAATTCGGGCAGTGCGATCCCGCGACACCCCATGAATTGTTCCTGTCATCACTTTCCGATCCAACCGCACCACGGACGCCACGCCGCCCCGCCGAGAGGCCACTGCCAGACACGGAACGGAGGGCATTTGTGTGGCAGGGACCAGAGGACTGTAGCCGGGTGATCGCACGAGGTTCGCACCCGAACGGCGTGAAACATTCAGAGGAACCTACGATCGACTTACCCCCATGGGCTCCGTGTCAGAAATGTTCAGACTGGAGAAACAAAATCCGATATGCCGTCGATGTTCCACCACTGAGCGCGATCAAGCGATCACGCCGGGCGGGAAACGCCCTTGGAAACAGGGGGCTCTTTCGAGAGCGGGCAACGACCCGACCTGCGCGCCCCGGGATGGATCCTCGCTGAAGTCCTGCGCGTTCCGGATGTCCCGTCAGCTCGCCATTCTGACCGGTTCTCTGAGGGTAGTCACCATGCAACCCCGAGTAACGCCGCGCCAGGCGAGGGTCTGCTCGACGACTGGCGGAGCTTGACGGCCCTAGGTCTTTGGTGCCCGGTCCAGTCCGTCCGAGGGCCGATTCGCCGCTCCCCGGCAACAGCTAGCGTCCCACCCATGCGCTTAGGACTACTTGGCACCGGCAACGTCGCCCGAGCACTGGCCCACGGCTGGAGCGCCGCGGGGCACGACGTGCTCCTCGGTTCACGCCGACCTGAGGAACGGGCGGACCTCGGCCTCCCCGTAGCGAGCCTGAAGGACACGGCCGCCCACGCGGAGGTCCTCGTCAACGCCACCCCAGGGACCGTCTCCGTTGAACTCCTGCGCTCCATCGGGGCACCGGCGCTGGCCGGCACCCTGCTGATCGACGTCGGGGTCGGCCTCTCCGACGACTTCGCCGAGCTCTCGCACCCCAACAGCAGCCTGGGAGAACAGATCCAGGAAGCCTTCCCCCGGACACCCGTCGTGAAGACGCTGTGCACCATGGACTCGACGGTGATGGTCGCCCCGGGCGATCTGGCCGGCCCGAGCACCGTCTTCCTCTCCGGTGACGACGCCGAAGCCAAGCGGACCACCGGCCGGCTGCTCAGCGACCTCGGCTGGCCCCCGTCGTCCCAGCTCGACATCGGCGGCATCACCACAGCCCGCGGGCAGGAGCACTTCGCCCTGCTCTTCATGGGCATCGCGGGCGGACTGGGGTCTCACGTGTTCAACATCAACGTCGTGACCCGGCCTGCCGCCTGACAGGCCGTCGACGTGCCGCCTCCCGGGTCAGTCGTCGCCGGCGGCGCGCTCCTCGTCCCCGGCCGTCCTGCCGTCGTCTTCCGGCGCCGGGCCCAGCAGGACCTCGATACCCGCGCGCAGGTAGCGCTCCAGCGTGGCGTCCGGCGCCGAGACGAGGGCGGGTGGGCGTATCTCCGTGCGCATCAGGCTGGTGCCGAGCATCCAGGCCGCCAGGAGTTCCGCCCTCAGGTCGGCGTCGGGGCCGTCGAGGCGGGCGGCCAGACGATGCGAGAACACTTCCGTGAAGTCCGCCCGCAGTCGCGCCACCGCCTCGTCCCGGCCGGACGACCGCAGCACGGAGAGCACAGGGTGAGGGAAGTCACCTTCCCTCGGCTGTCCCATGAGCAGCGCGCAGAACCAGTCGGGGATCGACTCGACCGGCTCGTCCAACAGCGGCTCGAACATCTTGCCCGTCCCCGAAACGTCGTTGAACAGCGCTTCTTTCGAGCCGAAGTAACGGTAGACGAGGGCGGCGTCCACGCCCACGTCGCCCGCGATGTCGCGCACGCTGGTGCCCTCGTAGCCGTACTTGCCGAAGCGGAAGGCCGCGGCGGCCCGCAACGCGGTGCGCGTCGCCGAGGCCGAGCGTTTGTGGGCGGGCCGGCGAGCCGCCGCCTTGGCCGCCTCGCCGTTCTGTACTCCGGTCACGTACCGCACCTCCGTGGTCCACGGCCCTCTGGCCATCCGCCCATGTTCCAGTCTGCGGCGACTGTCTCAAAGTCACCGACCTATGTCATCAATCGTTGACTTACGTTCTCGCGGCATGCGATACCTGACTCAGGTCAACGATTGGTGACTTGAGTCCTCGCTGTGCCCGGGCCGTACGACGAAGTCGGCCCTTCCAGGTCCGCCCGTACGACGCGATCGAGCGCGCCCTTCGGCCGTCGCACGCGGGCACCCCCACCGACCGGAAAAAGGTGATCTTCTGTGTCTGCTCGACGCGTCGCCGTGATCGGAACCGGCTACGTCGGACTGACAACCGGCGCCTGTCTGGCCTCCCTCGGGCACTCCGTGGTGTGCGCGGACGCCGACCCGCACAAGGTCGATCGGCTGCGCGAGGCCCGCGTGGACATCCTGGAGCCCGGTCTGCCCGAGACCGTCCGGGACGCCCTGGACGCGGCCCGGCTCGACTTCACCGGCGACACCGCGGCCGCCGTCGCCGAGGCCGAGGTCGTGTTCCTGTGCCTGCCCACGCCCATGGGGGCGGGCGGCGCCGCCGATCTCGCCGCCGTGGAGGCCGTCGCCGCGCAGATCCGCGACGTACTGCCGCCCGGCTGTGTCGTCGTCAACAAGTCGACCGTGCCCGTCGGAACGTGCGAGCGCGTCGCCGCGCTGCTCGGCCGGGACGACGTGGGCGTGGTGAGCAACCCGGAGTTCCTGCGCGAGGGCCGCGCCGTCCAGGACTTCCTGCACCCCGACCGGATCGTCATCGGCGCCGCGGACCGGGACGCCGCCCGGCGCGTGTCCGACCTGTACGCGGGACTGGACGCGCCGCTGGTGCTCACCGACCCCGCCAGCGCCGAACTGACCAAGTACGCGGCGAACTTCTTCCTCGCGATGAAGCTGTCCTTCGCCAACAATCTCGCCACCGTCTGCGATCGCTTCGGCGCCGACATCAACGATGTCACCGAGGGCATCGGCAGGGACCCGCGCATCGGCTCCGCGTTCCTGCGGCCCGGGCCCGGCTGGGGCGGTTCCTGTCTGCCCAAGGACACTCACGCCTTGCTGACCGTGTGCGAACTGGCCGGCGTGGACTTCCCCCTGCTGCGCGCGACCATCGAGACCAACGTCACCCACCAGCAGCAGCTCGTCGAACGGGTCGCCGCCGCGTGCGGACGCGGCGGCGACGGCTCGCTGCACGGCGTACGACTCGCCCTGTACGGCCTGACCTTCAAGGCCGGCACCTCCGATCTGCGCGACTCCCCCGCACTCTCCGTCGCCCGGCTGCTGCGCGAGCGCGGCGCCGAACTCACGGCGTACGACCCTGCGTTGCGTGAGGAGCGGCCCGACCTGAGCGATCTGGTCGACCTCGTCGACGATCCGGTGCGGGCGGCGGAGGGGGCAGCGGCCTGCCTCGTCCTCACGGAGTGGCCGGAGCTGCGCGACCTCGACTGGGCGGCGATCGCCGCGCGCATGTCCGGCCAGGAGGTCCACGACTTCCGCAACCTGCTGGACGCGGACCGGCTCGCGCGGGCCGGGCTGCGCTGGCAGGGCATCGGGCGCGCGGAGGCGCCGACGCGGGTGGCGTGACATCTCCTCCCTGCTGCGCAGACGAACCCAACCTGCTGCGCAGACGAACCAAAGACGGCAAGTCCGAGAAGATCCCAGAGAGAAAGGCTCACCCCATGCGGGTTCTGTGCACCACGCTCGGCAGTCCCTCCCACGGGCGCGCTCAGCTGCCCCTGCTGCGCGCCCTCGCCAAGGCCGGGCATCAGGTGCTGGTGGTCACCACCGAGGCCCTCGTCCCCGTCTTCCGTGACGACGACGTACAGGTGAACGCCGCTTTACCGGAGTTCGATCCGCTCGCCGCGATGGGCCCGTACCTGGCCGAGCTCGGCGACACCCCCGACCTGACGGAGCCGACGGACGCGCTGGCACGGCTGCTGATGCGCAACGTGGCCGGGCCGGGGGTCAAGCCGCACCTGGACGTTCTGCTCCCCCTGGCCCAGGACTTCCGGCCCGATGTGATCCTGCGCGACGGCATGGACATGGGTGCGGTGCTCACCGCCGAACTCCTCGGCGTGCCGCAGTTGCCGACGCCTTCCGGGTTCAGCAACGTCCTGGACCCCGCAGAGGCCTTGCCGCAGCTGAACGAGCGGCGCGAGGAGCTGGGACTGCCCGTACGGGACGACCCGCCGTCCCTCGTGCCGCACGGCCGCGTCGACTACGTGCCACCCGCCTTCTCGTTCGCCCGGCACCTGCCCCGCACGTGGGCGTACCGGCAGACGGTGGACGTCGAGCGCGGCATGGTCCTGCCGGAGTGGGCCGCCGAACTGCCCACGGACCGGCCGCTGGTGTACGCCGCGATCGGTACCGCCCTGCCGAAGATGCATGCGCGCATGGAGGACGGGGAAACGCCTCTGCCGGTGAAGCTGCCGGACGCCACCGAGAGCCTGCACGCGATCGTGCGGGCGGCGGCCGAGCTGGACGACTGCACGGTGGTCGTGTCGACGTCCGGGCTGCCGGTGGACACCGAGGGGCTGCCCGGGCACGTCCACGTCGCCGAGCGAGTGCCGCAGCCGCTGCTGCTGGAGTCGGTCGACCTGTTCATCACCCACGGCGGCTTCAACAGCATCCGCGAGGCCATGCGCACGGGCACGCCGCTGGCGGTCCTGCCGCACTTCGGTGACCAGCCCGCCAACGCGGAGCGCGTGGAGGAGCTGGGCCTGGGCCGGCACATCGCGGACCGCAGCGCGGCCGGCATCGCCGACGTGTGCCGCAAGCTCCTCGCCGATCCCGGGCCCCGGGCGCGGGCCCGGTCGGCCCAGCTGGCGATGCTGACGCTGCCGGATGTCGAGCAGGCGGTCGACGACCTGGCAGGCCTCGCCGGCTAGCCGCCCCGGCATCGACGACCGGCTGCCCCGGCATCGACGGTCAGCCGTCCGGCATCGTCGGCCGGACGCCCCGGCCCCGGCGCGGGCCGCTCCGGAACACCGGGGCGGCCCGCGCCCGCGCGCCGTACCCGCCCCCACCCCGAGGACGACACGTGACCTTCTCCGACACTCAAGAACAGGGCGCGGCCGGGGACATGCCCCCGCGGCTCAGCCACCGGCAGATCACCACCGTCATGTCCGGGCTGGTGCTCGGCATGTTCCTGGGGGCGCTGGACCAGACGGTGGTCTCGTCCGCGCTGCGGACCATCGCCGACGACCTGCACGGGCTGACCGCCCAGGCCTGGGTGACGACCGCGTACCTCATCACCGCCACCATCGCGACGCCGCTCTACGGCAAGCTCTCCGACATCCACGGCCGCAGGCCCGTCTACCTCGCCGCGATCGCCCTGTTCACCGTCGGGTCGCTGCTGTGCGGATGCGCCACGTCGATCTACGAACTCGCGGCGTTCCGCGCCGTACAGGGTCTCGGCGGCGGCGGGCTGATGTCCCTGGCGATGACGATCGTCGCCGACATCACCACCCCGCGTGAAAGGGGCCGCTACCAGGGCTACTTCATGGCCGTGTTCGGCGGCGCCAGTATCGTCGGCCCGCTGGTGGGCGGGGCCTTCGCGGACCGGGCCGACCTGCTCGGGACAGCGGGCTGGCGCTGGATCTTCCTGATCAACGTGCCCCTCGCCGCCGCGGCCGCGGTGGCGATCATGCGCGTGCTGCGCTTCCCGCACCGGCGGGTGCGGCACCGGCTCGACTACGCCGGGGCGCTCGCCCTGGCCGTGGGCCTTGTACCGCTGCTGACGGTGGCCGAGCAGGGCCGCATCTGGGGGTGGGACTCGCCCTCGGCCCTGCTGATGTACGCGATCGGCGTGGCAGGGCTGGCGGTGTTCGTCGTGGTGGAGCGTCGGTCGGGCGACGCCGCGCTGCTGCCGCCGCGCCTGTTCCGCATCCGGACCTTCCGCCTGGGCGTCGGGCTGCACTTCGTCGTCGGCATCGGCATGTTCGGCGCGATGACGACGCTGCCGCTCTATCTCCAGCTCGTGCGCGGCATGAGCCCCATCGAGGCGGGTCTGGCCACTCTGCCCACGGTTGCCGCGAACCTCGCGGTGACTCTGCTGACGGGCCGGATGATCGCCCGGACCGGCCGGTTCAAGGTCCATCTCGTCGCCGGTGCCGGCTCGTTCACCGCCGCTATGCTCGTGTTCGCCACGCTGCGCGTGGACAGCCCGCTGTGGCACGCGGCGCTCGGCATGGCCCTGATGGGCGCGGGCCTCGGCGCGTCGATGCAGACGCTGACCACGCTCGCACAGAGCGAGGTGCCCCGCACGGACATGGGCGCGGCGACGGCGTCCGTCAACTTCTTCCGCTCCAACGGCGGCACGGTCGGCACGGCGGCGTTCCTGTCGATCCTGTTCACCACGGCGGCCGGCAGCATCGCCGAGCGACTGGCCGAGGCCCGCCGCGACCCGGCCTTCCGCCACCTCCTGGCCCAGCCCGACAACGCGCACGCACTGACGGGCGTCCTGCGCCCCGACGGCGGGGTCGACCTGGAGGACTCCGCCTTCCTGCGCGGCCTCGACCCGAGCGCGGCACTGCCGTTCCTGGAGGGTTACGTCACCTCGATGCGCCTGGTCTTCCTCACCGGCGCCGCGGTGTCCCTGGCCGCCTTCGCGCTGGCGGCCTGGCGGGTCCCCGACCTCACGCTCTCCGACGAGTGACGTCCACCGGAGTGCTGCCCCCGGTGCCCGCGGTGGTTGCCGCCGGGGATCGCCGTATGGGAAGCATCGTGAGGATCGGCTCCTTGGCGAGGAAGTCGAGGATGATCCGGTTGACCTCCCCGGGCTTCTCCATGAGCAGCGCGTGCGACGTTCCCGGCACGACGGCCAGTTGGGATCCGGGGATCGCGCGATACAGGGCGATCGTGTGTTCCAGGGTGATCAGGTCGTCGTCCCCGACCAGGACGAGCGTGGGCGCCGTGATACGGGCCAGGTCCTCGGTGCGGATGGTCGGTTCGGTGCGGAACATGGCGGCCAGCTTGCCCACGACGACCGGCCAGTGGGCGGCACCGTCGGGCGACACGGCTTCGTACGCCTCGCGGAACATGGTCAGGTCGTCGGGCGCCATCTGATCCAGCATCTCCGGAGCCGCGCCGCTCTGTGGGCTCGGCAGGAAGTTGGCCCCGATGGCCACGACCTTCCGGACCAGGTCGGGGCGGGCGATGGCGACGAGCAGGGCGATGACCCCGCCGTCGCTCCACCCGACGAGATGCGCGGGACCGCCGACGACCTCTTCGATGAAGGCGACGGTGTCGTCGGCCATGTCCTGATACGAGAGCGGCCCGTCGACGTCGGGAGTGTGCCCGTGCCCACGACGCTCGGGAAGCAGCACGCGGAAGTTCGCCGCGAAATCGGCTCGCTGAGCCTGCCACGTCTCGTTCGTGCAGAGGCCGCCGTGGAGGAGGAGCAACGGGTCACCGGCGCCATCGGTCTCGTACCACGTCCTGACGCCGGGGAGTTCCACGTAGTCACCCATCGCTCCGGGCCTTTCCGGGATGCCGCCGTTTGCTCCCAGTCTCCGCCGCCGCCTGGATGGCCTGCAATGCGAGGCCATCCAGGCCGAGCAGGCAACCGTCAGAGGGTGGCGCGCAGATGGCTGACGGTGACGAAGTGGTAGCCCCGGGCGGTCAGGGTGCGCAGGATCTGCGGGACCGCGGCGACCGACGTGGGGTGGATGTCGTGCATCAGGACGACGTCGTTGCGCCGCACCTTGTCGATGACGGTCCGCGCGACCTTGTCGGCGTCACGGTACTTCCAGTCCTCGGTGTCCACGTCCCACAGCACCGGGGAGAGGCGGGTGGCGGCCCGGACGCGGCGGTCGACGGCACCGTAGGGCGGGCGGAACAGGGTGGGGGCCTTGCCGGTGGCGGCCTCGATGGCGGCGCTGGTGCGGTTGAGCTGGGAGACGACCTGCCCGCGGGCGAGCTTGGTGAGGTCGGGGTGGTTCCAGGAGTGGTTGCCGATCTCGTTCCCGGCGCGGGCGGCGGCGCGGACCAGGGCGGGGTGGGCGGCGACGTTCTGGCCGACGGTGAAGAAGGTGGCGCGCGCCTTGTACCGCGCCAGGTAGGTCACCAGGGTCGCGGTCTCCGGCGCTGCCGGTCCGTCGTCGAAGGTCAGCGCGATGCACCGGACCTTCTTGCAGTCGGTGTCGTCGTCGCCGGAAGCGGTGTGGGTGGGGACGGCCTGCGGGGGGACGTGCGGCGCGCCCAGGTCGAGCGACCGGCTGGGCGTCACCGTCTGCCGCTGGGCACGCTTCCCGAACGCGGACAGCCAGGGGGTGACCGTCTCCTCGGGGAGAGTCAGCGTGACGGCACCGGCGGGCGGTACGGCCACGTCGCCGCGGTCGAAGGTCACCCGCAGTCCGCCGTCGGCGGTGAACGCCATGTCGTCCAGGGCGGCGGCGCGGGAGGCCGGGTCGGAGAACGTGTCGTCGAGGGAGTCGGAGTCCACGCCTTCGCGTCCCTTGAGCCGGTCCTTCAAGGCGCTGAGGAAGTGGTCCCGGGAGCCGTCGGCGACGAGTCCGAGGGCCGTACGGTACGCGCCCGCCTTGCCGTCGTACCAGTACGTCGTCGCCGACTGCCCGGACCCGGCGCTGCTGGGGTCCTGTGTGCTGAGCCTGACGCCGAGGACGTCGCCGGAGGCGACCAGGAACTGGTGACTGATGTTGAGCTCGCCGCTGTCCGCGCCGCCCGTGCCGTCCTGGCAGATCGCCGAGTCCGAGCGGAAGGCGGCCAGGCGCCGCTCCACGTACTTCTTCATCGCGGCCGTCATCGCCTCCGCGCCGGGCACGTCGGGATAGCTCGTCGCGAAGGGGCAGGACTTGTCCTCGCTGCTGTCGCTGACGATCTCCAGGCCCTTGATCTTCGACGGGTCGACGCTGCGGACGGGCGAGGGGCCGGGGGTGGAGCCCGCCTGCCCGGAGGCAGCGCGCGCGGATCCGGACGGTCCGCCCGGTCCGGACGAGCAGGCCGCCGTGAAGGAGAGGGTGCCGAGCAGCAGAAGGGAGGGGACCAGGGGGTGAATGCGCATGAGTGAGACCAGAACCTGACTGAGGGGATTCGCGGACACCGCCGACGGGACGCCGCGGTCGTTCTGGTCATGGAGCGTGCAGGTCAGAGGCGTTTTTCAGCGACCCGGAAGGGCCTGTGAAAAAAATCAATCCCCACAGACGGGCTCGTACGGCGCGTCAGGGACGTAGGTGCGCCACTGCGCCTCGGTCAGACCGCCACCGGTACGGGAGCAGATGGTCCGGACGGCCTGGTCCGGGGCGACGGGGAAACGCTGGAGCGGCACGTACGGGCCGCTCGCGTACACCGTGCCGCCGTCCTGCGCGAAGGCGAGGGACCGGATCTCGTCGCCGGGCGTGGGCAGGTCCGACCCGAGGAGCTGCTGGCCCTCGGTGTCCCACAGCCGCAGGGTCCCGTTCGCGCCGCCCACGGCCAGCGTGCTGCCGTCGGACGAGAAGGCCAGCGCCTCCACCGCCTCCGGCTCGCCTTCGGAGACCGTGTCGGAGGTGCCGGTCAGCGCACCCGCACGGTGACGGAGGCTGCCGTCCCACAGCGTGACGTGCCCGGTGGTGTCGCCGACGGCGAGCCGGGAGCCGTCGGGGCTGAAGGCCAGCGCGGTGACCTCACGGCCGTCGGCGAGCGCCCGCCCGGTGACCTTTCCGGACGCCGGATCGGCGTACTGATCGTCGGAGCCCACGAGCAGACTGCCTTCCGGCCGTACCGCCAGCGCCGCCCCGGACGGACCGGGCATGGCCCGCGACCGCCGATGGGTCCGCGTGTCCCAGACCTCCGTGGCGTAGCCGCCGCTAGCGTCGCGGACGGCCAGCAGCGTGCGGCCGCCGGGCCCCAGAGCGAGGGCGGCGGCCGGGCGGTCCGCCGCGCCGGAAGTGTCGAGGACCGTACGCACCCGGTGCCCGCCCACATCCCACACCGTGAAGCGCAGCCGCAGCGAGCCGTGCGACGACACGGTGTCGGCGACGGCCAGCGCACGGCCGTCCGGGCTGAAGGCCAGCAGCGGGGTTTCCTCGCCGGACAGGTTCGGCAGCGGGCCGAGCGTCGCGCGGGCGCGGACGGTGCCGGAACGCGTGGAACGCAGCTCGAAGCGGTAGCCGCCACCGGACCGGGTGACGGTGGCCAGGGCGGCGCCGTCCGGGCTGAGCAGGCTCCCGTCGGCCGGCCTGCTCTGCCACCGCGGGGCGAGACGGTCGGTCAGGTCGAGGGTGTGGACCGTGGCGCCGTCGAGGTAGCGCAGGAGGCGATGGCTGCCCGCGTCCCAGGTCAGCCCCTTCATGTCCGCACCGGACAGCGGCCGGTGGAAGACCTGGGTGCCGCCGGTGGCCAGCCGCCATACGGCGAGCTCGTGGTCGTCCGCCGTGGCCAGGAACTCCCCGTCGGCAGAGAGAGCCGCCTGCGTGAAGCCGGTGTCGCCACCACTGGTGAAGTCGTCGACTGTGCGGCCACTGGCGACGTCCCACACCACGGCCGCGGTGCCGTAGACGGCGGCCAGCCGTTTGCCGTCCTGGCTGAACCTCAGCAGGCGTGAGCCGCCGTCCGCGCCTGTGCCGGTCCCGCACAGGGTCTTGTCGGCCTTCTCCCAGTCCCCCGGCAGTCGCTTTCCGCCGGCTGCGTCCCACAGCTGGAGCGGCCCGTCGGCGGGGCAGAGGGCGAGCAGGCGTCCGCCGGGGCCGACGGCCCCCGAGGAGAGGGAGCGCGGAATGCCGGTGCTGAAAACAACCTTGCCGTCGTTCGCCCGGTGCAGCCGGACCGTGCCCGGCCCGTCCACGGGACCGGTGAGGTACGCGCTCCCGTCGTCCGCGCTGCCCTGCAACGACGCATCGCCCAGATCGGCGGCGGGCCTGCCCCGGGGAAGGCTCCACAGGTTCTCGTCCCCGTCCGGCCCGCTGACGTCGAGGAACCGGGAGCCGGGACCGGCGGCGGCCACTTCCGTACCGCTCGGCAGGTGGTGGGTGGCGGTGACCTTGTGGTCGGCCACGTTCCGGACGGTGACCGTGCCGTCGTCGACGCTGAGCAGGGTCCGGCCGCCGTCGGTGAGGAAGCGCCGGACGTCTCTCCCGACCCGGGGGTCGGTGAAGGCGTCACGTTCCGGTTGCGCCAGAGCACCGAGCAGCGCCGAGCGGGACTCGGTGAGCGGGGCCGTCTGCCACGCGGCGGCCCCGAGCAGGGCGGCCGTGCGCGGATCGGTGGAGCGGAGGCTGTCGGCGACCGTGGCCAGGCGGCGGGCGGTGGCCTTGGCGGCCTCTTCCTCACTCACCCGGTCACGCTGCCAGGCGACCAGACCGGCGGCCAGCGCCAGCACGAGGCCCACGGCCAGGCCGACGACCAGGAACCGCGTCCGCCGCGCGGCACGGCCCTCGGCTTCCTGCTCGGCGTCCCGGGCAGCGACCGAAGCGGTGAGGAAGGCCCGTTCCAGGGGGGTGAGGTCGTCGTCCGGCCGAGCCCTCCCAGTGGAGTCGTCGTCCGGCTGCCGCGCGAACAATTCCTCGGCCCGGGACAGCCGCGTCCCGCGGTACAGCGCGCCGGGGTCGCGTTCCAGTTCCTCCCAGCCGCGAGCCGCCTCGCCGAGCCGGCGTTGCGCGCGCAGGCGGTCGCGGCCCTCCTCGATCCAGCCGGCCAGGCGCGGCCACCCGGTGATCAGCGCCTCGTGCGCGAGCTCCACCGTGTCGCCGTCCAGGGTGATCAGACGGGCGCCGGCGAGGCGCTCCAGCACGTCCCGCGCACCGCTGCCGAGTTCGGCCCGGGAGGCCGGGCGGCGCGTGTCGGCCGTGCCGTCGCCGGGCGCGATCAACCGCAGCAGAATCCGCCGGGCGACACGCCCCTGCGCCGCCGGCAGTCCGCCGTACGCCTCCTCGGCGGTGGCGGCGATCGCGCCGCGCACGCCGCCAGCCTCCTCGTACGCCGCCAGGGTCAGCATCCGGCCGCGACGGCGCCGCCAGGTCTCCAGCAGGGCGTGCGAGAGCATGGGCAGTGCGCCCGGCTGGTCGACGACCTCGTCGACGATCCGGGCGGTGAGAGCACGTTCCACGGTCAGGCCGGCGGAGGCGGCCGGACCGGTGATCACTTCGCGCAGTTCGTCCCGGCCCAGCGGTCCGACCAGCAGGTTCGCCCGGCAGACGGCCTCGGCCAGCTCACGGTGGTCGGCGCAGTGACCGTAGAAGTCGCCGCGGACCGCGACCGCCACGCGCAGCCGGCTCTCCGGCCGCGCGGCCGCCAGCAGCAGAGCGAGGAACCGGTCGCGTTCCGCGCGGTCGTGGCAGAGGGTGAACAGCTCCTCGAACTGATCGACGATCACCCAGGTCTCCGCGTCGCCGTCGCGCGCGACGAGCGCCTGCTCGTGCGTGCGCGCGGGCCGCTCCCCCGGTGTGAGCACCCGGATCACCGCCGGCCGCTCCGCCCCCGCCGCCTGTCGCAACCGCGGAATCAGCCCCGCCCGCAGCAACGACGACTTGCCGCTGCCGGACGCCCCGAACACCGCCGCGAACCGGTGCTCACGCACCAGCTCCATCAGGTCGGTGACGAGGGCCTCCCGCCCGAAGAACAGATCGCTGTCGTCCGGCTCGAAGCGGGCCAGCCCCCGGTACGGCGGCCTCTCGTCCGGCGCGGGCGCACGGACCTCGGCGTCCGTCTCCCGCCAGCGTCGCTCCCACTCGTCCGGATCGCCGTCCAGCGCCTCGGCGTACGCCCGCACGACCGCCAGCGACGGCAACTGCTCACCGGCCGCCGCCTGGGACACCGCGGTGATCGAGTAGCCGGCCCGCTTGGCGATCTCCCGGTACGGGGGCTTCCCGGCCTTCTCCCGGAGCACCCGCAGATCGTGCGCAAGCCGCTGCACGGGACCGGCGTCGGGGTCGACCGGCTTCTCGCGTCGCCCCACCGGGACACCTCTCAAACACGCAGCTCGAAGAACAGGCGTTCAAGTTACGTTTCCGCCCCATCTCGCGCAATCTCCGCGTGAGCGCAAGATCATCGCCGCTTCCTGACGCACCCTGTGGATCGACCTCGCCGCGGCGGCCTCACGCACGGATCACCCGGCCCACGCCTACTTCGTCGAGCGCTACGAACGCGGACGCACACAGTTCGCCGAGGGCTTCCTGGACAAGGCGGCCCGCGGCCGGCTGCGCGAGGGGGTCAGCCCCGAGAGCGCCGCGGTTCTCTTCAGCAGCGGAGCGCCACCCGAGCGGACAAGGGGCGGCGGGGCACCTGCCCACGAACGGCCGGGCCTGCATAACGTACGGGAGAGGTCACGAGCTGCCCGGGAGTTCCCATGATCGACACCCGCCGGAGAAGGCCGTCGGACGCCCTTGAGGCGATCGAGCCTCCGGGCAACCTGGAGCTGGCCGCCGGCGTGGTCTCGGTGACGGCCCTGGTGGAGATCCTGGGCGCCCTGTCCGGGTCCGCGGTGTGGCTCCTCGGTCTCCTGGTCTTCCTCCCGGGTACGGCGTCGGCGCTGTGCACCGCCGCGCAGACGAGGTTCGTCGCCGCCTGGACCACGGTCATCGTCACTCTCACCGTGCTGCTGCGCGGCAGTGACGTGGGCCGGTCACTCGACCGCGCCCTGCTGGTCCTGCTGACCCTCGCCCTGGGGGTGACCTCCGTCTACGCCTGCCAGCGCCGCATCAGGCGCGAGCACGAGATGCTCCGCCTGCGCTCCACCGCCGCCGCCATGCAGCGGCACATCCTGCACCCCCTGCCCCTGGTCACCGACGACGTCCTGGTCAACGGCGTCTACGAACCCGTACAGGAGGACCGGCTCGTCGGCGGCGACATCTACGAGGTCGTCGCCTCGCCCTTCGGAACCCGGGTGCTGATCGGTGACGTGCAGGGCAAGGGGCTGGCCGCGGTGGGGGCCGCGTTCGCCGTGATCGGCGCCTTCCGCGAGGCGGCCCACCGGGAACCCACGCTCACGGCGCTCGTCGACACCCTGGACTCCGCGGTCGTCCGGCACAACTCCTACGCCGAACAGAGCGGAGACGACGAGCGGTTCGTCACCGCGCTCGTCGTCTCCATCGACGCCCACGCCGAGGCGCAGATCGTCAACTGCGGGCACATCCCACCCCGCTTGATGCACGAGGGCGTCGTCACGACTCCGCCGCTGGAGTCCGGTGTGCCGCTCGGTCTCGCCGAGTTGGCCTCCGAACCGACGACCGTGGGCTGGTTCGACTTCCCGGCCGGGTCCACACTGCTGCTGACCACCGACGGCCTCACCGAGACCCGCTCCTCGGACGGCACGTTCTACCCGGTCGACGAACGGCTGACGGAACACCTCGCCCTCTCCCCCACCGAACTGCCGCGGGCCCTGTACGAGGATGCCCGCGCCTTCGCCGGCGAGGGCAGCCAGCACGACGACGTCGCCGTCCTGACCGTCCGCCGCTCTCCGTACCGCTGACCGGCACCCCGGCCAGCCCCTCTGTCCGTGTGAGCGACATCACAGCTTGCAACTCGCCGTCCTCAGGTCATCATATGACCTGATCTCCTCCGGGAGTCAGGCCGACCTTCTGGACGACACGGCAGGACGAGGATGGGCATGGACGACGAGAGCAAGCCCGCACGAGTGCGTGTGGGCGTGGTGGGACTGGGAGCCATGGGCCTCGGGATGGCCCGCAGTCTGCGGAACGCGGGCTACGACGTGGGGGTCCACGACCTTCGGCCGGAGGTGGCCGCGGCCTTCGCCCGCGACGGCGGCACGGCGTTCGGCTCCTGCGGCGAGCTGGCAGCCGCCGTGGACGTCCTGGTCGGCGTGGTGGTCAACGCGGAGCAGGTCGAGTCCGTGCTGTTCGGTGCCGACGGCGCGGCCGGCCGGCTCCGCCCGGGCTCCGTCTTCGTGATGTGCTCCACGGTCGACCCGGGCTGGTCCGCGCGGCTCGAAGGCCGCCTGGCCGAGTCGGGGGTGCTCTACCTGGACGCTCCCATCTCCGGGGGCGCCGCCCGGGCGGCGGCCGGCGAGCTCACGATGATGACGTCGGGCTCCGCCGCCGCGTACTCCGTCGCCGACCCGGTGCTGGAAGCCATGAGCAGCACCGTCTACCGCCTGGGCGACCGCGCCGGACTCGGCTCCAAGGTCAAGATCGTGAACCAGCTGCTCGCGGGCGTGCACATCGCCGCCGCGGCCGAGGCGATGGCCCTCGGCATCAGGTCCGGCGTTCCCGCCGAGGCGCTCTACGAAGTGGTCACGCACAGCGCCGGCAACTCCTGGATGTTCGAGAACCGCATGGCCCATGTGCTCGCCGGGGATTACACGCCCCTGTCCGCCGTCGACATCTTCGTCAAGGACCTGGGGCTCGTCCTGGACTCCGCCCGCCCCGAGCGGTTCCCGCTCCCCCTCGCCGCCACCGCCCACCAGATGTTCCTCCAGGCATCGGCGTCCGGACTGGGGGCCGAGGACGACAGCGCGGTGATCAAGATCTTCCCGGGGATCGACCTGCCCGAGCCGGTGGAGGCGTGACATGGGAATCCGCCTCGGATGCATCGCCGACGACTTCACCGGCGCCACCGACCTGGCCAACAACCTGGTGCGCGCGGGGATGCGCGTCGTCCAGCTGATCGACGTGCCGCCGGCCGGCGCCGGACGGGCGGTGGACGCCGACGCCGTGGTCATCGCCCTCAAGTCGCGCACCGTTCCGGCCGCCGACGCCGTCGATGCCTCGCTCCGGGCACTCGCCTGGTTGCGGTCCGCCGGCGCCGAGCAGGTGTACTTCAAGTACTGCTCCACCTTCGACTCGACACCGGCCGGCAACATCGGACCGGTCACCGAGGCGCTGATGGACGCGCTGGGCACCGACTTCACGGTCGCGACGCCCGCGTTCCCCGACAACGGGCGCACGGTCTTCAAGGGCCATCTCTTCGTCGGTGACGTGCTGCTCGGCGACAGTGGCATGCGCCACCACCCGCTCACCCCGATGACCGACTCCAACCTGGTCTCCGTCCTCGGCGCGCAGACCAGGCGGGCGGTCGGCCTCATCGACCACACGGTCGTCGCCGGCGGCGCCGGGGCGATCCGGGCCCGCATCGACGCCCTGCGCGAGGACGGCTTCGGGATCGCCGTCGCCGACGCCGTCTCCAACGACGACCTCCTGCGCCTGGGTGCGGCGGTCCGGGGGCTTCCACTGGTGACCGCCGGTTCGGGTCTGGCGATCGGGCTGCCCGCGAACTGGGGGTTCGAGCCGTCCCCCGCCGCCGCGCAACTGCCGCCTTCCGGCGGCCACCGGGCCATCGTCTCGGGATCGGTCTCCGTCGCCACCAACGGCCAGGTCCTCCGGTACCTGCGCGGCGGCCGGCCCGCGTTCAGCGTGGATCCGCTGCGCGTGGCGGCCGGTGAGGACGTGGTGGGGCAGGCCCTGGCCTTCGCCGAGTCCCAGCTGGACGACGGGCCGGTTCTGGTCTACTCCACCGAGCCGGCCGACGCGGTCCGCTCCGTCCAGGGCCGGCTCGGTGCCGCCGAGGCCGGTGAGCTGGTGGAGCGGACGCTGGCCCGTGTCGCACAAGGGCTGGTGGAACGGGGCGTCCGCCGGCTCGTCGTCGCGGGCGGTGAGACCTCGGGAGCGGTCGTCCGGGCGCTCGGTGTCACCGGGCTCAGGATCGGACCGCAGATCGACCCCGGTGTCCCCTGGTGCGCGACCACCCTGCCCGACGGGGACACGCTCCACATCACGCTCAAGTCCGGCAACTTCGGCGGCCCCGACTTCTTCACCTACGCCTTCGCCCTGCTGGACGAGGAGGCCGCATGACCGGGCAGCCGGGCACCACCGCCGGGACAGGCGACGACGATGCTGTCGACAAGGCCGTGGACGAGGCCGTGGACAGGGCCGTCGAGGAGGCGCGCGACGAGATCGTCCGCGTGGGCACCAGTCTGTTCGCCCGGGGCTACGTCCACGCCAGCGCAGGCAACATCAGCGCCAAAGCCGGCGACCACCACCTGATCACCCCCACCGACGCCGCCCTCGGGTTCCTGGAACCCGGCCGCCTCGCGCTGGTCGACGCCCGTGGCGAGCAGATCGCGGGTGACCGCGCCAGCAAGACCCTGACCCTGCACCGGCGTATCTGCTCCGCCGACCCCACGGCCCGGTTCGTCATCCACACCCACTCCACGCACCTGGTCGCGCTCACCCTGGCCGGCGTGTGGAGCGACGACGACGTGCTTCCGCCCCTCACGCCGTACTACGTGATGAAGGTCGGGCACGTCCCGCTCATCCCCTACCACCGGCCCGGCGACCCGCGCGTGGCCGACCTGGTGACCGCCCGCGTCGCCGCGCACGCGGCGAGCCGTACGCCCCTGCGGGCCGTCCTGCTCGACAGGCTGGGCCCCGTCGTCTGGGGACCCGACGCGGCCACCGCCCTCGCCGTCCTCGAAGAACTCGAGGAGACGGCACGTCTCTGGCTCCTGACCGACCGTCGCCCCGAGCCGCTCCCGTCCCACGCGATCGACGAACTGAGGTCCGCGTTCGACGCCGCGTGGTGACGCGCTCCCCACCCGTCAGAGAATTCCCCTGAGCCGCAGAGGGATCATCCATGTCCATGCCCATAACGGCGTCGGCATCCGCCGACGTCGCCCGTGAGAACGCCGTCTTCCGCAAGGTCGTGCGGCGTATCGTCCCCTTCCTCGTCCTGTGCTACATCGTCTCCTACCTGGACCGGGTCAACGTCGGCTTCGCCAAGCTCCAGATGGCCGACGACCTCGGCTTCAGCGAGGCGGCGTACGGCCTCGGTGCCGGCCTGTTCTTCATCGGCTACTTCCTCTTCGAGGTGCCGTCGAACCTGATGCTCCAGCGCGTCGGCGCCCGTACCTGGATCGCCCGGATCATGATCAGCTGGGGTCTCGTCTCGGGGTCGTTCATGTTCGTCCACAACGAGGCGATGTTCTACGTCCTGAGGTTCCTCCTCGGAGCCGCGGAGGCGGGGTTCTATCCGGGGGTGATCCTGTACTGCACCTACTGGTTCCCCTCCCACCGCCGTGCCCGGGTGATCGCACTCTTCATGTCCGCCATCCCGGTCGCCGGCATTTTCGGCAACCCGCTCTCCGGCTGGATCATGGACCGGTTCCAGGGCGTGAACGGCTGGGAGGGCTGGCAGTGGATGTTCCTGCTGGAGGCGATCCCCGCCCTTCTCATCGGGGTGGCCACGCTGTTCTACCTCGACAACAGCGTGCGCTCCGCGAAGTGGCTCACCGACGAGGAGAAGGCCGTCGTCGAGCGGGCGATCGCCCAGGACGCCGCGCACCAGACCGTGCACGGCCGGGTCTGGGACGCCTTCCGCGAGCCCAAGGTGTGGCTGATGTGCCTCATCTACTTCTGCTTCGTGATGGGCCAGTACGCGCTGACCTTCTGGATGCCCACGTTCGTCGAGTCCACCGGTATCGAGGGCAACCTCGCGATCGGCCTGCTCAGCGCGGTGCCGTTCCTGGCCGCGCTCGTCACGATGAACCTGCTCGGGCGTTCGGCGGACAAGCGCCGTGAGCGCCGCTGGCATCTGGTGGTGCCCAGTCTCATGGGCGCGGTCGGCTTCTCCCTGGCGGCGGGCTGGGCCGGGTCGACCGCGCTGTCCCTGGTCGCGCTGTCCATCGCCGCGGCGGGCGTGCTGACCTGCGCGCCGCTGTTCTGGTCCCTGCCCACCGCGTTCCTCGGCGGCACCGCCGCCGCGGTCGGCCTCGCCGCGATCAACTCGGTCGGCAACCTCGCCGGCTTCGTCAGTCCCTACATGATCGGCGCGCTGAAGGACGCCACCGGCTCGACGTCGGTTCCGATGTACGTCCTGGCGCTCAGCCTCGTCGTCGGTGCCGCCGCGGTGCTCACCACCGACAAGCACGTCGTCAACCGCTGACCGGCCCTCCGGTCCTCCGGTCCTCACCCAGGAGCCAGCATGCCGAGGTTCGCAGCGAACCTGTCCCTGATGTACACCGAGCACGATTTCCCTGACCGCTTCGCCGCGGCCTCGGCGGACGGCTTCACCGCCGTCGAATACCTCTTCCCCTACGTCTACGACGCCACGCAGCTGCGCCGCCGGCTCGACGACCACGGCCTGCGGCAGGTGCTGTTCAACGCCCCTCCCGGAGCGTGGGATTCCGGAGAACGCGGGATCGCTGCCCTGCCCGGCCGCGAGGCGGAGCTCCGCTCCGGGATCGCCCGGGCCCTGGAGTACGCCGCCGCACTGGACTGCCCGCGGCTGCACGTCATGGCCGGGCTCGTACCGCCCGACGCCACGCCGGAGGAACGGGCCGAGCACCGCGCCACCTACCTGGCCAACCTCGCGTGGGCCGCCGAGCGAGCCGCCCCGCAGGGCGTCGACATCCTGATCGAGGCGATCAACGGCCGCGACATGCCGGGCTACTTCCTGTCCCGGCAGGCGGAGGCCCACGCGGTCGTGCGGGAGGTGGGCGCGCCGAACCTCAAGGTGCAACTCGACCTCTACCACTGCCAGATCGTCGAGGGCGACCTCACCACCACCCTGCGCCGCGACCTGCCGACCGGCCGGGTCGGTCACCTGCAGATCGCGGGCGTGCCCGACCGCCACGAGCCCGACCGGGGCGAACTCGACGTCGGCCACCTGTTCCGCGTCGTCGACGACCTGGGCTTCGACGGGTGGATCGGCTGCGAATACATCCCGCTGGCCGGCACGAGCGAAGGCCTCGGCTGGCTGAGCGACTACCGCCCGAACGACTACCGAGGAGACACCGCATGAGGATTGTCATCACGGGCGGCTTCGGCTTCCTCGGACGACAGGTCACCGGCACCCTGCTCAGGACTCGGACCTTCCGTGGAGTGCCGATCGACCGGCTGGTGCTCGCCGACCGGATCGTGCCGCCCGGTGCTCCGGAGACGGCCGACCCGCTCGTGGAGACGGTGCGGGGTGACCTGGCCGAGTGCCTCGACGAGGTGTTCGCGGAGCCGGTGGACGTACTGATCCACCTCGCCGCCGCCGTCTCGGCCGAGTGCGAGGCGGACTTCGACCTGGGTATGAGCGCCAACCTGGACACCACCCGCGCGCTCCTCGAAGCCGCCCGGGGGCAGTCGGCCACCGGCCGGCCCGCTGCGCGCCTGGTGTTCGCCAGCAGTGTGGCGGTCTACGGCTCCGACCCGGCGCTGCCGCTTCCGCCGGTGGTCGGCGAGTCGACGCTGCCCACGCCCCGGTCGAGCTACGGCATCCAGAAACTCGTGTGCGAGCAGCTCGTCGCGGACTACACCCGCCGGGGCTTCCTCGACGGGCGCGTGGCCCGTCTGATGACCGTGTCGGTGCGGCCCGGCAAGCCGAACGCGGCCGCCTCCGGCTTCCTGTCCGGCATCATCCGCGAGCCGCTCGCGGGCCTGCCCGCCGTCTGCCCCGTGCGTCCCGATCTGCGGGTGGCCCTGGCGTCGCCCCGGCGCACGGTCGAGGGGATCCTCCGCATCGCGGAAGCCGAGCGCGGTACCGGGAGGGGCCGCTTCGAGGGCGGACTGCCGGTCAACCTCCCGGGGCTCACGGTCTCCGTCGCCGAGATGCTGGCCACGCTGCGGCAGCTGGCCGGCGACGCCGTCGCCGACCTGGTGACGATCGCGCCCGACCGCGATGTCGAGGCCATCGTGGGTTCGTGGCCTTCCGTCTTCGACCACACGCGGGCCGCGGCTCTCGGGCTCCGGCCCGATCCGGACTTCGCGGCGGTGGTGCGGGACTACGTCGCCGACCACCGTGACGCGGTCCTGGTCGACGGGCCGCTCACGGCGGGGCAGCCGAGCGAGGGTCTATAGACTGAAAACCATGTTTTCCAAGGTGCCCGGTCCCGTCCGGCTCGCCGACCAGGTCGCCGCGACGCTCTCCGAGGAGATCGAGTCGGGGCGGCTTGCCGAGGGCGACCGGCTGCCGACCGAGGTGGAGCTGGTCAAGCAGCTGGGCGTGAGCCGCACCGTGGTGCGCGAGGCCCTGTCGCGGCTCCGCAACGCGGGCCTGGTCGAACCGCGGCAGGGCATCGGCGTGTTCGTCCTGCCGCGGCGCACCCGCCCGCTCGACCTCGACGCCGCCGACACCAAGGCGAAGGTGCTGCAGATCGTGGAGGTACGCCGGGCCATGGAGGGCGAGGCGGCCAGCCTCGCCGCCGCCCGGGCCACCCCGCACGACCTCGCGCGGATGCGCCAGGCGCTGGACACGATCGACTCGGCGGTCGCGGCCGGCGGTGACGGCGTGGACGAGGACCTCGCCTTCCACCGGTCCATCGCCGAGTCGACCGGAAACGCCGTGATGGTCTCGACGGTGCGGTACCTGGGCGACGTGTCGCGCAGCGGTATCCGCATCACGCGCGCGAACGAGGCACGCCGGAACGACTTCATCGAAGCGGTCCGGGACGAGCACCACGCCATTCTCGCCGCCATCGAGTCAGGCGACCCCGAAGCGGCACGCGCCGCCGCACGCCGCCATATGAAACACGCCGCCGGCCGGCTCCAGGACGCCGACGACAGCTTCTGGACGGAGACCGGGGACCTGGCCGTGGATCTCGGCACCGCTCCCTGACAGCGAGCGGACCGGCGTCAGCAGGTGCGCCGGGCCGGGCTACTCCGACAGTGCGCCCATCGCCCGGTCGAGCAGCTCGGCCAGCGGAACCGTGCCCTCGCATGCCACCCACCCCGTCGAGGCGACGTCCAGGCAGGCGAGCGCGGCGGCGGCCAGTGCGCTCGGCCTGGTGTCCTCCGGCCGGTCGGGGCTGACCCCCAGTCGCCGGGCGATCTCCGGCACCAGCAGTCCCTGCCAGATCAGTTGCTTCTCATGGTGCCCCGCGCGCAGCGACGGGGTCTCCTGGAGCATGCGCAGATAGGTGAGGGCCTGCTCGGGTGCCTGCTCGTTCCTCCGCGTCAGGACGTCGAAGGACCGGCGCAGCGCCTCCCAGGGCCGCTCGTCGTCGGGGCGGGCGGCGAGCGCCTCCGCGATCAGACGACCGGACTCCTCCAGGCGTCCGAGGACGATCTGTTCCTTCGTGCCGAAGTACCGGAACAGGCTGGCGCGTGACAGGCCCACCTCGGCGGCGATCTGGTCGACGGTCGTCCGGTCGAACCCCTGCTCGGTGAAGAGCCGGTGTGCCACGTCGACCACTTCCGCCCGGACCGTCGCACGCATGCGCTCACGCAAGCCGGGCGGCTTGCCTGCGGATTCGGCGGCGGTACGGGCGGTCTCGGTCATGCCAAGAGCGTACAGCAACGACTCAATTTGATACCGAGTATCAGATCCGTGGTCGGTTACGCGGCGGTACCCTGCGCCTGCGCGGCGACGTCGGCCCACTCCTCCCAGGTCTTCAGCCGCTCGGCGTAGACCTGCGGGACGAAGTGGAGCGGGGAGGTACCGAAGAAGACCCGCAGGGGCGGGTTGTCGGCGTCCACGACCTCCAGCAGGGCCGCGCCGGCCGCGGTCGGGTCACCATGCTCGATGTTCCCCCAGTTGGCGGCGAGGGCGGTGCGCAGGTCGTCGTAGGCGGGCAGCTGGCCGGCGAAGGTGGCGGAGGAGCCTGCCCAGTCGGTGGCGAAGCCACCCGGCTCGACGAGGGTGACCTTGATGCCGAATCCGGCGACTTCCCCGGCGAGAGCCTCACTCAGGGCCTCCAGGGCCCACTTGGAGGCGTTGTAGACACCGAGGTTGGGGAATGCGGTGACACCGCCGACGCTGGATATCTGCACGATGTGGCCGCGGCCCTGCGCCCTCAGCAGAGGCAGGGCGGCCTGGGTGACCCACAGGGCACCGAAGAAGTTGGTCTCCATCTGCTCACGGACCTGCTGTTCCGTCAGCTCCTCGACCATGCCGAACAGACCGTAGCCGGCGTTGTTGACGACGACGTCCAGTCGGCCGAAGTGGTCGTGCGCCCGCTGGACGGCCTCGGCGACGGCGGTCTTGTCAGTGACATCCAGGGTGAGGGGAAGGATCGCCTCGCCGTGGGCGGCCACCAGGTCCGCGAGGGACTCGGTGGTGCGGGCGGTGGCCGCGACCTTGTCACCGCGCTCCAGAGCCGCCTGGACGAACTGGCGGCCGAAGCCGCGCGAGGAACCGGTGATGAACCAGATCTTGCTCATGAGAGCACTCCTGTCAGAAATGAAGTCTTAATCCAAGACTCTACATCGCTTTGAGACTCAGTATCAAGATGAGTCGTGGATTCGGTGCTGTACGCTGCTCGGCATCTACGAGGCATGTGTGACAACTGGAGGACAGAGATGTCTTCAGGACTCGACCGGCGTGCCGAGCTGAGGGAGTTCCTGCGGTCCCGCAGGGCCCGGCTCAGGCCCGAGGACGTGGGCCTCCCCTCGTACGGGCGGCGGCGGGTTCCCGGGTTGCGGCGCGAGGAGCTGGCGCAGCTGGCGGGGGTGTCGTACGCCTACTACGCCCGCCTGGAGCAGGGCCATGGCGACACCATGTCCGCCGAGGTGCTGGACGCCGTCGCCCGCGCCCTGCGCCTGACCGAGGAGGAGCGCGACCACTTGGTCCGGCTGGCGCAGGCCGACCGGCAGAGCACGGCACAGGCAGCGCCCCCGCCGCAGCGACTGCGACCCTCCGTCCAGCACTTGCTCGAGGCACTCGGCGTACCCGCCTACGTCGTCAGCCGGCGCCTGGACATCCTGGGATGGAACCGGCTCGCCACCGCCGTCTTCGGGGACTGGGACGGGCTGCCGCCCGAGCAGCTCAACGTGGCCCGGCTGATCTTCCTCTCCCCCGAGGCACGTGATCGGTTCGCCGACCCGGCCGGCGCGGCTGTGAAGACCGCCGGCGTGCTGCGCATGAACGCCGGCAAGAGCCCCGGGGACGCGTACCTCTCCTCCCTGATCCAGGAGTTGACGCAGTCGAGCGAGGAGTTCCGGCGGCTGTGGGCACGGCACGAGGTGAGCTGCGGGTCCGTCGGCGAGTCCGTACGGATGCGGCATCCGCTCGTCGGAGAGTTCGACCTCGTCCACGAGCCCATGGCGCTGCCCGGGGGCGCCCCCATGCGACTGGCCACCTACCACGCCGAACCGGGCTCACCGTCGGAGGAAGCCCTGCGGACGCTGGCCAGCTGGGAGATGGAGCCGCTGCGCTGAGCACGGCGTGCCGTCATGCGGCCAGGAGCGCGTCGGGTGACGACACCTGGGCCACGGGCACGGAACCGTGGATGGGCCCGGGGACGCGTGACAGGGGCAGGCCGGTGCCGTTGTGGGTGTGGGCGATGATCTCGGCGGTGATGGAGATCGCTGTCTCCTCGGGTGTGCGGGCGCCGAGGTCGAGTCCGATCGGTGAGCGCAGGCGCGCGAGGTGCTCATCGGGCACGCCGGCCTCCCGCAGGCGTGCCAGGCGGTGCTCGTGGGTGCGCCGGGAGCCCATCGCGCCGAGGTAGCCGACCGGGAGGCCGAGGGCCAGGCGCAGCAGGGGGATGTCGAACTTGGCGTCGTGGGTGAGGACGCAGATGGCGGTGCGGGCGTCGACTCGTGTGGCCTCCAGGTAGCGGTGGGGCCAGTCGACGACGACCTCGTCGGCGTGCGGGAAGCGCTCCGGGGTGGCGAAGACGGGGCGGGCGTCGCAGACGGTGACGTGGTAGCCGAGGAAGCTTCCGGCCCGGCTGAGGGCGGCGGCGAAGTCGACGGCGCCGAAGATCAGCAGGCGGGGCGGGGCCGCGTGGGTGTGGACCAGGAGTGTCAGCTTCTCCGGGCAGCTGCCGGCATCCCCGCCGACCTCCACGCGGGCGGTACGGCCTGCCCGCAGCAGTGCGCGGACCTGGGTGGCCACGGCCCGGTCCTGCTGTCGGCTGCCGAGTGTCCCGTCGTACGCGCTGCCGCCCCCGAGGACGGACAGGGTGCGGCCGAGCTGGTGCTCAGGCCCGTCCACCACCTGTGCCACGGCGACGGGCAGACCGGCCGGCACCTGTTCCAGGGCGCCGACGAGGTGGGGCTGGTCGGCGGGGTCGACGCGCTGGACCAGGACCTCCAGTTCGCCGCCGCAGGTCAGGCCCACGGCGAAGGCGTCGTCGTCGGAGTAGCCGAACCGGGCCCGTACCGGGGGTTCTCCCGACTCCAGCACCTGCCTGCACAGCTCGTAGACGGCGCCTTCCACGCAGCCTCCGGAGATGCTGCCGACCGCCTCGCCGCCGGTGTCCACCGCCAGTGCGGTGCCGGGCGGCAGGGGTGCGCTGCCGCTGACCTGGATGACGGTGGCCAGGGCGAAGGGGCGGGCCTCGCGGCACCAACGGTGCAGCGTGTCGGCGATGTTGAGCATGAGTGGTACTCCTGGGGCGATGGGGAAGCCCGCCGCCGTGCCGGCATGGGGGGGATCGGGTGGCACGGCGGCGGGCCGATCAGCGGGACGGCTCTCGGCGCCCCGGCCAGGTGGCGGGAGGGGCCCTGCCGCCCGGGTTCAGAGCAGGGCTTCGGCGGTGATGGGCAGGTCGCGGACGCGGCGTCCGGTGGCGTGGAAGACCGCGTTGGCGATGGCGGGTCCCACCCCGATCTGCACGACTTCACCGAGGCCTTTGACCCCGATGGGGTCGGCGTGTGGGTCCTTCCCGTCCAGATAGACCGCCCGCAGATCAGGGATGTCGGCGTTGACGGGCACGAGGTAGTCGGCGAGGCCGGCGTTGACGATCCGGCCGTCGCGGTGGTCGGTGACCGTGTGCTCCAGCAGGGCCCCGCCGATGCCGCCCACCATGCCCCCGAGGGCCTGGCTGTCGGCGAGCTTGGGACTGATGATCCGTCCGACGTCGTAGACGCCGAGCATCCTCCGCATCCGCACCAGGCCCAGCCGCCGGTCGACGGCCACTTCGGCGAACACCGCGCTGTAGGCGTACATCGAGTACCGGTCGTCCCCGGCCGGGGTGAAGGTCCCGCGGGTCTCCAGGTGCGTACGGCCATGGCGGGCGAGCAACTGCCGGTAGGTCTCGCCGCGCGCGGGGTTGCCCTGCACGTGCAGTCGGCCGCCGCGGACCACTACGTCGCCGGCGTCGACGCCGTGCAGCGGTGACCGCTCGTCCTCGACCGCGAGTTTGATCGCCTCCTGCCGCAGCTTGTCGCAGCCGTCCTGGACTGCCGAGCCGACACCGGCCATGGTCTGCGAGCCACCGTGCGGCGGGGACGGTGCGAAGGTGGAGTCGCCGAGTTCGAACCGGACGGTGCGCATGGTCAGGCCGAGGGCGTCGGCGGCGAGCTGGGTCACGGAGGTGTAGGTGCCGGGACCCATGTCGCTGGTCGACGCCTGCACCAGGGCGGTGCCGTCGGATTCCAGCCTGACGCGTGCCTCCGACCGCATGCGCAGGGTGTCGTAGACGCCGCTGGCCATGCCCGTGCCGATGAGCCAGTCGCCGTCCCGCCGGGAGCGCGGCCTGGGGTTGCGCCGGTGCCAGCCGAACTCGCGGGCGCCGACCCGCAGGCACTCGCGCAGCCGCCGGGTGGAGAACGGCAGCCCGTTGGACGGGTCTTCCTCCGGTTCGTTGCGCAGCCGCAGTTCGATGGGGTCGACGCCGAGCTCGTGGGCGAGTTCGTCCAGGGCCGACTCCATGGCGAAGACGGCGGTGGAGTAGCCGGGGCCCCGCATGAACGTCGGTGTGTTCACGTCCAGCGGCACGGTCCGGTACGCCTGGCGTACGTGGGGCGTGGCGTAGTGCATCTGTCCCGGGACCATCACGCCCTCGGTGAACTGCTCGTACCTCGACGTCTCGCCCCGCACGCGGTGCACGGCCGCGGTCAGGCGTCCGCTGCGGGTGCTGCCCAGCCGCAGCCCGTACTCGTAGGCGGGCCGGAACCCCACGCCGTAGTACAGCTGCTCGCGGGTCAGGAGGAGCTTGACCGGGCGGCCGATCGCACGGGCGGCGAGGGCCGCGAGGGTGGAGTGCGGCCAGGTGCGCAGCGCGTTGCCGAACGCGCCGCCGACGAACGGCGAGATGACGCGCACGTTCTCCGACGGGATACCGAACACGGCCGCGAGTTCGCCCTGCGCTCCCAGCGTCCACTGGGTCTTGTCCCAGACGGTGAGCTTGTCGCCGTCCCAGCGGGCGATGGTTGCGTGCGGCTCCATCGCGTTGTGGTGGTTGCGGGCGAGCCGGTAGGTGCGCTCCAGCCTCACCTCCGCCGAGGCCAGCGCCTCTTCGGGTTTGCCGCGCGCGTAGTTCTGCTGGGGCAGGGGGTCGTTCTCGGGCGCGCCGGTCAGGTCGGTGGAGGGCTTCTCGGCGTCGTAGGAGACCTTCACCAGGTCCGCGGCGTGCTGCGCGGCCTCCAGTGTCCGGGCCACGACCACGGCGACCGGCTGTCCGAAGAAGCGCACCCTGTCGTCCTGGAAGACGTGCAGCCGTTCGCCGACGGACGGGTCCAACCAGGCCCCCTGGTTCTCGCGGTAGGCCAGCTTGGGTTTGTCCAGGTGGCTGATGACGCCCAGGACTCCGCGCTGGGCATTGGCGGCACGGGCGTCGATGCCGGTGACGCGGCCGCGGGCGATGGTGCTGTCGACGATGACGGCGTGGACGACGCCGTCGATGTCGTGGTCGGCGGTGTACTCGGCCTGGCCGGTGACCTTCAGTCGCCCGTCCACCCGGGACAGCGGCGCTCCGACGGCTGCCTGTGGCTGCGGGCTCACTTGCCACCTCCTACGACGCGCAGTTGCCGCTCGACGGTCCGTCGCAGCAACTCGACTTTGAAACGGTTGTGCTGAAGGGGCCGGGCCCCGTCGGCGGCGTGTTCGGCCGCCTTGGTCCACAGCGCGTCGGACGGCCGCCGCCCGATGAGCTGCCGCTCGACGGCGGGCAGCTTCCAGGGCACGGTGCCCACTCCCCCGGCGGCCACCTTCGCCTCTCGGATCACGCCGCCGCGGATGTGCAGGGCGACCGCCGCCGAGGTGAGCGCGAACTCGTAGGACTGCCGGTCACGCACCTTCAGGTAGCCCGACTTCAGCGGGCGAGGATGGGCCGGGATTTCGACAGAGGTGATCAACTCGCCCGGGCGCAGGGCCTGTTCGCGATTCGGTGTGCTGCCCGGCCTGAGCAGGAAGTCGGCGAAGGGCACGGTCCGCTCGCCGTCCGGGCCCAGCAGGTGCACGGTCGCCTCCAGGGCCGCGAAGGCCACGGCGACGTCGGAGGGGTGGGTGGCCACGCAGTCGTCGGAGGTGCCGAGGATCGCGTGGGTCCGGTTGACGCCGTGCAGCGCCGCGCAACCCGAGCCCGGCTCACGCTTGTTGCAGGCGGCCGTCACATCACGGAAGTACGTGCAGCGGGTGCGCTGCATGATGTTGCCGCCGATGGTCGCCATGTTGCGCAGCTGCGCCGACGCGCTCAGCTCCAGCGCCTGCGAGATCACCGGATACAGCGCGCGCACCCCTCGGTGGGCGGCGGCCTCGGACATCCGTACCAGTGCGCCGATGCGCAGGCCCCCGCGTCGGGTGACCGTGATCTCGCGCAGTGGCAGGCCGCTGATGTCTACCAAGGTGCGGGGGCGTTCGACGGTTTCGCGCATCAGGTCGACGAGTGTGGTGCCGCCGGCGATGTAACGGCCGCCGTCGCGGCCTGCGGTGAGGGCTTGGCGGGTGTCGGACGCCTTCGTGAAGGCAAAGGGGTACATCGGCCCTCACTTCCCGTGCGCGGTCTGCTCGACGGCGCGCACGATCTTCACGTAGCACCCGCAGCGGCAGATGTTGCCGCTCATGAACTCCCGGATCTCGGCCGGTGAGCCGGTGTGCCCTTCCTCGATGCAGCCGACGCCGGACATGATCTGGCCGGGGGTGCAGTAGCCGCACTGGAAGGCGTCCTGGTCGATGAACGCCTGCTGCAGCGGGTGAAGCCGTTCGCCTTTGGCCAGGCCCTCGATGGTGGTGACCTCGGCGCCGTCCAGCCGGACCGCCAGGGTCAGGCAGGAGTTGACGCGGCGGCCGTCGACCAGGACGGTGCAGGCCCCGCAGGCACCGGCGTTGCAGCCCTTCTTCGAGCCGGTCAGCCCGAGGTGTTCGCGCAGCAGGTCCAGCAGCGAGGTCCGGTTGTCGACCGTGACGGTGTGCCGCGTGCCGTTGACGGTCAGGGAGACACGGCTGCCGGGCGGTGCCTCGGCGGCGTCCGCGGGTTCGGCGCCGAACACGGACGGCCCCGCTATGAGGCCGCCCGCCACGACCGCACCGCCGACGGCGGTGGTGCTCGCGATGAACGTGCGCCGGGACGGGGCGGACGTGGATTCCTCGGTGGATCCCTCGGAGGGAGAAACAGGTGACTCGGGGGATTCGATGGACATGCCCACTCTCTTGGTCGACGGGAGACCGAGCCGAGCCCTGGGCGCGGCGTGTCATCCACTGTGGTGCACGCGGCACGATCCAACGAGTGAGCGGTTTTGGGACGACTCCGGTGCCTACCACTGCCGTTGGTACGTCTGGCAGTAGCAGGCAGTCCGGTTGCCCCTCCCCCGGGTGCTACCTGAGATACGCGGCGAGCGGGAGGTTCTGCCGGCGCAGGTCGCCGGCGACGAGCGTGGCGATCTGCTGGGCGCCGTGGGTTTCGAAGTGGGTGTGGTCGTTGCAGAAGAAGGTGCCCAGGGGACCGCTGCCTCCGTAGTCGCCGTTGTTCGGGCAGAAGCGCAGACTGTTGTAGCGCGAGACACTGAGTGTCTGCAGGTCGATGACCGGCGCCCCGGTCGCGGATCCGGCGGCGAAGGTCTGGGAGACGAAGCCGCGGTTCTTGGTCGCCGTGCTGCCGGAGCAGGTGATGGCGGCCACCGGGGTGAGCAGCACCGGGTGCGCGCCCCGGGCCAGGGCGGCCTGGGCCATCATGGTCATCAGCTGCTGGTACCGGGCCGGGCCGACGTGCCGGGGGCAGGTCGAGGAGGAGTCGTTGATGCCGAACTGGATGAAGAGATAGTCGCCGGCCTTCATCCCGGTGCTCGCGTTCAGCATCGCCTGCCAGCGTGACGAGTACGAGCCGGACGTGAGGCGGCACTCGCCGTCGGAGCCCTTGGTGCTGCTCACGTTCCCCTCGTACAGCCAGGTCTGGATGCTGCGGCCGCCCACCGCCTGGTTCCTGACCGTCACGTCGCTGTTGAACAGGGCGTCGAACTGGCTGCCCCAGCCGACCGGGCAGCGGGCGGCGCCCGGGTTGGCCATGGTGGAGTCACCGGCCAGCCACACGGTGACCGGCGCGGCCGCCGCCCGTGCCGCCGGGGCGTGGGAGGCACCGGTGCAGTTCACCGCGCCGCTGTCGGCCGCCGACGCGATGCCGACGCCGAGGCTGGACAAGGCGATCACCAGTGCGGTCGTGACGAGTGTCCGAAGCTTCTTCATCAGGTCCTTCCCAGGAACGGGCGCCGCCGCGCGTCGGTCAGCGCAGGTGCGCGGCCAGGGGCAGGCGCTGCTCCCGGATGCTCTGGAGCACCAGGGCGCCGATCTGCGTCGCGCCGTACTGCGAGAAGTGGGTGTTGTCCGTGACTCCGTCGACGGAGGAGCGCAGGAAGAGCTGTGCGGAGGCGGACGGGCCGAGGGACTCGACCAGCGTCTTGCTCTTGGCGGTCAGATCGATCACCGGCGCCTTCTGTGCCGTGCCGACCGCGCGCATCTGGGCGGGCAGGTCGACTCCGACGCCATTGACGTGCAGCGCCGTAGCCGTGAGCCGGTTGCCGTTGAACTGCCGGCGGACGGGCGGGGTCACCAGGACCGGGACGCCGCCCTTCGCACGGACCTGCGTGATCATGGAGGTCAGGTTGTTCCGGAAGGCGGACGCGCTGGTCTGCTTGTCGTTGTGGCCGAACTGGATGAACACCGCGTCGTTCGCCTTGACCTTCGGCAGCAGCACCCGGAAGAGCGCCGAGTTGGACAGGAAGCTGCCCGAACTCTCCCCCGAGTCGGCGTAGTTGGCGACGACCGCGCCGGGACCCACCGCCGGGGTGATCATCTGGCCCCATCCGGTGTAGGGGGCGATCAGCTGGTCGCACACGGTCGAGTCACCGGCCAGGTAGGCGACCATCGGCTGGTTCGCCGGTTTCACGGAGACGGCCGACACCTGCGGGTTGGTCCCCGCGAACCGGATGTCCAGGCCGGGGTTCCCGGTGCCGCCCTGGCCGGTCGGCTGGCCCTCCGGCTGCCGCACATTGACCGTGAACGAGTACGTGGCGACGGCACCGGCCGCCGTCTTCGTCGCCGGCAGCATCAGGCGCCGGGCCTCCACCCACATCTCGGTCTGCCCGGCGGAAGCGGCGCCGCCGAGGGAGACCGTCACGTCGTAGTTGCCGGGCGAGACCGCGTAGTGACACTTGATCGGCGCAGTGCCGGAACAACCGGCCGGCAGTGCCCGCGGAGCGGCGTCGGCCTGCGCCGTGCCGGTGCCGACCAGTGCCGCAAGGGTCAGGAGACCCGCTGCGCCCAGCCTGACCCCGTGCCCTTGACGTATGAGTGTCATGCTCATTTCAATCACGAGTTCCAATCCTTGACCGGAGGGATGCCCGGGCTGCGGTCCACAGCCGTCGTTCAGGCCTGGGTGAAGCCGTTCATGATGACGGTGGGGCGCTGCGTGGCGGAGTCCCAGGCGCCCATGTTGTAGCCGGTGAACGGGGACATGCACTCCGGCTCCCAGTAGAAGATGCCCTGTCCCCCGTTGGCCTTCAGTGCCTTGATGTAGGCGACCAGCGAGGCTTGGGTCGAGGAAGCCCGGTCCACCCGGCCGCCGAACTCGCTCTGCAGGAACGGCTTGCCGTAGGCGTCGGAGATCTTCCTCATGTTCGCCACGATGCCGGGGGCGACGTCGGCGCTGCCGTAGGAGGAGAACACCGACATGTCCCACTTGCCGCCGTTGGCGGCGTAACGGCTGAAGAACGTCGTCATCGCGTCGTACTTCTGCGGCTGGGCCAGGTGGATGCACACGATCGAGTTCGGTGACACGGCTTTGACCTGGGTGTAGGCGGCGTTGAGCAGGCCGGTCAGCTGCGCCGGGCTGGAGACGCTGCCGACAGGGCGGCAGATCCCGCTGTTGATCTCGTTGCCGATCTGCACCCAGGTGGGGAGCACGTCGTTGTTCCTCATGATCGTCATGGTCTGGTTCACGTACGTGCCCATCGCGGTGCGCATCTGGCTGTAGGTCATGTTCCGCCAGGCGGCGGGCGGGTTCTGCACGCCGACGGAGTTCCAGGTGTCGCCGAACATGTAGTCGAGCATGATCGACATTCCGGCGGCCTTGACCCGCTTGGCGAAGGCCGCGACCTCGTTGATGCCGCAGTGCCCGTCGGTGGGGCTGCTGGAGGGATTGACGAACGTGCGCAACCGCACCGCGCTGATGCCGTACCCCTTGAGAATGGTCAGCAGGTCCTGCTTCTGACCGCTCGCGTTCTTCCAGGAGAAGCCGCGCGCCTCCATCTGCGGCACCCAGCTGATGTCGACGCCCTTGACGAAGCCCGCGGCGGCGCTGGCCGGCGTGTCGAGTTCGGCGAGCACGGCGGCGGTGGCGATCGCCCCGGCGGTGGCCGTGGTGGCCTTCAGCAGGGTCCTGCGGTTGATCCGCCCGGAACCGCTTGCATCGGTGGGGTGCATGGTCGCTCCTTCCTGCGTTCCGGCCGCACTTGAGTCAGGCGGCCGGCGGGCGGTTGGCCGTGGGCCGCCCATGCGTGGGGCACGGGCGGCCACGCGGCGGGGTTCAGGGCGTGTGGACGGTGGGCCGTGGAGCCGTCGGCATCCCGTTGCCGATGAAGAAGCTCGGGTGCGGGGGCTGGTTGTAGGCCGTGTTCTGCCAGGCCAGGGCCGTGCGGTACTGCGTGTCGTGCAGCAGGGTCGTGATCTTCGTGTTCGTCTGGTGCGGGGTCGAGTAGATCCGCAGGGCCCTGTTGTTCGACGTCGGCCAGATGACCTCTTCACGCCAGTCGCCGAGGATGTCCCCGGAGAGCGACGGCGTGGACTTCGTGCCGTTGTTGGAGTGGACCCCGGACCCGGTCAGCAGGCGGGTGTCACCCGAGGTGCCGTACTTGTCGATGCGGGTGCCGTCGAGGAGTTCACGGACCGGGTCGCCGTCCCACCAGGACAGGAAGTTCATGCTGGACGGCTCCCGGCCGAGCGAGGCGCCGGTCGCCGAACGCAAGGTGGTGTCGGTGGCGGACCAGGCCTCGGCGCCCGGGCTGCCGGCGTAGATGTCGGCGGCGACACCGCGGCCGTTGTCCGAGCCCGAGGCCGTCCGCCAGAGGATCTGGCCGGTGCGGGCGTCGGCCATCCACGAGCCGGGTGAGCCGGAGTTCTCGCAGACCTTGAAGTACTCAAGGCCCGCGCGGGAGGGGTTGAGGTCCCCGACGTGGCCGGCGTCGCCGTGGCCCAGCCTCGTCGTCCACAGCCCGTTGCCGTTGTCGTCGACCGTCATCGCGCCGTAGACGATCTCGTCCTTGCCGTCGGCGTCGACGTCCGCGACGGACAGGCTGTGGTTGCCCTGACCGTCGTAGCCCTTGCCGCTGTTGGCGGAGGAGCTGGTGTCGAAGGTCCAGCGGCGGGTGAAGGCACCGTTTCGCCAGTCCCAGGCGGCGATCACGGTGCGGGTGTAATAGCCGCGCGCCATGATCAGGGAGGGGCGGGAGCCGTCGAGGTAGGCCGTGCCGGCCAGGAAGCGGTCGACGCGGTTGCCGTAGTTGTCGCCCCAGGAGGAGACGTTGCCGCGGCCCGGGACGTAGTCGACGGTCCCCATCGCCTTGCCGGTCTGGCCGTTGAACATCGTCAGGAACTCGGGACCGGACAGCACATAGCCGCTGGAGTTGCGGTGGTCGGCCGACGCGTTGCCGATGACCGCGCCGGTGCCGTCGCGGGTGCCGTCGGCGGTCTTCATGGCGACCTCGGCCTTGCCGTCACCGTCGTAGTCGTACACCTGGAACTGCGTGTAGTGAGCGCCCGAGCGGATGTTGCGGCCCAGGTCGACGCGCCACAGCCGGGTCCCGTCGAGCTTGATGCCGTCGACGATGGTGTTGCCGGTGTAGCCGGACTGGGCGTTGTCCTTGGCGTTGGTGGGATACCACTTCAGGACCAGGTCGAGCCTGCCGTCGCCGTCCAGGTCGCCGAGACTGGCGTCGTTGGCCTCGTAGGTGTACGCCGAGTTGCCCGGAGCGGTGCCGCCTGCGGGCGGGGTGATCGGGACGTCCAGGTATCCCGACCGGAACTGCAAGGCTCGCTCCGAGGGGGCCTGTTCGGTTCCGTTCACCACCGGGCGCACCGTGTACTCGGCGGAGTCCTGGGCGCCGGAGTCGAAGTAGTTCGTGGAGCCGGTGATCGGCGAGGAGTTGACCTTGGTGGCGCCGCGGTAGACGTTGAACGACACGTCGTTCGGGTCGGTGGCCAGCCAGCGCCACGACACCAGGTTCCCGCTGCTGGTGTGGACACTGGTGAGTCCCCGGTCGAGGCGCTCCACCTGTCGCGCGGTCGCGGCCTCCGCGGTCTGGGGCAGCACGGTGAGCGCGGAGGCCGCCAGCGCGAAGGCGGCGGCGAGGACGCCTGCCACACGGCCACCCGGGGCTCGGCGGATTCTTCGTGGACGCGGCGCCGTACGGGGGCGCCGGTGAGAGTCGGTCACAGTGACCTCCGGTGTGGGGGAATGCCCCGCCGCGTGACGCGATCATGACAAAGCTGTCTGACGAGCCTCACGTGCGGGAACGTCGGGCCGGGCGTGGAGCGGCTGCTCCTCAGCGCAGGACGGATTCCCACCTGGTGTTGGACCCGGCCGCGTCGGCAGGGAGGCGGTCCCGTGCGGCGGTGTCGCCGTACATGGTCCAGCGGGCCCAGTCGACGACGGTCCTCGGGAAGCGCTGGTCGCTCCAGAAGCTGGTGTGGCTGCCGCCGACGAAGGTGAGGAACGCCTTCGGCCAGGTCATCTCGTTGTACGCCTGCCGGGCAGAGGAGTACTGCGTGGTCGAGTCCCGGTCGCCGTGGACGAACAGGACCTTCGCGGAGACCGAGCTGGACGGGTTGCCCATGTCGGTGCAGGACTGCGGGTTGGCGGAGATGATCCTGCGGTCGGGCCAGGAGGTCAGCAGGCCATGGGTGATCATGCCGCCCAGGGAGTGGCCCGAGACGCCGACGCCGATCCCGGTGTTGATGTGCCCGGCCAGCGGACCGCTCGCGTTGAGCGCGAGGGTGTTGGTGATGACCTGCGAGACGTCCTTGGAGGAGTTGCCGTTGTTGACGTCGCCGAAGTTGTGGTTGAAGTGCGGGGCGGGGACGACGAAGCCCGCCGAGGCCAGGGCCCGGATGATGAACAGGGAGTTCTGCGGGCTGCTTCCGTACCCGTGGGTGAAGTTGTAGACGGGGAAGACACCGCCCGCGACCGGGGCGTTCGTCACCGGGTTGCCGCCGGGGGTGCCGGTGGCGGGGTAGTAGACGTAGGTGGTGCACCGGCGGCTGCCGCGCGTCCAGTCATACCGGCGCACGCCGACCGCGAACGGCGTGGTCGGTGCGCTCTGCGGCCTGGCGATGGCGCCTGCCTGCCCGGTGCCGAGCAGGGACGCGCCCATGCCCGCCGCTCCGGCCGCGCTCAGGGCCAGGAAGGTGCGCCGTTGCATGCTCATGGATGACTCCTGTGTGAGTGGGGGGTTGCACGTGTGGAGCCCGATGCGGCGAGGAGCGACTATGCCACCTGCTCTCTGAGGCACATGACTGTGAACGCTCCCACACCAGGTCGAATAACAGAAAGAGTCACCATCGGGCTCTCATCTGTCAATCGCTGGGACTCAATCCATCTGAACTCAAAGTCAAACCACCGGTGTTCAGTCGGGACTGTGACCGATTCCAGCGCTCATGCCGGCGATCGTGTGGGCGCTGATGCCGAGGTGCGGACCGGCCGCGGACCGGGCCGCCACCGAACGGACGTGTTCCTGGGCCGGGTGGGCCAGACCGTCGTACACCGCGACGCACACCTCCCGCGCCCGGGACCGGGGCCAGTCGGCCGGCAGCAGCTCGATGGGCAACAGGGGGTCCAGCACCGGGAAGTGACGGTAGGTGTTCATCACCTCGGTGCGGGCACGCACCGCCGCGGCGCCCGTGACCTCACCAGCGCTGATACGCGGCAGCAGGCCGCTCCACCGCCGGATGAACACCTCGTACTGCTCGGCGATGCCGGACAGGTCCCACGCCTCGACCGGGTTGCGGTTGGCCTCCGTCTCGAGATCCACCTGCCGCGCGCGGAACACACTCACCGACCCCGGCGCCAACTCGGCCAGCTCGACACGCCCCTTCGTGGTGAGCGGGTGCGGCGACGCCCAGACCGCGTCGTACAACGGCGCGAACCCCCGCCACCGCAGCGCGGTGCGCAGCGCACGCCGACGGGTACTCTCCCGCTCCGGCACGGAGAAGGCGACCAGCGTCCACCATCCGTCCCACGCGTCGGGCTGCGTGGTGAACGTGGCGATCGACGCACCGCCGCTCCACAGATCGACGGCGGCCTCCCGCGTCAGCCGGTACGAGCTGAACCGCCCCTGACGACTGTTCTCCAGCACCCCTCGACGCGCCAGCCTGCTGATCGTCGTACGGGCCGCGCCCGCAGCCACGTCGAACTCCCCCAGCAGCGCCACGATCGCCGCCGCCGGCAACCAGGCCCGAGCCGGAAACGTGTAGTCAGCGACCAAGGTGACCGCCAAACCCGCAGGCGAAACCTCACCCTGCCAACGCGGCAACCGCATCGGCCCAGTGCCGTCACCGGAGAAGATCTCCTCATGGTGGGACAGATTCGCCAAGTGTTGCTCCGACGCGTCGAATACGGCGGCACCCACTCTAACGGCCCGTGCCAACGCCCGGACGCAACCCGGGCGTTGAGCTGCCGTCACCTGTTCGCCGGCGCCTTGACGGCCACCTCCCGCAGGGGGACGTCGGGGGAGGCACACTCGTGCGCCCCCTGCGCCCCTCATCGTGAACTGACAGTTTCGAGCCCGATCGGACATCTGGATGAAGCATGTCGGGTCTGGCGTGGGTGGGTACAGGGGGTTAACCCCACCACCGATCCGGTTGATCGCCCCATCGCTCCGGTGCACCCGGTGCGGGCATCGTGGAATGACACCGCAAGCCCGGACGATCAAGGAAAACCACATGCTCAAGCACAAGCGCGCGCTGGGTGGCGCTCTCACACTGGCCGTGGCGATGGGTGTCGTGGGGGGCGTGCTGCCGGCCACCGCCACCGCGGCCACCGCCGCGGAATCCGCCGTCGGGGAGTCCAAGCGTCACGCCGACTACGCGCGGCTGCGCACCCTGCTGCACAGACTGACCACGGTCGACGGCGCGCCCGGAGCGCTGGCCGAGGTGCGGGACCGGCACCGCAGCACGGTGCTGACCAGTGGTGTCGCGGACGTCGAGAGCCGCGCGCCGGTGCACCGCGACAGCAGGTTCCGGATCGGCAGCATGACCAAGACGTTCACCGCGACGATGATGCTGCAGCTGGTGGGAGAGCGGCGCGTTGATCTGGACGCGCCGGTGGAGCGCTACCTGCCCGGCGTCGTGCGCGGCCACGGCAACGACGGGCGCAGGATCACTGTCCGGCAGATGCTCCAGCACACCAGCGGGCTGCCCGACTTGCTCTCCTACCTCAAGCCGCAGGATGTCATCCAGGACCCGATGGCCCACCACGACCCCCGTGATCTGGTGAAGCTGGCGCTCGCCCACCCGCCGACGTTCAAGCCGGGCACCGGCTGGAAGTACTCCAACACCGGCTACGTACTGGCCGGGATGATCATCGAGAAGGTGACCGGCCGCTCGTACGGCGAGGAGCTGCAGCGGCGCATCGTCGAGCCGTTGCGGCTACGAGGGACGTCCTTCCCGGGCGACGACCCGGCGATCCCCGGACCGCACGCGCGCGGATACGTGCAGCCGGGCCCGGACGCACCGCTCCTGGACATCACCGCGATCAACCCCACGGTCGGCGGCACGGCGGGCGGGATCATCTCCAGCGGCGCCGACGTCAACCGGTTCATGGGCGCGCTGCTGGGTGGCAAGCTGCTGCCCCCGGCCCAGCTCGAGGAGATGATGACGACCCGCCCGACCGGCAGCTCCGACGGCCGCGCGTACGGCCTCGGCCTGGAGAGCAAGCCGCTGCCCGGCGGCGGCCTCTACTGGGGACACACCGGCGACTTCCTCGGCTACGAGACGGCCGCCGGCGCCAGAGTCGACGGCAGGCAGGCCACGGTCATGGTGAACCTCGGTCCGGGCAGCTCGGACGCCCAGAGCGACGACATCCAGGCCGCCATCGAAGCGGCGCTCTCCTAGCGCCTCATGGAGTGGCTGGATTGGTCGCCGCCGCCCCCGGCGAGACCTCTGCACGGCACCATCCACCCACGCCACCCCTGTGATCTGCACGTTCAGGATGAACGCAACTCAGTGGATGTGGGACCCGCCGTTGACGTCGTACGTCGCGCCCGTGAGGTAGCCCGATTCGGGCCGGGCCAGGAAGGCGATGACGTCGGCCACGTCCTCGACATCGCCGATGCGGCGTACCGGGACGTCCGCGACCATGGCGGCCTTGCGCTCCTCGTCCAGCTTCCCTTGTGTGATGTCGGTGTTGATCAGGCCGGGGGCCACGGAGTTGACCGTGACTCCGGACGGGCCGAGCTCGCGGGCGAGGGCCCGGGCGAAGCCCAGGAGGGCGGCCTTGGCCGCCGAATACGCCACTCCCCCGAACACCCCGCCACCGCGCTCGGCGGAGACGGACGACAGGAAGACGATGCGGCCGAACCCCCGCTCGGCCATCCCGCCGGCCACGCGGTGAGTGACGAGGAAGCTCCCGCGGACGTTCACCTCGAAGATCCGGTCCCACTCGGTGGGCGATACGTCGAGGAAGCGGGTCGGGGACGTGATCCCCGCGTTGTTGACGAGGGCTCCGATCGGCGGGAGTGCCGCTTCGATCTCCCCGATCGCGGCGTCGACGGCGTCGGCGTCGGTGACATCCGCCGCTAGCCCCAGCGCTTGCACCCCGTGGCGGTCGGCGACCTCCCGGGCGGTGTCCTCGGCGGCCTCCTTGTCCAGGTCGAGGACGGCTGTGTGGTAGCCGGCGGCGGCCAGGGCGTGCGTGGTGGCGCGCCCGATGCCTCGGAGGGATCCCGCGCCGGTGACGACTGCGGTGCGGGGAGTGTGTTCGGTGACCATGGGTTCTCCTGAAGGAGTGGCGAAAGGGCGGTGAGTCCGGATGTCCTGCGCGGGGCTCAGAGCTCGCGGCGGACGCGTTCCTTGATCGCTGCGACGGAGAGGCCGTAACGGTCGTGGAGGGTGGGCAGCGCACCCGCGGCGAGGAACTCGTCCGGCAGTCCGATCGGTACGATGCGGGCTGTTTGCCGGGCGAAGGCCAGGCAGGACGCCACGGACTCGGCAAGGCCTCCGACGACGCTGTGGTTCTCGAGGGTGATGACGAGGCGTCCCCTGGCGCACTCCCGCAGCACGGTCTCGCGGTCGAACGGTTTGATCGTCGGCACGTGGAGGACGGCGACGTCCACGTGGTCGTCCGCGAGTTCCTGAGCCGCTGTCAGGGCACGGACCGTCATCAGGCCGGTCGAGATGAACAGCACGTCGCGGCCGCCGCGCAGCTCCGCCGCCTTGCCGAGTTCGAACCGGTAGTCGTACTCGTCCAGGACGGTGGGTACCGCTCCGCGCAGCAGCCTCATGTACGTGGGACCCGGATGGGCCGCCAGCGCCGGCACGGCCTGCTCGATGTCCACCGAGTCCGCCGGGTCCACGACCGTCAGGCCGGGCATGCCGCGCAGGATCGCCAGGTCCTCGGTCGCCTGGTGGCTGGGGCCGTAGCCCGTGGTCAGGCCGGGCAGGGCACCCACGACGTTGACGCCCAGCTGCGGCTCGGCGATGTCGAGGCACAGGAAGTCGTAGGCGCGGCGGGTGGCAAAGACGGAGTAGGTGGAGGCGAACGGCGTCAGGCCCACCTCGGCCAGCCCCGCGGCAGCGCCCAGCATCACCTGTTCCGCCATGCCCATCTGGAAGAAGCGGTCGGGGTGGGCTTCACGGAAGACGTGCATGTCGGTGTACTTGGCCAGGTCCGCGGAGAGTCCGACCACGTCGGGGCGTTCGTCGGCGAGCCGGGCCAGTGCGTGTCCGAAGGGGGCCTTGGTGGTGCGCTGCCCTTCTTCGGCGATCGAGGCGATCATCGCGGAGGTGGTGAGCTTGGGCCGGGCGGCCTGGGTCGGTACCGGGGTGTTCATCGAACGGTTCCCTCCTTCCGGGCGGTGGTGCGGTGACGTTCCGTCAACTGTTCGCGCGCCAACTGCCATTCGTGCTCCTCGACCCGCATGAAGTGCGCCTTCTCCCGGGCCTCCAGCATCGGTACGCCGCATCCGATGCGGGTGTCGCAGACGAGCACGGCCGGTGACCCCCGGTGCTCGCGCAGACTGTCGAAGGCCGCGAGGAGTGCCTCGATGTCGTTGCCGTCCACGCGGACGGCGTGCCAGCCGAACGCCTCCCACTTGGCCGTGACCGGCTCGGTGCGCAGCACGCCCTCGGTCGGGCCGTCCGCCTGGAGGGCGTTGACGTCGACGATGGCGGTGACGTTGTCGAGACCGTGGTGGGCGCAGGCGAGCGCCGCCTCCCAGGTGGATCCCTCGTCCAGTTCACCGTCCGACAGCAGGTTGTAGACGTGCGCGTCGCTGCCCTGGTGGCGCAGACCGAGCGCCATGCCGGTGGCGACGCCCAGACCGTGGCCGAGGGAGCCGCCGGAGATCTCCATGCCGGGTGTGTAGGACGCCATGCCCGACATGGGCAGACGCGAGTCGTCGCTGCCGTAGGTGGCGAGTTCGCCGACGTCCAGCACACCGGCCTCGGCGAGCGCCGCGTACAGGGCGATGGCGTAGTGGCCGATCGACAGCAGGAACCTGTCGCGCTGCGGCCAGTCCGGCTCGTCGGCACGGTGGTTGAGGACGTCCTGGTAGACGACGGCCAGGATGTCGGCCACGCCCAGTGCCTGTCCGATGTAGCCCTGGCCCTGGGTCTCCCCCATGTCCAGCGCGTGCATACGGATGCGGTGGGCGGAGTCCTTCAGGGCGGCGGCGCGCCGGGTGGACGGCACCCCTGTTGCGGGTGCCCGAGTGGACATCACGTTGATCCTCGTCTCTGTCAGTGGGCAGCGGGAAGAGCGGTTTCGGTGGACGCGGTCACGGCGCGGTCGGCTTCCCGGCGCTCGTCGACGCCCCACGTCTCACGCGTCAGCAACGTCGCCAGGAGGCCCAACAGCCCGTAGCAGGTGAAGAGAACCGCGGGCCCGGTCCATCCGGTGGCGGAGTACAGCGCGGTGGCGATCATGGGAGTGAAGCCGGAGACGACCGCGGAGAGCTGGTAGGCCAGGGACGTTCCGGCGGTGCGGGTCCCGGTGGCGAACAGCTCGCAAAACCAGGCGCCTTGGACACCGGCCAGCGAGTTCTGGCAGACGGCATAGCTGATCACGAAGGCGATCAGGATGAGTGCCGCGGCTTCGGTGTTGACGAGCAGGAAGAGCGGGATGCCCCATACGACGCTCACCGCGCAGCCGAACAGGTAGACCGGGCGGCGGCCGACCCGGTCCGACAGGCCGCCCCAGAGCGTGGTGGCGGCGATGCCGAGGGCGGCGGCCGTGACCAGGGCGGTGAGGCTGGTGGTGCCGGAGACGTCGGGGGCGTCGCCGTCGTCCAGGTAGGACAGGACGAAGGTGATCGAGACGGCGTATCCCGCCGTCTCGGTGATGCGCAGGCAGAAGGCCCGCAGGACGTTGCGCCAGTCGTCCCGGATCACCACGAACAGCGGGTTCTTGACGACCTCGCCGGACTCCTTGAGGGCCTCGAACTGGGGCGATTCGTCGATCTTGAGCCGGATGAAGATCCCCACGGCGATGAGGACGGCACTGAGCAGGAACGGCACGCGCCAGGCCCAGTTGTCGTCCAGGGTGTGCCGGCTCAGGAGGAAGGCGAGGTTGGCGAGCAGCAGACCCACCGGGAAACCGGCCTGCGTGATGCCCGTGTAGAGGCCGCGCCGTCGCCACGGGGCGTGCTCGAAGGTCATCAGGATGGCGCCGCCCCACTCGGCGCCGAACGCGAGCCCTTGGATCACGCGGACGACCACCAGCAGGATCGGCGCCCAGACTCCGACCATCTGGTAGGTGGGCAGACAGCCGATCAGCACGGTCGCGATGCCCATCAGCAGCAGCGATCCGACCAGTACGGGTTTGCGGCCGACGCGGTCGCCGAGGTGCCCTGCGACGATGCCGCCCAGCGGCCGTGCGGCGAAGCCGATGCCGAGCGTCGCGAAGGACAGCAAGGTGGCCGACAGCGGGTCGGAGTCGGGGAAGAACACGTCACCGAAGTAGAGGGCCGCGGCCGTTCCGAAGCCGATGAAGTCGTACGTCTCGATGGTCGCGCCGACTCCGCATCCGATGGCGACTCTCAGTCGCTCCGGCGAACCCTGCGCCGCCTGCTGTGGCGCTGTGAACTCAGCCATGCCGATCCTCCTTGATCGTAGGCGGGCGTCCCAGATCGGACTGTTGGCTGTCGACTGTTAACAGTCGAGAGTCGATGCTGATCCCGGTGGCGGGACGTGTCAACCCACTCGACAGGGATTGGCCCGGAACTGCCGACTGTCAACAGATGACAGCATCGCGGGCTACTATGATCACTCGCGGAGTTGAAGGGGGTTCGACCGTGTCCGGTCAGGCGCTTTCCAGTCTCACCCGCTCGACGACCCTCCGGGAGCAGGCGCTCGCGGCCTTGCGGACGGCCATCACGACCGGCCGGTACCGCCCCGGCGACCACCTCGGCGAGGTGGAGATCGCCGAGCACCTGTCGGTGAGCCGCGGCACGGTACGGGAGGCCCTGCGCCATCTCCAGCAGGAGGGGCTCGTCACGGCGGGAGCCCGCGGCATGCTGCGCGTGTCCCAGCTGACCCCGACCGAGGTGCGGGAGCTCTTCCAGGTCCGGGAAGCGCTGGAGGGACTCGCGGTGGCACAGATCATCGCGTCACCGCGCAGGCAGGAAGCGGCCGCAGCCCTGGGCGAGGCCCTGGAGAAGCTCCGTGACGCCTTCGAATCAGGCGCGGATCTGGCCGCGAAGGTCGAAGCCGATCTCGGCTTCCATCTCCTGTTGTGTGAACTCTCCGGCAACTCGATACTCCTGAAGACCTGGCGGCAACTCGAGGGACCGATGCGCGTGGTGATCATGAGCGCTGCCGGCGAACGCCGTGATCTGGCCATGTCCGCGACGTCCCACACGCCCATCGCCGACGCGATCGCGCGAGGAGACGCGGCAGCGGCCCAGGAGATCCTGCACGCGCACATGGCCTCGGCGATCGAGCAGCTGGGCATCGAGCGCGAAGACCCCAGCGAAACCTGAGCGGTCGGGGCGCGATGGGCGCTCGTCTCGTTCAGTGACGGACAGCGCGTTTGATGCTGTCATGCACGCGTCACATCGGCTCTGCGGCAGGCGCCTTGACAACACGGAACACAGCAGAAAGGCTGTTGCGTATAGAGATGCCGGTTGCTTCATCAGAAACCCAGGCAGGAGCCCGCTCGTGGCCATCTCCGTCTTCGATCTCTTCTCCATCGGCATAGGCCCGTCCAGTTCGCACACGGTCGGTCCCATGCGGGCCGCCCGCATGTTCACCAGCCGGCTGGAGAAGGAGGATCTGCTCGCGCGGACGGCGTCGGTACGAGCCGAGCTCTTCGGCTCCCTGGGGGCCACCGGCCACGGTCACGGCACCCCCAAGGCCGTCCTGCTCGGCCTCGAGGGCAACGAGCCGCACACGGTGGACGTCGGCGCGGCCGAACGGGACGTCGAGCGGATCAGGGCGACGGGACGGCTGCGCCTGCTGGGCCGCGAACTCGGCGACACCCATGAGATCCGTTTCGACGCGGAGCGGCAGTTGGTCCTGCACCGCCGCCGTTCCCTGCCGTACCACGCCAACGGCATGAGGCTGTTCGCGTACGACTCCGAGGGGCTGTCCCTGCTGGAGGCCACCTACTACTCGGTCGGCGGCGGGTTCGTCGTCGACGAGGCCGCGGCCGGTGCGGACCGGGTCAAGGTCGACGACACGGTGGTCAAGTACCCGTTCGGCAGCGGCGACGAGCTGCTGCGCCTGACCCGGGAGACGGGTCTGTCGATCTCGGCGCTGATGCTGGAGAACGAGCTGGCGTGGCGCACCGAGGAGGAGATCCGGGCGGAACTGCTGGAGATCTGGCGGGTGATGCGGCAGTGCGTGGCGCGCGGGCTGTCCTCTGAGGGGATCCTGCCCGGCGGGCTCAAGGTCCGCCGCCGGGCCCCCGCCGTGGCCAAGGCGCTGCGGACCGACGGCGAACCGGCGGCGCGGGCGTTGGAGTGGGTGACCCTCTACGCCATGGCGGTCAACGAGGAGAACGCGGCCGGCGGCCGGGTGGTCACCGCTCCGACGAACGGCGCGGCCGGCATCATCCCGGCCGTCCTGCACTACTACGTCGACTTCGTCCACGGAGCCGACGACGACGCGGTGGTCCGGTTCCTGCTGGCGGCCGGCGCCGTCGGCCTGCTGTTCAAGGAGAACGCCTCGATCTCGGGCGCCGAGGTCGGCTGCCAGGGCGAGGTCGGCGCCGCCTGTTCCATGGCCGCGGGCGGCCTCGCGGAGGTGCTCGGCGGCTCGCCCGAACAAGTGGAGAACGCCGCCGAGATCGGCATGGAGCACAACCTGGGCCTGACCTGCGACCCGGTCGGCGGCCTGGTGCAGATCCCGTGCATCGAGCGCAACGGCATGGCGGCGGTCAAAGCCGTCACCGCGGCCCGGATGGCCCTGCGAGGCGACGGCCGCCACCACGTCTCCCTGGACAAGGTCATCAAGACCATGAAGGAGACGGGCGCCGACATGAAGGTCAAGTACAAGGAGACGGCCCGCGGCGGGCTCGCGGTCAACGTCATCGAGTGCTGACGACACGGCAGGCGAGATCAGTCCGGCAGGTTGTTGGTGCCGAGGAGCCGGACGAACAGCCGGTAAGAACTCGGCAGGGTGCCGGTGCTTCGGCTCGGGCCGGGCGCGTCCCGGACAGTCGAATCCGCCTGGAGGGTCCGCACAGTCCCGCCTGCCCCACGACGCTAGCGCTCCGCGAGGTTCGCGCGGGTGCCGAGGCGGTCCTGGACCCAGTCGTGGAACTCGCCGATGTGGTGCTCGCTGGGCACCAGGACACCGCCCTTGGCGTACAGCCGGGAGCTCATCGCGGGCTGGCAGCGCTCACAGGCGTCGAAGTCCTGCCGGTTGACGCGGTCGAACAGCTCGACCGACCGGCTGACGTCCCTACCGCTCTCCACCACACCCTTCAGGTACAGCCAGTCGCACTCCACGATCGTGCGGTCGACCGACACCGGGAACATCCGGTGGAAGATCACGTGGTCGGGGACCAGGTTGATGAACACCTGCGGACGCACCGTGATCGCGTAGTACCGGCGGTCCTGTTCCTCGGAGACCGTGGGGATACGGTCCAGGCCCTGCGAGCCGTCCACGGTGAAGCCCTGGACGTCCGAGCCGAACTCGGCGCCGTGCCCCACGTAGAACTGCGCCGCGTAGCCGTCGGCGAACTCCGGGAGGACCTCGGTCAGCTCGGGGTGGATCGTCGCGCAGTGGTAGCACTCCATGAAGTTCTCGATGATGAGCTTCCAGTTGGCCTTGACGTCGTAGACGATCCGCCGGCCGACCTCCAGGCTCTCGACGTCGTACCGCTCGATGGACTCCACGTCGCCCAGGCGCGCGACCACGTCCGCGATCACCGACTGCTCGAACGAGGGCGGATTCTCGGCCAGGCACACCCACACATAGCCGAGCCACTCGCGTACCGCCACTGGTGCCAGGCCGTACTCGGTACGGCCGACGTCCGGCATCCTGGTCAGGTTCGGTGCCGCGACCAGCTTGCCGTTGAAGTCGTACGTCCAGGCGTGGTACGGGCACTGGAAGGCCCGCTTCACTTCGCCGGACTCCTGTGTGCACAGCTTCGCGCCCCGGTGCCGGCACACGTTGAAGAAGGCCCGCACGGAGCCGTCCCGCGACCGGGTCAGCAGGATGCTCTCCCGCCCGACGTCCACGGTCCGGAAGGCGCCCGGCTTGGACAGTTCCGACGCGCGTGCCGCGCAGAACCACATGGATTCAAATATGTGTTCCTGCTCCAGGCGGAAGATCTCCGGGTCCGTGTAGTGGTCACCGGGGAGGGTCGCGATCAGGCTCTCCGGCAGGCCGGTCGTCGTCATGGTTCACCTCGGAGTGAAGCGCCTCGGGCGGGCGAGTGGTTGCCTCATGTGCAACATGCTTCTTGCTACGCAACTCACGGTGCAGTCCGGCCGAAGCGGTGTCAAGCCCTTGACCGCAGGCCGTCACAGCCAGGACCATGTTGCGTATCAGTCAGCTCGTTGCGTAATACGCACTTCCCTCTGGGAGGGCTCCGTGTCTCTTGGACCCACAACCGGCCGCGAGTTCGTCCTCACCCTGTCGTGCCCCGACCGCTCGGGCCTCGTCCACGCCGTGACCGGCTTCCTGGTCCGGCACTCCGGGAACATCCAGGAGAGCCAGCAGTTCGACGACCGGCTGCAGGACCGCTTCTTCATGCGGGTGCACTTCGACGTAGCGGACCCGGGCACTTCACTGGAGGACCTGAAGTCCGGCTTCGCGCAGGTGGCGGAGGCGTACCGCATCTCCTGGCAGCTGTACGAGGCGTCGACGCCGACGCGCACGCTGATCATGGTCTCGAAGTTCGGGCACTGCCTGAACGACCTGCTCTTCCGCTGGCGCGCCGGCGCGCTGAACATCGAGGTGCCGGCGATCGTCTCCAACCACCGGGACTTCGAGCCGCTCGCCGAGAGCTACGGGATCCCCTTCCACCACGTGCCCGTCACCCGGGAGACGAAGCCGGAGGCGGAGGCGCGTCTGCTGGAGCTCGTCGACGAGCTGGACATCGATCTGGTGGTCCTCGCCCGCTACATGCAGATCCTGTCGAACGACCTGTGCAAGCAGCTCGAGGGCCGGGCGATCAACATCCACCACTCGTTCCTGCCGAGCTTCAAGGGCGCGCGTCCCTATGTCCAGGCGTACGAGCGCGGCGTCAAGCTCGTCGGAGCGACGGCCCACTACGTCACCCCGGACCTCGACGAGGGCCCCATCATCGAGCAGGACGTCATCCGCGTGAACCACTCGCAGGGGCCCGACAGCATGGTGGCCCTGGGGCGCGACGTCGAGGCGCAGGTCCTGGCGCGGGCGGTGGAATGGCACACTCAGAGCCGCGTCATGGTCAACGGCAACCGTACGGTCGTCTTCCGTTGAGAGATCTGTTTGAGGAAAATGAGCCCCACCCCCTCACACCCGTTGCCCATTGCACCTAGAGTTTCGCCATGAGCAACCACGGCGCTGAGACCGCAGGCGCTCCCAGTGGCGGAGTGCAATCCGTTGACCGTGCCGTCGCCGTGCTGGAGATCCTCGCCCAGCACGGCGAGGCGGGCGTGAGTGAGGTGGCCGCGGCGATCGACGTCCACAAGTCCACCGCTTTCCGTCTGCTCGGCGCGCTGGAAGCGCATGGGATGGTCGAGCAGGAGAACGAACGGGGAAAGTACCGTCTCGGCTTCGGGGTCGTGCGCCTGGCCGGCGCCGTGACGGGCCGTATCGCCGTCACCAGACACGGGCGCGGGATCTGTGAGCGTCTCGTCGACGACGTGGGCGAGACGATGAACATCGCCGTGCTCGAGTCCCACCACGCGATCAACCTCTACCAGGTGCGCGGCTCGGCGGCCATCGCCGCGCAGAACTGGGTGGGACGGCTGACGCCGCTGCACTGCACGTCGAGCGGCAAGGTCCTCCTGGCCCACCTCGCCCGCGAGGAACGCGACGCGCTCCTCGCCGAGGCCGGCCTCCCCCGGCTGACACCGCGCACGGTGACCTCCAGGAAGAAACTGGAGGCGGACCTGTCCGCAGCCCGTGAGCAGGGCTATGCCATCACGCTGGAGGAATACGAGGAGGGCCTCAACGCCCTGTCCGCCCCCGTGCGTTCGGGCGACGGCGAGGTCGTCGCCGCCCTCAGCGCGTCGGGGCCGGCCTTCCGGCTCACCGTGGAGCGGATGCACGAACTCGCGCCCCTGCTGGTCGCGGGAGCGGACGAGCTCAGTCAACGTCTCGTCCACGCGGACTGAGAGCCAACGTCTTGCCCACGCGGACTGAGAGCCACCGTCTCGCCCACGCGGACCGAGGTTCACGCCAAGCGCGGAACAGGCCCCTCATGCCAAGCGGCGGTCGGTGATCCGGTGTCCGGATCACCGACCGCCGCTTCACGCTGCCCGCGTCAGCCCGTCCACTCCACGGCCGCGTCCAGCAGCCAGTCCGTCAGGTGGCCGGCGAAGGACGCACGGACCAGCACCCAGAACCCGGCCCTGGGGTCGTCACGGGCGACCAGGACGACCTGGGTGCGGGCCAGGTTGGTCTGGGCGCAGCGCCCCGGGCCGAAGACCCGCGGGTGAAGATCGAGCGAGCAGCCGTGGGCCAGCAGGTCGCGGGCCCGGGGGCCGGCGACGAGGAGCGTGGTGCGCTGGGCCGACACATCGATGACGGACACGGGTTCGTCGCCCGCGGCCTCACGGATCCGGCTCTCCAGGTCCCGCCGACCGCCAGGCGGTCCCACCACGAGCCATTCGTCGGGGCCGAGCCACAGCGCGGTCAGCTCCCCGGCGCGGACCACGGCGCCGGGTTCGACGGGGAGTTGGAGCCCCAGCGCCAGTCCCACGGCGTCCGCCGCCGCTCCCTTGGGGTCGAGACGCACATTGAGCTGGGTCAGGAAGGGCAGTTCCGCCAGCCGGACCGCGCCCCCGGAGGCGCGGGTCGCGGCGGCCAGCCGGCCGGCGGCAGGCGACAGCGGGCTGCGGAGCGGGGTGGTAACGGCGGTGTCAGCCATCGCGGCGGGCTCCCTCGGGGTCGTAGAGGACGGGGCTCGCGACGGTCACCGGGACCAGCCGGTCGCCCACGGGGGCGTAGAGGCGCTCACCGATGCGGTCCCGGCCGCCCTTGACGAGCGCGAGGGCGAAGGTCCGGCCGAGGGCCGCGCTGCGGTAGCTGGAGGTGACGTGACCGAGCATCGGGACGGGCGGCGCGGGCAGCACACTGCCGGCGACCAGGTGCGTGCCTTCGGGGAGGAACGTTCCCGGGTCCTCCGGAAGCAGCCCGACCAGGTGCTTGCGGTCGGGGCGGGCGGTGTCGGCGCGGGCGTGGGACCGCTTGCCGATGAAGTCCCGCTTCTTCTTCGACACCACCCAGCTCATGCCGAGGTCCTGCGGCGTCACGGTGCCGTCGGTGTCCTGGCCGACGATCGGATAGCCCTTCTCCGCGCGCAGGACGTGCATGGTCTCCGTGCCGTACGGGGTGATGCCGTACGGGGCGCCGGCCTCGTACAGCGCCTCCCACAGGGCGAGGGCCTCCCACGGTGACACGTTGATCTCGTAGGCGAGTTCACCGGAGAAGCTGATCCGGCACACGCGCGCGTCGATGCCGGCGACGGTCGTCTCGCGCCACGCCATGAACGGGAAGTCCTCGTTGGCGACGGCGAGTCGGGGCGCGAGCGAGCCGAGGACCTCGCGGGAGCGCGGGCCGACCAGGGCGACGGTGGCCCACTGCTCGGTCACCGACGTGCAGTGGACGCGCAGTTCGGGCCACTCCGTCTGCAGCCACTCCTCCATCCAGTCCAGCACGGCGGCTGCGTTGCCCGTCGTGGTGGTGACCAGGTAGCGGTCCTGGTCGAGGCGGATCACCGTGCCGTCGTCGAAGACCATGCCGTCCGGGCGGCACATCACGCCGTAGCGGATCATGCCGACCTTCAGGGTGCTCATCATGTTGGTGTAGAGCAGGTCGAGGAAGACGCCGGCGTCCGGGCCCTGAACGTCGATCTTGCCGAGGGTGGAGGCGTCCATGAAGGCGACGCCCTCGCGGGCGGCGGCACACTCGCGCAGTACGGCCGTCTCCATGTCCTCGCCGTCCTGCGGGTAGTACCAGGGCCGCTTCCACTGGCCGACGTTCTCGAACAGGGCGCCGTGCGCGACATGCCATTCGTGCAGGGCGGTGGTGCGGATCGGGTCGAGCAGCGCACCACGGTCGCGGCCGGCGAGGGCGGCGAAGGAGACGGGGGTGTACGGCGGCCGGAAGGTGGTGGTGCCGAGCGCGGAGACGTCCACGCCGAGCAGTTCGGCGACGACGCCACTGGCCAGGACGCCGGAGGTCTTGCCCTGGTCGTTCGCCGTGCCGGCCGTGGTGTACCGCTTGGTGTGCTCCACGGAGCGCATGCCCGCACCGGTCGCCCGGGCCAGGTCGTCGACGGTGACGTCGCGTTGCAGGTCGACGAAGCGCGGGGCGCCTTCCCGGCTAGGGATGGTGAACACGCGCATGGGCGGCGTCTGCGGTGGCGTGGCCACCTGGGGCAGGCGCGGGGATTCACAGGTGTAGCCCTCGGCCTGAAGCGCGCGGGCACCGGCCGCCGCTCCCTGCGCTAGGACCCGGGCCAGCTCGAAGGCGCCGCTCGCGCCGCCCGCGACCTCGACCGCCTGACGGCAGGTGTCGGGGACGAAGGTGCCGAGCTCCTCGTCGTGGCGGAGCTTGCCTCCCGCCTGGCTGAACAGGTGCGCGACCGGGTTCCAGCCGCCGGAGACCAGGAGCAGGTCGGCGGCGAACTCCCGTCGGCCTGTTGTCTCTCCGTACGGGGCGACGGTCACGGAAGTGAGCCGGGGGGCGCCTTCCGTGCCGGTGACGGCGTGGCCCGTCAGCACCTCGATGCCGGCCTGCCGGGCACGCTCCGCCCACTCCCCCGGCTCGGCGCGGGTGTCGACGACGGCCTCGACCGCCACGCCCGCCGCGGCGAGGTCCAGTGCTGCCGCATAGGCGCTGTCGTTGGTGGTGAAGACGACCGCGTGACGGCCGGGCAGGACGCCGTGGCGGTTGACGTAGGCGCGGGCCGAGGCGGCCAGCATCACGCCGGGGCGGTCGTTGTCCGCGAAGGCCAGCGAGCGTTCGTGCGCGCCGGTGGCGAGGACGACCCGGCGGGCGCGGATGCGCCAGACGCGTTCGCGGGAGACGTGCTCCGGGGCCTCGGCGCCGAGGTGGTTGGCGCGGCGCTCCACGGCGAGGAGGTGGTTGTCGTCGTAGTAGCCGAAGACAGTGGTGCGACGCAGTACGCGTACGTCGGGGGCCGCGTCGAGTCGGGCGGTGGTGTCGTCCACCCAGTCCAGGAGTTCGCCGGTGCCGAGGAGGCTGCCGCCGGGTTCCGGCTGGTCGTCGGCGAGGATGACGCGGGCACCTGAGCGGGCGGCGGCTGCCGCTGCGGCGAGGCCGGCCGGGCCCGCGCCGACGACCAAGAGGTCGCAGTGGGCGTGTACGGCGTCGTAGCGGGCCGGGTCCGGGGCGGTGGCGAGGCGGCCCTGGCCGGGGAGGCCGGTCGCGACCAGGCCGTCGTAGAGCTCGACGGTGGTGGCGGGGAGCATGGGCTCGGGGAACGGGGCCTCGATCTGGACGACCGCGTTGGGCTCCTCGACGCCGGCCGAGAAGATGCCGCGGGGGCGGCCCAGCTTGATGCTGGTGCCGGTCCGGATGACGCCGTTGGCGAGGAGGGCGGAGGCGAGGGTGTCGCCCTTGTAGCCCTGGTACGCGGTGCCGTCGAAGGTGAAGGTGAGCGGGGTGTCGCGGTGGATTCGGCCGCGGGTGGGGTGGCGGAACGGCTGGGTTTCCTCGCCCCCGCCGCCCCTACCCGTCCGATCCTCCAGGGGCTCCGCCCCTTCGACCCCGCTGGGGGCTGCGCCCCCGGACCCCCGCGGGGGCTGCGCCCCCTGCACCCCCACCGGGGCTGCCGCCCCAGGTCCAGACCCCAGCGGTGGCTGCGCCCCCCGCACCTCCACCGGGGCTGCCGCCCCGGACCCCGCTTCGGCCTGAACGGCCTCGTCCTCAAGCGCCGGACGGGCTGGATGCACCTGGCGTGACTCGAAGGTGGCAGGGCGCTCCTCCCCCGCCCGGTACACCGTCAGGATCTCGTTCGTCGACGTGTCCCGCACCGCGTTGAACCAGCGGCGGCAGCCCGACGCGTGGGTCCAGCGTTCGGCGAAGGGGCCCCTGGGGTTGTCGCGGAAGAAGAGGTAGCGGGCCCAGTCCTCGTCGGTGAGGGAGGACGGGTCCTGCGGGTACGGCACGTGGGCCTGGCCGCCGTAGTGGAACTCGGCCTCGTCGCGGGGCCCGCACCACGGGCAGGGGATCAGCAGCATAGGTCGGCTCCCTGATGGTCCTAGTGGGCCACCGCGGCCGCGCCGTGCTCGTCGACGAGCGCGCCGGTGGTGAAACGGTCGAGCGAGAAGGGGGCGTTCAGCGGGTGCGGTGTGTCGTGGGCGATGGTGTGGGCGTAGACCCAGCCGACCCCGGGGGTGGCCTTGAAACCGCCGGTTCCCCAGCCGCAGTTGAGGTAGAGGTTGTCGACCGGGCTGAGGCCGATGATCGGTGAGGCGTCGGGGCTGACGTCGACGATGCCGCCCCAGGTCCGCAGGACGTGGGCCCGGGCGAAGACCGGGAAGAGCTCCAGGGCCGCCGACATCTGCTGTTCGATGATGTGGAAGGCGCCGCGCTGGGTGTAGGAGTTGTACGCGTCGATGCCCGCGCCCATCACCAGCTCGCCCTTGTGCGCCTGGCTGACGTACACGTGGACGGCGTTGGACATGACGACCGTCGGATGGACGGGTTCCAGCAGCTCCGACACCAGTGCCTGCAAGGGGTGGCTCTGGACGGGGAGTTCGATGCCCGCCATGGCCGCGAGCACCGAGGTGTGGCCCGCCGAGCAGAGGGCGACCTTGCCCGCCGCGATCGGGCCGCGGGTGGTCCGGACTCCCACCACCCGGTTGTCGACGACGTCGAGGCCGGTCACCTCGCAGTTCTGGATGATGTCGATCCCGGCGACGTCGGCGGAGCGGGCGAGGCCCCAGGCCACGTGGTCGTGCTTGGCGATGCCCGCGCGCGGCTGGTAGGTCGCGCCCAGGACCGGATAGCGCACGTCCGGGGAGATGTTGACGATCGGGCAGACGTCCTTGACACCGTCCGCGTCGAGCCACTCGGCGTCCACGCCGTTGAGGCGGTTGGCCTCGACGCGGCGCACGCTGTCGCGGACGTCCTGGAGGCTGTGGGCGAGGTTCAGCACGCCGCGCTGGGAGAAGAGGATCGGGTAGTCGAGTTCCTCGGCCAGGCCCTCCCACAGCTTGAGCGCGTGCTCGTAGATGCCGGCGCTCTCGTCCCAGAGGTAGTTGGAGCGGATGATCGTGGTGTTGCGGGCCATGTTGCCGCCCGCCAGCCAGCCCTTCTCGAGCACGGCGACGTTGGTGATGCCGTGGTTCTTCGCCAGGTAGTGGGCGGTGGCCAGGCCGTGGCCGCCGCCGCCCACGATGACGACGTCGTACGAGCGCTTCGGCTCGGGGTTGCGCCACAGCCAGTCGGGGTGTTCGGGGAGCTCGGCGCCGGGGGTGCGGGGGCTCATCGGGCGTCTCCGTCTTCGGACAGGTGCGGGTAGAGCGGGTGCTTGGCGGCCAGGGCCTGAGTGCGGGCGCGCAAGGCGGGCACGTCCGGCTCCGGCTGGAGGGCGAGGGCGATCGCGTCCGCGACCTCGGCGAAGTCCGCCTCCGTGAAGCCGCGGGTGGCCAGGGCCGGGGTGCCGATGCGCAGGCCCGAGGTGACCATGGGCGGGCGCGGGTCGAAGGGCACGGCGTTGCGGTTGACGGTGATGCCGATCTCGTGAAGCAGGTCCTCGGCCTGCCGGCCGTCGAGCTCCGAGTCGCGTAGGTCGACCAGGACCAGGTGGACATCCGTGCCGCCTGTCAGGACCTTCACGCCGGCCGCCGCCGCGTCCGCCCGGGTGAGGCGTTCGGCCAGGATGCGGGAACCGGAGAGCGTACGGGCCTGGCGTTCGGCGAACTCCGGTGACGCGGCGACCTTGAACGACACCGCCTTCGCGGCGATGACGTGCTCCAGGGGGCCGCCCTGCATCCCGGGGAAGACCGCCGAGTTGATCTTCTTGGCGAGGTCGGCCTCGTTGGTGAGGATGACACCGCCGCGCGGGCCGCCGAGGGTCTTGTGGGTCGTGGTGGTCGTGACGTGGGCGTGCGGTACGGGGCTGGGGTGCAGTCCCGCCGCCACCAGTCCGGCGAAGTGCGCCATGTCGACCATCAGCAGGGCACCCACCTCGTCGGCGATCCGGCGGAAGGCCGCGAAGTCCAGCTGCCTCGGGTACGCCGACCAGCCCGCGATGATCATCTTGGGGCGGTGTTCCTTGGCGAGGTGCTCGACCTCGTCCATGTCGACGAGGTTGTCCCCCTCGGACACGTGGTACGGCACGACGTTCAGCATCTTGCCGCTGTAGTTGATGCGCATGCCGTGCGTGAGGTGCCCGCCGTGCGCGAGGTCGAGGCCGAGGACGGTGTCGCCGGGCTGGAGCAGGGCGAAGAAGACGGCGGTGTTCGCCTGGGCGCCCGAGTGGGGCTGCACGTTGGCGAAGCCCGCGCCGAAGAGGGACTTGACGCGCTCGATGGCCAGCCGCTCGGTGACGTCGACGTGTTCGCAGCCGCCGTAGTAGCGGCGGCCGGGGTAGCCCTCGGCGTACTTGTTGGTCGCGACCGAGCCCTGCGCCTCCATGACGGCGGAGGGCGCGAAGTTCTCGGAGGCGATCATCTCCAGGGTGGACTGCTGGCGGTGCAGTTCGGCGCGGAGCGCCGCGTGGACCTCGGGGTCCAGCTCCGCCAGGGGGGTGTTCAGCGCGTTCATACGGGGTTCGCGTTCCTCTCGGCGGCCTCGACGACATTGGCGAGCAACATGGCCCGGGTCATGGGGCCCACACCCCCGGGCATCGGCGCCAGCCAGCCGGCGACCCGGGCGGCGTCCGGGTGGATGTCACCCACCAGGCCCTGGTCGGTGCGGGTGATGCCGACGTCCAGGACGGCCGCGCCGGGGCGCAGCATGTCCTTGGTGATCAGTCCGGGCGAGCCGGCTGCGGCGACGACGATGTCCGCCTCGCGTACGTGCCAGGCCAGGCCCTTGGTTCCGGTGTGGCACAGGGTCACGGTGGCGTTCTCGGACCTGCGGGTGAGCAGCAGTCCGATGGGCCGTCCGACGGTGATGCCCCGGCCGATCACGCACACCCGCGCTCCCGCGAGCGGCACGTCGTGGCGGCGGAGCAGTTCGACGATGCCGCGCGGGGTGCACGGCAGCGGGGCCTCGACGCCGAGGACGAGCCGGCCGAGGTTGACGGGGTGCAGTCCGTCGGCGTCCTTGGCCGGGTCCATGCGTTCCAGTACGGCGTTGGCTTCGAGGTGGCGCGGGAGCGGGAGCTGGACGATGTACCCGGTGCAGGCCGGGTCGGCGTTGAGTTCGTCGATCGTCTCCTCGACCTGCCGCTGCGAGGCGTCGGCGGGCAGCTCCCGCCGGATGGAGGCGATGCCCACCTGCGCGCAGTCCCGGTGCTTGCCGCCGACGTAGGCGCGGCTGCCGGGGTCGTCGCCGACCAGCACGGTACCGAGGCCCGGCGCACGGCCGGTGGTCGCGGTCAACTTGGCCACGCGCTCGGCCAGTTCGAGACGGATGGCGGCGGCGGTCGCCTTGCCGTCAAGGAGTTGTGCGGTCACCTGGAGTTCCTTCCAACGCCGAGGACTCAGCCACGAAGACGGGACATCGCCGGATCGAACAACGGCTCCTCGGCGACCACGGCCTCGACGGACTGGTCGAAGTACCCGATGTGCACGACGGTCCCCGGAGCGGCAAGCTCAGCCGGCAGCCACGCATAGGCGATGCCCTTGCCGATCGTGTAGCCGTACGCCGCGCTCGTGACGTACCCGACCGCACAGTCACCGTCGTACACCGGCTCCTTGCCCATCACGACCGCCCTGGGGTCGTCGATGGTGAGGCAGGTCAGCTTCCGCCGTACGTCGGCCCTCCGCCGCTCCAGCGCCGCCTTGCCGATGAAGTCGTCCTTGTCGAGCTTGACGGCGAACCCGACTCCGGCCTCGTAGGGGTCGTGCTCGTAGGTCATGTCGGTACCGAAGGACCGGTAGCCCTTCTCCAGGCGCAGACTGTTGAAGGCGCCGCGGCCGGCGACGATGCCGCCGAGCGGTTCGGCCGCCTGCCGGAGGGTGTCCCACAGCTTCTGGCCCAGGTCGGCGGTGGTGTACAGCTCCCAGCCGAGCTCCCCGACGTACGACAGGCGCATGGCCGTCACCGGGACGGAGCCGATGTGGGCGCGCTTGGCGCGGAAGTACTTCAGGCCGGTCGCCGAGAAGTCGGCATCGGTGAGCGGCTGCAGGACCTCGCGGGCGCGCGGCCCCCACAGGCCGATGCAGCACGTGCCGGGCGTGATGTCACGGACCTGGACCGTGCCGTCGGCGGGGAGGTGACGCGTGAACCAGTCGAGGTCCAGGTTGCCGTTGGCGCCGACCTGGAAGCGGTCGGGGGCCAGCCGGGCGACGGTGATGTCGCTGCGGATGCCGCCGTCGTGGTCGAGCAGCAGCGTGTACGTCACCGAGCCGACGGACTTGGCGACCTTGCCGGTGCACAGCCGCTCCAGGAAGGCGGCGGCGCCGGGGCCGCTGACCTCCAGGCGCTTGAGGGCCGTCATGTCGTACATCGCGACGGTCTCGCGGGTGACCTGGGCCTCGGCGCCGACGACGGGCGACCAGTAGCGCGCGGCCCAGTCGTTGGGGGTCGGGATGGAACGGCCTTCGACCAGGCCCGCGTTGGCCTCGTACCACTGCGGGCGCTCCCAGCCGTTGGCCTCCAGGAAGAAGGCGCCGAGCTCCTGCTGGCGGGCGTGGAACGGGCTCGTGCGGATCGGGCGCGGGTCTCCCGACGGCTGGAGGGGGTGGAGGATGTCGTAGACCTCGACGAAGTTCTGGCAGTCGCGGGCCAGCACGTACTCGGGCGAGAGCTGGTGCGGTTCAAAGCGGTTGACGTCGCACTCGTGCAGGTCGAACGAGGAGCAGTGACCGTCGACCAGCCACTCGGCCATGGCCCGGCCGACGCCCGCGGAGTGGGTGACCCAGACGGCCTCGGCGACCCAGAAGCCCTTGACGTCCGGGGATTCGCCGAGCAGCGGCAGGCCGTCGGTGGTGAAGGAGAACAAGCCGTTGATGCCCTCTTCGACCTTGGCGTCCTTCGTCGCGGGAAGCAGGGACTGGGTCTCGCTCCAGGCCTCCTCGAAGTCCTCCTCGGTGAACTTCAGGACGGACGGCATCTCGTCGGCCTCGTCCACGGAAAGGATGTCGTCGGCCGAGATCGGCATCGGGCGGTGGCCGTAGTAGCCGATGCCCAGGCCGTCGAAGCGGTCACGGTAGTAGAGGTCGGCGTCCTGGTGGCGCAGGATCGGGCGGACCGCCTCCTGCGTCTGGCCCGCCAAGGCCGGTACCGGGCCCGTCCAGGCCAGCTGGTGGGCGAGCGGCGTGAGCGGGAGGTTCATGCCGGCCATGCGGGCGATCCTCGGGCCCCAGATGCCGGCGCAGCACACGACGATGTCGGCGGGGATCTCGCCCTGGTCGGTGAGGACGCCGGTCACCTCGCCGTCGGCCCGCCGGACGTCGAGGACTTCGTGGCGGGCGAGGAAGCGCACGCCGCGTTCGGTGGCCCGCCGGATCTGCGCCTCGACGGCGAGGACCGCCTTCGCGAGGCCGTCCGTGGGCACATGGAGGCCGGCGAGGACCTTGTCCGGGTTGACGAGCGGGTGCTGTGCGACGCACTCCTCGGTGGTCAGCAGCCGGGACTCGATGCCCCAGGAGGTGAGCCAGCCGTGGCGCCGCTGGAGCTCCGTGACGCGCTCCGGGCTGGTCGCCACCTCAAGGCCGCCGACCTGGAGGAAGCAGGGCTCACCGTCGACGTCCAGCGAGCAGAACTTCTCGACGGTGTAGCGGGCCATCTCGGTCATGGTCTTGGAGGGGTTGGTCTGGAAGACCAGGCCCGGGGCGTGTGACGACGATCCCCCGGTGGCGGGCAGCGGGCCCTGGTCGACGACGGTCACATTGGTCCAGCCTCGCGCGGAGATCTCATCGGCGAGCGCTGCTCCCACGACGCCCGCTCCGATGATGACCACCCGGGGTCCCGCCATCGCCGCACCTCCGACGTTGAAAGCGATGCAGTTGCTGTGTGCGCAACAGAGTTCAGGTTGCGCAACTCAATGTGCCCGCCGTGGACAGGCGTGTCAAGGGGTCCGCGACGCCGGAAAAACCCTGGAAGCGGCGGGGAGGAATCACCGGAAAACGACGAGGCCCGGCAGGCTGAAGACACAGCCTGCCGGGCCTTTCCGGCGGGTTCACACAGACAATCGTGCGCCCCTACTTGATCCAGGCGTCGACCTTGCCGCGGTTGGCCTCGACCCACTTCTTCGCCGCGGCCTCCGGCGCCATCTTGTCCACCGCGATGTACTTGGCCACGGTGTTCTGGTCGTCGTTGGTCCAGTTGAACTTCTTCACCAGGTCATAGGCCGGGCTGCCCGACTTGGCGAACTTGGCGCTGACGATCTTGTCGAGCTTGTACACCGGGTAGTCGCAGGCGACCTTCTCGGCGTCGGCGTCGCAGCCCGTCTTGTACTCGGGCAGGCTGACCTTCTTGAGCGGCACCTCGGACATGAACCACTGCGGCTCGTAGAAGTAGCCGATCACCCATTCCTTGTTCTTCTCGGCGTTGCGGTACGCCTGGATGAGCGCGGTCTCGCTGCCCGCGTACACCACCTTGAAGTCCAGCTTGAGGTTCTTCACGAGCGCCTCGTCGTTGGTGACGAACGACGGATCGCCGTCGAGGAGCTGGCCCTTGCCACCCGACTCGGAGGTCTTGAACTTCGACGCGTACTTGTTGAGGTTCTTCCAGTCGAGGATGTCCGGGTGCGCCTTCGCCAGCCACGGCGGCACGTACCAGCCGATGAGGCCCTTGTTGCCGGTCGGGCCCGCGTCGACGGCGGTCTTCTGCTGGGTGATGTACTTCTTCTTCAGATCGTCGTGGCCCCAGTTCTCGACGACGGCGTCGACCTCGCCCGTCCCGAAGCCCTGCCAGGCGATCTCCTCCTTCAGGTTCTTCTGTTCGACCTTGCAGCCGAGGTCGTGCTCGGCGACGTAGGCGAGGACCGCCGCGTTCGCCTCATAGCCCACCCACGGGTTGATCGCGAGGTTGAAGGTGCCGCACTTGCCCGAGCTGCCCGAGCCGCCTGCGCTGTCGTCACCTACCTTCGCGCCCGAGCAGGCCGTGAGGGTGAGGCCGAGGACGGCCAGGCCGGCCGCGCCGGCTCTGAAGTGTCGTGCCATGGTGTGGTGCTCCTTAAGCGCCGGCGCGGCGAGCCGCTGCCTGAGTGATCCGGTCGAACATGACTCCGAGCAGGACGATGGCGAGCCCTGCCGCGAGTCCCTTGCCGTACAGCTGGCCCTGTGAGAACCCGGCCACGACGTCGTAGCCGAGGGCACCCGCACCCACCAGGCCGCCCACCACGACCATCGACAGCACGTAGATCAGGCCCTGGTTGGTCGCGAGGGTCAGGGCGCCCCGGGACATGGGCAGTTGGACCTTGGTGATGATCTGCCAGGTGTTGCACCCGGTGGACGTGGCCGCCTCGACGGTGGTCTCGGGCACGGCCCGCACGCCGTCCGCGATGATCTTGATGGCGACCGGCGCCGCGTAGACGACGGCGGCGACGATGGCTGTGAACCGTGTCGCGCCGAACAGCGCGAGGAACGGCACGAGGTAGACGAACGGCGGCATGACCTGGGCCGCGTCCAAGGTGGGCCGCAGCAGCCGGTCCACGAGCGCGCTGCGTCCCATCCACACCCCGAGGACGACGCCGAGCAGCATCACGAGCACCGTCGCCACCGCGGTGGACGCCAGCGTCGTCATGCCGTCCGACCAGACACCGGTACCGACCAGCAGGCCCACGCACACGGCCGTGGTGACCCCGGCGCGCCACCCGCCCAGCACCGTGCCGATGGCGACGAGGGCGGCGCCGACGAGCCACCACGGGGAGTCGGTCAGCACGGTCTGGAACGGGTTGAGCAGGCCGTTGGTGAGGGTGTCGCGGAAGGCGTTGGTCAGGCCCGACAGGTTGTCCTGTGCCCAGGTGGTCACGTCGGCCGTCGTCTTGGCGATGCTGCTGCCGATGCCGCCGTCGCCGGGGAACTCGGCCGCCCACACGTACGTGTGCGACAGGTACGCCAGCACCAGCGCCACCACGGCGCCTGCCGCGAGCAGCTGCCGGCGCCACTTGAGGAAGGGGCTGTCAGAGCCCCGGGCCGTCTCCGCCCGCGCGCTCGCCGCGGTGGTGACCCGGTCCAGCACGATGGCCATGACGACGATGGCCAGACCGGCGTTGAACGCCGTGCCGACGTCCAGTGACTGCAGGGCCTGGACGACGGTCTTGCCGAGGCCGGGCGCGTCGATCAGCGCGGCGATGGTCACCATGGCCAGAGCGGCCATGATGGTCTGGTTGACGCCCATCACCACGGTCCGCTTGGACATCGGCAGCAGGACCTTGAGCAGCGCCTGCCGCCGCGTCGCGCCCATCGAGTCCGCCGCCTCCACCGTGGTTTCCGGTACGGAGCGGATGGCGTGCGCGGTGATGCGGATCGCCGGTGGTGCCGCGTAGATGGCGGTGGCGATCGTGGCCGAGGCGGGACCGATCAGGAAGAACAGGGTCAGCGGCGCCAGATAGACGAAGGTCGGCATCGTCTGCATGAAGTCCAGGAACGGCGTGACGATCCGGTGGAACCGTTCCGACAGTCCGGCCCACACGCCCAGGGGAATGGCGAACAGCAGCGCGACGAAGACCGCGGAGAGGGTCAGCGCCAGCGTGTCCATGCTCTCCTGCCAGAGCCCTTGCAGGCCGAGGAAGGTGAAGCCGGCCACGGCCAGCAGCGCCACCCGCCAGTTGCCCACGGCCCAGGAGACGTAGCCGGCGATGCCGACGACGCCGAGCCAGCCGATCTGCGGAACCGGGCGGTCCGCGGACGGCTGCGAGATCAGCTCCTGGACGAAGGTCACCAGGGTGTCGATGACCAGGCGGATCTCGTTGAAGAAGTAGAGGAAGAGGGGGTTGGAGTTGCGGTCGGCGCCGATCGAGTCGTTGACGTCGTTGAACCACCGGTGCAGATCGGTCAGGTCGGCCGCCGCGAGGGACAGGGTCTGCTTGCCGCGCAGCACGGCGAAGAGCACCAGCCAGAGGAGCAGGATCGCGGCCACCACCACGGCGCGGTTGACCGTGCGCACGCGCCGGGCGGGAGCGGGTGGCTCCACGGTCCCGGTCTTCTCCGGTTTCTCCATCGCGACGGTCATCACGCGTCGCCTTCCTGCCCGGCGACCACCGCGAGGATCTCCTCGTCGCCGACGATGCCGAGCAGCTTGCCGTCCTCCACGACCTTGACCGGCTTCTCGGCGGCGAGCACCGCACGCGTGGCCTCCTTCACCACGACGTCCGGGCCGAGCTCGGGGCCGTCCAGGGGGTCGTCGGGCTCGGCCGGGCGCATGATCCACCGCAGGGTCAGTACGTCACCGCGGGGCACGTCCCTGACGAAGTCGCGTACGTAGTCGTCGGCGGGGGCGCCGACCAGTTCGTCGCCGGTGCCGCACTGGACCGTCCTGCCGTCGCGCATGATGAGGATGCGGTCGCCCAGCTTGAGCGCCTCGGACAGGTCGTGGGTGATGAACACCATCGTCTTGCCGACCTCGTGGTGCAGACGGATGACCTCGTTCTGCATGTCGCGGCGGATCAGCGGGTCGAGCGCCGAGAACGGCTCGTCGAAGAGGAGCACGTCCGGGTCACCGGCCAGGGCGCGGGCGAGACCGACGCGCTGCTGCATACCGCCGGAGAGCTGGTCGGGATAGGAGCTCTCGTACCCCGAGAGGCCGACGAGCTCGACGACCTCCAGGGCCCGCTTGGTGCGCTCGGCCCGGCCCATGCCGCGTATCTCCAGCCCGAACGCCACGTTGTCGACGACCCGCCGGTGCGGCAGCAGCCCGAAGTGCTGGAAGACCATGGAGAACTTGCTCCGGCGCAGTTCGCGCAGGCGGCCCGCGTCCGCGTCGCGGATGTTCTCGCCCTCGAAGAGGATCTCGCCGGCGGTGGGTTCGATGAGTCGGGTCAGACAGCGCGCCAGGGTGGACTTGCCGGAACCGGACAGGCCCATGACGACGAACACCTCGCCGGGCGCGACGTCGAAGCTCACGTCGCGCACGGCGGCGGTGCATCCGGTGCGGTCCATCAGTTCGCGGCGGGTGAGCCCGCGCAGTTCCTCGGAGCCCGGTACCTGGTCCGCCTTCGGTCCGAACACCTTCCACAGCTCGCGTACGGAGATGACCGGCGTGCCTGCCGCGTCCTGGGGTGTGCCGCGCCGCTGCGGCACCTCGGTCGTTGCTGGGGTCATGTTCGACCTCTTTTCGGCGTTCAGCCGCGGAACCAGTGCTGCGGCCTGGGTTGGATGTTCTGCCAGATGTGTTTGGGTTCGCGGTACTCGTCCAGGCCGGTCGGGCCCAGCTCCCGGCCCACGCCGGAGTGCCCGAACCCGCCCCATTCCGCCTGCGGCACATAGGGGTGGTAGTCGTTGATCCACACCGTTCCGTGGCGCAGCCGGCGGGCGACCCGCTGGGCCTTCCCGGCGTCCTGCGTCCAGACGGCGCCGGCGAGTCCGTACTCGGTGTCGTTGGCGATGCGTACGGCGTCGTCCTCGTCGGTGAAGCGCTCGACGGTGAGCACGGGCCCGAAGGACTCCTCGTGCACCACCCGCATGTCCTGACCGCACTCGTCGAGCACGGTGGGCGGGTAGTAGTGGCCGCCGGCCAGGGCCGGGTCGTCGGGGCGTTCGCCGCCGCAGCGCAGGACGGCGCCCTCGGCGAGTCCGGCCGCGACGTACGCCTCGACCTTGGCCAGGTGCTGGGCGGAGATCAGCGGGCCGGTCTCGGCCCGCGGGTCGAAGGGGCCGCCGAGCCGGATCCGCCGGGCGCGGCGGACCACCTCGTCGACGAACCGGTCGTGCAGCGAGTCCTCGACGATCAGCCGGGCGCCGGCCGAGCAGACCTGGCCCGAATGCAGGAAGACGGCCGTGAGCGCGAAGTCCACGGCCGTCTCGAAGTCGGCGTCGGCGAAGACGACATTGGGGTTCTTGCCGCCGAGTTCCAGTGCGACCTTCTTCACGGTCGCGGCGGCGGTGGCCATGATGCGTCTGCCGGTGTCCAGGCCGCCGGTGAAGGAGACCAGGTCGACGGCCGGGTCCTCGGCGAGGGGCGCCCCCACCTCGGGCCCGGTCCCCAGGACGAGGTTGGCGGCACCGGCCGGGAGCCCGGCCTCCGCCAGTGCCTTCATCAGCAGGACGGAAGTCGAGGGGGTGAGCTCACTGGGCTTGAGGACGATCGTGTTGCCCGCGAGGAGAGCGGGCGCGACCTTCCAACTCGCCTGGAGCAGCGGGTAGTTCCAGGGGGTGATCAGTGCGCACACGCCGATCGGCCCGTACTCGACGCGGCTGACGGCGTCGGCGCGGCCGGTGTCGATCACCCGGCCCGCATCGGTGCCGCCGAGCCCTCCGTAGTAGCGGAAGCAGGAGACGACGTCGGCGATGTCGTACTCGCTCTCCACCAGCCGTTTGCCGGTGTCCAGCGATTCCGCGCGGGCGAACGCGTCGGCGTCGCGTTCGAGGAGGTCGGCGGTGCGCAGCAGGAGGGCACCGCGCTCGCGCTCGGGGGTGCGCGGCCAGGGCCCTTCGTCGAAGGCCCGGCGGGCCGCGGCGATGGCCGCCTCGGCGTCGGGGCGGGTGCCTTCGGACACCGTCACGGAGAGCGAGCCGTCGGCGGGGCAGCGGATGTCCCGGTGGCCGCCGGCCACGGGATCCCGCCATTGTCCGTCCACGTACAGGTCTGCCACGTCGAGGGCCCTTCGAGCGAATTGCGTTGCGCATCGTGCATCGAATTGCTTGTGGTGGAACACTCTGGAGAAGGCTGCAACCCACGTCAAGGGGTTGGCCGATGACGGTTTAGCCAAGGAGACAGCCACGAGGACGCAGCACCGGCAGGCCCGGAACGCCTCGCCTCCGGGCCGGTCGGCGGTCTGAAAAGTGCTGGTTACGGCAGGGGACGGTGCCGGTAATAGGCGGCGGCGGACGGCGGCAGCGGATCCTTCCCGAGGATGAGGTCGGCCGCCTTTTCCGCGATCATCATCACCGGTGCGTAGATGTTGCCGTTGGTAATGTACGGCATCACCGACGCGTCGACGACACGCAGTCCCTCCACCCCGTGCACCCGCATACTGCCCGGATCGACGACGGCCATCTCGTCGGTACCCATCTTGCAGGTACATGACGGGTGCAGCGCGGTCTCGCCGTCCTTGGCGACCCAGGCGAGGATCTCCTCGTCGGTCTCGACGGACGGTCCCGGCGAGATCTCCCCGGCGTTGTAGGGAGCCATGGCGGGCTGGTTGAGCAGTTCGCGGGCGACCCTGACGGCCTCGACCCACTCGCGGCGGTCCTGCTCGGTGGACAGGTAGTTGAAGCGCAGCGCCGGATGCTCGGCCGGGTCCCTGCTCTTGATCTTGACCGAGCCGACGGCGTCGGAGTACATGGGCCCGACGTGCACCTGATACCCGTGTCCGCCGGCGGGCACGGAGCCGTCGTAGCGGACCGCGACGGGCAGGAAGTGGAACATCAGGTTGGGGTAGGGGACGTCCTCGTTGCTACGGACGAAGCCGCCCGCTTCGAAGTGGTTGGTGGCGGCGGGGCCCGTGCGGAAGAGCCACTGCAGGCCGATGAAGGGGGCGCGCCACTTCGCGAGGTACGGCTGCATGGAGACCGGCTGCTTGCAGGCGTACTGGATGTACACCTCCAGGTGGTCCTGGAGGTTCTCGCCGACGCCCGGCAGATCGTGTACGACGTCGATGCCGAGGGCGCGCAGTTCCTCGGCGTTGCCGACGCCCGAGAGCTGGAGCAGTTGCGGGGAGTTGATCGCACCTCCGCACAGGATGATCTCGCGGGCACGCACCCGCTGGGGTCTGCCGCTCCCCCTCCGGTACTCGACGCCGACGGCCCGCTTGCCTTCGAAGAGGACGCGGGTGACCAGGGTGCGCGTCCTGACCGTGAGGTTGGGGCGCTTTCGCACGGGCTTGAGATAGGCCTTTGAGGCCGAGAGGCGGCGGCCGCGGTGGACGTTGCGGTCGAACCGGGCGAAACCTTCCTGCCGGTAGCCGTTCACATCGTCGGTGGGAGCGTGGCCCGCCTCCTCGGTGGCCTTCAGGAAGGCCTCGAAGAGCGGGCCGGCTCCCGGGCCGCGCTCCAGGACGAGAGGGCCGTCGTGACCACGGAACTCGTCGTCCGAGTCGGCGGCGAGACAGTTCTCCATCCGCCGGAAGTACGGCAGGCAGTGCGCGTAGTCCCAGGTCTCCATGCCCGGGTCGGCCGCCCAGCGCTCGTAGTCCATGGGGTTGCCGCGCTGGAAGATCATGCCGTTGATGCTGCTGGAACCGCCCAGCACCTTGCCTCGCGCGTGGTAGACGCGCCGGCCGCCCATGTGGGGCTCCGGTTCGGACTCGTACTTCCAGTCGTAGAACCGGCTGCCGATCGGGTAGGTCAGTGCCGCGGGCATGTGAATGAAGACGTCCCAGGGGTAGTCGGGCCGGCCCGCCTCCAGGACCAGCACCTGGTTGCCCGGGTCCGCGGAGAGCCGGTTGGCCAGCGCACTGCCGGCCGATCCACCACCGACGATGACGAAGTCGTACTGCAAGTCAGCCATGGGGCCTCGTCTCGCTCGCGCCGTTGAGAATGCGCGGCATGCTAGTACTCGTACCGCTATGTGCACCAGGTTGCGAAACACGCAACTTTCAAGAAGTCGGCACAAGGCCGTGACCTGCACCGCTGGCCGCTATGTTTAACGCCCGTATAGTTGCGTTGTGAGCAACTACCATGCAGAGACCGAAACGACAACTGCGCCGACCGGTGGGGTGCAGTCCGTCGACCGCGCCATCACCGTGCTGGAGATCCTGGCGCGGCGAGGCGAGGCGGGAGTCAGCGAGGTGGCCGCCGAGATCGATGTCCACAAGTCGACCGCGTTCCGGCTGCTCGGCGCCCTGGAGGTGCGCGGTCTGGTGGAACAGGCGGGCGAGCGCGGCAAGTACCGCCTCGGCTTCGGCCTCGTGCGGCTCGCCGGCGCGGTCACCGGCCGCATCGACATCACCCAGCAGAGCCGCCCGGTCTGCGAGCGTCTCGCCGAGGAGATCGGTGAGACCGTGAACCTCGCCGTGATGCAGGAGCGCTACGCGATCAACCTGTACCAGGTGCGCGGTCCCGGCGCTGTCACGGCGTTCAACTGGGTCGGCCAGCTGACGCCGTTGCACGCGACCTCCAGCGGCAAGATCCTGCTGGCCCACATGCCGCCGAAGGAGCGTGCCGCGCTGCTGTCGGAGACCGGTCTGAAGAAGCTGACCCCCCGCACCCTGACCGCGAAGACGAAGCTCGAGAAGAACCTCGCCGAGGCGCTGGAGCGCGGTTACTCCTGGACCCTGGAGGAGTTCGAGGTGGGACTGCACGCCATGGCCGCCCCGGTCCGTAACAGGGACGGCGAGGTCATCGCGGCGCTGAGCGCCTCCGGGCCCGCGTACCGGCTCACCGAGGACCGGATGCACGAGCTCGCCCCTGTGCTGGTCAAGGGCGCGGACGAGGTCAGCCACCGCATGGGCTACCTGGGCTGACCTGCTGCGGTCGCCCCACGCCCAGACGTTCCTGGACGAAGGCGTGGAACTCGCCGATGTGGTGCTCGCTGGGCACCAGGACACCGCCCTTGGCGTACAGCCGGGAGCTCATCGCGGGCTGGCAGCGCTCGCACGCGTCGAAGTCCTGCCGGTTGACCCGGTCGAAGAGCTCCACCGACCGGCTGACGTCCTTGCCGCTCTCGACGACGTGCCGGAGGTAGAGCCAGTCGCACTCGACGACGGTGCGGTCCACGGCGACCGGATACATCCGGTGGAAGATCACATGGTCGGGCACGAGGTTGATGAACACCTGCGGCCGGACGGTGATCGCGTAGTAACGGCGGTCCTGGTCCTCGGTGATGCCCGGAATGCGGTCGAGGCCTTCCGAGCCGTCGACGGTGAAGCCCTTGACCTCGGAGCCGAACTCCGCGCCGTGCCCCACGTAGTACTGGGCGGCGTACCCGTCGGCGAACTCGGGGAGCACCTCGGTCAGTTCGGGGTGGATCGTCGCGCAGTGATAGCACTCCATGAAGTTCTCGACGATGAGTTTCCAGTTCGCCCGCACGTCGTAGACGATGCGCCGGCCGACTTCGAGGCTGTCGATGTCGTAGTGCTCGATCGACTCCGTGTCGCCCAGGCGCGCGACCACATCCCCCACGACCTCGTCGAAGGGGGGCGGGTCCGCCGCGAGGCACACCCACACATAGCCGAGCCATTCGCGCGTGGCCACTGCCGCCAGGCCGTACTCGGTGCGGCTGACGTCGGGCATCTTGGTGAGGTTGGGCGCCGCGACGAGTTTGCCCGTCAGGTCGTACGTCCAGGCGTGATAGGGGCACTGGAAGGCACGTTTGACCTCGCCGGTCTCCGCCGTGCAGAGCTTGGCCCCGCGGTGCCGGCAGACGTTGAGGAAGGCACGGACGGAGTTGTCCCGCGCCCGGGTGATCAGGACGCTCTCGCGGCCCACCTCGACGGTGCGGAAGGCACCGGGCCCGGCGAGGTCGGCGGAGCGCACGGCGCAGAACCACATCGCCTCGAAGATGTGTTCCTGTTCCTGGGCGAAGATCGCGGGATCCGTGTAGGAGGAGCCGGGGAGGGTGGCGATCAGGCTTTCCGGCAGGCCGGTCGGGGGCACGGTGCACTCCTCGAGGAAGCGTGGTGGATCGCCCCGGTCAGGGCGCCTTGGCCGCGAGTTGCTTGCGCCAGCGCGTGAACAGCTTCGGCTGGTTCATCCCGAGCACGGCGACCGGGTGTCCGGCTCGCCGGTAGACGGCGAGGACGTCGCGGTCGTCCGCGGTGCCTTCCTCGATCGTCACGCTGTCGGCGCGGGCCGCGTGGCCTGCGAACTGGATCTTCACGCCGTACTGGTCGGACCAGAAGTACGGCGGGCGGGGTATGCCCGGTTCGCTCTCGCCCCAGGACAGCAGGGCGGCCACGGCCGCGTCGGGGCGTTCCCGGGCGCCGGTCCAGTGCTCGACGCGACGGTGGGTGCCTGCGCGCGGGTCATACCAGGAGGCGCAGTCACCGACCGCGACCACCCCGGCGAGGCTGGTGCGGCCGTCCGCACCGCACTTGACGCCGTCGTCGAGCTCGATGCCGGAGCCGGTCAGCCAGTCGACGCAGGGGCGGGCCCCGACACCCACGACGACGATGTCGGCGGGGAGGCTGCGGCCGTCCTCCATCAGGACGGCGTCGACACGGGTCTCGCCACTCAGCCCCTTGACGCCCACCCCGCACAACAGGCGTACACCGTGGTCCGCGTGGAGGGCGGAGACGATGCGCCCCATGGCCGCGCCGAGCGGTCCGGCCAGTGGGGTGGGCGCCGCCTCGACGATGGTCACGTCGAGGCCGAGAGCGGAGGCGGTGGAGGCGACCTCGGCACCGATGAAGCCGCCGCCGATCACGACCAGGCGTCCACCCTGTGCCAGTTCGTCCCGCAGGGCGCGGGCGTCGTCCAGGGTGCGCAGGGTGTGCACACCGGCCAGTCCGTCCATGCCGGGCAGGGTCCGGGCGGCGGCGCCGGTGGCGATGACGATGCCGTCGGCCCGCACCTGGCGGCCGTCGGTGAGCCGCACGGCGCGGGGCGCGGTGTCGAGTCCGGCCGCGCGGGCTCCGAGCAGCCATTCCGCTTGCAGGTCTTCGTCGTCCGGCTCCAGTGCGAGCTCGGCTTCGCCGATGCCGCCGGCCAGGAACTCCTTGGACAGGGGCGGCCTGTCGTAGGGGCGGTGGATTTCGTCGCCGATGACGACCAGCCGTCCGTCGTATCCCTGCTTGCGCAAGGAGCGCGCCGCGGACAGACCCGCCAGCGACGCGCCCACCACGGCCACTGTCCTCACGCGACGCCCCCGGCGAGCCGGGCGGCGATGCAGGGGGGCAGGTTCGGGGCTGCCGTGGACAGCCGGACGTAGATCATGCCGTCCTCGACGAAGACCTCGTGCGTGCGCACCGGGAGCTTGGCCGGCGGGGCGTCGACGGCTCCGGTCTTGAGGTTGAACTTCGAGGCGTGCAGCGGGCATTCGACCTCACAGCCCTCCAGCCAGCCGTCGGCGAGCGAGGCGTCCTGGTGGGTGCATGTGTCGTCGATGGCGAAGAGTTCGCCGTCGTCGGTGTGGAACACCGAGACCGGCGGGTCGATGTCGAGCCTGTGGGCCTCGCCTCGGGGCAGATCCACGAGACGGCACGCGGCAATCATCATGACACCTCGGTGCGTATAGCGAAACGGATTGCGGTGAACGCAACGTCAGTTTGAGGGCGCCTTCAAACGCTTGTCAAGGAGTTCGAGGGACACCTGACGGCCTCATTTTCTGTTGCGTGATGCGAAACGCTCTGCGTTATAGGAAACGCAGGTCAGGGACGGAGCACCTCTCAGAACCGGGGCGCGAGCGCCCCGGTCGGGATGGTGGGGCTGGGTCACCAGCCGCGGGCGGCCCACTCCTCCAGGTGCGGTGCTTCTGCCTCGACGGTCGTCGTCCCGCCGTGTCCCGTGTGGACGACCGTGGCGCCCGGGAGGGTCAGCAGCCGGTCACCGATGGAGCCGATGATCGTGCCGAAGTCGCTGTACGAGCGTCCGGTCGCGCCGGGGCCGCCGGCGAACAGGGTGTCACCGCTGAACAGCGCCCCCAGGTCTGGTGCGTACAGACACACGGCACCCGGAGCGTGGCCGGGCGTGTGGAGGACACGCAGGCCGATGCCCGCCACCGTGAGTACGTCACCGTCGGCGAGCGGTCCGTCGGGCCGTCGGCCGGGGTGCGTCATCTTCCACAGCACCTGGTCGTCAGGGTGCAGGAGGATGGGCGCGCCCGTGGCCAGGGCGACGTCCGGCGCGGCGCGCACATGGTCGTCGTGGGCGTGGGTGCACACGATGGCCGACAGCCGACGGTCACCGACGGCCGCCAGGACGGCGTCGGAATCGTGGGCCGCGTCGACGACGACCACCTCGTCGTCGTCACCGATGATCCAGACGTTGTTGTCGACGTCCCAGGTCCCGCCGTCGAGGCTGAAGGTCCCGCTGGTGACGAGGTGCTCGATGCGCGGTGCGCCGGCCATCAGAGCACCACCACCGAGCGCAGCACGTCGCCGCGGTGCATCTTCTCGAACGCCTCCTCCACGTCACCGAGGCCGATGGTCTCGGAGACGAACGCGTCCAGGTCGAAACGGCCTCCCAGATACAGGTCGATGAGGGCCGGGAAGTCGCGCGAGGGCAGGCAGTCGCCGTACCAGCTGGACTTCAGCGAGCCGCCCCGCCCGAAGACGTCGAGCAGGGGCAGCTCCACCTTCATCTCCGGGGTGGGCACGCCGACCAGCACGACCGTGCCCGCCAGGTCGCGGGCGTAGAAGGCCTGCCGGTACGTCTCGGGGCGGCCGACCGCCTCCACGACGACATCCGCGCCGAAGCCGCCCGTCAGCTCGCGCACCGCTTCCACGACGTCGCCCTTCGCCCCGTCGACCGTGTGGGTGGCCCCCATGGCCGTGGCCCGGTCCAGCTTGCGCTGGTCGATGTCGACGGCGATGACCTTGCTCGCTCCGGCCAGCCTCGCCCCAGCGACGGCGGCCATCCCGACGCCGCCGCAGCCGATGACGGCGACGGAGTCGCCCCGGCCGACGGCACCGGTGTTCACGGCCGCGCCGAAGCCCGCCATGACGCCGCACCCGAGCAGACCGGCTGCCGCCGCCGGGGCCGCCGGGTCCACCTTGGTGCACTGCCCGGCGGCGACCAGCGTCTTCTCCGCGAACGCGCCGATGCCGAGCGCCGGCGAGAGCGGGGTGCCGTCCAGCAGCGTCATCGGTTGTGCCGCGTTGTGGGTGGCGAAGCAGTACCAGGGCCTGCCCCTGCTGCAGGCCCGGCACTGGCCGCACACCGCACGCCAGTTGAGGATGACGAAGTCACCGGGCTCGACGCCGGTGACTCCCTCCCCGACCGCCTCGACGCGACCTGCCGCCTCGTGCCCCAGCAGGAAGGGGAACTCGTCGTTGATCCCGCCCTCGCGGTAGTGGAGGTCGGTATGACAGACGCCGCAGGCCTCGACCTTGACCAGCGCCTCACCCGGACCGGGGTCGGGGACGACGATCGTTTCGACGGAGACCGGTGCGCCCTTCTTACGGGCGACGACGGCACGAACCTCGTGAGCCATGAGCTGCTCCTCAAGCGGGGATTCTCGCGAGTGCGTTGCCTAATTCGCTACACGCACCGCTATACGCAACCGAGCATCCCGGAGGAGCGCACCGAGGGTCAAGGGCTTGGTTTCAACCGGACCGACTCGGCCATGGCCGGCGCCCGAGCCGCTGCGCCTGACCGTGTGCGGCCGATCAGATCCAGCCGCACCCGGTCAGGCGGTCATTCGGTCAGGCGGTCAGGCGGCGATGGGCTGCGGCCCGGCCGCCGGCGCAGCCAGACGGCCAGTGCGGTGCAGGCCGTACAGAGCGGCCGCGCACGCGAGGCCGAGACCGCACAAGCAGATCCACGGCAGCGCGGGCACCCCCGCCTCGCGGGCGGCGTCGAGCGCCGCACCGGTGAGGAGGTTTCCGAGCGTGATGCCGATGCCGCAGATGGTGTTGTAGAGGCCGTAGTGGGTGGCGACGAGCCGGTCACCGGAGAGGCGGACGATGGTGTCCATCTCGAAGGGATAGGCGATCATCGTGCCGACGGCCAGCAGCAGCGCGGCCAGCATGGGCGGTACCGCGGCCAGCAGCCACAGGCCCACGCCCGAGTCCGGAACGGGCACCGCGGTGGCCGGCGCCAGGGGGACGAAGGCCAGGCCCATGGCGGCCAACCCCCGCGTCAGGGCTTGGCCCGGCTCGTAACGGGCCTTGCACCAGGCGGTCACCCGCGTCTGGCCGACGATCGTGCTCAGTCCGGACACGGCGAAGAGCGCGGCCACCGCCGCTGTGCCGAACTCCCCGTCACCGCCGACCCGTCGTACCTCCAGCGGCAGCGCGAGATAGACCTGGAAGGACAGGACGTACGAGCCGATCATGGCGCCGGAGAAGAGCAGGAACGGCCGGTTGGCGAGGACGCCGCGCCACTGGGTCAGTACGCCGTCGCGGTCCTGCCCCTCCTTGCCGCCCTTGGAGTCGTCGGCCCGTCGCGTCGGCAGGGCACGGATCTGCACGATACTGAGCAGCGCGAAGATCCCGGCCGCGACCAGGCAGGTGACGCGGAAGTCCACGCCGGTCAGCACCATGCCCACGACGGGGCCGAGCAGGATCCCGGCCTGGTAGAAGACGTTGAACAGGGCGAACGCCTCGACCCTGCGCTCCCCCGCGTCCGCGGCGAGATACGCCCGGACGGCCGGGTTGAACAGTGCCCCGGCGAGCCCGGTGGCCGCGGAGGCGGCAATCAGCGCGGCCAGTGAGTCGACCAGACCCAGCGTCGCGAAGCCGGCCGTGCGCAGCACGCATCCGGCCACGATCATCGGCTTGTAGCCGAAGCGGTCGGCGAGCGTCCCGCCGACCAGGAACATGCCCTGCTGGCTGAAGTTGCGCACGCCGAGGACCAGTCCGACGATCCAGCCGGCCAGTCCGAGGGTGCCGGACAGGTGAGCGGCCAGGTAGGGCATGAGCATGTAGAAGCCCAGGTTGATGGTGAACTGATTGACCATCAACAGCTGGACGCTGCGTTCGTGACCGCGTACCTGTGCGAGGGTGCCCTTCACCGGTTCTCCTCCACAGCGTCGGCGTGACCGCGCCCGGCGTTCTCGCCGGTTCCTTCCTCGCGGTCGAGTGCGTCGAGCAGGTCGGATCCCTGCGCCGGCTCGGCCAGGGTGAGCGGGTCGACCACGGTGGTGCACCGGGTCCAGCGTGCGACCTCCTTCTCGTCCACGCGCCCGATCACCTCCGGTTCCGGAGCAGGAGGGGCGTCGAGGAGGCCGTGCGCGCCGCAGTAGTCGTCGTCGAACACCGTCCCGAGGTAACGCTGCGGACCATCCGGGAAGATCGCGGCGATCCGGCTGTCGGCGGGCAGGGTGCGGGCCAGCCATCCGGCGACCAGGGCGACGGCGCCGACGCTCCACCCGCCGGTGGCGTAGTGCGAGCCGGCCAACTGGCGGCAGGTCCACACCGCCTCGGCCGGGGCCACCCAGTGGACCTCGGCGAAGTTGTCGTAGGCGACGTTGCGGGGGTAGATGCTCGACCCCAGGCCCCGCATCAGCCGCGGCCGGGCCGGCTGGCCGAAGATCGTGGAGCCGATGGTGTCGACGCCGACCACCTTCAGCTCGGGGTAGAGCTGCTTCAGCACGCGGGAGACGCCGGCGGAGTGCCCGCCCGTGCCGACACTGCACACGAGGACGTCGATGTGACCCAGCTCGGACGCCAGTTCCAGGGCGAGCGGGGTGTAGGCGGTGGTGTTGTCCGGGTTGTTGTACTGATCCGGGCACCACGCACCCGGATGCCGCGCGACGAGCTGCTCCACGCGCTCACGGCGGGCCTGCTGCCAGCCGCCGGTGGGGTGCGGCTCGGAGACGACGTTGACCTGGGCGCCGTACGCGGTCAGCAGCCGGGTCATCGACATCTCCAGGCCGGGGTCGGTGACCAGGGTGACCGGGTGGCCGTACACCATTCCGGCCAGGGCGAGGCCCAGTCCGAGGGTGCCGCTGGTGGACTCGATGATCCGAGCGCCGGGGCGCAGGTCGCCCCGGGCACGGGCCCGTTCCACCATGTGCAGACCCGGCCGGTCCTTGATGCCGCCGGGGTTGAAGCCCTCCAGCTTCGCCCAGAAACCGCGGTCCGGGGGCGTCAGGGGCTGGGACACCCGCAGCAGCGGCGTGTTGCCCACCAGTGCCGACAAAGCGGACCGCTCGGGCATGGCGGCGGTGTTCGTCATGGACTGCATGTCTTTTCGCTCTCGCTCGATGAATACGCGGTGCACGTTCATCTCGCGCGACGGCCACACGGGACGGTCTCTCCGTCCGAGGTCGTGGGGCCGTCGCGCGGCAGCCGGGCGGGGCCGGCTGCGAGCGAGAGGTCTAGATACGCCACCGCGAGGTGCGGACCAGCGCGGTTCTGCCCGTACGTCTTATGCGGGTTCGGTCCTGCCGACGCCGGGGCTGCGGCCGCACGACAGCCTGGGGAAGGCCGGCGGAGGCCGCCGGCCCGGCCTCGGCGGGTGGCTGGTGAGCGGCTTGCTCCGTCGTACGGGTGGCCCCGTCCAGGCCGCACTCCTCGGCCTCATGGTGCCGATGCGGCCCATGAGGCACCACCTCGCTCGCCACCGCCGGCCGTCCGAAGGCCGTGGCGACGGTGGGTGCAAGACGCTCCTGCTCCTCGAACTGCCCATGCGGGAGGGCGCACAGCCCGAGCATCACGAGCAGAGCTCCGGACAGCAGAGCAAGAAGCGGGCGCTGCCGACGCGAGGTGGCCGGGGCGCGCAAGGCAGGCGTGGGGGTACGGGATCGTGTGGGCACAGGTTCTCCGTGCACTCGCCCCTTTCGGCCACAGCGGCAGCCACGGCTGAGAGGAACGGCAGGCATGGGTGGGGGGATGTACGGCGTCGAGACGCGCAGCCCACGCCCGTTGGCAGGCGCAGGCGGAGCAGCCGCAGGAAGAGGAGGACTGCTGCTTCTAGACCTGCTGAACCACGGACAGTCTCAGGGCGGACGACGACGCCGCAGACAGCGCCTGCTCGTTGAGGCTCGGCCTGCCCGAGAGGCGCCCGGCGCCGGTCGGTTCGGCGACCGACACTGCGAAGCAGGGCGGTGTCAGCACCGGACCCTGCAGCGGCTGGCCGGAGACGCAGTGCTCACCGGTGTGCGAGGAGCCATGACCACCGCCCGGCTCATCCATCGCGACGGGCCGCGGCGCGGCCTGCTCGTCCTCGGCTCCGAGGATCTCCTCGTGCAACACGGCCACGGGGGCAGCCGCGCTGGTCACCAGGTGTCCTTCAGTGCTCTCGGCGCTCACTCCATGGGCGGACACGATGCCGAGCAGCAACACGACCATGGCCAACACGCGCAGCAACGGACCCGCAGACGCGCGAGCCCGCACCAGGCGCGGGAGTGACCAGGCCGTAATCATGCCGTGATACTAACGGCTCGTGGACCTTGGTCCGTCAACTCCCGCCCCGCAGCGCGTCAACGAGCCACACACATGACCGGTTTGCTTCGGCGTGATCCTGGGCACCGAGAAGCCCTCTGCGACCGCGGTCCGGGAGCAGGCCGAACGGGCGGAGCCGGGGTGGCAGGTCGGGATCCGACCGATGAGCTGCCGAACCGGGAGAAGGCGCACACCCCGGCACGTCAGACCGCTGGATGTTCAGCGGCCCTTCGTGGCCCGGCCGCGGCGGACGGCGAATCCGCCCAGGAGCGCGGCCTTCAGCAGCACGACCGCCAGGAGACCACCGACGGCCCAGCCGGTCCACCGCCAGTTCGACAGGAGGACGCTGCCGAGCCCCAGGTGGACAGCTAGGACGATGGCTACGACGCCCGCGACACCCACCACCTTGAGGTGGCTGCCACGCGCCCCGGAATCAGCTGCCCAGAGCTGGGCATCGCCGACGGCGGCTGCGGGAGCACCCACGGCGGAGTCGGTGGCCCGCCAGTTCACCCGCAGCCGGTCGCGTCGGCCGAACCTCTCCACGTGCCCGGCGACGAGGTCTTGCAGCCGCCGCAGGTCGTCCTCTTCGGCTGCCTCGACACGCAGAACCAGCGCCCCTGGGACGGCGCGCAGAACGATCCGCCCCCAGGGAAGGTCGACTTGCCCATCCGTGTCGGCCCACTCGACCTGCGCCTGCTCGGCCACGGCCCGCAGCTCACGGAACGCCTGCCCTTCACCGCCCGGATGGCCGTGGAGCCGCCGGCCGAGGTGGCGGCCCTTGCGGGAGAAGTGCTTGCAGAGCTGGGCGAGGTACCGGCTGGGCCGTTCGGCCTCGACGCGGGCTTCGGCGGTTGGCATGGCGATCTCTGTCCTGTCGTCCGGGTCCCCCGTGACGGCCTCAGCTTTATCGATACACATTGTCTGTGTCAATCCATAGTGTCACGGCATCGCCGGATCGTATGCTGAGGCCGTGCCCAAGCTCTGGAACGAGACGATCGACGCGCACCGCGCCGCCGTACGCAAGGCGGTCCTTGAAACCACCGCGGCGATGGTGGCCGAGCACGGGCTGACGTCGGTGACGATGTCGCGGATCGCGAAGGACTCCGGGATCGGCCGCGCGACGCTGTACAAGTACTTTCCGGATGTCGAGTCGATCCTCCTCGCCTGGCACGAGCAACAGGTCAGCCACCACCTCGACCACCTGGCCGAGGTCCGCGACGGGACCGAGGGTGCCGCAGCGCGCCTGGAAGCGGTGCTCCGGGCGTTCGCCCTGATCTCCCGCGCGTCACGGCAGCACCACGACGGCGACGCGGCGGCGTTCCTGCACCGCGACCGCCGGGTCAGCCAGGCGCAGCAGCGCCTTCACGGGATGGTCGAGGACCTGCTGGCCGACGGTGCGCGGTCCGGTGACGTCCGCGACGACATCGCCCCCGGCGAACTCGCGAGCTACTGTCTGCACGCCCTCACCGCGGCCGGCGACCTGCCGTCCGAGGCCGCGGTGCACCGGCTCGTCACCGTCACCATCGCCGGGGTGCGGCCGGGCGGTGCCGAGGAGTCGGACACTCCCCGATCCGCCGACGCCACCGCGCGTTCGCCGCACCACCCGCGACACCACCCCGCCCATGGTGGCCACTCGGCCCGTTCATGAGCGGGTTGTTCCCGGTCCGGGCGGGACTCAGCGGTCCCGTCCCGGGCCGTAGTGCCCGAGGAACATGTCCACCCCGCTGACGATGAGGCGGTCCGTGAGGCTGTCCTCGATGTGGGTGCCGTAGGTGCTGAAGACCATGTGGGGGAAGACCAGCAGCGAGTAGAGCTGGATGATCGCCGCTTCCAGGTCGGGGATGACCAGCCGGCCCTGGTCCGCGAGCGCGCGCAGGGCACCGGCGACGGCCGGATGGTGCCCCTCGGCACCTTGGCCGTGCCAGGCCCGCCCGAGCTCGGGGAAGCGGTGCTGTTCGGCGGCGACCAGGTTGCGCAGGGCGGTGACGTCCCTGTTCGTCCTGACGGCGTGCACCCAGGTGCGGGCGGCGTCGATGAGGGCCGCGCGCAGATCCTCGGCCTCGGGCAGCCCTTCGAGCGCGGCCGATGAGGCGTGGCCGAGGGGTTCGTCGAGTGCGCTGGTGATGACCGCGGTGAACAGCGCTTCCTTGCTGCCGAAGTGGTTGTAGACGGTCACCTTGGACACGCCCGCCTCGGCGGCGATGGCGTCCATTCCGACGCCGAAGCCTTCCCGCAGGAAGAGTTCGCGCGCCGCCCGGACGATGGCCTGCCGCTTCAGTGCGGCGCGGGGGCCGCTGGGGGGCTGCTTGACACTGTCCACGCTCATGAGCCGATCTTACCTGTCGACTGAACTGAACAGTTGAGTTCACACGTGGGCCGAGCAAGCCGCAGGCGAGGGGGCCGCACGTGGACCGAGGACCGAACCGATCCGCGCGGGGGGAAGTCCTGGACCATATACCCCCCAGGGGTATATGGTCCGGCCATGGGGCTCAAGGAACGGGCCGCACTCGACGGGATTGGGGAAGAGGGTCATGGACCACACCGCTCACCACGCCGGCACCGGGCACGACCACGCCACCCACGAGGGTCACCACGGCCACGCGGACCATGACGGGCACGCCGGAGCGTCCTGGGGTATGGCGGTCAAGGCGACGCTGCACTGTCTGACCGGCTGCGCCATCGGCGAGATCCTCGGCATGGTCATCGGCACAGCCCTGATGTGGGGCAACGTGCCCACCATGATCCTGGCGATCACGCTCGCGTTCCTCTTCGGCTACTCCTTCACGCTGCTCGCGGTCCGCCGGGCCGGCCTGGACTTCAAGACCGCGCTCAAGGTCGCGCTGGCCGCCGACACCGTCTCCATCGCCGTGATGGAGATCGTCGACAACGGCATCATCGCCCTCACGCCCGGCGCGATGGACGCCCACCTGTCCGACGGGCTGTTCTGGTCTGCCCTGCTGGGCGGCTTCGCGGTCGCCTTCCTGATCACCACGCCGGTCAACAAGTGGATGATCGGCCGCGGCAAGGGCCACGCCGTCGTCCACGCCTACCACTGACTGACGAACCCGGTCAGCCGGGCTGCCGCACCGGCTCCCATGCCTGCCGTCGTGCGTACGCCGCCCAGTCCACGATCTGCACGGCCGCGCCGGCGGCCTCCCTGCCCCGGCAGTGCGCGTGGTGCCTCCGGGCGATGCCGTCCAGGTCGAGGCGGGAGCCGAAGGCGGGGTGCTCCGCCAGGCGTCGTGCGTACGCCCACAGACGGGGGTGGTCGGTGATGCGGTGCACTGCGGCGGCGTCCAGGTGGTGGCGGTGCACGGTGTCCAGCTGGACCAGCGTCACCCACAACTGCACGTCCGCGAGGCTGAGTTCGCTGCCCAGCACGTACTCCTGGGAGGCAAACCGCCACTCCAGCACGTCCAGGGCGCGCAGCAGGGTGGCCAGCGCGGTGTCGCGTGCGGCCGGGTCGCCGTCGGACTGCCCGGCGCGCTGGGCGGTTGCGGTGATGCCGTGTTCACAGAGCCGGTCCAAGCCCTCGATCGCCTCCTCGGCACCACGCGGGTGGAGATCAGGACCCTGACCACCGAACCGCCGAGTCAGGTCCCTGACGATGTCCGGGGCGTGCGTGCTCACGATCCGCCCGGTCCAGCCGTCGCTGAGCACCGGCGCCGCGGCCGGCCCCGAGTGCTGGTGCCAACTGGCCTCGTACAGCGGACGCAGTGCCCGGTATCCGCCGCCGGGTGCGTCGGGCACGGCAGGCAGCAGCGTCACCGGGAGCGTGTCGCCGAGGCCGAGCAGGCCGTGCGTCACGGCGAGTTGCAGGGAGCGCGGACAGGAGAGGGCGAGATGGAGCCGGTAGCGGCGCGGGGCGGCGTAGTAGCCGCTGCGCGCGTCAGAGCCGATCCGGCTCCGGAAGGACGGCACGGCTGTCGGGGATGTCGCGGACATGCGTCTCCTTGGGCGTGCTCGGTCTTGGGCATACGACGTCTCGGGCATACGACGTCTTGCGCATACGACGGCGACGGCACGCGGCAGCTCCGGCGCGGCCGGGATGCGGTACTTCTGCGCAGGGGTCAGGCGTGAACGAAGGCTGGGCCGCCATCGCGCGGGGAACTCGCCGCACTGCACACACGCACGAGATCGATGTGGCGGCGGGACGTCAGCAGAGGCAGCGGCCGGACGGCGACGCGGACGGCGTCACCGCCGAGGTCCAGCGCAACACAGCCCATGATTCCCTACCAGCTCACTAGGATTCCCGTAATGAAGTGTCAGGCCGCGTCCACGCCGCGTCAAGAGGGCCGTACAACCGGTACCAGGACGGTCTCACCACGCGAGAGGGACCCGGGCTCCCGGTGCGGTCAGGCCGCGCCTGGACTGTCGTGCACGCGGCGAATCCCGAGCACGTGCGGACGACACTGCGGCATGCGCACGCCCTGCGGGTGCCGGTGGTGCCGCGCGGGACCGGGACCGGACTGTCCCGTGGTGCCAACGCCGGCACGGGCACGGTCGTTCTGGACCTGTCGGGGATGAACCGGATCCTCGACCTGGACCCGCGCGACCAGGTCGCCGTCGTCGCGCCGGGCGTCGTCACCGCCGAACTGGATCGCGCGGCAGGCGAGTTCGGACTGCGCTACGCCCCCGACCCTGCGAGCGCGGCGATCTCCACCGTGGGCGGCAACATCGCCACCAACGCGGGCGGGCTGCGGTGCGCCAAATACGGAGTGAGCAGGGACGCCGTGCTGGGCCTCGACGTGGTCCTCGCGGACGGCACGCCGATCCGGACCGGCCGCCGCACCGTCAAGGGGGTCACCGGTTACGACCTGACGGCCCTGCTCACCGGCTCCGAAGGCACCCTGGGCGTGATCACCGCGGCCACGTTGCGACTGCGTCCGGTGCCGGAGACGACAGCCACCGTCGCGGCGTACTTCGACACCTTCGCCGAAGGAGCCGAGGCCGTGTCGGCGCTGAGAACCCGTATTTGAATCCTCTCACGGGGCTGCTGAAGCTGGATGAGGCTAGTGCCTCGTGGACGACGGCTCATGTGCCACGTGTGGTGCCCGAGTGGGGGCGGCCTGCTTGACGAGGCGCCATGGAGATCGGCCTGCTCCGGACCGCCCGCTCGCCGGTACCGATCGAGGGCACGCCCGCCACGCAGGCCCGCACGTTGCGAGTTACCTACCTCGTGGGCCTGTTCAGATACAGATCGGCTGTTCAGATGCAGATCACGATCTTTCCTCGGGTGCGTCCTCGCTCGGCGTGCGAGTGGGCGTCGGCGATCCGCTCCAGGGGGTAGGCCTGTTCGATACGGGGTGTGTAGCGGCCTTGCCCGCCCAGTTCCGCCGCCGCGGACAGGAGAGTGGAGTCGTTCACCGCGTCGGCCACATGCGTGCCCAGGCGCTGCCCGCCCGCGTGGTCGGCGACCGTCGCGACGCGCTTCGGGTCGCCCGCGATCGCGACGAGGTCGTCCAGGGAGCCGGAGGCCGCGGTGTCGAGCACGATGTCGACGCCGTGCGGAGCGAGGGTGGCGAGGCGCTGTGCGAGGCCGGGGCCGTAGGTGGTGGGAACGGCGCCGAGAGAGGTGAGGAACTCGTGGTTGCGTTCGCTGGCTGTCCCGATCACCGTGCCGACACCTTGCGCCACGGCGATCTCGACCGCCGCGCTGCCCACGCCTCCGGCGGCGCCCTCGACGAGGAGGGTGCGCCCCGCGAGGGGGCCGAGCGCGTCGAGCCCACGCATCGCGGTCACGGACGCGAGACCGGCGCCCGCGGCCTGCTCGTCGTTCCACGTGGCGGGGGTGTGCGCCCAGGCCGAAAGGATGAGCAGCTCCGCGGTCGCGCCGGTGACGCCGCCCAGCCCGAAGACCCGATCGCCGATGCTCACCCCCTGCACCCCGTCGCCGATCTCGTCGACCACACCGGCGCCGTCGCGCCCGGGAATGTCGGGCAGATCCAGAGGGAAGATCTGGTGCAGGGCGCCGGAGCGCAGCTTCCAGTCGATGGGATTGACGCTGGCCGCCGCGACGCGGACACGAATCTCACCGGGTCCGGGGTGGGGGTCGGGGGCCTGCTCGATCACCAGGCTCTCCGCTCCGCCGTATTCGTGGAACCGGGCTGCGCGCATGATGGTCTGCCTTACTTTGACGGGCCGGAATGACGTGTTCATCCGACGCTCGTCACTCTAGAACCTGACGTTGACGTGAGGTGCAAGCCGCAACTGCCGCCGGGCCGGAGGAGGGCAGGCACGGATGGGTGAGGTTGCCGAGCGGGCGGGGGTGAGCGTGGGGGCCTGCGCCACTACGAGGGATCACGCCGCCCGTCACGGTCGACACCCATGTGCCCTCGGGCGGGCTCGGCGATCCCGGCACGACGCGAGGGCTGCCGTGCGTACGTGAACCGCGTGAGCGCCCTCGGGTCCGTCACCGGGTCATGATCAATCGCGGCGCCGGCAACGGTTCGATCGGCCCCCAGGGCTGCCCCCGGAGCCGGTATTGCTAGCCTGAACCTGACGTCAACGTGAGGTACTAGCGGGAAGGGAGTGACCTGCGTCATGCGCATCGGACAGCTCGCCAGACGGTCAGGGGTCAGCGTGCGGGCCCTGCGCTACTACGAGGAACAGCGGCTCCTGGAATCGACGCGAACGCCCGGTGGGCAGCGTGACTATCCCGACGAAGCCCTGGAGCGGGTCCAGCTCATCCAGGACCTCTTCGCGGCCGGCCTCTCCAGCCGTACCGTCGTCGAACTCCTGCCGTGCGTGAGCACCGGCGTCGCGACCCCCGCCATGCTCGACCAGCTCATCATCGAACGCGACCGCATCGCCGCACGCATCCAGGACCTGACCCGGGCCAAGACCAAACTCGGCCGCGTGATCGAGAATGTGACCGCGGCGAACGTGGCGCAGGACTGATCGACCCGTCGCGAGGGGTGGGGCCCCGACCTATCCGGCATCTACCGGGCGCCATCGCGCGTGAACAGGTCTCCCCGCCCGGTCGGGTCCGTGAGCGCCACCGCCACCCCTCCCCTGTACCCGCCATGAACGATCAACGCCTCCACGGTATCGGCCGAGCGAAGCCCACTTGTACATGCCTAACTTGCCTTACATCGCTTCAACCCGTTGATCTGTAGAGACACTTGAAAGCACTAGATAAGCGAGGTCGCAATAGGCTCAGATGCGTGGATTCTCAGCGGCCGAAGCAACGCGCGATCAGTAAGGGTGACCAGAAGTGCGGCAGTGCGGGCACCGTCGGCGGCATCATGCGGATCCAGGGAAGGAGCCCGGTCACACCGCTCCGGAAGGCTGTCTGGCGAGGCGATGCCGCGACTGCTACTCCTTCTGTCCCGTGCAGGAATGGGCCGTCCTGACCGAGGCATCGGGTAGGTAGTCAAGCTGCCTGGACTGCTGTTGTGGGCCGTGGTGTTGCCGCCGTCGGGTAGGCGGTCTGGCGGGTGAGGCGCCGGGTCATGAGCGTGATGGCGGCGAGGGTGAGCATCGCTTCGGAGTGCTCGGGCCGGGTCTCGTAGTCCCGGGCGTTCCTGCGGAGGACCTCCTTGGCGGCGACGGCGTCGTGGGTGCTGGCCGGCGTCACCATGACGAACAGCAGCAGCCCTTTCACGTCACAGACGATATGTCTCTTCCGGCCTGGGATTTTCTTCCCCGGGTCGAATCCGGACGTGGATCTCGGGACGGTGGCGGCGACCTTGACGGACTGCGAGTCGATCACCGCGGCCACGGGATGCGGGGAGGACCTCATGGCGCGGCGGACCTGGCGCCGGAGCTGGTCGCGGATGAGGTTGAAGATGCCGGCCGCTCGCCACCGGCTGAAGCACCCGAAGACTGTCTGGAAGGGCGGGAAGTCCGCGGGCAGGGCCCGCCACCTGCAGCCCGTATCCACCACATACCGGATGGCGTCCACGATCGCGCGGCGAGGCCACTTCTCCGGACGGCCGCCCGTGGACAACTGACATGCTGGCGTGGGTAGCAGAGGCTCCAGCAGGGCCCACTCGCCGATGCTGGTGTCGGAGGGATAGCGGCGTTGTCGCATCCCATGCTCCTCAGGGCCCGTCCCCGCGCGGAGGCGGGGATCAGGCGATCAGGTCGAGGGTGGACTCGACGGAGTTGAGCTGGGCAACCATGTGGCGGACCCACTTGTCCTCGGGGGCGAGTGCGGCGTGGGGGGTGACGGTGCCCGTGATCAGCCTGCGGATCTCGGTCAGTTTCTCGCGGATCACTCCCACTTCGTATGCCTGGAGGACGTCGCCGTCGGCGGTGAACTGGTAGCCGTCGGCGCGTGTGTAGATGAGGGGTGGCCAGCCCTTCTTCGCGATGACGTCGCGCAGCATGGCGAGCCCGGAGCGGACCTGGCTGCGGGTCAGTTCGGTGGCACGCAACAGCTGCGGCATGTGCAGGCCGGCGGGGCGGGCCGACATCAGCACCCGCCAGAGGGCCTCGGCGTACTCGCGGGCGGCATCGCCCTCGCGCCGCGATCGGCGCGGCACCGCTACTCGCACCGCAGCAGCTTGGTCAGCTCCTCGTCCATGTCCAGATGTCCGCTGTCGACTGCGGTGACAATCCACTCGCAGGTCGCCCGGACACAGTCGACGTTCTTGTGGATCACCTCACGCTCGTCCTCGGACAAGGCGGCTCCGCGCATCTGCGGCACCAAGCGGCCGGTCGCGGCCACGAACTTGTGGCAGGCCCCGATCAGATCCAGGAAGTCGATGGTCTGGTCGAGCTGGCGGACTACCGGCGCGACCGGGCTCTCCGGCGGCCCGGGAACCGGTTCGGCCTCATCGGCCTGGCGCCACCGGTCGGTCTGTGCCTTGTTGCACAGATGCCGGGCTGTGTCATCCCCGGCGGCCTGGAAGGCGACACTGGGGCGGCGCAGGAAGTCGGTGGCCACGCGTGCGGCGACCTGGTCGTCGACCGCGAGGTCGTGGATCGCCTCGACCTTCTCCTGCGGGGTCTGTGGGTTGTCGACCCGCCACCCGACCTGGCGTTTCGCCGCGTCCTGCGTCCATCGGGGCACTCCGTCGCGTGGATGACGCGGCGGTTCTGGATCCGGTCGAAGCGGTCGTCCAGCTTCTCAAGGATCCGGTGGATCTCGAAGGAGACGCCCGCGATCCGGTGCTCGGCGGGCCACTTGCCGGCCGTCTGCCGGTTGAGGCGGACCTGGTTGTAAGGGACGCCGATGTCCTCGGCATACAGCTCCAAGGTCTCCTGCACCCCGAGCAGTTCTTCACCGGCAGCCGGTAACGAGCCGCCGTGCGGCCTCATCGGCTCGATCTCCAAAGCGTGGTCACCGATTTTGAACTGGATCTTCGTATCGACCTCGATGAGCTTCCGGTTCTCGGCGATGATCTCCTCGTACCGCGCGCGGGAAACGCTCCCGACCTTCGTGCTCGTGGCATGGTGCCCACCACGAGGCCCATGGCAACCCGCAGCAAACGCTGTTGCGTACAAGCAGGTTCAAAGACGGGTTCTGACCGCCGCCCGGTGGGAGCCGTCCATGGCGGAGTTGCTGGACGGTCCGGTGCTCGGCGCCGTGGACGACGCGCAGGGCACGGACCTGCGCTCCCGTAGGGGTGCGCTGCTGCTTCTGCAGTGTGACGGACAGGCGGCCGCGACGGAGGCGAAGCGGGCGGTACGGCTGCTGCGCGGGCGCGCGACGTCGGTCGAGTCCACCGCCGACCAGGCGGAGGCGGACCGGCCGCTCACGGCCCGCAGGCTCGCTCTGCCCGCCCTGGAGCGGCTGGGGCGGGTGCTGATCGAGGACATCGCGGTGCCCAGGTCCCACCTGGGCACCGTGGTACGGGAGATCACCGCCATCGCGAAGCGCCACGACGTACGGATCTTCACCTTGGCGCATGCCGCGGACGGCAACCTCCACCCCATTCTCGTCCTCGACCCCGACACTCCCGGCATCCCCGACGCGGCGTGGCAGGCGACGGGCGAGATCTTCGCCGCCGCACTGCGCCCGGGCGGCACCCTCACCGGTGAGCACGGCGTGGGCACCCTCATGCGGCGGTGGCTCGTGGACGAACTCGGCCCGGAGCAGCACGCGTTGCAGCACCGCATCAAGGCTGCCTTCGATCCGCACCTCATCCTCAACCCGGGCAAGGCGCTGTGAAGAGGAAGACTAGGGAAGTGTCCGCGCTCCGGCTGACTCCCGTTCCCGCGCGAAGGGGATCTGCGCCGAGGGGGCGGTCTGCCTGCCGGAGGGGTGCTGCCACAGGCCCTGCGCCTGGAGCCTCGGCAGCACGCCCTCGCCGAACCAGTACGCCTCCTCCAGGTGCGGGTAACCGGAGAGGATGAACTCGTCGATGCCGAGGGCGTGGTACTCCTTGATCCGTTCGGCGACCTCCTCGTGGCTGCCGACCAGGGCGGTGCCCGCGCCGCCGCGCACCAGGCCGATGCCGGCCCACAGGTTGGGGTGGATCTCCAGGCGCTCGCGGCTGCCGCCGTCGTGCAGGGCGAGCATCCGCCGCTGCCCCTCGGACTCGCTGCGGGCGAGCCCGGCCTGCACCGACGCGACGGTCTCCGGGTCGAAGCCGTCCAGCAGCCGGTTCGCCTCGGCCCAGGCCTGCTCGGCGGTGTCGCGGGTGATGACGTGCAGCCGGATGCCGAAGCGGATGCTCCGGCCCTCCTTCTCGGCCCGCGTTCGGATCCACGCGATCTTCTCGGCGACCTTCGCGGGCGGCTCGCCCCAGGTGAGATAGACGTCGACGTGCTTGGCGGCCACCTCGCCGGCGATCGGTGAGGAGCCGCCGAAGTACACCTCCGGAACCGGGTCGGGCACCCGGGCCAGCCTGGCGTCCTCGACCTGGAGGTGCTCGCCGACCAGGTCGACGCTCTTGCCCTGCCACAACTCCCGTACGACCTCGAGGAATTCACCGGTACGGCGGTACCGGGCGTCCTTGTCGAGGAAGTCGCCGTACGCCCGCTGCTCGTGGCTCTCGCCGCCCGTGACGACGTTGAGCAGGAGCCGTCCGCCGGTCTGCCGCTGGAAGGTGGACGCCATCTGCGCGGCGAGTGTCGGTGAGACGAAGCCGGGCCGGAAGGCCACCAGGAACTTCAGGCGTTCGGTGTGCTGGCTGACCATGGCGGTGGTCAGCCACGCGTCCTCGCACCAGGCACCGGTGGGGGTCAGGGCGCCGACGAAGCCCAGGTCCTCGGCGGCGCGGGCGATCTGGCTCAGGTAGGCGACCGTCGGCGGCCGGTCCCGGCCGGAGGCGGTGGCCGGGGTGCCGTGGCCGCCGCCGACGACATGGCGGCTGTCGCCGTTGGTGGGCAGGAACCAGTGGAAGGTGAGGGACATGCGGGGTCTCCGATCGGGATCGCCGGTTACAGCAGGCCGTGCCGGGGCGGCCGGGTGCCGTTCAGGACGTAACGGCCGATGTGCTGGACCTTCCAGCGGGCCGGGTCGTGCAGGGTGTGGGTGCGGGCGTCGCGCCAGTGGCGGTGCAGGCCCAGGGAGTCGAGCGCCGACCGGGTGCCGGACACCTCGAAGAGGGCGCTGCCGACCTCCACGGCGGCCTCCGCCGCCGTCACCTTGGCCGCGGCCACCGCGATCGACGCCGCGGCGACCGAGTCGTCGGTCAGGTCGGCGCCGGCGGCGTCCACGGACCGCGCCGCGGTGGACAGCAGCGCGTCGGCGGCCCGTACCCGGATCGCCAGTTCGCCGAAGCGCTGGATCAGCAGTGGGTCCTCGGTGGCGCTCTCGTGCCCTTCGGCGACGCTCTCGAACCAGGGGCGGCTCTTGGTGCGGACGAAGTCCACTGCCTCGGCCAGCGCTCCGGAGGCGATCCCGGCGTCGATGGCGGCGTGCAGCAACTGGGCGACGGCGCCGTGGAGTTGGGGTCCCTGGAAGGTGAGATGGTGCGGCACGACCCGGTCGGCGGGCACGGGCACCGACTCAAGGCGGACGGTTCCGCTGGCGGTGGTGCGCTGCCCCATGCCGTCCCAGTCGTCCACGACCGTGAGGCCGGGTGCGTCGCGCGGTACGTACGCCACGTGCAGGTTGTCGTCGTCGGCGCGGGCGAGGACGGGGATCCAGTCCGCGAACAGGGCGCCGGTCGAGTAGTGCTTGACGCCGTCGAGGACGTACGACCCGTCCGGGCGCCGCGCGAGCCGGGTACGGATGTCCTGCACATGGCTGGTGCCCGCCTCGGACTGAGCGTTTCCGAACCGCTTCCCCGCCAGCACCTCGCCGAAGAGGGACTCCTGCTGCTCCCGCGTCCCCTGCCGGCGCAGCACTCCCACGTACACGAAGTGGCTCTGCGGGATCTGGGCGAGGCTCGCGTCGGCCGCGGCCAGCAGCCGGAAGATCTCGGCGAGTGTCTCCGTACGGACGTCCGCGCCGCCGAACTCCGCGGGCACCGTCACGGCGAGCAGCCCGGAGGCGGACAGCCGCTCCAGCTCCGGGTGCGGAAGTCTGCGCCGCGCATCCCGCTCGGCGGCGTCCTTGCGGAAGTCCGCGGCCAGTCCGGCGGCGGTGGCAAGAGCCTCGGCGTCGTCGGCGATCACGGTCACGGGGCTCACGCGGTGGCCGCCAGCAGTGTCGGGCGGCCGTCGAGAGCGAGCGAGAACTGGTCGATGACCTGGGCCAGGGGCTCGGCGGCGCCCGGTGCGACGGCCAGCGTTCCGTCGTCGCCCACCGTGATGTCCTTGTCGAGCGTGAACCAGCCCGGGGTGATGTGGGCGGCGCCCAGGGAGCTCAGCACCGGGCGCAGGGCGTAGTCGATGGCCAGGACGTGGGCGGTGCTGCCGCCGGTGGCCAGCGGGAGGACGGTCTTGCCCGCCAGGGCGTACTGCGGGAGCAGATCCAGCAGCGACTTCAGCAGGCCGGAGTAGGCGGCCTTGTAGACGGGGGTGCCGATCACGACCCCGTCCGCACGCTCGAACAGGGCGGTGGCCTCCACGATCGCCGGGTGGCCGAAGTCGGCGCGCAGCAGGGCCTCGGGCGGGAGAGTGCGGACGTCCAGCGGGATCACCTCGTGTCCCTGGGCCGTGAGCCGGTCGTCCAGGTGGCGCAGGAGACGGGCGGTGCGGGAGGTGGCGGACGGGCTTCCGGAGACGGACAGGACGGTGGCCATGTGAGGACCTTTCAGAAGTACCGGGTGGGGTGGGGAAGTTCGCCGTTTCCAGAGCGGTCAGGCGTGGGCGGCGACGGGCTCGGGCTCCTGGGCCTCCAGTTCGCGCACGAGGGGCAGGACCCGTTTGCCGAAGTACTCGACCTCCTCCAGGTAGTGCAGGAAGCCGAGGAGGAAGAGGTCCACACCGAGCCGCTTGTAGGCGACGATCCGCTCGGCGATCTGCTCGGGGGTGCCGATCAGGCCCGTGCGGAAGCCGTCGTTGTACTGGACGAGGTCCTCGAAGCCGGAGCCCTGCCACATGCCCTTGCCGTCCGCCGTGGACGCACCGGCCTGCTGCACGGCGTCACGGAAGCCGTGTACGGCTGGTGTGTCGGCCTTGGCGACGATCTCGCGGAGCGTCTCGCGGGCCTCGGCCTCGGTGTCACGGGCGATGAGGAAGCCGTTGAGGCCGAACTTCGGCGCCGTACGGCCCGCTTGGGCGGCGGAGGCGCGCACGTCGTCGATCTGCTCCGTGACGCCGTCGAAGTCCTTGCCGTTGCTGAAGTACCAGTCGGAGACGCGGCCCGCCATGGCGCGGGCGGCGGTGGAGTTGCCGCCCTGGAAGATCTCCGGGTGCGGGCGCTCGGGGGTGTTGAGGGGCTTGGGCTTCAGGGAGAAGTCGCGCAACCGGTAGAAGTCACCGGCGAGTTCGGCGTGGTCCTCGGTCCAGATCTTCCGCAGGGCGCGGATGAACTCCTCGGAGCGCCGGTAACGTTCGTCGTGCTCCAGCCAGGGCTCGCCGAGGGCGGTGAATTCGCCTTTGAACCAGCCGCTGACGACGTTGACCGCGAAGCGGCCGTGCGAGAGATGGTCGGCGGTGGCGCCCAGCTTCGCGAGCACGCCCGGGTGCCACAGGCCGGGGTGGACGGCGGCGATGACCTTCAGCCGCTGGGTCGCGAGCAGGAGGGCGAGGCTGAAGCTGGTCGACTCGTGCTGGTACTCGGCGCCGTAGCTCGCCATGTAGCGGACCTGGCTGAGGGCGTAGTCGAAGCCGTTGTTCTCGGCGAGCACGGCCAGTTCGCGGTTGTAGTCGTAGCCCCAGTCGGTGCGCTGCTCGATGGTGCTGGTGACCAGGCCGCCGCTGACGTTCGGCACCCAGTAGGCGAAGCGGAGGGGGTCGGATCCGGGCGGTACGGGCATGGGGAGCTCCTGGTAAAAGCGCACACGAAAAAAGCACGTGTGGCGACAGGGAAAAGAGTGCGGTGATCGGGATTCAGGCGTGCGGGGACGCCGCTTCCGGCACAGCCGAAATCACCATGGATAGCGGCCGGCAGTGAAATTCACGAGAGAGATCGGCGCGGGTGCGAGGGTTTCCCTCGGGTGCGCTCAGGCTCGACAGCGACAGCAGGAGCTGGAGACACGCGCAAGGTCGACATGGCGTCGCCGCGTGAGGTCCTGTCGCTTCATGTCATCGATCCAACCAGTGCGGAGTCCGGCCGGTCAAGAATGGCCGGAGGTGATTCCACATTCTGAGAGTCGGTATTCACGAGGTTGTGACAGGGATTCCCTTGAACCCGGTGTGCGGCGGACGGCAGTCTCCTGTGGTGCGTATCGAACAGCTCGAATACATCGCCGCCGTCACACGGTTGGGATCGCTGCGGCGCGCCGCCGAGGAACTGCACCTGTCGCAGCCCGCGCTCAGCGAGACCATGCGCAATCTGGAGCGCGAGCTCGGCGTGGACCTGCTGGAGCGCAAGCGGTCCGGGGCGAAGATCAGCGACGAGGGCCGGGAGCTGCTGCCGCACATCATGAGCGTGCTGGACGCGGTCGACCGGCTGCGCGGTGCGGCCGGCGACCAGCACCGCATCAGCCGCATGGTCCGCCTCGGCACGGTCAACACGGCCACCGTCCCGTTGGTCATCCCGACGGTGCGGGAGTTCCGGGCCTCGCACCCGGTCACCCAGGTCGAGTTGGTCGGCGCGCAGCAGTCCGAGATCCACCGCGGGCTGCTGGAGGGCGCGTTCGACCTGGGGCTGGTGAACTACCTCGGGGGCGATGACATGCCACCCGGCTTCGAGACCACCGAGCTGCTGCGCGGCCGGCCCGTGGTGTGCGTGCGCCCGGACAGTCCGCTGGCGGCCCTGGACGCGGTGGACGTGGACAGCCTCCTGGCCGAGCCGCTGGTCGTGATGCGGTCCGGCTATGTCATGCACCGATTCGTGCACCGTCTGCTCGGCGGCAGGACACCGTCCTTCTCGTACTCCACCGACGGCGCGGAAATGGGCAAGCTGATGGTCGCCGAGGGCCTGGGGGCGACGGTGCTGCCGGACTTCAGCGTCACCGGCGACCCCCTGGAGCGGCGGGGCGCGATCACCGTACGGCCGCTCGCGGGGGACGCGACCGAGGTGCTGCTGGTCCTGCAGCGCCGCCATTCCGGCTCCGTGCCCCGGGCCGTGCGAGACCTGCATGAGCTGTTCGTGCGCAATTCCCGTGCGTACGAGGCCTCTTCGTGAAGGGGGCTCGGCCGGTCCGTCGGACAGCGCGGCTCGTTCGTTGTCCGGGGTTTGCGTCATTGCAGCCTCCCTGATCGCGCGACACCGGCCCGATCGGTACGCGCCAGCCTGGGCCACAGTGAACCGGGCCCCAGGTCAGGGGTCCACGACCAAAGATCGATGCCCCGTATAGGCCGGGTCTATCAGTACCGGCACAGGCCGTGTGACGTTCGGTCAAGGCAATCGGCCCGCCCCGCTCCACGCCCCGGGCCGGCACCCCCGCCGCGCCAGGACCCGCACCCCCGCGGGCCGGGCAGGCGCGTCCGGCAGGCGGAATCGGGAGAGCGGGACATTTCGTTGCGCGGGCGCGGTGCGGAGGCTTGGCTGAACGCCATGGCAGACCCACCGGATTCCGATCGAGACCCGGTTCATTGTCGGGCTGAGCGACATCCTGACGGTGCGTCCGGTCGGTCGGCGCGACAGGGATCGCGGAAGTACCGTCCCCGCGACCATCGGCCATGGCCAATTCGACCGCCGGACCCGCGAGTTCGTCGAACGAACGCTTGACGGTGTCATCCCGGCCATGGGATACGCGGCGTAGAAACCCGTGCCTACGGAAACAATCGCGCCCGCACCGTTGACGCACCGGCCGGGCTGCCCTTCATAATCGGGCACTCGATGTCATCGCTGACACAAGTCAACGTTGACACCTCTGGTCGGCTGCGTGACGTCGGCGTCGGCCAGAGTGTCACTTTTCGGTCCGCCCGCGCCGGGGCCGCAGTAACCGGTGCGCGGACGGCCCGCGGGACAAGGAGACACCATGAGCTCTGCACGCGTATCCCGGCATGCCCGCATGCGATTGATGGCGGCGGTGGCGACCGTCTGCGCCCTGTCAGCAGCCCCGCTCGCCCCCCGGGCCGTCGCGGCCGACACCCCGCCGTACACCGAGACCTACAGGCCCCGATTCCACTTCACTCCGCAGAAGAACTGGATGAACGACCCCAACGGCCTCGTCTACTACAAGGGCGAGTACCACCTCTTCTACCAGTACAACCCGAACGGGAACACCTGGGGCGACATGTCCTGGGGGCACGCCGTGAGCAAGGACCTCGTGCACTGGGAGGAGTTGCCGCTCGCCCTGTCGCACGACGACGAGGAGATGGTGTTCTCCGGCAGCGCGGTCGTCGACTGGAACAACACCACCGGGTTCGGCACGAAGAAGAACCCGCCCATGGTGGCGATCTACACCAGTGCCTACAAGAACGGCGGCAAGCAGGCCCAGTCGCTCGCCTACAGCACCGACCGCGGCCGCACCTGGACCAAGTACCAGGGCAATCCCGTCATCGACATCGGTTCCACCAACTTCCGTGACCCGAAGGTGCAGTGGTACGCGCCGACCCAGAGCTGGCTGATGACGGTGTCGCTGTCCGCCGAGCACAAGGTGCAATTCTACTCGTCCAAGAACCTCAAGGACTGGAAGCTGCAGAGCGAGTTCGGGCCGGCCGGCGCGACGGGCGGCGTGTGGGAGTGCCCCGACCTGTTCCCCCTCGCCGTCGACGGGGACAAGGACAACATCAAGTGGGTCCTGGTCGTCAACATCAACCCCGGTGGCATCGCGGGCGGTTCGGCCGCCCAGTACTTCATCGGCGACTTCGACGGCAAGAAGTTCACCGCGGACGACAAGGACTCGTACACCCCGCCCACCGGCAAGGTCGTGCAGGACTTCGAGGGCACCGGCTTCGGAACGTGGGCGGCCACGGGCACAGCGTTCGGCCACGGACCGGCAGCCGGGGCGGTGGACGGGCAGGGGCCCGTCACCGGCTTCGACGGCAAGGGCCTCGCCAACAGTTTCCACGGCGGTGACGGCGCCACCGGCACCCTCACCTCCCCCTCCTTCACCGTCGACAACCCCTACCTGAACTTCAAGATCGGCGGCGGGCGGCACCCGCACGAGCCCGGAACCGTCATGGAACAGGGGCCCCCGCCCGAGGGCAGGGTCCTCGCCGACTTCGAAGGCGGAACCTACGGCGACTGGACGACCACCGGGGATGCCTTCGGCACCGCACCGGCCACCGGCACCCTCCCCAGTCAGCAGGACGTCTCCGGATTCCTGGGCACTGGCCTGGTCAACACCTTCCGGAACGGCGACTCGACCACCGGCACCCTCACGTCGCCCGAGTTCACCATCGACAAGAAGCACATCAACTTCCTCATCGGCGGCGGCAACCACCCGGCCGGCTCCGACAACCCGACCGCCGTCGAGCTCGTCGTGGACGGCCAGGTCGTCCGCAGCGCCACCGGTAAGGACGCCGAGGCACTCAACTGGGCCTCCTGGGACGTCGGCGACCTCGCCGGCAAGCAGGCGCATCTCAGGATCGTCGACGACAACACCGGCGGCTGGGGCCACCTCAACATCGACCACATCATGCTGTCCGACACCAAGGCCCAGCGCGTCTCCCAGGAGACGTCCGTCAACCTGATCGTCGACGGCAAGGTCGTCCGCAGCGCGACGGGCACCGACAGCGAGACCCTGGACTGGGCGTCCTTCGACATGCGCCCGTACGCCGGCAAGAAGGCGCAGATCCAGGTGGTCGACATGAACACCGCCGGCTGGGGCCACGTCATGGCCGACCAGTTCACCGCCGCTGACAAGCCCGCCAAGTCGGTCGTACAGCGCGCCGACTGGGCCGACTACGGCAAGGACTACTACGCGGCTGTGTCCTGGGAGAGCGCGCCGGGTGGCAAGCGCTACATGATCGGCTGGATGAACAACTGGGACTACGGCCAGTCCGTCCCCACCTCCCCCTGGCGCGGCGCGCAGAGCGTTCCGAGGGAGATGGCCCTGCGCACCGTCGACGGCCGGATCCGGCTGACCAGCAAGCCGGTGGGCAACCTGGAGTCCCTCCGGGAGACGCACCCGGCGGCGGCGTCCGCCGTCACCCTCACGAGCGCGTCCAAGCCCTTGATCAGTCCCGCGGCCAAGGGCAAGGCGCTCGACATCGAGGCGACTTTCTCCCTCAAGGACGCGGACCGCTTCGGCCTGAAGGTGCGTACCGGCACCGGAGGCGAGGAGACCGTCATCGGCTACGACACCACGACCCAGGAGCTGTACGTCGACCGCACCCGATCCGGCGTCGGCGACTTCAACAGCACCTTCCCCGGCGTCCAGACCGCACCCCTGAAGCCCAAGAACGGCAAGGTCAAGCTGCGGATCCTGGTCGACTGGTCGTCCGTCGAGGTCTTCGGCGGCAACGGCGAGGCAGTGATCACCGACCAGATCTTCCCCGACCCCTCCAGCACCGGCATCGAAATCTTCACCGAAGGCGGCACCGCCACCCTCAGCGACCTGCGGGCGTGGCAGCTGAAGTCCATCTGGCGGTGACGGTGGCCCCGAGGATCGTGCCGGTGTCCAGCGCTCGCTACGGATGCGTGGCCAACGGATCGAGGAACGTCAGGACCGAGGCGTCCTCCTCGATCAGCGGGGTGAGGGCGGCATTGAACGGCGCGCCGTACGGGGCGCCCAGGTGCGCCTTGAAGGCGTCCTCGTCACGGTAGACCTCGAAGATCCAGTAGGCGCGCGGGGCGGCCGCCTTGGTGTAGACGTCGAAGGCCAGGTTGCCTTCCTCTTCGCGCACCTTCAGGGCGTACTCCCGGATCAGCCGGGCGACTTCGTCCTCCGCTCCCTCTCGGGCGGTGAACTCGGCGAGCAGGGTTTTCGTCATCGTTTTCCTGTCCTTTCAGAGGTGGGGTGAGAGTCAGCGGGTGGAGTCGAGGTGCCGGACGACGCCCTCGTCCGTCGTGAGCTGCGCCGACTGGTCCTGCCACGGCGGGTTCGGGCCGGCGACCGAGCAGGTCAGGGCCGCGACCTGGGCGGCGAACAGGCAGGCCGCCTCGACCTCGCCGAGACGCAGGTCCGTCAGCCTGCCGCCGAGAAGTCCTCGGGTGCCGAGGTGGTGCAGCAGTCCCGCGGTGAAGGAGTCCCCGGCGCCGACCGTGTCGACGACCGGCGTCGCCACCGCGGGCACCCGCACCCGTTCCCCGTCGAGTGAGGCCAGCGCGCCGTCGGCGCCGCGCGTGATCACGACGAGCCGCGCCCCCGCCGCATGCCAGGTGTCGCACGCCTGCTCGGGCGGCGTCCCCGGCAGCAGGAGATCCAGGTCGTCCTCGCTCAGCCGCAGCACATCCGCGAGGCCGCACCAGCGCGCCAGCCGGGCGCGGTAGACCTCGGGGTGCACCAGGAGGGGGCGGACGTTGGGATCGATGCTGATCGTCGCCCGGGGCGCGGCCGCTGCCAGGAAGTCCTCCACCACACCTGCCCCGGGGTCCTTGACGAGGGCCAGTGACCCGGTGTGGACGCAGGAGGTGCCGGCCAGGTCCACTCCGGCCAGTTCGGCGCTCGTCCACTGCCAGTCCGCGGTGGCCTGGGCGTGGAAGGAGAACACGGCCTGCCCCTGGGCGTCGAGCTCGGCCACGGCCAGCGTGCTGGGCTCGGCGGCCTCGACGGCGTGCGACAGGTCCACGCCGGAGGCCTCCAGGTGGGCCCGGAAGAGGCGGCCGAACACGTCGCCGGACAGCCGTGCGAGGAAGCGGGCCGGAGTGCCCAGCCGGGCCAGGGCCACCGCCGTGTTGGCCGGTCCGCCGCCTGGCAGGACACGCAGGGCGAGTTCGTTCCGGGCCCCTGTGGACTGGGTGAACGCGTCGGCGACGCACTCCCCCAGGACGGTGATCTGACGCGGGCACATGGGCGGCTCTTCTCTTGGGACGCGTCGGCGAAACGGGCACATGACGGGCAGTCCCCGGACCGGTTCGGGCGGGTGGCGGCCACGGCGTTGCCGATTTGTGACGAGTGAAAGGCATTGACGTTGCCTGAAGGCGGAGTCCATCATCCTCGCCAAGCAGTGTCAACGCTGACATGAGTCAACGATGACACCTCGGGCGGCATGCGCCCGATGCCGGCCGCTCGTCCGCAATCCCGCAGGAGTCGTTCATGTCACGTATCTCTCGTCTGCCTTCCTCCGTGCTCAGAGCCGCCGCGTGCACGGGCATCGCGGCCCTCACCCTGACCGCATGTGGATCCGGATCCGGATCGGGCACGGCGAACGCCGGGTCGGGCAGCGTCAAGGTCGGTCTGATCACCAAGACCGACACCAACCCGTTCTTCGTGAAGATGAAGGAGGGCGCGGAGAAGGCCGCCAAGGAGAACGGCGTCCAACTCGTCACCGCGGCGGGCAAGTTCGACGGGGACAACGCCGGGCAGGTCACCGCCGTCGAGAACATGGTCGCCTCCGGGGTGAAGGGCATCCTGATCACCCCGAGCGACTCCAAGGCGATCGTGCCGGCGATCGAGAAGGCCAAGGCCAAGGGTGTTCTGGTCATCGCCCTGGACACCCCGACCGAGCCGGAAAGCGCGGTCGACGCCCTCTTCGCCACCGACAACCTCAAGGCCGGCGAGCTGATCGGCGAGTACGCCAAGGCCGCCATGAAGGGCAAGACCGCGAAGATAGCCGCCCTCGACCTCGCGCCGGGTGTGTCCGTCGGCGTTCAGCGGCACAACGGTTTCCTCAAGGGCTTCGGCGCCACCGACAAGGACGTCGCCTGCGCTCAGGACACCGGCGGCGACCAGTCCAAGGGCCAGACGGCGATGGAGAACTGCCTCCAGAAGGAACCCGGCATCAACGTCGTCTACACGATCAACGAACCGGCCGCGCTGGGCGCGTACACCGCGCTGAAGGCCAAGGGCCGGGAGAAGGACGTGCTGATCGTCTCCGTCGACGGCGGCTGCACGGGCACCCAGGCCGTCAAGGACGGCAAGATCGCCGCGACTTCGCAGCAGTACCCGTTGAAGATGGCCGCCGAGGGCGTCAAGGCCGTCGCTACGTACGCCAAGGACGGCAAGAAGGCGTCCGGTTACACCGACACCGGTGTCACGCTGATCACCGACAAGGCGCAGGACGGGATCACGTCCAAGGACACCGCCTACGGCCTGGAGAACTGCTGGGGCTAGGCCGCCGACTCCCAGCCGCCACCGTTCGACACCCCTCAGCGGGGCGGCCGGTCCCTCCTCCCCGACCGGGAACGGCCGCCCCCTCGTCCTCTTGCCGTCCGACCAGGACTGACCTTCCCGTCCGACAAGGACCGGCAAGGGCTTCTGTCTTCCGACAAGGACCTCGCATGACTGCCACGTCCACGCCACCGTCCACGTCCTCGCCGTACGCCGAGCTCAAAGCACCGACCACGGTCCGCAGACTGCTCACGCAACCGACCACCGGACCGCTCGTCGCCCTCCTCCTGGCCTGTGTCTTCTTCTCCATCTCGACCGACCAGTTCCTCACCGGCGGGAACTTCTCGCTGATCGTGCAGCAGGTCATGGTCGTCGGCACCCTCGCCATCGGCCAGACGCTGATCATCCTCACCGCGGGCATCGACCTGTCCTGCGGAGCGGTCATGGCGTTCGGCAGCATCGTGATCGCCAAGATGGCGGCCGAGGGCTCCCTGCCACCGCTCGCCGCGATCGCGTTGGGCCTGGTCGTCTGTGGCGGCTTCGGCCTGCTCAACGGCGCGCTGGTGCAGAGGATCCCTCTCCCGCCGTTCATCGTCACCCTTGGCATGCTCAACGTGGCGTTCGCGCTGACCCACATCTACTCCGAGGAGCAGACCGTCACGAGCCTGCCGGGCCCGCTGACAGCGCTCGGAGAGACCTTCCCGCTCGGCCGCACCGACATCACCTACGGCTCGCTGGTCACCATCGCCCTGTTCCTCCTCTTCGCGTACGCCCTGAGCAGCACCAGCTGGGGCCGGCACGTCTACGCCCTGGGCAACAGCCCGGAAGCGGCGCGGCTGAACGGCATCCGCACCTCCCGGCTGACCATCGGCGTCTACACCGTGGCCGGCCTGATGTACGGCATCGCGGCCCTGCTGCTCATCTCGCGCACCGGAGTCGGTGACCCGCAGGCCGGGCAGACCGACAACCTCGACAGCATCACCGCCGTGGTGCTCGGCGGCACCAGCCTCTTCGGCGGACGCGGTTCGGTCCTGGGCACCTTCATCGGCGTCCTCATCGTCGGCGTCTTCCGCAACGGCCTGCAACTGATGGGCGTCGCCTCCATCTACCAGACCCTGATCACCGGCGTCCTGGTGATCCTCGCGGTGACCGTCGACCAGATCTCCCGGAAGAAGGCCCGATGACCTCCCCCACCCCCGTGCTGCAGGCCCGCGGTCTGGTCAAGCGCTACGGCCATGTCACCGCCATCGACGGCGCCGACTTCGACCTGATGCCCGGCGAAGTCCTCGCGGTCATCGGCGACAACGGGGCCGGCAAGACCAGTCTGATCAAGGCACTTACGGGTGCTGTGACCCCTGACTCGGGCGAGATACGCCTCAACGGCGAGCCCATCACTTTCTCCGGTCCGCAGAGTGCCCGCGCCCACGGGATCGAGACGGTCTATCAGGACCTCGCCGTGGCCGCCTCCATGGACATCGCCTCGAACATGTTCCTCGGGCGCGAGCTCCGCCGTCCCGGTGTGCTCGGCAGTGTGTTCCGCATGCTGGACAAGAAGCGCATGCGTCAGGAGGCCGCCGAGCACATGGCCGATCTGAAGATCGGTCTGCGCTCGCTCACGCAGTCGGTGGAGACGCTTTCGGGCGGGCAGCGGCAGGCCGTCGCGGTCGCCCGTTCTGTCGCCTGGGCCCGCAGTGTCGTGGTCATGGACGAGCCCACCGCCGCCCTCGGCGTCAAGGAGTCCGGACAGGTCCTCGACCTCATCCGCCGCGTCCGCGACAAGGGCATGCCGGTCGTCCTGATCAGCCACAACATGCCGCACGTCTTCGAGATCGCGGACCGGATCCACGTCCACCGGCTGGGCCGGCGCGCCGCCGTGATCAAGCCCTCCGACTACTCCATGGCCGAGGTCGTCGCCATCATGACCGGCGCGCTCACCGTCGACGCGGCCGGAGATACTGTCGTAGCGGATTCCGCGGCAGCGAAAGCCGCCGGAGTCCAGGCCACTTGACAGCTCAACCCCGCTCTCGCACGTTCCGGCCGAGGCCGCGGCCGGAACCCGGGAGCACTCAGGAGACGGTTTCCTCCATGGCAGCGAGCCGCCGCCCCACCCTTGCCGATGTCGCACGAGAAGTCGGCGTCAGCGCCAAGACAGTCTCCCGCGTCCTCAACGAGGACGGACCCGTCTCCGCCGAGACCCGGGAACAAGTACTCGCCGCAGTGGCCAAGCTCGGCTTCCAGCCGAACCTCATGGCACGCAACATGCGCGTCGGCGGGCCGGACACCACCATCGGACTGGTCATCCCCGACCTCGGCAATCCCTTCTTCGGGGCGGTGGCCCGCGCCATCGAGGACACGGTCCGCGAACGCGGACTGACCCTCCTCATGGGCTCGTCCGCGGACGACCCCGACCGCGAGCGCGCCCTGACGGACAAGTTCCTCGCCCGTCGCGTCAGCATCCTGATCGTCGTGCCGTCCGTCGGCGCCGACCACTCCCACCTCAAGTCCCACCGCACGGCGGGGCTTCCCATCGTCTTTCTCGACCGCCCGGGAGTCGGTCTGCCCACGGACAGCATCGTCAGCTCCAACCGAGCCGGGGCCCAGGAAGGCGTCGCCCACCTCATCGCCCACGGGCACCGGCGCATCGGATTCGTCGGCGACCTGCCGATCAAGCTGTACACCCGCCGCGAACGCCTCGCCGGATACCGCGCGGCCCTGCAAGAAGCCGACATCCCCTACGACCGCGCGCTCGTCGCCAACACCCACGACCAGCCAGGTGCCGAGACCGCGACCGCTCAACTCCTCGGACTGGCCGATCCCCCCACCGCCCTGTTCGCCGGGAACAACATCATGGCGCTCGGCATCGTCGCCGAACTCGCGCGCAGCAAGCGCAAGGACGTAGCCGTCGTCGCCTTCGACGACGTAGCACTGGCCGAGGCACTCGAACCGGCCCTGACCGTCGTCGCCCAGGACCCCGAAGAACTCGGCCGCAGCGCCGCGGCCACCGCCCTGGCACGCCTGGACGGCGACCGCTCCCGGGCGCGCACCATCACCGTGCCCACCCGGCTGATCGTCCGGGGCTCGGGGGAGCAGGCCGCGCCCCGCCCCTGAGCGGCTCCCTTGCGCGACCGCGCGCACCAGGACGCGCCCCCTTCGGCAAGCAATCGGATCGCCCTATCCATTTCTGTGATACGGTGGCGACAGTAAACCGGAAAGGCCTATCCGTGATGTCCCTCCAGGCCCGCAGCCTCGCCGCGCTCGCGACGACCACGGACCAGCCCCTCGGGCCGGGCGTGCAGGCCGTCCCCGCGTCCATCGACCGGGGCGTCGCCACGGACCTGGTGGCCATGTTGAGCCGTATCTGAGATCCCACTGGAATCCGGGGGCCGGCCCCGCCGGGTGAGTTGCCCGGCGGGGCGCGGGGATGACCGAGGTTCGGACGGTCAGCAGGGGGAGTTGGTCTGGGTGAGCAGGCCCATCCGCCAGGGCAGGCGTATGTAGTCCGCCCCGTCGGCTCTGGGATCCACGCCCTGGTAGACGTACTGCAGTCGGCACGGATCGATGGGCAGGGTCTGGTCGTTGCCGGCGCGGACCAGCTCGCCGTGGCTGATGTCCTCGGTCCAGGCACCTCCGGGGAAGGTGACGTTGTTGCGGCCGGCGAAGGGTTCGTTCTCCGTGGCGGCCAGCGGCGTCCAAGTGCCGGTGAGGCTGGTGGAGGTGAAGGAGCGGAAGTAGCGCCTACCCGACGTGTTGCTGATGGCCTCCTGGAGGAGCAGGTACTGGTCGCTGCCGGTGACCTTGTACACGTTGGTCGCCTCGAACAGGTTGTTCTTGGTGTCCGACATCACCATCTGCGTGTTCCCGAAGCCGTTCGGGAAGTTCGCCAGGCTGGTCCGGGCGCGGTAGATGTGCCCGTTGTCGTCACTGAAGAACAGGTGGCAGTCGGTGGTGTCGCAGATGACCCAGAAGTCGATCCAAGTGCCTTTGCCCTTGTTGTCCTTGACGATCTGTGGCTCCTCGGACATGAAGAGGCGCGGCGCGGACCATGAGCGCGGGTCGGCCGGGTTGGCGCTGGTGGAGTAGGTGGGCGGACCGGTCTGGTAGACCATGTACCAGAGGTTCTGCGGCGCGAAGTAGAACACCTGGGGCGCGGCCCGGTAGCCGGGGCCCATGGGAGAGGTGTCGAGGTAGGTGTGCGGTGCGGAGGCTGCCTGTGACCAGTCGCTGAAGCTGAACTGCGCCAGACCCCAGTGGGAGGTAGGGCCGGCCGTGGTCGCGAAGGTCAGCCACTGGTTGTTGTACCGCACGATGGAGAAGTCCTTGATCGCCGCCACGTCCGGGTGCTGCGCGTCCGGCTTCGGACCGGCCAGGACGCCGCTGGAGGACCACCGGAACGTCGACGGCAGTGCGCCGCTGCCGCTGTCGACGCGGACCAGTCGCCACTGCTGGTTGGCCCCGCCCCAGTCGGTGAACTGCACGACCTTGGCACCGTCGGCGGTTGAGGCGTTCTGGACCTCGACGGCCTTGCCGCTGTTGCGGTTGATCAGCCGGACATGACCGTCCGGGGAATCGGCCAGCCGGAACTGCTGGTGGGCGCCGCCCGCATCACCCCACTGCACGATGTCCGCATGATCGGCACCGGATAAGTTGTAGACGTCCAGGACCTTGCCCGAATGCTGCGCCTTCAACCGGTAGTAGCCGCCACCCGAGTCGACGAACTGGAACCGCTGGTTGGCGCCGTCGTGGCGGGTCCACTGCGACAGGGCCGCCCCGTCGGCAGTACTCCCTCCCGACACGTCGAGTGCCTTGCCACTGCCCCGATTGACCAGCACGTACCAGCCGTTCGTATCCACCGTGGCCGCCTGCGCCGTCCCAGCGGCACCAAGTCCGCTCAGGAGCGCCGCCATCAAGGCGGTCACCGCCGCGAGCACTCCCGTACGTCTCCCGCATGCCCTGAGCATGCCCTTCATCCGTCTCTCCTTCGCCGGGCCAGGGGGTCGGCGGCCAGGCTGTCGAAGCGACATGCCCTCGTCAATAGCTACCCGAGGTAATACATCCCATGACCAACGTCTCGGAAATCAGAGAGGGAGCCACAACTCCTGCGAAAGGCTGGGATCCACACCTCTCACCTGAACAAGATCTCCTCGACACCTGCCAATACATCCCATGTTCCTGGACTGCCTGCTCGTCAGCTTCGCTCTGCCCCTGCGACGGAGAGGGACTCGCCGGAGCGCAGGTGTTCCCTGAGCCACTGCTCGGTGTTGCTCACATGGAGCAGCGCGGCGGCCTGGCTGAGGGCGGCGTCACGGGTGGACAGAGCGTTGAAGATCGCCTCGTGCTCGGCGAGCGTGCGGCCCGCGGCCTTGTCGTCGACCAGGCCGCGCCAGATGCGGGCGCGCAGGGTGCGGCCGGAGATCCCTTCCAGGAGGGTCAGGAGGCTCTCGTTGCCCGTGGCCGAGACGACGGCGCGGTGGAAGGCGGCGTCGTGTGCGTTGAGCTGTTCCACGTCGTCGCGGGCCTCGCGCATGGCGTCCAGGTGCCGCTTCACCTCGGCCAGCTGGGCGTCGGAGATCCGGGTGGCGGCCAGCGCCGTGGCCATCGGTTCGAGGAGCCGTCGCACCTCCATGAGGTCCTGCAGGGCGACCGCGTCACCCTGCAGGAGTTCCACCGCGCCGCCGAGACCCTCCAGCAGCAGCCTCGGCTGGAGGCTGGTCACGTACGTGCCGTCGCCCCGCCTGACTTCCAGGACCCGTGCGACGGCCAGCGCCTTGACCGCTTCGCGGGCGAGGTTGCGGGACAGTCCCAGCTGGGCTGCCAGGTCCGGCTCCGGTGGGAGCTTCGAGCCCGGCGGCAGGGCACCGGTCCGGATCAGCTCACGGATCTGCTCGATGGCCTTGTCCGTCAGAGACACCGCTCGCCCCTCCCCCCACCGTGCCCGTGAGCACGTCCGACCTGATCAGCGTGACGCTGATGATACTGGGACGCGGGTGCGGGACGGCGATCACCCAGATATGAAGCACTCCAAGACATGCCATGTCTGGTGATCGAAATATCCGCAATATCAACGCAAACCAGTCAACTCACCTGAAGCAATGGCCACTTTCATCCGTGCACGCTGGTTGACATCCCATGGCGACATGACCGACCTTCATGCGTGGCCCTGCATTCCCCCTGCCCCTTCCGCATCAGGGATGTGTCCATGTCGAGCTCGATCAACAGACGCCAGTTCGTGGCCTCCGCAACCTGCGTGGCCGCGGCGGCCGTCGCCGGTGATGTGTTCACTGCCGGTGTCGCCGAGGCGGCGCCCAGCACGTACACGCCCGACTGGGACTCGGTCGACCAGCACCCGCCGGCGCCGGAGTGGTTCCAGGACGCGAAGTTCGGGATCTACTTCCACTGGGGCGTCTTCAGCGTCCCCGCCTTCGACAACGAGTGGTACCCGCGCAACATGCACGAGGCAGGGAGCAACGCCAACCGGCACCACATCGCGACCTACGGTCAGCCGTCGGCATGGCCGTACCACAACTTCATCAACGGAGCGAAGGACCTGGCGGGCAACGCCGTGAAGTTCGCGCCGAAGCTGAAGTCGGCCGGCGGGAAGTTCGACCCCGACGAGTGGGTGCAGTTGTTCGTCGACGCCGGCGCCAGGTTCGCCGGCCCGGTCGCCGAGCACCATGACGGCTTCTCCATGTGGGACAGCCAGGTCAACGAGTGGAACTCGGTGAACAAGGGCCCTGGCCTCGACCTGCTGCGGCTGTTCTCCACGGCCATCCGCGCCAAGGGCCTGAAGCTGCTGGTGGCCATGCACCACGCGTACAACTTCACCGGCTTCTACGAGTACGTCCCCGCCCAGACGGACCCCAGCCTCAAGAAGCTCTACGGACAGTTGGGGCCGGCCGCACAGAACCGGCTCTGGTTCGACAAGCTCAAGGAGGTCATCGACCGCGCCCGGCCCGACATCCTGTGGCAGGACTTCAATCTGGACGCCGTCGACGAGAAACAGCGCCTGAACTTCCTGGCGTACTACTACAACCAGGCCAACAGCTGGGGCCGTGAAGTCGTCGCCACCTACAAGGACGGCATGAACGGCAAGGGCGAGGTCTTCGACTACGAACGCGGCGGCCCGGCCGATCTCACCACGCCGTACTGGCTGACCGACGACAGCATCTCCAGCAGCAGCTGGTGCTACACGCAGGGCATCGGCTACTACACCACCCAGCAGATGCTGCACTCGTTCATCGACCGGGTCAGCAAGAACGGCAACGTGCTGCTGAACATCGCACCGATGGCCGACGGCACCATCCCCCAGGCGCAGAAGGACATCCTGCTCGCCATCGGCGACCACCTGAAGCGCTTCGGCGAGTCGGTGTACGCGACCCGCGCCTGGACCGCGTACGGCGAAGGCCCGACGAAAATGGGCGGCGGCTCGTTCACCACCCCGCACGCAGGCACGCCGCAGGACATCCGCTTCACCCGCAACAAGGCGAACGACGTCCTGTACGCCACCGTCCTGGGCTGGCCCGGCAGCTCGCTGACGATCAAGACGCTCGGCTCGGACCGGATCAATCTCTCCTCGCTGACCTCGGTGAAGCTCCTCGGCACCACCGCCGGCACGTACATCGACCTGCCCACGCCGGCCCAAAGTGCCTCCGGCCTCAGGGTCACCCTGCCGTCCTCGGCGCCGTACAGCGCCAACGCCTACGTCCTGAAGCTCGACTTCTCCGGCACGATCCCCGGCCTGCGGCCGCTCGCCGGCGCCGTCGCCTTCACGGACGTCAACTACACAGGCGGCTCCGCGGTCCTCGCCGTCGGCGACCACACCGCGGCCGACCTGTCAGCGGCCGGCCTGGGCCCGCGCACCCTCTCCTCCCTCCGGCCCGCCCCCGGGTACCAGGTGATCGGCTACTCCGGGGACGACTTCACCGGTACTTCCTGGACCTTCGCCGCCGACAACCCCGACCTCAGGGCCACCGGCAACAACGACCAGATCACCTCACTGAGGGTCCGGTTCGACCCGGCGACGTACTTCCGGATCACCAACGCCACCAACGGGCTGGCCCTGGACAGCGGCGGCAACGTGGCCTCCGGCTCCGACCTCAAGCAGTGGACCTGGGACGGCAGTTCGAACCTGCAGTGGCATGCGGAGGCTGTCGGAGGCGGCTACTACAGGCTGGTCAACCGCACGAACAACATGGTCGCCGACGGCTGGGGCGCCACCGCCGACGGATCCGCCGCCCGGCAGGCCGCCTGGAACGGCGGCACCAACCAGCAGTGGTCCATCACCCACCGGGGCGGCGGCCGCTATTCGATCGCCAACCGCACGACCGGCCTGGTCCTGGACGGCGGCGGCAGCGTCGCCTCGGGCTCCACCACCAAGCAGTGGACCTACGGCAGCAGCACCAACCTGCTGTGGACCTTCACCGCGCTGTAGCCGGCGGAGCCCGCCGTCGCCTCGGCTTCTCGGCTGCCATCGGCACTACTCGGCCCCCGCCGGTCAGGTACGTACCGGTCGGGGCGCCGTGGAGCAGGAGCCGACCTAGGCTGGAAGCTGCGGCTGAAACCAGCCCTGACGGGCCCGGCTGTCCGGACGGAGGCGAGGCGCGTGGACATGGCCGGCGAGCAGGACGCCCGCACTGCCGCGCTCGTGGTGGGCCCGGACGGTGTGGTGAGCGGCTGGAGCGAGAGCGGGCGGCTGCTGCTGGGCTGGACGGCGGAGGACGTCGTCGGGCGCCCCGTGACCGACCTGCTGGCCGCTCCCCCGCCGCCCGGCTTCCCCGAGAGCTCCGGCAGCGGCCCCGACCCCCCGGTGCTCATCCCCCTGCGCCACCTGGACGGATCCACGGTGGACGCGCTGGTGTCGGCTCACCCGCTGTTCGGCGCCGACGGCCGGGCGCTGGGCCGTACGGTGACCGTCCAGCGCTGGGAACGCCGCCCGGTGATCGCCGACCTGGCCTTCGAGCAGAGCCCCTTCGCTCTGGGCGTCTACGACTCTGAGCTGCGGTTTCTGTGGATCAACGCCTCCTCGGGCCGGGTGATCGCGCACTCCGAGGAGCAGGTGCTCGGTAAGAAGTACCGCGAGCTGTTTCCCGAATTCGATCGCGAGCTGTTCCCCGAAAGGGACGACAAGCCCTACACCGACCAGCTCGCCGAGGTGGCGAGGACGGGCGAGCCCGCACGTCTCATCACCGTCTTCCGGCCGCTCGGCAGTAACTACGCCAACGCCTGGGCCACCAGCATCTGGCCCGTCCGGGATGCCGAGGGCAGGGTCCGCGCGGTCGCCAACTGGGGATTCGACATGAGCGCGGAGTACTGGGCCAGGCAGCGCCTGCTCATGCTCAACGAGGCCAGCCGCGGCATCGGCCGGACACTCGACGTGATCGGCACCGCACAGGAACTGGCCAGGACCTCCGTGCCGAGGTTCGTCGACTTCGTCACCGTAGATCTCTTCGACGAGGTGCTGCGCGGAGAGGAACCGCCTCTTTCCCCCGCCCCCGCCTCCGGCGAAGCCATCACGCTCAGCCGTGCCGCCGAGCACGGCGCGAAGCATGACACCGACCGGGCTCCCGGGCACCCGATGCCGGTCAGTCACGCTCCCGGTTCGGTCGCCACCCGCTGCATTGCCACCGGCAGGTCCACGGTTCAGCTCGCGGCCGAGCCCGGCCCCGGCGGCGAATGGGCCTTCGGGCCCGGGCTCGCCGCCGACCCGGCCCACTGGCCGCCGGGCAACCCGTTGATCGACGAGTCCCTCGCCGCGGACGGGCTGACCGGCCGGATCACCGTGCCGCTCCGGGCCCGCGGCGCGCTGCTCGGCGTCGTCGCGTTCTCCCGCAGTGACCGGCCCGAGGCCTTCACCGCCGACGACCTGATCCTCGCCGAAGAGCTGACCGCCAAGGCAGCCGTCGCCATCGACAACGCCCGCCGGTACTCGCGCGAGCGCACGACCGCGCTGACCCTGCAGCGCAGTCTGCTGCTGCAGCAGTTGCCGAGCCAGGAGGCGCTCGAGGTGGCGTCCCGCTACCTGCCCGCCGGGACCGGCGCGGAAGTGGGTGGTGACTGGTTCGACGTCATTCCGCTCTCCGGTGCCCGGGTCGCCCTGGTCGTGGGCGACGTGGTCGGTCACGGCCTGCACGCCTCGGCCAGCATGGGCCGGCTGCGCACGGCGGTCCGCACGCTCGCCGACGTGGACCTGCCACCGGACGAGTTGCTGACCCACCTGGACGACCTGGTCATCCACCTCGCCAGCGACCTCCAGCCCGCCGGCCGCTTCCAGCCGACCGGCGAATTCGGGGCCACCTGCCTTTACACCGTCTACGACCCGGTCTCCCGCCGCTTCACGATGGCGAGCGCGGGTCATCCGCTGCCGTTGATCATCTCCCCGGACGGCACCAGGACCCCGGCGCGCGCCCAGCCGGGACCACCGCTCGGCATCGGCGGACTGCCGTTCGAGGCCACCGAACTCGAGCTGCCCGAGGGCAGCCTGCTCGCCCTCTTCACCGACGGGCTGGTGGGGAGCCGGGAGCGCGACGTCGACCAGGGCATCACCGAACTGCTGCGGGTCCTCAACCATGCGGTCCCCTCGCTGGAGGGCCTCTGCGACACGGTGATGGACGCCATCCTTCCCGAGCGCCGCACCGACGACGCCGCCCTGCTGCTCGCTCGCACTCACGCGCTCGATCCCCAGCATGTCGCCGACTGGGACGTCGTACCGGACCCCGCAGAGGTGCCGCGCGCCAGGAAGTTCGCCCTCGACCAGCTGGACACCTGGGGCCTGGAGGAGACATCGTTCGTCACCGAACTGGTGGTCAGCGAGCTGGTGACCAACGCCATCAGATACGGCGAGCCGCCGATCAGGCTGCGGCTGATTCGCGACTCCTCCCTGATCTGCGAGGTCTCCGACGCCAGCAACACCGCCCCGCACCTGCGCCGGGCGCGCGCCTTCGACGAAGGCGGCCGGGGCCTGCTGCTTGTCGCCCAGCTCACCCAGGGGTGGGGCACCCGGCACACCCCCGACGGCAAGACGATCTGGTGCGCGCAGAGCCTCGCCGAATCCCAGCCGCTCCCAGACATGGGATGTTAACGAGTCGGCGACGGAGAGGGAGAGAGTGCCGAACAGGCCGTTGAATCAGCGGTGTTGGGACGAAACCGGGCAGAACCCGCCCTTGTGCCACTGCTCTCCGAATTCCCCTCATCCATGGGATGTCCAGACAGCGATAGTGCGTGATATCTGTACGAGTGCGCTCCAGGGGCCGGCCAGGACTGAGCAGTCACTCACAGAAGAGGACACCTGCATGAGAAAGCCTTGGCTTCTCCCTCTGCTCACGCTTGTCACTGCCGCCCTCGGGCTGACGGCGGCCGGTGCGACCCCTGCCTCCGCCGCCCCGAACACGCCCTTGCGGGTCATGCCGTTGGGCGACTCGATCACATGGGGCGTGGGAAGCAGTACGGGCAACGGCTACCGGGCTCCGTTGTGGAACCGGCTCGCGGCAGACGGCCATCCGGTGGACTTCGTCGGCACGTTGCGGGGCGGTTCGATGTCCGACCCCGACAACGAAGGCCATTCCGGATACAAGATCCACCAGATCGCCGCACTCGCCGACGCCTCGCTGACCCGCTACCGGCCCAACGTCGTGACGCTGGAGATCGGCACCAACGACCTCAACGAGAGCTACCAGGTCTCCACCGCCGCCGCCCGGCTGAAGTCGCTGGTCGACCAGATCACCGCCGCCGCCCCCGACGCGACCGTCCTCGTGGCCTCCCTGGTCGTGTCCACCAGCGGCTCGGAGGAGCAGTACCGTGCCGCGTACAACCAGGCCATCCCCCGCATCGTGAGCGAGGCACAGGCCGCGGGCAAGCACGTCGCACACGTGGACATGAGCAGTCTGACCACGGCCGACCTGGCCGACACCCTGCATCCCAACGACGCGGGGTACCAAAAGATGGCCGACGCCTTCCACCGCGGCATCCAGGCCGCGGACGGCGCCGGGTGGCTGAGGAACCCCGCTCCCGCCCCCGCACGCGTGTCCTCCGGCATCGCCGGCAAGTGCCTGGACGTCAACGGCGCCGGCACCGCCGACGGGACCGCCGTCCAGACCTGGGGCTGCAGCGACACCGCCAACCAGCTCTGGTCCGCCTACACCGACGGCACTCTGCGCTCCATGGGCAAGTGCCTCGACGCCGCCGGCCGGGGCACCGCGAACGGCACCAAGGTGCAGACCTGGACCTGCAACGGCGGTTCCAATCAGGTCTGGCAGCCCTACAACGGCGGCTACCGCAACCCGGCCTCCGGCCGCTGCCTCGACGTTCCGGGCTCCTCCACGGCCGACGGCACGCAGCTCCAGCTGTGGGACTGCCACGGCGGCTCCAACCAGAAGTGGACCACTCTGACGGCCGGATGACCCGCGCCCCCAGGCTTGAAGGATTGCCTTCATCGAAGCGCTTCGACTCTGCCATTCACCCCGACGGGCGTCAACGGACCAAGCAATAGCTTGCGCATCGCTGTAGGACCCCTTGTTCCATATGAAAATTGTCCGTTACCTTGCGCCTGGCAGTGAAGCGCTTCGACAGCCGCCGAAAGGGACGACATGTCCAAGGAACAAGGGACCTTCCACTGGGGGCACGAGGCCCTTCACCTCGAGATCGTCCTCGATGCCGACGGCAGCCCGCGCCTCACGCATCTCGGGCTGCCCGGCGAAGCGCAGCGCATCCCCGGTGCGTCCCTGCCCCTGGTGGAGGTGACGGCCGCGGGTCACGGCCGTGGCTGGTCGGGCAACCGCCTCGTGGGCACCGATCTCGGCGGGCGGCTGCGCCACCGGACCCACCGGGCGACCCGCGACGGCGACTGGCACACACTGACCGTGCACCTCCACGATCCGGAAACCGGACTGGTCGCGGAGGTGACCTACCGATCACCGGACGGCATCCCCGTGCTCCGCAGCGAGGTGACCCTGCGCAACGAAGGGCGGACCACGCTGCACCTGGAGTCGGTCAGCTCGCTCGTGGTGGGGTGCCTCACCCCGCGGGCCCCGGCGGCCATCGACGCCGCGGACCTGCTGTGGGCGGAGAACGACTGGCTCGCCGAATGCCGCTGGCAGCGACAGCCGATGCGCCTGACCACACCGTCCCTCATCGGACGCGTGAGCTACGGGCACGGCCGAGCGGGCTTCGCCCTGAACGGGCAGGGCACCTGGTCCAGTTGCGGGCGCCTCCCCATGGGCGGCCTGACGGACCGGATCACCGGCCGCACCTGGGTGTGGCAGATCGAGCACAACGGCGGGGGCTGGCGCTGGGAGTGCGAAGAGCGGGACAACGCGGCCTACGCGGCGCTGTTCGGCCCCACCGACACCCACCACGGCTGGCGGCACCCCCTGGAACCCGGCGCCGTCTTCCGCACCGTACCCGTCGCGTTGTCCTTCAGCGCGGACGGCGGCCCCGACGCCGCGTTCGCCGCGCTGACCCGCTACCGCCGCGTACAGCGCCGCCCGCACGCCGACCACCAGCGCCTGCCCGTCGTCTTCAACGACTACATGAACTGCCTGATGGGCGACCCCACCACCGAGAAACTGCTGCCGCTCATCGACGCGGCGGCCGACGCGGGCGCGGAATACTTCGTGATCGACGCCGGCTGGTACGACGGCGACAACGGCGGCTGGTGGGACAGCGTCGGCGCCTGGGAGCCCGCGGACTCCCGGTTCCCCGGGGAACGCGGCATCCACGAGGTGCTGGACCGCATCCGGGAACGCGGCATGGTGCCCGGCCTGTGGCTGGAGCCGGAGGTGATCGGCGTACGCAGTCCCATGGCCAAGTCCCTGCCCGATGAGGCGTTCTTCCGCCGCGACGGCGTCCGCGTCACGGAGGCCGGCCGGCACCACCTGGACCTGCGCCACCCCGCCGCCCGCGCCCACCTGGACCAGGTCGTGGACCGCCTGGTCGGCGAGTGGGGCGTCGGCTACCTCAAGCTCGACCACAACATCGACCCCGGCTCCGGCACCAGCGCCCACCCCGGCGAGGCCCCGGGCGCCGGCCTGCTCGGCCACAACCGGGCGCACCTCGACTGGCTCGACGGCATCCTGGACCGCTATCCGCACCTGGTGGTGGAGAACTGCTCCTCCGGCGGCATGCGCTGGGACCACGCCCTGCTGTCCCGGATGCAGCTGCAGTCCACGAGCGACCAGCAGAACCTCCACCTCTACGCGCCCATCGCGGCGTCCGCGCCCACCGCCGTCACCCCCGAACAGGGTGCCGTCTGGGCGTACCCCCAGCCGGAGGACTCCCTCGACGAGGTGGCCTTCACCATGGCGAGCGCGATCCTCGGCCGGATCCATCTCTCCGGCCGTATGGCCGAACTCGCCCCGGAGGCCCGTGCCTTGGTCCACGAGGCGGTAGCGGCGTACAAGGCCATCCGAGCCGACCTGCCGCACGCCGTGCCGTCCTGGCCACTGGGTCTTCCCGCCTGGGAGGACCCCTGGATCGCCCTGGCCCTGCGCACTCCCGCCACCACCTACCTCACCGTCTGGCGCCGACCCGGCGCCGACGCCTCTGCGGCGCTTCACCTGCCCCACCTGCGGGACACCGCCGCCCGTGTCGACCTGCTCTACCCCTCGGTCAGCCGGGCCGTTTCCGCCTGGACGCCAGGCACGGCCGAGCTGAGCCTGACCCTGCCCACCGCGCCGTCCGCCGTCCTGCTCCGCATCACCCCCACGGACGCCGGCGCTTCCTGAACCACCCCACGCCCCCAGCACGAATCGACGAGAGGACCTCTCGGGTGCCCCCTCTGAGCCAGCCGGACGGACGCGTCGCCCACCCCGCGAACCCCGTGATCCCCGGCTTCCACCCCGACCCCAGCGTCTGCCGCGTCGGCGACGACTACTACCTGGCCTGCTCCAGCTTCGAGTACTTCCCCGGGGTGCCCCTCTTCCACAGCCGTGACCTGGTGCACTGGACGCAGATCGGCAATGTCCTGGACCGGCCGGAACAACTGCGCCTGCCCGCCTCCATGCCGTCCTCCGGCGGGATCTACGCCCCCACCCTGCGCCACCACGACGGCCGCTTCTGGCTGATCGTCACCAACTGCAGCGAGGGCGGCGGAAACCTGATCGTCACGGCCACCGACCCCGCCGGACCGTGGTCGGACCCCGTCTGGGCGCCGGGTGTCCCCGGTATCGATCCCGATCTGGTCTGGGACGAGGACGGCACCTGCTGGTGCACGGTCGCCGGGGTCTCGCAGGTCCGTCTCGACCCGTCCACCGGGCAGACGTACGGAACACCGCACAAGCTCTGGTCCGGCGCACCCGGCGCCAAGGCCCCGGAGGCGCCGCACCTGTACCGGATCGGCGACTACTGGTACCTGCTCATCGCCGAGGGCGGCACCGAACGCGGCCACGGCGTGTCGATCGCCCGCAGCCGTACGCCGGGCGGCCCGTTCGAGCCGTGCCCGGCCAACCCGGTCCTCACCCATCGCGGCACCGATCACCCCGTCCAGAACACCGGGCACGCCGACCTGGTCCAAGGCCCCGACGGCTCCTGGTGGATGGTGCTGCTCGGCGTCCGGCCCGGCGGCGGCACGCCGGGCTGGCACGTGCTCGGCCGGGAGACCTTCCTGGCGCCCGTGGCGTGGGTGGACGACTGGCCGGTCGTCGGCGAGGTCGCCCTGGACCTGCCCGAGCTCCCGTGGCCGCTCTCCCCCGGCCCTGTCGAGGAGCACCGGGACGACTTCGAGCTCGCCGAACTGCGGCCGTACTGGATCTCCGTGCGCGACCGGCCCGCCGAGCACTGCACCACCAAGGAGCGCCCCGGTTGGCTGACGCTCCGCGCGCGGGGCGGTTCGATGGACGAGCCCGACGTGGTGTTCACCGGCCGGCGCCAGCGGCATCTGTCGTGCCGGGCGCGCACGCTGGTGGATGCCGCGGAAGGCAGTGGTGGCCTCGCCGTACGGCTCGACGAGCGGCACCACTACGAGATCGAGGTGTCCGGCACGCGTGTGCGGGTGGTCGCACGGGTCGGCTCCCTGCGCACGGTCGTGGCCGCACAGTCCGTGCCCGCCGGGCCGGTGGTCCTCGCCGTCACGATCACCGGACCGCCGTCTCCGCACGGGCCGTGCACCGGACCCGACATCGTCTCCCTCGGCATCGAGCAGCCCGACGGCACGTTCACCGAACTCGCGTCCCTCGACGGCCGCTACCTGTCGACCGAGGTCGCCGGCGGCTTCACCGGCCGGGTCATCGGCATGTACGCCGCCGAGGGCACCGTCCACTTCGACTGGTTCGACCACGAGCCCCTCGACGGCTGAACCAGCTCCCTCCCTTTCCGCTCGACCGAAAGGCATGCCACATGAGGGACATGCGGCAACCCGCACACCACCGCAGACGCGGCCCCGGCCGCCTGGCCGGCCTGTTGATGGCACTGCTCGTCATCCTGGGACTGTCCGGCAGCACCGCGCTCGCCGCCCCCGGCGGCACGGCACAGCAGGCAGCCTCCTCGGTCAAGGTTCCGGCCGGCGCCATGGACGCCGTCGCGGCGATGCAGCCCAGCTGGAACCTGGGCAACACCCTGGACGCGATTCCGGACGAGACGTCCTGGGGCAACAAGGCCACCAGGGAAGTGTTCAAGACCATCCGGGCGGAGGGCTTCCGCAGCGTCCGCATCCCGGTGACCTGGAGCGCCCACCAGTCCGCCACCGCGCCCTACGCCGTCGACGACGCGTACATGAACCGCGTCAAGCAGGTGGTCGACTGGGCGCAGGCCGAGAACCTCTACGTCGTGCTCAACGTCCACCACGACTCATGGCAGTGGATCTCGAAGATCTCCACCGACCACGACAAGGTACTCGCCCGCTACGACGCCCTGTGGACTCAGATCTCCGCCGCATTCCGGGACGAGCCGCGCACCCTGCTCTTCGAGAGCGTCAACGAGCCGAGCTTCGACAACGCCACGGCCGCGCAGAAGACCCAGCTCCTGAACGAGCTGAACACCTCTTTCCACAAGGTCGTCCGCGCGTCGGGCGGCGGGAACAAGGGCCGCCTGCTCGTCCTGACGACGCAGAGCGGCACCCCGTCCCAGAACCTCATGGACGACCTGTACACCACGATCAAGTCACTGAACGACCGTCAGCTGGTCGCCACCGTGCACTACTACAGTTGGTATCCGTTCAGCGTGAACGTCGCGGGCGGCACCCACTACGACGACGCCGCCCGGAACGACCTCGACGACGCCTTCGCCCGCATGCGCGACATCTTCGTCGCCCGGGGCATCCCCGTCTACCTCGGTGAGTACGGCCTGCTCGGCTACCCCGACCACAACCATCCCTCCCGTGTCGAGCGGGGCGAGGCGCTGAAGTACTACGAGCACCTCGGATACGCGGCACGCCTCGTCGGTGTCACCACCGCATTGTGGGATCCCGGAACTTGGGCCTACCTGAACCGGGAGACGCAGAAGTGGACGGACCCCGCCCTGTTCGCCTGGATCAAGTCCAGTTGGACCACCCGGTCGGGAACGGCCTCCTTCGACAAGGTCTTCCTGGAGAAGAAGGAGCCGATCACGGCCAAGGGGGTCACCCTGAATCTGAACGGGACCAAGTTCCGGGGCCTGTGGCACGGCGAGACGAAGCTCGTCGAGGGACGGGACTACACCCTCTTCGACAAGACGCGGCTCGTCCTCACGGCCGGCGCGCTGACCCGGCTGTCGGGCGACCGCGATTACGGGGTGAACGCCACGCTCCAGGCCCGGTTCTCCCGCGGGCTGCCCTGGCAGATCGAGGTGGTCACCTACGACGCCCCGGTGCTGTCGAACGCCACGGGCAAGACCGACGCGTTCACCATCCCCACCCAGTACCGGGGGGACGTGCTGGCCACCATGGAGGCCAGGTACGGCGACGGGAGCAACGCCGGCCAGACCGACTGGACTCCGTACCAGGAGTTCAACATGGCCTTCTCGCCGGACTACCCGAACGACACCATCATCCTGACCCCCGAGTTCCTGAAAGCGCTGCGCGACGGCGAACAGGTGACGCTGACCTTCCACTTCTACAGCGGCGCCAAGCTCATGTACCACGTCAAGAAGTCCGGGGACTCCGTCACCGGTGCGGCCGTCAAGGAATCCTGACCGACCGGCCCTCGCCCTGGTTGCCCACCTCCCCGGGCAACCAGGGCACTTCTCGAACCGCGGTCCCTCACGCGCGCGTCCACTTCTGGTTGGCCTGGCCGTTGCAGGTCCACAGGACCAGCGGGGTTCCGTTGGTGGTGCCGGCCCCGTTGACGTCGAGGCACAGACCGGCGTGGACGTTGCGGATCGACCCGTCGGAGCCGACGGTCCACTTCTGGTTGTCCTGGCCGTTGCACGGCCAGGTGACGACACGGGTGCCGTTGGCGGTGCCCCGGTTGTGGGCGTCCAGGCACTTGTCGCCGAAGACGCGGATCTCGCCGCCGGCCCAGGTGGTCCACAGCTGGTTGGCCGCCGTGTGGCAGTCCCAGATCAGCACCGTGGCCCCGGCCGCGGTGGAGGCGTTGTCCACGTCCAGGCAGCGGCCGGACGCGGTGCCGCGCAACCGCGAGGTGGTGGCGGCCAGCGGGCTGCCCCCGCTCACCCGGAACACGGCCACACCGTGCGCGGGGACGCTCGCCGAGATCTGCCCGGACGTGCTCGACGTGGAGCCGGTCCACAGGTCGGTGAGGGTGAACGGCCCGCCGGACAGGCCGACTTGCGCTGCTGTCGTGGTGACCGTCGCGGTGCCGCCTCCCCGGTTGAACAGGCCCACCGCGACCGAGCCGTCGGACAGGGGTTTGGCGAACACCTCGGTGCTGCCGTCGTCGCGCACCCTGCGCCCGCCCGCGCCCAGCGGGTCCTGGTTCACCGCCAGCAGACGCGGGTTGCGCAGGATCGCGCTCACGTCGGCGGACATGGTGCGGATGTCGTTGCCGGCCATGAGCGGTGCGCTCAGCAGCGCCCACAGGGCGAAGTGCGAGCGGGACTCGGTCAGCGACAGTCCGGGGCGGCCGACGACCAGCATGTCGGGGTCGTTCCAGTGCCCCGGCCCCGACTGCGCCGCCAGCGGCGCGGTGACGTCCAGGACGTTGCCGACGCCCATCGGATAGCTGTTGGTGTTGCCGTTCTGCCAGATGTCCAGCAGGTCCTCGGTCGTCCGCCACAGGTCGGCGACCTCGCCCCAGTTGTAGGTGGCGCCGGTGATGGCGTGGAAGCTGTTGGGGTTGATGCTGTAGACGATCGGCCGCCCGGTGGCGCGCAGGGCGTCGCGCATGAGCGTGAACCGCGCGACCTGCTCGTCACGGGTGCCCTCGGAGGAGCACCAGTCGTACTTGAGGTAGTCGACGCCCCACGAGGCGAACGTGGCGGCGTCCTGGGCCTCGTGCCCCTTGCTGCCCGTCGCCCCGGGATAGGCGCCGGTGGTCTGCGCGCAGGTGCGTTCGCCCGGCACCTGGTAGATGCCGAACTTCAGGCCCTTGCTGTGGATGTAGTCACCGAGCGCCTTCATCCCGCTCGGGAACTTGGTCGGGTTGGCCCGCAGCTTGCCCGCCGCGTCCCGCTGTGGGTCGAACCAGCAGTCGTCGACCACCACGTACCGGTAGCCGGCCTCCCGCATGCCCGAGGACACCATCGCGTCGGCGGCCTGACGAACCTGAGCCTCGGTGATCCCGCATCCGAAGCTGTTCCAGCTGTTCCAGCCCAATGGCGGGGTGAGCGCCGGGCTGCCGGGCGCGGCCGAGGCGGTGGAGGGAGCGGAGGCCGTCACGGACGCGGTGATCGTCAGCGCGGCGGCCACGATGAGACGGAGCAGTCGTCTGCCTGATCGTCTGGGCACAGTGGGTTCCTTTCGTCGGCAGGCCGGCACAAGACAGGGGATGGCTGCTGCAGCGCCATTCAGCTTTAGCAGGTACATGACACTCTCGGCCATCCGAAATTTCGGCCTGTTTTCGGATCATTGACGCCACGGATACTAGGAAGGTAATCGAGCTTGTCAACTCCGGCGACCACCTCGTCAGCGAAATGTTTCGATGTTTTTGACGAATCATGCGAGACATATTGACGGGAGCTCTGAACCCCCTAGCATCCAGGATGCTCACCAGTCGATTACCGTCCGTCATCCCGAACACCACAGAGGGAGCGACACATGGATATGTCATGCCCTCGTCAATCAATGAGCCGCCGCCGGGCGCTGGCCGCCGGCACCGGCCTGGTCACCGGTGCCCTCCTGCCGCCGGCCGGAGCCTCCCGGACCGCCGCGGCCGCCCCGGCGTACACGAACCCGGTCATCTGGCAGGACTTCGCTGATATCGACGTGATCCGCGTCGGTGCCACCTACTACGCCTCGGCCTCCACGATGCACTACTCACCGGGCGCCCCTGTCCTGCGTTCGTACGACCTGGTGAACTGGGAGATCGCCGGCCATTCGGTGCCCACCCTCGACTTCGGTGCCAAGTACGACCTGAACGGTGGCCGTGGCTATGTCAGAGGGATCTGGGCGTCCTCGCTGGCCTACCGTCCGAGCAACAGGACCTTCTACTGGCTCGGCCAGATCGACTTCGCCCGGACGTACATCTACACCGCCACCGCGGTCGAGGGACCGTGGAGCAGACTCACCACGGTCGGCACGCCGTACTACGACGCGGGACTGCTCGTCGACACCGACGACACCCTGTACGTGGCGTACGGGAACACCACCATCAGCGTGGCCCAGCTCTCGCGCGACGGCCGCACCCAGGTGCGCACGCAGCAGGTGTTCACGACACCGTCGAGCGTCGGCACCCTCGAAGGCTCCCGCTTCTACAAGATCAACGGGCAGTACTACATCTTCCTGACCCGTCCGGCCAACGGCCAGTACATCCTGAAGTCGTCGGGCGGCCCCTTCGGTCCGTACACGATGCGGCAGGTCCTGCTCGACCTGCGCGGACCGATCCCCGGCGGTGGCGTCCCGCACCAGGGCGGGCTGGTCCGGACGCAGAACGGCGCCTGGTACTACCTGGCCTTCGTGGACGCGTACCCCGGCGGCCGGGTGCCTGCCCTGGCGCCGGTCACCTGGACTCCGGACGGCTGGCCCGTCGTGCAGCTGGTGAACGGCGCATGGGGCACCTCGTATCCCAGTCCGGCCGTGCCCACCCCGCCCCGCCAGGTCACCCCCATGACCGGCGTCGACACCTTCGACGGTACGACCCTCAAGCCGAGGTGGGAGTGGAACCACAACCCGGACAACACCAAGTGGTCGGTCGACAACGGGCTGACCCTGCGGACCGCGACCGTCACCAACGACCTGTACTGGGCCCGCAACACCCTCACGCATCGCATCCAGGGACCCACCTCCACCGCGACGGCCCTGTTCGACTTCTCGGCGATGCGGGACGGCGACCGGGCCGGACTCGCGCTGCTGCGTGACTCCTCCGCCTGGATCGGTGTGCAGCGCGACGGCGGCGCGACGCGGGTGGTGATGGTCAACGGGCTCACCATGGACGGCAACTGGAACACCACCGGCACCGGCACCGAGGTCGCGAGCGCCACAGTCTCCGGCGGCCGGATCTGGCTGCGCGCGAGCGCGGACATCCGCCCCGGCGCGGCACGCCCCGGCACCTTCTCCTACAGCACCGACGGCACCACCTTCACCCGCCTCGGCCCCGCCTTCTCCATGGGCAACGACTGGCGGTTCTTCATGGGCTACCGATTCGCCCTCTTCAACCACGCCACACGGGCGCTCGGCGGCGCGGTCCGCGTCGCGCGGTTCGAACTGTCGACGCCCTGATCCGATCCCACCGACCGCACCACCCAACCCCCCGCCAACCGCAGAGGAGAACCATGAACCCGCTGACGCGGCTCGGCCGTCGCCGAGCCTCGGTGTTATCCCTGGTGGCCGTGGCCGCCCTGGTGACACCCGTCGCCGCGACCGCCGCACCCGACGCCGTCCGGGCCTCCACGCTCGGGGCCCAAGCGGCCCAGTCCGGACGGTACTTCGGGACCGCCGTGGCCGCCGGAAGGCTCGGCGACGGCACGTACACCGGCATCCTGGGCCGCGAGTTCAACTCGGTCACACCCGAGAACGAGATGAAGTGGGACGCGACCGAGCGGTCCCGCGGACAGTTCACCTTCGGCGCCGCCGACCAGATCGTGAACGGCGCGACAGCCCGTGGCCAGCGCGTGCGGGGCCACACGCTGGTGTGGCACTCCCAGCTTCCCGACTGGGTCAAGGGCATCAGGGACGCGAACACGCTGCGCGGCGTGATGAACAACCACATCACCACGGTGATGAACCGCTACAAGGGCCGGATCCACTCCTGGGACGTGGTCAACGAGGCCTTCGCCGACGGCGGCAGCGGCCAGCTGCGCGGCTCGGTCTTCCGGGACGTCCTGGGCACCGGCTTCCTCGAGCAGGCCTTCCGCACCGCACGGTCGGCCGACCCGGCGGCCAAGCTCTGCTACAACGACTACAGCATCGAGAACTGGAACGACGCCAAGACCCAGGGCGTCTACCGCATGGTCCGCGACTTCAAGGCCCGCGGCGTGCCCATCGACTGCGTCGGTCTCCAGGCCCACTTCGGCGCCGGCGGTCCCCCCGGCAGCTTCCAGACGACGTTGTCGAACTTCGCCGCGCTCGGCGTGGACGTCCAGATCACCGAGCTGGACATCGCCCAGGCGCCGCCGAACGCGTACGCGAACACGGTGCGGGCCTGCATGAACGTGCGGCGGTGCACCGGCATCACCGTCTGGGGCATCCGCGACAGCGACTCCTGGCGCAGCGGCGAGAACCCCCTGCTGTTCGACCGCAACGGCAACAAGAAACCGGCCTACCAGGCAACGCTCAACGCACTGGGCGGATCGGCCGCGGCACAGCGCGCCGACACCCGTTCGCCCCGGTCCGCCGCCGCACTCCCCTCCTCCTTCCGCTGGAGCTCGAGCGGATCCCTGATCTCCCCCAAGTCGGACGCGACCCACAGGATCGCCGGGATCAAGGACCCGTCGGTCGTCCACCACAACGGCAAGTACCACGTGTTCGCGAGCACCGCGAACTCCTCCGGGTACAACCTGGTGTACCTGAACTTCAGTGACTGGTCGAAGGCGGGTTCGGCCACGCACCACTACCTCGACCGCACCGCCATCGGCGCCGGGTACCGGGCCGCGCCGCAGGTCTTCTACTACGCGCCGCAGCGCCTGTGGTACCTCGTCTACCAGACCGGCAACGCCTCGTACTCCACCAACCCCGACATCAGCAACCCCAACGGGTGGAGCGCCCCGCGCAACTTCTACGCGTCGATGCCGGACATCATCAAGCAGAACATCGGCAACGGACACTGGGTCGACATGTGGGTGATCTGCGACAGCGCCAACTGCTACTTGTTCTCGTCCGACGACAACGGGCACCTGTACCGCTCCCAGACGACCGTCGGCCAGTTCCCGAACGGCTTCACCAACACCGTCATCGCGGCGCGGGACTCCAAGTACGCCATGTTCGAAGCGAGCAACGTCTACAAGGTGCAGGGCAGTAACCAGTATCTGCTGCTCGTCGAGGCCATCGCCTCGGACGGCCGGCGCTACTTCCGGTCCTGGACCTCGAACAGCCTCGCCGGCTCCTGGTCACCGCTGGCCGCGTCCGAGGGCAACCCGTTCGCCAAGTCGAACAACGTGACGTTCCCCGCCGGTACCTGGACCCGGGACATCAGTCACGGCGAGATGATCCGCGCGAGCAACGACCAGACGCTCACGATCCCGGCCTGCAAGCTGCAGTACCTGTACCAGGGCAAGGATCCCAACGCCGGCGGCGACTACAACAGCCTGCCGTGGCGGCTGGGCCTGCTCACCCAGACCAACTCCACCTGCTGATCCGTTGACGACGTGGGCCCCGCCGCTCGTGCGGGGCCCCTTCGTCCAGCGGCACTTCAAGAAGGGCATGCTCACGGGGGCCATCAAGGGCTGACGCCAGTGGGGCGACGGCGAGCACGGCCCTCACCGGCATGGCGGCACGCCGCTGAAGGACCTCCGCGCGGTGTGGCTCCTCCGGGCTGCGGATCTCCCGGGTCCCCACGAACGCTTCGAGGCGGTGCCGGGCGTGGTAGCGCACGTGAGCCTCGGCGGCCCGGCGCAGCCGCTCCACCACGTCCTCACAGCCCGCGACGGCAGCGCGGTGGTTGCGCAGCAGGTCGTCCATCGTGCCGGTCATGATCTGGGTGAGCAGTTCCTGCTTGGACCCCACGTGCTTGTACAGACTCGGCCCGCGCATCACCACCGCTTCGCCGATGTCGGCCATCGTGGTGGCGGCGTACCCTCGCTCGGCGAACAGGACGAGGGCGGCGTTCCGGTCTCCACCGCACACGGTCCCGGAGCCCGACCGGCCGCCGTACGGCCCCGGGCGGTCACCGCCGACTGATTGCCGCGCTGTGACGTCACACTTCCCTGCCTTGTCCGCCGGCCGGCGACACGTAGCCGCATGCCCCATCCACTCCGCCCAGCTCACCGTGAGCCATCCGAGGTCGAACCCACCCCGGGAGGCCGCCCGCTGCGGCGATCACCAACTGGCCAGGAGCTTGAGCCGGTCTTCGGAAGAGGTGCCGGGCTCGGCGGTATAGACGGTCAGGTCGTACACCGCGCGGTCGGACAGCGGCAGATCCATGGATCGGTACGCCAGCTCCACTCGTCCGACGTCGGGGTGCCGCAGCCGCTTGATGCCGTAGTGGCGGATGCGGACGGGGTGTGCGGCCCACTGGGTGCAAAACCGGGTGCTGAGCGTGGACAGTTCGCCGATGAGCTCGCGCAGGGCACGGTCGCGGGGTTCGCGAGCGGCCTCGGCGCGTATCAGCGCGACAGTGGTCACGGCGGCGGCCTCCCAGTCGACGAAAAGATCGGCTGAGCCCGGATCGAGGAAGATGTAGCGGGCGATGTTCGGCCGACCGCGCCGGTCGGTCGTGTCGCTGTCGAACATCGGCGCGTTCAGAGCACGGAACAGCGCGTTATGGGCGATGACGTCCATGCGGCCGTTCCGCACGAAGGCCGACGACTTCGTCATGGAGTCGAGCATCCACTGGACGGAGGGCGGCACCTCGACATCCCTGTGGCGGCGAGGTGCGCTCCGGGCGGGACCGGCCGCCCGGACCAGGTCGAACAAGTACCTGCGCTCGTCCTCGTCCAGGTGCAGGGCCCGGGCGACCGCTTCCAGCACGGAGACGGACGCCCTCATGCGCCCCTGCTCGACCCGGGTGTAGTAGTCGGTGCTGATGGAAGCCAGCTGCGCGACCTCCTCGCGCCGCAGCCCGGGCACCCGGCGTGGGCCGCTGGTGGGCAGTCCGACCTGCTCCGGGGTGATCCTGGCTCGTCGGCCGGCGAGGAAGTCCCGGATGTCGGCGCGGTTCGCGGCGAGGTGGTCGGGGCTGGGGTCCCCGCGATCCGCGCCATTGGTGGATCGCCGCCCGGCAGAGCTCGGCGATGCGCCAGCACGGCGGCCTGGGGTGCCGATCGGCCCGGGACCGGCTTCACCAGGCATACGCCTGCCGGGCTTCCTCTGGTCCCGGCCAGATACGGTCGAGGCGTTCCATGACCTCGATGCCGAGGTGGCGCGGCGCGGGGAGGCCCTGCTCGGAGGTCAGGCCCAGGAAGTGCCGTGCGGTGGCGACTGGCTGGGCGAGGGCCACGTTCCAGCCGGCGACGTTGCTGCTGCCGACGCAACTGGCCGCCGGCTGCGGGCCGCGAGAGTGAGCCTCGAAGGCGCGCATCACGCCGCCGCGCATGGAGGGCTCCTTGCATACGGGGGACCGGCCGCGTCTGACGACCGGGCCGCTGACTGCGACGGCATCCAGGTAACAGGTGTCCCGGGCGGGCAACCAGTTGCTGATGAACCACGTACCGGTAGTACGTCCCTGAGCCCGAGCCGGCGGCGTACGGCCCGGGTGTGGACCTCTACAACTCCCTGACCTTCGACATCGACCCCAGCGTCACCGCGATCAGCGCGATCCTCATCGCCTTCGCCATCCTCGCCCTCGGCCTGATGGCCCTGGTGCGCTGGCTCGGCTCAGGACGGCAGAACTCCCTGCTCTCCGTCGAGACCGCGACAGGCATCGCCGCACCCGGAGGTGAGGCCCTATGACCACTCATGCGATCTGACTATCGACACGTCCTGGCGGCCGACAGTGCTCGTTCACCGGCGGAATCTCTGGCATGGGGGTTGCCTGCCTCTGTCACGGGGCAGGCCCCTCGCGCCGCGGGCGTGAGGGGCCTGCCGGTGCCGGGTGGCGGTGGCGCTACTGGCCGGCCGGCCCTCAGTTGAAAATGTCCAGGAGGTCGGGCGCGGCTCTGAGTAGGTTGCCGCTGCGGCCCTCGCGCGGACGACTTCCGGCCCGCCGCACGCCTCGACCGCGAAGGACGCCGAAGACCTTGGCGAACGCGGCCGGGTCGCGAAACTCCACCCCGAACGCCCGGCCGTCCAGCAGCGACAGACCAGCGCGTCGCCCCACGACCGGAGCAGCCCGCCGTCCAACAGGTACAGGGTCCTCATCTGTCAAAGCACTCCCCCGCGGGGTCGTCGCCCGTCTGCCTATTGCGCGAAGAAGAGCGAGCGTCCATTATCAGGAATCCTGTTATTTTAAAGTTGTAGCGAAGGGTGGCCGAGGCATGCCATTGAGTCCCGGAATCCAGGCCAGGGGGATCCAACTGCTGCTCGGTCGGATGATGTCGCGGGTCCACAAGGACCTGCGCTTCGCGGACATCCCGAAGCGGACCGAAGCCCTCTTGGTGGAGACCGGCGCCGGCCCGGTGCCCTGCACGGTCTACCGTCCGCCGGCCGACACCGGAACTCCTGCCCCCGTGTACGTCAACTTCCACGGCGGCGGTTTCGTGGTCGGCCGCCCGGAGCAGGACGACCACATCTGCCGTTACATAGCCGCCACGGCCGGCTGTGTCGTGATCAACGTGGACTATGCCGTCGCCCCGCAGCGGCAGTTTCCGGTGCCCGTCACCCAGGCGTACGACGTGACCGAGTGGGTCGCCGAGAACGGTCCCGCGGGCGGCTGGGACGGCTCGCGCCTTGCCGTGGGCGGACACAGCGCCGGGGCCAACCTGACGGCCGCCGTCTGCCGCATGGCCCGGGACCGCGGTAGCTTCTCGCCCCGGCTTCAGATCATCGACTCCGCTCCGCTCGATCAGCTCGCCGACCCTGCCACCAAGCAGTCCCCCATCGCCAAGCCGCTGCTCAGCCCTCAGCTCATGCGGGTCTTCACGGCCGCCTATGTCCCCGAGCCCGCCCACCGTGCCGATCCCCTTGTCTCACCCGCACTGGCCGATGATCTCGCCGGGCTCCCTCCCGCCCTGGTCATCACCGCGGAGAACGACCGCCTGCGTGAGGAGGGCGACGCCTACGCCAAGGCTCTGGAGGCCGCCGGCGTTCCGGTCATCCACCGTGTCTTCGAGGGAGTCGATCACTACTTCACCCACACCGGTCCGGTGCCGGCGGGGAAGGCCGCCATCGACATCATGGCAACCACCTTGCGCACCGCATTCAGCATCTGATGCCGTGGCGGGTGTGGCGGCGGCCTTCGGCACCGCTGACCAGGGCGGCCGAGCCACCCCGGCCCGGACCTCATCGGATGTGCTTCGCCGGCTCGTACTGCCGCTGTACCGGCTGGACGCCAAGCCACTGGCGCTTGTCGCCGCGGGATGTGCCCTGATCGGCCCACAACTGCTGTACGTGCTGCGGCCGGTGGTCGGCGATCGTGCGTTCCCCACCGTCGGCCAGGCCGACGGCATCGTCTCGCTGCTCTTCACCGGCGGCTACCCGGCTCTGACCTGGGTCCCGTTCGTCCTCGCCGGCATGGCCGTCGCCCGCCTCGACCTGGCCGCCACCGCCGTACGCATACGCCTCGCCCTCACCGGCGTCGCCCTCGCCGTCACCGGCTACGGCGGCTCCTGGCTGGCGCTGCGCCTCGTGCCCGGCGCCGCCGAAGCCCTCCGGAAAACCGCATGGGGCAGGGCATGTCGTCCGCATCGCCCGGCAGTGACGGCATTTTCGGCGACACCCCGGCCGGCATGCTGGTCGCCTCCCCGCACAGCGAGGCGACCCTGTCCATCGTGGGCAACACCGGTGTGGCGATCCTGGTGATCACCGTGTGCCTGGCCGCCATGGACGCCTTCCCCCGGCTGCGCCGCCTGGCCGGGCCCGTCATCGCGGTCGGCTCGATGTCACTGACCGCGTACGTCTGCCACATCGTCGCCATCTGGTTCCTGGACACCGAGGAAGCGACCGTCCCGCCCCCTGTACATCCTGCTCGGCTTCATCGCGTCCGTCACCGTCCTCGCCACCGTTTGGTCCCGCTTCTTCCAAAGGGGGCCGCTCGAACGGCTGATGGGCAGGGTGACCGGGATCGCCCGGCGCATTCGATGAGACGAACCCGCGGCCGACACATGGCGCTCATGACGCCGTGTCGGCCGAGGCAGCGTCGCGCAGGAAACCCGCGAAGGCCTGGGCGGCAGGCGTGAGGACGTGGTCGCTCATGCGGACCAGGAGGATACGGCGTACGGGGGCGGGTGGTTGGAGTGGCAGGACGCTGACGCCGGCTCGGATGCCTTCAAGGGCGAGGGTGGGCGCGAGGGCGACGCCGATGCCCGCGGCGACCATGGCCTGGGCCTCCTGGTAGTCATGGGCCTCGTAGGCGATCTGCGGTTCGAAACCGGCCGCGTGGCAGCTGCGGGCGAGGGCCTCGGCCACCGGGTGGTGGTCGGCACGGGTGATCCAGGGGTCGTCCGCGAAATCGGCGAGGGCGGCCGAAGAGCGGTCGGAGAGGGGGTGGTCCTTGCTGACGAGGAGGGCCGGCGGGTCGTCGGCGAGTGGGGTGACGACGATGTCCTCGCGGTCGATGCGGTTCCAGTCGTAGTCCCACATCAGGGACATCTCGACCTCCCGGTTCTCCAGCATCGCCCACAAGCCCGCGATGCGGGCGCTGCGCACGGTCAGCCGCACGTCGGGGTGCGCTTCCCGGAATGCGATCACGGCCCGCGGGAGGAGGGAGGCGCCGACGGTGGGGAAGGTTCCGACCCGGAGAGTGCCCGCGCGCAGCCCCGCGAAGTCGGCGAGTTCGTTCTCCGCGGCCGTCAGTTCGCGCTCGATCCGCTCCCCGCGTTCGGCCAGGGCGCGGCCCGCGTCGGTGAGCGTGACGCCCCGCGCATGGCGTTCCAACAGGGGCTGCCCGGCCTCCGCTTCCAGGCGGCTGACCTGCTGGGACACCGCTGACGGCGTGTAGTTGAGGGCCCGCGCGGTCGCGGTGACCGAGCCTCGGCGGGCGACTTCGGTGAAGAGCAGGATGCGCCGGACGTCCAGCACCACAGCACCTCCAGCATTAACTACAGCTTAATAGCTGTGCAGATTTCCGAGATTGTACTTCACGCTCTTCGCGCCCAGTGTGGATCGCACCCCGCACGGAAGTGCCGTCGGGGTTGCCATGAGGAGTCTGTTGTGTTGCGTCTGCAGGGCGAGATGATCCGCGGCGGTACGAGCAAGTGCTGGATCTTCGACCACCAAGCGGTGGCCGCGACCGGTGTGGACGCCGACACCCTGCTGCTCGCCGCCTACAACGCCGCCGACCCCCGCCAGATCGACGGCGTCGGCGGCGCCTCCTCCACCACGTCCAAGGCCGCGATCGTCCGGATGTCGGCCGAGCCGGGCGTCGACGTCGAGTACGCCTTCGCCCAGGTCGGCATCGGTGACGAGCGCGTGGAGTGGGCAAGCAACTGCGGCAACTGCGCCACCGCCGTCGCTCTGTACGCCGTCCACAACGGCCTGGTGCCGGTCACGTCGGAGTCCACCACAGTGCGGATGCTCAACGTCAACACCGGGGCCCGGCTCACCGGCACCATCCCCACCCCGGGGCGCACGGCTCCCGACGAGGGCACGGCCGCGGTGCCCGGCACCGCCGCACTCGGCGTGCCGGTCCTGCTCGGCTTCGAGGACCCGGCGGGTTCGACGACGGGTCGTACCCTTCCGACCGGCCGTGCCCTGGACACCCTGAGCGGGCCGACCGGCCGGGTCGAAGCGTCTCTGGTCGACGCCGGTGCCCCGGCCGCGCTGTTCGAGGCCAAGGCCTTCGGTCTGCAGGGCACCGAATCCCTGGCCGAGTTCGCCGCGGCGTTGCCCGCGCTCACCGTGCTGCGCCGTCAGGCCGCCCTCGCCATGGGCCTGGCCAAGGAGCACGATCCCGTCAGCCACGCCGTGCCGAAGGTCGGCGTGCTCGCCCGGCCCGCCCCCTACCGCACCTCCGACGGCACCCCGGTCGGAGAGGACGACCACGACCTGGCCGTACGCATGGTCTCCATGCACGCCCCCCACCCGGCGATCGGCCTCACCTCAGCCGTCGCCCTGGCCACCGCGGCCGCCATCCCCGGCAGCCTCGCCCACCGCGTAGCCCGGCAGACCGCCGACGGCATGCTCCGCCTGGGCACCCCGGCCGGTGTCATCACCGCCCGAGCCGTACCCGCGGCGGACGGCGCTTCCCGCACGGTGCTGCTGCACCGCGCCGCCCGCCGCATCGCCCGAGCCGAACTCCTCGTTCCCGTCCTGGAAGGACGCCCCGCATGAGCCGCAACGACGCCGCCCCGGGTACCGTCGCCGCGCTACCCGGCCGCATCCGCCGCGCGCTGTCCCTGCTCTACGTCCAGTGCCTGATAGGCGTTCTCGCCGGGGCCGCCGTCGGCTGGCTGTGGCCGTCGTTCGGAGCCGATCTGAAACCGCTGGGCGACGGGTTCATCGCCCTGGTGCGCATGATGATCGCGCCGGTCATCTTCTGTACCGTCGTCCACGGCATCGCCTCCATGGGCAACGCGCGTGCCGTCGGCCGCGTCAGCCTCAAAGCGCTGATCTACTTCGAGGTCCTGACGACCGTCGCCATGGTGATCGGCCTGGTCGTCGTCAACATCGTCAAGCCGGGCAGCGGACTGCACGTCGACCCCTCCACCCTCTCCACCGAGGGCCTGCCGCCGGAGGCGACCCAGAGCCACGAGAGCGTCTCCGCGTTCGTCCTCTCCATCATTCCGGACACCCTGCCCAGCGCGCTGACCGGCCACGAGATCCTGCCGGTGCTGCTGATCTCGGTCCTGTTCGGCTTCGGGCTGAACGCCGCCGGCGAGGCGGGTGCGGGAATCACCCAGGGCGTCGAAAAGCTGTCCAAGGTCCTGTTCACGCTCATCCGCTGGGTCATGCGGCTGGCCCCGATCGGCGCCTTCGGCTCCATGGCCTTCACGATCGGCAGCTACGGTCTGGACACCCTGCGCCACCTCTCCCTGCTGGTCGGCTCCTTCTGGCTCACCGCCCTGTTCTTCGTCCTGGTCGTCCTCGGTACGGTCATGCGCATCAACGGCCTGCGTCTGCTGCCCTTCCTCCGCTACATCAAGGAGGAGCTGCTGATCGTCCTGGGTACCTCGTCCAGCGAGCCGGTGCTGCCGCGCATGATGGCCAAACTCCAGCACGCGGGCGCCTCGAAGCCGGTCGTCGGCATCACGCTGCCCGCCGGGTACTCCTTCAACCTCGACGGCACCGCGATCTACCTGACCATGGGCTCGGTCTTCCTCGCCCAGGCCCTGGGTATCGACCTCAGCCTCACCCAGCAACTGACGATGCTCGCCGTCATGCTGCTCACGTCCAAGGGCGCCGCCGGCGTCACCGGCTCCGGATTCATCGCCCTGGCCGCCACCCTCAGCGCCGTTCCGCACGTCCCCGTCGCCGCCCTGGCCCTCATCTTCGGCATCGACCGCTTCATGTCCGAGGCCCGGGCCCTGACCAGCGTGATCGGTAACGGTGTCGCCACCCTGGCGGTGGCCAAGTGGGAGGGACAGCTCGACGAGGACCGCGCCAAGGCGGTCCTCCGCGGCGATGTCCCGTACACCCCGGTCCCCGAGGACGAAACCACCGCCGAGCCGCAGGCCGCCCCCGTCCCCGGTGAGAAGCCCGCGGAGGCCGGCCCGAAGCCGGGGGCAGAGACGGACCGCGACCCCGTGCCCGCCGTCGGCTGACGCGGCCCTCCCCACGTCCGGCCCGGAGCCCTTGCTCCGGGCCGGACGCATCTCGCAGCGCAGCAGATGATCGCGGCAGACTCCCGACCCCGGCTCACTCGACCACCGGTCACCGGTCACCGGTCACACCGCACCGGATCCCTCTTGCCTCCGACGGGACGGCACCGTACGCTCACCGCTCGTACCGACCAGCCGGTATGTCGGATGGAAGGGTCGGTACGCGACAACGGCGGGCCTGCGACGGGCGCTGACCGCCGATCCCACGCGACCGTCGAAGGAGCCGCCGGAGATGAGCAGAATCAACCACCAGGTGCGTCTGGCCGCACGTCCCGTGGGCGAGCCGCGGCCCACCGACTGGGAGCACGTCGAGGAGCCGGCCGGGGAGCCGGGCGACGGGGAATTCTTGGTGCAGGTGCTCTGCCTGTCGATCGACCCGGCGATGCGCGGCTGGATGAACGCGGGCCGGTCCTACATCCGTCCGGTGGAGATCGGCGAGGTGATGCGCGCCGGCGCGGTGGGAAGGGTGATCGCCTCCCGGCATTCCGGGTTCACGGTCGGCGACCATGTGTCGGGCTCGTTCGGCGTCCAGGAGTACTGCGTGTCGGGCGGCCGCGACGTGACCAAGGTCGACCCGGAGGCCGCCCCCTTGCCGACGTATCTCGGCACTCTCGGCATGTCGGGACTGACGGCCTACTTCGGCCTGATCGACATCGGGCGTCCCGAGCCCGGCCAGACCGTCGTCGTCTCCGGAGCGGCGGGGGCGGTCGGCAGTGTCGTCGGGCAGATCGCCAAGATCCTTGGCTGCCGGGTCATCGGCATCGCCGGCGGCGAGTCCAAGTGCCGGCTGGTGGTCGACGAGTTCGGCTTCGACGCCGCGATCGACTACCAGAAGGAGGACATCCGCAAGGCGCTGCGCGAACACGCCCCCGACGGCGTCGACGTGTACTTCGACAACGTCGGCGGTGACGTTCTGGACGCGGTGCTGCTGCGGCTGGCGCGCGGTGCCCGCATCGTCGTCTGCGGAGCGATCTCCCAGTACAACAGCACGACCCCGCAAGGCCCCGCCAACTACCTGTCGCTGCTGGTGAACCGCGCCTCCATGACGGGCATGGTGGTGTTCGACTACGCCGACCGGTACGCCGAGGGCGTCGCGCAACTGGCCGCATGGCGGGCGGAGGGCCGGCTGAAGTCCCTGGAGGACGTCGTGCCCGGCGGCGTGGCGGCGTTCCCCGACACCCTGATGCGGCTCTTCCGTGGTGAGAACCACGGCAAGCTCGTGCTGAAGATCGCGGACTGACCGGGCGGAGGGAGGAATCCGGTGAAAGCACTGAGCTACCACGGACGTCACGACATCCGCTACGGGGACGTCCCCGAGCCCGCCGTCACCAACCCCACCGATGCGGTCGTCCAGGTCACCACGGCCGGTATCTGCGGCAGCGACCTGCACATCTACCACGGCAACCCGTTCAGTCCGGAGCTGGGCTACACACCGGGACACGAGTGCGTCGGTGTGGTGGCCGACACCGGCGACCAGGTCACCCGCTTCAAGCCCGGCGACCGGGTTCTGGTGCCGGCCTCGGCCGGCTGTGCCGAGTGCCGGTCGTGCGCGGCCGGATTCACCGCCCGGTGCGAGCGCGCCAAGTCCAGCACGGAACTCTGCTACGGGGTGAGCCCACAGCTTCAGGGCAGCCAGGCCCAGGCCCTCGCGGTGCCGTACGCCGATGTCAATCTGGTGCACCTGCCCGAGGACATCTCCGACGAGGCCGCGGTCGTCCTGACGGACAACGCCCCCACGGCCTGGTACGGCTGCCGCCGTGCGCGCATCCAGCCCGGTGAGACGGTCCTGGTCGTCGGCCTCGGCCCGGTCGGCCTCATGGCCGCCCAGGGCGCCTTCGCGATGGGCGCCGCGCGGGTGCTGGGCGCGGACCTGGTCGCGGAACGCCGGGCTTTCGCCGCCACCCTGGGTGTCGAGCCGGTCGAGGGCGAGGACGCGCGGACGGCCATTCGGGAGATGACGGGCGGACGCGGACCGGACGCCGTGGTGGAGGCCGTGGGCTCGGACGCCACGATCGAGCTCGCCCTCAAGGCCGTCCGGCAGGCCGGCCGGGTCAGCGTCATCGGGGTCAGCCAGACCAAGGCGTTCCCTTTCCACATGGGGCTGGCGCAGGTCAAGGAACTGGAGTTCGCCATCGGACTGTGCTCGGTGCACTACGAACTCCCTCCCCTGATCGCCCTGACCCGTGCCGGCCGGATCAAGCCCGAGGTGGTCGTCTCCCACCGCTACGCCCTCTCCGAAGGCCCGGCGGCCTACGGACTGTTCGCCGACCGGTCCGACGGCGTGCGCAAGATCCTCCTCGATCCCACCCGCTGATCCTGCATGAGAGGGAAGACATGGCTTCCCTCTCACACAGGGCACTTCCTGGCGCGGGTGAACTGCCCATGCGCGGCTGACGTCGTACGGTCTTGTCACCACGCGTCACGAGGAGACAGGAAGGCCGATGATCTTCATCACCGCCAAGTTCCGAGTCCGCCCCGAGCATGCCGACCGGTGGCCGGACATCACCGCCGACTTCACCGAAGCCACGCGCCGAGAGCCCGGCTGCCTCTGGTTCGACTGGTCGCGAAGCCTGACGGACCCCACGGAGTACGTCCTGGTCGAGGCCTTCCGCGATGACGAAGCAGGCGCTGCTCACGTGCAGTCGGCGCACTTCAGGGCCGCGCAGCAGACCTTGCCGCCGCATCTGGCCGAGACACCCCGCATCGTGAACGCGAACGTTCCGCAGGACGACTGGTCACTCCTGGGCGAGATGGCCGTCGACGAGCAGGGGTAAGACGGCCTCCGACTGCGGCCGGCTCAACGCCGAAATGTGACCTACGGCAGGCTTACGGGCATTCCAACCAGTCGGTATGGTGCGCCGCCTGAAGCATCCTTTCCCGTTCACCGCACGGATCCGTGCCGTAGTGGAAGGCCAGGCGATGACATACGCAGACGAGAACCGGTACCCACCCTCAGCACCCACGGGATGGCCGGAGTCGTACGGGCACGACGCCCCGCGGTACGACTCGTACGGGTGGCAAGCCCCTTGGGACGCGCCCTACGCCCCGTACGCACACGAGACCCATCGGGGCGACGCCGACCTCGCCGCCCTCCGCTCGGCCTACCGTCTGCTCCGCCGGGTCTCCACGCTCACCGCGCTCGGCTCCTTCGTGGTGTACGTCGTGCTGTCCTGCTACGCGCCCGGCCTGATGGGATCCAAGATCACCGGAGAGTGGAGCCTGGGCATGGCCTTGGGCGTCCTCCAACTCGTCGTCACCTTCGCGGCGGTCTTCTGGTACGGGCGCAGCGCGCAACGCTCGGTGGATCCGCTGGCCCGCGCAGTCAGGGAGCGGGCGGTTCCCGCCGGCGGGAGCGCGGGGACGGCGAGATGAACGACTTCAGCTCCGGGACACAGGCCCTCGTCCTGGTTCTGTTCACCACGCTGGTCACCGTCACGCTGATGATGTGCGTCATGGCGGGACCGGACCGCGACGACCTGGCGAACTTCTACACCGGCTACCTGTCGCTCACCCCGCTCAAGAACGGCCTGGCGATCGCGGGCGACTACATCTCCGCGGCCACCGTGCTGAGCACCACCGGCATCATCGCGCTCGCCGGATACGACGGCTATGTCCTTGCGGTCAGCACCGCCCTGTCCCTGGTGCTGCTGATGTTCCTGCTGGCCGAACCCCTGCGCAACGCCGGCAAGTTCACCATGGGCGACGTCCTCGCCCGCACCATGCCGGGACGGGCCGTGCGTATCGCCGCCTGCTTGGTGACCCTCTCGGCGACCCTGCCCTTCCTGGTCGTCCAGCTCTCCGGAGCCGGGTCGCTGCTCACCTTCATCCTGGACATTCCGTACGCCGCGGGCGCCAGGACGGCGTGCATCGTCATCGTCGGCACACTGATGATCATCTACGCGGCGATCGGCGGTATGCGGGGCACCGCACTCATTCAGATGATCAAGATCGTGCTCCTGCTCGGCACCAGCACCGTCGTCGCCGCTCTCGTGCTCAACCGCTTCGACTGGAACCCCGGCGACATCCTCAGGGCAGCCCAGCACGGCAGCGGCGCGGGCCCCGCCTACCTCCGGCAGGGTCTGCAGCTCGGCACTTCCACCGGTGGCCTGCTGGACTTCGTCAGTCTCCAGATCACCGTCATCCTCGGCGTGGCCTGCCTGCCGCACATCACGATGCGCCTGTACTCCGCGCAGGACGTACCGGCCGTGCGTCGCTCCATGTCATGGGCGGTCGGCACGGTCACCACCTTCTGCCTGCTCGTGATCATCATGGGTACGGGCGCGGCGGCCCTGGTGGGATCGCAGCACATCATCGCGGCCGACCCGCACGGCAGAACATCGGTGCTCATGCTGCCCCAGGTGCTCGGCGGGGCCCCCGGCTCCGCGGGCGCGACGATCCTGTACTCGGCCGTGGCAGGCATGGTGTTCATCACCCTGCTGTCGTCGGTCGCGGGCATGACCCTGGCAGCGGCTTCGTCACTCGCCCACGACCTGTTCGCCCATGCGGTGCGGCGAGGACAGGCCGAGCCCCGTACCGAGATGACGGTGGCGGCCTGGACGAGCGTCGCCGTGGGGATCGTCGCCATCGGGCTCGCCACCATGGTGCAGAACTGGGACGTCGGCGTGCTGACCACGCTGGCCATCTGCATAGGGGCATCGGCGGTGGCACCCGCGCTCACCTACTCCCTGTTCTGGCGAGGGTTCACACGCACCGGCCTGCTCGCCACCCTCTACGGCGGCGCGGCCTGCGCGTTGCTGCTCATGGTCTTCTCCAGGGCCGTTTCGGGGACGCCGTCCGCCGTCTTCCCGCATGCCGACTTCGACCTGTTCCCCATGCAGTCCACCGGGCTGGTCTCCATCCCGTTCGGCTACCTCGCGGGCTGGCTGGGCAGCCGTCTGGACCACCGTCGCCGTGCCGCCGGCAGCCGTGAGCAGCGGCGCCTGTACGAGGAGAGCGAGGCACGGCTGCTCGCCGCGGCCGAATGACCACGGCGGCGCGTGCGGGCCGGCTCCGGGCGGCCTCCCGCGCCGCCCGCGGCCCTGGACGGTCAGACGGGCGTGCCGGTCAGCCGTTGCTCGGTCCACACGGTCTTGCCCTCGCGGGTGTAACGGGTACCCCAGCGTTCGGTCATCTGGGCCACCAGGAACAGGCCGCGCCCGCCCTCGTCGGTCGTACGGGCGCGGCGCAGGTGTGGTGAGGTGTGGCTGGTGTCGCTGACCTCGCACACCAGACACTGCTCACGGATCAGCCGCAGGGTCGCGGGGCCGCCGGCGTAGCGATAGACGTTGGTGACCAGTTCGCTGGCGACCAACTCGGTGGTGAACGCCAAGTGCTCCAGACCCCACTCGGTCAGCTTGGCCGAGATCAAAGCCCTGGCCCGGCCGGCGCTGGCAGGCTCCGGCGGCAGACGCCAGGAGGCGACGTTGTCCGGTGGCAGCATGCGAGTGCGGGCGATCAGCAGGACGACGTCGTCACTGGGGCGCGAGGGCACCAGCGCGTCGACCACCGCTTGGCAGGTGCGCTCCAGCGCGCCCGCGGGGCGGGCGAGCGCTGCACACAGCTTCGTCAGGCCGATGTCGGCATCGATGTGGCGCTCGCCGATGATTCCGTTGGTGTACAGGCACAGCAGGCTTCCCTCGGCCAGTTCGATGTCCCGGGCCTCGAACGGCAGGCCGCCCAGGCCGAGCGGTGGCCCGGCGGGCAGGTCGAGCAGAGCCACTTGTCCGTCCGGAGCTGTCACCACCGGCGGCGGATGACCGGCGCGGGCCACGGAGCAGCGTCCGGAAGCCGGGTCGTACACGGCGTACAGGCACGTGGCGCCGACGACCTGCTCACCCACGGGCCGTTCGCCGACCGCTTCCTGTTCGGCCGCCAGCAGGTTGACCAGGTCGTCGAGGCGGGAGAGGACCTCGTCCGGTTCCAGGTCGAGGCTGGCGAGTGTATGGACGGCGGTGCGCAGCCGGCCCATGGTGGCGGCAGCGTGGATGCCGCGTCCCACCACGTCGCCGACGACGAGGGCGACCCGCGCCCCGGACAGGGGAATGACGTCGAACCAGTCGCCGCCCAGACCCGGCCCCGCGCTGGCGGGCAGGTACCGCAGGGCCACCTCGACGGCCGGCTGGTCCGGAACCGACCGGGGCAGAAGGCTGCTCTGCAGAGTGAACGCGGTCTGCTGCTGCTGGGTGAATCGCCGGGCGTTGTCGACGGCGACGGCGGCGCGCGAGGCGAGTTCCTGAGCGAGGGTGAGGTCGTCCGCCTCGAAGGCATCGGGGCGGCGCGAGCGCCACAGGGTCATCACACCGAGCACCAGGCCACGCGCGGCAAGAGGTACCACGATCAGGGAGTGGGCGCTCAGGTCCGGAGCCTGGGCTCCCTGACGGCCTGCCGCCGAGACCCAGTCGGGCGGGAGAACCGGCTCCAGGACGGGCCGGCCCTCGGCCAGGCACCCGGCCTGAGGTGTCTCGGGCCCGAACTCCACGCGCTCGCCCTCGGGGTGGGGCGGGCCGGGTTGCTGGGCACCGACGCTGCAGGTCCCCAGCCGGACCACGGGCCCTGCCACGGAGCGCACCGGTTCCTCACCGCGCGTCACCGCCTGAAGCAGGTCCACCGACGCATGGTCGGCGAGGTGAGGCACCATCACTTCGGCCAGTTCCCGGGCGGTCTCGGCCACGTCGAGCGTGGTCCCGATACGGCTGCCCACCTGGTCGAGGAGCGCGAGCCGACGCTGGGCCCGATGGCGGTCGGTGATGTCCTCGATCATCTCGGCCACGCCCAGGACGCGGCCGGAGGGATCCTCCATCCGGAAGGACGAGACCAACGCGACCCGCTCCCGTGCCGGATCCTGCTCCAGGCGAACGAACTGCTCGGAGTAGACCAGGGGTCTGCCGGTCTGCATCACCTGGCGCACACGGTCCACAGCCTTGCGCGCGTCGTCGGAGAGGAGCAACCGGCCGGTGGACAGCCCCCGGAAGTCCGCTGCCGGGACGCCGCTGAACCGTTCGATGGCCCGATTGACCCGGAGAATCCTCTGGTCGGGGCCGTGGATGACCAAGCCGATCGGGCACTGGCGGTACAGTCCGTCGAGAACCGCGCGGTCCCTTTGCCATTCGAGGACGTCATCCGCGGGTGCCCCGGCAAGAAACCACTCACGGCCCCGGTCACCGCGTGACAGCTCATGGGCCCTGAGCCCCAGCTCCACGAGCTGCCCGTCGCGGTGGCGCAGTGTGAGTACGCCGAACCAGCCACCGGCTCTCCTGCACTTCGCCGCGGCCTCGGTGACAGCCGGCAGATCACGAGGATCGACGAGGACCTCGAACGCCGGACGACCGATCACGGCTGTGTCCGGATGGCCGAGCAGCTCCTGAGCCCGCCGGTTCCATCCGACCACCACGCCCCGGTCGTCGAGCACCACCAGGGCGGCGAGGTGCAGGGCGAACGGATCGTCGTGGCTTTCGCTGAGCTCCGTCATCGGCTTCTCCACCGCTGGACACCACCGTGTACTCGGTCGCCGATGTTCAGCCTATTGAAACCCGGCGGAGGCCGCGGCCTTGTCCGGCGCGCGGCGCGGCGTGGCGGGCAAGAGGGGGCATGACGGGCTGCGGGGCCGGTCCCCAGGGGTCGGTGCCTCGACCCCTGGGGACCGGCCCCGCAGGCTCACTTCGCCGGCGGGCCGAACTCCTTGCGGGTGTCCACCGGCTTGCCGAACAGCTGCCACCGCTCGCCCTTGAACCGCATCAGCTGCATCGTCTCGATCGGGAAGGCGTCATCGGGCCCGGTGGAGAGAGTGACACCGGGGAGCAGCATGTCCACCTTGACGTCCTTGAGGTTGCGCACCGCGTCCCGCAGCCCCTCCCTGGTCGGGCACTTCATCGCGTCCAGGGCCTTGTGCAGGCTGGAGGCGGCGGCCCAGCCGTAGGCGTTGAACTGGTTGGCCGGGTCGGAGCCGGGCGCGTGCTCGCGCAGCGCGTCCCGGTACGTCTTCATCTCCGCGTCGTCCGCCCACTGCGGGTCGGCGGGGTCCTTGAAGTAGGTCGCCGAGACCACGCCCTGGACGTTCTTGAACCCGACGGGCTTCAGCACGGTGGCGGACGAGGACACGTTGTTCACGATGTGCAGCGGGTTCCACTTGGTGTTCTTGGCATCGGCGGCGAGTGCCTGGCTGCCGAACTTCGGGGTGGTGATGTTGAGCAGCACATCCGCCTCGGACCGGGCGAGGCTGGTCATCTGCGCCGAGACGGAGGGGTCGGTGACCTCGTAGCTCTCCTCGGCGACGACCTTGATGCCGCTGTCGGCGACGGCCTCCTTGAACCCGCCGAGCAGATCCTTGCCGAAGTCGTCGTTCTGGAAGAGGACGGCGACCTTGGCCTTCGGCTTCTCCTCCTTGAGGTATTTGGCGTACACGCGTGCCTCGGAGATGTAGTTGGGCTGCCAGCCGGTGGTCCACGGGTGCTTGTCGTCCGTGCCCCAGACGGAGGCGCCGGTGGCGACGAAGGGCTGCGGCACCTTCCGCTTGTCGAGGTAGTCCCACACGGCGGCCGTGGACGGGGTGCCCAGGGTCTGGAAGACGGCGAAGACCTTCTCCTGCTCGACGAGTCTGCGGGCCTCCTCGACCGCCTTGGGCGGCTGGTAGCCGTCGTCGCGGACGATGAACTCCACTGTGCGGCCGTCGATGCCGCCCTTGTCGTTGACGTGCTTGAAGTAGGCGTTCACGCCCTTGCTGATCGTGCCGTACGCGGAGGCGGGTCCCGACAGCGGGTAGATGCCGCCCAGCTTGATGCTCTTGTCGGTGATGCCGGTGGTCTGCTGGCCCTGGCACGCGCCGTCGGCGGCGGCGTCCTTGTCGTCCTGCCCGCGCTGGCTGGTGCAGGCGGTGGCGAGGAGCAGGGCGGCGGACGCGGCCGCGGCCGCCCGCACAGTGGTTTTCTTGCGCATGCGATTCATTCCTTTTCCGTGCGGGGCGGTGCGCCCACGGGTTCGGCATCGGCAGGGGCGGGATCCGCCGGGGTGGGGGGCGCGGAGGGTTCGGGTTCGGGTTCGGGCGCCTGGTCGGCGTCGCTGGCGGTGCGAGAGGAGCGACGGGCTGCGGCGCTCCGGACTCGTGCCGCCAGACCGGCCAGTCCCGTCGGCGCCACGAACATCACCGCGATGATCAGCAGGCCGAACACCACACCGGGCGCCGCCTCGCTGATGTCCTGGGCCACGCTCGGCACGTACATCACGAAGGCCGCCCCCAGCAGCGGTCCGTACAGCGAGGCGAGTCCTCCGACCACCAGGCCGGCCAGCAGCGTGATGGACAGGACGAAGCTGAACGAGTCGGGTGAGACGAAGCCGATCACCCAGGTGTAGACGCACCCGGAGACGCCCGCGAACAGCGCGCTCCACGCGAAGGCGAGGGTCTTGTGCAGCGACAGCCGTACGCCCATGACCTCCGCGGCGCTCTCGTTGTCCCGCACGGCGAGCAGTGCCCGGCCGATGCGGGACCGCAGCAGGTTGCGGGCGAGCAGCAGGGCCACCGCGGTGACGGTGAGGACGACGAAGTAGGTCCACTGGTCCTCGGCCAGCCCGCTCCACGCGGGCGGCTGCATCTTGTCCACGGTCAGGCCCATCGAGCCGCCCGTGACCGGTTCGAGCCGCTTGAGCAACGGCGGCAGGAACACCGCGAAGGCGAGGGTGACCAGGGCCAGGTACAGCCCGCGCAGCCGCAGGGCGGGCACCCCGAAACCGAGGCCCAGCAGGAAGCATCCGGCGGCCGCGACCGGCAGCGTGGCCAGGTGGCCGGTGTCGTACCGGTCGAGCATGACCGCCGCCGTGTAGGCCCCGGCCGCGAAGAACGCGCCGTGCCCGAGCGAGATCTGCCCGCCGAAGCCGACCAGCAGATTCAGTCCGGCCAGCGCCACGGCGTACAGCAGCACCATGGTCAGCTGGAAGACCTGGAAGGGGGCGAAGTAGAACGGTGCGCACAGGGCGACCGCCGCCACGAGCAGCGCGGTGAGCGCGGCCCGCAGACGCCGGGCGCGGTCGGTGCCGAGGGTTGCGACGATCGTGCTCATGCGCGCTCCACCGCCGCCCGTCCGAACAGGCCCTGGGGCCGTACCAGCAGCACCGCCAGGATGATCACCAGGGGTACGCCCACCTTCAGATCGGCGCCGACGACGTCCACGTACGCCCCGGCCAGCGTCTCGGCGACGCCCACGCACAGGCCGCCGACGACCGCGCCGACCGGGCTGTCGAAGCCTCCGAGGGTGGCCGCGGCGAACGCGTAGATCAGCACCCCGCCCATCATGTTGGGCTCGAGGAACAGCAGCGGGGCGACGAGCACGCCCGACACCGCGCCGACCGTCGCGGCCAGCCCCCAGCCGAGCATCAGCACGCGGCCCACTCGGATGCCCGACAGCCGGGCGGAGGCGGGGTTGCAGGCGACCGCCCGCATCACCAGGCCGGCGGAGGTGTGCTGGAACAGCAGATACAGCAGCCCCATCACTGCGGCGACGACCGCGATGATCCCGAGGGTCGACCAGTCCACGCGTGCCCCGGCCAGGTCGATCCCGCCGTCGGGGAACGGCTGTGGGAAGTCCTTCACGGTGAAGGACCAGATGAGGCCGGCCATCGCGTTGACGAAGATGAACAGACCCACCGTGACGATGACCATCGTCAGCTCGGGCGCGTTCCGCACGGGACGGATGACGATCCGCTCGACCAGCATGCCGCCGGCGAAGGACACCGCCAGGGTGACCGGCAGCGCGAGCCAGAAGGACATCCCGGACGCCACGAGCTGCCACGCCACGTACGTGGAGATCATGGCGAGCTCACCCTGCGCGAAGTTCACGATCCCGGTGAACCGGTGGATCAGCACCAGGGCCAGCGCCAGGCTGGCGTAGACCGCGCCGGAGCCGACCCCTTCCACCACTTGCTGGAGCAGTTCGGTCACGGCGCTCCCCCGTCCTTTCCGGAGCGGACGGAGACACCGAGGTACACCTCGGCGACCTGCCCGTCCTCGCGGATCTCCCGGGACGGCCCGGACAGCACCAGGCGGCCGGCCTCCAGTACGTGCGCCCGGTGCGCGACATCGAGTGCGAGCTGGGCGTTCTGTTCGACGACGACCACGGTGGTGCGTTCCTCCTCGTTGACGGCACGGACGATCTCGAACAGCTCCCGCGTGACCAGCGGCGCGAGCCCCAGCGACGGCTCGTCCAGGAGCAGCAGGGCGGGCCGCAGCATCAGCGCCCTGCCGATGGCGAGCATCTGCTGTTCGCCGCCGCTGAGGCTGCCGGCGGCCTGGCGGGACCGCTGGCGCAGCTTGGGGAAGTAGTCGTAGATCCGTTCCAGGTCGGCCGCCACGGCCGCCCGTTCGGCGCTGCCCCGCCGCCACCGCCCGGTGCGCACGTGGGCGCCGACGCGCAGGTTCTCCTCGACGGTCAGGTCGTTGAAGGTGCCCCGGCCCTCGGGTACGTGCGCCACGCCGAGACGGGCGGTCTGCTCGGGCGAGCGGCCCAGCAGCTCCGTGCCGTTCAACGTCACCGAGCCGCGTCCGCGGACCATGCCGCACAGGGCCCGCAGAGTTGTCGTCTTGCCCGCGCCGTTGGGCCCGAGGATCGCGCACACCTCGCCGCGTGCGACGGAGAAGTCGAGCCCCTGGAGCACGCGGGCCTGGCCGTATCCGGCATGCAGGCCGGCGACCTTCAGGAAGTCCGGCTCCGCCTCCGCCCGCGCGGCTTCGGCGCTGTCGGTGGTGGGTTCCGTCATGCCGCCACCCCCAGGTACGCCTCGATGACCGCCGGGTCGCGCTGGATCTCCTCCGGCGAGCCCTCGGCGATCTTGCGCCCGAAGTCGAGGCAGATCACCTTGTCGCACAGGCCCATCACGAAGCCCATGTGGTGTTCGACCACCACGAGCGTGAGGTCGAACTCCTCGCGCACCGACCGGACCAGATCCGCGAATTGGCCGACCTCGCCGTGGCTGAGCCCGTTGACGGGTTCGTCGAGGAGCAGCAGCCGGGGCCGTACCGCGAGCGCCCGGGCGAGTTCGACGCGTTTGAGCGTGCCGAACGGCAGCCCGGAGGCGGGGTGGTCGGCGACCTCCGCCAGGCCGAGGCGCCGTAGCAGGTCGTCCGCCTGGTCACGTAGCTCCCTCTCCTCCCGCCGGACGCGGGGCAGCCGGAGCGCCGCGGCGAGGTGTCCTGTGCGCCCCCGGCTGTGGGCGCCGACCATGACGTTCTCCCGGACCGTGAGCAGCGGGAACAGACCCAGGTTCTGGAAGGTGCGGGCGATGCCGCGCCCGGCCACGGAGTGCGGCGGGAGGGCGAGCAGGTCCTCGTCGTCGAACCGCACCGTCCCCGCATCGGGGGTGCAGCGCCTGGTGAGGCAGTTGAACAAGGTGGTCTTGCCGGCTCCGTTCGGTCCGATGAGCCCCACGGCGGTGCCCGGCTCGACGGTGAACGCGACACCGTCCAGTGCCGTGATCCCGCCGAAGCGCACGCTGATACCGTCGACCGCGAGCATGAGTGACGCCCCTTCCGAGGTGCTGGGGGGTGGGCGAGCGTCACAGTAGGTGGGGGCCTTCCGAGCGCACATTGGGTGCGAGCACCCAACTTCGAGGCCACCGACTTGTGCGCCGCGCCCAGCTCCCCCGGTATGTCGCCCGCCGGGCCTGTTGACGGGACACGAGAACGCCAGCGACGATCGGCGCCATGTCTCGCGGACCCGCCCTGGGCGCCCCCGCACCCTCCGACCCGCTCAGCCGGGAGCGGCACCGGATCCTGCACGCCGTCCAGGACCGGCTCGAGGACGTGGCGAGTTCCGCCGTCGCGGTGATGCGCACGGAGATCCCGTCGTACGCGCTGCAGGACGAGCGGTTCTTCGACGACGTACGGGACCAGGTCCTCACGCACTACCGGATGCAGCTGGCGGCGCTGGCCGGCGACCGGGACATCGCCCCCGAGGACCTGGTCTTCAGCCGCGCGGCGGCCATGCGCAGAGCACGCGCGGGGTTCGCCCTGGAGGACTGGATCAGTGCCTTCCGGGTCGGCCGGCAGGTGTTGTGGGACGTGCTGCTGGACTGCGCGGGCACGTCCGCCGAGGCACAGCAGGCCGCGCTGTCCCTCGTCACACCGCTGATGCGGTACGTCGACTTCGCCAGCACGCATGCCGCGCAGGCCTATGTCGAGTACCAGCAGCACGTGGTCGCCGACGCGGACCGGGAGCGCCGGGACCTCCTGGACCAGCTCCTGGCCGGCGCGGCACCGACGCGCGGTCCGCTGCTCGCCGCGGCTCAGGCGTACGGCATCGGGCCGCACTCGCCGATGATGGCGGTCGTGGCGGTGTGCGTCGGCGACACCCGCACCGGTGACCTCACCTCGGCCGAGCACGGCTATGCGACCAGCGCGTCCATCGGCATCGCCGGGCCCTGGGCCGGCCGGACCCTGGTCGTCGTGCGCCACGGCGAGGTGGTGGCCGTGCCGGTGGTCCGCACCGGCATGGACGCGGAGGACATCTGTGCCCACTTCGAGGCGGTGCAGCGGCGGCTCGCGCGAGAGGGAACCATGCTCGCCATGGGCATCAGCACGGTCGCCGAGGGCGCCGGCGAACTGCCCCGCGCCTACGAGGAGGCACGGGCCGCCCTCGACCTCGTGCCGAGCGGAGGCGGGGTGGCGGCACTGCCGCGCCTGTCCCCCTTCGACTACCTGGCGCTGCGCGCCGACGACCTCGCCCGCCAGCTGGTCGATCCCCGCGTGCGGGCGCTGCTGGAGGAGGACCGCAGACGTGGCGACCCGCTGGCGGCCACCGTACGGGCCTTCGCGGAGGCCGACCTCAACCTGCGGCTGGCCGCCGACCGGCTGCGGATACACCACAACACGGCGCACTACCGGTTGCGCCGGATCGAGGAACGCACCGGGCGCAATCCGCGCCGGATCGCCGACCTCCTGGAACTGCTGGTCGCCCTCGCCATCCGCGACGGGGCCGGGGAAGGCGGGGATCACCAGTGAGCGGCATCGTGGAGTCGGCGGGGACCGAAGAGGCACCTACCGCGCAGAACCGGACGGTCCGGAGTGCGCTGCTGGACGCCGCGCTGGAGGTGTTCACCGAGCGCGGTTACGCCGATGCCGGTCTCGCCGAGATCGCGGCTCGCTCCGGCATCCCGGTGGGCAGCCTCTTCCAGCACTACGGCGGGAAGCGAGGGCTTTACCTCGCTCTCTGGGAGGAGTTCCGGGAGGCACAGGAGCGCCGGACCGCGGCCACGCTGGCCGGCGAGCGAGGCCGTGGCGTGGACGACCCCATCGCCCTTTTCGTGGCAGGAGCCAGGGCGTACCTGGAAGGCGCCTGGGACAACCGGCGGTTCGGCAGACTGCTCGTGGAGGATGACGGCCCCACGGGATTCGACGCGCTGCGCCGCCAGTGGGACCGCGCGTGGGTCCGGCGCAACGCCCGGCTCCTGGAGGTGGACGAGAAGCGCCGTGCCGGTCGGGTCCGGGTGAGAGTGCTCACCACGGTGATCGGCGGGGCGGCACGCGAGCTGGGCGACTGCGAGGACGAGACGGAGGCCCAGGAGATCGTGGACGAGGTGTGCGGCATCCTGATCCACCTGTCGGCACCGCCCGGCTGAAACGCCCGGCGCCTGCGCGGTCCGACGCGGCGGTCGGCGCTGCGGCCTCGATCAGGTCGTCTCCTGCGTGTCCTCGGGGTGCAGGCGCCCCAGTAGCTCGTAGAGACTGCGGCGCCCCTCCTCGTCCAGACGCGCAAAGGCTTCCGAGGTGCCCCGCATGTCGGCGCGGATGAGGCGGACTGCCTCCCGTCCCTCTTCGGTGGCGACCACGTTCTTGATCCGCCGGTCGGCCGCGTCGGCGTGCCTGGAGACCAGTCCACGCGCCTCCAGCCGGTCGACGAGTCCGGTGATGTTGGAGGCGTCGCAGGCCAGCCTCCCCGCGAGGGCGCGCATGGGCAGTGGTTGCCGCCGGAGCAGGATGAGCATCTTGGCCTGCGTCATGGTGAGCCCGTGCAGTGCGGCCGCCGCTGTCAGGTCCCGGTAGTAACCGGCAGCAGCGCGTGCCAAGCGCTCCATGAGTGCGTCGTGGTCAGGGTCGCTGTCCTGCGCAGCGGAGCGTGCGGCGGGCAGGGCGGAGGTGTGGGCCATGCCTCAAGTGTAGGCGAACCTCAACGTTTGACGTCCTCAACCTTTGAGGTCTACCGTCGCTGTCATTGCTTGGCTGCATCAAGCATCTAACCGCCAACCAGTCCCCTGTCGGGTTCCCGCCACGGCGCCCCACCCCGCCCCGGAGAAAGCACCCGTGTCCCAACCCCTTGCTCCGCCGCACGGCCGACAGCGAGCCGAGACCGCCGTGGTCCTCGCCCTGAGCCTCGCAGCGATGATCGTGTCGATGATGCAGACACTGGTGGTGCCGATCCTCGGCCTGATCCAGAGCAGCCTCGGCGTCAGCTCCGCCGAGGTCAGCTGGGTCACCACCGCCACCCTGCTCTCGGCAGCCGTCTTCACCCCGCTGCTCGGCCGCTTCGGCGACCAGCACGGCAAGAAGCCGACCCTCATCGGCGTGCTGGCGGTGATGATCGTCGGCTCGGTCCTGGCCGCCACGACCGACTCGCTGCTCTGGCTGATCGTCGGCCGGGTGCTGCAGGGCGCCGCCACCGCGATCTTCCCGCTCGCCCTGTCGGTGCTCCGTGAGGAGATCCCCGCCCGCCGTCTGCCGGGAGCGATGGCGCTGGTCAGCGGCACCCTGGCGTTCGGCAGCGGTTTCGCGCTGGTCACCACCGGCCTGCTCACCCGCGGCGAGAACGCCGACTACCACCACGTCTTCTGGATGGCCACCGGCCTCGCAGTGGTCACCCTGCTCACCGTCGTTCTCCTCGTACCGGCGAGCCGCACCAAGACCGGCGGACGCACCGACCTGCTCGGCGCCCTCACCCTCGGCCTCTTCCTGGTTCTCCTGCTGCTGCCGATCTCCCAGGGGCACGAGTGGGGCTGGACCTCCGCCCCTACGCTGGGCAGCTTCGCCGGAGCGGTCCTCATGGCCGGAGTCTGGAGCTTCACCGAGAGCCGGGTCCGCGACCCCATGGTCGACATGAGGATGTTCCTGCACCGCCCGGTGCTCTTCAGCAACCTCGCGGGCCTCTTCGTGGGATTCGGGATGTTCGCCCAGTTCCTCGGCGTCTCCTACCTGGCGCAGGTGCCCAGGGACGTCGCGGGCTACGGCTTCGGCGCCTCCGTGCTCCGCGCCTCCGTCGAGTACCTGCTGCCCAGCACGATCGCGTCGCTCGTCGTCTCCCAGTTCGGTGGCGTGCTGATCCGCAGGATCGGACCGCGCCACACCCTCGCCCTCAGCGCGGTGATCGGCATCGTCGGCTTCACGTGGCTGGCCACCGCCCACTCCTCGGCCCCTTCGGTCATCGGCGCCGGCCTGGCTGTCGGCACAGCCATCAGCCTCGGGTACGCCGCGATGCCCGCCCTCATCGTCGCGGGGGTGCCACCCCACCAGACCGGCATCGCCAACGGCCTCAATTCCATCTCCCGGTCCGTCGGCAGCGCGATCGGCAGCGCGCTGATCACCTCGCTGCTCGCCTCCAGGACCATCGAGAACCTTCCGGCCGGAGTGCCCCCGCTGCCCGCCGAGAGCCAGTTCACCCTGAGCTTCGCCCTGGCCGGTGTCGCCTTCGCCTTCGTCCTGGCCCTCTCGCTGGCCGGCCTCAAGCAGGGGCAGCCGGCGCCCCGTACGGAACACCTGCCCGCGACGGAGCCGGCCGCTGCCACGACCGCTGCCTGACCAACCCCCTGCGATCCGCACCACCACCACACAAGGAGTCACCCCCATGAAGGCCATCACTTACCGCACCTACGGCGGCCCGGAGGTCCTGGAGTACGGCGAGGTACCGAACCCGAAGCTCGGCGTGGACACCGTGCTGGTCCGCGTGAAGGCCGCCGCCGTCAACCCGGTCGACTGGAAGATACAGGCGGGGTACCTGGACGCCGTCATGGACGCCGTCTTCCCCGTCATCCCCGGCTGGGACGTGGCGGGCGTCGTCGAGGAGACCGGCGTCGGGGTCACCGAGTTCGCTCCGGGCGACGAGGTGATCGGCTACGTCCGTGAGGACTTCGTCTCCCGCGGGACCTTCGCCGAGTACGTCGCCGCCCCGGTCCGTACGCTCGCCCGCAAGCCCGCCGGTCTCTCCTTCGAGGAGGCCGCCGGCCTTCCGCTGGCCGGCCTCACCGCGTACCAGGCGCTGACACGCTCCCTGCGGGTGCGGGCCGGCGACACCGTGCTGGTGCACGCCGCGGCGGGTGGCGTCGGCTCTCTGGCCGTACAGATCGCCAGGTCGCTCGGCGCCCGGGTCATCGGCACCGCCAGTGAGTACAACCACGCCTACCTGCGAGGGCTGGGGGCGGAGCCGGTCGCCTACGGCGAGGGCCTCACCGACCGGGTCCGCGCCCTCGCGCCGCAGGGCGTGGACGCCGTCCTCGACCTCGTCGGCGGGGACGCCCTGAAGGTCTCGCCAGGGCTGCTCGCCGAGGGCGGCCGCCTGGCCTCGGCCGTGGACGGCGCCGTGCTCGGCCTCGGTGGCGGGTACGTCTTCGTGCGACCCGACGCCCGGGACCTGGAGGCTCTCACCGAACTCGCCGAGCGCGGTCAGCTGCGGGTGGACGTGGCCGCCGCGTTCCCCCTGGAGCAGGCCGCCGACGCCCAGCGCCTCAGCCGCGAGGGCCACACCCGCGGAAAGATCATCATCACCGTCGCCTGAACCACCGCTCGCCGCCCGCCCCACCACCGCGCGACCCGCGCGCAGTTCGAAGGAGACAGTCATGACCGCAGTTCTGTTCGTCGTCACCGGCGCCGACCACTGGACGCTCGCCGACGGCACCCGCCACGCCACCGGCTACTGGGCCGAGGAACTCGCTACACCGCACCGGCTGCTGCGCGAGGCCGGGTTCGACGTCACCATCGCGACCCCCGGCGGCGTCGCTCCGACCGTGGACGCCGTGAGCCTCGCCGCCGAGTCCACCGGCGGCAAGGAGCAGTCCGATGCCATCGCCGCGTACCTGGCTGCCATCCGCGCCGACCTGGAGAACCCCGCCAAGCTCGAAGAGGTCGACCTCGACGCGTACGCCGCCGTCCTCTACCCCGGTGGCCACGGCCCCATGGAGGACCTCGCCGTGGACGCCCGCTCCGGCCGACTGCTCACCGCGGCGCTGGACTCCGGCAAGCCGCTCGCCGTGCTGTGCCACGCCCCGGCGGCCCTGCTCGCCGCCCGGCGCGAGGACGGCAGCTGGCCGTTCGCCGGTTACCGCATGACCGGCTTCACCAACACCGAGGAAACCGCAGCCGGCTTCGCCGGCAAGGCCAAGTGGCTGCTCGAGGACCGCCTGGTGGAACTGGGGGCCGACTTCCAGGCCGCGGCCCCGTTCAGCGAGCACGTCGTGGCCGACCGCAATCTGCACACCGGTCAGAACCCCGCCTCCTCGGCGCGGCTCGCCCGGAACCTCATCGACGCCCTGAACCGCGGCTGATCCCCCGCAGACGCCCCCTCTTCCGCCCTACCGCACCTGTGAGGGAACCATGAACAACCCCGCCCCCGACCAGCCCGCCGAGCTCGTCGCCCGGCTGCGCGCCACCTTCCGCGCCGGCACGACCAAGCCCGTGGCCTGGCGCACCGAGCAGCTGAACCGGATGCGTACCCTGCTCACCGAGCAGGGGGAGACCTTCGCCGCGGCGCTCCACGCCGACTTGGGAAAGAGCTCCGCCGAGGCGTACCGCACGGAGATCGACTTCGTCATACGCGAGATCGACCACACCCTGGAGCATCTCGACGGGTGGCTGCGCCCCGAACCGGCCCCCGTCCCGGCGTTCATCGGCGAGGCGAGTGCCTGGACGCAGTACGACCCCCTGGGGGTCGTACTGGTCATCGCCCCCTGGAACTACCCGGCGCAGCTGCTGCTGGCCCCGGTGGCCGGTGCCCTGGCCGCGGGCAACGCGGTGGTCGCCAAGCCCAGCGAACTGGCCCCGGCCACCTCCGCCGCCCTCGCCCGCCTCGTACCGCAGTACCTCGACACCGACGCGGTCGCCGTGGTCGAAGGCGGGGTCCCGGAGACCACCGCCCTGCTCGAGCAGCGCTTCGACCACATCCTCTACACCGGCAACGGCACGGTCGGCCGCATCGTGATGGCTGCGGCCGCCCGGCACCTCACGCCCGTCACCCTCGAACTGGGCGGCAAGTCCCCGGTGTTCGTGGACCGGGACACCGACCTGGACACCGTCGCCGCCCGCCTCGCGGCCGGGAAGTTCCTCAACGCCGGGCAGACCTGCGTCGCGCCCGACTACGTCCTCACCGACCCCGAGACCGCGCCTGCTCTCGAAGCCGCCTTGGCCAAGGCCATCGAGGGGCTGTACGGGTCCGACCCCGCCGCCTCCGCGGAGTACGGCCGTATCGTCAACGAACGGCACTTCGACCGGCTGACCGCTCTCCTCGACTCCGGCCGTCAGGTCACCGGTGGCGCGCACGACCGCGAGACGAAGTACATCGCGCCGACCGTCCTGGCCGAGGTGTCACCGGACGCGCCCGTGATGCAGGAGGAGATCTTCGGCCCGATCCTCCCCATCGTCGAGGTGGGCGGGCTCGACGAGGCCATCGACTTCATCAACGACCGGGAAAAGCCGCTGGCCCTGTACGCGTTCACCGACTCCGACACCACCCGGGAGCGGCTCGCCGCCGAAACCTCCTCCGGCGGCCTCGGGTTCGGCCTGCCGCTGGCCCATCTCACCGTCTCGGACCTGCCGTTCGGGGGCGTCGGGGAGAGCGGCATGGGCAGCTACCACGGCCGCTACTCCATCGAGACCTTCAGCCACCGCAAGGCCGTACTCGCCAAGCCTCTGTGACGAACGGTGGTCAACCCCGGTCGGGGACAGCTGGAGCGGGCGGCGACAGGGACGCTTCCCCGTCGCCGTCCTCCGCCCGCCGGGGCCGGTCGAAGCGCATGAGTCCCTCCTGCGCGACGGCGGCCACCAGACGCCCGCCCGTGTCGAACAGCCTTCCGCGGATGAGCGCCCGGCCCTGCTCGGCCGACGGGGAGAGCTGGTCGTACAGCAGCCACTCGTCCGCGCGGAAGGGACGCAGGAACCACAGCGAATGGTCCAGCGACGCACCCTGGACGGCGGTCGGGGGATGCGGCAGCCGCGCGGTGCCCAGCAGCGCCATGTCGCTGAGATAGGTCAGTGCGCAGGCGTGGACGGCTCCGTCGTCCGGCAGCGGATGTCCGTACCTGATCCACACCCGCTGGCCGGCCGGTGCCCCCGGGACGTGGCCGATCTCGCCGCCGGGCACCCAGCGCATCTTCCAGTGGTGCCATTCCGCGGGCCGCGGCATGCCCCAGCCGTTGACGCGGTCGGACTCCGGGATGTCGTCAGGTGCCGGCACCACCGGCATGTCCACCTGGTGGGAGAACCCTTCGTCCCCACGATGGAACGACGCCGTCACCGTGAAGATCGGCTCCCCGGCCTGGACCGCGGTCACCCGGCGGGTGCAGAAGCTGCCCCCGTCGCGGAGCCGCTCGACCAGATGGTCGGTCGGCTCGTGCGGACGGCCGGGCCGCAGGAAGTACCCGTGCAGCGAGTGAGCCGCGTACGACCGGTCGAGGGTGCGCGCCGCGGACATCAGCGACTGGGCGGCGATCTGGCCACCGAACGTCCGCGCCCACTCGCTGGGGATCGGACCGGACCGGAACAGGTCCGGCCCGATCTCGTCGAGGGCCAGGACCTCTGGCAGACCGGCCATGCTTCGGCTCCTCTCACTCGCCCGTGCTTCTTTCCTCTGAGCGTGGGGGTCGAACTACTGTGGGCAGGCGACCCGTTCAAATACCTGCCGTGTCCGCGACTTCGTGGGCCTTCGTCACCAGTGCGTCGATACGCTCCGCGGTCGGGGTCCCGGACGCGGCCTTGTTCCGCGGATCGTCCAGCGCGCGACGCATGACGCCCTCCGCGATGATCGCGACCTTCCACAGTCCCATCGCGTGCCAGTAGCCCAGCGCCGTCAGGTCGCGTCCCGACGCCGCCGAGTAGGCCGCCACGAGTTCCTCGCGGTGCGGGAAGCCGTCGAGAGCCGTCGCGACGAAGTCGCCCAAGGTGTTCTCACCCTTGGCCGGCCAGTAGGCCAGCAGGCTGCCCATGTCCGCCAGCGGATCCCCCAGCGTCGACAGCTCCCAGTCGAGCACCGCCGTCACCTCCCCGCTGTCGTGGGAGGTGATGACGTTGCGCAGATGGAAGTCGCCGTGCACGAGCGTCAGTTCGCGCTGCTCCGGCACGGCCGACACCAGGCGCCGGGTGAGGTCCTCCAGGGCGGGCAGTTCGCGGGTCCTGGACCTCTCCCACTGGGCCGACCACCGCTTGAGCTGACGCTGCGCATACGGCTTGTGGCTCGCCAGAGCGGTCAGCCCGGTCACTTCGAGATCGACCACGTGGATCTGCGCCAGCGTCCGCGGCAACGACAGTCCGATCGCCCGGCGGCGCTCGGGCGTCAACGACCGCGCGATCGACATCGAGTCGACGACCTCGCCGTCCACGAACTCCATGAGCAACAGCGGGACGTCGGTCACGGCGGGATCATCGGTCAGCCCGAGCACCCGCGGGGTCGGGACGGTGGTGCTCTCCAGGGCGGCCAGAATCCGCGCCTCGCGGGCCACGTCGTGCGCCGACGCCAGCAGGTGACCCAGCGGTGGGCGCCGCAGCACCCATCTGCGGCCGTCCTGATCCATGACGAGATACGTCAGGTTCGACTGGCCCAGCCCGATCCGCTCGAAGGCCAAGGGCCCGGCGAAGTCGACGCCGAGGGTGGCGAACCAGCCGCTCACGGCCCCGGCGTCGATTCCGACGATGTCCGCGCTAGACACCGATACCGGCTCCTTGCCTGAACGGGAGCGCGTCGCCGAGCAGTTGCCCGCCGTCGATCACCATGGTCTCGCCGGTGATCCAACTCGCGGCGTCCGAGACGAGGAAGGCGACGGCGGAGGCGATGTCGGCGGGCTCCCCGATGCGGCCCAGCGCCATCGAGGCGGACACGGCCTGCTCGTGCTCCTTCCACAGGGCCTCGGCCAGCTTGGTGCGCACCACACCCGGGGCCACCGCGTTGACGCGGACCTTCGGCGAAAGTTCGAGGGCCAGCTGTTTGGTGAGATGGATCAGTGCGGCCTTCGAGGCGTTGTACAGCCCGATGTTCGCCTCGGATGCCATGCCGCCCACCGACGCGGTGTTGACGACCGCCCCGCCGTGCTCCCCCATCCAGGCCCGCGTGGCCAGACCCGTCCACAGGACGGGCGCCCACAGGTTCACATCGAAGGTCTTCGCGAACCGGCCGTGGTCCTGGTCGATGACCGGCCCGAAGGCCGGGTTGGTCCCCGCGTTGTTGACGAGGATGTCCAGGCTGCCGAAGCGCTCGAGCGTCAGCTCCACACAGCGCCGGGCCGCCTCTTCGTCGACCGCGTGCGCACCGACGCCGACCGCCGTGCCCTTGACCTGGGCCGCGGCGGCGTCCGCCGCCTCCTGGGACCGGGAGGTGAGGACGACGTTCCCGCCGGCCTCCGCGATGGCCTGGGCGATCGCCAGGCCGATCCCGCGCGAGGCCCCGGTGACGACGGCGGTGCGCCCGGTGAGGTCGAGTCCCGCCATCTCAGTTCACCGCCGCCGTCGCCGCGTCGCGGTACTGCCGCAGTTCCTGCCTGGCGATGGCCCGCTTGTGGACCTCGTCGGGACCGTCCGCCAGCCGCAGCGTCCGCAGATGCGCGTACATCATGGCCAGCGGGAAGTCGTCGGTCACTCCCGCTCCCCCGTGCACCTGGATCGCGCGGTCGACGATCTTCAACGCGATCTCGGGGGCGGCCACCTTGATGGCCGCGATCTCGGTGCGCGCTTCCTTGTTGCCGACCGTGTCCATCAGGTACGCGGCCTTGAGCGTGAGCAGGCGGATCATCTCGATGTCGATACGCGCTTCCGCGATCCAGTCCTGGATGTTGGACCGCTCGGCGACCGGGCTGCCGAAGGTCACCCGTGACTGTGCGCGCCGGCACATCAGTTCCAGCGCCCGCTCGGCCGCGCCGATGGCCCGCATGCAGTGGTGGATACGACCGGGCCCGAGCCGGGCCTGGCTGATCGCGAAGCCCTCACCCTCACCCTTGAGGACGTCCTTGGCCGGCACCCGGACATTCTCGAAGACGATCTCCGCATGGCCCTCGCGATCCGCGTACCCGAACACCGGGAGGTTGCGGACCACGGTGACCCCGGGGGCGTCTACGGGTACGACCATCATCGACTGCTGGCGATGTGGAGCCGCCGTGGGGTCGGTCTTGCCCATCACGATGAGCACCTTGCAGTTCTTGTGCATCGCGTTCGAGGCGAACCACTTGCGGCCGTTGAGCACGTACGCATCGCCGTCGCGCTCCATCCGCAGCTCGATGTTGGTGGCGTCGGAGCTGGCGACACGCGGCTCGGTCATCGCGAACGCCGAGGCCATCGTCCCGTCGAGCAGGGGCTTGAGGTACTTCTCCTTGTGCTCCTCGCTGCCGAACAGCGTGAGCACCTCCATGTTGCCGGTGTCGGGCGCGTTGCAGTTGCACGCCTCGGAGGCGATGTGGCTGCGCCCCATGATCTCCGCCAGCGGCGCGTACTCGAGGTTCGTCAGACCGGGGCCCCACTCCGGGTGCGGGTGGAACAGGTTCCACAGTCCACGCCTGCGCGCCTCCGCCTTGAGCTCCTCGAGGATCGGCGGGTGGAAGTGCGGGTCACCCGACGCGCGCATCTGCTCGTCGTACACCGCCTCGGCGGGGTAGATGTGCTCATCCATGAACTCGAGCAGATCCGCCTGGTACTTCTTGGCGCGGTCCGACATCTCAAACAGGGACATCCGAACTCCTGACGGGTAGGGAGGGAAAGTCGGGCGTGCGCTTGTCCAGGTGACTGGCCACGCCTTCGACGACGTCGGACCCGCGGAAGGCCTGGATCATGAGGCCGTCCGCCCGGGCCACGGAATCGGCGTAGGTGCCGTCCGCGTCATTGCTCAGTTGGCTCTTGATGGTGGCCATGGATGCCGGGGAGCAGCGCCTCGCCAGATCGGCGGCGTAGGCGACAGCGGCATCCACCACGCTGCCGGTGGGGACCAGGTGGTCGAGGAGTCCCATACGGAAGGCCTCCTCGGCATCCACCATGCGACTCGACAGCAACAGGTCCGCTGCCCGGCTGTGCCCCACCAGCCGGGGCAACAGCCAGGAGATCCCGTACTCGGCGATCAGCCCGCGTTGCGCGAATGCCGTGGTGAACCGGGCCGAGGGCGAGCCGAAGCGGATGTCGCAGTAGAGGGCCTCCACCATGCCCAGGCCGGCGGCCACGCCGTTGATCACCCCGATCAGCGGTTTGCGCAGGGTCCGCGGAACGTCCCGCGGACGGCGCCGCGCCCGGTCCGCCTCGGAGACCTCGCCGACCGCCTGCAGCTGTTGCAGGTCGGCTCCGGCGCAGAATCCGCGTCCCGCGCCGGTGACCACGACGGCGCGTACGCCCGGATCGTCTTCGGCGGCGTCGAGCAGCGCGAAGTAGCGGTCCTCGAGTTCGTCGGTCCAGGCGTTCAGCTTGGCGGGCCGGTTGAACGTGAGCACCAGCACCGGCCCTCGGTGTTCGGCGAGGACGAGCTCGCCCGGCGGCACGCCGGTCATGTCTGCGCCAGCAGGGAGCTCTGGTAGCGGCGCATCCCGCGCAGCCACCGGTCATAGTCCGAGCCCTTCTGCCGGTACATCTCCAGAACGTCTTCGTGCGGCAGGATCAGGAAGCGCTCGTCCTCCATCGCGGCCAGGACGGCGTCGGCGACATCGGCCGGCTCCAGGACGTCACCGGCGGAGGTGACGGCCCGCGTCGCGGCTCTTCCCAGCGCGTCCCCGGAGTCCTCCCCGGAGAACAGCAGCTTGGTGTTCACTCCCATCGGGCACAGACAGCTGACACGCACCCCGCGATCGCCGTAGGTGACACTCAGCCATTCGGCGAAGGCGACGGCCGCGTGCTTGGTGACGGCGTACGTGGCGGAGCCGACCTGGGTGAGCAGTCCGGCCGCCGAGGCCGTGCTGACGAAGTAGCCCTCACCGCGCTCGAGCCACCCCGGTACCAGCAGCTTTGCCGCACGGATGTGGGCTCGCAGATTGACGTCGATCGAGCGGTCCCAGTCCTGCTCGCCCGCGTCGAGGCCGGGCGCCCCGGCGATGCCCGCGTTCGCGAAGTAGAGATCGACCGGACCGAAGGTGCTTTCCGCCAGGTCGACCAACCGCTGGATCTGCTCGGTGTCCGACACGTCCGCGCCGACGCTGACGGTGCTTCCCGGACGATCGGCGTTGACTTCCTCCGACACCGCCCGTGCGCTGTCCGCGTCGAGGTCCGCGACGACGACCCGGGCGCCCTCGCGAGCGAGCCGTGCGGCCAGCGCTCTGCCGATGCCTGCGCCACCACCGGTGACGACGGCGACTCTTTGTGCAACGTCCACAGCGAACCCTCTCCGTTACGGGGCGTGCGATGCGTCCGACCTGTATAATTGAATCCGACGTCAAGTTCAATACCTGGCGGCACGGATCCACATGGAAAAAGCCGCCCACCCCCAGGGGGATGAGCGGCTACGAGGCAGGCGGATCAGCGGTGGTCGGGGAAGCGGAGGGCGTTCGCCCAGAGCCGGGTCACCGTGGACACGAGCTCCTCGAAGTCCACCGGCGCACCTTCTTCCTGCCGCTCGCCGAGCACGAAGGTGTTGTAGGCCATGACGCTGACCATGCCGGACAGCGCACGGGAGGCCATCATCGGATCGACCTCACGGTCCGCGACACCCCGCGCCTGCAGGTCGGCGATGCCACGGGCGTTACGGCGGATGAACGCGTCGGCGCGCCGACGCCGGAACTCACGGAACTCCGGCTCCACTTGGGCGACCTGTTCGAGCAGGCCCATCAGCTTCGCGTTCCGCTTGTACGCCTCGAGGTACGCACGATTGCTCGCCTCGAGTACCGCATGGGGATCGTCGGTACCCTCCACCCGGGCCATGCCGGGGTGCATCATGTCCTCCTGCGCCTCCAGGAGGACGGCGGCAAGCACCTCTTCCTTGTTGGCGAAGTAGGTGTAGAAGGATCCCGCCGCACATTGCGCCTCTTTGGTGATGTCGGTGAGGCGGGTGTCGAGGTAGCCGTCCCGTTCGAACACCTTCCGAGCGGCTTTCACCAGAGCGGCCCGGGTCCGCGCTCCGCGCTTCGTCGTGGGGGGCTCACGAAGGTGCGTCAGGGGCGCCATGGGCGGCGCCTGCTCGCCGTCGATCTCCTCGGGCGCAGTACTCTCCATCCCCGGAACTGTACTTGAATCCGACACCACAATCACGAACGCGGAGGGCCGAGGCTCAGTGGCGGCGGGCGGCGGGAACGTCGGCGGGCGCCATGTCGCGGGTCAGGACCGTACGGTCGATGGACCGCTTGAGGATCTTCCCGGTCGGGCCCTTGGGCAGCGCGTCGACGAACCGGACGATGCGCGGGATCTTGTAGGCGGACAGCCGCTCCCGTGCCCAGCTCGACACCTCGGCGGCACCGAGCTCCGCACCGGGCCGGGCGGCGATGAGCGCGGCGACCTCCTCACCGTAGTGCTCGTCGGGAACGCCGATCACGGCTGCCTCGACGATGTCCGGATGCTCGTAGAGCACTTCCTCGACCTCGCCGGGGTAGACGTTGTAACCGCCGCGGATGATCAGGTCCTTGATGCGGTCGACGATACGAAGGTCGCCGTCCGTGTCGGTTTCACCGAGGTCGCCGGTCCGGAACCAGCCGTCGGACGAGAGGGCCGCGGCGGTGTCCGCGGGGCGGTTCCAGTAGCCGCGCATCACCGTGGGCCCCTTGATGTGGACCTCGCCGACGCTCCCCGGCGGGCACTCGGTGCCGTCGCCGTCACGCACCTGAACCCGCGTCCGCGGCACTGACCTACCGGTGTACCCGGTCTTGCCGCCGCGGTCGATGTCGTTGAAGGTGCCGAACGCGGTGGTCTCGGTGAGCCCATACCCTTCGAGGATGGTGCAGCCGAAGCGGGCCTCGAAGGCCCGGGCGATCTCGCCGGGAAGCGACGCGCCGCCGGAGACGGCGACACGGAGCCCGGCGAAGTCCGCCGGGCTCGCGTCACCCGCCGCGTGCAGCAGCGCGTTCCACATGGTCGGCACGCCGGCCATGATGGTGAGCCGGTCGCGGCGAAGCATGTCCAGCATCGAGGCCGGGTCGAACCTGGCCAGCAACGACATCGAGCCGCCCACGGTCAAGGTCGCCATCATGACCGACGCCTGGCCGAACACGTGGAACAGCGGGAGGCCGGTGCCGGTACGGTCGGCGCTCGTCGCTCGGCTGCACTCGGCGCCGATCTCCCCGGCTGACAGCAGGTTCCCGACGGTGAGTTGGGCCCCTTTCGGCCGTCCGGTGGTTCCCGAGGTGTACAGGATGGCCGCGGTCTCGTCGCGGTCCCGGTCGACCACGCCGGCCGGGGCAGCGGTGACCGGCGCGCCCGGGGACAGCGTCCAAGAGGGCACCGAGAGCGCCGCGGCCGCCTCCGCGACGGCCGGGCCGAGGGCGTGCCATGCGATCGCCAAGGCGCATCCGGCGTCGCCGAGAACGTACTCGGTCTCGGCCCGGGTGGACATCGTGTTGACCGGCACCACGACACAGCCCGCGGCCTGGATCCCGAGGTAGGCCACCACGAACTCGGGCACCGACGGCGCCGCGAGCAGCACCCGGTCCCCCGGGGACAGGCCCGCGGTGACCAGGGCGCCCGCGTACCGCATGCTCGCGTCCCGTAGCTGAAGGTAGGTCCACTGATCCGTGGCGCCGCGCAGTGCGATGTGGTCGGGGGTGGCGGCCGCGTGGCGGCACACAGGATCGAGAACGCTGGTCATGGCCGGTGCCTTCCAGTGATTCCGAAGCGTTCGGCGAGCTGGCGGCGGGTGTCGGCGGCGCTGGTGTGCAGTACGCCCCCGATTCCGATCCGTGCCGCTCCGTCGAGGTTCTGCCGCAGGTCGTCGATCATGACTGCCTGCTCGGGGTCGATGCCGAGGCGTTCACAGGCGATCGCGTAGATCCGCCGGGAGGGCTTGCGGATCCCGACCTCGGCGGAGATGACGATCACGTCGGCGAGGGACGCGAGTTCGACACCGTCGTAGGTGCCGGTACCGAACGAATTGGACACGAGCGCGACGGGACGGCCGGCTGCTCGGAGATCACCGAGCAGCGCGAGCATGTCCTGGTCGATCGACATGCCCGCCTGCATGCGGGCCGTGAGCCCCTCGGCCGCCACGTCCGCGCCGTGGGCGCGGAGCCGTTCGGCGAACCCTCGCTCGAAGGCTTCGGCGTCGATGCGGCCGCACTCGTGGTCGGACAGGAGGGTGCGAGATGCCTCGTCCCGGGCGAGGAGGTCCAGCGGCAGGCGCGGATCGACGCCGAGCGAGGCACCGAAGTCGGTGAAAGCCCGCAACACACTGGAGGTGATGACACCGCCGAAGTCCACGAGGACGGCGGTTCGCGCCTCGTCCGTCACGCGCGGCACCTCAGGCGACCTCGAACAGTCCGGCTGCGCCCATGCCGCCCCCGACGCACATCGAGATCACCACATAACGAACACCGCGGCGCTTGCCCTCGATGAGGGCGTGCCCCACCAGCCGGGCCCCGGTCATTCCGTACGGATGACCGACCGAGATGGCGCCGCCGTTCACGTTGAACCGCTCCGGATCGATGTGCAGTTCGTCCCGGCAGTACAGCGCCTGGGAGGCGAACGCCTCGTTGAGTTCCCACAGGCCGATGTCGTCGATGGTGAGGTCGTGCTGCTTGAGCAGTTTCGGAATGGCGAACACCGGGCCGATGCCCATCTCGTCCGGCCCACAACCGGCAACGGTCATGCCGCGGTAGACGCCCAGTGGCTGAAGTCCGCGGCGTTCGGCCTCCTTCGACTCCATCAGCACCGACGCCGAAGCCCCGTCCGACAACTGCGAGGAGTTGCCCGCCGTGACGCTGGATCGCGCGCTCACCTCACCGTCGGACAGCACCGGCGCCAGTCCGGCCAGGCCCTCGAGCGTCGTCGACGCGCGGTTGCCCTCGTCGCGGGTCAGGGTCACGGCCTCGTCCCGCACCTGCCCGGACTGCTTGTCCAGGACCTTCTTCACGCTGTCGAGCGCGACGATCTCCTGGTCGAAGCGGCCGGCCTCCTGCGCCGCCGCGGTGCGCTGCTGTGACACCAGCGCGAACTCGTCCTGGCGTTCCCGGCTCACGCCGTAGCGTTCGGCGACGATCTCCGCCGTGTGCAGCATCGGCAGGTAGATGCTCGGCTTGTGCTCGACCAGCCAGGGATCCGCCATGCGGTGGGTGTTCATGTGGTCGTTCTGCACCAGGGAGATCGACTCGACACCGCCTCCGACAGCGATCTGCATGCCGTCCGCGACGATCTGCTTGGCGGCCGTCGCGATGGCCATCAGGCCCGACGAGCACTGCCGGTCGATCGTCATCCCCGACACGACGTCCGGAAGTCCGGCGCGGAGAGCAGCCTGACGCGCGACATTGAAACCCGAGGACCCCTGCTGCACGGCGCAGCCGAAGATCACGTCCTCGACCTCACCTCCCTCGAGCCCGGCCCGCTGCACCGCGTGCGACAGGGCATGGGCGGCGAGTTCCTGCGCCTGGGTGTCGTTGAACGCGCCGCGATAGGCCTTTCCGATCGGCGTGCGTGCCGTCGAAACGATGACTGCTTCCCTCATGTCGCCTCACTGCTTCCTGTTGGCCCGGTGCGTCCGGGTGGAGCCGGTGGCCGGCCTTCCGCCGGTTATAATTGAATCCGGCGTCATGTTCAACCATGTCCCAGCTCTTGACAGTCCATCCTCCCGCCTGGAGGGTACCGACCAGTCGGTACGAAGAGGTGGGTCGTGACTCAGCTGAGCATCTCCACGGGTGCGGGCGTGTTCGACGCGATCGCGGCGGGTCCGCCCGAGGGCCGCCCGGCGCTGCTGTTGCACGGCTTCCCGCAGACAGGGCTGGTGTGGCAGCGGCAGATCGAGGCGTTGGCCGCGCACGGCTACCGGGTGGTGGCACCCGACCAGCGTGGGTACTCCCCCGGCGCCCGCCCCCGGCGGCCCGAGGACTATGGCATCAGCCTTCTCGTGGACGACGTGGTCGCGATCAGTGAGGAACTGGGCTGGGCGGCGTTCGACCTCGTCGGCCATGACTGGGGAGGCGCGGTGGCCTGGTGGACCGCGCACGCCCACCCCGGCCGCGTCCGCACTCTGACGGTGGTCTCGACCCCGCACCCCGGCGCTCTGGCCACCGCCCTGCGTACCGACGAGGATCAGCGCACACGCTCCCACTACATGATCGACTGGCGCGACACACCCGCGACCGAGGAACGCATGCTCGCCCACGATGCCCAGGAGCTTCGCGGTTTCTACGCCGGAAAGGTCCCGCAGGACAGCGCCGACGCCTACGTGTCGCACCTGTCCCGGCCGGGCGCTCTCACCGCGGCGCTGAACTGGTACCGGGCCGGCCGCCCCGACGGCGCGATCGGCGTCATCGACGTGCCCACGCTGTACGTCTGGAGCACGGAGGACAGCGCGTTCGGTCCGGCAGCCGCAGAGGAGACCGAGCGATGGGTCAAGGGGCCGTACCGGTTCGAAACCCTCCAGGGCGTCGGCCACTGGATCCCCGAGGAGGCGCCCGAAACGCTGAACCGCCTGCTGCTCGAACACCTGCAAGCCCACGGCACGTAGTGAACCCGCAGCGAATGTCCCGCTCGTCGACTCTCCGAAGAGGTGACCCGATGCAGACCGCCCGCTCGGCCTGGCGCCGTCTCGAGCCCGTCCACGGCATGATCTACTTCGTTCCCGAGGCAAGGCGACGGTACGCGGAGCTCGGCCTGAGCGGTCGCGCCGGGTACTTCACTTCCAGGAGCGCCGCATTCGGCCGGGCTTCCGCCGAGCTGGTCATCTCGACCTTCTACAACTTCAACCCCGATGTCGTACGGCAGGCGGTCGACGGGGCCTGGGACGCGACGACGCCGCAGCAGGTGCTGGACGCCCGGTACGCCGCGGCGGGCGAAGCCCTGCGACGGGCGGGAGTCCACGAGTTGCCGGGCGTGGACGAGGTGCTGGCGCTGACCCGCCGGGCTGCCGAGGCGGCCTGCGAGCACGCGCAGGGCCGCCCGCTGTTCGCGGCGCATGCCGCACTGCCGTGGCCGGAGGAGCCGGTGGTGCAGCTGTGGCATGCCCAGACACTGCTCCGGGAGTTCCGTGGAGACGGCCATGTCGCATGCCTGCTGAGCGAGGGTGTCGGAGGCTTGGAGGCGCTGATTCTGCACGCCGCGACCGGTGAGGTCCCCGTCGACTTCCTCAAGGCGAGCCGTGCCTGGCCCGAGGAGGAGTGGGCCGGCACCCAGGAGCGCCTGCGCGAGCGAGGTCTCCTGGACGGCGACTCCCTCAGCCCGGAAGGCGTACTCCTGCGCCGGCACATCGAGGACCGTACCGACCGCCTGGCCCTTCCCGCCTACGCCGCCCTCGGTGACGCCGGCTGTGAGCGTCTCGCCGAACTCGCGAGCCCCTTCGGCCGTGCCGTCGTGGACGCCGGCCTCCTCAAGCTGGGCTGACCGGGCCCTCATCGAGGGCCGTCTCATCGTCCCCGCTGACCGGAACGGCCGGTGGCCGCCCGTCGAAGACGGGCGGCCGCATGCGCCACACGTGTCGACGCCGTCGGAGCGTGGGCCTTCGAGTACGGCGATGACGTCATGGCCGCCCAGGAAGCAGCCTGCAGACCATCCTCGCTCTCCATCACGTCGGAACCGCTCAGCCGTCCGACGGACCCCGGTGATGAGTTTTCGCGCCCGCACCCGTCACACCTAGGACGGGACACGACGAGGCGGAAGGATGACGTGATGAGTGCGGACACACGGCTGGAGGAGCTGGGCGTGAGCGGTCTGGGCGAGGTCGACGAGTCGGCGTTCTCGGGGCTGGCGGAGCGGCACCGGCGGGAGCTGCACGTGCACTGCTACCGGATGCTCGGGTCGTTCGACGACGCCGAGGACACCGTGCAGGAGACGTTCCTCCGTGCCTGGCGGCGGCGGGAGACCTTCGAGGGGCGGTCGACGTTCCGGGCCTGGCTGTACCGGATCGCCACCAACGCCTGCCTGGACCTGCTCGCCAAACGCCGCCCGGAGCCCGCGACCGGCGGCGAGGTGCTGTGGCTGCAGCCCTACCCGGACCGGCTGCTCGACGAGCTGCCCGCGGGCGACGCGGACGAGCCGGAGGCCGTCGCCGTCGCGCGGGAGACGATCGAGCTGGCGTACCTGGTCGCAGTCCAGCACCTCGCGCCGCGCCCGCGGGCCGCGCTGATCCTGCGGGACGTGCTCGGCTGGCCGGCGAAGGACGTCGCGGAGCTCCTCGGGGACTCCGTCAACTCCGTGAACAGCGCGCTGCAGCGGGCCCGCGCCGGCATGCGGGAGCACCTGCCCGCCGAGCGGCAGGACTGGACCGGCAGCGAAGAGGACGCAGGGACGCGCGAGCTGGTGCGCCGCTACACCGACGCCAGCGTGGCCACGGACATCCCTGCGCTCGCCGCGATGCTGCGGGACGACGTCCGGTGCTCGATGCCGCCCACGCCGGGCCTGTACATCGGCCGCGACGCGGTGGTGAACGACTGGGTCGAGAGCGGCTTCGAGGGCATGAAGGGCCTGCGCGCCGTCCCCACCTCCGTGAACCGGCAGCCCGCCGTCGCCTTCTACCTCTGGCAGGAGCAGGAGGGCGCGTACCTGCCGCTGACGATCGACGTCCTGCGCGTCACCGGCGGGGCGATCACCGAGATCGTCACGTTCCACGACGACCGGTTCCCGCGGCTCGGGCTGCCGGAGCGCCTGCCGGCGGACGGCACGGCGTAGTCCCGGTGTGGACGCTCGGGCGGCGCGGCGGCGCGCGTGTCGCGGTGGTCGCCGGGGTCGTCGCGGGCGGGGCAGCCATCGCGCGGCGTCTCGAGTGAGGCCGCCTCACAGACCCGTGCCACGACGTCGTGCGGCGTGGCGCCGGTGAGATGCAGGACCGCGGTGAAGGGGTTCTTGAGCCTGGGCGACCCGGACGGCAGCGGCTTGAGGTGTCCCGCGCGCTGCAGTGCGCGGGAGACCTGCGGTCTCGTGTGCATGAGGACGTGTCCCAGCAGCGCCGATTTCCCGGAATCTGCGGCACCGGTGACGACGAACATGCCCTCACGGGCCGTGTCGATCCAGTTCAGGATCCGGGTGCGTTCCGCTTCTCGGCCTTCGAAGTACCATCCCTGCTCCCCCAGTTCGGCACCGCTGGCCTTGTGGGCGAAGTGCCGTCGCTCGTCAGGGGGAGAGCGTGCTGAGGACGGCTTCGACTTCGGCGAGCAGGTCGAGGGATGTCGTCAGGGAGGCGGCGAGCGCCGGCTCCCTGCGCTGCAGCAGAGCTCTTCCTGTCAGCGGCGTGAGGTCTCCAGCGCGCGCTACGGCGGCGGCGACGATGTCGGCCGGCGTCTCGGTATCGAACGACAGGTGGTAGCCGCGGACCTTGGCGGTGCCGGTGACGGCGATCTTCCATCCCTCGCCGTCCGTGCCGGGGCGTCCGAGCGGGAACCACCCGAGGTAGGACCTGCCGTCCTTAAGAACGCCCTGGGCCTGTTCATCAGTGTCAACGGCTTCACGTCCGGTGCACGGGCAGCCTTCCGCGAAGGCACCTCGTTTCTGACTATGAGCTCGTAACAGGATCTTGTTGAAGGTGTCCTGGCCGGGCATGGCTGGTGTGGGTGTCTCGCCCACGACAGCGGATGATGTGCCCGGAAGCGGCGGCGCAGGTTGACTGCCGAGGTGAGTCCGACGCGGGTGGCGATGGCTTCGACCGTCAGGTCGGTCTGTTCCAGCAAGGCACGTGCCGCGTCGATGCGTTGGCCGAGCAGCCACTGTCCTGGGCTGGTGCCGAGTTGTTCGGTGAAGCGCCGGGCGAGGGTCCGGCTGGAAAGCCCGGCGCGTTCGGCGAGCCGGTCGATGGCCAGTCGGGTGTCGAGCCGGGAGGTGGCCCACTCCAGCACGGGTGCCGATCGACGCGCTCCACCACGGGCACGTGCCGGAAGGACACAAGCTGCGGTGGAACGGTCGGCAGCGAGGCGACTGTGTCTTCACACTCGTCGATGAGCAAGCCGAGAAGGCGGTCCAGCCTCCCCGGTGCCGACCATTGACGTGCCGGAGACCCGGGATCGCCCTCATCATCTCGTCCGTGCGACGCGCATAGCCCTCGGCCGGTCTCAGCGCGTGGTCGACACTTGGGACAGACCAGAAGTCATCCCGCTGCACCTGTCCCGCCCACTCGCCGACAGTGCCCTGCGGATCATGCACGCGCTACTGACCGAGGTGGGCGTGGCCCCGTGCATTCGGACCGTGAAGATCTCCCCGGTGGCGCTGGCGGCGCAGATTGTGCACTCCTCGCGGCGCCGGACCACGAGCAGCGGGACATCGAGCACATCGGGTCGCGCATGTTGCTGTCGAGCTGGAGTGGTCGAAGGTGCTGCCGCAGCGTCGCCCGTGGGTAGCTTCGCACTCCTGCTGCTGGGCGCCCAGCAGCGGAAATTGCCGTGCCGCCGGCCTCGATGCCATGCCAGGATGCAGCGCGTCCCGATGCCTTGCGTCTTTGCGGAGCTGCTATTGCCCGGCGATCGCCGCCCGTTCATCGCCGTACTCGCCTCCAATGTCATCTCCATCACCGGGAGTGTGTTCACCGGGATGGGCGTGCCGTGGCTCGTCCTGCAGAGCACCGGGAGCGCCGCCAGGGCCGGGATCGTGGCGTTCTGCTCGGTGCTGCCAGTGGTGCTGTCGGCCATCGCCGGCGGGCCGGTGATCGATGTCATCGGCAGGCTCAGGGTCGGCATCGTGTCCGATGTGGTCTGTGGGGCGGCCGTCGCTGCCATTCCGCTGTTGGAGTTCGCCGGAGTGCTGCAGTTCTGGATGCTGTGCGCGCTGATGGCCGTCACCGGGCTGTTTTATGCTCCAGGCGCGACTGCCCGCGGTGTGCTGTTGCCCACGCTCGCCGAGCGTGCTGGGATGCCGCTGACCCGAGCCGCCGGGTGGTACGACGGTGCCTCACGCTGTGCTGGGATGATCGGCTCGGCGGTCGGTGGTGTGCTCATCGCTCTCCTGGGTGCACAGAATGTCCTGCTGCTGGACGCCGCTACCTTCGCCTTGTCCGCCGCGCTCCTCGCCTTCGGCCTGCGCGGCCTGCCCGAGGCCCGGCCCCAGAGGCGGCCCGAGCCGGCGTCGGTGCGCTCCTATCGCCGCGAGTTGGGAGAGGGTTACCGCTTTGTCCTCGGCACGCCACTGCTTCTTGGCATCTGCCTCATGACTCTGGCCACCAAGGGCTTCGATCAGGGCTGGAGCGCCGTGCTCCTTCCGGTTCATGCACGCGAGGAACTCGGTGGCGCCGCCGACCTGGGCCTGTTGAACGCGACGTTCTCCGTCTGCGCGCTGGCAGGGGCACTGGTCTATGGCGCGGTGGGCAGCCGCTTCCGGCGGTGGCCGGTGTTCACCATCGCGTTCCTGATCGGCGGCATGCCGCGCTTCGTGGTCGCTGCCTACAGCGACACCGTGGCCCCGCTGGCCGTGACGATGGCAGTCGAGGGCATCGCCTTCGGGATCATCAACCCCATCCTGACTACGGTCATGTACGAGATCGTGCCCGAACGGTTGCGCAGCCGCGTGCTCAGCGCGACCACCGCCTCGGTCCTGACGATCACCCCACTCGGCGGCCTCACCGCCGGCTACTTCGTGGACTCCACGGGCTTGTTCACCACGATGTTGGTGGTCGGCGGTGCGTATCTCCTCGCCACCCTCGCCCCGACGATCTTCCCTGCATGGAAGCAGATGGACCATCCCGCCCCCTCCGTGGGCGAGTCGAAGAGCCCCATACCGCAGGATGCAGAGAGCCCGTCGGCAGGTCCGCAGCGACCTGCGACGGACAACAGATGTGCCGACCCCGACGCCCCCGAACGTGGAACTTGAGAACCCACCCCTGCTGAACGACCGGTACCTCCCTCGTGATCGCCTCCAAAGTCCCCTCGGAGATGCAGAGGCACGCGCACTAACTGACCGAAGGTCATCGCCGCAGGCGCCAAAAACCAGGCGGGCGGCCCCAGCTGGAGTACACGCTCGCGCACCTGTCAATGGCCACCCACCACCCCCGACTTCCTCACTCGCATGTTCGAGTGAGATGCGAGCCTGTGCACGAGTCGCGCGGCTTTCCTCCCGATGACCCCCGTCGCCGCATCAGGCGGGCTGTCCTGCTCCGATCCGGCGGATCGCCTCCAGCGGGTAGGGGGTCGCCCGGCTCTCCTGCCGGAATTGGCGATAGAAGTCCCCCATCACCGCGGCGACCGGCGCGTAACGGACCAGGACCTCCGCGACCGCCGCTGGAATTCCCCCCGGGGACACCCCCTCAGCGCACGTGCGCACAAACGCCCTGCGTTCTTCCGGTTCGCACCCGTACAGAGCGACGGCCAGCCAGTTCACCAAATGCGTGGCGGTGTAGCAGCGGTCGTAGGTGCGGTGCTCGTCGAAGAAGTCGGCCTCGTTCTGTGTGAGCTCGAAGCGGGAGGAGATAGCGAGGCCGTAGTCGGCGAAGAAGAGCCGCCGGCCGTCGGTCAGGATGTTCTGGAAGTGGGCGTCGAAGTGCAGCAGCCCGCGAGCGTTCATGAACGAGATGCCGGCTTTCAGCTCGTTGTCCACCATGGCGCAGGCCCGCTCGGTCACCTCGTCACCGGCCCCGATCTGGACGCCCAACCAGTCGTGCAGGTTCTGCGGGATGTACTCCAGGAACAGCATGAGGCTCGCCGAGGACTGCTGGAGAGCCTCGATCCGGCGGCGTACCTCCGCTCCGCCTCCCCAGTAGGCGACAGCTCGTTCCACATCGGCCAGTTCCTCGGGAAGCGGCTGGCCGTTGTCTGGTAGCACCCGCCAGTGGTACATCAGGGGGAAACCCTCGTAGTCTCCCGAGATCACCCAGTTCGTCGTCATGGTGTGCACGGCCAGCTCCCGCCAGGCTCCGCCCCCCGGGCCGCCGATACTGCCGATGCCGTACTGGCAGAAGACCGGCAGTCCGAACAAGTTCGCCGTGGAGTGAACGTTTTCCGGCCGTCGCTCCAGATCGGTGAGGCGTACCTGCTTGACGAAGACCGACGTTCTGTCGACCTCCAGCACTACTGTCTTCCCGCCGATGCCGGATCCGATCGGTGTGGCGGCGTCCACGAGCTCGTGCAGTCTGCGATCACTGCAGAGCGCCAGCGATGTCGAAACGGCACCGTGGGCGGCCAGACGAGCACCGCGGGACATGTCAGGGCTCTTCACCTATGCCTCCAGCCGGGCACCCGCCTCTCGTGCACTTCAACGAACACTGGGGCAGGAGCTGCCGACACCGTCTCACGTCGAGAGCGATGATCCGCCCCAGGGGCCCTGACGGCTGCCGCAGCGACCCAGGGGCATCAATCCACCGTGACTTTGATCTGTAGTTGGCGGGTGCCGCAGCCGGACCTGCCGGTCAAACGTCTTTGATCTCTGGTTGGCGGGTTCCTTGATTGACAGTTGGCGGCTCGGAGACCCCGATGAGTCACTCAGCGTGTGGAGGGTCTTCGCCCGCTGACGTGGGTCAAAAGTGTGTAGCGATGCCGAAAACGCGGCGGAGTTGTGCCATGTCGTGACGATCGCGTTCCGAGGGCTCGTAGCCCTGGTGGAAGTAGACCTGCTGATCAGCGGACAAGCACGGGACTGACGTCCCATGGATGGTGCCCGTCACGAAGCATGAGGACGGGTAGGTGAATGGACGCTCGGGTTCGGGTGATGCCTGCACTGCTGAGCCGTCGTCGGCGAAGACCAGCGGGTGGAGGTCAATCTCGCGTCCGTCCGGTGCCGTCACGACGAATCGGATGGGCCTCCAGTTCAGGGTCTCAACGAAGCCGGCCTCATGGAGGGCTGTCAACACGGCGTTTTCCTGGTCCTGCCGGTGCATCAAGTCCAGGTCGCGGTGGTCTCGCGTCTGCTCGCCGATCAGAGAGTCGATCCCCCATCCTCCACCGATCCAGACGTCTGCCTTCGCCTGTCGTAGCAGGGTGAGAACGAACAACACGTCGTCAGCTGTCATCACCTGACGCAGACTAGAAGCGTCCCTCCAGGGCCGCGAATTAATTCCCCGTCGGGCCGGTGACTGGAGGGGGCCATACCTCGATCCACTTGCTTGTGTCGGAGGTGTTGCCGTGGATGCCCCCGGGGGGGATCAGCACACTGTGCGGGCGAGGAACCTGGCGCGCACCTCAGCGGCGAACTCCTTGTTCTTGGCAGCGCGTTCGCGGGATTCGACGGCCCGGCGCTCGAACCACTCGTCTCGCTGCGCGGTGAACTCGGCCATGCGGGCGTCGCGCTGCTCGTACATCTGTCGGCGCAGGGGGTCGAGCCCGGTCCGGTCGACCGTCGGGAGGTCCGCCATGCCGGGGCCTTCGGCCTTGCGTGGGAGGCGCTGGCTGACCGGGAGGATGTCGAGGCGGGGGGCCGGGAGGGTCTGGTACCAGTACGCGGTGGTCGACCAGTCGTCGGCGAGGTGGTTGCCGTGGCCGTGCTCCATGGTGACGCGGATGCGTTCGTTGAAGCGGACGGAGTCGGCGAGGTGGAAGCGGTAGTGGACCTGGAGGCCGGGGACGTCCTCCTCGTGGATGATCGTGCCCTGGAAGGGATAGTTGATCTTCTGCATGCCCCAGCCGTGGCTGAAGTAGTCCTCGCCGCCGGTGCCGTGCATTGACGGGGGCCAGCTGGTGGTGCCGTCCGGGTTGAAATCCTCGTCGATCCAGATCATGTCGTCGCCTTCGCCCCACCAGGTGCTGGTGAAGTGGTTGACGGTGTGGACGCAGCCGATGTAGTTGCCGGCGCCCTCGGTGTCGAGGATGACGTAGTTGTCCTTGCCGTCGAGGTTGGGGACTTGGGTTTCCAGGCTGTTGACCTGGAGGTCGGGGCCCCAGCCGTTGCAGGGGTTGTTGCGGCGCCAGTGGGCGTGGAAGTAGAGGGTGTCGTCGGGGAGGTCCTCGGCGAAGAGCTCGTAGTCGATGTAGAAGTACTGGACGTACGGGTGCTCACCCTGGTTCTCGACCTCGATGCGGGCCCGCCGGTTGAACGGCATGGGCAGGAAGCAGTTGAAGGCCGCGGGGCCGCCGTACCGGCGCTCCGAGTCGTCCTTGACCGACACGGTGAAGGGCATCGACTGGAAGCTGGCCGGCATCGAGTTGCCGACGCCGAAGAAGTCTCCGAGCGGGGCGACGACGGAGGGGTGCTCCTGGTCGTCCCAGTACATCTTGATGACGACCTTGCGGTAGTAGTCGGGGTCGTTGACCTCCCAGTTGTAGCCCAGCGCGTTGTTGAACTCGACCATGGCCGTGCCGGCCTGGCGGGCGTCGAAGAGGCCGGGGCCGAGGATGACGCGGCAACCCTGGACGAACCACAGGTGGGTGATGGCGCCGGGGCCCTCCAGGTCGGCCAGGACGGCGGTCTCGCCCGGCATCACGATGAACGCGTCCTCATTGAGGCCGGTGTGGTCCCAGCTGGCGACCCGTGCGGAGCGGGACCGGCGACGCTTGGCGGCCCTGCCGAGCAGGTCGTCGCCGAGGGAGAAGGAAGAGACGGACATGGAGCAGAGGTCCTTTCGGTTGCGCGTCCGGGCGGTCGGCCCCGGGGAAGAAGGGGGCGGATCAGCCCTTGACGGCGCCCAGGGTGAGGCCGGCCACGATCCGCCGTTGCAGGACGAGCGTGAGCAGGATGACCGGGATCGAGTAGAGGGTGGCCATCGCGGTCATGGGTCCCCACTGAAGGCCGTACTGGGTCTGGAAGTTGGCGATGAGGATCGGCACGGTCTGGGCCTTGACCGCGGTCAGGAGCAGGGCGAAGAGGAATTCGTTCCAGGACGCCAGGAAGGCGAAGATCGCCGTCACGGCGACGCCGCCCGACACGACCGGGAGGACCACCCGGATCAGCGCGCCCAACCGGCTGCACCCGTCGACTTTGGCCGCGTCCTCCAGCTCGGCGGGCACGGCCTCGAAGAAGCTGACCATGAGCCAGATGGACAGCGGAAGCGAGATCGTCGTGTGGGCGATCGCCGTGCCGACCGGTGTGTCGGTCAGGCCCAGGGACTTCATCATTCCGATCAGCGGTACGCCGATGGCGACGGGTGGGACCATCCTGGTCACCAGGGCCACCACGATGAACACCCGGCCGCTGAGCGTGCCGAAACGGGACACGGCGTAGGCCGCGGGCACGGCCAGTACGAGGGAGATGACGGTGCTCAGCACGGCGGTGGTGACGCTGTTGATGAACGCGGCGGTCACGCCCGGGGTGTTCAGCGCCTTCGTGAAGTTCTCCAGGCTCCACACCTTCGGCAGGATCGTCGGCGGCACCGCGAGGGCGTCCGACGGCGTCTTGAACGAGGTGAGCATCAGATAGAGGAAGGGGAAGGCGTACGCGGCGACGACCACGAGCAGCAGGGCCCACAGCAGCGATCGCCTGGTGGCGAGCCGGTCCAGTACGGCGGTCATGACTGCCCCTTTCCGGGCCGCCAGATCATGCGCATCGTGACGATGGCGACGGCGAGCATGGCGATCAGGTAGAGAGTGCCCATGGCGGAGGCCAGGCCCTGCTCCCCGAAGCGCACGGTGGTGCGGTAGATCAGCAGGCTCAGGGTGGTCGACGCCGACTCGGGGCCGCCGTTGGTCTGGATGACGATGGTGTCGAAGGCGCGCGCGGCGTCGATGCCGCGGACGATCAGCGCGACGGCGATGACCGGCCGAAGCAGTGGCAGGATGATCCGGAACAACTGCTGGCGGGCGTTGGCGCCGTCGAGCCTGGCCGCCTCCAGGACGTCGCCGGGGATGTTCTGCAGGCCGGCGAAGAGCACCAGGGTCATGAAGGACGTCGTGAGCCAGATGTCGGGCAGGGCGACCGAGGCGAGCACGATGTCCGGGTCGGACAGCCAGCCGATGTCGGCGGGGCTGTCCAGGATGCCGACCTTGGTGAGCCCTGAGGTCAACATCGTCGACGTCACCGGTGAGGACAACTACGTCATCCTCGACACCGAGGGCAAGGGACACTACGTCGGCTGCAACCTCTCCGTCCATCACCGGCAGGGCAGTTGGTGGGGTGAGGGCAACGACATGATCTGGATCGACGACGACTTCCTGCCCGACGGCTCCACCAGCTGGCCGCCCTCCCTGCACGGCACGGGCACCGAGGACTACTTCAACCATGCCTGGGGCATGCAGAAGAACGCCTACCTGTACCACGGCGCGATCCTCCACGAGGCCGATGTCCCCGGCTACTCCGTCAACTACCGCTTCCATGTGGCCGATCCGGTCCACTTCGAGGAGCGCATCCGGGTCTCCATCGAGCACGGCCACGGCAACCACCTGGCCGACGACTGGGCTTCGACGGCGTACTGGTACCAGACCCTGCCCTCCCCCAAGGCCACCATCCTGCCGCTGGAGCAGCGCCTGCCCGTGCGCCCGGCCGGCCAGCCGATGCCGGTCCCTGCCGCGCGTTCCGGCGCGGTCGCCGAGGAGATCGCCGTGATGCGTGAGCGGTACTCGGCCCGCTTCGAACGCCACATGAACAACCTCGCCGAGCGCACCCGGCAGCGGGGCGAGCGCTCGTTGCAGGAGTCCGAGGCGAACATCAAGCAGGCCGCGGCCGTCCGCCGCCGTTACGACGAGCGCGCCGATGACTGAGACCACAACCGCACTGGACACGCACTTCCCGGCGGTCCACCTCCGCCCGCCGGCGTACTGGATCAACGACCCGAACGGCCTGGTCTTCGACGACGGCCACTACCACGTCTTCTTCCAGTACAACCCGCGCAGCGCCCGCCACGCCGACATGCACTGGGGCCACTACCGCAGCCGCGGCCTCATCCACTGGGAGCTGCTGCCGGTCGCCCTGGCCCCCACCCCCGGCGGCGACGACAAGGACGGGGTCTGGTCCGGCAACGCGGTCTCCCACGACGGCCGCCTCACTGCCTTCTACTCCGCCCGACACAACGGGCGTTGGCACCAGCCCGTGACCTCGGCGGTGTCCGACGACGGCGGTACGACCTTCACGAAGCGCGACGGCTTGCTGATCCCGGAGGCGGCCGACGGCACGACGATGTTCCGCGACCCGTACGTGTGGCGGGACGGCGACCGCTGGCGGATGCTGGTCGGCGCCGCGCTTGCCGACGGACGCGGCGCGGCCCTGGCATACACCTCGGACGACCTCGACGACTGGGCGTACGAGGGCGTCTTCCTGGCCCGCCCCATCCCCTGCGCGATGGCCGGAACACCGAGGAGGGCTGGGAGTGCGCCCAATACGCCGCCTTCCCCGACGGCACCGGCGCGGTCCTCGCGAGCGCCTGGGATCCGCAGGAGGGGGCGAGCTGCACGATCTACTGGCCGGGGCGTGAGCAGGACGGCGAGTTCCGGGCGGACAAGCCCCACCTCCTCGACCACGGCCCCGACTTCTACGCCCCCGCCCTGCTGCACGCACCTGACGGGCGCTGGCTGATGTGGGCCTGGATCTGGGAGGCACGGGACGAGGAACGCGTCGGCGCCCCCAGCGCCTGGACCGACGAGGCCGGTTGGGCGGGCATGCTCTCCCTGCCCCGCGAACTGACGCCCGGCCCGGATGGAGAGCTGGTCCAGCGACCGGCCCGCGAGCTGCTCGCCCTGCGCGGCGAACGGCGGATCGCCGCAGCGGGCAGGGCGAGCGCCGAGCAGCCGGTGGACCTGGGCGAGGTGTCCCGGGCCACCGACCTGACCGTGACCCTGGAGCGCGGCGGGCGCCTGCGGCTGCTCACCTCACCGGACGGCAGCGAGTACCTCGACGTCGTCCATCACCTGGTCACCGGCGAACTGGTCGTCGACCGCGACCACGCCTCCCTCGACCCCCGTGCGAAGGGCGGCAGTTGGCGCCTTCCGCCCGAGGGGCCCAACGCGACCCTGCGGATTCTGCTCGACCACTCGGTCGCGGAGATCTTCACCGCCTCCGGCCGCACCCTCACCCTGCGCTTCTACCCCGTCGGCGACGGCCCTTGGCGCGTGCAGATGGGAGCCACAGGGGTGGCCCCCGCCGCGTACACGGTCGGGGCATGGGATTTGACAGCGCCGGAACCCCTCGGATGACGAGAGACGCATCGACCCGGTTGGCTCGCCAGACGTGCCAACCGGGTCGATGGCGCCGACGGGTCAGTCGGTCAGGTTGCCCATCTTCCAGATGGTCATGGACTTGACGACACTGCCGTCGCCGAAGAGCCGCAGGCCGAGAGAGTCCTGCCGGAAGGGGTAGGCGCGGGTGGTGATGGACTTGTGCGCGTCCGCGTATGCCTCGATCATCGAGCGGTCCAGGAACACATCCAGTGACAACTCTCCGTTGGAGAGCGTCAGCGGACCTTTCTGGATGCCCAGGTCGGCGTCGACGCTGGAAGTGTTTCCGGATCGTGTTCGATCGACGCCCAGCTGTCCGGCTGGGGCGTCGTAGAACAGACGGGTCCGCTCTTCGTCACCGGGGCTGCGCAGCACATCGAGTCCGAAGGTGCCGGCGCGGCCCCGTTCCAGGGTCAGCTTGATGTGGAGCATGTCCCCCTTGATGTCTACCAGGCGCGCGTTGGCGTCGGCGACGGAGGTCGGTTCGTTGATGTTGAGGAGTGGCTCGCCCACATGGAGCCGGGAGACCTCCTCGACCGGGCTGACTCCCAGGTCTCCGTCAGGTCGCATGGACAGTTGGACGGGGAGTCCGGCGTTGTGGGCCCAGCCGGCGTCGTAGTGGGCGCGCTCCGTGCGCCGGTCCTGCGCGATGCTGAAGACGAGGGAGCGTCCCTTGTCGTCGACCGTTCCGCTGGGCCCGGTGAAGTGATCGCCGTAGTCGATCAGCTTGGGCTCGGTGGTGTCGGGTGTCCATCGGCGGGCCTGGGCGTCCCAGGTGCCGACCCAGTAGTAGACGTACTTGCTGCTGTAGTCGGCTGGGCCGTCGGGGAAGGACGGGTTGACGAGCAGCGCCCGGCGCTGGCGTCCCTGGTCGTCCTTGCCGATGGGGAGGAAGGTGGGGAGCTCCCAGACCTGGCCGGTCTTGGGGTGGGCCGCCACGTCACCGACCATGAGAGGCCCCGAGTAGGTCCAGTCGGTGAGGTTCTTGGAGGTGTAGAGGAGCGCCGTCCCGCCGACGCTCTGGCCTGACGTGGTCTGGACTCCCGAGCCGACCAACTGGAACCAGGTGTCGCCTTCCTTCCACACGTCCTGGTCGCGGAAGTCCCCGAAGCGGACCTTCCGTCCGGCGCCGACGTCCAGATCGGCGGTCTGGCTGGTCACCAGGGTCGGGTGCATCTTCCACTTGACCAGGTCCGGGTCACCGGGGTCGACGGGGCGTGCGAGTCCGGTTGCCTGATTGGGGCGCTGGGAATCGTTGCCGGCCGTGAACAGCAGGACGGGGACACCGTTCTCGTCGAGGGTCGCGTCGCCGGACCAGACACCGTCGGGTGCCACACTCCCCGCGGTGGGAGCGAGGGCGACGGGCAGGTCGCGCCAGTGCACCAGATCCTCGCTGACCGCGTGCCCCCAGCCGATGTTGTGCCAGTAGGGGCCATGGGAGTTGTGCTGGTAGAAGAGGTGGTACTTGCCGTTGACCTGGATGGGGGCGTGGGGCTCGTTCATCCAGTGGTTGGGGGCCGAGAAGTGATAGCCCGGGCGGTAGCGGTCGCCGTCGTAGCGTGAGCGGTCCATGGCCATACGGGCCTCGGGGATGCTGCCCCCGGCGAATGTCTGCATGTCGTGCTCGTGGCCGGCCCGCACGGATTCGGCGGTGAGCGCGTCCGTGTGGACCTTCACCTCGTCGATCTGGCCGTTGAACATGTTCACGGCAAAGGTGCCGTTGATGATGGCGGGCTGGTTGTGGCGGCCGATGAGCAGGGGAACGTCGGCCTTGGCCAGGCGGGCCGTGGTGGGGATGGCTGTACGGGCGACCTGCTCGCCGTTCAGGTACAGGCTGATGGTGCCCTCGCTCGGAGCGAAGACCGCCGCGATGTGCGCCCACTTGCCTGCGGCCAGAGCTGCCGCCTGGGGAACCGCCGTCTCGTACCAGGCGTCACCGGTGCCGATGCCGAACTGCCACACGCCGTGCCGGCCGACGCCGAGCGAGAATCCGCGGCGTGCTGCCTTGTCCTGCTGGTTGACGATGGCCGAGGGCTTGCCTTCGTCGCCCCATTCGAAGGCGCGCGGTGCGACCCAGGCTTCCACGGTCATGCCGTCCGCGGGAAGCTGCGTCTGCGATGCGGCGCGGGTGGCCCAGGTGGAGTAGCCGTCGAAGAGAAGGGCGCCGGAGAGAACGCCGTCCTCCTGCCGTTTGGTACGCCACAGTGGGTCGCTGTTCGGCTTGTAGACCGCGTTGTTGAAGACGTAGCTGATGGGATCCGCGCTCTGGCTGATCCGCTCCGTGGTCGCGGTGCCCTGGCCCTCGGCGAAGTCCCAGTAGGCGGCGAGCCCCTCGAGGCCCGGGTCCGGAGCCTCGTCCAGACCGACTCTCACGTCGTCCAGGTTGATGTGTCCCCAGCCGCCGGTGGCCCGGTCGACCGCCGTGATGCGTAACTGCTCGCCCAGGTGCTCTCGCGCGTCCCAGGTGACGCGGCGGTACGCCTCGTCGTCGGTGCCGGTGGCCTTGTGCAGGACGGTGCCGTCCAGGGTCGTCAGAGCCACGTACAGCTGGTCGTCGTTACGGCCGCCGGAAACCAGGACGCTGACCATTCCGGTGCCGGTCAGGGTGAACGGCTCGGAGGTGACGGTGCCCGTGGGGGCATCGCCGCCGCCCGCGAATCCCCACAGGTGGTAGGTGCCCTGCTGGTTGAAGCAGCAGCCCCATCCCCAGCCCGGCTGGTTGGTGACGGATCCGTTGAAGGCGGTTCCTGTGGTGCTCCAGCCGCTCAGGTCGCCCCTCTCGAAGCCGGGGTTGGACAGGGTGCTCTCGCTCGCGCCGGCCTGTCCCGACATGAGGGGTGTTGTCATGCCGAGACACGCCACGAGGACGAGCAGTGTGCGTAGCAGGCTGCCCGGGGGCCCTGTCCTGGATGTCGCTGGTGAACGCGTGCGCATGCATACCTCCGGTGATGTGTTGAGGTGTGTTGAGCAGGCTGATCAGTGCGTTCTCCTGGTCGCGGGCCCACGGCAGGGCCCCGGGAGCGTGGAACGTGGGTGAGCAGGTGGTCAGGAGCGCTGGACGGGTACGTTGACGTCGTCGACGTTGATGTGGCCCCAGCCGCCCGTCGCCTTGTCGACGACCTCGACGTAGATCCGTTCGCCGATGTGCTCGGACAGGTCGAAGACGACACGGCGGTACTGTTCGGCACCGCGCCCGGTTTCCTTGGCCAGCACCTTGCCGTCGTCGGCTCGGACGACGGCGGCGTAGAGCCGGTCGGGGTCGTTGCCGCCGGACACGAGCAGGTCGACCACGCCGTCTCCGCCGAGGACGACGGTGGCGGAGCGGAGTACGCCTGTGGCGTCGTCGCCGCCCGCGTTCGGGTTGTAGCCCCACAGGTGGTGGCCGGCCGGGTCGTCCGCCGTCTCGGCCTGGTAGAAGGGTCCGCCCCAGCCCCAGTCGGTGCGGGTGGTCACGTTGGCGTCGCCGAAGGTGGTGCCCGAGACGACGGTCCATCCGGTGAGGTCGCCGGTGGCGAAGTCGTGGTTGGGCAGGGCGTCGACGTCCGTCGGGCGCGGCGGGTCGTAGGCGGCCGGCACTACGGATGTGTCGTAGGCGCCGTTCATGCGCCAGACGTCCAGGGAGAGAACCCGGGCGGAGCCGCCCTCGCTGGTCAGCCGCAGGCCGGTGGCGTCCTTCCGGGTCGGGTAGACGCGGCTGGTGAGGCTGTTGGTGCCGTTGACGTACGCCTCCAGCATCGAGCGGTCGAGCAGGACCCTCAACTTCAGCTGTCCGCCGACGAGTTCGACCGTGCCGCCGTGGACGCCCTTGCGGACGTCCGGGTCGAGGCTGGAGCGGCCGCGGTCGATGGAGAAGCGGTGCTTGCTCGTGTCATAGGAGAGCAGAGTCCGCTCACTGCCGTCGCCGCTCGCCCGGACGGCCAGGGTGACGGTCGTGGCGTCGCGGGGCTCGATGACGGCCTCGATGTCCAGCATGTCGCCGGAGACGCCGGCGAGTCGGCGGTCGGCCTCCTTCACCGAAGCCTGACGGATCTTGACCAGCCGTCGGCCCCGCAGTCCGGCCGCCTCTTCGATCGGCTCGACACCGAGGGTTCCGTCCTGGCGCAGCGAGACGCTGACCGGCATGCCGGCGTTGTGGGCCCAGCCGGACTGGGCGTGCTGCTGTTCGCTGCGGCGGTCCTGGGTGATGCTGAAGAGCACCGAGCGGCCGTCGGGGGTGACGAAGCCGGACGGGCCGGTGAAGTGCTCGCCGAAGTCGAACTCGCGGGGCTTTTCGTGGTCGGGCACGAAGCGGAACGCGCGCTTGTCGAAGGTGCCGATCCAGTAGTAGGTGTGCTTGACGGCGTCAGGATTGAACGCCTCCCACCAGGGGCTGACCAGCAGGATGTGCTTGCCGGTGCGCTTGCCCTTGGGGCCGGGGAGCGGGAGGAGCACCGGCAGCTCCCAGACCTCTCCGGGCTCGGGGACCTTCGCGAGGTCGTTCCAGTGCAGCGGCCCCCGGTACGTCCAGGGCCCCTCGGGCCTGCGCGCGGTGTAGACGAGTGCGGTGCCGCCGTGCTTCTTGGTGACCTGGGTGCCGTTGTAGTCGACGATGCCGCTGCCGACCAGCTGGTACCAGACGCCGTCCTCCTCCCAGACGAACGGGTCGCGGAAGTTCTCCGCCCACGCGGTGCCGGGACCGGCCGGGAGACCGGCCGGGGCCTCGGTGACCGGCTCGGACTTCATGGTCCAGGTGGGCAGGTCCGTGTCGCGGTCGGTCTTGTACGAGGACACGGCCATCCCGGTGCGCTGACGGTAGGGCAGCCGGTCGTCGCCGCCGGTGAAGAAGAGCACCGGCCCCCGTTCGCCGTCGACGTATGCCGAGCCCGACCAGATCCCGTCCGGCCCGACCGAGTCCCCTGCCGGGGCGAGGGCTATGGGCATGTCCCGCCAGTGCACCATGTCGGTGCTGACGGCGTGTCCCCAGTGGATCTGGCCCCAGTAGGGGCCGAGCGGATCGTGCTGGTAGAAGATGTGGTACTTGCCCTTGAAGTACACGGGTGCGTGCGGCTCGTTCATCCAGTGCCAGGGCGGCAGCATGTGGAACTGGGGGCGGTGCCGGTCGCCGTCGAAGCGGGACCGGTTCAACGTCAGGTCCGGGCGGGGCACGCGGTTGCCCGGCAGCGCGGCGACCCTCTCGGCGTGCTCCCGCTGGGCGGTGGTGTCGTCCAAGGTGCCGGGGCGGATGACGAGGTTGTCCATCAGGCCCATGTACATGTTGGCGTGGAACTCGCCGTTCAGCAGCGTGGGCCGGTTGTGCCGGCCGATCAACAAGGGTTCGCCAGGTGCCAGTTGGGGAGCCTTGTCGGGAGTGGTGGCGGTGCCGATGAGGCGGCCGTCGCGGTAGAGGCGAAGCTGGTGTGCGGCCGGGTCATAGCTGGCGGCGACATGGGTCCATCGGCCCTTGGCGGCCGGCTGGTCCTGGGCTCCCTTGACCTCGATCAGGTCGGTGCCGAAGCCGAGTTGGAAGACGATCTGCCCGAAGCGGCGCAGACCGAGCAGGAACCCGGTCTTCGCGTCCGGGTTGTGCTGGTTGACCAGGGCCTGGGGCTTGCCGTCGATGCCGTGCTCGTAGGCGTAGGGGGCGATCCACGCGTCGATGGTCAGGCCCTGGGCAGGGGCCAGCTTGCCGGGGCCCTTGGCGGTGACGACGGTGGAGTAGCCGTCGAAGTACAGCGCCCGGCCCCGCACTCCGCGCCGCCGGACGGGGTCGGTGTCCGGTTTGTAGCGGGCGTCTGCGAAGACGTAGTCGATGGGGTCGGCGGAGCCCGAGACCGCCTCGCGGGCGACCGTGCCACCGCGCTCGTCGAAGTCCCACCGGGCGGTGGGGCTTTGGGGGCCGCGTCGGCTCTCCGCGGCGGCGGAAGCGGAAGCGAACGAGAGCGGTACGACGGCCCCGCCGATGGCGGCGGACACGACGGTGAGGGCTGTTCTTCTCCTCATGGGCGGGCTCCTGGGTGGTGCGCGGCAGGTCTGACGCTCTGCCAAATCGGTTTAAGCGAGATGGCTCGGCATCGTTGGCGCCCCGCCCCTGCTAACGCAAGAGCTAATGCATACCGTTTTACCCGGGGGGCATGAGAGAGGCGGACAAATAGGCATACATCTCCCCCGTTTCTCATTCGAGATGTCTGCGGTGTTGACATCCGGCCACGGGCGCATCAATCTCTTCGCAACTTGCTAATCCGATTTAACAACGGAGCTGAGCAGCGTGTCTGAACGTCGTGTGACCATGGCCGATGTCGCCCGCCATGCGGGCGTCTCGCCGACGACCGCGTCGTTCGCCCTTTCCGGTCGCACCGACATGCGCATCTCCGATGCCTCCCGCCAGAAGGTGCTGGACGCCGCGAAGGAGCTGGGCTACCGCCCCAACGTCACCGCGCGCAGCCTGCGGACGAAGTCGACGCAGACCATCGGGTTCGTCTCGGACCGGATCACCACGACGCCCTTCGCGGGCGAGGTGATCCGCGGCGCGATGGAGGCCGCCCGGGAGCGGGACAACCTGCTGTTCATCACGGAGGCCGGCGGCGATCGCGACGCCGAGTCATCGCTGGTCCACGCGCTGCTGGACCGCCAGGTCGACGCGGTCATCTATGCGTCCATGTTCACCCGGTACGTCACTCCGCCCAAAGAGCTCTTCGGGCGCCGGGTAGTCCTGCTGAACTGCCTCGCCCCCGGCTTCGACGCCCCGTCCGTCGTCCCCGACGAACTGGAGGCCGGCCGGGACGCGGCCCGCGCCCTGCTCGCGGCCGGTCACACCGAGGGCATCTGGGCGATCGGCGGGCACCAGGCGGTTCCGGCCACGCCCGAGGGGATCATCGCCGGCAACGAGCGCATGCGCGGCCTGGAGGAGGTTCTGCGGGAGGGCGGCGCACGCCTGGACGGCGTCATCGAGTGCGACTGGGACACGCTGGACGGCTACCGGGAGGTCTCCGCGCTGCTCGCGGCGGGTCACCGTCCCCGGGCGCTGGTGTGCCTGGCCGATCGGGTGTCCCTCGGCGCCTACCAGGCGCTCGGCGAGGCGGGTCTGTCCGTGCCCGGCGATGTGTCGGTGGTCTCCTTCGACGACCAGGACATCGCGGCCGTACTGCGCCCGGCGCTCACCACGCTGAAGCTTCCGCACTACCAACTCGGCCGCCTCGCCGTGGAGCTGATTCTCCGCAGGGGGCCGCTCGAAGCAGTCGTCCACCGTGTGCCCATGCCGCTGCGGGAACGTGCCTCCATCGGCGCCCCCGCCGGGGGCTGACACCGGGCACCCGAAGACGGTTGTCCCGCCGCCAGGAGTACTGACCCTCCGGGCGGCGGGACGACCACCAAGAACAGCGACCGTCGCAACCGGTCGCCAAGGCGGGTCCGGCAAGACCCGTCTCAGTGAGATGGAGGAACCCTCGTGGTGTTCAGAACCAGGCGCCTCGCAGTAGCGAGTGTAGCCGCGGCAGCGGCGACCGCGCTGGTCGCCGGATGCGCGACCGGAAGCGGCGGCGGCAGCACGTCCGGAGCCGACGGCGACACGCTGACGCTGTGGACGCACAACGCCGGCAACTCTGCCGAGCTCGACGTCGTCAAGAAGATCATCAAGGACTTCAACGGCTCCCAGAGCAAGTACAAGGTCAAGCTCCAGGCGTTCCCGCAGAGCGACTACAACAACTCTGTCGTCGCCGCCGCCTCGGCCCGCAAGCTGCCGTGCCTGCTCGACGTGGACGGGCCCAACGTGCCGAACTGGGCGTGGGGCGGCTACCTGGCCCCGATCGACGTCGACGGCAGCGAGGTCCCGCTGTCCGACCAGTTGCCCAGCACCGTCGGCCGCTACAAGGACAAGGTCTACGGCTTCGGCTTCTACGACGTGTCCCTGGCCTTCTTCGCCCGCAAGTCGGTGCTGAACAAGTACGACATCCGCATCCCCACCATGGACAAGCCGTGGACGAAGACCGAGTTCGACGCGGCGCTCGCCAAGCTGAAGAAGAGCGGGAAGTTCAAGTACCCGCTGGAGATGGGCACCGGCGGCACCGGTGAGTGGTGGTCGTACGCGTACTCCCCGCAGTTGCAGAGCTTCGGCGGTGACCTGGTCAACCGCGACGGCTACAAGACCGCCTCGGGCACCCTCGACGGCAAGAAGTCCGTGGAGTGGGCGACCTGGTTCCGCTCGCTGGTGTCCAAGGGCTACATGTCGAAGAAGTCCGGCGCCGACCCCAACAAGGACTTCCTGGCCGGCAAGAGCGCCATCCAGTGGGACGGCAGCTGGAACGCGACCAAGAACGCCGACAAGCTCGGCGACGACCTGGCGATCATCCCACCGGTCGACTTCGGCAACGGTCCCAAGATCGGCGGCGCCTCCTGGCAGTGGGCGATGAGCTCCAGCTGCTCCAACAAGGACGGCGCGCAGGCGTGGCTGAAGTTCTCCCGTCAGACCAAGTACTTCGTCGACTACGCCAAGGCCACCGGCACTATCCCGGGCACCGAGGCCGCCGCGAAGCAGATCGACGGCTACCAGCCGGGCGGGAAGTTCAACGAGCTCGTCCAGTTCGCGCGCAAGTACGCGGAGGTACGCCCGGTGACCCCCGCCTACCCCTACATCTCCACCGAGTTCGAGAAGGCGGCCCAGGACATCCTGTCCGGCGCCGATCCCAAGAACGCTCTGGGTCAAGCCGCGAAAGACATCGACAACAACCTGAAGACGAACAACTACAACGCCGGCTGACCCTGCTCCGGTCCGGTTCGGGCCCCGACCGCGCCTCCTCACGCGCCCGAACCGGACCGGCTCCCCCCCTGGAGCTACCGTGACCACCATGATCGCAGCCCTTGAGCGGCTGCGTCCGGTCCGGCGAACCCGAACGACCAACGCACGCCGCCGGGAGAGCCTCACCGCCGTCGGCATGGCCACCCCGGCCGTCGTGCTGCTGATCGTCTTCCTCGTCGTACCGGTCGCCCTCGCCTTCGCCCTGGCGTTCACCGACGCGAGGCTGATCTCACCCACCCCGGCCCGCTTCGTGGGCCTTCGCAACTTCACCCAGCTCTTCGAAGACCCGGTCTTCTACAAGTCCCTGCGCAACACGGCCTACTTCGCCGCCGTCGTCGTCCCGCTCCAGGCCGGGCTCGCCCTGCTGCTGGCACTGCTGGTCAACGCGAAGGTACGCGGCGTCAACTTCTTCCGCACCGTCTACTTCCTGCCGGTCGTCACCTCGATGGTCGTCGTGTCCCTCCTGTGGACCTTCCTCTACCGGCAGGACGGCCTGGTCAACCACATCATCTCGGCACTCACCCTCGGACACGTCGACGGCCCGGACTGGCTGGGCAACCCGGACACCGCCATGCCCGCCATCATCCTGATGTCGGTGTGGCAGGGCGTCGGCTTCCACATGATCATCTGGCTGGCCGGTCTCCAGACCATCCCCGCCGAGCTGTACGAGGCCGCCGACCTGGACGGAGCCACCCGCTGGCACCGCTTCCGCCACGTCACCTGGCCCGGACTGCGCGCCACCCGCACCTTCGTGCTGGTCACCATCACCATCGCGGCGTTCAGCCTCTTCACCCAGATTAGGGTGATGACGCAAGGCGGCCCGCTCGACTCCACCACCACCGTCGTCTACCAGGCTGTGCACACCGGCTACGACCAGCAGCAGACCGCGTACGCCGCGGCGATCTCGCTGATCTTCTTCGTGCTCGTGCTGACCGTGTCCCTCGTCCAGCGATTCCTGACCCGGGAGAAGGACTGACATGACCTCCGTCCTCAAGCACCTCGGCGGTCACGTCGGCCGTGTCGTCCTGGCGCTGGTCTTCGCGCTCCCACTCGTCTTCATGCTGATCTCGTCGTTCAAACCGGACGACCAGATCTTCAGCGACCTGGGCTCCCTGCGCGCCTTCCTGCCGGTCGGAGCCCTGTCGCTGGACAACTACACGGCCGTGTTCGAGCGAGTCCCGGCGGCACAATTCCTGCTGAACTCCGTACTGATCTCCTCGATCACCGTCGTGCTCGGCATCATCGTCAACAGCATGGCCGCCTTCGCCCTGTCCCGGATGCGCTGGCCCGGCCGCAAGCTCGTCCTCACTGGCATCATCGCCACCCTCATCGTGCCGTTCGAGACCTTCGCCCTGCCGCTGGTGTGGTGGGTCAATCAACTGCCGCTGCTCCGCGTCAACGGCTTCCACCTGGAGTGGACCACCGGCTGGATGGACACCTACCAGGTCCAGATCGTGCCGTTCGTCGCCAACGCCTTCTCGATCTTCTTCTTCCACCAGTACTTCCAGAGCATCCCCAAGGAGATCGACGAGGCGGCGATCGTGGACGGCGCCGGCTGGTTCACCATCTACCGCCGCATCGTCATGCCGCTGTCTGGCCCGGCCATCGCCACCGTCGCCATCCTCACCTTCCTACCGGCCTGGAACTCCTACCTGTGGCCGCTGATGGTCGTGCAGAGCGAGAACCTGCGGCCGGTCATGGTGGGCATCTCCTACTTCTTCCAACTCAACGTGGGCTGGGGCCAGATCATGGCCTACTCCTCCATGATCACCGTGCCGATCCTCGCCCTGTTCGTGGCGTTCCAGCGGTCGTTCGTGAACAGCATCGCGTCGACGGGCGTGAAGGGCTGAACCCGCGCCCGCGCAACGCACCGCGTTTCTCCACCCCTCTTCTTCCCCCATGCTTCACGCACCCCGAGAAAGGCCCCGTGTGTCCACGCCGCCTGCTGACCCCCACCTTCCGGCCGTGCATCTGCGCCCCCCGCGCAACTGGATCAACGACCCCAACGGGCTGGTCTTCCACGAGGGTCACTACCACGTCTTCTTCCAGTACAACCCGTACGGCCCGCGGCATTCGAACGTGCACTGGGGCCACTACCGCAGCCCCGACCTGATCAACTGGGAACCTCTCCCGGTGGCCCTCGCCCCCACTCCCGGCGGCTACGACGCCGACGGCTGCTTCTCCGGGAACGCCGTCTCCGACGACGGCCGCATGGTGGCCTTCTACTCGGCCCACCGCGCCGACCGCTGGTGGCAGCCGGTGACCACCGCCGAGTCGTACGACGGCGGAATCACCTGGGCCAAGCGCCCAGAGCTGCTCATCCCCGAGCCGCCCGCCGACACCACCATGTACCGGGATCCCTACGTCTGGCAGCAGGACGGCCGCTGGCGGATGCTGGTCGGCTCGGCCCTCGCCGACGGCCGCGCCGCGGCGCAGCTGTACGAGTCCGACGACCTGGAGCACTGGGAGTACCGCGGCCCCTTCCACGTCAGCGATGCCGCGGCCGGCTCCGGCCCGGTCGGATGGGAGTGCCCCCAGTATGCGACCTTCGGCGACAGCGGCGTCCTGATCATCAGCGACTGGACCCCGCAGGGCGGCCCCAGCCACACGACCGTCCACACCGGCCGCGAACAGGCCGGACGCTTCACGGCGACCGCGGCCCCGGTGCCGCTCGATCACGGCCCCGACTTCTACGCCCCCGCCCTGCTGAGGGTCCCCGGGGAAGAGCGCTGGCTGCTGTGGGGCTGGGCGTGGGAGGCCCGCGACGACGCCTGGGCGCATGAAGCCGGCTGGGCAGGCACCCTCACCCTCCCCCGCGAGGTGACCCTCGCCGCCGACGGAACGGTCGTCCAACGCCCCGCTCGCGAACTGCTCGCGCTCCGTGGCGAACGCGTACTGCACCGCACCGGGCACGTCACACAGTCCGGGGCGGCCGAACTCGGCCAAGTCAGCCGCAGTTTCGACCTCACTGCCGTCCTGACCCCGGACTCCACCGGCACGAGCGGCCTGCGCCTGGTCACCTCCGCGGACGACACCGAGTACCTCGACATCAGCCTCGATCCCACCACCGGCCGGCTCACCGTGGACCGCAGCCACGCGTCACTGGACGCGAGGGCACGAGGAGGCTCGTATGCCGTCCCGTGCCCAGCCGCGACGGCCGGCACCCCCGTGGAACTGCGCGTGATCGTGGACCGTTCGATCGCCGAGGTCTATCTCGGCGACGGCCGGGTCCTCACCCTCAGGTTCTATCCACTCGCCGAGGGACCCTGGCGACTCCAGGCCCGCACGACAGGCACGGGTCGCAGCGACTTCACCGTCGAGGCATGGAACCTGACCCCGGGCGGAATCCGTCAGGAACCGCTGCTGGCGGGCCAAGGGCAGGACGCGTAACGCGCCGCCTGTCCCACGTGTCCTCAGAACGCCGTCCTCACCTCGAAGCGGGTGAGGACGGCACCGTCGTCGACCTACCCGTTGACCTCGGCGTACCAGCCGGACGCAGGCACGGGAGCCGCAGCCCCACGCCCTCCCCCAGAAAGGCAGAGAGTCACCATGCCCCGACACGGCTCCCCCAGCAGTGTCACCGTCCTTGGCGAGTGCGTCGCCGACACCTTCGCCGACCCTGGCCGGTCCGGCCTCGGCGAACTCGCACTGCGCGCCCTGCCCGGTGGTGGCCCGGCCAACACCGCCGTCGCCCTCGCCCGGCTCGGCACCCCCACCCGCTTCCTCGGACGGTTCTCCAACGACGTCTTCGGCGCCTTCTTCCGAGACCGCCTCAGCGCCTCCGGCGTCGACCTGACCGGCAGCGTGAGCGCCCCCGAGCCCAGCACTCTCGCCGTCGCCGACCTCGACGAGACCGGCCAGGCCACCTACACCTTCTACGCCGACAGTGCCGCCGACTGGCAGTGGACCGCCGACGAACTCGCCGCCACCCAGCAGGACGACGCGGTCTGCCTGCACACCGGATCCCTGGCCCTGGTACGCCAACCCGGTGCCGGCCACATCGAGGACCACCTCGCCAGCGCCCGCGAGCACGCCACCGTATCCGTCGACCCCAACGTCCGCCCCCTGCTCGTCCCACCCTCGGCCTACCGGGAGCGGCTTCCTCGCTGGTGCGCCCTCGCCGACATCCTGCGCCTCAGCGAGGACGACCTCGCCCTGCTCCTCCCCGGTACCGGCCTTGAAGAGGCTTGCGACACCTGGCACACCGCCGGCGCACGACTCGTCGTCATCACCCTCGGCGGACGCGGCGCACTCGCCTCCCTCGACGGCCACCGCATCACCGTCCCGACCCCGGCCATCGACATCGTCGACACCGTCGGCGCCGGAGACTCCTTCACCGCCGGCCTGCTGCACCGCCTCGCCACCCTCGGACACCTCGGCGCACGACTCGACCGACTGAGCCTCGAAGACGTCGCCGACGCCTGCTCGTTCGCCGCCCACGTCGCCGCCCTGACCTGCTCCGTCCCCGGCGCGAACCCGCCCAGGGCAGAACACCTGGCGACCCGGTTCCTCTCCGGGGAACGCCGCTTCGCCAAGTCGGCGTCCCGTCCACTTCCACCCTCGTGCCCTGACCATGACCGAACCGGACACGCAAGGGCAGTGCCGTAGCCGACGCCGGTGGTGACCAACATGGTCGAGCCGTCGGCGACCGTCGCGTGGCGGTACATACGAACGACGAGGCTGGGCAGTGTGGACGACAAGGTGGGCCTACCGTTGAGGCTCAGCCCGACGTCGTCCATGTCGTCGGTTCGCCGCCGGATCCGCGCTTCGCCAGTACGGGACAGTGCAGGCGAAGGCAGCGGCGCGCAGCTCTTCCTGTCGGGACTGGGGAAAGGAGTTGCGGCTTCTGCCTCATCCACGCCCGAGTCGGCGCTCTGGATCGACATCGAGACCTCAGGAGCGGCCGGAGCTCGTTGAGGCCCGGCGGTCGCGCCAGCAGGGACTTGCTCCTTGCGGAACTGACACGTCAGGCCCCCTCTCCGCATCTGGTCCCAGGGCGCCGGAGAGGCTGAGTACGCGGATGAGGTCTGCGGTCACGAATCGGTAGGCTCGGCCCGCCCGGACGATGCGACAGTGGAACTGCCGTCTGCGGGCAAGCTCAGACCGCTCCGAGTCCTTTCGAACGACTCCCAATGTTTTCCAGTTGGCATTTTCGGGCGGGCGGTACGGCATAGGTTTCCACTGGGCCAATGACTCACAAGGGGTGTAAGCACACTGCGGCCGGCATCGTCGACGAATCGTGCGACGCCGGCGGCACCGAGGCCCTTGATCCCAGTCCATCGCGACTACCGCCGCTGAGAGACCTGCCAGGCGGCCACTTCCTGCTTCGTCTGCAGATGGACCAAACGCACATGACCAAACTCAGGCCGGTCCAGCATCTCCGGAACCACCGATCGAAACCTCGCAGGCTCGCGCCAGGCCGAGTGGAAAAGCCGATCGCGCCAGGCTGCCCGCAGCGATTGGCGACACCCGGGAAGCACATCCTCGCGACGCACGACCTGGCGGACAGTCCTCCTGAGCACACGCGAGAATGAAACCCGTCGGGGTAAGTCGAGCCATACGACGGTGTCGGCCCGAGCCCACACCAGATCTGCGACCTGATTGAAGTAGCTGCCCGCGATGATCCAGGACTCGTTGGCAAGCACCTCCTGCGTCCGCTCACGAAACACATTGAGGTCGACACGACTCCAGGCCGGCCCCCAGAACAGCAAGTCCAAGTCCGTGACCGGTCTCCCGAGCCCCTCGCCCAGTGCCCTGGCCAGCGTGGTCTTGCCCGATCCGGCAACCCCCACCACCACGATCCGCTTCATCACCCGGTTCACCTGCTCAGCGACATATTTCGGACCTGACTGCCCCTCAACCGCGCGGAGGGATGTGGGATGGGGCTGGTTCTCTACTTGAAGCCACCGTTGCTCATCAACAGCTGGCCGTTGATCCACTCACCTTCCCGGGAGCACAGGAAGTCGACGAGGTTCGCGGTGTCCTGCGGCGTACCGAGCCGGCCCCAACGGCGTCTGGCGGATGCCGCTCGCCCGTATGTCGTCCGACATCCAGCCCGTGTCGATCGGGCCAGGGTTGATGACGTTGGCACTGATGCCGAGGTGGGCGAGTTCGTGAGCCGCAGCTAGTGTGATCCGGTCCAGAGCACCTTTGCTCGCACCGTACGGGAGGTTGTTGACGGTGTGGTCGCTGGTGAGGCTGATAATACGCCCCGTTCCCGGAGTTGCTGCGAAGCGGTGTCCGAACTCGCGGATGAGCAACCAGGTGGCGCGCGCGTTGACGGCGAAGTGCCGGTCGAAACTCTCCACGGTGGTGTCGAGCAGACCAGAGGCGACCGACTCGCAGTGGCACATCACCAGCGCGGTGACTTTGCCCAGCCGTTGTTCGACCTCGTCGAAGACGCGTGTCGGCGTGCCCGAGTCGGCGAGGTCCGCCTCGATCGCCGCAGTGGACGCACCGTATTCGATCAGTGCCTGGCTGATCGCTTCGGTTGCACCGGGCTCCCTGCCCCAGGCCATGCGGTCCTCATATGGGGTCCAGTAGGTGAAGGCGACGTCCCAGCCTGACGCGGCCAGACGGCGGGCGATGCCGGCGCCGATACCGACGGTGCGGCCCACGCCGGTGACCAAGGCGAGGGGACGGGTGGTGGGAGGAACCTGGCCGTGGGCGGACTGGTCTTGATCAGTGCTCGTCGTCACAGTCTGGGATCGTCCATGACTGGTTCTGGAGCGTCAATCGCTTTTCCCTCAATCCAAATTGGCCCAGCTCAGACGGCTCCGACGCACAAGGGCGTAGCGCTTCGGAACGTGTGCTGTTCCCGGCGTACAGTCTGGCGGCACGTCGTTTTGGCGCGGCCGGTATGGCACCGCCAAGTGCTTTCACCGGAGGGGCTCGCCGGAGGAGTTGGGCGATTAGCGTTGCTCCCATGCACGATCGCGATGTTGCTCATGGCTTCACATCGGTGGACACGCAGCCCCGGCCGACCGACTGGGTTCAGGTCTTGGACCGGTTGGGGGCGGAGCCGTTCTACGCCGCCTATAAGCAGCGGTTACAAGAGCTGCTACATGCCGGGGGCGGCGGACTGTTCCTCGAGGTCGGAGCGGGTACCGGGGACGCCGCTGCGGCCGTGCGCTCACGCTGGGGGGCCGAGGTCGTCGCGGTCGACAGCTCAGTAACGATGATCACGCAGGCGCGGGCTCGAGGGCTGCCGCATGTCGCTGTCGCCGACGGGCACCGGCTGCCGTTCGCAGCGTGCCGGTTCGACGGCGCCTGGGCCGATCGGGTCCTGCAGCACGTTGCCGACCCCGGCCGGGTGCTGGACGAGATGCTGCGGGTGGTCCGCCCAGGTGGGCGGGTCGCGTTGGCGGACCCGGACTACGACACCCAGGTACTCGACATCGACGACCAGGACCTTGCCCGCCGGGTGTTGCGCTTCCGGGCTGATGTGGGGCTGCGCAACGGCTCGTTGGCCCACCGGCACGCTGGACTGCTCGCGGCCCGCGGCCTCCACGACATCACGTTGGAAGCTCGGACTCTGGTCGTGCGCGACGCGTCGGCGGCCGACAATGTCATGGGCTTGCGTACCTGGGCGCACACTGCGGCGGCCCGGGGTCACCTCGATCCCATGGACGCGGACCGGTTCGTGGCTCAGTTCGATGATGCCGTGCGTGCGGGGCGCTTCACCTACGCCGTCACGTTCTTCCTGACTGTCGGCACGCTGCCCCCGTCAGACTGACCACGAGAGGGCGAGAACGGCGTGCGGCAGGTCAGGCCACGACGGTCATAGCCCTGACGCCGATGTCCTGGCCGGGGCCCGCTGGGCCTCGCTTGCGGGAACGGGGGGCACTTGCTCTGCTGTCCAACGTGAGTCCAACGTGTGCCCGCCAAGAGGATTGGCTCCAATGCCATGTAGTTAGCTGTTGATCAAGTGCCGTGTTCGGTTGATCTGTAGCCTGAGGTGGTGCTGATCAGCGAGTTGTCTGACCTGTGGTCCCGGCTGGACGGGGAGGATGTTCGAGGGTTGCTGGCCCTGGCTGTCGGCCCTGGGCCGGGAAGGCTGAGCCGGGCCGTCGAGGACTACCGCACCGATCCGGCAGTGCGGTTGCTGGGTTTTCTGGGTGACGACCGGGCTCTCGCTGTCCTCGGCCTGTGCATGGAGGAGAAGCGTGCGACCATCGTCCACATCGCGGTGGACCCTTCCTGGCAGGGGAAGGGCCTGGGGCGCGAGCTCCTGAAGGCAGTTGCTGAGACGTTTGACATTCTTCGTATGACAGCCCGCACTGATGCCGGGGCAGTGGGTTTCTACCGACGGTGCGGGTTCTCAGTGTGCAGTCTCGGTGAGGTCTACCCGGGTGTCGAGCGGTTCGAGTGCACGCTGCACGTCATCCGCAGGTGACCGGGCGGGCGGGCACGGGCTGTGGGGGGCGAGGATGTCGATGTCGATGGTGGCCTTGTAGGTGGTCCGGTCGACAATGCCTTTGGCGTTGTACTTCGAGATGGCCCGTTTGACGACGCGGGGCCGTGTGCGGATGCGCCGGTCGGGCATGAGGCTGGCCAGGATGCGGCGGCCTATGGTGCCGACGAGTCGCACTGCTGAACACGCTCGCGGCTTGTATGACCAGATCGCGGGCCGTGTTCAGGGCGATGGTGAAACTGGCCCTGTCAGGGTCGGTGCCGGGCCTCGTTGCCGTCGCGTCGGCCATCGCCAGTCGCAGAACTTGGTAGGTGACCAGCAACGCGAAGACTTCCTGGGCGACACCGGCGGGCGTGCGGGCGCGAAGGACCCGGCCGCCCAGGATGGTGGACTTGATCTCCAGATAGGCGGTCTCCACTTCCCACCGCTTGTGGTAAAGCTTGATCAGCTCGCCGGCCGGGTGCACGGAGGCGTCGGTCAAGGTAGTGACCAGGCGGTAAGCGGTGGTGCGGTGTCCACGGGAGGTGCTGAGGGTGATCTCGCAGTCGATGACACGGAACCGTGACGGCTCCGATCCTCGACAGCCAGGAGCCATCGAGCAGGCGTCGCAAGACCGGCAGCCTGCGGTGCTGTTTGACCCAGACCAGGACGTGAGCGCCCTTCGACGCCACCGCTTCGATAACTGCCTGGACGGCGAAGTGCCGGTCCAGCAGGATGATCATCCCTCCCCTGAGGCTGCGGACCAGACGCGGAGCATAGGACGTCTCACCGACCCTGGCCGGGCCGAACACCGCGTCCAGGACGGTGCGCGTACCGCAGGACACCAGTACCAGTAGCCAGAATGAGGGGTATCCCGCTCCTCCGTTGTTGCAGTGGTGCTTGCTGAACTCCGCCTGGTTGGCCGGGCTGCCCGGCACGGCCATCAGCGTCCCGTCGATCGCGCAGACGAGCAGCTCCCTCTACCGAACTCCCGCGATACTGATGCCGGCGGCTGGCCCGCGCAGCAGACCGAACAGGCGGCGCAGCGGACCGATGCCGACCCGCCTGCGGGCCTGTGCGAGCGCCGCCCGTCGGCGATGCGGTAGGCAGTCCGTCCAGGCCGGCCGTCAGCCGCTGCCACACCTGCTCCAGCCCATCTGGGGGAACAAAGCCCCGGCCAGCAACAGGTAGACCACCACGCGGGACGGAAGACTGCCTATCCGCTGCTGCGTCCTGCCGGTCTCGGCCAGCACCTCGTCGACCATCTCGAACGGGACAATCTGCGTTAGCTCACCCAGATGCCCAGGAGCAAACGCACCCGCCGCAACCGCTACTTCACGAGAAATGACACACTTATCGTCCAACGGAGCTCCTGCGGAACGGTGATCTTGGTCGACACGGTTCTAGCAGGAGCTCCGTCACCGCTTCAGGCCACTTGACACAGCGGTCAGCACGCTAACTACACGGCCTTGGGATTAGCTCTCCAGCGTTACCAGAGAAGACCGTTCCCCCGATCCCCGGATGATCAGTCGGGTGGGGACGGTGATGGTGCGGGCGCGGGTGCGGTCGCCGTCGAGGCGGGCCAGGGCGGTGGTCGCCGCCGTCCTGCCGATTTCCTCGGGGTCCTGGGCGACGACGGTCAGGGCCGGTTCGAGTGCTTCGGCGAGTGCCACGTCGTCGAAGGCGACGAAGGCGACGTCCTTGCGCTTGCTGCGGGCCAGTTCGGCGACGATGCCCAGCGCCATGATGTTGTTCCCGGCGAACAGGGCCGTGGGGGGATCGCTCAGGCCGAGGAGCTGGGCCGTCGCGGCCTCGGCGCCCTGCTGGTCGTGGGCGTTGGTGACGAGCGAGCGGTCGTAGGGGATGTCGGCCTCCTGCAGCGCCGAGCGGTATCCGGCCAGACGTTCACGGCGGGTGTACAGCTTCGGGGGAAGGTCACCGACGAAGCCGATGCGCCGGTGGCCATGGGCGATCAGGTGGGCGACGCCGTCGTGGGCTCCGGCACGGTTGGAGCTGACGATGATGTCCGTGGCGAGGCCGACTCCGGGCCGGTCGAGGAAGATCACGGGCAGGCCCGCCGCGCGGTGGGTCTTGAGGTGGGAGTGGTCGGCGCCGACGGACGGCACGACGATCAGGATGCTGACTCGGCGGGCGAGGAACTTGTCCGTCAGGGCACGTTCACGCTCGGGATCGTCCGCGGAAGAGCCCATGAGCAGGGTCAGGCCGCGCTCGCGGACGGTGTCCTCGATGGAGCGGGCCACGGCTCCGAAGAAGGGGTTGGCGAGGTCAGGGATGACCAGTCCGATGGTGGTGTCGGGTCCGCCGACGCGGATGTTGCGGGCCATGAGGTTCGGCTGGAAGCCGAGCTTGGCCACTGCGGCGAGTACTTGTTCCCGGGTCTCGGCGGAGACGGGTCCGTCCTCGTTGAGGACGCGGGAGACCGTTTTGGCACTGACGCCCACTTCTCGGGCGACGTCAGCCAGGGTAGGGCGGCGGTTCGCTGCCATGGGGAAACTGTCTCCTGAGGGCTCTCGGTTTCCGGCCGCAGCCTCGGCCGGAAACCGTGAGAGCGGTTGTGTTGTGCTGTCAGGTGGCTTTGACACCGGCGGCCTTGGCCGCCTCGGAATCCGCTACGACAGTATCTCCGGCTTCGTCGACGGTGAGCGCGCCGGTCATGATGGCGACGACCTCGGCCATGGAGTAGTCGGAGGGCTTGATCACGGCGGCGCGCCGGCCCAGCCGGTGGACGTGGATCCGGTCGGCGATCTCGAAGACGTGCGGCATGTTGTGGCTGATCAGGACGACCGGCAAGCCCTTGTCCCGGACGCGGCGGATCAGGTCCAGCACCTGGCCGGACTCCTTGACCCCGAGGGCGGCGGTGGGCTCGTCCATGACCACGACACTGCGGGCCCAGGCGACAGAACGGGCGACCGCGACGGCCTGCCGCTGCCCGCCCGAAAGCGTCTCCACCGACTGCGTGAGCGAGCGCAGACCGATCTTCAGATCGGCCATGTGCTCGGCGGCCTCCTGACGCATGCGCTTCTTGTCCAGCATGCGGAACACACTGCCGAGCACACCGGGACGGCGGAGCTCGCGCCCCAGGAACATGTTCGAGGCGATGTCCATGGAGGCGGCCACGGCGAGGTCCTGATAGACCGTCTCGATCCCGTGGGCGCGGGCACTCTGCGGACCGGAGAAAGTGATGGGCTCGCCGTTGAGGCGTATCTCGCCCGAGTCAGGGGTCACAGCACCCGTAAGTGCCTTGATCAGACTGGTCTTGCCGGCCCCGTTGTCGCCGATGACCGCGAGGACTTCGGCGGGCATCAGGTCGAAGTCGGCGCCGTCGATGGCGGTGACATGGCCGTAGCGCTTGACCAGACCGCGGGCCTGCAGCACGGGGGTGGGGGAGGTCATCGGGCCTTCTTCCGGGAGATCTGGTCGACGGTCACCGCGAGGATCACCAGGACGCCGGTGATCAGGGTCTGGTAGATGGAGGCGACCCCCATCAGCTGCAGGCCGTTGCGGAAGACACCGACGATGAGGACACCGATGAAGGTGCCCAGGACCGATCCGCGTCCGCCGAAGAGGCTGGTGCCGCCGAGGACCACGGCGGTGATGCTGTCGAGGTTGTCGGTCTGGCCGGCTTGCGGATCGCCGACTCCGGTGCGGGAGATGAGCAGCAGGGCGGCGATGCCGTAGAGCAGGCCGGCCGCGGTGTAGACGCCGATGGTCAGGCGGGAGGTGCGGATGCCGTTCAGCCGTGCCGCCTCCTGGCTGTTGCCCAGGGCGTAGACGTGCCGGCCCCAGCCGGTGCTGCTCAGCGCGTAGGCGAGGAGGAGGAACAGGGCGATGGTGACCAGGGAGCCGTAGGTGATGTCGGTGTGGCCGAGCGGGAAGGTCTCTCCGAGCGCTGTCAGCGGGCCGGGCAGGTTGGTGACCGTCTGCTCCTCGGAGTAGATGTGGGTCAGCGCGAACGCCACGTTGAGCATGCCGAGGGTGACGATGAACGGCGGCAGCGGGATCTTCTGCACCAACAGCCCGTTGAGCAGCCCGAAGCCGCCGCAGACGGCTATGCCCACGGCGATGGCGACGAGCGGGGGCAGGGAGCCCTCGGCGGCCATCTTGGCGATCATGATGCTGCCGAACGCCATCACTGCACCGCACGACAGGTCGATGCCCGCCGTGAGGATGATCAGTGTCTGACCGATGGCGAGGGTGCCGACCACCATGACCTGCTGCACGATCAGCGAGAAGTTGCCGCCCGTGAGGAACTGGTCGGTCGAGAAGGAGAAGAAGGCGCAGGCCAGGAGGAGGGCGACCAGCGGGCCAGTGGTCGGTGCCGTGAGCAGCCTGCGAGCCGTGGTCGGCGCTTTGAGCCCGGCGTACGGCGAGGACGTGCTCGGGGGCGTGGTCGTGGCTGTCATACGAAGTCCTTGTCGGAAGACAGAAGTCGTTGTCCCCGGTCGTCCCTCTCGGGCTGAGGACAAGAGGACGAGCGGGCGGCCGCCCCCCGGTCAGGGGAGGAAGGGACGGCCGCCCCACTGGAGGGAGAGGCGGAGTCGTACGCGCCTGGCGGCGGGGCGGCCTCAGGTTCCGGGGGCGGCTCAGCCCCAGCAGTTCTCCAGGCCGTAGGCGGTGTCCTTGGACGTGACTCCGTCCTGCGCCTTGTCGGTGATCAGGGTGACGCCTGTGTCGGTGTAACCGGACGCCTTCTTGCCGTCCTTGGCGTACTTCACGACGGCCTGTACACCCTCGGCGGCCATCTTCAACGGGTACTGCTGCGAAGTCGCGGCGATCTTGCCGTCCTTGACTGCCTGGGTGCCGGTGCAGCCACCGTCGACGGAGACGATCAGGACGTCCTTCTCGCGGCCCTTGGCCTTGAGCGCGGTGTACGCGCCGAGCGCGGCGGGCTCGTTGATGGTGTAGACGACGTTGATGTCGGGGTTCTTCTGGAGGCAGTTCTCCATGGCGGTCTGGCCCTTGGCCTGGTCGCCGCCCGTGTCCTGGGCGCACGCCACGTCCTTGTCGGTGGCGCCGAAGCCCTTCAGGAAGCCATTGTGCCGCTGGACGCCGACGGAGACGCCCGGTGCGAGGTCCAGGGTGGCTATCTTCGCGGTCTTGCCCTTCATGGCGGCCTTGGCGTACTGACCGATGAGCTCGCCGGCCTTGAGGTTGTCGGTGGCGAAGAGGGCGTCGACCGCGCTCTCGGGGTCGGTCGGGGTGTCCAGGGCGATGACCAGGACGCCCTTGGCACGGGCTTTCTGGATCGCGGGCACGATGGCCTTGGAGTCGCTGGGGGTGATCAGGATGCCCTTCACCCCGGAGGCGACCATGTTCTCGATGGCGGTGACCTGCCCGGCGTTGTCCCCGTCGAACTTACCTGCGGCGGTGGACAGTTGGGCGCCGTTCTCCTTGGCGGCCTTCTCCGCGCCCTCCTTCATCTTCACGAAGAACGGGTTGGTGTCGGTCTTGGTGATCAGACCGACCTTGACCTCGCCAGAGCCGCTGCTCGAGGAACCCGATCCGGAGCCGGAGCCGCAGGCCGTCAGGGTGAGGGCGGCGACGCCCGTGACCGCGGCGGCTCTGAGGAGGGAGGAGGACAGACGAGTGGTTCGAGACATGATCGACTCCTGTGGGATAGCGAGCGGGCACGGGGGTGGGATCAGAGCATGCCGCCCGGGGTGTCATCGTTGACTCATGTCATCGTTGACACTGCCTGGCGAGGATGATGGACTCCGCGTCCCGGCAACGTCAATGCCTTCCACTCGTCACAATTCGGCAACGTCCGCAGTCGTCGTCGCTGCGCCGCCGGTCAGCGGCTGTGTCGCCGTGCGGCCCCTTTACCCGATCTTTCCGAGCCTTTCCGAGGGAGAGCAGCCCATGAGCCCGCGTCAGATCACCGTTCTGGGAGAGTGCGTCGCGGACGCCTTCGCGGAACCGGCAAACGCCTCGAACGAACTCGCTCTGCGTGTGCTGCCGGGCGGCGGACCTGCGAATACGGCGGTGGCCTTGGCTCGGCTGGGCACGCCGGCCCGCTTCCTCGCACGCCTGTCCGGTGATGTGTTCGGCCGCCTGTTCCGGGCGCACCTGGAGGCGTCCGGTGTGGACCTGTCGTACGCCGTCGCCGCCGTCGAGCCCAGCACGCTGGCCGTGGCGGAACTGGACGCCACCGGGCAGGCCGCCTTTTCGTTCCACGCGCAGAACACGGCCGACTGGCAGTGGACTGCGGGCGAGCTGGCAGCAGTGGATATGTCCGAAACAACCTGTGTGCACACCGGGTCGCTGGCGCTGGTCCGTGAGCCCGGCGGGGCGGCGGTGGAGGAGTTCCTGGCGGCGGCGGCTCCGCGGGCCACCATCAGCATCGATCCCAACGTCCGGCCGCTGCTGGTGCGCCCCGAGGTCTACCGCGCCCGGCTGCCGCACTGGTGCGCTCTCGCCGACATCCTGCGGCTGAGCGAGGACGACCTGGAACTGCTCCTGCCGGACACCTCACCCGAGCAGGCGTGTGACACCTGGCACGCCGCGGGGGCACGGCTCGTCGTGATCACGCTCGGTGCCGACGGCGCCCTGGTCTCACTCGACGGCGAACGGCTGCGGGTACCCGCGGTGACCGCGCAGGTCGTCGACACCGTCGGCGCGGGGGACTCCTTCACCGCCGGCCTGCTGCACCACCTCGGCGCCCGCGGACTCCTCGGTGGTCGGCTGGCCGACCTCGGTCTCGACGAGGTCGCGGAAGCCTGCCGGTTCAGTACTCGGGTCGCGGCCCTGACCTGCTCGGTTGCCGGGCCCAACCCGCCATGGCAGAACCAGTTGGCACAGTTGACGACCGGCGGTGGTGCCTGACGGGCGGGCCGCGCCGGGTAATTCCGCCCGAACCGTTGACGCATTGGCCGGATTCCGCTCATCATCGGGCCACTCGATGTCATCGATGACACCAGTCAACGATGACACTCCTGGTCGGCGACGTGGACGTCGACGCCGACCAGGGCGTCACTTTTCGGTCGGTCCCCGCCGAGCCTCAGGCTCGTCCCAGTGGACGGCCACAGCACAGGAGACACCATGAGCTCTGGACGTGTATCCCGGCATGCCCGCGTGCGGATGATGGCGGCGGTGGCGACCGTCTGCGCCCTGTCCGCCGCCCCGCTCGCCCCCCGGGCCGTCGCCGCCGACACCCCGCCGTACTCCGAGACCTACCGGCCCCAGTTCCACTTCACCCCGGAGAAGAACTGGATGAACGACCCCAACGGCCTCGTGTACTACAAGGGCGAGTATCACCTCTTCTACCAGTACAACCCCAACGGCAACTCCTGGGGTGACATGTCCTGGGGCCACGCGGTGAGCACGGACCTCGTGCACTGGAAGGAGCTGCCGCTCGCCCTGTCGTACGACGACAACGAGATGGTGTTCTCCGGCAGCGCGGTCGTCGACTGGGACAACACCACCGGGTTCGGCACGAAGAAGAACCCGCCCATGGTGGCGATCTACACCAGCTACAACAAGAGCACAGGCGTCCAGGCGCAGTCGATCGCCTACAGCACCGACCGCGGCCGTACCTGGACCAAGTATCAGGGCAATCCCGTCATCGACATCGGCTCCAAGGACTTCCGCGACCCCAAGGTCCAGTGGTACGAGCCGACGAAGAGCTGGCTGATGACGGTGTCGCTGTCCGCCGAGCACAAGGTGCAGTTCTACTCGTCCAAGAACCTCAAGGACTGGAAGCTGCAGAGCGAGTTCGGGCCGGCCGGCGCGACGGGCGGCGTATGGGAGTGCCCCGACCTGTTCCCCCTCGCGGTCGACGGGGACAAGAACAACATCAAGTGGGTCCTGGTCGTCAACATCAACCCCGGTGGCATCGCGGGCGGTTCGGCCGCCCAGTACTTCGTCGGCGACTTCGACGGCAAGAAGTTCACCGCCGAGGACAAGGGCACCTACACCCCGCCCACCGGCACGGTGGTGCAGGACTTCGAGAACACCGACTTCGGATCGTGGACGACCACGGGCACCGCGTTCGGCACGGCGCCGGCAGCGGGAGCAGTGGACGGGCAGGGGGCCGTCTCCGGCTACGACGGCAAGGGCCTCGCCAACAGCTTCCACTCGGGTGACGGCACCACAGGCACCCTGACCTCGCCCTCCTTCACCGTGGAGAGCAAGTACTTGAACTTCAAGGTCGGTGGCGGTCGGCACCCGCACGTACCCGGAACCGTCATGGAGCAGGGGCCGCCGCCCGCGGGCACGGTCCTCGCAGACTTCGAGGGCGGCACGTACGGCGACTGGACGACCTCCGGGGATGCCTTCGGTACCGCACCGGCCACCGGCACCCTTCCCAACCAGCAGGAAGTCTCCGGCTTCCTGGGAAGCGGCCTGGTCAACAGCTACCTGAACGGCGACTCCACCACCGGCACCCTCACCTCTCCCGAGTTCACCATCGACAAGGACTACGTCAACTTCCTGGTCGGCGGCGGCAACCACCCCATCGGCTCAGACAACCCGACCGCCGTCGAACTCCTCGTCGACGGCCAGGTGGTCCGCAGCACCACCGGACAGGACGGCGAGGCACTCAACTGGGCCTCGTGGGACGTCAAGGACCTCGTCGGCAAGAAGGCCCAGATCAAGATCGTCGACGACAACACCGGTGGCTGGGGCCACATCAACGTCGACCACATCATGCTCTCGGACACCCAGGCCCAGCCCGTCTCCCAGGAGACGGCCGTCAACCTGATCGTTGACGGCCAGGTCGTCCGCAGCGCCACCGGCTCCAACAGCGAGACCCTGGACTGGGCGTCCTTCGACATGCGCCCGTACGCCGGCAAGAAGGCGCAGATCCAGGTCGTCGACATGAACACCGCCGGCTGGGGCCACATCCTCGCCGACCAGTTCACCGAAGCCGACGCTCCCGCGAAGTCCGTCGTACAGCGCGCCGACTGGGCCGACTACGGCAAGGACTACTACGCGGCCGTGTCCTGGGAGAACGCACCGGGCGGCAAGCGCTACATGATCGGCTGGATGAACAACTGGGACTACAGCGGCTCCATCCCCACGTCTCCCTGGCGCGGCGCCCAGAGCATCCCCCGGGAGATGGCCCTGCGCACCATCGACGGCCGCATCCGGCTGACCAGCCAGCCCGTGAACAGCGTGACGTCCCTGCGGCAGGAGCCCCCGGCATCCGCGGCCGGTGTCACCGTCAAGGACACCTCCAAGACCCTGATCGGCCCCGCGGCCAACGGCAAGGCCCTCGACATCCAAGCGACCTTCTCCCTCAAGGACGCCGACCGCTTCGGCCTGAAGGTGCGCACGGGCGCGAACGGCGAGGAGACTGTCATCGGCTACGACGCCACGACACAGGAGCTGTACGTCGACCGCACCCACTCCGGCGCCGTTGACTTCAACAGCACCTTCCCCGGCGCCCAGACCGCACCGCTGAAGGCGAAGAACGGCAAGGTGAAGTTGCGGATCCTCGTCGACTGGTCGTCCGTCGAGGTCTTCGGCGGCAGCGGCGAGGCCGTGATCACCGACCAGATCTTCCCCGACCCCGCCAGCCAGGGAGTGCAGGTCTTCGCCGAGAACGGCTCGGTGAAGCTGGACCAGGCCGTCGTCTGGCACCTCGACTCCGCCCACAAGTGATATCCGCGACCGACAAGGACACGGGACCGTGAAGAAGACCCTGCTCGCCGAGTTCACCGCCCGCGAGGGAGCACAGGACGAGGTCGCCCGCCTGATCGGGGACTACGCCCTGAAGGTGCGCGAGGAAGAAGGCAACATCGCCTTCGACGTCTACACCAAGGCAGCCAACCCGCGCGCCTTCTGGATCTTCGAGGTGTACCGGGACGAGGACGCCTTCCAGGCGCACCTGAACGCCCCGTACGGCGGCCCCTTCAACGCCGCCCTCGCCCCGCTGATCGAAGAGGATGCCTCCGTGCTGACCTTCCTCGATCCGCTGGCCTGACAACGCCGGGCACGCTCCACGGAAGCGGCGAGGATCACCTCGCGCGTCCAGCGGCCGCGCATCCGTAACGCACCGTTGCCAAGGACCCCCAACTGGGGAGCAGTCTCGTCCCGCACTCACTTGCCAAAACGATTGGGCACCACATGGGCAGGCGGATCGGGATCAAGGACGTGGCAGCAGCCGCCGGAGTCTCGGTCACGACCGTTTCCCACATCCTCAACGAGGTCGAGGGCAAACGCATCAACGCCGAGACCCGGCAGCGCGTTCTGGAGGCGGCCCGGCAACTGGGGTACACCCCCAACGGGCTGGCCCGTGGCCTGAGGCTGAAGCGGTCGAGCACCATCGGCTTCGTCAGCGACCAGATCGCCCCCCCCCCCCCCACGCGCGGGCGGGATCATCCTCGGAGCACAGGAAGAGGCAGCCAAGCACGACCTGCTGCTGCTCATGCTGAACACCGGCGGCGACCCGGAGCTGGAGCGCAAGGAGATCGACCTGCTGCTCCAGCACCAGGTCGACGGGGTGCTGTACGCGTCGATGTACCACCGGGTCGTGGAGGTGCCGGAGCAGTTGCGCTCGGTCCCCACGATTCTGCTCGACGCACGCTCCGACGACACCACTGTCCCCTCGGTGGTGCCGGACGAGGTCCAGGGCGGCTACACCGCCGTACACGAACTGCTCCGCCACGGCCACCGCCGTATCGGCTTCCTCAACAACGTCGACGACATCCCGGCCACCCACGGACGCCTGGAGGGTTACCGGCAGGCCCTCGCGGAAGCCGGCGTTGCGTTCGATCCCCGGCTGGTGGTGACTGAGACCGCCTCCGCCGCCGGCGCGTACCGGGCGGCACGCACGCTGCTCCAGACGACGGAACGACCCACAGCGTTGTTCTGCTTCGCGGACCGGATGGCGATGGGCGTCTACCACGCCGCCGCCGAACTGGGGCTTTCGATCCCCGCCGGCCTGTCCGTCATCGGCTTCGACAACCAGGACCTCTTCTGCGACGGCCTGTTCCCCGGGCTGACCACCGTCGCCCTGCCGCACTACGAGATGGGAGCGCGGGCCGTCGCACAACTGCTCGCACTCACAGACGCAGCGGGCGAGGAGTCCGGCCCGGCTGTTCAGGAAATGCTGCCCTGCCCTTTGGTGGCACGGGGATCGGTCGCTGCGCCGCCCCGACTCTGACCCCGGAACGGCGAAGCACCACCGATCAGACGGCCGTCAGTGCCGGCCGCCGGCGCGATCTGCCAGGACCGTGCCAGTGAAAATGAAGGAGCCATGTGGAATCGAGAACCAGGCGCCTCGCGGTATCGAGCATAGTCGCCCTGACCACAGCGGCACTTGTGGCTGGCTGCGGTGGCAGTGGGAGCACCAGCTACTTCGCACAGCAGGAGGTCAGGTGCCGCGTCAGTTGAACGAGCGTCAACTGCAAATGCTGCGGTGGGTCGGGCAAGGCTGCCCTGAGGCTATATGGCAGGGAGAGGCGCACAAGCTCAGCTGCCAGGCGTTACAGAGCCGAGGACTGGTCAAAGTCCCCCCGGGGCAATGGTCCGCGACACTCACGACCGCCGGCCGATATTTCCTCGACCACGACAGCTATCCCCCCGACAAATCTCCTGCCACAGGTACCGCTCCCATGCAGAAAGCTGCAACGCAGCCGACAGCCGACTCCGGCAGGCAGAAAAAACTGGCAACCAGGTAGCCACGCCGCCACGGCTATCGAGCCCCAACTCCGGACCCCGGGCAGGTAAGAAGACCGTCACGGAGCAGCTCCTAGAAGAGCTGGAGGAGGCTGGCGGCCGGATCGTCAACGGGAAGCCAGCGGCCGTGAGACCGAAAAATGGCCGGTCCGTGTCGCCGCTGCCCGGAGATCGAGGAAGATCCCGAAAACCCAAGAGCTGCACGGAGGCTGGTGCCTCGACGAATTCGACTCCTCGGCACGCCCGCCTGGCGCTTGGCCACGCTGACACCCCTTCCGGTACCGGCACGACTCGTGCAGCCGCACCCAGTCGTCAAAACCCTGCAGGGCCTCTCCCATCCCATGGGACTGACCAAGTCCGTGCAGAACCGGGCTTTCCGACTCATCCATGCCCTGTTCACCGCAACACAGAAATCGGGGCACACCGCCGTAATCGGTAAAGCGAATACGGCACCACTACCGCATCGCCGGCGAAGCGGCCCACCTCACTTCACCATTACGGCGCAGGGCCAGACATGCGAACTTCGCGTCCCGCAGGAACAGGACCGGGTCGAACACGTCCCCACGCAAAAGGAACTCGCGGATGCACAAAAATACTCCTGGGTCAGGATCCCTCGCCACGACTACTCCCCCGTTGACCGCCTGAGGATCTGCCTGAGTGGCGGGCTGCCGCACCGGCCGGCGAGTCGGCCGACACGGCCACACCCTCTCGAGGACCAGCTCGCCGAGATCGTGCAGGAGGTCGGTCTCCGCTGACAGGCAGCCGAACGCAAGCGACTGGCCGACCTGGAGGAAGCACACCAAAGGCGCCTGCGATGGGAAGCCGCCAAGCGGCAAGCCCACACCGAATACGCAGAGGCATACCGTGTGCGCCACCTCGAAGCACAGCACGCGGCGTGGCAGCGTGCAGCGAGCCTCGTCGAGTACATCGGCGCACTCCGGCTTCATGCACAGGGTCTGCCGCCCGGGCGGGCCAGGGAGGAAGCCGAGGCATGGATCGCGTGGGCCGAGCGCCACGTGCAACGCCTGAACCCGCTCAACGGTTCACCGTTGCTACCGGAAAATCCCGAGCCTCGCACCGAGGACCTCCAGCCGTTCATGCACGGGTGGAGCCCCTACGGACCCACCTATTGAGCGCCCACTCCTCCGGACTCCCGGTGCAGGCGGCGGGCCGCCGAGACGAGAGACAGAAGCCGCGAGACACGGCCCCGTGGACCGTGTCTCTCTTGCTTTCGCGTCTCACAGACGCCCCTATAACGCGGGGGTGCGGGCGATCGACCAGGCCGTCGACGGCCTGGTCCGCGGCGAGGCCGCCTGGGCCGCCTGCGACTTGGCGAAGCGACGGAAACTGCTCGAGCAGATGCAGGCAGCCACCGCCGAAGCGGCCGAGGCGTGGGTGCGCGCGGCCGTCGTCTACAAGCGGCTGCCCGACGACAGTCCGCTGATCGGCGAAGAATGGATCACCGGCCCCTACCCGGTGCTGACCTCCCTCGGCGCGCTCGCCGCCAGCATCACCGCCCTGGTGGAGAACCGCAGTCCCGTCGACGGCTTCTCCTTCAGCCAAGCACCTGGCGGACGGGTCACGGTCCACGTCCTGCCCTGCCCCACAGCATCTGGGACCGCCTCCTGCTGAACGATCTCAGCGCCGAGGTGTGGATGCCGCCTGGCACCACGGAGGAGGAGGAGGAGGAGGTGCGGGAGCGCGCGGGCCTCGCCCAGCTCCACCCGTCCGAGACCACAGGCGTCGGCGTCGTGCTCGGCGCCGGCAACATCACCTCGGTCCCCATCCTGGACGTGCTCCACGAGCTGTACGCGCACAACAGAGTGGTGGCCCTCAAACAGAACCCGGTCACCGACGGCCTCCTCGACGTCTTCAACCGAGTACTGGCGCCGCTGATCGACCTCGGGCGGTCCGGGTCCTCACCGGTGGCGCCGACGTCGGGACGTACCTGGTGCACCACCCGAAGGTCCGCCACGTCCACATGACCGGCAGCGCCGCGACCCATGACGCGATCGTCTTCGGTACGGGTACCGAGGGCGCCGGCCGCAAGAAGGCGGGCACACCGCTGCTCGACAAGCCGGCCACCAGCGAACTGGGCGGGGTCTCCCCACGATCGTGCTGCCGGGCGGCTGGTCCGAGGCGGACCTGCGCTACCAGGCCGAGCACATCGCCACCCAGAAGCTGCACAACAACGGCTACAACTGCGCAGCGAGCCAAGCGGTCGTCGTCAGTGCCGACTGGGCGCAGAAGGACCGCTTCCTGGCCCACCTGCGAGCCGCGCTGGCCGACGCACCCGCCCCCTACCCCGGCAGCGACGACCGGGGCGCCCACGCCCTCGACACGTACAGCGACGACGCCGAACGGCTCGGAGCAGGCCGCGTGCTGATCACAGGTCGCGGCAGCATCCGCCTCACCCCGCAGCCAGGCTCTGCGCTCGACGACCGGCGGGCAGGGCCCCCGGCTCAGGGCAAACTCATCGCCAACGAGACAGGGCGGGTCGGCGCATGGCCCCGCCCACGGGGTTCCCAACTGTCTCTCTGGCCGGCTCTCACCTCGTCCCGGCCTCGAGTGGTCCAGAAGCTCCTCACGGTGTGGACTTTCCGACGCGGAGGGAGTCATGGACACGTCGCTCGTCGCAGCGAGTTGGTGAGGCGCCCTGACTTTAAAAGAAGTGCTTGCGTCCACCGACCGCGCGACCGGTCGCACCCAGGATCCACAGGATGGCGCCAACCAGAATGAGGATGCCGCCGATCGTCGTCAGCAGACCCATGCCGACAAGCAGGCCGATGATCAGAAGAATAAGCCCAAGAATGATCATTTTAATCCCCATCGTCAATTCCGGCTCAGGCGCGTGTGCGTATGAGCTTCACAAGGGCCTGAGTTCGTCCCTTGGTGGGCAGATCCCGACCAGCTCCGAATTCCAGGACCTCGGTGCAATAGCCCTTGTGCCCGGCGACACGGTGTTCACGCCCTCCTTCGAAACTTCGTTCAGTACGCCATCTCCTCGACCGTCCTCTGCTCCGGAAGGTCCTTCCACCCCGGACGGTTTGGACGTTGGTGACGGAGACACCTGGCAGCGGCGCCTACGGGCAGGTCCTCAGGTCCAAGGGCTTCTTCACCCTCGCCAGCCGGCCCTGGGTGACGGGACCGTGGCCGCAGGCCGGTCCGGTGGCTCGCTTCGAGCCTTCCTCTGCTCGTGACACCGCCAACCCTTATGCGCAGGAACTCGTCTTCATCGGCACCCAGATGGACGCGGAGCTGCTGCGGGCCGACCTGAACGGCTGCCGCCTGCAGGAAGGCGTAGCTCTGCCCGCTTCCGATCCCTTCCCTGCCTGGGACACCTACGGCTCCTGCGAGAGCTGCGCGCATGAGCACGACCCCCTCACCACGGTGACGGGGCACTGAAACTCCGGGTCGGTCGGTGGTCGCAGCCACGGCGGAGCTTCAATGGTCCCTGACACGAGACTTTTCTGGCGCCAGCCCCGTCCTGCCTCCCCGCGGGGTTCCGTCGTCTCACGGCTGCAATGTTGACAGCGGATGCGATCGCAAATCCGTCGTCCCCACAAGCAACGCAGGAACCTGACTGAGTGAGGAGCCGAACGCGTCTTGTGCGCCAGCGCGTTCGACCTCACGGCGAAGCCGCACCGGAGTGCTCCGGTGCGGCTTCGCCGTCTCACGGATCCGCGCAGAGGTCCCGCCCGGACGGACCTCGGTGGGGTCTCGCCGTATCACCCGCGTATCACACAGCCATCACCAACTGGTCAGACCCACCCGGACCAAGAGGCTCTGACCTGCAATTCCATGCCCGCACTGGACTGGCATAGACGTACCTGGACGGTCTCTACAACCTGTGCCAGGTGGGACCTTCACGGCCCAGGGCGGGCAGACACTGCCCGCCCAGCCGTCTCGCTTTCAGTGGCCGGACGAGTGCCTGGAATACCGACTGAGCACCCGCTACAGTCACTCAGCGTGCCTGCGGCAGCGCTAAGTTTCGTCTCCCGCCGTCCGTCACGGCGGCCCGCCCTGGGGAGAATTTGGGGAGGAGCAGCGTTGCGGGGAGCGGCTGGGGAGGGTCGACTACATAAGACGGAACGCCCCTGAAAGACGCTGAAAGATGTATCTGCGCTGGTCAGAGACTGCTGAAGCTGCATCGCTCCAGGTCAGCGCGACGTGGTAGACAACTTCACGACGAAGTTCCCCTGGTGCTCGTCACGCCGAAGGGTGCACTGCGCATCACCAGCGCGCCCCCGCCACACGCCCCTCAACAACGCGTTCTGTTCGCGTCGCACAGTCACTCGCCGTCGGCCGGGGTAAGCAGGTCGCCCTCCGTTTTGTGGAAGGTGGACAAGGTGCGACTGGTCGACGTCAGCGAGACAGGGCGACAGCTACGCCTCACGTGTCCACAAGGGACTCAGTCCGTCACCAAGTCAGCGTCCGCACGATGGCCACCCAGCGTGCAATGCCATCCGGCCGACGCAAAGGTAGGCCATGAGCTCTCGCCCTCAACTGATGACTCGTCAGTAGAGTTAGCAAAGGGTTAGCAAGCGTCCTGCCACAGCCGCCCACAGGTTGCCAGACCGTGGACTCGCTCAGCATCATCCTTCGAGCCTGCAACATGCCTAGCCGCCCTACTGCCCCCAGGGGAAGGAGGGAGACGAGTCACGGCGATACGTCGCCCACCTGCCCCCATCACCCAGCCATTTGCGCAGGTCAGCGAGCCCTTCCGCGCGGTTTGAGAGGCGTCGCCGGCAGCTCGGGGGCACGCAGCGGAGCGCCGTCGTACCCCTTCACCTCCCCGAACCGCGACCCTTCCATCCAGTCCCGGCGGGCCTGTACGATCTCCTCCTGCGACCGTCCGATCCAGTTCCAGAACATGATCAGTTCCTCCTCGAACGGCTCGCCTCCCAGCAGCATCAGGCCCGCGTCCGACTCCGCCCGCAGCGGCAGTTCTCTGCGGCCGCAGCCGAGGTAGAGCATCGAGCCGGGCAGGACCGGCACGCCGTCCACGTGGGCCTCGCCGGACATGGACAGGACGGCGTACTCGAAGTCCGGTTCCAGCGGGAGGCGTACGTCCGCCCCCCGGGTGAGGGCCAAGTCGGCGCCGGTGATCGGGGTGTACGCCGTGCCGGGCGAGGTCGCGCCGTCGAGGTCACCGAGGATGAGCGTCGCCTTGATACCGGGTGCCGTGACGACCGGCAGGTCGGCGTGGTGTTCGAAGCGCGGGTCGGTGTGGCGGTGGCCGTCCGGGAGGGCGACCCACAGTTGCGCTCCGTGCAGGAAACGGGCGTGCGAGCGGGGACTCTCCTCGGAGTGGCTGATCGCCCGGCCGGAGGTCATCAGGCCCAGTTCGCGCGGCCGGATCATCTGGAGGCTGCCGGTGGAGTCGCGGTGCAGCACCTCCCCCTCGTGCAGCCAGCTCACCGTCTGGAGGCCCATGTGAGGATGCGGCGGCACCTGCATGCCGGGTTCGTCGGCGATGTCGTCGGGGCCGTAGTGGTCGACGAAGCACCAGGCGCCGACCATACGGCGGCCGAGGTTGGGCAGCAGCCTGCGGACCTCGCTGGATTCGCCCAGCTTGACGTGGCGCGGACTGAGAAGTTCGCGAACCGGCTCGGCTACGACGAAGCCGCGGCCACCGCACAGGGAGGGAGCCGCCTCGCGCTCAAGATTGCTCATGGCGCACAACCTAGTCCGGTGGATGGGCCCGCGTCGCGCGTCATTCGGGCCGCGCCCGGGCTCCCGTGTCGGCCGGCCGCCCTGACCGAGCAGCGGTCCGCTCTGTAGTGGAATATTAAACCAACCCGTTCGGTTGTCGGCCTCGAAGGAGGCACGAGTGAACACGACCTACGACGCGACGTACTACGCCCACGGGACACCGGCGGAGCGCTGGGAGCGCGCGCAGATGTTCTTCGACGCCAAGGACTACGCCGCCGCCGCGCGGGTCCTGGGCGGGCTGGTCGAGGAGGTGCCCGAGCAGACCGGGCCGCGGCTGCTGCTGGCGCGCTCCTACTACCACTCGGCCCAACTGCGCCGCGCGGAGGCCGAGTTGCGGACGATCGTCGAGCGGGACCCGGTCGAGCACTACGCCCGGCTGATGCTCGGCCGCACGCTCCAGCGGCAGAACAGGCACGAGGAGGCGGAGCCGCACCTGCGGATCGCCTCCGCGCTCGCGGGTGACTTCGAGCAGCGCTGACCGGTACGCACCTGACGGTGCCCGGCTCCCCGACGGGGAGTCGGGCACCTGTGCGTCGGCCGGTCCGCTACTGCGCCGGCGTCCCCGCCCCGTCGGTCCGCCGGTCCCGCCGGTAGGCGATCTCGCCCAGCACGATGTCGACAGCCAGGAAGGCCGCGAGCGGGATACCGAACAGAGGCAGGAAGTAGCCGAGTACGGCGACCCCCGCGAGCAGCGGTACCAGGATCTGCGGCGGCACCTGCTGCCAGGCGCCGCGTGGGATCGGGCGGCCGAAGGCGCTGCCGCGGCCGCGCTGCCACCACATGCGGTAGCCCCACACGATCAGCAGGATCAGGCAGAGCGCGAGCAGCATCAGGGCGATCTGGTTGGCCAGGCCGAACAGGATGCCGGTGTGCAGGTCGATGCCCCACCGGGTGAGTTTCGCGAGCACCGGGTAGTCGGCGAACCGCAGCACGTCCATGACCTGACCACTGGCCGGGTCGATGGCGACGGAGTCCTGTTTCTCGGGCCAGCTGCGCTGCACCTGCTTGACGACGTACGCCGACTTCGCGTCCGCCGGCGGCACGATCTCCACCGGGTCGCCCAGGCCCTCGGACCGGGCCGCGGCCAGGACCTTGTCCAGGCCCACCCCGTGCGCGGCGTCTCCGGCCTGCCCCGCGGCGGAGCCGTGGCCGGTGTGTTCACCGCCCGCCGACGCCGACACCGCCGGGGTGGCCTGCCCCAGCGAGGTCCGCAACTCGTCGATGTTGGCTCCGGCGTAGGCCGACCAGGTCAGACCGGTCGCCGAGAGGAAGAAGAACCCGGCCGCCGCCCACACGCCGACGCTGCCGTGCAGTCCGAGGGTGCGCCGCCGTCCGTTCGTGCCCCGCACCTTGCGCAGGGCACGGCGGCGGGAGAACCACAGCACCAGTCCCCCGGCCGAGATCACCCACAACCAGCTGGCCGCCAGTTCGCTGTACAGCCGGCCCGACTCGCCCAGGTGCAGGTCCCGGTGGAACTCGTCGATCCAGGTGCGCAGCGGCAGCGCGCCGGTCGAGCCGTACTGGTCGAGGGAGCCGCGCACCTTCGCGGTGTACGGGTCGACGAACACGGCGAGGGTGTGTCCGTCGTCGACGCCCGGGACACCCGACAGCATCACCCTGGTCGTCGCGTCCGCCTCGGGTGAGGGCCGTACGGCCGAGACCGTGCCCTCGGGGTGGGCCTTGCGGGCGGCGGCCACCTGCTCGCTGATCGGCAGCTTCCGCTCGCCTGCGGGGACGGTCAGTTCATGGTCGTACACGATCTTCTCGGCCTGGAAGGAGGCGGCGTACAGCAGGCCGGTGGTGGCAGCGATAAGGAGGAACGGCGCCACCAGGACCCCGGCGTAGAAGTGCAGGCGGAGGATCAGCGGGCGCAGGGGGGCCCAGGTGTTCTTCGACGGTGCCGGGGTGGCGGGTGGCGGGGCCTCGTCCGTGGTGGTCGAGGGAGCGGTGGTCATCGGCAGGTTCTCCCGGGGACGTCTTCGTGGCCGTTGCGGTGCAGTAGTCGGGCGGAAGGGGGGTCCAGTTCCCGGGGAGGGTGTGTGACGTGCGACACACGAGGGTGGGGGGTGCCGTGTCATCCTGACGCGATGGGAACTCCGAGCGATCACGCACCCCTGGCCGAGCGGGTCGAGGAACTCCTCGCCGGTGGCGGCCCGTTGCCCATCGTGGCAGCCGGCGATCCGGTGCTGCGGCGTGGCACCGAGCCGTACGACGGTCAGCTGGGGCCCGCGCTGCTGGCCCGGTTCGTCGAGGCCCTGCGGATCACCATGCGCGCGGCGCCGGGGGTGGGCCTTGCGGCGCCGCAGGTCGGTGTGGAGCTGAGGATCGCCGTGATCGAGGACCCGGTGCCGGTGCCGGAGGAGGTGCGGCTGGCGCGCGGGCGGGTGCCGCAGCCGTTCCGGGTGCTGGTGAATCCCGCCTACGAGCCCGTCGGCGGCGCGCGGGCCGCGTTCTTCGAGGGCTGTCTGAGCGTGCCGGGCTGGCAGGCGGTGGTGGCGCGGCCCGCCGAGGTGCGGCTGACCGGGCAGGACGAACACGGGCACGCGCTGGACGAGATGTTCACGGGCTGGCCCGCGCGGATCGTGCAGCACGAGACGGACCACCTCGACGGGGTCCTGTATCTGGACCGGGCCGAGTCGCGTTCGCTGTCGTCCAACCAGGCGGTGACGGAGCGCTGGGCTCAGCCGACGCCGGAGAAGGCCGCGCGGGCACTCGGCTTCGAGCTGCCGTAACGCCGACTGCCGTCATGACGCCGACCGCCGCGGAAATTCGGAGGCGCCCGGCAGGCGCCTCCGTTACCGTGACGGTCATGTCTACGCCCCGAATTTCCTAGCCGAGGACCCGCTTCCACGCCACCCGTGTGTCCTCTTGCTTGTTCGGATTGCTTGTTCGGAGCGTTTTCTCATGATCACCGTTCGTGACGTCGACGTGCGCGTGGGCGCGCGTCTGCTGCTGTCCGGCGTGTCCTTCCACGTCTCCCCCGGCGACCGCATCGGCCTGGTCGGCCGCAACGGCGCGGGAAAGACCACCCTGTTGCACACCCTGGCGGGCACCCTGCGGCCCGCCGCCGGGACCGTCACCCGCACCGGGGACGTCGGCCATCTCCCGCAGGACTCGCGCGCGGCCGACCAATCGGTCACCGTCACCGACCGGATCCTGTCCGCGCGCGGCCTGGACCACGCCGTACGGGCGCTGCGCCGCGCCGAGGCCGCGATGGCCGACGGGACGGAGCGGTCGATGAACGCCTATGTGCGGGCCGAGGCCGAGTTCCAGACGCGCGGCGGATACGCGTCCGAGGCGGAGGCCGCCCGGGTCGCCGCCGGGGTCGGACTGCCCGCGGATCTGATGGACCGGCCGCTGCGCGCCCTGTCGGGCGGTCAGCGGCGACGCGTGGAGCTGGCCCGCATCCTTTTCGCCGGCCACGGCACGCTGCTGCTGGACGAGCCGACGAACCATCTGGACGCGGACTCGGTCGCCTGGCTGCGCGGGTTCCTCCACAGCCACCAGGGCGGGCTCGTGATGATCAGCCACGACGCGTCCCTGCTGGCCGGCACCGTGAACCGGGTCTTCCACCTGGACCCGGGGCGTGCCGCGCTCGACGTCCACAACACCGGCTGGGACGAGTATCTGGCCCAGCGGGACGCCGACGAGCGGCGCCGCGCCCGCGAGCGGGCGAACGCCGAGCGCAAGGCGGCGGCGTTGCACGCCCAGGCCGACAAGATGCGGGCCCGGGTGGCGACCGCGGTGGCCGCGCGGAACATGGCCCGCCGAGCCGACCGGCTGCTCGCGGACCTCGAACCGGCCCGGCGCGCCGAGAAGACGGCCAGGATCCGGCTGCCCGAGCCGGCGCCCTGTGGCCGGATCCCGCTCGGCGCCGTCAGCCTGACCAGGTCGTACGGCGGGCAGCACGTCCTGCGGGGCGTCGACCTCGCCGTCGACCGGGGCAGCCGCCTGGTGGTGCTTGGGCCCAACGGCGCCGGAAAGACGACCCTGTTGCGGATCCTCGCCGGGCAGGACGCGCCGGACAGCGGCCGGGTGGTCCACGGGCACGGGCTGCGCCTCGGCTACTTCGCCCAGGAACACGACACGCTGGATACGGAACTGACGGTACGTGAGCACCTGGCGGGTGCCGCCCCGCACCTCGCCGACGGCGAAGTCCGCCAGGTCCTGGGCGCGTTCCTGTTCTCCGGCGACGACGCCGGCAAGCGCGTCGGTGTCCTCTCCGGCGGCGAGAAGACCCGGCTCGCCCTGGCCGGTCTGGTGCACTCGGGCGCGAACGTGCTGCTCCTCGACGAGCCCACCAACAACCTCGACCCGGCCTCCCGTGCCGAGGTCCTGGCCGCGGTGGGCACGTACCCGGGCGCGATCGTGATGGTCACGCACGACGAGGGCGCCGTCGACGCGCTGCGGCCGGACCGGGTGCTGCTGCTGCCGGAGGCGGAGGAGGACCTGTGGAGCGACGACTACCGGGAGTTGGTGGTGCCTGCGCACGCGTGACCTTGCCGGATCCCGTCCGGCCGCCGGAAAAACGGGGCCGGACGGGCAGGACGGCCGGACGACCCGGAGGTCAGGCCTCGCGGTAGGCCTCCAGCAGCCGCAGCCACACCTCGCTGATGGTCGGGTACGAGGGGACAGCGTGCCACAGGCGGCCGATCGGGACCTGGCCGGCGACGGCGATCGTGGCGGAGTGGATGAGCTCGCCGACGCCGGGGCCGACGAGGGTCACTCCGCGCAGGATCTCGTCCTCCAGATCCACGACCATGCGGGCGCGGCCCTTGTAGCCGTCGGCGTACAGGCCCGCGCCCGCGACGGTGGACAGGTCCACGTCGACGGCCTTCACCCGGTGCCCCGCGTGCTCGGCCTCGGCGAGTGACAGGCCGACGGCCGCCGCCTCCGGGTCGGTGAAGACGACCTGGGGGACGGCGGCGTGGTCGGCGGTCGCGGCATGGGCGCCCCAGGGCTCGGCGAGGAGGGTCTCGCCGGTGGCCCGCGCGGCGATGGCTGCGCCCGCGATGCGGGCCTGGTACTTGCCCTGGTGGGTGAGGAGGGCGCGCTGGTTGACGTCGCCGACCGCGTACAGCCAGTCGTGGCCGGTGACGCGGAGGCTGTCGTCGACGTCGAGCCAGGAGCCCGGTTCCAGGCCGATCGTCTCCAGGCCGAGGTCGTCGGTGCGCGGCGCGCGGCCGGTCGCGAAGAGGATCTCGTCGGCCTCGACGCGGTCGCCGGTGTCCGTGACGGCCACGACGGTGCCGTTCTCGCGGGTCACCGATTTCACCGACGTGCCGGTGCGGACGTCGGCGCCGGCCTCGGTGAGCGCCTCGGCGACGAGTTCCCCGGCGAAGGGCTCCATCCGGGGCAGCAGGCCCTTGCCGCGCACCAGCATGGTGACCTTCGAGCCGAGGGCCTGCCAGACGGTGGCCATCTCGGTGGCGACGACGCCGCCGCCGACCACGATCAGGCGGCCGGGCACGTCCTTGGAGCTGGTGGCCTCCCGGCTGGTCCACGGCCGGACCTCGTCGAGTCCGGGCAGGCCGGGCAGCGCGGCGCGGCTGCCGGTGCAGACGGCGACGGCGTGCCGGGCGGTCAGGACGCGGTCGCCGCCGTCCGGGCCGGTGACCGTCACCGTGCGCGGGCCGGTCAGGCGGCCGTGGCCGCGGTACAGGTCGGCGTCGATGCTGTCGAGCCATCCGACCTGCCCGTCGTCCTTCCAGTTCGAGGTGTAGTAGTCCCGGTGGGCGAGGACCGCGGACGCGTCGAGGGGGCCCTGCACCGACTGGCTCAGGCCCGGCACGCGGCGGGCGTCCGCGCGGGCGATGACCGGCCGCAGCAGGGCCTTGCTGGGCATGCACGCCCAGTACGAGCACTCGCCGCCGACCAGTTCGCTCTCCACGACCGCGGTGGTCAGACCGGCCGCGCGGGTGCGGTCGGCGACGTTCTCCCCCACGGGCCCGGCCCCGAGCACCACGACGTCGTACGCGTTGGTTTCCGTTTCCGTCATGAGGTCAGTCTGGTGGGTGGTGTGCGCCCTGGCCACACGGGTAGGGGCGCGGAATACGTACCAGGTCGGCCGTGTTGTGCCGACGGCTTGACCCACACCAGGAAGAGGGATTTACGCCATGAGCAGCACCGTGGAGCTCACCAAGGAGAACTTCGACCAGACGGTCACGGACAACGAGTTCGTCCTGATCGACTTCTGGGCGTCCTGGTGCGGGCCGTGCAAGCAGTTCGCGCCGGTCTACGAGAAGGCGGCGGAGGAGAACCCGGACCTCGTGTTCGGCAAGGTGGACACCGAGGCCCAGCCGGAGCTGGCCGCGGCCTTCGGTATCCAGTCGATTCCGACGCTGATGATCGTCCGTGACCAGGTCGCCGTGTTCGCCCAGCCGGGCGCCCTGCCCGAGGCCGCCCTGACGGACGTCATCGGGCAGGCCCGCAACCTCGACATGGACGAGGTCCGCAAGGCGATCGCCGAGCAGCAGGCCCAGGAGGGCCAGCAGGCGCCGCAGGGCTAGAACGGATACGGAGCCACGTCTCCGCGTACCGTCGTCCAGCGCAGTTCGGTGAAGGCCTCCAGGTTGGCCTCGCCGCCGAAGCGGGCGCCGGTGCCGGAGGCGGCGACTCCGCCGAAGGGTGCCACGGCCTCGTCGTTGACGGTCTGGTCGTTGATGTGGACGATGCCGGTCGGTATGCGCTCGGCGAGGTCCAGGCCGCGGGCCGTATCGCGGGTGACGATGCCCAGGGAGAGTCCGTAGTGGCTCTGCGCGGCCAGGGCCGCCGCCTCGTCGGGCGTGGTGAAGGAGCGTACGGGCGCCACGGGCCCGAAGACCTCCTCCGTGTAAGCCGGGGTGTGGTCGCCGACGTGGGCGAGGACCGTGGGCCGGTAGAAGAGCCGGTCGTGGGTGCCGCCCGCGGCGAGTTTGGCGCCCGCGGCCTTGCTGGACTCGACCAGGCCGCTGATCTTGGCGAGCTGGCCGGAGTCGATGATCGGGCCCAGGTGAACCTGTTCGCGGTACGGGTCGCCGACGGCGAGCGAGTCGGCCTTGGCGGCGAGCCGCTCGACGTACTCGTCGTACAGGGACGCGTGCACCAGGTGGCGGCCGGTGGTCATGCAGATCTGGCCCTGGTGGAAGAACGAGCCCCAGGCGGCGGTGGAGATCACCGCGTCGAGGTCGGCGTCCGCCAGCACGATCATGGCCGAGTTGCCGCCGAGTTCCAGGTGGGCCCGCTTGAGGTGGCGGCCGGCGGCCTCGCCCACGGCCCGCCCGGCGGGGGTGGAGCCGGTGAAGGAGATGACCGGCACGCGCGGGTCGGCGACCAGGGCCTGTCCGGCGTCCGGGCCGCCGGGGAGCACGTGCAGCAGGTCCTGCGGCAGGCCCGCGGCGGCGAAGACCGCGGCGAGGGACAGTCCTCCGCAGACGGCGGTGCGCGGATCCGGCTTGAGGACGACCGCGTTGCCGAGGGCCAGGGCCGGTGCGACGGAGCGGATGGACAGGATCAGCGGGGCGTTGAACGGGGAGATCACTCCCACCACACCGGCGGGGACGCGGCGCGTGTACGACAGGCGCGGCGCCTCGCTGGGCAGGACCTGTCCGGCCGGGCGGGAGGCGAGTGCGGCGGCCTCGTAGCACTCCTGGGCGGCGACGTGCAGTTCGAAGTCGGCCTTGCCGGGAACGGAACCGGACTCGCGGACGAGCCATTCGCGCAGTTCGGCGGCGTGTGCCGTGAACAGGTCGCCGGCCCTGCGGAGCACGGCGGCCCGGGCGAAGTGCGGGGCGCGGGCCCACTCGAGCTGGGCGGCGGCGGCCCTCTCGGCGGCGGCCCCGACGTCCTCGGGGCCGGCGAGGGCGAGGGTGCCGAGGGCTTGGCCGGTGGCGGGCTCGGTGACGGTGTACCCGGGGCCCGTCAGGGTCTGGGGCTGCCAGGTCCTGGTGTCGAGCAACGGCATGACGGCTCTCCGATCGATCGGTCACCGGCTGACGGGGTGAGCGGAACTCCCGTGAGTGCGCGGCCGGTTCGGCGGTCACATGGCGGGACGCGCCGCCCGGGCCGCAGCCGTGCGTGCCGCGGCGGCGTCGGTACGCGTCCCCGTTTTGTTGAGCATGCAACATCCTAGTCATGCCGCGGGCCGACGAGCGGCCGACCCGGCCTCCGCGGGGGCCGCGCGGTCCGGATCGGTGCCCCGATCCGGATCGGGGCCACGCGAACCGATCGGCGATCCCGAGCGGCTGCCGAGGGGCAACCGCAGAACCCCGACTGTGACCGCGGGATCCCGAGCTGGTGGCCACGCGAACCCCGCCCATCGCCACGCGAACCCCGCCGATCGCCGCGCGACCCTGACCGGCTGCCCCGCGACCCCGACCGGCTGTCAAGCGAAGCCGAGTGGTCGCCGCGCGATGCCGAGTGGTGGCCGCGTGAAGCAATCCGCCGCCCCCGCCAACTCGACCGGCTACCACGCGAACCCGAGCAGGGGGCCCAGGCGAACCAACCCGCCGCCACCCCAACCCGATCGGCCACCACGCGAACCGACCGGCTGCCGTGCGAACCGGCCGGCCGCCACTGAGCCGCACCCGGCACGGCCGGCCAGGGCCTGTCGGTTGGATCAGGTCGCAGGAAATCGGCAGCGCGTGCCAGGCCCCGCGTCTGCGGGGTGATCCAAACGACAGGCCCTAGCTCGACTCGCGGTGCAGCACCGTCGCGCCCAGCACCTTGTGCGTCTCGGGCTCGGTGCCGGGCTTGCGCACGGCGCGGTGGACCAGTTCGGCGAGTTCACGGCCGGAGGGCAGTTCCAGGCGGACCGTGCTGAGCCGCGGCCGCAGCAGCCGGCCGAGCATCAGATCGTCGGCGCCGATCACGGCCGTCTCCTCGGGGATGCGGATGCCCTCGTCCTTCAGGGCCCGCATGAGCAGCATCGCGTACTCGTCGTTGTAGGTGAACACGGCGTCCAGGCCGAGGCTCCGCCAGCGGGCGGCGAGGTGCGCGGCGGCCTCCTCGTCGTACGCGAGGGGCAGTTCGGTCACGGTGGCGTCGGTGCCCCGCACGGACTGGCGCACACCGTCGAGCCGGGGCGCGGAGAACGCCTCCAGGCCGGGTTCCTGCGGGACGACGACGCCGATGCGGCGCCTGCCCCGGTCGTAGAGGTGAGCGCCCGCGCTGTGGCCGACCACGTCGTGGTCCATGAGCAGGGCGTGCGCACCCTCGATGGTCTCGGGGCCGAGGGTGACGACGGCACGCGCCCCCGAGCGCTTGAGCACCGCCACCCCCCGCGGACCGAGCCCGGAGCCGGGCACGAGCACGGCCACGGGCCGCAACTCGGCCCAGGCGCGGGCGGCTTCGTCGCCGTGCGGGCCGCCGGTGCCGTACTGAACCACCGTGTAGTCCAGGCTGCCGAGCGCGCCCTGGAGGTCGGTGAGGAACCGGCTGTAGAGCGGGCCGACGGGGAAGGTCGGCGCGGGGATCAGGACCATACGGCTGTGCCCGGCGCGCAGGCTGCGGGCCGCCGCGTGCGGGACGTACCCGAGTTCCTTCGCGGCCTCGTGGACCCGGCGGCGGGTGGGCTCGCTGATCCGTACGGCGCTGGTGTTGTTGAGGACGTAGGAGACGGTCGCGCGCGAGACGCCGGCCAGGCGGGCCACATCGGCGCTCGTGGGCACGGAGCGCAACGGTGCGGGCGACGGGGGCGCGGGCGTTTTGGGTATCTGCACCATGACGTACGGCATCTTGGCAGAAGCCCCAATGCGCCTGTCGGGCGGGGGAGTTGTGTGGAAGCCGTGAGCGGTCACGGGAGCCCCGGACGGACGCTCAGCCGCCCGTGGCCGTGCCCGTCACCCGGTCGACGAGGTCGACCCAGGCGTCCTCCAGTCGGGCCATGGGTATCCCGCACTGCCTGGTCAGGTGGTGGATCAGCGCCGGGTCGAGCTGGCCCATCAGCGTGTGGGAGAGCAGTTCGCAGTCCGCTTCCGGGACGGCCTGCCGCAGCAGCATGGCCACGTGGTGGCGCAGCACCCGGCGGGGCGGGGCGGTGAAGCGGCGACTGGCGCCCGGCTCGGCCGCCAGTTGCAGCTCCAGTTCGTCGGCCGAGCGGCGCAGCATCGCGCGGCCGAACGCGCGCAGCCGCTCCACGGGCGGCGCTCCGGGCCCGAGCGGCGGCGGCCCGGCGAGGAACGCGGCCTGGAACTTCTTCTCCGAGTGGTCCAGCAGCGCCGTCAGCAGGCCGGTGCGGTCGCCGAACCGGCGGAAGACCGTGCCCTTGCCCACACAGGCTTCGGCGGCCACCGCCTCCATCGTGACGGCGTCCGCGCCGCGCTCCGCCACCAGCCGCGCCGCGGCCTCCAGCAGCCGCGCCCGGTTGCGCGCGGCGTCGGCCCGCAGGCACGGCTCGTCGGGCTCCAGGGCGGTGCCCAGCTGGAGCAGCTCGGGGTGGCCGACGGACTCCTGGGGCGTCGGGAAGGGGGGCGGGACGGTGGACATGAAGCCAGCGTAAAGCATCGGGAACAAAACTGGACCGCGGTCCGGTTAGGATGCTAGAACAATAAACGGACCCCGGTCCGGATCGTAACGGCAGTGTTTCGGAGCCGTTCTTCACTACGTGGGAGTCAGCATGTCTGTTCGTATCCTCGCCCTCGTCGGCAGCCTTCGCGCCGGTTCGCACAACCGCCAGCTCGCCGAGGCCGCGGTCAAGCTCGCCCCCGAGGGTGCGGAGGTGTCGCTGTTCGAGGGGCTGGCGGAGATCCCCTTCTACAACGAGGACATCGACGTCGAGGGCAGCGTTCCGGCCGCCGCCGCGAAGCTGCGCGAGGCCGCCAACGCCGCCGACGGCCTGCTCCTGTTCACGCCCGAGTACAACGGCACCATCCCGGCCGTCCTGAAGAACGCCATCGACTGGCTGTCCCGCCCGTACGGTGCCGGTGCCCTCAGCGGCAAGCCGGTCGCCGTGGTCGGCACCGCGTTCGGCCAGTACGGCGGTGTCTGGGCGCACGACGAGACCCGCAAGTCCGTGGGCGTGGCCGGCGGCAAGGTGCTGGAGGACGTCAAGCTGTCCATCCCCGGCTCGATGACCCGCTTCGCCGAGACGCACCCGGCCGACGACGCCGAGGTCGCCGCGCAGCTGACGGAGGTCGTCGCCCGCCTGCACGGCCACGCCACGGAGCCGGCCGCAGCCTGACCCGTTCACGCGCGGTGCCACGGAGGGGCCGAGGCCGTCGCCGGCCACGGCCCCTCCGGCATGTCGCCGGGTCCGGCATGTCGCCGGGTCCGGCATGTCCCCGGCTTCGGCTTGTCGGCGGTGTGGTCGCCGCTCAGACCGGCTGCGACAGCAGTCCGGCCGCCCGCTCGTCCCGGTGGATCGGGGTGTTCGCGCCGGTGAGCGGCCGCCCTGTGCCTCCGTGCCGCGCGGCGACGATCTCGGCCGCGATGGACAGGGCGGTCTCCTCGGGCGTACGGGCGCCCAGGTCGAGGCCGATGGGTGACCTGAGCCGGGCCAGCTCGCGCTCGCTCACGCCCGCTTCCCGAAGCCGCCTGTTGCGGTCCTCATGGGTACGGCGGGAGCCCATGGCGCCGACGTAGGCGACGGGCAGCCGCAGGGCCTCGGTCAGCAGGGGGATGTCGAACTTGGCGTCGTGGGTGAGTACGCACAGCACCGTCCGCGCGTCCGTGTCCGTGCCCGCCAGGTAGCGGTGGGGCCAGTCGACGACGATCTCGTCGGCCTCGGGGAAGCGGGTCCTGGTCGCGAAGACCGGGCGGGCGTCGCAGACCGTCACGTGGTAGCCGAGGAACTTGCCCGCCCGTACGAGGGCGGCGGCGAAGTCGATCGCACCGAAGACGATCATGCGGGGCGGTGGGACGGCCGACTCGACGAGCAGGGTGAGTCGGCCGGGGCAGTGCGAGCCGTCCTCGGACACCTCGATCGTGCCGGTGCGGCCGGCCTCCAGCAGGGCGCGGGCCTGGGTGATCACCGTACGGTCCAGGTCGTCGTGGCCGCCGAGGCCGCCTGCGTGGGTGCCGTCGGGGCGTACGAGCACCGCCCGGCCGAGGAGGCCGGCCGGGCCGTGGACCACCCGGGCGAGCGCGACCGGCTCGCCGTGGGCGGCGGCCGGCAGTGCGGCGGTCTGGGCCGCATCGCCGGCGTCGTACGGGGTGACCATGATGTCGATGACCCCGCCGCAGGTCAGTCCGACCGCGAAGGCGTCCTCGTCGCTGTAGCCGAACCGCTCGACCCTGGTCTCCCTGTCCTGGAGGGCCTGGAGGCACAGGTCGTACACCGCGCCCTCCACACAGCCGCCGGAGACCGAGCCGATGGCCGTGCCGTCGGCGCAGACGGCCAGGGCGGCGCCGGGAGGGCGCGGGGCGCTGCCGCCGACCGCCACGACGGTGGCGACGGCGAAGTCCCGGCCCTCCTCGGCCCATGCGTGCAGCTGCCCGGCGAGGTCAAGCATCGCCGCCCGCCATCAGGACACGGTCGGGACGGATGGGCAGGTGCCGGTGGCGGACGCCGGTCGCGTGCCACACGCCGTTGGCGACCGCCGCGGCGGCGCCCACGATGCCGATCTCGCCGATGCCCTTGATGCCGACCGGGTCGTCCGGGTCGGGGTCGTCGACCCAGTCGGCCTCGATGTGCGGGATGTCGGCGTGCGCGGCGACGTGGTAGCCCGCGAGGTCGGCGCCGTAGAGGCCGCCCGTGGCCCGGTCCCGGACGGCTTCCTCGTGCAGGGCCATCGAGATGCCCCAGATCATGCCGCCGACCAGCTGGTTGCGGGCGGTGAGCGGGTTGACGATCCGGCCGGCCGCGAAGATGCCCAGCATGCGGCGGACCCGGACCTCACCGGTGGCCGGGTCGACGGCGACCTCGGCGAACTGCGCCCCGAAGGAGTGCCGTTCCTTCTGGGCGAGGGCACCGATGGCCTCGGCCGTGTTCGACCGTACGGTGATGCCCTCCGGCGGAATGTCGGCGCCCGGCGCGAGGCTCTGCCGCAGCTCCTCGGCCGCCGTTGTGACGGCCCACGCCCAGGAGCGGGTGCCCATCGAACCTCCGGCGATCATCGCCGGACCGAGGTCGCTGTCCGCGATACGCACCCGGACGCGGTCCGTCGGCACCCCCAGCGCGTCGGCGGCGACCAGGGCGAGCGCGGTCCGGGCGCCGGTGCCGATGTCCGCGGCGTTGACCCCTACCGTGAAGGTGCCGTCCGCCTCCGCGGTGACGGCCGCCGTGGAGGGCATGGCTCCCGCGGGGAAGGAGGCCGCTGCGGTGCCCGTGCCGAGCAGCCAGCGGCCGTCGCGGCGCACGCCGGGCCGCGGGTCCCGGTCGGCCCAGCCGAACCTGCGGGCGCCTTCCCGGAAGCAGGCGATCAGGTTGCGGCTGCTGAACGGCAGCCCGGACACCGGGCCCACCGCGGGCTCGTTGAGCACGCGCAGCTCGATCGGGTCGATGCCGCACCGCTCGGCGAGCTCGTCGAGCGCCGCCTCGAGGGCGAACGAGCCGGGCGCCTCACCGGGGGCCCGCATCCAGGTCGGGGTCGGTACGTCGAGCCGCACGATCCGGCTGGCCGTGTGATGCGCGTCGGCGTCGTACATCGCCCGGCTCGCGGCGGCGCTCGGCTCCACGAACTCGTGCACGGACGAGGTCATGTTCAGGGACTGGTGCTCCAGGGCGCGCAGCCTCCCGTCCGCGTCGGCGCCGAGCCTGACCCGCTGGGCCGTGGGGCTGCGGTAGCCGGCGAGAGAGAACATCTGCCGGCGGGTCATGACGACCCTGACCGGGCGTTGCAGGACCGTCGCGGCCATCACGGCGGCCACCTGGTGCGCACGGACGCCCTTGCTGCCGAAGCCGCCGCCGACGTGCTCGGAGCGCACCCGCACGGAGGCCGGGTCGAGGGAGAACAGGTTCGCGAGCTCGCCTGCGACCCAGCTGGTGCCCTGGTTGGAGTCGACGACCTCGAGCCGGCCGCCCTCCCACAGGGCCGTCGCGGCGTGCGGCTCCATCGGGTTGTGGTGTTCCTCCGGAGTGGTGTACTCCGCGTCCACCACGACGGCGGAGGAGGCGAGTTGGGCCTCCAGGTCGCCCTTCTCCACCACTCCCGGCGCATGGCCGTCGACCGGATAGGCCTCGGTCTGCCGCTCGGCGGAGAACGCGACGTCGTGCGGCTCCTGGTCGTACGTCACGACGAGGGCCTCGGCGGCCTCCCTGGCCTGCTCGGACGTCTCGGCGACGACCAGCGCCACCGGCCAGCCCATGTGGATCACCCGGTCGTGCTGGAAGAGGGCGACGCTGGGGTCCGGCGGGACGCCCAGCAGGCCGACATAGTCGTTGTCGACGCGCGGGGCGTTGTGGTGGTGGAGCACGGTGAGCACGCCGGGCATCCGGAGCACGGCCTCGGTGTCCAGGGCGCGGATGCGGCCGCGGGCGACGGTGGACAGGACCAGCCAGCCGTGGGCGAGTTCGGCGAAGGGGATCTCGGCGGCGTAGCGGGCGGCGCCGGTGACTTTGTCGCGGCCTTCGACGCGGGTGTGGGAGGTGCCGACGGAGCCCTTGGTGGCGGTGGTCATCGGGCGGCCTCCTCGGCGAGTTCGCTCAAGCAGGCGACGACGAGGTTGCGCATCAGGGTCACCTTGTATCCGTTGTGGGGCAGCGGTTTCGCATCGGCCAGCTCGGCGTCCGCGGCGGCCGCGAAGTTCTCGGCGTCGGCACGGGTCCCGAGCAGGGCGCGTTCGGCTGTGCGGGCTCGCCAGGGGCGGGAGGCGACCGCGCCGAAGGCCAGCCGGACATCCCGTACGACACCGTCCTCGACGTCGAGGGCGGCGGCGATGGAGCCGATGGCGAAGGCGTAGGAGGCGCGCTCGCGCACCTTGCGGTAGCGGGAGTGGGCGGCCACCGGGGTGGGCGGCAGGGTGACGCCGGTGATCAGTGCGCCCGGCGGCAGCGCCGTCTCCAGATGCGGGGTCTCACCCACCGGCAGGTAGAAGTCGGCGAGCGGCAACTCCCCCGGCCCGTCGGCCGTTTCGTAGGACACGACGGCGTCGAAGGCGGCGAGCGCCACTCCCATGTCGGAGGGGTGCGTCGCGACGCAGTGGTCGGAGGCGCCCAGGACGGCGTGATTGTGGTGCTCACCGGTGACGGCCGGACAGCCGCTGCCGGGGTTGCGCTTGTTGCAGGCGGAGGAGACGTCGGCGAAGTAGCCGCAGCGGGTGCGCTGGAGCAGGTTCCCGCCGACGGTGGCCATGTTGCGCAGCTGACCGGAGGCGCCGGCCAGCACCGCCTGCGCCAACGCCGGGTAGCGGAGCCGGACTTCGGGGTGGGCGGCGAGGTCGCTGTTGGTGACGGTGGCACCGATGCGCAGCCCGCCGTCGGCGGTCGGCTCGATCCGGTTCAGGGGCAGTTCCCGGACGTCGACGAGCAGGGCGGGCCGCTCGACGCCGGTCTTCATCAGGTCGACGAGGTTGGTGCCGCCGCCCAGGAAACGGGCTTCCCCGTCACCGTCGAGCAGCGCCACGGCGCCGGAGACGTCGTAGGCGCGCTGGTAGCCGAACTCCCTCATGCTGCCGCTCCCTTGGTCTCGGCGGCGCGGGCCACGGCCTGGACGATCGACACGTACGCACCGCAGCGGCACAGGTTGCCGCTCATCCGCTCCCGGATCTCCTCCGGTGTCAGCGGTGGCGGTCCCGCGTCGGGGCGTATGTCGTCGGTGGCGGCGCTGGGCCAGCCCGCCGCGTGCTCCTCGATCAGGGCGATGGCCGAGCAGATCTGCCCCGGCGTGCAGTAACCGCACTGGAAACCGTCGAGGTCGAGGAACGCCTGCTGCACCGGGTGCAGTTGATCGCCGTCGGCCACGCCCTCGATGGTGGTGATCTCACGCCCTTCGGCCGCCACCGCCAGCTGGAGGCAGGACACGGCCCGGCGGCCGTCGACCAGGACCGTGCAGGCACCGCACTGGCCCTGGTCGCAGCCCTTCTTGGTGCCGGTCAGATCCAGGCGCTCGCGCAGGGCGTCCAGGAGGGTGGTGCGGTGGTCGACGGTCAGCGTGTACTTCTCGCCGTTGACGGACAGGGTGAGGTCGCTGGACGTCGATGGGGGCATGGAAGCCTTCTTTCTCACGTCGCACGGTCAGGCGGCAGGGGTCGTGGGTGGCGGGGCCGGTTCGCAACGGTGCAGGATGCGGGGCAGGCCTGCCGCGGCGCGGCCGTCCCGGGCTGTCCGCGCGGACGTCCCGCCGATACGATGGAGCAAGCGGACACTTGTCCGTTACCCGGAAACGTAACGGACAACTGTCCGCTTAACAAGGGCCGGGTTTCGGCCAAGGACCGCGAGGAGGGCGAGTGCGGCAGAAGAAGGACGCGCCGTTGCGCTCGGACGCGCAACGCAATCGCGAGCGCATCCTGGAGGTTGCGCTGGTCGAGCTGACGCGCGCGGCGGACGCCCCGCTGAGCACGATCGCCAAGAAGGCGGGCGTCGGGCAGGGGACCTTCTACCGTCACTTCCCGAGCCGTGAGGCGCTCGTCATGGAGATCTACCGGCACGAGATGCAGCAGGTCGCCGACACCGCGGCACCGCTGCTGGAGTGCCGGGAACCGGACCGGGCGCTGCGCGAGTGGCTGGACCGTTGCGCGCAGTTCGCCATGACGAAGGCCGGTCTGGCCGACGCGATCCGCCAGGCCACCGGCGCGCCGGGAAAGCCGGCGAAGCCGTCCCCCACGCCGCTGACCGAGGCGGCCGAACTCCTCCTGCGCGCCAACGAGAAGGCCGGCACCATCCGTCCGGGCATCACCGCGGACGATCTCTTCCTGGCCGTCGGCGGCCTGTGGACGATCGACCCGCACACCGACTGGCAACCCCGCGCCGACCGCCTGCTGGACCTCGTCATGGACGCGCTGCGGGTGGGGGCGCCCGGGCGGTGACGGGGGTTCGCACAGTTCCCCGCAGCCCGGAGTTACTTCAGGCGACTGCCGTGGGGGCCAGTTCCCGTAGTTCCCGGAGCGCCGCCGCCACCGCCGGGCGGGCGTGGCCGCCGCCGCGGGTGCAGGTCAGGAGCTTGCGGTGGGGGTTGCCTTCGCAGCGCACCCGGGTGATCGGGAGATGCGGGGTCAGATGCGCGAGGCGGGGGATGAGGGCGACGCCGAGCCCGTGGGCGACGAGGTGGGCGGCGACGTTCCAGTCCAGGGAGTGGTGGACGACGCCGGGGCTGAAACCGGCCGCGCCGCAGGCGGACATGATGTGCGTGCGGCAGGGGCTCTCCTCCACCGGCGCGATCCACGCCTCGTGTGCCGCCTCCGCGAGATCGACCCGGGCCCGTCCGGCCAGCCGGTGCCCGTCGGGGACGACCAGGTCGAACGGGTCGTCGAGCAACGGCTGCTGGTCGAACCGCGTGTCGCTCAGCGGCGGGTTGTACGGGGTCGACTCGACGATCGCCAGGTCGATGTCACCCTCGAAGAGGAGGTCGAAGCTCTCCGGGACGCCCGCCTCGGTGATCCGTACGGACAGCCGCGGGTGCCGCTCCCCCAGCCGGGCCGCCATCGGCGCCAGCAGGACCGAGATGGCCACGGGGAAGCCCGTCACGCGCAGCACGCCGGACGGCGCCCCGTGGTCGGCCCGCAGATCGAGTTCCGCCTGGTCCCAGCGGGCCTGGATGGCGTCGGCGTGCGCGAGCAGGCTCTCGGCGGCCGGAGTGAGGCGCACCCCGCGCCCCTGCGGCTCCAGCAGGTCGACACCCAGGTCACGGGCGAGCTGGCGGATCTGCTGGGAGGCGGCGGACGGGGTGAAGTGCAGGGCTCGGGCGGCCGCGGTGACCGTGCCGTAGTGGGCGACCGCCCTCAGGACATGCAGCCGGCGCAGGTCAATCATGAAGCCCACGCTTCACAATGCCGTCCACAAAGTCAACCTGGACGTGTACGGATTCTTCGACGCACCCTTGCTGTGTCGCGACGGTCAACCAGCCACGACATACAAGGAGTCAGAGACATGACCAGCACCACCGGCACCGTCTGCCCGCACTGCGGCTGGCCGGACGGAGGCGAGCCGTTCCAGGTGCTGTCCCGGCACACCACCGCGACGGGCCGCACCGAATGGACGCGCTGCGGATGCGGCTCGCTCCAGGTCCGGGTCGTCGACGGCTGCGGCACGCGCGTCGTCTCGCGCAGCAGGCCGCCGTCCGGGTCCGCTCCGGCTCGGTCGGGCACGACGAGCCACTGAGCAGTCAGACCGAGCCGTGCTGGGCCAGCTGCTCCCCCAGCGAGCTGCGCCGGTAGAGGACATGGCGGCCGTCGCGGGCGCGGGTGACCAGGCCCGTCGCGTGCAGGACGCGCAGGTGCTGGGACACGGCGCTCGGGGTCACCCCGAGGCGCCGGGCCAGCTCCACCGTCGGCAGGGGCTCGGCCAGCAGCCGCAGCAGCGTGCTGCGGGGCGCGCCGAGCAGGGCCGTCAGGGCGGGTGCGTCCGGCTCGGGCTCCGGTTCCCACAGGGTGGCGGCGCCCCGGCCGGGGTAGGCGAGCATCGGCGGTTCCGCGGCGCTGACCGGCGGCGCCGCCTGGTGCGCGAACAGGGACGGCACCAGGCGCAGGCCGCGTCCGGAGCCGTCCACATGGTGGTGTCCGCGCATCCGGTCGACGTGCAGTACGCCGTCGTCCCAGCGCAGATTGCGATGCAGGTCGGCGAAGAGCAGCCGGGCGCCGCCGGTGGCCAGCTGCCGGGCCCGGTGGGTGATGTCGGCCTCCAGCACGAGCCGCATCCGGGGCCAGTACGGCAGCAGCGCCGACTCCCAGTACCGCCGCAGGAGTGCGCACAGCTCCTCCAGCAGCTCCGCGACGGGTGCGTCGCTGGGCGCGGTGACCGCCCGCAGGGCGGGCGGCAGGGGCCTGGGCGCGTGGGCGGCGAGCAGATCACGGCGTACGGTCTGCGCGGGTGTGGCCCGTACGACGGTCAGCTGCTCGTCGAGAGTGGGCGCGAAGGACGCCGGCCTCGGGGTCAGGAAGTCGGGCAGGGCCAGGGTGTCCCCCACCAGGGCCGCGAGCAGCCGGGCATCGGCCGGGTCGAGCTTCTGGAGCACGGCGGCGCGCCACCGCACGTGCAGGGGGTAGAGCGCGGGGGCGCGCAGGGCGCGCAGGCTGCCCATCACCTCGCGCAGGGGCGAGATGGCGAAGCGGGTGTCGGCGAGGTCCGCGGCGTCGAGCCGGAAGCTGATCATTGAGGCCCCCGCTACATCCTTTGGCAACCGCCCTGCCATGGCGTGGACTTCGGTCCATGACGGATCACGATCGACGGCAGCCTACAGCGCACCCGGGCGCGAGTCCCCGGGTGATTCTGGCCCTGGCGCTCGTCTGCGGCGCGGCCGTGGGCAACGTCTACTTCCCCCAGGCCATCAGCCCGCTGATCGCGTCCGGGCTGCACGTCTCGCCCGACGCGGCCGCCGGCGTCGTCACCGCGACCCAGTTCGGCTACGCGGCCGGGATCTGCCTGCTCGTCCCGCTCGGCGACCGCCTGCCGTACCGCCCGCTGCTGGTCAGCCTCCTGACGCTGACCGGCCTCGGGCTGTTCGCGGCGAGCGCCGCGCCGGGGCTGGTCCCGCTGGTCGTCGCCAGTGCCCTGGTGGGGGTGACGACGGTGGCGGCCCCGCTCGCCGGGCCGCTGGCGGCCGGTCTGGTGCCGCAGGAGCGGCGTGGCGTCACCGGCGGCACCCTGCTCAGCGGCTCCCTCGCGGGCATGCTGCTGTCGCGCACCGCCGGCGGCGCGCTCGGCGACTGGCTGGGCTGGCGGGCCCCGTACGTCCTGGCCGCCGTGCTGTCCCTGGCGGTGGCCGCGCTGTCGGCGCGCCTGCTTCCGCGGACGTCCCCGCCCTCCTCCCAGGGCTACGCGGCGCTCCTGGCCGAGCCGCTGCGGCTGCTGCGCACCGAACCCGGTCTGCGCCGCTCCTGCCTGTACCAGGCCCTGGTGTTCGCCGGTTTCTCCGCGGTGTGGACCGGCGTGGCCCTGCTGCTCACCGGTCCGGTGTACGGCGGCCTGGGCGCGGGGGCCGTGGGGCTGCTCGCCCTGGTCAACGCGGTGACCATGGTGTGCACGCCGGTCGCGGGCCGCCAGGTCGACCGACGAGGGCCGGACGCGGTCAACCGGGTGTGCTTCCTGGTGGTGGGCGCCTCGGCCGCGGTGCTGGCGGTGGGCGGTCTCGGCGGTGCGGCGGGGGTGGCGGCCCTGGTCGTGGGCACGCTGCTGCTCGACGTCGGCATGCAGTCCGGGATGGTCGCCAACACGGTGCGGATCCAGACACTGCGCGCCGAGGTGCGCAGCCGGCTCACCACCGCCTATATGACCTGCGCGTATCTTGGTGGCGCCGTCGGCTCGTGGCTGGGTGTGCGGGCGTACGGCCGTTTCGGGTGGCTCGGGGTGTGCGCGCTGGTCGCGGCGCTCACGGCGGTGGCACTCGCCCACCACCGGTGCGCCACCCGCCGTACGGCGGGCAGGTTCCGCCGGACGGCGGCGCCCGGGCCCGGCGCGGCGGGACCGATCCTGGCAGCACGAGCCGCCGCGACCTCACCCGAGGAGACGTCATGACGCATGTTCCGCCCCCGTTCGACCCGGAACTCGCCGGAGCCCTGGAGCTGATCAAGGACATGATCAGCCCGGGTCTCACCCTCGACGAGATCGCCGAGGTCCGCCAGGGCCCGGGTATACAGCTGCTGGCCGATCTGGACCTGACGATGGGCGGGACGTTCGAGGTGGAGGACCGGCAGGTGCCCGGGCCGCAGGGCGAGCCCGAGATCTCGCTGCTGATCTGCCGGCCGACCGCTCCGGCGAGCGCCGGGGCGCGGCCCGTCATCTACCACGTGCACGGCGGCGGCATGGTCATCGGGAACAACCGGGTCGGCGTCGACGTCCCGCTGGCGTGGGCGCAGGCGCTGGACGCGGTGGTGGTGTCGGTGGAGTACCGGCTGGCACCGGAGCATCCGCATCCCGCGCCGATCGAGGACGTGTACGCCGGGCTGCTGTGGACGGCGGACCACGCCGCCGAGCTCGGTGCCGACGCCGAGCGGATCGTCATCGCGGGCGCCAGCGCGGGTGGCGGGCTGTGCGCGGCCCTGGCCCTGCTCACGCGGGACCGCAAGGGGCCGCAGCCGATCGGGCAGGTCCTGATGTGCCCGATGCTCGACGACCGCAACGACACACCGTCGACGTACCAGATGGCGGGCCTCGGGGTGTGGGACCGCACCGCCAACGAGACCGGCTGGACGGCGCTGCTGGGCTCGCGGCGCGGCGGCCCCGACGTACCGGCGTACGCGGCACCGGCCCGCGCCGAGGACCTGACCGGGCTGCCCCCGGCGTTCCTCGACGTCGGCTCTGCGGAGACCTTCCGGGACGAGGTCGTCGCCTACGCGTCGCGCATCTGGCAGGCCGGCGGCGTGGCCGAGCTGCACGTCTGGCCCGGCGGCTTCCACGGCTTCGACGGCTTCGCACCCCAGGCGGCGCTCTCCCAGTCGGCGCGGGCGGCGCAGGTGAGCTGGCTGCGGAGGTTGCTGGGCGCGTGACGGGCGGGCGCCCGGTGCGTCGGCCACGGCGGAGCGCTCGGGCAGCCACCGGCGAGCGGGGCCCGTTCGGCGGCCCCATGCCGCACCATGGGGCCTATGAAAGAGCTGGCCGGGCGCCTGACCGCGCTCGATCCGGATGCCGGTGCGGCGGTCCGGGTCATCGCCTACTTCGACCGTCTGGCCGAGACCAGGGCCGGTGTGGAGGCACTCGTTCGCGGTGCCGCCGTACTGTCCGGCTGCCCGGCCCGGCTGGTGGACCCCGAACGCCGCGTGCACGTACGTGTGGAGCCCGACGGCACCCGCCGGGACACGGATGAGCCGCCCGACCCCGCCTGGCCGTCCGCCCGGCTGGCCCCGGACGGCACGGCGGCCCTTTGGCTGGAGCGGGTCGGGGCGGCGTCCGGGGTGGTGGACACGGGCCGGGCCGGGTCGGCGCCCGGCGTGACCGAAACCAGCCGTGCCGGGGTGACGCCCGGCGTCGCGAACGCGGACCACGCCAGGGCGGCGTCCCAGGTGGGCGACACCGGCCGTGCCGGGGCGGCGTCCCGCGCCGTGGACAGCGACCGAGCTGGGGTGGCGTCCCCACTGGGCGCGCCCGACCGCACCGCGCCGGCACCCGGCGGCGTGAAAACGGTCCGTGCCGGGGCGGCGTCCGGCCTGACCGAAACCAGCCGCGCCGGGGTGACGCCCGGCGTCGCGAACGCGGACCGCACCAGGGCGGCGTCCCAAGCGGTCGACACCGGCCGTGCCGGGGCGGTGTCCCGGGTCGGCCACGTCGGGCAGGCCCGGGTCGCGTCCAGTGTGGTCGACGCGGTGATTCTCGAGCGGGCCGCCGGTGTGCTGCGGCTCGTTCTCGACCGTACCCGCGGGCGGGTCCCGGCCGACGATCCCGCGCTGGTCGAGACCCTGCTCGACGGCACGGCCCCGGAAGCGGCCCGGCTGCATGCCGCCCGCCGCCTCGGTCTGGACACCACCCTTCCGGCCCGGGCTCTCGCCCCGCTGCACGAGCGGCCACGCGTCGTACCCGCCGGGACGGAGACCGACGCGGTCGGACGGCTCGGAGTCGGGCCCGCCGTGCCCGTGCTCGAACTCCCCCGGTCCTGGGCCGAGGCCCGTACCGCCCTGCGGTTCACCGCCGAGGGCACCCCGCAGGACCCCGGGCCGCGCGTCGTGCACGCCGAGGAGCTGGGCGGCATCGCCCTCCTCGCCGATCTGGTCGTACCGGGCGCCGAGCCGCCGCCCGACGTCCGTGCCCTGGAGACGGCCGCGGCGACCACGCCCTGGCTGCCGGCGACCCTGCACGCGGTCGCGGCCACGACGAGCTTGCGGGCGGCCGCCAACGAGATCAACGTCCACCACTCCACGCTCCAGGACCGGCTGGCCCACGCCGAGCACCTGCTCGGCTGGCCGGTGCGCACCCCGCAGGGCCGGCTCCGGCTGCAACTGGCGCTGGCGATGCGGCACCTGGCCCGGCCGGAGCCGTAGCGCGCCCGCCCGGACCGGGTGATCCGGATCGCGTCCAGGGGTCCGTGCCGCCGCCGCCCGGCTGGGAGAGACTGTCCGGGCGCCGTCCGGTACGAGGTTCAGGAGCATGAGGCATGAGCGTGCAGCGGTATCCCCTGGCCGGGGTCACGGTGGTCAGCCTGGAGCAGGCCGTGGCCGCGCCCTACGCCACCCGGCAGCTCGCCGACCTCGGCGCCCGGGTCATCAAGGTGGAGCGGCCGGGCGGCGGCGACTTCGCCCGCCGGTACGACACGACCGTGCACGGCCACTCCAGCTATTTCGTGTGGCTGAACCGCTCCAAGGAGTCCCTCACCCTGGACCTCAAGGACCCACGGGGCCGCGAGATCCTGCACGAACTCCTCGACGGCGCCGACGTGTTCGTGCAGAACCTCGCCCCGGGCGCCGCCGGCCGGCTCGGTCTGGACGCCGCCACCGTCACCAGCCGCCGCCCCGGTCTGATCCCGTGCACGATATCCGGCTGGGGCACGACCGGCCCCTGGGCCGACCGCAAGGCGTACGACCTGCTCGTGCAGTGCCAGACCGGGCTGGTGTCCCTGACGGGAACCCCCGAGGGGACCGCCCGGACCGGGATCTCCGTCGCCGACATCGCCGCCGGGATGTACGCCTACAGCGGCGTCCTCACGGCCCTGTACACCCGCGCCGTCACCGGCGAGGCCCATCCGGTGGACGTGTCCCTCTTCGAGGCGCTGGCGGAGTGGATGGGCCAGCCCGCCTATTACACCCGGCACGGCGGCACCCAGCCCCCGCGACTGGGCACGCAGCACGCCACCATCGCGCCGTACGGGACGTACGAGGCCGCCGACGGCAAGGAGGTGCTGTTCTCCATCCAGAACGAGCGGGAGTGGGCGGCCCTGTGCGCCGAGTTCCTCGGCCGGCCGGAGCTGGTCGGCGATCCGCGCTTCGCCACCGCCTCCGACCGGGTCGCCCACCGCGAGGAGCTCGACGTGATCCTCGCCGCCCGCTTCACCCGCTCCGGTTCCGAGGAGATCCTCAAGGACCTGGAGGCCATCGGCATCGCCTGCGCCGGGGTCAACGACGTCGCCGCGTTCCTGGACCATCCGGTGCTGGCCGCCCGCGGCCGCTGGACAGAGGTCGCCGTGCCGGGCGGCACGGTGGAGGCCCTGCTCCCGCCGGCCGACCTCGCCGGCCTGCCCGCCCGGATGGACCCCGTACCGGCGGTCGGCGAGCACACCGCGGCGATCCTCGCCGAGCTGGGCCGCACCGACGAGGAGGTGTCGGCCCTGCGCGCGGACGGCGTCGTCTGACGCCCTCGGCCGGAGAACCTACCGGGATCCGGTGATCCGCTCCGCCTCCTCGGCCTCCTGCTTCCTCGAGGCCCGCAGGCTGGTGAACGTCGTCACGGCCAGGACCAGCACGATGAAGGTCAGCGAGAAGGGGATGCTGATCTCGGGCACGTGGACGCCCGACTCGTGCAGGGCGTGCAGCACCAGCTTCACTCCGATGAAGCCCAGGATGATCGACAGGCCGTAGGAGAGGTGGACCAGCTTCTTCAGCAGGCCGCCGATGAGGAAGTACAGCTGGCGCAGGCCCATCAGGGCGAAGGCGTTCGCGGTGAACACGATGTACGGGTCCTGCGTCAGCCCGTAGATCGCGGGGATGGAGTCGAGGGCGAACAGCACGTCGGTGGAGCCGATGGCGAGCATCACGACCAGCATCGGGGTCATGATCCGCTTGCCGTTCTCGGTGATGAACAGCTTCGTGCCGTGGTAGCGGTCGGCGACGCCGAAGCGCTGCTCCGCCATCTTCAGCAGCTTGTTCTCCTGGTACTCCTCCTCGTGGTCCTGCTTGCGCGCGTCCTGGACCAGCTTCCATGCGGTCCAGACGAGGAAGGCGCCGAAGATGTAGAACACCCAGGAGAAGGCCGAGATGATCGCCGCGCCGGCCGCGATGAAGACGGCCCGCAGCACCAGGGCCATCAGCACGCCGACCATCAGCACCCGCTGCTGGTACTGCGAGGGCACCGCGAACTTCCCCATGATCAGGACGAACACGAAGAGGTTGTCGACGCTCAGCGACTTCTCGGTGATGTAACCGGCGAAGAACTCACCCGTGGGCCCGCTCCCACCGAAGTACCACAGCCCCAGCCCGAACAGCGCGGCCAGGACGATCCACACCACCGTCCACGTCCCGGCTTCCTTCACGGACACGTCGTGGGGCTTGCGGCCGACGAAGAAGTCGACGGCGACGAGCAGGCACAGAGCTGCCACGGTCAGCAGCCACACGGAGAGGGAGACGTTCACTGGTGCTCCTGTTACAGGTGTGGGGATGGATATCGTTGTCCGTCGTGGCTGATTTCCGCCACACCTGTCAGGTGAACAATCGATCACAGTTGCGCGTGCAGCGCCTCCAGCACGTCCTGGTCCGTCAGCTGGTCGAAGTTCTCGTACCAGAGGCCCACGGCCATGAACGCGGTCGGCTGGTGCAGGCAGATCACCTCGTCGGCCTCGGCGCGCATCAGCTCGGCCGCCTCCGGGGAGCACACCGGCGCGGCCAGCACCACCCGTTCGGGCGCCTGGCGGCGGACGAACCGCAGCGCGGCCCGGGCCGTGGAACCGGTCGCCAGGCCGTCGTCGACCACGATCACGGTGCGTCCGCGCAGATCGGGTGCGGGGCGGCCCTGCCGGTACAAGGCCTCGCGGCGGCGCAGTTCCGCGCGCTCCCGCTCGATGACGGGCGCGAGGGCGGCCTCCCGGAGGCCCAGGTGGCGCATGGCCTCCTCGTCGAGGAGCGGCACCTCGTCCCCGGCCATCGCTCCGACGCCGAGCTCCTCCTGGAAGGGCGCCCCGATCTTCCGTACGACGAGCACGTCGAGCGGGGCGTCCAGCGCCCCGGCGACCTCGCGCGCCACGGCGACGCCGCCGCGGGGCAGGGCGAGGACGAGGGGATCGGGCAACGCACCCTCGCTCTGCCGGGTGCGCAGTTTTTCGGCCAGTTCGCCGCCGGCCTGCCGGCGATCACGGAACCGCATGACGGTCACCTCTGCTTCCCGCACGGAGACAGCCCCCGGCCGGTCCGGCTCCCACGTACCCCTGACCCACCGGACAATGCGCACCTTCCGGACCTCCGTCACACTCGGAACGCGGGGTGTTTCCGGCCGTGCGGCCCAGGCAACCCGGGACCGTGCGCACGGCACGAACCGTACGCACGGGCACGGACTCTCCGCACCACCGGCGCACCAGGCCACTGAGCAGACTCCGACGCGACGGGAGCACCCGGATGACCACTGCCCCTTCTCATCCGCAGCCTGCCCGACCGGGCCCGCGCATCGGCGTGCTCGGTTCCTACGGCGGCTTCAACATCGGCGACGAGTCGATCCTGACCTGTGTCCTGCGCTGTCTGCGCGCCCAGCGGCCCGAGGCCCGCCTGGTCGTCTTCAGCCGGAACGCCGAGCACACCCGGGCCCATCACCCGGGCGCCGACGAGGTGGTGGACTGGGAGGGCGTCAGCCGCAACCAGGTCCTGGACACGCTGGCCTCACTGGATCTGCTGGTCCTGGGCGGCGGCGGGCTCCTCTTCGACGGCGAGGCGCGCCGCTATCTGCGCCTGGTCCGGGCCGCGCAGGAGCGCGGCATCCGCACCTTCGCCTACGCCATCGGCGCCGGCCCGCTGCGCGAACCCGACGACCGGGAGGCCGTGCGCACGGTGCTGGCGGACATGGACGACGTCGTGGTGCGGGACGAGGAGTCCAAGCTGGTGCTGGAGGAGGTCGGTGTCGAACGCGACGTCGTCGTCACCGCCGATCCGGCGCTGCTGCTGGAGCCGGAGCCGTTCACCGACGAGATGATGCGCCACGAGGGCGTGCCCACCGACGCGCGGCTGGTGGGGATGTCGGTGCGGGAGCCGGGCCGGGCGGCCGAGAAGCTGGACGAGGGCGACTACCACGCCCTGCTCGCGGACGTCGCCGACTTCCTCGTCCGCCGACTGGACGCGCACGTGGTGTTCCTGCCGATGGAGCGGCACGACGTGCGGCACGCGCACGCCGTGCTGTCCCACATGACCGCTCCCGACAAGGGTCGGATCCTGCACGGCTCGTACAGCCCGGGGCAGGTGCTCGGCTTCATGCGCCATCTGGATCTGGCGGTCGGCATGCGCCTGCACTTCGTGATCTTCGCGGCGCTCTCCGGGCTGCCGGTGCTGCCGCTCCCCTACTCCGGCAAGGTCTTCGACTTCGCACGCCGGATGGGGGCTCCGGCCCTGGTGGGCGTGGCGCGGGAGCAGGCCGGGCTGCTGCTGGCGGAGGTGGACCGGCTGTGGGACGAGTACCCGGAGCGGCGGGAGGAGCTGCACTCCCGCGTCCGGGAGCTGTCCACACAGGCCCGGGAGACCTGCGCACGCTGCGGACTGCTGCTGGACGAGGTCGACGGCGGGACGGCGTCGGCCGTCGGCACCGCTGCCCTCCTGGACACGGAGGCGGAAGCACCGCCCGCGCCCACTGCCGAACCCCGCCCGCTGGGCGTGTGACGCCGGCGCCACCTAGGCCCCGCCCGCGGGAGGACACCGATGCCGATCCTGCAAGAACCGCGCGAGCCCCGCACGGTCACCCTGCCCGAACGGCCCGCCCGGCACGGCGGCCGGACGGAGGTCCTGGTGGTCGGCGGCGGCCCGGCAGGGTTCGCCGCGGCGGTCGCCGCGGCCGACGCCGGGGCCGAGGTCGTCCTGGTGGAGCGCTACGGGTTCCTCGGCGGCAACGCGACGGCGGCGCTGGTCATGCCGCTGATGTCGTTCCACAACGAGCACAAGCAGGCCACGTTCAGCGAGTCGGGCGAGGACGCCCGCCTGCTGCCCACCGACCACGGCGAGGGCGAGCCGGTCGTCCAGGGGGTGCTGTGGCGGCTGCTGGACCGGCTCATGGGGCGCGGCGGCTGTCTGAAGCCCTCGCCGAGGACCGGGTACACGGTCCCCTTCGACCCGGAGCTCTTCAAGCTGGTCCTGCTCGACATGGTGGACGAGGCGGGCGTGCGGATGCTGTTCCACGCCTTCGCCTCCACGGCGCTGCGCCTCGACGACGGCTGGCGTGTGGTGTTCGAGACCAAGTCGGGGCCGGTGGTGATCGACGCCGACGTGGTCGTGGACGGCACGGGCGACGGCGACGTCGCGGCGGCCTGCGGGGCGCCGTACGAGATCGGCCGGCCGGAGGACGGGCTGGTGCAGCCGATGACGCTGATGTTCCGGGTCGCGGACTTCGCCCGGCCGGACTTCGCGGAGTACGTGCGGGAGCATCCCGACCAGTGGCGCGGCGTGCACGGCCTGTGGGACCTGGTCGAGGAGGCCCGGGCGGACGGTGATCTGCGGCTGCCGCGCGAGGACATCCTGTTCTTCGCGACGCCGCATCCGCGCGAGGTCAGCGTCAACAGCACCCGCGTGACCAGGGTGCTCGGCACCAGCGTGTGGGACCTGACCCGGGCCGAGTACACCGCCCGGCGCCAGCTCGCGGAGATCGACCGCTTCCTGCGGACCCGCGTGCCCGGTTTCGAGGAGTCGTACGTGGTGCAGAGCGGCACGCACATCGGCGTCCGGGAGACCCGGCGCGTCGTCGGCGACTACCACCTCACCGGCCACGACATCCTGGCCGCCCGCCGCTTCCCGGACGTCGTCGCGCACGGCGCCTACCCGGTCGACATCCACAACCCGCGCGGCTCCGGAACGACCCTGAAGCGGGTGCCCGAGGGCAGCTTCTACGACATCCCGCTGCGCTGTCTCGTGCCGCAGGGCACGGAGCGGCTGCTGGTGGCGGGCCGCTGCATCTCGGGAACGCACGTGGCGCACTCGTCGTACCGGGTCATGCCGATCGCGATGGCGACCGGGCAGGCGGCGGGAGTGTGCGCCGCGCTGACCGTACGTCACAAGCACGGGCCGCGGGGTGTGCCGTACCGGCTCGTGCAGCGGGAACTGCTGCGGCAGGGCGCCCGGTTGCGCATCGACCTGCCGGTGGGCGGCTGACGCGGGCCGCCGTCAGCCCGCCGTTGTCCGCAGCTGGTCGTGGCACCACTGCCGGGCCACCTCGGTGACCTGGTCGAGCGCGCCCGGCTCCTCGAACAGGTGCGTCGCGCCGGGCACCACGTGGAGGGTGTGCGGGACGTGCAGCCGCCGGGCCGCTTCCTCGTTGAGCCGCAGCACGTGCTGGTCCCGGCCGCCCACGATCAGCAGTACCGGAGCCCGGACGGCGTCCAGGGCGTCGCCGGCCAGGTCGGGCCGCCCGCCGCGCGAGACGACCGCCGGCACCCGGTCGGGGCGTTCGGCGGCGGCGACCAGGGCCGCGCCCGCGCCGGTGCTGGCGCCGAACAGGACGACGGGCAGGCCCTGGGTGCCGGGCGCCTGTTCCAGCCAGTCGACGGCGGCAACCAGCCGGCGGCCCAGCAGCGGGATGTCGAAGCGGAGTTCGGCGGTGCGGACGTCCAGCCGTTCCTCCTCCTCGGTGAGCAGGTCGATCAGGAGGGTGCCGAGTCCGGCGGTGCGCAGGCCGGCGGCGACGTCGCGGTTGCGGGGGCTGTGCCGGGAGCTGCCGCTGCCGTGGGCGAACAGCACGACCGCGCGGGCGGCCGGCGGCACGGTCAGATCGCCGGTGAGCGTCGCGCCACCGGCGGGCACGGTGACCGTCTGGGAGTTCATCGGAGGCCTCCTCTCCCCCACGTCCCTCGTCCTGCCGCCCGCCTACCCACACCGGGGCGGTCGTCCCGCCTCGCCTCCGGTATGGCGCGATCCGTGGGATGCGTGTCGTTGACGCCACACCCTGGCCGGAGGAGCGTGGAGGGCGTGACTTCCCGCCGTGTCGTCTTCGTCGTCTTCGACGGCTTCCAGCCGCTCGACCTCACCGGCCCGCACGAGGTGTTCCACAGCGCGGGCGACGACTACGTCTGCGAGGTCGTGGCGCCCCGGGCGGGTCCGGTCAGGTCGGTCAGCGGGCTGCTCGTGCATGCCGGGCACGGCGTGGCGGACCTCGGCCCGGCCGGGATCGACACGCTCGTGGTGGTCGGCGGCCGGGGTGTCGACCGGGCCCGGCAGGACGAGGCGCTGGTCTCCTGGGTCGCCGCCGCGGCGACCCGTGCCCGGCGCGTGGCCTCGGTGTGCAGCGGGGTGTTCCTGCTGGCGGCGGCGGGGCTGCTGGACGGGCGCCGGGTCACCACGCACTGGGCCCGCGAGGAGCAGTTGGCCCGGGAGCACCCCGAGGTGCGGGTGGACTGTGAGCCGATCTTCGTCCGGGACGGGCCGGTGTGGACGTCGGCCGGTGTGACGGCCGGCATGGACCTGGCGCTCGCCCTGGTGGAGGACGATCTGGGCCGGGACGTCGCGCACGCGGTGGCCCGCCGACTGGTGCTGTTCCTGCGGCGGCCGGGCGGCCAGTCGCAGTTCAGTGTGGCGCTGTGGTCGCGGCAGCCGGCGACGGACCCGGTGCGGGCCGCCGTCACCGCGATCCACGCCGATCCGGGCGCCCGGCACGACATCGCCGGTCTCGCCGCGCACGCCGGGCTGAGCCCCCGGCACCTCCAGCGCCGTTTCACCGCCGAACTGGGCGTGCCGCCGGCCGCGTACGTCGAGCGGGTGCGCGTCGAGGCGGCCCAGCGGGCCCTCACCGAGGGGGACGAACCGGTCGAGGCCATCGCCCGCCGCTACGGCTTCACCACCGCGGAGACCCTGCGCCGCACGTTCCACCGCCGGCTCGGCATCGCGCCGTCCGACTACCGCGCCCGCTTCCGCTCCACCGCGGAAGCCGCCCACCACGTCTCACCGAAAGGGGAACCCGTATGACGACATACGGCCTGCTGGTCTTCGAGGACGCCGAGGAGCTCGACTTCGTGGGGCCCTGGGAGGTCTTCACGGTCTCCGCCATGCTCCGCGACGGCGCCGACTCGGCCGTGCTCGTCGCCGAGCACCCCGGCCCCGTGCGCTGCAACAAGGGCCTGCGCGTCCTGCCCGACCACACCCTCGACGACCATCCGCCGCTGGACGTGCTGCACGTGCCGGGCGGCCGGGGCGCGCGCGAGACGCAGCTGCACAACCCGGTGGTCACCGACTGGATCGGGAAGACGGCGGAGCGGGCCGCGTGGGTGCACGGCGTGTGCACCGGCACGTTCCTGCTGCACGCCGCGGGTACCGCGCGCGGGCGGCGGGTGGCCACGCACTGGAGCCAGGAGGACACCCTCGAGGCCCGCGGCGACGTGACGGTCGTCCGGGACGTCCGCTACGTCGTGGACGGCGACCTGGTCACCAGCCAGGGCGTCTCGGCCGGCATCGACAGCGCGCTGTGGCTGGTGGGGCGGCTGCACGGCCGGGACCACGCACGGGCGGTGCGGCGCTACATCCAGTACGACCCGGCGCCGCCGTACCTCGCGGACGAGCCCGTCTGACCCACCGCCGGGCCGGTCGCTGCATGGGTGCGGCAGCCTCGGGCAGTCGATGTTCATGGGCGGTGACAGGGGCGACGACGGGCAGGGACGGCAGGCGGGCGAGTGCGGGCACCGGGCGGTGCCGCATCCGGAGAACATCCGGATCGAGGCGTGGGCGGCGTGCCGGGAGCACTGTCTGGCGGAGGCTGTCCTGGCGATGGTGGAGTGCTTCGCGGACGTCTCGGGAGTGCGTCCGACCGCCGTGGACCGGGTGCGGCTGGCCGAGGCCAGCGACGACGACCTGCTCGCCTCGCTGCTGGACGAGATCATCTTCCGGCTGGAGGTGTACGGCCAGGTGCCGGTGGACGTGGAGGCGGACGAGGCCGACGGCGGCCTGGACGTACGGCTGGCGGTCACCGGCCTCGCGGACGTGGAGGTCACCGGGGCGGTCCCGAGGGCGGTGGCGTGGGACGAGCTGCGCATCGGGCCGGGTCCGTACGGGTGGTCGTGCGCGGTGACGGTCGACGCCTGACCCCGCCGTCCTGGGTGCGCCTACCGTGGAGGTGTGGGCGGCGGTGTCGTGACGCTGTTCCTGTGCGGTGACGTGATGCTCGGGCGCGGCGTCGACCAGATTCTGGCGCACCCCGGTGATCCGGCACTGCGGGAGGCGTACGTCGAGGACGCGCGGTCCTACGTCCGGCTGGCGGAGTCGGCGCACGGCCCGGTGCCCGCGCCCGTCGATCCGTCCTGGCCGTGGGGCGAGGCGCTGCGGGTGCTGGACGAGGCCGCCCCGGACGTCCGGATCGTGAACCTGGAGACGTCGGTGACGTCCGCGGACACGTTCGCCCCGGACAAGGAGATCCACTACCGGATGCACCCGGCCAACCTGCCGGCCCTGGCCGTGGCCCGGCCCGACGTGACCGTCCTCGCCAACAACCACGTCCTGGACTTCGGCCGCCCGGGTCTGCTGGGGACACTGGACGCGCTGGCCCGGGCGGACCTGCGGACGGCGGGTGCGGGACGTGACGCCGAGGAGGCGTACGCACCCGCTCCGGTTCCCCTCCCCGGTGGCCGCCGGCTGCTGGTCTTCGCCCTCGGCGCGCGCTCCAGCGGCATCCCGTCCGGCTGGGCGGCGACGGCGGACCGGCCCGGTGTGGCGTACGTGCCGGAGCTCTCGCCCGCCGCGTCCGACACCGTACTGCGGCACGTCCGGCGGTCCCGCCGGGCCGGTGACCTGACCGTGGTGTCCGTGCACTGGGGCACGAACTGGGGGTTCCGCGTGCCCCGCGAGCAGGTCCGCTTCGCGCACGCCCTGGTGGACGGCGGGGTCGACATCGTCCACGGCCACTCCTCACACCACCCCCGCCCGCTGGAGGTGTACCGGGACCGGCTGATCCTGTACGGCTGCGGCGACTTCATCGACGACTACGAGGGCATCACCGGCTACGAGGAGTACCGCGACGACCTGCGGCTCGCGTTCCTCGCCTCGGTCGAGGCGGACAGCGGCCGACTGGCGGCGCTGCGCATGGTGCCGCTACGGGCACGCCGGCTGCGACTGGAGCCCGCGTCCCGCGCGGACCGCACATGGCTGCGGACGACGCTCGACCGGATCAGCAGCGGGGTGGGGGTGACACCGACACCGGACGGCTCGCTGGCGTTGACGGGCGGATGAGTGTCAGCCCGCCCGGTCCTGCGGTGCCGCATGAGGTGGGAGGTCAGCCTGCCCAGGCCATCAGCCGTTCCCGGTTGTTCGGCTCCCGGAGGCGGGCGAGGGACTCCTTCTCCAGCTGGCGTACCCGCTCGCGGGTGAGGCCGACGCGGCGGGCGACCTCGTCGCGGCTGCGGGTGTGGCCGTCGTGCAGGCCGTAGCGGAGGCTGAGGATCATGGCCTCGCGGGGCGCGAGCGTGCCGACGGCCTCGTGCAGTTCCTCGGCGAGTGCCTGGTACTCGGCCACCTCCGGGGCCTGGAGCACCTCGGTGTCGGGGATGAGGTCGCCGACGACGGTCTCGCCGGTCTCGTCCACGGGCGTGTCCAGGCTGACGGCCTGCCGGCCGACGCGGCGCAGCCAGCCGATCCGGTCGGCGGCGAGGCCGCTCTCCCTGGCCACTTCCTCGACGCTCGGTTCGCGTCCCAGGTCGAGTTGCAGACGCCGTTCGATCTTGGCGACCTTCTGGAGCTGCTCGACGACGTGCATCGGCAGCCGTACGGTGCGCGCGTGCGCGGCCAGGCCCCGCTCGATCGCCTGGCGGATCCACCAGGTCGCGTAGGTGGAGAACTTGAAGCCCTTCGTGTGGTCGAACTTCTCCACGGCCCGGATCAGCCCCAGGTTGCCCTCCTGGATGACGTCCAGCAGGGGCAGGCCCCGGTGGGCGTGCCGTTTGGCCATCGAGACGACGAGCCGGAGGTTGGCCCGGACCATGTGGTCCTTGGCGGCCTGCCCGTCCCGGGCGGCCTCCTCCAGCTCCCCCCGCCGCTCCGGCGCCAGGTCGAGCTCACCTGCGTCGGCCCGTTCCAGTTCCTCCAGCGCCCGCACGCCGGCCTCCAGCCGCCGGGCCAGCAGGACCTCGTCCTCCGCCGTGAGCAGCGGTGTCGCCGCGATCTGCGTGAGGTACTGGCCGAGGAGGTCGGGTTCCTCGTCGGGCTCGGGGATGCGGTTGCGCAGCCGTGCGGTGCGGGCGGGGGCGCGGCGGTCCTCCCGGGGGTGTGCCGCGGAGTCTTCTGCCAGGGGAGACATCCTCGTGATCCTCCGTCCCCTACCTCTTTCCGGCTCGCTGCCTCATTCCGGCTCGTTCCGGACGGCTCACGGGTACCCGAGGCGGTCCGTCCCGAACCGCATGTCCGGGTCCCGCGGGGGTACTCCGGGGCACATGACCGGCATCGAACTGCGCAGCAACGCGTTCAACGACCACTCCTTCATCGCGCGCCGGTACGCGTACGAGGGACCGAACGTCTCTCCGCCCCTGACCTGGAGCGGCGTACCGGACGACGCGGCCGAACTGGTCCTGCTCTGCGAGGATCCCGACGCCCCGTCGGGCACCTTCGCGCACTGGGTCGTGGTCGGCATCGACCCGCACAGCGACGGCGTCGAGGCCGGGCACTGCCCACCGGGCGGCACGGAACTCGTCAACGGCTACGGGCAGCAGGGCTGGGGCGGCCCGCATCCCCCGCCCGGGGACGACGCACACCACTACTTCTTCCGGCTCTACGCCCTGTCCGAGCCGTGCGTCCTGCCCGACGCGCCCCGCGCGGACGAGGTGCACGAGGAGGTCGAGAAGCGCCGCATCGCGGACGGCACGCTGGTGGGTCTCTACCAGCGCTGAGACGGCTCTCGGGGGTCCGCCCGTACCGATGTGACACAACGGTTGGTTGTGCCACGGGTGACGGACGGTTGTTTGCCCGGGCGCCCCGGTGCCCGCTTGGATGGCTGCCGGTCAACACCGGGTTGTCCGCGGGAGCTGGGGGTGTGCGCCGGGTATGGCGGGCAGGCGGTCGCTGGGGCGGCGGTTCGGGTGGCTGTGGGGGGCGTACGCGGTCAGCACGGCCGGCACATGGCTCGCGTTCGACGCGTTCGCGCTGCTCGCGGTCCTGGTGCTGGACGCGGGACCGACGCAGGTGTCGCTGCTGGCGGCGGTGGGACCGGCGGTCGGCGCGGCCGTGTCGGTGCCGCTCGGGCCGTGGGTGGAGGTCCGCCGCAAACGGCCGGTGATGATCGCGACGGACCTGGTCCGGTGCGCGGTGCTGCTGAGCATCCCCGTGGCGTTCGCCCTGGGCCGGCTGGGCTTCGTACAACTGCTGCTGGTGTCGGTGGCCGTCGCGGCGGCCGACATCACCTTCAGCGCGGCGGCCGGGGCGTTCCTGAAGGATCTGGTGCCGCGACGGGACCTGCTCGTCGCGAACGGCCGGTTCGAGGCGACGAACTGGACGGCCAGCATGGTCGGGCCGCCGCTGGGCGGGGCCGCGATCGGGCTGTTGGGTCCGGTGACGACCGTGGTGGGCAACGCGGTGAGCTATCTGCTCTCGGCGTTCGGCCTCCGGGCGATGGGCGGCGAGGAGAAACACCCCGTGCGGCCCGGGGCCGGCGAGGCCAGGCCCCGGGCAGGCGACCTGCTCGACGGCTGGCGCTGCATCCTGGCCGACCCGGCGCTGCGCCCGCTCTTCTTCAACACGGTCCTCGCGAACTCCCTGATCATGGCGGCTTCGCCACCGCTCATGGTCCTCATGGTCGGTGAGCTGCGGTTCGCCCCCTGGCAGTACGCGCTCGCCTTCGCGGTGCCCTGCACGGGCGGCCTGCTCGGCTCACGTCTGGCACCGCGGCTCGTCGCACGGTGGGGCCGGCACCGCGTCATGTTCACGGCGGGGGTGCTGCGGGCGTGCTGGTCGCTCGGGCTGGCCTTCGTCGGCCCCGGTACGGCCGGGCTGGCGCTGGTCATGGTGGTCGAGTTCGGGCTGATCACCTGCTGTGCCGTGTTCAACCCGGTGTTCGCCACGTACCGCCTCGACCGGACCCCCGCGGACCGGGTCACCCGCACCCTGGCCGCCTGGTCGGCCACCGGCAAGGCCACCACGGCGGCCGTGACCGCCCTGTGGGGCCTGGTGGCCCATCTGACCGGCCCGCGTACGGCCATCGCCCTGGCCGGCGTCTTCCTTCTCTGCACCCCCGTTCTGCTCCCCCGCCGCGACCACGCGCCGGACACCGGCCCCGAGCCGGCTCCCGTGGCGCTGAAGGACGGCACCTGAACGGCCGGGCCGGGGCCGGGAGCAGCTCGGTTTGCGAGGTCCCGCCCCCGGCCCGGGGGCTCAGATCGCCCCGGGCACGTCCTCCGTGACGCCGTTCAGCGGCGAGGACGGGTCCGCGCCGTACGGGCGGGTGATGATCTCCAGGCCGTGGCCCGCCGGGTCGAGGAAGTACACGCCCCGGCCGCCGTCGTTGCGGTTGATCTTGCGCGGGTGGTTGCCGTGCGGGTCGGCCTGGATGGGGATCCGGGCCGCGACGAGCCGGGCGAGGGCCTCGTCGAACTCGTCCTCGGAGACGAGGAACGCGTAGTGCTGCATGGGGATGTCGGCGTCGATGGTGAGGAAGTCCAGCGTGACGCCGTTGGCGGTCGTCACGGGCAGGAACACCCCGGCCGGCGCCCCGACCTCCAGACCCAGGATCTCCGCGAGGAAGCGGGCGGACTTCTCTCTGTCGCGGGACAGGACGATGGTGTGATTGAACTCGACTGACACGGTTGAATGCCTCCACGGGCATCTCCGCGGCGCCTCCATGCCTCACCCGGCCGGTGACCGACACGCGATGCCGCGCGGTGGATCGTAGACAGCGGCGGGTCCGGTCGTCGAGCGGTTTTCGGCCGTATCGCACGGCCCGCGCGCAGCAGGCCAAGTCGCCCTGCTCGCACCCCTGTTGTCCCGCACGACCCTGACAATTGTCAGGGACCGTGTCGCCCCTGGTCTCCCTACTGTTCTGAGCGTCGGCCACACCTCAGGGGGAACTCGACATGTCCACTCGCATCTTCGCCAGGGCCGCGCTCGTCGGCGCCGGGGCGCTCGCACTGCTCGGCCCGCTCACCGCGGGGACCGCCTCCGCGTCCGCCGCCGGCGAGCAGGGCGGCGCCCGCATCATGGCCGCGCCGTACGCGGTCGTGCCCTACGAGACCGTCAACGTCCGCTACGGGCCGGGCACTTCCTACGGAATCCTCGCCACCGTTCCGGCGGGCCAGCCGCTCGGCGCCTACTGCTGGACCCGCGGCGAGCGCATCACCGACAACGGCTACTCCAACGACGTCTGGGTGAAGCTCCTCGAGGGCTACGTCAGCGCCGTGTACCTCAAGGGCAACGAGTACGGCGACCTGCCCGCCTCGGCGCGCTGCTGACCCGGACCATGACCACACCCGACCACACCATCGTCCTACGGGGGACAGACACATGAAGCGAATGATCAGCCGTACCGCCATGGGCCTCGCCGTGGCCGCGCTCGCCGTCGGCGGCCTCGCCACCACCGCCCAGGCGGCCCCGGCCGCCGCTGCCAACAACGGCGACCCGACCCTGACGGACGTCTACGTCTGGGCCACCGACGTCAACCTGCGCCAGCAGCCGACGTCCGAGTCCCCTCGTCTCGCGGTCCGTTCGCAGTGGTGGGCGGACGCCGTGTGCCAGACGCAGGGCCAGACCGTGCGCGACCCGGCCGTCGGCACCAACAACTGGTGGACGGCGGTCCAGGAGTTCGCAGGCAGTGACATCGCCTGGGTGAACAACCTGTACATCCGGGGCGGCCAGAAGATCGCCGGAGTCCCGGACTGCTGACGCGGCATGCGCCACAGGGGGCGGACCGGAGCACCGGCCGCCCCCTGTGGCGTGTGTGCGGCTCAGTACCAGCCGGTCACGGTCAGGTCGTGGCCGTCGCACGTGAGCAGGGCGCGTGAGACGCGGCCGTTGAGGTTGTTGCCCATCTGCGTGTAGGCGTACGTGATGCCGGAGTCGACGGTCTCGGAGACCCAGCCGTCGACCCGTCCCACGCCGCTGTCGGAACGCTGGAGTACGGCGGCGCAGCCGGGCCGGGAGTTCTCGATCCGGGCGAAGGAGCCGCACTTGTCGGAGTAGAAGTACTTCAGGGCCATGCCTTCGGCGTACTTGGTGGCCCCGATCTGCCGGAACGTGCCCGAGCAGTAGTTCGTGGTGGGGTACTGCCCCTCGTTCCCGTAGGCCCCGTAGTTGCCGCCCGAGTGCGGCGCGGCGTGGGCGGCGGTCGGGAGGAGCGCCATCACCGCGGCGGCGCCCCCGGCGGCCAGCAGTGTCCTGAGCGATCGGCGGCTCATGAGCCCCCTCTTTCATGTGTGTCGGCGGATGTTCTGGTCGTGCGCGGGCGGGCCGGCGATCCGGCCGGCGCATCGCTCACTGGGGTGACCGTACGGACGGTCACCAGGCCGGCGACACCTGACATTTATCAGGGTCGAACCCCCCGGTCGTCCCGTTTCAGAAAGGGCAACCATGCGTATGCTCCTGCGCGGCGCCGCCGCGCTCGCGACGCTCGTCACGGTCGCGTCGCTCACGGGCGGCGCGGCTGCGGTCCCCAGGCCGGGGACGTCCGCCCCGGTGGCACAGGCCGCCCGGATTCCGGACGGCGTCACCGCCGGGGTCGCGGTCTTCGACCGCCGGACGGGCACGTTCACCGAACAGGTCGACGAGAGCGCGCGTTTCCGTTCCGCCTCGGTCGTCAAACTGCTGCTTGCCCTGGACTTCCTGTGGGACCGTGGCCCCGCATACACGATCCCCGAGGCCGACCGGGCGCTGCTCGAGCCGATGCTGCGCAGCAGCGACGCCGATGCCGCGAACCACTACTGGGGTGAAGCAGGGCTGGTCCGGGGAGTACGCGAAGGGGGCGTGCGGCACCTCGGCAACGGCGGCCGAGGCGGAAACGGCAGCCGCTCCCGCCACCAGGGCCGCCGCTCCCGTGACCAGGGCCGCCGCGGCCGGCGTGGACCTCACCCGCCCGGCACTGCACACCACCGGCACGGTGGGCGCCGACGACCGCACGCCCGATCGTGGCCGTGCTGACGCTGCATCCGGTCGGCACGTCGTACGGGAAGGCGTACACCGACCTCGGCCGGCTGACCCGCTCGCTGAACGTGCCATGCGGGGTGCGGCCCGCGGGGACGTGGTTCGGCACCTGGGGCGAGTTCGTGAACGTCCGCAGGGGCCCGGCCACGAACGACGCCCCGGGTCACGCAACTCCCGGCCGGGGTCGAGGTGCTGGTGGGCTGCCAAGTCCGGGGCCGGGCTCGGGAGTTCAGCGCTCGTACTCGGCGAGGTAGCCCAGCACCTTGTCCACGTGCGGGCGTACCCGTGCGGGGACGCCGCCCTCCTCGATGACCGTGCGGTCGCTGGTGCGGTAGCCGGCCGCGACCAGCGCGGGCAGGTCCTTCTTCGGCAGTCCCGCCTGTTTGAAGCGCTGGTCGAGCCAGCACACGTACAGGCTCATGGTGGCGATCGCGTCCGGCGGCGACATGTGGTCCTTGTCGCCGTCCCCGTCGCCGTCCACCGCCCAGGCCCGGAACACCGACGGCGTCCACATGGCGATGCCGTACTCCTCGCTCTCCGGGCGGGCGGCGTTCACGTCGAAGCCGCTCTCGGCCTTGAGCAGCGCGGCGAGCAGGGCGGGGGTGATCTCCTCGTCGGTGCAGCGGTGGGCGGCGCGGGCGATGACGGGGCGCAGCGCCTCGGGTACGTCGGAGTCCTCCGGGATCTCACCGGGCACCGGGCGGTGCGCGCCGGTGACGGCGGCGGGGGCGCCGCCGTCGCGGTCGTCGTCCTGGGTGTCGCCGGCTCCGCCGAGGAGTGCCGTCCCGGCGACTGCGGCGGCGGTCAGGACGACGAGCCCGGCCGCCACGGCCGGCATCAGGCGTCGCGGGCGGCGGGGCGGAGGGCCGGTGAGGTCCTCGACGCGGGCGGCGACGTCACGGGCCGTGTGCGGGAGCCGGGTGGTGTGGTCGGGCGCCAGGCAGTCGGCGATCAGCCGCCGCAGGCCGTCGCCGAGGCCCGCGTCGAGCCGCAGGGGTGCGGTGCCGCGCGCGTAGGCCTGGGCGGCGAGGGAACGGGCCCGGGCCGTGGCGCCGGGGAAGGGGTGGAGCCCGCCGGTGAGCACCTGGTGGGCGAGGACGCCGAAGGCCCAGATGTCGGCGGTGGGCCGGACGACGGCGCCCTGGGTGCCGGTGCGCTGGGACCACCACTCGGGCGGCAGGTGGTCGAGGGTGCCGAGCGGCGGCAGATGGGCGTGGGTGCCGTCGAGTTCGGCGGCCAGCCCGAAGTCCGCCAGCCATACCTGTCCGGCCGGGCCCAGCAGGACGTTGGCCGGCTTGAGGTCGCCGTGCACCCAGCCGGCGTCGTGCATATGGGCGAGTCCGGCGGCGACTCCGCGCAGGACACGGTCGGCGCCGTCGATCGGCCGGCCGGTGGCGGCGGCGTCCAGGACGTCCTTCAGGCTGGCCTCGGCCCGGTCCATGACCAGTGCGAACGCACCGTCCAGGGTGGGCAGTTCCGGTGCCTCGACGGTGCACACGGCGTGGGTGCGCACGAGGTGGGGGTGGTCGGCCTCGGCGCTGAACCGGACCTCCCGCTCGACGAGTTCACCGAGCGCGGCGCGCTGCCCGGGCCCCAGGGCGCCGGTCGGGAGCACCTTCACGGCCGCGGGCGTGCCGTCGGCGACGGTACGGGCCTCGTACACGGTCCCCCAGCCGCCGGAGCCGATGACCGCGCCCACCTCCCAGCCGTCGATCCGGAACCCTTCCGGGAGGCGGGGCGGCCCGGGTATCTCCAGGTCGTCCGCCATGTCGTCCGGGACGTCGGGTCTCGTCATGCGCCTGCCTCCTGCGGCGTGAGGCGCCCGGCACCGCGGGACGGCAGCAGGCCGAGGTGTTCTTCGCGCACCAGGCCGAAGCGCAGGGCGACCGAGGCGAGCCGGGAGCGCTTGGCTCCGGTGCGGCCGCCGTCGCCTCCGGTCGCGGTCTCCTCGCCGACGTCCAGGCGCAGTTTGGCGAAGGCCAGGTAGTCGATGTGGTAGTTGACCGCGGAGCGGGTCAGGTCCCGGCAGGCCTCCAGCGGCCGCAGCCGCTCCACGATCTGCCCGACCCCGGGCAGCGCCGAATCGGAGGGGTCGCGCAGCCGGGGTTCGCACAGGGCCACCAGCACGAGGAAGTACTTCGACGTCGGGTCCAGGGCGAAGGGATGGACGGTCTGTTCCCCGCCGCCCGGCGCGGACTGCTCACCGAGGTAGGCGTGCTGGGGCGCGAACACCTTGAAGGTCGCGGTGCCGGACAGGGCGGGGAGCACGACGCGCGAGAACTCGAACGGCACGGGCGCGCCGAGCCGCCCCGGGGCGACGGTCAGGTACTCGCCGGCTCCCTCCAGGTTCTCCACCACGTACGACACGCTGCGGCTGAAGTTGGACAGCCGCCAGTAGTCCCCGGCCGCCTCCAACTGCCCGGCCCGGCGCGAGATCCCGGGATCGGTCAGCACGATGCGCAGTTCCGCGCCGCCGGGCGTGCCGCGGCCGAAGTCGGCGATGTCCCCGGGCCCCAGATGGATCAGGTCGGGCCGGCCCGTCTCGTCCGCGCCCCACTGCGCGGGCCCGGCCAACTGCACGATGATGGTTTCCACGCGGACTCCCCCGCTGCTGACGCCCCCGATTTGGTCGCCAGGATTGTACGGGCGGATTCCGCTTGCGCGGAGGCGGCAGGGCCCGCGTCAGCCGGCTGTTCCCGGCCGCCGTGCGACGAACACGAACTCCCGGCCCGGCCGGTCGGGCGCGTCGCGCACGTCCTCCACCGCGAAGCCCTGCGCGACGAGTTCCGCCTCGACCTCTTCCCGGTCGCGGAAACGCAGTGTCGAGTCCGACGTCAGCACCTGCCCGTCCGCGGCGAACACATAGGTCCACCGGAACGTCACCAGCGGCCCGCTCACGTCGAGCAGGTCGACCCAGGACTCGACGGCGCCGACGCCCGGGACGTCCGACACGGTGTGCGTGGCCTCGCGGTTCCACTCCTCCCAGGCGCGGCGGGCCGGGACCCGGGTCTCGAACACGAAACGGCCGCCGGGCCGCAGTGCCGCACGGGCCCCTCGCAGGGTCCTCTGCCAGTCCTCTGGATCGACGACCGCCTGTGCGGCGTTGCCCGTCATCGTCGCGAGGTCGGCGGCCAGGGGCGGGAGGGTCGTCGCGTCGCCGTGGATCCACCGCACCCGCTCGCCGCCCGGCTTGCCGCGGGCCACGTCCAGGGACGCTCCGGCGGGATCGACGCCGACGACGTCGACGCCGCGTTGCGCCAGCAGCAGCGCGAACACGCCCGTGCCGCAGCCGACGTCGAGCACCCGGCGCGCCCCGAACTCCTCCGCCATGCGCAGGTACGGTTCGAGATCGGCACGGTCGGGGTCGAGCGGGTCGTAGACCGCGGCGAGCCGCGGATGCCGGAAGCACTCGTCTGCCATGCGTCCGATGCTACGAACGACTCAGCCCAGGCAGATGACGAGCACGCACAGCTCCTTGTTGTTGGGGTCGGAGCCGGAGTCCGCGGGAGGCGTCGCGGCCGGAGTGGGGCTCGCCGTGGACGGGGTCGTCTCGGGGGACGCGGCCTGCTGCGAGTCCTTGCCGGTACCGGCTGCGGGCGGGGTCGTCTGCTGCTCGGTCACCGTCGACGTGGACTTGCCGGCGCCGCCGGTGACGGTGTCGACCGTGTCCGGGACCGTGGTCCTCGGCTGCGTCGTCTTCGGCAGCTCCCGGGGCGCTGCGGCCGCGTCCGTCCGCGGGTCCGCCGGCGTACTGCGGGGAGTGGCGGCCCGGGGCTGCTCGCGCTGCGAGGTGCGGCCGGCGTGCGGCGGAGTGGTGGGCGTGGCCGAGGACCGTGCGGTGTCGCTCAGGGTCGACGTCGGTTCGGTGTACGCCGGCGCCTGACCGTCGGCGCCGCCCATGGTCGTGTCCTCCGGCGCCGTGGCCGACTGCACGCCGTGCGTCGAGTCGCCCTTCATGGCGGCGACGGTGAGGCCGCCTCCGACGAGCGCGACGGCGGTCGCCACCACGGCCCGGCGCTGGTTCTTCTTCCAGCGGGCCATCTGACGACGCCGTGCCGCGCGCCCCTGCTGCGGGGCCTGGTAGCCGTCGGCTCCGGTGGTGGTCTGCGGGGCGTCATGTCCGTGGGACAAATCCGTGTCAGGGGTCTCGTGGCCGTCGGACGCGTTGGTGCCAGGGCTCTCGTGGCGGCCGCCGGACGATCCGGTGTACGCGAGGGGAAGCTCCCGCGTACCGGCGCGGTTCGTGTCCCACACGCTGCCGTCGTCCCACACGTTCCCGTCGAGCGATGCGCCGGAGGCGGCCGGATACTCCCATGCGGCCGGGCCGGTACGGCCGTCGGCGGCGGGGTCGATGTCCGGGGCGTAGGCGCCGCACCCCGGGCAGACCAAGGCGCCGTTGAGGTGCCTACGGCACGAGGAGCAGTAGTCCATGTGGTCTTCCCGATCTTGCTGTGTCGACGGCTCGCGGGCCGCGGCCTGGTCACGTTCGCACGTGGGATCGAGTCGTAACGCTAACGAGACTTTGGAAGGGGGATGTGCAGCACGTGTGACACCCCTGAGCAGATCCTCTGGAACTCGCGTGTGCCGTACGTGACACATGAGTAAACGCGGCGGGCACTGGGCATGCTCGCGCGCCCGCCGAGACAGGGCCTCGCCCTCAACTCACCGAATTTTCCTGCGAACTGACGCACAACCCTTTGGATGTCCGACGGGTCACATCATGCAGGAGCAACCACCTCGAAGAGTTGCAAGGGGGAAATATGCGATTCACCCGTTCCGTCCTGGCCGCGTCGGCCTTGGCGGCGCTGACCGTGGGGACCACGACCGCCCTGGCGTCACCCGCCTCCGCCGCGCCCAACACCACTCCGCAGAAGGTCTGCGGAAGCGCCTACAAGACCGTGAACTCGGCGGCCGTCGGCTCCCTGGGCACGGTCTACCTGACGTACAACTCCGCCAACGGAAAGAACTGCGTCACGACCATCCGCAACAACCCGGGCACCGCCGTCGACATGTCCGCCTGGATCTCCGTGCCCGACACCGACGAGTACGACGAGGACGCCGGGCGCTTCACGTCCTTCGCCGGACCGACCTACGTCTACGGCAAGGGCCACTGCGTCGACTGGGGCGGCAGCATCAACAACGTGTACGTGCAGGTGTTCGGCTCCAACTGCGGCGCTCTGAAGGAACACCGGGTCACGTTCACCCGCTGACCGGACCACCGTGAAACACCCCCCAGCCGGGCCATCACGCTCCCGCCGCCGTCGCGCGGGAGCCGTGGTGGCCCGGTGCCGCTTCACGGGGTCAGGGCCGAGCGGTCGTGGCCGTTCACGCCTCGCCGCGTACCTTCAGCACCGCCTTGTTGAGCACCCACAGCCCGATGCCGATGGCCACCAGCACGCCCGCCCGGATGTAGACGTCCACGGGCCGGTCGGACAACGGGCTGGCCAGGATCAGGGCGGTGACCGCACCGAGCACCGGCAGGGCGGTCGGCGTACGGAAGTGCTCGTGCTCGACGCGGTCCCGGCGCAGGACGAGGACGGCGATGTTGACGACGGCGAAGACGCACAGCAGCAGGAAGGCCGTGGTGTCGCCGAGGCCCTCGATCTCCCCGGTGGAGACCAGGCCGATGGCGAGGAGCGAGACGAAGACGATGCCGACGACGGGGGTGCGACGCCGGGGCAGCACCCGGCCCAGGGCACGCGGCAGGATGCGCTCGTTCGCCATGCCGTAGCAGAGGCGGGACGCCATCATGATGTTGATCAGTGCCGAGTTGGTGACCGCGAACAGCGCGATCAGGGCGAAGAGTTTGGGCGGGAAGTCGAGGCCGCCGGCCTTGACGACTTCGAGCAGCGGGCCGCTGGAGTCCTCCAGCACGCGGTAGTCGACGAGCAGCGAGGAGACCAGGGCGACCAGGACGTAGATGGTGCCGGTGACGGCGACGCCGGTGAAGATGGCGCGCGGGAAGGTCCGTACGGGATCCTTGGTCTCCTCGGCCATGTTGACGGAGTCCTCGAAGCCCACGAAGGCGAAGAAGCCGAGGGCCGTCGCCCCCAGGACGCTGGTCAGCAGTGCGTAACCGGTGCCCTCCGCCTGGAACTCACCGAGCCGGGAGGGTTCGCCGTCACCGGTCAGGACGGCCCAGGCGCCGATCGTGAGGACGACGAGCAGGCCGGTCAGTTCGACCACGGTGAGGACCACGTTGGTCTTCACGGATTCCGACACGCCCCGCAGGTTCAGCGCCGCCAGGGCGAGGATGAACAGGATCGCGATGAGCGTGGGCGGGAAGAAGTCCGTGAACTCGGACAGGTAGTCGCCGCTGAAGGCGCGGGCGGCCGCGCTCGCCGAGGACAGGCCCGAGCACATGACCATGAAGGCGACGATGAACGTCAGGAACGGGACCTGGAACGCCTTTTGGGTGTAGAGCGCGGCTCCGGCCGCCTTCGGGTACTTGCCGACGAGTTCGACGTACGAGGCGGCTGTCAGGATGGCGACGACGAATCCGATGACGAACGGCAGCCACAGCGCCCCGCCGACCTTGCCGGCGACCTGACCGGTGGTGGCGTAGATGCCGGTGCCGAGGATGTCACCGATCACGAACAGGATCAGCAGTCTGGGGCCGATGGCACGCCGCAGCGGGGTGTCGTCCCCGCTCTCCGGCGCGGCGGCTGCATCCCTTTCGGTTGCGGACACGAAAGCTCCCTGAGGCGTTCGACACGGACCGGAACACCGTCTCCCTGCCCGGAACACCGGGAGTGATGCCTCGGTGACCGGGCGGGGGTGCCGGGCCGGCCCCGCGATGAGTTCCGGCGGGGCCCGGAGTCTGTTCCGGTGAGCGTCGGACGACGTCGTACGACGCTGCCCGGCACCGGACACCACGGAGGACACCATGACGAACACACCCGACGACCCGACCACCGCGCTGCCCGGCTGCCCGCCCCTCGTCGACCCGGCCACCTGGCGAGCCGCCCGTGACGAGCTCCTGGTCCGCGAGAAGGCCCACACCCGCGAGGGCGACGCGATCGCCGCGGCCCGACGCCGGCTGCCCATGGTGGAGTTCGACGGGACGGTCGAGGTCGTCGGACCCGACGGCCCGGTCCCGTTCCTGGACCTGTTCCAGGGCCGCGACGAGCTCGTGGTCTACAAGCACATGTGGTACGACGGCGCGCCGCACCAGGGGCAGTGCGAGGGCTGCACCACCACGGCCTGGCATCTGAAGGACGCCGTCTACCTCAACGCCCGCGGAGTCTCGTTCGCCATCGTGACCTCGGGCCGTTGGGACGAGGTGGCCTCCTACGTCGCGTTCATGGGCTACACCCAGCCCTGGTACTCGGTGCGCGACGTGGACGCGCCGGTCGGCGAAGACATGGGGTACCTCACCTGCTTCCTGCGCGACGGCGACCGCACCTTCCTCACCTACTCCACGACGGGCCGTGGCAACGAGCGGGTCAACGGGTCCATGGGCCTGCTCGACATGACGCCCTACGGCCGCGGCGAGGCCTGGGAGGACACGCCCGAGGGCCGGCCGAAGGGGCGCGAGGCGTGCTGGTCCTGGCGCTCGGACGCGGACGGGAACGCCACCTGGGGCCCGACCAGCCGCCCCGTGCCGCAGTGGACCCGCCCCGGCGCGACGCCCGTGGAGACCCTCGGCCGGCAGGGCCACCACCACTGACGACTCACCCCGGGCCGCCCCGGGCCCGGTCGCGGAAGGCTGCCGGGGTCTCCCCGGCCCGCTGCCGGAAGAAGCGGGCGAAGGCCGTGGGGCCGGGGAAGCCGACGCGTTCGCCGACGGCGTTGGTGGGCAGGTCGGTGTGGACCAGCAGGCGCTTGGCCTCCAGCAGCACCCGGTCGTCGATCAGGCGCTTGGCGCCGGACCCGGTCACAGCCCGGGTCGCGCGCGTGAGGGTGCGCACGCTGTAGCCCAGCTGCCGGGCGTACTCCTCCACCCGGTGGCTGCGGGTGAAGTCACGCTCCACGGCCTGCCGGAAGCGCCGGTACGCCTCGCTGCCCGCCTCGTCGCCGTCCTGGGCGCCTCGCAGGTGGGCCAGGCGCAGCACGAGGACGGCGAGCAGATGCCGGACCACCTCGATGTGGACGTCCAGGGGCAGTTCGGCGAGACGGCGGTGCTCGCTCTCCAGCAGCTCCAGGACGCGCCGGAGGGCCTGCCGCTGCTCCTCGTCCCGGGGCACGAGCGGCTGCCGCGGGGCCGGCTGGTCGACACGGGCGACCTCGACCGTGGGGCTGCCGAGGAAGCCGGACGGGAAGAGCACGACGGTGCCCCGCGCTTCGGCGAGTTCGGTGCCGAACTGAAGGATCTGGCCGGGCCGTGCCCAGAGCCAGTCGCCACCGGACAACGTGTGGCCGGTGAAGTCCAGCGAGCACCGCAACGTACCGGAGCGCACCGTGATCAGGTGATGGAAGGCGGGGCGCAGGGGGGCGAAGGCGTCCACTCCATGTCCGTGCGCCCGGGCGAGCAGCCCGGCGAAGTCCAGCACCTCGACTCCCGGCGGGGCTCCGACGGAGGGCCGGAACGGGAGGTCGGTGACGTCGTCGTGTCCGTTTCTGTCCATGGTGTGTCGCCAGGATAGGGGCTTGAGCGTCGCATACGCACCTAGCGTGGAGTGGTCGGAGGTGAGCGGTGACCGAAAAATGACAGCTGCGCTGTGGTCACCGTCGTCGAATCGGTGCGAGGGAGCTGACCGCTGTGCGACTGATCGTGGGAATGACGGGCGCGACGGGTGCCGCCTTCGGCGTCCGGCTGCTGGAGAACCTGCGCGAGCTGCCCGGAGTGGAGACCCACCTGGTGCTCTCCCGCTGGGCGCGCACCACCATCGAGCTGGAGACCGGGCTCTCCGTCGCCGAGGTGAGCGCACTGGCCGACGTCACGCACCCGCCCGAGGACCAGGGCGCGACCATCTCCTCGGGGTCCTTCACGACCGACGGCATGGTGATCGTCCCCTGCTCGATGAAGACACTGGCCGGGATCCGGGCCGGTTACGCCGAGGGGCTGGTGGGCCGCGCCGCCGACGTGGTCCTCAAGGAACGCCGGAAGCTGGTCCTCGTCCCGCGGGAGACCCCGCTGAGCGAGATCCATCTGGAGAACATGCTCGCCCTGGCCCGGCTCGGCGTGCAGATGGTGCCGCCGATGCCCGCCTTCTACAACCACCCGGCCTCCGTCGACGACATCGTCGACCACATCACCGCCCGCGTCCTCGACCAGTTCGAGCTGCCCGCGCCCGCCGCCAGGCGCTGGGAGGGCATGCGCGCCGCCCGCTCCCTCAGGACCGCGGTCTGAACACCGCCCCTCCTCACCCCCTCCCGCGCCTCCGCAACCCCCACACCGCCGTAGACAAGGACATCTTCGCCATGGCCCATGACGACCTGCGTTCCTTCCTGGAGACCCTCGACAAGGAGGGACAGCTGCTGCACATCGCCGAGGAGGTGAACCCCGAGCCGGACATCGCCGCCGCCGCCAACGCCGCCCCTCGCCTGGGCGACGCGGCCCCGGCCCTGTACTTCGACAACGTGAGGGGCTTCACCGACGCCCGGATCGCGATGAACGTGCACGGCTCCTGGGCCAACCACGCGCTCGCCCTCGACCTGCCCAAGGAGACCGGCACCAAGGAGCAGGTCGAGGAGTTCATCCGCCGCTGGGCTGAGTTCCCCGTCGCCCCCGAACGGCGGGACGACCCGCCGTGGGCCCGGAACACCCAGGAGGGCGACGACGTCGACATCTTCCAGGTGCTCCCGCTGATCCGGCTCAACGACGGCGACGGCGGCTTCTACATCGACAAGGCCGCGGTCGTCTCCAAGGACCCCGAGGACCCGGAGCACTCCGGCAAGCAGAACGTCGGCATCTACCGCATCCAGGTCAAGGGCAAGCGCAAGCTCGCTCTGCAGCCGGTCCCCATGCACGACATCGCCCAGCATCTGCGCAAGGCCGAGGAGACCGGCGAGGACCTGCCCGTCGCCATCACCATCGGCAACGACCCCGTGATCTCCATCGTGGCGTCGACTCCGATGAAGTACGACGAGAACGAGTACGAGCTGGCCGGTGCGCTGCGCGGCGCCCCGGCGCCGATCGCCGAGGCCCCGCTGACCGGGCTGCCCGTGCCGTGGGGGTCGGAGGTCGTCATCGAGGGCGTGATCGAGGGCCGCAAGCGGGAGGTCGAAGGCCCCTTCGGCGAGTTCACCGGCCACTACTCCGGCGGCCGCAACATGACCGTCATCCGCATCGACCGGATCTCCTACCGCACGAACCCGATCTTCGAGCACCTCTACCTCGGCATGCCGTGGACCGAGGTCGACTACCTGATCGCCGCGAGCACCTGCGTGCCGCTGTACGAGCAGCTCAAGAAGGACTTCCCCGAGGTCCAGGCCGTCAACGCCATGTACACCCACGGGATGGTCGTCATCGTCTCGACGAAGAAGCGCTACGGCGGCTTCGCCAAGGCCGTCGGCACGCGCGTGCTCACCACCGCGCACGGCCTCGGCTATGCCGCCACCGTCATCGTGGTCGACGAAGATGTCGACCCCTTCAACCTTCCGCAGGTGATGTGGGCGCTGTCCACGAAGATGAACCCGTCCGGCGACCTGATCACCGTCCCCAACCTGCCCGTGCTGGAGCTGGCCCCGCAGGCGCAGTCCCCGGGCATCGTCGACAAGCTCGTCATCGACGCCACCACCCCCGTCGAGCCCGACCGCCGCGGCAACTACAGCACCCAGGTCCACGACCTGCCCGAGGCCGCCGAGTGGCTCACCCGGCTGCAGCGGCTCTCCGCCCACCGCTGACCACCGCCTGACCAACCCCCGGAAAGGACACCGGCCATGGTCGACCCGACCGCCACCGTCTGCCCCCGCTGCGCCCACCAGAGCGTCGACCTGGTCTTCAGCTCGCCCGTCCCGGGCGTCTGGGACGTGTTGCAGTGCCCGCAGTGCCTGTACATGTGGCGCACGAGCGAGCCCGACCGCCGCACCCGGCGCGACGCGTACCCCGAGCCGTTCCGGATGACCGCGGAGGACATCCGCAACGCTCCCGAGGTACCCGCCGTCCCACCGCTGAGGACGGCCTGAGCTCAGTTGGTGCGGTCGGACCAGCCCCGCGGGAGGTCTCCGGGGGCCGTGGAGATGACCGTGTCGTCGTCGGGGCCGACGTACTCGAAGAGCGTGATCTTGGCGAATTCCGGGACGACGTAGATCGGATAGGTCGGGCCTTCGTCGCGGTACTTGCGCATCTCGTCGAGGTGGTCGTTCTGGTAGACGACGGTGCGTTCGCCGTGTTCCTCCACCCAGTGCGGGAAGAAGATCACGCCGTGCAGGCGGCGCTTGCCGGGCATGACGTTGACGGAGACCGACGTACCGGTGGGCTCGTTCCAGGAGATCTTGTAGTGGTCGTCGTCCAGTTGGACGAGGTCGACCCGCTGATCCTTGACCCAGCGGCCGCCCACCATGCCGGAGTGGATCCGGTAGTCGATGGTGGTCGGGTTCTTCACGTACATCTCGTACTGCCAGCCGTTGGCATAGGTGTAGATGAAGCGGTGACCGACGATCCCGGAGAGCTCCTGCGCTGGGACAGGGTTCTCGACGGTGGTCACGTGTGCTCCGTTGCCGGCCATGGTGGTACCTCCTTGCTGCCGCGCGTGCCGATGCGGCGAACCGTACGAGTAGCCCCGTTCGCATAGGCTCAACATCGTTGCGGCGCGGAGGATTCGGGGAAGGCGGAGACATGAGGCGTGACGAGCTGATCCGGCCGGTGCCGGAGCTGTTACGGCGGCACGCCGAGGCGGCCGGGCAACGGGTCGCCTACTCAGACTCCTCGCGCAGCGTCACCTACGCCGAGCTGGAGCGGCGCACGCGCTCGCTGGCCGCGCACCTCACCCGGTCAGGGCTGCGGCGCGGCGACCGGGTCGCGATCTGTCTCGGCAACTGCGTGGAGATGGTCGAGAGTTGTCTCGCCGTCCTGCGGGCCGGGTTGGTCGGCGTCCCGCTCAACCCGCGGTCCTCCGACGTCGAGTTGGCCCATTTCCTCCAGGACAGCGGCGCCGCCTTCGTCATCACCGACGCCGCACACCTCGCACAACTGCGGCGCCTGGGACCGCCGTACGACGGCTTGCGCGCCCTGGTCACCGGGAGCGGACCGGTCCCGGACGGCGCCCGGTCGTTCCGGGACGCGGCCGAGAGCGGCGGGGACGCGGAGAGCCACGGAGGGTCAGAGATCGACACTCTCGGCCTCGACGATCCGGCCTGGATGCTCTACACCTCCGGCACCACGCACCGGCCCAAGGGCGTGCTCTCCACGCAGCGGGCCGCGCTGTGGTCCGTGGCCGCCTGCTACGCCCCGATCTTCGGTCTCTCGCCCGACGACCGGCTGCTCTGGCCGCTTCCACTGTTCCACAGCTTCAGCCACTCGCTGGCGATCCTGGGCGTGACGGCCGTGGGCGCGAGCGCCCGGATCGCCGGGGACCTGCTGCCGCCGGGCGGTCTGCGGCAGGAACTGCTCACCGCGCACGCCGGGCTCGGCGGGCCCTTCACCCTGCTGGCCGGTGTCCCCGCGACGTACCACCGGCTGCTCGACTCGGGCGGCGAGGCCCCGTCGGCGCTGCGGATGTGCCTCGTGGCCGGCGCCCCGAGTGGTCCTGCCCTGCGCGCGGCCGTGGAGGAGACCCTCGGGGCGCCGCTGCTGGACGCGTACGGCAGTACCGAGACCTGCGGCATGATCGCGGTGAACCGTCCCGAGGGGCCGAGGGTCGACGGTTCCTGCGGGCCGCCGGTTCCGGGCACGGACGTGCGCGTCGTCGATCCGCTCAGCGGCGAGGACGTCCCGGACGGGTCCGAGGGCGAGGTCTGGGTGCGGGGGCCGGGACTGATGAGCGGGTACCACGAGCAGCCCGAGGCGACGGCCGCCGCGCTGCGGGACGGCTGGTACCGCACGGGCGACCTCGGCCGCCGCGTCGAGCACGGCCATCTCCGGCTCACCGGCCGGGTCAGCGAGCTGATCATCCGCGGCGGCGAGAACATCCACCCGACGGAGATCGAGCAGGCGCTGTCGCAGTGCCCCGGCGTGTCCGAGGCCGTGGTCGTGGGAGTGCCGCACGAGGTGCTCGGCGAGGTGCCGGTCGCCTTCGTCGTACCGGGTCCGGACGGGTTCGACGCACGGCAGGTGCTCGCCGAGTGCCGGACCCGGCTGTCCGACTACAAGGTGCCGGCCGAGATCCGCCAGATCACCGCCGTCCCGCGTACCGCGTCCGGCAAGATCGCCCGGCACGAGCTGGTCGCCCCCGCTCCGGCCGCCCCGGCCGCGGCCGGCACCGCCCCCGCCGCCCTGCGTGAGCGGCTTGCACCCCTCTCGCGCGAGGACCGGGAGCGCGCGTTACGCGAAACGGTGCTCACCGAAACGGCCGAGGTCTGCCGGCGCGCACCGGGCGATCTGCCCGACGCGGACAGCCCCTTCACCGATCTGGGCATGACCTCCGTCGGCGTCGTCGAGCTGGTGGACCGGCTCGGCGCGCTGACCGGTCTGAGCCTGCCGTCGACACTGGTCTTCGACCACCCGACACCGGCCGAGGTGGCCCGGCACCTGGGCGAGGCGCTCTTCGAGGGCGGGCCGGTGGGGCACCCGCAGGCGTACGACGGACCGGGCCGGTCTCCCGAGGACGACGATCCCGTCGTGATCGTCGCCATGGGCTGTCGGTATCCCGGTGACGTCAACTCCCCCGAGGACCTGTGGGAGTTGGTGTCACAGGGGCGCGACGCCATCTCGGAGTTCCCGGCCGACCGCGGCTGGGACCTGGACGCCCTGTACGACCCCGATCCCGACCGGTTCGGCACGTCGTACACGCGACACGGCGGGTTCCTGCACCGGGCCGCGGAGTTCGACGCCGGACTGTTCGGGATCTCGCCGCGCGAGGCGCTCGCGATGGATCCGCAGCAGCGGCTGCTCCTGGAGACGTCCTGGGAGGTGTGGGAGCGGGCCGGGATCGACCCGGCGTCGGTGCGCGAGAGCGACACCGGTGTGTTCGTGGGCGTGATGTACGGCGACTACTCCGCCCGCTTCACGCGACCCCACGAGCTGGAGGCGCACCTGGGGCTGGGCTCGGCGGGCAGTGTGGCCTCCGGGCGGATCTCGTACGTGTACGGTCTGCGCGGTCCCACGATCACGGTCGACACCGCCTGCTCGTCCTCACTGGTGGCGCTGCACTGGGCGGCGCGTGCGCTGCGCTCGGGCGAGTGCTCGCTGGCGCTGGCCGGCGGGGTCACGGTGATGGCGACGCCCAAGCCGTTCCTCGCCTTCAGCCGGCAGCGCGGGCTGTCGCCGGACGGGCGCTGCAAGTCGTTCTCGGCGGCGGCCGACGGTACGGCCTGGGGCGAGGGCGTGGGACTCGTCCTGCTGGAGCGGTTGTCCGATGCGCGACGCAACGGCCATCCGGTCCTGGCCGTGCTCCGCGGCTCCGCCGTGAACTCCGACGGCGCGTCCAACGGGCTCGCCGCGCCCCACGGCCCGGCCCAGCGGCGGCTGATCACACGGGCGCTGACCGACGCGGGGCTGCGCGCCGGTGACGTGGACGCGGTGGAGGCCCACGGTACGGGCACCCGGCTGGGCGACCCCATCGAGGCGCAGGCCCTGCTGGCCACGTACGGACAGGGCCGCGAGCGGCCACTGTGGCTCGGGTCGGTGAAGTCCAACCTCGGGCACACGCAGGCGGCGGCCGGAGTCGCCGGCGTCATCAAGATGGTGCAGGCCATGCGGCACGGCGAACTGCCCCGGACCCTGCACGCCGACTCGCCCACACCGCACGTCGACTGGTCCGCCGGCCGCGTGGAACTGCTGACCGGGCCCCGGCCCTGGCCGGCCTCGGACCGGCCCCGGCGTGCGGGGGTCTCGGCCTTCGGGATCGGCGGGACCAACGCGCATGTGATTCTGGAAGAGGCGCCGGAGAAGCAGACGGCTGCCTCCCGGGAGACGGCCGCGACGTCGCCCGACCCCGGGCTGCTCTCCGCCGCCGTTCCGTGGCTGCTCTCCGCCGCCGACGAGACCGCCCTCCGCGCCCAGGCCCGACGGCTGGCGGCCGAGGCGGCTGACCGGCCGGGCCTGTCGCCCACCGACATCGCCCACTCGCTGGCGGTGTCGCGCTCCGCCCTCCCCCACCGCGCGTTCGTGCCGGCCGGTGACCGGGCCCGGATGCTGGACGCGCTGAACGCGCTCGCGCAGGGCCGGGACGCCCCGGGAGTCGTCCGAGGGCTGGCCGACCCGGAGATCCGTACCGCGTTCCTGTTCACCGGACAAGGCGCCCAGCGCCCTCGGATGGGCGCCGAACTGCGCGCCGTCTTCCCCGTCTTCGCCGACGCCTTCGACGAGGTCTGCCGGTACCTGGACGACCGTCTCCCCCAGCCGCTGAGCGCGGTGCTGTCCGCCGAGCCGGGCTCGCCGGAAGCGGCGCTGGTGGACCGTACGGACTTCACCCAGGCCGGACTGTTCGCCTTCGAGGTGGCGCTGTTCCGGTTGCTCGAGTCGTGGGGCGTTCGGGCCGACCGGCTTGTGGGCCACTCCGTCGGTGAGCTGACGGCCGCGCATGTCGCCGGCGTGCTCGATCTGCCCGATGCGGCAGAGCTCGTCGCCGCTCGCGGCCGGCTGATGCAGGCATTGCCCCACGGCGGCGGTGCGATGGTGGCGCTGGACGGGACCGAGGAGGAAGTCGGCACAGCGCTCGCGGAGTCAGGGGCGCGGGTGACAGTCGCGTCCGTCAACGGGCCCCGCTCGGTGGTGATCTCCGGGGAACGGGACGCGGTGCTCGCGGTCGCGGCCGGTTTCGAGGCCCGCGGCCGCAGGGCGGTACGGCTGCGGGTGAGTCACGCCTTCCACTCGCCCCTGGTGGAGCCGATGATCGACGAATTCCTGAGCGTGGCCCGGGCGCTGACCTTCCGACCGCCGCGCATTCCGATCGTCTCCACCGTGACGGGCCGGCTCGCCGAGCCCGCGGAACTGTGCTCGCCCGAGTACTGGGCGCGGCACGCCCGGCTGCCCGTGCGCTTCGCCGACGCCGTGCGCCTGCTCGCGGACGACGGCGTCTCTGCCTACCTGGAACTCGGTCCCGGGCCCGTACTCACCGCGGCGGCCACCGACTGTCTGACCGACGCGCCCACGAACGGCTCCGTCCTCGCCGTGGCCACCCGAGACGGTGCGTACGAACCGGAGACGCTCCTGTCGGCCCTGGCGCGGCTGCATGTGGCCGGGGCCGCTGTCGACTGGGCGGCGGTGTACGCGGGTACCGGCGCGCGCCGCGTGGATCTGCCGACGTACCCCTTCCAGCGGCAGCGTTACTGGCTGGACGCGCCGCGCCCGGCGGCGGCCGACGCCGGGGCCCTGCTGGGCCCGGCGTTCCCGGTGCCGGACACCGAGCGGACGGTGCTGACCGGACTGCTGTCCCTCGCGACTCACCCGTGGCTCGCGGACCATGTCGTCGCCGGGAGCGTCGTCGTGCCGGCGACGGTGTTCGTGGAGATGGCCCTGCGGGCGGGTGAGGAGGTGGGCTGCGGGGCTGTCGACGAGCTCGTATTGCTGTCGCCGCTCGCCCTGTCCGGTTCCGTGGGGGTGCGGGTCCAGGTCGTGGTGGGTGCGCGGGACGACGACTCGGGCCGGCGGCCGGTCGACGTCTACTCCCGGCCGGAAGAGCCGGAAGAGCCGGAGGCGTCCGCCGAGGGCGTCCCGTGGACCCGGAACGTCTCCGGGCAGCTGGGCCGGGTCCGTGCTCCGCAGGACGAGCCGACGCAGTGGCCGCCCCAAGACGCCGAGGCGGTGGACCTCACCGGCGCGTACGCCGCACTCGCCGACGCCGGGCTCGCCTACGGGCCTGCCTTCCAGGGGGTCGGCGCGGTCTGGCGGCGCGGCGACGACGTCTTCGCGGAGGTCCGGCTGCCCGCGTCGCACGCCTCGGAAGCGGGGCGCTTCGGACTCCACCCGGCGCTGTTCGACGCCGCGTTGCACGCGCCGCTGCTGGCCGCGTCCGCGGACACGAGCACGGTCCGGGTGCCGTTCGCGTGGAGCGGGGTCGGCCTGCACGCCTCGGGAGCCACGGAGTTGCGGGTCAGGGCGACGTCGATGGGCCCGGACACGGTTTCGCTGACCGTGGCCGACCCGTCCGGCCGGCTCGTGGCACGCGTGGACTCACTGACCACCAGGGAACTCCCGGCCGACCAGGCCGGGAGTTCGCTGTCCGACATGATGGACGGCCTTGCAGGCAGGGCTCTGCTGCGCCCTGAATGGGCCGTCCTCGACCTCTCCCCCGGCGGCTCCGGCGACGCCGATCAGCACGCGTGGGCCGTGCGCGGGCCCGACGAGCTGCACCTCGCCGAGTTCCTGCCCGGCGGAGCGGCTCCCGAAGTCGTCGCCGTCACGGCCATCGCCCGCGCGACCGGCTCAGATCCGCTGTCGGCCACGCACGAGTTGACCGGCCGAGTACTCAAGGCGCTCCAGGACTGGCAGGACGACCCGGGCACGGCGGGCGCCCGGCTGGTCGTGGTCACGCGGGACGCCACCGGGCCGGTGCCGGACCTGGCGGGTGCGACGGTGTGGGGACTGGTCCGCGCGGCGCAGTCGGAGCTGCCCGGTCGCGTCGTCCTGGTGGATGTCGACGGTCGGCCCGAGTCCCTGCGGATGCTGCCGTCGGCCGTCGCCGGCGGCGAGCCACAACTCCGGGTGCGGGACGGTCAGGTGACGGTTCCGCGACTGGTCCCGGCCGACGTCGCCTCGGGCGCGGAGGCCGCTGCCTTCGACACGCACGGCACGGTACTGATCACCGGAGGCACCGGCGCGCTGGGCGCGGAGCTGGCACGTCATCTGGTCGCCGAACACGGCGTACGGCATCTGCTGCTGACCGGACGCCGTGGGCCGCAGACACCCGGAGCAGCCGAACTGCGCGAGAGCCTGGCGGAACGGGGAGCTCGGGTCGATATCGTCGCCTGTGACGCGGCCGACCGCGCCGCGCTGGCCGAAGTGGTCAAGCGCTGCGACCCGCCGCTGACCGCTGTGGTGCACGCCGCCGGGGTGCTCGACGACGGCGTACTGGACTCGCTGACCCCCGAGCGGATGGCGGCCGTGCTGCGGCCGAAGGCCGACGCGGCCTGGAATCTGCACGAACTGACGCGGGACATGGGCCTTTCGGCGTTCGTGGTGTTCTCCTCCGTCTCCGGTCTGCTGGGCCGGGCGGGCCAGGGCAATTACGCGGCCGCGAACTCGTTCCTCGATGCCCTCGCCCACCGCCGCGCCGCCGAGGGACGTCCGGCGGTCTCGCTGGCGTGGGGCCCGTGGGAGCACAGCGGCGGCATGGCGGCGGGGCAGCGCCCACACGCACGTGAGGTGCTGATGCCGCTGTCCACCCAGCAGGGCCTGGCCCTGTTCGACGCCGCGCTGCGCTCGACGGAGCCGGTCCTGGCGCCGATCCTGCTGGACCGGGCGGCGCTCCGGTCCGGCGGGATCGAAGCGGGGCACCTGCCGGCGCCGTTGCGCGGACTCGTCCGGCAGAACCGGCCGCCCGCCGCGGCGACGGCCTCGGGCTCCCCCGGGTCGCCCGGACAGATGCTGGAGCCGGGAGCCTGGCGGAAGCGGCTGGCCCCGATACCTCCCGGCGAACGGGAGCCGGCGCTCGTGGAGTTGCTGCGGGACGACGTGGCCGCGGTGCTCGGCTACCCGCACGCCGACGCCCTCCCGGCCGGCAAGTCCCTCGCCGACCTGGGGTTCGACTCCCTCACCGCCGTGCAGATCCGCAACCGGCTGAGCATGGCGCTGAAGCTCCGGCTGTCGGCCGCGGTGGTGTTCGAACACCGCACGGCCGAGGAACTGGCACGCCACCTGCTCGGCCTGCTGGACGGCGAACCGGCCGCCGCAGCCGCCCCCGGAACCGCGGAAGCCGCCGACGCCGCAGGGGCCAAGGGGCCCGAGCGGCCCGCGTACACCCTCTCCTCGCTGTTCCGGACGGTCAGTGCCGCCGGACAACCGGTGGCGGCGATGCACCTGCTCGTCACCGCTTCCTGGGCGCTGCCCGCCTTCACGGCCGCCCAGGGCCGCGAGCACGCGCTGCCCCCGATCCGCCGCTCCCCCGGCCGCTCCGGTTCCGGAAGGCCGACGGTCGTCTACTTCCCGGCCTACCATCCGTCGCTCGCGTCGGACGGCGGGGACTTCCCCCGCTTCCACCGCTCTTTCCAGGGCGAGCTGGAGGTCCTGGAGTTCCCGCACCCCGGAATCGGCGCCGGTGCCGCAGTACCGCAAAACCGCGGCGCGCTGGCGCGTACGCAGGCCGAGAGCGTGCTGCGGCACGTCGGGGACGGGCCCTTCGTGGTCGTAGGACGGTCGGCGGGCGGGAACGTGGCGCACCTGGTGGCCCACGAGTTGGAGAACATGGGCCGGGCACCGGCCGGCCTGGTGCTGCTGGACACCTACCACATCACGCCGGACAACAGTGGCAAGGACTGGCTGCTGTCCCTGGCCGCCCCACCACCGCGGGACAGTCCGCGGCAGAACACCGGACAGCCCTTCTTCACCGGGGACGACGACAGCGCCCTGGCGGCGATCGGTGCCTACAACCGGATCTTCCTCGGCTGGGACCCCGAGCCGGTGGCCACGCCCACGCTCCTCGTACGCGCGCTGCGGCCCACGCCCGCCATGGCGGCCGCCGCCGACGCGGACGACTGGCGGACGACCTGGCCTGCGGCGCACGACGTCGTGGACGTCCCCGGCGACCATCTGACGATGATGCAGGAACACGCGGAGACGACCGCGACGGCGATCCGCACCTGGCTCGACGCACGAACGACCAAGGGGAGCCAGTGAGTTCGGCCAAGTCCACGCAGGACTTCGACGTCATCGTGGTCGGCGGCGGCCCGGCCGGGGCCACCGTCTCGACGGCCGTCGCCCTGCGCGGCCATCGCGTCCTCCTCCTCGAGAAGGAGACCTTCCCCCGGTACCAGATCGGCGAGTCCCTGCTGCCCTCCACCGTGCACGGCGTGTGCCGGATCCTCGGCGTCGAGGACGAGATGGCGCGTGCGGGCTTCAAGCCGAAGCGCGGCGGCACGTTCCGCTGGGGTCGCAACCGGGACCCCTGGCAGTTCTCCTTCGCCCTGTCGCCCCGGCTGGCCGACCCGACCTCGTTCGCCTACCAGGTCGAGCGGTCCCGGTTCGACGCGATCCTCCTGGACAACGCCCGCCGGGTCGGCGTCGACGTACGGGAGGGCTGCCGCGTGACCGGCGTGCTCGCCGGCGAAGGCGCGCAGGAGCGGGTCCGCGGGGTGCGCTGGACCGCGCCCGGCGGCGAGGTCCGCGAGGCCGACGCCCGGTACGTCGTGGACGCCTCCGGCAACGGCAGCAGGATCCACCCGCACGTCGGCGGGAAGCGGATCCACTCCGACTTCTTCCGCAACATCGCGGTGTTCGGCTACTTCGCCGGCGGCGCGCGGCTCCCGGCACCGAACGACGGCAACATCTTCTGCGCCGCCTTCGACGAGGGCTGGCTCTGGTACATCCCGCTCCGGGACGACCTGACCAGCGTCGGAGCCGTGGTCGCCCGCGAGAGCGCCGAGGCGATCCAGCGCGACCCGGCGGCCGCCTGGCGCCGCCTGATCGACGCCTGCCCGGAGGTACGCGGCTTCCTCGACGGCGTCCCGCAGGCCACACAGAGGCCCTACGACCAGGTCCGCGTCCGCAAGGACTGGTCGTACTGGAAGTCGCAGCTGTGGCGGCCCGGCATGGCACTGGTCGGGGACGCGGCGTGCTTCGTCGACCCGGTGCTGTCCAGCGGGGTCCACCTCGCGACCTACGGGGGGCTGCTCGCCGCCCGGTCCATCAACGGCTGCCTCGACGGGAACCCGGACGAGAACCGCCTGTTCGCCGAGTTCGAGGCCCGCTACCGGCACGAGTACGGCCTGTTCCACGAGTTCCTGGTCTCCTTCTACGACCTGCACCAGGACGAGCGGTCGTACTTCTGGAAGGCACGCAAGGTCACCAACGTCGGCACGACGGAACTCGAGGCGTTCGTCGAGCTGGTGGGCGGCCTGGCGTCCGGCGACGCGTCGCTCACCGGGGCCGGGCCGGCGGGCGAACGGCTGACCGCGGCCGCCGACGACTTCGAGCGAGCCGTGCGCCGCCTCCCCGACGCCGACGACCTGCGCAATCCCCTCTACGAGTCCGAGACCTTCCGGCAGGTGTTCCAGGAGGGGACCGTCCTCCAGGAGCGCGGCCTGTTCGGCGGCCCGTTGGAGCCCGAGGCACCGCTGCGCCCCGGCGGACTGGTGGCGTCGGAGGACGGTCTGACCTGGGTCGAAGCTGACGCGTAGGCTCCGCCGAACGAGCGACTTAGGCATATTTTTCCCGGTCTTGTTCCACCTATGAGCAGGGAACGCCGAATCAGCTCGACCAGCAGGAGAGCGCGCCCATGACCGGGACAGCCGACCCCCAGCAGAACTCGTCGCATGCCCTGCCCGACTGCGCGGCCGAGCCGATCGCCGGCATCGTGGCCGAATTCGTGGACAAGCGCATGGGGCAGCGGATCGCCCAGGGGCAGGAACCGGTGCTGCGCCCGGTCTTCGTCAAGTACCACGGCACCGCCCGGGGGGTGCTCACGGTCGCCCCTGACCTGCCGCCGGACCTGTGCATCGGCTTCCTCGGGGCCGCCCGGGACCAGCCGGGCGGTCTGACCGCCTGGGTCCGTTTCTCCAGCGACACCCTGCCGGACCGTCCGGACTTCCGCCGGACCCTCGGGATGGGCATCAAGCTGTTCGGCGTTCCCGGCCCGAAGCTGCTTCAGGACGAGGGCCGGGCGGACACCCAGGATCTCGTGCTCCAGAACCACGACGTGTTCTTCGTCGACACCGCCCGGGACATGTGCGAGTTCCAGCAGGACCCGATCGCGTACCAGAACGCGCACCCGGTGACCCGCGCCATTCTGCAGGCCATGCGCAAGCCCGAGGAGAGCGCGCTGACGGCCAGGTACTGGGGCGTGCTGCCGTACGCGTTCGGGCCCGACCGCCATGTGAAGTACGTGCTCGTCCCGGTCTCCTGCCCGCCCGGTGATCCGCAGGCGGTGCCCCCGGACGAGGACCCCTCCTTCTTCCGGGGCGACCTGCGGCACCGGCTGGCCGCGGGTGAGGCGGCCTTCGACCTGATGGTGCAGTTCCGCACGGACCCGGACCGGATGCCCCTGGACCGTGCCACCGTACGCTGGGAGGAATCGCTGAGCCCCCCGGTGCGCGTGGCGAGACTGACGCTGCATCAGCAGGACGTCCGGGCGCGCGGGCAGGACGCCTACGGCGAGAACCTGGCCTACAACCCCTGGCACTGCCTGGCCGAGCACCAGCCGGTCGGCAGCATCGCGGAGGCCCGCAAGGTCGTGTACCGGGCGTCGGCCGCACGGCGCCGCGACGCGAACGGCGTTCCGGTCGCGGAACCCGGTCCCGCACGGCCGCCGTCCGGCGAGCCCCACGGGCGTGACACCCGGATCGTGCGGGCCGCGATCCATCCCGCCATCGGTGTCGCACGGGTCGGGGACAGCGCGGAGGAGTTCTTCCTCGCGCCGGAGGTGGACGATCCTCCCCCACTGCCCGCCGGGTCGTACAAGGACGCGACCGGCGCCCTGAAGCGGCAGGCGGCACGCTTCCGTGTCTATGGCTACAACGCCGCCGGGGAGCCGGTCGCCGAGCTGACCGCGGACAACGCGGACATCCGGTGGACCGTGCACGTGGCCAACAAGAAGGCCGCCTGGTACCAGTTCCAGCTGGCCCTGGACATCCCCGAGGCGGCCGCCGCGCCCGCCAGTACGCCCCGCAATCCCAAGGTGCCCGCCGAGGAGCGTGGCCGGCTGGTCATCGACCCGGGTCCGCGCTCGATCCGCGGCCGGGACCGCGCGGGCCGGCCCGAGTACCGGTTCGACACGGGCTGCTTCCTCGGGAAGCCCGTTCACCTGGGTGAGGTGCGCACGGACGGCGCCGGCCGGCTGGTGTTCCTCGGCGGGCACGGCGTCTCGGCCTCGGTGGACCACGCTCAGGCCACGCACTTCGCCAACAACGACGGCTGGCACGACGACGTCTCCGACGGCCCGGTGACCGCGCGCGTGCGCGTCGACGGCCGCTCCGTGCCCGTCGAACCGGCCTGGGTGGTGGTGGCACCACCGAACTTCGCGCCGGAGCTGAAGTCCGTGCGCACGATGTACGACCTGATGCGCGACGTCTTCGTCTCCTGCGGAACTCTGCCGCCCCCGGAGAACGTTTCGTTCACCCGTGACGTCCTGCCGATCCTGCGGCGCCTGTGCGATCTGCAGTGGGTCAATCGCGGCATCGCCGCGCTGTTCGGGCACGGCGGCCGTGAGCATTTCCTGGCGCCGGGGCGGCTCGCCCGGCTGGCGGACCCCGGGCCCCGCAACGCGGAGCTGCGCCAGCAGGTCTGGGCCACGATGCGGGACCTCGACCGTGACGGGCTCTCGCCCGTGCCGTGGCCGCCGCTCTACGGCGACTCGATGAGCGTGCGGCCGGTCTCCGCACGGCAGCACCTGACGCTGTCGTCGTTGCAGTACCGGTCTCTGGCCCGGTGGGCCGCCGGGGACTTCGACTCCGACTATGACACTTCGGCGGTACCGCCCGCCGGCCTCGACGAGGTGCCACTGGCAGACCGGCCGGGCATGCTCGACCGCGCGGCCCTGTCGTTCTGTCTGGCCGACGCGTTCCACCCGGGGTGCGAGATGTCCTGGCCGATGCGACACAGCACGCTGTACTCGGCCCCCTTCCGGGTGCGGCACCGCGATCCCGGCATCCCCGAATCCGACTTCGGCCAGGTGCTGACTCCGCAGACGGCCCTCGGCGTCGACGGCCCGCTGTACGCGCAGGGCCCGGGCGACCTGACGCGGTGGATGGCGGTGCCCTGGCAGACCGACACCGCCCGCTGCCGCTCCGGTTACTACCTCGGGTACGGCCCGCGCTACGACCCCTACCTGCCCACCTTCTGGCCCGCGCGCGTGCCCAACCACGTCCTGACGGAGCAGGACTACGAGACGGCGGTCGACCCCGGCAGCCCGGCCGAGGAGCGGCGGGCCGCCTTCGAGCGCCGGGCCGTGTGGGACAGGTGGCTGCCCCCGGACCGCATCGAGCAGATGAACGCCATGGTCAAGGACTTCGGCAAACTGGGCCTCGTGGAACGGCGCACGGGGGCCGCCGACGACCCCGAGCTGCCCGCGACGATGTTCGTGGAGTCCGCGGTGGGCTTCCGTCCCGAGCAGCCTCCGCCCGCTCTGCGGAACCTGCGGTGCCTGCACGTGCCGGAGGCGGCGGACCCGGCACTGAACGGCGGCGCCCTGGCCGCGGCCCTCGCCCGGACGGACGTCCCCCACGAGCAGGTGATGGCAGGCTACTTCGAGAAGGTCGCGCGCTTCCCGGACGATCGGTGACCTACGAGGTGATCGTGGCCGGAGGCGGTCCTGCGGGTGCCGTCGCGGCCCTGGTACTGGCGCGGGCCGGGCGCCGTGTCCTGCTCGTCGACAAGAGCACGTGCGGTCCCGGGTCAGCCCCGTTCCGGATCGGGGAGACCCTGCCGCCCGCAGCCAGGCCGCTGCTGCACGATCTGGGCTTGTGGCCCGAGTTCGCGGCGGCCCCTCATCTGCGGTGCGTGGGGACCTACGCCTCCTGGGGCTCGGAGACGCTCCATGGCCACAGCCACCTCCACGACCCGCACGGACACGGCTGGCACCTCGACCGGACCCGGTTCGACGCGTTTCTGCGCAGGTCCGCGGAAGCCGCAGGTGCCGAGGTGCGCCGGGCCGAGGCCGTACCGCATCGCACGCACGCGGGCGACCGGCGCGTACTGATCCGCGCAGGGGGCCGGCTCGGCGAGGAGCGCTGCGAGTGGCTCGTGGACGCCACCGGCCGTCGCGCCGTGATCGGCCGCCGGCGGGGCCGGCGCCGCAAGCAGGACCGGCTCGTCGCCGCGTACGCCCTGTTCGGACGTCGACTGCCCGGTCATCGCAGCGAGGACACCGAGCTCCGCACGCTCGTCGAGGCGGTCCCCGGAGGCTGGTGGTACACGGCCAGGGTGCCGGCCGGACGACTGGTCGCACACCTCACCGACACCGACCTGACCGACTCCGCCCTGCGCACCGCCGAGGGATTCCTCGACGCGATCGGGGACACCCGCCACGTCCGCACCCGCCTCGACGGCTACCACCCGGCCTGTGCCCCGGTGCCACGCTGGACCGCGGCGTACGGGCTGCGCCTGGACCCGGCTGCGGGTCCCGGATGGATCGCCGCCGGAGACGCCGCCCTCGCCTTCGACCCGCTCTCCTCCCAGGGCATCCTCAACGCCCTGCACACCGGAGCCCGCGCCGGCCTGACCGTCGACCGGTGCCTGTCGGGGCGGCCTGCCGCCCTCGCGGACTACTCCCGGTTCCTGGAGCGGATCACGGACGCCTACGAGCGGCATCACGCCGAGACCTACGGCCAGGAACGGCGCTGGCCGGGGCACACGTTCTGGCAACGTCGGCAACACGCACACTGACGGCCCCCAGGGGTACGTCTGCAGTGGTGTCACCTGCCGGTGGCGGCCAGGGCGGCGGTGTACTGCTCGTCGGTGACGGGCTCCAGCCAGCTCGTGCCGTCGCCGCTCCCGTCGCCGACGACCATGGCGATGTGGGCCATGAGGGTGGTGTCCGTGGCGCCGTGCCAGTGCTCCTCGCCGGGCGGGCACTTGACGGTCTCGCCGGCGGTGATCCGCACCACGTCGCCGTCGCGGGTGCCGACCAGGCCGACGCCGTCGGTGACGTACAGGACCTGGCCCTTGGCGTGGGAGTGCCAGTTCGTCCGGGCACCGGGGGTGAAGCGCACCAGCGCGGACGCCAGGCGGGCCGGATCGGCGGGCGCCTCGATCATGTTCAGGTAGACCTCGCCCGTGAAGCGCTCGGCCGGGGCTGTGACGGTGGGGGTTTCCGTGATGTGTTCCACGACTGTTTTCCTTGCTCCGAAGAGGTGGCGGGGTGCGGGCGGGCCGGGCGGCTCGGGCGTCAGGAGGCGCGCTCGTCGGTGATCTTCTTCAGCTGGGTGACGGCGGTCATGGCGTTGGGCCAGCCGGCGTAGAAGGCCAGGTGCGTGATCGCCTCGGACAGCTCTTCCACCGTGAGCCCGTTCTCCAGCGCGACACCCAGGTGGTAGGGCAACTGCTCGCTGCGGTACAGCGCGGCCAGCACGCTCACCGTCACCAGGCTCCGGTCCCGCGGGGACAGCTCGGCGCGTTCCCACACGTCGCCGAAGAGCACGTCGTCGGTGACCTCGACGAGCTTCGGCGCGATCCGGGCCAGCTCCTGAGGTGCGGACTGCTTCGGCATCTCATGACTCCCTGTGATGACTTCGCGTACGTTCCGGTGGATCCACGGGATCCGCCGTCTTCGAGGAAACCGCAGGTCAGCTGGGTGGGGAAGGCACGGTCGTTCCAGGTACTGACAGGACCCCCCTCATCCGGGCCGGCCGTCCTAGCCTGGAACGCGTGAGTACCGAGAGCGACATCCGCGGGTTCCTCGCCTCCCGGCGCGCGAAGATCACCCCGCAGCAGGCCGGTCTGCCCGCCTACGGAGGCAACCGGCGCGTGCCGGGGCTGCGGCGTGAGGAGGTCGCGCTGCTCGCCGGGGTCAGCGTCGACTACTACGTCCGTCTGGAACGCGGTCACCTCGCCGGGGCGTCCGAGGAGGTCCTCGACGCCGTCGCGAACGCCCTGCGGCTGGATGACGCCGAGCGCGCCCACCTGTACGACCTGGCCCGCGCCGTCGCCAGACGTCCCGCCCGCCGCACGAACCGCGCCCGCGGCCCGCTGCCGGACAGTGTGCTGCGTGTCCTGGACTCCATGACGGACTCCCCGGCCTTCATCCGCAACGGCCGCCTGGACATCCTCGCCGTCAACCGTCTGGGGCGCGCGCTGTACGCGCCCCTGTTCGCCGATCACGGGGTTCAGACGGTCAACATCGCCCGCTTCCAGTTCCTGAACCCCGCGGGCAGGGACTTCTTCCCCGACTGGGAGGCGTCCCTGAACACCACGGTGTCCCTGCTGCGCACGGAGGCCGGACGGGCTCCCGGCGACACCGACCTGACCGGGCTGATCGGTGAACTCGTCACCCGCAGCGAGGAGTTCCGCACCGCCTGGGCCAAGCACAATGTGCGCCTGCACCACACCGGCCGCAAGGCCTTCCGTCATCCGGCCATCGGCGAGATCACCCTCGACTTCGACGCGATGGAGCTGCCCTCGCAGCCGGGCCTGACCCTGACCGCCTACTCCGCCGAGCCTGCCACCGAGGCCCACGACGCGCTGCAACTGCTGGCCGCGTGGGCGTCCACCGAGGACGCGTCCGCCGCCGCCGACCGCGGCTGAACAGCGTCCTCGGCCGCAGTCCTTCGTTCACCGTCTTTCGCGGCCCCTACGTCAACGAAGAACTCGTGGGTGAGGCGCTCGCGCCGGTGCGCGACCGGGTCGTCATCGCCACCAGGTTCAGCTGGCGCATCGAGGACGGCACACCGGTCGGACTCGGCAGCCGGCCCGAACAGATCGAGCGGGTCGCCGACGCCTCGAGGGCGACATCCGCGCCGGCATCCCGCGGTTCGAGCAGGACAACCTCGCCGCCGACCGGGCTCTGGTCGACCACGTCGCCACGCTCGCGCGGGCCAGGAACGCCACGTCCGGGCAGGTCGCCCTGTCCTGGCTCCTCGCCCGGCGGCCCTGGATCGCTCCGATCCCCGGCGACCGCTACAACGACCAGCACATGCGCCTCGTCGGCAAGTGAAGTCCCGGCGGCGGCCTACCGTCTGGACTTTCGTGATGTAGGTTTCCCGGCGTCGGACGGCAACGGAATCGTCGCGCGGGAGGCGCCCACCCATGAACACGCCGCCATGGCCCCCTGGAGCGGAGCGGACTGACGGATCAGCCGTCCGGATCGGCGCTCTCGTTCCGCTGACCCGGCCCGGCTGGGTCGAGGCCGGCCGGCACCTGCTCGCCGGGCTCGAGCTGGCCGTGGGTGAGGTCAATGACGCGGGCGGGATCGCCGGAAGGCCCCTCGAACTGGTGGTCCGGGACACCGCGGCCGATCCGCAGAGGGCCGCGGCGGCCGTGGACGAGTTGGCCGGCCTGGGCGTGGCCGCGCTGGCCGGGGAGTATCACAGCGTCGTCGCCCGCGCCGCTGCCGCCAGGGCGGACGCGCTCGGGCTGCCGTTCCTCTGCTCGTCAGCGGTTCTCGACGCGCTCACCGAACAGCCGACGCAATGGGTCGCGCGTCTCTCCCCGCCGCAGTCCCGCGGCTGGCAGTTCTACGCGGACTTCCTCCTCGCTGCGGGCCACAGCCGCATCGCCGTAGCCACCCAGCCGAGTGTCTACTGGGCGTCCGGAACCCGCATTCTGCGGGACTACCTCACTCCGCGCGGCGGCACCGTCATCGAGCTCGACATGAGCACGCTCACCCCCACGGCCGTCTGCGACGAGCTCGTCGGTCATCGCGCGACGGCCCTCCTCCTGCTGGTCGGCCACCCCGAGCCGGCCGTGCCGATCGTCCAGTCCGTCCGCCGCGACCAGCGCCTCGCCGAGGTGACGATCGGTGCCCCGGCCGGGCAGCCGGAGTTCGCGGAATGGGCGACGTTGCTGGGCGACGACGGCGCCGCGGTCCCGTTCCTGCGCTACCGGCCCGAGCGCCTCGGGCCGGTCGGCACACGAGTCGAGACGACCCTCCGCGAACGCCTGGCCGCAGCGCCCTCCTTCGTGGCCTTCGAGGGCTACGACACGATCGCCGTCCTCGCCGACCTGCTGCGTACGCACGGCACGGACCGGGCACGCACGGCCGCGTCCTGGCCACGCGTGAACGTGGCAGGCACCCGCGGTCAGATCCGGTTCTCGCGCGTACCAGGCATCGATGTGTGGCAATGGGCCGTGCCACCGATCCAAGTCGTGGACCGAGACCCGGCGAATCCCGATCGCTTCCGGATCCGCCACGCCGGTTGAGCCTCCGCGCGCCTGTGCAACACCACTCGCGCCTCGGGGCAGAGGCTTGGCAGCGGGTACGAGGCCGCCTACGCAGGAGTCATGGATGGTTGGGTCGTTTTCATCATCGTCGTCGGTGTCCTCTGGTCGATCTGTGAGTACGCTCGGCCCCTCCCTCCCGACGCGTGCCTCAACTGCCGAGGCAGGGGGAGGACGCTGACTCGGGAGTACTCCGTGATGAAGGGCGGTTACAGGTCGGAATGGGTGTGGTGCCGTAGCTGTCGGGGCTCGGGGAGGACGCGGTAGCGTCGACGCCGTGCAGCCCTCACCCACCACGCTCAGCCTCTGGCGTCACCAGCTCGGTGAAGTGCCCGCGTCGGTCTGGCGACGAACCGAACTGGAGGTGCTGATTCTGGCGGACAACGGGCTCACCGATCTGCCCTCCGAGATCGGGCTACTGCGCCGGCTCACGACCCTGGACCTCGGCCACAACAAGCTCACCTCGGTTCCAGACGCTCTCGGCGACCTGACCGAACTCAGCGGCTGCCTCTATCTGCACGACAACCGCCTGTCCCAACTGCCTGACACTCTGGGGAACCTGACACGGCTGCGCTATCTCAATGTCGGGGAGAACCCTCTCACCGCCTTGCCCGAAACCATCGACCGCATGGCGGAGCTGGTCGAACTCCGGGCCCAGCACAGCCTGTTGACTACATTGCCCGCCGGTATCGGGTCCCTGCGCAAGCTGCGCGAACTCTGGCTCCGGGGGAACAAGCTGACCAGTCTGCCGGCCTCGGTCGCCGAACTGGGCGAGCTACGGCACCTGGACCTGCGGGAGAACGCGCTCGACGAGGTGCCGGAGCCCCTGACGTGCCTGCCCCGGCTCCGTCAGCTCGACCTGCGCGGCAACCGCATCGTCCGGCTGCCGGACCGGGTCGCCCGGATGCCCGCGCTGGAGAAGCTGGATCTGCGCTGGAACCCCTGCACGCCCTCCCCGGCTTTGCTCGCCGAGCTGGAGCGGCGCGGCTGCGTGGTCCTGTTGTGAATCGCCTCAGGCTTCGTCCGCCCTGGTCAGGGCTTCAGTGATCATGCGGGTGGCGAAGTCGCAGTCGTCGGTGAGTCGGTTGATGTGCTCCGCGAGCAGGAAGGCAGTGGCTTCCAGGGGGTTCATCTCGTCCATGGTCCAGTCTCCGTACTGCTTGCGCCACAGGCTGGGGCTCAGGCCGGTCCCTGCCGCGACGAGCAGGCCGGCCATGGTGGGGATGGCTTCGGGACGGACGCTCCTGGGCATCATGCGCATCGTGGCCACGAGGTTGGGCACCACGCACTCGATGACGTCCTTGCCGTGCTCCTCGTAGGCCATCCGCAGCCACTGCATGAACATGTAGATCAGCGTGCACGCGCCGTCCAGGATGTCGTCGACCCCGCGCGGGCCCAAGGAGGCGGCGAACTGGTCGGTCAGCGCCTGTTGCTCGGCGTCGGTCTGGGACCTGCCGTCGTGGATGGCCTTGAGCCGAGAGTCGATCATCATGAGTGCCGCGCCCACGTCTCCGGCGGGAGCGTGTTCGGGGCCGCAGGGCGATGACACAGTTTCCTCCTCGGTTGACCGAGAGCAGCGCGGCGTGTTCGTACAGTAGCCCGCCGAGGGTGGAGGGGTCCGGCGAAACCCGGTGACGGGCCGCCGGTGTCGGTGTCAGGAGTCGCGTGGGGCCACCAGTCCGGATTCGTAGGCGAGGACCACGAGTTGGGCCCGGTCCCGGGCGTGGAGCTTGGTCATGGCCCGGTTGATGTGGGTCTTCGCGGTGAGCGGGCTGATCACCAGACGGTCGGCGATCTCGTCGTTGGACAGGCCCCGCGCGACCAGGGCGACGGCTTCGCGTTCGCGGCCGGTCAGCTCCTCCAGCGCCGTGCCGGCGTGGGTGGGGAGCGGCTGGGTGACGTACCGGTTGATCAGCTTGCGGGTGATCGAGGGGGCGAGCAGGGCGTCGCCGCGTGCCGCGACGCGTACGGCGTGCAGGAAGTCCTCCGGCACGATGTCCTTGACCAGGAATCCGGCAGCGCCGGCGCGTAGCGCGTCGAACACGTACTCGTCGAGGCCGTAGTTGGTCAGGATGACGACGTGCACCCCGGCCAGGGACGGGTCCGCGGCGATGCGCCGGGTCGCCTCGATGCCGTCGACGACGGGCATCTGGATGTCGATGAGCGCGACATCGGGCAGGTGCTCTCCGGCGAGTTCCAGGCCCTCGGCGCCGTCGGCGGCCTCCGCCACCACCTCGATGTCGTCCTCCAGGTCGAGGAGTGCGCGGAATCCGCTGCGGATGAGCGGCTGGTCGTCGACGAGCAGGACTCGGATCATGACGCCCCGTCCAGGGGGAGTTCGGCCTGGACGGTGAAGCCGCCCTCGCCGCGCGGCTCCGCCCGCAGCCGGCCACCGAGGGCCGTGACGCGCTCGCGCATGCCCTGCAGCCCGACGCCGGGCCTCGGTGCGACGGCCGGTGTGGCCTTGCCGTCGTCGTCGATGCGCAGGGCGAGGGCGTCCGGGCGGCAGTCGATGCGGACCGAGGCCGTGCCGGCGTCGGCGTGCCGGGCGATGTTGGTCAGCGACTCCTGAACGATCCGGTAGACGGTCCGGCCCACCGCGGCCGGCACGTCGTGCCGCCGCCCCTCGATCGTCAGGGTCGCCTTCAGGCCGGTTCTGCCGGCTCGTTCCACCAGTTCGGGTACGTCGTCGAGGCCGCGCGGCGGGGCCGTGTCGTCGTCGCGCAGCGCTTCCAGTGTCACGCGCAGTTCCCGGGCCGCCTCGCGTCCGGCCTCCTGGATCGCCAGCAGCGCCTCCGACACCTCTTCGCCTCGTCTGCGGGCCACGTGGACGGCCACGTCGGCCTGCACCTTGATGACCGAGATCTGATGGGTCAGCGAATCGTGCAGTTCCCGCGCGATGCGCAGCCGTTCCTCGTCGGCGCGGCGCCGGGCGGTCTCCTCCCGGGTGCGCTCGGCCTCGTCCGCCCGCCGCTCGGCCTGCCGCAGCGCCTCCCCGGCGGCCCCGGCCGCGATCAGCCAGGCGATTTCGAGGGCGCCCCGGGCCCGCGCGAACGCCTCGCCCGTGTCGTGGAGGCCGGAGGCGAGAGCCGCGAGCGGGAGAGCGGCCAGCACGGTCAGGCTCGCCGCGACGGTGGCGACCCGGTGTCCCGCCCGTACGGCGGCGTACACCGCGAACAGGTAGGCGACGAGGGGGACATCGAAGCCGGTCGCCTGATACGCCACCGCGCACAGCCCGGTGACGGCCAGGACGGCGACCGGAGCCCGGCGGCGCGCGGCCAGGGCCAGCCCGCCGGCCGACAGGAGCGCGTACCCGAGCAGGTCCCGGTCCGTCGCGGAGGGTTGCCCGGACACTCCCGTGACCAGCAGCGCCGCCGCCACACCCACGGCGATGACCCAGTCTCCGACAAGGGCCCGGACGCCGGCCTCACCTGCACTCATGCGCGCACCCTAACCGGCTGCCGCACCCGGCGAGTCCGCTTCGTGGACGAGTGGCTTGCTACCGCGGACGCAGTACCTGTGTGCCTTCTGCGGCTTCCGCGGTAGGCCGGTGGGGCGTCGGCGGTAGTGCGAAGTGTCCGCGCCCGCCGGACGACCGGGGCTCGGGCCGGCGGACATGCTCGAACGACATCCAGTCACGGGAAGAGAAGGAGCATCTCGATGTCCGCTCGCCACCTGTTCGCCGCCGGTGTCCACGACTTCGGTCTCGGGCGCCTCGGAGCCACCACGGGCGCGCTGCTGGGGCTGGCCGGCCTCGTCCTCGCCGGGCTGGCCCTGGCCCGCCCGGCCGGCCGTCTCGGCTCCGTCAACCCATCTCTCGTGGCCAGGGCGGCCATGGTCGCGGGACTGATCGGCATGGCCCTCGGCGGGCTGGTCGCGGCCACCGCCGACGGTGGTCTCGGCACCGGCAACGGGCTGGGCGGGTCCTATGTGGCGATGCTGGTGGGGCTGATCGCCACGGCCCTCGGCCGGCTGGTCCTGACCCGCTCGCGCCGCACCGGCTGACCGGAGCGGATGCGAGCACACCGCGCTTCAGGACTGCAGCCCGGTCAGGGAGAGGAACTCGGCGCGTGAGCGGGCGTCGTGGCGGAGTGTGCCGAGGAGGGTGGAGGTGAGCGTGCTGGAGCCCGTGGCCTGGACGCCGCGCAGGGTCATGCAGCTGTGCTCGGCTTCGATCACGACGCCGACGCCCTTGGGTTCGAGATGGGCCTGGAGCCAGTCGGCGACCTGCTTGGTCAGGCGTTCCTGGACCTGGGGCCGGCAGGCGAAGTGCTCGACCACGCGGGCCAGTTTGGACAGGCCGAGGATGCGATGGCCGGGGAGATAGCCGACGTGGGCGGTGCCGGTGAAGGGCAGCAGATGGTGCTCGCACACCGAGCGCACCGGGATGCTGCGGGCCAGCACGAGTTCGTCGTAGCCCTCGTCGTTGGGGAAGGTCGTCAGGTCGAAGGGGCGGGGGCTGAACAGTTCGGCGTAGGCGCGGGCCATGCGGCCGGGGGTGCCGCGCAGGCTTTCGGTGCCGGTGTCGATGCCGAGCGCGGCGAGGAAGTCTGCGGCGGCGCGTTCGGCTTCGGCCAGGTCTATGCCGTCGGTGTCGTGCACGACGCGCAGCGGGCCGGCGGTGGATGGCGGTGTCTGCGGGCGGGGGATGCTCGCGGAGGGGGCGGGCAGGTCGGCGGTGCGCGACGGGTGGGCGTTGATCGATCCGGCGAGATCCATGACGTACCTCTCGGGTGAGGGGAAAAGGGGATGGCGGGCGGCGAGTGGTGGGTCAGGGACTCGCGGTCGCGGGCGGGGAGGAAGCCGGCTCCAGACGGACACAGCAGTGGCCGGGGCTGGGCGCCAGGCATGCGTGGCGGCTGCTGTCCTGGAGCCCTTCGAGGACGCCCCGGAGCAGGTGGAGGTTCATGCCGCACACCGTCTGGGTGTGTTCGCGGGCGAGCGCGTGGAAGGGGCAGTTGCCCAGGACGATGGCGTCGCCGTCGTGGCGGGGCTCGAACCCGTACCGCTCCAGAAGCTCGAACACGTCCGGGCCGCCCTGCCCGGCGAGCCGGGCGCCGAGGTGGTGGGCCTTTCGGTGCAGGACGGCGCGGACCGGTTCGCCCGTGGCCTCGGATTCCTCCAGGGCCTGGGCGAGGAGCCGTCCGGCCAGCTCGTAGTTCCGCTCGGGCAGGCTGACGGTGACCTGCTTGGCGGAGCGCTTGTAGAGCTTGGCCGGCCGGCCCGCTCCCGGGCCGGTGCGGCCGCTGCGCCGTTCGTAGACGACATCGAGGAGTGCTTCGCCGGCCAGGCGGTCGAGGTGGAAGGCGGCGGTCTGGCGCGCCAGGCCGAGGGCGGCGGCGGCTTCGTCGCGGCTGACGGGTCCCGGCTGGCGCACGACGTGGTCGTACAGCCGCCGGCGGGTCGGCTCGTCCAGGGCGGCGACGGCGGATACGTCGGGGTGGGGTGCTTCTTTCGGGTGGTCCACGAACACCAGTGTAAAACCCACAGGCATTGACTAAAGAAACCGCCCGCGCTTCTATTGGTGATGAGAGTTGTCGATAGAAGGAACGGTGCGTCATGACGTCCACAACCCACCCCTCCCCGTCCGTCGCGTCCCGGCGGACCGCACTCGGCGACCCCGGCTACCAGGCGTTCGTCATCCTGCGCGTCGGGTTCACGGTGGCGCCGATCCTGTTCGGGCTGGACAAGTTCGCCAACCTGCTCGTGGACTGGCCCACCTACCTCGCGCCGTGGATCAACGACATCGTCCCTGGCAGCGCCCAGGCAGCCATGTACGCCGTGGGTGTCATCGAGATCGTCGCCGGTCTCGCCGTCGCTCTCGCCCCGCGCTTCGGGGGCTGGCTGGTGGCCGGCTGGCTGGCCGGCATCATCGTCAACCTGCTGACCATCCCGGGGTACTACGACGTCGCGCTGCGCGACTTCGGTCTCCTGCTCGGCGCGGTCGCCCTCGCCCGGCTCGCCCAGCGCTACCACGGCGAGCGGCAGCCGCACTGACACGGCGCCGCGGATGGACGAGGGAAGGCGGGTGAGCGGCAAGCGGCTCACCCGCCTCACCGCATCTCCGGTCCCCCGGCCGGGTCAGGTGCGGCGGGACGGCTGTCGGGGCGGGCGGCGACGGTGGAGCCGGACCGCGACGGGGGCGGCGGTGAGGACGGAGGAGTACGTACCCACCACGAGGCCGATGAGCAGGGCCAGGGCGAAGTCGGTGAGGGAAGACCCGCCGAGCACGGCGAGGGCCGTGAGGATGAACGCGGCGCCCATGCCCGTGTTCACGGTCCGGGGCAAGGTCTGCACGATGGCCTGGTCGGTGATGCCGGGCAGCGAGGTCCCGGGAGTCCTGCGGGCGAGTTCCCTGACGCGGTCGAAGAGGACCACGGAGTCGTTGACCGAGTACCCGATGACGGTGAGCAGGGCCGCCAGGAACACGCCGTCGACGGGCTTGCCGAGCCAGGCGAAGACGCCGACGAGGATCACCACGTCGTGGGCGAGGGCGACGACCGCCGCCGTGCCGAACACCCACCGGAAGCGTGCCGCGAGGTAGACGAACTGGGCGCCCAGAGCCACGGCGAGCGCGATCAGGGCACCCTGGCGCAGCTCCTCGCCCAGGCTGGGGCCGACCAGTTCGTCGCGGACCTTGTCCGCCCGGCCCGCGAGGTCGCGCACGGCACCGGTGACCTCGGTCTCCTCGGCGTTGGTCAGCGGATCGGTGCGCACGGTCAGGCCCGTTTCGCCGGACGACTGGACGACGGCCCGGGGGAACCCGGCGTCGGCGAGGGCGGTGCGGACCCGGTCGGGGTCGACGGGGCCGGTGGTGGCGTACTCGATCAGGCGGCCGCCGGTGAACTCCACACCGAGGTCGATGCCGCGCACCGCGATGCCCGAGCCGGCCAGGACCAGAGCGGCGGCCGACACGGCCAGCCAGCGGTGGGGCCGGCGCATCAGCCGGGGGTTGCGGCGGGTGAGACGGTCGCGGACCGCGCCGGTGGTGGCGACGCCGGTGAGCCGGGGGCGGCGGCGCACCCGGGGACGGCTCACGGCCATCTCGGCGAGCGCGCGGGTGATCACCAGGGCGCTGAACATGGAGGCGAGCACACCGATGCCCAGGGTGACGCCGAAGCCCCGCACCGGTCCGGAGGCGAGGAAGAACAGCAGTGCGGCCGCGATCAGCGTGGTGATGTTGGAGTCGGCGATCGCGCTGAAGGCGTTGCGGAACCCGGCCGACAGTGCCGAGCGCGTACTGGGCCGGCGGCGGGCCGCGTACTCCTCGCGTGCCCGTTCGAAGACCAGCACGTTGGCGTCCACGGCCATGCCGATCGCCAGGACGAAACCGGCCAGACCCGGCAGGGTGAGGGTGGCGCCGAGCACGGCCAGGGCGGCGTAGGAGACGAGGCCATAGCAGACCAGGCCGACAGCGGCCAGCACGCCCATCAGCCGGTAGACGCCGATGATGAAAAGTGAGGTCAGCGCGGTGCCGATGACCGCCGCCCAGGCGCTCGCGGTGATGGCCTGCGCCCCGAGGGTCGGGCCGACGGTGCGCTGCTCGACGGTCTCGACGGGCACGGGCAGGGCACCGCCGTTGACGAGCAGGGAGAGTTCGCGGGCCTCCTCCGGGCCGAAGGAGCCCGTGATCTGTGTGGCACCGTCGCGGATGCCGGTGCGGCAGGCGACGGACGGGTCGACCTGCGGCGAGGAGATGACCTTGTCGTCGAGGACGATGGCCACCCGCCGCGCCGGGTCGCCCGCCGGGTGGCAGGCGGCCTCGCCGGTCAGCCGGGCCCAGCCGGCGCGGCCGTCACCCTCGAAGTCGACCGTGACGTGCCACCCGGCTCCGCCCTGCTGGTCGAAACGGGCGGCGGCCTCCTTGACGTCCTCGCCGGTCAGGGCCGCGGCCCCGAGGCGCAGCGGCGTACCGGCCTCGTCGGGCAGGACGTGTTCCCGGGGCCGCTTCGGCAGCGGCCGGGAGGCCTCGTCGGTGCGGTCGGCAGTGCCGAGCACCGGGTGGAAGGTGAGCTGCGCGGTACGGCCGAGGACGTCGGCCGCCCGCTTCGGGTCCTGCACACCGGGCAGTTCGACGATGATCCGGTTCTCGCCGGAGCGGACGAGGGTGGGTTCGGCGACGCCGAGCCCGTCGATGCGGCCGCGCAGCACCTCCAGGGTGCGGTCGGTGGCCTCAGGGCCGGCGTCGGTGGTTGGCGTGGAGCGGGTCTGCAGCACGAGCTGCGTCCCGCCGCGCAGGTCCAGTCCGAGGCGGACCGGCACGGTGACGGCGATGTACAGGGAGAGGGCGATCACGGCGAGGGCGAGCAGCGCCCTCACGCGCACGGAACGGTTCAAGGGGGCCTCCGGCAGGCGCGCCACAGCCACGCGGGCGTGGCGGGCCCGGGGTAGCTGTCGAGGAGCGGGAAAGTGGGTGTCAGATGCCGGAGGTCGCAGGGGGCGCCCGCCCGCGGTCACCGGGCGCGTGAAGGGCCGAGGAGGGGGTGTGCACGGCCGGTTCAGGGAGCCGTGCGGCACTGTCGGCGGGGGTGACGTCAGTGCCGGGGGCGCGGGCGGCGAGGTGCCCGCGCGGGGCGGGAAGCTCGCCGTACGGCTCCTGGCGGGGTGCCGCCCGGACGGCGCGGACGGTGCCGCATCCGTCGTCGGCACGCGGACCGCCCGCCCACACCGTGCCGCACGCGTCGCCGACGCACGGATCGTTGACGCAGACGGTGCCGCATCCGTCATCGGCACACGGACCGCCCGCCCACACCGTGCCGCACACGTCGCCGACGCACGGACCGTGCGGCCCGTCCCGGCCGGCCGCTGCCACCGTGCCGACCACGGGCTCGCCCGAGGTGCCGGGCGGCGGGCCGGCGATGCCGAGCGCGGCCAGCAGGACCAGGACGACGGCCGCCAGGATCGCGATGCGGGGCCGGGCGCTGCCGGTGCCGGGGGCGGTGCGCGCCGTGCGGTGCATGCACCGTCCCCCTTTCCAGAACGTGGTGCGCGGCTCGGGCCGCGGTTCAGGCTTCGATCAGGCCGGCGCGGATGGCGTACCGCGTCAGTTCCAGGCGGTCGCGCAGGCCGAGTTTCTGGAGCAGGTTGGCGCGGTGCCGCTGGACGGTCTTGATGCTGATGAACAGCAGGTCGGCGATCTCCTTGGACGAGTGCCCCTCGGCCACCAGCTTGAGGACCTCTTCCTCGCGGGGGGTGAGGATCTGGTCGGGCGTCTCCTCACCGTGGCGGGCCCGGTCGAGGTAGTTGCGGATCAGGGCGGTGACCGCGCCCGGATACAGGAAGGGCTCGTCGCGCATCGCGGCCCGGCAGGCGGCGACCAGGTCCCGGTCGGCGACGGACTTCAGGACGTACCCGTTCGCGCCGGCCTTCAGGGCCTGGAAGAAGTACTGCTCGTTGTCGTGCATCGTCAGCATCATGATCCGCAGGCCCGGCTTGAGGGCGGCCAGTTCACGGGCGGCCTGGAGGCCGGTCAGACGCGGCATGGCGATGTCCAGCACGGCCAGGTCGACCTCGCAGGTGCGGGCCATCTCGATGGCCTCGGCGCCGTCCCCGGCCTCGGCGACCACTTCGAGGTCCGGTTCCCGGTCGAGGATGAGCCGCACCCCCCGGCGCACCAGCGCATGGTCGTCGGCGAGCAGGATGCGGATCGTGCTCGCTCCCGTCGTGGTGGTCGTGGTCGCTTCGGACATGGTCAGGGCTGCTTCCTGGATACGGGAGCGGTGAGCTGGACCCGGGTGCCGGTGTCGGGTGCCGGGGTGATCTCGAGACTGCCGCCGATGAGCAGGGCCCGCTCGCGCATGCCGCGGATGCCGGCGCCTTCTCGGGGGGCCTCGATGCCGCAGCCGTCGTCGGTGACGGCCAGCACGACGTGGTCGTCGGTGTGGCGCAGGGCGACGCTGACCTGTGTGGCGTCCGCGTGCCGGGCGACGTTGGTCATCGACTCCTGGGCGACGCGGTAAAGGACCAGTTCCGTCTCCGGCCCCAGGGCCGGCAGATCGGCATCGAAACGGCGGGTGACCTGCAACCCGGTGTGGGTGGCGAAGTCCTCGGTGAGCGAGATCAGCGCGCTGACCAGGCCCAGGTCGTCCAGCACTCCGGGCCGCAGCCGGCGGGCCAGGCGGCGCACCTCGTCCAGGCTTTCCCGGGTGATCTCCTGCACGTCGTGCAACTGCTCGCGCAGCGGCTGCGGTGCCTCGTCCGAGGCGCGCTTGAGCTCCAGCAGGATCGCGGTCATGCTCTGGCCGACCTCGTCGTGGAGTTCCTGCGCGATACGGCGCCGTTCGGCCTCCTGGGCCAGCAGGGCCCGGGCACTGCTGGTGGCCCTTTCGTGCTCCAGCCGCTCCAGCATCGCGTTGAACGTACGGATCACCTCGGTGATCTCGCCGCCGCCGGAAGCGGGCAGGCGCTGGCCGGGACGCAGCAGGTCCACGGTGGTCATCAGCTTCGTGAGCCGGCCCAGTGGGGCCAGGCCGAGCCGGAGCAGCGCGGCGTTGGCGACCAGCATGACGACCAGACCCCCCACGAGGATGATCGCCTCGGTGAGCAGAACGGGCACGGAGACGGTCACCGGGGCCAACAGCAGCAGAGCCGTGGCCGTGCCCAGCACCACGGCGTTGAGGGCGAAGATCCGCCAGAACAAGGACACCGGCCCTCCGCCTCTCTTCACCTGAATGAGCCTCCGGCCAGCCTGCCCGGTCCCGAGTACCCCGTCGATGGGGTCCGGCCCCCATTTCCCCCGGCCCGCACCATGCATGGCGCCGCCGTATGGATCCCCCGCCCCGGCGTAAATGGGCCCCGCGCCCGATAGGTATCCGCCGGCGGCCCGGCCAGGGTGGGAGACACCCGAACCACCCAGGCATGTCGCCCATGCCGCCGAGAAAAGGACCGGCCATGTCGCTCGATGTCACCCGGGCAGAGCCCCACCTCCACGACGCCCGTCAGCGCCTGGAACACGCCCGCACCTCGCGGCTGGCGCAGTTGCAGGCCCTCGACGAGACCGGGCCCAGCGCGGACGACGACCACCTGCTGGCCGTCCAGAAGACCGCGATGGAGCAGGTCCTCAAAGAGATCGAGGACGCTTTCGCCCGCATCGAGGACGGCACTTACGGAACCTGCCTGGGCTGCGCCAAACCCGTCCCCGCGGAACGTCTGGAGATCCTCCCCTACACGCGCTACTGCGTCACCTGCCGGCGCCGCGCCGCCTGACGGCCTGACCGCCTGACCGCCTCACCGACGCCCGTTTCCGACCTCCTACGCCCTGCCTCAAAAGGGGTGACGTGGTGACCCACCAAACCATCGGCGAGAACACGACCCACCTGTCGGCCGACGACCTCGCCGCGCTGCGCGAGAACCTGCACGAGCAGCGCTTGTTCCGCCAAGAGCAACTGCGTCAGCTCGCCGGACCCGCCACGTCCCGCGCCGAGGACCGGCTCCAGCGGCAGGCCGCCGCGCAGGTGGAGGTCCGCATCAAGCTCGCCGCGTCCGCCCGTATGGTCCTCGCCGACGTCGAAGCGGCCCTCACCCGCATGCAGGAGGGCTCTTACGGCACCTGCCACCTGTGCCGGCGCCCCATCGACCGGCAGCGGCTGATGATCGTGCCGCAGGCCCGCTACTGCGCCCGCTGCCAGCAGGTCAAGGAGGCCATCCCATGACGGGCGCACACCACCTGCCCGACACCGTCGCCCGGCACCGCCCCTGGCCGCTGTGCCGGCACTGCTGCGGCATCGCCCTGGACATGGGCAGCGCCCGCACCCGGGCCTGGACCGCCGGCAGCGGCGTGGTCGTCGACGTGCCCACCGTGCCCTTCCCCGGCACCGGCGCGGCGTACCCCGTCCAACGCGGCGCCATCATGGACACCCTGGGCTGTGCCCGCATGCTGCAGCGCCCGCTCGGCCGGCGCTGACGCTGCGGTCAGAGGCTGAAGACCCGACGCGCGTTGCCGCACAGGAACAGCTCGGTGGTTTCCTCGTCCAAGTCGAGAGCGTCGAGGTGTTCCAGCGCCTGCCCGGGGGTGATCATGGGGTAGTTCGTACCGAACAGCACATTCCTGCGGCCCCGGCCGCGCAGGTAGTCGACCATCTCGCGGGGGTACCGGCGGGCGGTGTAGGCGCTGGTGTCGATGTAGACGTTGGCGTGCTTGTCGGCCACCGCGATCATCTCGGTGGTCCACGGGTAGCCGATGTGCCCGCACACGATGTTCAGTTCGGGGAAGTCGAGTGCGACCTGGTCGATGTAGGGGATGGGACGGCCGGTCTCGGACGGCCGGAGGGGGCCGGTGTGGCCGACCTGGGTGCAGAACGGGATGCCGAGGTCCACACAGGCGGCGTACAGCGGGTAGTACAACCGGTCGGTGGGCGGTAGCTGCCACAGCCAGGGCACGATCCGCAGGGCCACGAAGCCGAGTTCCTCCACAGCGCGGCGCAGTTCCCGCACGGCCTGGACCGGCCGCGTAAGATCCGCGCCTGCCACCCCGCGCAGCCGTCCGTCGGACTGGGCGACGAACTCGGCCACCTCGTCGTTGCTGATCAACGGCCCCTGAGGCCCGTACCAAGCCGCCGACAGCCCGATCTCGACATCGGCCGCCGCCATCGCGGCCACCGTGGTCTCCACCGGCAACGGCTCCTTGAGCAATCCCTGCCCCGTCCACCGGCGCAACGGCTCGAACATCTCGTGATTGGAGTGGCGAAGCGTGGGGTGCTGCATCCACACATCGATGACCGGCACAGGCTCTCCCTGTCTCTCCCGGCCCCGCCGACCGCACTGGACCGTAAGCGGCTAAGCAATCGCTTACCGCGACCCTAGGCGCTACAACACCCTTCACGCATCACGGGTGCGGAAGATTCGGTTGAGATGGTGCTCCAGGACCGCTGTGGCGGACTCCGGAGTGCGCTGGCCGACGAGGATGCCGGTGCCGAGGCCCGCGGACATGGCGAGCAGGCCGGCCGCCTCCAACCGCGCGTCCACACCGGGCTCGAGGAGCGCTGACTCCTGCGCCTGCCGGAGGAGTTCGGCCAGGGCGTCTTCGGCGGCATCAGGGTTCTTGATGAAGGGCTGGGCCGCGAGCGCCCGGTCGTTCACGGACAGAACCGCGTATGACGTGTAGAGGTGGTGGAAGGTGCGGCTTTCGTCATCCGTCGGCAGCGCCGCCATCAGCAGCGCCTCGACCATCGCGCGCGGACCAGGACTGTCCCCGGCGGCCTGCACCCGGGCGGAGACCCGCTCCCCGAACCTCTCCGCCAGATGCTCGAGCCCGAAGAGCAGCAACTTCTCCTTGGTCTGGAAGTAGTACTGCACCAGCCGCAGCGACACGCCGGCCTCCGCTGCCACATCGCGCATTCCGACGGCATGCAGCCCACGTCGTCCGGCGACCCGGACGAGCGCCTCGGCGATCTCGGTGCGCCGTTCTGCGTGGTCCACGCGCTTGGGCATCGGCCGGTTCTCCGCTCGTCGTTCGTGCAGTGCCCCCCGGGCCACTGTGGCCCCCTGGGGAGCTTTTGATGATACGACCGTACCAAGTTCATGGTACGGTCGTATCACAAAACAGCGAAGAGCCGGAGGTGGCCATGCCCGAGACCGCTGCCCGCACCCAGGCCGATGTCGGCCGCTACGTGAGCGACGCCTGGCGGGAGCGCTACTTCGCGGCCTGCGACGCGGTGTACGCACTGGGAGCGGCCGCGCTGGCGGAGGAGGACGTCGAGACGTCCTTCGCCACGACGCGCGTCTACCGCTACGGCCCCGCGAGCGAGGCGGCCCGATCCCGCACCCCCGTCGTCCTGGTGCACGGGGCGGGCTCCTGCTCCGCCATGTGGTATTCGAACACCCCAGCCCTCAGCGCGGACCGCCCGGTGTACGCGATCGACACCCCGGGGGATCCCGGCCGCAGCGTGCAGCGCGAGCCGATCCACCACCCCGAACACGCCGCGCAGTGGCTGGACGAGACACTCGACGGACTCGGCCTCGACCGCGTACACCTCGTGGGCACCTCCTACGGCGGATGGCTCGCCCTGAACCAAGCGCACCGCAGGCCCGGTCGCCTCGCCTCGGTGACGCTGCTCGACCCCGGCGGCCTGGAGAAGGTGGGGCTGCGCTTCTTCGTCTGGATCTTCGCCGGTTTCTTCGCGACCTTCGCGCCCAAGGCGTTCCGCCCGCGGCTGGCGGCCTGGATGGAGCAGCCGGTCCTCGTCATGCCGGAGCTGCGCACGATGATCAGGACGGCCGTACGCGCCTACCGCATACGCCGCCCGGCGCCGCTCCCCCTCTCCGAGGAGGAGCTGTCCACCATCCGGACCCCGCTCTACCTGGCGCTCGGCAAGCGAAGCCTCCTCGTGCACCCGCAGCGGCAGGCGGAGCGCGTCCCGCGCCTCATCCGCGGCGCCCGAGCCGAGATCATCTCCAACACGGGCCACGGGCCGCAGATCGACCACGCGGAGGAGATCAACCGCAGGATGCTGACATTCATGGCCTCCGTCGACTGACCACGCCATCCGCTCTGCCCCGGCGCCGCCGACCTCGTCTCTGTCCCTGCCCCTGAGGGGACGGCTCCACGGTGCAGTGGTCAACTGAAGACGAGCCCGACGTCCTTGTCCAAGCAGAACCTCATGACGGCGACCGGCTGGCGGACGTCATCGATGCGCGTGGTGCCAGCGCGGTGGAGACGCTGCTCCACGGGCGGTCTCCGCCGGGCCGGGCGTTTTCGCCGGTCACGCCGGGGGACTCGCCGTGTGTGGTCGCGTATGGAGCGGAGCAGCGGGTACGCGTTCCCGCGCTTCGGGCCGGCTGGCTGAGGCAGACGTTCGTCCACTGGGCCTACCCGCCGGACGCGGTCCAGGCGCTGCTGCCCGAGGAACTGGTGGCGGACGAGTACGAGGGGGCGGCCTGGGTGGGGCTCACGCCCTTCGTGATGGCGGATGTGCGTCCTCCCGCGGTGCCCGCCCTGGTGCCCGGGCTCCCGACGTTCGCGGAGACCAACCTGCGGACCTTCGTTCGGCGCCGGGACGGGACGGACGGGCTGTGGTTCCTGTCCATCGAGGTGGCCTGCCCGCTGATGTCGGCGGCCCGGGCCGTCGGCGCGCCGTACCACCCGGGCACGCTGAGCGTTTCCCTCGCCGGGGACGCCGTTTCGTACGCCGGGTCCAGGTGGGTCGGCGAGGCCTCCTACCGCCTGGTGGTCCGGCCCGGCGACCCGATCACGCCCACGGAGCGGGACGTGTGGCTGACCTCGCGCTGGCGGGCGTACACCCGTCGGTTCGGCATGCTCTGGGAGACGCCGGTCGAACACGAGCCCTGGCCGCTGGCGGACGCCGCCGTCGACGTGCTCGAGGAGACGCTGACCGCTGCGGCAGGCCTGCCCGCGCCCACCGCCGAGCCCCTGGTGCACTTCTCGGCAGGGGTTGGGCACGTGCGGCTGGGGATGTCGAGGCCGCGTGTCCCGATGCCGGGCCGGTCCGGGGAGTAGCACCGTGAGCCGCACGCGCAGCACCCGCGGAAGGCGCTCGCAGCTGCGCTTCGACGGCTGGATCGCGGGCGTGGGCACCTCCTCCGGGACGCGCGTCGTGCTGGGGCACTGGCAGCGGTCGCCGTTCGGGCCGTTCAGCGACGTGATGATCGAGCGGGCGGACGGGGAACGGCTGCTGCTCGCCCCCTCGCGCCGGACGGCGGACTTCGTCGGTGGCATCTACAGCTTCGACGAGGTGCGTGTCGTGCCGGTCGACGTGAGTGTCGAGGACGACACCTGGACGGTCACCGCGGGGCCGCTCGAACTGCGCTTCACTGTCGGCCGGCGACGGCCGGCGGGCTTCCTCCTGCGGTCCGTACCCGGCGCAGTCGCCGCCCGCCCGGCCTGGGCCGCCCTGACGAACGGGCCGGCCCACCTGCTGCCGACCCACGTGCGAACCCGCGGCCGTGCCGGCGCGCGACACCGCGAGTGGTACGGCGTACGGGACATGCGGCCGGTCGGCGCGGTGTCCGCGGTCTTCGAGGGCCGCGACCTCGGAGTCATGGCACCGGTCGAACCACCCGTGCGCTTCGGGTTCGGTTCGGTGCCCCGGAAACCCTCCCTCACGCGGGTCACGGCGACGGTGGAGCCGGACCGGAGTGCACCTAGTGCCAGTCGCTGATCCGGACGTCGTCGGGTGCCGGCCTGCCTTGTCCGGTCTCCACGAAGTCCTTGAGGCTCATCAGGAAGGTCGCCCACTTCGTGCTGCAGTGGTGCATGAATTCGACCGGCTCACGCCAGCCCTCGTGCTTGAACAGGACGATCGTGTACTCGTCGCGCCGGCTGAGGCTCCAGTCGATCTCGGTCCCGATCCACTCCGCCGGGCCGTCCGTGACGCGCCACCGCACCCGGCCGGCGGGGTCGAGCTCCAGGATCTCCATGTCGAAACCGCCGACGTCGCCGAAGCGGAACGCCAGCCGGCCGCCGGCCTCGCTCTTGCCGGTGGTGTCGGTCGTCCACCAGCCGGCGATGCCCTCGGGCGTTGCGATGGCCCGGTAGACGTCGTCCAGCGGCGCGACAGCGCCGACACGATGCAGGATGTCGGGCATCTTCATTCTCCTTCGGTGTGGTCGCGGCTGCGTTCGATCGCCTCCGCGATGTGCTTGATCCGGCGCAGCCGGGCGTCCCAGGACGTGCCGACCGCGGCCAGTTGCGCCGCCGCGCGGGCGAGTTGCGCCTCGTCGACCCGGTAGCGCCGCTCGCGCCCGGCCGGTTCCGCACGGACCAGCCCGACCCGGTCGAGGACGGCGAGGTGTTTGGACACGGCCTGCCGGGTGAGGGGCAGGTCCGCGCTGAGCGAGGTGGCCGTTCCGGCTCCGGCAGCGAGGAGCAGGTCGATCAGCGTGCGCCGGGTGGGGTCACCGATCGCCGACCACAGCTCGTCGTCGACCGGCGTGCTCATGCGGCCGACACCACCCGCGCGATGTACGCGTCCAGCCGGGGGATGTAGTGGTCCCAACCGCTCACGTGATCGCGGTACTGCTCCTCGAGAACGGCGATCTCCCAGCCCATCTCGCGGAACCCGGTCTCGGTCATCCGCACCCGGGTCCCCTGCTCGGTCGGCAGCAGGTCGAAGGTGACCAGCAACGAGTCCCCGCCACGTTCGGCGTCGGTGTAGCACCACCTGAACGAGAACCGCGACGGCGGATCGACCTCGACGACGGTGAGCGCGACGGTCATCGTCTCGCCGGTCGTCTCGTCCCGCCAGAAGAGCTCACCGGGCGCGCCGGGGACGGACTTGAACCGCGCATCGTCCGGCCACCACTCCCGCATGTGCTCCGGCCTGCTGACGACCTCGAAGACCACCTCCGGTGACGCGTCGACGTGAATCTCGCGCTCGATGCTGCCGTATTCCATGCCCGAAGCCTTTCGCAACCTTTAGTTGCGTATCAGCGTACGGCAGCGGGTGGCCACGCGCAACATTTGGTTGCGCATGCCTCGACGCCGTCGTCAGCCGTCGGCGGCGCCCGTGCGCGGCTGCCGGTAGGGCCGCAGCGCGCGGCGCGCTATGGCGAACCGGTGCGTCTCCGACGGGCCGTCGTAGATGCGGAACGGCCGCACCTCCCGGAACAGGCGGGCCAGCGGGGCGTCGGCGGCCGAGATGCCGAACGCTCCGCAGATCTGCACCGCGCGGTCGACGACGCGGTTCACCGCCTCCGCCACGAAGGTCTTGGACACCGAGGTGAGCTGCGAGGCGGCGGCGGAACCGGTGTCCAGCTCCCAGGCCGTGCGCAGGATCAGGGCGCGGCTCGCCTCGATGTCGATCTCGGAGTCGGCCAGCATCTGCTGGACCATGCCGAGGTCCCCCAGCGCCGAGCCGAACGCCATCCGGCTCCCCGCCCGCTCCAGCGCCACGTCCTGGGCACGGCGGGCGGCCCCCAGCCAGCGCATGCAGTGCGTCATCCGGGCGGGACCGAGCCGGACCTGAGCGCCCTCGAAGCCGCCGTCCACCGCGCCGAGCACCTGCTCCTCCCCCACCACGCATTCGTCGAAGGCGATCTCGCTGTGGCCTGCGAAGAGCGACTCGTCCAGCGTCTCGATGGTCCGGACGAGGCGCATGCCCGGGTTGTCGGCGTCGACCAGGAACATGGTGGCGCCGCCCGGGTCGCCGGGGCTGCCGGAGGTGCGGGCCATGACGATGGCGAAGCCGGCTCCCTCGGCTCCGGTGATGAACCACTTGCGCCCGTCGATGCGCCAGCCGCCGGGGACCCGGGCGGCGGTGGTCCGCAGGGAGCGGGGATCGGCGCCGGCGCCGGGAGCCGGTTCGGTCATGGCGAAGCAGGACCGTGTTTCCCCCGCGGTGAGCGGACGCAGATACCTCTGCTGCTGCTCTTCGGTGGCCACCTTCTCCAGCAGGTGCATGTTGCCCTCGTCCGGAGCCGCGCAGTTCAGCGCCAGCGGTCCGAGCAGGGAGTAGCCCGCCGCTTCGAACACCACCGCCTGCCCGCGCAGGTCGAGCCCGTGTCCGCCCCAGCGCGTCGGCACGTGCGGAGCGAAGACACCCGCGTCACGGGCGGCCTTCTGCAGGGTCTCCCGCAGGGCCTCGGGGGCGTCGTGCACGGACCCGCCGCACTCCCGCTCGGCCGGAATGGCCACCTCGCGCACGAACTCGGTCGTAGCCGAGGCGAGTTGAGTGACAGTCGGATCGACATCGAACTGGATGGGCACGGGGCCTCCCGCCGACGGGCGTACGGGCACCGGCTCCCGTCGCGTTCTAGAAACTGTATAGCGTCTTCAGTATCTTGCCTGGAAGTACCGGAGCCGGGAAGCACCCGGCAACGGGAAGACGACAGGAGAAGCGCCCATGAGCCTCGCCGTGAGCACCGAGCCGGTCCGGATCGTCCGCCACCCCGACCGGGTCGTCGAGCTGAGACTCGACGACCCGGGGCGGGGCAACGCCCTGGATCTGAGGACGGCCGAGGCACTGCGGGACACCGCGCGCGAGGTGGCCGCGGACCCGGGCGGCGCCGTGCTGCTGCGGGCGGCGGGCGGCAGCTTCTGCGTGGGCGGTGACCTGCGCGCCTTCGCCGGGCGCGGCACCGGGACCGGCGCCTACGTCCATGCCGTGGCGAGCGCCGCGCACGCGGCGGTACAGGCCTTGTACGAGCTGCCGGTGCCGGTGGTGACCGCCGTGCGCGGCGCGGCCGCGGGCGGCGGGGTCGGCCTGGCGCTGGTGGGCGACATCGTCCTGGCGGCGCGGTCCGCGCGGTTCCGGCTGGCGTACACGGCGATCGGGCTGACGCCGGACTGCGGGGCCTCGTGGTTCCTGCCACGCCTGGTGGGCCCCCGCAGGGCGGCGGACCTGATCCTCACCAACCGGGTCCTGACCGGGGACGACGCCGAACGATGGGGCCTGGTCTCCCGCTCCGTGGAGGGCGAGGAACTGGACGTCGCGGCGCACCGCACCGCGGCCGGCCTGGCCGCCGGCGCCGGTGACGCGCTGCGCGCCGCGAAGGGCCTGCTGCGCGCCGGAACAGGCGACGAACTCGGCCGCCACCTCGCCGAGGAGGCGCGACTGATCGCCGCCCTGGCGGACGGCCAGGAGGCGCGGGACCGCATGGCGGCGTTCCTCACCGCCCGGGATCGCGCGAAGGCGGGCGACAGCCGGGCCGAGGCCGGCGCGCCGGAAAGTGTTTCTTGAGTCCCTCTTCACTAACAGGCTTGTCGGGGCGTAACCTCCGGGCAACACAGATCCGAGGAACCGGTCACCACAGAGCCGGGGAAAAGGTGTGGCGATGCAATCTGCTGCCGTGGGCCTTCCGGACGCTCCCGACGAGCATCTCGGCGAAGCCGTCGTCGACCTCGTCCTGCGGGGCATGTGGCGCGGTCGGCCGGAGTCCGAGCACCGTCCGCTGGTCGACGCCGGGCTGGCGATGGTGAAGGGACCGGTGGTGCTGCCGACCGAGCGGGCCAAGGCCGCCGCCGCGCGGATCCTGCGGGTTCCCGCCGGCTCCGAGCAGGAGGAACGGATCACCGCTGCGTACGAGGCGTTCCTGCCGGTCAACCGGAAGATCCGCGACGTGTGCACGGCATGGCAGTGCCGCCCCGACGGCACCGCGAACGACCACTCCGACGACGCCTACGACGCCGAGGTGCGCGAGTCGCTGGAAGACGTGCACGAGGCCATCCAGCCCGTGCTGCGCAGACTGGAGCGGGTGCTCGCGGGCAGCGGCCGGTACCTCACGGATTTGGAGGACGCCCTCGACCGCTTCGACGACGGCGCGGTGGAGTGGCTGGCCTCGCCGCTGTGCGACTCGTACCACACCGTGTGGATGCGGCTGCACCAGGAACTGCTGCTCGTGCTGGGGATCAGCCGGGCCGAGGACGAGGCCCGGGAAGAGGAACTGGTCACGAGGAGCCGGGGGTGAGCGTCGCCGACCGCGCAGCGGGCCCCCTCGCAGCACAATCCGGCGCTCTTCTCGAGCCCTCCGAAGCCCCCGGCCGGGTCCTGGTGCCCTATGGGCAGGGCAGGAGCCGGGGCCTCGACGCCGGCGAACTCGGCGCGCACGGCGCGGCGATGGACCGGCTGGTGGCCCTCGGGCTGCCGGTCGTGCCGGGGCTCACCGTGCCCGCGGGCGCCTCCGCGTCACTGGGCGAACCCGACACCGCCGAGGCCGCCGTCGGTCTCGTCGAACAGCTCGCGGGGCGGCGGATCGGCGACACGGGACGGCCGCTGCTGCTGCGTCTGTCGGCGAGCGCGCCGACCGAGATCGCGGGACTGCCGCCCGACCTGGCCTGTCTCGGCGTGACCTCGGGCAACGCCGACGACCTGTGTGCCGTCATCGGGCGCGCGGAGGCCCTGTACGAGGTATGGGCCGCCACTGTACGAATGATCGCCGAGTACGCCCTCGGCGTGTCCGGTGCGGAGCTCGACGACGCCCTCCTGGACACGCCCGAGCCGCGGGCGCGGGTGGAAGCACTGCTGTCCCTGGTGGCGCGGCACGGATCCCGGCCCTTCCCGGACGACCCGGCGCAGCAGCTCGCGCTGGCGGCCCGCGCCCTCCTCGCCAGGTGGGACTCGCCGCGGGCGCGGAGGTCCCGCCGGGCCCAGCGGCTCCCCGCCGGTCTGAGCCTCGCCCTGCACGTGCAGGCGCTGCGCATCGGCCCGGCGGACCACTCGGGCTACGGCACGGCGGTCAGCCGCGATCCGGAGACCGGGCGGCTCTCCCCCCAGGGCTCCTTCTTCCGGGGAGTGCGCCGCAGCGCTCCGCCGCCGCACACCGGTGAACCGCTGGACCGGCTCGCGGGCGGGACCGCCCTGCTGGAGCACTCCCTGCTCACCCTGGAGCGTCACCTGCAGGCGCCGGTGTCGGTCGACTTCGAGGTGCGCGACGACGAGATCTCCCTGCTCGCCGCCTCGGCGCAGCTCCGCCCGCCACTGAGGGCGGCGGTGTGTCTGGCCGCCGACCTGGCCCGGGACGGGGCGCTCGGCCGCGAGGCCGCCGTACGCCGGATCACCCCCGCGCAGGTGCAGGAGCTGCTGCACCCCCAGCTGCGGCTGACCGGCGGGGAGGACCTCCTGGTGCGGGGGCTGCCCGCGTCCCCGGGGGCGGCGACCGGAGCGGTCGTGCTGTCCAGTGAACGTGCCCTCGAACTGGCCGCGGACGGTACGCGGGTCGTGCTCGTGGCCGCCGAGACGACCCCGGCGGACGTTCCCGGGATGCTGGCCTCCGCCGCCGTGCTGACCGGCAGCGGAGGCATCGCCTCGCACGCCGCCGTGGTGGCGCGGGGGGCCGGCAAGCCCGCGGTGTGCGGCGCCGAGGGGCTGCGCGTGGACCCGGCCGCCGGGACGGTCCGCTTCGGGGAGCGGGTGCTGCGCGAGGGCGACCCGGTCTCGCTGGACGGCCGTACCGGCGCCGTCTACGCGGGGACCTTGAGCGTCAGTGTCGCCGGGCCGCCGCCCGAGCTGTCCACCCTGCTGGAGTGGGGGGACGGCGTGCGCCGGCTGGGCGTGCGGGTCAACGCCGACACCGCCGCCGAGGTCGACACCGCCCTCGCCCTGGGCGCCGAGGGTGTCGGACTGTGCCGTACGGAGCACCAGTTCCTCGGCGAGCGGCTGCCGCTGATCCGCCGGGTGATCCTGGCCGCCGACCCGACCGCCCGCGACCAAGCCCTGGTGGCGCTGGAGCGCGCGCAGCACGAGGACTTCCGCGCGCTGCTGGCCGCTGTCGGGAACCGCCCGGTGACCGTGCGCCTGCTGGACGCCCCGCTGCACGAGTTCCTGCCCGCCCCCGGGCAGGCCCTGGACGCGGGCGAGGAGCAGCGGGCCGCCGCACTGCGCGAAGCGAACCCGATGCTCGGACTGCGCGGGGTGCGGCTGGCACTGCTGCACGAGAGGCTCTACCCGGCGCAGGCCGAGGCGCTCTTCACCGCCTGGGCCGATGTCGCCGCCACCGGAGTGCGGCCGGAACTGGAGGTGATGATCCCGCTCGTCAGCCTGCCGGAGGAACTCGCCGCCGCGGCCGCGTACGTGCGCGGTGCCGCCGACGCGGTCGCCGCCCGTACCGGGGTGGCGGTCCCGTACCGGCTCGGCACGATGATCGAGACCCCGCGGGCCGCGCTGCTGGCCGGCGAACTCGCCGAGCACGCCGAGTTCTTCTCCTTCGGCACCAACGACCTCACTCAGCTCACCTACGGGTTCTCCCGGGACGACGTGGAGCGCCAGGTGCTCGCCTCATACCAGGAGCGCGGGTTCCTGACCGCCAGCCCGTTCGCCCGGCTCGACCCGCACGGGGTGGGCGCGCTCGTCGCCCTGGCGGCCGAACGGGCACGGAGCGTACGGCCCGGCATCAAGCTCGGCGTGTGCGGTGAGCACGGCGGGGACCCGGAGTCGATCGCCTTCTGCGACGACGTCGGCCTCGACTACGTCTCCTGTTCCGCGCACCGCGTACCGGTGGCCCGCATGGCCGCCGCGCACAGTGCCCTGCGGCAGCGGCAGGACGAAAGCGGGAGCGCACGATGACGAGCACCACGACAGAGGGCACCGCCCTGTCGGACACCGAGCTGGACGACCTGCGCGAGACCGTGCGGTCGGTGTGCGCCGACGCCGGCGGCACCGCCGCGGTACGCCGGCTGTCCGAGGAAGCCCCCGGCATCGACGCCGAGTTGTGGGACACCCTCGGCCGGCAGGTCGGCCTCGCGGCCCTCGGTCTGCCCGAGTCGGCAGGAGGTATCGGCGGCCTCGCCGAGATCACCGCCGTCTGCGAGGAGCTGGGCAGGACGCTGGCACCGGTACCGCTGCTGTCCTCCACCGTGCTGGCCGGGCAGGTGCTGGCCGGCTGCGGTACGGCCGACAAGGCGCTGGCCGAGCTCGCCGAGGGGACCGTGCATGCCCTGGCGGTGGCCGCGCCCGACGGGGTGTGGCGGCCCGGCGCCGTGCCGGTGGCCGTCTCCCGGCAGGGTGGTGTCCCGCTGCTGGACGGCACCGCGCCGTTCGTCCTCGACGGTGCCGACGCCGAGGCGCTGGTGGTGGCCGCGGCCGGGCCCGAGGGCGTGGACCTCTTCCTGGCCGACCCGCGCGAACCTGGCGTCACAGTGCGCCGCGTGCCCACGCTGGACCTGAGCCGGGGACAGGCGGTGGTCACCTTCTCCGGGGCCCGGGCCAGGGCGCTGACCGCCGGCGGCGAGGGAGCGGACGTCGTCTCCCGCGCCCTGGACGTGGCGCTCATCGCCCTGGCCGCCGAGCAACTCGGCGGTGCGCAGGCCGCGTTGGACATGACGGTGGCCCATGTACGCGACCGCACCCAGTTCGGCAGGGCGATCGGCGGCTTCCAGGCGGTCAAGCACGCCTGCGCCGACATGCTGCTCCAGGTCGAGGCCGCACGGTCGGCCGTGGTGCGCGCGGTCCTGGCGGACGGCTCACCGGGGGCGCTGGCCGAAGCGGCGGCGGTGGCGCAGACGTGGTGCGGCGAGGCGTTCGTCTCCGTCGCCGCCGAGTGCGTGCAGTTCCACGGTGGGATGGGCTTCACCTGGGAGCACGACGCCCACCTGTACTTCCGGCGGGCCCAGTCGGACGCGGTCCTGCTGGGCGGCGCCGCACACCATCGGGAACGGCTGGCCGGGCTGCTGGGCTGGTGACGTGGAAGGCGGGACGGCATGGCCACCAGACTCATCGACGAGTCCCTGTTCGAGAGCGGGGCGTTCGGCGGAGGTTCCGACGCCGGGGATCCACCGCGTCTCGTGGGCGCCCGCTGCTCCGCCTGCGGCACCGTCGTCTTCCCCCGGCAGGACTCCTGCCCCAGGTGTCCGGACGGGGTGATGTCCGCTCGGGTGCTGCCGGTGAGCGGGCGGGTGTGGTCGTGGACGCTCCAGGCGTTCCCGCCGAAACCGCCGTACCGGCCGCCGTCCGGCGGCCACCGGGCCTACCACGTGGGCTATGTGGACCTCGGCGAGGTGCTGGTCGAAGCGCGGCTGGCGGTGCCCCGCGCGGAGATCCGGATCGGTCTGCCGGTCCGGCTCACCACGGTGACGGCGTACCAGGACGAGGACGGGACCGAGGTGCTGACCTTCGCGTTCGCACCGGACCGGGACGGCGGACGATGAGGCGGGCCGACGACGTCTATGTCGTGGGCTGCGGGATGCATCCCTTCGGCCGCGACGAGAGCGTCACCGGGATGGACATGGCCGAGCGTGCGATACGCGAGGCGCTGGCCGACGCCGGTGTCGCCTGGGAGGACATCGGCTACGCGGCCGGCGGCTCCGACGTGTCCGGCAAGCCCGACACCCTGGTGGGCCGGCTGGGCCTGACCGGAGTGCCGTTCGTCAACGTGCAGAACGGCTGCGCGACCGGCGCCTCCACCGTGCTCACGGTGGCCAACGCCCTGCGTGCGGGCGAGGCCTCCCTGGGACTGGCCGTGGGGTTCGACAAACACGAGCGGGGCGCGTTCCACGTCTCCGCCGCCCGCTACGGTCTGGGCGACTGGTACGCCGAGACCGGCATGATGCTCACCACCCAGTTCTTCGCCCTCAAGACCCGGCGGTACCTGTACGAACACGGGATCTCGGAGCGGGCGCTGGCGATGGTGGCGGCACGGGCCTTCCGCAACGGCTCGCACCACCCCCTGGCCTGGCGGCGCAAGCCGCTGACGGAGCGGGAGATCCTTGACTCCGCCGAGGTCAGTCCCCCGCTCACCCAGTACATGTTCTGTTCGCCCGGACAAGGCGCGGCCGCGCTGGTGCTGGCGCTCGGCGACCGCGCGTTCGACCTGTGCGAACGGCCGGTCAGGCTCGCGTCGCTGGCCTTCAGGACCCGGCGGTTCGGTTCGTTCGAGGTGTTCTCGCCCTGGCTGCCGCCGGGACCGCACCGCAGCCCCAGCGTGGACGCCGCTGAGGCGGTCTTCCGCACGGCGGGGCTGCGTCCCGCGGACGTGCAGGTGGCCCAGTTGCAGGACACCGACAGCGGCTCGGAGCTGATCCACCTGGCGGAGACCGGGCTGTGCGGCCACGGCGAGCAGGAGGCGCTGCTGGCCGCCGGGGACACCGATGCCGCGGGCCGGATACCGGTCAACACCGACGGCGGATGTCTGGCCGGCGGGGAGCCCGTCGGCGCCTCGGGGCTGCGGCAGTTCCACGAGGTCGTACGGCAGTTGCAGGGCCGGGCGCCGGGTCTGCAGGTGCCCGGCGCTCCCCGGGTGGGCTTCACCCATGTCTACGGGGCGCCCGGGATCAGCGCCTGCTCGGTCCTCACGGTGTGAAAGGGGCGGACACCGCCATGCAGCACGACGGCAGAACCGCACTCGTCACGGGCGGGGCCCGGGGAATCGGTCTGGAGATCGGCCGGCAGCTCTCGGACCGGGGGCTGCGTGTCCTGGTCGCGGCGCGAAAACCGGAGGCCGCCGAGGAGGCGTGCCGTGCCATCGGCCCGGCGGCGGTGCCGCTGGCCCTGGACGTGACCTCCGCGCGGAGCGTCACCGAAGCGGTCCGGGAAGCGAAAGAACTGACCGGCGGGATCGACGTGCTGGTGAACAACGCCGGGGTGTCGCTGGACGGGGATCTGCGGCCCCCTTACGTCGACGAGGACATCCTGCGCGCCACGCTGGACACCAACTTCACCGGCGCCTGGCGGGTGGCGCAGGCCGTCGTCCCGGGCATGGTGAAGGCCGGCTACGGGCGGGTCGTGAACGTCACCAGCTCGTACGGCTCACTGGCGCTGATGGACTCCGGCCGGCATCCCGCCTACCGGATCTCCAAGACGGCGCTCAACGCCCTGACCCGCATGCTCGCCGCCGAGCTGTCCGGCACCGGCGTCCTGGTCAACGCCGCCGACCCCGGCTGGACCCGCAGCGGCATGGGCGGGCCCTCCGCCCCGCGCGGTCCGCGGGAGGGGGCGGACACCCCGGTCTGGCTGGCGACCCTGCCCGAGGGCGACGAGACGACCGGCGGGCTGTTCGCCGACCGCAGGCCACTGGCCTGGTGAACCGCCTCAGGTCCGTGATGTGGCCGGCTTGGCCGACTTCACAGATTTCGCCGCTTTCGCTGTTTTCGCAGGCTTCGCTGGTTTCTGCTCGGTGGCGACGATGCGCAGCGCCAGCTCCCTGACCGCCTCCAGCACGGAGCGGGAGGGCAGCTGGGACAGCGGTCCTCCCTCCGCCCGCAGCGCGGTGACGAGCATGGTCGTACTGATCAGGGTGCGGACCGCGAGCGCCTGTGACGCGTGCCGTACCTTCGCCGCCCGAGGGCTGCGGGTGGTGCCCTCGGGCAGATAGTCGTAGCCACGCTGGACGTGCCGCTGCTCGAACTCGTCCCGCAGCACCTTGACGCTGCCGTTGGCTGAGGCGACCTGCACCTGGTACAGGCGAGCCTCGTCCGGGTTCTGTTCCACCCAGTCCCACACGGCGTCGATGACGCGGATCAGCCCTTCCGCGTCACCCGGCTCGGACTCGGGACGGGCCGCCTCCACGACCGCGTTCAGCTGGTCGAACACGCGCCGCATGGCGAGTTCGAGCAGCTCTTCCTTGCCGTCGAAGTGGTAGTAGACGGCCGTGGGCACCACCTGGGCCTCGTCCGCGATGTCCTGGATGCTGGTCTCCGCGAAGCCGTTGCGGCCGAACACCCGCACGGCGGCGGTGATGATGTGCTGCCGCCGCGAGGGTCGGTGGGCGGGCTGCTTGCCGTTCTTCGTGCTGGCCATCATGCTCCCTGCCGGCTGCCGTGACCCCGCGTCCGCGGGCCCTGTGTACTGACCATGCTATCCAGTAACTCCAACCGGCCGGCGGAGTAATTCCTGCTGCGCGTGGGCTTACGGGACACTCGCCGCCCGGCATACTTGACATCATGACGACCTCCGGAACCCGCGCCGCTCACCGTCCGTCGCGCAAGCAGTGGGTGATCGAAGCAGCCACCGAGCTGTTCGCCACCCAGCCGCCGGACGAGGTGACGGTGGCCGACATCGCCGCTCGCGCGGAGATGACCTCGGCAGCGGTCTACTACCACTTCTCCTCCAAGGACCAGGTCCTGGCAGAGGGGATGCGGGCGTTCACCACCGCACTGCGCGAGCAGTTGCAGGCGCTCACCGAGGCACACGAGCCCGGCTCGGACATCGGCGCGGCGGTCACCACGCTGCTGTCCTGGCTGGGCGAACACCGTTCCGCCGCCACCGTGTTCTTCGTGTCGTCGGCCGGCATGAGCCAGGAAGCGGAGGCCCTGCGCCAGGAGAGCCGCAGCGAGTTGCTGGACGAGCTGGTGCGGCTGATCCGCAAGGCCCGCGCGTCCGTCTCCGACGCGGAGGCGGCGGTGATCGGCCTGGGCCTGCTGGCTCTGCTGGAGACCGCGGCGATCTCACAGGTCCGGGGCGACGACGTCTACCGGTCGCTGGGGCACCGCTCGTTCGTCCGTGAGGTCGGCGCTCTCGCGGAGCGGATCGCCGACCCGGCCACATAGAGCGCCGATCACAGCAGCAGCCGTAGGGGCCTGCGCAGCAAGTCACCGACCGTGCGCAGATATTCGGCCGCGGGCGCCCCGTCGACGGCACGGTGGTCGAAGGTGAGGCTCAGGGTGAGCACCCGCGTCCGCAGCGGCCGGTCGTCCTCCCACTCGACGCCGTCCCTGAGCCTGCCCACCCCGAGGATCGCGACATTGCCGGGGTTGATCACCGGGGTGAAGAAGTCGACGCCGTACCCGCCGAGCGAAGTGACGGTGAAGGTGGCCCCTTCCAGCTGTGCGGGGGAGATGCGCCCCTCGCGCGCGGCCTGGGCCAGGGCCTTGGACCGGCGGGCGATCTCGGGCAACGGCAGCTCCACAGCGTCCTCGATCACCGGGACCATGAGGCCGCCCGGAACGGCAACGGCGAAGCCCAGGTGGATGCCGGCGAGCAGATGGATGCCGTCCTCCCGCACCGTCGCGTTGAGCAGCGGGTGCTCGCGCAAGGCCAGGGCCGCGGCCTTCAGCAGGAAGTCGTTGAGGCTGGGCACCGGCAGATCGCTGTCGGCCCAGTCCTCCTTGAGCCGGCCCCGCAGGGACACCACGGCGTCCATCCGCACCTCGTAGCCGTGCGTCAGCTGTGCCATCTCCTGGAGGCTGGCGTGCATCCTGCGGGCGATGGTGCCGCGCATCCCGGTGAGCGGGAGGACGTCGCCGGGCCGGGGGGCCGCGTCTCGGTGGGGAGGAGCCGCGTCGCGGTGGGGAGGGGTCGTGTCTCGGTGGGGAGGGGCCGCGGTGACGGCGTCGAGGTCGGAGCGGCGGATCCGGCCGCCCGGGCCGGTGCCGTTCACCTCGGAGAGGTCGATGCCCCGTTCCTTGGCCAGCTTGCGGACCAGCGGCGAGTAGGAGGTGCCACCCGGCGGAACCGGCTCGCCCAGGTCACCGAGGTCGCCGGGGAGGGCCGCGAGGAACTCCTCCACGTCCTCGGAGACGATCCGTCCGCCGGGTCCCGTACCGCGTACGGCGGTGAGGTCGACGTCGGCAGCGGTGGCGACCCGTCGGGCGTTCGGTGAGGACAGGAGCCGGCCGGCGGTGCCGTTGGCGGAGGACACCGCGGGCGCAACGCCGGTGTCGGTGCCGTTGAGCGCGGGCGGAGAAGCACTCGCACCGGCCCCGGGCCCGGCGGGCATCGGCGCACCCGCCGGGCCCGGTGGCTGTTCACCCTCGGCCAGCAGCCAGCCGATGAGGGACCCCGTGGGGACGGTGACGCCCGCCGGGACCACCGGGTGGAACAGTCCCCCGGCCTCCGCCTCGACGTCCACGTCGACCTTGTCGGTGGCCAGCCTCAGCAGCGCGTCGCCCTCCGCGACGGCCGCGCCGACCGGCACGAGCCATTCGTCGATCGTGCCTTCCTGCATGGTCAGACCGATCTTCGGCAGCAGAACCTCGACCGCCATGTCGGTCACGACCTTTCGAGGAGGCGCCGGCAGCCCTGGGCGATGCGGGCGCGATCGGGCACGTACGCCTTCTCCAGGACCGGGGAGAAGGGCACCGGGGAGAAGGGCGCGCCGATGCGCAGGACCGGCGCGTCCAGGTAGTCGAAGACCGCGTCCTGGATCTGGGCGGCTATCTCCGCGCCGAGCCCGCCGAACGTGACGGCCTCGTGCACCACGAGTACCCGGTTGGTGCGGCGGACGGAGGCGAACATCGTCTCGGTGTCCAGCGGCTGCACGCTGCGGGGGTCGATCACCTCGATCTCCACACCCTCGGCGGCGAGTTCGTCTGCCGCCGCGAGGGCCTCCCCCACCATGCGGCCCAGGGCGATCACCGTGACGTCGGAGCCGTGCCGTGCGGTGTGCGCCTGGCCCAGCGGAATGCCGTAGATCTCCTCGGGCACCTCGCTGGTGCTGCCGAGCAGGACCTTGTTGAGCATGATGACGACCGGGTTGTCGTCCCGGATGGCCGAGACGGTCAGCCCCTTGGCGGTGTACGCGTCGCTGGGCATGACCACCTTGAGGCCGGGCACGTGGGCCAGCCAGGCCTCCAGGCTCTGGCTGTGCTGGGCGGCGGCGCCGAGGCCCGCGCCGGAGGCGGTGGTGATGGTGAGCGGCACGGACAGCGCGCCGCCGAACATGTACTTCATCTTCGCCGCCTGGTTGACGATCTGGTCGAGGCAAACGCCGATGAAGTCCATGAACATCAGGTCGACGACGGGTCGCAGGCCCCGGGCGGCGGCTCCCACGCCGAGGCCGACCAGGGCGGCTTCGGAGATCGGGGTGTCGATCATGCGGCGGGGGCCGAACTCGTCGAGCAGGTTGTCGAACATGCGGAAGACGCCGCCGTATCCGGCCACGTCCTCGCCCGCGACGAAGACGTTCTCGTCCTCGCGCATGGCCTGGGCGAGTCCCTCGTTGAAGGCCTTGACGTAGGACAGCTTGCGGGGGGCGGCGACCGGAGTGACGGCCGGTGCCTCGGTGGTGGTGGTCATGGCGGTCATCCCGAGTAGACGTTGAGCAGCAGGTCGGCGGGGTCGGGCAGCGGGCTCGCCTCGGCGTACGCGATGGCGTCGGCGATCTCGTCGCGCGTGCGCTGCCATACGTCGTCCAGCTCCGCACGGGTCGCGGTGCCGTCGGCGACGGCCCGGACCTCCAGCAGGTCGATGGGGTCGCGGGCCTTCCACTCGGCGACCTCCTCGTCCGAGCGGTAGGGGTGACGCAGGCCCTTGACTCCCTGGTGATCGAAGTAGCGGTAGGTCTTGGCCTCGATCATCATCGGGCCCGCGCCGGCCCGGGCCCGTTCCACGGCTTCGGCGGCGGCCCGGTGGACGGCGACCGCGTCCATGCCGTCGACGATCACGCTGGGCATGCCGTAGGCGGCGGCGCGGTCGGCGACATCGGTGAGCAGCATGTGCCCGGACTGCGGGGTGAACTCCGCGTAGCCGTTGTTCTCGCAGACGAAGACCACGGGCAGGCCGAGGATCGCGGCCATGTTGGCGCCCTCGTGCCAGGCGCCGATGTTGGTGGCGCCGTCGCCGAAGAAGGTCACGGCGACGTTGTCCTCGCCCTTGTACCGGGCGGCGAAGGCGGCGCCCACGGCGATCGGGACGCCCGCTCCGACGATGCCGTTGGCGCCGAGCATGCCGCGGGTGAGGTCGTTGATGTGCATGCTGCCGCCGCGGCCGAGGCAGGCGCCGGTGACCCGGCCGTACAGCTCGGCGTACATCTCGCGGAAGCCGACGCCCTTGGCCACTGCGTGCCCGTGGCCGCGGTGGGTGGAGGTGATCTGGTCGTCGTCGCGCAGGGCAGCCATCACGCCGGCGGCGACGGCTTCCTGGCCGACATACAGGTGCAGGAAGCCGGGCAGTTTGCCGGCCTCCATGAGCTTTCCCGCCTCAGTCTCGAACAATCGGATGCGCACCATGCGCTCGTGCAGATCCTTGATGACCTGCGCGCTGACCTGCGGGGATTTCTTCGACGCCGTTGGCGCTCGTTGAGCCATCGTCCGCCCCTTCGTCCGAGAGAGGTTGCCAAGCAATCGGACTTACTTGTGCCGGTCTACAGTAACCAGCAGGGGCACCTTACTGAACGGTGTCTCTAATTACTATGGCCTGAGCCGGGGTCGTCGGCGCGCACGTCCACCAACTCCACGACATTGCCCTCCGGATCGGTCCAGAAGCTGATCCGCCGACCACGAGCCCGGACGACGACCGGGTCCGACAGAGGCCGGGCACCTGCGGCCCGCAGCGCCTCCACGACCGGGCCCATGTCGTCGAAGTGGAAGGTGAGATACGACAGGCCCGGACGCCCGGCCGGCAAGGCGGCTGCCCCCTCCGGCACCGCCGCCGACCGGGGAAGGATCAACTTCACACACCCCCCGGAGGGCACCCGCAGCCACGCGACCACCAGCTCGCCGCCGAGCCCGGCCGGGCCGCCGACGGACTCCGGTACGCCCGAGCGGCGCTCGGCGCGGCAGCCGAGCACGTCGCAGTAGAAGCGCTCCATCAGCTCCAGGTCCCGCACCACCACGCCCACCTCGAACGGCAGGGTCATGACCATCACACCCACCCCCACGGGACACCGAGCGGCCACTTCGCCACTTTCTATTGACAGACAACACTAAGTCCTGTTGTCGTTTCGGACACAGCCCAGCTGTCGCACTCAGAAGCCCTTCACCGGCTCGCGGCTGGGAGGATTGTGAGGACACCGTGGTCCAGTCCAGTTCGGTCCCCTTGGCGCCTTCGGCCCCCTCTGCCCCCGAATACGCGTCGGCCCCCGAATACGCGTCGTGGATCAGCCAGGACCGGTCCACCGACGCCGCGTCCCTGACGATGCGGCGGGAGGCCGCCGAACTCGTCGAGCGCGTGATGACGCACTACCGCGACAACACGACGCACGAAGCGGACGGCCAGTGGACGGAACCCGTCGCCAACTACCTCGACGCCGACCGCTGGCGGCGCGAGACGGACGCCGTCCACCGCAGCGTCCCCCTGCCGCTCGCCATGTCCTGCGAGCTTCCCGGGCCGAACACCTACAAGGCGATCGACGTGCTCGGCATCCCCGTGCTGATCACCCGTGACCGTCAGGGCACCGTGCACGCGATGATCAACGCCTGCCGGCACCGGGGGGCCAAGCTCCTCGAACCCGGCTGCGGGGTGTCGAAGCGGCTCACCTGCCCGTACCACTCCTGGTCGTACGACCTCGCCGGGGAGCTGCGGGGCGTGTACGCGGAGAAGACCTTCGGCGAGGTGCCGCGCGAGGGCCGCAGCCTGGTCAGGCTCCCGGCCGGGGAGCGCGCGGGGATCGTCTTCGTCTCGCTGGACCCGGCGGCCGAGCCCGACCTGGACGCCTGGCTGGGCGACCTCCAGCCCCTGCTGGAGGGCCTCCGGCTGGCGGAGTGCCACCACTACGCCACCAGCGAGCTGACCAGTCCCAACTGGAAGGTCACCCTCGACGGGTACCTGGAGACGTACCACTTCGCCTCGCTGCACCCGAAGACGGTGTTCGAGACGAACCTCTCGAACATGATGGCCCACGACACCTGGGGCCCCCACCAGCGCATCGCACCGGCCCTGCGCCCGATCGCGCAGGCGGTCGAGCTGCCGCCGGACCAGCGGGACCCCGGGGACTGCGTCGGGCCCATCTACTGGCTCTTCCCGGGCCTCGCGATCGCGGGCGGCTGGCGCCAGAAGATCGCCGTCTCCCTGGTGCTCCCCCGGACGGCCACCGAGTCGGTGACCCAGCAGATCATCCTGCTGCGGGACCCGGCGGTCACCGAGGAGGAGCGCCAGGCCGCCGACCGGTTCGGCGCGTGGTTCCACGAGGTGGTCCGCGACGAGGACTACGCGACCACCTACGGAGTCCAGCAGGGCCTGAAGGCCCTCGACGGGACCGACTTCGTCTTCGGACGCAACGAGCCCGGACTCCAGCACTTCCACCGCACCATCCATCAGCACCTGGACAGTGGCGCCACAGCAGCCCCCAGAGCCGCCAGGTGAGCAACCAACAACACTCGCGGGAGAACACCATGGTGGCTACGGGCAGCCTCGACGGACGCGTCGCGGTGATCACGGGCAGCACGCGCAGCATCGGCCGCGCCATCGCCGAGGCCTTCCTGGCCGACGGCGCCACGGTCGTCGTCAGCGGCCGCAGCGAGGTCAAGGGCAAGCAGGCCCTGGAGGAGATGGACGCCGGAAACCGGGCCGTCTTCCACCCCTGCGACGCCAACAGCCAGGAGGACATCGAGGGCCTCGCCGACTTCGCCGCCGAGCGCTTCGGCAGGCTCGACATCTGGGTCAACAACGTCGGCGGCAGCTCCGGCTTCGCCCCGATCCACCAGCTCAGCGACGAAGCCTGGCACAACGCCCTCAACCTGAACGTCAACGGCTACTTCTACGGCACCCGCCGGGCCCTGCCGAAGATGCTGGAGGGCGGCTGGGGCCGCATCATCAACATCTCCTCGGTGGAGGGCAAGCAGGCCAACAAGCCCGCGATCAGCCACTACATCACCAACAAGCACGCCATCCACGGCCTGACCAAGGCGACCGCCTTCGAGTACGGCACCCAGGGCATCACCTGCAACGCCATCTGCCCCGGCGCCGTCGACACCGACCTCATGCGGGCCGCGGGTCCCGCCGCTGCGGAGGCCGAGGGCATCTCCTACGAGGACTGGCTGGGCCGCTTCGCCGAGCACGCCGCCACCAAGAAGATCACCACGGTGGAGCAGATCGCGGCGGTCGCCTCGCTGCTCGCGAGCGAGGCGGGGGCGGGTATCACCGGCACGCTGATCAGCGTCGACGGCGGAACAGCGCAGTGGTAGGCGCGGGTACGGACAGCGGGAGACCTCGGTCATGAAGAGCTGGATCACGGACTGGCAGCGCAGTGAGCGGCTGCCGCACTACACCCGGGCCAACGCGGGCGAGACCCTGCCGGACCCCGCCAGCCCGCTGGGCTGGACCCTGGTCTGGGGACGGGGCCTGCAGGGCTGGCGTCGCGGCTTCGTCGGGTTCGGCATCTACCGCGAGGAGGAGGTGGCCGGCCCCCGGCCGCCGTTCGTCGGCATGTTCGGCGGCCACTTCTACCTGAACCTGTCCCACATGCGGCTGTTCGGCATCCGCATGGGTCAGACGGCGGACCAGATCGACGCCGCCTTCGTCGGACAGCGCTCCGACACGCCGGTGTACCTGGCGCACCCGGACGATCAGGACGAGGAACTGACCGCCAAGGCGGGCGCCACGCTCCAGCGGATGCTCGGCCAGACCTCCTTCCCGGAGGCCGACGCCGACCGGGAACGGCTGCGCGCCCTGCGCCGTTCGCGACCCGACCTGACGAGGCTGTCCGACGCCGAACTGGTGGCGCACGCACGGTCGTTGCTGGAGGAGGTGGAGACGACCTTCCAGCGGCACGTCGAGTCGTCGCTGCCCGCGTCCGTCGGGCCGGCGATCCTCGGCCCGCTGTGCGCGAGCGTGGACCGCCCCGGCGCCATGCTCGACCTGATCGGCGGTCTCGGCGACGTCGACTCCGCCTCCCCGTCGACCGGGCTGTGGACACTGTCCCGTCAGGTGGCGGCCTCGGCCGAACTGAGCGCGCTCTTCGACCAGGGTCCGGCCGCGGTGGAGCAGGCACTCGACGCCGCTACCGGCGATGTGAAGACGTTCCGTGACTCCTTCGAGGAGTTCCTCGCGGAGTCCGGCGACCGCGGTCCCAACGAGTGGGACATCCACGCGCTGTCGTGGGAGGCGTCGCCCGTCCAGGCGCTGGCCCTGGTCGACCGGATCCGGCACAGCCCCGACGACGACTCCCCGGCCGCCCGGCGCATCCGGCTGACCGAGGGGCGCGAGCGGACGGCGCGGGAGATCCGGGACCTGCTGCCCGAGGACGTACGGCCCATGTTCGACGCCGGCATGCACGCCTCCCAGGTGTGGATCCCGGCCCGCGAGCGCACCAAGGCGAACTGCGTCACCGTCGTCAACGAGATCCGCATGACCGTACGGGAGCTCGGCCGCCGCGGCGTCGCGGCGGGGCTCTTCGCCCGGCCCGAGGACGTGATGATGCTGCTGGACACCGAACTCGACGACTATGTCGCCGCCCCGCAGTCCTTCGGCCCGGTGATCGCGCGGCGGCTCGAGGAGTACGCGGGTCTGCACGAGCTGGAACCGCCGTTCTTCGTCGCCGACGACGCGCAGACCGAGATCGACACCTGGCCGCGCCGCGCCGAGGAGCGGACCGAGGCGGCCGTCGAGGGCGATGTGCTCGGTGGTGTGGGCGGCAGCCACGGCACGTACACCGGCAGGGTGCGGGTGGTCACCGACCCGGCTTCGTGCGAGGCACTGGAACCCGGCGAGGTGCTGGTGGCACCGATCACGGACGCGGCCTGGACCCCGCTCTTCCTGGTCGCCGGCGCGGCCGTCGTGGACGTGGGCGCGCTCAACAGCCACGCCGTTGTGGTCTGCCGTGAGCTGGGCATCCCGGCCGTCATCTCCGTCGAGGGCGGAACGCGACGGCTGCGGGACGGCATGGTGATCACGGTCGACGGTGAGCGGGGCACGGTCACCGTCGACAGTGTTCCCGCGCCGCTCGGCATCTGAGAACTCCGCGGGCCCGTCGCTTCCCTGCACCGGAGCGACGGGCCCGCGGGCACGACCTCGAAAGGACCACCATGGCTGAGGAAGTCATCGTCTCCGGCTGGATGGACTACGAACCCGGCGACCGCCACACCATGCTGGCGGCCCTCGTCGAGCTGGGCCGGCGTACCCGCGAGGAGGAACCCGGCTGTCTGGACTACGCGATGACCGCCGATCCCACCGACGAGCGGCGTATCCGGGTGTACGAGCACTGGACCTCGCGGCAGGCCCTCGACGAGCACTTCGTCACCCCGCACATCAAGGACTTCCGGACGGCCGTCGCGGGGCTGACCCGGGTCGGGGTCTCGCTGACGGCCCACACCGTCGCCGCGTCACATCCCATGCGCTGAAACGGCGCCCCGGCCGGGGCGCCGTTTCCAGCAGTCTCAGCGGGAACCGTCCAGCCGCACCAGCATCTTGCCGACGTTGCCGCCACCCAGCAGGGACAGCAGCGCCCCCGCGGCGTTCTCCAGGCCGTCCACCACCGTCTCGCGGGCGGTGATCCGGCCCTCGGCGAGCCAGCCCGCGACCCGCTGCTCGAACTCCGGCCGCAGATCCTCGTGGTCGCGGACGATGAAGCCGGACAGCGTCAGCCGCTTGAGGACCGCCTGGATCAACTGGTTGATGTCCACGGTCCGTCCCGCGCCGCCGAACTGCGACATCATGCCGCACAGGGCGACCCGGCCACCGGTGCGCAGCGCGTGAAGAGCGGCGGCGAGCTGCTCACCGCCGACGTTGTCGAAGTAGACGTCGATGCCGTCGGGTGCCAGCCGCGCCAGCGCGTCGCGCACCGGCTCGGCACGGTAGTCCGCGGCCGCGTCGTAGCCGAACTCCTTCACCAGCAGGGCGCACTTGTCCGGGCCTCCGGCGGTCCCGATGACGCGGTCCGCGCCCAGCAGACGGGCGAACTGGCCGGCGGCGGTGCCGACGGCGCCGGCCGCCGCGGACACGAAGACGGTGTCGCCCGGACACAGTCGCGCGATACGGGTCAGGCCGACGTACGCGGTGAACCCGGTCTGGCCGAGCAGACCCAGCCAGGTGGGCAGCGGCGCGAGTCCCGGGTCGATGCGGCCGGCGCCGTCGACGGCCGCCGCGTCGAGCACCGCCCGCTCCCGCCAGCCGAGCTGATGACGTACGTACGTGCCGGGCGGCAGCGAGGCACAGCGGCTCTCCTCCACGACACCGAGGGCGCGGCCGTCGAGCGGCGAGCCCGGGGTGAAGTTGTGCGTGTAGTGCTTCTCGGTGGTCGACAGCCGCCCGCGCATGGACGGGTCGACGCTCATGTAGAGGTTGCGGACGAGCAGCTGTCCCTCCCCCACGGGCGGCAGCGGGCGCTCCTCGACGGCGAAGTCGCCGGGGAGCGGTTCTCCGTCGGGTCGGCGCACCAGGCAGACCACCCGGGTGGTACGGGGCGTCATGGGGGGTCACTCTTCCGGCTGCCGGGTGGCACGCCGCTGGGCGAGGCGGCCGACCCAGCCGGCCATCTGGAGGTCGGCGTGGCGCAGTTCGCCCGACTGCCACCGGGCCTGGAAGTCGAAGACGCCCTGCACCCCTGTCCTGGGATCGGTCACCTCGACCAGTCCGTCCTCGGTGAGCCGGTACACATGGCCGGTCAGCGGGTGGATCACTTGCTTGGACATAGGGCCTCACTCCTGCACTCGGCGGCGTACGCCGCGCTTGGTCACGGTCACCGGGCCCTCGACCCGGAGCCGGCAGGCGAGCCGGGTCAGGCCGTCCACCGGTCTGCGCAGGGCCTCGATGCCCTCGCGTTCCAGCGGGCCCACGGGGGAACAGTTCTCGGCGCCCTCGTCGACCTGAACGAAGCAGGTGCGGCAGGTGCCCTTGCCGCCGCAGAGGGTGGGCCAGCGGTAGCCGAGCCGCCGGGCGGCGGTGAACACGTCCTCGCCGTCGAGGACTTCGAGCTCGACGCCGGAGGGTCTGACCGCGACCCGGTGGGTCACCTGCTCATCCACTGGTCGAGCGTCTGGTTGAAGTGGCGGATGCGGCTCTCCTGGTAGTTCGCCAGCGTGATGCCCGGCTTGCGCATCGCCTTCAGGCCCTGCTGGACGTAGGGCAGGTTCTCGCAGTCCTGGTCGAAGACGGGCCCGAGCACGCCGAGTTCGGGGATGTCGGCGAAGAGCGTGTCCTCGGGCACCCAGCGGATCTTCGCCGGGGGCGGCGTCTCGCCGGGCTGCTTCGGGGACGACATGAAGATGATCTCGGCGGTGCAGGAGTCGGGGTCGAGGCCGTTGGGCCGGAACCGGTAGATGATGTTCGACTTGGCGCCGCCCCAGGGGTTGAAATTGGGGAACAGCAAGTAGTTGATGGCGTCCAGCAGCTCGGTGTCGGGTGTTTCCGAGAAGTCCTGCTGCGAGGTGGCCGCCAGTTGTTCGCGCATCCGCGCGGCGAGGACCTGGCGGGCGGTGCCGCCGGGCGGTATCGCCGGCAGTTCGTCGCCCTCCTGCATCACCAGGTCACGGCCCTGGGCGGCGGCGTAGAAGGAACGCGAGTCGTAGAAGGTCTCCAGGACGTCCTCCTCCGTGACCGAGTCCACCACGTGCGGGCTGGGCGCGCCCTGGATGTTGATCATCCGGTTCCAGTTCGGCTGGTCCGCCATGACGTCGTACTGCGAGTTGGCGTCGGCGAGCCACGTCAGCATCTGCGGATGGGTGGCGATCACATGGAAGGACTCGATGAACGCGTCCTGCGCGATCTTCCAGTTACAGGGCAGCACCTTGGCGATGTGCAGCGACTTGTAGCGGTTCTCCAACGGCCAGATGTAGTAGTCGTCGAAGGTGCCGCGGTAACTGTCGAAGGACTCGGCGTACGGGTCCATGTTGATGAAGACGAAGCCGCGCCAGGTGGCCACCTGGGCCTCGGGGAGGGCGAACTTCTCCGGGGTGACGTGCGGGAAGTCCCAGGCGCAGGGCGGGGTCTGCATCGTGCCGTCGAGGTTCCAGGTGAAGCCGTGGAACGAGCAGCGGAACTCGCTGACGTTGCCGCCGCCGGTGCGCAGTTTGCGGCCGCGGTGCAGACAGACGTTGACGTAGGCGCGGATCTCGTCGGGGGCCGTGCGCACGACGATGAGGGAGTCGTCGCCGATCTCGTAGACCTCGTGGTCGCCGACCTCGGGGATCTCGCTCTCCAGGCAGGCGAACTGCCAGACGCGCCGCCAGAGCTGCCGCATCTCGCGTTCGGCCCACTCGCGGGAGGTGAAACGGGCGGTGTCGATGTCCTCGCTGCCGAGGTAGTCGTTCCGCTCGTACCTCAGGGCGGGGGGAACGGGGCGGCTGTCCTGGTCGAGGTAGTCCTGGACGCTGGGCCCGGGGCACCGTGCCGTGGCCGGCTCCGACGTTTCGTCCATCATCTCTCCTCCGGCAGAAACTTTAGATTGAGTGTAGTTACCGCTGGCGGTCGGGAGCAATACTCACGCCGGTGAACGAGCTCCACACCTTCCGAGGTCACCGCCCTTTCACACCGCTGTTCCGGAATTTATCGCGGCAGCCCTCTCCCCAAGCCCACCGGGCCATGTCACACTCCGACCCACTTGAGGCTGTAGTGCCTCATAAGTTTCTCCGTCACACCACGGGAGTGCTCAACGATGAGTTCCAGACCCCGTCGCGCGGTCCGCCGCGCCCTGACCGCGACCCTCCCCGTCACCGCCTTGCTCGCCCTCGCGGCATGCGGCACCGGGACCACTCCGGCCGCCGACTCGACGCAGGCGGGGGCGCCCGGCTCCCCCGGCCTGACGGCGGCCCGCGCCGCCCTGGCGAAGTACTCCGAACGACCGGCCACGATCTCCGTGACCCAGCCTGTGGGCAAGGCGATCCCCAAGGGCAAGAAGATCGACTTCATCCTCTGCGGCGTCCAGTCCTGCAAGGACCTCGCCGACTTCTTCACCGAGGCCGCGAAGGAACTCGGCTGGCAGGTGAAGCAGATCGCCACCCAGGGCACCCCGGAGTCCGTACAGGCCGCCTACGAGCAGGCCGTACGCGACAAGCCGGACGCCGTCGTCGCCTCCGGTTTCCCCCGTGCCGTCTACGCCAAGCAGCTGGCACAGCTGAAGGCGGCCGGCATCCCCGTCATCCAGTCGAACGCCGACGACGTGACGGGCGACGGCATCTCCCTGCTGAAGAACGGGCCGAAGGACGTCGGCGTCCAGGGCGAGATGCTCGCGTCATGGGTGGTGTCGAACAGCGGCGCCAAGGCGGACACCGTCTACTTCGATCTTCCGGCCTACACGATCCTCAAGCCCGTCAAGGACTCCTTCGCGGCCAAGTACAAGAAATGGTGCGACGGTTGCGCGCTCGACAACGTCGACGTGCCGATCACCGCGGTGGGCAAGGACATGCCGGACCGCGTGGTGTCGTACCTCCGGTCGCACCCGAAGGTGACCCATGTCGTCTTCTCCCTGGGTCTGCTCAACGTGGGTGTGCCGGCCGCGCTGAAGACCGCCGGGATCACCGGCAAGCACATCGTCGTCAACGTCGGTGACGCGCAGAACTACCAGTACATCCAGAGTGGTCTCACCGACGGCGCGATGGCGCTGAACTCGCACGAGACGGCCTGGCTCCAGGCCGACGCGCTGGCCCGGCACTTCACCGGCCAGTCCATGGCCGTGGGCCAGAAGGCGGCGCTGCCCAACATGCTCGTCACCAAGGACAACCTGCCTTCGGCCGACGGCGACTTCCCGATCGTCGAGGACTACGAGAAGCAGTTCAAGGCGCTGTGGGGACTGAGTTGACCGGGCCGGTACTTCGGGTGGCCGGGCTGTCCAAGAGATTCGGCGGCACGCAGGCGCTGACGGACGTCGAGCTCGAGGTCATGCCCGGCGAGATCCACGCCCTGATCGGGCCCAACGGCTCCGGCAAGTCGACCCTCATCAAGATCCTCGCCGGCTACCACCACGCGGAGCCGGGTGCCGTGGCCGAACTCGATGGCGAGCCCTTCGGCCTCGGCCAGGTCGAGGCCTCCCGCCACGACCGGCTCCGCTTCGTCCACCAGGAGCTGGGGCTGGTGGGCGAGTTGAGCGCCACCGACAACCTCGCGCTCAGCCATGGCTTCGCCCGCACGGCCTTCGGCAACATCCGCTGGCGGGAGATGGAGCGGCGGACGAGCGCCCTCGTCGAACGGTTCGGCCTCGGCATCGACGTGCGCCGGCCGCTGGCGGCGGCGACCCCCGTCCAGCGCACGGTGGTGGCCATCGCCGCCGCGCTGCAGGGCTGGGAGGGCCGCCGCGGGGTCCTGGTGCTCGACGAGCCCACCGCGGTACTGCCGCCCGGCGAGGTGGCCCGCCTCTTCGACATCGTGCGGGAGGTCCGCGACGCCGGCGCCGGTGTCCTGTACGTCTCGCACCGGATGGACGAGATCTTCGCTCTCGCCGACCGGGTCACCGTGATCCGCGGCGGGCGCCGGATCGCCACCCGCCCGGTCGCCGAACTCACACCGCGCCTGCTGGCGGAGCTGATGGCGGGCGAGGACATGGAGACCACCCACCGTCCGGCACCCCGCACCGGTCCCACCAACCCCGTGCTGGAGGTCCGCGACCTGTGGGCCGGGCCGCTGCGGGGAGTCGGCTTCGACCTGGCCGGGGGCGAGCGCCTGGGCATCACCGGTCTGGTCGGCTCCGGCCACGAGATCGTGCCGTACGCGGTGTGCGGGGCCCATGCCGGGCAGGTGAGCGGCAGGCTCCGGCTGCCGGAACGCTCCGAGTGGTGGACCGAGGCGCGTGACGCAAGCGGCCTGGGTCTTCCCCTGGTCCCGGCGGACCGGGCGGGCGAGGGAGTGATCGGCGACTTCTCGGTCGGCGAGAACCTCACCCTGCCGCTCCTGGACCGGCTGCGCTCCCGGTCCGGGCGGCTGCGCCGACGCCGCGAGTCCGACCTGGCGCAGGACTGGATCCGGCGGGTCGGAGTGCGTACGGCCGGACACGGAGCGCGGATCGCCACGCTGAGCGGCGGCAACCAGCAGAAGGTCGTCATGGCCCGCTGCCTGGCCGGGCGGCCGCCGGTGCTGGCGCTGTGCGAACCCACGGCGGGCGTGGACATCGCCACCCGTCTGCAGCTCTACGACCTGATAGAGCGCCAGGCCGACGAGGGCATGGGCGTCATCGTGTCCTCCTCCGACACGCAGGACCTGCTCGCACTGTGCACCCGTGTCCTCGTGGTGCGGGACGGCCGGATCGCACGGGAGATCAGCGGCCGGGACATCACCGAGCCCGCGCTCGTGCACGCCATGGAAGGAACCGAGTGACATGACGTCCACCCCGACCCGGGCGGCGGAGCTCCCGCCGTCCGCACCGGAGAGATCCGCGGTGTACGTACCGGGGACATGGGCCCGACGGGCGGCGGCCGCCCTCTCGTTCCGCAACATCGGCGCCGTGTACGTGTGGCTGGTCATCGTCGTGCTCTTCACCGTCTGGGCGCCCGACACGTTCCCGACCACCATCACGGTCAAGCAGGTACTGAACGGCAACGCCGTGGCGGGCCTGGTCGCACTCAGCGTCGTACCACCGCTGGCCGCACGCGTCTTCGACCTCTCCATCGCCTTCACCATGTCGCTCACCAGCGTGCTGACCGCCCACTTCATGGTCTCCGCCGGGCTCGGGCCCGGCACGGCCATCGCCCTGGCGATGACCGCCGCACTGCTGGTCGGGGTCGTCAACGGCATCGTGGTGGTGGTCCTGCGCGTCGACTCGTTCATCGCCACCCTGGCCACCGGTGCGCTGATCCAGTCCCTGATCACCATGGTCACCAACGACAGCTCGATCACCGGTGTGCGGCTGCTCGCCGAGCCGTTCGCGAGCATCGCCCAGCTGGAGGCCGGCGGCGTCACCCTGCCGGTGCTGTATCTGCTGCTCGCCGCCCTCGCCATCTGGTTCCTGCTGGAACACACCGCCACCGGGCGCCGGTTGTACGCCACCGGTTTCAACGCCGACGCGGCCCGGCTGCAAGGGGTGCGCACCGACCGGCTGCGCTTTCTGACCCTGGTGGCCTCCGCGCTGCTGTCCGGTTTCGCCGGTGTCGTGTTCACGGCCTCGGTCGGCTCCGGATCCCCGACCGCGGGCACCCCTTATCTGCTGTCGGCCTACGCCGCCGCGTTCGTCGGGGCGACCCAGTTGCGCGCGGGCCGCTTCAACGCCTGGGGCACGGTCCTCGCGGTCCTCCTGCTCGGCACCGGCATCACGGGCCTCGGCCTCGCGACCAGCGCGCAGTGGGCCGCCAGCCTGTTCACCGGCTCGGTCCTCATCGTGGCGCTTGTCCTCACGGGTGGCCGGATCGCCCTGCCCGCAGTCCTGCGCCGCCGGGCGAGAACCCGGCCGGACCCGTCCACCAGCAAGGAGATCCGATGATGAAGGCACTTCAGTACCGGCGGGTGGGGCACGCCCCCGAGGTCGTGGACGTACCGAAGCCCGAACCCGGCCCGGGCCAGGTGCTGCTGAAGGTGACGGCGGCCGGGCTCTGCCACTCCGATCTGGCGGTGATGGGCTGGCCCGAGGAGCAGTTCCCCTACGCCCTGCCGATGACACTCGGCCACGAGGGCGTCGGCACGGTGGCGGCGCTGGGCGCCGGTGTCACCGCCGTGACGGAGGGCGAGGCGGTGGCGGTGTACGGCCCGTGGGGCTGCGGGCGCTGCCATCAGTGCGCCGAGGGCAAGGAGAACTGCTGTCCGCACGCCGCCGGGCTCGGCATCCTGCCGCCGGGGCTCGGCTCACCCGGTGCCCTGGCGGAGTACGTGCTGGTGGACTCGCCCCGGCACCTGGTGCCCCTGAACGGACTCGACCCCCTCCAGGCGGCACCCCTCACGGACGCCGGGCTGACCCCGTACCACGCGATCCGCGGATCCCTGCCGAAGCTGCTGCCCGGCAGCACGGCGGTGGTGATCGGCGTCGGGGGTCTGGGGCATCTCGCCGTACAACTACTGCGCGCGCTGACCCCGGCCCGGGTGGTCGCCCTCGACGTGAGCAAGGAGAAGCTGGAGCTGGCGCGCGAAGTCGGCGCGCACGAGACGCTCCTCTCCGACGGCGAGGCGGCCGCGCGGATCCGCTCACTCACCGGCGGTACGGGAGCGGAGGTCGTCCTGGACTTCGTCCCGGATCCGCTCACTCACCGGCGGTACGGGAGCGGAGGTCGTCCTGGACTTCGTCGGAGCCGAGGCGACGCTGGCGGTCGCCGCCGCGTCGGTGGCGGTGGCGGGCGACGTCACCGTCGTCGGCCTCGGCGGGGGCACGCTGCCCGTCGGCTTCGGGGGCGGGTTGCCGTTCGAGGTGTCGGCCTCCTTCCCCTACTGGGGCAGCCGGACGGAGCTCATGGAGGTCCTTGAGCTCGCACGCCAGGGTCTCGTGTCGTCCCACGTCGAGACCTTCACACTGGAACAGGCGCCCGAGGCGTACGAGCGCCTGCACGCCGGGGAGATCGACGGCCGCGCGGTGGTACTGCCGCACGCCTCGTCGCCTCACGCGCTGTAAGGACTGCTTGCCGTCGCCTTCCGCCAGTGCATGGACGTCAGGCGGACGGCGAAGTACACCGCGGCCACGGCAGCGGCCAGGTCCAGGACGTCCGCTGCCATGTACTGCATCACCGCGGCCCGAATCTCCGTGAGGGTCTCTGCGCTCTCGTATCGCGACGAGGCGTACAGGCCGTACAGCGAGCTGGAAACGAGCAGGCCCCACCACAGGTTCACGGGCCAGATCCCTGCCCGGTACGGCTCCCCGTCGGCGGGCAGGGGTGACGCGGCACCCCACATGTCGACGGCGATGCGGTACGGCAGCCAGAAGTTCGCCAGTGGGATGAGCCAGCCCCCGATGGCCCAGCCCTGGCCCTTGCGGAATCGATCGGGTGCCAGCAGCCCGGTGTTACGGCGCGTCCAGTAGAACCAGGCGATGAAGAGGACCGCGCAGGGCAGGAACACGATGCCCTGAACGTTGCCGGCTGTCTGGTACAGCGAGTACGCGGCGTCCAGCCGTTGCTGGGGAGCGGCGGCGAATCCCTGGTCCTCGTCGATGAGCAGGTAGATCCGGGCTCCGGCGAAGAGGGCGAGGATGTCGCTCAGGGCGACGATCGCGAGCGACACCGACGCCGCTGCCAGCAGGCCGCGCACCGAGCGTGGTGTTCCGTTCGGCAGCATGCGACGCGGACGGAGTTCATGGGATGCAGACATGACGGTGGCCCCCCACGGGCGGAGAAGGAAAAGGCCCGCGAAAGAGCGCGCGCGCAGGCACGGTACGCCTGATGCGAGGCCCCGTCCATGACAATCCGCAGGTCGGACACCCACTCCACGGCCCCCGCTTCACCGAGCCGGGCTTCGCCCGCCCACCGTCCGTTCCACACAGCGCCGGAGCACGGTCAGGAACTCCGGTGTCTCCCAGGGCCCCACGTCCACGCGCCCGGTGTCGTCGACGCCGAGGTCCTGCACGTCGTAGCGGCCCCGGCAGTGGCCCAGCGTGAAGTAGCAGACCTCGCCGCGGCCGTGCCGCTTGAGGTACAGCACCGGCCGGGGCGCACGGTCGAGGGCCGCCGTGTCGCCCTCGGCGAAACCGCGGCACGGCCCCGTGTACTCGGCGTGCAGCAGCACCTCCAGCTCGCCGTGCAGCTCGCACACGTACAGCTCGTCGGTGACCGTGAACGGTCCGATCCCGGCGACCAGCGGGTGGTCGGGCCGGGTCACCAGCACCTCGTACGGCTCGATCGGCGGGTGGGCCAGGAACTGGCTGCCGAGCACCTCGGCCACTTCCCCGAGGAGCCGCGGAGTGGTGAACACCCGCGAGCCGCCACCCAGCGACGGCTCGATCACCGCATTGGTGCCGTGCAGGGCGAGCCAGCGCCCGCCCCGCTCGACGAACCGTGCCAGCGCGGCCCGTTGCGCCGGGCAGGGCCGGACGTCGCAGGTGTAGGTGACCAGCAGGTCCGCCTCGTCGAGGGCGGCCAGGCAGTCGTAGTCCTGGTACACCGTGGTGCGCACCCGGGGATGCTCGGCGAGCAGTTCCAGCAGCCGCAGCCGCGCGTGGTCGAAGTCGTGCCACCGGCCGCCGCAGACCAGCACGGCGTCCAGGCGGCCGGCCGGGCCACCCACGGCTCAATACTGGACGCGGGTGAGCAGCCCGCCGTCCACCACGAGGTTGACCCCGACGCAGAAGGAGCCGGTCCGCCCGAGCAGGAACGCCACCGCCGCGGCCACGTCCTCCGCGGTGCCGTAGCGGCCGATCGGCAGCTTGGCGAGGACCTCCTCGTACACCTCCGGGCGGCTGGTGCGGATGGTCTCCCAGGCGCCGCCGGGGAAGTCGATCGGGCCGGGCGAGACGGTGTTGACGCGGATGCCCTTCGGTGCGAGGGAGTGCGCGAGGGCCGAGGCGTGCTGGACGACGGCCGCTTTGAGCGCGGAGTAGGAGTTCGCTCCGGCCGGGCGCGCGGTGTCGGAGGCGTTGGTGGTGCCGATGGCCACGACGGCGGCCCGGTCGGAGGCCTCCAGGTGCGGAAGTGCCGCCTCTACGAGTCCCGCGAACGGGATCAGGTCGCCGCGCAGGCTGGCTTCCCAGGACTCGGGGCCCTTCACGTTGCCCGCCGACACGTTGGACACCAGCAGGTCCAGGCCGCCGAGTTCACCGGCCGCCCGCTCCACGAAGCCCGCGAGGGCGGCGGGGTCGGTGACGTCGACCGGTTCCGCGAACACCGTGGCCCCCTCGCCGCGCAGTTCGGCGGCGGCCTTGGCCAGCCCTTCCTCGCCCCGGGCGCACAGCGCCAGCGCGCAGCCCTCCGCGGCGAGGGTTCCGGCGATCGCCCGGCCGATGCCCCGGCTCGCGCCGGTCACCAGCGCCTTCGCGCCTGTCAGTCCCAGATCCATCGATGTCACTCCTTTGTGATTGCCGGAACGGTCCCGGTAGCTCGGTTGCCGAGAAGTGCTTCAGTTGCCGGGAAGCTGCGAGAACGGCGCCCGGTCCGCCCGTGGCTCCGGCGGCAGCTTGAGCACCCGTTCGCCGATGAGGTTGCGCTGGATCTGGTCGGTGCCGCCGGCCAGCCGGTAGCCGGGGGCACCGAGCAGGTGCTGTGTCCAGGCGAAGGTGCCCGGTTCCCCGGTGTCGGCGCTGATCCGCGCCCCCATCAGCTCGGCGGCGACCTGTCCCGTGCGGGTGAGCAGGTCGGAGGCCATGAGCTTGGTCAACGACGCCTCAGGGCCTGGCCGTCCGCCGGACGCGCTCGTCCTGGCGACGCGGTCCACGGTGGCCGCGCGCAGGGCGGCCCGCACGTACAGGTCGGCGAGCCGCTGGCGGACCAGCGGGTCCGAGGTGCGGTCGAGGGAGCGGGCGAGCGCGAGCACGTCCGCAAAGGTGCCGCCCTTGCGGCGGTTGCCGCTGCCGGAGGCGGTCCGTTCGAAGGCGAGGGTGGTGGTGGCGACCTCCCAGCCCTGGCCCGGCCGCCCGATCCGGAGCCGGTCCGGGACGCGTACGCCGCTGAGGAACACCTCGTTGAACGAGGCGCCGCCGCTCATCTGCCGGATGGGGCGCACCTCCACGCCCGGGGCGTCCATCGGGACCAGGAAGGCGGTGATGCCGGCCTGTTTGACGACGTCCGGGTCGGTGCGGGCGAGCAGCAGGCCGTAGTCGGCGAACTGGGCGCCCGAGGTCCACACTTTCTGGCCGTCGATCACCCACTCGCCTCCGTCGGCCTGCCGGGCGCGGGTGCGCAGGGCGGCGAGGTCGGACCCGGCACCCGGCTCGCTGAAGAGCTGGCAGGCCAGCAGGTCGGTGCGCAGGAACGCGCGTGCGTGGTCGTGGAGTTGCTCGGCCGTCCCGAACAGGGAGACGGCCATCGCGACCAGGCGCACGGTGACGCTGATCAGCTCGGTGGAGGGCGGCACCTCGAAGGCGGACTCCTCCTCGGCGAAGGCGGCCACGTGAGCGGCGGTCAGTCCCGCGCCGCCCCTGTCCACGGGGAGGGTCAGCGCCTGGTAGCCGGCGTCGAAGCGGGCCCGCTGGTAGGCGCGGCAGCGCTCCAGCAGCAGGCGTTCCTCGTCCTCGGGGAGGTTGTGGAACACGGCGAGATCGGCGTCTTCTCCGGCGGACTCCGGCGTCCGCGCCGGTTCGAGCACGCCGGCCAGCCACTGCCGTACCTGCGTGCGCCATGCGTCCGGATCGGGCTGGGGCATGACTCCTCCTCGGACAGTTACCAGACGAAAGCTTCAGTAACGGTGGCGGCAAAGTGTGTTTGCCAGACCCCTTGAACATGCGGGAACGCCTCCGCTCGGGATCAGAGTGTTCCGTACTTTCTTGATAAACGCTACAGTCACCGCATCACCTCTCCCCTCGAACCGGGAGAGGGCCGATGAGCCGCCGGAGGAGCCATGTCGCTGCTGCCACTCGACCGTCGCGCCCAGGAGACACCCGACGAGCCCGCCCTGGTGGACGACCTGGGCGTGCTGTCCTGGTCCGGCCTCGCCGACCGGGTGGCGCGGGCGGCGGCGCGGCTGCTGGAGTTCGCGCCCGGGCCCGACGACCGGATCGCCGTCCTCGGTGACAACGCGATCCCGACTCTGGTGGCCCATCTGGCCGGCCTGCGCGCCGGGGTCGGGACCGTGGCCACGTCCCGGAACCTCACCTCGGGCGAACTCGTCGACCAGATCATCGACGCGGGCGTGACCGCGATCGTCACCGGTCCCGCCGGGGCGGGTGCCGCCCTGGACGCGGCCCGGGAACTGGGCCTGCCGCTGGTCATGCACGGAACGCCGGCCGCAGGGCACGCCTTCGACTGGGACCTGTGGCTGGCGGCCGCACCGGCCGGACGTGCCGTCCCGGCGGACCGGCCCGCCCGGCCTCCGCTCGTCTACACCTCGGGCACCACCGGACGGGCGCGCGGCACCGAGGTGCGCTGGGTGAGCGGCCCGGTCACCGACAGCGCCGCCTACCTCACCGCGATGTCCGCCCGGCCCGGATTCCCGCCGGGGCCGCACCTGGTGTGCGGCCCGCTCCAGCACAACGCGCCGCTGACCTCGCTGCGGCACCTGGCGGCCGGTCAGCCGGTGGTCGTCCTCGGCAGGTACGACGGGGAGACGTTCCTCAGCCGGGTGCAAAGGTGGCGGGTCTCCTCGACGGTGATGGTGCCCACCCACTTCCAGCGGCTGCTCGCCCTCCCGGAGGAGGTCCGCGCCCGGTACGACGTCTCCAGCCTGCGGCAGGTGTCCCACACCGGCTCGGCGTGTCCGCCGGACGTGAAGCGAGCCATGATCGAGTGGTTCGGTCCGGTGCTGACCGAGTCGTACGGCGCCAGCGAGGCGGGCACCGTGGCCCGCATCAGCAGCGCCGAGTGGCTGGCGCACCCGGGCTCGGTCGGGCGCGTCCGGGCCCCGTTCGAGGTCCTGGTCACCGACGACGACGGCCGGCCACTGCCGCCCGGCGAACGCGGACTGCTGGCCTTCCGGGCACCCGACGACCAGGGCGTCCGCTACCACGCGGACCCGGACAAGACCAGGTCCGCCTATCTCTCCCCCGGCGTCTTCACGCTCGGCGACATCGGCTACGTCGACGCGGACGGCTACATCTTCATCACCGACCGGGCCGCGGACGTGGTGGTCTCCGGCGGCGTGAACCTGTACCCGGCCGAGAGCGAGGCGGTCCTGCGCCGGCACCCGGCGGTCGCCGAGGTCGCGGTCGTCGGCGTGCCCGACCCGGACTTCGGCGAGTCCCTGCGGGCGCTGGTCGTGGTGGCGGCGGAGGAGCCGCCGGCCGATGAGCTGGACCGGTTCTGCCGCGAGCACCTCGCCGCCCACAAGTGCCCGAAGTCCTACGAGTTCGTCCCCGAGCTGCTGCGCAACGCCATGGGCAAGCTCGACAAGCGTGCGATGCGCCGCCCGTACTGGCACTCCGAACGAACCATCGCCGGCTGAGCCGGGCTCCCCCAGTAAGGACCACCCATGACCGAACTCCTCCTCATCCGGCACGGCCTCCCCCTGGCGGGCGTGTTCGACCCCGGGCTGTCGCCGGAGGGCACCGCACAGGCCGAGCGCCTCGCCGCCTGGCTCGTGCACGAGGACGTCGACGCCCTGTACTCCAGCCCGTACCGGCGTGCCCGCGAGACCGTGGCACCCCTGGAACGCCTCACCGGCATGACCGCCACCGTCCTCGACGACCTGCGCGAGTGGGACACCGACGTGACTCAGCCCTACATGCCACCCGAGCAGATCGGCGCGGACGACCCCCGGGCGGCGGCACTCGCCGAGGGGCGCTACGAGGACTTCGTGCCCGAACTGGACTGGGACGCCTTCCGCGCCCGTGCCGGGCGGGCCATGGACACCATCCTCGACGCCCATCCCGGCGGGCGCGTCGCGGTCGTGTGCCACGGCGGCATCACCAACACCTATCTGGCGACGGTGCTCGGCCTGCCCACGATGTTCTGGTTCCACCCCGACTACACGTCCGTCAGCCGGGTGCGGCGCATGCCCGGCGGCCGGATCGTCCTGCACTCGGTGAACGAGACGGCCCACATGGTCGCCGAACGTGCCGTCGACGCGGTCGCCTGACCCGCCCCACACCCCAGGAGGTCCCGGCATGCCCGGATCCGTCATCGTCGCCGGAGCAAGGACGCCCATCGGCAGGCTGGCGGGTGCCCTGAGCACCGTGTCCGCGGTCGACCTCGGCGCCCACGCCATCGGCGCGGCACTGGCCGCCGCCCGTCTGGACCCGGCAGCCGTGGAAGCCGTCGTCATGGGTCATGTCGTGCAGGCCGGGGCCGGCCCGAACTCGGCACGGCAGGCCGCGATCGGCGCCGGCATTCCGTTCTCCGTGCCCGCGAGCACCGTCAACAAGCTCTGCCTGTCGGGTCTGCACGCCATCGCCCTGGCCGACCTCATGATCACCTCCGGCCGCCACGAGGTGGTCGTCGCCGGTGGCATGGAGTCCATGTCGGACGCCCCGCACCTGCTGCGCGGGGCGCGCACCGGCTGGAAGTACGGCTCCGCCGCGGCGGAGGACGCCCTCGACCGCGACGCCCTGGTCTGCGCCTTCGACGGCGTCTCCATGGGCGCGGCCACCGAGCGCTACCAGCGGCCGTACGCCCTGACCCGCGAAGAGCAGGACGAGTACAGCGCACTGTCCCATCAACGGGCCGCCCACGCCCAGGAGTCGGGCGCATTGGCCGAGGAGATCGCCCCCGTCACCGTGGCGGGACGCCGGGGCGAGACGGTGGTGGACACCGACGAGGGCGTACGGCCGGGAAGCACCGCCGAGAGCCTGGGACGCCTGAGGCCGGCCTTCTCCGGCGCCGGCACCATCACCGCGGGCAACTCCTCACAGCTCTCCGACGGCGCCGCGGCCGTCGTCGTGATGAGCGCGGAACGCGCCCGGTTCGAGGGCCTGACACCACTCGCCGAGATCGGTGCCTACGGCACGGTCGCGGGCCCCGACCCCTCACTGCTCGTCCAGCCGGCCGGCGCGGTCCGCGACGCCCTGTCCCGGGACGGCCGACTGAAGGCCGCCGACCTGGACCTGTTCGAGATCAACGAGGCGTTCGCCGGAGTGGCCCTGGCCTCCGTACGGGAGTTGGACACCCCTCTCGACAAGGTGAACGTCAACGGCGGAGCGATCGCGCTCGGGCACCCGGTCGGCATGACCGGAGCCCGGCTGGTACTGACTCTCGCGGCCGAACTGCGGCGGCGCGGAGGCGGCAGCGGAGCGGCGGCCCTGTGCGGGGGCGGCGGCCAGGGCGACGCGCTGTTGCTGCACGTGCCGACCCAGGACTGAACCCGGAGCCGAACCATCATGAACGTCCAGCTGACCTCGGTCGACACGACCCTTGTCGTGGCGGCCCGTACCCTCGCCGCCGACGGCGTCGTCTCCCTCACCCTGCGCCGCCCCGACGGCGGGATGCTTCCCGCCTGGACGCCGGGCGCCCACGTCGACGTACTTCTGAACGGTGACGAGGGGGGTCTGATCCGCCAGTACTCCCTGTGCGGAGACCCGGCCGCGCGCGACCTATGGCAGATCGCCGTGCTGCGCGAGCCGCAGGGTCGCGGCGGCTCCGCGTACGTCCACGATCACCTGCGCGAAGGCGCTGCCGTGCGGGTCCGCGGACCGCGGAACAACTTTCCGCTGCGGCCCGCCGCACGCCACCTGTTCATCGCCGGCGGCGTCGGCATCACGCCCATCCTCCCGATGGTGGAGGCCGCCGAGGCCGCGGGGGCCGACTGGCGTCTGCTGTACGGCGGGCGCAGCCGGACCTCCATGGCGTTCCTGGACCGCCTCGCCCCGCACGGGGACCGGGTGCTCGTCCGTCCGCAGGACGAGTACGGCCTGCTGGACCTCGCGACCCATCTGGGCGTGCCCGAGGAAGGCACGCTGGTGCATGCCTGCGGTCCCGAGCCCCTGCTCCAGGCGGTGCAGGAACACTGCAGGGCCTGGCCTCCCGGCACGCTGGGCGTCGAACGGTTCGCCCCGGTACGGACGGCCGAGACCGGCCCGGCAGGGGCCTTCGAGGTGCAGCTCGCACGATCCGGGCTCACCCTCACCGTGCCGGCGGACCGCTCGATCCTCGAAACCGTGGAGCAGGCCGGTGTCGCGGTCGACTTCTCCTGCCGGGAAGGCACGTGCGGCACCTGCGAGACGGACGTACTCGACGGCAAGCCGGACCACCGCGACTCGCTGCTGACCGAGGACGAGCGAGCCTCCGGCGACACCATGCTCATCTGCGTCTCCCGCTCGTGCGGGACTCGCCTCGTCCTCGACCTGTGACGGCGATCACTCCCAACAATTTACTAGGACGTCCTAGTATCTCTTCTGTCAGCAGTACCCCCGCCCTGTCCGGGAAGGCCCCCCATGAGCGATCTGCACCGGCCCGTGCACCCTGTCCGCCTGGTCACGGCTTCGGCTCTGTTCGACGGGCACGACGCGTCGATCAACATCATGCGGCGCATCTTCCAGTCCCAGGGCGCCGAGGTGATCCACCTGGGACACAACCGGTCGGTGCGGGAGGTCGTGGACGCCGCTCTGGAGGAGGACGCCCACGGAGTCGCCGTCTCGTCCTACCAGGGCGGGCACGTGGAGTACTTCGAGTACCTGGTCGAGTCGCTGCGCGAGCGGGGAGCCGACCACATCCGTGTGGTGGGCGGCGGAGGCGGCGTCATCGTCCCCGAGGAGATAGCCCGGCTGCGCGGCAGCGGGGTGACCATCTTCTCGCCCGAGGACGGGCAGCGGATGGGCCTGGCCGGGATGGTCAACTCGGTGGTCCAGGACTGCGACTTCGACCTCTGGGACGGCAAGCCGGCCGACGCGTCCGCCGTGCTGGCCGGTGACCGGTTCGCGATCGCCCGCGCCATCACCGGCGCGGAACTGGGCAAGCTGCCCCCGGATCTCCTGGAGCGGCTGCGGGCCGCCGCCGCGGCACGGGTCATGCCGGTGCTCGGCATCACCGGCACGGGCGGCTCGGGCAAGTCGTCGCTGACGGACGAGCTGGTACGTCGCTTCCGCCTCGACCAGCAGGACAAGCTGCGGATCGCCGTGATCGCGGTCGACCCGACCCGCCGCCGCGGCGGCGGGGCACTGCTCGGTGACCGGATCCGCATGAACTCCCTGGACGGGAGCCGGGTCTTCTTCCGCAGCCTGGCCACCCGTGGCAGTCGCGAGCTGCCCGAGCACCTGACCGACGTCATCGACGTGGTCAAGGCCGCCGGGTTCGACCTGGTGATCGTGGAGACGCCGGGCATCGGCCAGGGCGACGCGGCGATCGTGCCGTTCGTCGACACCTCGCTGTATGTGATGACACCGGAATTCGGTGCCGCCTCGCAGCTGGAGAAGATCGACATGCTCGACTTCGCCGACGTCGTGGCGATCAACAAGTTCGAGCGGCGCGGCGCGCAGGACGCGCTGCGCGACGTCGGCCGCCAACTGGTCCGCAACCGTGAGGCGTTCGGCATGCGGCCCGAGGACATGCCGGTGTACGGCACATCGGCGGCGACGTTCAACGACGACGGTGTCACCGCGCTCTACCAGCACCTGAAGACGGGCCTGGCCGAGAAGGGCCTGCCGCTGTCCGAGGGCGCGCTGGCACCGGTCGCGGTACGCCACTCCTCCGGCATCCGGCAGGTGGTCCCCGCAGCCCGGGTGCGCTACCTCTCCGAGATCACCGACACGGTCCGCGCGTACCACGCCGAGACCACGCGCCTGGCCGAGGCGGCCAGGAGAGTGCAGCGCCTGGAGGCGGTCAGGGACGAGCTCGTCGAGGCCGGCACCGACGCCGCGAACGTGCAGTCGCTCCTCGACGACGCCCGCAGGCAGCTCCCGCACCAGATCACGGAGCAGATAGGGAACTGGCCCGCCGTCATCGCCTCCTACGCCGGGGACGAGCAGGTGGTGAAGGTCCGGGACAGGGAGATCCGCACCAAGCTGACCCGGGAGTCCCTGTCCGGCAACAAGGTCCCGCGCGTCGCCCTGCCCCGCTTCACCGACCACGGGGAGCTGGTGCGGTTCTGGCGCGGGGAGAACCTGCCCGGCTACTTCCCCTTCACAGCCGGGGTGTTCCCCTTCAAGCGCGACGGCGAGGACCCGGCGCGGATGTTCGCCGGTGAGGGCGATCCGTTCCGCACGAACCGGCGCTTCAAGCTGCTCTCCGAGGGCCAGCCGGCCACCCGCCTGTCCACCGCCTTCGACTCGGTCACGCTCTACGGCCGCGACCCGGACGAACGCCCCGACATCTACGGCAAGGTCGGCACCTCCGGGGTGTCGGTGGCAACGCTCGCGGACATGAAGGCCCTCTACGACGGCTTCGACCTGACCGCACCCACGACCTCGGTCTCCATGACCATCAACGGACCCGCGCCGACGATCCTGGCGTTCTTCCTGAACACCGCGATAGACCAGCAGACGGACCGGTTCCGAGCCGCCGAAGGCCGTGACCCGTCGCCCGAGGAGGCGGCCGAGCTGCGGGCCCACGCGCTCGCGAGCGTACGCGGCACGGTGCAGGCCGACATCCTCAAGGAGGACCAGGGCCAGAACACCTGCCTGTTCTCCACCGAGTTCTCCCTGCGGATGATGGCCGACATCCAGGAGTGGTTCATCGCCCACAAGGTCCGCAACTTCTATTCCGTGTCCATCTCCGGCTACCACATCGCCGAAGCCGGCGCGAACCCCATCAGCCAGCTCGCCTTCACCCTCGCCAACGGCTTCACCTACGTCGAGGCCTACCTCGCCCGGGGCATGCACGTCGACGACTTCGCCCCCAACCTGTCGTTCTTCTTCTCCAACGGCATGGACCCCGAGTACTCCGTCCTCGGCCGGGTCGCCCGCCGCATCTGGGCCGTCGCGATGAAGGAGAAGTACGGGGCGGGCGAACGCAGTCAGAAGCTGAAGTACCACGTCCAGACCTCCGGACGCTCCCTGCACGCCCAGGAGATGGACTTCAACGACATCCGCACCACCCTCCAGGCCCTCACGGCCATCTACGACAACGCGAACTCGCTGCACACCAACGCCTACGACGAGGCCGTCACCACCCCGTCCGAGGAGTCGGTGCGGCGGGCGCTGGCGATCCAGCTCGTCATCAACCGCGAGTGGGGCCTGGCCATGAACGAGAACCCCCTCCAGGGGTCGTTCATCATCGACGAACTCACGGACCTGGTGGAGGAGGCCGTCCTCCAGGAGTTCGAGCGGATCAGCGAGCGCGGCGGCGTACTGGGCGCGATGGAGACCGGCTACCAGCGGGGCCGCATCCAGGACGAGTCGATGCTGTACGAGCAGCGCAAGCACGACGGCACCCTGCCCATCATCGGCGTCAACACCTTCCTCCGCCCCGGGGGCGACAGCCGGCCTCAGGAGCTGGAACTCGCCCGGGCCACCGAGGAGGAGAAGCAGTCCCAGCTGGAGCGCGTGCGGGACTTCCACGCCGGCCACCGCGACCGGGCCCACGACGCCCTGGCCGCTCTCAAGAACGCGGCGACGAGCGGCGACAACGTCTTCACCGTCCTCATGGACGCCACCCGGGTCTGCTCGCTCCAGCAGATCACCGAGGCCTTCTTCGAGGTGGGCGGCCAGTACCGCCGCAACGTCTGACCCAGCCCCGTAGCCGCGGAAACCAACCCGCAGCTACTCAGCAGATAGGACCTCAGATGGATCCCGTCACCCGTCTCGGCGTTGTCGGTTGCGGCCTCATGGGCTCCGGCATCGCAGAAGTCGCGGCCCGCAGCGGCATCGACGTCCGAGTCGCCGAGGCCACGCCGGACGCGCTGGAGGCAGGCCGCCGCCGGCTCACCGCCTCGCTCGACCGAGGCGTACGGCGCGGCAAGCTCAGCGAGGAGCAGCGGGACCAGGCCCTCGCGAGGCTTTCCTTCACCCACGACCTCAGCGACCTGGCCGACCGCCAGTTCGTCGTCGAGGCGGTTGCCGAGAACCGCGACATCAAGACGGATGTCCTGCGCACCCTGGACAAGGCGGTCGAAGACCCCACGGCGGTCCTGGCCACCAACACCTCATCGATCCCCATCGTCGATCTCGCCGTCGTCACCGAGCGGCCCGCGCAGGTCATCGGCATGCATTTCTTCAACCCCGTGCCCGTGCAGCAGCTGGTGGAGCTCATTCCCGCCCTCACCACCAGCGCGGACACCGTGCGGCGCACCCGCGGCTTCGCCGAGCAGCTGGGCAAACAGGCCATCCAGGCGCCCGACCGCTCCGGCTTCGTCGTCAACGCCCTCCTCGTGCCCTACCTGCTCAGCGCGGTACGGATGGTGGAGTCGGGCTCCGCTCGGCCGGAGGACATCGACCGGGGTATGGAACTCGGATGCGCCCATCCCATGGGGCCGTTGCGCCTCCTCGACCTCATCGGCCTCGACACCGCCCAGGCCGTGGCCGAGTCGATGTACGAGGAGTTCAAGGAGCCGCTGTACGCACCGCCCGCCCTCCTGCGCCGCATGGTCGCCGCAGGCCACCTCGGCCGCAAGAGCGGCCGGGGCTTCCACACTTACGACGCCTGAACGACGCCCTGCCATGGCCCGTGCCTTCAGGCCCGGCAGGTCACCAGTTCCCTTCGTCGTCCCACTGCAGCGAGAACAGCAGCGGAACGGGTAGACGCGTCGGCATGGCTGAAGTGGTACAGGCTGGACTGTGGGGGCTGGTGGCGGGCTCGGCGCTGCTGCTCGGTGCCGCGCTGGGGTACGGGCTGCGGGTGCCGCAGAAGGTGATCGCGATCGTGATGGCCTTCGGGGCCGGAGTGCTGCTCTCAGCGGTGTCCTTCGAGCTGGTCGGGGAGGCGTACGAGCAGGCGGGGCTTGCTCCCGCTGCCGTCGGCACCCTCGTCGGTGCCTTGGCCTACACCGGGGGCAACGTGTGGCTGGCCCGCCGGGGTGCGCGCCACCGCAAGCGCTCCGGTCGCGATCAGGCGAAGGCGCAGCCGTCGGAGACCGAGCAGGGCGGATCCGGGACGGCGCTCGCGCTCGGCGCCCTGCTCGACGGTGTGCCGGAGTCCGCAGTCATCGGCGTCAGCCTGCTCGACGGCGGCGCGGTCAGCCTCGTGACCGTGGCCGCGGTGTTCATCAGCAACGTTCCCGAGGGACTGTCCAGTTCGGCGGGGATGAAGAAGGCCGGCCGAACCAAGGGGTACGTCTTCGGCGTCTGGGCGGCGATCGCCGCGGCCGGCACGGTGTCGGCCGTCCTCGGTTACACGGTGGTCGGTTCCTTCTCCCCCACCGTGATCGCCGCGGTGACCGCAGTGGCGGCCGGGGCGATCCTCGCCATGATCGCCGACACGATGATCCCCGAGGCGTTCGACGACGCCCACCTGGCCATTGGACTGATCACCGTCAGCGGCTTCCTCGTCTCCTTCGCCCTCTCCCACGCCTGACGCCGGTTTCAGGGCACTGAAAGCACCCTGAAACCGCGCTGAATGCGCCCTGCCGCAACCTCTGCGGCATGACGACACCGACATCCCGCTCACTTGCCATCGCGGCCAAGGGGCTGTGCAAGGCGTACGGAGACAAGACGGTCCTCGACGGCATCGACCTGGCGGTGCCGACCGGCACCGTCTTCTCCCTCCTCGGCCCGAACGGCGCCGGCAAGACCACCGCTGTCAAGATCCTCTCCACTCTCATCACCGCCGACGCCGGCGAACTGCACGTCGGCGGCCACGACCTGGCCACCGCGCCGCAGGCGGTGCGGGCCGCGATCGGAGTCACCGGGCAGTTCTCCGCCGTCGACGGCCTGATCACCGGCGAGGAGAACATGCTCCTCATGGCGGACCTGCACCACCTCTCCCGCGGCGAGGGCCGCCGTACCACCGCCGAACTGCTGGAGCGCTTCGACCTCGTGGAGGCCGCGAAGAAGCCGGTCTCCACGTACTCGGGCGGCATGAAGCGCCGCCTCGACATCGCCATGACGCTGGTCGGCGATCCGCGGATCATCTTCCTAGACGAGCCGACCACGGGCCTCGACCCGCGCTCCCGGCACAACATGTGGCAGATCATCCGCGAGTTGGTCTCCGGCGGCGTCACCGTCTTCCTCACCACCCAGTATCTGGAAGAGGCCGACGAGCTCGCCGACCGCATCGCGGTGCTGAGCGACGGCAAGCTCGCCGCCGAGGGAACCGCCGACGAGCTGAAGCGGATCGTTCCGGGCGGGCATGTGCGGCTGCGGTTCACCGACCCGGCCGCGTACCGGTCCGCCGCCGTCGCCCTGCGCGAGGCCACCGGGGACGACGAGGCGCTGTCGCTGCAGATCCCCAGCGACGGCAGCCAGCGCGAGCTGCGGGCCATCCTCGACTGGCTGGACTCGGCCGGCGTCGAGGCGGACCAGCTGACCGTGCACACCCCCGACCTCGACGACGTGTTCTTCGCCCTGACCGGCGGCACCAAGGTCCCCAACCAGTCCAAGGAGAACGTCCGATGAGTGCCCTCTCCCTCGCCGTACGCGACTCGAACACCATGCTGCGCCGCAACCTGCTGCACGCACGGCGCTACCCGTCCATGACCCTGAACCTGCTGCTCACGCCGATCATGCTGCTGTTGCTCTTCGTCTACGTCTTCGGAGGCGTGATGAGCGCGGGCATCGGTGGCGGCGGCGCGGACCGCTCCGACTACATCGCCTATCTCGTCCCGGGTCTGCTGATCATGACCATCGGCTCCACCGTGATCGGGGCCGCGATCTCCGTCTCCATGGACATGACCGAGGGCCTCATCGCCCGCTTCCGTACGATGGCGGTCTACCGCGGATCCGTACTCGTCGGGCACGTCGTCGGCAGCGTGCTGCAGGTGCTCGCCAGTCTGGTCCTCGTCGGTGCCATCGCCGTGGCCATCGGCTTCAGGTCCAGGGACGCCACGGCCCTGGAGTGGCTGGCGGCGTTCGGACTGATCGCGCTGTTCACCCTGGCGCTCACCTGGATCGCGGTCGGGATGGGCATGGCCAGCCCGAACCCCGAGGCGGCCAGCAACATGGCGACGCCGCTGATCCTCCTCCCGCTCATCTCGAGCGCCTTCGTCCCCATCGACGCGATCCCGGGCTGGTTCCAGCCGATCGCCGAGTACCAGCCGTTCACGCCGGCCATCGAGACCCTGCGCGGCCTGCTGCTCGGCACCGAGATCGGCAACAACGGGTGGATCGCGATCGCCTGGTGTGTCGGCCTGACCGCACTCGGCTACCGCTGGTCGACGTCGCTGTTCAACCGCGACCCGAAGTAACCGGCATGACAGCGCGGGCCGCCTCCCGCAACTCGTCCCGCCCCAGGGCGGCGTACTCCGACACCGCGTCGGCGTAGGCCGCCCGGTCGGCGTCCTGGGCCGCCTTCCGGGCGCGGTCCGCCGACATCGTCGGCTGGAAATCGCGCAGCACCCGCAGCCGTTCGGCCAGCGCGATCATCCGTACGGCACCGGCGTCGCCGGAGGCGAGCCCCGCCATACCGAGGGCGTGCAGCACTGTCCCGATCACGGGGAGTTCCATGGGAGAGCCGGTCGGACCGGAGAGCAGGGTCCGCAGCCCCCTCCGCAGCCGGTCGACCGGCTCCGGGACCAGTTCGAGACGGCCGGCGTGCGCGTGCGCCGTCACCGCCACCGCCAGGGTCTGCAGCACCCACCGGTCGAAGAAGGGGTCGCCGCCGGGCATCGAGTCGGCTGCGGCCAGCGGCTGCACGGCACTGCGCCACAAGCCGAGCCCGACCTCCGTCAGTCCGCGCGCGAGCGCGATCTCGGCGCGTCCGAGGAGGTCCATGCTGTAGTCCTCCTGCTGCGTGGTGTTGGCGCCCTGTGCCTGCCGCAGCCAGTACTCGGCCTCGTCGGGGTCGCCGCGCTGCAGGCAGGCGAGGACGAGGCCCCAGCGGACGCCGATGAGGTCGTGCTCGTCGCCGAGCCGAGGCAGCGCCCGGAGCGCCGCCCTGAGGTGCCCGTACGCCTCCTCGCCCCGCTCCGTCTGCAAGCACAGCTCGCTCAGCCGGGCGTGGCCCATGACCTGGAGGAACGGGTTGTCGACCGGCGTCAGTGCGGCGATGATCCGCCGAGCCGAGGCGCGCGCACGGTCGATGTCGTGCTCCGACTCCCAGACGTAGGTGGCGACGCACTCCGCGATGCCGGCGAGCAGCGGCTGCTCGCTCTCGCAGAGCCGGTGCAGCACTTCGTAGTCGGGCGGCAGCATCTCCGGGATCGCGCCCAGCACCACCGCGACGGCCCGCAGCAGCGTGTCCGGTGGGGCCGGGGGCAGCCGACGGAGCGTGACGAGCTGGCGTACGACGTGCGGGCCGTAGCCCATGAACAGACTCGCCGTGCACAACACCGCGGCTGCGCGGGCGACTTCGACGTGTTCGGGCTCGGGATGGTAGTGCGACAGCGGCCGGCCGGTGTCCGCGGCGAGGGCGGTGAGGCGGGGGTAGTTGGAGCCGGTGGACCACAGGGCGGCGAGGACGGCGGTGAGGGCGGCCGTGGTGGGGCCGTCCGTACGGGCCAAGGCGTGCCGCAGGGCCAGCACGAGGTTGTCCTGCTCGGCCCTGACCCGCTCCCAGGCGGTCAGCGGTTCGGAGCGGAAGAGCCAGTCGTGGTACGCGACCCCGAAGTCCCGCGCCCAGGCGAGGAACCGGCTGACGGCCTCCTCTTCCTCGCCCGCCTCGGCACGCCGGGCCGCGCTGAACTCCCGCACGGTCTCCAGCATCCTGAACCGCGCGCCGGCCGGGGTGTCGCCGACGGTGAGCAGCGACTGATCGGCCAGCTGCTCCAGCAGGAACAGCGCCTCCTCGCCCAGCACCCGCTCCGCCGCCTCGCCCGAGAAGCCACCGGGGAAGACGGACAGCATGCGCATCGCCGCCCTGGCCTCGTCGTCGAGCAGGTTCCAGCTCCACCCCACGACCGCGTGCAGTGTGCGGTGGCGCTCCGGAACGTCCCGTGCCCCGCCGCGCAGCAGCGCGAACCGGTCGCCGAGGCGGCGGGCGATCTCCGGCACCGACATGACCCGCACCCGCGCCGCGGCCAACTCCACGGCGAGCGGCAGCCCGTCGAGGTGGCGGCACAGCTCGGACACTTCGTCCGGCGGCAGTTCCACGCCGGGCCGGGCTGCCCGGGCCCGCTGCGTGAACAGCTCGGCCGAGGTGTCCGGACGGAGTTCCGGCAGCGCGTACACCGCTTCCGACGTGAGGCCCAACGGGGCCCGGCTGGTGGCCAGCACCCGCAGGTCCTCGGAGGACGAGAGCAGGGCCTGTACGAGGTCGGCGGCGCCCCGGATGACCTGCTCGCAGTTGTCGAGGACCAGCAGAGCGGGCCCGGAGCCGAGCACGCCGAGGATGCCGGACACCGGGTCGGCCGAGGCGTGGCCGCTCACGACGCCGGGCCGCCTCTCGCCCGCGCCGAGCGCGGAGGCCACCTCCGCGGCCACGTCCTCGTCCACCGTGACGCCGGCGAGCGGCACGAAGTACACTACGCGTTGCTCGGCCCGGCGGCTGACGGCGTGGGCGAGCCGGGTCTTGCCGAGGCCGCCGGGGCCGACGACGTTGACGGCGCGGGAGGCGCTCAGCAGCCGCTGCACCGCCGCGATGTCCTCGTCCCGGCCGAGGAGCGGGTTCGGCTCGTGCGGCACGCCGTGCCGGACCACAGGTGCCTCGCCGCGCAGCAGTTCCCGCTGTACGGCCTTGAGCGCGGCGCCTGGATCCGTGCCCAACTCGTCGCGGAGTTCCCGGCGGTAGGCCTCGTACCGCATCAGCGCGGTGGACGGACCCGCCGTCGCCGCCTCGCAGCGCAGCAGCTCGACGAGCACCTCCTCGTCGCGCGGATGCTCCGCAGCGGCCACGGCCAGCGGCCCGGCCGCCTCCGCGTGCCGTCCGAGGCGGGCGAGCGCGAGCGCCCGCGCGCGTAGGAGAGTGCCGCGGACGGGGGCGCGCTCGGTGCGCAGGGCGGCTACAGGGTCGTCGGTGTCGTACGCCTCGTCAGGAGTGCCCTCCCACAGTGCGAGCCCGGCCTCGGCCGCGGCCAGCGATCCCGCGTGGTCCCCGGCCCTGGCCCGTTCCGCGCCGGCAGCGGCGTGCAGCAGCAGCGCGGAGCTGTCGACCTGGTCCTCGGCGAGGGTGAGCCGGTATCCGGCCGGCGTGCCGGCGATGGCATCGGCGCCCAGCTGCGCCCGCGCCCTGGACACGAGGACCTGCACCGCTTTCGCCGGCCGCTCCGGCAACTCGTCCGGCCACAACCCCGCCACCAGGCGCTCGGTGCTGCAGCCCGTGCGCAAGTCGCCGGCGAGCAGCGCGAGGAGGCCGCGGAGCCGGGGGGCGGTGATCTCCTGTCCGCGATGGGCGACACGCGGCAGGAGGGTCAGGTCGGTGGTCACGCGTGCAGGTTAGCCAAGGTGCCCGCCACCGCCATCCGGATCATCTCGGAGGTCGAGGCCAACTCGCGTCCTCCTTGGCACTGGTCGCGCATCAGTTCAGCCACACCACACAAGGAACACGCCATCCTTGAGGCCACCGATTGCATGCGGGGCGAGCTCCGGGCTGGACTTGATGTCCTGGACACGCTTCGCATACGTGACGCCCCAAAAGGGCGGCGGCAGTCCCTTGGCCATGTCCCACGAGGACGTGCGCTGTGAGCCACGCCTGATGTGCAGGCGCTGACGTGACAACGGCTGCTTTCACGCGTTGTCAGGGCACGAAGCCACCCGTGCCGGCCTTCAACGGCGCAGGCCCCACCTACGCACCGGTACCGCAGGAAGACTAGGAAAATCTCCCCCCATGCCTGACGCTGTCACGAGTCAGTTCGCGAGAACCGAACGCTGTTTGCGCCTCTCGATCGCACCGGAGGTTGCTGCCCGCTACCCGGAGTGCCACACCGCCGTCGTCGTGGCCCTCGGCCTGGACAACTCCGGATCGTGGCCGGAGACGGAATCGGAACTGACCGAGCTGGAAGCCGAGGTGAGAGCCGGTCGACGGCAGATGCCCGGTGAGGACCATCCGGCCATTGCCGCCTGGCACGACCTGCTCCGCAGTTTCGGGACCAACCCGCGGCGGATGCGGCCGAGCGTCGATGCGCTGGGGCGGCGACTGGCCAAGTCCGGAAGGCTGCCGCGGATTTCACCTCTCGTCGACACCTGCAACCTCGTCTCATTGCGTTACACGCTGCCCACCGGCGGCTACGACCTGAATCACATCCGATATGGCTTCACCCTGCGGCAAGCGCGGCCGGGTGATGAGCACATTCCTCTCGGGCAGCCCGAGGAACGCGAGAGGCCCGTGCCCGGCGAGATCGTGTACGCCGATGGCCATCAGGTGCTGACGCGCCATTGGAATCACCGGGACGCCGACAACACCAAGGTCACGGAGAACACTGTCGATGCCGTGCTGTTTCTGGAAGGGATTTCGCCCGTGATCGCCCCGGACGTACTGGAAGAGGCCCAACGGGAGCTCGCGGACCGCGTGGCTCCTCATGCCTCGTCCGTCACGCTCCACACCTTCGACCCGGCACAGGAAACGACGGTGACCTGGGTGCCGACGCGCTGATCCGTGGATGCCTACTTCGCCGGGATGCTACTCGGCCTCGCCATGATCACGCCCATCGGGCCGCAGAACATCTTCCTCATCAACCAGGGCTTCACCTTCGGCGTACCACGGGTGTTCGTGGCGGTCGTGGCCGCCGGGGTCTGCGACACCGTCCTCATCTCTCTTGGCGGTGCCGGGACCTCAGCGGTGCTCAACCGCGTCCCCGGGATCAAGTCCTTCCTCCTGGCCGCCGGCGTGGTGTTCCTGACGTACCTGGCGGTGAAGTCGTTCCGGTCGCGCCCAGAGGACTTCGACCAGTCCACACCGCCCGAGATGCGTTGGCGCCGTGTCGTTGCGCAATGCACCTCGGTCACCGTCTTCAACCCCCACGCTGTCCTGGACGTGGTCGGCATCCTCGGTGTGGCCATCGCTGCCCAGGCTCCGGATCACCGCCCGATCTTCGCCGCGGGGACGGTCAGTGCCTCCTGGCTCTGGTTCACCCTCCTCGCTCTCGGCGCTTCGACGCTGAGACGCTGGCTGACGCCTCAGCGGCGGGTGTGGATCGACCGTGGATCCGGCACTCTCATGCTCGTTTTCGCCGCCCTCTTCCTGGGTGAACTCCTCCGCTCATGATTCGTCCTTCTACGCGGCCGCGCTCGCCCCTGTAAGCGTCGCGGCCGGCTCTCCCTGCCCCGCACTCGAAGGGAATCGCGTCATGCTCAAGATCGGCTTAGTACAGCAGAGCGCCTGGGATCTGCCCATCGACTCCATGCCACTGGCTGCCGGCTACATGAAGGCGGTACTGGACGCCGACCCGGACCTCGGGCCCGAGACCGATGTACGCATCCACAACCTGCGCGGCGGCTGGTCCATCACGCAGATGGCTCGCATGATCTTCGGTGACGGCGACATACCCGATGTCCTCGCCTTCTCCGTGCTCGGCTGGAACTACCGCAACTTCGCCTGCCTCGCCGAACTCCACAAACAGCTCAAGCCGGACGGCGTGACCGTCTTCGGCGGTAACCATGTCAGCAACCAGGGCCAGAAGGTGTTCCGCGAGTGCCCGTCCGTCGACGTCGTCGTCAACGGTGAAGGTGAGCTGACCTTCCGGGACCTGACCGCCGCCCTCCTCGCCGACCGTCGTGAACCGCCCCTTGCCGACATCGCCGGCCTGTCCTTCCGCTCTCCGGAGGACGGTGGTTGTGTCACGACCGGCGAGCGCGAGCGGATCGACGATCTGGACGTCATTCCGTCACCGTTCCTCACCGGAGCGATACCGCTCCTCGACCGCGATGGGCATTTCCCCTATGAGTTCGCTCTCCTGGAGACGAACCGCGGTTGCCCCTACAAGTGCTCCTTCTGCTACTGGGGTGGCGCCACCGGTCAACGCGTGCGCTCCTTCTCACGTGAGCGGCTCGCCGCCGAACTGGACATGTTCGGCTATCACGAGGTGCCCACGGTCTTCCTGTGCGACGCCAACTTCGGCATGCTGCAGGCCGACGAGGAGTTCACCGAGGACCTCCTCCGCATGAACGAGAAGTACGGCTTCCCCATCGCGCTGGAAGCCAACTGGGCCAAGAACAAGTCAGAGCGATTCCACCGCATCGTTCGTACGCTCAAGGAACGCGGATTCAAGAGTTCGTTCACCTTGGCCCTGCAGACGCTCTCCGATCAGGCGCTGACCGACATGCGGCGCCGCAACATGAAGCTCAACCAGTGGGAGGAACTCACCGACTGGCTGGCCGAGGAGGAGATGGAGGCGTTCGTCGAACTCATCTGGGGCGCCCCCGGCGAAACGACCGAGTCCTTCTTCCAGGGCTACGACAAGCTGGCGGAGAAGGTTCCCAGGATCGCCGTCTATCCGCTGTTGCTCCTGCCGAACACCGACTACAGCGAACAGCGTGACATCCACGGCTTCGTCACCGTCCGCGGGCAGTCCGACGACTTCGAGTACGTCCTCGCGAACCGTACCTCCACCTTCGACGAGAACCTCCGCATGCAGCGCTTCATGTACCTGGCGCGGATCCTCGGGGAGAACCAGTACTTCAAGCGGCTGTGGCACCCGGCACGGCGGCTCGCCGGGATGACCCAGTCGCAGGTCATCCACAGTCTGCTGGACTGGATCGACGCGTCGGACCATCCCTCGGTCGCCGCCTTCCGCGACAGCTTCCCGGTCATCGCCGAATCACCGGCCGTCGCCTCCGGTCATCGCATGCTGTACAGCGACCCTCTGCTGGACCGGGAGATCGAGCGGTGGTGGTCGCAGTCGATCGTGCCGAGGTTCCCGGAGGACTGGAGGGACGCGGGAACGCAGATGTACGCCTTCGAACGCTGGAGCCGTCCCGTCTACCAGCCCCCAGGCACCGAGCGGCCCGACGGCTGGACCGAGGCCGACGGCGAGTACATCAGCGAGGAGGTCTCCTTCTCCTACCCGATGGCAGAGCTGCTCGACCGGATCGCGGCCGGGGACCTCACCTCGCCGGATGCGGAGGAGGCGGTCTACGTGTTTCGTGGCATGAGCGGCTTCTACCAGCACTTGGACAACCACGAGACCGGCGCCCACTACTTCACCCGCGCCGAACGCCTGGTACACGCCTGACCAGAGCACACCGCGGGGCTCCGTCGTCTCACGCGCTCTCACAGCCTCAGCTGAACACCTCTTGGAACCCCTACGTACTAAGGACATCCGTAGATGACAGCCAGGGGACGACGGAAGTCGACGGGCCCGCGACACAGGGCGCCGGCGACGATGGTCGAGGCGGAGGGCAGCAATGGGAAGTCCGGCCCTGAACTGGACGCTGGCGGCGGTCGCCGCATTCGTGGCCGTCGTGAGCACGGCGCGGCTGGCCGCCGCCGGCAGCAGAGAGGCCCGGTTCGCGGCCGGAGGCGATCTCGTCATGGCCGGCGGCATGGCCGCGATGTTCCTGCCCATGACGGCGGTCGGCTTCGGGGACCACAGCCTGTGGTGGGTGACGGTGTTCAGCGCCGTCGGCCTGGGTGGCGTGGCCCTGTCCGTACGCCATGTTCGGCTGCACGGCTGGCGACACGGCCGCCGCTGGGCGCATCACATCATCGGCAGCGCCGCCATGGTGATCATGACGCTCGCCATGCCGGGTTCCGACTCCGCGCCGGTCCTCGCGTTGGGCGGGCACTCGATGGCCGGCATGGCTCATGGGCACGGGCACGCGTCCGACACCGCGGGGACGGCGGGCATGGCCGGGATGCAGGGCATGGACCACTCCTCGGGGATGGCCGGTCACGACATGACGGCCGGCGCCGCCCACAGCTCCGCGTCGGGAGACTCCGCTGCTGTGTGGCGTGCCGTCCTGCTCGCCCTCGCCGTGTACTTCCTGCTCTCGATCGTCGCGGCCGTGTGGGCACGGCTCCGTGGCACCGACCGGCCGGCGGGTGCGGGCCGCGCCGTGGGCAAGGGCCGCTGGGCGCGGCGGCTCCTCGCCCTGCCCGACGCGATCGTGGTGTTCGCCGCGTCCTTGGCCATCTCCGTCTGGGACAGGGCACGGCCGGGAGGCGACAAGCGCCGGGCCCACGCGGCAGCGGGCCAACGGAGCCGCCGTCGCCCGCCGGGTACGTCACCGAGCGCGGCGCTGCTGGCCCACATCGGCATGGGCGGCACGATGTGCGCCATGCTCGTCATGATGGCCGCCTGACGGCTCGTCGCGGATCAGTGACCGCCGGTCGACGTGACCGCGAGGCGCTTCTTGAACGTCCTGCCGCCGTCCTTCGACTCGAACACCCCGGCTTGAGTGGCGGCAAGGACATGCTCGGCGCCGACGGCGGTGAGTGCCTGTGGCCGGCCGCCCGGCACGGTGGAGACCTTCTTCCATGTGGTGCCGCCGTCCGTGCTGCGGTTGAGGCCGCCGGAGGTGTCGATGCCGTAGAGGCCGTCCTTCGCGGTCCAGGTGAGGAAAGCCATCACCGGCTCCTTGCCCGGGGCGAAGGTCTTTCCGCCGTCGCTGCTGCGGGCGACTCCTTCGGCGGTGGTGGCCAGGACGACGCGGGGGTCGGTGGGGCTGACCGCTATGTCCAGAGCTTCCAGCCGGGCCCCCTCCCTCCAGGAGACGCCGTCCTTGGTCGTGCGCACCAGGCCGTTGGTGGAGTCGTAGCCGTAGACGGTGCCGTGGGCGGATTCCAGGGCGTGGAAGTCGGACTCGCCGGACAGGGACAGTGCTTCCCAGGTCTCGCCCGCGTCGGTGCTCCTGATGAGCCCCTTGTTGCCGCCGGAGGTCGGGTGGCCGCTGGCGTAGAACGTCTTGTCGCCGGCCACGGTGAAGCCCATGAAGTCGTCCTTGCTGTCGCCCACCAGCTGAGGCTCTCCCTTGGCGTCGGGGGTGTAGACGCCTTCGTGGGTGGCGACGTAGAGGTGCTGGTCGGCGGGGTCGAGACCGAGACCGTGGATGTGGCTCACGGTCGTCCCGGGGGCAGCGGACGAGCCGTTCGAGTCCGCGCTGTCTCCGTTGCCGGAGCATGCGGCCAGTGTGAGGGCGAGAGCCAGGGCAGTGGCTGCCACGGTGGCAGGGCGCTTGTTCATGATTCCTCGGGGGCGTACTGGTGCACTGGAGCGGCGACCGCCGATCACGGTCCTGCCGGCACGGGGAGGTGACCGCCCGGGCTCCTCGGGTGCGCCCCTCGGAGCCCTGAGCGGTCAGTGGGTGATGCGGATCAGAGCCGGTCGAGGATCTTCTCGAACTTCTCGACCTCGGCGGACTGGGTCTTCACGACGTCGGCGGCGAGCTTCTTGGCCGTGGCGTTGCGGCCGTTCTTCTGCTCGTCCTCCGCCATGGTGATCGCGCCCTTGTGGTGCTCGATCATCATCTCCGCGAACATCCGGTCGAACTCGGTGCCCTTGGCAGCCTCGAGCTTCTTCATGTCCGCGTCGGACATCATTCCCGACATCCCGGACCCGTGGTCCATGCCGCCGGACCCGTGATCCATGCCGGGCATGCTCTCCCCGGCGGACACCGGCTTGCCCCAGCCCTTCAGCCAGGACTTCATGGTCTGGATCTCGGGGTCCTGGGCCTTTTCGATCTCCGCGGCCAGGGTCTTGATCTCCGCGTCGGAGGCGCGGCCGTCCGCGAGCTCGGACATCTCCAGCGCCTGCTGGTGGTGCGGGATCATCATCTGCGCGAACATGACGTCCGCGTCGTTGGACGCGCCGGGCGCCGGGTTCTCACCCGTCGCCCGGGTGGGCGAGGCGGAGGCGGAGGCGGAGTTGCCGCTCCCGTGGTCCATGCCCTCCATGTCGTTCCCACCGCAGGCGGCGAGCAGCAGCCCGCCCGCTGTGACGGCGCCCACCACCGCGAGACGGCGACTCAGGCGGCGGTTGAGGGCGTGCTTGTAGGCAGTCATGTGCGGAATACCTCTTGTCGTCGGTTCTGTCTGTGCGGAATACGCGTCTGCGCGGGCAGCGCTGAATGGGCCGCGCGACGGTTCGGCCTATATCCGCAGAACTGACAACTCGGAGAGGAGCGGTCTCGGCGGCGGAGTTACGGGGCGCGCCAAGGCCATCGATCGAGCGAGAAGGGCAGTCAGCCGCTCTTGCCGGCGGACCACCAGCGCATGGAGAAACAGCCCGAGCAGCCCCGCGGTGAGAACCGCCAAGCACACGGACATCGGGTCCATGCCGCCCGGGAGTTCGTGCACCGGCGACTTGGCGGCCGATGCCGCTGTCCCGTGCTCGGCCGCCACCTGCGGCTCGGCCGAGGGCTCAGAGGCTGCGCCCTTCTGGGCCATGCCGTCCTGGTGCGCACCTGCGGCAGCAGGGATCGCGCCGCTCATGCCGTGCCCGGAGGAACCTTCTGGGTGGCCCATCGTGTGCATGGCGAACACGCCCAAGGTGAGCATGACGACCAGCAGGAGGTACCCGAAGGCCCCACCTGCGCGCAGCCGCCCGCTCATGCTCAAGCCTGCCCTCCGTACTCGACCTACCGGGGATACTACTAAGTCGCTTGGCACTGCGCGGCAGGACCGGGCGGAGGCCGCCCAGTACGACAACGTGGCAACGCCTGCCTCGGCACCGCCATCGCCCGTTCTCAGACCCGTCGCCGGCCGGAGGCAGTCGGCCCGAGGGCGAGGACGACAAGGATCACGAAGGCGGCGACGGCGGTGAGCGTGCGGGCGTTGTTGAACAGCTCCCAGCGGCGCAGGATCTCCGCATGGTCGGCCGGCGGAGCGGTGGCTGCCCACTGCTTGATACGGCCGTTGATCGGGACGTTCCCGAACCGGGTGATCAGGAAAGACGCCAGGGTCAGGGTGCACGCCACACCTGCGAGGGCGCGGGCCCGGGCGCGGGTCAGCACGGCAAGGGTGAGGGAACTGCGAGACCGCCATCGCGCCCTGCACGGTGATCCCGTTCACCCTCATCAACTCGGTGTGGAAATCGAGCCGCATTCCGATGGGCACGGAGTTGAACGTGGGGACGAGGTTGGCGGCGCCGTAGCCGAACGCGCCGGCGAGCAGACCGGTGGACAGCAGGGAGAGTCCCTGAATGAGCCGGACCCGCGTGGGCTGTGGTGGACGGGTGCACGGAGGGGCGAGTTCGGGTCGGGCGGGCATCAGGCTTGCCCGCCCGCATCGGCCGGTGCCGGGGTGAGGGCTCGGGTGAGCTGGTGGGCCCGGCGCATGCGTCCGTCGTCGGTGAACTCCCCGAGGAGGTGCACCTCGGTTGCGGTGGCGCCGCCCTTGCGCATCCGCGCGTGGATCGTGAGCCTGGCGGCGATCCGGTTACCGTCCGCGATGGCTTCGTGCACCTCGAACCGCCAGCCGACCACGTTCTTGCGCACCGGTCGCAGATGGGCGAGGAGCCGGTTGTGTTCGAGTCGGATCCCGTCGCTGATCTGAACGATGTCCGGCGTGAAGTGGCGGGCCATCACCGATTCCGGTGTGTCCCCCCGGACCGTGGACTCGGTGAGAGAGGTGAAGAAGTCCGAGATGAACCGCTCAGGCGCGGTGTTGGCGAAGGGCTCCATGACGCTCCGATCTGGTCAGGACGGCGGGGGCGGGGAAGGGCAGGACGGAGAGGCCACAGTCCGATCACAATCTTTGACAGGCTTGTAAGGTATAAGCTTCTCGATAACTTAGACAAGGCTGTAAGAGATGACTTCCTCGGGAGAACCACGCCGTCGGCGCCGCGCCGATGCCGAGCGCAGCAGAGCCGCCATCCTCGACGCGGCGGTCCGCCTGTTGCGACAGCGCCCGGATGCGGGCATGGAGGCCATCGCCGCGGCGGCGGGGGTGACTCGGCAGACGGTCTACGCCCATTTCTCGTCGCGCGACGTACTCCTCGTGGCCGCCGTCGACCGAATCAGCGAGGACGCCGTCGCCGCGATGGACGCCGCCGCACTCGATGAAGGACCGGCCAGAGCCGCGCTTCTGAGGTTTCTCGACGCCTCCTGGCGGTCGTTCGAGGACAACGCGCCGCTGCTCCAAGCGGCTCCGACCGGCATGCCGGGGGGCGGGGAGCGGGCACGCCACGAGCCTGTCACCGAGCGGCTGGCCCGTCTCGTCGAACGGGGTCAGCGGGCAGGTGAGTTCGCACCGGGGCTGCCTCCGCGCTGGCTGGTGGCCATGACGGTCGCCCTGGGACATGCGGCGGGAGACGAGGTCGGTTCCGGCCGCATGACGACCACCGAGGCCGAGACCGCGCTCCGCACGACCGTCCTCCGGGTCCTCGGCGCCGCGGAAGGACGACCCGACTCACATGATCGGCCAGACAGGGCTTAGCGCCTCCGAGCAGCGTCCAGGCCGATCGCTTCTGTGCAGGCGGTCAGGGCGCGAGCGGACCGCCCAGTGCGTCGAGGACGGTCCCTCCGAGCAGTCCCAGAACGACGGATCCGGCCGCCGCACCGTAGGCGATCACAGCGGCCGTCCGTGACGTCGTACGGGAGTCACCCGCGGGTCCGCGTGTGAGGAACGCCGGGGCGATCCAGCGCAGGTAGTAGAAGAGGGAGGCCACGGTGTTGACCGCCGCGACGACGGCCAGCCAGGCGTAGTCGCCGTCGAAGGCCGCGCTGAAGGCTTCCAGTTTGCCGAGGAACACGGCGGTCGGGGGCGTGCCCACCAGGCCCAGCAGGCAGACGACGAGCGAGGCCAGCAGGGCTGGGTGCGCCCGTGCCAGGCCCCGGTAGTCGTCGATGGTGTGCGCTCCGGGGAGTGCACAGACGACAGCGAAGGCCCCGAGGTTGGTCAGGGCGTACCCGGCCAGGTAGTACAGCAGCGCCTCCTGGTCGAGGTCCGTGCGTCCGGCGACGGCCACGGGGAGCAGGAGATAGCCGACCTGGCTGATGGTGGAGTACGCGAGCAGCCGTTTGACGTCCTGTTGGAAGAAGGCCGCCAGGTTGCCCAGGGTCATGGAGGCGACCGAGAGCACCGCCACCAGGCCGGCCCAGGGCAGGTCGGCGTCCGCCAGCGGCACCACGCCGAGCCGGTAGAGGGCCGCCAGGGCGCCGATCTTCGGGATGGTGGTGAGGAAGGCGGCCACCGGGGCCGAGCTGCCCTGGACGGCGTCCGGCACCCAGAAGTGGCCGGGCACGCCTCCGGCCTTGAACAGGACACCGGCGAGCAGGGCGAGCGTGCCGACCGCGACCAGTCCGGCCGGCGCCAGGGCGAGCTCGGAGCGGAGCACGGGGTAGGCCGTCGCCCGGCCCGCGGCGAGCAGCACGGTGATGCCCGCGAGCATCAGGACACCGAGGAGCGCGCCGACGACGTAGTACTTCAAGGCCGCCTCGGTGCCGGGGCCGTCCTTGCGGAACCCGGCGAGCGCGTAGCCGGGCACGCCGGCCAGCAGGTAGCCGGCGGCGAGGAGCAGCAGGTCCTGGGCTCCGGCCAGGACGAGCGCGCCCACGGCGGCGAGCTGGAGGAGGACGTAGAACTCGGTCTCGCGCGGGTCGCCGTACCGGCGCGGCATGGCGAGCGCGAGGACGAGCAGGGTGCCGCCCAGGATGACGATCCTGCTGGTGGCCGTGAGCGGATCGATGGCGAAGGACGCACCGAAGGCCGTCTCCACCGGGCCGGCCGAGGCGATGGCGGCGGCCACGATCCCGCCGGTGCAGGCCGCGCCCGCCAGGGCCCCGGTCAGCCACTGGCGGCGGCGCGGCAGCCAGGCCCCGAGCAGCAGCCCGAGCACGGCGGAGGCGGCGAGCAGCACCTCGGGCAGGAGGTCGAGGGGGTTCTCGTTCATCCCGGTCATCTCGTTCATCGCGCGAGCAGCTCCAGCACGGTGCGCGAGGCGGGTTCGATGACGTCGAGGACGAACCGGGGAGCGAGGCCGAGGACGACTCCCAGGGCCAGCAGAGGGACGATCGCGAGCCCTTCGTGGCGGCGGATGTCGGGGAACGGCCGGTCGGCACCGGGCGCGGCGGCGGGCAGCCGCAGCGGCCCGAGGAAGATCTGTTGCAGTGCGCGCAGGAACAGGCCCGCGGTGAGCAGGATGCCGAGCACGGCAAGGCCGGTGGCGACCGGCTCGGGCCCGAGGCTCCCGGTGAGGATCTGGAACTCGGCGATGAAGCCGGAGAAGCCCGGCAGCCCGAGCGAGGCGAAGGCGGCGACGCCGGTCAGCGCGGCGAAGACGGGCGCCCGCCCGGCGACACCCGAGTACGCGGACATCTCGTACGTCCGCCCGCGCTCGTACAGCACGCCGGACAGCAGGAACAGCGCGCCGGTCAGCAGGCCGTGGCTGACCATCTGGAAGACCGAGCCGGTGACGGCGAGGCGGCGGGCCTCCTCCTGGCCGGCGCCGACGACCCCGGCCGCGCCGATCGCCAGGACGATGTAGCCCATGTGGTTCACGGAGGTGTAGGCGACCATCCGCTTGAAGTCGGTCTGGGCGAGGGCGACCAGTGCTCCGTACAGCACGGAGACCACGCCGACGACGACGAAGACGAGCGCGTGGTCGCGCCAGGCGTCTGGCAGGACGGGTATGGCGATGCGCAGGAAGCCGTACGTGCCCATCTTCAGCAGCACGCCGGCGAGGATCGCCGACCCGGCGGCGGGGGCGTCGGTGTGGGCCGGGGGCAGCCAGGTGTGGAAGGGCACGGTGGGGGTCTTCACCGCCAGCCCGACGGCGATGGCGAGGAGGACCAGGGCGCCGTAAGCGGAGCGTCCGGCGAGGGGGTTGGCAGTCGTGAGTTCGACGATGTCGAAGGTGTGCGGGTCGGCGGCCAGATAGAGGCCGATGAAGCCGAGCAGCAGGGCGAGGGAGCCGATGAAGGTGTAGAGGAAGAACTTCAGCGCGGCGCGGGCGGCGCCCTTGTGTCCCCACCCGGCGATGACGAAGTACATCGCCACGATGGACAGGTCGAAGAAGACGAAGAAAAGGATCAGGTCGAGGGCCACGAACAGGCCGAGGCACGTCGTCTGCAGGAAGAGGAACAGCGCCGCGAACTCCCTGACCCGCCGGGTCTCGCGCCACGCGTAGAGCGCGCAGGCGAGGAACAGTACGCAGGTGACGGCCACCAGCGGCAGGGACAGTCCGTCGACGCCGACGTGGTAGCTGATGCCGGCGCTGGGGATCCAGCGGGCACGCGTCTCGTACTGGATGCCGCCGTCGGCCCGGTATCCCGCCCAGACCATCACCGTCAGGGCCAGTTCGGCGGCGGTGGTCGCGACCCAGGCCGTCGGGAACAGGGGGCGGGGCGCGCTGCGCGGCAGGCACAGCAGGAGGGCCGCCACGGCGGTCGGGAGCAGGACGATGGCCGTGAGCACGGCGGTCACCTCACGAGGACGAGGACGACGGCGAGGACGGTGAAGGCGGCGACCGCCTGGGCGAGGTACTGGTGCAGTTGGCCGGTCTGCGGTCGGCGCGCCCAACGGCCGAGCGCGCGGGCGCCGCCGGCCACGCTCTCCACGGTGCCGTCGACGAGCCGTTCCGCCTGGGCGTTGGTCCATCGGGCCAGCCGGACCGAGCCGCGGGCGGTGCCTTCGGCGGCGCGGTCCAGCACCCGGTCGTCGAAGACGGCGAGCGCGTCGGCGAGGCGCAGGACCGGGTGCACGCTGAGCGTGCGCGCGGCGGTCTCCAGGCCAAGCCAATCCGACGCCAGGGCGGTGATCCGGCCGGGCAGGGCGAGGAGTTGCGGACCGCGGATCCAGACCGCGGCCGAGACGGCCACCGCGAGCGCGCCGGACAGGGCGAACTCCCATGTGTGTGGGGCCGGTTGTGGCGCGCCGCCGAGCACCCGCTCCACCGCGTCCCGTACGGGCGGGAAGGACGTGACGGTCAGCGCGACGCAGGCGACGGCGAGTGTCGCGAGCGGCAGCCGGGCGGCATTGGGCAGCGATTGCGGCTGCGGCTGCGGCTGCGGCTGCTCACGGTCGTCCGATACGGCAACGGGCTGCCAGACGAACCACAGGGCCTTCGCGCTGTAGACCGCCGAGATCACCGCACCGGCCAACCCGACCACGTACAGCGCCGCGTTGTCCTCGAGGGCGCCCGCGAGGACTACGTCCTTGGCCGCCCACAGGGACAGCGGCGGCACCCCCGCCAGAGCCAGGGCCGCGACGGTGAAGGTGACCCCGGCCGTACGGTGGCGCCGGGCCGCACCGCCCAGGGCGGGCAGCGCCTTGGCGCCGAGGGACGTCAGCCAGGCGCCCGCGACGAGGAAGGCGAGGCTCTTCGCGGCGGCATGGGCGATCAGCTGCAGAGTTCCGCCGGTGACCGCGCCGGCCCCGGCGGCGAGCACCATGAAGCCGATCTGGGCACAGGTCGATGCGGCGAGCAGTTGCTTGAGGTCGGTCTGCGCCACGGCGACCAGGCCGAGCAGCACCGCCGTCACCGCACCCGTCCACGCCACCACCTGTCCGCCCCAACCGGACTGCGCGAGCAGCGGTTCCAACCGGAGCAGCAGATACGCCCCGGCCACGACCATGGTCGCCGAGTGCAGCAGGGCGGAGACCGGGCTGGGTCCCTGCATGGCCCTGGACAGCCAGAAGCTGAACGGCAGCTGGGCCGACTTGCCGAACGCGGCCGCGATGACACCGGCCGTGATGACCGCGGACCAGGCGCCGGTCGCGTCCGCGAGGTCGTCGAGGGCGAGGGAACCGGCCTGCCCGCTCGCCAGCGCCGCTCCGGCGGCGAGGTAGAGGCCGAGGTCGGCGGCGCGGGTGGTGAGGAAGGCCGTGTCGGCGGCAGCGCCGCGCTCGGGGTCGCGCCACCAGTAGCCGATCAGCGCCCAGGAGGTGGCGCCCATGACCTCCCACGCCATCAGCAGGACCGGAAGCGTGGTCGCGGTGACCGTGGTCAGCATCGCGCCGCCGAACAGCAGCATCAGCCCGAAGAAGCGGGCGCGTGCCTCGCCGGGTCCGATGTCCGCGACGCTGAACAGGAGGACGGCCGCGGTCACCGCCGTGACGGTCACGACCATGAAGCCCGACAACCCGTCGACCGCGAGCCCGGCGGGAAGCCCTTCGAGCAGCGGGGCCTCGACCCGCGGGTGCCCGAACGCCACGGCGACGGCGATGCCGAGCGCGGCGACGGCCGTGCCGACTGCGACACCAGGGGCGTACCGCTCCGCCGGGCGGCCTGCGACCGCGAGCAGTGTCCCCACGGTCAGCGGCAGCGCGACGAGCGCCCACAGCAGCGCGCTCACTCCTTCAGCTCCGCCGCCATGTCGGTCATGTCGACCTCACGAGCCCGGAAGAGCGCCGTGACCACGGCGAACCCGATGGCCATCTCCACCGCCATCACGGTGACCGCGAGGACCACCAGCACCTGCCCGTCGGCAGCGGCCGGGGCGATGTAGTGCCAGACGGCGGCGGCGCCGACGATGATGCCGCCCAGCATCAGTTCGAGCCCCATCATGAGCATCACGATCGACTGCTGGGTGAGCGCGCCGAACAGGCCGATACTGAACAGCGCGGCGGCGAGCAGCAGGAACAGCTCCAGGCTCATCGGCCCGTCCCTCCCCGTACCGGGTCGTCGGCCCTGCGCGCTTTCAAGTCGTCGCCGAAGCGGTCGTAGCGGCCCCGGCGGGTGGCCAGGACGACGGTCGCGACGATGGTGGCGAACAGGGCGAGCCCCAGGGTCATCATGGTGAGCATCTGAGGCCCCATCAGCGACAGGCCCAGATCCATGGTGGGATCGTCCGGCGGCCTGCCGCGCCGGGACGGCCACGGGGCGAGCAGGATCCCCGCGGCGAGTACGGCGAAGACCACCGCGCAGATCGCGGCCGCGCCCTGCTTGTTGTGGAGCATGGTCATGGGCATGAGCCCGGCCGGATTCATCATGTACATCACCATGAACACGGCCATGATGGCCATCTCGATGGTCATCATCAGCACGATCACGACCCCGAGGTAGTCCAGCCCGAGCAGCAGCACCTCGCCGCCCACGCACAGCAGCGAGGTCAGCAGCGCGTACGTGGCCCGGGCCATGGAGTCGAACCGGAACACCATGACGCCACCGGCCACCGCCAGCAGGGCCAGCACCCAGAAGATCACGTCGTCGAGCAGGGCCCTCACCTCCTCATCGGTTCAGGACGACGACGGCCACGAACAGCGCCTGAAGCAGCGTCAGCGGCACCAGCACCATCCACGCCAACTCCATGTACCGCTCCATCCGCAGCGTGGGCAGCAGCCGGCGCCCGGCGACCAGCAGCGCCAGCACCGCCGCCGTCTTCAGCAACGTCCACGCCCAGCCCGGCAGCAGCGGTCCGTGCCCTCCGCCGAGGAACAGCGGCACGCTGAAGCCGGCGGTCACCACGAGCAGCAGCCACCGCCCGCCCAGGAACACCAGCCGGTCCACACCCGCCAGCTCGGCGGCGGCCCCACCGGCCGTGTCCCGCGCCAGCGGATGCTCGAACGGCCCCCAGAACGCCATCGCGAGCGCGCTCAGCAGATAGACGACGAACGCGGCCGGCATCCACACCGCGAACCACAGTCCGTCCTGGGCCGCGACCACGTCCCCGACCCGCAGGGACTCGGCGCCGAGGGCGGCGGTGGTGATCGCGAACATGTGCGGAAGTTCGTACGCCAGCCCCTGCGCGAGGAACCGGTACCCGCCGATCAGTGACAGCGCCGAGTTCGCTCCCCAGCCCGCGAGCCATACCGCCGCCCAGGCCAGGGCCTCCATCGCGTTGAACCACACGATGCCGACGGACGGATCGCTCACGGCACGCGAGCCCCACGGCAGTACGGCACCCGCGAGCACGGCGGCCACCGGGACCAGCACCACGCCCAGCCTTCCGAGCAGCCGGTCGGCGGCCGTCGTACGGCGTGGCTGCTGAACGAGCAGCCGCAGGGCCTCGCGCAACGGGGCCGTCGCCCGCAGCCCGGCCTCCCGGAGACTCCCGGCGGGACCACGCTCGGCCGACCCGGACAGCACCGCGTCGAACCCGGCGGTGACCACGGCGGCCACGGCCAGGGCGGCGGGAAGGACGACGGCCGCCCACAGGGGCGCTGCGTCAGGCATGGGCCGCTCCGGGCACGGGCGCGAGGGTGAGTTCGTCGAGGTCGGGGTCCAGGCTGGCCACGATGATCCGTGCGCAGGCGAACTCGGCACCGGTCAGGAGTTCGGCGAGGACGTCGAGCAACGCCTGCGACGGCGGCTGCGGCCCGTCCAGCCGGCCACGTGGCCCGGTCCGGTCGTCCGGCGCCAACGGCCGTGTGTCGTCGAGCCCTTCGAGGCCGCGCTCGGCCTCGTTCAGCCACATCAGCAGCCGGTCGTACGCGTCCCCGTCCGCGGCGAGCGCCGGTCCGGTCACTCCGGCCGCCCGCGCCCTGTCCGCCGGCAACTCCCCCAGTCCGGCGATCGACCAGCGCAGGGCCCTGGACCGCCCGACTCTGCGCACCGTCCTGCGCAGAGCGCCGCCGATCCCCTCGCGCGACGCCCCCGACAGCAGCTCGTCCCGCAGCCGACGGCACCGCACGGCGATGTCGTCCCAGCCGACGACGGCGAGGAGCCGTCCCGCACTGTCCAGATGCGCGGCACAGCGTCGGCGTACCGCGTCTCCCCTGGTGACCTCCTCGCCGTGGGCGGCCCGCAGCCACGGCTCGTCCCAGAACGGCGGTCGAGGGCCGGACGCCACGGGGAGGTGGTCCACCTCGACGTCCTGTACGACGTCTCCTTGCAGGGTGAGACGGAGAACGAGCCCCGCCGGCCAGTCGCTCAGCCCGGGACCGAAGGGCACGTGAAGCTGGTCGAGCCGCAACTCGTCCCGGTCGTCCCCCCGTTCGGCCATCGGCAGGCCTGCCACTTCCATGGCGTGCATGTCATGACCCGAGTGATCCATATGGCCGCCATGCCCTTGGTGATCCGTATGGTCCATGTGCGCCGCATGGTCGGCGGGTTGGTGGGGTCCGTGCCCCTCGTGCTCGCCGTGCTCATGGTCGCCATGCTCGCCCGCCTGGGCCTCGGACCGGTCGTCCACATGTCCGCCGCGCGGAGTCACCGCTCTGTCGGTCAGGTCCCCGCGCGCCATGCCGAGGGCGTGTGCGACCTGCCCGCTCTCCCCCACCACGATGCGCACGGCGGGCTCCGGCATCGACCGCTCCATGCGGTCCAGCCACTCCGCGTGCTCCGGCGCCGGGACGCCGCAGACGACCAGCAGATCCGCGGCGGCTGGAGCGCCGACGACGGGCCACCCCCGCCGCCGTACCTCCGCCTCGGCCTCCAGCCGGAGTTCCGTCGCTCCGGGCAGCGCGACCGTGAGCACCGCCGGGCGGTTCATCGCCGTACGCCGCACGAGGCCCCTCAGGTCCACCTCAGAGCCCCCTCGCGCCAGGCGTACGCCACCGCCGCGAACAGGATGCCGAGGAAGAGGAACATCTCCACGACGGCCGTGGTGCCCACCTCCGAGACGACCTTCACCCACGGATACATGAAGAGCATCTCCATGTCGAAGGCCAGAAAGATCATGGTGACCGGGTACCAGCGCACATGGAACCGGGACACGGCGTGCTCGCCGGGCTCGAGGCCTCCGGCGAAGGGGCCGCTTTCGAGGGGAGCCCGCGCCGCCGCCAGCCACAGGCCCAGCCCGTACAGGCCGGCCAGCCCGGCCCCGACCACACCGAGGAGGACCAGCATCGGCTGCCATGCGTCCATCCCACCCGACCTCCCTGCTCGGCGTCCTACCGCTCATGGTGCGCGACCGGCTGGTCCGGGCCCTGGAGGCGGGGCCCGGACCATCGGGAACAATCCTGTCCAGAATTCGAGTTACCCCTTACGAGCGGTCCCCGTCAGTGCACGTGCGGGCCGCCCGTCGACTGTGGTTTGCCGCGCGGTACGAGGCCCAGGGCGACAACGGCGCCGGCAGCGGCTGCCACAGCACACACGGTGAACGCGTCGGCGAAGCCACCCACCGCGCCCTGCTCGAAGCCGGAGGCCGCGATGGTCGAGACGACGGCGACGCCGATCGAACCACCTACCTCGTGGAAGGTGTTGACGACCCCGGAGGCGAGCCCCGCCTCCCGGTGCTCCACCATGGCCAGGGCGGTGGTCGTGGCGGTGACGAATACCGCGCCGATGCCGAGGGAGGCGATCACGAAGCCCGGCAGGAGCCCGGCGTACACGCTGCCGGTCTCCGACAGCCGGGTCAGCGGGATGGTTCCGGCGGCCGCGACGGCCATGCCGACGACGGCCGTCGGGCGGCTGCCGATCCGGCCGACGAGCCGGGACCCGAGGTGGGCGCCGATGCCGGTGGCCACGGCGACCGGGAGGAACACCAGCCCGGTACTCAACGGGCTGAACCCGCGGATGTGCTGCAAGTAGACGGATCCCAGGAAGAAGAACGCGATCAGCAACGCCGTGGCGACCAGCATCAGGAAGGCCCCGGCGAGCACCGGCCGCCGGGTGAACATCCGCAGGTCCATCAGCGGGGCCCGGCTCGCCCGTTCGACTGCCGCGAAGGCCGCGTACGCGAGCACGGCACCGGCCAGCGGCAGCAGGGTCGAGGCGTCCGCCCAGCCGGTGTCCCCCGCCTTGACCAAGCCGTAGATCAGGGCAGCGGTGCCCGCGGTGACGAGCAGCGCGCCCGGGATGTCGAGCCGTGCGGGTTGCGGAGCACGGGCCGGTACGAAGGCGGGCAGGGCGACCAGCAGGAGCAGCCCGACCGGCACGTTGATGTAGAACACCCACTCCCAGCCGGGCCCGTCGGTCAGGGCCCCGCCGAGCAGCACACCGGCCGCGGAGCCGGTGCCCCCGATCGCGGCCCAGACACCGAGTGCCTTGTTGCGTTCGGCGCCGTGGAAGGTGGTGGTGACGATGGACAGCGCGGCCGGGGACAGCAGGGCCGCGCCGACGCCCTGACCGATCCGGCCGCCGAGCAACATCGGCGCGTTCCCGGCCAGACCGGTGATCAGTGACGCGGCGCTGAAGAGGACGAGGCCGGCGAGCAGGGTACGGCGGGCGCCGAGGGCGTCGGCGAGCCGGCCGCCGAGCAGCATCAGCCCGCCGAAGCAGAGGGTGTAGGCGGTGACGACCCAGGTCAGCGTTTCCCGGCCGAGGTCGAGATCGACCGCCATGTCGGGGAGGGCGACGTTCACGACGGTGACGTCGAGGATCAGCATGAACTGGGCGAGGCAGATCAGGGCGAGCGCTCCCCAGCGGCGTGGGTCGGCGGGCGGGTGGTGGTCGTGTTCGGCGGCGTGCGGCGCACCGGCTGCGGAATGGGTCATGACGAGTCCTTCTGGTCCGTGGTTCCGGTCGTGTCGCGCAGCGGGACGGCGCGAGGAGTAGAGCGAGGAGCACACCCGCCGCGGGGACACCGGCGCACGGCGACGTTCACCCCCTACTTGAACCATACTGTTCAGTTCACATGAACTCAACCGTTCAGTTCAGGTGGGGCAGAGTCGGTTCATGGGCGCCCAAGGTGACCGCTCTGCGCAACCGAGCAAGGCCGACCGACGGTCCCCGCCCCGCAGGTGGCGATCATCCAGTTCTACGGGCTCCCGGCCTTCCCCCACATGGTCTTCAGTACTACGGCATGCATATCGACGAAGACCTGACGGACCGTCTCATCACCACTCCCGCGCCGTCGCCGATGCGTGCGGATCGCGCGGGACGAGTAAGCCCGACAGGCACGTGGGTTGGAGCACGTCCAGCCGTCTGACCTATGGGTTTCCCAGGCCACGGCAGCCCGCACGCCGCGGCCTGATCCACATGCGCACAGTGCCCTTGTGTGGCCGACTGGAAAGGGGAGTTATCCGCGATCCGGTGAAGTCGATTCAACCATTGCGCTTTGAACGACGGCTTCGCTCGGCACACTCCACCCCGTGAAGGAGTGATCTTGTGATCCGAGGTGACGGCATCCGCCGCAACGTCGCCGAGATAGACGACGACGAACGGGACGCGTTCGTCAAGGCCATCAAGGAACTGAACAAGCGCCATTACCCGGGCTCTCGGGACGAGTTCCCGCCCGGCGGCGTCAGCCACTGGTTCAAACAGGACGAGATCCATCAAGCCACGCACGTCCATCAGGGTCCGGAGTTCCTGCCGTGGCACCGCGAGCTCTGCAACCGCTTCGAGCAGCTGATCCGGGCGGTCGAACCACGGCTGTCACTGCACTACTGGGACTGGAACACCGATCCCGCCCCACTCTTCACTCCCGAGTTCATGGGGGCGAAAACAGGTGAAGAGGTGGGAGAACCCTGGCTGAGCGCCGGCTTCTACAATCCGCAGGCCGATCCCTTCCGCGGCGAGAGCTCCTCGGACGTCGCACACGGCAATCCCTTCGACCCGCCCCGCACCCTCAAACGAGAGGTTCCCGACGGTCCGCCGGAGCTGTGCTTCTCGGACCGCGAGATCATCCGCTCGTCGAACTACCTGAGCATGCGCATCCGACTCGAGCGCTGTCATGACGGCGCCCACGGGTACATCGGCGGCACGATCGGCGACGCCCACACGGCCTTCCGCGACCCGTTCGTCTTCCTGCTCCACGCGAACGTGGACCGCCTGTTCGCGATGTGGCAGTACGAGGACCCGGCCACTCGGCTCAATCCGGCCACCGTGTACGGGGAGGATCCCGGGGAACCCCTCTGGTACGCGCGCAGACTGCAGCCCTGGGACGGCTCGGGGCGGACGCGGCCGTGGGTCCGGCCGGAGCGCGAGCGGCAGGTAAAGGACTACCGGCACCCCAGCATCGTCACCCCGCCGCAGTACGACACGCTCCAGCCAGTCGGCGACGGACCGCTCACCGCACAGCAGCTGAACGAACTGCGCCACGCGCTCGATGGCGCCATCGCCCTTCAGACGGCCCTGGCCCACGACCACCACTAGGCCCTGTCGTCAAATTCCCGTCGTCCGCCCGGAGGGCGGGCCCCGCGGCGTCAGGTGCGTGCTCTCGGCGTGCCGGCCGGAAGCCCTCGTACTGGGCGTACTCGGGCTTTCGGCCGGTGCGGCGAGAGTGCGTGCCGGGCGTCGCGGGGCAGGCGGGACTTTGCGGACACGCCCTAGGCACGAGAGGTCGCCGTCGACCAGGCCCTGATCATCAGTGTGCGTGTCCGGTCTCCCCCTCGGCAGGCCTGGCCTGCGAGGGCTTCTCGGCCACGTCCACCGCGCCGCCCGCATGCACGGTGAAGGCCGCGGTACGGACCTTGCCCTCGTGCTGGAAGTCCAGGAACAGGCGGTACGCGCCGGCGCTGGGTGCCGTCGCCGTGAAGGAGACCTCCGGACCGGGCTTGGTCTTGCCGTCGCCGGGCTCGCCGTTCGGGTGGACGTGCAGATAGGCGAGGTCGCCCGAGCGCAGGGCGACAAGGTGGCCGTAGGCGCCCAGGTAGGGCTGGAGGTTGCGGACCGGCTCACCGTCCTTTGCCACCGTCAGCCTGAGTTCACCGGCCTTGCCGGGGGTCAGCGCGCCTCGCAGCTTCACCTCGTAGCCGTCGACCTTCGCTGTGGTGTTGTGCTCGGGCAGCTCGCCGGGCTCGTACGGCCCGGACGCGGCGAGGTCGGCACCGAGGGTGAGCGCTTCGCCGCCCTTCGGCTTGAAGTCGGCGAAGACGCGGTAGGCACCGGCCCTCGGCAGGTCCACGGGCGTGGACCAGGTGCCGTCCGCGGCCCTGACGGGGTGCAGGTGGCGGTAGACGGTCAGGTCACGTGAGGCGACGATCAGGTGCAGATCCTTGCCGTGCTCGCGCTGGTACGCGGTGACCTTGCGCCCGGTCCTGTCCTGCACGACGGCGAAGCGCAGGCCGGTCTTCTCGCCGGCTTCGAGGCGCGGGGTCTTCAGGTCGAGCGTGTAGCCGTCGGCGGAGATCTCGAGGCCGCCCGGCGGTGCAGCTTCGTGACCGCCGTCCTTCGCCTCGTGGTGCCCGGCCGTCTGTTCCTTGTGCACGGCCGCCGCGTGGCCTTTGCCCTCACTGTGCCTGCCGCTCTTCGGCTCGGGTGAGATCGGGCTGACTGCGCCGCCCACGCCGTAGGCGGCGCCGAAGGTCGCGGCGAGTGCGGCGGCGAAGACGGTGATCCGCAGTCCGGTGTTCATGAGCCACTCCTCATCTCCTGGCCGTTCGTGCGTGCGGCCGACACCTCAAAATACCCCCAGGGGGTACCAAGTCAAGTCGGATCAAGGCTTGCCATTGAATACGGGAGGGGGGTATACATGAGGCCGTCGAGAAGATACCCCCTAGGGGTATGAATGAACACTAGTTGCGGAGGACCCGTGTCGAACTGCTGCACCACCGACGGAAGCTGCCACACCCCGGCGGAGTCCAAGACCACCTACAAGGTCGACGGCGTCGGCAGCGCACACTGCCAGGGCGTCGTCGCCAAGGCGGTGGGCGGTCTGGACGAGGTCACCGCGGTCGAGGTCGAGATCGGCACCGGCCTGGTCACGGTGACGACCTCGACCGAGCCCGACGAGGCGCTCGACGCGCTGATCGCCAAGACCGTCGACGAGGCCGGCTACAACTTCGCCGGTCGCGTGGCCGCCTGACCAACGAGCCGGGCGGGGGCCGCAAGCTCGGCGGCCCCCGTTCTCCCTGTCTTCTTTCGCACTTCGCGTTCGTGAGCTCCGAGGAGCAGACATGACCACCACCACGCCCGGCGCCGCCGAGGTCGAACTCGCCATCGGCGGCATGACCTGCGCCTCGTGCGCCGCCCGGATCGAGAAGAAGCTCAACCGCCTGGACGGGGTCGAGGCCACCGTCAACTACGCCACAGAGAAAGCGAAGGTCACCTTCCGCGAGGACGTGACCGTCTCGGACCTGATCGCGACCGTCGAGGCCACCGGCTACACCGCGCGGGAGCCCCAGCCCGAGACCGCCCGCTCCGACGACTCCGCGTCCGGTGCCGGCTCCACGCAGGAGGAGAGCGACGAGCTGCTGCCGCTGCGCCGGCGGCTGACCGCCGCCGTGGCACTCGCCGTCCCCGTGATCGCGATGGCCATGGTCCCGGCGCTGCAGTTCGAGTACTGGCAGTGGCTCTCGCTCACGCTGGCGGCGCCCGTGGTGACATACGCCGCCTGGCCCTTCCACAAGGCCGCCTGGACGAACGCCAAGCACGGTGCCGCCACGATGGACACGCTGATCTCCGTCGGCACCTCGGCGGCGTTCCTGTGGTCCCTGTGGGCGCTCTTCTTCGGCACGGCCGGCACGCCGGGCATGACCCACCCCTTCGAGCTCACCATCGCCCGCACCGACGGGGCCGGGAACATCTACCTGGAAGCCGCGGCGGGTGTCACCGCCTTCATCCTGGCCGGGCGGTACTTCGAGGCGCGGTCGAAGCGGAAGGCGGGAGCGGCGCTGAAGGCCCTGCTGGAGCTCGGCGCCAAGGACGTCACGGTGGTGCGTGCCGGCCGGGAAGAGCTCATTCCTGTCGGCGAGTTGAAGGTCGGCGACCGGTTCCTGGTGCGGCCCGGTGAGAAGATCGCCACCGACGGTGTGGTCGTCGAGGGGTCATCCGCCGTGGACGCCTCCATGCTCACCGGCGAGTCGGTGCCGGTCGAGGTCGGCACCGGGGACGCCGTCACCGGGGCCACCCTGAACGCCGGCGGCCGCCTGGTCGTCGAAGCCACCCGCGTCGGCGCCGACACCCAGCTCGCCCGCATGGCCAAGCTGGTGGAGGACGCGCAGAACGGCAAGGCCGCCGCGCAGCGGCTCGCCGACAAGATCTCCGCGGTCTTCGTCCCGGTCGTGATCGCCCTGGCGCTCGGCACTCTGGGCTTCTGGCTCGGCAACGGCGCCGGACTGACCGCCGCCTTCACCGCCGCGGTCGCCGTCCTGATCATCGCCTGCCCGTGCGCCCTGGGCCTGGCCACGCCGACCGCCCTCATGGTCGGCACCGGGCGCGGCGCCCAACTCGGCATCCTCATCAAGGGACCAGAAGTCCTGGAGACGACGCGCACGGTCGACACCATCGTCCTGGACAAGACCGGCACCGTCACCACCGGCAAGATGACCCTGCTCGCCGTGCACACCACCGACGGCACCGACGAGGACGACGTCCTGCGCCTCGCGGGCGCTCTCGAGCACTCCTCCGAGCACCCCATCGCCCAGGCCGTCGCCTCCGGCGCCGCCGCCCGCGTCGGCACACTCCCCGCTCCGGAGGACTTCGCCAACATCGCCGGGCTCGGCGTCCAGGGCATCGTCGAGGGCCACGCGGTCCTGGTCGGACGCGAGAAGCTCCTCGGCGAGTGGGCCATGTCCCTGCCGGAGGAGCTGCGGCGCGCCAAGGCCGAGGCCGAGGCGGCCGGGCGTACCGCCATCGCGGTCGCCTGGGACGGCGAGGCCCGCGCGGTGCTGGAGGTCGCCGACGCCATCAAGGAGACCAGCCCGGAGGCCATCGAGCGGCTGCGTGCCCTGGGCCTGACGCCCATCCTGCTGACCGGTGACAACAAGGCTGTCGCCGAGGCGGTCGCCGCGGAGGTGGGCATCGCCCCCGAGCACGTGATCGCCGAGGTCATGCCGCAGGACAAGGTCGACGCCGTCAAGCACCTGCAGAGCGAGGGCCGTTCGGTCGCGATGGTCGGCGACGGCGTCAACGACGCGGCCGCGCTGGCTCAGGCCGACCTGGGCCTGGCGATGGGAACGGGCACGGACGCCGCGATCGAGGCGGGAGACCTGACGCTCGTGCGGGGCGATCTGAGGGTCGCGGCGGACGCCATCCGCCTGTCCCGCAAGACGCTGGGCACCATCAGGTCCAACCTCTTCTGGGCCTTCGCCTACAACGTCGCCGCCCTGCCACTGGCCGCCGCCGGCCTGCTCAACCCGATGATCGCCGGAGCGGCCATGGCCTTCTCCTCGGTCTTCGTGGTCGGCAACAGCCTGCGACTGCGCGGCTTCCAGCCCGCCGACCGATGAAGCGGCCGACCAGGACGGGAAGGAGGCCGCCGTGGCCGGAGAGCAGACCCACCGGGACGTCATTCTCCGACGGCTCCGCCGGATCGAGGGCCAGGTGCGGGGCTTGCAGCGCATGGTCGAGGAGGAGACCTACTGCATCGACGTCCTGACCCAGGTGGCCGCCACCAACGCCGCGCTCCAGTCCTGCGCGCTGGCCCTGCTGGACGAGCACCTCAACTGCTGCGTCACGGAGGCCATCGTGGAGGGCGGCGAGCAGGCCAGAACCAAGGTCAACGAGGCGTCCAAGGCGATCGCCCGGCTCGTACGGGCGTGACCTCCAGGTTTTCGGGCCCGGGCGGTTCAACCGCCCGGGCCCGGCGCTGCTCAGACTCCTTTGCCCGCGGGGCAGTCGGCGCTCAGCCTGAGGCTGAGGCGCAGACACAGGCCGAGCACCTGGCGCAACAACACCAACTCGGCTCCGCCCAGGTCGGTTCCGCAGACCTTCGCGCACGGGCTCTTCGCGGCCTTGAGGGTGATTTCCCTGCTGACTGAGAACATGAAGGCAACATACCCCCTACCCGTATGCGTGACGCCTGTGTGACCATCCTCCGGAGATGAGGGGTGCCATACGATGTGAGGCACCTCGGTGACGGGGAGGAAAAGGGGGGAAGGGTGCGACGGCTGGGTGACCTGGAAGCCGAAATCATGGACCGGCTCTGGCGCTGGGGCCGGCCTGCCACGGTCCGGGAGATCGTCGACGACATCAACCACGTGCGTCCCGTCGCCTACACGACGGTGATGACGGTCGCGGACATCCTCCATCGCAAGGGCCTGCTCCGCCGCGAGAAGGCCGGGCGCGCCTGGCTGTACGAACCCGAGCGCAGCCGTGAGGAATACACCGCCGCCCTCATGCAGGACGCACTCGGCAACACCGAGGACCGCAAGGCCGCGCTGCAGCGGTTCGTGGAGCACATGTCGCCGGAGGACGTGTCCGCGCTGGATGCCGCACTGCGTGCGATGGGCCGCGTTCCTGGCAGTGCCGAGGAGCCCGGAGCACCCTCGTGACCGTACTCCTCGGTTACTCAGGCGGGCTACTCGTTCCCGGCCACCACGTACTGCCGCCGCTGGCCATCGCCCTGGTGGCCGGGGTGCTGCTGCCGAGGGCACTCTCCCGCAGCCACTGGGCGCATCGAACACCCCGGCTGGCTGTCACGGTGTGGATCCTGCTCGGGCTGGCCCTCATCGCCTCCGTGTCCCTGACGGCCCTGCAACTGCTGCTTCCGACAGCAGGCAGCCACCACCTGTCCCGCTTCACCGAGGCCTGCGTCGTCTCCGGCGGCGCGCAGTGCGGGTCTCTCCTTCCGAACGGCCTGGCGGGCGTGGGCACCCGCGGGTGGGCGGCCCTTGTCGCGGCGGCCTCCGTGCCGGCCGCCTTCGCCGTCACCTTCGTACGTGAACTCCTGAGCGCGAGACGCCAGCGAGTACGTCACGCCGACCTGCTGCGCCTCGTCGGCAGCAGGCGACCGGAGTTGGGTGCCACCGTGCTGGAGCATGACACCCCGGCCGTGTACTGCCTGCCGGGCCGCGGACCTCAAGTCGTGGTCAGTTCGGGCGCACTTGAGGTCCTGACCCGGCAGCAAGTGACAGCGGTGCTGGAACACGAGCGGGCGCACATCGCCGGCCGCCACCATCTGCTGGTGGCCGCAGCCGGGGCCTTCTGTGCCATCTTCCGTGGACTGCCACTGGCCCGGCTCGCTCGCACCGAGGTACCGCTGTTGCTCGAGATGGCAGCAGACGACCGGGCGTTGCGGCGGTGTTCGCGGGACGCGCTCGCCACCGCCCTGTACGCGGTGGCATCCGGTCAGGCACCCGACATGGCCTTCGCGGCGGGCGGACCGTCGGCGGTGTTGCGCATGCGCCGCATCCTCACACCGCACGCCGCATGCTCTCCGACACTGCGGACGGTGTTTGTGGCACTTACCGCAGCGGCAGCCCTGACTCCGCTTGTTCTCGCCTGCTGTTCCGTTCCGGGCATCTCTATTGACTAATCGAATACGTAGGTACGCTTTCCCCGGCTCGCCCCCCTAATTCACCGCTATCGTTGGGCGCGGGACGCGAGAGGCCACCCCGGGAAGGTGCAGACCTGATGCACGCGGTTGAAGTGCGACCCGCCGCCTCCGCCGAGGCGCCGGCCGTATCCCAGCTGCTCGCCGCCGTGATACGCGAGAGCTATGCCGGAACTCTCGAAAAGAACGCCGTCGAACGCCTGGTGAGCGTGAATTGCTCACTCCCCCGCATCAGCGCGGAAATAGGGGTTCCTGGGGGCGCGCCGAGCTGGTTGGGCTGGCTGGTGGCCACCGAGGCCGACGGGCAGATCGTCGGCGCAGCCGCAGGAGGCGTACCCGCGCCGGGTGAGGGCGAGTTGTACGCACTGTGCACCGCACCGAACCGTCGCCGTGACGGCATCGGCGGTGCGCTGCTGTTCGTTCTCACCGAGCGCATGCGAAGACACGGTGCCCGGCACCAGTCGGTCAGCCTGCCGTCGGAGGCCGACCCCTCACTTCCCTTCTACACGACTCAGGGTTTCAAGGGCGCAGGACGGCGATTGAGCCGGGCAATTTGAGAGTCGCATATTCGACTCATGCATCGCTCACGAGTCCGACGTCCTTGGCGTAGACGCGCGTTGGCGTGAATGCGCATCCGTCGAGGCTGGCGCAGCGTAAAGGCTCCCGGACACGATGGTGCCGCGGCGCGGTTCCGGCGGCACGGGGCCCGCCCGGACGGCAGGACCGGTCGAGCCACCTGGAGGAGCGATGTACACACAGACCGGCACACCGGTAACGCCTGCGCTCGGCCCGGTCCCGCCGTCCCGGATCACCACCGCCTCCCCCGCCCTGTGCGCCTGGCTTCCCGGTCTTGAGTCCCTCGCCCCCCACGCCGAGGACCAGCTGTGGCTGCACGACGCCCTGCTGGGGCCTTTCAGCGGCGACATCGTGGAGTATCTGACGTTGGCCAGGGCCACCGGCGGTCCCGTGCTCGACCTGGGCTCGGGCGCCGGACGGCTCACCGTCCCGTTCGCCCGCCACGGCTTCACCGTCGAGGCGGTGGACCGGGACGCCCCGAGCCTGGAGAGACTGCGCGCCTGGGCCGATCGCATCGGCCCGCAGATACGCGGCCGGATCACCACCACCCACGCCGATCTCGCCCGTCTGCGCCTGCGCCGGCGCTACCAACTCACCCTGCTGGCAGGTGCGATGGTTGCGGCGATCCCCCCGTACGCTCGCCCCGGGGTACTTCGCGAGATCGCCGCCCACCTGGGCGGGGACGGCGCGCTCGCCTTGGACTACACGGCCCATGACGCGGCGGGTATCGCCGAACACCCCCACCGCACCTGGGCGTTCCAGGTGCCGCGGTTCGACGGGGTCACCGAGTGGGTCGTGGCCCGTCAGGTCTTCGACCTCGCCACCATGAGCGAGCGGATCACCTACTTCATCGAGCGCTCGGAGAAGACGCGGGTCCGCCGGTCGATCACCACCACCGACAAGTGGATCGTGAATCAGGGAGACCTTCTAAGGGAACTGCGGGGCGCCGGCCTGCGCGTCGCCGATCAGCGGCAGCAGTGGCTCGACGAGCGGACTCACAGCGTCCTCCTGGTATGCCACCCCGCCGAGTGACGCCCGCCACATTACTAAGATGACTCGGAGATGCCGAGCGCCTTGTGTGACAAGGTGTGATCGGGGCATTTCGGAGAATCACGAGGGGGCGCTTCGCCATGGTCTACGGCAGCGGCAGAACAGGGGCTCAATCCACCGACCTGGCTCTCGCCTTCTACCGGAGACTGCGGGCACGAGGGGCGTCCAGCTTCCGAGAAGTCGCATCGGAGATGGACTTATCGGACGACGAACGTGATCGATGTCGCAACGAGCTGCTCGGCCTCGGCCTGGTCGTCCCGACGGGGCGACTCCACGACAACCGCCTGGAGCTGGACGCGGGCAAGGCGTCGGAGGCGGAAAGCGACTCGGTCACCGTCATAGCACCCGAGATCGCTCTGATCAGGCTGCTGGAGCGGGAGCGCACCCGGCTGCGCAACCACCTCGATCAGGCCGACCAGGCCCACCACACTCTGCAGACCCTGGCCGGCAACTTCCTGCGCACCGAGACCCTGGCCCAGGCAGCCGGCGTGGAGATCGAGATCATCAGCGACTACCGCCGCATCCAGCAGGTACTCGAGGACATCACGGACACCGTGCAGCACCGCCTCGCCTCGATGCATCCCATGGCGCGCGGCAGGGAGATCCCCGAGCGAGCACTGGACCGCGACCGGCGTCAGATCGAGAACGGCGTTCAGGTGCGTTCCATCTTCAATCAGCGCCTTACATCGGTCCCCGAAGACGCCGAGCACCTCAGGATGAAGGCCAAGTTGGGAGTCGAGGTACGCCTCTCTCCTGTCGTACCCATGAACATGATCATCGCCGATGAGCAGTTCGCCCTCCTCCCGGCCGATCCCGAGGACGGCTCAGCGGGGGCCATCCTGGCCCGCGGCCCTGCCCTCGTACGGTCCTACCTGACTCTGTTCGAGCACTGCTGGCACACCGCGACCCCGTACGGCGAGCAGATCCAGCCCGCGCGAGGGGGCGACGGACTCACAGAACAGCAACGCGCGGCCCTGCGCATGCTGGCCTCGGGCATGAAGGACGAGAAGGTCGCCCGCAGCCTCGGCGTCTCCCTGCGCACCGTCAGCAGGATGATCTCCGAGCTGATGCAGGAGCTGGGCGCGTCCAGCCGCTTCGAAGCAGGAGTGCGCGCCACCCGGCTGGGCTGGCTCGACTGACTGCCGCAAGCGGCTGCCCCGGGAGCAGGCTGTCGGCTCTCTGCAGTCCGGTGAGGACAAGAGGTACGATTCATTCAAACTTTTGGTCTCACCAGGCGGCGGAGAGATGACACGCGAAGCAGTGGCGAACGAGCGCGAAGCGGCGATCCAGCAGCTCCGCGATGTCGGTCTGCGCGTGACCAGTCCGCGCCTGGAGGTGCTCCAGGTACTGACGGCCAGCGGCCATCTCGACGTGGAGGAATTGACCGCCGCGGCCCGGGAGCGCCTGGGTACGCTTACCTCTCAGGCCGTCTACGAGATGCTGCGGCATTTTCTGGACACCGGCCTGGTGACGAAATTCGAGCGCCCCGGCTGGCCGGCTGTCTTCGAACTCTCCGGCCCACCGCACCAGCATGCGCTGTGCGTCAAATGTGGACGCGTGGAGAATGTAGTTCACGAGGCACCGACCCCTCCCAGAAAAGGCCTGAAGGGCTGGCAGGTGAATGACGCCGATGTCGTCTTCAAGGGTCTGTGCCCGGACTGCCGAGCCGCCTGAGAAGCCATCGGGCAGCATGGGTGGCCGAAGGGAAGGGCCCCGGTGAGCCGCTGGGCGCGGCTCCTCCGGGGCCCTTTGCTGTGAACTCCGCTACAGGGCAGAGGAATCGCTCGGCCAGTTGTTGTCCTGCGGGGTCGTCGGGACCGCCGGCCAGTTGTTGTCCTGCGGGGTCGTCGGGACCGCCGGCCAGTTGTTGTCCGTGCTGCCGGCCACCACCTGCCGTGAGACGGAATCGTCGACCGGCATGGCGGTCGCAACAGCGCCTCCTGCGACGGCCGCGCAGAGAGTCACAGCGAGGGCGAACTGGCGAGCAATACGGGATCCGGTGGCGCGCACAGCTGCAGACACTTTTTCCTCCAGGATATGAATGGAAACTACGTCTTCGGGGCCCGTGCCGCCGGGCTTCCGTCGAAGACATTTCCATCATCACCCGCCCATGAGCGGGAATCTACGATTCCACAAGTCGTGGATATGTCATGGCGCAGATATGACATCCCCGCGTGCGGGCAGTGAGGAATCCGGTCGCAGAACCTCATTTGGAGCGAACCATACTTTTGGTCGCACCAAAGGAATGTTAGACTGTCGCTGCGGCCCTTCTATTCCTCCAGGAGAGAGTGGCCGCCGGGGCAGGGGCGTGCCGCCGCCTCTGCCCCACCCTCGCGCCCCTGCTCTCCAGGGCACGCTCGTACACCTGAAGCGTCCGCTGAGCCGCAGCGCGCCAGCTCATCCCCTGGGCGTGCCGTTCGGCCGCCACCCCCATGGCCTCCGCCGCCACCGCATGCCGTGCGAACCACAGCAGCCTGCGCGCGTAGGCGCCCGGCTCGTGTCCGCCTACGAGCAGTCCCGATTCTCCCTCCCGCACCGCCGTCGGCAGTCCGCCGACGGCCGCGGCCAGCACCGGCGTGCCGCAGGCCTGCGCCTCCAGGGCAACCAGGCCGAAGGATTCGCTGCGCGAGGGCATCACCAGGACGTCGGCCGCCCGGTACCAGTCCGCCAGCTCCTCTTGCGGCACTGCCCGTTCGAAACGAACCACGTCCAGCAGGCCGAGCCGCCCGCACAGCTCACGCAGTTCGCCGGGCACCCGCGTGCCCGAGCCACTGAGTCCGCCGACCACGGGCACGAGCAGCCTTCGGCGCAGGTCCGGTGCTTCCCGGAGCAGTTCCCCTATGGCGCGGACCAGGACGTCAGGGCCTTTGAGCGGTTGGATACGGCCGGCGAAGAGCGGGACGAACGCCTCCTGCGGCAGGCCCAGCCGAGCGCGCGCCGCTCTCCTGCCGTCGGCGGGGTGGAACGTCCGGGTGTCGACTCCGGGCATCACGACATCGGTGCGGTGCGGCGCTGCTCCATAGAGGTTCCGCAGCGCCGTCGCTTCCTCGGGTGTGTTGGCGATGAGCCGGTCAGCGGTGGCGACGAGCTCGCTCTCTCCGTGGACGCGCAGTTCCGGCTCGGGTTTGTCGCCGGGCGCGAGGGAGGCGTTCTTGACGCGCGCCATCGTGTGCATCGTGTGAACCAGCGGGACCTGCCACTGGTCGGCGACAAGGCTGCCCGCCTGGCCCGACAGCCAGTAGTGCGAGTGCACCAGGTCGTACGGATCGCCGGCACCTGCCTTCAGCAGGGCGAGGGCGAATTCCAGCACCAGCCCGGGCATGGCTTCCTTGGGCAGGGCACGGCACGGACCCGCGTGCAGATGCCGTACCCGGACACCTGGGACGATCTCGACGCGGGGCGGGTGCCCCTCGCCCCGGCAGCGGGTGAACAGGTCGATGTGGGTGCCCTGCTCGGCCAGGGCCCGGGAGAGTTCGACCATGTAGACGTTCATGCCGCCCGCATCGCCCGTGCCGGGCTGGTGGAGCGGCGAGGTGTGGACGCTGAGCATGGCGACGCGCAGAGACACGAGGGAGCTCCTTCAGCTGGGATGCCCGGTAAGCCGTTGTGCCCACCCACTCCGTCAGGTGGAGTGGGTGGGCACAACGGCTTACCGGGTTCAGAAGCCGAAGACGGGTCCGGACGGCGGAGCCAGCCGCGTACCCGGAGCCGGTGGGGCAAGCGCTTCCGGCACCACCGGCCCTCCGGGTGCCAGCCGGAGGGCTTGCGCCAGCCGCCCCGCACCTTCGGGCATGACGGGCCACGCCCAGGACGTCAGCGCCGAGGCCACTGCCAACTGAGCCATGAGCGGAGCCAGATGACGTGCGGTTCCGCTCGGACGACGCCGTTCGAAAACGTTGACGTAGCCGAAGTCCGTGGCACAGCGCACCACTTCGTCCAGGATCGCGACCGCGCGCCGAGGATCGAAGGCCTCGGGTCCGTACGCTTCGCGCACATCCTCCGCGGCCCGGTGCAGCCGACGCCTCAGCGCCTCCCACCCGTCGCCCCCCGGCTCCGCGTCGGGCACCCGCCCCGCGCATTCCTCGCGTACCGCGGTGAACAACCGGGTGAGCCAGCTGTTCCAGGTGCCGTCCAGCATCTGCCGGGTGCGGTCGAGCTCGTCGCGGCGGAAGTCGGTGCGGCGGCCGAGCGGCCTGGCCTGAAGGACGTGCCGGCGCAGTGTGTCGGAACCGAACTCCGTGAGTAAGTCGAGAGCCCACACCATGGGCTTGCCGTCGGGCCCCCTCGCGTCCTCGACGTCGATGCGGTAGGTCTCGTTGACGTGGATCTCCTGCGGCAGTTTGACGCCGCGGGCCACGAGGATCGCGGGCAGCAGGACGACGTGGCAGAAGGAGTGCCCGAATCCGCTGAAGTGGATGGTGCGTTCGGGCAGGGGCTTCTTGTCGTAGCCGTAGCCGAACAGGTGCATCGCGGCGGCTTCGAAACAGGCGTCGATGCGGTGCCCGGAGAAGCCGTCCACGGGGATCGGAACACCCCAGTCCCCCGGATGCCCGACGGCCACGTCCGGCAGGCCGTCCTCGATGAGGCCCTCGCACAGCACGGCCAGGCGCGGCGGCAGCCCGGCCGAGCGCCAGTAGTCGGCGAGCAGTTCGCGCAGCGGCTCCAGGGGAAGGTAGAGGCGACGGCAGCGGCGCGGCCGCCCCGGCGAACCGCACAGGGAGCACACCGGGTCGATGAGGTCGCCGTCGTTCGGCCTGGCACAGGTGTGGCACAGGCCGCCGTCCCCGCGCGTGCCGCAGTGCGGGCAGACGCCGGTGACATGGGCACCGTACAACCAGCGGTCACAGGGTTCGCAGTACGGCAGCAATCGGGTGCGGGGTGCGATGACGTCCTTCGCGTACAGGTCCAGGAACAGGTCCTGGAGCCAGCGCTGGTAGCCACGGTCACGACGCGGTTGGACGACGTGGTCGAACTCGACGCCGGAGCGCAGCCAGTCGGCGGTGATCGCGGTACGGAAGCCCGCCGCGACCTCCTCGGGCTTGCGCCCACCGCGCAGCGCCCGCACCTCGACGGAGTCGGCGTGATCGGCGGTGCCGGTGGTGAACAGCACGGACTGCCCGTCGGCGCGCAGATGACGGCTGAGCACGTCGGCGGCGACGTACGGGCCGGCGAGGTGCCCGATGTGCAGCTCGCCGTCGCTGTCGGGCGGGGTCGCGGTGATCCAGAGTGGGGTGCTCATGGACGAAGGCTCCTTGGCGGTCAGGTGAACGCTGCTGGGCGACGGGTACTCAGCGGGGTTCGAAATGGAACGAGCGGATGAAGCAGTCACGTGGCTGCTCGACCGCGTAGACGATGCATTCGAAGAGGGCCTGGGTCGTGAGCTTCTCGTCGGGATACTGAGCATCCCTGCCGATGCCCTCCCATTCAGCGGAGCGCGGATCGGAGGTGGAGAAGTCGGGCGGATAGAGGGAGAAGACGCGTACGCCGGAAGGATGCAGTCGGCGCGCGAGAATGTCGGCGAATCCGGCCTGGGCGCCCTTGGCGGCGTAAAAAGCCTCGTGCGCTGGGGAATCGGCCGCTCCACCGAGGCTGCAGACAGCGACCATGTTGACGATGTCGGGGCGCTGGGAGGCGCGCAGCAGTGGCAGGAAGTGCTTGACCATGAGCACCGTGCCGCCTGCCGTGGACTCGATGGTCTCGACGATGGAGTCGTCCGAGGCACCCTCCAGTTCGAAGCCGTCCAGCCAGCGGGCGCCGTTGTTGACGAGCAGGTCCACGCGGTCCGTGTGCTCACCGACCTGCCGGGCGAATTCCCTGATCTCGGCGGGCCGGCTCAGATCGCAGCCGAACGCGTGAATACGGTTCCTCGCCTCGCCCAGCACTTCGGTACGGGTGTGTTCCGCGGCCTCGACCGTGCGGGCCGAGACGAATACCTCGGCACCCAGGTGCGCGAACCCGATGGCGATCGCCCGCCCGAAATACCGGGACGCCCCGGTCACCACGACACGCAGATTCTCGAATTTCATCCTGGAGATCGCTCCCCCCGGTCGGGACGCAGCAGAGAAGAATTCCCCTTGTCCTGGCGGGAATGCCTGGCGGGAATTGCTGACCGATCACCAGGGTGGCAGAGGGATGCCCCGCATCCAGCCCCTGAGCAGGTGCGCGTTCACGCCGTGACGCGGATACGCCAGGGAAGAGGCACGGCGCGTTCGAGCACCCGGGCACGCTTGTGGTGGACGGCGACATGCTGAAGCCGCTCGGCCGGTGCCTCGGTGGACACGTGGACCGGGCCGGAGGGGGTGTCGAGACGCAAGGAGCGAGCCGTGCGGGAGCACGCCTCGTACGCCGCGTTGCCGTCGTGGGCCAGACGCGAGGGCAGTGTCCCCGGAACGGTGGTCCCGGCCGCCAGACACACGCTCCCCGTCAGCGCCAGGGCCGGATGCCAGCCGGGGACCGTCACCGCACGGACCGACAAGCGCCCAGGGCGGTAAGAACCCACCGCCGCGACCTTGGGGAGCGCGCCCTGCGGCGGCAGTCCCAGCAGCCGGGCCGCCGCGGCCCGCACAGCGATCAGCCGCCCGAGCACGGCCGGCCCTGCTGTGAAGAGCGCTTGAGCCGAGTCCAGCCCGAGGTCGCGGGCGTCGACGAAGACGTACGGGTTGCCGTACCGGACGATCGACACCGTGAGCCCGCGGAGCCGGTCGGCGGGGCGGCCGGTGGGCAGCAGGTCCGCGGTCGCGGTGACCCGGTCCAGCCGTACCGTGTACGCCCCGTGCGGCTCCGGCACGCACACCACCGTGTCCCCGGTGGTCACCGCCCGCACCCGCACCGCCCCGGGCCGTCCGGTGCCGACGACGGCCGCGAGCAACGAGTGGCCGCACCCGGTCCGGAAGTCGAAGCCGTCCGGCAGGCACTGCACGAAGCGGTAGTCCAGGTCGTACGACGGATCGGCGGATGTCCCGATCAGAGCCAGCTTGCGGATGTGGCCGCGCCCCGTACGTTCCAGCCACCGCCGTACGACGGTGAGTTCCGCGCACGAGGCCAGGGCACCGGCGGGGAGCCGGTCCCTGTGCAGCACGAGTGTCGGCCCGGGCGCGCCTTCGGCCTGGACGACGTCGCCGATCACGCCGCCCAGCCGACGGAGACCCGCAGCCCCTGGACGACTTCGGTCCACAGCTCGTGCACCGCCAGCGCCCACAGGGTGAGGGCGTCCTGGTGCGAGGGGCGTTCCGCGTGCCGGGCCAGCAGCGCCCCCACCCGCTCCGGGCGCAGCTGTCCGCTCCGCATCAGCCGGGACGGCGCGAGCAGTTCACGCACTGGCTCGAACAGGGGGCCTCCGGGCACGAGCATGGCGGCGAGGGGCAAGGTGAAGGGCTGCTTGGGCCTGTTCAGCACGGCCTGCGGCAACAGGTCGCGCCCTGCTTCGTACAGCGCGCGTTTGCCGTGCCGCTGCTCGGCGGGCAGTCCGCGGGCCGCCGCCGCGACGGCCGGCTGGCAGAACGGCATCCTGGCTTCCACCGCCCAGGCCATGCTGAGGTGGTCGACGCGGCGCAGATGGTAGGCCGGCAGCCTCCAGCGCGTCTCGAAGCCGGTGAGGGTGCTGACACGGTCGGCGCGGGAGGCACGCAGCTCGGCCGTGATCCGGTCGGCGGCCGAGCCCTGCTCGGCGATGAAGGCCCGGTAGTCGGGGGTGTAGAGCCACTCGCGTATCAGGCGGGGAGCGGCGCCGAGTGCGTCGACGTACGCCGCGGTCCAGTCGGCGCCCTCGGGGGCTGCCAGGGCGGCGCGCACCCGGTCGTATCCGCCGAAGAGTTCGTCGGCGCCGTCGCCGGTGAGGGCCACGGTGAAGCCTGCTCCGCGCACGGCCCGGAAGAGCGCGTAGGTGCTCAGTGTGATGGGGTCGGCGTTGGGCTGGCCCAGGTGCCGGATGGTCCGGGTGAGCAGGGAGGCGAGCTCGGCGGGGTCGACGTTGACCTGGTGGTGGACGGTGCGGGCACGCCTGGCCACGGCCCTGGCGTGGGTGTCTTCGGCGTCGGGCCAGCGGCCGCGGTAGCCGAGATGGAAGGTGTGCAGCGGCGTCGTGTGCTCCGCGGCGAGGGCGGTCACGAGCCCGGAGTCGAGGCCGCCGCTCGTGATGGCGCAGATCGGGGCGTCGGCGTCGGCCAGCCGGTGCACCTCACGGCGCAGTGTGTCCAGCACTCCGGTGGCCGGTGCCGGTGCGGCCTCTCGTGGGGGGCGGCGCAGGACGCGCAGGCCTTCGGTGCCGCGGGCGACGGCGGTGGCGCCGGGTGGCAGGTTGCGGATACCTCGCAGGGCGGTTTCCGTGCCGAAGGGGGTCTTGGTGGCCAGTACGGTGTCGAGGGCCTCCTCGCGCGGATCGGCCGGCACCCCGTCGAAGGCGAGCAGCGCCGGGATCTCGGAGGCGAACCGCACCGCGCCATCGGGTCCCTGGTGGTAGTGGAGGGGCTTCATTCCCATCTCGTCGACCGCGAGGAAGAGTTGGGGCAGCTGCGCCCGCAGGTCAACGATGGCGATCGCGAACATGCCGTCCAGGTGGTCCGCGAAGGCCGCGCCGTATTCGGCGTACAGCGCGGGCAGGAGGCTGCCGTCGCAGGCGTCCGGGAAGTGGTGACCGCGCGCGGTCAGGTGCCGACGGAGCTCACGGTGGTTGTATATCTCGCCGTTGAGTACGGCCGTGACGCCTGGTGCGGTCGGCAGCCGGAAGGGCTGGGAGCCGCCCGTCGGATCGGTGACGGCAAGCCGGTCGCAGCCGAGCGACCAGCCACGTCCGGCGAGTACACCGCGCTCGTCGGGGCCGCCGTGGCGCTGCCGGGCCGACACCGTGGCCAGCTCGGGGCCTGTGGCCGCCACGGCGAAGGAGCCGAAGATCCTGCACATGCCGGTCGCCTCCGGGGTCTTGTATCCACCAATGTTTTGAATCTACCAATTCTTTTGCTGGCACGTAAGTGCCATGTCGCAGACACGCCACGGGCTACGCCTTGTCGTCCCGCCATCACGTCAACAGGCTTGTCTCATGGACGAGTTCAAGGCCGACTCCCCCGACCGAGGCGCACCCGAGAACCTGCTCGTGGTGGCCGCGCACCCGGACGACATCGAGTTCTGCGTGAGCGGCACGGTGATGCGGTGGATCGCGCGCGGAACCCGCGCGACGTACTGCATCGTCACGGACGGCGACGCGGGAGGCTACGACGAGCGGCTCCCGCGCCAGGCGATGGCGGATCTGCGCCGCGCGGAACAGGCCCACTCGGCCAAGCTCAGCGGAGTGCACGATGTCCGCTTTCTCGGTTACCCCGACAGCTTCGTCGAGCCGAGCGTCGAACTGCGCCGCGACCTGTGCCGGGTGATCCGCCAGGTGCGGCCCACGCGGGCGATCATCCCCAGCCCGGAGATCAACTGGGCGCGGGTCGCGGACCTGCACCCCGACCACCGTGCCGTCGGTGACGCCGCCCTGCGGGCGGTCTACCCCGAAGCGCGCAACCCGTTCGCGCACCCCGAGCTCCTCAAGGACGAGGGCCTGGAACCCTGGATCGTCCCCGAACTGTGGCTCATGACCGGTCCGAGGCCCAACCAGTACGTCGACGTCACGGCCGTCTTCGACCGGAAGGTCGACGCCCTGCGCATCCACACCTCACAGACCGCCCACTTCGACGACCTGGCCGGCCTGCTGCGCGACTGGCTGACCGAGCACGCCAGGGCGGGCGGCCTGCCACCAGGCCGCCTCGCCGAGGCCTTCCAGATCGTGAAGACGGACTGAGCCGACCGGGATTCACCGGTAGATGCACAGCTCCTGCTCCGTCGCTCCGTGCAGCTCGTAGCGCGTCCCGACGAGCGGGCGGCCCGTGCAGATGCGGATCAGTGTCGGCACGTCGCCCCAGAACTGCGCGACCGGGCGGCCCTCGGTCTCATTGCCGAGAACCAGCGGCGGCTTGCTGCAGCTGAGGAAGGCGTGCAGACGCGGGGTCTTCCGTCTGCGGCTGGTCACTTCGAGAAGCGGCAGCGCGTACCCGGTGCTCTTGCCGCCGTACGCTCCTGGCTCGCCGAACGCCTCACGTACGTCGCCGGCGTGCACCCACTCCCCCAGGGCGACCGCGTCCAGCAGACCGTCCTTGTGACCGGCGATGACGTCTCCCGCCTCGGTGAAGCCCCGCTCCAACTCGTCGAGGACACGACCCAGCGGCCAGTCCTCGCGCTCCGCGACGTCGGCGGCGTTCGACTCCGGCAGGAACACGCCTTCTTCGAGGCGGTCCTCGACGATACGGACCAGTGCGGCGCCGCAGTGCGCGAGGAGTTGACGCACCGTCCAGCCGGGGCAGGCCGTGCGCAGTTCGAACCGCTCCTTGTCAGAAGCGCGGAGCAGGGGCATGAGGGCGTCGCGCTCGGTGCGGAGCAGCCGACCGGGCAGCTCCGGGTCCCGCTCGGACTCCTCGTGATCGGAATACTCGGACATCGTGTCTTCACCGCCTGCTCAGTAGCGGTAGTGGTCCGGCTTGTACGGGCCCTCGACCTGCACACCGATGTACTCGGCCTGCTCGGGGCGGAGCGTGGTCAGCTTCACGCCGAGCGCGTCCAGGTGGAGCCGGGCGACCTTCTCGTCGAGGTGCTTGGGCAGCACGTAGACACCGGTCGGGTACGCGTCGGGCTTGGTGAACAGCTCGATCTGGGCCAGGGTCTGGTCCGCGAAGGAGTTGGACATCACGAACGACGGGTGACCGGTGGCGTTGCCCAGGTTCAGCAGACGGCCCTCGGACAGAACGATGATCACCTTACCGTCGGGGAAGGTCCAGGTGTGGACCTGCGGCTTGATCTCGTCCTTGACGATGCCGGGGATCTTCGCGAGACCGGCCATGTCGATCTCGTTGTCGAAGTGGCCGATGTTGCCCACGATGGCCTGGTGCTTCATCTTGGCCATGTCCGAGGCCATGATGATGTCCTTGTTGCCGGTCGTGGTGATGAAGATGTCGGCCTTGTCGACGACCTCGTCCAGGGTCGTCACCTGGTAGCCGTCCATCGCCGCCTGGAGGGCGCAGATCGGGTCGATCTCGGTGACGATCACGCGGGCGCCCTGTCCGCGCAGGGACTCCGCGCAGCCCTTGCCCACGTCGCCGTAGCCGCAGATGACCGCGGTCTTGCCGCCGATCAGGGTGTCGGTGGCGCGGTTGATGCCGTCGACGAGCGAGTGGCGGCAGCCGTACTTGTTGTCGAACTTCGACTTGGTGACGGCGTCGTTGACGTTGATCGCCGGGAACAGGAGGACGCCGTCGCGCTGCATCTCGTACAGGCGGTGGACACCGGTCGTGGTCTCCTCGGTGACACCGCGGATCTGCGCGGCGATCCCGGTCCAGTCGAGCGAGCTCGTCCCCAGAAGAGTTCGTACGGCCGCGAGTTCCTCGTTGTCCGCCGAAGGCAGCTCGCCGGTCTTCTGGTACTCGACGCCCTTGTGGACGAGGAGGGTGGCGTCGCCGCCGTCGTCGAGGATCATGTTCGGGCCGGCGGTGGGGCTGTCCGGCCAGGTCAGCGCCTGCTCCGTGCACCACCAGTACTCCTCCAGGGTCTCGCCCTTCCAGGCGAAGACCGGGACGCCGGCGGCGGCGATGGCGGCCGCAGCGTGGTCCTGGGTGGAGTAGATGTTGCAGGAGGCCCAGCGGACCTGGGCGCCCAGGGCGACCAGAGTCTCGATGAGCACGGCCGTCTGCACGGTCATGTGCAGGGAGCCGGTGATGCGGGCTCCCTTGAGTGGCTGGGCCTCGGCGTACTCCTTGCGGATCGCCATCAGGCCCGGCATCTCGTGCTCGGCGAGGGCGATCTCCTTACGGCCGAACTCGGCCAGGGACAGGTCGGCGACCTTGAAGTCCTGGGACTGGGTGTGGCGGTCAGCGGGCACTGAGGCTCCTTGAGGCTTGGACGGTGCGGTGGATGTCGAGGGCCGCGGTGGAACGGTTGAGGGTGATGTAGTGGAGGCCGGGGGCGCCTTCGGCGAGGAGCCGCTCGGCCATGGCGACGGCATGGTCGACGCCGATGCGGTACGCGGCCCCGGGGTCGTCCCGGGCGGCTTCGAGCCGGTGGGCCAGGTCTTCGGGGAAGGCGGCGTCGCTGAGCTCGGCGAAGCGGCGGATCTGCCGTACGTCGGTGGCGGGCATGATCTCCGGGATGATCGGGGTGTCGCAGCCGGCGGCCGCCACGCGGTCCCGGAGCCGCAGGTAGTCCTCGACGTGAAAGAACATCTGCGTGATGGCGTAGTCCGCGCCGGCCTTGCACTTGGCCACGAAGTGACGGAGGTCGGTCTCCGGATCCGGTGACCGGGGATGCCCTTCCGGGAAGGCGGCCACGCCGATGGTGAAGTCGCCGAGCGAGCGGACCAGTTCGACCAGTTGGCAGGCGTGGGTGAAGCCGTCCGGGTGCGGGATCCACTCGCCCCGGGGGTCGCCGGGCGGATCACCGCGCAGCACGAGGACGTCTCGGATACCGGCGTCCGCGTAGGCGCCGATGATGTGCCGGAGCTCGGCGACCGAGTGGCCGACGGCGGTGAGGTGCGCGACCGGACGCAGGGTGGTCTCCGCGGCGATGCGCCGGGTGACGGCGACGGTACGGTCGCGGGAGGAGCCTCCGGCGCCGTACGTCACGGACACGAAGTCAGGCCGCAGCGCCTCCACCCGGCGGATCGCTTCCCAGAGGGCGCGCTCTCCGTTCGCGGTCTTCGGAGGGAAGAACTCGAAGGAGAACGTGGTCCTGCTCGTCGTCATGGGCGGCCTCCCGCGTTGAAGTAGCTCGCCTCGGGGTGGTGGACGACGATCGCGTCCGTGGACTGCTCAGGGTGGAGCTGGAACTCCTCGGAGAGCTCCACGCCGATCCGCTCCGGCCGCAGCAGATCGGCGATCTTGCCGCGGTCTTCGAGGTCGGGGCAGGCCGGATAGCCGAGCGAGTAGCGGCAGCCCTGGTACTGGGTGCGGAGCATGCCGTCCAGGCCGGCCGGGTCGTGAACACCGATGCCGAGTTCCGCGCGGACACGGGCGTGCCAGTACTCGGCCAGAGCCTCGGCCAACTGCACGGACAGACCGTGCAGTTCGAGGTAGTCGCGGTAGGCGTCGGTTCCGAAGAGTCCGGCCGTGGCCTCTCCGATCCGCGAGCCGACGGTGACGACCTGGAGCCCCACGACGTCGACCTGGCCGCTCTCCTCCGAGCGGAAGAAGTCGGCCAGGCAGAGGCGCCTGTCGCGGTCCTGACGGGGGAAGGTGAAGCGGGTGCGCTCGTTGCCCTGCTCGTCCAGGACGATCAGGTCGTCGTCCTTCGACACACACGGGAAGTAGCCGTAGACCACCGCGGCTTCGAGAAGGTTCTCGGTCCGCAGCCGGTTCAGCCACAAGCGCAGCCTGGGCCGCCCCACGGAATCGATCATGTCCCGTTTGAGGCCCCACTGCCCCTTGAACAGGGCGCCCTCGTCCAGCCAGGACGCGTACTCCTTCAAGGGAATGCCCTTGACGACCCGAGTGCCGAGGAAGGGCGGTGTCGGCACGGGGTTGTCGGTGGCCACGTCCGAGCGCCGTGGGCCCTCCGCCGGCAGCTGCTCCGTGTTCCGCACTGCTGCGGCGGCCTTCACACGGCGCTGTTTGAGTTCTGGGAGAGCGGCTCCCGGGATTCCCCGCTTCACCGCCATCAGGGCGTCCATCAGGCGCAGGCCCTCGAAGGCGTCGCGGGCGTAGCGGACCTCGCCCTGGTAGATCTCGTGCAGGTCCTGCTCGACGTAGGCGCGGGTGAGGGCGGCGCCGCCGAGGATGACCGGGTACTTCGCCGCCAGGTCGCGCTGGTTCAGCTCCTCCAGGTTCTCCTTCATGATCACCGTGGACTTGACCAGGAGACCGGACATGCCGATGACGTCGGCCTTGTGCTCCTCGGCGGCGTCCAGGATCGCCGAGACCGGCTGCTTGATGCCCAGGTTGACGACGTTGTAGCCGTTGTTGGTCAGGATGATGTCGACAAGGTTCTTGCCGATGTCGTGCACGTCACCGCGCACGGTGGCCAGCACGATGGTGCCCTTGCCCGCCTCGTCGGTCTTCTCCATGTGCGGTTCGAGGTGAGCCACGGCCGTCTTCATCACCTCGGCCGACTGCAGCACGAACGGCAGCTGCATCTGCCCGGAACCGAACAGCTCACCGACGACCTTCATACCCTCCAGCAGCGTCTCGTTGACGATGTCCAGCGCCGGGCGGGACTGCAGGGCCTCGTCGAGGTCGGCCTCCAGGCCGTTCTTCTCGCCGTCGATGATGCGCCGCTTCAGACGCTCGTCCAGCGGCAGGGCGGCCAGCTCCTCGGCCTTGCCGGCCTTGAGGGACTTGGCGGTGGCGCCCTCGAACAGCTGCATCAGCTTCTGCAGCGGGTCATAGCCCTCGGCGCGGCGGTCGTAGATGAGGTCCAGAGCCGTCCGGACCTCCTCCTCACTGAAACGGGCGATCGGCAGGATCTTGCTCGCGTGCACGATCGCCGAGTCCAGACCCGCCTTGACGCACTCGTCCAGGAACACCGAGTTCAGCAGGATGCGGGCAGCCGGGTTGAGACCGAAGGAGATGTTCGACAGACCGAGCGTGGTCTGCACCTTCGGGTGGCGCCGCTTCAGCTCGCGGATCCCCTCGATGGTGGCGATGCCGTCCTTGCGGGACTCCTCCTGACCGGTGCAGATGGTGAAAGTCAGACAGTCGACGAGGATGTCCTCCTCGTGAATGCCCCAGTTGCCCGTCAGATCGTCGATCAGCCGCTCGGCGATCTCGACCTTCTTCTCGGCGGTACGGGCCTGGCCCTCCTCGTCGATGGTCAGCGCGATCAGCGCGGCACCGTGCTCCCTGGCCAGCTGGGTGACCCTGGCGAAGCGGGACTCCGGGCCGGCGCCGTCCTCGTAGTTCACCGAGTTGATCACCGCACGGCCGCCGAGCTTCTCCAGACCGGCCCGGATCACCTCGACCTCGGTGGAGTCCAGCACGATCGGCAGCGTCGAGGCGGTGGCGAAACGGCCGGCCAGCTCCTCCATGTCGGCCACACCGTCACGGCCGACGTAGTCCACGCACAGGTCGAGCATGTGCGCGCCCTCACGGATCTGCTCCCGGGCCATCTCCACACAGTCGTCCCAGCGACCGTCCAGCATGGCCTCACGGAACTTCTTCGAACCGTTGGCGTTCGTACGCTCACCGATCGCCAGGTAGGACGTGTCCTGCCGGAACGGCACCGACTGGTACAGCGACGCCGCGCCCGGCTCGGGCTGCGGATCACGGGGCGGCACCTCAAGGCCCCGCATCCGCTCCACGACCTGCCGCAGGTGCTCGGGCGTCGTGCCACAGCAGCCGCCGACCAGGGACAGGCCGTACTCGCGAACGAACGTCTCCTGCGCATCCGCCAGCTCCGGCGCGGTCAGCGGATAGTGTGCCCCGTCCTTGGTCAGCACGGGCAGGCCGGCGTTGGGCATGCAGGACAGCGGAACACGGGCATGGCGGGACAGGTGGCGCAGGTGCTCGCTCATCTCGGCCGGACCCGTCGCGCAGTTAAGGCCGATCATGTCGATGCCCAGCGGCTCCAGCGCGGTCAGCGCCGCGCCGATCTCAGAGCCCAGCAGCATCGTGCCGGTCGTTTCGACCGTGACCGACACGATCAGAGGTACGGCGTGGCCGGTGGCGTCCATGGCCCGGCGGGCGGCGATGACGGAGGCCTTCGTCTGGAGCAGGTCCTGCGTGGTCTCCACGAGCAGCGCGTCCGCGCCGCCCGCGAGCAGACCCTCGGCGTTCTGCTGGTAGGCGTCCCGGATCGCTCCGAAGGCGATGTGACCCAGCGTGGGCAACTTCGTGCCGGGCCCCATCGAGCCCAGCACCCAGCGCGGGCGCCCGTCACGGGCGGCGTACTCGTCGGCCGCCTCCCGGGCTACCCGGGCGCCGGCCTCCGACAGCTCGAAGACCCGCTCGGCGATCCCGTACTCCCCCAGGGCGGCGAGGTTCGCGCCGAACGTGTTGGTCTCCACGCAGTCGACGCCCACGGCGAAGTACGCGTCGTGGACCGACCGGACGATGTCCGGCCGGGTCACGTTCAGGATCTCGTTACAGCCCTCCAAGCCCTGGAAGTCGTCCAGCGTGGGGTCCTGGGCCTGGAGCATGGTGCCCATCGCGCCGTCCGCCACCACCACACGGGTGGCGAGCGCCGTCCTCAGGCTGTCGCCGCGCGTTCCCGTCACGACAGCCCCCGCAGATGGGCCACGAGGTGCGCGGCGCACCCCACTCCGTAGGTGGCCCGCAGCCGCGCCAGCAGCGCATCGCGGTACAGCCGGTACTCCTGTGTCCCGACGTAGTCCAGGACCGTGGCGGCCAGGACGCAGCCGAGTTGGGCGGCGCACTTCTCCGGTACGCCCCACGCCGCACCCGCGAGGAATCCCGCGCGGAAGGCGTCACCGACTCCTGTGGGGTCCACGACGCCCGCCACCTCGACGGCGGGAACGGCCAGGGCCTGGCGCCCGTCCTTGCGGATCCGGACGCCCGCTGCTCCGTGCGTGGTGACCCAGCAGCCGACGCGGCGCAGGATCTCCGCAACGGTCAGGCCGGTACGGTCCTGCAGCAGCGCGGCCTCGTACTCGTTGGTGAACAGCCAGCGTGCGCCGTCGATCAGTTCGAGGACGTCGTTCTTGCCCAGGCGCGCCAGTTGCTGGGACGGGTCGGAGGCGAAGGGGATGCCGAGGGAGCGGCATGCCCGGGTGTGCCGGAGCATGGCCTCGGGGTCGTCGGGCGAGACCATCACCAGCCCGAGCCGGCCGACCCGCTCCACGACCGTCCGCAGGTCGATCCGGCGGGCTTCCGCCATGGCGCCGGCGTAGAACGTCCCGATCTGGTTCTGCATCCGGTCGGTCGTGCACACGAAGCGTGCCGTGTGCTGTTCCTCGCTGACCAGCACGGAGTCGGTGTCGACCCCGTGCTGCTTCAGCCAGATCCGGTAGGGCTCGAAGTCGTCGCCGACCGCGCCGACGAGCACGGGCCGCATGCCGAGCAGCCCGAGGCCGAAGGAGATGTTCGCTGCCACGCCGCCGCGACGGATCTCCAGCCGGTCGGCGAGGAAGGACAGGGAGACACGGTCCAGGCGGTCGGCCAGAAGCTGGTCGGTGAAACTCCCCGGGAACGACATCAGATGGTCGGTGGCGATGGAGCCCGTGACAGCGATGCGCATCTCAGCCCCCCACAGCCCTGAGCAGGGCCTCGACCCGGTCCGTGGACTCCCAGGTCAGTTCCGGGAGTTCACGTCCGAAGTGGCCGTACGCCGCGGTCCGGGCGTAGATCGGCCGCAACAGGTCCAGGTCATGGATGATCGCGGCAGGCCGCAGGTCGAACACTTCGGTGATGGCGGCCTGGATGCGGTCCACGGGCACGGCTTCGGTGCCGAAGGTCTCGACGAACAGGCCGACGGGCTCGGCCTTGCCGATGGCGTAGGCGACCTGGACCTCGCAGCGGGAGGCGAGGCCCGCGGCGACGACGTTCTTGGCGACCCAGCGCATCGCGTACGCCGCCGAGCGGTCCACCTTGGAGGGGTCCTTGCCGGAGAAGGCGCCGCCGCCGTGGCGGGCCATGCCGCCGTAGGTGTCGATGATGATCTTGCGGCCGGTCAGGCCGGCGTCACCCATCGGGCCGCCGATCTCGAAGCGGCCGGTCGGGTTGACCAGCAGCCGGTAACCGTCGCTCTCCAGACTCAGGCCTTGTTCGGCCAGCGCCTTGAGCGTGGGCTCGACGACGAGGTCCCGGATGTCGGGGGCCAGGAGGCCGTCGAGGTTGATGTCGGGGGCGTGCTGCGAGGAGACGACGACGGTGTCCAGACGTACCGGCCAGTCGCCGTCGTACTCGATGGTGACCTGCGTCTTGCCGTCCGGTCGCAGGTAGGGGCAGGTTCCGTTCTTGCGGACCTCGGTCAGTCGCTCGGCCAGCCGGTGCGCGAGGTGGATCGGCAGCGGCATGAACTCAGGAGTGTCGTCGCAGGCGTACCCGAACATCAGGCCCTGGTCGCCGGCGCCCTGCCGGGACAGCTCGTCCCCGCCGCCTTCGATCCGGGCCTCGTACGCGGAGTTCACCCCCTGCGCGATGTCCGGGGACTGCGATCCGATCGAGAGCGACACACCGCAGGACGCCCCGTCGAAGCCTTTCGCGGAGGAGTCGTAGCCGATCTCGAGGATCGTGTCGCGCACCAGCTGGGCGATGGGAGCGTACGCAGTCGTGGTGACCTCGCCCGCGATGTGCACCTGCCCCGTGGTGATCAGGGTCTCCACGGCGACGCGCGAGGCCGGATCCTGTGCGAGCAGCGCGTCCAGGACCGTGTCGCTGATCCGGTCGGCGATCTTGTCGGGATGACCCTCGGTGACCGATTCGGAGGTGAAGAGCCTCCGGCCCATCTCACTTCACCCCCGCTCGGAAGAAGTTGGCGTCGATGGCGTCGAGGGTGCGGATGGCGTCGACCTCGAGGGTCTCCATCTCGATGGGGCGACCGCAGTGCTGTTCCAGCAGGAAGACGAACTCGACGAAGGACAGCGAGTCGATGAGGCGGTTCTCGATCAGGTCCAGGTCGCCCGGGATGTCCTCGCGGTCCGGGTGACGCTTGAGGATCCAGTCCTTGACCTGCTGCAGGGCCTCGCTCATGGGTGTGCTCCTCACATTGCTGTGTACAGGTGGGTGGGCAGGCGCCTCACGGCCGGAGGCCGGAGGGATCGCCGAGGATGGGGGCGGCCACGGCGACCGCGTAGTCCACGTCATGGCTGATGCTCACCGTGATGTCCGTGATGCCGGACTGCGCCGCCATGTCGGCGGCGCCTCGCCGCAGCTCGACGAGCGGCCAGCCACCGTCCGAGCGGCGCACCACGATGTCCCGCCACGGCAGGAAACGGCCCCGGACCCGCAGTGTCTTGAACGCCGCTTCCTTGGCCGCGATCCGACCGCAGAGACTGAGCAGGTCAAGCCCACTGGACGTGCGGCAGTCGGCGAGTTCTCCGGGGTCCAGCATCCGCTCGAAGAACCCCTCGCCGTGGTCCTCGAGGAGTCGGCGGACGCGCTTGACGGACACGATGTCCATGCCGAGGTTCGCCCAGCCCGGGCCGCCGCCTCCGGCGGTAGGGTGGGCCGGCACGTCACACCCCCGGTCCGACCGGGGAGAATCGGTCCCTGGCCGCGTGGACGGCCTCCGTGGCGGCGGCCCAGCTGCCGTGCCGCCGGGTGAGTGCGGACAGCCAGCGCTCCAGGCCGAAGGCGACGCAGCTGGTGAAGGCCGGACCGCCGGTGCCGGCGAGGGTGATGGAGCAGCGGTCGCCGAAGAAGTTGCGGTGGGTGTTGACGGAGGCGATGGCCAGGTCCTCGTAGAGGAATTCGTGCTTGACGGGCGACAGCCGCTGCAGCACCGCCTTGGAGCCGCCCTTGTCGTAGAAGGGGTCGCAGGCGGCTTCCTTGCGCAGCGGCAGGTCCAGCGCCCGGGCGAAGGCGGTGATGCGGTCGCTGAAGTCGCACAGGTGGCTCTCGGCGTGCTCGCGGCTGCCGAGTGCCACGATCTCCCGCATGCGGAAGCCGAGTTGGCGCCTGAGCCCCTCGTAGCGCTCCTCCTTGCGGAAGCACCAGCCGACGACGGTGACGAGGGTGTCGTCCGCCACCTCGCGGTCTTCGTGGTCGAGGTAGACCGCGTAACAGGACGCGGAGGGCAGACCGAGTTCGGCGGGTTGCAGAGTGCTGCAGGGAAAGCATCCCGTCTCGGCACAGAACTCACCGCGCCGGTCGACCTCGATCGCGGTGGCGACGACGGCCTGGTGCGGGAAGTTCTCGTAATAGTCCAGGCGCCGCAGATCCGCGGCCGGCAGCAGCGGGGGCATCGTCATGGAGCGTGCTCCGGCAGCCACTCCCCACCTTTCGAAGGTGTCGTCGAGGAGCCTCAGCAGGGCGGTGCCCTCCGGTCCGAGGGAGGGTAAGCCGCGGGCTTCCCGGGATGAGTCCGGTGAAGATCGCGGGGCTGTGAACGTGGTGTGGGACACGGTGGTTGACCACCTCTCGGGTCAGATGACCGGCAGCGTGTCGTCGGAGAAGATCCCGGTCTTGAGGAAGAAGGCGAGCGGCTTGCGGATGGCCTTGCGCTCGTGCGCGCGCCGGCGCTCGTCGGCGACGAGCGCGTTGCGCAGACCGAGCGGGTCGGCGATGCCGGCATCGCGGTAGACGTGCGGGTTGTAGAGGGAGTTGACGCTGAAGACGACATAGCGCTTGAGGTAGCTCTCCACCTCGCGCAGCCGCTCCTCGCCCACCGCGTCGCGCATCCGGGTGAACAGCAGCGAGACCAGCTCGCGCCCGAAGGCGATGTGGCGGGACTCGTCCTGGTGGTGGATGCGGTTGACCTGGCGGATGGTGTCGCAGAGTGTCTCGTCCTGCGCCATCCGCGTGTTGTAGTGGTCGACCAGCTCCTCGAAGAACAGGATGCGGGCGAAGACGAGGAAGTTCTCGACCTCGGGTTCCCAGGCCGAGTCGGCGCGCATGGCGGTCGAGGCGTAGATCTTGTCGCCGTAGCGGCGGCAGAACTCGGCGAAGAACCACATGTGTTCGTTCTCTTCGCCGATGAAGTGGTGGAAGAAGTCGGACGGCACCTCGAAGCCGGGCATGTGGATGCGGTGGACGACCTCGATGAGCAGTTCGCGGATGCCGTGCACATTGAGGCTGTAGAAGTTGATGGACTCCCACTTGGACAGCCGGTGCAGGGTCTCCTCGCCGAGCTCGTCGAAGTACGGGGTTCCGTAGGGGGTGAGCAGCTCGGGGCTCATCCACAGGCGGTCCTCGTCCAGCTTCTCGGGCCAGTCGAACTGCTGGTACGGGTTGTAGTAGTCCTCGATGGCCTTCTCGCTGAGCCGTTCGAGCACTTCGAGGAAGCGGTCGGTGACGGGCAGGGCCGTGGCGGCCATGGTCTCTCCTTACGCGGGCGGGTCGGGACCGGACGCGGTGCGCGGCTCAGGGCCGGACTTCGTACACGGCGTTGACCGGGGTCTCGGTCGCGCGCCGCCAGCGGGTGAAGCCGGCCTCCTCCGCGATGGCGCGGAACGCCTTCTCGCCGGAGTGGTTGCCGAGGGCGTGCGGGCCGCGCTGGGCGACGGCGACGGGCAGGCACATCACGGCGGACAGCGACATGAACATGCGGGCCGCCGGTGTGCGGGTGTCGATGTCGGCGGGCGAGACGTTGGACTCGACGAGCATCCAGGTGCCGTCCCCGTCCAGGGACTTGTGGACGTGCTGGGCGGCGGCGACCGGGTCGCCCATGTCGTGCAGGCAGTTGAAGAAGGTGACCAGGTCGTAGCCGCTGCCCGGGTAGTCGTCGGCCGACGCGGTCTCGAAGACGACGCGCCCGGACAGGCCCGCGTCGTCGGCGAGCTGCCGGGCGATGGTGACGGCCTCCTCCGAGTAGTCGAAGCCGTACACCCTGGCCTGCGGGAAGGCCTTGGCGATGAGCAGGGTGGTGTGCCCCACGCCGCAGCCGATGTCGGCGACGCTGCCGCCGTTCGCCAGCTTCTCGGTGACGCCTTCCAGCGCGGGCAGCCAGTCGGTCAGCAGCCGGTGCCGGTAGGTGGGCTGGAAGAAGCTGCCCATGCCGGTGTCGAGCGCCGGGTCGTGCTCGGCCCAGCCCACACCCTCGCCCGTGCGGTAGGCGTCGACGAGCAGGTCCTCGGTGGCGTACAGCGCCTTGAGCGCGGTGAAGAATCCGGCGGCGTACGTGGCGGACCCGGCGTCGGCGAGGACGGCGGCGTGCGCCTCGGGCAGGGTGTACTTGTCGGACGACGGGTGGCGTTCCACGTAGTCGGCGCTGAGCTGGGCGTGCAGCCACTCCTGCGCGTACCGCTCGGTGACGCCGGCGTGTTCCGCGAGTTCCGCGGGGGTGAGCGGGCCGTGCTCGGCGAGTGCGCGGTACAGGCCGAGCCGCTCGCCGAGGGAGATGGTCAGGCCGCGGACGGCGGCTGCGGCGTCGTCGATGACGCGCTGGTGGAAGGCAGTGGTCGGGTCGGCGCTCGGGGCGTGGGTCGGGGCGGTCATGACGTCGCCTCGTCTCGGGTCGCGGTGAACAGGAAGGACCGGGGCACGCGGGGTACCTCACGTGGCAGCACGGGGTAGGGCCAGCGGCCGAAGTCGGCGCCGTCCTCTCCCGGCTGCCTGACCTCGCGCACCGTCCAGCCGCAGGAGGTGAGCAGCTGCTCGGGCTCCTCGGTGCCGAACAGCCAGGGATTTCCGTCCTCTTCGAGCGCCTTCATGAACGGCCGCGAGAGCGGGTTCTCCAGGGCCGCCTTGCTGATGACGTCCCCGAGGAGGGCCGAGCCCGGCGCGCTGTGCTGCCACAGGGTCGTGATCAGGGTGCGCACGGCGTCCTCGGGCAGGAAGAACAGCAGGCCCTCGACCACCCACAGCGTGGGCTGCTCCGAGCGCCAGCCCGCTTCTTTCAGCGGGCCGGTCCAGTCCTGGGTGAGGTCGACGGCGACGGTGCGGCGTTCCCGGCCGGCCGGCTCCGGCTCATCGGCGAGCATGGCCGCCTTGGCCTCGAGTAGTGCGGGCCGGTCGAGTTCGTAGACGGTGACGCCCGTGGGCCAGTCGAGCCGGTAGTAGCGGGTGTCCATACCGGCCGCGAGGAACACGACCTGGCGGATCTCCTGCTCCCGCATCGCGCGGCCGATGGCGCGGTCCAGGTAGGTGGTGCGGATGGCGAGGAACGGCACGGTGCCTGCGCCCGCGTAGCGATCGAGCAGCTCGAAGCCGACGGTGCCGGCGACCGTGCGGGCGTAGGGATCGGCGAACAGCCGGTCCTCACGCTCGGTCTCCAGTGCCCGCGCGGCGGCGGTCCACTGGGCAGTGCGGGATACGGCCTCCACAGGAGGTCTCCCTTCGGGAAGCTTGGGAAGCGAAGGTGGAGCGGGGGGGCTGTGCGGACGGCCGTGTTCAGCGCTCTCGTACACAGGGGACCGGGTCCTCCGCCGCGGACATCGACGCGGGGGATTCGGCGGAGGTGTCGGCAGGGCGCCGCCGGAAGATGCTGTGCAGGATCATGCTGAACACGACCGTCCCGTCGGGGGCCACCAGCTCGCAGCGCGGCTGGACGATGCCGGTGGCGGGATTGCCGAACGAGGGGCGCGATCCGAGGATCCGGATCCGCGCAGTGAGGATGTCACCCGGACGCACGGGCCGGTGGTAGCGGACCTCGCCGATGCCCGGGGATCCGACGCAGGCGCTGTAGGCGAGGAGCCCGTCGACGTAGCGCCGCATGAAGAGCGCCGAGGTGTGGAAGCCGCTGGCGATCAGCCCACCGAAGGGCGACTGCTTCGCGAGCTCCGGGTCGGTGTGGAAGGGCTGCGGGTCGTAGCGCCGTGCGAACTCCAGCACCTCCTCCTCGGTGACGGTGACGGTGCCCAGCTCGTGGATGTCACCGGTGCGGAAGTCCTCGAAGTAGCGCATGACGCCCCCCTGGAGCCGGAGAAAAGATTCTCTTGACGTGCTCCAATCTACGAACGAGCCGTTTATTTTGTCAATCCAAATCTACGGTGAACCAAAGCTTGTTCGATGTCTCGCCAGAGGTCGTCCGGGTGCTCGATGCCCACCGACATCCGCACCGTCCCGGCGCCGATACCGGCCGCCGCCAGGGCCTCCTCGCCGAGTTCCCGGTGCGATGTCGACGCCGGGTGAGCGACCAGCGTCTCCACTCCGCCCAGCGAGAGCGCGAGCCGGGCGAGTCGCACCCGCTCGATGAACGCGCGGCCGGCCGCCCGCCCGCCGGCGAGCTCGAACGAGACCATGCCGCCACCTCCGGACAGCACCTTGCGCGCCAGGTCGTACGACGGATGACCGGGCAACCAGGGCCAGTGCACGGCGGTGACCTGCTCGTGCTCGGCGAGACGACCGGCCAGCAGTCGTGCGCCCGCGCAGTGCTGCCGCATCCGCAGCGGCAGCGACGGCAGCCCGCGCAGGGTCAGCCAGGCGGCGAACGGGTCGGCGCAGGCTCCGAGTTCGACCGTGCGCGGCCACACCCGGTCGCGCAGCTCCACGTCGGCGAAGACGGCGACCCCGCCCAGTACGTCGGAGTGCCCCGCCAGATATTTGGTCGTCGAGTGCACGACCACGTCTGCGCCGTGCTCCATGGGGCGGCACAGCACCGGCGACGCGAGGGAGTTGTCCACCACGCTCACCACACCGTGCCGCCGGGCAGCGGCCGACAGGCCGGGAAGATCGGGTACTTGTCCGGTCGGATTGGCGATGGTCTCGAGATGCAGCACGCGAGTGGTGGGCCGCACCAGCCGCTCGAACTCGGCCGGGTCGTCGCCTCGTACGTACTCCACCTCGACGCCGTAGCGCGCCGCGAGGTCCGAGAGCACGGCGTACGTACCGCCGTACAGGCAGCGCTGGGCGACCACGTGGTCACCCGGCCGCAGCAGCGAGAGCAGCACCCCGCTGATCGCACCCATCCCGGACGCGAAGGCGATGGCGGCGGCTCCGCCTTCCAGCGCGGCGAGTGTGCGCTCGAGCGCCCGCACGGTCGGGTTGCCACGCCGCGAGTAGACGTACGGGCCGTCGGGTCCGGCCATGGCGTCGGCGAGCGCGTCGGCGGAGTCGAAGGCGAAGGCCGAGGACTGGACGATGGGAACGCTCAAAGGCTGACTGCCGCTCGGCATCGGCTCGTTCAGGATGTGCACGGCACGGGTCTGCATGTCCAAGGCGGGTGCTCCTCTCTGCACAGAACTCAGGGCCGCCCGGTGCCCCGGTTACCCGGTGCCGGACGGCCCTGCGGAGGTTCTCTTGTCCTGGTGGACGGCGGCGTTGCGCGACTCCCCCACCTGCCCACTGGGCGACCGGCCCGCTAGACGCCGGCCCGCTCGCCCCGCGCCGCGGAGGCGGCGTCGGCCTGGGGTGCGGCAGCCGCCTTGTCGCTGCGCATCACCAGCAGGGTGATCAGCCCGCCCGCAGCGGCGATGACGGCGGCCCAGATGAACGCGGCACTGAAGCCGTCCGTCAGCGCGGGCAGGTCGCCCAGCTGTCCGGCGCCCTGCGACGTGGCGACCGCGGTCAGCGCCGCGAGCCCCAGCGCGGAGCCCACCTGGTAGGTGGTGTTGACGATGCCGGACGCCAGACCCGCCTGCTCCTGCGGAGCCCCGGACATGGCGGCCATCATCGCCGGGATGTAGGCGAGCGACATGCCGAGCGCGGCGACCAGCGAGGCAGGCAGGACATCGACCACGAAGGTGCCGGTGGGCTCGACGGCGGACAGCCAGAGCAGTCCGGCGGCGAGGACCAGCAGACCACCGCCGATCATCGGCTTGGCGCCGAACTTGACCATCAGCTTCGCCGTGATCGCCGTCATGAAGATCATCAGCAGACCGGTCATCGGCAGCAGCGCGGCACCGGACGCGAACGCCCCGTAACCGAGGACCTGCTGCAGGTACAGGTTGAGGAAGTACCACATCGGGATCCATGCGGCACCGAGCAGCGTCATCGCGAGGTTGGCCGAGCCGAGCCGCGGGACGCGCCAGATACCGAGCGGCATCAGCGGCTCGCGCACCGTCTTCTGGATCACGAAGAAGAGCACGAGCAGCGCGACGGCACCGGCCAGCTGAAGCACGGTCCCGGTGGAGGTCCAGCCGACCTCCGGCGCGCGGACGATGGCGAAGACCGCGAGCGCCAGGCCGGCCGTGACCGCGGCGGCTCCGAGCACGTCGACGGAACCGCGACGGCTGCCGACGGCGGGCAGGAGCTTGGTGGCCGCGAGGGTGGCGACGCCGATCGGGACGTAGATGATGAAGATCCACGGCCAGCTGAGCCACTCGGTGAAGACTCCGCCGAGGAACACACCGGCCGTGCCGCCCGCGGGGGCTGCGGCGCCATAGAGCGCCATGGCCTTGCCGAGCTCCTTCGGGTCGTGCGCGAAGAGCATCATCAGCAGCGTCATGGCCGACGGTGCGATCAGCGCGCCGCCCACACCCTGAACGGCACGGCCGACGACCTCCACCCACGCCGTCTGCGCGGCGGCCGCGACGACCGAGCCGGCGATCAGCACGACCCAGCCGGTGTTGAAGATCTTGCGGGCACCGATCAGGTCGGAGAGGCGGCCGCCGAGCAGCAGCAGTCCGCCGAAGGCGATGACGTAGGCGTTGAAGACCCACTGCAACTCACCCTGCGAGAAGCCGAGGTCCTTCTGCATCTCGGGGAGCGCCACCCCGATGATTGACGTGTCCATGATGACCATGAACTGAGCGGCGGCGAGCACGACCAGTGCCCACCAGCGCCGGGGATTGACGGCAGACATGGGTTGATCCCTTCTCTGACATACCCATGGGGGGTACCTTCGGCTGCGAAGGTAGCATACCCATGGGGGGTATGTAAGAGAGCCAGTGGAGATCCGTCCTGTGCTGTCAAAGCGATGATTCACGCCCACGCTCCCGGACGTCAGTGACATCCGGGACTCTCTGCGCATGACGAGCCGTCATGTGACGCCGTCTCCTCAACGCACCTGCGACGAGACGCAGTTCGGCAAGTAGTTGCTCCCCCGAGTTCACGATCACGACCTGATGTGGCTCCTACTACTGACGGAGCCCCCCGGAGGGGCACGCGAGAGGGAGACGCCATGGACAGGGCCACGATCATCATCGTGCTCGTCTCGATCGTTACCACCAAGTCATGCGCCTTGTTGGGCCTGTGGCTGCGCCTACGATGGCGGGTCCACCGCGACCAGGCTCAGCACCAGTACCTCGTGGGGGTCGCTGAAGCAGTGGCGGGCCACGGTGAGGTGGAACTCGACGATCAGCACAGTGACGGCCGCCGCCTTCGCATGAAGATCGACCGCGCCCACGCGCAGGGGAAGGACAACGCAGCGTGAGTGACCAGGATCCGGCAGAGGCCCCGGAGCAAACCGCAGCGGTACCCGCCGCGCAGAACGGCCCACCAAGTGCGCGGCAGCGGATGGACGAGGAGTTCTCCGCTTTCTATCGAAGCAACATATCGAGGCTCGCAGGCTTTCTGATCAACCAAGGCGCCGCCCTGCCCCTCGCCACCGACATCGCCCAGGACACGATGGTCAAGGCCTACCAACGCTGGGCAGATCTGGAGGACCCACGAGCCTGGGCGCACACGGTCGCTTCCCGAGCGCTGGTGCGTGCCATCGCCTCCGTAGAGGAAGACCCGGTCGAGCGCGTTCCCGAACCGACTTCCCTGCTGTCACGCCCGGATGCCATAGCAGAATGGGAAACCCGATACGACGCGCTCCCGATGCTGCGCAGCCTGCCTCCGCGCCAGCGCCAGATCCTGGCATGGACCCTGGCCGGTTACAGACCCATCGACATAGCCCACCACCTGGACCTACCGGCCGAGACGGTGCGCGGCAGTCTGGCCAAGGCACGCCGCGCCGCGGCCGCCTACCTCAAGCAGAGGGAGGAGGAGCAGTGACCCAGCACCCCGAGCCGCACGACGAGGCCGTGAACCGGCTGTTCGACGAGCATCAGCGCGCCTTGACCGACGGACTCGACCGCGTCCTCGATGTCGAGGCCGGGCTGCGTGAGGTCCTCCTCCAGTCCCACCACGACACCGCTGTGGACGCCCTCGGAAACGTCCTCGATGTCGAGGCCGGCCTGGCCGCCATTCTGCCCACCACGTCCCCGCCGTCATCGACCGGCCAGCCGGACTCGACCGAGGAACCGGAAAGCGACCGAGCCGCCCGTGAACTGCCACAGACATTCGGCTCCGACCGCTCCGGGGAGGCAGCGGACCGGCACCGGAGTCAGGCGTATGGCTTCAGCGAGACCGGCAAGGGCCTCAACAAGGGGATCCGGAAGGTTGAGGTCGCACTCAAGTGGGACCCGAGCCGCACGGGGCAGCCGCACGCAGATGTGAACCTCGTCGCCGCCGCCTACTCGACGAGTGACCCGTACGGCGATCCCGCCTATCTGGTGCGTTTCGACAGCCGCTCCCCCGACGGCACCATTGTGCTGTACCGGAACAGCGAACTCGGCATGGGCTTCGGCTGGGACGAGGTCATGACCCTGGAACTTGACCGGATCGACGGCCGGTACGCGCGTGTAGTCGTCGGCGTGGTCATACAACAGCGCTCCACACGCCAAACCTTCGCAGGCGTGCTCAACCCGGCCCTGCGCATCCGGGAGGGATACACGATCCTGGCCGAAGACGACTTCGGCGATGTTCTGGGCGCTACAGCGGCAACGGTCGCGGAGTTTTCCCGGGACGAGTACGGCCAATGGGACTTCCGCCCCGGCATGCACGGCTTCAACGGCGACACGGCCACTTTCACAGCGACCATGGGCAGGACGCACGAGCGCTGATCGTCAGCCGTTGTGATCACCGAGCGGCCCCTGCCCTCTCTTCCCTGATCCGCCGAGAGGGCAGGGGCCGGCGATGCCGGCCGCGGCGCGGACACGGACCAGTGATGCCATGCACCATCGAGGTGGAACGCGCCGTTCATACCGAAGTCGGCGGCTACTGGTTAGCGTCCCTCCGGTGAATGTTCACCTCATCAACGACGTACCCGGTGGTCTGACCCGACGAGCTCGATCGTTTGTAGGCGTGCATGGCGTCAAGGTCGACGTTCGGCCCGTCGAAGATCACAGGCAGTGGTGGCTTGAACGAGACATCCCCGCAGCAGTGATCGACCGGATGGCGGCCTACCAGAGGCGATGCGGGTGGCCTGCTCCTGCCACTGCCACCCGCATCGCAGTACGACGGAGGTCCGAAGTACCTCGATCCGAACTCACCCGAATCAGACTCCGCAGGATGGTGGTTCGAAGCGGGGATGCAGCGGACCGCAGTCCCCTACTCATTCATGATCAGTCCGTCCGGTGAGTTTGGCATTTACGCAGACAGGTGGGCGCCTCTCCACGCGACCGTCGAAGGCTGGGTGGAATCGTCGGCACTGGCCGACCACGCATCCATGTGGGCAAAGCAGGTGACCAAGCTCGTCGGCGATGACGTCGATGGCATCAGTTGGTGTTGTTGACCGTCCTGGTCGCGTTCGGGGCCTGCCCGGCCGCCGCTGCGGAGACGCCGACATCTCCCGGCCCGAGCTCCGCAGCGGAGACGCGGCTCGACTGCGCGGTCATCACCAGCCAGCACTACAACCCGGTACTCGACAGCTGGCGGGCGACGGTCCCCAACGACTGCGGCCGCAATATCTACGCGAGCGTGCAGGTCGATTTCATCTGGGATCCGAAGTGTGCCTGGATCAGCAACGGCCGGTCGCACCAATTCAGCTGGGGCGGGCTGCCGAACTCGAAGCCCAACTACGTTTACGCATGCTGAGAGGCTGCTTCTGAATTCCCCAGAGGCAGCGCCGTGATCTGGCCTGTGGTCGCTGGGGCCGCCCCAGACGGGAGCCGAGGCCCGCTGTTGTCCTGGCCGTTCCGTGCTGGGAACAGGTCGCCCGGCTGGCACTTGAGCACCTCGCGGGTTGGTGGTGGTCGTCCACGATCGTCTACCGGTCACAGGCTTTCGAACCGGCCACGATTGTCAAGACAGCGCCCGAACCGCCCCGACGCAAGCGTGAGCGGGCACCATTTCTCGATGGTTTCTCGCAGCACTTGGCGATCGAGTGGTCGAAATCCGCAGCCGCTCCTGCGCTGTCATCGGCCGCATTCAGCGCCGACAAGGACGAAGGCCATCGTGACCGGTTGGTCACTGCAGTTGCGCCAGGCGTGACGGGTGCCGTTCTGGATGACGATGTCTCCTGCGGAGAGCCGGGTGCGGTGGCCGTCGTCGAGTTCGAGGACGATCTCGCCCTGCAGCACGATGCCGTAGTCGACAGTCGGCGTGGTGTGCATGCCGTCGGGTCCGATGAGTTCGGCGATGCCGGGCGAATCGGCCCGCTGTTCGCGGTCGAAGGCGACGGGGTCGAAGGCCGGGTCGCCCATCGCGGCGGCCGGCGGGAAGGTCAGGACGATGAATCGTGTTCCGCCGGGCGCCGGGAGCAGGCTGGTGACCTTCGGCGTGGGGTCCTCCCCGGTCCGGCTGACCTGCTCGCCGGGTTCGGTGGCCCATGGCAGGCGGGACACCCAGCCCGGCAGGCTGGTGAACTCCCGGCTGCGCGGCACGGGGCCGTCGCTGACGACGACAGCCTTCCCGTTCTCGTCATGGCCGGTGACGACTCTGCGCATGTGTGTCTCCTCGGTCGGTTCCGGCGGATCCGCCAGGCCCGCCGGATCCGTCGAGTCGGTTGGGTCAGTCGCGTGTGCAGCTGCCGGGGCCGGTCAGGGACTTGAGCGCGGTCGCCCAAGCGTCCAGGACGTCCGCCGTGGTGAGGACAGGTACCCGGAGCAAGGCCGACGCGATTGTCCGCACGAACTGCCGGTGCAGGTCATCCGTGAGGTACTCCACCGGGGACTTGCCGTCCACGCGCGCGAGCAGCAGCGCCGGCAGCAGTGACGCGGCCCGCGCCTCGAGGACGGGCACGGGCTCCCAGTCGACGCACCGGACGTACTCCTCGGCCAGCACCCTGGCGGAGCCGAGGAGATCGGCCCGGTGGCCGGGGACGACGAGGCTCTTGAGGAGCAGATGGTTGACGCAGAAGGCCAGATCGAAGGCAGGGTCTCCGTACCAGGCGCACTCGGCGTCCAGCAGCACGGGCCCCGAGGTGCCGACGAGGATGTTCTTGGGGCTGACGTCGCCGTGCACCAGGGCCAGGTGTGTGTCGGCCGTGCGGTCGGCGAGGCCCTGGAGGATGTCGCTCAGACCGGGGTGCGCGGCAGCGGTGGCCAGCAGGTACGGCTCGATGCGCAGCGCGTGGAAGTTGTCGTCGGTGGCGAACTCCTCGGCGAGGGTGGCATCGCCCGCGCTCGCCGCGTGCAGGTTGCCGAGCGTTCGTCCGACGGCCGCGGCGGTCGTCGTCTCCACCTGGCCGTCGAGCAGCTGTGCCTTCCACACCGGGTACGCCTCGGGGGGCAGGAACGCCATCGCGAAGAGGCCGGCTTCGGCGTCGTGGGCCAGCAGCTCGGGCACGCTGTCCGGCCGGTGCCGGGATGCGAACCGCATCCACGCCCATTCGTAGGCGTTGCGCGACACCGGCGCCTGCCAGTCGGCGGCGACCCGAAGCCGGGCCAGCGCCCGCTTGACGCACAGCGACCGTCCCGGCAGGTCCACCCGCCACAGGTCGGACGAGACGCCACCGGCCAGCGGCGTCCAGTGGGCCGTTTCGCCGGGCTCGGCCAGCTTGTGGGCGAGTAGGAAGCCGGCCAGTGCGGGATCCGGACTGACCTGCGCGGTTGTCGTGCTCATCACCGGTCACCCGCACCGGTGCTCGGGCCGCGGGGCGTGTTGCAGGCGTGGGCCGGCGCCTCGCCCGCGAGGATCCGTACGACCTCCTCGGCGGCGCGGCGGCGCAGTTCGGTGACCGAGGCGTCGGAGGAGAAGGCCACGTGCGGGGTGAGGAGCGCGCCCGGCTGGTCCAGCAGCTCGTCGGGGACGTGCGGCTCGGTCTCCAGGACGTCGAAGGCGGCCCCGTCCAGGTGCCCGCTGTCGAGCGCCTTGGTCACCGCGTCGGTGTCCACCAGGCCGCCCCGGCTGACGTTGACCAGCAGGCCGCCCGGCCTCATGAGCGCCAGCTGCTCGGCTCCGATGATGTGGTGGGTGCCGGGTGTGAGCGGCACGTGCAGGATGACCACGTCGCTGCGGCGCAGCAGTTCCTCCAGGCCCACCATCTCCACTCCGGGGGCGTCCTTCGGCGGGTGCGGGTCATGTGCCAGGATCCGGCATCCGAATCCGCCGAGCTTGCGCACCGTGGCGCGCCCGATCCGCCCGTACCCGACGACGCCACAGGTCAGCGCCGACAGCCGGCGCAGCCGGGCGCTCGCGGGGTCCCAGTGGCCCGCACGGACTTCCCGGTCGAACACCGCCAGACCGCGCGTCCAGGCCAGCACCATGCCGACGGCGTGGTCCGATACCTCCTCGACGCAGTAGTCCGGAACGTTGGTGACCCACGCGCCCCGCTCGGTGGCGGCGTCCACGGCGATGTTGTCGAGGCCGACGCCGAGCCTGGCCACGATCCGCAGATCGGGCGAGGTGCCGATCGCGGTGGCGGAGACGGGCGCCCAGCAGGTCAGGATCCCGGCCGGCCGGTGCTCGGCCACCAGTTCCTCGATGGCCTCGGCGGAGGCGGGTTCGGCGGGGCCGGTCACGAGGGTGTGGCCCGCGCCTTCGACGACCGATCGCTCGACGGAGTCGTCGGGCCAGGCGTAGTCGGTGAGCAGCACAGTTGCCGGGCGGCTCGATGGGTTCATAGCAGGTCGTCCTCGCAATGATCGTGCGGCCGCGGCGGACAGCCGGGCGTCGCGCTCGGTCGCGTCCGGTGAGCGGCTTCTGGTTGCCACCCCGAAGGCGGCGGACGGCGTGTCCGATGGGCCGCCGGCCGCCGCGGGTTGGCAGGGAGGGGGTCGCTGGGCTCGGGTCGGGTGTCGCCGACGCTCGCCGACTTGTGGTCGGGGCAGGCGCGGCGGTACGCCCCTGGAACGGGTCACGGAGTGCCGGGGCATGTCGAGTCACTTTGTCACAGCCACGTGGTGCTAACGATAGCATTGATGGCCTTCGCCACGTCAAGAGTGCGGCGCTCACCTGATCTCCGAACACGGCAACAGCACCCGTTTCAGAGCGGAGGAGCCCCTTCACCAGAGGAAGGCGAGGACCGCCGAATAAATTCCACTGCTCACATCTTGACGGGCCAAGGAATTCCCTTCATGGTTTCTGCCAGCGCCGACCGTGTGACCCATGAGTGTCCGCACGAGGTCCGGCTGTCGAAGACGCCATAGCCACGGACGTCCCGACGGGCGGTATACGGCTGAATTCGCATGCGGTGTCCCACCGCGCAGCAGCCCATCTCCCGCATTCCGCCGATCGGCGAAATCCTCGCCGTCGCCGGCTCAAGTCCGTGTTCAGCTCACCGCTTCCCGTCATCGCCCGTACATACAGCCCCGTACCGGCGATGGATCCGCCGTGGCCTGCCGCGGCCCATTCCTCCTCAGGAGCCGCCATGACTCACTCAGTGCAAGTCGACACCAGCGTGGTGCCCGCCGGTGAATCACAGGAACGCAACCGGCCTTCCATTTCCCGCCCCATGATCGCGGTGGGCTTCCTGCTGATCGTCCTCTCCTACATGGTCAACGCGATGGACCGCCAGGTCTTCCCTCCCCTGCTCCCCAGCATCCGTGAGGATTACGGGTTCTCGCTGGAGCAGGGCGGACTACTGGCAACCAATTTCACCCTCGGCATGGCCCTGGCCGGCCTTCCCGCGGGCTACCTGCTGGACCGTTTCCGCCGCAAGACGATCCTGCTGGTCAGCATCGTGATCTACTCCCTGGGCACGATGGCCACGCCGCTGGCGACCGGCTTCGCCGACATGAGCGCGTACCGGGTCGTCTCGGGCTTCGGAGAGGGCATGCAGTCAGCCGCCATCTTCGCGGCGATGGGCGCCTTCTTCGCCCACCGGCGCGGCCTCGCCTTCGGTGTCATCGGTGCGGGCTACTCCATCGGCGTCTTCATCGCCCCGCTGATCGGTGTCCGGCTCATGAGCACGCACGGCACCTGGCACGCGCCCTTCTACGCGTTCGGCGGGGCCGGGCTGCTGATCGCGGCCGCCTCCCTGTTCCTCGTGAAGGCCGGCCTGACCGAGGCTTCCGTGGAGAAGGTCGCCGCGACGAAGACCTACGAGCACATGCCGTCTTCCGCCTACAACCGCAACACCATCGCCCTGGCCGTCCACGCGGTCGTCAGCGGCGTGGCCATCTACGGGTTCCTCGGCCTCTACCCGACGTACCTCATCACCTCGCTGCACTACAGCACCGATCAGGCCGCGCTGGCCATGAGCCTCCTCGGATTCGGAGGCATGACGGCCATCTTCGGCGGCTGGCTCGGAGACCGCGTGAACCAGCGCACCCTGCTGATCGTGAGCCTGCTGGCCGTCTCCGCCATCAGCGTGTGCATCTACGAAACGCAGGCCGGCGTCGGCGTACAGTGCGTGTTCGCCTTCCTCATGGGTGCCTTCGGGCTGGGCTTCATCTACCCCAACACCAACAGCGCGATCCAGCGGGCCGTCCGCCCCGCACAGATCGGGCGCGCCTCCGGACTCTTCGTCACCAGCTACTACGGGCCGGCGGCGTTCTCGGGCCTGCTCTTCGCCGCCCTGGTGGACTCCTTCGGCTGGAGCCGGGCCGGGCTGCTGCAGGTCACAGTGCTGCCGCTGCTGGGTGTCGCCGCCCTCGCCTTCGTCCGCACCTCGAAGTCCGACAACGCGCTCCGCTAGCGAGTCCGTTCCCGGGACATCTGTCGCCGTGTCGCACCCCGGCAAACCTGGTGCGACACGGCGACACACCATCGCCAGGGCACGTCGGCGCACCGTCGGCATGACAAGGGGCCTGCCCACCGCCGAGCGGTGGGCAGGCCCCTCGGGCGTCCCGGGTCAGGGGCTCTCGGCCACGACCGGGTTGCGCAGGACTCCGATGCCCTCGATCTCCACCTCGACCTCGTCGCCCGGACGGATCGGCCCGACTCCGGAAGGCGTACCGGTCATGATCACGTCGCCGGGCAGCAGTGTCAGATAGCGGCTGAGGTAGCCGACGATGTCGGGGACGGCGAGCAGCAGGTCGGCCGTGCTCGCCGACTGCAGGACGGCGCCGTTCACACGGGTCGTCAGCGCCAGCCCGGAAGGGTCGAGTTCGGTCGCGATGACCGGTCCGAGGGGAGCGAAGGTGTCCTGCCCCTTCCCGATCAGAAGCGTGCCGAATTTGCTTTCCTTGCGTTGGACGATGCGATCGCTCACATCATTGCCGCACGTATAGCCGAGGATGTACTCATGGGCCTCGGCGGGCTTCACATGGCGGGCTTCCTTTCCGATGACGACGACCAACTCGCCCTCGAAATGAATCAATTCGCCATCCGCCGGATAGACGATGGCGTCACCCGGCCCCACAACCGCCGTGCTCGGCTTCATGAAACACACGGGAACTTCCGGAACCTCACGGTCGGTCTCGTCGACGTGTGAGGCGTAGTTGTAGGCGAATCCGAAGATCCGGGGTTGCTCCAGCGGCGGGAGTACGACCACGTCGCCGACTTCGTCGATTCGCCCCGTAGGGGACAGCCCGGTAAAAGGATCACCGTCGAATCTGGCGATCCGGGCGTCATCGGCCTCCAGTTCACCGTAATGACACACACCGTCGACGGCATACCTGACGATCCGCACGGAAACCTCCGCAACTAGGCAGCCGGGGGCGGCTGCACGGCCCATCCAGCAGTGCTAACGTTAGCACAACGGCAATGATCAACCCGAGCCCACTCTCTCCGGCCACAGAGCGCGACACGAACGCTATCGTTGGCACACGGAAAGTAAGCGGCATGGGACCAGTCACCCGAGGGGGCCCAGTACGTGATCACCACCAAAGACATCGCCGAACGCCTCGGACTCTCCGTCTCGACGGTCGGCCGGGCGCTCTCCGACGACTCCCGCATCAGCGAGGAGACCAAGTTCCGGGTCCGCCAGGCCGCTTCCGAGATGGGCTACGTCGGCAACCGTGCGGCACGGATGATGCGGGGCGCGTCCAGCAACGTGGTCGCGCTGGCGATCCCGGACATCCGTAACAGCTTCTACTCGACCATCGCGCACGAGCTGTCCAAGAACATGGAAGCCGAGGGCTACCAGCTGATGCTCTCGGAAACCGACGACGACCGGATGGTGGAGCTGCGCCATCTGCGGGAGCTGTCCGCGACCCGCGTGGCCGGCGTCATCATCGTGCCCACCGCGCGCCCGCACAGCGACTCCGTCAGGCTCCTGCGCACGATGCCGCACCTGCAGCTGCTGCGCCGCCACCCGTCGCTCGGCTCCCAGTGGTTCGGCGTGGACGACCGTGAGGCACTGCGCCGGGCCACAGCCCATCTCCTGGAGCTGGGGCACACCCGCATCGCCTACCTGGGCGGCCCGGTCGAACTGCCCACGGGCGCGGATCGCCTGGAGGGCTTCCGCAGCGCCTTGCGAGAAGGCGGCCTCCCGGACGATGCCGGACGAGCGGAGCTGGGCCCGCCGTCGTCCGTGGACCACGGCCGCCAGGCGGTGCGCCGGCTGCTCGAGGAGCCGGATGCGCCTACCGCGCTCGTACTGGGATCGATCCAGCTCACCCTCGGCGTCCTGGAGGAGCTGTCCGAGCAGGGTGTGAGGGTGCCCGGGGAACTGTCCGTGGTCGGGTTCGGGGACGAGCCGGGTTTCTCCTGGTGGGGTCCCGGACTGACCACGATCGGCCTGCCGATCCAGGAGATGGCCACCGGCTGCGCCCTGTGGATGATGCGCCGCCTCAAGACCGAGCCGAGCAACGACGGCCCGTACACCTCCGTCTCCCCCGGATCACTGGTCCTGCGCGGCAGCACGGCACCCCCCGGCGGCCCGGTTCCGTCCAGGCATCACTGAGCCGCGGGCGTCGCCCCGCGGGACATGCGAAGGCGCCCGGAGCCGCGTGCTCCGGGCGCCTTCGCATGTCCCACGGCTGGTCAGTACGTGCCGCTGCGCGGTGTTCCGCGACCAGTCAGTACGTTCCACTGCGCAGCCGTCGCATGACGCGGGCGGTGCGGACCAGCTCGTCGAGCACCTGCTCGGCAGCGGTCTCGTGAATCTTGCCGGGCCGGAAGGCTCCTTCCTCGACGCACTCGTTGACGAACGGGATGCTCACGGTCGGACCGATCGGCAGCATCCGCAGATTCGCCACGACCTGCTTGCCCATCTGAACCGCCCGGGTGCCCGCCGAGACGCCTCCGTAGCTCACGAAGCCGGCCGGCTTGTGATGCCACTCCATGAGCAGGTAGTCCCACGCGTTCTTCAACGGGGCGGGGAAGCCGCCGTTGTACTCCGGGGTGACGAACACGAACGCGTCCGACGCGTCGACGATCCGGCTCCACTCACGGGTGTGACTCTTCGTGTACTGCCGCAGGGCGGGCGGATGCGGCTCGTCGAAGAAGGGCAGAGCGAGTTCCTGCAGGTCGACGGTGTGCGACTCGAACTCGTCGTACTCAGCCGCCCGGGTCGCGAACCAGTCCGCCACGGACCTGCCCACCCGTCCGGGACGAGTACTGGCCACCACAGTGGTGAGGGTCATCGGCGCCACAGAGGGCTCTGGTGCCATATCGGGCTCACTTTCTCTTTCGGCCGCGGCCCGGCCCGGCGGACCCGCCCCTTCCTGTGCTGTCCGTCCGTCCAGGAAGTGGGAAGGCCCGCCGGAGTCATCACCGGGGCGGAAGTATGCGAACGATAGCACTGGATCGAAAGAGGTCCAGCAAAGGGAGGCAGAAAGCTTGCCCACAGGCATGGAGGCATCACCCGCCCCCTTGACATCGAGGCCGACACTTCGCACGATTGCGCTATCGTTAGCATTCAGTCGCGATGAGCGAGGACCCCTCGCCATCGCCTTTCTCACCCTCATGCCCTGGTCGTCCCGGCACGACGGCGAAGAGAGCCGCACGACACTTCGCCCGCCGCCGGTGCCATCGCACTCGGTCCGGAAGCGCACCGCTGGTGCGACCCACGGGTTCGTCAGCGAGGACCTTGCACACGCCTCCGATGCCCGGGGCGTCCGCCCGGCCCTGGCCGGCTCCGGTACGGGACCCCGCTGTTGCCCCGATCGTCCGAACTCCGAAAGGTTGCACCGTCATGACAGACGCGCGGATCGCCCGACTCCACGGCCGCAGGGTGTGGGATTCACGCGGTCGGCCGACCGTCGAGGTCGAAGCTCACCTGGCGGACGGTGCGGTCGGGCGGGCCATCGCGCCGGCAGGGGCCTCGACGGGCCAGGGCGAGGCGCTCGATCGGCGCGACGGCGGCGACCGCTTCGGCGGGTTCGACGTCCGCCGCGCCGTGGGCTCGGTGAACGACGAGATCGCGCCCGCTCTCCTGGACCTCGACGCGACCGACCAGGAGACCGTGGACCGGCTCCTGGTGGACCTCGACGGAACTCCGGACCGCAGCCGTCTCGGCGGCAACGCGATCGTGGCCACGTCCATGGCCGTCCTGCACGCCACCGCCGCGTCGGCCGGCGTACCGCTGTGGCAGCACCTGGCAGGCGGCCGACCGGTCCGCATCCCGCTTCCGGAGATCCAGATCTTCGGCGGCGGCGCCCACGCGGACCGCCGGGTCGACGTACAGGACTTCATGGTGATGTGCCCCGCGGCAGCCGGCTTCTCGGAAGCCCTGGACTGGACCGCGGAGATCTACCGGGCGGCCGGAAGCCTCATGCGTCGGGCGGGCAAGGCACAAGGAGTGGCCGACGAGGGCGGATTCTGGCCCGCGTTCGACTCCAACGAGGAAGCGTTGGAGACGCTCACGCGCGCCATCGAGGCCGCGGGCTTCGCTCCCTCGACCCAGGTGGGAATCTCACTGGACGTCGCCGCCTCGCAGTTCGGCAGTGGCGGGCGGTACCGGCTCGCCCTGGACGACCGCACGCTCGACACCGAAGCGCTGATCGACATGCTGGGCGGCTGGATCGAGCAGTATCCGATCCTGTCCGTCGAGGACCCGGTGGGCGAGGACGACCATGACGGCATGCTGGAGTTCACCCGGCGCCACGGCCACCGCTGCCAGGTGATCGGCGACGACTACCTGGTCACGAACGCCAAGCGGGTGGAGGCGGCGGCAACCGCCGGAGCGGTGAACGCCGTCCTCGTCAAGCCGAACCAGGCCGGAACGGTCACGGAGGCGTTCCAGGCGCTGCGGGCCGGAAAGGATGCCGGGTTCGGCACGATCGTCTCGGCGCGTTCCGGGGAGACCGAGGACATCACCATTGCCCATCTGAGCGTCGGATGGGACGCGGGCCAGCTGAAGGTGGGCTCGTTCACGCGCTCCGAGCGCATGGCGAAATGGAACGAGGTTCTGCGCATCGAAGAGTCTCTCGGTGAATCCGCGGAATTCAGCGGATGGTCCGCCCTCGCATTCGCCGGAGCAGGGTCCAATGCGGCCAAGCCGTAAAACGGCATCGAAGTATTACAGTCATCGCATTACAGAGCCGATCGGAGCACGGAGGCCCGCATGCTGCCACCCGTCAATCTGCGCCCGAGTTTCAACATCACACGCTCCAGCCACGTACGTCTCACGGTCGCCGATCTGGCCGAGAGCAGGAATTTCTACGTGAACGCGCTGGGGCTCGTCGTCAGCGATGAGGATGAGCGCACCTGCTATCTGCGCGGCCTGGCCGAAGCCTGTCACCACAGCCTCGTGCTGGAACTGGACGAGGAGGGCGCGGGCTCGTGCCGGAGGATCGGTTTCCGGGTCTTCTTCGACGAGGACCTGGATCTCGCGTACGCCTGGTTCCGTGACCGAGGGCTGCCCGCCGAGTGGGTCGACGTCCCGTACCAGGGCCGCACCCTGCACGTCAGCGACCCCATCGGTACCCCACTCGAACTGTGCGCGCATATGGAGACCCGCCCGCGGCTGCACATCGACTTCGAACGGTACAAGGGCGCCCACGCGCAGCGGCTGGACCACTACCAGATCTTCGCGCCCGACACCTTTGAGCTGTGCGCGTTCTACAGCGAGCTCGGCTTCCGCAACTCGGAGTACCTGGAGCACGGCGACAAGTTGCTGGGCGCGTTCATGTACCGCAAGGGCACCTGTCTCGACCTGGCGATCGTGGAGAACACCGGTCCTGCCCTGCACCACTTCGCCTACACCGTCTCCGAGAGCCATGACATCTTCACCGCCTGCGACTGGGCGGGCATCCTCGGCTACGGCGACGGCGTGGAGCGGGGCCCGGGGCGGCACGGTCCGGGCGGGATGCTCTTCGCCTACCTCCGCGACCCCGACGGCCACCGGGTGGAGGTCTTCAACAGCCACTACCAGACGATCGACACCGAGATCGAGCCCGTCCGCTGGGACGCTGCATCGCTGAGCACCAACGCCCGCTGGGGCCTCCCGGCCCTGGAGAAGTGGTACTTCGAGGCATCGCCCTTCGTCGGCGCGCCCCGGACCCCGCCGGCCGAACTGCCGAAGCCCATGTCGCTGGAGCGGTTCCTGCTCGAACAGCCCCTCCCCTGACCTTCCGTCCACCCCGTCCCCCAAGGAGACGTCATGGCACGAGTTCCCTACCTGCGCCGCGAGGACGCGGACGAGTCGCTGAAGCCGCTCTACGACCGGCTGGAGACCGAACGCAAGGTACCGACGGCGAACATCTTCCTCGCCCTGGCGGGCGCCCCGGCCCAGCTGGACGCCTTCCTGACCTACGCCAACTCACTGCGGGCCGCCGACCTCAGCCCCAAGCTGCGCGAACTGGCCATTCTGACCGTGGGTCATGCCACCCGGTCCGTGTACGAGGTCGCACACCACCAGTCGCACGGACTCAAGGCCGGGCTCACCGAGGAACAACTCGCGGCGGTCGCCGACTTCGAGTCGTCCGCCCTGTTCGACGCGACGGAGAAGGCGGTCATGCGCCTCGCCAAGGAGTCCACGCTCCAGGTCGACGTGTCGCTGGAGACGTGGCGCGCCGCCGCCGAGCACCTCACGGACCGGCAGATGGTCGAACTGTCGTTGTCCATCGCCTGGTACAACTCCGGCGTCCGCATCATGGGCCTGCTGGACATCGACCTCGAGGACAATTACCCGCATCCGTTCCCGAATTCTTAGCTCTCGCCACCGTACGGCCCATAATTCAGGAGTATTTCAATGGCGAAAATGCTCGCTGCCCGACTGCACACACTCGGTGAGCCGATGTCGGTGGACACCATCGACGTGCCCGCCCCGCGGCCGACCGACGTGCTGGTGCGGGTGAAGGCATGCGGAATCGTGCCGAACATGGCCAACGTGATCAACAACTGGCCCACCTGGTACCCGCACCAGCCGCTGCCCAAGCTGCCCGCGATCTTCGGCCTGGACCCCGCGGGTGTGGTCGAGGCGGTCGGCGAGGCGGTGCTCAACACCAAGCCAGGGGACCGCGTGTACGTGAGCCCGCTGCGGTCGTGCGGCAGTTGTCAGGTGTGCCGCGGCGGCGAGCTCAGCCGGTGCCGCTACTTCACACTGAACGGCTACTTCAGCACCTCCCGCGACGGCCAGCGGATCTTCGACCTCTACCCTTACGGCGGCTTCGCGGAGTACATGACCGCCCCGCAGTACTCGATCGTCAACATCCCGGACGGCATGACATTCGAGCAGGCCGGCAAGCTCGGCTACATCGGCACCTCCTACGGCGCCCTCAAGCACGCAGCGGCCGGCCCCGGCCAGGTCGCGCTGATCGACGGGATCACCGGCACGCTCGGCGTCGCCTCCACCCTCCTCGCGCTGGCCTCGGGTGTCTCCAAGGTCCTCGGAACCGGCCGCAACGAGGAACTCCTGAAGCGGGTCAAGGAGCTGGCCCCGGACAGGATCGAGGTCATGCGGCTGGGCGAGGGCTCCACAGGCGAGTGGGCCAAGTCCCGCACCGGCGGCGAGGGGGCCGACTTCGTCATCAGCGCCCTGGGGGCCAAGGCGCCGGTCGAGACGATGCTCGACTCGATGCAGGGCGTCCGCCGGGGCGGCAAGGTGGTGAATGTGGGCGGCGTGGCCGACCGGTTGCCCGTGGACGTGAAATGGCTCATGGACGAGCAGGTCCAGCTGATCGGTTCCAACTGGTTCACCACCGCGCAGGGCCAGGAAGTCGCCGACATGGTGGCGACCGGCGCTCTGGACCTGTCCTACCTGATCACCAAGCCCTTCCCTCTGTCGAATGTCAACGAGGCGATCTCGGGACGCGCCACGGACAGCGACGGCGGGTTCAGCAACTACGTAGTGATCCCCTGAACCGCGGATCCCGCATACTCATCCCGCGGCGGCCCTGTTCTGCCCTGACGCCGCCGCGGGGTGTCCCAGCAGGACGGAGGAGCCGGTGGAACTGCGCTGGCTGGAATCGTTCGTCACCGTCGCGGAGGAACTGCACTTCGCGCGGGCGGCGGACCGTCTGCATCTCGCCCCATCAGCACTCAGTGCCCAGGTCAGGGCGCTGGAGTCACATCTGGGCGTCCGCTTGATCGACCGCGGACGACGCACCCGCCCGGCGCTGACCAGCGCCGGGCAGTTGTTCCTTGAGGAGGCGCGGCTGACGCTCGCCCAGGTCGCCCGGGCCGAGGCAGTGGGCCGCCGTGCCGGTCGAGGGGAGCTGGGGCACGCCCAGATCGCGTACGTCGCCTCGGCCGCGTTCTCCGGGGTACTGACCGACGTCCTCACCCGCTGCACGGCGTCTGGCACTCAGCTCACCGTGCAGGTACGCGAGTTGGAGACACCGGCACAGCTGGAGGCGCTGGCCTGCGGGGACATCGATGTCGGTTTCCTGCGCTGGCGGCCCGAGTACCCACCCGACGTCACGGCCACCTGTCTGCTCACCGAGAAGGTCGTCCTGGCGCTTCCGGCCGACGCGCCGCTCGCGGCGTACGACGCGATACCGGCGGCGAAGCTGCGCGACGAGCAGTTCGTGGCCCCGCACTTCGACGAGGAGTACGGCTGCCGCGACCAGATCCTGGAGGTGGCAAAGCGTGGGGAGTTCAGCCCGCGGTGCGTTCCCCCTGTGCGGGACTTCATCGCAGCCCTGACGCTGGTGGGTGGTGGTCTCGCGGTAGCCCTGGTCCCCGATTCACTGCGCCGCGTGCGGATCCCGGGCGTGGCCTACCGTTCGCTGGCGGACGTACCGCTGACCACCCGGCTGGTGGGCGCCTACCGCAGGGGCGAGACCTCGCCCGCGGTCCGCGCTGTGATCCGCCGTCTGCGCGAGGCGGCTGCCGCCACGGTCACTGCCGGCTGAAGCGACGGCGCCCCGCCGACGGGCCGTCCCCCACGCCCACCACGGCCTCCTCGTGCTCGCCTCTCCGTCCGGTCGATGACGAACCGACGCACGTTTGTACGCGGAAAACGCACCATCTGAGCAGGTCAGAAGGGGTGTACCAAGCCTACGCTCAACACGGCACCAGACACCGTGGCGGCAGCCGTCGACCGCCGGCGGACGCAGAGTGCAGGCGGAGGAACACATGACATCGATCAAGCACGTGGGCGTCGTGGGCGCCGGACAAATGGGCCGGGGCATCACCGAGGTCTGCGCCCGGGCCGGGCTGCAGGTCACGTTGTGCGACGTGACCGAGGACAGGGCCCGTGCCGGACTGGCGGGTGTGGCGGACTCCCTGCTCAAGGCGGAGAAGCGCGGCGCCATCACCCCGGATGACCGCGCTCATGCCCTGGCCGGGATCTCGGTCACCGCCGACCTCACCGGCCTGTCCGGGTCGGACCTGGTCATCGAGGCCGCAGTGGAGGACGAGCGGGCCAAGACGGCACTGTTCCGGCAGTTGGACGAGGTGGTCACCGACCCGGCCGCCGTGCTGGCCAGCAACACCTCCTCGATCCCCATCGCCCGGCTCGCCGCGGCTACCGGGCGGCCGGAGGCGGTGGTCGGCCTGCACTTCTTCAACCCGGTCCCGGTCCTGCCGCTGGTCGAGGTGATCCCGTCATTGCACACCTCGAAGGCCACGGAACTGCGCGTGCGTGCCTTCGCCGGCGAGATCCTGGGCAAGAAGACCATCGTCGCCGAGGACCGCGCGGGCTTCGTCGTGAACTCCCTGCTCGTTCCCTACCTGTTGGCGGCGGTCCGGATGGTCAGCTCGGGCACCGCGACGGCGGAGGACATCGACACGGGGATGACCGCCGGTTGCGCCCACCCCATGGGCCCGCTGCGCCTTGCCGACCTCATCGGCCTGGACACCGTGGCGGCGATAGGCGAGGCGCTGTACGAGGAGTACCGGGAACCGCTGTACGCCCCTCCCCCGTTGCTGCGCCGGATGGTCGAATCGGGGCTGCTGGGCCGGAAGTCGGGACAGGGGTTCTTCAGCTACCAGGCAGCCTGAGGGGCGACGCTCCAGCACGGGCCGCGCGCGCCTCCCGGGGGCTCATGCCGTACACCGCTTTGAAGGCGTGGCTGAAGTGGGCCGGGTCCGGAAAACCCCAACGCCCGCCGACGGCACCGACCGGAAGGTGGTCCATGGCGGGATCGGCGAGGTCCTGCCGGCAGCGGGCGAGACGCTGTTCCCGGATCCAGCCCGCGACGGTGTACCCCTGCTCGGCCAGCAACTTGTACAGGTAGCGACGGGATATGCGGTGGGCTGCCGCTATGCCCTCGGGGCTCAGACGGGGGTCGGGGAGCCGCTGCTCCATGTACGCGAGGATGCGCCGGGTGAGCACGTCCGGGCCGTCGTCCTCGGCTGCCCGGTCCGCGTCGGCGCGCTCCGCGAGCAGGGTTCCGATCAGGTCGACCACGTTGTCGGCGAGCCGGGGCGTGCCGCGGAACTCCAGGTGCTCCACCTGCTGAGCCAGCCCGTACAGGAAGGGCAGTACGGCTTGGCCGAGCCCGTCGTGGCGCGACACCGGAGTCGCCGCCACCCGCGCCCGATCACGCTCCGCCATCTTCAACATGGCCTGCGGAAACATCAGCACCAGGGACGAAGTCGGGTGCGTCGGAGCCGATGTGCCTGCGGGTGCGGGCGATGCTGTGCGGTTCGGCGGTGATGAGGGACATCAGTACCTGGCCGAACCGCGCGGCGTGCAGTGAGGCGTGGAAGTCGGAGCACTCGCGCGGCAGCACATCCAGGGGTGCCAGATTCCGGCTGACGGCGTCCCGCCAGCATTCCAGTCGCTCGGTGGCCGTGCCATCGCTCGGCGTCGTTATCCGGGCCATGCGGCTCACCTCCTGGCGCATCCGGACCCCGAGGAGATCTTTCGGCCGTCGCCGGCGTCCGGGAAGTGGTGCTCAGCCAAGCAAATGGTCAGTGCTCCCGTACACAAGCGGGACATGTGCCTCTCCCCACATCATTCGGGCAGTGACGAGGAGGCACCGGCCGCGGCCCGTGCGGGACGAGCACGACACGGCCCCGTCGACCGCCCCGCCGGAACCTTGTCCCTCCCCCTGGACCAAAAAGCATCCCAAGGACCGATCATGACGACATTGCTTCAGCCCACTCCGTCCCACGACCGGACAACCGACGACAGCGTGCTCGGCCGCGTGCGCGCACACCTGCCCGAGATCGCGGCGCGCTCCGCCCAGGCCGAGGCGGCCCGGGCGGTCCCCACGGAGATCATCACCGCGCTGCGCGAGGCCGGTGTGTTCCGCATGAGCCTGCCCAGGGTGTGGGGCGGTGAACAGCTCCAGCTGGCGGAGAGCGCCCAGGTGATCCGCGAGATCTCACGGGCCGACGGCTCGACCGGCTGGACCGTCCAGGCAGCCTCGATGGCCTGGTTCTTCGTACGGTCGCTGCCTCGGGAGACCCTCGAGAAAGAGGTCTTCGGCCACGGCTGCGACCTGATGCTCCGCGGAGCGATCGCTCCGAAGGGCAAGGCGACACCGGTGGAAGGCGGGTACCGGATCACCGGCCGCTGGCCGCTGGCCAGCGGCTCCTTCACCCCCGACTGGATCCTCGCGGGCTTCGTGGTCGAGAGCGCGCCGCCCCTGCCGGACGGCCGTCCGCAGATACGCGTCGCGCTGGTCCGCCCCGAGCAGGTCACGTTCCTCGACACCTGGGACGCGGTGGGCCTGCGGGCCACACAGAGCACCGAGTTCACGATGGACGACGTCTTCGTGCCCGAACACTTCACGGGCCCGCTGGTGGGCGGCAACAACATCCCCGCGCCCTTCTACCACCTGCCGTACACCGCCACCGGTGCCTCGCACGACGCCGTCATCATCGGAAGTCTGGAGGGCGCGCTCGGTGATCTCGCCGAACTGGCCGCCACCAAGCGGCCGGCGTTCAACCCAGGAGTGGTCATCGGTGAGGACCCGGTGTTCCAGGAGAAGTTCGCCGATCTGCACCTGCGCACGGCGGCACTGGCGGCCTTGATGGAGCAGACCGGCCGCACCGTCATGGAGCGGGCGCTGGCGGGCGAGCAGCCCACCCCGACCGAGTGGTTCAGCTACACCGGCGGCCACCAGCACATCCACCACGAGGGTGTCCGGATCCTCAACGAGATCATGACGCTGTCCGGCAGCGCGGGGCTCTACAACTCCAGCCCGCTGCAGCGTCGCTGGCGCGACGTCCGCTGCGTCTCCCAGCACGTGGCGGGCAACAACGGCTCGCTGCGGCGCCTGGGCGCGGTCCTGTCGGGTCAGGAGGACGTCCGATGAGCCCGCTCGTCACGACACCGTCGGATCCCGCCGAACTGCGCCAGGCGTTCGGCTGCTTCCCGTCCGGAGTGACGGCCCTGTGCGCACTCGACTCCGGTGCGCCGGTGGGGATGGCCGCGAGTACGTTCACTCCGGTCTCCCTCGAGCCCCCTTTGGTGTCGGTCTGCGTCCAGGACACCTCGTCGACCTGGCCGAGGCTGCGGAAGCAGTGCCGCCTGGGCCTGAGTGTGCTGGCCGAGGGGCAGGACCTTATCTGCCGTTCGCTGGCCGGAAGGGACGGCAACCGGTTCTCGGACGTCGACTGGGAGGCGATCGAGGACGGCAGCGTGTACGTCCACGGTGCCGGCCTCTGGCTGGACTGCTCCGTCCGCTCCGAGTTCCCCGGCGGCGACCACACGATCGTCGTGCTGGAGATACACGGCCTGAAGGCCGAACCCGACCGCGAGCCACTGGTGTTCCACGGCAGCCGGTTCCGGCGCCTGGCCGTGTGATGGGCCGCAGCGACTGTCTCAGCGGACCGCTCGGCGAGCTGCCACACCCTCCGTGAGCTGGGGAGCCACCGCGAACAGGTCGCCCACCACGCCGCAGTCGGCGAGGCCGAAGATGGGCGCCTCCGGATCCTTGTTGACCGCGACGATCGTCTTCGAGGTCTGCATTCCGGCGAGGTGCTGGATGGCCCCGGAGATGCCCAGCGCGATGTACAGCTGCGGGGAGACGGACTTACCGGTCTGCCCGACCTGGAACTGGTGCGGGTAGTAGCCGGCGTCGACCGCTGCGCGGGAGGCACCCACCGCACCTCCCAGGGCGTCCGCCAGCTCCTCCACCACCTCGAAGCCCTGCGCTCCTCCGACACCGCGGCCTCCCGAGACGACGACGGTCGCCTCGGTGAGCGCGGGGCGGTCGCCCGCGAGCCCGGTGCGACGGGCGGTGATGCGGGCGGATGCCGCGGGGTCGACCGACGGCAGTGCGAGTGTCCGCTCCACCGCCGTAACCGGGTGCTCCTCCGGCTCGACGGCACCCGGACGCAGCGCGAGCACCGGTGTGCCGTGGGTGACCTCGGAGCGCACGGTGTACGACCCGCCGAAGACGATCTGGGTGACCACCCCGGAGGAGTCCAGGTCGACCGCGTCGATCAGCAGCCCTGCGTCCAGCCTGGCGGCAAGACGCCCGGCCGCCTCCCTGCCGTCCGTCGTCGCGCAGACCAGGACAGCGGCGGGAGAGGCGTCCCGGACCGCGAGCTCCAGGGCGTCGACGGTGGGTGTGGCGAGGAACTCGCCCGCTTCGCCTGACTCCGCCGCGTACACGCTGGTGGCGCCGTGGCGGGCGAGTGATTCCTTGAAGCGCCCCGCTGTACCGGGGGTTCCCACGACGACGGCGGCCGGGTCCCCCAGCCGCCGTGCGGCAGCCAGGAGTTCGTAGGTGGACTTGTGGACGTGTTCCCCATCGTGGTCGACGAGGACGAGGACATCGGGCATGTGTGCCTTCTTGGTCGTGCGGCTTGCTCGAGGCAGGGGGCGGAGGGTTCAGACGAGCTTCCGGGCGATGAGGTATTCGACGAGGTGTCGGCCCGCCGAACCGTCGTCCGTGATGCGGATGCCGGCCGCCCGCGGCGGCCGCGGGACGGCCTCCACGACGCGGGTGCGGGTCACGAGGAGCCCGGAGTCGTCCGCGTCGGGGAACAGGTCGTCGAGGTCGGGCGTGTGCACCGGCTTCTTCTTGGCGGCCATGATCCCTTTGAAGGAGGGGTAGCGCGGCTCGTTGATCTTCTCTGTGATGCTGACCAGCGCGGGTAGTGGCGCCTGAAGCGTCGCCTCGCCGTTGTCGGTCTCGCGCTCGGCGCTCACCTGTCCCGCGTCCACGGTCAGCTGCCGGACGTGCGTGAGCTGCGGCAGCCCGAGCAGTTCGGCGACGATGGCGGGTACCGCGCTCGCCTGACCGTCGGTGGTCGTGTTGCCCGCCAGGACCAGGTCGACGTCCTCCACCGTCCGCACGGCGGCCGCCAGGACTTTCGCGGTGGTGAGCACGTCCGCGCCGCGCAGCCGGTCGTCGCAGATGTGGATTCCCCGGTCGGCGCCCATCGCCAGGACCTTGCGGATGGCTTCACGTGCAGAGTCGGGTCCCATGGAGACGACGGTGATGTGGGCGTCCGTCGTCTCCTTCAGTATCAGGGCCGCTTCGGCCGCTCGTTCGTTGATCTCGTCCAGGACGAGGTCGGCGTCCTCGCGGTCGAGGGTGTGGTCGGTCTGGGACAGGGTGCGTTCGGCACCGGTGTCCGGGACCTGTTTGACGAGTACGACGATGTTCACGGGCGGCTTCCTCCAGCCTTGGATGGTCCGGCCTCAGCGGTCAGCGGAACGCCACCTGGCCGGTGATGGCCTGCCCGACGATCAGGGTGTGCATCTCACTGGTGCCTTCGTAGGTGAGCACGGACTCCAGGTTGTTGGCGTGGCGCAGCGGCGAGTACTCCAGGGAGATGCCGTTGGCCCCCAGGATGGTGCGGCACTCCCGAGCGATGGCGATCGCTTCCCGGACGTTGTTGAGCTTGCCGACGCTGATCTGCTCGGGCCTGATGCGGTGCTGGTCCTTGAGCCGGCCCAGGTGGAGGGCCAGCAGCGCGGCATTGCCCAGGGACAGGCTCATGTCTGCGAGCTTCTTCTGGGTGAGCTGGAATGAGCTGATCGGTTTGTCGAACTGCACGCGGGAGTCGGCGTACTCGATGGCGGCCTGGATGCAGTCGCGGGCCGCGCCGACCGCGCCGAACAGGATGCCGAAGCGGGCCTCGTTGAGGCAGGACAGCGGTCCGCGCAGGCCCTCGGCGAGCGGCAGTCGCGCCGATTCCGGCAGCCGTACGTTGTCGAAGTACAGCTCCGAGGTGATCGAGGCGCGCAACGACATCTTCTGCTTGATGTCCCGCGTGGTGAACCCCTGCGTGCCGCGTGGCACGAGGAAGCCGCGGATGCCGTGCTCGGTCTGCGCCCAGACGGTGGCCACGTCGGCGATGCCGCCGTTGGTGATCCACATCTTGGAGCCGTTCAGGATCCAGTCGTCGCCGTCGCGGACGGCCCGGGTGCGCATTCCGGAGGGGTTGCTGCCGAAGTCGGGTTCGGTCAGGCCGAAGCAGCCGATCGCCTCACCGGCGGCGAGCCGGGGCAGCCACTCCTGCTTCTGCTCCTGAGAGCCCCACTTCCAGATGGAGAACATCGACAGCGAACCCTGTACGGAGACGAAGCTGCGGAAGCCGGAGTCGGCCGCCTCCAGTTCCAGGCAGGCGAGTCCGTAGCTGACCGCGTTCGTCCCGGCACAGCCGTAGCCTTCGAGGTGCATGCCGAGGACGCCCAGCTTTCCCAGTTCCGGGGCGAGTTCGCGGGCGAAGTGCGCGTTCTCGAACCACTCGCCGATGTGCGGGCGCACCCGGTCGGCGAGGAACCTGGCGACGGTGGCCTGGATCTCGCGCTCCTCGTCGGTGAGGACGGAGGCGATGTCGAGCAGTTCGAGGGGGTCCTTCATCGGCTTGCCGTTCATGTTCGGGCTCCTGGTCTTCAGGGTCGGGAAATCGGATGGGTTGGTTCGGTCGTGGTGCCGACGCCGCGCACGGTCAGATGACCGCTCGGTGTCACGGGGAGGCGTGGTCGGACCGGCCGGAGGGGCCGTGGAGGATCTCCGCGGTGTGCTGGCCCAGGCGGGGCGGGGGCAGCCGGTACCGCGCGGGTGTCCCGCTCAGGGAGATGGGATGCGCGACCTGGCGGGAGGGCCTGCCTTCTTCTCCCTCGGCGGGTGCGGCGGGGATGTCGACGATGCCGGGAAGACCGAGTCGCTGCGCGAAGGCGAAGGCATCGTCGAGGGTGTTGACCGGTCCGGCGGGCACTCCGGCGGCCAGCAGGACGGTCGACCAGTGGTCGGCGCCTGCGGCGCTGAGCCGCTCGGCCAGGATGTCCCGGAGTTCGGCGCGGTGGGCCACCCGGTCGGCGTTGGTGCGGAAGCGGTCGTCGAGTGCGAGGCCCGGATCCCCGACGAGGTGGGCGAGCGCAGCGAACTGCCGGTCGGTGCCCACCGCGAGGGCGAGCGGACGGTCGGCGGTCGGGAAGGTCTCGTACGGGGCGATGCTGGGGTGTGCGTTGCCCATGCGCCCCGGGACGACACCGGCGACGGCGAAGGCCGACGCCTGGTTGACCATGGCGGACAGCAGCGAGCCGAGCAGGTTCACCTCCACACACTGGCCCTGCCCGGTGGCGTCCCGGTGCCGGAGGGCCGCCAGGATGCCGACCGAGGCGTGCAGTCCGGTGATCACGTCGACCAGGGCCACGCCCGCCTTCACCGGTTCCCCGTGCACGTCTCCGGTCACGCTCATCAGGCCGCCGACGGCCTGCACGAGCAGGTCGTATCCAGGGATCGCGGCGCCGGCGCCGCTGCCGAAACCGCTGATCGAGCAGTAGATCAGCGCAGGGTGCCGGGCACGGAGCTCCTCCTGGCCTAGCCCCAGCCGTTCCATCGTGCCGGGCCGGAAGTTCTCCACCAGCACGTCGGACTCGGCGACCAGCGCACGGGCCTGTTCGAGACCCGCCTCGGTCGTCAGGTCCAGGGCGACGGACCTCTTGTTCCGGTTGACGCTCAGGAAATACGTCGATGTTCCGTCGTGGTCCGCGGGAGGGTGCCAGGCCCGGGTGTCGTCCCCGGTCCCCGGCCGCTCCACCTTCACCACGTCGGCGCCGAGGTCGGCGAGGAGCATCGTGGCATAGGGCCCTGCGAGTACCCGGGAGAAGTCGGCGATCCGCAGACCTTCCAGTGACCCGCGCCCCGCTCCGTCGACGACGCCGGCCCATCCGTCCGGCGCGTTGTACTGGGTGCCCACGCACCCTCCTCTCTGATCGTGCCGCCTGTGCGAACGTGACACGGCAGGAGCCGTTTTCCGTTCACCACCAGCGCTCCAAAGACGTTGCACGGTGGGTGAGTTCGATGAGAGGCAGTCCCTGATCGACGGGCGCGACGGCCCGCACGACACGCACCCTCGCCCCGACGGCGAGTACGACCGGTGCCGTGCTGGTGACCTGACAGACCAGGGTGAATCCCTCGTCCATCGCGACGAACCAGGTGTTGAGCGGGGTCTGCCCGATACGGCGGACAAGGACCCCGGCACCCGTACTGCGCTCCCGTTTGAAGGCCGTGGCCCCACAGGCACGGCAGAACGAACGGCGGTAGGCCGGAGTGCCGCACCAGAGACAGCGCTGAAAGAGCAGTTCGCGGCAGTCCGCCGGAGGGTTCGGTGTGACGGGCGCAGTCGTGGCGGCACCAGCCGCTTCGCCCTCTTCCGACAAATCTGTGGGTTCACGGGTGTCTGTCCGGGACATCACGGCCTCCTGCACGCAGTTCGGTGACCGGAAAACGGGAGATCGGAGTCCGATCTGGCTCCACCACCTTGGTCCTGTCGCGGATCGCCGGTCAACGGCGAGCTGACGCATCTTTGTGCGCGGAACGCGTTCCATTCGCTGAGGTCAGAGGGGTTTCCAGGCGTTACCCTCACAGCGCGGCCCCGAGAACCTGAAGTCGTGCGCAAGGCGGCCGAGAACAACGTGACTGCGTCGTGGTCGACCAGCTCATTGCGCCGCTCGACCAGGGCCGGCGCGTCTGCCACCACAGGTGACAGCCTCCGCTGATCACGTTGATGCTCGGGTCGGCGAGAACCCCGGCACGATGGGGTTCCGGCTCCGGTGGAATGCCAGGGTTTCCGCGTCCGCGCCCTGGGTGGCCCGCAGTTCCCGGCCGGCAGCGGTGCGGCGGCCCGCGCGGATGTGATCACACACGCCCTCCAGGAGGCCGCCCGAAACCGCGGTTACGGCGATGCACCGGCCTGCCGGGCGACGGCGTCGAGCGCCTCGCCGCCCGCTTCGACGTCATCGACTGGACGGGAACGCAACCGCCGTCACCCGACCAACTGGCCCGAGTGGCCAAGGAGTGCGAGGGCCTGCTCGTCCTCGGCAGCGACCGCGTGGACGCCGCGTTGCTCGACGCGGCAGGACCGGACCTGCGGGTCGTCGCCCTCGCATCGATGGGTTACGACGGCGTCGACGGGACAGCGCCGACGTGGCGATGACACTTGTCCTGACGGCCCGGCGCCACCCCCCGTCGGTCTGACTGTCGCCCAGGGCCCGGCGCCGGGCCCGCCCCCGCTCAGGCCAGCAGGACGTCCTCGCCCGCCGTCACGGGGACGACCTGCTCGGCCGACGGCGCCTCGGCCTTCACCACCGTCCCGAAATCCGACAGCGTCATCGTCGTCATGGCCTTCACACCGCCGAAGCAGGACAGCCGGGCCTGGACGGCGCGCCCCTTCCCGTCGACCCACACGTCCGCGTAGACGGGCATGTCCTCGCCCAGCTTCCCACGCAGGTCGTCCAGCCCCTGTTTCGTCTCCGCCGTCATCCGGAGCGTTGCGGTGGCGTGGTCGATCACGCCCCGGTAGTGCACCGCAGGGGCGCCGTTCACCCGCTCCCTGCCCTCGTTCGACACCTGCCGCATCGCCTTCACCTGGCGGAGCAGGTGCTCGGGGTCGTTCAGCGGCGCCCGCAGGAAATAGCGGGTCAGGGCCTCGCTCCGGACGGCCGAGGCCCACTTGCCCCCGTCCACCGCCCGCGAGCCCCGCACATAGACGGTGCCGCCGACGAAGACCTCCTCGACGGGGTCCATGCCGCTGTCCTCAAACTCCACCGTCAGCCGGCCCCTGTCCCCCGCCAGGTCGAAGGCGCCGGCGATCGTGAACACGTACGTCGTGGGGCTGTCGGCGGACCGCAGCTCGATCTTCTCCTCCACGCGGGCGCTGTCCGCGCTCGTCCTCTCGATCGCGGCGCGCACGACCGGCCCGTGGTCCACGGCCTTGTTCGCACCCTCCCCCGAATCATTGTCCGCACCGCCGGAACAGGCGGTGCAGAGCAGAAGCCCAGCTGCGGAGAGGAGGTAGGCGCGGCGCATGGACTCTCCGAGGAATCGTTACTGCGGCAGGGTGTAGCCCAATAGGGCCTATAGATCTTCGCACGAAACCCGTGACGGGGCCCGAGGGTTTCGGCCGTGATGCCCTATCCGGTAGAAGGCCGATCAGACGGCGGACAGCCGGTGCGATCCTCACCGCGTGCGCCACCGCCTGCAAAGCCTGCGCCGACAAATGGTTCGCGCACGCCGATACGCCCGGGCACTGCCGCCTGTGCGCCGAAGCCTGCCGCTCCCGCGAGCAGGCGTGCAACGACCTCGTCCAGGCACTCGGCTGACCCAACAGGCCGGTCACACGACCGCCGGTGGCCGCCGGCAGAGTGAACCGGCGGCCACCTGTGTTCGCCTCACATCGCACCGTGGCGCGGCGGCGGGCGCTGCTCGGCATCCGGTTCCCGACGGATCGGTGTGTCCCTTGGGGGGTGCGGCCCGGCCGCTGGTGCAATCGGTCGCGATCGGGCCTCGTTCGGGTGAGCCGATGCTGTGCCCCTTGAGAGACCGGATGCAGCGGGTGATCTTCAAGAACGTCGGTCGGTGACGCAGAGAAGACTGAGGCCTGCTCATGAGTCCGGATACGCACGCTGGCGAAGGGGCGGCTACAGCCGACTCGCAACGCCGCACGATGATGATCGCCGGCGGTCTCATGGTCGGGGGCTTCCTTCTGAACGTCATCCTGACCGCCGCACTTCATCCGTCCGGAGAGGAAGACGACCACCCGGCGATCTTCACCGAGTACGCGGACAGCAGCGGCTGGATCGCCGTTCATCTCGGACAGTTCATCGGCGTCCTGGTGACGCTGGGCGGCCTGCTCCTGCTGTACCGCGTCCTGCGCGGCGCTGACGAGTCTGCACTGGTCGCTCGCCTCGCGGCCGCGGCAGCTGTGGTGACCGCCGCAATCTGGGCTGTTCTGCAGGGGCTGGACGGAGTGGGACTGAAGCAGGCCGTCGACTCCTGGGCCAGCGCCTCGGGCGCGGAGAAGCGGATCCGCTTTGCCAACGCCGAGACCGTACGCTGGCTGGAATGGGGATTCCAGAGCTACTTCCGCATCCTGCTCGGGCTGACCCTCGCGCTGTTCGGGACAGCGATTCTCACCGGTCGCCGGGTCGCCGGCTGGCTGGGCTGGACCGCCCTCGCTGCCGGCGTGTGCTCGGTGATCTTCGGAGTGGACGTCGGCTACAGCGGCCTGGCCAGTGGGCTCCAGGACGTCCTCGGTGTCGCCGTCTTCGTCCTCGTCCTGATCTTCGCCATCGGAGTACTCGTCACCGGAGTGCGCGGGCGCAGCCGGCGCCACAGTTGAACCCGAGTGTCACCGGCTGCTGCGCCATTCAGGGCAGCAGCTGTCGGACGAGCGTGTCCGCAGCCCAGGCTTCCCAGCGCGCCGGGATCCAGCCGCGTCCGGTGACCAGCAGGTCGTAAGTCTCCGGGCCGAGCACCGTGAGCGTGATGTCCGCGGCGGACTCCGCGTCGTGGCCGTCCCGCAACCGGCCGCCGGTCTTCGTGATCAGGGCCTCGGCGAAGTGGAGTTGGACGCTGTGCCGCTGCTGGAGGTTGGTGCGCCACAGCTCGGCCAGTTCTCCGTCGGCGGCCGCTCGGTCAAGCCGTCGCTGATGTCCACCACACTGCCCGGCGACGGCACCGTCTACCGGCTGGTCGCTCGGCACAGTGGCAATGTCGCCGACGTGGAGGGCGCGCGCACCGCCAACGGCACCAACGTGCACCAGTGGCCATGGCTCAACCAGGCGAACCAGAAGTGGACCTTCACCAGGCCCGGCGACGGCTACTACACGATCAAGGGTCTGGGCAGCGGCAAGCATCTGGAGGTCGCGGGTCTCTCCCGCGCGGACGGCGGCAACGTCGGCATCTGGGCAGACGCCGGATCCCCCCGGCAGCACTGGGCCGTCACGCCCACCGGTGACGGAAACCACCTCCTCATCAACCGCTACAGCGGGCTTTCCCTCAGCGTCGACGAGGGCAGCACCGCCGACGGGGCCAACGTCGAGCAGCAGCCATACGCGTCACAGACGCGGCAGCAATGGCAGCTCATCCCGTCCTGACCAGCAGCGGTGCAGGTCAAGCCCAGGCAGCCACCGGCACGAACGAGCTGTCCTGCCGGAACAGGTCCGTCCCGTCCGGGCGTTCCACGCGGAGCTGGTAGGCGTAGTGGCGCAGGTAGTACCCGGGGTAGTTGTACGACTCGAAGCGGACGGAGCCCGAGCCCATGCCGGTCCGGAGGATGAACGTGGCGTCCTTGGCGAACGTGCTCGTGCCGTCGTTCGGGTCGAAGCGGGCGCGGAAGTCCCAGTGGCGCAGGTAGTTGCCGGCCGCGTCGCGGAAGGAGCAGCCGCTGCCGTCGGCCAGGCCGGCGACGACCGTGAAGGTGGCGGCCTGCTTCTCGGCAGTGGTGCTGGAGCCGCTGACCACGGGCAGGTTGAGGAGCGAGGACTGCTGCTGCCAGTAGCGGGTCGAGTAGTTGGCCGACCGGAAGGAGCGGGTGGTGTTCCGGGCGAGGCTCGGGCCGCCGGAGACCGTCTCCTTGACGACCGTGAAGTGCCGGGCCGTGCCGGAGATGCCGGGAAGCGCGGCCGGTGCCGTCCAGGTGGCGAACGTGTCGTAGCTGTCGCTGTAGTAGTAGCTGCCGTCGCCGTAGCCGTCGAAGAAGATGCGCCAGCCGCCGTTGTCGAGCCGCACCAGCGCCGGGCCCTCGCGGTAGCTGCCCCAGCCCGCCCAGTCGCCCGTCCTGCGGATCGTGTACGGGCCGGTGAGGTTCGAGGCGGTGGCGTACTCGATGTACTTCGTCGTCTCGTTCTTCGGGAAGGCGTGATATGTCGAGCCGATCTTCACGATGAACGTGTCGATGTGGTTGGCGCCGATGCCGGAGAGCGCGACTGGTGAAGTCCACGCCGTCAGCGCCGAGTTGGTGGCCCGCAGCAGGTACGGCGTGAAGATCCACTCGTCGTTCGTGGTGGAGCAGGACACGATGACGTTGACGCTGCCGTCGCTGTCGACGAACCACTCGGGGGCCCAGGCGCGGGAGAGGTTCGCGACGGGGACGGTGTAGTCGTACAGGAACGTCCAGTTGACGCGGTCGGAGCTGCGGGCGAAGCCGATGGTCCTGCTGGTGTCCTGCCAGGTGCGCGTGGTGTAGGTGACGTAGTAGTAGCCGTCGGTGTGTCTGATGACGCTCGCGTCGCGGATCCGGCCCGCCGGCGGCGTGTAGGCGGAGGAGCGCAGCAGCCGGAAGTCGGTGGCGTCGTCGGACTGGTAGACGTTGACCGTGCCGTCGTTGCTGTTGAGGAACGGCACGATCGTGTACCGGGTGGCGGAGCCGTTCGGCGGTGCGGCGGCCAGGGCGCTGCCGAGCAGTCCGGGCGCCTCGCCCAGCAGCACGGCGGAGGCGGGCAGGGCGGCCAGGGCGCGCAGCAGCGTACGGCGGGACGGGGCGGCGGGATGTGAGGTCACGGGCGGCTCTCCCTGAGACACAAGGGATCGATATACCGAACAAGGTTCGGAAACTCGATCAGAAGTGAGGGCTCAGAAAGTAAGGGCGAGGCAGGGACGCGTCAATGGTTTGAACAGGAGCGGATGAGCCCAGTGAGGTAGATGTGGTCAGTGGGTGAATATCCACTCCTGCCGTCGGCGTTCCACCACCGGCCATCGGACGTTACCGTTCGGTAGAGAGGTTGCTTCCGGAGGTGTCCGTATGACGCTCGACCGAGCCGCAGGCCTGGCGGAGACCGCCCGTGCGCTGGCCGCCGGGGATGTGACGTCCCGGGCGCTCGTCGAGCGGACGCTGGCGCGCATCGAGGCGACGCAGGGCAGCATCAACGCCTTCCGGATCGTCCGGGCCGAGGCGGCGCTCGCCGAGGCCGAGGCCGCCGACCGGGAGCTGGCCGCGGGCGCGCGGAGGCCGCTGCTCGGGGTGCCCGTGGCGGTCAAGGACGACATGGACGTGGCCGGCGAGCCGACCGCCTTCGGCTGCTGTGGGGAGTTCCCGCCGGTCGCCGAGGACGGTGAGGCGGTACGGCGGCTGCGCGCGGCCGGGGCCGTGATCGTCGGCAAGACCAACACCTGCGAGTTCGGGCAGTGGCCCTTCACCGAGGGGCCGGCCTTCGGAGCCACCCGCAATCCGTGGAGCACGGCCCATACGCCGGGTGGTTCCTCGGGCGGCTCGGCCGCCGCGGTGGCCGCCGGTCTGGTGCCCGCCGCGCTCGGCTCGGACGGCGCCGGCTCGGTGCGGATCCCGGCCGCGTGGACCCATCTGGTCGGTATCAAGCCGCAGCGCGGCCGCGTCTCCACCTGGCCGCGCGGCGAGTCCTTCCAGGGCATCACCGTCAACGGCACCCTGGCCCGTACGGTCGCCGACGCGGCCCTGCTGCTGGACGCGGCGAGCGGCAACCACGCGCAGGACCCGCACCGGCCCCCGGCCGTGGACGCGTCGGCGGCCGTAGGCCGTGACCCCGGGCGGCTGCGCATCGCGCTCGCCCTCAAGCCGCCGTTCACGGCCGTTCCCGCCCGGCTGCTGCCTGAGGTGCGGACCCGGATCGTCGAACTCGCCGAGCAGCTGGCGGCGTTGGGACACACGGTCGAGGAGGCGGACCCGCCGTACGGGCAGATCGGGCTGACCTTCGTGCCGCGCGCGACGGCCGGGATCGCCGAGCGGGTGGCCGAGGCGCCCTTCCCGGCGCTGCTGGACCGGCGCACCCTGGGAGCGGCCCGGCTGGGCCGGCTGCTCGGCGGGGCACCGCTGCGGGCGGCCCGGCGGGCGGAGACCGTCCTGCACCGTCGTATCGGCGGGTTCTTCACCTCGTACGACATCGTCCTCGCGCCCACCACCGCCGCTCCCCCGCCCCGTATCGGCGCCCTGCTGGAACTCAGCGGCTTCGCCACCGACCGGGCGATGATCGCCGCCTGTCCGTATGCCTGGCCGTGGAACGTGCTGGGCTGGCCGGGCGTCAACGTGCCCGCCGGTTTCACGGCGGACGGTCTGCCCGTCGGGGCCCAGTTGCTCGGCCCGGCGAACAGCGAACCGCTGCTGGTGCAGGTGGCCGCGCAGTTGGAGGCGGAGCTGCGCTGGCACGAGAAGTGGCCCGCGCCGCCGGTCGCGGAACGGTCCGCTGCCGCCTGAGCGACCCGTGCGTGGTTCCGCACGGCGACCGGTCGGTGGCCGGGCGTGTGGGAGCAACGTCTAGGGTGCCCGCGTGACCGCGTTTACCGATGAGAACGTCCCGGGCCGCTCCGGCCCCTCCGCCACCACTCAGGCCGATCCGCGCGAGGTGGGCCGGGTGCGCACCGAGTACTCGCCCGCGCACGATGGCGACCCCGACCCCGGCGAGATCGTCTGGACGTGGGTGCCCTTCGAGGAGAACGACGGGCGCGGCAAGGACCGCCCGGTGCTCGTGGTCGCCCGCGAGCCGGCGGGGACGTTCCTCGCCGTGCAGTTGTCCAGCAAGCGGCATGACGGGGACCGGGAGTGGGTGCCGATCGGCAGCGGACCGTGGGACCGGTCGGGCCGCGAGTCCTGGGTCGATGTGGACCGGGTCCTGCGTCTGCACGAGGACGGCATGCGCCGGGAGGCCTGCGCCCTGGACCGTATGCGGTTCAACCTCGTCAGGCACCGGCTGCGGGAGCGCTACGGCTGGAACTGAAAGTCTGTTCGAAGGCGCCCCGCACCGCGGCGCCGGGCGTCCGGTCCAGCACCCCGAACACCACGTGCTCGAAGGCCTGCGCGAAGCGCCCGCCGGGTTCCAGCAGCGCCCGGAACGCCCCGGCGACCTGCGCCGGGTCGTTGCGGAAGACGCCGCATCCCCAGGCGCCCAGCACCAGCCGCCGGTAGCCGTGGGCGGCGGCCGTCTCCAGGACCCGTTCGGCGCGGACGGACAGGGCCGTCGGCAGTTCCGGGGCTCGTTCGGGTGCCGTGCGGTGCACCACGCCCGCGTTGGGCGCCGCCGCGGTCAGGAAGCCGGCGGTGTACGGCTCGTCCAGCAGGCGGCCCCGGTCGTCACGGAAGACGGGCACGGCGGGTGAGTGGATGACACGGTCCGTGTAGAACGGGTCGCGGTGGGCGCGGTGGTGGTCGTAGAACGCGCGGGCCCGGAGCAGGCAGGTGTACAGCGCGGAGGCCCGGCACAGGGCCTCTTCCTGGGCCTGGGCGCCGTTGAGGTAACCGCCGCCGGGGTTGCGGGCCGAGGCGAAGTTCAGCACGGCCACGTGTCCGCCGAGCCGGCGGGCCGCCTCCAGGCTGCTCTCACCCGTGACCTCGAGCAGCATCCGAGTCACCCGGGTGGAGGACACAGATACCGGCACCGGTTCCGGGCCGTACATGCGCGTGCCCTCGCGCGCAGCACGCAGCTCGTCGGCGATCGACACCTCGCGCCCGTCCGGTGCCCGGTAGGCCCCCGCCGCCACGATCTGCTCGGTCTGCTGTGCGACACCGCGCAGGCGCGCGCTCACGGCGCCACCCCCGTGTGCGCCGTGACCGCGTGCCGCGCGGCCGGTTTTGTCGTGCTCACGCAGGCATCGTGGGTGATGCCGACCGCGTGGCGCAACGGAGTTTTCGCCACCGGAGAACACCGGGGAAAGCGCCGGGAAACGCCCGGCCGGTCCGGACGACCGCCCCGGAACGCCCCGGTACGCCCCCTTGTGCCGAGCGACACGAGGGACTTGGGTGGGACGAGTGATCCCGGCCCGGGCCGCCGAAGAGCCCGGACCGGTGGCATGGTGGAATCTCAGGAGGATCCCGACATGTCTGATGCGTCCACTGCCCCGGCGGGTGGCTGTACCAAGCCGCACACCGCCCTGTCCGAAGCCGAGGTCGAAGCTCTGGTGCGCGGCATCTGCTTCAAGACCGGCCCGCCGCGCCGCCTCGGCGTCGAGGTGGAATGGCTCGTCCACGAGCTGCGCGCACCGCAGCTCCCCGTCACACCCGAACGACTCGACGCGGCCTACGCCGCGCTGCGGCCCCTGTCCCTGAGGTCGGCGCTCACCGTGGAGCCCGGCGGCCAGCTGGAGCTGAGCTCGCCCCCCGCCGCCTCCCTGACGGACGTCATCGCCACCGTCTCCGCCGACCTCGACGCCGTCCGCGCGGTCCTGCGCGGACACGGCCTCACCCTGGTCGGCCTCGGCCACGATCCCTGGCATGAACCGCGCCGGTTCCTGCGCGAACCGCGCTACGACGCCATGGAGGCCTGCCTCGACCGCACCGGCCCCTCCGGCCGCGCCATGATGTGCACCTCGGCCTCCGTGCAGGTCTGCGTGGACGCCGGCCACGAGGAGCCCGGGCCCCTCGGCCATGTGCGGCGCTGGTGGCTGGCCCATCACCTGGGCGCGGTCCTGGTGGCCGTGTTCGCCAACTCCCCGCTCGCCGGTCGCCGGCCGACCGGCTGGCTGTCCACCCGGCAGCTGATGTGGACCCGGATCGGCGCCGGCCGGGCGGGCGGCCCGCCCCTGGACGCCGACCCGCGCGGCGCCTGGGCCCGGCACGTGCTGGACTCCCCCGTGATGTGCGTACGGCGCGACGGCGGGCCCTGGGACGTCCCGGAGGGGCTCACCTTCCGCGAGTGGATCCGCACCGGCGTCCCCCGGGCGCCCACGCGGGAGGACCTCGACTACCACGTCACGACGCTGTTCCCGCCGGTCAGACCGCGCGGCCACCTCGAACTGCGCATGATCGACGCGCAACCAGGCGACGACGGCTGGATCGTGCCGCTGGCCGTGACGGCGGCACTGTTCGACGACCCGGAGGCCGCAGAGACCGCCTACCGGGCCGTGAAACCACTGGCCGAGCGCACACTCGGGATGCCCGCGCCGCACAACCCGCTGTGGGTCGACGCGGCCCGCAGCGGTCTGGCCGACGCCGAACTGCGCGAGGTGGCCGTCACGTGCTTCACGGCCGCGCTGGACGCCCTGCCCCGGCTCGGCGCCGCGCCCGAGGTCGTCGAGGCCGTCACGGCCTATCTGGACCGCTATGTCGTCCTGGGCCGCTGCCCGGCCGACGACCTGCTCGACCGACAGCGCGGCACGGACGGTCGCGCCCACGGGAAGGACCCGCGCTCATGACCGACACCAGCCCCGCTGTCGACACCGATACCGCCGACCCCGAGGTCCTGCGCGAGCGCGCGGTCGCTTCGCTGGTCGTCGCCCGTGACCGCACCACCCTGCTGACGAGCTGTGTCGAGGACCCCGACCTGACCGCACAGCACTCGCCGCTGATGTCACCGCTCGTGTGGGACCTGGCACACATCGGCAACCAGGAGGAGCAGTGGCTGCTGCGGGCCGTCGCCGGGCACGAGGCGATACGGCCCGAGATCGACGGCCTCTACGACGCTTTCGAGCATCCGCGGGCCGAGCGGCCGAAGCTGCCCCTGCTGTCGCCGGCCGAGGCACGCACGTACGCGGCCGATGTCCGTGGCCGCGCCCTGGACGTGCTGGAGAAGGCCGCGTTCCACGGGACACGGCTGACGGAGGCCGGGTTCGCCTTCGGGATGATCGCGCAGCACGAACAGCAGCACGACGAAACCATGCTGATCACCCATCAGCTGCGCCGGGGCCCGCAGGCGCTGACCGCGCCCGACCCGGAGCCGGTGCCGCTGTTCACCGGCCCGTCCGAAGTCCTCGTTCCGGGCGGCCCGTTCACGATGGGCACCTCCGACGAGCCGTGGGCCCTGGACAACGAACGGCCCGCGCACCGGCGCGAGGTGGCGCCCTTCCGGATCGACACCACGCCGGTGACGAACGGCGCGTACCAGGCCTTCATCGAGGACGGCGGCTACGACGACCCGCGCTGGTGGACGGCGGACGGCTGGGCCCACGTCCGCCGCAGCTCCCTCACGGCCCCGCTGTTCTGGCGGCGGGACGGCAGGCAGTGGCTGCGGCGGCGCTTCGGCGTCACCGAGGCCGTCCCGCCGGACGAGCCGGTGCTGCACGTGTGCTGGTACGAGGCCGACGCCTACGCACGCTGGGCGGGACGCCGGCTGCCCACGGAGGCCGAGTGGGAGAAGGCGGCCCGGTACGACCCGGCCGGCGACCGCTCCATGCGCTACCCGTGGGGCGACGCCGACCCGGGGCCCGAGCACGCCAACCTCGGCCAGCGGCATCTGCGTCCGGCGCCCGCCGGGAGCTACCCGGCCGGTGAGTCGCCCCTCGGCGTACGGCAGTTGATCGGCGACGTGTGGGAGTGGACGGCGAGCGACTTCCTGCCGTATCCGGGGTTCAGGGCGTTCCCGTACAAGGAGTACTCGGAGGTCTTCTTCGGCTCCGACTACAAGGTGCTGCGCGGCGGTTCGTTCGCCGTGGACGCGGTGGCCTGCCGGGGCACGTTCCGCAACTGGGACCACCCGATCCGGCGGCAGATCTTCTCCGGGTTCCGCACGGCCCGCTCGGAGGACGTCTGATGTGCCGTCACGTGGCGTACGTGGGGCCGGCGGAGCCGCTCGGCGGCTTCCTCGTGGATCCCCCGCACGGCCTGTACCGGCAGTCATGGGCGCCCCGGCGGCAGCAGTACGGGACGGTCAACGCCGACGGCTTCGGCGTGGGCTGGTACGCCGAGGGCGACCCGGTGCCGGCCCGCTACCGCCGGGCCGGGCCGGTCTGGGCGGACCTGTCGTTCGCCGATCTCGCCCGGGTCGTACGGTCCACCGCAATACTCGCCGCAGTGCGGGACGCGACGCTGTCGGGCGCGGACGCGGAGGCCGCGGCGGCGCCGTTCGCCGCGGGGACCTGGCTGTTCAGCCACAACGGGGCGGTCAAGGGCTGGCCCGGCTCGCTCGCGCCGGTGTCCCGCACCCTGCCGCCGGAGGACCTGCTGTCGCTGGAGGCCCGCAACGACTCGGCGCTCGTGTGGGCCCTGGTCCTGGCCCGGCTCAGGAGCGGCGACGAGCAGGGCCAGGCGCTGGCCGACACGGTCCTGGAGGTCGCCGCCGCCGCGCCCGGTTCCCGGCTCAACCTCCTGCTGACCGACGGCGACACCATCACCGCGACCGCCTGGGGCGACACCCTCTGGTATCTCAACCGGCCCGGCGGCGGCACCGTCGTGGCCTCGGAGCCCTACGACGACGATCCGCACTGGCAGGAGGTGCCCGACCGCACGCTGCTCGCGGCGAGCCGCACGGACGTGCTGCTCACGCCGCTGAAGGAGCCGGCCGACGCCTTCGTGCCCGCCTCACCCAAGGAGCCCCGTACGTGAGCCCGTTCCACCTCACCCGCACGCTGCCCGAGGACGCCACGGACGCCGCGCTGCGCGCCGACGTCCACCGGGGTCTGACCGGCCGTCCCAAGACGCTGCCGCCGAAGTGGTTCTACGACGCGCACGGCAGCGACCTGTTCGAGAAGATCACCGAACTGCCCGAGTACTACCCCACCCGCGCCGAACGGGAGATCCTCGTGGCGCGCTCCGGCGACATCGCCGCGGCGACCCGGGCCCGCACCCTGGTCGAGCTCGGCTCCGGCTCCTCGGAGAAGACGCGGCACCTGCTGGACACCCTGACGGACCTGCACACCTACGTCCCCGTCGACGTCAGCGAGAGCGCCCTCACCCAGGCCGGACAGGCGCTCGCCGCCGAGCGGCCGGGGCTCGACGTGCACGCGCTGATCGCCGACTTCACCGCGGAGCTGACGCTGCCGGAGACGCCGGGGCCGCGGCTGGTGGCGTTCCTCGGCGGCACGATCGGCAACCTGCTGCCCGTCGAGCGCGCCGCGTTCCTGGCGTCCGTGCGGGCCCTGCTCGCCCCGGGCGACGCGCTGCTGCTGGGCACGGACCTGGTCAAGGACGAGGAGGTGCTGGTCCGGGCGTACGACGACGCGGCCGGGGTGACGGCCGCGTTCAACAAGAACGTGCTCACCGTGATCAACCGCGAGCTCGGCGCCGACTTCGAGCCGGCCGCGTTCGACCATGTGGCGGCGTGGGACGCCGAGCACGAGTGGATCGAGATGCGGCTGCGCTCCCGTACGGCGCAGACCGTGAAGGTGCCGGCGCTCGACCTCGCCGTGGACTTCGAGGCGGGTGAGGAGCTGCGCACCGAGGTGTCGGCGAAGTTCCGGCAGGAGGGAGTGCGGGGCGAACTGTCCGCGGCGGGGCTGGACCTGGCCCACTGGTGGACGGACGACGCGGGCCGGTTCGCGCTGTCGCTGAGCGTGGTGCGCTGACGTCCCTGTGCCGCCTGGCGGCGGGGCGGGAGACGACGTCTCGCGCTTCGCCGCCGTTTGGGGCACGGTGGAGTCACGTGTGACACCCGTCACTGAAGAGGAGCAGCGGCATGTCGAACCACACCTACCGGGTCACGGAGATCGTCGGCACCTCCCCCGACGGCGTCGACGAGGCCATCCGCAACGGCATCAACAGGGCCTCGCAGACGCTGCGCAACCTGGACTGGTTCGAGGTGACGCAGGTGCGCGGGCAGCTCGAGGACGGGCAGATCGCGCACTGGCAGGTGGGGCTGAAGGTGGGGTTCCGGCTGGAGGAGTCCGAGTAGTCCGCCGCCCTGCTTCCGGCCGGCTCAGCCCGGCAGGGGTGCCGAGGTGGAGCGGCCCGGCCGCCTGCCCTCCGGCGGGTAGTCGCAGTCGATGCTGCTCACCTCCCGGTCGCCGTCCTCGGAGTCGACGATCGCCACACCCGTGCAGGCCCGGCCGTGTTCGTCCGTCCAGGTGACGATCTCGCTCCGGTCGGGCTTCGCACAGCCGCTGAGCAGTGCGACGCCGACGAGCGCGGCTGCCGCGAGCGCGCCCCTACGACTTCCCTTCATGGCATCCCCCGTATGTCCGCGGTCAGCTGTCCGCTGTCCTCTGTGCCCGGAGATACCCGGCGGAGGTGAACACTCCGCCAACGCGTGCTCTCAGGTGCGTCCTTCCCGCTCCTGCGCCACCTTCAGCTCGGCGGACCTGGCCGCCCAGTCGGCCCGTACGACGGTGAAGCCCGCCCGCCGGGCGTCCTCGCAGACCAGTTCGTCGTCGTCCACGAGGACGCGGATCGCGCGTGTGCGGGCGAGCCGCCGCAGGATCTCCAGCTTCGTGAACCGGGCGGGCCTGCGGTCGGCGTCGCGCCGCATGTACACCCGCCCCTCGGGCAGTCCCTGCGCGGCGAGCCAGTCGAGCGTGTCGCGCCGGCAACGCTCGGGCCGCCCGGTGAGGTAGACGATCTCGCACTCCCGCGCGCTCTCCTTGACCAGCGCGATGCCCTCCGGGAGGGGCGGGTCCTGGGGCGCCGCCGAGAAGAACCCGTCCCAGTCCCGCGGCCTGCGCTCCAGGAACCGCTGCCGGTGCGCGGTGTCGGCGAGGGTGTTGTCCAGGTCGAACACGGCCAGCGGGGCCGCACGGCGATCGTCACTCACGCCGCCCACCCTAGGCCGTCCGGCGGTCCCCGTCGCCCTCCCCGGGCAGGCCGACCGCGCGGGCGCCGGGGCCGGTCGGCGACGGCTCCCCGGCCCGGGCCCCGACAGGCGCGAACGCCGGACCGCACCCGGAGCGGGTGCGCCCCCGGCCCGTGCCGGCAGTACTCACCGACGTCTGCCCCGGTTCGGGGAGCGGGGCTGCGCCCACGGCCGACCGACATCCGGGCGGCGGGCCCGCTGCCCGGCTCGCCGTCTGCGGAACCCCAGGCCGGCCGGAGCCGTCCCCCGCCCGCGCCGCGGCCCGCCGGAACCGGAACCCCGCACACGGCCGAGACGGACACACCAGCGACGAGCCCACTGCCCGGCTCCCCGTCCACGGCACGCGAGAGTGCTCCCGGAGCTCGTCCCCCGCCGCGCGCCCAGACTCCCGTCCGAAGAAACGGGGCTTGCCCACGGCCCGACCGAGAACCGAGCAGCGAACCCGCTGCCCAGGCCCCGATCCACGAGAGCGCGAGACCGCACCGGAGCCCGCCCCCGCCCCGCGCCGCCCCGGCCGAGTCCGCAGGAACAGGGCCGTGCCCGGAGCCGGTCCATGGCCCCGCTCCCCGGCCGTGTCTCGCACCCCGGCAACCTTCACCCCCCTGGCGGTCACTGCTCTGCGACACCCACGCAGGTACAGGCAGGAGGCCGTATGCGTAACGCAGCGATCTGGTCCGTGGCGATGGCGGGGGCCGCGGTGGCCATGGCGCTGGGCGGGCCGGCAGGGTCGGCAGCCGCAGCGGGGACGACCCTGGTCGTGGCGGCGGACGGGGACGACTCCGGCCCCGGTACGCTCGACCGGCCGCTGAGGACCATTCAGCGGGCGGTGGACCTGGCGAAGCCCGGTGACACCATCAGCGTGCGGGGCGGGACGTACGCCCTCACCGACAACATCACCATCGCCGGCTCGGGGACCGCGTCCCAGCCCATCACCCTCTCGGCCCACCAGGGCGAGCGCGTGGTCGTCGACGGGGAGAAGCTGCCCGCCAGCCACACGCCGGTCGGCGGCAGCATCCCGCGTGTCGAGCGCGGGGCGATCCACATGGAGGCGTCGCACTGGCGGATCTCGGGCCTGGAGATCGTCAACGGCCCGTACGGCGTGTACTGCGACGGCTGCAACAGCAATGTCTTCGCGCGCCTGAGCACGCACGACAACTACGAGTCCGGCTTCCAGCTCCAGGGCGCCTCCAGCAACAACCAGATCCTGAACCTGGACAGTTACGGCAACCGCGACCCGCGCAAGAACGGCGAGAGCGCCGACGGCCTGGCCGTCAAGGAGGGCAGCGGTTCGGGCAACGTGGTGCGCGGCGCCCGGCTGTGGAACAACGTCGACGACGGCTTCGACGCCTGGAAGTTCACCTCCCCGGTCACGATCGAGAACACGGTGGCGTACGGCAACGGCTTCAACCGCTGGAACTTCCCCGACTTCGCGGGCGACGGGAACGGCTTCAAACTCGGCGGCGGCAGCCCGGCCCCGGCCGTGGCCCACACGGTCCGGGGCAGTGTCGCCTTCAAGAACGCCAAGCACGGATTCACCGACAACGGCAACCCGGGCGCCCTCGCCCTGAGCCGCAACTCGACGTACGCCAACGCCGGTACGGGCTTCGACGCCGACGTCTCGGGCGGGACCGCCAGGCTCACCGGCAACCTCTCCGTCGCGGACCAGCGCCCGGCGGCCGTCGGGTCCGGGACGGTCGCCAGCAGCAACTCCTGGAACATCGGCGGGACGTGGGACGCCTCCTCGGTCCTGAGCACCGACCCGGCCCTGCTCACCGGCCCCCGCGCGGCGGACGGCTCGCTGCCGAAGGCGCCGGCGTTCCTCGTCCCCCGGTCCGGCACCGCCGTCGGCGCCCGCTTCTGACCAGCCCGGCCGGAGAAATGGTCCGTACTATTCATCGACCGGGCCTTTTATGATCAAGCTGGCGCAGTATCGCCAACGTTCAACCGTGGCGTGAACGAGCCATGAACAGCCATCAATTGACCCTCACAGTTGATGGCTCAAGCGTCCCACTGACATACTCCGCATTCAGCCTCACCACCACCCGTGGGCGGGGCTGGTCGGGGATCCCCACAAAGAACCCCGAGGCCGTCCGCGTGAATCCGAACAGCGAGTTTTTCGGTTTCACGAGACCCCCACAGAGCCCGCACCCCCACAGTGCGTCCGGCGTCCCTCCACCCTGCTCGAAAGCCGGACGAGACCACTGACTCCAAGGGGTCGAGTGCGGGGCACGATGCAGCGAAGAAGGTGCGCCTGTGCCCGAATTTCCACCGCGACGGGACGACACTCCCACATTCCCACTTCCGCACATCGAACACACTCCGCCGTCTCGCATATCCGATCATCCCGAATTTCACTCTCTGCGTCGCGCGCAGCGCCGGTTCGGCACCCGGGCGACGATCCTGTCCGTCGGCGGATTCCTGCTGTATGTGCTGTTGTCGAGTTTTGTGCCCGCGGTGATGAACCAGCCACTGTTCGGCCACCTCACGATCGGACTCACCCTCGGCCTCGGCCAGTTCGTCATCATGGGCGTGACCGCGTGGTGCTACGTCCGGCACATGCGCACCCGGGTCGATCCGCTCGCCCGCGGCCTGAGGTCCCGGCAGCACGAGAACGACAGCCGCCGTGCCCGCTCGGCGGCGGCTCCGCCCCAAGGGTCCGGGCAGCCCCTCCAGCACGGCACAAGGGGGTTCCGCACGTGGTGACGCTCGCCGCCATCGACGACAGCAGCCTCCAGCTGACGTTCGTCCTGTTCCTGACCGTGGTCGTGATCACCCTGTTCACGGCTCTGCTGACGGCACCTCAGCGCGACGAGATCAGCGAGTTCTATCTCGGCAACCGCGCCATGTCGCCGTTGCGCAACGGCCTTGCCATGTGCGGCGACTACCTGTCCGCCGCCACCCTGCTGGGCAGCACCGGACTGGTCGCCCTGACCGGGTACGACGGGCTGATGTACCTCGGCGGCACCACCGTCGCCTGGATGATGGTGCTGCTGCTCATCGCCGAACCCCTGCACCGCACGGGCAAGTTCACCCTGGGCGACACGGTGGCGCTGCGGCTGCCCCGGCAGCAGCGGCCGGTGCGGGTCGCGCTGGCCGTCTGCATCCTGGCCATCGCGACCCTCTACCTGGTGGCGCAACTCGTGGGCAGCGTCGCCCTGTTGACCCAGTTCACCGGCGTCCCGAGCGGCACCACCCGCACCCTGTGCGTGGTCGTGATCGGTACCTTCGTGATCCTCTACGCCTCCCTCGGAGGCATGCCCGGAGCGACGGTCATCCAGATCATCAAGGCCGTGATGCTGATCGTGGGCGTGCTGTTCACCGCGGGCTGGGTGCTGTACCACTTCGACTGGAACCCGAACGCGCTGCTCGAGAGGGCGGCCGAGCGCAGCGGAACCGGCCTGACCTTCCTCGAACCCGGGCTGCGCTACGGCGGCACCGTCAGCAACAAGCTGGACTTCCTCAGCCTCGAACTGGCCATCGTCCTCGGCCTCGCCGCCCTTCCGCACGTGCTGATGCGCCTGCTCGCCCCGCGCACCAGCAGCGTCCTGCGCTCCTCCGTCGTGTGGGCCATCGGTCTGGTCGGCGCGGTCTGCTTCGGGGCCGGCATCCTCGGCCTCGGCGCCACCGCGCTCCTCGGCCGGGACGCCATCGAGAGCACGGACCGCACCGGCAACGCCTCCGTCCTGCTGCTCGCGCACGAGCTGGGCGGCAGTGTCCTCACCGCGCTGCTGACCTGCCTGGCGTATATGACCCTGCTCGCCGTGGCAGTGGGACTCACCCTGGCCGCGGCCTCGTCCCTCGCGCACGACCTGTACAGCGAGGTGATCCGCAAGGGCCGCGCGAGCGAGACGGAGGAGCTGACCGTCGCCCGGCTGTCGGGTGCGGTCATCGGCATCCTCGGCATCCTGCTCGCGCTCGTCGCCTGGGGGGCGAACACCGCGACGCTCGCGTTCCTCGCCTTCGCCATCGCGGCGTCCGCGATCCTGCCGACGATCATCTACACCCTCTTCTGGCGGCGCTTCACGGCGAAGGGAGCACTGCTCAGCCTTTACGGCGGTCTGGCCAGCTCCGTCCTGCTCGCCGTGTTCTCCCCCGTCGTCTCCTCCGCCCCGGCCTCGTTCTACCCCGAGGTCGACTTCGCCTGGTTCCCGCTCCAGAACCCCGGCATCGTCTCGATCCCCCTGGGCTTCCTGCTGGGCTGGCTCGGCACGGTGCTGGACAAGGGCCCGGCCGAGGACGGCACCGCACACGAGGAGTTCGAGGTGCGGATGCTCGTGGGTGCCGACGACTGACGCACCGGACCGGGACACCGGGCGACGGGCACGGGCACCGAGGACGCGAATTGTTAATGGGATCCATTTTCATGTAGCGTCCTCGGTGCCTGCCCACCGAGGAGGAGTCCCATGGCTGTCCCGAAGCGGAAGATGTCCCGCAGCAACACCCGTCACCGCCGCGCCCAGTGGAAGGCCGCCACGCCGACGCTGGTCCCGGTCACCGTCGACGGCGTCCGTCACCTCGTACCGCAGAACCTGGTCAAGGCCTACGAGCGCGGGCTGCTGCGCCCCGAGGGCTGACACCGTGTCGTACGAACGGCTGCCCGTCACCGTGCTCTCCGGATTCCTCGGGGCGGGCAAGACCACCCTGCTCAACCATGTCCTGACCAATCGCGAGGGGCTGCGCGTCGCCGTCATCGTCAACGACATGAGCGAGGTCAACATCGACGCGGCCCTGGTGCGCGGCGGCGAGGCCGCCCTGTCGCGGACCGAGGAACGCCTGGTCGAGATGACCAACGGCTGCATCTGCTGCACGCTCCGCGACGACCTGCTGGAAGAGGTGGACCGGCTGGCCCGCGAGGGCCGGTTCGACCATCTCCTCATCGAGTCGTCCGGGATCTCCGAGCCGATGCCCGTCGCGGCCACCTTCGCCTTCGCCCGTGACGACGGCGCCACCCTCGACGACGTGGCCCTGCTGGACACCATGGTCACGGTCGTCGACGCGGCCAACTTCCTCGCCGAGCTGGAGAGCGGCGACGACCTCGCCGAGCGGGGTCTCGCCCCCTACGAGGACGACGAGCGCACCGTCAGCGATCTCCTCGTCGACCAGGTCGAGTTCGCCGACGTCCTGGTCCTCAACAAGCTCGACCTGGTCGACGAGGAGACGGCAGCCCGGCTGCGGGCGGCGCTGACCCGGCTGAACCCACTCGCCCGGCTGGTCCCGGCGACGCACGGCCGGGTGGACCTCCGCCAGGTGCTCGGCACCCGCCTGTTCGACCTGGAACGCGCCCAGCAGGCACCGGGCTGGGTCAGGGAACTCAACGGCGACCACGTCCCCGAGACCGAGGAGTACGGCATCTCCTCCACCGTCTTCCGCTCCGAACTCCCCTTCCACCCGGGGCGGTTGTGGACGTTCGTCACGGAGGAACTGGATGCCGGCACGTACGGGCGGATCCTGCGCTCCAAGGGCTTCTTCACCCTGGCGAGCCGCCAGCGGGTGACGGGCCTGTGGTCACAGGCCGGCTCCGTCGCCCGCTTCGAGCCCTCCGCGGCCCGGGACGGAGACACCCCGTTCGCACAGGAGCTGGTGTTCATCGGCACCGGGCTGGACGCCCCGGCCCTGCACTCCGCCCTGACCGGCTGCCTGATGGCACCCGGCGAGCCCGTACCGGCGGACGACCCGTTCCCCGCCTGGGACACCTACGGCATCGACGAGGCCTGCGAGCACGAGCACGACGTGGTGGTCCCCGCGGTGTAGAAGAGGCCGCGGACCCGGTGCAGCCACGCCTCGACGGCCGCCTCGTCGGGCCGCTCGGGCAGCACGGTGGGCGTCTCGTCGAAGGCGGCCTCGTAGTGCCTGAGCAGGGGCAACGCGGCCGCCGGGTCGGCGGCCACGCGCTCGCCGAAGGCGTGGTACTCCTCGGGGTCCTCGACGCGGATCTCCAGTCGGCCGGTGGTGTACAGCGACAGGCCCTGGTGACACAGCCGCTTCAGGTGCCGGGCGTGCTTCGCGGTGCGCTTCCGGGTGTCCGCCGAGAACGAGCCGTCCCCGCGGTTCTCGAGCCGGCGGAACTGCTGGGTGGCGTAACCGAGATAGGCGTCCCGGACGCGCTTCGCGCACAGGAACGACGCACGTATGCCGATCAGTTCGTCGCCCAGCGGGGTACGCACCTCGTACAGCTCGTCCGGGAGCCACACCAGCTCCATGGCGGTCGGATTGCCGCCGAGGGCGAGTCGGCACCACTTGGCGGCCTCGTGCAGGGTGCGGTCCGGTGCCGTGGTGACGTGGGACTCCTTCGGCGTGTGGAGCCCGTGCAGAGCCTCGGTGGGCGCGGCGAACATGCCGAGGCGGTCGATGTCCGAGCCCTGACGGGCCAGGCCGTACGCGGTCGAGCCGACGATGCCGGACAGCAGGACGTTCGCGACGGCCATGGCCGGTCCCCCCTCTTCACGCGCTGCACCCGGCGGCGCCGGGCCGTGCCGCTCCATTGTGCTGACGTGCGGGGATGCGGTCACCGGGTTTTCGGCGGGGCGGCGCCGGCGGGAATGCCGCGAGCCATCACGCGTTGAACCCGGTGTGAGTTCCTCGATCGCCACCACCCGCTTCTCCGTCCTCGACCGGTCCCGCACCCGCGAGGGGCACACGCATCCCGAGGCACTGCGCGACACCGTGCGGCTGGCCGGGGAGCTGGAGGGGCTCGGATACCACCGGCTGTGGGTCTCGGAGCATCACGGGGTGCCCGGGGTCGCCGGTTCCGCGCCGACCGTGCTGGCGGCCGCCGTCGCCGCCGCGACGCGGACGATCCGGGTCGGCACCGGTGGGGTGATGCTGCCCAACCACCGGCCGCTGGTCGTGGCCGAGCAGTTCGGGGTGCTGGAGTCGCTGTTCCCCGGGCGGATCGACATGGGTCTGGGGCGGTCCGTGGGCTTCACGGACGGGGTGCGCAGGGCCCTGGGCCGTGACAAGGAGGACGCCGAGGACTTCGAGGCCCAGCTGCGGGAGCTGCTCGGCTGGTTCCGGGGCACCTCCCCAACCGGTGTGCACGCCCGTCCCGCCGAGGGACTGACCGTGCCGCCCTTCGTCCTGGCCATGGGTGAGGGCGCCGGCATCGCGGCCCGGGCGGGTCTGCCCATGGTCATCGGCGACTTCAGGAACCGGGAGAAGATGCGGCGCGGCATCGATCACTACCGGGAGCACTTCCGCCCCTCGCCCTGGGCGAGCGAACCCTACGTGGTCGTCTCCGGCACGGTCGCGGTGGCCGGGACCCCCGAGGAGGCCCGTCGGCTGCTGACCCCCGAAGCCTGGGCGATGGCGTACTCCCGCACGCACGGCACCTTCCCTCCCCTGCCGCCCGCCGAGCGCGTCGAGGCGCTCGCCATGACCGGCAAGGAACGCGGCTTCTACGAGTCCGGCCTCACCGGCCACATCGCCGGCACCGAGGAGCAGGTCGCGCACGAGCTGGAGACGGTACTGAAGGAGACGGGGGCGCAGGAGGTCCTGGTCACCACCAGCACCTACGACCGCGAGGCGCTGCTGGACTCCTACCGGCGGCTGGCCGCGATCACCTCCGGTTAGAGTCGTTGCCCATGCACGACCCCCACGGCCCCCACGATCCGTACGTCCGTGTCCGCGGTGCCCGCGAGCACAACCTCAAGGGCGTCGACGTCGACATCCCCAGGGACGTGCTGGCCGTGTTCACCGGCGTGTCCGGCTCGGGCAAGTCGTCGCTGGCGTTCGGCACGATCTACGCGGAGGCGCAGCGGCGCTACTTCGAGTCGGTCGCCCCGTACGCGCGCCGGCTGATCCACCAGGTGGGCGCGCCGAAGGTCGGGGAGATCACCGGTCTGCCGCCGGCCGTCTCGCTCCAGCAGCGCCGCTCGGCACCCACCTCACGCTCCTCGGTCGGCACCGTCACCAACCTCTCGAACTCGCTGCGCATGCTGTTCTCCCGGGCCGGCACCTATCCGCCCGGTGCCGGGCGCCTCGACTCCGACGCCTTCTCACCCAACACGGCGGCCGGGGCCTGCCCGGAGTGCCACGGGCTCGGCCGGGTGCACCGTACGAGCGAGGAGCTGCTGGTCCCGGACCCGTCGCTGTCGATCCGCGAGGGCGCGATCGCCGCGTGGCCGGGCGCCTGGCAGGGCAAGAACCTGCGGGACGTCCTCGACGCGCTCGGGTACGACGTGGACCGGCCGTGGCGGGAGCTGCCCGCCGGCGAGCGTGAGTGGATCCTGTTCACGGACGAGCAGCCGGTGGTGACCGTGCACCCGGTGCGGGACGCGGACCGGATCCAGCGGCCGTACCAGGGCACGTACATGAGCGCCCGCCGGTATGTGATGAAGACGTTCTCGGACTCCAAGAGCCCGACCCTGCGCACGAAGGCCGAGCGGTTCCTCACCAGCACGCCCTGCCCGGCGTGCGGTGGCAGCCGGCTGCGGCCCGAGGCACTGGCGGTGACGTTCGGCGGCCGGACCATCGCCGAGCTGGCGGCGCTGCCGCTGGTGGAGCTGGCCGCCGCACTCGACGCGACGTCCGAGACCGCCCGGGTGCTCACCGACGACCTCATCTCGCGCATCGCGCCGGTCCTCGAACTCGGTCTCGGCTACCTCAGCCTGGACCGGCCCACCCCCACCCTCTCCGCGGGCGAGCTGCAACGACTGCGCCTGGCCACCCAGCTGCGCTCCGGCCTGTTCGGTGTCGTCTACGTCCTCGACGAGCCGTCGGCCGGGCTGCACCCGGCGGACACCGAGGCGCTGCTCGTCGTGCTGGAGCGGCTGAAGGCGGCCGGGAACTCGGTGTTCGTGGTGGAGCACCACCTGGATGTCGTACGTGGTGCCGACTGGCTGGTGGAGGTGGGTCCGGGCGCCGGCGAGCACGGCGGGCGGGTGCTGCACAGCGGCCCGGTCGCCGGGCTTGCGGCCGTCGAGGAGTCGGCGACGGCTCGCTACCTGTTCGACCGCTCCCCCGGCCCGGCGCGCGAGGTCCGCGAACCGAGCGGGTGGCTGAAGACCGGGCCGGTCACCCGGCACAACCTGCGCGGTGTGGCCGCCGAGTTCCCGCTCGGCGCGTTCACCGCGGTCACCGGGGTGTCCGGCTCCGGCAAGTCGACGCTCATCGGGGAGCTCACACAGGACACGCCCGGCGTGGGCCGGCTGGTCTCGGTGGATCAGAAGCCGATCGGACGCACGCCGCGTTCGAACCTCGCGACGTACACCGGCCTTTTCGACGTCGTACGCAAGGTGTTCGCGGCCACCGACGGGGCACGCGCGCGAGGCTTCGGTGTCGGCCGGTTCTCCTTCAACGTGGCGGGCGGGCGCTGCGAGACCTGCCAGGGCGAGGGGTTCGTCAGCGTGGAGTTGCTGTTCCTGCCGAGCACGTACGCGCCCTGCCCGGACTGCGGCGGGGCTCGGTACAACCCGGAGACGCTGGAGGTGGCGTACCGGGGGCGGAACATCGCGCAGGTGCTGGATCTGACGGTGGAGAGCGCGGCGGAGTTCTTCTCCGACACCCCGGCCGTGGCCCGCAGCCTCGGCACCCTGCTCGACGTGGGCCTCGGCTACCTCCGCCTCGGTCAGCCCGCGACCGAGCTCTCGGGCGGTGAGGCCCAGCGCATCAAGCTGGCGAGCGAACTCCAGCGCGGCCGGCGCGGCCACACGCTCTACCTCCTCGACGAGCCGACGACCGGCCTCCACCCGGCCGACGTGGACGTCCTCATGAGCCGGCTGCACGGCCTCGTCGACGCCGGGCACACCGTGATCGTCGTCGAGCACGACATGTCCGTCGTCGCGGGCGCGGACTGGGTCGTCGATCTCGGCCCGGGCGGCGGCGACGCGGGCGGCCGGATCGTGGCGGCGGGACCGCCGGCGGACGTGGCACGCTCGGCGGAGAGCCGGACCGCGCCGTATCTCGCACGCGTACTGTCCGGCTCTCGCTGAAGCGTCCGAGGCCGCTACGCCACCAGCACCGTGTGCGTCCACGCCGGTGCCGCCGTCTCCTGCGGTTGTGCGGCACGGGCCAGGGAGCGGCGGTCGGAGTGGGTGCCCGGGGGGATGGGGGCGCGGAGCTCGACCTCGGCGACCAGGCCGCGGGTCGTCGCGACCCGCCACAGGGAGGCGAGCAGGGTGTCGTCGCCGACGAACGCGGGCGCGGTGGTGGCCGTTCCGCCGGCGAGCCGGTAGCCGATCCGGACCGGCTGGACCGGCACCCCGGCGTCCAGGGCGGCCTGGAAGACGGCCCGGCGAAAGGTGCCCTGGGCCCGGCCGCACCAGGTGCTGCCCTCGGGGAACGCCGCGACGGCGGCGCCCTCGCGCAGGGCCCTGGCGATACGGGCGACGGTGTCCGGGAGGGCCCGCAGCCGGTCCCGGTCGATGAACAGGGTGCCGCCGCGGGTGGCCAGCGGCCCGGCGACGGGCCACCGCCGTACCTCGGTCTTGGCCAGCATCCGCGCGGGGCGAACGGCGGTGAGCAGCGGGATGTCCAGCCAGGAGATATGGTTGGCGACCAGCAGCAGTCCGCCGGTGGGGGCGGCGGCGCCGGTGATGCGGACCCGGACCCCCGCGGCCCGCACGAGCCACCGGCACCACCGCCGGATCAGGGATGCCGGTATCCGGGCACCGAACGGCGACAGCGCGATCCCCGCGAGCAGCAGCAGGACTATCCCGGTGAGCCGCAGCACGGCACGCGGCACGGCCCGCGCCGGCACCCCCGCCGACACCCCCACCGGCGCCTGCACACAGGCCTGCGGCGTGCAGGGCGCGGTGGGCAGCCAGGCGCTCATCAGGCGGGGACGAGGGACAGGAAGTGCCGCAGGTAGCGCGGGTTGACCCGGCTCATCGGCAGCAGCACGTACAGGTCGGCGACACCGAAGTCCGGGTCGTGGGCCGGTTCGCCGCACACCCAGGCGCCCAGGCGCAGGTAGCCGCGCAGCAGGGCGGGCAGTTCGACGCGGGCGGCGGGCGCCGGGCCCGGTACCCACGGCAGCAGCGGCCGCACGCGGTACTCCTGCGGCGACAGGTGCTTGGCGTTCACCCGGTCCCAGGTGGCGGAGGCGAGGGCGCCGCCGTCGGCGAGCGGGACGGAGCAGCAGCCGGCGAGCCACTCGTGGCCCCGGTCGACCATGTAGCGGGCGATTCCCGCCCAGATGAGGCTGATGACCGCGCCGTCGCGGTGGTCGGGGTGCACGCAGGAGCGGCCGACCTCGACGAGCTCGGGCCGGATCGCGGCGAGGGAGCTCAAGTCGAACTCGCTCTCGGAGTACAGGCGTCCGGCGACCGCCGCGCGCTCCGGCGGCAGCAGCCGGTAGGTGCCGACGACCTGGCCGGTCGTCTCCTCACGGACGAGCAGGTGGTCGCAGTACGCGTCGAACGGGTCGACGTCCAGCCCGGGTTGCGAGCCGGCCAGCAGGGCGCCCAGCTCCCCGGCGAAGACGTCGTGCCGCAGCCGCTGCGCGGCACGCACGTCCTCCTCGTTCCGGGCGAGGGCGACGGTGTAGCGGGTGGGGGCCGTGGGCTGCGCGGGGCGGTCGACGGTCAGTACGCCGGTCATGGCTCTCTCCTGGTCACGGGCCGGGGGCGGCGAGCGGTGCCGCCGTCACTGTTGTGCCCATGCCGCCTGACCTTCGCGTGACCAGTGCCGGGAGCGCGGATGCCGGGATGTTGAATGCCTGGAGCCCGGAAAGGCGAGACGGGGCCGGTGAGCACCAACCGGCCCCGCCCGTCCGCACCGAACGGCGAACGTTCCTACCTGCCCTGCTCTACCGCTTGCTCACCTTCCGCGTGGCCCGCAGCCACTCCTTGTTCATGCCGGTGATGGACATGAGCGGAATGCCCTTGGGGCACGCCGTGGCGCACTCTCCCGTGAGGGTGCACCCGCCGAAGCCCTCCTCGTCCATCTGCGCCACCATGTCCAGCACCCGCGTCTCGCGCTCGGGCGCGCCCTGTGGCAGCACGTTCAGGTGGTTGACCTTGGCGGACGTGAACAGCATCGCCGCACCGTTCGGGCACGCCGCGACACACGCGCCGCACCCGATGCACTCGGCGTGTTCGAAGGCGAAGTCGGCGTCCGGCTTCGGCACCGGTGTGGCATGTGCTTCCGGAGCCGCACCCGTGGGCGCGGTGATGTACCCGCCGGCCTGGATGATCCGGTCGAACGCCGAGCGGTCGACGACCAGATCCTTGATCACCGGGAACGCGGACGCCCTCCACGGTTCGATGTCGATCGTGTCGCCGTCCTTGAACGACCTCATGTGGAGCTGGCAGGTGGTCGTCCGCTCGGGCCCGTGCGCGTCGCCGTTGATGACGAGCGAGCACGCGCCGCAGATGCCCTCGCGGCAGTCGTGGTCGAAGGCGACCGGGTCCTCGCCCTTGAGGATGAGCTCCTCGTTGAGGGTGTCGAGCATCTCCAGGAAGGACATGTCGGAGGAGATCCCGTCCACCTCGTACGTGGACATGGCGCCTTCGGCGTCGGCGTTCTTCTGCCGCCAGACGCGCAGGGTGAGCTTCATGCGTAGCTCCGCTGGGTGGGGTGGACGTACTCGAAGACCAGGTCTTCCTTGTGCAGGGTCGGAGCCTCGCCGGTGCCGGTGAACTCCCAGGCGGCCGCGTACGCGAACTCGTCGTCCTTCCGTTCGGCCTCGCCGTCGGGCGTCTGGGACTCATCGCGGAAGTGGCCGCCGCAGGACTCGCTGCGGTGCAGCGCGTCGAGGCACATCAGCTCGGCCAGCTCCAGGTAGTCGACGACGCGGTTGGCCTTCTCCAGCGACTGGTTGAACTCCTCGCCGGTGCCGGGCACCTTGATGCGCCGCCAGAACTCCTCACGGATCTGCGGGATGCGCTCCAGCGCCTTGCGCAGCCCGGAGTCGGTGCGGGCCATGCCGCAGAACTCCCACATGAGTTCGCCGACCTCGCGGTGGAAGGAGTCGGGCGTGCGGTCGCCGTCGACGGACAGCAGCAGGTTGAGCCGGTCCTCGGTCTCGGCCAGCACCTCCTGGACGACCGGGTGGCCGGCGTCGACCCGGTCCCCCAGCGGGTTGCGGGCGAGGTAGTCGTTGATGGTCGCCGGGAGCACGAAGTAGCCGTCGGCCAGTCCCTGCATCAGCGCGGAGGCACCGAGCCGGTTGGCCCCGTGGTCGGAGAAGTTGGCCTCGCCGATCGCGAACAGGCCGGGGATGGTGGTCTGCAGGTCGTAGTCGACCCACAGTCCGCCCATCGTGTAGTGCACGGCGGGGTAGATCCGCATGGGGACCCGGTACGGATCCTCGTCGGTGATCCGCTGGTACATGTCGAAGAGGTTGCCGTACTTGGCCTCTACGGCCTTACGGCCCATGCGCTCGATGGCGTCGGCGAAGTCGAGGTAGACGCCCTGCCCGCCGGGGCCGACGCCCCGTCCCTCGTCACAGACGTTCTTCGCGGCGCGGGAGGCGATGTCACGCGGCACCAGGTTGCCGAAGGAGGGGTAGATGCGCTCCAGGTAGTAGTCGCGCTCGTCCTCGGGGATCTCGTTCGGCGGGCGGTCGTCGCCCTTGGCCTTCGGCACCCAGATGCGGCCGTCGTTGCGCAGCGACTCGCTCATCAGCGTCAACTTGGACTGGTGCTCGCCGGTGCGCGGGATGCAGGTGGGGTGGATCTGGGTGAAGCAGGGGTTGGCGAAGTAGGCGCCGCGCCGGTGCGCCCGCCAGATCGCGGTGGCGTTGGAGTTCATGGCGTTCGTCGACAGGTAGAAGACGTTGCCGTAGCCGCCGCTGGCGAGTACGACGGCGTCCGCGAAGTACGTGTCGATCCTGCCGGTGATGAGGTCCCGGGCGACGATCCCGCGCGCCCGCCCGTCGACGACGATCAGGTCCAGCATCTCCGTACGCGGGTGCATCTCGATGTTGCCCGCGGCGATCTGGCGGCTGAGGGCCTGGTAGGCGCCGAGCAGCAGTTGCTGTCCCGTCTGGCCGCGGGCGTAGAAGGTCCGCGACACCTGGACGCCGCCGAAGGAACGGGTGTCGAGCAGGCCGCCGTACTCGCGGGCGAACGGCACGCCCTGGGCCACGCACTGGTCGATGATCTCGACGGAGATCTGGGCGAGGCGGTGGACGTTGGACTCGCGGGCCCGGAAGTCGCCGCCCTTGACGGTGTCGTAGAACAGCCGGTGGACGGAGTCGCCGTCGTTGCGGTAGTTCTTCGCGGCGTTGATGCCGCCCTGCGCGGCGATGGAGTGGGCGCGGCGCGGGGAGTCCTGGTAGCAGAACTGGACGACGTGGTAGCCCTGTTCGGCGAGGGTGGCCCCGGCGGAACCGCCGGCGAGGCCGGTGCCGACGACGATGACGGTGTGCTTGCGCCGGTTGGCGGGGTTGACCAGCTTGGCCTCGAAGCGGCGCTTGTCCCAGCGCTCGTGGACGGGGCCCTTCGGGGCCTTGGTGTCGACGACCGGTTCACCGGTCGCGTAGTCGGTGTAGGTCATGTCAGCTCACCACTCCGGTCATGACGCCCACGGGTACGGCGATGAACCCCGCCGTGAGCAGCAGCGCGAGGACGTTGGCGACGGTCTTCAGGGCGCGGTCGCGGGTGCGGCTGCCGGCGCCGAGGGTCTGGGCGGCGCTCCAGAAGCCGTGCCTCACGTGCAGGCCGAGCGCGAGCATCGCGACGATGTAGATGACGTTGCCGTACCAGGTGGAGAAGGTGTCCAGCACGTTCTGGTACGGGTGGCCGGGCCGGAAGCCGGGGTGCACGGTGCCGGTCGTGAGGTCCAGGATGTGCCAGACGATGAACAGCCCGAGGATGACCCCGCCCCACCGCATGGTGCGCGTCGCGTAACTCGCGCGCGGCCTCTTGTGCACGTACTTGCTGGGCCGTGCCCTGATGTCGCGGCGGCTGAGCTGGTATGCGGACACGGCGTGGGCCACGACGGCGGCCACCAGCACGATCCGGACCAGCCAGAGCGTCCACTCGTAGTGCATGAACGGCTCGCCGACGGTGCGCAGCCAGTGGGCGTAGTGGTCGAACTCGCCGGCCCCGAAGAAGATCTTCAGGTTTCCGATCATGTGGACGACCAGGTACAGCAGCATGATCAGCCCGCTGACCGCCATCACGGTCTTCTTGCCGAGGGTGGAGTCCCACACGGTGCGTGCCATGGACGGCCGTCGGTCCGTCCGCGTTGCCAGAGCCATGGCACAGCACGCTACGGACGCGGAGCCGATCGGTCCAAGACATGGTCCAGCTTGATTCCATAGCCTGGGGCTATCGTACGAGTATGCAGTTCCAGCAGCTCCAGTACTTCGTGGCCGTCGCCGAGACCCGGCACTTCACGCGGGCCGCCGATCTGGTCCATGTCGCGCAGCCGTCGCTGTCGCAGCAGATCAAGGCGCTGGAGCGGGAGCTGGGCGCGGACCTGTTCCTGCGGGCCCGGGGCAACATCACGCTCACGGACGCCGGGGAGGCCCTCCTCCCCCTGGCCCGGCGCATCCTGGCGGACGCGGACACGGCCCGGCACGAGGTGCTGGAGCTGGTGCAGCTGCGCCGGGGGCGGGTGCGGCTCGGCGCCACGCCCAGCCTGTGCACGGGCCTGCTGCCGGACGTGCTGCGCGCCTTCCACGACCGCTATCCAGGTATCCAGCTGCTGATCGAGGAGGGCGGTTCGCACGACCTGGTGCGGGAGCTGGCACGCGGCGCGCTGGACCTCGCCCTGGTGGTGCTGCCCCTGCCGACGCCGTCCCCGGCGCTGACGACGGTGGAGCTGCTGCGCGAGGACCTGGTCGTGGTCTCCTCCCCGGACGCGCCGAGACCCGGCCGGGGCCGGCGCACCGTACGCGTGGCCGACCTGGAGGACGAGCGCCTGGTGATGTTCCGGCACGGCTACGACCTGCGCGAACTGACCGTGGCCGCGTGTCGCGCCGAGGGGTTCGAGCCGGACTTCGCGGTGGAGGGCGGGGAGATGGACGCGGTGCTGGGGTTCGTGCGGGCGGGGCTGGGGGTGGCCGTCGTGCCCCGGATGGTGGCCGCGCGGTCCGGCCGTGGACTGAGGGTGACGCCCCTGGACCGTCCCGGTCTGCACCGGACCATCGCCCTGGCACACCGCAGCGATGTGGCTCCGCCGCGGGCGGCCCGGGAACTGCAGCGGATGCTGCTGGAGCGGTGAGGCGCCCGCGGGTCCCGGCCTACGACTGCGGCTGCCGCGCCGGAGGGTGGCCGAGGGCCGGCCGGTGGGAGGACGCCAGGTGCAGGAGCTCGTCGACCGGCCACTGGTCGTAGACGTGCTCGCCGTACTTGGCGGCGAGGACCCGGCCCTCGGGACCGATGAGGAAGTCGGCGGGCAGGCCGAGCCTGCCGCCCGGCTGGCTGGTCGCGGGGAGCCGTTCGCGGCCACGGAGGACTTCCCACCCACCGCGCAGCACCGCCCTGACGACCGGCCACCAGGCGCGCGGGCTGAGCAGGGCACGGGGAGCCGACTCGACGCCGAACTCGGCGTACAGCCGCTTGCCGGGGTCGGCGACGACCGCGAAGGGCAGGTCGGCGGTGTACCGGCGCAGCTCCTCGGCAGGTGAGTGGAAGACCACGACCTCACGGATGCCGGCGGCCTCGATCTCCGCGTGCCTGCGGACCACCGACCGCAGGTGCAGATGGCACACCGGGCAGCCGGCGAACCGCCGGAACTGGAGGTGGACCAGGCGCTCGGGATCGGGGACGGCGACGGGGTCGCCGGAGACGGTGGCCAGGTGGCGTCCGGTGACGGTGGAGCCGGACTTCACCGGCCGCGTGGGCCTGCGCATGAGCATGAGTGCCCCTTCGTAGGTGTACGGCGTACTCCTACCGAGTGTAGGCGTATGCCGTACACCTAACAAGGTTGGCGTATGGCGTACGCTGAACGTCGTCATGCCACGCCCCCGCTCACTCAGCCATGCCCGGCTGGCCTCGGCCGCCCTCGCCGTGATCGACCGCGACGGGCTCACCGGGCTGTCCATGCGCTCGGTCGCGAAGGAACTCGGGATGAGCACGATGGCGCTCTACCGGTATGTGGACGACAGGCAGGAGCTGGAACGGCTCATCGTCGACCTCGTGCTGGGCACCGTGGACACCGAGCCGCCAGGCCCCGAGGCGTCCTGGCAGGAGCGCATCGAGGTGCTGGTGGTTCGGCTGCGGGACGCCGTGGCCGCCCATCCTGAGATCGTGCCCCTGACCGTCGCCCACCGGCACCGGTCCCTTGCCGGGCTGCGCTGGTCGGAGTCCGTGCTCGGCGTGCTCACGGAGGCGGGATTCGACGGCGAGCAGCGGGTGATCGCGCTGCGGGGCCTGCTCGGGTACGTCATCGGCGCCATCCAGCTGGAGCACCTCGGGCCCCTGGCCGGCGAGGGCACGGTCGCCATCACCGAGCTGCCGCCCGACGCCTTTCCGCACATGACCGAGACCGCCCGCAACGCCCGGAAGGTCAGTGCCGACCGGGAGTTCCTGGGCGGTCTCGCGCTGCTGCTGCGCGGGCTGGGCACCTGACCCGGCACCTCGCAGCGGCCACCGGTGGCGTCAGCCCGCCGCGTCCACCAACGCCAGTTCGTGCAGCCGCTCCGGGGGGCCCGGGCGGGCGTAGTACCAGCCTTGTGCCGTATCGCACCCCAGAATCCGCAACTGCTCGGCCTGCGCACCCGTCTCGACGCCCTCGACCGTCACCGCGAGGTCCAGGCTGTGGGCCAGTGAGACGATCCCCTCGACGATCTTCAGGTCGACGGGGTCGGCCGGGAACTGCTGCATGCTCTGGGTGAAGGAGCGGTCCAGTTTCAGGATGCTGACCGGCAGGCGGCGCAGGTTGGCGAGGTTGGAGTAGCCGGTGCCGAAGTCGTCCAGGGCGATGTCGACGCCCATCTCCGCCAGCCGGCGCAACGGCTTCAGCAGATCGTCGTCCGCGCCGATCAGCGCCGACTCCGTGACCTCCAGGCAGAGCGCGTCCGGTTCGACGCCCGCGCGTTCCAGGATGTCGACGGTGTCCTGGACCAGGCCGGGGTGGGTCAGCTGGCAGGGCGAGAGGTTGACGTTGATCCGCAGCGGGCCCACGGCCTCCACACCACCGTGCAGTTCCCGCCACTCACGGGCCTGCCGCACCGACTGCTCCAGGACCCAGCGGCCCAACGGCACGATCAGCCCGGTGTGTTCGGCGAGCGGGATGAACCGGTCCGGCCCGAGCACCCCGTGCTGCGGATGCAGCCAGCGCACCAGGGCCTCCGCACCGCGCACACTGCCGTCGCCGAGATGGACCAGCGGCTGGTACTCGATGAAGAACTCGCCCCGTTCCAGGGCCGTCGGCAGCGCCGTGGTCAGCCCGTGCCGGGTGATGGCGCGGGCGTCCGCCTCCGGGTCGGCGAGTTCGAAGCGGTTGCCGCCCGCCGACTTGGCCCGGTACATGGTGATGTCAGCGCTGCGCAGTACCTCCGCGGGGCTGCGCTCGCCGGCCGGGCCCTCGACGATGCCGATGCTGCCGCGCACGGTCAGCTCCCGGCCGTCGACGCTGATCGGGGCCAGCAACGCGTTCATGATGCGGGCGGCGAGCTCGTCGACCTCGCGCTGGGTGTCGGGGCCCGTGGTCAGTGCCACGAACTCGTCGCCGCCGAGCCGGGCCACCATCTCGCCCGGCGCGGTGGCGCAGGACTGGAGCCGGTCGGCGACCTCCACCAGCAGCCGGTCGCCGGCCGCGTGGCCGAGGCTGTCGTTGATGGTCTTGAAGCCGTCGAGGTCGAGGTAGCACAGACCGAACCGCTGGCCCTTCCCGGCGCCCAGTGCCTTCTCCAGGCGCTCGAAGAAGAAGGTGCGGTTCGGCAGCCCGGTCAGCGCGTCGTGCGTGGCCTCGTAGCGCAGCCTCAGGTTGAGCAGCCGCCGCTCGGTGGTGTCCTCCATGAGCGCGAGCTGGTACTGCGGACTGCCGTCGGCGTCCCGCAGCAGGGAGACCGTCAGGTTGGTCCACAGGACCGTTCCGTCAGGGCGGTAGAACGCCTTCTCCACGTGGTAGTGCTCACGCTCGCCGTGCACGAGTTCGTCGTAGAGCCGCCAGGTCTGCGGCGCGTCGTCGGGGTGGGTCCACTCCCTGACGTTACGGGTGCGCATCGCCTGCTCGGAGACCCCGAACATGCGCAGCAGCGCGCCGTTGACCTGAAGGATGTTGCCGTCGAGATCGGCCATGCCGATGCCTATGGCGGCGCCCTCGAAGACCGCGCGGAAGCGGGCCTCGGTGGCGTGCAGGGCCTGCGCCACCACACCCTGCGCCCGCAGTGCGGCCTGGGCGATGGCCTCCTGCTCGGCCAGGGTCCGTTCGCGCAGCGCCTGCGCGAATCCGGCGGCCATCGCGTGCTGGAGGCGTGCGGAGCGCGCCCGCAGGTCCTCCTGGTCGCCGTCGCCGCCGCAGTACAGGACCAGGTAGGCGTCCACACAGTCCAGCGTGCGGCTGAGCGCCTCCGGGTCGGTGCAGTGCGCGTCCACGAGGGCGGCGCCCACCGCCCTGCCCGCGCCGGCGTCGAAGGCCCGGGCCAGCAGTGCCTCGCTCAACCGCCGGGCCAGCGGCAGCAGTTGCTCCTCGAACTCCAGCCGGGTCGACGACGTCGAGGTCACCGGGAAGACGGCCCGGCTCCAGATCGTCGCGAACCGGCGCAGTCTGTCCTCCGGCCCGTCCGGTTCCGCGATCACGCCGTACGCCCCACGCCCGCGAAACCGGAGAACGCGTAAGGATCCTCGTCCTCCGGTGCGGTGTCGGGCCGCCAGCGCGGCATCGCCACCAGTCCGGGTTCCACCATGTCGTACCCCTTGAAGAACCGCGCGATCTCCTCGCGCGAGCGCATGATCAGCGGGTTGCGGATGTCCTGGTACACGTTCACCGCGCCCCCGGCCCGCTCCGGCGGCAGCGGGACGCCCTCGTACGAGGCATGGGTGAGCACGAGCATGCTGCCGGGCGCGAGCGCCTCGCCCAGCTCGGCCACCGCCCCGTACGGGTCGTCCTCGTCTTCCACGAAGTGCAGTATGGCAACGAGGAGCAACGCCACTGGCCGATTCAGGTCGATCAGCCGCTCCACCTCGGGGCTGCGCAGGATCTCCTGGGGCTTGCGGAGGTCCGCGGCCACGACGTCCGCGTCGTCGTTGCCCTCGAGGACCGCCTGGCTGTGCGCCACGGCCACCGGGTCGTGGTCGACGTACACCACGCGTGCGCCGGGGCGGGCGGCCTGGGCCACCTCGTGCACGTTGCCGAACGTGGGTATGCCGGAGCCGATGTCCAGGAACTGGCCGATGCCCTGGTCGGCCGCGTAGCGCACGGCGCGTCGCATGAACGCCCGGTTCGCCTGCATGATCTTGGGGAGTCCCGGCATGAACTCCATGGCCCTGCGGGCCGCTTCCCGGTCGACCTCGAAGTTGTGCGATCCGCCCAGGTAGTAGTCGTACATCCGGGAGACGCTGGGCACCGAGATGTCGATGCTCCGTGGGGCCCAGGCGGGACGCTCCATCTATCTCTCCAAGGCGTAGGCGATCCGGTGTTCGAGCAGAGGCTACTGATCGCCCGCCAATGGAGCGACCCGAAACGGAAATTGACCATCCGTTCCCGGTCACTGCCTGCGGCACGTGCCGAATTGATACCCGTGAGCATGCCCTTCGAACATATGACGAACAGTGTTCGAGGCATTCCGGAGAGTTCCGGAGTGGAAGGGGAAGAGCGTCAGAATTCGATGAGTTCAGGTGAAGCACGGCAAAACGGTCCGCCCCTCCGTGGAGTACGGAGGGGCGGACCGGGTCGGCTCCGTCGGGTGGACGAGATGATCAACCCTGGGGAGGTTTCTCTACTTCTCCGAGGCGCCGACCAGCTTTCCGTCGGGCCGCACCGCGTACCAGGTGCCGCCGACGCCCTGGCCGTTGGTGTCGCCGGGAGCCTTGTCACCGGCGAAGGTGTAGATCGGCGAGCAGTTGATCGTCTGCTGCTTGCCCTTGCCGTCGGTCCGGTCGAAGACCATGTACCCCTTCTCCTGGATGCCCTTGGTGTCGGCGTAGTCGACGGGCTCCACGAGCGGCCACTTCTCCAGGCACTCGCCGGTGCAGTTGGAGACGGGCTTGGGCCAGGCCTCGTCCTTCTTGAACCGGTAGACGGTCATGCCGTTCTTGTCGACGACGATCTCGCCGAGTTTGGGGTCGTTGCGGGTGGACAGCCCGGGCTGCGCCCCGGCCTCCTCGCCGCCACCGGCGGCTTCGCCGCCGCCCTGCGCCTTCTTGCCGTCGGGGGCCAGTGCGTACCACTTGCCGCCCACGCCCTGGCCCTTGACGTCACCGGCGTTGACGTCCTTGGCGTAGCGATAGGCCGGCCAGCCGCCGACGGTCAGCTGCTTGGTGCCGTCGGCCCGGGTGACCGAGCCGAGCAGCGCCTTGTCGATGCCCTCGCCGGCCTCGGCGTCGTCCGCGGGCACCGGCGGCCAGGTCTTGGCGCAGTCGCCGTCGCAGTTCGACTTGGGCGGCTGCTCGGTGTCCTGGTCGAACCGGTACAGAGTGAGGCCCAGACTGTCGGTCACCACCTTGCCGACCTCCTCGGCGGTGGCGACGGACAGCTTGCCCGCGGGGTTTGACGGGCTGGAAGGGCTCGGCGTGGCCTGCTGGCCGCCCGCGGTGCCGCCCACTCCGTTCCCGGTGCCGATGCTTCCGTAGTCCCCGGGCGCTGCCGAGGCACCCACGTTCTGGCTGGCCGCCGGAGGGCTGTCCTGACCACACGCCGTCGTCAGCGCCAGGACCGCCGCGGCGCTCGCCACGAGTGAGGCGCTCCGCCAGGAGGTCTTCATCGTCAACTCCCCATAATCGCAAGGGTGTTGCAGCGCCCTGCTGCGCCGCCGCACGGTCATGAGTACGCACGGCGGGCGTGATTGTGTTCAACCACCGGCCAAATTTCTTTCCGGAACCTGTGACGGCGCCGCCCGCCACCGCAACACGGGTACGGGGTCGAAAGCTTCACGGGCGACCGCCCATCAAACCGACGGCACCCGTAAATCCCTCTTTCGGGGCAATCCCCTTGCACTCCGGCACGTCCCGGCGGCAGAAGGCTCATGATCTTCGTCGTGCATGGACCCCTATCGACCCAATCCGCCCTCGCCGCAAAGGCCTTGGCGGTGGCGGCGCTGACGTGGGCGCTCGTCGGTGCACCGTCCGGAGTGGCGGTGGCCGACGCCTGCGCGTACGCCTCGACGGGGCCGGACGGCACGGAGGCGGTGGCGGTCGCCGGAAGCAGGACCTGGCCGACGAAGCCGCCGTGCCGGCCACCCACACCGCCCCCCACGCCCACGCCCACGCCCACGCCGACCCCGACGCCCCCGCCGCCGAAGCCGACTCCGAAGCCGCCGCCGCCCGAGCCCACTCCGAAGCCGCCGGACCCGACACCACCGCCACCCTCACCGCCGCCCCCGAAACCGACCCCCACGGCGAGACCGGAGCCGCCGCCCCCGTCTCCGCCGCCCCCGCCCCGCCCGGCGCCACCGCCCCGGCCGGCCCCCAGACCGGTACCTCCCCCGCCCCCGCCCCGGCCCCGAAGCCGTCGGCGAAGCCCACCCCGCGTCCGTCCGCGACGCCCGTGCGCTACCCGCGGTACCGCGCCGCGCCGCGGCCCCGGCCGGCGAGCCACTCCATGTCGCCGCTCACCTTCGTCCTGCTCGTCACGGTGCCCGCGGTGGTCGCCGTCGCCGCGCTGCGCGCGCGCTGATCCCTGAAGCTCTGGAGGCATCTCTTGCCGGAATGGCTTGTTCTCACCCTCGCGATGCTGGCCGCCTGTGTCGTGGTGGTCGTCATCACCGTCGTACGCCACCGCACGGCGTCCGACGACGAGGATCCCAGCGAGACCCCGGACGTCATCGAGTACATGACGATGTGGATCGGCGTGGTGTACGCCATCGTCCTGGGCCTGGCGATCGCCGGTGTGTGGGAGGGGCGCAGTGCCGCCCAGGACCACGTCCAGGCGGAGGCCACCGCGCTGTACGAGATCTCGGAGCGGGTCCGGGTCTACCCGGACGACGTGCGCGACCGCATCCGGGACGACATCCGTACGTATGTGAGCCATGTCGTCACCACCGAGTGGGACACCATGGCCGACCGGGGCCAGGTCACCGAGCGCGGCGGTGAGCTCTTCGAGCGCGTCCGCCAGGACGTCACCGACTACCGGCCGGAGTCGGACTTCGAGGCCCAGGCCTACCAGCCGCTCCTCGACCAGGTGACCGCGGCAAGCGAGGCCCGGATCGCCCGGGCCGAGTCGACCGGGGAGACCATGCCGGGCGTGGTGTGGTTCGGCCTGATCGCCGGAGCCGTCGTCACCATCGGGATGATCTTCGCCCTGCAGATCCGCAGAACGACGCGGGAACTGGTCCTCGCCGGGCTGTTCTCGGCCTTGATCGCTTTCCTGCTGTTCCTGATCTGGGACTTCGACTCGCCCTACAGCAGGGGCGTGACCGCGTCGGCGGACCCGTTCCTGAACCTCTTCCCGGGGGCCGGGGACTGACGGCACCCGCACCACGGAACCAGGCCGGGGGGCGAGCGACACACCGTCGCCGCCCCCGGTCGCGTCAACGGGGTTCCCCCTGGCGGCCCACACCTGTGACCCATTCGCGCTACTGCGATCGCGCCGCCGTGCACACGTTCTTAGCGTTTCGGGCATCGAGGTGCATTTCCGGCGTGAGCGGAACAGGTCCGCGGCTGCTCCTCGGGGACCCGGAGGTTTCACCATGCGCGCGATACGCGTCGCCTCGGCCTCGGCCGTACTGCTGGGCGCCGGCGCCCTCACCTCCTGTGTGCCGGCCGCCGACGCGGCCACCCGGACCGATTTCGCCTTCGACGTCCAGCCCTCGACCATCGCGGCGGACGGCCAGGTCACGCTGGTGGTGGAGCGCAACCAAGCGTGCGAGGGGGAGGCGGCGGTCTCCTCACCGGTCTTCGACGTCGTCGCCATCCCGCCGAAGAAGTCGTCGGCGACGGCCAGGGTCGACAGCAAGGCCAGGCCCGGCGCCGTGTACGACGTGGAGTTCTTCTGTGACGGGTCGAGCGGCACCGCGCACCTGACCATCGCCGGCGGCGATCCGGCGCATCACCCGACGCATCACCCGGCACATCACCCGGCGCACCACCACCGCCACCCGTGGAAGGGCGTGCACGCCGGAGAGGGCGGCACCCTCGGCGGTTTCGACCTCAAGGAGATCGGCGTCGGCGCCGCGCTGATCACCGGCGCGCTGGGCACGGCGTACCACTTCGCCCGCCGCCGCACCGAGGAGGACGCCGGCTGACCGGCCCCACGCACCGCGCAGGTCTTCGCCCCGGATCCGTCGAGGGATCCGGGGCGAAGACCGTTCACGTGCGAGGCGGCTCGTATCGAAGGGGTCCAAAGGAGCGTGCAGCGAGGCGTCAGACGCGGCGCTCGGCGCGACGGCGCATCCAGAACACCCCGCCGCCGACGACCGCGGCGGTCACGAGCCCACCGCCGATGGCGATGTCGGTCGGGGTCGCACCGGTGGTGCTGCTGCCGCCGATGCCGCCGCGGACACCGCCGATGACGGTGAACGCGTGGGGCTTGGTCAGACTCTTGCCGTCGCACGTGACCGTGATGTCGTACGGCCCCGGGCGGGCGTTGTTCCTGATGGTGGCGGTGCCCCTCGCCGTCTCCCTGGCGCCGGGGATGGGCGAGAGTTTCGCCGGCATCGTGAACGCGTTGGAGGTGGCCGTGCCACCGTGGCGGCATCCGTCGACCGTGATGGTCAGCTGGCCGCCGCGGGCGATCACGCTGGGCAGGGCGACGATGTTCCTGGGTGTGTCCCACGCGACGGCCGCGGGCGCGGAGAGGCCGAGGGCCGCTACCGCGGCGCCGGCGACCGCCAGGGCACGAGTGTTACGCATGTGAACCTCCGCGGAAGACGCCCCGGGACCCGTCCCCGGTCGATCGGCGAGAAAGCGCCTCCCAGAAAGACAGTCAGTTGCCTTGCCCGGACCCGCATTTCGGGAATGGTCCGTCCTGGTGAGAGAAGGCACCGCGGGACAACCGCGCAATCGGATATCGCCGCAGGTCACGGACCGTCAGAAATTTCCTCGCGGCGGCAACTCGGATGGCGCACCTCACGGCCGCGGGTCACCCCGGACGGTCCGTGACCACCCCGGACAGCCCTGCGCCACCCGTTCGCCCCTGCCCCGTCGCCGGTTTCGCGCCCGGCACTTAGCGTTCTGATATGCGCGAACGACACGGCGACGGCCGCGTCGAGAGGGGATGGCCCATGTCTGCGTCCGAGCTGGCCGAGGCGGAAGAGGAGGCGCGGCACAAGAAGCGCGCCCCGTGGGGCGTGATCGCGCTGGTTCTGCTGACCGGCCTCGCGCTCATCCGGAATGGTTCGGGGGAATTCGACGAGGGCCCGCCGCAGCCGGCGACCGCGGCCGCGGCGGACAGCCGCGTGCCCGGGGCCACCTTCGCCGGGGCCGTCAAGCCCCTCCCCTACTCCCTCCCGGACCGGGTCCGGATCCCGGCGATCCAGGTCGACGCGCCGATGATTCCCGTGGGCCTGGACGCGGACGGCTGGGTCGGCGCGCCGCCCCCCGAGGACCCGAACCTGGCCGGCTGGTTCACCGGTGCCGTCGCACCCGGCGAGAAGGGCACCGCGGTCGTCGTCGGCCATGTCGACAACCAGCAGGGCCCCGCCGTGTTCTACGCACTCGGGGCCCTGAAGAAGGGAAACCGCGTCGAGATCGCCCGGCAGGACGGGAAGACCGCCGTGTTCGAGATCTACGGCATCGAGGTGTTCGAGAAGGACAACTTCCCCGGCGACCGTGTCTACGCCTCCAAGGGCGCGGCGGAACTGCGGGTCATCACCTGCGGCGGCGGCTTCTCCCAGCAGAACGGCTACGAGGGCAACGTCGTCACCTTCGCCCGCCTGGTCGAGGTGCGCTGAGCGTTCCCCGGCCGGGCGGGCGAGGGCCCGGCGGCATGTCTCAGGCGTAGTGCCGCCGGGGCACGGTGACGTGGTAGCCGGAGTCCAGCAGTTCGGGCAGGTAGCGCCGCAGGGCCCGCACGCTCTGCGAGCGGTCGCCCCCGGCGTCGTGTGAGAGCACCACGACGCCGGGGGCGGCGCCGTTCTCGACCCGGTCGACGATGGACCGGGTGCCGGGGGTGGTCCAGTCGAGGGTGTCGAGCGTCCAGGCGAGGGGTTCCATGCCGAGTTCGGCGCCCAGTTGGAAGGCAGCGCGGTTCCAGGCGCCGTAGGGGGCGCGGAACCACTCGGGGCGCTCGCCGCAGGCCTCCTCGATGACGTCGCAGGTGCGTTCCATCTGGGAGCGGATCTGCCGGCGGGTGAGACGGGTGAGCAGCGGGTGGGACCAGGTGTGGTTCCCGACGACATGGCCCTCGTCGGCCATCCGGGCCAGCAACACCTTGTTGTCGGCGGCCATCTCCCCGCACACGAAGAACATGGCGCGCACGTCGTACTCGGCCAGGGTGTCGAGGATGGCCGGGGTGTAGCGGGGATCGGGGCCGTCGTCGAAGGTCAGGACCATGGCGCGGCCGCGGCCGGAGAAGCGCAGCAGCGGTTTGCGGCGTACCAGGGTCCGGCGGGGCGCGGCCTGCGGCGGCCCGTATCCGGTCACGGGCTGGAGACGGTACGCGGAGGAGTCGGGCGGGCGGCGGGCCTGCGGCCCCGCGGACGGGACGGACCCGGCGGGGCCGTCCCCGGTGACCGCCGTGAGCACACCGGCCGTGGCGGCCACCCCCACGGCGCCGGTGCCCGCGATCAACAACCGGCGGCGGGTGAGCAACTGATCCCTCTTCATGACTCATCAGTCGCCCGGCTGAAGGTCGACGCACCTGAGCAACACCGGCGCGGCGGCACGTTTTCACCCGGACGGCCCACGCGGAAGGGTCAACGGCGGCGCACCAGGGGGAACGGCAGCGTCTCCCGGATCGTCAGTCCGGTGAGGAACATGACCAGCCGGTCGACGCCGATGCCGAGGCCGCCGGTGGGCGGCATGGCGTACTCGAGGGCGTCGAGGAAGTCCTCGTCGAGTTCCATCGCCTCGGGGTCTCCCCCGGCGGCGAGCAGGGACTGTGCGGTGAGGCGGCGGCGCTGCTCGACGGGGTCGGTCAGCTCCGAGTAGGCGGTGCCCAGTTCGGTGCCGAAGGCGACGAGGTCCCAGCGTTCTGCCAGGCGCGGGTCGGTGCGGTGCTGCCGGGTGAGCGGGGAGACGTCGGTCGGGAAGTCCTTGTAGAAGGTGGGCAGCCCGGTCCGCTCCTCCACCAGCCGCTCGTACATCTCCAGGACGATGTCGCCGTGCCCGTCGTCGGCGGTGTACGGCACCCCGGCGCCGTCGCACAGCCGCTTGAGGGTCTCGGTGCCGGTGCCCGGGTGGATCTCCTCGCCGAGGGCCTCGCTGATGGCGCCGTGGACGGTCTTGACCGGCCACGGGCCGGAGATGTCGTACTCCTTGCCGTCCTTGTGGGCCACGGGCGTGCCGAAGGCGGCGGTCGCGGCGCCCTGGACGAGTTCGCGGACGAGGTCGAGCATCACGTCGTAGTCGGCGAAGGCCTGGTAGGCCTCCAGCATCGTGAACTCGGGGTTGTGCTTGTAGGAGACGCCCTCGTTGCGGAAGGTGCGGCCCAGCTCGAAGACCTTCTCCAGGCCGCCGACGCACAGCCGCTTCAGGTACAGCTCGGGGGCGATCCGCAGGTAGAGGTCGAGGTCGTAGGCGTTGATGTGGGTGGTGAAGGGCCGGGCGTTGGCGCCGCCGTGGATCTGCTGGAGCATCGGTGTCTCGACCTCGAGGTAGCCGCGTTCCAGCAGGCCCTGGCGCAGCGCCTGGACGGCGGTGGAGCGGGCTCGGATCACCTCGCGGGCGTCGGGGCTCGCGACCAGGTCGAGGTAGCGGCGGCGGACCTTGGCCTCCGGGTCGGCGAGGCCCCGGCGCTTGTCGGGCAGGGGGCGCAGGCACTTGCCGGTGAGTTGCCAGGAGGTGACGAAGACGGTCGGCTCGCCCTGGTCGCTGACACCGGCGCGGCCGGTGGCGGTGATGTGGTCGCCGATGTCGGTGTCGGCGGTGAAGCGGTCCAGGGCGGGGCCGGAGCGGTCACGGGTGAGGGCGAGCTGGTGGTCGCCGGACCAGTCGCGCAGCACGACGAAGACGATGCCGCCGAAGTCGCGGACCAGCATGATCCGGCCGGCGACGGTGACGTCGTCGCCCTGCTCGATGCCGGCGAGGGTGTGCGTGCGGGCCGGGATGCCCACCGGGTAGGGGTCGGTGCCCGCGGCGCGCAGCCGGTCGAGTTTGCCGTGCCGGACGCGGACCTGGTCGGACAGGCCGGCGAGAGGGTCGGCGGGCTCGGTCCCGTCCCCTCCGGCGAGGCCGAGCGCCGCCAGTGACGGCAGCCCCTGAGTGGTGGCGGGCCGCTGTCCGCCCTTCGGGTGCCCTCTTCCCCTGCCCCACAACGTACGCATCGACGGTACGGAGACGAAGCCCTCGGCGATGCCGGAGGCGAGTCCCACCCGGGCGAGCGAGGCGGCGTCCGCGTAGCAGAGGAAGCGCGGGTACCACTCGGGGCGGTACTTGGCGTTGGACCGGTACAGGGCCTCCAGTTGCCACCACTTGGAGAAGAACAGCAGCAGGCGGCGCCAGAGGCGGAGCACCGGTCCGGCGCCGATGCGGGCGCCCTCCTCGAACACGGAGCGGAAGACGGCGAAGTTCAGCGAGATCCTGCGCACGCCCAGTTTCGGTGCGGCGTGGCACAGTTCGGCGACCATGAACTCCATGACGCCGTTGGGGGCGGTACGGTCACGGCGCATCAGGTCCAGGGAGACGCCGTCCCTGCCCCAGGGCACGAAGGACTGGAGGGCGAGGAGGCGGCCGTCCTCGTCGTGGGCCTCGACGAGGAGGCAGTCGCCGTCGGCCGGGTCGCCGAGCCGGTCCAGGGCCATGGAGAAGCCGCGCTCGGTCTCCGTGTCGCGCCAGGCGTCGGCCCGTTCGACGATCTGCCGCATCTCTTCCTCGCTGAGGGTGGAGTGGCGGCGGACGCGGCAGGTGGCGCCGGTGCGGCGGACGCGGTTGACGGCCTGGCGGGTGACGCGCATGTCGCGGCCGTCGAGGTCGAAGTCGAGGACGTGCAGGATCGCCTCGTCGCCGAGCTGGAGCGCGCCGAGCCCGGCGCGGACGAAGGCCCGTGCGCCCTCCTCGGAGGCGCCCATCACGGCGGGTACCCAGGCGTACCGGCGGGCCATCTCCTGCCAGGCGGCGATCGCGTGCGGCCAGGCCTCCCGGTCGCCCACCGGGTCGCCGCCGGCCAGGCACACGCCGGCCTCGACGCGGTAGGTGACGGCGGCCTTGCCGCTGGGCGAGAAGACGACGGCCTTGTCGCGGCGGGTGGCGAAGTAGCCGAGGGAGTCCTGGTCGCCGTAGCGGGCGAGGAGGGCGCGGATACGGGCCTCCTCGTCGTCGTGCAGGGCGGCTTCCAGGCGCTGCGAGCGGAAGAGGGTGGCGACGGCGTTCAGCAGGGCGAGCGCGCCGAACAGGCCGAGCAGGAAGAACAGGGCGTGCGGCGGACGGCCGTCGAAGCTGCCCGCGGGCACCAGGCCGCCCAGCACCCGGTTGGCGGCCCAGGCGAGGCGCTCGCTGCGGGGCAGTGTGCCCGGGAACGCCTCGACGAGTGCCCAGCCGACCAGGATCGCCCCGACCAGCCCGGCCACGAGGACGGCGAGCGCCCGGCGTACGGCGGCCCGGCGGGAGGCGGCGTAGAACTCGCCGCGGGCGGCGATCAGCAGGATCAGGGCGAGGCCGCAGACCACGAAGGACGGCACGGACTCGGCGAACTCGCCGACGGCCATGCCGAGGATGTCGGTCAGGACCAGCAGGCCCAGGTAGACGACGACCAGCCACCAGGCGATCTTCTTGCGGGCGCCGGTCGCGGCGGCGAGCAGGAACAGGAAGACCGCGTAGGCGAGGTTGGCGCTGACGGGGACGAGCAGCAGGTCGAGGAAGCGGACGAGGGGGCGCAGCGCGGTGCGCAGCGGCGGGATGACCGCCAGCAGGGCGCAGAGCAGGCCCAGGGCGCCGAAGAGGACCGCGAAGCCCTCGGGTACCCGGCCGGGGAAGCCGTGGGCCCGGCCGCGGGGCGGCCGTATCGGGCCCGTGGTGTCCGTCCCGGCCGTCCCGGTGTCCGCGCTGGCACTCATGTTTCGACGATAGGAACACCCGCGTCTTCCCGCCCCTCGAACAGCTCCCGCCGCAGAGCCGGAGCGGTGGCCTCCGATAGCCTCGCGGCGTGACGGAACAGCACTCCCATCAGTTCGAACGGGGCACGGACGGGCCGAAGGTGATCGTGGTCGGGGTGGACGGCTCCGACTCGTCCCTGCGGGCCGCGGCCTACGCCGCCGGCCTGGCCCGCCGCCAGCACGCGCTGCTCGCCGTGGTGTACGTGCAGCCGGTGCTGGCGGCGGGCGCGGCGCTCGGGGCGCCGGTGGCCGAGACGACCGACGAGATCGCCGAGGACCTGGTGGCGTACATCCGGGACGCGGCCGAGCGGCTCAAGGGGATATTCGAGGTCCGCTGGGAGTTCCACACGTTCCGCGGCGACCCGTACGGCGGCCTGGTGAAGGCGGCGGACGACCTCAAGGCGGACGCGGTGGTCGTGGGCGCGTCCGAGCAGGCGGGCCACCGGATCGTCGGATCGGTGGCGGTGCGCCTGGTGAAGGCCGGGCGGTGGCCGGTGACGGTGGTGCCGTAGGCCTTGATCGCGGGTCCGGTACCGGACGGCGTAACGTCGGCGAGTCTCGGTCCGTCGCCCGACTTACGTTCGTAGGGGGCCGAGGGAGGTACTGATGACCGATCACCCGAACATCGCCGTGTTCCACCGTGTCATGACCGCATTCTCGGCAGGCGACATGGGCGCATTGGCCGAGATGTTCCATCCCGATGTGGTGTGGCACGTGGGGGGCAGGAACCCCCTGGCGGGCGAGTACCGAGGACGCGAGGAGACGTTCGCCCGGTTCGCGCGCGAGTTCGAGCTTACGGATGGCACCTACCGCCCGGAGCTCCACGACCTCCTCGCCAACGACGACCACACGGTCGCCCTGCTCCACGTCACGGCATCACGCGGGGCGAAGAGACTCGACATGGACTACGCCCTCGTCCTCCACATCGACGACAGCCGGATCACCGAGGGCTGGGTGGTGACGACCGACCCGGCGGCGCACGACGACTTCTGGTCGTAGCGGTTCGGTCAGCCATGACGGCAGCGCAGGCACAGGCCTCCCCGGTGGCTTGTGCGGGGCAGCCCGCCCTTCAGGGCGACGTATGTGCAGCGCCGCGGCGAGGTCGTGGCCGAGCCCGGCGTAGGGAAGCGCCCATGCGGTGAGCCGGGTGGCCGCGTCGAAGCGGTCACGGGCAGCCGTGACCGGGTCAGGTCCTCCTACGCGCTGGCTGCGGCTGGAGCCCTTGTCCCTCGTCGCACACGACCTGAGCCGCGCCGTGGCCTCGTGAGGCGGCGGGGAGCTTGCACGGTGTCTTCCGTCGCGGGGGCACCTGGGCCATCATGATCCGCCATCAGCCGTTTGCCGATCGCGAAGAGGTGAGGCGCATGGCCGGGCTCCGGATGGGACAAGGGATTCTCCGTCGCAAACCCATCGAGCAGATCGAGGAGACGGAAGTCGGCGAGGGCACCCAGCTGGAACGGTCCCTGGGGCTGTGGCAGCTGACCGCCATCGGGGTCGGCGGCATCATCGGCGCGTGCATCTTCACGCTCGCGGGAACCGTGGCCAACGGCACGGCGGGTCCGGCCGTGCTCGTCTCCTTCCTCATCGCGGGCGTCGCGAGTGCCGCGGCCGCCCTGTCCTACGCCGAGTTCGCCGGGCTCATCCCGAAGGCCGGTTCCGCCTACACCTACGGCTACGCGGTGCTCGGCGAGCTCGCGGGCTGGTTCATCGGCTGGGACCTCCTGCTGGAGTACACGGCGATCGTGGCGGTGGTCGCGATCGGCATCTCGGGCTACTTCAGCTTCCTGGTCGGCGAGATGGGCGCCGACCTGCCGAACTGGATGCTGGGCGCGCCCGGCACCGGCGACGGGCACAGGGTCGACCTGTTCGCGGCGCTGCTGTGCCTGCTCATCGCCTACCTGCTGACCCTCGGCATCAAGAACGCGGCCCGGTTCGAGACGGTCGTGGTGGTGCTGAAGGTCCTGGTCGTGCTGCTGGTGATCGGGGTCGGCGTGTTCCACATCGACACGGCGTACTACAACCCGTTCTTCCCGTACGGGTTGGGCGGGGCGTTCACGGGCGCGGCGACGGTGTTCTTCGCGGTCTTCGGCTACGACGCCATGTCGACGGCGGCCGAGGAGTCCAAGGACGCGCAGCGGCACATGCCGAAGGCGATCGTCTACTCGCTCGTCATCTCGATGGTCCTGTACGTGGCGGCCTGCCTGGTGCTGACGGGCATGCAGGACTACAAGGACATCGACAAGGAGAGCGGCTTCTCGACGGCGTTCAAGTCGGTGGGGCTGAGCGGGCTGGCGGACGTCATCGCGGTGGGCGCGATCATCGGCATCCTCACGGTGATGTTCACGTTCATGCTGGGCGTGACCCGGGTGTGGTTCTCGATGTCCCGGGACGGGCTGCTGCCCAAGTGGTTCGCGAAGACGCACCCGACGCGGCACGTGCCCACCCGTGTCACCTGGATCGTGGGGGTCGCGTCGGCCGCCATCGCCGGGTTCCTGCCGATCGGCGAGGCGGCCGAGCTGACCAACATCGGCATCCTGCTGGCGTTCGTGGTGGTGTGCGCGGCGGTGATCGTGCTGCGCTACCGGCAGCCGGACCTGCCGCGCACGTTCCGTACGCCGTGGATGCCGGTCGTGCCGGCGCTGGGCATCGTCTTCTCGATCTGGCTGATCACCTTCCTCCAGTGGCAGACGTGGGCGCGGTTCGCCGTCTGGTTCGCGATCGGGCTCGTGATCTACTTCGCGTACTCCTACCGGCGCTCGGAGCTGGCGCGGCGCTGACCGGGCGGTTCTCGCCTACTCCCCCATCACCAGGCCGTCCTCGGCCGCGCCCCGGCTGAGCACGATGTCGCGGATGCGGTCGCGGACGGCCTGTACGCCGGCGCCCTGGGCGATCGCCCGGTTGAGGTTGACGACCCGGCCGGCGTCGACGTCGAACAACTGTGGGACGAACTCGGCCTTCGTCACCTCCCAGCGGCCGCCCGGCCGTGCGGGCGGGGCGAAGGTGAACCGGCCGAGGGTGGACTGGTTGCCGCGCGGATCCCGGGTGCCCTGGTGGTTGGTCATCTCGCCGGCGATCTGGTCGCCCATGCCGTAGATCACCCAGGTGCCGTTGACCTTCTCGTAGGCCTGCGGGACGTGCGCGTGGGTGCCGAGGATCAGGTCGATGTCGGGACGGTTCCCGCTGCGCGCGGCGGTGAGGCTCCGGGCCAGGGTCAGCTGCCGTTCGTCGGGGGCGTCCTGCCATTCGGTGCCCCAGTGCAGGGAGACCACGACCACGTCGGCGCCCGCCTCGCGCGCGGCCCGGGCGTCCGCGAGGACCGTGGTCTCGTCGATGAGGTTCACGGCCCAGGGCTGCCCGTCGGGGAGCGGGACGCCGTTGGTGTCGTAGGTGTAGGCGAGGTGGGCGACCTTCGCCGGGCCCGCCTGGAGGACCGTCACCGTGCGGGCCTCCTCCTCGGTGCGAGCCGAGCCGGCGTGCCGGACGCCCGCGCGGTCGAGGGCGTCGAGGGTGCGGCGGATGCCGTCGGCGCCGTCGTCGAGGGTGTGGTTGGAGGCGGTGGAGCAGCCGTCGTAGCCGGTGGCGGCGAGGGCCGGGGCCACCTCGGGCGGGGACTTGAAGGCGGGGTAGCCGGTGTAGTCGCCGTTCGCGCCGTACACGGTCTCCATGTGGCACAGGGCCACGTCGGCAGGGGAGACGACGGAGCGGATCCCGGCGAGCATCGGCCGGAAGTCGTAGCCGGTGCCGCCGGCGTCGAAGCGGGCCCGGTCGATGATCGAGCTGTGCGGGAGGACGTCCCCGGAGGCGACCAGTGTGAAGCCGCGTGGTGCGACCGCGGACGGTGCCGAGCGTCCCTGGCCGGCCGGTTCGTGGTTGCGGGCCTGGCAGGCGGCGCCCGCGGCGAGGGCGACGGTCAGGGCCAGGGCCACCTGTCGACTGCGTGCGATCATCCATTCACCCCACGGTGGGCGTTGTGGTCGTATTTACACACGAACAGGAAAGAAGGCACACAGCGCCCCACGCGGCTCCGACACGCTCATCAGCCCGTCCGGCACCCGCATGGCCGGACGCCCTGACCGTTCGTCGAACCGTTCGTCGACGCGATCGACCGTCCGCCGCACAGGCGGGTACGTGCCCTGTCCCCCCGGCTGCGCCCTGCGGTGGCATACGGCCATGACGGCCGGATCCACTCTCACGAACGGGACGACCGCCGAGCACGAGCTCGCCGCACTGCAGCGGGAGCACGGCCGGCCCCTCTTCGCGCTCCTACTCCGGCTCTGCGACGGCGACCGGCAGCGCGCGGAGGACCTGGTGCAGGAGACGCTGGTGCGCGCCTGGCAGCACCCCGAGGCCCTGCGCGCCGACGACTTCGACTCCGTACGGCCCTGGCTGATGACCGTCGGGCGGCGGCTCGCGATCGATGCCCGGCGGGCCCGGCAGGCGCGTCCGGCCGAGGTCGGCGACGCGGTGCTGGAGAACGCGCGGGTCATCTCCGACCACGCCGAGCGGGCCGCGGCGATGCTCGATGTCCGCCGGGCTGTGAAGACACTCACTCCGGAACACCGTGAAGTCCTGGTGCTCGTGTACTTCCAGGGGGCGAGTGTGGCGGAAGCCGCGGCGACCCTCGGGATCCCGCCCGGTACCGTGAAGTCCCGCGCGTACTACGCGCTGCGCGCCCTGCGCCGGGTGCTTCCGGGATACGCCGCCGACCTGCGCTGAAACCAATGGCCGAGTCAAGCCTCCGTAAAGCGCCTTGCTGAGGACCCCGGTTGAGTAATCGGCTGTTCCCATCCGTGTTCCGGATGGGGCCGTCAGTGCCCCGGAGCCCGGTGTCGGGCGACGCGCACGTACCGGAGGAAGGCAGGAAGGGATGCTGCACAGAAGCGAAGAGGGCACGGACGGCGCCGGCGGTGAACTGACCGTCCCCATGGCGTGGTTGTATGCCGAGTACATCGCCGACGAGCTGCTGCGGACCGGCGATCTGATGCCGCCGACGTCCTTCGAGTTCCGCGCGGGGCGGGACGCCCTGGCGCTGACCATCTTCCTCTCCGACACCGAGGGAGAGCTCTCCGGCATCCGGGTCGTCACGCAGTTGGAGACGTGGCTGTCACTGACGGCGTACGACCAGCCGTGGCAGGAGTGGGTGCGCGAGCGGCTGGCCGAGGTCGCCGCCGCGGCCGCGGAGTCGGGCCGGCCCGCGCCGGACCTGGACCTGGCGGAGGAGGCCTGGCGCTGGCTCCAGGAGACGGAGCTGCTCGCGCCCGACCTGAACGCGGTGCCGGGCGGCGCTCCGGTGGTCGGGGAGGACGAGGGGCCGAAGGTCTGGACGCCCGCCTGGCAGCTCGGACTGCCGCTGGGACACCTCGCCATCCATCTTTTTTAGATTTCTGCGGCCCCGGACCAATCCGCGGGCCGGAGGGCTCCGAATCCTTTGGTTGCGATTGTGTCACCGGCTTGAGTGATTCCGCTGCCTGGTCCGTACCGGTGGGAGCAAGGAGTAACCCCACCCGCACCCAACGGCACGAGGATTCGGCATGAGGTCCCTGGAAAGGCATCGCGACGTCGGCGCCTACGCGCTCGGCGTGCTGGACGAGGCGGAGGCCTTCCGCTTCGAGGACCACCTCATGGAGTGCCCTCGGTGCGCCGCAGAGGTGACGGAATTCGGCCCGACCACACGGCAGTTGATGCTGTACCGGCGGGCGACGCCACGGTTCGTGCACCCGATGGCGCAGCCCGGGCCGCGCATGCTGGACCGGCTGCTGGCCGAGGTGGCGACCCGGCGCCGGGCCGGACGCCGACGCATGCTGTTCGGCCTGGCCGCGTCGGTGCTGATCGCCGTGTCGGTACCCGGCGTGGCGATGATGGCCCGGGGCAGCGCCGAGGAGCCGGTGCGGATCGCGGCGACCGACGCCCGGTCGGGTGTCTGGGCCCAGGTCACGGTGGAGGACAAGGCCTCGGGCAGCCAGGTCGAGCTGAAGGTGAAGGACGCGGCCGGTCCCCGGTCCTGCCACCTGGTCATCGTCGGCCGTGACGGCACCGAGGAGACCGCGACCAGCTGGCACGGGCCCGGGCACGACACCCACCCCAGCACGATGATGGCCAGCTCCTCCAAGCATCCCGACGAGACCGCCCGTTACGAGGTCCGCTCGGCGTCCGGAGAGGTCCTGGTGAGACTCCAGCCCCAGTAGGCCGGTCCGTCCGCGAAGGGGCTGTCGTCCGTCCGCCCCTGTCGCCGGGCACGCCGTGCGCCCCGGTGTGAGACTGCTGGACGACACACCCGGCAGGCCCCGGGTGCCCGCGGTCCCGGCGAGGGGAGACGAGGTGGTGACGGCAGAGACCGGCGACGGTCGCCTGGAGGCGTTGCTCGCCGCCCCGGAGACCGCTGCGCTGGACCTGACGACCGCGGCGGCCCGCTGCACCAAGGCTCTGGGCCTGCAGCACTCCGTGGTCTACCTCGCCGACATCCAGCAGCGCCGGCTCGTCCCGCTCGGCGACATCACCCCGCCCCTGCTCGTCGACGACTCCCTCGCGGGCTGGACCTACCGCACCCAGTCCCTGCGCGTGGAGGAGTCCGAGTCGGGCGGCATGACGGCCTGGGTCCCCCTCGTGGACGGCGCGGAACGCCTCGGCGTCCTCGCCGTGCAGGCGCCGTCGCTGACGCCGGCCGTCCTGCGCCGCGGCAGGGCTCTGGCCACCCTGCTCGCCATGATGATCACGTCGGCCCGGGCGTACCAGGACTCCATCGTCCGGCGTACGCGCACGAACCCCATGGCCCTGCCTGCCGAGATGCTGCGGGCCTTCCTGCCGCCCCGCACGATCGGCACCGGACACGTCGTGTCGACGGCCGTGCTGGAGCCGGCCTACGAGATCGGCGGCGACGCCTTCGACCACTCCCTGACGGAGACGACCCTGCACGCCACGGTCCTCGACGCCATGGGACACGACCTGGCCTCCGGGCTCACCACGGCCGTGTCGCTGGCCGCGTGCCGCAACGCCCGGCGGACCGGGGCGGACCTGCCCGAGCTCGTGGAGTGCGTCGACGACGCGCTGGCGCGCTGGCTGCCCGACCAGTTCTGCACGGGCGTCCTGGCCCAGCTGGACCTGGCCTCCGGGACGCTGCGGTGGAGCAACTGCGGGCATCCCACCCCGCTGCTCATCCGCGACCAGCGGCTGCTCGTCGACGCGATGCGCCGCGAGCCGGATCCGCCGATGGGGCTGCCCTCGCTGCTCGCCGGGCGGCAGCGGCAGACGCACGAGATCGCGCTGCGGCCGGGCGACCGGGTGCTGATGTACACGGACGGGGTCACCGAGGCCAGGGGCGCCGACGGCGCGGAGTTCGGGCTGGAGCAGTTCGCGGACTACATCATCCGGGCGACGGCCGCGGGAGAGCTGGCGCCCGAGACGCTGCGGCGCCTCATCCACTCCATCCTCGACTCGTCCACCAGCCGGCTGCGGGACGACGCGACCATCCTCATGTTCGAGTGGTCGCGCCCGCCCCGCTGAGGGCGGGGCGGGGTCACTTCAGCAGCCGCGACATCCTGCGGTCCGCCAGCGGCTTGCCGCCCGTCTGGCAGGTCGGGCAGTACTGGAGCGAGGAGTCGCTGAAGGACACCTCGCGGATGGTGTCCCCGCACACCGGGCAGGGCTCGCCGGTGCGGCCGTGCACGCGCAGGCCGCTCTTCTTCTCGGCCTTCAGCCGGCCGGCCGCCACGCCCCGGGAGCGTTCGACCGCCTCGGTGAGCGTGTCGCGCAAGGCCGCGTACAGCCGCCCGGTCTCCTCCTCGCTCAAGGACGCGGCCAGCTTGAAGGGCGACATCTTCGCCGCGTGCAGGATCTCGTCGCTGTAGGCGTTGCCCACGCCCGCGATCAGCCCCTGGTCGCGCAACGCGCCCTTGAGCTGCCGCCGTTCACCGGCCAGGAGTTCCGTGAAGCGCCGCTCGTCGAAGTCGTCGGCCAGTGGGTCCGGGCCGAGCCGGGCGATGCCCTGGACCTCCTGCGGGTCCGCCACGACGTACACCGCGAGCCGCTTCTGGGTGCCCGCCTCGGTCAGGTCGAAGCCGGCGCCGGTCTCCAGGGCCACGCGCAGGGCGAGGGGGCCCTTGCCGGGGCGGGGCGGGCCGTCGGGCAGGCGGTCCTTCCAGTGCAGCCAGCCGGCGCGGGCCAGATGCGTCACGAAGTGCGGCCCGTCCGCGGTCCCGACGTCGAGGAACTTGCCGTACCGGCGCACGGCGGCGACCTCGTGGCCCTCCAGCGCGGACAGGGGCGGGTCGTACGTCTTCAGGACGCTGATCGCGACGGGCAGCACCCGTACGATCTCGTGGCCGACGAGGTGCTCGGTGAGGAAGTCCTTGAGCGCCTCGACCTCGGGGAGTTCCGGCATAGGTCCAGAGTGCCACGTGGGGTCATTCGTGGTCGGGCACCACGAACTCGCACCACACGGCCTTGCCGCCGCCGCGTGCCTCCACGCCCCACACGTCGGTGAGCAGCTCCACCAGCAGCAGGCCCCGTCCGGAGACGCCCGACTCGCCGGCCTCGCGGCGGCGTGGCAGGGCGCTGGAGGAGTCCTCGACCTCGACGCGCAGCCGGCGCTCGGAGCCGGTGAGGACCCGCAGGGTGACGATCGCGGAGCCCTCGGTGTGCATCAGGGCGTTGGTGATCAGCTCGTCGGCGACCAGTTCGATGTCGTCGGCGCGCTCCCGGGCTCCCCAGACGCCGACCGCGGTGCGGATCATGTGCCGGGCGTCGACGAGGGCCGCCGGGTCGCCGGGGGCGACGTGCCGCTGGAGCCGCCGGCCGGACCGCGGGCTGTCCGGGCCGCGCCGGCGCAGCAGGAGCAGCGCCACGTCGTCGTCGCCGCCGCGCTCGGCGGCCACGTCGATGAGCCGGTCCGCGAGGTCCCTTACGTCGTCGGGGCCGGTGGCGACGAGTGCGGTGAGGGTGCGCATCCCGTCGTCGAGGTCGGCGCCGGGCTGCTCCACCAGGCCGTCGGTGCACAGCAGCAGCGTCTCGCCCGGGTCCAGCTCCACGGTGCTCACCGGGTAGTCGAGGCGGCCGAACTCGGCGGACAGGCCGAGCGGCAGGCCGCCCGGGACGGTGACGCGGCGGCAGGAGCCGTCGGTGTGCCGCACGAGCGGATCGATGTGGCCGGCCCGGACCATCTGGAGCACGCCGGTGGACAGGTCGGCCTCCGCGTACAGGCAGGTCGCGGAGCGGTCGGTGTCGAGTTCGTGCAGGAAGACGGAGGCGCGGGCCATCACGGTCGCCGGGGTGTGCCCCTCGGCGGCGTAGGCGCGCAGCACGATGCGCAACTGGCCCATGACGGCCGCCGCGTGCGTGTCGTGGCCCTGGACGTCGCCGATGACGGCGCCGACCCGGCCGCCGGGCAGCGGGATCAGGTCGTACCAGTCGCCGCCGATGTCCCGGCCGACGGAGCCGCCGATGGTGGCGGCGCGGTAGCGGACGGCGACGTCGGCCCCGGGCACGCTCGGGATGGTCCGGGGCAGCATGGCCTGCTGGAGGCCCTGCGCCAGGTCCATCTCCTGCTCGTAGAACATGGCCCGCTGCAGGCTCTGCGCGATGCTGCTGCCGAGGGCGACGAGGATGTTGCGCTCCTCGGGGGTGAAGCCGCGCCGGTCGCTGTAGAGCAGCCCGATGGCGCCGATCGGCCGTGCCTGGACGATGAGCGGCAGATAGGCGGCCGAGGTGATGTTCAGGCCGGTGATGTGCGGCCAGAGGATCGGGTAGCGCTCGGCGAACTCCTCCGGCGACTCGATGAAGCAGGGGCTGAGGGTCCGTACGGCCTCGCTCATCGGGTAGGGCTCGTCGATCCGGGTGATGCGGGTGCCGGGCACGAAGCTGTCCGAGGGCCCCTCGGCGACCAGGCGGATGCGGCCGGCCTCGACCAGACCCATGACGAGGCTGGTGGCACCCAGGTGGGTGAGGCCGTGGGTGTCCTTGAGGACGTCGATGACGTCCTGGACGGTGCGTGCGTGGGCGAGGGCGGCCGTGGTGAGTTCGACGACGCTGGTCTGCTGCCGTCGGGCCTCGTCCTGGGCGGCCTCGTCGCTGCGGGCGTCGCTCTCGGCGAGTTCCCGGGTGGCGTCCCGGACGATGCCGATGATGCGGCGGGGCCGTCCGGTGTGGTCGCGGCGGATGTAGCCCTGGGTGTGGGTCCAGCGCAGGGAGCCGTCTCGGCGCCGGATGCGGAAGTAGGCGCCGTAGTTCTCGCTGCCGTCCTTCAGGGCCTGGGAGACCGCGGTGTCCAAGCGCCGGGCCTCGCCGGGCGGGACGCGCTTGGCGAGCGTCTCGGGGTGGTCGTCGTACTCGTCGGGGCGCACGTCGAAGATGTCGTGGGCCTGGGCGTCCATGTGCATCAGGCCGGTGTCCAGATCCCAGTCGAAGCTGCCCATCCGGTTGAGCGCGAGGATCGGGTCCGGGTGGGCGGGCCAGTCGTCCGGGAGGGACAGGGCGCTCGCTCCCCGATCAGCCATGGGCCCACCTTGCCAGGATTCGTCCGATTCTTCGACCGGATGTGCTGAGTTTACGGGCCACTCCGCCGAACCGGCCCTCAGTTACCGAAGACGTCCGTGGGGCTGCCGAGGATGCTCTCGACGGCCCGGTCGTCGGGAATCAGCCCGGCTCCGTCGGGCGGATCGGGACTGTCCGGCACGGCGTCGGGGCCGAACTCGTCGACCTCGTCGGCGTCGGGGCCGGCGATGTCCTCGGGGGACGGTTCGTCGGGCAGCGGGCCGGTGCCGTCGGCCGGTGGTGCGTCCGTGGCGGTGGCCTGGGGGCTCATGTCACTCGGGGAGCTCGTGTCCCAGGAGGATGTGCCTGCCGGGTCCGGTGGAGCGCTTGACTCGCGTGGGAGCCCGGACGGCACCGGCGCCGGCGGTGGCGGGTCCGACGCCCAGACCGGTGGCGGCAGGGCCCGGTCGTGGCGTACGTCGTGGCCGGTGCGCCGTTCGATCCAGGTGCGGGTGGTGACGTCGACGATCGTGAAGGTGGTGATCACCTGCGGGGCGGGGGTCACGACGATGACCCGGCCGGGCCGGTAGCCGGGCCAGGGGGTGCCCTTGGTGTCCGGCGTGCCGCGCAGCGCCACCGGCGGGCGGAGCGGGTTGCCGCAGGCGCACCGCACGCGCGGCACGCCCCGGTCGTCGACCAGGACGGCGGTGCCCGCCTGGAGGACGGCCTGGTGGCCGAGGGCCCGGCCGGCGCGGAAGCCGTGGCCGGTGACGCGGGTGTCGGCGCGCAGCACCACCGGGGTCAGTGCGCGCAGGTGGTCCGGGACGGACGCCGGGGAGACGCCGGCGACCCGGGCGAAGGCGTGCGTCCTGGCCCGGTCGCGGGTGAGGTGGCCGATCTGCCGGGCGACGTCACAGCTGCCGGTCCGCTCGATGCCGCCGTACAGGCCGGGTGTTCCGCCGGAGAGCGAGCGCAGGCCGTTCAGGCCGGCGGAGACCCGGGCTGCGTCGCCCGGGGGGACCGACTCCGGCGTTCGGGGGGTGGGGGACGGGGTAACCGTCGTGGTGGCCGTGGAGTCCGTGAAGGGGTTCGGCCCCGGGGCCGCGGCCGGCTGGAGGAAGAGTGCCCCGCCGGCGCCCGCGGCGTCGCCATCGCCGTCGCCGCCGCTGTCGCCCTCGCAGCCCGAGAGGAGGAGCGCCGCAAAGAGCGCGCAGGCCGTGACGAAGGTCCCGGTAGGTCTCCGCACCTCACCCTCCAGCCCACTTCGTCACGTATGTCACAGTCATCACTATTGTTTGCTTCACTCACTCGGGTCACGCAACCGGAACGGTGGCACACGGAGCGTGACAGCGAGGTCCGGCGCCGCACTGGGAGGAACGCACGGCCGTGGACTGGTTCACAGCATCCGACTACTGGCTGACCCGGCTGGTCTTCCAGCGGGCGCTGGCCGCCGTGTACCTGGTCGGGTTCCTGACGGCGGCGCTGCAGTTCCGCGCGCTGATCGGGCAGCGCGGCATGCTGCCGGTGCCGCGGTTCGTCGAGCGGGTGCCGTTCAAGCGGGCGCCGAGCCTGTTCCAGCTGCACTACTCGGACCCCTTCTTCGCCGTCTGCGCGTGGGCGGGCTGCGCGGTGTCGGCGGGGCTGCTGGCGGGTCTCGACTCGCTGCTGCCCCTGTGGGGCGGCATGCTGCTGTGGCTGGTGCCGTGGGTGCTGTACCTGTCGATCGTCAACGTCGGGCAGACCTGGTACTCGTTCGGCTGGGAGTCGCTGCTGCTGGAGGTCGGCTTCCTCGCCGTGTTCCTCGGCAACGACGAGGTGGCGCCGCCCGTCGTGGTGCTGTTCCTGCTGCGGTGGATCCTGTTCCGTGTGGAGTTCGGCGCGGGGCTGATCAAGATGCGCGGCGACGAGTGCTGGCGGAAGCTGACGTGCCTGGATCACCATCACGAGACGCAGCCGATGCCGGGCCCGCTGAGCTGGTTCTTCCACCATCTGCCCCGGCCCCTGCACCGGGTCGAGGTGGCCGCGAACCACGTCACACAACTCGTGGTGCCCTTCCTGCTGTTCACCCCGCAGCCGGTCGCGACGGCCGCCGCCGCGCTGATGATCGTCACCCAGTTGTGGCTGGTGCTGTCGGGCAACTTCTCCTGGCTGAACTGGATCACGATCGTGCTCGCCCTGTCGGCGGTGGAGTTCCCGAGCGATCCGCCGTCGGTGCCCGGCGCGCCGCTCTGGTACGAGGTCGTGGTCCTCGCGGTCGCCGCGCTGCTGGTGGGTCTCAGCTACCAGCCGGTCCGCAACATGATCTCCCGCCGGCAGGTCATGAACCGCTCGTTCGACCCGCTCCATCTGGTCAACACCTACGGCGCGTTCGGCAGCGTCAGCCGGGTCCGCTACGAGGTGGTCGTGGAGGGCACGGCCGACGACGTGCCCCGCGAGGACTCCGACTGGCGGGAGTACGAGTTCAAGGGCAAGCCGGGTGATCCCCGGCGCTGGCCGCGCCAGTTCGCGCCGTACCATCTGCGCCTCGACTGGATGATGTGGTTCGCGGCCCTCTCCCCCGCGTACGCCGGGTCGTGGTTCGGCGCCCTGGTGGAACGGCTGCTGGAGAACGACCGCGACACGCTGAAGCTGCTGCGCCGCTCCCCGTTCCCGCCCGACGCGCCGCCCCGTTTCGTCCGCGCCCGCCTCTTCCGCTACCGGTACACGACCTGGCGCGAGTTGCGGGAGACGGGCGCGTGCTGGGAGCGGACGTACGTACGGGAGTATCTGCCGCCGACGCGGCTGACCGGGGTGGCTCAGAGGTCGTAGACGCGGGTGGCGGTGCCCCCGAAGATCCAGGCGTGTTCGGAGGGGCCGGTCAGCCGGCGTGCGGTGTCGAGCACGTCGCTGAAGGTCGCCGCGAGGGTGCACACCGGCCAGTCCGAGCCGAACATCAGACGGTCCGGGCCGAAGGCTTCCAGTACGACGTCGGCGTACGGGCGCAGGTCGTCGATCGTCCAGGACACGAGGTCGGCCTCGGTGACCATGCCGGAGAGCTTGCAGACGGTGTGGGGCAGCGCGGCGAGGGCCCGGAGGTCGGACGCCCAGGGTTCGAGGGCGCCGGAGGCGATGGGCGGCTTGCCCAAGTGGTCGAGGACGAAGGTGAGCTGCGGGAGGGCGGCGGCCGCCTCGGTACAGGCCGGGAGCTGGTGGGGCAGCACGACCAGGTCGTACACCAGCCCCGCGTCGGCCACGGCGGTCAGGCCGCGGCGTACGTCCGGGCGCAGCAGCCACTGTGGATCCGGCTCGCCCTGGACCTGGTGCCGGATGCCCTTGAGGTACCGCCCGCCGGGCAGTTCGCGCAGCCGGGCCAGCTCGTCGGCGACGTCGGGGCGGGTGAGGTCGGTCCAGCCGACGACCCCGGCGATCAGCTCGTGCTCGTCGGCGAGGGCCAGGAACTCCGGGGTCTCCTCGGGGACGGTGACGGTCTGGACGAGGACGGTGCTGTCGACGCCCGCCGCGCGGGCCTCGGGTGCGAGATCCCGCACGGTGAAGTCGCGTCGGATCGGGCTGCCTTCCGCGATCCAGTCCTGGTCCCGCACGGACAGGTCCCACACGTGATGGTGCGCGTCGACCACGGTCATGACGGCAGCTCCCAGACGACGGGCAGACCGGCGTCCGCGCCCTCGCCGGAGTAGTCGTGCACCACGTCCAGCAGTTCGGCCATCCGCGCCTGCCAGGCGACGTTGACCGGCAGTTTCTCCAGCTCGGCGAGGAGACGGGCGTAGTCCTCGCACTCCAGGACGTGGAACAGGTCGGTGCCGCTGCGCCAGATCGTCCAGGAGGTGGCGCCGGCGGCGCGGATGGCGTCGGTGAGCTCCGCGGGCACCTCGCGGTGTGCGGCCTCGTAGTCGGCGATCCGGTCGGCGCGGACCTTGGTGTGCAGGGCGACTCTCATGACGGCTCCTTGGCCGAGGCCGTCGTCGAAGAGGACGGCTCCTCGCCGGGGACGGGGGCGTCGGCGGGCAGCAGGCCCTTGGCGCGCAGCTCCTGCCAGAACCCGGCGGGCACCCGGGCGGCGAACTGGTGGGCGCAGTCGCGCACTTCGTGCGCCGAGCGGGCTCCGACGAGGACGCTCGCGACGGCCGGGTGGGCGGCGCAGAAGGCCAGGGCGGCGGCACGCAGCGTGGTGCCGTGGCGGTGGGCGACGGACTTCAGGCGCAGCGCCCGCTGGACCAGGTCGGAGGGTGCGACGGTGTAGTTGTACTTCGCGCCGGGCTGCGGGTTCGCCAGCAGGCCGGAGTTGAAGGCGCCGCCGATGACGACGGACTTCCCGCGTTCGTGGGCGGCGGGCAGCAGGCCGGTGAGGGCGCTCTGGTCGAGCAGCGTGTAGCGGCCGGCGCACAGCACCACGTCGACGTCGGTGTCGCGGACGAAGCGGGTGAGCATCTCCGCCTGGTTCATGCCGGCGCCGATCGCCCCGACCACGCCCTGGGAGCGGAGCCTCTCCAGCGCCGGGTAGCCCTCGCGGAAGGCCCACTCGGCGTGCTCGTCCGGGTCGTGGAGGTAGACGACGTCGACCCGGTCGAGACCGAGGCGTTCCAGGCTGGACTCCAGGGTGCGGCGGATGCCGTCGGCGCTGAAGTCCCAGACGCGCCGGTGGGTGGCGGGCACGGCGAAGCCGCCGGCGAGGTCGTCGCCGGTGCCGTCCGAGGGCTCCAGGCGGCGGCCCACCTTGGTGGAGATCGTGTACTGCTCACGGGGGTGACCGCGCAGGGCGGCGCCGAGGCGGCGTTCGGACAGGCCGAGGCCGTAGTGCGGGGCGGTGTCGAAGTAGCGGATGCCGCGCTGCCAGGCGGCCTCCACGGCCTCGTGGGCCTGCTCCTCGCCGACCTCGGTGTACAGGTTGCCGATCGCGGCCGCGCCGAAGGACAGGGCGCTGACCTCGACGCCGCTGCCGCCGAGCCGGTTCACCGGGTCACCGGGCGCAGCCGCAGGCCCTGCATGCCGCCGTCGACGGCGAGCGAGGTGCCCGTGGTGGCGCCGGACAGGGGGCTCGCCAGGTAGGCGATGGCGCCCGCGACCTCGCCGGCGCCGACCAGGCGGCCGGTGGGCTGGCGGGCCTCCAGGGCGGCGCGTTCGGCGGCCGGGTCGGGGGCCGCGTCGAGGAGGCGGCCGACCCAGGGCGTGTCGACCGTGCCCGGGTTGACGCAGTTGACGCGGATGCCCTCGCGGACGTGGTCGGCGGCCATGGCGAGGGTCAGCGAGTACACGGCGCCCTTGGTGGCGCTGTACAGGGCGCGCTGCGGCAGGCCCGCGGTGGCCGCGATGGAGCAGGTGTTGACGATCGCCGCGTGCGCGGAGGCGCGCAGGTGGGGCAGGCAGGCGCGGGTGGTGCGGACCATGCCGACGACGTTGACGTCGTAGACGCGGTGCCAGTCGTCGTCGGAGTTGTCCTCGACGGTGCCCTGGGCGCCGATGCCCGCGTTGTTGACCAGGACGTCCAGTCCGCCGAGGTCGGCGACCGCCGCCGCGACGGCCTCGCGCACGGACGCGTCGTCGGTGACGTCCGCGCGGTAGGCCAGCAGGGGCTTGTCGACCGGCGACGGGTCCAGGTCGAGGACGGCGACCTGGGCGCCGCGCTCGGCCAGGAGTTCCGCGGTCGCCCGGCCGATGCCGGAGGCGCCGCCCGTCACCAGGGCCCTGATGCCCTCGAAGTCGCTCATGCAGCCCGACCCTTCTTCTGCTTGTCGAGGTCGGCGGCCCAGAACTCGCCGCCCGGGTAGGTGTACCGCGCCAGCGACTCGGGCCGCATGGCGGCCGAGAAGCCCGGCGCGGTGGGTGCCGTGTAACGACCTTCGCTGATGACGACCGGGTCGAGGAAGTGGGCGTGCAGATGGTCGACGTATTCGATGACCCGGTCCTCGGTGGTTCCGGTCAGGGCCACGTAGTCGAACATCGACAGGTGCTGGACGAGTTCGCACAGGCCGACGCCGCCCGCGTGCGGGCAGACCGGGACGCCGAACTTGGCCGCGAGCAGCAGGATCGCGAGGTTCTCCGGGACGCCGCCGACGCGGGCCGCGTCGATCTGCACGACGTCCAGCGCGCCGGCCTGGAGGAGCTGTTTGAAGACGATCCGGTTGTGCACGTGCTCGCCGGTGGCGACCTTCACGGGGGCGACGGCCCGGCGGATCGCCGCGTGGCCGAGGATGTCGTCGGGGCTGGTGGGCTCCTCGATCCAGTACGGGTCGAACTCGGCGAGGGCCTTGGTCCAGCGGATCGCCTCGTCGACGTCCCAGCGCTGGTTGGCGTCGACGGCCATGCGGACGTCCGGGCCGATGACGGACCGGGCGACCCGGCAGCGGCGGATGTCGTCGTCGAGGTCGGCGCCGACCTTGAGCTTGATCTGCCGGAAGCCGTCGGCGACGGCACGGGCCGCGAGCCGCGTGAGTTTCTCGTCGTCGTAGCCGAGCCAGCCGGGCGAGGTGGTGTAGGCCGGGTAGCCGCGCTCCAGCAGCCGGGCCGTGCGCTCCTCGGCGCCCTGTCTGCCCCGGCGCAGGAGAGTCAGGGCCTCCTCGGGGGTGAGGGCGTCGGTGAGGTAGCGGAAGTCGACCTGGCGGACCAGCCATTCGGGGTCGGCCTCGGCGAGCAGCCGCCACAGCGGCAGGCCGGCGCGCTTGGCGGCCAGGTCCCACACGGCGTTGACGACCGCGCCGATCGCCATGTGCATCACGCCCTTCTCGGGGCCGAGCCAGCGCAGCTGGCTGTCGCCGATCAGGTCGCGGTTCAGGGTGGACGGGTCCGCGCACAGGTCGTCGACGGAGCGGTCGATCAGGTGTCCGCGCAGCGCGTCGATCGCGGCGACCTGCACCTCGTTGCCCCGCCCGATGGTGAAGGCGAATCCGTGCCCCTCGTGCCCGTCGGCCGCGTCGGTGCGCAGGACGACGTAGGCCGCCGAGTAGTCGGGGTCCGGGTTCATCGCGTCGGAGCCGTCGAGCTCACGCGAGGTGGGGAAGCGGATGTCGTGGGTGTCGACCGCGATGATGCGGGCGGGCGTCGGGGACACAGGGGGCCTTTCGGGTCGGTTGCGGAGTCGGGCGGGTCAGTCCTGGGCGCGGCCCGTGGTGACCCGGGCGATCATGAGGGCGACCAGGATGATCCCGCCGTAGATGGCCTGGATCCAGAACGACGGCACCTGGGCCAGGGTGAGCAGGTTCTGGACGACGCCCAGAAGGAGTACGCCGGTCAGGGCGCCGAACATGGTGCCTTTGCCGCCGTCGAGGGCGATGCCGCCGATCACCGCGGCCGCGAACACGGTGAAGATCATGTTCTGGCCCTGGTTGGCGCTGATCGCGCCGACGTACCCGGTCTGCATGATGCCGCCGACGGCGGCGAGGACACCCGCGACGACGAACACGCCGAGCATGACGCGCTCCACGCGGATGCCCGCCGCCCGGGCCGCGTCCGCGTTGCCGCCGATGGCGTACAGGGCGCGGCCGACGCGGTGGTACTTCAGGACCAGCCCGGCGACGGCGAAGGAGATCGCGGCGAGCCACACGGACAGCGGCACGGTGAGGAAGGTGGTGGTCGCCAGCGAGTAGAAGCTGTCGGGCATCCCGAACAGCGTCTTGCCCTTGGTCGCGCCGACCAGCAGGCCGCGCAGCACGATCAGCATGGCGAGCGTCACGATGAACGCGTTGAGTTTGAACTTCACGACCAGGACGCCGTTGAAGGCACCGACGGCCGCGCCCGCGACCAGGATCGCCAACAGGGCGAGGGCGGCGGGGAGTTCGGTGCCCCAGCCGGACTGGGCGGCGGGCAGGACGAGCAGGGCGCCCACGGCGGGTGCGATGCCGACGACCGATTCCAGGGACAGGTCGAACTTGCCGGTGATGAGCACGAGGGACTCGGCGAGCACGACCATCGCGAGGGCGGCCGAGGCGCCGAGGATCGAGACGATGTTCCGCTCGGTGAGGAACGAGTCGTTGACCACCGCGCCGAGCACGAGGAGCAGCAACAGGGCGGGCACGAGGGCGAGTTCGCGGGCGCGGCGGAGGAGGACGGCCTTGGCGGCGCGCGGGTCGGTGACTCGCGCGGGCGCGAGCGGCGGGGCCGCCTTGGTCTCAGCCATGGTCCACTCCTTCGATGGAGGCGATGAGCTCGTGGTCGCGCCAGCCCGCCGGGTGCTCGGCGACGACACGGCCGTGGAAGAGGACGAGGACCCGGTCGCAGCGCCTGAGGTCGTCGAGTTCGTCGGAGACCACTAGCACGGCGGTGCCGTCCTCGCGGGCGCTGTCCACCCGGGCGAGCAGGGACTCCTTGGACTTCACGTCGACGCCCGCGGTCGGGTTGACGAGGACGAGGAGCCGTGGGTCGGAGGCGAGGGCCCGGGCCATGACGACCTTCTGCGCGTTGCCGCCGGACAGGTCCGAGACGGGCTGGTCGGGGCCCTGAGCGTGGATGTCGAGGCGTTCGATCAGCGCCGTGGCGACACCGCGCTTGCGGTCGGTGCCGACGAAACCGAACCGGCCGAGCCGGTCCAGGACGCTGAGGGTGGCGTTGTCGCCGATGGACATGCCGAAGACCAGGCCCTCGTCGTGCCGGTCGCGGGGGACGAAGCCGACACCGGCCTTCAGCGCCGCCTGGACGTCGCCGAACGGCAGCGGGGCGCCGTCGATCCGGGCCGTACCGCCGGTGGGGGTGTGCAGTCCGGTGAACGACTCGGCGAGTTCGATCTTGCCGCTGGCGCTGGATCCGGCGAGTCCGACGACCTCGCCGCGGCGGACGGTGAGGTCGACGTTCTCGTACGCGGGCGAGGTGAGGCCGCGGACGTCGAGGAGGACGGGCCCGGCGGCCGCTACGGTCCGCAGCCGCTCGGCCTGTTCGGCGATCGTCTCCCCCGCCATGGCCTCCACCAGGGCCTGGCGGGGCAGGTCGGCGACCGGCGCGGTCGTGATCCAGCGGGCGTCGCGCAGGACCGTGACGGTCTGGCAGACCTCGTACACCTCCTGGAGGTGGTGGGAGATGAACAGGAAGGTGACGCCCGAGTCCTGCAGGGCGCGCATGCGCGTGAACAGCCGCTCGATCTCGCGGTTGTCGAGCTGGGCGGTGGGTTCGTCGAGGATGATGAAGCGGGCGCCGAAGCTGAGGGCCCGGGCGATCTCCACCATCTGCCGGTCCTCGACCTTGAGGTCGGCGGTGCGGGCGCCGGGGTCGACGCGCACGTCCCAGGTGTCGAGGAGCCGGGACGCCTCGGTCTGCAGGCGCCGCCAGCTGATGAACCCGCGCCGGAGCGGCTGCCGGTTGATGAACAGGTTCTCGGCGACGGTCAGTTCGGGGACGACCGTCGGGTGCTGGTAGACGCAGGCGACCTTGCGGCGCCAGGCGTCGCGGTCGGTGAGCGGGGGCGCGGGGTCGCCGTCGAAGCGGACGGTGCCCTCGTCGGGGGCCTGAAGGCCGGTGAGGATCCTGACGAGGGTCGACTTGCCGGCGCCGTTGCGCCCGACGAGGGCGTGGGACTCGCCCGGCAGCACGGTGAGCTGCCCGTCGGCGAGGGCGGTGGTGGGGCCGTACCGCTTGACGACGCCCCGCGCTTCAGCCAGTGGGGTGCTCATTCGACCGTGTTGCCCCAGAGCTTGGGGTCGTCGACGTTGTCCTTCGTCACCAGCGGCGCGGGCAGCTGGTCCTCCAGGATGCCGCTGGGCAGCTTCACGATGGTCGAGTCGTGGTCCGTCGGGCCCGGCTTGAACGTCTTCCCCTGCATCGCCGCCTTGATGTAGTACATGCCGTACTTGGCGTAGGCGTCGGCGGGCTGCGAGACGGTCGCGTCGATCTCGCCCTTGCGGATCGCGTCGAACTCCTGCGGGATGCCGTCGTTGGAGACGATGGCGATGTGGCCCGGCTGCCCGGCCTTCTTCAGCATTCCCTTGGACTTGAGGGTCTGGAGGGTGGGCGCGAGGTAGACGCCGCCCGCCTGCATGTAGATGCCCTTGAGGTCGGGGTTGGCGTTGAGGAGGGTGTCGAGTTTCGAGGCCGCCGCGTCGGACTCCCACTTGGCGGGGATCTCCAGGACCTTCAGCTTCGGGAAGTTCTTCTTCACGCAGGCGCGGAACGCCTCGGAGCGGTCGCGGCCGTTGACCGAGGCGAGGTCGCCCATGATCTGCACGACCTTGCCGGAGGTGATGTGCTCGCCGAGGTACCGGCAGGCCTTCTCGCCGTACGCCACGTTGTTCGCCCGGACCACCATCGCGACCTTGCCCTTGTCGGGCGCCACGTCCACGGCGACGACCGGCACGCCCTTGCGCTCGGCCTGGTCGAGTCCCGCCTCGATGGCGGCGCTGTCCAGCGGCGCGACGACCAGGCCCTTGACGCCCTGGTTGAGCTGGTTGTTGATGTCGGTGATCTGCTGCGAGGGGTCGCTGTTGGAGTTGACGGTCTTCATCGCGTCCACGCCCTCGGACTTCGCCATCTTCGGCACGTAGTCGTTGTACGACTGCCAGAACGGCGAGGTCAGCAGGGGCAGGACGACCCCGACCTTGCCGCTGCCGTCGCCGCCGCCGGCGCTGGAGGCGCCGGTGTCCTTGGTGCTGCCGCACGCGGCGAGCAGGAGGGAGGCGCCGGCGGCCAGGGCCACCGTGCCGAGGATCCGGGACCTGTTCCGCTTGCGGGCTGTGCTTCCGGGCATCTGAGGCCCTCCCATCGACCGGTCTTCCAGCAGATGCCCGCATACTTATCAGACCACTCGCCCACCGGAACACCCTACGACGCCAGTTTTTCGCGCTTCTGGCGCATAGTGGTCCGACCACATCGGCGATTAGACTGCGCCGCAGCCGGTGATCGGAGGAATGGCGTGGACGACGAGACAGCCCCGCAGAAGGGCACCGTGACGCAGCGCGCCATCGAGCGGATCAAGGCGATGATCGGTGAGGGCCGGCTGGAGCCGGGCCAGCGGCTGCCGACCGAACGTGATCTGGCCGCCCAGCTCGGCATGTCCCGCAGCTCGATGCGGGAGGCGATCCGCGCGCTCACGGTGCTGGGCGTGCTGGAGGCGCGGCACGGATCGGGCATCTACGTCACGCAGTTGGAGGCCGGCGACCTGCTGGAGACCTTCGGGGTCGTGGCGGACCTGTCGCGCGGCCCGCGTCTGGTGGAGCTGCTGGAGATCCGGCGGATCCTGGAGTCGACGGCGACGGCACTGGCCGCCGCCCGGATCACCGCGGACCAGCTGGCCGAGGTCGAGAAGCACCTGGCGGCGATGAACGCCACGGACGATCCGGAGGAGATCCTCGCCCACGACCTGGCCTTCCACCGCGAGATCGCGCTGGCCGCGGGCAACGAGACCATGGCCGCGATCCTGGAGGGGCTGTCGTCGCGGACGTTCCGCGCCCGTGTCTGGCGCGGCTACCAGGAGGAGGGCGCCTTCGCCCGCACCCGCCGCGAACACGCCGCGATCCACCGCGCCCTGGCCGCCCACGACCCGGAGGCGGCCCGCACGGCGGCGGCCGCGCACGTGGGCGAGGTGGAGGAGTGGCTGCGGGCACAGCTCGGGCCCTGAGGAACAGTCCCCAGGGCCCGAGGTGGCGCCGCTACTTGAACTGACCGGGCTGGTAGTCGCCCGCCGGCTGCTGGAGGACGACGTTCAGCCGGTTCGCCGTGTTCATGAAGGCGATCAGGGTCACCAGCGCGACGAGCTGCTCCTCGTCGTAGTGCTTGGCGGCCCGTTCCCACACCTCGTCCGGCACCCCGCCGGCGCCGTCCGCGATCCGGGTCGCCTGCTCGGCCAGCTCGAGCGCGGCCCGCTCGGCGTCGGTGTAGACCGTGGCCTCCCGCCACGCGGCGACCAGGTTGATGCGCACGGAGGTCTCACCCGCCGCCGCGGCCTCCTTGGTGTGCATGTCGATGCAGACCGCGCAGCCGTTGATCTGGCTCACCCGGAGCGAGACCAGCTCCCGGGTGGCGGCCGGCAGCGGAGACTCCACGACCAGCCGCCCCAGGGACATGAACTGCTTCATGACCTTGCCGGCGCTCGGGATGGCGAAGACGTCCAGACGCGCGTTCATGGTGAACTCCTGTGTCGTTGTCGATGCTTACGCCCTTATGAGTCGGCGGCCCGGCCCGATGTGACATCGCGGAATGTGACGTGCGTCTCCCGCAGGGCGAGAATGGGCCGTATGCGGCTGCGGGGCACGGCCTGGGTCACCGCCGGACTGCTGGCGGCCGTCGCGATCGGCTGTACCGGCGGCGGGGTCGAAAGCGCGCCCGAGGTCTCTCCGACGTCCACCCGGGCCACGAGCGAGCGCCCCCGCACCACGCCCTCCCCCGCCCCGGCCGACCCCGTCTCCCTCCCCGCGCTGATGCGGCGCGAGCACACCGGATCCGGGCTGCGGCTCGGGAACGTGCTCGACCGGACCCCGGCCTACACGCGGTACGCGGTGACCTACGAGGCGAACGGTCTGACCGTCTCCGGGATCATGAACATCCCGGAGGGCAAGGGCCCGTTCCCGGCGCTCGTGCTGGCGCACGGGTACATCGCCCCGGACGTCTACGTCAGCGGCCAGGGCATGCCCCGGGAGCAGGACCGCCTGGCCCGCGGCGGCTACGTCGTCCTGCACACCGACTACCGCAACCACGCCCGCTCCGACGACGACCCGGACAACGACGTCGACCTCCGCCTCGGCTACACCGAGGACGTCATCGGCGCGGCCCTGGCTCTGCGGGACTCCGGGCGCCCGGAGATCGACGGCGACCGGATCGGCCTGTTCGGCCGGTCGATGGGCGGCGGGGTCGTGTACAACACGCTGGTCGTGGCGCCCGGCCTGTTCGACGCCGCGGTGGCGTACGCGCCGGTGAGCGCCCGACCGGAGGAGAACATCGACCACTTCCAGCGGCCCGACGGCGATCCCGTCGTGGCCCAGATCGAGGAGAGGCACGGCACACCCGAGAAGAACCCGGCGTTCTGGCGCGCCGTGTCGCCCCTGACGTACGTCGACCGTGTCACCGAACCGCTGCTGATCCAGCACGGCACGGCGGACGACACCTGCCCTCCCCGCTGGTCACAGCAGGTCGCCGCCGCGTTCGAGAAGGCGGGCAAGGACGTGGAACTGCGCACCCACGCCGGTGAGGGACACACCTTCGGGCCGAGGTGGCCGGCCTCGATGGACCTCACCGAGGCCTTCTTCGCACGCCACCTGCGCTGAGGGCCTCGACGTGCGCCTCCGGCCGGTGCACAGTTCTCCCTACGTACTCGCCAGTAAGCCCGTCCCTTCCATGCCGAGGAGCCTCCGTGACCAGCTGGGCCGGCCGCACCGCCGCCGAGATATCCGCCGCCGTACGCGAGAAGCGGGTCACCCCGCGCGAGGTGGCCGCCGAGCACCTCGCGCGGATCGAGCGGCTCGACGGCCGTGTCGGGGCTTTCCGCGCCGTGCGCGCCGAGGCGGCGCTCGCCGAGGCCGACGAGGTGGCCGCACGCGGCTACTTCGACCGTCTGCCCCTGGCCGGTGTGCCCGTGGCCGTCAAGGACAACCTCGCCGTGCGCGGCGAGTCCACCCGCGTCGGCTCGGCCGCGACACCGGACACCCCGGCCGACCGGGACCATGTGACGGTGGCCAGACTGCGGGCGGCGGGCGCGGTGGTCGTGGGGCTGACGAACGTGCCCGAGCTGTGTGTCTTCGGCACGACGGACGGTGTGCTGGGCACCGCCCGCAACCCCTGGGACCCGACGCGCTCGGCGGGCGGTTCGTCGGGCGGCAGCGCCGCCGCGGTCGCCGCCGGGATGGTGCCGATCGCGCTCGGCAACGACGGCATGGGTTCCCTGCGCATACCGGCCGCCAACTGCGGCCTCGTCACCATCAAGCCGGGACACGGAGTGGTCCCGACGGGTGCCGGGGACAGCGACTGGTTCGGTATGTCGGAGAACGGACCGCTCGCCACGACCGTCGAGGACGCCCGCCTGATGCTCTCGGTGCTCGCCGGCGACGAGCCCGCCCTCCGCTCCGAGGCCGGCCCCCTGAGGGTCGCCGTGTCGCTGCGCAGTCCGCTGGCCGGCGTCACCGTCAGCCGGCCGTACACGGCGGCCGCGCGGGAGGCGGCCGGGGTGCTGATGAAGGCGGGTCACCAGGTCCGGCGCGCCGACCCGCCCTACCCGATGTCGCTCGCCGTGACCTCACTCGTCCACTGGACGGCGGGCACCGCCGCGGACGCCCGGCACCTCGACGCACATCTGCTGACCCGGCGTACCCGGGTCCACGCCGGACTCGGCCGGCTCTTCCTGGACAGGGCGCGCTCCGGGGCTGCCCGGGAGCAGCTGCGCCGGCGACTGGAGCCGTTCTTCGCCGACCACGACGTGCTGCTCACGCCCGCGCTCGCCCGCCGCTCCCCGAAGGCCGGGCCCTGGCACGAGCGGGGCTGGCTGAGCAATGTCCTGGCGAACACGAACTACTCGCCCCTGACGCCCCCGTGGAACCTGACCGGCTGGCCCGCGATGTCGGTCCCCTGCGGAACCCTCCCCTCCGGCGCCCCCTGTGCCGTACAGCTGGTGGGACGCCCCGGCACGGAGTACCAACTCCTGGAAGTGGCCGAGCAGTTGCAGGAACGCAATCCGTGGCGGCGTACGGCGCCGATGAACTAGAGTCGGCCGGGTGACTGCCGGGTCGGCCGTAGGCCATGCACGAGTGAGGCGCCCGGCCTCGGCGTGAGCGCGGCGGGGGCGACCCCGCGCGGGCCCCGCCGAGAGCCGGAGAGGGTACGAGCCCCGCCTCCCGTCTCCGTGTTTCCTCATCCCCCTTGCGCCACTGCGGCGTTTCATCAAGGACCCGAGAACCGGAGACGTTTCACACTCATGTCCCACGCACCGCACGCACCCGAACCGCCGGCCACTGTCGCCCGCCTCGACCACACCGCCGTCTACGCCTCGGACCGCCGGCTGTCGGCGGAGTTCCTGGCGGCGGTCCTGGGCTTGGAGGTGGGCGCCCCCTTCGGGCCGTTCCTGCCCGTCGACCTGGGCAACGGCGTGACCCTCGACTACTACGAGAAGTCCGACGAGCCGATCCAGGGGCAGCACTACGCGTTCCTCGTGCCCGAGGAGCAGTTCGACACCATGATCGCCCGGCTGGAGGCGCTGGGGGTCACCTACTACGCCGACCCGAGCCACACCGAGCCGGGCAGGGTCAACGACCTCTTCGGCGGCCGGGGCGCCTACTTCGACGACCCGGACGGCCACAACATGGAGATCATGACGCGGCCGTACGTCCGTCCCTGACCTCCGCCCGGGGGACCGTCCTGCCGACCACCCAGTGGTGCTTGCCGAGGCGCCGGTTCCGCTCGAAGCCGTGGCTCTCGAACAGGGTCACCGTGCCGGTGTAGAGGAACGACGCGGAGACCGACCGGCCCTCGGCGTCCTCGGGGTAGCCCTCCACGGTTCCGCCGCCGAGGCGTGCGATCTCCTGGAGGGCTCCGTCGAGGGCTGCGGCGGCCACGCCCTGGCGGCGGTGGGCGCGATCGACGAAGAAGCAGGTGATCCGCCAGTCCGGAAGGGCGCCGAGGTCCTTCTCGTAGGCCCGCCGGTGCTTGATGCGGGGCAGTTCGGGCGCCGGCCCGAACTGGCACCAGCCGACGCAGACCCGGCCGTCGTAGACGAGGGCGGCGTGCGCGCCGCCCTCGCGGACCCGGCTCTCCTTCCGGGCGCGGTTCTCTTCGGGATCCTTGGTGCGGCTCAGGCCCTCGGGGTGGAAGGCCATGCACCAGCAGCCGCCCCACACGCCGTTGTGCCGCTCGACCAGACCGGCGAAGTCCGGCCAGCTGCCCGCGTCCAGGGGCCTCACCCGAAACCCGGCCATGGAACCCTCCGATGTCCTGATGCTTTAGAGCGCCCGGTACATGATGTGCAGCCCCACCAGGCCGTGCCGGGGGTGTTCGAACGCGTCGGGCACCGTACCGAGGATCGTGAAGCCGAGGGAGGTCCACAGCTTCACGGCCGGGTTGGTCTCGACGACGGCGTTGAACACCATGCCCCGGTAGCCGGCGGCCCCGGCCTCGGTCAGGAGGTGTTCGGCGAGGGCACGGCCGTAGCCCCGGCCGCCCTGGTCCGGGTCGACCATGAAGCCGGCGTTGGCGATGCGGGCGGCGGGGCCACCGTAGTTCGGGGTGAGGTAAGCGGAGGCGACGACACTGCCGCTGTCGTCCTCGACGACGTAGACGGTTTTCGCCGGATTCATCCACAGGACCCGGGCCTCCTCCTCGGAGGTTCCCGGGTCCCATGCGTAGGTCTCGCCCGCGGCGACGATGCGGTGCCAGAACGGCCAGATGCACGGCCAGTCGTCAGCCGTCGCTTCCCTGATCAGCATGGGCGTGAGTCTGGCACGCCCATGCGCCCGGAGAACGTGGAGGGGCCGCGCCCGCTCAGTCGACGCTGGGCAGGATGTGGGGCTCGGCGAGGTCCTCCTCGTAGCCCGCGAGGCGGATGGGGGCCGAGCGGGCCCACACGTCGAGGCTGCCGAGCTCGTCGGACCGGCGGCCCTTGCGCTCGGTGCGTTCCTTGGGGCGTTGCTCGCGATTCGTCTTCTCCGGTGTCACCGCGCACTCCTTATGTGTCGGTCACCCTCGGGACGTGTGCGCCGTCCTGCTCTGCGCCTGACGCCCGCTCGGGTCTGATGCCAAATGCAGTTCGGACGCGGTGGCGCCGGTAACTCGCGGGAGCGCAGGCCGTGGTGTACCGGCTTGTCCCATGACGGACCGTGGGTGTGGGTCCCGTCCTGCTGCCCGTCCGCCTCAGACTAACCAAATGAGCGGCCCCCCGCTCGATGGGGCTGAAAACAAGCGGTAACGATCGCGCGTCATCCCGTGTTCAGCTCGGGTTTACGCTCCGATTTGCCCGCGGAAGGACGCTTTTACGGATCACCCGAACGGTGTACGTCCGCACCGGCGGTTTCCAGACGGTTGCGCAGACCGCGACCGCCCGCCGACGGGCGGTCGCGGTCCGGCTTCAGGAGCAGCAGCCCGAGCTGCCCGGGCCGGACTGTCCGTCGGTGAGGCCGTCGTCGTGCCCGGCGGCGATCCGTGCCCATTGCGCGGTCGGCCGCCCGTCCTCGCGGAACTGCTGACCGCGGGTCTCGTAGGGCTGCGGCCGGCCCGGCGGGCAGTCCTCCCAGGTCTCCTGCCGCCCGTAGACGGTCATGTCCAGGATGCCGTACGACGGCGCCATGGGTTCGACGCCGCGGCCGGTGGTCCAGTACGTCTCGTAGACACGGTCCCCGTCCCGGAGGTAGCACGCCTTCATCCCGAAGTGGCGACCGGCGACGAGCCGTTCGTGAGACTCGGCGGGTACGGAGTACCAGGGCAGCTCCCAGCCCATGAACCGGCGGTAGCGGTCCGACTCCTCGTAGGGCCCCTGGCAGAAGACGGCGAAAGTGACGTCCCGCTGGTGCAGATAGGACAGTTCACGGACCTGGCCGGTGAAGAAGGTGCACCCCTCACACTGCTCGGCGGCGGGGCGGCCGTCATGCCACATGTGATACGACACGAACAGCTGGGTGCGGCCCTCGAAGACGTCGGTCAAGGGGACGGGCCCCTTGGCTCCGACGAGCGGGGTCGAGGGGTCCACCTCGGTCATGGGCAGGCGGCGCCGGGCGGCGGCGATGGCGTCGCCCTCCCGGGTGTGCGCCTTCTCCCGGGTGCGCAGGGTGTCGATCGCGGCCAGCCACTCCCGACGGGAGACGACAGGCGGCGTGTTCGTTGCAGTCATGTCCGTACTGACCCGGCAGCCCGCAAGAACTCATCGTTCCACCGATCAGGACTGCCGCCCCCCTCAGCCCACAGCCGCAGCCCCTACCACTTCCCCGGCGCGTAGTCCTTCAGGAAGACCCCGTACAGATCCTCCCCGGCCTCACCCCGCACGATCGGGTCGTAGACCCGGGCCGCACCGTCGACCAGATCGAGCGGCGCGTGGAACCCCGCCTCGGCCAGCCGCAGCTTGTCGTAGTGAGGCCGCTCGTCCGTGATCCACCCCGTGTCGACCGAGGTCATCAGGATCCCGTCGGTCTGGAACATCTCCTGCGCGCTGGTCCGCGTCACCATGTTCATCGCGGCCTTCGCGGCGTTCGTGTTCGGGTGCCCCGCGCCCTTGTAGCCGCGGCCGAACACGCCCTCCATCGCCGAGACGTTCACGACGTACGCGCGTCCGCTCGCCGCCTTCTTCGCGGCCTCGGCCATCACCGGACGGAGCCGGCTGATCAGGATGAACGGCGCCGTGTAGTTGCACAGCTGGGTCTCCAGCAGCTCCACCGGGGAGATCTGCTCGATCGTCTGCACCCAGGTGTTGGAGTCGACGACGTCGGGCACCAGCCCGCCCGCGTCGATCGCCGTGCCGTCGAGGTGCCGCTCGACGCTGGCGTTGCCCGCGACCAGGGCGAGATCGGCGACCTGCTGGGCGTCGAGGCCGCTGGTACCGAGGGGCAGCGCGGCCAGGCCGTCGACCGCGCCGGAGTTGAACGCGCCGATGACGTGGTGGGCGGGCAGCTCGCCGGCGGGCAGCGGGGCGCTCTCGCCCTCGACCAGCGCCGCGTAGGCGGAGGGCAGGCGGCGGACGGTCTGGGTCGCGTTGTTGACGAGGATGTCGAGCGGGCCCGCCTCGGCGACCTGCTCCGCGAGGGCCACGGCCTGGGCCGGGTCGCGCAGGTCGATGCCGACGACCTCCAGGCGGTGCATCCAGTCCGCGGAGTCGTCCATCGCCTTGAAGCGGCGGATGGCGTCCTTCGGGAAGCGCGTGGTGATCGTGGTGTGCGCGCCGTCGCGCAGCAGCCGGAGCGCGATGTACATGCCGATCTTGGCGCGGCCGCCGGTGAGCAGGGCGCGCTTGCCGCTGAGGTCGGCCCGGACGTCGCGCTTCTCGCGGTTCACGCGGGCGCAGTCCGGACAGAGCTGGTGGTAGAAGTAGTCGACTTCCACATAGCGGGTCTTACAGGTGTAGCAGGAGCGCGGGCGCTGGAGTATCCCCGCGATCCTGCCTTCCTCCGTGCGCGAGGAGGGCAGCAGGCCCTCGGTCTCGTCGTCGATGCGCTGGGCGGAGCCGGTCGCCGTGGCCTCCGTGACCGCCTTGTCGTGGGCGGTCTTGGCGGCCCGGCGCTCCTGGCGGCGGCGCTGCTTGACCGTGCGGTAGACGCCCGCGGTGGCCCGGCGCACGGCGACGGCGTCCGGGTGGTCGATCTCCAGCTTGTCGAGTTCCTCGAGCACGCTGAGGCAGACGGCCAGCCGCTCCGGGTCGATGCCGGGTCCGTACGAGAGCCCGCTCGCCTCGTCCATGGCCTGCGGGCCGTCCTCTGTCACCGTCATCGCCGCTGTCGTTCCCTGCTCTGCTGTGGTGGCGCGCCGGTCGCGCCCGCTTTCGAAGGGCGAATTTTACGCGAGCGGCGGGCCACACCGCCAAACCCACCCGATTCAGGACCGGCAGGCGGCGATCAGCGTGCGCACCTCCTCCGTGACGGCCGCCGCGAGCCGGTCGAGGTCCGGCACGGCATGGCCGTCGGCGACGAGCCCGTAGTGGACGCTCCCCCGGTACGTGGAGACCGCCACCGCCAGGGAGTGGCCGGGGGCCAGCGGGGCGAACGGGAAGACGGCGGTGAGCGGGTTGCCGCCGAGCTTCAGGCCGAGGCTGGGCAGGGGCACGCTGGTGACCAGGATGTCGAACCAGAGCCGGGCCGCCTGGCCGACCAGGGGCCCGCCCAGCCGGTGGGCCAGGGCCGGGACGTGGTCGGCGAGCAGGGCGACGGCGCCCGCGCCCCGGTTGGGGCCGGCGTCCTTGTTGCGGTCCATGGCGGTGCGGACCGAGGCGAGGCGGGCCAGCGGGTCCGGGTCGTCCACCGGAAGCCGTATCAGGTAACCGGAGAGCCGGTTGCCCTGTGGGTACGCGGTGCGCGGGCGGCGCTTGGAGACGGGGATCAGGGCGCGGGGCGCGACGTGCTCGCTGCCGTCGCCACGCTCGTCCAGCCAGCGGCGCAGCGCGCCCGCGACGACCGCGATCAGGACGTCGTTGACGGTGCCGCCGACGGTCTTGCGGACGCGGTGCACGTCGTCGATGTCGAGCAGCACTCCGGCGGTGCGGCGGGTGCCGCTCGGCTCGCAGGTGAGGGCGGGGGTGGAGCGCACGTCGAGGGAGGAGCGGGCGACGGAGGCGCCGATGTCCAGGGCCCGGCCCACGTCGGACAGGGCGCCGCGCACCATCCCGGGCAGGTCGCGCACGTCCGGCAGCAGGCCGCGCGGGGGCTCGGCGGGGCGGGGCCGGGGCGCGGGCATGTCCATCGGGTCCATGACACCCGCGGCGAGGGTCAGCGCCCGCAGCCCGTCGGCCAGGGCGTGGTGGAACTTGAACAGCACCGCGAAGGAGACCCCGTCCTCGCCGGGCAGCACATGGGCCTCCCACGGCGGCCGGCCCCGCCTCAGCGGACGTCCCATGAGCCGGCCCGCGACGGTGTGGAAGTCGGCGGTCGGGGCGTGCAGTCGCACATGGTTGAGGGGGTCGAAGTCCGGGTCGGGTTCGCGGGCCGCGCCGCCGAAGGCCAGGGGCCGGCGCAGCGCGGAGGGCAGCGGCTGCCACACGTCGCGGATCCTCATCCGCAGTCCGGGCACGCCGGCGGCCCGGGCCGCGAGCAGGTCGGCCGCGTGGGCGCCGGCGGCGGGCGAGTGGGCCGAGAAGATCCCGAGCGCGCCGAGGTGCATCGGGTGGTCCGCGGACTCGATGTTCCAGAACGCCAGGTCGAGAGGAGCGAGCAGGTCAGCAGTCAAGGGCTTGCCTCGCGTCGACGACGGGTGGGCCAGCAGTCAATCGCTCCCAGCCGATTACGGTCAAGTACGATCACGCTACGTACAGTTAACAGCAGATTAAGTCCCGCCCCGGTGAGAGGGGCGGGACTTATGGTGCATGTGAGGTCAGTCCAGCACAGGTTGCGGCGCCGGGCACCCCGCAGGAGTCACCCGGGAGGCGTCATGGATCAGCGCCCGGTGGGCTGCCTTCAGCCGGGCCGTGTCCGGTTTCAGCACGGCCCGGTCGTACGTGAGGAAGCCGTTCAGCTCGCCCTCGACGTCCGCGATCTGGGTGTACACGGCCCCGTTACCGCCCCGGCAGACCAGCGCGCGGACCTCGTCCAGCTTCGCCAGGTAGTCGTCCGTGTAGGTGGCCGGGTCGACGTCGACGTACGACTGCTGGACCGACCAGGCGTGGCCGGGCACCGCGAGGCCCAGGCCGCCGTACTCGCCGCTGACCAGGGCGCGCTCGCCGTCGGGCCGGGGCGGCAGGGCCGGACTCGGGTAGCCGTGCTCGTCCATGATGTCGCCGGTGCCGCCGTCGGCTCCTAGGTTCAGCCCGGACTGGCCGTTGACGAGCCGGGTGGGGTCCCACGCCTTGGCCTGCTCGGCTATCCGGCCCACGTCGTACTGGCCCCAGCCCTCGTTGAAGGTCACCCACATGACGACCGACGGGCTGCTGGCGTGCTCGTCGATCATCTCCTTCAGCTCGCGCTCGTAGCGGGCGCGGGAGGTGGCGCTCGGGTTCACCCCGGCCGTCATCGCGGGCATGTCCTGCCACACCAGCAGCCCGAGCCGGTCGGCCCAGTAGAACCAGCGGTCCGGCTCGACCTTGATGTGCTTGCGGACGGAGTTGAAGCCGAGCCGCTTGTGCGCCTTGAGGTCGTAGGCGAGGGCCTCGTCGGTGGGCGCGGTGTGCAGGCCGTCCGGCCAGAAGCCCTGGTCGAGGGTGGCCATCATGAAGACGGGCTCGCCGTTGAGGACGGTGCGCGGGACGCCGTTCACCTTCTCGACGGCGATGGAGCGCATCCCGAAGTAGCTGCCGACCCGGTCGGCGCCGACCTTCACCTTCAGGCCGTAGAGGAACGGGTCGTCGGGCGACCACAGGTGCGGGTCGCGGACGGTCAGGGTCAGCGGGCTGCCGGTGCGGCCGCTCGCGGTGGCCACCTCGCGCCGGCCGTCGTACGCCGTCGCCGTGATCGGTACGCCGTCCCGCACGCCCCGGGCCTCCACGGTGACCTTCTCGCCGGCCACGTCGGGGATGAGCTTCAGGGAGTCCACGTGGTCGCGGGCCACCGGCTCCATCCAGACCGTCTGCCAGATGCCGGAGGACGGGGTGTACCAGATGCCGCTGGGGTCCAGGCGCTGCTTGCCGAGCGGCGGGTTCTCCCCGGAGGCGGCGTCGGTCGGGTCGTAGACGATCAGCTCCTGGGTGCGGCCGGGCTTGAGCGCGTCGGTGATGTCGGCGCTGAACTTGTCGTAGCCGCCCTCGTGCTCGGCGACCTTCGTGCCGTTGACGTACACCTCGGAGCGCCAGTCGACGGCGCCGAAGTTGAGCTTGAGCCGCTGGCCGGAGCCGATCCGCCAGTCGGAGGGGACGGTGAAGGTGCGGCGGTACCACATGCGGTCCTCGTGCCGTTCGATGCCGGAGAGCTGGGACTCCACCGGGTACGGGACGAGGATGCGCTCCTTCAGGGTCCTGCCGACGGGCGGTTGCTCGCCCGGCTCGGCGGCGGCGAACTGCCAGCGGCCGTTGAGGCCCTGCCAGGCATCCCGGGTCAGCTGCGGGCGCGGGTACTCGGGCAGGGCGTTGCCGGGTCCTACCTCGTCGGCCCAGCGGGTGCGCAGCTGGTAGGTCGAGCGGTTGGGACCGCTGCTCCAGAACTCCTTGACAACGTTGCCGTCGGTGTCGGTGAGGCCGCCCTGCCCGTCGTAGCGGACGTCGGCGCTGCCGCGGGCCGTGCCGGTCTTGTTGCCGACGACCGGTTCGTCGAGGGTCACCAGGAGCGAGGTGGGATCGGACGGGTCCGGCCGTGCCGCGCCCAGGGGCCATGCGGCGCCGCCGATCACCGCGCGCAGGTGGTCGGTGAAGCCCGGCTGGGGTACGGCGAGGGGCTGGGCGAAGTCGAGCTTGAGGGTGCGGCCGGTGGACTGGACCGTGGCCGCGAGGGCGCCGTCGTAGGCGAAGCCGTCGGGGAGGCGGAACGCCGACTGCGGGACGGGTTCCTTGCCGCCGCCGGGCTGCGTCCAGCGCAGGTGCAGGTTGGAGCCGCCGTAGTGCTCGAAGTACTCGACCTTGATGTCGTAGGGCGTGCCTGCGGTCAGGTCGACGGGCTGCGCGGTCTGTTCGCGGTCCCAGTCGTCGATCCAGTGGTCGATGGCGAGCTGCCCGTCGATCCAGAGACGGAAGCCGTTGTCGCCGATGATCGAGAAGGTGTGGGGGCCGGTCTCCTCCGGGACGATCCTGCCGGTCCAGCGGACGCTGACGTCGTCGGACTGTCCGGTGGTGAAGGTCAGGCGCGGCTCCAGGTTGTCGAAGTCGAGGTCCTGGTCGAAGGTCGTCGCCTTGAGGGTGTGGAAGTCGAAGGCGCCGGGGGCGGAGTGCGTGTAGTACTCGCCCTTGAGGCCGTGGATCTCGGCCGGGTCGTCCGCGAGGGCGGGTGCCGCGGTCAGGCCGGTGAGGGCGAGGAGCGCGGCGAGGAGTAACGCGAGTCGGGCTCTGAGGCGTCCGGTACGCACGGAACCTCCATAACAACGTTGTCATGGACAGGAGTTGGCATGACAACATCACGGATTCCGTTCTTCGTCCAGAGGCAGGACAAAGTCCCCCGGGCCCTCCTCGTCAGGTGACGAGCTGCCCCTTCCCGAGGGCGATGACGCCGCCCTTGGACACCGTGTACAGCTCCGCGTCGCGCTCCGGGTTGACGCCGATCGTCGCGCCCGGCGGCACCTCGACGTTCTTGTCCAGCACGGCGCCGCGCACCACCGCGCCCCGGCCGATGTGCACGTTGTCGTGCAGCACCGACCCCTGCACGACGGCCCCCGGGTCGACCACCACACCCGGCGACAGCACGGACCGCGTGACCTGCCCGCGGATGAGGCAGCCGGCGCTGATGATGGACTCGCTGGCGATGCCCCCGGCGTTGAAGCGGGCCGGCGAGAGCTGGTACGAGTGCGTGTAGATGGGCCAGCTGCGGTTGTACAGGTTGAAGGCCGGGCGCTCGGCGATCAGGTCCATGTGGGCCTCGTAGTAGGCGTCCAGCGTGCCGACGTCCCGCCAGTAGCCCTGGTCGCGGGTGGTCTCACCGGGCACGTGGTTGGCGCTGAAGTCGTACAGCGCGGCCTCGCCCCGGTCGGTGAGCTGGGGCAGGATCGAGCCGCCCATGTCGTGCACGGAGTGCTCGTCCTCCGCGTCCCGCTGGAGCGCCTCGATGAGGGCCTTCGTGGTGAAGATGTAGTTGCCCATGGAGGCGAAGACCATCTCGGGATCGTCGGCCAGGCCGGGCGGGTCCGTCGGCTTCTCCAGGAAGCGCTCCACCGTCTGGCCGTCCGAGCCCGGCGTGATCACGCCGAACGCCGAGGACTCGGTGCGCGGCACCCGGATCCCGGCCACCGTGACGCCCGCTCCGCTGTCGATGTGCTGGGTGAGCATCTGGCGGGGGTCCATGCGGTAGACGTGATCGGCGCCGAAGACGGCCACGTACTCGGGGCGCTCGTCGTAGATCAGGTTCAGCGACTGGAGGATCGCGTCGGCGCTGCCCAGGTACCAGCGGGGGCCCAGGCGCTGCTGGGCGGGCACGGGTGTGACGTAGTTGCCGAGCAGGCTGGACATCCGCCAGGTGGTGGTGATGTGCCGGTCCAGCGAGTGCGACTTGTACTGCGTCAGCACGCAGATGCGCAGCACGTCGGCGTTCACCAGGTTGGACAGGACGAAGTCGACCAGGCGGTACGTACCGCCGAAGGTCACCGCGGGTTTCGCCCGGTCCGCGGTCAGGGGCATCAGACGCTTGCCCTCTCCGCCCGCCAGCACGATTCCCAGGACCGAAGGACCACCACGACGCATGGCCGCTCCCCTCACGCAGATTTCCCGATGCCTGCCCCTGAGCAGCTCGTACTAAGCCTGTTTCAGGATCTCCTCGTAGAGCCGGACCGTGCGGCGGGCCACCGCGTCCCAGCCGAACTCGCCGACCGCGCGTTCCCGCCCGGCCTCGCCCATCCGCCGGGCGGCCTCCGGGTCGCCCAGTACGGAGTCCATGGCCCCGGCGAGTCCCGCCTCGAAGCCGTCGCCGGCCGGGACGAGCAGGCCCGTCCTGCCGTCGTCCACGACCTCGGGGATGCCGCCGACCGCCGAGGCCACCACGGGCGTGCCACAGGCCATCGCCTCCAGGTTCACGATGCCGAGCGGCTCGTACACCGAGGGGCAGACGAACAGGGCGGCGTGTGTGAGGAGCTGGATCACCTCCGGGCGCGGCAGCATCCTCGGGATCCAGAAGACGCCGTCGCGGACCCGGCTCAGCTCCCCGAACAGCTCGCGGAACTCCTGGTCGATCTCCGGCGTGTCCGGCGCGCCCGCGCACAGCACGACCTGCGCGGCGGGGTCGATGTCGCGCACCGCGCGCAGCAGGTGGGGCACGCCCTTCTGCCGGGTGATGCGGCCGACGAACAGCACGTACGGACGGGAGCGGTCGAGGCCGATCCGGTCCAGGGCGTCCGTGCCGTGGTCGGGCCGGTACAGGCTCGTGTCGATGCCGTTGTGAATGACGTGGACCTTCTCCGGGTCCAGGGCCGGATAGCAGCCGAGGATGTCCTCGCGCATGGCACCCGACACGGCGATCACCGCGTCGGCGGCCTCGATGGCGGTGCGCTCGGCCCAGCTCGACAGCTCGTAGCCGCCGCCGAGCTGCTCGGCCTTCCAGGGGCGCAGGGGCTCCAGGGAGTGCGCGGTCATCACGTGCGGGATGCCGTAGAGCATCTTGGCGAGGTGGCCACCGAGGTTGGCGTACCAAGTATGGGTGTGGACCAGCTCGCGGCCTTCCAGGGCGGCGGCCATGGCCAGGTCGACGGAGAAGGTGCGCAACGCGTCGTTGGCGCCGTCGAGCGTGGACCAGGGGCGGTGGCGCAGCACGCCGTCGGCGCGGCCCTCGCCCCAGCAGTGCACGTCGAGGTCGACCAGTGGTCTGAGCTCCCGGGCGAGGAACTCCACATGGACACCTGCGCCGCCGTACACATCCGGCGGGTACTCCCGGGTCAGCAGTCCGACGCGCACCCGCAACTCCCTGCTCTCAGCGGCCGTTCCCTTTCATGGTCACCCAGATGGGGCGTGTGGGGAAGAGCGAGGCGGCCGTGTGAAGCAACAGTCACCACACAGGCCCCCGCCGGGCACGCGGTAGTACAGACAGCAGCTGCGGCGCCGGAAGGCCGTACCGGTGAGGGTTCCGGCGCCTTCGAGCAGGGGGTGCGCGAGGAGTTCGGCGGCCAGGGAACGGGCCCGGGCGGCGGTGTCCGTACGGCCGTGCCGCCGGGCCCAGCGGTCGAGTTCCCGGGCGGCGCCCGCCAGGGCGGAGGCGGCGTTGCCCCGCAGCAGGCCCGGGGCGAGGCGGTGGTGGGCGCGCAGGGCCGCCGAGAGGGGTTCGAGGTGGCCGTGGAGGACGGCGTCTGCCAGGGCCGGCGCGTCCCCGGGGAGCGGTCGTACGTCCGACAGCCACAGGTCGTCGGGGGCGGCGGCGTCGGCGTCCCAGTGCAGCAGCCGCGGGTCGAGGTCGGGGACCCGGCCGTAGAGCGCGGCACAGCCGAGCGCCACGGACCAGAGGCGGGCCGCGAGTCCCAGGTGGGCCACCGACGCCGCCACGCGCAACTCCGGGACGCGCAGGGCGTTCGCGACTTTGCCGACACGGAAAATCAGGGGATTTCCGTACACATCCGGTGCCGCGGCGGCGTAGGCCTGTGCGAGAGTGGGAAGAGGCCCCGCCGCCGCTTCTCCCGTGCGCAGTACGAAGTAGCCGCCGAGCGGGCGGAGCGCGGCAAGGCCGGGGTCGAGGTCCACGGAGAGCAGTAGTACCAAGACCCCTAAGGGATGCGACCCGGTGCCCCCCGACCAAGGTCGCCCACCCTGGGGATGATGGGGGTCCCCTCGTACTCCATCGGCAGTAGGACCCAATGAGTGCTCAGGGACGACGACGGGAAGACCCGGACACGGCAGGGTGTTGGTCATGAAAGCCGACCTTTCGCCGCGCCGGGCCGAGCGCCCCCGCCTGACGCTGAGGAGCAGCCGATGAGCGCCCTCGCGTTGTCCGTCCTGCTGTCTCTGGTGTCCGCGTTCGCCTACGCGGGCGGGGCGATCGTGCAGGAGCGGGTGGCGGAGTCCTCGCCGGGCGAGCAGTACGCGCCGCTGCGGCGGCCGGGCTGGTGGGCGGCGGTCGCGCTGAACGGCCTCGGTGGTCTGCTGCACGTGGTGGCGCTGGCGTACGGTCCGCTCAGTCTGGTGCAGCCGCTCGGCGCACTGACCATCGTGGTGGCCCTGCCGATGGCGGCGCTGTTCGTCGGCCGCAAGGCGGGTGCCACGGCGTGGCGGGGCGCGATCATGGCGACGGTGGGGCTCGCCGGTCTGCTGTCCCTGGTCGCCGCGTCCGACGCGCAGTCGCTCGACACGGCGGAGCGGGTGGCCGTGGCCCTGGTCACCGCGAGTGTGGTCGTGGCGCTGATGATCGCCGGCCGGGCCGCGCACCGGCACCCGGCGGTCCGCAGCACGCTGCTGGCGACCGCCTCCGGTATCGCGTTCGGCATGTCCTCGGTGTTCACCAAGACCGTCGCGGTCGACTGGACCGGCGGCGTGTCGGCGGCGGACGTGCCGTCCCTCGCGGTGATCGGCGTCCTCGCCACGGCCGGCATGCTGCTGTCGCAGGCCTCCTACCGGGGCGCCGGCCTCGCGGCGCCGCTGGCCACGCTGACGGTGGTGAACCCGGTGGTGGCGGCCGCGGTCGGCATCACGATGTTCGGTGAAACCTTCCGCTACGGCACGACGGGCACGGCGCTCGCCCTGAGCTGCGGCGTGGTGGCGGCGGGCGGCCTGATCCTGCTGACGACGGAACGGCTCACCCACGCCCAGCCGGAACGTGCGGGAGCCGCCGGGCCGGAGGTCGCCGGGCTGGAGGTCGCCGGGACGGGGCTGGTTCCCGCGGACACGGCGCTCGGGGCGACGGGGATGCTGCCCGGGCCCGCGGGGGAGCCGGCCGGGAGCGTGCGGGGCCCGCTGGAGACGGTGGGTGCCGAGTCGGGGCGCGTGGGCGCCTTGACGGAGACGGTGGGTGCCGAGTCGGGGCGCGTGGGCACCTTGACGGAGACGGTGAGTGCCGGGTCCGGGCGCGTGGGCACCTTGGCCGGGGCTGTGGGCGGCCCGCCCGGAAGCGGAGGCGAGCTGTCCGGGTCGGTGGACTCGCTGCTTCCCGAGACGGTGGAATCGCTGCTTCCCGAGACGGTGGACTCGCTGTTTCCAGAGCCCGTTGGTGCGTCGCTGCCCGAGACCGTGGGTGAGCCGCCCGTCGCCGTGGCGGCGCCGTCCAGGGCGACGGGCGGCGGGGCCGGTGATCCTGGCGGGGCCGGCCGAGGTGCGTCAGGGGACGTGCCGGTGACCGTGCCTGCGGTTGCCGGTGCCGTTGCCGGTGAAGCCGAGGCCGGACCGGACGGCGCGTACGAGAGCGGGGAGCGCCCGCTCTCCTACGCGGCCTTCTACGGCATCCCGTATGTGGCGATGCCCACCGTGGACCGGCACCGCAGGCGCATCAGATCCTGACGCCGCCGGCCCTCAGGTAGGCGATGGGGTCGACGTCCGAGCCGAAACCGGGCCCCGTCCGCACCTCGAAGTGCAGATGCGGGCCCGAGCTGTTCCCCGTGGAGCCGGAGCGGCCGATGCGCTGGCCCGCGCTCACCGTCTGCCCGTCCCGCACGGAGATCGCCGACAGGTGGGCGTACTGGCTGTAGCGACCGTCGCCGTGCCGGATCACGACCTGGTAGCCGAACGAACCGCCCCACCCCGCGCTGACGACGCTGCCCGAGGCGACCGACTTGACGGACGTGCCCGTGGGCACGGGGAAGTCGACGCCGGTGTGGTAGCCCTTCGACCAGGACGAGCCCGCCTTGCGGTAGGGCGTCCCCAGGGAGGCGCTGACGGGGGCGACCAGGCCCTGCCGGGTCGTCGTGGACCGTGCGGCGCGCTCCTTGCTCTGGCCGTCGGACCGGTCCTTGGCACGTTCCTCGGCGCGGTCCGGGGCCTTCGACGACGGTTTCTTCGCCGACGGCTTCTTCGCCGACGGCTTCTTCGTCGACGGCTCGGCCGACGGGGCCCGCTCGGGCGCGGGACGCGTCTTCGTGGCGCCCTCGCCGCGCAGTGCGAGCCGCTGGCCGGGCACGATCAGGTCGGGGTCGCCCCCTATGGCCGAGCGGTTGGCGGCGTACAGGCCTCGCCAGCCGCCCCGCACCTCCCGCTCCTGCGCTATGCCGGAGAGCGTGTCGCCCCGCACCACCGTGTACATCTCGGCGCTGCCCGCCCGGGACTGCGGCGTGGACTGCGGTCGCACGTCCTCGATGGAGGTCTTGGGCCTCTGCTTCCGGTCTGCCTTCTCACTCTTGCGCGTGCTCTCGGAGGCCGGCCGGATGTCGGGCTCGGCTCCGCCCCGGGTCAGTCCGGCCCGTAAGGAGCACACCGGCCAGGCGCCCGGGCCCTGCCCGTCGAGCACCTTCTCGGCGACGGCGATCTGCTGGTTCTTGGTGGCCAGGTCCGCGCGCGCCGCGTAGGCCCGGCCGCCGTACGCCTCCCAGGTGGACTGGGTGAACTGGAGCCCGCCGTAGAAGCCGTTGCCGGTGTTGATGTTCCAGTCGTTGCTCGACTCGCAGGCGGCGACCTTGTTCCAGGTGTCCACGTCCGCCGCCTGGGCGGTTCCGGCGCCCATGAACGGGAGCGCCATGCCCGCGCCGCCCGCCGTGACGGTGAGTGAGGCGCGGTTGATCCTGTTCGGCTGATACCGGCGATGCCGGCCGCGTACGGCCATCGAGAGCCCCCCTAGACATGCGTCAGGAGGGGCAAAAGTAAGCGCTGCGAACCGGCCAGGACAAGGCGGCTATCGGCCGCCCGGTTGCCCAAATGGCCGGGATGAGGCCCCTGTTGCGCGACGTGCGCCACTGCGGTGCACCGCGTACGGCACCCGGTGCGCGTGTGCGGCGCGCGCGGGGACGCGTACGTCGGCTGAGTGCGACGGGGGCTCTTGTGCGTATCTGCCTGCGCGACGTCGTACGACCCGCGCGTGCGGACGAAGTAGCGGCACGTCAGGATGGTCGACGGGGCATGCTGGTGGACAGCACCGCAGCACCGAATACCGAGGTCTTTAGGAGCCAACCGAATGAGCAGTACAGCGCAGATCGGCGTCACGGGTCTCGCGGTCATGGGCCGCAACCTCGCCCGCAACTTCGCCCGCAACGGCTACACGGTGGCGGTGCACAACCGGACCCCCGCGCGCACGCGCGCCCTGGTCGACGAGTTCGGCGGTGAGGGAGAGTTCATCGCGTGCGAGTCCGCGAAGGACTTCGTGGCCGCGCTGGAGCGGCCGCGGCGGCTGGTCGTGATGGTGAAGGCCGGTGAGCCGACGGACGCTGTGATCCAGGAGTTCGCGCCACTGCTGGAGCCCGGCGACATGATCATCGACGGCGGCAACGCGCACTTCGCGGACACCCGGCGCCGGGAGCGCGACCTGCGCGAGCAGGGCATCCACTTCGTCGGCATGGGGGTCTCCGGCGGCGAGGAGGGCGCGCTCAACGGGCCGAGCATCATGCCGGGCGGCCCGAAGGAGTCGTACGACTCGCTGGGCCCGATGCTGGAGAAGATCTCGGCGAAGGCGGCCGACGGTTCGCCGTGCGTCTCGCATGTCGGTCCGGACGGCGCCGGGCACTTCGTGAAGATGGTGCACAACGGCATCGAGTACGCGGACATGCAGCTCATCGGCGAGGCGTACCAGCTGCTGCGCGACGTCGCCGGGTACTCCCCCGCCCAGATCGCGGAGATCTTCCGCACCTGGAACCAGGGCCGCCTGGACTCCTACCTGATCGAGATCACGGCCGAGGTGCTCTCGCACGTGGACGCGGAGACGGGCAAGCCGTTCGTGGACGTGGTGGTGGACCAGGCCGAGCAGAAGGGCACCGGCCGCTGGACCGTGCAGATCGCGCTCGACCTGGGTGTGCCGGTGTCCGGCATCGCCGAGGCGGTCTTCGCCCGTTCGCTGTCGGGGCACGCGGAGCTGCGGGAGGCCTCGCGCGGCCTGGCCGGCCCGAAGGCGCAGCCGATGGGCGAGGCGGAGGCCGCGGCCTTCGCCGACCGGGTGGAGCAGGCGCTGTACGCGTCGAAGATCGTGTCGTACACGCAGGGCTTCCACGAGATCGACGCGGCCCGCGACGAGTACGGCTGGGACATCGACCTCGGCGCGGTCTCCGCGCTGTGGCGGGGCGGCTGCATCATCCGCGCGGCCTTCCTGGACCGGATCCGCTCCGCCTACGACACCCGGCCCGACCTGCCGAGCCTGCTGGCGGACGCGACGTTCGCGCAGGAGATCGCGGACGCCCAGGACGACTGGCGCGAGGTGCTGGTCGCGGCCACCCGCCAGGGCGTGCCGACGCCCGGTTTCGCCGCGGCGCTCGCCTACTACGACGCCCTGCGCGCGGAGCGGCTGCCGGCGGCGCTGACACAGGGGCAGCGGGACTACTTCGGTGCGCACACCTACCGGAGGGTTGACCGGGACGGGGCGTTCCACACGCTGTGGGGCGGGGACCGGTCGGAGGTCTCCGCGTAGGCGCTCCGCGCTGGCGCTGACGCTGACGCTGACGCTGACGGTACGGGGCCGGTGGACGGCTGCGACAGCTGTCCACCGGCCCCGTTTTCGTGCCGCCGTCAGGACAGCGGCGGGCCCGGCTCGGGGTTCGGTACGGGTTCCGGTCCCGGCGGGATCGGGGACGGGTCGGGTCCCGGCACCGGGCCCGGGGGTGCCGGCGGGGTCGGACCCGGGGGCGGGGTCGGGGCCGGGGGCGGCGGGGTCGGCTCCGGGCCCGGCGGCGGCTGCGGATTCGGCACCGGATCGGGGTGCGGCTCCGGGGGCTGTGGCTCGGGGCCCGGTGTCGGCCCCGGTGGCACGGGGTCGGGATACGGATTCGTCATGAGGTCCTCCAGCCAGTCGCTCGACTCCGGCTCTGGACTACTCCCCCGCCTACCCGTCGGCTCCTTCCCCAGTCACCCCCGCGCAGGACGGGGAGGGGCCAGGTGGAGGCAGGGGGCCGGACACCGCGTGTCCCGGCTCGGGAGACAGATCCGGGTGTCAGAAACGGCCGGGGTGTTCGGCCAGCCAGTCCTTCGCCGCCGTCAGCAGGGTCTGGCCGGCCGGTGGGGCCTCGTCGGGGTGGCGTTCGGCCCACTTGACGACGTAGGGACAGAGGGGAGCGACGGCGCTCTGCTCGCGGGCGGCGATGCCGTAGAGCTCTCGTGCCAGCGCGCCCGCGATGCCCTGGCCCTCGTGGGCCGGTTCGACGATCGTGTGCACCGGCACGAGCGCGCGTTCGGGGCTGTCGAGGACGAAGTACTCGATGCGGCCGACGACTTCACCGCCGGACAGCGCCTCCAGCCGGCCCGCCGCACGGTCGTCGCGGATCACCAGGTCCCTCATATGGACACGCTCCTGTCCCCTGTACTTCTGTACGTCGTTCAGGCCCGGACGGCCTGCGGGCTGCGCTGCTGGTCCGAGCCCGGTACCGGCTCGGACGGGTCGGCGCCGAAGCCCACGATCCTGTTGTCGCGGTCCACGTGCACGACCCGCGGGGCGAGTGCCCGGGCCTCGGCGTCCGTCACCTGGGCGTAGCTGATGATGATCACCAGATCGCCGGGGTGGACGAGGTGGGCGGCGGCCCCGTTGATCCCGACGACGCCGGACCCGCGCTCGCCCTCGATGACGTAGGTCTCCAGCCGGGCGCCGTTGGTGATGTCCACGATGTGCACGAGCTCGCCGGGCAGCAGGTCGGCGGCGTCGAGCAGGTCGGCGTCGATGGTCACCGATCCCACGTAGTGCAGGTCGGCCTGGGTGACGGTGGCGCGGTGGATCTTGGACTTGAACATGGTACGAAGCATGGTCAAACTCCCGGTTCGTCTGCTCCCTGCCTGCCTTTGCAGGTCAAGGGCGGTCTCCGGAGACTACAAGGAATCGCATGTTCGGTCAGCTGCCCACAAGTGTCTCAGGACTCACACTGACCCTTCGCTGACTTTCCCGATGACCAATCATGCCGAGATCAAACTGACCCATGCCCTCGGTTCCGAACACAAGAAGGGTCGCAAGGCAAACGCCTGCTTGCCATGCAGTCGCGCTCACGACTGGCGGCGGATGGTTGGGCATAAACACCCCTAAAGTCCCCGCGTCACCACTCCCTGTGGCTCGCCATTGACCGTTACCGCGGGGTCGGCCTCCACCACGCGCACGGACATGTCGATCGGTGCGGGTCGAGTGTTGGCGGTCTCGGCTGCGGAGAGGTGTCGGACATTGGAGGAGCCGTCGGCAAAGGGCCGGATCGTATGGGCCAGGAGACGGGTTAGTTCCCCCTCGAGACCTTGCTGCAGCGGGGTGCCATCGGGGCCAAAGGAGTCAATCTCGCGCTCAGCGAGCACTACGCCGGTGGCCACGTGGGTGGCGGTGAAGTGCAGAATGCCGCTCTCGTTGTAGCGGAACTTAACCTCGATCTTGTTCCGCTGGACGTCCTGCTCCCGCTTAGGGAGCTGCACCTCGATGTTGGCCAGCGGATAGGCCCTGTCGCTGTCGGCCGAGTAGCCAACCTCGCCCTCGATCACCGGGACGCGCACATAGGACGCTCCCGGCTTGCTGGGGTGGAAGGTTTTCGTGCCCTCCGCGGGGAGCGTGGCGTTGCGATAAATGATCGCCTGAAACCCCCTCTGCTCACCTGCAGTCACAGCCGTGCCCAGGTCGTAGCTGGTCACCAGAGAGAAGTCGCTGTCGTCTCCGAGTTCCCCGTCGAGAGAGGCCGCGTAGATGGCCGCACCCCGGGCAACGGCCGTCATGGGCCGACATAGGCCGCCGTCGACGATGCGGTCGTGGCCGAGCAGCTCGCCCAGGGCGTGACGCACTTGGGGGATCTGCGAGGTTCCACCGATCATCAGAACCGAGTCGATGTCGTCCGGGGTGATGGCCACGTCTTCCAGCGCCTGCTGGACCGGCTCCAGGGCACGGATGATGAGCGGGGTAATCGCCTCGGTGTACTCGGCCGCTGTGATCCTGACCTCGCGCTTCGAGATCGAAGGGACGAGCCCGACCGGGAGGTCGAAGAAGAGCGCGCCATCCATCGGCACCGAGGACAGGGCGATCTTCGTCAGCTCGACCGAACGGCGCCACCGGCGTCGCTCGGCCTTGGTGAGGCGGTCTGCGGTCAAGCCGATCTTCTGCTGGATCAGCTTGGCCAGCGCATTGTCGAACTCCAGGCCGCCGAGGGCGGTGATGCCGCGGGAGGTCTGCTCTTCGAAAAGGCCGTCTTCGTATTCGAGGACTGTGACGTCGATGGTTCCACCGCCCCAGTCGAAGACGAGGAAACGGCCGGGGATCGGGACGTCGTGGGCGTACGAGATCGCTGCTGCCGTTGGCTCGTTGAGCAGGGCCCGGACCTTCAAACCACCGAGCGCTGCCGCGGCGCGGGTGCGGTAGCGGGCGCCGCCCGTCGCGTTGGCGGGGACGGTGACGACCGCGTCGGAGAGGTCGAGCAGCTGGGCGGAGACGCCTTCCTTCATGCGGCTGAAGAGAGAGGCGGCCGCGACCGTGCTGTGGAACTTCTCCGAGCCGACCCAGACGTGGTGCTCCTCGAGCTGGGCCGCGACCTCGAGGCCGTCGATATCGCCGTCCTTCTCGGCGCTGGAGCGCGTGCCGAGCATGCGCTTGACGGCGTCGAGCGGCTCGCTGGTGCCGGTCTTCGCCTCCCAGCCGAAGCAAAGTGTGCGTTGCAGGTCTCGGACGGACAGCACGGAGGGGAAGAGCTGCTCGAACTCCGACATCTGCCACTGGGCGGGCACGTTGTCGCCGTCGACCGGCAAAACTTCGGTGGTGTGCCCGTTCCAGTGAGCGACCACGGAGTTGCTGGTGCCGAAGTCAATACCGAAACTCATCGCGTTCCCCTCCGCGTCATTCCGATCCGCCGGCTGACCGCAGCGCGCAGCGTCTGCCTGTAGGTCAGCGCCGGAGCCGTGCTCTCTGTGCTTGCCGCAGCACCGGGATGGTCTGCTTGCTCTGCGCCGGGATCGCTGATCCCCAGCGCAGGAATCTGTTGCCCGGCAACAGCCCTCAGCCAGCCGCGTTCAACGAGCTTCCCTGACTCCTTGTCGACGTAGGCCGGCACCATGAGCTCGAACGTGACCGGGCCTTGCTGCATCACGCCGGACTGATCCTCCACGACATTGAACAGCGACAGGTCGCCCGTGTCGCCGACGATCTGCAGACCTGCCTTCGCCACCTCGTGATCTATGCGGGTCAGCACCACCTTCAAGGTCTTCGCGTCCAACGCCTGCCGGTGCAGGACGACCAGCTGTGCCAGGTGCATCTGGCGCGTGCGGATGCTCTCCAGCACGCCCCTGCGTACCGCTTCAGTGAACTGGGGAAGCACTCGGCGCATCAGTTCGGCCCGGAAGGTAGAGACCAGATCGACCTCGGTCTCTTTGCCGGCCAGAGCGGCGCCCAGCTCCTCCGTCGCCTCCTGCAGCTCCTTCTCCACCACGGGCAGGAGCATCTCGTTGACCGACTTCAGGATCGCGGCCGCGTCCAAGGTTCTCGGAGCAAACTCGGGAATGCCGCTGTCAGCACGCCTCCAAGGCTTCTTCTTCGCAGCCCTGGTCTCGCCGAGGCTCCGTACGCTCCCATCCGTCGATTCATGTTCCTGGTTCTGCTGGGCGTCGCCACGGGGACCAGAACCACTGTCGCCTTCACCGGCTCGGTTGCTCACGATGTGCTGCTCTCTGGGTCTTCAGGGGCTGCGGTGTCTTCAGCAGCCGGGGAAAGGCGTTCTGCCGCCTTGATGATTATTTCTCGGGCAGCCTCGGTGCGAGACCACTCGCGGTCGCTGTCCGTGGGCGGCTTGGTGAGTCTCTGTAGGGGCTCGGGCGGGAGCTCCAGCCGGTAGCTTGTGCCGGTGGATGCTTCCCAGCGGTGCGGGGCGAGCGGTACCACGAACCGGGGCAGTTCCTGCTGCTCCCGCTCGGCCTTCTCGATCATGTCCTTGGCCCGGTTGATCTGGACGCGGCCACCGTCGTCGAGTTCCTTCCTCAGGACTCGCCAGGCCTTCTTCCAGTCGTCCGCCCCGTCGGGTACGTCGAACACAAGGTACGGGTTGAGCGGCTGGTCGCGGTCCCTGAGCGGCCGGTCCTCCAGGAAGCTCCGGTTCGTCCGCAGCGCAGCCACGGTGGCTCCGCCCAGCTGTTCCTTCACCGGGGGACGGCCTTCGGCGTCCTGCCCCAAGAGCTTGAGAGACTCCGTCATCTCTTGGCCGGCGCGCAGATAGGCCTGGATGTTCTGGGCCTCCCAGCGCACCGGCTGTGACTGGTGCCGGAGCCTCGAAGCCACAGTGAGCGCCGTCTTCCTCCGCTGCTCCGCAGTGACGTCGTCCCCACGGAGGAGGGCACGGTGCATCTGCCGCACGGCCCTGATCAGGAGCCGTACGCCGATCCAGCCGTTGAACTTCCTGCTGCTCACGCTGCGCACCTGGGGGTTGATCCGCTCCAGGAGGACCCACAGCCGCTCGTCGCCGATGAGGTCGTCCGGGACCTCCCCGGTCCGCTGCACCTCGCGCAGGGCGTCGAGGAGCTTCTGCGTCGGTGGCAGGAGGTCGGTCCACTCCTCGGCAATGACGCGGGCGTCGTTGGCCTGCAGTCTCACCAGCAGTTGCCAGTCCTGCGGCCAGTGACGGCCAGGTTCCGCTTCCGGGCCGGCCTCCCGGCGCTCTCGCTCCAGGGGCCAGGCCAGCAGGTCCATCTCTTCATCGGTGAGGGATGCCGGGTCCAGGCGGGCACGGAAGTAGGCCGCCCGGGGGGTGCCATCGTGATCGGGGACCGCACCGATCCACTCCTCGTCGATGTAGTCGTCGAGGAGCGGCCGAGGAAGCTTCGCCAGGAGAGCCTTCTGCCGCGGGGCAGGCAGGTTGGTCTCCGTCAGGCGGCGGTCGTCCTGATAGATCTGCCACATACTGCCCGGCTCCCCAGGGAGCGGCAGTGGCTTGTCCTCCAGCAGGGCGCGGGCCCGGTCGTCGAGCTGGCCGTTGAAGACGTCCAGTCCGTGGTCCTGGGCCATGACGAGCAGTGAGACGCCTTCGACCGGGCCGTCCTTCCGGGACGCTGTATCGACCGCGGCCCAGGCCAGTTTCTGTGCGGAGAGCCTTCCTGTCTCCGCCTTCAGTGCGTCAGGCAGCATGAGTTCGGCGAAGGAGCGGGCACGCTCCCAGGCCTCTTGGTCGGCGAATCCTTCGGGAACCGGCTGGGGCACGACCGGTTCGGGCTGCTTCTGCGGCCGAACAACCGGGGCAGGACTGCTTCCAGTTGCCGGGGCTTCCCTAGTGGTGACGGCCTCGACGGGAGCGGTCCGGCCCTTGGTGCGAGCCTGACGGAGGGCGAGGCGGCGGGCGATCTCGCGCTGCCGCAACTCTTCCAGGCGGGGCTGCTCGTCCTGGCCTGCTCCCAGCGGGATTCCCGGCGTCATCAGAAGTCCTCCGCGAAGCTGCGCACCTGCTCGATCACCGCGGCAGGAGTGCGGTCTAAGCCGTGAGAGTCGGCGAAGGCCATCCTGGTGGCGAAGCCACGGGAGCGGACCTCGTCACGCAGGGCCTGGAGGCGTTCGTTCGGGCACTCCTCGTTGACGGACTCCAACGGATGCTTGACGGCGACTGCGACTGGCTCGCCAGTGAAGTCCGAGGTGAAGAGCGCCACCGGTCCGGCTGCTGTCTCCGCCAGGCGGACCGAAGTCTCCTCGTCCGCCCAGCCCTTCAGCAGAACCGCATGCTCATCAGGGTCGATCTGCAGTTTCCGGCCCCGCAGGGCGTCGGTCAGGTCGCGGGCGAGCCGCCAATCGTACAGCGGGTGCAGGCGCATGTTGGAGTAGTCGCGCAAGCAGGCGTAGCAGGAGCTGCGGCAGTTCTGCGCATGGTGGTCGGCCTCCAGGTCGTGCACGTACTGGTCGACCGCCTGGAGGAACTCCTCGATATGTTCTTCCGAGCCGAGGTAGGTGCTGAAGCCTGCGCCGTTGTCGAGAGTGTCCGCCAGATACGCCATGACGGGAGCGGCCACCGGGGCGTCCGAGCCGTGGATGCCGCTGAGGAGTTCCTCCGGCTGCACGTCCAGGTGCGGAGCGGCGGCACGGCGCAGGAGGGCCGCCAGCGAGTACCAGGCGGCACGCCGGCCGTGGTACGGCTCGGGGAAGCCGTCGGTCTGCTGAGACTTCGAGATGTCGAAGCGGAGACCCCGGCTCGTGTCGAAGGCGCCCTTGGCCCCGATGAACAGCATGTCGGTGTGCTGGGTGGCGCCGAGGGCAATCTCCAGGTCGGCTTCCACCCGGGGGCTATCCACGGCTTTGTACCCGCCCCAGGCCCCGTGGTTCTTGACGAACCGGAAGAGCTTGCCGGCGTTGGTGTTGACGATGTAGCGGTCGCCGCTGCCGGTGTGGACGACCATCCAGTCGTCGGCGGCGCGGTGGATGCGCGGGGCGGTCTTCTCCAGGTCGGTGGCAGTCCGTGCGCTGGTGGCGTTGGAGCCGACTTCTCGGTAGCCGTCGTAGTCGCGTGCTTCGGGGGCGGCCCGGAAGCCTGCAGGCTCCCGGAAGGGGACGGCTTTGTAGTACTTGCTCTCCGCACCGCAGGCGGGGCAAGTTCCGGCGCTTCCGGTCTCCGGGTCGACAACGGCCTGCGGGTCCACATGGGAGCAGATCCTGCACATGGCGACCAGCTGTTCCGGGCCGAAGGGATCCTCGGCGGCCTGAACGCCGCGGCCGCTTGGGACGAGGGACACCACGCCCATGGAACGGAGCAGACGGCCGTCCTGCGGACTCTCGCTGCCCGGCGCGAACTTGCTGAGAGCGACGGCCAGATCGCGGCTGACGGAGTCGGCCGGCGGCCAGGGGAAGGTCTTCTGCGGAATGCTCCGATAGAGGAGGCGGGAGCGGGTCGGGAACCCGAACATGGGCAGGAGGCCGGCCTCCGCCAGACGCTGGCTGAAGTCGGAGTGGCCAACGGTTCGGGCTGCCACCTCGTCGACCTGGTCGAGGAGTTCGTCAATGGCGGCCACCGGGTCGATGGCGGAAATGCTCTCCGGCGTCCCGGCCTGGAGGGCGGTGGCAGCGGCCCTGATGCGGCCCGGGTGCTCGGCGATCCAGCGGCGGACGGAACTACGGTGCATCGGCCAATCGGCGGCGAGGCCGAACTGTCCGTGGACGTTCGTCGTCATGTCCGCCCCCTTCCTGGGTTCGTCCGGCTGCAGGGGCTCGAAGGCCTGGCGCAGGACTTCTCCCAGCAGGACCCGCCGGAAGACGGAGACCATGCCGAGGACTAGGTAGGGCGGCGGGGTCGGGTCGTTGGTGATGGCTTCCGGGCGGGCGAAGTAGTGCTCGTCGTGGCTGCGGCCACGGCAGACGGTGAGTGCCACGGCGACCGGGCTGTTGCGTCGGCCTGCGCGGCCCACCCGCTGCTGGTAGTTGAAACGGGTGGGCGGCATGTTGGCCATGATCACGGTGTTGAGGGGGCCGATGTCGACACCGGCCTCCATGGTCGTGGTCACGGAGAGCAGTTCCAAGCTGTCCGCCTGCGGCACGTCGTTGTCGCCTAGGAAGACATCCTGGAAGAGGCTCTGCCGGCGCTGGGCCTCCAGCCGGTCCGTCTGGCCGGTCAGCTCCGCGGTGCGCAGGGGGAAGTCGCCGGTGCTGTGGGCCGCCTTCCAGGCGTAGTAGTCGCCTTCAAGGACGCCGCTGTACTGCTGGGGTATGGCAGGCAGCGGGGTCAGACACTTGGTGCACAACCCCGCACCCGGGTGCAGGTGCGGACGGTGGCAGGAGAGACACGTCCAGGCTTTGTTCTCGCCGGGGCGGAGCGCCACCTTCTCCGGCTTGATCACGTAGTCGACGACGGCGTCCTTCCAGACGCCCAACACCCGGTCCGTGATCGTCTTCAGATCGGTTCCCTGGCCTTCGGCGACCTGCTTCCAGAAACGCTTCAGGGGCGCGGGAGGTCCCTGAAGAGAACCGCGCATCCTGGTAAAGCGCCGCATCAGGCCGAGGATCCGCAGGCTGGCCCGCGCCACGGTCTGATCGCTGTCCGGGCCGATCTGTATCGGTGACCGGTCGTCGCGCAGGCAGAGCCAGCCAAGACCGAGTGATTCGAAGTCTCGGCCTCCGCTGGAAAAGAGGCTGCCCACGGTCTCGAGGCGGAGACGAGAACGGAGACGGTCGAGCAGTTCCTCCTGGGTCTGGGTATCCACCACCGCTTCGCGGTCCCGTTCCCAGTTGTAGAGCGTGGTCCAAGGCTGTCCGGCTGAGGTCTGCTGGAGCGAGGCCGCGGGCCCCGCGGGGTTGGTGCCGTACTTCAGCAGCATGCCTTCGAGGTCGGAGGCGAGGTCGTCCAGCGACGGCAGTTCGGAGAACTTCCGCTCCAGGTCAGGCAGAAGCTCCGGTTCCGCATCGAGGTCATCGGTGAGGAGCGCCTTCAGGCGCCCCCAGTCGGCCGGGTTGCGGCCCCGCAGCCGTCGCATGGCGGCACGGACGCCGTCACGTTCAACCGGTTCCCCCGCGTAATGGGCCTTCACCAGCTGAAGGTCTCCGAACGGATCTCCCTGGCTCTCGACGGCCTGAGCACTAAGCAGACGGAGAAGGTCCTGGTAGTGGCGGAGGGCAAGACCGCTGGCGAGCTCGGAGGCGTCATCGCGGCTGTCGGAGAAGGCGATCGCTTTGCGCTGGCCGTCAGGGAGGTGGCCGAGGGCTTCCGTCACCAGAACCTGGTTGATCTTGTAGAAACCCGTGCGCATCCGCCGGACCGGCGCGTTGCGCAATCGATCAGGGGATTCGAGCGGGATGAAACGGCCGTCCCGGTCACGTTTGATCTCCCAGTCGTCGCCGCAGGCCGGACAACGGGTGGGGAAGGCCTGCAACCGGGCCGGGTCGTAGGCCGGCTTCTTGCTCTCCTTGTCCAGGGGCACGGAGATGTGGAACGACCATCCTGTGTGGTGGACGTCCCGGTTCTCCAGGCGGCCGGTCGCGGGCTGGTAGGCGCTGCGTCGGAACCCGAACTCGACCTGCGGTCCCCCGTCGGACAGGCCCGCGTGCCAGCTGGGGTCGTCAAGGCCGAGGCCCTTGGTACGCGGCCAGTACACGACGTAGTTCGCCGCGGTGGGCACCCCACTGGCCTCGTCTGGAAGCAGGTCCAGGTCCGGGAAGTCGGTGTGTAGGGCACCGGTGAACTTGCGCTTGTGGGTGTCCTTGGGACTGGCGTAGCCGCCGAGCATGAGATCACCACATGCCTGGCAGGAGAGAAGCTCCAGTACACGGGCGCCGCAGGTGCAGCGGGAGGTGGGCTCGGCGAAGAGCCGGCCGACCCGGCGTTCGGAGCCGTGCTCCACGGGGATGTCGGGGCACTGCGGGTCGGAGCAGGCCCAGACGCCCTCGATGTTCCGGAAGAAGAAGTGGGCGCGGAGCTGGGGAAGTTCGGGATCCTGGGCGGAGCCGAGTGTGCGCAGGACCCCATGGAGGGCGTCCTGGCGCTGCTCCTCGGGGACGGCCGGGAAGAGGTTCTTCGCCAGTTCGGGGGCGGGCAGGGCGCGGGGTTTGCCACCGGGGGTGAGCGCGCGCTGGAGCGCCGGACCGAGGCCGGTCTCCCGGGCCAGAGCGACGGCATCGTGCCGGGAGATGGGGGCCTTCGCGGCTCTGACGAGGCGTTCGGTGTGGACGGCCAAGTCGCCCTCGCTGTGATTCTCCTTCGCCCTGCCGGGGATGATCACTCGCCGAGAGCCGGGCAGGGCGAAGAACCCATCGAGGAATTCGTCGTCCCGTCCGGCCTCCAGGGAGGCGGAGGCGGCGAACACACGGAACTTTTCAGGGCTCTTGTCGAGGCCGAGACGGTGGCGCAGGTTGCGCAGTAGGTAGGCCACCTCGGTGCCGGCCGTGCCGCGGTACATGTGGAGCTCGTCGAGAATCAGGGTGAAGCAGGCGCCTGGCGTCTCCTCCAGCCACTTCCGGGTGGCGCTGAAGATGTGCTTCTCCTGCTTGCGGAGCAGCATGATGTTCAGCATCGAGTAGTTGGTGACCATGATGTCCGGCGGAGCAGCCTGCATGTCCCAGCGGGCGTGCATCTCCGCCCCGCCGAGGCGCGGGATGAAGGCTCGCACCTCCTTGCCGAGTTTCTCGTCGGCCTTACGCTGCCGTTCCTGGACCTCCCGCAGGTACTGCCGGAGACGGGAGTTCGCAGGTCTGGAATCGCGGCTGCCGGAGACGGGGGTGGCTCCGGTGTAGCGGCCGAAGTAGTAGCGGTGTCCGTTGCGCTTCCGGTCCAGCCACTCATGCGCCTCGCTGCTGTCCAGCGATTTCCGGAGTCGGACCACCTGGTCGTCGGCGAGGGCGTTGGTGGGGTAGAGGATCAGCACGCGCATAGCGGCAGGGTGGCCGTGCTCACCCTGCCGGCTGGGCACGTAGTCACCGTCGCCCTGCCACCATTCCCGCTGCGCCACACGCGTGCCCTGCCAGTGGACGGACTCAGCGACCAGGTCGGCCAGGACCGGCAGCAGGAAGGACTCCGTCTTGCCGGAGCCTGTACCGGCGGTGACCACGAGGTCCTTGCCCTCGCAGGCGGTGACCAGGGCATCGTGCTGGTGCTGGTAGAGGCTGGTCACGCCGTCGGGGAGCGCGAACCGGGCGAACTCGGCCGCGTCGGGGTGCGCCCCTGCCTCGGCAAAGGAGTCCGCGATGCTGATGCCCCGGGAGGCGTACTGCGGGCGCAGCTCGATCAGCGGGTCGCGCCAGGCCCCGTTGTCCCGGTCCAGCAGGGTGCGCCGCTCCGCCATCACGGAACGGTCGTCGACGCCGAACGGGGTGTCGTAGTAGCGGAAGAGCGCGCTGCGCAGATCGCCGAAGGTGCCCATGACATCCTGGACATCGGTGTTCGTCACCGCCGCTGTCTGCTGTTCGGTGCTCACTTGGCCCTCCCGCCGGTGGACCTCACCGGTCGCGGCATGATCTCCAGATTCTGCTGCAGCGAGACGGCGATCGCCTCAGCCAGCCCCCTCGGCACGTTGTCGTACGTGCGGGTGTGCACCTGCTTGCCCACCGAGGGCGGGAAGCCGCTGCACAGGACGGCGGCGCGCTCGTGCAGGGCGGGCAGGGGCGCGTGCCGGTCGACGAAGAGCCGGCCGATGCCGACTCGGCCCTTGCCGGCTTCCGGCCTCCATCGCGTCGCGCCGGTGCGGTGACGGGCGAGCTCGAGGTAGATGCCCGTCTCGCGTTCCACCGCGTAGAAGACGCCGTTGCGGCGGACACGGGTCAGGCGTGCGTAGTCGGCTCCGCGCCAGCGGTACAGGCCGTCCTCGTTGTCCGTCTCCACTGGGACGAACCGCTGGAGGCGCAGCTCGTACTTCTCCAGCGTGTTAGCGGTGCTCCCGCCGGGCGGCGCGGACTCGGGCCCTGGAGTCGCCTGCGGAAACAGGTCCATCAACTGCAGGGCTACACAGGGTACATAGCGGGCCCCAAGCAGGTCGGCGGCTTCCTGAAGGGCCCGCAGGTCCTCATACTGGAACAGGAGGGTGTCGGGCAGCGGCGCCTCACCGGCCTCAAGCCGATGGGGGACAGTGATCAGCTCCATCCACTCCTGCGCCGCCTCGTCGACGCGCGCGCTGATCCGCGCGGTGCGTGCGCCGGTCAGCAGCGCCAGGCCGTCTGCGTGAGGCAGCCGGGTCAGTACCGGCGGCGCCACCGACCAGCGGTCGGCGCGCAGGTCCACGTCGATGAAGCCGAGGGCCGCGACCTTGCGCATCCAGTCCCAGTCGGCGTACTCCTTCAGCTCCAGGCCCCATGCCTGGGCTTGGCTGCGGACGCCGTCACGCAGTGCGGACGCCTTGCCGCTGCGGCTCTCGCTCAGCCACCGCAGGAGGATCTCGCCGAACTCGTTACTGCTCATCGTTCCAGCTCCTTCGCGGCCTGCACGTACTCGACCCACGAGGGCTCGGTGGACGCCTGCTGGGCGTTGAGGACGGCGCGAGCCCATGCCCGCGGGTTGGCGGCAGTCTTCGGCTTCGGCGTTCCGGGGTTCACCGGGCGGCCCTTCCAGCGTCCGCTCCGGCGCTCCAGGAGCCAGCCGCCGATGCCGTGGAAGTCGGCCTCGAAGCGGAGCGGGGCGGGGGTGTCGGGGAGGCGCTCCGTCCACCAGTCCGGCTGCTCCGGGGCCTCCAGCGTCCACAGCCGTCCGTCGGCTGCCGCGAACAGCACCTCGTCCGCGTCCCGCCGGCACAGCTCCATGACGGCTGCAGTGTTCTGGAGTGTGGCACCCGTGCAGTCGGCTCCGGTGATGCCGGTCGGCAGGGTCTGCTCGGCGAGGAGGGAGGGCGACTCCGACGCCGTGCCGTCCGCGACCGTGAAGCCGCAGACCTTGGTCATCTTCGGCTCGACGACGGCCTGGTCCGCCGTCGCAAAGTCGATCTCCACGCCTGCGTAGTTCACCGTGTGGCGGCCCGGCTCCAGCCGGAGCACGGCCAGGGGAACGGGACGACCAGCGGCGATCGCCTTCTTGAGCTCGGGCCGCTCCTTCCCGTCGACCAGCAGCGTGCCGTCAATGGCGTCTGGCAGGACCACATGGGGCTCACCACCCCGCAGATAGAGGTGAGGGTCGAGCGAGGGCGCGAGCTTCAGCCCGCCCTCGAGGCGGAGCTTGAACTGCGCCGGGGGCTGCAGGAGGCTGATCGCGCCCTGGACCTCCTGCAGCGCCCGGCGCAGGGTGACGGCGTCGTCGAAGTTGACGGGGCGGTGCATGGACCAGCCCTGCGGCACCCATGTCAGCCTGCTGGTGTCGCTGTTCCTACCCGTCGTCGCGGCCTTGTCCAGCAGCCGCTGCACGTCCCGCTGCGCCGTCGGGGAGGCGAGCACCACGTGTGTCTCTCCCGGGCGGAAACCGTCGGTGCTGGCCCAGACGCCGAGCACGTCGTCCCGTACGAGCACCAGGACGGAGGAGGAAGGGCGGCTGAGCACCAGATTGTCCCCGTCGCGACGGATACCCCTGACGAGGGTGTCCGCGCTCGGGACGGGCAGGCCCGTCACCTCGTAGTAGGCGGTGTCGCCAAGCTGCTCGAGCACGACGCCGCCCTTGAGCTCGATGCGGTCCTTCTGCTCCGCGGACCGCAGGCGCGCCACCCAACCGAGACGGCCGGCGTCCAGCCGCACTAGAAGCTCCGCGCGGGTGACACCGGTGGGCACCAGCTCGTCCGAACCATCCCAGGAAGCGGCGTAGTTGCCGATCAGGCTGGCGAGGAAGGGGCGGAACTCCTCCTCCTGCAGGGCGTTGCGGAAACCCTTGGAGAAGTGCCGCTCCATGCCTTGGATCTCGATCTGGGCCAGCAGTGTCTTCCCCGGGAGCGGCCAAGTCGTGCCGTGCTCCCTCAACGACCGGAAGAAGTTCGGCATGAAGGACCGGTCCGCGCCGCTGAGCAGCGCCTGGGACTGGGCGAACCCGATCATACTGCGGTTCGAGGGCAGGTCGGCGGGTGCGGGAATGGTGCAGAGACCCCGCGCGCCTCGCTGGCTGAGCTGCCAGGAGGCCAGCACCTGCCACATGCGGGAGATGGGCTCGTAATGCTGGCTGCCCAGCTGCTTCGCGTCGCCGGTCAGCAGTTCGGAGAAGCGGGCGTGGTAAGCGGTGGCCCGGTGGTTCTGGTCGTTCATCATCCGGGACGCGGCCATCACCGAGCAGGCCAGCAGCGGCAGGAAGGCGGGCACGCCGTTCTTGTCCTGTTGCCGCTTGCGCCAGCGGTAGTCCTCCAGCGCGCTGTACGGTTCCGCGGTCCCCAGCCGAAGGAACTTGCCCACGCACGGGACGAGGGGTTCGTCTATGCCGTAACCGCGCCTGAGTTCCTGCTCCACGTCGTCGTCGACGTAGAACAGCGTCGGGTGGCCGGCGTGCTGCCGACCGAAGAACTCTTCGGCCAGCGCTTCCTGCCACACCTCATAAGAATGATCCACTCTGTCCCCAAAAGAGAGGTTCCGATGCCCTGTTCGTAAAGTCCCCCTGGGCATGGAACGATTCCGCGTCACCCTAGAGCCCGCCACTGACAACGGGCCGCCATCGAACGCCCCCTCGGGCGCAGCTCCCGTCTGCCGCGCAGCCCTCGACCGTCACCGGTCGGCGCAACTTACGGCGCGCAACACCCAACGACGTACCCAGTCCTTCCCCCACCACATTCATAAGCGACCCATCGCAGAGCCTGCACAGCCAGCCGGAAGGACTCACCAGAACCTTTTACCGAAGGTGGCGCCCGCAATAATCGCAGCATTCACCACAGTTGCACAAAACCCTCATCGCCCCGCAACCAAAGCTACTTGTGCCGGAGATGTGATCGAGATATAGGGGCGACCATCCGAACTCCCGTCCGGACGACTCTCGGCTCTCAGCCGGAACAGCTTCGGCCGACAAGACGCACAGGCTCCGACAACACCGCGCGAGCGCTCTCGAAGTCGGCCAGACGGGCCGCGACCGTGGCGACGGCGAGGCGTTCCGGGAGGGCGGCAGAGAACTTGAGGCCTCGTACGGCACGCTGGTCAACGTCGGGTAGGACCAGGCTCTCGCCGACACTCTCGCGAGCCGCACGCCAGTCGGCCGGGGTGAGGTCTTCGCGCAGGCGCAGCCAGCAGTCGGTGGGGCGTTGCAAGGGGTCCGTGACCGACTGGACGGTGGCCCCGAGGGTGGCGTTGGCGCGGTAGCCGGCCCAGGTCCACCAGCGCACGTCGCTGCCGACGCGCGTGATCAGTGTGCCGTCTGGGTGCACGGTGTCGGGGGCGTCGCTCTCGCGCTGTTCGGCCAGGCACGCCTCGGCGCGACGGGTGAGCGACACGGGCGGGTCCGCACCGAGCAGCACCTCGCGCATGGCGCGGGTGAGTGCGTAGGACAGTCCAGCGATGCCGCCGTTCATCCACTTGGCGATACCGCCGCCGTCTGCGGGTTCGACGAAGACCCTTTTGCGCAGCCAGTCGATGTAGGTGACCTGCCAACTGCGTCCGCCGAGCAGCAGGCGTCGGGGCCCGGGTCGTTCCTCGGTGAGCACGCTCGGGTCGGTGCGGCCGATCTCCGTGCGTCCGGACAGCACGGTGAACTGGGGCGGCGCCGTGAAGGACGCGGTGAGTTCGATGAAGTGCCGCCTGCCGAAGCGACGTTCTGCCTCCGGCCCGACGAACAGCAGGCCGCTGTCGTCGTCGAGGAAGCCCTCTTCTGTGAGGTGGCGCAGGATGGGGGCGGCGGACCGGTCGAAGGGGGCGAGTCCGTTCCACTGTCGGTCCCACAAATGGTCGCCGAGCTTGTGCTGTTGGAGGGTGACGGCGAGGAGTTGCTGGGCGACGAGGTGGCGCGGCTCGGGCGGCGGGAGGACCGGTTCGACCCAGCCGCGCGACCACAGCAGCAACAGGCCGGCCGCCTGCAGCAGTGTGTCTTTGCGGGTGGTGAGGAACAGGCAGTTGCGTACGGTGCCGGAGCGTCGGCCGGTGCGGCCGATGCGCTGCAGGAACGAGGCGACGGAGGCCGGTGAGTCGATCTGGATGACGCGGTCCAGGTCGCCGACGTCGATGCCGAGTTCGAGGGTGGAGGTGGAGACGATGACGCAGTCGCGGGCTTCGGCGAAGGCCTGTTCGGAGCGGGTGCGTTCGTCGACGGAGAGGGAGGCGTGCGACAGGAAGACGGTCACCTCGCGGGCCCGGAGCGCAGCGCCCAGTTGTTCGACCTGGGCCCGCGAATCGCAGAAGACGAGCCGTTTCTCTCCCCTGTGCAGGGCCGCGATGAGTTTGGCGGCGTTGTCCAGGGAGCCCACGTAGTCGAGCTCCACCTCCCCCGCGGGCTTGGGGAGTTGGCTGGCCGGGGCAGTGCCGTCGTGTCCGGCTGCGCCGGGAGCGGGCGGCAGTTGCACTCCGGGGGCGACGACCTGCCCGGTACGGCTTCCGGCGCCCGCGCCCTGCAACCAGTGCAGCAACTGCTCGGGGTTGCCGACGGTCGCCGAGAGTCCGATCCGCTGGATGGGGCGGCCGGTGACCCGCTCCAGTCGTTCGAGCACGGCCAGCAGGTGCCAGCCCCGGTCGTCGCCTGCGAAGGCGTGCACCTCGTCGACGACGACGGCCCGTACGCCGCCCAGCAACCGGGCGTGATCGGTCTTGACGCCGATCAGCATCGCCTCGAGCGACTCGGGCGTGGTGAGGAGGATGTCCGGCGCCTCGGTGCGGATGCGCTGCCGCTGGGACTCCTTCGTGTCGCCGTGCCAGAGCGCGGCGCGCCGCCCCAGCCACTGGGCGTACGCGTCGACGCGGCCGACGAGATTGTTGAGGAGCGCCTTGAGCGGGCACAGGTACAGGACCGAGGTGCCGGTCCACTTCTGCTCGGTCATGGCCGACAGCAGGGGGAAGCAGGCCGCCTCGGTCTTGCCGCCGGCCGTGGGCGCGAGCAGTACGGCGTCCTCGCCGCCCATGAGCGGCGTGATCGCCGCCCGCTGAAGGGGACGCAGGTCGGGCCAGCCGAGGGTGTTGACGATGTGGTGCAGGACGACGGGGTCGAGCCGGTCCAGTACGTCGGCCGAGCCGTCGCCGTTCGCGGTGTCGCCGACCAGGTCGCCGTCCTCCGACATCACAGCTCCAGGTCGAAGTCGTCGGCTGATGCGGGACCACCGGAGACGGAGGCGGCCAGGTTCCTCTCGACGTCGGTGAGTTCGCTGCTCGCGACCGTCAGCCGGTAGTGCTGCCGGGGATCGAAGTCGTCGAACTGGTCCACCCGGTCCAGGACGTCACCGACGAGCTTCTTCAGGAACAGCCGGGGTGCCACCCCGACCTTCCCGCCCAGTGCTCCGCCGACGGCCCGCGCGAGGTCGGCGACGTAGGCCTCATCGACGACCGTCTTCACGCGCTCGGGCGCCTCAGCGGCGTCCGAGTACAGGTCGCGGATGGTGCTGCCGAGGCCGACCAGGGACTCCTGGCTGAAGCCGGGCAGCCGGATCTGCACGGCGCGGGGGTTGTCGAAGCGCGGATCGGTGGTGAAGTCGGTGGCGAGCCGCTGAGCAAGCGGAGCGAGGCGCTGAACGCCCTGCTGACCGTCGTAGAAGGCCGGCGTGCCGGTGATCACCAGGTACAGGCCGGGGAAGCGCCCCGAGTGGACCTCGTCGATGAGCTGCCGCAGCGCGTTGAGCGCCTTGTCGCGGGCGTCCGACCGGACCCGCTGCAGGGTCTCCACCTCGTCGAGGACGACGAAGAGGCCGGTGTGCCCGGAGTCGCGGAGCACGGTGAGCAGGCCCTGCAGGAAGCCGAGCGCGCCGAAGTGGTCGAGGTCGCCGCGCACACCCGCGGACCGGCGTGCGGCGGCGGCCACGTGCGGCTGGCCGCCCAGCCAGGCGAGCACGGCTGCGGCAGTGGCCTCGTCTCCCTCGGCGAGTGCCGTCCGGTAGCCGCGCAGCGCGGTGGCGAAGGACGGCGCGTGCCGGGACACCTCGGCGAGCCGGGCGACGAGGAGCTTCTCCACCTCTTCTGGCAGTTCGTCCTCGGTCGCGCCGGCGGCTAGGGCGTCCTCCTCCAGCGCGTAGAACCAGGCGTCCACGACCGGCCGCAGCGCGCTGGGCGGGAAGCTCGGCGTGGTGAGCCGTTCGGTGAGCCGCCGGTAGACGGTCTCCAGCTTGTGCAGCGGGGTTTCGTTCTCCGAGATCTGGATCTCGGCCACGGCGAAGTTGCGCCGCTTGGCCCGCTCCCCCAGCCACCGGGTGAAGAACGTCTTGCCGGACCCGTACTCACCGCGCACCGCCTTGAACACGGACCCGCCGGACGCGACGACGTCCAGTTCCACGTCCAGAGCCGCCTCAAAACGGTCGAGTCCGGTGGCGAGCAGGTCGAGCCCGCTCTCGGGCACGGCCCCGCGGCGCAGGGCGTCGATGACGGTACGGCGGCGGGCGGCGCTGACCTGGGCGGGGCGCCTCGATCCGGTGGTGCTCACGGGGACCAGTGTTCCATCTCTCTGCGCACCAGGGCCTAAGCAAGAGAGCACGACGTCCGGTTTGTACGCATATGAGCTCGAGGGCGTCACCGTACACGCCCCCACCCTCACCGTTCGGGACGATCACGTGCAGGTCGACGCCGCAGCCGTGTCGTGCTGCCAAAGCAGTGTGAGAAGCAGCGTAGTTCGGTGTGTCATCAGGCGACCTGCCTGTGAGTTCGACTTGTGGGGAGGCTACGATCCGGCTCAACGCAGTCGGCGGGTCTCAGGAACCCATCCCTTGCGATGGGCCCTCCGGTCTGGGGCACCTTGGTGCTGATCACACCTAGTGCTGGGGACCGGTCCCTGTGCTTGCACAGGGCGGCGGAGGGATACAGCGGACCGCCCGCCTGTCGGGCTTGGAAAAACCACACTCAAGGTGAGGCTCGCCGACTGCGTCTCACAGGCAGGGACGAGGCGGTTCGGTGACGACCACAGACGACTTCGCGGATCTCACCCCGGACCAGTTCCTTGAGGCGGTCGTCAGCGGCTCGATCTACGCCTACACCGAGCACCGAATACCCAAGCGTCGCGGCGGACTGCGGACCTTGCACGCCCCCGTCCCGCGGTTGGCCGAGATGCAGCAGGAAATCCTGGCCCGCCTGGAGACTCTTCCAGTCGGCTTTCAGCCACACCCGGCAGCGTTCGCCTATCGACGTGGCCGCTCGGTCGTGGACTGCGCTGCCGCCCATCTGCGAGCCCACACCGTGATCCGCCTGGACATCGCCGACTTCTTCGGGAGTATCCGGGAACGGCACGTCCACGCCGCTCTGAAGGACGCCTGGACTCACCCGGCGGAACGCGGATACCGGATCGATCTTGCGGAAAACGACCAGGGGCGCCGGGAAATCGTCCTGCGTCGTACCGGTCGCACCCTGGGCACGTACACCACGGCCCGGCTGGTCACCGTGTCACCGCCTGAGCCGAACCACACCTGGACGAACCGTGGCACCGGGCGTCGCACCGTGTGCCTGGAGGCGACCGGACAGGACTTTTCCGCCCGCCGGCCCGGCCTGGTCCACAAGCGCACCCGCGAGGGGTTCCTGCCGCAGGGCGCTCCCACGAGCGGGTACCTGTCGAATATCGTCATGCGTGACGTCGACGAGGTCGTCACCCACCAGGCCGAATCTTTAGGGTTGCGCTACACCCGCTACAGCGACGACATGTACTTCTCAAGCCGTGCGCTCCTTCACCACGACGACGTCGACCGTCTCGTGGCCGGAGTGAAGCAGGCCCTGGAACCGCTCGGCATGAGGCTCAACACGAAGAAGACCTATGTGGCTCGTCCTGGTGCGCGCCGCAGCGTGCTGGGCATCCTCGTCGACAGTCCTGCTCCTCGCCTGACGCGCGAGTACAAGCGCCGCATCACCAAGCATGTGCGAGGGGCGGCGTCGTTCGGTATCGAGCAGCATCGCCGTCACCAGAAGTTCAAGGATCTGGCCGAGCTGGACGCCCATGTGACCGGGCTGCTGTCGTTCGCGCACATGGTCGAGCCCGGCTGGGCCGATATACAACTCGCGGACTGGAAGCGGCTGCGCGAGATTCCCCTCGACCACGAAGAGCCGGTGATCGTGCAGCACGGGCTCGATCTGCCCTGGGACGAGGAGGTCGAGGTCTCCCAGGCAGACCTGGCCAAGGCCTCGATCGACGACCTCGTCCGCGGCGCCCAGCGCTATCGCTCGTCCTCGGACTACCTGCAGATGCTTGAGTTCGTCGGCCGGTTCAAGCGGTATGCACCGTTCAACGCCATGGTGGTCCACATACAGAAGCCGGGGGCACGCTACGTCCTACCTTCCTCGGAGTGGATGTCGAAGTACCGGCGGGTGCTCAAGCCCGGTGCCCAGCCCCTGCTGATCTTCCAGCCCCGTGGGCCCTACATGCTCGTGTACGACGTCGGGGACACCGAAGCCCTGCCCGGGGCCCGGCCCCTGCCCAAGGGGATCACCGCCCCGGTATCGGTGTCCTCTCGAGCCGGCGAGAAGGAAGTCGCCGAGGTCTGGCACCACACCGAGACGAACCTCGCCCCCCTGGGGATCCGGCTCACCCTGGTCGACCACGGGGCCTCCTCCTGCGGACGCACGTACCGCAGCAGGTCCGGCAGTTCTGTCGAGCGTCCCGGCAGCAGGCCTGGAGACCGACCGGAGACTTACCCGACGTTGTTCGAGATCGAGGTCAACCGGAATTTGCCTCTGCTGGACCGGTACGCCACGCTCGCCCACGAGCTCGGCCATCTGTTGTGCGGACACCTCGGCGCAGGCCCTGGGGAAACCTGGCCCGACCGGTCCGTGCGGCCCCTCTCGGACGAGGATGCAGTGAAAGTCCACGCACGCAACGAGGTTGAGGCCGAGTCCATCGCCTACATGGTCCTCAAGCGTCTGGACCCGGATGTCCGGATGGGCGACTACATCACTGGACACCTTGGCCCCGACCAGCAGGTTCCCGAGACCGTCGCACTCAACGTCACGTTCAAGGCCGCCGGCCTGATCATCGAGATGGGCAAGAAGCGCATCCCTGCCGCCAAACTCCAGAAGCCCAAGAAGTGATCAGGGTCCTCGACCTGTACGACGACGTGGGAAGACGGACCGCTCAATGTCCTGATCCTCCGGGACGTCGAAGCACGACCTGGCGGGGCGCGGGGGCTCGCCCGCAAGTGGGAACCCGCAGAGCCAGCATTGTGGACCCGGCGGCCATTACTTACGGGGCGTCGGTCTGGGGGTCGTCGTCCCAGTCGGTCGCCAGTGCGGCCGGCAGCGGCAGCCCGTACTTGTCGCACAGGAAGCGGGTCTGGCAGTACCGCTGGGCGTCGGCGGCCACCCTGCCGAGGACCGCGGCATTCATGCCGGCACCGATGAGGACACCCACGAACGGCACGACCTTGGCGACGTTTTTGACTGGCACCCTGGAGCCGGCCGGGCCCAACTGCTGCATCAGCTTCTCAAGGGCGGCCAGGAGGCGGTGGTCCTGACGGAGCTTCTGTGACCACTTCAGGCGTCCTTTCACCGCATTCGCCGCCTGTGCGGTCTCACGCAACGGCTTGGCTTTGGCCGCCTGCGCCATGAAGGACCGCTGTACCAGGCGTTGGATGAATTCCTGCTCCTTGGGGTCCTTGGCGTCGTAGCCGTAGGAGTACGCGATGCGCGATGCGATCGACGTGCTCAGGACCTGGATGACGAGGATGTCCGCTGTCATCGCGACGGGGATGCCAGCGACGGGGACCATGGCCAGCAGGCCCATGGCACCACCTTCGAACGCGCCGGCGGTGCGCCACCTGAGGGTATTGCGGGACAGCAGCCGGTCGCAGACCTTGAGATCCTGCTGCCGTAGTTCGGTGAAACTGTCGAGATCGAAACCTTGCTTGCGGGCGAGCTTCTCGACGTTCTTCGGGTCGTTGAGCTCCATGGCCCAGTCGCTGACCAGCTCGAGCAGCGCTGCTGCGCCTGCGAGCGCCGGTCGCATGGCCTTGTCGGCGACCGCGTCGCTTGCGCGACGGATCGGTTCCGTGACCGCCTCCGGCACAGCGTCCGTAACCCGTCTCACGGCGTTTCCCGCGACCTCACCGGTGCGACCGAGGGCGGCGCTCGCCCAGTTCGGCAGACCACGGCGGTTGTTGCGGCGCTGCCAGTGCTCGTTGAGCGTGTCCCACACCTGCCCCTCGTACTCGCTCATCGGAGTTGCACCGTCGACGAGTGGGTCGGCGTATGTGCTCATTGAGGTTCTCCATTTTCGACTGTGATCGCCGGGTCCACGATGCCTGCCAGCCGACACGTGGGTGAAGCCGCAGTGTGGGGGTCGGTGTGCGAAGCGCGGGTGACTGAGATGCAAGATCTCCTTCAAGGAAGGCCGGTCACCACACACTGAATCGCATGATCTAGGAGCTCGGACGCATCGCGCAGTAAAACGGCCACATACGCCGGGAGTATGTCTACGCGGGCGACGAGGTAAAGCGGGATGTGCTGGCCGACGCTGCCCGCACCGGCAACTGGCCCCGTGCGGCTGAGTACCGCTCAGGCGGAGGTCGCAGTCGGACAACACACGGGTGGTTTTCGGCCATGCATCTTGGACTGTCCGCGCAGTAACACTGAGGGCGGCACAATGGCTCCGCAGACCGACACCGCGTTCCCGGGGGACTCATTGACTCGCTCTTCATGCGCGCACCCACCAGCTACCTGCTGGTTGCGGGCTCCTTAGAGCTCGTACGCGCATCGCTGGGAAGGACCACTCACCTCGGTGAGACGTGCCCTCTTCCCGCAAGCGAGCCAACATGTCAATGGAGGAACGGTGTCGACCCACTCGACCCATCAGGCGTGCCACCACCCGGCGCGTGACATCACCATCGTCACTCTCGTCTCCAGTGTGGTCTCTCTCGGCACTGCCGTCACGACGATGGCCTTCGGTGTCAGCCCGTTGGCGACTCTCACGAGCAGCGGCGGTGCGTTCATCGCCGTCCTGAGCGCGGGCATGAACGTGCTCAACCACGTGAAGCGCAACGCGTAGCGCCTTCAGGGGCGGCCTGCCGGAAAGCGGGCCGCCCCTCTCCGCAGCATTCGCCACCGGCAGCAGCGAGCCCGCTGCTGCTCTCCTCGAAGCCGTGAGCGCGAAACCTCAGCTGAACGGTGCTCGCGGTGATCTCGTTCTTCGGTGAACCGGTTGACGGTCACCGGAGAGCACTGCTGGAATCACTCTCCGTACGCGCGGCAGGGTGAGAAGAGAGAAACATGGCGGCACTGGACAATCTGAAGCTCAGGGACGTACTTGCGGATGTCGCCTCCGGGGCATTACAACTGCCCGACTTCCAGCGGAACTGGAAGTGGGACGACGATCGGATCAGGGCGATCATCGCGACGGTGACGCTGGACTACCCCCTCGGTGTGGTGATGACGCTGCAGACCGGCGGCGCCACCCGCTTCCGTTCTCGCACGCTCACCGGGGCTCGCCCCGAGGGCGATCCGAAGGCGGACCTCCTGCTGCTGGACGGACAGCAGCGCCTCACCTCCCTCTTCCAGGCGCTGTGGCTGGACGCCCCGGTGGAGACGTCGGACTCCCGCGGCAAGCCCATCGAGCGGTGGTACTACGTCGACATCGAGAAGGCCGTCGGACCGTCCGCCGACCGCGACGAGGCGATCCTGTCCGTCCCGGCGGACAAGGTCCTCCGCACCGACTTCAACCGCACCGTGGTCCTGGATCTGAGGACCGAGGAGGCCGAGTGCGCGGCGGGCCTCTTCCCGCTGCACCTCGTCTTCGACGCCCAGCGCGTCAACCAGTGGAAGAAGGGCTACATCAAGGCGGACGAGGAGCGGAACTGGGACCGCTGGGGCCAGTTCGACGACCTGGTCCTGCAGCAGGTCCGCGCCTTCCAAGTCCCGATGATCCGGCTGGCCGCCTCCACTTCCATGGACGCCGTCTGCGCGGTGTTCGAGCGGGTCAACACCGGCGGTGTGCCCCTGAACGTCTTCGAACTGCTCACCGCCACCTACGCCGGCGACCCCGAGTACGTGGAACGGACCGGCGACTACTACCAGCTTCCCGAAGTGTGGCGGGAGATCAAGCAGGCGCTGGCGTCGAAGTACCCGGTCTTCGGCCGGTTGGACAGCGGCCTGGAGAACGGCCTGAGCAGCATCGACTTTCTGCAGGCCATCGCCCTGGTACGCACCTGGGAGCGCAAGGAGGCAGGTGTTGGGGCCGCGGTGTCGTGCAAGCGGCGCGATCTGCTGGACCTCCCGCTGGCCGACTTCGTCCGCCTGGCGCCCGAACTGGCCGAGGCCTTCGCCTGGGTGGGCGATTTCCTGGAGCGGCAGTGCATCGTCCGGCACAACGACCTTCCGTACAGGACGCAGCTCGTCCCGCTCGCCGCCGTCCGCGCCATTCTCGGCGACGAAACGGAGGGCCTGAGCCCGGAGGAGAAGATCGAGCAGTGGTACTGGTGCGGGGTGCTGGGCGAGATGTACGGCGGCTCGACCGAGACGCGCTTCACCCGGGACGTCGAGCAGCTCGTCGACTGGGTCCGGCAGGAGGACCGCGCGCCCGACACGGTCGCGGACGCTTTCTTCTTCGCCGAGCGGCTCGACAGCCTGACCACCCGCAACAGCGCCGCCTACAAGGGAATCTACGCACTGCTGATCAAGCAGGGCGCGGTCGACTGGCACTACACGGACGCTCCGCTCAGTCCCGGGCGGCTCGACGAGTACAGCGTGGACGTCCGGCAGATCTTCCCCAAGGCCTGGTTCCGCCGTGGCAACAGCCAGGGTCTTCCGACGAACTCGATCGTGAACAAGACCCCGTTGTCCTACCGTGCCACGATGGACATGGTGGGAGCGCCCTCGTCCTACCTCTCCACCCTGGTCGCCGCCTCCGACATGCGCCCCGAGTGGTTCGACGACGTGGTGGCCACCCACCTGATCGATCCGGAGACGCTGCGCGAGAGCGACTACAAGCGCTTCTACACGAACCGCTCCCTGCATTTGCAGGACCTGGTGCAGTCCGCCATGGGCAAGCGCACCATGCTCCGTGACCTCGCGGAGGGCGACGCGCGATGACCACCAGGCCGAGCGAGAAGGACCTCGCAGCCCTCAAGGGCAGCACCGTGCCCGTGCAGGGAATTCTCGACCTGTTCCAGGTACGGGTCCGCGACCACCGCACGGTGCACCTGATCTCGCAGGCGCTGGCGGACTCCGGACTGACGACGCTGCCGGACTTCGCGGTCTGCGGACTGCGCAGCAGTGTCGACGTGGTCCCCATCGCCTCCGTCCCCTCGCAGGCCGGGCCCGTCGAGAGCGACGCCGGGGAGGAGGCGGACGAGGCACTCCCCTCACTTCCCCAGCGGCTGCTGCTCGGTGACATTCCGTCGGCCAAGCGGGGAGTGCGCGGCGTCACTCTTGGCAACTCCCTGGCACACGCCACCTTCTTGATGCGTACCGAGAGTTTCTCCCAGGTGCCGGTGACTACCGGCATGGCGCAGATCCACGGCGTGATCACCTGGGGTTCGGTGGCCAGGATGTACGAGGCGGGCAAGGCCGCCACGCTGGAGAACGCCATGGAGAAGGACTCCCTGCCGGTCGCGGACGCGCGCCAGGAGCTCTTCGCCGCCCTCCCGGTGGTCAAGGAGCACGGTTACCTGCTCGTGCGCGGCGACGACGGCTGCCTGTCAGGCATTGTCACCGCCGCGGACGTCACGGAGCGCTTCGAGGGGTCGGCGCGGCCCTTCTTCATCGTCGGGGAGATCGAGTCCCTGTTGCGCCGTTGTCTGGGCGCGGCCCTGGACGAAGAGTCCGTCAAGGCCGTCCAGACGAACAAGAAGCCCGAACACCGCACCGGCCAGGTGTCGGATTTGATGTTCGGCGACTACCTGAGGCTCCTGGACGGCGACCAGACGAAGCAGTCGCTGGCCGAGCGGGCCGATCTCAACTGGGAAGCCTTGAAGTGGCCGAACATGCCCCGTGAGCAGTTCATCGGCCGTCTGAAGCGGGTGAAGGACATCCGTAACCGGATCGCCCACTTCGACGAGAAGCCGCTCCCGGCGAAGATGATCGAGGAGCTGACCGCCTTCGCCGCGCTGCTGCGGGCGTTCGTCTCCTGATCGCCCAGTCCCCGCAGGACATCCGGCTCACGACGGGTGCGTGATCTCCGCCCACACGGTCTTCGTGTGGGCGTCTCGCGCCTGGCAGCCCCACTTGGCGGCGTACGCGGCAACGAGGAGCAGGCCCCGGCCTGTCTCCGCCTCCAGTGCGTCGAGGGCGGTGGGCGGCGTGGCTGCCGCCTTCGGGAGGCGTTCCGGGCGGGTGTCCGTGACCTCGATACGGACTGCGCCCGGGAGCCGTGCCAGCGACAGCAGGAAGTCCCGGCCTGGCAGTCGGCCGTGCGTGATTGCGTTCGCTGTCAGTTCCGCCGTGACGGCCGCGGCGGCGTGGGATGCCTCCGAGTCGTACGGGATTCCCCAAGCGGCGAGCCGCTCGGCGGTGAGGCGGCGGGCGAGTCGGGCGCCGCGTCTGGTGCTGCTGAGGCGGACGGTGAACTGCTCGGTAGAGGCGGAGGGTTCGGGGGCGGCGTCGGCCAGTTTCATGCGGTGACCGTCTCGTCACGGCCACCGTCCTTGCCAGGTCGGAGGGTGGTAGCCGATCACGGGTACGGCTCCGGTACGGGTTTGTACGGCCGTTGTACGGGTCCGCACCGCGCATCGGCTGGACCGAGGTGTCGTTGATCAGGTCGCACCAGGACTGTGACAGATCAGGGGGCGACATGGGCAGGGCAGCGGAGCGCACGTGCCAGACCACGGGCCGACGCAGGCCGGAGAAGGAACGGCCGACCGTGTGGAGCGCCTACGGCAAGCTGCTGCGCCTGTTCCGCGAACGAGCGGGGCTGACGCAACAGGGGCTCGCGGACGCCATCGGGTACTCGGTGGAGCAGGTGGCTTCGGTGGAGCAGGGGCGGCGCGCAGCGAAGTCCATCCTCACCGAGGCGGCAGAACAGGTGCTGGGTGCAGGCGGTGCTCTACGGGTTCTTCAGGATGATGTAGACCAGGCGAAACTGCCCGCGTTCTTCCAGGATTTCGCCTCCATCGAGGTTGAGGCGGTCAGCCGTCTCTCGTACGACCCGCTACTCATTCCTGGACTGCTGCAGACGGAGGCTTACGCCCGTGGTCTCTTCACTGCTCACTGCCCGGCCCTGGAAGAGGAGGTAGTCGACCTGCACACCGAAGCCCGTCTCCATCGACAGCAGTTGCTTACTCGGACGCCTATCGTCGAGTTGTCGTTCATCATCGGCGAGGCGGCACTCACCAACCCCATCGGTGGTGATGAGGTGATGGCCGAGCAGCTTGTGCGCCTGGTGGACAGGGCAAAGCTCCGCAACGTGACCGTTCAAGTCATGCCTGCCGCATACGGCTTCCACCCCGGCCTCAACGGCGGCTTCGTCGTGCTGGAGACAGCAGAGCACCGTCAGGTCGGCTACGTCGAGTCCCAGGAAGTGGGGACCGTGGTCACCGATCCCATCCAGGTCAGCGCCTTCAGCTCTCGGTATGGGAAGCTGCGCTCGCAGGCGTTGAACCCCGAGGAATCCGTACGCTTCCTCGGGGGACTGGCAGGGGAGACCACAGCATGAACGTTGATACTCACACCGGCGGCGGCGAGGGCCAGCTCCACTGGCGCAAGAGCAGCCACAGCGGCTCGGGGGGTGGCGACTGCGTAGAGGTCGCCGCCACACCCGCCGCCGTCCACGTCCGGGACTCGAAGAGGCCCCTGGCGGCCTCTCTCACCTTCTCCGCAGAGCAGTGGAGCGCGTTCGCCGCCTACGCCGGGCAGGCATAAGCGAACGAACCGCCTCACCCCTACCCCAGCTCGAACTGGTCCCTCAGCAGAGCCGTGTGCAGCCGAAGCGTGCGGCCGTCGGGGAGGGTCTCCAGGACCTGGACTCCGTCGTAGTTGAGGAGCTGCCGTAGGACGGCAGCGAAGCCGTCGCCCCGTGTGGGCGGCAGACCGATGCGCTGGGCGAGGGCCGTGACCGGGAGGGTGCCCGCGTCGACGAGGGTCGCGAGCGCCTTCCTGATCTGTTCCTGCGGCGGCTTGCGGGCCAGGAGTCCGAGCTGGGCCAGGTAGGTCTCCGAGGCGAGGAGGCCGTTGACCAAGATCTCGTCCGGGGAGACCAGGGTGGGAGTGACGAGGGTGTCGTCGCCGCCCGCAGTGACGGCCACGTCGAAGAGGGCGTCGTGGGTCTTCGCGAGTTCGGCCTGTTCCTTCTTCGGCTTAGCCGCCGTCCTCTTCGCCGGGACAGCAGCCTGGGCCACTGGACGGGCCGCGACAGGATCAGGGGTCCGCGTGCCGGTGGACCACCACTCCGGCCGCTGCTCCCCCAACTCCCGCCACCCCTGCGGTGGTTCCGCGCCGAACGGCAGAAACGCGAGCACCGGGATGGTGAACTCGGCGAGCGACGCGCCGCCGTGGTAGCCGGCCTTGAGCGAGGTGTAGCGGGAGTCGGTGTCCCACAGGGCGACGATGGTCGCGCCAGGCTCGGGCCAGACGACCCGGGGACCGGACAGCGTGATCTCCTGCTCGGCGAGCGGGCCACCGCCGGGGAGGCGGTGCCGGGCGGACGGCGGTTCCGCCGCCTCCACCCGCACACCGTGCCGGTCGACGACGTGCCCGTGGTCGCTGGTGAGGACGACCGCCATGCCCTGGGCGGCGGCCACCCGCAACAAGTCGCGCAGCCCGGCGACATGATCGACGTGCCAGGCGCCGTCGCCGAGCTTCTGCTCCTTGGCGAGCCGGTCGTCGATGGTGTTGAGGACGACCGCGACGTGCGACTTGCCGTCGGTGAGCGCCTCGGTCAGTGCGGGACCGAAGGTGTCCCCGGCCTGCTCGGCGCGCAGGTCGTCCTTGTGGAAGACGGCGGCCGGAGCGCCGCCCCACAGCTTGTGCGCCGGGAACAACCGCTTCTCGTCGGCCTGGGTGCCCTTCATCAGCCGACCCGCGAACAGAGAGGTGCGGGACACGGTGGTCAGGGTGGGCAGTGCGGCAGCCATGGCGCGACGCTGCGGCCCGCCATGGGTCAGCGGGTCGAACTCGGCCCAGGTGCGGCGCAGTTCCTCACCAAGTTCGTTGCCGATGGCGGCGCTCATGCCGTCGAGGACGAGGAGCAGCACGCGCCGTCCCTCGCCGTGGTGGACGACGGGCTTCACGACCTGGTCGAGGAAGGTCTCCACGGTCAGCATCGAGCCGGGCTGGGTGCCGGACTCGGTCCAGACGGCGAGTGCGCGGGCGAAGGAGGCGTCGATGGCGCGGCGCCGTTCACGGACCCGCGTGCCGAGCGCGTCGTACGCGGCCTTCAGCACCGGGTCGGGGTCGCCGCCGGCCTCGATGTGTTCGAGGGCCATGTCGACCCAGCCGGTCTCGGTGACATGTCGCTTTATGGCGTCGCCCACGGTGTGTGATTCGGCGGGCGGTTCGGTGGCCAGCCAGCGGGCGAGCCGCTGGCCCATCCGGGCACGTTCGATACGCGCGGACTCCTCCGGGTCACCGGCGAGTTCGTGATTAGCCAGGTGCCGTACGGCGTCCGTCACCGCGTCCGTGTCGGCGGCAGCGGCGAGGGCATGTCCCACGGCGGTGAACCGGGCCTCCAGCCCACCGGTCATCACCGGGCTGGACTCGACGGCCTTTTCCGCGCCGAACTGCCGGGCCAAGGCCGCCGCCCGGTCGAGGACGATCCCGGTCAGGCGGCGGGCCTCGCGCGCCCGGTCCGGGTCCGTCGTGCCGGCGGTCCGGTGGCCGGTGGCGAGCAGAGCGACGACGTACTTCTCGGCGGCCCGGCCGAAGACGGACACCAGCGTGTCGAGCTGGTCACCGGTGGCCGGGGGCCGGTCTCCGAAGTAGCGCTCGGCTCGGCCGCGGGCCTGATATGTCTCGGGCGCTGGCTCGGCGTGCTCCCACAGGGCAGCGCACACCAGGCCGAAGGCGACCGCGTCGGCTCCGCGTTCGGCGTCGACGAGGGCGAGCAGTGCGCGCCCGGCGAGTCCGGCCTGGTCGTCCTCGGCGAGGAAGGCGGCAAGCCCGGTTCGTTCGGGGCCGCGCAACCCGAGGAGCCGTTCGGGGCCGCCCGCGCGTGTGGACCAGTCCAGTAGGGCCTGCGCGTCGAGCCGTTCGTCACCGGCCCGCTGCGCGGGGGCGACGGCGCTGTCGGTGTCGTAGCGGCCAAGGCGCAGACGGCGCTGGGCGAGCGCGGTAAGGGCGTACTGCCGGGAGAGCCAGCCGCCGGAGACGGGTGGCCAGCCGCCGGGCGGGGTGGCGTCGAGCAGGGCCTCGGCGGCCCAGTTGGCGTCCTTCAGACGCGGATCGATCTGCCGGGCGCCGAATGCCTCCCGCACCACGTCCCAGCTGTCGACGGTTTCGATGGCCTTCTTGTGGACGCGGGCGAGGATCGCGGGGTCGAGTTCGTGCTGTTCGCGGTCGGTGAGGACGACGAGGACGGCGGGGCCGGGGGTGCGACCCGCGAAGTGGTCGAGGACCAGTTCGTGGACGGCGAGCGGGGACAGCGCGGCTGCGACGCGCGCGGTGCGCCCCTCGGCCCAGGCGGGCTCAGCAGGTCCGTCCCACTGGGGCGCGGAGCGCAGCAGCACGACCCTGCGTCGGTCCTCCCGTCCCGGCCGGAGGGAGGCGGCGAGCTGCGGCTGGGAGGAGAGGTACTGGGTGACGGTCGCGGTGTTCAGCCGGACCGCGCCCGGTACGGCGGCGGAGTCGGAGGAGGGAGCGGTGGTCGTCATCAGTCGACAACCCGCCAGGTGATCTCGATGGTGGCTTCCGGGTTGCTCTTCGCCAGCTCGGTCAGCTCCGACTCCAGCGCCTTGACCGCCTGACGGGCGGTGGTGGTGCGGCGGCCACCTGCGGACTGCCCTGCCGTGCCGGTCCCTTGTTGGGCGCCGGGCTGCTGGGTGAAGTCGATACGCGGGTCGCTGGTCACCGTGTTCAGGGACAGGTCGTCGGCCTTCGCCGGGTCCGTGTCCGTCGTCGGCGCGACGGGGGCGGGCGGCGGGGTGGCCGCCGCCTGGTTGCGCTTGATCAGGGCGAGGATTTCCCGCTCGGTGCGCTTAAGTGCCTCGCGCAGGTCGGCGGTGCGCTGGTCGCCGCGGGCCACGTTGCGCAGCGAGTCGAGCAAGGCCGCGCCCTCCGCGCCGAGCCCGATGCCGAGTTCCAGGGTGTGCCAGGACGCCTCGGTCACGGCGCGGGCGACGCTGCCGGCCTGCTTGACGGAGGTGCCGTACCGGTCGGCGCTGACCTCGCCCAGGTCGAACCCAGCGAGGGCCTCCACGGTCTTCTTGGCCCCCGCTCCGCCCTGCGCCGCGCCGCCGGTGAGCGTCGCCAGGAACTGGAGGGAGCGCCGGGCGAGGGCGAGGCGTCCGGTGTCGTCGGTCTCGTCGAGCCCGAGGAAGGTGGCGTGCTCCTCCAGCCGTCGGACGAGTTCGGCTGCGTCCTCCTTGAGGGAGCGGGCGGACTCGGTGATCTGGCGGGCGAACTGGTTGACCATGCGCCCGCGGCGCAGGGTGGGCGCCTTCTGCCCGAAGATCGTCTCGTAGCGCTGCCGTGCCGTGGTCCAGTCGTCCTCGCTGGGCAGGGGCTGGCTGCGCAGGGCGTCGTGGTCCTTGATCGCGGAGAGTTCCGGCGCGGGGTCGAGGACGGTGCCCCCGCGCACCCACACCCGGTCGTCCATCTCGGCGAACGAGGCGACGACGAGTCGGGCGAGGAAGTCGGGCAGACCGCGCGGCTCGGGCTGGTCGGTCCAGTCGGTGAGCGTGATCAGCGTGAGGTCGCCGGTGGCGCCCTGGGCGCTGGCGAGCTGCCGGAAGTGGTCGGCCCAGTAGCGGGACAGCTCGAAGTACGCCTCCTTCTGCTGTCCGAGGCGCAGCGGCCCGGCGACGCGTTGCATCAGCTTGCGGTCGCCCGCCGGGACCTCGACGCGTCCGTCGCGCGCCTCGGCGGCGGCCCGTACGTGGGTGAACACCTTGCGCGCGTCGAGAGGCTTGACGGCGGTGCCGGAAGCGTCGGGGTCGAGGTTGGGGTGGGCCGGGTACTGGTGGGCGAGCAGCTTGCCCGCCACGTGTCGGATGCCGTCGTAGAGGGACTGCCCGAAGGACAGGGTGAGGTCGTCGACGTCGGGCAGGGCCACCAGGTGGTCGTCGAAGTCGACCACCACGTCGGCGGCCTGCTTCTGCGCGAGCCCGTACGCCTGCTTGAACGCGCCCTTGACTTGCTTGAGCAGGGCGTCCCGCTGGGTCTCCAGCAGGCCCTTGGCGCGGCTGCGATTGTCGGCGTTGAGGTGGCCTGCGTACTGGGTGTCGAAGCGGTGCTCGTCGGCGAGGGCCTTGTCGATGACGACGAGCCGCCTGAAGTCGGTGAGGCGCTGCGCGGACAGGTGCGCGGGCAGCCAGGCGATGCTGCGGGAACGCTCGCCCTGCTGGCGTTCACGCAGGCGCTGCATGCGGTTGGCGTCCTCGACGGGCCCCCACTCGCCCTCGTCGAAGGGAAGGTCTATGGCGATCCGCCAGCAGCCGTCCTGCTGCGGCATCAGGTCGTGGTCGGGCAGCTCGTCCTCGTCGGCGACGTTGCCGAAGACGACCTCGGCGGTGCGGGCGGTGCCGCGCCAGACGAAGCTCAGCTCGTCCGCGAACTGGCCGTGTTCGACGCCGAGTTCCTTCGACAGCAGTCGCCGGGCGAGGGCGACGCGGTTGCCGGGATTGTCGTTGACCTGCGCGTTGGCGATGACGGAGTCGACGTCGACGCCGGACAGTTCCAGCCGGACACCGGGGTTGGTGTCGGTGCCGGTCTCCTTGATCTCGGGGAACCGGGCCGCCCACTCGGCGACCTTGTTCTTGATGATGCCGACTTCGCTGCCCGGGATCGGCGCCATGACCGACCCGTGGTTCAGCGCCCCGAGCCGGCGGATCGTCAGCTCGGACAGGGCGGGCACGCTGGGGGCGAGCGCGGACAGCAGCAGCGTGCACACGAGCCGGTTGTCGCCGACGAACAGGCGGCAGCGGTTGGCCAGTTGCGGGTTGCCGAGGGTGTCGGGCCGGTTCAGGTACTGCTCGACGTCGTCCTCGGTGATGTCGTACGAGCTGAGCAGGTACGGCCGCAGCTTCGTCTTGTACAGCTTGTCGGCGGCCTCGAAGACCACCTTGAGGCTGTCGGTGAACGGCTTGTCGCCGCCCTCCGCGATCACCGGGTACAGGTCGCCGACTGGGATGAGCTGGCCGAGCCGGATCTCGTCGCGGTGGTCGGCGAGGAGCTGACCCATCAGCTTCAGACCGGTACGGGAGCGCTGCAGCGCGGACGAGATATGGACGAGAGTGTCCATGAACGCCGGCGAGAACGGGTACGTCAGCCGGAACGACTCCGCGTCCGCACCGGTCGTGCCCTTGTCGGAGCCGAGCAGGGTGTCCCACACCTGGGTGCCGACCCGCTTGGTCTGCTCGAAGGCCGCGTCGATGAGGCGCTCCGCCTCGGCGTTCTTCGGCTTGAGGAGACGGGCGTGGGCGATCTGCGGGAGGTTGCGGTCTTCGAGAGTGATCTTGTCGAACCGCCCGGAGGCCAGGTTCAGGGTGTCCTGGATGGACGACTCGGCCGCACCGGAGACCTCCTCTCCGACCAGCTCGCGCAGATCGCGCTGGCGGGCGATGAACGACACGACGGGGATGGCACGGCGAGCGTCGCCGCCCTCCACGAAGTTCGTGATCTTGCTGGCCTCGCGGGCCACGAACTTCTCGTCGTGGATGAGGGTGGCGAGCCAGAGGATCAGCTCGTCCATGAAGAGGATCAGGCCGTCATAACCGAGCGACTTGGCGTGCTCGGCGATGACGGAGAGACCGGCGTCGAGGGAGACGAACCCGTGCTCGTCCTCGGCGGCGTTCTTGGCGAAGCTGGGCGAGAGGCGCGTGATCGCGTCTTGAACGAGGCGTGCGCGCAGCTCAGAGGGAGTGGAGGGGTTCACCAGATTCAGGACCTCGCCGTCCTCGTGCACCTCTTCTGCGGTCAACGCCGTGTCGAGGAGGTCCGGGGTCCAAGTGAAGCTTTCGCCCCACTCGTCCTCATCGCCGTCGTCGGACTCCCCGGAGCTGAGGCGCTGGATGACGGCCGCATCGCCGTAGCTGGCGCGGTCGGCCCGGATGTCGTCGAACAGGCCGTCCGTCCGGTACACCTGCGGAGTGGGCGCATCGGGGTGCAGCCGCTTGACGTGGCGTACATAGCCACCGAGCACGCGCTGTTCGAGGGCCTTGGCACCGAGCATGTGGTACGGCACCAGCAGGAACTTCTTGCCGTCCGTGCCGAGCCACTCGTGTTTGGTGAGTACGGAATCGAATTCGGTGCGGGCACGGGCGGCCGGGTTGCCGCTCAGCAGCGCGTAGAGCACGGCCATGAAGTGCGACTTACCGGAACCGAAGGAACCGTGCAGGTAGGCCGCCTTCGAGCGGTCCCCGTCCAGAGCGGCCTTGATGAGGTCAAGCGCCTCGTCGAAGTTCTCCAGCAGCCGCTCCGTGACGACGTAGTCCTTGAGCGCGTGCTCGGCGCCGTCCGGTGTCGTGGCCTCGGCGAGGGACAGCACGAAGTCCGAGGTGGAGATGGACTCCTTGATGTCGATGACATCGCGGAGGAGCGGCTGCTGGGCCATGGTGTGTCTCGCTCTCCTTACGGGTGCGGCACGGGACGGGGCTGCGGACGGGCGGGTTGGCGGGAGGCGGCGGCCGAGGCTCGGTGGCCGCCGCCTCCTGGGCTACTTCTTCGTGGCGGCGCCGCGACCTCGGGTTGCGGCCGGGGGACGCCAGGCGCGCAGGTCGTCGTCAGTGAGACCGTGCTCGCCCTGCAACTGCTGGCGGTAACCGGCGAAGAAGTCAGCCGGGGAGCCGCTGTACAGCATGTCGAACTCGTTGTGCCACTGGTACAGCCAGGGCTGCAGTTCCAGCAGGCCGGCGAGGAACGGCGTGATCTCTTCAGTGGTCAGCGCGGTGTTGGTGAAGTACGTCGCCAAGGCCTGCGCCTGCTCACGGTGGTCCCAGCCAGCCCAGCCGTACAGCTCGGGGGTGGCAGCGTTGGTCTGCCCGTAGGAGATGAACCGCTCCTTGGGCACGTCCAGCTTGCCGCGCGCCTTCCAGTAGGAGGCGCGCAGGAAGTCCGCCGAGGTGTACTTCGGCGGCACGGGGATGGAGTCCCGGATCTTCCGCTTGGCCGGCTCGTCGGGTGCGGCGTCCTCCTTGCGCTGGAGGTCCCACACCTCCTCCCAGTCCACGCGCTTCTTGAGCCCGGAGGGCTTGTAGCGCAGGGCGGAGAGGAATGGGACGTGCTCGTCCGTGATCAGCTCGGCGACGACCTTCGGGAGATCCTTGCGGGGCGCGTAGAGCTTGGCCACGGAGACGAAGTCCTCGTCGCGGGACAGGGCGTCGGTGAGGCGGGAGAGTGTGAGGATGCTCGGCTGACCGTTCTCGTCGAACCAGTGGTCGCGGTTCTCCATACGGTCGAGCAGCCAGGAGCGGAGGGCCTTCTCCTGGAGGGCGTCCCATCCTTCGGTGGCCCAGCGGCGCTTGTACTCGGGGCGCTCGACCATGCCGATAGCCCGGTTCGACTCGATAGCGTCGATGCGCTTCTGGACGACCTCACGGTAGGGGGCGGGCCAGTGAGCGGGGATCTCTGTGATGGGGGTGGAGTTGTGCCGCTTGAACCACTCGTCGCTGGCCTCGCCTGCGGTTACGCGGCGGGCTAGGACGATCTCGAAGGCACGCTCGCCGAGGGCGAGTTCGGGGACGTTGGGGTCGTCGGGGTTCTCCGAGACGCGGAGGTCTTCGCGGTGGAGGTTGTATAGGGCGTAGACCTGCCAGTCCAGCTCCTCCTGGAGGGCGATCATGCGGGCATGGGAGGCATGCCAACAGACTTTGGCACTTTGGAGTGCAGCGACAGTGGGAGTCGTCTCGCCAGCTACGGTTGCAGGGCTGGACGCGGCAAGTTGCTGAGCCAAAGAGTCGAGAGCAGCGGCAAGCTTGACAGGACTTCCAGCCGGAAGCGGGAATTCTTCCAGCTTAGTACCAGTGAAATCGTATCGATGCTCCCAAAGCTCATCAGAAATGCCGCCACCAATACCCCCATTACCCTTCGAATGATTCACCATTTTCAGCCAGAACCCAGCAGTTGAGCTGTTCAAGAGTCCGAGCAGATGCAGATATTCCTCCTCGCGCGACCCTTCGGGCAACTTAATCACCGGGGCAGACTGCTTGAAAATTTTTCCTCCACGATCCAGTGCAAACTGGTTATGAGTGGACACGATCACAAAGGAAATAGACAAGGGAGTTTTATAACGCCCAGCAAAAAACATCGAGTATTCGAACCAGGCGAGCCCACGTTCAAGCTGAGTCTTACCGAATGCGACACGCCCTCGCAGATGCCCCTTGTACGGCCAGAGCAGTCGCTCGATTGGATTGGAAATCTCTGCCGCCAAGTCTACCTCTGAATACGGCCAGAGGGACACCTCTGGCTGCCAGGTAAGGTAGTCACGTACATCAACGCCAGCCACGATGGGTCGTTGATAACGATGAGGAATACCATGCCGCTTCAGCGCCCCAGCACCGAGTTCATAGGCTTCATGCTCACGAGGCACGGCGGTAGCACCGATGGTCTGGACGACTTCGCGGAGCTTCCTCTGTCCTGCAAACTCGATTTCCTGAACCATCTCTAGGCCGCCGCTGGAAAGAATCCACGGATGCTTAGAAAGATACCGAGCACGGTCCAGGTCATCCACGGAAACCCATCGACTGGACGACCCAGGGTCATCAATTTGACTGGCAATCGCCGACCAGACAAGACCGTTCTCACCACGTTCGGGCGCAACGGGTTCACCTTGAACTCCACGAACTGTACGAACCAAGGATGAACGGCTCGCCCCCCCTCGACGCTTGCCTACGAGGATCACTGTTGGTGTTCCATGACCGGGAATATAGGCACCAGAAGTGTCGATTACTTCTGTAAGTTCAACCTCGTTGGCGAAATATCGCTCGACCAGGTTGGTACCGAATTCACGCTTCATGAACGAATTCGACGTGATCTGCCCGACCATGCCAACGCCACTACCGTCCGGCTTCCCTCTTTTCGCCAACTCGAAGAAGCGCTGCATAAAAGGAACAGACAAGGCGTACGCGCCCACACATGTGTCGTACAACTCCCTGTACAGCTCGTTTAGCCCTTTATCCCGCACAGTGATATAGGGAGGATTCCCCACCACCAGGTGGTACCGTCCCTGCTGCAAGATTCCCGGATGCCCGTGCACGTCCTCCGTGGCGTACGCGAACGAGGCAAGCGCGTCGTCTTCACTCTCCTCATCTCCGCCCAACGTTAGCTCCAGCTGCCGAGCCTTGATGAGGGAGTCCCCTACCGCCAAATGGATCGGCCACTCGTACGTGGCCGCCTCCCCCAGCGTCCGCACACCACCAGCTGCCATAGCCGCAACCAACAACCGGAACCGAGCAATAGCCACCGCGAACGGGTTGATATCCACCCCGTGCACCGAGTCCAGCGCTTCCCGCACCCGCTCATGCACATCCCGCCCCGGTTGCCCCTCCGCCCACAGCCGCACCAGCCGCCGAAACGCCCCCAGCACAAAGTGTCCCGACCCACACGTGGGATCGATCATCTTCAGGCCCTCGTACCCGAACTCCCGAACCGCCGGGTTCATCGTTCGGTCGAGGATGAACTCCTCCACAAACTCCGGCGTCTGGAGCAGCGCATACGTCTTACGCGCGGCCTCGCTCAAGTCCTGATACAGGTCACCCAGAAACCGCGTGTCCCAGCCTTCGGTCCCGTCCTCGTTCAGCGGGTCCGTGAAGTCGTGGACAAGCACACCCGCCTCGTCCCGCTGCCGCCAGAACTCCACCAATTCCCGCGCACCATCATGCGACAGCGGAATCTGGTACAGCGGGTTGTGCCGCTTGTCGAACAACAGCCGGCCCGCCTGGCCCGCGCCCAGCTCCTCGAACGCCTTCTCCAGCCACCCGCGGTAGGTCGGATCCTCCTCCGCCTCCACATACGCGTCGTACCGCGCCTCCGCTAGCTCCCGCCGGTCACCATCCGCACCCGTCAGGTACGGCTCCGGGATCAGCCGGTTGTCCTCGCAGAAGCGCACGAACACCGTGCCCAGCACCCACGCCACTGCAACCTGCGTAACCCGCTCGTCCAGCCACGAGTTCCACGTCGCCGCCGTACGCCCCAGCTTGCGCGCCTGGTCGTACTCGGCGCGCAGCCTCGCCCCGACGTCCCCCAGCGCCTTCACCTGCTTGCCGAGGTCGGTCTCGACCGCCTTGACCTGCTGCTTCAGGTCGTCCAACAGAGCCTTGCGGTCGATCACTTCGCGTCTCCCTCGACACTACGCACCACTACCTTGCCGGACCCGCGATGGACGTTGTCCACCCACGTGTCCGGAAGCTGAATCCACTCCCCCAGGCCGGCCTGGTACGGCACGGCCACCTGCCCGAGCCTCGGCTCGCGCGCGGGGTCACTCTGGGGAACCAGCAACCACAGTCCACGGCCACCCCGCCGAGCAGCCGAAGCGAGCCGATGCAGAACACCCATCGCGTCGTACCGGGCGAACACGCCGGCCTCCGTCAGCAGCACCGGGCCGGTCCCGCACCCAGCGCCGAGCCGTTCCTCGATGCGCGGCGCAACCGCACCCCACGCCGTCTGCGCGTAATCGGCGAACCGCAGCGCACCCGTCGAGCCCGGCTTGGCGACGTCCGCCTTGAGCAGGGTCTCCCACGTCGGCTTGGTGCCCGGCGTGACCTGGGCGTGCAGGGCCTCGATGAACAGCTCGGTCACCGAGACGGCCTCGGCGCCCAGCCGTTCGGCGCCCAGTTCTCGTATGGCGTCCCGCACGAGCCGCTGGCTCACGGTCAGCACCCGGTAGCCATCCCGCCGCGCGGACGCGACCAGCCGCTCCTCCGCGCGCACCGCGCTCGCGAGCAGCGGGTCGTCGGCGTACCGCGTCACCGCGCCCGTACGCGTGGACTGCCGCCAGGCCCCCGTCGTCAGGTAGCTGGACGTGTCATCCACCCGCGTCGGCAAGTAGCGGAGCGTCTTCGTGTCCTCGCGCGTGCCGAGCGACAACTCAAAGCCGGCCTCGCGCAGCGCCTTGGTCAGCGGGCCGGCGGTCGGCAGGTCCTGGGTCAGCCCGCCGCGACCGTCGGGCACCGCTAGCTCGGGAAAGCGCGCCCGCAGCCGCTCGTGCACGTCCTCGCCGGTCAGACCCGGCTGGCGGCCCTCCGGGACGCCCGGGATCCAGCGCACGAGACCAGCCTGAGTCAACCGCAGCGCCCGCACCAGCGACAGGTCGCGCGGGTAGATCTCCAGGCGCGGGGTCGCCGCCGCGTTCACGGAGGCCGCTGCGGCCAGTTCGACCATGCGGCGCTCGTCCCAGTCGACGGTGCCGGGCGGCATCTCCAGCGCGCCCAGCTCCGCCAGTACGGTGGCAGCCGTCGGCAGGGTGTCCAGCCGGGCCAGCCGGTCCGCCGTACGGCCGAGACGGCTCGCGTAGTCCAAAAGGCCCGGCGCGGTCGGGGTGTCCGGGGCATCGTCCTCGCGGACGTCCAGGGCCAGCAGGCCCGCCCCCAGCGACTCCTCCGTCGCCTTGCGGTTGGGCTGATGCTGGAACTCGGCCTCGTCCGGGACGAGTTGCTCGACCTCGACGACGGCCCGTACCGCCGCCAGCGCCAGCGCACGGCGCTGCTCACGCCCAGCGAGCTGGCTGCCGCGCCGGACTGCGAGGGCGTCCGCGATCTCGACAGCGGACGCGACCCGGCCCATGCCCGCGAGCAGTTCGAGGATCTCGGAGCGCAGGGCCTGGACGGCCCGGTCGGCCTTCCAGCGCTTGCGCTCCTCCTTGAGCATCTGCGGGATGCGGCCCGCGCTCAGGTTCAGAGCCGCGGCGACGTCCTTCTGCTTCGGCCAGACGCCGATCTCCGGCAGAAGGCCGTGCTCGTCGGGCAGGCGCAGCAGCAACCGGACCATCTCGGCCTTGTTGCGGTTGGAGCCGTTGTTGTTGACGACCGGGACGAAGATCGTGGCGAGGGCGTCGAGGCTGATGGAGCGCAGGGCGCGCGCCGACAGGCCGCCGGCCGCGTCGCTCGTCGCCAGGGTGTCGGCGAGGGCTGACTCGGCGGCGGTGAGCTGGTCCAGTTCCTCCTGGGCCTCGGCCCGGCCCTCGGGTGTGAGCGGCGAGGCGGGCGTCTCGCGCAGTTTCTCGCCCCACTCTCGCTGGCGCTTCTGCACCTCGTTGCGGGTCTTGGCGCCTAGGCCGGGGGCGTTGACGAGCTTGCGGCGGCTGTAGTCCAGGAGCCCGCCGACCGTGGTGATGCCGAGGCCGTAGAGGAAGGACTGGGCGGCGCCCGTGAGGCCGGAAACGCTCAGCGGGGTGTCGAGGGCGACCTCGGCGGCCAGGCGGTCGCGCTGCTGCTCGGCGGTCTCCGGCTCGGCGTCCGCGATGACGCCGCGCTGTACGGCCTCGCCGTCGGCTCCCGCCTCGGAGGACGTCGCCGTGTGGCGCGTGCGGTGGCTGGAGGGGACGGTCTGCGAGGCGTCGAGGAAGATCTTGCGCCAGGCGTCCCGCATGGGCTTCAGCTCGGGGAACCGCTTGCTCGCGTCCCGGTGCAGTGCCTTCTGGAAGAAGGCGATGAGCCCGTCCCGTACGGCCGGGTCGAACGCCTCGGCGGCGATCGTCGGGTACGGCCACTCCTTCGCGTCCGTCATCCGGGGCAGGACGCTGCCGTCGCCCCACTTGGGCAGTTCGCGGCTGGCCATCTGGTGCAGGGTGACGGCTACGGCGTACCGCTCGGCGTGGGAGTCGTAGGAGCCGCGGGTGATGACGTCGACGAACGGGTCGAGGTAGCCCTCGGTGCCCGCGTCGGTGCTCTTGGCGGGGTAGCCGGCGAGCGAGAAGTCGATCAGGACCAGTTCGCGGGTGCGGTTGGGGCGGATGCGGATGGCGATGTTGTCCGGCTTGATGTCGCGGTGCCAGACGCCCTCGCCCTCCAGGAAGTCGACGGCGCCGAAGAGGTAGTCGCCGTACGCCTCCAGCTGGTCGACCGGGAGCCGGCCGTCGTCGCGGAGCTGGCGGGCCACCGTCTCCTCGCGGCGGCGCGGGGCCTTCCGCTCGCCCGCCGCGTCCGCGCTGTCGTCGCGCTCGTCGCCGACGTACTCCAGCGCGAGGACGGTACGGCCCGCGATGCTCAGCGGTTCCGGTTCGACGAGGCGGATGATGCCCGAGTGAGGGCGCAGGCGGCCCATCACGTCGGCCTCGCGGATGAGGATGTCGCCGCGGTTGTCGGACAGGGCGACCTTCAGCACGGCCAGCGGGCGCGTCCTGCGTGCCTCCGCCTCCAGGTCGCGGACGAGGAAGGCGCGGCTGGTGGAGCCGGTGCCGAGGCGCCGGCGGACCTCCCAGCGGCCGGCGAGCACGTCACCGGGGACGGCGTCCAGCGGGTCCTTCTCCGGGGCGTCGGCCGCGTCGGCGGCGGTCTCGGCGGCCGGGGCGGTGAGGGAGTCCTCGACGACTTCCAGCATCTCCAGGAAGTCGTCGACGCTGTGGAGGCGCTGGTCCGGGTTGTAGGCGGTGGCGGCCTGCACCAGTTCGTCGACGTCCTCGGACAGGCCGTCCACCAGGGAGCTGGGGCGCAGTCCCTCCCCCGCTTCCAGGCGGGCGCGCAGCTCGGCCTGGCTGGCGGCCGGGGCCTTGCCGGTGGCCAGAAGGTAGGTGAGGACGCCGAGGCCGTACACGTCGAGGGAGACGGGGTCGGGGCGCAGGGCGGTCAGCTCGGGGGCGAGGTAGGGGTCCTCGTCGTCGGCGAGGTGCATCGCGGACAGCGCGGTCGGCGCGAGCCGTGTCGCGCCCTGCCCCTGGGAGGAGTCCCCGGTGCGCTGGGTGGCGATCTGCCAGTCGGAGATCTTCAGCCTGGGGCTGAGCCAGGCGGCCTCCTCGCCGACGGCCTTGCCGGGGCCTCCGTCGGGGCGGGGCAGGACGTGGATGGAGCGGGCGGCCAGGGCACGATGGTGGATGCGGCGGGCGTGCGCGGAGCGCATGGTCTCGGCGAGCTGGCGGACCAGCGCCATCCGTCCGAGGATGTCGAGCTTCTCCCCGTACTGGACCAGGTACTCGTCCAGCTTCATGGTGCGGTCGTCGTAGTCGAAGACGAGGGCGGGGCCGGAGGGGTGGCCGGTCGGGAAGTACTGCCGGTAGGAGACGGCCCCGGGATGGCGGAAGCGCTGCAGGACGGCCGCCTCGCGGCGGGCGGCGTTCTCCACGGACTGGCGCAAGGAGGCGTCCGAGCCGCGCTCGCTGAGGTAGACACGGACGCGGGCACGCTCGGGCAGCTCGGTGTGGGCCGCCTTGTAGTCGGCCCAGGTCTGGCCGGAGTCGAAGGGGGTGCGCTCCAGCTCGTAGGGGCCGACCTTGTACTGGGCCTCGCTGCGGCGGATGCCGATGCGGTCCAGCGCGGTCTTGATCTCGCGGGAGTCGATCGCGGTGATGCGGCGCCGTTCGTCGCGCGGGGGCTGCTTGAGCATGTCGACCAGCTCGGCGACGGTGTGGACGCCGTTCTGGTCGTGGGCGGGCAGGCGTACGCGCAGGGCGTCATCGGTGAAGCAGACGGCCTCGCCGACCCACACCCGGCGGGCGCCGTGGCCCTGGCCGAGCAGGCTCGCCAGCTCCTTGGCCTTCTTGTTGACCAGGTGCAGGGGGTTGCCGTGGGTGCGCCGACGGCCGCTGGGGGTGGTCTGCACCCAGGTCCCGTTCTCGGACGTGACCGAGCCGTGCCAGTCCTTCAGCTCGATCATGTACATTCCGCCTGGCGCGACGACCAGCAGGTCGACCTCGCGGACGTGCCCCGTGTTCGCGGTGAACGTGAAGTTCGACCAGGCCCGCCAGGGGTCGGAGTCCGGCAGCTTCTCCCGGATCGCCTCCAGGCCGCGGTGTTCATGATCGAACTCGGACTCGGTGACCGTGACCCACCGGCCTTGCCGCATGCCTGACCCCACTCGTTCCGTTCCTCTCAGGCCCGCCGTTCCCCGAGGTCGAGCCTGTCGCAGATCCTAGTGGTTGCCTGGTACATGGGAAGAGTCCGTGAAAGACGGGACTATAGGATATTCAGCCCACGTGGGCTGGATGCTCGTGCCGCCTCCTGCCGAAGCAGGCGACAGAAGCCGCCCGATCAATGACATACAAGAGTAAAACACCCTTCACGTGGCGTCATAAGCGAGTTCAGCCAGGGCGAGAGCCTGCTTCAGAGTGTTTTCGTCACGAATCTGAATGTTCACCCTGTATCGGCGGTGGCCAGTTGCGAGCGGATAGGCGTCCGGCGCCAGCTCCGCGATCTCATCGCTGTGCAGCAGACGAAAGTTGACCACGCCCGTGGACGCGAAGGCATAGGCGAAACCGCCGAACTGGCTGCCCTTGCGGCGGAGGCGGAGGTACCCGGAATAGTCGAGCGGATCGCCCTCCTGCCACGTCTTGCGCTTGATGCCGTGCACTCCGACACTCTCCCAGGAGCCGGCTTCCGCCATGAAGTCGATGAACTGCTGCGCAGCGGGGTTGAAGGCGAGCTGCGCCTTCACCGTCTCCTGCCCCTCGTCCGCCACCCCCGGCACGTCGCCCTCTACTTGCCATCCGAAGTCCACGACGTCGTCACTGTCGGGGTCAGCGACCACCCGAGGTGTCGGGCGAGCGGTGTCGACCGTGCCGGGCAGCTGCTGGACGAGCTCGCGAACCACCTCGGACGCGTCGAGTTCCTCCGGCGTGCCCTCGAAGCGGAGATAGGTGAGCTTCACGGGTCCCCCTCCCGTTCTACGAACCGTGTCGGAGCGGACACATTAGCGCTCAGCAACGTCGGTGACTGCAGGGCCGGAGAACTCCCCGGAACCAGTGCTGACCGGAAACACGCTTGCCTCACCTCGGTGTACATAGGCTCGCCCTGGCATGTGCCCTGGCCTGGGCGCATGCCAGGGCGATGAGCCGATCACCTCGGGGGTGGAGATGGCGCAGGAGTCACACCGGCCGTATCCGGTGGACGAGCTGCTGGCCGCGGTCCGACTGGAGATCGCTGCCGAGCTGCGCAGCGACGGCAAGGACAATCAGAAGGTTCCCTTGTCCAAGGGGCGACGGACCTCGTCCGCCGAGGGCCGGTACGAGTACCTGTTCCAGTGCCACAAGTGGCAGGACGGCCTCGACGGCAAGCCCGTGCTGGTCCGGCCGTCCCGCTCCACCGGTGATTGGGCGCAAGCCGAGGCCAAGCGGCTTCCCGACGGCAGCGTGCGGCTGGCCACCGCCATGGACCTGGGGAACGCTCCGTCGAACGTGCAGATCCGTGAGGACGACGCGGCCGGGTGGCGCACGCTCGCCGAACGCCTCGAAGCAGTGGGCCAGCCCGAACATCCGGTGCGGCTGGAGAGCGCCGGGTGGATGGTCGGCCGGGGCAGCCCGCGGCTGGGCAGTGAACGGTCGATGGCCCGGTGGGTGGCGAACTGGGCTTCCCTGCAGCTCAATTCCGGACAACGTCAGGCGGTCTCCCAAGCTCTCGCCGGCGAGGTCACCTTCCTGTGGGGGCCACCGGGCACCGGCAAGACCGATGTTGTCGGTCACATCATCGAGGGCAGTTATCGGCAGGGCCTCACGGTCCTCTTCCTGGCACCGACCAAGGTCGCCGTCGATCAGGCACTGGAACGCGTCTGCGACCTTCTCTCAGCCGAGACCCGCTTCCCGGACGGGCTTGTGCAGCGTGCCGGGGACATCACGGTCCCCTCGCTTCGGGACAGGTACGGGGAGCAGGTCGATCCCGACCGGATCGCCGCGCGGCTCTCCGCCACTCTGGACGCCGCGCTCACCGAACGAGCCGCTGAGCTGCGCACCACGCAGGCGGGCATCGCCGCGCACGACAAGGTGGACGTCCTCCGCACTGACCTCGCGACGGCGCAACAGCAGGACGCACAGGCGACGCAGAGCCGCGAAGCGGCGAACTCCGCCCAGGCCGGCGCTCGCAGGGAGATCGTGGAACAAACGACCCTGATCGAGAAGATCGGCGTCCCACGCGGCCTGTTCGCCGACCGGAAGCAGAAGCAATTGGACGAAGCACGCGCGGTCGTCGTCAGTGCCCGCGCACGACTGGAGTCGATCGCGTCGAACCTCGCCGCTGCCGAGCGTGCCTGGCGGCATGCCATGACCGAGGTGACCCGACTGCGATCCGCCCTGTCTGCCGAAGAGGTCAAGGTGTCCGGCCTTCCTGGCCGGGCATCGCTGGTGTCGCAGGCCGACCGACTCCAACAGGAGATCAACACGCTGGAGGAGCAGCGGCGGAAGATGAAGGACACGGTCCGCTCGAAGTGCCGGGTACTCGGCGCGACCGTCGCCAAAGCCGTCCAGTCACGCAAGCTGCTCGACCAGGTCGACGTGGTCGTCATTGACGAGGCGGGGATGGTCGACCTTCCCTCCGCCTGGTATGCGGCAGGCCTCGCCGGAAAGCGGGTCGTCGTAGCGGGCGACTTCCGTCAACTGCCGGCGGTGACCAAGGGCAGCGGCGACCGCAAGGCGACGCCGGAGGAACGCGACCACGCGCTGCGGTGGTGCGCGCGGGACGTCTTCCACGCCGCGGGCCTGGTCGGAGAGTCCGGGTCCGTCCGGCCGGACAACCGGCTCGTGACGCTGAACACCCAGTACCGGATGCGCAGTCCGATCTGCGACCTGGTCAACACCGTCGCCTATCCCGACGCGCCCCTGTCCACAGGACGGGGAGGCAACTCACGCATTCCGTTCAATCCCCTGGTCGACGCACCGGTGATCCTCATCGACACCTCGAAGCAGCGGATCACCGGGCGCGACCACCTCACCAACACGGTGCATGAGGCCGCCGTCCACGAACTCGTCCGCGGCCTTCAGTACGAGGGCGTCCTGCCCGGCCGAAAGGCGGAGGACGTACCCGTCGGCGAGCAGGCCACGGACCGGTTGGCGGTGATCGCCCCGTACCGCGCGCAGGTACAGGCCCTCAAGAACAGCCTGGCGTACCGTTTCGGGAAGCCGTACGAAGGGCTCGTGGACACCGTCCACCGGTTCCAAGGGAGCCAGCGGCCGATCGTCATCCTCGATACGACAGCCGGGTCGGGCAAGTCACCGGGGTACTTCTTCAACGGCAGTGGCCTGTCCTCGCACACCTGCCGACTGCTCAACGTCGCGCTGAGCCGGGCGCAGGACCATCTCGTCGTCCTCGCGGACATCGAGCACCTGCGTGAGCATCTGGCTGCCGGCAGCGAGGCGCTGCGCATGCTCGACCACCTCGATGCGAACGCGCAGTGCATGTCCGTGGACCAGCTCATCCCGATCCGCGACGCCGCCCAGTTGTCCGCCCTGTCCGACGAGGAACTGGCCCGGCCCGCATTCTTCCCCGCTGATGAAGTGCCCGCGGCCATCCAGTGGGACATCGCGAGGGCCGCACGCACCATCGAGTTGTACTCACCGTTCCTGGACCGCCAGCCGGTCCGCACCTGGTCGGCGCATCTTGCGAAGCGGATCGTGGACGGCGTGCAGGTGACGGTCACCACCAGGAATCCGCAGGAGCAGACGACTGATGCCGCGGCGGAACGTGTCCAGGTCCTCGTCGACGAACTGCGTGCAGTGGGCTGCCGGGTCGAGTTCCGCGAGCGGATGCACGAGAAGGTACTGATCCTGGACGGCAGCGTGCTGTGGCACGGCTCATTGAACCTCCTCGCCAACAAAGGACCCACCGATCTGATGATGCGGCTCACCGACCCGGTGGCGTGCGAGCGAGTGGGGCGAGTCATCGAGCGTGCCCGCAAGGAGAGGGCAGCTTGGAACCCGCGAGCGACAGGCGTGAGGAAGGCCGGCGGAGCGGGCCGCACCGACGGAGAGCGCCTCTATCTCGAAGTCCCCTACGCGGACCGGAACGAGGCGAAGAAGCAGCTCGGCGCCCGGTGGGATCCCGGCCGCCGGAAGTGGTACGTGGACGCCGCCAAGGTCAGCCGCGAGCAGGCTGCACGCTGGCTGCCGCCGACCTCCTGACGTCCGCCGGACTGCCGCACGCACGGCTGGGTTGAGCGCGCACGTCGTCCGTCGAAGGCAGACCTGCTGCCGACACCCACGGACGCGGTTCTTCGCTCATGCGACTGCACAAGGGCGTGTGCAGTAAGGTGACTTGTGCTGTGCATTGTCCCGGAGGGGTACAAGTGCGGAGTTCATGCGCCAGTCGGCGGCATGTGAGCAGTGGTGGTGAATCGCCGTGCCGATGCGCGCGGTGTGTGAGCGGATGCCCGGTGGGCCGTCCCCCCACCATTCCTGCTCACCGCCAAGGAGTGGTCACGTATGGACCCTGTCGAGTACCAGCCTGCACGTTTCGTCCGGCTCCGTAAGGTGCTTGCGGACGTCGCCATCAATGTTGTCGCCAACCTGTTGGTGACGGCCATGATGTCGGCAGCGCACCTGCTCTTCTGAAGCAGGCGAGTGGCGGGCACCGGGGCCCGCCACTCCACCTTGAGCGCAGGGCTCAGAACAACATCATTTCGTTCTTCAACTTGGCTTTGTACTGCGCTCGTCGGGCCCTGCGGCTCCGTGCGGCCCCACTGCGCCGCGCGATCCTCAGCTCGGGAGGGATGGTCGACTGAGTCGGCCGAAGCCCCTGCACGTCGGTCTCCCCGACCAGCTTCCTGAGGTGACGCCGGGTCTCCGCGTCGGTGGAGTAGAGGACAGTCGCCCGGCTCGCTCTGGTCAGCAGGACGTGGTAGGCGTGACGCACGCAGCGCGCGAATTCGTCGTCGTCGAGGGTGCTGATCCGGACCTTGGGATCGAGCGACCCAGGCTCTGCGACCCGCATCACGCCGGCTTTCGGGTCCTTGCGCTGCTTTCCTCGCCGGAAGACCCAGTGGTCGGTACGCCAGACCATGTCATCGCCCATGATCACCCCGCACCAGTCCCACTCGAGTCCTTGTGCGGTGTAGACGCAGCCGATCTGTCCGATGCCGGCATCGTGCACGGGCCAGATTTTCGACGGTGGCTCGCCGTTGGCGCAGAAGGACTCACTGGACGCGTTCCACGAGCGGTGCCAGCCACCGATGCGCACGTCCCTCTCGAGGTTCTTGTTCTCGTCCGGCTTGCTCCAGGGCCAGCAGTATCCAGCCACCATCCGGGCGGTCGCTCCTGCCTCGAACTCGGTGCGGACTATGTGCTCCATCTCGTCGGGCGTATCGACGACCTCGATGTGCATGAGTCCGTCCGGGACCCATGCGTGGGGCTCCTGTGTAGAAACGCCGAGGAACGCCCGGACCCAGCGGAGGTAGGCATCACTGCCTCCGCAACGGTACTGCTCCGTCAGATGGTAGCGACGGACGACCGCATCGCGGCGTCGCGCGGCGTCCTCGATGAGTTCCACGGTGCCGACCTCTTGCGGGCGCACGGTCTGGCCGGCGTCCAGGAAGAAGACGGTCAGACGTGACGCGTCGAGCAACTCGTCCACCTGTGCCTTGGTGCCCTGCTTCTCCGCGGGGAGGCGGTAGTTGGTGGTCTTGTCCCGTAGCCGGTGCGCCTCGTCGCAAATCAACACGTCCAGCGGCGGACTCGGCACTTTCACGAAACTGCTGAAATAGGCGAAGCGCTGCCGAAACTCTGCCTCGGTGTACCCTACGTTCTCCTTGATCGCGGCGTTGAAGGCCCGCGAACCACTCGCGTACTTCACCGTTCGACCGGCGGCTTCGAGATCGGCTCGTAGTTGTAGCCCGATGGCGCTTTTTCCGGTGCCGGGCCCTCCGCTGACCAGGAAGACGGCGTGCTGCGGACGGGGAACGATCGCCTCTCGGTCCGGGCCGTCCAGAATCAGCTCCGAAGCCTTGAGTACGTCACCGGCCACCTTTCCCTGGCGTCCCCGCAAGGTGAAGACCGTGTCCTCTCCGCACGAGTTGACCATGGCGTCGAGAAGCGGCGTGTTCCGGAGGTTCATCCGGTGCAGTATGTACTCGGCCGCTGAGTAGTCGTCCTCGGCGGTGAAGTGGTGCCGGAGGTCGTCGAGAAGCCTGTCCCGGGTGTCACTCGTGTACGTGTGCGCGTAGGGACCTGTAGGCGCGTCGACACTGAGCAGTGGCCGGACGGATTCATCCGTGGCGTTGTGCAGATACGCGAACCCACCACACTCGAACTGCAGCCCGCTCAGCGGACCTGTGGGGCCGGTGAACAGTGCGTGGTATTCACTGAGCTGAAGGGCAGGGTGCTTGACGGGATCGTCGATCCCGTCGACGTAGACGAGATCAGCTGTCGCAGCCTCCACCCTCGTCACTGCCGACCACTGCTTCAACTCGACGAGTTGCACGGAAAGGGTGCCTTCCGCGGGGTGCCTGCCCACGAGAACCACGTCGATCTGCCCGCCTTCGGCTGGACCTTCGGATTCGTCCACGGTCGGCGAGCATTCGACGATCATCTCGACGTGGCCCCGCTCTGCGGCCACCAGGTCCTCGGCGAGGGAGACAAGGCTCCTGGCCCACGCGGAGCGCTCGCCGTCAGAGGACTCACCTCGCCCGAAGTGCACCCAGCGGGCGGCCAGGTGCGGCACCAGGCGGCGCCGTGCGTGCAGAGCCAGCAAGTCCCGTGCCGACAATCGCAGCAGGAGCATGGACACGAGGAGGTTCCCCCAGGGCACGAGTAACTCGTGCGGGTGGGGGCGTGTCCACGTAGGAAGCCCGTCGGGCCGCGACCGGTGTCAGTGATCTTAGACAGGCACCGACTCGTCCCGGAAACAACGAACGCCTTTCAGCCAGTTCAATGGAATGGCTTCGCCGACTCACGACAACCGCGCTGTCCTGCCGTGCACTCCGCTGTCACACCCGAGCCGATTCCCGCGCTGAACCACCCACGAGCTCCCTCAGCTTCGCGCGCGTCTCCGAGTCGGTCGAGTACACGACTGTGCCGACCATGCCCCGGGTGAGCAGCACCTTGTAGGTGTTGCGGATCAGCCGGTCCACGTCGGCGTCGGAGGTGGATCGCCTGAACACCGGGTCCTTGGACTCCGTGCGATCGGTGACCCAGCGGTCACCGCGCCAGAGCAGGTCGGGGCCGATGATGACCCCGGACCAGTCGTACTCGAAGCCCTGCGAGGTGTAGACGCAGCCGACCTGGCCGAAGCCGGCCGGGTCGGTGGCCCACAGGGCGGCCGGAGGCGCGCCGGAGACGGAGCGGTCGCCGCGCAGGTTCCAGGGGCGGGCCCAGTCGCCGATGACGACATCGGGCGGCAGCGGCTCGCCGGGCCTGGGCTCCGGGGACCAGCGCCAGCAGTAGCCGGCGGACATGCGGGCACCGTAGCCCTGGGCTCGCCGGGCCTCCAGGAACGCCTCCATCTCCTGAGGGCTCTCGGCAACCAGGAGCTGCATGCGGCCGTCGGGCTCCCAGGTGACCGGTCCGCCGGGCTCCAGTCCGAGGAGTCGGACCACCCAGCGCAGGTAGGCGTCGCTGCCGCCGCAGCGGAACTGGCTGTCCAGGGGTACGACGTGGCACGGGATGTCCCGCTTCGCCGCCGCCTCCTTGATGTCGGCGACGGTGCCCATCTCGCCCGGGCGCACGACCTGGTGCTCGTCGAGAAAGAAGACGGGCACGTAGGCGACGTCGATGAGTTCGTCGATCTGGGCCCTGCCGGTCCGGTGCTCGGCGCGGGTATAACGGTTGGCAGAGGTCTCCCGGATGCGGTGGGCCTCATCGCAGATCAGGGCACCCAGGCTGTTCTTCTCGGCGGTCATGAAGCTGTTGAAGTACTTGAACAGGTCCTGCACTTCCCGCTTGCGGGCCCCGGCGATCTTCCGCATCGTCTTGGTGAAGGACTGGGAGCCGGTGGCGTGCAGCGCCGGTACGCCACGCCGGTAAAGCTCTCCGAGCAGTTGGAGGGCGATCACGCTCTTTCCGGTGCCGGGTCCTCCCGTGACGATGACGACTTCCTTACGGTCGGCGTTCTTCGCCTTCTGCACCGCGTTGAGCACCATGCGGTACGCGACCTGCTGCTCGTCGAGGAGCACGAACTGCGTCCGCTCCCTTACTTCTTCGGCGGCCACGGACATCAGTTGCTTCGACGGCACGGCGACGCCTGCGCAGAGTTCGTCCGCCGCCCCTGACCCCGGCTGCTTGTCGCTCAGCCTCGTACGGAGGTGGTCGAGGAAGGCGCCTCGGCGCTCCCCGGTGAAGAGCAGGCCGTGACCGTCGCGTTCGATCTCCCTCAGCCCGGTCACACCGAACTCGGTAGCGTTGTGCAGGAACGCCACCCCGTTGACCCGGTGGCCGTGTTCGGCCACCGCCCCGTTGAAGTTGACGAGGTACTCGCAGTAGCGGCGCACCTGCTCGATCGGGTTGAGGACCGGGTGTGCGTAGGCGTCGACATGGCAGAGGGTGGGGTCGTCCTCGTGGGGAAGGGCCTGGCTCCACTGCTTGAGTTCCACCACGACGTACGACGGCTCCCCTGTGGCCGGGTGAACTCCGGCGAGGACGACGTCGGCGCGTTTGCTGTTCAGCGGGAGCGCGTACTCCAGCATGACCTCCACGTCACCCAGGCCCGCGTCGTTGAGCGCGGTGGCAAGGACGGGGATGCTGCGCTCCCAGGAGCGCAGCTCCGAGGTACCGGGCCGGTAGCCGTGCATGTGGACGAAATTGTCGGTGAGGTGCAGGAACAGCGAACCGTCGAGCGCCATGACGGCGACCGTTTTCGCGGACGCGCGGAACAGCAAGGACTTCCCCCGGGCAGCACGAAGAGACTCGTGCGGGTGGGGGCATGTCCTTCGAAACTCCACCGGGGTGGAGCGGAAGCCCGTCGGGCCGCATTGGCTATGAGTCGAGGGTACCTGGCAGCACTGACAGCCTTGTTGGGGGGCGCATTTGGCGTCGTACCGCTACACCATCGGCTTGTGGGCAGTGCGATGCCAGACCAGTAAAAGTCGCCGTCGTAGACGGACCTGCGGTCGGCCAGCGTCACCGTGTACAGAATGTGGTTAGGCCGACCGTCGGCACGCCATCCGAGACGCAGCTCAGGGGCGCCGTACTGCTCGCCGGAACCGACGGCAGCCTCGGTCACACGGGGGTTCTCCCAGACGTGGACCCGGGTGCGAGGTGGTATCTCCAGATGCAGGCCACGCAGTTTGCGCAAAATCAAGGTGGGCTTCCACATGGTGGTGGGCCCACCCTGCAAGGCCGCCTCGCGCCAGGTGTCGCCGGTCGGGCGCAGGTAGGTGAGCACCGTGCTGGAGATCTCGTCGACATTGACCAAGGCCATGCGTGACGGGGCCCGCGGGCCGGGGGCACGAACCGATGCCGGGGAAGAGCCTCGCCAGGTGCGGATCGCCTGACTGACGACGGTGTTCGCGGCGAGCAGGTTCTGGCGGGCGAGTGCGCCGCCGCGGCGTGCTCCCTCCAGGCCTTGGGCAGCCCAGGAGTGAGTGGACAGTGGTGCGGCTTCCAGCTCTCGACCGTACGCGGGCTCATTCGGCCGGCGGATCGTGTCAGTGAGGCCGGTGATCGGTCTGACCAGGAAGGAGCAGGGGAAATGCCTCGCACCTCTGCTTGTACAGGGGTTTGAGTGTAATCGTGCTGGACGGTTGCAGGCCGCCTCCCGACGGGCCCACTCGGCAGGCTCGTAGTCGGTTCGGCCCGCGCAGCGGCCGTCGACCGCGGGCAGGTTTCACGCTCACCCGCGCCACAGCCGCTGCGTCCCCTGCCCTAGACCGACCAAGGCCAGGCGGATCCGTCTCGTGTGCGGGCCGGGTCCTCCGCAGAGAGCTCCTGGGCACTCGCCGGCACCTCGGCTCACGCCTGGTGGCAACCCCGCAGGCCCACGACTGCTGCGCCACACGGGCGGCCGTGGCCGCCAGTCCGCCGAGGGATTCGGCCGCGCTCGGCCTCGGCCGTACGGGGCCACGCATCCGTCAGCCCAAGTCCCGAAGGTGGTCGGCGCAAGAGGTCGCCCTGGCCACGGCGTTCGGTGAGACCGCGCAGACCGAGCCAGCGCTCCGCTACCTCACGGCTCCACTCGGCGGCCCGCTTGGCATGGCAGCTACGGGCAACGCCGAGCCTCTACGAGCCGTCGGCGCCGACCGTGGTGTGCGACTCCGCGTTCGCCATAGCGTCGTCGCCGTCCGGGACTGCGTCCCGATCAGGGCGAATCTCTCCAGCGGGCACTCGGAGTGCTTCCCCGTCACTCTGGTGTCCGGCAACCCGGCTGCTGGCGGGGTCTGGGCTGGGTGACCATTCGCGTGCAGCAGCCGCAGGCACGCTACCCTCTTCCGCGGGCGGCACGCCGTAGCTGGCCAGTAAGCCGGGACGTCTCCGCGTCTCATGCTGAGCACTTGCTGACCCGAGCGACTCCATCGCGCTTCTGACCTGCACAGATACCGAAGCGCTAGATGTTGGACTTGAACAAAGTACGCGGCACTTTGGACTCCTGGAAGACGGCTCCCTGCCTGCTTTGTGCAGGTCAAGGGCGGTCTTCGCTGCACAACCGGCGCGCGCTTGACTCGAAGATTGTGAGGAACATCGCTTCACTCCAACAAGGAGGCTCCTGACTGGGCTTCCGTGCGAACCTGGCTGTTGTGACGCTGCCCACGAGGGTCTGTTCGGGCAGGCTTCTCGGAACGCGCGAGGACTGGTGCTGATCAGATGCCGACTTACCTGACGACACATCAGGTGCATCAGGGGCACGCGACGACTCGCTGCCTGAGAGCTCCTACTGCAGCCCGGAGGAATCCGCGACGAACTCACGCAGGCGATGTCGGGCGCACGGCCTTCGAGTCGTCCCCGTTTCCCCCGGGGCGCCTGTGGTAGCGCCCCGACCTGGAGGGCCCACCGTGGTGGAATGCGGCAACGGTTGCTGTGGGACACGGGATTGTGGGCGGTGTGGGTGGCGTCCGGCGAGGAGGGCGCTCTGCTGGATCGCCTTGCGGAAGAGGCCGATCAGGGCTCCGATGGAGAGGGCACCGGCGACCGTCCCCGCCACGGTGATGTTGCCGGGGTCACCGCCGAAGTAGGGGATGTTGTCCCTTACCCGGCGCAGTGCGGCGCTCTGGTCCTGGAGGGCAAGATTGGTCGACCGGGCCCACTGGCTGCCGAGGTCGGCCGGGTGTGGGAAACCAAGTGCTCCGCGCCAATCGATCTTGCCGCCCCTCTGCCTGCCGGGCCGTTCTGCTCGCGGCGATCGACGTCGGTCCGGCCCCTCCACGTCCGCGGCCGGACCGGCGGCAGGATCGCGAACAGGTCAGTGGACGACGGTGATCCGGCGGCGGACTGCCTCGTTCTTCTCCAGCTCGTCGAACAGAGCCACGGCGTAATCCTGGCACTGATGAGGCTACGACCATTCGCGTCACTCGTATCGGGTGGAGATGTACCGGTCGAATGCGCCCTGCGGCCGCCCAGGCCGGCACCGCAGGGCGTGTCTCTCCGGCCCGCAGACCGTGACTGCGCCCGACACACTCAGACGGCGTCGACCAGGACTGATAAGCGCTGTCGGAGAGCCGGATCCGAGCCGCGCCGATGTTCTCCTCCACGTGGGCCACCGAGGACGTGCCGGGGATTGGCAGCAGCGCCGGCGAGCGGCGCAGCAGCCAGGCCAGCGCGAGCTGGGACGGCGTCGCGTCGTACTCCTTGGCAACGGCGTCGAGAGGGCCGCCCGGCCTGGCCAGCTGTCCGGTGGCGATGGGGAACCACGGGATGAACCCGATGCCGTTTGCCTCCGCGTATTCCAGGACGTCCTCGGATTTACGCTCGGCGAGGTTGTACATGTTCTGCACCGACACGATCTCGGTGATGGCCCGGGCCTCCTCCAGTTCGGCCAGGGAGACCTCCGACAGGCCGATGTGCCGGATCTTGCCGGCCTCCCGCAGCTCGGCCAGCGCGCCGAGCTGGTCGGCGAGGGGCACCTGCGGGTCGATCCTGTGCAGCTGGTAAAGGTCGATCCGCTCCAGGCCGAGGTGACGCAGGCTCAGTTCGACCTGCTGGCGCAAGTACTCCGGGCGGCCCACCGGCAGCCACTGGCCGGGGCCCTGCCGGGTCAGGCCGCCCTTGGTGGCGATGACCAGGTCGTCCGCGTAGGGGTGCAGGGCCTCGCGGATGAGCTGCTCGGCGGTGAACGGGCCGTAGGAGTCGGCGGTGTCGATGAAGGTGACACCCAGCTCGACCGCACGGCGCAGGACGCGTACGGCCTCGGCGCGGTCAGCGGGCTCCCCCCAGACCCCGGGGGGCCGGTCAGGCGCATGGTGCCGAAGCCGAGGCGGTGGACCGGCAGGTCGCCGCCGATGCGGAAGACACCGCTTTCACCTGCGGGACGGACGGCGGTTCCGGTCGTGTTCGTGATCAGGCGCGGGTCCTCTCAAGGCTGAACTGGATGCGAAAGTGAAGTGTTCATGTCTGCCGAAAAAGCCGGAGCCTGCTCCGACTTGACGAAGGCAGCTGATGGGCGTTGCAGATACGGAGGGATCAGAGGGCGCTTGTCGGCCAGTGGCGCCGGTGATCCTGGATCATTTATAGCGCCGCCAGTGCATCCATGCACTGGCAGTGCACATTCTTTTGCCCGGCCTTGGTCGTGCGGGCGCGCATCACTGGCCCAAGGGAAAGTGAACAGTGCGCAGCAGTCGCTCGCCCCCAAAGCCCGGACCAGCAGTCGCACCGGCATGAGGCCATCGTGCACACCTGAGCCTTCGCCGAGGTCCCGCCCGGCCGACATGCCAGCCGCGGCGGGAGGCGGATGCGGCGCGTCGTCGGCCTGAGGTGCCCCCAGTCCCGGGGTGCCGTCAGCCCTGGGGTGCCGTCAGGCCGTCAAGAAGGAGGTCGAGTTTCGCCTGAAGGGCCGGGCCGAGAGGGAACGACTGATCGGTGTGCTGATGCGCCTGGAGCCAGCGATGGAGGGTTTCGGTGTACACCGCGCTGAGGATTTCCGCGACGGTTTCCGGGGTCACGGAGGGACGGAAGTCGCCGCTCTCCTGGCCGCGGCGGACGCTGTCGCGGAACGTATCGAAGACCGGGAAGGGGCTCTCGAAAGTCCCCAGTTCGCTCAGCCAGCCCAGCGAGAGAACTCGGGCCATCCTGGGGTTTTCCTCGTTCACCCTGGCCAGGACTTCCATCTGGAGTTCGAGCTGACGGCGGGCCGGGGCTCGGTGGACACCTCCATCACCCAGCCGGGCGGCCACGAGCTCCCGGCGCTCGACCCTCCAGGCATCCAGCATGTCCCGCTTGCGGGGGAAGTGGTTGAAGACGGTTCGGCGGGCAAGGTCGGCACGTTCCGCGATCTGGCCGATGGTCGTTGCGGCATAGCCCTGTTCAGCGAACAGCTCCAAGGCGGCATCCAGGATCGCGGAACGGATTCTCTGTCGCTGCCGCTCCCTGCGGCCCATCGGCCGCTCGGTCGGGTCTGCCGGGCCTTCGGCTGCCGCGGGTGAACGGGGCACGTGTGTTCCCTCGCCTCGGAAGTCACGGTCGGTGTACTCGGTTCGCGCTGTCCTCATTCTATAGATGCATTAGAGATGCATAGGTGCACCGTAGTGCATACTTAGGCGGGTGGAGACTCGCCGTCTCGCCGTCTCACCCTCTGGAGGGCCGCACCATGCCGTTCACCTTCGCCGTAGACCCCGCCGAACTCATCGAGGAGCGCGCGCCCCAGTGGCGATTCGGGGGTACCGAGGACGCTGTCATGGAGGAGATGGCCCGTCGCATCAGCGACCTGTGGGCCGAGGGCCCCGGGGGCTGGGCGCACGAGTGGTCCCTTTTTGCCGAGCAGGCCGAGAAGGACGGTGATCTGCTGAAGGCCAGCCACCTGTTCGGGATCGCCAAGTTCCCGGTCCTGGGCGGCAACGCGGCACACACCCGGGCTTACGAGAACCACCTGCGCACCTTCCTGGAGGCCTCGTCGGACTTCGAGGTGCCCTTCGAGCGTCACGTGATCGACGTGGACTTCCGCGGAGAGACCGTGCAGGTCCCCACTCACCTCTACGTCCCCGAGAACCTGCCTGCCGACGCCCCGATCGTGCTGGTCTTCAGCGGTGTGGACACCTGGAAGGTCGAGGTGCACGCCACCGCGCTCGCGACGGCTCGTCTGGTCGGCGCGCGGGTGGCCACCGTCGACATGGCCGGCACCGGCGAATCGCCGGTCGCCAACGGCCCCGACGGAGAGCTGTACGTCGGTGACGTCCTCGCCTGGCTGCGCCACCGCTTTCCCGAGGCGCGCAAGGTGGGCACCGTAGGCTTCAGCTTCGGCGGCCACTGGACGATCAAGCTGGCCCTGCGCCGGATGGTCGACGCCGCGGTGAGCATCGGCGGGCTCATCGACACCGCCTTCTCCCCCGAGGCCGCCGCCCGGCTCCGCTATGGCATGCCCGGCATCTTCGGCAACTCCCTGCGGCTTGACGCCGAGCTGAGCCTCGCCGACCTCCAGGCCGCCATGGCCGCCTTCTCACTGCGTACGCAAGGGCTCCTGGACGGCTGGGGCAGCGACCCCGTGCCGCTGCTGTACGTCAACGGAGACAAGGACCAGCACGTCCCGGCCGACGACTCCAGGCCGCTGGAGTCCCGCCCGAACACCGTCGTCCGGCTCGTCCCGAACGCCACCCACTGCGCCATGCAGAAGGCCCAGGAGATCGTCCCCTGGAGCCTGCAGTGGCTCCGCGACCAACTGGCCTGATCGCGCCCACCACGCCGTCGAGCCCCGAGGCGGTCTTCAGGCTGCCAGCGCCACCGACGACCAGACGGCGCCTGCCGCCCTGACACATCTCCCTCGATGAGGGAATGGTAGACAGCCAGGCGCGGGGCGGTCGGGTGGCGCTGGTGGTCGGCGACGAACTGAAAGCGGTTCACCAGCGCGTCTCCCCGGCGAAAGACATCGCCGCTCGGGTTGCTGGAAGAACCCGACTACTATGCCTGCGTCGCCTCCGGTGCTTCCGTTGGCTCGGCCCGCACCCCGGGCACCGACCGGAACCGCGGCCCCCACGCCACGGCCCCGGGTCGGCGACCGGGATCGCATCTGATACCGCAGCTTGGCGCTCGGAAACCTGGGCGCGGTACTCACCGACTTACGCCGGTACGACGAGGCGTCCGACGCGCACACTCAAGCAGCAGACGTCTGCCGAGAGACAGGCGACGCCCTCAACGAATGCACTGCTTCGGTGCCCATCCTGCGGGTCGGGAAATCGGCGCGCCACAGCCAGTCGAGGTGGTCGCCCACGTAGAGGTGCGTTGGCGCGGCAAGTGCGGCTCGTCGGTCGCCGCGCCGACGAAGCGGGTCTTCACGCCCGTTGCCGGGGTCAGCATGCCGTCCGTGCCCCGTGCGACGGCCGCGCTGCCCACCTCGACCCCGGTCGGCGGGTTCCGCCGGTGGCGAGCTGGTTGTCGATGCGGGCGTCGTGCAACTTGCCTTTGCCGGTGCGCTCGCCGGGGGCGATCTCGTCGGCCGGAGAGACATACGTCCAGTCCGGGTCGGCGCCCACCTCGGCGCGCGGCAGGCTACGGAAGGTACTCGCCGCAGGGCTCACTCTCCACGCCGGCGAGGTGACCGGGGCTCCCTCCCCGCGGTTCGGCTCTTTCAGGCCGTTGGTCACCGGACTTGGCGGCCTTTCCCGTTCCGGTGCCCAGTGCGAGCCCGACTGCCTCGATCATGAACTGATCGGTTGACAGGCGGCGACCGCGGCGCCGTGCCGGGACCGACGCGCATCAGCCGACGTTCCGCATTTTTCAGTACTGGTCAGGGCCTACTTAACAACTCCCCGCCCCTGCAGAGTCGGTGCGGGCCGGTGGCAAACCCCCCGCCACCGGCCCTCTGGCAAGCGGCCCCGGGCCCCATTCCCCTCGGTGACTCGGGGCCGCTCCGCCAATCGCGTACGCGGCTGCGTACAACCCATGCACCGACCACGGGGAAAGGGAACTTCTTTGCGGAACAAGCGCCAATGGACCAGCGGGAGACCGCGCGGGCACGCCAGGACGGTGTGCGGCATCGCTGCCGTGCTGGCCCTGGCCGGCCTCACCGCGACCGCGACGGTCACCTCCGCCGCACCGATCAGGCCGGCCGGACCGTCCACCGTGCCCCCGGGCGGCCTGACCAAGCCGGCCGCGCGCGTGACGCTGCTGACCGGTGACACCGTCCGCGTGGACGGCAACGGCCGGGTGGTCGAGGTCCGGCCGGGCAAGGGCCGTAGCGGCATCGGGTACTCGGTACGGCGCGTCGCCGGCCACACCTATGTCGTTCCGCTCGACGCGACGAGGCTGCTGGGCAGCGGCAGGCTGGACCGCCGACTGTTCGACGTCACGCAGCTGGTCAAGGACGGCTACGACGACGCCCATCGCAAGCAGGTGCCGCTGATCGTCTCCTACGACGGCTCGAGCGCTGTTCAGAAGGAAGCCAGGGAATCCCTCTCCGCCGGCCCGGCGGAGGTCACGCACCGGCTGTCGGCCATCCACGGCGACGCGCTGACCGCCGACAAGCCGGACGCGGGCAAGGTGTGGCAGGCGCTGACCGACTCCACCGGTGGCCGCTCCGCCGTGACCGCTGCCCCCGGTATCGACCGCGTGTGGCTGGACGGGCGGGTCAAGATCAGCGCGCGGGACGCCGTCGCTCCCGACCCGCACGGAGGGGTCGCGCAGATCGGTGCCCCGACGGCCTGGAAGGCGGGCTACGACGGCAAGGGCGTCAAGGTCGCCGTCCTGGACACCGGCATCGACGCCACCCACCCGGACCTCAAGGGCAAGATCCTCAAGGCCAAGGACTTCAGCGGCTCCGGCTCCACCGACGACAGGCAGGGCCACGGCACCCACGTCGCCTCCACCGTTGTGGGCTCCGGCGCGAAGAGCGGCGGGAAGTACGAGGGCGTGGCTCCCGGCGCGGAGTTGCTGGTCGGCAAGGTCCTGGACGACACCGGCTTCGGTGACAACTCGGACATCATCGCCGGTATGCAGTGGGCCGTGGCGCAGGGGGCCAGGGTCGTCAACATGAGCCTCGGCGAGGTCGACACCCCGGGCGTCGACCCCCTGGAGAAGGCCGTGAACGACCTGTCGGCCTCCTCCGGCGCCCTGTTCGTGATCGCCGCCGGCAACTCCGGCCCCTCGGACACCACCGTCGGCTCCCCGGGAGCGGCCGCGGCCGCCCTGACGGTGGCCGCCGTCGACCGCCACGAGAAGATCGCCTCCTGGTCCAGCCGCGGCCCCACCGCCGACGGCCGCCTCAAGCCGGACATCGCCGCGCCCGGCGTCGACATCATCGCCGCGAAGGCCGCCCACGGTATCGAGGGCAACGACGAGGCGCCCGGCTATGTGTCGATGTCCGGCACCTCGATGGCCACCCCGCACACCGCGGGCGCCGCCGCCATCCTGGCCCAGGAGCACCCGCGCTGGACCGGCGAGCGGCTCAAGTCCGCCCTCACGGCCTCGGCCAGGACGCTGAGCGGCGTGACTCCGTACGACGTCGGCGTCGGCCGGGCCGACCTGCCCCGGGCGATCGGCACCACCGTCGGCAGCGAGCCGTCCTCGGTCGACTTCGGCACCCCGGACCCCTGGCCGCACGACGACGACACCCCCGTCACCAGGACTCTCACCTACCGCAACGACGGCACCCGGCCGGTCACCCTGGACCTGGGCATCACTGCGGCCGGCCCCGACGGCAAGGCCGCGCCCACCGGCATGGTCACCGTCTCCCCCGCCCGGCTGACCGTCCCCGCCGGCGGCACCGCAAAGGCGACGGTCACGGCCGACACCCGCCTCGGCAGCGCCGACGGCGTCTACTCCGGGGCGGTCACCGCGAGCGGTGACGGACAGAGCGTCCGCACCGCCCTTGCGGTCAACCGCGAGGTGGAGACGCACACGCTGACCCTGGTCACCACCCGCCGGGACGGCAAGCGCGACAACGAGCCCGACGTCACCGTGGCGGGCCTGGACACGGGCAAGCAGTTCACGCCCTATGACGACGGAAAGCCACGCAACGGCACGGTCACCCTGCGGCTGCCCCGAGGGCGCTACGCGATCAGCGCGACGACCATCACCCCGGCAGGCCGGTCCGCCCAGTTGGTCGCTCCCCACCTCGTGCTCGACCACGACACCACCGTCGCCCTCGACGGGCGCAAGGCCAAGCCGGTGAAGGTGACCGCTCCGGACCGCCGGGCCACCCTCCGCGACGGCCAGGTCGTCTTCGCCGCCCGCGGCGCCAAGCCGGCCTACGACCTCGCCATCGGCACCGACCTCGACGCAAGGACCAGCTTCCTCGGCCAGGTCGGCCCGAACGCCCCCGCGGACTCCTTCATCGCCCAGGCCGGCGGCGTCTGGCAGCGCACCGCGACATCACCGGCGTACAACCTGGTGACCACGCGCACCGGCGGCTTCTTCGACGGCCTCACCCGTACCTTCGCCTCCACCCGGGGCATGGCCAGGGTCGACACCTCCGTCGCTACGGCCCTGACCAAGGCGCAGACCGCGCAGAACAACGCGTGGACCACGCCGGGCTGGCCGGCGCTCGACCAGGCCACGTCCACCCTCGAAGGGCCACTGCGTGCGGCACCGACCGCCAAGATCGTGCAGTACTTGTCGACCGACCACGGCGTGCGCTGGATCCTCGGTGGCCGGACGCAGAACGGTACGGACGGGGAGGGTCTGACCGCCTTCACCGCCTCGCGCCGCTTCGCACCGGACCGTACCTACCGGGTCACTCTCGACGGCGGGGTCCACGGCCCGATCGTGACACCGACGAAGGTCGTGGGCGGTCTGCGGATCGGACGGTACTACGCACTGTGCGTGCCCATGTTCTCGGACGGACCCGGCGACTTCTCGTACTCCGCGCAGAACAGTGTCCACACACGGCTCACTTCCGGCAGCAAGGTCATAGGCGACTTCACCGAGGACACCTGCCCGAACACCTACTTCAACCTGCGGGCCGGGACGGCGCGCTACAAGCTGTCCATCACCGCCGACCGCAGCAAGGGCTACAAGATCAGTGACCACGTCGAGGGCGTGTGGACGTTCACCTCGGCGAACACGCCCGAGACCCGGACTGTCGCCTGGCCGCTCTCCGTCGTCCGATTCCATCCCAAGCTGAGCCTGACCGGCACGGCGAAGGCGGGCGCCCGGATCACCGTCCCGTTGTCCCTGCAGGGCCCGGCGGCGGCCAAGGGGCGTCTGAAGTCGCTGACGGTGAAGGCGTCGTACGACGGCGGCCGCACCTGGAAGCCGGTCACCGTGCACAGCGCGGCGAGCGGCAAGCCTTACCTGGTCATTACCAACCCGAGGAAGCCCGGCACCGTCTCCTTCAGGACAGCCCTCGCCGACACCGCCGGAAACACCTACACCGGCACGATCCACAACGCCTACCGCACCGTCCTGTAACCGGAAGGCACCTGCGGCGGTGGTGGCCCGGCTCGGCCCGGCCACCACCGCCGCACGCACCACAGCTCGATCAGCTTCCCGCTCACGAACGGAACAACCATGGCCCAACACAGTCGCCGGCGCCTGACCCGCCGCGATGTCCTGCTCAGAACCGCCGCCGGCGGGGGCGCCGCGGTCGCCGGTCCTCTGCTCGACTCCGCCGACGCGGCGCCCAGTGCCTTCGGGTACCGCAACGACGGACGGGCCTACGTCATCACCTCCGGCGCCGACCTGGTCTTCAAGGTCGACCACCGCAACGGCGACCTGACCTCCCTGGTCTACAAGGGCACCGAGTACCAGGGCTACGGCAACCGGAACTCACACGTCGAGACGGGGCTCGGCACCTCGTCCGTGAGCATCCGCAAGTCCGGCGACACGATCCTGGTCACCGTCGTCCACGGCACGATGCACCACTACTACGCCGCCCGCCGCGGCAAGAACAACGTCTACATGTGGACGAACAAGGCGGACGCCTCCATCACCGCCACCCGCTACATCGTCCGCGTCAAGCCGGGCCTGTTCCCCAACAACGACCCCGACTCCTGGGACGCCCGCACCGACACCCTCATCGAGGCCCAGGACATCCGCCGCAAACCGAACGGCACGACCCGCTCCAAGCACTACTCGAACCAGCGCGTCGTCGACTGCGACCACGTCGGCTGGAGCGACGGCAAGGTCGGCATGTGGATGGTCCACAGCAACCACGAGAAGGCGTCCGGCGGACCGTTCTACCGCTAACTGATGCGCCACCACTACGAGGACGGCGCGGGGCTGTACGAGATCCTCTACTACGGGGAGAACCAGACCGAACCGATGCGGTTCGGCCTCCAGGGGCCCTACGTCCTCGCCTTCACCGACTGCGGCGCACCCGCCCGCTCGCTCACCCACGACGTCATCGACACCTCGTGGGTCGACGGCCTGGGCCTGGTCGGCTGGGTCGGCCGCGGCGGTCGCGGACGGGTCGCCGGCGTCGGCATCAGCGGCCGAGGCGACGGCCACGTCTACACCGTGGGCTTGGCGAACGCCACCGCCCAGTACTGGGCGAAGGCCGACGCGGCCACCGGGCACTTCGTCTCCCCCTACATGCTGCCGGGCACCTACAAGCTCACCGTGTACAAGGACGAACTCGCCGTCCACACCACGTCCGTCACCGTCACGGCCGGGAAGACGACGGCTCTGCACACGCTGAAGATCACCGCCGACCCGAGCCGGAACACCGCGATCTGGCGCATCGGCGACTGGACCGGCACCCCCGCCGGCTTCAAGAACGCCTCCCTGATGACCACCATGCACCCCTCCGACGCACGGGCCAGGCCCTGGGCCACCGGTGTCCACACGGTGGGCTCCTCCTCCCCGGCGGACTTCCCCTGCTACCAGTGGGCGGACATCAACAACAAGCTGAAGATCCGCTTCAGGATGACGCAGCAGCAGCTGGCCTCAGGTCACACGCTCAACATCGGCATCACCACCGCGTGAAAGGTGCCACCAGGTGGGTCGACGCGAGAAACCGGTGGACCCCAACGCCGGTCCGGTGCAGCGTCTCGCGCACGACCTGCGCCTGCTGAGGGAGAAGGCCGGGAAACCGCCGTACCGGGAGATGTCGGAGCGGGCGGGCTACTCCACGACCGCGCTGTCGCAGGCGGCGGCCGGCGACCAGTTGCCGACTCTGGCGGTGGTCCGCGCGTACGCGGAGGTGCTCGACGCCGACCCGGACGAGTGGGAGGCCCGCTGGCGGGAGGCGGACGCTGAGCTGCGTGCACCCGCGGCCGACGAGCGGGCTCCGTACCGTGGGCTTGCCCGCTTCGAACCGGCTGCCAGCGACCTGTTCTTCGGCCGGGAGGCACTGGCCCGCGAACTCCTGCACCTGGCGCGCACACCGGTTCACGGCGGTGTTCGGGCCCTCCGGCAGCGGCAAGTCCTCGCTGCTGCGGGCCGGCCTCATTCCGCTGCTGCGGGGAGGGCACGGGCGCCGACCGGCCGGCGGTGATCCGGGTCCTCACCCCCGGGGAGCGGCCCGCCCACGCACACGGGAAGGCGCTCGTTCCCCAGGACGGTGAGCTGGACACCTGGGTGATCGTCGACCAGTTCGAGGAGCTGTTCACCCTCTGCCACGACCGGCAGGAGCGGGACCGCTTCCTGGACCTGTTGCTCGGCGCGCGGGAGCCGGAGAGCTGCCTGCGGGTGCTGGTCGTGGTGCGCGGCGACTTTTACGGCCACTGTGCCGAGCACCGGGAGCTGGCGGAGGCGGTCAGTCACGCGAACCTGCCGGTCGGGCCGATGAGCGGGGACGAGCTGCGGGAGGTCGTGTCGTAGCCGGCCTCTTCACGCTGCTTGCCGAGAGCGTCCCGGAACCGAATCGTGTACGGGTGCGGGCAACGGGTCGGCCTGGAACAACCGCACTCATTGAAGAACGACCCCATCCCACGAGCGAGCTGTCGAGCCACGCATCAAGCCTTCCGAGCAGGGCACCGGGCGGCACAGCAGGCCCTGCCACGGGTGCAGGTCAGCAAGCCGGACATCGTCCAGCCCGATGCTGACCTTTTGCTGACCCCGTGGCGGCGGCCAGGGCTCTGACCTGTGGAAATACCCAAACGCTAGATCTAGGACTTGAACATGGTACGAAGCATGGTCAAACTCCCGGTTCGTCTGCTCCCTGCCTGCCTTTGCAGGTCAAGGGCTGTTTCCGGCATCGGGAGGAGTGGTCGGGGTCGTCCTCACTCCCCGGGGCGCCCCTCACGAACGGCCGCGATCAGGGTACGCAACAGCCCTCGAAGACTCCCGTGACGATCGCCACAGCAGGGCTCGACCACCCGACCATCAGGACGACCAAGATCCGTCGTCTGATCCGGCGGCGCGCAACATAGCCGCGCATCGCCGGTGAGCCAAACCGGTAATTCCTCTGATCATTGTTTTGCCCCCGGCGACGCTTGGCCGTGGCACGCGACGGGCGCCGCCCGACCCGGACTTGGAGCTCCCTGCCCCCGGCCTGCTGCCCAGCGGCGCCCCCGCTCGCCAGTAACAGCGCGGACTCGATGACCGTCTCCCCCTCCACAACCGCCGATACTGGGCGGTAATGTCGCCCACCGCCGGACGGCACGAGACCGGTGGGTGAGCGCGAAGGGGCCCTCATGGCGACGGACATGCCTGCGGACATGCCCGCAGAGACACCTGCGGAGGTGACCGCGGCCGACGAGCGGTGGCGGCGTATGTGGAGCCACCGCGAGCACCTGCTCAAGGTGGCCCGGCGCAGGTCGATGAGCCCGGAGGACGCCGAGGACGCGGTGCACGAGGCGATGCTGCGCGCCGCCGAGCGGCCCGACCTGGACGAGGAGCGGCTCGCGGCCTGGCTGACGACGGTGACGATGCGGCTGTGCGTCGACCGCTACCGGCAGGTGAACCGCGAGGCCGAGGTGCGGACCAGCCCGACGCTCATCGCCCCCGGCCCGGTGCCCGTCGAGGAGGCGGTGTGCGACCGGGCCGAGGCGAAGTGGCTGGCGGTACGCAGTGGTGAGCTGCCCGCCCGGCAGGCCGAGGCGCTGCGGCTCAAGTCGGAGGACCTGGACGTCGGCCAGGTCGCCGTCCGGATGGGGCTGAGCTACCGGACCGTCGAGTCGCTGCTGGCCCGCGCCCGGCGGACGCTGCGGCAGTCGCTGGCCGCCACGCTCGGGTTCGCGCTGTTCCTGATCGGGTGGGGACGGCCGCGCGGAGTCGGCAGGGCCCAGGCCGTGGCGGTCGCCTCGACGGCGGCGTCCCTCGCGGTGGCGGGGTTCGTGCTGCCGTACGCCCTCGACGGCAGCGGAGACGGGGGCGGGGGTGGTAGGCCGCTTCGGCCCGCCGTTGCCTCTCCGGGTGCCGAGGCGGTCCGGCCGGACAACGGTGGAGGGGATCGTACGCCTCGGGGGAATGGGCCCACGGCTGCGGCAGCCGAGCGCGGAGCGGCCGAATCTCCCGTGGGCGAATCGTTCCTTCCGCTGTCCGTGCCGTCGGTGCCGTCACTGCCGCAGGTCCCGGACATTCCGGACGTTCCTGAGGTCCCGGTGTCGCCGCTGCCCGCGTTGTCCGCGCCGGAGGTCCCGCAGGTGCCCGACGTCCCCGACTTGCCGGTGGAGCCCCCTGCCGTGCCGACCGGCACAGCGGTCCCTGCGGTACCGGAAGTTCCGGAGGCTCCCGCCGTACCGTCCGCCTCGCTTCCCGTGCCCACGCCGAGCCCGCTTCCGTAGCGCCCGGGAACCCGCCCGGAAACCCGCTCGAAAAAAAGACGCCACTCGAGCGACGGACGCCCCGCCCCTCCCCGTAGAGCAGATGTCAGAGCTGCTCCATGGGCTGAAGGGTGGACCGGATGGGTGTCGAGATCTGTGTGGAAGGGCTGACCAAGTCCTTCGGTCACCAGGTCATCTGGCAGGACGTCTCGCTGACGCTGCCCGCCGGGGAGGTCTCGGTCATGCTCGGCCCCTCCGGCACGGGCAAGTCGGTGTTCCTCAAGACGCTCGTCGGCCTGCTCAAGCCGGAGCGCGGCTCCATCACGATCCAGGGCCGGGACATCACCAAGCTCCGCGAGCACGACCTGTACGAGGTGCGCAAGCTCTTCGGCGTGCTGTTCCAGGACGGGGCGCTGTTCGGCTCGATGAACCTGTACGACAACATCGCCTTCCCGCTGCGCGAGCACACCCGTAAGTCCGAGAGCGACATCCGGCGCATCGTGCTGGAGAAGATGGACATGGTCGGGCTGATCGGCGCGGAGGGCAAGCTGCCCGGCGAGATCTCCGGCGGGATGCGCAAGCGTGCCGGGCTGGCCCGGGCCCTCGTCCTCGACCCGGAGATCATCCTCTTCGACGAACCCGACTCGGGCCTCGACCCGGTCCGCGTCGCCTACCTCAACCAGCTCATCGTCGACCTCAACGCCCAGATCGACGCGACCTTCCTGATCGTCACGCACGACATCGCCTCGGCCCGCCAGGTGCCGGACAACATCGGGCTGCTGTTCCGCCGCGAGCTGGTGATGTTCGGGCCGCGCGAAGAGCTGCTGGCCAGCGACGAACCCGTCGTACGGCAGTTCCTGAACGGCCGGATGCAGGGCCCGATCGGCATGGCGGAGGAGAAGGACGCGGCGCAGGTCGAGCAGGAGCTCGCGCAGATCGACGACACCGCGCGCCTTCACGAGCCGCCGGCTCCACGCCTTCTGCCGGGGCCGGGTATCTCCCGGTCACCCCGCTGGGAGGCCATCGCCCGACGCGAGGCGGCGCTGCTCCAGAAGGAGGTGGCCGGCGCGTGAGCCTGTCACCGGTGGGAGCGCTGCGGCACTCGGGCAGCCTCTTCGCGATGGCGCTGGACGTCGTCCGCACGATCCCCCGACGGCCCTTCCAGGCCCGGGAGTTCATCCAGCAGACGTGGTTCGTCGCGAGCGTCACCATCCTGCCGACGGCCCTGGTGTCGATCCCCTTCGGAGCGGTGATCGCACTCCAGATCGGCAGCCTGACCCGGCAGCTCGGCGCCCAGTCCTTCTCGGGCGCCGCCTCCGTGCTCGCCGTGCTGCGCGAGGCCTCGCCGATCGTCACCGCGCTGCTGATCGCGGGCGCCGGCGGCACGGCGATCTGTGCCGACCTCGGGGCGCGGAAGATCCGCGACGAGATCGACGCGATGCAGGTGCTGGGCATCGACCCCATCCACCGGCTGGTCGTGCCGCGCGTGCTGGCGTCGATGCTGGTGGCGGTGCTGCTCAACGGCCTGGTGTCGGTGGTGGGCGTGGCGGGCGGCTACTTCTTCAACGTCGTTCTCCAGAACGGCACCCCGGGCGCCTACCTGGCCTCCTTCACCACGCTCGCCCAGCTCTCCGACCTGTGGGCGGCCGAGGTCAAGGCACTGGTGTTCGGCGCGATCGCCGGGATCGTCGCCTCCTACAAGGGACTGACCGCGAAGGGCGGACCCAAGGGTGTGGGCGACGCGGTGAACCAGTCGGTGGTGATCACCTTCATGTTGCTGTTCGTGACCAACTTCGTGATGACCGCGGTGTACTTCCAGGTCGTCCCCCAGAGGGGTTAGCCGATGAGACTCATCGACCGCCCACTGAAGTCCCTAGAGGCGCTGGGCACCCAACTCTCCTTCTACGGCCGCTCCCTGGCGTGGACGGGGCGCACCCTGCGCCGCTACAAGAAGGAGATCCTGCGGCTGCTGGCCGAGGTGAGCTTCGGCCGGGGCGCGCTCGCCGTCGTGGGCGGCACGGTCGGCGTGATCGCCTTCCTGTCGTTCTTCACCGGCACGGAGGTCGGACTGCAGGGATACGCGGCCCTGAACCAGCTCGGCACCTCCAACTTCGTGGCGTTCCTCTCGGCGTACTTCAACACCCGTGAGATCGCCCCGCTGGTGGCAGGGCTCGCGCTCTCCGCGACCGTCGGCGCCGGCTTCACCGCCCAGCTCGGCGCGATGCGCATCAGCGAGGAGACCGACGCGCTGGAGGTCATGGGCGTGCCCTCGTTGCCGTTCCTCGTGACGACCCGGATGATCGCCGGGTTCGTGGCCGTCATCCCGCTGTACGTGATCGGGCTGCTGTCCTCGTATCTGGCCGCTCGTACCATCACCACCGGCTACTACGGGCAGTCCACGGGCACCTACGACCACTACTTCCAGCAGTACCTGCCTCCGGTGGACGTGCTGTGGTCCTTCGGCAAGGTGCTGGTATTCGCCGTCCTGATCATCCTGGTGCACTGCTTCTACGGCTACTACGCGAGCGGCGGCCCGGCGGGCGTCGGCGTCGCGGTGGGCCGCGCGGTACGGACCTCGATCGTCGCGATCAACGTCCTGGACTTCTTCCTGTCGCTGGCGATCTGGGGCGCCAGCACGACCGTACGGATCGCGGGGTGAGCCGCCGGATGAGGGTGCTGAGACTGCGGTTGTACGGCGTCGTCTTCATCGCCGTGCTCGCGTTGCTGCTGTCCCTGTCCGTCGCCGTCTACCGGCAGGTGTTCACGCCGGTCGTGCGGATCACGCTGGAGGCCGACAGCCTCGGCAACCAGCTCGATCCGCGCGCCGACGTCAAGCTGCGCGGGCTGCTGGTCGGCGAGGTGCGCGAGGTGCGGGCCGACGGGACGAAGGCGACGCTCGACATCGCGCTGAAGCCGGAGCACGTCGCCCAGATCCCGTCCGACGTGCACGCGCGCCTGCTGCCCAAGACGCTGTTCGGCGAGAAGTACGTCGACCTGGTCGCACCGCGCGGCTCATCGGGCCGGCCCATTCGCGCCGGTGACGTCATCACCCAGGACCGCACCCGCGTCGGCATCGAGGTCCAGCAGTTGATGAACGACCTGCTGCCCCTGCTGCGGACGGTCCAGCCCGGCAAGCTCAACGCCACGCTCTCCGCGTTCGCCACCGCCCTGGAGGGACGCGGCGACCGGATCGGCGACAACCTCACGCGAGTGGAGGCCTACCTGCGCCGCCTCAATCCGCACCTGCCGTCCCTGAAAGAGGACATCGCACGCTTCGCCGACGTCGCCGAGGTCTACGGCGACGCCGCGCCCGACCTGATGGAGATCCTGCGCAACACCGTCACCACCAGCCGCACGATCGTCGAGGAGAAGGACCGGCTGGCCACGGCGCTGAAGTCCACGGCCACCGTCGCGGGCACCGCCGAGGACTTCCTCGATGCCAACGGCGACCGGCTGATCACCCTCGGCCGGGTCTCCCGCCCCACGCTGGAGCTGTTCGCCCGCTACTCACCCCAGTACCCCTGTCTGCTGGCCGGACTGGTCCGGCAGGAGAAGGCGTCCGAGGAGGCGTTCCGGGGCGGAAAGATGCACATCACGCTGGAGGTCGTACGGCCGCAGGGTGCGTACGAACCGGGTGAGGAACCGCGCTACGGCGAGCGGTCGGGCCCGAACTGCCGTGATCTGCCGCACCCTCCGGTGCCGGCGCCCGGCGCCCACCTCGACGACGGTTCCAAGAAGGCGAGTCCGTCCTCGGGCGGTCCGCTCGGCGTCTCCGCCACCCGGGCCGAGCAGCGGGCCGTCGGCTCGCTCGTGGCGCCGGCGCTGGGCGTGCCCGCGGACGAGGTGCCGCCGGTCGCGACGCTGTTGTTCGGGCCGATGGCGCGCGGGACGGCGGTGAGCGTCGCATGAGCACCACAAGTGCCCGGCAGACCGCCGCCCCGCTGATCAAGTTCAGTCTCTTCGCGCTGGTGACGATGGTGGCGACGGCCCTGCTCGCCGCCACCATCGTGAACATCTCCTTCACCCCCGAGCACGAGTACCGCGCGGTCTTCAGCGACGTCACCGGCCTGGAGGAGGGCGACGACATCCGGGTGGCCGGAGTGCGGGTCGGCGAGGTCGCGGGCATCCGGATCAAGGACCGGACGCTGGCCGAGGTCACCTTCACGGTCAGCCAGGACCGGCCGCTGCTCACCAGCACCGGCGCCGTCATCCGCTACCGCAACCTGGTCGGGCAGCGGTACGTCGCGCTGACCGAGGGCGCCGGCGACGGCAGGCGGCTGCGCCCCGGCGGCACGATCCCGCTCGCGCGCACCCAGCCCGCCCTCGACCTGAACGCGCTGCTGAACGGCTTCAAGCCGCTGTTCGCCGCGCTCAGCCCGGAGGACGTCAACCAGCTCGCCACCGAGATCATCAAGACCCTCCAGGGCGAGGGCGGCACCGTCAACAGCCTGCTGACGCACACGGCGTCGCTCACCACGACGCTGGCCGGCCGCGACAAGCTGATCGGCTCGGTGATCGACAACCTCAACACCGTGCTGAAGACGCTCGACAAGCGCGGCGCCCGCTTCTCCGGACTGCTCAAGCAACTGCGCCGGGTCATCTCGGGCCTGTCCGCCGACCGCAAGCCCATCGGGCAGTCGCTGGTGAGCATCGGCGATCTGACGGACGCCACCTCGGGCCTGCTGAAGGACGCGCGCCCGCCGCTGAAGGACGACATCACGGAACTGACAGACCTCACCGGGACGCTGAACGACAACGAGAAGACCGTGGAGGGCGTGCTGAAGAGGCTGCCGAACAAGCTCAACGAGCTGACGGGGACGGCGTCCTACGGCTCGTGGTTCAACTTCTACCTGTGCGACTTCGACGGCCGGATCGTGCTGCCGAAGACGAAGCAGGTGCTCACGCCCGAGATGCACGTGGCCAGGGCGAGGTGTGGGGCATGACCCGCAAGCGCCGCCCGCAGCCGCTGATCAAGGTGCGCATCGACCCGCCGAAGCTGCCGAGAGTACGGCTGCCGAGGATACGGCTCCTGCCGCGCCGCAAGCCGCGTCCGCAGCCGCTGGTCAAGGTCCGTGTCGACCCGCCGAAGCTGCCGAAGATACGGCTCCGGCGCCCCCGTCTCGGCCCCTTCCGCGAGCGCAACCCCATCGTCATCGGCGCCGTCGGACTCACCGTCCTCGCGCTGCTGACCGTGGCCGCGTTCAACGCCGACCGTCTGCCGGTGATCGGCGACGGTGAGACGTACAGCGCCGCCTTCGCGGAGGCGGGCGGTCTCAAGCCGGGCGACGAGGTGCGGATCGCCGGGGTCAAGGTCGGCAAGGTCGAGGAGGTCGACCTGGACGGCGACCACGTCAAGGTCACCTTCAAGATCAAGGACGAGCCGGCGTTCGGCACCGAGACGGGCGCGTCGATCCGGGTCAAGACGATCCTCGGCGCCAAGTACCTCGCCCTGCACCCCAAGGGACGGGGCCGGCTGGAGCCCGGCAGCGAGATCCCGCTGGAGCGGACCGTCCCCGCGTACGACGTCGTACAGGCGTTCAGCGATCTCACCACCACGACGGAGAAGGTCGACACCGAGCAGCTGGCCAAGGCCCTGGACACCATCTCCACCACCTTCGAGGACTCACCGGAAGAGGTACGGGCGTCCATCAAGGGCCTGTCGAAGATCTCCCGGACGGTGGCCTCGCGCGACAAGGCCCTCGGGGAGCTCCTCGACCACGCGAACGGCGTGACGGGCGTACTCGCCGACCGGTCGGGCGACTTCACCGCCCTGGTCGAGGACGGCGACAAGCTGTTCAAGGAGATCAGCAAGCGGCGGGCGGCGATCCACAAACTGCTGAAGACCTCCGCCGCGCTCGGCATCCAGCTCTCCGGCCTGGTCCAGGACAACGAGAAGGAGATCGGGCCCGCGCTCAAGGGCCTCAACACCGTGGTGAAGATGCTCGAACGGAACCAAGCCGGCCTGGAGCGGAGCATCAAGCTCCTGGCCCCCTATGTGCGGGTCTTCACCAACACCCTCGGCAACGGCCGCTGGTTCGACTCCTACGTCCAGAACCTGGTCGCCGCCCCGGTGGTGCCGCGGACGCGGACGGGAGGCACGCAGTGAGCAACCGCTGGAAGAAGAGCCTGGCCCTGCTGACCGCCCTGGCCCTGGTCGCCGCCCTCACCTACGTCCTGTGGCCGCGGACCGAGCCGGCCCGCGTCACGGCGTACTTCCCGCGCACCGTCGGCATCTACCCCGGCTCGGATGTCCGCGTGCTGGGCGTGCGGATCGGCGAGGTCAAGAAGATCACGCCGGAGGGCGGCCGGGTGCGGGTGGAGCTGGAGTACGACGCGGACCGCAAGGTCCCGGCGGACGCGCAGGCCGCGATCATCAACTCCTCGGTGGTCAGCGACCGTTACGTGCAGCTGCTGCCGGTGTACCGGAGCGGTCCGGTGCTGCGGGACGGGGACGAGATCCCCGAGTCGCGTACGGCCGTGCCGGTCGAACTGGACCGCGTCTTCGACAGCCTGCACACCACGGCCGAGGCGCTCGGCCCCGAGGGCGCCAACAAGGACGGCGCCCTGTCACGGCTGCTCGGCGTCAGCGCCGACAACCTCGACGGCCAGGGGAAGAACATCCACCGGACGGTCGAGGACCTCTCGGAGGCGGTCACGACTCTCTCCGACGGCCGCACGGACCTGTTCGGCACGGTCCGCAACCTCCAGGTGTTCACGGCGGCGCTGGCGGCGGACGACAAGAGCGTGCGCTCGTTCAACAGCAGCCTCGCCAAGGTCGCCGAGCAACTCGCGGGCGAGCGCAAGGACCTGGCGGCCGCCCTGAAACACCTCGGCACGGCCCTCGGTGACGTGTCCGCCTTCGTGAAGAAGAACAAGAAGTCGCTGACGTCGAACGTGGAGGGCCTGAGCAAGGTGACCAAGGTGCTCGTCACCCAACGTGCGGCGCTGGAGGAGCTGCTGGAGGTCGCGCCGACGGGCATGTCGAACCTGAACAACGCCTACAACCCCTCCGCAGGCACCCTCGACACCCGCAACAACCCCGACCATCCGCAGGATCCGGCCGCCCTGTTGTGCTCGATCCTGAAGACGACCGGGGAGAAGACCGACTGCGGGGACCTCAGGGACCTCTTCGACTCCCTGCCTGAAATTCCCCGGAGCGCTTCGGGCACCGGCACGGTCGACCGCACCCTCGGCGGAATCCTGGGGGCACGCGCATGAGGCCACCTCACAAGGGCGGGGCCGTCGCGTGGGCGGCCGTCGGGACGCTGCTGCTGTCCGGCTGCGAGTTCAACGGCTGGTACGACGTCCCGCTCCCGGGCGGAGCCGCCGCCGACGGCCGCGCCTACCACGTCACCGTCGAGTTCCGCGACGTCCTGGACCTGGTGCCGCAGTCGGCGGTCAAGGTCGACAACGTCACCGTGGGCGCGGTGGAGAAGGTGGAGCTGGCGGGCTGGCACGCGAGGGTCCGCCTCCGGGTCGCCGACTCGGTGAAGCTGCCCGCCAACGCCGTCGCCGGGCTGCGGCAGACCAGCATGCTCGGCGAGAAGTACGTGGCGCTGGCCGCGCCGCCGGAAGGCACGCCGGTCGGCCGGCTCCGCGACGGTGACGTGATCCCCCTGTCCCGCAGCGGCCGCAACCCGGAGGTCGAGGAGGTGCTGTCCGCGCTGTCCGCGCTGCTCAACGGCGGTGGTGTGGCCCAGCTCAAGACGATCACCACGGAGCTGAACAAGGCCCTGGAAGGCCGGGAGAACCGGGTCAAGTCCCTGCTCAAGGAGCTCGACACCTTCATCGGCGGCCTGGACGACCAGCGCCGGGACATCGTCCGCGCGCTGAAGGCCGTGGACCGCCTGGCCAAACGGCTGGGCAGGGAGAAGAGGACGATCGCCGACGCCGTCGACGCGATGCCGCCCGCCCTGAAGGTCCTGGCCGACCAGCGCCGCGACCTGACGAGGATGCTCACCGCCCTGTCCAAGCTGGGCAGGACCGGCACCAAGGTGGTCAACGCCTCGCACGACGACACGGTCGCCAACCTCAAGCGGCTGCGGCCGATCCTGCGACAGCTCAACAAGGCGGGCAGCGACCTGCCCAACTCCCTGGAGCTGCTGACGACATACCCGTTCCCGCGCAACGTGGTGGACGCCATCAAGGGCGACTACGTCAACCTGCACATCACGTCGGACCTCGACCTGCCCGGGATCTACGGCAACCTGACGGACGAGCCGGGCGGCGGGAACGGCGGGGACACTCAGGTACCGGAGCTTCCCGAGGCCCCGGACCTGCCGGACGTACCGGATCTCCCGGAGGCACCGGATCTGCCGGACGTGCCGAAGCCCACCGCGCTGCCGAGCGGTCCGAGTGTGCCGTCGCGCCCGTCGGCCCCCTCGGGCGGCGACGACCCGCTGTGCCCACCGGTGTGCACCGCCGGCTTCGGCTCCGGCGGCCATCGCACCCGGGGCGACTGGCCCGAGGGGATCGACCTCGAACTCGCCGAGCTGATGCTGAAGGGGGTCCAGCCGTGATCACCCATACGGTCAAGGTGCAACTGATCGCCTTCGCCACCCTCACCGCCGTAGGGGTGTCGTACGTCGGCGCCGAGTACACGGGCCTGGTGGACGAGGTCCTGGACCGCGGCTACACCGTGCGGGCCGACTTCGCCGACTCCGGGGGCGTCTTCCCCGGCGCCGAGGTCACCTACCGCGGGGTGCCGGTGGGCAAGGTGGGCGCACTGCGCCTGACCGGCCCGGACGGGGTCTCGGTCGCGCTCGACATCGAGGACGGGGCGCCGCGCATCCCGGCGGACACGCTGGCCGTGGTGGCGAACCGTTCGGCGGTGGGCGAGCAGTACGTCGACCTCCAGCCCCGCACCTCCCGGGGCCCGTACCTGCTGGACGGAAGCACGATCCCGCGTGGGAGCACGCGGGTGCCGCTGTCGACGACGGACATGGTCCTCAGCCTGGACCGCCTGGTGAACTCGGTCGGCAAGGACGACCTGGGCGTCACGGTCGACGAGTTGGGCCAGGCGTTCGCCGGTACCGGCCCGAACCTGAGCCGCCTGGTGGACTCGGGCAACACCCTGGTCGAGTCGGCGTCCGAGGCGCTGCCCGAGACGATCGCCCTGATCGAGGACTCACGCAAGGTCCTGAAGACGCAGGCCGACCAGGGCTCGTCGATCAAGTCGTTCTCGCGTGATCTGGCGGCGCTCTCGGCCCAGTTGAAGGCCAGCGACGGGGACCTGCGCAAGCTGATCGGCAACGCGCGGCCGGCGGGGCAGGAACTGAACTCGCTGCTGAAGTCGGCCGGGCCGGAGCTGTCGGTCCTGCTGGCCAACCTGATCAGCGGCGGCCAGGTCACGCTGGCCCGTCTCCCCGGCGTGGAGCAGGCCCTGGTCACCTTCCCACTGATGGTCGCGGGCAGCTACACGGTCGTCCCGGGCGACGGCACCACCCACTTCGGCCTGGTCCTGAACGCCGACGACCCGCCGGCCTGCACCCAGGGGTACGGCACGGCACGCCGCGACCCCGCGGACACCAGCACACGCGAGGCGAACACCGGCGCCCGCTGCACGCTCCCGCGCGGCAGCCAGTCGTCGGTACGGGGCGCGCAGAACGCCCCGGGCGCGTCGAGCACCGACGGCGGCGCGAACCAGGCGACGTACGTCACCCCGTACGACCCGGAGACCGGTACCACCACCGGTCCGGACGGAAGGAACGTCGAGATCGGCTCGACGGGCGGCCAGCAGGCCGTGTTCGGAAAGGAGTCGTGGCAATGGCTGCTCGTTGGCCCCGTGGCCTGAGGCCGGTGCGACCCGGAGTGATGACGGCAGGGCTCGTCGCGGCGACCGTCGTCACCACGGCACTGTCACTCTGGATGGCCTTCGGCCTCTACCAGCAGCGCGAGGCGGATCAGCGACGCCAGGGCATTCTGGCCGCCGCCCGCCAGTCGGCGCTGAACTTCACCTCCCTCGACTACCGGCACTACGACCGCGACAGCGCCAACGTACTGGCGGGCGCGACCGGCGAGTTCAAGAAGCAGTTCACCGCGCAGACGGACCAGCTGACGAAGCTGGTGGCCCAGAACAAGTCCGTGTCGCAGGGCCAGGTCCTGGAGGCGGGCATCGTCCGCTCCGACGAGGACTCGGCCCGGGTACTGGTGGTCGCCGACAGCAAGGTGGCCAACACCGCCGCGCCCGAGGGGGAGGCGCGCACCTACCGGCTCCAGCTCGACCTCGTGCACAAGGACGGCCGCTGGCTGACGTCCGACGTCGAGTTCGTCGGCTGACCCACGGGCCGATCCGCCGACCGGCAAGCACCGACGAGGAGTACGAGGAGTACCACCATGCCGAAGACGACCACCGGCCGCGCCCCCGGCCCCGGCACCCGCCGCACCATGACGGCGGCCGCCCGCGCGGCGGCGAAGCGCGCGGAGCGCGGCCACCGTGAGGCGGGCGCGGCGACGGCCGGCGACGAGGAGTCCCCGAGCCGGGCCGAGCGGCCACGCGCCGGACGCACCGTCCTCGTCGAGGCCCCGAAGGACGGCTGGGACGACCCGCCGGAGCCGTCACCGGAGTCGTTCGAGGAGGACGGGCCAGAGGAGCGGAGCGAGCCCGACCCCGGCGACCGTCGGAGGCCGCTCACCTTGCTCCTGGCCGTCCTGCTCGTCGTCGGCCTGGTCGCGCTCGCCGCCCTGGGGTGGCAGTACCGCGACGGCCGCCTGACGGAGAGCGCCCGGACCGAGGCGCTCGCGGCCGCGCGAAAGGCGGCGCCGGCCGTCCTGTCGTACGACTACCGCCGCCTGGACAAGGACTTCTCCAGGGCCCGCGCCCACCTGACCGGCGACTTCCGCGACGAGTACGGCAAGACCACGAAGACCGTGGTCGCCCCGACGGCCGAGAAGTACCACGGCGTGGTGAAGGCCACGGTCGCCGCCCCCGGCTCCGGCGGCACCCCGGCAGCCTCCGTCGTCTCAGCCTCCCCCGACAAGGTCGTGGTCCTGCTCTTCGTCAACCAGGTCACCGAGAGCACCCAGGTGTCGGGTGCCCGGGTGGACCAGAACCGGGTGCGGATGACGATGGACCGCACGGGCGACGGGTGGAAGGTGAGCGCGGTGGACGCCCTGTGACGGGAAGTTCCGGCCTCGGGTGCGATCACGATGTAGCTCCGCAACTGGACACCGCCCCCACCTCCTGCCGGGGCCTTCCGTCAGTTCTCGCCGACGACGACCACCGCGTCCTGGACCGACCAGCGGCGCCGCTCCGCTTTGGGAGGGTTGATCCGCACGCCGTAGCCGGGACTCGTCGACGAGTCGTCGTGGCTTCGGTAACCGATGGCGCATTCGCCACGATGACGTGCCGCTGCCACGACTGTGGCGAAGGACGTCTCACAGCCGGGCAGCACGTAGTCGGTGGCCGGCCGCAGGCGAACCCCGGTGCCGTCGGCGGAGAAGAGTTCCTCGAACACCGCTGCCAAGTGCCGGTTCTGGGAGATCTGCGCCATGAGCAGGCCGATGAGTTTGCCACTGATGATCACGTCGGCTCCGGGGCTGATGGGGGCCAGCGCCCGGTTGCGGTCGTCGATCAGTTCGGTGACAACCGGCAGCTCGCGCCCGGTGGCTTCCTCCAGTTGGCGTAGAAGGAGCAGCGTGACGAGCGTGTGGTTGTCGGGGTCGTCCTGCGCCTGTCCGGGAGCGGGGTCCTGGCCGAGCACGATCACGCTGTCGTAGGAGTGCACGTCCAGACGCTTCAGGATCTCGGGACGGGTGATGTCCCCGTGGTGCAGTGTCAAGGTCAGGTCGGAGCCGCTGTGCGTGTCGGCCTCGCTCACCTGCCGGACTGTCACTTCACGACTGTCCGCCACCACGTCGACGGCTGATCCGGGCCGAGCGCGGCGGCGCAACTGGTCGACTATGAGCGGCGCTCGGCGATTCCAGCCCAGCAGGAGAACCCGCTCCGGTCGCAACGCGGGCGTCGAAGGACCGGATGCCATCGCCGCCTTCTCGACCAACTCCGCGCAGTCGGCCGGCCATGCCGTGTCGTCGTCACGGGAGATGACGATGAGCACGTCGTCGGGGGCTATGGGCGTCTGCTGTGGCGGGTTGAGCAGGGGGGTGCCTTCTCGCATCATCCCGACGACGCTCGACGTCGGGTAGGACAGCAGCGCGTCGCCGAACGGCCGGCCGGCCAGTGCCGGCTCGGCGATCAGGTAGAACTCGTCGCCGGCGAAGTCCAGCAGTTCCTGGTGGACGAGGGAGAGCCCGGGCCGGCGGGCGGCCTGGACGATCAGCCGGGCGGTGACGGTGTCGCTCTCCAGGACGATGCCGCCCGGTCCGGCGGCCAGACAGGCGGCCAGGCGGTAGCGGTCGTCCCGGACTGCGGCGATGACCGGCGGACGGGTTCCCTCCCCGGCCAGGGCCGCCCTGAGCGCCAGCAGCGTCTTGACCACCTCGGCGTCGGCGTCCGGCTCGTCGTGGGGCAGGACCAGCACGACACCGGCCGTGGCCGGGCTGGTCAGAGTGAGCACGGCCGGGTCGGTGGTCGGGCCGCTGCGGCAGATCAGCCGCGTACGGCCGAGGGGACCCACCTTCGTGCTCAGGGCCTCCTCCATGGCGGTCTTGTCCCGGTCGGCCAGGACGGCCACCGCCGCCCGCCGCTGGTTGGCGTTGGCGGCCACCAGCTCGCTCACCACCGTGAAGACCTGTTCCGACCATCCCAGGACGACGACGTGCTCTTGTTCGAGCACGGTGGAACGGCCCCGTCGCAACTCGGTGAGCCGCTCCGTGAGCGCCGTCGTGATCAGGCCGACGAGCGTCGAGACGTACAGCAGCGCGACCAGTGCGAGCAGCACCGACATCGTCACTCGCAACGGCGCCCCCGTGGCACCGCCCAGCCGCAGTGTCTCCCCGGTGAGGCGCCATACCTCCGCCAGCCGGTCCGCCACGGCCGCCGGCGCCTCGGGGTCGGTCCACACCAGCACCGCACTGGCCGGGACGACGATGGCCAGACATAACAACGCCATCCAGCCGACGAGAGCGGGAGCACCGCGGGCCAGCGTGCTGTCGAACCAGTAACGGGCTCTGTCACCGAACGGAGTGCGCCGCTGCGCCACCCTTCCCCCTCCACCGACCCGCACTCTCGTGAGGCCTGCGCGGCACGTCGCGTACGTGACGCGACCGCAGACCCGCCGAGGAGCACGGATGTGAATACGCACGTGGCAGTGTGGGGGACCGATCACGGCGGCAGATGGAGATTGCTCCGCGTTCATCCCTTCGGGTTTCCCGAGCCGTCCACGTCGGCGGACCTGCTGTGACGTCAGGGTTTGTCGCCGTCTTCGCTCCTTCGAGTCAACGCCGGAGCGAAGGGCGGGCACCTGGTCACGGCCACCAGTACAAAGGCCGCCATGACTGAAGATCACGCGGTGGTGCACTCAGGCGGCGGCTTCTCCCGGCGGAGCTTCGCGGCGGTGGCCGGCACGGCCACGGCCGCGACGGCCCTGACCGGCGGTGTCTCCACGGCCCTGCCCGCGCCTGCCGCCCCCAGCGCCGACCGTGGCGCCGACTTCGACCGGTGCCTGGCCGTCGCTCGCGCACTGCTCGTACTGGACTCCGACAACCGCCCCCTCGTCCCGCGCTACCAGCGCGTCCTCGAAAAGGGCCTGCCGGCTCAGCGGCGGACACGTCCGAAGAACGTCCTGGTCATCGGCGCCGGTCCGGCCGGTCTTGTGACTGCCTGGCTGCTGAAGAAGGCAGGTCACCGGGTGACGGTACTGGAGGCCAACGGCAACCGCGCGGGCGGACGCATCAAGACGTTCCGCAACGGCGGCCACGAACACGCCGAGCAGCCCTTCGCCGATCCCCGTCAGTACGCCGAAGCGGGTGCGATGCGCATCCCCGGCAGCCATCCCCTGGTGATGGAGCTGATCGACCAGTTCGGCCTGAAGAAGCGGCGTTTCCACTATGTGGACGTCGACAACGAGGGACGTCCCGCCGGCCGCACCTGGATCCACGTCAACGGGATCCGGATGCGGCGCGCCGACTACGCCCGCGCGCCCCGGCGCATCAACCGGTCCTTCGGCGTTCCCCGGGCCCGCTGGGACACCCCTGCCGCCGCCATCCTGCGTTCCGTTCTGGACCCGGTGCGTGACGAGTTCAGTTACGTCAACGGCGACGGCAAGCGGGTCGACAAGCCGCTCCCGGAGCGGCTGCGGGGCTGGGCCCGCGTGGTGCAGCGGTTCGGTGACTGGTCGATGTTCCGCTTCCTGACCGAGCACGCCGGCCTCGACGAGCGGACCATCGATCTGATCGGCACCCTGGAGAACCTCACCTCACGCCTTCCTCTGTCCTTCATCCACAGCTTCACCGGCTCCTCCCTCATCAGCCCTGACACGCCCTTCTACGAGTTGGAGGGCGGCACGGCCGTGCTGCCGGACGCCCTCCTGGAACGCGTGCGGGGGGACGTGCGGTTCGACCGCCGTGTCACGCGCATCGAGTACCACCACCCCGACCGCCCTTCGCCGGACACCGAGCACGTCCGGGGCAAGGGCCCGCACGTATGGGTGGACACCGTGTCCGAGGGCCGCGACGGTCCCGTCGTACGCGAGCAGTTCACCGCGGACGTCGCCGTGGTCACGGTTCCGTTCTCCGGACTGCGCCACGTACAGATCGCCCCGCCCATGTCGTACGGCAAGCGTCGCGCGGTCTGCGAACTGCACTACGACAGCGCGACCAAGGTGCTGCTGGAGTTCAGCCGCCGCTGGTGGGAGTTCGACGAGGCCGACTGGAAGCGAGAGCTGCAGGCCATCGCCCCGGGCCTGTACGACGCCTACCGCACCGGCCGCGCCGCAGGGGACGGCAGCCTGCTCGGCGCTCATCCCTCCGTGCCCGGCGGACACATCACGGCGGGCCAGCGCACCCACTACGCCGCCAACCGAGCGATCGCGCGCGACCAGCCGGAGGCGGTCGACGTCGTGGGTGGCGGCTCGGTGTCGGACAACGCCAACCGGTTCATGTTCCACCCCTCCCATCCGGTTCCGGGCAGCGCGGGGGGTGTGGTCCTGGCTTCCTACAGCTGGGCGGACGACGCGCTGCGCTGGGACTCCCTGGACGACGAGGCACGGTACCCGCACGCCCTGTGCGGTCTCCAGCAGGTGTACGGCCAGCGCATCGAGGTCTTCTACACCGGCGCGGGCCGCACGCAGAGCTGGCTGCGCGACCCTTACGCCTACGGGGAGGCGTCCGTGCTCCTGCCCGGGCAGCACACGGAGTTGCTGCCCGCCATCCCCGTGCGCGAAGGGCCGTTGCACTTCGCCGGGGACCACACGTCCGTCAAGCCGGCGTGGATCGAGGGAGCCGTGGAGTCCGCCGTGCGTGCCGCCTTGGAGATCCACACCGCGTGAGCCGCGCGGTCCGCTGAGCCACGACGTACACGCAGGCCCCGGCGCACCCGCGCCGGGGCCATCGGTTCTCGCGGGGCGGCTTCATTACCCCAGTCGTCAACAGGAACTGCCACAGGACGACGAACTGCTACTGCAGGACGACGAGCTGCCGCAGGACGAGGAGCTGCTGCAGGACGACGAGCTGCCGCCCGAGCAGGAGGAGGAACCGCCGCAGGAGGAACCGGACGGCGAGCCGTCGCAGGCGTCACCCGCGGCGTACCAGGACGAACCGCTGGACGCCGTGCCAACGCCCCCTGTCGCTGATGCCGCACCCGTACCGCTGCTCGTCGGCCACGCCCCGTACCCCAGCCCACTCCCCCGGCCGTACCCGGACGCCTGCCGTCCCAGATCGTCCCAGGCACGCCGCCAAGCCCGACGCACGAGCCAGGCGCACAACACGGCCATCGCCGGCACGGCAACGGCCAACACGACCAAAGCAGTCACGATCATTTCCCCCCGTCCACCGGGCCAGGCGCACCGGCTGTCCGGACCATGCCCCCTGCTGTGGCGACTTCAATCTCCCCTTGAGCAAGCCAAGAGGTTCTCTCGTCAGAGCCAGGTACACGCGGCTCGCACCCCATACCGCACGCCGCCGGCCGGCGCAGACGGGGCGAATGCGAATTCACTCCGTCATCTTGCGCTGCGCCGCAGCGGATGTCGTCCTCGCCAGGGCGCGGGTGTATTCGAGATCCCAGACCAGGCTGAAGGCCGCCAGCGACGGTCGATCGGCGTGCAGGACGTGGAGCAGACATCCTGCCGCGATCGCGCCGATGACGGCGCAACGGTGAGCCGCCGGGGGCCGGCAGGCTCGACGGGCGAGGCGCAGCAGCCGGTGCCGATGACGCAGGTCCTCGCGCACCGACGACAGCCGTTGTGAATCGGGCACCAGCTGATCGATGAGAACGTCGAACTGTGCGCTGAGGGCTGGGATGCGGGTCCATGTCCGAAGGGTGCGATCGCTGTCGTGCCAGACGACGGCGAGAGGATCGAAGGCGAACCGGGAGCCCAGCCGGAAGAGCCGGAAGCCGAGTTCGACGTCCTCCTGTCTGGCCAGACGCTCGTCGAACCCGCCGACGGCACGGAAGTCGGCGCGTCGGACCGCGAGGTTGCCGGTGTAACAGTGGGTCCACGTCGGAGTGCTCTCGCCGCGGCCCAACCGAGCGTATTCCCGTCCCAGACGATCGGCGTCCCAGTGCGTCCAGGGCGGCAGGCGCCGCCCGGGCGGTGAAAGGATCGGGCCGAGGGACACCACAGGTCCGGCGGCACGGTCCAGCGCGGCGTGGTGCCGGGCGATCAGCTCCGGGCGGGAGATGCAGTCGTCGTCGATGAACAGCACGTACGGTGCATTCGACAGGGCCACCCCCCGGTTGCGGCTCGCGGCGGGCCCCACCGATCGCGCATTGCGGACGACCCGGACCGGGCGGGTGGGGTGGGACGCCTCGACGCGCCCCGCCACCGGGTCCCTGCCGCCGTCGTCGACCACGATCACACCGAAGTGCTCGAAACTCTGGCGCCAGAGCGCGCCGAGACAGGCCGCCAGCTTGTGGGCCGGGCGGTCACGGGTCGCGATGACGACGTCCAGCTCGGTGTCCCGTCCTGATCCCTGTACGTTCGCCATCACGTCCGCCTTCCCGGTGTGTGTCGTGCTCAGCGGTTGTCCACAGCCGCATCGCGGCGCCACCTGTCGTGCTCGGGGGGTATGTAGTGGGAGAACCAGACCGTGCGGTGCGCGTTTCCGATGGCGAGCAGGTCCGACACGGTGATGTTGTGCAGCCCGCGCCGTGCCAGTCCGCCGATGAGGAGTTCCGTCATCCGGGCGCGGTCGAACGGCAAGGTGAGACCGCACTCCTCGTCGATGCCCGCGCGGCCGTCATGCGCAAGGACAATGGCGCCCTCGGCGGTCTGGGTGATGACGCTGTCCGCGACTTCCTGCTCGTTTCCACCGCGCCAGTCGAGGCTGTCCAGGTCCCAGACGACACAGTCGAGACCGACGTCGCGTACTCCGAGATAGCTCCGCACCGTCTGTGCTCCGAACGGGGGCCGGAACAGCTTGACCGGGGCACCGGCGATCGCCTCGAGTTCCGATCTCGCCGATTTCAGGCACTCCCGTACCGCCCGGCGTGACACGTGGACGAGGCTGCGGTGATCAGCTCCGTGCAGTGCGACCTCGTGTCCCTCTGCGACCACACGGCGGACGAGTTCAGGGTGCGCGCGGGCGTTGTACAGCAGCATGAAGAACGTCGCGTGGCACGCCCGGTCGGTGAGGACCTCGAGCACTTGCGGGGTCCACACCCCGTCAGGCCCGTCGTCGAATGTCACGGCGACGTAGGGGCCGTTCGTCCGCACGCGCCGGATCGATCCGAGCCAGGGGCCGGCGAGTGCATCGACGGCGTGCCGCGCCGCTCGGTGGCCCCGCGGCCCCAAGGCTCTCCGCATCGACTCGACCACGCCCGTGGCGTCGCTCGTCGCGTCCTGTCGCATGTTGCACCTCCACGATCACGTCCACCAGCGGAGCACCACCTGCTCGGCGGCCTTGTCCCGCGGTGTGTAATCGAGCGCGTCGTCCCGGCTGCCGCGCGGCGTCACGTCCCAGACCCACCAGAAGACACCGGCCCACCAGGACTCGCCCCCGAAGCTCGCGAGCAGCGCCGCGTAGCCGGCCGCCTGCTCGGCCTGATCCGGCGTCGTACTGATCGTCCAGGAGTACGGGGCCGTGGTGGACCCACGCTGGCTGGTATAGCCCGCTTCGGTGAAAAGGATGCGGCGACCACGTTCGGCCGCGAATGCCGCCAGCTTCTCCCGGATGGGTCTCCAGGTCCGTTGCAGCGCCCGCGCATCGTGAGTGGGCCGCGTGCTCAGGGGCCAGTAGGCGTCGACGCCGATCAGGTCCACGGCGTCCCAGAAGGCGACCCGGGGGTACTCGTCGTAGTTGGCCGCGTACACCAACGGCCCCGGATAGCGCGCACGCACGGCCCGGACGACGCCCAGCCACTTGCCCCTGTCCCCCGAGACCCCCTCCAGTTCGGTCCCCACGGCGAATTGCTCCACTCCGGTCCGTGCGGCCAGATCCGCATAGTGGGTGATGAGGGCGGTGTAGGAGGTGAACCACGCGGTGTGGTCGCGTGGCCGGATGTGGCTCCGGCTCTCGGCGCGCGGCAGGTCGACATGCGGTTTGAGCAGGACCTTCAGTCCGCGCTCGTGGGCCAGGGCGATCGCCTTCCGCACCCCGGCGTCGTCGGGCGTCTGCCATGCAGCACCGGCAGGCGCCCGGGTGATCTCGTCGGCGTCGGAACTGCTCTGGAACCACGTGGGCACGATCTGGACCCATCCCGCGCCGACGCCGGCCATGTGGCGGAGACTGCCCTCGAGCACCTGCGTGTCGCCGTAACCGTCACGGGAGTACGTGGGCAGGGCGAAACCGTGCTGCCGGTGCCGCGCCGGGCCGGGTTCGGTCTCACCGGAACATCCGGACACCGCCGTGGCGACGAGCACGATGCCCAGCACGGCGGCGGCCAGGCGCCGTGCGTGGCGTGTCAACGCGCCATGCGGGCCGAGGCCCTTGTCATGAGAACACCGGGTGGCCGGCACGAGGGCATCGTCTCCTCACCTCGGCCGCACACGCGGCCGGGCCTGCTCCGGCGCACCGCCGCGGAGCGGCGGCAGCGGTCTTGCCGAGGCGACGTCGTCACCACCGCGGAAGCACACGGCGACCAGCAAGCCCATCACCGCGGTGATGCCCAGAGCGTCGAAAGCCGGAAAGGTCACACCGGTGAGGAGAAGGGCGAGCAGGGCCGCTCGGCTGCCGATCCGGAGGGTGTGCCGCCGCCAGTCCTCCCCGGACGGGCCCCGCCGCACGACCGCCGCTGCGATCACGAGCACGAGGAAGGCCGCCGCCGGTATCCCGATCTTCCATGCCAGCCAGAGGTAGCCGTTGTGGGCGAAGGGGGTCGTCAGGGTGTCGAACGTGTTGTCCTTGCTCCAGGTGATCGTGGCGCCGAAGCCCGATCCGGTCAGGGGCCGGCTTTTGATCTCGTCCAGGACGACCTGCGATTCGATCACCCGGTACTCGTAGGACTTGTCGACCTCGAGTTGAGTGACCGAGACCAGGCGCTGCACGGCCGTTCGGATCTCGCCGGGTGCGAGCACGGCGAGGCACACGAGCAGTGACACAGCACCGAGCGGCGCCCACTTCGCCGCGATCCGGCGCGCGTGGGCCCCCGACATCATCACCACGACGGCGCAGGCCACCACCGTGGCCACCCAGAAGGTCCGCTCGTACGTGAGCCAGAGGCAGATCGCGTTCAAGCACACGATCGCCGCCAACAGCCACCGGAGCGCGATCGACCGCACGCGACCGGACACCAGCGCGGCCCACGCCAGCGTCACGGCGACCGGGTACGCGTACAGCCCGCCCTGCAGTGAACCGCGTTCCGACGAGGTGAGGTCCACGCCCTTGCGGACGCCGACATCGGCCGAGCTCGTGTAGTCGATGGAGAACCCCCACTGGATCAGCCCCCAGACCCCCAGAGCCAGCCCGAGAGCGATCAGTGCCCCGTCGAGACGTCGGCGGGCCGCCTTGTCACGAACCACCGGCCACGCCAGCACGAACGCGCCCACCCCGAGCATCACACGACGGGCCTCATGGCCCGCCTCGCTCACGGCGGCTCCGTGCGTTATTCCCCACACCAGGGCCCCGGTGACCACCAGGGCGACGCCCGCGGCGGCGAGAAGCGGCATGTCGGTCTCCAGCCGGCGCGTCAGGATCAGCCATCCGACCCGGCACAGTCCGAGGACGAGGAGGACGTCGACGAGCAGCAGCCCGGGCCGGCCGGACCCGCCGACGGCGGAGAACTGGTCCTGCACCTCGAAGGGCACCAACACCGTGACGGCGACCAGAACGGACAGGGCGGCGACCGGTGCCCCGAACGCCAGCGGGATCACCACGATCGCGGCGACGGCCATGAGCGGCGCACCGGGTAGGAGGGCCCCGAACGCAAGTGCCGCCAGCATGGCGACGCACGTCGTGCCCAGGGCGCGACGGCCCGGTCCGGACGCGAGCGGCGGCGACGATGGCGCCCGCTTCCGTCCGGCCACTGCCCATGTCACTGGGATCGCCTCCCGACGAAGGTCCGGAGCAGCAAGAGCCCCGACGCCGCCAGCCCGGCAGCGCCTGCGGCGCAGACGGCGACGCTGTCGGACGTCCCCGCGGCCCTCAGGGAGAAGAGCAGGGCGAAAGTCACCACCACCTGCCATGCCACCGCGGCCACGATCGGGCGCAGAGCATGCCAGAGGTCTCCGGGTGTGGTCCCGGCGAGCCGTGCACCGACGGTGGCATACACCGCCACGTACGGCAGGAAGACCACAACGTGCGCCAGTGCGGCCCCACGGATCCCGTCGATCGACACGAGGACCCACAGAGCGATGGCCGTAGCGATACAACGGGCGGCCATGACTTTCGCGCGGAAGTCGATGTGTCCGGTCCCGGAGAGCGCCTCACCTATGCAGTTGTCGATGGCGTAACCGATGCCGGCCAGCCACAGCACCTGGAAGGCGGTCACCATGCCCGCCCATTCGGGTCCCAGGACGGCCGGAAGCACCACCGGTGCGAGCAGGATGCCGGCCGGCAGCAGCGGCAGCAGGAGCGCCGACATCAGGCGCACGGACTGCACCGTCCGCTCCCCGCTGGTCTCAGGGCTGGACGCGGCGGCGGCGAAGAGCACCTTGCCGACCTGCTCCGAGAATTGCGTCGAGGGAGCCATGGCGATGGTGAAGGCCAGAGCGTAGAGACCGACGAGACTCGCATCGCTGGAGAGGCCGACCACCAGGTAGTCGAGGTTGGCGGCCAGCATCATGGTGACGCCGAACAGGAAGAACCACCGATTGGCGGTGCGCGCGTGGTCGGCGGCGCCGGAGGCGTCCGGCGCCGCCGGTCCATGCCGGAGACCGGGCAGACACAGCGCGGTGGTGAGCACCGCCAGCAGACCGAACAACACCACTTGGCGCGCCACCAGCGACCAGACGCCCGCGCCGGCCAGGACCGCGGCCACGGCCACCGCCGCGGACACCATGTTGGCGACGGCCGTGGCCCAGGCGAGCCGCCGGAACCGCATCGACTTGTGCAGCAGCGCCGTGGGGACGACGGCGATCGCGTGCAGCGGCAGGCAGACGGCGAGCAGCGCGACGGCAGGCGCGTCTCCGCCTCCTGCGAAGGTGCCCACGAGGGGTCCTGCGGACGCCGCCATCGCTGCGGCGAGTCCTGCGGCGATGAGGAAGCAGCGCCAGAAGGCGCCTACGAGGTAGGCCCGGGTGAGACGCGGATGCACCATGATGCCGCCGTAGGTGCCGCGTTCCACCAGCAGGGTCGCGATGTAGACGACGGCTGTTCCGACCGCCACGGTCCCGAAGCTGGCCGGTGGCAGGCGTCGTGCGAGGAAGATGAGCGATCCATAGGCGAAGGCCTGGGCGACCAGATGACTTCCGGTCATCCATGAAGCGGAGGCGATCAGGCTGCGCCCGGTCAGCTCGCGCGGCCTGGGGACGCCCTTGGCGCTGACGCTCACGGCAGTGCCTGGCTGCCGGTCGACGTCGCGGATTCCCCGTCGCGCCGCCACCGCAGGCGCAGGGCGTCGACGGCCAGGCGAGCGGCGGGGGGAACCCCCTGGACCAGGTAGCGGCGCCAGAGCCAGGGCTGTCTCGTGAGCCGCCAGGCCCACTCCAGGCAGAGCCGGCGCACGAGATCCGGGGGGCGTGTGCGATCGCCGTTGATGAAATCGAAACTCGAGCCCACACCCACGAACCAGGTGCCCGGCAAGGCGGGGCGCAGATCGGTCATGACCGATACCTGGCTCGCGAAGGGCAGACCGAGGAACACGATGTCCGGGGACGAGGCGATCAGTGTGCGCGAGAGGGCCGCCAGCTCTCCGGCCATGGTGTCGGGCCGGACGTAGCACGGGTAGGTTTCGGCACGCAGCCCCGGGGTCACCTGCGTGAGACGGTCGGCGGCCCGCTGTGCCTCGCCGGGGCGACCCCCTGCGAGCAGGACCGAGCGCCCGTGCGCACCTGCTCCCGCGGCCAGGGCCCGGAGCATGTCCGTGCCCGTGATCTGCTGGGGCGCCGGGGTTCGCTGGATCCGCAGCGCGACCACCAGCGGCATGCCGTCGGTGACGACGAGTTCGGTGTGTTCGAACACCCGCCGCAGATCCGGCGAGCGCCGGTACTGCCGCAAGATGTCGATGTTCGGCGTCAGCACTGTCCCGCCCCGGCCGTCCGCCAAGCTGTCGAACACCTGACCGACCGCCTCGTCCAGCGTCACCGCATGGATGGGCATGCCCATGAGACGTGGGATCCGCCGAGGCGGAGGCGCCCCGGGGGCAGGGAACGACATCGGACTCACTTCCCGATGATTTCCGGTGAGGACACATCTGGCTCGCGTCTGGCGGTCGCGACGTCGTCGCTCTGCGCGCGGCGCCTGATTCGCTCGATCCCGACGGCTCCGAGAATGCCGAGGAACATCCCACCACCTGCCGCCAGGCCGATCATCACGGCTGCGGGCATCTCCTTGACGCGCACCGCCGGACTGATCGAGTCGATACTCAGGGTGGGATCCGCTCCGCTCTCGCGGACGAAGTTGAGAAGTTGCAGCCTCCGGGACTCTTCCCCGGCGTTCGGATCCGCCGCGGTGTTCCTGGTCGCGAAGGCGATGCGGCGATCCAGTTGCGCGGAGATCGTCTGCCACCGATCCTTCAGAGCCGTCTGTGCGAACGTCCTAGCCAGGCGGACCGCCTGGTCCGGGTCGGCCCCTCGGGCGGTGACCTCGATCAGGTTCGTTTCGCCGACCGTGACGTCGACGGCAGAGCGGACGGATCCGGGAGTCCAGCGACCGCCGAGGGACTGGGCGGTCCCGAGCGCGACACGGTGGGAGTCCAGCACTCGCGCCACCGTGGAGGAGGTGCGGTTGGCATCGCCCGCATCGCGAACGAGGCTGGTTCCGAGGAATGTCTCGTCCGATTGCGCGAGAGGCGTGACCGGCATTCTCACGGTCGAACTGTAGGAAGGGGCTCGTGGCCCCAAGGCCACCACGCTCGCCACTACGGCGGCGAGCGTGGTGAGCACCACGAGTGGCCACCAGCGCACAACGTCGCGGATCCCGACAGCGCCCGAACGGGCGCCGCTGTCGTGTGGCGCTTCGGGCCGCTTGCCATCCGATGCCGTGGACGTCCCCAGGGGATGCCGATGCAGATCCGTGGTCATGCCGGCTGCCCGTATGCGAGAAGGTGCATGGTGACCGCCAGGTCCTCGTCGAGAGTCGGATCGGGTGCCACGGCGCAGGCCAACTGCGCGTCGATGGCACGGTTGAGATCGTGCGGATCACCCGCCCGGAAGGTCCGCGAGGCAAGTTCCCGCAGGCCACCCACGTTCGCCGCGACGGTCGGGGTGCGCAGCTGACGGGCAACCGCGAGCACCCCGCTCTGGCTCGCCTTGTCATAGGGCAGGACGACGAGATCCGCCGCCGAGATCGCCGCCGCGAACTCTCCGAGCTCGAGGAACCCCACTCGTGCGACGACGTCGACGCCGTGGGCATGTGCGAGTTCTGCGCAGTGGGCCCACCCGCCACGGTCTTCACCCACGACGGCCAATCGCCGGTTCGCGGGCCACTGGCGAGCACTCTCGACAAGCACGTCGAGCCGCTTCTCGGGTCGGATGCATCCGGCGAAAAGGACGACGGACACGTCCGTGCCGGCACGCCACTCGTTGCGCCACGCGAGCCGCTCGTCGTCCGAGGCCGCAGGCACGAGCTGGACGAGCGGAGAACAGTGCCCCTCGAGACCGCGGCGGCGAAGGACCTCGACGTCCGCATGGGAGTAGACGATGACCTCGTGCGGGACTCGAAGGGCGAGCCGCAGCAACGCGCCGTCCACACGCCCCCGTCTCGAGAACGTGTCGTGCGGTGAGTAGACCACCAGACGATCCCTGAACCGCCCGACGCTCAGTGCGAGAAGTGTCAGGGCCCCCGCCGCGGCGATCCCCTGCACATGAAGGACCGCGCCGGGGGGTACCGCGGCGTGAAGGTGCGGCAGCGTACGGCAGACGAACCTGCGGGCGATGGCGCTGGGGCGGCGAGCGCCGCCACGACGATCACGTGGCCACCACGAGCACGGGCACAGGTCGACGCCATCGATGCGCACCTTTTCGTGCTCGTGCCCGGTGTGGAGCACCACGTGCCGGCCGGACTCGCCGAGGAGCTGACCGAGGCGGCAGGCATGCTGGAAGACCCCGGCGTATCCCGATGGTTCGAACAAGTGGATCTCGGGGCGGGCGGACCGGGTCATGCTCGCGCGGTCAGGGACGTGCCCGGGCATCCGGGACGGACCCTCTGGGTTGAACGGACCCTCTGGGTTGATTCGGACGGGTTCGGGGCACATGCCAGCAGTCTGCGGTGGTGCCGAGGCGGGTTCATCGGTAACCGGACCCAACTTTTCACTGCGGGCTACCCAGATACGCCGAGCGACGAGCCCTTACTCGGAGCGCCGGCCTCCGGCCTGCCCGAAGCGGGCGTGAAGGCGTGCAGGCCCGAAGATCCTTAGACTGAAGGTGTTCGGATACACGACGCATCCACCCTGGGGACAGCCGTGACCGATCTTCTCGAACGCGGCGCCGTACTGCAGGATCTCGCAGACTGCCTGGACCAGGCCGAACTCGGCCACGGACAGCTGGTGCTGTTGCGCGGTGAGGCCGGTATCGGCAAGACCGCGGTCGTGCGGCGCTTCGCGGAGGAGATGGGCGGTGCGGGGCGCGCCCGGGTTCTGCTCGGGGCCTGCGACCCGCTCTCCGCGCCGCGCCCTCTGGGCCCCTTGATGGACGTCGCCACGCTGCTCGGCCCGCCGGTGACCCAGGCCCTGGAGGCGGGCTTGCGTCGGCGTACCGACCCGGGCGGCATCTTCAACGGAGTGCTCACGGCGCTCGGCGGCCAGGCGGGAGGGCAGCCGACGCTGCTGGTGATCGAGGACCTGAACTGGGCCGATCAGGCCACTTTGGACCTGGTGCGCTTCCTGGCCCGGCGGATCGACCGGATCCCCCTCCTGCTCCTGGCCACCTACCGCGACGATGAGATCGGCTCCACACACCCGCTGGCGGCGGTACTGGGCGACCTCGCCGCTTTGGCCGCGGTCCACCGGTGCACCCTGGAGCCGCTGAGCCGCCGAGCGGTCGCCGATCTGACGGCCGCGGCCGGGCACCCGGTGGACGCCCACGAGCTGTTCAGCAACACGCACGGAAACCCGTTCTACGTCACAGAAGTCCTGGCAGCCCGCGCTCCCGGCGTCCCCGCCACTGTGCGCGAAGCGGTACTGGGCCGAATAGCCCGGCTCCCGGACCGGGCCCGGGAAGCGGCGGAGACGGTGGCCGTCATCGGGCCCCGCGCGACCGAACCGTTGATCGCCGCCGTATCACGGGAGGCCGCCACGGGGCTGGAGGACTGCCTGGCATCGGGTGTGCTGCGCCCGGACGGTCCGGTGCTGTGCTTCCGCAACGAGCTGGCGCGCCGGGCCGTCTGGGAGTCGCTCCCGGTCTACCGGCGCGCCAGGCTGCACGGCCGCGTCCTGGCGGCCTTGCGCTCCGGACCGGTCGACCCGGTCGATCTCGCCCAGCTCGCCTTCCACGCCGAGCAGGCCGGGGACGAAGGGGCCGTGGCCGAGTACGCCCCGCGGGCAGCCTCCTACGCTGCGGCGCTCGGCTCGCACCGGGAGGCCGCCGAACTGTACGGCCGCGCCGTGCGCAACCCGGCTTCCGCACCGTCCGCACAGCGTGTCGAACTGCTCGAAGCCCAGGCGTACGAGAACTACGTGACCGGGAACGTTCCGGAGGCGATCGACGCCTGGGACGAAGCGGTCCTGCTGCGCCACGAGCAGGGCGACCGGCGCCGCGAGGCAGAGGACCTGCGCCGGCTCTCCCACATGCACTGGCTGGCGGTCCACCGGACGGACGCCTGGAGAGCGGGCCTGGACGCCGTGCGCGTGCTGGAAGGCGAGGACGCGCCCCGGGAACTCGCCTGGGCCTACGCCCACCTCGCCCAACTGGCCTGCCTCGGCTACGACCCCGCGACGACGGCCGATTACGCGGGCAAGGCCACCGAACTGGGGCTGGGCCTGGGCGAACCCGCGCTGAAGGCCCATGCGCGTGTCTGCGAGGCCCTGGTGAACGTGGCCTGCCGCGGGCAGGGCTGGCCGAGTTTCGAGGACGCCTGGCACGCGGCCATGGCCGAGGAGGGCCTGACGGACGACGCCTGTAAGGTCGGAGCGGTGGCCTGCTGGACCGCGGCACTCCATCACGATCTGCCGCGCCTCGATCGACTGACCGTCCGCACCTGCGCGTACTGCCGCGAACACGAACTCCCGATGTTCCTCGTGCTGGCCCTCGGAACGGCCGGCCTCGGCATGCTGCACCGTGGCCAGTGGGCACGGGCCGCCCAGAAGGCGGGCGACGTGCTCGACCGGAACCCCCAGCCGGTGCACCGGCTGCTGCCCTTGGTGACGTCAGCGCTGGTCAGGGCCCGCCGAGGCGAACCGGGGGTGTGGCCACTGCTGGACGAGGCACTCTCGTACGGCGAAGACGCGGATCTCTTCCTGGCGGGCCCGGTATGGGCCGCCCGCGCCGAGGCGGCCTGGCTCGAAGGGGACGACAGCCTCGCCGTGGCGGAGGCCGAACACGGTCTGAAGGCCGTCACCATCGACAGCGACCCCTGGCTCGTCGGCGGACTGCTGCGCTGGTCCCGGCTGACGGGCGGCGAACCCCCGCAGACGCGGGCGGCAGAGCCGTACGCCCTGGAACTGGCCGGGCAGTGGCGCGAGGCGGTGCGCGTGTGGGAGGAGCTCGGTTGTCCGTACGACGCGGCGCTGGCCCGCCTCGGCGGTGATGTACCCGCCATACGGCAGGCACTGGAGACCTTCCGCTCCCTGGGGGCCCGACCCGCTGCGGAGCGCGCCTGGGAACGCCTGCGGGCGGCCGGGGTGCGGCGCACCTCGTACGGCAAGCGCGCCTCGACGTGCGCCAACCCGTACGGCCTGACCAAGCGGGAGCGGGAGGTCCAGCACCTGCTGCGCGAGGGACTCAGCAACAGGGAGATCGCCGCCCGGCTCTACATCACCCCCAAGACCGCCGCACATCACGTGGCCGCCGTGCTCGCGAAACTCGGCGTCCACACGCGCGAGGAGGCCGCCATCCCGCTTGACCAGGACCGGTCCGGACTCTCCTGACGGCGAACACTCGAAGTGCGGTGACGGCCACTCCCGGTATCTGGGCATCCCGCCGCGAAAAGCTGGGTCCGGTTACCGATGAACCTGCCCCGAACACCCCCTCAGACTGGACGCATCTCTTGCCGGCGCCGGACGTAGGAGTGGTGGCACATGGCGAGGCGCATCCGCGTGGTCACGTTCGTGGGCACACGGCCCGAGGTCATCAAGATGTATTCGCCCATTCGGGCACTACGCGACCTGGATTCGACCTTCGAGACGATCGTGTGCTCCAGCGGCCAGCATGCAGAGCTGTTGTCCGATGCCCTCACGACGTTCGGGATGAGCGCCGACTACCAGTTGGCGGTGATGCGAAAGAACCAACGGCCTGCTGAGGTGGCGTGGAAAGTGGCTCAGTGGGCCGCCGACATCTGTGACCGGCTGCGCCCGGACGTGGTCATGGTTCAGGGCGACACGACGACCACGATGGCCGCCGGCGTCGCGGCCTTTCACTCCTCCACGCGAGTGGCTCACGTCGAAGCCGGCCTGCGGACCTATGACAACCGTGCCCCTTGGCCCGAAGAGGGCCACCGGCGGATCGTCGGCGCGATCGCGGATCTGCACTTCGCCCCCAGCGAGACGGCTGCGGCCAACCTCGTACGTGAGGGGGTGGCATCGGACCGGATATTCCTCACCGGGAACACCGGCATCGACGCGCTCTACTGGGCCCGCTCACAACCGCGCCAAACGGCCGCGCCCTCCGAAGGACAACGTCGAATTGTGATCACCACACACAGGCGCGAGAGCATCCCCGACGGGATCAGATCCGTCTTCGGCGCCGTCCGGCAGCTGGCGAGTCTCTACCCCGACGTGCAATTCCAGTTGGTGCGTCACCCGTCTCCGCCGGTCATCCAGATGATCCAGCAGATGCTTAACGGAACCCGCCCCCCGAACGTCGAGGTGCTGGCGCCATGCAGCTACATCCCGTTCACGCACATGCTCGCCGACTCGTATGTGATAGTGACGGATTCGGGCGGCATCCAGGAGGAGGCACCAGCCTTGGGTAAACCGCTCCTCGTGGTCAACCGTCGCACGGAACGCGAGGAGCCCCTCAGGGCCGGAACATCCAACCTTGTAGGAACCGATCAGCACGACATCGTCGCAGCGGTGGCCGCACTGCTCGAGGACCCCGTCCTCTATGCACGCATGGCCACTCGCCATGACCCCTACGGGGACGGCCTCGCCGGCGAGCGGATCGTGAAGATCCTCGGCGAGGAGATGGCGCCATCGGTACGCACGGAGTGCCGGCGATGACGGCGGCGTCCCCGATCACCGGTACCGCTCTGTCTGCGGAGACAGCTGAGGCTGCCCGGCGCATCGAGCGATGGTTGCTGCACAGCGGGGTTCAGATCGAGGAGGGCGCCCAGCGCGGAGCGGTCGCCGGATGGCTGGATCGGGAGGGGCGACCAGAATTCGTATACCTCGAGATCACCGGCTACTACCTGACCACGATGGCCTGGTTGGCCTCGGGCTCGGCGAGCTCTCCGGACCGTGCCGCGGATGCAGACGAGCACGGCCGGCAGGCGTTGGACTGGATCACTCGCACCGTCTCGGAACATGAAGTTCCGCCGACACGGCTGTACCTGTCGGCCGGTCGCTCCGATTGGCGGAACGCCGGCGTGTTCACGTTCGACCTGGCGATGGCAGCGCGGGGAGTCGCAAGTTTCCGGCACGGAACAGAGGGGAAGCTCGCCGCCGACCTCTGCACCATCGTCGAAGGCATCTGTTCGGGAGCCGCCGTCCTGCCGTCCCATGACGCGGTCGGCGGCGCGCCACTGCCCGACCGTTGGTCGACGCGACCCGGTCCGCACCATCTGAAGGCGGCTGCGGCCTTGCTCCGGATTCCTGATGGCGCGCTCAGGACACCTCTCAGGCGGATCTGCCGGCGGACCTGCGAGCACTGGGAGGCGGTGTTGCAGCAAGGCTGGCCGTGCCGCGAGTTGCACCCGCTCCTCTACGGGATCGAGGGCCTGCTGATCGGGGCGCCACATGCGGAAGACGAGGCGCTGGAGGTCGTCGAAAGGCTCTACGCGCGCCTCATGGGACTGCAGGCCGATGACGGAACCCTTGCGGAGACCGCAGGAGGGGGGATCGTACGTTCCGACGTTCTCGCCCAGGCCTTGCGCATCGGCCTCCTGCTGCGCGGCCGTGGTTACCTGCGGGGGGACCACTGGTCCGGGCGTCTGGAGGGGCTGACGCGGGCCCTGCTCGGCTCCGTGCGACCGGACGGGGGCGTCCTCTTCTCAGGCGGTCAGGACATCGCCAATGCCTGGTCTGCGATGTTCACCCACCAGGCGCTGCTCCTTCACGCCCGCGGCGCCGATCAGGATCCCCAGGACCCCCTGAACCTGCACGCAGTCGTCTCGGAGCTGCTGGTGTGAGCTTCGCCTTGTGAGCCTCGCCCCCTGGGAAGCCCTCAGTACGCGCCTCGGCGCGCGAGCACGGCCGGCACCGTCCTGACCAGGAGCGTGATGTCCAGCAGGAGGTCCCACTGGGCGATGTAGTCCAGGTCCATCCGCACTTGTTCGGCGAACTCGACGTCGGAGCGGCCGCTGACCTGCCAGATGCATGTGATACCGGGCTTCACGAGCAATCGCAGCCGCTCCCGCGGACCATAGAGCTCACACTCCTCCGGAAGGGGAGGCCGTGGGCCGACGAGGCTCATCTCGCCGTGTATGACGTTCAGCAGCTGTGGCAGCTCATCGATGCTCCACGTGCGAAGAACGCGTCCCACCGGGGTGACCCTCGGATCGTGACCGATCTTGAAGAGGGGACCGGCGCATTCGTTCAGGTCCAGATACGCCGACCGCTGACGCTCCGCATCCAGACACATCGAGCGAAACTTGAACATCCTGAAGGGCTTCCCGTCGCGGCCGACTCGCTCTTGCAGGAAAAGGACCGGTCCCGCGGAAGACAGCTTGATCGCGCATGCCGCCACCAGAAAGACCGGCGACAGAAGGATCAGTGCAAGCAGGGCGAGGACGAGGTCAAAAACACGCTTCCCGAGCAGTTGGCGGCTACTCGCTGCAACAAGGCCGCAATCGAGACGTGGCGGGATATCGGCATGCGCTGACATCTCGGGAAGGTCCTTCTGGGTTGGTTTGACCGGGTTCAGGGGTTATGCAAGCAGTCTGCGGTGGCCGCCGAGGCAGCTTCATCGGCAACCGGACCCGATTTTTAACAGCGGGATACCCAGATACGCCGAGCGACGACGCTCCTACTCAGCCGGAGCGGCACTCCCCGACCAGGTCTAATTAGGTTAGGCTCAGTTAAGTGACACCTGTGAGCGTGAGCCGAACCGATCAGGTCGCGACCTGCCCCACCGAGAAGTTCCGCCCGCCGGAGGAGCTCAGGGGCAGCACGGTCGTCGTCAAGTACGGCGGCCACGCCATGGTGGACCCCGGCCTCCAGCAGGCGTTCGCCCACGACGTCGTGGAGCTGTGGCGCGCGGGTCTGCGCCCGGTGGTCGTGCACGGCGGCGGACCGCAGATCAGCGCGATGCTCGACCGCCTCGGCCTGGAGAGCCGTTTCGAGGCGGGTCTCAGGGTCACCACCCCGGAGACCATGGACGTGGTGCGCATGGTGCTGACGGGACGGGTCCAGCGGGAGCTGGTCGGTCACATCAACGCTCATGGCCCGCTCGCCGTGGGGATGACGGGCGAGGACGCGCACACCATGACGGCCGTGCGGCGGCCGGCCTGGGTGGGCGGCCGGGCGGTGGACATCGGTCTGGTCGGTGACGTCGTCGACGTGAACCCGCGCGCGGTGCGCACGCTCCTGGAGCAGGGGCACATCCCCGTGGTCTCCCCCGTGGCCCGCGGTGAGGACACGCAGGTCTACAACGTGAACGCCGATCTGGCGGCGTCGGCACTGGCCGTCGCCCTCGGCGCCGCCCGTCTGGTGGTGCTCACCGACGTGGCGGGGCTGTACGCCGACTGGCCGCACAGCACCGAGGTGGTCGAGCGCCTGACGGCGGATGAACTGGCCGAGCTGCTACCGGGGTTGGCGGCCGGGATGCTGCCGAAGATGGAGGGCTGTCTGCGGGCCGTCCGCGGCGGCGTGCGCGGGGCGCATGTGCTCGACGGCCGCGTGCCGCACGCACTGTTGCGGGGCGTGCTGGGCCGGAACAGCCCCGGTACCACGGTGTTGCCGGAGCACAGCTCCGATGCCCCGTGCGCCGGAGCGAGCTCCCCCTGAGGGCCGGATCCGCCGCCGTCAGAGGGTTCGCGCGAGGACGCGCGCGTTGCGGCGCGGGTCCAGGGACGTCGCCCAGGCCGGAGGCGCGAGGCGCAGGCCGGCCGGGGCGAACCCGTGCCGCAGGAAGAGGCTGCCGCTGCCGACCGTCGCGGTGAACAAGGAACCCACCGACTGGGCGCGCGCCCTGGCCAGCACCGCACGCAGCAGCCGGCCTCCCAGTCCGCTGCCCTGCCGGTGCCGGGCCACGCAGAAGTTGTAGAGGACGCCCGCGGGACCGCGGCTCCCCTCCGCGTCTGCCGCGTGGACGCGCAGGGCCAGGCAGCCCTCCAAGGTGCCGTCGGGTCCCTCGGCCACGAGGAAGTCGGCCGCGTGGGCGGCGTAGAGCGAGACGGGTCGCGGGCGTAACGCCCCCGAGTGCACGAAGGGTTGGGACAAGTCCGCGAGTGCGGCGGCGTCCTCCGAGCGGGCGGGGCGTACGACCGAGGTCGCTGTGAGTGGAGCAGGCGGCAGCGGCGGTGCGGTGGACGGCGTGGCCGTGTTCAAGGCTTCCCTGCCCCGCTTTCGGATCCGCCGTCGCGTCGATCGCGGCCGTCGACGTACGTCGCCACGACCTCGATGTCGCCGATGCGGGAGGTGTCGACGCGCCACGGGTCGTCGCCGAGGACCACCAGGTCGGCGCGCTTGCCCGGGGAGAGGCTGCCGGCGCTGTCCTCCCAGTGGCAGGCATAGGCGCCGGCGACGGTGTAGGCGCGCAGCGCCTCGTCCACGGTGATGCCCTCGTCCGGGCCGATCACCCGGCCGGACCGCGAGGCGCGCTCGACCATGAACTGGACGGCCCGCAGTGGGGATCCGTCGGTGACCGGCCGGTCGGAGCTGCCGACGAGGGTGATGCCGTGGTCCAGGAATGCCTTGCCCCGGTACAGCCACGGCGCCCGCTCCTCGCCCATGATCGCCGCGTAGTCGTCGCCGAAGTAGCGCAGGAAGTTGGGCTGGACGACCGCGCTCACGCCGAGCCGCGCCATGCGCGAGAGCTGGTCGGGGCGGATGAGGCCCGCGTGTTCGACGCGGTGCCGGACACCGTGGCGCGGGCGGAGGCGCTGGGCCCGTTCCAGGGCGTCGAGGGCGACGTCGGCCGCGCGGTCGCCGATGGCGTGCACGGCGAGCTGCCAGCCGGCGAGGTGGCCCGCCACGATCGTCTCGGTGAGCGTCTCCGGGTCGTCCTGCAACTGCCCCGTGTGGTCCAGCCCTTCGTACGGGGTGCTCAGCGCGGCGGTACGGGCCATCATGCCGCCGTCGGTGTAGACCTTCAGGGCGCCGACGGAGAGCCAGTCGTCGCCGAAGCCCGTGCGCAGGCCGAGGTCGAGGGCTCTGGGGATGCCGTCGGCCTCGTGCGCGGCGACGGGCCGCAGCCGGTCGGCGGCAACCATGAGCTGAACGCGTAGCGGCAACAGGCCCTTCTCTCGGGCGAGTTGGTAGGCACCGAGTTCGACGGGGCTGTGCCCGAAGAGGGTGCCTCCGATGCCCGCCTCGGCGCAGGCGGTGACGCCTTCGGCGACGCAGGTCCGGGCGGCGCGTCCGATCGCCTCGGCGAGTTCTTCCTGGGAGTACGGAAGACGCAGCGCGCGGGCGGCGCCCATAGCGCCCTCGGCGAGGAAGCCGTTCTCGTGGGGGACGTCGGCGGGCAGCAGGTCCAGGACGGAGGTGTTGACGACGCATCCGTGGCCGGAGTCGTGGAGCACGAACACCTTGTGCCCGTCGCTCACCCGGTCCAGTTCGGCGGCGGTCAGATGGCGGCCCAGGGCCCGCTGGTCGTAGCCGGCGATACTGACCCACGCCCCGGGCGATCCGGTCCGGCGGACGGCTTCCGCCACGACGGCCAGGGCCTCGTCGATCCGCGTGCGGCCCGCGATGCTCGGCGTGTTCTGCTTGAGGCCGGTCCAGGCCAGGTGCACGTGGGCGTCGATGAACCCGGGCAGTACGGTGGCGCCCTGAAGGTCGATCACCTCCCGTGCGGGCAGCGAGGTCACGGCCTCGTCCAGGCCGACGATCCGCCCCCGCCAGATGCCCAGGTCGTGGGCGACGGGGTGGGCCGGGTCCATGGTGACGAAGCGGGCGTTCGTCAGTCTGGTGCAGAGCATCGGGCGTCAGGCGTCCATGGACTCGGCGAGGGAACGGGGGCGCAGATCGGTCCAGTTGGCCTCGACGTACTCCAGGCATGCCTCGCGGGTGTTCTCCTCGAAGGCGATCGTCCAGCCCCCGGGCACGTCCGCGAAAGACGGCCAGAGCGAGTGCTGGCCCTCGTCGTTCACGAGGACGAGGAAACGGCCGTCGGAGTCGTCGAAGGGGTTGGTGCTCATGTACCGGTGCCTCCTATGAAAATTAGGTTAGGCTCGCCTAATCGCAAGTGAGCTTAGCCTTCTCGCTTTCCGCTCCACAAGGAGACGTGCAATGAGGTTGGTGGGGGAAGACACGTTCGCCGGATTCGGACTGCCCGGCACACCCGGCACCGACGCGTTCTGGGCGGCCGCGCGGACACCCGCGTCGATACCCGACGGCGACGGCTGGACGACCCTCTTCCTGAGGCGTGGGTCCGATGCGGCGAGCATCGACTTCGAGAGCTGGTCAGAGCCGGTGCCCCTGCGCCGGTTCGGCGACACGGACTGCTGGTACGCCGAGGTGCGCATGCCCGCGCGGCTGCGGGTGACGTACCAGTTCCGCGTGGGCGAGGAGTTGTACGCGGATCCGCTCAACCCGGTCGGGGCCGGCGGTGACCGGTCCATCGCCGCGACGCCGGACGCGCCGCCTCAGCCGCACTGGCCCGCTGTCGGAGCCGACGGCGTGCTGCCCCTCCCCCGTACCCGGATCCGCTGGGCCAGTGAACGGCTGGGTGGGCGGCGGACCGTGCGCGTGCATCCGGCGGGCGGTGGCGGGCCGGTGGTCCTGCTGCTCGACGGGGACGACTGGCTGTATCTGCACCCGGCCATGAGCGCGTTCGACTCGGCGGTCGCCAGTGGGGAGATGCCGCCGGTCACCCTCGTCTTCCTGCCGGCCAAGGACAGGGAGGCCGAGTTCGCATGCCGAGGCGAGCTGTGGGAGGCGGTCCGGGACGAACTGCTGCCGCTGGTGGCGGAGTCGGGGGTGACCGCCGACCTTGACCGGCTGGTGGTCGCCGGGCAGAGCCTCGGGGGGTTGAGTGCGGTGTACGCGGCGCTGGAGTTTCCGGGGGTGGTGTCGCGTGTGGCCTGTCAGTCGGGGTCGTTCTGGTGGACGTCCGATGCGGTGGGTTCGGCGGATCCGTTGGGGGGTCCGGTGGGTGGCGCGATCGCGGCGCGGCTGCGGGAGGGGGCGGATCCGTCGGGGCTGCGGGTCGCGTTCGACGTGGGGGAGCATGAGACGCGGATGCTGCCGCATTGTGAGGCGGTGGAGGTTTTGGCCGAGCAGGCCGGGGCGACCGTGCGGGTTTCGCGGTCGGCCTCCGGGCATGATCGGGTGGGGTGGCGGCATGCCCTGCTGAGGGATGTCGCCTGGGCACTGGGGTCCAGGTGATTGTCCGCGGGCCGGTGGGGGTTGATCGCACAGTTCCCCGCGCCCCTTACGGGGCGCTTCACCTGGCCACCGCCGAGCAATAGCTCTCGTCCTTGGCCAGCAGGTTCCGGTGGGTGTCCTCGGCCGTGACGACTCCGTCGTCCAGGACGAGGACCCGGTCGGCGGCGTCCAGGAGGGCCGGGCTGCTGGTGAGGACGATGGTGGTGCGGCCCCGGCGCAGCTTCGCGACGTTGCGGGCGATGAGCTGTTCCGTGACCGCGTCGACGGCCGTCGTCGGATCGTGCAGGACCAGGACGTCGCTGTCGGCGGCCAGGGCGCGGGCCAGGGAGAGCCGTTGGCGCTGTCCCCCGGAGAGGTTCGCGCCGCGGTCGCGGACGCCGTAGTCGAGGCCTTCGCGGTGGAGGGCGACGACGTCGGTCAGCATGGACGCCTCGACGGCCTCGGGGACCATGCGGCTGGTGCCCGACGGGTCGATGTTCGAGCGGAGCGTCCCGGCGAAGATCTCCCCGTCGTACGGGTTCACCAGGACGTGCTCGCGGACCGCCTCGACCGACAGGTCCGCGAGGTCCCGCCCGCCGACCCGCACCGTTCCCTCATACGCGCCGGGCGGGACGTTCACGGCCAGGATCGACGCGAGGTCGGCGGCCGTGCGCGGCTGGTAGGCGGCGATCGCCACGAACTCCCCTGCGGACACCTGGAACTTGAGCTTGCGCAGGGTTCCGTACCGGACGCAGTCGATCTCCACGTCCGCGCTCTCGGCCGGGCGTTCGGATCCCGGCGTCATCACCGGTGGCGCGGTCAGCACCAGTGCCATGCGCTCGGCCGAGGCGCGCGCCATCATGACGTACTTCGGCATCTCCGAGAACAATTTCAGCGGTTCCATGATGAACTGCGCCAGGCCCACCGCCATGACCAGTTCGCCGATGCTGATCCGGCCGTCGAACGCCAGCCAGCCCGCCGTCAGCGTCACGGCGCCGGCGAGGACCGCGTTGAGGGCCAGGGCGGTGCCCGCGTACGCGCCGTTCACCTTGGCGACGGTGATCGCCTGGACCTTCGCCTCCGTGCTGACCTCACGGTAGGAGCGGAACGCCGCGTGGTTGCCGCCGAAGCCGTGCAGCGGGCGCAGGCCGGTGATCAGGTCGGCGACCTTCGCGCCCGCCCGTGCCACCCGGGCCTGCTGTTCCTGGGTGCTGGTGCCGATCCGCTTGGACAGCACGCTCAGGCAGGACAGGATCGCGACGGTTCCCACGATGACCAGCAGGCCGAGCCGGATGTCGGCCAGGCCCAGCGCGACCGCGGCGACCACCACCGCGACCAGCGAGCTGATCAGCAGCGGCACCACCTCGATGATGTCGGCGGTCTGGTCGGCGTCCTCGGTGGCGATGGTCAGCACCTCGCCGGACTTGAGGTCGACGTCCCTGGCCACCGGCTGGAGCCCGCAGGCGGCGACCTTCACGCGCCAGCGGTGTGCCTCCGTCGTGTTGGCCTTCTGAAGGATGCGCATCCCGAATCGCCAGGACAGCGACACGGTCGTGATGATCACGGCCAGTACGGCGATCGAGAGTCCGAGCGCGCCGAGGCTCCGGTCCCGCATCGTGTGCTCCACGATCAGGCCGAGCGCGATGGGGAAGGCCGTCTCGCCCGCCTGGTACATGCCCATGAGGAGGGTGCCGCCGGCCATGGCGCCGACGTTGCGGCGCAGTGCGGTGCGGAGGATGTCGGACCCCGAGCGGGGCCGCTGCGTGTCAGGAGTTGTCATCGAGGTGGCGGGCAATCGCTTCCGGGGTGCGCAGGGTGAACAGATCACGGATCGTGATCACTGGACCGTACTCGCGGCGGAGCAGCCCGATCAGCCGCACCGCCAGCATGGAGTGTCCTCCGAGGGACACGAAGTCGCTCACCGCGCTCACCTCGTCGTCGTCCAGGTCCAGTGCCTCGGCGAAGTATTCGCAGACCACGGTTTCGGTCTCGGTCTCGGGCCCCCGCTCCCCCACCGTGGTCAGCGCGCCCAGCGGCTTGGCCTCCGGCAGCGCCTTGGTGTCAGCCTTCCCGTTCACCGTCAGCGGGATGCTGTCGACCTGGGCGTAGTGCGTGGGGCGCAGGAAGTCCGGCAGCCCGGCGCCGACTTCGGCGGCCACGGTGGCCAACTCGGCCCCGTCCAGGACCAGATAGGCGGCCAGCCGGTACGCGCCGTCGACCTGTGGGTCGGGCTGGGCGACCGCGGCGGCGAACCGCACCGCCGGGTGCGCCGCGAACACCGCCTCCACCTCGCCGAGTTCGACGCGATGCCCGCGGATCTTGACCTGCTGGTCGGTGCGGCCCAGGTACATCAGGTTGCCGTCCGGCCGGCGGACCACCAGGTCCCCGGTGCGGTACATGCGCTCGCCGGGTTCCCCGAACGGGCAGGCGACGAAGCGGTGCGCGGTCTGCGCGGGCTGCCCGAGGTAGCCGCGCGCGATGCCGACGCCCGACACGTACAGCTCACCGGGGACGCCGTCCGGCAACGGCCGCAACCACGGGTCGAGGACGTAGACGTCGGTGTTGTCGATCGCCACGCCCACCACCGGGTCCGCGCATTCGAAGGTGCCGACGCCGAGGGTGTTGATGGTGTACTCGGTGGGTCCGTAGAGGTTGTAGCCGACCGTTCCCCCGGTCTCGGCGAGTCGCTGCCACAGCGTCGGGGTGACGGCCTCGCCGCCGAGCAGCACCAGCGGCGGCCGGCGTTCCGGGTCGTCGAGCAGGCCTTCGGCCACGAGCTGCTGGGCGTAGGTCGGGGTCACGTTGACGACGTCGATCCCGTGCTCCAGGCAGTACTCGACCAGCCGGGGCGCGTCGCGGCGCAACTCCTCGTCGCAGACGTGCACTTCATGCCCGTCGGCGAGCCACAGCAGCTCCTCCCAGGACATGTCGAACGCGAACGACACGGTGTGCGCGATCCGGAAGATCCGGTGGCCGTGCTCCGCCAGCACCGGCTCGAAGATCCGGCGCTGATGGTTGATCAGCATGTTGGTGAGTCCGGCGTACTCGGTCACCACGCCCTTGGGCTTGCCGGTCGAGCCGGAGGTGTAGATCGTGTACGCGGGGTGCCGCAGGCGGTCCGGGTCGTCCGGTGCGAACGTCACAAACGGCTCGGCCTCGGGCAGCGGGCGGTCCAGCTCGATCAGGTCGCCGTTCCGCGAGGTCAGCCGGGGCGACACGGCGCTCACGGTGAGGATCACCTCCGGGCGGGCGTCCTCGACGATCGCGGCGATCCGCTCGTCCGGGTGGTCCAGCTCCAGCGGCACGTACGCGGCGCCGACCCGCAGCACGGCGAACAGCGCCACGATCGAGTCGAGGGAGCGCGGGATCGCGAGACCGACGTTCGTCTCGGGGCCGATGCCGCGCCGGGCGAGCACACCCGCCACCGCGCGGCTGCGGTCCCGGAGTTCGGCGAACGTCATGGTCGAACCGTGGGCGACGAGTGCGATCCGCTCCGGTGCGCGGTCCGCCGCCCGGTCGAACCGGTCGACGACGGTGTCCGTGCCGACGTCCGTGCGCTCGCCCCGCGAGGGCTCCGGTCCCAGGCCCCGCAGCGCGCCCACCGGGCCGGTCGAGCGGGCCAGGTCCTCCAGCACGCGCAGGTAGTCGTCGAGGAGACGACGGGCGTTGCCGGTGTCCTCGTCGCGGTACTCCAGCTTGACGGTGAGGCGGTCGCCGGGCGTGACGACCCAGGTGAACGGATAGTGCGTGGAGTCGTCGGCCTGCACCGAGGTGATGCCGTGCCGGGCGTTCATCTCGGCGAACGCGTCCATGTTTAGGAAGTTCTGGAGCACGAACAGGTTGTCGAACAGGGTGTCGTGGCCGCTGGCCCGCTGGATCTCGCCGAGCCCCAGGTGCTCGTGTTCCATCGCCTCGACCCTGGCCGTCTGCACCGCCGAGAGGTAGTCGCGGACGGTGTCGTCCGGCCGGGGCCGCGTCCACATGGGCACGGTGTTGAGCAGCACTCCGACGATGTCGGACAGTCCCTCGCCCTCCCGGCCGGAGACGGTCACGCCGAACACGGCGTCACTGCGGCCCGTGTGGGCGCCGAGGAGAAGGCCGAAGGCTCCGGTCAGCACGGAGTTCAGCGTGACGCCGTGCGTCCTGGCCGCTTCCCGCAGCAGGTCGGACTGTTCGGCGGACAGCGTGTGCACGAGCGCGCGCGGCAGGTCGTCCGAGAAGGACGGCGCCGGTCCGGCGAGCAGCGTGGGGCCGGGGAGGCCGGCCAGGTGCTCCGCCCAGAAGCGTTCCGATACGGCGGAGTCCTTGGCGTCGAGCGCCCGGGCGTAGTCCTCGAAGCTCGGCGTGGCCGGGGCCGCGTCGAGCGATTCGCCCGCGACGGCGGCCTCGTACGCGTCGAACAGGTCCAGCAGCATGATCTCGCGGGACCAGCCGTCCCACAGCAGCAGGTGGTAGCTGAGCAGCAGGCCGTCGCGACCGTCGGGCAGACGCACCACGGTCAGCCGGATCAGCGGTGGCTCGCCCGGATCGAACCCGGTGTCGCGGTCCCGGGCCCGCAGGGCGTCGACCTCGGCGTCCGCCGCCAGCTCGATCGTGCGGACGTCGACCCGCCGGCCGGCCTTGAGGATCTGGACGGGGTTGCCGTCGGAGTCGGTCGTGAAGCCGGCGCCCACGACCGGGTGCCGGGCGATCACGTACGCCATCGCCTCGGCCAGCGCGCCCGTGTCCAGGCGCCGGTCGAACGTGAACCAGCTCTGCGCCACGTAGTGCCCGGCCGAGCCCGCCATCTGGGCCTGGAAGTACAGGCCCCGCTGGAGCGGGGTGACCGGTGCGGTGCGCTCGGCTGTCGTGGCGGCGTCCGCGATGCGCTGGAGTGCGCGGTGCCAGTGCTCGGTGATCTCGTCGGGGACGCCCCCGGCGAGGGTGAAGGCCGTGTGCAGGCTGCCGGTGGTCTCGTCGAGCCAGGCGTTGACCTCGACGGCGTACGGGCTGCCCTGGTCGCCGCCGGTGAGGTGCACGGCCTGCGACTCGCTGCCCCGGCCGAGGTAGTTGAACAGGACCTGCGGGCGGGCGGTGAGCAGCGGGGCCGTCTGCGGGTTGAGATACCTGAGCTGTCCGTAGGCGACGTGGGCGCGCTCGTCCGGCTGGCGTTCGGCGACCTCGCGTGCGGCTGCGACGGGGTCGGTGTGCGCGGTGAGCCGTACGGGTGCGATGGCGGTGAACCAGCCGACGGTACGGGCGTAGTCGTGCTGTTCGAGCACCGGGACCCGGCCGTGCCGCTCCAGGTCGATCGCGAGGTCGCTGGGTGACGGCTGGATGTGTGTCAGCGCGGTGCGCAGGGCTCCGCACAGCAGCTCGGTGAGGCCGACGCCGAGTGCGGCGGGGGCGGTACGGGTGACGCCGTCGGTCAGCTCGGGCGGGAGGACGACCGTGGTCTCGCGCGAACCCTGGACCGCGGGCAGCAGCGCGGGCGCCTGGAGAGTGGTGATCCAGTGTCCGAGGTCGTCGACGTCCTGGGCCGCCTGGAGCGTCAGTGCTTCGGCGTACTCGGCGTAGGACGTGGTCGGCGGGGCCAAGGGCGCACCGCGCAGGGCCGTGGCCAGGTCGTCCAGCAGGATCAGCCAGGACACCGAGTCGACGGCGAGGTGGTGGACGGTGACGACCAGGGTCCGGCTCTCCTCCAGCCAGGAGAAGGCGACGACCTCGCCCGACTCGGGGTCGAGCCGTCCGGCGGCCTCGTTCGCGGCGGTCGTGGCGTCGGGAGTGTCCGGGCGTACGACGGTGACTTCGCGGGCGGGTTCGGTGCGGAGGGTCCACACTCCGTGTTCGGTACCGAGCCTCAGTCGCAAGGTGGGGTGTGCGGCGACTACGGCGCCGGCGGCGCGTTCGACATCGGCGAAGGAGCTGTCCGGGACCACGAGCGTTCTGGCCTGGGCGAAACGGGCGAGTGAGCCGCCCAGTTCGCGTTGGCGCAGGATGATCGGCGTCGGGGGGAGCGGGCCGTCCTCGCGGTGGGTGGGAGCGGCGGTCTGTGGTGTACGTGTCGCCAGATGTTCGGCGAGCGCGCGGGGGGTCTTGTGGAGGAACACGTCCCGGGGGGCTATGGGCAGGCCGAGTGTCCTGGCCCTGTTCACGACCGTGATGGCGATGATGCTGTCGCCTCCGGCGTGGAAGAAGTCGGTGTCTGCGTCCACCTCCGTGCCGGGCAGTGTCTGGGTGAAGATGTCGACGAGTGCGGCTACAGCTGAGCTTTCGTCTGCGGGTGCGTCGTGGCTTGTCGCGCCCCGCGGCGGAGCCGCAAACTGATACAGCCCCGCGCCCCCAAGTGCCTGCTCCGCCAAGGCCTTTCGATCCAGCTTGCCGTTCACCGTAAGAGGCAGTGCTTCAACCGGCATCACCAGGCCCGGGATCATGTGCACGGGCAGCTTCGTGGAGAGCTGCCCGGCGAAGTCCCCCGGTACCCGGCCCACCACGTGCGCCACCAAGTGATCCCCGCTGTCCGCCACCGTCACGGCCACGTCGACCACGCCGTCGAGTTCCCGGACCGCTGTCTCGACCTCGCCCAGCTCGATGCGGAAGCCCTTGAGCTGGACCTGGTCGTCGGCGCGGCCTACGAACTCCAGCTCGCCGTCCAGGGTGCGGCGGGCCAGGTCGCCCGTGTGGTACATGCGGGAGCCGTCCCCGGCGAAGGGGTTCGCCACGAACCGGCCCGCGGTGAGCCCGGGCCTGCCCAGGTAGCCGAGCGAGACCTGGTCGCCGGCGACGTAGATGGCGCCCACCCGGCCGGGCTGCACCGGGCGGAGGCGGTCGTCGAGGAGGTGGGTGACGAGGCCGGGTATGGGGCCGCCGATCGGGCTGACGTCGTCGCCGGGGCCGAAGTCCTCCTCGGTCAGTACGCGGTGGGTGACATGGACGGTGGTCTCGGTGATGCCGTACATGTTGACCAGCTCGGGCGAGCCGGTGCCGTGCCGTTCGACCCAGCCGCGCAGCCGCCCGAGGTCCAGTGCCTCGCCGCCGAAGATGACGCGGCGCAGGGCGGGCAGCGGCTCGCCGGCGTGCCGGTGGGCCTCGATGAACTGGTAGAAGGCGGACGGCGTCTGGTTGAGCACGGTCACCCCGCGCTCGCGCACCAGCCGGTGGAAGTCGACCGGGGAGCGGGTCAGCCCGTACTCCGGCACCAGCAGCTCACCGCCGTACGCCAGCGCTCCCCACAGCTCCCAGACCGCGAAGTCGAAGGAGAAGGAGTGGAACTGGACCCAGACGTCGTGCGGGCCGAAGTCCATGTCGGGCTGGGTGTTGGCGAGCAGCGTCACCACGCTGGAGTGCGGGACGACGACGCCCTTGGGCCGGCCGGTCGATCCGGAGGTGTAGATCACGTAGGCAGGGTGGTGCCAGCCGGGCTCCCGACTTGGGTGCGCGGGGGTGGCCTGCGGAAGTTCGTCGCCCTGGACGAGTACGCGGGCCCGTACGCCCGTACGGGTCAGGAGTTCCGTGAAGCGGTCGCGCTGCTCACGGTCCACCAGGACGACCTGCGGCGCGGCATCGGCGAGGATGTACTCCAGCCGCTCGTCCGGGTAGGCCAGGTCCAGCGGTACGTACGCGCCGCCCGCGGCGACGATCGCGACCAGGGCGACGACCTGCTCGACGGACCGCGGGACGGCGACGGCGACCCGTCGGCCGGGGCCGACTCCGGCGGCGCGCAGAGCGGCTGCCAACTCGTCCTTGGCGTGGGCCAGTTCGCCGTACGTCAGGGACCGGGTACGGCCGTCGAGACCGCACTGGGTGACGGCGGTGGCGGCCGGGTCGCGCCGCGCGGCGGCGTCGAACAGGCCCCCGAGGGTGGTCGGGGTGATGAGCGCGGGGCGCCGGTCGGCCTCCGAGGCCACGTCGTCGACCAGGGTGTCCGGCCGGGTGAGCAGGGCGGTGAGGGTCGAGGTGAACGTGCGCAGGATCGCCTGGGCGGTCGTCTCCCGCAGCAGTTCGCCGTCGTAGATCAGGTTGAAGCGCGGGCTGCCGTCGGGTGCGCGTTCCACGACCAGGGTCAGCGGGTAGTGCGGTGCGCCCTCGTTGACGAGGCCGGTGACGGCCAGGGTGTCGCCGGGTCGGCGCAGTGCGTCCACGTCGGTCGCGACGTCGAACACCACGAGGGTGTCGAACAGCGAGCCGGCCTCGGCCTGGCGGCCGATCCTGGCCAGGGAGACGTGCTGGTGCGGCAGGACCGCGCCCTGGTGTTCCCGCACCGAGGCGAGGAGGTCACGTGCGGTGGTGGTGGCGGTCCAACGGGCGCGGACCGGGATCGTGTTGATGAACAGGCCCACCATGTCCTCGATGCCGGGCACATCCGCGTCGCGGCCGGACACCGTGGAGCCGAACACCACGTCCTGTCCGTGCAGGATGCGGCCCAGCGTGACCGCCCAGGCGCTGTGCACGGCCACGCTCAGCGGCACGCCGGCCGACCGTGCGGCCGCGTCGATGTCGTGCTCCGGCCGCACGGCGGTGTCGGCGAACCGGTCGGACGGGGTGTGCCCCTCGGCGACCAGCGAGGGGCCGGGAAGCCCGGCGAGCTGCTCGCGCCACACCCGGTCGCTCTCGTCGGCGTCGCGTCCGGCGAGCCAGGCCACGTAGTCGGAGAAGCCGCCGATCGGGTAGACGGTCCCCGGCGCGTGGTACTCGGCGAGCAGGGCGCGGAGCATCGGCGGCACCGACCAGCCGTCGGCGATGATGTGGTGCACGGTCTGCACGAGGACGTTCCGGCCGGGACCACCGCGGACGAGGGTGTACCGCATCAGCGGGCCGGTCGCGAGGTCGAATCCGGCGCGGCGGTCCCGCTCGGCCAGGTCGCGCAGCTCGGTGTCGGTGATGCCGGGGCGGTCGAGGGTCGTGAAGGGCGCCTCGACGCCGCTCTCCAGTACGGAGACCACGCGGCCGTCGGCGAGTGCCACGAACCGGGCGGCCAGGTTGGGGTACAGCGTGAGCAGCCGGGTGGCCGCAGCCGCGAGCCGGTCGGCGTCCACCTCGCCGTCCAGGGTGAGCAGTTGCTGTTCGACGTAGGCTCCGGCCGAGTCGTCGTCGAAGACGGAGTGGAAGTACAGGCCCTCCTGCAACGGCGTCAGCGGCAGGATGTCCCGCAGGGCCGGGCCGTCCAGGGCGTCGACGTCGGCCTGGGTGAGCGGCACCAGGGCGAAGTCGCTGGGCGAGTGGCCGCCCTGCGGGTCGAGTGCGGCCAGTCCGGCGAGGGCGTCCCGCAAGTAGCCGCCGATGGTCGTGATGTCCTCGTCGGTGAACATGCCGTCGGGCCAGGAGATGGTGGTGACGAGGTCGTACTCGCCGGTCGGGTCCGGTTCGGCGATCGCGTTGAACTCGAGGGCGCGCGGCAGGCCCATCCGCGGGTCGCGCTTCTCGCCCAGCTGGCCGGTGGTCCGGGCGAGCTGCCAGTCGCCGGGCTCTCCGGCGGCGAAGCGGCCCAGGTAGTTGAAGAGCACCTGCGGTGCGGGCGCGTCGAACTCGGTGTCGGTCAGGTACCGCAGGGCACCGTAGGAGACGCCGTTGTCCGGCACCCGGGCGAGGTCTTCCTTGACCGCCTTGAGGGCGGCGGTCAGGTATGCGCGTGCGGTGAGGTCGGCCGCCGTGCCGGGGTCGACGGTCACCGGGAAGAGGGTGGTGAACCAGCCCACGGTCCGCGACAGTTCGGGTTCGAAGCCGGCGGAGGCGGCCACGAACTGTCCTTCGCGGCCGTGGCCTTCCAGTTCGATGTGGGCGAAGGTCTGGTCCTGTCCCAGGTCGCGGCGCCAGCGGGCGAGCGCGACGGCGAGCCCGGTCAGCAGGACGTCGTTGACGCCCGCGTGGAACTTCGCGGGGATCTCGCCCAGCAGCGCGGCCGTGATCTCCGGGCCGGCCGAGACGGTCCGCAGTCGCTCCGTGGCGACGGTGTCGGCGTCGGACAGCGCGCGCCTGCCCACCGGCTGGTCCTCCGTCGGCAGGGGACGCCAGTAGTAGGAGCTGTCCGCGTCGAACGCCGCGCGCTCCAGCAGTTGCGTCCAGCGCCGGAAGGACGTGCCCACCGGGGGCAGTTCGATCGGGGTGTCCGAGGTGAAGTGCCGCCAGGCCGTGGCCAGGTCGTCCATCAGGATCCGCCAGGACACGCCGTCGATCACCACGTGATGGGCGACCAGGACCAGCTGCCGCGCCGCGCGGCGCCAGACGGCGCGCAGCATCACACCGTTGTCGGGGTCCAGGGCGTCGGTGGCGAGTGCGACGCATGCGTCGAGCGGCCGGTCGCTCTCCTGCCATCCGGCGACGGCCCCGTCAGGCTCCGGGATGTCGAAGCTCCAGCGGCTTCCGCGCACCAGCCTGGCACGCAGCATGTCGTGCCTGCGGACCAGGGCGGTGAGGATCTCGTCGAGAGCGTCTGCGGTCAGGTCCGGCGGGGTGTTCAGCACGACCGACTGCACGAAGCCGTCGATGGCGTCGGTGGTCTCGCCGAGCCACTGCACGATGGGCGATCCCACGACGGGTCCGGTCGCGACATCGCGGTGGTCGACCGTGGAGACGTCCTCCCGGCTCGCGACCGAGGCCAGGGCCCCCACGGTGCTGTGGGTGAAGATCTGCCGTGCCGTGACGTAGAGGCCCGCGTCGCGCAGCGCGGTCAGCAGCGAGATCGCCAGGATGCTGTCGCCGCCGAGCTGGAAGAAGTCCTGGTCGACGCCGACCTCTTCGAGCCGCAGCACCGCCGCGACCGCCGCGCAGACCGCGCGCTCGTCGTCGGTGGTGGGCCGTACGAGCGTGCCCGTGCCGATCGTGGGCTCCGGCAGGGCGTTGCGGTCGAGCTTGCCGTTGGCGGTGAGCGGGAACTCCGTGAGCACGACGATGTGGGCGGGCACCATGTACTCGACCATGTGCTCGGCGGCCCACGCCTTGACCTCGTCCGCCCGCAGGTCCTCGCTGCCGGCGGCCGGGATGACGTAGCCCACCAGGTAGGTGCCGCCCGCCGTGTTCTTCCGCGCGACGACGCAGGTGTGCCGTACGGCGGGGTGCTCGGCGAGGCCGACCTCGACGTCCTCGATCTCCAGCCGCATGCCGCGGATCTTGATCTGGTTGTCGGCGCGGCCGAGGAAGTCGAGGGAGCCGTCCGGGGCGAAGCGGGCGAGGTCACCGGTGCGGTAGAGGCGGGAGCCGTCGTTCGCGAAGGGGTTGGCGACGAACCGGGAGGCCGTCAGACCGGGCGCGTTGACGTAGCCGCGTCCCAGGAGGAAGCCGCCCACGTACAGTTCGCCGCCGACGCCGACGGGGACCGGGCGCAGTTCCTCGTCCAGGACGTACAGCTGGGTGTTGGGGTTGGCCTTGCCGATGGACGTCGACAGGCGTTCCGCCTCTCCCCGGTAGATGACGTGGGAGACGCCGATGGTCGTCTCGGCCGGGCCGTAGCCGTGGTACATGGGGATGTCGAGCTTGGTGCGGAACCGCTCGTACAGCTCCGGGGTCAGCACCTCGCCGCCGCACCACACGTGCCGCAGGCTGTCCAGCCGGCCGGAGTCGCCGGCGATCTCCAGCAGGACGTCCAGCATGGACGACACCAAATACGTGAAGGTGACGCGCTGTTCGGCGATGACGCTCAGCAGGTGGTGCGGGTCGCGTTCGCCGCCGGGCCGCAGCACCACCAGGCGGGCGCCGGACACCAACGGCAGGAATATCTCGTTGATGGAGATGTCGAAGGACAACGGCGCCTTGAACAGCGAGGCGTCGTCGTGGCCGAAGCCGAGGATCTCGTTCACCTGCCACAGCAGGCGCTCGCTGATCGCCTCGTGCCGGATCATGGCGCCCTTGGGCCGTCCGGTCGAGCCGGACGTGAAGATCACATATGCGAGGGCGTCGCCCCGTACGGTGACGCCGGTCCCCTCGGTGGGGTGGGAACCGTAGCGCCAGTCGTCGAGGTCGACGGCCACGGCCGGCGGTTCGGCCGGGTCGTGCTCGCCCGAGTCGTTGAGCTGCACGACGACCCGGGCGTCCTCGATGACGACCGCCCGGCGCGCGGCGGGCCACTGCGGATCGAGCGGCACGAACGCGCACCCCGCCTGCAACACGGCGAGCAGCCCGATGACCATCTCGGCGGAGCGGCCCAGTGAGATGCCGACGACCTGTTCGCGACCGAGGCCGCGTTCGATCAGCTGCTGGGCCAACTGGCTGGAGAGCTCAGCTGCCTGGCGGTAGGTCAGCGAGCGGTGCTCGTCGACGACGGCGACGGCGTCCGGCCTGGTCCGTGCCTGCTCGCGGAACATCTCGACGATGGTCGGGCGGATGCGGTCGGCCTGGGTGTCGTTCCAGCGGGCCATGAGTTCGAGTCTCGCCGCCGCGCTGGACGGGCCGATGGTGCCCAGGGGCCGGTCCGGGAAGTCGGCCAGGTCGTCCAGCGCGAGCTGCGCGTCGGCCGGCGCGACGGTGGCGGGCACGGTGATGCTCCGGCCGTCCGCGCCGACCTCCCAGTCACCGGAGCCGGCCCCGCCGTTGTCGACCCATCCGAGGACGTCGGCGAACAGGGTGCCGGGAGTGAGGTCGATGCCGTCGGGGCTCCGGCCCGTCGTCCAGTACGACAGCCCGATGGCGCAGGCTTCGGTGATGGTCCTGTCGGAGTGGTCGCCGGTCCGCCGGCGTACGTCGGCCAGGCGTGCGGGAGAAAGCCGTACGAGACGAGCGCTCGGTTCCATCATCGAAGACTCAGCACCCTTTCAAGGAAACCAAAAAATTGAGCCCAGCCTGACTCGGGCTTGCCTAACTGCCCTCGCGCCATGCCTGCCACAGTCGCGCGTACCGGCCGCCCAGAGCCACCAACTCGTCGTGTGTGCCCTGCTCGACGACGCGGCCCGCGTCCAGCACGGCGATCCGGTCCGCCGCCATCGCCTGGGTCAGCCGGTGTGCCACGAACAGGGTGGTCCGGCCCGCGCACGCGGCCAGGACCGCGCGTTCCAGCTCGGCGGCGCCCTCGCTGCCGGCTTCCGCGGTGGACTCGTCGAGCACCACCACGGGCGAGCGGGCCAGCACCAGCCGGGCCAGGGCGATCTGGGCGACCTTGGTGACGTCCAGGCGCTCACCGCCCTCGCCGACCGTGGTGTTCAGTTCGTCGGGCAGCGCCTGGACCCAGGCGTCGGCGCCGACCGTGCGCAGCGCGTCCGTCAGTTCGGCGTCGGTCGCCCCGGGCGCGGACAGCCGCAGGTCGTCGGCGAGCGGGCCCGAGAACACGTGCGTCTCCTGCGTCAGGATGCTGACCAGGGCCCGCGCCCCGGCCTCGTCCAGGCCTGCCAGGTCGGTCGCGCCGATGTGCACCGATCCGGACTCGGGCGTCCCGATGCCCGCGATCAGCGCGGCCAGGGTCGTCTTGCCCGCACCCGTCGCACCCACCAGCGCGAGCGAACCACCGGCCGGGATCGTCAGATCGACGTCCCTCAGCACCGGTTCCTCTGCGCCGGGGTAACGGAACGTCAGCCCCCGCACCGTCACCGGCAGCGGCTCGGCGTCCGCCGGCGCGACGGCCGGGTCGCCCACCAGCCGGCCCTCCGCGGCCTCCCCCAGCACGCCGACGAGCCGGGTCAGGCTGGCGCCCGACTTCTGCGCCTCGTCGAAGGTGAACATGATGAGGCCCAGCGGGCCGAACAGCCGGTGGAACAGCAGCGGGGCCGCAGACACCTCGCCCAGGGTGGCGGCGTCGGCCTCCAGCAGGGCGTACCCCACCACGATGATCAGGACCAGCCCGATGAACTCGGCGCGGTTCTCCCGGCCGACGAACCGGCCGAAGAACCGGAACACCTCGATACCGAGATCGCGCACCCGCCAGGACTCGCTGGTGACCTTCTCGCGGAAGGCGCCCTCCAGGCGGTACGCCCGGACCGTGTCGATCCCGTTCAGACCGCTGATCAACGCCTGCGCGCGGTCGGCCTGGGCCACCCGCTGCTTGCGGTAGAGCGGGGCGGAGCGGGGGAGGTACCAGCGCAGGGCCAGCGCGTACGCGGGCAGAGCGCCGGCGCCCGCCAGTCCGAGCCGCCAGTCCAGTCCGAACATGCCGAACGTGGCGATGGTGACCAGGACTCCGGCCGAGAACACCGTGGGGATGGCCGTACGGATGCCCTTGGAGATGACGGCCACGTCGTCGCCGACCCGGGAGAGCACGTCTCCCCGGCCGACCTGTTCGATACGGGCGCTCGGCATCCCCAGCACCGCCCGGACGGCCCCTTCCCGCAGCCGTGCGAGCAGGTCGGCGCCCAGTCGGCCGATCAGATAGGTCGACACCGCGGTGGCCGCCGCGCCGAGCAGTGCGGCGGCCCCGATCAACACCCCGATGGTGACCAGGATCGAACGGGACTCACCCTCGACCACGCCGTCGACCACCCGGCCGAGCAGCAGGACCGGGAGCACCTGGAGCGCCGCGCCGGCCACCGTGGTGAGCACGGTGGCCGCCGACAGCCAGGGCACCTCGCGGCAGTGGGCCGCGACCCATCGGGAGGCCTCGCGTCCGGTCGCCGTGTGCAGGGCCGCCGGAGCGGGACGGGTGACGGTCGCGCTCACACCGCGACCCGGGCGGACAGGGGACGGGACAGGGTGACCGGCATCGCTACTCGGCCACCGACTTCACGAGCTCGTCGACGGCGTACGGCATGGACAGCAGCGTGCCCTGGGAGATGGCCGCGCCGACCGCCGGGCCCTCACTGTCCAGCAGGTAGGACACGTTGCCCTTCTTCACTGCGTCCAGGTTGGCGAACAGCTTGAACTTCTTCAGGGCCGCCGTGTCGGCCTTGTCGTTGATCACGAAGATGCGGTCGACGTCGACCAGGTCGACGCGCTCGGGCGAGAGCTTGGTGTAGAAACTGCCGTCCGCGACCTTGTCGATCTCGGTCTGGTACTTGAAGCCGATGCCCGTCACGAGCCGGCCGCGCACGTCGGTGGAGGTGAAGGGCGCCACCGAGTTCTCGTACCAGGACAGTACGACGGCCTTCTGCTTCGCGAGTTCGGGGTGCGCCTTCTTGGCCGCGTCGAGCTTGGTCTGGATGTCCTGCACCATCTTCTCGCCCTCCTCGGCCTTGCCGAGCGCCTTGGCGATGTGCAGGGCGTTGTCCTGCCAGGGGGCGCTGAACGGCTCCTTCTCGGCCTTGGTGCGGGCCACCGTCGGCGCGATCTTGGAGAGCTTGTCGTAGCCGGCCTGGTCGATCTCGGAGTACACCGCGATGATCAGGTCGGGGCGCAGGGCGGCGATCTTCTCGTAGTTGGGGCCGGTGTCACCGTTCTTCATGATGACCTCGGGCTTGGTGTCACCCCACTTGTCCTTCACCCAGGGCCACTGGGTGTTGATGTCGGGACTCTTCCCCGCCGGGTTCGGGTACTGGTCGGTCATGCCGACCGGCTTGATGCCGAACGCCAGGACGCTCTGGTCGTCGGTGTAGCCGACGGTGACGACCCGCTTCGGGGCCTCGGTGACCTTCGTCGTGCCGAACGCGTGCTCCACGGTGACCGGGAAGGCGCCGGCCGCGGCGGTCGAGGTGGTGTCGCTGCCCTTGTCGCCCGAGTCCGATTCGGAACCGCAGCCCGCCAGGAGGCCGACGCCGAGCGTCGCGGCGGAGATCAGTGCCGCGGCCCGCCGCCATGGCGTCCTGCGCGTCGTTCTGTGGAGGAGCATCCGTCAATCCCCTTGCTTTTTCGCACTGTCCAGTACGCCCCCGGGTAAGGGCAGGCAAACCGTACCGCAAGGCGGTAAGGTAAGCCTAGCCTTACTTTCGTAACTTTATGAGGAACTAGTCGAGTTGGACGTGCGTGCGACCGATCGGGACGATGAGCGGCCGGTCGCCCACCGGGTCGTCGATGACCTTGGCGTGCAGTCCGAACGCCTCGTGCAGCAGCTCGGCGGTCAGCACGTCACGGGGATGCCCCTGCGCCAGGATCGACCCGGCCCGCATCACGACGAGGTTGTCGCTGTAGCGCGCGGCCAGATTGAGATCGTGCAGCACCATCACCACGGTGCATCCCGACTCGTGCAGATCGTCGACCAGATCGAGCACGTCCATCGCGTGCGCCAGGTCGAGATAGGTGGTCGGCTCGTCCAGCAGCAGCAGATCGGTGCCCTGGGCCAGGGTCATCGAGATCCAGACGCGCTGCCGCTGTCCGCCGGACAACGCGTCGACCGGGCGGTCGGCCAGGTCGGACACGCCGGTCATGGCCAGCGCGCGTTCGACCACGTCGGCGTCGTCGGAGGACCACTGCCGCAGCCAGCTCTGGTGCGGATGGCGGCCCCTGGCGACCAGGTCGGCCACCGTCAGTCCCTCGGGCGCGACCGGCGCCTGCGGCAGCAGCCCGAGTTTCCTCGCCACGTCCCTGGTCCTGAGCCGGGCGATGTCGTCGCCGTCCAGCACGACCGTTCCCTTGGACGGTTTGAGCAGCCGGGACAGGGTCCGCAACAGGGTCGATTTACCACAGCCGTTGGGGCCGATGATGGTGGTGATCACCCCGGGGGGTATCGCCACGTCGAGATCGTCGATGACGGTCCGGGCGCCGTACCCGACCGTGACGCCCCTGGCTGCCAGCCGGGAGGCCTGATCGGACTCGGACTCGACCCCGGTGACGGACTGAGTGACCACAAGGCCCCCTTACTTAGGCTCGCCTGACTTTGTACCAGCTATCTGCGGTTCGCCCGTACCAGCAGATAGACGAGGAAGGGGCCGCCGATCGCCGCGGTGACGACACCGACCGGGAGACTGACGGGCAGTGCCGTGCGTGCGACCAGGTCCGAGCCGGTCAGCAGCAGCGCACCGACCAACGCGGAGGCCACCATGGGCGGCGTCGCGCACCGCGCCAGACGCATCGCCACCTGAGGCGCCACCAGCGCCACGAACGGGACCGGGCCCGCCGCGCTCACCGCCACACCGGCCAGCAGCACGGCGCACAGGAGGAGGACCGCCCGCACGGCCGAATAACGGACCCCCAGGCCCGCGGCGACGTCGTCGCCGAGGTGCATCGGCTTGAACTGGAAGGCGGCGCCCGCCACGACGACCAGGAGGGCGAGCGTGCCCCAGAGCGCCACCTGGACCTCGTCCCACGACCGGTCGTCCAGCGAGCCGACCAGCCATGCCTGGGCCTGGGCCACGTCCCTGATGTCGGCCGTCACCAGCAGCCAGGTCGTGAGGGCCTCCATCACGGCACTCACCGAGATGCCGATGAGGATGAGCCGGAGGCCGTCGATGCCGCGCCGCCAGGCGAGGAAGTACACCAGCAGGCCCGTGCCGAGACCGCCCATGAGGGCCGCCGCCGACAGGCCCACGGAGCTGACGATCGCCGCGGCCGTCCCGCCCGACACCGTCACCAGGAACACCGCGACCGCGCTGGCGCCGTTCGTGATCCCCAGGACGTCCGGACTGGCCAGCGGATTGCGGGCGATGGACTGCGTGAGTGCCCCGGACACCCCGAGCGCGATGCCCACCACGACCCCGGCCAGGGCCCGTGGCATCCGCAGATCCATGATCACGAACTCGTCGACCTGTTCCCCCCGGCCGACGATCGTGGCGATCACCTGGGGCAGCCCGATGGGGAAGTCACCGACGCCGATGGACAGGCAGAACACCAGGAACGTCGCCGCCGCGAGCAGCACCGAGACGCACACGATCCACGGCCGCCACACGAACGACACCTGGCCGAGCCGCACGCCCGGCGTCACCGACGGCTTCACGTCTGTCCTGTTCATGCGTTCTTGAACTTTCCTCGCCACACCAGAGCCGCGAAGAACGGGGCGCCCAGCAGGGCGACGACGACGCCCGCGTCCAGCTCGCTCGGCCGCACCACCAGGCGGCCCACGATGTCGCAGACCAGGAGCACGATGGCGCCGAGCAGTCCCGCGTACGGCACCAGCCAGCGGTAGTCGGGGCCGGTCAGGTACCGGGCCACGTGGGCCACCATGAGCCCGAGGAACGCGATGGGTCCGCACGCGGCCGTCGCGGCGCCCGCCAGCAGGGTGATGGCGGTGATGCCGATGGTCCGGCTCAGTGCGATGTTCACCCCGAGGCCGCGCGCCACGTCGTCACCCAGGTTGAGCAGGTTGAGGGCCGGCAGCGTGATCAGGGCCAGCACCAGTCCGGCCGCGATGAACGCGGTCACCGGCCAGATGACACCGAATCCGACGCCGGCCACGGAGCCCGCGTTCCAGAACCGCAGCGCGTTCAGCGACTTCTGGTCCGACAGCGCGATCGCCGTGGTCATCGCCGCGAGGAACACCGTGACTCCCTGCCCGGCCAGGGCGAGCGTCAGCGGGTTCCCGGCACCGCGGCCGATGCTCGCAAGCCCGAAGACCACGACCCCGGCGATCGCCGCCCCGAGGAAGGCGAACCAGATGTACTGGAACGGGTCGGAGAGCCCGAACACGGCGATCACCGTCACCACGGTGAACGAGGCGCCGGAGTTCACGCCCAGCAGGCCGGTGTCGGCGATCGGGTTGCGCGTGTACCCCTGGATGAGCGCCCCGCCGACCCCCAGGGCGACGCCCGCCACGATCGCGAGCACCGTCCGGGGCACCCGCACGGTCTCCACGATGAGCCTGATCTCGGTGAGCCGCTGGTCGGACTCCGGTGCCGCGAACAGCCCGTGCCACACCTCGCCGGGGCTCAACGCGCGCGCCCCGACGGCCAACGACACGGCCCCCGCTGCAACGAGGACCAGCACCAGCGCACCAAGTCCCACAACTCGCCGCCGCCGGGCTTGAGTTGTGACCTTGGACGTGGGGCGCTCCACTGTGATCGTGCCCATGTCGACGTACGTTATCCCTTTGATCAGTGCCGCCGCGCGTGCCGGGTGGGCCCACCTGGCGCGGCGCGGCGATGTGACGGCGGAGCCGGTGAGTGGATCAGCGGGCCGCGCTGCCGGTTCCGTCGGCGACCGTCCGGGCCTCGTCGGAAGCGGACTTGCGGCCGCGGTCGAGGAGCGAGTCGAGGATCTCGCCGACCCTGATGGCGGTGTTGGACAGCAGGGACGAGGTGATGCCGTGCGTGTGCTCGGTGCCGCCCTGGAGGTAGATGCCGCAGTGCAGGTCGGGCTCCGTCGCGATGCGGTAGTCGCGCTCGACGCGGACGCGGCCCTCGTCGTCACGCAGACAGCGGTCGGCCACCTCGCCGAGCAGACCGACGGGGTCGGCGGGGCTGTAGCCGGTGGCGAAGACCACGACGTCGGCGTCCAGGAGAGTCTCCTCGCCGCTGACGAGGGACGTGACGGCGGCCCTGACCTTGTCCGGCGTCTCCGTGACACCGGTGAGCCGGGAGACGTTGAGGAAGCGCAGGCGCTCGGTGCCGAGGACCTTCTCCTGGTACATCTGCCGGTACAGGTCGTCGATCAGGTCGATGTCCACCACGGAGTAGTTGGTGTTGCCGTGGTAGTCCATCAGCCGGTGTTTGACGTCCTTCGGCGCCGCGAAGAACTCGTCGACGGCTTCGGGGTCGAAGATGCGGTTGGCGAAGGCGCTGTCGTCGGCGGGGCTGTAGCCGTAGCGGGAGAAGACCGCGCAGACCTCGGCCTCGGGGAAGCGCCGGTGCAGGTAGGCGACGTTCTCGGCGGCGCTCTGCCCGGCGCCGACGACGACGAACCGGGAGGGTGAGGTGCCCTCCAACGCGTCGACCCTGCCCAGCAGTTCGGAGTTGTGCCAGACGCGGTCGCTGCGCTCCACACCCTCCGGCATGAGGGGGCGCAGTCCGGTGCCGAGGACGAGGTTGCGGGCCCGGTGGACCTCGAGGCCCTCCCCCGACCGGACCGTCACGTCCAGGTACTCCACAACGCCGTCGCGCACGACGGGCATGACGCCGACGACCTCGTGGCCGTAGGAGACCATGTCGTCGACCTGGCCCGCGGCCCACTCGAAGTAGTCGTGGAACTCCACCCGCAGCGGGAAGAGGTTCTTGTGGTTGATGAAGTCGATCAGCCGTCCCTTGCTCTTGAGGTAGCACAGGAAGCTGTACTCGCTGGCCGGGTTCCGGAGCGTCACCAGGTCCTTGAGGAAGGACACCTGCATGGTCGCGTCGTCGATGAGCATGCCTCGGTGCCAGCCGAAGCGCGGCTGCTGCTCGAAGAAGTGAGCGGAGACCGCCTCTCCCCCAGCGGCGCTTGCGTTGTGCTCGCTGAGCGCGATCGCCATGGCCACGTTGGACGGCCCGAAGCCGATCCCTATGAGGTCGTGGATCAAAGGGGCGTCGCCAGGACGAGCCTGTGCCATGTCACTCCCATCGTGCGGTGCGGCGGCCCTTCTGGGCAGGCAGCCGTCGGTCGAGCATCGGGAAGTACGGAAGTCGGGCACGCCGAAGAGGCACGGCCCAAAACTTAGGTAAGGCTAAGCTCATCCTTTGGAGCTGTCCATAGACAAAACGGACACGCGGAAGTGGTCGATCGTCAACCCGCGCGCAAACTGGCCCCGTTGACCACTTAGGTAAGCCTTGCTTTACTGACCATGGCCATTCCCTGCTTCGAGGAGGAACCCCATGCGGGTCGTCATGTTCGGTTACCAGACCTGGGGCCACCGCACCCTCCAAGCCCTCCTGGACTCCGAGCACGACGTGGTCCTGGTCGTGACGCACCCCAAGAGCGAGCACGCGTACGAGAAGATCTGGAGCGACTCGGTCGCCGACCTCGCCGAGGAGAACGGCGTACCGGTCGTGATCCGCAACCGGCCTGACGACGACGAGCTGTTCGAGCGCCTCAAGGAGGCCGACCCGGACATCATCGTGGCCAACAACTGGCGTACGTGGATTCCGCCGCGCATCTTCGACCTGCCGCGCCACGGCACGCTGAACGTGCACGACTCGCTGCTGCCGAAGTACGCCGGCTTCTCGCCGCTGATCTGGGCACTGATCAACGGCGAGCCCGAAGTGGGCGTCACCGCGCACATGATGAACGACGAGCTCGACGCCGGCGACATCGTGCGACAGGAGGCGGTGGCGGTCGGGCCGACGGACACGGCGACCGACCTGTTCCACAAGACGGTCGACCTCATCGCCCCGGTCACCATCGGCGCGCTCGGCCTCATCGCCTCCGGGCAGACGGAGTTCACCAAGCAGGACCGCTCCCGGGCGAGCTTCTTCCACAAGCGGTCCATCGAGGACAGCCGCATCGACTGGACCTGGCCGGCCGAGGACCTGGAGCGGTTGGTCCGCGCCCAGTCCGAGCCGTATCCCAGCGCCTTCACCTTCCACAAGGGCAGGCGACTCGAGGTCCTGGCCGCCGTCGTCTCCGAGGGGCGGTACGGCGGCACGCCCGGCCGCATCTTCTACCGCGAGGGCGAGGGCGTGGTGATCGTCGCCGGGGCCGACGCGCGCACCGGCCGCAACCGCGGCCTGGCCATCACGCGCGTCCGGACCGAGGACGGCCGGGAGCTGCCCGCGGCCGAGTACTTCACCGCGATGGGCGGCTACTTGACCAACCAGCCCTGACGCGACTGTGAAACTTCTGTGCAACGCGTGGGGCTTTAATTTTCAAGATTCCTCTTGCCGGCGCCGGCTGCGACAGTGAGTCCCAATGGGGGCAGTACATGACGTCGAGTCGAAGCACCGGGACGACAGTTGGCCTACCACGACACCTACCACCGGACCGCCGGCACGCTCCTGAGCCCCGTCCTCGGCTGGGTCCTGGCGCTCACCGGCGCCGTGGTGCTCCCCTTGACCGCCGCCACGGCCACCGGCCCGGACTCTCAGCAGTGGCGTGACCAGAGTCCGGGCCTGTACACGGTGAAGATCGCGCAGGACACGGCACAGAAGCCGGGGGCCTCGACACCGGAGGGCCGAGGCGGCTCCGCCGCGACGGTCTCCGTCCCGGCCCCCGCGCCCTCCCCCTTGCCGGCCCCGGCCGCTCCGCAGGACAACGGCCCGCCGTAGACAAGGGATCACGCCCGCCAGGCGTACCGCCGTTCGGGCCGGCCGGCGACGCCGTAGCGCAGGGACACCTCCGCGCTGCCGGTGCCGTGGAAGTACTCCAGGTAGCGGCGGGCGCTCACACGGGACACGCCGGTCAGCGCGGCGCACTCGGTGGCGGACAGGGTGCCGTCCGCCTCGCGCAGGGCCCGCTGGACGAGTTCGGCGGTCTCCACGCTCATGCCCTTGGGCAGCGCGGGGGCCGGTGCGGGGACGCCGGCTCCGGCCAGGACCCGGTCGATGTCGGCCTGGCCCCGCACCACCGCCGTGAGCAGCCGGCCCCGCTGGGCGGCGTAACGCTCCAGGCGGGGGCGCAGGTCCTCGAAGTCGAAGGGCTTCAGCAGGTAGTCGACGACCCCCTGCCGGACGGCGCCGCGGACCGTGTCGGCCTCCTGAGCGGCGCTGATGACCATGACGTCGCAGTCGTGGCCGGCGGTGCGCAGCCGGGGGATGACGTCGAGGCCGAAGAGGTCGGGGAGATACAGGTCGAGCAGGACGAGGTCGGGGCGCAGTTCGTCCACGGCCTCGATCGCCTGTCCGCCGGTGTGGGCCACGCCGACGACCCGGAACGGCTCGACGCGCTCGACGAACGCGCGGTGGACCCGGGCCACCATGAAGTCGTCGTCGACCACGAGGACGTCGATCGTGCCCGCCTTGTCGCGCGTTCCGGTGCTGTCGTCCGTTCCCGTCATGTCGCGCGTTCCGGTCATGGGGCCGCTCCTTCCGCCACCGCTTCGGGGAGGTGGCTGACGGTCATGCGTGCGGTGAACACGGCCCCGTCGGGGGTGTTGGCCACCGAGATCTCTCCCCCGTGCCGTTCGCAGACCAGCTTGGTCAGGGCCAGTCCGATGCCGCGCTCGCCCTCCCGCGCGGCCTTGGTGGTGAAGCCGTGGGAGAACACCTCGCGGGCCAGTTCGGGCGCCACGCCCGGCCCCGAGTCGCGGACCACGATCTCCACGCTGGAGGCGTCCTGCCGCAGCGCCACCTCGACCCACCGTTCCCCTGCGTGCGCGGCGGCGTCGACGGCGTTGTCCACGAGATTGCCCACCACGGTCGCCACGTCGGCGGCGTCCTCCGGGGCCAGCCGCTCCAGCGCGGTGTCGTCCGAGATGCGCAGGCTGACCTTCCGTTCGGCCGCGAGGGACGCCTTCGCCATCAGCAGGGCGGCCACCGCCGTGTCCCTCACGCGGCGGCTGAGGGTGACGTCAAGGGACTGGCGGCGCTGGTTCAACGCGCGGATGTAGCACACGACTTCGTCCTGCTCGCCGATCTGGATCAGCCCGGAGATGGTGTGCAGCTGGTTGGCGAACTCGTGCGCCTGCGCCCGCAGCAGCTCCGAGGAACTGCGGAAGGAGCCGATCTCCCGCTCCAGCCGGGCCAGTTCGGTGCGGTCGCGCAGGGTGGTGACGGAGCCGAGGAGCCGGCCGTCCTTGGTGACGGTCATCCGGTTCATCACCAGGACCCGGCCGTGGCGGACGACGACCTCGTCCCGCTTGCCGGCGGCGGTGCCGGCCAGCACGTCGCGCAGCCTTCCGTCGATGCCCAGGCCGTCCAGGCTCTGGCCGACACAGTCCTCGGGCAGGGCGAGCAGGCGGCGGCCCATGTCGTTGACGAGGGTGAGCCGGTGCTGCGGGTCCAGGGCGATGACGCCCTCGGCGATCCCGTACAGCATCGCCTCCCGGTGCTCGGCGAGTCCCGCGATCTCCCCCGGCTCCAGCCCGAGGGTCTGGCGCTTCACGCGCCGCGCGAGCAGCCAGGAACCGGCCACGCCGAGCCCGCTGGCGATGCCCAGGTAGGCGAGCAGATACGAGGAGGCGCCGCTGAGCCGCTGCCACACCGTCGGATCGGCCTCACCGATCATCACCGTGCCGAGGATCCGGCCGAGGTTCTCCTCCGTCGCCCCGAGGACGGGGACCTGGGCGGCCAGTTCGCGGTTGCCGTCCACCGTCAGCTGCCCCGACCAGCCCCGCGCCTGGTCGGCGCCCGGCTCGGCGGGCAGCCGCTCCCCGACCACCGTGGGGTTCGTGGAGCTGACGATCCGGCCGGAGGCGTCGGCCACCGTCACGGAGGTCACCCCGGACTGCGCCTGCGTGGCGTGCACCAGCGGGGCGAGCGTCTCCCCCGGCGCGGGACGCACCAGCTGGCTGCGCACGAGGGGGTTGGCGGCCAGCTGTTCGGCCAGCGCGCTCACCCGGCGTCCCTCGACCCGGTTGAAGGTGGCCTGCGACTGGGCGAGCGAGACAGCGGCGACCGCCAGCAGCACCACCACGACGATGGCGAGCTGGAGCACCAGCATCTCGCCCGCGAGCGAATGGCGACGAAAGGTGGCGACCACAATGAACTCAATCTTCAATGCCGACACAGGGTGGGGCGGCTCATGTGCCGAGTCGCACAATCATGACGCCGGCCAGGGAAAACCGGAAGTGAGGTGTCATGAGACGTCCCGCACGCGCCGTGCTCGGTGCCTGCGCCGCCCTGGTCCTGCTGGCGGCCGGGGCGTGCGGTGGGTGGCCGGGCGACGGGCCGGCGCGGGACCTGCGGCTCATGGTGCCCAACACCCCTGGCGGCGGCTACGACACCACGGCCCGTACCGCGGCCCGGGTCATGGAGGAGACCGGGATCGCCTCGGACGTGCAGGTGTTCAATCTGCCCGGCGCCGGCGGCACGGTGGGCCTGAAGCGTCTCGCCGACGAGAAGGGCAACGGTGATCTCGCCCTCCAGATGGGCCTCGGAGTCGTGGGCGCCGCCCATGCCGCCGGGTCGAAGGTGACCGTCACCGAGACCACCCCGATCGCACGACTCGTCGAGGAGTCCGGCGCGATCGTCGTCCGGAAGGACTCGCCGTACCGGACGATCGGCGAGCTGGTGGACGCCTGGCGCAGGGACCCCGGGGGCATCAGGGTGGGCGGCGGCTCCTCCGTCGGCGGCCCCGACCACCTCCTGCCGATGCGGCTGGCGCAGACGGTCGGCATCGACCCTCGGAAGGTCGCGTACGTGCCGTACGACGGTGGGGGCGGCGATCTGCTGCCCGCGCTGCTGGACGGCAGGATCTCCATCGCCACCAGCGGGTTCGGCGAGTTCCTCGACCAGATCCGCGCCGGCCGGCTGCGGGTCCTGGCCGTCACCGGCGAGCGGCCGGTCGGTGTCCTGCCGGGTGTCCCGACCCTGAAGTCATCGGGGATCGACCTGGTCTTCGACAACTGGCGGGGCATCGTGGCCCCGCCCGGCATCAGCGACACCGACCGGCGGCGCTGGGTCGAGGCGCTGACCGAGCTGCACGACTCCCGCCAGTGGCGGGCCGAGCTCCGCCGGCACGGCTGGAGAGACGTGTTCGCCACCGGCCGCGCCTTCGAGTCCTATCTGGCCCGGCAGGACGAGCAGGTCGCCGGTCTCGTCCGCCGGCTCGGACAGCGGTGACGTCAGGAGGCGCTCGTGCTCGGGCCGATGCCCCGCAACTCCCTGACCGTGCCGCCCAGTTTCGCGCGGAGGGGCTCCAGCATCTCCGGCTTGGCGCTGACCACCCAGCGCATGCCGACGAGGTACTTGCCCCCGTACACGCTGGCGGACTCCAGCCAGGTCTCCTTGAGCTTCTCCTCGGGGAAGGTGGTGATGAGGTAGTCACCCTTCTTCGTGTGGCACACGCCCTCGCGCAGTTCGTCCGCCTCGGTGCGGATCTTCACCTTGCAGCCGGTCAGGCCGGCGATCACCTCCACCTTCGCCGGCGCGACGACCCCGGCGGCGGGAGCGGCGGACCGGCTCGGCGTCGACGTCCTGCCGGCGGCGGCCGGCGTGGCGTCGTCACCGCCGCCGCAGGCGGTGACGAGGGGCAGTGCGACCAGCGCGCCGGCGAGCGCGGCGGCGCGCGGCCCAAGGGCTCGGGACAGGGGCCGGCGGTTGGATCGTGCGTGTGGTTGCTGCTGGGACACGTCGCCTCTCCGGATGCGGACCGTCCTGCCCTCGCGGGCAGGCAGGAGTACTCGTCAGGGGTACGGACGCGCGCCCGGAGCCGTTCACCCAGGTCGGGCGGGCTACGCGGCCGCCCCTTCCACGACCGTGCTCTCCGTCCCGCCGAACTGGGTCCGGTACAGCTCCGCGTACCGCTCCCCCGCCGCCAGGAGTTCCTCGTGCGTGCCGCGTTCCACGATCCGGCCGGCCTCGACGACCAGGATCTGGTCGGCTGTCCGGACCGTGGAGAGCCGGTGGGCGATCACGACCGCCGTCCTGCCTTCGAGGGCTTCGGCGAGTGCCTCCTGGACGGCGGCTTCGGAGGTGTTGTCGAGGTGGGCGGTGGCCTCGTCGAGGATGACGACGCGCTGACGGGCCAGCAGCAGCCGGGCGATGGTCATGCGCTGGCGTTCCCCGCCGGAGAGCCGGTAGCCGCGTTCGCCGACCACCGTGTCCAGACCGTCGGGCAACGACCGTACGAGGTCGTCGAGACGGGCCCGGCGCAGGGCGTCCCACAGGTCGCTGTCCGTGGCCGCGGGGCGGGCCAGGAGGAGGTTGGCGCGGACGGTGTCGTGGAAGAGGTGCCCGTCCTGGGTCACCATGCCGAGGGTCTCCCGCAGGGACCGTGCGCTCAGGTCGCGGACGTCGACGCCGCCGACGCGTACGGCGCCCTCGTCGACGTCGTACAGGCGCGGCAGCAGCCCCGCGACGGTCGACTTGCCCGCTCCGGAGGAGCCGACGAGTGCCACGGTCTGCCCCGGTTCGGCGCGGAAGGAGATGTCGTGCAGGACCTCGTCACCGCCCCGCTTGTCGAGCGTGGCGACCTCCTCCAGGGACGCCAGGGAGACCTTGTCGGCGGACGGGTAGCCGAAGCGGACGTGGTCGAACTCGACGGCCACGGGCCCGTCGGGCACCCGGCGCGCGTCCGGCTTCTCCTCGATGAGCGGCTTCAGGTCGAGCACCTCGAAGACCCGCTCGAAGCTGACGAGGGCGCTCATCACCTCGACCCGCGCCCCGGCGAGCGCGGTCAGCGGCGCGTACAGCCGGGTGAGGAGCAGCGCCAGCGACACGACCGCGCCGGGCTCCAGGGTGCCGCGCAGGGCGAGGGTGCCGCCGAGGCCGTAGACGAGGGCCAGGGCGAGGGCGGAGACCAGGGTGAGGGCGGTGATGAACGCGGCCTGGGCGGTCGCCGTCCGGACGCCGATGTCCGCGACCCGGCGGGCGCGTTCGGCGAACTCCGCCGACTCCTCCTCGGGGCGGCCGAAGAGCTTGACGAGGGTGGCGCCGGGTGCGGAGAAGCGCTCGGTCATGCGGGTGCCCATGGCCGCGTTGAGCGTCGCGGCCTCCCGTTGCATACGGGCCATCCGGCTGCCCATGCGCCGGGCCGGGATCACGAACACCGGCAGCAGCACCAGCGCGAGCAGGGTGATCTGCCAGGACAGCGTGAGCATCACGGCGAGCGTGAGCAGCAGCGTGACGAGGTTGCTGACCACTCCGGACAGGGTGTTGCTGAACGCGCGCTGGGCGCCGATGACGTCGTTGTTGAGTCGGGATACGAGGGCGCCCGTACGAGTGCGTGTGAAGAACGCCACCGGCATGCGCTGTACATGGTCGAAGACGGCGGTCCGCAGGTCGAGGATGAGGTGCTCGCCGAGCGTCGCCGACAGTCTCCGGCCGAGGATGCCGAGCGCCGCCTCCGCCACCGCGATCAGCGCGATGAGCAGGGACAGGCGTACGACGGTGCCCTCGGTGCCGTCCGAGACGATCGCGTCGACGACACTCCCGGCCAGGACGGGGGTCGCCACGGCGAGCAGGGCGGTTGCCACGCCCAACAGGACGAACAGGGCGATGCGGCGCCGGTGCGGGCGGGCGAACCCGCCGATGCGGCGCAGGGTGGCGAGGGCGAGGGGGCGGCGCTCCTCCTGGGCGTTCATGACGCTGTGCAGTTGTGTCCACGCTGTGGTCTCCATACTCATGGGAGAGAACGTAGAACCTCAAGCAATCTTGAGGTCAAGGCGCTCGCACATCGCCCCGACATCCCGCACAATCGGCCCGAACCCCCTTTTCCCCGCTCGCCGTCTCCCCGTCCCCCGCAAAGGCCCCGATGACGCTCTCCTCCCAGCCGCTCCCCGTACGTAAGACGCCGTCCGCCCGTCCGCAACCCGCCGTTGGCGGGGCATGGGAAGCCTCTGCGGACGTGACAGCGGTACAACTCCCCGAACTCCGCCCCGGACGACTCCCCCGTCGCGTCCCGGTCCGCCGCCTGCGTCAGATCCTGTGTCTGCTCCCGCTCCTGCTGGTCACCGTGGTCGCGGTGCAACACCGTTCGGTACTCGCCGAGGGCTTCGCGCACCTGGGCAACGCCGAGTGGCCGTGGCTGCTGGCCGCGGCCGGCACGACCTGTCTGACCTGGGTGGCCGCCGCCTGCACCCGGCAGGGCGCTGTCGTCGAGCGGCTGCCCCGACGGCGGCTGCTGGCCACGCAGTTCGCGGCCGGCGCGGCCAACCACCTGCTGCCGACCGGGCTGGGCGCGAGCGCGGTCAACCTGCGGTTCATGACGGTGTGCGGGCTGCCGCTCGCCCGTTCCTCCGCGGCTCTCGCGCTGTATCTGCTGGCGGAGAGCGTCGGCCGGGTGGCCCTGCTGGGTGCCCTGCTCGTCGCGTTCCCCGACGCGCTGCGGCTCGGCACGCTGGTTCCGGAGACGGCGTTCGGTCCGCTGCTGGCCGGTGCCGGTGTGGTGCTCGTCATCGCGGTGGCCGTACTGGCCCTGGTCCGCCGGGTCCGTTCGGCCGTGCTGTCCTTCCTGCGGACGGCGCTCGGCGAGGCCCGCTCGGTGCACACCCGCCCGGCCCGGGCCCTGGCCCTGTGGGGCGGGGCCTTCACCTTTCCCGCGTTGCAGGCGGCCGTACTGGTGCTGGTGGGCCGGGCGATGGGCCTGGACGTGCCGCTCGCGCACATGGCGGTGGCCTACCTCGCGGCGACCGTCGCCGTCGCGCTGGTCCCGACTCCGGGCGGCATCGGCTCGGTGGAGGCGGCGCTGGTCGTGGCGCTGGTGGCGGCGGGCGGCCCGGCCGCGGTGGCCACGGCCGTGGTCCTGGCCTTCCGCGTCATCACGGTCTGGCTGCCGCTGCTGCCGGGCGCGCTGACGCTGGGGGCGCTGGTACGGCTGAAGGTCATCTGACCGCGCGGCAGGCGCCCGGAGTGCCCTGGCGGTGCCGCCCCGGGCTTGGCCCGTTCCCCCGTACGAAACCCCGTGCGGAATGCGGCAGGATGAACGGTCGTGCCGACCGCAGGTCAGGGTGGCCGGGCACGACGGAACATCCGCAGGACGAACAGGTGACGACGTGACGAAACTTCACATCCGGCGGCCGGCAACGGCGTTCGCCGCAGTTCTTCTTCCCGGAGGTGACAGGTGAACCGGGCCCTCACCGCGGACGACCTGGTCTTCGCCGGCATCGCCCTGGCGTCGGGCCTGCTGGCGGCCTTCGCGCTGCGCATGTTGCTGCGCTGGCTGGGCGGGCACGCCGACCGCACCCGCTGGAGCGGGGACGACGTCATCGTGCACGCGCTGCGGGCCGTGCTGCCGTGGGCCGCGGTGGTGGGCGGCGTGGCGGGCGCGGCGGCGGCGCTGCCGCTGACCCGGACGGTGCAGCACACCACCAACCAGGTGCTGACGGTGCTGCTGATCTTCGTGGCGACGGTGTCGGCGGCGCGCGTGGTGACCGGCCTGGTGCGCACGGTCACCCAGTCCCGCTCCGGGGTCGCCGGCTCGGCCACGATCTTCGTCAACATCACCCGGATCCTGGTCCTGGCGATCGGCTTCCTGGTGGTGCTCCAGACGCTGGGCATCTCCATAGCCCCGCTGCTCACCGCCCTGGGTGTCGGCGGTCTGGCGGTCGCGCTGGCGCTCCAGGACACCCTCGCCAACCTCTTCGCGGGCATCCACATCCTCGCGTCCAAGACCGTCCAGCCCGGTGACTACATCCGTCTCAGCAGCGGTGAGGAGGGCTACGTCGAGGACATCAACTGGCGGCAGACGACCATCCGCAATCTGTCCAACAACCTCGTCGTGATCCCCAACGGCCAGCTCGCCCAGGCGAACATGACCAACTTCATGCGGCCGGAGGAGCAGTTGACCATCCTGGTCCAGGTCGGGGTGGCCTACGACAGCGACCTGGAGCACGTGGAGCGGGTGACCAACGAGGTCATCGCCGAGACGATGACCGAGGTCGAGGGCGCCGTGGCGGACCACGAGCCGATCATCCGGTTCCACACCTTCGGCGACTCCCGGATCGGTTTCACGGTGATCCTGGGCGTCGGCGAGTTCAGCGACCAGTACCGGATCAAGCACGAGTTCATCAAGCGGCTGCACAAGCGGTACCGCGCGGAGGGCATCCGCATCCCGGCGCCGGCCCGGACGGTGGCGCTCCAGCAGGGCGGGGTGGTCATCCCGCAGCAGCGCACGGGCGAGATCGAGCCGAACGAAATCTCCTCGGCCCGGTTCGACTGAGGCCCCGCAGGGGCCGCTGCAGTGCTCTTGATCAGGTCGTCGGCCACCGTGACCTGCACCACCCGGGGGCCATGGGCGAGCGGGACGGGTACGCGTACGCGATCCGCTCGCCGGTCACTCGGGAGCCGGCCGGCGCGGCTGAGGCCGGAGAATCCGGTGCCGCCGAGAGCGGCGGCCCTTCCGCCGGAGTCGCCGCCGCGCCGACCAGGGGCCCTCGCACGGTGACCGGTGGCGCGAAACTGGGCGTGGACCCCTGTCGAGACGAGGTCCGTCACGAGATATCTTGATGTCGAGCAATGTTGCAGACGTGGAGCGGAGCACCCGGTGACTGACTCGACCATCATCTATACGCACACTGACGAGGCCCCGGCCCTGGCAACGTATTCCTTCCTGCCGGTGGTCCAGGCGTACGCCTCGCAGGCGGGTGTCGCCGTCGAGACCCGCGACATCTCGCTGGCCGGGCGCATCGTCGCCCTGTTCCCGGAGTACCTCACCGAGGACCAGCGCATCCCGGACGCCCTCGCGGAGCTCGGCCGGCTGGCCAAGACGCCCGCCGCCAACATCATCAAGCTGCCGAACATCTCGGCGTCGATCCCGCAGCTCAAGGCCGCCATCGCCGAGCTCCAGGGCCAGGGCTACGCGCTGCCGGACTACCCGGACGACCCGAAGACCGACGAGGAGCGCGAGATCCGCGCCCGCTACGACAAGGTCAAGGGCTCCGCCGTGAACCCGGTCCTGCGTGAGGGCAACTCGGACCGCCGGGCCCCCGCCTCGGTCAAGAACTACGCCAAGTCCCACCCGCACCGCATGGGCGCCTGGTCCGCCGACTCCAGGACGAGCGTGGCGACCATGGGCCAGAACGACTTCCGCTCCACCGAGAAGTCCGTGGTGATCGCCGAGGACGGCGCGCTGCGCATCGAGCTCGTCGGCGACGACGGCACCACCACCGTGCTGCGCGAGTCCGTACCCGTCCAGAAGGGCGAGGTCGTCGACGCCTCCGTGATGCGGGTCGCCGCGCTGCGCGAGTTCCTGACGGCGCAGGTCGCCGAGGCCAAGGCCCAGGGCGTGCTGTTCTCGGTGCACCTGAAGGCGACGATGATGAAGGTCTCCGACCCGATCGTCTTCGGCCACGTGGTGCGCGCCTTCTTCCCGAAGACGTTCGCGAAGTACGGCGACAAGCTCGCCGCGGCCGGCCTGACCCCGAACGACGGTCTGGGCGGCATCTGGAAGGGCCTGGACGCCCTGCCCGAGGGTGCCGAGATCAAGGCCTCCTTCGACGCCGAGCTCACCGAGGGCCCGGAGCTGGCGATGGTCGACTCCGACAAGGGCATCACCAACCTGCACGTGCCCTCCGACGTCATCATCGACGCCTCCATGCCGGCCATGATCCGCAGCTCCGGCCACATGTGGGGCGCGGACGGGCAGGAGCACGACGCCCTGGCGGTCATCCCGGACTCCTCCTACGCGGGCGTCTACCAGGCCGTGATCGAGGACTGCAAGGCCAACGGCGCCTTCGACCCGTCCACCATGGGCACGGTGCCGAACGTCGGCCTCATGGCCCAGAAGGCCGAGGAGTACGGCAGCCACGACAAGACCTTCGAGATCGCCACCACGGGCACGGTCCGCCTGGTCGACCAGAACGGCACCGCGCTCATCGAGCAGACCGTCTCGGCCGGCGACATCTTCCGCGCCTGCCAGACCAAGGACGCGCCGATCCGGGACTGGGTGAAGCTGGCCGTCACCCGCGCCCGCGCCACCGGCGACCCGGCGGTGTTCTGGCTGGACGAGACCCGCGCGCACGACGCCAACCTGATCGCCAAGGTCAAGGCGTACCTGCCGGAGCACGACACCGAGGGCCTGGACATCCGGATCCTGAACCCGGTCGAGGCCACGAAGCTGTCGGTGGAGCGCATCCGCCGCGGCGAGAACACCATCTCGGTGACCGGCAACGTGCTGCGCGACTACCTGACCGACCTGTTCCCGATCCTGGAGCTGGGCACCAGCGCCAAGATGCTGTCGGTCGTCCCGCTGATGGCGGGCGGCGGCCTGTTCGAGACGGGTGCGGGCGGCTCGGCGCCGAAGCACGTGCAGCAGCTGGTCAAGGAGAACTACCTGCGCTGGGACTCCCTGGGTGAGTTCTTCGCCCTCGTGCCGTCCCTCGAGCAGTACGCGAAGGTGACGGGCAACGCCCGTGCCCAGGTCCTCGCCGACACCCTCGACCGCGCCACGGCGACCTTCCTCAACGAGGACAAGTCGCCGACCCGGCGCGTCGGCGGCATCGACAACCGCGGCAGCCACTTCTACCTGTCCCTGTACTGGGCGCAGGAGCTGGCCCAGCAGAGCGACGACGCGGACCTGGCGAAGGCGTTCGCGCCGATCGCCGAGACGCTCGCCGCCAACGAGCAGAAGATCATCGACGAGCTGGCCGCCGTCCAGGGCAAGCCGGCCGACATCGGCGGCTACTACCAGCCCGACCCGGCGAAGGCCGCCGAGGTCATGCGCCCGTCCGCCACGTGGAACGAGGCGCTGGCGTCCCTGAGCTGACGCCCCGGGCCCCTTCGGTCCATCCGCTCCGCCCCGGCCTGCGCACCGCCCGGCCGGGGCGGAGTTATGTTCGACGTGGCCGGGCTTTCGAGCGAGGCCTCCCGACCACGTCCCCGTGGAGCCGCCGTGTGACCGACGACCCCTCGTCCTTCGACTCCCCGTCCTTCGACATCCTGCCCGGCGCCGGGCACTCCCCCGTGATCCTGCATGTCCCGCACTCGGCGCGGGAGATGCCGCCGTCCGTACGGGCGGGCATCGTGCTGGACGACGACGAGCTCGCGCGGGAGCTGGACCACATCACCGACGCGCACACGGCTCAGATCGCCGAGGCGGCGGCCGGGGCGGCCGGCGTCGTCCCGTGGCGGTTCGTCAACCGGCTGTCCCGGCTGGTCGTCGACCCCGAGCGCTTCCCGGACGACCGGGAGGAGATGCGGGCCGTCGGCATGGGCGCGGTCTACACCCGGACCACGCACGGCGCTGTGCTGCGGTCCGGGGACGTCGAGGCCGGGCCGCTCGTGGCGCGGTACTTCCTGCCGTACGCCCGGGCGATGACACAGGCTGTGGCGGACCGGCTGGCCGCGACCGGGCGGGCCGTGATCGTCGACGTGCACTCGTATCCCCGGGCCCGGCTGCCGTACGAGCTGCACGGGGAGGGGCCCCGGCCGCCGGTGTGCCTCGGCACCGACTCCTTCCACACCTCTCCCGGGCTGCTGGACGCCGCGCGGCAGGCCTTCGGGGATGTCGGGGAGACGGAGCTCGACAGCCCCTTCAGGGGGGCCTACGTGCCGCTGGAGTTCTACGGGACCGACCCGCGCGTCGAGGCACTCATGGTGGAGATCCGCCGGGACACCTACATGATCGAGCCGGGCGGTCCCGCCGGTCCCGGTCTGCAGCGGCTCGCCGCCGCGCTGGCCCGCCTGGTCGACGCCGTCTCCGGCTGAGTCGACCAGGCACCGCCCTCCTAGGTCCTAGGCCCGCATCCACTCCGTCACCACCACGTCCCCGCCGGTCCGCAGACGCAGGGCGAACGGGCCCGGTGGCGGGGCGTCGGCGGTGAAGCGGCCCAGGTCGTCGGCCGTGAGCGAGGAGCCGGGGCGTGGTCCCCACAGGACCTCGATCCGGGCGGGCTGCGGCGGCAGCACCTGGCCCATCAGCCCGTGGCCGGTCACCTCGACGTCGACGGTCATCTCGCCCGCGCGGAAGGTCAGCATCCGGGGCACGTCCCCGGCTCCCCGGACCGGGAGGGCGTCGACCAGCGAGTCGAAGGTGAGTTCCGCGACGCGGGCGTCCAGGTCGTGCAGGGCGTAGGCGTCGACGGCGAGCTGCTGGAGTTCCGCCGGCACGGGGTCCAGGACGGCGGCGGCCTGCCGGAGCTCCTCCTCCAGCAGTCCGGCGTCGAACTCCTCGTCGTCCCAGCCGTCCTCGTCGAACACGTCGTCGTTCATGTCATCGCTCATGTCGCTCACATCGCCCCCCGCGCTTCGAGCCGGGCCCGCAGGCGCCGCAGACAGCGCTGGCGCAGCGGCCCGATGCTGCCCACTGCGATTCCGAGCGCGGCGGACACGTCCTGGTAGCTGGGCGGCGGCGTGGCCATCAGTATCCGCAGCAACTGCCGGCACCGCTCGCCCAGTTCCTCGAACTCCTGCCACAACCGCCGTACGCGTTCGCTCTGGGCGGCGGCCTCCTCGGAGTCGAGCAGCGACTGTTCCGGCGTGCCGTCCTCGCTGACCCGGTCCAGGAGCTGCGGATCGTCGGTCAGGGTCAGCCGCTGCGAGCTCCGGATGACCTTCAGGCATTCATGGCGCGCGGTGCTCGCCAGCCACGCGCCGGCCTTGCCGGGTTCCCGGATCCGGCCGAGGTGCTGGGCGAAGCGGAACCAGGCGGTCTGGTACACCTCGTGGGCGTCCGCGTCGGACAGCCGGTGGGCCCGCACCACGGACCACACCAGGGGGCTCAGCCCTTCCACGAGCGCCTTCCAGGCCGCCGCGTCGCCGTCGGCTGCGGCCTGGACGAGCGCGCCGGCATCAGTACGGTCCACGGCAGCCCCACCCCTCGAGTACGGCACGTCATCGTACGCCGCGGAGAGGGCGGTTCCGGCCCTCACAGGCCGGGGGTGAGGCGCACGACCGGGACGGGGCGCCAGGTGGGCGGGCGCAGCGCGGGCACCTGCGCTCCGCGCACCTCCGCGACCCCGGTGGCGGCGGCGAGCAGGTGCCGCCGGGCCGCGCGCGGGTCGGTCTCCTTGTGCGCCGTCATGTGCGCGGCCACCAGGCCCGCGGTCACGGGGGTGGCGAAGGAGGTGCCGCTCCACTGCGCGTACCCCTCGAACATCACCTGGTCGGGCTTGGCGGCGGCGTTCTCGTCGCTCAGCACGCCGGTGTGGCGGGGGTGACGGCAGGTGCAGCCGTAGGTGAAGCCGTAGCGGCAGGCGTCGTACGTGGAGTGCTGGTAGACGTACGGGACGGGCGTCTCGAAGCCGGTGAGGGCGCTGGTGAGGCGCTCGCCGGGGGCGTAGACCTTCACCCATGGGCCGTGGTTGGTGAAGCAGGCGCCGGACTCGCCGTCGCTGCGCAGGGCGCCGACGGACAGCACGGAGTCCTCCCAGCCGGGCAGGTCGGCGTAGGCGGCGGGCCAGAAGGGGGTGGCGCTGCCGTTGTTGCCGGCGGCGGCGACCAGCAGGGTGCGCTGCTCGCGCAGTTCCCGCATGAAGTTCTCCACGCCGAGCAGGCCGTCGGTGCGGCCGTTGGAGGTGCCGGCGGAGAGGCTGAGGACGTCGGGCCAGCCGCCGGCGTCGACGGCCTCGAAGAGCTTCTCGCCGAACTCCGACTCCAGGACGGCGCCCGCGTCGTTGAGGCTGCCGCGCACGGTGATGTCGGTGCTGGGCGCGACGGCGGCGACGAGCCCGGCGATGAACGTGCCGTGACCGACGTACTGCTGGAGGATTCCCTGCTCGTCGCACTCCTGGACCTGGGCGTCGCCGTCGGTGTGGGCGAGGAGCGCGCAGGAGCGGTAGTCGTGTGTGAGGCCGGTGTCGACGACGAGGACGCCGACGGCGCGGTCCGGGTCGTACGCCGTGTCCGCGGCGGCCGGGTTGGGCGGCTCGCTCACCGGGACGGGTACGGGCTCGTCGCCGGGGCAGGCGTTGACCGCGATGTGCACCACGTGGTTGCGGGCGACCATCCGGTGTCCGGCGCGGGCCTCGCGCTCGTGTACGGCCCGCAGCGCCTGCGCGACGGCCCGGTCGGTTCCCCGGCTGCCCTCGCCGGGGTCGCCGACCCGGATCCGGGTGACGCCGCTGCGGTTGGCCTGCGGGCCGGCCCGGCGGACCTGGCCCTGGTCGAGGTCGGGTGCCGCCGTGAAGTGCGCCCGTACGGTGTCCTCGACGATCCGGGCCTCCTCGCCGTCGCGGACGAGGACGACGCCCTTCTCGTACATGAACTCGGCCGAGTCGTCCGGTCCCGTCGCCAGGGGGACGTCCGGCATCGAGCGCTGGATCTGGTCGAACTGCTCGTGGAATCGCTGAGGTGCCATGCGGGTCCTCCCACTGGGCGACGGCGTCGGTCGGTGCGGCGAACGGTCGTCGGTGCTCGTCGACAAGAGCCGGCGGGCGGCTTTTTGATACAGCGCCAAACCTGTGTGGTGCGGTTGGGGGGCCACTACCATCCGAGGAGTGACAGCGGGAAGCGACTCGGTGCTGGAACTGCTGCCGATGGTGTTCGCCGACCCGGGCGAGGCTCTCACGAGGGCCCGGGCGCTGCTCGACGCCGATCCCTCCCCGCTGCACGCGTCCGTCGCCCACCAGGTGATCGGCATCTGGCAGCGGGACTTCGGTGATCTGCGGCTCGCGCTGAGCCATCTGCGGCGGGCCCGGGAGTTCGCGGCGCGGGCGGAATCGGCCGACCGGGAGGCGGACGTGCTGGCCACCCTGGGGGTGGCGCTGGTGCACGCGGGCCGTACCCGGGACGGCCTGGCGGCGTTCGAGCGGGGGGTCGCGCGGGGCGGCGGGCACACGCGGGCGCGGGTGCTGTACCGGCGGGCGTACGTGTGGTGGGTGCTCGGTCACCATCGCGAGGCGCTGGAGGACGTACGCCGGGCGGTACCCGTGCTGCGGCAGGCGGAGGACGTGATCTGGACGGCGCGGGCGCTGACCCTGCGGGCGACCGTGCATCTGGCGCTGGGCGCGGTGGAGCGGGCCGAGGCGGACTTCACCGCGGCCGAGGCGCTGTGGGACACCACGGGCCAGGAGCACGACAAGGCCGACGCGGTGGAGAGCCGGGGGCTCGCCGCGTTCCGGTCCGGTGACGTACCGGCGGCGCTGCGGCTGCTCGACGAGGCGGAGGAGCGGTACGCCCGGCTGGGCACGCCGACGTTCATGCTGAACATCCGGCGCTGCGAGGTGCTGATGGCGGCCGGGCTGGCGCCCGAGGCGCTGGCCGAGGCGGACGCGGCGATCGGGAAACTGGACGGGATCGGCGGGCAGTCCACCCGCAAGGCGGAGCTGCTGCTGGCCGCCGCGCGGGCCGCCCGGCTGGCCGGGGACCCGCACACCGCGATCGCCCGTGCCGCCCTCGCGGTACGGCTGTTCGCCGGGCAGCGGCGCACCTGGTGGGAGACCCACGCCCGGTTGGTGCTGATCGAGGCACGGCACGCCGCAGGACGCAGTTCGGGGCGGCTGGTCGCCGACGCGGCCGCGGTTGCGGAGAAGCTGGCCGCCTTCGGCGCGCCGGCCGCGCCGGAGGCGTCGCTGCTGGCGGGCCGGATCGCGCTGGGCCTGGGCTGGACGGCGGACGCGGAGCGGCACTTGGCCGTCGCCGCCCGCAGCAGACAGGGTGGCCCGCCGCTGGCGCGGATGACGGGCTGGGCGGCGCAGGCGCTGCGGGCCCGGGCCGCCGGGTCCACCCGGGGCGTCCTGGAGGCGTGCCGGCGCGGCCTGGACGTGCTCGACGACCACCGGATGACGCTGGGCGCCTCGGAGCTGCGGGCCCGCGCCACCGAACAGGGCGCGGAACTGGCCGCGTTGGCTGGGCGGGCCAGTCTGGTCTCCGGCGGGCCGCGGCGGCTGCTGGTGTGGAGCGAGCGCTGGCGGGCCACCGTGCTGTCCACCCCGCCGACCCGGCCGCCCGCCGACCCGGAACTGCTCAGCGGCATGACCGCTTTCCGCGAGATCGCCTCCCGCGCGGACGCCGCCCGGATGGAGGGCCGGCCGGTTCCGGCACTGGAGCGTGAACAGCGGCGCCTGGAGCGGCAGATCCGCTCCCGGACCCTGCACATGCGCGGCGAGGCGCCCGGGGGCGGCGACCGTTTCGACGTCGGCCGGCTGCTGGAGCGGCTGGGCGACGAGGTACGGCTGGTGGAACTCGCCGTGCTGGACGGGCGGGTGCAGGTGCTGCTGTGCGGGCAGGGGCGGGTGCGCAGGTTCGAGGCCGGGCTGCTGGCCGACGCGGAGACCGAGGCCGAGCACGTGCAGGCGGGGCTGCGGCGGCTGGCGCACCCCGGGGCCGAGGGGCGGCTTGCGGTGGTGGAGGCCGCGGGGCGGCGGCTGGAGGAGCTGTTGCTCGGACCGGCCGCGGCGCATCTGGGCGGCGGTCCCGTGGTGATCGTGCCGCCGGGGCGGCTGCACCGGGTGCCGTGGGCGCTGTTGCCGTCGCTGCGGGAACGGGTGCTCAGTGTGTCGCCGTCGGCGGGCAGTTGGCTGCGCGCCCGGGAGACGGCGCCGCCGCCGGACGGCCGCCATGTACTGGTACGCGGCCCGGGCCTGGCCACGGGCGGCGCCGAGGTGCCCGAACTGGCCGGCCGGTACGCCTGCGCGACGGTCCTGGAGGAGGACGAGGCGCGGGTGCCGCGCGTGCTGGAGGAGCTGGACGGGGCCGCGCTGGCGCACATCGCCGCGCACGGCACGTTCCGCGCGGACAGCCCGCTGTTCTCCTCACTGCGGATGGCCGACGGCCCGATCGTCGTGCACGACTTCGAGCGTCTGGCCCGCAGCCCCTACCGGATCATCCTGTCCTGCTGCGACACCGCTCTCCTCGCCTCCGTCGGCGCCGACGAACTGCTCGGCCTGGTCACCGCGCTGCTGCCGCTCGGCACGGCCGGGGTGGTGGCGTGCAGCGCGCCCGTCAACGACGCCGCGGTGGTGCCGCTGATGCTCGCGCTGCACAAGGGTCTCGGGGCCGGCCTGTCCCTGGCGGAGGCGCTGCGCGACGCCCGGGCCGCCCTGCCGGGCGACGCGCTGCACCAGGCCACGGGGTGGGCGTTCTCGGCGTTCGGGGCGGCCTGACCCGTCCCCTGTTCGGGTCAGACCGCCGGTCTGGGGGTGGCGCTCAGGCCGGCTGCGCGTGAGGGACTTCCGTCAGCCAGGGCAACGCGCCGCGGTCGCTCGCGCCGAGCCGGGCGTAGGCGCTGTACAGGTGGTTGCCGACGGTCCGGATGGACAGGGTGAGGCGTTCGGCGATCTGCCGGTTGCTCAGGCCGGCCGCCGCGAGCGTGACGATCTGCCGTTGCCGGGCGGTGAGTTCGCCGAGGACCAGCCCGGACAGGGCCGGTGTGCGGGCGCCCTGGCAGCGCCGGGCCAGGGCGACGGCCCGGGTGCGGGAGTGCCGGGCGGCGCTCGGATCGCGGTGGGCGCGCGCGGCCTGGGCGTGCGCCTCCGCGGCGAACAGCGCGAAGCCGCGCCGCTCCAGCTCCTCGGCCACCTCGTCCAGCGCCGGGCCGTCGGCCCGGGTGAGCGCGTCGGCGTGCCGGGCGAACACACCGGTCAGCCGGTCGATGACCTTCTCGGGGGCGCCGAGCCGGACGGCGTCGTAGGGGTGGGCGAGGGCGTCGAGGTCCAGGTCCCCGCCGCTGTCCACCGGTGCGCAGGCGCAGGCGAGTTCCGCCCGGCACGAAGCATCCCCGGGATCGCCCCGCAGGCCCTCCCTCGCCCAGGCAGCCGCCTCCCTCAGCTCCCCCCGCAGCCGGGCGAACCGGGCACGTACGGCGGCGTACCGGCCGGGCAGCGGGCCGCCCTCGGCGACCAGCCACTCCCCCACCGGCGTGGGCATCGCCCGTACGTCGTCCTGGTCGATCCGGCGGGCCAGTGCGGCCGACTCGGCGTCGAGGGCGGCGGCGTACGCGTCCGGCGTCCGGGACAGCCGGCGCGCCCGCAGCCGGCCCGCCGCAGCTCTGAGCACCGGGCCGTGGAGGGGGTGGGCCAGACGGACACGGCCCAGGTCGTCGATCTCGATCAGGCCGTCGGACTCCAGGACTTCGAGAGCTTGGAGGTCGAGGTCGTCCAGTGTCGGCGACAGGGGTTCGGCGAAGGCGAGGCGGTCGAGGGTCTCCCGTTCGAGCGGGCAGGTGCGGCCGAGGACAGGGGCGATGCGTTCGCGGACGGCCGTGGTCAGCGGCACCGGGCCCCGCCACGCCCGTTCGCCGGTGTCCGGGACGACGGTGAGCCGTCCCCGCACCGCTCCCAGCAGGGCGCGCAGCAGCCGCAGGTCGCCCCGGCACAGGCGCCGCAACCGGTTGACGGTGAGCGGTTCGAGAGGGCCGGCCCCGGCGGTGAGCAGCTGCGCGATCTCCGCGCCGGGCAAGGGCTCCAGGGTGAGCCGCGGCAGGAGTTCCCCCGTCCACAGCCGGGAGATCGCGCCCGGCACCGGGGTGCCGTCCGTGGCGACCACCAGCAGGCGGGTCCGGCCGTGCACGGCGAGCTGGTGGACGAGGGCGGCCGAGGCGTCGTCGAGCAGCTGGGCGTCGTCCACGACCAACGTCCGTACGCCCGACAGGAGCTGGACCGCGCGGTGCAGGGTGACCGACTCGGGCAGCAGATGGGCGAACGGGGCGAAGGGGATGGCCCGGCTCTCGGGCGTACCGGCCGCCCGGGCGCAGTCGGTGCCGCGCAGCGCCTCCGTGACGAGGCGGGTCTTGCCGCAGCCCGCCGGGCCCGTCACCACGATGCCGCGGCGCGCGCCGGTCAGGGACCGGCGGACCAGCTCCAGTTCGTCCTCCCGCCCGGCGAACGGCCAGGGCAGCTCCAGCGTCGTCGCGTCCCTCTCGTAAGTCGTCACACAGACATGAGCGCGGCTACTCACTTCTGATACAGGGCGACTTGAGTAGCCCCCGACTCAGGCGCCCGGGGCCGGCCGCGGGGCAGGCTGTGGCCATGACCGCACGCTACTGCTCGCTGGCACAGGCGCCGGCGCCCGCCTTCGCACCGGGGCTGGCGGCCGAGCGGCTGAGCGCGCTCGCGAGCGGGCGGCGGATGTGGGTCAACGGCACGGTCCTGCACTACTGCTTCTTCGACCGTGACACCGACGCGTCCGTCATCCCCGTGCCGGGGACGGGGATGACGCGACGCGTGCCGTGGGCCGGCGGCAAGGAGCAGCGGGACGTGGTGCGCGAGTGCTTCGCGGAGTGGCAGGACCTCGGCATCGGGATCACCTTCGCCGAGGTCGACGACCGCTCGGAGGCAGAACTGCGCATCGGGTTCCAGCTCGGCGCCGGCTCCTGGTCGGCGGTGGGCCGGGACGCGCTGCAGGCCGGCCGGCACGAGCGCACCATGAACTTCGGCTGGGACCTGACCGCGCCCGGGGAGCGCGGGACGGCCCTGCACGAGATCGGGCACGCGCTCGGCATGCTGCACGAGCACCAGAGCCCGTTCGCCGGCATCCACTGGGACGACGAGGCCGTGTACGCCGAACTGGCGGGCCCGCCCAACCACTGGAGCCGGGAGACGACGCACCACAACATCCTGCGCAAGCTCGACCCCGACGAGGTCAACGGCTGCGTCTGGGACCCGCAGTCGATCATGGAGTATCCGTTCTCGTCGGGGCTGGTCCTGGAGCCGGAGCAGTACCGCGCGGGTCTCAACCCGCCCGGCGCCCTGTCCGCCGCCGACAAGGAGTTCGTGCTCCGCTGGTATCCGCCGGCGGATCGGCCGGGTCCGCCCGCGCTGGTGCCGTTCCGCTCGGCACCGCTCGGTCTCGGGCCGGGCGAGCAGGCCGACTTCGTCGTCGATCCGCCGGACACCCGCACGTACACGCTGGGCACCTTCGGCGACAGCGACGCCGTCGTCGTGGTCTTCGAGGAGCGGGACGGGGAACCCCGCTACCTCGCCGGGCAGGACGACGGGGGAACTCCGCACAACGCCACGATCAGCGCCCGGCTCGTCAAGGGCCGCCGCTACTTCGTCCGCGTACGCCTGTACTCCGCCTGGGGTTCCGGCGAGACGGCGGTGATGTGCTGGTGACGGCACGGAACCGCCGCGCGGACATCTGAGCCACAGTCCGGCGCCGGGGGAGCGGTCGAGGACGTCGCCTCATCGGGGGGTGGGTGACGTCCTCGACCACGCCATGCGTTCCGAACCGCCGCGTTCCGCCCTCCGGCGCGTGCGCCGCCGTCCGCTCGTTCACGCCGACGTCCGGCCGGGGCGGGGCGCACGGGCGACGGACGTGATGCCGTCGGGAGCCTCGCCGGGAGCGGCGGGACGGACACGGGGCGCAACCCGCCGTGGCGCCGAGGAACTCGCCCGGGCGCGCGCCCAGTTCGCCCGCTCGCGCGCGGGCGCCCGTGCCCGGGTGGAGTGGGTGCGCAGGAACGGCCGAGAGGCCGTACCGGAAAGCTCCCGGTACGGCCTCTCGTCTGCTGCCTCACACGTCGGGACGACAGGATTTGAACCTGCGACCCCTTGACCCCCAGTCAAGTGCGCTACCAAGCTGCGCCACGTCCCGATGCGGCTCGCGCGGTTGAACCGCGTGATCGCGCAGGTCAACCCTACCGCATCCACACCCCGGGCCCGCGTGGGCGTCGGACGGGGTGTGGCCGGTGGACTGCGGCGGGAGGGTCGCGTACGCATCGAGGAGTTTCTCGCCGGACTCCAGGGCGGCCTCGTCGCGTCCCCCGTGCCGGCGGCCGAGATGTGCCCCGGTCAAGCCCGCGAGCCCCGCTGTCGACACGGCGACGGCGAGGACGGCCCACCAGGGCAGTTCCGCCTTGGTCGCGTGCCCGGCACAGGATGCGACGGCGAGGAGCCCCGTGACGGCACCTCCGGTCGTTTCGGCTCGCCGGACACGCCGGACCTGCGCCTCATCCACCCGTTGCTCCCCCTTCGCCCTAGGATGCCCACGAGCCTCAACTCATGTGCATATGCCGCAAACAATACGCTAAGTCGACGGGTGCACCTGACCAGGGCATAGAGGTCGAGACGGACACTACGGTCGGACCCGGTGGGGGCCTCTAGGACGGCCGGCCCGTCGTCCCCCGGATCTCCAGCGTCGGCGCCGCCAGGTGGATCCGCCCCTCTCCCCCGGGCCGCTCGAAGCGGTCGAGGAGGAAGCGGGCGGCACGGCGGCCGACCTCGTGACCGGCGTTGTCGACGGTCGTGAGCCACAGGTGGCGCAGCCGGGAGATGCTCGTGTTGTCGTAGCCGACGACGGACACGTCGTGCGGGACGCGCAGGCCCAGTTCCTCCGCCGCCGAGAGGGCGCCGACACAGGTGATGTCGTTGACGGCGAAGACGGCGGTGGGGCGGTCGGGCCGGCTGAGGAGGCGGACGGTGGCGCGGTAGCCGCCCTCCTCGGTCATGTCGCCGGTCTCGACGACGGCCCGGTCGGCCAGGCCGTGCGCCCGCATCGTCGCCTCGAAGCTGCGGCGGCGCAGTTCGCCGACGGCTCCGTAGCCCGCGAGGTGCGCGATGCGGCGGTGGCCGAGACCGATGAGGTGTTCGGTGACCAGCCGGGCGCCCTGCTCGTCGTCGCCGGCGACCTGGTCCACCCCGGCCGGCACGGGTTCGCGGGCGCCCGCCAGGACGACCGGCATCCGCTCGGCGACCGCGCCGAGAGCCGCCGGGTCGGGCAGGGTGCCGACCACCACCAGGCCGTCGACGCGCAGGTCCAGGAGCGGGTCGGCCGGGTCCTGGCCGATGCGGCGGTTGAGGCGGGCGTCGGCGAGCAGCATCTGCAGGCCGCCTGCGTGCAGGAGGGAGTTCAGGCCGTCGAGGAGGTCGACGAACCAGGGGTTGCGCAGGTCGTTCAGGAGGACGCCGACCGTACGGGTGCGCTGCTCGCTGAGGCTGCGCGCGGCGGCGTTGGGCCGGTAGCCGAGCTCCTGGGCGGCGCGGAGCACGGCCTCCCGATTCTCGGGGCGCACCTGGTCGGAACCGCGCAGCACCAGGGAGACCAGCGACTTGGAGACGCCGGCCCGTTCGGCAACGTCGCGGATCGTCGGCGGTCTCATGAGATGGACCGTTCCATGCGGGTCATCGCCTTGTCAAAGGGTTGACAGCGAGGCAAAACCGCGCCCAGGGTGGGCTGGCAAGGTTCTGGAACGGTCCAAAGAGGGGCTCTCATGGTGGACACGCTCGGCGTCGCCGTCGTCGGTTTCGGCTGGATGGGGCGGGTGCACACCCAGGCGTACGCGCGCGTGCGGCACCACTATCCGCAGCTGCCCCTCGTTCCGGAGCTGGTCACGGTCGCCGAGGAGGTGCCGGGCCGGGCGGCGGAGGCCGCCGCGCAGTTCGGGTTCGCCTCGACCACGCGTGACTGGCGCGAGGTGGTCGCCGACCCCCGGGTGAAGGCGGTCAGCATCACCGCGCCGAACTTCCTGCACCGCGAGATCGGCGTCGCCATGGCGGAGGCGGGCAAGCACATCTGGATCGAGAAGCCGGTCGGTCTCACCGCCGAGGACGCCCGTGCGGTGGCGGACGCGGTGGCCGAGGCGGGCGTGCAGGGCGCCGTCGGATTCAACTACCGCAACGCGCCCGCCGTCGAGGCGGCCCGCGAGCTGATCGCCTCGGGGGAGATCGGCACGGTGACGCATGTCCGTATCCGGCTGTTCAGCGACTACGCGGCCCACCCCGAGGGCGCGCTGACGTGGCGGTACGAGCGGGAGCGGGGCGGCAGCGGCGTGCTGGGCGACCTCGCCTCGCACGGCGCGGACCTGGCCCGTCACCTGCTGGGCGACATCACGTCCCTGACGGCCGACACGGCGATCTTCCTGCCGGAGCGGGCCCGTCCCACCGGGGCGACGGCGGGCCACAGCCGCGCCTCGGGCGGCGAACTCGGCCCGGTCGAGAACGAGGACTACGTCAACTGCCTGCTGCGCTTCGCCTCCGGGGCGCGCGGTGTGCTGGAGGCCTGCCGGGTCTCGGTCGGCGAGCAGAACAACTACGGCTTCGAGGTGCACGGCACCAAGGGCGCGGTGTTCTGGGACTTCCGCCGCATGAACGAGCTGGGGATCAGCCGCGGGACGACGTACCAGGACCAGGCCGTGACGACGGTGTACGTCGGCCCGGGCCACGGCGAGTTCGCCGCGTTCCAGCCCGGCGCGGCGAACGCCATGGGGTACGACGATCTGAAGGTCATCGAGGCGTACCGCTTCCTCCGGTCGGTCGCCGAGGGCACCCCGCACGGGGCGACCCTCGCGGACGCCGTGCACAGTGCGGCTGCGCTGGACGCGATGGCGCGGTCGGCGTCGAGCGGTGCCTGGGCGGACGTGGCCGCGGGGACGTGAGGTTCAGCCGGCCTTCTGGGCGGGCTCGGGGGCCTGACGTTCAGCCGGCCTTCTGGAGGCGGCGGCCCAGAACGAACCTCACCGGGGCGAGGACCAGCCACAGCCACATGGCGTGGGCCCCGGCCACCAGGGCCAGCGGGACGGTCGACGCGAACACCACCACCAGCGTGGCGCTCTCCAGGAGGTAAGGCGTGCTGCCGGTGTCGGAGGGGGTGCCGTCGCGCAGCCACGGGCGCTTGGCCAGGACGGCGGCCAATGCCAGATGGCAGGCGCCGAGCGCGGCGACCGCCGCCGCGTAGACGGCGACCGACACGGGCACGTCGCCGTACTCCGCCAGCAGCCGGGTCGGGAAGGGCACCAGGGCCGCGACGCCCAGGCCGGTGAGGGACAGGATGATCACGTGCCCGTCGACCTCCCGTACGTCACGGAAGATCCTGCGGTGGTCGCGCCAGAAACTGCCGAGCACCGCGACGCTGAGCGCGTAGGCCCCGAGGTCCGGCAGCAACTGGTGCAGGGCTTCCCGATACCTGTCCGCGTCCAGGTCTCGCGGGACGTAGAGGTCAAGGACCAGCAGCGTGATGGCGATGGCGAACACGCCGTCGGCGAGCGTCAGCAACCGGTCCGGCCCGCCGTCCGGGCGCGATGTCCACATGAGGTCGACGGTAGGGGCCGTGGCGCACCCCGCTCCGGATACACGCCGGGTCACGCCCGCGACACCGCCCCGGGCTCACACGGCCGTCGCCTGTGGGGGCATGTTGTACGGCGTCACCACCTGGATCGCCGACGGCAGCGACGGCCCGGCCGGCGGCAGCGCGCCGTGGGCCCGCATGACCGTGTGGCAGGCCTCGCGCACGTCCTGGCGCAGGTCGTGGTGGAGCACGGCGGACAGGCGGTGCGCGCGCAGCAGCCGGGTGTTGTCGTGGTCCAGGTCGTGCGCGATGAACACGGCGCACTCGCGGCCGAGGTCGTCGAAGGCCTGCAGCGTGGCGATGTTGCCGCCGCCGATCGAGTACACCGCGCGGATGTCCGGGTCCCGTTCCAGCGCGGCCCGGACGAGGTCGTACTGGGTGGCGTCAAGACCCTGCCCCTCGGCGATCTCGACCAGCGCGCGCTCGGGGTGCCGGGCCCGCATGACGCTGCGGAAGCCCATCTCGCGCTCCTCCTCGTTGCGGAAGAAACCGCTGCTGAGGCTGGTCAGGATGTTGCCCGGGCGCTCTCCCAGCCACTGGCCCGTCAGATAGGCGGCCGTCGCGCCCGCCGCCCGGTCGTCGATGCCGACGTAGGCGCGGCGGGCACTGGCGGGCAGGTCGGTCACCAGGGTCACGACGGGGATGCCGGCGGTTTCGAGGCGTCCGACGGCGGCGGTGACCTCGGGGACGTCCGGGGCCTTGAGGATCACGCCCTGCGAGCCGCGCCGGGCTATCCGGTCCAGGATCCGCACCAGTTCCCCGACCGGGCCGGTCTCGCGGAAGTGGAAGCGGGAGCGCAGCACCGCCGGGTGCAGGGAGGGCAGCTCGGCCTCCAGGGCGGCGCGGATCGCGGTGGTGAAGCGCTCGGGCGCCTGCATCACGATGTCGACCATGAACGTCCGGCCCACCAGCCGGACCTGGGTGCGCTGGCGGTCCAGGTCGGCGATGGCCTGGCGCACCTCCCGGGCCGTGCTCTCCCGCACGCCTCCCCTGCCGTTCAGGACCCGGTCGACGGTCGCCTCGCTCAGGCCGGCCTGACGTGCGATCTCCCGGATCGGGAAGGGGTGGCCCATGCGCCGGCTCCTTGAGGGGTTTTTGATGGCTCGCTGCTGGTTGTTCGAGGGGTTTGTACTGACAAGAATGACAGGGCTGCGTCGCTCCGTGACCCCGAAGGGACGACGATGTCCTTCACTTCCGTACACCGCCGCGCCTGGCTGTCCGAGCAGGACTGCGACCTCGACGCGTTCCGCGCGCTGGTCGAGCAGGCGACCGACCCCGTCGACTATCCGCACGCCTCGGCCGTGGAGCGGAACGTGCCGGTCTACGACACCGGCCTGCTCGAAGGCGACCGCGTCGTCCAGGCCGAGCTGGTGCGCGCGCTCGCCGACGGGCCCGGCATCGTCGTCTTCCGGGGCGCCTTTCCCGACCCGGAGGTCGTGGACCGGGCCACCGCCGTGTTCGAGGCCCTGATCGCCGAGCAGCGCGCCTCGGGCGCCACGGCCGGTGACCACTTCGCGAAGCCGGGCGCCAACGACCGGGTGTGGAACGCGCTGGAGAAGGCCGCCCTGTACGACGCGGAGGCGTTCGCCGACTACTACGCCAACGACGTCCTCGCCCTCGTGGCGACGGCCTGGCTGGGTCCCGGCTACCAGGTCACCTCGCAGCTCAACGTGGTCAATCCGGGCGGCGCCGCCCAGACCGCGCACCGCGACTACCATCTGGGCTTCCTGTCCGACGAGGTCGCCGCCGCCTACCCCGGGCACGTGCACCGCCTCTCCCCCGTGCTGACCCTCCAGGGCGCGGTCGCGCACTGCGACATGCCGGTGGAGTCCGGGCCGACGATGTACCTGCCGCACTCGCAGAAGTACGAGCCGGGCTATCTCGCCTGGCGGCGCCCGGAGTTCCGGGCGTACTTCGAGGCGCACCAGGTGCAGCTGCCCCTCGCGAAGGGCGACGCGGTCTTCTTCAACCCGGCCCTCTTCCACGCCGCCGGCACCAACCGCTCGGCGGACATCCGGCGCATGGCCAACCTGCTGCAGGTGTCGTCCGCGTTCGGGCGGGCGATGGAGACGGTGGACCGGGAGGCCGTGGCGAACGCCGTGTACCCCGTGCTGCTGAAGCGGAAGGCCGAGGGCGCGAGCGACGCGTGGCTGGGCAACGTCATCGCGGCGAGCGCCGAGGGCTACCCCTTCCCGACCAACCTCGACAGCGACCCGCCGGTCGACGGCCTCGCCCCGGCCTCGCAGGCGGACCTCGTACGGCGGGCCCTGTACGAGGGGTGGCCGCCGGAGGCGCTCCGGGCGGAGCTGCGGGCCGGTACCGCCCGGCGAGAGAGCTGAGGAACCTCGTGGGACTTCTCGACGACAAGATCGTCCTGGTCAACGGCGGCACTCAGGGTGTCGGCGCCGCCATCGCGCGGGCCGCGGTCCGCGCGGGGGCGGTCGTGGCCGTCACCGGGCGGCGTCCCGAGCCCGGTGAGGCCCTGGTGGCGGAGCTGACCGCCGCGGGCGGCAAGGCCCTGTACGTGCGGGCCGACCTCTCGGACGCGGAGCAGGCGAAGGCTTCCGTGGCCCGGGTCGTGGAGGCGTACGGCCGTGTCGACTGCCTCGTGAACTCGGCCGGGCTGACCTCACGGGGGACGCTGCTGGACACCACGCCCGAGTTGTTCGACCAGCACATCGCGATCAACCTCAAGGGGCCGTTCTTCGCGATGCAGGCGGCGGTCGCGGACATGGTGGCGCGCGAGGCGCCCGGCACGGTGGTCAACATCATCACGTCCTCGGCGCACGGAGGTCAGCCCTTTCTCGCGCCGTACGTCGCCGCGAAGGCCGGCCTGATCGGGCTGACCCGGAACGCCGCGCACGCGCACCGGTGGGACCGGGTGCGGATCAACGGGCTGAACATCGGCTGGACGGCGACGGAAGGGGAGGACGCGACGCAGCGCGTGTTCCACGGGGCCGGGGACGACTGGCGTGAGGTCGCCGCTGCCCGGTTGCCGATGGGCAAGTTGGGCCAGCCGGATGAGATCGCCGAGTTTGTTGTGTTCCTGCTGTCGGAGCGGTCCGGGGTGGTCACCGGGTCGGTGATCGACTGGGATCAGAACGTGCTCGGAGGACTCGACTGAGGATGTGCCGCGCTTTGTCGTTGGTCGTGTGCGGCGCCGTTGTGGCTGGTCGCGCAGTTCCCCGCGCCCCCGAAAGAGGGCGTAGCACCACCCCCTGTTGACAAATAGGAGCAATACCCATGCGTATCGGAATTCTCGGGCTCGGCCGTATCGGGGCCTTTCACGCTGAGACCCTCTCCGGGCTCGACGTCGTCGAGTCCCTCGTCGTCACCGATCCGTTCGCGGACGCCGCCAAGGCCGCCGCCGAGCGGTTCGGTGCCGAGGTCGTGGACTCGCCGGAGGCCCTGCTGGCCGCCGGCGTGGACGGCATCGTCGTCGCCGCCGCGACCGACGCCCACCCCGCGCTGATCCTGGCCGGGGTCGAGGCCGGCATCCCGGTCTTCTGCGAGAAGCCCGTCGCCAAGACCATGAGCGAGGGCGTCGAGGTGCTGAAGGCCGTCCAGGGCAAGGACGTGCCGATCCAGATCGGCTACAACCGCCGCTTCGACACCGGTTTCGTCAACGCCCGCGCCGCCGTGCAGAGCGGCGAGCTCGGCACGCTGCACACGGTCCGCTCGACCACGCTCGACCCGGCGCCGCCGCCCGCCGCGTACATCGCCGCCTCCGGCGGCATCTTCCGCGACTGTTCGGTGCACGACTTCGACATCATCCGCTGGGTGACGGGCCGCGAGGTGACCGAGGTGTACGCCGTGGGCGGCAACCGCGGGGCCGACTTCATCAAGGAGGCCGGTGACGCCGACACCACCGGCGCGATCCTCACCCTGGACGACGGCACCATCGCGGTGGTCTCCAACTCCCGCCACAACGCCCGTGGTTACGACGTCCGCATGGAGATCCACGGCTTCACGGACTCCATCGCCGTCGGCCTGGAGGACAAGCTGCCGCTGCGCTCGGTCGAGCCGGGCGTGACCTTCCCGGCGGGCACCCCGCACGACTTCTTCATGGACCGCTTCACCGAGGCCTACCGCGCCGAACTGACCGCGTTCACCGAGGTCGTCGCCGGCACCCGCCCCTCCCCCTGCACGATCGAGGACGCCCTGGAGGCGGGCTGGATCGCCGACGCGTGCACACTGTCGCTGCACGAGCACCGTCCCGTCACGATCGAGGAGGTACGGCAGGCATGAGCGACCAGGGCCGGGAACCCCTGCGCATAGGCGTACTGGGAGCCGCACGGATCACCGAACGCTCCCTGATCGACCCGGCCCGGGCGACCGGCCACCGGCTCGTCGCGGTGGCCGCACGCGACCGCTCCCGCGCCGAGGCGTTCGCCGAGGAGCACGGCGTGGAGCGGGTGGCGGGTTCGTACGCCGAGCTGGTGGCCGATCCCGAGGTCGACGTCGTCTACAACCCGCTCGCCAACGGCCTGCACGGCCCGTGGAACCTGGCCGCCCTCGCGGCGGGCAAGCACGTGCTGTCGGAGAAGCCGTCGGCGAGCAACGAGCGCGAGGCGGCGGAGGTGCGGGATGCCGCCGCCAAGGCCGGGACGGTCTTCATGGAGGCCTTCCACTATCTCTTCCACCCGGTAACCCGCCGCCTGCACGAGCTGCTGGACTCCGGTGAGCTCGGGGAACTGCGGCACGTGGAGGCGATGGTCGCCATCGCCGCCCCGCCGGACACCGACCCTCGCTGGTCGCTGCCGCTGGCCGGCGGTGCCCTGATGGACCTGGGCTGCTACAGCCTGCACGCGCTGCGCGTGCTCGCCCCCTGGGCGGGCGGGGCGCCGCGCCTGGCCGGGGCCCGGGGCGGGGAGCGGGCCGGTGCCCCGGGGGTCGACGAGTGGCTGGACGCCGACCTGGAGTTCCCCGGCGGCGCCACCGGCTCGGCCCGCTGCCACATGGCGTACGACGGGCTGGACATGAGCGTCCGGATCGTCGGCTCCCGGGGCGAGGCGACGGCCCCGAACTTCGTGCTGCCCCACCTGGACGACCGGATCGTGGTGCGCACCCCGGAGGGCGAACGCACGGAGCGCCTCGGGACGCGCTCGTCGTACACGTATCAGCTGGAAGCGTTCGCCGCCCGGGTGCGAGACGGTGCGGCGCTGCCCCTGGACGCGGACGACGCGGTGACGACGATGGCGCTCATCGACGACTGTTACCGGGCGGCCGGGTTCGAGCCCCGGCCCCGTACCGGGATCTGAGAACACGCCGAGCGGGCCGGGGGGTGCGCCCCCGGCCCGCTCGGCCTGTTCACGCGTACAGCGCGGGCTTCTCGACCAGTTCGACCTCGACCCGGCCGCCGTCCTCCAGCGCCCGTACCCCCGCCTCGCACACCGCGGCGGCGGCGTAACCGTCCCAGACGCTCGGGCCGGTGACCTCGCCGCGGCGGGTGGCGTCGACCCAGGCCTGGAGCTCCCGGTCGTAGGCCGTCTCGAAGCGTTCCGTCCAGTCCTGGGCGATGGTGCCGCCCCAGCGGCCGGCCATGTTGGTGATCAGGGCATGGCCATCGCCGATGCGGGCGGTGCCGCGTTCGCAGACCACCTCGGCCTGGACCTGGTAGCCGAAGCCGCAGTTGACGAAGATCTCCACGTCGGAGAGGGCGCCGCCGTCGGTCTCGAAGACGACGAACTGCGGATCGCGCAGCCCGTCGGGGGCGTTGGCCGACGGCGCCGGGCGCAGCACCGTGACCGCCGTGATCTCGTGGTTCAGCAGCCAGCGGGTGGCGTCCGCCTCGTGGGCGACCGAGTCGCTGATGAGCATGGAGCTGGTGAAGAAGGGCGGGCTGGCGACGTTGCGGTGCCGGTTGTGCAGCATCAGCGGACGACCGAGCTGACCCGTCGTCAGCAAAGCCTTCAGCTTTGCGTACTCGGGGTCGTAGCGGCGCATGAAGCCGACCTGGACACGGCGGTGGCCGAGGCGCAGTTCGGCTTCGAGGACGCGCAGGGCGGAGGCCGCGTCGGGGGTGAGCGGCTTCTCGCACAGGACGGGCAGATCGCGCTCGAAGGCAGCGAGCAGCGTGGCCTCGTGGGCCGGGCTCGGGGAGGCGATCAGGACGGCGTCGACGTCGTCCGCCGCCATGGCGGCGGCCGGGTCGGTGTGGGCGCCGCAGCCGCCGACGCGGGCGGCGACGGCCTTCGCGCGCTCCGCGTCTACGTCGGCGACGGCGACCACCCGTGCTCCGCTGATGACTTCGTGGATGCGGCGCACATGGTCCGCGCCCATCCTTCCGGTACCGATGACCGCGACTCCCAGGGTGGCGCGCTCAGTCATGGGCCGTCCGTCCTTTCGGGTCGTCAGGCGCCGCAGGACCTCAGGAACTTGCGGGTGCGCACCGCGATCGGCAGCGGCTTGTCCGGCTCGCAGGGGTACATGTCCTGCTCGACGATGGCGAACAGGTCCACGCCCAGCTTCTGGGCGGCCGTGAGCACCGGACCGAGCTCGGGCACACCGGCGGGCGGTTCGCACATGACTCCGCGCGCCACGGCGGGGCCGAACGGCATCTCGTTCTCGACCACGTCGGCGAGGATGTCCGGGTCGACCTGCTTGAGGTGCAGATAGCCGATGCGCTCGCCGTACGTCTCGATCAGTTTGACGCTGTCGCCGCCGCAGTAGGCGTAGTGCCCGGTGTCCAGGCAGAGGTTGACCGCGTCGGAGTCGGTGGAGTCGAGGAACTGCTCGACGTGCTCCTCGGTGTCGATGTGGGTGTCGGCGTGCGGGTGGACGACGATGTCCAGGCCGTACCTGTCCTTCACCTCACGGCCGAGGCGCTCCATGCCCGTGGTGAGGTTGCGCCACTGCTCGGTGGTGAGCTCCGGGGGCTCCAGGATCTCGGCGGTCTTGTCGTCACGCCAGAAGGACGGGATGACGACCAGGTGCTTCGCGTCCATGGCCTGGGTGAGGGCGGCGACCCGGCTGACCTGTTCCCAGGTGGAGTCCCACTCGGACGGGCCGCGGTGCAGGCCGCAGAAGATCGTGCCGGCGGAGACCTGCAGGTTCCGCTTGGTCACCTCGTCGGTGAGCCGGGCCGGGTCGGTCGGCAGGTAGCCGTACGGGCCGAGTTCGATCCACGAGTAGCCGGCCTCGGCGACCTCGTCGAGGAAGCGTTCCCAGGGCACCTGCTGGGGGTCGTCGGGGAACCAGACGCCCCAGGAGTCGGGGGCGGAGCCGACCCGGATGCGGTCGAGCGCGAGGGCCATGTCAGGACTTTCCTTCCGAAGACGTGGCTACGGGGGCGGTGAGGTCTCCCGCCTCGGGGAGCTCCTCGACGTCGACGCCGCGGACCTGCGCCAACTCGTGCTTGAGGGAGGCCAGTTCGGTGCCGCCGGCCATGTGGTTGGTCAGCTCCTCGAGGCTGACCTCGCTGCGGGAGGCGGACAGTTCCATGGTGCCCAGGCGCAGCACGCTGAAGTGGTCGCCGACCATGTAGGCGTGGTGCGGGTTGTGAGTGATGAAGATGACGCCGAGGCCCTTCTCGCGGGCGGCGGCGATGTACTTCAGCACCACACCGGACTGCTTGACGCCGAGGGCTGCGGTCGGCTCGTCCAGGATGAGGACGCGGGCGCCGAAGTAGACGGCGCGGGCGATGGCGACGCACTGGCGCTGGCCGCCGGAGAGCGTGCCGATGGGCTGTTCCATGTCGTCGAGGACGATGCCCATGTTGCGCAGTTCCTCGTCGGCGGTCTTCTTCATCTTCTCGATGTCGAGACGGCGGACGGGCCAGGGGCCCTTGGTCATCTCGGAGCCGAGGAAGAAGTTGCGCCACACCGGCATCAGCGGGACGACGGCGAGGTCCTGGTAGACCGTGGCGATGCCCTTGTCGAGGGCCTCGCGCGGGGTGGAGAAGCGCACCGGTTCGCCGTCGACGAGGAACTCGCCCTCGGTGTGCTGGTGCAGACCCGAGATGATCTTGATGAGGGTGGACTTGCCGGCGCCGTTGTCGCCGAGCACGCAGGTGACCCGGTTGGGGAAGACCTTCAGGTCGACGCCGTGCAGGGCGCGGATGTTGCCGTAGGACTTGCCCGCGCCGCGGAGTTCGACGAGGGCTCGGTCCTCCGCGGGCGGCGTGTCCTTCAGGACGGCCCCGTGGGTGCCGGTTTCGTTGCTGGTCATTGCGGTCACCTCCGGGTCGCCGTGCGCTGGACCCACAGATTGATGAGGACGGCGCCGAGGAGCATCACGCCGAGGAAGGCCTTGAACCAGTCGGGGTTCCAGCCGGCGTAGACGATGCCCTGCTGCACCATGCCGAACATGAAGGCGCCGAAGACCGGGCCGATCGCGGAGCCGTAGCCACCGGTCAGCAGACAGCCGCCGATGACGGCCGCGGCGATGTAGATGAGCTCCTGGCCCACGCCCTCGCCGGACTGCACGGTGTTGAAGGAGAACAGCTGGTGCATGCCGACGAACCAGGCGCCGAAGCCGACCAGCATGAACAGGGAGATCTTGGTGAAGGTCACCGGGACACCGACGGCCCGGGCGGAGTGCTTGTTGCCGCCGACCGCGAAGATCCAGTTGCCGTACTTGGTGCGCAGCAGCACCCACGTGGCCAGGGCCGCGAAGACCAGCCACCAGACGACGGTGATCTTGACGTTGACCCCGCCGACCTCGAACGTCGACGCGAAGATCTTCTGCGCCTGGCTGAAGCCGTCCATGTCGCTGATGTCGTCGGTGGCGACGTTGCCGGTGACCAGCTTGGTCACGGCGAGGTTCACGCCCTGGAGGATCAGGAAGGTGCCCAGGGTGACCAGGAAGCTCGGGAGGCCGGTCTTGACCAGCAGCCAGCCGTTGAACGCCCCGATGGCGAGCGACACGAGCAGGGCGACGATCACGCCGACCCAGACGTTCATCGTCAGCTGGTAGCTGAGCATCGACGCGGTCAGCGCCGAGGTGACCACGGCGACACCGGCCGACAGGTCGAACTCGCCGCCGATCATCAGCAGGGCCACGGGCAGCGCCATGATCCCGATGGTCGACGACTGGTAGAGGATGTTGGCCATCGAGCTGCCGTCGCGTACCGGCGGTGCCGCGAACAGGAAGAACACGAGCACGGCGACGGCGCCGAGGAAGACGCCGACTTCGGGCCGGGCCAGCAGCCGCAGTGCCAGGGGGCGCTGCCGCGTCCGGCCGTCGGACTGCTTGGGGCCGGGGGCCGGCGGTGTGTCCACCGCCGGCGTGGCCTGCTGGGTCATGCTCATCACCGGGTGCCCTTCGCGGCGAACTCCCCGATCCTGTCGACGTTGGACTTGTCGACGAAGGCCGGGCCGGTCAGCACGGGCTGCTCGCCGCCGCCGCTGTAGTTGCCGTTGTTCTTGTAGAGCCACAGGCCGTCGACGGCCAGGTAGCCCTGGAGGTAGGGCTGCTGGTCGACGGCGAACTGGATGGAGTCGTCCTTGATGCCCTTGATGAGGTCCTTGTTGAGGTCGAAGGTGGCGACCTTCGCCTTGCTGCCGGCGTCGCCGACCGACTGCACCGCGGTCAGCGCGAAGGGGGCGCCGAGCGTGACGACGTAGTCGATGGACGGGTCCTGCTTCAGCTTGGCGGTGATCGTCGACTTCACGGAGGGCATGTCGGTGCCGTTGACGTTCTGGGTGTCGAGCTTGCCCTCGAAGGTCTTCTCGACGCCGTCGCAGCGCTGGGTCAGGCCGACGTTGCCCTGCTCCTGGACCACGCAGAGGGCGTGCTTGGCGCCGACCTCGTTGAGCTTCTTGCCGAAGGCCTCGCCGGCCACGGACTCGTCCTGGCCGAAGAACTCCAGCAGGTTGAGCTTCTTCCAGTCGCTCAGGCCGGAGTTGAGTCCGACCACGGGTATGCCGGACTTCTCGGCCTTGCCTATGACGCCCTTGAGGGCGTCCGGCTTGGCGAGGGTGACGGCGATGCCGTCGACCTTCTGGTCGATCGCGTTCTGGACCAGGTTGGCCTGGTTGCCCGCGTTCGGGTCGGCGGAGTAGACGAGCTTGATGTTGTCCTTGGCGGCTGCGGCCTCGGCGCCCTTGCGCACGGTGTCCCAGAAGGTGTCACCGGGCGCCTGGTGCGTGACCAGGGCGACGGTCATGCGCGGCGTGGTCGCCTTGCCGGCGGAGGCGTTCGCAGCGCCTTCCTCGGACTTCTTGCCCCCGGAACTGCTGGAGCAGCCGGCGAGGGTCAGGGCCGCTGCCGCGGCAACGGCGACAACCGGCGCGATTCTGCGGGAGCGGGGGTGAGAAGAGCGGTCCATCTTTCCTGGCACCTCACTGTGCTACTGCGGGGGAAAGGAGGGGATCACGAGGGATCCGTGGTCCCGGAGCCTTACGGAGTCCGGATCATGATGCCGCAAACAGACTGTTGCGATGCCACGGGATACAAGTCCCTGCCGCGCCCGCTGTCAATACTTTGTTAAGACATCATTTCACAAGCAGGTCCGAATGTAAGTACAAACTATTGACAGGGCCGTCCCCCGCCGCCTACACCTGTAGGGCGGCAGGTCCCAGGTCACCCACGCCCCACGGTGTCAGGAGGCCCCCGGACCCGCATCCCCAGCTTCCCGAGGAGGTCGCGCATGGCCGAGCCAGCCCAGTATTTCGACTTGATCACGATGGGCCGCATCGGGGTCGACCTCTATCCCCTCCAGACCGGCGTCCCGCTGCCCCAGGTGGAGACGTTCGGGAAATTTCTGGGAGGTTCGGCGGCCAATGTGGCGGTCGCCGCGGCGCGCCTCGGACGCCGTACGGCCGTGATCACCCGGACCGGCAACGACCCCTTCGGCACCTATCTGCACGAGGAGCTGACGTCCTTCGGCGTCGACGACCGCTGGGTCACCCCGGTCGACGCCTACCCGACGCCGGTCACCTTCTGCGAGATCTTCCCGCCGGACGACTTCCCGCTGTACTTCTACCGCCGCCCCAAGGCTCCCGACCTGGAGATCCACACCGACGAGCTGGACTTCTTCGCGATCCGCGGGGCCCGGATCTTCTGGATCACCGGGACCGGCCTGAGCGAGGAGCCGAGCCGCTCCGCCACGCTCGCCGCCCTCAAGGCCCGCGACAAGGCGGGCATCACCGTCTTCGACCTCGACTGGCGGCCGATGTTCTGGGCCGACCCCGAGGAGGCCCGCCCGTACTACCGCGAGGCCCTGCGCCACGCCACGGTCGCGGTCGGCAACCTCGACGAGTGCGAGATCGCCACCGGCGTGCGCGAGCCGCAGGCCTGCGCGGACGCGCTGCTGGAGGCGGGCGTGGAGCTGGCCGTCGTCAAGCAGGGTCCCAAGGGCGTGCTGGCCGTGCACCGGGACGGCACCCGGGCCGAGGTGCCGCCGGTGCCGGTCGAGGTCGTCAACGGCCTGGGCGCGGGAGACGCCTTCGGCGGCTCGCTCTGCCACGGCCTGCTCGCCGGCTGGGACCTGGAGCGGACCATGCGCCACGCCAACGCCGCCGGCGCCCTCGTCGCCTCACGCCTCGCCTGCTCCTCCGCGATGCCCGCCGAGTCCGAGGTCGAGAACCTCCTCGCCACGGTGTCGTCGCCGAGCACGAGTCACTGAACGGAGCCTGAATTGAACATCGGCATCCCCGACCTCACCACGGTCCGGGCCCGCAATCCCGAGGCCGTCGCCGAGGCGGCGGCCCGCCGGGTGCGCCGCCCGCTGATCGGCGACAGCGGCCGGCTGATGATCGTGGCCGCCGACCACCCGGCGCGCGGCGCCCTCGGGGTCGGCGACCGGCGCCTGGCCATGGCCAACCGCGCCGATCTGCTGGAACGGCTCTGCGTCGCGCTGTCGAGGCCCGGGGTCGACGGGGTGCTCGCCACCGCCGACATCCTGGAGGACCTGCTCCTGCTCGGGGTGCTGGAGAACAAGGTCGTCATGGGCTCGATGAACCGCGGCGGCCTCGCCGGCGCGACGTTCGAGATGGACGACCGTTTCACCGGCCACCGCGCCGAGGACATCGCCCGGCTCCGCTTCGACGCGGGCAAGCTCCTGGTGCGCATCGACTACGACGACCCTGGTTCGCTCACCACCCTGGAGACCACCGCGCGGGCGATCGACGCCATGGCGGCCCGGCAGCTCCCCCTGTTCGTCGAGCCGTTCATCTCCCGGCGGGTCGACGGCAAGGTGCGCAACGACCTGTCCGCCGAGGCCGTCACCCGGTCCATCGCGATCTCCTCGGGGCTGGGCGGCACCTCCGCCTACACCTGGCTGAAGCTGCCCGTCACCGACGACCCGGACGACATGGCCGAGGTCCTGGAGACCTCCACGCTCCCGGTCGTGCTGCTCGGCGGCGAGGTCGGCGGCGACCAGGAGGGCGCGTACGAACGCTGGCGCAAGGCCCTGCGCCTGCCCACCGTGCAGGGCATGGTCGTCGGGCGCTCGCTGCTCTACCCGGCCGGGGGCAGCGTGGAAGAGGCAGTGGACACGGCCGTCGGTCTGTTGTGAGTCGCTCTGTCGGCCTGTTGTGACCCGAAAGGCACACGATGACGTATCACCTCCCCGCGGGTAAGGCCCTCGGTGGCCCCTACATCGTCGACGTCACGCCCGAGAAGGCCGGCTGGGGACACTCCAGCCTGCGGATCCTGGAGCTGCCGCCGGGCGGCACGCACTCCTTCGAGGCCGGCGACAGCGAGTGGATCGTCGTCCCGCTGAGCGGCGGCTGCACGGTCGCCGCGGCGGACGACTTCGGCCAGGACACCTTCGAGCTCCAGGGCCGCAAGGACGTCTTCAGCGGCGTCAGCGACTTCGCGTACGTACCGCGCGACGCCCGGGCGACCGTGACGTCCGCCGCCGGTGGCCGCTTCGCGCTGACCGGCGCGCGCTGCACCCGCCGGCTGCCCGCCCGCTACGGCCCCGCCTCCGAGGTGCCCGTGGAACTGCGGGGCACCGGCAACTGCTCCCGGCAGGTCAACAACTTCGGCGCGGCCGGGGTCTTCGAGTGCGACAAGCTCATCGCGGTCGAGGTGATCACCCCTGGCGGCAACTGGTCGTCGTTCCCGCCGCACAAGCACGACGAGCACCGGCCGGGCGAGGAGTCCGTGCTGGAGGAGATCTACTACTTCGAGTTCGCGGGCCACGACGGCGTCCCCGGCCTCGGCTACCAGCGCGTCTCCCCGTCCGGCCCGGGCCGGGACACCGACGTGCTGGCGGAGGTCCGCGACGGTGACGTCGTCCTGATCCCGGACGGCTGGCACGGGCCGTCGATGGCCACGCCCGGCCACCACATGTACTACCTCAACGTCATGGCGGGCCCGGAGGCCGAGCGCGCCTGGCTGATCTGCGACCACCCCGACCACGCCTGGGTCCGCGACACCTGGCCGGACCAGCCGGTCGATCCCCGACTCCCTCTCTACACCGCCCCGGAGACCTCCGCATGAGCGCCACCACCCGCCGACTGACGACCGCCCAGGCGCTGGTGCGGTTCCTGTCCGTCCAGTACACCGAGCGGGACGGCGTGCGGCGCCGGCTGATCGCCGGGACCTGGGGCATCTTCGGCCACGGCAACGTGGCCGGTGTCGGCCAGGCCCTCCTGGAGGCGGGCGAGCACGTCATGCCGTTCCACCAGGGCCGCAACGAGCAGTCGATGGTGCACGCGGCGGTCGGCTACGCCCGGCAGCTCAACCGCCTGTCCGCGCAGGCGGTGACGACCTCGATCGGCCCGGGCGCCACCAACCTGGTCACCGGTGCCGCCCTGGCGACGATCAACCGGCTGCCGGTGCTGCTCCTGCCCGGCGACTACTTCGCCACGCACTCCGCCGACCCGCTGCTCCAGCAGCTGGAGCACCCGGTCGAGGCCGACGTGTCGGTCAACGACACCCTGCGCCCGGTGTCGAGGTACTTCGACCGGATCACCCGCCCCGAGGCGCTGATCCCGTCGGCGCTCCAGGCGATGCGCGTGCTGGCCGACCCGGCCGAGACCGGCGCCGTCACCCTGGCCCTGCCGCAGGACGTGCAGGCGGAGGCGTACGACTGGCCGGAGGAGTTCTTCGCCGAGCGCGTCTGGTACGTACGGCGTCCCGCGCCGGACCCGGTGGAGCTGACGGCGGCCGTCGAGGCGATCCGGTCGGCCGAGCGGCCCCTGATCGTGGCGGGCGGCGGCGTCCACCACAGCGAGGCCGAGGCGGCGCTGAAGGCGTTCGTGGAGGCCACCGGCATCCCGGTCGCCTCCACCCAGGCCGGCAAGGGTGCCCTGCGGTACGACCACCCCGCCGACCTCGGCGGCATCGGCCACACCGGCACGGCGGTCAGCGACGACCTCGCCCGCACCGCCGACCTCGTCATCGGCGTCGGCACCCGCTACACGGACTTCACCACGGCCTCCGGCACGCTCTTCCAGAACCCGGACGTGCGGTTCCTCAACCTCAACATCACCGGCTTCGACGCGCACAAGCTGGCCGCGCACACGCTGGTGTGCGATGCGAGGTCCGGTCTCGAAAGGCTGCTGGAGGAGCTCTCCGGCCACCGGGTGAGCGAGGCGTACGAGGCCGAGTACCGCGCCGGCAAGGAGCGCTGGGACGAGGTCGTCGAGGCCGCCTACCGCGCCGACGACGAAAGCGCGGTCCCCACCCAGACGCAGGTGCTCGGCGCGCTGGACGCGGCCGTGGGCGACGACGACGTGGTGATCAACGCGGCCGGCTCGCTCCCCGGCGACCTGCACAAGCTGTGGCGCTCCCGCAGCCCGCGCCAGTATCACCTGGAGTACGGCTACTCCTGCATGGGCTACGAGATCCCGGCCGGCATCGGCGTCCAGCAGGCCGCCCCGGGTACGCCGGTGTGGGCACTGGTCGGCGACGGCACCTACCTGATGATGCCGACGGAGATCGTCACGGCCGTCCAGGAGGGCCTGCCGCTCAACATCGTCCTCCTCCAGAACCACGGCTACGCCTCCATCGGCGGCCTGTCGGAGGAGACCGGCGGCGAGCGGTTCGGCACCGCCTACCGGTTCCGGGCCGCCGACGGCACCTTCACCGGCGCCCCGCTGCCCGTCGACCTGGCCGCCAACGCGGCCAGCCTCGGCATGGAGGTCCTGCGCGCCAAGACGGTGCGCGAGCTGCGCGAGGCGCTGGCCGCGGCCCGTGCCTCCGACCGGCCGACGTGCGTGTACGTCGAGACCGACCCGGCCCCGACCGCTCCCCCGGCCGAGGCCTGGTGGGACGTGCCGGTCGCCGAGACAGCCTCCCGCGAGGCCGCCGTCGAGGCCCGCGAGCGCTACGACCGCCAGGTCGCCGGACGCCGTCGCCACCTCTGAACACCCGCGAAGTCCCCGCGAACTCCCCGTGAAATCAGGCTCCACGAAAGGCCCTTGCACCCCATGAAGACCATCAGCCACTGGATCGACGGCAAGCCCGTCGAAGGCACCTCAGGCCGCTTCGGCCCCGTCTACAACCCGGCCACCGGCGCCCAGGAGAAGCAGGTCGCGTTCGCGGCCGTCGACGAGGTGGACGCCGCCGTCGCCTCCGCCAAGGCCGCCTTCGAGTCCTGGGGGGAGTCCTCGCTCGCCAAGCGCACGGCGGTGCTGTTCAAGTACCGGGAGCTGCTGGACGCCCACCGCGACGAGATCGCCGAACTGATCACCGCCGAGCACGGCAAGGTGCACTCCGACGCGCTCGGCGAGGTCGCGCGCGGCATGGAGATCGTCGAACTCGCGTGCGGAATCAGCGTCCAGCTCAAGGGCGAGCTGTCCACGCAGGTCTCCACCCGCGTCGACGTCGCCTCGATCCGCCAGCCGCTGGGCGTGGTCGCGGGCATCACGCCGTTCAACTTCCCGGCGATGGTGCCGATGTGGATGTTCCCGCTGGCCATCGCGTGCGGCAACACGTTCGTGCTGAAGCCGTCGGAGAAGGACCCCTCGGCCTCCTTCCGCCTGGCCGAGCTGGCCTCCGAAGCAGGGCTGCCGGACGGCGTCCTGAACGTCGTGCAGGGCGACAAGACGGCCGTGGACCGCATCCTGGAGCACCCGGACATCGAGGCGGTCTCCTTCGTCGGCTCGACCCCGATCGCCAAGTACATCCAGCTCAAGGCCGTCGAGCACGGCAAGCGGGTGCAGGCCCTGGGCGGCGCCAAGAACCACATGCTGGTCCTGCCCGACGCCGACCTGGACCACGCCGCCGACCAGGCGATCAACGCGGCCTACGGCTCGGCGGGCGAGCGCTGCATGGCCGTGTCGGTCGTGGTCGCGGTGGGCGACAGCGGTGACGATCTGGTCGGCAAGATCGCGGAGCGGGCGAAGAACCTGAAGATCGGTCCCGGCAACGACCCGGCGTCCGAGATGGGCCCGCTGATCACCCGCGAGCACCGCGACAAGGTGGCGTCGTACGTGGCGAGCGCGGCCGAGCAGGGCGCCGAGGTCGTCGTCGACGGCACGGGCTTCTCGGTCGACGGCCACGAGGACGGCTTCTTCCTCGGCGTCTCCCTGCTGGACCGGGTGCCGCTGACGGCGGACGCGTACCGCGACGAGATCTTCGGCCCGGTGCTGTGCGTGGTCCGCGCGGAGACGTACGAAGAGGCCATCAAGCTGATCAACGACTCCCGCTGGGGCAACGGCACCGCGATCTTCACCCGGGACGGCGGCGCGGCCCGCCGCTTCCAGCTGGAGGTCAAGGCGGGCATGGTCGGCGTCAACGTGCCGATCCCGGTCCCGGTCGGCTACCACTCCTTCGGCGGCTGGAAGGACTCGCTCTTCGGCGACCTGCACATCTACGGCAACGACGGCATCGCCTTCTACACCCAGGGCAAGGTCATCACGACGCGCTGGCCGGACCCGGCGGACGCCGGCGGCATCAACCTCGGTTTCCCGAGCAACTCCTGACCCACGGAAGGGGGTTCGTCCATGGCGAAGACCGGTGACCGGGCACGTACCGCGGCCGCGCCTGCGCTCAGCTCGCTGGATTTCGCCCTGGACCGGGCCAGTCCCGTGCCGCTGTACTACCAGCTCGCGCAGCAGCTGGAGGCGGCGATCGAGCACGGGGTCCTCGCCCCGGGGAACCTCCTGGGCAACGAGGTCGACCTCTCGGTGCGCCTCGGCCTGTCCCGTCCCACCGTCCGCCAGGCCATCCAGTCCCTCGTCGACAAGGGGCTGCTGGTCCGGCGGCGCGGGGTGGGCACGCAGGTGGTGCACAGCCAGGTCAAGCGCCCGCTGGAGCTGAGCAGCCTCTACGACGACCTGGAGGAGGCCGGGCAGGGGCCCACCACGCAGGTCGTCCGCCACGAGGTCGTCCCGGCCTCCTGCGACGTGGCCGCCGCCCTCGGCGTCGCGGAGGGCAGCGAGGTCACCGTCCTGGACCGGCTGCGCTGCACCCACGGCCAGCCGGTCGCCCTGCTGTGCAACTACCTGCCGGCGTCTCTCCTGGACCTCGACGACGCCCGCCTGGAGTCGACGGGCCTGTACCGGATGATGCGCTCGGCCGGCATCACCCTGCACAGCGCCCGGCAGCGCGTCAGCGCCCGCGCGGCCACCGCGGAGGAGGGCGCCCGTCTGGACGAGGAGGAGGGCGCGGCGCTGCTCACCATGCAGCGCACGGCGTACGACGACACCGGGCGCCCGGTCGAGTACGGGACGCACATCTACCGGGCGTCGCGCTACACCTTCGACTTCCAGTTGCTGGTCAGGCCTTGACCGGACCCCGAATTCGGGTGCAAAGTCGTACATATACACCGTAAACATACGGTTGCCGACCCGACCGACCCGACGCGGGAGTCACTGGCATGGCCCGCAGGAACCAGTCGCCGACCGCTCGAGGGCCCGGATCCTTCTGGGCACCCTCGACCGTCCTCGTCACGGGCGGCGCCGGTTTCATCGGCAGCCACACCTGCGTGGAACTGCTCGACCACGGCTACGAGGTGATCGTGGTCGACAACTACTCCAACAGCACTCCGCAGGTCTTCGCCCGGGTGGAACGGATCGCCGGCCGCTTCGTCGGCGCCGTCTACGAACTGGACATCCGTGATCGGCACGCCCTCTCGGCCGTCTTCGACCGACACTCCGTGGACGCCGTCGTGCACTTTGCCGCGCACAAGGCGGGGGGTGCGTCGACACGGATGCCCGTCGCGTACTACGACACCAACGTCGGCGGCACCACCGCCCTGCTGCGGACCATGCAGGAGCACGGCGTGCGCCGGCTGGTCTACCCGTCCTCCTGCTGGGTCTACGGCGACGCCGGGCGCGGCCCGCTCGACGAGACCACGCCCGCCCGGCCCGGCACGCCGTACGCGGCCTCGAAGTGGATCTGCGAACAGATCCTCGCCGACATCTGCCGCCGCGATCCGGGCTACACCGTGCTGTGCCTGCGCTATCCCGTGCCGGCCGGGGCCCATCCCAGCGGTCTGCTCGGCGAGGACCCGCGCCACACGCCCGAGAACCTGCTGCCGTACCTCGCGCAGGTGGCCGTCGGCCGGCGCGAGCGGCTCCCCGTGTTCGGCGACGACTACCCGACCCCCGACGGGACCGGGGTCCGGGACTACCTGCACGTCATGGACGCCGTCGAGGCGCACCGCGTGGCACTCGACCACCTGGGCGGCGCACCGGGCATGCACGTGTACAACCTGGGAGGGGGCTCGGGCAGTTCGGTCCTCGACGTGGTCGACGCGTTCTCCAGGGCGTGCGGCAGACCCTTGCCGTACGACATCGCGCCCCGCCGCCCCGGGGACGTCGCCGAGCTGGTCGCCGACACCACGGCGGTGACACGGGCCTGGGGCTGGCACCCCACGAGGGACCTGTCCGACGTGTGCCGGGACGCCTGGCGCTTCCAGCGGCTCAACCCGGACGGATACGTGGAGTCCGCGCGGCGCCCGGAGACGAAGGGCTAGGCGCAGTGTTCCGGGTTGGCGACGGTGGCTGTAGCCGTGACAGGCCGAACGCCGTCTCCACCAGCGCGATGTGGCTGAACGCCTTGGGCGCGTTGCCCAGTTGACGGCCGGTGTCCGGGTCCCACTGCTCGGCCAGCAGACCGACGTCGTTGCGGATGGCGAGGACCCGTTCGAAGGCCTCGCGGGCCTCCTGTCGACGCCCTGTCGCGGCGAGGGCGTCGGCGTACCAGAGGGAGCAGGAGACGAACGTGCCCTCGGCGCCGTCGATGCCGTCCGCCTGCCCGGACCCGGCGCCGCCCGGAGCGTACCGGCGTACGAAGCCTCCATGCCCGAGCCGGCCCAGGGCCCGCACGGTGCCGCGCACCCGCTCGTCGCGGGCGGGCAGGAAACCGACCCGGGGTATGAGCAGGGCCGAGGCGTCCAGCCGGGGCTCGCCGTAGGACTGCACGAAGGACCGCTGGGCGGCGTCCCAGCCCTCCCTGCAGACCTGCCGGTGCACCTCCTCGCGCATGGCCCGCCACTCGCCGGCGGAACCGTTGCGCCCGAGCAGTTCACCCATGCGCACGGCGCGGTCGGCGGCCACCCATGTCATGACCTTGGAGTGCGTGAACTGCCGCCGCGGTCCGCCCGTCTGCCACAGCCCCTGGTCCGGTTCGCGCCAGTGCCGGAGCAGGAATCCCATGAGCGCCTCGACCAGGTCCCACACATGGGCCGGCATGGGAATGCCGGCACGCAGCGACAGCCACAGCGTGTCCATGACCTCGCCGTACACGTCCAGTTGGAAGGTGTCCACCGCCGAGGTGCCGAACCGCACGGGCCGGGAGCCCTCGTAACCGGGCAGCCAGGGCGCCTCGGTCTCGGGCAGCAGTCGCTGGCCCTTGACGCCGTAGACGGACTGGAGGTCGGCGGGGTCGCCGGCGAGGGCACGCACCAGCCAGTCCAGCCAGGCGGTGGCCTCGTCCCGGTATCCGCTGCGCAGCAGGCAGGACAGGGCGCTGGTGGAGTCCCGCAGCCAGCAGTACCGATAGTCCCAGTTGCGCTCGCCCCCGAGGCGTCCGGGCAGCGAGGTGGTGGGGGCGGCGACGATGCCGCCCGTGGGGGCGTAGGTGAGCGCTTTGAGGGTGATGAGGGAGCGCAACACGGCCTCGCGCCACGGCCCCTGGTAGCGGCATTGCGCTGCCCAGCGGCGCCAGAAGTCGACGGTCTCCTTCAGGGCGGTCTCCGCCGGGACGGACAGGGGCACGGGCGGCGCGGGCCGGCTGGACGGGGTCCATGCCAGGGTCAGGGCCAGGCGGCGCCCCGCCATGATGGTGAAGTCCCAGACAGTGGCGTCCGGGTCGCCCAGGTCCCGCACGTGGCCGTCGCCGCCGAGCCAGACGGCGTCCGGCCCGGCGACCGCGACGGAGCAGCGGCCGACCTCCCGCACCCACGGCACGACGCGGCCCTGGTGGAACCGGAGCCGCAGTTCGCTGCGCATGTCGACCGTGCCGGACAGTCCCTCGACGAGGCGGACGATGCACGGCACTCCGGTACGGGGACGCATCAGATCCGTGACCCGCACCGTGCCGGTCGGGGTCTCCCACACGGAGTCCAGGACCAGCGTGTCGGTCCGGTAGGAGCGGCGCGTGCAGGGACCGCCGGACACCGGGGCGACGCGCCAGCGTCCGTTCTCCTCGGTGCCCAGCAGGGCCGCCAGACAGGCCGGGGAGTCGAAGCGGGGCAGGCAGAGCCAGTCGACCGACCCGTCGCGGCCGACCATGGCGGCCGTCTCCAGATCGCTGATGAGGGCGTAATCCTCAATGGGTGCGTTCATGATCCGGATTACGCCGTCGTGCACTTCGCCGCTTTCCACCCTACGCCGGACACAGTGCTGCGCCCAGGACTCCTGACCACGAGAAACGCCCCTCTCTTGACCTCGGTGGCCAAAGGGCGCCGACGGTGTCCTCAAGGCGTAAATTTGTCCTGTTCACGAGCATTTGTTGCTCTCAACAGGGCTGCGGCCGGTCGACGGCCCGAGCCGACCGCTTCGTGAGAGGCCAGTCGATGAAGAAGGAGCAAGGGCCCGCCCCGTCCCGGCGCGCCAGCGACCGCGGCCGGTACGGCCGGCTGAGCCGGGAGCGGGTACTGGTCAGTGCTCTGGCACTGGTCGACCGCGAGGGCCTCTCTGCCCTGAGCATGCGCCGCCTGGGTGCCGAGCTCGGTGTGGAGGCCATGGCGCTCTACCGGTACGCGGCGAGCAAGGACGCCCTCCTCGACGGGCTGGTCGAGGCCCTGTACCTGGAGCTGGAGGAGAAGCTGGCCACTGTGGCGGACGAGGTCGCCGACTGGCGGGCCGGACTCCACCGCGTCGCGCGGGCGACCTACGACGTGTGTCTCGCGCACCCGCAGGCGGTGCCCCTGCTGGCCACGCGGCTGCTGGCGGTCCCGCTGGCCCGGCGGCCCGCCGCGGTGCTGCGGGATCACGAGCGGGTGCTCGCGCTGCTGCGGCAGGCCGGGTTCGACGAGGCCACCACCTGCGCCGTGTTCCGGGCCTTCACCGCGTGGCTGCTCGGCTATGTGTCCGTGGAGCTGCGCCCCGTGGTGGACAACCCGGACGAGACCGATCCCGCCTTCCGGCTCGGCCTGCACCGCCTGTCCGCCAGGGAGCTGCCGACGCTGCGGGAGACGGCGGCGGCGCTCGCGGAGCGGGGCGGCCCCGAGGGGCTCGCGGCCGGGCTCGACGCCCTGCTCGACGGCTTCACGAGCGGCTCCCCTTCCGCAGCATCCGGCTGAACGGCGTGTCCGGGCGATCCAGGCGCTCGCCGTCCAGGGTGATGTCCACGGCCTCGTTGAAGAAGGCGACGCGCCCCTGGATCGCCGCCACGGCGGGCAGCGGGTCGGGGTAGCTCCAGAGGATGTTGGGCGGCACATCGCCCCCGCCGCGCCAGGACCAGTACTCGGCGGTGCCCTTGTAAGGGCATCCGGTGCTGTGGTCCGTGGCGTCGAACAGGTCCAGGCTGACGTCCTCGCGGGGGAAGTAGTAGCGGGTCGGCAGGGAGGTCTCGAAGAGCAGGACGGGGGCATGGGTGTCCGCGACCACCTGCCCGTCGATCTCGACCCGGACATGGCGGCTGCTCGGCAGCGCGTCGACGCGTTTGTGCGGGTCACGGGGGTGGATGAAGATCTCTTCCTCTTCCTCGTACCAGTGGTCGAGGCCCGTGTCGGTGCGCCGGAACCACTCGAAGGCGATGTGGCCGGCCAGGTCGTCGGCGGGGAACGTCCAGGCCGCGTTCGCGCGCACCTCGCCGTCGGCGTCGAGGTCGTAGAAGATCCGGGTACCGGTGTGCTTGCCGGCGGGCGGGGTCTGCGCCGGGCGGAGGAGGTCGGTGCGGACGTCGTCGTGCGGGAAGGCGTACTGCGGCACGGGCAGGTGGGGTTCCCAGACGAGGACCGGGTGCCGGCTGTCGACGACGGTGATGTCGCCCTTGCGGCCGCGCACCCAGCGCTCGCTGGGCTCCCACATGAGTCCTTCGGGGGTGGTCCTGATCGACCGGGCGGCGGGGTGGGCCGGGTGGGTGGTCATGGCCGGTGCTCCTTCCGGAGGTCCGGATGTCCGGTTCCCTCCACGGTCCCACGAGTTCAGTGCGCCGCGTCCAGCCTGGCCCGCTGCTCGGCGGTCAGTTCCAGGTCCACCGCGGCGAGGTTCTCCTCCAGCTGGGCCACCGAGGAGACCCCGGCCAGCGGCACGATCGGCAGCTCTCCGCCGATCTGCCAGGCCAGCACCACCTGGTTGACGGTCGCCCCGGTTTCCTGGGCCACGTCCCGCAGCACCGCCAGCCGGGCCGGGGTGCCCGGGTGGTCGAAGTCCGCGGGCAGCCGGTCCGGGCGGGTGTAGGCGCCCTTCAGCAGGGGCGAGTAGGCGACCAGGGTCAGGCCGGGCTCGGCCCTCAGGTAGCCGAGCAGGTCGGGTCCGGCGTGGCCGAGGCTGCCGTCCGGGAAGAGGGCCTCGGGTACGTCGGTGCGGGGGCGCAGGTGACTGTGTGCGTACTGGAGCACCTCGTAGCCGGGCAGTCCGGCCGCGGCGGCGAGGGCGCGGGCCCGCTCGACCCGCCAGGTCGCGTGGTTGCTGACGCCGAGCAGTCCTGCGGTGCCCTCGGCGACCAGTCCGGCGAACCCCTCGACGGTCTCCTGGAGGGGGACCCTGTGGTCCTCGATGTGGGCGTACAGCAGGTCCAGCTTCGCCACGCCGAGCCGCTCGCGGCTGCGCTCGGCGGACTCCCGGATCACCTTCGCCGACAGGCCTTCGGGGTTGTCGACGTAGCTGGTGCCGGGAGCCAGGGGGCGGGCGCCGAGCTTGGTCGCGATGACGATCTCGTCTCCGATGCCGCGGCTGCGCCGCCAGCGGCCGAGGAGCTCCTCGCTCTGGCCGCCCTGGCCGCCGTCGGCCCAGAAGGCGTAGTTGTCGGACGTGTCGATGAAGTTCCCGCCGGCTTCGACGTAGCGGTCGAGGACGGCGAAGGACGTCTTCTCGTCCGTCACCGAGCCGAACAGCATCGCACCGAGCGCGAGCACGCTCACCTCGCGGCGGGTGCGCGGGTCCGTGCCGATCGTGCGGTAGCGCATGGCTGTTGCTCCCTCCCTTGCCGCCCCGGCTCTCGGGGCACGAAGGGGAGTCTTCAGCTTGGAGCGCACTTGAGGTCAAGGGCGTGCGGCGGGGCAAGAAGGCCAGACAACGAAAAAAGGTCCCGCAGGCATCGGCCTGCGGGACCTTTCGCACCGTCGGGACGACAGGATTTGAACCTGCGACCCCTTGACCCCCAGTCAAGTGCGCTACCAAGCTGCGCCACGTCCCGGTGCGCGCATCACGGTGAACCGCGTGATCGCGCGAACAGCACTTTACCCCACACCCCGGGCCGCGCCGAAAGTCGGCCCCCGGCGCGGGACAATCGCCGTATGGGCAGCACAGACAGCAGGGGAAGCTCGGAGAACACAGGAAGCACGGGAACCGCGGGAACCCCGGGGCATCCGGGAAACACGAGGAGCACGTCCGCGGGCGGGCCGGGCGACGCCCGGGACCGCGACAGCGAGGGGCGGGCGCGCAACGCCCGGCCGCGGGACGGCCTCGGCCGGCCCCTGCCGTACGACGCGCCGGGCGTGCCACGGCAGCCCGAGGGCGTCGTCCGCACCCCGGGGGAGACCGTCGCCGAGGCGCAGCGACTGCTGGACGAGGGGAAACCGTTCCACGCGCACGAGGTCTTCGAGGACGCCTGGAAGTCGGGCCCCGACAGGGAACGGGAGCTGTGGCGCGGCCTCGCCCAGCTCGCGGTCGGCCTGACACACACCGCCCGCGGCAACCTCACGGGCGGGGCGCGCCTGCTGCGGCGCGGCGCGGGCGCGGCCGAGGAGTGGGCATCCGCCTCCGGGGTGGCGACGCCGCACGGGATCGACATCCGCAGCGTCGCCGCCTGGGCACGGGAGCTGGCCGAGGAGGTGGAACGGGAGGGCCGCCCGGTCGACGCGGGGGCTCGGGCGCCCCGGTTGCGGGGTGCGGAGGCGGGGCGCTGACGGGGCAGGCGGAGTAGGAGCAGCTCCCGTAGGGCGGCAGAGGCAGACCGGTGCGAGGCGTGGGCTTGAGTGGGGCGTGCCGGGCGTTGTCAGTGCGGTGCGGGAGACTCGTCGGTGTGCGGAAGATTCATGTCATCGGTATCGGCGCGGGCGACCCCGAGCAGCTCACCCTCCAGGCGGTCAGGGCGCTGCGGAGCACGGACGTGTTCTTCGTCCTGGACAAGGGTGAGGTGAAGGCCGACCTCACCCGGCTGCGGCGGGACATGCTCGACGCGCACATACCGGACGGGACGTCGTACCGGGTCGTCGAGGCCCGTGACCCGGAGCGGGACCGGGCCGCCGGTGGCGCGGGCTACTCCACCGCCGTCGGGGACTGGCGCAGCGCCCGCGCCGGGATCTACGAGCGGCTGATCGGCGAGGAGCTCGGCGCGGAGGAGACCGGCGCGTTCCTGGTGTGGGGCGACCCCGCGCTGTACGACAGCACGCTGGGGATCCTGGAGGAGGTGCTGGAGCGGGGCGCGGTGGAGTTCGAGTACGACGTCGTGCCGGGCATATCCAGCGTCTCGGCGCTCGCCGCGCGGCATCGGACGGGGCTCAACCGGGTCGCCCGGCCCGTGCAGATCACCACCGGCCGGCGGCTCGCGGAGGGCTTCCCGGAGGGCGTGGACGACGTGGTCGTGATGCTCGACGCGCACCAGGCCTTCCGGCGGTACGCGGACGACGACATCGAGATCTACTGGGGCGCCTACATCGGCACGCCGGACGAGATCCTCGTCTCCGGCCCGATCGCCGAGGCCGCGCCCCGGATCGAGCGGCTGCGCGCCGAGGCTCGTGAGCGCAAGGGCTGGATCATGGACACGTATCTGCTGCGTCGGCACCCCCGCGCCTGACACGACTGGGGCGCGCATCACCGGGCACCCGTGCGGACGTTCTGGCATGCGCACGTAGCCCACAGGTGTGAAGGTGACGTCGTGACCGTCGTGGAGGAAACCGCACTGCCCGCCTCCCAGCCCCCGGTGCTGGACACCCGTCGACGCAACGTCGTCTTCGTGACGATCATGCTGGGGATGCTGCTCGCGGCCCTCGACCAGACCATCGTCGGCACCGCTCTGCCGACGATCGTCTCGGACCTGGGCGGGGCGGACCACATGTCGTGGGTGGTCACCTCGTACCTGCTCGCGGAGACCGTCGCGACCGTGCTGGTCGGCAAGTTCGGCGATCTGTTCGGCCGCAAGGTGGTCTTCCAGGTCTCGGCGATCGTGTTCGTCACGGGATCGTTCCTGTGCGGTCTGGCCACCAACATGTCGCTGCTGATCGCCTGGCGGGCGATGCAGGGCATCGGCGCGGGTGGGCTGATGGTCACGTCGATGGCGCTGATCGCGGATGTGATCCCGCTGCGCGAGCGCGGCAAGTACCAGGGCGCGATCGGTGCGGTGTTCGGTGTGTCCACCGTCATCGGGCCGCTGCTCGGCGGGCTGTTCACCGACCATCTGACGTGGCGGTGGGCGTTCTACGTCAACGTGCCCATCGCGGTCGTCGTCGTCCTGGCGGCGGCCCGGACCATTCCGGTGGTGAAGTCGGTCTCCCGGCCGGTCATCGACTACCTCGGCATCGCGCTCGTCGCGGTCGGCGCCAGCGCCCTGATCCTGGCGACGAGTTGGGGCGGCAACGAGTACGCGTGGGGCTCGGGCGTGATCATCGCCCTGTTCGTCGGCGGGGTGATCGCACTCGGCCTGTTCTGCTGGGTGGAGACCCGGGCGCGGGAACCGATGCTGCCGATGCGGCTGTTCGCCAATCCGGTGTTCACCGTCTGCTCGGTACTGAGCTTCATCGTCGGCTTCGCGATGCTCGGCGCGCTGACGTATCTGCCGACGTATCTCCAGTACGTCGACGGTGACTCGGCCACGGTCTCCGGCGTGCGGACGCTGCCGATGGTGGCGGGGCTGCTCATCGCGTCGGTCTTCAGCGGCAGCGTCGTCAGCCGGACCGGGCGGTACAGGATCTTCCCGATCGTCGGCGCGCTGGTGATGGGCGCCGGTCTGTTCCTGATGTCCCTCATGGGGCCGGACACCGGCGCAGGGCTGGAGTCGCTGTACATGTTCGTCATGGGCACCGGCATCGGTCTGTGCATGCAGGTGCTGACGATCGCGGTGCAGAACACCGTCGACTACGCCGACCTGGGCACGGCGACCTCCGGGGTGACCTTCTTCCGTACGCTGGGCAGTTCGTTCGGCACGGCCGTCTTCGGGACGATCTACACCAACGCGCTGGCGCCCAACCTCCGCGAGGGCGTGGCGCAGGCGGCGCGGACCGGTGGCGTGGAGCCGGACATGGTCGCCAGGGCGGCGACCAGCCCTGACGGCGTGCACGAGCTGCCGCCGGCCACGGCCGGCCCGATCATCGACGCCTACGCCGACACCCTCCAGACCGTGTTCCTGTGGACGGTGCCGGTCGCCGCACTGGGCTTTCTCGTCGCCCTGTTCCTCAAGCAGGTCCGGCTGCGCGACACCGCGCGGACGGGGTCGACCGACATGGGCGAGGGTTTCGCCTCCCCGCACGGCGCGGACTCGCAGCGGGTGCTGGAGGCCGCCGTAGGCAAGATCATCGGCAGCACGGACCTGGACACCACACGGCGGATCGTCCGGGAGTCCGACACCCGGCTCGACGTGGCGGGTGCCTGGGCGGTGATGCAGGTCGAGCTGTTCACGCGCTTGGTCGGTCATGCCAGTCTCGGGCTGATCGCCGCGCGGCGCCGGATGCCGCCCGAGGTGCTGCTGCCGGTCTTCGAGCGGATGGTCGACGAGGGGTTCCTGACCCGCGACGGCTCCCTCCTCTCCCACACGGAGGCCGGCGCCCGCGAGGCCGCGGTCATCAGCAGGGCCTGGGCCTCCTGGCTGGAGGACCGGCTGGGGCAGGACATCGACCGCCCCTCGGACGGCGACCTGCGGATCGCGGTCGACGCGATCGCGAAACGGCTGCTGGTGGAGGACCTGAGCCACGGACTGCCGGGCGGGCCGGCGAAGGTCTTGGCGACCAGTACGGCGTGACCATCACGGCGGGACGGGCGGCTGCCGCCCCGCCCCGCCCCGGCTACCGACCGGCGGACACGGCTCACCGTGGTTATCGTCCAGGCATGGAGTCCGTGCGTGCCGTGCTCGTCGACATCGACGGGGTGCTGACCGTCTCGTGGCGTCCCCTGCCGGGGGCCGTGGAGGCGTTGAGAGAGATCCGGGACGCCGGGTTCGCCGTGCTGCTGGTCACCAACACGACGTCCCGGACGCGGGCCTCGATCGCCGGGACGCTCGCGGAGGCGGGGTTCCCGGTGTCCGCCGAGGACATCCTGACCGCGCCCGCCGCCACCGCCGCCCACCTCGCCGAGCACTGGCCGGGCGCCCGGTGCGCCCTGCTGAACAGCGGTGACATCACGGAGGACCTCGACGGTGTGACCGTCGTCGACGCGGCGGACTCCTCCACCGTGCCGGATGCCGCGCCGGATGTCGTGCTGATCGGCGGGGCCGGTCCGGAGTTCGGCTACGCGGCGCTGGACCGGGCCTTCGGGCATCTCCAGCGCGGGGCCCGGCTGGTGGCGATGCACCGCAACCTGTACTGGCGTACGGCCGAAGGGCTGCGGCTGGACTCGGGGGCGTTCCTGGCCGGGCTGGAGCAGGCCGCCCGGGTGGAGGCCGAGATCACCGGCAAACCGGCCCGGGCGTTCTTCGAGGCGGCGCTCGCCCGGCTGGGCGCCGGTGCGGGCGAGGCCCTGATGGTCGGGGACGACGTCGAGTCCGACGTGCTCGCGGCGCAGCGGGCCGGGATCACCGGGGTCCTCGTCCGGACCGGCAAGTTCCAGCCGGAGGACCTCCGGGCCGCCGACGGCACGCCCGACCACGTGATCGACTCCTTCGCGGACCTTCCCGGGCTCCTGCGGGGTTCAGCACGGCGGTAGGTGCGCGTCAGCGCAGCAATAGCTGCAGTCCGCCCGCGATGGTCGCCGCGATGACCAGCTGCTCGAACAGCCGCTGGTTGATCTTGTTGACCGCCCACTTGCCGAAGACCGCGCCGGGTACGACGAACACCACGAGCGCCAGGTCGAGGAGCAGGGAACGGCCGTCGATCAGACCGAGACCGGCGCTGAAGGGCAGTTTGGAGACGTTGACGATCAGGAAGAAGAAGGCCGACGTGCCGAGGAAGCCGAGCTTGCGGAAGCCCGCGGACAGCAGGTACATCGACATCACCGGGCCGCCCGCGTTGGCGACCATGGTGGTGAAGCCGCCGAGGACGCCGTAGGAGCGGGCCTTCACCCGGCCCGCCCGGCTGGTGACCGACTCCGGCTCCGGCTCCTGTTCCGCGTCGGTTGTACGCCTGCGCCAGACCGTCACTCCGGCCATCAGCAGCAGGATCGCGCCGATCGAGGTGCGTACGATCCCGTCGCCCGCCCACATCAGGAACACCGTGCCGACGACGACGCCCGCGGCGACCGCCGGGAACAGCCGCCACAGTGTGGGCCAGTGGGCGTGCCGCCGGTAGGTCGCGACGGCGAGCAGGTCACCGGCGATCAGAACCGGCAGCAGCACGCCGGTGGAGGCACGGGCGGGCAGCACCGCGGCGAAGATGGCGAGGCTGACCGTGTTGGCCCCGCTCACGGCGGTCTTCGAGAAACCGACGAGCAGGGCCGCGAAGGCGAGCGCGGCGAACTCCCAGCCGGTGATGTGCCAGAGCGTCATCGTGTTCATGCGAGCACTGATGCTATGTGCAACGAACCGGGACTCGCAGGGCCGTCTCGCAGGTCGGGCACCATCCGGTCGGGCATAATCAGGCGCCGTGGCCGCCCCTCCTGATCCCGCCGTGCTGTACCCCGATGTCGCCGCCCGCGGCAGCCTCGCCACAGCGCTCCGGGCCGAAGCGGGGGGGCTGCCTGGGCGCCGTCCCCGTCACCTCTCCGGATTCCGCTCCGCTGCTCCACGCGACGGTGGCCGGCACCCTCCCCTACCGCGAGCCGCTGCAGGTCAGCGCGTGGACGCACGAACGGCGGTGGTCGGTCCGGGGCGCGGACCGGTTCCAGGGCCTGCCGCTCGTCGACGGCAGGACGGACGACCTGGCGGAGGTGGCCAGGGCGGCCCGGGCGTGGCACGACGGCGCGGCCCTGGAAGACATCCGTCGGGCGGCGCCTTTCGTGCACCTGAGCGGCCGGTTCGAGGTGCCGGACAACGATCCCGCGCGCCTGACGGAATCCGAGTGGCGGGGCATGCTCCAGGAGGCGAGCGAACTGGAGTACGCCTGGCAGGAGGCGTACCAGGCCCTGATCGAGGCGGCGTACGCCGAGCCGGCGCTGCGCGCGCTGTACCCGTTCACGAGTCACTGGGCGCTGCGCTTCTCGACCACCACCCGGCCGGGCCTGACCTTCATGGGGCCGTGCCTGACCGCGGGCAGCGACGGCACGTACGGAGTGGGCCGGGGCTTCGTCACTCCGGACCTCGGCCTGTTCACCACGGCGCGGGAGGCCGTGGCGCTGGCCGTGCGCCGGCTGCCGGCCGGCCTCGGCCCGGTCGCGCTCGGCGGCTGACCCCGCCCGGGCTGCTACGCCCGCTCGACCAGCACCGCACTCCCCTGCCCCACCCCGACACACATCGTCGCCAGGCCCCGCCCCGACCCGGTGCGGCGCATCCGGTGGAGCAGCGTGGTCAGGATGCGGGCGCCCGAGCAGCCCAGCGGGTGACCGAGGGCGATGGCCCCGCCGCTCGGGTTGACCAGGTCGGGGTCGATACCGAGCTGGTCGACGCAGGCCAGGGCCTGGGCGGCGAAGGCCTCGTTGAACTCGGCCTCCTCCAGGTCGCCGATGCTCCAGCCGGCTCGGGTCAGTACCTTGCGGGTGGCGGGGACCGGGCCGATGCCCATGACGTCGGGGTGGACGCCCGCGGAGGCTCCGGCGACGTAGCGCCCCAGGGACTCCAGGCCCAGCTCGTGCAGGGCGTCCTCGCTGACCAGGAGGAGGCCTGCGGCGCCGTCGTTCATCGGGGAGGCGTTGCCCGCGGTGACCGTACCGCCGTCCCGGAAGACCGGCTTCAGCCGGGACAGCTTCTCGTACGAGGTGTCCTCGCGGACGCACTCGTCGGTGTCGACGACGACCCCGTCGGGGCGCTCCACGGGCAGGAGTTCGTCGTCGAAGTGGCCGTTCTTGCGGGCGAGGGCGGCGCGCTGGTGGCTGCGCAGGGCGAAGTCGTCCTGGCGTTCGCGCGGGATGCCGTAGCGCGCGGCGACCTCCTCCGCCGTCTCGCCCATGGAGAGCAGGCCGTGCAGATCCCGCATCGCGGGGTTGACCAGGCGCCAGCCGAGGCGGGTGTCGGCGGTCTCGATGCGGTGCGGCAGGGCCTCGTCGGGGCGGGGCAGGACGAAGGGGGCGCGGCTCATCGACTCGGAGCCGCCCGCGATCACGATGTCGGCCTCGCCGGCGGCGATGGTGCGGGCCGCCGTGGTCACGGCCTCCAGGCCGGACGCGCAGAGGCGGTTGACGGTGGCGCCGGGCACGGACTCGGGGAGACCGGCGAGCAGCGCGGCCATGCGGGCGACGTTGCGGTTGTCCTCGCCGGCCTGGTTGGCGGCGCCCCAGTAGACGTCGTCGATCCGGGCCGGGTCGAGTGCCGGCGCGTCGGCGACCAGGGCGCGGACGACGGTCGCGGCGAGGTCGTCGGGCCGTACCGAGGAGAGGGAACCCCGCAGCTTGCCGATGGGGGTGCGGCGGGCGGCCGCGAAGTGGACGGGACGCACGAGAGGACTCCTCACACCGCTTAATTAGCACTGCTAGTTTCGGACTATAGACCCTTGGCCCGCCGCCTGTGAAGATTCCGGGGCAGAAGTGCCCCCCGAGGGCGTTATCGCAGGCCGGAACAACCGGCCTGTGTGCTTCCGCATCGGGGTTTGCCCCAGGGGGGCCGGGGCACCCGCGCGTTCATGGAGTGGTTGCGGAGCGCCGCCTGTGTGGACGAGGACCCCGAGTTGTTCTTCCCCGTGGGCACGACAGGCCCGGCCCTGCGGGACGTCGACGCCGCGAAGCGGATCTGTGCGCGCTGCCCGGTGACCGACCAGTGCCTGAGCTTCGCGCTGAGCAGCGGCCAGGCCGCGGGCGTGTGGGGCGGGACCTGCGAGGAGGAGCGCGACGCACTGCTCCGGACCACGAGGAACGACGCGAGGAGGAGAAGCGCCCTATGACGGCTGTGCGGAGCACACTGCCCGACGAGGCCCGCCGGGTCTCGTGCGAGGCACTCCAGGACACTCTGGTGGATCTGCTCGGACTCTCGCTGATCGGGAAGCAGGCGCACTGGAACATCGTCGGACCGCGGTTCCGGTCGATCCACCTCCAGCTCGATGAAGTGGTCTCGGCCGCGCGGAGCTTCGCCGACACGGTGGCGGAGCGGTCCGCTGCGCTCGGCGTCCCGCCGGACGGCCGGCCCGAGACCATCGCCAAGGCCTTCACGCTGCCCGCCCCCAAGGAGGGCTGGGTGCGCGACTCGGACGCCGTGCAGGTCATGGTGGAGTCCCTCCAGGACGCCATCGGCCGGCTGCGCGAGCGCATCGACGCGACCGAGAAGGCCGACCTGGTCACTCAGGACCTGCTAATCAGCATCACCGCCGAGCTGGAGAAGCAGCGGTGGATGTTCGACGCCGAGAACGTCCCCCGCGAGGGCTGACCGGCACGCACGTACTTACGGAAAGGGGCATGTGATGACCGACGCCCTTGAACTCGACGCGCTGTGGGAGGACTTCCACCGCGTGGTGAACATGACCTCCCAGGAGCTCGCAGCCTGGTTGCGGATGCGGGACGCCGACGAGGACGCGGAGCCGCTGCCCGAGCAGGCCGGGACCGAGACCGGACAGCACGTCCTGGCGATCCTGCAGAAGCGGCGCACCGACCTGACCGAGGACGATCTGCGCGTGATGCGGAACGTCGTGGACAGGGTCACCTCGCAGGTGGACCTGGAGAACGAGCCGATGCCCGAGGTGACGGCCGAGGACACGCGCCGCCGGCGCCGGCTGATGACGGTCGGCCACGATCCCCTCAAGGGGTAGGCGTGGACCGGCAGGAGCGCGTCGTGCGCGAACTGCTCGGCGCGCACGGCCGGACGTACGCGGACGAGGCGGGTATCCGGCTGAAGGACACCCCTCAGCCGCTGTACCGGCTGCTGGTGCTGGCCCATCTGCTCAGCGCCCGCATCCGCGGCTCGATCGCGCTGGCCACCGCCCGTGCCCTGCACGAGGCGGGGCTGCGCGACCCGCGCCGCATGGCGGAGGCCGACTGGCAGGAGCGGGTGGACGCGCTCGGCCGGGGCGGCTACCGGCGCTACGACGAGCGTACGGCCACCCAACTCGGCGACGGGGCCGAGCTGTTGAACGAGCGGTGGGGCGGGGATCTGCGGCGCCTGCGCCGGGAGGCGGACGGCAAGGTGTCCGAACTGCGCCACCTGCTCCAGGAATTCCCCGGGATGGGGCCGGCCGGTGCCGACATCTTCCTGCGCGAGGTACAGGGTGTGTGGCCGGAGGCCGCCCCGTACCTCGACGCCAAGGCCCTCCAGGGCGCAGAGCGGCTGAAGCTGCCGAAGGACCCGGGCCGTCTCGTCGAACTGGCCGGGCGGACCGACCCGGCCGTCCTCGCCGCGGCGCTGGTCCGGGCGGCGGTGGACAAGGACGTCGCCGAGGACACGCTGCGGCGGGCCGCCTGACCCCGTCCGGCCCGGCCGCTCACCCCAGCAACCAGCCCCCGTCCACGGGCAGTTCCACCGCGTTGACCGACCGGTTGCGCAGCAGGAAGTCGACCGCGTCCACCACGTCCGCCATGGAGGCCAGCCGCCCGGTGGGCGTCTCGGTGCGCAGCACGTCGAGCACCTTCTCCGGCTTGGCCTGCCAGTAGGGGCTGTCGCCGACGACGCCGGGGTGCACCGCGTTGACCCGGACGGGAGCGAGCTCGACGGCCAGGGAGTTCATCAGGCCCCGGACGCCCGCGTTGACCGTCGCCACCGTCGTCGCCCCCGGGTAGGGGCGTTCCTTGGCCTGTCCGCCGAAGAGCACGATGGCGCTGTCGTCGTGCAGCCGGGCCCGCAGCGTGTGCACGACCTCGGTGTAGCCGACGAGCTTGAGGGTGACCAGCCGCAGCGCGGCGTCGATGTCGTACTCGTTCACCTTGTTGTCGTCCCGGGAGACACCCGCGACCACCAGATGGTCGACGCGTCCCACGTCGGCCAGCGCCGCCGCGATCTCCAGCGGCCGCGCCAGGTCGAGGGCGATGCCCCGGGCGCCGAACTCCTTGGCGATCAGGTCGGCGCGGTGGGCGTCACGACCGGTCAGGACGACTTCGTCGCCGCGCTCGGCGCGGGCCCGGGCGAACGCGAGGCCGATGCCCGACGTGCCGCCGACGACAAGGACACTGCTCATGACCCCTCCTCAAGCACGTGGCGCAGATAGTCCCAGTCCCTGGTGAACCGGTACGAGTGCCGCGCCGGTGGCTGCGGCGCCTGGGTCTCCAGCCACCGCAGGGGCCCCTGCCCGGCATTGACGAACCCATGCACACAGCCGGCGCCCGCCCACGCGAGATCCCCGGGCTCCAGCCGGTACCGCTCGCCGTCGAGGGTGGTCTCGGCGACGCCCTCCAGGATCAGATACGTCTCCTCGAAGGGGTGGTCGTGGGTGCCGATGACGCCCTCGGACGCGTACTGCACCATGAACATCGTCGAGCCGACCGCGCCCAGGTCGCCGTCGACCATCATCTTCACGGTGATGCCGCTGTAGACCAGCAGCGCGGTGCGCATGCTCGCCGTGACGGCCAGCAGATCCTGGGACTGCTTGCCGGGATCCATCTGGGCGGGCTCGAAATGACCGAAGGAGCGGGTGCGCGGGTCGCGGACGTCGACCCGGACGGGGTCGCGAACGGGCAGGTCGGGCACCGTCTGGGTGTCGTACCCGTAGCGGGCCCGCGGCACGGGGGCGAGCATGTCCGCCCAGCGGCCGCCGGTGTCCCCGGCGCCGCGCCAGGCGTGCGGGACGCCGATCGGCAGCAGGCCGTAGTCACCCTCCTCCAGGAGGTACGAGCCCTCGGGCAGGTCGAGGACCACGGCTCCGTCGAGGAGGTGGAAGCTCTCCTCGTAGGAGTGCACATGGGCGGGCACACGGCCGTCGGGGCGCAGTTCGCACAGGCCGAAGCCGGTGTGCACACTGCCGTCGTCCTCGCCGACCAGCGTCCGCCGCCGGTGGCCCAGGGCGTCGTACGGCGGCTCGGGCAGTCCGGCCGCGCGGCGCACCAGATGGTTCGTCATGCCGGGGCCCTCTCCCCCGTCTCACCCTTCGCCTCCTTCGTCTCCTTCGCCGCGAGGAGCCGGTCGCGGGCCGCCGCGACGAGCCGCAGCGCGCGCCCGGTGTCGGCGACCAGCCTGCCGTCGCGCTTGTGGATCACGCCGTCGACGAGGACGGTGTCCACGTTGGAGACGTCCGCGCACAGGGTCACCGCGGCCGCCGCGTCGTGCACGGGCGCGACGTTCAGCGCGGTGGCGTCGATCGCGACGATGTCGGCGCGCTTGCCAGGGGTCAGGGAGCCGGTGCGGTCCTCCAGTCCTGCGACATGGGCGCCGTTGAGGGTGGCGATCTCCAGCATCTGACGCGCTGTCAGCATGTTGCTGGGGACGGGCATGTTGGCCTGCCAGCAGTCGGCGTTGACGCGGGCGCGCTCGGCGCCGAAGGCCGCGCGGATCTGGGTGAACATGTCGCCGGGCACGGTGGTGACGACGTCGATGCTGAGCGACGGCCGCAGCCCGTGCTCGATCGCCTGCATCACCGGCGGCCAGCCGTGCCCCATCTGGAGCTCCACCTGCGGTGCGACGGACACCGTGCCCCCGCTGTCGGCGACCATCCGCCACTCCTCCTCGCTGAAGTAGCAGCAGTGGACGTAGGTGGTGTCCGGGCCGAGGAGCCCCATGCCGTGGAGCTGCTTGACCATGCCGAAACGGCCGGCCAGCCGCCCCATGGCCACGTGCACGGTGATCGGGATGCCGAGTTCGCGGGCGAGGGCCCACTCGGCGGCGACGACCTCGTTGACGCAGAAGCCGGGTCCGCGGGTGGCGAGGCCCATGGTCAGCAGACCGTCGTCGGACGCGAAGTGCGTCGACCGGATCCGCCGGACGTCGTCGGCCGGCATCGCGATCTTGCTCTCGAACCAGTAGTCGGCGAGGGAGGTGTTGGCGCTGCCGTACGCGTACTGCGCCCGGATGCCTGACTCCGCCAGGCCCTGGATCGCGGCGTCCGGGTGGTCCGGGGTGTTGTTGATGTGCGACCAGTCGACGAGCGTGGTGATCCCGGCGTTGAGGCATTCCAGCGCGCCCGCGAGGTTGGCCGCGTAGACGTCCTCCGGGGTGTACAGGGGTGCGAAGGTGTCGAGGATGTCGACGAAGTAGTCGTCGAGGGTGGCGTCGGGTGCGACGCCCCGGATCGGCGCCTCCCAGGTGTGGCGGTGGGTGTCGACGAAGCCGGGGATCACGATGTGGCCGCTCATGTCCAGGACTTCGGCGTCGGCGCTGATCTCGGGCTCGACGGCCGCGATCCTGCCGTCCTCGACGAGGACGTCCCCCTGGGGCAGATCACCGACGGCGGGGTCCATCGAGATCACATGACCGGAGCGCAGCAGTGTTCTTGTGGTCATCGCGCTTCCTCCAGGTGTCGGTGCGGGGTCGGTGGGCAGCGTCGATGGGCGGCTCAGTAGGCGGCTAGTTCGCGGACCGCCGTGACGACCTTGTCGGCGGTGGGGATGACCTGTTCCTCCAGCGCGTCGGCGAACGGCAGCGGGACGCACTCCCCCGCCACCCGCCGCACGGGCGCGTCCAGCAGGCCGAAACCCTCGTCGGCGACGATCGAGACGACGGTGCCGCCCCAGCCGCCCTGGTACGGGTTCTCCTCGACGGTGACGAGCCGCGAGGTCCTGCTCAGCGAGGCCAGGACGGTCGCGGCGTCCAGCGGGACCAGGCAGCGCAGGTCGATCACCTCCGCCTCGATCCCCTCCCCCGACAGCACGTCGGCGGCCTTCAGCGCCAGGGGCACCGTCGAGGCGAGCGCGACGAGCGTGACGTCGTTGCCCTCGCGTACGACGGCGGCCCGGCCCAGCTCGACGACATGATCAGGCGGTGGCGGCGGTCCCTTGGTGGCCAGCAGGGCCTTGTGCTCGAAGAAGACCACGGGGTCGTCGCTGCGGATCGCCGCCGCCATCATGCCGATGACGTCGGCGGGTGTGGCCGGTGCCGCGATCTTCAGGCCGGGGACGGTCAGGGCCCAGTTCTCGGTGGCCTGGGAGTGCTGGGCGCCGAAGCCGAGCCCGCCGCCGTTGGCGGTGCGCACGACCAGCGGCACCGTCACCTGGCCGCCGGTCATGTAGCGGACCTTGGGGATCTCGTTGGCGAGGTAGTCCCAGCAGCAGGCCAGGAAGTCGGAGAACATGATCTCCGCGACGGGCCGCATCCCGGTCATCGCGGCGCCCATCGCCGCGCCGACGATGGCCTGTTCGGATATGGGTGTGTCCCACACCCGCTCGGGCCCGAACTCCTTCAGTAGACCCACGGTCGTTTTGAACACACCCCCGGCCGCGGCGATGTCCTCCCCGAGGCACACGACCGACGTGTCCCGGCGCATCTCGCGCGCGATGCCCTCGGCGACGGCCTCCCGGTAGGTGATCACGTCCGCCATGCGGCACCTCCGTCCGCCCACACGTCGGTCAGCGCCTCCCGCGGATCGGGCGGGGGCCCGGCCTTCGCCGCCTCGACGGCCCGCTCGACGAGGGCCCGGGCCCGCTCGTCGGCCTCCGCGACCGTCTCCGCCCCGGTCCCCAGCTCGGCGAGCCGTCCCCGGGCGAGGTCCAACGGGTCGTGCTTGAGCCACCGTTCGACCTCCTCGGCCGGACGGTAGGCAGCCGGGTCGGAGCGGCTGTGCCCGAAGTGCCGGTAGGTCTCGGCCTCCAGTACGGCGGGCCCGTCCCCTGCCCGGGCCCGCCGCGCGAGCCGCGCCACCGCCTCCTCGACGGCCTCGACGTCGTTGCCGTCGACGACCTCGCCCGGGATGCCGTGGGCGGGCGCCCGGTCGGCGGCGGGCCGGGCCACCGCCGTGACGTCGGCGATCGGCGTGTACTCCATGTACTGGTTGTTCTCGCACACGAACAGCACCGGCAGCTTCCACACGGCGGCCAGGTTGAGCGACTCGTGGAAGGCACCGATGTTCGTCGCGCCGTCCCCGAAGAAGGCGACCGCGAGCTGGTCCGAGCCGCGCAGCCGCGCCGACCAGGCCGCGCCGACCGCCATCGGGAGATGGGAACCGACGATGGCATACGAGCCGAGCATGCCGGTGGCCGCCTTGGTCAGGTGCATGGAGCCGCCCTTGGCCTTGCACAGCCCGGTCGCCCGGCTCATCAACTCGGCGAGGCACTCCTCGGGCGTGGCGCCCCGGGCGAGGGCATGGTGGTGGCCCCTATAGGTGGCGAACACATAGTCGTCCGGGCGCAGTGCGGCGCTCGCACCCACGGCGATCGCCTCCTGCCCGGCGGCGAGATGCGTGGTGCCCTTCACCAGGCCCTGGAGGAACAGGTCGTGGGCGGCCTTCTCCGTACGGCGGATGACGGCCATCCGCTCGTAGCAGGCGAGGAGTCCGGCGGCGTCCATCAGTCCCCTCCGTCGTCACGAGACGCGTCGCGAGAGGTGTTGAGATGGGACTGCGCCTCCCGGCGGGTGTTCAGCTCACCGCCCACGGTCCAGTACTTGCGCCCGGCCACCAGCAGTTCCTCGGCGGGGAACTTGGTGATGACCTCGCAGCCGTCGGCGGTGACGACGAGCTCCTCCTCGATCCGGGCGGCGGACCAGCCGTCGGCGGCCGGCCAGTACGTCTCCAGGGCGAACACCATGCCCTCTTCGAGGACTTCGGGGTGGTCGAGGGAGACCAGGCGGCTGAAGATCGGCTTCTCCCAGATCGACAGGCCGACGCCATGGCCGTACTGGAGGGCGAACGCGGCGGTCTCGTCGGCGAAGCCGAACTCCTCCGCACGCGGCCACACCCGCACGATGTCGGCGGTGGTCGCGCCCGGCCGGACGAGCGCGATCGCCTGGTCCATGTACTCACGGCAGCGCACATAGGCGTCCCGTTGCGCCCGGGAGGCGCTGCCCACGGCGAAGGTGCGGTAGTAGCAGGTGCGGTAGCCGAGGTGACTGTGCAGGATGTCGAAGAAGGCCGGGTCACCGGGGCGGATCAGGCGGTCGCTGTAGACGTGCGGATGCGGTGAACACCGCTCGCCCGAGATGGCGTTGACGCCCTCGACGTACTCGCTGCCGAGGTCGTACAGGACCTTGGCCACGACACCGACGCACTCGTTCTCGCGCACGCCCGGGCGCAGATACCCGTAGAGCTCCTCGTAGGCCGCGTCGACCATGGCGCAGGCCTGGGTGAGCAGGGCGATCTCGTCACCGGTCTTGACCCGGCGGGCCTCCAGGAAGACCTGCTGTCCGTCGACGACGTCGATGCCCTCGGCGCGCAGGGCGGCGAGGACGGGCATCTCGGCGACGTCGACGCCGAGCGGTTCGTTCGCCAGCCCGTGGTCGCGCAGCTCGGCGGCGATCTTGGCGGCCACGTCCTCGGCGATACCCGCGTCCGGGTGGAAGGCGCCGCGCAGGGTGGAGATGCCGGCCCGGGCTCCGGTGGGCGGACCGCCCTTGCCGTCGCTGTAGTCGAGCCACGGGTTGTACAGCTGGTGGTGCCGGGCGGCGGAGCCGAAGTCCCAGACGACGGGTTCACCGTCACGCACCAGCAGGGCGAAGCGGATCAGCTTGTCCATCGCCCAGGTGCCGATGTGCGTGGCGGTCATGTAGCGGATGTTGGCGAAGTCGAAGCTGAGCACCGCGCCGAGCTCGGAGCGGTTCAGAAACTCGTGCAGCCGGGCCAGCCGCTGTCCGCGCAGCCGGTCCAGGTCGATGCGCTCTTCCCAGTCGACGGCGTTGGGGCCGTATGTGCGGATCGCCATGGCGACCACCCCCACTTCGGAGTGAACGCCCGGGTCCTGCGGGTGTCAAGTGTCACTGAACATCGCCGGAGACGAACCAGACACCGACAGCCGGTACCTCTCCATCGTTGCGGTAGCGGTGGGGGGTCGTCGACTCGAAGGAGACGGCGTCGCCCGGGCGCACGGTGTACTCGTCGAAACCGAGGGTGAGGATCAGTTCGCCGGAGGTCAGATAGCCGTACTCGGTGCCGGAGTGCCGCATCAGGGCGCCGGAGCCGGAGGAGGAGCCGCCGGGCCGGTAGGTCACCAGCAGGAAGTCGACATCCGCGCCCGGCACCCGGCCCAGGCGCTCCCACACGACGCCCGAGTCCAGCTCCAGCGTCTCGCGCTCGCCCGCGCCGACCAGCGGGCCGATCCGCCGCCCCGGGTCGGCGGCAAAGGCGGCCAGGGCGTGCACGACAGCGCCGGGCGGGTTCACGCCGGCCATCGGCGAGGAGGCCCGGGCGTCGAAGAGGGACTCGACGGATATTCCCAGGACGGTCGTGATCGCATAGAGGGTGCTGACGGACGGCTGGCTCTTCCCGGTCTCGATCTGCGACACGAGACTCGCCGACACACCGACTTCTCGTGCGAGCGCACGCAGGCTCATCCCACGCTCCAGACGCGCCTGCCGGATACGCGCCCCGACGGGCGGCACGACGGCGGCTGACACGGGCGGCTCCTTTCGGGTCCCCAGGCGGTGTGTGCAGTCTCATTGAACAGCGCGCGGAAGCCCTGACGCCACTACTTCCCTGCCGGGAACACCGCCGTCACCTGCCAGCCCGCTTCCCCTTCCACACCCCCGCGAGGTCCCGCGCGCAGCTCGCCGCCCAGTGCCGTCACACGTTCGGTCAGGCCGACCAGGCCGAAGCCGCCGCCGTGGGCGGCCTCCGGGAGCTGGGTGCCGCCGCGGCCGTCGTCCGTCACCGTGACCTCCAGCCGGTCGCCGGGGCAGGCCAGCCGGACGGCGACCTCCGTGGCGTCGCCCGCGTGGCGCCGTACGTTGGTCAGCGCCTCCTGCACGACCCGGAAGGCGGCCGCCTGCACCTCGTGCGGCAGGTCGTCGGACACGGCAGGGTCACGGTGCAGGACGGTTCTCTGCGCCGGGCTCGCGAAGCCGTCGACCAGGTCCGTGACCGCGGCCAGGTCGCCGACGGGACGGCGGTCGGCGGACTCCGGGCCGGTGTCGCGCAGCACGCCCACCGTGCGCCGCATGGACGCCAGCGCCTCGGTCGCGGCGCGCTCGATGCCGGCCAGGACGGGGTCCAGGTCCTGCGGCTGCCGGTCCGCCATCATGCGTGCCATCTGCGTCTGCACGAGGATCCCGGTGACGTGGTGCGCGACGAAGTCGTGCAGGTCGGCGGCGATGGCGACGCGTTCGGCGCGGCGCGTCTCGCTGACGGCGACGGTGCGCCGGTAGTCAAGGGAGCGCAGGTACGCCGCGAGCCCGGCGGTGAGCCCGACCAGCACCAGACCGATCAGGGCGAACGCCAGCACCTCGCCCTGCAACGACCGGTAGTGCCGCACCGGCAGCAGGAGCAGAGCGACCGCGTCGAGCACCCCGCACACCAGGGCCCACGGCCACGGGCAGTGACGTACGGCGACGAACAGCAGGCTCAGCAGGACCGCCACCTCGCCCGGCCCGAAGGGTGCCTCCGCGCGGTCCGCCGGCAGCACGGCCGCCGTGTACAGCGCGGAGACCACGGCGGGCGCGGCGGTGCGCAGCGTCGGGGTGAGCCACAGGGGCCTGTGGCCGGCCGGCCACAGTACGGCGGCGAGCCCGACGAGCAGCACCGTCACCGTCGGCCAGACGGTGGTGTGGAGGCCGTGCGCGACGAGCAGGTCGTAGACCGACGCCGCCAGCAGGAAGCCGACGCCGAAGCCCCGCACGCAGCCCCGGGGAGAGGTGGATCTCATGCGGCTCACGGTATGCGAGGCCCTGGCCGGCGGGATCGGCCGAACGACCGAGGGTCCGGCGCCCGGACCTGGCCGTTCGGCGGAGGCGCGCGCCCGGGTCCGCGGGCGAGCATGAAGCCCCCTCCGCCGCAGCCCTGCCCCGAACCCTGTCCCAAGCCCTGAGGCATGATCGACCCATGACGACCCCCGGCCAGCCCGTCCCCTCCGGCCCGCCCGGCGACCCCGGCCGCCGCGGCGCTCCCATCCGGGTGCTCATCGCGGACGACCAGGACATGGTCCGTACCGGATTCCGGTTCTTCCTCGACGCCCAGCCGGACATCACGGTGGTCGCCGAGGCCCGCGACGGCGAGGAGGCCGTGGCGCTGGCCCGGCGCGAGCGGCCGGACGTGTGCCTGCTGGACATCCGGATGCCGAGACTGGACGGGCTGGAGGCGACGCGCCTGCTGGCCGGGCCGGACGTCGCCGACCCGGTGCGGGTGGTCGTGGTCACCACCTTCGACCTCGACGAGTACGTGTACGGCGCGCTGCGCGGCGGCGCCTGCGGATTCCTGCTCAAGGACTCCGGGCCGACCCTTCTCGCGGAGGCCGTCCGGGCCGCCGCCGCGGGCGACTCGCTGGTCTCCCCCTCGGTCACGGTCCGGCTGCTCAAGCACGTCACCGCGCCGCCGGCCGCCGACACCGCGCCACGGCCGGCGCTTCCGGCCCCCTCCGCTCCGCTCCGGGAGCCGCTGACCGAGCGCGAGCTGGACGTGGTCCGCCTGGTCGCCCTCGGCCGGACCAACGCCGAGATCGCAGCCGAACTGTACGTCTCCCTCTCCACGGTCAAGACGCACCTGTCCAGCGTCCAACTCAAGCTGGCCGCCCGGAACCGCGTCGAGATCGCGGCCTGGGCCTGGCAGAACGGGTATGCCCGGGCCGGAGCGTGAGGCGTCCGTGCCGCGGGCGGCGCTCACCCGAACAGTCCGGTGCCGGTGGTGGGCCCTCGGTACCGGTGATGCGCTGAGGACATCCACGTTCTCAGGAGGCACTCCCGATGACCCGTCGTCCGTACCGGCTCGTCCGCGCTCTCTCCTGCGCCCTGGCGGCAGGCACGCTGCTGGGCACCGCCGCCTGCTCGGACGACGACGGCGGCGACGACGGTTCACGCGTCCCGGGCGTCACCGCGTCGCAGGTCGCCGGTGAGCGGCAGACCCCCTATCCCACCGCCACCCTCACCACGGACGGCGCACGGGCCGCGCTGATCACCGAGGCGGACATCGAGGACGACTGGACCCAGGTCAAGGACACGGAGGCCGACAACTGGCACGACAGCCTGCTCATCGGCACGGTCGACGTCTCCGACTTCCTCACCGCCAAGGCCCAGGCCGCCGACTGCCAGCGACTCCTCGACTCCCTCTTCGACGACGATCTGCTCGGCAGACCGTCCGGGGCGTCCGAGCTGCGCGGCTTCGAGCAGGGCGACTCGCGCCTGCTGTACCAGGTCGCCTCCTACGAACGGACCGACCCTCAGGACTCGTTGAACTGGATGGCGAGCCTGCCGGAGAAGTGCGACCAGTTCACCGTCACCGACGACGGCGAACAACGCACCGTCCAGGTCGTCGAGGCCTCGCTGCCCGGCGCGGGCGACGCCCGTGAGGGCCTGCGCGTGACCGTGCGGGGCCGGACCGGGGGCGCGCAGGCCACGCTGACCCTGGACGTCGCCGCCGTACGCGTCGGTGACCACGCGATCACCGTCACGGCGGGCGGGCTCGACGGGGGCGAGAGCGACTCCGTCCAGCAGGCGGTGCGGCTCGGTACCCAGCGCTTGCAGGACGTACTGGCCGGCAGGACGCCCTCCCCGAACCCCGGCGAGGTCGACTGACACGGTCCGCGGCCCTCCCCCGCAGCGCGCACCGGCGACGGCCCGGCCGGCTCTGCCGATTCCCGGGACAGGTGATCATCGGAGCGGCACAATGGCGGCGATGACCGGTACCGGTCGCTCGTGCGAGGAGAGGAAGAGACGTGAGTGAGAGCCACACCCCGCCGAGCGGCTCGGCGAGGCTGAACACCGGTGTGGCGCACAACGCGCGCGTGTGGAACTACTGGATCGGCGGCAAGGACAACTACGAGGTCGACCAGAAGGTCGGCGAGCAGGTGGCCGGCATGTTCCCGATCATCCGGGACATCGCCCGGGCGGACCGGGACTTCCTGGGCCGGGCCGTGTCGTTCCTGGCCGGCGAGCGCGGAGTGCGGCAGTTCCTCGACATCGGCACGGGGCTGCCGACGGCGGACAACACCCACGAGATCGCCCAGCGGCTCGCGCCCGACTCCCGGATCGTCTACGTCGACAACGACCCGATCGTGCTGGTGCACGCCCGCACCCTGCTGACCGGCACCCCCGACGGCGTCACCGCCTACATCGACGCCGACGTGCACGACCCGGACGCCATCCTCGAACGGGCCGGGCACACCCTCGACCTCACCCGGCCCGTCGCCGTCATGATGCTGGGCATCCTCAACTTCGTCCTGGACACGGAGAAGGCCCTGGACATCGTGCGCCGCGTGATGGCCGCGGTCCCCTCCGGCAGCTACCTGGTCCTCACCCACCCCACGTTCGACGACGAGCTCGGCGGCGCGGGGCAGATCCCGGCCATGAAGTTCTGGAACGAGAACGCCACTCCCCCGATCACCGCCCGCAGCGGCGCGGACATCGCCGCGTTCTTCGAAGGTCTGGAGCTGCTCGAGCCGGGCATGGTGTCGTGCGGGCAGTGGCGTGCCGATGCCGGCTCGGCCGTGCTGGTACCGCAGTACGGCGCGGTGGCCGTGAAGGCCTGACGCCCGGCGACCGTCCCGTCGAGGAGGACGTATCCAGGAGGACGTATGACGACCCTGGCCGATCCGGTGCCCGGCGGCCGTCCCGGCGACGTCGAGCGGGCCACCGCGCTGAGCGGCGAGCTGTCGGGGCGGGGTGTGCACGGCGTCGTGCTGTCCTACGTCGACACCGCGGGCATCGGCAGGGTGAAGACGATCCCGACGGCCCGGCTCGCCTCCGCCGCGGCCTGGGGCGTCGGCATGTCCCCGGTGTTCGACACGTTCCTGGCGAACGACTCCATCGTCACCACCGACGTCCTCGGCTCCCCCGACGGCGATCTGCGCCTCTACCCGGACCTCGACCAGCTCGTGGTCCTGGCCGGGCAGCCCGGCTGGGCGTGGGCGCCGGTCGACCGCGTCACACAGGACGGGGAGCGGCATCCCGGCTGCGGGCGCACGTTCCTGCGCCGGATCGTCGCCGAGGCGGCCGAGCGGCACGGCCTGACGTTCAAGGCGGCCGTGGAGGTCGAGTGGACCCTGGCCCGCGGGGACGCGCACGGTGACGCGTTCGTGCCCGCGACGACCGGTCCGGCGTACGGGGCGGCGCGGCAGGTCGAGCTCAGCGACTACGCCGCCGACCTGCTGGCGGCGTGCGCGGCCCAGGGGCTCGATGTGGAACAGGTCCATCCCGAGTACGCGGCCGGGCAGTTCGAGATCTCGGTGGGTGCCGTCGACCCGGTGGCGGCGGCCGACCGCAGCGTGCTGGTGCGGCAGACGGTCCGCGCGGTGGCCAGGCGGCACGGGCTGCGCGTCTCGTTCGCCCCGGCCGTCGTGGGGCAGGGCGTCGGCAACGGCGGGCACGTCCATCTCTCGGCCTGGCGCGACGGGGTCAATCTGCACTCCGGCGGCGAGGGCCGCTACGGCATGACGGCCGAGGCGGAGTCGGTCACGGCCGGCCTCCTCGCCCACCTGCCCGGTCTCACGGCCGTGACCGCGCCGAGCCCGGCCAGCTATCTGCGGCTCCGGCCCTCCCAGTGGGCCGGGGTGTTCACCGCGTGGGGCCGCGAGACCCGGGAGACCGCCCTGCGTGTCGTCACGGGCACCGCGGGCCTGCGCGACCAGGCGGCGAACGTCGAGATCAAGCCCGTGGACCTGGCGGCCAATCCCTACCTCGCGATCGGCTCCCTGATCGCCGCCGGGCTGGACGGCCTGACCTCGTCCGCCGCCCTGCCCGGGGAGACGACCGGGGACCCGGCACGGCTGGGCGAGGCCGAGGCGGCGGCCCGGGGCGTACGGCGGCTGCCGGTCTCGCTGGGGCAGGCCGTCGAAGAGTTCCGCGGGGACGACGTGCTGCGGGCGGCCCTCGGCCCGGTCCTGGCCGACGCGGTGATCGCCGTTCGGCGGGGAGAGCTGGCGTCGGTCGCCGGTCTCGACGACGACCAGGTGGCGGCGGCGTACCGGTGGAAGTACTGACGTGGGCGCGGTCCGCGAAGCGCTCGACGCCCTGAGCCTGGTCGACCACCACTGCCACGGCACGGTGGCCGCCGATCTCGGCCGGGAGGCCTTCGAGCCGCTCCTCACCGAGGGCGACGCGTGGCCGGGCGTCTCGCCCTTCGACAGTCCCGCGGGCGTGGCCGTGCGCCGCCATTGCGCTCCCCTGCTGGACCTGCCGCGGCACGCCCCCGTCGAGCAGTACCTGGCCCGGCGTTCGGAGCTCGGCTGGCGCGAGGTGCAGCGGCGCTTCCTGAGCGTCTCGGGCACGGACGTCTTCTGTGTCGACACCGGATTCGCCCCCGACCGGCTCACCACCCCGCGCGAGGTCGCCGAGGCCGCGGGCGGGTCCGCGTACGAGGTCGTGCGGCTGGAGAGCGTCGCCGAGTCGGTGCGGGCCGCGGGGATCGAGCCGGACGCCTACGCCGACGCCTTCCGCGCGGCGGCGCTGGACGCCGTACGGCGGCCGGGCGTGGTGGCCGTGAAGTCGGTGGCGGCCTATCGCACCGGCTTCGGCCTGGACCCGGCCCGCCCCTCGGACGCGGAGGTCACCGGCGCCGCCCGGCACTGGACGGCCCGCGGCGGCCGCCTGGACGACCCGGTCCTGGTCCGGCACCTGCTGTGGACCGCCGTCGACCTCGGCCTGCCGCTCCAGCTGCACACCGGGTTCGGCGACAGCGACATCCGGCTGCACCGGGCCGACCCGGCCCTCCTCACGGACTGGCTGCACCTGACCGCCGGGACGATCCCGGTCCTGCTGCTGCACTGCTGGCCCTACCAGCGGCAGGCCGCGTACCTCGCGGCGGTCTTCGAGCAGGTGCATCTCGACGTCGGCCTCACGCTCCACCACGTCGGCCCGGCCCGGGCCGGTGCGGTCCTGGCGGAGGCCCTGGAGATCACACCGTTCCGCAAACTGCTGTACAGCTCCGACGCGTACGGTGTGCCGGAGTTCTTCCACCTCGGGGCCCTCGCCTTCCGGCAGGGCCTGGCGGAACTGCTCCAGGAGCGGGTGGACGCCGACGAGCTGTCCCTGCCGGACGCGCTGCGGATCGCCCGGTGGGCCGGGCGGGACAACGCCCGCCGGGTCTACGGGCTCCCGGACGACCTCCCGGAAGGCGGTTGAACGGCGTGTGGCCGGTCACAGTTCCTCCCGAGCGGCTACCCAGGAAGTCCGAACGGCTGAAAGTATGATCAAGCGATGTCTGACATGACCGAAACCACGCCCGGCTGGCTGTCCTCCGACGAACTGGAGATGACACGCGCCCGCATGCCGATCCTGTACGTCGAGGCGGTCCCGGTCCGCGTCGACGACAGCGGCGAAGTCACCAGTGTCGGCGTGCTGCTGCGCATCGGACCCGACGGGACGGTCAGCCGGACGCTGGTGTCCGGCCGCGTGCTGCACCACGAACGCGTCCGCGACGCCCTCCTGCGCCACCTGGAGAAGGACCTCGGCCCGGTCGCGCTGCCCCGGGTCCCGACGTCGCTCCAGCCGTTCACGGTTGCGGAGTACTTCCCGACGCAGGGCATCACGCCGTACCACGACCCCCGCCAGCACGCGGTCTCCCTCGCCTACATCGTGCCGGTGACGGGTGACTGCCGGCCCCGGCAGGACGCCCTCGACCTGGTGTGGTTCAGCCCGCAGGAGGCCGTCTCGGAGGCGGTGCAGAGCGAGATGCCGGGCGGTCACGGGGTGCTGCTCAAGCAGGCGCTGGCCCATGCGGGCTGCGTGATCTGACGGGTGCGGGCCATCACCGGGGGGTGAGCTGATGCGGCTTCCCGACATGCCGCTGCACGACCCGTTCGTCGTCGCCGACGAACCGACGGGCACCTACCACCTGTACACGTCCAACCACCCCTCCGTGTCGGGCGTGGACGGCACCGGCACGATGGTGTACCGCAGCCACGACCTGCGCGACTGGACGCGCCCCGTCGTGGTGTTCCGGACCGCCGAGCAGGAGGGCATCTGGGCGACGGACGGCGCCTGGGCCCCGGAGGTGCACGCCTGGGACGGCAGGTACTACCTCTTCACCACGCTGCACAACGCGGACAAGCCGCTCCCGGTCCCGCCGCCCAACCAGTGGGGTGTCCCGTTCCGGACCCCGACCCATGTGCGCGGCACGATCACGGCCGTCTCCGACTCGCTGCTCGGCCCGTTCACCGTGCTCGACCCGGCACGCCCCGTCCCGCCCGAGCACCTCATGACCCTCGACGGCACCCTGTACGTCGACCCGTCCGGGCAGCCCTGGATGGTGTACGCGCACGAGTGGCTGCAGACGATCGACGGCACGATGGAGGCGATCCGGCTGGCTCCCGACCTGTCCCGGACGGTCGGCGACCCGGTCTACCTCTTCAAGGCCTCGGACGCGCCCTGGACCGCCGAGCAGATCCCCGCGGGCGTACCCCACCAGCTGCCGCCGTACATCACCGACGGCCCCCAGCTGTACCGCACCCCTGACGGGTCCCTGCTGATGCTGTGGTCGACGTACGAGAAGAACACGGCCGGCCGGGACGGCACGGTCAGCGGCGGCTACGTGCAGACGTACGCCGTGTCGAGATCCGGGGACGTCCAGGGCCCGTGGCGGCAGCACCGGCCCCTGGTCCGCGACGACAGCGGCCACGGCATGCTGTTCCACACCTTCGACGGCCGCCTGATGATGATCCTCCACCGGCCCTTCGAGAACGCCCGCGGGAAGCTGTACGAGATGGAGCTCCGCGGTCACGAGCTGAAGGTGCTGCGTCGGCGCGACGACCTCGACGGAGGCGGCTGAACAACGCCTTCACACCTTGGCCCAGGCCCGCCCCCACGCCGAGGCGACGGCGCATGGGCTGCGTGGACTGACCGGTCGCCGCGGCACGGCACTAAGCTGTACCAGGTGAGAAGGTACGCCATGGCGACTTCCGCTCCGGTCGGCATCCCGCCTGGGTGAATGCCGCGATAGCTGCCGCTCGACAGTGACCCGAGATCGGGCTACACAGGCCACGAGGCGCTCGTGATGGCAGGAGAGTGGCAAGGGCAGCATCCGAGGCAGCCACAGCTGCCGGAGTTGCACGTGCGCCTGCGTACCGAGCTGAGCCGGATCGACGAGCAGTTGCGCGCCCTGCTGCACGCCATGGACCGGATGCAGGGCCTGCTGGACGCGGTGGTGGCCATCAGCCGGGAGGTGGAGCTGACCGCGGTTCTGAACCGCATCGTGACCACCGCCATGGACTTGGTCGGCGCCCGCTACGGGGCACTGGGGGTGCTCAACAGGTCCGGCGAGCGCTTGGAGGAGTTCATCACCGCCGGGCTGTCCGAGCAGGAACACGCCGACCTGGCCGGGACCGACCTGCCTCGCGGTCTGGGTGTCCTCGGCCACTTGATCAGCCATCCCGAGCCGCTGCGGATCGACGACATCCCGGCCCATCCGTCGTCCGCCGGCTTCCCGCCCGGCCACCCGCATCTGCGTACGCTGCTCGGAGTCGCCATCAGTGTCCGCGACGAGATCTACGGCGACCTGTACCTCTCCGAGCGGCGCGACGGACAGCCCTTCGACATCCACGACCAGAACGTCGTCACCGCCCTGGCCAGTGCCGCCGGCATCGCGATCGAGAACGTCCGCCTGTTCGAACAGGTTCGTGTCGGGGCCGAGCAGTTCCAGCGGCTTCTCCTGCCCGCACTGCCCGACCTGCGGCCCTTCACCGCCGCCGCCGTCTACCGGCCGGCTGCCGAGCCCAGCAGACTCGGAGGGGACTGGTACGACGCGATCCCCCTGCCCGGCAACGTCGTGGCGGTCGTCATCGGTGACGTGGTCGGCCACGACCTGGAGGCCGCGGCCGCCATGGCCTCCACACGCAACATGTTGCGGGCGCTGTTGTTCGACCCGGGCAGTACGCCCGGCGCGGTCCTCGCCCGGCTCGACCGCACGCTCCAGGCCATCACGACCAACCCCGTCACCACCACCGCCCTGGCCCGCATCGAACCGGAGGGACCGGTCTGGCGCATGCACTGGAGCACAGCGGGCCACGTCCCGCCCCTGCTGATCACCCCTGAAGGACGAGCCGAATACCTGTCCGCCGAGCCGGGACTGCCGCTCGGAGTCGACCTCGAGGAACCCCGCCCCGACCACTCGCGCGTCCTTCCCCCGAGCGCCACAGTGGTGTTCTTCACCGACGGGCTCGTCGAACATCCCGCCCACGCCATCGACGAGAGTCTGGACGAGCTCGCCGAGCTCGCCACCGTCCACGCGGTGCGGCCCCTGCGCGACTTCGTGCGGGCGCTGGCCGACAACCACCCGAGTGACGGTCACGACGACATGGCCGTCCTCGCCGTGCGCACCCCGCCTGCCTGAAGCCGGCCGTTGTCCCGTCCGAGGGGGGCAAAAGCGCCTTCGGCGGCGACCGGTTGCCCAGCTCAACGGTGCCGTGGTGGTCCCGGGGGTTCCGACGGATGATGGTCGAGGGCTGTCGATGCGGAGGTTCCCGATGGCTGTCGCGCGTCATACGTGGGCCCGGCGCGGTGGCCCGGTTGCCCTGGAGATCTGCGTCGTCGCCGCGCTGTACTACGGCTCGGCCGAGATCGGTCTGCTCCAGCAGCAGGTGCGTGGCCAGGTCACCCCCCTGTGGCCGCCGAGCGGTATCGCGCTGGCCAGTCTGCTCCTGCGCGGGCCGCGGGTCTGGCCAGGGATCGCACTCGGGGCCTTTCTGGTCAACGTCACGCTCGGGCCGTCCCTCCTGGCCGTACTCGCGATCGTTTCGGGCAACACACTCGCACCTGTCTGCTCGTACGCCTTGCTCCGCCGTGCCGGGTTCCGCGGCGAGATGAACCGCCTGCGTGACGTCCTCGCGCTGATCTTCCTCGGCGCCTTCACCGGCATGCTGGTCAGCGCCACGACGGGCACGGGGACGCTCGTCGTCACCGGGGCGCTGGACGCCGGCGACTTCTGGTCGACGTGGTCGGTCTGGTGGACCGGCGACGCGATGGGCGTACTGGCGGTCACACCGGTCGTGCTCGTTCTCCGCCGGGCGCGCCTGCCCACGGGTGCCTCACCGTCCCGGTGGGCGGAGGCGATCCTGCTCCTGGCGGTCACGGTCTTCGTCGGTTTCGTCGAGACCAGCAGCACACCACTGCTGTTCCTCGGCTTCCCGCTGCTGATCTGGGCGGCCTTCCGCTTCCAGCTGGCCGGGGCCGCGCCCTGCGCCCTCGCCGTGTCCACCTTCGCGATCATCGCGGCTGCGCAGAAGGCGGGCCCGTTCGCCGGTCACGACCTGTTCACCAACATGATCACCCTGCAGGCGTTCAACGGCTCGGCCTCGCTGACCGCCCTGCTGCTCGGAGCGGTAGTCAGCGAACGCGCCCAGACCGAGAGGGAGATCGCGCTGGCGTGCAGACAGCTCGCCGAGTTGGCCACCAAGATCGCCACCAGCGACCGCCGCCCGACGCTTGGCGTCACTGGGGGTGAGCAGGAAATTAGGGACACGGCCCCGAAGTGACGAAGGGCCCCGCCCCACTGCAGTGGAGCAAGGCCCTGCCCGGAGAGAAACCCCGGGCACTCTGTCGGGACGACAGGATTTGAACCTGCGACCCCTTGACCCCCAGAAGCTGACGCCGAGGTCAGGGCGTCCACCCAGTCCAGGGGGTCCGGCAAACGTCCAGGTCACAGTCCTGATGCGTCGGAAGGTGTGAGCCGGTCTGTGAGAAATGTGTGAGACGCCCTCTCCTCTATACATGGGGTTTGTCGTGTCACCAGAGCCTCGTAAACGAGTGGTAGCAGCGTTGGTGACTCTTTGATCCGTGAGGCGCGAAGCGCCTGCCTAGTGGATCTACACGGCTCTAGCCTGCCCCTGACCTGTGCTTGCCCCAGGGTTCGCCAGAGGCCGGCCATGCTGGTCCGCACAGGTAGTCTGGTGGCTCATCGGAGAGTGTGGCCCAGACGATCTTGCCCGTGGTGGACTGCCGGACACCCCAGTCATCGGTCATGGCGCTGATTAGGCGCAGTCCCCGGGCTTCATGGATACGAGGAGGTAGCCACTCGGTGAGTGGGTCTTCAACTTCGATCATCAGGGTCTGGCTAGTTGCTTGGAGTCGTAGACCAATCTCGGTCGAGGCCGGCTCACGACGCACGACCGCCTTGACCGCGTTGTCGACCAACTCTGTCACGACGAGCTTCGCGTCATCGAGTAGCTGGCCAAGTCCCCAGCAGGTGAGGGCGTAGGAAGTAAGTTGCCGTGCTCTGACGGTTGCGGCTCCGGAAGCAGGGATCGTCAGGCTCATGGAGCGGGGATAAGGGCTGGCCATCGCAGACCTCCCGGCGGTCGCTTACAAGCGTCATCCCACTGGGAGGGCGGCGTCAATGCCGGTAGGCCTTCGTGTGGTCGCGATGTTGATCGGCTACGTACCCGCTTGACGTGCGGTAGCGGAAACCTGGAGAGTCGTTCGCGTACGGTCAAACATGAGGCTTATCGTTGCCTTCAGCATTTCTTGACCCAGACCGGAAGCATAAGCTTCTTTCGTTTTCCAGTGTGCGGCCCAAGGGATGCTGTGATTTTCAATCCGGTACTCGACGCCGACAGCCCTATTCATCCCGTTCACGATCCGGAAGTAAAATGCTGGAATCACCTTCAAGAAGAAGGTGAACAATGCACCACCGAATTGATGGGACTCCCTTGCGTCAAAGGATGCAATACATTCCCCTGGCCGGCTAGCCGGTTCGTCCAAGAAGTGAACATGAATCGGTTTGCCAAGCTCGTACTTAGCCGCCGGTACGGTGAGGTAGCACTGAAGTTCTAGGTGATGTATATGCTCCGGATTTGAGTCTACCCTCGTTACTTCGATTTTCCCTTTCATCGGATTTGGCAAACTTCGAAAGTACATTTGCTTGACGGGCGGCTCGAAGCTTGGCAGTACCACGTCGAGGAATGTGTGGTACGCGGTGCCCGCGTCAGCTGGAAGCGTGTCTTTGATCAGCATCTTGGATCCCCTCGCTTGGCATCGTGACTTGGAGATCGATTCCACCTGCCAGTCGTACCTACAATCCGTCATACACCCACTTAGGTACTGTCGCATCTCGGGAGCTCTTTAGACGGATAGGAGGGTTTATCGGCGGTAACTTGTTCAATATCTTGGCAGAGAGTGAAACCTCACGACGCACGACCGCCTTGACCGCGTTGTCGACCAACTCTGTCACGACGAGCTTCGCGTCATCGAGCAGCTGGCCAAGTCCCCAGCAGATGAGGGCGTAGGAAGTGAGCAACTGCGCTTTGACGGTCGCGGCATCGGAAGCGGGGAACGTCAAGCCCATTGAGCGGGGGCAGGCACTGGCCATCACAGACCTCCCAGCGGTGCATTTCAAGCGTCATCCTGCTGGGAGGGTGGCGTCAACGTTAGTAGGCCTTCGTGCGTTCGAAGTCAGTGATGTTGATCTTTACGTTGGCGTCTTTGATCACCGTTGGCATTTCGCCCGTCGTTGTCTGGCCTGGTTGGACGTTGTTCACGTACTCGGTCGAGTTGGCGACACGGGTACCGCTTGCGTTCACGGCCTCCCAGTTCCAGGAGTAGTTGGACTTCTCTGAGCTGTTGTTCTTGATCGTCCAGGTGACCCAGATGTCTGTGAACCCGGCTTGCGAGCGGTCATCGATCTTGAAGCTGATTAGGTCCTTGCGTTCGTTGGCCGCGGGATCTTCCCGGCCGCCCTGAGGCGACTCCCCTTGGTCAGTCTGCCGTTCTTCGGTCTGAGTCGGCGTAGTGGGCGCGGGCGTCGACCCGCCATCTTCGTCTGTGGTGCCGCAGCCCACGACTGTGGCCCCGCCGACTGTCATCAAGACTGTTACAACCGTTGCTGCAATAAGCCTGCGTTGCATGGCCGTGTCCCTCGTCGTGCTCTACCACCGTCGTACACCCGATCGGCGGGCGTGGCATTTCGAGAGCTGAGGGATCTGCCCGCCTACGCCTCTTGCGATCAGCCTTGACACACATGCCTCAAGATGTGACTAGAGTCAACTTGTGCAACGCTAGAAGCATCTGTCGGGGGGCTCTGAGGCCAAGCAGCATGATTGCTGCGGGTGTGGCGCTGGAGGACTCATGCGGAGTGATGACCTCAAGACGATCCACACGACTCGGGCGTGGGCCGGTCTTCTCGTTGTGCTAATAGGAGATCTCGCCATTGCCGTGGCTGCGCTGTGGGTTGCAATCGACATCGCATCGGGGACTGAGGCGGTAGCCATTCTTACAAGTGCATTCACCGCTGTAGTTGCGATAACCACTTCTTATTTCGGAATCAGGGCAGCCACGAACTCCGCTCAGACGGCAGTGGCCGCAATGAAGCCTATGCACTCAGATGACGGCGCAGAGCAGGTAAGTCCGCGCGCCCGAGGGGATACAGCGGGAAGTTGAAGGGAGCCCGTTATGCACTGGGGTTGGCTAGCTGCATTCCGCATTGTAGCGGCAGCGCTTGGGACGCTTGCGCTTGTCTTCGTCATCATTGGAACGTTCGATGATGGAGCCATTCGCAACACAGGACTTATCGGACTCTTGATTCTAGCCCTGGTTCTCTTGGTTGTTGCGACTCTTTCATGGCCCCAACATATTCGACGGGTTGAGCCGAATCCTATTATTCGCCCAGACGATGTTCAACAAGCAGTGAATCAAGGTATTAGTCAGCAAGTTGATGCTGCACTTCGGGAGACAGTTCCTCAGTTCATTGAGCGTATTAGAAATCTAGAACGCCTAGCAACACCTCGCCTTTGGAGGCCACCGTGGATGGCCACCTTTATGGCTGATCGAGAGAGAGAAGCTATTCTTAATGAACTCATAGATGGCACTAACGCTAGATTGCGCCCCCTTCAAATGCAGGACGTTATGCGAGACATCATGGCTGCTGGGTGGTTTGAACAACGTTAGGTGTCGCGTCGTCCGCAGGCGCATGGACAGGAGGAACATGGATTTGATTGAGTACATAGTAAATGATGGTGAGCACCCACAGGAAGGAAAGCAGCCCGGCTGTTAGGTACCTGATCCGTTTTGTTAGCTCGCGACTCAATGCCGAGGCGTCTCGTACGAGCAAAAGCGATGTCGCAAAGGTTGATGGTGTAAGCAGAAGAGCTACATGTGCAGCTGTTAGCTGATGGACAAAGAACCTCCACCCCACGACGATGGCGAATGTAGTGAACAGAACGATACCTAGCACAACCCAGTTAATAATGCGGATCGACGCTGTGGGATGCAGGAAGAACTTGATGTGCGCTACTCGCCCTCGCCTTTCAGAAGCAGAATAAATAAAGATCAGCTCTCTTTGCTCGATTTCCTCGAGGTGTCTGGATAGATCTTCTCCTTTGTCGTTAACCACTTCTACGAAAACTTCATGCTTTTTCTGCATCTCAACGTTAGGGTCAGCAATTCGAATGCTGACCTCGTTAGACCTCGCGTCTTTGAAAGAGACGACTGGGCCAAGGTCCTCACTCTTCATGAGGACGGTTGAGGTAATCTTTTTCCATAACCCTTCAGGGCTATTGTCTGGCATTTTGATATCGTCGATAGTTCGCATCTCCGTAATAGTCGCAAGAAAAGGCTCATTCAGGTTAATTTTACAGTCCACCAGGGCGATCCAAAAGCGCCCCAGAAACAGATAGAGGCTGAAGGCTTGTTGAGCCGCTCGGTTCACCTCGGGATGGTGTGGAATACTCTGAAAGTGCTGCAATTCGCTGATAAGCGATACTAGTTTGTTAAGGATATTTTCCATGTCCACGATCCGCCGGGGTGTATCTGATCTCTTCTTCTCAGAGGCGGGCATGGTGTTCTTCCCAGAGGCGGGCATGGTGTCGAGCCAAGGGAGAGCCAAAAGCGGGTTACGCGCTGCGTCATTTTCTTGCGTGCAGTCAAAAAATTGGGTTGGTACTCTCAACTTACTGTTGAGGACTCTGGTCCAATGCATTTGGACTGTAGAGTTCCTAATGTAGGCAGGAAACCAATTGTCCCGTACCTGTGCAGGTTTACCAGTTTGAAACTGGCACATCGCAAGCAAGAAATCCCCAATATCTCTGTCTGCGATAAGTCTTTCCAGCGTTTCATGGTCGCCACACTGATTAAACTTGACTTTTTCGACGACGTCTTTGATTCGCCGCTGGAGGAGATAATCCGCCGACAGGCGGTCACTAATGCTTCGCGGAATCCTGTAAACTGTTTTGCCGGCTACTTCAATATTGAGATCCAATAGCGGCTTCTTTGGGAAGGCCGCTAGCGGCAATCTTACCCAGACACCCTTACGGCGTCGGCTTGGCAGCGTCGCTGGATCTAGGGCATTTCCTATATCAGGGTCGCAATTGTCCGTAAGCGGGTTAGCATGCAGGACACGAGTTCGTTCGATCCAGAGAGTACTCGCATAATTAATGCGCTCTACGCATCGCACTCGCCAACTGAACCGGTTTTCCATGAGGGTAAACAGTGTTTCATTGTTTCGCAGATCCATTGAGAGAACCTTACAGGGCGCATTTGTGGGCCTTTTCATACTTCCCACACATCAAGTATCTTTAATCGACGTGAGGGTAATTTCACTCTTTTGACCCATTGCCTTTTTTGGCTGAATATCATACAATCCCATCCGTGGGCAAAGAAGGAAAACTTTCCAGGATTATTCAAAAGATTCGTCGATCGCCGCGGAGTGATCATTGCGATCGAGGCTGGAACGGTTAGGCCACAGGCGTTACCTGTCCGCTCAGCCGTTGCCGACTGACGGCCATGTCTCCTGTCGCCTTCCTTGTCATGTCACTGCGGCTTGGACTGCCCGTTCACGCTGTGAGAGTGCGTGAACCAGAAGGGGCAACCACGCTTTAAGCGTGGCCCACTCAGTCGCAGACGTTACCGGAATGCTGCCGCTGGGTGCAAAACTGGTTACGAAGAGTAAAAGCTACCCCCAGCGTGAGAAAGTGTGAGACGGCAAGCCCAGAAACGATCAAGGGCCTCGGCTCACATGATGTGATCCAAGGCCCTGACCTGCGACTACGGAGCGGACTCCAAGTCGGGACGACAGGATTTGAACCTGCGACCCCTTGACCCCCAGTCAAGTGCGCTACCAAGCTGCGCCACGTCCCGTTGCCCATCTGACCTGGGGATTCCCCCAGCCGAACGCGCAGGGAAACAATACCGCACTCGCGCCGGTGATCGCGCATCCGTTTCCGGGCACCCGCCGCTTGACCTCAACATTGGTTGAGGTTGCACGCTCGTGCGCATGACGAACGCGACGGACATGACATACAGCTACGCCGATCTGCCGGGGCTCATGGGCCTGATGACCGGCGACGAGAAGCACGGCCCGGCCGCGACGTCCACGCTGGACGTGCTGTGGGTGCTGTACGACCGGGTGCTGCGGGTGAGCCCTGAGGGGATGGCCGACCCGGAGCGGGACCGGTTCCTGCTGTCGAAGGGGCACGGGCCGATGGCGTACTACGCCGTGCTGGCCGCCAAGGGCTTCATCCCGGTGGAGTGGCTGCCCGGCTTCGGCTCGTACGACTCCCCCCTCGGTCACCATCCCGACCGCACGCTCGTGCCGGGGGCCGAGATCGGCAGCGGATCGCTCGGGCACGGGCTGCCGATCGCCGTCGGCACGGCACTGGGGCTGCGCGCCCAGGGGCTCGACGAGCCGCGGGTGTGGGCGCTGATCGGGGACGCCGAGCTGGACGAGGGCAGCAACCACGAGGCGATCGCCTTCGCCGGGCCCGCCGGGCTCGACCGGCTGCACACCGTCGTCGTCGACAACTCCTCCGCGTCGTACGCGCGGCCCGGCGGGATCGCCACCCGCTTCCAGGCGGCGGGCTGGTCCGCGCTGACCGTCGACGGCCGTGACCACGAGGCGCTGTACGCCGCCTTCACCGCGCCGCACCCGGGCCGCCCGCACGTGGTCGTGGCCCGCGTCGAGCCCAAGTCCGCCTGACCTCCCCCGCCGGAAAGGAACCAGAACTCCATGGACACCATGCGTGACCGTTTCGCCCCTGTCGTCTCCCGGCTGCTCGACGAGGATCCCCGGGTCGCCGTCGTCCTCGCCGAGATCGGCAGGGACGGCTTCACCGAGGCCGCCCGGCGCCACCCCGACCGGGTCGTCAACGTGGGTATCCGCGAGCAGCTCCTGGTCGGGGCGGCCGCGGGGCTGGCGCTGACCGGGCTGCGGCCCGTCGTGCACACCTTCGGCAGCTTCCTCGTCGAGCGGCCCTTCGAGCAGGTCAAGCTGGATCTCGGGCACCAGGACCTGGGCGCGGTGCTGGTGAGCGCCGCCGCCTCCTTCGACTGGCCGGCGGGCGGCTACACCCACATGGCGCCGGGCGACGTGGCACTGCTCGACACCCTGGACGGCTGGAGCGTCCATGTGCCGGGCCACCCGGACGAGGCCGAGACGCTGCTGCGGCACGCGGTCGCCGCGGGCGACGACAAGGTCTACGTGCGGCTGTCCGTCCAGTCCAACGGGCGGGCGCTGCCGGTCGACGGGGAGCATTTCCGCACGGTCCGCGAGGGGCGCTCCGGTGTCGTGGTCGCCGTCGGGCCGATGCTCGACACGGTGCTCGCCGCCACCGAGGGCCTCGACGTCACGGTCCTGTACGCGACCACCGTCCGCCCCTTCGACGGGGCCGCCCTGCGCCGGGCCACCCGGGCGGCCGGGACGGACGTCGTCCTCGTCGAGCCCTACCTGGCGGGCACCTCGACGGCCGCCGCGAACGACGCGCTGTCCGAGGTGCCGCACCGGGTACTGGGGCTGGGCGTGGGCCGTCGCGAACTGCGGCGGTACGGGCAGGTGGCGGAGCATGTCGCCGCCCACGGCCTCGACGCCCGGTCGCTGCGGGAGCGCATCGGGGGGTTCGTCGGGGCGACGGCTCCGGCGTGAGACCCGGAGGTCACTCCCCCGCCGCCAGGCCCAGCCGGGGGTGTGCCTCCAGGAGCCGGGTCGGGGCGGCCTGACGCCAGGAGTCGGCCAGGATGTCCCGCAGTTCGCCCTCGTCCTCCAGCGCGTCGAGCCGGGCCCGCACCCAGGCGAACTGCGCCTCGTGGTCGGCGATCCAGAACTTCTCCGGCTCGGCGAGCACCAGTTCGTCCCGCTCCTCCTTGGGGCAGCGCACGGCGATGGACGTCTCGTCCTCCGGCAGCGTGGCGAACATCTTTCCCGCGACCCGGAACGTGGGCATGCTCCAGGCGATCTTCTCCGTCGTGTCCGGCAGGGACAGAGCGATACGTCGTACGTCTTCGGCATCCGGCATGGCAGGCACCGTATCGGCTGCCACTGACAATCACCTGGTGAGAGCGGTCGCCGGTACGTGCTTGTAGTGGATCGTCGTCGGCCTCAGCTCCCCGTCGGGGCTCGCCGCGTAATCGGGGATCGCGCCGATCGCGGTCCAGCCTGCGGAGCGGTACAGGTGCTCGGCGGGGCTGCCGGTCTCGGTGTCCAGGTGCAGGAGGGTGACACCGGCCTCGGCGGCGGCGCCCTCCGCCGTGGCCAGGAGCCTGCGCCCGAGACCTCGGCCCCGGGTGTCCCGGTGCACCATGAGCTTGACGAGTTCGGCACGGTGACGGCTGTTCGGCTTGGCGGGGAAGGCCAGGCTCACGGTGCCCAGCACCCGGTCCCCGTCGTACGCCGCCCACACGGCGAGCCGTCCCGCTGCCACGTCGCCCGCCCGCTCCTCCCACCAGGCGAGCGCCTCCGCACGGTCGAGCGGAGCGAGGAAGCCGACCGAGGCACCGCCGTTCACGGTGTCGGTCAGCAGATCCGCCAATGCCCCGGCGTGCCGGAGCAGTTGAGCCTCGTCCAGACGGATCACGGCCGCACCACCGCCAGCAGGTACCGGACGCCCTCGGGAGCGGCGCACCGGAACCGGGTCGGGCCCCACACGCGCATGCGCAGGCAGTCGCCGGTGCCGAGGTGGTGCTCGGTGTCCTGCGCGGTCACGTCGAGGGCTCCTTCCAGGATCCAGATGTGCTGTTCCAGGCCGGTTACGGGCGGACGGTCGTAGGCGATGTCGGCGCCGGGCGAGAGGCGTCCCTCGACGAGCTCGCCGCGCAGGGCGGAGTGCGGCGGCGACACGGACCGCCGTACGAAGCCGGAGGCCTGGTCCTGCCAGACGGGCTGGTCGGCGGCCCGCAGCACGGGTGCCGGCTCCGCCTCGACCTCGCTGAGCAGTTGGGACATGGTCCGCCCGTAGACGGCACACAGGCGGTTCAGGAGGGAGGCCGTGGGACTGATCTCCGCCCGCTCGGCCCGGGACAGGGTGGAGCGGCTCACTCCACTGCGCTCGGCCAACTCGCCCAGGGAATAGCCGTGTTCGGTCCGCAGTTCGGCCAGACGGGCGCCCAGCCGGGTGTCGACCGGGTCCAGGTCGTCTCTCATATCCGGGACGCTATCCCGGATATGAGACGAGGGCGTTAACGAGTCCTCACACCTGGGCCGCCGCGCCGAGCGCGTCCAGCACCGGGCGGATCAGGGGATGTTCCTCGGCTCCCCGGCGTACGGCGGCGAAGACCCGTCGGGTGGGGGCCGTGCCGTCGACGGGGCGGACGACCACTCCGGCGAGGTCCATGCCGCGCAGCGCCGAGCGCGGCACGAGGGCGACGCCCGCGTCGGCGGAGGCGAGGGCGACGACCGCGCGGAAGTCGTCCGAGGAGTGCTCCATGCGCGGCTGGAAGCCGGCGTTCTCGCAGGCCAGGACCACCACGTCATGGCAGGGGTTGCCGGGGTACGGGCCGATCCACGCGTCCTTGGCCAGTTCGGCGAGCGGGACCTCCGCCGCGTCGGCCAGACGGTGGGTGACCGGCACGACCGCGTCGAACGGCTCGGCGTACAGCGGCACATGGGTCAGCCGTGGGTCGTCGGCCGCGGGGGCGCCCCGGTACTCGACGGCGACGGCGACATCGACCTGCCGGTCCAGGACCATCGGCAGGCTGGCGTCGCCCTCGGCGTCCTGGACGCGGATGCGGATCCCGGGCGCCGACTCGGCGAGGCGGGCCACCGCCGGCGCGACGACCAGCGCAATGCCGGTGGCGAAGGAGGCGACCGTGACGGTGCCGGCCGCGCCCGAGCTGTAGGCGGCGAGCTCCGCCTCGGCCCGCTCCAGCTGGGCGAGGACCGCGTTGGTGTGGCTGAGCAGGATCTCGCCGGCAGGGGTGAGGCGTACGCCCTTGGCGCCGCGCTCGACGAGCCGGTGCCCGGTCTCCTGCTCCAGCGCGGCGAGCTGCTGGGACACGGCCGAGGGGGTCAGATACAGCGCGGCGGCAGCCGCCGTCACCGTGCGGTGGTCGGCCACCGCACGGAGGATGTGGAGCCGCCGCGCTTCGATCATGCGATCGATTCTCTCAGGTCGCCGGTGTTTTTCAGCCGGCCAGCTCCGCCCGTGCCGCCACGAAGGCGTCGACCGCGCGGTTGACGTCCTGCGTCGAGTGCGCGGCCGACAACTGGACGCGGATCCGGGCCTGGCCCTGCGGCACGACCGGGTACGAGAAGCCGATCACGTACACGCCGCGCTCCAGCAGCAGCTCCGCCATGCGCCCGGCGACCGCCGCGTCGCCGATCATCACCGGGGCGATGGCGTGGTCACCGGGGAGCACGTCGAAGCCCTCCTCGGTCATGCGGCCGCGGAAGAGGGCCGTGTTCTCGGCGAGCCGGACGCGCAGGTCGTCCGCCGACTCCAGCAGGTCGAGCACCTTCAGGGAGGCCGCCGCGATCACCGGGGCGAGGGTGTTGGAGAAGAGGTACGGCCGGGAGCGCTGGCGCAGCAGGGCGACGATCTCGGCGCGGGCGGCGACATAGCCGCCGGAGGCGCCGCCGAGGGCCTTGCCGAGGGTGCCGGTGATGATGTCGACGCGGTCCATGACGCCGTGCAGCTCGGGCGTGCCGCGGCCGCCGGGGCCGACGAAGCCGACGGCGTGCGAGTCGTCGACCATGACCATCGCGTCGTAGCGGTCGGCGAGGTCGCAGATCTCGCGCAGAGGGGCCACGTAGCCGTCCATGGAGAAGACGCCGTCGGTGACGATCAGGCGGCGGCGCGCGTCGGAGGCCTCCTTCAGGCGGGCCTCCAGCTCGGCCAGATCACGGTTGGCGTACCGCAGGCGGCGGGCCTTGGACAGCCGGATGCCGTCGATGATCGACGCGTGGTTGAGCGCGTCGGAGATGACCGCGTCCTGAGGACCGAGCAGCGTCTCGAACACGCCGCCGTTGGCGTCGAAGCAGGAGGAGTACAGGATCGTGTCCTCCTGGCCGAGGAACGTCGACAGCCGCGCCTCCAGCTCCTTGTGCACCTCCTGGGTGCCGCAGATGAAGCGGACGGACGCCATGCCGTAGCCCCAGCGGTCCAGGGCCTCGTGCGCGGCGGCGACGACCTCGGGGTGGTCGGCGAGGCCGAGGTAGTTGTTGGCGCAGAAGTTGAGGACCTCGCCGGGGCGGCCACCGGCGGTGACGTTCACGGTGGCGGACTGCGGGCTGCCGATCACGCGCTCGGGCTTGTGCAGGCCGGCGGCGCGGATCTCGTCGAGGGTGGCGCGCAGGTCGTCGCGCACGGAGTCGAACATGAAGGCTCCTGAAGTGCTTGGCGGTGAGGGGGAGTTACGCGGTCCAGTCGAGGATGACCTTGCCGCCGCGGCCGCTCGCCGCGTCGGCGAACGCCGCCTCGAAGTCGCGGAAGCCGTACCGGCCGGTGATCACGGGCGCGAGATCGAGGCCGCCTTCCAGCAGCACGGACATCGCGTACCAGGTCTCGAACATCTCGCGGCCGTAGATGCCCTTGACGGTGATCATCGAGGTGACGATCCGGGCCCAGTCGACGGGGAACTCCTGCGCGGGCAGGCCGAGCATCGCGATCCGGCCGCCGTGCGTCATGTTGGCGATCATGTCCCGCATGGCCTCGGGGCGTCCGGACATCTCCAGGCCGATGTCGAAGCCCTCACGCAGGCCGAGCGTGCGCTGCCCGTCGGCGATGGTCGCGCCCGCGACATTGAGCGCGAGGCTGACCCCGACCTTGCGGGCCAGTTCCAGCCGCTCCTCGCTGACGTCGGTGATCATGACGTTGCGGGCTCCGGCGTGCCGGGCCACGGCGGCGGCCATCAGCCCGATCGGGCCCGCGCCGGTGATCAGGACGTCCTCGCCGACGAGCGGGAACGACAGCGCGGTGTGCACGGCGTTGCCGAACGGGTCGAAGATCGCGGCCACGTCGAGGTCGACGGGCACCCGGTGCACCCAGACGTTGGCAGCGGGCAGGACGACGTACTCGGCGAAGGCCCCGTCCCGGCCCACACCCAGCCCTATGGTGGCCCGGCACAGGTGGCGGCGGCCGGCCTGGCAGTTGCGGCACTTGCCGCACACCAGGTGGCCCTCGCCGCTCACCCGGTCGCCGACGGCGATGTCGGTGACGTCCCGCCCGGTCTCGACGACCTCGCCGACGAACTCGTGCCCGACCACGAGCGGGGTGCGGATCGCCTGCTGCGCCCAGCCGTCCCAGGCCCTGATGTGCAGGTCGGTGCCGCAGATACCGGTGCGCAGCACCTTGATCAGTACGTCGCCGGGCCCGACAGCCGGCTCCGGGACGTCCGCGAGCCACAGCCCGGGCTCCGCCTTCTGTTTGACCAGCGCCTTCACCGCTACGGCTCCAGGGGGTGAGTCCCGGGTCCGGGCACGCCGAAGGTGCCCCTGGGCCGGGAGAGGAGTGGAATCGCACAGCAATCTGCCGTACGGCGGCCGCACCGGTCCATCGAGGTTTTCTTAAGCGGCGCCTCAGCTTTCCTTCACGCCCGCCCGGGTGCGCCGTGGAAACCCGGGGCGTGTCAGTAGGGCAGCCTGCCGTCCCAGCCCTCCAGCTGTACGACGAGCTGCGCGGCGTGTTCCTTGATGGCCGTCAGGCCCGGCTTCCCCCACGGCCGGGGCCCGACGTCGGCGACGCTGACCGTGCCCAGCACCAGGCCCGTACCGTCGATGAGCGGTGCTCCCAGATAGGAGCGGATACCGAACTCGTCGACCACCGGATTGCCCGCGAACCGCGGATAGTCGTGGACGTCCTCCAGGACCAGGGCCTTGCGTCGCGCCACCACATGGGGGCAGAAGCCATGGTCGCGGGGCAGCGTACGGCCCACCCGGGGGCTGGAGCCGTCGCTGCGCACCACCGGCGCGACGGCCGGAACGTACAGGCCCGCGTAGAACTGGCCCCGCTCGTCCGGGAAGTTGACCATGGCGTACGGCGCCCCGGTGAGCTCGGCGAGGCCGTGCGCGAAGGCGTCGAGTGCGGGTTCGGGGCGCTCCCCCAGACCCAGCAGGCGCAGTCGGCCGGCTCGGGCGGGGGCCTCCTTGTCCTCGGGTGTGAGCAGCAGACGACCGGCCGGGCGCGGCGGGTCGTAGCTCATGGGCGTCCTCCCGGACTGTGGGCATGTGTCATATACGGGCTCCCTGGGGGGTGTTGGGGGATCACATGTGGCGTTCACATGTGGGCGCCATACCCCGTGGTGGTGGCGGGCGCATGGGCGATGAGGTGACGCACGAGGGTCAGCAGGGTCTGGACCCCGGAGCTGGAGATCCTGGCGTCGCAGCACACGACGGGGATCTCCTCGGAGAGATCGAGGGCCGCGCGCACCTCCTCCGGGTCGTAGCGGTAGGCGCCGTCGAACTCGTTCACGGCGACGATGAAGCCGAGGCCGCGCTGTTCGAAGAAGTCGACGGCCGCGAAACACTCCTCGAGCCGGCGGGTGTCGGCGAGGATGACCGCCCCGAGCGCGCCCTCGCACAACTCGTCCCACATGAACCAGAACCGCTCCTGTCCGGGGGTGCCGAACAGGTACAGCACGTGTTTCGGGTCGAGCGTGATGCGGCCGAAGTCCATGGCCACGGTCGTCTCGACCTTGTTCTCGATGCCGTCGAGGTTGTCGGTCGCGGCACTGACGGTGGTGAGCAGCTCCTCCGTGCTGAGCGGCGCGATCTCGCTGACCGCACCGACGAAGGTCGTCTTGCCCACGCCGAACCCGCCCGCCACCAGGATCTTGAGGGCGGTGGGGAAGGGATCGCCGCCGTGGCCGGAAGCGTCGGCGTAGTCAGAGCTGTCGTCGTAGTCCATCGAGCACTGCCTCCAGAAGGGCCCGGTCCGTCGGGTTGTGGTGGAACGCGGGGGGCTTGGTGGTCAGCGCCCCGCAGTCGACGAGGTCCGCCAGCAGCACCTTGGTGACGGCCACCGGCAGCTTCAGATGGGCGGCGACCTCCGCGACCGCGACGGGCACACTGCACCGCTCGAGTGCCTGCGCGTGCTCGGGGCCGAGGTAGCCGAGGGGGGTCGCCCCGGTGGCCATCACCTGCGACATCAGGTCGAGCGCGACGGTGGGACGGGTGCGGCCGTTGCTGACCGTGAACGGGCGCACCAGCCGCCCGGCCGCGTCGTCGAGCCAAGGCCCGTCACCGGCCGCCGCCACGCTCAAGGCCTCATCGCCGGGGATTCGACGGACTGCTGGCGGGGAGCGGTGACCAGGTACGGGCGGACGCTCTTGACCAGCATCGCCATCTCGTAGCCGAGGACGGCCGCGTCGGCCTCGCGGCCGGCGAGCACGGCCAGGCAGGTGCCGGAGCCGGCGGTGGTGACGAACAGCAGGCTCGAGTCGAGTTCGACCACGACCTGCCGGACGTCGCCGCCGTCGCCGAAGCGGACGCCGGCGCTGCGGCCGAGGGAGTACAGGCCGGAGGCCAGGGCGGCCATGTGGTCGGCGCTGTCCGGGTCGAGGCCGTGCACGGACTTCACGAGCCCGTCGCAGGACAGGAGCACCGCGGCGCTCGTGTGCGGTACGCGCTGCACGAGGCCGCTCATCAGCCAGTCGAGATCGGATACATGGGCGGTCGGCGCATCGCTCGCCATGGTGGATCGACTCCTTGAGGTACGAAGGTCTGCGGGAGCGCTGGGGGTGGGGGTGGAAACGGGCGTGGTCATCCGGCGGGTGCGCTCCCGTCGTGCCGGGTGGTGGTGTGGTCGGGGCGGGACGCGGTCGCACCGTCCCGTGCGCCGCGCGCCTCGGATATGCGGGCCGCGTCCACGGTGGAGAGGGACTCGGTGTGCACCGGCTCCATGGGAATCGGGTCCCGGCGTGTGGGCTCCCCGTGTGTGGGTTCCCTGTGTGTGGGCTCCCTGTGGAGCGGCGTCACGTGTGCCGACTCCATGCGTGCCGACTCCGTGTGCGTCGGCTCCGTGTCGCCCCACTCCATGTTCCCGGCCTCCATGTGCTGTTGGGCCTCGGCAAGGCTGATGCCACGCTGGAAGGCCGCCATCAGACCGGGATCGTGGCCGACGAGGAACTCGGAGTCCTGGCGCGGCGTGGGACCGTCGCGCAGCTGGGGTGCGATGTGTTCCTGGGCACGGCGGCGGGGCAGTTGGGGCTTGCCCATGGTGCCGCGCACCGTGCCGTTGCGCGGGGTGGGCGGGGCGGTCACGTTCTCCGCGAGGATGCGCCGGTCGTCGGGGCTGATGCCGGGCCTCGCCTCGGCCGGGTTGGGCCGCTCCCGATGGGCCCCGCGCACGGGCAGCGGCGCGGGCCGGCCACTCTGCGCGCTTCCGCCCGAGGACCGTTCGGCCTCCTGCTGATGCGCCCTGGACGCGGCGCCCGCGGTCTGCGGGACCGACGGCAACGCTTCGGACGCGGTACCCGACCCGGAGGGGAACCGGTACACGACCGAGGTCCCTGACGCAGCCTCCACGGCTGGGGACGACCCCCTCCTGGACGCCGCTCCGGCTCCGGACTCGGGCCCGCTCCCGGCTGAATCTCCAGCCCCGACCACAGGCTGTCCGAGCTGGCCGGTGCCCCCGGGCGCGCCCGCCTCCGCCCCCAGCAGCGCCTGCGGCACGACGAGCACCGCCTGCACTCCGCCGTAGATGTTGCTCTGGAGGCGGACGGTGATGCCGTGCCGCCGGGCCAGCTGCGAGACGACGAACAACCCGATGCGGCCGTCCGCGAGGAGCCGGGCGACGTTCACCTGGTCCGGGTCGGCGAGCAGGGCGTTCATCCGCGTCTGCTCCTCCAGGGGCATGCCCAGTCCACGGTCCTCGACCTCGACGGCGAGCCCGGAGGTGACGAGGTTGGCGCGCAGCAGCACCTGGGTGTGCGGGGCGGAGAACACCGTGGCGTTCTCGACGAGTTCGGCCAGCAGGTGGATGACGTCGGCCACGGCGTGTCCGCGCAGGGTGCCGTCGATCGGCGGCACGAGCTTGACCCGCGAGTACTGCTCGACCTCGGCGATGGCCGAGCGCAGCACCTCGGTCATGGAGACCGGGTTGCTCCACTGGCGGCGCGAGACGGCCCCGCCGAGCACGGCGAGGTTCTCGGCGTGGCGGCGGATGCGGGTGGCGAGGTGGTCGACGTGGAAGAGCCCCTTGAGCAGGTCGGGGTCCTCCATCTCGTTCTCGAGCTCGTCGAGGATGGAGATCTCGCGGTGCACGAGCGACTGCAGGCGCCGGGCGAGATTGACGAACACCTCGAGCTTCTGTTCGCTGCCCGCCTGGCTGGAGAGCTGGGAGGCCTGGACGACGGCGGTGACGGCGCCGTCGTGCGCACGGGTGAGGTCGGCGGCGAGGAGTTCGAAGTCGTCGGCGCCCTCGGCGGGGCCGCCGCGTGGACTGCTCTGCGGGCCGGGCTGCGGCGGTCCGTCGCCGCGGCGCAGCGTCTCGACCAGGGCGCGCAGGTCGGCCTCGCGCCGCGTGGTGGTGCGGCGCAGGACGCCGATGCGGTCGTGCACGGACCGGGCGACCCGGTTGGCGGCCACCGCGGCGACGACGATGCCGACGAGGGTCACCGAGACCGCCCCGGCGAGCACGGCCCACAGCATCAGCCCCGGCCGCGCGCCGGTGGACCGGACGGTGAAGAGGACGGCGGCACAGCCGCTGAGGGCGACGGCGATGGGCGGCAGCACGGCGATACGCAGCAGTTGGGGCCGTATGTGGGTCTCGGGCAGCGCGGGTGCGGTGCGGGCGGCCGGCCGCCCGTGCCGCCCGCCCTCACGGCGGTCTGCGCGTGCGGCCGGGGCGCGGAGGTGAGACATCGGTGTCCTCGTACTGGTCCGTCGGTCCTGGATGCCAGGGGGGCTTGCGGTGGCACGACCGGGCTCACGCGGCCGCTTGCGCGCGCCCCGAGCCGCCCGCCCGGCCTCGGCCGGCGCCCGCCCGGCACCGCCGCGTCCGGAGTCCGGGTGCTGCCCGGAACCGGAGGAGGCCACCACGGCGGCCCCCGTCCCGGTGTCGGTCGTGCGCGGGCAGCGGGAATCCCCCTCGCGTCGACTCCCTCGTCCGCCATGCGCCTGCACGTGCCGGTCCCCACTCCCTGTCCGCCTGTTTCCCGACGGACACTGACAGTAGTCGTCAGCGCATCATGTGCGGTGGGCAGTTGACAAACTCATACGGAAAGCGTCCCGCTCTGGTATGAGGTCTCGCACGACAGACCGATAACCCCCTGACATCTCCGGACGTGAACGACAACAGTCCGATCCGACCTGGTCAGAAGCGGTCACACAGATATGGCGAGGGCCGGGGAGCCTCTCGCTCCCCGGCCCTCGCCGTCGACCCTCCGCTCGCTCCGGCTCAGCCCGCCGGGAGCGTTTCGGGGTCCTCCGTACCCTTGTCCGCCTTGCCGCCACCGTCACTCAGCGTATCGGCCTGGGCCACGGCTGCCGCGCCCGACGTGGTCTTGATCGCGGCGTCGGCGAAGGCTTCGCCGGCCGGGAAGCCACCCGCCGGGGCGAGCGCCACCCCACGCCACCACGGCTCGGACGGGACGTTCTCGGCCGTGGGCTCGAAGGGCTCACCGGGGTGGGGCAGGGCGACACGGGCGCCCACGGCACGGGCGGCCGCGACCGTCCCCTCGCCGGGATCCGCCCACGGATGTGTCGCCAGGTTGAACGTGCCCCAGTGGATCGGCAGCATCGGGCCGTGCTCCGGTCCGCCCTGGAGGTCGAGGTGGGCGCGCATGCCCTCGTCGGGGGTCATGTGGATGTCGGGCCAGAAGTCGGAGTACGCGCCGATCTGGATCATCGTGGCGTCGAACGGCCCGTGCTCGGCGCCGATCTCCTTGAAGCCGTCGAAGTAGCCGGTGTCTCCGCTGTGGTAGATCCGGTGCTCCTCGCCGGCGACGACCCAGGAGGCCCACAGGGTGTGCTGGGTGTTGCGCAGCCCTCGGCCGCAGAAGTGCCGGGCCGGAGTGGCCGTCAGGGTGAGGCCGCCGATCTTCGTCGACTCGTGCCAGTCCAGTTCGTGCAGCCGGCCGGCGGACACGCCCCAGTGCTCCAGGTGCGCCCCGACGCCGAGCGGCACGGCGAACAGCGTGTCCGTGCCGGCCAGGGCCTTGATGGTGGGCATGTCCAGATGGTCGTAGTGGTCGTGCGAGATGACCACGACGTCGACCGGGCCGAGCGCGGCCAGCGGCAGGGGCACCGGGTGCAGCCGCTTCGGCCCGGCGAACGGGAACGGGGAGCAGCGCTCGCCCCACACCGGGTCGAACAGCACGCGCCGGCCGTCGATCTCGGCGAGCACGCTGGAGTGCCCCATCCAGGTCAGCCGCAGCCCGGTGGCCGGGGGCCGGGCGATGTCGGCGAGGGTGGTGGCGTGCACCGGCACGGTGCCCTTCGGGGCACGGCGGGGCCGGCTCTCCTTGTCGAAGAAGACCTTGGCGAAGTCGAGGGTGGAGCCCGAGGGCCGGGTCCGCGCGGGACCTCCGGGGTTCTGGAAGACCCCATCCTTGAAGTGGGGCGATCTGCGGATGCGCGCCATGCGCTCACCGCTCGGGTCCGCGCCGAACGCCCCGGGCCGGAGCGCGCGGAGCCCGGAGCTCAGGGAACGGAAACCGGCCACGGTACCTCCAGGTGGAGTCGGTCAGGCTTTCCATTATGGTCGGCCCCTCCGACAACACCGGGGCCCAGGGGTCCCACGACGGTGATACTGAACGCACATTCAGTTATCACGGCGAAGGAGCCCGCATGGCCGGCCCCCTGCTGTCCCTCACCTGGACCGACCACATCACCGGGCGCCAGGGCTTCCTGGTCGTCGACCGGCTGGTGCGCGGTGTCGCCAGCGGCGGTCTGCGGATGCGCGCGGGCTGCACCCTGGACGAGGTCACCGGCCTGGCCCGCGGCATGACCATGAAGGAGGCCCTCCACTACGACCCCGCGAGCCGCTACGTCCCGCTGGGCGGCGCCAAGGGCGGCATCGACTGCGACCCGCACGACCCGGAGGCCTACCCGCTGCTGGTGCGGTACCTGCGCGCCATGCGGCCGCACATCGAGAGCTTCTGGACGACCGGCGAGGACCTCGGGCTCACCCAGGACCTGGTGGACCGGGCCGCGGCCGAGGCGGGCCTGGTCTCCTCCATCCAGGCCGTGTACCCGTTGCTGGACGACGAGGCCGAGGCCCGGCGGCGGCTGAGTGCCGCGTTCGCGGTCGAGGTGGACGGCATCGGCCTGGACGAGCTGGTCGGCGGCTGCGGTGTCGCCGAGGCGGCCCTCACGGCGCTGGATGGCGCTGGGGTGCCCCACGCGGGGACACGGGTCGCACTCCAGGGGCTGGGCACCATGGGCGGGGCCACCGCGCGCTTTCTCACGCGCGCGGGACTCACGGTCGTCGCCGTCGCCGACATCAAGGGCACGATCGCCAACCCGGCGGGGCTGGACGTCGAGGCGCTGCTCGCCGCGCGGGATGCCCACGGCACCGTGGACCGCTCCGCGCTGCGCCCCGGCGACCGCGAACTGCCGGGCGACGCCTGGCTGTCGGCCGACACGGACGTGCTGGTGCCGGCGGCCGTCTCGTACGCGATCGACGCCGGGAACCAGGAGCGGATCACCGCCCGCTGGGTCGTCGAGGCGGCCAACATGCCCGTACGACCGGAGGCGGAGCTGCTGCTCGCCACGCGCGGGGTGACCGTGCTGCCGGACGTCGTGGTCAACTCCGGGACGAACGCCTGGTGGTGGTGGACGCTGTTCGGGGACATCGGCGCCGACGCCGAGGAGGCGTTCGCGCACACGCGCCGCTCGATGCGCTCCCTGGTCGAGCGGATGCTGACCCGCGCACGGGCCGACGGCACGACACCGCGGGCCGCCGCCCACGCGCTCGTGGCGGACCGGCTGCCGGTCATAGCGGAACGGTTCGGCTGGTACCGCTGACGGACGTCCGGACAGCCCCGGGCCCTTTCCGGACCGGCCGAATACACCGGTCAAGAGGGTGCAGGGGCCTGTGTAGGGTGACGGCGTGGCGAGAGTCCGGTTGAGCGTGGCGGAGCGGCGCGGGGAGCTGCTGCGGGCCGCCGTCGAGCAGATCGAGGCCCGGGGTGTGGCGGCGGTCAGGATCGCCGACGTGGCCTCGGCGCTCGGTGTGAGCAACGCGCTGGTGCTCTACCACTTCTCGACCAAGGAGAAGCTGGTCGCCGCCGCGTTCCGGCACGCGGCCGAGGCCGACCTCGCCCATCTGCGCAGACTGCTCGGCCGCCGTACGTCGGCACTGCGCCGACTGCGGTCGGCCGTACGGTGGTACGCCCCGACCGGCCAGGCCAAGGGCTGGCGGCTGTGGATCGAGGGCTGGGCGGCGGCGCTGCGCGAGCCCGCGCTGCGGGAGGTCACCCAGGACCTCGACAGGCAGTGGAAGGCGGCCCTCGCCGAGGTCATCACGGAGGGCATGGCGGCCGGCGAATTCCACTGCCCCGACCCCCACGGCACGGCCCTGCGCCTCACCGCCCTCCTCGACGGCCTCGCCGTCCAGCTGACGTCCTACCCGGGCGCGGTGCCGCGGGCACGGGCCCAGGAGTGGGCCGAGGAAGCACTGGCCCGCGAACTTGGCCTGGAGCCGACGGCCTTGACCCGCCCCACCCCAAACGGCCGCCTATCCGCGACCGACGGTGCCGCCTGAGCTCGTTCCGGGTTTGCTGTGGAGGACCTCGCGGGCCTGCTCCGCGGCACGGATGAGGCTCTCCGCGACGAAGTCGACGAAGCGGGCGATGTTCTCCAGGCGGGTGGCGGCCGGGGTGTCGGGACCGAGGACGCCGACGCCCTGCCGTGCGGCCGCGGCCAGTTGGGCGCTGGACCGGGCGCTGGCGATCATCGACTGATAGAAGACGTCGTCGTCGACGGCGTAGCGCTCGCGGCGGCCCTCGCCGCGCTCCCGGCGGATGAGGCCCTGACTCTCCAGGAACGCGACCGCTTTCGACACGGACGCCGGGCTGACCTGAAGGTGCCGGACGAGTTCGGACGCGGTGAGGCTGCCCGCGTCGGTGGTGTAGAGGCAGGTCAGCACGCGGGACATCATCTTGGGCAGGCCCTGCTGCATGAGGAGGGTCGTGAACATCTCCTCGTACTCGCGCACGGCCTCGACGTCACGTCCGTGGGCCGGCGCAGGCGCCTGTGCCCCCCGGGGAGCGGCCTGCCTGCGCCGATGGGTCCGGCGCTCGGTGGCGCGGTGGGCCAGGTCGGCACGGTAGGCGGTCGGGCCGCCGTTGCGCATCACCTCACGCGTGATCGTCGAGGTCGGACGACCAAGACGCCTGGCGATCTCCGCGTAGGCGAGGCCGTCACCCAGCCCCTGCGCGATCTGCTGACGTTCCTGCTGGGTGAGCCTGCCTCCCGGCATAGCGAACTCCTTCGTGCTCCTTGATGCCGGCAGCATAGCGTTAATTCTCCACCCATTGCAACGATCGCCGCTTGCCCGTTGCATTGCTTCCAGTTCCATTGCAACGATTTCCAAGCTTTTACCTGCGTCGACAGCATTCGCACGCAACGACGATATTGCCGAAGTCGAGAACGCAACGTAGCTTTCCATCTGTCGAAACAACGAGCCGAAGGAGAGCACGATGACGGACCGCCCGGAGTTGCAGAAGGCCATTCAGGAGATCGTCGATTCCGGCTTCACCGGGGTGCAGTTGCGCGTGCACGACGAGCGAGGCGAGTGGGCCGGCAGCGCCGGCGTACGCGAGCTGGGCGAGAGCGCCGAGCCGCCGGTCGACGGACACTGCCGGATCGGCAGCAACACCAAGACCTTCATCGCGACCTTGGTGCTGCAACTCGTGGCCGAGGGCAGGATCGGGCTGGACACACCGGCGGACGACTACCTGCCCGAGTTCGGGCTGGACCGGCGCATCACGGTCCGGATGGTGCTCCAGCACACCAGCGGGGTGTTCAACTTCACCGGCGAGTTCTACGACGACGGGACGTTCGCACCGGGCATCCCCGTCTCGGGCAAGGAGTGGGTGGACAACCGGTTCAAGACCTACCGGCCGGAAGAGCTGGTACGGCTGGCGTTGTCCAAGCCTGCGCGTTTCGAGCCGGGGACGGACTGGAGTTACTCCAACACCAACTACGTGCTGGCCAAGCTGTTGATCGAGAAGGTCGCCGGCTGCCCGCTGGCCGATGAGGTGCAGCGGCGGATCCTGGGGCCGCTCGGACTGTCGGGCACCGTGGCGCCGTACACCCAGCAGGAGGTCCCCGCGCCGCATGCCCACGCCTACTACCGGTACGAGGAGGACGGCCGGCAGAAGACGGTGGACGTCACCCGCCAGAACCCCTCCTGGATCTCCGGCGGCGGTGACATGATCTCGACCACCCAGGACCTGCACACGTTCATCTCCGCGCTCCTGGGCGGCAAGCTCCTGCCGGCCCCGCTGCTGGCCGAGATGTGCACGCCGCATCCCAAGGCGGGTTACGGCCTGGGGGTGTTCGTCCAGAACACGGACGACGGCGGCACGATCATCACCCACAACGGCGGCATCACCGGCCACGCGGCGCTGATGTACAGCACGCCCGACGGCAGCAAGACCCTGACCGCCGCGCTGAACTACGTGGACGACGCAGCGATGTCCCTGGCCGAGCCGTTCCAGAAGGCGACACAGAGGCTCGTCAAGGAGGTGTTCGGCGGCAGTCGGACCGAGCAGGCCGCGTCGACGGACTGAGCCAGAACGCAGTGGGCCGAGGAGCAGCCGAGACGCGCCCGCACTCGCGCACGCACGGGAGGGGACGTGTCGGGGGGTGTCCGCCCGCAGCGGTTGGCGCGTCAACGGGGAGTCAGTCGGTACGCAACCCCATCGCGCCGTCCCGAGGACGGACACCCCCCGGCGCGGCCCCGACCCACCACCACCGCGTATGCGCTACGCGCACCCCCACGCAGGGCGCAGTCACCGCACCCGATGCCCTCACGCCACCGAAGCGATCCGCATCCTGATGTCCTCCGGCGACAGCGCCCCCTTCGCCGTCACATGATCCCCCGACGACTCCCCGCGCAGCCGCCGCCCGATCCACGGCACCAGAAACTCCCGCGCCCAGTGCACATCGTCCCGCCGAACCTCGAGCGGCCCCCGCGCCGGCAGCGGCGGCCACGGCTGCTCGGGGTCCGCCGGAACCTCCAGCCCGAGCACCTGCCCCGCGCGGAGCGCCACCCGCGTGTGCCCCTCGGGCGACAGGTGCAGCCGGTCGGCGTCCCAGGCCCTGCGGTCCTGGACACTGCGCAGGGACCACAGGTCGAGCACCGGGCAGTCGTACCGGTCGGCGATGGCCCGGACATGCCCGTTGTACGTCGCGATCTTGCCCCGCAGGTGCTTGAGCACGGGCATCCCCCGGGTGTCGAACCCAGTCGTCACCATCACCGTGCCGGCCACGGCGGTGAGCCGCACGAGGGCCCGCTCGAAGCGCTCGGCCACCTCGTCCGGGTCGGTACCCGGCCGGAGGATGTCGTTGCCCCCGGCGCAGAACGAGACGAGGTCCGGGGCCATTTCGACAGCCCGCGGAACCTGGTCCGCCACGATCTGGTCGAGGAGCTTCCCACGCACGGCGAGGTTCGTGTACTGGAAGTCGCCTTCGGGCCGGCGGTCGGCGAGCAGGACGGCGAACCGGTCGGCCCAGCCGACGAACGCCCCGTCGGGGCCGGGATCACCGACGCCCTCGGTGAAGCTGTCCCCCACCGCCACGTACGACCCGATCACTGCTCTGCTGTCACTCTTCGAATCGTCTGCCACAGCCGCACATGATTCACCTTCGAATGTGACTTACGCGACCGTAGGAAAGGGTTGACGGGCGGTGAGATAAGCCACTCCTAAAGTGTTAGCCAACTCCGGAATAGGTCACCCGTCAGCGATGTTGCGGGGTCAGTCGCCACACCCGGAACCCCGTGATCCGGAAGTGACTCCACACGGTCCGGAAGCCGAAGTGCCCACTTGTGTACGGCTCGGGGTCGCTGTAGTCGAACACGAGCCTCCCGTTGTTCCACCACCGCACCGTCGAACCGTCGGAGACGACCCGCACCCTGTTCGGCTCACCCGGCACCAGCAGCGGTTCGGTGTAGTCGTAGATCAGGGGCCGGACTCCGGGCTCACCGACATACCGCCGCAGCCGGGTCGTGGTGTTGTAGTTGGCACCGAAACCGGCGTAGTACGTCGTCAGGTGGTCGTACTCCGCCAGGGCCCCGGCACGCGGTGTGGCGAAGAGATCGCCCGGGGAGCGGACGTCGGTCGCGTTCCAGAAGTTGTTGAGGTCCGAGACCCGGTCGTTGACCCCGCCCTCGGACACGGGCGTGGCGGTGTACTCGAGCACGTACGGGCCTTCTAGCCGCCGCCTGAACCAGACGGTCGCGCCGCTCGGTACGTCGATCTCAAGGACGCCACGAGAGGCGGTGACCGTCCCGCCGTCCTGGAGCTCGGTCGCCCACTGGCCGAGGCCGTGGCAGAAGTCGTCGCGGGCGATGAGGCGGCGCTGACGCGACGCGGCGTTCACGCTCGCCGCCGTCGCCGTCGGGGCGAGCGCCGCCAGGGCGGCTCCGGCGGCCAGGGCTCCCAGCGCTCTGCGGGTGGTCGGCACGGGACACAGCTCCTCGGGGATCCGTCTGGAAAGCTCCAGAAAGCGCTTGCACTCCGGTCGGGATCACTCTGTCCCAACTGCCGCCCGCTGTCGATCCCTTGGGCCTGTCGGCGCCGGCACACACCGAAGGCCGGACCCGGGGATCGGGGTCCGGCCTTCGGTCGCGTGTCAGGCAGGTGGGTGTGCGGTCGGTCAGCCGACGGAGACGCCGTGCGAGCGCAGGAAGGCGACCGGGTCCACGTCCGAGCCGTAGTCAGGCGTGGTGCGGATCTCGAAGTGCAGGTGCGGTCCGGTCACGTTGCCGGTGGCGCCCGACAGTCCGACCTGCTGCCCGGCCGTCACGGTCTGGCCGGCCGAGACGGAGAGCTGGGACAGGTGGGCGTACTGGGCGTAGTAGCCGTCGGCGAGCTTGATGACGACCTGGTTGCCGTAGGCGCCGCCCCAGCCGGCGGAGACGACCGTGCCCGCGCCGACGGCCTTGAGCGAGGTACCGGTCGGAACGACGAAGTCGACACCGGTGTGGTAACCGCTGGACCACATGCTGCCGGACATGTGGTACGGGGTGCCGACGGTGGCACCGGCCACGGGGAGGGTGAAACCACTGGAGTTGCTCTCGGCGGCGGGCTTGGCGGCGGCCGGCTTGGCGGCGGTCTCCGCCTTCGGGGCCGACTCGGCGGCGGACGGCTTCGGGGCCGAGGCCTTCGGCGCGGACGGGGCAGAGGCCTTCGGGGCGCTCGCCGCCTTCTTGCCGATCGACAGCTTCAGGCCCGGGTGGATCAGCGACGGGTCGTCGCCGACGGCGTCACGGTTGTCCGAGTAGAGCTTCTTCCAGCCGCCGTCGACGTTCTGCTCGTCGGCGATCTTCGCGAGATAGTCACCGGCCCGCACGGTGTACGAGCGGGCGCCCGTGGCCTTTTCGGCGGCCTTCTTCTCGGCGGCCGGAGCGGACTGGACGGCCTTTTCCGGAGCCGACTGCGGGGTGGCGGCGTGGGCGCCGGCGGCCCCCATGAGCGGAAGGGCGAGAGCGGCCCCGCCGGTTCCGGCGACGGCGATGGAGCGGGTGAAACGCTGGGACTTCGGGCGGCGGTGCTTACCCTTCGCGGGCATGGCGAATTCCTCTCCGTCGCCTGCGAGGTGAGCTGTCGGGTTCGGACTGGAGATGCCCGGCCACGCCGAAGCGTGGCTTAACCCCAAGCCGTTCCGGGAACCGGAACAGGCGTCTTACCTGTGGGTCCCCCGCTCCTGCCGTACGTCGGGTCAGTGTGTGCGGGCTCCGGGCGGCGGCAGGATTAGGCGTCCGTCCGGATGGGTGTGGAACGTAAGCGACCAGGACGCAAAGGGACAAGCTTGCGGTTGCCCGTGACGGCGTTTTTCTTGACGCGTCGACAATTTTTCCGTCACGGAGCGTGGATTACCGATCTCCCGCATTCCGCAATACCCCTGATTGACGCCAGAATTACGTGCACATGGCAACAACACATCGTCACGAATATGACGATGCTCACGCACCCCGACCTCATCTCCTTTACGGTCGGGGCACGTTATGCCTAAATAACCGAAGCACTCCCTATTCGGACAGAACGGCTACTTGCGCTGAAGCCGGACGACGGTGGCGTCCAGATCCCCGCGCAGACCGACCCGCAACCCGTGGTGGAGCAGCACGGCGCCTCGATGAACTTCGCCCGTTTCGAGGCATTTGTACGATGCCGAGGGGTCAAGACCCCGCAGCCGGAGCGCCGGAACGGGCTCGCCGTAGCGCTGCGCCTGGAGCCAGGCGAGGACGACAATCTCGTCGCCGAGGGCATACTGCACTGCACTCAGACCGCCCTCCGGCGGGCGCAGCCGGTACAGGTCGCCGCGCTGCACCACGGGCCGGATCTCCTTGTAGAGCTCCACCCAGTCCCGCGCCTCGGCGAGTTCCCGCTCCGTCCACTTCGTGAGGTCGCCGCCGACCCCGAGCACTCCGGCCATGGCGCTGACGAACCGGAACCGCAGGGAGCTGGCCCGCTGGTTGAGCATGGCGTTCGGGCTGTCGGTGACCCAGGCCGCCATGACGCGGGCCGGATGGATCTGGCTGAAGCCGTGCTGGATGGCGAGCCGGTCGAGGGGGTCGGTGTTGTCCGAGGTCCACACCTGGTCCGTGCGGCCGAGCACACCGAGGTCGATCCGGCCGCCGCCGCCCGAGCAGGACTCGAAGGCCACCCCGGGGTGGGCGGCCCGCAGCCGGTCCAGCAGGCCGTACAGGGCGTGCACGTGGTCGATCCACAGCCGCTGCGGGTAGGGGTCGTCCGGCCAGCCGGCGTCGGTGAAGCAGCGGTTGAAATCCCACTTGACGTAGTCGATCGGCGCGCTGGAGAGGAGCCCGTCGAGCTGCTCCCAGAGGTACTCCTGGACGTCCTCACGAGCCAGGTTCAGTACGAGCTGATTGCGGAACTCCGTCCGCTTTCGTCCCGGTTGATGCTGCACCCAGTCCGGATGCGCGCGGTACAGGTCGCTGTCCGGGTTGACCATCTCCGGCTCGACCCAGATCCCGAACTGCATACCGAGGCCGTGCACGTGCTCGGCGAGCGGCTTGAGGCCGCCCGGGAAGCGGTCGGGATTGGGGGTCCAGTCACCGAGCCCGGCCCGGTCGCTGGTGCGCGCCCCGAACCAGCCGTCGTCGACCACGAACAGCTCGACGCCCATGGCGGCGGCCCGCTCGGCGAGCGCCCGCTGCTGCTCCTCGGAGATGTCGAACTCGGTGGCCTCCCAGGAGTTGAACAGCACCGGCCGGTCCTGGTCGGCGCCCGGGACCACGTACGTCCGCTGGTAGGCGTGCCAGGCGCGGCTGGCCCCGCCGTGGCCGCCGTCGGTCCAGAGCCCGGCGAAGACGGGGGTCGTGTACGACTCCCCCGTGCCCAGCATCAGCAGGCCCGAGTCGTCGTACCCGGCCCCGCCGGTGATCTGCACGCGCGCGTCCGGGAGCTGGGCCACGGCGATCCGCCAGGACCCGGACCAGCCCAGGGCGCATCCGTAGACCTCGCCGTGCTCCTCGGTCGCGTCGGTGTCGAGCGCGACCCACGGCAGGTGCTGGTGACCGGTGTGGCCGCGGCGGCTGCCGACGACCTTCTCGCCGTGGGTGAGGGCGGAGCGCTCCAGCCGGGACTCGGCGCCCCAGCGGCCGTGCAGCTGGGACAGCCGCCAGGTGTCGCGGTCGGGCAGGGTCCAGGTGGCGGAGTCGGCGCGCAGCACCTCGACGGCGGGTCCGTGGTTGTCGAGGGTCACCCAGCGCTCGACGACGTCCGTCGCGGAGCGCATCCGGTAGTGCAGCGTGACGGCCAGGTCGCCGTCGCGGAAGCGCAGCCGCAGCTCACCGTCCTCGGTGTCGTGGCCCTCGTAGGTCCACTCCGTGCCGCGCCGCTCGCCGGTGCGTACGGACAGGGCGGGCCGGGTGAAACGGGGGCCGCCCTCGACCGGATACTCCTCGCGTCCGTCGAGCGGTGACTCGAAGGGCCAGTAGTCCGGCAGCGGCCGGACGGCGAGGGCCTCGGCGTCGGCCAGGCCGATCCGGGCGCCCCAGTGCAGGTGCAGCAGCTCGTCGCGGTCGGTGACGTGGACGGCGTAGCTGCTGGCCGGCCCGGAGAGCACCCATGTACGACCGTCTTCGGAGATGTCCAGCATCAAGGCCTCACAGGTTCGAACAAGCCCGACCAGGTGCGACCAGGCCCCAACATCATCAAGCGCCGCGGGGGCTCCCGGCAACGCCTGTGGACAACTCATTGCCCCAGGCAGGCATGTCGTATCGTCGAGTGGTGCCCGTCGACGAGCCGCGCCGGCGGCGCCGAAGGGGAGGAGCCCTCGTGACACAGCAGGTCCCGTCGACCGAGCCCGAGCTGGCCGGAGTGCGCAACTTCCGCGATGTGGGCGGACTGCCGACCGTGGACGGACGGCGGGTGCGGCAGGGAGTGCTGTTCCGAAGCGGCCACCTCGCGCACGCGACCGGGGAGGACGCCGCCTTCCTGGCCACCCTGGGCCTGCACACGATCTTCGACTTCCGCAACGCGGCCGACCAGAAGCTCGAAGGGCCGGACGTCGAGCTGCCGGGCGTGCGCAATGTGAACCTGCCGCTGAGCGACCCCGCCGACGGCGCCGAGTTCTGGAAGATGGTGCGCGACGGCGACCTGGACCAGCTGCGCGCGATCCTCTCGGACGGCAAGGGCGTGGACCGGATGATCGCCTCATACCGCATGATCATCGGGAACCGCACGGCCGAGCACTCCCAGGTGCTGCACGCGCTCGCCGAGGACAGCGTCCCCGCCCTGATGCACTGCGCGGCGGGCAAGGACCGGGCGGGTCTGTCCATCGCGGTGACGCTCCTCGCCCTGGGTGTCGAGCGCGAGGCGATCGTCGACGACTACCTGAAGTCCAACGCCAAGCACCGCCGCTACAAGGTGCACCGCAGCAGCTCCGCCGCCTCGGCCTACTCCCCCGAGGTCATGGAGCTGCTCAGCCCCCTGTTCGACGCGCGCGCCGAGTACCTGACGGCGGCCTTCGACACCATCGAGGAGACCTGGGGCGGCGTCGACCCCTACTTGGAGAAGGGGCTCGGGCTCACCCCGCAGACCCGGGAGCGGCTGCGCGAGCGGCTGCTCGACTGACGTACGGCGCCCGGCCCGGCGGCTACTTGGCCCCCACCTCGAACAGCAGGTACACGAAGGCCGCGAAGACATGGCCCACGACGAGGTAGATGAGCAGCCGCACCCACAGGGCGCGGGGGAACTTCTCCTCCATGTCCTTCACGGCGTGTCTCCCGGGGTGGGGCCCAGGCACAGGGCGGCCGTGGGGCTCTGCAAGAGGGTGTGGACGAAGAGCAGTTCGACGCCGTCCGGGTCCTGGGCGGCGATCCGGTGCGGGGTCAGCGAGTCGAAGTGGGCGCTGTCGCCGGGCGCGAGCTGGTGCGTGGTGTCGCCGAGGCGCAGTCGCAGCCGTCCGCGCAGCACGTGCAGCCACTCCTCACCTGGATGGACGCGCACGATGTCGCCCTGGGAGCCGTACGGGACGTGGACGCGCAGGGCCTGCATCCCGCGCGCGGGCGCGCCGGCCTGCCAGTACGTCCAGCCGCCCGCCGCGGTCGGTTCCATGTCGGCGGCGCGGATGACGGCGTCCCGGGCGGCGGCCGTCTCACCGAGCAGCTCGGCGACCGTCGTACCGTAGATGCGGGCGAGCGCGAGCAGCATCGGCAGGGAGGGCTGGCGCTGCCCGGTCTCCAGGCGGGAGAGGTGGGCGGGCGACAGCCCGGCGGCGCGGGCCGCGGCCTCCAGGGTCAGGGAGGCCTGGCGTCGCAACGACCGCAGCTGGGGCGCGACGGCGGGCAGCGCATCCGCTGCCTGGTCAGGCGACGGGGCGGCCCCGGAGGACCGCTCGGTCTCGGAGGAGCTCATGCCTCCATTCAGCCGGAGCCTTGCCCGTGCGGCAAATTTCTTGCCTCAGAGGCAAAAGGTCAGCGGTTCGCCACCGCCTGCTTGACAAGCGTCTTGCCGAAGTCCCACATCAGGCCCCCGTCGTGCGCGTCGTCCATCACGGCCGTGAAGGCGTCGACGAACCGGTCCACCTCCCGCTCCCCGATGATCAGCGGCGGGATCAGCTTGATCACCTCCATGTGGTCGCCGGAGACCTGGGTGAGGATCCGGTGCTTCTGGAGCAGCGGTACGACGACCATCTGCGCGAACAGCCCCTTGCGCGCGGCCTGGAGCATGGCCCAGCGGCTGCGCAGCTTCAGCGACTTCGGCCTGCCGAACTCGATACCGATCATCAGGCCCCGGCCGCGGACGTCGGCGAGCATCTCGTACTTGTCCGTCAGCGCCGCGAGCCGGGACCTGAGCAGTTCCCCGGTGGCGCGGACACCGGCGACGATCTGCTCGTTCTCCATCACCGACAGCACCGCCAGGCCGGCCGCCATGGCCTGCGCGTTGGACCCGAAGCTCGCCGAGTGGACCAGCACCCGGTCCATCGACGAGTAGACCTTCTTGAAGATCCAGTCCTTGCCGAGCGTCGCCCCCACCGGTACGTAGCCGCCGGAGAGCGCCTTGGCCACGCACACCAGGTCGGGTTCCACCCCCTCCTCGTGCTGGTAGGCGTAGAAGTCGCCGGTGCGGCCGAGGCCCGTCTGCACCTCGTCGGCGATGAGCAGCGCCTTGTGCCGGTGCAGCAGTTCCTGGGCGGCCAGGAGATAGCCGGGCGGGGCTGCCAGCACGCCCTTGCCCTGGATCGGCTCGACGATCAGGGCGGCGACGTCACCCTTGCGCAACTCCCTGTCCAGCGCGTCGAGGTCGCCGAGCGGTACGGCCGTGTCGGGCAGCAGCGGGGCGAAGCCGTCCCGGAAGCCGGACTCGCCGTTGACGGAGAGGGAGCCGGTGGTCAGGCCGTGGAAGGCGTGCGCGCAGTACAGGACTCTGGGTCTGCCGGTGACGAAGCGGGCGAACTTCAGCGCTCCCTCGACGGCCTCCGTTCCGCTGTTGCCGAAGAACACCCGGTCCAGGTGCGGGCTGTGCGCGAGCAGCTTCTCGGCCAGCAGGCCCGGCAGCGGCTGGCAGTCGAACCGGGTGAGGTCGGCGAGCCGGGCGTCCAGGACGTCGTGCAGCGCCTTGCGCACCACGGGGTGGTGGCGGCCCAGGCCCATCACCCCGAACCCGGCGAGCATGTCCAGGTAGTCGTTGCCGTCCGCGTCGTAGAAGTAGGCGCCCTCGGCGCGCTCGTAGACCTTGTCGAAGCCGATGGTGTGCAGCATGCGCGGGAGCTGGTGGTTCAGGTACCGGGTGTGCAGCTCGTAGCGCTCGGCTCCGCGCTCGGCCAGAGTTGCGCCGAGGTCGAACTCCCCGGCCTGTGACGGCTCCGACGCGGATTCGGCGGTGGTCATTCCTGTGGCTCCTCGGACAGCTCTTTCTTCACGGTCAGGCTCGCGCTGATCCGTCCGGCGACCTCGACGGGTGTCAGGCCGATGTCGGCGAGCACCTCGCCGCGCTTGGCGTGCGCGAGGAACTGCTCCGGGATCCCGAAGCGCCGTACGGGCACGTCGACGTCGGCGTCTCCCAGGGCCAGCGCCACGGCCGAACCGACCCCGGCCGCCCGGCTGTTGTCCTCGACGACGGCGACCAGGCGGTGCTCGGCGGCGAGACCGGGCAGCGCCGGGTCGACGGGCTTGACCCAGCGGGGGTCGACGACGGTGCAGCCGATGCCGCGGGCTTCGAGCAGCTCGGCGGCCTGGAGGCACACCGGCGCCATGACACCGACGGCGACCAGAAGCACCTCCGCTCGATCGGCGCGGTGCAGCACGTCGAGTCCGCCCACCCGGTCGACCGCCGGGATCGACGGGCCGACGGACTCCTTCGGGAAGCGCAGCAGCGTCGGCGCGTCGTCGACGGCGACCGCCTCGCGCAGCTGGGCGCGCAGCTGGTCGGCGTCGCGCGGCGCGGCGATCCTGAGGCCGGGGACGACCTGGAGGACGGACATGTCCCACATGCCGTTGTGGGAGGGCCCGTCGACGCCGGTGACACCGGCCCGGTCCAGCACGAAGGTCACCCCGCACCGGTGCAGGGCCACGTCCATCAGGAGCTGGTCGAAGGCGCGGTTGAGGAAGGTGGCGTAGACGGCGACGACCGGGTGCAGGCCGCCCGTCGCCAGGCCCGCAGCGGACACGGCCGCGTGCTGCTCGGCGATACCGACGTCCCACACCCGGTCCGGGAACCGCTCGGCGAACCTGCCCAGGCCGACCGGATGGAGCATGGCGGCGGTTATCGCGACCACGTCGTCCCGTTCCTCACCGATCCGGACGATCTCGTCGCCGAACACCGAGGTCCACGAGGGGCCGCCCGCCGGGGAGAGCGGCGCGCAGGTCAGCGGGTCCATGACGCCGACGGTGTGGAAGTGGTCCTCCTCGTGGGCGAGAGCGGGTTCGTAGCCGCGGCCCTTCTCCGTGAGGCAGTGGACGAGGACCGGACCGTGGAAGCGTTTCGCGCGCCGCAGGGCGGACTCCACGGCCCCGATGTCGTGCCCGTCGATCGGGCCCACGTACTTCAGGCCCAGGTCCTCGAACAGGCCCTGCGGGGCGAACGCGTCCTTGAAGCCCTTCTTCGCGCCGTGCAGGGCCTCGTAGAGAGTGTTTCCGACCAGGGGCGTCGCCTGGAGCACGTCCTTGCCCCACGCGAGGACCCGCTCGTAGCTGTCGGTCGTGCGCAGCGTCGCGAGGTGGTTGGCGAGGCCGCCGATGGTCGGGGCGTAGGAGCGTTCGTTGTCGTTGACGACGATGATCAGCGGGCGGTTCTTGGCGGCCGCGATGTTGTTCAGCGCCTCCCAGGCCATGCCTCCGGTCAGGGCGCCGTCCCCGATCACCGCGACGACGTGGCCCTTCTCCCCCTGCACCTGGCGGGCCTTGGCGAGCCCGTCGGCCCAGCCCAGCGCCGTGGAGGCGTGGCTGTTCTCGATGACGTCGTGCTCGGACTCCTCGCGCGAGGGGTAGCCCGACAGGCCGCCCTTGCCGCGCAGCTTGGAGAAGTCCTGGCGCCCGGTCAGCAGTTTGTGGACGTAGCTCTGGTGGCCGGTGTCCCACAGGATGCGGTCGACCGGCGACTCGAAGACCCGGTGCAGGGCGACGGTGAGCTCCACCACCCCCAGGTTGGGCCCCAGATGACCTCCGGTCCTGGCGACCGCGTGCACCAGGAACTCCCTGATCTCGTCGGACAGTTCGCGAAGTTCCGGCTCGGACAGCGCCTTCAGGTCGCGTGGTCCCCGGATGCTCTCCAGAATCGTCACGCTCGGGCCCCCTTCGGTTCCGTGCTGTTCAGCTCACGGTGACGGCCGGCTCCCCCGACCCCACGCCGTCCTGCTCCATCTGCTCGGCGAGCTTCATCGCCTCTTCGATCAGCGTCTCGACGATCTTCGACTCGGGGACGGTCTTGATGACCTCGCCCTTCAAGAAGATCTGACCCTTGCCGTTGCCGGAGGCCACCCCCAGATCGGCCTCCCGCGCCTCGCCGGGTCCGTTGACCACACACCCCATGACGGCGACCCGCAACGGCACTTCCATGCCCTCGAGTCCGGCCGTGACCTCGTCGGCGAGCTTGTAAACGTCGACCTGGGCGCGCCCGCAGGACGGGCAGGAGACGATCTCCAGCCGGCGCTGCCGCAGCCCCAGGGACTCGAGGATCTGGATGCCGACCTTGACCTCCTCGGCCGGCGGCGCGGACAGCGACACCCGGATCGTGTCGCCGATGCCCTGCGACAGCAGCGCGCCGAACGCCACCGCCGACTTGATCGTGCCCTGGAACGCCGGGCCCGCCTCCGTCACGCCGAGGTGCAGCGGGTAGTCGCAACTCTCGGCGAGCTGCCGGTACGCCTCGATCATCACGACCGGGTCGTTGTGCTTGACGGAGATCTTGATGTCCCGGAAGTCGTGCTCCTCGAACAGGGACGCCTCCCACAGCGCGCTCTCCACGAGCGCCTCCGGGGTCGCCTTGCCGTACTTCTGGAGCAGCCGCCGGTCCAGCGACCCGGCGTTGACGCCGATCCGGATCGGGGTGCCGTGGTCCTTGGCGGCCTGCGCGATCTCCTTGACCCGGTCGTCGAACTGCTTGATGTTGCCGGGGTTGACGCGGACCGCGGCGCAGCCCGCCTCGATGGCCGCGAACACGTACTTCGGCTGGAAGTGGATGTCCGCGATCACCGGGATCTGCGACTTGCGCGCGATGGTCGCGAGCGCGTCCGCGTCGTCCTGCGTGGGACAGGCGACCCGCACGATCTGACAGCCGGACGCGGTGAGTTCCGCGATCTGCTGCAAGGTGGCGCCGATGTCGGACGTACGGGTCGTCGTCATCGACTGCACCGACACCGGGGCCCCGCCCCCGACCGCCACCGGACCGACCTGGATCCGGCGCGAGACGCGCCGCTCCGCGATCGGCCGGACCGGTACCTGGGGAACGCCCAGCGGGATGGCGGTCATGGCCTCACTCCCGGTTTCCGGAGACCGTCTCGCGCATGGCGCGCAGGGACTCCTTCAGCGATCCCATGGTGGCGAGGACGGCGGTGGGCTCGTAGCCGCAGTGCGCCATGCAGTTGGCGCAGCGCGGGTCCTTGCCGCGGCCGTACTTGTCCCAGTCGGTGTCCTCGACCAGCTCCCGGTACGTCGGCACATAGCCGTCGGCCATCAGGTAGCACGGGCGCTGCCAGCCGAACAGGGAGTAGTTCGGGATCGCCCAGGCCGTGCACGGGAAGTCGACCTTGCCCTCCAGGAAGTCCAGGAAGAGCGGGGAGTGGTTGAGCCGCCAGCGCCGCCGGTTGCCGCCGGCGAAGGCCTTCTTGAACAGCTCGCGGGTCTGCTCCACGCCGAGGAAGTGCTCCTGGTCGGGGGCCTTCTCGTAGGCGTAGGCGGGCGAGATCATCATCTCGTCGACCTTGAGGTCGTCGTTGAGGAAGTTCAGCACCTCGATGATGGTCTGCGGGGTGTCGGTGTTGAAGAAGGTCGAGTTGGTGGTCACCCGGAAGCCCTGCCGCTTGGCCTCCTTGATGGCCTCGACCGCCTCGTCGAACACGCCCTCCTTCGCCACCGACTCGTCGTGCCGCTCGCGCAGCCCGTCGATGTGCACCGCGAAGGCGAAGTAGGGGGAGGGCTTGAACTTGTCCATCTTCTTGCGCAGCAGCAGGGCGTTGGTGCACAGGAAAACGTACTTCCGCCTGGCCACCAGCTGACGCACGATCTCGTCGATCTGGGGATGCATCAGCGGCTCGCCGCCTGCGATGGACACCATGGGGGCACCGGACTCCAGCACGGCCCCCACGGCCTGGGCGACCGGCATCCGCTGCTTGAGCACCCCGGCCGGGTGCTGGATCTTGCCGCACCCCTCGCACTTGAGGTTGCAGGCGTACAGCGGCTCCAGCTCGACGATGAGCGGGAACTTGTCCCGCCGGCGCAGCTTCTGTTCAGCCAAGTACGTAGCGACCTTGATGGACTGTCGGAGCGGCATGGCCATCTGGCTCACCTCCTGGGGAGCAGCAAGGAACGGTGCCATTCGAAGAAAGCGGGTAGGACGGAACGAAGAACACGGAAAGCTGATATTCCACCGCGCACCGTGCCGATCCGGACGAGTTCATGTTCTGGAGCGTCCACGACCACCCGGACGGCCGCAACCGGGCGCTCGCCCGCGCGCACGGCGCTCAGGAGCGTGGCCGCCGACTCCATGTCGGCCGCGATCGCGCCGGTCGCGCGCAGATCCGACCGTTCGTGACCGCGTACGACGTGGTCGGAGCCGGTGAGCGGCCCGGTGTGCACGGTCCGCCCGGGCACCGCGCGGCCCAGCTCCTTGACCAGCAGTTCGGTCCCGACGCAGGCGGTCGTACCGCGCGGGTCGCGGGTCTCCTCGGCGACGACCAGGTCACCGGGGTGCATACCGGGCGCGAGCCCCGCGCAGAAGCCGGTGGCCAGGACCGGGGCGTCACGCAGGGCCGGGTCGGCGAGCATCCGGGTGACGGACCGCTCGGCCGCCGCCGGCCCCATGCCGGTCCGCAGCACGGTGACCGGCCCGCCGGCGCCGCCACGGTCCCCCGCGCGCAGGGCGAACTGCTCGATGCCGAGCGCGCAGGCGATCAGCAGCGGGGCCGGAGCGGGCTGTGTGCTCATTCAGCTCCCCTCGGCGTCGGCGAGCGGCTTCCCGGTCTCCCCGCTCGCCTTGGCCGCGGCGAGCGGTTTGCTGACCTCTCCGCTCCCTTCGTCCGCCGCGTTCGGCTTCCCGGCCGCCCCGCTGCCCCGGTGCCGGTCGGCGAAGGGCTCCCCGTGCAGGTACCGGCCGAGCGCGGTGAGCGGGAACACCTGCCGGTAGAGGTGGTAGTTGATCGAGAAGTCCCACGGGAAGCCCGTCCCCGTGAAGTACGGCTCGTCCCAGGAACCGTCCTCCCGCTGGGTGGCGGCGAGCCACTCGATGCCGCGTTCGACGGCCTTGGAGTCCCGCTCCCCCGCCGCGAGCAGGGCCATCAGGGCCCACGCCGTCTGGGAGGCGGTCGAGGCGCCCCTGCCGCTCCACTCCCTGACGTACCTGTAGGAGCGCAGGTCCTCGCCCCAGCCGCCGTCGTCGTTCTGGACCGACTCCAGCCAGGCCACGGCCCGGCGGATCGCCGGGTGCGCGGCGGGGATGCCCGCAGCGACCAGGGCGGGTACGACGGACCCGGTGCCGTAGACGTAGTTGACGCCCCAGCGCCCGAACCAGGAGCCGTCGGGCTCCTGTTCTGCCAGCAGCCACTCGATGCCGCGCCGGGTGCGCGGGTCGTGGGCGAGGCCCTCCACCGCGAGCATCTCGACGACGTGCGCGGTGACATCGGCGGAGGGCGGGTCGATGACCTCACCGAAGTCGCAGAACGGCAGCCGGTTCGGGAACGGGCTGGTGTTGTCGACGTCGAAGGCGGCCCACGCGCCGTTCTTCGACTGCATGCCGAGCGTCCAGCGCACACCGCGCCCCACGGCCTTGTCGACCCGCACCGGGTCGTGGTGGGCGATCCGGCGCAGCGCGAGGACCACCTCGGCGGTGTCGTCGATGTCTGGGTAGTTGTCGTTGTGGAACTCGAACGCCCAGCCCCCGGGCGGCAGTCCGGGCCGCTGCACCGACCAGTCACCGGGCCGGACGATCTCCTCGCCCAGCATCCAGTCCGCGGCCTTCACCAACTGCGGGTGGTCGGCGGGCAGTCCGGCGTCCGCGAGCGCGATCGCGGCCAGGCAGGTGTCCCACACCGGCGACTGGCAGGCCTCGATCATCCGGGCCCCGTCCTCGCGCCACACGGCGAACCGGTCCAGGGACGCCAGCCCCTCCCGCATCACCGGGTGCTCCAGGTCGTAGCCGAGCAGATGCAGGGCGATGATCGAGTACACGGCCGGGGGCTGGATGCCGCCCCAGCAGCCGTCGTTCTCCTGCCGCTCGATGATCCAGCGGGCCGCGCTGTTCATCGCGGCTCTGCGCAGCCGGCGCGGCGCGACCTTCCGCAGGGCGTGCAGGCCCTTGTCCATCCGCTGGAAGGCGCCGTCCCAACTGAACGCCGGGGCGAGCGGCTTGGCCGGGTTCGGACGGTCCGGGTCGGTGTGCAGTTCGTCCAGCGGGAAGGGCGCCGGGCGTACCGGCCGTTTCGCGGAGACGATCGTCAGCGGGACGATGGTCTGCCGCGCCCAGCAGCCGAAGTCGTAGATGTTGAGCGGCACCCACTTCGGGAAGTAGATGAGCTCCGGCGGGAGTTCGGGCAGGTCCTCCCACTTCCACCAGCCGAACAGGGCCAGCCAGATGCGGGTGAAGACCCGTGCGGCGGCGATGCCGCCCTGCTCGCGAATCCAGGCGGAGGCCCTCGCCATGTGCGGTGCGCCGGGCTCGTCGCCGGCCAGGCGGAGGGCGACGTAGGCCTCGACGGTGGCGGAGAGTTCGCCGGGGCCGCCGTAGAAGGTGGCCCAGGCGCCGTCCTCGCGCTGCTCGCCTCGGATGAAGAGCGCGGCGGCCCGGGTGGTCTTCTCGTCGCGGATGCCCAGGAACTGGCGGAGCATCAGGTCCTCGGCGTCCATCGTGACGTTGGTCTCGAGGTCGCCCTTCCACCAGCCCTGGGCGTCCTGGAGGGAGAGCAGGAAGTCGGTGGCGCGTTGTGCGGCGCGGGCGGCGGCTTGCGGTACCCCGGCCGCCGCGGGGGTGGTGTTGTCGATGGCGGTGTCGCTGGCCGCGGCAGCGCGGGGTGGCAGGGCCCCGGTGCTTCCGTCGGTCGTCGCTGTCATGGCTTCCCCTTCGTGCAGTGGTGCAAGGTGTGCAGCTGCTGTGGGTCCGCCGTCGGCCGGTGCTCCGTGGTGTCTCGCGGCACCGGCCGGCGACTACGCGAGGGCTATTCGACCGATAGTGATCATCTCTTTCGTACGACGACGAAGTCCGCGAGGGCCGTGAACTGCTCCCGCACCCGGTCGGGCATGTCCACGGCGTCGAGGGCTTCGATGGCGATGGTGTGCTGACGGCGTGCCTCGTCGGCGGTCCACTCGCGGCCGCCCGCCTCCTCGATGAGGGCGGCGCGGGCCGCGAACTCCTCCTCGGAGAAGTTCTCGACGTCGCTGCTCTTGGCGTCGGCGGCGAGGATCTCGCCGAGCCGCTCGGAGGCGGGGCCGCCGGCCGCGAGCGCGGCCACGACGGGCAGCGACTTCTTGCGCTGGCGCAGGTCGCTCCAGGTCTGCTTGCCGGTGGAGACCGGGTCGCCCCAGATGCCGAGGAGGTCGTCGACGGCCTGGAAGGCGAGGCCCAGGTGGTAGCCGTACTTCTCCAGCGTGTCGGCGGTGCGGTCGTCGGCGCCACCGAGGACGGCACCGATGGAGCTGGCGCAGGCGAGCAGGGCGCCGGTCTTGTTGCCCTCCATCTCCAGGCACTCCTCGACGGTGACGCGGTCGCGGTGCTCGTAGGAGATGTCCTGGGCCTGACCGTCGATCAGGGCGCGGGTGGCTGTGGTCAGGCGGCGGGTGGCGCGGCCGGCCTCGACGGTGCCGAGTTCGAGGAGCACCTCGTTGGCGAGGGCGAACAGGGCGTCGCCGACCAGGATGGCCTGGGCGGGGCCGTGCACCTTCCAGACCGTGTCGCGGTGGCGGCGCTGCTCGTCGCCGTCCATCAGGTCGTCGTGGAGGAGGGAGAAGTTGTGGACGAGTTCCACGGCGACGGCGCCGGGGATGCCGGTCTCGGGGGCGGCTGACATGACCTCGGCGGACAGCACCGCGAGGGCGGGGCGCACGGCCTTGCCGCCGTCACCCGCCGCGGGCCGGCCCTGGGCGTCGATCCAGCCGAAGTGGTAGGCGGCAACAGTGTCCATGGGAGGTGCCAGGCGGTCGATGGCCGCCCGCAGTACCGGAGTGGCCAGAGTCCGGCCGCGCTCCAGGAGCGCGGTCACGTCCACCGCGGTCTCTCGAGCGGCCTTCGAGGCCGGGGGCACAGTGGGCACAGTCTCTCCTCTTGTTGCGGTACCGGGGGTGCGGGGGCCGCTTGTCGCGCCGTGCCGAGCGAGCATCACGCCGCCTCCTCGAACTCGAAGAGGTGCTGCGGGCGGGGCCGGCCCAGGGCGCCCAGCACGGCGTCCGCCGCGCCGACTCCACTGCGGACCGCACTCTCCATGGTCGCGGGCCACCCGGTGGCGGTCCACGCTCCGGCCAGGTACAGGCCGGATGCCTTGGTGCGGGCGCCGGGCCTGAGGCGGCCGACGCCGGGGGTGGGAGCGAACGTCGCGGTGCGCTCCCGGGTGACGAAGAAGTCCAACACTTGGGCGCCGCGGGCCGGCGGGAGCAGCCGCTCCAGCTCGGGCAGGTACCGCTCGCGCAGCACTGCCACGGGTTCGTCGATCTCGTCCTGGGCCACCGACTGCGACAGCGCGAGGTACTGCCCCTCGCGCAGTCCGGACGCCTCGGTCCGGTCGAACACCCACTGCACCGGGGTGCCGAGGGCGGCGAAGAACGGCCGGGCGAGCACCTTGCGGTCGTAGACCACATGGACGTTGAGGATCGGCGCGGTGCCGATCTCCAGGAGCCGCTCGGGTGCGTCGAGGGCACCCGCGGGCAGCAGGTCGTGCGCCTCGCGCTGCGGTACGGCGAGCACGACGGCGTCGGCCTGGAGCGTCTCGCCGGGAACCTGAACGCTCCACCCTCCGTTCACGTTCTCGGAGACGGAGGTGACGCGTGTACGGACCTCTGTACGGACGCCCGCCGAGTCGAGCGCCTTGCGGGCCAGCCGGTCGTGCAGGTCGCCGAGCGGGACCCGCGCCCAGCCGATGTCGGCGGCGCCCGGGTCGGACAGCAGACCGGTCTTGAACACCATCGCGGCGAGCCCCAGGGAGGCGTCACCCGCGACGGCGTTGAGGGTGGCGACCCCGACCAGGTCCCACAGGGCCTCGACGGCGCGCTCCGACTGGCCGTGCGCGGCCAGCCAGCTGCCGAAGTCCTGCGTGTCCAGGGCCGGATCGGCGAGGTCGAGCCCCTTGAGCGCGAGCGCTGCCCGGCCCACCTTGGCGCGGTCGGCGAGCGACAGGTGCGGATAGGTGGCGAGGCTGCGGCCCAGGTGCAGGGGCACGGGCAGCGCGTCGCGCCGCAGCCTGCCGAGCCGCCGCCCCGCGGGCCGCGCGGCGTCCAGGACGGGCACGTCGAGCCGGTCCTGGAGCGGAGCCAGCGCCGCGCCCTCGATGCGGTCGAGGAACCAGCGGTAGGCGGTGCAACAGCGCAGGTACACATGCTGTCCGTTGTCGACGGTCAGCTCGCCGCGCTGGAAGGAGAAGGCCAGGCCGCCGAGTCTCGGCCTGCCCTCCAGCAGGGTGACGCGCACGCCGGCGTCGGCGAGCGCGAGCGCGGTGGTGATGCCGGCGAGCCCGCCGCCCACCACGACGGTGTGCCGCCCGTCGGCGACCGGTCCCTGGGACCCCGTGCCGTGGGTCATCGTGCACCCTCCCCTGCGCGCCGGCCGCACTGCTCGAACGGCGCGCGACCGACCGTCTCCGTCAGGGACGCGGCCCCACGCCGGAGGGTTGCCCGCCGCTTGTCTCCGACGGTGCGCCCGGGAGGTGTGTCGCGCCCACGCTCGACCGCCGGGGTCATGCGAGTCTCAACGCCCGGCCCGCCGCCGGCACTCCCCCACCGACGGACCAGCGAGACCACCGGCTCAGTCCCGCGGCAAGCCCGCGGGACGTCGCACCCACGCTCGCCCACCGGGGCCACGCGGGCAGAACCGCCCCGCCCCGCACCCGCGCGGCGGGTGTGAGGCCGGTCGCCGGTGGCGTCTGGCTGGACCGGTTCGTTCGTCACGCGCGCCTCCTGACGGTCCGTCGGGTCACATGGCGGGCGTCGAGGCCGGACAGGCCGCGCACGGCGACATAGGCCTTCTCCCGGCCGGGCAGGGAGACGCGGCCGCGCAGCACGGCCTCCGGGTCGCGTTCGATGCGGTCGAGGAGGCGGCGGTAGATGCCGGCCATGGCGGCGACACACGCGCCGCTGCGCCGGTCGAGCATGGGGAGCAGCCGGTAGCCCTCGGCGAAAAGAGCGCGGGCCCGTCGCACTTCGAAGTGCACGAGGCCCGCGAAGTCGGAGCCCTCCGGTGGCCGTGGCCCGGTGAAGCCGGCCGAGCAGCCGAACTTGGCGAGGTCGTCGGCGGGCAGATAGGTGCGCCCGCCCACGGCGTCCTCGCGGACGTCCCTCAAGATGTTGGTGAGCTGGAGCGCGAGACCGAGCGTGTCGGCATACTCCGGCGCGCGGTCGACACCGCGCGCCCCCGGTTCCGTGCCGAACACACCGAGCGAGAGCCGCCCGATGGCGCCCGCCACACAGCGGCAGTACACCTTCAGGTCGTCCCAGGTCTCGTACGTCTCGCCGCGTACGTCCATCAGGACGCCGTCGATGAGCTCGTCCAGGCCGCCGAGCGGGATCGGGAAGTGCCCGGCAGCGTGCGTGAGGGCGACGGCGACCGGGTCGGTGTCGTCCTCCGCCACCTCGCCCTCGCGGATCCGGGTGAGCAGCGACCGGGTCTCCTCCAGCCTGGCCACCTTGACGTCATCGGCGAGCGCACCGTCACCGATGTCGTCGACCCGCCGCGAGAACGCGTACAGCGCCGACATCGCACGGCGCTGGGGTGTCGGCAGCAGCCGGATGCCGTAGGCGAAGTTGCGCGCCTGCCGCCCGGTGACGGCCTCGCAGTAGCTGTAGGCGGCGAGTACCGGCGGGGATGCGTGTGGTTCCGACTCCACGGTCCGGATCACCCCTCTCCTCGCAGAGTCACGCCCACCTCACGCAGCAGCCGGACCTTGCCGGGCTTGGGCGGGCCGGGAAGTACGTCGTAATCAGCGGCGGCGATGGCGCGCACGGCCGCCCTTCCCCCCGCCACGAACCCTGCGAGCAGCAGCTTCAACCTGCCGTGGACGCTACCCACCAGGGGGGCGCCTTCATTCAGGAGATCCCGGGCCCTTTGCGCTTCGTACGCAATCAGCGCACGGACCGACGCTCCGGCGGATTTCGTGGCGAGGTCCGCCTCCTCGACGTGAAAGCGCTTCATGTCGGCGGCGGGCAGGTAGACACGGTCGCGGCCGAGGTCCTCGGCCACGTCCTGGAGGTGCTCGACGATCTGGAGAGCCGTGCAGATCATGTCGGAGCGGCGGATCCGCTCGGGCGTCGAGGTGCCGGTGACTGCGAGGACGAGACGGCCGACGGGGTTGGCGGAGAGCTCGCAGTAGGCGAGGAGGTCGTCGTAGGTCTCGTACCGGCCGACCAGCTGGTCCTGGCGGTTGGCGGCGATCAGGCCGAGGAACGGCTCGGGGGTCAGACAGCGGCGGCGCACGGTCGGCTGGAGGCGGCGCAGCAGCGGGTGACGCGGGGTCGAGTCGAACACCCTGCGCAGGTCGGCCTCGAAGGCGTCCAGCAGGACCAGCCGGTCCTCGGCCTCCTGCGGGGAGACACCGAGCAGGTGGGCGTCGGCGCCGCCGGGGGCCAGGTCGCCGTCGCCGATGTCGTCGACCAGGCGGGCGAAGCCGTAGACGGCCATGAGGTCCGTGCGCCAGGCCCGGGGCAGGAAGAACGGGGCCACCGGGAAGTTCTCGCCCGCGGCCTTGGCGAGGGTGCCCCGCTCCGGGTCGAGGGCGCGCGCCGGGCCGGTTCCCGTCACCGCCGGCTGCCCGGCGCGAGGACGGCGCGTGCTGCGTGGAGCTGGGGAGTTTCCGTAGCCATTGCCGTCACATCTCCCGTTCTACACTGCCGACCCAATACACACTATTTCGGACACGCCGCCCAGCCGTCCGCACGGCCGTCCGACGAGCGATGTCGCGCATTATCGCCCTGATTGCCGTGTTTCGGGACCGGTACAGCTTACGTTGTACAACGCATCGAGGTTCGCCAGGGTGTCCCGCGCATCACGAGAACACACCGATTGGCCCCAAGATTCCTAAGATGGGCCGGAGTTGACGTTTCCTTTGCAGACGCAGGGCCCCGCCGGAACAGTTCCGGCGGGGCCCTGACCGGGCCGGGCTACTTGCCGGTGAACTTCTCGTACTCCTTGAGCACCTCGTCGGTCGGACCGTCCATGCGCAGCTCGCCGCGCTCCAGCCACAGGACGCGGTTGCAGGTGTCGCGGATGGACTTGTTGTTGTGGCTGACCAGAAACACGGTGCCGGCTTCCTTGCGCAGCTCCCGGATGCGGTCCTCGGAGCGCTTCTGGAACTTGCGGTCACCGGTGGCCAGGGCCTCGTCGATCATCAGGACGTCGTGGTCCTTGGCCGCGGCGATGGAGAAGCGGAGACGGGCCGCCATGCCGGAGGAGTAGGTGCGCATGGGCAGGGTGATGAAGTCGCCCTTCTCGTTGATGCCGGAGAAGTCGACGATGTCCTGGTAGCGCTCCTTGATCTCCTCCCGGGACATGCCCATGGCGAGCCCGCCCAATATGACGTTGCGTTCGCCGGTGAGGTCGTTCATCAGGGCCGCGTTGACGCCGAGCAGCGAGGGCTGGCCGTCGGTGTAGACCTTGCCCTGCTCGGCGGGGAGCAGACCGGCGATGGCACGCAGCAGGGTCGACTTGCCGGAGCCGTTGGAGCCGATCAGGCCGATGGCCTCGCCGCGGTAGGCGACGAAGGAGACGCCGCGCACCGCGTGCACCTTGCGCACCCCGCGCTCCTCGCCGCGCTTGAGGATGCGGCTGAGTGCGGCGGTGGCGCTGCCCTTGCCGCTCTTGGCGCCGTTGACGCGGTAGACGATGTGGAGGTCGTCCGCGATGACGGTGGGGATCCGTTCGTCCTGCTTCTGCTCAGCCACGGCCGTACCTCTCCTCCGCCTTCCAGAAGTACACGAAGCCACCGAGGGCGAACAGCACGGCCCAGCCGCCCGCGGCCGCCCAGACGTGGTCGGGGAGGAACTTGTCGTCGTAGTCGTCGATGAGGGCGAAGCGCATCAGGTCCATGTAGATCGCGGCGGGGTTCCACTGGAGGACGTCCGCCATCCAGGCCGACTTGTCCTTGAGGAAGATCGGGATGGAGAACATCACCCCGGACGCGTACATCCACGTGCGCATCACGAACGGCATCAGCTGCGCGAGGTCCGGGGTCTTGGCGCCCGCCCGGGCCATGATCAGCGCGAGGCCGGTGTTGAAGCAGAACTGCAGGACGAGCACCGGCACGATCAGCACCCAGGACAGGTCCGGGTAGTGGCCGAAGCCGACCGTGACGGCGAACAGCACGATCATCGAGAACAGCAGCTGCTGGAGCTGCTGGAGCGCGAAGGAGATCGGCAGCGAGGCGCGCGGGAAGTGCAGGGCGCGGACCAGGCCGAGGTTGCCGGAGATCGCGCGCACGCCCGCCATCACCGAGCTCTGCGTGAAGGTGAACACGAACACGCCCGTGACCAGGAACGGGATGTACACCTCGCGGGACATGCCCCGGTCGGCCTCCAGGAGCAGGCCGAAGATGAAGAAGTACACGGCCGCGTTCAGCAGCGGTGTGGCCACCTGCCACAGCTGGCCGAGCTTGGCCTGGCTGTACTGGGCGGTCAGCTTCGCGCGGGAGAAGGCGAGGATGAAGTGCCGCCGGTCCCAGAGCTGACGGACGTACTCGATGAGGGACGGCCGGGCGCCGCTGACGCTCAGCCCGTACTTGGCGGCGAGCTCCCTCGCCGTGAGTCCCTCGTCGGGCGCCACGGGCGCGCTCACCGCGACCGTGGCGTCGTGCGTTGTCTCACTCACTAGTGGAAACTTTCGTCTTCGAGATGCGCGGCCTGTCCGGGCCTGCATGAGCCGGGGGCCAGGGTACGGCCCGGATGCTCACGGGTACGAGCTTGTCAGATGACGGGGGGCCGGCCCAGCCGGGTCAGCCGCCACACCGTACGCCACTTCATGGGACGGCGGGGCCCGCACGGGGTCGTCCAGCCCTCGCGGAATCCGCCGAACCAGGCCCGCAGGGCGGAGCCGGAGGGACGGCGTACGAGGGTGAGCAGCAGCCATACCCCGAGGTAGACGGGGACGAGCGGCGCGGGGAGGTTGCGGCGGGCGAGCCAGACGCGGTTGCGGGCGACCATGCGGTGGTAGACCGCGTGCCGCGAGGGAGCGGTCGTCGGGTGGTACAGCACCATGTCGGACCGGTAGTCGATCATCCAGCCCGCGTCGAGGGCCCGCCATGCCAGGTCGGTTTCCTCGTGGGCGTAGAAGAATTCGTCCGGGAGTCCGCCGACGTCGGCGAAGACGCGGGTGCGCACGGCGTTGGCGCCGCCGAGGAAGGTGGTGACACGGGAGGAGCGCATCGGGTCGGCGGCGCGCAGCCGGGGCACGTGGCGGCGCTGGGTGACGCCGGTGTCCGGGTCGGCTATGCGGAAGCTGATGATGCCGAGCTTCGGGTCGGCCTCGAAGGCCTTCCGGCACAGCTCGGCGGTGTCATGGCTCGCGAGCAGGCCGTCGTCGTCGAGGAACAGCAGGATGTCGACGTCCCGGCCGGCCGGGCCGAAGGCCTCGACGCCGACGTTGCGGCCGCCGGGGATGCCGAGGTTCTCGGGCAGTTCGATCGTGCGGACGCCCTCGGGGACGTCCGGGACGGGCGAGCCGTTGCCGACGACGACCACCTCGACCGGGTCGCCGTCCTGCTTGGCGACCGAGTCGAGCAGGGCGCGCAGCTCGTCGGGGCGGTTGCCCATGGTGATGATGACGGCGCCGACCTTCATACCGCTCACTTCAGCCTGCTCGAAGCGAGGATGGACACGAGGTGGAGCAGGGTCTGCACCAGCGCGATGCCGGCCAGCACGGCCACGCCGAGCCGGGAGAAGAACAGGTCGCCGCGGGCCTGGTCGGCGATGGCCAGGACGAGGATCAGCAGGGACGCCTCGATACCGAGGATCAGGCGGTGGAACTTGAGCGCGGCGGCGGCCTTGCGGGCCAGTGCCATGCCGGAGGAGCGGATCTCGGCGGCGGCCTCCTGGACCGGCGGCTTCCCGGCCTGGTGCCGGGCGACGCCGACGAGGTCGGTCTCGGCCTTGATCAGGATGGCGCCGAGGGCGGCAAGGGTGCCGAGGAAGGCCCACAGCCAGTCGATCCGGCCGCTGCCCCACAGGTCGGCGGCGCGCAGGCCGAAGCCGGTGAGCACGGCGGCGTCGGTGAGGTAGGCGCCGACGCGGTCCAGGTAGACGCCGTTGAGCGAGTACTGCTTCTTCCAGCGGGCGATCTCGCCGTCGACGCAGTCCAGCAGCAGGTACATCTGGACGCACACCACGCCGAGCACGGCGCCCGGGATCCCCGGCACGAGAAGTGCCGGGGCCGCGAGCACACCGAAGACGGTCATCAGGTAGGTGAGCTGGTTGGGCGTGACCCTGGTGTTGACCAGGTAACGGTCGACCCGCAGGGACACCTCACGCATGTAGAGGCGTCCCATCCAGTGCTCACCGCTGCGCCGGTCCTTCACCCCCGGGGGGTGAACGACAGGGCGGAGTTCAGCTACCGATGGCCTTGACATAGTCGGTGTAGGTGTCCTTGATCTGTTCGGTGTTCAGGTCGAGGTGTTCGAGGATGGTGTAGCGGCCGGGCCGGGTCTCCGGGGCGAACTCGACGGCCTTGACGAACTCGTCCGTCGTGAAGCCGATCTCGTCCGGCAGCACGGGCAGCCCGTGCCGGCGCAGTACCTCGGCCATGTACGCCGACTGCTCGTGCGCCCCGCGCAGCCACATCGCGAAGGCCGCGCCGAGACCGCACTGCTCGCCGTGGGCGGCGGCCCGCTTGGGGTAGAGCAGGTCGAAGGCGTGGTTGATCTCGTGGCACGCCCCGGAGGACGGCCGCGAGTCGCCCGAGACCGACATGGCGATGCCGCTGAGGACGAGCGCCTCGGCGAGCACCTGGAGGAAGTCGTTGTCCCCGATGCCGCCCGGGTGCCGCAGGACGGCCTCGCCGGCCTGGCGGGCCATGGCCGCGGCGAGGCCGTCGATCCGCTCGCCCTTGACCCGGTTGGCCAGCTCCCAGTCGGCGATCGCCGAGATGTTGGAGACGGCGTCGCCGATGCCGGCGCGGACGAAGCGGACCGGGGCCTCGCGGATGACGTCCAGGTCGATGACGACCGCGATCGGGTTCGGCACGCCGTAGGAGCCGCGGCCCGCGTCGTTGTCGAGGGTGGCGACCGGCGAGCACAGGCCGTCGTGCGCCAGGTTCGTGGGCACGGCGACCAGGGGCAGGCCGACGCGTGCCGCGGCGAACTTGGCGCAGTCGATGATCTTGCCGCCGCCGAGACCTACGACCGCGTCGTAGTGGCCGGCCTTTATGTCGCTCGCCAGCCGGACCGCGTCGTCGAGGGTGCCGCCGCCCACCTCGTACCAGGTGGCGCCGGGCATGCTCGGCGAGATGCGCTCGCGCAGCCTGGCGCCGGAGCCGCCGCTGACCGCGACGGCGAGGCGGCCGGAATGCGAGATGCGCTCGTCGGCGAGGACGCACGCCAGGTCGTCGAGGGCACCCGGGCGGATGTCCACGACCAGCGGCGAGGGGATGAGCCGGGTCAGTACTGGCATGCGATCTCCCGTCCACGGGCGAGATCGTCGTGGTTGTCGATCTCCACCCACTTGACGTCGCCGATCGGCGCCACGTCGATACGGAAGCCGCGGTTCACCAGCTCCTGGTAGCCGTGCTCGTAGAACTGCTGCGGGTCGGTCCCCCACACGGTCTTGAGCGCGTCGGCCAGTTCGGGGGCCGCATCGCCCTCGATGAGGGTGACGCCGATGTACTCGCCGGTGGCCTCGGCGGGGTCCATCAGCTTGGTGATCTTCGTCATGCCCTTCTCGGGGTCGACGACGACCTTCATCTCCTCGTCGGCCAGGTCCTTCACGGTGTCCAGGGCGAGGATGATCTTCTTGCCGTCGCCGCGGGCGGCGAGCAGCGTCTTCTCGACGGAGACCGGGTGGACTGTGTCGCCGTTGGCGAGGATCACACCGTCCTTGAGGGCGTCACGCCCGCACCACAGGGAGTAGGCGTTGTTCCACTCCTCGGCCTTGTCGTTGTCGATGAGGGTGAGCTTGAGGCCGTACTTCTTCTCCAGCGCTTCCTTGCGCTCGTACACGGCTTCCTTGCGGTAACCGACGATGATCGCGACCTCGGTGAGACCGATCTCGGCGAAGTTGCCGAGTGTCAGGTCGAGAACCGTGGGTTCGCCCTCTATGCCCGCGGGCCCCACCGGCACCAGCGCCTTGGGAAGGCTGTCGGTGTAGGGGCGCAGACGCCGTCCGGCGCCGGCCGCCAGCACGAGGCCGATCATGCGGGTTCTCCTTCATCGTGTACGGCGGGCGCCCCAGCGGACACCCAGAAGCGGATGCTCTCGACGAGCACCACCAGGGCCAGGGCCACGGCGAGCACCGTGAGCGCGACCTTGAACTGCGAGGCGGTGAGCAGCGCGGCGAGGACGGTGACGAGCAGCGTCCGTCCTTCGTGCCCCCCGATGGAACGCACCAGCCAGGCCGGGGGCGCTCCGGCGTTGCCGCGGATGCGGTACACCGTGTCGTAGTGATGGTAGGCGACCGCGGCCACCAGCCCGAAAGCCGCAGGAAGGGCTCCGTTCACGTCCGCTCGGGCCGCCAGGACCAGGACGGTGCCGTACTCGGCGGCGCGCAGGAACGGGGGGACCAGCCAGTCGAGGGCGCCCTTGAGGGGGCGGGCGACGGCCAGGCCCGAGGTCAGGCCGTACGCGAGGGCGGCGACGACCGGCCAGGGTCCGCCGAAGCCGGTCAGCGCGGCCACGGCGACGACGGCGGCACCGCCGAGGAGGGCGAGGACGGGGGCGGTGAAGCCCGGCAGCCTGCGGGCAGGGCTCTTGAGCGCCTCCGCGAAGCCCTGGGCGAGCGGGCCGCTGTCCGCGAGGTCGGCGAGCGCCCCGGCCGCCCGGTCGGTCCGCTCGGCCCTGCGGGTCAGGGAGCGCAGCACGCGGCCCGCCGTGGTGTACGTCGCCGCGAAGGCGCAGCCGATGAGCAGCGCGTAGAAGGTGATGCGGGGAGTCGTCACCGCCGTGAGGACGGCGATCATCGCCCAGCGCTCGCCGATGGGCAGGACGATCATGCGGCGCACCCAGACCGTCCAGCCGACGCTGTCGAGCTTGTCGGAGAGGGCGGCGGTGGGGCTGGTGTTGGCGGTGGCGTCGTGGTTGGCCTCGTTGAAGGAGAAGTCCACGACGTGCCGGCAGGTCTGCAGGACCATGGCGCCGAGGGCGAGGGCCCAGACGTCGTCTCCGCCGCGGGCGGCTCCCAGGGCGAGACCGGCGTAGTAGGCGTACTCCTTGGCCCGGTCGAAGGTGGCGTCCAGCCAGGCGCCGAGCGTGGAGTACTGGAGGGAGTAGCGGGCGAGCTGGCCGTCGGTGCAGTCCAGCACGAAGGACGCGATCAGCAGGACGCCGGCCGCGACGAAGCCGCCGCGGGTGCCGGTGGCCGCGCAGGCCGCCGCTATGAGGGCGGTGAGCAGCGAGGCGGTGGTGACCTGGTTCGGGGTCAGGCCGCGGCGGGCGCACCAGCGGGCGATGTAGCGGGAGTACGGGCTGATGCAGTAGGTGGTGAAGAAGCCGTCGCGGGACTTCACGGCCGACTTCAGGCGTACGGCCTCGTCGTCGACGTCCGTCACGGCCTGCCGTGCCTCGTTGCGGGCCTGCGGGTCGGCGGGGACGGCGGCGACGAGGCTGCCCAGCTCGGGGCGGTGCACGTCGGCGCCGTCGGCGTCCAGGGCGGTGAGGATGCGGTCGGCGAGGCTGTCGACGAGGGTGGTGCCGCCGCCCGCGGAGTTCTCGCGGGCCATCGCCCGGGTCAGGGCCTGGCGGCCGGCGGGCTGGGCGGTGACGGCGCCGGGGATCGCGGCGAGCGGGAAGCGGGGGTCGGTGAGGCCGAGGCGCAGCGCGTGCACGTGCCCCACGAACCGGGCGTCGACCAGGGCCACTCGCTCGTCGCCCGGCACCCCGGCGAGCAGGGTCTCGGCCTCGGCTGCGTCGGCCGCGACCCGCACGTCGAAGCCGAGGGACCGCAGATCGCCCTCGATCGACGATCCGGGGACCGGCTGACCGGTGAGGATGGCGGTCGACAACCGAATTCACTCCCTGGGTACCGACGCGTCCGCGCCAGTGCTGTACATGGTGGGGGCGCCCGCGCCGGAAAGCTCCCGGGCGGCGTGTCGGCAGAGGCTATCGGATGCCGGGAGGGCCGCGTTCACCGCCTGTTTGGCAGATCGATCAACGTGGTTCGCACAGGCCTTTGCCGCGATCATCATCGTGGATCCGGGGCCCGCCCCACAAACCGCGCCCCCCAGACCGGACATCGAGGACATAGGGCCGGGTCCGGCCGGGGCCGCATAGGGTGGGCGACCATGACTTGGCTGATCACCGGCGGGGCCGGCTACATCGGGGCCCACGTGGCCAGGGCCATGAACGAGGCCGGCGAGCGCGTCCTCGCCCTGGACGACCTCTCGGCCGGGGTGCCCACGCGGCTCCCGGCGGACGTACCGCTCGTCGAGGGCTCGTCGCTCGACGGTGACCTGCTGAAACGGGTGTTCGCCGAGCACGGCGTGACGGGTGTGGTGCATCTCGCGGCGCGCAAGCAGGTCGCCGAGTCCGTCGCGCAGCCGACGCGGTACTACCGGGAGAACGTCGGTGGCCTGGTGACTCTCCTGGACGCGGTCGCCGGGGCCGGGATCGAGCGCTTCGTGTTCTCGTCGTCGGCGGCGGTGTACGGCGACCCGGGTGTGGACCTCATCACGGAGGACACGCCCTGCGCGCCGGTGAACCCGTACGGCGAGACCAAGCTCGCCGGGGAGTGGCTGGTGCGGGCGGCGGGCCGGGCGCACGGGATCTCCACCGTATGTCTGCGCTATTTCAACGTGGCGGGCGCTGCCGCGCCGGAACTGGCCGACACCGGCGTCTTCAACATCGTCCCGATGGTCTTCGACCGGCTGACACGCGACGAGGCGCCCAGGATCTTCGGCGACGACTACCCGACCCCGGACGGCACCTGCATCCGTGACTACATTCACGTCGCCGATCTGGCCGAGGCGCATCTCGCGGCGGCCCGGCGGCTCGCCGACGGGGGCGTCACGGGCGATCTGACGGTCAACATCGGCCGGGGCGAGGGCGTCTCCGTGCGCGAACTCATCACGGTCATCGGCGAGGTCACCGGGGACCGCCGGCCACCGCTCGTCGAGGGCCGCCGCCCCGGGGACGCGCCGCGGGCGGTCGCCTCGGCCGCCCGGGCGGCCGGGGAACTGGGATGGACCGCGCGGCGCGGGGTGCGCGAGATGGCCGAGTCGGCCTGGCAGGGCTGGCTCCTGCACCACGGCTCCTGACCCGCTGGGAATGCCCTGACCTGCATATCGTTTCCGCAGGTCAGGGCACATGACAACGGTGTTCAGTGCCGCGTTGCACATACCCCCTCCCCGTAGTTCACTGGGGTGCCCGAACACGATCAGACGGATACTCGAACGGACACCGGAGGGCGGCTTTCATGGGGGCTGGGCACGATCACGGGCACGCGCACGGCGCGGCGGCCGGCGGTACGGCGACCTCGGCGTACCGGGGCAGGCTGCGCATCGCGCTGGCGATCACGCTCGGCATCGTGGTCGTCCAGGTCGTCGGCGGGCTGCTCGCCGACTCGCTCGCGCTGGTCGCGGACTCGGCGCACATGGCGACGGACGCGCTGGGCCTGGGCATGGCGCTGCTCGCGATCCACTTCGCGAACCGCCCGCCCAGCGACCGGGCCACCTTCGGCTACGCCCGCGCCGAGATACTCGCCGCCCTGGCCAACTGTCTGCTGCTGCTCGGGGTCGGCGGGTACGTCCTGTACGAGTCGGTCCAGCGCTTCGTCACTCCGGCGGACACCGAGGGCCACCTCGCTGTCGTGTTCGGTGTCATCGGCCTGGTCGCGAACATGGTGTCGCTGGCGCTGCTGATGCGCGGCCAGAAGGAGAGCCTGAACGTGCGCGGCGCGTTCCTGGAGGTGGCGGCGGACGCCCTGGGTTCGGTCACCGTGATCGTCTCGTCCGTAGTGATCATGCTCACCGGCTGGCAGGCCGCCGACCCGATCGCCTCGCTCGTGATCGCGCTGATGATCGTGCCGCGCACGGTGAAGCTGCTGCGCGAGACTGTGAACGTCCTGCTGGAGGCGGCGCCCAAGGGCGTCGACATGGCGGAGGTGCGGGCCCACATCCTGGCGACCGACGGGGTGGAGGACGTCCACGACCTGCACGCCTGGACGATCACCTCCGGCATGCCGGTGCTGTCGGCGCACGTGGTCGTCAGCTCGGACGTGCTGAGCGCGATCGGCCACGAGAAGATGCTCCACGAGCTCCAGGACTGCCTCGGCGGCCACTTCGACGTGGAGCACTGCACCTTTCAGCTGGAGCCGGGCGGGCACGCGGAGCACGAGGCTCGCCTCTGTCACTGACGCGCCCGCTTCTGAGGCGTCTGGGGCTGATGGAGCTGATGGAGCTGGTGGGGCGCGTTGTGCTGTGAGTGCGCCGGGGTACGCAGCCCTCCGGCGCGCGCCCGCGTCCTGGCTCTCACCGCACCCGCGGGGACGATTTTCGGCCCACCGCGCCGGGCACGATCCCCTACTGGGTCCCTGTTCCGGCGTCCGAGCGGCGCCGTCCGCGCTCCGCGCCACCGCGCGGGACATGCGGGCGCGTCGCGAAGTGCCGGGAGTGCCGGATTCGTACGGCAGACTTGGGGCGCGAAGACCGATGTGAAGGATGGGTATGCCGATCACACCTGCCACCGCGACGCACAACCCGTCGAACGGCACCGCAGACGCGATTTTGCTGGAACTGGTCGACGAGGACGGCGTGACGATCGGCACCGCGGAGAAGCTCGCCGCCCATCAGCCACCCGGGCAACTGCACCGCGCGTTCTCGGTGTTCCTCTTCGACGAGTACGGCCGGCTGCTGCTCCAGCAGCGGGCGCTGGGCAAGTACCACTCCCCCGGTGTCTGGTCGAACACCTGCTGCGGCCATCCCTACCCCGGTGAGGCGCCCTTCGCGGCGGCGGCCCGGCGGACCTTCGAGGAGCTCGGCGCCTCCCCGTCCCTGCTGGCCGAGGCGGGCACGGTCCGCTACAACCACCCTGACCCGGAGTCCGGTCTGGTGGAGCAGGAGTACAACCACCTGTTCGTCGGGATGGTGCAGGCCGTACTGCGGCCGGATCCTCAGGAGGTGGCGTCGACGGCGTTCGTGACCCCGCCCGAGCTGGCGGAGCGGCACGCCAAGGACACCTTCTCGTCCTGGTTCATGACCGTCCTGGACGCGGCCCGGCCGGCGATCAGGGAGCTGACCGGCACGTCGGCCGGCTGGTGACGTCGGCCCTCGCGGGCACCCCCTAGGGGTAGCGCGCGGGTTTGAGCGGCAGGGTGGCCCAGATCACCTTGCCGCCGCTCGCGGTGTGGTCGACCTCGCACACACCGCCGGCCTCCCGGGTGATCTCGCGCACCAGCAGCAGTCCGCGGCCGCCGGTCCGGCCGTGGTCGGTCTCCAGTGCGGTCGGCCGGTACGGGTGGTTGTCCTCCACGGACACGCGCAGCCACTCGGCACCGACGGCCAGCTCGACGGCGATGGTCGGTGAGAGCACCGCCGCGTGCTTCACGGCGTTCGTCACCAGCTCCGAGACGATCAGCAACAGCCCTTGGGCCAGGTCGTCCGAGGCCGGCACCCCCTGACGCAGCAGCAGGTCCCGTACGGCGTGCCGCGCCTGCGGCACCGAGGCGTCGACCGCAGGTGCGGTGAACCGCCAGACCCCTTCGTACGGCAGCGGATCCGCGGGCCCGGGGCCGAGGGGCGCCGCGCCGCTCTCTGGACGTGGGCCGAACCCACGCCCGTCGTTGTCCATCGTCCGGTCGCCACCCTCGCGCTCGATTGTCGCCACACCCCGAGTGTTGGTAACGATGCGCTCCCCACCCCAGGGCTGAACAGAAGTCAGCAACTATCGAGCACTTATGACCGTTGGCGTATGACACGGTCAGTTGTTGGACTGGTCCTGTCCCTGTTGTGCCGTCTCGGCGAACTATTCGGGTTGTACGGGTTTGGCATCCGGATAACATCCGGCGCATGGAGCCGCAGTTGCTGTACAGCGTGACCGACTCGGTCGCGACGGTCGTCATCCGCCACCCCGAGAAGCGCAACGCCATGACGGCCTCGATGTGGCGCTCCCTGCCGCCGCTGCTGGAGGGGCTCGCGGGCGATCCGGCCGTGCGGGCGCTGGTGCTCACCGGCGAGGGCGGGACGTTCTGCGCCGGGGCCGACATCTCGACGCTGCGGGGCTCGCCGGAGAAGGCGCAGCGGCTGGCCGTGGCGGCCGAGGAGGCGCTCGCCGCGTTCCCCAAGCCGACGCTGGCGGCGGTGCGCGGGCACTGTGTGGGCGGCGGGGCGCAGTTGGCGGCGGCCTGCGATCTGCGGTTCGCCGAGGAGGGGGCGCTGTTCGGGGTGACCCCGGCGAAGCTGGGCATCGTGTATCCGGCGTCCTCGACCAGGCGGCTGGTGTCCCTGGTCGGTCCCGCCACCGCCAAGTACCTGCTGTTCTCCGGCGAACTGATCGAGGCGGAGCGGGCGCTGCGCACCGGGCTGGCCGACGAGGTGCTGCCCGAGGGCGAACTGGGCAAGCGGGTCGTCGAGTTCACCAGGGTCCTGGTGTCCCGTTCGCAGTTGACGCAGGCCGCGGCCAAGGAGTTCGCGAACGGGCGCACGGACCGCGACGCCCACTGGGCCACGCGGGCACGCGAGAGCGGCGACACCGCGGAGGGTGTCGCCGCGTTCCTGGAGCGCAGGCAGCCGCGGTTCGGCTGGAGCGTGCCTACGTCAGAATGAGGCCGGCGTGCGACCGGAGCAGTTCGACCACGTGCGCGGGGGCCTTCCCGGGTGATCCGGCGTCGTAGGGCGGCTGCGGGTCGTACTCGGCTGCGAGCTGGACGATCTGCGCGTGGGTGTCGCCCGCGATCCGGCCGAGCAGGGTCAGCCCCATGTCGATGCCGGCGGAGACGCCGGCCGCTGTGACGTACTTGCCGTCGGTGACGACCCGCTCCCCCGTCGGCTCGGCGCCGTGGCGCTTCAGCTCCTCCAGGGCCAGCCAGTGGGAGGTCGCGCGGCGGCCCCGGAGGAGTCCGGCGGCGGCGAGCAGCAGGGAGCCGGTGCACACGGACGTCGTCCAGGTGCTGGTCTCATCGGCGGTGCGCAGCCAGGTCAGCAGGGCGCCGTCCGCCGCGAGCGGGAGCGGGCCCGGGCCGCCGGGGACCACGATGATGTCGGGGTGCGGTACGTCGGCAAGGGTCCGGTCGGCTACGAGGGCGAGGTTGCCGGAGTCGTTCCGTACGGGGCCGGTCTCCTCGGCGACGAAGACGGTCTCCGCGTCCGGGAGCCGGCCGAGGGTCTCGTAGGGGCCCACTGCGTCGAGGGCGGTGAAGCGGTCGTAGAGGACGATGGCGATCTGCATGGGACCCTTCCGGTCGGTGTGCAGGGGTCAGGACGTCGTCGCGGTGCGGAAGCGGCGGCGGTACTCCGCCGGGGGCGTGCCCAGAGTCTTGACGAAGGCGCGGCGCATGGCCTCGGGGGTGCCGTAGCCGCTGGTGCGGGAGATCTCCTCGATGCCGTCGGCGGTGTCCTCCAGCAGGCGGCGGGCGTGTTCGAGGCGGATCCGGTCCACGTACCGGCCCGGCGTCATACCGGTCTCGGACCGGAAGGCGCGGGCGAAGTGGCGGGGCGACAGACGGGCGCGGGTGGCGAGGGCCTCGACGGAGAGGTCGGCGTCGGGGCGTTCGGTGATGAAGCGCTGGACGTCTCTCAGGGGTTCGCGGTGTGCGGTCTGGGCCGCGAGCTGGGCGCTGAACTGGGCCTGGTTCCCGGGCCGGCGCAGGAACACGACCAGGTGGCGGGCGATGGTGAGCGCGGCGTCCCGGCCCAGGTCCTCCTCCACCAGGGCGAGGGCGAGGTCGATGCCGGCGGTGACACCGGCCGAGGTGGCGATGTGTCCGTCGCGTACGTAGACGGGGTCGGGGTCGATCTCGACGGCCGGGTGGTCGCGGGCGAGCCGGTCGCAGTACGCCCAGTGGGTCGTGGCCCGGCGGCCGTCCAGCAGGCCGGCCGCGGCCAGCACGGACGCGCCGGTGCACACGGAGACCAGGCGGGCGGCGCGCGGCCCGTGCTCGCGCACCCAGTCGACCAGGCGCGGGTCGGGGCGCAGGCTGCCCGTGCCGCCGGGGACGAGGAGGATGTCCGGATCGGGCGCGGTGGCCAGGGACAGGTCGGGCACGAGGGTCAGACCGCTGGTGGTCCGTACGGGCGCACCGTCGAGGGATGCCGTGCGGATCCGGTACGCGCCCGGCGAGAGCAGGTCCGCGCCCGCGAAGACCTCCACGGGCCCGGTGACGTCGAGGCTCTGCACGCCCTCGAAGAGGACGGCGAGAACGGTGCGCTGGGCCATGCGGTCGATTCTTCGCGGGCCCGGAGGGTGGCCGCAATGACGAGTTCCCCACCTTTTCTGCCATGAGGACCGCGGCCACAGAGGGCATACCAAGCGGTTGGTAACCTGCCGGGCATGACGACTGCCGCCCTTGAGCCGCGCGCCGGCCGACGCTGCCACAACGTGCTCAACTCCCTGCACTCGACGCACTACTTCTCGCCCGATCTGGGCCGGGAGCTGGGTGCTGCCGGGGTCACCGACCCCCGGGCCGTGAACTTCGCCGTGCGGGCCGCCGCCCTCGGGCCGGTGGGGGCCGGGACGGTGGCCGCGGCCTTCTACAACTACAAGTACGAGCTCGTGGCCCGGCACGTGCCGGCGGTGTGGGAGACCGCGACGCCCGGCCAGGTGCTGGCGGCACGCGCGCGTGCGGTCGACGCCACGCTGCGCCGCCTGCTGGGCGAACACGCCCTGGCGTCCGCCGAGATGGCGGAGGCCGCGCGGCTCGCGCTGCGCGCCGCCGAGGCGTGTTCGCGCGGGGCGCGGCCGCTGTACGCCGCCCATGCCGACCTGCCCGTCCCCGAGGAGCCGCATCTCGCGTACTGGCACGCTGCCACCCTGCTGCGCGAGCACCGGGGCGACGGGCATCTGGCCGTGCTGATGGCCGCGGGGCTGGACGGGCTGGAGGCCATGGTCACCCACACGGCGACGGGCCGGGGCATGACGCCGAAGTGGGTCTTCAGCACCCGGGGCTGGAGCCAGGAGGACTGGGACGCGGCGACGGGCCGGCTGCGTGAGCGCGGGCTGCTGGACGCGGCCGGCGAGCTCACCGAGCGGGGTGTCGCCCTGCGCGAGGAGATCGAGCAGGAGACGGACCGCCTGGACCGGGCCCCGTACGAGCACCTGGGTCCGGACGGGGTGGCCCGGCTGACCGAACTGGGGGCGGCCTTCGCGCAGGCGGCGCTCACGGCCGGGGCGTATCCGGCGGATCTGCTCGGCAAGCGCTGACCGTGCGCTGTCCACGGTCGCGGGCACGTGTGCGGGCACATGTGTGCGCACACGTGTGGGGCCGTGACGCATGGTGAGGCTTTGGCGAGGTACCCGGTCTCTCCCGGCCACTGCGGCCGGGAGAGGAGAAAGGGGAATTACGTGTTCCGTGCCATTGCAGACGTGCTGCGCCAGATCGGCGGCGCCATCGCCACCGTCGTGACGCTGCCCTTCCGGGCCCTGGCCCGGCTCTTCGGCGGCGCTTCGTCCTCCACCCGCAGCCGCAGGGTCTGAGCCGCGGGGTTCCGGCAAGAACCGTCCCGACCTGCCCGGTGCCGCCCTGACCCCGAGTGTCGGTGTCACCTGCCACAATTGCCGCGCAACCTCAGTGGAGAAGGCGGTACGGGACGTGACGACACCCGGGTCCCTCGAAGTAGGGTCCATCGAAGGCAGGATCGCCGAGGAGCTCGGCGTACGGGAGCGGCAGGTCAGGGCTGCCGTGGAGCTGCTCGACAGCGGTTCTACGGTGCCCTTCATCGCCCGCTACCGCAAGGAAGCGACCGAGATGCTCGACGATGCGCAGCTGCGCACCGTCGAGGAGCGGCTGCGCTATCTGCGGGAGCTGGAGGAGCGGCGGACGGCGATCCTGGAGTCGGTGCGCGAGCAGGGCAAGCTCACCGAGGAACTTCAGGCGCGGATCCTGGGCGCGGAGACCAAGGCGCGACTGGAGGACATCTACCTCCCGTACAAGCCCAAGCGGCGCACCAAGGCGCAGATCGCGCGCGAGGCCGGTCTCGAGCCGCTGGCGGAGGGACTGCTCGGCGATCCGACCGTCGAGCCCCTCGCCGCGGCCGCCGCCTTCGTCGACGCCGACAAGGGCGTGGCCGATCCGCAGGCCGCCCTCGACGGCGCCCGGGCGATCCTCACCGAGCGGTTCTCGGAGGACGCCGACCTGATCGGCGAGCTGCGCGAGCGCATGTGGGTGCGGGGGCGGCTGGCCGCCAAGGTGCGGGACGGCAAAGAGGAGGCGGGCGCGAAGTTCGCCGACTACTTCGACTTCGCCGAGCCGTTCACCGAGCTGCCCTCGCACCGCATCCTGGCGATGCTGCGCGGCGAGAAGGAGGAGGTCCTCGACCTCGTCCTGGAGCCGGAGGAGCCGACCGACGGCCCGTCGTCGTACGAGGGGATGGTCGCGCACCGGTTCGGGATCGCCGACCGGGGCCGACCCGGCGACAAGTGGCTGCTGGACACGGTCCGCTGGGCCTGGCGCACCCGCATCCTCGTCCACCTCGGCATCGACCTCAGGCTGCGGCTGCGCACGGCCGCCGAGGACGAGGCGGTGCGGGTCTTCGCGGCCAACCTGCGCGACCTGCTGCTCGCCGCCCCGGCGGGCACACGTGCGACGCTCGGTCTCGACCCCGGTTTCCGTACGGGTGTGAAGGTCGCCGTCGTCGACGCGACCGGCAAGGTCGTCGCCACGGACGTCATCCACCCGCACGTCCCGGCCAACCGGTGGGACGAGGCCATCGCCAAGCTGGCCCGGCTCGCGAAGGAGCACGCGGTCGAACTGATCGCCATCGGCAACGGCACGGCGTCCCGCGAGACCGACAAGCTCGCCGGGGAACTGATCACCAAGCACCCGGAGCTGAAGCTCACGAAGGTGATGGTGTCCGAGGCCGGCGCGTCCGTGTACTCGGCGTCCGCCTTCGCCTCGCAGGAGCTGCCCGACATGGACGTGTCGCTGCGCGGTGCCGTGTCGATCGCCCGGCGGCTCCAGGACCCGCTGGCCGAGCTGGTGAAGATCGACCCCAAGTCGATCGGTGTCGGCCAGTACCAGCACGACCTGTCCGAGGTGAAGCTGTCGCGTTCGCTGGACGCGGTGGTGGAGGACTGTGTGAACGGCGTGGGCGTGGACGTCAACACGGCGTCGGCCCCGCTGCTCGCCCGGGTCTCCGGCATCACCTCCGGGCTCGCCGAGAACATCGTGGCGCACCGGGACTCCAACGGGCCGTTCAAGTCCCGTGGTGAGCTGAAGAAGGTGGCGCGGCTGGGCCCGAAGGCCTACGAGCAGTGCGCGGGCTTCCTGCGGATCCGCGGCGGCGACGACCCGCTGGACGCGTCCAGCGTGCACCCGGAGGCGTATCCGGTCGTCCGGCGCATGGTGCAGAACTCCGGGCAGGAGGTCGCGGGGCTCATCGGCAACACCGCGGTGCTGCGCTCGCTGAAGCCGCAGGACTTCGTCGACGAGACGTTCGGTCTGCCGACGGTCACCGACATCCTCAAGGAGCTGGAGAAGCCCGGCCGCGACCCGCGTCCGGCCTTCAAGACGGCCGCCTTCAAGGAGGGCGTGGAGAAGATCTCCGACCTGTCGGCCGGGATGGTCCTGGAGGGGGTCGTGACGAACGTCGCCGCGTTCGGCGCGTTCGTCGACGTCGGTGTCCACCAGGACGGTCTGGTGCACGTCTCCGCGATGTCGAAGACGTTCGTCAAGGATCCGCGGGACGTGGTGAAGCCCGGGGACATCGTCAAGGTGAAGGTCCTCGACGTCGACATCCCGCGCAAGCGGATCTCGCTGACGCTGCGCCTGGACGACGAGGCGGCCCCGCAGGGGCAGGACGGCTCCGGCGAGCGCAGGCAGCGGGGCGGGCGTCCGCCGCAGCAGCGGCAGGGCGGCGCCGGCGGGCGCCGTGGTGGCGGTGGCGGTTCGCGTCAGGCGCCGCCGCCTGCCAACGGGGCGATGGCCGACGCGTTGCGCCGGGCGGGGCTGGTCGACCCCAAGAACGGCAAGCGCTGACGGTTCGGCTGTGGGGAGCTGCGGGGCCGTTGTGGCTGGTCGCGCAGTTCCCCGCGCCCTTGGTGAAGAGGCGCTTCGCGCCCTTCACGATCTATCGTGGTTGGTATGCCTGCTTCGCGTGTCATCACCTGGGACGTGTCCGCGAGCCGGGGGGTCGAGACCGCCTGGGTCGAGCTCGGGGACGGAGTGATGCGGGCGCGCGGGCGGGCTGTCGGGACCGTCCCCGAGCCGTACTGGGTCTCGTACGAGCTCGAAACCGCTGAAGGGTTCGTGACCCGGCGGCTGAGCGTCACGGTGGAGACAGCGGCGCAGGAACGCGTTCTCGACCTGCGGCACGACGGTCATCGCACGTGGACCGGAAACGGCGAGCCGCTGCCCGGTGTCGACGGCGCCCTCGACTGCGACTTGGGGCTGTGCCCGCTCACCAACACCATGCCGGTGCTCCGGCACGGGCTGCATCAGGCGCCCGGCGAACGGGAGTTCCTGATGGCCTGGGTGTCTGTGCCGGAGCTGGCGGTGCGGCCGTCCCGGCAGACGTACACGCATCTCGGTCCCGGGCGGGTCCGGTACGCGTCCGGCGACTTCCGCAGCGACCTGGAGTTCGACGAGCAGGGGTACGTCGTGGAGTATCCCTCGCTGGCCACCCGGCTGACGGTCCGTTAGCGCTCGGTCACCTTGCCGTCCGCCACCTCCAGGCGGCGGGTGACGTGTACGGCGTCCAGCATCCGGCGGTCGTGGGTGACCAGCAGGAGGGTGCCCTCGTAGGAGTCGAGCGCGGACTCCAACTGCTCGATGGCGGGCAGGTCGAGGTGGTTGGTCGGCTCGTCGAGGACCAGGAGGTTGACGCCGCGGCCCTGGAGCAGTGCCAGGGCGGCTCTGGTGCGCTCGCCCGGGGAGAGGGTCGCCGCGGGGCGCAGGACATGGTCCGACTTGAGGCCGAACTTGGCCAGGAGCGTGCGGACCTCGGCCGGTTCGGTGTCCGGGACGGCCGCGCGGAAGGCGTCCATCAAGGGCTCCTGGCCGTGGAACAGCTTCCGGGCCTGGTCGACCTCGCCGAGCAGTACGCCCGAGCCGAGAGCGGCGTGCCCGGCGTCGAGCGGGACACGGCCGAGCAGGGCGGCGAGCAGGGTGGACTTGCCCGCGCCGTTCGCGCCCGTCACCGCCACCCGGTCCGCCCAGTCGATCTGGAGGGACACCGGGCCGAGGACGAAGCCGCCGCGGCGCACCTCGGCGTCCCGCAGGGTCGCGACGACGGCGCCCGAGCGCGGGGCCGACGCGATCTCCATGCGCAGTTCCCACTCCTTGCGGGGCTCCTCGACGACGTCCAGCCGCTCGATCATGCGCTGGGTCTGCCGCGCCTTCGCGGCCTGCTTCTCGCTGGCCTCGCTGCGGAACTTGCGTCCGATCTTGTCATTGTCGTTGCCCGCCTTGCGGCGCGCGTTCTTCACGCCCTTGTCCATCCAGGAGCGCTGCATCTGTGCGCGGTCCTGGAGGGCAGCCTTCTTGTCGGCGTACTCCTCGAACTCGTCGCGGGCGTGCCTGCGGGCGACCTCCCGTTCCTCCAGGTAGGCCTCGTAGCCACCGCCGTAGAGGTTGATCCGGCGCTGGGCGAGGTCGAGTTCGAGGACCTTGGTGACGGTGCGGGTGAGGAACTCGCGGTCGTGGCTGACGACCACCGTCCCGGCGCGCAGGCCGCTCACGAAGCGTTCGAGGCGCTCCAGGCCGTCCAGGTCGAGGTCGTTGGTGGGCTCGTCGAGGAGGAAGACGTCGTAGCGGGACAGGAGCAGGGAGGCGAGGCCGGCGCGGGCGGCCTGGCCGCCGGACAGCGACGTCATCAGCTGGTCCAGGCCCACCGCGAGGCCCAGGGAGTCGGCGACCTCCTCGGCGCGTTCGTCGAGGTCGGCACCGCCCAGTCCGAGCCAGCGCTCCAGGCTCGTGGCGTAGGCGTCGTCGGCGCCGGGCTCCCCGTCGACCAAGGCCTGGGTCGCCTCGTCCATGGTCCGCTGGGCCTCGGCGACGCCGGTGCGGCGGGCCAGGAAAGCCCGTACGGTCTCGCCGGGGCGGCGGTCCGGCTCCTGCGGCAGGTGGCCGACGGTGGCGGTCGGCGGGGACAGGCGCAGCTCGCCCTGCTCGGGGGCGGTGAGTCCGGCGAGCATCCTGAGCAGGGTGGACTTGCCGGCGCCGTTGGCTCCGACCAGGCCGATCACGTCGCCGGGCGCGACGACGAGGTCGAGTCCGGTGAACAGGGAGCGGTCGCCGTGGCCGGCGGCGAGGTTCTTGGCGACGAGGGTGGCAGTCATCAGAGTGCCGATCCTAATGGGCCTCTCAGTGGGTGACGGCCGTGGCCAGGACACCTCCGGACGTGCGCGCCACGACGAAGGACCGTCCCTTGACCGCCTTGGCGTCGAGAGCGATGCGGTGCCGACCCGGTTCCAGGACGCCGTCGAAGATCTCCTGGGTGTGGGTGCGGGAGAGCCGGTCGAGGCGGTACGCGGTGAGGGTGACCCGGCAGGCGGAGGTGACCTCGATGCCGGCCTCGCCGCCGGTGGCGGTCAGGCCGGTGAGGCGGCGCTGCTCCAGCGGGCTGCGGTCCAGGGCGTGTTCGATCTGGGCGACGAGGAGGGGAACGATCGGGCCGAGGCCGTCGACGCAGGCGACGGGGACCTCGGCGCGTTCGAAGGCGCGGCGGACGGCGGCACGTTCCCGCTCGCCGGTTCCGTGGCCGAAGGCGACGGCGCCGTAGCCGCGCAGTTCGTCGGCGGGCACGTGGTCGGCGTCGTGGGCGATGTCGGCGCCGACGCCGATGGTGCGCAACGCCGCGGCGAGCTTGGCCAGGACGGCGACGCGGGCGCCGATCAGCAGGACGCGGCGACGGGTGTCGGGGGCGGAGCCGTTCAGCAGGTTGCTGAGCGCCGCGCGGTACTCGGCGCCGCGGAAGCGGAACGGGCCGATGCCGTGGTAGCCGTTGAGCTCCAGGTCGGCGTGTTCGTCGGTCTGCCAGGCGAAGTCCCGCCAGATGAAGTCCTCGCCGTCCCGCTGGATGACCGCGGTGACGGCGCCGCACGCCAGGTCCTCGCACTCGGGGCAGCCGTAGACGACGTAGCGGCCGCCTGGCAGCGGTGCCGGGCTCTCCAGGAGCAGACTGCGGACCTGCGCGGTGAAGATCGCCGGTGGTACGTCGGAGGCGAGCGGGGAGACCGCGTCGAGGTCGGAGAGCCGGAACAGCAGCGGGCGTCCGTCGACGATGAAGTCCACGAAGTCCCGGTGGACCTGGTACCCACCGTCCGTGCGGACTCCGCCGGCCCGCATCGCGGGTGCCAGGCCGAAGGTCGTGTACTCGGCACACATACGGTGAGTATTCCCACACCGCACGTGATGTGAGCACGGCATGGCACATTCCGCTACGGTCCGGGCATGGCTGGTGAGCGCGGTGACGAGATCGTGGTGGTCGGTGGCGGGGTGGTCGGGCTGACGACCGCGGTGGTTCTCGCCGAGCGGGGGCGGCGGGTGCGGGTGTGGACGCGGGACCCTGTCGAGGCGACCACCTCGGCGGTTGCGGGGGCACTGTGGTGGCCGTACCGGATCGAGCCGCTCGCGCTGGCACGGGTGTGGGCGCTGCGGTCGCTGGAGGTGTACGAGGGGCTGGCCGCGGAGTCCGGGTCGAGCGGCGTGCGCCTGGTCGACGGTGTACTGGGCGAGACGCGTCTCGACGAGGTCGACGGGTGGCTGACGGAGCGGATGCCGGAGCTGCGGGCGAGCACGCCCGGGGAGTACGCGGGGTTTGGGATCCGGGCGCGGTTGCCGCTCATCGACATGCCGGTTCATCTGCCGTGGCTGCGGGAGCGGTTGGGGGCGGCGGGCGGTGTGGTCGAGGCCCGTACGGTGTCCGGGTTCGCGGAGGCCGACGCGCCGGTCGTGATCAACTGCACGGGGCTCGCCGCCCGGGAGCTGGTGCCGGATCCGTCCGTGCGGCCCGTGCGCGGGCAGTTGGTCGTCGTGGAGAACCCGGGGATCGACACCTGGCTGGTCTCCACCGACGCGGCCGGCGAGTACGCGTACATGTTCCCGCAGCCGGGCGGGCTCGTCCTCGGCGGCACGGCGGAGGAGGACGTGTGGTCGCCGGAACCCGACCCCGCGACGGCCGACGCGATCATCCGCCGCTGTGCGGCGCTGCGGCCGGAGATCGCCGGGGCGCGCGTACTGGAACACCGGGTGGGACTGCGCCCCACCCGCCCCGCCGTCCGCCTGGAGCGCGACACTCTGCCGGACGGCCGCCTGTTGATCCACAACTACGGCCACGGCGGTGCCGGTGTGACCGTGGCCTGGGGGTGCGCCGAGGAGGCGGCCCGGCTGGTCGGCTAGGACCGCCGGGCCGGTACTCCTCGAACTTCGACGCCCCCGGCCGATGGCGGCCGAGGGCGTCGAGGTCAACCGGCTGGGGCGGTCGGGTCAGTGCTTGCCGATCGGGTCTCCCTCCACGTCCGGACCGCGGCCCGGGCCGACACGGAACTCGAACTCGCCGTCGTACTTCTTGTGGCCTTCCATGACGGCCATTTCGACGGCCTCGGATCCCATCTGCTCACGTACGATCACCGGGTCGCGGCGAAGGTCGCGCATCAGGGCGATACACATGAAGATCATCACGATGACGAACGGCGCCGCCGCGAGGATCGTGAGGTTCTGCAGACCGGTCAGCGCGTCGCCCTGGCCGCTGCCGACCAGGAGCATGATCGCGGCCACCGCACCGGTGACCACGCCCCAGAACACCACCACGAACCGGCCCGGTTCGAGCGCGCCCTTCTGCGACAGGGTGCCCATGACGATCGACGCCGCGTCGGCGCCCGAGACGAAGAAGATTCCGACGAGGACCATCACGAGCAGGCTCGTGACGGTCGCGATGGGGAACTGCTGGAGCACACCGAAGAGCTGCCCCTCCGGGGTGGCCTCCTTGCCGAGCTGCCCCTGCTCCTGCATCTTCATCGCCGAGCCACCGAAGATCGCGAACCAGATCAGGCTGACGGTGCTGGGCACGAGGATGACACCGCCGACGAACTGGCGGATCGTGCGGCCCCGGCTGATGCGGGCGATGAACATGCCGACGAAGGGCGTCCAGGAGATCCACCACGCCCAGTAGAAGACCGTCCAGCTGCCCAGCCAGTCGGCGACGCCCTCGCCACCGCTCGCCTCGGTCCGGCCGGCCAGCTGGGGCAGGTCGCCGAGGTAGGCGAAGACGGAGGTGGGCAGCAGGTCGAGGACGATGATGGTCGGGCCGGCCACGAACACGAACAGGGCGAGCACCAGCGCCAGCACCATGTTGGTGTTGGACAGCCACTGGATGCCCTTCTCCACACCCGAGATCGCGGACGCGACGAAGGCCAGGGTCAGCACCGCGATGATCGTGACGAGCAGCCCGGTGCTCACCTTGTCCATCCACTTCAGCTCCTGCACGCCGGAGCCGATCTGGAGCGCGCCGAGGCCCAGCGAGGCGGCGGAGCCGAAGACGGTCGCGATGATCGCGAGGATGTCGATGGCCCGGCCGATGCCGCCGTTGGCGTTCTTCGTGCCGATGAGCGGGGTGAAGACGGCGCTGATGGTCTGGCGGCGCCGTCGGCGGAAGGTGCTGTAGGCGATGGCGAGGCCGACCACCGCGTAGATCGCCCACGGGTGGAGCGTCCAGTGGAACAGGGTGGTGGCCATGGCCGTCTCCATGCGGTCGCCGGAGTCGGCCGGGTTCGTGCCCGGCGGGGGCGTGCCGTAGTGCGACAACGGCTCGCTCACGCCGTAGAACATCAGGCCGATGCCCATGCCGGCGCTGAACATCATCGCGACCCAGGACACCGTGCGGAACTCGGGCTCCTCGCCCTCCGCACCGAGGTGGATACGGCCGTAGCGGCTGATCGCGAGCCACAGGGCGAACACGACGAAGCCGGAGGCCGCGAGCATGAACGCCCAGCCGCCGTTGTGCATCAGCCCGCTGAGCATGCTCGTGGAGACGTCTTCGAGCGAGTCGGTCGCCGCCGCTCCCCAGACCACGAAGGCGAGGGTGAGCACGGCCGTGACCCCGAAGACAATTCGGTCGGTTCTAGGGCGTTCCTGACCGGGGAGGCCCGCTTCCGAACCCGGAAGCGCGACCCCCTCTTGGTGATCGCTCTCACTTGGTCGGTCGTGCGTCACAGGCGGCACCTTTCATCGGGACGTATGAGGAACGTAAGTCCTCCGTAACGCCCCTACCACGTGTGGCGCAATTTCACCCCCCTCAACATTGCGTTTCCGGATTCCCTGCCGTCAGGTGGTACGTTCCGCGCTCGTCGAGCAGCAACGGCACGAGCGCCCGCAGCGGCTGGCGCAGGGGCACGAGCACTCCCTCCGCGTCCCGGCGTACGCGCACGCCGTGCAGTGCGAGTTCGTCTCCCACCTCGGCGTACTGCGCGGCCGTGAGCCGGTAGCCGCAGGGCGGGTTCTGGATCACCTCGGCCGGTTCGGGCGTGTCGTTGTCGGCGCCGCCGACGTAGACGGGACCGGCGGTGACGTAGCCCGCGAGCCGGGCCCTGCCCGTCGCCGCCTCGACCGCACCGCGACGCTCGTCGGCATATCCGAACAGGCCCGTGAGCGCGTCCAGTTGAGAGGTGACCCGGCGACGGTTGTTCAGCGCCTCGTCCGCCTTCTCGGCATCGGTGAGCGGATCCACTCGGCTCTCGATGAGCAGCCCGATGCCGTGCTTTATGCCAGACATATTGCGCAAAATGCGCTCCTGACCGTCCCCCGCGACCTGCTTGACCGGCTCGCCGGTCTCGGGGTCGGTCCAGATGCCGTAGGTGCCGGTGGAGTGGCCGGCCCGCTGCGCCGCGGGGCGGACGTACTTCTCGGAGAGGGTCTTCGCCTCGTCGTGGACCGCCTCGTGGGTGTTGAGGTTGCGCGGCCACAGGTCGAAGAGGTCCTTGTCGTAGTACGGGGGTGTGGCGCCGTACTCGTGCAGGTCGTAGACGAGGTCGGGGCGCTGGTCGCGGATGAGCGCGGCCAGCGCCCGGCCTTCGGCGGTCCGGAGCGCGAGGTGGTCGCGGTTGATGTCGACGCCGTCGCTGTTGCCCCGCGTGTCGGCGGCCCGGCCGTCGGGGTTGGCGGTGGGCACGACGAGGACCGTGGTGCGGTCCAGGAAGCGCCGGGTGCGACTGTCGCGGGCGTACGCGAGGTCGCGGACGGTGGTCAGACAGGCCTCGCGGCCGGAGGGTTCGTCGCCGTGCTGGCTGCACACGAGCAGCACCTTGTTGAGGGTCGGGCGGGTGCCGATCCGGACGAGCTGGAGCGGGCGGCCCTGCTTCGTCGTGCCGAAGCGGGTCATGGAGACGCGGCCGCTCGACCGGTCGACGGCTTCGAGGAAGTCCTGTTCCTCGGGCTGGGTGGTCCAGCGGGCACCGTTCGTCTGCTCGAAGCCGGTGCGGGGCGGGGAGTCGCCGGCGGCCTGGGCCGGTGCGGCGATGAGAGTTGCGGCGACGGCCGCGGCCGTCAGGGTCAGGGCGCCGACTCGGGTCGTGTGGCGGGTCACTGGCTTCCCTCCGGGACGCGGTGAGCGGTGCGCGGATCCCGTACGCCGTCCAGCAGGGTGACGTCGGGCGTGGCGGACGCGGCTCCGGTGGTGGCGCGGGCGAAGGCGGTGGCTCCGCCGACGAACGGGACGCGGGCCGAGGTGCGGGACAGGTCGACAGCGAGCCGGGGAGTGTCCGCGGGAGGGTCGATGAGGCCCTTGTCCGTGCCCGCGACGATCAGTGCCAGGCGGTGGCCCTTGGGGACGACGTGGTCGGTCGCCGCCAGGTCGAGGGTGATCGTGTACCGCTGGCCCGGGGTGAGCGGGGCGCCCGTCAGGTCGGAGGCGTGGTTGCCGAGGTCGGCCCAGCCGCGGCTGACGATCGTGTAGTCGACGTCGGCGGTCTTCGCCTTCGTCTCCTTGAAGCAGGAGCTGTCGCCCGCGGTGCTCGCGCCCCAGCAGGTGCGGTCGGTGAGGGTGGTGATGCCCTCACCCGCGTCGGCGTAGTCACGGATGGTGGCGGGGCCGATGTCCACGAGGACGGCGGAGAGGTGGGCCGTCGGGGTGGAGGGCGTCGCGGTGACGGTGACCTCGGAGGAGCCGGACAGGCGCAGGTCGCGGGTGAGCGGCCGGGTGACGAAACCGGCCTTCTCCGGTGTCGACTTGTCGATCTGTGCGGCCCAGTCGGTCTCACTCAGCCCCGGGTCGTCCGTGAAGGTCTCGGTGCCGTGGCCGCGGTGCAGGCCGAGGGTGCCGACGCCCGCCTGGGCGCCTCGGTCGGGGCGCAGAGTGGTTGCCCGGGTGCCGCTCGGCGGCCAGGTCCTGGAGGTGGTCCACTGGTCGGGTGCGCGTTCGACGTCGGCCATGGGCTCGCGGTCGATGCCGTTGTCGTAGCCCATGAGTTCGTGGTCGAACCAGCGGTGCAGTGTCTCGACCCAGGCGCCGCGGCGGAAGTCGAAGGGGTCGACGTGGCCCGTCCGGGAGAGCCAGATCTTGCGCTCGACGCCGTTCTTCGCGAGGGCGTCCCACCACTGGCCGACGTGCTTCATCCGCACGTTGAGGTCCTGCATGCCGTGCACGAGGAAGACGCTGGCCTTGACCTTCCGCGCGGCCCTGACGTAATCGCGCTCGGTCCACAGCGGGGTCCAGTCGCCCGTGCGCGGGGCACCGTCGACGAGCTTCTGCTGCACGGCGGCGCACTTGGCCCGGGCGTCGGGGCTGTTGACGTAGTCGGACAGCCATTCGGGGCCGGAGTCGTAGAGCGGGGCGCCCTGCTGGAAGTAGTAGTCGTACCAGGAGGAGATGGCGCTGATCGGGACGATGGTCTTCAGGCCCTCGACGCCGGTCGCGGCGACGCCGTTGGCGATGGTGCCGTCCCAGCTCTTGCCGATCATGCCGGTCCTGCCGTTGGTCCAGGCGGCCTTGGCACGGGTGGTGCCGGTGCGGGTGGTGTAGGCCTTGGCGCGGCCGTTGAGCCAGTCGACGACGGCCTTCGCGGACTGGATGTCGGAGCGGCCGCCGACGTCGACGCAACCGTCGGAGCGATTGGTTCCGGCCAGGTCGACGCCGACGAAGGCGTAGCCGCGCGGCACGAAGTAGTTGTCGTAGTACAGCGGCATCCGTGTGACGTCGCCGTTCGCGTCGTACGTCTTCTTCTGGCTCTCGTTGCCACGCCCGCAGCAGGAGTAGTACGGGCTGGCGTCCATGATGACGGGGACCTTGCGGCCCTGCAGGGCGGGTTCGCGGGGGCGGACGATGTCCACGGCCACCCGGTCGGCCTTGCCGTCGCGGTCGCCGTCGAGTCCGGTGTCCACCCAGACGGCCTCGCGGACGGCGTTCTCGTACGAGTGGACGGGGCGGCTCTCGCGGGGGGCGGGCTGCCGGGCGGCGTCCGCCGCTGCCGGGGTGAGCAGTGTGGCCATCAGGGCGGCCGTGGCCGCCGTCGCGAGCGGTCTCCAGGTCGTGAAGCGCGTGCGTTTCGGCATGCGCCGGACGCTACATCGGTGAACTCCTGTTCAGAAGAGGGCAGCTGACGGACCGGCGTGTCCGGGACGGGCCCCCGGGTCCGGTGTCTCATGTCGGCCGAATGGCGATCGTGTGACAGCAGGGGCCATGGACATGATCGGGGACACAGGGAGCCAATAGGCTCCGGACGGACTTCGGGACCCTACGACTTGGAGCTGTGCGTGCACCGCAGAATCATCGCGCCGGGAGCCCTCGCCGCGGCCGTTCTCCTGCTGGCGATCCCGGCATCGGCCGCGCCCCGCTCCCCCGGCGCACCGGGTATCGGTGACCCCTACTACCCGGCCTACGGCAACGGCGGATACGACGTCTCCCACTACGACCTCAGGCTGAAGTACCAGCCGGCCACGGACCTGCTCGAGGGCACGGCGACCCTCGTGGCCCGCACCACGCAGGACCTGTCCAGCTTCAACCTGGACTTCCTGCTGGACGTCGGCGAGGTGCGGGTCAACGGCGCGAAGGCGTCGTTCCGGACGTCGGGCGAGCACGAGCTGGAGATCACGCCGAAGGCCCCGCTGGCCAAGGGCACGCCCGTCACGGTCGTCGTGCGCTACCGCGGCGTGCCGTCGTCGAAGAAGGCGTACGGCTTCACCAGCTGGCACCGCACACCGGACGGGGGCGTCGCGGCGAACGGGCCCGAGGCGGCGGCTTGGTGGTTCCCGAGCAACGACCACCCGCTCGACAAGGCCACCTACGACGTGTCCGTGCAGGTCCCGGACGGCACGCAGGCCATCTCCAACGGCACGCTCCAGTCGACGAGTTCACGTCTCGGCTGGACCCGCTGGAACTGGCGCTCCGACAAGCCGCAGGCCACGTACCTCGCCACGCTCGCGGTCGGGAAGTTCGACATCACGACCGGCACGACCGAGAGCGGCATCCCGGTCCTCAACGCCTACAGCAAGGACCTGGGCGGCCACGCCGGGGCGGCGCGGGCGAGCATCGAACGGACCGGGGAGATCGCCGACTGGCTGACCGGCTACTTCGGGCCGTACCCCTACGACGCGCTCGGCGGATACGTGCCGAACACCACGACCGGGTACGCGCTGGAGACCCAGACCCGGCCGTACTACAGCCCGCGGCAGTTCGCGAACGGGTCGAACGTCTCCGTCGTCGTCCATGAGCTGGCGCACCAGTGGTACGGGGACGACGTGTCGCTCAAGCGCTGGAAGGACATCTGGATCAACGAGGGCTTCGCGCGGTACGCGCAGTGGCTGTGGTCCGAGCACGAGGGCGAGGGCACGGCGCAGGAACTCGCCGACTACGTGTACGCCTCGCACCCCGCCGACGACCCGTTCTGGACGGTGAAGCCCGGGGACCCTGGTGCCGAGAACCAGTTCGGCATCGCGGTGTACGACCGGGGCGCGCTGGCCGTCCAGGCGCTGCGCAACGAGATCGGCGACGAGGCGTTCTTCACGATCCTCAAGGGCTGGCCGCGGAAGTACGCCCACGGCAACGCGTCGGTCGCCGACTTCCAGCGGTACGCCGAGGAGGTGTCGGGCAAGCCCCTGGCCGCCCTGTTCGACACGTGGCTGTTCCAGCCGTCGAAGCCGGGGGTGCCGGCGGCTCGGGCCGCGGCGGTTGCGAAGGGGGCGGGGGCTGTGCCGGCGACTGTGCCGCAGCCGAGGTCGTGGAAGAAGATCGCGGCGACGAACGGGGTGCACGAGCACGCGGGTGCGGAGCACGTGCACTGACGCGGCTTGTCCCGCCCCGCTGCGGGCAGTCGTGCAGGCGCCCGGCCTGCTGAACGCCGTCCCCCGGTCTACGGTGGAGACTGCTGACGAAGGAGCCGGACGTGCGGAACGTGGCGATCGTCGAGGCACCGTCCGTACTGGGGCTGCGCCCGACCGGCGTCGAGGAACTGCCGGACGCACTCCTCGGCGCCGGGCTCGCCGAAGGGCTGGGCGCGGTGCATGCGGGCCGCGTCGAGCCACCCCCGTACGACCCGGAACGGGACCCGGACACCGGCGTCCTGAACCCCGGCGGCATCGCCGTGTACTCCGCCGCGCTGGCCGACACCGTCGGCGGTGTCCTCGACGACGGCCGGTTCCCCCTCGTGCTCGGCGGCGATTGCAGCGTGCTGCTCGGCAATCTGCTCGCGCTGCGCCGCCGTGGCCGGCACGGGCTGCTGTTCCTCGACGGGCACACCGACTTCTACCAGCCGTCGGCGGAACCGGCCGGTGAGGTGGCCTCCATGGAACTCGCCCTCGCCACCGGGCGCGGCCCGCGCGTGCTGGCCGACCTGGAGGGCCGGGGCCCGCTGGTGCGGGACGAGGACGTCGTCGCGCTGGGGTTCCGGGACGCGGAGGAGTCCGCGGGGTACGGGATGCAGCCGCTGCCGTCGGCGCTGCACGCGCTGGAGCTGGACACCGTGCGCGCCCTGGGTGCGGGCGAGGCGGCCCGGCGCGCCGTCGGGCTGCTGACCGGTGACGGCGCGGGCGCCGGGTACTGGATCCACCTCGACGTCGACGTCCTGGACGATGCCGCGATGCCCGCCGTCGACTACCGGCTCCCGGACGGGCTGACCTGGCAGGAGCTGGAGACCGTCCTGCGCACGGCCCTGTCCGGGGGCGGTGCCGTCGGCCTCACCGTCGCGATCTTCAACCCCCGTCTGGATCCCGACGGGGCGATCGCGCGGCGCCTCGGCGACTGTCTGGTACGGGCGTTCGACAAGGACACCGCCTAGGGGTGTCAGTCCCCGTGGTCGTACACCGTCACAGATATCCCCCGCCGTATCAGCCGCTCCTCGATCAGCGGCTCGACCCGGGACCACTTGCCGCCGGCGAGGCCGCAGCCGATGCGGGGCATGTGGACGGTCGCGCCGAGCTCACCGGCTTTCGCGGCCAGGGCCTCCAGTGCCCGGGAACTGCACCGCGCCGAGCCCGAAGTCGTTCCCCGCGCGCCCTCGGTGCCAGGCCCGGTACGCCGCCTCCGGCTCGGGCCAGCGGCGCGATATCGCCAGGACGAAGCCCTTGCCCCAGCCCCCGATGTCGTTGCAGACGTGGGCGATGACCTTGACGCCCTTGACCGACGGAACGGTGGCGTCACCCCGGACGTACGTGATCCCCGACATGACGCCACCGTATGCGCTGCCACTGACAGTGGCGCCGGCCTGCTACTTCGTGAGCTGCGACAGCTCCTGGTCGGCCGTCTGCGACACCCGGCGGCGGATGCCGAACCAGCCCGCGACCAGCATGGCCGCGATCAGCGGGATGAGCAGGAGCGTCTTGCGGCCTACCTCCGGGTCGTTCCACATCATGCCGAGGCAGGCCAGCAGGAAGGCGATCGTGGTGATCTCGGTGACCGGGCTGCCGGGGAGGCGGAAGGAGGGCCGGTCGACCAGGCCCGTCCTGGCGCGGCGGACGAAGACCAGGTGACAGATCATGATGATCACCCAGGTGCTGATGATGCCGAGCGAGGCGACGTTCAGCACGATCTCGAAGGCCTGGGCCGGCACGAGGAAGTTCAGGCCGACGCCGAGGACGCACACCGCGCAGGTCAGCAGGATGCCGCCGTAGGGGACCTGGCTGCGGTTCATGCGGGCGGTGAACTTCGGCGCGGAGCCGGCCATCGCCATCGAGCGCAGGATGCGGCCCGTGGAGTACAGGCCCGAGTTCAGCGAGGACATCGCCGCCGTCAGGACCACCAGGTTCATCACGTCGCCCGCCGCCGGGACGCCGATCTTCGACAGGACCGTGACGAAGGGGCTCTGGTCGGCCGAGTAGACCGAGCCGGGGAGCAGGAGCGCGAGGAGGACGACCGAGCCGACGTAGAAGAGGCCGACCCGCCACATGATCGAGTTCACCGCGCGCGGGACGACCTTCTCCGGCTCGGCGGTCTCGCCCGCGGCGACACCGACCAGCTCCAGCGCGGCGTACGCGAAGATCACGCCCTGCATGACGAGGACGACGGGCATCATGCCGTGCGGGAAGACGCCGCCGTTGTCGGTGATGACGCTCAGGCCCGGCGTCTGGCCGCCCACCTCGTGCTGGGTGGCGAGCAGGAAGATGCCGATGAGCATGAAGCCGACGAGCGTGGCGACCTTGATGATCGAGAACCAGAACTCCATCTCGCCGAAGATCTTCACCGAGATCAGGTTCACCGCCAGCACCACCGCGAGGGCGATCAGCGCGAGCACCCACTGCGGGATGTCTGTGAACAGGCTCCAGTAGTGCGTGTAGAGGGCGATCGCGGTGATGTCGGCGATGCCGGTGGTCGACCAGTTCAGGAAGTACATCCAGCCGGCGACGTAGGCGCCCTTCTCGCCGAGGAACTCGCGCGCGTACGACACGAAGGAGCCCGAGGAGGGGCGGTAGAGGACGAGCTCGCCGAGGGCCCTGACCACGAAGAAGGCGAAGATGCCGCAGACCAGGTAGGCGATCGCCAGCGCCGGGCCCGCGTCGTGGAGGCGGCCGCCGGCGCCGAGGAAGAGGCCGGTGCCGATGGCGCCGCCGATGGCGATCATGTTGACGTGGCGGGCCTTGAGGTCCTTGCTGTAGCCGGCGTCGCCCGCGTCCGCCGGCACCTGGGCCGCATCGGTACGCGGCGTGGCCGCTGCCGTGTTCACGGCGTCCTTGCTCACGGGTGGTTCCACTCTCTGGTGCGCCCGGACGTCGTGGGCCCGGGGTCCGTACAGTGCAGTGGCCCGTACCACCCTTGTGACGCGGCACAGACCAAGGCGCACCTTCCCATACCGATCCGCTCGCACACGGTGACCGGCGTCACAGAGCGTGACTTTTCACAAGGTCCACCAGGGAGCGGCACCGCCGCCACCCGTCGTTCACTTCACGGTCATGAGGGGATGCGGACGAGGTTTCACAGCACTGGTGAGACAGCGATACTGCTGCACATGACGACCGACACCGGGGAACCGACCCTCACGATCGACGAACTGGCGGCCCGGGCCGGTGTCACGGTGCGCACGGTCCGTTTCTACGGCACGAAGGGGCTGCTGCCGCCGCCGGTACTCGGTCCCCGGCGGGTGGGGCACTACGGGCGGGAGCACCTGGCCCGGCTGGCGCTGATCGAGGAGTTGCAGCACCAGGGCATGACGCTGGCGGGCATCGAGCGGTACCTGCACCGGCTGCCGCCGGACCTGAGCGCGCGCGACCTCGCCGTGCACCGGGCGGTGGTGGCCTCCTGGGCGCCGGACGCCGTGGAGACGGTCACGCGGGAGGAGCTGCAGCGGCGGGCCGGGCGGCCGCTCGGCGACGAGGACGTCGAGCGGCTGGTCGCGATGGGCGTGCTCCGGCCCGCGGACGGCGGGTACGAGGCCGATCTCGGTCTGCTCCGGCTGGGCGTCGGGCTGCTGGACGTGCCGCTCTCCCCGGAGGCGATCTTCGCGGCGCGCACGGTTCTCGTCGAACACGCGCGCGCCGCGGCCCGTGACCTCTCCCAGCTCTTCCGCGGCGAGGTGGCCGAGCGTGACGCGCGGGACGTGCGGTCCCTGTCGGCGCACATGCACCCCCTGGTGGTGCAGGCGCTCCTCACCGCCTTTCAGCGGTCGCTGAAGGAAGAGCTGGGCGAGTGGCTCACCGAGCCCTCGGAAGAGTCACGCTGAGTCGCTGAACCGCTCCCCCTTCTCCGCCTTCTCCACCAGCAGCGCGGGCGGCGTGAACCGGTCGCCGTAGCGCTCGGCGAGTTCACGCGCGCGTGCCACGAATCCGGGCAGGCCGCCCTCATAGCCGTTGATGTACTGGAGCACGCCGCCGGTCCAGCCCGGGAAGCCGATGCCGAAGATGGAGCCGATGTTGGCGTCGGCGACGGAGGTCAGCACGCCTTCCTCCAGCAGCCGGACGGTGTCCAGCGCCTCGGAGAACAGCATGCGCTCCTGCATGTCCTGGAACGGGATCCGGTACCCCGGCTCGGTGAAGTGCTCGCGCAGGCCCGGCCAGAGTGCGGTGCGCTTGCCGTCCTCCCCGTAGTCGTAGAAGCCGGCGCCGCCGCTGCGGCCCGTGCGGCCGAACTCGTCGACCATGCGGTCGATGACGGCCTCGGCGGGGTGGGCCGTCCAGGTGCCGCCCGCCTCCTCCACGGCGCGCTTCGTCTCGCCCCGGATCTTGCGGGGCAGCGTCAGCGTCAGCTCGTCCATCAGGGACAGCACCTTGGCCGGGTAGCCCGCCTGGGCGGCGGCCTGTTCGACGGACGCGGGCTCGATGCCCTCGCCGACCATGGCGACGCCCTCGTTGATGAAGTGGCCGATGACGCGGGAGGTGAAGAAGCCGCGCGAGTCGTTGACGACGATCGGGGTCTTGTTGATCTGCCGGACCAGGTCGAAGGCGCGGGCCAGGGCCTCCTCGCCCGTGCGCTCGCCCTTGATGATCTCGACGAGCGGCATCTTGTCGACCGGCGAGAAGAAGTGCAGCCCGATGAAGTCGGCCTGGCGCTCGACGCCCTCGGCGAGCGCGGTGATGGGCAGGGTGGAGGTGTTGGAGCACAGCAGCGCGTCGGGCGCCACGACGTGCTGGATCTCCTGGAAGACCTTGTGCTTGAGGGACGTGTCCTCGAAGACGGCCTCGATGACGGCGTCGCAGCCGGCCAGGTCCCGCACCTCGGCGGTGGGGGTGATGCGGGCGAGCAGCGCGTCCGCCTTCTCCTGTGTCGTACGGCCCTTGGCGACGGCCTTGGCGCAGAGCTTCTCGGAGTACCCCTTGCCCTTGAGGGCCGCCTCCAGGGAGACGTCCTTCAGGACGACGTCGATGCCGGCGCGGGCACAGGAGTAGGCGATGCCGGCGCCCATCATCCCGGCGCCGAGGACGGCGACCTTGCGGACCGGGCGGGGCTCGACGCCCTTGGGGCGGTTGGCGCCGGAGTTGACCGCCTGGAGGTCGAAGAAGAAGGCCTGGATCATGTTCTTCGACGTCTGCCCGGCCGCGAGTTCCACGAAGTAGCGGGCCTCGATGGCCTGGGCGGTCTCGAAGTCGACCTGGGAGCCCTCGACGGCCGCGGCGAGGATGTTGCGTGGGGCCGGGTAGGGGGCACCGTTCGTCTGCTTGCGCAGGGTGGCCGGGAAGGCGGGCAGGTTGGCCGCGAACTTGGGGTTGGCCGGGGTGCCGCCCGGGATCTTGTACCCCGGCTTGTCCCAGGGCTGCTGCGACTCGGGGTTGGCGTCGATGAAGGCGCGGGCCTTGGCCAGCATGTCCTCCTGGGTGTCGGCCACCTCGTCGACGAGGCCGTTCTCCAGGGCACGGCGCGGGTTGTACTGGGTGCCCTGGAGCAGGACCTTCAGCAGGGCGTCGGCGATGCCGAGCAGGCGGACGGTGCGGACGACGCCGCCGCCTCCGGGCAGCAGGCCGAGGGTGACCTCGGGGCAGCCGATCTTGGAGCCGGGCGCGTCCAGGGCGATGCGGTGGTGGCAGGCCAGGGCGATCTCGTAACCACCGCCGAGGGCCGCGCCGTTCAGGGCGGCGACGACGGGCTTGCCGAGGGTCTCGATGCGGCGCAGGTTCCGCTTGATCGCCATGCCGCCGTCGAACAGTTCCTGGGCCGTCTCGGGGGTGACGCGGATCAGGTCGCGCAGGTCGCCGCCGGCGAAGAAGGTCTTCTTGGCCGAGGTGATGATGACGCCCCGGATGGTGTCCTTCTCGGCCTCCAGGCGGTCGGTGACGGCGGCGAGCGAGTCGCGGAACGCCTGGTTCATGGTGTTCGCGGACTGGTTCGGATCGTCGATGACGAGGGTGACGAGGCCGGTGCGGTCCTGTTCCCAGCGGATGGTGGTGGACTCAGTGCTCATGTGGAGGGGCTCCGTGTGATCCGTCGGGAGGGGGTCAGATGCGCTCGACGATGGTCGCGACGCCCATGCCGCCGCCGACGCACAGCGTGGCCAGGCCGTAGCGCTTGTCCTGGCGCTCGAGTTCGTCGACGAGAGTGCCGAGGATCATCGCGCCGGTGGCGCCGAGGGGGTGGCCGAGCGCGATCGCGCCACCGTTGACGTTGACCTTGTCCAGGGACAGGCCCATGTCCTTCACGAAGCGCAGCACGACCGCCGCGAACGCCTCGTTGATCTCGACGAGGTCGATGTCGTCGATGGCCAGCCCGGCCTTGGCCAGGGCCTTGCGGGTGGCGGGGGCGGGGCCGGTGAGCATGATGGTGGGCTCGGAGCCGGAGACGGCGGCGGAGACGATCCGCGCGCGGGGCGTGAGGCCGTAGCGCTCGCCGACCTCCTTCGAGCCGATCGCGACGAGCGAGGCGCCGTCGACGATGCCGGAGGAGTTGCCCGCGTGGTGGACGTGGTCGATCTTCTCCACCCAGTGGTACTGCTGGAGCGCGACCGCGTCGAAGCCGCCGAGTTCGCCGATGTCCGCGAAGGACGGCTTCAGCTTGGCGAGGGAGTCGGCGGTGGTGCCGGGGCGCATGTGCTCGTCGTGGTCGAGGACGACGAGGCCGCTGCGGTCCTTGACGGGGACGACGGACTTCTCGAAGCGGCCCTCCTTCCAGGCCGTGGCCGCCCGCTCCTGGGACAGGGCCGCGTACTCGTCGACGTCCCGCCGGGAGAAGCCCTCGATGGTGGCGATGAGGTCGGCGCCGATGCCCTGCGGCACGAAGTTGACCTGGAGGTTGGTCATCGGGTCGTTGAACCAGGCGCCGCCGTCGGAGGCCATCGGCACCCGCGACATCGACTCGACACCGCCCGCGAGGACGAGGTCCTCCCAGCCCGAACGAACCTTGGCGGCGGCCAGGTTGACGGCCTCCAGACCCGAGGCACAGAAGCGGTTCTCCTGCACACCGGCCACCGTGTCGGGCAGCCCCGCGGCGATGGCGGCGATCCGGGCGATGTCGGAGCCCTGGTCGCCGACCGGGCCGACGACACCGAGCACGATGTCGTCGACGGCGGCCGGGTCCAGGTCCGCGAAGCGGGCGCGGATCTCGTGGATGAGTCCGACGACCAGGTCGATGGGCTTGGTTCCGTGCAGGGCGCCGCCTGCCTTGCCGCGCCCGCGCGGGGTGCGGATCGCGTCGTACACGTACGCTTCGGTGCTCACGAGGAGGCCTTTCGCTGAGGGTTGCGGGACGACGGAAGGAGCCCGGGGACGTCCCAGTCCCGGGCGACGTCCGCCGTGTCGGCGCCCGGCCGGGCCGGGCCGGTGCGGACGGCGGTCGGGGTCGCGGAGAAGCGGGGGGCCGGGGCGGGCTGGGTGATGCCGCCGTGGTCGGTGAAGGTGCCGCGGGCGGCCAGGTGCGGGTGGTGCGGGGCCTCGCGCAGCGACAGCACGGGCGCCACGCACGCGTCGGTGCCGTCGAAGACGGCCGTCCACTCGTCCCTGGTACGGGTCTTGAAGCGGGCGGCGACCTGTTCGCGCAGATCGCCCCAGCGCGTGACGTCCTTGCGGGCCGCGGCCCGGTCCTCGATGCCGAGGAGGGCGAGGAACTCCTCGTAGAACTGCGGCTCCAGGGCCCCGACGGCCATGTACCGGCCGTCGGCCGTCTCGTACGTGCCGTAGTACGGGCAGCCGCCGTCCAGGAGGTTGGCGCCGCGGCGGTCCTGCCAGCCGCCGGCGGCGAGCATGCCGTGGATCATCGTGGCGAGGTGGGAGACCCCGTCGACGATCGCGGCGTCGACGACCTGCCCGGCGCCGGTCGCGCGCGCGTGGTGCAGGGCGGCGAGGACGCCGACGACGAGATAGAGGGAGCCGCCCGCGTAGTCGCCGAGCAGGTTGGCCGGGACCGCCGGCGGCTCGTCCGGCCGGCCGATCATGCCGAGCGTGCCGGTGGGGGCGATGTACGCGATGTCGTGCCCGGCGCGGTCGGCGAGCGGGCCGTCCTGGCCCCAGCCGGTCATCCGGCCGTAGACGAGGGCCCGGTTGCGGGCGTGGCAGGGCTCGGGGCCGACACCGAGGCGCTCGGCGACGCCGGGGCGGTAGCCCTCGACCAGGATGTCGGCGCGGGCGGCGAGGTCGAGCACCCGGGCTGGTCCGTCCGGGGACTTCAGGTCGACGACCACCGAGCGCTTGTTGCGGTTGGTGACGTCGTACGCCTGGTCGATCGCGAGGCCGGGGCCGCCGGGGCGGTCCACGCGCACGACGTCGGCCCCGAGGTCGGCCAGGAGCATGGCGGCGAACGGGCCGGGCCCGATGCCGGCCAGCTCGACGACGCGCACGCCGGTGAGCGGGCCCTGTCCTGGCGTCCTTGCCGTGGCCATCCAGCCCCCAGTGCTGTGACACAAGTGATGTAACACCAGTGATGCTAAGAACACGTTCCACTCTTCACAAGAGCTGAACGAGCAAGCGCTTAGCAATCTGCCCCACGGGTCAGCTCCCGTCCAGCTCCGCTATCAGCCGCTTCGGCGCGATCACCCGGTAGCTGTCCTCCACCCAGTCACAGAGCACCTCCGCTGCCGGGGCGCCCTGCTGCTCCAGGGGGATGCTCACCCAGCCCGCTTTGCCCAGGCCGTATCCGGCGGGCTCGGCCCCGGGGCATGCCAGCGCGTGCGCGTGGGCCGTCTCGTCCTTGAGCTTCACCGTCACACCCAGGGGGTAACTGCCGTCCTCGACGCCGAGGAAGACGAACACCTTCTTGTTGACCTTGGCGACGGACTCGCCCCAGGGGAACTCCTCGACGGCACCCGGCAGCCCCAGCGCGAAGGCGCGCACTTTCTCCCACTTCTTCAGGGCATTCCTGGGCACGGCCATCGTCGTCCTCCGGGCTCGTCGTCGGGCTCCGCACTCCTCACGCTAGCCTCGGCCACCGACAGCGGCACGGGCTGCACGACCGAGGGGTGTCATGAGCAGGCTGAACAGGACGGACCGTCCGTACGACATCGTGCTCTTCGGAGCCACGAGTTTCGCCGGAGCACTCACCGCGGAGTACCTCGCGGCCCAGGCGCCCGAGGGGCTGCGGTGGGCGATCGCGGGCCGCAGCGCTCAGAAGCTGGAGCGGCTGCGGGAGCGGCTGCCCAGCGGCGCGGAGGTCGGCGTGCTGCGGGCGGACGTCTCCGACCCGGACTCGGTGCGCGCCCTCGCCGAGCACGCGCGCGTGGTGGCCACGACGGTCGGCCCGTACGTGACGTACGGCGAGGAGCTCGTCGCCGCCTGCGCGGACACCGGGACCGACTACCTCGACCTCTGCGGCGAGCCCGAGTTCGTGGACCTGATGTACGTGAAGCACGACGCACGCGCGCGGGAGACCGGGGCACGGCTGGTGCACGCCGCCGGCTTCGACTCGATCCCGCACGACCTGGGCGTGTACTTCACCGTGCAACAGCTCCCGGAGGACGTGCCGCTGACCGTGGAGGGCTTCGTGACCGCCGACGCCGCATTCTCGGGCGGGACCTTCGCCTCCGCCCTCAACCAGTTCGCGCGGCAGCGGGAGATGGCGGCGGCCGCGCGGGACCGGCGCCGGCACGAGCCGCGGCTGGTGGGCCGGCGGGCGTCGGCGCCGTCGGGTGCGCCGCGGTTCGCCAAGGAGGTCGGCGCGTGGGCGCTGCCGATGCCGACGATCGACCCGCAGATCGTGCGGCGGTCGGCCTCGGCCCTCGACCGGTACGGACCCGACTTCCGCTACCGGCAGTACGCGGCCGTCCGTCACCTGCCCGTCGCGGTCGGCGGTGTCGCGGCCGTCGGCGCACTGGTGGCGGCGGCCCAGGTGCCGCCCGCGCGGCGCTGGTTGTCCGGCTGGCTCAGGCCCGGGGACGGGCCGAGCGCCGAGAAGCGGGCGAAGAGCTGGTTCTCCCTGCGCTTCGTGGGCGAGGGCGGCGGCCGGCGGGTGTACACGGAGGTCTCGGGCGGCGATCCCGGCTACGACGAGACGGCGAAGATGCTCGCCGAGTCGGCGCTGTGCCTGGCCTTCGACGACCTTCCGAAGACGGCGGGGCAGGTCACCACGGCGGTGGCGATGGGTGACGCGCTGATCGGCCGGCTGCGCGCGGCGGGCATCCGGTTCCGCGTCGCGTCGACCCGCTGAAGGGCCGGCTGAAAAGCGTGTTGAAGGGCCTGTTGAAGGGCCTGTTGAAGGTCCTACAACGGCCACTCGGCGATGGTGTAGATCATCCCGGCGATCCAGCCGAGCCCCGCCAGCACGGCGAGGATCAGCCCGATGGTGACGGCCCGCTCGACGGTCTGGGTCGGGCCGGCAACAGGCTTGGGGGCGCGGTGCGTTGTCATGCGCCCCAGCCTGCCGACGGGGGTGCGGGCCGGGCATCCGTACGGGTACTCAGAGCCGGTACTCAGATCTGCCGCCCCGCCCTGGGCAGGCCCGCCCCCCGACCCCTCCCCCGGTTTGAGACTTTCCGCCGTCCGCTCCTGGCGACAGCTCGAAAAGTGCCAACAAGGAGTTCAATGAAACCATTGAAGGCATGAAGTTCCTTCTCGAAGTCAGCATGGACGACGCGGCGTTGGCCGAGGACCCGGCGGGCGAGCTGGGCCGGATCCTCAGGTACTGGGGCGGCAACCTGCGCCACTACGCGCTCCGGCCCGGGGACGGGTCGGTCATCTACGACTCGGAGTACCGCGAGGTGGGCCACTGGAGCGTGGCCGGTCAGGCGGAATAGGTCTCCCGCAACGCCGTCCGGCAGAGCGCGTCCGCCCTGCGCGTGGTCTCCGGGAGGCGGTACTCGGGGGTCAGCGCGAGGGTGTGGGCCCAGGCGTTCGCCAGGGTCACGCGGTGGCCGACGGAGACGAAGACCGGCTTGACGCCGTCGCGCGTGCGCAGGGCGCGGCCGACCTCCTCGGAGCCGGCGAGCAGCGCGGACGTACTGCCGCGCGGGGTGGCCGGGTCGCCGTAGGTGAAGGTGAACGGGTTCTTGGCGACGCCGATCGTGGGCAGGCCGGTCAGGACGCCGAGGTGGCTGGCGAGGCCGAAGCGGCGGGGGTGGGCGAGGCCGTAGCCGTCGCAGACCACCAGTCCGGGCGGGCACGGCAGGGCGTCGAGGGCGGCGAGGACGGTGGGGATCTCGCGGAAGGCGAGCAGTCCGGGCACGTAGGGGAAGGAGACCCGGCCCACCGCCGTGGCCTCGGCGACGACGTCGAGGCTCGACGCGTCCAGGACGACCGCGGCCGCCGCGACGACATCGCGCTCGTCGTCGTAGGCGACGTCGACCCCCGTCACCTGGCCCGTTCCGGGCGGCGGCCCCGGTTCGTCGAGGATCACGCGCTCGCGCAGGTCGTCCTGGACGGCGCGGGCCTGTTCCTCGGTGGCGGGCCAGTCCTCGGGGATGCGTACGGTCGTCATGGTGCCCCTGAGCCTATGGGCTGATCCTGTCGGCTGCCGAGCCGGTGGGCAGCGCGAGGCCGGCGGGACCCGGGAGTCCCGCCGGCCTCGGGGGCGTGCTGCCTACTTGCCCAGCGCGCGCTGGAGCTGGCTCTTGTTCATGTTGGAACGGCCCTCGACACCGCGGCGCTTGGCCTCCTGGTACAGCTGGTCGTAGGTGGGGCCCTGGGAACCCTGGCCCGACCGCTGGCCGCCGCGCTTGCCGGACGACATGTCCTTCGTCGAGGTGCGGCTGGCCGTCTTCGACTCGCCGGAGCGGGCGCGTTCCTTGTTCACCGTCCGCGAGGCGATCTCCTTGGCGCGGCCGGTGCTCTCGCCCCGGTCCTGCGCGCTCTTCTTGATGTGCTCGTACTGGCGCTCCCGCTTGGAGCTCGAACCGCGTGGCATGACCGCTCACTTCCTTTCGCCTTCAGTGAACGAGTACCCACACTGCCAACAATCAGGGCATACCGCGCGCTCAATGCTCCAGGCGGGCAACCCGCCCCTTCTCGCCGGCCGCCCAGCACCCTTGGTCCGGGGTGCAGTCGACGGTGTCGTAGGAGCCGGTGTCGACCGTGCGCCAGGTGCGGCCGCCGTCCGTGGTGAGGTCGGTGCCGGTGGGGCCGACGGCGAGGGCGGCGGTGCGGCTGTGCGGGAGCCAGGCGACGCCGGAGCGGTAGGCGGGCGGGGGCGTGGCGGCGGAGCGCCAGGTGCGGCCGCCGTCGCCGGTGCGCGCGGCGGCGTTCGGCGAGGGCCGGCCGGGGGTGAAGTCGCCGCCGACGGCGAGACCGTGGGTGCGGTCGCGGAAGGCCAGCGCGAAGACGCCGCGGGCCGGGTCGCCCGCCGGGAGGGGCGTGGTGGTGGCCGTCCAGGTGTGTCCCCGGTCGGCGGAGTGCAGCACGCGCGCGTGCGCGGCCCCGCCGGTGGCGAGCCAGACGTCCTTCGGCCCGGAGGCGACCAGGCACTGGCCGCTCGCGGCGAATCCGGCCTCGCCCTCCTGCGCCGCCGGCATGCCCTCGTTCGGCAGCACCTGCCACGACCGGCCGCCGTCGCGGGTCGACAGGATGCGGAACTTTCCGTCCACCGGGTCGCTCATCGCGAGGCCGTGGCGGTGGTCGAAGAAGGCCAGACAGTCGTAGAAGGCCTTCGGGTCGGTGTTGCGGAAGGACTCCGTCCAGGTCGCCCCGCCGTCGTCGGTGCGGTACACGCGGGACGCCTCGCCCTCACCGATGGCCAGGACCACGGCCCGGCGCGCGTCGAACGCCTCGACGTCCCGGAACTGCAACTCCGCCACGCCCGGGGGCGAGACGTTCCGCCACGTGGTGCCGCCGTCGGTGGTGCGCAGGACGGTGCCGCCGGTCCCGGCGAGCCAGGCGGTGTTCCGGCTGACGGCGGCCAGGCCGCGGAACCGTACGTCCGGAGTGCCGGTGTCCTTGAGTTCCCAGTGCGGCATCCGGCGCTCCGGCTCGTGCGCCTGCGCCGGTACGGCGGTCAGGGCCGCGAGTGCGGCCAGTGCCGCCGCGCCCGCCGCCACTCCGGTCGCCCTGCTCCGTGTCCGCCCCGTCCGTCGCGTGATCCCCAAGCGCCTCATGGCCGGCGAAGCTAGCCCACCACCGGGGTGCCGTCCAGATGGCCTCGCCCGAGCTCCCGGGTGCCCCGGTGGGTGCCACAAGTGCCCTGCGAGGCACAGGAGGAGAGCCACGTCACTCTCGTGCATGAACGCGGTGACAGAGGTCACTCGCACATCGTGTGCACGGATTGGCTGATTCCGTCGTCTCTTCCAGTGCCCGGCCTTATCCGCCCGGAAGTGTCCCGTCCAGCCGTCACAAGGGAGCAAGGCGTTGTCCATCGTCATCGAGCAGCCCGTGGAGGCCCGCCTCGTCGCCGCCGCGCCGCGTATGCCGAGCATTCCCGCGACGCTCCACTACGACCGGCGTGATCCGTTCGCCGTCCGTATGACCTTCCCCGCCCCGGCCACGCTGGAGGGCGTCGAGGTCTGCTGGACCTTCTCCCGCGAGTTGCTCGCCGCGGGCCTGAAGAACGCCGAGGGCCACGGCGACGTGCGGGTGCGGCCGTACGGGTACGACCGCACGGTGCTGGAGTTCCACGCCCCCGAGGGCACGGCCGTGGTGCACGTCCGCTCCGGCGAGGTGCGCCGGTTCCTGGAGGCCACCAGCGAGCTGGTGCCGGTCGGCCTGGAGCACCTCCAGCTGGATCTGGACCACGACCTGGCCGAGCTGATGCGGGACGCGTGCTGAGCTGACGCGGCTGAGCTAACGCCCCCGCTCGAGCAGGGCGTTGACCTTGCCGTAGTCGAGTCCGTCCGCCAGTGACCGGTACGTCCCGGTGTCCAGCAGCTCCCGCGCGGCCCGGCGGACCAGGGCGTGGGCGGCCTGGGCGATGCCCGAGCCCACGCTGACCCGGGCGACACCCAGGGCGGCCAGTTCGGCGACCGTCGGTGCGCCGGGCCCGGCCATGACGTTCAGCGGCCCGTCGATGCCGTTCACCAGTTCCTTGACGATCCCCGGGTCGACGGCCCCGGGGACGAAGATCCCGTCGGCGCCGGCGGCGCGGAAGGCGGCGGCCCGCTCCAGGGTGAGGTCCACTCCCCCGGCTCCGCCGAGGAAGGTGTCGGTCCGGGCGTTGACGAACAGCGGCACGCCCGCCGCGTCGGCCGCCTCACGGGCCGCGGCGATCCGCTCGGCCTGCTCCCCCACGCTCCGCAGTGGTTCCCCCGCTCCGGCGCCGTGCAGCGCGTCCTCGATGTTCACCCCCACCGCTCCCGCGGCAAGCACCGCACGAACGGTATCGGCGAGACCCTCGGTGTCCTCGGCGTAGCCGCTCTCGATGTCCGCCGTCACCGGGACGGTCACGGCCTCGGCGATCCGGGTGACGGCGGCGAGGGCCGTGGCGCGGTCCACCCGCTCGCCGTCCGGCGCGCCGAGCGCCCAGACGAGCCCGGCGCTGGTCGTCGCCACCGCTGCGGCGCCCGCGTCCTCGACGAGACGGGCACTCACCGCGTCCCAGGCGTTGGGCAGGACCAGCGGGGTTCCGGGGATGTGCAGGGCGCGGAAGGCCAGGGCTCGATCGGTCTGGTTCGTCATGCGGGCAACCCAACCAGCGGCTGATGGGCCGTGGCTGGCAGGAATCCGACGTGGACGTGGGTCAGGGCAGCGCCGTCGCCGTCGCGGCCAGGGCCGTGCGGATCTCGTCGACGATCTCCCCGAGCCCGGGCGCCGACGCCACGGCACGCTCCGCCAGCTCCCGTACGCGCTGCTCGTGGGCGCCGACGTCCTCTCCGGGGAGCAGTTCCGCCGAGGCGGCCAGCGTCGCGACCGCCGCGTCCCGCTCGAAGACCCCGGCGACCGGCAGCGGGCCCCGGAGGATCTGACGCGTCTCCTCGCGCAGCGCCTGCACGGCGGCGACGCGCTCCAGCGCGTACTCCACGGACGGGAACACCCCGAGGACCCGCTTCTTCTCCGCCCGCAGATACCCCTCGGCCACCAGTTGCTCCCGCACCGCGTCGAGGGTCACCCGCGACCGCAGCGTCACCCAGGTCCGCCAGGGGCGCGGGCACGACTCGCGGACGAGTTCCAGCAGCCCGTCGAGGACCGCGTCACCGGTGCGGGAGTCCAGGTCGACCGGCGTGACGATGCCGTCCTCGTCGAGGAGCAGGCCGTGCCGGGCCAGCTCGGTGAGGGCACCGGCCCGTACCGGGCCGGACAGGTGGGCGGTACCGGTTCCCGCCGGCTTCGCGGGGTCCCAGGCCAGCAGGCAGAGCCGGGCCGGCAGCGAGAGCGGGCCGTCGGGCACGGGGCCTCCTCGGGAGGGAAGATCGGGTCTCACGTTAATTCGTTGACAGGCCCGACGCCCCCTCGTACGTTGTTCAGCGTCCTGTTGCCGCCGATTGGAGAAGGACGTTGCTCGTCTGAGGTCCTGAGACACCGCGTCACCCGCCTCTGGTGTGTGCGCTGCGTGCGACCTCGGCGTTCGAGCCGTCCTCCGGTACAGGGCTTTGTCTCTGCCCCCTGGAGCCCTCCTCCCTGGTCGCAGGTGTCTCGATACGCGTTTGCCCCTGACCGCATCAAGCAACCGCGAAAGAGGCCCGCATGCCTACTTCCATCACCGTCACCTCCCTCGCCTTCACCTGGCCCGACGGCACCCCCGTCTTCGAGGGCCTCGACGTCGCCTTCGGCCCGGGCCGGACCGGCCTGGTCGGTGTCAACGGGTCCGGAAAATCGACCTTGCTGAAGCTGATCGCCGGTGAACTCGCCCCGGCCGACGGCACCGTCCGCGTGGCCGGCGAGGTCGGGTACCTCCCGCAGAACGTCACGCTCGACACCACCCTGCGCGTCGACGAGGCGCTCGGCATCGCCGGCAAGCGGGCCGCCCTGCACGCCATCGAGGCGGGCGACGTCTCCGAGGCGCACTTCGAGACGGTCGGCGACGACTGGGACGTGGAGGAACGCGCCCTGGCCACCCTCGGTGAACTAGGCCTCGGCCACGTCGAGTTGGATCGCACGATCGGCGAGGTGTCGGGCGGCGAGTCGGTGCTGCTGCGGCTGGCCGCGCTGCTGCTGCGCCGGCCCGACGTCCTGCTGCTGGACGAGCCGACCAACAACCTCGACCTGTACGCCCGCAGGCGCCTGTACGGGGCCGTCGAGTCCTGGCCGGGCGTGATGGTCGTCGTCAGCCACGACCGCGAACTGCTGGACCTCGTCGACCAGATCGCCGATCTGCGCTCCGGCGAGATCACCTGGTACGGCGGCAACTACTCCGCCTATGAGGAGGCCCTGGCCATCGAGCAGGAGGCTGCGGAGCGCATGGTGCGCGTCGCCGAGTCCGACTTCCGCAAGCAGAAGCGCGAGCTGGCCGACGCCCAGATGAAGCTGGCCCGCCGCAAGCGGTACGGGCAGAAGATGTGGGACCAGAAGCGCGAGCCGAAGATCGTCATGGGGGCGCGCAAACGCGCGGCGCAGGAGTCCGCGGGCAAGCACCGGATCATGCACGAGGAGAAGCTCGCCGAGGCCAGGGAGCGGCTGGACGAGGCGGTGGACGCCGTACGGGACGACGACGAGATCCGTGTCGACCTGCCGTACACGGCCGTGCCGCCGGGCCGCAACGTCCTGACCCTCATGGATCTCCGGCTCCGGTACGGCGCCCGCGTGGACGGCGGTTTCGACCTGCGCGGACCCGAGCGGGTCGCGCTGATCGGGCGCAACGGCGCGGGCAAGACGACGCTGCTGCGCACGATCAGCGGGGAGCTCGCTCCGGAGTCGGGCGAGGTGACGGCACATGTCCCGCTGCGGTTCCTGCCGCAGCGGCTCGACGTCCTCGACGGGGAGCTGACCGTCGCCGAGAACGTGGCCCGGTTCGCGCCGGGCGCCACCAACAACCGGGTCCGGGCGCGGCTGGCCCGCTTCCTGTTCCGGGGTGCCCGGGCCGACCAGAAGGCGGCGACGCTGTCCGGCGGCGAACGCTTCCGGGCGGCGCTGGCCGCGCTGATGCTGGCCGAGCCCGCGCCACAGCTGCTCATGCTGGACGAACCGACCAACAACCTCGACATGGCGAGCGTGCGGCAGCTGACCACGGCCCTGGAGTCGTACGAGGGGGCGCTGATCGTGGCCAGTCACGACCTGCCGTTCCTGGAGTCGATCGGCATCACGCGCTGGCTGCTGATGGAGGACGGGGAACTGAAGGAAATCACGCCAGAGGCTGTCGGGTTTCCCGCCTAGCGTCGATGGCATGACCGACTTCACGCACGATGTCATCACCCTGACCGGAGCCCGCGAGAACAACCTCCAGGACGTCACCCTCCGCATCCCGAAAGGCCGGCTGACCGTGTTCACCGGCGTTTCGGGGTCGGGGAAGTCGTCCGTCGTCTTCGACACGATCGCGGTGGAGTCGCAGCGCCAGCTGAACGAGACGTACCCCTGGTTCGTCCGCAACCGGCTGCCCAAGTACGAGCGGCCGCACGCGGACGGCCTGGAGGACCTCTCCCCCGCGATCGTCGTCGACCAGCGGCCGGTCGGCGGCCACTCCCGGTCGACCGTCGGCACCATGACGGACATCTACTCGGTGATCCGGGTGCTGTTCTCCCGGCACGGCACCCCGAGCGCCGGGCCGGCGACCGCGTACTCGTTCAACGACCCGTCGGGCATGTGCCCCGAGTGCGACGGCCTCGGCCGGACGGTTCGGCCCGACTGGGACCGCATCCTGGACCCGGACCGCTCCCTCGCGGACGGGGCGGTCCGCTTCCCGCCGTTCGCCGCGGGCACCTGGCAGGGCCAGGCCTACACGAACAGCGCCGACCTGGACCCCGACAAGCCGGTGGGGCGGTTCACCGCCGCCGAGCGCGAGTTCCTGATGCGCGGACGGCCCGGCAGCAAGGTCACCGTCAACGGCAGCGGCGGCACGTGGACCACCGACTACGAGGGGCTGGCCGACCGATTCGAGCGGCTGTACCTGAAGCGCGACCTGTCGGCCATGAGCCAGAAGACCCGGGACCTGGTCCGGGAGTTCCTGGTGGAGGGCACCTGTCCGGTCTGCCGGGGAGCCCGGCTCAACGCGGCGGCGCTCGCCACCCGGATCGGCGGCCGGAACATCGCCGACTGCGCACGGATGCAGATCACGGACCTGATCGCCGTACTGAAGGAGATCGACGACCCGGTGGCCGGGCCGATCGCGGGGGCGGCCGTGGCCGCGCTGGAGCGCGTGGAGGCGATCGGCCTCGGCTATCTCAGCCTCGACCGGGAGACGTCGACCCTCAGCGGCGGGGAGGGGCAGCGGCTGAAGACGGTGCGGCACCTCGGATCCAGCCTGACCGGGATGACGTACATCTTCGACGAGCCGAGCGTCGGCCTGCACCCGCGTGACGTGGGCCGCCTCGGCGATCTGCTGCTGCGGCTGCGCGACAAGGGCAACACCGTGCTGGTCGTCGAGCACGACCCGGACGTCATCGCGCTGGCCGACCACGTCGTCGACATGGGGCCGGGCGCCGGTGTCGGGGGCGGCCGCGTGGTCTTCGAGGGCACACCGGCCTCACTGGCCGCCTCGGACACGCTCACCGGGCGCTGTCTGCGCCGCCGTACGGCGGTCAAGGAACAGGTACGGCAGGCCGACGGCGAACTGTGGGTCAAGGGCGCCGGCCGGCACAACCTGCGCGACGTGACCGTGCGCTTCCCGGCCGGAGTGCTCACGGCCGTGACCGGGGTGGCGGGGTCGGGGAAGAGCACCCTGGTCGGGGAGTTCACCGCCGCGCACCCCGACGCCGTGGTCGTCGACCAGTCGTCGATCGGGATCTCGGGCCGGTCCACTCCGGCGACGTATCTGGGGATCATGGACACCGTACGGAAGATCTTCGCCCGTGAGACGGGGGCCGGGGCGGGCCTCTTCACCTTCAACTCCAGCGGCGCCTGCGGCACCTGCGAGGGCCGCGGCATCATCTACACCGACCTCGCCTTCATGGACCCGGTGACGACGACCTGCCACGACTGCGAGGGGCGGCGCTTCAAGGAGGAGGTGCTGCGGCTGACCGTGCGGGGCAGTTCCATCGCCGACGTCCTCCGGATGACGGCCGAGCAGGCGCTCGGCTTCTTCGACGACACGGGCGTACGGCGCCGGCTGCGCGCCCTGCGGGACGTCGGGCTGACGTATCTGACGCTCGGCCAGCCCCTCTCCACGCTCTCCGGCGGCGAGCGGCAGCGCATCAAGCTGGCCACGCGGCTGCACAGGACGGGCGCGGTCTATGTGCTCGACGAGCCGACGACCGGGCTGCACATGGCGGACGTGGAGGGACTCGTCGCCCTGCTGGACCGGCTGGTCGACACGGGCAACACGGTCGTCGTCGTGGAGCACAACCTGGACGTGGTCGCCCGGGCCGACTGGGTGATCGACCTCGGCCCGGGCGGCGGCCGGGACGGCGGCGAGATCGTCTTCGAGGGGACGCCGCGCCGGCTCCTGGAGGCGCGGGGCTCGTTCACCGGGGAGCACCTGCGGCGGGCCGTCGCGGCATCGGCCGTCACCGTGCCGGTGTGAGCTCCCCGGTGAGCGGGACGTCCGGGAGCGCCGTGTTGCCGACGACGGCGAGGCGCGGGCCGCCCGGGCCGTGCTGCCACTGCCCGCCGACCAGCGGCAGCAGGGCGATGTTGGGGGCCGGTGCGCGCGTCCAGTCGAGGGTGCCGGCGACGGTGTCGAGGGTCGTGCCGGCGAGGGTCTGCGCGACGGACGCCCGGTCGGTGGGATCGGCCGCGACGGTGAGGGCGTGGTGGGCGGTCTCCACGAGGGCGTGGGCGAGACAGAGGGGCTGGAGCCAGCCGGCGCCGGTGTCCTGCCGGTAGGCGTGGGCGAGTTCGGCGCAGGTGGTGCCGTCCAGGCTGGAGCGGTAGGGGTGGCCGGGGCTCCAGTAGACGAGCGTGGCCACGCGCGCGTCGGCGAGCTCGCCGTGGACGTCGGGGGCGGGGGTGGTGTGCGTGTGCGGGTACGTCAGCCAGCGCGAACAGGTGATCAGCCGCGGACGCAGCCCCGCCTCCCGGGCCTCGCGGTGGAAGAGGGCGAGGTCGGTGGCGGTGGCGGCACTGGTGACGAGGCCGGCACCGTGCTCCCGCAGCCGGCCGACCTGCGCGGGGAAGCCGTCGGCCGGTTCCCGGTAGGCGCCGAGGTCGACCAGGGTGTGCCCGCGCGGGGACGTCACCGGGGCGAAGCCGTACCGCTCGTGGCGCAGCAGTCGCCCTTGCACGTCGTCGTACCACAGGCAGCCGACGGCGCCCGTGTCGTCGACGCGCTCCCACAGGTCGGCGAAGACGGCGGCGATGTCGTCCAGTCCCCACGCGAAGTGGTACGTCCACCGGAAGCGGTGCCCCGGCCCGGCACCGCGCGTGTCCACGTACGCCTGCCAGGGGAACGTGGTCGACGCACAGGGGACCCCGGCCTCTTCGCAGGCGTCGGTGACGGCGGGCAGCACCCGGGTCCCGGCCATGGTGAGCACGACGTTCGCCCCGTCGGCGCCGGCCAGGTCCCGTACGGCCTGCCGGGCCGCGTCGGGATCCGAGCGGCTGTCGCGCACCGCGACGGTCACGTCGTAGCGGCGGCCGCCGTTGCGGATGTGCGCGAGCAGGGGCGCCAGTCTGCGCAGCACATACGACAACGGTGACCCGAGAGGGGCCAGTCGACCCGTCAGTGGCGCCACCACACCCACACACAAGGAATTCGACGACATCGGGGCCCTCTTCACTGAATCGGGACGGCCGTCAGCGGCCGGAGCGGTCCTTGGTCACGCAGGTGGTCTTGCTGAACACCGCCACCGTCTCGTTGCCGCAGTTGTCGCTGTGGCCCGAGGCGTTGCGGGCGAAGAGCAGGTTGGACAGGACGCCGCCGCTCGGGCCCGCCTGGTCCCCGCCGCCCTTGCCGCCGTCCTCGGTGACACAGGTGCGCTCCTTGAACAGCGCCACCTTGCCCGTGCCGCAGAGGTTGGCGTGGCCGGAGGAGTTCCGGCCGGAGAGGTTGGACAGCACACCGCCCGCCCCGCGTCGCCGTCCCCGGCATGGGCCGTGGCCAGGTGAATCATCTGCGAGGACGGTTGATCAGGTACTCCCACGGGAGGCCGGGTGCGCGGACGTTGACGCGTCAAGGTGCAGCCCGTGGGCGTGGACCGATGGTGTGGTTTGGCGCTCCGCCGGCCCGATCACGCGTGCGGGTCGGCGAAGACTGGGGTGCGGGGGTGGCGCGGGGCCACCGGGAGGGGGCGACATGGCTGACGGCACGGTTCTGGTGGCGGTGGCGGAGGGTCCGGAGGACGGGGGCGCGGCGGCCGGGCAGCTGGCGAGGATCGCCGAGGCCATCCGGGGGCGCGGCTTACAGGTCCGGTGGGTGGTGAGCGTCAGCGACGCCGAGGCGGTGCTCAGGACCGAGGCCGGTCTCGCCGCCGCCGTGGTCGCCTGGGATCTTCCGCCGTCGCCGGGGGGCGACGGTGAACCGGGGGGTGCGGCAGTACTGCGCCGAATCGGGCGCCGCTTCCAGAATCTGCCGGTGTTCCTCGTCATGGCGGACGAGGGGCTGCGCGATCTGCCGTTGTGGGTGTCGCAGTCGGTGGTGGGCTACGTGTGGCCGCTGGAGGACACGCCGGCGTTCATCGCGGGGCGGATCACCACCGCCGCGCGCGGCTACCAGGACGCCCTGCTGCCGCCGTTCTTCAAGGCGCTGCGCCGCTTCGACGACGCGCACGAGTACTCGTGGCACACCCCGGCGCACTCCGGCGGTGTCGCCTTCCTGAAGTCACCCGTGGGCCGGGCGTTCCACGACTACTTCGGGGAACGGCTGCTGCGCAGCGACCTGTCGATCTCGGTCGAGGAGCTCGGCTCGTTGTTCGAGCACACCGGGCCGATCGGCGAGTCCGAGCGCAACGCCGCGCGGGTCTTCGGCTCCGACCACACGTACTTCGTGCTGCACGGCGACTCCACCTGCAACCGAGTCGTCGGCCACTTCAGCGTGACGCGGGACGAGATCGCCCTGGTGGACCGCAACTGCCACAAGTCGGTCCTGCACGGTCTGGTCGTCTCCGGCGCCCGGCCGGTGTACCTGGTCCCCACGCGCAACGGCTACGGCCTCGCCGGACCGCTGCCGCCGGCCGAGATCGCGGCGGACTCGGTGGCGGCGCGGATCGCCGCGAGTCCGCTGACGAGGGACGCCGTGTCATCGCGCGCACAGTACGCGGTGTTCACCAACTCCACGTACGACGGGCTGTGTTACGACGCGGTGGCGGCGGCCCGGGCCTTGGCCGCCGGGACGCCCCGGGTGCACTTCGACGAGGCGTGGTTCGCCTACGCCCGCTTCCACCCCTTGTACGCCGGGCGCTACGGCATGTCGGTGGACGAGGAGAGCTTCCCCGGGCCCGACCGGCCGACGGTCTTCGCGACCCAGTCCACGCACAAGCTGCTCGCGGCGCTGTCGCAGAGCGCCATGGTGCACGTCAGGCCGGCGCCCCGGGCACCCGTGGAGCACGAGCGGTTCAACGAGGCGCTGATGATGCACGGCACCACGTCGCCGCTGTACCCGATGATCGCCTCGCTGGACGTGTCCACGGCGATGATGGACGGTCCGCAGGGGCAGTGGCTGGTCGACGAGGCGGTGACCGAGGCGGTGCGGTTCCGCCAGGAGATGGTGCGCATCGGGCGACGGATCGAGGCCGCCGGGGACCGGCCGCCCTGGTTCTTCGGCGTGTGGCAGCCGGCTGAGGTGACCGACCCGGAGAGCGGGGCGCGCCTGCCCTTCGACGAGGCCCCGGCGGATCTGCTGCGGACGGAACCGTCCTGCTGGCACCTCGAACCCGGAGCGGACTGGCACGGCTTCCCCGGGCTGACCGACGGCTACTGCATGCTCGACCCGATCAAGGTCACCCTGACCTGCCCGGGGATCAGCGCCACGGGTGAGGTGTCCGACTGGGGCATTCCCGCGCGGGTGCTCACCGCGTATCTGGGGACGCGGGGCATCGTCGTGGAGAAGACCGACAGCTACACCACGCTGGTGCTGTTCTCCATGGGCATCACCAAGGGCAAGTGGGGCACGCTGCTGGACGCCCTGATGGACTTCAAGGACCTCTACGACGGTGACGCGCCGCTCGACCGTGTCCTGCCGGCGCTGGTCGCCGAGCACCCACGGCGCTACTCCGGGCTGACTCTGCGCGGACTGTGCCAGGAGATGCACGACCAACTGCGCGAGCTCCGCCTGGTCGAGCTCCTCGACACCGCCTTCCGGGAGCTGCCGGAGCCGGTCGTCCCGCCCCAGCTGTGCTACCAGCGCCTGATCCGCGGCGGCACGGAACGGATCCGCCTGACCGACGCGCCCGGCCGCGTCGCCGCGGCCATGGTCACGGTCACACCGCCCGGCATCCCCGTCCTCATGCCGGGCGAGAGCGTCGGCGCCGCGAGCGGCCCGCTCCTGCGGTACCTGACCGCGCTGGAGTCCTTCGACCGCCGCTTCCCCGGCTTCGGCAGCGAGACCCACGGAGTGGTCCGCGACCCCGACACGGGCGACTACCAGATCGAATGCCTCCGCCCGGACACGCCCGACCGTGCGGACACCACGACGACGCCGGCCCAGCGAAGCGCCCCGGAGGGGGCCGAGCCGGTGGGGTGAGTCCGGGGCAGGGGTGAGCTGACGCTTTCATGCCGGGCCGGTCCCGGGGGGGGCGGGCCCGAGGTCCGGGGGCCGGGCCTCCCCCAGGGGTGTCGTCTTCCGGGATCGCCCTGCATGATGGTCGGCCGACGCCCGATGGGTTCCGGCCGACCCCGGAGGCTCCGTCGGCGCCGTCCAGACACCTCCCATCCGATACGGAGTCACGCTCGTGCCCAGCAAGAAGGCCCTCGTCCGCCGCCCCAGCCCGCGTCTTGCCGAAGGGCTGGTGACCCACATCGAGCGGGAGAGGGTCGACGCCGACCTCGCGGTCGAGCAGTGGGAAGCGTACGTGGCGGCCCTGCGCACGCACGGCTGGGAGACCATCGAGGTGGACCCGGCCGACGACTGCCCGGACTCGGTGTTCGTCGAGGACACCGTCGTGATGTACAAGAACGTGGCGCTGATCGCCCGCCCAGGCGCCGAGTCCCGGCGTGACGAGACCGCCGGCGTCGAGGAGGCCGTGGCGGGTCTGGGCTGCTCGGTGAACTGGATCTGGGAGCCGGGCACACTGGAGGGCGGCGACGTCCTGAAGATCGGCGACACCGTTTACGTGGGCCGGGGCGGGCGCACCAACGCCGCCGGCGTCCAGCAGCTGCGGGCCGCGTTCGAACCGCTGGGCGCGCGGGTCGTCGCCGTACCGGTGACCAAGGTGCTGCACCTGAAGTCGGCCGTCACCGCGCTGCCTGACGGGACGGTCATCGGGCACATCCCGAAGATGGACACGCCGTCGCTGTTCGGGCGCTTCCTGCCGGTGCCGGAGGAGGCCGGTTCGCACGTCGTGCTGCTCGGCGGTGACAAACTGCTGATGGCGGCCAGCGCGCCGAAGACCGCGGAGCTGTTCGCGGACCTGGGGTACGAACCGGTCGTCGTGGACATCAGCGAGTTCGAGAAGCTCGAGGGATGTGTGACGTGCCTCTCGGTGCGGCTGCGGGAGCTGTACGCCTGAGGGGGTGGCACGCCCCCGGTCCAGCCCCTGGACCTGCGGCTCCGGGGGCGGAGGGTGCGCGCACGAGCGACACCGCTGATCAGCGGCCTTTACAGCGCTCTTAACCTACGGCATCGTAACCTACGGAAACGTAGCCTACGATGCCGTAGGTTACCGCTCACCGCTCGTACGTATGTCCCCCTGGAGAGTCCATGACGATCACCACTCCCCACCTCGGCAGCCCCGCCGGCGCCTGGACCGACGCTCAGCTGCTGTACGCACTGGAGGAAGTGGTCGAGAAGGAACTCAACCGGCATCTGCAGGTCGCCAAGGACTGGATGCCGCACGAGTACGTGCCCTGGAGCGACGCGCGCAACTTCCCCGGCCTCTTCGAGGACGGCGAGGCCTGGGACAAGGAGCAGTCGAAGGTCACCGAGATCGGCCGCATCGCGCTCGTCGTGAACCTGCTGACCGAGGACAACCTGCCCAGCTACCACCACGAGATCGCCTCGCTCTTCGGCCGCGACGGCGCCTGGGGCACCTGGGTGCACCGCTGGACGGCCGAGGAGGGCCGGCACGGCATCGTGATGCGGGACTACCTGCTCGCCTCGCGCGCGGTGGACCCGGACAAGCTGGAGCAGTTCCGCATGTCGCACATGAGCGAGGGCTTCGAGTCGGACAACCGGCACTCGATGCTCCACTCGATCGCCTACGTCGCCTTCCAGGAGCTGGCCACCCGCATCTCGCACCGCAACACCGGCCACCAGTCCGGCGACCCGGTCTGCGACCGCATGCTGGCCCGCATCGCGACCGACGAGAACCTGCACATGGTCTTCTACCGCAACCTCCTGAAGTCGGCGTTCGAGCTCGCCCCCGACCTGACCATGCAGGCCGTGCGGGACGTGGTCGTGAACTTCCGGATGCCCGGCCACGGCATCCCCGGCTTCGAGCGTGCCGCCGCGCAGATGGCGATCGGCGAGGTCTACAACCTGCGCATCCACCACGACGACGTGCTCCAGCCCGTGCTGCGCTTCCTGAAGATCATGGAGATCGACGGCCTGGGCCCCGAGGGCCGCAAGGCGCAGGAGGAACTCGGTCTGTACATGGGCGGCCTGGACAGCGAGGCGACGAAGTTCGACGAGAAGCTGGCCGCGCGCAAGGCCCGCATGGCGGCCCGGGCCGGTGCCACCGGCGCCTGACGGCCGACCCGGGCCATCCGGCCCACGTCTGCGAGGCCCCCGGTCGCCACGAGCGGCCGGGGCCTCGGCGTTCCGCACGCCCGCCCCTCCCCCGCCGGGGGCGCGCACCCGGCTACCGCGACGTACGCCGCAGTTCCAGCCGCTCCTTCTCCGACAGACCGCCCCAGACACCGAACCGTTCGTCGTTGTCCATCGCGTACTCGAGGCAGGCGTCACGGATCGGGCACAGACCGCAGATCCGCTTCGCCTCCCGTACCGAACTGCCGGGCTCGGGGAAGAAGAAGTCCGCCCCGGTCTGCGCGCACAACGCCTCCTGCTGCCAGGCGAGTTCGGGCGAGATCATGGTGTCGATGTGCATGCCCAGAAGCGTTCCGGAAGGCGAAAAACGTTCGATCAACGCGGGATCAACACCGCATTGACGTGCCTCCGGCCACCTTGATGGTGGCCTGCCGGACGGTCCGACGCACGGCGGCGCGCGGGAACCCGGCGCACCGCACCCGGCAGCACGGCCCCGGCGGCGCTCCGGCGGCGCTTGTCAGCGGCCGGTGCGAGACTCGGCAGAGGGGATGACGGACCTGTGCGAGGAGACCGACGATGCTCACCACCCGTTATGTGACCGGCGCTCCGAACTGGATCGATCTCGGCACCCCCGACATCGACGGCGCAGCCGCGTTCTACGGCGGCCTGTTCGGCTGGCGGTTCCAGCCGGGTGGGCCCGAGGTCGGCGGGTACGGCCTCTTCCAGCTCGACGGCAGGACCACGGCCGGTGGCATGCAGACCACCCCGGAGCAGGGCCCGCCGTCCTGGACGGTGTACTTCCAGGCCCCGGACGCGGACGCCACCGCGCGGGCGGCCGGGCAGGCGCGCGGCTCGGTGCTGATGCAGCCCATGGACGTGCAGGACCTGGGCCGCATGGCGCTCCTCGCCGACCAGGCGGGGGTGCCCTTCGGCCTGTGGCAGCCCGGCCGCAACAAGGGCCTGGAGGTCGTCCGGGAGCCCGGCTCGCTGTGCTGGCTGGAGCTCTACACGGCGGACGTCCCGGCCGCTGCCGCCTTCTACCACTCCGTGCTCGGCCTGGAGACCGTCGGAGTCGACTTCCCCGGCGGCGCCTACACCACCCTCACCCCGGCCGGAGAGAGCGAGGACGCCATGTTCGGCGGCCTCGTCCCCCTGGCCGACGCGGCCGAGGAGGAGGCCCACTGGCTGCCGTACTTCGAGGTCACCGACCCGGACGCCACCGTCGCCCGGGCAGGGGAACTGGGCGGCACGGTCCGGATGCCCGCCACGGACCTGCCGGACGTGGGCCGCATCGCCAAGCTCACGGACCCGTACGGGGCGCGTTTCGCGGTGATCCGCAGCGAGCCGCAGCCGGCCTGAGGCACCTGCGCGGGACTACGCGGACGCCCGCCGAACCAGCGTCGTCGGCAGGACGACGCCGGAGCGCGTGTCGCCGGCGCCCTCCCGAGGAGTGCCGCGGTCGAGCCCCCGCAGCAGCAGGCGGGCCATCAGGCGGCCCATCTCCTCGATGTCCTGACGGACCGTCGTGAGGGGCGGATCGGTCTGTTCCGCGAGGGGCAGCATGTCGTCGAAGCCGACCACGGCCACGTCGTCGGGGACGCGGCGACCCGCCTCGCGCAGGACGCGCAGCGCCCCCGAGGCGGTGAGGTCGTTGGCGGCGAACACCGCGTCCACGTCCGGGCAGCGGCCGAGGAGTTCGCGCATCGCCCGCTCGCCCCCGGCCGGGGTGAAGTCGGCCTCGGCGATGAGCCGTGGGTCGGCGTCCGCCATGACGTCCCGGTAGCCGTCGAGCCGGTCCACGGCGGACGTCTGGTCGAGGGCGCCGGTGATGTGCGCGATACGGGTGCGGCCGAGGCCGGCCAGGTGGCGGACGGCGTCGCGGGCGCCGCCGCGGTTGTCGCTGTCGACGTACACCACGTCGCGCCGGTCTCCGCTCCAGCCGGGCCGCCCGCCGAAGACGGTGGGGACGCCGGCCCGCTGGATCAGTTCCGGCAGCGGGTCGTCGAGGTGCAGGGAGAAGACGAGCGCCCCGTCGACATGCCCGCCGGCGAGATACCGGCCGACCCGGGCGTGGTCGTCCCGCCCCTCCGTGAGCAGCAGGACGAGCTGGTTGTCGTGGGCCGTGAGTTCCTTGCTGATGCCGCGCAGCTGGAGCGCGAAGAACGGGTCGGCGAACACGCGGGTCTCCGGTTCGGCGACGACGACCGCGATCGCGTCGTGCCGCCGGGTCACCAGGCTGCGGGCCGCCTGGTTGGGCACGTACCCGAGCTCCTCCACCGCCTTGCGGACCCGCTCGACGAGGATGTCCCTGACTCCGTCACCGCCGTTGACCACGCGTGAGACGGTGGCCCGCGAGACACCGGCCCGGGCGGCCACGGCCTCCAGAGTGGGACGCGGCGCTGTGTCGGTCACTTCGGGGCTCCTCACCTGCGGCTGCGGATCAGGATAGCCCCGGTCACGCAGGTGGTGAGAGCGCTCTCGCGCCCGCGCGACCGTCAGTGTCCGTGCTCCCGCTCGTCGCGCTCCGGGGCATCGTGCTCCGCGTGATCACCCTCGTGCTCGTGCGGGTCGTAGCCGGGAATCGTCCCGTCCGGCTTCTTCACCAGGAACAGGCCCACCATCCCCATGTCGGAGTGGCTCTGCACATGGCAGTGGTACATCCAGGCGCCGGCGCCGACCCCCTCCCCCGCGATCACCTGGAAGCCGAACGAGTCGGCCGGGCCCGTGATCTTGTTGTCGATGACCTGGCTGGGGTCGTCGGGGCCGGTCAGCATGCCGGTGCGGTTGTCCGCCCAGCGGTGACCGTGCATGTGGAACGTGTGGTAGAACTCGCCGTGCGTGATCACGACGAACTCGACGCGATCACCCACCGTGGCCTCGAAGTTCGGCCCGGAGTGCGGCGGCCTGTTGTTGATGAGCATGTCGTTGAAGACGACCGTGTGCGTCCGGTCCGGCAGGACGTCGCCCTTGCGGCGGACGATGACCGGGCCGAACAGGCCCTTCTGGAGCCCCTGCGTGCCGTGGTCGGTGCCGACGACGTGGTCGTGGTAGTGCCAGTAACCCGCGCTGCCCGCCCGCCAGGTGCCGTCCTTGCGGCGGCCGGGGGCGTGGGTGCGCCAGGTGTAGGTGCGGGTGCCGCCCGGCTCGACATGGCTCCGGTTCAGCTTCGTGCCGTCGCTGGTGATCTCGTAGTCCAGACCGTGGACGTGCAGGCTCACCGCCACGTCCATGGTGTTCTCGAATTCGATGTGCAGCGTGTCGCCCTCGTTGAGCTCGATGAGCGGGCCGGGGACGGTCGCCTTGCCCTTCTCCAGGCCGTAGCCCATCTGTCCGTCGGCGAGCTTCTCGGCGTACAGCTTGATGCGCTTCACCTCGCCCCCGGCCGGTGCTGTCTTGGCCGGCCCGTCCGCGCTGATGGCCTCCGGCGCCACGGACAACGATGTCGCGACGGCCGCGCTCCCCAGCAGGACCCGCCGGTTGAAGCTGCGTCTGTCCATGCGGAACTCCCCACCCTGGTAAGGCTTTTACGGAGACGTACCTGTGATGAACCTGTGAGACGGTACCGGTCGCGCTCCCGTTTATCCACACTCAAGACAAAGTTGGGGCCATCACGGTCATAGGTATTGGCGAGCCGTGCAAAGGGGTTTAGCTTCCTTGGCGGTGTTGCTGTGACCGAGGAGGTGCCCATGCACTTACGAGGGTTGAGCAAGGGAAGACGTGTCTGGGCGGCCTCCGCGGCCGCCGGGGTTGTGACCGCCGGACTGCTGGCCGGGCCCGCTCACGCGGGCCCGTATCCAGAACCCCCGCTGACAACGATGTCGATCAAGTCGCCGCCGGGCGGCGCGAATGTACGGGTGCTGATCTTCCACGGTTCCGCGGCGGCCGGGGAGGAGTCGCCGGTCGTGAACGCCGGGATCGAGGCCATCGAGGACATCGGGCTGTCGGGACCGGCGAACCGCCGCTTCACCGTGCAGGCCACCGACGACGCCTCGGTGTTCACCAACGAGAAGAAGCTCGGGCGCTTCAACGCGATCGTGTTCCTGACCGGCGGGGGCGATGTCCTCGACGCCGAGCAGGAGGCGGGCCTGGAGGCCTACATGGAGGCCGGCGGCGGGTTCGTCGGCATCCATGACGCGGCGCGCGCCGAGCCGTACTCGGACTGGTTCACCGGACTGGTGGGTACCCGCCCGGCCGTGTCGAGCCCTGCGGCCGTCCAGCGCGCGACCGTCGAGGCCGGAGACCGCCGGCACCCTGCCACCAAGGACGTGCCGGTGCAGTGGAAGCGTCCCGACAAGTGGCTGAACTGGGCGAAGAACCCGTCGGGTGACGTCCATACGGTGGCCCGGGTCAGGGAATCGACCTACCAGCCGGGTGCGGGCGCCAACGGCTGGGATCACCCGGTGAGTTGGTGCCGTGACTACGACGGTGGCCGCTCCTTCTACACCGGCATGGGCGGCACGGTGTCGTCGTACGACGAAACCGACTTCCGGGCCCATCTGCGCGGCGCGCTGATGTGGACGACGCGCCTGGAGCAGGCCGACTGCAAGGCGACCATCAACGCCAACTACGCGGCGGAGCGGCTGACCAAGCCCAATCAGCCGGGGCAGAACGACCAGATCGGCGAGCCGCACGGGCTGGTCACCGCGCCCGACGGCCGGGTGTTCTACATCGGCCGGGGCGGCGCCGACTCCTCGCAGCCCGTGGTGACCGACTGGAACAACCCCGACATCGGCAAGGGCAAGGGCGAGATCCACGTCTACGACCCGAAGACCAAGCAGGTCACGCTCGCCGGAGCGCTCACCGTCTTCGGCAACAAGGGCGGCGGCGACGAACTGGTCAAGGTCGAGGAGGGCCTGCTCGGGATCGAGCTGGACCCGAAGTTCGAGCAGAACGGCTGGGTGTACCTGCACTACACGCCGCACTCGCAGATCAACCGGGACACGCGGATGGCCGAGCGGCGCGTCTCGCGCTTCACCCTCGACCAGGCGACGAACAAGCTGGACCTGGGCAGCGAGAAGGTGCTGCTGAAGTGGCCGGTGCAGATCCACAGTTGCTGCCACTCGGGCGGCGGGATGGCCTGGGACTCCGAGGGCAACCTGTACATCGCCACCGGTGACAACAACTCCAGTGGGTTCAGCGGCGGTTACTCGGGCAACAACCCGCAGCCCAACTACAAGGGCGTCTCCTTCGCGGACGCGCGCCGCACGGCCGGCAACACCAACAACCTCAACGGCAAGATCCTGCGCGTCCACCCGGAGCCGGACGGGACGTACACACTCCCCGAGGGCAACCTCTTCACCGGGAAGGAGACCGACGAGGGCGGCGGCAAGACGCGCGGCGAGATCTATGTGATGGGCGTCCGAAACCCTGCCCGTATCTTCGTCGACAAGTCGACCGACGTGCTGTACGCGGGCTGGGTCGGCCCGGACGCGAGCGCGCCCTCGACGACCTGGGGTCCGGCCAAGTACGACACGTTCGCCGCCATCACCAAGGCGGGCAACCGGGGCTGGCCGTACTGCATGGGCAACAAGCAGCCCTACCGGGACCGCAATCTGCCGGATCCGTCCCAGCCGCTCGGCTGGTACGACTGCGACCGCCCGAAGAACGAGTCGCCGAACAACGACGGTCTGGTCAACCTGCCGCCGGTCACCGGCAACAACATCTGGTACTCGCCGCAGGGCGGCGCGCCGGACTACCCGCGGGACGCGAACGGCGTCCCGTCGTACAAGCCGGAGGAGGCCACGTACCGGCTGCCCTGGCTGAAGGGCGGCGGGCAGGCCGCGATGAACGGGCCGGTCTACCGGTACGACAGTGACAGCACGAGCACCACCAAGTGGCCTGCCTACTGGGACGGCAAGTGGTTCGTCGGTGACTTCTACGACGCCGACCAGCCGCGCAACGCGGTGCTCATGGACCCGAAGACGCAAGGGGACGGCGGTCTGCCGGTGCACTCGGAGTCGCTGAAGAAGATCGTGCCGGTCGGCAACGACGGGATCAAGAACCTCATGGACTGGAAGTTCGGTCCGGACGGTGCGCTGTACGTGCTCGACTACGGGCGCGGCTTCTTCACCTCTGACTCCAAGTCGGCCCTGTGGCGGGTCACCTACAAGGGCGGCGGGCCGACGCCGGCCGCCGGTCAGCTGGCGAGGGGGACCGAGTGATCCGGCAACGAAGAATCTGGGCCGCCCTGCTGGCCGCCCTGCTCGTGATGCTCGGCGTGCAGGCGATGCCGGCGGCCGGGCAGACCAAGGCGCAGGCCGCCGAACAGGTCCTCACCTGGACGGCCGGCAACGACATCGACAAGTACCTCTCGGCGCCGAAGACAGCGGTCGCCGGCACCGCGACGATCGTGTTCGAGAACAGCGTGGCCACCGGCAACACCACGGGCATGCCGCACACGCTGACGTTCGTGACCAGCGATCCCGAGTTCAACAACGACGTGCAGCTCAACATCCTGGCCAATCCGAACGACGCCCAGGGCGGCAAGCACACCGCCCAGGTCACGCTCACACCCGGCCGGTACTTCTACCACTGCACCATCCCCGGCCACGGCCAGATGCAGGGCATCCTGGTGGTGACCGAGGGCACCGGCGAGGACACCACCGCGCCCGAGGCGTCGGCGCACGTGAGCGGCACGCAGAACACTCAGGGTGAGTACGTCGGTTCGGCGAGCGTGGCCCTCCACGCCACCGACGAGGGCGGCTCCGGCGTCGAGAAGATCGAGTACGCGATCGGCGACGCGGGCGCCTGGCAGCCGTACACCGCGCCGGTCGTCGTCGACCAGGTGGGCGCCCACAAGGTCCGCTATCGCGCCTTCGACAAGGCGGGCAACGTCTCCGCAGAGAAGAGCACCGAGTTCACGGTGGTGGCGCCGCAGTCGGACGACACGACCGCGCCGGAGACCTCGGCGACGGTGAGCGGTGAGCGCAACCCGGACGGGGCGTACATCGACATGGCGACCGTCACCGTCTCCGCGTCCGACACGGGCTCCGGGGTCAACACGATCGAGTACGCGGTCGGCTCCGGTGCCTGGCAGCCGTACACGGCGCCCGTGATGGTGCACCAGGTGGGCGCGCACACCGTCCGCTACCGCGCCACCGACAAGGCGGGCAACGTGGCGGCCGAGAAGAGCGTGCAGTTCACGGTCGTCGCGGCTCCGCCGCAGGACACCACCCCGCCGGTGACGGGCGTGACCGTGGACGGCACGAAGAACTCCGCCGGGGCGTACGTCAACAGCGCCCGGGTGACCGTCACGGCGACCGACGAGCACGGCTCGGGCGTCGAGAAGATCGAGTACTCGCTGGACGGCGGGCCGTACCTGGCGTACACGGCTCCGGTCGTGGTCGACCGGGCGGGCGCGCACACCGTGGCGTACCGGGCGACCGACAAGGCCGGCAACACCTCGGCGGCGCGTACGGTGACCTTCACGGTCGTCTCCGGGCAGGTCCCGGCGCCGAACTGCCCGGAGTACGACGAGCGGCTGACGGTGATCGTCGGCGAGGTCGACTCCGGCGTGCGCAACCGGGTCACCGACAACCGCTGCCGGATCGGCGAGCTGATCGAGGACGAGAAGGAGTGGACGTCCCACGCGCTGTTCCTCAAGCACGTGACGTCCGTCCTCGACGCGCTGCTGAAGGAGGGCGTGATCGACCAGCGCGAGTACACCGCCATCCGCAAGGCCGCCCGCCAGTCGGGCATCGGCAAGCCGGGGCAGACCGAGGGCTACCGGGCGCTCTTCGACGGCAGTGCCGAGTCGTTCGCCAAGTGGCAGCAGGTGGGCGGTGGTTCGTTCGCGCTGAACCCCGACAGGACGATCACCTCCAGCACCACCACGCCGGGCATGGGCATGTTGTGGTTCCCGCAGCGCAAGTACGGCGACTTCTCGCTGCGGCTCCAGTGGCGCGACGACGCTCCCGGCACGGGCAACGCCAACTCGGGCGTCTTCGTACGCTTCCCGTGGGTCCACGACCACCCGGAGGAGTCCCGCCCGGAGTGGGTCGCCATCAAGTACGGGCACGAGGTGCAGGTGCTCGACCGGCCCGACGGCGACATGTACAAGACGGGTTCGGTCTACGGGTTCGACCGCGTGGGCCTCGCCGGTGCCGGCGTGACGCAGAAGGGCACCTGGAACGACTACGAGATCCGCGTGGAGGGCCAGCACTACTCGGTGTTCCGCAACGGCGTGCTGATCAACGAGTTCGACAACACCGGCGGCCAGGAGTTCAGCCCGCCCCGCTCGGACGACCCGGGCACGGACGGGCGGCGGTTCGCCTCCGGCTACATCGGGCTCCAGGTGCACGGCACGACGGACGTGGTCTCGTACCGCGACATCCGGATCAAGGAGTTGTAGGCCCGCCGGGCGTCTTCCTGGCCCTGCTCGGCTGTACCCGTCTGGGTTCCCCCGGCATCTTCGGATACTCGGGCGGGTACGGCAGGTCTCCCAGCCCGTGGTCGTGTTCGTCGCGGCGGGCGAGGTCGAGCAGGGACTCCAGGGAGTAGCGCTGGTCGTCCATGCCCGCGTGCACGTCGCCGAGTTCGGCGAAGCGCGCGGGCATGGTCGCGAGGTCGAAGTCCTGGGGGTGAGCGACTCCCACCTCGTCCCAGCGCAGGGGCGCCGAGACGGGGGCGTGCGGGCGGGGGCGTACCGAGTAGGCGGAGGCGATAGTACGGTCGCGTGCCGTCTGGTTGTAGTCGACGAAGATGCGCTTGCCCCGCTCCTCCTTCCACCACTTGATGGTGACCTGCTCCGGCATCCGCCGCTCCATCTCCCGGCCGACGGCGATGGCGGCGCGCCGGACCTGGGTGAAGGTCCAGCGGGGTTCGATGGGCACGAAGACGTGCAGGCCCCGGCCGCCGGAGGTCTTGGGGAAGCCGCGCAGTCCGCCGAACTCGTCGAGCACCGCCCGCAGTTCGTGGGCGGCGCGGACGGCGTCCTGGTAGTCGGTGCCGGGCTGCGGGTCGAGGTCGATGCGGAGTTCGTCCGGGCGGTCGACGTCGTCGCGGCGGACCGGCCAGGGGTGGAAGGTGAGCGTGCCGAACTGGGCTGCCCACACCACGGCACCGACCTCGGTGGGGCACATCTCGTCGGCGCTGCGGCCGCTGGGGAAGGTGATGTGGGCGGTCGGGATCCAGTCGGGCATGTTCTTCGGGGCCCGCTTCTGGAAGAAGTTCTCGCCGGTGACGCCCTCGGGGTAGCGCTCCAGGGTGGTGGGACGGTCGCGCAGGGCGCGCAGGATGCCGGGGCCGACGGCCAGGTAGTAGCGGGCGAGGTCCAGCTTGGTGAAGCCCCGCTCCGGAAAGAACACCTTGTCCGGGCTGGACAGCCGTACGGTCCGGCCGCCGACCTCCAGTTCCACCGCGTCACCCATGCGAGCCACGGTAGGCGCACCCCGCATACCCCGCACATCGGGCGTGCTCTGGCGTCTGGGCGCAAAATCAGAGCATGGACCTGCCCGTGATGCCCCCTGTGCTGCCGATGCTCGCCAAGTCCGTGGCGACGATCCCCTCGGGCATGCAGTACGAGGCGAAGTGGGACGGGTTCCGGGCGATCGTCTTTCGCGACGGGGACGAGGTCGAGCTCGGAAGTCGTACCGGAAAGCCTTTGACCAGGTATTTCCCCGAGCTGGTGACGGCCGTGCGGGAGCGGTTGCCGGAGCGCTCGGTGGTGGACGGGGAGATCGTGATCGCCCGGGAGGGGCATCTGGACTTCGACGCGCTGACGGAGCGGATCCACCCGGCGGACTCGCGGGTGCGGATGCTGGCCGAGCGGACACCGGCCTCGTTCGTCGCCTTCGATCTGCTGGCACTGGGGGACGAGTCGCTGATGGACGCCCCGCTGACGGACCGGCGGGAGCTGCTGGACCGGGAACTGTCGGGGGTGACCGCGCCGGTGCACCTGGCTCCGGCGACCACGGACATCGAGGTGGCGCGCAGCTGGTTCGAGCAGTACGAGGGGGCGGGTCTGGACGGGGTCGTCGCCAAGCCGCTGACCGTGCGCTACCGCCCGGACGAGCGCGCCATGTTCAAGATCAAGCACGAGCGGACGGCGGACGTGGTCGTCGCCGGATACCGCCTGCACAAGAGCGGCCCCGTGGTGGGCTCGCTGCTGCTCGGTCTCTACGACGACCGGGGCACCCTCCAGCACGTGGGCGTGTCCGCCGCCTTCCCGATGAAGCGGCGCGCCGAGCTGGTGGAGGAGCTGGAGCCGCTGCGCATGGACGATGTCCAGGGGCATCCGTGGGCGGCCTGGTCCGAGGAGGCGGCGCACGAGACGGCACGGCTGCCCGGCGCGCCCAGCCGCTGGTCGGCCAAGAAGGACCTGTCGTGGGTGCCGCTGCGGCCGGAGCGGGTGGCCGAGGTGGCGTACGACCACATGGAGAACGGTCAGCGCTTCCGGCACACCGCCCGTTTCCGCCGCTGGCGCCCGGACCGGACCCCGGAGAGCTGCACGTACGCGCAGCTTCAGGAGCCGGTCCGCTACGACCTGGCGGAGATCCTGGGCGCGTAGCGCGCACACGGACCGGTCAGGGCTGCATCAGCACCTTGACCGCGCCGTCCTGCTTGCGCTGGAACATCTCGTACGCGTGCGGGGCCTGAGACAGCGGCACCCGGTGGGTGGCGAAGTCCTCGACGCCGAGCGGGTCCTCGTCGGTCAGGTACGGGATGATGTCGTCGCTCCAGCGCCGGACGTTGGCCTGGCCCATCCGCATCTGGATCTGCTTGTCGAACAGGGTGAGCATCGGCATCGGGTCGGCCATGCCGCCGTAGACGCCGGACAGCGAGATGGTGCCGCCACGCCGGACCAGGTCGATGGCGGTGTAGAGGGCGGCGAGGCGGTCGATGCTGAATCGTTCGGCGAGCGGGCCGCTCAACTTGCGGGGCATGATCGCCGTGGCCTGCTGGGCGAGCTTGGCCGCCGCGCTGCCGTGGGCCTCGGTGCCGACCGCGTCGATCACGGCGTCGGGCCCGCGGCCGTCGGTCTCGTCGCGGATCGCCGCGACGAGTTCCTTCTCGTCGTCGAAGGACCTGAGGTCGTACGTCTCCACCCCGCGCGAGCGCGCCCGGCGCAGCCGCTCCGGGACCAGGTCCACGCCGAACACCCGACCGGCGCCCCGCACCTGGGCGACGCGGCAGGCCATGTCGCCGATGGGTCCGAGGCCGAGCACGGCGATGCTGCCGCCCTGCGGGACGTCGGCGTAGGCGACCGCCTGCCAGGCGGTGGGCAGGACGTCGGAGAGATAGACGAAACGGTCGTCGGGCGGGCCTTCCGGCACCTTGATCGGCCCGTACTGCGCCTGTGGGACGCGCAGGTACTCGGCCTGGGCGCCCGGTACCGAGCCGTACAGGCGGGTGTAGCCGAACAGCGCGGCGCCCATGCCCTCGCCGTGCACCTGGGTGGTCTCGCACTGGGTGGGCAGGCCGGTCAGGCACATCCAGCAGTTGCCGCAGGCGATCTGGAACGGCACCACGATCCGGTCCCCCGCCTGGAGGTCCGGGACGCCGGCGCCGACCTCCTCGACGATGCCGATGGGTTCGTGGCCGAGGATGTCCCCGGGTGTCATGAACGGCGTGAGCACTTCGTACAGGTGCAGGTCCGAACCGCACAGCCCGGTGGACGTCACGCGGATGACCGCGTCCGTCGGTTCCCGGATCTCCGGATCGGGCACCGTCTCCACCCGGACGTCCCGCTTGCCCTGCCAGGTCACAGCCCTCATCGCCTCGCGCTCCCTCCGTCAGCGTGCGCGTCGGTCGGCCGGTCGGTCAGTCGGCGACGCCCGGGTACCCGGGCGGATCCGCGCTGAACCTTGAGCCGATCGACGGACGAAGCGAAGACCCTCCGCCAAAATCGATCGGGTATGGCCATCGGTGGACATATAAGTGCACAATCAAGACAAATCGATGACATGGAGCCCGGTGGCGACGGTGGGCAGGGAACGAGGGGCGCGCGGACGGCGCGCCGCGACGACAGCGGCGCTGCTGGCCGCCACGGTGACGGCCGCCCTGGCCGCGGGCTGCACCGGCGGGGGCGCTCCCGGCGACGACGGACGGGGCACCTCCAGGCAGTCGGAGCCGGGCACATCCCCCTCGGCGACCGGCTCCTCCGTGCTGGCCGTCAAGCTCGACAACGCCGCCGCGGCCCGGCCGCACACCGGCGTCGACGCCGCGGACGTGGTGTACGCGGAGCAGGTCGAGGGAGGGCTGAGCCGGCTGATGGCGGTGTACGCGACGCGGCTGCCGAAGGAGGTCGGCCCGGTGCGCAGCGCACGCGAGTCGGATCTGGAGCTGCTGCGCCAGTTCGACCGGCCCATACTCGCCTTCTCCGGCGCGCAGAAGAAGCTCCTGCCGCTGATCGACAGGGCACCGCTGCGGGCGGAGACGCCGGACAGCGCCCCCGACGCCTTCTTCCGCGGCTCCGGCAAGCCCGCCCCGCACAACCTCTATCTGCGGCCCGAGCGGATCCTCCCCGAGGCCCCGGGCCCGGCCGCCCTGACCACCGGTTTCCGCTACGGCCCCGCCCCGGCCGGCGGCGGCACGGCAGCGACCTCGCAGACGGTGCGCTACCCGGCGGCCCGCTTCACCTTCACCTGGTCGGACTCCCGGGACCGCTGGCTGGTCGGCATGGACGGCGCCCCCGCCACGACGGCCGACGGGACGCGGATGGCGGCCGCGACGGTCGTGGTGCAGTACGTGAAGGTGCGCGAGTCCGCCTTCCGCGACTTCCTCGGCAACAACACGCCGTACACCGAGACGGTCGGCTCCGGGAAGGCCAGGGTGCTGCGCGACGGGCGGGCCTACGACGTGAACTGGAAGCGCGAGGACGCCTCGGACGGCACGGCGTTCACCACCGGCGACGGCATGCCGGTGAACTTCGCGAAGGGCCAGGTGTGGGTGGTGTACGCCAAGGCGTCCTGACGCGCGGGCCGCGCCCGTCAGCGGGGCGCCACCAGGGGCTCCCCCGGATTGCGCAGCCCCTCGGCCGCGTCCGCGACACGCCGGATGAGGTCGAAGAACACCGTCCGCTCCTCGGCGGTCAGCGGGGCGAGGAACACCTGGTTCATCCGGGCGGTGCGCACGGTCAGCTTGCGGTGGGTACGCACGCCCTCGTCCGTGAGACGCAGCAGGGAACGGCGGCCGTCCTCCGGGTCGCGGACCTTGTCGAGGAGTCCTCGCCGGCTGAGCCGGCTGATCACCTCGGCGATGGTCGACCGGTCCAGGCCCACCCGCTCCCCCACCGTGCGCTGGTCCAGCCCGGGCTCGTCGACGAGCGTGTTGAGGACCGCGTACTGGGGCGAGGTGATCTCCTCGGAGACCATCGTGTTCCACAGCAGGTAGTGCGCCTGCTGGAGCCGCCGGGCCAGGTGCCCCGGGTGGGTGGTGAGGTCCGCCGCCGCCATGTGCACCCCTCGCTCGTATTCATCGGTGTACTGAACAATACCCGGCCGCTCCTGGACTGTCTGCCGTCCGAACAAGGGATCACGGCCGGAAAAACCGAGGTCTTGACGCCCATCCGCCCCGATGGCAGCGTGAGAGCAGCTTCGCAGAAATACTCAGTGCCCTGACTAAAGCGTGTCGGGTCGCTCGGAAGAGATGGGGCTTCTCGGATGGACAAGGTGGTCGCCACAGCCCTTGAGGCGGTGGCCGACGTCCCGGACGGCGCGTCGCTCGCGGTGGGCGGTTTCGGGCTGAGCGGTGTGCCGAACGTGCTGATCGGGGCGCTGTACGAGCGCGGGGTGGCCGGGCTGTCGGTGGTCTCCAACAACTGCGGGGCGATGGAGTCGGGCCTGGCGGTGTTGCTGGCGGCGGGCCGGATCTCCCGGGTGACGGGGTCCTACATCGGTGCCAACAAGGAGTTCGCCCGGCAGTACCTGGCCGGTGAGCTGGAGGTCGAGCTGATCCCGCAGGGCACGCTGGCCGAGCGGCTCCGGGCCGGCGGCGCCGGCATCCCCGCCTTCTACACCCCGGCCGGAGTGGGCACGCAGGTCGCCGAGGGCGGGCTGCCGTGGCGCTACGACGGGCAGGGCGGGGTCGCGATCGCCTCCCCGGCGAAGGAGGTGCGGGAGTTCGGCGGCACGGAGTACGTGCTGGAGCACGGCATCCGCACCGACTTCGCCCTGGTCAGGGCCGCGAAGGGCGACCGGCACGGCAACCTGGTCTTCAACAAGTCCGCCCGGAACTTCAACCCGCTGGCCGCGATGGCCGGACGGGTCACGATCGCCGAGGTGGAGGAGCTGGTGGAGCCCGGCGAGATCGACCCGGACGCGGTGCATCTGCCCGGCATCTTCGTGCAGCGGGTGCTCGCGCTCACCCCTGAGCAGGCGACGGACAAGAAGATCGAGCAGCGGACGGTGAGGTCCTGATGGCCTGGACTCGCGAGGAGATGGCCGCACGGGCGGCACGGGAGCTGAGGGACGGCCAGTACGTCAATCTCGGCATCGGCCTGCCGACCCTCATCCCCAACTACCTGCCCGAGGGCGTCGAGGTCGTCCTCGAATCCGAGAACGGCATCCTGGGCACGGGTCCGTACCCCACCGAGGACGCCGTCGACCCTGACCTGATCAACGCCGGGAAGGAGACGGTCACCGTCCTGCCGGGCGCATCCTTCTTCGACTCCGCGCTGTCGTTCTCGATGATCCGGGGCGGGCACATCGACGTGGCGGTGCTCGGTGCCATGCAGGTGTCCGAGCGGGGCGACCTGGCCAACTGGGCGATCCCCGGCAAGCTGATCACCGGGATCGGCGGGGCGATGGACCTGGTGCACGGCGCCCGCACGGTCGTCGTCGTGATGACGCACACCGCCAAGGACGGCTCCCCGAAGATCCTCACCGAGTGCGCCCTGCCGCTGACCGGCAAGGGGTGCGTGAACCGGATCATCACCGACCTCGGCGTCCTGGACGTCACCGACGACGGGCTCGTCCTGGTCGAGACCGCGCCGGGTGTGACCGCCGCCGAGATCGTCGCCAGGACCGACGCCGAACTGACCGTGCCGGAGGGCGTGAAGTGAAGGACGTCTACATCGTCGACGCGGTCCGTACGCCGATCGGCCGCTACAACGGCGCACTGGCCGGCGTGCGCCCGGACGACCTGGCCGCGCACGCCGTCCGCGAGATCCTCGCCCGCACGCCGGAGTTGGATCCGGCGCGGATCGAGGACGTGTACTTCGGCAACGCCAACGGCGCCGGTGAGGAGAACCGCAACGTCGGCCGGATGGCCGCCCTGCTCGCGGGCCTGCCCACCTCCGTGCCGGGCGTGACCGTCAACCGGCTGTGCGCGTCAGGCCTGGAGGCCGTGATCCAGGCGGCCCGGGCCATCGCGCTCGGCGACGCGTCGATCGCACTGGCCGGCGGCGTCGAGTCGATGACCCGGGCGCCGTACGTCCTGCCGAAGAGCGACAAGCCCTTCCCGGCGGGGCACACCGAGCTGTACTCCACCACCCTCGGCTGGCGCATGGTCAACCCGCGTATGGAGCCGCAGTGGACCATCCCGCTGGGCGAGTCGGCCGAACTCATCGCCGACAAGCACAAGATCGGCCGGGAGCAGCAGGACGAGTTCGCCCTGCGCAGTCACGAGAAGGCCGCGGAGGCTCAGCGGGCCGGGTTCTTCGACGCCGAGTTGGCCTCTGTCGAGATTCCGCAGCGCAAGGGTGACCCGGTGGTCTTCGCCGCCGACGAGTGTGTCCGTCCGGATGCGTCCCTGGCGGCGATGGCCAGGCTGAAGCCGTCGTTCCGTACGGAGGGCGGGACGGTGACGGCGGGCAACGCGTCGCCGTTGAACGACGGTGCGGCGGCGCTGCTGCTGGTGGATGAGGAGGGGTTGAGGGCGACGGGGCGTGAGCCGCTCGCCCGCGTCCGCGCGACAGGTGTCTCCGCGACCGACCCGCACTACTTCGGACTCGCCCCTGTCGAGGCGGTGAACCGGGCTTTGACCAAGGCGGGCAGGGGGTTTGGCGACCTGTCCGTGCTGGAGCTGAACGAGGCGTTCGCCGCGCAGGTGCTGGGGTGTGTGGCCGAGTGGCCCGAGTTCGATCCCGCGATCCTCAATCCGCAGGGTGGTGCGATCGCCCTGGGGCATCCGCTCGGTGCGTCAGGCGCTCGGCTTGCCGGGACCGTTGCTCATCAGCTGGCCCGGCGTGGCGGCGGTGTCGGTGTCGCCACGCTTTGTATCGGGGTGGGCCAAGGCCTCGCCCTCGTCCTCGAACGTTGACGAAACGCAGGATCACGATGACTCTCACTCAGCACGACATCGACCAGGAGATCGCGGCCGAGCGCGCCGCGTACGAGAAGCGGCTCGCCGACGGCGGGCCCGTCGAGCATCAGCCGCGCCGCGACTACGCGCCGTACCGGTCCTCGGTGCTCCGGCACCCCAAGCAGCCGCCGGTCACGATCGACGTCAGCAAGGACCCGGAGCTGGTGGAGCTGGCCTCCCCGGCCTTCGGGGAGCGGGACATCACCGAGATCGACAACGACCTCACCCGGCAGCACGACGGCGAGCCGATCGGCGAGCGCATCACCGTCTCCGGGCGGCTGCTGGACCGCGACGGCCGCCCGGTCCGCGGCCAGCTCGTGGAGATCTGGCAGGCCAACTCGGCGGGCCGGTACGCCCATCAGCGTGAGCAGCACGACGCCCCGCTGGACCCGAACTTCACCGGCGTGGGCCGCACCCTCACCGACGACGAGGGCCGCTACCACTTCACCACCGTCCAGCCGGGCCCGTACCCGTGGCGACAGCACCTCAACGCGTGGCGGCCGGCGCACATCCACTTCTCGCTCTTCGGCACCGCGTTCACCCAGCGGCTCGTGACCCAGATGTACTTCCCGAGCGACCCGCTGTTCCCCTACGACCCGATCATCCAGTCCGTGACGGACGACGCGGCCCGGCAGCGGCTGGTCGCGACGTACGACCACGGCCTGTCGGTGCCGGAGTTCTCGATGGGCTACCACTGGGACATCGTGCTGGACGGCCCGAACGCCACCTGGATCGAAGAAGGGCGCTGACCTGCCATGACGAAGATCGACACCAGCAGGCCGGAGAGCGTGCTGCCCACCCCGTCGCACACCGTCGGCCCGTTCTACGGCCACGCCCTGCCGTTCCGGGGCGGCGAGGACATCGCGCCCCTCGGGCATCCGGACACCGTCACCCTGCACGGGTACGTCACCGACGGCGCGGGCGATCCGCTCCCCGACGCCCTGATCGAGCTGTGGGGCGCGGACCCGGACGGCAACCTGCCGACGGCGGACGGTTCGATGCGCCGCGACCCGGCGTCGGGCGGCTTCCTGGGGCGCAACGGCGTGGAGTTCACGGGCTGGGGACGTATCCAGACCGATGCGAACGGCCACTGGTACGCACGCACGCTGCGGCCCGGTGCGCGCGGTCGGAGCGCCCCGTACATCAGCGTGTGCGTCTTCGCGCGCGGGCTTCTCGTGCACCTGTACACCCGCATCTATCTGCCGGGCGACGACGCCGTGCTCACCGCCGATCCGCTGCTGTCCGGGCTGGAGGACGGGCGCCGCGACACGCTGATCGCCGTGGCGGAGGCGGCCGGGACGTACCGTTTCGACATCCGCCTTCAGGGCGAAGGCGAGACGGTCTTCCTGGAGTTCCAGTGACAACTGCCCGAGGTGACACCGGTCTGCTCGCCCCGGGGTGGGCAGACTCGGCGGCCGCGTCCGCCACGAGCGACCACGCGTATCTACGGGCGCTGTTCGACGCGGAGGCCGCGCTGACCCGGGCCCAGGCGGCGCTCGGGCTGGCCCCCGCCGAGGCGGCGACGGCGGTGACCGAGGCGGCCGACGCCGGCGCCTTCGACGTACGGTCCCTCGCCGAGCGGGCCCGCGCGGGCGGCAACCCCGTCATTCCCCTGGTCGCGGAGCTGACGAAGGCCGTCGGCGAGGAGTACGGCCCCTATGTCCACCGGGGGGCGACCAGCCAGGACATCATGGACACCGCGACGATGCTGGTCGCCGTGCGCACGCTGGACCTGGTCCTCGCCGATCTCGGCCGCACCGAGCAGGCGCTCGCCCGGCTGGCCGCCGAGCACCGTGACACCGCGATGCCGGGGCGGACACTCACCCAGCACGCCGTACCGACGACGTTCGGGCTGAAGGCGGCCGGATGGCGGGCGCTGGTCCTCGACGCGCGGGACCGGGTGAGGGCCGTGCGGGACTCACTGCCCGCCCAACTCGGTGGCGCGGCGGGCACATTGGCGGCCTTCGGGGCGTACGGCGCGAGCGATCCGGTGGCGCTGCCGACGGCCTACGCCCGTGAAATCGGCCTCCGCGCGCCCGATCTGCCCTGGCACACTCTGCGGACGCCCGTCGCCGATCTCGCCGGCTGTCTCGCCTTCACGGCGGGCGTGCTCGGCAAGCTCGCCGTGGACGTCCTCACCCTGTCGCGTACCGAGATCGCCGAGGTCGCGGAGGGCAGCGGCGGGGGTTCCTCGGCCATGCCGCACAAGTCCAATCCCGTACGGTCCACCCTCATCGCCTCCGCCGCGCGGCGGGCACCGCAGCTCGCGGCCACGCTGTACGGGTCGATGGCGGCGGAGGACGAGCGGCCGGCCGGGGCCTGGCACGCGGAGTGGGAGCCGCTGCGGGACCTGCTGCGGCTGGCCGGCGGGGCCGCCCGGGACGCCGTCGAGCTGGCGGAGGGGCTGCGGGTCCGGCCCGAGGTCATGCGCGAACACCTGGATCTCACCGGCGGGTTGATCGTCTCCGAGCGGCTGTCGGCCGAGCTGGCCCCGGTGCTGGGCCGCGCCCGCGCCAAGGAACTCCTCACCAGGCTGGCCGCCGAGGGGCGCCCGCCGGCCCAGGCGCCGGAACTGGCGGACGTCGACCTCGATCCCACCCACTACACCGGCTCCGCCGGAGCCCTCACCGACCGTGCTCTGGAGCGACGTTGACACTTCTCGCCCACCGTGCCGAAGGACCCTCTTCCGCACCCCCGCTGCTGCTCGGCCCTTCGCTCGGCACGTCGAACGCCCTGTGGGACAAGGTGGCGCCCGAGCTGTCGATCACCCATCGGGTCGTCCGCTGGGACCTGCCGGGACACGGCGGCTCGGCGGCCGGTCTCATCAAGGCGGGCGCGACGGTCGGTGACCTCGCCGACCTGGTACTGGCGCTCGCCGACTCGCTCGGCATCCAGCAGTTCGCGTACGCGGGTGTGTCGCTGGGCGGGGCGGTGGGGCTGCACCTGGCCGTCCACCGTCCGCAGCGGCTGTCGTCCCTCGCCGTGATCTGCTCCTCCGCGCACTTCAACGGGGCGAAGCCCTGGCAGGAGCGGGCCGCGCTGGTGCGGCGGGAAGGGCTGGCCGGGCTGGCGGAGAGTGCGGACGCGCGCTGGTTCACCTCCGGTTTCACCGTGCCGGAGCTGGTGGACGACCACCGGCGCGCCGACCCGGACGCGTACGCCGCCTGCTGTGACGCGCTCGCCGCGTTCGATCTGCGGGACCGGCTGCCCGAGATCGCCGTGCCGACGCTGCTCATCGCCGGACGGGACGATCCGGCGACGCCGCCCGCGCATCTGCGGGAGATCGCGGACGCGGTGCCGGGCGCTGCGCTCGTGGAGCTCCCGGGCGCCTCGCACCTGGCGCCCGCGCAGTGCCCGGAGGCGGTGCTGACCGCGCTGCGGGCACACTTCGGCGGGACCGCCGGACGCGGTATGGAGGTGCGGCGCGAGGTGCTCGGCGACGCGCACGTCGACCGGGCGCAGTCCCGGCAGACCCCGTTCACGGCACGCTTCCAGGACTTCATCTCGCGCTACGCCTGGGGCGAGATCTGGACCGACCCGACGCTGTCACGCCGCGAGCGCAGCATGATCACCCTCACCGCGCTGGTGGCGCACGGCCACTACGACGAACTGGCCATGCACGTCCGGGCGGCGCGCCGGGGCGGGCTCACCCCGGAGGAGATCGGCGCGGTACTGCTCCAGTGCGCGGTCTACTGCGGGGTGCCGGCGGCGAACTCGGCGTTCGCGACGGCCCAGCGGGTGCTGGCGGAGGAGGACGGCACGCCAGGGTGATCCTGCTGGTCGTAGGCTCGACGGCAGCTCGCTCCGGCCCGCCCGGCGTGCCTACGGTGGGAGCATGTCCACCATCCTGATCACCGGCGCCACCTCGGGGCTCGGCCGGTACATCGCCTTCGAACTCGTCCGCTTGGGGCATGTCGTCCTCGTCCACGGCCGGGACGCGGGCCGCACCGAGCGGCTGGCCGGGGAACTGCGCGCCGAGGGGGACGCCGAGGCGTTCGTCGCCGACCTGGCATCGCTGGCGCAGGTGCGCGAGCTGGCCGGGCACGTCGCCGACGCGCATCCCGAGCTCGACGTGCTGGTCAACAACGCGGGCGTGGGGTTCGGGACGCCCGGTGCGGGCCGTGAGCTGAGCGCCGACGGGCACGAGTTGCGGCTGGCGGTGAACTATCTGGCGCCGGTCGTGCTGACCCGGGCCCTGCTGCCGGTGCTGCGGGCGAACGCGCCGGCGCGGATCGTCAACGTCGGTTCGGCCGGTCAGGAACCCCTGGTCGCCGAGGACCCCGAGTTCACCCGCGGCTACGACGGCGTGTCGGCGTACTGCCGCAGCAAGTTCGCGCTCGCCGCGCACACCTTCGCGCTCGCCGGGGAACTGGACGGCACCGGCGTCTCGGTGAACGTGCTGCACCCGGCGACGTACATGGACACGGCGATGGTCCGCGAGGCGGACGTCACGCCGTGGAACACGGTCGCCGACGGGGCGGCCGGTGTGCTGGCCCTGGCCACGCGCGACCTGGGCAGCGGCCGGTACTACGACGGGACGAGCCCGGCACGGGCCCATGAGGCGGCGTACGACCCCCGGGTGCGCAGGCGGCTCGCGGCGGTGACCGAGCAGTTGCTCGGCGCCTGAGCTACCCGGCTCCGGCGCCCGCCTTCAGCGCCGCCCGCGCCCGTGCCGCCAGCCCGTCCGCGCCGCAGGAGACCGCCAGGCCGAGGCCGCGGTCGAGGTCGGCGGCCGAGCGGGCGGCGATGCCGTACTCGATGCGGGCCGCCGCGTGCTCGTACTGGCAGGGCGAGGACTCCAGGTAGGTGACGGCCTGGGCGGCGAGGCGGACCGCACGCTGGCCGGTCTCCAGGGCGGCGGCGCAGCGCAGGGCCTCCCCTATGGCGGTGTCCGTACCGAAACGCTCGGCCCGGCGGCGGACGTCGACGGCGAGCCGGGCGGCACGGGCCGGGTCCTCGGTGGCCAGGGCCCGGGCGAGGTCGCCCGCCCAGGGGACGAGCACGGGGTTGTGGTGCCCGCGCGCTGCCGCCGCCTTCTCGGCGGCCTCCAGTTCGTTGACGCCGTCCTTGGTGCGGCCGACGGCCAGCAGCAGCCGGCCGCGCACCGAGCGCGGGTCCGGCAGCACGATGGTGGACGGGTAGGGCGGGGCGAAGCCGTACCGTTCGGCGACCTCCCAGGCCTCCTCGACATGGCCGCGGGCGAGCAGTGTGTCGACGAGGTTGCAGGTCGCGGACCAGTACAGGCGACCTCCCAGGCCTCCTCGACATGGCCGCGGGCGAGCAGTGTGTCGACGAGGTTGCAGGTCGCGGACCAGTACAGAGGAAGGCGGCGGCCGACGCGCTCGGCGAGGCGCAGCGACTCGCGCAAGGACTCCTCCGCCTCCTTCAGCCGGCCCCGCCTGCGGTGGCCGAGCCCGACGTAGGCGTGGGCCAGGGCGAGGTGGCCGCCGCTCCAGCCGGCGGTCTCGTAGGCGCGCAGGGCCTCGTTGTAGAGGGTCTCGGCGCGGTCGAGGCGGTCGGTGAAGGCGTACGCGTTGGCCAGCATCAGGAGCAGTTCGATGCCCCACTCGGTGTCGGTCCAGCCGAGCCCCGGGGCCAGCCGGCCGTTGACGAGGGCGCGGTCGCACAGTTCGACGACCTCCTCGGCGTTCTCGCCGTGCATCAGGGCGTCGAAGCCGCGCAGGATGAGCAGGGCGCGTTCGGAGTTGTCCCGGCCGGTGCAGGTGCGGGCGAGGTCGGCGAGCCGCCGGGAGCGGTCGGGTGAGGTGGCCTCGCCGGCGTGGATGCCCTCCCACATGAAGTGCACGGCCTGGAGCCGCATCCGGGCGGGGCCGGGCTGGAGCCGGGCGGCCTCCGCCTCGACCGTGCGGACGGCCTCCTCCAGCTGGTCGTTGTGGAGCAGCGCCTGGGAGAGCCGGAAGACGGCGTCCACCCGCTTGTCGCCGTCGAGGCCGGGCATGCCGAGCGCGGCCCGCAACTGGCTGATGGTGCGGGCTGGCGCGGTGAGGAAGGTGGCCTCGGCCAGTTCGTACAGCACGTGCGGGTGCGTCTCGGGCCGGGGCGGCTCCTTCAGGGCGCGCTCCAGGCAGCGGCGGGCCGCGTCGGGTGCGCCGACGGCGAGGTGCTCGCGGGCGGCCTCGCGCAGTTGCCCGACGAGTTCCTCGTCGTCGTCCGGGTGGACTTCGAGGAGGTGCCGGGCGGCGGCAGCGGCGCCGTGTCCCTCGTCGGCGACGATGCGGGCGGCGATACCGTGCATGGCGGTGCACAGGGCGTCGGGGATCGAGTTGTAGACGGCGGTGGCGATCAGCGGGTGGACGAACTCCAGATCGCCTTCGGCTGTGCGGCCGGTCGCGGGGTCGGGGGCGGTGAGGATGCGGGCGGTGCGCAGCAGTTCGGCGCAGCGGCGGGCCACGTCGGGCTTGAGGGTGGCGAGCTTGGCGACCAGGTCGATGGAGATGCCGGTGCCGAGGATGGCGGCGGCCCAGGCGAACCTGGTGGCGTCGATGCCGAGTTCCTCCAGGCGGGCGACGAGGCCGCCGCCGCGGGCCGAGCGGTTCAGCTCGCGCAGTTCGCCGGCGCGGGCCTCGACCGGTTCGAGTTCGCTGTCCTGCACCTTGGCGAGGAGTTCGACGGTGTCGTAGGGATTGCCGGCGGTGACGGCCCAGACCTCGCGGCAGAACGCGGCGTCGGCGTGTTCGCCGAGGGTGGCGCGGGTGAGTCCGGCCGTGGCGTCCGGGGTGAGGGCGCTCAGGGTCGTGGCGGGGCCGTCCGCGGCGGCGGCGACGGTGTCGAGGAGACGGGCGCTCGTGCCGGAGACCTCGCCCGGGCGGCGGGTGACCACGACCAGGACGGACATCTCGTCGCGGCGTTCGGCCAGCGCGGCGAGCCAGTGCAGGGTCTCCTGGTCGGCCCAGTGGGCGTCGTCGATGAGCAGCACCAGCGGCCAGTCCCGGCGGGAGAGCCGGCGCACGGCGGCGACCAGGCCGTCGCACACGCCCTGCGGGTCGGCCTGCCGGTCGCCGGGGTCCGCGATGCCGAGGGCGGGCCCGGCGATGTCGTACCAGTCGCCGAGGTACTCGCGGGCCTCCTCCGGCAGCATCGACAGCAGCGCCGGTTGCAGTAACTGCCGTACGACGTTGAAGGGGACCGACCTGAGGGTCTCGCCGCCGCGTGCCGACCAGACCTGGCAGCCGTGTGCCTCGGCGATGCGGCGGGTTTCGGCCAGCAGCGCGGTCTTGCCGAGCCCGGCCTCGCCGCGGAAGACCAGCAGCCCGCCGGACGAGGAGCGGTCCGCGCACAGGCTGTCGACCGCCCGCGCGACGGCGGCGACTTCCTCGTCGCGCTCCCACAGGGAAGCCGAGGCGGCGGCCGTGGGCCGTACCTCCGTCATCCCGCTACCTCCCGAAGTCGCCCGAACGACGTACAGACGTCGAGCGTAGCCGTCCGATTGCCTGAGTGGAGGATGGACGGGGCACCTGTTGCCGTGACGGGTGACACCGGGTGCGATCGGACGACGTACCCGGGCCGTCACCAGCCGTCTTCGCGTCAACGGCGTGCAATTGCAGGGGAGGTGACGTTCATTCACCACACCGGGGAGACACGTCGGGGCCGGCGGGCGCTGGTCGCCGGGTCGGTGGGCAATCTCATCGAATGGTACGAGTTCGGCGTCTACGGCTACTTCGCGACGATCATCGCGGCACGGTTCTTCACACCGGAGGGCGGCAGCGAGGCCGAGGCGTTGGTGAAGACGTACGCGTCGTTCGCGCTCGCGTTCTTCTTCCGGCCCGTCGGGGCGGCGCTTTTCGGCCGCCTGGGCGACCGGGTCGGCCGTCGTCCTGTGCTGGTCCTGGTGATCACGCTGATGACGGTCGCGACGGCGCTGATCGGCGTGTTGCCGACGTACGCGCAGGCGGGAGCCCTGGCGCCCTGGCTGCTCACCTTTCTGCGGGTGCTCCAAGGGTTGTCCGCCGGTGGGGAGTTCGGCGGCGCGGTGTCGGTGATGACGGAGTTCGCGCCGCCGGGCAGGCGAGGGCTGTACGGGTCGTTGCAGTCGTTCACGGTGGCGCTGGGGCTGCTGGCCGGTGCGGGCGCGGCGGCGTTGCTCGCCACGGTGCTGACCGAGGAGCAGTTGGGATCGTGGGGCTGGCGGCTGCCGTTCCTGCTGACGCTGCCGCTGGGGCTGGGGGCGTTGTGGCTGAGGCTGCGGCTGGACGAGACGCCGGCGTTCATGGCGGAGGCGGCACGGGAGACGCCTCCGCCGCGCGAGGTCGCCAGAGCCGTCGTGCTGGGCGCGGGGCGGATCATGGGCTGGGCCGCTGCCGGTTACACGTTCCTCGTCGTGCTGCCGTCATATCTGCAGAGTTCGCTGGGCGCGACCTTCCAGCAGGCGCTGGTCGCCACCGTGCTGGCCAACCTGGGCTTCGCCGTGACGATCGTGCCGGCGGGGCTGCTCAGCGACCTGCTCGGGCGGCGGACGGTGATGCTGACGGGGGCCGTGCTGGTGGTGGTCCTCGCGGTGCCGCTGCTCAACCTTCTTCAGGAATCCGGCGTTTCGAACACCGTGAAGGGTGTGGCGGTGTTCGGCGCCGGTGCGGTGGTGGGGCTGATGGCGGGGCCGGGTCCGGCGATGCTGTCGGAGATGTTCCCGGCCCGGGTGCGCTGCACGGGCCTGGGACTCGCCTACGCGCTGTCCAATGCGGTGTTCTCCGGGTGCGCCGGGCTCATCATCACGGAGACGATCGAGCGGACGGGGAGCGTGGACATCCCCGCGTACTACGCGGCGGTGACGTGCGCGGTGAGCGTGCCGGCGCTGCTCACGCTGTCCGGGCGGGGGGTGGCCGAGGGGGCAGAGGAGAAGGCTGGACGGACGGAATGCGGGTGAACGGATGCGGGTGAACGGATGCGGGTGAACGGATGCGGGTGATCGGACTCATGTCCGGGACGTCGTACGACGCCATCGACGCGGCGGTGGCCGACCTGGACCTCGTCGGCGACAGCCTGGTGCTGAAGCCGCTCGGCATGGTCAGCGAGCCGTACGACGGTGAACTGCGCGAGGCCCTGACCGCCGCCCTGCCGCCGGGGCACACCACGCTGGGCGAGGTGTGCCGGCTGGACACCCTCATCGGGCAGGCCTTCGCGGCGGCCGCGGTCCGGGCCGACCGGGAACTGTGCGAGGGGTTGGCCGGGTTGGTGGCCTCGCACGGGCAGACCGTCTACCACTGGGTCGCCGAGAAGGAGGTGCACGGCACGCTCCAGCTCGGGCAGCCGGCCTGGATCGCCGAGGCGACCGGGCTGCCCGTGGTCGCCGACTTCCGGCCGCGGGACATCGCCGCCGGCGGGCAGGGTGCCCCGCTGGTCAGCCTGTTCGACCTGCTGTGGCTGCGGGGCCGGCCGGGCAGGCCCGTCGCGCTGAACATCGGCGGTATCGCCAACCTCACCGCGCCCGACGGGACCGCCTTCGACACCGGGCCGGGCTGCGCGCTGATCGACGCGGCGGCCCGCGGGTTCAGCGGCGGAGCCCTGTCCTACGACACGGACGGGGCGCTGGCCGCCCGCGGCCGGGTGCACGGGCCGCTGCTGGACCGGCTGCTGGAGGAGCCGTACTACGCGCTGCCCGCGCCCAAGACGACGGGCAAGGAGCTGTTCCATCTCGGTCGTCTGCGGGACGCGCTGGCCGGGTTCGGGACGCTGCCCGCCGAGGACGTCGTCGCCACCCTGACCATGCTCACGGCCCGGACGGTGGCGGACGCCGTGCGGTCGGTGGGCGCGACGGAGGTCGTCGCCTCGGGTGGCGGTACCCGCAACCCGGTGCTGATGGGGATGCTCGGGGAGCTGCTGCCGGGGGTGGCGGTGCGCACCTCGGACGAACTGGGGCTGCCGTCCGGCGCGAAGGAGGCGTACGCCTTCGCGGTCCTGGGGTTTCTGACCCTGCACGGCCTGCCCGGCACCGAGCCCGCGAGCACGGGGGCACGGCATCCGAGCGTGCTGGGGTCGGTGACCCCCGGCCGGGAAGGGCTGCGGCTGCCCCCGCCGGCCGGCCGGGGGCCGACGCGCCTGCTGCTGGACTGACGCGATCTGTTCGGCTCCTCTCATCCCACTTTCACCGACGCCTCATACGGTGGGGGCATGACGCAGGAGACTCCTCCCGGGTGGTACCCCGACCCCGGGCAGAAAAGTGACGGGCCCGCCACCGAGCGCTGGTGGGACGGCAGGGCCTGGACGGACCGCATCCGCCCGGCACAGCCGACCGCGACCTGGGGTCCCGCTACGCGCGAACCGGCCCCTGGCGAGGCCCCGTCGGGAGATCCGGCACCCTCAGGCGATACGCCGCCCGCGGGGCAGCAGGGTGGTGCCGCCGGGCAGCAGAACGGCGTCGGACAGCCGGAAGCGGGACAGCCCGCCGGTGCCGGGGCACCGGGAGCCGCTGGGAGTCCGGCCGGTACCGGGGATCCAGGCGGTGCCGGGGATCCAGCTGGCGCCGCACAGCCGACCGGCGTCGGACAGCCGGAAGCGGGACAGCCCGCCGATGCCGGGGCACCGGGAGCCGCTGGGAGTCCGGCCGGTGCCGGAGGCCCGACCGGCCCGGGAACCCCGGGAGCCTCCGCGTATCCGGCGAGTGCCGGACAGCCGGGAACCCCCGGGAATCCGCCCGGTGCCGGCGCCCCAGGCGCCTCGGCACATCCGGAAAGTGCCGGACAGCCGGGAACCCCCGGGCACCCGGTCGGCGCCGGGGCACCGGGCGCCTCCGCCTACCCGGGTAGCACCGGACAACCGGGAGCCCCCGCGTATCCAGGCGGCCCTGGGTATCCGCCCGGCGCCGGGTATCCCGCGGCCCCGGGGTATCCCGCCTACCCCGCCGCTCCTCCGGCCGCCGGTCGAGGGCGAGGGCTGCGGATCGGGATAGCCGTGGCGGCAGCCGTCGTCGTCCTGGCCAGCATCGGTGTCGGCGTGTACGCGTTGACCGACAACGGCGGCTCGGGCGGCGGTTCCGCCACCTCGCAGGGGCCCGGCGGCCCGGGCGGAGCCGGGGGTCAGGGCGGGCCGTTCGGCGGACCGGGCGGATCCGGAGGTTCCGGCGGCGACGGCGGATCCGGTGGCTCCGGAGGTTCCGGCGGGGACGGCGGATCCGGTGGGCAGGGTCCCTCGCCCGAGCAGTCCGAGCCGCCGAAGATCAGGAGCGGGTCGGTGACCGACTCGGTCAGCGGGATCAGCCTGCCGATCCCCAAGGGCTGGTACGGCCAGGAGGTCAGGGCCGGCGCGCAGGTGACGTCCGACGACTCCTACAAGTGCCCCGGCGACACCACCTCGACCTGCACGAAGGGCGGAGCCTACTCGGCCCCGGCCCTGGCCCTCGGCACCAAGGGCAGCACCGCCGAGGAGATCGCCAAGGCGGACATCGCGGCGAACGCCGAGGAGTCCTACGGCGGCAAGTCCTACGGCGGGATCACCTCCCACGACGTGCTGGCCGCCGAGTCCGTGACCGTGGCCGGGCAGAAGGGCTACCTGGTCCGCTGGAAGGCCATCACGAGCAAGGGCGCCGACGGCATCGTGGAGTCGCTCGCGTTCCCCTCCCCCGCGAACCAGAAGCTGATGGTCGTCGTCCGCTTCGGCGTCGACGCCGACCAGAAGGAGTCCGTCCTGGACGAGATCACCAAGGGCATCAAGGTGTCGACGGGCGGTGGCAACGGCCAGACCGTCTGACCGGCCCAGACCCGGCCGGACAGCGACCGGACGACAAGGGGGCCGCGGACACCGACGGCCGGGTGGGGCGCCCCCGCCGCTCACAGGGGCACCCCGCCCGGCCGGGGGGTGCGCGCCGCCCCCGTCCCCACGGGTCGGCGCGGTCGGGTCGCCGTCCGGTCATCCCGTGGACGGCGGCCCGGGTCTCAGGTGAGGCCGAGGGCCGGCAGCACGGCCGCCTCCACGAACCGGACCAGATAGTCCGGGTCCGCGTCCTCGCCCTCCAGGACGGGCCGGATGCGCAGGACGCCGAACATCTGCGCCGGGATGTACTCCAGCGCCGGATGATCGGCGGGCACCTCGCCCCGTTCGACCCCGCGCCGGATGATCTCCTTCAGCGCGGCGATCTCCGGTTCGACCAGCGCCTCGCGCAATGCAGTCTTCAGCTCGGGGTCCTGGGGCGCGGCATGGGCGAGCGCCTGGAGGAGCTTGGTGTCCCGGCCCGACAGCTCACCCGCCGCCCTGGCGGCCTCGCGCAGATCGTCCGCGAGCGAGCCGGTGTCGATGCAGCTTGTCCGCCGGTGGGAGCGCAGCGCCGCCGCCACGAGCTGGGGCTTGGTCTTCCACTGCCGGTAGAGCGTGGACTTGCTGCACCGGGTGCTGGCCGCGATCCCCTCCATGGTGACGGAGTCGTATCCGCACTCGCGGAGCTGCTCCAGCACGGCGTCGTAGAACTCCTGCTCACGCTCGGGCGTGATCTTGGAGCGGCGCGTGACACCGACCGGCTCGGGCCGGTCCGCAGCCTGCGACGTCATGGGCGGTGCTCCTGGCTTTCCTCGGGCCGCCGGAAAATTCCCGGTCGGCGGTGTGTCGTTCGTCTATCGATACGCCAGTGTACCGGTACGCGGCCGTATCGGTACACTGGCGTATCGGTACGCACTCGTACCGATAACAGCAGCACCGTCACCGAAAGGGCCGGGGGATGAATGCCCGCACCGAGCCTGCGCCGGCGGGGTCCGACGCGATAGCGCGACCGCCGCTCGTCCGGGAGCTCCTGCTCGTCGCAGGGCTCTTCCTCGTCTACAAGCTCGGCCGGCAGCTGGCCACGGGCCACACCGGCGAGGCCTTCCACAACGCGCACCGCGTGTGGGACCTCGAACGAGCGGTCCACCTGCCCGGCGAGGGGGCGGTGCAGTCCCTGCTGCTGCACGGCGACGGCCTGGTGCACCTCGCGAACACCTACTACGCGGCCGTCCACTTCCCGGCCACCGCCGCCTTCCTGGTCTGGCTCTACCTGCGCCGCCCGGCCCACTACGTGTGGGCCCGCCGGGTGCTGGCCGCCGTCACCGCAGCCGCCCTGGTGCTGCACCTGCTGTTCCCGCTCGCCCCGCCGCGCATGCTGGCCGCGACCGGCCTGGTGGACACGGCGCGGGCGTACGGCCCGTCGGTGTACGGCAGTCCCGCGACCGACTCCCTGTCGAACCAGTTCGCGGCGATGCCGTCGCTGCACTTCGGCTGGGCGCTGATGGTGGCGGTCGGCCTGATCGTGGCGACCCGCTCACGGTGGCGCTGGCTGTGGCTGCTGCATCCCCTGCTGACGCTGCTGGTGATCGTCGGTACCGCGAACCACTACTGGCTCGACTCGATCGTGGCGACGGCGCTGCTGGGTCTCGCACTCGCGGCGATCCCCCTGCCGCACCGCACGGTGACGACAGCGGGCCGCGCGCAGGGCGGGCTCGTCCCCGTCCGGGCCCGGGCTCAGGCCCGGGCCGACGAGCAGGCGCTCGCGGGAGCGGGCCGATGAGCGCCGTCCTCGCCGCCGTGGTCCTGTCCCTCGTCTCCGCCGTCGCCTACGCGGCCGCCGCGGTCGCCCAGGAGCGGCTCGCCTCCCGCTCGCCCGGCTCGGGCACGCTGCGGCTGCTCGCCCGTGGCGCCTGGTGGTGGTCGGTCGGGCTGAACGCGGGTGCCGCGCTGCTGCACGTCGTGGCGCTGAAGTACGGTCCCCTGACCGTGGTTCAGCCGCTCGGCGCGCTCACCCTGGTCGCGGCGGTGCCGATGGGGGCGCGGCTCGCGGGGCGGCGGGTGAGCACCGTCGAGTGGCGGGGCACCGCGCTGACGCTGCTCGGCCTGGCGGCGATCCTGGTCACGGCGTCCGGGCCGGCGCCCGACGACGTGCTGAGCGTTCCCGAGGCGCTGACGGTCGCGGGCGCGACCGCGGCCCTCATCGGGGTGCTGTCCCGGCCGGGCGCCCGCCCCGGGCTGCGGCACGCGAGCGCGTCCGGCGTGGCCTCCGGGGTGGCCTCGGCGCTCACGCAGACGGTGACGGTGGCCGCGACGGACCGGTCCGGTCCGCTGCTGAGCGTCCAGGTGGTCGGGGTGGCGCTGCTCGTGGCGGCGTTCGCGGCCGGTGGGCTGCTGCTGTCGCAGACGGCCTACCGGGGCGGTCTCGGCGGCCCGCTCGCGATGGTGACCCTGGCCAACCCGCTGGCCGCCGCGGTGATCGGCCTGGCGCTGCTGGGCGAACGCCTCCAGGGCGGCCCGGCGGGCGTGCTGCTCGCCCTCGCCGGGGCCGGCCTGGCGTCCTGGGGCGTGGTGCTGCTCAGCCGGGCGGCGCCCGCGGCCGTCCCGGCGGACGACGACCATCCCGTGGCCGCCGTCCTGGCGCTGGAACCCGGTTCGGCCACGGCCGAACCGGCGCTGGTGCCCCGGCCGCACGATCCGGGGCACCTCACCACGGCTACGCGGTGATGATCGCCGGGTCGCTCACGCCCGGCTGCCCGTTCTCCACGTGTCCCGCGAACCGCCGCAGGAACGCCTTGTCGCCCTCGGCGGTGACGGTCAGGTCGTACCAGCGGCGGCCGGCGGCGAGTTCCACGGTCCGGCACACCCTCGCGCCCGGGCGGACGGTGACGGTCGAGGGCCGGCCGCCGTACCCGTCGGAGACCTTCAGCCGTGCCGTGCCGGAGCCCTTGTTGGTGAAGGTCAGCTCGATGTCGTCACCGGTGTGGCGCGCGGTGACCTCGCAACCGGCTGTGGTGTTCGACCCCTTGAAGACCCGCACGAAGCCGTTCGGGCCGTGCACGGTCAGGTCGTACGAGCCCGCGGAGTAAGCGGAGTTCCAGGTGTCGGAGAGCGTCTTGCCGGCCTCGGTGGTGTACATCCAGGGGCCATCCGAGCGGTTGCCGGAGGTGACGTGGAAGGCGGCGCCGGCCTTCGGCCCGGAGGCGAAGGCGAGGGTGAGCTTCCCGGCCACCGCGTCGACGGAGGCGTCCACGTGCGGGGCGTACTTCAGCGGCCGGGTGCGGCGCAGACCGCGTTCCTGGCGGGGCATACGCGGGTCCGCGGGCGGGGCGGGCTTGTAGTCGGGGTGGCGTTCGCGATCCTGCGGCTCGTACGCGTCGGTGCCGGGCAGCGGGACGGGGCGCGCGTCCTTGCGGGAGAAGTCGAACGCGGACGTCAGGTCACCGCAGATGGCCCGGCGCCAGGGCGAGATGTTGGTCTCGCGCACGCCGAAGCGGCGCTCCATGAACCGCAGGATGGAGGTGTGGTCGAACGTCTCCGAGCAGACGTATCCGCCCTTGCTCCACGGCGAGACGACCAGCATCGGCACCCGCGGGCCGAGACCGTAGGGGCCGGCCGTGTTCTTGCCGTCGCCCGGGAAGAGGTCGAGAGAGACGTCGACGGTGGACTTGCCGCGGGAGGCGTCCTTCGGCGGCAGGGGCGGTACGACGTGGTCGAAGAAGCCGTCGTTCTCGTCGTAGGTGATGAACAGGGCCGTCTTCGACCAGACCTCCGGGTTGGCGGTGAGGGCGTCCAGGACCTGGGCGATGTACCAGGCGCCGTAGTTCGACGGCCAGTTGGAGTGCTCGGAGAAGGCCTCGGGGGCGGCGATCCAGGAGATCTGCGGCAGCTTGCCGGCCTTGACGTCGGCCTTCAGCAGGTCGAAGTAGCCGTCGCCCGCCTTGGCGTTCGTGCCCGTGCGGGCCTTGTCGTACCACGGGTCACCCGGCTTGGCGTCCCGGTACTTGTTGAAGTAGAGCAGCGAGTTGTCGCCGTAGTTGCCCCGGTAGGCGTCCTCGATCCAGCCCCAGGAGCCCTTCGCGTCGAGGCCGTCGCCGATGTCCTGGTAGATCTTCCAGGAGATGCCGGCCTGCTCCAGGCGCTCGGGGTAGGTCGTCCAGCCGTAGCCGAGTTCGTCGTTGCCGAGGACCGGTCCGCCGCCGGTGCCGTCGTTGCCCGTGTAGCCGGACCACATGTAGTAGCGGTTCGGGTCGGTGGAGCCGATGAACGAGCAGTGGTAGGCGTCGCAGACCGTGAAGGCGTCGGCGAGGGCGTAGTGGAAGGGGATGTCCTCGCGGGTCAGGTACGCCATGGTCGTGGTGCCCTTGGCGGGCACCCACCGGTCGTACTTGCCGCCGTTGTAGGCCTGGTGGCCGTCGGGCCAGGAGTGCGGCAGCCCTTCCAGGAACTGCATGCCGAGGTCGTCGGCGTCCGGGTGGAACGGCAGGATCTCCTTGCCGTCCTTCTCCTGGTGCCAGACCGGTTTGCCGTTGTCGAGGGCGACCGGACGCGGGTCGCCGAAGCCGCGCACGCCTCTCAGGGAGCCGAAGTAGTGGTCGAAGGAACGGTTCTCCTGCATCAGGACGACGATGTGCTCGACGTCCTCGATCGACCCGGTGCGGTGGTTGGCCGGGAGCGCGGCGGCGCGCTGGATGCTGGCGGACAGCGCACTGAAGGCCGTGGTGGCACCCGCGAGTTGAAGAAAGCGGCGCCGGTTGACTTCGGACATGAAGGACAGACCTCTCATCCTGAGGTACGGGATGGCCGGAACATGACGGAATCTGCGCGGAAGGAGTGTTTCAGGGACACCAAACGCCAAGGAAGGGGCTGGTGACACTCGTGTGAAAGTCGCCGGTACGTGAGGTGTGCCGGGGCATCGGCAGGGGAGGGTCATGGACGTGACAGAGACGCAGACGGTTTCCCCGCCGACGAAACGGCCCGTTCGCCAGCTCCTCGCCGCCTCCGTGGGCAACGCGGTGGAGTGGTACGACTGGTACGCCTACACGTTTCTGGCCACCTACATCGCCGCCCAGGTCTTCCCCAAGAGCGCGGACAACTCGCTGGTGCCGCTGCTGTCCACGTTCGCGGTCTTCGCGGTGGGCTTCTTCATGCGGCCGGTCGGCGGGCTGCTGATGGGCGCGGTCGCGGACCGGCACGGGCGGCGCGCGGCGCTGACGGTCACCATCCTGCTGATGGGCGGCAGCAGCCTGCTGGTCGGGCTGACCCCGACGTACGCGGCGGTGGGCGTGCTTGCGCCGGTGGTCCTGGTCCTCGCGCGGCTGTTGCAAGGCCTGTCCGTGGGCGGCGAGTTCGCCGCCTCGACGACCTTCCTGGTGGAGTCGGCCGGCCCCGGCCGGCGCGGGCTGTTCTCCAGCTTCCAGTACGTGTCGACGACCGTGGGTCAGCTCGTCGCCTCCGGCATCGCGACGCTGCTCGTGGACACGCTGAGCGACGGGCAGATGAACGGCTGGGGCTGGCGGGTGCCGTTCGTGCTCGGGGCCGTGCTGAGCCTGGTCGGCTTCTGGATCCGGCAGGGCGCGCAGGAGACCCGCAGCGCCGAGCAGCAGAAGGCCCCGCGGCCGGGGTTGTTCGAGGCGCTGCGGCGGCACCCGCGCGAGTCGCTCCTCATCGGCGGCATCACGGCGGGCGGCACCATCGCCTACTACACGTGGACCTCGTACCTGCCGACGTACGCCGAGCTCAACGCGGGTCTTGAGAAGTCGGACGCGCTGCTCGCGGGCACGATCTCACTGGCCTTCTTCGCCCTGCTGCAACCGCTCGGCGGCCTCCTGTCGGACCGCTTCGGGCGCCGCCCGCTGCTCCTCTTCTTCGGCCTGGGCTTCGCCCTGCTCACCGTGCCCCTGTTGCACGCCCTGCGGGACTCGTTCGCGGTACTGCTGCTCGTACAGTGCGCCGGCATGGTGCTGCTGACCGGGTTCACTTCGATCAGCGCGGCCGTGAACGCGGAGATCTTCCCGCCCCGGGTCCGCGCGGCCGGTATCGGCTTTCCCTATTCGCTGACGGTCGCCCTCTTCGGCGGTACGGCTCCGTACGTGGGCACGCTGTTCAAGGAGATGGGCCACGCCGGGCTGTTCCCCTGGTACGTCGCGGTGCTCTGCCTGCTGTCGTCGCTGGTGTACCTGCGGCTGCCGGAGACGGCGCACGCACCGCTCCGGCGGTGAACGGGCGCGCCCGGGCGGCGGACGGTCAGGGCCCGGCTCCCGGGCGAGACCCGTCCGCTCCTTCGTCCGCGCGCTCTCCGTCGCGGGTTCCCTCCTGTGGCCCTTCGTGCGGTCCCGCGCCGTCCTGGAAGGCGGTCGGCGGTCCGGGCGCGCCGGCCTCTCCCAGCACGTTGTGCTCCCGGACGGCGGCTCTCTCGGGGTCGACCACGGCGTCGGTCGTCCTGCCCACCTCCGACAGCGTCATCTGGGCGCGGTCGTCGACCAGTCGGGTCACGAGGTGCTGTGCGGCGCCGAAGGCCGCGGCCCAGCCGAGGACCTGCGCCCTGCTGTCGAGGTCGCTGAGCCCGGGGACGAAGGCGCCCCGGATCAGCAGCAGTCCGAGGAAGGCGGACAGGGCGCCGGTGGGGAACTTCAGCACCGCCGATGCCAGGGGCAGCATGTAGGGAGCGTCGGTGCCCCGGATGTGGCGCAGTGAGGCGATGACGGTGAGTGCCGCGCCGGCGAGCCCGGCGATCTCGACGGTGAGGATGTCCTTCGACTGGGCCAGACTGCTGGCGGGGGTGCCCACCTTCTTGCCGGGATGCTCCGCCGTGGGACACACGACGTCGACTCCGCCCGCGTCCCCGGGATCGACCTTGGGCGTGAAGCACAGGCTCAGCGACTGGGGGAAGAACCAGCCGTAGACGGCGAGGCCCGCCACACCGAGCAGGACGACGAACGTCGCGGTCCACAGGATGTTGCGCAGGCTGCGCACCCGGGCCAGCTCGTCGTCCAGGGCGTTGTATGCGGCGTCGAGCGCCCGGACCATGAGGTCACGGTCGCTCGGTGAGATCTCGCCGGAGATGATGGAACGGAGCCGCCGGGCGAGGCGGACCCGTCGTGGGTCGTCCTTGTCAAGGTGATCCTTGACCAGCGCCATGACCTCGCTGGCACGTCCGGAGGCTTCCTCGTCGGAGACCAGCTGCAGGAGCATCACCTCCGCGCTGCGTATGTTCGACCAGACGCCCTCACGCGCGGCCGATCCGGACCAGGCACGCCGCCATCCGAAACCCTCGTCGGCAGCCGCGCCGGCCTTTTTCAGATGGCCCCGCATTCCCTCGACGAGCGTCTCGCGTTCTTCGGAGCACGGCTTGACACGTTCGCGTTCCAGCTGGGCTTCGAGATAGGCGATCCGGGTTTTCGCCCGTGCGCGCCAAGCGGTCCGCGGTGGCCGTCCCGGAGCGGTTCCGGTCACTCGTAGACGGCCGGTACGCGCAGCCTATTCCACGACTTCCGGCCCGGTATGCCGTCAGCGTCCTGGCCCCTGAATCCGAGTTTCCACTGCCAATTCGCGTACGACTTCCGGTCCGCTTCGCTCCACCGCGAGTCGGGCCCGTGGGCGTACACCCCGCAACCCTCGTCGATGAGGCGGTAGCCCATGGCCTCGATGACCGGGCTGCTCACGGAGGGCTGGAAGAAGTCGGCCCCTGGGAAGGGTTCAAACTCACCCTCCATTTCCGGGGGAGCCACGCGGATCCGCTGTCCGGGGTAAATGAGATCCGGATTCGTGATCTGAGGGTTCCACTCCAGAATCTGGTCCAGCGTCACGCGGTGCATAACCGCGATCTTACTGAGCGTGTCGCCACGTTTCACTACGTAGAACTCTACTGTCTTCTCCATGTGCCCACACTAAGCGAATCACCCGACATGGGAAAGTTGAGAATTCCGTTTCAATTTCACTTTTTGATTCGGAAACTGCTTCCGTTGAAACCGCCTCACAGGCGGACGACGACCAGGGCGATGTCGTCGTCCTGACCACCGCCGGGGACACCCATCCGGGCCAGCAGCCTGTCGGCGATCTCCTCCCCCGGGAGCGTGCCGTACTGGGCCAGAGCGTCGATCAGCCGGGCCAGGCCGACGTCGATGTCCTCGTCGCGGCGTTCGATGAGGCCGTCGGTGTAGAGCACGAGGGTGTCCCCGCGGACGTAGGACAGGCCGGCCTGGGGGCGGGGGACGTGTTCCGGCCGGGCGCCCAGCGGCGGGTCGGTGGCCTGGTCCAGCAGTTGGCAGCTGCCGTCCGGGCTGAGCAGTATCGGCGGTGGGTGGCCGGCGTTGCTGTAGATGATCAGCCGGCTGCGCGGGTCGATGAGCACCTTGGCCACGGTGGTGGCCAGCGCGCCGTCGACCGCCCTGGCGTACAGGCCCAGCACCTCCAGGGCCTGTGCGGGGCTGGGCACAGCCCGGATGGCGGCGCTCAGGGCGCTGCGCAGCATCCCCATGACCGCGGCGGCCTCCAGGCCGTGGCCGACGACGTCCCCGATGGCGACCGCGTACCGGTCGGGCGGCAGATCGACCACGTCGTACCAGTCGCCGCACACGTTGAGCGTTCCGTAGGCCGGCAGGTAGCGCACGGCGATCTCCCGGTGCCTGTCCAGGTCGGGCGAGCGGAGCATGACCTCCTGGAGGGTGACGGCGATCTCGCGTTCACGGGCATGCGCCTGGCGCAGCCGCTCGTTCAGCTGTTCCAGATCGTGCGACCGGGCGTACACCTGGGCTGCGATCCCTGTCGCCTGGTTGCTCAGCGGCGGGGTGATCTCCCGGATGACCGGGGAATGCATCAACTCGGTGACGTCGTCGGCCCGCGCGATGATCCATTTCACGGCGCCGTCCGTCCCCAGGACGGGGCTGGACATCCCGCACCACCAGCGCTCCTCCACCTCGCCCGGCTTGCCGTCGACGGGAATGTCGAATCGCCGCGGTGCCACCGCGTCGGGCGCGTGGGAGTCCAGCACGCGCTGGAGCGAGGCGCCGAAGTCACGCGCCGCCTCCGGCGCGCCGGGAGTGTCCGGAAACGCCTCCAGGATGTGCCGCCCGGCCAGTTCTTCGCGGCTCCTGCCGGTGGCCTGGAGGTAGGCCCGGTTCGCATAGCAGACCACCAGGTCGACGTCCAGCACCAGGTACGGATTCGGTGCGGCGTCGAACAGCTCCTCGAAATCGATCTCCGCTGACGTCACGCGTGACCTGCCGATCTTTACAGGCGCGACCGCTGCAACTCCAACCTACGAGCAGCTCGCCGGGCACGCCCTCCGGACGACGCGTCGCGCCCTGCAGTCCGGCCCCCGTCGTGGCGCTCGACTCCTCGCACTCGATGCCAGGAGGATACGCGCCACCTGCACGGGTGCGCCCGGCCGGCCGCTCACCCGCCGCCGAGGCCGGGGTGAGCCGACGGGACGGCTCACCCCGAGTCACGGAGACTTCTTCCTCATCGGCATCTGGGCCAGCTTCGCCGGAGCCGTGTTGTTCCTGACCTCCGTACTGGCCCACCGGCCGCTGGCCGGTGTCCTGTGGAACGTCGCCCCGGCCGAGGCCCGCGCCCTGCCGGCCAACACACTCGGGGCGCAGCGGGTGGGGGTCGAGCCGGAAGCGGGCGAGCGCCTGGCTGACCGTGCGCCCGTCTACCCCTGCCGCTGCGCATCGCTGCCGCCAAGCTGTCCCCGTCACCGGGGATCGCCAGGCCGCCGTCCGTACCGCCTTCGACCACTCCTACGCCGCGGTGAAATCCGGGCCGGGGTGCAGACCGAGCAGGGCGAACAGGCGTGACCGGTTCCAGTTCCACGACCTGCTGCGGCTATACGCCGCCGAGCTTCCCGGCACGCGCGCAGAATCCACTCGCTTCAACGACGAGTACCAGGCCCTGGCCTGGCTGGAGGCCGAACTCGCCTGCTCAACCCTGCGATCACCCGGACCAGCGATTCTCCCCTCCGTATACCGGATGCAACGCCATTCACCTACTGAAACGCTCACGCGCGGGCTGAATACGCGTGGCCGGAAAGCCGACGTCGGTAGCGGTGCGGACCCTTTCGTGATGCCCCCGCTTCCTTCGATGAGCGTCATACTCTCTTCCGGGCGGGGACTGACGCTTTCGTATTCGAGTTGCGCTTCGAGATAGGCAACCCGCGCGGCCCGTTACGCAGGCCTGTCATTCGGCTGCGCGTACGGGCCGGCCGGCTTTCAGTTCTGGTCATTCGCTCTCGAACTCACCGCCCTCTCCGGCCGCTGCCCGGGGCGGGGCCACGCGAATCCGATCGCCGGGGTGGATGACGTCCGGATCCTCGATCTGCGGGTTCCACTCCAGAATCTCATCCAGACTCACGTGGTGCATCCGCGCGATCTTGGTGAGATTGTCACCGCGTTTCACTACGTAGAACTGCGTTCTTGTCTTTCCCATGCATCCACCCTAAGGCAATTCTCCGCGAGGACAAAGTGCAGAATTCTGTTTCGATTTCACTTTTTGATTCGGAAACCGCTTCTGCCGAAGGCGGCTTCCGCCTGACGGAAGGGCCGTTGCGGTGCCCGGAGGGCCGCCCCGACGATGACGGCACAACCAGAGACGGGAGCCAGTGCCCATGCCTCACATGACCGCCTTCGCCAGGAACCAGTGGTACGTCGCCGCCTACAGTCACGAGGTCGGGCGGGAGTTGCTCGGACGGACGATTCTCGGTGAGACGCTCGTGCTCTACCGGACCGAGGAGGAGGGCACGCCGGTCGTGCTGCACGACCGGTGTGTGCACCGCCGGTACCCGCTGTCCGAGGCCCCGACGCGCCTCGACGGCGACCGGATCGTGTGCGGGTACCACGGGTTCACGTACGACACGACCGGTACGTGCGTGTACGTGCCGGGGCAGAAACGGGTGCCACGCACGGCCCGGGTCGCCTCCTACCCGGTCGTCGAGCAGGACTCGTTGATCTGGGTGTGGATCGGTGACCCGGCCCTGGCCGATCCGCAGAGCATCCCGCGGGCCCGGCACCTCGACTCCCCCGGCTGGGTCACCGTCCGCGGCATGGAGCCCATCGACTGCGACTACGGCCTCCTGGTCGACAACCTGCTCGACCTGTCCCACGAGACGTATCTGCACGGCGGCTACATCGGCACCCCCGAGGTCGCCGAGACGCCGATCACGACGGAGGTCGACGAGGGCGCCGGGATCGTCCGGGTGAGCCGGCACATGGACGATGCCGCGTGCCCGCCGTTCTACGCCAAGTCCACCGGCATTGAAGGCCGGATCACCCGCTGGCAGGACATCGAGTACCACGCGCCCTGCCTGTATCTGCTGCACAGCCGCATCGCGCCGGTCGGTGTGCTGCCCGAGCCGGACGGCAGCGACCCGAACGGCTTCCACACCGAGATCACCTACGCGATCACCCCGTCCGGAGACGGCAAGGTGTACGACTTCTGGGCCGTCTCCCGCGACTGGGCGACCGACGACGCCGAGGTCACCGAGTTCCTGCGCGGCAACAACCACACGGTCGTGATGCAGGACGTCACCGCCCTCAACCTGCTCCAGAAGACGCTCGGCACCGAGCGCACCGGCTACCAGGAGCTGAGCATCAACATCGACACCGGTGGTCTGGCCGCCCGCCGTATCCTCGCCCGCCTGGTCGAGGAGGGCGAGAAGCCCGTGGAGAAGGTCCAGTGACGAGCCCGACCGGCGAGGTCTACCGCATCGACTGGCTGCCCGGCACCGACGTCCTGCACGGCACCTGCCACTGCGGCCGCGAGCACACCGCGCAGGACCCGGTGGAGATGTGGGAGTGGATGCTCGCCCACCCCCAGGGGCATGACGTCGACGAGCCACGAGGAAACAGCTCATGACCGTGTACGAAGCCGAACTCGTCGTCGAGCGGCGTGAATTCGCCGCCGACGGCGTGCTCGCCCTCACCCTGCGCCACCCGCTCGGCGAGCCGCTCCCGGCATGGGAGCCGGGCGCCCACATCGACGTCGTGCTCGGCCCCGGGCTGGAGCGGCAGTACTCGCTGTGCGGCGATCCGGCGGACCGGTCGGCCTGGCGGATCGCGGTGCTGCGCGAGCCGGACGGCCGGGGCGGCTCGGCCCATGTGCACGAGCAGGTCGGACAGGGCGACAAGGTCCGGGTGCGCGGTCCCCGGAACAACTTCGCCCTGGAGCCCGCCCCCCGCTACCGCTTCGTCGCGGGCGGCATCGGCATCACCCCGATCCTGCCGATGCTGGCGGCGGCCGAGGCGGCGGGCGCCGAGTGGACGCTGCTGTACGGCGGGCGCACCCGCCGGTCGATGGCGTTCGGCGAGGAACTGGCCCGGTACGGCGACCGGGTGACGATCGCGCCGGAGGACGAGACGGGGCTGCTGGACCTGCCCTCGGTGCTGGACGACGTACCCGAGGGCACGCTGGTCTACTGCTGCGGCCCCGGCCCGCTGCTGGACGCGGTCGAGGAGCGCTGCCCGTCCGCGGTGCTGCGCGTCGAGCGGTTCCGTGCGAAGGAGCAGGAGACCGGTGGCGACACCGGGTTCGAGGTGGAGCTGGCGCGCAGCGGCAGGAAACTCACCGTGGCGCCGGACGTGTCCGTACTGGACGCCGTGCGCGACGCCGGGGTCGAGGTGCTCTTCTCCTGTACAGAGGGCACCTGCGGCACCTGTGAGACCGACGTCCTCGACGGCACCCCGGAACACCGGGACTCCGTGCTCACTCCTCAGGAGCGGGAGAGCGGGGAGACGATGATGATCTGCGTGTCCCGGTGCCGGGGGCGGCGGCTGGTGCTGGACCTGTGATCCGCAGGTCGGCCTCGATTCCGGCGACCGTCGCCAGCAGGTGCGGCAACAGGTCGCGGCGTACGGAGTCGACGGAGTTGCGCCCGGCGTGCACGGCGATGTTGACGGCCGCGACCACCTCGCCGTCCCGGTCCCGCACCGGGGCGGCGACCGACCTCAGCCCCTCCTCCAGCTCCTGGTCGACGACGGCGTAGCCCTGCCGGCGGACGCGGAGCAGCTCCGCCCGCAGGGCCTTCGGCGTGGCGATCGTGCGTGGGGTGAGGGGCTTCAACTCCGCCCCGGTGAGCCTGACTTCGACGTCCTCGTCGGGAAGGTGGGCGAGGATCACCCGGCCCACCGACGTCACGTACGCCGGGAAGCGGGTACCGACCGTGATGGACGCGGTCATGATGCGGCGGGTCGGGACCCGGGCGACGTACACGATGTCGTCGCCGTCGAGGACACAGAGCGAGGACGACTCCCTCACCCGCGCGACGAGTTGCTCCAGATGGGGCTCGGCGATCTGGGGCAGCGTGTAGCCGGCGAGGTAGGAGTAGCCGAGTTCCAGCACCCGGGGGGTGAGGCGGAAGCGGCGGCCGTCGGTGTGCACGTAGCCGAGGTCGGCGAGGGTGAGCAGGAAGCGGCGCGCCGCCGCGCGCGTCAGTTCGCAGGCCCGCGCGACCTCGCTCAGGGTCAGCGCCGGATGCTCGGCGTCGAAGGCGCGGATCACGGCGAGGCCGCGCTCGAAGGACCGGACGAAGTGCGGTGCGCGGGCTTCAGCGGACATCCTGGGCCTCCGGCGTGATGTACGACCGTGCGCTGTGCGCACGCTAGGAGTGCGGATCTCGTGATGTCAACGAGCAGTGCAGGCAAGGGCATTGACCATGGAGCGGACACGGCCATACGTTCTCGCTGAGCACAAGCGTGCTGTCTGCGCACAACCTGTCGGAGAACCACAGCCGGTCCCACAGGAGGAGTCTTGCGTCGTCGTCTCTTCACCCGTCTCGCGGCCGTGTCCGTCCTGCTCACCGCGGCGGCCTGTGGCTCGTCCGACGGCGGTGGCGCCTCCGACGCGGGCGCCTCGTCCGGCGGGGTGACCACCGTCGAGGTCGGGCTCATTCCCATCGTCGATGTGGCTCCGCTCTATCTGGGCCAGGAGAAGGGCTTCTTCGAGAAACAGGGACTGAAGCTGCGGTTCACCACCGCGCAGGGCGGCGCGGCGATCGTGCCGGGGGTGGCCAGCGGTCAGTTCCAGTTCGGGTTCTCCAACGTGACGTCGCTGATGATCGCCCAGTCCAACAACGTGCCGGTCAAGGCCGTCGCGAACGCGATCGCCTCGACCGGTGTCGAGGGCAAGGACTTCAGCGCGATCACGGTGGGCAAGGACAGTCCGATCAGATCGCCGAAGGACCTGGAGGGCAAGCGGGTCGCCATCAACACTCTGAAGAACATCAACGAGACGTCCGTGCGCGCGTCGGTGCGCAAGGCGGGCGGCGACCCGGACAAGGTCAAGTTCGTCGAGCTGGCCTTCGACCAGATGCCGGCCGCCCTCGACAGCGGGCAGATCGACGCCGCCCAGGTCGTCGAGCCCGCCCTCGCCACCGTCAAGAGCCAGGGCGGGCGCGAGATCGCCTCCAACCTGGTGGACGTGGCACCCGACCTCACCGTCGCGCTGTACTTCACCTCGACCCGGTACGCCCAGCAGAACCCGGAGGTGGTCGAGAAGTTCCGGAAGGCCACCGCCGAGTCCCTCGCCTACGCCGACGCCCACCCGGACGAGGCCCGGCAGATCGTCACCACGTACACGAAGATCCCGGCGGCGGTGCTGGACAAGGTGACCCTGCCGAAGTGGCCGGCGGAGCCGAACCGCGCCTCCATCGAGGCACTGATGAAGCTCGGCGAGGACGACGGCCTGTTCAAGTCGACGCCGGATCTGGACAAGCTGCTGCCGTGAGGGCCACAGACTCATGAGGGCGCGGACGCATGAGGGGCGCAGACGCATGAGGGGCGTGAACGCCGCACTCGGTGCGGCCGGGCTCGCCGCCTTTCTCGCCCTCGGTGAGGCGGTACCACGGCTCGGCCTGGTCGAGGAGACCTACTTCCCGCCCACCAGCCGTATCGCTGGAGCGCTCGCGGACGAAACGTCCGACTCGGCCTTCTGGACGGCGCTCGGCGACACGCTCACCGGCTGGGCGCTGGGCCTGGCGATCGCGTCCTGCGCGGGGATCGTGGTGGGCGTGCTGATCTCCGTCGTGCCGTATCTGCGTGCGGCGACGGCCTCGACGATCGAGTTCCTGCGCCCGATCCCGTCGGTCGCGCTGATCCCGCTGGCGGTGCTGCTGTACGGCACCGAACTGCGCTCGGTGCTCCTCCTCGTCGTCTACGCGTCGTTCTGGCAGGTCCTGATCCAGGTTCTGTACGGCGTCCAGGACGTCGACCCCGTCGCCGACGAGACGGCACGGTCGTACGGCCTCGGCACCTGGGCGCGGATCCGGCATGTGCTGTGGCCGACCGCGCTGCCGTACGTCATGACGGGCGTCCGGCTGGCGGCGGCGGTCGCGTTGATCCTCGCCATCACCTCCGAACTCGTCATCGGTGCACCGGGGCTGGGCAAGCGCATCGGGGTGGCACAGGCCTCGCAGGCCGTGCCCGAGATGTACGCGCTGATCGTGGTGACCGGGCTGCTGGGTCTGCTGATCAACGTCGGCGCTCGCACGGTGGAGCGGCGGGCGCTGGCCTGGCACCAGTCGGTGCGCGGGGAGGTGGCGGTGTGAGGCGTGCGCTGCTGCGGCTGGTGTTCGCCGTCGCCCTCCCGGCCCTGCTGGTGACGGTCTGGTGGGTGGCGTCCGCCGGCAGTACGGACGTGTACTGGCCGCCCCTGCGGACCATCGTGGAGGCCTTCCCGGACGTGTGGACGGCGGAGCGCCTGCGGGGCGACGTACTGCCCAGCGTGCTGCGGCTGGCGGGCGGTTACGCGCTGGCGGCGGTCGTGGGCGTGGCGCTCGGTACGGCCATCGGGTCGTACCGGCGGGTGCGGGCGGTGTGCGAGCCGGTCCTGGAGTTCCTGCGGGCGGTGCCGCCGCCGGTGCTGGTGCCGGTCATCATGCTGTTCGCGGGCATCGGCGACACGATGAAGGTCACGGTGATCGCGGCCGGCTGCGTATGGCCCGTCCTGCTCAACACGGTCGAGGGCGTGCGGGCGGTGGACCCTGTGATGGCCGAGACGGCGCGCTCGTACGGCATCACGGGTGCGGCGCGGCTCAGGAACCTGGTGCTGCGGTCGGCGAGCCCGCAGATCTTCGCGGGTCTGCGCCAGGCCCTGTCCATCGGCATCATCCTGATGGTGATCAGCGAGATGTTCGCCGCGAGCAACGGGCTCGGCTTCACCATCGTCCAGTTCCAGCGCGGCTTCGCGATCCCGGACATGTGGACCGGCATCCTCGTGCTCGGTCTGCTCGGTTTCCTGCTGTCGGTCGTCTTCCAGTGGGTCGAGCGGCGGGTGCTCGGCTGGTACCACGGTCTGCGCGCCTCGGCCCGGCGGTCGCCGTGAACCTCTCGAAAGGGCGGACCATGCTCGACGTACGGGGTCTGAAGAAGGTCTACGAGGGGTCGGGGCGGCGTGTGGAGGCGGTCCGCGACCTCACCTTCGCCGTCGGCGCCGGAGAACTCGTCTGTCTCGTCGGGCCGTCGGGCTGTGGCAAGACGACGCTGCTGAAGTGCGTGGGAGGGCTGCTCGCACCGACCGGCGGTGAAGTGCTCCTGGAGGGGCGGAAGGTGAGCGGTCCGCCGCCCGGGATGGCGTTCGTCTTCCAGGAGTACGGGCGCAGTCTCTTCCCCTGGATGCGGGTCGGCGAGAACGTCGGACTCCCGCTGCGGCAGAAGGGCTTGAGCAGGGCCCGGCGCGGGGAACTGGTCCGCGACGCGCTGGAGTCGGTGGGGCTGGCGGACGCCGTGCGGGCGTATCCCTGGCAGCTGTCCGGCGGTATGCAGCAGCGGGTCGCCATCGCCCGGGCGCTGGCGTACGAGCCCCGTGTGCTGCTGATGGACGAGCCGTTCGCGGCGGTGGACGCGCAGACCCGGGCCGATCTGGAGGACCTGGTCCGGGGGCTGTGGCGGGAGCGCGGCATCACGATCCTTTTCGTCACGCACGACATCGACGAGGCCGTCTACCTCGGAGAGCGGGTGATCGTGCTGTCCGCGTCCCCCACGGTTGTCCGGGAGCAGCTGAAGGTCGATCTGCCGGTCGAGCGGGATCAGTTGCACACGAGGGTGGATCCGCGTTTCGCCGAGCTGCGCACGCATGTGTACGAGCAGATTCAGGCCGCGAAGAAGGGGGTCGTCGCGTCCTGAGAGCTCGGTCCGGTCTGCCGTCTGGAGGCTGCGGGCTGTGGGGGCTGGTCGCGCCCACGCGGCGGAGCCGCATGGTGTTACAGCCCCGCGCCCCTAAGGGGCGCTTGCCCACAGTCCCCGGACGTGTCCGAGGTGCCGGGTCATGACCGCCCTTACCGCCTCCTCGTCGCGGGTGAGCAGCGCGTCCAGGATCTCCAGGTGTTCCTCCGCCGATGCCTCCAGCCGGCCCTGCTCGACGAGCGCGGTCAGTCCGTACAGCCGGGAGCGGCGTCTGAGGTCCCGGACGACGTCGACGAGGTGGTCGTTGCCGGCGAGGGCCAGCAGGCCGAGGTGGAAGCGCAGGTCGGCCTCGACGTAGGCGATGAGGTCGCCGGCCGCGGCGGAGGTGACTATCTCCTGGGCGACCGGGCGGAGCGCCTCCAGCGCCACCGGGTCGGCCGTGGCCGCGAGGCCCGCCGTGGTGGGGATCTCGATCAGCGCGCGGATGTGGGTGTACTCGTCCAATTGCTTCTCGGAGACGGCCGTGACCCGGAAGCCCTTGTTGGGCACGGTGTCGACGAGGCCTTCCTTGGCCAGGTCCAGCATGGCCTCGCGCACGGGGGTGGCCGAGACGCCGAAGCGGGCGGCGAGGCCCGGGGCCGAGTAGACCTCGCCTGGGAGCAGCTCGCCGGCGATCAGGGCGGCCCGCAGCGCGTCCGCGACCCGCTCCCGGTGACTGGGCTTCCTGCTGCCCAGCACGGGCAGCGCAGGGGTGCGGCTCACAGGACGAACCCCGCCGGGAACGGGTCCTCGGGGTCCAGCAGGTACTGGGCGGTGCCGGTGATCCAGGCGCGTCCGGAGAAGCTGGGCAGCACGGCCGGGCGGCCTGCCACCTCGGTGGTGCCGAGCAGTCTGCCGGTGAACCGGGTGCCGATGAAGGACTCGTTCACGAACTCGGTGTGCAGCGGGAGTTCGCCGCGCGCGTGCAGCTGTGCCATGCGGGCGCTGGTGCCCGTGCCGCAGGGCGAGCGGTCGAACCAGCCGGGGTGGATGGCCATGGCGTGCCGGGAGTGGCGGGCGGTCGAGCCGGGGGCGGCCAGGTAGACGTGGTGGAGGCCGTGGATGGACGGGTCCTCCGGGTGCACGGGCGGGTCCTCGGCGTTGACGGCGGCCATGAGGGACAGGCCGGCGCGGAGGATGTCGTCCTTGCGGGCCCGGTCGAAGGGCAGGCCGAGGTGGTCCAGCGGCAGGATGGCGTAGAAGTTGCCTCCGAAGGCGAGGTCGTACGTCACCGTCCGGCCGTCGGCGAGGGTGGCCTTGCGGTCGAGGCCGACGGCGAAGGAGGGCACGTTCCGCAGGGTGACTCCCTTGGCGGCGCCGTCCGCCACGGCCACCTCGGCGACGACGAGACCCGCCGGGGTGTCGAGCCGGATGGTGGTGACCGGTTCGACGACCTCGACCATGCCGGTCTCGACGAGCACGGTCGCCACGCCGATCGTGCCGTGCCCGCACATCGGCAGATAGCCGGTGACCTCGATGTAGACGACGCCCCAGTCGCAGTCGGGCCGGGTCGGCGGCTGGAGGATGGCGCCGCTCATGGCGGAGTGACCCCGCGGTTCGTTCATCAGCAACTGCTTGATGTCGTCGCGGTGTTCGCGGAAGTAGAGCCGCCGCTCGTTCATCGTGGCGCCGGGGATGGTGCCGATGCCGCCGGTGATGACGCGGGTCGGCATGCCCTCGGTGTGCGAGTCGACGGCATGCAGGACGAGTCTGCTGCGCATGATCCCGCCTTCCCTTACGACAGTCCGGCCGCGACGGCCTTCTCGGTGGCGGCCCGGACGGCGGCCTCCTGCTCGGGCAGCAGGGGCATGCGCGGCGGGCGGCAGGGTCCGCCGTGGCGGCCGACGAGGTCCATGGACAGTTTGATGGCCTGGACGAACTCCACGCGCGAGTCCCACCGCAGCAGCGGATGCAGCTGCCGGTACAGGTCCCGCGCGGTGTCGAGGTCGCCGTCGACGGCCGCGTGGTACAGCTCGACGGACGCCTGCGGCAGCGCGTTCGGGTAGCCGGCCACCCAGCCCTTGGCGCCCGCGACGGCCAGCTCCAGCAGGACGTCGTCCGCGCCGATCAGCAGGTCGAGCTCGGGGGCGAGTTCGGCGATGCGGTAGGCCCGGCGGACGTCTCCGGAGAACTCCTTCACCGCCCGGATGTACCCCTCGCCGTGCAGCCGGGCGAGCAGCTCCGGCACGAGGTCGACCTTGGTGTCGATCGGGTTGTTGTACGCGACGACCGGCAGGCCCGCCTTCGCGACCTCGGCGTAGTGGGCGAGGACGGAGCGCTCGTCGGCGCGGTAGGCGTTCGGCGGCAGCAGCATCACCGCCCGGCAGCCCGCCTCGCCCGCCTGCTCGGCCCAGCGCCGGGACTCGGCGGATCCGTAGGCGGCGACGCCGGGCATGACGCGCTGCCCGCCGATCGCGGCGACGGCCGTCTCGACTACCCGGGCGCGCTCCTCGGGGGTGAGCACCTGGTACTCGCCGAGGGAGCCGTTCGGCACGACACCGTCGCAGCCGTTCTCGACCAGCCAGGCGCAGTGCTCGGCGTACTGGTCGTAGTTCACGGAGAGGTCGTCGTTCAGCGGGAGCGCGGTGGCGACGAGGACGCCGCGCCAGGGGCGGTGGTCGGTCATGACAGTTCCTCCTGGGTGTGTTGCCTTGCGAGGACGCCGAGCGGTACGGGACGGGCGAACGGCCTTCTGGACGGGGCGGGTGGACAGCCGGCGAGACCCGCGACGGCGACGGCGCACATCCGGCCCTGGCACCAGCCCATTCCGGCCCGGGTCAGCAGCTTCACGGTGCGCTCGTCGCCCGCCCCGAGGTCCAGGGCGTCGCGCACGGCACCGGCGGTGACCTCCTCGCAGCGGCAGACCACGGTGTCGTCGGTGAGCTGTTCAGGCCAGTGCGCGGGCGGCGTGTAGGCGGCGTCGAGGGCGGCCGCTGAACTCCTCAGTCGGGTACGGGCCTTGAGGGCGGCGGGGGCCGGGTCGGGGGCGGTGCCGCGCAGGTGGGCGGCGGCGGAGCACCCGGCGATGTGCCCCTCGGCGAGGGCGAGGGCCGCGCCGCCGATACCGGTGGACTCCCCGGCCGCCCACACGCCGGGCACGTCCGTGCGCTGCTCGGCGTCGACGGCCACGGCGAGCCCGTCCAGGCCGCAGCCGAGGCCCTCCGCCAGGTCGGTGTGCGGGAGCATGCCGTGGCCGACGGCCAGGGTGTCGCAAGGCAACTGCCGCTCGGTGCCGGGCCGGACGCGTCCGTCGGTGTCGAGGGCGGCGACCGTGACGCCGGTCAGCCGGTCGTCACCGTGGGCGCGGACGACGGTGTGGCGGGCCAGTACCGGCACGCGATGGCGCAGCAGCCGGGCGGCGTATCCGGCGCCCTCGGGGAGCTTGGCGGCCAGGGCGAGGCCGTGGCGGGCCAGGCGCCTTGGGCCGGTGGACTCGACGAGTGCGGCGACCTCGACGCCGGCTGCCGCGAGCCCGGTCGCCACGGGCAGCAGCAGCGGCCCGGTCCCGGCCACGACGACTCGGCGCCCCGGCACCACGAGGCCGCCCTTGAGCATGGCCTGGGCTCCCCCGGCGGTGACCACGCCCGGGAGGGTCCAGCCGGGGAAGGGCAGCACGTGTTCGTATCCCCCGGTGGCCAGGAGCACGGCACGGGCGTGCACCTCGGCCGGCTCCTCCTGCTCCGGGCCGAGCAGCGCGTGCACGGTGAAACCGCCGGACTTCCGCTCCACGCACCAGACGTGATGATCCGTCAGCAGGCGTACGGAACTGGCGGCGAGGCCGTCCCGCAGTCGCTCCCAGGTCCGCCACCGGTGGTGCAGCGCCTCGGGCCGCCCGGCTCCGAGTCCGGCGGCGGGCTGCCGGTAGAACTGCCCGCCGGCCCCCGTCGCCGCGTCCACGAGGGCGACCCGCGTGCCGCGCGCGGCGGCCGCCAGGGACGCGGCCAGCCCGGCCGGCCCTGCGCCGATCACGACGAGTTCAGTCCGCATGGCCGTCTCCCCCGTCGCCGTCCGCTCCTCCATGGCCCGTCCCCTCCTGCGTGCCGATCACGTCGCCCGGACGCACCGGGAGCAGACAAGCGCGTTGGTTGGGGCGGCCGTTGACGGTCACGAGGCAGTCGAAGCAGACGCCGATCCCGCAGAACACCCCGCGCGGACGGCCTCCGCCCCGGGTGGTGCGCCAGGAGGTGACACCCGCCGCCCACAGCACGGCGGCGACCGTCTGGCCGGGCAGCGCCTCGACCGGCCGCCCGTCGAAGGTGACCGTGAAGGCGGGGCCGGGCCCGGCCCCCGCCAGCTCCAGTGGATTCACTCGGCCTCCTCGGGAAAGCGGTCGGGCCGGAACGGGCCGAGATCCAGGTCGGGCGTCCGCCCCGTCAGCGCCTGGGCGATCAGTAGCCCGGTGCCGGTGGCCAGACCGATGCCCGCGCCCTCGTGGCCGCAGGCGTGCAGGAGTCCGGGCGCCCGGGGGTCGGGGCCGACCGCGGGCAGATGGTCCGGCAGATACGGCCGGAAGCCGGCGTACGTCCGCATGGCCCGGACTGAGGCGAGGAACGGGAAGAGCCGCGTCGCGCCCGCCGCCAGCGCCCGCAATGCCGGGAGCGACAACGACCGGTCGAAGCCGACCCGTTCGCGGCTGGCGCCGATGAGGACCGGCCCGGCGGGTGTGCCCTCGACCACCGGGGACGTCTGGAGGGCCGCCGAGTCGCTGGCGACGTCGGCCACGTAGTCGGCGGCGTACACCTTGTGCCGGATCCGGGGCGGCAGCGGCTCGGTGACCAGGACGAAACCACGCCGGGGCAGCACCGGCAGCGATACCCCGGCGCGGGCCGCCACCTCGCCGCCCCAGGTGCCGCCCGCGTTGACGACCGCCGGGGCGTGGATGTCGCCCCGGTCGGTACGTACCCCGCGCACCGCACCGTCGGGGCCGCGCAGCACCCCGGTCATCTCACGGCCGGTGAACAGCCGGGCGTTCGAGGCTCGCAGCAGGTGCGCCGCCGCCAGGGCGGGCATCACCTGGGCGTCCTGCGGATAGAGCACGCCGCCCGCGAGGCCGGGGGCCAGGTAGGGCTCCAGGTCGGTGAGCCGGTCGGGCGGCACCGGGACCGCCTCGACGCCGGCCGCGCGCTGCCCGGCAGCGAGCCTCTCCAGGCCAACCAGCGCTTCGCCGGAGCCGGCGACGACGACCCCGCCCTTGGCCTCGTACTCGACCGCCTTCCCCAGCCCCTCCTCGGCCAGTTCGGACCACAGCCGGGCGGACAGCAGGGCCAGGTCGAGCTCGGGTCCGGGTTCCTTGTCGGAGACGAGGAGGTTGCCCTCCCCCGCGCCGGTCGTACCGCCGGCCACCGGGCCCCGGTCCACCACGACGGTGTCCAGGCCCGCCCGAGCCGTGTACAGGGCGCAGGCGGCGCCCACCACTCCGGCTCCGACCACCACGACATCGCAGGTCAGCGGCTTGCTCACGTCAGTACTATGTCACACACCACTCTGGCTGGGAATGGGGCGGACGCCGGTGACGCGGTCCTGCGGTGATGGTGACCCGGGGGGGAACGTCGGGGCTCAGTCGGCCGCCGGGACGACCCTCAGGTGGGAGGCGGTACGGCGCGTCCGGCGGTCCCGCGACGGGGCACGGCGGGCCTCGCGCAGCACGAACGTGAGCCTGGTGCAGCCCAGTTCCTCGAGCGTCCTCGACGTCTCGACGACGATCCGGCAGTCGGTGGCGCCCCAGCGCGGATCCGGGTGCAGCAGCGGCCGTACGGCACCGTCCTGCTCGACGGCGCTCTCGCCGACCGAGCGGATCCAGTGCGGCAGGCCGTGCCGGTAGGCGGCCTCCATGATCGGGTCCTGGGCGATGTCGCGGCGGATGGCCTGGAGCCCGTGGTCGGGGCCGTGGCTCTCCACGGTCCGCGCGAAGTGCGCGAGCATCGGCAGGCACCAGCTCGCCTCGTGCTCGCCGAGCACCGTGGGAGCGTCGGGGTGGAACAGCACGAACCTGAGGAAGTTGTCGCCCGGCATGGCCGTCGGGTGCGGGCCGACACCACCGAAAAGTGACCGGAAGGCGCTGTTGGCCAGCACCACGTCCCAGCAGTGGTCGACGACGAGCGAGGGGAAGGACACGGCCTCCAGAAGTCCGGCGTAGTCCTCCAGGTAGGCCTGGACATCGGAAGTCTCGGGGACGGGCCGCGGTGCCGGCCGCTGCCCTCCTGCCTGATATGCCATCGGGAGGTCACCCCTCTTGCCTGTGCGGCCTTGACGCGGCGCCCCGATCCTGGTGCCCGGAGCTGAGGCGTGTCAACTATCGTGGCATTTCATGCTGGTTGACGGCTGAAATTGGCCACAGTTGTGGCGAGACCTGGATGTGAGTTCGAAGCACCGGCTACGCTCCGGGAAGTTCACGCCGGGGTAAGTCACGGCATCCGCTTGTGAGAAGCCTGTGAGAGACGTAGGAGATCTGTCGGTGACGGGTGGCTTCGTCGAAGGTCCGGGCGCCACGCCGACGGCCGTGCTGGCGGCCGTCGTCTCCCGTGTCACCGCGCTCGCCGACCGGCTCGGCGTGCCGCACGCCGAGGTCTTCGACGTCGGCCGGCTGTCCGTCGCCTCCGGCGTCCCGGAGCCCGTGGTCAAGGCCCTGCTCGGCGGCCGGCCGGCGGGCGAGCCCGATGTGCAGGCCCGGTTCCTCCAGCGCCTGGACCTGCTGCGCCGGACCCGGCTCAAGCCCAACGGCCGCAAGTACACCCAGCAGGAGATCGCCGACGGCGCGGGCATGTCCCGGCAGCAGGCCGGCGCCCTCATCAACGGCGACCGGCGGCCGACCATGGAGCACTGCGACGCCCTGCAGCGGTTCTTCCGGGTGCATGCCGGGTTCCTCACGGCCGAGGACCCCGAGGCGCTGGTGAGCGCCCTCCAGCACACCGAGCAGGAACTGCTCCAGAAGCTCGCCGACCGGGAGCGGGAAGCTGCCGCGGCGGCCGACGACCCGCTGGAGCGGCTGTTGCAGGACCACGGCGTGCGCGGCATCGCCTGGCGGGCCGCGCAGCTGCCCACCGACCAGCACCGCGACAAGGTGGCGGAGTGGCTGGACATGCTCCTGGAGAGCGTCAAGCGGCCCGAGTCGTGACCGTGGGGAGAACTGTGGGCATCGGTAAGGAAATGCGCCGCCTGTGCGGCGAACTGGTCGCGGAGCTGACCCTCCCCGCGCCGGCGCGGCCCGACGAGCTGTACGCCGCCCTGTGCGACGCCATGAGCAGACGCCGGGGCCGCCCCGTCCACTTCCGTACGGCCGCCTTCCCGCCCGGGACCGCGAGCGGGCTGTGGCTCGACATGGCCGAGCAGGACCTGGTGGTGATCGAGGAACGCACGGCTCCCGACCACCAGTTGGTGATCCTGGGCCACGAGCTGTGGCACATGAACGCGGGGCACTGCTCCCACCACGTCGAGGGCGCCGCCGTCGCGGCCAGGCTGCTCCACGACGGCGCCGACCTCCAGGCGACGGTGCTGAAGGTCGCCGCCCGCACCCGCTTCGACCTCCGCGACGAGAAGGAGGCCGAGAGCTTCGGGCTGCTGCTGGCCAGCAAGTGCCGGGCGTGGCTGGCGGGTTCGTCGTCGCGGGGGCCGGTGCAGCGGGACCATCTGGCGGGGCGGATCGAGGCGTCGCTGGGGTATCCGGGGTCGCAGGGCTGAGAGGCGGGCCCGGCGGGCCGAGGCGGGGTTTCGCCTCCGCCGAGCGGGCGAACCGTCGGACGGCGGGGCCGGATTGTCAGTGGTGGGCGGCAAGCTGGAGGGGCGCCCCTTGTGTGCGGGGCGTGCGCGCCATCAGGGCGCGGGACCGACGACGCCGACACGGGGAGAGCCGACCGATGCCCACCGCCGTACTGACCGACCGCGAACGCACCGCCGTCCAGGCCTATCTGCGGCTGCTGCACACCGTCCGGGCCGCCTTCGACCTGGAGACGGGCCCGCCCGGCGCGCACCGGCCCCCGGTCGTCCCGCCCGGCGTCCTCGCCGAGGCGGAAGAGGCCCTCGAACGAGCGGGCCTCACCGGCAATGAGGAGGCGTTCTTCCACCTGCTCCAGAGCTGGTGCCCGGAGCCGGGCCCCTGAGCCGGCGGCCGGCGACGCGACCGCACCGACAGGCCTGAGCGCCGGCCTCAGTCGTGCGGTACGGCGACCGCCGTCGCGACCAGGCCGCGTTCGGCGGTCCACCGGCCGTCGAAATGGCCGAGGCGGCGGTCGCCGACCCGTGGGCCGGGGACGAGGAGCGTGGCGCGGAAGGTGCCACGTGGCCGTTCGCCGGGGCCGGCAGAGATCTCGATGTCGGCCTCCGTGAAGTCCAGCCACTTGCCGGTCAGGGGGAACCACGCCTTGTAGACGGACTCCTTCGCGCTGAACAGCAGCCGGTCCCAGTGGACGTCGGGGCGCTGTGCCGCCAGCCGCCGCAGGCGCTCGGCCTCGGCCGGCAGGGAGACGGCGGGCAGGACCCCTTCGGGCAGCGGCCCGTGGATCTCGGCGTCGATGCCGAGGGAGGCCAGGTCGGTGGCGCGGACCAGGGCGGCGGCGCAGTAGCCGTCGCAGTGGGTCATGCTGCCGGCCAGCCCCGCCGGCCAGCGCGGGGCGCCGCGTTCCCCGGGCAGGACAGCCTGCGGCGGCACGCCGAGCTTCTCCATGGCCCGGCGGGCACAGGAGCGGACGACGGCGAACTCCCGGCGCCGCTTGGCGACCGCCCGGGCCACGAGCGCCGCCTCCTCGGGGTACAACGGGGTGTCCGCGCCCTCGTTGCCGTACGCCTCCACGGTGACGACGGTCTGGGGCAGCAGTTCCTCGATCACCGCTCCTCGCCCTCTCTCGGCAGGATCCGCCGCAGCCGCCCCGGCTCCCCGGACCGCTTGCGCCACTCCCGGGGGTAGCCCACGGACACCTCCTCGAAGCGCACGCCCTCGTGGACGGTGGTGCGGGGGATGTGCAGATGGCCGTAGACCATCGTGTGGACGCGGAACCTGCGGTGCCAGTCGGCCGTCAGGTCCGTGCCGCACCACATGGCGAACTCGGGGTGCCACAGGACGTCCATCGGGTGCCGGTGCAGCGGGTAGTGGTTGACCGGGATCACGGGCAGGCCGTCGGGCAGTTCGGCGAGTCTGCGTTCGGTCTCGGCGACCCGGGCCCGGCACCAGTCCTCCCGGCTCGGGTAGGGGTCGGGGTGCAGCAGGTACTCGTCGGTGCACACGATGCCCGTGCCCTGGGCGTACGCCAGGCCCTGCTCCTTGGTCGCGCAGCCGGCCGGCAGGAACGAGTAGTCGTACAGCAGGAACAGCGGTGCGACGGCCACGGGGCCGCCGGGGCCGTCCCACACGGGGTAGGGGTCCTCCGGTGTCGTCACGCCGAGGTCCCGGCACAGCTCGACCAGGTAGTCGTATCGGGCGACGCCCCGCAGGGTGACGGGGTCGCTCGGATGGGTCCACAGCTCGTGGTTCCCGGGCACCCAGACGACCTTGCGGAAGCGGCCGGCGAGCGTCTTGAGGGTCCAGCGGACGTCGGCCACGGTCTCGGCGACGTCCCCGGCCACGAGGAGCCAGTCGTCGTCCGTCCCCGGCCGCATCCGTTCGACCAGGGCGCGGTTCTCCGGGTAGCCGATGTGCAGATCGCTGATGGCCAGTAGTTGCGCGGCGCCACCGGCCGTCGACGTCACCCCTCGCCCCCTCCGCACGCCCGAACGCGAACGCCACCACGAGATCACATCCGCGGGCCGGGGGACAAGAGCGGCCGGACGATCATGGTCGTAAATCCGTAACCCGCGCGTTGCACGACACGGCTCGCCGAAGCCGTATGATCTGGCCCAACACCACCGCTAAGAACTTCCCTCTCACAGGGGCGGTTTGGTGACCCTCCATTCATCCTGCCCGGGCACGGGCTGCTGAGCCCTGCCCGCGAACCGTGAAAGGCGGCCTGCATGGTCTCTCGCGTACGCGTCTGGCTCAACCGCACGTACGCGGAGAACGTGTTCTTCATGGATCAGCTGCGGAGAAATCCCAGCGACCGGGCCGTCGAGATCCATGCCACGCACGGCGACCCCGACTCCCCCGTACTGGCCGCCGCCGACACCGCCGAGCTGGAGCCCGAGAACCTCTCACCCGCCGGGTACGTCGAGTACGCGCTGGACCAGTGCGGGCGGCGCGGTGTCGACGTGTTCGTGCCCCGGCTGCACCAGTCGGCGATCGTGGCGCACCGCGCCGAGTTCGAGGCGGTCGGTACGGCGGTGCTGGCGCCGCCGCCCGAGGCGGTGGCCGTCTTCCAGGACAAGGTGATCGCCTACGAGGCGGTCCAGGCGATCGGTGTGCCGGTGCCGCCGTGGTGGCGGGTCCGGTCCAGTGATGAACTGGTCGCCGCTGTCGAGGAGTTGGAGGACGCCGGGCACAAGGCGTGCTTCAAACCGGCGTCCGGGGCGGGCGGGGTGGGCTTCCGCGTGATCACGCGCTCGCCCTTCTCGCTGATGCACCTGAGCGGTTTCCCGAGCCCTTACGTACCGCTCGACCTGGTGCTGGAAGCGCTGCGGCGGGCCGAGGAGCCGGTCGACTGGCTGGTGATGCCGCGCCTGGAGCAGCCCGAGGTGTCGGTGGACTGCCTGACCGGTCCGGACAACCGGGTCCGGCTGGCCATCGGCCGCACCAAGAACGGCCGCCGCCGGGGCTTCACGCTGCACGAGCAGTGGCTGGAGCCGGCCCGGCGGATCGCGGAGGGCTTCGGTCTGCACTACCTGTCCAACATCCAGTTCCGGATGTTCGGCGACCGGCCGGTCCTGATGGACGTCAACACCCGTCCGGCCGGCGGCCTGCACCAGCTGTCCCTGTGCGGTGTCAACGCCCCCTGGGCCGCCGTCCAGCTGGCGCTCGGCGAGGACCCGGGCGAGGTGGTCCCGCCGTTCCTGGGCCAGGACTACACGGTGGTGTCCGGCCCGCGTCCGCTGCGGCCGGTGCAGCTGCCGCAGCAGCGGCCGGAGGCCACGGAGCAGCAGCCGCTGCCCGCGGCGCCGGCCGGCTCCGTCGAGGCGGCGGCCCCGCAGGCCACGGTCGGAGCCCTGCACCTCTAGGGGGTGTGAGCGAAGCCCCTGCTCCCCTTCAGTCCCTGTACCCCCACGCCTGGGCCAGTTCCCTCAGGCGTGGGGGAAGTTCGACGTCCGGGTCGGCGCCGCGGGCCGACTGGATGCGGCCGGACTTGATGGTGCTGGACCAGTCGCCGAGCTGGGGGCGGAAGGTGCCGTGGTCCTTGCTGCCGTAGTCGAGCATGGCGGGCTCCCAAGGAACGCCGAGGTGGTCGCAGACGCCCCGGGTGACCTTCTCCGGCTCGGCGGTGAGCTCCTCGTAGGTGATCACATGGGGGTCGAGGTTCCGTCGGGCCTCCTCCAGCTTCTCGCTGTAGTCGAGGACCTCGGCGCGGACGGCCTCGTGATCGGGGTCGGTGCGGCGGGCGGTGAGGGATGTGACGACCGCGCCGGGGTGGCGCAGCAGCAGGATGTAGCGGGCGTTGGGCCAACATCGGCGCAGGCGGGGCCAGACGAGGGTGTTCGGCGGGGTCTTGTCGACGATGACGTCCTTGCCGCTGCGGGTGAGCTCCAGGTGCAGCACCCGGTCCCACAGCACGTGTTCCAGCTCGTCCTTGTCGAGGTGGAGGGCCCGCATGGCGTCCGCGGTGAAGTCGCGGGACAGGTTGACGTGCACCGTGCGCAGGTGCATCTCGTGCGGGGCGCGGATACGGCTGTGGCTGTTGAGCAGGACGCGCAGCAGGGTCGAACCGGAGCGCACCGACGACAGGACGAAGACCGGCGAGTCGACCAGCCGGGGGGCGAGCGGGGCGGTGTAGGTGTCGGCCGCCGGGCGGGGGGCGGGGACGGCGTCGAGGTTCCGGTGCGGTGGGCTGACCGCGTCCCGGCGCGGTGGACTGACCGCCTGCATCACCAGCCTTCCGCGACGCTTCAGGCCCTTGCCGATCGCAGCCATACGCGGGTCTCGCACGGTGACACCTTTCGTTCGCGTTGTGCGTTCCGCATCCCAGGGGGACGGGGCGAACTTCAGGTGTCCGGAAGGCGAAGCGGCCTGCTCACGGGCGTCCACATACCGCCTGTGAGCAGGCCGTTTACCCGTTTCTTAAACTTTCGTCAGAACCGGCCGGCGCCGCGGTACAGCTCCAGTTCTCCTTCCAGTTCGACGGCCAGCACCGTGGCGTGCGGGTCGACGTCCGGCGCGGCGGGAGGCTCGATCCACAGGACGCCCGGTGTCTCGTGGAGGCCGCCGGTGACCCGGTGGGCCAGTTCCGTGCCGCTGCCGAGCACCGAGACCCGGCGGACCTTGCTGAGCAGGCCGCGCACGTTGATCTCGGCGCGCGGGGCGTCGAAGAGGGTCAGATAGAGGGTGCGGCGGTCCTTGGAGAGGGTGCTCGGGCCGTAGTGGTGGCCCGGCGGGAGTCCCCGTTCGGTGCCGTACACCGCCTCCGCGTGCCTGGCGATCCAGTCACCGAGCCCTTCCAGCCGCTGCGCCTGCTCGGCCGGGATGGTGCCGTCCTCCCGTGGGCCGACGCTGAGCAGCAGGTTGCCTCCGCCGCCGATGGTCTCGGTGAAGTAGCGGATGAGCTGGTCGACCGACTTGTGGTTGTGGTCGTGGTGCTGGTGGCCCCAGGAGTCGTTGATCGTCAGGCACAGCTCCCAGGGGCCCTCCGGCGGGACGACCGGGGCGCCCTGTTCCGGCGTCGCGTAGTCGCCCTCGCTGAGCATGCGGGCGTTGAACACGACGTCCGGCACCTCGGAGCGGATGAGGGCGGCTAGTTCCGGGATGCGCCACTGTTCCTCGCTGCGGTCCCACTCTCCGTCGAACCACAGCAGGTCCGGCTTGTACCGGGAGGTCAGTTCGCGGATCTGGCCGTCACGGTAGGCGAGGAACCTCTCCCAGGCCTGAAGGTCCTCGTCCTCGGCGGCGACCTCCGAGTAGCGGTTGTCCTCCAGCTCCGGCGGCCGGCCCGGCTTGCGGGTGGAGGCGTAGTCGGGGTGGCTCCAGTCCGAGTGCGAGTAGTACAGCCCGACCTTGAGGCCCTGCTCGCGCAGGGCGTCGGCGTAGCCGCCGACCAGGTCGCGGCCCACGTTCAGGTCGCCGTACGCCGTGTCCCACAGGGCGACGCCGTCGTGGTGGCGGCTGGTCAGCACGGCGTACTTCGCGCCGGCCCGCGCGAAGAGCCTCGCCCAGTCGCGCGGGTCGTAGCGGGCGGCCGTGAACCGGTCGAACTGGGACATGTACTGGTCGTACGGGACGATGTCGTCGTAGAACGACCAGGACTCCTGCACGCCGTCGACGGCGTAGATGCCCCAGTGGATGAAGATCCCGAGCTTGGCGTCGGTGAACCAGGGTTGCATGGCCATGCGTCAGCCCCTGCGCAGACGCAGGGTCAGGATCTGGAAGGGCCGCAGTTCCACGGGTACGGCGCCGTCGCCGTCCACGCTCGCCTCCTCCAGCGGCCGCTCCAGCAGGTCGGTGATCTGCGCGCCCGCGAGCGGGAAGCCGGTGCGCAGGACGCCCCGGGCCCGGCCGCCGCGGGATTCGTAGAGCCGTACGACGACGTCGCCGGAGGCGTCGTCGGCGAGCTTGACCGCCTCCACGGTGATGCCCTCGCCCTCGGTGGAGACGACCGGTGCGGGGGCGCCCGCCGCGTCGGCCACCCGGAGCGGGAGGTTGAGGGCGTAGCCCTCGGCGACGGCGTCCTCGATGGTCGCGCCGGGCAGCACCGCGTAGGTGAAGCGGTGGCGGCCCTGGTCGGCCTCGGGGTCGGGGATGCGCGGGGCGCGGACCAGGCTGAGGCGGACGGTGGTCGTGGTGCCGCCGTCCTCGCGGACCGTGCGGGAGACGTCGTGGCCGTACGTCGAGTCGTTGATGACCGCGACGCCGTAGCCGGGTTCGCCGATGTGCACCCAGCGGTGGCCGGAGACCTCGAAGCGGGCCGCCTCCCAGCTGGTATTGGTGTGGGTGGGCCGCTGGATGTGGCCGAACTGGATCTCGGCGGAGGAGTGCGGGGCCCGGATGTCGACCGGGAAGGCCGCCTTGAGGATCTTCTCGGTCTCGTGCCAGTCGATGTCCGTCTCGATGTCGATCCGGGGGCTGCCGGCGCGGACGGTGATCGTCTGGGTGATCTTCGAGCCCTTGCCGAAGTCCCGCTCGACGCGGATGGCGCCGACCAGCGGGTCCTGCTCGACGACCGTGACGGACGAGGCGTCGAGGAGGTCCGTGTAGCGGTTCTTGTAGTGCTTGTCGATGTCCCAGGCGTCCCAGTAGTTGGGCAGGTCGGTGTGCAGGCGCAGCAGGTTGCCCTGGTCGGCCAGGACCTCGCGGTTCGCGCGCAGGTCGCGGACGGACGACAGGGTGCCGTCCTCGGCCACCTCCACGCGGACCAGCCCGTTGTCGAGCACCCGGCCGCTCACGGTCACCGGCTGCGGGGGCTCGGCGTCGGCGAGGGGCGCGGAGCCGCTCGCGGGCACCTCCACGTACACCGGTGCGCCGTCGGCGGTGCGGACCACCTCGGCACGGTCATAAGGGCTGGTGTTGAAGACGCGGGTCCCGCCGGCGCCGAGGGCCGTGAGGGCATCGGCCGTCAGTGCCTGGAGTTCACGGGCCACTCGGGCGTACTCGGCCTCGGCCTCCCGGTGGACCCAGGCGATCGACGAGCCGGGCAGGATGTCGTGGAACTGGTGCAGCAGCACCGTCTTCCAGAGCCGGTCCAGCTTCTCGTGCGGGTAGGTGTAGCCCGGTGCGTGCAGCGCGGCCGTGGTCGCCCACAGCTCGGCCTCGCGCAGGAGGTGCTCGGAGCGGCGGTTGCCCTGCTTGGTGCGGGCCTGGGAGGTGTAGGTGGCGCGGTGCAGCTCCAGGTAGAGCTCGCCGACCCAGACGGGCGCGTCCGAGTACTCCTCGCGGGCCTTGGCGAAGAACTCGTCGGGGTGTTCGACGACGACCTTCGCGGAGCCCTCCAGGTCTGCCAGCCGGCGGGCGCGCTCCATGATCTCGCGGGTGGGGCCGCCACCGCCGTCGCCCCAGCCGAAGGGGGCCAGGGAGCGGCTGGCGCCGCCCTTCTCCTGGTAGTTGCGGACCGCGCGGGACATCTCCTCGCCGCTGAAGCGGGCGTTGTATGTGTCGACCGGCGGGAAGTGCGTGAAGATGCGGGTGCCGTCGATGCCCTCCCACCAGAAGGTGTGGTGGGGGAACTTGTTGGTCTGGTTCCAGGAGATCTTCTGGGTGAGGAACCACTCGTTGCCCGCGAGCTTGGCGATCTGCGGGTAGGCCGCGTTGTAGCCGAAGGAGTCCGGCAGCCAGACGCCCTTGGTCTCGACGCCGAAGTGCTCGATGAAGAACCGCTTGCCGTGGATGAACTGGCGGGCGACGGCCTCGCCGCCGGGCAGGTTGCCGTCGGACTCGACCCACATGCCGCCGACCGGCGCCCACTGGCCCTTCTTGACGGACTCCTGGATGCGGGTCCAGACCTTGGGGTAGTTGTCGCGGACCCACTCGTACTGCTGTGCCTGGGAGCAGGCGAAGATGAAGTCGTCGTACTCGTCGGCCAGGGACGTGACGTTGGAGAAGGTGCGGGACGTCTTGCGCTTGGTCTCGCGGATCGGCCAGAGCCAGGCCGAGTCGATGTGGGCGTGGCCGACGCCGGAGACGGTGTGCGCGCTGGCGTGCGCGGGCTTGGACAGCACCGGCTTCAGCGCCTCGCGCACGGCGGGCGCGGAGCCGGAGACGTCGTCCAGGTCGAGCAGGTCCATCGCCCGGTCGAGCGCGTGCGCGATCTCGTGCCGGCGCGGGTCGTGCTCGCCGAGCTCCAGCATCAGCTCGCGCAGCACCTGGACGTCGAGGTCGAGGTGCCAGACCTCCTCGTCGAGGATGGCGATGTCGGCGGCGCGGAAGGTGTAGAGCGGCTTGTCGCCGGCGGTGAGGATGTCGCCGAGCGGGGTGGTCTTCGAGAAGTTGTCGGCGAGGATGTCCGGGTTGGAGGCGGCCTCGACCAGGTACTCGACCGTCTCGCCGCCCGTCGCCGGGTTGGCGATCGCCACGTACTGGTTGAGCGGGTTGACGGCCTTCAGCGGGGTGCCGTCCGTCAGGTGCACCAGGGCCTCGGCCTGGTTGCCGGGCCAGTCGCCCACGAAGCCGAGGTCGATGACGGCCTCGACGCGGCGGCCCGCCCACGCCTCGGGCACCTGTCCGCGCATGCGGAACCAGGTGGTGCCCCAGGGCGGGCCCCAGGGGGTTCCCATCGCGAAGGGCGCGTACGAGGCGGCGGCGGCCTCCTCGAACGGGACCGGCTCCCCCGGGGCCTGCCAGGCCTCCACCTCGAAGGGGACGGTGGCCGCGTAGATCGCGGTCTTGATGCGCTGGTCGTGAAGGCGCTGCACGCGCTCCTCGATCCGGCGGCTTTCGTCATGCATGAGATGTCTCCAGGAAGCGGGAAGAGCGAGCAGACGGGAAGCGGTGGGGAAAGCGCTTACCGAGCGGCGTTCACCTAAGGTACGCCAGCCCGGGGTGGACCTCGGTGTAGCCCTCGACCAGCCTGCGGGCCACGTTGACGGAGTCGACGAGCGGGTGCAGCGCGAAGGCCTTCACGGCCGTGGCGCGGGATCCGGAGTCGGCGGCGGCCAGCACCTCCCGCTCGACCGCCTTGACCGCGCAGACCAGCCCGGTGGCGTGATCGGGCAGCGGGTCGACGGTGACGGGGTGGGCGCCGTTGGCGTCGACGAGGCAGGGGACCTCGATGACGGCGTCCGTGTCCAGGACCGACAGGGTGCGCTGGTTGCGGACGTTGAGGATCAGGGTCGTGCGCTCGTCCCGGGCGATCGCCCGCATCAGGGCGAGGGCCACCTTCTCGTAGCCGCCGGACAGGTCGTCCTCGTCGCGTTCGCCGGCGCCGGCGGTCTCCCGGTTCTCCGCCATGTAGGTGGCTTCGCGCTCGGCGCGGGTCTGGTTCCAGACCTTCCACGCGGGGGCGTCCGGGTTGCCCATCTCGGCGTAGAAGCGGGCCTGCTGGTCGTGCAGGAAGGCGCCGCGGGTCTTCTCGGCCTGCTGGTAGGCGCGTACGGCTTCCCGGTTGAAGTAGTAGTAGTGCAGGTACTCGTTGGGGATCGCGCCCAGGGACCGGAGCCAGTCGACGCCGAAGAGCTTGCCCTCCTCGAAGGAGCCGAGCAGGTCCGGGTCGGCGAGCAGACGCGGCAGCTCGTCCCGGCCGGCGACGCGCAGGCCGCGCACCCAGCCGAGGTGGTTGAGGCCGACGTAGTCGATCCAGGCCTCCTTGGGGTTCGCGCCGAGCACCCGGGCGATGCGGCGGCCGAGGCCGACCGGGGAGTCGCAGATGCCGATGACGCGGTCGCCGAGGTGGCGGGACATGGCCTCGGTGACCAGGCCGGCCGGGTTGGTGAAGTTGATGACCCAGGCGTCCGGCGCCAGACGGGCGACCCGCCGGGCGATGTCGACGGCGACCGGGACGGTGCGCAGCCCGTAGGCGATGCCGCCCGCGCCGACCGTCTCCTGACCGAGGACGCCCTCGGCCAGGGCCACCCGCTCGTCGTTCGCACGGCCCTCCAGGCCGCCGACGCGGATCGCGGAGAACACGAAGTCGGCGCCGCGCAGGGCCTCGTCCAGATCGGTGGTGGCACTCACCTCGGGCGCGTCGGGGACTCCGGCCGCCTGCTCGGCGAGGACGCGTGTCACCGCGGACAGTCTCGCGGGATCCAGATCGTGCAGGACGACGTGCGTCACCCGGCCCTCGGCGTGGTCCTGGAGGAGCGCCCCGTACACCAGCGGCACGCGGAATCCTCCGCCGCCCAGAATCGTCAGCTTCACGTCTGCACCCTTCCCGTCACGACGACCTCGACTCCTGCCTCCTGAAGGGAGGACCGCGTCGCCGTGTCGACCGGCTCGTTCGTCACCACCACGTCCAGGTCCTCGGGACCGCAGACCTTCGCCATCCCGTGCCCGGGGAACTTCGCCGCGTCAGCGAGCAGCACGACCTTCTCGCCCGCCTTGATCATGGCGCGCTTGACCGGCACCTCCACCACCGTCGTGTCCATGACCTGCCCGCCGGGCCGCACGCCGCTGGTGCCGAGGAAGAGCCAGTCGGCGTGCAGCTGGCGCAGGTTGTCCTCGGTGAGGAAGCCGACCAGGGAGCGGTACTCGCGACGGACCATGCCGCCGAGCAGGACCAGCTCGATGCCCTCGTCGTCGGCGAGCTCCTCGTAGACCACCAGGTTGCTGGTGATCACGGTGAGCCGGCGGCCGTGCAGCTGCCGGGCCAGACGGTAGGCCGTCGTCCCGATGTCCAGCAGCACCGACTGGCCGTCCCTGACCATGGCCGCCGCGCGCTCGGCTATGGCGTCCTTCTCGGCGACGCGCACCTCGGCGACCTCGGCGAAGGGCTGGTCGCCCTCCTCGACCACGGCGCCGCCGTGGACGCGGGTGAGCAGCCCGTCTTCTTCCAGTTTGACCAGGTCACGCCTGATTGTGGCGGGACTCACGCCGAGTTGCTCCGAGAGGTCGGTCACGGAGGCGGGCCCGCCGGAGCGCAGGGCCCGCAGGATGAGTTGGTGTCGTCGTTCTGCCAGCACGGCGTGAACAGTACTCGTCATCTCCAATCATTTCCATGCTCACTTCTGCTCGGGTATTGACCAATCTCTCCGATCGGCGCACGATTCCGGTCACCGAAATGAAGAGTTTTGACGAGCTCGCGGGGTGGGCTCCTCGAACGCTTCCGAACGAGAGGACCCCTCCGTGGACGACGACCGGCCCGATGTGCTGCTGACCGGGCTGCTCTTCTACGACCTCGTCCTCACGGGGCTCGGCAAGGCCCCGACCCCGGGCGAGGAGATCTGGACGACGGGCATGGGCTGCGGCCCGGGCGGCATCGCCAACCTGGCGGTGGCGGCCAGCCGCTTCGGCCTGCGCACCTCGCTGGCCACCGTGTTCGGCGACGACCTCTACGGCGAGTGCTGCCGGGACATCCTGTGCGACCAGGAGGACGTCGACCTCTCCCTCTCCCGTACGGCCGACGGCTGGCCCACCCCGGTCACCGTCGCCCTCGCCCACGGCACCGACCGTGCCCTGGTCACCCACGGCCAGGAGCCGCCGTACTCGCAGGACGTGCTGGTGGGCGACCCGCCCGCGGCGCGTACCGCCCTGGTGCACATCGAGGCGCAGCCGCGCGACTGGCTCGCCAAGGCCGCCGCGGGCGGCACGCAGATCTACGCGGACGTCGGCTGGGACCCCAGCCAGGAGTGGTCGACGGCCCTCCTGGACCAGCTCGCGCTGTGCCACGCCTTCCTCCCGAACGAGACGGAGGCCATGGCCTACACCCGCACGGACAGCGCGGTGGCCGCGCTCGGCACGCTGTCCGAGCTGGTGCCGGTCGCGGTCGTCACCCGGGGCGGGGACGGCGCGGTGGCCGTCGACCAGACGACCGGCGAGTACGCCGACGTGCCCGCCCTCGACGTCGAGGTGCTGGACGCGACGGGCGCCGGGGACGTCTTCGGCGCCGCGTTCGTCACCGCCTCGCTCGGCGGCTGGCCGCTCACGGAACGGCTGCGGTTCGCGGTGCTCGCCGCCGGGCTGTCGGTCCGGCACCACGGCGGGGCGCTGGCCGCCCCCGGCTGGTACGGCGTCGACCGCTGGTGGCGCTCACTGACCGACCCCGATCTGAAGCGGGCCTACGGCTTCCTGGCGGACCGGCTCCCGGATAACCCCGGGCCGCCGGTCGCGTACGCCCCCGTCACCCCTCCCGCACGGCAGCACTGACCCTCACCCACACCTCGGCACCACGAACAGGAAAAACAGGAGTGACCCGTGGACCTTTCTCGTAGAGGCTTCCTCCAGGCCGCCGCGCTCACCGCGGCCGCCTCCGGCCTGACCGTCGCATGCGGCGGCGGTTCGGGATCGGGCGGTACCAAGAACGGCAAGAGCCTCACCATGTGGTACTGGGGTGGCGCACTGAGCGACAAGGTGGTCGCGGAGGCCAGGAAGCACTTCGGCAGCCAGGTCAAGCTGACGGCCGCCTCCATCGGCGGCGACTTCAAGCAGAAGCTCACCACCACGCTCGCGGCGGGCAGCTCCGTGCCCGACATCACCGGCATCAAGGGCGAGGACATCGCATCCTTCCTGCCCAACGCCGACCGCTTCCTCGACCTGAACGACCTGGGCTTCAAGAAGATCTCGTCGCAGTACCTGGACTGGAAGACCAAGCTCGCCCAGACGGAGGACGGCAAGCAGATCGGGTTCCCGATCGACATCGGTCCCACCGCGCTCTTCTACCGCGCGGACCTGTTCCGCAAGGCCGGGCTGCCCACCGACCCCGACAAGGTCGCCGCCGAGGCCGGGAGCTGGGACGACTACTTCGCGCTCGGCTCCGAGCTGAAGAAGGCCGTGCCCGGCACCTACCTGATCAACAACATGGGCTCGGTGTTCAACATCGCGGTCGGCCAGGGCACCAAGCGGTTCATCGACGAGAACAACCACTTCATCGGCGACCAGGACCACATCCGCGGCGCGTGGACCACGGCGATCCGCCCCTACACGCTCGGCATCGACGCCAGGATCAACGACCAGACCTGGAACGCCGCCATCGGCAAGAACCTCGGCACCGAACTCGGCGCGGCCTGGCACGCGCTGGACATCGAGCAGGCCGCCCCGGGCACCAAGGGCAAGTGGCGGGTCTGTGCCACGCCCGGCGGACCGGCCAACCAGGGCGGCTCCTACCTGGCGCTGCCCAAGCAGTGCCGTAACCCCGAAGAGGCATTCAAGATCATCAGCTGGATCCTCAGCCCGGCCAACAACGCCCGCGGCTTCACCGACGCCGCCATCTTCCCCGCCTCCCCGGCCTCGTACGCCATGCCCGCCATGACGGGCGCCGACGCCTTCTTCGGCGGGCAGAAGATCATCGAGGTCTTCGGCCCGGCCGCCAAGGCCATCCCGGTCAGCTACGAGGCACCCGCCGACGCCGCGGTCATGGCCCCCTACTTCACCGAGCTGACCAACATCGAGGCCAAGGGCAAGAAGCCCGACGCCGCCTGGAAGGACGCCGTCAGCCAGGCCAAGCAGATCGCCCGGCGACAGGGGGTGAACTGAGGTGTCATCACCTCCGGTCACCGGTCCCGCCACGGTGCCCGAGCACCGCGGCGGGCCGGGCCCGGCCCGGTTCCGCCCGCGACGCACCCCGCCCGCGGGCGCCGTCCGGCCGAGCCGGCGCGGGGTGCTGTCGCACTGGCGGCAGTACCTGGCGATCTCGCCGTTCTACCTGATCTTCATCGCCTTCTCCTTCTTCCCGGTCCTCTACTCGCTGTATCTGGCCTTCCAGCGCTACGACGGCCTCGGCGCCAAGCAGTTCGTGGGCCTCCAGCAGTTCGAGTTCCTCTGGAACGACCCGGTCTTCTGGCTGTCGATCCGCAACACCCTGGCGATTTGGGTCCTGTCCACCGTCCCCACGCTCTTCGGCGCCCTCGTCCTGGCGACGCTGCTGCATTCGGTGCGCCGCTTCAAGGGCTTCTACCGCATCGCCCTCTACGTGCCGAACGTCACCTCGATCGTCGCCGTGGCGATCTTCTTCGGCGCGGTGTTCAGCAACAACTTCGGCCTGGTCAACGCGATCCTGGGCACGGTCGGCATCTCGCCCGTCCCGTGGCTGAGCAACCCGTGGCTGATCAAGCTGGTCATCGCGCTGCTGATGACCTGGATGTGGACCGGCTACAACATGATCATCTACCTGGCCGGTCTCCAGGCGATCCCGACCTCGATCTACGAGGCGGCGAAGATGGACGGGGCCGGCCCCGTCCGCACGTTCTTCCAGATCACCATCCCGATCATGCGGCCGATCATCCTGTTCACCGTCATCATCTCGACCATCAACGGCCTGCAGAGCTTCAGCGAACCCCAGGTCCTCTTCGCCAGCAACGCCGCCAACCAGAACCTCGGCGGCCCGGGCCAGGCGGGCCTGACCACGCTGCTGTACTTCTACCAGTCGGCCTTCCTCAACAACGACTACGGCTACGGCGCGGCCATCGTGTGGGCCTTCTTCGTACTGATCATGGTGCTCGTCGTCATCAACTGGCGCCTCGTGCAGCGCGGGAGGAAGTCATGACGACAGCGGACACGACACGGCCGGCCACGGGCACGCGGCGGCTGCGCCGCCCCAGGGGCCTGACCGCGCACATCCTCCTCGCTCTGGCCGTCCTCATCTCGGTCTTCCCGTTCGTGTGGACGATCGTCATGGCGACCAACACCACCGAGGACATCTACAAGAGCCCGCCGAAGCTGACCTTCGGCTCCCACCTGCTGGAGAACATCCGCCACGTGCTGAACACCATCGACTTCTTCGGGTCGATGCTCAACACGATCGTCGTCGCCTGCGTCACCACCGCCCTGGTGCTGTTCATCGACTCGCTGGCGGCCTTCGCCTTCGCCAAGTTCGACTTCCCCGGGCGCAAGGTGCTCTTCGGCACGCTGCTGGTGTTCATGATGCTGCCGCTCCAGCTGGCCGTCCTGCCGCAGTTCATCCTCATGTCGGAGATCGGCTGGGTCGGCATGCTCAAGGCCCTCGCCCTGCCGGCCCTCGCCAACGCCTTCGGCATCTTCTGGCTGAACCAGTACATACAGAACGGCGTGCCCGACGAACTGCTCGACGCCGCGCGCATCGACGGCGCCGGGTTCTTCCGCCAGTACTGGAACATCGCGCTGCCGATGATCAAACCCGCCCTGTCCTTCCTGGCCATCTACGCCTTCGTCAACGCCTGGAACGACTACGTCTGGCCGCTCATCGTCCTCACGGACCCCAGCCACGTCACGCTCCAGGTGGAGCTCGCCCAGCTCCATGTCGGCCACACCACCGACTACAGCATGGTCATGGCCGGTGTCCTCATGGCGGCCCTGCCGCTGGTCGTGGTCTTCGCGATCTTCGCGCGCGGCTTCATCGCGGGGGCGACCGAGGGAGCGGTGCAGGGGAGCTGAGGGCCGCGCCTCAAGGGGCGCGGGGCTGTGTCGATATGCGGCTCCGCCGCGTGGGCGCGACCAGCCACAGCGTCCGGGCAGCCGACAACGGACAAGCCGCCCCGAGCTCGTGGTCGATCGGGCCGGTGCAGCACACACGAGCGACGAGGGAAGCAAGCAGTGACGGACAGCAGCGCACGCGCCAAGGTGCTCGTCGTCGGCATGGACGGGCTCCGCCACGACCGGCTGATCCGGTCCCACGCCACCGCACCCGTGCTGCACGGCCTGATGGCCACCGGCGCCCACGGCACCAGCATGCTGCCCTACGGCCGGGCCGAGGACGGGCCGTCGGCCGGCACGGCCTACACCGACTCCGGGCCCGGCTGGTCGAGCGTGCTGACCGGGGTGTGGCCCGACCGGCACGGGGTGACCGGCAACGACTTCCTCGGTGCCGACTACACCCGCTACCCCGACTTCCTCAGCCGCGCCGCCACTGCCCGGCCCGGTCTGCGCACCGCGGCCGTGGTGTCCTGGCCGGAACTGCTCGACCGCGGTGTCCTCGGCCCCGCCATCGGCCGGCGGGTGCGCTACGACGGCGAGTCCGACGGCTACGAAACCACCGACCACCTCGTCGCCGACACCGCCGCACACTGGCTCACCGAGGACGATCCGGACGTCGTGTTCGTGTACTTCGGCGCCACCGACGAGGCCGGCCACGCAACGGGCCCCCTCAGCCCCGCCTACGACCGGGCCCTGCTCGCCCAGGACGCCCACCTCGGGCGGCTCCTGGAGGCGATCGACGCGCGGCGGGCCCATGAGCACTGGACCGTGCTCGTCACCACGGACCACGGTCACCTCGACACCGGCGGCCACGGCGGCGACTCGCGTGCCGAACGGGAGGTCTTCGTCATCCTCTCGGAGCCCGGCATGCCCGGCGGCACCCGGCTGGACACGCCCCGCCTGATCGACATCGCGCCCACCGTCCTGGACCGTCTCGGCATCCCCGTCGACCCCGCCTGGGGCCTGCGGGGCCGTGCCCTGCCCCGGCCCACCCCACCGACTTCGGAATGGTCATGACCGACGCACTCCCCGATCCCCTGATCGCCCTGCGCCCCTGGGAAGCACCCGAGGTGACCTCCTGGGGGCGCCTGCCCATGAGCGCCGTGGACCGGAGGGCCGGGGCCGTATCCCTGGACGGCGACTGGCGCTTCCAGCTGCTGCCCGCGCCGGACGCCCCGCTCGGGGACGTCTGGTCGTCGTCGTACGTCCCCGGTGTCTGGACCATGCAGGGCACGGACGATCTTCCGCGGTACCTGAACATCCGCATGCCGTTCGCGGAGTTCCCGCCGGGCGTGCCCGCCGCCAACCCGACGGGCGTGTACGAGCGTGCGGTCGACGTCCCCGCCGAGTGGGCCGGGCGCCGGATCGTGCTCCAGGTCGGGGCCGCGGAGAGCGTGCTGCTGGTGCACGTGAACGGGCGGCCCGTCGGCATCTCCAAGGACTCCCATCTGGCCGCCGAGTTCGACCTGTCCGGCGTCGTACGCCCTGGCGAGCGGGCCGCCGTACGGCTGACGGTGGTGAAGTGGTCGGACGCCTCGCACATCGAGGACCAGGACCAGTGGTGGCACGGCGGCATCACGCGCTCGGTGCTGCTGTACGCCACCGACCCGCTGTATCTCGCGGACGTGACCGTGCGGGCCGGCCGCGACGGTGACCTGCGCGTCGACTGCCTGGTACGGGACGCGGGCGGCGCCCTGCCCGAGGGCTGGTACGTCAGCGGGGAGCTGGACGGGGCGCTGCTCACGCAGGACGCGGAGTTCGACCGGGCCAACGCCGAGGACGAGCGCGTCTCCGCCTTCCTCGGCGAGGTCCGGCTGCGGACCGCCGTGCCGGACGTGCGCACCTGGACCGCCGAGACGCCCGAGCTGTACGGCCTGACCGTCCGGCTGCACCGCGCCGACGGCACGGTCGCCGACAGCTCGCACCACCGGACCGGCTTCCGTGACGTCGAGATCATCGGCCGGGACCTGCTGGTCAACGGCGAGCGCGTGTTCATCCGGGGCGTGAACCGGCACGACTTCCATCCGCTGACCGGCCGGACCGTGTCGTACGACGACATGCGCGCGGACCTCGTCCTGCTGAAGCGGTTCGGCTTCAACGCGATCCGCACCGCGCACTACCCGAACGACCCGGCCCTGTACGACCTGGCCGACGAGCTCGGCTTCTACGTCGTCGACGAGGCCGACATCGAGTCCCACGACCACGCGCACGAGATCGCCGACGACCCGCGCTATCTGGGCGCCTTCGTGGACCGGGTCGCGCGGATGGTGCTGCGGGACAAGAACCATCCGTCCGTCATCATCTGGTCGCTGGGCAACGAGTCCGACTACGGCGCGAACCACGACGCGGCGGCGGGCTGGGTACGCCGGCACGACCCGACCCGGCCCGTGCAGTACGAGGGCGCGGCCAAGCGCGGCTGGGCCGACCCTGACCTGGCCTCCGACATCGCCTGCCCCATGTACGCCCCGCTTCAGGAGTGCCTGGCGCACGCCATGTCCGGGACGCAGACCAAGCCGCTCATCCAGTGCGAGTACTCGCACGCCATGGGCAACAGCAACGGCACGCTCGCCGACCATTGGGAGGCCATCGAGGCCACCCCGGGTCTTCAGGGCGGGTTCATCTGGGAGTTCTGGGACCACGGCATCCTCCAGCGTGTGAACGACGGCAGACCGGCCGGGCGTGGGGGCGCCGGGCTCTACGACAACGGTGTCGCCGCGCCCGGGCACCGCTGGGCGTACGGCGGCGACTTCGGGGAGACCGACCACGACGGCGCCTTCATCGCCGACGGTGTCGTCTTCCCCGACCGCACCCCCAAGCCCGTGATGTTCGAGCACCGGGAGATCGCCGCGCCGCTGCGCATCGAGTGCTTCCGGCACGAGGGCGTCGTCCTGGGCAACCACCAGCACTTCCGGGGCCTGGACTGGCTGTCCGGCGAGTGGCAGCTGGCCCTCGCCGACGGCGGCACCCGGACCGCCCCCGCCGAGCTGCCCGATCTGCGGCCGGGCGAGACGGCCGCCGTACCGCTGCCCTTCGAGCTGCCGGAGGACGGCGGCGAGGCGTGGCTGACGCTGCGGGTCACGACGACCCGGGACGAGCCGTGGGCGCCGCGCGGCACAGTCGTGTGCCTGCCCCAGGTACGGCTGCGGCACGCGCCCCCGACGAGGCACGCCCCCGTCACGCACCGCGCCGTGGAGGTCGACGAGGACGGGCTGCTGGTCCATCCGCTGCTGACGGCCGGACCCACGCTGTCGCTGTGGCGGGCGCCCACCGACAACGACGAACTGGGCGGCATGGCGGCCCGCTGGCGGGACTGGGGTCTCGACGCGCTCACCCGCAAGGTCGTCGCCGTACGGCGGGACCCGGGGCGGGTGGCGGTCGTCTCCGACCACCTCGGCCCGGGCGGGACCGTCCGGCACGAGCAGGTGTTCACGGCGGTCGAGGGCGGGCTGCTCGTGGAGGAGTGCGCCGAGCTGCCCGAGGCGCTGGACGACGTGGCCCGGGTCGGGTCGGTCTTCGAGACGGCCGCCGGGCTGAACCTCCTGGAGTGGTTCGGGCAGGGCCCCTGGGAGTCGTATCCGGACCGGGGCGCGGGCGCGCCCGTCGGCCACCACTCGCTGCCGGTGGACGAGCTGTTCACGCCCTATCTGCGGCCCCAGGAGAGCGGCGGGCGGCACGGCGTGCGGCGGTTCACGCTGTCCGCGCCGGACGCGACCGGGCTCGCAGTGCGGCTGGACCGGCCCCGCCAGGTCTGTGTGACCCGCCATCGCGCGGCCGACCTCGCCTCGGCCGCCCATCCCGACGAACTGGTGTCGCGGGCGGGGTGCGTGGTGCACATCGACGCGGCACACCGCGGTCTCGGCACGGCTTCGTGCGGGCCCGACACCTTCGCCTCCTACCTCGTCGCGGCGGGCGTCCATCGCTGGAGCTGGACGCTGCGCGTTCTCTGAGTTCTCCTCCCTCCCCTGTCACCTTCTCCGACCTCTCCGAGACTCCCTCCCTGTCGCCTCCGCCGAGTTCTCCGAGACTCCCTCCCCGTCACCCTTCATGGAGCCCCTGTGTGCACTTCGCATGATCACGACCTGGGCGAGGCCCCCCAGGCCGGTGCCGGAAGACGCGGTTTCCTGCGCGCCACCGCCCTGCTCGGCGCGACCGCCACGGCGGTGGCCGCGCTGCCGGCCGTCACCGCCCGGGCGGCACCGGCGAGTTGGCGCCCCGACCCGCGCAGCCGCCGCTTCACGCTCGCCGTGATGCCGGACACGCAGTACCTCTTCGACGGGCCGAGCATCGACAAGGCGCCGGTCGAGGCGTCGCTGCGCTATCTGCTGGAGCACGGCAGGGAGGAGAACCTCGTCTTCCTGTCCCACCTGGGGGACCTCACCCAGAACGGCGCGCAGGAGGAGTTCGCGGCGATCGGCGAGGCGTTCTCGCTGCTGGACCGGCGGGGCGTCGGCTACAGCGTCCTGGCCGGCAACCACGACGTGAAGTCGTCGACGACCGACCAGCGCGGTGCGACGCCGTATCTGGACGCCTTCGGGCCCGAGCGGTTCAAGGGGCAGCGGACGTTCGGCGGTGCCTCCCCGGACGGCTACAACACCTTCCACCTGTTCACCGCGGGCGGCCGGGAGTGGCTGGTGCTCGCGCTGGACTGGCGGCTGTCGCCGCAGGGCTACGCGTGGGCGAAGGAGGTCATGGCGCGGCATCCGAAGACGCCCGTGATCCTCACGACGCACGAACTGGTCGTCGAGGACGACTCGTTGTCGGACTACGGGCAGCAGCTCTGGGACCAGCTGATCGAGGACCACGACCAGATCTTCCTCACGCTCAACGGGCACTACTGGCCCGCCGCCCGCGCGACGCGCAAGAACGCGGCCGGGCACGATGTCCATCTGCATCTGACGAACTACCAGAACCGCTACTTCGGCGGCGCGGCGATGATCCGCCTCTACCGGTTCGACCTGGACCGGAACGTCATCGACGTGGAGACCGTCTCGCCGTGGATCCTGGGCCGGGCGGGGAAGGGGCTCAACGAGCTGGAGCGGCAGGAGATGGAGCTGAGCGGCGACGCCGACCGGTTCTCCGTCGAGATCGACTTCGCGGAGCGCTTCTCCGGCTTCGCGCCCGTGCCCGCCCGTCCCGCGCGGCCCGTCTCGAAGATGCTGGTCCCTGGCACCGCGGCGTACTGGCGATTCGAGAAACCCGTCGACGGCACGGCCGGCACGGTCCGGGACCTGTCGGGGCGGGGCAACGACCTCTCGCTCGTCACGGTGGGCGGCGGTGCGCTGGGCTGGTCGGCGGACCATCACCCCGACCAGCCGGGGCACGGCAGCCTGGAGTTCCAGGGCTTCAAGTCCCCGCTGAAGGGCGCCTACCTGCGCACGGTCGACGGTGCCCCGCTCAACTCGGCCACGTTCGAGGACGGTTACACCATCGAGGCGTTCTACCGGCTGCCCGCCGACTGGGACCCGGACCACAATGCCTGGTCGGGCCTGGTCGGCCGCACGGGCACGGGCGGCACCGCCGGGAAGACCGCCGACGACCCCGACGAGCCGCTGGCCACGCTGTCGCTGTCCAACGACCGTGAGCCGCAGTGGGCGATGCGGCCGCTCAATCAGCAGGGCATCGCCACCAACTGGGGCCAGGAGACCCCGCTGGAGACCTGGTGGCACCTCGCGGTCGTCAACGACGGCAGGCACACCACGCTGTACGTCGAGGGCTGCCCGGTCGTCCGCAACCCCAAGGCGTCGTCCGTCGGCATCACCTCCGTCGGCCTGCCGTGGCTGCTCGGCGGCTACGAGTACGCCGGCAAGATCGACCAGATCTTCCACGGCCGGCTCGGCGACGTCCGGATCGTCGCCCGGGCGCTTCCCGTCACCTCCTTCATGAACCACTGACCTCCCAGGGAACTCTCATGACAGAGCAGCAGCTGCCCGCCTGGGCCGACCCGTCCGTCTCCCCCGCGGCCCTCGATGCGCAGGGCGCCTCCCGCCGCGGGCTCCTGCGCCGCGCGGGCCTGTTCGGCGCCGCGTTCGCCCTGGGCTCGGCGGCGACCCCGGCCCTGGCCGCCGACGGCGACGGCGAACGGCCGGGCGGCGAGGACCCCCGCCTGGCCTACCTCGTCGGCGACCACCACATCCACTCCGTCTACAGCCACGACGCCAAGTACACCTTCTCCCAACTGGCCGCCGCAGGGGCGAAGTACGGCCTGGACTGGATGGTGTTCACCGAGCACTCCAACTTCGGGCACGCCGACTTCGGGGCCGCCCTGGAGCACCAGGAGATCCTGGACGCCCGGGCGGAGAACCCGCGTCAGCTGATCTTCCAGGGGCTGGAGTGGTACATCCCGGCGGCCGAGCACTGCACGGTCTTCACCCCGCCCGGCCGGAACGAGGTGGATCTGCTCACCTGGTTCGAGCGCGCCTACGACGGCAAGCTCCTCGGCTACGACAAGGGCGGCCCCGCCGACGCGGACACCGCCCGCAACGAGGCACACGCCGTCAAGGCCCTCAAGTGGCTGGCCGAGCAGCGCCGTTCGGGCTACGTCGACGACGTTCTGGTCCTCGCCAACCACCCCATGCGCCTGGGCATCGACTCCCCGCACGAGATGCGCGCCTGGCGGGACGCGGCGCCCGGGATCATGATCGGCATGGAGGGCGCGCCGGGCGCCCAGGGCGCCGCCATCCCCGGCTGGCGTGGCGCCGCCTCGATCCGCGGCGAGTACGAGAACAAGCCGTCCGCGCAGTCCTGGCCCGGCTACCCGGCGGACGCCTATGTGACGTACGGCGGTTTCGACTGGGCGACCGCCACCGTCGGCGGCCTGTGGGACTCGATGCTCGCCGAGGGGCGGCTGTTCTCGGTCACCACCAACTCCGACGCCCACCGGATCGTCTTCGACACCTGGAAGAACGGCGACTGGCAGCCCGGCCAGACCTTCGACAGCACCGGGAAGCTGCCCGACCCGGTGAACACGGACACCCCGCAGCCGGGCAGCGACTTCTGGCCCGGGCAGTTCAGCCGTACGCACGTGGGCGTGACCCGCTACGGCTACCGTGCGGTCATGGCGGGCCTGCGCGCGGGCCGGGTCTGGCTCGACCACGGGCATCTGCTCGACGGGCTCGACGTCCGGCTGAAGCGGGACGGCGACCGGGGCCGGGGCGTGACGCTGGGCGGCCGGCTGCGGGTCCGCAAGGGCGAGAAGCTCACCCTGAACATCACCGTGACGACCGCCTCACGGCCCAACCCGCAGGGGATCCTGCCGGAGTTGGCGCACGTGGACGTCATCCGCGGCGCGGTGCGCGGCCCGGTCGCCGACCGTGACACCTGGAAGGCCCCCGACACCCGCGTCGTCCGCTCGCAGGACGTCTCCGGCCGCACGGGCACCTACACGCTGCGCATCCCGCTGACCGCGGGTGAGGAGTCCTTCTACGTCCGGCTGCGCGGCAGCGACGGCAACCGGCACGGCACCGGCTACCTCGGCGCCTCGGTCGACCCGCACGGACCGGTTCCGCACGCGCCCGGGGACGGTGACCCGTGGGCGGATACGTGGTTCTATGCGAACCCGGTATTCGTCGACGTGGAAGGTGCCTGACCTGATGAGACGTCAACTGCTCGCCGCCACCGCCTTATTAGGTGCCCTCACGCTGGGTGCCGGCACGGCCTCGGCCGCCGGTGCCCCGCAGTGGGCCGAGACCGGCACGTCGTACACCGACACCCTCGGCGGCGGGCAGGGCCTGGCCAGCCGCGCGGACGGCTCCCTGCTGTACCGCGGGCTGGCCTCCATCCCGCTGGGCCTGCGGGTCAAGGGCTGGAACCACATAGGCGACCCGGACATCGCGCGCGGCCATGTCTTCGACGCCTACCAGGGATCGGACACGGCCACGTCGAAGATGTTCGCGGTCACCACCCCGGCCGGGAAGCGCTACGAGTACGTCCACCCGCTGAACCCGGGCGAGAAGCTGAACAACTCCTTCGCCGCCGTCTCGCCCGACGGTCAGTGGCTGGTCTCGGGCGAGTGGGGCGCGCAGAACCGGCTCCAGGTGTTCCCGGCACCCCTGCTCAACCCCTCCACACCGCCCACCGGCGGCGAGCTGAGGGAGGCCGGGCAGATCACCCTGGACAAGCCGGTGCGTGACATCCAGGGCTGTGACTTCGTCACCGAGACCCGCCTGCTGTGCGCCTCGAACGACGCCTCGGGCACCCTCTTCCCGGAGATCCGGCCGCTGCTCCAGATCGATCTGCCCCACAAGCCGGACGGGCAGCCGGTCACCGGCACGGTGACGAGCCTCTTCGCGCTGCCGCAGCGCAGCGTGTGCACGGGCATCTTCGAGACGGAGGGCGTCGACTACGACGCGAACAGCGGCACCCTGCGGGCGCAGGTGATCCCGCCGGGCGTGTGCGCGGTGTCGACGGCCGTCCACGCGTACCAGCAGGTCACGGACTGATCGAGCGGAGGTACGGAGGTACGGTGGGCCGCGTGACCGGTGAAGAGTCGCTGCGGCCCCAGTCCCTCATGCTGACGTTCCTGGGCGACCAGGTGCTCGGGCGCGATGTTTGCGTGTACTCGGGCAGTGTCATCGACGTGTTCGCCCGCGCCGGGATCGGCGAGCAGGCGACCCGCTCGACGCTGACCCGGATGGTCAACCGTGACCTGCTGCGCCGCCAGCGCGAGGGCCGCCGGATGTACTTCGGGCTGACCGAGCGCTCGGAGGCCGTGCTGCGCGACGGCGAGCGGCGCATCTGGCAGACCGGCGCCGTCAACCGGCACTGGGACGGCACCTGGACCCTGCTCGGTTTCTCCCTGCCCGAGTCCTGGCAGCGCCAGCGCCACGACCTGCGCTCCCAGCTGACCTGGAGCGGCTTCGGCCCGCTGTTCAACGGCCTGTGGATCGCGCCGGGCGAGGTCGACGTGTCGGCGCTGGTCGCCGAGCTCGGCCTGTCCGCCCATGTGAAGGTCTTCCGCGCGCACGCCGACGCCGGGACGGACATCGGGCAGATGATCGAGGAGACGTGGGAGCTGTCCGATCTCGCCGGGCGCTACGAGGCGTTCGTACGGCGCTGGCAGCCCTGGGAGGACGAGCTGCCGGACGCCGACGACGCTCTCGTGCTGCGGCTGCGGCTGCAGACCGAGTGGCTCCGCATCGTCCGGCGCGATCCGCGCCTGCCGGTCAAGCACCTGCCGGACGACTGGCCGGCGGAACAGGCCGAGAAGACGTTCCGGGCCGTGCACGACCGGCTCTCACCGCTCGCGCGTGACGCCTCGGAACGTCTTCTCGACCTGGTGCCCGCGCGGCCTCAGGCGTAGAACCGCGACAGGCTCTGGAGCACCGCGGCCGGCTTGCCGCCGCCCTCGATCTCGATGGCGCCGTCGACCGTGATCTGCACGCCGCCCGGCACCTCCTCGACCTCGGCGAGCTTCGCCGTCAGCCGGATGCGGGAGCCGACCTTCACCGGGGAGGGGAAACGCACCTTGTTGAGGCCGTAGTTGACCTTCGTCGTCACGCCCTGGACGTCCAGGAGCTCGGTGAACAGCGGGATGAAGAGGGAGAGCGTGAGGTAGCCGTGCGCGATGGGGGCGCCGAAGGGCCCCTCCTTGGCCTTCTCGGGGTCCACGTGGATCCACTGGTGGTCCCCGGTCGCGTCGGCGAAGGTGTCGATCCGCTCCTGCGTGACCTCGATCCACTCGCTGGTGCCGAGGTCGCTGCCCGCGAGCTTCTTCAGTTCGTCGAGGCCGTTGACGGTGATGCTCATGGAGCCGTCCTTCACTGGGAGTCGGTGCCGTAGCGCTTGCGCACACGGGATTTGAGGAGCTTCCCGGAGGCGGTGCGGGGCAGTTCGTCCGCCACCACGACCGACTTCGGGATCTTGTACTTGGCGAGGCGGCCGGCGAGCGACGCGAGGACCTCGTCGGGGTCGAGTGCGGCGCCTTCGCGGGGGACGACGACCGCGCGGGGCACCTCGCCCCACTTGTCGTCCGCCACCCCGATCACCGCGCACTCCACGATGTCGGGGTGGGCGAGGAGCTGGTCCTCGATCTCGGCGGGGTAGATGTTCTCGCCACCGGAGATGATCATGTCCTTGATGCGGTCGACGATGTAGACGTAGCCGTCCTCGTCGATCTGGGCGGCGTCGCCGCTGCGGAACCAGCCGTCCGCGAAGGACGCGGCCGTCTCCTCGGGCAGCCCCCAGTAGCCGGGCATGACGTGCGGCCCGCGCACCACGACCTCGCCCACTTCGCCGACATCGACCGGCGCGAGGTCGGGCCGTACGACGCGTACGTCGCTGAAGAAGTGCGGCACACCCGCGGAACCCGCCTTGCCGACGGCGTGCTCGGCGTCCAGGAACAGCGTGCCGGGGGCGGCCTCGGTCATGCCGTAGCCCTGGAGGAAGGTCAGGCCGCGCCTCTGGTACGCCGCGATCAGCGGGGTCGGGACCGGGGAGCCGCCGCAGGTCAGGATGCGCAGCGACGTCAGGTCGGCGTCCGGCCAGCGCGGGTGCCGCGCCACCTGGTCGAACATCGTGGGCACCCCGAACATGAAGGTGATCCGGTGCCGTTCGATCAGATCGAAGGTGGCGTCCGGGTCGAAGGCCTCGACCAGGACGCAGGTGCCGCCCTTCAGCAGGACCGGGAGGGTCAGCATGTTCAGCCCTGCGGTGTGGAACAGCGGGGCGGAGACCAGCGCGCGTTCGTCGGCGACCAGGTCGTGGTCGATGAGGACGTTGATCGCGTTCCACGTGAGGTTGCCGTGGGTGAGCATCGCGCCCTTGGGACGGCCGGTCGTCCCAGAGGTGTACATGATGATGCAGGTGTCGTCGGGGGCGACGGGCGTGTCGATGGGCTCCCGGGAGGCCGAGGCCAGCGCCTCCTCGTACTCGGCGCCCACTTCGACGTACGTACGGACGTCCGTGCTGCCCGGGAGTCCCGCGACGAGACCGGCGTGCGAGGGACCGTAGACGAGGGCCTTGGCGCCGGAGTCGGCGAGTTGGTAGGCGATCTCGGGGCCGGCCAGGCGGGTGTTGAGGGGGACGAAGACCGCGCCGAGCGTGCCGGCTGCGAACAGGGTCTCCAGGTAGGAGGGGTGGTTCGGGCCGAGGTAGGCGATGCGGTCGCCGCGGCGCACGCCCCTCTCGCGCAGGGCGTGGGCGAGGCGGGTGGTGCGGTCGTACAGGCCGGCGTAGGTGCGGGTGGTGTCGCCGTGGATCAGGGCGGTGCGGTGCGGGGTCTTGCGGGCCCGGCGTGCGGGCCATGACCCCAGTCCCTCGTTGCGCATGTCACGCCCCTTACGGTTTCGTCAGCCCGAGCAGACGGGCGGCGTTCTCCTTGAGGATCTTCGGCCGGACCTCTTCCTTGATCGTCAGCTTGTCGAAGTCGGCGAGCCAGCGGTCGGGGGTGAGGACGGGGAAGTCGGAGCCGAAGAGCACCTTGTCCTTCAGCAGCGTGTTCGCGTACTGCACGAGCTGCGGCGGGAAGTACTTCGGCGACCAGCCGGACAGGTCGATGTGCACGCCCGGCTTGTGCGTGGCGACGGCCAGGGCCTCGTCCTGCCAGGGGAACGACGGGTGCGCCAGGATGATCTTCAGGTGCGGGAAGTCGGCGGCGACGTCGTCGACGTGCAGCGGGTTGGAGTACTTGAGCCGGATGCCGCCCCCGCCGGGCACGCCGGCGCCGATGCCGGTCTGGCCGGTGTGGAACAGGGCGATGGTGCCGGTCTCCTCGATCACCTCGTAGAGGTCGTAGGCCACCGAGCGGTCGTTGGGGAAGAAGCCCTGGATGCTGGGGTGGAACTTGAAGCCCTTCACCCCGTACTCCTCGACCAGGCGGCGGGCCTGCTTCACCCCCGCCTTCCCGCGGAAGGGGTCGATGGAGGCGAAGGGGATGAGGACGTCGGCGTTGGCGGCGGCGGCCTCGGCGACCTCCTCGTTCGGGACGGGCGCCGTGCCGGTGGCTGACTCGGCGTCGACCGTGAAGATCACGGCGGCCATCCTCCGCTCGCGGTAGTACGCGGCGGTCTCCTCCAGGGTCGGCTTCCGCTTGCCCTCGACCTTGAAGTAGGCCGAGGAGGCGTCGTGCAGGTCGTCGTCCAGGGAGGAGTGGCCCTTGGAGGACACCTCGGCGTGGGTGTGGACGTCGATCGCGACGAGGTCGTTCAGGTCCATCACGCCTCCGGGAACTTCGGTGCCGGGATGCCGACCGACTGCAGTTCGGCACCGACCGAGGTGGGCCAGGCGTCCGCGAGGGTGCCGGGGGTCCAGCCGCCGTCGGCGTAGGCCGCCCTGATCTCCTGCGGATGCGACCAGAGTGCCACCTTGTCGCCGCCGATGCCGATGGCCTGCCCGGTGATGCCGCGCGCGGCCTCGGAGGCCAGGAACGGGACCAGGGCGGCGCAGTCCTCGGGGGTGCCGAAGCCCTCGCCCTTGCGCAGGAAGTCCGGCAGCGGCTCGCCGTTCCTCATGGCCTCGATGTACGGGGCGAAGGCCGGGATCGTCTCGGTCATCGCGGTCGCGGCGACCGGCACGATCGCGTTGACGGTGATGTTCGCGCGGCCCAGCTCCATGGACCAGGTGCGGGCCATGGCCGCGATGCCGGCCTTGGCGGCGGCGTAGTTCGTCTGGCCGAAGTTGCCGCGCTGGCCGGCCGGGGAGCCGACCAGGATCAGCGAGCCGCCCTCGCCCTGCTCGCGCATCCGGACGGCGGCGGCGCGGGCGCAGGTGAAGGTGCCCTTGAGATGGGTGGTGATCACCGCGTCGAAGTCGTCGTCGGTCATCTTCCACAGCACCTTGTCGCGGAGGATGCCCGCGTTGGTGACGAGGACGTCCAACCGGCCGAACTCCTCGACCGCGCGGTTCACCAGCCGCTCGGCGGCCTCGGAGGTGCCGACCGGGACCACCTCCGCCACTGCCTTGCCGCCCGCCTCGGTGATGGACTTCACGGCCGCCTCGGCCACGGCCTCGTCGACGTCGTTGACGACGACGGATGCGCCGTGGGCGGCCAGGGCGTGCGCGTAGGCGAGGCCGAGGCCCCGGCCGCTGCCGGTGACGACGGCGACCTTGCCGGAGAGATCGATGCTGGGCACGGGTGGGTCCCTTCACACGGGTTCGACTTCGAGATCGAAGCTAAGAGCAATAATTGTTGACGTCAATAGTTGTTGGCGACCCAAAGGTGCGAGATGCTGGGATCCCAGGAAGCGCCGAGCACAGGGAGCCCGTCATCACACGCCAGAACGTCACCCCGAAGCCCATCGACGCGCACGAGCCGTGGATGCGCGGGCTGCACGCCGACACGGGCTACCTGCTGTACCGCCTGGGCCTGCGCTCGGGACAGCTCTTCAACTCCTGCCTCCAGGAGTCGGGCCTGCGCCTGCGCCACTACGCGGTACTGCGCTTCCTCGCCACCTCCGAGGGCGCCCTCCAGCGCGAGCTGAGCACCCGGCTCGGCTACGACCCGAGCGCGATCGTCGGCCTGGTCGACGACCTGGAGAAGCAGGGCTTCGCCGAGCGCCGCCCCTCCCCCGACGACCGCCGCAGCCGGATCGTCGCGCTGACCGAGAAGGGCCGCGCGTTCCTGCGCGACACCGACGAGGCCGGCCAGCGGGTGACGAACGAGCTTTTGGGCCCGCTGGACCCGGCCGAGCGGGACGCGCTGCACGGGCTGCTGCTGCGGATCGCCGAGGACGGACTGAACTGATGTTGTGCAAATGATTGACGGCTGCACGATGGATGCATAACTTCATCGGCCAACCGAGACCCGTCCCCAGGGAGCTCCCGTGCAGCCATCCCCTTCTGCCGCTCAACCTGCCCCCGATTCGCGGCAGTTGCGCCGCGTGGCCGTCTCCGGCCTGCTCGGAACGGCCGTCGAGTTCTACGACTTCCTCGTCTACGGCACGGTCGCCGCGCTCGTCTTCGGCGAGCTGTTCTTCCCCCGGGCCGACCCGGCGGTCGGCACCATCGCGGCGTTCGGCACCTTCGCCGCCGGCTATCTCGCCCGCCCGCTCGGCGGCATCGTCTTCGGCCACTTCGGCGACCGGATCGGCCGCAAGTCGATGATGCTGCTGACCATGGTCCTGATGGGCTCGGGCAGCTTCCTCATCGGCCTGCTGCCGACGTACGACGCGATCGGCGTCTGGGCCCCCATCCTGCTGGTCGCCCTGCGCGTGGTGCAGGGCATCGCGATCGGCGGCGAGTGGGGCGGCGCGATGCTCATGGTCGTCGAGCACGCCGAGCACGCGCAGGGTTCCCGGCGCGGTCTGTGGTCCAGCTTCACCCAGCTCGGCGCCCCGCTCGGTTCCGTGCTGTCGGCCGGTGTGGTCACCATCGTCGCCGGGCTGCCCGACGACGAGTTCCGCTCCTGGGGCTGGCGGGTGCCGTTCCTGCTGAGCATCGTGCTGCTGGCCGTCGGGCTGTTCGTGCGCCTCAAGGTCGCCGAGAGCCCGCTGTTCGCCCAGGTCAAGCGGCAACCGGTGGACAAGCCGCCGATCGTGGAGGTGCTGCGCCGTCCGAAGCCCGTACTGCTGGCCGCGTGCGTCGGCATCGGCGCGTTCACCGCCCAGTCGCTGCTGACGAGCTTCATGATCTCCTACGCCGTCGACGAGGGGTACACCCGCCCGCAGGTACTGACCGCGGTGACCGTCGCCTCCTGCGTGGCCCTCGTCGTCCTGCCCGCCGCGTCCGCGCTGTCGGACCGGGTCGGCCGCCGGCCCGTCGTGCTCGCCGGAGCGGTCGCCTCGGCCGCGCTCGCCTTCCCCGTGCTGGCGCTGGTCGACTCCGGCTCGCCCGGACTGCTGATCCTCGCCCTCGCCCTCGGTCACGGTGTCGCCCAGTCCACGATGTACGGGCCGCTCGGCGCCCTGCTCACCGAGATGTTCGGCACCCGCGTCCGCTACACCGGTGCCTCCCTCGGCTACCAGGCGGCCACCCTGATCGGCGCCGGGTTCTCCCCGCTCATCGCCGGCAGCCTCCTCGCCTCGTACGGGGGCGGAAGCACGCCCGTCTCGCTGCTGCTGTGCGCGGGCGCGGCGATCACCGCCGTCACCGTGTGGCGCCTGCGCGAGACGCACACCGACGCCCTCGACTCCCCCGCGCCCACCGCCCCCACCCTGGAAGGGACCCCGCGTTGAGGATCCGCCTCGCTTTACTGACCGCCTGCCTGTCCCTCGCGACCGCGCTGCCGGCGCAGGCCGCCGCCACGGACAGCCACCTGGAGGGCCGGCTCCCCTCCGGTGCCGCGTACGTGATGGACGTCCCCGCGTCCTGGAACGGCACGGTGCTGCTGTACAGCCACGGCTACTCCCCGGCCGGAGCCCCCAACCCGGCCCAGAACACTCCGGGTGCGGCCGCCCGGGACAAGCTGCTGGCCGAGGGCTACGCCCTGATCGGCTCCTCGTACGCGACGAACGGCTGGGCCGTCACCGAGGCGGTGCCGGACCAGCTCGCCACGCTGGATCTGTTCACCGAGAAGTTCGGGGCGGCCCGGCGGACGCTCGCCTGGGGCACCTCGTACGGCGGGTTCGTCACGACGATGCTCGCCGAGCGGCACGCCGGCCGGTTCGACGGCTCGCTGTCGATGTGCGGGCTGGTGCAGGGCGGCGTCGCCAACTGGAACAGCACCCTGGACCCGGTGTTCGCGCTGCGCACGCTCCTCGCACCGGACTCCGGGATCCGGCTCACGGGCTTCGCCGGCCAGCCGGAGGCGGTCGCCGCCGGGAAGGCGCTCACCTCGAAGGTCGACGCCGCCCAGCAGACCCCCGAGGGCCGGGCCCGGATCGCCCTCGCCGCCGCCCTGCACAACATCCCCGGCTACAACGACGCCTCGCAGACCGAGCCGGGGCCCACGGACTGGGAAACCCAGCAGGCCAACCAGTACACCGCCGTCCGGGGCCTGCTCCAGATGCCCGCGTTCAGCTGGCGGCAGGAGGCCGAGAGCCGGGCGGGCGGCAACCCGTCGTGGAACGCCGGTGTCGACTACACCGCCATGCTCACCCGGTCCCCGCTGTACAAAGAGGTGAAGGAGCTCTACAAGGAGGCAGGACTGTCCTTGCGTACCGACCTCTCGGCCCTGGGCCGGGCACCCCGGATCTCCGCCGATCAGCCGGCCGTACGGTGGATGCGGAACACCAGTGTGCTCTCCGGCCGACTGGCCGACCCGCAGCTGAACATCCACACGACCGGTGACGCGCTGATACCGGTGCAGTCGGAGAGCGCCTACCGGCGGGCGGCCGGCGCGGCCGGCTCCGGACCGCTGTTCCGTCAGGCCTACGTCGACGCCCCCGGCCACTGCACGTTCACCCCCGGCGAGACCCTGGCCGCCCTGCACGCCCTGGAACACCGCCTGGACACGGGCCGCTGGGACACCTCGCCCGCCGCCCTCAACTCCCGCGCCACAGCGGCGGATCCGACGGCGGATCCCCGCTACGTCCCGTACCGCCCGGCCGCCTACCCCCGCCCCTACGACCTCGCCCACCCGGGAGACACCCGGCCATGACCGCACTGCCCCGAGTCCTCGGCTCCGCTCACGCGGGCGGCGCCGCCCCGACCGCGACCGACCGGCTGCTGTCCGTCCTCGCGGCCTTCGACCACGAGCACCCGGCCCTGTGCCTGACGGACATCAGCCGACGGGCCGGACTGAGCCTGACCACCGCGCACCGGCTGGTGGGCGCGCTCACCGAGTGGGGAGCCCTGGAACGGGACGAGTCCGGCGTCTACCACGTCGGGCTCCGGCTCTGGGAGATCGCCGCACTGGCGCCGCGCGGCCTCGCCCTGCGGCAGATCGCGCTGCCGTACCTGGAGGACCTGTACGAGGCGACGCACGAGAACGTGCAGCTGGCGGTGCGGGACGGCACGGACGTCGTCTACATCGAGTGGCTGTCGGGGCGGTCGGCGGTCGGTGTGCACATCCGCGTCGGCGCGCGCTGGCCGCTGCACGCCACCGGGGTCGGGCTCGCCCTGCTGGCGCACGGGGACCCGGAGTTCCAGGAGGAGTACTGCGCGGGCGCACTCGCGTCCTTCACGCCGTACACGATCACCGACCCCGCACGGCTGCGGCGGGAGCTCGCCGGAGTGCGCCGGACCGGCGTGGCGGTGAGCGACCGCCAGGTCACGGAGGACGCCCTGTCGGTGGCCGCGCCGGTGCGCACGGCGGACGGCTCGGTGGCCGCCGCCGTGTCCGTCGTGGTACCGCACGCCGACGCCCAGGTGCCGGTGCTGGTCCCGGCGGTACGGGTGGCGGCGCGCGGGATCTCCCGGGCCCTGGGGTGGCAGCCGGAGCGGGCCTGAACCGGCGCGTTCAGCAGTTGCCCGGCATCGGCTTTCCGGCGAAGCGGTCGGTGCCGCTCAGGCCACGCAGAATTCATTGCCCTCCGGGTCCCGCAGCACGACGCCGTAGTACTCCATGTCCGGCTCGTCCATGACCCGCAGCACCGTCGCGCCGGCCGCGGTCAGCCGGTCCACCTTCGCCGTGATTCTCCGGGTGCGCTCCGGCAGGGGAACGCCTCTGCCGCCGCCGACCTTCAGGTCGAGATGCACCCGGTTCTTGACGGTCTTGCCCTCCGGCACCCGCTGGAACCAGACGCGGGGCCCCTGCCCGTCCGGGTCGACAATCGACTCGGGGGTCTCTCCCACTCCCTCGGCCAGTTCCTCCGCGGGCACCCCCATGTCCGCCCAGTAGGCCCGCCAGGTGGGGTGCCCGCCCGGGGGCGGTTCGGGCACGTATCCGAGGGCCTCGGTCCAGAAGGTGACGAGCTTCGCCGGGTCGGCGCAGTCGATGGTCAGCTGCAAGGTGACATCCATACCGTGAGCATCGCAGCAAGGTCTGACAACGGCCCCCAACAACCCGGTCGACAGAGCCCGTTCAGGACGTGCACTCATCGGCCGCCCCGCACTTTTCCCGGCTTCACCTCTTGACGACCCGGGTGACGTGGAGCACATTGACGACACTCTGAGAGCGCTCTCAACCTCCCCGCACCCGTACCCGAGAGGCATCCCCACATGCGTGACACCTCCGGCAGACCCCGCACCCGGCGCCCCTTCCGGCGGGCGCTCGTCGCCGTCGTCAGCACACTCGGCCTCGCCGCGGTCGCCGCCACCGCCGCGACTCCCTCCGCCAGCGCCTCCGCGCCGCCGCCCCCGTCGGGCTGGAACCAGGTCTTCCTCGACGACTTCAACGGCCCGGCCGGCAGCGGCGTCAACACGTCCAACTGGCAGTACGCGACCGGCAAGGGCTACCCGGGCGGCCCCGCCAACTGGGGCACCGGCGAGATCGAGACGATGACGAGCAGCACCGACAACGTCTCGCTCGACGGCAACGGCAACCTCCGCATCACCCCCCGGCGGGACGGCGCCGGCAACTGGACCTCCGGCCGCATCGAGACCAACCGCACCGACTTCCAGCCTCCGGCCGGCGGCAAGCTCCGCGTGGAGTCGCGCATCCAGGTGCCGAACGTCACCGGGGCCGCGGCCAAGGGCTACTGGCCCGCGTTCTGGATGCTGGGCGCCCCCTACCGCGGCAACTACTGGAACTGGCCGGCCGTCGGCGAGCTGGACATCATGGAGAACACCCAGGGCCAGAACACGGTGTTCGCGACGATGCACTGCGGCACCTCCCCGGGCGGCCCCTGCAACGAGACCAGCGGCATCGGCAGTTCGACGGCCTGCCAGGGCAGCACCTGCCAGGCCGGCTTCCACACCTACCGGATGGAGTGGGACCGCTCGACGAGCGTCGAGGAGATCCGCTTCTACCTCGACGGCGTCAACTTCCACACGGTGCGCGCCAACCAGGTCGATGCCACGACGTGGCGCAATGCCACGGACCACGGCTTCTTCATCATCCTGAACGTCGCGATGGGCGGCGGCTTCCCGGACGCGTTCGGCGGCGGCCCGGACGCGGGGACGCAGCCCGGCCACCCGATGGTCGTCGACTACGTCCAGGTGCTGTCGTCCGGTGGCGGCACCACGCCTCCCCCGACCGGCAACCGCGACGCCTACTCCGCCATCCAGGCCGAGTCCTACGACGGCCAGTCCGGCGTGACGACCGAGACGACGTCCGACTCCGGCGGCGGCCAGAACGTCGGCTCGCTGGCCAACGGCGACTGGCTGCACTTCAAGGGCGTGAACTTCGGCTCCAGCGCGGCCCGGCAATTCAGCGCCCGGGTCGCGAGCGGTGCGGCGGGCGGCGTCAGCGGACTGGTGGAAGTGCGGCTGGACAGCCGGAGCAACGCGCCCGTCGGGAGTTTCGCCGTGGGCAGCACCGGCGGCTGGCAGTCGTGGCGGACCGTTCCGGCGAACATCAACTCCGTGACGGGCACGCACGATGTGTATCTGACCTTCACCAGCGGACAGCCGGCGGACTTCGTGAACGTCAACTGGTTCACCTTCGGACACTGACGATCCTCGGCAGGGGGCTCCACGCGCGCGTGGGGCCCCCTTTCGCTGCCCGGCCTCCGTAACCTCAGCGCAGTTCCGCCCGGAACGCCGCCGGCGTCTGGTCCGTGTGCTGGTGGAAGAACTTGGAGAAGTTCGCGGCGTCGGGGAAGCCGACCGCCGCGCCGACCCGGCCGATCGGCAGGTCGGTGTGGGCGAGGAGGCGTTTGGCCTCCAGGACCACGCGCTTGTCGATGAAGGCCTTGGGGGTGTCCCCGGTCGCGCCGCGGACCGCGCGGACCAGGGTGCGGCGGGAGTAGCCGAGCGCATCGGCGTAGGCGCTGACGCTGTGGTTGGTGGCGAAGTCCTTCTCCACGGCGTCCCGGAAGAGGGTGAAGGTGGAGTCGGACGTCTGTCGTACCGACTCCGCCGTACTGGCGGCGAGATGGGCGAGCCGCAGCAGGAACGCCGTCAGCGAATGGCGCAGGACGGCGGTGTGCAGGCTCAGCGGCAGCGTGTCCGTGTCCTCGTACTCGCGGCGGAGCTGGCCGAGCGAGTCGCGCAGACCGGCGAGTTGGGCCGCGTCGGGACGCAAGTGCGGCGGCAGGTCGTAGCGGTACAGGCCGGTGGCCTCGACGGTCGCGCGGGGCAGGAAGCCCGGCTGCATGGTCAGCACCGTTCCGCGGTACTCGCTCGTGCGGGAGAAGCGGTGGACCTGCCCCGGGCGGATCCACAGCAGGTCCCCGGCCGTGGCCTCGTACTCGGTGAAGTCGACCATGTGCCGGACCGGGCCCTCGCCGAACAGCAGCACGACGTGGAAGTCGATGCGGTGCACGCGCTCCAGGGGCGCGTCGGCGTGCCAGGTGCGGCCGGTGCCCATCGGGCCGACCTGCATGCCGACGCCGCCGACACTCAGCTCGACCGGGAAGGGGAACGTTCTGATCCCGTCGCCGCCTTGGATGCCTCTGTCTGCCATATCTGCCATATCCGCCATGTCCGCCTCGTGCCGCCCCATTCGCGCGCCGCGCTGCCTTGGGGTGTCCCACTTTCACCACAGGCTGGCACACGGCGACCTTCCGTCGAAAAAGTCAGACTTTTAGTTTTGAAGACGTCAGACCAGCCACTTCGCTCCTATCGAGGACTTCTTGAAGATGAGCACGCAGACAGCGGACAGCTTCGAATGGACCGAACTCGACCGGCGTGCCGTCGACACCGCCCGTCTGCTGGCGGCCGATGCCGTCCAGCGGGTCGGAAACGGCCATCCCGGCACGGCGATGAGCCTGGCGCCGGCCGCCTACACGATCTTTCAGAAGGTGATGCGGCACGATCCGGCCGACCCGGAGTGGACCGGCCGTGACCGATTCGTCCTCTCCCCTGGCCACACGTCGCTGACCCTCTACACGCAGCTGTACCTCGCGGGCTACGAGCTGGAGCTTGACGACCTGAAGGCGTTCCGCACGCACGGCTCGAAGACGCCCGGCCACCCCGAGTACGGACACACCGCGGGCGTGGAGACCACGACCGGCCCGCTCGGCCAGGGCGTCGCGAACGCGGTCGGCATGGCGATGGCCGCCCGTTACGAGCGTGGCCTGTTCGACCCCGACGCCCCCGAGGGCGAGTCTCCCTTCGACCACACCGTCTGGGCCATCGTCTCCGACGGCGACCTCCAGGAGGGCGTCTCCGCCGAGGCCTCCTCGCTGGCCGGCCACCAGAAGCTCGGCAACCTGGTCTTCCTCTACGACGACAACCACATCTCCATCGAGGGCGACACCGCGACCGCGTTCTCCGAGGACGTGCTGAAGCGGTACGAGGCGTACGGCTGGCACGTGCAGCGGATCGAGCCGCACGAGGACGGCGACGTCGACGTGCACGCGCTGTACGCGGCGCTGAAGGAGGCTCAGGCCGAGACCGGGCGCCCCTCCATCATCGCGATGCGCACCATCATCGCCTGGCCGGCGCCGAACGCGCGCAACACCGAGGCCTCCCACGGCTCGGCGCTCGGCGAGGACGAGGTCGCCGCCACCAAGCGCCTCCTCGGCTTCGACCCGGAGAAGACCTTCGAGGTCGCCGACGAGGTGCTGGCGCACACCCGCCGGGCCCTGGACCGGGGCGCCGAGGCGCACGCCGCCTGGGACAAGCGGATCGCCGCCTGGCGCGGTGAGAACCCGGAGCGCGCCGCCACCTTCGACCGGGTCAGCAAGGGTGAGCTGCCCGCCGGCTGGGAGGACGCCCTGCCGGTGTTCGAGCCGGGCAAGGCGGTCGCCACCCGTGCCGCGTCCGGCAAGGTGCTCCAGTCCCTCGGCGCGGTCGTCCCCGAGCTGTGGGGCGGCTCGGCCGACCTGGCCGGCTCGAACAACACCACCATCGACAAGACGTCGTCCTTCCTGCCGGAGGGCAACCCGCTGCCGGAGGCCGACCCGTACGGCCGGACGATCCACTTCGGCATCCGCGAGTTCTCCATGGCCGCGGAGATGAACGGCATCGCGCTGCACGGCAACACGCGCGTCTACGGCGGCACCTTCCTGGTGTTCTCCGACTACATGCGCAACGCCGTCCGGATGTCGGCCCTGATGCAGCTGCCGGTGACGTACGTGTGGACGCACGACTCCGTCGGCCTGGGCGAGGACGGCCCGACCCACCAGCCCGTCGAGCACCTGGCGTCGCTGCGGGCCATCCCGGGCCTGAACGTCGTACGCCCGGCCGACGCCAACGAGACCGCGCTCGCCTGGGCCGAGATCCTCCGGCGGCACACCACCGACCCGGCCCCGCACGGTCTCGCGCTCACCCGCCAGGGCGTGCCCACGTACGAGCCGAACCCGGACGCGGCACGCGGCGGTTACGTGCGGGCCGAGGCGGAGGGCGGCGAGCCGCAGGTGATCCTGATCGCCACCGGTTCCGAGGTGCACCTCGCCGTCGAGGCCCGTGAGCGGCTCGAGGCGGCGGGTGTGCCCACCCGGGTGGTGTCGATGCCGTCCGTGGAGTGGTTCGAGGAGCAGCCCCGCGCGTACCGGGACAGCGTCCTGCCGCCGTCCGTGAAGGCCCGGGTCGCGGTCGAGGCCGGTATCGGCCTGACCTGGCACCGGTTCACGGGGGACGCGGGACGCATCGTCTCCCTGGAGCACTTCGGCGCCTCCGCAGACGCCAGGACCCTGTTCGCCGAGTACGGCTTCACCCCCGAGAACGTCGTCGCCGCAGCCCGGGAATCCCTGGCCGCTGTGCGCGGTTGATCCGACCGCCCGAAAGAAGATGATCACTGTGACCGAAGCGACCGCGAGCGCGGGAGCACTCAAGCGCCTGTCCGACGAGGGCGTGTCGATCTGGCTGGACGACCTGTCCCGCCGGCGGATCGAGTCCGGCAGCCTGGCCGGGCTCGTGGCGACGGGGAACGTCGTCGGCGTCACCACCAACCCGTCCATCTTCCAGGCCGCCATCGGCTCCGGCGAGGGCTACGAGGAGCAGCTCGCCGACCTGGCGGTGCGGGGCGTCACCGTCGACGAAGCCGTCCGGATGATGACGACGGCCGACGTCCGGGCCGCCGCCGACGTCCTGCAGCCGGTGTACGACGCCACCGGCGGGCGGGACGGCCGGGTGTCCATCGAGGTCGACCCGCGGCTGGCCCACGACACGGCGGCGACCGTCGCCGAGGCCCGGCAGCTGGCCTGGCTGGTGGACCGCCCCAACGTGATGATCAAGATCCCCGCGACGAAGGCCGGCCTGCCGGCGATCACCGAGGTGATCGGCGCGGGCATCAGCGTGAACGTGACGCTGATCTTCTCACTGGAGCGCTACCGCGAGGTGATGGACGCCTACCTCGCCGGCCTGGAGCAGGCACAGGCGGCCGGTCTCGACCTGGCGGCCATCCACTCGGTCGCGTCCTTCTTCGTCTCCCGCGTCGACTCCGAGATCGACAAGCGGCTGACGCTGCTGGGCACGGACGAGGCCCTCGCCCTGAAGGGCAGGGCGGCCCTGGCCAACGCCCGGCTCGCCTACGAGGCCTACGAACAGGTGTTCGCCGGGCCGCGCTGGCAGGCCCTGGGCGGCGCCCGTGCGAACCGGCAGCGCCCCCTTTGGGCCTCCACCGGTGTGAAGGACCCCGCTTACAAGGACACCCTGTACGTGGACGAACTGGTCGCCCCCGGCACGGTCAACACCATGCCGGAGGCCACGCTGAACGCCGTCGCCGACCACGGTGACGTCCAGGGCGACACCGTCACCGGCGGTTACGCCCAGGCGCGTGCCGACCTGGCGGCCGTCGAGCGGCTCGGCATTTCCTACGACGAGGTGGTGCGGCAACTGGAGGACGAAGGCGTCGCCAAGTTCGAGGTGGCCTGGCAGGACCTGCTGGACGCGGTCACCAAGTCCTTGAACAGCAAGGGAGTTGACGCGGAATGACCGAGGGCATCCCCCAGACGGCCGAGCAGGAGACCATCGGAACCAAGGAGGACAAGGAGGCCCGGGCGGCGCAGGAGGCCGCCGGGGTCGAGCAGACCGGGGTGAGCGGCCGGGCCGCACCGCGCCCGCAGTACGCCGGCACCGACTTCGACAATCCCCTGCGCGACCCGCGCGACCGCCGTCTGCCCAGGATCGCGGGCCCGTCCGGGCTCGTCATCTTCGGGGTGACCGGCGACCTGTCCCGCAAGAAGCTGATGCCGGCCGTGTACGACCTGGCCAACCGCGGCCTGCTGCCGCCGGGCTTCTCGCTGGTGGGTTTCGCCCGCCGGGACTGGGAGGACCAGGACTTCGCGCAGGTGGTGCACGACGCGGTCCGTGAGCACGCGCGAACCCCCTTCCGCGAGGAGGTCTGGCAGCAGCTCGCCGAGGGCATGCGGTTCATCCCGGGTGACTTCGACGACGACACGGCGTTCAAGCAGCTGCGCTCCGCCGTCGAGGAGCTGGACGCCTCCCGGGGCACCAGCGGCAACTACGCCTTCTACCTCTCGGTGCCGCCGAAGTTCTTCCCGAAGGTCGTCCAGCAGCTGAAGAAGCACAAGCTGGCCGACGCCCAGGAGGGTTCCTGGCGCCGCGCGGTCATCGAAAAGCCGTTCGGGCACGACCTCGACAGCGCCTGTGAGCTGAACGCGATCGTGCACGACGTGTTCGACCCGGAGCAGGTCTTCCGTATCGACCACTACCTGGGCAAGGAGACCGTCCAGAACATCCTGGCGCTGCGCTTCGCCAACCAGATGTTCGAACCGATCTGGAACCGGTCGTACGTCGACCATGTGCAGATCACCATGGCCGAGGACATCGGCATCGGCGGTCGCGCGGGGTACTACGACGGCATCGGCGCCGCCCGTGACGTCATCCAGAACCACCTCCTGCAGCTGATGGCGCTCACCGCGATGGAGGAGCCCGCCGCCTTCGACGCGGCGTCGCTGCTCACCGAGAAGCTGAAGGTGCTGCGGGCCGTGCGGCTGCCGGAGGACCTGGGCCGGCACACCGTGCGCGGGCAGTACGCGGCGGCCTGGCAGGGCGGCACCAAGGTCCGCGGCTATCTGGAGGAGGAGGGCATCGACCAGGCCTCCTCGACCGACACCTACGCCGCGATCAAGCTCCAGGTGGACAACCGCCGCTGGGCGGGCGTGCCCTTCTACCTGCGCACCGGCAAGCGGCTGGGCCGCCGGGTGACGGAGATCGCGGTGGTGTTCCAGCGGGCCCCGCACTCCCCCTTCGACTCCACGGCGACCGAGGAACTGGGGCAGAACGCGATCGTCATCCGCGTCCAGCCGGACGAGGGCATGACGGTGCGGTTCGGCTCCAAGGTGCCGGGTACGTCGATGGAGATCCGCGACGTGACGATGGACTTCGCCTACGGCGAGTCGTTCACCGAATCGAGCCCCGAGGCGTACGAACGGCTGATCCTGGACGTCCTCCTGGGCGACGCCAACCTGTTCCCCCGTCACCAGGAAGTGGAAGAGTCCTGGAAGATCCTCGACCCGATCGAGCAGTACTGGGCCACGCACGGCCGGCCCGCGCAGTACGTCTCGGGCAGTTGGGGACCCGCGGAAGCCGACGAGATGCTCGCACGAGACGGACGGAGCTGGCGCAGGCCATGAAGATCGACCTGACCGACACCACGGCAAGCAAGATCAACAAGGCGCTGGTGCAGGGCCGCCGCGCCATCGGCACCCCGGCCGTGGGCATGGTCCTGACGATGGTGATCGTCACGGACGAGGAGAACGCCTACGACGCGATCAAGGCAGCCGAGGAGGCCTCGCACGAGCACCCCTCGCGCACCCTGGTCGTCATCAAGCGGCACGCCCGCACCCCGCGCGACCGCACCCAGTCCCGGCTGGACGCCGAGGTCCGGGTCGGCGCCGACGCGGGCACCGGCGAGACCGTGGTGCTGCGGACCTACGGCGAGGTGTCCGAGCACGCCGACTCGGTGGTGCTGCCGCTGCTGCTGCCGGACGCGCCGGTGGTGGTGTGGTGGCCGATGGAGGCGCCGGAGGTGCCCTCGAAGGACCCGCTCGGGGCGCTGGCCCAGCGGCGCATCACCGACCTGTACGCGGTGGAGAACCCGCTGGAGATGCTGGAGACCCGGGTCCGCTCCTACGCGCCCGGTGACACGGACCTCGCCTGGACCCGGCTGACGCCCTGGCGTTCGATGCTGGCGGCGGCGCTGGACCAGGCCCGGGCGAAGGTGATCTCGGCGGCCGTGGAGGCCGAGGCCGAGAACCCGGCCGCCGAGCTGCTGGCCCGCTGGCTGGAGGCCCGGCTGCACGTCCGGGTCGACCGGGTGGTCACCGCCGGGCCGGTCGTGACGGCGGTCCGCCTGGGCACGGAGAGCGGTGAGATCGTCATCGACCGCCCCGAGGGACCGCTGGCCACACTGACCCTGCCGGGCCAGCCCTCCCGCACCCTCGCGCTGAAGGTCCGTGCCACCTCCGAACTCATCGCCGAGGAGCTGCGGCGCCTCGACGCGGACGAGATGTACGCCATCGCCCTGAACGGCGAGGCAACCGAGGAGACCCCTGCTCATGTCTGACTCCCCCTCCGGCTCCCCCAGGCTCACGCGGCGGCCCGAGTGGACCGCCCTGGAGGACCACCGCAAGGACGCCCTGCCGCAGCCGGACCTGCGTGAGCTGTTCACGGCGGACCCGGGGCGCGCCGAGCGCTACGTCGTGCACGTGGGCGACCTGCGCATCGACTACTCCAAGCACCTGATCACCGACGAGACGCTGGCCCTGCTCCAGGAGCTGGCCACCGCCACCGACGTGTTCGGGCTGCGGGACGCCATGTTCCGCGGCGAGAAGATCAACGTCACCGAGAACCGGGCCGTGCTGCACACCGCGCTGCGCGCCCCGCGGGACGCGGTGATCGAGGTCGACGGCGAGAACGTCGTCCCCGGTGTGCACGCCGTGCTCGACAAGATGGCCGCCTTCGCGGACCGGGTGCGCTCGGGCGAGTGGACCGGCCACACCGGCAGGCGGATCCGCAACGTCGTCAACATCGGCATCGGCGGCTCCGACCTCGGCCCGGCGATGGCCTACGAGGCGCTGCGGCCGTTCACCGCCCGGGAACTGACATTCCGCTTCGTGTCGAACGTGGACGGCGCCGACCTCCACGAGGCCACCCGCGACCTGGACCCGGCGGAGACGCTGTTCATCGTCGCGTCCAAGACCTTCACCACGATCGAGACCATCACGAACGCGACCTCGGCGCGCTCCTGGCTGCTGGACGGCCTCGGGGGCGACGAGAAGGCGGTCGCCAAGCACTTCGTGGCGCTGTCCACGAACGCCGGGAAGGTCGCCGACTTCGGCATCGACGTCGACAACATGTTCGAGTTCTGGGACTGGGTCGGCGGCCGCTACTCGTACGACTCCGCGATCGGCCTGTCCCTGATGATCGCGATCGGCCCGGACCGCTTCCGGGAGATGCTCGACGGCTTCCGCATCGTCGACGAGCACTTCCGCAACGCCCCCGCCGAGGCCAACGCCCCGCTCCTCATGGGCCTGCTCGGCATCTGGTACGGCAACTTCCACGACGCCCAGTCGCACGCCGTCCTGCCCTACAGCCACTACCTGTCCAAGTTCACCGCCTACCTCCAGCAGCTCGACATGGAGTCCAACGGCAAGTCGGTGGACCGCGACGGGCGTCCGGTGGAGTGGCAGACGGGGCCGGTGGTGTGGGGCACGCCCGGCACCAACGGGCAGCACGCCTACTACCAGTTGATCCACCAGGGCACCAAGCTCATCCCCGCCGACCTGATCGGCTTCGCGCGGCCGGTCGCCGAGCTGGGCGACGAACTGAAGGCGCAGCACGACCTGCTGATGGCCAACCTGTTCGCCCAGGGGCAGGCGCTCGCCTTCGGCAAGACCGCCGAGGAGGTGCGGGCCGAGGGCGTGCCCGAGGAGCAGGTGCCGCACCGCACGTTCCGGGGCAACCACCCCACCACGACGATCCTGGCCACCGAACTCACCCCGTCGGTCCTCGGCCAGCTGGTCGCCCTCTACGAGCACAAGGTGTTCGTGCAGGGCGCGGTCTGGAACATCGACTCCTTCGACCAGTGGGGCGTCGAGCTCGGCAAGGTCCTCGCCAAGCGCGTCGAGCCCGCCCTGACCGAGGGCGCCGACGTCCCCGGTCTCGATCCGTCCACGGCCGCGCTGGTGGCCGCCTACCGCAATCTTCGGGAAGTGAACTGACATGCAGATCGGTCTTGTGGGCCTCGGCAAGATGGGCGGCAACATGCGCGAGCGCCTGCGCAACGCCGGCCACACCGTCATCGGCTACGACACCAACCCGGACAAGTCCGACGTCGCCAGCCTGGCCGACCTCGTCAACCAGCTGGAGGCGCCGCGCACGGTCTGGGTCATGGTCCCGGCCGGCGACCCCACCCAGCACGTCATCGACCGTCTGGCGGACCTCCTCAAGCCGTACGACACGGTGGTCGACGGCGGCAACTCCCGCTGGACGGACGACGAGAAGCACGCCGAGGAGCTGAGCAAGCGCGGCATCGGCTTCGTCGACGCGGGCGTCTCGGGCGGTGTGTGGGGCCTGAAGAACGGCTACGCCCTGATGGTCGGCGGCGAGAAGGAGTACGTCGACCGGCTCCGGCCGATCTTCGAGGCGCTCAAGCCGGAGGGCCCGTACGGCTTCGTCCACGCGGGCAGCGTGGGTGCCGGGCACTTCGCGAAGATGGTCCACAACGGCATCGAGTACGCGATGATGCAGGCCTACGCCGAGGGCTGGGAGCTGCTGGAGGCCGTGGACTCCGTGGACAACGTCCGCGAGGTGTTCCGCTCCTGGCAGGACGGCACCGTCATCCGCTCCTGGCTGCTGGACCTCGCGGTCAACGCGCTCGACGAGGACGAGCACCTGGAGAACCTGCGGGGCTATGCCCAGGACTCCGGCGAGGGACGCTGGACCGTGGAGGCCGCGATCGACAACTCCGTGCCGCTGCCCGCGATCACCGCCTCCCTGTTCTCCCGGTTCGCCTCCCGGCAGGACGACTCGCCGCAGATGAAGATGATCGCGGCGCTGCGCAACCAGTTCGGCGGCCACGCCGTCGAGTCCGCGAAGAAGGCGTAGGACGTGGGCGATCTGCTGCTGGTCCGCCACGGCGAGACCGAGTGGAGCCGGAGCGGACAGCACACCAGCTTCACCGACCTGCCCCTCACCCCGAACGGCGAGGGGCAGGCCAAGTCGCTGGCTCCGCTGCTGGCGGGCCGCTCCTTCGCACTGGTCCTCACCAGCCCGCTCGGCCGCGCGGTGCGCACCGCCGAACTCGCGGGCCTGACGGGAACCGTGCGGGACGCGGACCTGCACGAGTGGTACTACGGCGCCTACGAGGGCGTCACCACCGAGGAGATACACCGCACCCGTCCCGACTGGGACCTGTGGACCGACGGGGGCCCGCCCGGACCCGACGGCGAGCCGGGCGAGTCCCCCGAGGAGGTCGGCGAGCGCGCCGACCGGGTGCTGTCCCGGGTGGCCGACGCGCTGCCCGAGGGCGATGTGCTGCTGGTGGCGCACGGCCACTTCCTCCGCGTCCTGACGGCCCGCCGGCTGGGCCTGCCGCCGTCACAGGGGCGGCTGTTCCGGCTGGAGACGGGCACGGTCAGCCGGCTCTCGACCGAGCACGGGCGTCCCGTGATCGCGGAGTGGAACACCAGGGCGTAACAGACCCCGGCCGGAGGTGAGTTGACAGCCTCCGGCCGGGCGCGTCAGAGTCCCCGCTGATGGAGATCGAGGACATGACACCCGCCGAGGAGCGGGTGTGGCGCGCGTTTCCGCGTGGGGACGACGTGGACTTCCGGGGGCCGGCGGACGAGGACCCGGCGCGGGGCGCCGACTGGGGACCCGAACGGACCGTACGGGCAGCCGTGCTGCGGGCCCTGCTGCTGAGCGCCCCGCAGGAGGACGGGGAGACGGCCGCCCTCCGGCTGGCGGGCGCGCGGATCACGGGCGCGCTGGACCTCAAGTACGCAGAGGTCGACCACGCCGTGCGCCTCAGCGGCTGCTCCTTCGAGGACGTCCCCGTCCTGTACGGGGCGCGGCTGCGGCAGCTGAACCTGCGCGACTCCGTCCTGCCCGGGCTGGACGCAGCCACCCTCCGCGTGGACGGCGTGCTGCGCATGTCGGACTGCCTGTTCGAGGGGCCCGTCCGGCTCGGCGGGGCGCAGATCTCCGGCGCGCTGTTCATGGACAGGGCCGGGATCGACGAACGGCCCACCGATCAGCCCGCGCTCCAGCTCAACCACGTGACCATCGGCGACGGCCTGTCGGCGCAGGGACTGCGCACCCGCGGCGAGCTGCGCCTGACAGGTGCCTCGGTCGCCGGGACGATCGACCTCAACGGGGCGCGGCTGGAGGCCGGTACCGGTGAGGCCGCCCTCGACGCGGAGACGCTCACGGTGGAGGGCGACGTGCTGCTGCGCGACGTCGACGTCCTCGGCTGGATCGGCCTGCGCGGCGCCCGGATCGCGGGCCGCCTCGACCTCTCCCACGCGCGGCTGGCGAACCCCGGTGACACGGCACTGCGCGCCAGCAGCTGCACCGTCGGGGAACTCTGGCTGCGCAGGAGCCCTCCCATGACGGGCGCCCTCAACCTGCGCCGCGCCCAGCTGGACGTCCTGTTCCTCGAACCGGACGTGGTCCCCGAGGAGGTCCTGCTCAACAGCCTCGTCTACACCTCCCTCACCCCGCACGAACCCGCCGAGCGGCGCCTGGCGATGCTGGAGCGGGACCGCGAGGGCTATGTCCCGCACGCCTACGAGCAGTTGACCGCTGCCTACCGCCGGATCGGCGACGACGACGCGGCCCGCGTCGTCCAGCTCGCCAAGCAGCGCCGCCGTCGCGGCACCCTGCCGTGGTACGGCCGGTTGTGGGGCCACGTCCAGGACGCGGCCGTCGGCTACGGCTTCCGGCCCCTGCGCGCCGCCGGCTGGCTGGTGTCCCTGCTGGTGATCGGCTCTGTGGTCTTCGCGCTGCACCACCCGCAGCCGCTGAAGGCCGACGAGGCCCCGCAGTTCAACCCGGTCTTCTACACGCTCGACCTGCTGCTGCCGGTGATCTCCTTCGGGCAGGAGGGCGCGTTCGGCCCCACCGACGGGTACCAGTGGCTCTCCTACACGCTGGTGCTCACGGGCTGGATCCTGGCCACGACGGTCGTCACCGGCATCACCCGCTCGGTCAGCCGCCAGTGAGCGCCCGTGCCGTGTGCTGTGCTGCCAGCCGGACCGGGGCGTTCGGGGCGCCGTAGCCCCGGTAGCCGGCGTCGCGCTGGACCAGTTCGAAGAAGACGCGGCCGACGGTGCGGGTGTAGCAGTGGCGGAAGACGCCGTGGGCGTCGCGGTCGTAGAGGATGCCGAGGTCGCGGTAGGTCTCCAGCTCGCCGTCGGCGAACTCGAAGCGGGCGGCGAGATCGTCGTAGTAGTTCGCCGGGACGGGCAGCAGACCGCCGTCGGCCTCCCGGAAGCGGCGGGCCGAGGCGACCACGTCGTCGGTGGCCAGGGCGATGTGCTGGGCGTGGACGGTGTCGTCCGTGGGCGCGGCGCCGACGGTGAGGGCGATCCGGACGCTGCCGTCGGCGTTGGTCACGGCACGGCTGCGCAGCAGACCGTAGGGGTCGGCGACGTCCACGCTCTCCTGGGCGTGCAGGCCGAGCACGCCCCGGTGGAAGAGGGCCGCCTCGTCGAAGTGGTGCCAGGGCTGGACAAGGGCGAGATGGTCGATGCGTCGGACGGTCGCGGGGACGGCTGCCGGGCCGGTGTCCTCGAAGTCGGCCCGCCAGTCGGGCAGGCCCGGACGGCCGGTGGCGCAGAAGAAGAGCTCCGTGCCGTCGGGGGCGGCGACCGCGTCGAGCGGGGCGTCCCCGGGTGCCCGGCGCCGCGGCAGGACGGGCGCCAGCAGCGCCTCCGCACGCCGGGCCGCCGCGGCCGGATCCGGTGACTCCAGCCCGATCGCAGCGAGCTGGGTGCCGTCCCGGCGAACCATCGGCCCCGTGTTGACGAGGATCCGGGCGTCCCCCTGCTCCCACAGGGCGACGGGCTTGCCGCGATGGCGGGCGGTGCGGGTGAAGCCGAGGGCGCCGAGCAGGGCGGTGAGGGGTTCGGCGTCGGGCGTGACCAGCTCGGCGAAGGCGACGCCGGTGGGGACGACGGGCTCGGGCAGGGCGGCCCGGCCCACCGTCTCCTGGAGGACCAGCAGGGAACGCCGGGCGTCGACGGCGGTCGGGCCGGCCTCGGCCTGGCGGAAGACGTCGTTGAAGACCTCCAGGGAGAGCGGGCCGTCGTAGCCGGTGCGCAGCACGTGCCGCAGCAGGCCGGCGACGTCGAAGCCGCCCTGGCCGGGGAAGCAGCGGTAGTGGCGGCTCCACTGGAGGACGTCCATGGCGAGCAGCGGGGCGTCGGCGAGCTGGAGGAAGAAGATCTTCTCACCGGGGATGTCCTCGATGCCCTTGGGGTCCGAGCCGCGCGAGAGGATGTGGAAGCTGTCCAGGCAGGTGCCGAGGGCGGGATGGGCGGCCGACTCCACGATGCGCCAGGCGTGGTCGTACGTGCTGACGTGCCGCCCCCAGGCGAGCGCCTCGTAGGCCACCCGGATGCCGAACTCCTGGGCCATGGCGGCGAGCCGGCTCAGCTGTTCGGCGGCGAGGGCGTCGTCGTCCACCGCCCGCGGGGAGACGCTGGAGCAGACGAGGACGGTGTCGGCGCCGAGCCTGCGCATCAGCTCGAACTTGTGGCGGGCCCGCCGCAGGTTGCGGGCGAACTCGTCCTCGGGGACGGCCTCGATGTCCCGCATCGGCTGGTACAGGTCGATGGAGAGGCCGAGGTCGGCGCAGCGGGCGCGGATCTCCTCGGGGGTGAGGGGGCTGGCCAGCAGGTCGTTCTCGAAGATCTCCACCCCGTCGAAGCCGGCCCGGGCGGCGGCCGTGAGCTTCTCGGTGAGGGATCCGCTGAGGGAGACGGTGGCGATGGACGTACGCACGTCGATACCTCTCTTCAGTTCGATGCCCCTACGGCTCCGGCCAGTTCGGTCAGGTCCGCCAGCATCCGCGCGGCGTCGGGTTCCCGTCCGGTGAACAGGCGGAACGCGTCGGCGGCCTGGAACGCGGCCATGCCGCCGCCGTCGAGGGTGGCGCAGCCCAGCGCGCGGGCGGTGCGCAGCAGTTCGGTCTCCAGCGGGCGGTAGACCACCTCGGCGACCCACAGCCCGGGGTGGAGCAGTTCGGCGGGCAGGGGCAGGCCGGGGTGGGCCGCCATGCCGGTGGGCGTGGCGTGGACGATGCCGTCGGCCTGTGCGAGCAGCCGCGCCTGCCGGTCCGGGGTCGCGGCGCCGGCACGGCCCTGGCCGAAGGCGTGGTTCAGGGCCTCGGCCAGGGCGGCGGCCCGTTCGGGCAGGGCGTCGACGACGGTGACCCGCTCGGCGCCGAGGGTGAGCATGGCGTGCGCGACGGCCGCGCCCGCGCCGCCGGCACCCAGCTGCACGACCCGCTCCAGCGGCGCGTCGGGCAGCCCGCGCGCGAAGGACGCGGCGAAGCCGGTGACGTCGGTGTTGTGGCCGACCGCGCGGCCGGCCTCGAAGACGACGGTGTTGACCGCGCCCAGCGCCTCCGCCTGCGGGGCGAGCGCGTCCAGGTGCTCGATGACGAGCTGCTTGCACGGGTGCGTGATGTTGAGCCCGTCGAACCCGAGGTCGCGGGCGGCTCGCACCAGATCCCCCACCGCCTCGGGCGGCACCCCGAGCGGGTCGATGTCGATCAACCGGTACAGCAGGCGCAGGCCCTGCCGGTCGCCCTCCCGCTCGTGCAGCGCCGGGCTGAGCGACGGGCCGATGCCGGAACCGATCAGTCCGACGAGATACGAGTCCTTGGGCACACGGGCCTCCCGAGCGGTCACTAATGTACGAACTAGTACGTTAGCTATATCAGCCGAGCTCGACCACGGGAAGCCCCCGGTGGGATCCGGCCGCTGCTCCTAGAATCACCGGCACCGGCCCCTCCGCCCGAAGGAACCTGATGACCAGCGTCGAAGAACCGGCACGTCCTGGCGAGCGCGAGCGCGTCCGTGACGCCGTCCGCACCCAGGCCGAGATCCTCGACGTGGCCACCCAGGAGTTCGCCCGGGCCGGCTACGACGGGGCCAGGGTCGACGAGATCGCCGCCCGCACCCGCACCACGAAACGGATGATCTACTACTACTTCGGCGGCAAGGAACAGCTGTTCACGGCCGTGCTGGAGCGGGCCTACGGCGTGATCCGGGAGGCCGAGCAGCAGCTCGACGTCGAGCACCTGGACCCGGTGGCGGCCATCCGGCGCCTGGCCGAGGTGACCTTCGACCACCACGAGCAGCACCCGGACTTCATCCGCCTGGTCAGCATCGAGAACATCCACGAGGCACAGCACATCGCCGCCTCCGAGAAGCTCGGGAGGATCGGCTCCCCCGCCCTGGACGTGATCCGCCGCATCCTGGAGGAAGGCCGCAGGTCAGGGCTGTTCACGGCGCAGGTCGACGCCGTCGACCTGCACGCGATGATCTCCTCCTTCTGCTTCTTCCGGGTTTCCAACCGGCACACCTTCGGCGCGCTGTTCGGCCGCGACCTGGTCGACCCGGCGCAGCGCGCGCACTACCGCACCATGCTGGGCGACATGGTGATCGCGTATCTGACGGCGGAGCGCGCGGCGGACTGACCGTCTGTTTCGTCGAACGTCCGGCGTCGAACGTCCGGCGCACGACCCCTTGACACCGGCGGCACACGGGCGCAGCATCCCTAGCCATCCCCTAGTAACTACCCAGTGGGTTAATTAGCCGCGATCCGGCACGTCCCCTTCGCTCTCCCTTCTGTTCACTCCGCCTATGGTGGAGCCCCCAAAGGAGCCGCCGTGTCCGTCCCCGCCACGCCCCGAGGGGCCGCAGCCCCGCCCGGTCAGCCCAGGAAAGCCGCGACCGCCGCCTGGATCGGCAGCGCGCTGGAGTACTACGACTTCTTCATCTACGGCAGCGCCGCCGCGCTGATCTTCCCCGAGGTGTTCTTCGACGAGTCCGACCCGGCCACCGCGACCCTGCTGTCGCTGGCCACGTTCGGCGTCGCGTACGCCGCCCGCCCGGTAGGCGCGCTGATTCTCGGGCACTTCGGCGACAAGCTCGGCCGCAAGAAGATCATGGTCTTCACGCTGATGCTGATGGGCCTGTCGACGTTCCTGATCGGCTGTCTGCCGACCCGGGACCACGTCGGCACGCTCGCCCCGGTCCTGCTCGTGCTGTGCCGGGTGCTCCAGGGCATCTCGGCGGCGGGCGAACAGGCCAGCGCCAACTCCATGACACTGGAACACGCGCCGCCGGGCCGGCGCGGCTTCTTCACCAGCTTCACCCTCAGCGGCACGCAGGGCGGCCAACTGCTGGCCACGCTGGTCTTCATCCCGGTCGCTGCCATGCCCGAGGACCAGTTGCTGTCCTGGGGCTGGCGGGTGCCGTTCTGGCTGAGCGTCGCGGTCGCCGTCGTCGGCTGGGTCATCCGGCGCAGGCTGGACGAGACCCCGGCCTTCGCCCAGCAGGCCGCCGAGGAGGGCGTCGTCAAGCTGCCGCTGGTGGTGCTGCTGCGCGAGCACTGGGCGGACGTGCTGCGGGTGATCGCGGGCGCGCTCATCGCCTCGGTCAGCACCATCTTCACGGTGTGGGCTCTGGCGTACGCCACGAGCGACGCGGTCGGCATGTCGCGCACTGCCATGCTGTGGGTGGGTGCCCTGGCCAACCTCGTGGCACTCGCCGCGATCCCGCTCTGGGCCATGCTGTCCGACCGGATCGGCCGCCGCCCGGTGTACCTGATCGGCGCGGCCGGCAGCGCGGTGACGATGTTCCTGTACCTGTGGGCCGTCTCCACGGGCTCGTACCCGCTGACGTTCCTGCTGGGCATCCTCTGCTTCGGTGTGGTCTACAGCGCAGCGAACGGTGTGTGGCCCGCCTTCTACAGCGAGATGTTCACGACCCGGGTCCGGCTGTCCGGCGTGGCCATCGGCACGCAGATCGGCTTCGCGGCGGCCGGCTTCGCGGTGACGTTCGCCGCGCGGATCGCGGGGCCGGGCGGCGACGACTGGTCGGCGGTGGCCCTGTTCACGGCGGCCCTGTGCGTGCCGCCGGTCATCGCCGCGCTGTCGGCCCGCGAGACGCACCGGGTTCCGACGGAGGCGCTGGGTGTACGCCCGGCCCGGGCGACGACGGAGCCGGAGAAGGTGACGGCCTGAGCCTGGGCCGCTCCCCCGCCGGGTCCTCGTGGACCCGGCGGGTTCCCGTCAGCTGTTGGACCAGGCCCGGCGGCACAGCACCAGGCGATAGCCGTCGGGGTCCTCGACGGTGACGCCCCATTCGTTCCAGTAGGGGTTGGGGGATTGGACCCGCTTGCCGCCGTGCCGCTCCAAGCGGGCGATCAGGTCCTCCGGAATCGGGTCGTCGGCGTAGACGACCAGCAGGTCCTCCTCGGTGGGGCGGGGCTCCACCGGCCGGGCCGCCTCGTGCACGAGCTCCAGATGCCAGTCGGCGTCGGGCCAGCAGAGCATCAGCAGGTCGTGGTGGCCCGGTTCGGATCCGCCCTCGGACCGCCACACGACACTGAGCCCGAGCCCCTCGCGCCAGAACCGCTCGGCCGCCGCGAGGTCGCGGGAGGGACGGGCGATCCGGATGTGGCTGCGACCGTTCACGGGCATGGCGACCTCTTCTCGTGGCGTCCTGGTCTGCGGCGGCGATCCGCCTCGCAGCCTAGGAGGCCGGCCGCCGCCTGACATCGGCCATCGGTCCTGCGACCCGGAACCTAGGACGTGCCGTGCACGAGTCGGATCAAGTTGCCGTTCCTACGTGTGTTGCCGTTCCTACGTGATCACGAATGGTTCCTGCACGAGGATGAGGTCTGAGGCGGTCCGGTCGGGGTATGCCGGAACTCACCTCGACGAGCGCGACGGAGGACGATCGATGGCACAGCTGCGACAAGAGGTCGACCCGGGTGAGGCCGGGCTGGATCCGGAGGCGCTAAGCCGCCTGGACCGGCACTTCGCCTCTCTCGTCGAGGAGGGCCGGCTGCCGGGATTCCTCGTGTCCGTCGCCCGTGCCGGACGCGTCGCCCACCTCACGACACACGGCCTGCGTGACATCGCGGCCGGGCAGCCCGTCGAGCCGGACACGCTGTGGCGGGTCTACTCCATGACGAAACCGGTCACCGCGGTCGCCGCGCTGCTGCTGGTCGAGGAGGGCCGGCTGTCGCTGGACGACCCGGTCGCCGACCACCTGCCGGCGTTCGCCGACCCCCGGGTCTACGTCGCCGGCTCCGGGGCCGACGTCAGAACCCGCCCGGCCGCCGGCCCGATACTCGTCCGGCACCTGATGACCCACACCTCGGGCCTGACCTTCGGCTTCTACCACACTCACCCGGTGGACGCCCTGTACCGCGAGGCCGGTCTGGAGTCGTCGGTACGGCCGGGCGCGGACCTGGCCGAGACCATCGAGGAGTACGCGCGCCTGCCGTTGCAGTTCGAGCCGGGCACGCAGTGGAACTACTCGGTGGCGAGCAACGTCCTGGGCCGGATCATCGAGGTCGTGTCGGGGCAGCCGCTCGACGTCTTCTGCGCCGAGCGGATCTTCGGGCCGCTCGGCATGACGGACGCGGGGTTCCACGTCACGGACGAGCAGGCGCCCAGGCTGTCCGAGATGTACGGCGAGAAGGAGGGCGGCGGCATCGAGCGGATCGCCGGGCTGCCGCTGCGCGGCGGCCGGCCGCGGTTCCTGTCCGGCAGTGGCGGCATGGTGGCCTCCGCCCACGACTACCACCGCTTCATGGAGTTGCTGCGCCGCCGGGGCGAACTCGACGGCGTCCGGCTGCTCGCCCCGGAGACGGTGGACCTGATGACCCGCAACCATCTGCCCGGCGGTGCCGACCTGCGTGCCTTCGGCAGCCGCCCGGCCCACGACGAGCCCGGCAACGAGGGGGTCGGCTTCGGACTCAACGTCTCCGTGGTGATCGACCCGTCCCGCACGCAGGCGCCCTCCGGGCTCGGCGCGTACGGCTGGAGCGGGGTGGCCACGACGACGTTCTGGGTCGACCCGGGCCGCGACCTGACGGTGCAGTTCATGACGCAGGTGCGGCCCAGGTCCTCCCACACGGTGTTCCGCGACCTCAAGAGGTTCGTCCACGAGGCCGTGTCGGGCTGACCCCCGCTACCGGTCGACGCGGAGTGTGAACTCGACGCCGTCCCGGACCAGTTCCCGCAGCCACTGTTCGGACCGGGCCGCCGTCTCGGCGGCCCGGTTCAGGCCCGGCGGCAGCGAACCGGCCAGGACGTGGCGGACGCCCAGGGCGAGGGTGCGCGACACGCAGCGGGCCATCGCGCTCTCCCGCCCGTCGCCCACCAGGTCCAGGAGGTAGCCGCCCGCCCAGGTCCGCCCGGTCTCGGCGCGGACGTCCAGCGACACGGCGAGGACGACCCGGTCGCGGTCGTCGTCCGTGGTGGGGTAGGCGGCGGCGAGCTCCTGGGCCAGGGCGGTGATCCGCGCGTCGTCGCCCCTCTTCAGTTCCTCGAAGACGCCGTCCCAGGCGCGCAGCCAGCCCTCCAGACGCAGGGTGCCGCGTACGAACGTGCGCGGTGTCCAGGCGTCCGGCAGTCCGTACTGCTCGACGAAGGGGACGCTGTCGCGGTTGGGGTAGACCTCGAAGGTCTCCCCGTCGACGACGTGCCTCCGGGTCGCCTCCCAGGGGCGGTCGGCGACCGTCTCGGCGCCGCCCTCGATGTAACGGGCCGGGGAACGCAGGGCGTTGAGGACCCCCGCCGGTGCCCAGCTGAAGCGGTACGTGAAGTCGTTCGGGACGGCCGGGACGCCGCCGCAGTACGACGTGAGGGTGTACGAGGCGGGGGTCTCGTCGCCGATGGCCTCCCGGGCCCGGGCGACGAGGGCGTGGGCGAAGAGGTGGTCGATGCCCGGGTCGAGCCCGGCCTCGGTGAGGACGGCGATCCCGGCCTTCTCGGCGGCGGGCACCTGCTCGAGGACCGCCTGGGACACATAGCTGGAGCAGGCGAAGTGCGCCCCGAGCCGGACGCACTCGGCGAGCAGCGGCGCGTGCTCCGGCGCGGGCAGCATGGACACCACGACGTCGCCGGGCGCCAGTTCGGCGGCGAGGGCGGGCAGCGAGTACGCGCGGGGCTCGGCCCGTCCGGCGAGGCCCAGCCGGTCGAGGGCGTCGGCCGCGCGGCTCTCGGTGCGGTGCCAGAGCCGTACGCGCTCGGCGGTGTCGCACAGCGCGGCCAGGCCGCTGCCCGTGGACAGGCCGGCGCCGATCCAGTGGACGGTGCCGCTCGCGGGTACCGGGTCAGTGGTCAAGGATCTCCCCCTTGTCGAGGCCGTGTTCACGGCATGCCTGACGGAACCGGTCCAGACAGCGTCCCCAGGGCCCGGTGACGCCGAAACCGAGCAGGTGGGGCAGGAGGGCGGCCGAGAAGTCGGCGCTGGACTCCAGCGGCAGCAGGGAGGGCAGGTTGTCGATGGCGATCAGGTCGAGCGGGGGTTCCTCACGCAGGCGGCGGACGGGCTCGTCCCAGTCGGTGGTCTCGTCGTACACCGGAAGGACGTTGAGCGGGGAGCCGACGTCGCACGTCACGTCGCACAGGGTGCGCAGGCGGCGCTCCGGGGTGTCGAGGTCCTGCTCGCGGAGGAAGGGCGGGACCGGGCTGGTGGCGAGCACCGCGTTCACCATCACGTCGTGCTCCAGCAGGGCGCGGCGGTCCAGGGCGCGGGTCTCGGCGAGGTCCCAGCAGGTCGGGTCCGCACCGGCGGACGCGAAGGCCGTCCGGGCGCCGCGGCCGCTGCGTCCCAGGGCGCCGATGACCAGGCCGGTGAACCCGGCGTCGTCCGCTGAGGGCTTCAGCGTCTCGTCCAGTGCCTCCTTCGTCGTGGGCGTCAGCGGCGCCCGCAGCCGGCCGCGGTGCTGGAGCACCGCGAGGGCCGCGCCCAGGTAACCGGCCCAGAACCCGAACGCGGCGAGGCGCCGCCCGGTGTCGTCGACCAGGTACTCCAGGTCGAACAGCGCCCCGCCGCCGGCGGCGAACCGGCGCAGCAGTCCGGCCGCCCCGGGCTGGCCCTTGTAGGCGTGGCCGAAGAAGATGTGCCGGTGCGCCAGTTCGGCCGGTTCCCCGGGCAGTTCCTTCAGGCCGAGCACGACGGCGTCCCGCGGGGCCGACACCCACGAACCCGCGGGGGCGACGCGGCAGCCGGCCGCCTCGTACTCCTCGATCGGGAAGACCCGCTGCGGGGAGTCCTCGACGGTCAGTGCCACTCCGTTCTCGACGAGCCGCCGGGCGTCGTCGGGCACGACCGGTGTGCGTCGCTCGGTCGTTCGGGCCTCGTGGCGCAGCCACAGATGGAGCTCGGTCATACCAGGTGGGCCTCCGGACGTGAGGCGTCGGCCGCTGAGGGCCGACGCTCAAGGGACGGACGCACGCAGCGTACGCGGCCCGCCCGCGGGTCGCGTACGAATGCGTCCGGGTCACGTCGCGGGGCACCGGAACCGGCCCCGGCCCCCTCAGGAGGAGCTGACCACCGCGTCGAGGTGGGGCAGGTGGTGGTCGAGGCGCTCCCGCTTGGTGCGCAGATAGGTGATGTTGTTCTCGCACGGCGGGATCAGCAGCGGCACCTGCTCGGCGACCTCGATGCCGTGGTCCACCAGCGCCTCGCGCTTGCGCGGGTTGTTGGACATCAGGCGGACGGACTTGACGCCCAGGTCCTCCAGGATCCGGGCGGCCACGCCGTAGTCGCGGGCGTCCACCGGCAGGCCGAGGGCGAGGTTGGCCTCGACGGTGTCCAGGCCCTCCGCCTGGAGTGCCATCGCGCGCAGCTTGGCGAGCAGGCCGATGCCGCGGCCTTCATGCCCTCTGAGGTAGACGACGACACCGGCGCCCTCGGCGACGACCGCGCGCAGGGCGGCGTCGAGCTGGTCGCCGCACTCGCAGTGCTGGGAGCCGAAGGCGTCGCCGGTCAGGCACTCCGAGTGCAGCCGGATGAGCACGTCGTCCGTGCCGAGGTCGCCGTAGACCAGCGCCACTTGTTCGTCACCGCGGTCGTGGTCCAGGTAGCCGACCGCCTGGAATTTCCCGTACACGGTGGGCAAGGGCGCATTCACAACGCGTTCCACGCCGGTCCGCTGCGGTGACTTCTTGCCGAGTACGCCAATTTTTTCTGTCATGATTCTCGAGTTCCTAAGCAGAGACGAAAGGCCGTGACGTTATGAGTGATCTGGTGCCGGCGGACACCACGGAAGACGTACGGACGCGGGGCGCCGGTGTCTCACGGCAGGTCGCGGTGCTTCCCGTGGGGAGCTTCGAGCAGCACGGTCCGTATCTTCCGCTGGCGACCGACACGCTCGTCGCCTGTGCCGTCGCGCGGGAGATAGCCGGCGCGTACCCGGTGCACCTCCTTCCTCCGGTGACGATCTCCTGCTCGCACGAGCACGCGGCCTGGCCGGGGACCGTGAGCATCTCCTCGGTGACCCTTCATGCGGTGGTACGGGACATAGCGGCTTCGCTCCGCCGGTCCGGCGTCGACGCCCTGGTGGTGGTCAACGGGCACGGCGGAAACTACGTACTGGGCAACGTCGTTCAGGAATCCTCCGCCCGCGGCGAGCGGATGGCGCTGTTCCCGGCCCCGGAGGACTGGGAGGCGGCGCGGGAGCGGGCGGGTGTGGTCGCCTCGCTGCTCACCGACATGCACGCGGGGGAAATAGAGACCTCCATCCTTCTGCACGCTCATCCCGAAATGCTCCGACCCGGTTATGAGACTTCCGATTTCGTCGCTGACGACCGGCGTCATCTGCTCACCCTCGGCATGTCCGGCTATACCGATTCCGGTGTCATCGGCCGTCCTTCGCTGGGTTCGGCGGAAAAGGGGAAGGAACTCCTGGCGAGCCTGGCGGATTCCTTCGGGGCGTATTTCTCGCTGTTGACCTCCGACGGGTAGCCGGACAAGGTCGCGGGGCCGGGCCCGGGGGCCGGTGAGGCTGACCGGGACCCGGCCCGCAGGCCCGCGTACCAGCGGACGACGAGCACGATCAGGCCGGGCAGGCTCGCCACGAGGCTGAGCACCCCGTAGACCACCGCGACGGCGAGTCCCCGGCCGGCGCCCAGGCCCGCGGCGCCGAACGCCCAGGCGGTGACCCCCTCCCTCGGGCCCCAGCCGCCGACGTTCAGCGGCAGGCCCATGGCCAGCAGCGCGAGGACCGCGAGCGGCACCAGTACGGCCACGGAGGCGGCGGCTCCGGCGACGCGGGCGGCGAGGACGAACATGGCGACGTAGCCCGCCAGGACGACCACGGAGGAGACCACGACTCCGGGCCCGTTGCGGCGGGACAGCAGCCCCTCGCGGGCCTCGGCGAGCATGGCGCGCAGCGCCCGGCCCCGGTGGGAGGGCGCCGCGCGGTTCATGCGCAGGGCGAGGACGACGGCGACCGCGCCGAGTGCGGCCAGGGCCGCGAGCGGGGCGATGTGCCGGGCCCGGTCCAGCACCGGGGACGGCATGGTCAGCAGGACCACGGCCCCGACGGCGAACAACGCGATCTGTCCGGCGGCCCGTTCGAGGACGACGGCCTTCACGCCCCGCCGCACATCCCCCTCGCTCTGCCCGTGCCGTACCGCCCGGTGCACGTCGCCGAGCACCCCGCCGGGCAGCGCCGCGTTGAGGAACAGCGCCCGGTAGTAGTCGGCGACGGCCGGCCCGAACGGCAGCCGGATCCTGAGGCTCCGGGCCACGAGCGCCCAGCGCCACGCGCTGAACACGGTGGTGACGAGCCCGATCCCGAGCGCGAGCAGCACCGACACGGTGTCGATCCGGCCCAGCCCGTCGAGGAAGACGCCGGTGCCGAGCCGCCAGAGCAGTACGCCGAGGATGACGACGCCGGCGAGGGTGCCGAGATGCGTACGGACCTTGGGGGAGCCTAGGCGGGCGAGGGCGGTACGGATCGGGCGACGGGGAGACGAAGCGGCGGTGGCGTCGGCCTCGTTGCCGCAGGGGGTGGCCGACGCAGTGGACGGACCCGGGTCGCCGCCGGTTTCCGGCAACCACTGCGCGTCGAGGGGCGTCGGCCGCTCGCACACGGCCGTCGGCGCACCCCGCGGCATCTCCGTCGTGCCCGTCGCCTGCGGGCTCATGACGCTCCGCCCGCCGGACGGTTCAGGGCCAGGAGGTCGGTGTGGTGGACGGTGACGCGCAACTGGCCCGCGGCGCAGGCGGCCAGGCGTTCGGCCAGGTAGGCGTCCGCCCGGGCACGCAGGTCGGGGCGCTGTTCGACGGCGGCGCCGACCCAGCCGCGCAGCCACTGCTCGGTGAGCGCGGCCTGCTCGGGGCCGAGCCGCCAGGGGCTCGGATGCAGCCGTACGGTCGCGCCGTGCTCGGAGAACGCCTCGGTCGCCGCCGTCACCGCGTCCGGACCGAGCAGACCGTCGCGGCGCTGGTGGTCGTTGAACGCCTGGGCGATCTCCGAGTCCAGCGGATGGGACGGCGTCAGCTCCACGCGGCCGGCGACGGACAGCGTCAGCAGGGCGGGGCAGCCGGCTCCGGCGCAGGCGGCGGCGAGGGCGTCGATCTCCTCGCGGGTGAGGACGTCCAGCAGTGCGGACGCGGTCACCAGGGACGCGCCGTGCAGGGCGTCCGCGGTGAGGCGGGCGACGTCACCGCGCCGCGTCTCCACGGTGACCCGGCTGCCGTCGGCCGCGGAGCGCGGGGAGGCGACGGCGGCGAAGTGCAGCAGATAGGGGTCGCGGTCGTGCAGGATCCAGTGCTGCGCGCCGTCCAGGCAGGGGGCGAGCCAGCGGCCCATCGAGCCGGTACCGCACCCGAGGTCGTGGATGACGACACCGCCGGACTTGCCGGGCAGGTTGGCGAGCCGGATGCGCAGGGGGTCGAGCAGATCGTGCGCCCGCGCGGCGGCATCGGCCGGCTCCCGCAACTGAAGCCACTCGGGCGCGTAGCGGGGCGGATCGTCGGGGTTGGCCTCACGCAGCTTCACGGTGGGCCGGGCGCCGGGATTCCCACTGGGGCCGGCACCCGGAATCACTCCGTCCATCGACTCGGCAGCCTCCCTCGGTCCGGGCTGGGCCGGGATCGTCCCGCTGTGCTGGGTCGTCACCGGGTTCGTCATGCGGCCCTCCGGGGGTCGGTCGGAAGCCGGCGCAGTACCGCCGCCAGGCTCTGTGCGGTCGTCGCCCAGCCGCCGAGGGCGGCGCGGCGGCTGCGGGCTGCGGCCTTGAGGCGACGGCGTACGTCCGCCTCGCCGAACCAGCAGCGCAGCTCGGCGGCGATGGCGGCGGAGTTCTCCGGCGGGACGAGGATGCCGGGCACACCGCCGTCGGGGGCGCGGCCGACCGCCTCGGGAAGCCCGCCGACATCCGTCGCCATGACCGGGATGCCGCGCGCCAGTGCCTCGGTCACGGCCATGCCGTACGTCTCGGCGTAGGAGGTGAGGACCATCAGGTCGGCGGTGGCGTAACTGGCGTCGAGTGCGGCGCCGGACTGCGCTCCCGCCAGCTCCAGCCGGTCCTGAAGGCCGTGCTCGGCGATGAGGGACCGCAGATGGGCGACGTACTCCGGGTCCTGGGTGAGACTGCCGACGAAGACGCAGCTCCACGGCAGGTCGGCCACCGTGGCCAGTGCCTCCACCAGCCGGTGCTGTCCCTTGCGCGGGGTCACGGCGGCCACGCACAGCAGCCGTGAGACACCGTCGGTGCCGGGCGCGAGCGGCGCGATGTCGGCGCCGGGGGCCGCGACGTGCACCCGCTCCGGGGGGAGGCCGTGGTGGGCGACCAGACGGCGGACCGCCCAGTCACTGGTGGCGACCACCGCCGGCACCGCCCGCAGCACCGCCCGCTCCTTGGCGTCGAGGTCCGCGGCCACGGCCGGGTCGAGCCCGGTCTCGTCGCCGAGCGGGAGGTGGACGAGGACGGCCATGCGCAACCGTTCCGCCTCCGGCACGACGATCTCCGGGACGCCGCAGGCGACCAGCCCGTCGAGCAGGACGACGGCGCCGTCGGGCAAGCCGCTCAGGGCGCGGGCGAGTTCCGTACGGGCCGCCGCCCCCGGACGGGGCCAGTCACCGGCCACGGCGTGCTTGGTGACCTGCCAGCCGAAGCCGGGCAGGTCCAGGCAGACGCGCCGGTCGTAGGCGTTGCCGCCGCTCGGCGTTGCCGGGTCGTCGACGCCGCCCGGCAGCACGAAGTGCACGGTGCGCAGGGACATGGGGATGATCTCGGCGTTCTTCAGGGCGGCATGCTGCACGGGAACATAATTCAGCCGCGCAGGCACGGGTCCGGTCTGCCCGGGCCGTTCGATCGTCGTGTCGGTCACAGTGCACGCTCGTAACTCGCCCAGGCGATGTGCGACTCGTGCAGCGTGACGGTCAGGCCCGCGATGCCCTTGGCGCCCTCGCCCAGCGCGCCCTTGTGGATGCGCTCGGCGAGCCGGTCGGCGATGACCTTGGCGAGGAACTCCGTGGAGGTGTTGACTCCGGCGAAGTCGGGCTCGTTGTCGAGGTTGCGGTAGTTCAGCTCGCTGACCACCGCCCCGAGTTCCTGGGTCGCCAGGCCGATGTCGACGACGATGTTGTCGTCGTCCAGCTGTTCGCGCCGGAACGTGGCGTCGACGAGGAACGTGGCCCCGTGCAGGCGCTGCGCCGGTCCGAAGACCTCGCCACGGAAGCTGTGGGCGATCATGATGTGATCGCGGACGGTGATGCTGAACAACGGACGACCCTCCAGGTGCGGCGCGTCTGCTCCCCCGCTCCAGCTGCCGGGGATGCCGTGTATTACGGCTCCTTGCCTTCCCCTGTTCAGCCTCCGGTACGTCTTTTCTCAGGTCAGGCGCTCTCGTCTTTTCTCAGGTCAGGCACTCTGGTCGCATCTCCGGTCAGGCGCTCTGGTCGTAGCGGACGCGGTGGCACAGCGCGGGGATCTCGCCGGAGGCGAGCCTCGGCAGCACGTCCGGCAGGTCCTCGAAGGCGGATTCGCCGGTGACGAGGGCGTCGAGAGCCGGGTCGGCGAGCAGGTCGAGGGCGAGGGCGAGCCGGTCGGCGTAGGTGCGGTCCGGCCGGGCCGGGGAGACGGTGCCGACCTGGCTGGAGCGGATGACGAGCCGCCGGGAGTGGAAGGCCTCGCCGAGCGGCAGGCTCACCTTCCGGTCGCCGTACCAGCTCAGTTCGAGCACGGTCCCTTCGGCGGTGAGGAGTTCCAGGGACCGGGCGAGGCCCTGCTCGGTGGCGCTGGCGTGGACGACCAGGTCGCACTCGCCGAGGGCGTCCTCGGGGGAGGCGAAGCCGACACCCAGGGCCTTGGCGATGTCCGCCCGGCCCGGGTCGGCGTCGACCAACTGGACGCGGACGCCGGGGAACCGGGCGAGCAGGGCGGCCACCGACGAGCCGACCATGCCCCCGCCGACCACGGCGATCCGGTCTCCGATCAGGGGCGCGGCGTCCCACAGGGCGTTGACGGCGGTCTCCACGGTCCCCGCGAGGACGGCCCGTTCGGCCGGCACGGTGTCCGGTACGGGTGTGACGGCGCTCACCGGGACGACGTAGCGGGTCTGGTGCGGGTAGAGGCAGAACACCGTACGGCCGGTGAGGGCCTCGGGCCCCTCCTCCACGACGCCGACGCTGAGGTAGCCGTACTTCACCGGGCCCGGGAAGTCGCCCTCCTGGAAGGGCGCCCGCATGGCCGTGTGCTGGCTTTCCGGCACGCCGCCGCGGAAGACCAGCGTCTCCGTGCCGCGGCTCACGCCGGAGTACAGCGTGCGGACCAGCACCTCGCCCTCGCCGGGCTCCGGCAGGCTGACGTCCCGGATGCCGCCTCGCCCGGGCGAGTCGATCCAGAACGCGCGTCCGGTGTGCTTCATCGAAGTCCTCCTGAACGATCGGGAAGCTGCTTGCGTACCGAGGGGTGCACAGGCCGCGCACAAGGTAGCGGCGTTGATCGACTCTGTCACACGGCCGGAGGGTGTTCGGTGGCCCTGAACAACACTTACGACGCGAGGCTCGTACAGCAGGAGACCGCCGTGGGGGCGGGAGTACAGATCCTGCTGCTCGCCCTGATCGGTACGGCGATCGGGATGGGCCCGGCGGGCTGGCTGACCGGCCTCGCGTTCGCGATCGCCACCTGGGCGGTGCTCTCCCGGGCCCTGCACCGCTCCCGGCTGCGCTCGTTCGGTGCGGCGAACCGGGTCACTCTCGGCCGGGCCACCCTCGTCGGCGGGGTCACCGCGCTGGTCGCGGACTCCTTCCAGAGCTCGCCGCCCGTGTCGCTGTTCGTGGGCCTGACGGCGGTGGCCCTGATCCTCGACGGTGTCGACGGCAAGGTCGCCCGCCGCACGGGCACCTCGACCCCGCTGGGCGCGCGCTTCGACATGGAGGTCGACGCGTTCCTGATCCTGGTGCTGAGCGTGTACGTGTCGATGCAACTGGGCCCGTGGGTGCTGCTGATCGGCGGGATGCGGTACGTCTTCGTCGCCGCCGCCCGGGTCTGGCCCTGGCTGACCGCCGCCCTCCCGCCGAGCACCGCCCGCAAGACCGTCGCCGCGCTCCAGGGCGTGCTGCTGCTGCTGGCGGGCGCCGGTCTGCTGCCGTACGCGGCCAACTTCGGGGTCGCGGCCCTGGCTCTGGGCCTGCTGGTGTGGTCGTTCGGACGGGATGTGCTGTGGCTGTACCGGACCTCGCGGGTCGAGAAGACCCCGGCCCGGCGGCAGGTGCGGGAACTGGTCGCGAGCTGACGCCCCGGGCCGGTCAGGCGTCGAACCGGCCGCGCGCCGACTCGATGTGCCCGAGGTACTGGTGGGTCCAGCCGCAGATCAGGTCGACCGTGGCGCGCAGGGCCCGGCCCGGTTCGGTGAGCGTGTACTCGACCTTCGGCGGCACGGTGGGGTGCACCTTCCGGTCCACCAGGCCGTTGCGCTCCAGCATCCGCAGGTTCTGCGTGAGCATCTTGTGGCTGACGCCCTCGACCTCGTCGCGCAACTCACTGAAGCGCAGAGTGCCTTCACCGAGGGCCTCGATGATCAGCAGCGCCCACTTGTTGGCCACGTCCGAGAAGATCTCCCGCGCCAGGGAGTCGGCCCGCCGCAGATCCGCGTTCTCCGGCAGGTCGTCCCTCACCTGCTTGGTCACCATCTGGTACCCCAGTCACTGAAAAGTGCGTTCTTCCAGGTCGGCGCTCACTCTCTTACAGTTCCCGAGTAACCGCAAGAGAGCGCGGGTTCGCGCTCGACAGAGGAACGAAGGACGGGAACGGGAACCATGACCACGATCGATGTCTACGACCACGCCATCCCGGCAGAGAGCCACTTCGGCTACGCGCAGGCCATCAGGTCCGGCGAGCTGATCCATGTCTCGGGACAGCTCTCGTTCGACGAGGCGGGCGGCTTCCGCCCGGAGGACGACTTCGCCACTCAGCTGGCGGGGACCTACGCCAACCTCGACAAGGTGCTGGCCCACTACGGCGTGACGCGCAACCAGATCGTCTCCCAGACGCTGTACGTGGTGGACCTGGTGAAGAACGCCGGCGCGGTGGCGGAGGGCAACCGGGCCTACTTCGGCGCCCACCGCCCGGTCAGCACGGCCCTGGGCGTCACCGAACTCACCTTTGCCGGACAGGCGGTCGAGATCAGCTGCGTGATCGACACGAAGCTGCCCGCCTGATCGGTCCCGGCGCGCAGCCCGGGCGAGGCATGTGGACAGTGATCAATCCAAGGGTGCCGCGAGCAGTTCCCCGAGCTTGCCGAGGCTCTGACTCCAGCCTTCCTCGTGGAGAGCCCGCCGCCGCTCCGTGGCGAAGTCACCCTGGTCGAGGACCAGCTCGGACCGCGCGGTGTCGATGTCGTGGAGCGACAGCGTCACCACCGTCTCCCGGTCCTCGGGGTCGGGATCCTCCCAGCGGAAGGTGTACGACAGGCCCACCGGTGGCTCGACCTCGATGTACTCGCCCACCAGGTGGAACAGGTCACCTTCCGGGGGCTGCATCGCGATCCGGTAGGCACCACCCGGACGGAGGTCACTCTCCACACTCGGGATGGTGAACCCGTCCGGGCCCCACCAGCGGGCCAGTTCCCGGGGCTCGGTCAGCTCTCGGAACACGACCGGGCACGATCCGTCCAGGGTGCGCTGCAGATGCAGTCTCAGCCGCCCGTCCGGTGTCATCGCGCATCACCTCCCACCGAAGGTGCCGGGCACGACCACCATGGCCAGTCTACGTTTCCCGACCGCGGACCACGATCTCAGCGACGGGTCCCGGCCCCCACCAGGGTCCGCTCGTAGGGGTCGAGGACGACGCCCCGGACCTTGGTGGAGACGCCGGCGATGATCTGCTGATGGGCCAGCGGCACGACCGCGTCGGTGCCGAGGACCGCGGCCTCGGCGGCCATGGCCGCGTCCTGCCGCTCGCCCGTGCCGTCGGTGCCGTCGGCCTTCTTCACGGCCCGGTCGACGTTCTCGTCGCACAGCAGGGCCAGGTTGTAGCCGCCGTCGCAGGTGTAGTCGCCGGCGAGGATGCCGACGGGGTCGCCGGTGTCCAGCAGGCTGTTGCGGGCGCCGATGAACGCGTCGAACTTCCCGGCCAGCGCGTCGCTCTCCAGCCGTGAGTACTCGCGCACCTGCAGCTTCACCTCGAATCCGGCCTTTTCGAGCTGCTGTTGCACGACCTGGGCGACCTCGGGGAGTTCGGGCCGGTTGTCGTAGGTGGCGAGGGTGATCCGCGTGCCGTCGGGCCGGGCGGCGTCCGCCCGCCCCGACGGCTTCACCCGCTTGCTCTCGGCCCAGGTGACGGCAGGGCCGTAGATGCCCGCGCCCGGGTCGGCGTAGCCCTCGAAGACGCCCTTGACGATGACGGACGAGTCGATCGCCGTGCGCGCGGCGGCGCGCAGCTTCTGGTTCTTGAAGGGGCCGGTCCTGGTGTTGAGGTGAAGGCTGGTCGTCCGGGTGGTGCCGGCTTCCTTCAGGGTCCCCTTGTCGAGGGTGGCGGCCTGGGCGACGGGGATCGCCTCGGCGATGTCGACGTCGCCGGTGCGCACCGCGTTGGCGCGCGCGGTGCCGTCCTTGACGAAGCGTGCGTCGATGCCGGAGGCGTGGGCGCGGCCGGCCCAGTAGTCGTCGAAGCGGTCGAGGGTGGCCGAGCCGCCGCTGTTGACCTTGGTGATCTCGAAGGGCCCGGTGGCGGTGCCGACGGGCGTGGGGGCGCCCTGCCTCGCGTACGCCTTCGGGGAGAGGATCGCCAGGCTCGGGCTGGACAGGCGCATGGGCAGGACGGGGTCGGCCGCGGCGGTGGTGATACGGATGCCGCGGCTGCCGTCGGCCTCGGCGTCGAGGGTGACACCGGCGAGGGCGGCGGGCACGGGCTTCGCCTTCGTGGCGTGGGTGAGCGCGTCGGCCACGGCGGACGGGGTGACGTCCGTGCCGTCCTGGAAGGTCGCCTCGCGCAGGGTGAACCGCCAGGTGCGGTCGTCCTCGCGGCGCCAGGACTCGGCGAGCGCGGGGGTCGCGGCACCGTTGGCGTCCAGGGCGGTCAGTCCCTCGGTGACGCCGAGCCGGCTGAGGAGCGTGGCGTCCGCTCCGTACGGCGAGAAGTTCTCGGCGGGCGGGAAGGCGAGGGCGACGCGCAGCCGGGAGCCCGACGCCCCGCCGTCCGCCGAAGACTCCCCGCCCGGGGTGGCGAAGCAGCCGGTGAGGCACGGGGCGAGGGCAAGGGCGGTGAGGAACCGGAGGCGGTTCTTGATGCTCAGATGACGCACTTGCACAGCATACGCATCAAGCGGCTCACGCCGGTCGACCGGGTGACCGAGGGCAGGGATGCGCCCAAGTCCCCTACGCCCCGAGGCTCAGCGGGCCAGGAGGTCCTGGATCGCCGCAGCGATCTCGTCGGGCGCTTCCTCGGCCATGAAGTGCCCCGCCCGGGTCAGCCGGTGGTCCAGGTCCGGCGCCCAGGCCTTCCACACCCCGGCAGCGTCATACCCCAGGCGTGTGCCCCAGTCCTGCTGGATGACCGTCACGGGCATGGCCAACTGCGATCCGGCGTCCAGATCCGCTTGGTCGTGCACGACGTCGATGCCCGCCGAGGCCCGGTAGTCCGCGACGATCGACCTCACTGCCGCGGCGCTCGCCCGCAGGTACTCGGCGCGCACCTCCTCCGGCACTGCGGTCGGGTCGTTGGCCCAGGCGTCGAGGAACGAGCCGAAGAACACGTCCGCGCTGTTGGTGATCATCGTCTCCGGCAGGCCCGGCGGCTGTGCCATGAGGAAGAGGTGGTAGCCGACCGCCGCCGGGACGCCCTGCAGGACGTCCCACATGTCGAGCGTCGGCACGACGTCGAGGATGCCGAGGTGCGTGATGGTGTCAGGGTGGTCCAAGCCCGCCCGGAAGGCGACCAGGGCACCCCGGTCGTGGCCGACGAGGGCGAAGCGCTCGTGGCCGAGCGACGCCGCCAGGGCCACGACGTCGGCGGCCATGGTGCGCTTGGCGTACACGTCCGGGCCGGTGGCCTCGGGCTTGTCGCTGGCGCCGTAGCCGCGCAGGTCAGGACAGATCACCGTGTGCTCGTCGACGAGCCGCCCGGCGACGTGTCGCCACATCAGGTGGGTCTGCGGGAAACCGTGCAGCAGCACCACCGGGCTGCCGCTGCCGCCGACAGCGGCGGCCAACTCCACGCCGTCCGCGCCGGGCAGGCGGATGTGATCGAAGCCGGGAATGGTGAGCGCCATGGAAGGCCGTCCTCTCGGGCCGGGAACTGACCGGATCAGCCTGCGCGACGGCAATCAGCAGCCGATCAGTACGCATGGGCACGGTCGGCAATCGGCAGCGGATCAGTGCGCTCGGACACAGTCGGCAATCAGCAGCGGATCACCACGGTTGGGCGCCGCCGACCCCTGGCACGCAGGATGGGGGCATGCGCATCGACGTGCTCGGGGCCGTGCGGGCCCTGCGTGACGACGGCAGTCCCGTCGACCTGGGCGGGCCCCGCCATCGCGAGGTACTCGCCCGGCTCGTCGCCGCCGAGGGACGGATGGTCACCACCGACACCCTCGTCGACGACCTGTGGTCCGATCCGCCGGTCCGCGCCGTGGGCGCTCTGCGTACCTTCGTCGCCGCACTGCGCCGCGCTCTCGAACCCGACCGGCCGCCGCGCACTCCGCCACGGGTCATCGTCACCGAAGGCCCCGGTTACGCGCTGCTGCTGCCCCGCGAGGACGTGGACGTGCATCGGTTCCAGGACACTCTGTCCCGCGCCCGCCGCGACCCTGATGCGGTGACCGACCTCGCAGCGGTACTCGCGGCCTGGCGCGGACCCGCCTACGCCGACGTGACCGACTCCGTGTGGGCGCAGCGCGAGCGGACCCGGCTCGAGGAGCTGCGGCTGGAGGGAGTGGAACTGCGCGCCCGCATCGTCCTCGACTCCGGGGAGGGTCCGGGTCTCGTCGCCGAGCTGGGTGCCCACGTCGCCGAGCATCCGTGGCGCGAGCCGGCCTGGGAGCTGCTTGCCCGCGCGCTCCACCGCGCGGGCCGGCGGGCCGACGCCCTCGCCACCCTCCGCCGCGCCCGCGCGATGCTCGTCGGCCACCTCGGGCTCGATCCCGGCCCCGCCCTGCAGAGCCTGGAGACGGAGATCCTCAACGGTTCCCCGTCCCTCGAAGGCGCACGGACCGCGTGGCCCGGCCCGGGTGTCCGGCTCGGCCCGCGCACCACCGTGGACCTGGCCCGCACCCTCGCACTGGCGGGTGGCGACGCCCTCGTCCACTCGCGGCGCGACCGCCTCGCGGCCGTCCAGGCCGCACAACGCACGGGAGACCTCCTTCTGACCGCCCGGGTCATCGGTGCTTATGACGTGCCCGCGATCTGGAGCCGGGCCGACGACCCGGAGCAGTCACGGGCCGTCGTCGCGGCCGCCGAGCGCACGCTCACGGCGCTCGGCCCCGACAGCCCCGCCGACCTGACCGCCCGCCTCCTGGCCACGGTCGCCGTCGAGAGCCGCAGCGCCGATCTGTCCGGGACCGATCTGGAGCACGCGCACCAGGCGGCACGGAGGAGCGAGGCCCTGGCACGGGAGCTGGCCGACCCCGCTCTCCTGGCCTTCGCCCTCAACGGGGTGTTCCTGCAGTCCTTCTCCCGACCCGGGCTCGCCGCGGTACGGGACAGCGTCGGGGCCGAGATTCTCGACCTGGCCACCCGGCACGACCTGCCGAACTTCGCCGTGCTCGGCCGACTCGTCCGTCTGCAGTCCGCCTCAGCGCTCGGCGACCTCGACGCCGCGGCCTCGCACGCCCACGCGGCCGAACGGCTCGCCGCGACCACCGAGGCGCCCCTCGTCCCCGTGCTCACCGCCTGGTTCCGGGCCCGGGCCACTGCCGCCCGCAGCACCGAACCCGGCGGACCGGCCGCCGCCACGGCAGCGGCGCACTACCGCGCTGCCGAGGACGCCCTGCGGACGGCCGGCATGCCAGGGTTGCACCGTGGGCTGTTCCCGCTGGCCCTGCTGGGGCTGCGCCTGCTGCACGACCGGCCCGCGCCCACCGACCCGCGCCTCGACTGGGGTCCCTACCTGCCGTGGGCGCGACCGCTCGTGCTCCTCGCCCAGGACCGGGGCGAGGAGGCCCGTACCGCCCTGAACGCGGTGCCGGAGCCGGCGCATGACCACATGCAGGAAGCCATGTGGTGCCTGACCGTCCACGCCGCGGTACGCCTCGGCGAGCGGGGAATCGCCGCCCGCGCCGCGACCGCCCTGCGCTGCGCCCGCGCGGAACACGCCGGCGCCGCCAGCGGAATGCTGACCCTGGGCCCGGCGGCGCGGTACCTGGCGGAGGCGGAGGAACTCGTCGGAGCGACGAGCATCTGACGTGGCATCAGAAGTGTTGCGTGGCATATGAGTTCGCTCCACGGCAGGCCACGCGGTAGATGGTGCTCCCCCGCGGAGCGGACCGAGTGACGGGCCGTAGGGTCGACCCATGACCGACACGGAGATCGTTGACGAGACCCCCGCGGCGAGGGCTGCCCGCTTCCGTGCGGAGGCAGCCGCGCGGGGAATTCCGGCCGCCGAGGTGGAGGCGTACATACGCACCGCCCGCCCGGCGATCTATCTCGCGGAGGACGGCCCCGGCCCGGTGGTGGCGCTGACCGGCGGGAACCCGCCGCCGGCGGTGGGGACCCCGGCGCGAGCGGCTTCGTTCGTCGCGGCCGTCGACTGCGCGGCCCTGCCGCCCGGGGCGACGGATCTGCCGCTGCCGTCCGAGGGTCTGCTGCTGTTCTTCGCCGACCCCGATCCGGGCAGCGGGGCGGTGATCGCCGACGCCGTGCGCTACATACCGGCCGGGACCCCGTTGACGGAGCAACCGCTCGACCCGGAGGAGAGGCCGGGCGCCTACCGCCGGGCGCGCCTGGACTTCTGCTTCCACCAGTGGTCGTGGCCGTGGCGCGACGAGGACGACGACGAGGAGTCGCAGCAGGCCGCCGAGCTGGAGTCCGCCTGGTCCCACGTGGTCGGCCGGCGCCCTCGCTGGCGCTTCCAGCTCGGCGGTGAGCCGGTCCTGTTCAACTGGGATCCGGTCGAAGTGGCCCGGGACGAAGTGCCGCTGCCCGCCGGGGACGGCGACGAGTGGACGCTGCTCGCCACCTGGCGCGGTGATGACGATTGCGAGGAGCTGGAGTCGGGCCTCTTCCACTGGGTGATCCGCCGCGCCGACCTGGCCGCCCTGCGCTTCGACCGGCTGTACGTGTACGTCGACGCCTTCTGACCCACGTCAACAAGCCCGGCAACGCCCCGGAAACGGGGAACGATTTGACAGCACCGACGACCACTCCCTAAAACTCAATCACATGACATCCATTTTCAAAAAGGTGGGACGGTCGTGAGGGTCGCGTTCGTCGGCAAGGGCGGCAGCGGCAAGACCACGCTGTCGGCGCTCTTCTCCCGCCACCTGGCGCGCTCCGGCGCCCCGGTCCTCGCCCTCGACGGCGACATCAACCAGCACCTGGCCGAGGCGCTCGGCGGCGAGGAGGAGTCCGCCCCTCCCCTGGGCCGGCACCTGGGCGAGATCAAGGACTTCCTGCGCGGCACGAACCCACGCATCACCTCCCGCGAGGCGATGATCAAAACGACGCCCCCGGGACGGGGCTCTCGTCTCCTGCGCCCACTCGGCGACGACGAACTGCACGCCCGGCACGTCGGCCGGGCGGGCGGCGTGCCGCTGATGGTCACGGGTGAGTTCGACGAGTCCGACCTGGGCGTGGCCTGCTACCACTCCAAGCTGGGCGCGGTCGAGCTGTACCTCGGCCACCTGGCCGACGGCCCGGGGGACTACGTCGTGGTCGACATGACGGCGGGCGCTGACGCCTTCGCCTCGGGCCTGTTCACCCGCTTCGACCTCACCTTCCTGGTGGCGGAACCCACCCGCAAGGGCGTCTCCGTCTACCGCCAGTACCGCGAGCACGCGGAACAGTTCGGCATCCGCATCGCGGTCATCGGCAACAAGGTGACCGGCGAGGACGACCTCCTCTTCCTCAAGGAACAGGTAGGGGACGACCTACTGACCCACCTGGTCCACTCCCCCTGGATCCGCGCGGCCGAACAGGGCCGCGTCGAGGCCGGCCCGGACGCGCTCGACTCCCTCGAACCCCACAACCGCCACGCCCTCACGATCCTCCGCGAGGCCGTCGACTCCCACCCCCGCGACTGGGACCGGCTCCACCGCCACGCCGTGGAATTCCACCTGCGCAACGCCCGAGCGTGGGCGGACGCCCGCACGGGCGAGGACCTGGCGGCGCAGATCGACCCGGACTACATCCCGGGCACCGGGCCCACCCCCTGACCAGACAGGACGACACTCCCCCATGTCTCTCGACGTCTCCCCGAAACTCCTCGCCGAAGCCGAGCAGGGCGACATCCGTGAGGAGGACTTCGTGGACACGGTCCGCACGTCCCTCCCCTACGCCTACGACCTGATCGCCTCCCTCGCCACCGAACTCCACGACGGCCACTCCGAGTTCACCGACAACCAGACCCCTCCCCCGTCGGAACAGGAGCGCGGCCAACTCCTGCGCGCCCTCGCCAGCGACGCGATCCGCACCAGCCTGGAACGCCACTTCGGCATCACCCTGGCCTTCCAGAACTGCCACCGCGTGGCGGCGTTCCGCCCGGGGACCCGGGACGGGGAGACGTACGCGCGCTTCACGTCCGTGCGGTCGCAGGTCCTGAACCAGTCGCCGGAGTTCAGGGACTGCTGACACCGCCGCCGTCCAGAAAAGCCACCACGGCCGCTACGAACCGCCCCCGATCCTCCAGCCACGGAAAGTGCCCCGCCCCGCTCTGCACGACCAACTCGGCGCTCGGGAACAGCCCCGCGTACTCCTTCATCACGCGCGCGGGTGCCGCCACGTCGTACTCCCCCGCCAGCACAAGGACGGGCGAGGGAAACCTGGCGAGGTCGGTCCCGGTGGCGTCGGGGTCGAATGCACCGTCGGAGGCGTACAGGGCGGCGGCCTCGTCGTTGCGCTGTCGCTGCTCCGCCGCGCGGAAGGCCCGGGCCTCGTCGTCCCACCGGCCGTACCAGAACGGGGCGACGGCGTCCCAGTCGCCGTCCGTCGCGCGGCCGGCCGTGATGGCCTCCAGGGACGCGTACGCCGGGGCGAACCACGGTTCGTCCCGGCGCAGGCGTGCCGTCTCCAGGCGGTCCTCGGCGGTGATGCCGAGGCCGACGGCGAAGACGCTGGGCGTGATCAGGGCGAGCCGGCCCACGCGGTCCGGATGGCGGGCCGTGTACAGCGCGGCGAGATTCGCACCGGCGGAGTGCGCGAGCAGATCCAGCCGCTCCAGCCCCAGTTCCTCCCGCAGCGCCTCGACATCGGCGACCTGCCGGTCGCACCGGTACGACGCCGTGTCCCGAGGCACAGCCGACCGGCCCGTGCCCCTGAGGTCCAGCCGGATCAGGGTGCGGTGGGCGGTCAGACCGCCCAGATCCCCCAGGTAGACCGAGTCCTGCATCGGGCCACCGGGGAGACAGACCAGGGGCGGTCCGTCCCCCGTCACGTGGTAGGCGAGGGTGGTGCCGTCGGGGGCGGTGAAGGTGGGCATGGGCGTGAGGTTGGCAGTAGGGGGAGGCTGGAGCAACCGGTTATCCGCCGAGGCGTCATCCGCCCACCGTGCCGGCGTACCCGGGAGGGGCATGCCCCTCCCCGGTCCAGGGGAGGGGCCTTCCTCGGTGCTACCGCACCGGCGTCGCGACCGGTGCCGGCGCGTAGCCGGTGGGCCGGGCCGTGAAGGTGCCGCGGCCCTGGGTGCGGCTGCGCAACCGGGTCGCGTAGCCGAAGAGTTCGGCCAGCGGCACGGTGGCCGTGACGACCGCCGCGCCCGCCCGGGTGACCGAGCCGGTCACCCGGCCGCGCCGGGCGGCGAGGTCGCCGAGCACGCCGCCCACCGCATCCTCGGGCACGGTGACGGTGACCTCGACGACCGGCTCCAGCAGGACCATCGCGCAGGCGCGCAGGGCCTCGCGGAGGCCGAGCCGGCCTGCCGTGCGGAACGCCGTGTCCGAGGAGTCCTTCACATGGGTCGCCCCGTCGGTGAGCGTGACGCGCAGCCCGGTCACCGGGTGCCCGCCGAGCGGCCCCTCGGCGAGGGCGTCCCGGCAGCCGGCCTCGACCGCCCGGACGTACTCCTGCGGCACGCGCCCGCCGACGACGGCCGAGCGGAACGCGAACCCGCCCTCCTCGTACGGCTCCACGTCGAGGACGACATGGGCGAACTGCCCCGCCCCGCCGTCCTGCTTGACGTGCCGGAACACCAGACCGGACACGCCGCGGGCGACGGTCTCGCGGTAACTGACCCGGGGACGCCCGACGTTGACCTCCAGTCCCAGCTCGCGCCGGAGCTTCTCCACCGCCACCTCCAGGTGCAGTTCACCCATGCCCGACAGCACGGTCTGCCCGGTCTCCGGGTCGGTCCGCACGACCAGTGAGGGATCCTCCTCGGTCAGCCGGGCCAGCCCGGACGCCAGCCGGTCGGTGTCGCCGGCCCTGCGGGACTCGACCGCGACCGACACCACCGGCTCGGGCACGCCCGGCGGTTCCAGCACGAGCGGGGCGTCCGGCGCGCACAGGGTCGAGCCGGCGCGGGCCGACTTGAGCCCGACGACGGCGACGATGTCCCCGGCGACCGCCCGGTCCAGCGGGGCGTGCCGGTCGGCCTGGACGCGCACGATGCGGCCGACGCGCACGATGCGCCGCGCGCTCGCGTCCCACAGGGTGTCTCCCTTCTCGATCGTCCCGGAGTAGATCCGCAGGTAGGTCAGCCGTCCGGTCGGCGTGGCGTGCACCTTGAACGCGAGGGCGGCCGGCGGAGCCGCCGGATCGGCCGCCCGCTCCTGCTCCTCGCCCTCGTGGGTGCCGCGGACCGGCGGCACGTCCAGGGGCGACGGCAGATAGGCCACCACGGCGTCGAGCAGCGGCTCCACACCCCGGTTGCGGTACGCGGACCCGCACAGCACGACCACGGCGTCGCCGTCCCGGGTGAGGTCCCGCAGCGCCGAGGAGAGGGTCCGCTCACCGAGCGTGCCCGTCTCGCAGAACTCCTCCAGGGCGCCCGGATGGAGTTCCGCCACGGCCTCCTCCAGCGCCCGGCGGCGTGCGAGGGCCTCGTCCCGGAGGCCGTCCGGCACCGGCGCTTCCTCGACCGCGTCGCCGTCGGCCCACAACAGGGCGCGCAGGCGTACGAGGTCGACGACGCCGGTGAAGGTGTCCTCCGAGCCGATGGGCGACTGCACGACCAGCGGGGCCGGGTGCAGCCGCTCCCGGATCGACGCGACGGCCGCGTCCAGGTCGGCGCCGGCGCGGTCCATCTTGTTGACGAACGCGATCCTGGGTACGCCGTGCCGGTCGGCCTGCCGCCACACCGACTCGCTCTGCGGTTCCACCCCGGCCACCGCGTCGAACACGGCCACCGCGCCGTCGAGCACGCGCAGCGCACGCTCCACCTCGTCGGCGAAGTCGACGTGCCCCGGGGTGTCGATCAGGTTGATCCGGTGACCGTCCCAGGCGCAGCTCACCGCCGCGGCGAAGATGGTGATGCCGCGGTCGCGTTCCTGCGGATCGAAGTCGGTGACGGTCGTGCCGTCGTGGACCTCGCCGCGCTTGTGCGTGGTTCCGGTGGCGAACAGGATCCGTTCGGTGACGGTGGTCTTGCCGGCGTCGACGTGGGCGAGGATGCCGAGGTTGCGGACGGCGGCGAGCGGGTTGTGGTCGGTGCGCACGGCCCAGGGCCTTTCGAGGCGATCGGGAAAAGGGGCAGCGCGATTCCGGGCGAGGCGGACCTGCGGGCGTGCCTCAGCTCGCTGACGTCATGTCAGCGAGCTGAGGCGCTGTTCAGGCGTTCGCCCCGGCCATCCGGCGCCGGCCGCGCAGCGGGCACCGGAGCGACGAGGACACGAGGATCACCTCGTAGCGCGGCAGGGAGACGGTGGCAGCGGTGCGGTCACGCATGGCCGTCTCCCTTCGTTCGTCACGACGGTGCACCGCCCGGGTCGTGGGCGGCGCGGGTACATGCGTGAGTGTAGGGAGGGCGCGGGGAAGGGGGCGAGGGATTATTCCGTCGTGACGGAGGTGCGGGAGGGCCGGACGCCGCCCTCGCCGGAACTCAGGCTCGTCGTGTCCCGGCCGCCGGAGATTCGGCGGTGGTTGCCGAGTGAACCTGCCGAGCCTCGCTTCGCCCCTGTGGTGTCCTCACGCCTCGGATTCCTCGTCCGGTTCGCGCTCTACTCGCCGGACCGGTGACTGCGGACCCTGGCCCTATGGGGGCTTCTGATGACGGGCCGCACCGATTACGGGTCGGCCGGTATGCGTGTCAGCTCTGCCGGTTGCCGCAGGACCGAGTGGCGACGCTGGAGCAGGACTGGGTCCTGCTGGAGCCGGGGGTGACGATCCTGGCGCATCTCGTCCCCGCGGAGCACCGCTGGATCGAGCTGTCGGACGGCCGGGTCACGGTGTACGGCGTGTGCCCGCCGGACGGATCGCAGCGGTGCCGGATCGAGCATCGGCTGGCGTGTGCGAAGCAGCCGTTGCCGGATCTTTGGCCCTGGCTGACGGCGCTGCGGAACGAGAACGCCCGGGCGGCGGAGCGGCGATCCGGCCCGGAACCGCCCCGGCCGCCGGAGGTATGGCCGGACGCCGGGTAGGTGCCGGACCGCTTACTCCGGCGGTGTCGGGGTGTCGTGGGTGCGGTACATCGCCTGGACGTCCAGTTCGAGTTGCACCGTGGGGCCGACCACCGCGATGCCCCGGGCCAGCATGGAGCGCCAGTTGAGGGTGTAGTCCTCGCGGTGCAGTTCCGCCGTGGCCAGGGCCGCGCAGCGCAGTTCCTGGCCGTAGCCGCCGTTCACGGTGCCGAGGTACGTGGTGTCCAGGGCCACCGAGCGGCTCACGCCGTGCATCGTGAGGGAGCCCAGCAGCGACCACTTGCTGCCGCCCCGGTAGGCGAAGCGCGTGCTCGTGAAGTCGATGTACGGGAAGCGTTCGACGTCCAGGAAGTCGGCGGACCGCAGGTGGTTGTCGCGGGTGGTGTTGCCGGTGGTGATGCTGGAGGCGTCGATGCGGACGCGTACGCGGGAGTCGGCCATGTCCTGGGCGATCTGGATGCCGCCGTCGAAGCGTTCGAAACGGCCGTGCACATGGGCCATGCCGACGTGCTTGGCGATGAACCGGATCGCGGTGTGCGGCGGGTCGAAGAGCCAGGTGCCGGGCGTCGGCAGCTGGAGCGCCTCGGCCGGTTGCAGCCAGACGCGCTCGGTGGGCGCCGAGGTGCCCGCGGCCGTCTCGATCGTCTCACGGTGCGGCCGCAGACCCTCGGCCGAGATGAGCACGCTGTACCGGCCGGGCGGCAGCGCGGCGAGGAAGTAGCCGTAGGGGTCGGTCGTACCGCGGGCGGCCACCCGGTGGGTGTCCAGGGCGGTGACGGTGACGTCGGCGGCGGCCAGGGGCGAGCCCATCGGGTCGACCACCTCGCGGGCGACGGCACCCGCACCGGGCGGCAGGGGAAGGGCGAGGCCCGCCGCCGTGGCCGAGGCGCTCCTGTGCCGCCGGCGCCTGAGCAGTGCGAGGGCCATGTCGTTCACCTTTCTTCAGCGGCCGGCGGCGATTCGGCGCACGCCGCCGGGCGCACCTTGCTGCGATCACACCCCCTTGTCGATCTTGAAGGGCCGCACTGCGCGGCGGGTGTCTCAATACGAGACAGTCAGGACCGCTCCCTGAAGGCGTCCGCGTGCTCGGCGGCCCACTGGGCGAAGGTGCGCGCCGGGCGGCCGGTGACCTTCTCGACGGTGCCGGCGACCGTGCGGCCCACCTCCGGGGTGTTCCCGTACGCCTCCAGCAGGAAGCCGATGACGTCCTCCGGCAGGCCCGCCGCCCGCCATCCCTCGACGGCCTGCTCCTCGGTCAGCTCGACCAGGGCGATCTCCCGTCCTGCCGCTTCGGCGATCGTCTTCACCTTGTCGCCGACGGTGAGCACTTCGGGACCGGTGATCACATATTCCTGGCCCCTGTGGCCCTCCTCGGTCAGCGCTACCGCGGCGACGGCACCGATGTCGCCCTCGTGGACCATGGCGCTCAGCCGGGCCACGAACGGCTCCCGCACCTCGCCCGAGGCCGCGATCCCGTCCGCCCACTCCAGGGCGTTGGCCATGAACTCGACCGGCATGAGCACGGTCCAGTCGACACCCTCGCCGGCGCGTACCGCGTCCTCCAGCGGGGTCGGCCCGCCGCCGTGCAGCACGGTGACCCGGCGGACACCGGCCGCGCGGGCGAGCTCCAGGATCCGCGGGCCGGTCTCCAGCGGGCTGAAGGCGGCACCGCCGAAGGTGATCAGGTGCAGCCCGGTGACCCCCTCCAGGGCGGGGGCCAGGCCGTCCGGTGCGGTCAGGTCGCCCTCGACGACCTCGACACCGGCCGGAAAGGCGGCCTTCGCCGCGTCGCGCGTCAGAGCACGCACCTCGTGGCCCCGGGCGAGCAGCTCGGCGACGACCTGGCGGCCGACGGTTCCGGTGGCGCCGGTGACAAGAATCTTCTGCGTCTGAGTCATGCCCCGACCCTAGGAACACTTGCGGTCACCTTCTGTCCGCGAGTCCCGGGCCGGGTCGGTGTCGGGCCTCCGTCGGTCGACGGGGTGTCACCGTTCCGGCGGGCGCAGCGCTGTCAGGTCGTCCGGAAGCAGCTCGGGGTGGTACGCCGCCAGGGCCGCGCCGCCGAGCCACCAGCCGCGGTGGACCAGGGCCCGGCACAGGCCGGGGTCGAGTCGGTCGAAGACGGTCGGGACGAGGGCGAGGTGCCGGCCGTCGAAGGCCGGGTCTTCGGGGAAGGCCGCGCGCCAGCGGCGCAGGGCGTCCGGGCCGTTCGCCGGGAAGTCGGTGGAGAGCTGGACGAGGACCCCGCGGCGGGCACCGCGCGGCACTTCACCGTCCGGGCCCGCGGCCCTCGCGCGCTCGAAGCGTTCGACGACGGCACGGGTCCGCAGCGTGGTGCTCTGCCGGTACAGCAGTGAGTTCGCCCGGGCCAGGTCCCGGACCACGGGGACGCGCCCGTACACGCCGGGGCGCAGCAGTCCCCCGGCGTTGAGGACGCACAGGAAGGTGTGCCGGTAGCGGTCCGAGTCGATGGCCTCCAGGCCGGTGTTGTCGTACGTGCCGCCGTCGAGCAGCGCCGGCGGGTGGGTGGCGCACGGGAAGGGGTCCGGGTCGAGGACGACGGGCGGGAACGCGCCGGGTACCGCCGCGGAGGCCGAGACGGCCCGGCTCAGCCGCAGCCGCGTGCCGGCCGTGGGGGCCAGGCCGATGGTGTAGTCGCCGTACACGTCGCGTTCGAAGGTGAAGCGGGCCCCGGTGGTCAGGTTGGCCGCGTTGACGATCCAGCGCACCTCCGGGTCCAGCCGCTCCAGTTCGGTCTCCCGCAGGAACCACTCGTCCAGGCGCCGGGCCAGGAGGTCCGTCCGGGTCGAGGGGCCGAGGGTCCGCCACAGGCCGCCGACGAGGGCACGCTTGAGGGAGCGGGAGGAGACGCGGTCGACGACCGGCGCGACGACCAGCTCGTCGACGGCGCGCGCGGTGAAGTTCTCCCGCCGCAGCGCGGGCCAGGCGGTGGCCAGGCAGCCGTTGGCGACCGAACCGCCGGACACGGACGAGGAGTACCGCAGCCGGGAAAGCAGCCCGGTGTCGGCCAGCAGCCGCACGAAGCCCAGGGCAGCGAGGGTGGCGCGGAACCCGCCGCCGGACAGGGCGAGCGCGACCGGGTGGGCGGTGGCGGGTGGTTCGGCGGGGCGGAGGGCGTCACCGCAGGGACGCGCCGCGAGGCCGGTGCCGGCGGCGGGCGAGTCCACGGCCCACCGCGGGCCGGCGTCCGGCGCTGCGCCGGCCTGGGGCGCGGACGGGGCGGAACGGGCGGGGGCCTGCCGGGAGGTGGTCATGGCCGGTCTCCGATCGTGATGAGGAGCGCTTGCTCGGCGGGCGCCCGGACGTCGACGCCGAAGGCGCGGCCCTCGCTCAGTCGCGTCAGTTCCTCCTCGGCGAACGGGATGTGGTTGGTCAGGTGGATGACGTACTCGTCGTCCGGTGCCCGGGACTCGACGAGCCAGCGCAGGGTGTCCTCGCTGGGGTGGTGGTGGCGGACGCCGTCGGCGGATATGACGTAGTGGTCGGCCCGCACCTGCTCGAAGAAGCCCGCCTCCACGTTGCGGTCACTGCCGTGGTGCGGCAGTTTGAGCAGGTCGACGTGGAGGGGTTGCGAGTCGTCGAGCAGGCCCAGTTCGCGCAGCCCGGTCAGGACGCGGTCGCCGCGGGCGTCACCGGTGAGCAGGGCGGTGCGGCCCTCGTGGCGCAGCAGCAGGACGATGCTGGAGAGGTTCGGCACCGACCCGTCGGTGTAGCCCGCGGTGATGACGTCGGGATCGCCGCGCTGTTTCGCCTTGCGCCACCGCTCCTCCAGCTCCTCCAGTGCTTCCCGGTCCGGCGCGACGACCGTGACGTCCAGGTCGTCGAGGACGGCCTCGGCGCCCTCGGTGAGCGGGCCGCCGAACGGGGCGTTGCCCTCCAGGTGCAACGCGGTCGCCGCGTTGCGGATGTCGCGGCCCTGGTTGTAGCTCGCCCCGACCGCGGCGTCGGTGGCGGCGCGTTCGAGGAGCGGCCGGACGGAGGCGCTCAGCCCGGGGGCGCGCCGGTCGACGAGTTCCTCCACGGAGTTGAACCACAGGGCGTCCACCGCGTACGGCGGGGCGTCCCCGTCCTGCTGGGCCTGCCTCATGTCGCGGAAGAGCCGGACGAGCCCGCCGGCGTGGTCGTCGTCGACGTGGGAGAGGCACACGACGTCGAGGTGCGGCGGGTCACCGCCGTCCGGTCCGCCGAGCTCCTGCAGCCGGCCGCGGAGTGTGGCCCGGTAGACGCCGCTGGGACCGCCGTCGACGAGCATGACCCGCTCGTGCGGTGTGCCCCAGTGGACGAGGAAGCAGTCACCGTGGCGGGCGTCGAGGAAATCGAAGGTGAGCATGTCGGCTCCTGGCTGGTGGACCGTTCCGTCAGACGGACTGGATGGCACGCAGCACGTCGACGAGCCCATGGCCCTGGAAGTGGCGTTCGCGAGCCAGGTCCGTCGCCGTGGCGCACAGGATCTCCTTCACACGTTCCGGGCGGCCGAGCAACTCCCGGTTGCGGGCCAGCAGCATGGCCGCGGCTCCGCTGACATGGGCCGCCGCCTGGCTGGTGCCGTGCATGGCGGCGATGCCCTCGCCGGGGATGGGGCCGTCGATGTCCTCCCCCGGTGCCACCAGGTCGGGCTTGGGCCGCCCGTCGCCGGTGGGGCCTCGGCTGGAGAAGTAGCTGACGCCGTGGCGGTGCGGGTTGCTGCGGTGGGTGGAGCCGACGGTGATGACGGACTCCGCGTTTCCGGGGTCGGAGATGCTGATGTCCCGGTAGTCGGCGCCCACGGTCCGCGCGGTGCCGGCGAACCCCGCGTTGCCGGCCGCGGTGACGACCACGACGCCCGACCGTGACAGGCGGTCGCACTCGACACACACGGGTGTCCACCCGGTGGAGTGGCTGGCGACGTCGTGCGGGACCGACAGGCTGATGTTGACCCCGGCGATGATGAACCGCCCGGTCTGCTCGTTGATGTGACGGATCGCCTGGAGCGCGGTGACGATGGAGAACTCGTCGCCGCCGCCGTCGTCGTCGAGGACCCGGAAGTCGTAGAGCCGGATGCGCGGGCAGATCCCGCGGAAGTCCAGCTCCGGCCACCAGCCGCCGATGATGCCGGCGATGTGGGTGCCGTGCTGGTCGCCTGGCGGTGGCCGTGCGGGCTGCTCCGGGGCCGGAGTGGTCTCGACGGACGGCAGGGCGGCCGCCCAGTTGACCAGGCCGCCCACGAGCACGTCGGCGGAGAGTTTGTCCCGTACGCCGGTGAAGTCGAAGGAGCGGGCGATGCGCGTCTCCAGTCGCTGCGGCGTCGGGCCGGTGGTGTCCCAGTCGTGGAAGGCGGGGTGCCGCGGGTCGATGCCGCTGTCGACCACGGCCCATCCGATGGAGGCGGCGTCCACCGAGAAGACCTGCTCCGCCGCATCGGCTTTGATCGTCCGGCGGGATCGTACGACCGCTCCGGCCGCGGGCCGGTTCGTCGTCACGGAGACGACCGGGTACTTCTGTCTCCGGTCGACCACCCGTCCGACGGGTGCGTGCGGCCGGCGCACGGGGCCGGTGTCCACGACGACGGCGTCCAGCATGTCCACGAGTACGCCCGTCACGGCCCGTTCCCGTGTCTCGTCCCGGGCCAGGTCCGGCCGCGCGTTGCGCACGATGCGGTGCAGCAGCCTCAACAGCCAGGTGACGTGGCGGCCGCGCTCCTGGCGGCGTTCCATGCTGTCGTGGATCTCGCTGGTGGCCGGGGTCCGGACGTGTCCGGCAAGGGCTGCTTCGATGCCTTCGGTCCCGCCGCTGCGGGCGAGTTCGTGGGCGACACGCACCGCACCGGCCAGACTGGTCAGGGGCAGGACGTCGCTGACGAGTTCCTTCAGGGTCAGCTGCGCCGCCACGAAACTGCCGGCGGCGATCGGACGGCACTTCTCCATCAGCCCGCGGCTCTGGAATCGCTCCAGCACCTGCTCGACGCCGTACTCCTCGCGGATCGCGAGAATCAGATCCTGCCGTCCCCGCTCCCCCGCCCGGGCCACGGCTGCCGGACCGGCGCCGGCCCCCGCGCCGCCGGCGTCCCGCCGTGAGGACGGCGGCTGGGCGAACGCCAGCCACACGTCGAAGTGCACGGGGCAGTAGGTGGCCCACAGGACAGGTACGGGACCCTCCCCGTAGAACACCGCTGAGAGGTCGGCTCGGTCCATGTGGACTCCGGGTGCGCGTGCGTGCGGCCCTGCGCAAGGCGGTGGGGGACGGCGGCAGCGGCCGAGGGCCTGTTTCCATCCTCGGCCCTGGTCATGGGCGCCGCAACCGCACGGGCCAGGCCGCGCCGGCACCGTCGTTCGGACCGCGGCCACGAGGCTCGCGAAGCCCTCCGGAGCTGGTTCCTGCGGGATCCGCGGCACGGAGCGGCGGTCCGCCGGGCACACCGGTAGGCGCTGACGTCGTTTCAGGCACGACGCGGTGATGTCGCGGTCACGGCAAGTGAGGGGACGGCTGCTGACGACGGCATCACAGCGGTCGGGGTCGGCCGCGCCCCGGCCCGGCAGGGCGGCGGTGGGGCCGCTCCTATGCCGTCGCGGGCGGCCCGCCCTCGTACGCCGCCCGCAGCAACGACCGGACCCCCTCCGCCGTCACCTCGCGCGGGTTGGCGTACGGCTCGCCCGCGACCCGGTCGGCCGCCGGTGCCACATCGCTTTCACGGAGGCCGAGTTCGGCGAGGGAGCGCGGTACGCCGAGGCGCCCGGCCAGCTCCCACAGGGCGCGAGGCGCGTCGTCGGCGCCGAGGGCCCGGCGCAGTACGGCCAGCGCCTGGGGGGCGGCCGGGGCGTTGTAGGCGAGGGCGTGGGGCAGCACCACGGTGTGCGTCTCGGCGTGCGGCAACCCGAAGGTGCCGCCCAGCACGTGGCACACCTTGTGGTGCAGCCCCATCGTGGTCGAACCGAGGCACGAGCCGCACAGCCATGCCGCGTACAGTGCCCGGCTGCGCGCGTCCAGGTCCTTCGGGTCTGCGGCCAGGCGCGGCAGTGCCTCGGTCATGGCGCGGACGCCCTCCTCGGCCATGACCGAGACCAGTGGCGAGGTGTCCGGGGCGTACAGCGCCTCGACGGCGTGCGCGAGGGCGTTGACGCCGCTGGTCACGGTCAGCGGTACGGGCAGGGAGAGGGTGAGCCGGGGGTCGTAGACGACGCTGCGGGGCTGGACGACCGGGTCGCGGCCGGTGCGCTTGGCGCCGTGGTCGGTCAGGCCCCACACCGGGGTCATCTCCGAGCCGGAGTAGGTCGAGGGCACGGCGATCAGCGGCAGTCCGGTGCGCAGGGCGATCGCCTTGCCGAGCCCGATCGCCGAGCCGCCTCCGACCGCGACGCAGCCGTCCGCCCCGGCCGCCCGTACCGCCGCGACGGCCCGGTCGGCGTCCTCGACCGGGACGTGCATCCGGGCCTCGGCGTGCACTCCCGCGCAGGTGTCGCCGAGCGCGTCCGCGACCGCCCGGGCGACGGCTTCGCCCCGGGTGCCGCAGACCACGAGCAGCCGCCGCAGGCCCAGGCGGGCGGCCTCGCCCGGGGTCGCGGTGACGGCCGCGCCGGGCCGGAAGACGACCCGCACGGGCCGGGTCTCGTACGAGAAATCGCTCTGGAAACTCTCGAATCTCTGGAAGCTCGGGGACGTCATGCGGCACGCTCCAGGACGAGGTCGAAGCGGGCGTGCCGGAAGGGGTTCGGCACGCCGAACTCCCGGGCCAGGGACGGGTCGTCGGTCTCCGCGAAGTCCTCGACCAGGCTCTCCTTCACGGCGAACACCGCGTCGGAGTCGAGGTAGTCGCCGCCGGCCACGAAGATGTGCGTGGTGACGGGGGTGTGTCCCTCGGCCGTGGCGATGAAGTGGATGTGCGCGGGACGGTACGGGTGCCGCCCGGTCGCGCGCAGCAGCCCGCCGACCGGGCCGTCGGTGGGGATCGGGTACGGCGCCGGGACGCAGGTGCGGAACCAGAAACGGCCCTCGGTGTCGGCGGTGAACAGTCCGCGTCCGTTGCCGGCGGGCTGGACGCCGGGCTGCTGGACGTCGTAGAAGCCCTTGTCGTCGGCCTGCCAGACGTCGACGACGGCGCCGGGCAGCGGTGTGCCGTCCTCTGACAGCACCCGGCCGCTGACGACGCACGGTTCGCCGCCGCCCACGAGGTCGATGTCGTCGCCGAGGGCGCGGACCGGCGACTGGGTCATGTGGAAGGGGCCGAGCACGGTCGACTCGGTGGCGCCGGGCGCGCGATGGCCGTTGACGGTCTCCACGAGCATGGACAGCCCGAGCACGTCCGACAGCAGGATGAACTCCTGACGGGTGTCGGTGCAGGCCTGCCCGGTCGCCGTCAGAAAGGCGATCGCCCGCTCCCACTCCTCCTGGGTCAGCCGGGTCTCGCGCGCGAAGTCGTGCAGATGGCGGACGAGGCCGGTGAGCAGCTCGCGCAGCCGCGGGTCGGCGGTCCCCCGGAGGCTGGCGAGGGCCTGCTCCGTGACGCCGGCCCCGGTCGCTTCGGTGGTCATCCCGGCTCCTCGTCGTCGAAGGTCGCTGCTGCCCTTGCTTCCATGATTGCTCGCTCAGGCGTGTCCGAGGATCGTCCGCACCGCGTCCGTGAGCAGTTCGCCGGCGTCCGGTGCGGCGGACGCGTGCCGGAAGGCGACGAACCCGTCGGGGCGCACGAGCAGGGCGCCCGCGTCGGAGATCTCGCTCAGGCGCGCCCAGTCGCCGTACGGGTCCTCGTACTCCTGCCCGGGGCCGATCACCACGGTGGCGACCGGGATGTCCTGAGCCGAGGCGGCCCGCACCCAGTCCTCTCCCCCGATGCCGGTGAGCAGGGTGAAGCGGCCCCGGCCGACGGTGTCGAGGGTGGAGAGCGTGCGGGAGCCGGAGGTGATCCAGGCGTGCGGGAGCCGGGCGCCGGGGCGGGAGGACGGCTGGTGGTGCAGCTCGGGGTCGCGGGCGAAGCCCGGGTCGGGCGTGCCGTCCGGGACGATCGCGCCGGAGCTGTAGCGCTGGTTGAGGTCGACGCCGTGCGCGTTGAACTCGTACGCCTTGAAGGCGATCGCCTCGCGCAGCTCGGCGCGCTGTTTCCCGGCGGCCTCGGTGCTGTCCTTGCGGGCGGCGATGTTGGCCCACAGCTGCTCGGGGGTCTGCGGGGAGAGCCCGTCGAGGGCTTCGAAGACCGGGGCGGTCTCTCGGATGGACCGGTTGGCGCGGGTGACGACCTGCCGGCCGATGGGCGCGCGTTCGGCGGTGTAGCTGTCGAGCAGCCTGGGGTGGGCCGTGCCGTCGAGGACGAGCTTGAGCTTCCAGGCCAGGTTGTAGGCGTCCTGGATGGAGGTGTTGGAGCCGAGGCCGTTGGACGGGGGGTGCCGGTGCACGGCGTCGCCGGCGCAGAAGACGCGGCCGTTCGCGTAGCTCTCCGCGTACATCTCGTTGACGGTCCAGGCGGAGGACGACTTGATGGTCACGGGGATGTCGTCGTCGCCGACGAGCCCCCGCACGACGGATTCGGCGTACTCGGTGGTCAGGTCCGGGGCGCCCGCGGTGACGTCGTAGCCCCACACGATCAGCCACTCGGTCCAGGGGCGGACGCAGCGCACCAGGCCCGCGCCGATGCCGCCGACGGTCGCGCCCGGCGCGAGGACCCAGTACAGCGTGGAGGGGCGGTGGGCGGTGTACTGCGTCAGGTCCGCCTCGAAGACGATGTTGATGCTGCCGGCGACGCCCATCTGGCCGCCCATCGGCAGCCCGGCGTCCGCGGCGACCCGGGACCGTCCGCCGTCGGCGCCGATCAGGTACTTGGCACGGATCTCGTAGGTGTCCCCGCGCAGCCGGTCGCGGACGGTGGCCGTGACGCCGTCGGCGTCCTGGGTGTGGGAGAGGTACTCGGTCTCGAAGCGCAGCCGGGTGCCGCGGGCGACGGCCGCGTTCACGAGGACCGGCTCCATGAGGTGCTGCGGCATGTCGCACATGCGGGTGGGGCTGGCGAGTTCGTGTTCCGCCTGCACGAGCGGATCGTTGCCCCAGGAGCGCACCCGCCCCAGTTCCTCGCCCGCCAGGCTGGTGCAGAACGTCGTGTTGCCCATCAGGTGCTGCGGGGTGGCCTGCGCGACGACGTCCTGTTCCACGCCGAGGTCACGCAGTACCTCCATGGTGCGCTGGTTGGTGATGTGCGCGCGGGGCGTGTCGGCGAGGCTCGCGTAGCGGGTCACCACGATGTTGGGCACGCCGTAGGTGCTCAGGGCGAGCGCGGCCGAGGCACCGGCGGGGCCGCTGCCCACGATCAGGACGTCGGTCTCGACGACGGTGGACACGGGGCGCTCCTGCGGGATCACGGGGGGGTCGGACATCGAGCGTCCATGATCATGGAGGGGTTCGGCCGGTCGCGGGTGTCTCATTACGAGACACCCGGCGGGTCGGTGAGGGGGCGCAGGGCACGGCAGTCGCTGCCCGTTTGCGGCCCGTTGTTGCCCGTTCAACCGAACCCGCTACGGTGTTGCATGCCGTGACCACGACCGAGCCTTCTCCCGCAGCCACCGCCCGGCCCTCACTGCGTCTCGCCCGCGAGCGGTTCCTGTCGGGGTGCCCGCTGCCCGGTGGCGTTCCGGAGGAGGTCGTCGCGGCGTGGCGCCGGGCGCGGTTCTTCGGTGTGCCGCACGACTTGAAGGAGCCGGCCGTCGCTCCCTCCCGGCCGGTGGAGTCAGCGCTGCTCGGTGCCGCGCGGCCGGTGCTCGACCGGATCGTGACGGCCCTGGACACGGACCGGTCCCTCCTCGTGCTGACCGACGAGCGGCTGCGCGTGCTGTGGAGCGCGGGGAGCGTACCCGGGCTCGATCCGTGCCCCGTCCTGTCGGAGCAGGAGGTCGGCAACAACAGCGCGGCCCTCGCCCTGCGCACCCGGCGCCGGGCCGAGGTGCACGGGCCCGAGCACTTCCTCGACCGGTGGCAGGACGTGTCCGCGGTGAGCGTCCCGGTGCTCGACCCGGAGGGCGGCCGGGTCGTCGGCACACTGACCGTCGCGTCGCTCATGTCGCGGCCGGGTGTCGCGCGATCGCCCCATCCACAGGCGGCACTCGCCGAGGCCGCAGCCACGGCAGTGGAGACGGAGCTGCGTACTCGGGCGGGGCGGGCCGAGCGGGTGCTGTTGGACGCGTATGTGCGGGCGGCGGGCGGACCGGACCGTGCCGTGGCCGCGCTCGACGGTCGTAACCGCCTGATCAACGACTCCGCACAGCAGTTGCTGACGCCCGAGGTGCTCGGGGCGCTGGAGCGTACGGCGCTGAGCGCACGGCACGCGGATGCCGCGGGTGAGGTCGGACAGTCCGAGGACACGGGCCCGGCCGAGCCGCCCGAAAGGCGCGACCTGCCCGAACGGGCGGAACCGGCCGAGCTGCCGGAGGGCGCCGGATGCGTCGCGCGGATCGACCGCGTACGGCTGGACGGGGTGGTCATCGGGATCGTCGCCGTCCTGGAGCCGCTCGCCGGTCCCGCGCCGTCGATGCCGGTGCCGGTGCCGGCCGTGCCGCGCCCGCCCTGCTCCCTCACCGGCTCGTCGGTCCCCTGGCGGCACTCCGTCGAGCGTGCCGTCGAACTGGCCCGCTCGCCGGAGCCGTTGCTGCTGACCGGTGAACGCGGAACCGGCAAGTCCGCGCTGGCTCTGGACCTGCTCGGCACGGAGGCAGGGGCTGCCGTCGAGATCGCCGACGCGGCGCTGGACGCCGGGCTCGACAGGGCCCTGCCCACCTGGCCGGCCGATCGCCCGCTGCTGCTCCGGCACGCCGAGCGCCTCGCGCAGCCCGGCGTGGCGGCGCTCAACTCCCTGCTCGACACACACCCGGACACCCGGCTGCTGGTCACCTACACGCCCGGCGCGCCGGTCGGCCCCTGCCTGCAGCGCCTGCTGGACAAACTGTCCGCCCGCTCGGTGACCCTGCCCCCGCTGCGGGAGCGTACCGAGGACATACGGGAGCTGCTGCCGGCCCTGGCACCACGGCCGGCCCCCGGGCAACCGCCGCTGACCTGGACACTGGACGCCCTGCGCGCCCTCGAACGGTACCCGTGGCCCGGGAACGTCACCGAGCTGGTCCATGTCGTCCGGGCCCTCGCGGAGGACCGCCGGATGTCGGGGCCGGTCCGCCGGGCGGAGCTGCCGGACGCCGTGCGGGAAGGCCCGGCAGCGCGGCCCCTCAGCCCGATGGAACACGCCGAGCGCGCCGCGATCCTCGAGGCACTGCGCCGCCACGGCGGCAACAAGGCCCGCACGGCGGCCGCGCTGGGGATCGGCCGGGCGACGCTGTACCGCAAACTGCGGGGCTACCGGGTCTGAGGGGCCGCGCCACGCAGCGCCCGCGGAGAGTCGCGGCACCCGTGGAGCACAGAAAAGGTGCCGACCAGAACTGGCCGGCACCTCTCGTGCACCGAAGCCGTGCACCGAAGCAAGTGTCCGAGGGGGGACTTGAACCCCCACGCCCGATAAAGGGCACTAGCACCTCAAGCTAGCGCGTCTGCCATTCCGCCACCCGGACCAGGTGTCTGCCGCCTTGCCAGGGCTCTGCCCCGCGGCGACATGGACAACCATACCAAGGTTTCGCAGTGCCTTTCACCTGCGTTTCCTTCCCCAGGGCGGGGGTCCGGGACCTCGCGCCCCGATGCACCTAGGGTCACACCATGAGTGACTGGATGGTTACGCAGGGGTCTGCTGCGGGGCGTCGTCCCCGTGCGCTGTCGCCGCTCAGGGAGCATCTGCGGGACACGTTCTGGTTCGCCCCCACCACGGCGATGGTGAGCGTCTTCGTGGTCTGGGCCGGGGCCCAGGCGCTGGACACGGCCATCGTCGAAGCGCTCCAGGACGACCGCGACTACGACACGCTCGACGAGCTGCTGCGGTTCGCGGACGACGCGAAGGCCGTGGTGAGCGCGGTCGGCTCGGCGATGATGACCTTCATCGGCGTGGTCTTCAGCATCTCGCTGGTGGCCGTGCAGATGGCGAGCGGGCAGTTCACGCCGCGCGTGGTACGGCTCTTCGTCCGGAGCCGGATCACCAAGGCGACGTTCGCGGTCTTCCTGGCGACCTTCGTGCTGACCCTGCTGGTTCTGACCTCCTTCGACAGTGTCGACGACCCACGTGCCGTCACCACGGTGCCTCTGGTGCAGTCGGTCCTCACTCTCTGCATGGTCGCGCTGAGCCTGCTGCTCTTCGTGCTGTACGTGAACACCACCCTGCGGCTGATGCGGATCAGCCATGTGATCGCGCGGATCGCCACGGAGTCGTTCCGGGTGGCCGCCTCGATGCCCGTGCCGACGGGCGGACCGGACGTCGCCCGCCTCGGTTCCGTGACGGCGTGGGTCCCGCACGAGGGCCGGGCGGGGGTGCTGCGGGACGTGCACATCGCGCGGCTGGTGCGGGTCGCGCGCAAACACGGGGTCGTGCTGCGGCTGATCCCACGGATCGGCGACTTCGTGGTGCCCGGCACCCCTCTGCTGGCGGTCCACAGCGGGCCGGCCCCGGCGCGCCGGGCCCTGCGCTACACGATCTCGGTGGGTGTGGAGCGGACCTATCACCAGGATCTCGGCTTCGGACTGCGCCAGTTGTCCGACATCGCGCTGCGCGCCCTGTCGCCCGCGATCAACGATCCGACGACCGCCGTCCAGGCGCTGGACCGTATCGTCCAGTTCCTGGCCGCGCTCAGCCGGCGACCGCTCGACGCCGCCCTGCACCGGGACCGGGGCGGTGCGGTGCGGCTGGTGCAGCCCGTGCCGGGGTGGACCGAGCTGGTGGATCTCGGGTTCACCGAGGTACGGGGGTGCGCCATCGGGAGCCCGCAGGTTTCGCGGCGCATGCTGGCCGGGCTGGACGATCTGCTCCTGCTCGTGCCGCCGGAACGGCGGGAGCCGCTGCTCCGCCATCGCGAGCTGCTCCGGCAGGCGGTCGACCGGTCCGGGCCGGCCCCCGCGGACCGCGCGTTCGCCCTGCGCCCGGACCGGCAGGGCATCGGCTGACCGGCGTATCGGCGACGTCCGCCGCCGATACGGTCTCCGATACTCGCGCCTTGACCTGCCCTCACGGCAGCAACTGGTACTCCGGGAAGTTGCCCGGCAGCCGCTCCCCCGCCGGTCCCCGTGTCACGGCGCGCACCAGCAGCTCGCCGCCGACGAACGCGCCGTGCCAGGACGCGCCGAGTCCGCCGAACAGCTCGTCACGGTCGCCGCGGGACCGGGGCCGGCCGTGGCCGGTCTTGAACGCGCGGATCTGCGGGGCGAGTCGCTCGTAGGTCGCCCGGTCGTCCGTGGACAGGGTGGCCACCAGCGCGCCGTTCGAGGCGTTCATCGCGGCCAGCAGCTCCGCCTCCGTGTCGACCAGGACGATCGTGTCGACCGGGCCGAACGGCTCCGCGTGGTGCAGCGGAGAGGACGGGGGCGGGTTGAGGAGCGTGACCGGCTGGACGTAGGCCGAGGTGTCCTGGCCGGGCAGGAAACGTGCGTCGGACGGACTGCCGCGGTGCAGCGGTACCGCGCCGCGCTCGATCGCCTCGGCGACCTGGTCCTGGAGTTCCTTCGCCTTGGCCGCGTTGATGACCGGCCCGATGTCCAGCTCGGGGTACGGGTCGTCCGGCCGCTCCACGGCGAGCGGGTGTCCGACCCTGAGCGTGCGGACCGCCGGGAGGTACGCCGCCAGGAACGCGTCGAACAGGTGCCGCTGGACGACGAAGCGCGGGTACGCCGTGCAGCGCTGCTTGCCGTAGTCGAAGAGCTTGGGGATGACCGCCGTGAGCGCGTTCCAGTCCGAGTAGTTCCAGATGCCCCAGGTGTTGAGTCCCTCCTGTTCGAGTACGTGTCGTTTGCCGAGGTCGGCGACGGCGGTGGCCACCGACGCGCCGGTGTCGCGGCCGCCGACGAAGGAGACGCAGCCGATCTCGGGCGCCCGCACCAGCGCCTGGGACAGCTCACCTCCGCTGCCGCTGACGAGGGTCACGGGGATCCCCTCACGAGCGGCGAGGGCGCAGGCCAGGGTCAGGCAGGCGACACCGCCGTCGGTCGGGGTCTTGGCGATGACCGCGTTGCCTGCCAGTGCCTGCACCAGCACTGCGTGAACGAGCACGCTCATCGGGTAGTTCCAGCTGGCGATGTTGGACACCGGACCGTCCAGCGGAGCCCGGCCGGCGACCATCTCCTCGATGCCGTCGACGTACCAGCGGACCCCGTCGATGGCGCGGTCGACGTCCGCCAGGGCGAGCCGCCAGGGCTTGCCGATCTCCCAGACCAGCAGGAGGGCGAGCAGTCGGCGGTGTTCGGCGAGGGCGTCCAAGGTGGCCGCGACGCGGGCCCGGCGCTCCGGCAGGGGGACGTGACGCCAGGCGCGGTGCTGGTCGAGCGCGGCGCGCACGGCCTGGCGGGCGGTGGCCCCGTCCAGGCGCGGCGGGCCGGTGATCGGGCTGCCGTCGACGGGGCTGACGGCGGGCAGGACCCGGCCGTCCGCCTGCCAGGCGGCGCTCCATAGGTTGAGGACCCGCTCGTCGCGGAAGGCCTCGGGCGCGGCGGCGAGGCAGCGCTGCCACGCTTCGGGCCAGCTCGTGCCGGATTTGAGGGTGAGGGTGGGTGCCATCGGGCTGCTCCGCTCTCGGTGCACGGTCGGGGGCGGGACCTGGCTCACTGCCGTTGTTCTCCGAGACACGCTTCGAGGCGTGCGAGCACGAGGTTCGCGGTCTCGGTCGGGGTGCTGCCCACGCTCACTCCGGCCGCCTCCAGCGCCTCCTTCTTCGCCTGCGCCGTGCCGGAGGAGCCGGAGACGATGGCGCCCGCGTGCCCCATGGTCTTGCCCTCGGGTGCGGTGAACCCGGCGATGTAGCCGACGACCGGCTTGGTGACGTGTTCGCGGACGTACGCCGCCGCCCGTTCCTCCGCGTCACCGCCGATCTCGCCGATGAGGACGATGAGGTCGGTGTCGGGGTCGTCCTGGAAGGCGGCGAGGCAGTCGATGTGGGTGGTGCCGACGACCGGGTCGCCGCCGATGCCGACACACGTCGAGAAGCCGACGTCGCGGAGCTCGTACATGAGCTGGTAGGTCAGCGTGCCCGACTTGGAGACCAGGCCGATGCGGCCCGGTTTCGTGATGTCGGCCGGGATGATGCCCGCGTTGGACTGGCCGGGGGTGATGAGGCCCGGGCAGTTGGGCCCGACGACCCGTGTGCCCTTCTCCGTCGCGTACGTGGTGAAGGCGACGGAGTCGTGGACGGGGATGCCCTCGGTGATGACGACCGCGAGGCCGATGCCGGCGTCTGCGGCTTCGAGGACGGCCGCCTTGGCGAAGGCGGGCGGCACGAAGACGACGGTGACGTCCGCCCCGGTCGCGCGCATCCCGTCGGCGACGGTGCCGAAGACGGGGACGGCCGTGGGGGCACCTCCCAGGCCCTCAAGGCACTCGGGGACGTCGAAGTCGACGGTGTGGCCCGCCTTCCGCGGGTTGACGCCGCCGACGACGTTCGTGCCGGCCGCCAGCATGCGCCGGGTGTGCTTCATGCCCTCGCTGCCGGTCATGCCCTGGACGAGGACCTTGCTCTCCTTGGTGAGGTAGATGGCCATGACGTCCCCTCAGGCTGTGGTGGCGAGTTCGGCGGCACGGCGGGCGGCGCCGTCCATGGTGGTGACCTGCTGGACCAGCGGATGCGCGTGCTCGTCGAGGATGGCCCGGCCCCGGGGCGCGTTGTTGCCGTCGAGGCGCACCACGAGGGGCTTGGTGAGGCGGACGGTGTCCAGGGCCTGGACGATGCCGTCGGCGACGGCGTCGCACGCGGTGATGCCGCCGAAGACGTTGACGAAGACGGACTTCACGGCCGGGTCGGAGAGGATGACCGACAGTCCGTCGGCCATGATCCGGGCGCTCGCTCCGCCGCCGATGTCGAGGAAGTTGGCGGGACGCGCGCCGCAGCCCGCGACCACGTCCAGGGTCGACATGACGAGTCCGGCGCCGTTGCCGATGATGCCGACCTCGCCGTCGAGCTTGACGTAGTTGAGGCCCTTGGCGGCAGCCGCCGCTTCCAGCGCGTCGTCGTGCTCGGTGTCGTCCGCGCCCCAGCGTGCTTGCCGGAAGCGGGCGTTGTCGTCGAGGGTGACCTTGCCGTCGAGGGCGAGGATCTGTCCTTGCCTGGTGCGGACGAGTGGATTCACCTCGACGAGGAGGGCGTCCTCGCGTACCAGGACCTCCCAGAGCCGTACGAGGACGTCGACGGTCTGCGGCGGCAGCCCGGCCGCCTCGGCGATCTCGCCCGCCTTCGCGGAGGTGACGCCCTCGGCGGGGTCGACGGGGACGCGGGCCACGGCGCCGGGGCGGGTGGCGGCGACCTCCTCGATCTCCATGCCGCCTTCGGCCGAGGCGATCGCGAGGAAGCGGCCCGCCGCGCGGTCGAGTACATAGGACACATAGAACTCGGTCTCGATGTCGACGGGCTGGGCCAGCATCACCTTGCCGACGCGGTGCCCCTTGATGTCCATGCCGAGGATCTGACGGGCGGTGAGCTCGGCGGCGGCCGGGTCGGCGGCGAGCTTCACCCCGCCTGCCTTGCCGCGGCCACCGGTCTTCACCTGGGCCTTCACCACGACACGGCCACCGAGCCGGCGTGCGATCTCTCGGGCCTCCTTGGGTGAGTCCGTCACCTCGGCCCGCGGCACCAAGATGCCGTGTTCTTCGAAGATTTCCCTTGCCTGGTGTTCGTACAGGTCCATTTTCGGCTCCTGACTGAAAGTGCCGCACGCCCCCTGGACACCACCCCATCGGATGCGGGATAACAAGCTTCATACAGTATTCGTCGACTGTATGCAATGTACCGCGAGACGTTCCAACCCCCTACGAAGGGACAGGACTTCGCCATGCCCGACGACACCCAGGACGTGATCTCCGGTGGTCATCTCGTAGCCAAGGCGCTGAAGGCCGAGGGGGTCGAGCGCATCTACACACTGTGCGGCGGCCACATCATCGACATCTACGACGGCTGCGTCGACGAGGGCATCGAAGTCGTCGACGTACGCCACGAACAGGTCGCCGCCCACGCCGCCGACGGTTACGCACGCATCACCGGCAAGCCCGGCTGTGCCGTGGTCACCGCCGGTCCGGGGACGACCGACGCCGTCACCGGCGTCGCCAACGCCTTCCGTGCGGAGTCCCCGATGCTGCTGATCGGCGGTCAGGGCGCCCTCACCCAGCACAAGATGGGGTCCCTCCAGGACCTGCCGCACGTCGACATGATGACGCCGATCACCAAGTTCGCGGCGGCCGTGCCGGACACGGCCCGGGCGGCGGACATGGTGTCCATGGCGTTCCGCGAGTGCTTCCACGGCGCGCCCGGCCCCTCCTTCCTGGAGATCCCGCGCGACGTGCTGGACGCCAAGGTGCCCGCGTCCAAGGCCCGGGTACCGCAGCCCGGCGCCTACCGGGCCTCGACCCGCTCGGCCGGCGACCCCGAGGCGATCGAGAGGCTCGCCGACCTGCTCGTGCACGCCGAGAAACCGGCCATCCTGCTCGGCAGCCAGGTGTGGACGACCCGGGGCACCGCATCGGCCATCGAGCTGGTGCGCACGCTGAACATCCCGGCGTACATGAACGGCGCCGGCCGTGGCACCCTCCCGCCCGGCGACCCGCACCACTTCCAGCTGTCGCGCCGGTACGCCTTCTCCAACGCCGACGTCATCGTCATCGTCGGCACGCCCTTCGACTTCCGCATGGGCTACGGCAAACGGCTGTCACCGGACGCGACCGTCGTGCAGATCGACCTCGACTACCGCACGGTCGGCAAGAACCGCGACATCGACCTCGGCATCGTGGGCGACGCCGGACTGGTGCTGAAGTCGGTCACCGAGGCCGCCTCCGGACGCGTCAACGGCGGGGCCTCCAGGCGCAAGGAGTGGCTGGACGAGCTGCGTGCGGCCGAACAGACCGCTCTGGAGAAGCGGCTGCCGAACCTGAAGTCGGACGCCTCGCCCATCCACCCGTACCGGCTGGTCAGCGAGATCAACGACTTCCTCACCGAGGACTCGATCTACATCGGCGACGGCGGCGACATCGTCACCTTCTCCGGGCAGGTCGTGCAGCCGAAGTCGCCCGGGCACTGGATGGACCCGGGGCCCCTGGGCACGCTCGGCGTCGGCGTCCCCTTCGTGCTCGCGGCCAAGCAGGCGCGGCCCGACAAGGAGGTCGTGGCGCTCTTCGGTGATGGCGCGTTCTCCCTCACCGGCTGGGACTTCGAGACTCTGGTCCGCTACGACCTCCCCTTCGTCGGCATCGTCGGCAACAACTCCTCCATGAACCAGATCCGCTACGGCCAGGCCGCCAAGTACGGCAAGGACCGCGAGCGGATCGGCAACACCCTCGGCGACGTCCACTACGACAAGTTCGCCCAGATGCTGGGCGGTTACGGCGAGGAGGTCCGCGACCCCGCCGACATCGGCCCGGCCCTCAGGCGCGCCCGCGAGTCCGGCAAGCCGTCCCTGATCAACGTCTGGGTCGACCCCGACGCGTACGCCCCCGGAACCATGAACCAGACCATGTACAAGTGAGGTGCCCGATGACCGCTCCGTCCACCAAGGCACTCGAAGGCATCCGCGTCCTGGACATGACTCACGTCCAGTCCGGGCCGTCCGCGACCCAGCTGCTCGCCTGGCTCGGCGCGGACGTCGTCAAGCTGGAGGCGCCGACCGGCGACATCACGCGCAAGCAGTTGCGTGATCTGCCGGACGTCGACTCCCTCTACTTCACGATGCTCAACTGCAACAAGCGGAGCATCACCCTCAACACCAAGACCGAGCGCGGCAAGGAGATCCTCACCGAGCTGATCCGGCGCTCCGACGTCATGGTCGAGAACTTCGGCCCGGGCGCGGTCGACCGGATGGGCTTCACCTGGGACCGCATCCAGGAGATCAATCCACGGATCGTCTATGCCTCCATCAAGGGGTTCGGCGAGGGCCCGTACACCAACTTCAAGGCGTACGAGGTCGTCGCGCAGGCCATGGGCGGGTCGATGTCGACCACCGGTTTCGAGGACGGGCCGCCGCTGGCGACGGGGGCCCAGATCGGGGACTCGGGGACGGGTGTGCACGCCGTGGCGGGCATCCTCGCCGCGCTCTACCAACGGGAGCGCACCGGGCGCGGGCAGCGGGTCAACGTGGCCATGCAGCACGCCGTACTGAACCTGTGCCGGGTGAAGCTGCGGGACCAGCAACGCCTGGCACACGGGCCGCTCGCTGAATATCCCAACGAGGACTTCGGCGACGAGGTTCCCAGGTCCGGAAACGCGTCCGGCGGCGGCCAGCCCGGCTGGGCGGTCAAGTGCGCGCCGGGCGGCCCGAACGACTACGTGTACGTCATCGTGCAGCCCGTGGGCTGGCAGCCGATCAGTGAACTCATCGGCCGGCCCGAGCTGGCCGGCGACCCCGAGTGGGCGACGCCCGAGGCACGGCTGCCCAAGCTCAACAAGATGTTCCAGCTGATCGAGGAGTGGTCCTCGACGCTGCCCAAGTGGGAGGTGCTGGAACGGCTCAACGCGCACAACATCCCGTGCGGGCCGATCCTGTCCACCAGGGAGATCATCGAGGACCGCTCGCTGGCCGCCAACGAGATGGTCGTCACCGTCCCGCACCCCGAGCGCGGCGAGTTCGTCACCGTCGGCAGCCCGCTCAAGCTGTCCGACTCCCCCGTCGAGGTGACCAGCTCACCGCTCCTCGGCGAGCACAACGAAGAGGTCTACGTCGGCGAACTCGGCCTCGGCGACGAGGAAGTGCGCCTGCTCAAGTCGAACGGAGTGATCTGACGTGATGGCCGAAGACCGGGTCCTGCGAGTGCGGGGCGTCCTGGACTCCGTGCGGGCCGAGGGGCGGACCGCGCTGACCGCGCCCGAGGGCAAGGTGATCGCCGACGCGTACGGGATCGCCGTACCGGGCGAGGAACTGGCGACCGACGTGGACGAGGCCGTGGCGTTCGCGGCGCGCTTCGGCGGGCCCGTCGTGATGAAGATCGTCTCGCCGGACATCCTGCACAAGACCGACGCCGGCGGGGTGATCGTCGGGGTCGAGGGCGCGGCGGACGTACGGGCCGCGTTCCACACCATCATCGACAACGCCCGTGCGTACGACCCGAAGGCCCGCATCTCGGGTGTGCAGGTGCAGGAGCTGCTGCCCCAGGGGCAGGAGGTCATCGTCGGCGCGGTCACGGACCCGACGTTCGGGAAGGTGGTGGCGTTCGGGCTCGGCGGGGTGCTCGTCGAGGTCCTGAAGGACGTGACGTTCCGGCTCGCGCCGGTGGACGCCGACGAGGCGCTGTCGATGCTGGACTCGATCCGGTCGGCGGAGATCCTGCGCGGGGTGCGCGGCCAGGCGGGCGTGGACCGGTGGGCCGTCGCCGAGCAGATCCGCCGGGTGTCGGAACTCGTGGCGGACTTCCCGGAGATCGCGGAGGTCGACCTCAACCCGGTGATCGCCACCGCGGAGGGGGCGGTGGCGGCCGACATCCGGATCATCCTCGCCGAGTCGCAGCCCGCCCCGCGCCGGAAGTACTCGAGGGACGAGATCCTCACGTCGATGCGCCGGCTGATGCAGCCGGGTTCGGTCGCCGTGATCGGCGCCTCCAACGAGCAGGGCAAGATCGGCAATTCCGTGATGCGCAACCTCGTCGACGGGGGCTTCGCGGGCGACATCCACCCGGTGAACCCCAAGGCCGATGACATTCTGGGCCGCAAGGCGTACAAGAGTGTCACCGACGTTCCCGGTGAGGTGGATGTGGCGGTCTTCGCGATCCCCGCCAAGTTCGTGGCCTCGGCCTTGGAGGAGGTGGGACGCAAGGGCATCCCGAACGCCGTACTGATTCCCTCCGGGTTCGCGGAGACCGGTGAACACGAACTCCAGGCGGAGATCGTGGCGATCGCCGAGCGGTACGGAGTGCGGCTGCTGGGGCCGAACATCTACGGCTACTACTCGACCTGGCACGACCTGTGCGCCACGTTCTGCACGCCGTACGACGTCAAGGGCGGGGTGGCGCTGACCTCGCAGTCGGGCGGCATCGGGATGGCCATCCTGGGCTTCGCGCGCACCACCAAGACCGGCGTGTCGGCGATCGTCGGACTCGGCAACAAGTCGGACCTGGACGAGGACGACCTGCTGACCTGGTTCGGGGAGGACCCGCACACCGAGTGCATAGCGATGCACCTGGAGGACCTCAAGGACGGGCGCGCCTTCGTGGAGGCCGCGCGGGCGACCGTGCCGAAGAAGCCCGTGGTGGTGCTGAAGGCGGGCCGTACGGCGGCGGGCGCGAAGGCGGCCGGTTCGCACACCGGGGCCCTCGCGGGCGACGACGCCGTGTACGACGACATCCTGCGGCAGGCCGGGGTGATCCGGGCGCCGGGGCTGAACGACATGCTGGAGTACGCGCGCGCGTTGCCGGTGCTGCCCGCACCCGAGGGCGACAACGTCGTGATCATCACGGGTGCCGGCGGCAGCGGCGTGCTGCTCTCGGACGCGGTGACCGACAACGGCCTGTCGCTGATGGAGATCCCGCCCGACCTGGACGAGGCGTTCCGGAAGTTCATCCCGCCCTTCGGGGCCGCGGGCAACCCGGTGGACATCACCGGGGGCGAGCCGCCGTCGACGTACGAGGCGACGATCCGGCTCGGTCTCGAGGATCCGCGCATCCACGCGCTCGTCCTCGGCTACTGGCACACCATCGTCACTCCTCCCATGGTCTTCGCGGAGCTCACCGCGCGCGTGGTGGCCGAGTTCCGGGAGCGGGGGATCGAGAAGCCGGTCGTGGCGTCGCTCGCCGGGGACGTGGAGGTCGAGGAGGCCTGCCAGTACCTCTTCGAGCGCGGGGTCGTCGCGTACCCGTACACGACCGAGAAGCCGGTGGCCGTGCTCGGGGCGAAGTACCGCTGGGCGCGGGAGGCGGGGCGGCTGGGGGGCGGTACATGAGGTGAGGGAGCGGGGGCCGGCCGACGGTGCGCGTCGGCCGGCCCCGGGACCCGCACGCGCACGAAAGGCATGGGACAGGGGGCGCTGGCCAGATCTTTCGACGCAAGGGGTGCGACACGACATGACAACGACCGATCTGCCCACCACGGTTCCCTACCGGGAGGTCACCGACGCGAACGGCCGCGTCTACCGCCTCGGTGAGACCGACATCGACATCATGGGGCGCAAACGCAAGTGGATGGTGATCCTGCCCTGGATCGGCATGATGGGCATCTCCTCCGCCGAGTACGCGTTCGCGTCCGCAGAGGAGACCCTGCACACGGCGCACAGCTGGAACAGCATGCACATCTTCTGGATGATGACCGTGTGGGTCTTCTTCCAGGCCGCGGTGGCCTTCCCCGCGGGCAAGCTGCGTGAGAGCGGCAAACTTCCGGCCCGCTGGGCGATGATGTGCGGCGCGGCGGGCACGCTGCTGGGCTACCTGTCACTGGCCTTCGCACCGCACGTCGTCTTCGCCTACATCGGCTTCAGCATGTTCAGCGGTATGGGCGCGGGCATGGTGTACGCCACCTGCGTCAACATGGTGGGCAAGTGGTATCCGGAGCGCAAGGGCGGCAAGACCGGCTTCGTCAACGGCGGTTTCGCCTACGGCTCGGTGCCCTTCGTCTTCCTCTTCAACGGCTACATGGACCTCACCAACTTCCGCTGGGTGCTGGTCTCGGTCGGCCTGTTCCTGGCCGGGATCGTGGCGTGCTCCGGCTACTTCTTCAAGGATCCGCCGAAGAACTGGTGGCCCGCCGACATCGACCCGCTCAACCCGCCGAAGGACCCGCGCGCGGCCCGCTCGATGCGCATGAACCCGCCGGCGGTGCGCCAGTACTCCCCCAAGGAGGCGTGGAAGACCGGCCGGGTGGCCCTGATGTGGTTCTGCCTGGCCTGTACGTCCGGTGTGAACATCTTCGGCATCGCCTTCCAGGTGGAGATCGGCGAGGAGGCCGGATTCGCCGGCGGGATCGTCGCCACGGCCATGTCCCTGAAGGCCATCGTCAACGGCACCGGCCGCGGTGTCATCGGCTGGCTCTCCGACCTCTACGGCCGCAAGCGGTGCCTGCTCGTGGTGTGCGTCATCCTGGGCCTGTCGCAGTACGGCATCCTCTGGTCGGCGAACGCGGAGAACCTGCCGCTGTTCCTCGTCTTCTCCTCCATCTCCGGCTTCGGCGGCGGCGCCATCTTCCCGATGTTCGCGGCCCTCACCGCCGACTACTTCGGCGAGAACAACAACGCGTCCAACTACGGCATGGTCTACAGCGCCAAGCTCGTCTCGGGCCTGGGAGCGGGCATGGGTGCCGTGGTCGTCGGCGCCTGGGGACACTCCGGTGCGTTCATCCTGGCCGGCTCCATCTCCCTCTTCGCCGGCTGCGTGGCGCTGTTCCTGACCCCGCCGGGGCGCGACAAGGACAGCCGCCGCATCGCTCCCAACCCGCGACCGCTGGGTGAGGACACGACCTGACATGCCCCCGGAGCCGTCCCCGGCAAGCAGCCCGCACGCACCGTCCGGCGCCGCACACCGTCCCCTCCGCGAAAGCGACGGTTGACCCGTCCCACACGTGAGGAGGCCCCTCCCCAGCCGGGGAGGGGCCTCCTCATGTTCCTACGGCGTCAGCACTTCTCCCGCAGCGAGTGCAGATGCGCGCTGGAGCGGCGCGCGAACGTGAAGGACTCGGCCGGGTTGTCGTGCTCGGCCTGCCAGTGGTGGGCCATGCGGTGGCCGCGCAGCCGGGTCACGGCGGAGATGAACCGCTGGTAGTCGATGTCGCCGTCGCCGACGTCGGTCATGCGGTAGCCGTACGGGTTCGACGGATCGCTCTCCCCGTCCTTCACGTGGAACAGCGGGTAGCGGTCGGGCTGCCTGAGGACGTAGTTGAGCGGTTCGAACGGCGCGGACGTGCCGTCGGGCCGCTTGGAGAAGCGGAACTGGCCGACGTACGCCCAGTAGATGTCCATCTCCAGGTAGACGAGGTCCGGGTCGGTCTCCTTGAGCAGGACGTCGTAGAGGCGGACCTTCGGGTTGTCGGTGGCGAAGCTGAACTCCTCGGAGTGGTTGTGCTGGTAGAACTTCATGCCTCTGGCCTTCGCCGCCGCGCCGTAGGTGTTGAATTCCTCGGCGGCGCGCTTCCAGGCGTCGACGGTCGAGCCGTAGCGGAACGGTCCGGCGGCCGTGCCGATGTGCTTGAGGCCGAGGGCCTGGGCGTCGTCGAGGACCTTGGTGAGGTTCTGGGCGAAGGTGTAGGCGTTCGGGTCGCTGGAGTAGTAGCCGACGTGGCTGCCGATCGGGTTCAGGCCGTGGTTGCGGGCCAGCCGCTTGAGCTGGGCGAGGGTGATGGGGCCGGCCGAGCCCTGGGTGTAGCCGGCGAACTCGACCTCGTCGTAGCCGTACTTCTCCAGTTCGGCGAAGACGGGGCCGAAGCCGAGGGTGGAGACCTTGTCACGGAGGCTGTAGAGCTGGATGCCGAGGCGGCCGGGCGGCAGGACGCGGCGGCCGCGGCCCTTGGCACCGGAGGCCGTGCCGGTGGCCCCCGACGCGTTGCCGGTGGCGGCTGTCGCGGGGGCGGCGGCACCGAGCAGGGCGGCGGCGGTGGCGCCTGCGGCCACGCCGAGCATGCCTCGTCTGCTGAGGCGGTGGGTGAGTTCGGGGTCGGGCTGGGAGAAGCGGCTCATGCGTGGAACTCCTCGTGATCGCGGGGCGTTGTCAGTGGTGAGTGCTTCACTTGTGACCAGTCGGTACTGAGGGTTACGGCCTCAGTCGAGACCGGCGAGTCGGAGCAGCAGTGACTTCACATCGGTGGCCGCGACGCGGTCGCCGACAGCGCGGGGGGTGGAGCAGATGAGGAGCGGACCGTCGTCGTCGCTCGCCGGAAGGCGGCCGTGGCTGCCGCGAATAGGTGAGGGGTCCAGGGGCACGACCGCCATGCGGTAGCGCATGCCGAGTTTCTTGCGCGCCAGCGCGGTGGCCGCCTTGACCTTGACGTAGGGGTCGAGGGGATCCATGAAGAGCTCGACCGGGTCGTAGCCGGGTTTGCGGTGGATCTCGACGAGCTGCGCGAAGTCGGGTGCGCGGGCGTCGTCGAGCCAGTAGTAGTACGTGAACCAGGCGTCGGGTTCCGCCACGGCGACGAGTTCGCCGGCGCGCGGATGGTCGAGGTGGTGGTCCTTCTTGCCCTCGTCGTCGAGGAGTTGCTCGATGCCGGGCAGACCGTCGAGGGCGGCCCGGGTGGCGTCGAGGTCCTCGGGGCGGCGCACATAGACGTGGGCGATCTGGTGGTCGGCGACCGCGAAGGCACGGGACGCCATCGGGTCGAGGTACTCCATGCCGTCCTGGGTGTGCACCTCCAGCAGGCCGGCGCGGCGCAGGGCGCGGTTGATGTCGACGGGCCGGTTCACCCGGGTGATGCCGTACTCGGACAGCGCGACCACCGTGCGCCCCTCGGCGCGGGCGTCGTCCAGGAGCGGTGCCATGGCGGCGTCCAGGTCGGCGGCCGCCTTCAGGGAGCGCGGGTCGTCGGGGCCGAAGCGCTGGAGGTCGTAGTCGAGGTGAGGGAGGTAGCAGAGGGCCAGGTCGGGGTGGCGGGTGCGGATGATGTGGCGGGTCGCGTCGATGATCCACCGGCTGGACACGAGGTCCGCTCCGGGGCCCCAGAAGTGAAAGAGGGGGAACGTGCCGAGTCTGTCGGTGAGTTCGTCGTGCAGTGCGGCCGGCCTGGTGTAGCAGTCGGGTTCCTTGCGGCCGTCGGCGTAGTAGACCGGACGGGGGGTGACGGTGATGTCGGTGTCGGCGCCCATGGCGTACCACCAGCAGATGTTCGCGACGGTGTAGCCGGGGTGGGCGCGGCGGGCGGCGTCCCAGAGCTTGTCTCCGGCGACGAGTCCGTTGTGCTGGCGCCACAGGAGTACGTCGCCGAGTTCGCGGAAGTACCAGCCGTTGCCGACGATGCCGTGCTCCGAGGGCATGGTGCCGGTGAGGAACGTGGACTGGGCGGCGCAGGTGACGGCGGGCAGGACGGTGCCCAGCGGGGCGCGGGAGCCGGATTGTCCGAGCGCCTTGAGGCGGGGCATGTGGTCGAGGAGACGGGGGGTGAGGCCGACGACGTCGAGGACGAGGAGCGGGGTGGGGCCTGTGCGGGCCGGGTGGGCGCTCGGGGCGGACGGGTGGGTGCTCATGGCAGCTCCTTCAGTCCGAGGTCCGTCAACAGGTCGCGGGCGAGGGTGAGTTCGGCGGCGATGCCCTCGGCGAGCTGGCTGCGGCCGCGGGGGCGCAGCTCGGGCGGGAGGGCCTGCCAGGTGTAGGTCTCGACCTCCAGGTGGCGGGTGAGCGGGACAGGGCCGCCGACGAGCCGGGTGAGCGCGGTCTTCAGGACCGGGAGTGTGGAGGTGAGGGGTGCGGCGGGGGCCGCGTGCAGCGGGACGTGGAAGTGGGCGCGCCAGGGTGCGCCGTCGGGCAGGGCGTGGCCGGCCACGGCCTCGTCGAGGTCGTCGGTGGCGCGCAGGCCGGCGGCGGTGGCGGTGCGGGTCTGGTGCAGGAAGCGGGGTTCGGCGAAGGCGGCGAGGGCCTCGCGGACCTCGGGCAGATGGGGGTGTTCGGCGTGCAGGGCGGCGGAGAGCTGGGATTTGACGACGGGGACGCGGGCCTCGGTGAGGGCGTCCAGGGCGGTGTGCGGGTCTTCGAAGGAGGTGGCGAGGTGGCAGGTGTCGACGCAGATGCCGATGCGGTCGTGGGCGATCGCGGTGAGCGGGGCGATGGCGTCGTGGGTGGTCTCGACGACACAGCCGGGTTCCGGTTCCAGCCCGACGCGGATGGAGCGGCCGGTCAGCTCCTCGATGGCGTCGAGGCGTTCGGCGAGGGTGTGCAGGGCGGTGCGGGCGGTCTGTGCGCGTTCGTCGTCGTACGCGGTGCGCCAGGCGAGGGGCAGGGTGGAGATGGTGCCGTCGCCGACGTCGTCGGGGAGGAGCCCGGCGAGGACGCGGGCCAGGGCGGTGGTGTGGTCGAGGCGTTCCGGGTCGGCCCAGTCCGGCTTGTACACCCGGTACTTGACCTCTTCGGCGCCGAAGCCCTCGTACGGGAAGCCGTTGAGGGTGACGACCTCGAGACCGCGCCGGTCGAGCTCGGCGCGCAGGGCGCGCAGGGCGGACGGGTCGGTGTCGAGGGCGTGGGCGGCGTCCCTGGCCAGCCACAGCCCGATGCCGAGCCGGTCGCGGCCCAGGCGGCGGCGGACGGGTTCGCAGTGGTCGCGGAGCTGTGCGAGGACGCCGTCGAGGGTTTCGGCGGGGTGGACGTTGGTGCAGTAGGCGAGGTGGACGATGGAGCCGTCGGGGTGGCGGAAGCGCATGGTTCACGCCCCCGCGGCGGGGACGCGGGCCGGCTCGCCGCCGTCTTCCGGGCCGGGGTCCGGCTCCACCGGCTCCTTCGGCTCCACCGGCTCCTTCGGTACGCCGCGGAGAATGGAGTTGCCCTCGTGGGTGGCCTCCGTGCCGGTGACGTCGAGGTTCAGGCGGCCGCTGAGCCCGTAGAAGGCGACGGGGTTGCGCCACAGCACCTGGTCGACGTCGTCCTCGTCGAAGCCCTCAGCCAGCATCAGGTCGCCGACCTTGCGGGTCTTGAGGGGGTCGCTCTTTCCCCAGTCGGCGGCGGAGTTGACCAGGACCTGCTCGGTGCCGTAGGCGCGCAGGATCGCGATCATCCGCTCCTCGTCCATCTTGGTGTCCGGATAGACGGAGAAGCCCAGCCAGCAGCCGCTGTCCTTGGCCTCCTTGACGGTGGTCTCGTTGAGGTGGTCGACCAGGACGCGTTCCGGGGGCAGTGCGGACTCCCGGACGACGTCGAGGGTGCGGCGCAGACCGGCGAGCTTGTCGCGGTGCGGGGTGTGCACGAGGGCGGGCAGGCCGTGGTCGGCGGCGAGCTGGAGCTGGGCGGCGAGGGCGGTGTCCTCGGCGGGGGTCATGGAGTCGTAGCCGATCTCGCCGACGGCCACGACGTTGTCCTTGACGAGATACCGGGGCAGCGCGTCGAGGACGGGCACACAGCGCGGGTCGTTGGCCTCCTTGGGGTTGAGCGCCAGCGTGCAGTGGTGGGCGATGCCGTACTGGGCGGCGCGGAACGGCTCCCAGCCGAGGAGGGAGTCGAAGTAGTCGAGGAAGGAGGCGGGCGAGGTGCGGGGCTGGCCGAGCCAGAAGGAGGGCTCGACGACGGCGCGGACACCTGCGGCGTGCATGGCCTCGTAGTCGTCCGTGGTGCGGGACGTCATGTGGATGTGGGGGTCGAAGATGCGCATCAGGACTCCTTGCCGTGGGGGTGGTCCGTGCCGGGGGCGGGGGGCACGGACTCGGTCAGGTCCAGGACGCGGTACAGGTCCTCGGGGACGGTGCGGCCGGCTGCGGTGCGTTCGGCGGCGTAGTCGCCCAGCATGCGGGCGAGTTCACCGTCGCCCCGGGCGCGCCGGGGCAGGTCCGCCACGTGGTCGACGGGGACACCGGTGAACAGGCACTTCAGCACGGCGTGGCGCCAGTCGTGGGGGGCCAGGTGCCGGGCGGCGTACGGGCCGACGGCGGCGGTGAGGAGCCGGGTGTCGTTGGTGCGCAGGGCGTCCTCGACGAGCGGGAGGGCACTGGAGCCGGACACGAGGTGGGGCAGGGCGTGCAGGACGGCGCGGCGCTCGTCGGCGGTGCCCTGGAAGTACACCCGGGTCAGGGCGTCGGTGCCGGCACGGGCCGCGTCGAGGATGAGGACGCGTGCGGCGTCGGCGTAGGCGGCACCGCAGCGCCGGCCGGCCTCGGCGAGGCGCAGTTCCCACGCGGAGATGGGCCCGTGGATGCCGGGGTGGGCGGCGGCCTCGTCGAGGGCGTGCTCGAGCCAGTCGCGGGCGGCGGGGTCGAGGTGGGCGGTGAGGTGGCGGCGGAGGTCGTCCAGTGAGGAGGTGAGGGCGGTGTCGAGGGTGGGGTGGGTGCTGTGGGCCTGGGTGTCCTGGGTGTCCTGGGAGCCGTCGGTTCTTACCGCTGGTGTGGTGCGGGGACGGGTCATGGGGTGCTGCTCCCTTCAGGGGTGGCGGAGGGAGCGCCGTGGGGTGGCGCGGCCTGCTGGAGGGCCGGGGCAGGGCGCGGCGAGGCGGTGGCCGCGGTCTGCTCGGCGTGGCGGAGGAACGGGAGGGAGTGTCCGGCGTAGTGCGGGCCGGCGTGGGAGTGGCGGGGCAGTTCGACGACGGTCAGGCCCTGGTAGCCGGTGGCGGCGAGGGCCGCCAGGACCGGCGGGAAGTCGATCTCCCCGTCACCGAAGGGCAGGTGCTCGTGGACACCGCGCCGCATGTCCTCGATCTGGACGTGCCGCAGCCAGGGTGCGGCGGCGCGCACGCAGTCGGCGGGAGAAAGGGGTTCTAGGCACTGGCAGTGGCCGATGTCGAGGGTGAGGCCGAGGGGTTCGGGGTCGCCGAGGATGCGGCGGAGGTGATGGAAGTCGTCCAGGCTGGCGAGGAGGTGGCCCGGCTCGGGCTCGACGGCGAGCGGAACGCCGGCGGACGCGGCGGCGTCCAGGACGGGCGTGAGGGTCTCGGCGAGGCGCTTCCACGCGGTGTCCGTGTCGGTGCCCTCCGGGACGATCCCGCTGAAGCAGTGGACCGCGTGGGCACCGAGGTCGGCCGCGACCCGCACGGCCCGCAGCAGGAGGTCGGCACGGCGGGCCCGGTCGCCGGGGTCCGGGTCCAGCAGGGAGGGACCGTGTTTGCGGCGCGGGTCGAGCACATAGCGGGCGCCCGTCTCCACGGTGACACCCAGTCCGAGCGCGTCCAGCCGGTGCGCGACCCGGCGGGTGCGGGCGGCGAGGTCCGGGGCGAGCGGGTCGAGGTGCATGTGGTCGAGGGTCAGCCCGACTCCGTCGTAGCCGAGGTCGGCGAGAAGGCGGAGCGCGTCGTCCAGCCGGAGGTCGGCAAGGCCGTTGGTGCCGTAGCCGAAGCGCAGGGGCCGGCGGGCGTCGAGGGGAGAGGTCCCTGCATTCACGTCACGCTCACCTTCTTCGCGAACCGCGCTCCCAGCGGGGCCAGCGCCGCGATGAGGAGGGCCGTGGCCGTGCCCTTGGAGCGGGCGGTCAGGGTGGCCTGGAGGGGGATCGTGGCGCGGATGCCGGCGCCGACGGCTCGTTGGGTGAGCGGAGGTGAGGGGTTGAGCGTGGCGTGGAAGTAGGGGCGGGCGGTGGCCGCGACGTAGGCGGCCGCGAGGGCGGTGGTGAGGTGTGCCGTGGGTTTCCGGCCGAGCGCAGCTCCTGGAGGCGGAGTCGCTCGTACCCCGAGAAGGCCATGAGCGGCTGTCCCTCGGTGGTCCGACGGGCGGTGCGTCACCACACGGGTCAGCAGGGCGGTCGTCGCGAGGGCCGCCAGGGGGACCAGGGGTGAGCCGCCCTGGGCCTCCTGGCGGGAGACCGTCGTGACGGCCAGGGTGTGGGTGCCGAGGAGGGCCGCCGACGGCAGCGCCTGGCGGGTGCGGCCGGTGGTGGCCGCGGCTCCCAGGAGCAGGTCCAGTCCGCGGGCCGCGCCCATGACCACGGGTCCGGCGGGCGTGTGCTTCACGCCGAGGTCGTACGCCCAGACGGTCGCCGCCAGGGGCGCGGCGACGGCCAGGGCAGGGCGGCCCGCGCGGGCGGCCAGGGCCAGTCCGGCTCCGGTGAGGGCACAGGCCACGGTGAGTGCGGCGGCGGGGCGGATGCGGCCGGAGGGCAGGGGGCGGTGCGGGCGTTCAACGGCGTCGACGTCGCGGTCCGCCCAGTCGTTGAGGGCCATGCCGGCCTCGTACAGGCAGAGGGAGGATGCAATGGCGAGCAGGGTTCGGGCGTTGGGCGGTGCGCCGGTCGCGGCCGTGCCGGCGAGGGCGTCGCCTGGCACACTGAACAGGGCGGGCAGGCGCAGGAGTTCGGCCCAGGCGCGTCGCCGGTGTGCACGGCCGGCAGCTCCGCAGGACGCCGTGCGGCAGGGGTTCTTCTCCTTGACGGCGTCCCCCGCACCGTCCCGGTTTGCGGGAGGCTGCTCGCGACGTCCCGTCACGGCCGGTCCCCCGTCCCGCGTACCTCCCGCGCCGGATGGGCGGCCCCGTCTGCGGCGTCCTCCCGTTCGGCTGCTCCCTCCCCCGCCTCTCCCTCGCGGAGCCTCCCCGCGAACCGGATCAGCGCTTCGTACTGCTCGGCCAGGCCCGAGGGCGCGTCCCCCACCGGGTCCTTGAAGTAGAAGGCGAGGGCGTCGAGCGGGCCGGACAGGCCCGACTCGTGGGCACGGGCGGTCAGCCGTGCGAGGTCGAGGGCGAGGGGTGCCGCCAGGGCGGAGTCGCAGCCCTGCCAGGTGGTCTGGAGGATCATGCGGGTGCCGAGGAAGCCGTCGAAGGCGATGTGGTCCCAGGCGGTCTTCCAGTCGCCGAGGGCGGGGACGTCGTCGATGTGGGTCTCGCCCTGGGGGGTGGTGCCGAGGGTGTCGGTGAGGACCCGTTCTTTGCCCGCGTTCTTGGCCGCCGCGGCGGCCGGGTCGGCCAGGGCGGCGCCGTCGCCGCCGCCGAGCAGGTTCGTGCCGGACCAGGCGCGGACGGTCAGGGCCCGCTGGGCGAACATGGGGCCGAGTACCGAGCGCAGGAGGGTCTGGCCGGTCTTGCCGTCGCGGCCGGCGTAGGGCAGGCCGCTCCGTTCGGACTCGCGGGCGGCGGCGGGGTGGTGCATGCCCTCGGAGGGGGTGAAGTTGACGTAGGGGCAGCCCGCGCGCAGGGCCGCCAGCGCGTACAGGGTGCTGGCCGGCAGCGGTGCGTCGGGCCCCTGCGAGGCGGGCTCGGTGGAGGCGACGTTCACCACGACGGCCCGATCCAGTTCATGGCGGTGGAGGAAGTCGCGGATGTCGTCGGCGAAGGCCGTGATCAGTTCGGTCTCGCTCCGGGTGTCCCCGGGAGTGGGGCCGCCGGGCCTGATCTCCCGGTCGGCGGCGGTGAGTTCGGCAGCGACTGCGGTGGCGATGCCCGGCGGGAGGACGCCACCGGCGGTCAGGGTCTCGGCGCGTTTGGGCAGGGGGCAGTCGACGGTGTCGTGGCCGCCGAAGACGAGGTCGGACAACGCGGGCAGACCGCTGTCGGTGAACGCCGGTGTCTCGGTCACCATGCCGGTGGGCAGGTGCAGTCCCGCGGCGACGGCGGCGCACCCCGTGACGACGGTGGTGGCGACGGAGCCGCGGGCTCCGATCAGCCACACCCCCACACGCGGTCGGGAGAGGGACGCGGACATGTGCAGCCTCCTGATCGTGCGCGAGTGCGCGAACCCGGGGGGAGGGACGGGAGACGGCGGGCGGGGGTCCGGCGTCCCCGCCCGCCGCCGCTCTCAGCCACCCGTGACGGGCAGTTCCTTCAACTGGATGTTGCGGAAGGAGACCTGGTCGTCGGCGCCATGGTTCTGGAGGCCGATGTAGCCGTCGGTCAGGCTCCGCTGGGGGTCCTTGTTGGTGAAGTCGTTGATCTTGACTCCGTTGAGGTACACCTGGAGGCGTTCGCCCTGGACCTTGATCTCGTAGGAGTTCCACTGGCCGGGCGGCCGCAGGACCTGGTCACGGGCCTTGATGTTCGCCGACTTGAACGAGTAGACGGAGCCCGTGGTGCGGTCGGCCGCGTCCGTGGCGTCGATCTGGATCTCGTAGCCCTTGTTCACCGCGGACCAGGGGTCGTCGGAGGCCGGGAAGCCCACGAAGATCCCGGAGTTGTCGTCGCCCCGCATCTTCCAGTCGAGCTTGAGGGAGTACGACTTCAGCTCCTTGGCCTGGTACCAGAGCAGGCCCATGCCGCCCTCGGTCTCCAGGGTGCCGTCCTTGACGTTGAACTTGCCGGGACCGGCCTGCTTCCAGCCGTCCAGGGTCTGGCCGTTGAAGATCTTCCGGTAGTCCTTGCTCGGCTTGCAGTCCGCCTTCACCTGGCCGGTGGCGTACTTCAGGCCGCCGAGCAGATGGGCGCGGAAGGCCTCGTCGGCGTAGGACTCCTTGGTGTGGCCGCCGCCGGTGTAGAAGGACCGGCCGCCGCCGTAGCTCTGGCACCAGGCGATCGGGTGGTCGCCCTTCATGTTCCCGCCCTGGTAGGTGGTCTCGTCCAGGGTGGCGAGGACCTTGGCCTGCTCGCGCGGGTTGGTGCGGTAGTTGTACCACTCGTCGGTGCGCTCCCAGGCGTCGCCCAGGTGCGCGGTCGACGGGTGGTCGTGGTCCTCGACGCGGACGGTGGCCTTCTGGATGGCCGGGTGCGAGTCGAAGTAGGCGCCGACGAGGCCGCCGTAGAACTCCCAGTCGTACTCGGTGTCGGCGGCGGCGTGGATGCCCATGTAGCCGCCGCCGTTCTTCACGTAGTTCTCGAACGCCTTCTGCTGCTCGGCGTCGAGCACGTCACCGGTGGTGGACAGGAAGGCCACCGCGTCGTACTTGGCGAGGTTGGCGGTGGTGAACTGCTTCGCCTCCTCGGTGGCGTCGACCGTGATGCCGGCCGGTCCGCCGAGCTCCTTCAGCGCGGCGATGCCGGCCGGGATGGAGTCGTGGCGGAAGCCCGCGGTCTTGGAGAAGACCAGGACCTTCTTGCCGCCCTTGAACGGCTCCTTGGAGAACTCGAAGTCGTCCACGTCGTACAGCGCGCCCTCGCCGCCCTTGAAGACCAGGTAGATGTCGGTGGTCTTCTTCGGCAGCGACCGCAGCGGCACGTCGACGTTCTGGAACGTCTCCCAGCCGCCGGTCGGCGGGATGTACGCCGAGCCGTGCAGCGGACCGTCGGGCGAGCCGGTGCGCAGCTCGATGAAGCCGCCCGCGCCGCCGGAGGAGGCCCGCACGGTCATCTTCTTCTGCCCGTCGAACCGGTAGGGGCTGAAGGAGATCCAGTCGCCGTCGTCGATATTGCCGACGGTCTTGCCGCCGTTGGCGCCGGTCTTCTCGATGACCGACACGCCCGACTGGGTGGTGAAGTGCTCGCCCTGGCGGTGCAGCGGCTGGAGCACGGCGCGGGCGGTGCCGGTCAGGGCCTCCTGGCCGTTCGCCCCGCCGTCGGTGTAGCTGGCGCCGACGACGCCGTAGATGTCGGCGTTGGGGTCGTGGCCGCCGTCACCGGGGGGCGGCTTCAGGGTGCCCTCGCAGCCCATCTCGCTGGTCAGCTCGTGGGCGTGGGAGTCGTGGCCGAGGCTGTAGACGACCTTGACCTTGGAGCAGTCGACGGTCTCCTCGGGGTCGGTGACGGTCACCTTGAACGGGACGGGCTTGCCGAATTCGGCCAGGGTGCCGTTGCCGGGAACGTCGATCCGCACCTTGGGCTCGGTGTTGCCGACCACGATCCGGACGCTGGCGTTGCCGGTGTTGCCCTCGGGGTCCTTCGCGGTGAAGGTGGCGCTGTAGGTGCCGACCTTCTTGTACTTGTGGGTGGGGTTGAGGCCCTCGCCCTTGGTACCGTCGCCGAAGTCCCAGCTGTAGGTGAGGTCCGGGGAGTCGGCGTCCTTGGCCGAGCCGGTGAACTTGACCTTCAGGCCGGCCGCCCCGGACGTCTTGTCGGCGCTCACCTCGGCGATCGGCGAGAAGCCGTCCTCGGCGTTCTCGATCCGGTACAGCGCGGAGTTCTCGTCGCCCTGGAACCAGGAGACGCCGTAGTCGAGGACGTAGAGCGCGCCGTCGGGGCCGAACTCCATGTCCATGATCTGGGTGCCGGTCCACGGGAAGTCGTTGATCTTCGCGACGGAGCCGTTGTCGTTCTGCTCGATCCGCTTGATCCACCGGCGGCCGAACTCACCCGCGAAGAAGTCGCCGTCGTACGCCTCGGGGAACTTCACGCTGGAGTCGAGCTCCGGGTCGTAACGGTAGACCGGGCCGGCCATCGGGGACTCGGAGCCGTCGCCGAACTCGGGCACGGAGCCGCCGTCGTACGGGATCCAGGCGGCCTGCGCGGGCGGCAGGTCGACCAGGCCCGTGTTGTACGGCGAGGTGTTCTTCGGGGCGTCGCAGTCGAACTTCTCGCCGGACTCCTTGGTGGCGAAGTCGTAGTCGACGTAGGCGTCGTTGGCGCCGGTGCAGAAGGGCCAGCCGAAGTTGGCCGCCTTGGTCACCTTGGCGAACTCGACCTGTCCGCCCGGGCCGCGCTTGGGGTCGGCGGCACCGGCGTCGGGGCCGTAGTCGCCGACGTACACGATGCCGGTCTTGTCGTCGACGCTCATCCGGAACGGGTTGCGGAAGCCCATCGCGTAGATCTCCGGACGGGTCTTCTCCGTGCCCGGGGCGAAGAGGTTGCCCTGCGGGATCGTGTACGAGCCGTCCTCGGCGACCTTGATACGCAGGATCTTGCCGCGCAGGTCGTTGGTGTTGGCGGAGCTGCGGCGGGCGTCGAAGGCCGGGTTGCGGTTCGGCCGGTCGTCGATCGGCGTGTAGCCGTCAGAGGCGAAGGGGTTGGTGTCGTCGCCGGTCGACAGGTAGAGGTTGCCGTCCGCGTCGAAGTCGATGTCGCCGCCGACGTGGCAGCAGGTGCCGCGGGAGGCCGCGACGTCGAGGACCTTCTTCTCGCTGGCCATGTTCAGCGTGCCGTTGGCGTTCAGCACGAAGCGGGAGAGGCGGTTGACGCCGTCGAACTTCTTGAAGTCCTCGGCGGTGCCGGTCTCCGGGGCATCGCCCGCGGGGGTGTCGAGCGGCGGGGCGTAGTAGAGGTAGATCGCCCGGTTGTTCTTGAAGTCCGGGTCGATGCCGACGCCCTGGAGGCCTTCCTCGTCGTGGCTGTAGACGGGGATCTTGCCGGCGACCTTGGTGACGCCGCCCTGGTCGGTGAGGCGGAGCGTGCCGTCGCGCGAGGTGTGCAGGACGCTGCGGTCCGGGAGCACGGCGAGCGACATCGGCTCGCCCGTCTCGGGTTCGCCCTTGGCGAGCGGCACCTGCTGGAACTGGCCCTCTGCGGCTGCCGGTTCGTCCTGTTCCGCTTGGCCGGGTTGGGCTCCGGCGATGGTGGCGGGGGTGCCCACGGCGAGGAGCAGGCCGGTGAACAGGGCGACGGTGGTGCGCAGCCTGGGCCGCCTGGGGGTGCGGGTGCTTCTGGGTCTGGTTCTGTGCACGAAGTCCCTCCGGGAACGGGGTGGGCCGTACGGAATGGGTGCGGAGCGTGCGGTGCGGGCGCCGGGGTGCGCCGTCACCCCGGAGGTACGTGTGTCCTGAACGCTTCAAGGAAGGTAACCGTGTCCGTCCTGGGCCAACACCCCTTGGATCAGGATCGGTTGAGCTTCCTCCCAGCACAGGACAGAGCAGGATCCGGGCAGGTCGGAGGGGGGACCGGCCGGTGGAACCGGTCCCCGTCCCCGACCAGCGCCGGGTGCCTGGTTCAGCTGTTGAACGCGGCGTCGAAGGACGCGCTGGGCGGCTCGAAGTCGAACGCCTTGAGGCGGGTCAGCGCCTCGGGAGCGCCCTGCAGCCGGTCCATGCCGGCGTCCTCCCACTCGACCGAGATCGGGCCTTGGTAGCCGATGGAGCGCAGCATCCGGAAGACGTCCTCCCAGGGGACGTCACCGTGCCCGGCGGAGACGAAGTCCCAGCCGCGCCGGGGGTCGCCCCAGGGCAGGTGGGAGCCGAGCCGGCCGTTGCGTCCGTCGAGGCGCTTACGGGCCTCCTTGCAGTCGACGTGGTAGATGCGGTCGCGGAAGTCCCAGAGGAAGCCGACCGGGTCGAGGTCCTGCCACACGAAGTGCGAAGGGTCGAAGTTCAGGCCGAACGCGGTGCGGTTGTCGACGGCCTCCAGGGCCCGCTGCGTGGTCCAGTAGTCGTAGGCGATCTCGCTGGGGTGGACCTCGTGCGCGAACCGCACCCCCTCCGCGTCGAAGACGTCCAGGATCGGGTTCCAGCGGTCGGCGAAGTCCTGGTAGCCGCGCTCGATCATCGCGTCGGGGGCGGGCGGGAACATGGCGACCAGGTGCCAGATGGCGGAGCCGGTGAAGCCGATGACGGTGTCGACGCCGAAGGCGGCCGCGGCGCGCGCGGTGTCCCTCATGCGGTTCGCGGCCCGCTGCCGGACCCCTTCCGGGTCGCCGTCGCCCCAGATCTCTCCCGGCAGGATCGCCTGGTGGCGTTCGTCGATGATGGCGTCGCAGACGGCCTGTCCGACCAGGTGGTTGGAGATGGCCCAGCACTTGAGGCCGTACTTGTCGAGGAGTGCCCGGCGGCCGTCCAGGTACGACGGATCGGCGAGGGCCTTGTCGACTTCGAAGTGGTCGCCCCAGCAGGCGAGTTCGAGGCCGTCGTAGCCGAAGTCGCGGGCGAGCCGGCAGACCTCTTCCAGCGGCAGGTCGGCCCACTGGCCGGTGAACAGCGTGAACGTACGCGGCATGCGCGTCAGCCTCCTCAGACCGCGATCGGTGTGTAGACGGAGTTCTTCTCGGCGCTCTCCTCCACGGCCGCGAGTACGCGCTGCACCTGGAGCCCGTCGGCGAACGAGGGCTCGGGGCGGCGGCCCTCGGCGATGGCGTGGACGAGGTCGCGGGCCTGGTGGACGAAGGTGTGCTCGTAGCCGAGGCCGTGGCCCGGCGGCCACCAGGCGTCCAGGTAGGGGTGGTCGGGTTCGGTGACGAGGATGCGGCGGAAGCCCGCCTCCGCCCCGGGTTCGGTGCCGTCGTGGAAGGACAGCTCGTTGAGCCGCTCCAGGTCGAAGGCGAGCGAGCCGCGCTCCCCGTTGAGTTCGATGCGCAGGGCGTTCTTGCGGCCGGTGGCGTAGCGGGTGGCCTCGAAGGAGGCGAGGGCGCCGGAGGGGAAGCGGGCCGTGAACAGGGCGGCGTCGTCCACGGTGACCTCACCCGTGCCGGCGGCCGAGACGGCGGACAGACCGCTCGTGGCGCCGGTGGGCAGGGGCCGCTGCCGTACGAAGGTCTCCGTCAGCGCGGAGACGCCCGCCAGCCGCTCCCCCACCAGGTACTGCGCGAGGTCGATGATGTGCGCGCCCAGGTCGCCGAGCGAGCCTGAGCCTGCCTGTTCCTTGCGCAGCCGCCAGGTCAGCGGGAACTGCGGGTCGACCAGCCAGTCCTGGAGGTACGTCACGCGCACGTGCCGCAGTGCGCCGAGGCGGCCCTCGGCGACCATGCGCCGGGCCAGGGCGGTGGCCGGCACCCGGCGGTAGTTGAAGCCGACCATCGCCACCTGCCCGCGCCGGTAGGCCTCTTCGGCGGCCCGCACCATCGTGGTGGCTTCCTCGACGGTGTTGGCCAGCGGCTTCTCGCACAGGACGTGCTTGCCGGCCGCGAGGGCGGCCAGCGCGATCTCGGCGTGACTGTCGCCGGGGGTGCAGATGTCGACGAGGTCGATGTCGTCGCGTTCGACGAGGGCACGCCAGTCGGTCTCGGTGGACGCCCAGCCGTGGCGGTCGGCCGCCGCCCGCACGGCGGTGGCGTCCCGGCCGCAGATCGCGGCCTGCACGGGGTTCAGCGGCAGGTCGAAGACACGGCCCGCGGTGCGCCAGCCCTGGGAGTGGGCGGCGCCCATGAAGGCGTAGCCCACCATCCCCACGCGCAGGGGTGGCTTGCCTGCCTCGGTCCCATCTGACTGCGCTTGCGGCTGTCCCATACGGGTGTCCTCCTCGTCCTGGTCGGGGTGGCGCACGTGGGGGGTGCGGGTGGAACCGGTCACCGGAAGCCGGTGGGCATGTACTGGTCGACGTTGGTCTTGTCGACGACGGCCGAGTAGAGGGTGATCGACGCGGGGATCTCGAACTCGGCCAGGCCGCCGATGCCCTTGCCCTGGCCGAGGGCGCGGGCGAGGTCGATCGCGGAGGCGGCCATGGTCGGCGGGTAGAGGACGGTCGCCTTCAGCACACCGTCGTCCTGCTTGATGGCCTGGAAGGCGGACAGGGCGCCGGCGCCGCCGACCATCAGGAAGTCGTCGCGCCCGGCCTGCTCGATGGCGCGCAGCGCGCCGACGCCCTGGTCGTCGTCGTGGTTCCACAGGGCGTCGAACTTGGACTGGGCCTGGAGCAGTTGGGCCATCTTGGCCTGCCCGGACTCGACGGTGAACTCGGCGGCCTGGCGGGCGACCTTCTTGATGTTGGGGTAGTTCTTCAGGGCGTCGTCGAAGCCCTGGGTGCGCTGCTTGGTCAGCTCCAGGTTGTCCAGGCCGGCCAGTTCGATGACGCGGGCATCGGACTTGCCCTTGAGCTTCTCGCCGATGTAGTGCCCGGCGTTGAGGCCCATGCCGTAGTTGTCGCCGCCGATCCAGCAGCGGTAGGCCTGCGGGGTGTTGAAGATCCGGTCGAGGTTGACGACCGGGATGCCCGCGCGCATCGCCTTCAGCCCGACCTGGGTGAGGGCCTTGCCGTCGGCGGGCAGCACCACCAGGACGTCGACCTTCTTGTTGATGAGGGTCTCGATCTGACCGATCTGCTGGGCGGTGTCGTTGGAGCCCTCGGTGATCTCCAGGGTGACGTCGGAGTACTTCTCGGCCCGCTTCTCGGCGTTGTCGTTGATGGCGTTGAGCCAGCCGTGGTCGGCCTGCGGGCCGGCGAAGCCGATGGTGACCTGCTTGCCGGGCTTGTCGTCGGCGGCGGGCTGGTTGTTCCCGGCCGGCTCGTCCTTGGAGTCGGAGGGCTCGTTGCTCGTGCACCCCGTGAGGAGGGCACCGGCGGAGACGGCGGCGGCTCCGAAGAGCAGTCCTCTGCGGCTCGTGATCTCGGTCATGGCGGTGAACCCTTTCCTCAGGTCGTGCTCGCGGTACGGCGCTGGACCAGCACGGCGGCGACGATGATCGCGCCCTTGGCGATCTGCTGGACGTCGCTCTGCAGGTTGTTCAGGGCGAAGATGTTGGTGATCGTGGTGAAGATCAGGACGCCGAGCACGGAGCCGGTGATGGTGCCGCGGCCGCCGGTGAGGAGGGTGCCGCCGATGATCGCGGCGGCGATGGCGTCGAGTTCGTAGAGGTTGCCGTTGGTGTTCTGTCCGGAGCCGGACAGAACGATCAGCAGGAAGGCGGCGATGCCGCAGCACAGCCCGGACAGCAGGTAGAGGTAGAGCCGCTGGCGGCGGACGTCGATACCGGCGAGGCGGGCGGCCTCCGGGTTGCCGCCGACGGCGACCGTGCGGCGGCCGAAGGTGGTGCGGTTGAGCACCAGCCAGCCGATGACGGTCACGACCGCGAAGACCAGGACCAGGGGCGGGATGCCGAGGACGTAGGCGTCGCGTTCGCCCAGGTCGAGGACGGACGGCACGGTCACGATCTGTGTCTTGCCGTCGGTGATCTGCAGGGCGAGACCGCGGGCGGAGGCCAGCATGGCGAGGGTGGCGATGAAGGGCACCATCGCGCCGTAGGCGATGAGCACCCCGTTGACCAGGCCGCAGCCGACTCCGACGACGACCGCCGTGAAGAGGATGCCGGCGAAGCCGTACTCCTGGGTGGCCACCGTGGTCGCCCACACCGAGGCGAGGGCGACGATGGCGCCGACCGACAGGTCGATGCCGCCGGAGACGATGACGAAGGTCATGCCGACGGTGACGACACCGATCACGGACGCCTGGGTGAGGACGAGTTGCAGGTTGCGGGTGTCGAGGAACTCGTCGGGCTTGGTGATGCCGCCGATGAGGATCAGCACGGCGAGCACGCCGAGCAGGGAGAGGGTGCGGACGTCGGTGCGGGCCAGCAGGCCACGCCAGGCCGAGGGCCGGTCCTGGGGCACCTTGTCGGTGATGCTGTCCCGCGGCGGGGAGACGGGCTGCGTCATGACGCCGGACTTCCTTCCATGACCAGGTCGAGTACGCGGTGTTCGTCGAGTTCGCGCGCGGGTGCCGTGTGGACGACACGGCCCTCCCGCAGCACCAGGACGCGGTCGGCGAGGCCGAGCACCTCGGGCACCTCGCTGGAGACCAGCAGCACGGCGAGGCCTTCGTCGGCCAGCCGGCGGACGACCGCGTAGAGCTCGGCGCGGGCGCCGACGTCGACGCCGCGGGTGGGTTCGTCGAGCAGCAGCACCTTGCAGCCGCGCAGCAGCCAGCGGGCCAGGACGGCCTTCTGCTGGTTGCCGCCGGACAGGGTGCGCACCGGCACGGACGGGTTGTCGGGCCTCAGCGACAGTTCGCGGGTCGCGGACCGGGCGGCACCGAGTTCGGCGCCCCGGTCGATCCAGCCGCCGCGCGAGAAGCGGGACATGGAGGAGACCGACACGTTGCGGGTGACGGACTCCAGCATGAGCAGGGCCTGCGCCTTGCGTTCCTCGGGGGCGAGCCCGAGTCCGGCCCGGACGGCGGCCCGGACGCTGCCCGGCTTCAACGGCTTGCCGTCGACCAGCACCTGACCGGTCGTCGGTTTCCTGGCGCCGTAGACGGTCTCGAGGATCTCGGAGCGGCCCGAGCCGACGAGTCCGGCCAGGCCCACGATCTCGCCCGGTCGTACCTCCAGGTCGAGGGCCTCGAACTCCCCGGCGCGGGACAGCCCCCGGACGGTGAGCACGGGTTCCCCGGACGGCGGGGAGTCGGGCCGGTCGGGGAAGACGTACTCGACGTTGCGCCCCGTCATCAGCGCGACGACCTCACGGGTCGGGGTCGTCTTCGCCGGCAGTCCGTTCGCCACGGCCCGCCCGTCCTTGAGCACGGTCACCCGGTCGCCGATGCGCCGGATCTCCTCCAGGCGGTGCGAGATGTAGACGACGGCGACACCGGCGGCGGTGAGGTCGCCGACGATGCGGAAGAGGTTGTCGACCTCGTCCGGGTCGAGGGCGGCGGACGGCTCGTCCATCACGATGAGCCGCACGTCGTGGGAGAGCGCCCGGGCCATGGACACGATCTGCTGCTGTGCCGCCGACAGCTCGCCGACGAGCCGGGCCGGATCGATCTCCGGGTGGCCGAGTCGCTTGAGGAGGGCGGCCGTCGACTCCTTGGCGGCCTTCCCGCGGACGACGAAACCGGCGGCGGTCGGCTCGTGGCCCAGGTGGACGTTCTCGGCGACCGACAGGTGCTCCACCAGGTCGAGTTCCTGGTAGATGGTCGCGATGCCGAGCCGCATGGCGGCGATCGGCGAGCGGAGTGTGACCTGCTCGCCGCGCCAGCGGATCTCGCCGGTGTCGGGCTGGTGGGCGCCGGCCAGGACCTTGATGAGGGTCGACTTCCCGGCGCCGTTCTGGCCGAGCAGGCAGTGCACCTCGCCGGCCAGGACGTCGAGGTCGACGCCGTCGAGGGCCCGGACTCCGGGGAACGACTTGGTGATGCCGGACATGCTGAGCAGCGGTGGTTCTGGTGCCATGAGGTCCCCTTGGCGGGCGTGCGGGCCGGTTTCAGGGCAGGGCAAAGCAGGGCGCGGTGCTGGTACGCCGTACTGAACTGAGTGCTTACGCGGGTGAGAACAGGTGGTCGCTGATGAGCCGGGCCGCGCCGGTGACTCCGGCGGCGGGTCCCAACTCGCCCAGGACGATGGGCAGATTGCCGGTCGCGAGGGGCAGTGACTGGCGGTAGACCTGAGTGCGGATCGCGGCGAGCAGGGTGTGGCCGAGGCCGGTCACCCCGCCGCCGATCACCACCAGGCCCGGGTTGAAGAAGCTGACCAGGCCGGCGATGACCTGGCCGGTGCGGTTGCCGCCCTCACGGATCAGGTCGAGTGCGGTGGCGTCGCCGGCGGCGGCCGCGGCGGCGACGTCGACGGCGGTGAGCCCGCCGCCCGTCTCCAGCCGCGAGGCCAGTTCGGCGGAGAGCCCCTGCTGGGCGGCCTCCGTGGCGTCGCGGGCGAGGGCCGCCCCGCTGAAGTGGGCCTCCAGGCAGCCCCGGTTGCCGCAGGCGCAGGGGCGGCCGTCGGGCACGGCCTGGATGTGCCCGATGTCGCCGGCGCTGCCCGTCGTACCGCGGTAGACCTCACCGCCGACGACGATGCCGCAGCCGATGCCCGTGCCGATCTTGACGCAGAGGAAGTCGGCGACGGTGCGGGCGACGCCCGCGTGCTGCTCCCCCATCGCCATGAGGTTCACGTCGTTGTCGACCATGACCGGACAGCCGAGTTCCTGGCTGAGCGCTTCCCGCACGGGGAAGCCGTCCCATCCCGGCATGATCGGCGGAGCCACCGGGATGCCCTCGGGGAAGCGGACCGGGCCCGGGACGCCGATGCCGGCGCCGTCGAACCCCTCCGCGAGCCCCGAGGCCTTCAACTTGGCGGCCATGGCCAGGACCTGCTCGAAGACCGCGACCGGGCCCTCGCGCACGTCCATGGGGTGGTTGATGTGCCCGAGGGTCTCCAGTTCGGCGTTGGTGACGGCGACGTCGACCGAGGTCGCGCCGATGTCGACGCCGAGGAAGCGCAGCCCGGGGTTGAGCCGGATGTTGTGGGAGCGGCGGCCGCCGCGCGAGGCGGCGAGCCCGTCGGCCACGACCAGCCCCGTCTCCAGCAGCCGGTCCACCTCCACGGCGAGCTTGGACCGCGAGAGGTCGACCTGGTCGCCCAGCTGGGCACGGGAGTTGGGGCCACCGTCGCGCAACAGCTTGAGCAGTCGGGCCTGGTGGGCGTTTCCGGGTCGTGCGGTCATACGTCTCACGAGCCCCTCCCCGCCTCAATCGGCCTGTGCGCGCCGGTTTTCCGCCACATCGGTGGCTTGCTTTCGGAGGGAACGTAGCAGCGGCTGCCGAAGGTGGGAAGAAGTCGCGCAGGAATTGCCCTCTACTTTTTCCACTCACAGGACAAAGACGAGGACGCGGGCTCAGACGGTGCCGACCGCCCGCCGAGGCCTACGAACGCGCTCGCGCGTGGTACGACCGCCTCGTGTGTTCGGTGTGTTCGCGCATGAGGTGGGTGGCCCGCTGTTCGTCGCGGTCGGTGATCGCGGCGATGAGTGCGCGGTGTTCGATCCAGGACTGGTGGCCCCGCTGGCGGGCGACCGGCGTGTAGTACCAGCGGACGCGGCGGTCGACCTGGGCGGCCAGTTCGGCGAGGACGGCGTTGCCGGCGAGCTCCATGATCTTCGCGTGGAAGCGGGCGTTCATGGCGACGGCCCCGTCCACGTCGTCGGCCTCGACGGCCTTCTCGCCCTCCGCGCACAGCGCTTCCAGCGCGGCGATGCCGGCCTTGTCCGCGCCCGCCGCGGCGAGCCGGGCCGCCTCGGCCTCCAGGAGCGTACGGACCGTGAGGAGCTGGTCGGCCTCCTCCTCCGTCGGCTCGTGCACGAACGCGCCCTGGGCGGGCCGCAGATCGACCCATCCCTCGGTGTTGAGCCGCTGCAACGCCTCGCGCACCGGCTGCCGGGAGACCCCCAGATGCCCGGCGAGTTCGCTCTCCACGAGGTGCTGGCCGGGCTGGAGGGCACGGGTGGTGATGAGTTCGAGCAGCGCCTCGTAGACACGGTCGCGCAGCGGACCCGGGCGTTCCAGCTTGGGTACCGCCCCTTGGGGCAGGCCTGTCGACAGCATCGCGGTCCCCCTCCTCGGCAGGGCCGTGCACAGCGCGGCGGAAGCCGGTGTCGCCGTAGCGTCAGTATCGATTGTCTTTCGTCTACAGTCTACGGCGCACAGGAGCCAGGGTTCCGGGCAGTTGACCGCGTCACACCGCGGCGCACGCTCAGGGGCAGCGGACGACCTGCCCGGCGTACGACAGGTTCCCGCCGAAGCCGAACAGCAGGACCGGGTCGCCCGTGGCGATCGCACCCTGTTCGACCAGCTTGGACAGGGCGAGCGGGATGCTCGCGGCCGAGGTGTTGCCGGACTCCGTGACATCGCGCGCGACGACCGCGTTCACGGCGCCGATCTTCTCCGCGAGGGGTTCGATGATGCGGAGATTGGCCTGATGCAGTACGACCGCCGCGAGGTCCGCCGGCGCCAGCCCGGCCCGCTCGCACGCCCGCCGCGCGATGGGCGGCAGCTGCGTCGTCGCCCAGCGGTAGACGCTCTGCCCCTCCTGCGCGAAACGCGGCGGTGTGCCCTCGATCCGCACCGCGTTCCCCATCTCGGGCACCGAACCCCACAGCACCGGCCCGATGGCGGGCTCGTCGGCGGCCTCCACGACCGCGGCCCCGGCCCCGTCACCGACGAGCACGCAGGTCGTGCGGTCGCTCCAGTCGGTCACGTCGGACATCTTGTCGGCGCCGATGACCAGGGCCCGGCTCGCGCCCCCCGCGCGGACGGCGTGGTCGGCGGTGGCCAGGGCGTGGGTGAAACCGGCGCACACCACGTTGAGGTCCATGGTGGCGGCCTGCGGGATGCCGAGGCGGGCCGCCACCCGGGCGGCGGTGTTGGGCGAGCGGTCGACGGCCGTGGAGGTGGCGACCAGCACCAGGTCGATGTCGGCGGGGGTCAGCCCGGCCGCCGCGAGGGCCTTGGCGGCGGCGTGGGCGGCCAGCTCGTCGACGGGTTCGTCGGGGCCGGCGATGTGGCGGGTGCCGATGCCCACCCGGCTCCTGATCCACTCGTCACTGGTGTCGACCATGCCCGCCAGGTCCTCGTTGGTGAGCACCTTGGCGGGCTGGTAGTGGCCGACGGCGGCGATGCGCGAGCCGTTCATGCGGGCGGTCCCCCTCGTTGGAACTTGGGTAGCGGGACCCACCAGTCTGATCAGTGACTCGCGGGTACGACGGCAGGCAAGGTGACAGGAAACAGGTGCCCGCGTTGTCAGCTTCGGTCAGGACCTCGGACGACCGAGCACCTGTCACCTGCCCCGGCGGCTAGCCGGTGAACAGCTGGGTCGCCTTGCGGACCAGCTCGTACAGCCCGTAGGCGAGCGGCAGGCCCACCCACACCCAGGCCAAGGCGATCAGCCACCGCCGGTCCGGGCTAGGCGGACTCTGACTGCTGTCGCTGGACATGCGCGGCCTCCTTCGGTGCCGGGATGTGATGACGCGGGTGGACGGGCCGGACGAGTTCGTTGGCGACGAAGCCGACGACGAGCAGCCCGATCATGATGACGAACGACAGCCCGTACAGGGACGCGCCGTGCCGGCCCGCCTCCTCCTGCCGGTCGGCGATCCAGTTCACGATGAGCGGCCCGAGCACGCCCGCCGTGGACCAGGCGGTGAGCAGCCGCCCGTGGATGGCGCCGACCTGGTAGGTGCCGAACAGGTCCTTCAGATACGCCGGAACGGTCGCGAAGCCGCCGCCGTAGAAGGACAGGATCACCAGCGCACACAGGACGAACAGCGGCTTGGAGGAGTCGCCGAACAGGGCGATGAGCGCGTACATCAGCGCGCCGGCGCCCAGGTAGACGCGGTAGATGTTCTTGCGGCCGATCAGGTCGGACGTCGAGGACCAGGCGATGCGGCCCGCCATGTTCGCCGCCGACAGCAGCGCGACGAAGCCGGCGGCGGCCGTCGCCGACACGGGTGTGGAGGTGTCCGCGAAGAAGTCCGTGATCATCGGGGCGGCCTTCTCCAGGATGCCGATGCCGGCGGTGACGTTCATGCAGAGCACGATCCACAGGCACCAGAACTGCGGGGTGCGGATGGCCTGGTTCGCGGAGACCTGCGGGCCGGTGGGGGCCGGTCGCGCAGTTCCCCGCGCCCCTGGGGCACTGCTCGGAACCCGGACCAAAAGCACACCCAGCAGCATGAACACGGCGTACGACAGCCCGTGCACCAGGAAGGCGAGTGCGATGCCGGAGCTGTCACCGCCGAAGGACTCCAGCATCTGCGCGGACCACGGCGACGCGATGAGCGCACCGCCGCCGAAGCCCATGATGGCGATGCCGGTGGCCATGCCGGGCCGGTCCGGGAACCACTTGATCAGGGTGGAGACGGGCGAGATGTAGCCGATGCCGAGGCCGATGCCGCCGACGAAGCCGTAGCCGAAGACGATCAGCCAGTACTGCTCCAGGGCCGCGCCCAGCGCGGAGAGCAGGAAGCCGGACGAGAAGCAGACCAGGGCGACGGTCATCGCCCAGCGCGGGCCGTTGCGTTCGACGAGCGTGCCGCCGAACGCGGCGGACAGGCCCAGCATGACGATGCCCAGCTGGAAGGGCAGCGCGCTCTGCGTGCCGCTGAGGCCGAGTGCGGACTCCAGGGGCGGCTTGAACACGCTCCAGGCGTAGGCCTGGCCGATGGAGAGATGTACGGAGAGAGCGGCGGGCGGGACGAGCCAGCGGCTCCAGCCCGGGGGCGCGACTGGGGGACTCATGAACCCGGAACGGTAGGCAGTCGCAGGGGACTTGAGAAGGCGGCGCGTCGACCGTATGCGGTGAGCGGTATCCAGCATGCGCCGAACGGTCATCGCACGGACCCTTGCTGACCCAACGTCCATACTGTAGACAATATTCCGTCGACACAAGCTGACGCCGACCGTGAGCCGGCCACTCGGCAGTCACCTCCGCGGTATCCCTCAAACCGAACGGAGTGTTCCCGTGAAAGTCGCAGTTCTCGGCGCCGGTGCCATCGGCGCCTACGTCGGCGCCGCGCTCCACCGCGCGGGCGCCGATGTGCATCTCATCGCCCGTGGACCGCATCTGGCGGCCATGAGGCAGCACGGAGTCCGGGTGCGCAGCCCGCGCGGCGACTTCACCGCGCACCCCCACGCGACCGACGACCCGGCCGAGGTCGGCCCGGCCGACTTCGTCTTCCTCGGCCTGAAGGCCAACGCGTACGCGGCGTGCGGGCCGCTGATCGCGCCGTTGCTGGGCGCCACGACGGCGGTCGTGGCCGCCCAGAACGGCATCCCCTGGTGGTACTTCCACCGGCACGACGGCCCGTACGACGGCCACCGCGTCGAGAGCGTGGACCCGAACGGCGCGGTCAGTGCGGTGCTCGCGCCCGAACGGGCCGTCGGATGCGTCGTCTACGCGGCGACCGAGCTCGAAGGGCCGGGCGTCATACGGCACTTGGAGGGCACGCGGTTCTCGATCGGTGAGCCCGACCGCAGTGTGTCCACGCGGTGCGTGGCGTTCAGCGAGGCCATGCAGGCCGGCGGGCTGAAGTGCCCGGTCGAGCCGGACCTGCGCAATGACATCTGGCTCAAGCTGCTCGGCAACATCTCCTTCAACCCGATCAGCGCACTGGCCCGCGCGACCATGCGGCAGATGTGCCTGCACGGCGGCACGCGCAAGGTCATCGAGATCATGATGACCGAGACGCTCGCGGTCGCGAACGCCCTCGGCTGCGAGGTCGGCGTCTCCATCGAGCGCCGGCTCGCGGGCGCCGAGCGGGTCGGCGACCACCGGACCTCCACGCTCCAGGACCTGGAGCGCGGCAAACCGCTCGAACTCGACGTACTCCTCGCGGCGGTCGTCGAGTTGGCGGACATCACCGGCGTGGAGGTGCCCACCCTGCGCACCGTGCACGCCATCTCGGACCTGCTCGCGCTGAGGAGCGCCGCATGAGCAAACGCGACCGAACCCCGAAGACCTACACACGGCTCACCCACCCCCTGGTCAGGGACTCGCGCGACGAGCCCTTCCGCCGGGCCACCTGGGAGGAGGCCCTGGACCGGGCCGCCCGGGGACTGGCGCGCAACCGGGGCGCGTTCGGCATGTTCTCCTGCGCCCGGGCGACGAACGAGATGAACTATGTGGCCCAGAAGTTCGCCCGGGTCGTCATGGGCACCAACAACGTCGACTCCTGCAACCGCACCTGCCACGCCCCGAGCGTGGCGGGCCTGTCGGCGGCGTTCGGCTCGGGCGGCGGGACGTCGTCGTACGAGGAGATCGAGCACACCGACGTCATCGTGATGTGGGGCTCCAACGCCCGCTTCGCGCACCCGATCTTCTTCCAGCACGTGCTGAAGGGGATCAGGAACGGCGCCCGGATGTACGCCGTCGATCCGCGCCGGACGTCGACCGCCGAGTGGGCGGAGAGCTGGCTGGGCCTCAACGTCGGCACCGACATCCCGATGGCGCACGCGATCGGCCGCGAGATCATCCACGCGGGCCTGGCGAACGAGGCGTTCATCGCGCGGGCGACCACCGGCTTCGAGGAGTACAAGGCGCTGGTCGAGCCGTGGACGCTGTCGCTCGCCGAGAAGGTGACGGGCGTTCCGGCCGCCGCCATCCGCGAGCTGGCGCACGCCTACGCCCGCGCCGAGCGCGCCCAGCTGTGCTGGACCCTCGGCATCACCGAGCACCACAACGGCACCGACAACGTCCGCGCCCTGATCAACCTGTCCCTGCTCACCGGGCACGTCGGCCGCTACGGCTCCGGCCTGCAGCCCCTGCGCGGGCAGAACAACGTGCAGGGCGGCGGCGACATGGGCGCGATCCCCAACCGCCTGCCCGGCTTCCAGGACATCCTCGACCCCGGCACCCGGCTGAAGTTCGAGTCCGCCTGGGACACCGTCATCCAGCCCCACTACGGGCTGAACCTCACGGAGATGTTCGAGGCGATGGAGGACGGCACGCTCAAGGCCGTCTACTGCATCGGTGAGAACCCCGCCCAGTCCGAGGCCGACAGCGAGCAGGCCGTACGGCGGCTCAGGGCGCTCGACTTCCTGGTCGTGCAGGACATCTTCCTCACCAAGACAGCCGAGCTCGCGGACGTCGTCCTGCCCGCCACGGCCGGCTGGGCGGAGACCGAGGGCACGACCACCAACAGCGAGCGACGGGTGCAGCGCGTCCGCAAGGCCGTCACCCCGCCCGGCGAGGCCCGCGAGGACATCGACATCCTCTGCGACCTCGCGGCCCGCCTCGGCCACGACTGGAAGTACGCCGACGCCGAGACCGTGTGGAACGAGCTCCGGTCGGTCTCCCCCGACCACTACGGCATGACGTACGAGCGCCTGGAGGAGCACCAGGGCATCCAGTGGCCGTGCCCCAGTACCGACGGGCTCGAACCGACCTATCTGCACGGCCGGTTGTGGGAGCCCGACCCCGCCGAGCGCGGTCCGCTCGCGCCCTTCGGGATCGTGCAGCACGACCCGCCCGTGGACCTCACCGACGAGGAGTACCCGATCCGGCTGACCACCGGGCGGCGCCTGGACTCGTACAACACCGGTGTGCAGAGCGGCGGTTACGCCTCGCCGCTCAGGCGCGGCGAGTACATCGAACTGTGCCCGGAGGACGCCGAGCGCTACGGGGTGGTGGTCGGCGAGCAGGTCCAGGTCACCTCGCGGCGCGGGTCGGTGACCGCGCCCGTGTGGGTGGACACCGCGCTGCGGCCCGGGCTCGCCTTCATGACCATGCACTTCCCCGACGAGGTGGACACCAACGCGCTGACGATCGAGGCGAACTGCCCGATCGCGGGGACGGCGGAGTTCAAGGCGTCGGCGATCCGGATCGAGAAGCTGCCCATCGCGACCATCGTGGGGTGACGCACAGTGGACCTGCACTTCGGTGACAGCAAACCGACGGACGACGAACGGGCGGCCGTCGACGCCCTGCTGGGCCCTCCGGAGTCCTCCTGGGAGGGCGCCGACCGCTCCGACGCGGATCTGAGGTGGGCCCGTGGCGGGCGCGCGGCCCGGGACCGCCGCGACCTGCTGTTGCCGGGGCTGCACGCGATCAACGACCGGGTCGGCTGGATCAGCGACGGCGCGCTCGACTACCTGTGCCGGCGGCTGACGGTGCCGCCGGCGGAGGCGTACGGGGTCGCCACCTTCTACGCCATGTTCTCCGTCAAGCCGCGTCCGGCGACCGTGCTCCACGTGTGCACGGACCTGGCGTGCGCGGCGGCCGGGGCGCCTCAGCTGTGCGCGGGGATCGAGGAGCGGCTGGGCCTCGGCAGCGGGGTCGCGGTCGAGCGCAGCCCCTGCCTGGGCCTGTGCGAACGCGCCCCGGCCGCGCTCGCGATCAGGGCCGGGGACCCGGTTCGTACGGCGGTCTCGGCGCCGGCGACCGTGCACGACGCCGTTCTCGCCGCGAGCGCCCCCGACTCGGCCCCGGAGGAGCCGCCGGCCGCGCTGGCGGTGCCCCAGGCCGGGCAGGACGGGCTGATGCTGCTGCACCGCGTCGGCGTGGTCGACCCGGCGTCCCTCGACGACTACCGCGCCCACGGCGGCTACACGGCCCTGCGCCGGGCCTTCGAGCTGGGTCCGGCCGGCGTCATCCGCGAGGTCACCGACTCGGGCCTGGTCGGGCGCGGCGGCGCCGCCTTCCCGACCGGCCGCAAGTGGCAGGCCACGGCGTCCCAGCCGGACCGTCCGCACTACCTCGTCTGCAACGCCGACGAGTCCGAGCCGGGCACGTTCAAGGACCGCGTGCTCATGGAGGGCGACCCGTACGCACTGGTCGAGGCGATGACGATCGCCGGGTACGCGACCGGCGCCCACCAGGGCTACCTCTACCTGCGCGGCGAGTACCCCCGCGCCCTGCACCGCCTCGAACACGCGATCGCGCAGGCCCGCGCGCGCGGCCTGCTCGGCGACGACGTCCTCGGCCAGGGCTACGCCTTCGACATCGAGATCCGGCGCGGTGCGGGCGCCTACATCTGCGGTGAGGAGACGGCCCTGTTCAACTCCATCGAGGGCTACCGGGGCGAGCCCCGTTCGAAGCCGCCGTTCCCCGTGGAGAAGGGCCTGTTCGGCAAGCCGACGGTCGAGAACAACGTCGAGACGCTGGTCAACGTCCTGCCGGTCCTCACCATGGGCGCACCGGCCTACGCGGCGATCGGCACGCCGCGGTCCACCGGGCCGAAGCTGTTCTGCGTGTCCGGGAGCGTGGAACGGCCGGGCGTCTACGAGCTGCCGTTCGGCGCGACGCTGGGCGACCTGCTCACCCTCGCCGGGATGCGGGACGGTCTGCGGGCGGTGCTGCTCGGCGGGGCGGCGGGCGGTTTCGTCCGGGCCGACGAGCTGGACATCCCGCTCACCTTCGAAGGGACACGGGAGGCGGGCACGACGCTCGGCTCGGGGGTCGTGATGGCCTTCGACGACAGCGTGCCCCTCCCCCGGCTGCTGCTGCGCATCGCGGAGTTCTTCCGCGACGAGTCGTGCGGCCAGTGCGTGCCGTGCCGGGTCGGGACCGTGCGGCAGGAGGAGGCGCTGCACCGGATCGTGGAGCGCACCGGCGCGGACGCCGCCGGGGACATCGCCCTGCTGAGGGAGGTCGGCCGCGCGATGCGGGACGCCTCGATCTGCGGTCTCGGGCAGACCGCGTGGAACGCCGTGGAATCCGCCATCGACCGTCTGGGGGCGTACGAATGACCGTCACACCGCTGGGGATCCCGCGCCGCATGATGGAGTTCACGATCGACGGCGAGGAGGCCAGGGTCCCCGAGGGCTCGACGATCCTCGACGCCTGCCGGGCGGCCGGAAAGGACATCCCGACCCTGTGCGAGGGCGACACCCTGCGGCCGAAGAACGCCTGCCGGGTCTGTGTCGTCGAGGTCGAGGGGGCGCGCACCCTGGTCCCGGCCTGCTCCCGCAAGGCCGAGCCGGGCATGGAGGTGCGCACCGACACCGAGCGGGCCCGGCACAGCCGGAAGGTCGTCCTCGAACTGCTCGCGTCCTCCGTCGACCTGTCGACCACGCCCAGGGTCGCCGAGTGGCTCAAGGAGTACGAGGCGAAGCCGGACCGCTTCGGCCCGGAGGCGGCCCGGCTCAACGAGGAACCGAAGGTCGACAACGATCTGTACGTGCGCGACTACGACAAGTGCATCCTCTGCTACAAGTGCGTGGACGCCTGCGGCGACCAGTGGCAGAACACCTTCGCGATCTCGGTCGCCGGGCGCGGTTTCGACGCCCGGATCGCCGTGGAGCACGACGCCCCGCTGACCGACTCGGCGTGCGTGTACTGCGGGAACTGCATCGAGGTGTGCCCGACGGGCGCGCTGTCCTTCAAGTCCGAGTTCGACATGCGCGCGGCGGGTACGTGGGACGAGTCGCGGCAGACGGAGACGACCACGGTGTGCGCGTACTGCGGAGTGGGCTGCAACCTGACGCTGCACGTGCAGGACAATGAGATCGTGAAGGTCACCTCACCGCACGACAACCCGGTGACCCACGGCAATCTCTGCATCAAGGGCCGCTTCGGCTACCAGCACGTACAGAACCGGGGCTGATCAGGACATGGGACGAGTCACGGAACGACGCAAGGTGCTCCGCATCCGGGACGGGGCGGTCTCCAGCCGTCCCGACACACTCGTCGCCGAGGAACCCCTGGAGATCCGCCTCAACGGCAAGCCCCTGGCGATCACCATGCGCACCCCCGGCGACGACTTCGCGCTGGCGGCGGGCTTCCTGGTGAGCGAGGGGGTGCTGGGCGGGCAGCAGGACCTGAGGAACATCGTCTACTGCGCAGGGGCGACGGCCGACGGCTCGAACACGTACAACGTGGTCGACGTGCAGACCGCCCCGGGGGTGGTGATCCCGGACATCACCCTCGAACGCAACGTCTACACCACCTCCTCCTGCGGGCTGTGCGGCAAGGCCTCGCTGGACGCGGTGCGGACCACGGCCCGCTGGCCCATCGCCGACACTCCCCCGGTCCGGGTCACCCCCGAGCTGCTCGCGAGCCTGCCCGACCGGCTGCGTGCAGCCCAGCGGGTCTTCGACCGGACCGGCGGCCTGCACGCGGCGGCCCTCTTCTCTCAGGACGGCGAGCTGCTGGACGTCCGGGAGGACGTGGGCCGGCACAACGCGGTCGACAAGCTGGTCGGCCGCGCCCTGCAGAACGGGGAGCTGCCGCTGTCGCGGACGATCCTGCTCGTGTCGGGCCGGGCCTCCTTCGAGCTGGCGCAGAAGGCCGTGATGGCCGGTATGCCGGTCCTGGCGGCGGTGTCGGCGCCGTCCTCGCTGGCGGTGGACCTGGCCGCCGAGACGGGCCTGACGCTGGTGGGCTTCCTGCGGGGCAGCTCCATGAACGTGTACGCGGGTGAGGACCGGATCGCCCTGCGGGCCGCGGCCGCCCAGGGCTGAGCAGGTTCCCCCGCGACACGGCGGCGGGGCCCCGACCGGCGGGGAGCGCCCCCTGCGCCGCAGGGGCCCCGTCTCGGCCTGCCCGGGGCTCGGCGCCCCTACTCCGCCGCGCCGGATATCCGCCGCAGCATCCCCGTGAACTGCTCGCGTTCGGCCTCCGACAGCGGGGCGAGCAGCTCGTCGTTGGCCGCGCGGGCCGCCTTCTCGCAGCGCGTCAGCAGCCGGGCTCCCCGGGCGGTGAGGGACACCGCGTTCTTCCGCCGGTCCTTCGGGTCCGGCTCGCGCACCACCAAACCCGCCGCCTGGAGGTCGTTCAGGATGCCGACCAGGTCCTTGGGGTCCAGCCCGACCCCGCGGCCGAGGTCGGCCTGGGCGACGGGGCCGAGGTCACGGACGGCGGACAGCACCACGTGGTGCCACATCCGCATGTCCTGCTCGGCCAGCGCCTCGGCCACCAGGGCCCGGCCGCGGGCGGCGGCACGGCCGAGCAGCCAGCTGGGCAGGGAGCGGATCGCGGGGAGGGGAGCTTCCGACATGGCCGCAGCCTAACCAAGAAATCGTTGGTTCTCCCTATGATCATCCTATACCGTTGGGATGCCCAACGAACTCGTGGGGATGACCAACGACATCCGGAGGTGCGATGCGCCGCGTCCGCTACGAATCCCGAGGCGGCCCCCTGTTCACGGAGGAGGCACCGGTGCCCGAGCCGGGCCCCGGAGAGCTGCTCGTGCGCGCGGAGGCGATCGGCGTCACACTCCCGGTCGTCCGCAAGGTCGGCGAGGCGGCGGAGCCGGCCCCGCTCGGCGGCGAGATCGCCGGGGAGGTCACGGCCGTCGGCGAGGGCGTCACCCGCTTCGGTATCGGCGACCGCGTGACGGGGCTCTGCTTCGGCCACGGCTACGCCGACTTCGCGCTCCTGCACGAGGCCATGGCCTCCCCCGTACCGGCGGACGCATGTGCCGTCGACGCGGTCGCCCTGGTCCGCAGCGGCCTGGTCGCCCTCGGCGCCCTGGAGGCGGCTCGGCCCGAGCCGGGCGAAGCTGCCCTGGTCACGGCGGCGGCGAGCGGTGTCGGCCACCTGGCCGTGCAGCTGGCCAGGACGCGGGGCGCCGGGCGGGTCGTGGGGGCGGTCTCCGACCCGGCCAAGGCCGATTTCGTCCGCGGCCTCGGCGCCGACCACGTCGTCACCTACGCCGACGACAGCTGGGGCACCCCGGTCGACTACGTCCTGGACGCGGTCGGCGGGGAGCTGCTCACCCCGGCCCTTGCCGCACTCGCCCCGGAGGGACGGCTGGTGGCGTACAGCTCGGGCGGCGGCACCATCCAGGCGTACGACCTGCTCGTGGGCGCCAAGTCGGTGACCGGGTTCCAGATGGCCCGCATCGCCCGCGGGAAGCCGGAGTTGTACGAGCAGTGGCGTGAGGAGCTGTGGCGGCTGTTCGACGCCGGAGAGGTCAGGCCCGTCGTGCACGGGGAGTTCGCCCTTGAGGACGCGGCGAAGGCACACGGGGAGATCGAGGCGAGGGCCAACCTCGGCAAGGTCGTCCTGATCCCCTGACGCACGCTCCTTGTGGGGGGTCTGTGAAGCCAAGTACCGTCTGTGGCCCACACATGGGACGTGGGATGTCCGGTTGGTTCGCATGTAAGCCCGAATCTCGGCTCCCCGGATTCCGTTCCCGTGCTTCGGTGGTCCAGCCGACAGACGCATGAAGGGCAGGTCGCACCATGCCGTCAAGTCTTCGCACACGTCTGAGATCCACCCTGACAGCCGTTCTCACCGCCGCGGCGCTGCTCACGCCCGCAGACCCGGCCCATCCCCAACCCTCCACGCCCTTACCGGAGTTCGAACAACAGATCCTCTTCAAGGCCTCCCAGGACCCCGGTTACGCGTGCTTCCGGATCCCCGCGATCGTGCGGACCACGGCCGGCACGCTGCTCGCCTTCGCCGAGGGCCGTGTCCTCAACTGCGGTGACGCGGCCGACATCGACATCGTCCTCAAACGCTCCACCGACGGCGGCCGCACCTGGGGACCGCTCCAGGTCGTCAACGAGGGCGCGGGCGACACGCACGGCAACCCGGCGCCCCTCGTGGACCGCAGGACCGGCCGGATCCTGCTGGCCGAGACGTACAACACCGGCCGAACGGACGCCGGCAACTGCACCGTCCCCTGCGACCGCACCCCGCACCTGCAGTACAGCGACGACGACGGCCGGACCTGGTCCGAGCCGCGCGACCTGAGCGACCAGATCCTGCCCCGGCACTGGAACTCCTGGTACGCCACCGGGCCCGTGCACGGCATCCAGCTCACCCGCGGTAAGCACGCCGGGCGGCTGGTGTTCGGCGTCAACACCGAGACGTGGGACGGCAACCGGGTCACCGCCAACCACGCCGCGCTCATCGTCAGCGACGACGGCGGCGACGAGTGGCGGATCGGCGCCACGGACTCCTGGCCGATAGCGCAGGACGGCACGTTCCGGCAGAAGCCCTCGGAGGTGACGCTCACCGAACGGGCCGACGGGGCGGTCCTCGTCAGCGGCCGGGAACAGGACGGCACCGACCTGGGGCACCGCTCCCAGACCCTCAGCCTGGACGGCGGCGACAGCTTCGCCACGCCCTTCCGCGCCCTCCCGGACCTCTACACCCCGCAGGTCCAGGGCGCGACCCTGCGCCTCGGCCACCGGATGCTGCTGTCCGCCCCGGCCGATCCCGACCGCCGCCGGACGATGATGGTCCGCTCCTCCTACGACGGCGGGCGCACCTGGGACAGCGTCGACCGGGGCACGGTCGTCACCACGGACTGGTCCGGCTACTCCGACATGGCGGCGGTCGACGCCTCGACGGTGGGGCTGCTGTACGAGGGCGGCGCGGTCGACGCCCGCGACGAGATCCGCTTCGCCCGCTTCACCGAGGACTGGCTGACACCGCGCCGGGGCGCCGACCCGACCACCCGCGACGCCGCGCCGGGCGCGCGTCCCGCGGCCGTGCTCGGCGGTGCCGGGCGGACGGCCGGCGTCCGCGGCGGTGCGCTGTCCTTCGACGGCACCGACGACGCCGTACGCCTGCCGTACCGGTCCCGGCTGGCGCTCGGCGAGGGCGACTTCACGGCCTCGCTGTTCTTCCGCTACACGGCCACGACCGGCGAACAGCCCTTCCTGTGGATGGGCGGCATCGGCAACAGCCAGCCGCAGATCTGGCTGCGCGGGGAGCCGGCGAGCGACCGGGTCCGGGCGCTCATCACCACCCGGTCGGGCGCGACGACCGTCAGGACGGCCTCGGTGTGGACCGACGGCGCCCACAACGACGGCCGCTGGCACCACCTGGTCCTGCGCCGGGGCGGCGGGAACCTGACCCTCTTCCTCGACGGAACGCCGATCAGCACCCCGGACGTGCCGGGCTCGGTCAGCCGTAACTCCCCGTTCGGCGTGCACATCGGCCAGCGCATGGACAGCCGGGCGTTCCTGGCGGGGGCGATCGACGACGTCCGCGTCTGGAACCGGGCCCTCACCGAAGGGGAGTTGGGCGCCGGCACCAAGGGCGCGGATGCCAGGGGCACGGTGCTGTGGCTCCCCATGGACCGGGTGAGCGGCAGCAACTAACGTCACGGCACGTGCCCGACGACGTGAGTGCAGCACGAGCACGACAGCGCACGGGAACCGGGATCGGCCTGCTGCTGGTCCTGGTTCTCGGGGCCGCGCTGCTCATCGCCCTCCCCGAGGACGAGAGTCCGGACGACGACGCCGCCTGCCGCGCGCGCACGGTCCGCTCCTGGCAGCCGGACGACGGCCTCACCGCCGAGTTCGCCCGCTACGGCGACGACGCCGCCCGCACCGACGACTGGACCGGCGGCGACGGCACCCACTCGGTGCGGCTGCCGGACGGCCGGGTGCTGTGGCTGTTCTCGGACACCTACCTGGGCCGGGTGTACGGCCCGCCCAACCCGCACGGCGAGTCCTACGCCTGGCGGGACACCACCGCGCCGCTGGTGCGCAACTCGGCCGTGCTGATGCGCGACGGCCGACTGGAGACCACCCTCCCCGCCCCGCTCTTCGCCGACCCGGCGCCGAACCAGTGGCGCTGGCCGGTCGCCGCCCGTGTCGAACCCCGCTCCCCCGGCTCCTCCGAGCAGGTCGTCCGGGTGCTGCTGTGGGTGCGCACGGCCGGCCAGGCCCCGTGGATCTACGGCGTGCCCACCGCGACCGAGGTGGCCACGCTGTCGCTGCCCGATCTGCGCCTGGAGTCGGTCGTCAAGGTGCTCGACCAGCAACTGGTCCCGGACCCGTCCCGGCGCGTGCTGTTCGGCACGACCCTGGTCGAGGAGGACGGCTGGACGTACGTCTTCGGCGGTGACGACGGCCGCGCGGCCTCCCGCCCGGCCTCGCACGCGTACGTGGCGCGGGTGCCGGAGGGCAGGCTCGGGGATCCGGCGGCCTGGCGGTACTGGACCGGCTCGGCGTGGGCGGCCGGCGCCCGCCCCCGGGCGGTGCTCGGGGACGAGCAGCGCAGGGGCGTGGGCAGCGCGTTCTCGGTCGTCCGGGACGGCGGGACGTACCTGCTGTTCACGATGGCCGCGGGCCCGAAGGGCCTGACCACCGTCGCCTCGTACTGGGCGTGTTCCCCGGCCGGGCCGTGGCACGGGCCCGCGAAGGAGTTCAGCCCGTCGCTGCCGCAGGGCCAGGTGGCCGCCTACAACCCGCAGGCACATCCGGTCCTGAGCGGCGAGGGACGTCTCGTGCTGAGCTACGACGTGAACTGGCTGGAGACGACGGGCGCCGCCGCCCAGCTCAGCCGGAACGTGTCCCTGTACCGACCTCGGTTCGTGACGCTGCGGCTGGCTCCGGCGCGGTGACCTCCGGGCGGGGGTCGTGCGAGCGGCGCTTGGCGATCACCGCGCAGACCATCAGCTGCATCTGGTGGAAGAGCATCAGCGGCAGCACGGCCAGCGAGGCCTGCGCGCCGAACAGGACGCTCGCCATGGGCAGTCCGGCGGCCAGGGACTTCTTCGAGCCGGCGAACTGGAGGGTGATCCGGTCCTCCCGGACGAAGCCCAGCGCCTTGCCGCCGTACCAGGTCAGCAGCAGCATCACGGCGAGGACCACGGCCTCGACGACGAGCAGCCCGCCCAGCCGGAGGGGGCTGACCTGGTGCCAGATGCCCTGGACCATGCCCTGGCTGAACGCGGTGTAGACGACGAGCAGGATCGAGCCGCGGTCCACCAGTGCGAGGACCTTCTTGTGGCGGGTGACGAAGCCCCCGATCCAGCGGCGCAGCAGCTGTCCGGCGAGGAACGGCACGAGCAGTTGCAGCACGATCTTCAGCAGCGAGTCGGCGGAGAACCCGCCCCCGCTGCCGCCGAGCAGCGAGGCCGCGAGCAGCGGGGTGGCGACGATCCCGACGAGGGAGGAGAAGGAGCCCGCGCAGATCGCGGCGGGCACGTTGCCGCGGGCCATCGAGGTGAAGGCGATCGAGGACTGCACGGTCGACGGGACGAGCGTGAGGAAGAGCAGGCCCTGGTACAGCGGGTGGGTGAGGATCACCGGCACCAGCCCGCGGGCCGCCAGGCCGAGCAGCGGGAAGACGAGGAAGGTGCAGGCCAGGACGGTGGCGTGGAGCCGCCAGTGGCGCAGCCCGTCCAGGGCCTCACGGGTGGACAGCCGGGCGCCGTAGAGGAAGAACAGCAGGGCGATCGCTGCCGTGGAGGCACCGGACGCGACATCGGCGACCGTCCCGCGGGCCGGGAACAGGGCGGCGACGCCCACCGTCGCGAGGAGGAGAAGGATGTACGGGTCGATCGGCATCCGACGCGGCCGGCGCAGGCGTTTCACGGTGCTCCACTTGCTCAGTGCTTACAGACGGTACGTATGTGCGGTGCAGGGCCGATACGGCCCCCTTCCATCCTGCTCCCCGCCCCGGCGATCGGGAATCCCGCATACCGCTCTCACTGTCATCACGCTCCGCGATAGCCTGACAGGCATGTACGACCCCTCCCATCTGCGCACCTTCCTCTCGGTGGCGCAGACGCTGAGCTTCACGCAGGCCGCCCGGCGGCTCGGGCTGCGGCAGTCCACCGTCAGCCAGCACGTGCGGCGGCTGGAGGACGCCACCGGGCGGACGCTGTTCACCCGGGACACGCACTCGGTGGAGCTCACGGAGGACGGCGAGGCCATGCTCGGGTTCGCGCGCCGGATCCTGGAGGTGCACGAGCAGGCGACGGCGTTCTTCACGGGCACCCGGCTGCGCGGGCGGCTGCGCTTCGGCGCGTCGGAGGACTTCGTGCTGACCCGGCTGCCGGAGATCCTCGAGGGCTTCCGGCACGACCACCCCGAGGTCGACCTGGAGCTGACGGTCGAGCTGTCGGGCACGCTGCACGAGCAGCTCGCCGCCGGGAAGCTGGACCTCGTCCTGGCCAAGCGGCGGCCCGAGGATCCGCGCGGCGAGCTGGTCCGGCACGACAGGCTGGTGTGGATCGGTGCGGAGCGCCTCCGGCTCGACCCGGACCGTCCCGTGCCGCTCATCGTCTATCCCCCGCCGGGCATCACCCGCGCCCTCGCCCTGGAGGCGCTGGAGCGGCAGGGCCGCGAGTGGCGTGTCGTGTGCACCAGCGGCTCTCTCAACGGCCTCGTCGCGGCGGCCCGGGCGGGGCTCGGCGTGATGGCCCACTCCCGCGGCCTCATCCCGCCGGGCCTGGTCCGGATCCCGGACCGGGCGGGGCTGCCGGAACTGGGACAGGTCGACTTCGTCGTGGTCCACGGCCGGCGGAGCCCCGCCGCCCAGGGAGCGGCGGACGCCCTGGCCGCGGCGATCCTGGCGGGCGGCGACCGACTGAACCGGAGTGACGAAATCCGCCTCCGGGGCGCTGACAGAAGAGACGGCCGGGCACCGCGCACGAGGAGCCCCGGGCCATGAGGGGTCGTACAGATTCGGTGGAGATTACGGCTCCGAAACTTACTCAACCGTCAGGATTCTGTCCGACCCTTCCCCATGTGGGCGCATTTTCCCTCCCTGACCAGCGCGGACGAGAGCGCTGCTCGCCTTCGCCACCCCTCCCGCCCTCTGCCCGGTTGGGGTAGCTTTCACCGCGCTGTGCGGAGCGTCACTCAACAAGAGCGCTGAGGAGCGGGGAGCGGGGTTTGCGCGAGTTCACCAACCCTCCGTTGGCGTTGGCACCTCCGGTGGGCGGTCTGGCCGACGTGGTCTTCCAGCATGCCCAGGAGGACCCGCTGCACATCGGGCTGGGCCGCAAGGACGAGTCAGGGCAGTGGCGCGACGTCACCAGCGCCGAGTTCCGCGACGAGGTGCTGGCCCTGGCCAAGGGCCTGCTGGCGAGCGGCATCCGGTTCGGCGACCGGGTCGCGATCATGTCCCGTACGCGCTACGAGTGGACCCTGTTCGACTACGCGCTGTGGACGATCGGCGCCCAGGTCGTGCCGGTGTACCCGACGTCCTCGGCCGAGCAGTGCTTCTGGATGCTGTACGACGCCGAGGTGACGGCCGCGGTCGTGGAGCACGAGGACCACGCGATGACTATCGCCACCGTCATCGACCGGCTGCCCCAGCTGCGCCGCCTGTGGCAGCTCGACGCGGGCGCCGTGCACGAGCTGTACGACGCCGGCGCGCACCTCGACGACGAGGTGGTGCACCGCCACCGGCAGGCCGTCACCCCCGACTCGGTCGCCACGATCATCTACACCTCGGGCACCACCGGCCGCCCCAAGGGCTGTGTCATCACGCACGGCAACTTCATGTACGAGGCGGACACCGTCATCGAGCGCTGGGAGCCGGTGTTCCACTCCAAGCGGGGCGACGAGGCCGCCACCCTGCTGTTCCTGCCGCTCGCCCACGTCTTCGGGCGGATGGTCCAGGTCGCCGGGATCCGGGGCAAGGTGAAGTTCGGCCATCAGCCGCAGCTGAACGCGGCGGCCCTGCTGCCCGACCTGGCCGCGTTCAAGCCGACGTTCTTCCTGGCCGTGCCGTACATCTTCGAGAAGGTGTTCAACGCGGCCCGCCGCAAGGCCGAGAAGGAGGGGCGCTCCGGCCCGTTCGAGAAGGCCGTCGACATCGCCATCAAGTACGCGGACGCGATGGAGGCGAAGGCCTGGGGCATCGGCCCCGGCCCGTCCGCCGGCCTGCGCATGCAGCACCAGTTGTTCGACAAGCTCGTCTACTCCAAGATCCGCGCGGCGATGGGCGGACGCATCAAGCACGCCATGTCGGGCGGTTCGGCGATGGACCGGCGGCTCGGCCTGTTCTTCGCCGGGGCGGGCGTGCACATCTACGAGGGGTACGGCCTGACCGAGTCCACGGCCGCCGCGACCGCCAACCCGCCCGGCCGCACCCGGTACGGCACGGTCGGGCAGCCCATCCCCGGCATGACCGTGCACATCGCGGACGACGGTGAGATCTGGCTGCACGGCCAGAACGTCTTCCAGGGGTACCTCAACAACCCCAAGGCGACCGACCAGACCCTGCACGACGGCTGGCTGGCCACCGGCGACCTCGGCGCGCTCGACGAGGACGGCTACCTCACCATCACCGGCCGCAAGAAGGAGATCCTGGTCACATCGGGCGGCAAGAGTGTTTCGCCCGGCGTGCTGGAGGAACGCGTCCGTGACCACCCACTGGTCAACCAGTGCATCGTCGTCGGCAACGACCGCCCGTACATCGCCGCCCTCGTGACCCTCGACCAGGAGGCCGTGGAGCACTGGCTGACGATGCGGGGCAAGCCGCGGATGTCCGCGGCGGAGCTGGTGCGCGACGCGGATCTGGAGGCGGAGGTGCGGCGCGCGGTGGTCGCGGCCAACACCCTTGTCTCGCAGGCCGAGTCGATCCGCACCTTCCGCATCCTGGCCCAGCCGTTCACGGAGGAGCACGGGTTGCTGACCCCGTCCCTGAAGCTGAAGCGGAAGGCGATCGAAAAGGCGTACGAGAACGAGGTCGAGGCGCTGTACCGGGCGTGAATGGCCGGGTAACGGATGAGTCGCACGCCTGAATTCTCCCGTCAGGAATGCATCACGACTCGTGATCGTTGACGATGGGAGGTACACCTGACCACAAACCGAAGGATCGAGAGCTCGTGAGCAAGGTCCCCCCGATCATCCTGAACAACGGCGTCGAGATGCCCCAGCTGGGCTTCGGTGTCTGGCAGGTGCCGGACGACGAGGCCGAGTCGGCCGTCACGACGGCGCTGGAGGCCGGGTACCGCAGCATCGACACAGCGGCGATCTACGGCAACGAGGAGGGCACCGGCAAGGCCATCGCCGCGTCCGGTCTGCCCCGCGAGGAGCTCTTCGTCACCACGAAGCTCTGGAACGCCGACCAGGGGTACGACTCCACGCTGCGCGCCTTCGACACATCGCTGGGCAAGCTCGGCCTGGACTTCGTCGACCTGTACCTGATCCACTGGCCGCTGCCGGCCCGGGGCACCTATGTCGACACGTACAAGGCGTTCGAGAAGCTGCACGCCGACGGCCGGATCCGGGCCATCGGTGTCTCCAACTTCCTTCCGGAGCACCTGGAGCGGCTGATCGGCGAGACGTCGGTCATCCCGGTCGTGAACCAGATCGAGCTGCACCCGCACCTCCAGCAGAGCGCCGCCCGTGAGTACCACGCTGAGCAGGGCATCGCCACGGAGGCCTGGTCGCCGCTCGGCCAGGGCAAGGGCCTGCTCGAGGTCCCGGCGATCGTGGCCATCGCCCGGAAGCACAACCGGACTCCGGCCCAGGTCGTCCTGCGCTGGCACATCCAGCTGGGCAACGTGGTCATCCCCAAGTCCGTGACGCCGGCACGGATCAAGGAGAACATCGAGGTCTTCGACTTCAGCCTGGACACGGAGGACCTGGCGGCCATCAGCGCCCTCAACGAGGACCGCCGCCTGGGCCCGGACCCGGCGACGTTCGACGGCGCCTGAGGTACCCCCGAATGCCCGCAGCTCGCTGAGCTGCGGGCATTCGTGCCTCCCCCAGTGCCTCAAGGGCCTGGGAGGTACCCCCAGGCGGCACGGGTGGGCGCAGCGGCACCCCGCACCGCCGGGCTGCGCACCCACCCGCCAGCGCCAACGCCCAGCACCCCGTGTCAGAGAGTCCCTAACCCGCCCGGACTGCCGTGTGCACCGTATGGGCCTCCAGAACGAACACGTCCGACCGACGGTACAGACTCGCCTCGTCGTCAGGATCGAGCAGCCGATCAAGAGTCGCGAGATCTCCCGCGTCGAGCCCGTCCGTCAGCCGCTCCCGCATGTGCGACAGGGACGCCACGACATAGGCACGGGCCCGCTCAGAGGCGGGTGCCGGGAGGTCGAGCAGGAACGTGTGCGTCCTGGTGTGCTTAAGCCCCGCGGCGGCCAGCAGCCCCGGCCAGTCCTCCGTCTCCGCGACATGCCCCGGCAGCTCCGCCCGCATCCGCGTGAACCACTCCGCCTCCACCGCGTCGATCCGCGCCTGGAGCCCGGGCCGGCCGATGCCGATGTCGCGCGGCAGGTACCGCGGGGGCAGACCACCCTCCATCAGGGCGAGCGTGCCGCCGGGCGCCAGCCGCGCGGCGAACGCGTTGAGCGCGGCCCGCTGGTCGCCCAGGTGGTGCAGGCTGCGGCTCGCCCAGAGCAGGTCGGCGGGGTAGTCCAGCTCGTCGAGCACCTCAGGGAGTTCACCGGCGATCGTGCCGAAGCGGTCGGCGACGCCCAGCCGCTCGGCCCGTGCCCGCGCCCGCTCCAGCAGCGGCTCGGAGCCGTCCACCGCGACGATCCGCGCACCCGGGAACGTCTCGGCGAACAGGCACGACACGACGCCCGGCCCGCTGCCCGCGTCGACGATCAGGCCCGGCTCGGTCACCTCCTTCGCCAGCCAGGCCATGGCCCGCTCGTAGAGGGACGCGAACAGCTCCGCCTGGGACTCCAGCCTCGGGCCCATCTCGGCCCAGTCGATGTCCGTCTGGCCGTGGTGGTGGCCGTGGCCGTGCTTGTGCTCATGCTCGTGCGCCATGGTGGTCAGCCTCTCCCTCGGATGCCGCCAGCCTGCGCCGACGCACCGGGAGTAGGCCACCGCTCTTGCCGCTCCCGCAAAAATGATCCGCCGGGGCCGGAGCCCCGGCGGATCCGTGGGGACGGGTGTCAGCGGGTCAGGACAGCGGCGGGTACGCGTTCTGCATCAGCTGCCGGAACTGGGCGGAGAACCAGTGCCCGGACAGCGGGGCGTCCGGCAGGGCACCCGACATGTTGTGGTTGTTGCGGGGGTTGCCCTCGTACGTCGGGTCGCACATCCGGTCGAAGCCCTTGCCCTCGTCGTTCGGAATCTGCTTGCTCGCCCCGTCGGACTCGCCCGGGGGCTTCATCCACACGTACGCGTCGATCCCGGCAGCGGGGTTGGCCTGCGGCCGCTCGCCGAGGCCGGCTCCGGACTGGTTGCACCAGTTGCCGGGGTTGAAGCGGCGGTCGTAGCGGCCGCCGTCGACGTAGGTGTCGACGGAGGTCTGGGCGCCGGGGCCGGTGGGCCGGGCGGCGCCGCCCCAGCCGTTGCGGGAGGTGTCGATCAGCATGCCGATGCCGGAGTTGAAGCCGACCGAGACCAGTTGGTTGCGGAAGGCCTGGGCGAAGGACAGCTCGTCGACGTAGCGGTTCCAGTCGACCCACTTCGACTCGCGGACGGACTTGCCGGCCACGTTGTCGCTGATGGAGAAGTTGTTCTCCTTCAGGGCGCTGTAGTTCGCCGTGTTGGTGATGAAGCCGTGGACGTCGTTGACGGTCGCGCCCTCGGCGGTCGCCGCCTCCTTGAACAGGGTCGCGGAGGGACCGAAGTTGTCGTCCCAGCCGATCCAGCCGTGGTGGCCGGCGTCGACGTAGTTGTAGACGTTCGGCACGTCGCCGAGCTTGTTCAGCGCGTACCCGACGCCCTTGATGTAGTTGCCGTTGGCCTTCATCACGTCGCACTGCGGGGTGGCCGTCGGTCGGCCGCCGGTGTTGGTGACGAGGTTCGGCAGCGAGTCGATCTCGACGGTCGTGACGATCCGCAGCGAGGAGTACTTCGAGTCGGCGAGGATCGCCTTGATCGGGTCGATGTACTCCGTCTTGTAGCGGCCGATCTCGTCGGGCTTCAGCTCGCCGTTGGAGGCGAGGGCAGCGCAGTCACGGCCGGGCAGGTTGTAGATGACGAGCTGGACGACGAGTTCGCCGGAGCCCTTCTGGCGCAGCGCCTCGTCGAGGTGGGCGCGCAGGCCCATCTTGCCGCCCGCGCCGTTGATCGCGGCGATCCGGTCCAGCCAGACACCGGTCGGCTGGTTGGAGACCCGGCTGCCGCCCGGCTCGGCGGCGGCGTTCGCGGACCACTCGGGGTTCACGTACACCTTGGCACCGTCGTAGGGGTTGTTGACCCGGTTGGCGGGACCGCCCGGGTCCGGCGGATCCGTGGGGCCGCCGGGACCGCCGCTGTCGACGTTGCAGGTCACGCCGTCGAGGGTGAAGGTGGCCGGGATCGCGTTGCTGCCGCTGTAGGAGCCCTGGAAGCCGAAGCTGACCGAACCGCCCGTCGCGAGCCGGGCGTTGTAGCTCTCGTTGGCCACGGTGACGTCGGCACCGCTCTGGCTGATCTTGGCGTTCCAGCCGCTGGTGACCTTCTGGTTGCCGGCGTACGACCACTTCAGCGACCAGGACGACTTCGCGGCACTGTTGTTGGTGATGGTCACGGCGGCGGTGAAGCCGGTGTTCCACTGGTTCTGCACCTTGTAGTCGACGGTGCAGGGGACGGCGGCGGTGCCGACTCCGTCCGGGTCGACGGCGAACGCGGTGCCGGTGGCTCCGGCGACCAGGGCCATGGCGGCCAGTAACGCTGTTCTCGTACGGCTCATGAGTGCGGGTTTCCCTTTCGGTGGTGGGGGTGTCAGCCGTTCAGGGCGCGCTCCGACAAGGACATGAGGAACCCGGCACCGGCACTCGCGCAGCCGGGGACGACCGCGAGGGCGGCGGCTATAAGTACTGAACGCGAGGGGTGTCGCATGAGCGACTCCGTGCAGGTCGGGCCCGCCGTGACGGACGCGTCGACTGATGGAACCGCTCCCACTGGTGTCAAGGAAGGTAGCGCCAAGTGTCGGCAAAGAACAGGGGAGTCACTGACTTTCGCTCAACACACGGCGTCGAATCTTTTCGACTCTTCAAGGACCTTGACCGATACCAGACCCGTCCTCACTATGGGAGCGCTCCCACTGGTTCAAGCCTTGACTTCTCCGAGCCGCAAGGAGGAACCAGCACCATGCATCCCCCACCCCGGAGACGGAGAGCCGTGCGGCGTCTGTGGACCGCCGCGCTCGCAGCTCTCGCGCTTCCGTTGACGATGCTCTCCTCAGGGTCGACTTCCGCTCAGGCGGCCGCACTTCAGTGCAGTGTCGATTACAAGACGAACGACTGGGGCTCCGGCTTCACCGCGGACCTGACCCTCACCAACCGCGGCACGGACGCCATCGACGGCTGGACGCTGACCTACGCCTACTCCGGCAACCAGAAGCTGGGCAACGGCTGGAACGGCACCTGGTCGCAGTCCGGCCAGAACATCACCGTCAAGAACGCCCCGCACAACGCGCGGGTCGCCGCGGGCGCCGCCGTCTCCACCGGCGCCCAGTTCTCCTACAGCGGCAGCAACACCGCGCCGACGTCCTTCACGGTCAACGGCACGCCCTGCACGGGCGCGCACCAGCCGCCGATCGCCGTGCTGACCAGCCCGGCCGCCGGCGCCGTCTACACCCAGGGCGAGGCGGTTCCGCTGGCCGCCACCGCTGCCGCCGCGGACAACGCCACGATCAGCAAGGTGGAGTTCTACGACGACACCAAGCTGCTGGGCACGGACACCAGCGCGCCCTACGCGCTGTCCGTCTCAGATTTGACCGTGGGCAGTCATTCCCTGGTGGCGAAGGCCTACGACAGCATGGGCGCCTCCGCCGACTCCACCCCGGTCGGCATCACGGTCGCCTCCGGCCCGACCGTCGTCGCCTCGCCGCTCCAACTGGGCGTGCAGTCCGGCAAGTCGGGCACGTACGAGGTGAAGCTGTCCAAGCAGCCGGCGTCCAATGTGACGGTGACGTCGACGCGGGCGAGCGGCAACTCGGGCCTGTCGGTCACGGGCGGTGCCTCGCTCACCTTCACCCCGCAGAACTGGAACACCGCGCAGAAGGTGACCGTCACGGCCGCCGACTCGGGTACCGGTTCCGCCGTGTTCGAGTCGACGGCCGCGGGCCACGCCAAGGCCTCGGTCACCGTCACCCAGCTGGCGGCGGCCAAGACGTACGACGCCCGCTTCCTGGAGCTCTACGGGAAGATCACCAACCCGGCGAACGGCTACTTCTCCCCCGAGGGCATTCCCTACCACTCGGTCGAGACGCTGATCGTCGAGGCGCCGGACCACGGTCACGAGACCACGTCGGAGGCGTACAGCTACCTCCTGTGGCTCCAGGCCATGTACGGCAAGGTGACGGGCGACTGGTCCAAGTTCAACGGCGCGTGGGACCTCATGGAGAAGTACATGATCCCCACCAAGGCCGACCAGCCGACCAACTCTTTCTACAACGCCTCGAAGCCGGCGACCTACGCGCCTGAGCTGGACACCCCCGGTGAATACCCGGCCAAGCTCGACACCGGCGTCTCGGTCGGCCGGGACCCGATCGCGGCCGAGCTGAAGAGCGCGTACGGCACGGACGACGTCTACGGCATGCACTGGCTCCAGGATGTCGACAACGTCTACGGCTACGGCAACTCGCCCGGCAAGTGCGAGGCGGGACCGTCGGACACCGGCCCGTCGTACATCAACACCTTCCAGCGCGGCCCGCAGGAGTCGGTGTGGGAGACGGTGCCGCAGCCGACCTGTGACGCCTTCAAGTACGGCGGCAAGAACGGCTATCTGGACCTGTTCACCGGTGACGCCTCCTACGCCAAGCAGTGGAAGTTCACCAACGCGCCGGACGCCGACGCGCGCGCCGTGCAGGCCGCCTACTGGGCGGACCTGTGGGCGAAGGAGCAGGGCAAGGGCGGGCAGGTCTCCTCGACGGTCGCCAAGGCGGCCAAGATGGGCGACTACCTGCGCTACTCCATGTTCGACAAGTACTTCAAGAAGATCGGCAACTGTGTCGGTCCCTCGGCCTGCCCGGCGGGCACCGGCAAGGACGCCTCGATGTACCTGATGTCCTGGTACTACGCCTGGGGCGGCGCCACCGACACCTCGGCCGGCTGGGCCTGGCGCATCGGCTCCAGCCACGCCCACGGCGGCTACCAGAACCCGCTCGCCGCGTACGCGCTGAGCAGCTACGCCCCGCTGAAGCCCAAGTCGGCGACGGGCGCGGCGGACTGGGCCAAGTCCATGGACCGGCAGCTGGAGTTCTACCGCTGGCTGCAGTCCGACGAGGGCGCCATCGCCGGCGGCGCGACCAACAGCTGGGCGGGCCGGTACGCGACCCCGCCCGCCGGGAAGTCGACGTTCTACGGCATGTACTACGACGAGAAGCCGGTCTACCACGACCCGCCGTCCAACCAGTGGTTCGGCTTCCAGGCGTGGTCCATGGAGCGGGTCGCCGAGCTGTACCAGCAGACGGGGAACGCGCAGGCCAAGACGGTCCTCGACAAGTGGGTCGACTGGGCGCTGTCCAAGACCACGTTCAACCCGGACGGCACGTTCCGCATCCCGTCGACGCTCCAGTGGTCGGGCCAGCCCGACACCTGGAACGCCTCCAGCCCCGGCTCCAACAGCGGGCTGCACGTCACCGTCGCCGACTACACCAACGACGTCGGTGTGGCGGCCGCGTACGCCAAGACCCTGACGTACTACGCCGACCGCTCCGGTGACACGGAGGCCGCGGCGGCGGCGAAGAAGTTGCTGGACGGGATGTGGGCGAACCACCAGGACGACATCGGGCTTGCCGTCCCGGAGAACCGCGCGGACTACAACCGGTTCGACGACTCGGTGTCCATCCCGAGTGGCTGGACGGGCACGATGCCGAACGGTGACGCGATCAACTCGTCGTCGACGTTCGACTCGATCCGGTCCTTCTACGAGGACGACCCGGCCTGGTCGAAGATCGAGAGTTATCTCGCGGGCGGTGCGGTGCCGTCGTTCACGTACCACCGGTTCTGGGCTCAGGCGGATATCGCGTTGGCCATGGGCTCGTACGCGGAGCTTCTCGAATAGCCCCCGCCGGGCGCTCCGCGGGGTGGGCGGTACTTCGGGTGCCGGTCCGTAGTGGCTGGTCGCGCAGTTCCCCGCGCCCCTGACAGCGTCCGAAGCTCTGCGTACATGGCCCTGCACCTGACGCGGGGCCACGGCCGGGCGGCTCCCCCCGCACGGGAGCCGCCCGGCCCTCGCACGTTCCCCCTCCCACGGAAGGAACCCCACCGTGCGAAGAACCCGCATTCTCACTGCCGTGCTCGCGCTGGCGGCCGGGCTGTTGTCGGGCGCTCCCGCAGCCCTGGCCGTCGATCCCCCCTCGGTGAAGATCGCCGCCGATACCTACTCCTGGAAAAACGCCAGGATCGACGGGGGCGGGTTCGTCCCCGGGATCGTCTTCAATCGCAGTGAGAAGAACCTCGCCTACGCCCGGACCGACATCGGCGGTGCCTATCGGTGGCAGGAGGCGTCGAAGACCTGGACGCCGCTGCTGGACTCCGTCGGCTGGGACGACTGGGGGCACACGGGGGTCGTCAGCATCGCCTCCGACTCCGTCGATCCGGACAAGGTGTACGCGGCGGTCGGTACGTACACCAACAGCTGGGATCCCAAGAACGGTGCGGTCATGCGCTCCTCCAACCGGGGGGCGAGCTGGCAGAAGGCGAATCTGCCGTTCAAGCTGGGCGGCAACATGCCGGGGCGGGGCATGGGCGAGCGGCTGGCCGTCGACCCGAACCGGAACAGCGTGCTGTACCTGGGCGCACCCAGTGGCAAGGGGCTGTGGCGGTCGACGGACTCGGGCGTGACCTGGTCGCAGGTGGCGAACTTCCCCAACGTCGGCAACTACGCGCAGGACCCCGGCGACACGAGCGGCTACGCCTCCGACAACCAGGGCATCGTCTGGGTCACCTTCGACGAGTCCACGGGCACCTCGGGCAGCGCCACGAAGACGATCTACGTGGGGGTCGCCGACAAGGACAACGCGGTGTACCGCTCGACGGACGCGGGCGCGACCTGGCAGCGGCTGGCCGGGCAGCCCACCGGTTACCTCGCCCACAAGGGCGTCCTGGACGCGAAGAACGGCTATCTGTACCTCGCCTACAGCGACAAGGGCGGACCGTACGACGGCGGCAAGGGACAGCTGTGGCGGTACGCGACCGGGACCGGGACCTGGAAGGACATCAGCCCGGTGGCGGAGGCCGACACCTTCTACGGCTTCAGCGGGCTGACGGTCGACCGGCAGAAGCCGGGCACGGTGATGGCGACCGCGTACAGCGCCTGGTGGCCGGACACGCAGATCTTCCGCTCGACGGACAGCGGCGCCACGTGGACCAAGGCCTGGGACTACACGTCGTACCCCAACCGCGAGAACCGCTACACGATGGACGTCTCGTCCTCGCCGTGGCTGACCTGGGGCGCCAACCCGCAGCCGCCGGAGCAGACCCCCAAGCTCGGGTGGATGACGGAGGCCCTGGAGATCGACCCGTTCAACTCGAACCGCATGATGTACGGGACGGGCGCGACGATCTACGGCACCGAGAACCTCACCAACTGGGACAACGGAAGCAAGTTCGCCGTCAAGCCGATGGTGCAGGGGCTGGAGGAGACGGCGGTCAACGACCTGGCGTCGCCGCCGTCGGGCGCGCCGCTGCTGAGCGCGCTGGGTGACATCGGCGGCTTCCGCCACACGGATCTGACGAAGGTCCCGTCGATGATGTTCACCCAGCCGAACTTCACGACGACCACGAGCCTGGACTTCGCCGAGTCGAACCCGAACACGGTCGTCCGGGTCGGCAACCTCGACTCCGGTCCGCACATCTCGTTCTCGACCGACAACGGCGCCAACTGGTTCGCGGGGACCGACCCCTCGGGCGTGAGCGGCGGCGGCACGGTCGCGGCGGCGGCCGACGGCAGCCGGTTCGTGTGGAGCCCTGAGGGCGCCGGCGTGCACCACGCGACGGGCTTCGGCACGTCGTGGCAGGCGTCCGGCGGGATCCCCGCCGGGGCGATCGTCGAGTCGGACCGCGTCGATCCGAAGACCTTCTACGGCTTCAAGTCCGGGAAGTTCTACGTCAGTACGGACGGCGGGGCGACGTTCAAGGAGTCACCGGCGACGGGGCTGCCCGGCGGTGACAGCGTCCGCTTCAAAGCGCTGCCCGGCGGGACGGGCGACGTCTGGCTGGCCGGCGGCGCGAGCGACGGGGCGTACGGCCTGTGGCACTCGACGGACGGCGGCACGAGCTTCACGAAGCTGCCGAACGTCGAGCAGGCCGACACCATCGGCTTCGGCAAGGCGGCCCCCGGCGCCTCCTACCAGACGCTCTACACCAGCGCGAAGATCGGCGGCGTGCGCGGCATCTTCCGCTCCACGGACAAGGGCGCGAGCTGGACCCGCATCAACGACGACGCCCACCAGTGGGGCTGGACGGGCGCGGCCATCACCGGGGACCCGAGGGTGTACGGCCGGGTGTACGTGGCGACCAACGGACGTGGCGTCATCTACGGGGACAGCTCCGACGGAGGCACCACGGGTCCCGGGCCCGGCCCCGATCCGGCCGGTGCCTGCAAGGTGACGTACAAGGTGACGAGCCAGTGGTCGGGCGGCTTCCAGGCGGACGTGCAGCTCACCAACACCGGGACCGGCGCCTGGAACGGCTGGTCCCTCGGCTGGTCCTTCGCCGACGGCCAGAAGCTGACCCAGGCGTGGAACGCCGAGGCCGCGCAGTCGGGAGCGGCGGTGACGGCGAAGAACGTCGGCTGGAATTCCAACGTGGCGGCGGGCTCGTCGGTGAGCTTCGGCTTCACGGCCAACTCGTCGGGGACGAACACGAAACCGACCGCGTTCAAGCTCGGCGACCAGAACTGCACGGTCGCCTGACCGTGCTTTTGAGGGCGTATGCCGGAGGCGGCATACGCCCTCGTCCTTCTCAGGGGGTGTAGACCGTCGGCCGTGGAGCCGTCGGCATGGCGTTGCCGATGAAGAAGCTCGGGTGCGGGGGCTGGTTGTAGGCGGTGTTCTGCCAGGCCAGGGCCGTGCGGTACTGCGTGTCGTGGAGCAGGGTCGTGATCTTCGTGCTGGTCTCGTGCGGGGTCGAGTAGATGCGCAGCGCGGTGTTGTCGCTGGTGCGCCAGACGACCTCCTCGCGCCAGTCGCCGAGGATGTCGCCGGACAGGACGGGCGTGGACTTCGTGCCGTTGTTGGAGGAGACGCCGGATCCGGTCAGCAGGCGGGTGTCGCCCGAGGTGCCGTACTTGTCGATGCGGGTGCCGTCGAGGAGTTCACGGACCGGGTCGCCGTCCCACCAGGACAGGAAGTTCATGCTGGACGGCTCCCGGCCGAGCGAGGCGCCGGTCGCCGAACGCAGGGTCGTGTCCGCGGCGGACCAGGCCTCGGCGCCCGCGCTGCCGGCGTACACGTCGGCGGCGACGCCACGGCCGTTGTCCGAGCCCGAGGCCGTCTGCCACAGGATCTGGCCGGTGCGGGCGTCGGCCATCCACGAGCCGGGTTTGCTGGAGTTCTCGGAGACCTTGAAGTACTCAAGGCCCGCGCGGGAGGGGTTGAGGTCCCCGACGTGGCCGGCGTCGCCGTGGCCCAGTTTGGTCGTCCACAGCCCGTTGCCGTTGTCGTCGACCGTCATGGCGCCGTAGACGATCTCGTCCTTGCCGTCGTTGTCGACGTCCGCGACGGACAGGCTGTGGTTGCCCTGGCCGTCGTAGCCCTTGCCGCTGTTGGTCGAGGAGTTGGTGTCGAAGGTCCAGCGGCGGGTGAAGGAGCCGTTCCGCCAGTCCCAGGCGGCGATCACCGTACGGGTGTAGTAGCCGCGCGCCATGATCAGGGAGGGGCGGGAGCCGTCGAGGTAGGCCGTGCCCGCGAGGAAGCGGTCGACGCGGTTGCCGTAGTTGTCGCCCCAGGAGGAGACGTTGCCGCGGCCCGGGACGTAGTCGACGCTCTGCATCGCCTTGCCCGTCTGGCCGTTGAACATCGTCAGGAACTCCGGGCCGGACAGCACATAGCCGCTGGAGTTGCGGTGGTCGGCCGAGGAGCTGCCGATGACCGCGCCGGTGCCGTCCTTGGTGCCGTCGGCGGTCTTCATGGCGACCTCGGCCTTGCCGTCGCCGTCGTAGTCGTACACCTGGAACTGCGTGTAATGCGCGCCGGAGCGGATGTTGCGGCCCAGGTCGATACGCCACAGCCGGGTCCCGTCGAGCTTGATGCCGTCGACGATGGTGTTGCCGGTGTAGCCGGACTGGGAGTTGTCCTTGGCGTTGGTCGGCTGCCACTTCAGGACGATGTCCAGGGCGCCGTCGCCGTCCAGATCGCCGAGGGAGGCGTCGTTGGCTTCGTAGGTGTACGCCGAGTTGCCCGGGGCGGTGCCGCCTGCGGGCGGTGAGACCGGGACGTCCTTGTAGCCGGTGCGGAACTGGATCGCGTGCACCGAGTCGCCCTGCTCCACGCCGTTCACGATCGCGCGGACGGTGTAGTCGGCGTGCGAGGGGGCGCCGGAGTGGAAGTAGTTCGTGGAGCCGGTGATCGGGGTCGCGTTGACCTTCGTGCCGGCCCGGTACACGTTGAACGAAACGTCGTTCGGATCGGTGCCCAGCCAGCGCCAGCTGACCAGGTTGCCGCTGCCGGTGTGGACGCTGACCACGCCCCGGTCCAGCTTCTCCACCTGGCGGGCGGTGGCGGCCGCGGCGGTGTCGTCGGTGGCGAACGTGGTCAGGCCGGCGCCGACGAGCGCCGCCGTGGCCGCGGCGACGGGGAGGAGCAGGCGGCGTCTGCGGTGCCTGTGCGGGTGCTTCACGTGACGGACCTCCTGGGAGGACGGGCGGGTTCCGCCTCTCAGTCGCCGCCGGGGGCACGGGAGTTGCCGTACCGCTCCGCCAGTTCGGCCGCGGTCCGGGCGATCCTCGACCGCAGTTCGTCCGGGGCCAGCACCTCGATGGCCGTGCCCAGGCGCAGGAACTCGGCGTGGGCGTGGTCGACGGACTCGATGGGGACCGTGGCGCGGGTCCAGCCGTCGTCGTCCGTACGTCCGTCGCGCCGTACGGCCTCCCCCGCCGGGCCGGTGAGCGTCGTTCCCGGGGCCAGCCGCACCACGGCCTCCCCGCGGTGCAGCCGGTCGTGGAAGCCGCGCTGGTACGCCGCCCAGTACGCGGCCAGGTCGAAGTTCTCGGGACGGGTGAACTCCTCGCCCAGGATGGAGAGTTCGAGGATCTGGTCGACCCGGTAGGTTCGTGGTCCGGGCCCGGCCACGACGTACCAGCGGCCCGCCTTCAGCACCAGCCCGTACGGCTCCAGACGGCGCTCGACGTCGGTGGGCTCGCGCCAGCGGCGGTACCGGACGTGCAGCACGCGGCTGCTCCAGACGGCGTCCGCGACGGCCGGGAGGTGAGGGGTGTCGTCGGCGTCCGCGTACCAGCCGGGGGCGTCCAGGTGGAAGCGGCCGCTGATCCGGTCGGCGTGCGCGCGCAGCTCCACCGGCAGGGCGGCGCGCACCTTGAGCTGGGCGGCAGCGAGCACGGAGCCGAGACCGAGCTGGGCGGCCGGGCCGGGGGCGCCCGCGAGGAAGAGGGCCTCGGCCTCGTCGGCGGTGAGGCCCGTCAGACGTGTGCGGTAGCCGTCGAGCAGGCGGTAGCCGCCGGCGTGGCCCGCGTCGCCGTACAGCGGAACCCCGGCGGCACCGAGGGCCTCCACGTCCCGGTAGACGGTACGGACCGAGACCTCCAGTTCCTCGGCGAGCTGCGCGGCGGTCATCCGGCCGCGGGTCTGGAGCAGCAGGAGGATCGAGACGAGCCGGCTGGACTTCACTGACACATGATGTCGCCTGACCTGGCCGCGTATGGGCTGGTGGGAGAGTTGCCCTGGGAAGTCCTTCACCTCCCGCTAGCCCTACTTGGCTTGAGTTAGCCTGAGTTAGCCTTGGTCGGCAAGATCGTTCTCCCGTCCGTCTCCCATGGGAAAGCCGAGCGGCCCCCGGCGCACCGGGGGCCGCTCCTTGGACCAGGGTGGGGGCTGACCACCCGGGGAGGCGGACGTGACCCCCACCCTGGCCACCCTGTTTTAACGCGTGCAGCATGCATGCGTCACGAGATAATCGTTCACTCGTTCGAGTGATTTTACCTTTTCTTGACTGGGCGCCTGAGACCGCCCACCCATCGCCGAGGGGGTACTCGCGACGGATGGACGGCCTGTCCGACACGGGCTGGCGCCGGCCGCCCGTGCCGGGCTCGCGAGGGGGGTGGCTGCTCACGCTTCAGTAAGCGCGTTCTGTTTCGTGCGTGTTACAGATTGTTCACGTATCAACCAACGCGCTCCGCTGACCTGCTCTTCGACTACCCGCCCTAGATCGAAAAATGTACAGCCGACGATACAGACTCAAGATCACTTAGGGGCAAGCGTGGGCGGGTGCCATCCGCCCTACCCCCCGACCGGATCCTGCAGCGCCGCCGCGAGGTCGGCGACCGGATCCGCGCCGCCCGCTTACACGCCAACCTCACGCAGGAGAAACTCGCAGAACTCGCGGGCATGGACCGCCAGACCATCAACCGCATCGAGCAGGCCCACGCCAGCCCCAAGCTGGACAACCTCTTCCGCATCGCCGACGCCCTCCATGTGCCGCTCTCCGACCTCGTCGAGTGAGGGCCCGCCGCCGGTGACGGGGCTGTCCCGGCGGCGGGCCCGCGGCCGCGCGCAACGGGGCGTCGGGGCGACCGCCTTCCGCTACCAGCGTCGGCGCGAGCCGGTAGCGGGGGCCGGGGCAGTCTGCTGCTGGGTCCGCCGACACGGCTGCCGGTGCCGGTAGATGGTGACGCCGGCCCCGGTGGCGCCGTCGACGCTGGTCTCGTCGTAGTCGTCACCGGCGCGGAGTGGCATGTCGCAGCGTGCGCAGATCATGAGGTGACTCCCGATGTGTCGGTCTTCGCGGTACGTCGTGGTCGCTCCGGGCAGCGCGGCCCGCATTCGTACACCTCGACGTCGAGGCCATGGGCGCCGATACCGCCTTGGGAGACGCCGGCGCTGACCCCGCCGGCCTGTAGGGAGGCGTTGCACCAGCAGCAGTTCCAGCCCGAGTACTGGCCGTATGTCAGCTCGGTGGGCGGCGGCGGCGCGGGGCGGCTCATAGCGTGCCCTCGGATGCGAGGCGGCGCAGGGCGGCGCGGTCGGCGCACGGTGTGTTGCGGAGGCAGGCGCGGCAGTTCGCGACGTGGATGCGGTACACGCGGTCCGCCAATCCCCGGGCGCACGAGTCGCAGCCACGGGGGAACACGGTCACGCCGCCGGGCCCGGGCCGCTCGCCGAGGTCGACGGCCGTCTCGATCGTGAGGCGAGTCTGGCACCACACGCAGGCCGCGCCCCGGGCCTGTAACGCCGACAACCTGGACACCCTGGGGAGCGGTAGCAGGGCAAGCGCGGTGGTCTCTGCGCTGCTGCTGGCGCGTGTCTCCCCTGGCACGAGGGCCTCCACGGTTGCGGTGATCCGTCTCACATGACGACCGTAGGACGCGGTACAACAGAGGTGGGCACGCAAAGTGCGTGCCTTGGTTCGGGGGCGCCCCATGGACACTTCAGGCATCGGCCGCCGCATCGCCCATTGGCGTGACCGGCGCGGGTACACACAGACCGACTTCGGTCAGCTCATGGGGCAGACCAAGCGGTGGGTGCAAGACATCGAAGGCGGGAAGCGCCAGCAGGATCCGCGCCTGTCAGTGTTGGTGCGCGCGGCCGAAGTCCTGCGCGTCCCCCTGGAGCAACTCTTGTCCGACACCCCACCCCCGCCCACGGCTGGCAGCCGCCCGCCCGCCGAGGCGCTCACCGTCATCGACGCCCTGTACGCCCCGAGCGGCGGAGACGACCCGCCCGCAGTGGCCGTCCTGCAACGCCGACTCGTCTACTGCTGCGAGGCGTTCCAGGCCTGCCACTACGCGACGCTCGCACGGGAGCTTCCTGCCCTGATCGGCGGTGCCGAGCAGGCCGCGCATGCTGCGGCCGTTGGTGAAGAGTCGGAAGCGCAGGCCCTGCTGTCCCGGGTCTACCAGCTCGTCACGTCGTACCTTCACAAGTACGGGTCGGCGACGGCGATCCAGGCCGCGCTCGCCGCTGACCGCGCGCTCGCTGCTGCCGAACGGTCCGGTGACCCCGTACAGATGGGGGCCGCGTCGAGGCGGGTAGCGAAGAGCCTCGTGTACCAGGAGCGGCCGGATGCTGCGGTCGCCTTCGCGACGACCGCAGCCCGCCGTCTGTCCGCTGACCTCACCGGCCGTGGGTCGCTCGGCTTGTCCACCCTCGGCATGCTCTACCTGTCCGCGGCCCTCGCAGCCTCGTCGCAGGACCGCACCACCGCCCGAGTCCGCGCGGCAACCGACTACGTCGACGAGGCCGAAGACGTGGCCAAGCGGCAAGGCGGGGACCTCGACGAGGACTACACCATGTTCGGGCCGACCAACGTCGCGCTGCACCGGATGGACATGCTGATCCGGTTCGAGGACGGCTGGTCAGCGCTCGAAGCCGCGGACGACCTCGACCCCGGGGCTCTGGCAGGGATGTCGAGGGAGCGGCAGGCCGGGCACCGGGTTTCAAAGGCACGCGCTTCGCTCTTGACACGGCGCAAGGACGACGCTGCGAAGGCGCTCATTGAAGCCGAGGAACTGGCGCCCGAGGAAGTGCGGCGGCGGCCGGACACGGTGAATCTCGTGAAGGACGTGGTCGGGGCGACCGTGAACCCAGGGGCGGACTTGCGTGGACTGGCCGAGCGTTGTGGACTCCGCGCATGACGAAGCCGGTTCTGTACCTGATCGCCTGCGCCGCGGGCCCCACTCAGTTCATCGACGAAGGCGTGCGCGCTGCCCAAGCAGACGGCTGGGACGTGTGCTTGATCCTCACCCCGTCCGCCGCGACCTGGTGGGAGCCGCGCATGCAGGAGCTCGTCGAGCTCACCGGCCACCCAGTGCGGTCGCGGTACAAGCTGCCGTGGGAGAAGGACGCCCTGCCGAAGGCAGACGCCATGCTGGTGGCGCCGATGTCGTGCACCACCTTGAACAAGTGGGGCGCCGGCATCTCGGACACCGTGGCGATCGGCATCCCGTCGGAGGCGGTCCATATGGGCGTGCCGGTGGTGGCAATGCCGTACTTCAACCAGGCGCAGGGCGCGCAGCCGGCGGTGGCTCGGTCGATTGCTGTGCTGCGGGAGCAGGGGGTCGTTGTCCTCGACGGGCCGGATGGGTATGAGTCGCACCCGCCGAAGCAGGGCGATCCGAAGGCTTTCCCGTGGGAGAAGGCGATCGCTGGGGTGCGGCGCCGGATTGAGGTCTGATCGCACGGGGCGCCGCTACGCTGGTCGCATGTCCCCCGATCTTGTGACCGCTGGTGCTGTGCGCTCGGCTGCCGAGCTGAACCAGGCGATCCGCGCGCTGTGGTCGCATCCGGCGGTGCCGCTCACGGACGGGCAGCGGGCAGAGTACGCGCAGCTCCTGGCCGAGCTGCGGCAGGTCGAGCGTGGGGACGTGACGGCGGCCGCGTGAAGGCCGTGTGACTGGCGGGCGTAGGATCCCGCCGTGGCTGACTTCGACTTCCCCGACGACCTGATCGAGCTGGAACGTTCCGCCTGGGAGGCGATCCAGGCCGGTAACCTCACCGTCGAGCAGGCGACCGCCGTGCAGGCGGGTGTCACCGCCTTCGCGGCAGCGGCCGGGGTCAGCAGGTATACGGCGGAGATGGCGCTGAAGAAGGCCGTCAGGCACGCCGAGCCCGAGGAGTAGCCGCACACGGCAGAGGGCCCCGCCCGCCGTAGCGGACGAGGCCCCGTGCGGCCGGTCAGTCGAGGATGTGCGCGAGGTACCAGACCGCGAACCCCGTCCACCCCACCGCGAACGCCACGGCACCCGCCTTGGTGTGCACCCGGAACCAGCGGCGCGTCGACTCCGACAAGGTGTCGCCCACCCTGGCGTTGCGCAGCGCGTACACCTCGAACGCCGCGCCCGCCAGGATCAGACCGCCCCACACCGCGTCCGCCGGATTCACCGGCCCGCCGCCTGCCAGAGCGCCACACCCAGCGAACCAGCAGCGACCAGCACCGCGATACTCGGCAGTGGCCAGCGGTTCTTCTCGATCGCGTCGAGCCGCGCCTCGTGATCGTCCAACTTCTTGTCCGTCTGCTCACTGCGCTGGACGAGAAGAGCGAGCTGCCCATCCACCCTGATGAACCCCGACTCGCAGGTCCCCCTCAGCCGCTCCAACTCCAGCGCCACGGACACCTCCGGCGTCGTCACTCTCTCACCGCCGTGTCACCGCCGTCGGTCCGCAGCCACGACGGCAGCAGCCCCTGCACGCTCGGCAGCGCCATCACCCGCGCGAACCCGCCGGCGACGGCGAGCGCGCCCGCCACCCACGGCAGCGACTCCGGCACACCCGACGCCGCGACGATCCCTGGCAGGGCCACCGCGACACCCACCGTCGTCTGAAGCACAGTGCGCGCGGTCGTCTTCGTCGAATCCTTCGGCATGATCAAGCTCCCTTCTTCTCCAGCGCGGTCACGCGCTTCTCCAGCGAGGACAGACGGTCCTCGACACTCGGTACGGGCGTCGGCTTCGGCACGGGAGGCTTCGGCGCCGGCGGCTTCACCACGCCCGGCGACCACGACGCCGCGTGCCTCAGCCGCTCGGCGACACGGCTGCGCAGCTTGCCCATGTCCACACCCGCCGGATCCGGCTTGCCCGGCTGCCACTCCTTGTGGGCGATGACCGACTCGGCGTGCCATCCGTGGGCGCGGCAGAGAGCGGCTGAGACCCGCACCATCGCTTCGATCTGGGCAGCGGGCCAGTCCTGGCCGCCGCCCGTGTTGATGGCTTCGAAGCCGTAGAAGTGCCGGTTTCCGTCGGTGTTCGCCTCGTTGTCGATCGGCAGCTTCGTCTCCGCTACGACAGCGGCGAGGACGTCGTCGTCGCCGGATCCGGCGTGGTTGGCGCGGCCGTAGCCGACGAGGTGCACGGTGCCGGAGCGGTCGATGACGCCGTGGCACAGCGGGCCGGGCAGCCCGGAGTAGCCCTTCCGGCACAGCTCGACCATGCCCTTCTCCGTGGAGTACGGGCCGGTGTGGTGCTGCATGATGCCGTTGACCGGGCCCCACGGGCCGCGGCTGTTGCGGTTGTGGGTCTCCCAGTCGCCGACCTCGACAACCTTCACGCCCTCAGCGCGAAGTGCGGCGGCAAACCGGGCGGCGGTCAGTGGTGTGGCCATGCCAGTCCTCCTACAGGTACGTGGTCGTGGTGGAGAAGCGGACGAGCTCCGTCGACACGCTGTCGTCGCCGTTCTGCAACAGGGCACGCAGCCCGGCCAGGACGGTGTCCACCGACTGCTCCGGCAGCGGCCCGCCCGCGCCCTCCTGGATCTGGAGCGTCACCGTGAAGCCGGTCTCGTTCCGTCCGTTCGCGGTGAGCCGGTAGTGCGGATAGGTCAGTTCAGCCATGAGGGGCCTCCTAGGCGAGTCGGGTAACGCGCATGAGCGAGCCGGCACCCACCCGGCAGGCGTCCGCGCTGGACGTGTCCTGCGCCCACTGGAGGGCGAGCGTCCCCGCGCTACTGCCGGTCGTGACGGTGCTGCACTCCTTGGCCAGGATCAGGTTGGTGGAGGACTGGCGGTCGCCGTAGAACACGGTCGTCGTGTAGGCGTGCACACCCCACCGGCCGACACCCGCCGGGGTCGTGTCAGACACCGTGGACGCCATACCGAGCGCGCTGCGGTTCCCGGTGACGCCGGACGGCACCGTCCAGGCAGTACGGATTCCGGTCGAGCCGACTGATGCGGCGTACCAGAGCTCAATCTCGACGAAGTAGCGGGCGTTGGCTTCGAGGGTGGTGGTGAGGTCGGGGTCGTCGGCCAGCGTGGTTGTCGATGAGCGGTCCGTGCTCGTCAACTTTTGGATCATGTCGGGGAGCATCGACGACAGCAGAGTGCCGGTGATGCGCTGGCCCGCGTAGATCGACGGGTACCGGGACACGCGAGCCTCCTACAGGGACGTGTATGCGGGGTGAGCCAGCGCCACCGCGGCGCCGGCAGTGTGGGTTTTCGAGACGCCGTTCACGCTGCGGGTGACGGTGTACGTCTGCGGGTTGACGAGGTCGAGCTGGTCGTAGCGAACCTCCGGGTTGACGTTGCTGTTGGAGCTGGCGGAGATCGACCGAAGCCCGATGAAGGCGGAGGTAGTCAACGCCGTGTCGGTGGTCTCCGCCTGCCACACGCCCGGCTCCAAGCCCGCCGCCGGCCACGCCTTCGCGCGGAGCGTGCTCCCGGAGACCTGGAAGCGCATCCGCATGAACGTGCCCGCGGTGTAGGTGCCGGAAAGCGTGTACGACACCAGCTCAGTTTCGACCGCCGCGACGCGCTTGCGGATGGTCAGCGTCATCGTCCCCGTGGTGTTGAACGCGATCCGCGCGGTGTAGAGGTTGTCGCTGTCGGTGTACCGGCCGGCGAGTCCGCCGGACAGAAATCCACCCGTGGCAGTCGCGGACGGGGTGAGGCTGACGTACGCGTCGAAGTCCGCGTACGGGAAGTCCACGAGCGTACGGCGGGAAGCGTTCACCGTAGCGAGCCGATGCGCCCCATACCCGCCCGTGACGTTGTAGTCAGCCGCCGTGCCTCCACCCGTCGACCACGTCTGCCCCGAATCGGCGGTCCCCCACGACGAGGCCGCGGTCCGGCCGAACTGGTCGTACAGCCACGACGACGACGTCCGCGTGACCCGCACCGCCCACACGTAGTAGACGTCCGACGAGGCCGGGGTGCCGCTGTGGTGCGCCCGCACCACAGCGCGAGACGCCAACGCCGGCGCGGTGAAGGTCTGCTCCAGGTACGTCCATACGCCAGCTGAGACTGCCGAGGCAGAACCGAAACTGCTGGACAGAAACGTGCCAGCACTGTCATGCCAGTTCACGGCCGGCCGTAGCTCGGACCAGCCGCCCGGGCTGTACACCCACATGCTTGCGGTGTACTGGGCGCCGGGGGTGATGCTGTCGACGGCGGTCTGGGTGCACAGGGCTCCGCCTACGGCGGCCACTCCGTTGGGGGTGACGAGTAGCGATGCCGCCGCACGCGGGTGGGGGTTCACTACGGTCGTGGCGTGGGCGATCGTGCAGGACTGTGCCGTCCAGCCAGTTGTGTCCGTGTCGAAGAACGCGTTCGAGTTGAGCAGGCCGCCAGGTGCGGTGACGGTCATGACCTCCCCGCCGATCCGCCAGTCGAACGGCGTGTCGCGCACGTTGGGGGTCCACACGGGGCCCGTCGTGGTGAGCACGTCGACGTCCGTCTCGGACGTGGTGAGGGCCTCGGCGAGCTGGGAGCCGTCCGTGTCGACCCACTGGAACTCGCGCTCGACAGAGGCCGTCGAGGCGTCACCCGCCCACGCCACGTCCCACGGGCCGAAGGGCGTGCAGTTGAAGTCGAGCGTCCAAGTGAACTGGTCGAGGACCTCGCTGTAGCCCTGGGCCATGAGCTCGATCAGGTCGGGCGGCAGCCACGACGGTGGGTTGGCGATGTCCATGCGGTCGCCGATGTCGACTGACGTGGCAGCCTCGATCATGTGCGGCGCGGCTGCCAGGTTCAGCCTCACGACCGGGTAGCGGGTCTCGTCCCAGGTGCCGAGGTGGAGGAGCCATCCGGCGTGGTCACCGGTCTGCGCGTCCTCGTACAGGCTCCGCGTCTGCGAGTCGTCGTACCGGCCGACACCGTCCGGCGGGACCTGCGTCGACAGGGCGCCCTCGTCCAGGGTGCGGCGCGTCGACGAGCCGCCAGTGCGTTGCACGGTGCGGTCGTTGCGGACGGCTTGATCGTCGTCTACCGGGTCCAGCGGGGTGACGAGTCCGTCGTCGCCGGTGTAGTCGAGGACCATGGCCGGGGCCTGGCTGTACATGCTGGGCCGGTCCCGGAACCGGAAGGCGGGATACCAGTCGCGGGACTCGTGCAGGATGCCCTCGTCGGCGTCCGCCGCCTCTCGCATCAGGTCGAGGAGCGGTGACAGGCCCTGGACGCCCATCTGCTCCTCGCTGATGCTGGCGGAGAAGCAGGGGGTGAGCTCCTCGGTGCCGAGCCGGTAGAGGCGCGCGGAGGTGACCTCACCGTCCCAGCCGATCATCGCGCCGATCGTGTTCGTGTACGCCGTGTTGCTGGACGCGACCGCGAGATGCCCGAGCGCTGTGCCGTTCAGCAGCCCGTTGAAGCCGAACCTGCACTCGGTGGCTGCGCCTATCGTGTTCGCCGCCAGAGTGGTGGCCACGCCATCGCTGACGATCCTGTTCAGGCTGGACTCGTCGACGTAGAACACGTACAGCGTCGCGTCGACGTTCGCGCCGTTCTGGGTCAGCTCGACGCCGATCTGCACGTTCTTCCCGTTGATCGCTACCGGGTCGAACCCGGTCGCCAGGATCTGCGTGCCGTCGGAGTCGTACGCCCTCAGGTCCAAATCCCCAGCCGCGTTGATCCACACGGCCCACGTGCGGGCCGAACCCGTCGTGACGATCGTGAACAGGCGATCGGTGCTCGTCACCCCAGCCGCCGGGACCGCAGCGAAGAACCGCGTGAAGATGTAGTTCGTCGCCGTGTACGGCGCGATGGCCACCCGCGTCGTCCCGAACGAGTACGTCGGCAGCGGAGCCGACGCGGCCCAGCCCGAGTACGCCGCCGGCGTCACGCCGCCCGAGGATGGGATCGTCATGGCGGGCTGGCCGTCCATGCCGGACGCGAAGCGGGTGGCGCCGCTCTCGTCTTCCATGGGCCAGTAGGAGACGATGCCTGACCTGCTGGCGTTGGTGAACTCGCGGTACATGGGCGACCGCACCGGCGAGGCGCCTTGGGACAGGCGGCGCATGATGCCGGAGGCTTCGACGTGGGTGACGACGTCGTGTTTCGTCTCCCAGCGGGTGTTCCACGCGGACACCTCGCCCACGAAGCGCGTTCTGCGGTTCGTGATCTGGGCGTTGCCGTTCATCGTCCACGTGCGGCCCGCCGAATCGGCGAAGCTCACGGTGCCGACCGCCTGTGCGGTGAAGTCCGGCGCGGCGACGACCGTGCCGTTGATGCCGTTGCGGACCTCGGCGGCGTGGCAGCGGCCCAGCGGCAGGTTGAACGTGAACGACGTGGCGTTGCCGATCCGCAGGTTCGCCGTGCTGTTGAAGATCGATGTGGTGCCCGACTGCGTGACAGGGTCGCCGACCTGAACCCACGGGCCGTCGATCGTCGGCGCCGTGTAGAAGCGCACGGTGTTCCCGCCCGAGCCGTTGTCCACGTCCAGGGTCACCCGCAGCGCCATCCGGCCGCCCGGCCCCGGGATCACCGGGGCGATCGTCGACGATGCCGACAGGCTGTTCGTGCCGTCCGCCGACCACTCGAAGAACAGGCGCCCACTACGAGTCCCGACGAACCACGACTTCTGTCCGGTGAAGCCGAATTTGCCGATCATCTCGACTGTCGCGCCGCTGGTGACCGGCGCCAGCCAGTTCGCCAGCGACATGTCGAGCCGCACGTCCAGGTCCCCGGTGACATCCAGCGCTGCCGCATCAGGCGTCTCGGCGTAGTCGCCCGTGCTGGCGCCCGGCAGATCCAGGTACGTCTCCCCGGTCATCACGCTGACCCGCACCGCGGTGTTGCGCCCGATCTGCCCGTAGTACGGGCCGTTGGGGTTGCGGGGCGTGTAGCGGCCGTCGTTGTTGTCGAGCGTGAACGTACAGGTGGACGTGTCGACCTGCTGGCCCCAGTCGGAGCGGCCGCGGCGGATACGGATCTGCTGCTCTGCGCGCACGTCCGCCGTGACGTCCGTCCACGTTGAGCCCAGCCGCAACTCCGCCTTGATCGGCAGCGGAGTCTCCGGAAACACCATCAGCCCGCCCCCTGCCCAAGCGCCCGCTGCACGTTGCCACCGCGGCTCGCGACTTCCCTGCGGAACGGATCGAAGATCTGCTGCGCCAGCACCCTGCCGTCGAGCGTGATCGTCTGATGCACGACGATCGGCTGTACCGAACCACCGGCCGGCGTCGGCGCGTACCGAGCGCCGCCGCTACGGGGGGTGTTGAGCATGGACGTCCATGCCTGTTGCTGCATGCGGCGGGTGTCCGGTCCGGAGTACACGCGCGACCCGAACGGCAGGCGGACGAGCTCGGGCTCGTGCTCGCCGACGAGAGTCCACGAGCCGCGCGCCCCGCCGGATGCGGCGCCGATGATGCCGCCCGACGCCTTCTTCCCGAAGCCCTTCTCGATGGCCTTCTCCATCGCCGCGGCGAGCTTGTCCATCGAGCTGGCGAGTTTCGACTGCTGCACCGTCAGGGACTTGACGAGCCGGTCCTGCATGGCGATGGCGCCCTTGTACACCGCGTCCGACGCCGTCTTGCCCGATGCCGTGGCCGCGCTGTTGATCTGCCCCTGAAGGCTGTTCATGCTCTTGATCTCCGACTTCGACGCGCCCAGCAACGCCCCCGCCGTCTCCAGGCCGCCCCCGTCGATGCCGGCCTCCGCGATCTGCTGGATCAGCGACGAGGAGAGGCCCTTCTTCTTCAGGTCGGCCAACGCCTTCGAGAACGAGGTGGCCTTGTCCCTGCTCGCGGTGAGCCCGCCCATGATCGAGGCAACGGTGACCGGGCCGTCGCCCTGGCGTTTGGTGATGTTCGCCGAGTTCAGCACCCCGGACTTCACGGAGTCGGCGAGCTGGCTCGCGGCCTGCTTCAGCGAGTTGAGCTTGTCCCGGGCTCCTTCCAGGGACTTGGTGACGCTGCCGAGGGCCTTCTCGTAGTTGAGGAGCTTCTTGCCGGTCTGGTCCAGCACGCGCAGCAGCGCCTTCTCCTGCCCGCCGTGCGTCGCTTTCATGATGATCGTGCGCCACTGGTTCAGGGAGTCGATCAGCGACCGCATCGAGTCGGGGTTGCCGAGCCCAGACCGGAACTCGGAGCGCTGGTGCCCGGCCATGCGGCCGAAGTGGCTGATGGTCAGATCGCCCCGGGCGGAACTACGAGCCTGCGCCTCCGCCTTCGTCACGCCGCCCCGCGCGAGCCCTGGCAGCTTCAGCTGGTTGTTGTTGATGGCCTCCAGGAGCGGCAGGTACCGCCTGGTTGAGGCGGCGTTCACCACGAACTCGGTGTTCGAAACACGAGCCATCGCGCCCGAGTCGAACATCGCAACGATGCTGTCCGAAGTCCCGGAGCCCGGACCGCTGATGAGACCCTCAGGCCCGTACTGCACCTCGCCGCCACCGGCGAGGCGCTGCATGGGCAGCTTCGACAGCAGGCCGCCGCTGGCCGCGTTAGGGCCACGGCCGCCCTTGCCCGTGTAGATCGTGCGGTGCTCGGTCGTCAGCGTGATCCGCTTGGAGTGCAAGGCCTGCACCGCTGCGTAGGCGGCCCGTGCCTTCGGGCTGATCCCATCGGTTGCCGACAGGCCGATCGACTTGCCCTTGAGTTCGGCGACCTTCTTCTTCGCCGCATCAACCTTGGCTTGAAGATCCTTGATCAGGGCCTTCAGTTCCGCGCGCTTCTCCGGCGGAACAGACTTCATCTGCTCCTTCGCGATCCTGATCTGGGCTTCCCAGTTGCTGATGTTCAGCTTCAGCTTCCCCTGGGACAGCTTCTCGGTGGCCACCGAGGCGAACTCGTTTGCTTTCTCCTGCGCAGTCCCGAGTGACTTGCGGAAGCCAGAGGCGAATTCGTCGAACGCCGCGTTCGCAGTCTTCATCTGATCGCCGATGCCAGGCATCCACCCGAACGCCTTGGCCGCGCCCGACACGATGCCGTCCAGCGCAGTGAGAACCCCTGACGTCATCAGGCGGAACCCGGCGACGAGCAGCGGCAGCGCGTTGACGCCGATCATGACCATGTCCACCACGCCCTGCGCGATCGCGACGAACGCGTTACGGATGGCGCCCTCGTTCTCCTTCACCCAGTTGGACAAGCCCCGGAAGCCGTTCCCGAGCTGCGACGTGTCGATGCCAACCACGGACATCAACGCCTCGAACAGGGACCCGCCGACAACACTCGCGAGCTCGCCCATCACCTCCGTGCCGATCGCCGCGACATCGTTCATCGCCCGGAACGCGTCCGCCATCAGCCCGGCAAACGGCTCCAGCAGCTCCATCACAACCTCGAAGCCGCTGCCGAGCGTGTTGAGCGCAGCACCTGTCGCTTCGAGCATCTCGCCAATCAGCGGACCGAACGCCTCAGTGAACGAACCAGCGACCTTGCCCAGGACTGGAAGCAGCCCATCGTTGATGAACGACGCCAACCCGCTGAGCAACGCCGACGAGCCGCCGATGCCCTGCTCCAGCCCGTCGAACATCTTCGGGAGCCCGGTGTCGAGGAACCCGCCGAGGAGGGAGTCCCACGCGTCCAGCGCCGGCTGGGACTTGGCGCCGAACTCCAGGAAGCTCTGGGTGAACCGGCCGATGCTGCCGGCGAAGTCCTCGAACCACTGGCTGCCCATCTTTACGTTGGTCAGCAGTGCGGACTGGAACGCCGGACTGTCGGCGAAGCGGGACGCCTTCTCGATGATCCGGCCGAAGGAATCGGCCCCGGTCTCGATGACCGGGTTCAAGTCCTTCATGGCCCCTTGGAGGCTCTTCACGGCCTTCTCGGTATGGGGGGCGACCGCTTTCTCCGCGACGTCCCGCCACTCCTCGAACGGCTTCTTGAGCTCCTTGGCCTTGGCCTTCAGGTCGTCGAGCGCGAGCGCGCCGCCGCCGACGACCGCCGTCATGCCCATCAGCATGGGAGCGAGCGCCCCGATCGTCGGCAGCAGCGTCGTGCCCAGCGCGGCGGCCGCGGCGATTGCCTGCCCCCGCAGCCCCATTCCGCCGCCGAGTGACTGGCCGGCGTCGGAGGCCGCGTTGGAGACGTTGCCGAGTTGCCCGCCGACGATGCGCAGCGAGCCGCCCATCTGGTTGGCCTGGCGTTGCAGTTGGTGGAGGTTGCGGGAGACGGAGTGGAAACCAGGCCCGGTGAGGTCCCGGACGTGCACGGTGATCGTCACATCATCAGCCATCCGGGGCCCCTTCCTCGATCGGTGTGTCAGGTGTGCCGAGCCGCTCGATTGCTATGAGCCGCATCAGCTCGGTGTCCTCTTCCATCAGCGAGGACAGGGTGTAGCCGGGGAACCGCTCCAAGATCCCGAGTAGGTACCGGGCGCGGGTCAGCTCGCCAGGCTCTCCGACAGTGCTTCCATCGGGATGGACTCCACCGGGGACGGCTCGCCAGAGGGCGAGCTCTGCGGCAAAGGGTCCGCGTCGTGGACCCCCACGATCGACTGGATCCAGGCGGTCTTCAGGGCGGTGAGGAGGCCGGTGTCGACCTGGCGCATGCCTTCGGGGGTGGCCGGGATGGGTTGGCCGTCGTCGTCTTCGAGGTTCCAGTCGACGAGGCGCTTGCCGAACTCGGCCATGGCGTTGTCGTCTTCGCTCTTGACGACGTCCTCCCACTCGCCGTAGCTCATGCGGCGGACGCGTGCTTCGGCGCCGTGGTGCTCGTGGCCCTCCGCGAAGACGATGCGGACGGCGCGGGGTGTGCCCTTGTAGCCCATGGGTGGCTCCTCTCAGGCCCAGGTGGGGACGGTGCCGTCGGCGAGGGAGCCGGGCGCGGACCAGGTGAGTTCGCCGCTGTCGGAGCGGGTGAGCTGGTAGTCGGAGAAGAGCATCTCCATAGCGAGCGTGACGCCGTTGATGGTGTTCGTGCAGGTCCGCGCCACGCTCGTGCTGGGCACGGTCTTGAACACGTCGTGCTGCCGGTTCGCCGACGGGTTGTGCACGCCGTTGTACGTGACGGACCCGTCAGCAAGCAGCAGCAGCCGCTCGTTCGCCGACTTGTCCACGCCGGTGACGTCCTGCACGCCACGAGGCGTGGACATCTGCCAGTTGGTGATGTCGTTACGGATGTCGCGCGCGGTCCCGCCCGCATCGTCCACAGAGAGTGTCGTCTGGCCGAGGCCGGTGCTCTTTGCCATGAGAGGTCATCCCTTCTTGATCTCGTCGGCGAGCGCCTGCTGGTGCTCGGCGAAGTCCTCAACCCAGTTGTCAGCCCGCTGATGCAGCCGGGCCTTCGTCCCGCGCGGGTTACCGCGGTGATCCCCGTCGCGCACCAGATACAGCGGCGGCTTGCCGAGCGGCGCCCGGTGCGTGGCCGCCTTGAAGCACGGCTGGCCGGCGTCGTACACCAGCCAGGTCTCGCCCTCGGCGACGCGCTGCTCGCGGTACCGGTAGGGCACCTGGCGGCCGTTGACCGTGACCCGCGCGGTCTTGGCCGTGTGCAGCAGGTCGGGGGTGAGGTTCTCGACTCGGACCTGCCAGCCGTTCAGGTAGTGCTCGCAGCCGACTTCGGCGCACGTGGCCTGCCGCATGTGCGTGGAGATCGGGGAGACGATCGCGTAGGTCTTGTAGGCGTGCGCGGGCATGAGCGGGTCGATGCGGAAGAGGTTGACGTTAGAACTGGACATCGGCCACCTCGTTCTTGATGAAGTTCACGGCGAACGCCAGCGACGAGAACCCGCCCGTGGTGACGGTGACCGCGCGGACGTAGCGGCGGATCGTGGCCGTGTTGCTGATCGAGATGCGTTCCGACGTCGGCCCGGCCGTGATCTGCGTGAACGCCAGCCCGGTCACGTCGGCGAACGTGCTGTTGTCCGCTGAGTCCTGGATCTTCACCGTGGCGTCCGTGCCGGTGAACGAGAACACCTGGAGGTAGGCCTGGCCGCCGAAGTCCGCCGACGCCGTGGTGTCGATGCCCGTCCCGTTGGCGGCCGCCGTGTCGGTGCGGACGCCGGCGGTGAGTTGGCGGCCCCACTCGATGCCGTAGCCGTTGGCCTGGGCTGAGACGGTGAAGGTGATCATTCCGTCGTCGCCGCGCTGAGGGTCGTAGCCGACCTGCTTGCCGACGAGCGACGCGGCCGGGCTCCCGAGCGTCGTGCCCCGGCAGTACGTGAGGATCACGTCGGCGCGGGGCAGCGCGGACAGCTTCTCGTGCGTCGCGCCGTCCACAGAGTCCGTGTTGAAGAAGGTGGTCATTTCGAGCGCGCCGTCGCGGAGGCCGCCCTTGCGCTCGAACGCGCTCTTGTCGATGCCGGTCATGACGAGCAGCGCGGGGCCGCCGCCGATCCGGCCGAGCTGCTGGATGTCGCCGGAGGCGTTGTACCCGGCGATGTACAGGTTGTCGCCCAGGCCGCTTTCCTTGGCCACTATGCCTCCTGGTTCCAGAGATCGTTGACGATGAGCGGCAGGGTGATGGTCATGACCCGGTACTCCGCCCCGCCCTCGGAGAGGTAGCCGGCCCGGGCGGACAGCGGGTCGCCGTAGGTGCCGAGGAGGTCGACTTGGCGGACGAGGCCGCCGAGGGCGAAGTCGCCGGAGTAGGCGGCCATGAGGGCGTCGAGGGCGGTCATGAGGTCGGGGTCGATCGCGTCGACCGGCTGCTGCACGAGCGACGAGTAGAGACGCACGTACAGGGCGAGCCGGGACGAGGTCGAGTTGAGGCCGGAGCCGCCGCGCGCCGGGCCGATCTGCTCCACCCACACCGCGGCGGTGATCCCGCTGGTGGGCGGGCTCTTGGGTTCGTGGCCGTTGACGTCGGCGAAGTAGCCGGACGCCAGGGCGTGCGACTCCACCGCGCTGAGGATCGTACGGATGTCCAGGGCCATCTACAGCAGCCCCCTCGACCGGTAGCGGGCCAGCAGTTCGCGGGCGATCTGCGGCGCTTTGCGGTCCAGCAGCGGCTTGGTGCGGCGGAACGTGAAGTAGCCGGGGAACCTTGTGACAGGCGAGTTGCGGGAGCCGGTGCCCTCCAGCCATGGCCCGTACACGATGCGTCCGCCGTCGTGCACCATGTACCGGCCGCCCGACGTCCTGTCGACGCTGATCTTCGACTGGTAGTAGCCGGTGGGGTGCCGCAGCACCTGCCGCAGTCGTTGGTGCACCATCCGCTCGCCCTCAAGCGCGACCTGGTACTCGACGTCGTCGGCGTAGTCGTGCAGGGCACGCCCGGCACGACCGGTGGCCCACGGGCCGGAAGCGTGGGAGTTGACGCGTACGTCGAAGCCAGGCATCTCAGACCCCCCTGTGTCGGGCCTTGCGGCCGTGCGCTGCGTAGACCTGCTCGCGTAGCGACGGGAGGTCGCGGGCGACGAGGCCTTGGTCGTTGCTGGAGAGGCCGCCGCTGGCACGCTTCGTACGGACGTAACCGGCCTGCTCGTTCGTCATCCGGTTCAGGGCCTCAGCGATGGTGAGGTCGCGGACCAGGCCGGGCGGGTCCCAACGCACCACGCTCGCGCCACTGGAGTGCGTCGCCGCGGTGGTGCCGAGCGCGCCACGGGTCACCGTGAGGGTGCGGGGGGCATAGATGGTGGCGCCGGTCGTGTGCGCGGCGAGGACGCTGCCGCCGTCCGACCGTTCGACGATGAGGCTGGTTCCGGCAATGTCGGTGATGAGCATGCGCTCGGCGCCGACGAGGATGGTCTCGTCGACCGCGAAGCCGGACGCGTCGGAGACGGTGATGGTGACGGCGTTCTTCTGCGCCGCGAGGTCGGCGGCGAGGGTCTGCCCGGTGCTGGCCATGGTGCGGCTGGTGACGAGCATCCGCTCGGTGTCGACACGGAGTACGGAGCCGACGCCGAGCTCGGCGGACGCCGCGCCGGTGACGGTGACCGTTGTGGCGGTCGTCGAGGCGACGGCGGCCGTGAGGGTGCCGACGGTGGTCTCTGCGAGGGGGCAGCCTGCCCACAACCCGGTCATGCCGACGTCGCGCTGGTGCGTGCTGCCACCGCCGAGCGCCGCGCTGCTGCCCAGGTTGATCTCTACCCGGTTGTACGGGGGCCCGGATCGGTTCGGCTCCAGCAGGACGTCGGCCAGGTTGATGGCGACCCCACCGGAGGTGATGGAGGTGAGGGAGATGAGCTCCGAGTCGTCCAGCCAGATACGCCATGACGGCCGGTACTGCGAGTCCGGCCAGTTGAAGTACCGGGTGGCTACCGTCGGGTAGAACACGCGGTGGCACAGGCTGTCGATGTCGCGGCTGGAGGACTGCAGGGCACGGTCGATCTGCCGGGCGCTCTTCGCCGACGGCTGCGCGTCGATCGCGCGCATCACGTCCTCACGCGTCGCGTACGCCGGGGGCTGGGTCATCTCTCGTCACCTCCTCTCGTGGTCTCGTGCAGTTGGTCAGGGCCGGCCGTGGATGGAGAAGCTGACGCCGGTGAAGGACGGTGTGGTGCCGCCGAGGGTCCAGCGGATGCGGCCTCGGTTGGTGAGGACGTATCCGTTGTTGATCACGCCGTAGGTGAAGCCCGCCGTAGTCAGCAGCGCCCCGCCGATCGAGGTCGCCGACGACGTCTGCACCCACGTGGTGCCTGTCGCGTCGAGGACATCGAAGAACACCGCCAGGGTCGGGCTGGTGCCGGTCGGAGCGTTCGCCACGGTCACGATCAGCAGGCCGTTACTGATCCGCGAGACGTCGATCGCCCCGGTCAGCCCGCTCGTCGCGTTCGTGACACCCGCGTCCACGTGGTTCGAGGAGCTGTTCAGGGTCAAGCCCTCGGCCTTGAACAGCTCCGTGTTCCGGAAGGCGCTCACGCCTCGCCTCCAGCGTCAGCGTCCGTCTCGGGGCCACTGGTAGCCGTCGAACCGGCAGTGGAGGACTCCGCCTCCGTCCGGGCCTGCTTCGAGCGGCTCCCCACAGTGCGGGCACGCGACGGGCGGCGCTTCTCGCTCTTGCCGGGCGAGGTCGGCTCCTTCTCGGAGGATGTCTCGGAGCTGCTCGAAGCTGATGGCTGCTCACTCCCCTCCACGGCGGCGGGTGCCGCCTGCTCGTCGGCAGCCGCGTTGGACGGACCGCCGTGCACGGTGATCTTCGCCATGACCTGCTCTCCCTCCTCCACGTGGTCCCGAGATCCGCACCAGGGGCACCGGGGCAGACCCACCGCGAAGCGGGTCGTGCACCCGGTGCAGTACCTGAGTGCCATCAGCTGAGCGGCGCCGCGAGCTTGGCCGGCGCCCGCTCGACCATGAGGTCACGGAGCAGGTAGACGACGGCGCCGAGCTGCGCGTTGGTGCCGACGTCGGCGACGTCGAGGCTGATGTAGTCGTAGCCGTCGGAGAGGGAGCGGCCGTCGACCTCGATCGCGATGATCTGCTGCTCCTCCGCCGAGGTTCCGGCGCCGCCGGGGTCGGCGATCGTCGCGGCGACGGCCTGGGTCTTCTTCACCCACTGCTCGTCACCGTCGAGGGTCGCCTCGGCCTTGAGGTAGTAGTGGTCGATGCACGCCAGGTTCGCGGTCGTCCCGGCCGAAGCGGCGGTGTGCTGCTTCAGGGTGATCGTCGGGTCGTCACCGGCGGTGCCGGCGCCCTTGACGACGAGGATCGTGCAGCCGCCCGCGTTCCTGAGGGAGACGCGCTTGCCGGTGACGGCAGCGGCGGAGAGGTCGACGGGCGCGGCGCCGATGCTGACGTCGAAGAGCCGGCCGAGTGCTTCCATGGCCATGGAGGTGTGTCCTTCCTGGGGTTGGGAGATGTCCTGGCCCGGGGGTCAGGAGGTCTCGGCCTTCAGCTCGACGAACGGGGACAGGGTGTTGCCGCCGTTCTGGGGGGTGATCGGGGACTTCAGCCAGGGGCGGCCGTCGACGCGCTGGATGATGCGGAACGTGGTCTTGTCCGAGCCGAACTGGTAGTCCGTGGACGAGTCGGCGGTCATGGTCTGCCGGTCACCGACGAGGTAGTAGCCCAGGTCGGTGAAGGCGAGGTCGCCGCGGGAGCCGAGGGTGCCGCCCTTCTCGGTGATGATCAGCGGACGGCCGAAGAGGGTCATCGGGTGCGGCGACGCGGCGTTGACGACGAACACGCTGTTGCCGCCGGTGCCGACCGACATGGCCATCTGGAGGAGCTGCGGCAGCGCGTCGGGGGCGCAGGTCCACACGGCGCGCGACAGGGAGCTCGGAAGCATCCTCGCGTACATGTTGACCACGTCCGCGTAGTTGATCTCGTTGGAGGTGGCGCGAGGCACGGCGATCGCGGCGTCGTTCTGCGCGCCACGGAAGCCCATCGGCTCGCCGACACCGGTGCCGGTCATGAACTTCGCGTCCTCTTCGAACGCCAGGGCCTGCGGCCACAGCCGCTCCAGCAGCCCCATGAAGCTGATGATGCTGTCCTGAAGCAGCTCGTTCGGGACCGCGGAGAGCCCGGTCAGCTTCTTCGCGTCCAGCTCGATGCGCCCGAACTGCGGGTTCGAGTCGGTGAGCGCGGCGCCCTCCTCGCCCCAGTAGGTGACCATGCCGCCGAAGACGGACCCGGAGTTGGTCGTGCTGTCGATCATCGGGAACGGCACGCGGGCCGAGTCCATCGGGATGACCGTCGCCAGCGGCCGGACGATCGCCATCTCCAGCGCGATCTCCAGCAGCTGCGACCGCAGCACCTCCGGCACCAGGAACCCGCCGTCCGCCGGCGACACCGACGAGGCGGCGTTGCGGAGCTCGGACAGCTTGGCCGCGTCAGCGCGGGTGTTCTTGTGCCAGATGTTCCGGACGTAGTCGATGCCGTCCGCGAACAGCTTGTCGACCACCGCGCCCGGCGCGGCCGCGTTGTGCGCGGTGCCCTGCCGGTGCGACGTCAGCATGTTCGCCCGGCCGGCACGCCCGTTCTGCGGGTCGAGGTTGAGCCTCTTGACCTGGCTGGTGTCCTGGTCGTGGTCGCGGAGGAAGTTCGCGAGCTCGCGCTGGAGCTCGGTCTTCACCAGGTTGTTCAGCTCGGTGCCGTCGCCCTGCTGCTTCTGGGTGTAGGCGGTGATGAACTCGGTCAGGGTCTGCGGCGTCTCGACGACGGGAGCCGCCTTGGCCGGGTCCTGGAGCATCTCCGCCAGCTCGGCGGCGTTGCTCGGGATCGTGGGGGTTGCCATGCTGCCTCCTTCAGGCTGCTTCCGTCGCCGAGCTGGCCGCCGACGTGCTTCGGGTGAGGTGGGCCACGGCTGCGGCCCACGGGTCAGGCTTGGGCTGGGTCAGGTGGGCGACCGCAGCCGCCCACTCGTCCACGGGTTCGGCGGCGGGCGCCTCCGGCTCCGGCACAGCGGCCGGCTCTTCGGGGGCGGGTTCGACGGGCGTGGTCTCGGTGACCGGCTCGACGGGGGTGGTCGCCTCGACGGGCGGGGTCACGGCTGCGGCGAGCTGTGCGGCGATCTCCTCGCCGATCAGGCTGCGGATGTCCTCGGTCAGGGTGGGCTCGGCGGGCGGCTCTTCCCTCGGCAGCATTCCTCGGTAGCCGTAGGCGCTGATGTCGAAGACCTTCCGCATGTCCGGCTCGGTGTCCGGCTCCTGGCCCGGGCGCGCCGGGGTGGGTACGACTTCGTCGGCCAGGCCCGCCTCGACGGCGTCCTCGGGCAGGTACCAGGTCTCGGCGCGCATCCGGGCCCGCCACTCGTCGCGGGTGCCGCCAGCGCGCGCCGCGTAGGCGTCGGCGATGTTGTCCGAGATGAGGTCGAGGAGCTCTTCCATCTCGGCCATGTCCGCGGCGTTGCCCATGCAGACCCCGGACGCGTCGTGGATCATGAGGGTCGTGTTCGGCATCATCACGATGCGGTCGCCGGCCATCGCGATGACGGAGGCGATCGAGGCGGCGATGCCGTCGACCTGGATGGTGACGTCGGCCGACATGCCGCGGATGGCGTTGGCGATGGCCACGCCCTCGAACACCGACCCACCGGGCGAGTTGACGCGGACGCGGACCTTCGGCGCGCTGATGGCGCGGAGGTCGCGGATGAAGTCGTCTGCGGTGGCGCCCCACCATCCGCCGATCTCGTCGTACAGCATCACCTCGGCCTCGTCGCCGGACGAGTTGGTGATGCGGTACCAGGAGGTGGGCTCGACGCCGTGCTGGGCGCGCAGCTTGTCGGCCTGCTCCCGCTGCTTGGCGAGGAAGGTGGTGAGGTTGGCGGGCAGCGCGAGGCCCGGCATCCGGCTCATTCGTCGTCTCCCGTCTTGCGCCGCTTGACCACGCGGCACCTGCACTCGTTGCCGAACTCGGCGCCCGTGCAGTGCACGTAGCCCGAGCCGCCCGGGTAGTCCGTGTAGGCGGCCGCGCGGTTGCGGTAGAGCTGGCCGTCGTTGTCCCGGCACGGGTCGCAGGTGTTGTCGTCGATGACCGCGACCGCCTGCCACCGCATCGCCGCCTCGATGTCCTCGCCGGTGAGCCCGGCCACCGTCTCCGACCAGATGTCTGTCGGCTCGGGCGCGGGCTCGGCGCCCGTCTTCGCGAGGGCGCGGCCGCGGCGGGCGATCTGCGCCGGCGGCGGCACGTTGAGGTCGAGCCCGGCGCCCGCCCGGTTGAGGATGTCGCGGGCCTCTTCCCAGGTGATGCACACGTCGACGCCGAGGTAGATCGACTGGATCATGTCGCCGAGCTCGCGGGGGCTGATCGTCCCGTCCCCGCCGACCGCAGCCGACGTTTCCATCTCCGGCAGGCCGAGCGCCTCGCGGACGGACGCCGCCTCGAACCCAGCCTCAACGAGGGTCTTCGCCGCGGTGACCTTCGCGGTGAGTTCCTTCGCCTCGGCGTCCCGGTCCTCGGGCACGGGGTTCTCGTAGTCGAACTCCAGGCCTTGGCCAGTCGCTCCGTACAGCGGCAGCAGCCGGTGGTTCAGGGCGTCCTTGACGGCTTCGAGGTCGGGGACGACGAGCCACCGGGCGAACATGACCTCGCCGGCTTCGGCGTTGGCGCGGTTGACGTCGTCGACGGCGCCCGTCATCGGCTTGGGGAAGCCGAACGCTTCGCGGATGGTTTCGCGGCCGACGTTGCGGAGTTCGACGAACTGCATGTCGCGCTGGGTGTACTTGCGGTCGATCCACTTGCCGTGTTCGAGGATCGCTACGCGGTGGGCGTTGGCGACACCCTTGTGCTGCTCGTTCCAGCGCTCGCGGAGCTCGTCGAACTCGGTGTCGCCGAGGTGGGTGGGGACCTCGATGATGCCGCCCGGCTCGGCGCTGTTGAGGAAGAAGTTGCGGTTCCACTCGGCGGAGTAGCGCACCGCGTCAAGGTCGGTGAGGAGCGCCTGCACCGGGCCGATACCGCGGTAAGGGTCGGTGGGGTGCGGCGTCCGGATGAAGATCACGTCTTCCTTGCGGAGCGCGATCTGCTGCCCGTCCGGGCCGGTGTACATGTAGCCGGACAGGAACGACTCTGGGTCCGGCACGGGCCGCATCCGGTCCGGGCGCACCGGCCACAGTTCCAGCGGCAGGTTCACGCTCTCGTGCTGAGCGATCACCCACCACTGCTCACCGGTGAGCTGCTTGTGCTGCGCTCCGGCCTCGACGAACTCGGACTGCGTGTAGAAGGCGTTGGGCTTGTTCCACAGGTCCAGTGCGGCGTGGGAGGTGACCTCGGTCCGGTCTTCCTTCCGGCCGGACTTGGCCTTGCGGTACAGCTTCCACTCGACGCCGGCCTCGGCCTTGGCGGTGCGGTTGACGATGGCGAAGAGGGTGGAGACGGAGCCCATGGAGTCGAGCTGGGCGGTCATGCCGCGGCTGGCGCCGAACAGGCCGCGCGAGTAGGCGGCGGCTCGGGAGGCGAAGGGGACGGGCGTCGTGGTGGCCGTGCGCGCGGCGTTGGAGAGGGCGCCGAGGAGGGTTCTGGCCACTTACCCCTCCTCCGTGTCAGGTGCCGCCGTAGACCCGCCAGTTCAGGACGAAGCAGCCGAGGCCGGCAGCGACGAGACCAGCGATCAGGTGCCACACCATGGCGGCACCGGACAACAGAATGATCCCAGCCATGTCAAGCAGGATCGGCATACTCCTATTCAGAGCCTGCATCCACCTGCGCACACGCACCCTGGTCTGCACCTTCATCGTCTTCACGACAACCTCGTCCCCTCGGCAGCGGTTTGTAGGTTCACGACAGTCTCACAGCCACCGCACCCGTGGTCGACCACCGAGGTCCCGGGCGGCAACCATGTACCGGCCGGCGTCCATTGAGTGGTCGTTCTCCTTCACGGGCTCTTCCTTCAGCCCGGTCTGGTTGCCGGGCTTGACGGCCCAGACATAGCCGAGTGCCTCCTCGGCGAGGCCGATGGGGAGGGCGGCGGCGTCCATCTCGGGGTCGCGTTCGAGGAGCGCGTCGCGGAAGACGTACAGGCGGGCGCGCCCGTCACCCTGGGCCTTGAGGCGGGCGCCGAAGGCCTGGATGCCGTCGCTGACGGTCTTGTGGGCGGACTGGGTGCCCATGCCGAGCTTGCGTTCCAGGGTGGCGCGGTCTTCGGCGTCGTGGTCGGTGATGATGGCGCGCGGCCGCGGGTGCCCGGCGAGCAGCCGGTCACGGATGACGGTGGCGTGGTCCTCGACGAGCATGCGGGTGCGCACCCACTCCCGGACCAGGTACAGCCGACCGTCCGGGTCCTCCGCCCACAGCTGGGCGACGAAGGGGTTCGTGAAGCCGAAGTCGACGGTGACCCACCTGACCCAGTTCTCGGGGATGTCGAACGGGTCGATGACGTGGACGGCGTCGGACCAGCCCTCGTAGACGAGGCCTTCGGCGGCGGCCCAGATGCCGTCTCGGAAGCGCAGCCTGCGGACGCCGGTAAGGGCGTCGAGCTTGGCCATGTAGTCCACGCCCCGCTCCGTCAACGTCCCGTCCGCGTTGACGTAGAGGGGGTTGTCGCGGTGCAGGGAGTGCAGCATGCGCATGGTGCCGTCGTCGCACCGCTGCTTGATCCAGTGCTTCGGATGGTCCGGGTTACACGCCAGGATGATCTGCCGGTACGTGTCCGCGTTCCCTCGCAGACGGGTGATCAGGGTCTCCAGGGCCTTGAGGCTGATCTGCGTGGCCTCGTCGATGTAGATCCGCGAAAACTCGGTGCTGAGGAACTTCTCTGGCCGGTCGAGCCCGCCGACGAGGATCTCCGCCCCGTTGGCGAACTGATAGGCGGCCGGCTTCCGCGGGGACCCGCCGAACCACTTCACGACGCCCTCGGCGAGCGCGGCGGTGGCGACCTGCTGCTCGAACGTCACCAGCGTGCTGCCGGTCAGTGAGGCGTGGGTCTGCCGGACGATCAGGCTGCGGCAGTTCGGCACCATCAGCGACGTGTAGAAGGCCTTCTGGAGCATCGCCAGCGACTTGCCGGTACCGGCAGGGCCGGCGATGCAGATCTCCTGATCGCGCGCGGACAGCAGGGTCTTGGCGCCGCCGCGCGGCTCGTATCGCACGACTGTCGCGGTCACACGAGGTCCTGCGGGTCGACCCCCACGATCTCGAACTTCACGCCACCGGAGTGCTCCACCTTGGCCGGCTGCTTGAGGCCGTGCAGGTTCTGGTACTGGTCGCGGATGCGGAGCGCGGTCTGAATGGCCTGAAGGCGGGGCCCGTCGTCCGGGAGCGGCCGTCCGTCCTCGCCGCAGACGACCTGCCCGTGCGAGACAACGACGTGGTTCCGTTCGATGATCTCCAGGGCCATGACGTAGAGGGCGTCGAGTTGCTCCGACTCGGTCTGCCGCAGCTTGGTCACGGCTGGCGTGGCGACGTCGCGCTTCGCGGATTGGATGCCGCGCCAGGCCTGGCTGCGGTCGTAGTAGCCGAACCGGTCCGCGATCTCCTGGTAGGTACAGCGGTGGGTGGCCCAGTACTCGGCCGCCTCGGCGTCGCGGCGGACGTTGTCCATGCTGCGGACGAAGCGGTTCCTGCCGTCGCGGGGGCGTTCGAGGTGGTCGTGGGAGCTTTCCGGCTCGGGCTGTTCGTCGGCGGCCACGGCTGCTCCCCCTTCTGCTGCTGCTCGTGTGGTTACTGGATGACGTGGTTTGATGGTAACGATGCGTGCAACCGGGGTGGCGGCTCAGAGGGCGCGCGCAGGGAGAAGCCCCTACCTCCGAGGGCGTCGGGGGTAGGGGCTTCGGCCATGCCAGGGGTCAGGGCTGGATGTCGTCCAGGCCGTAGATCTTGTCCAGCGTGCGGGCCGCGCCGGTGAACGTTTGCTTGTATTCGGCGCACGCGGTCTGACAGTTGTCCAGCAGGTGACCTGCCCCGACCTGAGTGAGGCCGCCACTGCTGGCCTTGACCAGGGCCTCGGCTGCGTCGTCGCGGCTGATGTTGCCTGCGTCGACTGCTCGGCCGTACTGCTCGATGTCGTCTGCGAGTGCCATAGGTCCAGTGTCCTCGATTCGGTGGCGGTGGGTTGAGCATATGGCGGGGGTCAAACAGCGAGAGGGCTGATCGTCTGGGACTGTCCGAGCGGCGCCAGCTGCGCGTTGGTGGCAACGTGCACGCGAGGCCCGCTGTCGTCCTGGAAGTGGATGCCGCCGTCGCGGTGCACGCCGAGGACGAGGCCGGTCTTGGTGAAGACGACGCGGGGGCCGGCGGTGCGGCGGATGGTGATGCGGTCACCTGCGGTGGGGGTGTACGGGGTCATGGCGGCCTCCTAGGCGGCGAGGAGCATGCGGGCAGCGAGCTGGTGGTGTTGGTCAGGTGCGGGTGCGGCGTCGACGGTCCTGCTCGCGCATGCACTCGCGGCAACGCCGCTTTCCGTTGGCGTACCGGTAGGTGTTCTCAGCGGCGTACTCGTGCCCTGCGCGACAGTGGGTCCGAGGGGCGGCGGGCGGCCGTTCCGCGCGCTCTCGGGCCGTGCGCTCCTGCCGGTACTCCTGCATGCAGGCTCGGCACTCTCGGCGGCCGTCGGGCTTCAGATAGGTGTTCTCCGGGGTGAACTCGTGGCCGCGCTTGCACTGCGTCTTCCTGACGCGAGGCTTTCGGCCCGGCGGCTTGGGGGCGGCCCGCTTGATGTCGCCTCGCAGGATGTTCTCGCGGTTGGTGACGAGTTCGAGGTGTTCGATGTTGGCGCATGCGCGGTTGCGGCAGCGGTGGTCAAGGACTGCGCGGTCGCCGTCGATGCGCTTGGGGATCGGTCCGTGGTGCGCCTCATAGACGATGCGGTGCACGTAGTAGTTGGCGCCATTGATCCGGATGTTCCCGTACCCGGCGGCCGTCGTGGACCCGGTCCAGGTGAGGCACGGTGTTGCAAAGCCAGTGTCCTCGATGACGACGCGGGCCGCGTGTTGCTCAGAGAGGCCCAGGATCTGGTTCGGCATGGCGTGCTCTCTACTCAGGCGGCCAGCGCGAGGCGGGCAGCGACGACCTTGTAAGCGGGCTTGCGGGGGCGGTAGATGACGGCGATCGCGGCGACCTCGGCCGGGGTGTAGCGGGTGCACTGGCGGGCGCGGCCCTTGGTGTAGGAGACGCCCGCGACGCCCTGCGCTCCGGCCTTGGCCGCGTTCTTGCGGAGGCTGCTGGCGACGGTGCGGGCTTCCTTGATGCCGAGGCCGGCGGCCACGCAGTGGGTCGTGAGGGTGGCGGCGCCATCGCGGCGGATCTTGGCGGCGGCGCGCTGGGTGCGGGTGCGGGTCTTGAGGGTCTGGCGGCGGGTGCGGTTGGCGGCGATCATCTGGTCCCCCTCATTGCTGGTGTACGTACACCGTAGCGCGAGGTGTACGTACACCGCAAGGGGTTGGAGGCTATCGGTGTCCGTACACCCGCGATACCGTGGACCCCATGCCGAACGCCCCGAAGACCAAGCACCGATCGGTGCGCATCGAAGATCAGGACTGGGCTGACCTCGCCGCGCGAGCGCCCGGCGGCGACCGCGCGGCCGTCATCAAGGACCTGGTGCGCTGGTACCTGCGGCGACCGGACGCCGACCTGCCGGAGCGCCCGGCGAGCAGCGAGGAGAAGACCGCATGACCTACCGCCGCACCGCAGCCGCGCGCCAGCAGGAACGAGAGGCGACCGAACGACGCATGCGCCGCATGTTCTTGATCGGCCTCATCGCTCCGTGTGTGGCCTTCACGGTCGCCGCGCTACTCATCCGGCCGAGCACCCTGCTCCAGTGGTTCGTTGCAGCACTGACCGTCCCCGCTGCTTCGACGGCTGTCGCCGTGGTCTACATCGTCCGCTCACGCCGGGAGGAGAAGACCGCATGAGCCAGCTGCCGCAGGGCGAGGTCGACTGCCCCCACTGCCACGCCACAGAGGTGACGCAGGACGTCCGCGTCATCGTCGGCCGCGCGGACGGCACGACCGTCGCGATCCGGCATACGAAGGACTGCGTCGACTACCCGCCCGAGCCGGTGCGCCCGGACGAGGAGCCCGGCACATGAGCCTGGCCGCGCGTCTGCGCCGTCTGTTTCGTCGCGGGGGCGGTTCGACGCCCGAGCCCCTGCCGCTCCGCCCGGGCGAGGAGCGAGTCACCCTGTCGCCCGGCTGGAACGGGCCCACGATGGAGACCTCGGCGACCTACACCGGGCGCGGCCTGAACACCTACCGCAAGCCCACCGCATGACGACGGCCCCGCCCGGGATCCGGTGCGGGGCCGCTGCGTGTCCGCCTACTTCACGAACTGCCACTCCGCCGGCTCGTCCAGCACGTCCGGCGAGTACAACACCCGCTCCGGGCGGCCTTCCTTCGGTACTTGGAACAGGACGTTGCCGCGTACGCAGTCGCCGTTCTTCACCTTGGCCTCCAGGGGGTATAGGGGCTGAGGCAGTTCGTTGCCGGTCATGTGGGTGGCTTCGACGCGGGCGCCGTCCGTGTAGGCGAGCGACCACGGGAACGGGGTCACGGTGATGGGCTCGGGGTCCTTGTTGCAGACCTTGATCTCAAGCGCGGCCCACTTCTGATCCGCGTTCAGCAGTTCCGCCACGTCCGGGATCCCGCTGTCCTTGTACCTGACCGTCGTGGCGGTGAACTTGCCCTCGGCGTTGATGTTGGCCGTGTCGCCGAGCTTCAGCGTCTCCTGGCTCGGCGACGGTGACGGGCTCGGCGTGCTGCTGGTGGCCGGTGGCGTGTCGGTCGCCTTGGCCACGGTCGGCTCGTCCGAGGATGAGCAGCCGGTGATGAGGCCGGCGAGCAGCAGGCATGCGGTGATGGTGGTGCGGTGGCGCAAGGTGTCCCCCCAGGTGGTGTGTGCTGGGGTGCATGATGCGCCCGTATGAAGGCATGGTGAAGGCGCCGTTCCTGATCTGTAACCCGAATCCACCCGAACCGGTAGCCCCACCCTGCCGGTAACGGCACACTCGGCTCATGGCGATCAGGGCGAGCGTGCAGGCGGACAGCGAAGACGAATGCGTCGAGGGCCTGGCCCAGCTGGTCGACGCCGGGTTCGTGCCCATCATGATGCCCCGGTACATGACCGACGGCCGATGGCTCGCCCGCGCCGTCCCCGCCCCGCGCCAGGCGCGCAACACGGAGCCGGCCGACCGGTAGCCGCGCATGCGAAAGCCCCCACTGCCCTGGGGGGGATGGCAGTGGGGGCGTGCGCGGTGCGTCGCGGTTCTCAGTGTCGCAGCGCTGTCAACTCGCCTCGTCCTGCTGAGGCGTACCCGGCACCGGCTTGTCCGGCTCCGGGAAGTGCCCGCCCCTGCTGGCTTGGTAGGTCGTCTCGTGGCCGGCGAGGCGCGGGTCGTCGGGCTCTGGGGTCTTGCTCCAGCCGAGTGCCATGATGGCGTCTCCGTCTCCTTGGTGGGATGGGCAACCGGGGCGTGGCCGCGCTCTTCTTGGCGGATGGGAGCGGCCCGCCCCGGGGTCATGTGGCTCAGCGGCCCCAGCAGTTCGACAGGACCGCAGCAAGCAGGAACAGCGCGAACAGCCACGACCCCGACGGCAGGCAGCCGTCCCCACGCGCCTCGTCGTGCACTGGGCGGACGCCGTCCCCCGCGGCCGGCGCCAGCCCTCCGTGCGTGTGGCGGCGGTGCTCGACGAGTTCGTCCTCGGCGTCGACACGGCGGGGGCGTCTCTGTGGGGAGACGGCCGCGCACTGCCGGCACCAGTACTCGTAGGGCATCGCGGGGTCCTTCCGGGTGGGGCTATTCGGTGGGCGTAGCAGGCGTAGCTACGTCTGTAGGAGCGGCTGCTACATCGCTGGTCAGGGCCGTAGTAGCGGGGTTGCTACGCGTCTTGGAGAGGGGCTCGGGCGGGGCCGGGGAGCGGGCCTTCAGCCAGGCCTCCAGGTCGTCCCGGTGCACCCCCTGGTTGACCCTCCCGGCGGCGTCCCGGACGGAGGCCCGGATGGGGATCTGGCGGCGGGTGAGTCCGGCCCTCACGTCGGCCGTGGTGCAGGCGGTGTCGAGGCCGGTCTCGTGGAGCCACTCGACGACCCGCTTCAGGTGCACGCCGGGGGCGTCGCCGATGAGGTCCCACACCATGCCCGGGAAGGGGTCCTCGGGCGAGGCTGGGGGCGTCTCCTCCCCTGCCTCCTCGACCGCGGTCTCGTTGGGGGCGTGCATCCACGCCGCGGCGCACCAGGCGGCGAGCACCCAGGCGATCGCTGTGCGGTACCTGAACAGGGCGAACACGGCGATCGCCCCTACGCCGAGCACCGTCTTCCAGCCGAACCGGCCGACGAGGCGCAGCAAGAGCGCGCGGGAGCCCGCGCCGAGCGGCCCCAGCAGGGCCAGCACGGCGCGGACGCGGTCGGCAGCGGCACGCATCAGGACACCTGCTGCCCGAGGTTGGCGATGCTCTCCGACACCGTGCCCCAGATACCGCCCGCCCCGGAGGCGGCGTACCAGAAGACCAGGCCGAGGAGCGTGACCTGCTCCTTCGTCAGCTTCTTGAACAGGATGATGATCGCCAGCGTGAGCGTCACGGCGGGCATGGTGACGCCGGGGACGATGCTCTGCGCGACGTTGAGGAGGGAGCCGACCAGGTCCGGGACGATCTTGAACACGCCGCCGGCCGCGGCGTACGACGATCCGGCGAGCATGCCGAGGATGAGGCAGGGCCACCAGCCGAGGGGTTTGACCTTGCCTCCGCCCTTGATGCCGACGAGGAGCAGCACCGTGAGGGCGACGGCCAGGCCGACGATGCCGAGATTGCCGAACACGCTGGTCACGACGGGTCCTTACTGGGTGGGGGCGTACAGCAGCACGCCAGCGACGACGGATGAGGCGGGGACGGCGGCGAGCCACGCGACGGGCCACCACCAGCGGCGGGTGCGCCGGTAGACGAGGACGGTGGCGCCGGCGGCCGCGTACCAGAACAGGGCCTGCGGGCCGACGAGGCCGGTGCCGGCGATCCAGCCGGTGACGTAGGTGGACCAGTCGACGAGACCGACCGTCCACCCGAGGTACGCGGCCGACGCGTGGTAGGCGAGCCACTTCACCCGGGGCGGGATGCGGTCGTACGCGTCGAGGAGGGACTGCCGAGGACTGCCCAGGGTGAGCGGGGCGTGCCGCGCCTGGCCGCTCCTCTTGCGGAGCTTCGGGGACTTGGACTTGGTCTTCTCGACCGGCTCGGGCCGCAGATGCCGTTCCGGCTGGGGCAGTGCGGGCTCGGCGGCCGGCTCGGGCGCGGGCCGGGCGGGTGCGTTGTACTCGGCGAGGTCGTCGAACCAGTCCCTCGACCGGGCCGTCGGCTGGCGCGGCACGGACGGCGGAGTGCTGTCGGGGCCGACGCCGCGGGTCTTGAGGATGCTGCGGATGCGGAGCTCGTCCGCGCCGGGGCGGGTGTCGCTCATGACGCCTTCCCTTCGATGCGAGTCCGTGTCCGTCGGACGGTGTCGGCGGAGACGTCCTGTCCGTGGATCTTGCGGACGTAGGACAGGACCGCGCCCTTGTCCGTGATGCCGGACGCGAGGGCTGTCCGGATGGTGTCCGCGACGGTCTGTCCGGGCGGGGCGATCGGACGGACGGGGCGGACGCGGGGGCGCTGTGACCTGCTGTCCTTCGTGTCCGGGCGGCTGTCCGTGTCCTCGTCGAGGACGTCGCGGACGGTGTCCGTGTCCGTGTCGATCCCCGCGGCGGACAGCTGGTCGACGATGTCCTCAGCGTCCGCGTCCGGCATGGTCTTGGCAGCGGCGAGGACAGCGGAACGGACGGTCGCGGAGTGCCGCTTGTCCGGCCTCGTGTCCGTGTCCGGCGCGGCGAGCTCGTGTCCGGTCTGGACAGGGTCGAGGAGGTCGAGGCGGACACCGACCGCGGCGCGCAACGTCTCCCACGACCGGCCCGGGTACATGACCCAGCCGAGGAGCGGGATATGCGGGAGCCGCTCGGCGATGAGGCCGCGGGCCGCACGCTGCTCGTCGCGGATGTCACGGCGGTGGAGTTCGAAGAGCAGCTCCACACCGGCGGAGAGGGACGCGAACCCGGCCGCCGCGGGCATGCCGCCGATGTCGTAGCCGTGGTTCCAGTTGAGGACACCGGCGACGGCGACGAACGCGACGAGCGCGAGGCGTGCGAGGCCTGCGGGGGTGCCTCGTTCGACGGCGCGGCGGGCGTAGGTGGCGCAGATGAGACCGGCCGCGTCGAACATGACGGACAGGGCCCAGGCGAGCCACTCCTTCATGCCCCAGTCCATGAGCTGGCCGGAGAGGGACCAGGCGCCGGCGGCGAGGAGCATGCCGAGGACGAGGGCCCAGGCGAGGCGGATGGGCTGGGAGAGTCTGCGGCCGGTGGCGCGGGGCGTGTTCACTGTGCTCCTCCGGGAGCGGGGAGGTGGCCGGGCCGCGCTGGGGGTTGTACGCGGCCCGGCCGGTCTGCGGGGTGGTTACCAGGTGGTGCGGCGCCAGCCGCCCTTGCGGTCGCGCTGCCGGTCGCGCTCTTCCCAGGCTTGGCCTTGGGCGGCGGCCTTGCCGATGCCGCGGCGGTGGCCTTGACGTCGTTGCCGCGCGGCCTTGTCGGTGGCGGACTCGCGGCCGGCGTACTTCGTCTCGGCGCGTTGGCGGTCGTCGCCGAGGACCTTGTCGAACCAGCCCATCAGACGCCTCCGCCTTGGGTGCCGGTGCCGTGGCAGGGGGTGCAGGTGTGCCAGGTCTGGACGGTCTTGCCGTCGTGGCTGGTGTCGACCGTGCGGCCCTTGGCGCCGCCGCAGCTGGTGCAGGTGCGCGGGCCGGCCGTCTGCTGCTGGCTCATTGCGTGGCCTCCGGCCTGGGGAGGGCGCGGCACGTCTCGGCGTGGGCTTGGGCGTCCTGCCGGGCGTACTGCTCGCTGCCCCAGCCGATGCGGAAGCCGCAGCCGGTGCAGTCCGCGCCGTCGACGTGGCCGGGCTTGGACTCGTCGGCCTTCAGGTCGACGGTGGCGCCGCCGACGGTGAGGTAGCGGGCGATGACGCCCTCGGGCCACGCGGCCGGGGCGGTGGTCTGCTGCTCGCTCATTGGCCGGCTCCCTGCTGCGGGAAGGGGTGCTCGGCGAGGTGCGCTTGGAGGGTGCGGCCTTGGGCGGCTTGGGCGGGGTGGCGGAGGGTGCGGCACAGGTTGCAGCCCCGTGCCGTGTGGGGGGTGGGCTGTTGTTGCGGCTGGTCGGTACGCTCGGGCATGCCTGCCTCTTCGTGGTGTTGTAGGTGGGCGCCCCCGGCCCATATGGCGTTCCAGCGCCGGGCCGGGGGCTTTGTGCGTTAGCAGCGCGGGCTGCTTCCCATGACTGTACGGGGCCCCGTACACTCAGGGCAAGCGGCCCGCCCAAAGAGATGTGAGGCCGGGTGTGACCGAGGAGGCTCAGCGCGTGATCGACGCCATGAACGCCCTGGAGGCGATGACGGATCCGCTGGAGCGCGCCAAGGCGATCGGCGAGGTGATGGCCGATCAGGCGAAGCGCGGAAAGCGGTGGCGCGAGATGCGCCGCAAGGTGGTGTTGGAGATGCGCGCGCAGAAGCCGCCGGTCTCGTATCGGAAGATCGCCGACGCGCTGGGGATCGGTCTGGCTACGGTGCAGGACATCGAGCGCGGCTACACGGGATCAGGGAAGGACCGGCCGCGAGCGAAGGGCGACGAGGCGGAGGGCTGACGTCGCCCCGAGACACAGCTGCGCCCCCGGCCGTCGTGACCCGGTCCGGGGGCGCTGTGCTGTGCAAGCGCCGCCCGGAACGCCAGAGCAGTGACAGAGACGGGCGGCAGGGTCAGCGTCGCACGCCTGTCAAACAGGGCGCCGACGCGACAGCACGTACACGCCGGGCTGGCCTTGAGATGCGGGCGGGGCGGGCAGGTGGGCGGGGCGCTGGTAGCGGTGGCGGCGCATGATCTGCCGCCACGCGCGGCCGGCGTGCGGGTAGGGGTGGTGGGTCATGATCCAGAGCATGGCAGAGATCACGGCTCGTCTGGCCACGCCGTCAACACGGTGCCCGTGTCCTCGTCGACGAGGGTGATGCGGGCCCCGGATCTGCCCCAGTCGCCGACCCAGTCCCGGAACCGGTCGCGCGCCACAGTCTCACGCCCCCACCAGCCGTGCATCGCCGGGCGGCCGTCGCGCGACAGGGTGAGGTGGTAGCGCTCGGGGTTCATGCGAGGCGGATTCCTCGCGCCCGGTGCGGCTCGCGCACGATGGCGCCCTTCGTCTCCAGCTCCCGCAGCTGGTAGTGCACGGTCGACGCGGCCATGCCTACCGCGGTGGCGATCTCGGCGACGGTCGGGGCTTCACCCTGGTCGGTGATGGCCGTGCGGATGCAGCGCAGGATCTGCTCCTGTCTGTCGGTGAGGTACTCGACCCGATGTCTGGCCATGACCCCGATGGGATCACGTGTTCGATTTTTGGTGCAAGCTGAAGGGGTGACCGATCTGCCGCCCGACCTGCCGCGACTCCGCACCCTGGAGACGTGGCTTGCCCTCGCCCTCGACGAGGTACGGCACGCGATCGCGGCAGCCGAGCAGCGGGAGGCCGAGCGGCAGCACGGCCTGGAACGCCAGCCGCCCCCGCCCGACTGGCTCCTCGAACTCGGCCTCAACAGGGACGCGCCGCCCGTACAGGTGCACGTCGGCGGCTGCTGGAACAGCGGGAAGCGCACGCGCGGCATCAGCCGCGACGAGGCGCTCCGGGCGCTCGCCGACGGGGTCAAAGCCTGCGGGGCATGCCGGCCGGACTCGGAACTGGGATACCTGGACGCTTAACTCACCGAACCCGCTTTGCTCAAACCAGGCGGAATCCCCTACAGGTGCAGTACGGTTCTCGGACCATCGACATCGGGGGGTTTCGTGGCCTGTCTCGTGGTCGTTCTCGCCTGGCTCGCCTTCGGATTAGCCGGCCTCGGCATCTCCTCACTCGGCGGCGTCATTCCGCCCCTCGCTGGCCCGCTGCACTTCACCGGAGTGGCCATCGCGTTCCTGGGCTACCCGGCCATGTACGTCGCCAGGAGGTACTACCTCAGCAGCCTGCACGGTTGCTCAAAGTGCTTTGGCGAGAAGTACATCACTCACCAGTCCCTAGACACCCAAAGAATCATGACCTTCACGTGCCCCCGCTGCAAGGGCTCCGGGCGAGAACCGACCTTTAGGCGGCACTAGTCGTCCGCCGCTCAAGCAGGAGTTGGAGGCCCGGCTGGAGCACCAACTGACCATGGCCTTCCCCGAGCAGGCTTCGGTTGAAGACGTTGTACCACTGAAGCCCCGCCGAGACGGGGGGCCCGGCGGGCCATACAGCCAGTGTGGCACGACCTCCTGACAGGATGGCCGGGTTCCGCGTACCGTGGCCGCACCGATCTGGGGAGGCATCATGGACGACGACACCACCTGGGGCTAGGCCCCGGACAGCAAGGCGCCCCCGCAGCCGAAGCTGCGGGGGCGTTCGCGTGTTCAGAGCCCGATGTCTTCGCTGGCCGCGTCGGTCCACTTGTCGGCTTCGCGGATGTAGCCCCAGAAGGCCGGCGAGTTCTCGGCGTGCCCGGACTGTTCGCGGATCTTCTCTTCGCGCTTCCCGGCCCGGCGGCTGGTGGTGATGAACCCGGCCCGCATCGAGTGTCCGGTGAGCCTGACCGTGAGTCCGGCGCGTTCGGCGTTGCGGGCGATGATCTCGCGGACGGCTTCAGGTGAGAGGGCACGGTCGCCGAGGCGGCCGTGGACGGTGATGGGCAGGAAAGCGGGCCCCGACGTGATGCCTGCGGCGGCGCGCCAGGTGAGCCAGGCGCGGACGGGGCAGGTGTCGGGGTTCTTGCCGTAGCCGACGACGACGTCCCGGGGCGGGCGGCCTTCACGGCGGGGACGTTGACTTTGAGCCCTTGGCTGCTAAGCGCTCTTCGACTTCCTCGGCTTGGTCTTCCGTGCCGTCTTCTTGGCGGGCTGCTTCTTCGCAGTCTTCTTCTTCGGCATCTCGTGGACGTCGGCGTCCTCGCCACGGGAGGCTTTGGCCTTCTGTACGGACTCCTCTAGCGCGGCCATGAGGTCGACCAGCTGGCCCGGCTTCTCCTCGGGTTCTTCCAGCTTCGGTGGCTCGCGGTGCTCCCGCTTGGCCTCGATGATCTGCTCCACCGCCTCGGTGTATGCGTCCCGGAACTCGGGATCGTCGAGGTCGTCGCGGCTCATGCTGTCCATGAGCGTGAGGGCGCCCTCGATCTCCTCGTCGGTCAGCTCGACGGGCGGGGGCAGGAGCTCCTCCGGGGATCTGATCTCGTCGGGCCAGCGCATGGCGTGCAGCACGATGACGTCGTCCCGCACCCGCAGCAGGCCGAGCCGCTCCCGACCTGACCAGGCGTACTTCGCGACGGCTACCTTCGAGGAGCGGGCGAGGGCCATGGCGAGGAGCTTGTACGGCTTCGCGGCAACCTGCTCCTTCGGTTCGAGGTAGTAGCCCTCGCCGATCCGGATCGGGTCCACGGAGTCCAGCGGTACGAACGCGACGATCTCGATGGCCTTCGCCGTCGGCAGCGGCAGGTCGCGGAGCTCGTCGTCGCTGATCGGGATGACCTGCTCCTTGGTGAGCTGGTAGCCCTTGCCGATCTCGTCGGTGCGGACCTCGCGGTCCTCGACCTCGCAGTACTTCCGGACCCGGACCCGGCCCATGTCCTCGAGGTGGTACTGGTGGAAGCGGATCGAGTGGTCCTCGGTCGCCGACTGCACGTTGATCGGGACGGTGACGAGACCGAAGCTAATGGCGCCTGACCACACGGTTCGGGGCATGGGAGACCTCCGCAGTAGCCCCGAGCAGGGCCAGCCTACGACAAGAACACCAATACCTCACATGGGGCGAATAGGGCGAATAGGTGGACTGGGGTGAGGAACACGACACAAGCACCCCTCACCCCAAACGGAGGCACAATGATCATCAAGAAGATGCACGAGATGGGCGTCCGCAGCGAACACGCCTACATCGCCGCCTTCGCCTCCATCGGCCTAACCGTCGTAGCGTGGGCCGCCAGCCTCAACGCCGAACCCGGCACCGGCGTCGCACGCGCCGACCGCTGGGGCATCTTCGTCGGCGAATGGGCACCCACCTTCTTCGGCCTCGGCCTCGCCCTGTCCCACTACGAACAGCACGACGGCACCCTCACCGCCACCGTCCACGAACTCCGCGAGCAGAAGGCAAGCTGATCCCCGACAAGGCTCGCCCGCCCCTTGGCCCAGGGGCGGGCGTCTCATGCCAGACGGCTGATGCTGGCATGCAGGTTCCACCGCTCGCATGCACCCTGGCGTCATGGCTTCCGCTCGCCCTGTCGTCGTATACCCGCCCGATGAGGACGGCGGCCGGCGCGTGCGCATGGACAGTGAGATCGCGGGCCGGGCGTACAACCTGCCGGACGTCGTCGAGTTCCTGCGGCGGGCCGGGGTCGAGGAGGTCAACGAGGTGTGGGTTCGCCGGTCGTCGCTGATCGAGTGGCGGGGTGGAGGGCCGGACGTGTGGGAGCACTGACCTCTACGGCTGGTTGCCGCGGTAGAACGGGGAGCTGGGGCAGGTGCGGCTCGTGCAGATGACCTTCTCGTTGTCCGGGTCGGTGGGTTCGGCGTAGCGACGCAGGCCCCAGCATCCGCAGGTGGGGCACGGTTCTTGCGGGCCGTCTTTGGTCTGGTTCATGAAGGCCATGAACGAGCGGTCCATCAGTCACTGCTCCTCGTCGTCGACCAGGCCCCGGTGCCGTTGCTCGCGCGTCCACTGGTCGAGGCGAGCCACGATCTCGGCGTCGGTCTTCTGCTCGTTGTCGGGGGTGCGTTCGATGATGGCGATGACGCGGCGGTCTCCGTCTTCGTGGGTGACCATGCGGTACTTGGAGCCGGGCATGGGTGCCTCCCTGGTGCCTTGAGGGTTCAGGGTGCGGCTGCGACGGTTTCAGGTCAATGGGGCCGACATCTTTCGGTGCGGTCGGCTGGGGCGTAGCGTCGGTGGTCACTTGGGGGTGCGTGGCCCGTCGACGGTAGGGGTACCTGTCGGCGGGCCTCGCGCTGTCTGAACGCGGCAGCGCCCCGCTCGGGGGTGGTGAGCGGGGCGGGGGTTGGCGATCGTGCCGTGGTGGGCCAGCCATCGCCTCTGGGCGCACTACGCGCGCCAGCGTCTCCCCACCGGACGGGTTCAGGATGCCACGGGCGTCAAGCCGGGTTCACTTCCCGATGTTGATCTTCTCGTTGTCGAGGAGCGCGGTGTGCGTGGCCGCCGTGATGATCAGCAGGACCATCAGGAAGCCGGGCACCGGGCTGGTGTCGTTCGGGTCGGGGCTGATCGCGAAGGCGATGGAGAAGATCGCGATCTCCCCGACGATGTAGGCGCCGGCCAGCCACGGCTTCACCACGCCCTTCACCGCCGCGACGACGAACGGCACGGCGGCGGCCAGTCCGGCGCTGACGATCGGCACGAGCGTCCAGATGACCTTGGCCAGGGTGGACGCGAACATGCGGGGTCGGGCGGGCGGGTTGTACGGGGCGTTGATGTAGGGGCTGGCCATGGGTTCTCCCGTTGTTGTGGTGGCGTGGGGGAAGTGTGCTGTGGGGGTAAGTGGTTGTCATGCGGTTCGGGCGGATTGACGCCTACGAGTGACCGGCAGGGGCAGCGCGGGCGGTCCGGCCTTGTACATCGGGCAGCGCCGCAGCTCCGGTTCGAGGATCGCGAGTGCCCGCTCGATGGGCGTCGGCTCCTTGGGTTCCCAGTCAGCGAGGCCGCGGGGCTCGCCCGTGCCGTTGCCGGTGATGAGCAGCCGGTCGGCTTCCGCGTAGGCCTCGGCGAAGATCCGCTGGAAGTAGGCGCGGACGTGGGCGCTGAACTCCTCGTACTCGTCGCAGGTCTCCTGCGGGTGGTGGACGTGTCGGCCGCTGTCGCAGGCGGGCACGTACTGGATCAGCTTCCGGACGGTCAGCTCGTCAGGCACGGGGCTGCTCCTTGATCCAGGTGGCGGGTGTGAGGGTGAGGCGGCCGTCGTCGAGCCGGTCCCACCAGTACGGCCGGTGGAACAGCCAGACGACGCGCAGGGCGTCAGGGTCACGGATCACGACGGCTCCTCGGTGATGGGCCACCAGCGGCAGCCGACGTCGTCCGCGTGGCTGCCGGTGTGGCCGGGGCGCAGCACGCATTCGGTGCGCGGGGTGGTGAGGGCGGTCTCGGGCGACAGGTGGCCGCAGTGCTCGCGGGGCAAGGGGGCGCCGGTCCAGAACGAGGCGAGCGACTTGCGGACTACGTCCGATACCGCGTCGTCGGTCGCTTGGGTCGCTGCCGTGCCCGACGCGGGCTGCTGGCCCTCGACGGCGAGGAGCACCTTCTGAGGGCTCAGGTCGGACCACCCTTGGATGGCCCACCCGGCGACGGCCCGTACCCGGGCGATGGCAGCCTCGGCGCGTGCGGCTCGGGTGGTCGCCGAGGCGAGCGCTTCCCGCGCGGTGGCCAACTGCCGTTGCGACTCCGTCTCCTCGGCCGCTTCGAGCCGCTCGTACAGCTGGTCGAGTTGGTCGCTGGTGAGGTCGTCGAGGCGGATCCGGTCGGTCATGCGGTGCTGCTCCTGGGGGTCTTGCGGGGGCAGGTGGGGTCGTGGTCGGTGCCTGCGGTGGCGGCCCATGCGTCGCAGCACCAGCCGGCCATGGCGACGGCTACGACTCCGTCGTGGAGTGGTGCGGGTGGTCCGGTGGGGACGAAGACGATGCGGATGCGGGCGGTGCGGTGGCCGGCCCACCAGCCTGCGGAGGCGGCGAGGGTGCCGGTGAGGATCAGGTACGGGATCACGGTGCGCCTCCTGCTGCTTGGCGGCCGGTGTCGCGGAGGCCGGTGACGAGTTCTTCGAGGTGGTCGAGGGGGATTCGGACGGGGACGCGGGCGTAGGTGCCGCGGGCCCACAGGGTGACGGTCTGTTGGCCGTTGAGGTCGGTGTCGGGTTGCAGTTCGAGGTGGTGGCCGCTGGTGTCGGTGTATCGGAAGGTCACGGCTGCACCTCCGGGTCGATGAGGTCGGCGAGTGCACGGCCGGTCTCGTAGTCCCAGCTCGCTCCGGGGCCGCGTTCCAGGGCGGCTCGCTGCTGCTCGGCGAGCTGGTGTGCGTGGTCACGTAGGACGGTGCGCGCGGCGTGTTCGGCCTGCTCGGGTGTGTGGGCGACGGAGAGTAGGCCGATGAGGATGGCTTCGATGTTCGTCACGGTCTGCTCCTGCGTGCGAGGTTGCGGAGGGCGCGCTGCCCAGCCGAGGGCGAGCAGGGCGGCGGAGATGAATGGGGCGCAGACGATGCCGATGCCGAGGCCGCCCATCACGCCTCCTCGTAGGTGAGTGGTTGGCTGTGGACCCAGAGGGGTCGAGGGGCTGTGTGCCCGTCTGCGGGGCTGTGAGGGGCTGTTGCGACGCGAGAGTCGCGCGAGGCCCTGTGAGGCGCCCACAGCCTCCGCCACGCCCCACGACGAGGGCGGGGCGGGGTGACGCCTTGGTGGCCGCACAGCAGCGCAGCAGACGCGACCACCAGAGCGAGGTACGCGACGATGGCCGTCACGATCGGGCCCCGTCCTGCGGCGCCTCGTCGGCGTCGGGGCCCTCTTCCTCGTTGACGGTGTGGTTGGGCAGGCGGGGTCCGGACCCCTCGTCGGCCGCCCGGCGCAGCAGATCCCGCAGTGCCTCGGCCACGTGATGCGGTCCGACCGGACGTGACGCGGGCCAGCCATCCGGGCCCTGCTCGCGACGCCGCATCTCAGAGAAGGGGTTACCGAGTTCGGTGTACCGCTTCGTGAGCACAGCTTCCAGGGCCTCCGGTAGCGCGCTGATCTCCAAGCTGTCGGCGCACTCACAGTCGGCGAGGAGGCAGACGTCCTCGTGATGCAGTCGGGTCGGGTGCCCGCAGACGCACGCCGCCTCGGTGCCGGGCTGCGCCTCATCGGCCATGCGGCGCAGCCCGGCGGGGTCCTGTGGCTGCGGCTGCTCACCGGGCTCTGGCTGCTCCTCGGGCTGCCACACCGGATGCTCGGGCCGTTTGCCGATGGTGAGCATCTCCAGCAGGCGCTCAGCCATGAAGCGGCAGAGCGCGGAGTCCAGTTCGATCGGGTAGGGCGTGGCGTTGTCGAGGGCGTGGGCGACTTCCGCGGCCGTGACGTCGGCCCGGGGCACGGGCGGCGGCAGCACGGCTCCCGTCACGACCTCGATGACCCGCTGGCGGGTCTCGAACGGCAGGTGGTGCGCGGTCCCTTGCAGCAAGTCGAGCGCCTCGGCGATGCGCTCGCGGAGCGCGGCCCGGTCGGCGGGTGGCTCGTGCAGTTCGATCGTCAGCGGTGCGTTGAGGTACCGGAACGCGGCCTGAATCGTGCTCACCGGGTGGTCGGCGATGTGCTTGGCGAGCGCCCAGGCAGCGGGGTTGTCGGGCTCACTGGGCTCGGCGGGCGGGGTGTGGTCGGTGGTCATGTGTGGCTCCAGGGGTGGGGCCGCCCCAGTGCAGGGGCGGCCAACGGGGCGGGGGTCAGATGGAGTCCTGGGCGCGGGCGAGTCCCGCTGCGGCGCTCTTGAGGCCGCCCTCGATGTCGCCGACGAAACCGAGGTCTTCCTCGTCGAAGAAGTCCCGGAACCCGGCGGCGTCCGCCAGCGCTGGCCACGCCTCGACGAGGGCGTCGAAGGTGGCGTACAGGTTGCGGAACACCGTGAGCGGGTCGTCGGAGTGGGCGATCTGAGAGTGGCCGAGGTCGCGCAGTTGCTCGGCGGCAGCGCGCAGTTCGTCGGTGAGGCGGACGGTGGGGTGCAGGTCGCTCATGTGCTGCTCCTGGTGGTGGCTGTGCGGGCGGGGGTGGGTGGTGTGGGACGCTGGGGCTGGCCGCCCCCTGCTTGCCTCAGGGGGCGGCCGTGCTCGTGGGTCATGCGGCTTCGGCGAGCCGCTGGGGTCGTTCCGCGCCGGGTGTGCCGACGGCTTCGCACAACTGCGCCCAGTGCTCGTCCTGCTGTCCCTGCGTCCACGGGCCGCGGTGGGGTGCGGGGTCGGGGCGGGTCGGGACGAGCTCCAGCAGCAGGGCCTCCAGCGGGCTCATTGCGCGGCCTCCTCGCGGGGCACGAGGCCGAGGACGATGGCGCTGGTGCAGGGCCACGGGACGTGGACGCCGATGTAGAGGCCGACGTCGGGCCAGCGGGTCCACCAGGCGCAGCGGGCGCAGACGATGTGCGTGGCGCCCTTGTCTCCCTCGGGGGTGCCCTCGTACTCGTCGATGGGTTCGTGGCCGAAGGTCTCTCGGGTGAGCGGTGCTGTGCTCATGGGTTGGCTCCGGTGTGGGTGTTGACGGTCCGGGACAGCGGTCAGGCGGTGGTCAGGTGCTCCAGCCGATGAGGCGGAACCGGGCGCCGTGTTCCTCCAGGGCGCGCTTCGACTCGGCCTGCTCGCGGGCCCAGACGAGACGGACGACCGAGTCGGACTCGGGGACGGTGCGGTACTCGCTGTAGAGGTAGCCCTCGTCGTCGACGTAGACGGCGTCGTGCTCGGGCGTGGGGCGGTCGGCTGGCGGCACGAGCCCGGCGGCGACGGCGGCCTTGAGCCACGCGGCTGCCTCGCCGATGAGGTGCTGGCGGAGGGCGGCGTCGAGGTTGTCCCAGGCGTCGGCGGCCCAGGCGCCGTAGCCGTTGCGGTAGCGGGCTTCGGCGAGCTGGAGGGCTCGGGGGTCGGTGCTCATGGGTTCGTTCCGTTCTGCTGGTTGTGGGCGTCGAGTCGTGCGGGGTGCGGGGCCGGGAGGGTGCGGCCGGTTCGGGTGGTGCAGGGGGCTCGCACGGTGGCGTGGCAGTGGGGGCAGGGGATGCCGCGGGCGGGGTGAGCGTTGGTGCGTTGGCGGAGTTCGTCGGGCATGGGGGCACCCGGCCGGCGGGCGGTCACCGGGACGCCGCCGCGGTGAAGAGGTCGAGCTGGCTGCCGAGCTGGACGTTGGACCAGAGCACTTCGGTGCGGCCTTTGTCGCTGGTGGCGTTGCCGGTCATGGTCTGCTGCTCGTAGCGGTGCCAGTCGGCGTACAGCTCGAGGTACAGGGGGCTGTCGTAGCCCGAGAGGACGACTGCGGCGCGGCAGTCGGCGAGTGCGGCCGCGAGGGCGCGGTGTTCGGCGTCGGTCTTCATCTCGTGCCGGTAGTTCCGGCCCCACCCGCGGGTTGAGCCGAGGTACGGCGGGTCGACGTAGAGCAGGACACGGGGCTGCTTGCCGTACTTGGCGATGAGGTCGAGCGCGGGCAGGGCCTCGAGGGAAACCCCGTGCAGGCGTTCCGCGCCCGCGGCAAGACGGAGGGCGTAGGCCTCGAGGTAGCCGGGCATCGAGGTGCTCGAGCCAGCAGGGTCGATGTAGTGGCGCCATCCGGTGTTGCGGAGGGTGCCGGAGCGGCCTTGGGCGAGGCGGCACCAGATGCGGCGGGCGAGCTCGAGGTCGTCGTCCGTCGGGTCCCACGTGGCGGCGAGTTCTGCTCGAGAGTGCGGGGTGAGCATGCAGGCGCGGAGCAGCTCGGTGGGCCGGTCGCGCAGGACGCGCCAGAACGTCACGAGTTCGGCGTCGAGGTCGTTGACGGTCTCCATCGGTGACGGTGCCTTGGCCAGCAGGACGGAGAGGCCACCGGCGTAGGGCTCGACGTAGTGGTCGTGGTCGGGCAGGAGGGAGACGATCCAGGGGGCGATGCGCTGCTTGCTGCCGAAGTACGGGACCGGGCTCTTCATGCGTTGGTCTCCTCGGTCAGGTCGCGGATCTTGACGGCGGGGCTGCGGGGCGGGGGCGGGTCGTTGCGGTGTTGCCAGGCGTGCCAGCCCTGGACGGGGTGGAGGGTGAGCCAGGTGAGGTTCTCGGCGGAGAGCAGCGTCCAGACGGCTGCGCGGCGGAGGCCGGTGGGGCGGCTGTAGGCCTGCCAGTTCGCCCAGTTAAGGGCTCGGTGTACGGGGCGGGTGCGGCCGAGGGTGTAGCCGACGGCGAGGAGCGCCAGGGCGGCAAGGACGGCGGTCACAGTGCGCCTCGCAGGGCGGCGAGGAGCTGCTCGTCGGTGCCGTGCTGGAAGACGTCGCCGAAGTCGATGAAGCCGGTGGTCTCTTCGCGTTCGCGGGCGTAGCTCCAGTCGCGGACGCAGAGCCAGATGACGGGTGGTTCGGTCTCGTCCCAGGGCTGCTGCTCGCGCTGGTAGCGGAAGACCATGCGGGTGTGGCCGCAGCCGGTGCAGGTGCCGCGGTGGGCGGTGCCGAGGCGAAGGGCGTTCTCCTGCCGGTCGAGTTCGAGTTGGACGTCGGCCCAGGTGGTGCCGCAGCGGGCGCAGTCGCCGGGGTTGGCGAGGGTGCCGTGTGGGGGCTGGACGGGGAAGCTGTGCTTGCAGAGCGAGACCTTCACTGCGTGGCTCCGTTCTGGGCGGTGCGGGCGTCGTCGATGCGGGTGGGATGCGGAGTGCTGCGTTCGCGTCTGCCGAGGGCGCCAGATGCGTCTATGCGGTTGATGCGGCAGCGCTGCCCGGCGGGGGCCTTGCAGTAGGTGCAGGGCACGGCAAGGGCGTCGGGTTGGCCGGCGAGGATGGCGGCGCGTCTCGCGGCTTTGGTGGGCCGGTGCTTGTCGAGGAGTTCGTCGACGGTGCGGGGTACGTAGCTGCCGAGCTCGTCGAGGCGGCGCGCGGCCTCTTCGGCGGCGGGTCCGGCGGTGAGCTCCTTGACCTCCGAGGGCGGGGCCTGGCCGAGAACGACGGCCTGCCGCTCGCCCCGGAGCGCGGCGAGGTAGCCGTCGACGTCGTCGGGGTCGAGTTCGGGGTGGGCCGTCGGTTCGAAGGTGCCGTTGTGCCGGTTCATGCGGTCGCGGACGACGGCGGCCCAGCGGGTGGCGATCTCGGCGGGAAGGATCGGCCACGTCGACGTGGCGTAGTGGGTCTGCGCGGCCTGGAGGGCGAAGTCGTACGGGACTTCGGCGAGGATGCCGGCCCACATGACGATCTGGGCGCGGCGTTCGGTGGGGTCTTCGCGGCGGACGCGGGGGTCTGCGAGGGCGATCTGCGCGATGAGCTGCGGGAGCTGCTCGGGCTCCATCAGGCGGTTCCCTTCTTCTGCCGCAGCTCTTCGGCGATGGCGGCCATGTCTTCGAGGTATTCGGTGGTCTTGCTGGGGGCGCCTACGGGGCGGGGGCCGGTGTAGGCGGGCTGCTCTTGGAGTCCGGTCCAGCCGCGGAGGAAGTACTTCGCGCTGTAGGGCTGGGTCTTGGCGGCTTGCCAGGCGCGGGCGGCGTGGTCGACGAGGGCGGGGACTCCGGCGCGGCGGATGGCGTCGCGGAGTTCGAGCCACTCGGCGGCTTGGAAGCTCCACGAGACGGTCATGCCGCGGGCGGCCATGGCCTCGATGAGGGGCTGGACTTCCCCTCTTCCCGAGAGCGGCACCACTTCGGCGCCGGGCTGTGTGCCGGAGGGGGAAGGGGGAGGTGGTACCTCCGTAGGAGGTACCTGGGACGGGACGGGAGGGGTGGGGACGGGGGCAGCGTCACCGTGACGGCGGGTAGACGCGTCTACATCACCGTCTACATCCGGGTCGTCATTCTCGCTGACCTGCTGCTTTCGCTTGCCCTCACGCCAACGTTGTTGCCGTTCTGACTTCGATTTGCGAGCCAACTCGGTCTCAACTCGACTCGGATTGCGTTCCAAGTACTGGTGGATCGCGTATGAGTTGGCGTCGAGTTCGGGGCACGACTCGCAGTCGTGGCCCTTCTGGTGCCAGAGGCCGGCGTCGACGAGCGCCTTGATCATGCGGGGCGTGCCGTACATCTTGGCGACGTGCTTGGGGACGATCCCGTCGGTCACCTGCTGGGCGGCCCACGATCCGCAGCGCACGTAGAGGCCGACGGCCGGGGTTCCCGCTGCGAACACCTTGGGGTGGCAGTGAAAGCCGTCGTCGATCTTGAACCAGGACATCGGCACTTCTTTCGATCGTGCGGAATCAGCGGGTTATCGCGTCTTGGCAGCGGCGACCTCGCACTGCCATACTACTTTAAAGATTGGAAAGATTGGAAGGACTGGCAATGACTTACACTCTGGCCATGGCTGCTGAGCAGGGCATTCGCAACGCTGAGGACGGTGTGGCAGAGGTCTCGATGACCTACGCCCGGGCGAACCTCACCCAGCTCCTCCGCGAAGTGCGCTACGGAAAGCGACCCGGCGCTTTCACGGAACGCGGCGAGCGAAGTGCCTACGTGGTGCCGCCCGAGTTCTACGAACAGGCGGTGAAAGATCGGGTGATGGTCATGGCTGCCCTCCGTCTGATCGACGAGCTTCCGGACGAGCAGAAGCGCGAGGGGCTGGCGCGCGATCTTGTGCGCTACCGCAACGACCTGATGCATGGGTCCTGACACGACTCCTCTCCTCCTCCCTCGTGGCCCTGCTTCGGCGGGGCCTTCGTCGTGTGCGGCTACTGGCCGGCTTCGCTGACTGGCCCGTGTTCGGCGACGAGGACTCGCCACCGGATGAAGTGGCTGCCGTTGGCGGTCCACCGGGGGCCAGTGCGGTCCTGGACGGCGCGGACGTCGGGCGGGGCCTGGAAGCTGCCGGGGCCGTCGGCGCGCCACGTGCGGGCGGTCATGCGCTGCGGCCGGCTTGGGCGGCGCGGGTGCCGCGCCACACCCCGACCGCGGACTTCTCGCCGGTCGGCCGGCGGCTGCGGTCGAACGTGACGTGCTCGATCACCTGGTCGCGGACGAGGGAGAGGACGAGGTTTCCCCAGTCGGCGCGCGGGTTCGGCGGCTCGGGGAGTTGGTTCGCGCGGGCGATCTCGTAGCTGGTGAACAGCTGGCCGGTGCGGGCTGCGGCGACGAACGCGGGCCGCACCTGCTCGACCCAGGTGCGGTAGTCAGCGACCACCGCGGGTTGGGTGCCGTCGAGGGTGGGCTGCACCGACGCGCTCATCGGGCACCGCCGCGGCGCCGTATGCGGACGCCGGCTTCGAGGATCAGCGTGCGCGCGGTGCCGTAGGAGTAGCCGATCTGGCGGGCGACGCTGGTGATGGTGCAGCCCTCCATGTAGAGCTGGGCGGCGCGTTGGCGGGTGCGTATGCGGGTGCTGCCGGTGATGGGGCGGCCGGTCATGGGGAGTCCTCTCGTGAGGGCGTGGGTTGGGCCGGGAGTCCGGGTGGTGGTTCGGGGAGGTTCCGCGCCCGCCAGGGGCTGTGTGCCGTACACAGCCAGCCCCCGGCGTAGAGACGGACCGGGCCCTCATGCGGGGCGGGGATGGGACAGGCCGGCGGATCGTCGGCGGTCATCAGGCCGTGAGCTGCTTCGAGGTGCCGGTGCGGCGCAGTCGGTTGTCGGCGTCCGCGTTCGCCTGGCGGCAGTCGGCACACGGCATTTGGCCGTTCTTCAGGTGCTTCTGATAGCCGGGCCGGGTGCCGCAGCGGGTGCGCTCGCGGTCGTCGCCGAGGTGTGACGGCATGACGCACGTGGTGATCCCGCACGTCGGCAGGACCCGGCCTTCCGGGTGGCGGCCGCGGTCGAGGATGAAGGAGAGCTGGCGGGGCGTGTAGGAGCGGCCCTCGAAGTAGACCTGCGGGCGGCCTCGCCACAGGACGTGGTCGTCGTTGAGGGGATGGGCGCCGGCGTTCCAGATGGCCCGCAGGGTCCTCTTCGGCTCGTTCTGCTGGGCTTGCTGGACGTCAGCCGCGGCCTTCTCCCGGGTGATCTGCTTGGCGGCGGCGCGGCGACGGACGGCGGCGCGTTCCTTCTCCGTGAGGCCGCCGAAGATCCCGTCGCTGATGCCCTCGTCGAGGGCGAAGTCGAGGCAGTCAGCGACGGAGGGGCAGCGATCGCAGACGGCCTTGGCCTGGTTGATCACGAGCTTCCAGCCGCCCTCTGTGCCGGTCGGGAAGAACAGCTCCGGGTCCTCGGTGCGGCAGGCCGCCTCGTCTCGCCAGTCCGGGGCGCGCCTCGTCTCGGGCGTGGATCCTTGGTAGTTGCTCATGCTGCGTCTGCTCCGAAGATCGCGTCGTACAGGGAGTTGGTGCGCTCGCGGATGGTCCGGTCTTCGAGGTGCTCCGGCCGCACGCACGGGCCGTAGCCGCAACCAGGCGTCGCTGGACCTGCCGGGGGCCTGCCGTGCAGCTGCTCGAACACGGTCCGGCGGACGCTGATGGTCCGGCCGTCGTCGGTCACGGCAGGCGAGTCGCCGTCACGGAACCGGCCCGTCCACCGCATGTGCCCGCCGTCCACCGGCTCGGTGTGCATCGCCCACCGCTCGGCGAACGTCAGTGGCACAGGGACGACGGCCGGCACCCGCTCCTCAGCGCGAATCTCGGCGACCCGTTTCGGGCTGGTGCGCAGCCGCTTCCCGACCTGCTTGTCGGACAAGCCCTCCTTGATGAGGGCGACGACCTCTTCGCGGGTGCCGTTCGGCTTCCGTCCCACCGCGCCCCGGTGGTGGGCGGGGCGGGCGGTGACGGCGGAGTCCCCGATGTGGCCCGGGGCGACGCAGCCCTCGTGCTCACAGGTCACGAACGCGTAACCCTGAGGCTCGTGGCCGTGGCGGATACGGAACGCGATCCGGTAGGTGCTGAAGTTGTCGCGCTGCCAGTGGATGGTGGGGGTGCCCTTACCGTTGCGGTGGCCGGTCCATTCGAGGTGGTCGCCGTCGACGGGCTTCACGCGCCGCCAGAACAGGTCCTCCGGCGAGCCGGCGCCCTTGATGCCGCCGCGGGCCTTGGGCAGGCCGAGTTCGGCGCGGGCGCGAGTGACGGAGCCGAGGCTGACGCCGACCTGGCGGGCGATGGTGCGGTCGCCATACCCGGCACGGAGCAGCTCAGCGACATCAGCGCGGACGTTCATCGGACCACCGCCGCGCGGTCGGGCCAGGTGACCTTGCCGAGCCGGTCGCGCTGAGCCTTGGGCATGTCGAACTCGCCGTGCCCGTACCAGTCGAGGGCGGCGGCGCGGAGCCACCAGGCGTCGCACTGGTTGTCGTCGCCGAACTCGCGGCCTGCGCGCTTCAGGGCGGCGATGGCCATGGCGGTCTTGTCGGCGTTGCCCTTCCCGGTGGCGTAGGCCTTCAGCGTGGCCGGGGTGATGAGGACGTACGGCACTCCGGCTTCGAGGAGGACGGCCCGGACGGCGCCGTGGACCATGCCGGTGATGCCGGCCGCCTTGGCGTGGGCGGGGAGGTCCTCGATGACGGCAAGGTCGATGCTGTCGGCGTGGCCGGCGACGGCGGTCTTGATGGCGACGAGCCGCCAGTCGCCCTTCCACGGGCCCTTGAAGGTGGCGGTCTGTCCGTCGGGCAGGGCGTAGCCGGTGGCGGTGATGGACAGGTCGAGCGCCAGGATGCGGGGCGCGGTGGTCACTGGTCCCCCTCGGTGGTGGTGTTTTGGTTGCGGCGGGCGGCGCGGCGCTGGGCGCTGTCGCGGCTGCGCTTGGCGCGGCGGCAGGCGTGGCAGCGGCAGCCGAGCCGGTAGCCCTTCATCCCGTGGTCGCTCAGATCCATGACGGCCGGGTGGTGGCGCGGCAGCAGGCCGAGGGCGGCGAGGAGCGTGGTGCAGTCGGCTGCGTCGCGCGCCACCGCGGCGACGTACAGGGACGCCTTGCGCTTCTCGTCGGTGGTGGCCTCGTCCTTCGGGGACCAGGTGCGGCGGTTGAGGTCGAGGCCCATCACTCACCGCCCTCGGTGAGGTGCCCATACGGGCAGCGGTAGGTGGTGCCGTGGACGGTGCCAGGCAGGTCCATGCGGCAGACCGGACACCAGGCGAAGGCTTGCACGATGACCGCGCCCGGGACGGGCCACGTCGACGGCTGCCGGGCCGCCACGTTCCGGGCCCGGGTCGGGGCGACCGCCCAGCGCACCACGCCCGTCGCGAAGACCAGCGCGCCGAACAGGGAGGCCGCGCCGACGGTGATGTGGTCACTCATGCCGGCCGCCCGTCGTACGTCACCGTGGGCGTGGTGTCCGTGGTCGCCTCAGCGAGGGCCTCGGCCTTGTCGCGGAGCTGCTGATTCAGGACGTCGTTGATGCGGATCAGCTCAAGGCGCTCCTCGACGAAGACCGTGATCGTCTTGTCGCGCAGGGCCAGCTGCTTCCGCAGCTCCACCTCGACCGGGCCCGGCTTCGGGTAGTCGAGCGGCGCGTCCGCCTTCTGGTCGCGGTGGTGCTGCACGAGGGCCTGGAGCTGGCTGATCGTGGCGTCCTTCTCCTCGCTGAGCTTCTCGGCGTCGAGGCGCCGCTTCCGCTCCCGGAAGAACAGCCCCACGACCTCGTCGTGCTTCGCGCGGGCAACACGTCGACGCATCACTGGGACTCCGATCGCTGGTGCGGGATGAGCGGCCAGTCGCCGCGGACGTATTTGGCGCGGTCCTCTTTGCCGGGGGTGCGGCGGAAGTAGTCGGCGAGGGACTCCGCCTGCTCGCGCGCCCAGTCGGTCTGCTTGTCGTGCAGGAAGTCGAGCGATGCCGCGCCCAGTTCGGGCTCGCGCTGACCGATGCGCCACGCGACCCGGCATGCGGCGAGCGCGTCTGCGGCGGCGTCGTGGGCGGCGTCGAGGGGCACCTTGTAGTGCTCGCAGAGGGCGGTCAGCGTCCGCTTGCCGCGCCGGTACGGGTCGATCTTCTTGTCGAGGACGAACGGGTCGATGACTCGCAGGTCGTCGCCGACGGTCTCGGCGAGGGGCTGCACGCCGTGGCGGCGGGCCTCCCGGTCGAGCATCGTCAGGTCGTAGGCGGCGTTCATCGCGACGACCGGGATCCCCGACAGGACGACGGCCGTGAGCGCGGTGACGACCTGCTCGACGACCTCGCCGGCCGGGCGGCCCTCGGCTCGGGCGCGCTCGGTGGTGATGCCGTGCACCGCGCTGGCGGCCTCGGGGATTTCGATGCCCGGGTCGGCCATCCACGTGGCGGAGGCGGCGGGCTGTCCGCCGCCGCACTGGACGACGCACGCGGTGACGATCCGGTCCCGCTCCGGGCTGACGCCCGTGCTCTCGATGTCGAAGCCGGCGAGGCGGCCGAGGTACCAGGGCGGCGCCTGCTGGTCTGTCTGCTGGTTCACGTGTTCTCCTTGGCGGTGGCCGCCCCGCACTGCCCGCGGGGCGGCCGTTCGTGTGCGGGCTACGCGGGGGGCTGCGTGACAGCGGGCCAGGACTGGGGCGCCGGCTCCTCGATGACCTCGGCCTCGTAAGCGCCGTCCTCGTCCGGGACCGGCTCCTGCCGCGTCTGTTCGGTCTCGGCGTCCTTCTCCGCGGCGAGCTTCATGAGTTGCTTGGACAGCTCGTCCCGGCCCTTCGGGTCGACGTGTCCGGCGGCGGACGCCTTGCGCCACACGTCGCGGACGTCGTCAGAGGTGAGCGCCCCCTCGGCCTCGGCGAGGTAGTCCGGGCGCGGTGCCTCGATCGCGGCCACGGCTTGGCTCCTGCCGGTCGGGTCCAGTGCCACCGCAGTCGGCAGCGGACCGGTGAGGGCCTGCCGCGTGGTGACGCCCCTGATCTCGACCACGACCACCGGGAAGTGCTTCGTCTGTCCGCCGGCGACCCGGGTGCGCGGCTCGATTCGCAGGGTCACCGGCACCAGCCCCTTGCCGCCGGTGCCGGACAGCACCATGTCGACGGTGCCCGCGAGCTCGTTCGCGGCGTACCAGGAGTGCGTCTCCACCCGCCACACGCCGACGTCCGGCATGTCCGGCAGGACGACGTTCAGCCGGGAGGTGGCGGCGCACACCTTGTCCTTGGTGTAGAGGTCTTGGCGCAGCAGGTGCCACTCCGGGCCGTGCTCGGCGAGGCAGAGGCAGGGGTGGCGGCTGATCTGCTCGATCTCGCCGTCGCAGCGGCGGACGCAGCCGCCCTTGTTCCACATCTCGTTGGCCTGGGACAGCGGGTCACCGGGCGGCAGGATCGCGTCGAGCTGCTCGGCCTCGGTGATCACGCGGAACTGCGGGGCGCCGTTGCCCTGGGGCTGCCAGCGCTCGACCTTGCCACCCCACGCTTCGGCGGCGGCGGCTACGTAGTGCTCGGCGTGGCTGCTGAGCACCCATGTCTTCGACTTCACCGGGCGGGCCCGCTTGTTCGGGTCCTGGTTGGGGACGCTGTAGCCGGTACGCAGGCGGCCCAGCTCGCGGGCTTGCTTCTGTGCAGTGCGGATTCGGGAGCCCATGGTCAGGCTGCCTTTCGTGTGGTGGCGCGTCGCCGTGGCGCGGGCTCGTGCCCGGGGGCGTACAGCGCGGGGTAGGTGGACGGGGCGGCGTGCAGCCAGCGGGTGGTCTCCAGCGCGCCGCGGAACGCGCGGTGCGCGACCCTGTCGGCGGGCATCGGCACCAGGGCATGGCTGCCGGCGCGGAGGTTGAGCACGCCGGTCCGCTCGATGCGGGGCATCGGCTGCTCGGTGTCGTCCGGGAGCAGGACCGTCTCGCAGTAGCGGAGCGCGGCCAGTTGCAGCGTGTTCTCCGGATACACCGACTTCGCGGACCGGGTGGCGGACGACTTGTAGTCGATGAGCCACAGCTCCAGCCGGCCGCCCGGCCCGGTCGGCAGCCAGATCATCAGGTCCGCGGTGCCGGCGTAGCCCAACCTGCGGTGCAGGCAGGTGATCTCGGTGGCCTCGATGTGCTCGTTGAGGTCGACGCCCCACGAGGCGAGCCAGATGTCGAGCTGAGCGACGTAAGGGCTGACGATCGGGTCGTCGGCGACTGGGGCGCCGAGGACGCGGGCTTCTGCTGCGCCGTGGACGCGGTCGCCGAGGTCGGCGGCCTGCTCGCGGACGTCGCGGTGGACGGCCTTGAGTTCCTTGGTGAGTCCGGGCCGGTCGTCGGCGACTCGGTCGGTGATGACGTTCCACCGGTCGAGGGCGTATTCGAGGGTGACCTTCACTCCCCACGGCACCAGGGCCATGGACTTGTTGACGGCGGTGTCGATGACGTTGGTGACGGAGACGAGGTCGGGCCCGCCAGCGGGGTCGGTGTAGTAGCGGCCCCGCTCGGTGTCCCGGGCGTGCTTCGGGTTGGTCACTGGGGTCCGTCCTGGGGTTGGCAGGCGAGGTCTGCGAAGCGGGCGTCGGCGTCGAGGTCGAGGGCGTGCCGGTCCGGGTCATCGAGCGGCAGCGTCTGGCGGGTCTGCTCCAGCGCGGCGAGCCGCTGCCGGACGACGAGGTCGTGCATGTCGGCCTGGAGCCGGGTGAGCGGCACGTCCAGGTCGGAAATCGGGCGCGTCACCGGGCCACCCCCGCCCCGGCGTGTGCCTGCTGCTTGCGGTACCAGCGGTAGCGAGGGCTAGGAGCCTGGGTCTCGTCCCACTCGATGGGACCGTGGCACTTCCGCATCGGGTTGTGGAACCACTCGCGGCGGAAGGAGGAGCGACCGCAGTCCGGGCACTGGATCCGGGGGCCGTATTCGGAGCCGATCTCCGAGCGGAACGCCTCCGTTCGCTCGAACTTGTCGAGCCTGCGCACGAGGTCGGAGCCGTCGATCGGCATCTCCTTGCTCGTGTCGATCTCCCACGAGTCGTCCGCCGCGTTCTTCAGCGCACTGTCCTCGCAGTCGGCGTCGACCCAGATGACGTAGGTCTGCGTCCGCTCGATCACGACGGGGTAGCTGCGCTCTTCCGTGCCCCAGGCGCGGGCCTCGCGGACGGCCCGGGAGAGCAGCACGTCGACGTCCTCGTTCGGCTCGGCGGGCTCGGGGCGCGCCCACTTCTTGCCGAAGTACTCGTGGTCGCCTCGGTGGCCCAGGTCGAGCTGGCACTCCTCGTAGGAGCCCTGCGGGTACGACTCTTCGCACTTCATGCCGTCCTCCGCTCCGGGTTGAAGCGGGACAGGACCCGGTCGACGGCCGTGAGCTCGGCGTGCAGGCGGTGCGTGTCCGCCATTGACACCTCGACCTGCGCCGAGTCCATCCCGGCCACGTCCTCGACCTGCTCCAGCGCGGCGTCCAGCTCGCCCTCACGGCGCGGGCCCTGCATCACAGCGGCCAGCTCGTCGAGCGCGGCGATCACGTCGTCGCGGGCGTCGGGGTCGCCCCAGCCGGTGACGAGCTGCACGAGCGTGTCGGTGCGGATCTGGTCGACGCGCAGCACGGAGTGGAGGTGGTCAGCGCCGAGTTCGAAGGAGAGTTGCGGCTTCGTGGACTTGATCATCGGGTGCTCCCGGTCTTGCGGTGGCGGCCCTGAGGCCGAGGAGAAGGGGGGAGGTGGCCGTTGCGGGCCCAGAGCGGGACACGCGGCTCGTCGGCCGGCTCCACGCAGGGCTGCGGCTTCCGCTCGGTGACGACCTGCGTCACGAACTGGGCGATCCACAGCGCGGCGAACGCGAGGCCCAGGTAGATGACGGCGTGCAGCGTGCACCAGCCCCACAGGACGTGCATCACGGGGCGCCGCCGTGGACGCGGGTGACGTGGCCGTGGAGCTCTTCCTCGGCCGATCCGTCGTTCACGTGCCAGACGCTCGTCTGCCAGCCGCACCGGCAGGTCCGGGAGACCTTGGCGTCGTGTCCCTCGACCGGGCCCGCGCCGCCACCGAAGGGGTTCAGCTCGGAGAACTCGCCCGAGCAGTCCTCGGGTTCGGCCTCGCAGGAGTACGGATCCGCGTCGGGCTCGTCACACCGGCACACGGCGGCAGGCTCGTCGTCGTGGGGGGCTTGCGTCGGCGTGCCGCCCGGTTGCGGCAGGTCCCGGCCCAGCCGGTAGGTGTGGTGGAGGTGGAACGGGTCGTCCTCGCGGAGGGCCGCCACAGGCGCGAACCGCCGCGTGATGGCGTCCGGCTCCGGCAGCGCCTCACGGAACGACCGGACCACCTCACGGACCTGCACCAGCGCCTCGTCGATCGGCCGGACGTCCGTCGCCATCCCGAGCGCATGGATGAGGTTGTCCAAGCTGCCCTCGTCGAGCCGCTCGGCCCACGCGAGCGGCTCCGCCTCCAACTCGGCGACCCGAGCCCGCAGTTCCTCGATCTGGCACCAGGGGCAGACGTGGGTGAACTCGGAGTCCACCAACCAGTCCGCGTGAACCCCCTTCGCGCACTGCTGCGGGTTCATCACCTCGTAGGCCGAGAGCTCAGCCCGCACCTTCTCGTGCTCGGCTGCCGTCTCCGGCGACATGTGACGCCCCGCCGAATCGATCGCCATCGCGATCCCCATCGGCGTCTGACGGCCCGCCTTCTGCGCCCGCAGGATCAGATCCGCCAGCGACTTCAGCGCCTTCGTGTTCACGCGGCCACCGCCTCAGCGTGAACCGGCAGCGCCACGACAACCTCGACCGGCACGTCCCGCCACACGGCGTTCAGCACGTGACGGCGCATCGTCCGCCCGAGGTGCTCGTAGCAGTTCGCCACGTGCACGTCCCCGCCGAGCACCTCCTGATACGCGAGCAGCCCCGCCAAGGAGTCGGTGTGCACGAACCCGCGCAACTCCGCCATGACCGAGCCGATCGACCAACCGGCCTCCGGCAGGTCCGGGTGCTCCATCAGGAGCTGCGTCAGCGCGGTCGCCGCGCTGAGTTGAGTAGAGTTATTGGCCATCGGTGGCCTCTCCTTTTTCGGTTCGTAGAGGTGCGCCGGTAGTCGTGGGGTCGCCGGGCCGGGAAGCTGTGGCGGCCCTTCGGCGCGAGAGGGGTCAGGTGGTGGCGAGCGCCGGCCTGCGGGCGGCCGCGGTGCGGCGGCGCTGACGCGGGACGCTGCGCCCCTTGCGCGGGTCGCCGGCGGAGCGGGCCTCGTGGATCCCGGCGCGCTGCTCGCGGCTCGTGACGATCCGGCCGCGGTTGCCGTTACGGCCGCACAGCTCGGGGTGCTGCTTCAGGAACCGGCGCAGCCAGGAGACGGAGCAGTGAAGGACGTAGGCCGTCTCCTGGACGGTCATGTACTCCTGCTCGGGGTCCTCGGGGGGAACGGGAATGCCGTAGCGCTCGTAGGCCTGGGTGGCCATGGCTCATTTCCTTTCGGGTGGGTCCTCGGTGGGGCGAGGCGGCTGACGCCGGAGGCGCTCGTCGGTCGCGTGGAGGGCGGCGCGGAGCGCGAAGTACGGCGGGCGTCGCATGCGTCTGCGGGTGCCGTTTTCGAGGTGGGCGATGTAGCGGGGGGTGACCCCCACGAGTTCGGCCAGCTCGGCACGCTTGAGCCCCGCTTGCTTGCGTTCCTCGCGGATCGCCTCCCCGTCGACCTCGAAGGTCGGGGGTTGGTGCATGCCTAGAAACTAGCTCTAGTTAGCCTCGCTTGTCTAGCCCTAGTTAGCCTCTTAGTCGCGCGAGTTAGGCTCGATCACTCTTGTGGGCTAGCTCTAGTTAGCCTTACCTCATCGGTTACCGGCCGTTTACCTCGATGGAGCTAGGCGGAACTGGGTTCCGGCTGCCAAGATGTCGACATGGCTACTCCCGATCTCGACCGCCTCGCGAAGTACGTGAAGGCCCATCGCATGGAGACCTTCACGTCGCGCAAAGCCGCGGCCGACACGGCAGGTATCTCCAAGGACACCTGGCAGAAGGTCGAGGAAGGGCAAGACGTCCGCGAGTCCACCTACGCCAAAATCGACAGAGCCCTCGGCTGGGCAACCGGCAGCTGCACCGCCATCGCCCGAGGCGACGAGCCGATCCTCGTCGGCACCTCAGGCGCCACCGCCACGATCGCGCCGGCGCCGCCTCCTCCGATCAGTGCGGACGAGCTGAGGCGGGCGGCGTTCGAGGCCGCTCGGGCGAAGCTGCCTGGGGCGCCGATCGGTGACATCGATGCCTTCAGTGACGAGCTTGTGGAGATCTTGCGAAGGGCTGGACAGGTGACGGACGGCGCATGAACTGCGCGTCTTCTCCGTACAACCTTTTCGCCGTGATGGGATTGTTACCTTCCGGGGCTGATGAAGCCTCAACAACCCCCTCCCGCTCGCGCGTTCGTCATGTCACGCTTTGGGTCCACCCGGGGAGGTCCCACAGGCGACACATAGGGGGACCGGTGAGTAATGCCATCAACCTGGATCTTGGGCCGAGCATCCTCGGATACACGACCCAAGTAGCTGGCGAGAAGGTATGCGTCCTGAACTCAAGGGGCGCCGGTGACCGCGCTATTCAGGAGCGCGTGAGGCGGTTCATGAGGGCACAGGGCGAAGACTGTAGAAGCTGCGGCGGCTGCCCCATCGGGCAGGCATCGTAGAAGCAGTCAGCAGGAGGCGTCGGCGGTAGGGGTACCCGCCGCGCTTTCCACACCTAACTCGCCTGTCATCTGGGGGATGGCTCAATGCCCTATGTGGAACGGCGCGGTAACTCGATCCGCGTGAAATGGTGGAGCGGCGAACACATCCTCGACGCCCACGGCAAACCCACGAAGAAGAAGCGGTATGAATCCGCGAGCGGCCCCGAACCCGGCATCCCTTTCGCGGACGAAGACGAGGCCTACACCTACGGCTTGGACCGTGAGTCCGATGTGCGGAACAAGCGCCACCGCCCGAAGTCCCAAAAACTCGCGATGATCGAGTATTGCGACCTGTGGTTCGCATCGACCGATCTGCGCGTGCGGTCGACACTGAAGTACAAGTCAATTCTGGACGCGGTCATCAAGCCGTACTGGACGCAGTGGACCGTCGACCAGGTGACACCCGTCGACTACGACACCTTCAAGCGACACCTCAACGGCCGCTACTCCGAGAGCTACCGGAACAGCGTGCTGAGCGTGTTCCGCATGCTCATGGACGACGCCGTCCTCAAGTACCGGCTGCGCGACGAGACGCCGATCATCGAGCAGCGGCGGCGAGGCCGCTACCAGAAACGGCAGGTGCGGCGCGTGAAACGAGACGTGTCCATCGAGTCCGTGCACCAGCTCGCCGTGAACGCCTACCATCTCTGGGGGTACGCCGGTTGGGCGTACATCTGGACCATCCCATTCACCGGCATGCGACCGCCCGGCGAAATGATGGGCCTACAGCGCGGTTTCGCGTCCCCGAACTGGCCAGCCTCAGACCCCGATGGAGACCGGCGGAAAGAGGCGGAGAAGCGGTACGCGGGCATGCACGTGCTGCGCGTACAGCACCAGCTGTACTACGGGGACAACGGACCGACGTTGGCGGGCCCGAAGTACGACTCGCACAGAACTCTCGTGATTCCGCCATTCCTTCATGAGATGCACAGGGTGCTGCTCGCCTCTCATAACAAGCCGTGGGTGTTCCCCTCCCGGTCGGGTAAGTCGCTGCTCGGTACTGGCTTCACCAAGAACTACTGGTATCCGATTCGCGACGGCCGCAAGGAGGTCAAGCCGACGCGAGGCCGCGACGCTGCCTCCGCGTGCCCGAAGCTGCCAGCCGTCGAGGAGATGGCCGGGCAGGACATCTACCGTCTGCGGCACCTGGCCAAGGAGATCCTCGACGAGGCCGGCGACATCTCGCGGGTGGCGGTCGAGGCTCGGATGGGTCACGAGCTGCCGGGCATGGAGGGCGTGTACTCGAACGTGACGCTCGCGATGGAGAAGCGGATCGTCGAGTACCTTCAGACGGTGTGGGAGAAGCAGGTCGTTGCAGCGGGTCTGTGGGTGCCGTCTTTTCCCACTCCTCTCCCAGATGATCTTTTGGGTGGGGCGTCTGCGCTGTTCAGTGACCTTCCTGTTTTGGGACTTCACTGACACATGATGTCAGGGAAGCGGCTCTAACGTCCCGCCATGCCTTTCACGGAGAAACTGCTGACCGTGCCGCCGCCGATCGAGGTGGCGGGCCGGTGGATCAAGCGCTACCACGTCACGGCCGACCCGGACGGCATCGCGCCCGAGGTGGAGAAGGCGGCGTACGCGCTCCTGCCCGAGCTGCTGCCGGAGCCGGACGGCACCCCGCCGGCGACGTTCGTCGTGCTGCACCGGGGCGGTGACGACGGCGCCTATCTCAACGCGTACAGCTGGGTGTGGGACAACGTGCTGCACTTCGGCGGCGCGGCGGCGGGCCAGCCGGTCCTCGGCTGCCCGGACCGCGACCCCACGCACTTCGTCAGGCCCGGCCCGCCGTGGATCGGCTGCGTCTGGGAGCTACCGCCGATCCTGCACGAACGCGACGCCTGGGTACGGCACATGCTCGCCCCGGACGTCCCCGACCTCGACGCCTATCTGGCCGACCGCATGTCCGAAGGAACCACTGGAGACCGCTCATGAGCAGCCCGCACGACTTCGACTTCTTCCACGGCACCTGGAACGTCCTGCACCGCCGCCGCACCGACTTCCTCGACCCCGGCGGCGAGTGGGAGGAGTTCCCGGGCCGGAGCGAGTGCCGGCCGTTGTTCGACGGGGCCGCCAACATCGACGAGATCGACATGCCGCACCTGGGCGCGAAGGGGCTGACGCTGCGGCTGTTCGACCCGGTCCGCGAGGAGTGGTCGCTGAACTGGGCGTCCAGCCGCAGCGGCACCCTGTTCCCGCCGGTCTTCGGCCGCTTCCAGGGCGAGACGGGCGCGTTCCACGGCGACGACACCCACGACGGCAAGGACGTGCGCGTGCGGTTCGTCTGGTCGGGGATCTCCGCGGCGACCGCCCGGTGGGAGCAGGCGTTCTCCGTGGACGGCGGTGAGACCTGGCTGACCAACTGGGTCATGGAGTTCACCCGGGCCTGAGGCCTCTCACGGCTTCCGGAACGCCCGGAGCGTGAAGAACGGGTCGGGGCGGGGTCTGTCCTGGTCGGGGAGTTCCGCCAGACGGGTGGCGAAGCCGTCGGCGAGCGGGTGGCCGGGCGGCAGGGTGACGAACCAGCCGCGGCGCAGGTCGGCGACCGTGCGGCGCGGGCTGCGGCCCTGCCCGTGGCCGCGGAAGCGGGCCTGCCCGGCCGGGACCAGGCCGTGGCCGGCGGCGCAGGACTCGACGTCCGCCGCCGCGTCCCGGACCGGGCTGGGCGGACGGGAGGACAGGACGACATCGATGTCACTGCCCACGTTGTGGGAGGCGGCCTTGTCGACCGTGGTGACGTAGACGCCGCCGGGCCGCAGCACCCGGGCACACTCGCCGACGATGGTCCGGACGTCGGCGGGCCCGGCGGCCAGATGCAGCAGCCACACGCTGCACACGGCGTCGAACTCGCCGTCCCGGAACGGCAGCCGGCGGCTGTCGGCGAGCACCACGGCACCGGGCAGCCGGGCTGCGGCCTGCCGGGCCATCGCCGAGGCGAGGTCCACGCCGGTGACCCGCATGCCCTCGCGCGCCGCCGCGAGCCGGCGGGTCACGATGCCGGTGCCGCAGGCGACGTCGAGCAGGCCGCGCGCGTCCGGCGGTACGAGGCTCAGCACCGCCGCCGCGGCGGCGGCCGCCCTGGGCTCTCCGCCGCGCGAGGCGTCGTACCGCTCCGCTTCCTTGTCGTAGTCGAGCACCCGGTCAGTGTGCCCCGTGCCCGGGCGCCAGGTCCTCCACCCTGCGGGCGAGCTCGAAGTCCTTCTCGGTGACGGCGCCGCCCGCGCTGTGCGTGTGCACGGACAGGGACACCGTGTTGTAGCCGAGCGTGAGGTCGGAGTGGTGGTCGAGCTCCTCCTGGACCTGGGCGATGTGCACGACCATCGCCGTCGCCGCGAAGTGCGAGCCGAGCCGGTAGGAGCGGGTGAGGCGGTCGCCGTCGAGCGACCAGCCCGGCAGCTCGGCCAGCCGGTCCTCGACCTCCTTCTGCGACAGCGGTTCGACGGGCATGGGCAGCGCTCCTTCCCTGACGCCGGGATCCTCTTCTCCCTACTCAGCCTGCCACAGCGGGACGCTGGAAGCCCTGGTCGGAGCGGTGCGCCTGTCCGACGCGACCGGTTCTCGACTACGGTCCCGGCATGACCACTCATGCGTCCACCGCCGGCCAGGGCGTGGGCCCGCTGCTGCGGGCCTGGCGGGAGCAGCGCCGGGTCAGCCAGCTGGAGCTGGCCCTGCGCGCGGACTCCTCGGCCCGGCACATCAGCTTCATCGAGACCGGCCGCTCCCGGCCCAGCGAGGAGATGGTGCTGCGGCTGGCCGAGCACCTGGACGTCCCCATGCGGGAGCGCAACGCGCTGCTGCTGGCGGCCGGTTACGCCCCGCGTTACCCCGAGACGCCGCTGGACGACCCGGCGCTGGGCGCGCTGCGCGAGGGCATCGAGCGGCTGATCGGGGGCTACGAGCCGTATCCGGCGCTGGTGGTGGACGCGGTGTACGACGTCGTGGCGGCCAACCGGGGGATCATGGCGCTGGTCGACGGCGTGGACGAGTCGCTGCTCGAACCGCCGCTGAACGCGATGCGGCTGGCCCTGCACCCGCGGGGGCTGGCGCCGCGCATCCGCAACCTGCGCGCCTGGCGCGGACACCTGCTGGAGCAGATGGAGCGGCAGATCGCGCTGCACCGCTCCGAACCGCTGCGGGCGCTGTACGAAGAGGTGGCGGCGTATCCGGTGCCCGACGCGGATCCGGCGGAGGAGCCTTCGGAACCGGTGCCGTACTTCGCGCTGCCGCTGCGCATCGAGCACGAGGGGCGGACGCTGTCGTTCATCTCCTCGATCTCCACGTTCAACACACCGATGGACGTGACCGTCGCCGAGCTGGCCATCGAGACGCTGCTCCCGGCCGATCCGGCGACGGTCAAGTACCTTCAATCGCTGCTTCCCTGACGGGCCCTCAGGGCTATGTACTGGAGGGCGGCGAACCCGGCCACGGTCAGGGACTGGAGCACCGTCCACACGGCGCCCGCCGTGCTCGGCGTCAGCCACAGCGCCAGGGCCGCGAGGCTCACCGCCGTCCAGGCGAGGTTGGCCTCCACGACGGCCCGCACGCCGAGCGCCGGCGGCTGCCGGCGTGAGGCCAGCAGCCCCACGCCCGCCGCGTAGGCGGTGAGGAACGCGCCCAGGGCGAGCAGCAGCGTGGAGTCCACCCCGAGGAAGCGGCCGAGCGGGCCGGAGAACGCGAGGTAGGCGAGCGCGTTGGCGCCGGTCACCGCCGCGTCCAGGGCGAGGAAGCGGCGCAGCATCGACTGCGGCGTGCTGGTCCGGGCGAGTGTGGCGAGCTGGGTCGCGGACATGGTGAGTCACCCTCCGTCGGGTCGTGGTGTGGCAGCGGGGCCCGGGTCCCGGGCCGGAGTGCGCCGGCCCGGGACCCGGTGCGTTCACGATCCCGTCCCGGGCGCGCGCGGTCGATTACCCGCGGGGTAATGCCCCGGCGACCCGTCCGTTTCCCGCGATCTTCTCGCCCGCGACCCTGTGAGACTGCCGTCGGAACGTGACAGACTGATCACAGGCTGGGGCACGTTGGGGAGGCGTGGCGTGAGTGAACGGCGGGCCGCACCGACCGTGGGCCAGGTGGTGCTGGGCAAGCGGCTTCAGGAGCTGCGTGAGGCGGCGGGCCTCAGTCGTGACGAGGCTGCCCGGGTGCTGCGCGTCGCCCCCGCGACGGTCCGGCGGATGGAGACCGCCGATGTCGCGCTCAAGATTCCCTACGTGCAGATCCTGCTGACGGCGTACGGCGTGCCCGAGGACGAGGTGACCGCGTTCGTCGAGCTCGCCGAGGAGGCGAACCGGCCGGGCTGGTGGCAGCGGTTCCACGACGTGCTGCCGGAGTGGTTCAGCCTGTATGTGAGCCTGGAGGGCGCCGCCCGGATCATCCGGTCCTACGAGCCGCACTTCGTGCCGGGGCTGTTGCAGACCGAGGGGTACGCGCGTGCGGTGCTGCAGGCCGGCACCATCGGGAACTCCGGGCCGCAGGCCGTGGAGCGGCACGTCTCGCTGCGCATGGAGCGGCAGCGGCTGCTGGACCGCCCGAACCCGCCGCACCTGTGGGTGATCATGGACGAGACGGTGCTGCGGCGGCCGGTGAGCGTCGACGGCCAGGTGATGCGGGACCAGCTGGACAAACTGCTGGAGTACTCCGAGCGGGACCGCGTCACGCTCCAGATCGCCGAGTTCAAGGACGGCCCGCACCCGGGCACGTACGCGCCGTTCTCCCTGTTCCGCTTCGCCGAGCCCGAACTGCCCGACATGGTCTTCACCGAGTACCTGACCGGCGCGCTGTACCTCGACTCCCGCAAGGAGGTCTCCGCGCATCTGGAGGTCCTCGACCACATGACGGCGGGCGCGGCCTCCACCCAGCGCACCGAGAGGCTGCTGCGGGAGTACCGCGAGACCTTCTGAGTCCGCGGTGGTTCAGCGCCGGGCCGGCCACAGTGACCCGTACGGACCCCGCCGACGGGTGTGCCCCCCTGCCGGCCCCTACCGTCGGGATCGCGGGGCGCACGGGAAGGAGGTCCGATGCCTGGATTCGAGGTGCTGTACCAGGCGGCCGCGCTGTGCCTGATGTTCCCCGACGACGACTTCCGTGCCCGGCTGCCGCTGTTGCGCGAAGCCGCCCCGCAGCTAAGGGAGTTCGCCGACCACGCGGCGCTCAGCCCACCGCGTGAGCTGGCGGCGCACTACGTCGAGGTCTTCGAGGCGGAGCCGGACCACAGCCTGTATCTCAGCGCCTGGCGCGAGGCGGCACCGACGCCCTCCGAGGAGCTGTACCGCGCGCACGGACTGGAGACGACCGGCGAGGAACCGCCTGACTTCCTCCCCGCGGTTCTCGAGTGCGCGGCCCGCACCGGCGACACCCGGCTCCTGACGGACCACCGCGACGGTCTGGACCTGCTCCGCTCCAGACTCACCCACTTCGGCACGCCGTACGCGACCGTCCTGGAAGCGGTGTGCGTGACCCTGCCGCCCGACGCGCCGGGACGCTAGGGCGTGTCGTCGTAGGCCTGCCTGGCCCGCTCGACCTCGCCCAGGTGGGTGTCCGCCCACTCGGCGAGGTGCGCGAAGAGCGGCGCGAGGCTGCGGCCGAGCCCGCTGATCTCGTACTCGACCCTCGGGGGGACCTCCGGGTGGTACGTCCGCACGACCAGGCCGTCCCGCTCCAGTTGCCGCAGCCGCTGGGTCACACCTTGGGCGTGATCGTGCCGATGCGCCGTTCCAGCTCGACGAAGCGCTGCCGGCCGTGCGTGTGGAGCGTCCACAGGATCGGTGTGGTCCACCGGCTGAAGACGATGTCCACGACCGGGGCGATGGGGCAGGCCAGTTCCGCTTCGGTCGCGGCCGGTTCCGTCCGGCTCCTCGTGTCGCCCGCCATGCGCTTCCCCCCAGGGCAGTCACTTTCCTCTAGGTACCTACTATATCGACGGTGTTAGCGTCCTGAGCCACGGCAACAGCACTGAAAAACAGAGGAGTTGCTCATGATCGTGGTGACGGGGGCGACGGGGAACGTGGGCCGGTCGCTCGTACGGATCCTGGTGGCGGACGGCGAGCGGGTGTCCGCGACATCCCGGGGAATCTCGGCCGCGGACGTGCCGGAGGGTGTGTCGCACCGGAGGGCGGACCTCACCGACGCGGAGACTCTCCGTCCCGTTCTCGACGGCGCCGACGCGCTGTTCCTGCAGAACGGCGGAGCCGACGCGCACCTGCTGGACCCCGGGCACATCCTCGACGTCGCCAAGGCCGGCGGGGTCGAACGCGTGGTGCTGCTGTCCTCCCAAGGAGTCGCGACGCGGCCGGAGTCGGCCTCGCACGGCGGCCTCGGGAGGGTTCTCGAGGACGCCGTCAGACAGTCGGGCCTGGACTGGGTGATCCTGCGTCCCGGCGGCTTCGCCTCCAACGCGTTCGCCTGGGCCGAGTCCGTGCGGACCCGGCGGGCGGTCGCCGCGCCGTTCGGTGACGTCGGACTGCCGGTCATCGACCCGGAGGACATCGCCGGGGTCGCCGCCGCGACGCTGCGCGAGCCGGACCACCCCGGGCAGACCTACGAGTTGACCGGCCCCGCCCTGAGCACACCCCGGCAACGTGCCCAGGACCTCGGTGAGGCGCTCGGCGAGCCGGTGCGCTTCTTCGAACAGCGGCCCGACGAGGCCCGGGCCCAGATGCTGCGGTTCATGCCCGGGCCCGTGGTCGACACGACCCTGTCCATCCTCGGGGAGCCCACGCCCGCGGAGCAGCGCGTCAGCCCCGACGCCGAGCGGATCCTCGGCCGCGCGCCCCGCCCGTTCGCCGAGTGGGCCCGACGCCACGTCGCCGCGTTCCGCTGACGGGCGAGCGCAGCGACGCGGCCGGTCCGTCCGCGCAGGCTCTGGACCGGTGGGACTCTGCGGACACCCCTAAGCGGCGCCGCCCTTCTCGTCCCGCCGGTCCTTCTCCTCGTCCACGATCTCCGCGTCGACGACGCCCTCCTCGTCCCGCGGGGTGCCGGAGGGCTCCTCGGTCGGTGTCTGCTGGGCCTGGGCGTACATCGCCTGGCCCATCTTCTGGCTGACCGAGGCGAGCTTCTCCACGCCGGCGCGCAGGGCGGCGGTGTCCGCCTGCTGTTCCAGCTGCGCCTTCACTTCGGTGATGGCGGACTCGACCTCGGTCTTCGTGTCGGCCGGGATCCTGTCGCCGTTGTCGCGGAGGAACTTCTCGGTCTGGTAGACGAGTTGCTCGGCCTGGTTGCGGGTCTCGGCGGCCTCGCGGCGCTGGCGGTCCTCCTCCGCGTACTGCTCGGCCTCGCGCATCATGCGGTCGATGTCGTCCTTGGGCAGGGCCGAGCCGCCGGTGACGGTCATCTTCTGCTCGCGGCCGGTCGCCAGGTCCTTCGCGGAGACGTGCATGATGCCGTTGGCGTCGATGTCGAAGGCCACCTCGATCTGCGGCACGCCGCGCGGCGCCGGCGGCAGGCCCGTCAGGTCGAAGACTCCGAGCTTCTTGTTGTACGCGGCGATCTCCCGTTCGCCCTGGTAGACCTGGATGCCGACCGAGGGCTGGTTGTCGGCGGCGGTGGTGAAGATCTCCGAACGCCGGGTGGGAATGGTCGTGTTGCGCTCGATGAGCTTCGTCATGATGCCGCCCTTGGTCTCGATGCCGAGGGACAGCGGGGTGACGTCGAGCAGCAGTACGTCCTTGACGTCGCCGCGGATGACGCCCGCCTGGAGCGCGGCGCCGAGCGCCACGACCTCGTCGGGGTTGACGCCCTTGTGCGGCTCCTTCCCGGTGAGTTCCTTGACCAGTTCGGTGACGGCGGGCATGCGCGTGGAACCGCCGACGAGGATGACGTGGTTGATCGCGGAGAGCTTCACCCCCGCGTCCTTGACCGCCTGGTGGAAGGGCGCCTTGCACCGGTCGAGCAGGCCGGCGGTGAGCTCCTGGAACTGGGCCCGGGTCAGCTTCTCGTCGAGGTGCAGCGGCCCCTCGGCGGAGGCCGTGATGTAGGGCAGGTTGATCGTCGTCTCGGTGGAGCTGGACAGCTCGATCTTCGCCTTCTCGGCGCCCTCGCGCAGCCGCTGCACCGCCATCTTGTCGCCCGCGAGGTCGACGCCGTACTGGCCCTTGAAGCGCTTGACCAGGTACTCGACGATCCGCTGGTCCCAGTCGTCGCCACCGAGGTGCGTGTCGCCGTTGGTGGCCTTCACCTCGATGACGCCCTCGCCCATCTCCAGCAGCGACACGTCGAAGGTGCCGCCGCCGAGGTCGAAGACGAGCACGGTCTGGTCGTTCTCCTTGTCCAGGCCGTAGGCGAGGGCGGCGGCCGTAGGCTCGTTGATGATCCGCAGCACCTTCAGGCCCGCGATCTCCCCGGCCTCCTTGGTGGCCTGCCGCTGACTGTCGTCGAAGTACGCCGGGACGGTGATCACCGCGTCCGTGACGTCCTCGCCGAGGTAGGACTCCGCGTCCCGCTTCAGCTTCTGCAGCACCCGCGCGGACAGCTCCTGCGCCCGGTAGCGGGTGCCGTCGATGTCGCCCTGGTCGGGGAAGCGCCAGTGCGCGTCGCCCATGTGGCGCTTGACCGAGCGGGCGGTGCGGTCCACGTTCGTCACGGCCTGCCGCTTGGCCACCTCCCCGACCAGCACCTCGCCGTTCTTGGCGAACGCCACGACCGAGGGTGTGGTCCTGGCCCCCTCCGCGTTGGCGATGACGGTGGGCTCGCCGCCTTCCAGCACGGCGACCACCGAGTTCGTGGTTCCGAGGTCGATCCCGACCGCACGTCCCATCGCTGTCCCCTTCCGCCAGGGCGCTCTCCCTTTCCAGCACAAAACTTGAGTGCGCTGTTGTCAATGGCGCGAGGGGGTGACCGGTCCGCGCAGCGCCACGGCCCGCCGGGGCCGGTCGGTGACGAGCACGTCCACGCGCGGGTGCGCGAGGAAGGCCCGCATCAAGGTGTCGTCGTTGACCGTCCACACCATGGTGAACAGGCCGCGGCGGGTCGCCTCGCGCAGCACGGTGGTCCTGGCCAGCCGCTGGTGCACGGCGACGCCGTCGGCCCCGCAGGCCCGGATGCGGCGGGCCGGGAACAGCTCGCTCAGCCGGGTCCCGGGCAGCCGGGCCAGGGCCAGCTCCCTGCGGTCGCGCCCCAGGGACAGCGCGGTACGCACCCCGGGGAAGCCCTGTGCGACGGCGGCCACGGAGCAGTCCTCCAGCGACGTCACGACGAGCCCGTCCACGCCGAGCAGGGCCACTGCCCGGTCGACCACCTCCCGCTCGTAGCCGACCTCCTTGAGGTCCAGGTGCGCCACGAGCCTCCCGGCGATCAGCGCCATGACCTCGTCCACCACCGGCACGTCGTAGCCGGCCCGCTCGCTCAGCTCGGCGTGCGTGAGCGTGGCCAGCGGCGGCCCGGTGGGCCCGACCCGGGGGTCGTGGTAGACGACGAGGACGCCGTCCTTCGTGCGGCGGATGTCGAACTCGGCGTACTCAGCGCCGGACTCCAGCGCGTCCTCGTACGCCTGCCAGGTGGCGGGTCCGGCGCGCTCGGAGCCGCCCCGGTGGGCGGAGACGGCGGGGCGTGGCGTCATGGTCGTCGGCTCCCGGAGGGCGAGCGCGGAGGCGGGACGGGTACGGCGTCGTCGTCGGGCGCCGGCAGCAGCGAGCCGGAGCGGGTGCTGATCCGTCTGAGCAGGACGTAGCCGATCAGGACCAGGATCACGAAGGGGAGCCAGGCCAGCGCGTAGGCCGTGCCGTAGGCGCGCAGGTCGAGGATGGAGCGGTGATCGTCGACGTTCGTGCCGTTCACGCCGAAGAAGGCCAGCAGCAGGGTGGGCGGCAGGGCGATCAGCGTGGCGGCGGCGACCAGGCCGGAGACGGTGCGGTCCCGGCGGTCGTCGCGCTCGGCGAGCTCGGCGTCCAGGGCCGCGGAGCGGGCGCTGATCACCGAGGTGAGGCGCTCGACCATGCGGGCCGAGTTCTCCAGGCTGTCGCGGATGCCGAGCGCGTCGCGCAGCGAGGACTGGAACGCCTCCATGACCATCTCGGGGATCAGCAGGCTGTCGACGTAGGCCTCGACGCCGAAGGCGAGGTCCAGCTGGAGTTCGTTGACGCCCGCGGAGAGGCGGGAGATCAGGGAGCGGATCTCGGTGGGCGAGTCGGTCAGGGCCTGCTCGTTGGCCTTCATCGTCGCGAAGGCGGCGAGCCGGGTGCGCTGGAGCGCGGCCAGGGCGGAGATCATGCCGATCGCGACGAGCATCAGGCCGTTCTCGACGTGCGGGGCCCAGCCCGCCTGGACGGAGACGCCGCGGCCGAGGGCGGACAGGGTGACCCCGTGGTTCCTTAGGTGAGGCGCGAGGCTCGCGTCGTAGGGCGTGGCGGGGTTCCAGGGCATGCGGCCGCGGTAGACGATCTCGTTCAGCAGGATCGCCTTGCGGGCCTCGTCGGCGCTGAGCAGCTCGCGCTGTAACCGGCCGCCGGGGAAGACAAGTTGGTGCACGTTCTGGCCGAGGGCGAGCGGTCGGCCGCCGAGGTGTTCGGTCAGCGCCGTCAGGAGCGGGCGGTCGTCGAGTTCGATCCGCTCCCGGTCGAAGCAGGTGGTGGCCAGCCAGGCGGCGAGGTCGCCGGCCGTGGTCTCGCCGGCGAAGGCGCAGTCCACGACGAGGGTGGCGTCGCCGCGCGGGGTGGTGACGACGAGGATCCGCAGGGACGCGAGGCCCAGGCCGTGGTCGCCGTGCGGCAACCGCAGCCGGCGCGGCGCGACCTGTTCGTCGAGCACCGGAACGGGGAGCACGTCCTGGCTGGTCATCAGGTGGGAGGCGAAGCGGCCGTAGTCGTAGCGGTCGACGAGGGCGCCGAGTGCCGTGTCCCGGGGGCGGAGCCGGCCGGAGAGGCTGAACAGCAGCAGGACGCGGGTCCGGTCACGGGTGGCGGAGTCGAGCGCCGTCGCGCTGGTGGACGTTCCCGGCAGCATCGCGTTCCTTCCGGACCGGCGGCAGAGCGTCTGGTTCATACCCCGGGCGCGGTCGGCGAACCGACGACGTCGCGCGGGCCCGCCCTGGTGGGCGGGCCCGCGCGAGGTGGCTGGGGCCGGTCAGGCGAGCTTGGCGGTCAGGGTGATGGGCGTGGCCTTGAGGGCCTGGCTGACCGGGCAGCCGACCTTGGCCTCCTCGGCGGCGGCGAGGAAGGCCGCCTCGTCCATGCCGGGGACGGTGCCCTCGACGGTGAGGTGGATGCCGGTGATGCCCTCGCCGGGCTGGAAGGTGACGTCGGCGGAGGTCACCAGCTTGGTCGGCGGGGTGCCGGCCTTGTCGAGGATGTTGGAGAAGGCCATCGAGAAGCAGCTGGAGTGGGCGGCGGCGATCAGCTCCTCCGGGCTGGTCTTCCCGCCCGGCTCCTCGGTGCGGGCCGCCCAGCTGACCGGCTGCTCGGCGAGGATGCCGGAGGAGTCGAAGGTGACGACGCCGTTGCCCTTGAACAGGTTGCCTTCCCACACGGTGTGTGCGGAGCGCGTGGCTGCCATGACGCATCCTTTCGATGAGTATCCGGAACCGTGACCGGGTTCCTGGCCCCCATCCGATCACACTCCCGCTCAACTCACGCGGAAGACCGGCCCTCTGGCGCCGAACGGCAGCCGCGCCGTCAGGCGGCGCGTTCCTCGCTGCTCTCCAGCGGCACCTGGGGGCCGTCCGACTCGCGCATCCAGCGGCGCAGGACGCGGTGGACGTGTTCGGCGCCGACGAGTTCCTCCCCCTCGTCGACCGGCGCCGAGAAGCCGAGCGGCGACAGCAGGAAGGGTTTGCCCTGTTCGCCGCCGAGGCCGCCGTGGGAGCCGATCTGCTCCTCGAAGGCGAGGACCTCGCCGTCGGCCGGGTCGTGGAAGGAGTTGACCATGATGTCGGCGGTGTGCGGGAAGGAGTGCGTACGGCGTACCGCGTCGGCGGCGCCCGGCCCGAACGCGGCGAGCGGGCCCGGGTTGTCGTCGAGGTCGGCCAGCGGTATCTCGGCGCCGTACGCGCCGAGGACGACCCCGCCGTGCTCGTCGCTGCGGACCAGCAGGAAGCCGATGCCGGGGTGGTTGGCGAGGGTCGGCAGCAGCGCGGGGTGGCGGGCGTCGATCTCCTCCTTGCTCATGCGGTGCGTGACGTCCGGGAAGGAGACCAGGCCGAGGTTGCCGGAGGCCAGCACGATCGGCTCCGAGCGGCGCGTGGGGCGGTGCCGCTCACCGCTCTCCTCGACCGGTATGCGCAGGGCGGCGCGCACGGCGGCGCGGGCCTCCGTGCCACTGCGGGTGCGCTCCGCGCGGCGCGGCACGGGCAGTCCGCAGCCGGCCCGCACCAGGTCGCCGAGGGTGAGGCCGTAGCGGGAGCGGAACGTCTCGCCGGGGCTCTGGCCGTGGTCGGACAGCACGACGATCCGGTAGGGACGCGGGGCGTGCTCGGCGACGTTCTCGATCAGCGCGAGGGAGCGGTCGAGGCGTTCGAGGACCTTCCGCGCGTCGCGGCTCGCCGGGCCGGAGTGGTGGGCGACCTCGTCGTAGGCCACGAGGTCGGCGTAGACGGCGGTGCGGCCGGCGAGCATGTCGCCCGTCACGGCGGCCACGACGACGTCCCGCTCGACGACGGTCGCGAAGGCCCTCACGAGCGGGTAGAGGCCGCCGCGGGAGACGCGAGGGCGTTGCTTGCCGAGGCGGGCGCGGGTGGACTGGCCGATCTCCCGGCCCACCTCGGCGACGAAGGACAGGGCCGTGCGCACGGCGTTGGCCGGGTCGGAGAAGTAGGCGAAGTAGCCCGCGCGGGAGCGGTTCTCCCGGCTCCGGCGGCGGGCGGCTATGGACAGCACGAGGGCCTGCTGTTCGGCGCCGCCGCTGAACAGGTTGCCGCGGCTGGCGCCGTCGACGGTGAGCAGGCCGCCGTGCCCCGCGTACCCGACGGCGCGGCGCTGGAGTTCGGCGGCGCTGGTCGGGCGGTTGCACACGACGACCTCGCGGGTGTCCTTCTCGTACCAGCGGAACGCGGGGACGTCGTGGTTGCTGCCGTGCAGGATGCCGAGCTGGCTGGCGCCGGTCTGGCTGGACCAGTCGGTGCGCCAGGGGGTGAGCCGGTGGGTGGGGCGGCCGCCGTCGCCGATGTCGAGCCAGCGGGCGACGGTGGGCATCAGGCCCTGGCCGACCGCGTCGAGCAGGACGTCGTGGCCGACGCCGTCGAGCTGCAGGAAGACCGTGCCGGGGCTGGCCGGGGAGGGCGGTCCGGAGCGGCGGCGGCGGTCCGAGAGGCGGTACAGCCGGCGGCGGTAGGCGTCGTCGTCGCGGACGGCCAGGGCGGCGCCGGTGGCGGACGCCACGGCGGACATCACTGCGGCGACCACGACGGCGGTCTCCGGGGCGGCGGTGCCGCGCTCCCCGGGGTCGAGACGCAGGGCGAGCAGCAGCAGCGCGCCGTTGAGGAAGAACACCAGCAGGCCCAGCACGAGCGCCGGTACGAGGAGCAGGAGCCGGACGAGCAGCGGCCAGACCACGGCCGACAGCAGACCGAAGGCGCCGGCGCCGAAGGCCGCCGTGACGGCGATGTCGGTCGCGCTGTCACCGTCGGCCGAGCGGAGCCGGAAGTCGGGCAGGATCCCGGCGAGCACGAGCAGGGTGAGGGTGGAGACCGCCCACACGGCGACGCTCCGCCCCACCTGACTGGCGACCCGCCGCCACCGCACGCCCCGCACGCCCCGCCACCTCACGTCCCGGCCCGTCGCCACCACGGACCCTCACCCACAGTGCCACAACGCTCCGGGGGCGCCGGGTGTCCCCGGTACCGTCGCGTCAGCGCCCGTCGTAGCCGGCCGTGGGCATCGACAGCCTGCGGTGCACGCACGCCTTCATCGCCGCGTCGTACGCCGGCTCCGCGTGCCCGACCGTCTCGACCCGCACCCCGCGCCGCGCGCACTCCGCGGTGAACTCCTCGACGGAGGCGAGCGCGCTCTCCAGCACTCTCCGGCTGGGTGCCACGAACAGGTCCAGGCCGGGGCGGACGCCGTCCCACAGCGCGCAGTGGTCGGGACGCAGCCCCCGGACCAGTAACTCCCGGCTGATCACATAGCCCCGCTCGGCGGCCCAGCGGGCGCACATCGCGTGCTGGCTGCGGGAGTCGACCAGGAACGGATCGTCGTCGAGCTCCTCCAGCGGCGTCAGACTCGCGATCGCCGTGACCCTGACCGGCACCATGGCGTCCCCCCTCACCTCCGGTTTCGCCGCCGACCCTACTCCTGCACGTAGGCTTCGGGGAGTCGCGCGAAGGGGGCAAAGAAGTGCCGGTGGAGATCACCTGGTGGGGTCACGCCACTTGCACGGTCGAGGACTCGAACGTACGCGTGCTCACCGATCCGTTGTTCGCACGCCGGCTCGCGCACCTGCGCCGCCGGCGCGGGGACCTGCCGCCTCCCGGCGCCCACCGGGCGGACGTCGCCCTGGTCTCGCATCTGCACGCCGACCACCTGCATGTGCCGTCGCTGATGCAGCTGGCTCCGGGCACACGCCTGCTCGTGCCCCGGGGCGCGCGCCGGGCGGTGCCGGGACTGCGCCGGCTCGCGCACCTGCGGGTCAGCGAGGTGGCGCCGGGGGACGAGACCCCGGTCGGCGACATCGTCGTACGGGCCGTGCCCGCGCGGCACGACGGACGCCGGCTGCCGCTCGGACCGCACCGCTCCCCCGCGCTCGGCTACGTCATAGCCGGCGAGGCCCGGACGTACTTCGCCGGGGACACCGGGCTGTTCGACGACATGGCCGAGGAGGTCGGGCCGGTCGAGGTGGCGCTGCTGCCGGTGGGCGGCTGGGGGCCGTACCTGGGCGAGGGCCATCTGGACGCGGGCCGGGCGGCTCAGGCCCTGGCGCAGTTGGCGCCGCGCAGTGCGGTGCCGGTGCACTACGGCACGTACTGGCCGATCGGGATGGACGCCGTGCGCCCCCACGAGTTCCATGCGCCGGGCGACGAGTTCGTGCGGCTCGCGGCGCGGCACGCGCCCGGCGTGGCGGTGCACCGGCTCGGGCACGGGGAGAGCGTGCGCCTCGAGGCCGCGCGGTGATCTGGACCTCGCCGGTGGCGCAGGCCGCCGTACCTCTGCTCGCGGTGTCGGCCGTCACGCCGGCGTCCGTCGTGCCGGAGTCCACGCAGCAGGCGATCGGCTACCCCACGCTTTTCCTGCTGGTGCTGATCGGGGCGCTGGTGCCGGTGATCCCGACGGGCGCGCTGGTGAGTTCGGCGGCTGTGGTCGCCGTCCACCAGACGGCGCCGTTCTCGCTGGCGATGGTGTTCGTGACGGCGTCGCTGGCGGCGTTCCTCGGCGACGCCGCGCTGTACTGGCTGGGGCGGCGCGGGATGAAGTCGAGGAACGGCTCACGCTGGCTGGAGGCGATCCGGGCGCGGGCACCGGAGGATCGGCTGGAGCAGGCGCAGACGAAACTCGCCGAGCATGGTGTGGCGGTGCTGGTCTTGTCGCGGCTGGTGCCGGCGGGGCGGATTCCGGTGATGCTGGCGTGTCTTCTGGCGAAGTGGCCGCTGCGGAGGTTTTCCCGGGGGAATCTGCCGGCCTGTCTGGCCTGGGCCGTGACGTATCAGTTGATCGGGATTCTCGGGGGGTCGTTGTTCGATGAGCCGTGGGAGGGTGTGGTCGCGGCGATTGCGCTGACCTTGCTGATCAGTGTGGTGCCGAGTGTGGTGCGGCGGGTTCGGTAGCGCCGCTGGAGGTTCTGTTTGTTTTCGGGGTGCGGGTTCGTCGTGGTTGTTCGCACAGGTCCCCGCGCCCCTTGCCTGCCTAAAGCACCTTTGAAGCGCCCACCGGCATGTCCCACAGGTTCTCCCGGGGCAGGCCCGTCTTTTCCCATGCCGCCCGTACCCGCGTGAGGGGTTCCAGGACCGGTTCCGCCGACAGGACGAAGGTGGCCCAGTGCATGGGGGCCATCCTGGTCGCTCCCAGGTCCTGGGCCGCGCGGACCGCTTCCTCCGGGTCGCAGTGGACGTCGCTGAGCCACCAGCGGGGGTCATAGGCGCCGATGGGGAGGAGGGCGAGGTCGATGCCGGGGTAGCGGCGGCCGATGCGGGAGAACCAGTGGCCGTAGCCCGTGTCGCCCGCGAAGTAGACGCGCCGGCCCTCCTGGTCGGTCAGGACCCAGCCGCCCCACAGGCTGCGGCAGGTGTCGGTGAGGGTGCGCTTGGACCAGTGGTGGGACGGGACGAAGTCGAAGCGGACGCCGTCGAGTTCGGCCGCCTCCCACCAGTCGAGCTCCGTGACGCGGGTGAAGCGGCGGCGGTGGAACCAGCGGGCCAGGCCGGCCGGGACGAACACGGGGGTGTCGCGCGGGAGCCTGCGCAGCGTGGGGGCGTCCAGGTGGTCGTAGTGGTTGTGGCTGATGACGACGGCGTCGACGCGCGGCAGTGCCTCCCAGGGGACGCCCACGGGGGTGATGCGGGCCGGGGTGCCGAGGATCCGGCGGGACCAGACCGGGTCGGTGAGGACCGTGAGCCCACCGATGCGCAGGATCCAGCTGGCGTGTCCCGCCCACGTGACGGCGACCGTGCGGGCGTCCACACGGGGCAGCGGGCCGGGGGCGTAGGGGAGCCGGGGGATGTCGGCGAGGCCTTCCGGGCCCGGTCTCACGGCACCCTCGCGGGCGAAGCGGGCCATGGCCCTCAGTCCGGGGAGCGGGGCGGTCAGCCGGTCGTGGAACGTGCGCGGCCACACCCGCCGTTCGGCCAGTGGTCTCGGCTCGGCCAGCGGCGGGTAGGGGGGCGCGACGGGGGACGGGAGGGCCGCGTCGCCGGCTTCCCGAGTGGTCGTGCTCGTGGTCGACTCGGACTGCTGCGTCATCGAGGAGGCTCCCATCGCTGAGCGTCGTCGCGGAGATCGTCGAAGGCCGACTTCAGTTGGATCAACGCCCGCTGCACGTGTGGCAGTTCCAACGGCGTGGGTGAGGTGAGGCATTCCGCGCGTTCCGTGTCGGAGCCGGCCAGCAGTGCGCCGGTCGAGAGCCGCACGCGCGGGGCTTCGAGCTCGTCGCCGAAGCGGTGGCCGCCGGGTGCGGGCATTCCGAGGCGGGCGGTGAGGAAGTCCTCCAGTTCCTGGGCGTCGCCGACGTCGTGCGCGCTCAGCGCGGGGCCCAGCGGAGCGAGGTCGACGTACAGATGGCGGCCGGCCTGCGGGGGCCGGGCGAGGGCGCCGGCCGCGACGACGGCGGCGTGCGCCTCGGCGGCCAGGCGCGCGTGCAGGCGCACGGCGGTGGCGACGCGCGCGGTGACCGGTTCCGGTTCCCCCAGCGCGTAGACGGCCGCCGCGGCGACGGGGGCGGCGACCCGGGCGTCGAGCGCGGTGAGGACGTCGAGCACGCGCGCGTGGAGGCCGTCGGCGTCCTCGCCGGCCGGGAAGCGGGCCACCGCGGCCGGCCAGCCGGGCGGGAGGAGGGCACCGGCCAGGTCGGTGACGACGGTGACCCGGTCGGGCAGCATCTCGGCGGGGCTGAGCAGCACGGTGTCGTGCGGGTCGTGCAGGGTGTCGCGCCAGGTCTCGTCGCTGACCAGGTGCAGGCCCTCCCCCTGGGCGGCCTCGACGGTCTCGTGCAGCAGCTCGGGAGGGGCGACGGTGGCCGTGGGGTCGTCGGCGACGGACAACACGAGCAGGCGCGGATCACCGCCCTCCGCGCGGACCCGGCGCACGGTCTCCAGCAGGGCGTAGGGGTCGGGCACACCGCCGCTCTCCGGCGGGGTCGGCACGTGGAAGACGGGGCGCCCCAGCAGGCGGGCGTACGGCGCCCACCAGGCGGCACAGGGTCTCGGCACGAGGACGTCACCGCCGAGGGCGGCGGTCAGGGCGAGCAGCAGCGCGGGCGCGCCGGGTCCGGCGGCCACCCGGCCGGGGGCGCAGTGCAGTCCGCGCCGGTCCCAGTAGCCGCAGGCGGCCTCGCGCAGGGCCGGTCCTCCGCCGGCCGGCTCGTGGTCGCCCCGGGACGCCGCGGCGGCGAGCACGGCGGACAGCTCCGGCAGTACGGGCAGTCCGTCCTCGGGGAGCGGGGGCCCGAACCGGACGGGGCCGTGACCTTCCGGGTCGGTCCGCCGCATCCGTACCTCCGCAGTGCCTGGTGCCGTGTCCTGTCGCCCTCGTCCGAGCCGTATCGCGCGTGTCCTCGGCCACTGAGTACCCATGGCGCCGCCGCTCCATGGGCGCCCGGCCGGGTTGTGACGGTCACAGCTTGAGCGGGCCGGGCCGGGGAAAGCGGGGGCTTGCGGGGCGGTGGTGCGCGCCTGGGCTCAGCGGTAGGGGTCGCTCTCCCGGTTGCGCAGCCGGTGCACGGCGGCACCGAACGCGCCCGCGATCAGCACGCCGCCCGCGACCAGGGCGGGCACGGAGTCGGAGAAGGCACCGCCGTCACCGGCGCGCACCCCGCGCTGGACGACCGCTCCCCCGCACTCGGCGGAGTGGTGCCACGGTTCGTCGCGCGGTTCGTCGCGCGGTTCGTCGGGACAGGGCTTGTGGGCGGGCTCGTGCGTCGGCTGGTGGGACGGCTCGTGGTGGCCACCGCCCTGAGCCACGGTGAACGTCGCGCTCCACGGCGTGCCCTCCCCGCCGGGAGCGGCCGGGCAGGTGCCGTCGACGGTCCACTCCGAGTCCTCGCCGAGGGCGTCGGGATCACCCTCGAAGTTCTCCGCGGGAGCGATACGGGCCGTGCCCCGGTAGGCCGGGCCGGACACCTCGTCGTCGTTGCCGGTCACCTTGTTCAACGGGACCGTGCCCTCGTCGAAGGCCTGTGAGGTCGCATCAATGCTGTCGGGCGGCGGCCCCCCGGTCGGATCACAGCTGACCGAGACGGTGACCGTGCCGCCGGGCTCCACGGTGGCCGGACTGACCTCGGCGGCGGGTTCGGCGGCGGGTTCGGCGGCCACGACCGGAGCGAACCCGACCAGGGCCGAGCCGGCCAGGACGGCGACGGAGAGTGCGTGACGGGTGCGGCGCATGGAGCGAACTCCTTCGGGCGACGGCAGAAAGGCCCTTCTGCCATCACAGCCAGCCCGCTACAACGCCGCGCGCGGCCATGCCCCATTGGCGGGACAGCACCACTCGACCGGGTGAAGTCGGACGTCCTTCAGGGGCGCGGGGAACTGCGCGACCAGCCGCACACGGCCCGCACACGCCCGAACCACCACGACCCTCACGGCGCTACGCCACATCCCGCATGACCTGCTCCCGAACCCGACCACAGCACCGGCTGATCAGCCGGGACACGTGCATCTGCGAGATCCCCAGCTCCTCGGCGATCCGGCTCTGCGTCATGTCCCCGAAGAACCGCATGTACAGAATCGCCCGCTCCCGCTCCGGCAGCGCCGCCAGCCGCGACTTCACGGCCTCACGGTCGACGACCGTGTCCAGCGCCGGATCCGGCGACCCGAGCGCGTCGCTCAGGGAGTACCCGTCCTCGCTGCCGGGCAGCTCCGCGTCCAGGGACAGGGCGGTGAAGCTCTCCAGCGCCTCCAGGCCGGTCTTGACGTCCTCCTCGCTCAGCTTCGCGTGCTCGGCGATCTCCGCCACGGTGGGCCGCCGGCCGGAGATGGTCTGGGACAGGTCCTGGGAGGCGAACCGGACGCGATTGCGCAGGTCCTGGACACGGCGAGGTACGTGCAGGGTCCACATGTGGTCCCGGAAGTGCCGCTTGATCTCGCCGGTGATGGTGGGCACGGCGTAGCTCTCGAAGGCGTTGCCGAGCTCGGGGTCGTACCGGTCGACGGCCTTGACCAGGCCGAGGGCCGCGACCTGGCGCAGGTCCTCGAAGCTCTCGCCGCGGCTGCGGAAACGCCCGGCGAGCCGGTCGGCCATGGGCAGCCAGGCCTCGACGATCTCGTCGCGGAGTGCGTCGCGCTCGGGTCCGTCGGGCAGTGCGGCGAGCCTGCGGAAGGCGTCGGCGGTGTCGGGGGCGTCGTCGTGGGGGTGCTGCTTCGTGCTGGTGTGGATCGGCATGATGCGTCGCAATTCCCTTGCTGGTGCTCTGGGTTGGACGGTCACCGTGGGAGCGCGTCGACTGGGTGCGGACCAGGAGCACCGGTGGCGGCGCGATTCGCCGCTCCCACGGACGTGCCTCCTGTCCGAAGCACTGAGGTGCGCCTGCCCCCGGCCCCCGCCCGCAAACCCGGAGAGGTTTTCCGCCGTCGCGCAGGGTGACTCGTACAGCTGGCTCTGTCCCCATACGTCCGGGAGGTCGTACATGAGCACCAAGGTCTCCGACCACGTCCTTGAGCGGTTGCGCGAGTGGGGGGTCGAGCAGGTCTTCGGTTATCCGGGCGACGGCATCAACGGCCTGCTCGCCGCGTGGGGCCGGGCCGAGAACGAGCCCCGTTTCGTGCAGTCGCGGCACGAGGAGATGTCCGCGTTCCAAGCGGTCGGATACGCCAAGTTCAGCGGCCGTCTCGGGGTGTGCACGGCCACGTCCGGGCCGGGCGCGATCCATCTCCTGAACGGCCTGTACGACGCCAAGCTGGACCACGTCCCGGTGCTGGCGATCGTCGGCCAGACGCACCGCACCGCGATGGGCGGCTCCTACCAGCAGGAAGTGGATCTGCACACGCTGTACAAGGACGTCGCCTCCGACTTCGTGGAGACGGTGACCGTGCCGGAGCAGCTGCCGAACGTGCTGGACCGGGCGATCCGCACGGCGTACGCGCGCCGCTGTCCGACCGCGATCATCATCCCCGGCGATGTGCAGGAGCTCGACTACTCGCCGCCGACGCACGAGTTCAAGATGGTGCCCTCCAGCCTGGACCGCAGCTCGTGGACGGCCGTGCCGTCCGACGACTCGGTGCGGCGGGCCGCCGAGATCCTCAACTCCGGTGACAAGGTGGCGATCCTGGTCGGCCAGGGCGCGGCCGGCGCGCGGGCCGAGATGGAGTCGATCGCCGAGCTGCTCGGCGCCGGTGTCGCCAAGGCGCTGCTCGGCAAGGACGTCCTCAGCGACGAACTGCCCTACGTCACCGGCTCGATCGGCCTGCTGGGCACGCGTCCGTCGTACGAGCTGATGCGGGACTGCGACACGCTGCTGACCATCGGGTCGTCCTTCCCCTACACCCAGTTCATGCCGGAGTTCGGCAAGGCGCGGGGTGTGCAGATCGACATCGATCCGCACATGGTCGGGATGCGCTACCCGTACGAGGTGAACCTGGTCGGCGACGCGAAGGCCACGCTGGAGCGGCTGATCCCGCTGATCGAGGAGGGCCGCGGGCGCGAGTGGTACGACACGGTGTGCGCCAACGTGACGCGCTGGCGTGAGGTCATGGAGCGCCGCGCGGAACTCGACGCCGACCCGATCAACCCGGAGTACGTGGCCCGGGCCCTGGACCCGCTGCTGCCGGACAACGCGATCGTCGCCTCCGACTCGGGGTCGACGGCCAACTGGTACGCGCGGCACCTGACCATGCGGCCGGGCATGCGGGGCTCGCTCTCCGGCACGCTGGCGACGATGGGCTGCGGCGTGCCGTACGTGATCGGCGCGAAGTTCGCGCACCCGGACCGGCCCGCGATCGCGCTGGTGGGCGACGGGGCGATGCAGATGAACGGGATGGCGGAGCTGATCACGGCGGCGAAGTACCGCCACCAGTGGGAGGACCCGCGGCTGGTGATCGCCGTGTGGAACAACCAGGATCTGAATCAGGTCACGTGGGAGATGCGGGCCATGGAGGGCGCGCCGCAGTTCCTGCCCTCACAGCAGCTCCCGGACGTGCAGTACGCCGCGTTCGCGCGTTCCCTGGGGCTGACCGGCATCCGGGTGGAGAAGCCGGAGGACGTCGAGGCGGGCTGGCGTGCCGCGCTGGAGGCGGACGGTCCCGCGGTGGTCGAGTTCCTGACCGATCCGGCCGTCCCACCGATCCCGCCGCACGCCACCTGGGAGCAGATGGAGGCGACCGCCGCGTCGATCCTGAAGGGTGACTCGGACCGGGGATCGGTGGTCAAGCAGGGCTTCAAGGCGAAGATGCAGGAGTTCCTGCCGGGGCGCGAGAAGAAGTAGCGGTCGCCGCCGCCGGGGGCACGCCGACCGGTTCGCGCCGGTCGGCGCCGTCCTGCGGCAGCAGCAGCTCCTCGTAGCGGCCCAGCAGCAGCACCACTCCGAGCATGAGCACCGGAAGCAGCACAGAGAGCATCGCCATGGCGTGTCCTTCCCCAGAGATGAGTGGGGGGTGTGATCCGGGTCTCCCGCAGGCCGTGGCGCAAACCAGTGCGGAGGGCACCGATCCGGGGTGGCGAACCCGTGTCGGCTCGCGGTGTTCGGGTACGCGGTGCGGACCCCCGACCGTCTGGAGGGAGACATGCAGCGAGGCAGCGACCGGCTGAGCGTCCACCGTGACGACGAGATGAAGCACGAACTCCAGGGGCTGCTCAGGTCCGGGCACCCCACCCGCAGTGAGGAGTGGCACGACCCGGAGCCGGCCGCCGAGGACGACCCCGAGGTCGCGCACGGGCCGGTGACGCCGAGCCGTGCGCCCACGTCCCTGGAGTCGGTGCGCCTGGAGCTGGCCCGGATCCTGGGCCGCAGGGCGTTCCCCGCGAGCGCGCGCGACCTGGCCCGCGAGCTGCGCGGCCACCAGGCGCCCGACGCCCTCGTCGAGGCCCTGGAGCGGCTGCCGCGCCAGGAGCGCTACGGCAATGTCCAGGAGCTGGCCCAGGCCCTGATCCGGGCCCGGGAGACCGGACCGGAGGAGTACGCGTAGGGACCGTGACGGGGGTGCCGCGGGCGGCTCGACCGCCCACGGTGCCCCCGTCGGCCGGGGAACGGAGGGAGGGCCTCAGTGATGGCCGAGTTGGTGAAGGACGTGATGACCCCGGGTGTGGTCGCCGTACGCCCGGACGCCTCGCTCGTCGAGGCGGCGCAGTTGATGCGCACCCAGAACATCGGCGACGTGGTGGTGGCCGAGGGGCAGGACGTGATCGGCGTGCTCACCGACCGTGACATCACGGTGCGGGCGGTGGCGGACGGTGCCGACCCGATGACGGTGAGCGTGCAGTCGGTGTGCACACCGGATCCGGTGACGGTGACGCCGGACGAGCGGGTGACGACCGCGGCCGCGCTGATGCGCGAGCACGCGGTGCGCCGCCTGCCGGTGGTGGAGAACGGGCTGCCGGTCGGGATGGTGAGCCTCGGCGACCTGGCCGAGGCCGAGGACCCCGCGTCGGCGCTCGCCGACATCAGCCGCGCCGAGCCGGACGCCCGAGGTGGTGTGTGAGCACCGACCAGGCGAAGGAGATCAGGGCCAGTGGCGTCACCGTGGACGTCGGTGACGCCACGACCCGCTACCTGCTGTACGGGCTGCTGCCCAGCTGGTTCGTGCCCGGGGTGGCCGACTGGGTGATGCACCGGCGGACCCGTATCGAGGAGACCGCGGGCACCAAGGAGTCGTTGATCCACTCGCTGATGATGGCCGAGGTCGGCATCCCGATCGCGCTGACGCTGCGCTACGAGGTGAACCCGCTGCTGCTGAGCGTGCAGCTGGGCGGGGCCGCGGTGCACGAGGCGACGGCGCTGTGGGACGTCCGTACGGCCGTCGACAGCGAGCGTGAGGTCAAGCCCATAGAGCAGCACATCCACAGCTTTCTGGAGTCGCTGCCGTTCGGGGCGCTGGCCTCCTTGATGTGCCTGCACGCCGACCAGGTGAAGTCGCTGCTGCGCGGCGGCCGCGGGGACCCCGACGCGTGGCGGCTGGTGCCGCGCCGGCGGCCGCTGTCGCGCGGCTATCTGGCCGGCATCGCCGCGGCGATCGGCACCTGCGTGCTGCTGCCGTACGGCGAGGAGTTGCTGCGGTGCGTGCGGGCGGGCCGCAGGAACCGCAAGAACGACAAGAAAGCGAGGAGCGACGCGGCGCGCTGGAGCGCCGCGCGCTCCGGGAAAGGACGTTGAGCATCATGCGTATCGCATTTCTGGTGGCACCCGAGGGCGTCGAGCAGGTCGAGCTGACCGATCCGTGGCAGGCCGCGAAGGACGGCGGTCACGAGCCCGTGCTGGTGTCGACCAAGCAGGGGGAGATCCAGGCGTTCAACCACCTCGACAAGGCGGACACCTTCCCCGTGGACGAGGTGGTGGGCGAGGCCGCTCCGGGCTCGTTCGGTGCGCTGGTGCTGCCGGGCGGTGTGGCCAACCCGGACTTCCTGCGGATGGACGACAAGGCAGTCGCGTTCGTCCGGGACTTCTTCGAGCAGGGCCGGCCCGTGGCCGCGATCTGCCACGCGCCGTGGACGCTGGTCGAGGCGGACGTCGTACGCGGCCGGACGCTGACCTCGTGGCCGAGCCTGCGGACCGACATCCGCAACGCGGGCGGCACCTGGGTCGACGAGCAGGTGCAGGTCTGTGACCACGGTGCCAACAAGTTGGTCACCAGCCGTAAGCCGGACGACCTGAAGGCGTTCTGCGAAACCTTCCTCGACGTCTTCGCCGAGGAGGCCGCCTGATGGTGTCTCCCGCCGACCGGAAACAGGAACAGCGCGAGGCCTTCAAGGCGGACGATCCGGCCGGCGGGCCGCTCACCACCGACCAGGGAGTCGAGGTCGACCACACCGACGACTCCCTGGCGGCGGGCGAGCGCGGGCCGACGCTGATGGAGGACTTCCACTTCCGGGAGAAGCTCACCCGCTTCGACCACGAGCGGATCCCGGAACGGGTGGTGCACGCGCGGGGCGCGGGCGCGTACGGCTATTTCGAACCGTACGAGTCCTGCGCGGAGTTCACCCGTGCGGCGTTCCTCCAGGACCCGGCCGTGCGCACGCCCGTGTTCGTACGGTTCTCGACCGTGCAGGGCCCCAAGGGTTCGGCCGACACCGTGCGGGACGTGCGCGGCTTCGCGACCAAGTTCTACACCTCCGAGGGCAACTACGACCTGGTCGGGAACAACTTCCCGGTCTTCTTCATCCAGGACGGCGTCAAGTTCCCCGACTTCGTGCACGCGGTGAAGCCCGAGCCGCACAACGACATCCCGACGGGCGCGTCCGCGCACGACACCCTGTGGGACTTCGTGTCGCTCCAGCCCGAGACGCTGCACGCGATCATGTGGCTGATGTCGGACCGGGCGATCCCGCGCAGCTACCGCATGATGCAGGGCTTCGGCGTGCACACTTTCCGGTTCGTGAACGCGGACGGCAAGGGCACGTTCGTGAAGTTCCACTGGAAGCCACGGCTCGGCGTGCACTCGCTGGTGTGGGACGAGGCGCAGGAGTGCCAGGGCCGCGACCCGGACTTCAACCGGCGTGACCTGTGGGACGCGATCGAGGCGGGCGAATACCCCGAGTGGGAGCTGGGCGTGCAACTCGTGCCGGAGGAGGACGAGTTCGCGTTCGACTTCGATCTGCTCGACCCGACGAAGATCATCCCGGAGGAGCAGGTGCCGGTGCGGCCGATCGGCCGGATGGTGCTGGACCGCAACCCGGAGAACTTCTTCGCGGAGACCGAGCAGGTCGCCTTCCACACGGCGAACGTCGTCCCCGGCATCGACTTCACCAACGACCCGCTGCTCCAGGCGCGGAACTTCTCCTACCTGGACACCCAGCTGATCCGGCTCGGCGGGCCGAACTTCTCGCAGCTGCCGGTGAACCGGCCGGTCGCGCCGGTGCGCAACAACCAGCGCGACGGCTACCACCAGAGCGCGATCCACTCCGGCACGAACTACTTCCCGAACTCGCTCGGCGGGGGCTGCCCGGCCCACGCGGGCGCCGGGGGAAGTGCGTACACGCATTACGCCGAACGGGTGGACGGCCACAAGATCCGGCGCCGCAGTCCCAGTTTCCAGGACCACTACAGCCAGCCGGCGATGTTCTGGAACAGCATGGCGGACTGGGAGAAGCAGCACATCGTCGAGGCGTTCCGGTTCGAGCTCGGCAAGGTGGGCGCGATGACCGTGCGGGCACGTACGGTCGAGCACCTGGCCAAGGTCGACGGGGAGCTGGCGGTGCAGGTGGCGCGGGGCGTCGGGGTGCCGGAGCCGTCCGCCGCCGAGGCCGCGTCCAAGTCGGCCTCCCCCGCGCTCAGCCTGGAGTCGCTGCGCGGGGACGGTTCGATCCGGACACGGCAGATCGCGGTGCTGGTCACCGACGGCGTGGACGCCGAGCAGGTCACCTCCGTGCGGGAGCGGCTGGCCGCCGAGGGGGCGATCGTCGAGGCGCTGGCCCCGACGGACGGGACGATCAAGGGGTCCGACGGTGAGACGTACGCGGTCGACCGTGCCCTGCCGACCGTGGCGTCCGTGCTGTACGACGCCGTGCTGCTGCCCGGCGGGCCCGTCGGCACCCCGCCGACGGTCGCCGACCCGGACGCGGTGCGGTTCGTGCGGGATGCCTACCGGCACGGCAAGCCGGTGGGCGCGCTCGGCTCGGGCGTGGGCGTCCTGTCGGCGCTGGAGCCCGAGGGGCTGAGGCTGTCGACGGAGTTCCAGCGCGTGGTCGCGGACCAGGGCGTGGTGACGGACACGTCGCCGGGGCCGGCGAGCGAGGAGTTCCTGAACACGTTCTGCGCCGCCATCGCGGCGCACCGGCATTGGGGGCGGGGGCCGGTGCGGCACTGAGCCGGGGGGCAGGGGGGCAGGGCCGGGCCGCGCTTGTGGGGGCGCGGCCCGGCTCGTTTTTGTGGTGTGCAGGGGGCGGCTCGGGTTGCGCCGGTTGGGGGGCGGCTCGGGTTGCGCCGATGTCCGACCCGTTCGCGATGCGCCGGTACGGGTCAGGCCGCGCGCTTCTGCGGCGCGGGCCGGGACTTGCGCTCGGGCGGCGCGGGCCGGGTCGTGTTGTGCCGGGGCGGACCCCCGCGCGCGATGCCCCGGTACGGGGCGCGACACGCTTGTGGAGTGCGGACCAGGCCGGCTTGCGCCGGTGCGGAGGGCTCGCCCTGTGCCGATGCTATGCCGGTCGTGCGGGCGGTGCCGGTCCGCGCGCGAAGCGCCTGCGGGGCCGGGGGCGCTTGTGTGGTGCGGATCAGTCGGGTGGTGGCGGCGCGGAGCAGCCCGCCTCATGCCGACGTGAACCCGCTCGTGAAGGGCGGTGCCGGCCCGGGTGTGATCTACCGGTTCCGGCCGGGGCGCGTTGCGCCGCTGACCGCCGGGGCGTGTCGCTTCGGTGCTGGTCTGGCAGGGTTCAGGTGCCGGGGGTCGTGGGGGTCGTCGACTCCCCGCTTCCCCGCTCCCGGGCCCCTTCGCGGGTGCGGCCCGCCGCCACCGGGCGGCTCGGGTTGCGGCGCAGGAACTCGCCCTCCAGCTGCGCCATGCGTTCGTTGTGCGCCCGCAGCGCGTCGTTCGAGCCGTAGAGCAGCGTGTCGTGGCGCGTGCGGTGGATGGTCTCCAGCTCTTTCATGAGCTGCTGGTCGTCCAACCGGTCAGGGTCCACTCCGGTCATGGTGTTGCCCCGCTCTTCGTGTTCGTTCATGTGGTCCGGGTACCCGCCCCGGGAGCAACTGAGCACTACCCCCGAGCGGCATCCGGGAGGGAGCCATGGATCTCGCCTTTCTGCACCCACTGTACGAACACCCCGGGCCTTGGGCCTCGGTGTACGTCGACACCTCCCGGCATACGGAGGCCACCCCCCACGAGCGGCAGCTGACGGCCCAGGCGATGGCCAGGCAGCTGGCCGACCAGGGCGCGGACGAGGCGACCTGCCGGGCCGTGCAGAGCGCGATCGAGGACCTGCGGCACTCTTCGGAACCGCACGGCCGGGCCCTGTTCGCCCGCGCCGGCGAGGTGGTCCTCGACCCGCCGCTGGCCCGTCCCCCGCAGGGCGGTGACTGGGCCGAATGGGCCCCGCTGCCGCGTGTGACGCCGCTGCTGGAACTGGCCGGCGAGGACCCGGTGTGCGTAGTGGCGTACGTCGACCGCAAGGGCGCCGACTTCGAGCTGCGCAGCGCCCTGGGCAGCGAGGGCGCCGGAAGCATCACCGGGCGCCAGTGGCCGGTGCACCGGACGAGCTCCGTGGACTGGTCCGAGCGGCATTTCCAGCTGCGAGTGGAGAACACCTGGGAGCACAACGCCGCGGAGATCGCCGACGCGCTCGCCGTGTGCCAGGAGGAGACCCGCGCCGACCTGCTGATTCTCGTCGGCGAGGACCGGGAGCGGCGGTCCGTGCACGAGCGGCTGCCCAAGCGGCTGCACGACCTCGTCGTCGAGGCGCCGCACGGCAGCGGCAGCCGGCTCCTCGACGACGACGTGGAGCGGGCCCGCGCCGAGCATGTGGCGCGGCAGGCCGAGGCGGAGCTGGAGCGGTTCCGGGCCGCCCGGAACCCGGACGACGAGGGCCGTTCCGGAGCCGTGGAGGGCGTGCCCGCGCTGATCGAGGCGGCGCGTGAGCACCGCATCGACGAGCTGCTGATCAGGCCGGACGGGCCGGACGCGCACCGCGAGGTGTGGATCGGCGAGGACCCGGACCAGGTCGCGGTGCGGCGTACGGACCTGAAGATCCTCGGCGAGCAGCACTCCTGGCCGGCCCGGGCGGACGACGCGCTGATCCGGTCGGCCGTGGCCACGGACGCGGCGGCACTGGCCGTTGCGGAGCGCGAGGTTCCGGCCGGCGGCCTCGGGGCGCTGCTCCGCTGGAAGTGAGCGGGGTGCCGGGCCCCCTACGAGCCGGCCCCCTACGAGCCGGGTCCTAGCGGGCCCGTTCCACCCTGCGTTCGTCCCAGACCGGGTCCGGGGTCTCCCGGACCCGGCCGTCGCTGCCGAAGACCAGGTAGCGGTCGAAGGAGCGGGCGAACCAACGGTCGTGCGTGACCGCGAGGACCGTGCCGTCGAAGGCCTCCAGGCCCTCCTGGAGTGCCTCCGCGGATTCCAGGTCCAGGTTGTCGGTCGGCTCGTCGAGCAGCAGCGCCGTCACGCCCTGGAGTTCCAGCAGGAGGATCTGGAAGCGGGCCTGCTGGCCGCCGGACAGGCGGTCGAACGTCTGCTCGGCCTGGTTCGTCAGCTCGTAGCGGCGCAGCCGGGACATCGCCGCGCCGCGGTCCTGTGCGTGTTCCTTCCACAGGATGTCGAGCAGCGTGCGGCCCTCCAGCTCCGGGTGCGCGTGCGTCTGCGCGAAGTGGCCGGGGACGACCCGGGCTCCCAGTTTCCAGGTGCCCGTGTGCGCCACGTCGCCGCCGGCGAGCAGGCGCAGGAAGTGGGACTTGCCGGAGCCGTTGGAGCCGAGGACGGCGACGCGTTCGCCGTAGAAGACCTCCAGGTCGAAGGGCTTCATCAGACCGGTGAGTTCGAGTCCTTCGCAGGTGACGGCCCTTACGCCGGTGCGGCCGCCCTTGAGCCGCATCCTGATGTCCTGCTCGCGGGGCGGCTCGGGCGGTGGGCCGGCCTCCTCGAACTTGCGCAGCCGGGTCTGGGCGGCGGCGTATCGAGAGGCCATCTCATGGCTCACGGCGGCGGCTTGACGGAGCGTCAGCACCAGCTTCTTCAGCTGGGCGTGTTTCTCGTCCCATCGCCTGCGCAGTTCCTCGAAGCGCTCGAACCGCTGTCGGCGGGCGTCGTGGTACGTGCCGAAACCACCGCCGTGCACCCAGGCGTCGGCACCCGCGGGGCCGGGTTCCAGGGAGATGATCCGCTGGGCGGCGCGGGCGAGGAGTTCGCGGTCGTGGGAGACGAAGAGGACGGTCTTGCGGGTCTCGGCGAGCCGTTCCTCAAGCCAGCGTTTGCCGGGGACGTCGAGGTAGTTGTCGGGCTCGTCGAGGAGGAGCACCTCGTCGGTGCCGCGCAGGAGGGCCTCCAGGACGAGCCGCTTCTGCTCGCCGCCGGAGAGGGTGCGGACCTGACGCCACTGCGCCTTCTCGTAGGGAATGCCGAGCGCGGCCGTGGTGCACATGTCCCACAGCGTCTCGGCCTCGTAGCCGCGGGCCTCCGCCCAGTCGGAGAGGGCCTGGGCGTACTTCAGCTGGGCGGCCTCGTCGTCGACGGTCATGATGGCGTGCTCGGCGGTGTCCACGGCGTGGGCCGCCTCGCGGAGGCGGGGGGTGGCGACGGACACGAGCAGGTCCCGTACGGTGCTCTCGTCGCGTACGGATCCGACGAACTGCCGCATCACGCCGAGTCCGCCGCCGACGGTGACGGTCCCGCCGTGCGGCTTGACCTCACCGGCGAGCATGCGGAGCAGGGTCGTCTTCCCGGCCCCGTTGGGCCCCACGAGGGCGACGACGGCCCCCTCCCCGACCCGGAACGACACATCACCCAGCAGCGCCCTTCCGTCAGGCAGGTAGTACTCCAGATGCGCGGCTTCGAGGTGACCCATGAGCGCGATTCTGTGCGCCGGACGCCGCCCCGGGCAAACCCATTTCCACCCAGCTGCGGGCAGTCGTGCCTCCCCCAGTGCCTCAAGGGCCTGGGAGGTACCCCCAGGCGGCACGGGTGGGCACAGCGGCATCCCGCTCCGCCGGGCTGCGGACCCACCCGGCCCCAGCGACAACGGTCAGACCCGCTCCAGGGGCCTGTGTGGCCCCGCAGGAAGTTCAACCGCTATCGCGTCGCCGGGGCGCACCACGCCCCCTTCCCGCACCACGCTCATGATCCCGGCCTTGCGCACGACGTTCCCCGCCTCGTCGCGCCCCACGACCCGCTTCAGCAGCCCGTCCTGGAAGTTGTCGATCTGGAGGCAGGGATTGCGCAGGCCGGTCACCTCCACGACCGCGGTGTCGCCGATGCGCAGCAGCGTGCCGGCCGGCAGACCGAGCAGATCGATGCCCTGCGTCGTGATGTTCTCGCCGAGTTCGCCGGGCGCCACCTTGAACCCCTCCTCACCGACCTCCTCGAAGAGTTCCTCGTGCATGAGGTGCACCTGGCGCAGATTCGGCTGGGTCGGATCCTGCGCGACGCGCGACCGGTGCTTGACCGTCACGCCGGCGTGCACGTCCCCCTCCACACCCAGCCCGGCGAGCAGCCTGATGCTGTCCCGGTTCGGCTTGGTGAACGAGTACTCCCCGTTGCTGCTGACCGCCGTCACTCGCCCGCTCATACCTCGGATCCCCCTCTTCGGTCGCGATGATCAACCCTGAGCCTGCCCGTGGAGGGCCGGTGTGTCCACCCCCCTCCGGGTACCCGCACCCCATGACGCCCGCCGTCCTGCCCCGCCTGAGCCGCACCGCGCATCACGACGCCCTGTGGTTCGCTGCCGCCGCCGCCCTCGCGGCGACCCGCACCCCCCGCGCCCGCCGCGCGGCGACCCGCGGCCTGGCCTCGCTCGGCCTCGCCTCCCTCACCGTCAGCGCGCTCGGCAAGCGCACTGTCCCGACGGCGCGGCAGCTGAAGCGGCGGCCGGCCTCCACCGCGTTCCCCTCCGGGCAGGCCGCATCGGCCGCCGCCTTCGCGACCGGTGTCGCCCTGGAGTCCCCCGCCTGGGGCACGGTCGTCGCCCCGGTGGCCGCCTCCGCCGCCCTCGCTCGCGGCCACAGCGGCGCGCACTTCCCGGGCGACGTCCTGGCGGGCGCCGCCCTGGGCGTGGGTGCCGCGTTCGCCGTACGGGGCATGGTGCCGACGCGCGGTCAGGTCGCCCCGCCGGCCCGGTCCCGCGCCGAGGTCCCGGCACTGCCGGACGGCGAGGGACTCGTGCTGGTGGCGAACACCGGCGCCGGGAGCGCCGAGCGGGTCCGTGCCCTGCGGGACGCCCTCCCCCGGGCCGAGGTCGTCGAGTGCGAACCGGGGGACGTGCCCGCCGAATTGGAGAAGGCCGCCACCCGTGCCCGGGTCCTCGGCGTGTGCGGCGGGGACGGCACCGTGAACGCAGCCGCCCGTGCCGCGCTCCGCTCCGGCCTGCCCCTCGCGGTGCTGCCGGGCGGGACCCTCAACCACTTCGCCTACGACCTGGGCATCGAGGGCGTACGCGATCTCGCCCGCGCGCTGTGTGCGGGCGACGCCGTGCGCGTGGACGTGGGCCGGTACTCCTGCGGCGGGAAGCACGGCGTCTTCCTCAACACGTGCAGTGTCGGCGTCTACCCGGAGCTCGTGCGCGAGCGGGAGCGCTGGTCGCACCGGATCGGCGGCTGGCCCGCCGGCGTGCTCGCGGCCCTGCGCGTGCTGCGGGCCGACCGGCACCCGCTGGAGGCCGAGGTTCAGGGCCGTACGCATCCGCTGTGGCTGCTGTTCGCCGGGAACGGCACCTATCACCGCATGGGGCTGGCGCCCGGGCGCCGGCTGGACATGGCGGACGGGCAGTTGGACGTGCGGGTCGTGCACGGCGGGCGCCGGCCGGCGGTCCGGCTGCTCGCCGCCGCCCTCGCGGGGCCGCTGACCCGCTCCCCCGCCCACGCCGCCGTCCAGGTGGGACGACTGCGCCTGGACCACGTGGCGCCCGGCACGCTCCTCGCCTACGACGGTGAAGTCACCGAGGTGGAGGGCCGCGTGACGCTGGAGAAGCTGCCCGAGGCGCTGACCGTCTACCGGCCGGCCGATCCCGTCCGACTGACACCGCACTGACACCCCGTCAGTCCATATGACGGGAATGCGGTCTCACAATGCGGCCGAACTGCGTACGGTGATCCCATGCCGACCCGACACGAAGGGGTGGGATCCGCCATGCCGGAACCACGGGAGACCGCCGTCTACACGCACGGGCACCACGAGTCGGTGCTCCGTTCGCACACCTGGCGGACCGCCGCCAACTCGGCCGCGTATCTGGTGCCGTCGCTCCGCCCCCACATGAAGATCCTGGACGTCGGGTGCGGGCCGGGCACCATCACCGCCGACCTGGCCGAACTGGTGCCCGACGGTCATGTCACCGGCGTAGACCGGGAGCCGGAGATCCTGGAGCGGGCGCGGGCCACGGCTGCCGGGCGAGGGCTGGCCAACGTCGACTTCGCGGTCGCCGACGTGCACGCCCTCGACCACCCGGACGACACGTTCTGTGTGGTGCACGCCCACCAGGTGCTGCAGCACGTGGGGGATCCGGTGGGGGCGCTTCGCGAGATGCGGCGGGTACTGAAGCCTGGAGGGCTGGTCGCCGTGCGGGACGCCGACTACGAGGCCATGACCTGGTTTCCGGCGTCCGAGGGGCTCGATGACTGGCTGGACCTCTACCGCCGGGTCGCCCGCGCCAACGGCGGCGAGCCGGACGCCGGGCGCCGGCTGAAGGCGTGGGCACTGCGGGCCGGGTTCACGGACGTCACGGCGACCTCCGGAACCTGGACCTTCGCCACGCCTGAGGAGCGGTCCTGGTGGAGCGGGCTGTGGGCCGACCGGACGCTGGCGTCGGCGTACGCGGACCGGGCCCGGCAGGGCGGGCACGCGAGCGAGGCGGAACTGCGGGCCGTGGCCGACGCCTGGCGGCAGTGGGGGGAATGCGAGGACGGCTGGTTCAGCGTCCTGCACGGAGAAATTCTCTGCCGAAAGGACGCCTGAAACACCGATTCGGGGACACCCTAAAAGCAGGAGGTTCGAATTATGGTTCCCATCCTGCTGGTACTGCTTCTGGCGTTGGTCCTGTTCGGTGCCGGATTTGCAGTAAAGGTTCTCTGGTGGATCGCTCTGGCGGTTCTCGTTCTGTGGCTGCTGGGATTCTTCGTCCGTGGTACGTCGGCGGCCGGAGGCAGGGGCCGCTGGTACAGGTGGTGAATTAGCCCCCGTCGCGGGGCAGCAGCGGTCCGAGCGGCCCGAGGTCCAGATTGAGGTCCTCGGGCCGCAGTCCGTAGCGGTCGCGCAGTTCCGCCATCCGCTCCTCCAGCAACATGAGCGTGAGGCCGATCCGCTCCTCCTGGTCCTCGCTCAGATCCCCCACGTCGAAGCGGCGCAGCGCCTGGCGCTCCATGAGCTGGCGCAGCAACTCCACCACCGTGAGCACGAGTTTGACCAGGTCACGCTCGACGGTGTCGGGTTCCAGGTCCAGCCGGTTGCGGCGCGGCCGCGGGCTGTGCGCGGGCTGGTCGGACGACGTCACAGCAACTCCTCGAACGGGGAGGGAACCTGGGCGTTCACCGAGCTGATGAGCGCGTTGAGGTCGATACGGACGAGGTCGACGTCGGCGATGCGCAGCGTGATGTCCCCCGTGATCACGACGCCGCCGGCGAGCAGCCGGTCGAGCAGGTCCACGAGGGCGACCTCACGGCGTTCCACTACGGTCACGGATTCTTCCCGTCGGTCATGTGATCTCCCCGGCGAACGAATACGCCGCCCAGGGGCCGGTGAGTTCGACACGCATTCCGGGCACCTCGCCCTTCGTACGGTCGACCATTTCCACGAATTCCTCGGAATGCGCGCGCGGCACGAGATACGCGGCGTTCAGTACGTTACGCCCGCTCACTTTGGAAAGCGCGGGGTTCTGCGGGGGATGCAGCCGGGAATCCTCCGCGAAAGCGGAAAGCTTCTCGTGCAGCCGAGTCGAAAAGCTTTCCGCCTTCTGCCACATCTCCTCGTGCGACCGGGTCTGCATACGCCGCTGCCGCAGGTAGTCGCGGCCTGACGCGGCTTTCTGCGCGGGCCGGGCGCTCTCCTGCGGTTCGGACTCGGCGTACACCTTCACGCCCCACTCGACCCGGCCCTCCAGCCGGTCGAGGGTGCGCCGGAAGTCCTCTTCGCGAGCCTCCATCATCGTGCGTACGCCGCTGTCGTCCCGGAAGACGGTGCCGAGCCGCAGCGGGAGCGGGGTCGTGACGGTGGTGAGCGCGTCGATGACCCCCTGGTGGGCGCGTGCGGTCTCGGTGAGCCAGTCCAGGTCCTCCAGATGGGCGCGGAGCGGTTCCTCCGCGAAGTCCCGCTCCGGTACGTGGCTCACCACGGCCACGAGGCCGTGGTGGGTCAGCGCTCTGGGCGGATCGCCCGCGACCCCCGAGAGCTGGGACTGGAGCGGCGTGCCGAAGGGGCGGCAGACGGCGTAGACGTACCGCAGTCCGGTCACGGTGCCTCCTTCTTCTGCGCGCGGCCGGGCTCCAGTTCCTCCAGCCGGGCCAGCCTCTCGCGCAACTCGGCGTTCTCACGGGTCAGTTCATCACGGCGGGCCCGCGAGCTCAGTGCCGGGTCGGTCTCCCACCAGTCGATGCCCATCTCCTTCGCCTTGTCCACCGAGGCGACGATCAAACGCAGCTTGATGGTGAGGAGTTCGATGTCGAGCAGGTTGATGCGGATGTCGCCCGCGATGACGATGCCCTTGTCGAGCACCCTCTCCAGGATGTCGGCGAGGTTGGCGCCGCTTCCCTGGCCGTAGGGTTCGGGCATCCTGCTGGGCGTTGTCATCGACGGCTCCCGCCTTCGGCGTACTGTTCCTCAGGCTCCTCTTCCTCTTCCTCTTCCTCTTCCTCTTCCTCGTACTCGTCCTCAGGTTCGTCCTCTTCCTCGGTCTCGACGTCGGCCTCGTCCTCTGCGTCGGCCTCGTCCTCGTCCTCGGCTTCGTCCTCCTCTTCCTCGTCCCGGGCCTCGTCGTCGTACTCGCCCTCGGCTTCCTCCTCCGGCTCCTCTTCCTCGGACTCCTCCTCCGCGGCGAGGGCATCCTCGTGGCTGCGGACGACCTCCCCGTCCCGGATCTCGCCGCGCCAGCTGTCCTCCGCCTTGCCCTTGATCGTGATGAAGCGGACGAAGTTCTTCAGGTCGAGCCGGGCCCGGCGGCCCTGGGCGCGCCAGATGTTGCCGGTCTTCTCGAAGAAGCCGGAGGGGTAGTACTCGATGACCAGCAGGACCCGGGTGAGGTTGTCGCCGAGGCTGTGGAAGGAGACCACGCCCTTCGTCGTGCCCTTGGCACCCTCCGACGTCCACGCGATGCGGTCGTCGGACACCTGCTCCGTCGTCTGCGCCTTCCAGCTGCGGTTGGACCAGAAGACCTTCAACTGCCAGTCCGAGGTGGTGTCATCGGCCTTGTTCGCGGCCTTGACACCTTTCGCGAAGGTGCTGAAGTCCTGGTACTGGGTCCACTGGTCGTACGCCGTGCGCAGCGGTACGCCGACATCGATGTGCTCGATGATGACGGTGGGCTTGTTGCCCGCCGAGCGCTTGCGCTTGCCCTTGCCGCCGCCCAGGTTCTTGAAGGCGCCTGTGACCTTGTCCTTGATGCTCGACCCGCCGGTCTCCAGGGCGGCGCGCAGCGGGCTCTTGCCCTCGGCGAGCTTGCGGCCGCCGTCGAGGGCGAGCTTGGCGAAACCGGGGCTTTTACCCTCGGCGATGTCGTTCAGCTTGCCGGTGGTCTCGCCGAGCTTGCGGCCCACGCCGGTCAGCATGCGGGTGGCCTGGGCGGCGACGTACTCCTGCAACTCGGCCTTCAGCCGGTCGGCGGCCTCGCTGTGGGCCAGGTCGGTGAGCGGGTTCTTCGTCGCTCCGTTCGCGGCGGAGCTCGCTGATCCGAGGGTGTCGGTCATCACTCGCCGCCTCCCTTCGGCAGCCGGGCCCGGGCGCTGCCGCCCCTGTTCCCAACCCTGGTCTTCTTCGCCGCCGCCTTCTTGCCTGCGGTCTTCTTGGCGGGGGCCTTCTTCGCCGGGGCCTTGCCCGCCGTCTTCTTAGCGGGTGCCTTCTTGGCCGGGGCCTTCTTCGCCGCCGGCTCCTCGTCCTCCTCCGGCCCGGAGTCCTCGGGCTCCTCTGTCTCGGGCTCCTCTGTCTCGGGCTCCTCTGTCTCGGGCTCCTCTGCCTCGGGCTCCTCTGCCTCGGGCTCCTCTGCCTCGGGCTCCTCTGCCTCGGGCTCCTCTGCCTCGGGCTCCTCTGCCTCGGGCTCCTCTGCCTCGGGCTCCTCTGCCTCGGGCTCCTCGGCGTCGGCCTCAGGCCCCCCGGGAACCACGCCCGACAGCTGGTCGCGTACCTGGGCCGTACGGCCGTGCAGCCGGTTGGCGACAGCGTCGAGCTGCCGCTCGACCATGGCACCGGAGGCCGCCTTGCCGACCCCGCGCAGGTCCTCGCGCAGCTGGTCCCCGATCTCCTTGAACTGCGGGTTGTTCCGCAGCTGCTGCTGGACCAGGTCCGCGACCATGCGCGGGCTCAGGTTCATCTTCTTCCCGGCCACCAGGCCGCCGACGGCCATCGCCATCTTCAGTTTCTTGGTCCGTCCCAGGAGGTATCCGGCCCCTATGGCGAGACCCAGTCCCACTCGGTTCATGGTGTTGTCCCGTTGCCTGTTCCCGCGCTTCTGCGCGAAGCGATCTCCAACCGGTCGAGGAGGTCGTCCTCAAGGCCGTCGAACTCCTCCTCCGTGATCTCTCCGGCCTCCAACTGCTCCTCAAGGCGGCCTAGTTCGGCCCGGATCGTGGCGGGGTCGTAGTAGATCCGCTCAGCCTCCTGGACTACCTGTCTGATGGCCCAGGCGCTGCCGCGCACCGGGGCGAACGGCAGCAGCAGCACCTCCGAGATCAGACCCATGTCGTCACCCCACTCCGGTGTCCGAACCGCTCGCCACGGTGTCCGCCGACTCGGTCGGGCCGGGTTCGACGAAGCTGTACGGCGGCAGCGGTCCGTTGATCCGCACCTCCAGGTGCGGCAGTTCCTTGCGGGCCTGTTCCACGGCCGCCAGGAAGGTCTCGGCCGACTCCCGGTCCACCAGGAACGACACGTTGGCCAGCCAGCCGGTGGACTCGGGGCCCACGCTCACGGCCTCGGCGACCGGCTCCAGGACACGCTGGACTGCGGCGCCGTCCTCGGCCTCCCGGGCCTTGACCGCTGCCGCGACCATCTCGCCGAGCCGGATCTTGTCGTCGTAACTGCCGCCGCCCGCCTGGCGATTGGCCTCGGCGAGACCGCGGATGTCCGGGTTCTCGGCCATCACCTGGTGCAGGACGGCCTCTTCGACGTGGTTGGCCTTGACGTTGTACTCGACCCGGCCGTCGAGGGCCCGCAGGCGCTCCTTGTAGTGCTCGGCACGCTCGGCGAGGACCCCGGTGATCGAGTTGTCGTCCGGGGCGACGCTGCCGAACCGCATGGGCAGCACACACCCGGCCGCGCCCGCCTCGCTCAGCACGCTCTGGTGGGCGAGCAGGTCCTTGCGCTTGGGCCGCAGCCCTTCGGGCGCCTCGCTGACGACGGCCGCCAGGTCGCCCTCGCGCAGGATGCGCACCGGGCGTGGCGGGTCGCCGACGCCGCCCATGCCCTCGGGGAGCCCGGGGTGCGAGCTCGCCGCGATGCCGTAGACGTAGGTGCTCACTCCTGCTCCTCCTTCCGGCGGGCGGACGTGCTCTTGCGGGTCCGCGGACGGGACTCGGTCTCCTGCTCGGAGCCTTCGGAACGCGCCTGCTTGAAGGCGTCGGAGATGGTCTCGGCGGCGCCGGACAGCGCCCCCTTGGACTTACCGCGCGCGCCGGACTCGGTCATCTCCCCGACCAGGTCGGGCAGGCCCGGGTCCTTGCGCGGCCCGGCTTCGAGGTCGAGCCGGTTGCACGCCTCGGCGAAGCGCAGATAGGTGTCGACGCTGGCGACGACGACGCGAACGTCGATCTTGAGGATCTCGATGCCGACCAGGGAGACTCGCACGAATGCGTCGATGACGAGCCCCCTGTCCAGAACAAGTTCAAGCACGTCGTAGAGACCGCTGCTGCCGCCTCCGCCGCCGGTCTGCTGTGCCGGTACGACTGTCATGCCGGATGTCCCTCCTTGTCTGTGGGTGCGGTTCCGGTCGGGCGGCCTAGTGACCGCCGGTCCTTCGCGGGTCGGACCGCCCCCGCTCGTAGCGGCGGACGCGGCGATAACCCGTGAGCTGTCCCTGGGCGTCGAGCTCCACCTGATAGCTCGCCATCAGGCTCATCGTGTCGGGCACCCGCTCGAGTTCGAGGACCTCGACCTCCAGCGCCCAGCCCTGCTCGGTCTGCTCGAAGGACGACACGGACTCGGCGGTCATGCCGGTGAGCTCCGCGAGCTGGCCGCGCGCCTGGCGCAGCACTTCCATGGGGCTCGGCCGGTCGTCGGCCGTGTTGTCAGTCGGTTTGCGTGAATTCTGGGAGTTCTGAGATTTCTGTGAATCCTGCGACTCTTGCGTGTTTTTTGTGTTCGACATGGCCACCTCCCCCTCCGTGTGGCCGCAAGAGTGTTCGCCAAACCTCTACGGGCGCATGCATCTGCCACCCGCCGGCGGCCACGGGGCGTGGCTCAGCCGCGCAGGGCGCGCAGCCGCCGCCGGGCCGGTCCCAGTGCCCGGCCGCGGGTCAGCAGACCCGACCAGGGGTTGGTGCGGGCCTGCTCGACGGCGTCGGCGACGGTCCAGCGGCGGGCGTGCAACTCCGGGTCGTCCAGCTGCTCCCAGGTGATCGGGGTGGCCACGGGCGCGCCCGGCCGGGGCCGGACCGTGAACGGCGCGACGGCGGTCTGCGCGTAGGCGTTGCGCTGCACGTCGAGGTAGAGCCGTTCACCGCGGTCCTTCTTGCGTGCTGCGGTGGTCAGCCGGTCGGGGTGGGCGCCGGCGAGGGTGTCGGCGACGTCGTGGGCGAAGGAGCGCACCTCGTCGAAGTCGTGCCGGCCGTTCAACGGCACGATCACGTGCAGCCCGCGCGATCCGGTGGTCATCAGCGCCGACGGCAGCTCCAGCTCGTCCAGCAGCTCTCCCAGCAGCCGGGCGGCCTCGCGCACGGCGTCGAAGTCGTCCCCGGCCGGGTCTAGGTCGAAGACCAGCCGGTCGGGGTGGTCGACGCTGTCGGCGCGGGACAGCCAGCGGTGCAGCGTGATGCCGGCCTGGTCGGCCAGGTAGAGGAGGGTGGCGGTGTCGTCGCAGACGACGTGGCGGACGGTGCCGCCCTCCTTGGCGACCTCGACGCGGGTGATCCACTCCGGGTAGTGGTCCGGGGTGTTCTTCTGCATGAACATGGGCCCGTCGAGCCCGTCCGGGTGCCGCTCCAGCATCAGCGGACGGCCGCGCAGGTGCGGCAGCATGAAGGGCGCGACGGCCCGGTGGTAGTCCACCAGGTCGCCCTTGGTGTACTCCTTGGCGTCCCCGCCGCCGGGGAAGAGCACCTTGTCCGGCCGGTGGACCTCCACGGTGCGGCGGCCCGCCCGCACCCTGCGCGTGCCGTCGCCGCCGCTCACGGCACGACCGCCTCCTCCACCAGCAGCCGGCCGGCCGCGGCGATGGACTCGGCGTCGATGCCCGCGGCGTGCAACTGCTCGTCCGGGGAGGCCGAGCCGGGCATGCTCCGCACGGCGAGCCGGACCAGGCGCGGTACGGGGCGTCCGTCGGCGAAGGCCTCCAGGACCGCGTCGCCGATGCCGCCCTCCGGGTGGTGGTCCTCCACGGTCACCAGGCAGCCGGTCTCCTCCGCGGCCCGGCGCAGGGCGGCCCGGTCGACGGGCTTCACCGAGTACAGGTCGATCACCCGCGCCCGGATGCCCTCCCGCTCCAGGGCGTCGGCGGCGGCCAGCGCCTCGTGCACGGTGACGCCCGCCGCGACGAGGGTCAGCCGGTCGCGGTCGGAGGAGCGCAGCAGCTTGCTCCCGCCGACCGGGAACTCCTCGTCCGGGCCGTAGATCACCGGGCTATCGCCGCGCGAGGTGCGCAGGTAGCGGACGCCCTCCAGACCGGCCATCGCGCCGACGAGCCGCGCGGTCTGGTTCGCGTCGCAGGGGTAGAGCACGGTCGAGCCGTGCACCGCCCGCATCATCGCCAGGTCCTCGAGGCCCATCTGGCTGGGCCCGTCCTGGCCGATGGCGACGCCCGCGTGCGAGCCGACGAGGTTGATGCCGGAGCCGCTGATGGACGCCATCCGGATGAAATCGTAGGCCCGGGTCAGGAAGGCGGCGAAGGTGGCGGCGTACGGCACCCAGCCGCGCGCCGCGAGCCCGACCGCCGAGGCGACCAGCTGCTGCTCGGCGATGTAGCACTCGAAGTAGCGGTCGGGGTGCTCCTTGGCGAAGAACTCGGCGCGGGTGGAGTCGCCGACCTCGCCGTCCAGGGCGACGATGTCACCGCGGCCGGTCCCGAGGGCGGCGAGGGCCTCGCCGAAGGCGTTGCGGGTGGCGACCTCCTCGCCCTTGTCCCACTTCGGGAGTTCGAAATCCCCGGTGTGGACGGAGTGCAGCATGCGGGCGGCGGGCGGCTCCTGCACCCGGACGCGGATGTCGCGCGGGCCGCCGAGTTCGGTGATCGCCTCGTCGGCCTCGGGCAGCGGCTTGCCGTGCAGGCCCTCGCGGTCCTGGACGCCTTCGACGCCCTTGCCCTTGAGGGTGCGGGCGAGGATCGCGGTGGGCTGGCCCTTGGTGGACAAGGCCTCTCCGTAGGCGCGGTCGATCGCGTCCAGGTCGTGCCCGTCGATCTCGATGGTGTGCCAGTCGAAGGCCTGGAAGCGGCGGGCGTAGGCGTCCAGGTCGTGGCCGTGCCGGGTCGGGCCGCGCTGGCCGAGCCGGTTGACGTCGACGATCACGGTGAGGTTGTCCAGGTGCTCGTACCCGGCGTGCTCGGCGGCCTCCCACACGGATCCCTCGGCCAGTTCGCTGTCGCCGCACAGCACCCAGGTGCGATAGCCGGTGCGGTCGAGCCGCTTACCGGCCAGCGCGATGCCGACCCCGACCGGCAGGCCCTGCCCGAGCGAGCCGGTGGCCGTCTCGACCCAGGGCAGCCGCTGCGGCGTCGGATGCCCTTCCAGGCGGCTGCCCAGCTTGCGGAAGGTGAGCAGCTCCTCGTCGTCGATGGCGCCGGCCGCCTTGTACGCGGAGTACAGCAGCGGGGAGGCGTGCCCCTTGGAGAGGACGAAGCGGTCGTTGCCGGGGTGGGCCGGGCGGTCGAAGTCGTAGCGGAGGTGGTGGGCGAGCAGCACGGCCATCAGGTCGGCCGCGGACATGGAGGACGTCGGGTGCCCGGAGCCCGCGGCGGCGGCAGCGCGGACACTGTCCACGCGCAGCTGCTGTCCGAGGTCGGTGAGTTCACCGGTGTTCATGAGTCTCCTTTCGCGGAGTCGTCCGGGAGGACGTCGGATCGTTTGACGGGGCCGGGGGCGGTGCCGGGTCCGGGGGGTGGCTGATCGGGCGGGGGCTGCGGGGCGGGCTCGGGCTGATTCTTGGCAGGCTCGCCGCCGGGCTGATTCTTGGCGGGCTCACCACCGGGCTGACTCCTGGCGGGCTCATCACCGGACTGATTCTTGGCGGGCTCACCACCGGGCTGACTCCTGGACGGCTCGCCACCCGGCCGCCCCTCCGTCGGCTCGCCGCCGAGCGGCCCCTTGACCGGCTCACCACCGGGCCGGCCCCTGGTGGCGTCACCACGCGGCCGCCCCTTCGACGGCTCGTCACCCGGCTGCCCCTTCGCCGACCCGCCCCCGACCGGTCCCTTGGCCGGCTCGTCGGTCGGCCAGTTCCTGGTCGGTTCAGGACTGGGGCGGCCCTTGGCCAGTTCCTCCTCCGAGCGGCGCTGCGCGGTCCCGGATCCGGGCTGGTTCTGCGTCGCCCTGGATCCGGGCTGCCCCTTCGCGGGTTCGTCTCCGGCCCGGCCCTGCAAGGACCCGGTGCCGGTCCCCCCGTCGTACGTGTCGGCCGCGATCGCCGCCCCCGGCCCCGACCGGGCGCTCGCCTCCTGCCGCTGCTCCGGACCGCCCGGCACCCGGGCCAGCTCGGGCGACGACGTGTCCAGCGGCACGGACCAGGACCGGACGAGCCCCAACTGCACGGCCTGGCGCGGCAGTACCGCGTCCAGCAGCCAGTCGGCGGCGACCCGTACGCGGTTGCCGGGCATCGCGGCGAGGTGGTAGCCCCGCGTCACCGCACCGGCCGGCACTCCGGACAGGGACACGCCGAGCGGATTGGCGGCGGCCTTCGCACCGCCCAGGTCGACGACGAAGCCCAGGTCGCGATGGCGGTAGGGCTTGCGCGCGCCGCCCAGGCCGAGCGAGGCGGCGACGTTCTCCGCCGCGACCTTGCCGTGCCGCCAGGCGTGCTGCGCGGTCATCGGCGTATAGCTCCCCGGCTTCTCCAGATCCGGCACGGCGGCCACGTCACCGCAGGCGAACAGCTCGGGCCGGCCCGGCACCTGCAGGTGCGGGTCGACGAGCAGCCGCCCCTTCTCCATCGGCAGCCCGAGGGACTCGACCAGCGGATCGGGCCGTACGCCCACGCACCACACCAGCGTCCGGGTCTCGACGAACTCGCCGTCGGTCAGCACGACCCCGTCGGGCGTGGCCTCCTTCACGGAGGTGCCCATCCGCACGTCCACGCCCCGCTGCCGCAACACCCGGTCGGCGGTGGTGGACAGCTTCTCGTCCATCTCGGGCAGCACCCGCGGCGCCACGTCCAGCAGCATCCAGCGCGGCCGCATGCCCTGCCGCAGCGGATGCTTGCGGACCTGCGCGTCGGTGAACATCTGCCCGTGCGCGGCGACCTCCGTACCGGTGTATCCGGCGCCGACCACGACGAAGGTGCACCGGGCGGCGCAGGTCTTGGGGTCGTCGGCCGCAGCGGCCAGCTCCACCTGCCGGGTCACGTGGTCGCGCAGGTACAGCGCCTCCGGCAGCCCCCGGAAGCCGTGCGCGTGCTCGGCGACGCCGGGGATCGGCAGCAGCTTGTTGACGCTGCCGGCGGCGAGCACCAGCCGGTCGTAGGAGAGGGTGCCGCCGTCGCCCTCGGGCCCGGTGTAGTGCAGGGTCTGCCCGTCGAGGTCGATCCGGTCGGCCTCGCCCAGCACGAGCCGTACGTCCGGCAGCGTGTCCGAGAGGGAGACCGTGACCCGGCGCGGCTCCAGGACACCGGCCGCGACCTGGGGCAGCAGGGGAAGATACAGGAAGTAGTCGGTCGGGTTCAGCAGGGTGATGTGCGCCCGGCCCCGGGTCTCCCGGGACAGGGTGCGTGCCGTGCGGTACCCGGCGAAGCCGGCACCGACGATCAGGATGCGGGGTCGACTCACGGTCGCTCGCCTCCGGCGCTGTCGCGTAGCTCGGGAGCCTTCCGCGTCCCCCTGGCCAGGACACCCAAACGTCCGGCGGGGCCCTCTCGGCCGAGCGCCGCCGGTTTCCGGACCCGCGCCCGGGTACCCGGTGCGGGATACGGACCGCCGACGTCGCGGAGGCAACCCCCCATGCCCGAGTACGGCTACTTCCTCTCGTGCGAGCAGTACGGACCCGCCGAGCTGATCGAGCAGGCGCGGATGGCCGAGCAGGCCGGATTCCAGGCGCTGTGGATCTCCGACCACTACCACCCGTGGAACGACGAGCAGGGCCAGAGCCCGTTCGTGTGGTCCGTGATCGGCGCGCTGTCCGAGGCGGTGTCCCTGCCGGTCGAGACGGCGGTGACCTGCCCGACCGTACGGATGCACCCGGCGGTGGTGGCACAGGCCGCGGCGACCAGCGCGGTGATGACGGAGAACCGCTTCCGGCTGGGTGTCGGCTCCGGTGAGGCGCTCAACGAGCACATCCTGGGTGACCACTGGCCGCCGGCCCACGTCCGTCTGGACATGCTGGAGGAGGCGATCCAGGTGATGCGCCGGCTGTTCACCGGCGAGGAGGTCAACCACCACGGCCCGCACTACACGGTGGAGAACGCCCGCCTCTACACGGTCCCGGACGAGCCGATCCCGATCGACATCTCCGGCTTCGGCCCGGCGGCCACGCAGCTCGCGTCCCGCGTCGGCGACGGCTACATCACCATCCAGCCGGACGAGGCGATGGTCGAGCAGTACCGCAAGGGCGGAGGCGGCGGAAAGCTCGTCAGCGGCGGCACCAAGGTCTGCTACGACACCGACAAGGAAGCGGCCGTGAAGACCGTCCACCGGCTCTGGGCGAACGAGCAGCTGCCCGGCGAGCTGGGCCAGGTGCTGCCCTCCCCGAAACACTTCGAGCAGGCGCAGCAGCTGGTCACCGAGGACATGGTGCGTGAGAACCGGGTGTGCGGCGACGACGTGGACGAGCACGTGGCCGAGCTGAAGCAGTTCGCCGACGCGGGCTTCGACCGGGTCTACATCAACCAGATCGGCCCGGACCTGCGCGGCTTCTTCGACTTCTACCGCACGAAGGTGCTGCCGCAGCTCCAGCAGGCCGTCTGAGGGAAGGCCTGGCGATCCGATGGAACTCCACCGTCCCGTCGTGTCCGTGTACACGGTGCCGACCGACGCTCCCGAGGCGGACGGCACGCTGGCCTGGGACTCCACGACCGTGGTGGTCTGCGAGGTGTCGGCGGGCGACGCGACCGGGACGGGCTGGACGTACACCCCGGCGACCGTCGGTGACTTCCTCACCGCCGAACTCGCCCCGCTGGTCGAGGGCATGAGCGCCCTGGACATCCCGGCGGTGCACGACGTGATGTGCCGGTCGGTGCGCAACGCGGGCCGCCCGGGCATCGCGTCCTGCGCGATCTCGGCCCTGGACATCGCCTTGTGGGACCTCAAGGCCCGGCTGCTGGAACTCCCCCTGGCCCGGCTGCTGGGGGTCTGTCGCGAGCAGGTGCCGGTGTACGGCAGCGGGGGCTTCACGACGTACCACGACACGCATCTGGCCGCGCAGCTGAACGGCTGGGTGCACGGGCAGCACATCCCGCGCGTGAAGATCAAGATCGGTGCGGGGTGGGGCCGCGAGGTGGCCCGCGACCTGCACCGCGTCCGGGCGGCACGCCAGGTCATCGGCCCGGACGCGGAGTTGTACGTCGACGCAGGCGGCGCCTACACCCGCAAGCAGGCGGTGCGCGTCGGCCATGCCCTCGCCGAGCACGGCGTGGGCTGGTTCGAGGAGCCGGTGTCCTCCGACGACCTGACGGGGCTCAGGCTGGTCCGGGACGCGGTGGTGTGCGACGTGACGGCCGGGGAGTACGGCTTCGACCTGCCGTACTTCGCCCGGATGATCGCGGCGGGGGCGGTCGACTGCCTCCAGATCGACGCCACCCGCTGCGGCGGCCTGACCGAGTTCCTGCGCGCGGCCGCCCTGGCGCATGCCCACGGCCTGGAGGTCTCCGCGCACTGCGCCCCGCACGCCCACGCGGCGGCTGCCGCCTCGCTCCCCAATCTCCGGCACGTCGAGTGGTTCCACGACCACGTCCGCATCGAGGACATGTTCTTCGACGGCGCGCTGGACCCCACGGGCGGCACGGTCCATCCGACCCGGGGAGTTGGCCACGGACTCACCCTGCGGACGCAGGAAGTGGCGGAGTACCAGGTCGCCTAGCCGGTGGCCCAGGCCCAGGAAGGGCATCGGGTGAGCCTACCGGCGGGCCTGCCCGGCCAGTCTGCGTGCGGCCAGGGCGCCCGCCGCCCCCACGGTCAGGGCCGCGCCCATCCGCCGCCGGTTCCGTGAGACCCACTGCTGCGGGCTGTCGTGGACGGCCTCGTCGTCGAACCGCCCGTGCGCGCCGAAGTCGTGGCCCTGCGGCCCGTCCGCCGGAGCCCACAGGTTGGCCGGCTCGTCGTGCCGCTCCTCGTCCTGCTGCGACGAGAAGCCCGTGCGCGCCAGATAGCGGTCCAGCAGCCCGGGGACGACGGCGTTGGCGAGGAGCGTGGCGGCCGTGGAGGCGCCCACCCAGTACTCCCGGCGCCCCGCGTGCGACGCCGCGTACACGATCGCCCGGGCCGCGACCTCCGGCTGGTACACGGGCGCGACCGGCCGGGCGCGGCCCCGCATGCGGTTCAGCACCCACTCGAACTGCGGGGTGTTGACGGCGGGCAGCTGCACCATCGTCGTACGCACTCCACTGCGCGTGTGCAGCAGTTCGCAGCGCAGGGATTCGTTGAACCCCTGGATCGCGTGCTTGGCCCCGCAGTACGCCGACTGGAGCGGGATGCCCCGGTAGGCGAGCGCGGAGCCGACCTGCACGATCGTGCCGCGGTCGCGCGGCAGCATGTGGTGCAGGGCTGCCCGCGTGCCGAACACATAGCCCAGGTAGGTCACTTCGGTCACGCGGCGGAACTCGTCGGGGCCGATCTCCGTGAACGGCGCGAAGACCCCCGTGAAGGCGTTGTTGACCCAGACATCGATGGGCCCGAACGTGTCGACGACCTGCTGGGCGGCGTCGTCGACGGCCTTGGCGTCGGAGACGTCCACGCCGATGACGAGGGGCTCGCCCCCGGCGCTGCGCACCTCGTCGGCCGCGGCGGCGAGCCCTTCGCTTCCCCGGGCCAGCAGGGCGACCCGGTCGCCCCCGGCGGCGAAGGCCCGGGCCGTGGCCCGTCCCACGCCGCCGCTGGCTCCGGTCACCACGACGACGCGGCCGTGCGGTGTCTCTGTCGTGCGCATGCAGTATCACGCCCTGTGGGGAGGTACGTCGGGGTCGTCAGCCGGCCGCGGGGGCACCACGCCGGGGGCGGGCCAGCCGGCGGCACCGGCGACGGGTCCGGCGGCGGGCGGGGCCGGCGGCACGGGCGGCACACCACCGGGCATCCCGGTGCCCGGGCCGGTGCTCTCGTGTCCCGGCGTCATGCCGGCCGCGTGCGCGGAGTCGGGGCGGGACGCGGACGGGCGGGCCATGCCGCGCAGCACGTACGCCAGGGCGCCCAGGATCGCGGCAGTGATCAGGGCGGCGGCCCAGTCGGGCAGGCCGAGGGCGAGGGCCAGTCCCACGGCGAGCGCGAGGGCCGCGCCCGCGTACAGGGCGAGGGCGCCGGACGCGGCGTACAGCGCTGCCTTGCGACGCTGCTTGCGCGTCTGCTCGCGCAGTTCGTCCCGGACGGTCTCGCGCGCCACCTGTGCCAGCTCGTCGACCAGATGCTTGTCCAGATGCTCCAGGTGATCCAGCGGCTTCATGCCCGGCCGGGTACCCTCGCCCCCTCGCGCGTAACTAGGCTCGTCCCCATGGAGATTCTGGGTGCCACACTGCGCGTCTGCGTCGACGACCTCGAGACCGCGATTCCCTTCTACGAGCGGCTGGCGGGCGGCAGAGCCCAGCGCTTCGAACGGGGCGGTGTCCAGGTGGCGGCGATCGGCTGCTTCCTGCTGATGAGCGGTCCCCCGGCCGAACTGGAGCTGCTGCGCAAGGTGGCTGCGACGATCGCCGTGACGGACGTCGAGGAGACGCACAAGGTGCTGACCGAGCTGGGCGCCCACATCATCGCGGGGCCCATCGCCTCCCCGGCGGGCCGCAACCTGATCGCCCTGCATCCGGACGGGTCGGTCTACGAGTACGTGGACCGTCAGGCGTGATCCCGGCCGGGGCCCGGCTCAGCGCCGCCGCCCCGGCTCCTCGATCATCTCGGTGGTGATGGCCCAGCGCTCGTGGTCGCGCCAGGCCCCGTCGACGAAGAGCATGTTCGGCGAGAAGCCCTCCAGGCGGAATCCGCGGCTGCGGGCCAGGGCGATCGACGCGGCGTTGCCGGGCTGGACGTTGATCTCCAGCCGGTGCAGCCGCATCGGGCCGAACGCGTACCGCACCACGAGGTCCAGCCCTTCGCTCATCAGCCCCCGCCCGGCGGCGTGCGCGAAGGCGCCGTAGCCCAGCGTCCCGGACTGGAAGCCGCCCTCGACGATGTTGTTGATGTTGATGAACCCGGCGATGGACCCGTCGCCCTTCTCGCAGACCAGGAAGCCGGCCTTGGAGGGGTCCTCGATCAGCCGGGCCGCGTACGCGGTGTACGCCGGTGCGCTGTCGGGCGGGAAGAGCCACGGCTGGTGCAGGTCCTTGCTCTCCCGGGCGCGGGCGGTGAACTCGGCGCCGTCCTCGTGGGTGAAGTGGCGTATGCCCACCCGGGGGCCTTCGGCGAGGTAGCGGGATGCGTTGTGCGGCACCCCGCCACAGTAACCGCGCCGGCCGTGTCTTTCAGGACCCGACGACCGGCAGCCGGAGCACGCCGGGCTCGCGCGGTCCGCTGACCACGGTCACCGGCTTGATCCCCCGGTTGCCGAAGTAGGCGTCGTCGCTCGCCGCGATCACGAACCGGAGCCGGTGCCCGGCCTCGTACCGGTGCACGATGCCGGGCAGGGTGACGGTGAAGCTCTTCGTCACGTCCGGTACCCGGACCGGCGCGACCAGGCGGCGCACGAGGGTGCGGGTGCCGTCGGGGGCGACGTCGTAGATCTTGGCGAAGAGGACGAGCTTGTCGGCCGCGTCGCCGGAGTTCTGCGTGCGCTCGGCCTTCGGGGAGTGCACCTTGAGCGTGGCCCGGGGCGCGCCGACGACGTCGAGGGGGCGTTCCAGCGGTTTGCTGGTCCAGTCGAGGTAGGTGCCCTTCGTATCGTGTGGGGGTGGGTCCTGCAGCCCGATGAGTCCGGCCAGTGAGCTCTCCGAATGGCTCGTGGGGATCATCCAGTTGGCGTAACCGCGAGTGCCGCGGGCCACCTTGTTGCGGTTGTCGACGAGCTTGCCGTCCCCGGAAAGGTACAGCGTGCGGTTGAGCGCGGGGACGTGGTCGGCGGTGGCGTAGGTGCGGTTCGGGTCGGTCACCCAGTCGCGGTGGTAGGCGAAGGCCGGTCCGGTGTCGGTGTGCGTCTGCTTGCGCAGGTGGCGGTCGAACCAGGCGAGGACGCGCCGGCCGACGTAGCTGGTCTCCAGGTTGCCCCGGGACAGGTCGAGTTCACCGGTGTCCGGGCCGGTGAGCCCACCGCTGTGGCCCCAGGACTGCCAGATCATCTTCACGGGGGTGCCCTGGGCCCGGAGCGTCCGGTACGTCGCCGTGGCCTCGTTGAGGTTGAAGAGGGTGTCGGCCTGCCCCTGGACCAGCAGGGTGGGTGCCTTGACGCGGTGCAGGTACGACACCGGGGAGACGCGGCGGGCGAAGGCGAGCAGCTCGGCGGTCCGGCCGGCGGGGTACCTGCCGGAGTTCAGGGTGTGGATGGTCCGGCAGGCCCGGGTGACGAAGTGCAGGCAGGCCAGGTTGTTGATGCGGGAGGGATCGAGGCTGGGCTGGAGTAGCGGCTGGCCTTCGCCGATGAGGTAGAACCCGTTGGTCCACTGCCACTTGAATGCGCCGGGCACGGAGGGGGCGCCGACGGCGTTGTTGGGGTCCAGCGAATAGGCCAGGTCGTGCCAGGTGATCATCGGGACGAGTGCGTCCAGGCGGTGGTCGACGGAGGCCGTCGCGAGCTGGACGGCGCCGCCGTAGGAGCCGCCGATCATGCCGACGCGCGGGTCGCCGGGGGCGTCGAGGGTGACGAAGTCGGCGGTGCTGCCGTCGTCGGCGGCGCGTTTGCCGCCCAGGAAGTCGACGAGCTGCGAGGCGGCGGCGCCGTCGATGTCCGGGTCGTCGAGGGAGACGAGGCAGCCGCTGCGGCCGAAGCCGAGCCCGGAGTAGACGAGGGAGACGTAGCCGCGCTGGGCGAAGGCCTTGCCGATGGCGTCCGTCGAACCGTCCGACTTGCTGCCGCCGAAGCCGTTCGTGCCGAGCACGGCGGGTGCTGGGTGGCCCCGGTCCACGCCCGCGGGACGGTACAGGTCGGCATCGACGGTGCAGGAGCGGCCGCCGGCCTGGACGGTGAACTTCAGCGGGGTGACGGTGTAGGGGTCGGCCGCGGATGCGGGTGGGGTGAGGACGAGGGGGGCTGCCAGGGCGGCGCCCAGAGCGAGAGCGAGGGGTGCGCGGGATCTGGGCACGCGTCGGGACACACGGACCTCCACGGTGAGGGGCGACGGCAACGACGACAACATGGACAACCCGGATACCGACCAGTAGGTACTGGTCGGTAGTCATGTTGTGACACGTGTCAGGGGGCGTCAATCACCGAAACGAGGGTTTCTTGACAGGGTTTCAGTAGCGGCGGGCTCAGCTCAGGACCGGCGCGTCGAACGTCAACGTGCCTATGCCGGCGTCCAGTTCGGCCGGAACGCCGAGGGGCATCGTCAGCGCGCCCTCGCCGTGCCCGAATCCGAACTCCTCCACGACCGGGACGCCGAGGCCGCCGAGCCGGTCGGCGAGCACCGCGCGCAGTTCCTCGTACGGGCCGCACGCCGCCCAGGAGCCGAGCACGATCCCGGCGACCCCGTCCAGCCAGCCGGCGCGCAGGAGTTGGGTCAGATACCGGTCGACGCGGTACGGGCGCTCGCCCACGTCCTCGATCAGCAGCAGCCCGCCCCGGGCGCCGGCGAGGGCGTGCGGGGTGCCGAGGTCGCTCGCGAGCAGGCTGAGGCAGCCGCCCAGGGTGACGCCCCGGGCCCGTCCGGGCACCAGCGCGGTGCCGCCCGTGGGCACCGCGGTGACGGTCCGCACGGACTCGGGCTCGAAGAGGGTGGCCCGCAGGTGTTCCTGCGCGCGGGCGTTCTTGAGGAAGTCGACACCGGCCGCCGCCGGGCCGTACAGGGTGACCAGTCCCAGGCGGGTGGCGAACGCCTGGTGCAGGACGGTGATGTCGCTGAACCCGGCGAACACCTTCGGGCCCGCCGCCCGCATCGCGTCCCAGTCGAGCAGGTCCGCCATGCGCTGCGCCCCGTATCCGCCCCGGGCGCACAGCACGGCGGCGACGGCTGGGTCGCACCAGGCGTTCTGGAGGTCGGCGGCCCGCTGGGCGTCCGTGCCGGCCAGGTAGTCGAACTCCCGGTGGCGGCCGAGCACATGGGGCGCCACCACGGGGTCGAGGTCCCAGCCGCGCAGGACGTCGAGACCGGCCTGGAGCCGCTCCTCGGGCACGGGTCCGCTGGGCGCGACGACGGCCACGCGGGCGCCGGGGCGCAGTCGGGGTGGTCGCAGCAGAGGTCTCACTTCTTGAGCTCCAGGGTCGGGACGCCGGGCGGGTGCAGCCCGAACACCTGGGCGTACAGGGAGAGTTCGGCTTCCAGGGCGCGCACCATGGTCTCCGCCCGCCGGAACCCGTGTCCCTCCCCCTCGAAGGCGAGGTAGGCGTGCGGCACCGGCCGGTTGCCGAGCCGGGCCAGGAACCGCTCGCACTGGACGGGCGGGCAGATCACGTCGTCCAGGCCCTGGAGCAGCAGGAACGGCACGTGGAGGCGGTCGGCGTGGGTGGCGGGCGAGCGCTCCGTGTAGCGCGCGGGTACGTCGGCGAGCGGCCCGATCAGGCTCTCCAGGTACCGCGACTCGAAGTCGTGGGTCTCGCCTGTGCCCCAGCCGGTGAGGTCGAGGATGGGGTACTTGATCGTGCCGCAGGCGTAGACGTCGGTCGTGGTGAGCGAGGCGGCCGCGGTCCAGCCGCCCGCGCTGCCGCCCCGGACGGCGAGCCGGTCGCGGTCGGCGGTGCCCTCGTCGGCGAGGGCCAGGGCGACGGCCGCGCAGTCCTCGACGTCGACCACGCCCCACTGCTCGCGCAGCCGTTCGCGGTACGCGCGGCCGTATCCGGTGGAGCCGCCGTAGTCGACCTCGGCGACGCCGATGCCGCGCGAGGTGAAGTAGGCGATCTCCAGGTCGAGTACGAGCGGCGCGCGGCTGGTGGGCCCGCCGTGCGCCCAGACGACGTACGGCGGCAGCTCGTCGGCGGGGGCGACGCGGCCGGGGTGGTGCGGCGGGTAGATGTGGGCGTGGATGTCGCGTCCGTCCGGGCCGGTGAAGGTGCGGATCTGCGGCTCGGGGTAGTACGCGGGGTCCACGGCGTCGTCGTGCTCGGCGCCGACGACGCGGGCGTGGCCGGTACGGGCGTCCAGCTCGACCACCTCGTACGCGCTGCGCGGGCTGGCCCCGACGGCGACGACCCGCTCGCCGTGCGCCGCGAGGGTGGCGGCGAACTCGGTCCAGGGCCCGGCCGCGTCGACGACCTCACCGGTCTCCGGGTCCAGGATGCCGAGGGCCGTGGCGCCCCGGCCGTGCACGACGGCGATCAGGCCACTGTCGAGCGGCGCGAACCATCGCATGCCCAGTTTCCACAGCGCCCCGCCGAACTCCTCCTCGCGTGGGCACAGAGGGTCCCCGTCGAGGTAGAGGTTCCACCAGCCGCTGCGGTCGCTCGCGTACAGCAGGCGCCCGTCGTGGGTGAAGTCGGCCTGCGCGACGGACTCGCCGGGCCCGCCCGCCACGGTCCTGGCGCCGTGCAGGGTGCCGTCGGGGCCGACGTCGGCGAGGAGCAGTTCGGTGCCGTCCCACGGCATGCGCGGATGGTCCCAGGCGAGCCAGGCCGCCCGCCGCCCGTCGGGAGACAGGCGCGCTCCGGTCACGAACCGGCTCCGGTCGTCGGTGAGTTCGCGTACGGCATCCCGGTCCCGGGCGGCGGAGCCGTCCAGCGGTACGGCCGCCAGGACGCGGCGCACATCGGTGGGCCCGGGGCCGGTGAACTCCTCCAGCACGCACCACACCTCGCCCCGCTCGGGCCGCAGTCGCGGCTCGGCCCAGCGCAGTCCCACGTCGGACACGGGCGTGAGCGGACGCGGCTCGCCACCCGGCTCATATCGGTACAGCCGCTGGTCGGCGAAGTTCACGAACACCACCAGCGGGCCGTCCTCCCCCGGGAGGGCGGCCCAGGGATGTCCGCCGTACTCGATGACCCGGCTGCGCACATTCCACGGCGCGGGCAGCACCGACTCCTCCCGTCCGTCGGCATGCCGCCGCACCAGGGTGCGCCTGCCCGCCTCGGCGGGGCGGGGCTCGGTCCACCACACCTCGTCGCCGACGAACCCCACGTACTCCGGGTGCCCGTCGTGCGCGGCGGCCAGGGCCGCGTCGATGGGCGAGGGCCACGACCCGTACGCCAGCGTCCGCACCGTCTTCCCCACTCCCCTAGGCCGTCCGCAGGAACCGGTCGAGCACGCGGACGCCGAAGTGCAGCGCCTCGACCGGGACCCGCTCGTCGACGCCGTGGAACATGGCGCCGTAGTCGTAGCCCTCCGGCAGCTTCAGCGGTGTGAAGCCGTAGCCGGTGATGCCGAGGCGGGAGAACTGCTTGGCGTCCGTGCCGCCGGACATGCAGTACGGCACCACGTGTCCCTCCGGGGCGAACTCCTCGACGGCGGCCCGCATCCGGGCGAACGTCGCCGAGTCCACCGGCGCCTGCAGGGCCACCTCGTGGTGATGGAACTCCCACTCCACGTCCGGCCCGGTGAGCCGGTCGAGGGTGTCGCGGAACTCGTCCTCCCCGCCGGGCAGATACCGGCCGTCCACGTGTGCCACGGCCTCCCCGGGAATCACGTTGATCTTGTAACCGGCGTCCAGCATGGTCGGGTTGGCGCTGTTGCGGATGGTCGACTCGACGAGCCCGGCGGCCGGTCCGAGCTTGTCGAGCAGCCGGTCCACGTCGGTCAGGTCGGGCTCGATACCGTACAGCGCGGCGAGCTCGGTGAGCGCGGCGCGCACGGTCGGGGTCAGCCGCGGCGGCCACTCGTGCTCGCCGATCCGGGTGATCGCGGCGGCGAGGCGGGTGACCGCGTTGTCCGTGTTCACCTTGGAGCCGTGCCCGGCCCGGCCGCGCGCGGTGAGCTTCAGCCAGGCGGTGCCCCGTTCACCGGCCGAGACGGGGTAGATCTGCCGTCCGGCGCCGTCGTGGAAGGTGAAGGCGCCCGACTCGCTGACGCCCTCGGTGCAGCCCTCGAACAGCGCGGCGTGCCGGTCGGCGAGGAACCCGGAGCCGTCCTCGGCGCTGGCCTCCTCGTCGGCGGTGAACGCGACGACGATGTCCCGCCGGGGACGGACGCCCTGGCGTGCCCAGGCGCGGAGCACGGCGAGGATCATCGCGTCCATGTTCTTCATGTCGACGGCGCCGCGTCCCCAGACGACTCCGTCGCGGATCTCCCCGGAGAACGGGTGCACGCCCCAGTCGGCGGCCGCGGCGGGTACGACGTCCAGATGGCCGTGGAGCAGCAGCGCGTCGGCCGAGGGGTCGGTGCCCTCGATGCGGGCGACGACGTTGGTGCGGCCCTTGGTGCGCTCCAGGAGCGTCGGCTCGATGCCGGCCTCGGCGAGCCGCGCGGCGGCGTACTCGGCGGCGGGCCGTTCCTGGCAGTCGCCCCCGCCCCGGTTGGTGGTGTCGATCCGGATCAGGTCGGACGTGAACGTCACGACCTCGTCCAGCGCCTGCCCGTCCGGCTGCTCAGCCATACTGCTCCTCCACCGCGGCCGAGACGATCGTGGTGACCGCCTTGAAGGCGCGGATGCCCTGGTACATGGTCTCGCTCGTGTACGCCACCTTCCGCTGCCCGATCCGCTCCACACCCGGCACGACGGTGGCGGCCATGGCCAGGTGCTCGGCGTCGAACTCGACGGCGACGGTGAACGGGCCGCCGCGCACGCGTTCGTGACGCACGGCCAGTGAGGCCGCCTCCTTGGCGGCCGCCCTGATGTCGGCCGCGGTCCTGGCGGGCGTCCGGCACACCGCCGCGTACCGCGAGACGTGGTCCTTCACGGCGACCTTCAGCGCCTCGGGCGCGTACCCGAGCGCGTCCTCGCAGGCGACGTCGTCCCCGGTGACCAGCACGACCGGCACTCCGAACTCGGCGACGACATGGGCGTTGAGCAGCCCTTCGCTGGCAGGTACGTCGTTCAGCCACACGCCCGTGATCTGGTTCGCCAGGTAGGTGTGCGCGAGGACGCCCTCCATGCCGGCGCCCGCGTGGTAGCCGACGAAGGCGATGCCGTCCACGTCGCCGTGCTGCACGCCCTCCACCATGGACAGCGCCTTGTGCCGCCCGGTGAGCAGCTGGGCCCGCTCGTCCAACTGCTCCAGCAGCAGATTGCGCATGGTCCAGTGCGCCTCGTTGACGATCACCTCGTCTGCGCCGCCGTCGTAGAAGCCGAGCACGGCGGCGTTGACGTCCGAGGTGAAGAGCGAACGGCAGCGCTCCCACTGCGAGGCGCCCGGCAGCACGTCGTCGGGCCAGGTGACGCCGGTGGCGCCCTCCATGTCGGCGCTGATGAGGATTCTCATGACGAGCCGTCCCCCCGGATGGAGATCTTCATGGTTCGTCACGTTACGCGCTGCGGGCGGAACCGGCTACGACATGTCACCACCGTATCGGCAGGTCGGTGATGAACGAGGTGAGACGGTCGGCGAGCAGCCGGTCGTCGCGGGCCGAGTAGTGCCAGTGGCAGCCGAGGAAGTCCAGGCCGGTGTCGTCGAGGCGCCAGTAGCGGACCCGGCGGTCGCCCGCGCCCGTGCGTTCCTCGACCACCTGCTGGACGTGTCCGGCGAACGGGCCGGCGCCGACGGCCAGGATGGTCGTCCCCGGCCCGTAGCGCGTCCGCAGCTTCTGGAGGAAGCCGCTGTAGGCGCTCCGGTAGGCGGCGGCGAGGCTCTCGTCGGTCCACGGCTCGCCCGGGTTGACTGGGGTCGAGAAGTCGTTGGTGCCGAGGTGGACCACCACCAGTTGCGGCCGCCAGGTGCCCGGGTTCTGCCAGACGTCGCCGGGCACGTTCAGCAGCGCGCGGTCGTAGAAGCTGCGGTAGTTCACCTCCGGTGTCCCGCCGTTGTAGTTGCGGACCATCCCCAGGCCCGAGTACGCGTTGATCTGGTAGTCGGCGCGCAACCGCCGGGCGGTGAGGGCGCCGTAGCTCACGTCGGAGTTGGTGGTGCGCTTGAGCTGCTCGCCGGTGCAGTCGCGGGAGGTCGAGAGGTTGCCGTAGCCCACCGTGAGGGAGTCGCCGATGAACTCGATCTGGCGGCTGCGCGCGGCCGGCCTGGTGAGGACGGCGCCGCCGGGCGCGGCGACGAAGCCGCCGAACGAGCTGGTGCTCCAGGGGGTGTCGTTGCGTTTGACGAGCCGGACGGTGTGCACGCCGTCGCGCAGGCCGTTGATCCAGTGGGTGGTCCGGCCCGGTGTGACGAGGGTCGCGACGGTCGTTCCGTCGATCTGGACGTCGTAGTCGGCGGCCGGGTCGTCGAGCACGACGCCGATACCGGTGCCGCGGAAGCGGCCCTCGAAGTACACGCCGGGCCAGCTGTACTGGAGCACGTCCCCGGCGTCCTTGACCCGCCCGGCGGTGTGCACGCTCGCGCGGACGGCGTCCTCGTCCGGCGGGGCGGCGGTGGCGACCGCGGGCGGGCCGGCCAGCGCCATCGCCGCCGTCGACGCGACCAGGATCCGTAACCAGGGCAACGGCATGACTGTCCTCCGGGGGGACGAGGCAGGTGCACGGACCGGGCACGGATGACCGTACACCGACAAAAACCCCGCCCACCAGACCGCGTCGCGCTCAGCTCCGCAGCCGGTCGAAGCCGAAGGGCACGAGGGCCTCGGGCCGGCGCCCGGTGACGACGTACTCGGCGAGCCGGTGCCCGGTGACCGGACCCAGGGTGACCCCCAGCATGCCGTGGCCGGTCGCCGCGAAGGCGTTGTCGTGCCCCGGGACGCGGTCGATCACCGGGAGCCCGTCGGGGAGGAACGGCCGCCCGCCCACCCAGGGGTCCCTGATCAGACCGACCAGGTCGTCCGGGTCGTCGAACCAGCGGCCCAGGTAGTGCCGGCTCGCGAGGGCGACCGCGACGACGCGGCGCCAGTCGAGGCGGTTGTTGTTGCCGCTGAGCTCCATCGTGCCGCCGATCCGCGTGGTGCCGCCGATCGGCGAGGCGACGGCCCGGCGCTCGCCGAAGTACAGCGTGTGCCGGGGCGCCGGATCCAGGTCCACGGAGAAGCTGTAGCCCTTGCCCGCCTGGAGCGGCAGACGGTGCCCCAGGAACCCGAGCAGATCCGGCGAGCGCATGCCGGCGGCGACGACGACCGCCGAACAGGGCAGTTCGGTGTCGGCGGTGCGCAGCGCGGTGACCCGGCCCCCTGCCGTCCGGAACCCGGTGACCTCGGCGTTCTCGTGGATCTTCACACCCGCGGCGGCCAGTGCCTCGCCCAGGGCACGGGCGAACGCCTCCGGGTCGACGACCCCCTCCCCCGCCACCAGATAGGCCGCGCGCACGGCCGGTGACAGCGCCTCGTCCAGCAGGTGCGCCTCGGTGCCCGTGACGATGTCGTCGGGCACGGGGTAGTGCCCGTCCGCCATCTCCCGCTGGAGCGCGAGGTGGTGCCGGGCCTCGGCCGGCGACAGGAAGGCGTGCACCATCCCGGGCCGGGTCAGCGTCGTGTCCACCCCGGCCTCGCGCAGCCCGTCGAACAGGGCGAAGGTCTCGCGGTTCAGCTCGGCGATCGCCCCGTAGCCGCGCTTGAACACGGCCGGTGTGCTGCTGCGCCAGAACCGCCACAGCCACCGTACGAACGCCGGGTCCGGAAGCGGCCGCAGGTACAGCGGGGAGTCGGGACGGCCGAGTGAGCGCAGGGCGTAGCGCACCACGCCCGGAGCCGGCACCGGCGTCGAGTGGCTGAGGCAGACCCAGCCGGCGTTGCCCCGGGACGCCCCGGACCCGAGCCGGCGCCGCTCGACCACCTCCACCGGCAGCCCCGCGGCGGCCAGGTAGTAGGCCGTGCACAGCCCCACGACACCGCCGCCCACGACGACGACCGGGTCCGCCGTACCCGACACGGCACTCATGACGCGTTCCCGTACGACGCGAGGAACTCCCTGGTGCGGGCCTCGGCGGGGGTGTCCAGGACGTCCTCGGGCCGGCCCTCCTCCACGATCCGGCCGCCGTCGACGAACACGACGTGGTCGGACACCTCCCGGGCGAAGGGCAGTTCGTGGGTGACGAGCAGCATCGTCATCCCGTCGGCGGCCAGTTCGCGCATCACGCTCAGCACCTCCCGGGTCGCCTCGGGGTCCAGGGAGGAGGTGGGCTCGTCGAAGAGCAGCACCTCGGGCCTCAGGGCGAGGGCCCGCGCGATGGCGACGCGCTGCTGCTCGCCGCCGGAGAGCTGCTCGGGCTGGGCGAGGGCACGGTGGGCCACCCCGACCCGGCGCAGCAGCGCAACGGCCCGCTCCAGGGCCTGCGGTTCGGGCACCCCCGCCTTGAGCTGCGCGAGCACCACGTTCTCCACGGCGGTCAGGTGCGGGAACAGATGGAACCGCTGGAAGACCATGCCGACCGTGCGGCGCAGCCGGGGCAGATCGCGGCAGACCATGCGGCCGCCCTCGTGGACGACCTCCCCGGCGACCTCGACGGTGCCCTGGTCCGGGCGCTCCAGCAGGTTCACGCAGCGCATCAGGGTCGTCTTCCCGCCCCCGCTCTGCCCGATGACGCTGACGATGCTGCCCCGGCCGACCTCCAGGTTCACCCGGTCGAGCACGAGCCGGCCGTCGAAGGACTTGCACAGTCCCTCGATCCGTACGACGGCCTGGGAGGAGGCCCGGGTGGCGGGCGTCGCCGCGGCCACTGACTCGGTCATGCGGACACCTCCTTCGCGGGGACGGCGGCGGCCGGCCCGGCGGCCAGCAGGGCACGGGCCGCCCGCAGGCGCCGCCGTCGCCACGGCGACAAGGGCACTCCCGACCGGACCTTCCGCTCCAGGAGCAGCAGCAGCTGGGACAGCGGGTAGCACAGGGCGAAGTAGATCGCCGCGATGACCAGGTACACCTCCAGGGCCCGGAAGGTGGCCGAGGTGATGAGCCGCCCCTCGGACATCAGCTCGGCTGCGGAGACGGTGACCAGCAGCGAGGTGGACTTGAGCAGGTCGACCAGCATGGTGTTGGTGCCGGGCAGCGCCAGCCGGAGGGCCTGCGGCAGCACGATGTGGCCGAAGATGCCGGTCCTGCCGATCCCCAGCGCCTCACCGGCCTCGGTCTGCCCGGCGTGCACGCCGCTGATCGCGGCGCGGAAGATCTCGGACAGGTAGGCGGCGTAGAAGACGATCAGGCTGAGGCAGCCTGCCGTGAAGACGTCCAGCCGGATCCCGGCCGAGGCGAGGCCGAAGTAGGTCAGGAAGATGATGGCGAGCAGCGGGATGTTCTTGAACACCTCGGTGTAGACGGCGGCGAGGGCACGCGCCGGCCAGGCCTTGCTGAGCCGGAGCAGCGCCACGGCCAGGCCGAGCAGCACCGCACCCGCGAAGCTGACGACCGTGTAGGACACGGTGCGCCCGAGCGCGGAGATCAGATCGGGTCGGTAGTCGGACCAGGGGACCTCGAAGAGACCGGACATGGCGGCTGCTTTCACTGGGCGATGGACGGGGGCGTCCAGTCCTTGGGCCGGTCCACGCCGCGGCGGGCCGTGGCGACGTCGGCGGCGGGCACGAGGAACTGCTTCGGGTCGCCGCCGTACTTGCGGACGAGCTTGTCCAGCTCGCCGTTCTGGTACATGGCGTCGATCTGCGCGGAGATCGCCCGCTCCAGCTTGGTGGCCTTCTTCGGCAGGTAGAAGCCGGTCTGGTACGGCTGGAAGTACGCGTAGGCGGGCTTGGCCTTCACCTGCGCGGCGGTCGGCGGCGTCAGGTACCGGGTGTCGATCTTCAGCTCCGGACGCTGCTTCTGCGCCGCGATGATGATCAGCGGGTCGAGGAAGCCGACGTCGACCCGGCCCGCGCCCAGGTCGTCGAAGACGCCGTTGGCATCGGGGTAGGCGTGCAGCTTGCCACCCGGCACGGCCTGGATCGACTTGACCCAGACGTAGCCCTCGACGGTGCCCAGGTTCAGGCCCTCGAGGTCCCCGACCGTCTTGTACGTCTTGCCGCTGCGGACGGCCATCGCCGGGGGCGAGTAGTAGGGCGGATCGGTGAACAGCCCCTGTTTCTGCCGGTCGGCGGACCACGCGACGCCGCCGATGGTGATGTCGACCCGGCGGGACTGCACCCCGGCGAGCATGCCGGCGAAGTCCGTCACCTCGGGCTCGATCTTCAGGCCGAGCTTTTTGGCGGCGTAGGCGAGGATGTCGCCGTCGAGTCCGACGATTCTGCCGCCCTGGACGCTGGTGTAGGGGGCGTAGGGCTGGACGGCGACCTTCAGGACGCCGGGCGTGAGCGTGCCCAGCGCGGCGGTTTCGGCGGACACGTTCTTCGGGGCGTCGTCCCCGCCCGAGCCGCAGGCGGCGGTGGACATCAGGAGCATCGCGGACAAAGCGAGAGCGAGCGAGCGCACACGGATCATCGGCTCGGGCCTTCCGTCTCGGTGCTGAAGGATCCCGCCGATTCACCGGACACTGTGCACCCGGCGGGGAGGTGGTGAGGCCCATACGCTAGGCACAGGCCCGCCGCGCGTCACCGTTCACTTCGTACGAACTTGTCGCATGAATCCCCGCCTCCCCTGTACGGTGCGTCCAGCCCGGACCGCCCCTGGCGGGAGGAATCGCCCATGCTGAGCCCGTCACTCGCGCAGGAGATCGCCGGGGACACCTCCGCGGTCATCGGCTTCAACGTGCTGATCACCGACGCGGAGGGCATGGTCATCGGCAGCGGCGACAGCAGCCGCGTCGGCACCTTCCACGAGGCGTCCGTCGAGGTCGTCCGCACCAAGGAACCCGCCACGCACAACACCTCCCAGGCCCAGTCGCTGCGCGGGGTCCGGCCCGGGATCACGCTGCCCCTGGTCACGGACGGGCGGGCGGTGGGAACCGTCGGGATCACCGGCACCCCCGCGCAGGTGGGCCGCTTCGGGCTGCTGGTGAAGCGGCAGACGGAGATCCTGATCCGCGAGTCGGTGATGCTGCGCTCCCGGCTGCTCGCCGAGCGGGCGGCCGAGAAACTGCTCACCGACATCGCCGCGTACGACCCGCTGGTCGTGGAAGGCGACCTCCTGGTGTTCCGGGCCGCCGACCTCGGCTTCGACCTGCGGCTGCGCCGGGTCGCGGTGGCCTTCGAGGTGACCGTGCCGGATTCGGGCGCCCGTCGGGGTGCCCGGGCCCGGGACGTGGCGCTGGTCCGCTCGGAGCTGCTGCGGACGGTCCGGGACGTCTTCGCCGACCCGCAGGACATCGTCGCCGGCACGGCTCCTGGCTGGATCGGCGTCCTGCACCGGCTGCCGGCCCGGGCCCCGGCGGACGCGCCGGCCGCCGACTGCCGCCGCGTCACGGACGTCATCGCCGCCCAGGACGGGCTCACCGCCCGCGCGGGCATCGGCGAACCGGCCACCTCCGTCGGCGCTCTGCACGACTCGTACCAGGACGCCTGCGACGCGCTGCGCCTGGGCGCCCGGGTGGACGGCGGCTCCACCGTCCACGCGATCGGCGATCTGCGGGTCCACCAGCTCCTGGCGGCGGTGAGCCAGTCCGCCCGCAACCGGCTGCTCGACCTGACCGCCGCGCGGCTGCGGGAGCAGCCGGACTGGCCGGTCCTGCGCGACACGATCACCGCCTGGTGCGAGAGCGGCTTCAACCTCGTACGGGCGTCAACGGCGCTGCACATCCACCGCAACACCGTCGTCTACCGCATGAACAAGATCGAGCAGCTCACCGGCCGCCCACTGCGCGAGCACCGGACGGCCATGGCCCTGTACCTGGCGTGCCTGGCCGACCGGCTGGGCGGCCCGGACCGCTGACCGTCCGTTCTCAAGGACCTCTAGGCCGTACGCCCCGCCACCAGCCACCTGGAAGGCAGCTCGATGCGCGTGCCGTCGGAGTCGAACTCCGTGGTCACCAGGGGCAGTTCGCCGCTCGCCAGGACGGTGAGCCCGGCCGAGCGCAGGTATTCAGGTACGGCCTCGTCGGAGACCTCGCCGGGGGCGAGGCCGTGCCGGAACACGGGCGCGAGCTTGGGCGGCGGCCCGGCCGGGCCGCTCGCCAGCCCCAGCAGCACCGCCTTGGCCGCCCCCGACAGCTCCACGAGGAAGGCCCGGCCCCGGTCGCCGACCAGCGTGGCGATCCCGTCGACCAACGCCTGCCGGTCGTCCGGCTCACACTGGTGCAGCACGCCCCGCATGTAGACGTTGGCGTCGCCGAACTCGGCGTGCAGGGCCTGCGCCTCGCCCTTCTCGGCGGCGTCCAGCTGCCGGTAGGAGGCCTGCCCCGCCGGGTCGGCCCGCCGGGCGTGGTCGAGGGCCGCGGCGGACAGATCGGCGCCCACGACCCGCGGGAAGCGGTCGGCGAGGAAGCGCGTCTGGGTGCCGTTGCCGCAGCCGAGGTCCACCAGCGGCAGCGCGGGATCGGTCAGGTGCGGTTCGAACAGGGCGAGATGCGGGCCGGCGGTCACGGCCGGCTCGGCGTCCCACATCACCGTCCCCGGTTCGTCGGACGCCTCCCGCCAGAACCCCTCCCAGGCCTCCCGGTACCGGCTCGTCACGCTCATGCCCACTCCCCAGGGTGTCGACGCGGTGGTGTTCAGCGGCGCGGCAGGGTCAGCTCGAACCAGACCGTCTTGCCGGCCTTGGTCCGGCTGGTACCCCACTCGCGGGACAGTGTGCTGACGACCCGCAGACCGCGCCCGGTGTCGTCGAGCGGGCCCGTGCCGAGCAGCGTCGGCAGTTCGTGGTCGTCGTCGTCCACCTCGCACAGCAGGGTGTCGCCGCGGACCAGGCGCAGTTCGACGGGGCGGGCGTGGGAGTGCCGTACGGCGTTGGTGACGAGTTCGCTGACCATCAGCTCGGCGGGCGCGGCCAGCTTCGCCAGGCCCCAGTCGTGCAGTTGCTCGCGGACCGCCGCGCGGGCCCGGCCGACCTCGGCCGGGTCGAGGGCGAGCCGCCACTCCGCCACGTCGTCCGGTTCGATGCCGTTCAGGCGGGCCATCAGCAGCGCCACGTCGTCCTTGCGGCCGCCACGTGTGTTGAGGGCGCGGATGATCGTGTCGCAGGCGTCGTCCATGGAGGCGGCCGGATGGGCGGCCGATTCACAGAGCGTCGCCAGGCCCACGCCGATGTCCTCGCCGCGCACCTCGACCAGCCCGTCGGTGCACATCACCAGCCGGTCGCCGGGCCCGACGCGCACCCGGACCGCCTCGAAGGGCACCCCGCCGACGCCGATGGGCGCTCCGGTGGGCAGGTCGAGCAGTTCGCTGCGCCCGTCGTCGGCGCGGACCAGGACGGGCGGGATGTGACCGGCGTTGGCGAGGTGCAGTTCGCTCGCGATCGGGTCGTACACGGCGTACAGGCAGGTCGCGAGGTAGGTGTCGCCGAGGCGCTGGGCGAGGTCGTCGAGGTTGCGCAGCAGCTGCGCGGGCGGCAGGTCGAGCCCGGCCATGGTCTGCACGGCCGTGCGCAACTGGCCCATCATGGCGGCCGAGTTCAGCCCGTGGCCCATGACGTCGCCGACGACGAACGCGGTGCGGCCGCCGGGCAGTTTCACCGCGTCGAACCAGTCGCCGCCGACCCGTCCGAGCAGCGTGCCCGGCAGATAGCGGGTGGCGATGTCGCAGCCGGCCATGCGGGGCGGGATGTGCGGCAGCATGCTGTCCTGGAGCGTCTCGGCGACGTTCTCCTGGTAGGTGTACATGCGCGCGTTGTCGAGCACGAGGCCCGCGCGGGCGGCGAGTTCGGCACCGGTGACACGGTCCATGTCGTTGAAGACGGGCCGTTCCGGGTGCCGCAGCAGGATCATGAAGCCCAGCACGACATGGCGGGCCTTCAGGGGGACGATCAGCATGGAGCGGCCCGTGATGAGCGGCCGGATGTCGCGCTTCTCGAACTGCGCGGCGATGGCGTGGCCCATCTCCTCGCTGATGCGTGGCACGAGCACGGGCTCGCCGGTCGTCATGCACTGGAAGAACGGCGTGTGCGCCGGGAACGGCATGGCCTCGCCGACGGGCACGACGTCGTCCCAGCGGCCGGGTTCGTCGGTGTGCTCGACGGCGACCCGGTGCCACATGGTCGTCGTGTCGGGCACGCCCTCCGGGAAGCCCTCGCCCGCGACGACCTGTTCGCGCAGGTAGGTCCCGGCGACGTCGGTGAAGCGGGGCACGACGGCCCTGCTGACCTCGAGGATCGTGCGGGACAGGTCGAGGGAGGTGCCGATGCGGCCGCTGACCTCGTTGAGGAACTCCAGGCGCTCGCGGACGGCGGCGTACTCGAGGTCCTCGCCCTCGTCCCGCAGCTCCTCCGGGACGGGCTCGCCGGCGGCCAGGGCCCGCGCGGCCCGTTCCCGGCGTGCCTTGCGCTCGGTGCGCCGGGCGACGCCCCAGTCGGGCGTGACGGGCACCCGCTCGTTCTGGCTGAACTCCAGGACGGGGTAACCGAGTTCGAGGACCTGCGCGACGATGCGGGCGCTCTCGCCGACGCTCATGCTGGGCAGGATCTCGGGGAGTCGGCGGGCGAGGTCCTCCGACCCGGGGAAGTCGGTGTGCAGCGCGAAGCCGGGTGCGATCCGCTCGAACGCCCCGTCGGTGCCGCCGGCCCGCAGCCCGTCCGCGTCGGCGGCCAGCACGAGCAGCCGCTCGGGGCCGGGGCCGATCAGGGGATAGGCCCACCACAGGACGTCGACCCGGTCGCTGCCGGGTGCGGTGAGCCGGGCGCGGCCCGCCGCCGGGTAGGACAGTCCGCCGTCGAGGGACGCTTCGAGGCCGGGGCCGGGGCCGTCGTCGGCCTCGTACGGGGTGGTGTCCTGGTCCTCGGGGAGTGCGCCGGAGACGGGGAGCAGGTCGAGGGCCGCGCGACCGATGGCCTCGTCCTTGGGGACGCCGAACAGGCGCCGTGCGCCGGTGCTCCAGTGCGACACGAGGCCTTCGCGGTCGATGACGACCACGGCCAGGGGGACACGGCCGGGCTCGGTGGCTTCCGTCACCGTGCGGTGCCCGGCCGCGGGGCCGGGTGTGTCCCTCTCGGTGTCACGGTCCATGGCCCAGGCCCTCTCTCCCCACGGATCCGCAAGATCTGTGCCGGCGTCACCACCGTACGGCGACCGCCGGTTGCCATGTGCGGCAATGGGGGAATTCCTCGCGCGGGGTTCGCACCGGCGTGCGACCCCGCGCGCCGGTGCGGGTTCAGTCCTCGTGTCCCAGCTGGAGGTCCCGCTCGGTGCGGCCGCCTCCGGCCACCTGGAGCACGGTGGCGACGGGCGGGTAACCGGCGGCGATCACGGTGTACTCGCCGGAGGACAGGTCGACGAACCGGAACGTGCCGTCGGCGCCGGTGGTGAGGGTGTCGACGACGTTGCCCGCCACGTCGAGCAGCGTCACCCGCGCGTCCTCCACGGGCCGGCCGCCGCCCGCCCGGACGGTGCCGCGCAGGACGGCGCCGCCGGCCAGTTCGATGTCCCGGCGGGTCTCGCGGGCGGCCTGCACGGTGACGGGCAGTGCGGCCGGGCGGAACGCGGGGGCGCTGGCGGCGAGGGTGTACTCGCCGGCCACCAGATCGGTGATGACGTAGCCGCCCTCACGGCCGCTGCGGGTGGTGGCCACGACCTCGCCGTGCGCATTGGTGAGGGTGACGCTGGCGTCCCAAACCGGCGTGCCGTCGGCGGTGACCACACTGCCGACGAGGTTCCCCGCGCCGCCGAGGACGATGTCCAGTTCGACGGGGCGCTCGCCGACGGTCACGGAGACCGCCTGCGGCTGGTGGCCGCCCGCGGCGGCGATCAGCACGTAGGCGCCGGGGCCCGGGGTGGCCAGCGCGTAGCGTCCGTCCTCGCCGCTCGCGCCGCGTCCGGTCTGCTGCCCGGTGACGTCGATGAGCGTGAGGGCGGCGCGAGGCACGACGGTCCCGTCGTGGTGCTGCACCGAGCCGCACACGGGGACGCCGGGCGCGTACGCGGCACGCGCCTGCGGGATCGAGGTGGTCCCCGGCGCCGTGTCCGGGTCGGTGGCGGAGGCGTTGTGGGACACCAGGGGTTTCTCCTTGAGGAAGAAGGCGATGACCAGCCCGAGGACCAGCACCGGCACCAGGTAGAGGAAGATCCGCGGCATGGCGTCGGCGTACGCCCGGATGTAGCCGTCGCGCAGCTCCGGGGGCAGGGCGTGGACGAGCTGCGGGGTGATGGACTCGGTATCCGGCAGTCCGGTGCCCGCACGCGCGGGAAGGCTCTCGGTCAGGGCGTCGGCGAGCCGGTCGGCGAGGAGCGCGCCGAAGACGGCGGCTGAGAGACTGCCGCCGATCTGCCGGAAGTAGTTGTTGGCGCTGGTGGCGGTGCCGAGGTCGGTGGGGCGCACCGAGTTCTGCACGGCGAGGATCAGGACCGGCATGACCATGCCGATGCCGGCGCCGAGGACGGCCATCCAGATGCTGTAGTGCAGCCGGGGCGTGTCGGCGTCGAGGCGGGACAGCAGCCACATGCCGGCGACGGAGAGGGCGCCGCCGAGGACCGGGTAGGCCTTGTAGCGGCCGGTGTGGCTGATGAGCTGCCCGGCGATGACCGAGGCGCCGACGATGCCGGCCGTCATGGGCAGCATGAGCAGGCCCGACTCGGTGGCGGAGGCCCCGTCGACCATCTGGAGGTAGGTCGGCAGATAGCTGGCGGCGCCGAACAGCCCGGCTCCGGTCACCAGGCCGACCAGGCCGGTGACGTTGAAGACGGAGTCCCTGAACAGCCGCAGCGGGATGAGGGGTTCGGCGGCGAAGTGCTCCGTGACGAGGAAGAGGACGGCCGCCACGGCCGCCCCCGCGCCGAGGCCGAGGATCATGCGCGAGTCCCAGGCGTACTCCGTGCCGCCCCAGCTGGTCAGCAGGACCAGGCAGGTGGAGGCGGCGGTCAGCAGCAGCGCGCCGAGGAGGTCCAGCCGGGCCTTGCCCGCCGGTTTCGGCAGCTTCAGCGCGATGGCGACGACGACCAGGGTGACCAGGCCGAAGGGCACGTTGACGTAGAAGCACCAGCGCCAGGAGAGATGGTCGGTGAAGTAGCCGCCGAGCAGGGGTCCGGCCACGGACGCGAGGCCGAAGGCGGCGCCGATCAGGCCCATGTAGCGGCCGCGCTGCCGGGCGGGCACGATGTCCGCGATGATCGCCTGGACGCCGATCATGAGGCCGCCCGCGCCGACGCCCTGGAGGGCGCGGAAGGCGATCAGCTGGTCCATGGTCTGCGCCCGGCCCGCGAGCGCGGAGCCGGCGACGAAGACGACGATCGCGAACTGGAAGACGCCCTTGCGGCCGAGCAGGTCGCCCAGCTTGCCGTAGATCGGCAGTCCGACGGTCGCGGTGAGCAGGTAGGCGGTGATCGCCCAGGACATCCGGTCCAGGCCGTGCAGCTCACCGACGATCTTCGGGAGCGCGGTGGCGACGATCATCTGCTCCAGGGCGGCCAGGAGCAGGGCCAGAAGGAGTGCGAGGAAGACCAACCGCACCCTGCGCGGGCTCAGTTCGGCGGCCGGGGCCCGTGGTGGCTCGGGAGGTTCGGGAGGTGCCACCGCCGGTTCGTCCTGCGCCAGAGTGATCCCGCCCACCTACCGCTCCCCTCGTCGCGCTGCCGCACAATTCCCGCGTAAAAGCGACAACTACGAGCAAGCGCGACGAGTTACGGCACAGGAGCGAGCCGTACGGAGATCACTCGAACCGGTGAGGGGCACAACGGCCCCTGGGTGCTTGAGCCTTGGGGAGGCTACTTCTCGACCTCGGCGGCGAGCCGGGCGAGCAGCGCGTCGTAGATCCGGCCGAGACCCTTGGGCGCGAAGGTCTTCTCGAAGAAGCCGCCGATGCCGCCGGCACCGGTCCAGGTGGTGGTCACGACGACCCGGGACTTGCCGTCGCCGGCCGGGGTGACCCGCCAGGTGGTGACCATGGAGGAGTTGCGGTCCTTCTCGACCAGCTCACCGTCGGTGGGCTCGCTGACCTCCAGGAGGCAGTCGCGCACGCGCTTGCTGGTGGCCTGGAGCTTCCAGTGGACGAGGGTGCCCTCGCCGTCACCGCCCTCCCGGACCTCGTACTCGCTGAACTGCTCGGGCAGCAGCTTCGCGCGCGTGCCGCTGTAGTCGGCGAGGGCGTCGAACAGAGTCTCCGCGTCCGCCGCGACGATCCGCTCCGTAGTGGCCTCGACCTGCGCCATCGCTTTCCTCCAGGACATGGGTTCTCGGGGATTGGGGGCAAGCCAACCACCCCGCTGCCCGGCCCCCCAAATCGGGGTCGCCCAACCCGGTCGAACACGTTCGGAAAACACCCTCGCACGATCAAGGGAACATGTGTTCTATTCTGTGGGCAGTGCTACCGAGGAGGCGTCATGCGCTGGGACAACCTCACCGAGGACTCCGAACACAGCCGGGCCGACGCCGCGCTGTTCGGCGCGGACGCCGTGACCACCCGTACCTTCGACACGCCGGAGTTCCGCGGGATCACCTTCCACGAGGTCCGGGCCCGCTCGATCATCAACCGGGTGCCGGCGGTCTCCCGGATGTCGTTCCAGTGGACGGTCAACCCCTATCGCGGCTGCTCACACGCATGTGTGTACTGCTTCGCGCGCAAGACGCACAGCTATCTCGACCTCGACACGGGTCTGGGCTTCGACTCCCAGATCGTGGTCAAGATCAACGCGCCGGAGCTGCTGCGCCGCCAGCTCGGCTCGCGCCGCTGGCAGGGCGAGCACATAGCGATGGGCACGAACGTGGACTGCTACCAGCGCGCCGAGGGCCGCTACCGCCTGATGCCGGGCATCATCTCGGCCCTGCGCGACCACGCGAACCCCTTCTCGATCCTGACCAAGGGCACGCTCATCCTGCGCGACCTGGACCTGATCAAGCAGGCCGCGGAGGTGACGGACGTCGGCATCTCCGTCTCGGTCGGCTTCACCGACCAGGAGCTGTGGCGCACCGTCGAGCCGGGCACGCCCGCGCCCGAGCGGCGCCTGGAGGTCGTACGGACCTTCGGTGAGCACGGCATCGGCTGCGGTGTGCTGATGGCACCGGTGATCCCGTTCCTGAGCGACCAGCCGGCCCAACTGCGGGCCGCCGTGCGGGCGATCGCGGCCTCCGGCGCCACGTCCGTCACCCCGCTGGTGCTGCATCTGCGGCCCGGCGCCCGCGAGTGGTTCATGGCCTGGCTGGAGCAGCACCACCCGCACCTGGTGCCCCGCTACCAGCGGCTGTACGCGGAGGGCTCCTACGCCCCGAAGTGGTACCAGCGCCGGATCACCCGCCAGGTGCACGAGCTGGCCGAGGAGTACGGCATCGGGCCCTCGCGCGCGCAGACGCCGCGCCGGATCCGGCCGCCCGAACCGGCCGAGCCACCGACGTCCGAACCGACCCAACTGTCGCTCATATAGGAGCGTTCGAGCGCATCCAGCGACCCAATCGGGTCAAGTCTTGACGGAACACGTTCTTCCAGAGCCGCTTGCCGGGACGAATCGGCGAGGACCGTGAACCCCGCGGCCCCGCCCTCCGTCCTGGAAGGACTCCATGAGAACACGCGCAGCCGTGCTGTGCGGCGCCGCCGTCGCGCTGGCCGGGAGCCTTACGGCCGTGCCCGCCGAGGCGAGCGCACCGCACTCCGAAGAAACCTTTCGCGCTGTGAAACCCAGCTGGAAGAAGTGCGGCACCACCGACTATCCGATGCTCCAGTGCGCGTCCGTCAAGGTGCCGCTCGACCACGCGAACCCGCACGGTCGGCAGATCACCCTCGCGCTGTCCCGCGTCCCGCACACCGCCGCGAAGTTCCAGGGCCCGCTGCTGGTCAACCCCGGCGGTCCCGGCGGCGACGGTCTGACGCTCGCCGGGTTCGTCGCGACCTCGCTGCCCAAGGAGGTCGCGGCCCAGTACGACATCATTGGCTTCGACCCGCGCGGAGTGGGCGCGAGCAAGCCCGCCCTCGACTGCAAGCCGGGCCACTTCGGCCCCGTGCGCCCGGACTCCGTCCCGGCCACGCCCGAGGCCGAGCGGGCCAACCTCGCCCGCGCCAAGTCCTTCGCCGCCGCCTGCACCAAGAAGTACGGGCATCTGCTGCCGCACATCAACACGGTCAGCGCCGCGCACGACATCGATGCGATCCGGCAGGCCCTGGGCGCGAGGAAGATCAACTACTTCGGCTACTCGTACGGCACCTACCTGGGCTCGGTCTACGCCAAGCTCTACCCGCAACGGGTCCGGCGCCTGGTCCTGGACTCGATCGCCGACCCCACCGACGTGTGGTACGCCGCCAACCTCAACCAGGACCACGCCTTCAACGACCGCCACCGCGCCTTCATGGCCTGGGTCGCCAAGTACGACGCGCGATACAGGCTCGGCACCGACCCGGAGAAGATCGAAGCCGCCTGGTACGCGATGCGGGCGGCCCTCGCCAGGAATCCGGCGGGCGGCAAGGTGGGTGCCTCGGAGCTGGAGGACACCTTCGTCCCGGGCAGCTACTACAACGGCTACTGGCCCTACCTGGCGGAGGCGTTCGCGGCGTACGTGAACCATAAGAACACCGGCCCGCTGGTCGAGGTGTACAAGCACTTCGGCGCGGTCGACGCCGCCGACGACAACAGCTACAGCATCTACACCTCGGTGCAGTGCCGGGACGCCTTCTGGCCGCGCGACTGGCACCAGTGGCGCAAGGACAACTGGGCGGCGTACGAGAAGGCGCCGTTCATGACCTGGAACAACGCCTGGTACAACGCGCCGTGCGCGTTCTGGCCGACCGACTCGGCACAGCCGATGAGCATCGCCAACGGCAAGCTGCCGCCGGCACTGCTGTTCCAGGCGACGAACGACGCCGCCACTCCGTACGAGGGCGGCGTCACCGTCCACGAGCTGCTCGCGCGCTCCAGCCTGGTGGTCGAGCAGGGCGGCGGCAACCACGGCATCACGCTGAGCGGGAACGCCTGCCTGGACAAGTACCTGGCGACCTACCTGTCCGACGGCACCGTGCCGCGCGGCGTCGGCACACGGGATGCGGTGTGCGACGCCCTGCCGGACCCCAAGCCGCTGACGTCGAAGGCGGCGTCGATGTCCGCCCGCGGCTCGACACTGCACCGCTTGCTCGGCTTCCGCGGCTGAGAGCGCGAGTTCGATCGCGTCACCGGCGGGAGGGCGTACGGGCGCCAGAGGTCAGCTGTCCGCGCACGCTCGTCGATGCCGACGGCCTTGCGCGCGAGAAACCGATCGGTTTACGGTGAGGTTGACACCGATCGGTTTCTCGCCTTCCGGGCGAGCCGGGACGAGGTCTGGAGTGTTGGATGGCTACCGCGCGCGGCGCCGAGGGAGAGTCGGATCTCAGGCTTCCGGCGAAACTGGCCGGCCATCCGTCCGTGCAGGCCGTGCTCGCCCGGCGTGCGGCGGGTGACGTCGCGAGCCCGCCGGCGGTGATCGACGCGGCCTGGCTGCGCGAACGGTGCCTGGCGGCCGGTGCGGACGACGCGGCCGCGGTCAGCCTGGACCACCCCGACCTGACCGGCGAGCGCGAGCACGTACAGTCCGCGCGGTCCGGATGAACCGCGACAACTGCCGCTCCCCCGCCCGCAGCGTGGCCAACCAGGAGTTCCACCAGACCGACGAGCAGGCCAACCACGCCGCCCGCAGCGTCACCCAGGCACTGCAGGACGCCGACTACCGCGCGCTCAATCCGTCGGTCGGGTCCCCCCAGGAGATGGACCACCTTCCCGGCGAGCGGATCTGGGTGGTGGCGCACAAGACGGTCGCGGTGGCCGCGGGGCTCGGCGTGATGGGCCTGCACCGCAACGTCATCCACCCGAAGTTCGGCAACTTCATACTGCTGGCCACCGTCCTGGTGGACGCCGAAGTGAGCGAGTACGGGCAGGCGCTGGACTACAACCCCTGCATCGACTGCAAGCTGTGCGTCGCCGCCTGCCCGGTCGGCGCCATCCGACACCGTGCTGCGACCGCTCCAGGACAAGAAGGAGACCCTGTACGTCCTGCCGGGCTCGCACGCACAGGAGTACGCCCAGCGCCGCTTCCCGCACAAGCCGGTCAAGGAAGTCACCGGCGGCTGGCAGCCCCCGGCCAAACGCCCCGCAGCCTCCTGAGTGATCACGCCGGTCTTTCGACGGCACACTCTGAAACCGATCGGTTTTCATTTCCTCCACATCGGGTTAATCTCCCGGTATGACCACCGAAGCGAAGCCAAGCACCAGAGAGCGGCTGCTGGAGGCGGCGGCCACGCTCACCTACCGGGACGGTGTCGGTATCGGCGTCGAGGCGCTGTGCAAGGCGGCGGGGGTGTCGAAGCGCTCCCTGTACCAGCTGTTCGAGAGCAAGGACGAACTGCTGGCGGTCAGCCTGGAGGAGCGCGCCTCCGCCTTCGTGGCGACCCTCCTGCCGCCGGCGGACGACGGCCGGTCACCCCGCGAGCGGATCCTGCACGTCTTCGATCAGGTCGAGTCACAGTCGGGCGCGCCCGAGTTCCGGGGCTGCCCGTACCTGGCCGTTCAGATCGAGCTGAAGGACCAGAGCCACCCCGCGAGCCGGGTGGCCCACCGGATCAAGGCGAGCCTGACGGAGTTCTTCCGCACCGAGGCCGAACAAGGCGGGGCGAGCGACCCCGACCTGCTGGCCCGGCAGCTCAGCCTGGTCTTCGACGGCGCCAGTGCCCGTGCGGGGATCGGAGCCGACAAGCTGACGGGACTCGTCGCACCCACGGTGAACACCCTGCTCGACGCGGCAGGCATGCGCTGACGCAAGGCCGGCAAGCCACCCGGATCGGCGCTTGCCCTTGCGTGCTGAAACCGATCGGTGGTCGCAGCTGGTTTCGAGGTGATCGGCACAAGCCGCGACACCTCACGCGTCACCCCGCTCGGCGGTGTGACGTTCCTCGACCTCGACGTGGCCGGTGACGCCTCGGTCACCCCGGACACGGGAGATGACGCTCGCCGACTGCGACCGCGTCGCGGAGATCCGCGTCCGCGGCTGGCAGAGCGCGTACCGGGGACTGATACCGCAGTCGTACCTGGACGGGCTCAGCGTCGTGGAGGACGCCGAGCGTCGTCGCGCGCATCTGGCGCAGGCCGACGGGAGCGTGGTGAACCTGGTCGCCGAGGACACCGGCGGCGAGGTCGTGGGCTGGGCCTGCCACGGGCCGTACCGGGACGGTGAACTCCGCACCTGCGACGCCGAGTTGTACGCCATCTACGTCCACCCCGGGCACGTGGGACGCGGCGCGGGGCAGGCCCTCCTCGCGGAGTCCGTCGTGCGCTGCGCGGCCGCGGGCCACAGCCGTCTGCTCCTGTGGGTTCTCAAGGAGAACGGCCGGGCCCGCCGCTTCTACGAACGGGCCGGCTTCCAGGCGGACGGCGCCGAGGAACCCTTCGAGGTGGACGGTGCCGTGATCCCGGAGGTGCGGTACGCGCGCGCACTCCCCCGCTGATCTCACCTCTGTTTCGGAATCCGCCCCAGCGCCCGCACCGCCGCCTCCGCCAGCACCGGATGCGCGAGGGCCTCGTTCAGCACGGGTCTGGCCCGGGCGTCGCCCAGCGTGCCGAGCCCGTCCACGCAGGCGAGGGCCACCCGGCGGTACGGGTCGTGCGGACGCAGCCGTCGCTGCAGGGTGGTGATCAGGGCGGGCACGGCCTCCGGGGCGCGCAGGTCGACCAGGAGCCGGACCGGGTGCAGAGCGTAGGCGACCCGCAGTTCGTTGGTGGCGAGGGCGGCGGCCGCGCGGGCTGTGCGCGGGTCGCCGAGGCGGGCGAGGGCGTAGGCGGCGGAGGCGCAGCGCGGCGGATCGCGGTGGTTGAGCAGCAGCACCAGGGACTCGAAGGCGCGCCGGTCCTCGGCGAGTCCGAGCCGGAAGGCGGCCAGCTCCCTCGCCCACAGGGGCTGCCCGGGTTCGGTCAGCACCGCGGCCAGGGCGTCGAGGTCGTCGGTCGCCACGAGCCGCTCGAAGGCGGGCGACGCCCCCGACTCCTGCCGTAAGCGCTCCGTGAGTGATCGCAACTCTTCGTCCATGACTGAGAGATTAGGGGCGCCGCGAGCTGCGCGGGACGTACATCACAAACACGAGGGCTGGCGCGCTCGTTACCCGCCAGTTAAGCTCAGACGAGCGAGTTACCCACTCGTATCTCCTCGCGGCGGTCTGGTGACGCGGCCACCGCGAGAGCAGTCGGTTCGGTGCCTCAGGTACCGCAGTACGACTCGGCCCCGGGACAGGGCCGGTCGGAACAGCCGCTCGCCCCGGGCGTGTGCACGCCCGCGGAGACGGCACCGGGCGTGTGCGCTCAGCAGCCCGGCCAGCACCCGCACTTCTCACGCACCCGGTGCGCCCGAGACCCGGCTCCTGCCGGGCCGTATTCGGCGAACCCGGGACGCGTTCCCCGTCGTCACCCTCATTCCTGGAGTCCCGCGATGGCCACTCCCCTTTCCGACCCGTCCCTGTCCCCGCTGCGCACCATCGCAGTCGTCGGCCTCGGCACGATGGGCACCGGCATCGCCGAGGTCCTCGCCAAGGCCGGCCGCGAGGTCGTCGGCATCGACATCAGCGAGGCCCAGGCCGCGAAGTGCGTCGCCGCCCTGGAGTCCTCCACCGCCCGCGGCGTCGAGCGCGGGCGGCTGACCGAGCAGGACCGCGCGGAGATCCTGGGCCGCGTCCGTACCTCCACCGACCTGCGGGCCGCGTCCGACGCCGACCTGGTCATCGAGGTGGCGCCGGAGTCGTACGAGGTCAAGCACCAGATCTTCCGGGAACTGGACGGGATCGTGCGCCCCGAGACGATCATGGCGACCGGCACCAACGCCCTGTCCGTCACGCGGCTCGCCGCCGACTCGGCCCGTCCGGAGCGGGTGCTGGGCCTGCACTTCTTCAACCCGGCCCCGGCGATGCGGCTGGTCGAGGTCGTCTCCTCGGTGCTGACCGCGCCGGCCGCCGTCACGGCGGTCACCGATCTAGCCCTCGACCTGGGCAAGGAGCCCGTCGCGGTGGGCGACCGCCCCGGGTTCGTCGCCGACGGCCTGCTGTTCGGCTACCTCAACCAGGCCGCCGCGATGTACGAGGCGAAGTACGCCTCCCGTGAGGACATCGACGCCGCGATGCGGCTGGGCTGCGGCCTGCCGATGGGCCCGCTGGCGCTGCTCGACCTGATCGGCGTCGACACCGCGCGCACCGTCCTGGAGGCGATGTACGCCGCGTCCCGCGACCGGCTGCACGCCCCGGCGCCGATCCTCAAGCAGCTGAGCGAGGCGGGCCTGACCGGCCGCAAGGCGGGACGCGGGTTCTACACGTACGAGGCGCCGGGCAGCGGCACCGTCGTGCGGGACGCTCTGACCCCGCTGGAGGGCGGGAACCTGGTCCCGGGCCGGGAGGTCCGCTCGGTGGGTGTCGCGGGCTCGGGGACCATGGCCTCCGGTATCGCCGAGGTGTTCGCCAAGGCCGGGTACGAGGTGGCCCTCGCCGCCCGCAGCGAGGAGAAGGCCCAGGCCGCGAAGGCCCGCATCGGCAAGTCCCTGTCCCGCTCGGTCGACAAGGGCCGGATGACCGCCGAGGCCGCCGCGCAGACCCTGGACCTCATCACGCCGACCGGCACCTACGACGACTTCGCCGGCGTCGACCTGGCCGTGGAGGCGGTCGCCGAGGACCTGGAGGTCAAGCGGCAGCTGTTCGCCGCACTGGACAAGGTCTGCAAGCCGGGCGCGGTCCTGGCCACCACCACCTCGTCCCTGCCGGTCGTGGCCTGTGCCCGGGCCACCTCGCGCCCGCAGGACGTGATCGGCATGCACTTCTTCAACCCGGCGCCGGCCATGAAGCTGGTCGAGGTCGTCCGTACGGTGCTGACGGCCGACGACGTCCACGCGACGGTCCGCGAGGTCTGCGGCCGGATCAGGAAGCACGCGGTCGACTGCGGCGACCGTGCGGGCTTCATCGTGAACGCGCTGCTCTTCCCGTACCTGAACAACGCGATCAAGATGGTGCAGGAGCACTACGCGTCGCTCGACGACATCGACGCGGCGATGAAGCTGGGCGGCGGCTATCCGATGGGCCCGTTCGAGCTGCTGGACGTCGTCGGGCTCGACGTCTCGCTCGCCATCGAGAAGGTCCTGCACCGCGAGTTCCGCGACCCGGGGCTCGCCCCGGCACCGCTCCTGGAGCACCTGGTGGCCGCGGGCTGCCTCGGCCGCAAGACCGGCCGTGGCTTCCGCGAATATGCCAAGCGCTGAGGGTCCCGGCGACTGGTTCCGGTCCGGCGCGGAGTGGGGTGGCCTGCTCGGCCCGGACCGGTTCCACGAACCAGGCCATGCGCAGCGAGCTGCGCACATGCAGTACGTTCAGGGCATGTCCCAGCCCGCCAAGTCCTCACGTACACCGGCTACGACCGACGCGCCGGAAACCGCCGCAGGCTCTCGCGCCGCCGCCCAGCGGCTCAAGATGCGCCGGGAACTGGCGGCCGCCGCGATGGAGCTGTTCGCGACCAAGGGCTACGAGGCGACCACCGTCGACGAGATCGCGGCCCAGGCCGGGGTCGCCCGCCGCACCTTCTTCCGCCACTTCCGTTCCAAGGAAGAGGCGATCTTCCCCGACCACGACGACACCCTGGTCCGGGCCGAGGCGGTGCTCAACGCCGCGCCCGCGCACGAGCACCCGCTCGACACGGTGTGCCGCGGCATCAAGGAAGTCATGAAGATGTACGCGGCCCGGCCGGAGATCTCGGTCGCCCGCTACAAGCTGACGCGCGAGGTGCCCACGCTGCGCGAGGCGGAGATCGCGTCGGTGGCCCGCTACGAGCGCCTGTTCACCCGCTATCTCCTCGGCCACTTCGACGAGCGCGCGCACGCGGACGACGCCAACGACGACCCGCTGCTCGCGGAGGTCGCCGCGTCCGCCGTCGTCACCGCCCACAACCACGTCCTGCGGCGCTGGCTGCGGGCGGGCGGGCAGGGTGACGTGGAGGCGCAGCTGGACCACGCCTTCGCGATCGTGCGCAAGACGTTCGGCACGGGAATCGGGGCCGGGCGCTCCACGGAGTCGCAGCCGGCCGCGGCCACGGCCTCGGCGCAGGGCGAGGTGCTGGTGACCGTCGCCCGTACCGACGCCCCGCTGGACGAGGTCATGCGGACGATCGAGCAGGCCCTCAAGGAGCGCTGAGCCCCCTTCGCCCGTGTGATGACGGCCACCCCTCGGGGTGGCCGTTTTGGCATGTCAGGGGTGGTTTTGCAGGCGCTTGACGAGGCCGTTCGATCGATCATCGCTCATTTGTTACGTAAAGATTTCATCTGAGAGCAACTTCTGGCACTCAGTGCCTTGCGAGGTGACACGCGGTGTCATACGTTGAAGAGGTCCGGGCGACGTCCCAGCAAGCCCAGCGCCTGCCCGTCCGGACGCCTGCGTCACAGGCAACCTCCCGCGCCACCAGCGCTGCCGAACAGCACCACCGCCGAACCGACGGCACACCCCGACCCTCAGCAGCACCGACGTAACCATCGGCGCCCCTCCCTCAGGGCGCTCACCGCCGGAGGCAACACCGTGACCGTTAAGGACATCCTGGCCGCGATCCAGTCGCCCGACTCCACGTCGGAGGACTTCGCCGCCCTCCCGCTCCCCGAGTCGTACCGCGCGATCACCGTGCACAAGGACGAGACGGAGATGTTCGCCGGGCTCGCCACCCGCGACAAGGACCCCCGCAAGTCGATCCACCTGGACGAGGTGCCGCTGCCCGAGCTCGGCCCGGGCGAGGCGCTGGTGGCCGTCATGGCCTCGTCGGTCAACTACAACTCGGTGTGGACGTCGATCTTCGAGCCGCTGTCCACGTTCGGCTTCCTGGAGCGCTACGGCCGCACCAGCGAACTGGCCAAGCGCCATGACCTGCCGTACCACATCATCGGCTCCGACCTCGCGGGCGTCGTCCTGCGCACCGGCCCCGGTGTCAACGCCTGGCACCCCGGCGACGAGGTCGTGGCGCACTGCCTGTCCGTCGAGCTGGAGTCCAGCGACGGCCACAACGACACGATGCTCGACCCCGAGCAGCGCATCTGGGGCTTCGAGACGAACTTCGGCGGCCTCGCCGAGATCGCGCTGGTCAAGTCCAACCAGCTGATGCCCAAGCCGGACCACCTCAGCTGGGAGGAGGCCGCGGCCCCGGGCCTGGTCAACTCCACCGCCTACCGCCAGCTGGTCTCCCGCAACGGCGCCGGCATGAAGCAGGGCGACAACGTGCTCATCTGGGGCGCGAGCGGCGGACTGGGCAGTTACGCCACGCAGTTCGCGCTGGCCGGCGGCGCCAACCCCATCTGTGTCGTGTCCTCGCCGCAGAAGGCCGAGATCTGCCGGGCGATGGGCGCCGAGGCGATCATCGACCGCAACGCCGAGGGCTACAAGTTCTGGAAGGACGAGAACACCCAGGACCCGAAGGAGTGGAAGCGCTTCGGCAAGCGCATCCGCGAGCTCACCGGCGGGGAGGACATCGACATCGTCTTCGAGCACCCCGGCCGCGAGACCTTCGGCGCGAGCGTCTTCGTCACCCGCAAGGGAGGCACCATCACCACCTGCGCCTCGACCTCGGGTTACATGCACGAGTACGACAACCGCTACCTGTGGATGTCGCTGAAGCGCATCATCGGCTCGCACTTCGCCAACTACCGCGAGGCCTGGGAGGCCAACCGGCTCATCGCGAAGGGCAAGATCCACCCCACCCTGTCGAAGGTGTACTCCCTGGAGGACACCGGCCAGGCCGCCTTCGACGTGCACCGCAACCTGCACCAGGGCAAGGTCGGCGTGCTGTGCATGGCCCCCGAGGAGGGCCTGGGCGTGCGCGACCAGGAGAAGCGCGCCCAGCACATCGACGCCATCAACCGCTTCCGGAACATCTGAGGGCTGCCGGATGACAGAGCGTCAGAAGGACCGTCCGTGGCTCATGCGGACCTACGCCGGTCACTCCACGGCCGAGGCGTCCAACGAGCTGTACCGGCGCAACCTCGCCAAGGGCCAGACAGGTCTGTCGGTGGCGTTCGACCTGCCGACACAGACCGGCTACGACTCCGACCACATCCTCGCCCGCGGCGAGGTCGGCCGGGTCGGCGTGCCGATCGCCCACGTCGGTGACATGCGCCGGCTGTTCCAGGACATCCCCCTGGAGCAGATGAACACCTCGATGACCATCAACGCCACGGCCATGTGGCTGCTGGCGCTCTACCAGGTCGTCGCCGAGGAGCAGGGTGCGGACATCACCAAGCTCCAGGGCACGACCCAGAACGACATCGTCAAGGAGTACCTGTCCCGCGGCACGCATGTGTTCCCGCCGGGGCCGAGCCTCCGTCTGACGACGGACATGATCGCGTACACGGTCTCCCACATCCCGAAGTGGAACCCGATCAACATCTGCAGCTACCACCTGCAGGAGGCGGGCGCCACGCCGGTCCAGGAGATCGCGTACGCGATGTCCACCGCGATCGCCGTCCTCGACGCCGTGCGCGACTCGGGGCAGGTGCCCCAGGAGCGCATGGGCGATGTCGTCGGCCGGATCTCCTTCTTCGTGAACGCGGGCGTCCGCTTCATCGAGGAGATGTGCAAGATGCGCGCCTTCGGCCGCATCTGGGACAAGGTCACGCGCGAGCGGTACGGCATCGAGAACCCCAAGCACCGCCGCTTCCGCTACGGCGTCCAGGTCAACTCACTGGGCCTGACGGAGGCACAGCCGGAGAACAACGTCCAGCGGATCGTCCTGGAGATGCTGGCCGTGACCCTCTCCAAGGACGCACGCGCGCGTGCCGTGCAGCTCCCCGCCTGGAACGAAGCGCTCGGCCTGCCCCGCCCCTGGGACCAGCAGTGGTCGCTGCGCATCCAGCAGGTGCTGGCCTACGAGAGCGATCTGCTGGAGTACGAGGACATCTTCGAGGGCTCGAAGGTCATCGAGGCGAAGGTGGACGAACTGGTCGAGGCCTCGCTCGCGGAGATCGACCGCATCCAGGAGATGGGCGGCGCGATGGCGGCCGTCGAGTCCGGCTACCTCAAGTCGCAGCTGGTCGCCTCGCACGCGGAGCGCCGGGGCCGGATCGAGTCCGGGCAGGAGAAGATCATCGGTGTCAACGCCTTCGAGGGCACCGAGCCGAACCCGCTGACCGCCGACCTGGACACCGCGATCCAGACGGTCGACCCGGAGGTCGAGGCCCGCGTCATCGCCGCGCTCCAGCAGTGGCGCGACAGCCGCTACCAGCCGCCCTTCAACCACCCGCGGCCCTGCAAGGCGCTGGAGAAGCTGAAGGAGGCCGCCCGGGGCACCGACAACCTCATGGAGGCCACCCTGGAATGCGCCCGCGCCGGGGTCACGACCGGCGAGTGGGCCGGGGCCCTGCGCGAGGTGTTCGGCGAGTTCCGGGCGCCCACGGGCGTCTCCTCGGCGCCGGTGGCCGTCCCCGCCGAGGAGGGCAGCACGCTGGCCCTGGTCCGCCGCAAGGTGGATCTGACGGCCAAGGACCTGGGCGTCGGCAAGCTGCGCTTCCTGGTCGGCAAGCCGGGCCTGGACGGCCACTCCAACGGCGCCGAGCAGATCGCCGTGCGCGCGCGGGACGCCGGCTTCGAGGTGGTCTACCAGGGCATCCGGCTCACCCCCGAGCAGATCGTGGACGCGGCCCTCGCCGAGGACGTGCACGCGGTCGGCCTGTCCATCCTGTCCGGCTCGCACGCCCAGCTGGTTCCGGACGTGCTCGAACGGCTGCGTGTGGCCGGTGCCACAGACATCCCGGTGATCGCCGGTGGCATCATCCCGAACGGGGATGCCGAGCAGCTCAGGGCAGCCGGAGTGGCCGCGGTCTTCACCCCGAAGGACTTCGACATCACCGGAATCATCGGCCGCATCGTCGACGAGATCCGGAAAGCGAACAAGCTCGACCCCCTGGAGGTCTCCGCATGACCACGGTCAACCGCCTTCGCCCCCGGCGTTCCTGCCTGGCGGTACCGGGCTCGAACCCCCGCTTCCTGGAGAAGGCGCAGGGCCTCCCCGCCGACCAGGTCTTCCTCGACCTGGAGGACGCGTGCGCCCCGCTCGCCAAGCCCGAGGCGCGGCACACCATCGTCAAGTTCCTCAACGAGGGCGACTGGACGGGCAAGACGCGCGTCGTTCGCGTCAACGACTGGACGACCGAGTGGACGTACCGCGACGTCGTGACGGTGGTCGAGGGCGCCGGCCAGAACCTCGACTGCATCATGCTGCCGAAGGTGCAGGACGCCCAGCAGATCGTGGCCCTGGACCTGCTGCTGACCCAGATCGAGAAGACCATGGGCTTCGAGGTCGGCAAGATCGGCATCGAGGCGCAGATCGAGAACGCGCAGGGCCTGAACAACGTCAACGAGATCGCGCAGGCCTCCCAGCGCGTCGAGACGATCATCTTCGGCCCGGCCGACTTCATGGCGTCGATCAACATGAAGTCGCTGGTCGTGGGCGAGCAGCCGCCCGGCTACCCGGCGGACGCCTACCACTACATCCTGATGAAGATCCTGATGGCCGCCCGCGCCAACAACCTCCAGGCGATCGACGGCCCCTACCTGCAGATCCGCAACATCGACGGCTACCGCGAGGTCGCCCAGCGCGCCGCCGCCCTCGGCTTCGACGGCAAGTGGGTGCTGCACCCGGGCCAGGTCGAGGCGTCCAACGAGATCTTCTCGCCCTCGCAGGAGGACTACGACCACGCCGAGCTGATCCTGGACGCGTACGACTACTACACGTCCGAGGCGGGCGGCAAGAAGGGCTCCGCGATGCTCGGCGACGAGATGATCGACGAGGCCAGCCGCAAGATGGCCCTCGTCATCTCCGGCAAGGGACGCGCCGCCGGCATGCAGCGCACCAGCAAGTTCGAGATCCCGGAGGGCTGAGCGCGATGCAGTTCGGACGCACCTACGAGGAGTTCGAGGTCGGGGCGACGTACAAGCACTGGCCGGGCAAGACGGTCACGGAGTACGACGACCACCTGTTCTGTCTCCTCACCATGAACCACCACCCGCTCCACATGGACACGAACTATGCGGAGAAGACGACGGACTTCGGCAAGAACGTCGTCGTCGGGAACTACATCTACTCGCTCCTGCTCGGCATGTCCGTGCCGGACATCTCCGGCAAGGCGATCGCCAACCTGGAGATCGAGTCGCTCAAGCACGTGGCGCCGACCTTCCACGGCGACACCATCTACGGCCAGACGACCGTGCTCGACAAGTGGCCGTCGAAGTCGAAGAACGACCGCGGCATCGTGCACGTCGAGACCAAGGGCTACAAGCAGGACGGCACGCTGGTCTGCGTGTTCCGCCGCAAGGTCATGGTGCCGACCGAGACGTACATCAAGGAGCGCGGCGGCGAGCAGCCGGGCCGCCCCGAGCTCAAGGAGCAGGAGAAGTAGCCATGGCGCGACTCGCCCAGACCGCCGGTCTGACGGACATCCAGCAGGAGATCCTGTCCACGGTCCGCGACTTCGTGGACAAGGAGATCATCCCGGTCGCGACCGAGCTGGAGCACCGCGACGAGTACCCGCAAGCGATCGTCGACGGGCTGAAGGAGTTGGGCCTGTTCGGCCTGATGATCCCCGAGGAGTACGGGGGTCTGGGCGAGTCGCTCCTGACGTACGCGCTGTGCGTGGAGGAGATCGCCCGCGGGTGGATGTCGGTGTCCGGCATCATCAACACGCACTTCATCGTGGCGTACATGCTCAAGCAGCACGGCACGCAGGAGCAGAAGGACCACTTCCTGCCGAGGATGGCGGCCGGCGACATCCGCGGCGCCTTCTCGATGTCGGAGCCGGCCCTCGGCTCGGACGTGTCGGCGATCACGTCGAAGGCGGTGAAGGACGGCGACGAGTACGTCCTGAACGGCCAGAAGATGTGGCTGACCAACGGCGGGACGTCGTCCCTGGTGGCCGTTCTGGTGCGAAGTGACGAAGGTCACCCCGAGGGCACCCCGCCCCACAAGTCGATGACGACCTTCCTGGTCGAGAAGGAGCCCGGCTTCGGCGAGGTCCGCCCCGGCCTCACCATCCCCGGCAAGATCGACAAGATGGGTTACAAGGGTGTCGACACCACCGAACTCATCATGGATGGCCTGCGGATTCCTGCGGATCGCGTGCTCGGCGGGGTCACGGGCCGCGGTTTCTACCAGATGATGGACGGCGTCGAGGTCGGCCGCGTCAACGTGGCGGCGCGTGGCTGTGGCGTCGCTCAGCGTGCGTTCGAACTCGGCGTCCAGTACGCGCAGCAGCGCCACACCTTCGGGAAGCCGATCGCCCAGCACCAGGCGATCCAGTTCAAGCTGGCCGAGATGGCTACCAAGGTCGAGGCCGCGCATGCGATGATGGTGAACGCGGCACGCAAAAAGGACTCCGGTGAGCGAAACGACCTTGAGGCTGGGATGGCGAAGTACCTCGCCTCCGAGTACTGCAAGGAGGTCGTGGAAGACGCCTTCCGGATCCACGGCGGCTACGGCTTCTCCAAGGAGTACGAGATCGAGCGCCTCTATCGTGAGGCACCGATGCTGCTGATCGGTGAAGGTACCGCCGAGATCCAGAAAATGATCATCGGTCGGCGGCTGCTCGAGGAGTATCGATTCCAGGGCTAGATGTCCGGATACGGGGTGTTTTCTTGGAGAAGAAGATCACACCCCGTCAGCACTCTTCGGCCGCCGACTCGGCTGCCTGGCTTACCCAGTTAGGGCCCCGAGCCGCTACGATCGCCGGAAAGCCGCCGTCCCCCGTCAGAGTGCGGCATCATCCGCTACGAAGGTCATCCATGCCCCACAGCCAAACCTCTGCACCTCGCGACAGCCGGGCCGGCGTACGCCTCGCGCGCGGAGCATCGCCGTGGCTCCTTCCTACCGTCGCCACCGCAGCCCTCAGCCTGGCCCGCGCCCGCCGCTCCGGCGCCGCCAAGGCCGTCGCCGTTCCCGCCACCGCGCTCGCGGCGGGGATGCTGTGGTTCTTCCGCGACCCCGAGCGCGAGATCACCCAGGGCCGGGTCATCTCGCCCGCAGACGGTGTGGTGCAGAGCATCATGCCGTGGAAGGACGGCCGCACCCGCGTCGCGATCTTCATGAGCCCGCTCAACGTCCACGTCAACCGCGCGCCGCTGGCCGGCACGGTGACGTCGGTCGAGCACGTGCCCGGTGGCTTCGTTCCCGCCTTCAACAAGGAGAGCGAGAACAACGAGCGTGTCGTCTGGCACTTCGACACCGAGCTCGGCGACATCGAGATGATCCAGATCGCCGGCGCGGTCGCCCGCCGCATCGTTCCCTACGTGCCCCAGGGCACCAAGGTCGAGCAGGGCGAGCGGATCGGCCTGATCCGCTTCGGTTCGCGGGTCGACCTCTACCTGCCCGAGGGTGTGGAGGTCGCGGTCGAGGTGGGACAGAAGACCGTGGCTGGGGTGACTCGCATTGACCGTGATTGATCCTGACACCAAGGCCGGCTGGGTCCCGGAGGCCGACGAGGTCGACGAAGAAGAGGAGATGCCCCTCTCTCTTCGCCTCTCCATAGCGGACACCCTGACGCTCGGCAACGCCACGTGCGGCTTCATGGCGGTGTACTTCACCACCACCGGCATCCTGATCCCGCACCTCACGGGCAGCCAGGAGACCGGCATGGCCCGCCACAGCGCGGCCACGGCGGTCATCCTCATGCTCTGCGCGGCGGTCTTCGACCTCTTCGACGGCCTGGTGGCGCGCAAGCTGCGCTCCTCCCCCATGGGCGCGGAGCTGGACAACCTGTCCGACCTGATCAGCTTCGGTCTGGCACCGGCGTACTTCGTCCTCGTGTACGGCATGGTCGCGGACGACGCGCATCAGCGGGTGGCGGCGGTCGGGGCGATCGTCGTGCTGCTGGCGGTGGTGCTGCGGCTTGCGAGGTTCTCGTGCGTCACGGTGAAGGACGGCACCTTCCAGGGCATGCCATCACCGTTCGGCGCGCTGACGGTCGTGTCGATCGTGCTGCTGGAGCTGCCGTTCGTGGCGACGCTGCTGGCGATCCTGGGCACCGCGTGGCTCATGGTGAGCCGGGTCGAGTACCCGAAGCCGCGGGGGCGGCTCGCGGTGGCGATGCTGTCGTGGATCGTGCTGGGCATGGGCCTGATGGCGGCCTGGGCCTTCGACGCGCCGAGCGGGCAGCTGCTGCTGCAGACGGGATGCGCGCTTCAGCTGGTCATGGGGGCGGTGATCCCGCTGTTCGCCACGGCCCGGCGAGTGAACAACTTCCGCGACAACCGGCGGGAGGCGCGGGCGGCACAGCTGCCCTGACCCCCTCCCACCACTGACGGGTGTGGCCCGAGCCTCAGAGGCTCGGGCCACACCCGTTTTCGCAGTCAAGGGCATTTCCCTTTTGCCCTTGACCGGTCAACTACCTCTGGTCAAGGCCGATTTGCGGGACATATACAGGAAGAGGAGGGTGGGTCAGGGGGTTGTCAGAGAGTTCCTCCCCCTTCCCGCCACCGGGAGACGGCCATGCCCGCACCCACGCTGAGAGAACACCACGTCACGCTCCAGTCCCAGATCCCCGCGAATCTCAATACCACGGTGACCCTGCCCGTACGGGAGTACGACGGCACCAAGCCGAACCAAGCGCACAAGCCGGTGCTGATGCTGCACGGCAGAAGCGTGCCGGCGCTGGCGGCGTTCGACCTCGCCCCGGTGCCCGGCGGCTCCGCCACCCGGTACAGCTGGGCGCAGGAACTCGCGGACGACGGCTTCGACGTCTTCCTCATGGACGTGCAGGGCTCCGGCCGGTCGCCACGCCCCAGGATGGACGAGCCGTGCAACGCCAACCCGGCCCAGCAGCAGGCCCTCGTCCCCAACCCCCTCCAGGCGCCCTGCCCTCCCCCGCCCCCGTACGCGAAGCAGCTGGGGAATTCGGAGAGTGAGTGGGCGGAGCTGGACGCGGTGGTCAAGTTCATCAGGGGTCTGCCCGGCAGGAACAAGCCGATCCATTTCATCGGCTATTCCCTGGGCGCGGCCATCATGGGCTCCTACGTCCTCCAGCACCCCGGCAACATCGAGAGCCTGCTCCTGCTCGCCCCCGTCTTCCCTCCCAAGGGACGGTGGTCGGGCAACCCCGCCGCCCCCTTCGGACGCCCGGCCGAGGCCCAGACGCTGCCCGTGTCCACGCCGGCCCTCACCTGGGGCTTCCCGATGCTCGTCGGCACCAGGACAGGGTTCAGGACGGGGCTGGACGGCAACCCCGCACTGCGGGAGCCCGACGTCGTGGACCTCGCCTGGAAGGCCTGCATGGAGAACGACCCTCTCGGCAGCAAGTGGGGCCCCGAGGTGGCACCGGGTGAGTACGAGGGCATCCTGCGGTACCGGAACACCTACTGGTGGGGCTGGAACAACCAGACGGTGCCGCACGAGAACCCGGTCGGCACACACGTCCTCGGCCAGCGGGTTCCCGTGCTCATCATCTACGGGGAGCAGGACCGGGCCGCCAACAGCCCCGCGACCTTCCCCGACCCCATCCGCTTCTCCGTGCCGGCCCTCTACGCGGCCGTCAAGGGGCCCCAGAAGCTGATGTTCTGCCTCGCCGGAGCGGGCCACTCCCTGGTGTGGGAGCGCACCGCCAAGACCGTGCACCGCATGTCGAAGCAGTGGTACAAGAACGGCAGAGTGGACGGCCTCACCAGCGGCAGCTACTTCAGGGACCCGGACGGTGAGCTGATACCCCTGCCGTGACGCCTCAGGTCAGGAAGTCCCGCCCGATCCGCTCCGCCACCCGCTCCAGGATCGGCCCGGCCTCGGCGATGCACTTCGCCACGTCCGGCTCCGCGTCCGTCAGGGGGTACACCCGGCGGAAACCGGCCCGGCCCAGGGTCTCCGGCGGCAGGGCCAGGCGGCCGCAGACCGCGACGACCTCCTTGTCCGCCGCACGGGCCGCCGCGGCGACGCCCGCCGGGGCCTTGCCGTGCAGGGTCTGCTCGTCCAGGGAGCCCTCGCCGGTGATCACCAGGCCGGCGCGCTCCAGGGCAGGGGCGAAGCCCAGGACGTCGAGCATGACCTCGATGCCGGGGCGGAAACGCGCGCCGAGCAGCAGGGCGCCGTAGCCGATGCCGCCCGCCGCGCCCGCGCCCGGCGAGGCGGCGTACTCGGCGGCCTTCCGTCCGGCCGACTCCTCCAGCACCTTCGCGAAGTGTGCGAGGGCGGCGTCCAGGGCCGCCACGTCGTCCGGCGAGGCGCCCTTCTGCGGGCCGTAGACCGCGGGCGCGCCCTTCGGGCCGGTCAGCGGGTTGTCCACGTCGCTCGCGAGGACCAGTTCGATCTCGGTGAGGCGGGGGTCGAGGCCGGACAGGTCGGCGGTGGCCAGATCGGCCAGGCCGCCGCCGCCCGGGGGCACCGGCTCGCCGTGCCCGTCCAGGAAGCGCGCGCCCAGCGCGGACAGCATCCCGGCTCCGCCGTCCGTGGTGGCGCTGCCGCCGACGCCGAAGACGATCGTGCGGGCACCCGCGTCCAGCGCGGCCCGCAGCAACTCGCCGGAGCCGTACGTGGAGGCCGTGAGCGGTGCGAAGACCCCGGCGGGCAGCCGCTGCAGTCCGCTCGCCTCGGCCATCTCCACGACCGCGGTGCCCTCGCGCAGCGCGAAGGCCGCCGTCACCTCCTCGCCGAGCGGACCGGCGACCCGTACCTCCCGGCGCTCGAACCCGGCCGCGACCGCCGCGGCCACGGTTCCGTCACCGCCGTCGGCCACGGGCAGCGCCTCGACCTCGAGGTCCGGTACGGCCCGGCGCAGCCCGGCCGTCACCCGTTCGGCGACCTCCACGGCCGTCAGCGACCCCTTGAACTTGTCCGCGGCGACGAGCACCCGCCGTGCCTTCCGGGTATCGCTCACTGCAGCGTCCGCCACTTGCACTCCCCTTGCTCTCCGGGCCCTCACGCACGTCAAGGCCAGTCGCGCCGCAGCGACCTTAACCGCAGGACGCCCCGCCCGTCAGCTCCTGCCCACCCCGTGGACCGAGGCTCTCAAGGGCGCGGGGCTGTGCCGAATATGCGGCTGCCGCCGCGCGGGCGCGACCAACCACGACGAAACCCGCAGCCGCGCACAGACCGCAGAACCCGCCCCTCAAGCGTCCTGCTGAAACGGGGTAGACCATCACCATGGCCCTTGCACGCACGCAGACAGACCTCACCAACCGCATCCTCGGCGGCTGGCAGGGCCGCATCGCGGGCAACATGCTCGGCAAACCGGTCGAGCAGGGCGAGGTGTGGACCCGCGACCGCATCGACCGCTACCTGCGCCAGGCCGCCGCCCTGCCGCTGACCGACTACCTCCCCGAGCCGATCAGCGAACACGACGGCTTCGAGCTGCGCCCCGAGTGGCGCCAGTGCGTGCGCGGCCGCATCCACGGCAGTTGCCGTGACGACGACGTCGACTACGCGATCCTCGGCCTGGACCTGCTGGAGACCCACGGTTTCGGCTTCAGCACCGAGCAGGTCGGCGACCTGTGGCTGCTGCGGCTGCCGTACCTCCAGACGTTCACCGCCGAGCGGGCCGCGTACCGCAACCTCGCGAACGGGCTGAAGCCGCCGCTGACGGCGACGTACGACAATCCCTACCAGGAGTGGATCGGGGCGCTGATCAGGGCCGACATCCACGGCTGGACCTGCCCGGGCGTGCCGCGCCGGGCTGCCTCGCTGGCGCGGCGGGACGCGGTGCTGTCGCACACCGGCAACGGGGTCTACGGGGCGATGTGGGCGGCGGCGCTGATCGCGGCGGCGTTCACCGCACCCACCGTGCGGCACGCGATCGACGAGGCCCTGGCCGTGATCCCGGCGAGCAGCCGGCTGGCCCGCACGGTGCGCCGGGTCGTCTCCCTGCACGACACCCGGATGTCCTGGGAGGACACGCTCACCACGCTCACCGAGGAGACGGCCGGAATGGGCTGGATCCACACCGTCCCGAACGCCGCCGTCCTCACCGCCGGCCTGCTCTACGGCGACGGCGACTTCACCCGCACCATCGCCCTGACCGTGCGCGGCGGCCTGGACACGGACTCCAACGGCGCGACGGCGGGGTCGGTGGCCGGGGTGTTCGGCGGGGCGGGGGCCATTCCGGAGCAGTGGACGGTCCCGCTGGAGGACACGGTCCGCAGCGCGGTGTTCGGCTTCGACGGGGTGCGCATCAGCGAGCTGGCGGAGCGGACGCTGCGGCTGGCGGAGCAGCAGGCCTGACCGGATCGAACCGGCCATTCCCCGCCCGAGCGGGGTGCCCGAGCGACTGTTTCCGGCCACGTGTCCGCGGTCCGACTATGTAGATCAAAACCGAACGTAAGGTGATCTGGCCATTGGCTCGTTCGATCATTTTGCGTCATCTGGTTCGCGTCCTCGCGCCTGACAGAAAGCGTCTGCTTGTCATGTCTCGTCTCAGAACCGCCCTGCGTGCCACCGCCACCGCGACCGTCCTGACCGCCGCCGTGCTCACCGCGCCGGGGGCCGTCGCCGCCGAGCAGTCCACGGCCTCGGCCTCCGCCACCGTGTGCGGCACCGGCTACACGCTGCGCAAGGCGATCCCGCTGCCCCTCGGCGTCGACCCCGCCGTACGCAAGGCGACCCTCTTCGCCTACGAGAACGGCGGCAAGGGCTGCGTCATCCTCGACAACAACGTCGGCCGGGCGCAGTACATGTCCGTGCAGGTCTGCAAGGTGGACGGCACGGCCTGCGACCCCGACACGGGCACCTTCAGCGAGTACGCGGGCCCGGTGTACGTCTCCAGCTTCGCCTGCGCCCCGGTGACCGCCAAGATGGGCTCGTCCTCCGGCAGCTTGTACGTCAACTACAAGTCCAGCTACGTCTTCCCCTGCGGCTGAGCCGTCATCGGGTGGTTACCCTGCCCCAATGACCACGTCTTCTGACTACGCCGCCTACCTCGCGTCCCTGCCCCGCGTCCTGGCCGGCGCCGCCGCGCTGTTCCGGGACGGCGAGGGCCGGGTGCTGCTCGTCGAGCCCAACTACCGGGAGGGCTGGACGCTGCCCGGCGGCACGATCGAGTCCGACGACGGCGAGACCCCGCGGCAGGGCGCCCGGCGCGAGACGGCGGAGGAGATCGGGCTGGACCGGGAGCTCGGCCGGCTGCTGACGGTGGACTGGGTGCCCGGCACGGGGCGTCCGCCGCTGGTGGCGTACCTGTACGACGGCGGGGTGCTGAGCGAGGACGAGCTCAAGGCGATCCGCCTCCAGGAGGAGGAGCTGCTGTCCTGGCGGCTGGTTCCGCGCGAAGAGCTGGCCGACTATCTGCCGGGCGCCCACAGCCGCCGTGTCCTGGCCGCCCTGGACGTCCTGGCGAACGGCTCGGGCACGGCGGAGCTGGAGAACGGGCACCGGGTTTCCTGACCGGTTCCGCCCGTGCACCCGCCGGCGCCCTGTTCGATAACCGCTCGCCGCTGTCGTACGGCCCGGCCTACCCTCGGTGACATGGCCAAGCCCCTCGTCGCGCTCCTCACCGGCGCCGGTATCAGCACGGAATCCGGGATCCCGGACTACCGCGGGCCGAACGGGCTCTGGCGGCGGGACCCGGATGCCGAGAAGCTCGTCACGTACGCGTACTACATGGCCGACCCGGAGATCCGCCGCCGCTCCTGGCGGATGCGGCGCGAGAACCGGGCCCTTCAGGCGGAGCCCAACGCCGCGCACCGGGCGGTGGCCGAACTGGAGCGGTCCGGGGTGCCCGTCCGGGTGATCACGCAGAACGTGGACGGGCTGCACCAGCTCGCCGGAATGCCCGACCGCAAGGTCCTCGAACTGCACGGCACGGCCCGGAGTGTCGTCTGCACCGGCTGCCACGCCCGCGGCTCGATGGAGGACGCGCTCGCACGGGTCGAGGCCGGTGAGCACGACCCGCCGTGTCTGGAGTGCGGCGGCGTCCTGAAGTCGGCGACGGTGATGTTCGGCGAGCGGCTCGACCCCGTCGTCCTCGGCGAGGCGGCCGCCATCAGCAAGGCCTGCCAGGTGTTCGTCGCCGTCGGTACGAGCCTGCAGGTCCAGCCCGCCGCCGGTCTCGCCGGTGTCGCCGCCGACCACGGCGCCCGCCTGATCATCGTCAACGCCGTACGACGACCGTGCCGACGAGATCGTCCGCGAACCCATCGGCACGGCGCTGCCGGAGCTGCTGCGCGGTCTCACGGCCGAGGCGCGGCCAGCAGATCCTCCAGGCGCGTGAGCGCGTCACGGCCCTGGTCGCGTTCGGCTTCGGTGAGTTCGAGCGCGGTGGCCCGGGCGAGGGCGGTCGCCGCCGCGTCCTCGTCGCCGAGTCGTCCCGCGATGTCCGCGCGCAGGACGAGGAGCTGAAGCAGCTGGACGCGCGTCGGCGTCTCGTCCGTCAGGCGCAGGACACGGTCGACGACCTTGGCGGCGCCCGCCGCGTCCCCCTTGGAGTCCGCCAGGAGCGACGCGTGGTGCAGGGCCCGCGCGAACGTCTCCTCGGGGGCCGGCCCGTGGTGTCGGTCCTCGCCCGTGCGCTGCCCGACCCGGATGCAGTTGCCGCCCGGGTCCGTCATGAGGAACTGCCGCACGCCGTACGACATGTCCTTGAGCGGCCCGACCCGCGGCAGGCCCCGGGTGGGGATCCTGCCGTACGCCGCCTTCAGCCCGGCCCGGAACGCCTGGTACAGGCCGTCGACGTCGTCGGTCAGGACGTAGCAGGTGCTGATCGAGCCGGTCGGCTCGTAGTGCTTCATCGCGAAGAACTGCAGCTCGATGCCGCCGCGTTCGACGACCGCGTACGGGTTGGGGCTGCGCTGCTGGTACGTCACCTCGAAGCCGAGGGCGGTGTAGAACTCGAGGACGGGAGGGAGGGTCCGGCACGGCAGGATCGGGATCGTCTTCTCCGGCATGACCCCACTCTAGTCAAATTTGACCAGACGGGAGCCTAAAAGAGCGCGGCCCCCCGTTCGAAGTCCAGCAGGCGCTGCTTGCGCTCCAGGCCGCCGCCGTAGCCGGTGAGGCCGCCGTTCGCGCCGATGACCCGGTGGCAGGGGACGATGATGCCGATCGGGTTGCGGCCGTTGGCGAGGCCGACCGCGCGGGAGGCCGTGGGGGCGCCGAGGGCGTCGGCGAGTTGGCCGTAGGTGCGGGTCTCGCCGTAGGGGATGCGGCGGAGTTCGTCCCAGACCCTGCGCTGGAACGGCGTGCCGGTCAGGCGGAGTTCGACGGTGAACTCCTTGAGCTCCCCCGCGAAGTAGGCCTTCAGTTGCTCCTCCGTCTGCGCGAACAGGGTGTCGTCGCGGGTGCCGAAGGTCTCCTCCGGCGGGCGGTGGCGCTGGCCGGTCATGTAGAGGCCGCACAGGACACCGTCGTCGGCGACGAGGGTGAGGGGGCCGTAGGGGCTGTCGGTCACGGTGTGGTGCTTCATGAACGTCCCTATACCGGTAGGAAGTTGATCGGGTGACTGTCGGTCGCCCAGAGGTACTGGACGGCGTAGGCACGCCAGGGGCGCCAGGCCGCCGCCCGGGCGGTGAGCTTGGCCGGTGTGGAGGGCAGGCCCAGTTCCTGGGCGGCGCGGCGGATGCCGAGGTCGGTGGGGAGGAAGGCGTCGGGGTCGCCGAGCGCGCGCATGGCGATGACGTCGGCCGTCCAGGGGCCGAAGCCGGGCAGGGCGAGGAGCTGGGCGCGGGCCTGCGGCCAGTCGCTCTCCACGCCCAGGTGGAGGTCGCCGTCGGCGAGCCTGCGGACCAGGGTGGTGAAGGTCGTGCGGCGCGTGCGGGGCATCGCCAGGGTCTCCGGGTCCAGCGCCGCGAGGGCCTCGGGGGCCGGGAAGAGGTGCGTGAGGCCGCCCTCGGGGTCGTCGACCGGGTCGCCGTGCGCGGTGACCAGGCGGGCCGCGTGGGTGCGGGCGGCGGCGGTGGAAACCTGCTGGCCGAGCACGGCCCGGACGGCGAACTCCGCCTCGTCCACCGTGCGCGGGACTCGCCGGCCGGGCGCCTTGTCGACCAGCGGTGCCAGGACCGGGTCCGCGCGCAGCTGCTCGTCGATCGCCACCGGGTCGGCGTCCAGGTCGAGCAGGCGGCGGCAGCGGCTGATGGCGACGGTCAGGTCGCGCAGGTCGCTGAGGGTGAGGCGGCAGGCGATGTGGTCGGGGGTGGGAGTGAGGGCCACGATGCCGTGGCCGTACGGCAGCCGCAGGGTGCGCCGGTAGGAGCCGTCGCGCCATTCCTCCACGCCGGGTACGGCCGTGGCGGCGAGGTGGCCGAAGAGGTTGTCGGGGTTGAGCGGGGTCCGGAACGGCAGCCGCAGGGACAGCGCCCCGGGGGTGCTCGCGCCCTGCCGCTTCGGGGCGCGGGCGCGCAGCTCGCTCGGGGCGAGGGCGAAGACCTCGCGGACGGTGTCGTTGAAGGTGCGGATCGAGGCGAAACCGGCGGCGAAGGCGATCCGGGCCATCGGCAGGGCCGTCGTCTCGATGAGCAGCCGGGCCGTCTGGGCGCGCTGGGCGCGGGCGAGCGCGAGCGGACCCGCGCCCAGTTCGGCGAGCAGCTGGCGCTCGACCTGCCGGGTGCTGTAGCCGAGGCGGGCTGCGAGGCCCGGCACGCCCTCGCGGTCCACGACGCCGTCGGCGATCAGCCGCATGGCGCGGGCCACGAGGTCGGCGCGCTGGTTCCACTCCGGGGAGCCGGGGCTGGTGTCGGGCCGACAGCGCTTGCAGGCCCGGAACCCGGCCTGCTGGCAGGCCGCCGCACTCGGGTGGAAGACCATGTTCTCCGGCTTGGGCGGCACGACCGGACAACTGGGACGGCAGTAGATGCCGGTCGTCAGGACGGCCGTGAAGAACCATCCGTCGAACCGGGCGTCCTTGGACCGGACGGCGCGCACGCAGCGCTCGGTGTCGGTGTGCATCCCCATCTGCATGCGTCCAGCATCCGGCACCGGACGGGGCGAGGCTGGCGAGAATCCGACATCGACGTGCCCGGGCGGCGCCCCGCGGAGACCACCGGAACCAGCATGAATGAATATTCATTCATATGTTTGTGGGTGACCGGTACGATGACGTCATGGGTCATGGAGCCGTCATCCCCGCGCAGGACGCCACCGAGCGCGTACGCCTGGACGCGGACAACGTCGCGAAGGTCGCCACCACGCTCCAGGCCCTGTCCACACCCTCCCGGCTGCTGATCCTGGCGCGGCTGCGGGAAGGCCCGCTTCCGGCCACCGAGTTGGCCGCCGAGGTGGGCATGGAGCAGTCGGCCTGCTCGCACCAGCTGCGGCTGCTGCGCAACCTGGGCCTGGTCGTCGGCGAGCGGCAGGGGCGTTCGGTCGTCTACGCGCTGCACGACCACCATGTCGCCGAGCTGCTCGACCAGGCCGTCTACCACGTGGAGCATCTGCGCCTCGGCATCAGCGACGCCGCCGACTGAGGCGGCGCCGCCCGCTTGAGGCGGCGCCGCTGTCCCGCCGTTCGTTCTATTCGGTGGCCGTCGGCCGTCGCGAGGCCGCCATCGCCTCGCTCACGCGCGTCAGCGGACGCAGCCGATAGGTGTACGCGTAGTCGCGGTTGGCGAAGAGCTTGAACTCGTCGTGGGTGTGGGCGCCCCAGCTGTTGTCGCCACCCACGCCCATCTGACGGTGGTTGACCCGGAGGACCACCGCGTCCCTGGGGTCGAGCTGGTAGTCGTGGCGGGCGCCGACCGACAGGTCCTCGGGGGTGAAGCGCGAGGCGTTGACCTCCAGCAGCGGCTCACCGCAGACGAGCAGTCCGCGTCCGCCGCCGTCCGTCAGCGCGGCCCAGCGGACATCGGTCTTGTTGCCGTTCTCCTGGGGACGCAGGTAGGAGGTCCACTGCCCGGAGACCGGGCCGGAGTACAGGCCGACGTCGGTGGCGTTGTTGCGGTCCCACATGTTCTCCTCCGGGCCCCGGCCGTAGTAGTGCAGCCGGTCCAGGCGGCGGGGCAGGAACAGCAGGGTGCCGACCTCGGGGATGTACGGCAGGTTCGGCGCTCCCGGGTGCAGGGTGTTGTCGACCTTGATCTCGCCGTTGCCGAAGACCGTGTACGTCGTGCTGTACGTGGACTCCGTGCTGGTGGGCAGCGTGCCGGTGACCGTGACCTCGACGGCCCGGTCGTCCAGCGGCCGGACCCGTACGTCCGCCACCTTCCGCTTGGCTCCCGCGTCGCGCCACGTCTGGTTGCGGGTGTGGTGGCCGTTGCCCCGGTCGTTGTCGGTGGGCGCCCGCCAGAAGTTCGGGACGGGGCCGGAGGTGATGAGCTTGGTGCCGCCCGCCTCGTACGACGTGATGGTGCCGGTGCTCTTGTCGACGGTGACCGAGAAGCCCTTGCCCCTGACCGTGACCTCCTCGTCCCGGTCGGTGTAGCGCAGGGCGGGGACGCCGCGCAGCGGCAGGGGCGTCACGGCCGGGCTGTCGGTGTCGAGGGCGAGCTGCTGCTTGGCCACCTCGAAGCCGGCCTTCGCCCACTTGGTGGACTCTTTGGTGGTGAAGGAGAGCTGCAGGAAGTACTCCGTGCCCGGTGCGGGCTGCGCCGGCAGCCGCACCGGCACCTTGATGTCCTTGCTGGAAAGCGGCGCGACGTTCAGCTGGTCGCGGGTCAGCCGGCCGCGCTGGACGACCTTGCCGTCGGCGACGAGAGACCAACGGCCGTCGAACTCGCGGAGGTTGGTGAAGAGGTACTCGTTGGTGAGGGTGACGGCACCGAGGCCGCCTCCGGAGGCCGGTGCCGCGTTGATCGCCTGGTAGATCTGCTTGACCTCGGCGGACTTGCCCGTGAGGCCGCGGTCGGCGGTGATGATGCCGTCACCGGCGAAGGCGCCGTCGTTGGGGTTGTCGCCCCAGTCGCCGCCGTAGGCGTAGAACGTCTTGTCGCGCGGGCGCTTCTCGGTGAAGCCGACGGTGGCGGCGTCGAACCAGAACCGTACGCCCTCGTCGTCCGGGCCACGGCTGTCCGAGGCCAGCTCCGCGGCGCTCAGCGCACGGGCGTAGACGCGGGCCCGCCGGATGGTTCCGCTGAACTCCCGGGTCGGATTGTCGACGTCGGTGGCGAGTGTCAGGGACGCGGTGTTGGTGCCGGGGCGCCGGGTGGTGGTCCGGGTGCCGCGCACCTGGCCGTCGACGTACAGGGTGAGCGTCCCCGCGTCCGCGTCGAAGACACCGGCGACGTGGTGCTCCTTGCCCGTCCAGCCGTCCGGCAGCGCCCAGCTCGCGGTGACCCACTGACCGCCGCCGTGGATGAAGAACTCCAGGTTCTTGTCGGTCTGTTTGAGGGCGTACTGGGTGTCGCCCTTGGCGATGAGGGGCTGGTGCCCGCCGGTCACGTGCGGGGTGACCCAGGCCTCCAGGGTGAGGGAGCCGGTGAGGTCGAGGCGGGCGTCACGGGGGAAGACGGTGCCGCCGGAGACGCCCTTCGCGCGGTCGAAGCCGGCGGCGGGTGCGATGACCTCGCCGCGCAGCGCGCCCGGGCCGGACTCGGTGAGCAGCTTGCGGGTCGGGGTCGGCCAGCTCAGGGCCTGGTCGACGAAGTCCCAGATCCAGCCGCCCTGGAGGACGTCGTAGCGGCGGACGATGTCCCAGTACTTCTTGAAGTTGCCGTTGGAGTTCCCCATGCCGTGCGAGTACTCGATCATCACGTACGGGCGGGTGTCGCCGGTGTCCTTGGCGCGCTGCTCGACCCGCTGCGGGCTGTCGTACATCTCGGAGCGGATGTCGCTGATGCCCGGGCGGTCGTCGCCCTCGTACTGGATGACACGGGTGGGGTCGTAGGAGCGGATCCAGTCGTACATGGCGTTGAACGTCGTGCCGCCGCCCGCCTCGTTGCCGAGGGACCAGATGACCACCGAGGCGTGGTTCTTGTCGCGGTGGACCATGTTCTGGGCGCGGACCACGCACGCCTCGGTCCACTCGGGGTGGCCGCTGCCGGGGAACCTGTCGCGGATGCCGTGGGTTTCGAGGTTGGTCTCGCCCACGAGGTACAGGCCGTACTCGTCGGCGAGTTCGAGCCACAGGGGATTGTTGGGGTAGTGCGAGGTGCGGACGCTGTTGATGTTGAGCCGCTTGATGATCTCGATGTCCTCGATCATCTGCGCCCGGGTGAGCGCCGAGCCGGTCTCGGGGTGCATCTCGTGCCGGTTGGTGCCGCGGAAGGAGACCGGCTTGCCGTTGATGCGCATCAGGCCGTCCTTGAGCGCGAACTCGCGGAAGCCGACCCGGTGCGAGAGCGTCTCGACGACCTTGCCGGACGGGTCGCGCAGCCGCAGCACGGCGGTGTAGAGGTTCGGGTGCTCGGCGGACCAGAGCTTCGGCGAGGGGACGGCTCTGGACGCCTCGGCGGTGGCCTCGTCACCGTCCGGGACGTCGACGGGCTGGTTCAGGGGCCGCGACCAGACCGCGTGGCCGCGCGCGTCGTACAGCTGGGTCTCGACCGTGTAGCGGCCCGCGCCCTTGCCGCCGTAGTCGCGGACGTGCGCGGTGACCTTGAGCTCGGCCGACGTGTAGTCGTCGCCGAGCGGGGTGTCCAGTTTGAAGTCGCGCAGGTGCACGTTCGGCGTGGAGTACAGGTGGACCGAGCGGAAGATGCCGCTCAGCCGGATCATGTCCTGGTCCTCCAGCCACTCCGCGTCGGAGTAGCGGTACACCTCGACGGCGATCTGGTTGGTGCCCGGCTTGAGGTGGGGGGTGATGTCGTACTCGGCGGAGGTGTAGGAGTCCTCGTGGTAGCCGGCCAGCTCGCCGTTGATCCACACGTAGTGGGCGGACTTGACGCCCTCGAAGTGCAGGAAGGTGCGGCGGCCCGACCAGTTCCGGGGGACGGTGAAGGTACGGCGGTACTGGCCGACGGGGTTGTAGCGGGTCGGGGCGGCCGGCGGCTGGGCGTCCTCGCCGCCGCCGTTGGGGCCCCACCAGGGGTAGGTGATGTTGATGTAGATCGGGAAGTCGTAGCCGTGCAGCTGCCAGGCCGAGGGCACGGGGATGGTGTCCCAGCCGGAGTCGTCGATGTCGGTGCGGTAGAAGTCGGCGTCCCGGTCGTCGGGGCGGTCGGCGTAGGCGAACTTCCACGTGCCGTCGAGGCTCAGCCGGTACGGCGAGCGGGTGCGGTCGCCGTCGAGTGCCTGCTCGACGTCCGCGTACGGCATGAGCGTGGTGTGCGGCGGCTCGGTGCCCACGCGGTACACGGCCAGGCCGTCGTTCCACTCCGGCGGGCCGTCCGCCGCCGGGCGCCGGCCGGCCGCGTGCGCGACGGCGGGCGACGCGGACAGGGCGAGCGCGCCGAGCACGGCGGCGCCCCCTTCGAGCAGGCGGCGACGGCTGACGACGGGCCGGTCGGCGGGGGACGGGAGCGGGTGCGGCATGACCGTGGCCTTCCTCGGTTCGACAGGGTGCTGCACGGACTGAGGGCACGTCAGATGTGATGCCCAACTCCCGGGCTGGGTGTTTCTGTTGGGACTCGTGCAACTGACGGTGACGGAGCAACTGCTGAGCAGGCACACCCTAGGACTCGAACACAATCGAAGCAATGACCTCGTCGGACTTTGTGCGGTCCTGATGGTTATCTCGCGTCAGGCGCCTTCAGGCCCCCTCAGGCCCCCTCAGGCCCCGAGGAAGGTGAGCACCTCGCTCGTCAGCCGGGCGGGGGCGTCCAGGGGGACGAGGTGGCCGGACTCCGGGACGGGCACGAGCCGCGCGCCCGGGATCAGCCCGGCCAGCTCCTGCCCCTTGGCGAAGGGGATCCAGGTGTCCTCGGTGCCCCAGCAGACCGTCACGGGCAGGTCGAGGGTGGGATAGAGCGGCTGGATGTCGTCGGTGTAGCGCTGGTCGGCCTGTGCGATCTGCCGGTAGAAGGCGGCCTGGCCCCGCTCCCCCGTCCATGGCCCGACCAGGGCGTCCAGCGTGGCGGGCCGCAGGCCGAGGTGGCTCGCGGACGTGACGTACTCGCGCACCAGCGCCTCGTGCAGCGCGGCCGGCAGCTGCTCGAAGACGTGGCTGTGCTCGCCGACCAGCCGGAAGAAGGGGGAGCCCCAGGGTTCCAGGGCCACCGGGTCGACCAGCGCGAGCCGCCGGTAGCGGGCGCCGTGCAGCAGATGGGCGCGCAGGGCCACGCAGCCGCCGAAGTCGTGCGCGACGACGGACGGCTCCCCAAGCCCCCAGTGCGCGAGCAGCTCGGTGAAGATCCGGCCCTGGGTCCCCAGCGAGACGTCCTGGTCCGGGTGCATGTCGGAGGTGCCGTAGCCCGCCATGTCCCACACGTGCACGTGGTGCCCGGCGGCGGCGAGTGCCGGAGCGATCTCGTGCCACACGTACGAGGAGAAGGGCGTTCCGTGCAGCAGCACGACCGGCTCGCCGCCGGGATCCCCGAACCGGTCCCAGCGCACGGTCCCCGATGTGGTGGCCAGGCTCTCCCGCAGCGTCCAGTCAGCCAAGATTCCCGCTCCCTCTCTCCGAGCACCGACCCGCGATTATTTGTCATTTCGGCGCGACAGTGTCACTCCTCCGACCGTAATGTGACCTCATCGGACAGCCTGCGCAATGGATCTTGGCCGGACCTTTTGCCGCGCCGGAAGGAGCGGCTCGCATGAACGGGTATGCGCCATCGGACCGGGACGCCGTCACGGCCGCGCCCGGCGGGCTGCTGGACCTGCTGAAGGTCGCGGCCGTGGTCCTGGACGGCGGCGGGCACATCGCCCTGTGGAGCCCCGAGATCGAGCAACTCCTCGGCTACACCCCCGAGGAGGCCCTGCGGCAGCGCGCCGACACACTCCTGATCGCGCCCGAGAACCGTTCCCGGGGCAGGGAGCTGTTCGCCCAGGTCAGGTCGGGGGACCGCTGGGCCGGCGTCTTCCCGCTGCGGCACCGCGACGGCACGGAACGCGCCGTGGAGTTCCGCACGATGCGGCTCCTCGACAGCGAGGGGCAGCCCCACCTGCTGGGACTCGCCACGGACGCGACGACCGTACGGAGGGTGGAGCGGGACCTCGCCCTCTCGCACAGCCTCGTCCACCAGACGCCGCTCGGTATCGCCGTCTTCGACAACGAGCTGCGCTGGGTCGGGGTCAACCCCGCGCTGGAGCGGATCAACGGGGTGCCCGAGGAGGCCCTGCTGGGCCGGCGGCTCGGCGAGGTGCTGCCGGGCCTGGACGTCGAGGCCATCGAGGGCCGGATGCGGCACGTCCTCAAGACCGGCAGGCCCCTGCTCGACCAGCAGACCATCGGCCGTACGGCGGCGGACGAACACGACCGGGCCTACTCGGAGTCGTACCACCGCATCGAGGACACCGACGGCCGGGTGCTCGGTCTCGCGATGGCCGTGCTGGACGTGACCGAGCGCCAGCAGGCCGCGGCCGAGGTCGCGCAGGCACGCCAGCACCTGTCGGTGATCGCCGACGCCGGGGTGCGGATCGGCACCACCCTGGACCTGCAGCAGACCGCCCGGGAGCTGGCCGACGTGGTGGTGTCGCACCTCGCGGACCTGGCCGCCGTGGACGTCCTGGAGTCCGTCGTGGCCCGCGGCACCATCGCGCCGGTGTCGGGCGGCGCACCCGCGGAGTTCCGGGCGCTGGCCGTCGCGGCGGGCTACCCGACCGACGCCATCCACGCCGCCGACCCGGTCGGCGAACTGGCCACCTACGCTTCGTCACGGATCATCACGCAGTGCGTCCGCAGGGCCCGGCCGGTCCTGGTCGAGCGCGTGGATCCGAAGATGATGCGGCGCATCGCCCGGGACGCACGGGCCGCCCGGACCCTGCACGAGGCCGGCGCACACTCCTATATGGCGGTGCCGCTGATGGCCCGGGGCAAGGTGCTCGGCACCCTCACCCTGTACCGCACGGTCGACGAGCGTCCCTTCGACGACCGGGACCAGGTGCTCGCCTCGGAGCTCGCCGCCCGCGCCGCGATCTGCATCGACAACGCCCGCCTCTACGGCCGGGAACGCGGCACCGCCCTGACGCTCCAGCGCAGCCTGCTGCCGGCCACGCCCGCCGAGCAGGAGGGGCTGGACATCGCCGCCCGCTACCGCCCGGCGCTCAGCGAGGTCGGCGGCGACTGGTACGACGTGCTGCCGCTGGGACCGGGACGCACCGGGCTCGTGGTGGGCGACGTCATGGGCAAGGGCGTCCAGGCCGCGGCGATCATGGGACAGCTGAGCACGGCGACGCGGGCGCTGGCCCGGCTGGACCTGCCGCCCGCCGAACTGCTGCGGCACCTCGACGACATCGCCGGCTCGCTCGGCGACGCGATCGCCACGTGCGTGTACGCGGTGTGCGACCTGCGGGCCGGTGTCTGTTCGCTGTCCAGCGCCGGTCATCTGCCGCCCGTGCTCGCCGGGGCGGACGGCGGCGCGAAACTCGTCGACGTGCCCGGCGGCGTGCCGCTGGGGGTGGGCGGCGTGGAGTTCGGCACCGTGGAACTGGAGTTCACCCCGGGCTCCCTGCTCGCCCTGTACACCGACGGGCTGGTCGAGAACCGCGGAGAGCCGATCGACACCGGCCTCACCCTGCTGACCCGCCTCGTGGAGGACGCGGGGCCCAGCCTGCAACGGGCCAGTGACAGCCTCCTCGGCGCGCTGAGCCCGGAGCCGGACGACGACGTCGCACTCCTGCTGGTCCGCGCCCGGTCCTGAGCGCGCTCGGCGGCAACTGTTAACATATGTGCGTGAGTTACGTTCTCTACCTCTGATCCGGGCCACCGGCTCCGCCCCTCGCATGCCCTGACGAACACGGGCCGAGGCGCCGGGAGCCACGACGTCGCCCACGGCCCGCCCGATTCCGGGCCCGGCCGTCCGTCGGATCCGAAGGCTCGCTCACACCCCCCGCCCGTACCGGGGGTGAAGTGTGCCTCCTTGACGAGGAGGAGAACGTGACCCCCCTTACCCTGCCTGCCCGCGACCGGGCCCAGCTCATCTGCGCCGGCGTCCGCGTCGACCGCGGTGGCCGCACCGTGCTGCACGACGTCGGGATGAAGGTCTCCCCCGGTGCCCGCTGGGGCGTCGTCGGCGAGAACGGACGCGGCAAGTCGACCCTGTTGCACGTCCTGGCCGGCCTGCTGGCCCCGGACGCCGGGACCGTGCACCGCGTGGGCACCCTCGCCCTGGCCGAGCAGGAGCTGCCGGCCGGGGACGAGCGTACGGTCGGCGACTTCATCGACGAGTACCTGGCCGGCGCGCGTGCCGCCCTGCGGGAGCTGGACGCCGCCGCGGAAGCCCTCGCGGCGGAACGGCCCGGTGCCGAACGGGCCTATGCCGACGCCCTGGAGGCGGCGCAGGCGCTGGACGCCTGGGACGCCGACCGCCGGGTGGACGTGGCCCTGGACGGGCTGGGCGCGGTCGGCGACCGTGCCCGTCCCCTGGCCACCCTGTCGGTCGGCCAGCGCTACCGGATCCGGCTGGCCTGCCTGCTGGGCGCCGAGTACGACGTCCTGCTCCTGGACGAGCCGACCAACCACCTGGACGCGGGCGGGCTGGAGTACCTCACCGCCAGGCTGCGCGCCCACACGGGCGGTGTCGTGGTGGTCAGCCACGACCGGGCGCTGCTCGCGGACGTGGCGACGACGATCCTCGACCTCGACCCCACGCGCGACGGCCGGCCGGGCGTGTACGGCGGTGGCTACGCCGGCTACCGGGAGGGCCGCGAGGCCGAACTGGTGCGCTGGGAGGAGGAGTACGAGCAGCAGCGGACCGAGCACGTCCGTCTCCAGCAGGCCCTCTCGGAGGTGCAGAACGGGCTGAGCACCGGCTGGCGCCCGGACAAGGGCACCGGCAAGCATCAGCGCGCCACCCGCGCCGGTGCCCTGGTGCGCTCCGTCCACCGGCGCCAGGACGACCTGGACCGCCACAAGGTCACCGCGCCGGTGCCGCCGCAGCGCTTCTCGATGCCCGCCCTGCCCGCCCGGCCGGGCGTCGTCCTGCTGCGTGCGGAGGAGGTCACGGTCGACGGGCGGCTGCAGCACGCGACGAGCCTGTCGGTGACGTCCGGCGGCAGGCTGGCCGTCACCGGCCCGAACGGCGCGGGCAAGTCCACGCTCCTGTCCGTCCTGGCCGGCCGGCTCGACCCGGACACGGGCCGGGTGCACCGGGCCCGCGGGGTGCGGGTGCGTCTGCTCGGGCAGGAGTCTCCGCGGGCCACGCACCGGCGGGCCCGTGACCTCTACGAGGCGCACACCGCGCGCCTGGTCACGGCCGGCGTGCTGAAGGAAGGTGAGGTCGTGGGGCTCGGCTCGCTGGGTCTGCTCACCTCGCGCGACGCCGGCAAGGCGGTGGCCGAACTGTCGACCGGTCAGCAGCGGCGTCTCGACCTGGCCTTATCGCTGGCCGCCCGCCCGCACGTGCTGCTGCTGGACGAGCCCACGAACCACCTGTCCATCGCGCTGGTCGACGAGCTCACCGAAGCGCTGCACAGCACGGCGGCGGCCGTCGTCCTGGCGACCCACGACCGTCAGATGCGACGCGACATCGCCGACTGGCCGCACCTCGCGCCGGCGCGCCACCGCCCGGCGGGCCGGGGGGTCGGTGCGGGGGCGAGCTGACGGGGCGCCGCTCACGACGCGGACGGCCGGCGCTCCGGGCGGGCTCACCCGCCCGGAGCGCCGGGCACAGCCGTGGTCGGGGGACGGTCCGAGCTGCTCTCAGGCCTCGTCCTTCCGCACGGCGCACAGGGCCCAGATGATGAAGCCGGACATCGCGATCATCACGACCGACCAGACCGGGTAGGACGGCAGGGAGAGGAAGTTGGCGATGATGACGAGGCCGGCGATGCCCACGCCGGCGACCCGGGCCCACGTCGACGCCTGGAACAGCCCCATGCTGACGATCACGGCGACCGCGCCCAGGATCAGATGGACCCATCCCCAGCCCGTGAGGTCGAACTCGAACACGTAGTTGGGCGTCGAGAGGAACACGTCGTCCTCGGCGATCGCCGCGATGCCGCGCAGGATGCCCAGGATCCCGGCGATCATGAGCATGACGGCACCGAAGACCATCAGGCCGACGGCGAATCCGCGTTTCGCGGTGTGCCCGTGCGTAGGGTGTGTGGCGGTCATCCTGCTGCCTCGTTTCTGTCGGGTCCGGCGCGCGGTCGCGGCCGCACGCCCGGCAACCGTTCCGTGCCGTTCTCAGCGTGCTCACGTACGGGACGGGGCCGCCTCACCCGCGGTGGGTGATCCGTACGGCGATGGTCCGCCCTGGCGCGCCGTGCGCTGTCACCCGGCGCAGGTGAACCTCACAGCAGCCGCCGTTCGCGGGCGCGGCGCACCGCGTCGCTGCGGCGGCTGACCGCGAGCTTGCGGTAGATGCTCTTGAGGTGGGTCTTCACCGTGTTCACGGACACGTGCAGGTCGGCGGCGATCTCCTCCGTCGACCTCATCTCGGCCAGGAGCCGTAGCACGTCGCCCTCGCGTGCGCTGAGGTCCTCGACGGCGAGGGCCGGGTGCCGGTCCGGCACGGTGGGCCGGGGGTCGTGGTGGGGGCCGGGGCGGGAGAGGAGCCAGCCGTCGGCCAGTTCCCGGAGCCGGCCGGTGCTCAGCAAGGGGCGGAGCCAGGGACCGGCTTCCAGGAAGGGCCGGCGCAGGTGCCCGCGCCGGCCGTCCAGGAGGGCCCGGGCGACGAGGCGGCGGGCGGCGACCGGGTCGCCTCTCTCGTACGCAACCTGGGCACGGACCAGCGTGGCGCGGATGGTCACCGCCGGGCCGGGCCGGTCGTCCTCCGGCAGGCTGTCGATCATGTCGAGCGCCCCTTCGACATGGCCCGCCGCGAGCCGGGCCCGCGCCGCCTCGACCGCACAGGCCGTCCGGTGGTGCGCCACGCGCTCCACGACCGCCCGGGCCGATTCGGGACGCCCCCGGGCCAGGTGGGCGGCGGATGCGAGCAGGGCGGCGTGGTCCTCCGCCCAGGGTGAGCTCACCGCTGCCGGGACGGACGCTTCCGCCGCCGCCAGCGCGGCCCGGGCGTCCCCTCGGGCGAGGAGCAGCCGCCCCCGGGTGAGGGTCCGGCCGGCCTCCACGACGGGGTCGCCGGTGAGCGGGAGGGAGGCGGCCGCCGCGTCGAGGAGCGCCTGGGCGTCGTCGAGTTCGTCGCGGTCGATGAGGACGGCGGCCAGGACCAGCGGGGCGATGCCGGACCCGGACCGCCGGGGCAGGCTGTAGCGCTCCGCCTGGTCGGCCGCCGCCAGGGCCTTGTGCTCCGCCGGGCCGGGCCGGCCGTTCAGGTAGTCGATCAGCGCGAGGTGGCCGAGGGCTTCCCACCTGGGCAGCGCCATCGCCGCTCCGCCGGGGTGTCCGGCGACCGCCGACAGGGCGTCGCGGGCGGCGTCGAAGCGACCGGCCCACAGGCGGGCGGAGCCGAGGTGGGTGAGCAGGAGGGCGGTGACTTCGGGGTGGGCGTCCAGGCGGTGTGCGGGGACGTCCTGCCGGAGGGCGCGCGCCTCCTCGGCGGCTCGCTCCGCCCTGTCCGGAGAGCCCGTCATCCGTGCCGCCAGGGCTTCCAGCAGGGCGCAGCCGAGCCGGACCGGGGCCCGGTCGCTGCCGTTCGCGGCCAGGTCGCGTTCGGCCCGGTCCAGGTGGGGCAGGCCGTGGTCGAGATCGTGGCGGGCCAGTTCGCGGGCGGCGCGGACGAGGTCGGGCGCCGGGCCCGTGGCCTCGGGGCTCATGCGCGCGAACAGGGCGGACAGGTCCTCGGAGTGCAGACCGGTGAACAGCTGCCCGATCGCGAGGTCGTCCACCACGGCGTTGGCGGTGAACTCCCAGTCGTCCGCCGCGGCACCCTGGACGAGCGCTTCGTGCAGGGCTCCGGACCGCCGCAGCCACCGCGCGGCCCGGCCGCGCAGCTCCGGTTCCAGACCGGGGAAGCGCTCTCGCAGGTGAGCTCGGAGGATCTCCGCGAACAGCGGGTGCAGGCCGTACCACGAGTGGCCGAGGTACTGGACGAAGGCGTTCTGCCGGTGCAGCGCGGCCAGGACCGGCTCCGCGTCGGTGCGCAGGGTCAGCGCGTTCACCAGGTCGGGGCAGCAGCGGTCCAGGACGCTGATGCGCAGCAGCAGGTCCTGGGTGGCGGGTGGCTGCCGGTCGAGCACCTCGGCCAGCAGGAAGTCGGCCACCGCACTGTGGTCGGCCTCGAACTGCTTGACGTACAGGTGGGGGTCCGCGACCTGCCGGGCGGCCAGTGCGCACAGTCTGAGGCCGGCGGCCCATCCCTGGGTGCGCTCCACCAGGGCCCGCACGGCGCTGTGGTTCAGATGCAGACCGTGCCGCGACAGCAGCACCCCGGCCTCCTCGGCGGTGAACGCCAGCTCCGCGTCCCGGATCTCCGTCATCTCGCCCGAGGCCCGGTACCGGTGCAGCGGCAGCAGGGGTTCCGTACGGGTGACGAGGACCAGGCGCAGGCCGTGCCCGGCGTGGTGCAGGACGAACTGCAACTGCTCCGCGATCTCGGGTGAGCTCACCCGGTCGAACTCGTCGAGGACGACGACGGTCGTGTGGTCCCGGCTCTCGAGGTCGGCGGCGAGGCAGGTCAGCGTCCGTCGGTCCACCCGGCCGGCCTGCGCCGGGCAGCCGACCTCGGCTGCCACCGGTACGCCGGCGGCGCGCAGTGCCTCCAGCAGATAGGCCCAGAAGATCCCGGGTGCCTGGTCGGCGGGGTCGGCCGTGAGCCAGACGACCGGTTCGCGCAGGCCGGCGGCCCAGTCGGCGACCAGGAGCGTCTTGCCGGCGCCGGCCGGGCCGTTGACCATCGTCAGGGGTGTCATGAGCGCCTGGTCGAGGTGTCGGGCCAGGCGGGTCCGGCGCAGGAAGCCGGCGGGCCGCTTCGGCAGGGCGAACCGGGTACGCAGCAGCGGGTCGCCCGTGGGGTCGACGCCCGTGGACGCCGGCTCCGCACCAGTCTCCGCGGTCGCGGCCATGGGGCTCCCACTGCCTGCCGTGCGCCGGATCATGAGCAGCACTCGTCTTCCTCAGGATCTCAGTGTTCACTCCCCCGCGCACACCGGCCCGGGCCCTGCCGCTCCCCCCGGCGACCACCCGTGACAACCACCCGTGGCGGGCGATGCGGGCATCGGGGGTGACGGGGTTCTCTGGGATCACGCGCCGCGGCCCCGGCGCGCGAGACGTATCCGCACCGACACCTGCGGAGTCGCACGGCAGGGCCGAGCGGCTCGGATCGGGGATGGTGACCATGTGCCGCTGGCTCGCCTACTCGGGCACTCCCGTGCTGCTGGACGACGTCCTCTACCGGCCGCAGCACTCACTGATCGACCAGAGCCTGCACGCGCGGATGGGTGTCGAGACCACCAACGGCGACGGCTTCGGCGTCGGGTGGTACGCGTGGCACCTGCGCACCCCCGCCGTGATCCGCGATACGGGCCCGGCCTGGAGCAACCGCAATCTCCGGGAGATCGCCGACCACGTCCGCTCGTCGCTGTTCTTCGCCCACGTCCGCGCCTCCACCGGGTCGGCCGTGCAGCAGACCAACTGTCATCCCTTCCGGCACGGGCGCTGGATGTGGATGCACAACGGGGCGATCAGCGGGTTCAGCGAACTGCGCCGCGACCTCATGCTCGCCGTGGCTCCGGAGCTGTTCCCCTCGCTGGAGGGCACGACGGACTCCGAGGTGATGTTCCACGTGGCCCTCACCCTCGGGCTGGACGGCGATCCGCCGGGCGCGGTGGCCCGCATGGTGGGGCTCGTCGAGCGGCTGGGCCACGAGCACGGGGTGCCGCAGCCGCTCCAGATGACGGTCGCGGTGACCGACGGCGAACGGCTGTGGTTCTTCCGGTACTCCAGCGCGGGAGACTCGCGGTCGCTGTACTACAGCAGCCGGGTGGAGGGCGTGCGGGCCCTCCACCCCGATCTCGCGTTCCTGAAGAACATCTCCGACGACACCCGGCTGGTGGTGTCGGAACCGCTCGGTGATCTGCCCGGCGTCTGGAACGCCGTACCGGAGAGCAGCTACGGCGTGGTGCAGCCAGGCCGGGAACTGCTACGGCACTTCGAGCCCGAGCCGGTCTGAGCCGGCCGGCCCGGCCGGGTCGCGTCAGCGGAGCCGGTCGGCGAACACCTCGTACGCCTGCTGGTCGAAGAGCACGAACCTGACCTGCTCGACCGCCGTGTCCGCTGCCCGTACGGTTTCCACCGCGATGCGTGCGCCGTCGTCCATCGGCCAGCCGTAGACGCCCGTGGAGACGGCCGGGAACGCCACCGTGCGGGCGCCGAGTTCGTCGGCGACGCGGAGGGACTCGCGGTAGCAGGAGGCGAGGAGGGCGGAGCGGTCCTCGGTCGCGCTGAAGACGGGGCCTACCGTGTGGATGACCCAGCGGGCGTCCAGGTCACCTGCGGTGGTGGCTACCGCCTGACCCGTGCGCAGGCCCTTGCCGTACCGCGAGGCGCGCAGCTTGCGGCACTCCTCCAGGATGGCGGGGCCGCCGCGCCGGTGGATCGCTCCGTCGACGCCTCCCCCGCCCAGCAGCGAGGAGTTGGCCGCGTTGACGATGGCGTCGACGCTCTCGCGGGTGATGTCGCCCTGGACGAGTTCGATGGTGGTCACGTCTGCCTCAGTCGCTTCCAGACGGCCTTGGCCGCGTTGTGCCCCGACATGCCGTGCACGCCGGGACCCGGCGGGGTCGCCGACGAGCAGATGAAGACGGCCGGGTGAGGGGTGCGATAGGGGAACAGGGTCGGTCTGGGGCGCAGCAGGACCTGCAGGCCGGAGACCGCGCCGGAGGCGATGTCGCCGCCGACGTAGTTGGCGTTGCGGGCGGCGAGTTCGGGCGGGCCCGCCGTCGCCCGGGCCAGGACGCGGTCGCGGAACCCCGGGGCGAAGCGCTCCAGTTGGCGTTCGACGGCGTCGGTGAGGTCGCCGGTCCAGCCGTGCGGTACATGGCCGTAGGCCCAGAAGACGTGCTTGCCCGCCGGGGCCCGGGTGGGGTCGACGATGCTCGGCTGGACCGTGATCAGGAACGGTTTGTCGGGGGCCCGGCCCTCCCGGGACGCCGCGCGCAGTGCCGTGCCGATCTCCGCGCGGTTGGCACCGATCTGCACCGTGCCGGCGACGCGGGCCTCCTTCGCGGTCCAGGGCACGGGGCCGTCCAGCGCGTAGTCGATCTTGAAGACGCCCGGCCCGTAGCGGTAGTCCGCGTAGTGGTTGCCGAAGCCGGCGATGCGGGCCAGGGCGGTGGGCGAGGTGTCGAAGACGTACGCGCGGGCCGGCGGCAGGTCGTCGAGGCGTTTGACCTCGTAGTCCGTGTGGACGCTGCCGCCGAGATCGCGCAGGTAGGCGGCGAGGGCGTCGGAGATCGCCTGGGAGCCGCCGCGGGCGACGGGCCAGCCGCGGGCGTGTGCCGCCAGGGCGAAGACCAGGCCGATGGCGCTGGTGGCGAAGCCGCCGAGCGGCGCCATGACATGTGCGACGAGCCCGGCGAACAGGGTCCTGGCCGGTTCGTCGCGGAAGCGGCGCGTCAGCAGGGTCGACGGAGGCAGGCCGACCAGGCCGAAGCGGGCGAGCGTGACCGGGTCGCGGGGCAGCGCGGTGAGCGGCAGGGACATGAAGTCGCGGGCCAGCGCGTCCCACTTGGGCAGGAAGGGCTCGACGAGCCTGCGGTACGCCCCGGCGTCGCGCGGCCCGAAGGAGGCGGCCGTCTCGCCCACCGACCGGGCCAGCACGGCCGCCGAGCCGTCCGGGAAGGGGTGCGCCATGGGGAGCTCGGCGTGCAGCCACTCCAGGCCGTAGCGCTGGAGCGGCAGGGCGCGGAACGCGGGTGAGTTGATGGCGAGCGGGTGCGCCGCGGAGCACGGGTCGTGCCGGAAGCCGGGCAGGGTGAGCTCCTCGGTGCGGGCACCGCCGCCCACGGTGCCCCGGGCCTCGAACACGGCGACGGAGAATCCGCGGCGGGCCAGCTCCACGGCCGCGGTCAGTCCGTTCGGCCCCGCACCCACTACGACGGCATCGAGCATCGACGGCACCTTCGGACCCCTTCGTCAGCCGACGGCCACTGAGGATCAGGATAGGCCCGGGGACTGACAGTCACCGGCCGCGGGGGGATTCGTGCGGGAAAGCGGCCCGGAGCGCCGCTTGAGCGACTGCGCGTGTACGGTCCGTGACATTCAGGCTCCGCTCGCCAGCAGAGCCGCCACCCGGCGGGCCGTGGCCGCGTCGCGGGCCGCGGTGAACGGCAGGTCGTTGCCGCCCGTGATGCGGAACGGCTCGCCCGTGCGGGTCAGGTGGGCGCCGCCCGCCTCCTCGACCAGGAGCAGACCGGCCGCGTGGTCCCACGCGGCCTCCCAGGAGAAGGCGACCGCGTCGGACTCGCCCCGCGCGATGGCGAGGTACTCCAGTCCGGCCGAGCCGCACGCGCGCGGTGCCACACCCTCGGTGCGCAGGCCGAGCAGCGCGTGCTTTTGTTCGTCCGTCGTGTAGTCCGGATGGGAAGTGGCCACGCGGAGGTCCCGGCCGGGCTCGGGAACGCCGGCGAACAGCCGCTCCCCGTCGAGGTAGGCGCCCTTGCCCCGCTGCGCGGTGGCGAGCCGGTCGCGGGCGGCGGCGTAGGTCCAGGAGGCGAGCAGGGTGCCGCCCTGGGCCAGCGCGACCAGGGTGCAGAAGGCCGGTTCGCCGCGCACGAACTGCCGGGTCCCGTCGACCGGGTCGACGATCCAGACCGGGGCGTCGCCGCGTATGGCCTCGTAGGACGCCGGGTTGGCGTGGACCGCCTCCTCGCCGACCACGGCCGAGCCGGGCAGCAGGGCGCCCAGTGCCTCGGTCAGGTACAGCTCGGCCTTGCGGTCGGCGTCCGTGACCAGGTCGTGCGGGCCGGCCTTCTGGTCGACCTCGTGTGCGGCGAGTCGGCGCCAGCGCGGCATGATCTCGGCGGCGGCCGCGCTGCGGATCGCCTCCTCGACGTCGGAAGCGTGCCGTGCGAGAAACTCTTCGATGGTTTCGGTGCTGTCGATCACCCCTCCATCACAACACGCGGCACTGACAATCCCTACCCAGCCGGTGCACTCCCGGTGGCTGCACGATGAACAGCGACGCCTCCGCGCGGGCTCCACAGCCATGAGACTCGGCGGGTTCACCGCCCGACGGCGTAGCCCTGCATGCCGCGCGGGTTCGCCGCCGCCGACAGGACGCCCGTCTCGGGGTCCCGCGCGACCGCGCAGAGCCTGCCCTCCGACCAGGGGCCGCCGACGGTCACCCGGTGGCCGCGCCGCCGCAGCTCCTTGACGACGGCCGGGTCCGTGCGCGACTCCACGGTGACGCTCCCCGGACGCATGCCGCGCGGGTAGAACGAGCCGGGGAAGCTGTCGTTGTGCCAGTTCGGGGCGTCGATCGCGCCCTGGAGGTCCAGGCCGCCGCGCACCCGGGAGCGCAGCGCGACCGCCAGGAGGAAGTGCAGCTGCCACTGGTCCTGCTGGTCCCCGCCCGGTGTGCCGAACGCCATGACCGGCACACCCTCGCGCAGTGCGATCGAGGGCGTCAGCGTGGTGCGGGGCCGGCGGCCGGGGGTGAGGGAGTTGGGCAGGCCCTCCTCCAGCCAGGTCATCTGGAGCCGGGTGCCGAGCGGGAAGCCGAGTTCGGGCACGACGGGGTTGGACTGGAGCCAGCCGCCGCTGGGCGTGGCCGAGACCATGTTGCCCCAGCGGTCGACGACGTCGAGGTGACAGGTGTCGCCGCGGGTGGCCCCGTCGTCGCCGACCTCCGGCTCGCCGGGCACGGGGGACGCCGGGCTCTTCGCGACGGTGGGTTCGCCGGTGCCCGGGGCGGCGGAGCCCTCCTGGGCGGTGGCCGCCACGCGCGCGTGCGCGCACAGTCGCGGGGTGCGTCCGCCGGGGCTGCCGGGCCGCAGCTCGTGGGAGGCCCGCTCGCCGACGAGAGCGCGGCGGTCGGTGTTGTACGCGTCGGACAGCAGGTCGTCGAGCGGCACCCCGGCGGCGTCCCCGTACCAGGCCTCCCGGTCGGCCATGGCGAGTTTGCAGTTCTCGACCAGCAGGTGGACGTAGTCGGCGGAGCCCTGGGGGGGCAGCTCGGGCGGGAGCAGGGCGAGCTGCTGGAGGAGCACCGGGCCCTGGCTCCAGGGGCCCGGCTTGCACACGGTCCAGCCGTTCCAGTCGTACGTCGCCGGCGTCTCGTAGGTCGCGGACCAGGCGGCGAGGTCGGCGGCCGTGAGGGTGCCGGTGTGGTGTGCGCCGCTGGTGTCCAGGGTGGGCCGCCCGGCCTGCCGCACCAGGGCCTCGGCTATGAAGCCGGAGCGCCACACCTCCCGCGCGGCCTCGATCCGGGCCTCCCGGTCCCCCGCCCCCGCGGTGCGGGCGAGCAGGCGCTTCCAGGTGGCGGCGAGCGCCGGGTTGGCGAAGAGCCCGCCGGGGCGGGGTGGCTTGCCGCCGGGCAGGTAGACGTCCGCCGAGGAGGTCCATTCCGTCTCGAACAGTTCGCGTACGGTCTCGACGGTCTCGCCGACGCGTTCCACGGGCGGGTGTCCGTGCTCGGCGTATCCGACGGCGTACTTCAGGACATCGGCGAGGGACTTGGTGCCGTGGTCGCGCAGCAGCAGCATCCAGGCGTCGAACGCGCCCGGCACGGCGGCGGCGAGCGGCCCGGTGCCGGGGACGAGGTCCAGGCCGAGGCCCCGGTAGTGCGCGACCGTCGCCCCGGCCGGTGCGACGCCCTGCCCGCACAGCACCCGTACCTCACCGCCGGCCGGCGCGAGCAGGATCGGCACCTCGCCGGCCGGGCCGTTGAGGTGCGGCTCGACGACATGCAGCACGAACGCGCCCGCCACGGCGGCGTCGTAGGCGTTGCCGCCGTCCTCCAGGACGGCCATGGCCGACTGCGAGGCGAGCCAGTGCGTGGAGGACACCATGCCGAAGGTGCCCTGGAGAGTGGGGCGGGTCGTGAACATAGGGCCTCTCATCTCGTTCACCTGTTTGCCGGTGATCTCCCTTCCCTACCCGGGCTGACGGAGCGGATAGCGGGATGCTGGTGACACCATGCGGATGTTCTGTGTCCTCACTGTCCTGGTGGCCGCGAACCTGCTCAACAATTGGCTCGCGCCCGGCGCCTACGTACCCACCTGTGTGGCCGCGGCTGCCGCACTGCTGCTGATCGCCCGGTGGGACGGTCTCACCCGCGCCGATCTCGGGCTCGACACGGTTGCCATGTACCAGGGGCTGCGGTGGTCAGCGGTGCTGGTGGGAGCGGTTCTCGCCGTTTTCCTGGTCGGGCTCGCTCTGCCGGTCACCAGGGAGGCCTTCGAGGACGAACGCGCCGCCGGCCTGACCGTGGGGGAACTGCTGTGGCGGGTGCTGGTCAGGGTGCCGGTCGGCACCGTGCTGCTGGAGGAGATCGCCTTCCGCGGCGTCCTGTGGGCCATGGTGCGGCGTCGGCGCGGCACTGCCTGGGCCACTGCGGTGTCGTCGGTGCTGTTCGGGCTCTGGCATGTGCTTCCCTCGCGCGGGCTGAGCCGGGCCAACGCGGCCGCCGGGGTCCTCGGCACCGGACCGGCAGGCACCGCGCTGTCGGTCGCGGCCGCCGTGGTCGCCACGACCGTGGCCGGGGCCGGCCTGTGCGAGCTGCGGCGCCGGTCCGGAAGTCTGCTGGCGCCCGCGGCGCTGCACTGGGCCCTCAACGGCTTCGGCTACGTGATGGCCTGGGCCGTACCTCGGTGGAGGGGCGAGGGGGACGTGCTGTGAGCTTCGGACAGTCCCCGCTTCAGCCGCGGGATGTCGTGCCACCGAGGACTTGCTCGCGGAGGATGTCGGCGTGGCCACAGTGCTGGGCCAGTTCGCGCAGCGTGTGGAGGTAGACCCAACGCAGCGGCAGTGGGCCCCGGCGGTTGCCCAGGAGGAGGTCGTCCAGCGTCAGCTCTGCCGTGGCGCGACGGGATGCCGCGCATGCCTGCCGGTAGGCGTGCTGGACCGAGGCGACCGTGTCGTCGTCGTGGAGGTCGAACGACTCGTCGGGCGAGTCGGGAATGCCGATCTCGGCACGGGATCGGCAGGTCGTCCCCTCGTCGAACCAGACCTTCTCGACGAACGTGGCGTGCTTGACCAGACCGAGCAGCGTGGTCTTGGACGTGACCAGTGACCGGCGTGCCTGCTCTTCGGTCAGCCCGTTCAGACTGTCGTGAAGCGCGCAGCGATGCTCATCGAGGAATGTCTCGAACTGGTCGCGGAGCGTTGCGTGGAAGACGGAGGGTTCCGTCGACGGCTGGAAGACCATGTCCGCAACGATAGGCTGCCCGGCTCCCGTGGACCTGTGCGATGACAAACCGCCCAGTGACCGCCTAACCGATCGAAACCACAACCGTCGACAGTGAGTCACCGTCACCACGCAGGCACGGAGCGAGTTCGCACTTCCGCGTCACAGGGAGTCATGTGAAACTGTCGTCCCGTCCGCCGTCCCCCACGAGAAGGGCGCCGTGCGTTCCCTACCTCTGCCCCTGGCCCTGACCGCACGCCTGTCCCCGGTGGCCGTGCTCGCCGCGGCGGGCTGGGCGCTGTCGTCCGGCCCGCTCGCCGCGCCGCAGGCCGCCGAGCACAAGCCGGCCGACGAGAAGACCGAGACCCAGTCCGCGTCCGCCCCGTCGACGTCGACCGTGTCGAAGACCTACTCGGCCGCGCCGGCGCCGTGCGAGAGCGTTGCCAAGAAGACGGTCGAGTCGCTGGTGCCGGGTGCCAAGACGGCCGGGAAGGAGATCCCGTCCACGGACTCGCAGTTGCGCCGCACCTGCTCCTGGAACGCGCTCAAGGGGTACAACTACCGCTGGCTCGACGTGTCCTTCGAGGTGATGGAGTCGGACGAGGCGGCAGAGAAGGCCTACCAGGGGCGCACCGAGGAGAAGAGCGGCGGTGGCGCCGTTCCCGGTCTGGGTGACACTGCGTACTCCATCGTCAACCTCACCACCGAGGACAAGCAGCAGACCCGCGAGGGCCAGGTGTTCGTGCGCGCGTCCAACGCGCTGATGATCGTCACGTACAACGGCAGCGACTTCGAGTCGAAGAAGGCGCCGAGCACGGACACGATCAACAAGGGCGCGATCAAGGCCGCGAAGGAAGCGGTGGCCGCGCTGGAGGACGGCAAGGGCTGACCGCCCTCCAGCATCCGTGGCCATGGCCGTGGCCGTGGTGGTGTCAGACGGTGGCCCGGTTGCCGCCCCGTGCCGCCATCAGCACCAGGTACAGCAGCATCGACGTGCCCAGGCCCACCGCCCAGCCGTAGTCGGCCAGACCGGCCAGGGCCGGGATGGGGCGGCCGTCGATCAGCGGCTTGAAGCTGGCGCCGCCGACGGCGAGGACACCACCGACCGCGAAGGCGACGACGGCCCGCCAGTTCCAGCCGCCCTCGTACCAGTAGCGGCCGCCCGTGCGGTACAGGTCGGCCAGGTCGAGCCGGGAGCGGCGCAGGATCCAGTAGTCGGCGATGAGGATGCCCGCGACGGTGCCGAGCAGGCCGCCGACCAGGCCGAGCCAGGTGAAGATGTAGCCCTGCGGGTCGGAGTACAGCTTCCACGGGAAGATCAGCACACCGAGGACGCAGGTGGCGAGCGCGCCCGCCCGGAAACTGATCTTCCGCGGCGCGATGTTGGAGAAGTCGAAAGCGGGTGAGACCAGGTTGGCCGCGACGTTGACGGACAGCGTGGCCACCAGGACGGTGACGAGGGCGAACAGCAGGCCCACCGTGTTGTCGGTCTTGGCCGCGAGCTGTACCGGGTCCCAGATCGCCTCGCCGTAGACGGCCTGCGAGCCGGAGGTGACCATCACGGAGAGGAACGCGAACAGCGTCATCGTCGTCGGCAGACCGAGGGCCTGCCCCCACGTCTGCGCCTTCTGGCTCCTGCCGTAGCGGGTGAAGTCGGGGATGTTCAGCGACAGCGTGGACCAGAAGCCGATCATGCCCATGAGCGCCGGAGCGAACAGCTTCCAGAAGTCCGGGCCCCAGCCGAGCTTCGACGGCTGGTCGAACAGCGGACCGAAGCCGCCCGCCTTGTCGCTCATCCACCACAGCATCACGAACGCGCCGACGAGCACGAACGGCGCCGCCCAGTTCTCGAAGCGGCGGATGGTCTCCATGCCCCGGTAGATGATGACGACCTGGAGCGCCCAGAAGATCGCGAACGACAGCCACATCGTCCAGGCGTAGCCGCCGACCTTCGCCGCGTCGGTCCAGCCGCTGCCGACGAGCTTGCCGGCCAGGAAGTAGATGGCCTCGCCGCCGATCCAGGTCTGGATGCCGAACCAGCCGCACGCCACCAGCGCCCGTACGACTGCGGGCAGGTTGGCCCCTCGGATGCCGAAGGAGGCCCGGGCGAAGACCGGGAAGGGTATGCCGTACTTGGGTCCGGCGTGCCCGGTGAGCAGCATCGGTATCAGCACGATCACATTGGCCAGGGCGATGGTGAACACCGCCTGCTTCCAGTCCATGCCGACGGCGATGAGTCCGGAGGCCAGGGTCCAGGAGGCCGTGTTGTGGGCCATGCCGACCCACAGCGCGGAGAAGTTGTACGTGGTCCAGGTGCGCTTCTCGACGGGGACCGGCAGCAGGTCCTCGTTGGCGTAGGGCCCGGTCGGTGCGGGGGCGCCCGGGGCGATCTCCACCCGGCCGTCGGCGAGGGTGACTTGGGTGGTCGGCGGCGGTGCGGTGGGAGCGGTGTCGGTCATGGGCCAGGCCAATCATGGAGGTGGGACGGGAAAGGCCATGCGGGTGGCGCCGATGGGGGGTGCGCTGCGCTCGGGAGCGTCCTGGGCCCCCTTCCCTGGCCGGCGGGAAGGGGGAGATCAAAGGAGTGGTGCGGAGGCGGTCAGCCGTTGACGGCCGGGATCACCCGCGATCCGTACGTGTCGATCACGGCTTCCTGCGCGTCGTGCATGTCGTAGACGGCGAACTGGTCCACGCCGAGCGCGCGCAGCGCGTTCAGCTTCTCGACGTGCTTCTCGACCGGGCCGATCAGGCAGAACCGGTCGACGATCTCGTCGGGCACGAACTGGGTGTCCGGGTTGTCGGCGCGGCCGTGGTGGGAGTAGTCGTAGCCCTCCCGCGCCTTGATGTAGTCGGTGAGTTCGTCGGGGACGGCGGCGGAGTGCTCGCCGTACTTGGACACCAGGTCGGCCACGTGGTTGCCGACCATCCCGCCGAACCACCGGCACTGGTCGCGCGCGTGGGCGAGCGCCTCGGGCGAGTCGTCCTCGGTGACGTAGGCCGGGGCGGCCACGCAGACGGTCACCTCGGACGGGTCCCGGCCGGCGGCGACGGCCGCGTCCTTCACGGCCTTGACCATGTACTCGGTCAGATACAGGTCGGCCAGCTGGAGGATGAACCCGTCGGCCTCCTCGCCGGTCATCTTCAGGGCCTTGGGTCCGTACGCGGCCATCCACACGGGGAGTTCGGCGCCCGGCCCGATCCACGGGAACCGGACGACCGTGCCGTCGCCGAGGTCGGCCTCCCGACCGCTGCCGAGGGCCCGGATGACCTTCATGGCCTCGCTGATCCGGGCCAGCGTGTTGGGCTTGCGGCCGGCCACGCGCATCGCGGAGTCGCCGCGGCCGATGCCGCAGACCGTGCGGTTGCCGAACATGTCGTTGAGCGTGGCGAAGGTGGAGGCGGTGACCTCCCAGGTGCGGGTGCCCGGGTTGGTCACCATCGGCCCGACCTTCAGTTTCGTGGTGTTGGCCAGGATCTGGCTGTAGATCACGAACGGTTCCTGCCACAGCACGGCGGAGTCGAAGGTCCAGCCGTACGAGAATCCGTTGCGTTCCGCCCGTTTCATCAGGCTGATCACCCGCGAGGCCGGCGGGTCGGTCTGCAGGACGAGTCCGAAGTCCATCGGCACCACTCCTAGTTGAGGTACTGACAGGTGGATCGCGGGGTGTAGACGCCGTGCCCGGCGTGCCCGGTGTACTCCCGCTCGGTGATCACGGGTTCGCCGCGCGAGAGGACCGTCTCGACCCGGCCGGTGACGCGTTTGCCCTCGTACGCCGAGTAGTCGACGTTCATGTGGTGGGTCTCGGCCGACATGACCTGCTCGGCGTGCGGGTCGTAGATGACGACGTCGGCGTCGGCGCCCGGCGCGATGGTGCCCTTCTTCGGGTAGAGGCCGAACATCCGGGCCGGCGAGGCGCAGGCGATCTCGATCCAGCGGCGGCGGGAGATGTGCCCGTCGAGGACCGCCTGGTGGAGCAGGTCCATACGGTTCTCCACCCCCGGCAGGCCGTTGGGGATCTTGGAGAAGTCGCCGCGGCCGAGTTCCTTCTGGCCCACGAAGCAGAACGGGCAGTGGTCGGTGGAGACCACCTGGAGGTCGTTGGTGCGCAGGCCCCGCCACAGCGCGGCCTGGTGCTCCTTCGGCCTGAGCGGGGTGGAGCACACGTACTTCGCGCCTTCGAAGTCCGGCTCGGCGAGGTTGTCGGTGGACAGGAACAGGTACTGCGGGCAGGTCTCGCCGAAGACGGGCAGTCCCTCGTCACGGGCCCAGGCCAGCTCGGCGACCGCCTCCGTCGCCGAGACGTGCACGACGTACAGGGGCGCGCCCGCGACCTGCGCGAGCTTGATGGCGCGGTGGGTGGCCTCGGCCTCCAGCAGGGCCTTGCGGACCTCTCCGTGGTAGCGCGGGTCGGTCTCGCCCCGGGCCAGGGCCTGCTCGACCAGGACGTCGATCGCGATGCCGTTCTCGGCGTGCATCATGATCAGGCCGCCGTTCTCGGCGGAGCGCTGCATGGCGCGCAGGATCTGGCCGTCGTCGCTGTAGAAGACGCCCGGGTAGGCCATGAACTGCTTGAAGGAGGTGACGCCCTCCTCGATCAGCAGGTCCATCTCCTTGAGCGTCTCCTGGTTCACATCGGAGACGATCATGTGGAAGCCGTAGTCGACGGCGCAGTTGCCCTCGGCCTTGGCGTGCCAGGCGTCGATGCCCTCGCGCAGGCTGTGCCCGACGCTCTGCACGGCGAAGTCGATGATCGTGGTCGTGCCGCCCCAGGCGGCGGCGCGGGTGCCGGTCTCGAAGGTGTCGGAGGCGAAGGTGCCGCCGAAGGGCAGCTCCATGTGGGTGTGGGCGTCGACGCCGCCGGGGATGACGTACTTTCCGGTGGCGTCGATCGTCCGGTCTGCGGTGAAGGCCTCTGCGGCGGGGGTGCCGGAGGTTGCGAGGGCGGCGATTCGGCCGTCCTCGATCAGGACGTCGGCGTGGATCTCGTCGGATGCGGTGATGACGAGGCCGCCGCGGATGACGGTTCGGGTGGTCATGCTCTGTCGCTCCTCGCCGTTTGGACGTGCCGGTTGACTGTGGCTGGCAGCGCGCACGCGGCGGTAGCCGCATATCGAATACAGCCCCGCGCCCCTAGAGGTCCGTCAGCGGACCGTACGCTGCAGGGGCCCTGTCCCTGTAGAACTGCCAGCGGTCGCGGACCTCTCGGAGTTTGGCCATGTCCAGGTCGCGGACGACCAGTTCGGGCTCCTTGTCGCTGGCCACCTCGCCGACGAACTGGGCCTCCGGGTCCACGAAGTACGACGTGCCGTAGAAGTCGTTGTCGCCGTACTCCTCGACGCCGACCCGGTTGATCGCGCCCACGAAGTACTCGTTGGCGACGGCCGCCGCCGGCTGTTCCAGCTGCCAGAGATAGCCGGACAGGCCGCGCGAGGTGGCCGAGGGGTTGAAGACGATCTCGGCGCCCGCGAGGCCGAGTGCGCGCCAGCCCTCGGGGAAGTGCCGGTCGTAGCAGATGTAGACGCCGACCTTGCCGACGGCGGTGTCGAAGACGGGCCAGCCGGAGTTGCCGGGGCGGAAGTAGAACTTCTCCCAGAAGCCCCTGACCTGCGGGATGTGTGTCTTGCGGTACTTGCCGAGGTAGGAGCCGTCCGCGTCGATCACGGCGGCGGTGTTGTAGAGGACGCCCGGCTGCTCCTCCTCGTACATCGGCAGGACCAGGACGATGCCCAGTTCCTTGGCGAGGGCCTGGAAGCGGCGGACGATCGGGCCCTCGGGGATCTGCTCGGCGTACTCGTAGAAGGCCGGGTCCTGGACCTGGCAGAAGTACGGTCCGTAGAACAGCTCCTGGAAGCACAGGACTTGAGCACCCTGCGCGGCCGCGTCGCGGGCCGCCTGCTCGTGGACCTGGATCATCGACTCCTTGTCGCCCGTCCAGGCGGTCTGGAAGACGGCGGCACGGATCACTCGGCTCATCGGGACCTCCGGTCGCTCGGTGTGCCGTGAGCCTAGGAAGCCGGGACGTGCTCTTTGAGTTGCACCGTGTCACGTCTGGGGGCGTGCGGCGTGCCACCGTGTCACTCTGCCGTGTGCCCATGTTTCACCGCCGTTTTCCCAGGTGGTCGGGTGTTTCACTGCTGTTGCGCGTCGTGCGCGAGGAGTGCGATGTGCACCGAGGCGGCCTGCTCGAAGTCGTCGAGGTCCACCCCGAGGCGGACCTGTATGGCTTCCAGGCGGCGGTAGAGGGCGGGCCGCGAGACGTGGTGGAGCTGGGCGGTCCGGGACTTGTTGCGGCCGGTGGCGAGGTAGGTGCGCAGCACGGACAGCAGGTCCTCCTCGGCCTCGCACAGCAGCCCGTCCAGCTCCCGCTCGGCGAAGGACTGCACGTGCGGGTCGTCGCGCAGCAGGCGGATCAGGCCCCGCAGGTGGACGTCCTTCAGGCGCACGACCGGTGGGAGGTCGAGGACGGCGGAGGAGTCGGCGACGGCGTCCGCGACGTGCTGGGCCTCGCGCAGTCCGGCGGGGACGTCGTCCCAGGCGGCACGGGGGTCGGCCGCGGCGACGACCGTGCGGGCCGGTCCTGACTCGGTGCGCAGCCGGGTCGCGAAGTGTGCGGCGAGGGCGTCCGCGTCCTGGTCGCGGGGAAGGCTGAGCAGCACGGCGGTGGCTCCGTCGGCCAGTTCGGCGACCAGCCCGGGCAGGCCCAGCAGACGCAGCAGCCGGTCGAGCCGGGCGGTGTCGCCGTCGCGGACGACCAGCGGCACGAACGTCCGCCGGTTGACCGGCAGCCCGGCCGCACGCGCCCGGGGCAGCAACTGCCGTGCCGGTACGATGCCGCTGACCAGGTCGGTCAGCAGGCCTTGCGCGGACTGCTCCTCCCAGGAGCACGCCGCGCCGCCGCCGAGCATGCGGTGCAGGACGAGGGCCTCGGCGGCGCGGTCGGCCAGCAGCCGCCCGGTGGCGGTGTCGCCCCGGTAGCCGCACAGCAGGATCCGGCCCCAGCGCTCCCCGCGTCCGCCCAGTTCGGCCCGGATCCAGCCGTCGCCCTCGGTGCCGCCGGCCTGCCGGGCGATGCGCTCCCAGTCGCGCAGCACGTCGTCCACCGCCGGCCGCTCCCCCGCCGTGCCGAGGACGCGGTGGGCGAGGTTGGTGACGACGACCGGGCAGGCGCTGTGCCGGGCGACCTCGTCGAGCAGGCGTTGCAGCGGGGCGCCCGCGGTGATCAGTGCGGTGAGTTCGGTGCGGACGGCCTCGGAGAGGCTGACGGCGGCGAACTTGCGCCGCACGAGGCGTGACTGGACCTCCTCGGTCAGCTCGGCGAAGGGGAAGGGCCGGTGCAGGACGACCATCGGCAGCCCGCACCGCTCGGCCGCCCGGCGCATCACGGCCGGCGCGGCGGGGAAGGCGCGGCCGAGTCCGAGGACGACGGCGGCGGCTTCCGCGCGGTGCAGCGACCGGACGTACTCGGCCTGCTTCTCCTCGTCGCCGGCGAGCAGCACACCGGTGGTGAGTATCATCTCGCCGCCGCTGAGCATCACGCCGACGTCGGCGGCCTCGGCGACGTGCACCCAGCGCACCGGCCGGTCGAGATGGCTCGCGCCGGCCACCACCTCGGGCTCCCCGGCGAGCACCCGCTCCAGGGTGAGGACCTGCCGGACCGACAGCGCGGGTTCCGGGGAATCCAAGGTGATGGTCATGGTGCCGTTCCCTTGTTCAGTGCACTGCTACTGGATGCTCCTCAGAGCGTTCTCGAGGATCGCGGCGCCTTCCTCGGCCTCCGCGACGTTGAGGGACAGCGGCGGGGCGACGCGCAGGGCGCTGGTGTTGTGGCCGCCGCCCTTGCCGATCAGCAGGCCGCCCTCGCGGGCCGCCTCCAGGACGGCCGCCGCGGCCTGCGGGTCGGCCTCGTCGGTCCCCGGCCTGGTGATCTCGATGCCGATCATCAGTCCGCGTCCGCGCACCTCCCGTACGGCCGGCACCTGCGCGGCGGCGGACCGCAGCCGCTCGATGAGCATGCCGCCGACGCGCCGGGCGTTGCCCTGGAGGTCGTGTTCCAGCAGGTAGTTGAGGTTGGCGAGGCCCGCCGCCATGGTGATCTGGGTGCCGCCGAACGTGGAGATGCTGTTGGAGTCGAGGCAGTTCATGATCTCGGAGCGGGCGACGACACCGCCGATGGACATGCCGTTGCCGATGCCCTTGGCGAAGGTCATGATGTCCGGCGGCCCGTTCTGCCCGTGGGCCTGCCAGCCCCAGAAGTGCTCGCCGGTGCGGCCCCAGCCGGTCTGCACCTCGTCGGCGATCCACAGGACGCCGTGCTCGTCCAGCACCTCGCGGAAGGCGGCGTAGAGCCCGTCGGGCGGTGAGGTGAAGCCGCCGATGCCCTGGATGGGTTCGGCGATCAGCGCGGCCGGCGCGCGGGTGTGGCCGAGCAGGTCCTTCAAATCGTCGACGCAGGCCGCGATGAAGTCGTCGTCGCCGAGGGAGGCGTACGGGCCGCGGGTGCGCACGCCGCCGTGGACGTACAGCGTCTGGAGCGGGGACAGCGAGGTCGGGGACCAGCCGCGGTTGCCGGTGATGCCGACGGCGCTGAAGGAGCGGCCGTGGTAGCTGTTGCGCATGGCCATGATCGTGTTGCTGCGGCGGTAGGTGGTGGCGAGCAGCAGGGCGGTGTCGTTGGCCTCGGTCCCGGAGGTGGTGAAGAAGACGCGCGCGTCCGGGATCCCGCTCAGCTGGGTCACTCGCTCGGCGAGTTCGACCATCGGCCGGTTGAGGTACAGGGTCGAGGAGTGGATGATCCGCCCGGCCTGCTCGCTGACCGCCTTGGTCACCTCGGGCAGGGCGTGCGCGGTCATCGTGGTGAGGATGCCGCCGAAGAAGTCGAGGTACCGGTTGCCGTGGGCGTCCCAGACGTGACGGCCCTCGCCGTGGGTGATCTCGAGGGGGTCCTCGTAGTAGAGGGCGAGCCAGTCGGGGAGCACGGCCCGGTGGCGGCCCAGCAGGTCGTTGGTCACGGCTGCACCAGTCCTTCGTAGGCGTCGGGGCGGCGGTCGCGGTAGAAGGCCCACGTCTGCCGCACTTCTTCGATGAGGTCGAGGTCCAGGTCGCGGATCACGAGCTCCTCCTGGCTGTCGCTGGCGACGTCGCCCACGAACTGCCCGCGGGGGTCGACGAAGTAGCTCGTCCCGTAGAAGTCGTTGTCGCCGTACTCCTCCTGCCCGACGCGGTTGATCGCCGCGATGTAGTACCCGTTGGCGACGGCGGCCGCGGGTTGCTCCAGCCGCCACAGGTGGGACGACAGGCTCCGGTGGGTGGCGGAGGGGTTGTAGACCAGCTGGGCTCCGGACAGGCCGAGTTGCCGCCAGCCCTCCGGGAAGTGGCGGTCGTAGCAGATGTAGACGCCGACCTTGCCGGCCGCCGTGTCGAAGACGGGCCAGCCGAGGTTGCCCGGCTTGAAGTAGAACTTCTCGCGGAAACCCTTGAGCTGCGGGATGTGGTGCTTGCGGTACTTGCCGAGGTAGGTGCCGTCGGCGTCGATCACGGCCGCGGTGTTGTAGTAGAAGCCGGGCTGCTCCGCCTCGAACACCGGCGCGACGATCACCATGCCGGTCTCGCGCGCGAGGGCCCGCATGCGCCGTACCGTCGGCCCGTCGGGTACGGGCTCGGCCCAGCGGTAGTGCTCCGGCTCCTCGACCTGACAGAAGTAGGGGCTGTTGAAGACTTCCTGGAAACCGATGATCTTCGCGCCCCGGCGGGCCGCCTCGCGGGCGTGCTCCTCGTGTTTCGCCACCATGGACTCGGTGTCGCCGGTCCAGGTGGCCTGGACCAGGGCGGCACGTACGACGTTGGCCATGAGCTGCTCCTTCGACGCGACGTCAGCGCCTCTACGCCCGTAGAAGCGGGCCGTAGAGCCACGAACGTAAGCCTCCGGCCCGGGCTTGCCAAGACCATCGTCCCCAACCCGCGGTGCCGCGCGCGATTCGCACTCCTGTGGGTGAGTCGCCGGGGGCACGAGATGCCCGGTCAGGCAGGGAATCCGGCGACCCGGAGAGCGTGCACGAGGTCCCAGCGGCGCTCGTCCGACACGCCCCGGGCGGCCTCCAGCAGGAGCGGTACGAGGGTCTGCGGACCGGGCTCGGCGCTGCGGGCCGCCTCCTCGGGGGTGCGTGCTCTGACGTACGCGTCGAGCAGCACGCGCACCTCGCGGTGGCGCCCCTCGGCGACCAGTCCCAGGACGGCCTCTCCGATCTCGCCCGGGGGCCGACCGGTCCCCTGCCGCAGGATCTGCTGCCCGTCGCCCGCGCGCCCGGCCGCACCCAGCGCGTCCGCGGCGGCGACCAGCCGCCCGGCGGGCAGCGAGCCGGCCTCCCAGAGCAGCGTCTGCCAGTCCGCACCGAGCCCGGCCCGCTCCAGCTCGTGCGCGAGCAGCGGAAACCGGGCCGGGGCCCAGGAGGCGGCCTCGACCAGCAGAGCGTGCGCCTCGCCGCTGCGCCCCTCCTTCCGCAGCCGCGCGAGGGCCTCGACGGCTTGCACGACGTCCCTCCGCTCGGCCACACCGACGTCCACGGCGCGCGGTTCCGCCCGCTCCTCCCCCACGGCTTCGGCGGCCCCGGCGAACCGCGCACCACGGGGCGTACGGCGGCCGGTCACCGGGGCGGGGTCGGGAAGCAGCGGCACAGCAGCGGACGGCGCGACGACGGGCGCTGCGTCCTCCTCGACCATCCCGGCGAAACGGGCGCTGCCGCGGCGGCGTTTGCGTTGCTTGGGGGCGGGGGTTTCCGGGGCGGCGGCGGGTTCCCGGGTGGCGGCAGGCCCTCGGGGGGCGCTGGGTTCCCGGGGGGCGCTTGGTTCCTGGGTGGCGATGAGCTCAGGGCCGACTGCGGGTTCCGGTGTGGCCGTGGGTTCTGGCGCGGTGAGGGGTCCGGGGGCTGCTGGGGACGGAGCGGCGACGGCGTCGGGTGTGCCGCCGGCTGTGGTTTTCCGGGACGCGGCCCAGCCCGCCCGACGCTCGCGCTCACGGGCATCAGCCGCGGCCTCCGCCGAAGCCGCCCCACCCACCGGAAACTCACCATCACGCCCACCGGCCCCGCGAACCGGAGCCCCGAAACCGCCGGACGCGCCACCAGATACGGCCTCCCAGGAGGTGGCGCGCCCCGCCGGGTGCTCGCCGTCGCGGGCGTCCGCCCGGCCGGCCCTGGCCGGGGAGACGCCGGACGCTGTCCCCCGGTAGCCGGCATGTCCTGCCGAAGACTCGCCGTCCTGGGCATCGGGCCGCCCGGCCGGGTCCGCCTCGGCGTCCGGATGCCGGGGGGCGTGGCGACCGGCCGCACCCGGCACGCCTGACGCCGGGTCCTCGCGGTGCCAGGCCGTGTCAGGCGTCCCGGGGTCGTACGGGCCGCCCGGGGCCGATCGCATACGGCCGCTGTCCGGTATCGGGCCGTCAGGCGTGTACCCGTCGGCCCTTGCCGGTCGAGCACCGCCCACCGCCGCACCAGAGCCTGCCCACCTGGCCGGTCCTGCTCGCGAAGACCCGTGCGCCGTACCAGGGCCCGTCTCCCTGCCCTGTCCTGCTCGCGAAGCCCCCTCCGCCGCCGCGAAGTCTCCGTCGTTCGGCCTGCGGCGCCACGCGCCCGACCAGGCAGCGTCGTCGCCCGGGGACCCACCGCCGCCATGTCCGCCTGAAGCCGCGCCCGCGCTGACGGGCACACCAGCGGCAGGTCCCGGCCTGCCGTCACCCCACGCCCCGTGGAACACGCCCCGCTCGCGGCGGTCCAAGTCGGCCATCCGGGCCCGGAGTTCCGCGCAGCGCGCTGTCGCGCGCTCGTGGTCGTCGTGGGCCCAGGCGAGGTCGAGGCGGAGGGTGTCGGCCTCTTCGCGGGTGGCGGCGACGGCGAGGAGGCGGGTCAGTTCCGTCTGGCGCTCGGCGGCGTACTTCTGTTCGCGGAGCATGACGTCGAGCCGGTCCCCGAGGGCGTCACGGCCGCCGGGCCGGGCATCGTACGCAGCGAGCGCAGCGGCGTGCAGGGACCGGGCGCGTTCCGTCTCCGGGCCCGCGCCCCCCGGGCCGTACTGCCCGGCGAGGTCCTGCAACAGCGCCTCGACCACGTCCCACGGCGGCATCTCCCGACCGTCGAGACAGGCCCGCATGCCCTCGGGGTCACGCTGCCAGAACACCGCACACCAGCCCCCGGACGGGTCCAGGCGTGCCAGCAGACCGTCCAGGTAATGCGCGAACTCCCGTACTGCACTTGGGAGTCGATCCGCCGCCATCGCTCAACTCCCGCCCGACCGGACACTCCGCCCAGTAGGCAACACCAGTCGTGTTACAGCCGTGCTACGGGGAGTTTTCACACGCGGCGCAGGAGCCTCAGCACTCCCTCGTCAGACCGGCACCAGCACGCACCGCCCGGCCAGCTCGTCCATCGACAGCCCGAGCGCGCCCGCCAGCGCGGCCACGGTGAAGAAGGCCGGGGTCGGAGCCCGCCCGGTCTCGATCTTCCGGAGCGTCTCCGGGGAGATGCCCGCGCTCGCCGCGACCTCCGCCATGCTCCGGTCGCCACGCGCCTCACGCAGCAGCCGGCCGAGCCGTTCGCCGCGTTCGCGCTCTTCTGGGGTGAGAGGGGTGCGCACCATGCCCCCATTCTAATACCGGTATAATAATTGGCATGGTTGAGCTGAAGACCGATGTGTCGATCGATGCGATGTACGAGGCGGGCCAGGTCGTCGCCCGCGCCCTGACGGCCGCGCAGAAGGCCGCTGACGTGGGCGTCTCCCTGTTGGAGCTGGACGAGGTGGCGCATGACGTGCTGCGCGAGGCCGGCGCGACCTCGCCCTTCCTCGGCTACCGGCCGACCTTCGCACCGACCCCCTTCCCCGCCGTCCTCTGCGTCTCGGTCAACGACGCGATCGTGCACGGCATCCCGACCCGCTACCGGCTGCGCGACGGCGACCTGGTCTCCATCGACTTCGGCGCGGAACTGGGCGGCTGGGTCGGCGACTCGGCGCTCAGCTTCGTCGTGGGTACCCCGCGCCCGGCCGACCTGCGCCTGATCGAGACCGCCGAGCGGGCCCTCGCGGCCGGCATCGAGGCCGCCGTCGTCGGCAACCGCATCGGCGACATCGCCCACGCGATCGGCACCGTCTGCCGCGCCGCGGGCTACGGCATCCCCGACGGTTTCGGCGGCCACGGCATCGGCCGCCGGATGCACGAGGACCCCGGCGTGCCGAACGAGGGCAGGCCGGGGCGCGGGATGCGCCTGAGGCACGGCATGGCGCTGGCGATCGAACCCATGGTCATCGCGGGCGGCATCGACACCTTCCACCCGGCTCCCGACGGCTGGACCCTGATGACGGACGACGGCTCCCGCGCGGCTCACGCGGAGCACACGGTGGCGATCACGGACGCGGGCCCGAGGATCCTGACCGCGCGCTGAGATCATCCCGACCGCACGCCGAGGTCTGCGCTGAGATCATCCCGACCGCACGCCGAGACCTGCCGGGATTACCCGGGTACGCCCCGAAGGTGCCCCTTGTCCGCGATCGTGCGAAGGTGTTCTACGAGCGCGCCCCAGGTGTAACGGGCTGCCACCCGGGTTACCCGACCCCGGCACGTCGACCAGCGAGGGCGTCCCCCGCCCGCGCGCCGGGGACGCCGGGAACGGAAGGCCCATGAGCAGCGGCTTCAGCAGCCCGGAGGGCTACGGCTCGGATCCCTTCGGAGAATTCCTCGCACGCTTCTTCGGCGGACCGCGTCCCGGTCCCCGGCAGATCGACATCGGCCGGCTGCTCAGCCAGCCGGCCAGGGAGCTCGTCCGCGGCGCCGCCCAGTACGCCGCCGAGCACGGCAGCCGGGATCTCGACACGGAACACCTCTTGCGGGCGGCGCTCGCCACCGAACCCACCCGGACCCTGCTCACCAAGGCCGGCGCGAACCCCGACTCGCTCGCGTCGCAGATCGACGAGCGGTCGGGACCGGCCCAGCACACCCCGGACGACGCACCGCCGCCGACCGCGCTCTCCCTCACCCCGGCCGCCAAGCGCGCCCTGCTGGACGCGCACGACATGGCCCGGGCCCGCGGCTACGGCTACATCGGACCGGAGCACGTGCTCAGCGCCCTGGCCTCGAACCCCGACTCGGCCGCCGGGCACATCCTGAACGCGGCCCGCTTCGCCCCCTCGGAACCCCCCGAGGCGCCCGAGGCCCCGCAGGCCGAACGGCCGCGTCCGACGAACACGCCGACCCTCGACAAGTACGGCCGCGACCTCACCGAGCTGGCCCGGCAGGGCCGTATCGACCCGGTGATCGGCCGGGACCAGGAGATCGAGCAGACCGTCGAGGTCCTCTCCCGCCGCGGCAAGAACAACCCGGTGCTGATCGGTGACGCGGGCGTCGGCAAGACCGCCATCGTGGAGGGACTGGCGCAGCGCATCTCCGAGGGGGACGTGCCCGACGTGCTGACCGGGCGCCGCGTGGTCGCCCTGGATCTGACGGGCGTGGTCGCGGGCACCCGCTACCGGGGTGACTTCGAGGAGCGGATGAACAACATCGTCGGCGAGATCCGCGCCCACTCCGACCAGTTGATCATCTTCATCGACGAGCTGCACACGGTCGTGGGCGCCGGTGCCGGTGGCGGCGACGGCAGTTCCATGGACGCCGGCAACATCCTCAAGCCGGCCCTCGCCCGTGGCGAGCTGCACATCGTGGGGGCGACCACGCTGGAGGAGTACCGCCGGATCGAGAAGGACGCGGCGCTGGCCCGCCGCTTCCAGCCGATCATGGTGCCGGAACCGACCGCGGCCGACGCGATCGAGATCCTGCGCGGTCTCCAGGACCGCTACGAGGCCCACCACCAGGTCCGCTACACCGACGAGGCCCTGGTCGCCGCCGTGGAGCTGTCCGACCGCTACCTCACCGACCGCCGGCTGCCGGACAAGGCGATCGACCTGATCGACCAGGCAGGTGCCCGGGTCCGGCTGCGCGCCCGCACCAAGGGAACCGACGTACGGGCCATGGAGCGGGAGCTGGAGCAGCTGACCCGGGACAAGGACCAGGCGGTCGCGGACGAGAGCTACGAGCAGGCCACCCAGCTGCGCGACCGGATCGTGGAGCTGAAGCTGCGGATCGCGCAGGCCGGTGGCGACGGCGAGATCGACGAGGGCCAGGACCTGGTCGTCGGGGCCGAGGCGATCGCCGAGGTGGTGTCCCGGCAGACCGGCATCCCGGTCAGCAGCCTCACCCAGGAGGAGAAGGACCGCCTGCTGCACCTGGAGGAACATCTGCACGAGCGGGTGGTCGGCCAGGACGAGGCCGTGCGGGTCGTCTCGGACGCGGTGCTGCGCTCCCGCGCCGGCCTGGCCAGCCCCGACCGGCCGATCGGCAGCTTCCTGTTCCTCGGCCCGACCGGCGTCGGCAAGACCGAGCTGGCCCGGGCGCTCGCCGAGGCCCTGTTCGGCAGCGAGGACCGCATGGTCCGCCTCGACATGAGCGAGTACCAGGAGCGGCACACGGTCAGCCGCCTGGTCGGCGCCCCGCCCGGCTACGTCGGCCACGAGGAGGCCGGCCAGCTCACGGAGGTCGTCCGCCGGCACCCGTACTCGCTGCTTCTGCTGGACGAGGTGGAGAAGGCCCACCCGGACGTCTTCAACATCCTGCTCCAGGTCCTCGACGACGGCCGCCTCACCGACTCCCAGGGCCGCACGGTCGACTTCACCAACACCGTCATCGTGATGACCAGCAACCTCGGCTCCGAGGCGATCACCCGCCGGGGCGGCTCCGTGGGCTTCGCGTCGGGCGGCGCGGACGCGGACGAGGAGGCCCGGCGCGAGCAGATCCTGCGCCCCCTGCGCGAGCACTTCCGCCCCGAGTTCCTCAACCGCATCGACGAGATCGTCGTCTTCCGCCAGCTCAGCACGGAACAGCTGCGCCGGATCACCAACCTCCTGCTGGACCGCACCAGGTCCCTCGTGCAGAGCAAGGGCATCTCGGTGACCTTCACCGACCGAGCGGTGGAATGGCTGGCCGAGCACGGCTACCAGCCGGAGTACGGCGCCCGCCCGTTGCGCCGCACGATCCAGCGCGAGGTCGAGAACGAGCTGTCACGACTGTTGCTGGACAGCAGGGTCGAGGAGGGCGGCCAGGTGACGGTGGATGTGGAGGACGGTCGCTTGAGTTTCCGGACGCAGGCGAGTGCAACGCCCTGAAGGGGCGCGGGGAACTGCGCGACCAGCCCCCACGCACCGTCAGACGGGACTCAACGCACAGGCCGCACCACCATCGCCGACCCACCACCCCGTCGCACAGTCTCTGCCGCGGCGAGCCACTTACCACCAGGCAACCGCTGAACCCCCGTAGCCGCACCGATCTCCGGGTTCAGCTTGAAGGAGTGCCCGATCGCCTCCAGCTGCTTCCGCAACCCGGCGTTGTCGTACAGCCCCGGTTCCAGCTCGGTCTGCGCAGCATTGCGCTGACTGGCCCGGGGCGCGGCGATCGCGTCCACCAGCGGCAACCCCCGGTCGAGGAACCCGACCAGCGTCTGCAGAACGGTCGTGATGATGGTCGCGCCACCGGGCGACCCGAGCGCCACCACGGGCCTGTCGTGCCGGTCGAGGACGATCGTCGGCGAGATCGACGACCGCGGCCGCTTCCCCGGCCCCGGCAGGTTCGGGTCGTGCACGGCGGGATTCGCGGGGGTGAAGGAGAAGTCCGTCAGCTCGTTGTTGAGGAGGAACCCCCGCCCCGGCACGGTGATCCCGCTGCCACCCGTCTGCTCGATGGTGAGCGTGTAGGCGACGACGTTCCCCCACTTGTCGGCCACCGTCAGATGCGTCGTACTGTCGCCCTCGTACGTCGTCGGAGCGGCCGTACCGCCGGAGGCACACCGCTCGGGATCGCGCGGATCACCCGGCGCCAGCGGACTCTTCAGTACCGCGTCGTCCTTGATCAGACACTCGCGTGAGTCGGCGAACCGCTGCGACAGCAGTTCCCTGGTCGGTACGTCCTCGAAGGCCGGGTCGCCCACCCAGCGGCCCCGGTCCGCGAAGGCGATCCGACTGGCCTCGATGTAGCGGTGCAGGTACTGCGCCTGGCTCGCCTTCGACAGGTCGGTCCGCTCCAGGATGTTGAGCGCCTCGCCGACGGTCGTACCCCCGGAGGAGGACGGCGCCATGGAGTAGACGCCGAGGCCGCGGTACGAGGACCTGGTGGGTGTCTGGGGCTTGGCGCGGTAGGCGGCCAGGTCCCTCTCGGAGAGGTCGCCGGGGCGGGCGTTCCAGCCCGAGGCGGGGTCCACGGGCGGCTTGTTGACCGTGTCGACGATGTCCCGGCCGATGTCACCGCGGTAGAGGGCGCCGACGCCCTTGCGGGCCAGTTCCGCGTAGGTGCGGGCGAGGTCGGGGTTCTTGAAGGTGGAGCCGACGACGGGGAGCCGTCCGCCGGGCAGGAACAGTTCGGCGGTGTCCGGGAAGTAGCGGAAGCGGGTCTCGTTGGACGCCGTCTGCGAGCGGAAGGTCTCGTCGACGGTGAAGCCGTCACGGGCGAGGCGCTCGGCCGGCTTCAGGACGCTCGCGAGCGGCTTGCTGCCCCACTTGTCCAGTGCCGTCTGCCAGGTGGCGGGCGTGCCCGGGGTGCCGACGCTCAGGCCGCTGCTGACGGCCTGGGCGAAGGGGACGGGCTTGCCGTTCTCGACGAACAGGTTCTTGTCGGCGGTCAGCGGGGCTCTCTCGCGGCCGTCGATGGTGCGGACCGTGCGGGACTTGGCGTCGTAGTAGACGAAGTAGCCGCCTCCGCCGACCCCGGCCGAGTAGGGCTCGGTGACACCGAGCGCGGCGGCCGTGGCGACGGCCGCGTCGACGGCGTTGCCGCCCTTGCGCAGGACCTCGATCCCGGCGGCGGAGGCGTCCCGGTCGACGCTGGAGACGGCACCGCCGTAGCCGACGGCCAGGGGCGTTTTCTCACCGCCGGTGCGCTGCGCGGTGGGTGGCGCCGCCGCTCCCACCGACACCACCACGGCGGCCGAAACCGCCAGGACCGTCAGATTCCGTGCCACAGGGCGACGCATCCGCACCTCCAGTCAAAGGCCGTCCGCGCAGCTTAATTCATCGCCATGGCCGCGTCAGGAAGGCGTCGAACACCGGTGCGTCGGGGCCCGCTACCATGCGCGCCCATGAATGACGACGTGCGCAACATCGTCCTGGGCGTGGTCGCGGCGGGCATCAGCGCCGCGCTCGGCTGGGTGACCCGCACCTACTTGTGGAGGCGCAAGCTCCGCCGGAAGCAGGCCTTCTTCGGACTGCCCGACAACTCGGAATCGCTGCTGGTGGTGAACCGGGGTGCCGGGGGTCCCGAGTTCGCCGTGATGCGCTACGACGTGTTCGCGCTGCTCGAACTCGCGGCGCTGATCAAGGACTGCAACGCCCACGCCCAGATCCTTCCGCACGACACGGCACGTCAGGGGTTCGGTGAGCGCACCGAGTTCTGCGTGGGCGGCCCGGCGTCCAATCGCCGGATGGCGGCGCACCTGTCCTCCCTGCTGCCCGGTGTGCGGGTCAACGTCGACGCCGAACCGAGCCCGGACCGGGGCTCGTTCCTGGTCGGCTCCGAGCGCTACCGCGTGGAGAACGGCAAGGAGGAGTACGCGCTGCTCGCCCGGCTCACGGCGGAGCGGAGCCAGCACACCCGTCCCGTCTTCCTGTTCTGCGGCCAGACGTCGATCACCAACCAGGCCACCACCCGCTATCTCGCCCGCCATCACGAGCGCCTGTCCCGCAAGTACGGCAACAACTCGTTCGTGCTGCTGCTGAAGGTGATCAACTCGCAGGCGTACGGGCCGGACGTCGTCGAAATGGTGGCGGACGTGACGCGCGCGGCCCAGGCCCCGCTGCCCGCCGCGGCGACGGCGGCTCCACGGGGAAACCACCGGGCCTCCTGAAGTTCTCCACTACTCAACAATCGTTACTGCCACGTAACTTACCGACGGGTTACCACTGGTAAGGGGGCAAGGTTACCGTCTGGTCACTTTGCCACTGACACGAGTGAGGAGTGACCCGTGGGACACCACCGCAAGGCCCTGCGCACCACCGCCGTAGGCGCCGTCTCGGCGACCCTGGTCGCCGGCACCGCCCTCGGACTCGCCCCCACCGCACAGGCGGCGCCGAACCCGGTCCGGTTCGTCGACATCGCGGGCGACGGCGGCACCGTCCTCAAGGCCAACGTCGTCACCCCGGCCGGCGCCGACGGCACCCGCCGCTACCCGCTGCTCGTCATGCCCACGAGCTGGGGCCTGCCCCAGGTCGAGTACCTGGCCCAGGCTCAGAAGCTCGCCGACTCCGGGTACGTCGTCGTCACCTACAACGTGCGCGGCTTCTGGCAGTCGGGCGGCGAGATAGAAGTCGCGGGCCCACCCGACGTGGCCGACGCCTCGAAGGTCATCGACTGGGCGCTCGCCCACACCCCCTCGGACGCCGGGCACGTCGGCATGGCGGGCGTCTCCTACGGCGCCGGCATCAGCCTGATCACCGCTGCCCACGACAAGCGCGTCAAGGCCGTCGCCTCGCTGAGCGGCTGGGCCGACCTGATCGACTCGATCTACTCCGGGCGCACCCAGCACGTCCAGGCGGCCGCCCTGCTGGACGGCGCGAGCGTGGTGACGGGCCGGCAGAGCGCCGAACTCCGGCAGACCTTCGACGACTTCTACGCCTCCAACCTGGCGAAGGAACCGGAGCTCGTCGCCTGGGGGAAGAAACGTTCCGCCGCGACCTACGTCGACCAGATCAACAAGAACGGCGCGGCGATCATGCTCGCCAACGCCTGGGGCGACACGGTCTTCCCGCCCAACCAGTACGCCGACTTCTACGAGAAGCTGACCGGCCCCAAGCGGCTGGAGATGCGGCCCGGGGACCACGCCACCGCCGAGCTGACCGGCCTGTTCGGGCTGCCCAACGACGTGTGGCAGGACACCGAGCGCTGGTTCGACCACTACCTGCGGGGCGAGGACAACGGCATCGACCGGGAGCAGCCCGTCCAGCTCAAGTCCCGCTCCGCGGGCGGCTACGAGGGCTACCCCGACTGGAAGTCGGCCGGCGCGACACACCGGAAGCTCGCCCTCGCGGGCACGACCACGATCCGTACCAACGTGAACTCGGGGGCCGACGGCGGAGTCGTCTTCCTGTCCAGCATCCTCGACCAGGTGGCCCAGCTGCCCCCGATGGCCTCGATCCCCCTGATCCCCCGCCGCTGGGCCGCCGTATGGCAGTCGGAGAAGTACGCCACGGCCCAACGGGTGCGCGGAACGGCGAAGTTGCACACGACCCTCACCCCGACCAAGGAGAGCGGCACCCTCGTCGCCTACCTGTACGACGTGGGGCCGCTCGGCCTCGGCAAGCTGGTCACCAACGCGCCGTACACCTTCCACGGGCGCACCCCCGGAAAGCCGTTCGGCGTCGACCTGGAGCTGTACTCCACGGCCTACGACGTCCCGGCCGGGCATCGCCTCGCCCTGGTCGTCGACACGGTCGACCCGCTCTACATCGAGCACAACCCGTCCGGCGCGCAGCTGACCTTCTCCTCGCCGGCGAACGACCCGTCGTACGTGTCGGTTCCGCTGCGCGAGCAGTGATCTCCGGCTGCCGCCGGACGAGCCTGGCCGATGTGAACCGCCGCCCCCGTGGCCGACAGGGCCGTGGGGGCCGCACCCGGTGGGAATGGCCCGCGGACCGGGCGGGCGGTCTGCTCATCCCGGGCGGGATCGGCGGAATTCGGCGAAGTCCCCCTCTCCGACAGGGATGAAGGGCACATCGTAGTCGAGGTCCGATGCGATGAGCCGTCCGGTGCCTGCCCGTTCAGTGCTTGAGGATCTTGGAGAGGAAGTCCTTGGCGCGGTCGCTGGTGGGGTTGGTGAAGAACTCGTCGGGGGTGCGGTCCTCGACGATCCGGCCGTCGGCCATGAAGACGACGCGGTTGGCGGCCGAGCGGGCGAAGCCCATCTCGTGCGTGACGACGATCATGGTCATGCCTTCGCGGGCCAGCTGCTTCATGACCTCCAGCACCTCGTTGATCATCTCCGGGTCGAGGGCGGAGGTCGGCTCGTCGAAGAGCATCGCCTTGGGTTCCATGGCCAGTGCTCGGGCGATGGCCACGCGCTGCTGCTGGCCGCCGGAGAGCTGCGCCGGGTACTTGTCCGCCTGGTCGGCGACGCCGACCCGGTCGAGCAGTTCACGGGAGCGCTTGTCGGCGTCCTCCTTCTTGCGCCCGCGTACCTTGACCTGCCCCAGGGAGAGGTTCTGGAGGACGGTCTTGTGGGCGAAGAGGTTGAACGCCTGGAAGACCATCCCGACATCGGCGCGCAGCCGCGCGAGGGGCTTGCCCTCCTCCGGCAGCGGCTGCCCGTCGAGGATGATCGTCCCGGACTCGATGGTCTCCAGGCGGTTGATCGCCCGGCACAGTGTCGACTTTCCCGACCCGGAGGGGCCGATGACCACGACCACCTCCCCCCTGCCGACGGTGAGGTTGATGTCCTGGAGGACATGCAGCTCCCCGAAGTGCTTGTTGACGTCACGCAGCTCGATCAGCGGATCGACGGCCATGCTCAGCCCTACTCACTCTCAGCTGTGTGGTGGTTGCCGCAACGTATCCAGGCAAGATCGGACTTGTCGGGCGACACGCACTTTTCGATCATTAGCCGTATTTACGGCGAACTTTGGGCCAATGGTTGCGGCCATGGGGCTCACGACTCCGCGACTTCCGCGTACAGCTGGGACAGCTCGGGCACTCCGTTCGCGGCCCACTCGTGACCGGAGTCCACGACGTCGAACTCCCGGCCGGAGGCGAGCCGCACGACGGGCTGCCCGTCGTGCCGGATCTCCCAGGCGGCTCCCGGGACGGTGCGCACGATGACGGTGCCCAGGTAGAGCCCGGCGTCGTTGCCGAGCCACGTCAGGGTCTCCTCGTCGTCCCGCCAGAGCGGCACGAGCTGGTCCAGTGCCTCCAGCGAGACCGCCGAGTCGTCCAGCCGGACACCCGCCCGGGACGCCTGGGAACGGAGCAGTTCACACTCGGCGAGGAGTTCCGCGATGCCTGCCGGATCGGGCACCCCGAGCTTCCGGCGCCGGTTGCCCAGGAAAGGGATGTTCATACGTCCAGCGTGTCATTCGTACCACCGTACGCACCACAGGCGCGCGGGCTCGTCGGTTCCTGACGAGTTCACGCCGAGTTCGCGCACGGCTCGTTGACGGGTCCCTGAAGTCTCCCTAGTTTCACCAGGCGTCGTGCGTCTCGGCTTTCGTCGTGTCTTCTGTTCCGTCCCTGCGTTTCGTCTTGGTTCGTCGTGTGTCGATGAGCGGGAGGAGTCGGCCGTGCGCCGATGTGTCCGGGGGATCCTGGTCGTCCTGGCCCTGTGCGTGTCCCTGATGCCGGCGGTCTCGGCGCGGGCCGTCGAGGAGCGGCGGGCCGCGCCGGTGCCGCTTGAGCGGCTGTTCGACAACATCGCCGTCAGCGACGACGGCCGGCCCGCGCGGGCCGACTTCGACGGTGCCGGAGCCTCCCTGTCCGCGCGGGACCTCACGGCCGCGGGCTGGACGCCCGGCCGCGGCCTCACCGTCCAGGGGGCCCGGCTGACCTGGCCGCGGCGGCAGCCCGGCGAGCCGGACAACGTCCTCGCCGCCGGCCAGGACGTGCGGGTCACGGGGCGCGGCGACGCCCTCGCCTTCCTGGTGGCGGGCACCGCCGGTACCGAGACGGGCGGCCCGGGCGAGATCACGTATGCGAACGGCACGCGCTCCGGGTACCGGCTGACCGCGCCCGACTGGCGTACCGGGCCGCTCGCCACGAAGGCGGTGGCCCTGCCGCACATCAACACGCCCGGCGGTCAACTCGCCGAGCGGGCCCGCCTGTACGTCGTGACGGTGCCGCTGGTCCCGGGGCGCCCGGTCGCCTCGGTCCGGCTGCCGCGCGCGGCCGGGCTGCACGTCTTCGCGGTGTCGGTACGGACCGCGACGCGGGGCTGGACGGGCAGCTGGACGACGTCGGCCGGGGGCTACGGCGCGGTGGGGCCCTGGACGGACCGGACGCTGCGGCTGGTCGTGCACACGTCGGCGGGCGGGCCCCGGGTGCGGGTGCGGTTCGACAACACTTTCGCGGCGGCGCCGGTCCGCATCGGCAGCGCGACGGTCGCCGTGCGGGCGTCGGGCGCGGCGGCACGCGGGACGCCGGTGCCGCTGTCCTTCGGCGGTGCGCGGGGCGTGGAGATCCCGGCCGGGGCCCAGGCGTACAGCGACCCGTTGGGCTTCGCCGTCCCGGCGGACGCCGACCTGCTGGTGAGCTTCCATCTGCCCGGCACGGTGGCGTCGGCGCCCGTGCACCGGCTCGCGCAGCAGCGGTCGTACGTCAGCGGACCGGGCGACCACGCGGCGGACGCCTCCGGCGGCCCGTACACCTCGGTGATCACCAGCTGGCCGCTGCTCGCCGGGGTCGACGTGAGCGGCGGGCCCGGATCCGTGGTGCTGCTCGGGGACTCGATCACCGACGGCGACAAGTCCACGGCGGACGCGAACCGGCGGTGGCCGGACGTGCTGGCCGGCCGACTGCTGACGCAGAGCGAGGTACCTCGCTACGGAGTGCTGAACCAGGGCATCTCGGGCAACCGTGTGGTCACCGACCGGTATCCCGGCGACGGGGTGTCCACGGACGCGGCCGGGGTGAGCGCCCTGCACCGGTTCGACCGGGACGTCCTCGCCCAGCCGTCGGCGCGGACGGCGGTCGTCTTCGAGGGCATCAACGACATGCGCTGGGGCACCTCTGCGGAGCAGGTGATCGCCGGGCTGCGGGAGCTGGCGGCTCGCGGGCACACCCGGGGCATCAGGATGCTCGCGGCGACGATCCTGCCGTGCGAGGGCGAGGCGCGCTGCACGGCCGCCGTCGACGCCGAGCGGGTCGCGGTGAACGAGTGGATCCGGGACGGCGGGGTCTTCGACGGCGTGCTCGACTTCGACGCGGTGGTCCGGGACCCGGGGCGGCCGCCCCGGATCCTGCCCGCGTACGACAGCGGGGACCATCTGCATCCGGGCGACGCGGGGCTGGCGGCCCTGGCGGAGTCGGTCGACCTGCGGCTGCTCTAGTCGACCTGCGGCTGCTCTAGAGGATGTCCGCGAAGGCCTTACACATCGAGGTCCACCACGACCGGCGCGTGGTCCGACGCGCCCTTGCCCTTGCGCTCCTCGCGGTCCACGTACGCGTCCTTGACCGCCTTCGTGAACGGCGCGTTCGCGTACACCAGGTCGATGCGCATGCCGCGGTTCTTCGGGAAGCAGAGCTGGCGGTAGTCCCAGTACGTGAACGGGTGCTCGTACTTCAGGGGCCGCGGGACCACGTCGGACAGGCCCGCCTCGCGCAGGGAGGCGAGGGCGGCACGCTCGGCCGGGGTGACGTGGGTGGAGCCCTCGAAGGCGGCGCGGTCGAAGACGTCGTCGTCCGTCGGCGCCACGTTGTAGTCGCCCATCACCGCGAAGGGGCGGCTGCCGGAGGCGTCACCGGCGACGGCGGCCTTGAGGGCCTCGAACCACTGGAGCTTGTAGGCGTAGTGGGGGTGGTCCACCTCACGGCCGTTCGGCACGTAGACCGACCAGACGCGGAGCGGGCCGCACGTCGCCGAGATGGCGCGGGGCTCCACCGAGCCGTCGAAGCCGGGGTCGCCGGGCAGGCCCTTGACGACGTCCTCGATGCCGACGCGGGACAGCACCGCCACGCCGTTCCACCGGCCGGTCGCGTGGACCGCCGACTCGTAGCCCAGCTCGCGCAGCTGCTCCGCCGGGAACTGGTCCTCGGCGACCTTGGCCTCCTGGAGGCACAGCACGTCCGTGCCGCTGCTCTCCAGCCAGGCCAGGAGCCTCGGCAGGCGGGCGGTGATCGAGTTCACGTTCCAGGTCGCGATGCGCATGTCCCACAACCTACCCGGCGGGTCTGACAACGCGGCCCGGTCCCCTGGGGCCTCAGACCTCGGGCCTCAGACCTCGGCGGAGTCCCCCGGTGCCAGCCGCAGGTGCTCCGAACCGCCGAGCTGCCCGATCTGGCGGTCGTAGATCGGCCGGGCCAGGTCGGTGAGCAGGGCGTCGTGGATGTCGTAGGCGCGCTGCGGCTTCACCTCGCGGACGTAGTCGATGACCTCCGAGATCTTGCTCCAGGGGGCCATCACCGGGAGCATCAGCGTCTCCACCCGGTGGCCGGGGACGGTGAGGGCGTCGCCGGGGTGGAAGACCTTGCCGCCGTCGACGAGGAAGCCGACGTTGGTGATCCGCGGGATGTCCGGGTGGATCACCGCGTGGAGCTCGCCGTGGACCTGGACCTCGAAGCCGGCGGCGGTGAAGGTGTCACCGTGGCCGACGGTGTGCACGCGGCCGGGGAACGCCGAGGAGATCTTCTCGGCGACGGACTTCAGGGTCCAGATCCGCGCGGCCGGGTTGTTCTCCATCGCGGCGCGCAGCCGGAACTCGTCGAAGTGGTCGGGGTGCTCGTGGGTGACGAGGATCGCGTCCGCGCCGAGCGCGGCGTCCTCCTCGCTGAACCCGCCGGGGTCGAGGACGAGGGTGCGGCCGTCCTTCTCGAGGCGGACGCAGGCGTGCGACTTCTTCGTGAGCTTCATGATTCCATCCTGCCTCCGCGCTCCCCGGCGGGCTCACTCACTCCTGGGGCGTGGTCTCCTCGCGGATGACCTGCTGGGCGACCTTGAACGCGCTGTTCGCGGCGGGGACGCCGCAGTAGACGGCCGCCTGGAGCAGCACCTCCTTGATCTCGCCCGGGGTGAGGCCGTTGCGCAGGGCGGCGCGGGTGTGGAAGGCCAGCTCGTCCAGGTGGCCGCCGGCGACCAGGGCGGTGAGGGTGACGCAGCTGCGGGTGCGCCGGTCGAGGCCGGGGCGGTCCCAGATCTCGCCCCAGGCGTAGCGGGTGATGAACTCCTGGAAGTCCCCGGAGAACTCGTCGGCCTGTGCCAGCGCCCGGTCGACGTGCGCGTCGCCCAGCACCTCACGGCGGACCTTGAGCCCGGCGTCGTAGGGGTCGGGCCGCCCCTGGGGCTGCGGCGGCGCGACCGGGGCGATCTCGGCTACGGGGCCGGTCTGGAGGGGCTGTGCCGGGGCGGCGGACAGGACCGGCTTCACGGCGGCCGCGGGCAGGGCGGTCTGCCCGGTGGAGGTCTCGAAGGCGGGCTGCCAGGCGGTGGAGAAGTGCCTCACCAGCAGGTCGGTGACGGCCGCGGGCTGCTCCACCGGCACCAGGTGGGAGGCGCCGGGGACGACGGCGAGGCGGGCGTCCGGGATGCCGGCGACCAGGGTGCGGGCCTCGGCGGGGCCGGTGACCTGGTCGTCCGATCCGACGAGGACCAGCGTCGGCACGCCGACCCGCCCGAGCTCGGCCCGCACGTCGAACGAGGCGAGCGCCTCGCAGGCGGCGATGTAGCAGCCGGGGTCGGTGGTGCGCACCATCTGCACGGCCCACTCGGTGATCGCGGGCTGCGCGGCGGCGAACCCGCCGGTGAACCAGCGGTCGGGCGCGGTACGGGCGATGGGGTCGAGGCCGTTCGTGCGGACTATCACGCCTCTCTGCCGGAACTCGTCGGCCGTGCCGAAGCGCGGCGAGGCGGCGATCAGCGCGAGGGATGCGAGCCGCTCGGGGTGGCGCAGGGCCAGCTCGATGCCGACCGCGCCGCCGAGGGCACAGCCCGCGTAGCCGAAGCGCTGCACGCCGAGCCCTTCGAGGGTGGCCAGCAGCCGGGTGGTGAGGTCGGTGACCGAGCCCGCCGGGTACGCGGGCGCGCCGCCGTGCCCCGGCAGGTCGAACCGGAAGACGCGCCACTGCTTGATCAGCTCGGGGACCTGGCGGTCCCACATGTGCCAGGTGGTGCCCAGTGAGGGACCGAGGATCAGGACGGGGGCCTCTTCCGGCCCGTCAAAGCGGTATTGCAGGGTTTCGACGTTCTTCTGACTCACCCGATCACGCTCCCACATCACACACGCTCCGCGGGAGCGGGGGCGGAGACACTCGCCAGACCTCCCCATCCGCCCCCGGACGAGGATCCTCCACGTCCGGCTTCACACACCAGCGTTTCGTGGTGACGAAGTCAGTGGTCCGGCCGGTATCGGTAGACGGAGACGTGAGAACGCGACTCGGCGGTGAATTCGGCGCCGGTCCAGTCCGCGTGCCTGCTCTCCAGCTCGAATCCGGCCAGCTGTGCCATCAGGTCGAGTTCGGCCGGCCAGATGTAGCGGTGCGGGCTGCGGGACAGCTGGGCCCGTCTTGTCTCGTCGAATCGGAAGTGGTGCGAGACGACGTGCTGGTTCAGAACGTCGTAGGTGTCCAGTCCGATGTAACCGGCCTCGGAGTTCCAGACCACGGCCGCCTGCCCCGGTGGCAGCTTGCGCAGCTCCGGTACCCAGAGCTCGATCACGAACCGGCCGCCGGACGTGAGGTGGCGGGCGGCGTTGCGGAAGCATTCGACCTGCTCGGCCTGGGTGAGGAGGTTGGAGATGGTGTTGTAGACGAGGTAGACCAGCGTGTACTCCCCCGGGGCCGTGGAGGTCGTCATGTCACCGATGACCACGGGGATCGTCGCTTCGTCTGCCTTGGTGCGCAGTCGGTCGACCATCGGCCACGACAACTCGATGCCGGCGACCGGTACTCCCCGCTCGGCGAGCGGGACGGCCACCCGGCCGGTGCCGACAGCGAACTCGAGCGCCGCTCCGTCGCCCGCGATTTCCGCGAGGCGGTCCACGGTCGGCCCGAGGACCTCGGGCGCGAACATGCCCGTACCCGGGCTGTCATAGCGACGGGCGGCATCGGCGTCCCAGAGATTCTCCTGCTCCATACCGCCAGCCTTCGCCGTCGGCCCGAGCGATGTCCACCGATTATCGGCTTGCCGGAGCCTTCTCGCCCGGTTTCGGCTTCACCGTGCCACGGTTGCGAGGACGTCGTGGCCCAGCCGCTGGATGACGTCCGTGGCGAGCCGGTGCCGCACCAGTTTGCCGTCTCGGGTGGAGCGAACCAGGCCCGCTTCGCGCAGGGTGCGCAGGGCACGGGAGACCTGTGGCTCGCTGGAGCCGAGGCGGGCGGCGAGCTCCGAGGTGGTGATGGGCTCGCCCAGCAGATGGCGGCACAGCTCCATCCGGGCGGGCGAGGTCAGCGCCATCAACCGGTGGTGCAGATCCCGCAGGGTCAGCTGTCCGGCCGGGGCATTTCCACGCGCCGCGTACTGCACCACCACGCACGACGGGAGCTCGTTCTTGACCGTCAGGTGCGGCCACACCCGCGCGGACGGGACGAGGACGAGGGGGCGCGGGGACACCTTCACTTCGTCGATCTGCAGCTTGTCCAGGCGTATCCGTTGCCCCGGCCCGACCCGGGCCGCGGTCGGCAGCAGCTCCGCGAGTACATCCGCGGGCGAGCGGAGGGAGACGGGAGTCCCCCCGGCCGAAGGCTGGGGGAGGATCGTCAGCCGGCGACGTACCTCCCGCGCGTGGTCCTCCAGGGGCGGCCGCAGGGAGCGCCAGTCCTCGGCGAAGAACGCGCTGTCGGCGGTCCGCAGCACCGCCAGCAGCCGGTCCCGCAGCTCCAGCGGGGCCGCCACCAACTGTCGCGCCAGCTCACCCCGGGCATAGGAGCGGCGCAGGCAGCGGCGTGCGTAGTCCTCCGCCGCGGCGGTACCGGCGCGCAGCTCACGGGCCGGCGGAACGGGCTGCGCGTTGGTGCCGAGGACCCCGGGCGCCACCAGCTCGACGAAGTCCTCGACCGGCAGCGCCGCGATGGCCGCCAGCTCCTCGTCCAGGCTCGACGCGAGCGGCAACGTACGCGGAAAGAACAGGCGGCAGCGGTAGCGGGCCCACAGAGGAGCGAACACGGACAACTCGTCGCGCAGCTCGGGTCCCGCCGCGGCGGCCCGGGCCGTCCAGCCGGCGGCCTCCGGGTGGTGCTCGGGCTCGGCGAGCACGTGCAGGCTCGCCATCAGTTCCGACAGCGCGGAGGGCCCGACCGTGAGGTCCGCGGGGCCGAGCTCTCCGAGGTCGAGGACGATGCTCACGCCGTCAGCGTACGGCCGGCGCTCACCGCACGGGTGCGCCCGGGCCGAGCGGGATGCCCAGCAGGTACCAGGCGAAGAACAGCGACACCCAGACCATCAGCATGATCATGGCGAGCGGCAGGGTGAAGGAGACCAGGGTGCCGATGCCGGCCTCGCGGCGGAGGGTCTGGAGGTAGCCGACACAGAGCATGAACGAGGTGCTCATCGGGGTGATGGAGTTCGTGCAGGAGTCGGCGATGCGGTAGAGCGCCATGGTGGTGGCCGGATTGGTGCCGAGCAGCATCAGCATCGGCACCAGTGCCGGGGCGACCAGGGTCCACAGGGCGGAGCCCGAGGTGATGAGGAGGTTTATCAGCGCGACCACGACGATCAACAGGCTGAACAGCACCAGTGTGGGCGCGCCCAACCGCTGGAGGAGATCGGCGCCTTCGACCGCGACGACCGTGGCGATGTTGGTCCACTTGAACAGGGCGAGGAACTGCGACACGGCGAAGAACAGCACCAGCAGCGGTGCGATGGAGCGCACGCCCTCCGCCATGAACTCCGGTATCGCGCGGCTCCCGCTGATCCGCCCGGTGAGCCGCCCGTACACGGCACCGATGAGCAGGAAGAAGACGGTGAGGAAGACGGCGATGGCGTTCATGAAGGTCGACTCCACGATCGCGCCCCCCTCACCGCGCAGGGGCGACGAGGTGGGCAGCATCGCGAGCACGATCAGCGTGGCGTAGCCGAGCACGGCCAGCCCGGTCAGCTTCAGGGCCCGCAGCTCGGTGGCGTCGTCGACACCGGCGGCAGCCACCCGCCCTGCCGCGGCGGCTTCCAGGTCCGCGTCGGGGGTCAGGTGGTGCTCGCGCCTGGCGAGGATCTTGTCCACGACCAGGGCGATGGTGCCGGCCAGCACGAACGCCGAGACGGTGGTGAAGTACATGTTGTCCGTCGCGCGGACCACCACGCCCTTGTCGACGAGCTGGGCGGCCTCGGTGGCCACGGAGGCGAACAGCGCGTCACCGGGGGCGATCAGCGGGTTGGCGTCGCCCGCGGCGTTGATGGACACGAACGCGACGATCATGCCGAGCATGGGAGAGCGGCCCACGGCGCGGAAGGCCACCGCCCCGAGCGGGATGAGGACGACGTACGCGGAGTCGGACAGGAACTTCCCCAGCACGCCGCCCAGAGCCACGCCCAGGACGACCGTGCGCGGGGACAGGCCCGACAGCATGCGGCGGGCCAGTGCTTCGAAGAGTCCCGACCGCTCGGCGACCGCGACACCCAGCATCACCATCAGCACGGTGCCGAGCGGTCCGAAGGTGACGAAGGACTCCTCGGCGCCGGCGATCAGGTCCCGTACGGCGTCCGCCGACAGGGCGCTGCGTACGCCCACCGGATCACCCGAGGAGGGGTCCTCGACCTGCAGGCCGGAGGTGTTCAGCGCCCAGCTGACGAGGGCGACGATCCCGCACAGGATCCAGAACAGCCAGAACGGATGGGGCAGTGCGTTGCCCGCGCGCTCGACCAGGTCGAGGAGCCGGGAGCCACGGCCCCCCTCGTCGGGCTCGGTGGCCTGCACATCCTCGGCGCGGCTGTCGGGTGTGCTCATGGCGGTCTCCAGTGAGGATGGGGAGAGGGCGGGGAGAGGGCGGGGAAACGAAGGCGTGGCGCGGCTGCGCCGCGAGCGGTGCGAAATGAGCCCCAGAGCCGCGCGGGGTCACGTTCCGTCGCGATGGCACGCGGGGCGCTCTCGGGTTGCGCCGACAGTAGGTCCCGTGTCCGGCCCCGTCACCGTCCTGCGGAACAGTTGACCTGATGACGTCAAGTGATCGCCATGATCTGGGCCATTGCTTAGCGTCACGGGAGTGACCTCGTACGACACCTCCCGCGCCCCCCGGCCCGAACCCCTCCAGGGCGGTGCCTTGTGGCGCCGTACCCTGCGCATCCCGATGCGGGACGGCGTCCGTCTCGCCGCCGACCTGTACTCCGCCTCAGCCGAGCCGGAGGCGACCGCGCTTCCCGTGCTCCTCGAGCGCACCCCGTACGGGCGGCGCGCGCAGCGCGGTTCGGACCAGGACCGCAGCGACGCGCCGGTCCCGCGGCCCGAGGACATCGCCCGGCATTTCACCGACGCCCGCTACCACGTCGTACGGCAGGACTGCCGGGGACGCGGCGACTCCGAGGGGACGTTCGTGAAGTACCTCGGCGAAGGCCCGGACGGGGCGGACACGATCGCCTGGCTCAGGGACCAGCCGTGGTGTGACGGCAGGGTCGTGATGACGGGGGTGTCCTACTCCGCCCACGTCCAGGCAGCCGCGGCCGCCGAAGGGACGACGGGGCTGGCCGCCATGTTCCAGGACTCGGGCGGTTTCTCCTCCGCGTACGACGCCGGGATGCGGATGGGCGGCGCCTTCGAGCTGAAGCAGGTGACCTGGGCACTGCGGCACGCGGTGCACAGCCCGGAGGCCGGGGCGGATCCGGTCCTGGCCGAGGAACTGCGGCGCGTGGACCTGACGGGCTGGTTCGGCGCCATGCCGTGGCGGCGGGGCTGCACGCCGCTGCGGCACCTGTCGGCGTACGAGGACTTCCTGCTGGAGCAGTGGCGGCAGGACGCCTTCGGGGACTACTACCGCAACCCGGCGATATACGGGCGAGGTTTCTACGAGCGCTTCCCGGACGCGCCGAGCCTGCACATGGGCAGCTGGTACGACCCGTACGTCCGCTCCACCATCGAGAACTTCACCGCCCTGCGCGCACTGAAGTCGGCACCGTCCTACCTGGTGATGGGACCGTGGACGCACGGGCACCACTGCGAGACGTACGCCGGAGACGTGGACTTCGGTCCGCGGGCGACCCTGGACGGCAACCTCGCCCCGTCGTACCTGGAGTTCCGCCGCCGCTGGTTCGACCGGGCGCTGGGCCGGGAGGGAGATCCGGGGAGCCGAGACCTCCCCGCCGTCCAGTACTTCCTGATGGGCGGCGGCGACGGCCGACGTGATGCGGCAGGGCGGATGCGGCACGGCGGCGCATGGCGCACCGACACCCGGTGGCCGCCGGCGTCGACGGCGCCCGTCGCCTTGTACCTCACCACCGACGGCGCCCTCACCACCGCCCCGCCCACCGTGGCCACGGCGGCGGTGGCCTACGACTTCGACCCGCGCCGCCCGGTCCCCACCATGGGGGGCCAAGTCACCTCGGGCGAACCGGTGATGACGGGCGGGGCGTACGACCAGAACGCCCCGGACGCCCGGGTCTACGGGGCGCGCGAGCCGTACCTGCCGCTGGACTCCCGCCCGGACGTGATCAGCCTGAGCACCCCGCCACTCCAGCGGGACGTCGTGCTGGCCGGCCCGGTGTCGGCAAGGCTCCACATCTCGACGACGGCCCCGGACACCGACTTCACCATCAAGCTGATCGACGTCCATCCGCCCAACGCCGACTACCCGCACGGCTTCGCCATGAATCTCACCGACGGCATCGTCCGCTGCCGCTTCCACCGCTCCTACGAGCGACCGGAGTTGCTCATTCCGGGCGAGGTCTACGAGATCGAGGTCACCGCCCCGGACACGGCGAACCGCTTCGCCGCAGGCCACCGCATCCGGCTCGACGTCTCCTCCAGCAACTTCCCCCGCTTCGACGTCAACACCAACACCGGCGAACCGGAGGCAGCAGCCCGCCGCACCGCCGTGGCCACGAACACGGTGCACATGGATGCGGGGCGCCCTTCCCACCTGCGACTGTGGCTGGAAGGAGGCGCGGACGCACTCGCGTAGCCGGACAGCCGCGCAGCGGAGCGTTGTCAGTGGTGGGTGGCAGCATCGGGAACATGACGGACACCACGGCATTCGACTGGCGGTCCTTCCTGCTCAGGTGGAGCGGGGAGTGGGCGGATTCCCTGCCGGACGGCGAGACGCGGAGTGCGGACGACGAGGCCGCGTGGCGGGCGCGCTGGCTCGGGTTCCCGGCCGCGCCGGAGGAGCGGATCGCAGCCATGGAAGAGCGCCTCGGCCGACGGATGCCCCCGTCGTACCGGGAGTTCCTCGAGGTCAGCGACGGGTGGCGGCACGCGGGCGGATTCGTGTGGCTGCTGGCGGGGACCGAGGACGCGCACTGGCACGACAACGAGTCGGGACTCGCCGACATGTTCGAGGAGTACCTGGACGAGGACGCCGACCCGGAGGAGCGACGGGAGGCGGACATCTGGCGGCGCGGGCTGCAGCTCGACGTCGAGTCCGACGCCACCCACGTCCTCCTGGATCCCGAGGACGTGGACGAGGACGGTGAGTGGGCTGTCTACACGTGGGCGAGCTGGCTCGCCGAGCCACCCCAGCGCCACGCGAATTTCCTCGAGTTCATGCAGGACAGGTACCGGGAGTTCCACAGCCTGCGCGCACAAGGCAGTGACGAGGAGCCGGTGTTCGTCAACGACACGACACAAGAGCTGGACTCCATGGTGGAGGAGGCCCGGCTGGAGGCGCTGCGCGGCGGCTGGGAACGGGCCGGGGAGGTCCTGGACGAGGCCAAGGAGTACGGCAGACCACGGGCCGCCGGGCTGGGCGACCAGATACGCCGCCTGCTCGGAGAGACCTACATGGTGTACTTCGACGGGCTGGTCACGGACCCGCAGTACGCTGCCGAGCTGCTGCCACCGCTGGTCGCCGAGCACGCGGCGCACTCGTACCGGGACGACTCCACGCTGACGTTCCATCTGCGGGGCGCCGACGACGGGCTGGTGTCGCTGGCTTACGCGACGCTGGATCAGGTGCGGAACGGCACGTACCGGTACACGGCGGCCGGACCGTTCGGGGAAGCGGTCGAGCGGGCGCGGGAGCTCGCTCGGTGGGGAGACACCGACGGGGCATGGCGGACGCTGAGGGACGCTCTGCCGCTGTGGGAGCCGCTGGGACCTGATCACCTGGCGCCGCTGGGATGGGTGGCCGACCCCGTACTCGGGCCGCTGCTGACCCCGGAGCGGGGTCGCGAGCTGCTGTCCACGCCACGAGGCGGGCAGACCGGCGAGGTCCCGGGGCCGACGGCCGGGCTCGACCCGGGTGACCTGGCGTGGCTCGCGGAGCCGGACCCCGGCAACAACCGCACGTCCTACCGGTTCGTCCTGGTGGAGGGGGTGGAGCCGGAGGAGTTGCCCGGACGCCTCGCGGACGGGGACGGCACCGTGCTGAACGAACCCATGACCTTCTGGGAGACGCGCCGCAGATCGCTGCACGAGCGGCGGGAGTTCTCGTCCTACGACGACAGGGCTCTCATGGCGGTCGGCCGGGCCGGCACCGGCTGGAGCTTCGCTTTCGACGGCGATCCCGCCCCGTTCGACCAGCGGCGCTTCGTCTCCCCGGCCGCCGCCGCCAGTGAGGGCACGCGCGCGGTGGTGGTGTGGAGCGGGCTCAGGAAGAGTCACGGGGAGCGGTTCTTCCACCTTTCGGTGGCGCGAGACGGTGCCGAGCAGTACGCCTTCACGTACGCGGACGGAGAGGTCCGGTCAAGCGGGGAGATACCGCGGCCGCTGGATCCGAGCCGGTTCTTCGGTGACCTGGCGGACGGCGTAGGGACGGAACGGTCGCTGCTGGAAGCGGTGGCCGGGGAGTTCGGTGCCCATCTGCCGCGTCACGCGATCGTGAACGGGCGGCTGCACACGTTCGCCACCCGTTCCTGGACGCGGCCGCCCAGGGATGGAGAGACGTACATGGTGATCCGCATACACCATGAAGGCTCATGAGGAAGTGGTGGGCGACAGCCGACCTCGTTCGGAGCGGGGCCGGCCGGCCGGGCGGCACAGCCGGTTGCCCTCACCCATCCGGCTCCGCCGGTCAGCCGGCCCCGGGGTCTTGCTTTCCGCGCCCGGTGAGCATGTCGCGCAGGCGGTCGACCATGCCTGTGCCGGGCGCGAGGAGTTTGTTCGCGGGCGGGGTGTCCGGCGCGGACGGGTGCGGACGGGTCGGAGCATGCTCCTTGGCCGATCGGGCCTTCTCACCGAGCTCCTCCAGGGCGGCGGCGGAGCAGACGTCGGCCAGCATCGGGAAGAGCCGGTTCTCCTCGTCGTTGACATGCGCCGTGACGGAGTTCTTCAGCCGCAGGATCAGCGTGTCGAAACGCCCGTCCCCGGGTCGGCAGTCTTCGAGCTCCTTGAGCATGCGCTCGACTTCGCTGTGGTCGGCGATCTCCTTGTCGGCGAGGTCGTCTCCCCCGTCGACGTACCGGCGCACCGTCGGGTACAGGTACTCCTCCTCGGCCACCGAGTGCCGGATCAGCTCCATGGTGAGCCGGTCCGCCAGTTCACGCCGCCGCTCATCGGCCTCGGGCAGTGCTTCGATCTGCGAGAAGAGGTCCTCCACCTCGCGGTGATCCGCGGTCAGTTCCTGGATGACGTTGCCGCCGTGTCCCATGGGTTCTCCACTCCTTGTCGTCCCGAGGCCGGGTGTCCACCGGCTCACCGCCCAGCACGGATACCTGCCACGCCCGCACCCACAACCTCACGCCGGTCCAGCACTTCACTCCGGTGGCCGACAGAATCCGGCCGCGGCCGCTCGGGTTGCCTCCCATGACCGGCGTGCAGGTCCGTGTGACAGACGACGCTTATGGCGGCCTTCGACGGGAACACGGAGTCGTGCCCAAAAGGGCAACGAATGGAAGGAGTTGTCGTGTCGTTCCTGTGGGCGATCATCGCTGGGCTCGTCATCGGCCTGCTGGCCAAGCTCGTCCTCCCCGGACGTCAACCCATCCCCCTGTGGCTGACGGTCCTCATGGGCATCGTCGGCGCCGTCGCCGGCAACGCGCTCGCCACCGCATTCGGTGTGCGCGACACCGGCGGCATCGACTGGATCCGCCACGTCTTCCAGATCGGCATCGCCGCCGTCCTCATCGGATTCGTCACCCCGCTGTGGGCCCGACGACACGCCTGACACCGCGCCGTGTGCACCATGGTCGAGTCCGGTCAGTGTCCCGGCTCTCAGAGGTCGCTCGGTATGCCCAGGCCCGTCAGGGCGCCGACCGGGTCCAGGTCGGGGGTGCCCCGGGGCCACCAGTCCTCGTGGCCCGGCTCGGACTCGTAGGCGTACCACAGGCCGTCGCGGCCCAGGCGGAGCTGCACATGGCCCTGGGGGTGGGTGAGGTGGTTGCGCCAGGGGCGGAAGGCGGGCAGGTCGGCGGCGAGGAGCAGCGGACGGGCCCGGTCGAACCGGCCGGCCGGCGGATCCCACGGCTCCTCCAGTACGGCGAGGCCCTCCGGTCCGCCCTGGCGCCAGGCGGCGACCGCGCGGGCCAGCTCCGACGGGGTGCGGCCCGCTGCGGAGGCGAGGGAGGAGTAGAGCGCCCGGGTGCCCGCGGTGAGCCCCGAGCCGGGGCGGGCCGCGGCCAGGCGCACCGCGTCCTCCCAGAGCGTCAGCTGCCCGACCGGGTCACGGCCCGTGGTGAGCAGCGCGTGGGCCCGGGCGGCGGCGTCCGTGGCCAGCTGGTCCAGCGCGAACGGGTCCGGGCCGCCGGGGGCCGCCGGGTAGGCCGGGGGCTGCTCGGGGTGCGGGGGCGGGGGCAGCGGCGCCGGCAGGGGCGGGAGGGCGCGCGGCGTGAGAACGTCACCGGCCCGCACTCCGGGCAGCGGCGCCGGTCCCCTGTCCTGGGCGGCGCGCGCCGCACGGGTGGCACTCAACCGGGACAGCGCGTCGAGCAGCTCGCGTTCGCCCCGGCCGCGCAGCAGGAGCAGGACGAAGGGGTCGGCGTCGAGCAGCCGCGCGGTCTGGTAGCAGAGGGCGGCGGCATGCTTGCAGGGGTGGCCCCGGTCGGGGCAGCTGCACCGCGGCTCCAGATCGCCCGGTCCCGGCAGCAGGGGCACGCCGCAGTCCGCGAGGGACTGGGGCATCTCCTTGTCGAGGAGTGCCGCGATGTGCCCGGGCCGGTCGGCGGCGGCGTCCAGGAACCGCTCCCAGTCGGAGTCGTCGAGCGTGCGCAGCCGCACCTGCACGCGGTACGGGCGCGGACGGCTGCCCCGCACGTACGCCAGCACCAGGCCGGGCGTCACGGTGATGGCGTCGACATGCCCCTGTCCGGCATAACCCCTCCCGCGCTCCAGCCGCTTGGCGTCCAGCGCGCCCTGCTCCAGCGCTGCGACCCACGCGTTTCCCCACCAGCTCTCGGCGAAGCCCTTGCCGTCCGGGTCCCGGGGCGGGAAGGCGGGAAAGGTACGGCGGAGCTCGGTGTCGCGGTCGGGGGCGGCCATGGAGTGGGAAATCCGAGGAGTCTCGGGTCGGGTGGCTGAGGGGGCGGGGGTGCGAGTGGGGTCGGCAAGGCTGTGAGACGAGTCGGGCATGCCGTGGGGCGCGCGCTCGGCGGTTTCGTCAGGGCCCTCGGGCGTCGCCTCCGACTCGTCCGTGTCCGCGGGCATTCGGAAAGCGTCGGCCAGCAACTTCCGTACGTCCCGCACTCCCCCGCCGGCGGCGTGCCCGCGCGCCTGCCGACCGGCCCTGGACCGCTCACCCACCCGGCCGTGCCGCGACCGGCGTCCCGCGCTCTCGGCCTCTTCCCGGGCCCGCCGCGCGTCCTGCCGTGCTGCGCGCAGTGCCTCGCGCGCGATGTCCGCCGCGCTCGTCCCCGGGCCGTCGTCGTCACCCACGGCCGGGCTGTCCGCTGGTACGGCGGTGGGCTGGTCCTCCACGACAGCGGGAGCACCGGCCGAGTGCGTCTCGGCCGGGGACTTCCCCGGGGCGCGGGTACGGTCCGGCCCGGCGGAAGCGCCGGAATCGTCCGGCCCGGCGGAGGCGCTGCCGAGCCCGGCAGAGGCGCCGGAACCCTCCGGCCCACCCGAGGCACCCGCCCCCTCCGAACCACCCGGACCGCCGGAGCCGTCCGACCGGCCAGCAGCGCCGGAACTGTCCGGCCCGCCGGGGGCGTCCGAACCGTCCGGCCGCCCCTGGGCGCCGGAACCCTCCGGCCCACCCGAGGCACCGGAGGCACCCGCCCCCTCCGAACCACCCGAAACGCCGGAACCCTCCGCTCCATCCGAGGCACCGGAACCCCCGGACCCGGCGGGCCCCACCCTGCCCTCCGAGGTACCGCCTGGCAGCTCGCCGGGCACATCGGCGTCCCGCAACGCGCCCACGTCGCTCGCCGACCCCTCGCCACGCCGGTGCTCGGAGACTGCCCTGCGCAGTGCCTCGCGGGCCACGTCTGCCGGACGGGGAGTCTCCTCCTGGCCGGTGGGCCGCCCGGACGGGTGGGGAGCAGAGGGCGTCTCCGCGTTCCGGTGAGCCTGTTCCCGGGCCGCCCGCAGGGCCCGGCGGGCCTCGTCGGCCGGGCTGGGCGTCATGGCGTGCTCCGCAGGGAGACCAGGTCGGACAGCTCACGGTCCGTCAGTTCGGTGAGGGCCGACTCGCCGGAGCCGAGGATCGCGTCGGCGAGGGCGCGCTTGGCCTGGAGCATCTCCGCGATGCGGTCCTCGATCGTGCCCTCGGTGATGAGGCGGTGGACCTGGACGGGCTGGGTCTGGCCGATGCGGTAGGCGCGGTCGGTGGCCTGTTCCTCGACGGCCGGGTTCCACCAGCGGTCGAAGTGGACGACGTGGCCCGCGCGGGTGAGGTTGAGGCCGGTGCCCGCCGCCTTGAGGGACAGCACCAGGACCGGGGTCGAGCCGGCCTGGAAGCGGTCCACCATGCGCTCCCGCTCCGGTACCGGCGTGCCGCCGTGGAGGAGGTCGACCGGGACCGCCCGGGTGGCCAGGTGGGAGGTGATGAGGCGGGCCATGCCGACGTACTGGGTGAAGACCAGGGCGGATCCGTCTTCGGCGAGCAGCGTGTCCAACAGCTCGTCCAGCAGCGCGAGTTTGCCGGAGCGGGCGGCGAGCCGGTCGCCGCCGGCCCGGGCGGGCTCCTCCTTCAGGTACAGCGCCGGGTGGTTGCAGATCTGCTTCAGCGACGTCAGGAGCTTCAGCACCAGGCCCCGGCGTGCCATGCCCTCGGCGGTCTCGATGGCGAGCATCGACTCGCGCACCACCGCCTCGTACAGCGCGCCCTGTTCACGGGTGAGCGGCACCGGGTGGTCGGTCTCCGTCTTGGGCGGCAGCTCGGGGACGATGCCCGGGTCGGACTTCTTCCGGCGCAGCAGGAAGGGCCGGACCAGGCGGGCCAGGCGCTCCACCGCCTCCTCGTCCTCGCCGTTCTCCACGGCCCGGGCGTGCCGGGCGCGGAAGGACTTCAGCGGGCCGAGGAGGCCCGGGGTGGTCCAGTCGAGCAGCGCCCACAGCTCCGACAGGTTGTTCTCGACGGGCGTGCCGGTCAGGGCCACGCGCGCGGGCGACGGGATCGTGCGCAGCGCCTTGGCCGTGGCCGAGTAGGGGTTCTTGACGTGCTGCGCCTCGTCGGCGACGACCATGCCCCACGCCTGCCCGGCCAGGGCGGGGGCGGCGGAGCGCATCGTGCCGTAGGTGGTGAGGACGAAGCCGCCGTCCAGGTCGTCGAGGCTGCGGTCCGGGCCGTGGAAGCGGCGGACGGGGACGCCGGGTGCGAAACGGGTGATCTCCCGCTGCCAGTTGCCCAGCAGCGAGGCCGGGCAGACCACCAGGGTCGGCTCGCGGCGGGCCCGCTTCAGGTGCAGGGCGATGAGGGTGACGGTCTTGCCGAGGCCCATGTCGTCGGCGAGGCAGCCGCCGAGGCCGAGGGAGGTCATCAGGTCGAGCCAGGCCAGGCCCCGCAGCTGGTAGTCGCGGAGGGTGGCGTGCAGGCCGGGCGGCGGTGCGGCCGGGCGTACTCCCGCGGTGAGGCGGTCACGCAGGGCGGCCAGCGCGCCGGCCGGTACGGCCTCGACCGTCTCGCCGTCCACGTCGGCGGTGCCGGTGAGGGCGACCGACAGCGCGTCGACCGGGTCGAGCAGCCCCAGGTCCCGCTTGCGGGCCTTGCGGACGAGGGCCGGGTCGACCAGCACCCACTGGTCGCGCAGCCGGACGACCGGGCGGTGTGCCTCGGCGAGGGCGTCCATCTCGCTCTCGGTGAGCGGGTCGCCGCCGAGCGCCAGCTGCCAGCGGAACTGGAGCAGATCCTCGCTCTCGAAGAAGCCGGTGCCGTCGGTCGCCGAGCCGGGGGCCGGCCGGACCACCGCCGCGGCCGAGAGATCCTGGGCCAGATCCCGGGGCCAGTGCACGGCGACGCCGGCCGCGGCGAGCCGGGTGGCAGCGACACCGAGCAGGTCGCTCAGCTCCCCTTCGGTCAGCGCCAGCACGTCGGGCACGTCCTGGTCGGAGAGCCGGTCGAGCGGCGGCCAGACCCGGGCCGCGCGGCGGACCGCGAGGGCCGCGTCCACCCGGGCGCGTGGGCCGAAGGCGTCGTCCGCCTCGCCCGCCCACAGCGCCGCCGCGTCGGCGACGAGGGTGGGGTCGGCGAGGCTGTGCACCTGGACGACCGCGGCACCGGCGCTGCGTGCGCCGTCGTCGTGGGCGTCGTCGAACAGGTCGTACGCCGAGAGGTCCAGCCGGAGCGAGATCCGCACGCCGGCGTCCATGCCGGCCGCGACCTCGGCGGCCCAGTCGTGGGCGTGCGGCAGGTGCTGGGCGTCGCGGGCCGCGAAGGGTCTGCCCGCGGCGTGGGGTGCGGCCGGGGTGCGCGGCAGGGTGTCGGCGACCGCGTCGAGGAACGCGCGCACCAGCGCTTCCGGTTCGGGCAGGCGGATCGGGCCCGGGCCGGGCAGCGGGACGGCATGCCCCTCGTACGGCAGGGCGGCGGCCACCGCGCGCAGGTGCGCGATGTCGTCCGGGTCCAGCGGGCCGGCGCGCCAGGCGTCGTGGCCCGTGGGGGTCAGGCCGGGCAGCAGCCGGCCGCGCGCGGTCAGCCGCAGGGCGTGCAGGGCGGCGGCGCCCCAGCAGGCGGTGGCGGGGTGGGCCGCGGGGTCGCGCCGGGCGCGCACCAGCAGCGGCAGGGCCTCGTCCAGCGGGAGCGACAGCGCCGGGGTGGTCCGCCGCCGGACCGCGGCGCCGTGCCGTCGTACGACCGTGAGCTGGGTGTCGTCGGTGGGCAGGGGCTCGCCCTCGGGGTCCCAGAAGGCGATGCGCCCGTCGCGCGGGAGGGGTGCGGGCAGGAAGACGGCCGGGAGCCGGACCGGAACCGTCGCGTCCCCCGCCCGCTCGGCCACCGCAGCCGTGTCGCCCATACGTCCTGTCACCTCCCGCCCACGTGTCGGATCAGTTGTCTCCGACTCTACGGGCGGGGTCTGACAATCGGCCCCGACGACCCCGACGGCCGAGCACGGCTTCGGGTCAGGGCACCGTCCGCGACACCACGTACACCCAGGGATACGCCGGGTTGGACAGGTCCACCACCACGTCGTGCGTGGGCGCGGGGTTCTTCTGCCGGTGGACGAAGCCGTACCAGGAGTCGCCCTCGGGGAACTTCCAGCCGGTGACCTTGCGGTCGCGGGCGCCGATGGTGATGTGGCCCTTCTCCAGGTCGGCCCGGGTCACGCCCAGGCCCGTCAGATAGGCGTCCAGACCGGCCGCGTTGGTCTCGAACTGGGCGTACAGGCGGCTGGTCTTCCAGTTGTTGGTCTCGTAGTACGCCACGTGCCAGGCCGGGTGCGGGACGGGCACCTGGTAGATCCGGCGCTGCAGCTTGGACGGCCAGCCCGCGGTCAGGCCGGTCGCCGAGTACTTCGCTTCCTTGTCCTTGCCGCTGTCCCGGCTCTGGTTCGCGGAGATCACCAGGTAGCCGGCGGGAACGCCGATGAGCAGCACGATGATCAGGAGCGTGAGCGCCCTGCGGCGGATCATGTGGCGGCGGTCCTCGGCCGGGCGTTCCTCCCCCTCCGGCCACGAGCCCTGGTGCGGCAGCGAGGCGGTCACAGCGTCTCCTGGGTACTGCGGAGGGACTGCGCGTACCGCTCGTAGCGCTCGTACCGCTCCACCCGGCGGCGCTTGGCGCGCCGGAAGCGGCGGGCGACCAGCCGGGCCAGGTCGGCGGCGCCGACCATGCCGGCCTCGGGGCCGAGCTGGGCCCGGGCGATACGGGCCTCGGGGCGGTAGCCGCGGCCGGTCAGATGCCTGCGGAAGGCGTCCCTCGCGGGGCCGATGAGCAGGTCGTCGGCGGCCGAGACGCCGCCGCCGATGACGAAGCAGGAGGGGTCGAGGGCGGCCGCGAGGTTGGCGATGCCGACGCCGAGCCACTGGCCGATGTCCTGGAGCAGCTCGATGCACATGGCGTCACCCTCGCGGGCCAGCTCGGTGATCATCGGGCCGGTGATGTCGGAGATGTTGCCCTTGACGTGCTCGATGATCCCGTACGCCACCGGCGAGTCGGCCGCGGCCAGCTCGCGCGCCTCGCGGACCAGCGCGTTTCCGGAGCTGTACTGCTCCCAGCAGCCGCGGTTGCCGCACGGGCAGCGGTGGCCGCCGGGTACGACCTGCATATGGCCGAACTCGCCGGCGACGCCGTACTTGCCGCGCTTGACCTGCCCGTCCTCCAGGATCGCGCCGCCGATGCCGGTGCCCAGCGTGATCATCACGAGGTGGTCCTCGCCGCGGCCGGCGCCGAAGCGCCACTCGGCCCAGGCTGCGGTGTTGGCGTCGTTGTCCACGAGGACCGGTACGGAGAGTCGGCCCGAGAGGCGGTCGCGGAGCGGCTCGTTGCGCCATGACAGGTGGGGGGCGAACAGCACGCGGTTGCGGTCGGCGTCGACCCAGCCGGCCGCGCCGATGCCGACGGCGTGCACGTCGTGCCGGTCCGAGAGGTCCAGTACCAGCTCGGCGATGGTGTCCTCGACGACCTTGGGGCTCTTGGACTTGTCCGGCGTCTCCGTGCGGACCTTCTCCAGGATGTTGCCGTCGGCGTCGACGACGCCCGCCATCACCTTCGTACCGCCGATGTCGATGCCGACCGTCGGTACGCGGGGTGCCGTCAGGTGTGAGCGGCGCTCCCGGGTGCCGACGGTGCGGAGCACGGTGGCACGGCGGGAGCCGATGGGGGCGGTGAAGTCGCGGTAGGTGCTCATCGCCGCCGATTCTGCCTCACGGTGGGGTGCTGTGCGGAGCGGGGCAGGGGCGGGGTGGTGCGGATCATTGCCGGGTGCGGGTGAGTGGTGGGTGGCTCGCGCAGTTCCCCGCGCCCCTGAAAAATCAGGTGCGTACCAGAAGCTGGAACTCGAACGAGTAGCGCGTCGGGCGGTAGGTGTGTGTGCCGTATTCCACTGCGCGGCCCGTGTCGTCGAACGTGACGCGTTGCATGGTGAGCAGCGGGGCCCCCGCCTCCTCCGCCAGTCGTTCCGCCTCCTCCGTCGTCGCGGCCCGGGCGCCGATCGACTGGCGGGCGCTGTGGAGGGTGATGCCCGCCGCCCGCATCAGGCGGTAGAGGCCCGTGGTCTCCAGTTGGGCGGTGTCGAGGTCGATGAGGCCGGGGGGCAGGAAGTTGCAGAGGTAGGCCATGGGCTCGCCGTGGGCGAGGCGGAGCCGTTCCACGCGGTGGACGTCGCTGTCCTCGGCGACGCCGAGTGCGGCGGCGATTTCCGCGGAGGCGGGGACGAGCGTGTTGACGAGGACCTTGGTGGCCGGGCGCTGGCCCGCCGCCTCCAGGTCGTCGTAGAGGCTGCTCAGCTCCAGCGGGCGCTTGACCTGGCTGTGCACGACCTGGGTGCCCACGCCGCGGCGGCGGACGAGGAGGCCCTTGTCGACGAGCGACTGGATGGCCTGGCGGACGGTCGGCCGGGACAGGCCGAGCCGGGCGGCGAGTTCGATCTCGTTGCCCAGCAGGCTGCCGGGGGTCAGCGTGCCGTGCTCGATCGCGGCCTCCAGCTGCTGTGACAGCTGGAAGTACAACGGCACGGGAGAGCTGCGGTCCACGCTCAGCTCGAGCTGCACGGTCGGGTCCACTTCTGGTTTCGGCACGGGCCGAGCGTAGCTCTGTGCGTTGTTGACGGGAAGTTGTGTAGTCAGATTGTCCGGACATTCCGATTGACAGGGGCGGGCTGGGCACGCACTTTGTTTTCATGCGCATCGGCGTCATCGGTACGGGCCGCATCGGCACGATCCACGCGAACACGCTCAGCCGGCACCGCGACGTGGGCTCCCTGATCCTCACGGACGCGGACGCCTCGCGGGCCCAGGAACTGGCGCACCGGCTGGGCGAGACGGCCGCCCCCGGCGTGGAGGAGATCTTCCGCTGGGGGGTCGACGCCGTGGTGATCACGACGGCGACGTCGGCCCACGCCGAACTGATCGGTCGGGCAGCACGCTCGGGCCTGCCGGTGTTCTGCGAGAAGCCCATCGCGCTGGATCTGCCGGGGACCCTGAGCGCGATCGCCGAGGTCGAGACGGCCGGGACGGTGCTCCAGATGGGCTTCCAGCGCCGCTTCGACGCCGGCTACCGGGGCGCCCGCGAGGCCGTGCGCTCCGGCAGGCTGGGGCGGCTGCACACGGTGCGGGCGCTGACCAGCGACCAGGCGCCGCCGCCCGCCGCGTGGCTGCCGGTGTCCGGCGGGCTGTACCGGGACACGCTGATCCACGACTTCGACGTGCTGCGCTGGGTGACGGGCCGGGAGGTCACGGACGTCTACGCGGCGGGGTCGGACGCCGGGCCCGCGATGTTCCGCGAGGCGGGCGACGTCGACACCGGCGCCGCGCTCCTCACCCTCGACGACGGCACGCTCGCCACGGTCACCGGCGCCCGGCTGAACGGGGCCGGCTACGACGTGCGCATGGAGCTGGCCGGGGAGCTCGACCAGATCGTGGTCGGTCTGGACGACCGTACGCCGATCGCGTCCACCGAGCCGACCGGACCGCCGGCCGCGGACAAGCCCTGGACCGGCTTCCTGGAGCGCTTCGGCCCCGCCTACGAGGCGGAGCTGAACGCGTTCGTCGAGGTCGTGCGGGGCGAGCGGGCCAACCCCTGTGACGGGCGCGAGGCCCTTCAGGCGCTGCGCGTCGCCGAGGCGTGCGAGCTGTCGCGCCGGGAGCGCAGGGCGGTTCACCTCGCGGAGATCCCCGGCGGGGCCGCCTCGGCCTTCGTGTGACGGCGGGGCGGCGCCGCGAGCCCGGCGGGGCCGGTCAGTGCCCCTGCTGCTCCTCTTCCTCCTCCAGGAGTCCCGCGTCGTACGCCAGCAGCGCGATCTGCACGCGGTTGTTGAGGTCGAGCTTGGCCAGGATGCGGGAGACGTGCGTCTTGACCGTGGCGACGCTCATGAAGAGGCCGGTGGCGATCTCGGCGTTGGACAGGCCCCGGCCGACCGCGACGGCGACCTCGCGCTCGCGGTCGTTGAGGGCGGCCATGCGTTCACGCGCACGAGTGCGGCGGGTGTCGGCCGCGGTGCCGACCGCGTGCTGCATCAGCTGGCGGGTGACGGTGGGCGACAGGACCGGGTCGCCGGCCGCGACCCGGCGTACGGCCGCGAGGATCTCGGCCGGCGGGGTGTCCTTGAGGACGAAACCGGCGGCGCCCGCGCGCAGCGCCCGCAGGACCTGTTCGTCGGCGTGGAAGGTGGTGAGGACCACCACCTGCGGGGCGTCCTTGCGGGCGCGCAGCCGCTCCGTGGCCGTGAGACCGTCCACCGTCGGCATCCGGATGTCCATGAGCACGACGTCCGGGCGGGTGCGGTCGACGAGCGCCTCCACCTCGCCGCCGTCGGCCGCCTCGCCGACGATGTCGATGTCGTCGGCTCCGCCCATCATGAAGGACAGTCCGGCCCGCACCAGCGGATCGTCGTCGACGAGGAGCAGTCTGATCGCAGTCATGGGCCTTACGTAATCACGGTCGGGGCGGATGCGGGGCGCGGACGCCAACGCCCGGCAACACCCCGGCCGAATCAACTCCGTTCAGGGCAGGGGGTCGTGGGGAAGGATCCGCGAGGCCGCGCCTCAGCCCCACGGCAGCCATGCCCCTACCTCGAACCCGCCCTCCGGTGTGTGGCCGTGCTCCAGGCGGCCGCCCGCCAGGGTCGCTCGTTCCGTCAGGCCGATCAGGCCCTGGCCGGAGCCGGGGACGGGTGGTACCTCGCCCTCGGGGGGCGGGTTGTGCACGGAGACGGTGAGGCCGGTGCCCGGTCCGCCGGTGACGGTCACCGTGACCTCCGTGCCGGGCGCGTGCTTGCGGGCGTTGGTCAGGCCCTCCTGGGCGATCCGGTACGCGGTGCGGCCGACGGAGGACGGAACGCCGCCGGCGTCGTCGACCCGCTGGTCGAGGGCGACTTTCATGCCGGCCTCGCGCGACTCGGCGACCAGCGTGTCCAGCGCCGCCAGCGTCGGCTGCGGCCGCCCCGTGTCGTCCGGCTCCCCGGCCCGCAGGACGCCGATGATCTCGCGCAGGTCCTGGAGCGCCTCGTGCGCGCTCTCCCGGATGACACCCGCCGCCCGGGCCGTCTCCGCCGGGGGCGCGTCGGGCCGGAATTCCAGGGCGCCCGCGTGCACGCTCAGCAGGGTCAGCCGGTGAGCGAGCACGTCGTGCATCTCCCGCGCGATGGCCTCACGGGCGAGCCGCTGCGCCTGCTCGGCCCGCAGCCGCGCCTCCGTCTCGGCCCGCCGGGCCCGGTCCCTGAGGCTCACCATGAGCTGCCGCTTGGACCGTACGAACATGCCCCAGCCGACGATCGCCAGCGTGAGCAGACCAGCGAAGAGCACGCTCAGCACGTACGGGATGTCCGCGTCGGGGCGCAGCCAGTAGTAGAGCGGAACCAGCGCCACGTTGATGCCGCCCACCCAGGCCACGTACCGGAAGGGGCGGTGCACGGCGAGGGTGAACAGGGCGATCAGCCCCGCCCCGCCCGCCGTGTCCGAGACGAAGGTGGCGGCGCTCATCGCCACGGCGAGCCCCAGCGGCCAGCGACGGCGCAGCCAGACGGCCGCGCAGGCCAGCGCCCCGATCAGCTGGTCGACGACAGCCAGCCCTTCCGGGACGTGGGGGTTGTCGTTGAGCGCCTCTATGGCGGCCGCGCCCACCAGCACGGCCAGCACGAAGCAGGAGAAGTCGACGACCCAGTCGCGGGCGGTACGCCGGGGCCGTCGCCCGGCGCGTGCGGCGTCGGGGTCGAGTTCGTGCAGCAGGGCGGAGGGGATGAACCATCTGCGCCCGGTGAACAGCGCAGGTGTCTCGACCGCCGGCACCGGGGAGGCCTGCCCCGCGTTGTCACCACTCACGGTCGACAAATCTACGCAGGCCGGGGCCCGTTCATCTCACTCCGGCCGGAATCGTCGACCAAAGTCACCGCATCGCAGACTTTCGACGCGGCCGACCAGGTCCGGCCAGGGACTTCCGTCCAACGGACGTTCGCCCCGCGGCCGATGTGCGTGGGGGGTCCGCGGGGCGAGGCTGGTGCCATGAAGCAGGTGCTGGAGATTCTCGGCTTCCTCGCCCTCGTACAGGGCGTGGCGGGCCTGGTGCATGAGTTCACCGACTGGAACTGGGGCCTCGTGCAACGACTGGGGTTCCTCGACGGCTACGAGACCTACGCGAGCGTCGCCCTGCTCGTGCTGGGCATCGCCCTGTTCGCGGCGGCCGGGAGCCGGAAGTCCGCCTGAGGACGCGGGCGGGCTTCCGGCCGGCGTGCACGGAGGTGGCCGCCCGGCTCAGCAGCCGTAGTCGACCAGGTCGAACGACTCGTAGTGGTCGGCCGTGTAGTAGTCCTCCCGGTTCTCCTCACCGGTGACGATGCGCCGCGCACCGCGCGTGGAGGAGCCGGGGGTGATGACCGTGTACTCGTGGTAGTAGCCGGTCGACTGGCTCGGCAGGAGGCCTTCCCGGTTCTGGAAGACGGTGCCGTCCTGCTCGAACGGGAAGGGGCCGCCCTTCTCGATCAGGTCGAGCGTGTCGTGGGCCTGGGACGGCAGGTCGCCGTAACAGATGGTGCCGACGGCGGTGGGGGCCGCGTCGGCCGTGGTGGCGGAGACGGTACCGCCGACGAGGAGCGCGGACAGGAGGGCGGCTGCTGCGCCGAGCCGCGAGGCGCGTGGGGGGAAATTCATGCGCACATGATGACGCGCGTAGACGCTGGCATGTCAATGACAAGCGCGGAGATTTTCCCGTCAAGTCCGATGAGTTGGTGGGAAGTTAACCTGCCCTCCGGCGCCCCCACCCGCTGTTCACCAGGGCCGACGAGGACGCCGGGGCAGGGGCGGTCACGCGTCCTGAGGCAGCGCGTACTCGCCGTACTCCGGGCGGCCCGCCACCTCGTACGTCTGGATGGATACACCCGTGCTGGTGACGCTCCCCCCGGCGTGCCGGAACGCGGTCGGTACGGCGCCCTCCGGGAACAGCCGGAATCCGGTGCCGAGCACGACCGGGAAGGTCAGCAGATGGAGCGAGTCGACGAGCCCGTGCGCCAGCAGGGACCGGACGAGGGCGCCGCTGCCGTGCACCTGGATCTCGCCGTCGGTGCGCTCCTTCAGGGCCGTGACCTCCTTGGCGAGATCGCCGGTGAGCACGGTGGTGCCCTCCCACCCGGGGTCCGTGAGGGTGGAGGACGGGACGTACTTCGGCAGTGCGTTGAGTTTCGAGGCGACCGGATCGGCGGGGTCGGTCACCTTCGGCCAGAACGTGCTGAAGATGTCGTACGTCCGGCGCCCGAGCAGGAAGGCGCGCGGGCGTGCGAAGACCTCGTCGATGAACCGGCCGAAGTCCTCGTCGGCGTACGGGAAGCTCCAGCCGCCGTGGGTGAAGCCGCCGCGGGTGTCCTCGTGCGGGCCGCCGGGGGCCTGGTAGACGCCGTCGAGGGTGACGAAGAGGGTGGAGACGAGCTTGCCCATGGTGGGGTGCCCTTCTTCTCGGAACGGTCTGGGTCTTTGTTCATCGGTTCAGACCCCGTGCGCACCGGCAACTCATCGCTCGGCCGTACGGCTCTCCGAGGCGACGAACCGGATGAGCCCACCTCGACGTCCGTTCACCGCCAGCACCGCTGTCGGCCGGCCGGTGGGATGGACCCATGACTCAAGGAACTCTCGGCACCTCTCAAGGAACTCTCGACGGCAAGGTGGCTCTCGTGACCGGCGCGAGCCGGGGCATCGGCGCGGCGACGGCCCTGCGGCTGGCCCGGGAGGGCGCGGACGTGGCGGTCGGCTATGTGAACGGCAAGGAAGCGGCCGAGGACGTCGTACGGGCCGTGGAGGCGCTGGGGCGCCGTGCGGTGGCGGTGCGCGCGGACGCGTCGGACGCCGCCGAGGCGACCGGTGCCGTGACCACGGCGGCCGAGGCGCTGGGCGGTCTCGACGTCCTGGTGAACAACGCGGGCGTGGGGCTGCTCGGGCCGCTGGAAACTCTGTCGCTCGCGGACGTGGACCGGGTCCTCGCCGTCAACGTGCGCGGCGTCTTCCTGACCTCCCAGGCCGCCGCCGCGCGCATGCCCGAGGGCGGGCGGATCATCACGATCGGCAGCTGCATGGCCCAGCGCGTGCCGGGCCCCGGCGGGACGCTCTACGCGACGAGCAAGGCGGCCCTGGCCGGTATGACCAAGGCCCTGGCCAGGGAGCTGGGCGGGCGGGGGATCACGGCGAACCTCGTCCTTCCCGGGCCGATCGACACCGACATGAATCCGGCGGACGGGCCGTACGCGGCCGGCCAGGCGGCGATGACGGCGCTGGGGCGGTTCGGGACGGCGGACGAGGTGGCGTCGATGGTGGCGTATCTGGCCGGGGCGACGTACGTCACCGGTGCGGAGTTCGCCGTGGACGGCGGGCACGCGGCGTGAGGCAGAGGGCGTGAGGCAAGCAGCCTGAGAGGCAGAGGGCGCACCGGTGCTGTCGGGCCGGTGCGCCCCCCTCCATGCACGGCGAAAGCGGGTTCGGGGCGGGGCCTTCTCAGCCGCCCAGCTCCTGGTGACGTGCCGCGAGGCGCCGTGCACCGTCCTCCGTCAGGGAACCGAACAGCCGCAGTCGGGAGATGCCGCCGTCCGGGAAGATGTCCACGCGCGCGTGCGTGCCCACGGCCGGGGCCGGAAGGACGAAGCGGTGGTTGGTGTCGGGCTGGAGGCGGGTGCGGGGCAGGACCTCCCGCCACTCGCCGTCCTCGCCGTCGCGCACGGACACCGAGGCCCAGCCGGCGCTGTTGCCCTTGAGGTACGCGGTGTCGATCTCCAGGGCGCGGATCCGGGACTGGGCGGCCAGCCGGTAGCGGATCCAGTCGTGGCCCCGGTCGCGGCGGCGCCGGGTCTCCCACCCGTCGTCCATCTTCCGGGAGCGGCCCGGCTGGATGGTGTTGGTGGCGGGCGAGTAGAAGAGGTCGGAGGCGTCCTCGACCTGGCCGCCGTTCTCCAGGGCGACGACGTCGAAGGTGCCCAGCACGTCCAGCCACACGGGGTCCGGGACGACCTCGCCGTGCACGCGCAGGCGGGCGATGCCGCCGTCGGGGTGCTGGTTGACCCGCAGGTGGGTGAAGCGCTGCTCGACGGCGACGGGGAAACCGTTCGCCGCGTGGCCGCCGACCGGCGTGCGCGGGACCAGGGTCGTCCACTTCACGTCGTCCCCGAGGAGCTCCTCCGGCGACGGGGAGCCCGGCACGCAGGTGCCCTCGACGGACACGGCCTGCGGGTAGTTGCCGCGGAAGTGCGCGGTGTCGACGACGATCCCCCGGACCACGCCCGGGGCGCCGAGGCGGACCAGCGCCCAGTCGTGGTCCTCCGCGGTCGGCCAGGGGTGCTCGGCGGAGGCGCCCCGGCGGCGCCGCGTCTCCCAGCCGTCCATGATCTTGCCCTTGTGCCCGAAGTGCTCGGGGTCGAACTCGGCGCGCTCGGGCACCAGCAGGTTCTCGCGCTGGGCGAAGAACTCGTCGTTGGCGGCGATGACACCGGCGCCGAGGCGCCGGTCGGCGAGATTGGCGTACTGGGTGAAGGGGAAGTCGGCGGTGCGGTAGTCCGCGTACGGGTCGCCGCCGCCGTAGGGGTTCGCGTCGCCGGTAAAGCCGGGAATCGCCGTCACGATGATCAGGTCTGCCTTTCGGTGTCCGGGATGGGATTCAGTTGGTCCGGGTGAGGAGCTGCCCCTTCGGTTCGGTGAACTCGCCGTCCGCGACGATGCGCTGCCCGCGCAGCCAGGTGGACTTCACGACGCCGTACAGGGTCCTGCCCGCGTAGGCCGTGACGTGGTTGCGGTGCTGGAGGGCCGCCGGGTCGACGGTGAAGGTCTCGTCGGGGGCGAGGACGGCGAAGTCGGCGTCGCGGCCCGCCGCGATGGCTCCCTTGCGGTTGTCGAGCCCGACGAGTTCGGACGTCCGCGTCGACATCCAGCGGACCACGTCCTCCAGGCCGTGTCCGCGCCTGCGGGCCTCGGTCCACACCGCGGGCAGGCTCAGCTGGAGTCCGGAGATGCCGCCCCAGGCGGTCGCGAAGTCGTCGGTCTTCAGGTCGGCGGTGGACGGGGAGTGGTCGGTGACGACGCAGTCGATGGTGCCGTCGGCCAGCGCCTGCCAGAGCAGGTCCTGGTTGGCGGCCTCGCGGATCGGCGGGCAGCACTTGAACTCGCTGGCGCCGTCGGGGACTTCCTCGGCGGTGAGGGTCAGGTAATGGGGGCAGGTCTCCACGGTGATGCGGACGCCCTCCGCCCGCGCCTCGGCGATCATCGGCAGGGCGTCGCTGGAGGACAGGTGCAGGACGTGCACGCGCGCGTGGAGGGCCTTCGCCTCACGGATGAGCTGGGCGATGGCGGTGTCCTCGGCGTCCCGGGGGCGGGAGGCGAGGAAGTCGGCGTACCTGGGGCCTGGCTGCTGCGGGGCGGAGGCGAGGAGGCGGGGGTCCTCGGCGTGCACGATGAGGAGGCCGTCGAAGGCCGCGATCTCGGCCATGGCGCGGGCCAGCGGGTCCCGTTCGAGGTGCGGGAACTCGTCGACGCCGGACGGCGACAGGAACGCCTTGAAGCCGAAGACGCCGGCCTCGTGCAGCGGACGCAGGTCCTTGACGTTGTCCGGCAGGGCGCCGCCCCAGAAGCCGACATCGATGTGCGCCTTGTCGGCGGCGACCTGCTGCTTGGTCCGCAGGTGCGCGACGGTCGTGGTCGGCGGCAGGGAGTTGAGGGGCATGTCGACGAGGGTCGTGATGCCGCCGGCCGCGGCGGCGCGGGTGGCGGTCCAGAAGCCCTCCCACTCGGTGCGGCCGGGGTCGTTGACGTGCACGTGGGTGTCGACCAGGCCGGGCAGCAGGACGTGGTCGCCCAGGTCCTCCAGGCGGGCGGTCTCCGGTACGGGTGCGTCGTACGGGAGGACGGCCGTGATCGTGCCGGCGGCGACCGCGACCGATGCGGCGCGGGTCCCCTCGGGAGTGATGACACGCGTCGAGCGAAGCACCAGTTCAGCGTCGGACACCCGAACCCCTTACATCCACTTGCCGCAGTTACTTCCGCGTAACGGAATTCAACTTTCTGTTGAAGGAGTCTTCACCCCCTCTTCCGCGCAGTCAAGGGCACACTGGACTCCTGCACGCACCTCGCGACCACTCCTGGACGTTTCCACAAAGCGGAATTACAATTCCAGTACGCAGAACGTAGCTACGTACAAGCGGGGAGTCAACCGACTGCCGGGTAGGCTTCTGCTCTTCCGCCAGTCCCGAAAGGAACGCGCCGTGCCGACGTCCAGCGCCAGCACCACCGACTCCGCCCGGTCCTCCGCCAACGGCGGGGTCCAGTCCCTGGAGCGCGCCTTCGACCTGCTCGAACGGATGGCGGACGCGGGCGGCGAGGTCGGCCTGAGCGAGCTCTCCGCGAGCAGCGGGCTGCCGCTGCCGACGATCCACCGCCTGATGCGCACGCTGGTGGCGTGCGGGTACGTACGGCAGCAGTCCAACCGCCGGTACGCACTGGGTCCGCGCCTGATCCGCCTCGGCGAGTCCGCCGCCCGGCTGCTGGGCACCTGGGCACGGCCGTACCTCGCCCGGCTGGTCGAGGAGACCGGTGAGACGGCGAACATGGCGCTGCTGGACGGGGACGAGATCGTCTACGTGGCGCAGGTGCCGTCGAAGCACTCGATGCGGATGTTCACGGAGGTCGGCCGACGCGTACTGCCGCACTCCACGGGCGTGGGCAAGGCCCTGCTCGCCGGTTTCCCGCCGGAGGAGGTGCGGGCCCTGCTGACCCGTACGGGCATGCCCGCCGCGACGGACAAGACGATCACGACGCCCGACGGCTTCCTCGCGGCGCTGGAGGAGGTGCGCCGGCAGGGCTACGCGATCGACGACAACGAGCAGGAGATCGGCGTCCGCTGCCTGGCGGTCTCGGTACCCGACTCCCCCACGGCCGCGGCCATCTCCATCTCCGGCCCGGCGGGCCGGGTCACGGAGGCGGCGACGGAGAAGATCGTCCCGGTCCTCCAGCAGGTCGCCGGCGAGCTCTCGCAGGCCCTGGCCACCCAGAGCCCCGCGTAGGCGGCCTCCGAGCCCCGAGAACCCGGACGACAGCCGACCTCCGCCCCGCCGTCGCTCAGCCCTGTCCCCGCACCGTCCCCCCGAAGAGGTCGACGGCGCGGCGGACCTCCGTCAGTTCCGGGGAGAGCGCGCTCACCGAGCCGATCGCGCCCGCGATCAGCAGGAGGGAGCGGCGCAGCCGTGGGATCTCGGGGGTGCCGTCGGCCGCCATCGCGTCCAGGGCGGCCAGTTCCTCCTCGGCGATGGTCCGGTCGGCGAACTCGCCGGGATGCGCGGCGAGCCGACGACGCAGCCGGGCGACGGCGGAGCGCAGCTCCGTCACGCGCGGATCCTCGTCGCCGCCGGTCACAGGCCCCTGCCGCCTCTGCTCAACGCTCCGCAACACAGTCCTCCCCCTCGCACTCCGTCGTGCGCGTGCCCTTCCGACGCGAAGTCCCCCACACCGGGCGCAGGTCGGCCGCCCGGCCGGTCGGTGCGGGCGACAGTAAACGACGCGGGCCACCAGGCGCCAGTCCATTGCGTCATCGACTTGTTTCGCTGCGTGACTTCTCGGCCCGAGGTCGTGCGGTATGCAGGATTCATGACGACATGGGAGACGCGGAACAGGGCGGGTGCGGTTGCCGGGGTGCTGCTGGCCGCCGGGGGCGGGCGGCGGCTCGGCGGACGCCCCAAGGCACTGCTCACCCACCGGGGACGCCCCCTCGTGGAGCACGCGGTACGGGTGTTGCGCGAGGGCGGCTGCGAGCGGGTCCACGTAGTACTGGGCGCACGGGAGGACGAGGTCCGGACCCGGGCCGTACTGCCGGGATGCGTACTGGTCGCCAACCCGGACTGGGAACGGGGCATGGGGACGTCCCTGCGGGCCGGGCTGGACTCGCTCGCGGGCACGGGCGCGACGGCCGCCCTGGTCTCGCTCGTCGACCAGCCCGGTATCGGCCCGGAGGCGGTGGCCCGGGTGCTCACGGCCTGCGAGGGCGAGGAGTCGCTGGTGTCGGCCGCGTACGACGGAGTGCGCGGCCATCCGGTGCTGTTCGGCGCCGCCCACTGGGCCGGCATCGCCGCGACTGCGACCGGGGACCGGGGGGCACGCGCCTATCTGAAGGAGCACGAGCCGCGCATCACGCTCGTGGAGTGCGGGGACGTGGCCCGGCCCTTCGACATCGACACGGAGGCCGATCTGGCCCACCTTGAGTGAACGGCGCGGCACGGAGAGCCACCTTGCCTCGACCCTGAGAATCTCGACATCAACAGATGATTGAACTTCCACCATGAGGAAACTAGTATCCACTGTTCAGAAGCGCCCGAGGCCCTCGCGGGCGCCGAACGCCGTATCCGGGAAGACTGGCACCCGGTGCCGAACCGCCGGTTCGTCTTCGTAGCTCGCTGAAGGAAGTGACAGTTCATGTCCGCACCAGCGCCGTCCCCGCTGGCCATCGTCGACGCCGAGCCCCTGCCCCGGCAGGAGGAGGTCCTCTCCGAAGCGGCGCTCGCCTTCGTGGCCGAGCTGCACCGGCGGTTCACGCCCCGGCGTGACGAACTCCTCGCCCGGCGCGCCGAGCGCCGCGCCGAGATCGCCCGCACCTCCACCCTCGACTTCCTCCCGGAGACCGCCGCGATCCGCGCCGACGACTCCTGGAAGGTCGCCCCGGCCCCCGAGGCCCTGAACGACCGGCGGGTCGAGATCACCGGCCCCACCGACCGCAAGATGACCATCAACGCGCTCAACTCGGGCGCGAAGGTGTGGCTCGCGGACTTCGAGGACGCCTCCGCGCCGACCTGGGAGAACGTGGTCCTCGGCCAGCTCAACCTGATCGACGCCTACACCCGGAACATCGACTTCACGGACGCGAAGTCGGGCAAGTCGTACGCCCTGAAGGCGAACGAGGAACTCGCCACGGTCGTCATGCGCCCGCGTGGCTGGCACCTGAACGAGCGTCACCTCGTCGACGCGGACGGCACCCCGGTGCCCGGCGCGCTCGTCGACTTCGGCCTCTACTTCTTCCACAACGCCAAGCGCCTGCTGGGCCTGGGCAAGGGCCCGTACTTCTACCTGCCCAAGACGGAGTCGCACCTGGAGGCCCGTCTCTGGAACGAGGTCTTCGTCTTCGCGCAGGACTACGTCGGCATCCCGCAGGGCACCGTGCGCGCCACCGTGCTGATCGAGACGATCACGGCCGCGTACGAGATGGAGGAGATCCTCTACGAGCTGCGCGACCACGCCTCCGGGCTGAACGCGGGCCGCTGGGACTACCTGTTCTCCATCGTCAAGAACTTCCGGGACGGCGGCGCCAAGTTCGTCCTGCCCGACCGCAACGCGGTGACGATGACGGCCCCGTTCATGCGCGCGTACACCGAACTCCTCGTCCGCACCTGCCACAAGCGCGGCGCCCACGCGATCGGCGGCATGGCGGCGTTCATCCCGTCCCGCCGGGACGCGGAGGTCAACAAGGTCGCCTTCGAGAAGGTCCGCGCCGACAAGGACCGCGAGGCGAACGACGGTTTCGACGGCTCCTGGGTCGCCCACCCCGACCTCGTCCCGATCGCCATGGAGTCCTTCGACAAGGTCCTCGGCGACAAGCCCAATCAGAAGGACCGGCTGCGCGAGGACGTCGACGTCAAGGCGGCCGATCTGATCGCCATCGACTCGCTGGAGGCCAAGCCGACGTACGCGGGTCTGGTCAACGCCGTGCAGGTCGGCATCCGCTACATCGAGGCCTGGCTGCGCGGCCTCGGCGCGGTCGCGATCTTCAACCTGATGGAGGACGCCGCCACCGCCGAGATCTCCCGCTCCCAGATCTGGCAGTGGATCAACGCGGGCGTCGTCCTCGACAACGGCGAGCCGGTCACCGCCGACCTGGCCCGCAAGGTCGCCGCCGAGGAGCTGGCGAACATCAAGGCCGAGATCGGCGAGGAGGCCTTCGCGGCCGGCAACTGGCAGCAGGCCCACGACCTGCTGCTGACGGTCTCCCTCGACGAGGACTACGCCGACTTCCTGACGCTCCCGGCGTACGAGCAGCTCAAGGGCTGACTCAGTCCGCGGACGGTTCGGCGGACGGCTTGTCCGAGTGGCCCAGGGGCTTGCCCGGGGCCACTCGGTCGCGTACGGCCCGCTTCACGGCCGTCGGCTCGGGGAAGCCCTGCTCCCGGCGGTCCCAGACGACCTCGTCGCCGACGCGGACGACGAACACTCCGCCGGTGCCGGGTTTCAGCGCCAGCTCCGTCAGCTCGGACTCGAAGGTCGTGAGCAGCTCCTGCGCCAGCCAGGCGGCGCGGGGCAGCCAGCGGCACTGGGTGCAGTACTCGATCTCGACACGGCCACTCATCCGAGGTGCACCGACCAATCCTGTTCGGCCGCGGGCTTGCCGTGCAGGTCGGGGACCTGCCTGAGCCACGCGGGGCGTCCTTGCCGGCTGCGGGCCGCCCGGAGGGCCTCCTCGGCGGCGAGTTCCTCCCGGCCGGGGAAGTCGGTGGGCAGCCATGCATCGGAGGCCCGCACGCGCGCGTGGAGGTATGCCACGTACGCCTCGCGTGCCTCCGGCGCGCTTGCGAAGCCCGGCTCGTCCGCGAGCCAGGCGTCCGGGACCTCGGCGAGGATCCGGCGCAGCAGCTCCTCGGTCACCCGGGGAGCGAGCTCGGCGTCGGCGGCCCGGACGTCGGGCCCGTAGTGGCCGAGGGCATGGTGCCGGAAGTCGTAGGCCTTGGCGGGGTCGGCGCCGTCCCAGCGGTGGTGGAAGACGAGCGCGGCACCGTGGTCGATCAGCCACAGGCGCGGGGGTGCGACGCCCAGGGTGGGCCAGACCATCAGGTTGGAGCTGTGCACCGTGCGGTCGACGTTCACGGTCAGGGCGTCGAGCCAGACGATCCTCCCCGCCTCCAGCGGATCGACGGGGAAGACCCGCGCGATCTCCGGCGTGAAGTCCCGGGCGCCCGGCAGATAGTCCATGCCGAGGTTCACGCCCCCGCTGGCCGCGTGCAGGTCCCGCACCTCCTGATGCGGCTCGTCACCGGCGATCAGCGGGTCGAAGTGCACCAGCACCAGCTCGGGGAAGCGCAGCCCGAGGGCGCGGGCCAGCTCCCCCACGATCACCTCGGCGACCAGCGCCTTGCGGCCCTGCGCGGAGCCGGTGAACTTCACGACGTAGGTGCCCAGGTCGTCGGCCTCGACGACCCCGGGTACGGATCCGCCGGACGTCAGGGGTTCGATGTAGCGGGTGGCGGCGACCTCTCTCAGCATCTTCAAAGGCGCCCCTTGCTTCCTGCCTCCGGCATGAAGCGAACATAGTAACCCAGCGCTCACAACGAGCCGCCTCGGCGGTAAGCTGTGGAGGGACATGAGTGACAGCATCGAGTGGCTTGGTGAGTTCTGTTTCGAGGAACCCACGGGGGGCCCCGGAATGCGTGGCGGGGTGTCGTTGACCGCTGTGCGTGGTCTGGCGGTGGAGGACCTGTTGCGGCGCATGGGTGCCGGGGACGGCCAGATCGGCGCATGCGCCCATTACCGTGATTTCGATCCTCTGTCCGTGGACGCCCCGTGGACTTGCTGCATGTACGGCACGTCCGGTGAGTGGTCGTACGTCCTGGAGGATTCCGGAGTTTGTGCCTGGTACCAGCATTGGGCTGACGGCAACAGTTCTGTGATGCCTCGGGACGGCGAGGAGTTCGTGTGCCTGTACGCGAACGCGGCGGTGCAGCCGTCGTGGTTGTTCTATTCACCGGGTGACGGGGACCTCCTACGGGCAGAGTTCCGGCACAGCCTGACGGGTCCTGCTCCGGTAAGCGAGTCCGGAAGGGCTCACCTGCTGGACAGCCGGATGCGGAGCAACGGCGCCGTCTGGCCGGACCCGGACGGTTTCTCGTCGCCCGCGGAGTGGCGCGCTTTTGTGGAGGACCGTTCCGCTGGGCTTCATGCCGCGGTGTGGCGATCGGTCGGCGAGCACACCGGTCTGAGGATTCCCAGAGGGGCCGTCGAGTCGGGTGATCTTCCCGTGGCCTTGCTGGTGGATCCGTTCATGTGACGCGCGACGTTCCTGTGACATGCGAAGGGCGGCTGGTGGACCAGCCGCCCTCGCTGTTTCTCCGGTATCTAGTTCGTGGTCATGGTGCAGTGCATGAAGGTTCCGGTTCCCGTGGCACAGGCACCCTTGATGTTGGTGTCCAGCCAGTAGGCGTCCCTGTCCATGAGACGCATGTTCTTGGCGAATCCCGAGGAGAAGGCAGCCATTGATCCACTGTTCTGGACACCTGAGATGGACGACCTTCCGCATACCTCCCTGAAACTCGGCATCGTTCCGGGAAGATTTCTGAGATGGACGGTTCCGTTGTCCATCTGCGCGTAGGTCTGCATGCACTCCGCGCCGGTGGAGACGGGATTGAGTCCGTCGAGTTCGGCCGGCTGTCCTCCGCTGTTGTAGGAGGCGTTGAACGTGAACTCGTCGCAGTTCGGAGCGTCGGTGCTGCTGTTCATGGCTGCCGGGTCGTAATTGGTCCGCGCCCATCCGTCCACGTCACAGATGACGGCACGGTTCGCTCCGTTGCGTCCGCCCGGCAGGTAGTACAGGGGGGTGTTCGCGCTGTGCAGCCCCGGGCTCTTCGGACTGCCGTGCTGGATGAGCCAAGCGTGGGCTGCCGCCTGCGGATACTTGGCGGCGTTGAAGGTGTAGGTGGGTGCGTAGTTGTGGAAGACGCATCCTCCGGTCGCGGTTATCTCGGTGTCGCAGCGGATTTCGTCGAGATCGGTCTTGCGGACCGTGCTCTTGGACCACTGGTAGCCGGTGTGGGTGGGGGCGATGCTGTTGTCGGAGGGGTAGATGTCTCCGTCGATCTGGACGTCCGGGTGGAAGAGGAATTCCTTGTCGGCGACCGAGTTGTCCCAGGTGTAGGTGGTGGTGAGATTCGCCGCGTGGGTGTCTCCCGGTGTCCAGTTGGGTGCTCCGTTCCAGGCGCTGTTTCCTGGTTCGTCGGGTGTGCAGCCGGTGTCGCACAGATGCTTGTTGATGGCGAGCATGACATCGGCGATGTCGAGGGGGACGGAGTCCGGCGCGATGCTGAGGTGTTCGGTGAAGGAGTTCGTTCCGTCCAGTTCCAGTACGCGCTGGATCTGGAACATGATCGTTCCGCTGGCACCTTCCGAGGTGATGTAGTAGTACGGCACGGCCCGGTTCTCGCAGGCGATGGTGCGGGTGGAACGGGCGATGATCTTCCCGTCGTCGCACCAGGTCGCGAGGCCCTGGGACGAGACGCTGGTCGCCAGCGAGCCGTCGGGGCCGGGGTTGGACGCGTCCTTGCCCAGCGCCGCTGTGGCCTTGTCGTCCGGGGACTGGATGGCCTGGTTGGGGTTGGGGCTGTTGCTGTCGTACGCCGGCAGGGCGAGGTCGACGGCGTAGTCGTTCGGGATGCCGTAGTCGCCGGGGACGAAGGCCATGGCGTCCCAGGCGATGTCGTCGTCGCCGGACCCCGTGTAGGTGGTGTTTGAGAGCCTGACTTCGGGCGCCTTGTCGTTGAAGCGGAAAGCGCCGAGATAGACCCAGGTGTTGCTTTCGTTCGCGTCCTGGTTGACCACGACCTTGGCGGTGCCGAGGGCGGTGGGTATTTCGTAGAACGCCTTGGTGGTCTGGGCTCCGGTGTCGGGGATGTGGACGTAGACGGCCGCTTGTTCCTCGGGGACGGCACCGGGGAGTTTCCAGTCGCCCTGGATCGTCATGCGACCGCCGTCGCCGCCGAGATGAGCCTGGTCACGGGTGTGCGCGTACCAGAAATGACCCTGGTAGCCGCCGCCGATCTGGTGGAGGTCGGCTTTGGCGTCGTACTGGCCGAGGCCGGGCCCGGTGGCGTTGGGATCAGGGTAGAACGTGAACTGGAACGAGCCGTCGGTTGTCGTCGTTCCGCAGTCGCTCCAGGTGGGTGTTCCCGCAGGGACGGATGCGACGATCTTCGCTCCTGACGGAAGGTTTCCGGTACCGCACTGAGGTGTGCCGTACTGAAGGCGGTATCCGCGGCCGGGCTCGCTGATCAGCGTCGCATATTTGATCTTTTCGTTGCCGCAGGTGGAAGAGCAGTTGTCCTTCCAGGTGGCATTGGCGGCGTTCCACCAGTACTGGGTGTAGCAGCCGGCGTCCGGACAGTCCGGCGGGTTGGCGGCGTCACAGTTGTTGGCCGCATTGCAGAACGTGTCGAGTGGCGGCTTGATGGCGGTGCGCTCGGCGGTGGTGTTCCACCAGGCCGGGTAGAAGCCGGCGGAGCTGTAGCCGGATTCGCCGGGCCAGTCCTGGCGTCCGGAGGTCGCGTAGGAGTGGCCGGTGTCGATGGACCAGGCGGCCCACCCCATGACCTTCTCCTCGTACGGCCAGTACTGGGGATGGGCGGCGTCCCAGGGCCAGTTGGCCGGGTCGGCGTCCATGTCCATGAAGGGGTCACGGTCGGCCGGGTAGACCGGGTTGGCGGGGTTGTTGAACCAGCCGAGTCCCCAGTTTCCGTTCTCCGCTTCCTTGGATTTGGGATTGAAGCCGAGGTTGTAGTTCCAGACGGCGGTGAACCAGTTCTCCGGCTTGGCCGGGTCGTCGTTGTTGACGGTGATGGTCTGGTCGGCCTCGTGGACCTCGTTCCACTTGTCCGCGAGGATGTGGAGCGAAGCGGCGATGTTCATCGTGTAGTCGAGGGCGACGGCACGCTGGAGTTCGGGATCGAGAGAGGTCTCGTTGTCCTTCTCGAAGCCCGCCTTGCGCATGCCGTCGGTGACCTGGCCGACACCGTAGCCGCAGTCCGACAGGTCCCAGTGGATGGTCCAGTAGTCCGCGAGGCTGCCCCCGGTCTGGTGTCCGTAGTAGCCGTCCACGGAGGCCAGCGGGCTGCCCATCTGGCCGGGAATGGCGCCGGATTCCGCCTGCCACAGGTTGGATTCCTGGGCGAGGATGCCGAGTTCGACCTGTGCGGGGATGCGGCCGCCGCCGTTGAGCGTGGGGGCGGGCCAGGTGCCCTGGGGGTTGATGGTGGCCAGTCCGGTCTGGGTGCGCCAGCCGCCCTGCCTGATGTAGCCGGAGGTGAGGTCTCCGCGCACGGCCATGTCGACGGCCCACTCCACCTGGTTCGGGGTGGGCTGGAGGGCCTGGGTGTCGACGTCGTTGCGGGGCACGGAGCACCAGGCGTCGGTGTCCACGGGGTCGTGGGCGCGCGGGTCGTCGGTGGCCGTGGTCATGAGGCTCATCGTGGACATCTGCGGCCGGCTGTCACCGGTCAGGGCCGGCGAGGTGGTGCCGCCCGCTGTGGCGGCCGGCTCGTCGGCCGTGAGCGTGGTGCGCTGTCCGGTGACGGTGGAGGTCGCGGTGATGTCGAGGAGGTGACTGACGCTTCCGGCGCCCTGCCCGGTGGCCGGCTCCTTCGCGGTGTGCGAGAGGTCCTTGCCGACGCCCTTGATGTTGGCGACGCCGCGCTCCACGGCGTCGGAGACGACGGGGTCGACCGCGAGGCGTCCGCGGGTGGACAGCTGCGCTTCGTGCGGGACGTTCTTCCCGGTGATGCCGCTCTGGCCGAACGCCGCGTCGTGGGTGGCCCGGCCGAGCAGGTAGACCTTGCCGGTGGTGTCCTGGGCGAGGCCCATCGCGGTGGTTCGGCCGTGGGCGACGGTGGTCTTGGTGCCGTGTGTGTACGTCTGCACGCGGGCTTGCGTGTCACCGGTGCGGTCGATGTAGTCGACCGTTCCGTCGTTCCCCGCGGTGATGTCGTACGGGGCGTGCTTCGTCGCGGTGAGCGTCGCCTGCTTGCCCTTGCGGCTGATGTGGACGAGGCGGTTCCCGGCCGCGCCGATCAGGCCGTCCTCGACGGGGACGGCGGAGGTGATCTCACCGCGGGCGGTGACGTCCGCGACGCTGTCGCCGTGCGTGTCGACGGTGATCAGGCGCGTCTTGTCCGCGCGCAGGGCGGTGAACGCCGCGCTGTGGGTCTGCGCGTTGCAGGTCGGGTCGAAGTAGGCGAGGGACGCGGTGAACGGCATCTTGGTGACGTCGCCGCTGTCCAGGTCGACGACGGCCGTCAGGGCGCCGCCCATCATCAGGTCGGGTTTGTTGGTGAAGGTGCGGGGGGCGTAGACGACGGCTGCGTGGTGATCGTCCATCAGGCAGCTGTTGCCGATCCAGGTGTCGGCCGGCAGCTGGGGTTCGGACAGGACGGTGGCGGTCTTCCAGTGGTAGCCGGTTTTCGCGTCGGCGACGAGGAGGTGCAGTCCGTCGCTGTCGGCGGCGGTGGTCACGGCCCGATCGCCGGAATTCTTCCAGTCCTTGCCGAGGACGCTGTCCCGGTCCCCGGCTGGAATCGCCAGGGGGTGTTTTCTCTTGGCCGGTGTGGCGTGTCCGGTCTTCTTCGGCGGAGTCGAAGAATCCGCTGCCTGCGCTGTACTCGCCATGGTGAGGGTCATCGCGGCGACCGCGGTTGCCGAGATGACAGCCATGGCGCGTTCTCTGTGCCGTCTTCGCATGGTGGTCTCCTTTCTTTCTGTCAGATGTGTCCGTGGTCCTGACGAATCGTTACGGCGAGGCCGCCGAACCGGTCGCCTCAGGCGACCAACAGTGCGGCCGCGAGCGCGTCGTCCACCGCGATCGGGACTCCGACGCCCCCGCACCGCTCATCCGGCCCGCTGGGCGCGGGCCGCCGACAGCGCCTTGCCGTGGCGGGCGGCGATCGCCTCCAACTTGGCCTTGTTGTCGGCGATCTGCCTGTTCTCGATCTCGCTCTCGGTGTCGAACCAGATCCTCACCAGGTTGGTCCGCTGCTTGCACGCCACGTCGTCGACAGCGAGTCCGATGCTGTCCTGGCTCTTCGAGGTACGGCCGTCGGTGACGCCCCGTGTCATCGCCTGGTACGGGTCGGCGAGGTTCTTGTGGCCCTGGGCGTCCATGCAGGACGACCAGGCGCTGATCGCCTTCTTCACCGCCCGGTCCCGCCGCGAAGCGGTCAGGCTCTTCCCGGCGAGTTGGGAGACGAACTGCGCGTCGGAGTCGTCGAGTTCGATCTGTTCCTTGCTCCAGCCGACACAGCCGCCCTTCTTGAGCGCCTTGCCGTGGTAGGAGGCGCGTGCCGGCTTGACGCTGTTGGGGGCGATGTAGAAACCGCCCTTGTCGTTCTCGGCGTGGGTGGTGACCGGCTTGGTGTGCCCGGTCAGTACCTCCACTTGCACGCCGGGGAGGTCGGGGACGCTCTGGTCGGTGTGCCCCCGGAACTTCGGCGCCAGTTCATAGCCGTACTTCGCGGCATCGTCCGGGTCGGTGATGCCGTAGCGGCGTGCCATGTCGGCGCCGTCGGAACTGGGCGGCGGATTCGCTCCGGCCTCGGGAAGGGTGACGTGGAAGCCGTAGTCGGCCATGCACTTCTGCTGAAGGCCGGTCGTCGCCTGATCGAGGGTGACCCGGTCGGCGTAGGAGAGCATGTACTTCTCCAGGGGAAGCACCATGTTCCTGGCCAGTCCCTTCCGGGGGGCCTTCGCGGGCCAGTTGTCCTTGTTCACGACCGGTGTGCCGGCCGGGGTGTTCCGGGCGCTGGTGCTGTTGCTGCCGCACCCGGTCATGAGCGTCGCTGCGGCGATGGCGGCGGCCACCACCGAGGCCGCGGTACGGCGCGTGCTCATCATGGGCTCCTTGAAGGGGGGTCTGAACGCCGAGAGAGCAGGGGAGGGTTTCCCCTTCGCTACTTCCGGTCGACGAGGGGGGTGAACTCATCGACGTAGATCTTCGGTACCTGCGGAACCGGACCCATGTCTCCCGAGCCGATCACCGCATCGTCCCGCCCGGTTTTTCCCGGGGGGACGTCCTGCAGCCAGAACCGGTTGTACGCGGTCCAGCCCTTACCGTCGGCGATGCTGATCTGGACGGAATACGTCGCATCCCGCTGGTAGGTGTTGGCCACCTCGATCTCGGTACGCACACCACTGCTTTCCGGTGTGGCACGCACGGTGAGGTCTCCGTACTCCAGGACCCGCGTACGGCCTTCGGAGTGCACCGAGGCCACAGGCGACGGGGATGGCGACGGACGCACTCGCGGACTGCTCTGCTCCGCGCTCGGAGTCGCCGGCCGCTGCGGCGCGGGGGCCTTGTCGGCGCCGCCGTCCGTACACCCGGCGGCCAGCACGCACGCCGCCATCAGCCACAGTGCCCGGATCATGCGCGGTCCTGGCACTACCGCACCGGTCCTCACTGGACGGAAGTCGCCATCTGCTTGCGCGCGGCGGTCATTTCCTTGTCGTGCTGCTCCTTGATGCCGGTCAGCCGGCTCCTGTTGCCGGCGATCTGCTGGTCCTGGATCGCGGACTCCACGCCGAACCAGACCTTCACCAGGTCCGTCTGCTCCTTGCAGTCGATGTCGTCGACCGCCAGAGCGACGGACTCCGGCGACGGCTGACCGTCATTCGTGACGCCCTGGTCCATCGCCTTGTACGGATCGGCGAGTCCCTTGTGTCCCTTGCCGTCCATGCATGCGGACCAGGCGGCCATGACCTTGATGACCTTGTCGTCCTTCATCGACTGCACCAGGCTGTCCCCGGTGAGCTGCGCCACGAAGGCGGGGTCGGCCTCCTTCAGGCCGAGCTGCTGCTTGGACCAGCCGACACAGCCGCCTGGCTTCAACTTCTTTCCGTCGTACTCCGCGCGAGCGGGCTTCGTGCTCCTGCCAGGGGTGGCCAACAGCTCTCCGGCCTTGTCTCCCGTGGGGGGTCTGAGCGGTTCGGGCTTGGTGTGGCCGGTCAGGACCTCCACCTCGACACCGGACAGATCACGCATGGTCTGCTTGGTGTACTCCTGCAGCGCCGGAGGGAGTTCGTAGCCGTACTTCTCGGCTTGGGCCCGGTCGGTGATGCCGTAACGGCGTTCGATGTTGGCGTCGTTGTCACTGGGAGGGGGGTTGGCGCCTGCTCGTGGCAGCGTCAGGTCGATGCCGTAGTCCTTCATGCAGGACTGCTGGAGATCGTTGGCGGCCTGCTCGACGGTGACCTGGTCCTCGTAGGAGGGCATGTACGCCTCCAGCGGGAGGCTCAGACCCTTGGTCAGGCCGCTGGTGGGGATTCTCTCGGGCCAGTTTTCCTTGTTCACGACCGGTCTGCTGTCGGCCGCGTTTTTCGTGGTGTCCGATGTCGTGCCGGAGGAACAGGCGCTGACCAGGAGAGCCGAAGCGGTCAAGGCTACTGCGGCGGCTGTCTGCTTGATGTACTTCACGGGGGTTCCTTCTTGTGCTTTATGCGAAGTGGGAGGAGGCGTTGTTGTTCTTCAGAGCGGAGATCAGGTCGGTGATGTTGCAGTCCCCGTAAGGGCCGTTCTTCGCGAAGTACTGGGATGTGCCGCCGTAGCCGGAGTTGTAATACACGCGGTAGTTGTCGTCCGGGGCGCAGTTCTGCACGGACGCCGCATTGTTCTTCAGGTACTGGCCGTTGCCGTAGCCGCCGTTGCCGAACACGTACCGGTAGGTCGTCAGTGACGAACCCTGGTACTGGCTGGTGCCCCAGTGGTCGGACACATTGCCGTAGAACGTCGTGAAGGCCGACTTGTAGTAGCCGTCCTGGACCGCGATGTCCTTCGAGTTGTAGAACAACCACAGGTCACCGTAGGAGCAGTTGATCCACGGAACGTCACAGTTGTCCATCACCGTGTACTCCGCCGCGTTCACCGGACCGGCGGTCGTCATCACGGCCGCCACCGCCGCGAACGACACAGCGCAGGCGGCTGTCTTCTTCTTGAAGCGGATCCTTATCATGACATCTCCGTCGATAGATCATTTGTGCGAGAAGGACATTCGCACCAGGTGAGTGTCATGGCCATGCTTTTTACGTGATCAGGACCTGCGTGAGGAATAACCTTGACCGGCCCGCCGTGACGGCAATGGGAGCCGGGTACCCGGGAGCGGCAGGCGGAGAGCCGTCCCGGCGCGACCGGACGTCGCGCACGGTCGACGGCTCAGGAAGGCGGTTCCCCCCGATGACTCGCACCCCTTTCGACGCCTCCGGGGCGGATGATGTGGCCGGGCTGGCGGCGGCGCTGAGCGAGGAGGTGGACGCCGAGGTCAGGTTCGACGCGGGCAGCAGGGGTGCCTACTCGACCGACGGCTCCAACTACCGGCAGGTCCCGATCGGCGTCGTGGTGCCTCGTACGGTGGAGGCCGGAGCTCAGGCCGTACGGGTGTGCGCCCGCTTCGGCGCCCCGGTCCTGTCGCGGGGCGGCGGCACCAGTCTCGCGGGCCAGTCGACGAACACGGCCGTGGTGATCGACTGGAGCAAGTACTGCACCAGGCTGGTCCGTGTCGATCCCGGCGCACGGACCTGCTTGGTGGAGCCGGGGATCGTCCTGGACGTGCTCAACCGGCGCCTGGCCGGCCACGGGCTCCAGTTCGGGCCGAGGCCCTCGACGCACAGCCACTGCGCCCTGGGCGGCATGATCGGCAACAACTCGTGCGGCGCGTCCGCGCAGGCCTACGGCAAGACCGTCGACAACGTGCGCCGCCTGGAGGTGCTCACCTACGACGGCGTCCGGATGTGGGTCGGGCCGACCTCCCGGGCGGAGCCGGCGAGCGGCTCGTGAGCGCGTTCGGCGAGCTGAAGGCGCTGTTCGACCCGGGCAACCGGATGAACCCGGGCAAGGTCGTCGACCCCGACCCGGTCGACGGGCAGCTGCGCCTCGGCCCCTCCTGGCACCCGGCCGCATCCGCGACGCACTTCGGCTTCCCGGAGGACGACCACTCCTTCGACCGGGCCGTGCTGCGCTGTGTCGGCATCGGTAACTGCCGCAGCCACTCCGGCGGAGTCATGTGCCCCTCCTACCGGGCCACGCTGGAGGAGGAGCACTCCACCCGGGGCCGCGCCCGGCTGCTGTTCGAGATGCTCGGCGGCCACGCCGACTCAGCCGTCACGGACGGCTGGCGCTCCCCCGAGGTGCGCGATGCCCTCGACCTGTGCCTGGCCTGCAAGGGATGCAAGTCGGACTGCCCGACCGGTGTCGACATGGCCACCCTCAAGGCGGAGTTCCTCTCGCATCACTACGAAGGGCGGATGCGCCCCGCGGCCCACTACTCCATGGGCTGGCTGCCCGTGTGGGCGCGCCTGTCCCGGATCGCCCCCGGGCTGGTCAACAGTGCCCTGCACGCGCCCGCTCTGGCCCGGGCGGGCAAGCGGCTGGCGGGCGTGGACGAGGCCCGTCAGGCACCCGTGTTCGCCCGGCAGTCCTTCCTCCAGTGGTGGCAGCGGCGCGGTAGCGAGGAGCCCGACCCGGCCGATCCGCGCACCGTGCTGCTGTGGCCGGACACCTTCAGCACGTACTTCCACCCGTCCATCGCCATCTCGGCCGTGCACGTTCTGGAGGACGCCGGTTTCCGCGTCGCCGTGCCCGCCGAGCCGGTCTGCTGCGGCCTGACCTGGATCTCCACGGGCCAACTGTCCCGCGCGCGGAAGGTGCTGCGCCGCACCCTCGACACGCTGCGGCCCCACCTGGAGGCGGGCACCCCGGTCATCGGCCTCGAACCGTCCTGCACCGCCGTCTTCCGCGCCGACGCCCCCGAGCTGATGCCCGGCGACCAGGACGCGCAACGGCTGGCCCGGCAGGTCCGCACCTTCGCCGAGCAGCTCGTCCAGCACGCGCCCGACGACTGGCAAGCCCCTCGGCTGGCCCGGCGGGCGACGGTGCAGACCCACTGCCACCAGCACGCGATCATGAAGTTCGACGCCGACCGCGAGCTGATGCGCCGCGCCCGTCTGGACGCCGACGTCCTCGACGAGGGCTGCTGCGGCCTCGCCGGCAACTTCGGTTTCGAGCGCGGCCACCACGAGGTCTCCCTGGCCGTCGCGGAGCAGGGCGTCCTGCCCGCCGTCCGCGCGGCGGCCCCCGGCAGCCTGCTGCTCGCCGACGGCTTCAGCTGCCGCACCCAGATCGACCAGGGCGACACCGGACGGCGTGCCCTGCACCTGGCCGAAGTACTGGCCCTCGGCCTGGAGGGCACCCTCCCGGCCGAACACCCGGAACGCCTGGCCGCGCGCCCCGACCGGCCCTCCCGCGCGGCGCGGTGGGCGACGACCGCCGGCGCCACCGCCCTCACTGCGACGGCGACGACGGCGGCCTGCCGGGCCGCCCTGCGGTCGCTGCGGCGCCCTTGACCCGCCCCGCACGCTCGGCCCGGGCTGCTCATCGCCCTGATCGACACCGGCCTGGCCGGTGTCGACTCGCGGCGGTCGCTGCACGGATTTACCTTGGCGACACGGCATGAAGCGAAAGCAGGCCACAACGGCACGGGCAGCCGCGCTCAGGCGCGGCCGGGCGAGTGTCTGGGAGGATCATCATGGCCGTCGAGATCCAGCCCCTGCTGAAGCCCTCTCGGCTCAGGCGCCGCGGAGGCTTGTGGGGCGAATGCCTTGCGGAGTTCCTGGGGACCTTCGTCCTCATCTCCTTCGGTTGCGGCGTGGTCGCGATGGCGGTCGCGGCGCTGCCCGGCTCGGGGCGTACCGAGGGGCCCACGACGTTCTTCCTCGGTGCCGGGGACTGGTTGCTGATCACCTGGGGATGGGCCATGGCCGTGATCCTCGGTATCTATGTGGCCGGTGGGGTCAGCGGTGCGCACATCAATCCGGCGGTGACCCTGGCCTTCGCCGTTCGCCGCAAGTTCCCGTGGGTCAAGGTCGTCCCCTACTGGGTGTCCCAGGTGCTCGGCGCCCTGGCCGGCGCGGCACTGGTCTACGCCGTGTACCACGACGCCATCAACACCTTCGACGACGCCATGAAAGGGCCGAAGACGGGCGGGCACACCCTCGCCTCGTTCTCGATCTTCTCCACCTTCCCGGCGCCGTACTTCAACGGCGGCATCTGGGGTCCGCTGATCGACCAGGTCGTCGGCACGGCCTTCCTGGTCATGCTGGTGGTGGCGATCATCGACCTGCGGAACACGGCGGTGAAGGCCAACCTCGGACCGCTCGTGATCGGGTTCGTCGTGGCGGCCATCGGCATGTCCTTCGGGGCGAACGCGGGCTACGCGATCAACCCGGCCCGCGACTTCGGCCCCCGCCTGTTCACCTGGATGGAGGGCTGGGGGGAACTCGCGTTCCCAGGCAGCTTGGCAGGGGCGTTCAGCGGCTACTGGTGGATCCCGATCGTCGGCCCGCTCGTCGGCGGCGTGATCGGGGTGCTGGTGTACGACCTGTTCATCGGCGACGTGCTCCACGTCCGGGCGCAGCAGGGCGAGCTTCCGGAGCCCGGCCGGACCCGCCCCACCACCTCCGACGACGAGTGAGCCGGAGCCCGGTCAGCCGTCGCCCTCCAGGTCCCCCTCCGTCTCCAGGTACACCTGCCGCAGGCCCTCCAGCACGGCCGGGTCGGGCTTCTCCCACATCCCGCGGGACTCCGCCTCCAGCAGGCGTTCGGCGATGCCGTGCAGGGCCCAGGGATTGGCCTGCTGGAGGAACTCCCGGTTGGCCTCGTCCAGGACGTAGGTCTCGGTGAGCTTGTCGTACATCCAGTCGGCGACCACGCCGGTGGTGGCGTCGTAGCCGAAGAGGTAGTCCACGGTGGCGGCGAGTTCGAAGGCGCCCTTGTAGCCGTGGCGGCGCATGGCCTCGATCCACTTGGGGTTGACGACCCGGGCGCGGAAGACGCGGGAGGTCTCCTCGACGAGGGTGCGGGTGCGGACCGTCTCGGGGCGGGTGGAGTCGCCGATGTACGCCTCGGGAGCGGTGCCGCGCAGCGCTCGGACGGTCGCCACCATGCCGCCGTGGTACTGGAAGTAGTCGTCGGAGTCGGCGATGTCGTGCTCGCGGGTGTCGGTGTTCTTCGCCGCGACCGCGATCCGCTTGTACGCCGTCTCCATCTCGTCCCGCGCCGGGCGGCCGTCGAGTTCGCGGCCGTAGGCGTAGCCGCCCCAGACCGTGTAGACCTCGGCGAGGTCGGCGTCGGTGCGCCAGTCGCGGGAGTCGATGAGCTGGAGCAGGCCGGCGCCGTACGTGCCGGGGCGGGAGCCGAAGATGCGGGTGGTGGCGCGGCGTTCGTCGCCGTGGGAGGCGAGGTCGGCCTGGACGTGGGCCCGTACGTGGTTGGCCTCGGCCGGCTCGTCCAGGGAGGCGGCCAGGCGTACGGCGTCGTCCAGCAGGCCGATGGTGTGCGGGAAGGCGTCCCGGAAGAAGCCCGAGATGCGGAGGGTGACGTCGATACGAGGGCGGCCCAGCTCCTCGTACGGCACGGGCTCCAGGCCCGTCACCCGGCGGGAGGCATCGTCCCAGACGGGGCGGATGCCGAGCAGGGCGAGGGCCTCGGCCACGTCGTCGCCCGCCGTGCGCATGGCGCTGGTGCCCCACAGGGAGAAGCCGACGGAGGTGGGCCAGTCGCCATTGTCGGTGCGGTAGCGCTCCAGGAGCGAGTCGGCGAGGGCCTGGCCCGTCTCCCAGGCGAGGCGGGAGGGGACGGCCTTGGGGTCGACCGAGTAGAAGTTGCGGCCCGTCGGGAGGACGTTGACGAGGCCCCGCAGGGGGGATCCCGAGGGGCCCGCCGGGACGAAGCCGCCGGCGAGCGCGTGGACGGTGTGGTCGATCTCGGCGGTGGTCGCGGCGAGTCGCGGCACGACCTCGCGGGCCGCGAACTGAAGGATGGCGGCGACCTGTTCGCCGTGCTCGGCGGGGACCGCGGCCGGGTCCCAGCCCGCGTCGTCCATCGCCTGGACCAGGGCGCGGGCCTGCTCCTCGGCCGCGTCGGCGGTGGTGCGGGTCGCGGCGGACTCGTCCAGGCCGAGGGCCTCGCGCAGGCCGGGCAGGGCCGTGGCGCCGCCCCAGATCTGGCGGGCGCGCAGGATGGCGAGGACGAGGTTGACGCGGTCGGCGCCCTGCGGCGGGTTGCCGAGGACGTGCAGGCCGTCGCGGATCTGGACGTCCTTGACCTCGCAGAGCCAGCCGTCGACGTGCAGGAGGAAGTCGTCGAAGCCGTCGTCGTCCGGGCGGTCCTCCAGGCCGAGGTCGTGGTCGAGCCGGGCGGCCTGGATGAGGGTCCAGATCTGGGCCCGGATCGCCGGGAGCTTGGCGGGGTCCATGGAGGAGATCTGGGCGTACTCGTCGAGGAGTTGCTCCAGGCGCGCGATGTCGCCGTAGGAGTCGGCGCGGGCCATGGGCGGGACGAGGTGGTCGACGAGGGTGGCGTGGACGCGGCGCTTGGCCTGGGTGCCCTCGCCGGGGTCGTTGACCAGGAACGGGTAGATCAGGGGGAGGTCGCCGAGGGCGGCGTCGGGGCCGCAGGCGGCGGACAGGCCGGCGTTCTTGCCGGGCAGCCACTCCAGGTTGCCGTGCTTGCCGAGGTGGATCATCGCGTCGGCGCCGAAGCCGCCGTCCTCGGCCCGGGCGGCGATCCAGCGGTAGGCGGCCAGGTAGTGGTGGGAGGGCGGCAGGTCCGGGTCGTGGTAGATCGCGATCGGGTTCTCGCCGAAGCCGCGCGGGGGCTGGATGAGGATCAGCAGGTTGCCGAAGCGCAGGGCCGCGAGGACGATGTCGCCCTCCGGATTGCGGCTGCGGTCGACGAACATCTCGCCGGGGGCCGGGCCCCAGTGCTCCTCCACCGCCGTGCGCAGTTCCCCGGGGAGCGTGGCGAACCAGCGGCGGTAGTCGGCCGCCGGGATCCGCACCGGGTTGCGGGCCAGCTGCTCCTCGGTGAGCCAGTCCTGGTCGTGGCCACCCGCCTCGATCAGCGCGCGGATCAGCTCGTCCCCGTCACCGGAGGCAAGGCCCGGCACCTCCGTGTCCGTTCCGAAGTCGTACCCCTCGTCGCGGAGCCGGCGCAGCAGGGCGATCGCGCTGGCGGGGGTGTCCAGGCCGACCGCGTTGCCGATGCGGGAGTGCTTGGTCGGGTAGGCGGAGAGGACCAGCGCGAGGCGCTTGTCGGCGGGCCGGATGTGGCGGAGCCGGGCGTGGCGTACGGCGATTCCGGCGACGCGGGCGGCGCGCTCGGGATCGGCGACGTAGGCCGGGAGGCCGTCGGCGTCGATCTCCTTGAAGGAGAACGGGACGGTGATGAGGCGGCCGTCGAACTCGGGGACGGCGATCTGGCTGGCCGCGTCGAGCGGGGAGACGCCCTCGTCGTTCTCCTCCCAGTCGGTCCGTGAGCCGGTGAGGCACAGGGCCTGGAGGATCGGCACGTCGAGGGCGGTGAGCGCGCCCGCGTCCCAGGACTCGTCGTCGCCGCCGGCCGACGCCTCGGCGGGCCTGGTGCCGCCGGCGGCGAGGACGGTGGTGACGATGGCGTCGGCGGCGCGCAGTTCCTCGATCAGCTCGGGCTCGGGGGCGCGCAGGGAGGCCACGTACAGGGGCAGGGGCCGGCCACCCCCGTCCTCGATCGCCTCGCACAGGGCGCCGACGAAGGCGGTGTTGCCGCTCATGTGGTGGGCCCGGTAGTACAGCACGGCGACGGTCGGGCCGTCGGTCTCCCGGCCCTCCCGGGGCAGCGGGCCCCACGTGGGCGCGGCCGCCGGCGCCTCGAAGCCGTGGCCGGTGAGCAGGACCGTGTCGGAGAGGAAGCGGGCGAGCTGCTCCAGGTTGGCCGGGCCGCCGTGGGCGAGGTAGGCGTGGGCCTCGGCCGCGATGCCGATGGGGACCGTGGAGGACGCCATCAGCTGGGCGTCGGGGGCCTGTTCACCGGTCAGGACGACGACCGGGCGGCCGTCGGCGAGGAGCAGGTCGAGCCCGTCCTGCCAGGCCCGGATGCCGCCGAGGAGGCGTACGACGACCAGGCCCACACCGTCGAGGAGGCCGGGGAGGTCGTCGAGGGCGAGGCGGGAGGGGTTGGCGAAGCGGTACGGAACCGGGCCGCCGGCCGCGCGGGCGCTGAGCAGGTCGGTGTCGGAGGTCGACAGGAGCAGGATGCGGGGGTGCGGGGGGCGTTCCCCGGATTCGTGCAGCATGCGGCGGCTGGCCTTCCTCGGGGTGTCCGCGCCCCGGGCGGGTGGTGGGACGGCGGGAGTTCCTGGCTCGCCCGGCCCGTGGGGGCCGGGCTCACAGTGGCGGGACCGCGCCGGACTCGCACCGGGCTTCCTCCCCTGTCGCCGTCGTGGCGTCGGCGGACCGGATGATCCACCGAGGAGCATAGTAAGGGGCGGGGGAAAAGGGCGGGGCATACACCGGGTGTGATGGTAGGTATGCTCGCCGCCATGTCCACGCCTGCCCTCCGTTCATCGCCCCAGGCCACAGCGGTCTCCCGGGACCGCGGTGACGCCTGCCCGGGGACGCTGCGGCTGCACGCGGCGGACGACGGCGCGCTGGCCCGTGTCCGGGTCCCCGGCGGGGTGCTGACCGTGCGTCAGGCGGCGGCGCTCGCCGACGCGGCGGAGCGGGTGGGCGACGGCGACCTGCATCTGACCTCGCGCGGCAACGCGCAGCTGCGGGGTCTGGACGACGGCTGCGGCGGGGAGTTGGCCGGGCTGCTGGACGCCGCCGGGCTGCTGCCCTCGCGCGGGCACGAGCGCGTGCGCAACATCGTGGCCTCGCCGCTGTCCGGTCTCGACGGACGGGGCGCGCTGGACGTACGGCCCTGGCTGACGGCCCTCGACGCGGCGCTGTGCGCGAGCGAGGCGGCACAGGCCCTGTCGGGGCGTTTCCTGTTCGCGCTCGACGACGGGCGCGGGGACGTGGCCGGGCTCGATGCCGATGTGACGGTACGGGCGACGGCGGACGGCGGTGCGCAAGTCGGCCTCGGAGCGGCCGGAGAGGTGCTGCACGTCTCCGCCGAGGAGGCGGCACGGGCCGCGCTGCTGGCCGCGGAGACCTTCCTGGAGGCGGCCAGGGCCAGCGGGGCACGGGTCTGGCGCGTGGAGGAACTCGACCTCCCTGACGGCGAGTTGCTCGGTGCGGTCGGCCGGCGTCTGACCGCCGAGGGCATCCGCCATCAGCGTCGGGGCCGGGAGACCGGCCGCACGGACGGACCGCCCCCGGGAGTCGTCGGTGACGGCCTCTCCGTGCACGTACCGCTGGGCCGGCTCTCGGTGCGCCAATGGCGGGAACTGACACAGGTCGCCGCCGGTGAGCTGCGTCTGACGCCGTGGCGCGGTGTGGTTCTTCCCACACCGCGGACCCGCGCCGACGAGTCCCTCGCCCGCCTCGCCGCCGCCGGCCTCGTCACCGGCCCCCGCTCCCCCTGGCTGCGCGTCGGCGCCTGCATCGGCAGGCCCGGATGCGCCAAGTCGCAGGCGGACGTACGGACCGACGCGGCCGAGACCCTCGGCGCGATCGGCCCGCACGGCCTGCCGCTGTACTGGTCCGGCTGCGAACGCCGCTGCGGGCACCCCCGGGGCGACCGCGTCGACGTGGTCGCCGTTCCGGGAGGCGGCTACCGGATCTCCACCGCCGTAGCCGGCGAGGAAACCCGGACCACCACGATGAACGACCCCGCCCGACTCGCCGCCGCCCTGGCGGAGATCACCTCATGACCCGTACGACGACCGAGAGCAGCGAGAAGACCACCGTGACCACGTACGACTACGAGAAGGACGGCGCGGCCATCTACCGCCAGTCCTTCGCCACCATCCGCGCGGAGGCGGACCTCGCGGCCCTGCCCGCCGACGTCAGCCAGGTCGCGGTCCGGATGATCCACGCCTGCGGGATGGTCGACCTCGTACGGGACCTGTCCTACACCCCGGCCGTGGTCGCCCGGGCCCGTGCGGCCCTGCGTGCGGGCGCGCCCATCTTCACCGATGTGCAGATGGTGGCCAGCGGGGTGACGCGCAAGCGGCTGCCCGCCGGCAACGACGTGCTCTGCACGCTCTCCGACCCGTCCGTGCCGGAGCTGGCCGCGAAGCTCGGCACCACGCGCAGTGCCGCCGCGATGGAGCTGTGGCGGGACCGGCTGGAGGGCTCGGTGGTGGCCGTCGGCAACGCGCCGACCGCGCTGTTCCGGCTGCTGGAGATGATCGAGGAGGGGGCTCCGCGCCCGGCCGCCGTGATCGGCGTGCCGGTCGGCTTCGTCGGGGCCGCCGAGTCCAAGGACGCCCTGGCCGCGCATCCGTCCGGTCTCGAACACCTGGTCGTGCGCGGCCGTCGCGGGGGCAGCGCCATCGCCGCCGCCGCGCTCAACGCGATCGCGAGTGAGGAAGAGTGAGCGGCGAACAGTCCACAGCGGGGCGGCTGTACGGAGTCGGGCTCGGTCCGGGTGACCCGTCCCTGATGACCCTGCGGGCCGTGGAGGTCATCGCCGAGGCGGACGTGATCGCGTACCACAGTGCCCGGCACGGCCGTTCCATCGCCCGCTCGATCGCGGCGAAGCACATCCGCGCCGACCACATCGAGGAGCGGCTGGTCTACCCGGTCACGACCGAGACCACCGACCATCCCGGCGGCTACCAGGGCGCGATGGAGGAGTTCTACGCCGAGGCGTCGGCCCGGCTCGCCGCGCACCTGGACGCGGGGCGGACGGTCGCGGTCCTCGCCGAGGGCGATCCGCTCTTCTACGGCTCCTACATGCACATGCACAAGCGGCTCGCCGACCGCTACGACACCGAGGTGATCCCCGGCGTCACGTCGGTGTCCGCAGCCGCAGCGCGGCTGGGCACGCCGCTCGCCGAGGGCGAGGAGGTGCTGACGATCCTGCCGGGCACCCTGCCCGAGGAGGAGCTGACCGCACGGCTCGCCTCGACCGACGCGGCCGTGGTGATGAAGCTGGGGCGGACCTTCACCAAGGTGCGCAGTGCGCTGGAGGGTTCGGGACGGCTGGACGACGCCCGGTACGTCGAGCGGGCCACCATGGCCGGGGAGCGGCTCGCCGAACTGGCCGACGTGGACGCGGAGTCGGTGCCGTACTTCTCGGTGGCCGTGCTGCCCAGCCGGGTCGACGCCGAACGGCCGGAGAACCCGGAGCGGGGCGAGGTCGTCGTGGTCGGGACCGGGCCGGCCGGTCCGCTGTGGCTGACGCCCGAGACCCGGGGCGCGCTGGCCGCCGCCGACGACCTGGTCGGCTACACGACCTACCTCGACCGGGTGCCGCGGCGGCCCGGGCAGGTCCGGCACGGCTCGGACAACCGGGTCGAGTCGGAGCGCGCCGAGTTCGCCCTCGACCTGGCCCGGCGCGGGCGGCGGGTCGCGGTCGTCTCCGGCGGCGACCCGGGCGTGTTCGCCATGGCGACGGCCGTCCTGGAGGTCGCCTCCCAGGAGGAGTACGCGGACGTCCCGGTGCGGGTGCTGCCGGGCGTGACCGCCGCCAACGCGGCAGCGGCCCGGGCGGGCGCCCCGCTCGGCCACGACTACGCCGCGATTTCCCTGTCCGACCGGCTCAAGCCCTGGGAGGTCATCGCCGAGCGACTGCACGCGGCGGCCTCGGCGGACCTGGTGCTGGCCCTGTACAACCCCGGCTCGCGCAGCCGCACCTGGCAGGTGGGCAAGGCGCGCGAGCTGCTGCTGGAGCACCGGGCGCCGGACACCCCGGTCGTGGTGGCACGGGACGTGGGCGGCACCGGCGAACGCGTCCGGATCGTCCGGCTGGCCGATCTGGACCCGGCCGAGGTCGACATGCGCACGATCCTCCTGGTCGGCTCCTCCCAGACCCGGGCCGTCCGGCGCGGGGACGGCGAGGAGATCGTGTGGACTCCGCGCCGCTATCCGGAGGCGTGAGAGAACGCGGCGGCCGGCTCGCCTCCGGCTTGGAGGCGGGCCGGGCCCGTTCTCAGCCGCCGGCCGGGAACCCGCGTCCGTGGGACCACTCCCCGACCCACCGGGCCGCCTCCTCCGGACCGGGCACGACCGGGACGCCCTCGGGGACCGGGGGCCTGCGGATCACGAGGACCGGCAGGCCGGCCTCCCGAGCCGCCGTCAGCTTCGGGGCGGTGGCCGCTCCCCCGCTGTCCTTGGTCACCACGACCTCGATACGGTGCCGGCGCAGCAGTTCGCGCTCGCCGTCGAGTGCGAACGGGCCGCGGTCGAGCAGCACCTCCATGCGGGCCGGGTGCGGGGCCTCGGGCGCGTCCACGGACCGTACGAGGAACCACAGGTCGTCCAGCGCGGCGAACGCGGCCAGACCCATACGCCCGGTCGTGAGGAACACACGCCGGCCCAGCGCGGGCAGCAGCCGCGCGGCCTCCTCCAGGGAGCCGGCGTCGTGCCAGTCGTCGCCCGCGACGGGGACCCAGCCGGGGCGCCGCAGGGCGAGCAGGGGAACATGGGCGGTGGCGGCGGCCCGCGCCGCGTGGAAACTGATCGTCCCGGCGAAAGGGTGGGTGGCGTCGATGAGCACGTCCACCCGGTGCTCGCGCAGCCACGCGGTCAGCCCCTCCGCCCCGCCGAAGCCGCCGATCCGGACCTCGCCCGGAGGCAGGCGGGGGCTGGCCACCCGCCCGGCGAGCGAACTGGTCAGGGTCAGGCCGGGCGTGTCGTGGAGCAGTTCGGCAAGACGGCGGGCTTCCGTGGTGCCGCCGAGAATCAGTACGTGCATGGAAGTCCAGGTCCGTTCATGAGCAGCGAAGTGAAGGGCGGCCGCAGGGCCCAGCTGGAGCACACCGGCCTGCGGCCCGGCTGGACCACCGGCGCCTGTGCGACGGCGGCCACGACGGCGGCGTACGCCGCCCTGCTGACCGGCGAGTTTCCCGACCCCGTGACGATCACCCTGCCGAAGGGGCAGACGCCGTCGTTCGCGCTGGCCGTCGAGGAACTGGACGACGGGCACGCGATGGCGGGGGTCGTGAAGGACGCCGGGGACGACCCTGACGTGACGCACGGCGCGCTGGTCCGGGTCACGGTACGGCTGCTGCCCGCCGGGTCCGGGGTGGTGTTCCGGGCGGGCCCCGGGGTCGGCACGGTCACCCGGGCCGGCCTGCCCCTGCCCGTCGGCGAACCGGCCGTCAACCCGGTCCCCCGGCAGATGATGCGCGACCACGTCGCCGAGGTCGCCGCCCGGCACGGCGCCCCGGGCGACGTCGAGATCACCGTCTCCGTCGACGACGGCGAGGAGATCGCCCGCTCCACGTGGAACCCCCGGCTGGGCATCCTGGGCGGCCTGTCCATCCTGGGCACGACCGGCATCGTCGTCCCGTACTCCTGCTCGGCGTGGATCGACTCCATCCGGCGGGGCGTGGACGTCGCGCGGGCGGCGGGGCGTACGCACGTCGCCGGGTGCACCGGGTCGACGTCGGAGAAGACCGTCGTGGCCGAGTACGGGCTGCCCGAGGACGCCCTGCTCGACATGGGCGACTTCGCGGGCGCCGTGCTGAAGTACATCCGCCGCCACCCCGTCGACCGCCTGACGATCTGCGGCGGCTTCGCCAAGCTCTCCAAGCTCGCCGCCGGGCACCTCGACCTGCACTCGGCCCGTTCCCAGGTCGACAAGGGCTTCCTCGCCGAGCTGGCCCGGCGCGGCGGCGCGGACGAGGCGCTGGCAGCGGAGGTGGCGGACGCCAACACCGGGCTCGCCGCGCTCCAGTCGTGCCTGGCCGCCGGGGTGCCGCTCGGCGACCTGGTCGCCGCGACCGCCCGCGACGAGGCCCTGGCCGTGCTGCGCGGGGCGCCGGTCGTGGTCGACGTGATCTGCATCGACCGGGCGGGGGCGGTGGTGGGGCGCAGCGCGCCGGCCTGACGGCGGGGGCCGTGGACGTTCACCGCTGTCAGCACACGTGGCGTTCCCGCTCCGGCGAGTACAGGTGGCTGTCCCGGAACTGTTCCGCGCCGAGCGTGCGCCCCACCATGATCACGGCCGTGCGCAGTACACCGGCCTCCTTCGTCTTCCCCGCGATCTCGTCGAGGGTGCCGCGGATGATCAGCTCGTCCGGGCGGGAGGCGTAGGCGACGACCGCGGCGGGGCAGTCGGCGCCGTAGTGCGGGAGGAGTTCGGCGACCACGCGGTCCACGTACTGGGCGGCCAGGTGCAGCACGATCAGCGCGCCGCTGCGGCCGAGGGTCGCCAGGTCCTCGCCCTCGGGCATGGCGGTGGCCCGGTTGGCGACCCGGGTGAGGATCACGGTCTGGCCGACCGTCGGCACGGTCAGCTCCCGCTTCAGGGAAGCCGCCGCCGCGGCGAAGGCGGGGACGCCCGGGACGACCTCGTACGGCACCCCGGCCGCGTCCAGGCGCCGCATCTGCTCGGCGACCGCGCTGAACACGGCGGGGTCCCCGGAGTGCAGCCGGGCCACGTCATGCCCCTCCTCGTGGGCGCGCAGCAACTCGGCGGTGATCTGGTCCAGGTCGAGCTGCGCGGTGTCCACGAGCCGGGCGTCCGGCGGGCATTCGGCGAGCAGTTCGCGCGGGACCAGGCTGCCCGCGTACAGACAGACCCGGCAGGTGGCGAGCGTGCGGGCGCCGCGCACCGTGATCAGGTCGGCGGCGCCGGGGCCGGCACCGATGAAGTACACGGTCATCTGTCTGCTCCTGAAGAGGTGTCGGGCGTTTTCCGTACGGCCCACTGGGTCACCGGCATCGCCTGCCGCCACCCGGTGAAGCCTCCCACCGGCACGGCGTGTGCCACGGCGAGCCGCACCAGTTCGCCGCCGTGGCGCCGGTGCGCGTCGGCGAGCAGCGCCTCGGACTCCAGCGTCACGGTGTTGGCGACCAGCCGCCCGCCGCCGGGCAGCGCCTCCCAGCACGCGTCGAGGAGGCCGGGCGCGGTGAGCCCGCCACCGACGAACACGGCGTCGGGGGGCGGCAGTTCGGCGAGGACGGCGGGCGCGGCGCCGGTGACGACCCGCAGCGCGGGCACGCCGAGCCGGTCGGCGTTGCGGCGGATCCGTTCGGCGCGCGCCGGGTCCCGCTCCACGGTGACCGCGCGGCACGAGGGGTGGGTGCGCATCCACTCGACGGCGATCGAGCCGGAGCCGCCGCCGATGTCCCACAGCAGTTCGCCGGGGGCGGGGGCGAGCACGCCGAGTGTGGCGGCGCGGATGTGCCGTTTGGTGAGCTGCCCGTCGTGCTCGTACGCCTCGTCCGGGAGTCCGGGTACGGCGCCCAGCCGCAGGACGTCGGGGGCGCGGCGGCACTCCACGGCCACGATGTTGAGGGGATCGCCGGGCGGCTGCCTCGCGGGCCAGTCGTCGGCGGTGGACTCGGCGGTCGTGCGTTCCCGGTCGCCGCCGAGCTGTTCGAGGACGCGCATCCGGCTGGGCCCGAAGCCCCGGTCCCGCAGCAGGGCGGCGACCTCGCCGGGGGTGGTGGCGTCCGCGCTGAGGACGAGGAGCCGCCGGCCGTCGTGCAGGGCGGCGGCCAGGCGGGCGGCGGGCCGGCCGACGAGCGTGACGACCTCCACGTCCTCCAGCGGCCAGCCGAGCCGGGCGGCGGCGTAGGAGACGGAGGAGGGGTGCGGCAGGACGCGCAGGGCGCCGGCCTCCTCGGCGAGGGCGCGGCCGATGCCGTAGAACATGGGGTCCCCGCTGGCCAGTACGGCGATCCTGCGGCCGGCGTGCGCGGCGAGCAGGCCGGGGACGGCCGGGCGCAGCGGAGAGGGCCAGGCGACGCGCTGCCCGGCGCACTCCGGGGGCAGCAGATCCAGCTGGCGCGGTCCGCCGATCAGGATGTCGGCCGCACGCAGTGCGGCGCGGGAGGCGTCGGGCAGACCCGCCCAGCCGTCGGCCCCGAGCCCGACGACGGTCACGGCGGCGGTCGCTTCGGGGGGTTCGGGGGTCACTGCGCGGTACCTCGGGGCTCGGGGGCAACAGAGGCGCACTCTACTGGGCGCTGACCAGCGCACCTGTGCTCGGGTACACCGTCCCGCCCGGTCCCCGGCTCCTGCCCCGCTCCGTCATGACCGGTCCGGGCGCCGCCGCACGAGGGGGCTGAAGACGTACAGGTCGAGGATCTCGGGCCGCGGGGCCACGCCCGGGCCGCCCTCCCGGACCCAGGAGACCACGTCCTCGGTCGCCGCCGGGTCGTTGACCAGCCCGAGCCACACCGGGCGGGCGCCGGCGGCCCGGCCCTCGGCGGACGGCTGGACGACGATGACGTTGGCCTGGTCGCAGACGTCGAGACACGAGGAGATCCGCACCGGCCCCGCCGCGCGCAGCCGCTCGGTCTGGGCCGCGTGATCGACACCGGTCACCTTGCCGCTGCCGCAACAGCAGTCCCGGCACACGACGATGCGGCAGGGTGCCGGACCGGACGCCGCCGCGTCCAGGGGATCGTCGCTCACACCGGCTTCCTCGTCGTTCCGCCCTCGCCTTGCCGCTGATCATCATTCCACGGGGCCGTCGGACCGGATCGCGGGTGTGTGGTTCGGATACCGTGCGGGCGGGGTCCTGCGAGGGGTGGGGAGGCAGCATGGGGTCGGGGAGACGGCAGGCGCCGGGGAGCGTGGTGTGGCTGCTGATGGGGCTCGCGACGCTCGTCGTCGCAGTGGCCATGGCCCTGGAGGTCCGTGGGGCGCTGGACCGGGAGCGGGAGTTCCGTGCCGCGCCGGCCTGCGCCTCCGCCCCCGTGCAGGCGTCGGGATGCCGGTGGGAGCAGGAGTTCACCGTCCGCGAGGCCGACCTGAACCGTGGGCAGCGCAACGGCCCGCCGGAGGCGGAACTGCTGCTGCCCTCCGGCAAGCCCTGGGACGTGACGTTCCGGCAGACCGATCCGGTGGTGTCGGAGCTGGCGCCGGGCGAGAAGGTCGTCGGCCTGATCTGGCACGGGCAGGTCGTCGAGGTACGGGACGCCGACGGGCGGCGCCAGCAGACGTCGGACGGGCCCGTGGGCTGGCCCGAGGACCGGCTCGGCGGCGCGCTCGCCTGTTTCTCGTTCGGCCTGCCCGTCCTCGTCGGCGGGGTGTGGCCGCTGGTCGCGCGGGGTGACCGGCGGCACGCGAAGGCGGCGGTCGTGGTGCGGTGGCACGGCGTCTGCCTGGCCGCCGTGGCCCTGTTCACCCTGTGGGCGCAGGGTGCCAACGGCTGGCCGCTCTGGGCGATCCCGGCGATCTGGGGGCCGTTCGCGCTGCTCGGCCTGGCCTCCATGACGGCCTTCGTCATCGCCGCCCTGCGCGGTGACATGGACGACGATGCCCTGCCCGCCCCGGAGCCGGATCCGACGGCACCGGCGTCAGGTCACTCCTGACCCCGGACGCCGTCGGGGAGCCGCGCACCGTCGCACAGCGACGCGCCGCCGCAGGCGGCGGCCCGGGCCCGGATGGGGACGCCGTTCGCGCGCAGCACCTCGCGGACGTCGAGGATCAGCGGGAAGACCTCGTGGTTGCGGTCCTCGCCCTGCTCGTCCCAGGCCCGCTGCTCGGCCTCCACGGCCATGCGGTCCTCGGCGAACACCCGCTCGGTGAAGCGCCTGATGAACGGCCAGGCCACATGGAGGAGGCCGGGGATCCCGGGCTTCTCGATCATGAGCAGGCCGAAGGCACGGCACGTGCGCTGCTCGGCGTCCTCGGGCACGTAGGCGGCCCAGAGGCGGAAGGCCGGGCGTTCGGCGTTCTCCGGGACCAGGTCGAGCGTCTGGTACGGGTACTCGGTGCGGATGGTCATGACGTCGGCGGTGCCGCCCCCGAGGCCCTCGGCGGCCAGCAGCCCGGCGCTGCGGTTGCGCCTTCCGCCGGTGTGGGTGAACAGGTACCTGGCCTCCACGGACCGCTCGTCGGCCTCGTATCCGAGCAGTTCGGGGTGGAGCCTGCCGACGACGCCCCGGTGGAGGAACTGGTGGTTCATGTCGAGGAGGTTCTCGTGCATGAACGAGTAGTGGCAGCGCACGGTCCGCGAGTACGTCATGGTCCGGTACCGGGGTGAGCCGAAGGCGGGCAGGTGCGGCAGCGGTGTGGCCGCCGCTCGCCGCGGGTCGCCCGGGAAGACGAAGACCAGGCCGTACGCCTCGCGCACCGGGTAGCCGCGCACGCCGCGGGGTGGCCGGCGGTCGCCCTTGGCCAGGTACGGGATCTGCGAGATGCGGCCGTCGCCGCGATAGGCCCAGGCGTGGTAGCGGCAGCGGAGCGTCTCGCCCTCCACGACGCCCATGCTCAACGGCACCTGCCGGTGGGCGCACCGGTCCTCCAGCGCGTGCACCTCGCCGCTCTTTCCCCGGAACAGGGCGATGCGCTCCCCCGCGAACGTGGCCGCCAGCACCCGCTCGGCGCGCACCCGCCGGGACAGCGCGACCGGATACCAGTGGTCCGGGTGCGCGCCCACCCTGCGCAGATCGGCCTCGGCGGGATCAGGGTCGGTGCGCTCCGAGGGCTCGGCGGCGAGGGCGGTGGCCCTGTCGGTCTCGGTCATACCTCTCCTCGCAGGGGGGACACGGCGCGGTCAGCCACCCTCACCCTGACCGCGGCCCCGTCCCGGTGCCCTGCCGGAGGGTCCGGACGGGTGAACGGCGCTCAGGCGCCGCGCAGCGGGTTGGGCAGCGGCAGGTAGCGCGCGTCCGCGCCGTCCGCCCCCGTCCAGCGGAGCAGCAGGTTCGTCTTGCCGGGGAGGGTGGGTGAGGCGAGCAGGGCGGGGATCTCGGGGACGTCGTGGCGGGCGAGTTCGCGGCGGGCGGCGGGCCAGGGGTCGAAGCCGGGGTGGCGTTCCGCGAGGGCGCCGGCGATCTCGCTGAGGTGATTGACGACCAGGCAGTACACGAGCCGCTCCCAGCCGGCTTCCCGCCCCACGTCCGGCAGCAGTTTGACGCCCTCGGCGTCCCGGTACAGCGCCTGCACGGGCATGCCGCCGGCGTCCACGGCGACCAGGGTGTTCTGCAGGTGCGCCTCGATGACGACACCGTGCCGGGCGAAGGCGGTCAGTGCCGGGGGCACCACCCGCGCCAGGTACGCCGCCCACCAGGCCCCGGGGTCGGCGGCCCGGTCGAGCGGGCTGCCGTCGAAGCCCTCGACGAGACCGGCGGCGAGCAGCGGGGTCGCACCGGGCAGGAGACGGCCTCCGAAGCCGTCCCGGACGAGGACGGCCAGGGCCTCGAAGGCGAAGTCGGCGGTGCGGTACCCGCGGTCGCCGAGCCAGGCCGGGGGGCCTTCGAACGTGTCGAGGGCGGCGCACACGGCCGCGTCGGTCCGGCGCAGGGCGAGCAGGTCGTGACGCCACAGCCGGCGGATGTCGTTGGTGATGCGCACGTCCAGGCTGAACTTCAGGAAGAGGTCGTGCCCGGGCGCGTAGAGCGTGCGGATCGCGGCGGTCGGCCAGGTGTCGGGGGCGGTCGTGCCGAGCCGGACGAGTCTGCCGTCCGCGAAGGCGTCGGCGAGCTCGGGGCCGGCCAGGTCGAGCTGCCAGGGGTGGGCGGGCAGCAGCCGGTAGCCGGGCGGGGCCGTGCCGAGGGCGTCGAGGGCCGAGGTGTCGCCCTCCTCGACGACGGTGTCCGCGCGCAGCGCGAGCAGGGTCAGCGGGAAGCGGGCGTACGCCTCGGGCGCGTAGGGCAGCCAGCCGGCGGCGGGGCCGCCGCCGCGTGCCTTGGGGGCCGGGTGGTGGGTGTGGCCGGTGAGGAGGCTCTGCTCCGAGCGCCGGTAGGGGTCGTCGGGCGGGGTGGCCCGGGCGCGGGCGGCCAGCAGCGCGGCCACGGCGTCCCGGCTGTCGATCATCTCGGCGGGCAGTTCGTGGTTGGACAGCCCGGTGTGCCGGCGCAGTTCCTCGGCAACGAGTTTGACCAGCTCGGTGTGGCCGATACGGTGCCAGCCGCCGGCCGTGCGGACCTCGGGCTGGGCGGGCCGCCGCGTGCCGCGCACGCGCAGCAGGCGGTCCACGCCGGGCAGGTGGTGCACCCGGTGCTCGACCGTCTCACTCACCGGCCGCGCCACCTCCCGCAGCAGGCAGTTCAGCAGCGGCACGGCGGCGTACGCGTCGGCCCGGTCGGCGAGGCCGCCGGTGACCGGGTCGTCCTGGGCGGAGACACCGTGTGCGGAGTCACCATGGGCACAGTCACCGTGGGCGGAGTCGTCGCCGTCGGGCGGGGGCATGAGGTCCACGCGTTCCACTCGTTCCCTGCGGTCCTTGAAGGATTTCCGGACTTCCGGGCGGAGATGATCAGTCTGCGTGTCGTCGTCATCCCGCCGTGACGCCCTATTCGTACCCGAGGAGCCCGCCCGTGCACCGTTCCCCCACCGCCGAGGCCGAGGTCGCCGACGAACTGGCCGTCGTGCGGCCCGGTCTCCTGCCGCGGTACGAGGCCGAACTGCCCGGTGCCCGGGCGGCCGTGCTGTCCCGTCTGTGGCGCGGTCTCGCCCACGACCCGCTGCCCTGGGTCACCCGCCGCGAGCAGGGACGGGACGGGCTGACCCTGCACCTGTCCGACGGCCGCCGGCTGCACGGCCCGCGGCCGGATCCGTACGCGACCGGCGCGTACGTCACCGTCGTACGGCTCGACGAGGCGGAGTACGACGATCCGGCCCGGCTGGTGACCGACCTCGCCGTACCGCACTCCGCGTCCTTCGCCGCCGAACTCGGGCACAGCGTCGCCTCGCTGGCGCTGTCGAGAGCGGGACAGGAGGGGCGCGCCACGGACGGGTGGCCGCAGAGCGACTGGGAGTGGGAGCAGCGGATCGTCGACGGGCATCCGTTCCATCCCACGTGCCGGTCCCGGCCCGGTTTCTCGGTGGCGGAGCAGCTCGCCTACGGGCCCGAGCACCGGCCGCTGGTGGAGCTGGGGCTGGTGCCGGTGCGGGCGGAGGAGTGCCTGGTGACGGGGGCGTGGCCGCGGGAGCTGCGGGACGGGGAGCGGGTGGTGCTGCCGGTGCACCCGTGGCAGGCGGCGCATGTGCTGAAGCGGGTGTGCGAGGAGCGGCGCGCCGGGCATCCCCTGATGGCGCTGCGGACGCTCGCGCTGCCCGGCGGGCCGCACGTCAAGACCTCGCTCAGTGCCCGGCTGACGTCCTCGGTGCGGGACATCTCGCTTGCCTCGGTCGCCGCGTCCGCGGTGCTGTCGGACTTCGCCGGGACGCCGGCGGCGCACACCGACGGCCTGCTGCACATGACCCGCACCCTGGGCGCGGCGGCGGCCGGCTCCCCCGACTTCGCGGCCGTCCTGCGGGAGCCGCCAAAGACGTACGCGACGTCCGGCGAACGGGTCCTGCCGGTGGCGGCACTCGCCACGACCGAGCTCCCCCGCTCCCCCGCCTGGCTGGCCGCCTTCGCACGCCTCGCCCTCACCGTCGGTCTGCGGCTGCTGGAGCTGGGCGTGGCCCTGGAGGCGCACGGCCAGAACCTCCTGGTGATCCTGTCGCCGGCGGGCGATCCGCTGCGGCTGGTCTACCGCGACCTGGCCGACATCCGCGTCAGCCCGGCCCGTCTCGCCCGGCACGGCATCACGGTGCCCGACCTGCCCGCCCGCATGGTCACGGACGACGAACGCACGCTGCGGCGCAAGCTGTTCGGCTCGCTGGTGGCGGGCGCGCTGGCCGGCACGGCGGGGTCGGGGGCGGTGCTCGCGCAGGCCCTGGAGACGGCCGTACGGGAGCTGCCCCGCACCCCGGACCTCGCGGCGCTGCGCGCGGAGCCCCTGCCCACGAAGGCGCTGACGCTGATGCGGCTCTCGCCGCAGGCGCCCGGCGACCAGTGGGCCGACCTGCCCAATCCCCTTGCCTGAGCCACGTTTTGGAGCACGGCACCCCTGATCAATAAGATCCGCCGATGATCACAAGAAAACGGCTGGCGGCGGGCGTCTGTGCCCTGCTCGCCGCGTTGACGGCCGGGCTCGCCTTCCCGGCCGGAGCGGCTGCCGGTGAACCCACCGGCCAGGACGCCCCCAAGGTCGACCTCGTCCTCGATGTCAGCGGCTCGATGCGGGCCCGCGACATCGACGGGCAGTCGCGGATGGCCGCCGCGAAGCAGGCGTTCAACGAGGTGCTCGACGCGACGCCGGAGGAGGTCGAGCTCGGCATCCGCACCCTCGGCGCCGACTATCCGGGCGACGACCGGAAGACGGGCTGCAAGGACACCGCGCAGCTCTACCCGGTCGGCCCGCTGGACCGCACCGAGGCCAAGACGGCCGTCGCCACGCTCAGCCCGACCGGCTGGACGCCGATCGGCCCGGCCCTGCTGAAGGCGGCCGACGACCTGGACGGCGGCAACGGCTCCAAGCGCATCGTGCTGATCAGCGACGGCGAGGACACCTGCGCCCCGCTCGACCCGTGCGAGGTGGCCCGCGAGATCGCCGCCAAGGGCATCGGCCTGACCATCGACACGCTGGGCCTGGTGCCGACGGCCAAGCTGAGCAGGCAGCTGAGCTGCATCGCCGAGGCCACCGGCGGCACGTACACCTCGGTGGAGCACCAGGACGAACTCACCGACCGGGTCAACCAGTTGGTGGACCGGGCGGCCGATCCGGTGGTGACGCCGGTACCGGTCAAGGGCGCCGAGGAGTGCACCGAGGCACCGGCGCTGGAGTCCGGGCTGTACACGGACCGGGAGGAGTTCGGACAGCAGCGCTGGTACCGGGTGGACGTGCTGCCGGGCCAGGAGCTGCGGGCCTCGGTGAGCGTGGCGGCCGACCGGGCCGTGAACCCCGGCTACGGGGTGCTGCTGCGGGCGGTCACGGTGCACGGCCGGGAGATCGTGCGCGGCGAGGCGGCGGGCGACGGCCGTACGGATGTGATCTCGACGGGGCTGAGGTACCCAGAGCCCGAGCGTGACGACGCCGACGGCGGCAAGCCGGCCGCGGAGACCGTGTGCCTGGCGGTCACCCACTCCTTCTCGCCGGCCTCCGGGGTGAAGACCACGCCCGGGCTGCCGCTGGAGCTGACGGTCGACGTCGTGGACGGCCCGAGCCAGGCGGGTGACGTGGCCTCCTTCGGCCTCGGCCGCGGCTGGTGGCTGCTCGGCGCGCTGATTCTCACCGGCTTCCTCGCCGGTCTCGTCTGGGGCTGGCTGTCGCGCTGGCGGGTCGCGGTCTGGAGGACCAACTGATGCGAACGATACGTGCGTTGAGCGCCGCGCTGCTGACCCTCGGACTGGCGGCCGCGCCGGCGGCGGCCGACCCGTGGCCGAGTGCGTCGCGGGACGGCGGTGCGGCGCCCCGGCAGGCGGGCACGTCCTTCCGTACGGCCACGGAGATCGAGCAGGGGCAGCGGGCCACGGCGAGCGGCTCCACGGGCGACTACCTGTACTGGTCGTTCCCCGCCGACACCGGACAGCGCCCCACGGTCAGGGCGACGGTGAAGCTGCCGGACACCCACGCCGCGCAGACCTGGCAGATCGACGTCTACGACGGCCTGCGCCGCCGCCAGGCCTGCCAGTACGGGGCGCAGACCCGCGCCGCGGCGGCGGACACGCCCTCCGTGGAGCTGGCCTGCGTGCTGCGCACGGTCCGCGCCTGGTCGGAGCCGTGGGCCAACGACCCGCTGCCCGGTACCTACTACATCCGCCTGACGGCGACCGGCGTCCCGACCTCCGACCTGGGCCTCCCGGTCGACGCAGAGGTCCGGGCCGACTCCAGGGACATCGGCGGCGCGGCGGCGGTGGACGGCTCACTGGCCGAGCCGCTGGTGCCGGGCATCGCGACGAAGTCCGAGGACCAGCAGGAGAACGCGGCGGTACTGGCGGGACTCCAGCCCCAGGACGGCTGGGCGTCCGGCTGGTGGTCGGACCGGTGGGTGTGGACGGGGATGGGCGGCGTGCTGGCCGCGCTGGCGGGTGTCGCCGGGTACGCGCTGACGCGCGGCGCGGGACGGCCGGTGCGGGTGCCGCCGAGCGCCTGACATGACATCAGGCCGAGTGCCTGATACTTCATCAGAAGGCCCGCATCACGCGGGCCTTCTCTCATGCCTCGCGGAGCGCCTTGGCGAGCGTGCCCTCGCCGCTCACCTCGACCCGGCCCTCCCGCACGGCCCGGGCCAGGCTCAGCTCCCCCCGGCTGAGCGCCGTGCACGTGCCGGTGTCCAGGACCAGCCGGGCGTCCGGCTCCCCGGGAGCGGGCCCGTCCCCGTACACGGGCCCCTCCTCGGCACCGGCGCGCAGGTGGAACTGCCCTTCCTCCAGGCGGACTTCGACGAGCCCCTCCCCGTCCAGCAGGCGCAGCAGGGGCAGGGCGAACCAGTGCGCCCGTACCGCGTCCGTCGGCCGCCGCTCCCCGAGTTCCGCCTGGCTCCACGCTCCCAGCGCCTGGAGCACGGGCAGCAACTCCCGTCCCCGGGAGGTGAGTTCGTATACGTACGCCGCACCGGGCGGGGGCAGCCGGCGGCGGGTCGCGAGGCCGTCGCGCTCCATGTCCTTCAGCCGCGAGGCGAGTACGTCCGTGCTGACGCCGGGCAGGTCCGCGTGCAGGTCGGTGTAGCGGCGGGGACCGGCGAGGAGCTCCCGGACGATCAGGAGGGTCCAGCGGTCGCCGACGACGTCGAGGGCGCGGGCGGCGGAACAGTACTGGTCGTAGCTGCGGCGAGGTGGCATGCGACGCAGTCTAGACAAGTTGTTGGACTTTCCAAGCGGCTACTTGGTAAAACCAAGCAACACAGTCGGCGAGGGGAAGCAGCGCATGGAGTTCCGGCAGTCGAGCAAGCTGAGCGAGGTCTGTTACGAGATCCGCGGCCCGGTGATAGAGCACGCCAACGCGCTGGAGGAGGCGGGGCACAGTGTGCTGCGCCTGAACACCGGCAACCCCGCGCTCTTCGGGTTCGAGGCGCCGGAGGAGATCCTCCAGGACATGATCCGGATGCTGCCGCAGGCGCACGGTTACACCGACTCGCGCGGCGTCCTCTCCGCCCGCCGCGCGGTTGCCCAGCGCTACCAGACGCTGGGCCTGGAGGTCGGCGTCGACGACGTCTTCCTCGGCAACGGCGTGTCCGAGCTCGTCTCGATGGCGGTCCAGGCGCTGCTGGAGGACGGCGACGAGATCCTCATCCCCGCCCCGGACTTCCCCCTCTGGACGGCCGTGACGACCCTCGCGGGCGGCAAGGCGGTCCACTACCTCTGCGACGAGCAGGCCGACTGGTACCCGGACCTGGACGACATGGCGTCGAAGATCACGGACCGTACGAAGGCCGTGGTCATCATCAACCCCAACAACCCCACCGGCGCGGTCTACCCGAAGGAGATCGTCGAGGGCATCCTCGACCTCGCCCGGCGGCACGGCCTGATGGTGTTCGCCGACGAGATCTACGACCAGATCCTCTACGACGACGCCGTGCACCACTCGGCCGCCGCGCTCGCCCCCGACCTGGTGGTGCTCACCTTCTGCGGCCTGTCGAAGACGTACCGCGTGGCGGGCTTCCGCTCCGGCTGGCTGGTGGTGACGGGCCCGAGGCAGCACGCCAAGGACTACCTGGAGGGCCTCACGATGCTGGCCTCCATGCGGCTGTGCGCCAACGCGCCCGCCCAGTACGCCATCCAGGCCGCGCTCGGCGGGCGGCAGTCCATCCGCGACCTCACCCTGCCGGGCGGCCGGCTGCGCGAGCAGCGCGACGTGGCCTGGGAGAAGCTGAACGAGATCCCCGGCGTGACGTGCGTGAAGCCGAAGGGGGCGCTGTACGCGTTCCCGCGTCTCGACCCCAAGGTGCACAAGATCCACGACGACGAGAAGTTCGTCCTGGACCTGCTGCTGCGGGAGAAGATCCAGGTGGTCCAGGGCACCGGCTTCAACTGGCCCACCCCCGACCACTTCCGCATCCTGACTCTCCCCTACGCCGACGACCTGGAGGCGGCGATCGGGCGGATCGGGCGGTTCCTCGGCGGGTACCGGCAGTAGGCGCGATTGTCAGTGGCGGGTCGTAGCCTTCCAGCAGGTGGGGCGAGTGCCCCGGGGCCTGTCCCGTGCCGGAGAGGAGCGTGCCGTGACCCGACCGCCGACCGCCGCACAGCGGCGGGTCATCGACGCCGCCGACCCGGTGACCGGCCGGCTGCGGGGCACGGAGGCACAGCTCGCGGCGCTGGTGAAGCGGGGGCTCGCCTTCCGGCATCCACGGCCACCGCACGATCACTTTCTGACGCCGGAGGGCCACCGGGTGCGGCAGGGCGTCATGCAGGTGCACGAGCCCGCCACCGAGGCCCCCGCCGCCGCCGGTGTGTTCGCCGCGCGCGCCGGCGGCGAGGAGGCGGCGCCGGAGACCGGGCCCGCCCGGCGCCGTGAGGTGCACAGCGCCTGGCAGGGGCTGCTGGAGCTGCGCCGGATGACCAACCCGGACGGCGCGGTGGAGCGGCCGTGCGGCTGGGAGCGTACGCATCTCGTGCAGGCCGCCGCACTCGCGCTGGAGGCGGCCGGACACCACCCGGCCGGGCGGGACGACGGGGGCTACCGGGTGCGGGAGACCCCGCAGCCGGAGGCCGTCGCCGTGTACGAGCCGGACGGCGAGGCGCTGCGGACCTGCGCGGCCACCCTGGAAGGGGCAGGCTGGCAGGTGAGCGAGCACCGCGAGCCGCGCACCGGGACCCGCTATCTCCTGGCCTCGCCCCGCCGGGCGTGATGAGCATGCCAAGATCGGTGGATCGTTGCGTGCGCCACGCGTGCCCGGTGTGAGAAGGGAAGCCATGAGCGAGCCGTTTTCCGTCCCGGTGACCGTCCGCGGTTACGAGACCGACGTGCAGGGTCACCTCAACCAGAGCGTGTACCTGAACTACGCGGAACACGCCCGCTGGTCGTTACTGCGGGCCGCGGGGATCAGCCAGTCCGCCCTCATCGGCAGCGGCGTGGGCCCGGTCGCCCTGGAGACCACCATCCGCTACAAGCGCGAGCTGCTCGCGGGCGACGAGGTCGAGGTGACCTGCGCCTTCGCCTGGGGTGAAGGCAAGACGTTCCGTATCGAGCAGACGGTCCGCAAGGCGGACGGCACGGTGGCGGCCGAGATCACGGCCGTCGGCGGTCTGATGGACCTGAAGGCCCGCAAGCTGGTCCCGGGCCCCCAGGAGCACTTCAGGAAACTGGCGTCGGACCCGGGCCTGTTCGGACTCTAGGCCGCTTTCTTCCAGACGGTCATGTCCACCATGAGGGAGGCGAGCTCCGGCAGCGCGGTCGACTTCGTCTGGACCACGAGCAGGGCGATGTCCCCGGAGGGGTGCTTGGCGCAGATCTGACTCCCTGCCGCCACCGAGGCCAAAGTCCAGCGGTGGCGGTCGGCAGCGCCGAGCATGAGCCGGCACTCGTCGAGGGAAACCGCCTCGTCGGTGAACATCTGCACGAAGACGCTGGTGTCGCTCTCCAGCTCGCAGCTGGGGTTCTCACAGTTGAAGCGGATGTCTCCCTTGCGGTCGTCGCGCCAGAGCGGCCTCTCGAAGCTGAGCGAGGTCTTCGCGTTCAGCAGCAGTGAGGCCTGCGTGGCGACCTGCGGTGACTTGGACGCGGCCGGGGACGGACTGGACGCTTCCGGAGCTCCTCCGCCCGCCTCCGCCTCCGCTCCCGACGCGGGCCCGGAGCCCGAGCGCGCCCCCGTCGACGACTCCGGCGCGGCCGACCGTCCGGACTTCTCCGGGCCGGGCGTCGACGGTGCGCCCGCCACCCAGTCGCCGAATCTGTTCCCCGCGTCCGCGACCATCCACGCCAGGCCGGTCAGCACCAGCGCCCCCGCCGTCACGGCCGCGGTCGTGATCAGGGCGGAGCGCCGTCTGCGCGCCCGTCTCTCCTCCGGTCCCTGCGGTCGTGTCTGCGGCTGCGTGACGACCAGCGGCTGCATGTGCACCCTGGTCGGATCGAGGGTCGCCGGGGAGGCCCAGGTGGCGTCGAGGTCCGCCGGGGAGGGGACCGTCACCTCCGGCCCCATGACGTCCCGCCAGACGGCCGGGCCCGCGCCCGCCTCGGCGTCCGCGCCCAGCCCCCGCCGGCACCACTCGACGATCTCCGCCAGACCGGCCCGGTCCTCCGGGGCGGCGGCCAGGCACCGGGCGAAAAGCGGACGGAGCTGCTCGGGCAGCACGGACAGGTCGGGTTCGTCGTGCACGATCCGGTACAGCACACCGACCGCGGAGCCGTCCCCGTACAGCGGCCGGCCCAGCGCCGCGAAGGCCGCCGTCTGGCCCAGCGCGAAGACGTCGGTCGCCGCCGTGACCTCGCCGCCGGACGCCTGCTCGGGAGCCATGAAGTGCGGAGTGCCGACGGTGGCGCCCGTGGCGGTGTGCGAGGTGAAGTCGGAGGCCAGCGAGATGCCGAAGTCGATCACCCGCGGCCCGTCGGCGGCCAGCAGCACGTTCGACGGCTTGAGGTCCCGGTGCACGATGCCCGCGCCGTGGATGGCCTGCAGCGCCTCGGCCACCCCCGCCATCAGCCACAGCACCGCGGGCGCCGGCAGCGGTCCGCGCCGGGCCACGGCCTCCGTCAGGGACGGGCCGGGCACGTACAGCGTGGCCGCCCAGGGCGGTGTGCCGTCCGCGTCGGCGTCGATCAGCTCGGCCGTGTACGCGCCCCGGACCCGCCGGGCCGCCTCCACCTCCCGGCGGAACCGGCGCCGGAAGGCCGGGTCGTCGGCCAGCTCCGGGCGCACCACCTTGATCGCCACCGGCCGGCCGCCCTGCGTGTGCGACAGGTACACCCGGCCCATGCCGCCCGCGCCCAGCCGAGCCACCAGGCGATATCCGGCCACCATGGGCGGATCGTCCGCCTGCAACGGCCGGAACACCTCGGTCGCGTGGTTCATCGGTCCGTCTCCCCCTCGTCCCCTGTCCCCCCGGTCAACGGTGAGTTGACCGAGGCAGAAGCCTAAGCGGAGTTCGGAGCTGTTTTCGCCGATCTCACGGTGCTGCCGGGGCTCGGGGGACGCCCGTGATCTCCTCGCCCGCCTCCATCGGGTGGGTCACGTCGTGTGCGTCCCGGTCGCGTCGGCCCAGGTGGTTGAAGACCAGGTTCAGCAGGACCGCCGCGACGCAGCCCGTCGAGATGCCCGAGTCCAGTACGATCCGCGCCGTCTCCGGGAAGGCGTGGTAGAACTCCGGCGCCGTGATCGGGATGATGCCGACGGCCAGGGAGACGGCCACGATCAGGACGTTGTTGTCCTTCTCCAGGCCGGCCCGGACCAGGGTCTGAATGCCGCTGGCCGCGACCGAGCCGAACAGGACCACGCCCGCCCCGCCGAGCACCGGGCGCGGGACGACGGCGATCAGCGAGGCCGCCATCGGGCACAGGCCCATCAGCACCAGGAACCCGCCACCGGCAGCGACGACGTACCGGCTGCGGATCTTCGTCATGGCGACCAGGCCGATGTTCTGCGCGAAGGCGCTGCACATGAAGCCGTTGAAGAGCGGGCTGATCGCCGAGCCGAGAGTGTCGGCGCGCAGGCCGGCCGCGATGGTCTTCTCGTCGGCCGGGCGGTCGACGATCTCCCCCAGCGCCAGCATGTCGGCGGTCGACTCGGTCATCGACACCACCATCACCACGCACAGGGAGAGGATCGCGGCGAGCTGGAACTGCGGGGCGCCGAAGTGGAAGGGCGTGGGGAAGCCGATGACCGCCGCGTCCGCGACCGGGCCGAAGTCCGTGGCGCCGAACGGAATCGCGATGAGCGTGCCCGCGACCAGGCCGAGCAGCACCGCGATCTGCTTGACGAAGCCCCGGGTGAAGCGCCGCAGCAGCAGGACCACGACGAGGGTGCCGGCGGCCAGCCCCAGGTTGGTCGCCGAACCGTAGTCGTGCGCGGCCGGGTCGGGGCCCTGCGCCCAGCCGAAGGCGACCGGGAGCAGGGAGATGCCGATCAGGGTGATGACCGTGCCCGTCACCACCGGTGGGAAGAAGCGGACCGCCTTGCAGAAGACGGGGGCGGCCAGGAAGCCGAGGAGTCCGGCGACGATCACCGCGCCGAAGATGACCGGCAGGGCGTCGGACTTGTCCTCGGTGGAGGCGACGATCGCGGTCATCGGGGCGACACCGGCGAAGGTGACGCCGTTGACGAACGGCAGCCGGGCGCCGATCTTCCAGATGCCGATGGTCTGCAGGAACGTGGCGAGGCCCGCAGTGAACAGGCAGGCGCCGGTGAGGAAGGTCAGGTCGGTGGCGGTCAGGCCGATGGCCGCGCCGACGATCAGAGGTGGGGCGACGACTCCCGCGTACATGGCGGCCACATGCTGCAGGCCGGTCGTCGCCATCTTGAGCGCGGGGAGTTTTTCGTCAACGGGGTGGTCGGCCACGGCGGCTTCCCTCCGGTCGGTTACACGGCTGCGTCGGATGACGGCCGTGGGTGTCAAGGAGGTGGTGCGGGTGGTCGTGCGGGACCGGACATGCGGCGGACGGGCAATGGCCGTTCCGGGGCGCACGCGTGCTCGCGCGCCCCGGAGACGACCGCCGTGGACCCCGCTCGGGTCCGCGGCCACCGGCCGGGAGCCGTCCCTCCCGGCCGGAGTCATCCGGGTGGTCAGCCCTGCGCGGCGATCCTCGCCAGCCGCCGGGCCTCGTCCCGCGTGGCGCGGGCGATGGCGTCCTCGTCGGCCGTGAGCAGCCGCCCGTCCTCGACGATCTGCCGGCCGCCCACGAAGGAGGCGGTGACCGGGGCCGCCGCGCCGAAGACCAGGGCGGTCACCGGGTCGGCGATGGAGGCGTGGGCGAGCGTGTCCAGCTTCCACAGCACCAGGTCGGCGAGCTTGCCCGGCTCCAGGGAGCCGGTCTCCGCCGCCCGGCCCAGCACCTGGGCGCCGCCGTAGGTGCCCAGGCGCAGCGCCTGGCGGGCGTTCAGGGCGGCCTCCTTGTGCGCACCGAGGCGGTTGATGAGGAGGGCGTTGCGCAGCTCGGTGTGGAGTTCGCCGGACTCGTTGGAGGCGGTGCCGTCGACGCCGAGGCCGACCGGGACGCCGGCCGCGAGCATGTCGGGGACGCGGGCGATGCCGGCGGCGAGGCGGGCGTTGGACGAGGGGCAGTGCGCGACGCCGGTCCGCGTGCGGGCGAAGGCGGCGATGTCGGAGTCGTTCATGTGGACGCAGTGCGCCATCCACACGTCCTCGCCGAGCCAGCCGGTGGACTCGAAGTAGTCGGTCGGGCCCATGCCGAACAGTTCATGGCAGAACTTCTCCTCCTCCACGGTCTCCGAACCGTGGGTGTGGAGCCGTACACCGAGACGGCGGGCCAGCTGGGCGCCGTCCCGCATCAGCTCGGTGGAGACGGAGAAGGGCGAGCAGGGCGCGACGGCGACCTGGGTCATCGAGTCGAACGAGGAGTCGTGGTGCTGCCGGACGGTGTCCTCGGTGGCGGCCAGCGCGCCGTCCAGGGTCTCGACGGCGAAGTCCGGGGGCAGGCCGCCGTCCTTCTCGCTGCGGTCCATGGAGCCGCGGGCGAGGGTGAAGCGGACGCCCATGTCGCGGGCGGCGGTGATGATCGCGCCGGACAGGTCGCCGGAGCCGTGCGGGAAGACGTAGTGGTGGTCCATGGCGGTGGTGACGCCGCCGCGGGCCATCATCGCGAGCGAGCCCTGGGCCGCCGCGCGCACCATCGGCTCGTCGATGCGGGCCCAGACGGGATACAGCGCGACCAGCCAGTCGAAGAGGTTGTGGTCCGTGGCCAGGCCCCGGGTGATCCACTGGTAGAAGTGGTGGTGGGTGTTGATCAGTCCGGGGGTGACGAGGTGACCGGAGGCGTCGATACGGCGTACGACGTTCTCCAGGCCCTCGGGGGCCTTGCCCGCGCCGAGCGACTCGATGCGGTTGCCGGCCAGGACGACATGCCCGGAGGCGTACTCGGTGTCGTCGGCGTCGACGGTCGCGATCGCACAGTTGTCGATGACGATGCGCTGGGCTGCTGCCATGGTTCGTCCTTTGCGCTGAGATGGAGGGGCACGGCAGGACCCGGGGAGTTTGAGTGCCGTGGCCGAGGAGAAGGGTTCCCCGGCCACGGGTGCCGAAAGAGGGAAGGCCGGAAGGGACGTCAGAGGTTGGTGAGGTCCACGGGGATCCTCGCCTCGCAGCCGTCGCGCAGGATCGTCGCCTCGATCAGGCCGTAGGGGCGGTCGGCCGCGAAGTACACCTCGTTGTCGTTCTTGAGCCCGAACGGCTCCAGGTCAACCAGGAAGTGGTGCTTGTTCGGGAGGGAGAAGCGGACCTCGTCGATCTCGCTGCGGTTGTTGATGATCCGCGCGCCCATCTGGTACAGCGTCTGCTGGAGCGAGAGCGAGTACGTCTCGGCGAAGGCCTGGAGCATGTGCTTCTTCGTCTGCTCGTAGGACTTCTCCCAGTGGGGCATGCGCTGGTCGTCGTCGGTCCAGTTGAACCGCCAGCGGCCGGCGACCTGGGTGGCCAGGATGCGGTCGTAGGCCTCCTTCAGCGTCGTGTACTTGTCCTTGACGTAGCCCCAGAACTCGGAGTTGGTCGAGTTCATCACGACGAGGTCCTTCAGGCCCGAGATGACCTCCCACGACGAGCCGTCGTAGGTGATCTGGGTCAGCCGGACCTCCTGGCCCTTGCGCACGAAGGAGTGCTTGACCTCGTCGGCGCCGATGAACTGCGAGTTGGCGTCGGAGGCCTCGATCCGCTCCCAGGCGTACTCCTCGATGCGGATCCGGGCCGTCTTGATCGGCTCCTGCGAGGTCACGAAGTGCCGGGCGAGGTGGATGCCGAACTGCTCGGCGGACTCGATGCCGTGCTCCTTGGCGAACGCGTACACCGTGTTCTTGGTGGTGTCGGTGGGCAGGACGTTGGCGTTCGAGCCGGAGTAGTGGACCTCTTCCATGTCGCCGCTCAGCGACACGGAGACGTTCATGTCCTTGATGTGGTGGGTGGCGCCGTCCCGCGTGATCTTGACGACTCGGTTCTCGGCCTTGCCGTACTGGTTCTGTCCCAGAATGGTGGGCATGAGTAGCTAGCTCCCTCGGTATACGGAGTAGCCGAACGGGTTGAGCAGCAGCGGTACGTGGTAGTGCTCCCCGGGCGTCACGGCGAAGGTGATCGCCACCTCGGGGAAGAACACGGCACCGCTGTCCCGATTCGCGGGGGCGTCCTGCTGCGCATCGGCTTGCTTCTTCTCGAAGTACGGCTCCACCGCGAAGTCGAGCCGTACGTGGGTGGTGCCTTCCGGCAGCGCCGGCAGGTCCTTGCACCGCCCGTCCGCGTCGGTCGCGGAGCCGCCGAGCGCCTGCCAGTCGGCCTCGCGCCCCGAGCGGGCGAAGAGGTGGACGGCGACGCCCTCGGCGGGGCGGCCGACGGACGTGTCCAGGATGTGCGTGGACACGGATGCGGTGGCGGAGGTGCTCATGCTGCTGTCAGTCCTCTTCGACGAGTCGGGCCAGGCGGATGCGGTTGATCTTCCCCAGTTCGGTGCGGACGATCTCCCGCTCCCGCTCCGGCGTGTTGCCGATCCGTTCCCTGACCGCGTCGCGCATCTGCTCGCCGGTCCGGCCGGTGGCGCAGATCAGGAAGACATGACCGAACTTCTCCTGGTAGGCGAGGTTCAGCTCCAGCATCTCCGCCTTGAGCTCGTCGGAGGCGCCGGCCATGCCGCGCTGCTCCCGGGCCGAGGTGGGGTCGCCGGGCTTCGGGCGGCCGATGGGCGGGTGGCCGGCCATCGCCTCCGCGAGGTCCTCTGCCGTCAGCTCCGCCATGGCGGCGTCGCTCGCGGTGTACAGGGCCTCGGCGGTGGCGTAGGGGCGGGCGGCGAGCAGCCGCTTCGCCCACGCCGTGGAGGCGCAACGCTCATGGAGCGCGGTGTAGGCCGCGTGCTCCTCGAGAGCGTTGAACCGGGCCAGGCCCGGCGGCATGGAACTGGAAGTCACGGGAGCCTCCGTGGCCGGGTACGGCCTTCGTGCTGAACGGGCGTGCCGATAGCTAACGCCCTCCCACGACAACACGTCAACAGTTTGTTGAAAATTCCGTGTGACGAAACCCGGCGAGGCGGCGAAACCCGACGAGGGGGCGAAACCGGGCGGGCCCGGTCAGGCCCCCTTCTCGCGGTTGAGGTAGTTGTAGACGGTGAAGCGGCTGACGCCCAGGGCGCTCGCCACGGTCTCCACCCCGTGCCGTACGGAGAAGGCGCCACGCGCCTCGAGTATCCGCACGACCTCCTGCTTGGCCTTGCGGTCCAGGTCGGCCAGCGGCATGCCCTTGCGGCGCTCCATGGCGGCCAGGATGTGGTCGAGGGAGTCGGCGAGCTGCGGCAGCCGCACGGCGACGGCGTCGCGGCCCTCCCAGGACAGGACGACGTCGTCGGGACCGGCCTCGTCGGGCGGGATCATCTCGCCGCCCATGGCGTCGACCAGGGGCTTCACGGCCGCAATGAACGGCTCGTCCCCGGCGCCGCTCATGCCTCGTCCTCCTCGATCACGTTGACCTGGAGGGAGACCCGGGTGGCGCCCGCTTCCAGGGTCTTGCGGAGCAGCGCGTCCACGGCGGTGAGCACCGCATCGGCACCGCCCTCGGCGGTGTTGCCGAACGGGCCGACGTCCACGGCGTCCAGTTCGGCGGCCTCCACGACCTCGCGGGCGACCAGCGCGTGCGCGGGTGCCTCGTCGAGGTCGAAGGGCTCGGTGGTGAACTCCACTCTCAGTCGCATGCTGCCCCCAGAACCGTCGTGACCTGTGCGACCCTAGCCGACGCCGGGGCGGACCGGACCGCCCGCGCGAGCACTCCGTGTTCCGCGCGGGCACGCCTTCCCCGGCATACGGTCACGTTTCCCGCACATTCGCATTCACGCCCCTTGCTCTCCATCCTCCTGCACCGCCGGGAAGGCTGAAAAAAGCCGCTGCATTCCCCGCAGGGAAACACCGACAATTGGTCGGCATGACAGAGCGACGCATAAATGTGGGAAACGAACTCCCCCAGGTCTTCGGACAACTCCGGGACATCCGGGACCTCGTCGAAAAGGCGGCCGTCGAAGCCGGGCTCGACATGCGGCTCATCGAACTCGTCAAGATCAGGGCGTCGCAGATCAACGGCTGCGCGTACTGCCTCGACCTGCACACGCGCGACGCCCGCCGGCTGGGCGAGGACGACCGCCGGCTGCATCTGGTGGCCGCCTGGTGGGAGACGGATCTGTACAGCCCCCAGGAGCGGGCCGCGCTCGCGCTCACCGAGACCATCAGCAAGCTGTCGCAGAGCCAGGACGTGCCCGACGACCTCTACGCGCAGGCGACCTCGGTGTTCACCAAGGAGCAGTACACGGCGGTCGTGTGGTCGATCAGCGTGATCAACACCTTCAACCGGCTGGCCGTCACCAGCCGCAAGCCCCTGCCCGCGCGCGTCGCCTGAGGACAGAGGAAGGTACTCCGTGACGAAACGACGCCTGCCGCGGCCCCGTGAGGTGGCCCAGCTCCTGCGTCCGAGGCCGTTCGTGCCGAACCCGACCGACCGCCGGCTGTCGACGGCGTACTCCATCCCCGATCTGCGCCGCCTCGCCCGCAGGCGGGCGCCCCGGGCGGTGTTCGACTACACCGACGGGGCGGCGGAGGGCGAGATCAGCCTGCGCCGGGCCCGGCGGACGTTCCGGGACATCGAGTTCCATCCGCACGTGCTGCGCGGGGTGGCCGATCCGGACACCGGCACGGAGATCCTGGGCAAGCGGTCGGCGCTGCCGTTCGCCTTCGCCCCGACCGGGTTCACCCGCATGATGCACCACGAGGGCGAACGGGCCGTCGTCGCGGTCGCCGAGCAGGCCGGCATCCCGTACGCCCTGTCCACGATGGGGACGACGTCGATCGAGGACGTCGCCCGGGCCGCGCCGGACGCGCGCAGGTGGTTCCAGCTGTACGTGTGGCACGACCGCGGGGCGGGCGCGGAGCTGATGCGGCGGGCCGAGGAGGCCGGGTACGACACGCTCCTGCTGACCGTGGACACCCCCGTGGGCGGGTCCCGGCTGCGGGACCTGCGCAACGGCCTGACCATCCCGCCCCGGCTCTCGCTCAGCACGTTCCTGGACGGGGCGACCCATCCGTCCTGGTGGCTGAACCTGCTCACCACCGAGCCCCTCACCTTCGCGTCCCTCAGCTCCTGGGACGGCACGGTGGCCGAGCTGATCAACGCGATGTTCGACCCGGGGCTCGACTACGAGGACCTGGACTGGGTGCGGCAGAGCTGGCCCGGGAAGCTCGTGGTGAAGGGGATCCAGAGCACGGAGGACGCCCGGGACGTCGTCAAGCACGGCGCGGACGCGGTGCTGCTGTCCAACCACGGCGGCCGCCAGCTGGACCGGGCGCCGACCCCGCTGGAGCTGCTGCCGAGGGTCCGCGACGAGATCCAGGAGGAGGCGGAGATCTGGCTGGACGGCGGGATCCTGTCCGGCGCGGACATCGTCGCCGCGATCGCCCGCGGCGCCGACGCCTGCCTGATCGGCCGGGCCTATCTGTACGGCCTGATGGCGGGCGGCGAACGCGGTGTCCGCCGGGCGGTGGACATCCTGCGCACCGAGATCGTCCGCACCATGCAGCTGCTGGGCGTACGGTCGACGGCCGAACTCCGCCCCGAGCACGTCACGCTGCGCTGACGCCGCAGGCGCTCAGGTGGTGAAGAGGATCACCGACACCGTGACGCCGATGGTCACCACCGTCCAGCGCAGGAGTTCCTCGTTCATCCAGCGGGACACCTTCGCGCCCAGGTAGCCGCCGATCAGGGCGGTCGGGGCGGCGACGAGTGCCAGGGCCCAGTCGACGGGGCCGAAGAGGGCGAAGATCAGCAGGGTGACCGTCGAGTTGACCAGGGAGAGCGCCGCCTTGAGCGCGTTGAGGCGGTGCAGGCTCTCGGACGTGGTCATGGCCAGCGACACCAGCATGATCACGCCGAGCGCGCCGGCGAAGTAGCCGCCGTACACCCCGGCGGCGGTCATGACCACCGCCAGGGGTACGACACGCTCGCGGCGCTCGTCGCCGGTGGCCGGGCTTGCCGCCCGTACCAGCTTCTTCACCTGCTTCTGGCCGGCCAGCAGCAGGCTCGCGAAGAGCACCAGGGCCGGTACGAACGTGTCGAAGCTCTTGCTGCTCGTGACCAGCAGCAGCACCGAGCCGGCCACCGTCCCGACGGCGGTGAGCACCGACAGCAGCACCATCCGGCCTCTCGGCTCGGACTTCAGCTCGGGTGCGAAACCGTAGACCTGCCCCGCGAATCCCGGCCAGTTGGCGACGGAATTCGTGACATTCGCGGCCTGCGTCGGAAGGCCGACTCCGACCAGTGCCGGAAAGAGCAGCAAGGAACCGCCACCGGCTATGGAGTTCACGGCACCGGACAGCAATCCGGCCACTGCGACGACCGCGAGAACGCCCCACTCCATCAGCAGAAAACCTCAATCCGAATGGCGGGCTGAAAAGTCCGGTCGATCTTGCTACAGGGCCGATACCGCCGCAAGAAGCCGATGGCCGCGGTGGGTTGTCGGCGATGGTCTTCGGCCACCGCGACGTTCGACCACCGCGGCATCGGGTCCCGCCTTCCGCTTCAGGCGACCACCCCCAGGACCAGATCGGCCGCCTCCCGGGCGATGGCCGGGGCGAGCCGGTACCCGCAGCCGTTCGCGGCACCGGCGAACACCACGCGTCCCCCGTCGTCCACCGCGTCGACGACCGGTTCCCGGCCCGGGCTGTAGGCGTCGCAGAAGACGCGGCCCGACCCCGCGTGCTCGACGAGTGCGGGCGCCCAGCTGCGCAGCGTGCCGCGCGCCTCCTCCAGGTCCTCCGGGCTCAGGCCCCGGGCCACCGTCCCGGGGTCGACGTCCCACTCCGTGCGGGTGAAGCTGTACAGCCAGTGCCCCCGCTCGGGCAGCGGCAGCAGGAAGGCGTCGTCGTCCTGGAAGACGATCGCGCCGTCCGTCGGGGCCGGGCGCTGCTCGATGTGCAGGGCGACCACCTTCTTCACCCGGGCCCCCGACGGCGCGGCGAACGGCGCCAGCGCCGGGTCGGCGGTCCACGGTCCGGGCGCCAGCACCACCCGGTCGGCGGTGAGCGTGTCGCCCGTGCTCAGCCGCAGCACCACACCACCGCTCCCCGGCTGCACGGCCGTGACGGCGACGCCCTCGCGGAAGTCGACGCGGGAGCGCAGATCCCGGGCGAGCGCGCAGGTCAGGTCGTGGACGACGGTGTGGTGTCCGCCGCTCACCCGCCAGACCGACGCGTCCGCCGGGATGCCGACGGCCGGGAGGTCCCGGTGCTCCGCCCGGACGGGCTCGGCCCCGGCGAGGTACGTCTCGCGGACCGCCCGGTCGTCGGCGGTGGCGGACACCACGGACACGGCCGTCGGGTGGATCGGCAGCGCGGGCCGCTCGTGCCTGAGCCGGTCGTAGTAGTCCTGGCTGTACCGGGTCATCGCGCGCAGCCGCTCGGTCGCGCCCCGCGGCAGGTGCAGGCCGGCCGAGCGGCGGCTGGCGCCGCTGCCGATCGCGTCCCGGTCCAGGACGGTGATCGTGGCGTGCGGTGCGCGCGCGGCCAGCTCCCGCGCCACGAGGCAGCCGATGATCCCGGCGCCCACCACGGCGATCCGGATTCCCGCCACGGGCGATCACGCTCCCTGCGGGAACTTGTCGACGGCCGGTTCCGAGGACCACCTCAGGAAGGAGTCGCACTGCTCCTCGGTCTTGACGCCCAGCAGCCGGTCGAGGATCCGGCGGCTGCGCCAGGCGATCAGGCTGAGGTTGGGATCGGCCAGGCCGCGCTGCCGGCGGACGCCGTTCTGGACGAAGATGCCGTGGTCGGGCGGTCCGTCCCAGCACGCGGCGAAGTCCCGGTCGATACGGATCTCCTCGTCCTCCCACTCCAGCCGGCCGGCGAGCGGCGCCAGCATGTCCGGGCGGGCCGGCCGGAATCCGGTCGCCCAGACGACGACGTCCGCGGTGAGCCGTTCGACGGCACGCGGCCGGTTCCCCGGCTCCAGGGTGAGTTCCCAGGCGCCGTCGCCGCCGCTCACCTCGGTGACGGTGCGGTCCGGGTACAGCGCGATGAGCTTCTGGTCGCCCTCCACGAAGTGGCGGGTGTAGCAGCGCTGGTAGATCTCCTTGAGGGTGGCGGGCGAGACACCGTCGCTGGCCAGGAGCTGCCGGTCGTTGAACGCCTCGCGCTGGGCGCGGTCGAGCGAGAAGAAGTGGTCGGAGAAGGAGGGCGTGAAGTAGTCGTTGGTGAACGGCGAGTCGTCGATGGGGAAGAAGTTGTCACGCCGGGATATCCACGCCACATGGGCCGGGCGCTCCCCCTCCGGGCGGGAGATCAGGTCGAGGAAGGCCTCCGCGCCGGACTGGCCTCCGCCCACCACGCCGACCCGCCGCCCGCCGAGGCCGCCGGACCGCCGCACGAAGTCGCTGACGTGGAACTGCGACTCGCCCAGCAGGCCGCGGGCGTGCTCGGGCACCCAGGGCCGGCTGCCGATGCCGAGGGACACGTGGTCCGCGGTCAGGGTCCGCTTGCCGGTCCGGATCACGAAGACCCCGTCGAAGTCGACGGACAGGACCTCCTCACCGAAGGTGACGTTCTCGTTCTTGCGGCTCGCCCACTCCAGGTAGTTGCGGAACTCCCGGCGCGGCATGGCGTCGAACTGGGCGTTGACGAAGTGGTAGATCATGCCCTGGTCGTGCAGGTACGACAGGAACGAGAACTTGTTCGTCGGATCGGCCAGCGTCACCAGGTCCTTGAAGAGCGACACCTGGAGCGTGGCCCCGGCGATCTGCTGGTCGTCGTGCCATCCGAAGGTCTCCCGGCGCTCGACGAACAGGCTGGTCATCTCGGGACGGCCGTGCAGCAGGGAGGCGAGGCTCAGGTTGGCCGGGCCGACACCGATGCCCACACAGCCGAAGTGCGGGCCGTCCGGTCCGCGTCGAAGGGTGTCCACTGTGCCGATCTCCCGTGTCTTGGACGCCTGACGGACTGTGCGCGCGGTCCGGGCCGCGCTCGGGCCGGTCACCGGACCAGTACGTTGCCGTCGTTGGGGCGGTGCCGGCGGGAGCGCCGCAGGTCGGTCAGGACGAAGGTGCGCTGCAACCAGCGGTCACGCCCGTCGTAGCGCGGCCGGTAGCCGGTACGTCCGTGCAGTGTGACCCGGTTGTCCACGAGGGCCAGGTCCCCGGGCCGCAGCCGGAACTCCAGGGCCTGCGCGTGGCAGGCCGACTCCAGTTCGGCCATGGCGAGTTCGGCCTGTCCGCTGCGGGTGGTGGTGGCGGCGAAGTCGACCCTCAGGTCGGGGTCGAAGAGGTCGCCGACGAGTACGGCGTGCTCGGTGACGTGGTTGTTCCGCCCACCGAAGGAAGGCGGCGGCGCCGTGACGTAGTCGGCGCGGTAGAGCGCCTCCCGGTCCACCCAGCTCAGCATCGGCAGGATCTGCCGGATGCAGGAGGTGCGCAGTCCCGCGACTCCTTCGTGGTCGGACCGCAGGCACATGAGCAGGACGAAGTCGGGGCGGTGGGCGTGGAAGGCGTTCTCGGTGTGGAAGGTCAGTTCCACGGAGCCCGGATTGCCCTGCACCTCCTCCTTGCCCGGCACCGGCACCACGTTCTGCACGAGGGCGCCGTTCTTCTCCGGCCGGAAGGCGGCCGGGTCGCCGAGGCCGCCGGCGATCATCATCAGGACGGCGGCCGAGACGGACGGCTCCGACTGGACGGAGTCGAGCGTGGCGGGCGTGTCGGGCAGGAGGTCCTCGCCCACGGGCAGTCCGCGCAGTAACAGGACGCCCTGATCGCCGGAGTGGCGGCGGAACCGGCTCACGGCCTGCCGGAGTTCCGCCGGCAGATGGTGCCAGGCGTCGCCGGCCGCCGCGGTCCAGGCGGCGCCGTCCACCGGCCCCTCGACGGCCATGAGTTGTTCCGACGTCTCCCGCACGGCTTTGGTCACGGTGTCGTCGAAGGCGAGTACGTGGTCGTCGACCCTGCTGAGTGTGGCGGTGGACATCTCATCCCCCCTCGGGTGCGGATTCTGTCGGCTTGGTGGCAGCGGCGTGGGACGGGATCTCCTCGATGGCGGAGGTGCCCTTCGCGGGGGTCGGCTGGTAGCGCTCCCATTCCTCGCGCAGCACGATGCGTCCGTCGTCGAGCCGTTCGGGCGTGCTGACGCACCGTCCGACGGCGATCTCACCGCTGCGCAGGACCAGGGTGTAGCCCATGGTGATGGTGCCGTCGGCGTCGCACGTCCCGGCCAGGGCGCAGCGGCGGACCTCGCCCCCGGCGGCCTCCGCCCACACGAGGTCGCCGTCCTGGTGGTACGTGGCCACGGGTGCGGTGCCGTCAGGGCCCGCCTCGGTGTTGCGGAACGTTCTGCCGTTGTAGTCGATCACGCGTGGTCTCCTGTGTCGTGGGGGTCGGGGCGGGGTCGCCCGGGCCGGTGGCGACCGGATGGTCCAGTGGGTGCAGTCCGGTGGGGGCGGGAGGCACGCCGCCGAACCGGCTCGCCAGCGTGCGGGCGGTGAGCGGGGCGAACTTGAACGCGCCGCCGCCGCAGGCGCAGTGGGCGAGGACGGCTCCCGCGCCGAGGTCGGCGAGCAGGGTGCCGCCCGATGTGCCGTCGGTGACGTAGTGGCAGTCGCGGGTGCCGACGACCCACTCCGGCCGCAGGCCCGGGACCAGTTCGGTGAACCGGCTCGCCGGTTCCCCGGCGGGTGCCTGGTCCGGCTCGGGGACGTCCGGCCCGGCCACGACGCGGCACAGCGCGTCGGCGGACAGTTTCAGCGGGGTGCCGGCGACCGGCGGGACCAGCCAGGCTCCCCAGGGGATGCCGGAGACGGGCACGGCGGGGGTGCCGCGCCATCGCTCCCGCTCCCGGGGCGGCGGGTCGCAGTACACCATGGTCTGCCGGTGCACGGTCAGCCGCCCGGCGAGGACCGGCGGCAGCAGGGCCCGGGACCAGGCCCCGGCCGCCAGCAGCACCCGGTCGCCGCGCAGGGTCCGGCCGTCCTCGACCGTCACCGCCCGGGCCGCCGCGTCGACCGCCGTGACCGTGGTGTGCGGCAGCAGCCGGGCCCTGGGGTGGGCGCCGAGCCAGCGGACCGCCGCCCCGAGCACCCGGTCGGCGAGGAGCACTCCGGTGTCCTCCTCCAGGACGGCGCCCAGTCCGGCCGGGAAGGCCAAGTGGCGGTACGTTTCGGGAAGTTGCCGCGGTGCGAGCACCCGTGCCCGGAGTCCGGCCCGGGTCAGCCCGGCCGCCGCGGAGGCCGTCTCCCCCGCCGGCAGCGTGGTCAGTACGCCCGTGCGGTACAGGAAGCGGCCGTCCAGCAGTGACTCCAGCTCCCGCCACAGCCCGTGCGCGGTGACGGCCGCGCGGGTGGCGCCGGGATCGTGCGGGTGCAGGGCCCGCATCACCCGGTGCCGGTCGTGGGAGGAGGAGCCGGGGTGGGGCAGGGGGCCCCGTTCGAGGAGGGTGATGTGCTGCCCCGCCCGGACGCATTCCACCGCGGTGAGCAGTCCGACCACGCCGCCGCCCACCACCACCGTGTGCCGATCCCCTCCGGCCGGGCCCCCGTTCGTCCCCCGCACGGTGCTCACTCCCCCGACCGCTCACCGGCGCCTCCGAGGAACGGCACCGGGAAGGCGGTGACCTCGCCGGCGTCCGCCAGGGCCTCGTCCAGCGTGCCGTCCCAGCCGCCGGCCCGGCGGGCCTCCTCGGCGAGGTCGATGAGGATCGGCGAGGCGCCGGCGATCAGGACGCGCAGTTCCAGGAAGAGGTCGCCGAGGGCCTCGGCCCGTGCCGGGGCGGGCAGTTCGGCGAGCCGGGCCGTCGCCCTGCCCAGCCGGTCCAGCTGTGCCACCACGAGGTCGGCGGCCGTGGACGGACTGTAGCCCTGGATCTCGTAGGCGTCGACGAACCGGTCCAGTACGGCACGGGCGCGCCGCCGGGCCGGGCCGGACACGGGCAGCGTGCCGGGGGTGTCGGCGGCGGCCGGGGCGAGGGCGCCGGCGATCCGGTTCCAGGGCCCGACGAGCCGGTCCCGCGTGACCTTCACCAGTGCGTCCCGGCTGAAGTTGGTCCGCTGGTGCTCCGGTCCGGTGAGCGCCAGATGGAACCGGAACGCGTCGCGGCTGACGAGGCCGAGCACTTCGTCGATGTAGACGACGTGGCCCCGCGTGGTGGAGAACTTGTCGTCCTCCAGTTCGTAGAACTCGTTGGAGACGATGTGGTCGGGCAGGGCGTACCGGCCGTCGTGGGCCATCAGCAGGGCCAGGTGGGTGAGGCCCCAGAAGTAGACGATGTCGGAGCCGATGAAGTAGATGATCTCCGGGTCGTGTTCGGGGCGCCAGAGCTCCTTGCCGGCGACGCGCGGGTCGGCCACCCGGCGGGCGGCGAAGTCCGTGCAGTACATCGCCGCCGGGATGCCCTCCACCCACGCGTTGAGCCGCTGCCCCTCGGTGCCCGGGAAGGGCGAGGGCAGCCCGTGGGCGACGGGGTAGGTGACCGGGAAGTCGGGCAGCGGCCGGGCCAGTGCCTCGCGGAGGAACTTCAGGGTACGCGGCCGCAGACCCGACTCGCGCGTCTGGTAGAAGGACGCGAGCCGTTTGCGGTACTGCTCCATGGGCAGCACCAGCACCTGGTGCTCGCGTGTGGTGACGGGTGCGGCCGGGTCCAGGGTGGACCACGGGTCGATGAGTTCGTCGAAGTTGTTGGGGTGGCCGCACATCTCGCAGACGCCGCCGCGGCTCTCGGTGACGCAGACCGGGCAGTAGCCGCCGACCAGTCCCTCGAGCAGGACCTCACCGGTGCGCGCGTCGCAGGGGAAGGAGACGGTACGCAACTCCAGTTTGCCCGCGTCGTACAGGTCGGTGACGAAGCGCAGGGCGTTCGCCCGGTAGGCGTCGTCGTAGGGGGCGTAGCCGTCCACGGAGATGCCGGCGGCCCGGAGGGTCCGTCCGATCGCGGCGTGGTTGACGGCGGCCAGTTCCTCGGGGGTGGTGCCGCTGCGGCGTGCGCCGGCCATGACGTACGTCTGGCTGTCGTCCGTCCCGGTGGAGAAGACGACGGGACGGCCGCGGGCGCGCAGGTACCGGGCGTGGATGTCGGCCGACATGAACGGGCCGGCCAGGTGCCCGATGTGGAGGTCGCCGTTGGGGGTGGGTGAGGTGTCGATGATGACGGCGGGCCGGGAACCTCCCGGTGAGGTCCCTGCCATCGCTCAGGCCTCCCCGCGGTGCCGGGCGAGGAATCCCTCGGCGGTCTCGGGGGTCCACCAGGCCGTGTACATCTGGAAGTCCTCCGCCCCCTCGTTGTGCACCTGGTGATCCGTGTCCGGCGGGAAGTGGACGATGTCCCCCTCGCGGAAGGGCACACGCTCGCCCCTGGATTCGAGGACCGCCTCGCCGGACAGGGCGATGAAGATCTCGTAGTCGGGATGGGCGTGCCGGGTGGTCGAGGACCCCGGGTGGACCACGCACCAGGCGCCTTTGAAAGGGGCGTTGAGGGCGGACCAGGGGAGCAGTGGCTGCGAGAAGCCGTTCTCCGGCCCCAGCGTGCCGCGGTCGAGGCTGCGCATTTCCATGGTGGCCACCAATCTCGGTGTCGGTGTGGGCGTCGCGGTGTGTCGGGGGTGGGCGTGCCGCGGCCGTACGGCCCCGGACGATCGGGGGGCAGCCCGGGACCGGCTGCGGGAGTACGCCGGAGCCGTGGAATGGCAGCCGGGCGGGCACGGGCTGCGGGCGGGGCCGTACGGCGGTGGCCGGACCGCCGCGGGCGGTGTGCCGCGGCCGGGGTGCTCAGAGGCGGGCGGCGATCTCCCGCATCCGGCGGTGGGCTCCGCCGTACCCGGGTCTGTCCGGGAGCAGGGCCTTGGGCACCTTGGTGGCGACGGTGTAGTCGGTGTCGACGACGTTCGCCAGCGGGGTGCGGGAGATCTGGGAGAGCAACTGGTAGGCGTCGAGCCGGTCGAGGCCGTGGAGTTCGCTCAGCCAGTTCACCATCTGCACCTGCGAGACGCGCCAGGCGTCCTCCAGGGGCCGGGCGCTCCCGAGGGTGATGAGGTACTCGTCGTTCTCGATGCGCGGCCAGGCGGGCGCGGCGCCCTTGATCAGGTCGACGACGAGGGTCACGTTCATGGCGCCCTCGACGGCGGTGCCGCACGACTCGCCCTCGCCCTGCCGGTAGTGACCGTCGCCGACGGAGAACAGCGCGCCGTCGACGTTGACCCCGAGGTAGCAGGTGGCACCGGCCCGCATCTCGGGGGTGTCGAGGTTGCCGCCGTGGGCGCCGGCCGCCAGCGAGGAGCGCACCTCCGCGCCCTGCGGGGCCACGCCCACCGTGCCGAGCATCGGGGCCAGGGGCAGGTCGACCGCGAACTCACCGGCCGCCGCCTCGAAGCGAATCGTTTCGGCCTTCGGGTCGACCTGGTAGATCCAGGTCCGTTCCGGAAGCGGGTCCTGCAAAGTGGCGGTGCGATCGGTGGAGGTGAGCCCGCCGAATCCGGCGACGAGGGTGGAGACGCCCCAGTCACGGGCCGGGGTCAGTCCGGCGATGTGCAGGACCAGGGTGTCGCCGGGTTCCGCCCCTTCGACGTGAAAAGGGCCGGTCTGCGGATTGAATCTGCCGTGCCGGATTCTCTCGCCGGGCAGGTGCGAATTCTTGTGGAGCAGACCGCTGAAGGCGTCCTCGGTCCACAGTCTCAGCGTCGTTCCCGGACGTAATCGGGAAATCGCTTTCACTCCGCCGAACGTCCAGCTGAGCTGAGCGGGCGACGGCACGAATTCGAAGGTGTCCATGTACGTCTCCCCTCGGGAGGCGGTCCGTACATCTCCAGGCGCAGCAAGGCTACCTTCGTCGAATTCGCAGTCAAGAGTGTTTCCCGTGAACACTGCTGACAGGTTCGGTGCGCATATGAAACAGGCCATTGCGCGACGGGGCGAAGGGGATCTGTTCCAGCCGGTCAGAAAACACTCTCCCAGCGGCCCGGCTGCGGAGCGGGGGCGGGACGGGGTCCGGGGTGCGGCCGGAAATGGAGGCCGTGGACAAAGCCGGTCGTCTCGGACGTGACGGTGAGGGACAGCTCGTCGGCGCGCTCGATCCTGGTGCGCGCGCCGAACGACATGGCGAACAGCTGCGACAGGCCGCCCTGCCAGCTGCGGACGGCCTCGGTGTGCTCGCGGGAGCCGTGGCCGAAGTACGACGCCAGCCGCTCGCAGTGCCGGGACGCCGCGCCGATCGTGTCGGCCGCTTCCCTGGTCACGGACAGCTCGTGGACGGGCGGCCGGTGGTCCCCGCGGGGGCGGGGCGCCACGGTCACCTCGGGATCCGGGTAGCGGGCGGGCATCACCCGGTGCAGCTCCAGCGCGGCGTGCACCCCGGCCCCGAACGCCTCGGCCCGGGCGAGGCAGGTCTCTGCGATCGCGAGCCACTGCGTCTCCGGTATCGCGAACCGCGCGCGGGGCGGATCCGCGCGGCCGGGGTCCGCCTCCGCGGTGGCCACCGCCCCGGGGGCGAGTGCGGTGTACAGGGCCCGTGCGGTGGCCGGCACCAGGTCCATGACACTGCCCACCGCGTCGACGGCGGCCGTGATCGCCGCCATCTCGACGTCCGTCAGGGCCCGGTGCACACGCTCCGCCGTACCGGTCATCCGGGGCGACCTCCTTCGTCCGGTCTGCTCGGGCACAACACCTCGCTGAGGGGGGTGGAGAGGCGGGCGGGATGGCGCGGTACAGGGCGGGCCGGCAACGAAGGGCGAACGCCCGGGCCCGCACCGGGCGGGCCGTCCGGCCACCGCGGTGGAGCAACGGGGCGTCCACGGTGGGGCCGCGTGGCCGCCGAGGGTGCAGAGACGAGACCGTCGGGATGAAGCCGGGCCGCAGAGGTTCGACGACGAGGCCCCAGGGGTGAAGCCGGGCCGCAGAGGTTCGACGACGAGGCCCCCGGAGCCGAGCCACACCGCAACAGGTCGACGACGAGGCCCCGGAGCCGAGCCACACCGCAGGGGTGGAGCCGTGAGCCCCGGAGGTGGAGCAGCCATGCCGCCACGAGTTCGGTTGCGAGGATGCTGTGGGGGCGGCAGCCGGGTCGGCAGGGCCGTGCCGGGCACCGGCGGGTCGAGGGCAGGGGCACGGCGGGTCGAACGGGGGTCGCAGGGGCGGCATCGAGCGGTCCGGCCCCGGAGGGGACCGGGCCGCGCCGGACCGCCGTACTCCCCGCGCGTCACCAACACCCGGCAGGTGTGGTGCGCGGGGAGGCACGGCCTCGCCGTTCCGTCAGCCGATGGCCTGGTACGCGAGGACGCCGCCGAAGAAGATGACGCCCACGCCTGCCAGGAGGTCCACTCCCTGGAGCATGCGGGCGGTGAACCAGCGGCGGAACAGCACGGCCCCGATGCTGAGGGTGGTGAACCACAGCAGCGTGCCGGAGCCGACGCCGACCAGCATGGCGAGCGAGTCCGCGAGCGTGTCCGTGACGTTCGCCGCCGTGGCGGCGGCGAAGGCCGCCGCCCAGTAGCCGATCGTCGCCGGGTTGGCCGCCGTCGCCGTGAGAGCCGTACGGAAGGCCTCCCACGGCTGCACCGTCTCGCCCTCGGTGTCGACGACCGCGCTCCTCGCCCGGAAGGCCGAACGCACCGAGCGGAAACCCAGATACGCCATGACCACGGCACCGGCGAGCCCGAGCGCGGTCCGCAGCACGGAGATGTCCAGCAGCTTGCCGACACCCGCGAGGCCGAGGCCGGCGTACAGCACGTCGATGGCCGCCGCGCCGAGGCCGATGGCGAATCCGCAGAGAAAGCCGTTGCGCAGAACACTGCGCACACACAGCAGTCCGATGGGACCGAGCGGCAGGGCGACGAGGAAGCCGAGTCCGAGACCCGCACTCCAGGCCGGGATCACGCTCACCGTCTGCTCCCCCGCTGCACCACGCCGTTCACCCCGGTCCCCGATAAACGGGTTTGCGCCAATTCCCCCGCCTCCTTGCGGCACACCCGTCGGTCAGGTCATTCGACGAGTTCGGATATGCCGAAGCGTACCTCACCGGGTTCCGCGGGACTCAGGTCCTCCGGCGCGTAGAACATCTCGTAGACATTCGTGGACAGCAGTTGGCCGGCCCGGGTCAACGAATACACGTCGTCCCCCTGCTTTTCCAGCCAGCCCTTGTCGAGAAGCTGTTCCAGTTCGCTGCCGAAGACGTCCTCCATCGTGACTCCGAAGCGGTTCTCGAAGTCGTGACGGTAGATCTCGCACATTTTCAGGCCACGGATCATGACCCGGCGCATCTCCTGTTCCTTGGTGAGATACGTGGCGAAATCGAGCGGGACCTTTCCTTCCTCCACCAGCTCGTAGTACTGCTTGAGCGGCTTGACGTTCACGAACAGCCGGTCGTGGATCACGCTCTTGGACGACACGCCGAAGCCGATCATCGGCCAGGTGCGCCAGTAGTACTCCAGGAACCGCGAGTAGTCCTCGCAGCGGTCGGGGTGGTAGTAGCCCGTCGAGCTGCGGCGCTTGAACCCCGCCGCCTCCAGCGCGTCGATGGCGTACTCGTACATGCGCTCTTCGTCCTCGGGCGTCGGCAGCGCCATCTTCCCGGACTTGATCAGGGAGTGGAACGCGGTCTTGGGCCAGATCTCCAGGCCGTAGGCGGTGATGCAGGCGGGTTCCAGCTCGATCGCCCGGTCCACGCTGTGCTTCCAGTCGTCCAGGGACTGGTCGGGCAGCGGGAAGATCAGGTCGATGTTGGTGTGGGTGAAACCGCCGTCGACGATGGTCCGGTAGGCCCGCTCGGCGGTGGCCAGGTCGTGCGAGCGGTTGCAGATCTGCAGCAGGCGGTCGTCGAACGCCTGGATGCCCAGGTTGAGCCGGTTGAAGCCGGAGTCGCGCATGCGCGCGATCTTGGCCCCGTCCACCGTCGACGGGTCGAACTCCAGGGCGATCTCCGCCCCTTCGTTGAACTCGAAGGACTCGCGGCACACGTCGAGCAGCCGGGCCGTCTGGTCGCCGGTGAGGATGCCGGGCGTGCCGCCGCCGAAGTAGACGGCGTCCACGCGGAAGGCGGGGAACACCCGGTTCGCGGCGAAGGCGCGGATCTCCTTCTCCAGGGCGTCGACGTACTGCGCGAAGTGCTGCTCGTTCTTGTTGATGTAGACGGTGTAGTCGCAGAACCCGCACTTGGTGATGCAGAACGGCACGTGCAGGTAGAGCACGGCGTTCTCGGGCCGGAAGTACTCCTCGTAGTCCGGTTTACGGTACTTGAAGGGGTAGGTGTGGATGTTGCGGCGAACGATCTTCTCGGCCATCTGGCTGCTGCTCCTTGTCAGGCTCGCCGTGCGGCGGCGGAGGGACGACCGGGCGGTGCGGGGACCGTCAGCAGAGCACCCGGAAGGGCTCGTAGCCGGTGGGCTGTTCCAGGGCGGGCCGCTCGTTGGGGACCACGGGGCGGCCGCAGGAGACGAACAGGTCGTCGTACCGGTCCCGGGAGCGTGCCCGGTAGTCGGCCGTGGACCTGGCCAGCATCTTGATGACCTCCTCGGCCAGCATCAGCTGGTACTGGCACGACTCGTCGTTGAGGACGTTGACGTCCCCCGAGGCCACGTGGTTCTCCTGCCGGCAGCCGCCACCGCACAGGTAGCGGGCCCAGCACCCCCCGCACACGGGGTGCTCGTCGACGGTGCGCCGCCACTCGGGGTGCTCCCGGGTGATCCCCTCGGAGCCGGTGCCGACGTCGAAGCTCTCGTCGCCGACGAGGCGGTGGCAGGGGCTGATGCTGCCGTCGGGTGAGTGCGTGTAGTACGTCCGGCCGCCGGAGCAGAAGGCCAGGGCGGTGGCTCCCTCGGTGACCATCTGCACGGTCCGCTCGTACTCCAGCACGCCCTTGAAGCGGTTGCCGGGTGCGAAGAGGGACGGGTAGTGGAGGAGGAAGTCCTTGAACTGCTCGACGATGCCGGGCTGGAGGAAGTGGTTGATGTACTGGATGCCCTGCGGCTCGGAGAGCTTGCGGTCGCCGAGGGTGAGGGCGATGGGGACCTTCGTGTCCTTCTCCACCGGGTACACGCCCGGGTAGATCTGGAAGTAGTCGAACAGGTCCAGCTGCCACAGGTCGTGCACGCTGTCCTTGAGGCTGGGCTCGCCGGTGGCGATCGTCATCCGCGCCACCAGCGTGATGTCGTCGCCGCACGCCTCCCGCAGCCGCCAGAGGTTGCGCATGATCCGGTCGTAGGATCCCATGCCGTTCTTGGAGGGCCGGTTGGCGTCCTGGACCTCGCGACCGCCGTCGATGGAGACCGAGACGATGAAGCGGTACTCGCGGAACAGCTCCTCGATGCCCTTCGGCATCAGCGTGAGGTTGGTGGAGATGCGGTGCACGAACTCGGTGCCGTCCCGCCGGGAGACGCTCCGGGCGCGCTCGCAGATCCTCTGGATCACGGCGAAGTTCGCCAGCGGTTCGCCGCCGAAGAACTCGAAGCGGACGCGCTGTCCGGGCACGGCGTTGCGCTCGATGAAGTCGAAGATCCAGGCGATCGAGTGCTCGCCCATGGCCTCGGTGATCCGGCCGTAGTCCCCGCCTTCCGCGAAGCAGTAGGTGCAGGCGAGGTTGCAGACGTTGGTGAGGTTGACGTTGACCGCGAAGTCGGCCCCGTCGGAGAGCGAACTCTCCCGCAGCCGGGAGCGGTTGACGCCCTCGTCGGCGCCCACGGCCTGCCGCATGCGCTCCCAGGCCTGCCGCTCCGGGGGCAACAGGCTGTCCACGCCGGACTCCAGGCGCTCGGCGGTGCCGGCCGGGGCCAGCAGCAGCCGGTGGTTGTCGGTGAGGAACACCGCGGCGGTGTCGTCGCTGAAGGGCAGCACACGGTAGTCGGTTCCGTGCCTCATGTGTTTCTTCCCCTTGTCTCCCCGGGTGCCGGGACCGGGGCTCAGCGGCGGGTGCCGGGCTGGAAGAGGGGCAGCGGCGACACGTCCTGGTTCAGGGTCCCGGCGGCCACCTCCACGGTCGGGAAGTGGGCCCGGTCGAAGACCTGGTGGAGGCTGGAGGTGCACCGGTCCGGGATGGCCACCTGGACGCCGAGCTCGTCGGGCGTGCTCTTGGCCGCGATGTAGCGGAAGCTCTCCTGCGGCTTGAGCTCGACGATCTCCCAGCTGCCGTCCGCGGCCGGATCGCCGTAGCGGCGGGTGTAGGCGGTGGCCGGCGCGTCGGACTCGTTGCGCATCTGCACGTGGAGCGCGCGGACGTCGCCGTGCCAGTCGAAGGACGCCACGTCGAGGTCGCCGCCGGCGGGCAGCTCCTGGACCTTGCTGCGGCGCCGGGCGTCCGGCAGCAGCTTCAGGGGGGCGCGGGTGCCGCAGGATGCGCAGTTGCCGTCGGCGTCCACCCCGACCAGGTCGGCGTTGAGGCCGTACCGGGTGACCTGGAGCAGGCCGCACTGGCTGCACCAGGTGTTGGTGGACTCGGTGTCGTAGACGTTGCCGAGGTAGACGTGGTTCAGGCCCATGTCCATGGCGACCTTGCGGGCGCGTTCCAGGCGGTCCACGGGCGTGCGGATGGTGTCGGTCATCTTGTAGTCGGGGTGGAACCGCACGAAGTGGGTGGGGATCGACGGGTCCAGCCGCTCACCGACGAAGGTGGCCATCTCGCGGGCCGTCTTCTCGTCGTCGCTGAGGTCGGTGACCATCAGCGTGGAGACCTCGACGTGCTTTCCGGCCCGGTAGACCTGCTCGGTGCCTTCCAGCACCGGCTCCAGCCAGCCCTTGGTGATCTTGCGGTAGTACTTCGGGTCGAGGGACTTGATCGACACCGAGAAGATGTCGATGACGGGGATGAGTTCCTCGATCGCCTCTCCGCTGATGAAGAACGCGGACTTGTAGAGGTTGACGATGCCGGCGGCCTTGGCGAGGGCGGCGGTCTCGACGACGAACTCGTGCCACACTACCGGGTCGTTGTAGGTCCAGGAGATGACCTTGATGCCGTGCCGGACGGCGATGTCGACGACTTCCTCGGGCGTGTAGTGGTAGACGTCCTTGTCCTCGACGTAACGTGCCTGGGACGTCTTCCAGTTGTGGCAGTAGTCGCAGTTGAGCATGCAGCCGACGTTGCCCATGGAGAGGATGCGGGCGCCGGGCGCGTAGTGGAAGACCGCCTCGGTCTCGATGGTCTCCTCGGTGGCGTGCACCGAACGCCCGTAGTTGAGGGTGACCAGGCGTCCGTCACGGTTGGCGCGCACCATGCAGAAGCCGTGCTGTCCGGGGCGTATGCGGCAGTTGCGCGGACTGAGGTGACATCGCACGACGTCGTCGTCGAGCCGTTCCTCGAGCCGGGCTGGATGGGGTTCCTGGTTCCAGGTCGTCTGCGTCACGGACTGTCCTTCCGTCGGGGGGAGGTGGGCAGTTGTGCCGTGCGGTGGTGCGGAGCGAAACCGTTTCGTCGGGGCGTCAGGTGCGGGCTGCCGACCGGGGCAGCGCGGTGATGTGCTCGTGGTCGGCCGCGACGGGGCCGACCTCCGTGGCGCCGCCCGGTGAGCCCAGGTCGGTCGTGGCGGTGAAGAACTCGGCGTTCACCCGCTCGTACACCTGCCACTCCTCGGGGAGTTCGGTGTCGCGGTGGATCGCCTCGACCGGGCAGACCGGTTCGCAGGCCGAGCAGTCGATGCATTCGTCGGGGTGGATGTACAGGGTGCGCGAGCCCTCGTAGATGCAGTCGACGGGACAGACGTCCAGACAGGCCTTGTCCTTGACGTCGACGCAGGGCTGGGCGATTACGAAGGTCAACAGTTCCCCCATTGCCATGCTCACGGTGAAGTACCCGAAGGTGGTTCGCGCTGACGTGCGGAGGGCTTCGGTTTCGCAAGAGCAGCGCGGCTGGTCGGGGCGCGGCTCGGCAAAGACTGGCGGGGGAATTGCGGACGCGTCAAGGAGATCGCATTAAGACTGCTGACTGGTTTTCTCGAAGGTAAGGCAAGCCTTATTGAATTCGCCGTCCTTGCCGACCAGGGGACCTTGCCTCCGGGAGGGGGCCGGACGGTGCCTGCCGCCGCCCGAGGATGACCGAAAGCTGCCGTAGTCGGCCCGGGCGGCGGGGGCGGGGACCTTCAGGGCCCGGCCTCGTCGTCGAGTCCGGCTGCCCGGTCGAGGCTGGCGGTGATCCATTCGGCCAGTTCGAGGCCGTCGCGCTCGGCGGCCCTCGTCCAGGCGGACTCCTGCTCCGTGGTGGTACGCAACTGGAGCCGCACCTGACGTGGTTCGCGAACGTCGGACGAGTCGGAAAGCTCCTTGCGCAGTTCGTGCCGGAGCCGGTTGCGGGACCAGCCCTCCTGGGCGGCTCGGTCCAGCCATCTGCGGCGTTCCTCAGGGGCCAGGGAGGCCACTTCGGCGTGGTGCTGGAAGCTGAGTCTGGGATTCCGTTCGGAGGCCGGAAAACGTCTGGCGATCCACGCGTAGTTGCGCAGGGTCTTGTAATCGAGACCGGTTTCCTCCATCGCCCGGCGGTACTTGCCGGGATATCTTTCCTGGCCGTACACGAGCCAGTCGCCGTGCCACCAGCAGGAGGAATCCGCTATCAGGAAGAGGTGTTTTCCGACGCGTTTCCACTCCGCCAGGGAAAAGCCGGGTGGCAGGACCAGACTGGTGCGCCGGGTGACAGCGGCTCCGATGACGGGGTGTTCGGACACACCGTGCAGCGCGGTCGAGTTGCCCAAGCCGGTTCCCCCTTCACTCCGGGGAAGGACAGGTTGCCGTGATCGCGACGGAGTCTGACACCGGGTCCGGCCGCGGTCCAGGCCGTTGAGCCGTCGGCCACGAGTCTGGCCCGAAGGCGACGGTCGGCCAGCGCGGCCGAAACACTCCGCACCCGCCACACCCAAGGCTTCCCAAGCCCGTGAGTCCGGTCTGCTTACGGGCGCTCGCCGTTCATGGCTCCGAACCTCCGCTGCGCTACCGCCCCTCGCCTCCGCCCAGGCCGGTCGGGGTCTCGCGCGGAGAGCGCTCCGGGACCGGCCGGGGGAGTCTGGCGCGGTCGAAGACGTGGAAGCTGAAGAAGACGCCGCCGATGACCAGCAGGCCGCCCCAGAGCTCCTGGGCGGTGGGGAGGCGCTGTTCCCAGATCAGGTAGAAGAAGGCTCCGAACACCGCCTCCATCCCGATGATCGGGCCCATGACCGTCGCCGGGAGGCGCTTCGACGCGATGTTCCAGAACCACGTGGCGCACCACGAGCCCAGCACGGCCAGCGCCGCGCACCAGGCGAGGAACGACCACAGCGTGCCGGTGTCGGCGAACGGGGACGTGCCCTCGGCGGACTCGGCCAGCGGCAGCAGGACGAGGGAGCCGAGGAACGCGCCGATACCGATGCAGGCCGTCCACGTGGCGTTGTCCGGAACCCGGGCCGCACGCCGCAGGATGATCCGGTTGGCGATGACGAAGTACGACCAGGCCACACACGCCGCGAACCCGAGCGCCGCACCCGCGAGCCGGTCCTGCCCGTCGCCCGCCGTCCCCAGGGAAGCGGTACCGCCGTTCACCAGGAACAGCCCGGCGGCGATGACGGCGATGGGCAGCAGCCCGCTGCGCCAGGCGAAGACCTTCTCGACGGCGTTGGAGATCAGCGAGACCATGACGGGGATCAGACCGGTCATGGCCGAGGCGAGGACACCGCCGCCGACGGACGCGGACATCGACAGCAGCAGGTAGAAGCCGATGTATCCCACGACGCCCAGGTGCATCGCCTTGAGGACGTCACGCTTCCCCAGGGTGCGGAGCCTGCCGGGCCGCGCCAGCAGTACGGCGGCCGACATCAGGCCGAAGACCGCGTACCGGCCGAGGACGAGGTAGTAGATGTTGACGGGCTCGACGGCGGCGGGGCCCAGGAAGGTGAAGCCCCACAGGGCCGTCGCGAGGAGCGCGGCCGACAGCCCGACGAGGGCCGGCACGGACCGGCGCCGCCGCTGCGTCGGGTCCATGTCCGTCTCCCCTCCTCGGTCCGCCGGCGTCGTACGGGGCGTCACCCTCACGTGGCGATCAGCTCGTCGCCGATCGCCACGACCTGTTCGACGAGGAAGTCGAAGTCGGAGAGCTCCGACCGGTGGTTGTTGTTGGCGACGCGGATGACGAACTTCCCGTCGATCACTGTATGGGACGGCATCGCCAGTCCCCCGACCTGCAACCGGGTCAGCACGGCCTGGTTGAGACGGTTCAGCTCGTCCGCTGTGGCGCCCGGCCGCACATAGCGGAAGCACACGATGTTGAGGTCGCTGCGGGAGACGACCTCCAGCCTGTCCGAGCTGTCGGCCAGTTTGGTCAGGTGGGCGATCTGGCCGATGTTGCCCGCGATCGACGCGGCGAAGGACTCGATGCCGTGCGTCTTGAGGGCGAACCACACCTTCAGCGCCCGGAACCGCCGGGACTGCTCGACGCCCCGGTCGGAGAAGGCGAGGGAGTACGCGGCGGGCCCCTGGTCCGTGCTGCTGATGTAGTCGGCGCTGGAGCTGAAGGTGCTCTCCAGCGCGTCGGCCCGGCGGACCAGCACGCAGCTGACGTCGAACGGCATGTACAGCCACTTGTGCAGGTCGAAGACGAGCGAGTCGGCCTCGCTCATCCCGGCCAGCAGGGTCCGGTGGGTGGGCAGCAGTTGTGCGAAGGCGCCGAACGCGCCGTCGACGTGGAACCAGAGGTCCTCCTCCCGGGCGATGGCGAGCAGTTCGTCGAGGGGATCGACGGCTCCGGTGTTGACCGTGCCGGCGTTGCCGACCAGGCACAGGGGGTGGAGCCCGGCGTCGCGGTCGGCACGGATGGCCCGGCGCAGGGCCCCGGTGTCGATCCGGAAGGCGGCGTCGACCGGTGTCTGCCGGAAGTACTGCCCGCCGATGCCGAGGAGTTCGACGGCCTTCTCCACCGAGTGGTGGGTCTGCGTGGAGCCGTAGACGGTGAACTGCCGGCCGTCGGCGAGGGCGCCCAGGCCGCGGATGTCCGCCGTGCCGCTCTTCGCCCGGCGGGCGGCGGCGAGCGCGATGATCTGCCCCATCGAGGCGCCGCTGGTGAGGATGCCGGAGCCGTCGGCGGGCCAGCGCATGGCCTCCTTCAGCCACTCCAGCACCTGGTGCTCGACCATCATCGCCGCGTTCTCGCCCGAGCCGAGCGTGCAGTTGACGACGGAGGCGAGCAGGTCGGCGTAGGCGGCGACGGGCACTCCGGAGCCGTTGGCCCAGCCCCAGAAGCGCGGGTGGATGTTGCCGCGCGGGTAGGGCATGACCGTCGTACGGAACTCTTCGTAGACGTCCTGCACGGGCGTGGGGGTCCGGGGCAGTGCGGTGCCGAGCCGGGCCTGGACGTCCGGGGGTACGGGCTGCCAGACGGGCCGGTCGCGGATACCGGCGAGGTAGTCGGCCATGTCGTCGACGATGCGCCGGCCCAGGGCCTTGAACTCCTCCCAGTCCGGAGGGTCGAGGGGGGTGGTCTCTTCGTGCGGGGACACCGTGCTTGCCTCCTGGCGTGCTTGCGGCGGTGGTCAGCTGCGGGACGCTGCGGGGGCCCTGGGGGCGGTGCCGGCGGATGCCGCGTCCGTCATGAAGGCGGTGAAGCGTTCCGGGTGGTAGAGGGCGTGCATCGGGTGCGGCTGGTCGCCGAGGGAGGCGAGGACGGCCCGGGCGACGGCGGGTGCCTGTGCGAAACCGCCGGTGTTGTGGCCGCCGTTGATGACGAAGAGGCCGCCGTGCGCGGTGGTCTCCGCGTGGTAGACACCGAGTGACGTGGCGGTCCAGGGCCGGACGCAGTACTTGAAGTCGTAGTTGTCGGCGGGCCGTGAGGACGCCGAGCGGTGGGCCTGGTCGGGGAAGAGCCGTTCGATGGTGTCGATGATGCCGAGCCGGATGGCGTCCAGCTGGGCCTCGTCGGCGTCGGTGCCGACGCCCGTGTAGCCGTATCCGGACCCGACGATCAGGGTCGGCCGGCCGTCGCCGTCGCGGGCGACGGTCACGTTGGCGTCCTCGGTGACATGGCCCCTGCGGCCGACCTTCAGCGAGTGCGGCAGCCGTGTGTGCTCGTTGCCGATCCGCATCCAGCCGCCCAGGACGCCCTGGATCCGGCCCTCGCAGGGCGAGCCCATGAGCAGGGCCTGGCCGTCGACTCCGGGCGAGGCGACGACGTGCGCGTCCGCGGGTACGGGCACCGGGCAGTCGAACCCGGTCACGGCTCCCGTGCCGTCGCGCCGGACCCACCGCACCGGGGTGTCCCAGTGGAACACCACGCCGCGTTCCCGGAGGAACGTGACGAGCCGCCGCGTGAACCGGTGCACGCCGACGGTGAAGCCGGGCACGAGGAACCCGCCGGCCAGGGCGCCCGTCTCGAAGGCGCCGGTCAGTCCCGGAAACTCCTGGACCAGTTGCCCGGGCGTGAGTTCGCGGGCGAGGGCGCCGAGGGCGCGGTGCCGGGCGAGGGCGGCCCGGTGGTGGTCCGGATCGGCGTACAGGCGCAGGACACCGTCGGTGAGGACGACGTCCTCGAAGAGGCCGGGGTGCTCCTGGCGCAGGGCGGTCCACTCGTGGAACGCCTCGGCGGTGAAGGCGAAGATGTCCTGGTTGTAGGCGCGGGCCAGCCAGGACGGCACACGTTCGAACTCCTCGATCCAGGCGCGTTCCGGGGCGGACAGCGGCCGGTCGCCGGTGGCGAGCCAGCCTCCGTGGTCGACGGGCAGCCGGAAGTGCGCCGGCGGACGGCCGTGGAAGTCCTGGTTGTTGTAGCCGTCCATCTCGGTGAAGGTGAACATGCGGGCGTCGTCGCCGGCGTGCGTGCAGCCGTACCGGCGCCAGTGCTCGCCGCCGGGGGCCGGGGACCGGTCGAGGACGGTGACCCGGTAGCCCTCCCGCCACAGGTACAGGGCCGTCACCAGGTTCACGACGCCGGCGCCGATCAGCACGGTCTCGCGGCAGCCCGTGGCGGGTAAGCCGGGCTGGGCGGGGGCGTGCTGGAGGGTGAAGCGCCGCTCGAAGCCGCTCAGGGCCGTCGCGATCGAGGCGAGGCCGCCGTCGGGGTGGTTGAACTCGACGAGGTCCCGGGGTGCGGAGCGGCTGGGGGTGCCGGTGACGTACGACAGGTACGTGATCCCGGGCACTCTCCGGCACCAGTGCCGCAGGAAGGCTTCAGGGGGCCGCCTGGACATGATCAGGCCCCGTGCGCCGTGGGCGGTCACCTCGCACAGCAGCTCGTCGGCGGGCGCGGTGTCCAGGTCGGGGAAGTGGACGATGTTTCCGTCGCGCAGGAAGTCGGAGTACGCCAGCTCGGAACTCGGGGTGGTGATGATCGTCTTCAACGTTCCGCTTTCGGTAAGAGGTGCGTGAATTCCACCGGTGTTGTTCAGGGCTGCTCGCCGGTGAAGGGCAGCGAATGTCGTTGCAGGGAAAGGCTCGTGCCTGACCGGTCGTCGGCGCCGAGACGGACGCCGACCCAGCCTTCGAGGAAGGCCCTTTCGAGTTCGCCGGTGGCGGAGAGGCCGACGGACCGCTCCTCTTGCCCGTTTCGCACCGGAGGCCAGGGGGCCGGGGTGGGGCGGTAGAAGAGGAAGCGCAGTTTTCCGCCGAATTTGGTGACGAGCCGGACCGGGCGGAAACCCGCCCGCATCAGTGATCCGACGCCGTTCGGATTCATCGGCGAGCTGGTGGCGTAGAGGTGCCGGATGTCGAGGGCGGCGACGTCGGCGAGGGCTCTGGTATTCATCAGCCGGGCAAGTCCGTGGCCACGCCATTCGGGCAGTACGGCGATGGTGTCCCAGTGCGCGACCCGGGCGTACTCGGAGGGCGGCAGCGGGGTGTCCTTGGCCAGGTTGAAATCCCGGTCGCGCGGAAAGTAGACCATCCGGTAGGCGACCGTGCCGGAGCCGTGCGTCACGCCGTAGCAGAGCCCGCCGTCGGCGAGGCAGTAGGAGATGAACTCGGGCGTGCTGGTCTGGAAGACGCCCGGGTCGGGGAGCGAGGACTTGATGCGCTCCTGGAGGCCCAGGAGCGTGTCGAGGTCCTCGGGGCCGAGACGTCGGACCTCGAACATCAGCGCTCGCCTCCCGCCGCCGCGACGAATGCCGAGATCAGCGGGTCGGCGAGGTCGCCGGTGTCCTCCACGGGCAGCTCCGGGTGCCACATGACGCCCACCGCCCAGGCCTCGCCGGGGTGCTCGATCGCTTCGGTCAGCCGGTCGTCGGAGCGGGCCGTGACCCGCCAGGGGTGACCGTCCGCCGCCAAGGGGCCCAGCCCCTGGTGGTGGTAGGAGGTGACGGTCACGGCGGGCCGGCCGTACGCCGCCGCGACGGCGCTGTCCTCGGTGAGGGTCACGCGGTGCCGCGAGGTCTCCGTCAGGGAAATCCGGTGGGCGACGCTGCCGCCGTTGACATCAGGAATATGAGAAATGAGCGGATGACCGGTGGCGGTGTAGAGAACCTGGCAGCCGCGGCAGATACCGAGGACCGGCAGCCCGGCTTCCAGTGCCGCTTCGGCAAGCCGGATTTCGAAGACGTCACGGCCGGGCTGGTACTGGTAGTCCGGCTGTCTCTCGGCGCCCGAGCAATGGGCGGGGTCGATGTCCTCACCGCCGGTGAGCATGAGGCCGTCGAGGTGTGGGAGATACACATCGGCGAGCTTGTCGTCGACACAGGGAATGACGAGTGGAATACCTCCCGCCCGAATGACGTGATTGACATATCCGGCATGCAGACAATGGCTGTCTATTGCCGATCGAAAGCGCGCGGTGATACCGATCCGCGGTTTCATGCCCCACCCCCGTTGATGACGCGGATTGGAAAGCGCAGACACGCTAACCGATGCCGTTCCGGCCTGCAAGATCAATGATCCGCGAACCAAGTTTCCGCTACTTGTGAAGAAGGGCGTTTTTCGGTCAGCGGGATAGCCCTGACTCCCGGAGACCGTGCTCCTGCGCTGGCTCGAATTCGACGGTGACAACCGGACACGGTCTTTCCGTCCAGCCCTTTTCGATGAGCCGCGGGCGGGTGGGGCGCTTCCCGCCGGTGTCCCGCCGCGGCGGGACACACCTCACCCACCCGCCTCGCGCGGCCCGCCTCCCGTCCCCTTGACAAGCCGCGACACCCGGCGGCAGTCTTCCGTTAAGCAGAAACCAACTTCCACAATGCGAAAAAAGCGGAAGGGAGCGCGGCCCGATGGGATTCGCAGACCAGCGCTTCAACGTCAACCTGTCGATCCTCTTCACGGAACTCCCGCTCCTGGAGCGCCCCGCGGCCGCCGCCGCGGCCGGCTTCACGGCGGTCGAGCTGTGGTGGCCCTGGATCGACTCGCCCACCCCTGAACAGTCGGAGCTCGACGCGCTGAAGAAGGCCGTCGAGGACGCCGGCGTCCAGCTCACGGGGCTCAACTTCTACGCCGGCCGGCTGCCCGGCCCCGACCGTGGCGCCCTGTCGATCCCGGGCGAGGAGTCGGAGAGGTTCCGCGCCAACATCGACGTGGCGACCGGCTTCGCCGCCGCTCTCGGCTGCAAGGCGCTCAACGCGCTGTACGGCAACCGCGCCGAGGGCGTGGACCCGGCCGAGCAGGACGCGCTCGCCCTGGAGAACCTGGTGCTCGCGGCCCGGGCCGCCGACCGGATCGGCGCGATCCTGCTGATCGAGGCGCTCAACCGGCCCGAGTCGCCGTCGTATCCGCTGGTGTCCGCACCGGCCGCCGTCGGCGTCGTCGACAAGGTCAACGACACGACGGGGCTGGACAACGCCCGCTTCCTCATGGACCTCTACCACCTGTCCATGAACGGCGAGGACCTGCCGCAGGTGATCGACCGGTACGCCGCGAAGACCGGCCACGTCCAGATCGCCGACAACCCCGGCCGCGGCGCCCCCGGGACGGGCTCGCTGCCCCTCGAAGACCTCCTCGACCAGCTGACCAAGGCGGGTTACGACGGCTGGGTCGGCCTCGAGTACAAGCCGGGCGACCGCCCGAGCGCCGAGGCCTTCGACTGGCTGCCCCGCTGACCCCGCACCGAAAGGCACCCCCATCATGACCACCACCGCCCTTCCCAAGATCGCCTGGATCGGTCTCGGCATCATGGGCTCCCCCATGTCCGAGAACCTCGTCAAGGCGGGCTACGACGTCACCGGCTACACACTGGAGCGGGACAAGCTGGACCGCCTCGCTGCCGCGGGTGGCACGTCCGCCGGTTCGATCGCCGAGGCCGTGCGGGACGCCGACGTCGTCATCACGATGGTCCCGGCCTCCCCGCAGGTCGAGGCCATCGCCTACGGCCCCGACGGCATCCTGGACAACGCGAAGCCCGGCGCCCTGCTGATCGACATGTCCTCGATCACCCCGCAGACCTCGGTCGACCTGGCGAAGGCGGCGAAGGACAAGGGCATCCGCGTCCTGGACGCCCCCGTGTCCGGCGGTGAGGCCGGCGCGATCGAGGCCGTGCTGTCCATCATGGTCGGCGGCGAGCAGGCCGACTTCGACCAGGCCGAGCCGATCTTCGAGGCGCTCGGCAAGACCATCGTGCTGTGCGGCCCGCACGGCTCCGGCCAGACCGTGAAGGCCGCCAACCAGCTGATCGTCGCCGTGAACATCCAGGCGTGCGCCGAGGCCGTGGTCTTCCTGGAGAAGTCCGGCGTGGACCTGAAGGCCGCCCTGGATGTCCTGAACGGCGGTCTCGCCGGCTCGACCGTGCTGACCCGCAAGAAGGCCAACTTCCTCGACCGGGACTTCAAGCCGGGCTTCCGGATCGATCTGCACCACAAGGACATGGGCATCGTCACGGACGCCGCCCGCAATGTCGGCGCGGCCCTGCCCGTCGGCGCCGTGGTCGCCCAGCTGGTCGCGTCCCTGCGCGCGCAGGGCGACGGCGGCCTGGACCACTCGGCGCTGCTGCGGGCCGTGGAGCGGCTCTCCGGCGCGCAGCTCTGACGTCTTCCTGACCCCCCTCTGGACCCGGGGGCCCCAGACCCCGGGCGGCGTCGCCGCTGACACCTGTCCTGTCGCGCCCAAAGGGGCGGCGCCGCCCGGACCCACCCATGCCCACCGCTTCAACAAACTGTTGACGCTCCGATCGCCCGACCCTAGGCTCCACGAAGCGGAAACATTTTTCCGCTGCCCTCTCGTACGGAAGGTCACGATGTCGCAGCGCGTGCTCACCACCGAGTCCGGCGCCCCCGTCGCCGACAACCAGAACTCCGCCACCGCCGGCGTCGGCGGCCCGCTTCTGCTCCAGGACCAGCATCTGCTGGAGAAGCTCGCGCGCTTCAACCGCGAGCGCATCCCGGAGCGCGTGGTGCACGCCCGTGGCTCCGGCGCCTACGGCCACTTCGAGGTGACCGACGACGTCACCGGCTTCACCCACGCCGACTTCCTCGGCGAGGTCGGCAGGCGGACCGAGGTGTTCCTGCGCTTCTCGACGGTGGCCGACAGCCTCGGCGGCGCGGACGCCGTGCGCGACCCGCGCGGTTTCGCGGTCAAGTTCTACACGGCCGAGGGCAATTACGACCTCGTCGGCAACAACACCCCGGTCTTCTTCATCAAGGACCCGGTCAAGTTCCCGGACTTCATCCACTCGCAGAAGCGCGACCCGTTCACGGGCCGTCAGGAGCCGGACAACGTCTGGGACTTCTGGGCGCACTCCCCCGAGGCCTCGCACCAGGTGACCTGGCTGATGGGCGACCGCGGCATCCCGGCGTCGTACCGGCACATGAACGGCTACGGCTCGCACACCTACCAGTGGACGAACAGCCGGGGCGAGGCCTTCTTCGTCAAGTACCACTTCAAGACGAACCAGGGCGTCCGCTGCCTGAGCAGCGCGCAGGCCGCCGAGCTCGCGGGCAAGAACCCGAACTCCCACCAGACGGACCTGCTCCAGGCCATCGAGCGGGGTGTGCACCCGTCCTGGACGCTCTACGTCCAGCTCATGCCGGCGGCCGAGGCGGACGGTTACCGCTTCAACCCGTTCGACCTGACGAAGGTGTGGCCGCACGCCGACTACCCGCTCCAGCGCGTGGGCCGGCTGGTGCTGGACCGCAACCCGGACAACGTCTTCGCCGAGGTCGAGCAGGCCGCGTTCTCCCCGAACAACTTCGTGCCGGGCATCGGCCCCTCGCCCGACAAGATGCTCCAGGGCCGCCTGTTCGCCTACGCGGACGCCCACCGCTACCGCCTGGGCGTCAACCACACGCAGCTGGCCGTCAACGCGCCCCGGGCCACGACCGCCGAGAACTACGGCCGGGACGGGCTCATGGCGTCCAACCCCCAGGGCCGGTACGCCAAGAACTACGAGCCGAACTCCTACGACGGCCCGGTGGAGACCGGCCGCCCGCTGTCGGCCCCGCTGGCGGTGACCGGCCACACGGGCACCCACGCGGCGCCCCTGCACACCAAGGACGACGACTTCTTCCAGGCGGGCGAGCTGTACCGGCTGATGTCCGCCGAGGAGAAGTCCCGCCTGGTCGCGAACATCGCCGGCGGCCTCGCGCAGGTCTCCCGCGACGACGCGATCGAGAAGAACCTCGCGCACTTCCACGCCGCCGACCCCGAGTACGGGCGGCGCGTGGAGGAGGCGGTCCGCGCCCTGCGCGAGGACTGAACTCCCTGACCGCGTCCGACCGCCCGGGCGACCCGGATGAGGGGTGGTCGCTCCGGGCACGGACGCGGGCAGGGCGCGGACCGCGGCGGAGTGCGAGCCAGTGCGGTGGTGAAGGACCCGGACGGGCTTCTCGACCTGAGGGAAGCCGGTCCCGGACTCCGTCGCACCCGCCGCGGTCCTCATACCCACCCCTCCCCCATGACCCCGTCCGGCGGCGCGAACGTCCTGTCGCGCCCAGTCTCGCGCCGTCGGACGGCCAGAGCCCGCCCCAGGGTGCGGAACCGGCCCGGCCGCAGCAGCCTGAAGGCATGGCACATCCAACCGAGCACCCGCATGTCGTGGTCCATCCCCCCGCCCTGGACGGATCCCGCCGGGTCACCCTGGGCGAGGAGCCCCTGGGCGTGGCCACGCACGCCGACGACGTCGCCGAGATCCTGCGGCTGGCGGACCTCTACGTCACCGACGTGGCGGAGAGCGACCTCGTCGAGTGGCAGGGCGGCGGCCCGGACGACTGGCCCGGGCTGTCGGAGCACCACGAGGCGTGAACACGCCCCGCCCTTCGCGGGCGCGCGTACGGCACCGGTCGTACGCCTCGTACGGAACCCTCAAATGAACCTCTGAACCCGGCCCCGGGGGCTTCAACCGCCCCCGGGGCCGGGCACATTCTCGACACACGGGACCCGCCGGCACGGGGGCGGCGGGCCCCGGCACGGGGGGTGAAGCCATGAGCGACGGTACGGCGGTCCGGCTGGAGCCGCACGAGATCGCACTGCTGGGGGACGGCCCCCGGGCCGCCGTCACCGTCGCCGTGGTGGACCTGTATCTGCGGGGCCTGGTGAAGGCGGACCGGCCGGGGACGATGCGGGCGGGCATCGCTGACGCCGTGAGCGCCGAGCGGCCGCCCTCTCCCCTGGCCCAGGAGGTGCACGCCTGTCTCCACGAGCCCGCCGGTCTGCGGACGTTGGTCAAGGATCCGGGCATACGGCTCGCGGTGGCCCTCATGCGCATCCCGCTCGCGGAGGCGGGCCTGCTGCGCTACCCGCTGCTCGGCCCCACGCGCGCCGCGCGCCGCCATGTCCGGGAGCTGGGGCTCCACCACCCGCTGCCCGCCAGCAGGCTCGGCCTGACCGACCACGACCGGCTGCTGGCCGTCGCCCTGCACGGCGAGGCGGCCCTGCGGCTGGTGGTGCCGCGCTTCGCCCTGCGGGCAGGGCTGATCCGCCGGGCCGAGGTGGGCGGCAAGGGCCTCCTCAAGCACTCGCGCGGTCCGTACGGAGGCGGCAGTGCGGGCTACACCTCCTGCGGCGGGGGCGGAGGCGGCTGCGGGGGTGGAGGCGGGTAGTGAACGCGTGAACGCGACAGGGGCGGTCCGTCCTCCCGGACGGACCGCCCCTCGGCTGCGCGGGTGTCAGACCTTCAGCGGCTTGATCGAGGTCGGCGCGTGGCCGGGCTCGGTGGCCAGCTCCTCGAACTCCACGACGTTGCCGATGTCGTTCGTCGTCGACATGGAGATGTTGGTGACGCGCTCCAGGATCGCCTCGACGACGACCGGGACCCGGTACTCCGCGGCGAGCTTCTTTGCCTGCTCGAACGCGGCGCCCAGCTCGGCCGGGTCGGTCACCCTGATCGCCTTGCAGCCGAGGCCCTCCGCGACCTTGACGTGATCGACGCCGTAGACGCCGAGCTCGGGCGCGTTGATGTTCTCGAACTCCAGGTTGACCTGGAAGTCGATGTCGAACGCCCGCTGCGCCTGGCGGATCAGGCCCAGGTAGGAGTTGTTGACGAGGACGTGGACGTACGGGATCTTGTGCTGCGCGCCGACGGCCAGTTCCTCGATCATGAACTGGAAGTCGTAGTCGCCGGAGAGCGCGACGACGGACGCCTCCGGGTCGGCCTTGGCGACGCCGAGCGCGGCCGGGATGGTCCAGCCGAGCGGGCCGGCCTGGCCGCAGTTGATCCAGTGGCGGGGCCGGTAGACGTGCAGCATCTGGGCGCCGGCGATCTGCGAGAGGCCGATGGTGGAGACGTACCGGGTCTGAGGGCCGAAGGCCTTGTTCATCTCCTCGTAGACGCGCTGCGGCTTGATCGGGATGTCGTCGAAGTGCGTACGGCGCTGGAGGGCCGCCTTGCGCTCCTGCGCCGAGGCCGCCCAGGCGGAGCGGTCGGGCAGCTTGCCGGCCTCCTTCAGTTCGCGCGCCGCCTCGACGAACAGCTCCAGCGCGGCCCCGGCGTCGGAGGCGATGCCGTAGTCGGGGGCGAAGATCCTGCCGATCTGGGTGGGCTCGATGTCGACGTGGACGAAGGTCCGTCCGGCCGTGTAGACGTCGAGTCTGCCGGTGTGGCGGTTGGCCCAGCGGTTGCCGATGCCGAGGACGAAGTCGGACTCCAGGAAGGTCGCGTTGCCGTAGCGGTGCGAGGTCTGCAGGCCGACCATGCCGGCGTTCAGCTCGTGGTCGTCGGGCAGGACGCCCCAGCCCATGAGGGTGGGGACGACCGGGGTGCCGGTCAACTCGGCGAACTCGACGAGCAGTTCGGCGGCGTCGGCGTTGATGACACCGCCGCCCGCGACGATCAGCGGCCGCTCGGCGGCGTTCAGCATCCCGATCGCCTTCTCGATCTGGGCGCGGGTCGCGGCGGGCTTGTAGACCGGGAGCGGCTCGTACGTCTCCGGGTCGAACTCGATCTCCGTGAGCTGGACGTCGATCGGCAGGTCGATGAGGACCGGGCCGGGGCGGGCGGAGCGCATCAGATGGAAGGCCTGCTGGAAGACGCCGGGGACCTGCGCGGCCTCCAGCACGGTCACGGCCATCTTGGTGACCGGCTTGGCGATCGAGGCGATGTCGACGGCCTGGAAGTCCTCTTTGTGGATCACGGCGGTCGGGGCCTGGCCGGTGATGCACAGGATCGGGACGGAGTCGCCGGTCGCGGAGTACAGGCCCGTGATCATGTCGGTGCCGGCCGGGCCGGAGGTGCCGATGCAGACGCCGATGTTGCCGGCGTGGGTGCGGGTGTAGCCCTCAGCCATGTGCGAGGCGCCCTCCACGTGGCGGGCGAGGGTGTGGTGGATGCCGCCGGAGGCCTTGAGCGCCGCGTAGAACGGGTTGATCGCCGCGCCCGGGACACCGAACGCGTCGGTGACGCCCTCCCGCTTGAGGATCTCAACTGCCGCGCGGGCAGCGGTCATTCGAGCCATCGAGTACTCCTGCTTCGGCTGTCGGATTCGCACTCCCGTCGCGCCCCGCGGTGAGCTCTTCCGTAATGTGGAAAGTAACTTCTACGATCTGGAATGAATGTATGCGGGGCGGGTGAAGGGCGTCAAGAGACGGGCAAGCGGCGGACAGGCAGGGGTTCGGCGGCGCACGATGGACGCGCTGTCCCGATGTGACGCCGTACGGGAGTGGTCATGGCCGAGAGCGTGCCGGTGCGCTGTCCGTCCTGCCGACGGGAGCACCGCTTCACGGCCCCGTCGTATCCGTGCGTGTGCGGAGCGCCCGTCGCCCCGCGGCTCGACCGGGACGGCACGGTGACGCCCGTCTCCCATCGCGTCTGGCAGGACGACTGGGTGACGGTGCGGTGCGAGCGCTGCGGCCGACGTGGGGAGTGGCCGCGGCCGGAGGTGGGGTGCCCGTGCGGGGTGGTGCTGCGGGTGCCGGTTGTGGAGGGGACGGGCGGGGCCGGGCGGGGCGGGGCGCCGGGCGCGAGTGCCCAGGCCGGTCCGCGCCACGCCGCAGCCGCCGTCGAGGGGGCCCCTGCATCAGCCGGTGCCGCCGACGGCGCGGCCCGGCCGCCCTTCCGCTCCGTACCGGTCCGTACCGCGCTCGACGCCGTCACCGCCGCCGCGCTCTATCTGCGCTGGCTCGGCTACCGGGGCGTCCGGCGGGCGGATCAGCGGCCGCCGTCCGGGATCGGTCTCGCCGCCCGCGGCGTCGTCGCGCTGGTCGACCCGGCCGTGCGCCCCGCGACCCTGCGGGACGTGGAGTGCCTGTGGCTGACGGCCATGACGGAGTCGGCGGACTGCCTCTGCTTCTCCCTCGCCGGGTACGCGCACGACGCCCGGGCCCGCGCCGACGCCCTCGGCGTCCCGCTGTTCGTCCTCGAACTCACCGGCACGCCGCGGCCGGTGAACGCCCCGGCCGGGGCACTGGACGCCACCGGCACGGAGAACCGGGCGCCCTGACAGGCCCGAACCGGTCAGTCGTCGGCGGGCCCGGGCCTGCTGAACTCTTCGATCAGCACGGGATACTGCTCACCACCGTGTCCCGCGGCGATCGAGCGGTCGGCCATCGCCTTGAACAGCTTCGGCAGTTCGGCGCTGACACCCACCGCCTCGCTCTCCTCGATCAGGTGTGCCATGGCCCGCGCGTCGGTCTCCAGGGCCGACACCTCGGCCGGGAAGGAGCCGCTGTCGATCTGCTCGGCGTATCCGGGCAGCCAGTCGGCCACACCGGCGGCGATCCGCTGCGCGAACGGCGCGTACGTCGCGGCGTCGACACCGGCCGTCCTGAGCAGCGCGGTGCCCTGGAGCCAGGCGTTCAGGACGCTCCACATCATGGCCAGTCCGGCCACGTCGTACAGGGACGCCAGGCCATGGTCCGCACCGAGGTGAGTGACGGTGCCGAGCGCGTCGAGGGTCGGCTTGTGCGCGTCGAAGTCCGCCTGGGGGCCGCTGTGCAGAATCACCGCCTCGGGCGTGCCGATGGCCGGCGGTACGGCCATGACGGCGCCGTCCAGGTAGCGGGCGCCGCGCTGCTCGGCCCATCGAGCGGTCTCCCGGGCCTGGGCCGAGTCGCCCGAGGTCAGATTGACCAGCGTCGTGCCGTCGAGTTCGACGTCGCTCGCGCCGAGCAGTTCCCGCACGGCCTGGTAGTCGGTGACGCAGATGATCGTCAAGGAGCCGGCCGCGACCGCGTCACCGACTGTCGGTGCGAGCCGTGCGCCCCGGGCCACCAGCCCGTCGGCCTTGGAGGTCGTGCGGTTCCACACAGTGGTGGGATGCCCGGCCTTCAGGAAGGCGCCGGCGAGTGCCTGGCCCATCAGTCCGAGTCCGATGACTGTCACGGGTGTGTCGGTTCTGTTCATGGCAGCATCGTCAACGTTGATACCGGTGTGAAGGTCAAGCGAGGTTGTCGATGCGTATCGGGGAACTGAGTCGCCGGACGGGCGTCAACGCCCATCAGTTGCGCTACTACGAGGCCCAGGGCCTGCTGGAGGCGGACCGCGGCACGAACGGGTACCGCGAGTACGACGAGAGCGCGGTCCTGCGGGTGAGACAGATCCGCCACCTGCTCGGTGCCGGCTTATCGTCGGAGGACATCGCTTATCTGCTGCCCTGCGCGGTCGGAGAGGCCCCGGAGCTGCCCGGGTGTCCCGAACTGCTGGCGGCGATGCGGTCGCGGCTGCGCCGGCTGGACGACCAGATGTCCGCGCTCGCCCGGTCCCGGAACGCCCTCGCCGACTACATCGACGCGGCCGAGCGCATGAGCGACCGGACCTACCCGCCCTTCGACGGTGCCGACCCGGAGCGCGTGCCCGCCTGACGAACTCGTGGAACGAGTGGAAGGCACGGCAGGACTACGTCGACCGCCGGACGGACCGGGAGTCCGTGAGCGCCGCCGCGGTGACGCGGGCGAAGGCCTCCGGGTTGTCCAGCATGATGTTGTGTCCGCAGTCCGGGACCGCGACGACGGACACCCCGGACGCGGAGAGCGCGTCGGTGCCCGGCAGCGGGCCGTCGGCCTCGGGCAGCAGGAAGGTCCGGGGGATCTTCAGGTCCAGCAGGAGTTCGCGCATGGTGGGTACGGTGCCGCGGACGAGGTGGACCGCGCTGCGGTGCAGGGCCTCCCGGCCGGCCAGACGCATCGTGGACCACCAGTGGGGGCCGACCCTGTCACGGACCTCTTCCCACCCGCCTGCCAGGAACTGCTGCTCGGTGTAGGCGGCGATCCCGCTGCTGCCCGACGAGCCGGGGGCGCGCGGTATCGGGTCGAGGTTGGCGTCGACCAGGACCAGACGGGAGACCAGGCGGGGGTGCCGGGCGGCCAGGACGATCGCCACCGAGCCGCCCATGCTGTGCGCGATCAGCTCCGCCCCGGTGACGTCGGCGGCGGTGAGCGCCTCGGCGAGCGCGTCGGCGTGTGCTTCCAGGGTGTAGTCGAAGCTCGCCGGCCGGTCGCTGATGCCGTGCCCCAGCAGGTCGATCAGCAGCGACCGGCGGCCGGCCAGCAGTGGATGGACCGCGACCTGAGTGAAGTAGGCGGGCGACGTGGCGCCCAGGCCGTGCACGTAGACGCGTGGCGGTTCCTGTCCCGGCAGTTCGACCCAGCGGATCCGTTCGCCCTCGGGCGTCACGGCGGCGTCGCGCACGGTCTGCTCCCCTCGCGGTTCAAGTCGGTGTGGAGGGACGAGAGTAGCCACCGGGTCCCGGTGTGCACCGCGCCGCATACTCAACCCATGCGTATCCGCCCCGCGACCGCCGCCGAACTGCCCGCCCTCCAGGACATCGAACGTGCCGCCGGTGCCCCCTTCCGCGACCTCGGCATGCCGGAGATCGCCGACGACGAACCGCCCGCGCTCGACGTACTGGAGCGCTACCGCGAGGCGGGCCGCTGCTGGGTCGCGGCGGACGAACGGGACCACCCGGCCGCGTACCTCGTCGCCGAACCCGTGGACGGCGCCCTGCACATCGAGCAGGTCTCGGTCCATCCGCGCGCCGCGCGCCGGGGCGTGGGCCGACACCTCCTCGCGCACGCCGCCGACCGCGCCCGCGAGGAGGGCCTGTCGGCCCTGACACTGACCACCTTCGCGGAGGTCCCGTGGAACGCGCCCTACTACGCCCGCCTCGGCTTCCGCACCTTGTCCGAGGCGGACCTCACCCCCGGCCTGCGTAGGATCCGCGCGACGGAAGCCGAACACGGCCTGGACCGACGGCCCCGCGTGTGCATGCGCGCACCGCTGTGACCGAGGCGCGGTAATCCGCGCGCGGTCCGGCCGCACTGCTGCCAGGATGCGCCCCATGGGCGACATCGAACCCGGCACGCTCGTCGTGCGCCGCGCCGAGCCGTCGGACCACACGGCGCTGACCGAGACCGACCCGATCGCGGCGGCGGGAGACCGGGCGCGCCGCGCCGGCATCCGGCGCTGGTGCGAGCAGGGCCGGGCGGTGCTGGCCGAAGACGCGCGCGGGCCCGTCGGCTACGGCGTGCTGGAGTACACCTTCTTCGAACAGGGCTTCCTCACCCTGCTGACGGTCGCACCCGCCGCACGCCGGCAGGGTGTGGCCACGCGGCTTCTCACGGCCGTCGAAGCCGCGTGCACCACGCCCAAACTGTTCACCTCGACCAACGTCTCCAACCAGCCCATGCAGCAACTGCTCCTGAGCGCCGGCTGGCGACCGGCCGGTCTGGTCCACGGCCTCGACGACGGCGACCCCGAGCTCTTCTATCTCTGCCCTCCCGCGAACCTCTCCCGCAGTTCCACCTTGCGTACCTTCCCGGACACCGTCATCGGGAACGAGTCTAGGAGCTGAAGCCTGGTCGGGACCTTGTAGTGGGCCAGGCGGCCCTGACAGAAGGTCTGGAGTTCGTCCAGGGTGAGCGGGTCGGCGGGGTCCAGGGGGATGACACAGGCGAGGACCTCCTCGCCGTAGCGGTCGTGCGGGACGCCCACGACCTGGACGTCCTGGATCTTGGGGTGGGCGTGGAGGAACTCCTCGATCTCGCGGGGGTAGATGTTCTCCCCGCCCCGGATGATCATGTCCTTGATGCGGCCGACGATCTCGACGTAGCCGTCCTCGCGCATCACGGCGAGGTCGCCGGTGTGCATCCAGCGGCCCGCGTCGACGGCCTCGGCGGTCTTCTCCGGCTCGTTCCAGTAGCCGAGCATCACGCTGTAGCCGCGGGTGCACAACTCGCCCGCCGTGCCGCGCGGTTGGGTCACGCCCGTCGCCGGGTCGACGATCTTCACCTCGATGTGCGGCAGCACGCGGCCGACCGTGCCGGTGCGGTGTTCCAGGTCGTCGTCCATCCGGGTCTGGAGCGAGACCGGGGACGTCTCGGTCATGCCGTAGCAGATGGAGACCTGCTGCATGTGCATCTCGGCGACCACCCGTTTCATCACCTCCACCGGGCAGGGCGAGCCCGCCATGATGCCGGTGCGCAGGGAGGACAGGTCGTACGAGGCGAATCCGGGGAGGTTAAGCTCCGCGATGAACATGGTCGGGACGCCGTAGAGCGAGGTGCAGCGCTCCTGCTGGACGGCCTCCAGCGTGGCCTTCGGGTCGAAGGACGGGGCCGGGATCACCATGCAGGCGCCGTGCGAGGTGGCGGCGAGGTTGCCCATGACCATGCCGAAGCAGTGGTAGTAGGGCACCGGGATGCAGATCCGGTCCTGCTCGGTGTAGGCGATCAACTCGCCCACGAAGTAACCGTTGTTGAGGATGTTGTGGTGGGAGAGGGTGGCTCCCTTGGGGAAGCCCGTGGTGCCCGACGTGTACTGGATGTTGATCGGGTCGTCGCAGGACAGGCCGTCGTCCGTGATCCGGGCGCCGGGAGTCCCCCGCCCGAGCAGCGCGTCCCAGCTCGGGTCGCCGATGTAGACCACCTCACGCAAGTCGGCGCATCTGCCCCGCACTTCGTCGACCATCGCCCGGTAGTCGCTCGTCTTGTGGCTGAGGGAGGCGAACAGGAAGGAGATCCCGGCCTGCTTGAGGACGTACTCGACCTCGTGCGTGCGGTAGGCCGGGTTGATGTTCACCATGATCGCGCCGATGCGGGCGGTGGCGTACTGGACCAGGACCCACTCGGGACAGTTGACCGCCCAGATGCCCACCCGGTCGCCCTTGACTACCCCGGAGGCGAGGAGCGCCGAGGCCAGCTCGTCGACGGCCGCGCCGAACTGCGCGTACGTCCAGCGCCGCCCGGACGGCACGTCGACCAGCGCCTCACGGTCCGGCCAGGTGGCCACGGCCCGGTCCAGGTTGGCCCCGATGGTGTCGCCGAGCAGAGCCGTATCGCCGGTTCCATGACTGTACGAGGTCACCGGAAGTCCTCCTCGCGGTACTCGGCGTCCGACCCGGCCGCCGTGGCCTCGCGCAGCTCGATGCGGCGGATCTTGCCCGAGACGGTCTTGGGCAGGTCGCCGAACTCCAGGAGGCGGATGCGCTTGTAGGGGGCCAGGGCCTCACGGGAGTGCTCGAACAGCACCTTCGCGGTGTCCGGGCCGGGCTCCCAGCCCGCCGCAAGGACGACGTACGCCTTCGGCACCGCGAGCCGCAGCTCGTCCGGCGCGGGCACGACGGCCGCCTCGGCCACCGCCTCGTGCTCCAGCAGCGCGCTCTCCAGCTCGAAAGGGCTGATCTTGTAGTCGGACGCCTTGAAGACGTCGTCCGCGCGGCCGACGTAGGTGATGTAGCCGTCCTCGTCCCGCGCGCCGATGTCGCCCGTGCGGTAGTAGCCGCCGGCCATCGCCTCCGCCGTGCGGTCCGCGTCGCCGTGGTAGCCGGTCATCAGGCCGACGGGGCGGTCCGAGAGGTCGAGCGCGATCTCGCCCTCGCGCGCGCCCGGCGCACCCGAGACGGGGTCCAGCAGCTCGACGCGGTAGCCGGGGCTCGGCCGGCCCATCGAGCCGGTCTTGAGCGGCTGGCCGGGGCTGTTGGCGACCTGCACGGCCGTCTCGGTCTGGCCGAAGCCGTCCCGGATGGTGACGCCCCAGGACCGGCGGACCTGCTCGATGACCTCCGGGTTGAGCGGCTCACCGGCGGCGACGACCTCGCGCGGCGGGGTGCGCAGCTGCGTCAGGTCGGCCTGGATGAGCATGCGCCAGACGGTGGGCGGCGCGCAGAAGGTGGTGACCCGGGCCCGGTCCATCTCGGCCATGAGACGGGCGGCGTCGAAACGCGTGTAGTTGTGCAGGAAGACGGTCGCCTCGGCGTTCCAGGGGGCGAAGAGGTTGGACCAGGCGTGCTTGGCCCAGCCGGGTGAGGAGATGTTCAGATGCACGTCGCCGGGCTTGAGGCCGATCCAGTACATGGTCGACAGGTGCCCGATCGGATACGAGGTGTGGGTGTGCTCGACGAGTTTGGGCCGGGCGGTCGTGCCCGAGGTGAAGTACAGCATCAGCGGGTCGTCGGCCCGGGTCGGGGCGTCGGGTGTGAAGCGGGCGGTGGCGCCGTAGGCGTCGTCCAGCGGCAGCCAGCCCTCGGGCACGGCTCCTGCGTCTCCCGCCTCTGTCGCGGCGATGCGGGTGTAGTCGCCGGGGACCTCGGCGAACTTGCCCGCGTCCTCGGAGCGCGCGATCACGTGCCGGACCCGGCCGCGGTCGACGCGGTCGCGCAGATCGGCGGGGCCGAGCAGCGGGGTGGCCGGGATGACCACGGCCCGCAGTTTCATCGCCGCGAGCGCGATGATCCACAGTTCGGCCTGGTTGCCGAGCATCACGAGGATCCGGTCCTCGGCGCGCACGCCCCGGGCGCGCAGCCAGTTGGCGAACTGGTCCGAGCGTACGGACAGCTCCCCGAAGGACAGCTGTGTCTCGCGGCCGTCCTCCTCGACGATGTGCAGAGCGGTGCGGGCGTTGCCGTCCGCGATCTCGTCGAACCAGTCGAGCGCCCAGTTGAAGTAGTCGGGACGGGGCCAGCGGAAGCCCTTGTAGGCCGTGCCGTAGTCCTCGCGGTGTTCCAGCAGGAAGTCCCGCGCGCTGCGGAAGGCCTCCGTCGCCGATGTCATGTGTCCTCCTTGGTACCGGACCATTGCCGGACGGCTCCGAGCCATCGTGTAATCCGTGATGCAGGTCTCACTACCCCCGAACGGGGGGTGCGCCCGCGCGGGAGCCGTAGTGAAGGGGCGAACAGGTGACAGCAGACGCGTCCGACGCGGTCGAGATACGCAACGCGCTGCTCCGGCTGCGGCGCGCCACCGGCCTTCCGGTCGCCTTCGGCGGCCTGATGGAGGCCGGGCAGCGGATGCGCATCAGCGAACTGAGCGGCACGGCGACGCACGCCCTGCGGTCGCTGGTGGTGACGTCCGGGAACGGGCTGGGCGGCAAGACGCTGGTGCTGGCCCGGCCGTGCGTGGTGACGGACTACTCGGTGTCGCGGCAGATCAGCCACGAGTACGACGCCCCGGTGGCGGTGGAGGGACTGCGCTCGGTGCTGGCCGTGCCGGTGGTGGTGCGGCACTCGGTGCGCGGGGTGCTGTACGGGGCGCTGCGGACGGCCCTGCCGCTGGGCGGGCGCATGCTGGACGAGGCCGTCGAGGCGGCGCGGGAGGTAGAGAGGGCGCTGGTCGTGCGGGAGGAGGCCCGCACGCTCGCCGCGGAGGGCGCGGCCGGCGCGGGACGGGAACAGGTGCGGGAGGCGCACGCGGCCCTGCGGGCGCTGGCCCCGAAGATCGCGGATCCGGAGCTGCGGGCCGAGCTGCTCGACGCGTGTGCCCTGCTGACGGCCGACACCACACCGTCGGACCGGGTCCGGCTCACGCCCCGCGAGGTGGACGTGCTGGCGTGCGTCGCCGCGGGGGCCACGAACGCGGTCACGGCCGAGCGGCTGGGCGTGACGCCCGAGACCGTCAAGGGGTATCTGCGGTCGGCCATGCGGAAGCTGCGGGCCCGGACCCGGGGCGAGGCCGTGGTCGCGGCACGCCGGGCGGGATGGTTGCCGTAGGTTTGTGATGTTTTCCGTTACCCCTGCCGTTCGATATGCCGACGGGTTCCCGACCGGGCGCCACCGCCGTGTTCCGCCGCATTCGGGAGACCGATGAATTCACGCTCGGACCTGCGTTGTTATTTCCCTCACCACGCCGTCCGTCCGAAATTCAAAGAGCTGTTGCCTAATATTGGCCAGGACACGCCACACGGAGGGGAGCGGTGACCGTGCCACGGGACTTCCAGGAGCCTCCCAGGAGCCGCCCCGACGTGGTCATCGGCCGGGAGGACCTGTTCACGTCGGCGCGTGAACAGCTCGGCCGAGGCGGGAGTGTGCTGCTCCACGGCCCCGCGGGAATTGGAAAGTCGACGGTCCTGCGGGCGCTGGCCGCCGATTACGCCGGTGCGGCCCGGACCGTGTTGCGGTGCTCGGCCACCGAGTCCGAATCCCACCTGCCGTTCCTGGCGCTGGCCGATCTGTTCGGCCTGGTCCTGGACGAGGTCTCCGGTGCGCTGCCCGCCGCCCAGCGCACCGCTCTGGAGTCCGCGCTCACCGGGCGCGGCGAATCCACCCTCCAGAGGGACGGACTCGCGCTGCGCCTCGCCGTGCTGTCGGCGCTGCGCACCCTCGCCGCCAAGGGCCCGGTGCTGGTCGTCGCCGACGACCTCCAGTGGCTGGACGCGGCCAGCGCCGAGCTGCTCGGTTTCGCCGCCCGCCGGCTGGGCGACACGCCCGTGCAGATGCTGTGCGCGGTGCGGACCGAGGGCCAGGAGTACGACCGTCATCTACGCGCGTCCCCGCCCGACACGCTCGCCGTCCGGCTGGGCCCGCTGTCCCGTACGCAGGTCTCCGCACTGCTCGACCACCGCGGCTACACCCCGCTGTCCCGCTCCACGATCCGCGACATCCACCGCACCAGCGGCGGCAACCCCCTCTTCGCGCTGGAGCTGGGCCGCGCCCTCGCCGAGAGCCCGACCCGGCCCCGGCCCGGCGAACCGCTGCCCGTGCCCACCTCGCTGCGGGCGCTGGTGCTGAGCCGGCTGGAGATGCTGTCGGACGAGGCGCGCCGCACCCTGCTCGTGGCCAGCGCCGGTGCCCGTCCCACGCTGGCGCTGCTGCACGCGGCCGGCCGGGAGCACGCCGAGGGCGAGACCGCCCAGGCCGCGGCGCTGGGGCTGCTGGCGACCGAGGGGGAGGGTCCCGCCGTACGGTTCGCGCATCCGCTGATCTCGGCCGCGCTGTACGCGGAGGCCCCGGCGCAGGAGCGGCGGGCCGTGCACGCCGCGCTGTCCACGGCGGCCTCCGATCCGATCGAGCGGGCCCGGCATCTGGCCCTGGCGACCACGGGCACCGACCCGGAGGTGGCGGCCCGGCTCGCGGAGGCCGCCGCGCTGGCCCGGGACCGCGGGGCGCCGTCGGTCGCCGCCTCGCTCGGGCTGCTCGCGGCGCGGCACACCCCGGCGGACAGCACGCCCGGCCCGGACGAGCGGCGGCTGCAGGCCGCGGAGGACGCGATCACCGCCGGCGAGGCCGATCTCGCCCGGGACATCGCCCGGGACGTGCTGACCCGGGCGAGCGTGCCCGCGGAGCGGGTGCGGGCGTGGATGGTGGTCATCGAGGCGGCGGGGCAGGCGCTCGGCGACGTCGACGCCGTCTTCCCGCAGGTCCTGGCCGACGCCGGCGACGACCCGCGGCTGCTCGCCCTGGTCCACTACCAGCTGGCCTGGCGCGGCCTGGTCGTCGAGGGCGACTTCGCCGAGGCCCGGCAGGAGGCCGCGCACGCGGCGGAGCTGGCCGCCCGCGGCGAGGACCGGCGCACCGAGCTGATGGCGCTGTCCTTCCAGGCCTCCACCGAGACCCTGATGGGCCACCCGGACGCCCCCGCGACCGTGAAACGGGCGCTGAAGGAGCCGCAGGACCCGTATGTGGCCTGCCATCACAACGGCGCCGGCTCGGCCCGGTTCCGCTGGCTGATCATGAGCGACCAGCTGCCCGAGGCGCGGGCGACCATCACCGCGCTGCTGCGCGAGGTGCGCAGGCGCGGCATGGTCGAGAGCGAGGTGCACTTCCTGCGCTTCCTCGCCGATACGGAACTGCGCTCCGGACACTGCGGCCGGGCCCTGGACCTGGCCCGCGAGAGTCTGCGGCTCGCCCGGGACGCCGGGATCGGTGAGGGTGCCTCCGCCATGCTCGCCTCCCTCGCGGAGGCCTCCGCCGGGGACGTCGACCGGGCGCTGGCCCTCGCCCGTGAGGCGGCCGACCACGCCGAGGTCGACGGCGACCAGATGTACCTGTCCCGCGCCCTGGCGGCCCTGGGCTACGCCCAGTTGGTGTCCGGGGACCCGGCGGCCGCGGTCCGTTCGCTGCGCCGGGTGCGCGAGCTGGAGCAGGGCCTCGGCATCAACGACCCGGCCCGCGGCCGCTGGCACGGCGACCTCGCCGAGGCCCTGGTCCGCATCGGCGAACCGGGCGAGGCCCAGGACGTCATCGACACGGCACGGGTGCACGCGCTGCGGCTGGGCCGGGAGAGCGTGCTGGCCGTCCTCGACCGGGCCGAGGCGCTGGTGCGGGCGGCGCGCGGCGAACACGAGGCGGCCCTGGTCCGGCTGACGTCGGTACAGGACCGGCTCGGCCGGCTGGGCTACGGCCTGGAGGAGGCCCGGGCCGCGTTCGCGCTGGCCCGGCTGCGCACCCAGGCCGTGGGTGCCGCCCGCACCGGCGGGACTCCCCCGCCGGGGCCGGCGTCGTACGACGAGGCCGCCCGGCTGTTCCGGCGCTGCCGGGCGCTGCCCTGGCTGCGGCAGGTCGACGCGGCCGCCGCTGCCGGTCCCGCCGCGGTGGAGCCCGCCTCCGTCGCACCGCCCGTCGCGCTCGACGCTCTGGAGGGCCTCGCGGCGATGGAGCGTCAGGTCGCCTCACTGGTGATGGAGGGCGCGACCAACCGGGAGATCGCGGCCCGGCTGTTCATCAGCGTCAAGACCGTCGAGGCGACCCTGACCCGGGTCTACCGGAAGCTGGGGATCCGTTCCCGGGTGGACATCGTCCGGCTGGCGGCGGGCCGCCGCACGACCTGACCCACCCGCCTCCACCAGGGCCCGAACGGCCCGACCGAGGGTTTTCCCTGCCCAACTCCCTTAGGGGGTTCCCTCATTGGGAGGCCGACCTTCCGGGCCCTAGCTTTGTCGCGTGCCGCTCGCCGGGCACACGGAGATCCGAACAACGGCGTCAGGGTCACCGTGCACCACCACCCGCGCGACCCCCCACCGGCAACTCCCCGAGGAGACGCATGTTCGGGTTCAACCGTGTCAGGAAAGCCGCCGCCGTCGCCACCGCGACCGCTGCCGCCGCCGCGACCGCACTGCTCGCCGCTCCCTCCGCCGTCGCCGCGCCCCAGCCGATCGTCGGCGGTACGACGACCACGACGACCGCGTACCCGTTCGTCATGCAGATCACGGACGCCTCGCAGAACCAGTTCTGCGGCGGCACGCTCGTCTCGCCCACCAAGGTCGTCACCGCTGCCCACTGCATGGTCGGCGAGACCGCCGGCAGCGTGCGCGTCGTCGGCGGCCGCACCTACCTCAACGGCACCAACGGCACGGTCAGCAGAGTCAGCAAGATATGGGTCCACCCGAGCTACACCGACGCCACCAACGGCGACGACGTGGCCGTGCTGACGCTGTCGACGTCGATGCCGTACACCACGGCGAAGTACGTCTCCTCCTCGCAGACCTCGGTGTACGCGGCCGGCACCACGGCCCGCATCCTCGGCTGGGGCACCACCTCCTCGGGCGGCAGTTCCTCCAACCAGCTGCGCACCGCGACCGTACCGACCGTGTCCGACTCCAGCTGCGCGAGCTCCTACGGCTCCGACTTCGTGCAGAGCGACATGGTGTGCGCCGGGAAGACCTCCGGCGGCGTGGACACCTGCCAGGGCGACAGCGGCGGCCCCCTGCTCATCGGGGGCGTCCTGGCAGGCATCACTTCCTGGGGCGAGGGCTGCGCCCAGGCCGGTTACCCGGGTGTCTACACCCGGCTGACCACCTTCTCCAACCTGGTCACGACGCAGATCAACTCGTAGCCGGGCACCAGCTCCTGAGCACCCCTCAGGTGAAATACCAGGGGCGTTGCGGGCCTCCACGAGCGGCCCGCAGCGCCCCCTTTCCATGCGTGGGGCCGGCCTCCGCCGTCACGCGTCGTGTACGGCACCGAAGCGGACGTCGCACGAGGACTCCGGGTGCATGATCCGCAGCATCCGCTCCCCCTCGGCGACGATCTCGTCCCGCTGGGCCCCGGTGAGGCGGCCGAAGGGCTCGATGACGAGCGCCTGCTCGTCGAGTCGCCACAGACCCGCGAGGAACCCGTCGACGAGGAGGGTGCGATGGGCGATGTTGCCCTGCCAGGCGCGGCCCCGGTACTCGGGCGGGACGACGCGGGTGCGGTCGGCGTGGGAGAGCAGCAGGTTGTCGAACTCGGGCAGGAAGCGCGGCGGGGCCGGGGTGTCCGGGTCGGGGCGGGTCGCGTCCGGCAGGTCGAAGAGCTCGACGCCGCCTTCGTCCCGGAAGGTGACCAGTCGCGGGCGGAGACGTTCGAAGGCGTCGCGCAGGCGGGTCAGTCCGGCCCAGGTCTGCATGTCCCGCACGGAGGCCGGGCCGAAGGCGGCGAGGTAGCGCAGCACGACCGCGTCGGGCGTGGCGGCCGGTCCGGCGGGGCGGCCGAGCCAGTGCTCGGCGGTGGTCAGGCTGACCTGGCCGCTTAGGCCCCACAGGCCACGCGGGGTCACCTGCACGAGCGGCAGCCGGCACCGGGCGGCGACGGACAGGGCCTGCGGGTCGGCGTCGGGCCACTCCTGGAGCAGGGCCTCGCGCAGTTGCTTCATGGTGCGGGGCTCGGTCTCGACGAGGTCGCGGGCGAGGGCGGCGAGCCGGTCCAGGTCGACACCGGCGAGTCCCGTGCGGAAGTTCGTCAGCTCCCGGTCCCGGGCGGGCTGCACCAGCGGACGCAGCGAGAGGCAGTCGTCCGCGGTGTGGGTGTGGATGGTGGAGCGCATCGTGACGATCCGGACGACCTCGCGGTCGGCCATCAGCCGGGACAGCGCCTCGGGGGCGAAACCGTCGAGGCGGGCGGCGAGCGCGTAGTACGGAGGCTTGACGTTCTGCGCCTGGAGGCCGACCAGGTGCTCGACGGCCGCGGCGGCGGAGATCCGGGCCGGGCGCAGGAGCAGCTGCCGGTCGAGGGTGGCGCGGTTGAGGGCCCGGGTGCCGAGGTGGGGTGCCGTGACGCTCCGCTTGGTGTTCGTCATGGGGGCACGGTAGCGAGACTTGCGGACAGGATCTGTCCGCGATGACCGAGTCTCCGGGAGCCGGCCGTATTCCGGGCGCGGTGGGGTAATGGGACGTCGATCAGCCCCCAGTTGAGAAGGAGCCGAGGATGACCGACGACGCCTACCTGTTCCTGCTTGACGACGCGTCCGCGCGGCTCGGCGTTGCCCCCGCCGCCGTCGGGGAGCTCGCCTGCATGGAGACTCCCGCGGTTCGCGCGTGGCTGGACGCTCAGGGAAGCACGCCGGCCTCCCCGCACCTGCGCCTGCTGCCGCCGGAGGAGACGGCGGCCATTCCTGAGGGAGCGGAACGGCTGCCCGTCCCGCTGAGCGACGAGGAACTGAGCCGGGTCCGCCACCGGATGGCACCGGAGCCGCTCGCGCGGGTCGAGGAGGAGCTGCTCGCCTACCGCGACTGCGCGGACGGGTGGGACGGCCTGATCGGACGCGCGCTGGCCGCCGGCGTGGCACCGCACCGCATCGTCGAACTGACCGGGGTGGACCCCGCGACGGTGAACGCTGCGGCGAACCGCTGAGGACGCTGCTGCTGCTCGGCCGGCGTCCGGGCTCACGCACCGGGTCCGGGGTCCGGCTGGACGGCTGACCGGATGCCGGCGCGGGCCGCTTCCAGCTGGGCGGCGAACGCGATGCCGAGGAAGAGCGCGACGGCGGTGAGGTTGGACCACAGCAGCAGGGCGATGAAGGCGGTGAGCGGCCCGTACACGGCGCCGAAGGCACCGCTCTCCTCGACGTACAGCGCGAGCAGCCAGGTGGCCGACACCCACAGCAGCAGATGCACGGCCGAACCGAAGGCCAGCCACGTGTAGCCGGGCTGGACGCGGCGGGGCGACCAGCGGAAGATCACGGCGGAGGCCACCCAGGCCAGTGCGAGCCCCACGGGGATGTCGAGCACGCCCCACCACCGCGACCCGCTGGCCTCCCAGCCGGCCGAGTCCGCCACGGCGTCGCCCACGGCCTCGCCGGCGACGAGCACGACGAACCCCAGCACCAGGGGCAGACCGGCGGCGAGCGCGAGAACGATCGCCCGCCCGTACTTGCGCGGGAAGGGACGGTCGCGCTCGATGCCGTAGATCCGGTTGGCGCCGCGCTCGATCTGGCCCATGGCCGAGGCGAGGTTCAGCAGCGCGAAGCCCAGACCGAGCCACAGGGCGAGCGTGCCCCAGACATCGCCGTGCGCGGTGCGCCGCGTCCCTTCGAAGGCGTCCTCGACGATCTGCGCGCTGGCCCCCGGCACGATCCGGCCGAGCGTGAGCTCGATGACCCGGCCCACGCCCTCCGTGTGCACCGACGTGGCAAGACCCACGAGCGCCACGGTGCACGGGACCAGCCCGAGCACGACCTGGAAGGCGAGGGCCCGCGCGTTGGTGAAGCCGTCCGCGTACCGGAACCGTGCGAAGGAGTCGGCCAGCAGCCGCAGCCCTCCGTAGTGGCGCAGTGCGGTGAACGCCTCGTCTCCGGAGAGCTCGTCTCCGATCATGTCCCGGGTCTGCGGGACGTGGACGGCGGTACCCATGGCGTGCACACTCCTTGTCGTAGGGCGGCTCCCCGCCGGAAGCTGCTCCCTGTCGGGTTGCCCTGTGAACCTCTCCCCTCAGGGGAGATCGGGATCACAGAAACGGGGAGGGCAAGGTCACAGCCTCGCGCACTGCTGCTCCTCTGTGTCCGTGACCTAGCATCCGAGCATGACGGTCCTGCCTGACGACGGGCTCGAGCTGGCCGGCGACTTCCCTGATGTGCCCCATGAGCAGTGGCAGCGCCTTGTGGCGGGTGTGCTGCGCAAGTCGGGCAAGGAAGTGGAGGGCGCCGAGGCCGAGGAAGCCCTGTCCACCGCGCTGGAGGACGGGCTGCGCACCCGGCCTCTCTACACCGCGCACGACACCGCGCCCGAGCCGGGCCTGCCCGGATTCGCACCCTTCGTGCGGGGCGGCCGGGCCGAGGGGAACACGCTCGGCGGCTGGGACGTACGGCAGCGGCACTCGGTGGCCGACAACGGCGCGGTGCTCGCGGATCTGGAGAACGGCGTCACCTCCCTGTGGCTGGCCGTGGGGGAAGGCGGCATTCCGCTGCCGGAGCTCGGCCGGGTCCTCGACGGCGTCTATCTCGACCTGGCCTCCGTCGTCCTCGACGCGGGGCGTGAACCCGGGCCGGCGGCACGGGAGTTGCTGCGGCTGTACGAGGAGCGCGGTGTCGCCCGGGAGGCGGCGCGCGGCAATCTGGGCGCGGATCCGCTGGGGCACGAGGCCGGGAGCGGGCAGCACGGCGACGTCGCTCCGGCGGCGGAGCTCGCCCGGCTGTGCGCCGAGGGGTACCCGGGGCTGCGGGCACTGACCGTGGACGCCCTGCCGTACCACGAGGCCGGTGGCTCGGCCGCCCAGGAGCTGGGCTGCTCGCTGGCCACGGGAGTGGCGTATCTGCGGGACCTCACGAAGGCCGGGCTGAGCGTCGAACAGGCCTGTGCGCAGCTGGAGTTCCGGTACGCGGCGACCGCCGACCAGTTCCTGACGATCGCCAAGCTGCGGGCCGCGCGCCGGCTGTGGGCGCGGGTGGCCGAGGTCTGCGGGGCGCCGCGTGCGGGGGCACAGCTCCAGCACGTCGTGACGTCCCCGGTGATGATGACGCGCCGCGACCCGTGGGTGAACATGCTGCGCACGACCATCGCCACGCTGGCCGCCGGGGCGGGCGGGGCCGACGCGGTCACCGTGCTGCCCTTCGACCACGCCCTCGGCCTGCCGGACGCGTTCGCGCGCCGTATCGCCCGCAACACCTCCACGATCCTCATCGAGGAGTCGCATCTGTCCCGGGTGATCGACCCGGCGGGCGGCTCCTGGTACGTGGAGCGGCTCACCGACGAACTCGCCCACGCGGGCTGGGAGTTCTTCCGGCGGATCGAGCGGCTCGGCGGCCAGGCGGCGGCCCTGCGGTCGGGGGACCTCGCACAGGACCTGGCCGACACCTGGCAGGCCCGTCGTACGAAGCTGGCGAAGCGGCGCGAACCCGTCACGGGCGTCAGCGAGTTCCCGCACCTCGCGGAGAAGCCGGTGGTCCGCGAGAGCGCGCCCGAGCCGCCGTCCGGCGGGCTGCCGCGGGTGCGCCGCGACGAGGAGTTCGAGGCGCTGCGCGCCCGCTCCGACGCCCACCTCGCCGCGACCGGCTCCCGGCCCCGGATCTTCCTCGCCGCGATCGGCCCGGCCGCCGCCCACACCGCACGCCTCACCTTCGCCTCGAACCTCTTCCAGGCGGGCGGCATCGAACCCGTCACGGACGGCACCTTCGAGGACAGCGGCGCGACGGAGGCCGTGCTGTGCTCCAGCGACGCGCTGTACGAGGAGCAGGCCGAGGCCACCGCCCGGGCCCTGAAGGCCGCCGGCGCACGGCATGTCTTCCTCGCCGGCCGTCCCGGGCAGTACACCGGTGTCGACGCGTACGTCTTCGCGGGCTGCGACGCCGTGGCCGTGCTGTCCGCGACCCTCGACCGCATGGGAGTGTCCTGATGACCGCCCCCTCCGACCGTTCCGTCCCCGACTTCTCCGGGATCGAGCTGGGGACTCCGGCCTCAGACGGCGGCCCCGACGAGTGGCGTACGGCGGTCAAGAACGCCTCCGGCGGTGACGACCTGCTGTGGGAGACCCCGGAGGGCATCGCCGTCAAGCCGCTCTACACCGGCCGTGACCTGGAGGGCCTGGACTTCCTGGACACCTATCCGGGCGCGGCGCCGTATCTGCGCGGCCCGTACCCGACGATGTACGTCAACCAGCCCTGGACTATCCGTCAGTACGCCGGTTTCTCCACGGCCGAGGAGTCCAACGCCTTCTACCGGCGCAACCTCGCGGCCGGGCAGAAGGGCCTGTCGGTCGCCTTCGACCTGCCCACGCACCGGGGTTACGACAGCGACCACCCGCGCGTGACCGGTGACGTCGGCATGGCGGGTGTGGCGATCGACTCGATCTACGACATGCGGCAGCTCTTCGACGGCATCCCGCTGGACAAGATGACCGTGTCGATGACGATGAACGGCGCCGTGCTGCCGGTGCTGGCGCTGTACATCGTGGCGGCCGAGGAACAGGGCGTGCCGCCGGAGAAGCTGGCGGGGACCATTCAGAACGACATCCTCAAGGAGTTCATGGTCCGCAACACCTACATCTATCCGCCGAAGCCGTCGATGCGGATCATCTCCGACATCTTCGCCTTCACCTCGCAGCGGATGCCTCGCTACAACTCCATCTCCATCTCCGGCTACCACATCCAGGAGGCGGGCGCGACGGCCGACCTGGAGCTGGCGTACACGCTCGCGGACGGCGTGGAGTACATCCGGGCGGGCCGGGAAGCCGGCCTGGACGTGGACGCGTTCGCGCCCCGGCTGTCGTTCTTCTGGGCGATCGGCATGAACTTCTTCATGGAGGTCGCCAAGCTGCGGGCGGCGCGCCTGCTGTGGGCGAAGCTGGTCAGGCAGTTCGACCCGAAGAACGCCAAGTCCCTTTCCCTGCGCACCCATTCGCAGACCTCCGGCTGGTCGCTGACCGCGCAGGACGTGTTCAACAACGTGACGCGCACCTGCGTGGAGGCGATGGCGGCGACGCAGGGGCACACGCAGTCGCTGCACACCAACGCCCTCGACGAGGCGCTGGCCCTGCCCACCGACTTCTCGGCGCGCATCGCCCGCAACACGCAGCTGCTGCTCCAGCAGGAGTCCGGCACGACCCGCGTCATCGACCCGTGGGGCGGCAGCGCCTACGTCGAGCGGCTGACGTACGACCTGGCCCGGCGGGCCTGGCAGCACATCCAGGAGGTCGAGGCCGCGGGAGGCATGGCCAAGGCCATCGACGCGGGCATCCCCAAGCTGCGCATCGAGGAGGCCGCGGCCCGCACACAGGCCCGGATCGACTCGGGCCGGCAGCCGGTCATCGGCGTCAACAAGTACCGCGTGGACAGCGACGAGCAGATCGACGTGCTCAAGGTCGACAACTCCTCCGTGCGCGCCCAGCAGATCGAGAAGCTGCGGCGGCTGCGGGCGGAGCGGGACGAGACGGCGTGCCAGGACGCGCTGGACGCGCTGACCCGGGCCGCCGCCGGCGAGGGCAACCTGCTGGAGCTGGCGGTGCACGCGGCCCGCGCGAAGGCGACCGTCGGGGAGATCTCCGACGCCCTGGAGAAGGCGTACGGCCGGCACGCGAGCCAGATCCGTACGATCTCCGGCGTGTACCGCAACGAAGCAGGGGAGTCCCCGTCCGTGGACCGCACCCGAGCCCTGGTCTCCGACTTCGAGGAGGCCGAGGGCCGCCGCCCGCGCATCCTGGTCGCGAAGATGGGCCAGGACGGCCACGACCGCGGTCAGAAGGTGATCGCGACCGCCTTCGCCGACCTCGGCTTCGACGTGGACGTCGGCCCGCTGTTCCAGACCCCGGCCGAGGTGGCCCGGCAGGCCGTCGAGGCGGACGTGCACATCGTCGGTGTCTCGTCGCTGGCGGCCGGTCACCTCACGCTCGTCCCGGCGCTGCGCGAGCAGCTCGCCGAGGAGGGGCGCGAGGACATCATGATCGTGGTCGGCGGGGTGATCCCGCCGCAGGACGTGCCGACGCTGCTGGAGATGGGCGCGGCGGCGGTCTTCCCGCCGGGGACGGTGATCCCGGACGCGGCGTACGACCTGGTGAAGCGACTGTCGGACGGACTCGGGCACGACCTGTGATCGACGTCGACGGGTATGTGAAGGGCGTACTCGACGGGAAGCGGGCGATCATCGCCCGGGCCATCACGCTCGTCGAGTCGACCCGCCCTCAGCACCGGGCGCTGGCCCAGGAGTTGCTGACCGCGCTGCTGCCGCACAGCGGGCGGGCCCGGCGGATCGGGGTCAGCGGGGTGCCCGGCGTGGGCAAGTCGACGTTCATCGACGCGTTCGGGTCGATGCTGACGGGGCTCGGGCACCGGGTGGCGGTGCTCGCCGTCGACCCGTCCTCCAGCCGTACCGGCGGCTCGATCCTGGGCGACAAGACGCGGATGGAACGGCTGGCGGTGGACCCGGCGGCGTTCGTCCGCCCCTCCCCCACCGCGGGCACGCTGGGCGGCGTCGCCAAGGCGACGCGCGAGTCGATCGTGGTGATGGAGGCGGCGGGCTACGACGTGGTCCTGGTGGAGACCGTCGGCGTCGGCCAGTCGGAGACCGCGGTCGCGAACATGGTCGACTCCTTCCTGCTGCTCACCCTCGCCCGCACGGGCGACCAGCTCCAGGGCATCAAGAAGGGCGTCCTGGAACTGGCCGACGTGATCGCCGTGAACAAGGCGGACGGACCGCACGAGCGGGACGCCCGGGCCGCCGCACGGGAGCTGGCCGGAGCGCTGCGGCTGATGCACGGCAAGGACGCGTTCTGGACGCCGCCGGTCCTGCATTGCAGCGCGCGTGAGTCGACCGGCCTGGACGCGGTGTGGGAGCGTCTGGAACAGCACCGCACGCTGCTGGACTCGACCGGCCGCCTCACCGCCAAGCGCCGTGACCAGCAGGTCGACTGGACCTGGACCATGGTCCGCGAGGAACTCCTCGGCCGTCTGCACGCCGATCCGGCGGTACGGGCGCTGGCGCCGGTACTGGAGCAGCAAGTCAGAGAGGGCGGGTTGACCCCGACACTGGCCGCCGAACGCATTCTGGGCGCGCTCGGAGGTTCCGGGGCGGCGGACATCTGAGGCAGGACCTGCGGGAATCGCGATTCCGCATACCTGGCTTGCATGACTATGCAAAGTGATACATACTCTTTCTATGTCCAAGGTCCTCACCTCCCTGCCCGCCGGCGAGCGCGTCGGCATCGCCTTCTCGGGCGGTCTCGACACCTCCGTCGCGGTCGCGTGGATGCGCGACAAGGGCGCCGTCCCGTGCACCTACACCGCCGACATCGGCCAGTACGACGAGCCCGACATCGCGTCGGTGCCCGGCCGTGCGAAGACCTACGGGGCCGAGATCGCGCGACTGGTCGACTGCCGTGCCGCGCTGGTCGAGGAGGGCCTGGCCGCGCTGACCTGCGGGGCGTTCCACATCCGCTCGGGCGGGCGGGCGTACTTCAACACCACGCCGCTCGGCCGTGCCGTCACGGGCACGCTGCTGGTCCGGGCGATGCTCGAGGACGACGTCCAGATCTGGGGCGACGGCTCGACCTTCAAGGGCAACGACATCGAGCGGTTCTACCGCTACGGCCTGCTCGCCAACCCGCACCTGCGGATCTACAAGCCCTGGCTGGACGCGGCCTTCGTCACCGAGCTCGGTGGCCGCAAGGAGATGTCGGAGTGGCTGCTCGCCCACGGGCTGCCCTACCGCGACAGCACCGAGAAGGCGTACTCCACGGACGCCAACATCTGGGGCGCCACGCACGAGGCCAAGACCCTGGAGCACCTGGACACCGGCGTCGAGACCGTCGAGCCGATCATGGGCGTCCGGTTCTGGGACCCCGAGGTCGAGATCGCCACCGAGGACGTGACGATCGGCTTCGACCAGGGCCGCCCCGTGACGATCAACGGCAAGGAGTTCTCCTCCCCCGTCGACCTGGTCATGGAGGCCAACGCCATCGGCGGCCGGCACGGCCTGGGCATGTCGGACCAGATCGAGAACCGGATCATCGAGGCCAAGAGCCGCGGCATCTACGAGGCCCCGGGCATGGCCCTGCTGCACGCCGCGTACGAGCGTCTGGTCAACGCGATCCACAACGAGGACACCCTCGCCCAGTACCACACCGAGGGCCGGCGGCTCGGGCGGCTGATGTACGAGGGCCGCTGGCTGGACCCGCAGGCGCTGATGATCCGCGAGTCGCTCCAGCGCTGGGTCGGCGCCGCCGTCACCGGCGAGGTGACGCTGCGGCTGCGGCGCGGTGAGGACTACTCGATCCTCGACACGACCGGCCCGGCGTTCAGCTACCACCCGGACAAGCTGTCCATGGAGCGCACGGAGGACTCCGCGTTCGGCCCGGTGGACCGGATCGGCCAGCTCACCATGCGCAACCTGGACATCGCCGACTCCCGCGCCAAGCTGGAGCAGTACGCCGGCATCGGTCTGATCGGCACCGGCAGCCCGACCATCGGCGCCTCCCAGGCGGCCGCGACCGGTCTGATCGGCAGCATGCCGGAGCTGCCGCAGGGCGGCGCCGAGGCCATCGCGTCCCGGGGCGCGGTCTCCGACGAGGACGCGTGGCTGGACCGCGCGGCGATGGAGTCCGGCACGGACTGACCAGCGCCCTGGTCCCACGGAAGGCCGGCTCGGCACCCTCGGTGCCGAGCCGGCCTTTCCTCGTACGGCCGTCGGAAGGTCATCGGCCGAACGGCCGACGCCCGCGCCGGGACCACCCCGGAGCTCTGGCCGAACGGCCGAGGCGCGAGTCCGCGTGCCCGGGCGAGAGTGGAGCCACTTCCTCTGCTCGACCATGCCCCAGAACCAGGAGTACGAGATGCAGCGCGGTTTCCTCGTCGGTGCCGTCGGCGGCGTGGCCGTCATGGCCGCCGTGGGCGGGGTCGTCACCTTTCTCCTGGCCGGCAAGGACGTGCAGCACACCACGATCGACACCTACTCCCGTGCGCTGTACGTGAAGGTGGACGGCCGCCCGGCGGTGGCGAGGACGATCGTTCAGGCCCGTATCGAGGGCTGGTACCACCCGCTGCCGTGGGTCGGGAAGGACATCGACGAGGTGTCCTGCCCGGCGCATCTGAAGGCGGTGGCCGGTGCGACCGAGACGTGCACGGCGCGGGCCGGGAGCGAGCGGGTCTCGATCCCCGTCCGCGTGATCAAGGTCGAGGGAGACCCCGCGACACCGCGGGTGACCTGGAAGTTCGAGCGCTGACACGTACCCGGGAGCACACCGAGTCATGAGCACCGTCCTGGCCGGCCACGGCCTCACCAAGAAATACGGCTCCACCACCGCGCTGGACGGCGTGGACGTCGAGGTCGGCGAGCGGGACTCGCTGGCCGTCATGGGCCCGTCCGGCTCCGGCAAGTCCACTCTTCTGCACACCCTGGCCGGGATCGTCCGGCCCGACGGCGGCCAGGTGCTGCTGCGCGGCGACCGCATCGACAGTCTCGGGGAGAACCGGCTGAGCGCGCTGCGCCGGAAGCGGTTCGGGTTCGTCTTCCAGTCCGGCCAGCTGCTGCCCGAACTGCCCGCCGAGGAGAACATCGCGCTGCCGCTGATGCTGGAGGGCGTCCCGCGCGGGCAGGCCGTCTCCCGAGCCCGCCGCTGGTTCGCGCCGCTCGGCCTGGACGGCCTGGAGAAGCGCCGGCCCGGACAGCTCTCCGGCGGCCAGGCCCAGCGGGTCGCCATCGCCCGTGCCCTGGTCGTCGAACCGGACGTCGTCTTCGCCGACGAACCCACCGGCGCCCTGGACCAGCACACCAGCGAGGAGGTCGTACGGCTCCTCACCTCCGTCACCCGCGAGCAGGGCGCCGCCCTGGTCATGGTCACCCACGACGCCGACGTCGCCGCCCACTGCGGCCGGATCCTCCAGGTCCGTGACGGCCGGATCAGCGGCCACAGCCAGTACACGGCCGTCTGACCCCGCCCGCGCGCCACCGGAGACCACCATGCGTTCCCCTGTCCTTCCCCTGACCTGGCACCTCGCCCGGTCCGCCGGCCGCCGTGGCTTCCAGAGCCAGTTGCTCGCCGCCGGAGCCGCCGCCGTCGGCGCCTTCGTGCTGCTGCTGATGCTCGCCGCCTGCCTCGGCTCCGGCGCCCGTGCCGACCGCACCACCTGGCGCATGCCGGATGCGGCACCCGCCGGGTCGGCGACCGCCGTCCAGGCCGTGACCTCGACCCATGTGCGCCACCGGCCCGTCACCGTCGTCAGTCTCGCCCAGCTCCCGGACCGGCGGCCCACGCCGGCACCGCCCGGCCTGAGCGCCTTCCCGAAGAGGGGCGAGGTGTACGTCTCCCCCGCCCTGGCCGGGCTGATCCGCGAACTGCCCGCGAAGCAGTTCGCCGACCGCCTTCCCGAGCCGGCGCGGTACGGCACGATCGGCGCGGCGGGGCTCGCCTCCCCCGACGAACTGGTCGCCGTCGTCGGACGCGCGCCCGGCGATCCCGCGGTCTCCGCGGCGGCCGAGGGCGACGGCTGGTACGACGAAGGCCGGACCGCCCGTGCCGGGATCACCGGCTTCGCCGGCTCCGAGCCGAGCATGTTCACGGGCGCCGACCAGCAGACGGCGCTGCTCGGCGCGGTGCTGCTGGTGGTGCCCGTCGTGGTGCTGGCCGCCGCGGCCGGACGGCTCGGAGCGGCCCGGCGCGAACAGCGGCTCGCCGCACTGCGGCTGGCCGGGGCAACCCCGCGGCAGATCCTCGCCATGACCGCGGTCGAGGCGGCGGCGGTGGGCGCCGCCGGTGCCCTCTCGGGCGCTGTCGCCCATGTGGTGCTGCTGCCCGCCCTCGCCGAGATCCCCTACGGCGTCGGCGCCTGGTACACCGGCCAGTTGTGGGTCGGTCTGCCGTGGCTCGCGGCGGTCGTGCTGGGGGTCACGGTCCTCCTCACGGCCAGCGCGGTGACGATGCTGCGCCAGGTGGCGAAGTCGCCCCTCGGCGTGGCCCAGCAGGCCGACCCGCGGCGCACCCGCATGATCCGGCTCGTGCTGTTCGCCGCGGCCCTCGTCTACATCATGCAGAGCACCGGCGGCCGTCTGACGAGCCGCCGGATGATCGTGCTGCTGGCCCTGTTCTACGGGGCGTTCTGGCTGTTCGGCCCATGGGTCGTGGACCGGCTCGGACGGGTCGCGGGCCGTTTCGCCCGCCGCCCGGCCACCCTGCTGGCGGCCCGCAGGCTCAGCGACGACCCGCGCGGCGCCTGGCGCACCGTCAGCGGCCTTGTGCTCGCGGGCTTCGTCGCCGGGTTCTTCTCCGTCAGCCGGCTGGACATCGGCTTCCCCGAGCATCCCGACCAGGTCGCGGTGATCACCGAGAACGCCGCCGACGCCCGGCACACGGCCACCGAGGCCCGTGCGCTGCTGGACCGGGCGGGCCTCGAAGCGACCGTGCGCACCGTGGGCGACGACAACTTCGACGGCAGCGTGCTGTTCGGCAACCCCGGCGTGGTCGCCCGGGTCTCCGGCGGGACCGAGCGGATCGACGCCGCCGCCACCGCCCTGACGCCGCTCGGGGAGGGCCGGTTCCCGGTCACACAGGACTACGTGTCCGCGCCCGACGCCGCCGTCACCGACCGCATCGCGACCGTCAGCACCGCCACGCTGATCATGAGCTTCCTCGTGGCGACGGCCTCGGCGGGACTGACCGCGGCGGCAAGCGTCCTGGACCGGCGCCGCGTCTACGGGCTGCTGCGGCTGTCCGGCGCCCCGCTGAAGGTGCTGGACCGGGCGCGGGTGCGCGAGACGGTCCTGCCCCTGCTCGTGCTGGCCGGCGGCACGACCGCCATGGGCGTCTTCGGCGGCTACCAGCTCGACAAGGCGGCCGGCGCCACCGTCGACGGCGCCGGCGCCCTCCAGCTCGCCGCCTGCGTGGCCGTCGGCGCGCTGGCGATGCTCGCCGCGATCGGCGGCAGCAGGCCGCTGCTGCGCCGGGTGACGGCCGACCCGGCGCAGACCGCGGACTGACGGACGGCCCTTCAGCGCGTGGTGCCGGCCATCTCCCGGACAGGCGCGTCGAGGGCGTCGAGGCTGCGCAGGATGTCCTCCACGCGCTGCTTGGCGTCGCCGAAGAGCATCTGGCTGTTCTCCCGGAAGAACAGCGGGTTCTGCACACCGGCGTAGCCGGCGGCCATCGACCGCTTGAAGACGACCACGTTGGCCGCCTCCCACACGTGCAGCACCGGCATGCCGGCGATGGGGCTGGCCGGGTTGTCGGTGGCGGCCGGGTTGACGGTGTCGTTGGCGCCGATGACCAGGACGACCGAGGTGGCGGCGAAGTCGTCGTTGATCTCGTCCATTTCCAGGACGATGTCGTACGGCACGTTCGCCTCGGCGAGCAGCACGTTCATGTGCCCGGGCAGCCGGCCGGCGACGGGGTGGATGCCGAAGCGCACCTCGATGCCCCGCTCGCGCAGCTTGCGCGCCAGCTCCGCGACCGGGTACTGGGCCTGGGCGACCGCCATGCCGTAGCCCGGGGTGATGATCACCGAGGAGGCGTCGCGCAGCAGTTCCGCGGTCTCCTCCGCGCTGATCTCCCGGTGCTCCCCGTGCTCGCCGTCGTCCGCGGCCGCAGCCGGCGTCCCGAAGCCGCCCGCGATCACCGAGATGAAGGAGCGGTTCATCGCCTTGCACATGATGTACGACAGGTAGGCACCGGAGGAGCCGACCAGCGCGCCGGTGACGATGAGCAGGTTGTTGGCGAGGAGGAAGCCCGAGGCGGCGGCGGCCCAGCCGGAGTAGCTGTTGAGCATGGAGACGACCACCGGCATGTCACCGCCGCCGATGGAGGCGACCAGGTGCGCGCCCAGGGCGAGGGCGATGACGGTGACCGCGATGAGGAGACCCATGTTCGGGCGGGCCACGAACGCGACGGTGAGGGCGACGAAGGCGACCAGCGCACCGATGTTCAGGACGTGCTTGCCGGGCAGCGTGAGCGGGCGCGAGTTGATGCGCGCCGAGAGCTTCAGGTAGGCGACGACGGAACCCGTGAAGGTGACGGCGCCGATGAACACCCCGATGAACACCTCGGCGTGGTGGATGCCGAGCAGCGAACCGGTGAGCTCGGCGTCGACGTCGAGGTAGCCGTTCCAGCCGACGAACGCGGCGGCGAGGCCGACGAGGCTGTGCATGATGGCGATCAGCTCGGGCATGCCGGTCATCTCGACCACCCGGGCCCGCCACAGTCCGATGCCCGCGCCGATGGCGGTGGCGACGGCGATCAGCACGAGACCGGTGGCGGTGATGTCCTTCGACGCGAGGCCGACGGTGGCGGCCAGGGCGACGACCATGCCGGCGATGCCCCAGACGACTCCCGAGCGGGAGGTCCGGTGCTGCGAGAGCCCGGCGAGGCTGAGGATGAACAGCAGCGCGGCGACGACGTAGGCGGCTTCTGAGGCCGTGACTGTGGTCATCCGTGATCAGCCCTTCGAGAACATGCCGAGCATCCGGCGGGTGACGGCGAATCCGCCGAAGATGTTGATGCTCGCCAGCAGGATCGCGGCGAACGACAGCACGGTGACGGCGGTGTTCCCGTGCCCGATCTGGAGCAGTGCGCCGACCACGACGATCCCGGAGATGGCGTTGGTGACCGACATCAGCGGGGTGTGCAGCGCGTGGTGCACGTTGCCGATGACGTAGAAGCCGATGACGATCGCCAGCACGAACACCGTGAAGTGGCCGATGAGTTCGCTCGGCGAGAAGGCCGTCACCAGGAACAGCGCGAGCGCTCCGGCGCCTACGAGGGCGTACGAGGACCACGCGGGGCGGGCGGGCTTCGCCGGTGCCGTGGCGGGCGCGGCCGGTTCCGTACCGCCGGCCGGGGCGGGTGCGGGTGCGGCGGACACCTGGACCGGGGGCGGCGGCCAGGTCTTCTCGCCGTCGCGGACCACGGTCATCGACCGCTGCACCACGTCGTCGAAGTCCAGGACGAGCCGGCCGTCCTTGCCCGGGGTGAGCAGCTTCATCAGGTTGACGACGTTGGTGCCGTACAGCTGCGAGGCCTGGGCCGGGAGCCTGCCGGGCAGGTCGGTGTAGCCGATGATCGTCACGTCGTTGTCGGTGACGACGGCCTTCCCGGCGACCGTGCCCTCGACGTTGCCGCCCTGGGCCGCCGCCATGTCGACGATCACGCTGCCGGGCTTCATCCGCGCGACGTCCTCGGCGGTGACCAGCCTCGGCGCCGGGCGGCCCGGGATGAGCGCGGTGGTGATGATGATGTCGACGTCGGCGGCCTGCTCGGCGTACAGCTGCGCGGCGAGCCGGTCGTAGTCCTCCGAGGTGGCCCTCGCGTAGCCGTCGGTGCTCACCTCTTGCTCGACGCCCACCGTCAGGAACTCCCCGCCCAGCGAGCGCACCTGCTCGGCGACCTCGGGCCGGGGGTCGGTGGCGCGGACCACGGCGCCGAGGCTGCGGGCGGCGCCGATCGCGGCGAGCCCGGCCACCCCGGCACCGGCGACCAGCACCTTGGCGGGCGGCACCTTGCCGGCGGCGGTCACCTGGCCGGTGAAGAACCGGCCGAAGGCGTGCGCGGCTTCGACCACGGCCCGGTATCCGGCGATGTTCGCCATCGAGCTGAGCACGTCCAGGGACTGGGCGCGCGAGATGCGCGGCACGGCGTCCATGGCGAGGACGGTGATCGGCCGCCGCGCCAGCTCGTCGACCAGTTCCGGGTGCAGCGCGGGGCCGATGAGCGCGATCAGCGTCGCCCCGTCCCGCAGCCGGCCGATCTCCTCGCTGGAGGGGCCGTTCACCTTGAGCACGATCTCCGTCTGCCACGGGTCGCCGAGCCGGGCTCCCGCCTCCTCGTAGGCCGCGTCGGAGAAGCGGGACGAGGCCCCCGCCCCCGGTTCGACCACCACCTCGTAGCCGAGTGCGGCAAGTCTTCCCACGGTGGCCGGCGTCGCCGCCACCCTGGTCTCGCCCGCAGTGGACTCGGCGGGTATGCCGATCCGCTGGGGTTCCGGTTCCGCTGGGACCATCGTCTGCCTCTCCGTCGTTCGGGTGCCTGTCCTCCTTGGTGCCCGCATCCTGCACGTTCGACGCCGTGTCCGTGGCGGGCCGTGGTCACATGGCCGACGAGGTCGTCCTCACACCGCCCAGGGGTTGCCGTGGGAGGCTTTCGTGGAGTATCGCTGACGTGACGCGGACGCCTGGCCCGCGACATCACCGACTCACGTGAACAGGTCGGTCGTGCGCTGCTGGATCTCCTCGGGGGTCAGCTCCTCGATCGTCTGGGAGATCATCCAGAGATGGCCGAACGGGTCGGCGAGACGGCCGCCGCGCTGCCCGTAGTGCTGGTCGGCGACGGGGTACACCACGCTCGCTCCCGCCCGCAGCATGGCCTCGGCCACGGCGTCGGCGTCGGACACGTCCAGGGCCATGATCACCGGGCTGCCGCCGAGCGAGTCCGGCGCCGGATCGCTCTCATCGGCGTCCTTGACCGCGATCACCGCGTCGCCGAGCCGCAGCATGGCGTGCACGATCTTCCCGTCGGGGTCGGTGTACCGCTCGATCTCCTCGGCGCCCAGCGCGGTCCGGTAGAAGTCGACCGCCCGGGGCCCGTCGGAGACCACGAGCCGGGCGTAGAGGCGGGTGAGGGTCGGTTTGTCGGTTGCGTTCGTCATGCCCTCACGATCGCCGGTCCGGGCGGCCGTGGATTGTAGAAAACGGCCGGCCGGGCAGGACCCGTCACCCGCCGAGCGGAACGTGGTTGCGTTCCCCGGGCGAGCGCGGCGCGTACGCGGTCGGGGTGATCCCCGCGAGCGCGCGGAACTCGTGGATCAGATGCGCCTGGTCGTGGTAGCCGCACTCCGCGGCCAGAAGCGCCCAGTCCGGCTCCCCGGACCCGGCGTTCACCCGGCCCAGCAGCCGCTGGAAGCGCCGTACCCGCGCATACCGTTTCGGCGGGAGTCCCAGCTGTTCGGCGCATCTGCGGGCCAGCCGCCTGGAGGTCCAGCCGAGCCGGTCGGCGACCTCGGCCACGGGCGTTCCGCGGTCGAGCAGCGCCGCGGCGAGCCGGACCGCCGGGTCGGGCTCCAGGGGACGTTCCGCCCGCTGCAGCAGGACCGTCTCCAGCTCCCGCAGACCCGCCTGCGGGCCACCGGCGGCCATGGCCTCCAGCAGCCGCTCGCGCAGCACCGCACCGTCCGTGCCCCACAGCTCGTCGAGCCCGGCGAGCCGCCCCTGGACCACACTGACCGGGTCGGTGAGGAAGGGATACGCCCCCGCGGGACGGAACGCCACCCACACGACGGCACGCTGCTGCGCCGGGTCGATCACCGCAGGCTCCGTGTACGGCCCCTGCAATGCCGCACCCCGGGTCCGCCGGTCCGACGAGGACAGGGTGTCCCCGTCGAGGTTCACCAGCAGCTGCGCCCCGCCCGTCGGCAGGGCCAGCTCGGCGGAGTGCGCGAACCGCCCCTCGACATAGCCGAGCGCACCGATCAGCGGCGCGAGCGCCGGCGCCGACGGCCGGACCGTGAGGGAGACGGGAATCTCCTCCGCCGTGCGAGCCATGTGCCCAGCCTAGGATCTCCGCTACACCGCCAGCCACACCGCCTGATCGGGCCCCAGCCGGCCGTCCTCGAGCGGGCCACTGGCCAGGAGGAGCTCGGCGTGTGCGGGCAGTTCGTACGGCTCGGCGGAGAGGTTGACCACGCACCGGAAGCCGGGCTCGCGGCTGAAGGACAGCACTCCCTCGGGAGCTTCCAGCCACGTCATCGTGCCGTCGCCGAGGGCGGGGTGCTCGCGGCGGATGCGCAGGGCCGTGCGGTAGAGCTCCAGCATGGAGGCGGGGTCGCCGGTCTGGGCCTCGGCGCTCAGTGCGGCCCAGTCGGCGGGCTGTGGCAGCCAGGGTTCGGCCGTGGTGTCGTCGGGGCTGAAGCCGTACGGGGCGGCCTGGCCCGACCAGGGGATGGGCACGCGGCAGCCGTCACGGCCGCGGTCGGTGTGGCCCGAGCGCTCCCAGATCGGGTCCTGGAGGGCGGATTCGGGCAGGTCCTCGACCTCGGGGAGGCCGAGTTCCTCGCCCTGGTAGACGTAGGCGCCGCCGGGCAGGGCGAGCATCAGCAGGGCGGCGGCCCGGGCACGCCGGATGCCCAGGTCCAGGTCGAGGGGACCGTCGGGCTCGAACCGGGCGTTGACGATCCAGCTCTGCGATGCGGTACGGCCGTAGCGGCTGGGGTGGCGCATGACGTCGTGGTTGGACAGGACCCAGGTGGCAGGCGCGCCGACGGAGCCCAGCATCGTGAGGGAGTCGTCGATGACGGCGCGCAGGTCCTTGGCGTCCCAACCGCACATGAGGAAGTCGAAGTTGAAGGCGGTGTGCAGGCCGTCCCGGCGGACGTAGGCGGCCAGTCGTTCCGGTGTGTCGGCCCAGGCCTCGGCGACGAAGGAGCGGTCGCCGGGGAACTCGTCGGCGACCTTGCGCCAGGCCCGGTATATCTCGTGCACCTCGTCCCGGTCCCAGTGCGGATGGTCGAGGTGCCGGCGGATCTCGTCCCGGCGGGTGAGCGGGCCCGTCACCGCGGGTTCCGCGCGGGGCGGCAGGTCGGGCAGCTCCGGGTGTTTGATCAGGCCGTGGGCGACGTCGATGCGGAAGCCGTCGACGCCCCGGCTGAACCAGAACCGCAGGATCGACTCGAACTCCGCCCGCACCTCGGGGTGTTGCCAGTTCAGGTCGGGCTGTTGGGGTGCGAACAGGTGCAGGTACCAGTCGCCGTCGGGCAGCCGGGTCCAGGCCGGCCCGCCGAAGCAGGACACCCAGTCGTTGGGGGGCTCGGTGCCGTCGGGTCCGCGGCCGGGGCGGAAGACGTAACGCTCGCGTTCCGCACTGCCGGGCCCGGCGGCCAACGCGGCCTGGAACCAGGCGTGCTGGTCGGAGGTGTGGTTGGGCACGATGTCGGGGATGACGCGGATCCCGTGCTCGTGCGCCTCGGTGATGAGCTGTTCGGCGTCGGCGAGGGTGCCGAAGCGGGGGTCGATGGCGCGGAAGTCGGCGACGTCGTAGCCGTGGTCGGCCATGGGCGACTTGTACCAGGGGTTGATCCAGATGGCGTCCACGCCGAGGGACTTCAGATACGGCAGGCGGGAGCGGATGCCGGCGATGTCACCGACGCCGTCACCGTTTCCGTCGGCGAAGCTGCGGATGTAGACCTGGTAGATGACGGCACTGCGCCACCAGGGTGCGGTGGGGGACACGAGGCTCCTTGCGGAAGACGGGGGGGGAGACGGGGGTTACTTCGCCGCGCCGGCCGTGAGCCCGGCGACGATACGACGCTGGAACAGCAGCACCATCACGACCAGCGGAATGGTCACCACGACGCCCGCGGCCATCTGGCTGCCGAACGGCGTCTGGTACGTGGTCGCTCCCGAGAACTTGGAGATGGCGACGGTCGCGGTCTGCATGCTCGGCTTGTTGGTCATCGACAGGGCGATGAGGAACTCGTTCCAGGCGGCGATGAAGGTGATGATCGCGGTGGTGAAGATGCCCGGTGCCGCGAGGGGGACGATGACCTTGCGGAAGGCCTGGCCGCGGGTGCAGCCGTCGACCATGGCGGCGTGTTCCAGTTCGTCGGGCATCTGCCGGAAGAACGTGGTCAGGTTCCACACCGCCAGCGGCAGCGTGAAGGACATGCTGGGCACGATCATGGACTGGTAGGTGTTGATCCAGCCGATGTCGGTGAACAGCTTCAGCAGCGGCACGACGATCGACACCACCGGGAACATCGAGGTGGCGATGATCAGCGTGAGGATCAGCCGCTTGAAACGGAACTCCAGCCGGGCCATCGCGTACGCGGTGAACGTGGCGAGCAGGAGCGACATCCCGGTCGTGATGCCGGCGACGACCAGGCTGTTGAGCAGGGCCCTGGTGAAGCCCTGGCCCGGGCTGAACACCGACCGGTAGTTCTCGAACGACACCCGCGAGGGGAACAGCGAGGTGCTGAAGATGTCGCCGGTGCTGCGCAGGCTGGAGACCAGCATCCAGTAGAACGGGGCCAGGCAGTAGGCCACCACCACGGCGATGCCCAGATAGGGCAGCCACTGCCGCCACTTGGCCGAAAGGGTCATGCCGTCACCTCCCGGACTCGGCGGCGCGGCGTCCTGACCGCGTGGCCCTTGCGCTTCTTCGTCCCGCCGGCGCCCCCGATGAGGTCGGCGCCGAGCAGCCGGACGAAGGCGAGCGCGATGAGGAAGACGTAGAGGAAGAGGAGGACCGCGTACGCGGAGGCCGGTCCGAAGCGGACGTTGGACGCCTCGTTCTGCGCGAGCATCGACAGCGTCTCGACGGAGCCCTTCTGGGCGCCGATGAGGATGTAGGGCAGGTCGAACATCCGCAGCGCGTCAAGGCAGCGGAAGAGCACCGCCACCATCAGCGCGGGCTTCACCAAGGGGAGGGTGATGCGCCAGAACTGCTGGAGGGCGCCGGCCCCGTCGAGCCGGGCCGCCTCGTAGACCTCCTTCGGGATCACCTGGAGGCCGGCCAGGACCAGCAGGCCGATGAAGGGGGCGGTCTTCCACACGTCGGCGATGACGACCGCGATCTTGGCGGAGAAGCCGTCGGCGGTCCACAGGACCTGGTGGCCGATGAGGACGTTGGCGATCCCGTCGGCGTTGAAGATCCACTTCCAGAGCAGTCCGGAGATGGCCGTGGGGATCGCCCAGGGGACGAGGATGCCGGCCCGCACCACGGCCCGGCCCCGGAAGGCCCGGTGCATGATGAGTGCCATGGCGACCCCGATCAGGGTCTCCAGCGACACCGTGACGACGGTGAAGAAGGTGGTGTTCCAGAAGGCGTTCCAGAAGCGGTCGCCGGCCTGGGTGAAGATGTCGGTGTAGTTCTTCAGCCCGACGAACGGCTCGGTGTTGCTGATGAACCCGGTCTTCGGGTCCAGGCCCTTCGGTCCGTACAGGGACTCGTCGAGTGCCATGAGCGTCGGGTAGAGCACGACGACCGTCAGCACCAGCAGCGTCGGGGAGACCAGGAGTGCGGCCAGGCTGCCGGTGCCCGCGGTGGCCCGGGAGCGGCGGCGCCGGGGGCGTTCGGGAACCGGGGGCCGCCCGGGGCGGCGGCGGGCCGCCGTCCCGGGCGCGTGCGGGGCGGTGTCGGGCGGGATCGCGGTGTCGGCCATGACCCGCGGCCTCACTGCGCCGTCAGCTTCTGAAGGTCCCCCTGGAGGTCCTTCAGCGCCTGTGTACTGCTCTTCTTACCGGTGAGCGCGGCGTAGACCTCGTTCTGGATCGCGGCGGTCACGTCGCCGTACTGCACGACGCGCGGGCGCGGCACGGCCTTCGTGATCGACTGCTTGAGGTCGGGCAGGTACGGATACTGCTTGTCCAGGGACGCGTTGTCGTAGAGGTCGGCGTAGGGCGGGGCGAGGGAGGCGTTCTTGAGGAAGTAGGTGGCGCTCTCCTCGCTGGTGAAGAACTTCATGAAGTCCAGTGCCGTGGCCTTGTTCTTGGCGAAGGACGACAGGGCCAGGTTGGAGCCGCCGAGGCTGGAGGCGCCGGGGCCGTTCAGGCCGGGCAGGGGCGCGACGGCGAACTTGCCCTTGACGGGGCTCTTCTGGGCGAGGGAGTACACGTAGGGCCAGTTGTTCAGGAAGATCAGCTTGCTTGCCTGGAAGGCCTGGCGGCCGTCCTCCTCCTGGTAGGTGATGGCCTCCTTCGGGATCGTCTTGTCCTTGAAGGAGTCGACGAGGAAGTCCAGGCCCTTCTTGGCCTGCGGGGTGTCGACGTCGGGCTTGCCGTCGGCGTCGACGATCTTGCCGCCGGCGGAGTTCACTGCCTCGGCGAAGTTCACCGTCAGTCCCTCGTACTTCTGGAACTGCCCGGCGTAGCAGGACATGTTCTTCGCCTCGGGGAGCTTCTTCACCTTGGCGCAGTCGGCGGTCATCTGGGCCCAGGTGGTGGGGGCCTGGGTGACGCCGGCCTTCTTCAGCAGGTCGGTGCGGTAGAACAGCAGGCCGCCGTTGGAGCTGGCGGGGACGGCGTAGAGCTTGCCGCGGTACTGGCCGGTCTGCACGACCGGCTGGAGCATCTTGCCGAGCGGGAACTGGTTCGCGGGCAGCGGCTCGATCCACTGGTGGGCGGCGAACTCCGACGTCCACACGACGTCGGTGGCGAGCACCGTGTAGGCGTCGGACTTCGTCTCCGCGTTCTGGATCATCTGCTGGCGCTGCGAGTCGGCGTCCGTCGGCAGCTGGATGAAGGTGACCTTCTCCTTGGGGTGCGCCTTGTTCCAGCGGTTGATGATCGTCTGGACGGTGCCGGTGGTGTCCTTCCCGGCGACGTACGTGATGGGGCCGCGGCCCTTGAACGACACCGGCGCGGACTGCGCGGACTGTCCGGAGCCGCTGCCGCCGGACGAGCCGCAGGCGGTGAGGAGGAGTCCGGCGGCGGCGAGCGCTGCGGAACACTGGATCGCTCTGGCGGTGCTGGTCTTCACTGTCTCTCCTGGTCGTGATGGACCGAAGTCGTGTCTGTTCCCCCGGAATGGCTTTGGTCATGAGATTGCGTTGCCACGGCATTCCGCTGATAAAAACCGCAGCTCACAGCGGATAAGAGGCGTCCCTCCGGGGCGACTTCGAACCTGTCGAGACAACGTTTGCACGCTAGGAGTGCCCGGCCGGGAAGTCAATGCGTCGCGGCGTGGTAAGAAGGCAAGAATCAGGTGAGACAGCGCTGTCACCAAGTGCCGTGGAGCGCAGGGTTCCTGTGCTAGCGTCCGGCGCATGCCACCAGGTCAGCGGCACCCCACGATGGCTGACGTCGCCGAACGGGCCGGGGTCTCCACCTCCACGGTCTCGCGCACTCTGCGCGGCCTGTCCACCGTCTCGCCGGAGGTCCGCGCCCGCGTCGAACAGGCCGCCCGGGAGCTGAACTTCGCGGTCTCGCGCCATGCCGCCAGCCTGGTGACGGGCAGGACGTGGAACATCGCGGTGCTGGTGCCCACGCTCAGTTCGTGGTTCGTGGGCGCGGCCCTGTCGGGTCTCGCCCTCGTCCTGCGGGCCGCCGGCATGGAACTGACGGTCTATGTGATCCCCGGCATGGCCGAGCGCACGGCGTTCTTCGAGCACCTTCCCGCGCGGCGCAACGCGGACGCGCTGCTGGTGTTCTCCTTCGACCTCACCGAGGAGGAGACCGCCCGGCTGGACGGTCTCGGCATGCCGGTCGTGTACGTCAGCCAGCACGTCGACGGACGTCCGAGCGTCTACGTCGACGACGTGGCCGGCGCCCTGCGCGGCACCCGGCATCTGCTCAACCTCGGCCACCGCCGGATCGCCTACGTACGGACGGTGGGCACGGGCGGCTTCTCCTTCAGTTCGCAGGAGCGGCTGGTCGGTTACCGGCAGGCGCTGACCGAGGCGGGTCTGCCCCTGGACGACGATCTGGTGGTCGCCACCCCGGCGGGTGACAAGCGGGGCGCCGCCGAGGCGGTCGGCAGGCTGCTGGGGCTGCGGGAGCCGCCCACCGCGGTCTTCGCCGAGCAGGACGAGGTGGCCGTCGCCATGATCTGGACGCTGCGCGCGACGCGTGTCGAGGTGCCCGGGCAGGTGTCCGTGGTCGGCTTCGACGACCAGCCGCTGGCCCAGTGGTTCGATCTGACGACCGTGGCCCAGTCGCCCTCGGCCATCGGCCGGGAGGCCGGCGCGCTCGCCCTGTCACTCGTCAACGACCCCGGCGGGGACCGCGAACGGCACGTCATGCTGCCCACCCATGTGATCCCCCGGACGACCACGGCCCCGCCGCCCGCGCCGCGCGGCACGGCCGAGGAGCCGTCCCGGCTGCCGCCGGTCTGACGGCAGTCGCCGTGCGGTTCGACGCCCCCTGCCCCCGGACACAGGCTGGGAGCCGGCCACCGGCGACGGGACGCGCCGCATGCCGGCCGGACTGTCACCGCCCGCCGTCCAGCGGGTGCGCGCCGAGTTCACCGCCCGGCTCACCGCCGACTCGGTCACCGACCTCGACGTACGCGTCCTGACGGGCACGGCCCGCTTCCCCGGCTGACCGGCCGGGCGGGCGGGGCGGCGGGCAGGAGGCCGTGGTCGGCCCGCGTCCGCAGGGGCCGCAGACGCCGCTCAGTTCGAGGGTGTGCTCCAGCTCCGTGAAGCCCGTGGTCCCGGCGAGCCGGGCGGCCCACTCCTCGACGGCCTCCGCGTCCACGGGCCGGCTGCGGCCGCAGCGGCGGCAGATGAGGTAGTGGCGGTGCTCGCCGGCCTGCCGCCCCAGGTAGAGCCGCTCGCCTCCCTCGTCGCGCACGACGTCGACTAACCCTGCGCGGTCCAGCTCGCGCAGGGTGCGGTAGACGGTGGTGAGTCCGACGGTGCTGCCGGAGTCGACCAGCAGCGCGTGCAGTTCCTGCGCGGAGACGAACTCGCGGCAGCGGCCCAGGGTGTCGAGCACGGCCCGGCGCTGCCACGTACTGCGCAGGCCCGGCGTGTGGATGCGCTCCACGGCCGGGCTCTCCTCCGCTTCGCCCACCACTGGACTCCTCGCTCGACCGGCGCGTTCGTCGGCCCCCCATGCTAGATGAACATGGTTTTCACGTCGACGACCGTCCCGGCCTGCCTCGCGTGTCACGCCTGCGCAAACCGTTGACGGAGGTAAGAGCTCCACTTATCTTCTGATCGAATTCACGAACTGCGTTCGAAATCACGGACATAGAATCGGATAGAGGCGGCTCGGATGCTCCGGACTCCCCCTGCGGCCAAGCGCCGCGGTCCCCTGCTCGTCTGCGTGCTCGCCCTGCTCCTCGCCCTCGCGGGAGCGACGCTGCCGGCGTCCGCGGCGGACGGGCGCCCCTACACCAACCCGCTCAAGTCGACCAAGGGCGCCGACCCCTGGCTGACGTACCACGATGGCGACTACTACCTGATCACCACGACGTTCACCGGCGTCCTCGCGATGCGGAAGTCGCCGACCCTGGCCGGGCTCGCCACCGCGCCCAGCGTCCAGGTGTGGTCGGACACCACCGCGACCCGCAACACCAACATCTGGGCGCCGGAGATCCACTTCCTGAACGGCCGCTGGTACCTCTACTACTCCGCCGGCCGGAGCGGCGTGGCCTGCTGCGACTCGCAGCGCACCCATGTCCTGGAGAGCGCCGGTTCCGACCCGATGGGCCCCTACACCTACAAGGGGTCGCTGACCGGGTCGAACCTCACGCCGGGCGGCTGGCTGATCGACGCGAGTGTGCTCCAGGCGAACGGGCGGCTGTACCTCGTCGGCAGCGGTTTCGTGAACGGCGGTACGCAGAGCCTGGTCATCGCGCCGATGAGCAATCCGTACACCCTCGCGAGCAGCACCTTCACCGTCGTCTCCAGCCCGACGCTGAGCTGGGAGCGGTCCGGGTCCCCCGTCAACGAAGCGCCCGAGCCGCTCTACCGGAACGGCCGCACCTTCCTCACGTACAGCGCGAGTTCCTGTCAGACGGCCGACTACAAGCTCGGTCTGCTCGAGCTCACCGGCGCCGATCCGCTGAACCCGGCGTCCTGGACGAAGAAGCAGACACCGGTCTTCCAGCGCGACGACGCGGCCGGTGTGTACGGCCCCGGGCACAACGGCTTCTTCACCTCGCCCGACGGCACCGAGAACTGGATCGTCTACCACGCCAACTCCTCGGCGAACGGCGGCTGTGGCAACGCCCGCACCACCCGCGCCCAGAAGTTCACCTGGAACGCCGACGGCACGCCGGACTTCGGCACACCCGTCCCCCTCGGCAGCACACGCCCCGGCCCGTCCGGAGAAACGGCCGCGACTCCGACGGCGTACACCCTCGTCAACCGCAACAGCGGCAAGTGCCTGGACGTGGCGGGCGGCAGCAGCGCCGACGGCACGAACGTCTTCCAGTGGAGCTGCACCGGCGGCGCCAACCAGAAATGGAAGGTCGAGGACCTGGGTGACGACACCAGCCGGCTGGTCAACGTGGCCACCGGCAAGGTGCTGGACACCGCCGAGTGCTCCGCCGCCGACGGCGCCGACCTGCGGCAGTGGTCCTGGCTGAACAACAACTGCCAGCGCTTCCGGCTGGTGTTCACCGCGAGCGGTGATCACGTCCGGATCGTCAACGAGAGCACCGGCAAGGTCGCCGACGTGGCGGACTGCGGCACGGCGAACGGGGCCGACGTACGGCAGTGGACCTGGCTGAACAACAACTGCCAGCAGTGGAAGCTCGTCCCCACCACCTGACCACCTGATCACTCCCCCTTCTGATCCGGAGAACTCCCTTGAGACGTAAGAGACGCAATGCTCTGCGGCTGCTCCTGGCCGTCCTCGTCGCCCTCGCGACCTGCCTGGCGGGCGCGCCCGCGCACGCCGCCGTGCCCGACTCCCCCGCCGTCACGTACACCAACCCGATCGCGGAGAAGCGGGCCGACCCGCACATCTTCAAGCACACCGACGGCTACTACTACTTCACCGCGACCGTCCCCGAGTACGACCGCATCGTGCTGCGCCGGGCGACCACCATCCAGGGGCTGAAGTCGGCTCCCGAGACGACCATCTGGACCAAGCACGCCAGCGGCGTGATGGGGGCCCACATCTGGGCGCCGGAGATCCACTTCATCGACGGCAAGTGGTACGTGTACTTCGCGGCGGGCGCCACGAACGACATCTGGGCGATCCGCATGTACGTCCTGGAGGGCACGGGCGCCAACCCGCTCACCGCCACCTGGACCGAGAAGGGGCAGATCAGGACCCAGTGGGAGAGCTTCTCCCTGGACGCCACCACCTTCGTCGTGAACGGCGTGCGCTACCTGGCCTGGGCGCAGCGCGACCCGTCCGTGAACAACAACACCGACATCTACCTGGCGAAGATGGCCAACCCCTGGACGATCACCGGCACTCCGGTGATGCTGTCGCGGCCCACCTACTCCTGGGAGACCGTCGGCTTCAAGGTCAACGAGGGCCCGGCGGTCATCCAGCGCGGCGGCAAGGTCTTCATGACGTACTCCGCCAGCGCCACCGACAGCAACTACTGCCTGGGCATGCTCACCGCCTCCGCGAGCGCGAACCTGCTCAGCCAGGCGTCCTGGAGCAAGAGCCCCACCCCGGTGTTCGCCAGCAGCGCCGCGACCAGCCAGTACGGTCCGGGCCACAACTCCTTCACCGTGTCCGAGGACGGAAAGAGCGACATCCTCGTCTACCACGACCGCAGCTACAAGGACATCAGCGGCGACCCGCTCAACGACCCCAACCGCCGCACCCGTGTGCAGAAGGTCTACTGGAACGCCGACGGCACCCCGAACTTCGGCATCCCCGTGGCCGACGGGATCACCCCGCAGCGCTTCTCCTCGTACAACTTCCCGGACCGGTTCATCCGCCACTGGGAGTACCGGGCCCGGATCGAGGCGAACGTCTCCAAGCTCGCCGACTCGCAGTTCCGCGTCGTGCCCGGGCTGGCCGGCAGCGGCACGGTCTCGCTGGAGTCGGCGAACTTCCCCGGTTACTACCTGCGGCACAAGAACTTCGAGGTGTGGCTGGAGAAGAACGACGGCAGCGCGCAGTTCGCGTCCGACGCCACCTTCCACCGGCGTGCCGGGCTGGCCGACCCCGCGGGCGTCTCGTACGAGTCGTACAACTACCCGGGGCGATACGTCCGCCACTGGGAGTACCTGCTGAACGTGCAGGCGGTGAGCACGGCGACCGACCGGGCGGACGCCACGTTCTACGCCCAGTGACCAAGGGTCGGTTGCCCGTAATGCCCTGATTGTCTTCCCGCTGGGCGGGCACTCAGGGCGTGTGCAGACACATGACGGCATGCGACCGCGCAGGGTTCTGCTGACCGGGTGGTTCAGCTTCCGGGACGGGGAGGCGAACGCCGGGGACGTGCTGGCCCTGCGCCGGGTGGAAGACGTACTGCTGGGCACGGGCATCCCCTACGACGTCGCCTGGAGTCCCGGCTTCCGTCCGGAGGCACTGCACCTGGACCGGCTGTGGCCGGAGGACTACTCCCACCTGGTGTTCGTGTGCGGCCCGCTGCACGGGCCGCAGATCGAGGAGCTGCACCGGCGGTTCGCGCACTGTGTGCGGATCGCCGTCGGCACCTCGGTGATTGACCCCGCCAGCGCGGCCGTGACCGGCTTCCACCGGGTGCTGCCCCGGGACGCGCCGGACAGCGAGCCGGTGGAGGACCTCGCAGCCCGCGCCCCGGACGCGCCCGCCCGGCCGGTCGTCGGGGTGATCCTCACGCACGGGCAGCAGGAGTACGGGGAACTGCGGCGGCACGGGCAGGTCGCCGAGGAAGTGACGCGCTGGCTGGCCGGGAAGGACTGCGGCCGGCTGGAGCTGGAGACGCGGCTCGACACCCACGACTGGCATCTCAGTGCCACGCCCGCGCAGCTCCAGTCCGTGCTGGCCCGGCTGGACCTCGTCGTCACCGACCGGCTGCACGGGCTGGTCATCGCGCTGCGGGTCGGCACCCCGGTGCTGGCCGTCGACCCGGTCGAAGGCGGCGCGAAGATGACCGCGCAGGCCCGGGCCTGCGGCTGGCCCGCGCTGGTGCCGGCCGAGCGGCTGGACGTGCGGCAGTTGGACCGCTGGTGGGACTGGTGCCTGACCGGCGGCCGGGTGACCGCGCGGCAGATCCGGGACGGGTTCCGCGAGGGCACCGTGCCGGACAGCGCGGACCGGCTCGTCGAGGCGCTGGCGCGGCCGGTCCCCGGTTAGTTCCCGGGTTTCACGGGGCACCCGCTTGTACGTCCGCCGCTGTACGTCCCCCCGTCACACGTCCCCCGCCTGTACGTCCCCCTGGTACGTCCCCCCGGGAGGAGAGACGGTCCGGCCGCCCGGAAGGAGAAAGCGCGTGTCCATCGGCCGACTTCCCGAGAACGAGCAGCGCATCCTCGACGAGATGGAACGCGCGCTGCGCCGCGACCGCCGCCTCGACCGCCGACTGCGCACCCTGCGACTGAGCCGCCGCCCCGACCCCGCCCGGCTGCTGGCCCGCCTCGGCTCCTACCGGCCCCGTGTCTGGACCGTGGCGGTGCTGCTCGCGGTGTCGGTCGGGCTGATGGTGTCCGGGATGGTCACCTCGGAGCCGGGGGTGATCTGGGCATTCGCCCTCGTCTGGCCGCCGACGCTGTTCGCCCTGTTCCGGCTGATGTGCCGGTGGTGCGGAAGCTGAGCGTCCGCCGCTGATCCGGGGGGGGCTGAACCCGCACCCGCGTGGGGGTGCGGGTTCAACCCCGTGCAGCGGCGGGTCTTCTCACAGGTGTCGGGTGCCGGGCAGTTCGTCGACGGCGCGCAGGACGTCGTCGGGGGTGATGCGCAGCAGCGCGGGGTCGGGGCGGCGGCCGTGCGGGTCGCCCTCCGGCCCGTACCACAGCGCGCGGTGGCGCGGGCCGGGCGGCGGGCCCCAGCGGCTCGGTGCGACCGGGCCGAAGAGGGTGACGGAGCGCGTGGCGTGGGCGACCGCGAGGTGGGCGATGCCGGTGTCGCCGCTGATCACGGCGTACGCGTCGGCGACGAGGGCGGAGAGCCGGCCGAACGGGAGGCCGCCGCCGAACACGTCGGTGTCGGGCAGGCCGGCCTCCTTGGCGAGCCGGTCCACGAGGTCGCTCTCGTCCGGGCCGCCGGTCACGACGACCCTGAGGCCCCGGGCGCGCAGCCCGTCCGCGACGGCCGCGTACCGCTCGACGGGCCAGCGGCGGGCCGGCGACCCGGCGCCGGGATGCAGCAGGACCGCGCCGGGTGCCGGGGAGGCGGTGCGCGGTCGGGGCAGGCACACGTCGCCCGGGTCGACGTCGATGCCGTACGACTGGAGCAGCCGGCACCAGCGGTCGCGTTCGTGTTCCTCCGCGTACCAGGGCGGGCCGTCGATCTCGGGCGTGTCCGGGTGGGCGAAGGCGAGCAGCTTCAGCGGGCGCAGCCCCATGAGGAGCCGGTGACTGGCCGGCCCGTTGCCGTGCAGGTCGACGGCGATGTCCGGGGGCGGACCACTCCAGTCGAGCGAGCGCGGCACACCCCGCCCCGGCGCGGAGGCGGGCAGCAGCCGGTCCACGGCCCCCGTCGCCTCGGCGACCGGCGCCAGCTCGGCGGGCGCGGCCAGGACGAGTTCGTGCCGGGGGTAGGCCCGCCGCAGGGCGCGCAGCGCGGGGACCCCGGCGAGGAGGTCGCCGAGGCCCAGAGCGCGGAGGACGAGGAGGCGGGGTGTCGTCGGTTCCCCGGGCGCCCTGTCCGCTGCCGTCGCTGTCCTGCCCGCATCCGTCCCTGTCTTCGCTGTCTGGTCCTGTGCCATGCCAGCAGACTGCCGTGTTCCCCCCGCCTCCGCCCCCGCAGCCGCGCTCATCGGGTGCCGTGCCGGCGCCTACCTCGTACCGACGGTCATCGTGCCGGGAGGCGGCAGCGTACGTCGCCGAAGCTGTCCGGACGCGTGACAAGGGCCTTCACGCACCCCTCCCCTGACCTGAACCGGCCGTGAAGGCCTCCTGGATGGGGCGTTCGTCGGCGAGGACGCGGCCCTTGGGCGGTCCGTCCAGTACGGCCCGGGCGGCGGTCAGCAGGTCCGGGGCGACGTGGCCCGCGTCCGCGGTTTCCTCGGGCCGGGTCTGCGCGGTGGGGACGAGGATGCCGTGGGCGCCGGCGCGGCGGGCGGCCTCCACGTCGGCCCCGATGCCGCTGATGACGACGAGGTCGGCGGGGCTGGTGCAGATCCGCCCGGCCGCCCACAGCACCATGCCAGGCTGGGGTTTGCGGCAGTGGCAGCCGTCGTCGGGACCGTGCGGGCAGACGGCGAACACGTCGAAGGAGCCGAGGAGTTCGTCGACGCGGTGGTTGACGCGGCGGACGTCGGCGTCGGTGAGCAGTCCGCGCGCGACACCGGGCTGGTTGGTGACGACGCCGGTGCGGATGCCGCGTCCGCGCAGCAGGGCGAGCGCCTCGCGGGCGCCCTCGACGGGGCGTACGCGGTCGGGGTCGGCGTGGTGGGGGACGTCCTCGACCAGTGTGCCGTCGCGGTCGAACAGCACGGCCTTGACCGGGCTCATCGTGCCACCTCCTGCCAGGAGGGGGCATGGCGGTGGCGCAGGGTGCCGGTCAGCCGGTGCCAGGTCGCGGCGGGCGGGATGAGCACGCTGGTCGCCAGCATGGTCGTCACCTCCTCGCGGGTGCGCGGGCCGGGCGCGATGCGGGCCCGGGCGAACTCCGCCGTGCCGGCCGCCCAGCCGAGCGCGCAGGCCGCCGCGGCCCGGCCGTGTCCGGTGGCGGCGAGGGCGCACGCGGCGACGCCCGCGGTGGTGATCGCCGCGTGCTTGCGGATCCGGCCGCGCGGCGCGACCGCCTTGTCCCACCAGTCGGGTCCGTGCAGCTGCCGCATGAGGGCGTCGTCGGCGTTGCCGCGCTGCTGGCGCACGGACACCCAGCGGGAGGCGGGGCGCACGGGGTGGCGGGTGGCGCGGCGGCCCTGCCGGATGCGCCAGCCGGCGTCGAGGAGGCGCAACGCGAGGTCGGCGTCCTCGCGGAAGGCGCGCCGGAAGCGTTCGTCGAAGCCGCCGGCCTGCTTGAGGGCGTCGGTGCGGTAGGCCATGTCGGCGGTGATCCAGTGGGCGCGGGCGAGTCCGGCGGTGCCGCGTTCCCAGTCGGTGGGGCGGCGTTCGCCGGGCAGCGGGACGGCGATGACGCCCTGGACGCCCGCGATGTCGGGCGACGCCTCGGCGAGGTCCTCGGCCAGTTGGTCGGCCCAGTGGGGCCCGACCTGGACGTCGTCGTCGAGGAACACGGTCCACGGCGCGGTCACGGCCCGCAGTCCGGTGTTGCGGGCGGCGGCGGGCCCGCGTCCGCCGCCGATGAGCACGGTCGTGCGCTCCCGCAGGTCGCCGAGGACGCTCAACGGGTGTTCCAGCTTTCCGGGTTCGGGTTCGGGCCGGTCGTCGACGAGGACGATCTGCTCGGGGCGCGGCCCGGTCGCGGCGGCGAGCGCGGCGAGACAGTCGGCGAGGGTGTCCCGTACGAGGGTGGGGATGACGACGGCGTACGAGGTCATGCTGCGGCCCTCCGTCCCGAGCTGTGTGGCGTACTCCGGCTTCTCGCGGGTGCCGTGGTGCGGCTGTCTCAAACACTTGGAGACAACTCACCGCCCGGTGGGTTTCGGTAAGGGGTCCGAAAATCGCGAAACGGGACTATACACTCTGTGTATAGTCCCGGCATGCCTTCTCTGACCAAGAAGATGAAGAAAACGGGGATCGCGTTCCGAACGGCCGGAACGCTCGCGGCGACCGCCGCCCTGACGCTGGCGCTGAGCGGCTGCTCAGGGCCCGACGCCACGGCTCCCAGTGCCGTCCGCGCACAGGCGGCGGCGGACGTCCGGGCAGCGCGCTTCGGCACCGTCGACTGCCGCGAGGCGAAGTGCATCGCGCTCACCTTCGACGCCGGCCCGAGCGAGCACTCCGCACGCCTGCTGCACATCCTGAAGGAGAAGCAGGTCCCGGCGACCTTCTTCCTCCTCGGGAAGCGGCACATCGAGAAGTACCCGGAGCTGGTGCGGCGGATGGCGGACGAGGGCCACGAAGTGGCCAGCCACACCTGGGACCACAAAATCCTCACCCGGCTCAGACCCGAGGAGATACGTGAGGAGCTCGAACGCCCCAACCAGGAGATAGAGCGCCTCACCGGACAGCGCCCGACCCTGATGCGCCCGCCGCAGGGCCGCACCGACGACACCGTCCACGAGATCTGCCGCGAGCTGGGCCTCGCCGAGGTGCTGTGGAGCGTGACGGCGAAGGACTACACGACGACCGACCCGGACCTGATCACCCGCCGCGTCCTCGCCCAGGCGTCCCGGGACGGGATCATCCTGCTGCACGACATCTACGACGGCACGGTGCCGGCGGTGCCGGGGATCATCGACGCGCTCAAGGAACGGGGGTACGTGTTCGTGACGGTGCCGCAGTTGCTGGCACCCGGAAAGGCGGAGCCGGGGAAGGTGTACCGGTAGGACGCCTCAACGCCCTATCGGGGAAAAGGAGTTGCGGCCGCCGTCGCGCGCGGGGAGGGTGCGAGGGCGCTGAAGGGAGAACCGTTGTCGCACTCTGACTCTCCGGTCGTCCAGGAGTTCGCCGTGGCGGACCGGGATGCCGGGCCGTACGGGATCACGGCCGGGCCGGACGGAGCCCTGTGGCTCACGTTCGTCCACAGCGGCCGGATCGGGCGTCTCACCCTGGACGGCGAGCTCACGGAGTACGCGCTGGACTCGCCGTCCTGCCGCCCCATGGTCATCGCACCGGGGCCGGACGGGGCCCTGTGGTTCACCCGCTCCGCGGACCACCGGATCGGCCGTGTCACGGTCGCCGGCGAAACGGAATCGTTCGCCTTGCCGACGCCCGACTGCGGCCCCTACGGCATCACGGCCGGCCCGGACGGCGCGCTCTGGTTCACGCAGATGAACACGGACCGCATCGGCCGCCTGACGACCGGCGGCGAGATCACCGAGTTCGCCCTCCCGGTGACGGGCGCCTTCCCCTCGGCGATCACCCCGGGCCCGGACGGGGCCCTGTGGTTCACGCTCAACCAGGCCAACGCCATCGGCCGCATCACCGTCACCGGCGACATCCGCCTGCACCCGCTGCCCACCCCGGACGCCGCCCCGGTCGGCATCACCAGCGACGGCACGGACCTGTGGTTCGTCGAGATCGCGGCAGGCCAGGTCGGCAAGGCCGCCACGGACGGCCGGATCGAGGAGTTTCCCCTCCCCGACCGCACCTCCCGCCCCCACGCCATCACCGCGACCTCCCCCGGAGACTGCTGGTTCACCGAGTGGGGCACCAACCGCATCGGTCACCTCACCCCCAAGGGAAAACTCCTCGAACACCCCCTCCCCTCCCCGCACTCCGAACCACACGGCATCACGACGACCCCGGACGGCACCGTGTGGGCGGCCCTGGAGACGGGGGCGGTGGCGCGGGTGGCTCCGTAGCCATGCCGGTCATTGCCCGCGAGGGGAAGCCCACGCGTGCCGCGCGGCGGGCCGGGGCTGGGCCGAGCGGGTGAGCCGGGAGCGAGCGGGGCGCTGATCAGTGGGGAGTCCCTACGATCGTGGCGTGGCGAACATCCTGCTCGAACGTACGGTCCCGCTCCCCCTCGACGAGGCGTGGCGGCGGATCACGCAGTGGCGGCGGCACGGTGAGGTGGTGCCGTTGACGCGCGTCTCGGTGGTACCGCCCGCGCCCACCGGCCCGGGGACCGTCGTCGTGGCCCGGTCGGGTGTCGGGCCGTTGTCCTTCGAGGACCCGATGGAGGTCACACTGTGGCAGCCGCCGGAGGACGGGGCTCCGGGGATGTGCCGCCTGGAGAAGCGGGGCCGGGTGGTACTGGGCTGGGCGGAGCTGGAAGTCCGGCCGGGGCCCGGGGGCCGTACCCGGGTGGTCTGGCGGGAGGAGATCCGGATCCGGCTCCTGCCGTCGCTCTTCGACGGCGTACTGCGGCCCTCGGCGCGATACGTGTTCGGCCGTGCCCTGAACCGCTTGCTCCGACGTCCGTGACACCCCGGCGGCAGCCAAGGGTGGCCCGCTGAGCCGGGCTCAGGCCACCGACCCGATCCGCCCCAGCGCCTTCGACTCCGGCTCGTGGTGGATCGGCGTGTGGGCCCCGGTCAGCGAGACCCCGCTGCCGCCGCGCCGGGCCGCGACGATCTCCGAGGCGATCGACAGGGCCGTCTCCTCGGGCGTACGGGCCCCGAGGTCCAGGCCGATCGGCGAGTGCAGCCGGCTCAGCTCCAGTTCGGTGACGCCGACTTCCCGCAGGCGTGCGTTGCGGTCCAGGTGGGTGCGCCGGGAGCCCATGGCACCGACGTACGCCACGGGCAGCCGCAGCGCCAGTTTCAGCAGGGGGACGTCGAACTTGGCGTCGTGGGTCAGGACGCACAGGACCGTGCGGCCGTCGACGTCCGTGCGCTCGAGGTAGCGGTGGGGCCACTCGACGGCGATCTCGTCGGCCTCCGGGAAGCGCGCCCGGGTCGCGAAGACGGGGCGGGCGTCGCACACGGTGACGTGGTAGCCGAGGAACTTGCCGATGCGGACCAGGGCGGCGGCGAAGTCGATCGCGCCGAACACGATCATGCGGGGCGCCGGGACCGAGGACTCGACCAGGACCGTGAGCGGTGCGCCGCAGCGTGAGCCCTGCTCTCCGATCTCCAGCGTGCCCGTTCGGCCGGCGTCCAGGAAGGCGCCCGCCTCGGCGGCGACCGAGCGGTCCAGTTCCGGATGGCCGCCGAAGCCACCGTCGTAGGAGCCGTCGGGGCGGACCAGCAGGGCCCGGCCCGTCAGTTCGCGCGGCCCCGACACGATCCGCGCCACCGCCGCCGCCTGCCCACCCGCGGCGGCGGTGAGCGCGGACGCGACGACCGGACGGACCGGATCGCCGGCCCGCACCGGGGTGACCAGGATGTCGATGACGCCGCCGCAGGTCAGACCCACGGCGAAGGCGTCGCCGTCGCTGTATCCGAAGCGCTCCAGGACGGTCTCGCCGTCCCGCAGCGCCTGTTCGCACAGCTCGTAGACCGCGCCCTCCACGCAGCCTCCGGAGACCGAGCCGATCGCCGTGCCCTCGGCGTCCACCGCGAGCGCGGCGCCGGGCTGCCGGGGCGCGCTGCCGCCGACGGCCACCACGGTGGCCACTGCGAAGTCACGGCCCTGCCCGACCCACCGGTTCAACTCCTCGGCGATGTCCAGCATCTGTCTCGGTCTCCTTGAGGCTGCGGCGAGGCTGCGACGGGCGTCAGTGTCAGTGGACGCCCAGCCAGCTCTCGATCGGGTTGAGGGCGAAGTAGACGAGGAACACCGCCGCCAGAATCCACATGAAGGCGCCGATCTCGCGCACCTTGCCCTGGGCGGTCTTGATGGCGACGTAGGAGATGACGCCCGCGGCGACACCGGTGGTGATGGTGTACGTGAACGGCATCAGGACGACCGTCAGGAACACCGGGACGGCGGTGGCCCGGTCGGCCCAGTCCACGTGCCGGGCGTTCATCAGCATCATGGCGCCGATGACGACGAGGGCGGCGGACGCGACCTCCTGCGGCACGATCGCCGTGAGCGGCGTGAAGAACAGGCAGGCCGCGAAGAACAGACCGGTGACGACCGAGGCGAGGCCGGTGCGCGCGCCCTCGCCGACGCCCGTGGCCGACTCGATGAACACCGTCTGGCCCGAGCCGCCGGACACCCCGCCGATCGCGCCGCCGGCGCCGTCGATGAACAGCGCCTTGGACAGGCCCGGCATCCGGCCCTTGTCGTCGGCGAGCTTCGCCTCGGTGCCGACGCCGATGATGGTGGCCATCGCGTCGAAGAACCCGGCCAGCACCAGCGTGAAGACGATCATGCCGACGGTCATCGCGCCGACCTCGCCCCAGCCCCCGAACTCCACGTCCCCGAAGAGCGAGAAGTCGGGCATGGACACCGCGCCGCCGTGCAGTTCGGGGGCGCCGGCCGCCCACTGTTTGGGGTCGATGACACCCGCGGCGTTCAGGATCGCGGCGACGACCGTGCCGCTGACGATGCCGATGAGGATGGCGCCCGGGATGTTCCGGGCCTGCAGCATGAAGATCAGCAGCAGCGTTCCGGCGAAGAGCAGCACCGGCCAGCCGGCCAGTTCGCCCGCCGGTCCGAGCGTGACGGGAGTGGCCTTCCCCTGGTGCACGAAGCCGGACTTGTAGAAGCCGATGAGGGCGATGAACAGGCCGATGCCCATCGTGATGCCGTGCTTGAGCGCGAGCGGGATCGCGTTCATGATCATCTCGCGCAGGCCGGTGACGACCAGCAGCATGATGACCACGCCGTACATCACGCACATGCCCATCGCCTGCGGCCAGGTCATCTCGGGCGCGACCTGGGAGGCGAGGACTCCGGAGACGGAGAGACCGGCGGCGAGGGCGAGCGGCACCTTGCCGACGAAGCCCATGAGCAGGGTGGTGAGGGCCGCCGCGAACGCGGTCGCGGTGATCAGGCCCTGCTGCGCGAGGGTGTTCCCCGCCGCGTCCTTGCCGGACAGGATCAGGGGGTTGAGCAGGAGGATGTACGCCATCGCCATGAAGGTGGTGACGCCGCCGCGCACTTCGCGCGCGACCGTGGACCCTCTGCGGGATATGTGGAAGTACCGGTCGAGCCAGGACCGTCCGGCCGGGACGCGGGTGCCTTCGCCCGCGTCTTCGGCTGTGGTCCTCGGCTCCAGTGACTGCTGGGTCATGTGGGCCTACTCCCAAGTTTCATAGGGGGTTGGGATGCACGACCCGGGGGACGGCCCGAGACGAACGAAAGGGGGTCCGGGGGACACGGTCCCCCGGACGGAGCTCTCCTGCTCAGGCCTCGGAGAGTGACGTACCCGTCAGGTGCTCGGGCCGTACCGGAGTCCGGTTCAGCTCGAGCCCGGTCGCGTTCCGGATGGCCGCGAGGACCGCCGGCGTGGACGACAGGGTGGGTGCCTCGCCCACGCCGCGCAGCCCGTACGGGGCGTGGTCGTCGGCGAGTTCGAGGACGTCGACCGGGATGGTCGGCGTGTCGAGGATGGTCGGGATCAGGTAGTCCGTGAAGGAGGGGTTCTTCACCTTCGCCGTCTTGGGGTCGACGATGATCTCCTCCATGACGGCCACGCCCAGGCCCTGTGTCGTGCCGCCCTGGATCTGGCCGAGCACGGACAGCGGGTTGAGCGCCTTGCCGACGTCCTGGGCGCAGGCCAGCTCGATGACCTTCACCAGGCCGAGCTCGGTGTCGACCTCGACGACGGCGCGGTGCGCGGCGAAGGAGTACTGGACGTGCCCGTTGCCCTGGCCGGTACGCAGGTCGAAGGGCTCGGTCGGCCGGTGCCGCCACTCCTCCTCGACCTCGACGGCGTCCTCGCCGAGGACGTCCACCAGGTCGGCCAGGACCTCGCCGCCGTCGGTGACGACCTTGCCGCCCTCCAGGAGCAGTTCGGCCGTGTCCCAGGCCGGGTGGTAGGTGCCGAACTTGCGGCGGCCGATCTCCAGCACCTTCTCGCGGACCAGCTCGCAGGCGTTCTTCACGGCACCACCGGTGACGTACGTCTGCCGGGAGGCCGACGTCGAACCGGCGCTGCCCACCTGCGTGTTGGCCGGGTGGATCGTCACCTGCGTGACGCCCAGCTCGGTGCGGGCGATCTGCGCGTGGACGGTGACGCCGCCCTGCCCGACCTCGGCCATGGCCGTGTGGACGGTGACCACGGGCTCGCCGCCGACGACCTCCATCCGGACCTTCGCGGTCGAGTAGTCGTCGAACCCCTCGGAGAAGCCCACGTTCTTGATGCCGACCGCGTAACCGACACCGCGTACGACGCCTTCACCGTGCGTGGTGTTGGACAGGCCGCCCGGCAGTTCCCGTAGGTCGGCGCCCTCGCTGGACTCCCACTGGCGCTCCGGCGGCATCGGCATCGCCTTGACGCGGCGCAGCAGTTCGGCGACCGGGGCCGGCGAGTCGACCGGCTGCCCGGTCGGCATGATGGTTCCCTGCTCCATGGCGTTGAGCTGCCGGAAGTCCACGGGGTCCATGCCGAGTTCCCTGGCCAGCTTGTCCATCTGCGCCTCGTAGGCGAAGCAGGCCTGGACCGCGCCGAAGCCGCGCATGGCGCCGCAGGGCGGGTTGTTGGTGTAGAGGGCGATGGCCTCGATGTCCACGTCGTCGATCACGTAGGGGCCGACGGACAGGGAGGAGGCGTTGCCGACGACGGCCGGGGAGGCGGAGGCGTAGGCGCCGCCGTCCAGGACGATCCGGCACTTCATGTGCGTGAGCTTGCCGTCCCTGGTCGCCCCGTGCTCGTAGTAGAGCTTGGCGGGGTGGCGGTGGACGTGTCCGAAGAACGACTCGAACCGGTTGTAGACGATCTTGACGGGCTTGCCCGTGCGCAGCGCCAGCAGGCAGGCGTGGATCTGCATGGACAGGTCCTCGCGGCCGCCGAACGCGCCGCCGACGCCGGACAGCGTCATCCGCACCTTGTCCTCGGGCAGGCCGAGCACGGGCGCGATCTGGCGCAGGTCGCTGTGCAGCCACTGGGTGGCGATGTAGAGGTGGACGCCGCCGTCCTCCTCCGGCACGGCGAGGCCGGACTCGGGGCCGAGGAAGGCCTGATCCTGCATGCCGAAGGTGTACTCGCCCTCGACGATCACGTCCGCCCGCTTGCGGGCCTGAGCCACGTCACCGCGGACGATCGGCTGGCGGTGGACGATGTTCGGGTGCGGGACGTGGCCGGCGTGGTGGTCGTCGCGGTTCTCGTGCACGAGGATCGCGTCCGGCGCGGTGGCCGACGCCTCGTCGGTGATGACGGGCAGTTCCCGGTAGTCCACCTTGATCTTCGCGGCGGCGCGGCGCGCGGTCTCCGGGTGGTCGGCGGCGACGACGGCGACCGGCTCGCCGTGGTGGCGGACCTTGCCGTGGGCGAGGACCGGGGTGTCCTGGATCTCCAGCCCGTAGTTCTTCACGTCGGTCGGCAGGTCGTCGTACGTCAGCACGGCGTAGACGCCCGGCGTGGCCAGGGCCTCGCTCGTGTCGATGGACACGATCTCGGCGTGCGCAACGGTCGAGCGGAGGATCTGGCCCCACAGCATGTCCTCGTGCCACATGTCGGACGAGTACGCGAACTCGCCGGTGACCTTGAGGGTGCCGTCCGGGCGGAGCGTGGACTCGCCGATGCCGCCCTTGGTCTGCGAGCCCTGGGTGATCTTGGTCGGGGTTCCGTTGGGGGAAGACATGATCAGACCGCCTCTCCCTGCCGGGCGGCCGCCAGGCGGACCGCGTCCATGATCTTCTCGTAGCCGGTGCAGCGGCACAGGTTGCCCGACAGGGCCTCGCGGATGTCCGCGTCGGTCGGCGTCGGGTTGCGCTCCAGCATCTCGTCGGCGGCGACCAGCAGACCCGGCGTGCAGAAGCCGCACTGGACGGCGCCGGCGTCGATGAACGCCTGCTGGACCGGGGAGAGCTCGGTGCCCTCGCCGGTCTGCGAGTCGCCCTTGGCCTGCCACTGCTGGGCGTTCTGCAACGACGTACCGCACGCGTCACTCGCGCAGGAGCGCTGCTTGGCGTAGTCGGCCAGCCCCTCGACGGTGACGACCTCGCGGCCCTCCACCTGCCCGGCGGCGACCAGACAGGAACACACCGGCACCCCGTCCAGCCGGACCGTGCACGACCCGCACTCGCCCTGCTCACAGGCGTTCTTCGAGCCCGGCAGCCCGAGCCGCTCCCTCAGTACGTACAGCAGGGACTCGCCCTCCCACACGTCGTCGGCTTCCTGCGGACGGCCGTTGACCGTGAAGTTGACGCGCATTACGCAGCTCCCTCGGTGGTGCGGCGGGCGCCGCGGTAGGACTCCCAGGTCCAGGTCAGCGTGCGGCGGGCCATGACGCCGACCGCGTGGCGGCGGTAGCTCGCGGTGCCCCGGACGTCGTCGATCGGGTTGCAGGCCGCGGAGCACAGATCCGCGAACTGCTTGGCGACGGACGGGGTGATGATCTTGCCGTTGTCCCAGAAGCCGCCCTCCTCCAGCGCGGCGTTCAGGAACTCCTCGGCGGTCTTGGCCCGAACGGGTGTCGGTGCGGCCGAACCGATGCCGGTCCGTACGGTCCGCGTCCGCGGGTGCAGCGCGAGTCCGAAGGCGCACACGGCGATGACCATCGCGTTCCGGGTCCCCACCTTGGAGAACTGCTGCGGCCCGTCGGCCTTCTTCACGTGCACGGCGCGGATCAGCTCATCGGGGGCCAGCGCGTTGCGCTTCACACCCGTGTAGAACGCGTCGATCGGGATGCGCCGCACCCCGCGCACCGACTCCACCTCCACCTCGGCGCCCGCGGCGAGCAGGGCCGGGTGGGCGTCGCCGGCCGGGGAGGCGGTGCCGAGGTTGCCGCCGACGCCGCCGCGGTTGCGGATCTGCGGGGAGGCGACCGTGTGCGAGGCGAGGGCGAGCCCCGGCAGCTCGGCGCGCAGGTTCTCCATGATCTTCGTGTAGGGCACGGAGGCACCCAGCCGCACGCTCTCCTCGCCGACCTCCCACTCGCAGAGGTCGCCGATGCGGTTCAGGTCCATGAGGTACTCGGGCCGGCGGTGGTCGAAGTTGATCTCGACCATCACGTCGGTGCCACCCGCAATCGGCACAACGGTGGGATGCTCGGCTTTCGCGGCGAGCGCCTCCTCCCAGCTGGCGGGGCGAAGGAAGTCCATGACCGGCTCTCTTCTTCGTCTTCTCGTGGGGCGTTCAGATTGAGCCAATCCGTGTGCGGCGGTCCCGGCTCGTTCATGTGCTGTTTACGCGTAGTGGACTCAGTACACAGGCCGGTGCTCCGGAGGGGTCAGTCACGGAAACCATGAAGGAGTTGGCTGGCCAGGACGGGCATCTTGTAGATTCATATGAACGGAGGCCATCAGAAACCTCCTCGTTTTCCTGTGGAAACGCGCGACACAGCCGCGTGACCTGGGACACAGCCAGGACCGGCAAGATCCACCATGGATTTCGAGACAAAGAACGGCGGCGACGAGAAATGCGGCTGCGCGCACTGCTGGACACCGACGCGCTGGGCCTCAAGCTGCTCGGCGGCGAGGACGAGCTGGACCGCACCGTGCGCGGTGTGATGACCACCGACCTGCGCGACCCCAGCCGCTACCTCTCGGGCGGCGAGCTGGTGCTCACGGGCCTGGCCTGGCGCCGGGACGCCGCGGACTCGGAGCCGTTCGTGCGGATCCTGGTGCAGGAGGGGGTCACGGCCCTCGCCGCGGGCGAGGCCGAACTCGGGGACGTACCGGACGACCTGGTCGAGGCCTGCGCCCGCCACCGCCTCCCGCTCTTCGCGGTGCACGAGTCGGTGGCGTTCGCGACGATCACCGAGCACGTCGTACGGCAGGTCTCCGGCGAGCGTGCCGGAGACCTCGCGGCCGTGGTCGACCGCCACCGCCGGATGATGACGTCGGGCCCGGCGGGCGGCGGCCCGGACGTGGTCCTGGACCTCCTGGGCTCGGACCTGGACCTGCGCGCCTGGGTCCTCTCCCCCACCGGCCGCCTGATCGCGGGCCCGAAGACGTCGGGTCCCGCCCTCACCGCGGAGGCCTGCGGCCGGCTGGCGGCGGAACACCTGACCGCCACCCGCACGGGCCGCCGCGCCCCGCACCGCGTCCTCCTGGGCGGCACGACCTACTCCCTCTTCCCCATCCGCTCGACGGGCCGCGCCCCGCAGACCGCGCGGGACGCCCGCGAGACCGTCCTGTCCGACTGGCTGCTGGCCGTAGAGGCGGACGCCGGGGACTGGGCGGAGGAGCGCCTCGACCTGCTGTACGGCGTCACTCAGCTGATCGCGGTCGAGCGGGACCGCCGCGACGCCGCCCGCACGGTCCGCCGCCGGCTCGCCCAGGAGGTCCTGGAACTCGTCCAGACGGGCGCGGCCCCTGCGGAGATCGCCGCCCGCCTCCGGGTGGCCGCCCCGGTCCTGCTGCCCGGCCTCGGCGCCGCGCCGCACTGGCAGGTGATCGTGGCCCGCGTCGACTGGGACGGCGCCGAGATCGAGCAGGGCCCGGTCGCCCAGGCCCTGCTGGAGGAGATCCTGGTGGACCCCCTGTCGGCCGGCCCGGAGCACTCCGACCGCATCGCCGTGGCCCACACGGGCGACGAGGCCGTCGCCCTCGTCCCGCTCCCCGCCGTCTCGACGGAGCACGACGGCTCCGAGACCGGCGTCCTCGCGGACGCGCTCCTGGAGTCCGTACGGGACCCCCTGACGGCCGGTCTGGACGACGACGGCCGTCTCACACTGGGCGTCAGCGCGGCCGTGCACTCGGCGGAGGGCCTGCGCGGCGCGCTGGAGGAGGCCCGCCACGCCCGCCGGGTGGCGGCGGCCCGCCCGGGCCGGGTCTGCGCGGCGGGCCACCAGGAACTGGCCTCCCACGTCCTCCTCCTCCCCTTCGTCCCGGACGACGTCCGCCGCGCCTTCACGGCCCGCCTGCTGGACCCCCTGCGCGACTACGACCGCCGCCACCGCGCCGAACTGATCCCCACGCTGGAGGCGTTCCTGGACTGCGACGGCTCCTGGACGCGCTGCGCCACCCGGCTGCACCTCCACGTCAACACCCTGCGCTACCGGGTAGGACGAATCGAGCAGTTGACGAGCCGTGACCTGTCCCGCCTCGAAGACAAGCTGGACTTCTTCCTGGCGCTGCGGATGAGCTGAGACACGGGGCGTCCCGGCCCAAACACGAGACGCCCCGGAGTCCCACGACTTTGTGAAATCCTTCACCCACCCTCTTGGCCCGGCCCCGCGATTCGTGCTGAGATGCCGCCACCACTCAACAGCTCGATGGCGTGCTCGGGGAGGGCAACGTGGCGCATTCCGCCATGTCTGGTAACGGAACGACCGCCGGTGACGATCCCCTCCAGACCGCGGTATGGCGGCTGCGCTCACGCGCGTGCTGGGCCGACGCGGCCGCCCTGCTCCTGCCGGACACCCCCGCGGCGGCGCTGCAACGCGCGTCGCTGCTGGTGGAACGGTGTCTGTACACGGAGCAGGGCTGGGAGGAGGCCGAGGACGCCCTGCGCACGGCGGAGGCGCTGGCCCACAGCGACGACGAGCGGGGCGCGGCCGCTTGTGAACGCGGGTACTTGGCCTACGCCGCGACGGTGCTCACGGTGCGCGACCGGGCCGACGAGGCGCGGGCGGCGCTGGGGCGGGCCGCGGCGCTGATCCCTCCGGGGGCTCCGCAGCGGGCCCTGCTGGACTTCCGTCGCGGGTTGCTCGCGGAGAACCTGACACGTTCCCCGCAGGCGGCGCGGGCCGCGTATCGCCGTGCGCACGCGGGGGCGACGGCACAGTCCGACCCGTTGCTGCTGTCGTTCACGTGGCGGCACCTGGCCGGACTCGCGTTGTGGGACGGGGAGTTGGCGGAGGCGCGGCACGGTTTCGCGGAGTCGCTGCGGATCCGTGAGGAGCTGGGTTATCTCGTCGGCACGGCACCGGCGCTGGTGTCGCTCGCCGACACGGAGACGGAGCCGGAGGCGTCGCGACTGCGGGAGGAGGCACGGCGGTTGTTCCGGTTGCTCGGGGGTGTGCCGACGTGGCTGGCCCGGCAGCTGGCCCCGGCCCCTCCAGCGGCGACAGCTTGACGGCGTTCGAAGGTACCCGGCGTTGTCACTGAGGCCGGGTGGGTCCGCAGCCCGGCGGAGCGGGGTGCCGCTGCGCCCACCCGTGCCGCCTGGGGGCACCTCCCAGGCCCTTAAGGCACTGGGGGAGGCACGACTGCCCGCAGCTAAGCCGAGACGCGCCCGCACCCGCCGACGCACGGAAGGGGACGTGTCGGGGGGTGTCCGCCCGCAGCGGTCGGCGCGTCAACGGACAGCCAGTCGGGGTCCGACCCCCTCGCGCCGTTCCGAGGACGGGCACCCCCCGGCGCGGCCCCGACCCACCACCCGGCGTCAGGCGCAAACGGCGCGCGCGGACACCACTCACCCCGCGCCCGCGAAGTGCTCCCCCACCAGCGCCCGCACCACATCCAGATCCCGGGCGATCAACGCGTCCAGCAACGCCGTGTGTTCGTGCGCGTCCGCCACCAGATCGGCCCGGCCCCGCATCCCCGGCCCGCTCCCCACCAGCGGCCACTGCGCCCGCCGGTGCAGGTCCTCCGCGATCTGGACCAGCTGCTCGTTCCCGGAGAGGGACAGCACCGCCCGGTGGAACCCCCGGTCGGACTCCGCGTAGGTCGCACGGCAGCCGGAGGACGCCGCGCGGACCGTCGCCTCGGCGAGGGGACGCAGCTCGGCCCAGCGCTCCGCCGGCACGGTACGGGCCAGCCGCAGCATCACCGGCACCTCGATCAGCGCCCGCACCTCGGCCAGCTCCGCCAGCTCCCGCGCTCCCCGCTCGACCACCCGGAACCCACGGTTCGGCACGACCTCGACGGCACCCTCCAGGGCCAGCTGCTGCATGGCCTCCCGCACCGGCGTCGCCGAAACCCCGAACCGCTCCCCCAGCACCGGCGCCGAGTACACCTCCCCGGGCCTCAGGTCCCCGGCCACCAGCGCGGCCCGCAGCGCATCGACGATCTGCCCACGCACCGAGGACCGCTGAACGACAGGCCGCCCCCGCGGAACGGCCGGCAGGACCGGCTCACTGTGCGTGTGCTCACCCCGCACCACCTCGACACCGGCTCCAGGCCTCACCCGACCCGCATCAGCAGCCCCAGCCTGCTGTGGCACCCGGACCTGCCCACCCGGCACGTCTCCCCTCGGCACCTCTCCCCCAGGCACCTCCGCCCCGGCGGAACCCTGCGCGCCCTGCTTCACGGCTCGGCTCCTCCTCCGGACGTATCGGTACTTGGGGTCATTACGGCGGGTTGTTACTCGTCCGTCAAGCACCATAAGCGCACCGGCCGCCAGTTCAAATCCCAGCGATCTTGGGTAAGGTAAGCCTTACCTTCAAACGCCTCACGCGGACCGGTGATCACATGCCCCTGCCCCCTTCGGCCCTCTCCGGCGCGTACGCCCGGCTGACCGAGGTCCTCCCGGGGCTGGCCATCACCGAACTGACCGCCGAGGACGAGACCCCCCAGGGCGGCAACTGGACCACCGCCGCCGCGCTCGCGGAAGCCGGCCCCGGCCTCGACGCCTACCTGTCCTGGGACGACGCCCAGATACACCGGGACTACGGCCGGCAGGCGCGGCCCGACGTGATCGCCAGCTTCGGCCTGCACCGGTACGCCTGGCCCGCCTGCCTCCTGATCACCGTCCCCTGGTTCCTGCACCGCCGCGTGCCCCGCTACCCGGTGACGCACGTCTCGTACGACCGCACCGCCCCCGCCCACCCCGTCGGCCACCTGGCCGTCCGCCCGGCCGGCTTCGCCTGTCTGCCCGGCGACGAGGCGGCCGCACTGCCCGGCGCCCGGGTCGTCCCGGACGAGGAGGCACTGCGGGCCGAGGTGCGGTCGGCGGTCGCGGAGCACCTGGAGCCGGTCCTGGCCGGTTTCGGCCCCCGGATGCGGCGCCGCGGCCGGGCGCTGTGGGGTATGGCGACGGACGAGATCGTCGAGGGGCTCTGGTACGTCGCCCAGCTGCTCGGCGAGATCGAGGAGCGGCGTGCGATGCGCGAGCTGGAGCTGCTCCTGCCGGGCGCGACCAAGCCGTACGTGGGCACTGCGGCCTTCCGCGAACTGACCGGCCCCGACGGCGAGCCGCTGCGCACCCGGGACCGCGCGAGCTGCTGCATGTTCTACACCCTGCGCCCCGAGGACACCTGCGCCACCTGCCCGCGCACCTGTGACGCCGACCGGGTCACCAAGCTGCTGGCCACGGCCAGTTGAGGCAACCCCGGGCAGACCGGGACAGAGCAGTCCCACCACCCCGGTAGGATCATCGCCGAACCGGCCACCCACTCGCGCGCAGCCGATTCACTCCCTCCTCACGGGTCACGGAAACTTTCCGGGGAACCACCCGTACGGGTACTCTTCTTCGAACTCAACTCCTGCCCCTCAAGCGGCAGTTCGAGCAGAATGCCGCCCTGGGCAATCCCTTGCACTTCCTTGGCGGCCTCTTGCCCCGAAACCCCCTGAGGGCCGGTGGGATTGGGCCACTATGGCGGGCGTTACGCCCTATCCCAATGCAAGGGACCACCCAGATGAGACTGACCGACATATCGCTGAACTGGCTGCTTCCGGGCGCCGTGCTTCTCCTGGGCATGCTGGCGGCGGTGGCGGTGCTCGCGCGCGGCAAGCGCTCCTCGGTCAAGGACACGAGCGCGGACGATTCCTGGGAGCGCAGCGAGGAACGCCGCAGACGCAAAGAGGCCCTTTACGGCACCGTCTCCTACGTCCTCCTGTTCTGCTGCGCGGCCGTCGCCGCCGCGCTTTCCTTCCACGGCCTGGTCGGCTTCGGCGAGCAGAACCTCGGCCTGTCCAACGGCTGGCAGTACCTCGTCCCGTTCGGCCTGGACGGCGCGGCGATGTTCTGCTCCGTACTCGCGGTGCGCGAGGCCAGCCACGGTGACGCGGCGCTCGGCTCGCGGATACTGGTATGGACGTTCGCGCTCGCCGCGGCCTGGTTCAACTGGGTGCACGCGCCCAGGGGCGTCGGCCACGACGGCGCTCCCCACTTCTTCGCCGGCATGTCGCTCTCGGCGGCGGTGCTCTTCGACCGCGCGCTGAAGCAGACCCGCCGGGCCGCCCTGCGCGAGCAGGGCCTGGTGCCGCGCCCGCTGCCGCAGATCCGTATCGTGCGCTGGCTGCGGGCCCCCCGGGAGACGTACAAGGCCTGGTCGCTGATGCTTCTGGAGGGTGTGCGCAGCCTGGACGAGGCCGTCGACGAGGTGCGCGACGACAAGCGCAAGAAGGACGAGGCCCGGCAGCGGCGGCGCGACCAGCAGCGCGTGGAGCGCGCCCAGTTGAAGGCGATCAGCCGCGGGCACCGCGGCCACCTCGGCCGTGGTGGCGGCCGGCAGCTGGAGGTGCAGGTGGAGCGCGGCTCCTCGCAGGTCTCCGCGGAGCCTGCCATATCCGCGCCGGAACAACTGCCCGTCCGCTCGCGTCCCTCCCTTCAGCCCGTCCGCCATGGAGCTGACCCGGTGACCGTCGACCTAACCGCGGAGGACGACACGCAGGCGCTGCCGCGCCTCGACTCGCTGGAGCGCAAGCTCAAGGACCTGGAGCAGCAGTTCGGCTGACCTGGCCGCACTCGGACAGAGCCGGGAAGGGGCGTGGCCTGCGGGCCGCGCCCCTTTCTCCGTTCCTCATCCTCCGTGCCGCTCCGTTGTTCACGCCGCCTCGGCCTCCAGCTCGAACCAGACGGCTTTGCCCACTCCGTGCGGCCTGACGCCCCAGGCGTCCGCGAGGGACTGCACCAGGAACAGGCCTCTGCCGTTCGTACCGTCGTCGGCGACCGGTACGCGCAGCCGGGGTCTGCGGGCCACGAAGTCCCGTACCTCCACCCGTAGTCCACGGGGTCCGACGGTGGCCGTCAGGACCGCGTCGTGGTCGGTGTGGACGATCGCGTTGGTGACGAGTTCACTGGTGAGCAGTTCCGCCACGTCCGCTCGTGCGGTCCTCCCCCACTGCCCGAGCAGTTCTCGCAGGGCCCTGCGGGCTTCCGGCACGGCCCGTAGGTCCGCCCGCCCGAGCCTGCGCCTCAACTGAGGTGCCGCCACCTGCTCCGTGACGTCTTCGGTCTGGTCCTCCGCCGTCTTCGCCGAGAAGGCCCCGATCGTTATGGGACCGCCTCCTCGTGCCTGCCTCTCCATGACCCCCGCCCGCGCGCCGATGTCGGTTCCCCTCCTGCTCGAACACGTTCACGGGGATCCATGCCCCGTCGGGCACGCGGCAGTCATCTCGAATCGTCAACGACCGGGTGTTCGGCCATCCGGCCGGGACCGGCTGGCCGGACGGACCGGCCCTGAGCGGTGCGGCGGCGCGGAAAGGGGAGACAAGAGGGCAGCCGGTGGTCGTCCCGCGGCGGATCCTGACCGCCGGAGATCGGACGAACTGCCGACGGCCGGCTGCCGTTCCTTCCGTACGCGGCGAAGCCGCGGGGCGACTGGTCCCCGTGCGCCGCGGTCCGGTGAAGTTGGCCGAAGTACGACGGTCTTCCCGGGGTTCCCGGCCGGTACGGGGCCGTCCTCCCCACCCCCGTGGCGGAGGACGGCCCCGGTCCTTCTCGGGTGGCCGCGCGGTCAGTACAGCTTGTTGACGGCGGTGGTCGTCGTCTTCTTGAAGGCGGCCACGGGCGCGTCGTCGAAGTCGCCCATCTGTCCCCACTGCACGACGGTGACGGTCCTGCCGTCCCGCCCGACGGACAGCAGCGAGATGTCCGTGGCGCCCCAGGACGTCTCGGTGTGCAGGCCGCGGACGCGGGCGCCCTCCTCGACCGGCAGTGAACCGTAGTCCCGGCCCTCGGCCTCGACGTCCGGAGAGGTCTCCTCGATGCGGTCGGCGCAGGTGCGGATCAGGTCGTCGTAGTGCTTCGCCAGGGCCTTGGCCTGGGCGGCTGTGCCCGTCACGACGGTCAACTGCACGGCGCTGGTTTCCAGGTCGGTCCGGAACTCCCGGTGCCGGTAGTCGTAGTCGAGCACGCCCTCCGTGCTCACGCAGGAGCCGAGTCCCTCCGGGAACCCGTCGGTGACCGGGCCGGCCGTCCAGGCCGAGCTCGGGTGCGGCGGCAGCTGGGACGCCGACAGGAACTTCGGTGCGGCGGCCTTCGGCGCGGCACCGGCGGCCGGTGCCGTGAGGACCGTGCCCGCCGCGAGGGCGGCGACGGTCAGGGCGGTGAGAGCGCTTGCTCGGATGCGCATGGGCATGGGTGTTCCCCCGTGGACGAGTGCGTGGATGTGGATGCCGCGGCGAGGCCGGCTGGTCGGCCCGGGCCTGGTCGGTGCGACACCAAGAGCATCAGCGGTCCCACCGCCCGGATGCAACAGCTCGCATCCGATCCGGCACGGTGGAACCATCCCAGCCCGTCTGACGTGCAGGTACATGGGGTGCCTGGGATGCCGTTCCGGGCCGGGCCGAGCCGAAAGGACGGGGGAACGGTGTCGGTACAGGACGGCGTCGACGACGTCGGGGAGTTCGCGGCGCTGCTGAGGACGCTGAAGGAGCGCACGGACCGCAGTTACGGTTCACTGGCCCGCCGCCTGAACATGAACACCTCGACCCTGCACCGCTACTGCGCGGGCGAGGCGGTCCCGCTCGACTTCGCGCCCGTGGAGCGCTTCGCCGCCCTGTGCGGGGCGTCAGCGGAGGAACGTCTGGAGCTGCACCGCCGCTGGCTCCTCGCGGTGGCGGCGCGGCAGCGTCCTCGGCCGGCGAGCGCTGCCGGTCCGGCGGAGACGGGCACGGACACGGATACGGATACGGACACCGACACCGACACCGACACCGACACGGCGGACGGCCCTGTCGAAAGCCCTGCGGAAGCGGACTCGCTCCCCGGCCTCCCCTGGTACCGCCGCGGACGCGTCGCGGTCGGACTGGCCGCCGCCTGCGCGGTGTTGGCGGCGCTCGGGAGCCTCGCCGCGCTGCCGGACGGGCGACGTGCGTCCGCCGGCGACCGGCCCGGCACTGCCGCTCCGGCCCCGTCCGGTACGGCGAAGACGGAAGCCCCGGACGGGAAGAGCCCCTCCCCTGCCCCGAGCGGCACCTCCCCCGCTCCGCGGCGGTCTTCACCCTCCGCCACCCCGAAGCGGCTGAAGCCCTCCCCGTCCCCCTCCGTCCGCACCACCCCGCCCGCCGGCAAGACCGCCTCCGCCCCACCCCTCACCTGGTCCGCCGACTCCCAGGCGTGGAAGCTCGGCTGTGGTCACGACTACGTCGTCGCCAAGCCGCCCGCGCAGGTGCCCCCGCCGCCCGTCCCGCAGGACGCCGGGGTCTGGGCCGCGTCGCAGAACGCGGTGCACGGCGGCGAGACGCTCGTGCGGCTGTCCGTCCAGGGGCGGACCGACACGGCCGTCGTGCTGGAGGCGCTGCGCGTACGCGTGGTGGGACGCTCGGCACCCGCGCCGGGCAACGCCTATGCCATGGACCAGGGCTGCGGCGGTTCGATCACCCCGCGCTCCTTCGACGTGAACCTGGACAAGGACCGCCCCATCGCCCGCGCGGTGGCCGGGAGCGACGCGGGTACGCCGATCCCGGCGGTGCGCATGCCCTACCGGGTCTCCGCCCGCGACCCCGAGGTGCTGCTGGTCAACGCCAGGACCCAGGGGTGCGACTGCCGCTGGTACCTGGAGCTCGACTGGTCCTCCCAGGGCCGCAAGGGCACCGTCCGCATCGACGACGCCGGCCGCCCGTTCCGGACCAGCGGCATCAAGGGCCTGCCCCGCTACACGTACGACACCTCCGAACGCCGGTGGGCGCCCTACGGCTAGAGCCGGGGCACGTTGCGCAGGTTGGAGCGGGCCATCTGCACCATCCGGCCGACCCCGCCGTCCAGCACCATCTTGGATGCGGACAGGGCGAACCCGGTCACCATCTCGGCCTTGATCTTCGGCGGGATGGACAGGGCGTTGGGGTCGGTGACGACGTCGACGAGGGCCGGGCCCTTGTGCTTGAAGGCGTCCTTCAGTGCCCCGGCGAGGTCCTTGGGCTTCTCGACGCGTACCCCGTAGGCACCGCAGGCGCGGGCGACGGCGGCGAAGTCGGGGTTCTTGTTGGTGGTGCCGTAGGACGGGAGTCCGGCGACCAGCATCTCCAACTCGACCATGCCGAGGGAGGAGTTGTTGAAGAGGACGACCTTGACCGGGAGGTCGTACTGCACCAGCGTCAGGAAGTCGCCCATCAGCATGGAGAACCCGCCGTCGCCGGACATCGACACGACCTGCCGCCCCCGGTCGGTGAACTGCGCGCCGATCGCCATGGGCAGCGCGTTGGCCATCGAGCCGTGGGAGAAGGAACCGATGACGCGACGGCGGCCGTTGGGTGAGATGTAGCGGGCGGCCCAGACGTTGCACATGCCGGTGTCGACGGTGAACACGGCGTCGTCGGAGGCGACTTCGTCGAGCACGGACGCCACGTACTCGGGGTGGATCGGCACGTGCTTGTCGACCTTGCGGGTGTACGCCTTCACCACCCCCTCCAGCGCGTCCGCGTGCTTCTTCAGCATCCGTTCGAGGAAGCGCCGGTTCTTCTTCTCCCGCACCCTCGGGATGAGGCAGCGCAGCGTCTCCCGCACGTCCCCCCACACCGCGAGGTCCAGTTTCGAGCGGCGGCCGAGGTGTTCGGGCCGGACGTCGACCTGGGCGATCTTCACGTCGTCGGGGAGGAAGGCGTTGTACGGGAAGTCCGTGCCGAGCAGGATCAGCAGGTCGCACTCGTGGGTGGCCTCGTAGGCGGCGCCGTACCCGAGCAGCCCGCTCATCCCGACGTCGAACGGATTGTCGTACTGGATCCACTCCTTGCCGCGCAGCGCGTGCCCCACCGGAGACTTGATCTTCCCGGCGAACTCCATGACCTCGGCGTGCGCGCCGGCCGTGCCGCTGCCGCAGAACAGGGTGACCTTGTCGGCGTCGTCGATCATCTCGACGAGCCGGTCGATCTCGGCGTCGCCGGGGCGGACGGTCGGCCGGGCGGTGACGAGGGCGGTCTCGGCGGCCTTCTCCGGGGCGGGCTCGGCGGCGATGTCGCCGGGCAGGGAGACGACGCTGACGCCGGAGCGGCCGACGGCGTTCTGGATGGCGGTCTGGAGGAGCCGGGGCATCTGCTTCGGGCTGGAGATCAGCTCGCTGTAGTGGCTGCACTCGCGGAACAGCTGGTCGGGGTGGGTTTCCTGGAAGTAGCCGAGGCCGATCTCGCTGGACGGGATGTGCGAGGCGAGGGCGAGGACCGGGGCCATGGAGCGGTGGGCGTCGTAGAGGCCGTTGATGAGATGGAGGTTGCCGGGCCCGCAGGAGCCGGCGCAGGCGGCGAGCTTGCCGGTGATCTGCGCTTCCGCCCCGGCGGCGAAGGCGGCGGTCTCCTCGTGCCGCACGTGGATCCAGTCGATGGCGGAGTTGCGGCGGACGGCGTCCACGACCGGGTTGAGGCTGTCGCCGACGACTCCGTAGAGGCGTTTGACTCCGGCACGCGTCAGGATGTCGACGAACTGTTCCGCGACGTTCTGTTTGGCCATGTCTCTCGTCTGCCCCTTCGGTCTCCTGGGATCCCTCCGGGTTCCATCAAGTCACAGGAGACGTCCTCACGCCTCCCAAACGGCCGCGGCCGTACGGTCGTCCGCATAACCCTTGACCCGTACTTGGGAGTCCGCGAGGAACGCGGCGAGGCCGGGCGGCTCGGGGCGGGACCACCGCTCGGCGAGGTACTCGCCCAGTTCGGGTTCGCCGCGCAGCGGCTCGGCGAGGCCGGCGCTGCACACGAGGAGCGTGTCACCCGGGCGGGCGACGGAGGTGCGGAAGCGGAAGGGTTCGCGGGGTGGTTCCGGCGCCGGTTCGTAGGGGCTGGGCGGGGTCGGGATGCCCAGGTCCATGGTGAGCCGGTCGCCGTCGGGCGTCTCGGAGGGCGGCGATCCGAAGCCCACGACGGGTTCGCCCTTGATCTCGGCGACCTGCGGTTCGATGTCCTGCCACTCGCCGTCCCGCAGCCGGAACAGCCCGCCGGGCCCGACGCCGAAGAAGACGCGCGTACGGCACTCGGGGTCGGCGGGCAGCAGCAGACAGCGCAGGCCGGCCGCGTACTCCTCCGGGTCGACGCCCTGTTCGGCGGCGCTGGCGCGGAGCTTGCCGAGGCTGCGGTCGGTGAGGCGGTGCAGTCCGGACTTCAGGTCGCCGCGCCGCCCCGCCCTTATGTCCTCCACGAGCCGCGCGTGGCTGCGTCCGACGGCCCGCCCGATCCAGTGACAGGCCTCGGCGGCGGCCCGGTGCGCCCCCGGCGTGGCCCGCGCCCCGGTCGCCATCGCCACCAGCAGCAGCGCCTGCTCGCCCGTGCCGAACCGCGCGGTCAGCAGCGAGTCCCGCCGCGGCTCGCCCCGGTACCGCGCGGAGTCCCCCCGCACGGACACGGCCCGCACCGTGCAGGCCCCGTACCGGGCCCCGTCGAGCACGGTGTCCGCGACGAGGTCGTCCAGATCATCGGGATCGGCGAGCGGGAGCGCCGTGGGTTCGGCGTCGTAGGTGGGCGGCCGAGAGCCGACGTGGCCACGGGGCCGGGGGGAGGACGCGGGGCGCTCGAACCGCGGTTCGGGCTGGTCGGGCGGGAGGTCGGCGGGCGGTGAGGGCGTGGGGGCGAACCGGCCGGCCGGGGTGGCGTGGGCGGGGAGTCGGCGAGCGGTGGTGACGTCGGCGGAGGGTCTGCCGGGCGAGGTGGTGCGGGCGGCGGATCTGCCGGGCGAGGTGGTGCGGGCGGCGGATCTGCGGGGCGAGGCGGTGCGGGCGGCGGTCCGGCTGGGGCGGGGGATGCGGCCCCGCCGGGCCGGGGAGTGCGGAGCGCGGCCCCATCGGGCCCGGCCCCGGAAGACTCAGCGCCGCCCGGCTCGGCGGCGGGGATTTCGGCCCCGCCTCGGCCGGACTCGGCTGTCGGTCCTGTGGGGCCCCTGGGCGGGGCATCCGCCGTGGTCGAGCGGGCCTCGGGCCCCGGCCAGACGGGAGGCGCCGGGGGCGGCGGAGGGACCGTCGGTGGGTCGGGGGACGTCCCCGATGCGGGGATCGTCGTCCCTGTCGCCGCAGTCGGGAACGTCACCGGCCCCGTCGGACGGGCGGGTGGTGGCTCCCAGGGGGCGCGGTGGGGTGACCGGTCGGAACGTGGGGTGTCCATGACGTCGTCGGCGCCGGAGCGAGGCGCCGGAACCACCGGCTCGGAGCCGGTCCTCTTCCCTGCCCCCGTTCCCGGAACGTCCCGGTCGCCCACCGCCCCCGCCGCCGAGGCGAAGCGGTCGTCGAGGGAATCGGGTGCGGGTGCGGGGCCCGTGTCGCCGGTGGAGTCGTCGTACAACTGCCCCCACCAGTCGTCCTCGGGACCGGTGGGCCTTCCCCCCTGCTGGCTCATGCCCCTAATTGTCCACCGCAGGGGCCGGATGAAACGGGGCTTGTGGAAAAACCGGCCTCTCACGGCGCCGTGAACCACGCGTCGAGTGAGCCGTAGAACGGTCATGCGATATGACCATGTCCCGGCGGCCGCGCGCGGCTGACCTGCGGGTCTGAACCGCGACTACGCTTCTGACCTGCGTCTTCTCCCCTATTCCGGCAGGCTGGTCAGATGGGAGTGTGGGACCTCCTGCTGGTCGGGCTGGTCATCCTGCTCGGTCTGTGCGGAGTGCTGCTGCCCGCGGTGCCCGGTTCGTTGCTGGTGTGGGCCGCGGTCATGTGGTGGGCGCTGAAGGACCCGCAGCCCGTCGCCTGGTGGATCCTGGTGGGAGCCACGGTTTTGATGTTCGTCTCCCAAGGAGTGCGCTGGGCCCTGCCTCCCCGGCGGCTGCAGGCGAGCGGCGCCACCCAGCGCATGCTGGCCTACGCCGGAGCGGGATCCACCCTCGGCTTCGTCCTGCTCCCCGTCATCGGCGCGATCCCCGGTTTCCTGGCCGGCATCTACCTCGCCGAACGCCTCCGCCTCGGCCGCCACGCCGAGGCCGTCGCGGCCGTGCGCACGGCGATGCGCTCGGGCGGCTCCAGCGTGCTGGCGGAGCTGTTCACCTGCCAGCTGATCGCGGCGGCCTGGCTGGGGGCCGTTTTCGGGGCGTGAGAACACGCTCCTACAGCACCCCCTCGTGCGTCAGCAGCCGTACCTTGCGCTCCAGGCCGCCCGCATAGCCGGTCAGCGTCCCGTCGGCCCCGATCACCCGGTGGCACGGCCGGACGACCAGCAGCGGATTGGCGCCGATCGCCCCGCCCACGGCACGTACGGCGGCCCTGGGCGCCCCGATGCGCGCGGCGATCTCGCCGTAGGTCACGGTCGAGCCGTACGGGATGTCGTCCAGCGCGGCCCAGACCTTCTCCCGGAAGACGGAGCCGTCGGTGCGCCGGGCCAGCCGGAACTCCTTCAGGTCCCCGGCGAAGTAGGCGGCGAGCTGCTCCTCGGCCTCGCGGAACGGCCCCGGGTCCTGCCGCCAGTCGTCCTCCACCACGCGTCCGCCCTTCTGCCCGGGCACGGACAGCGAGGTCAGCGCACCGTCCGGGGCGGCGGTGAGGAGCAGCGGCCCGAGCGGGGAGGCCACGTTCGTCCAGTACGTCGAGGTCATCACAACTCCCACTTCCCTGCTGCGCGCAGGTGGTTCAGGGCGTACGAGCGCCAGGGGCGCCAGCTGCCGGGGACGTCGGCGCCGGGTGGGGCCACGTCGGGGTCGCCGAGGGCGCGGGTGCGGATCTCGGCGATGGTGCGGGCGTCCAGGCCGGGCACGGCCCGCAGGGCGTCCTGCGCGTCGTCCCGGTCGGCGCCCGGGTCCAGGCGTACGGCATGGTCGGCGAGGGCGGCGGTGAGCGCGCCGAGGGCGCCGCCGGGTTCGGCACCGGCGAGGACGGCGGGCTCGGGGAAGAGATGCGTGAGGCTGCCGCAGGGGGCGTCGAGGGCCTTGCCGTACCGCCGTACGAGCCGTTCGGCCTCCGCCCGGCCGACCAGTGCGCGTACCGCGAGTTCCTCCGGGTCGGCGGTGCCGGGCGAGCGCAGGCCGGGCCGGGCGGCGACCAGGGGTGCGAGCCCCGGGTCGGCGCCGAGGCGCTCGTCGACGGCGTAGGGGTCGGCGTCGAGGTCGAACTGCCGCCGCAGCCGCTGCACGGCGGTGGTGAGGTCGCGGGGGTCGGTGAGGTGCAGCCGGGCGTCGAGCCAGCCGCCCGGGTGGGCGCCGGACCCGGTCCGGGCGGTGCGGGGGCGTTCGTCGACGGCGACGATGCCGGTGCCGTACGGGAGGCGGAGCGTGCGCCGGTAGGTGCGCGCTCCTGGCGGGCCGCAGACCTCTTCGATGCCGGGCACGGCCTCGCGTTCCAGCAGGTCGAAGACGGGGCCGGCCTGGTAGGGGCCGCGGTGGGCGAGCCGCAGCGGGATGCCGGCGTCCGGGGTGGCCGTACGACCGGACCGGCCGCTCTTCGGCGCGGCGGCGGCGCGCAGTTCGCTCGGGGTCGACGCGTACACGGCCCGGATGGTGTCGTTGAACTGCCGCACGCTGGCGAAGCCCGACGCGAACGCGATCTCGGTGATCGGCAAGTCGGTGGTCTGCACCAGGACTCGGGCGGTGTGGGCCCGCTGGGCCCGGGCGAGGGCGACGGGTCCGGCGCCGAGTTCCGCGGTGAGCTGCCGCTGCACCTGCCGCGCGCTGTAGCCGAGCCGTCCGGCGAGCCCGGCGACGCCCTCGCGGTCGACCACGCCGTCGGCGATCAGCCGCATGGCCCGGCCCACCACGTCCGCGCGGACGTTCCACTCGGCGGAGCCGGGCACGGCGTCCGGGCGGCACCGCCGGCAGGCCCGGAAACCCGAGCCCTGCGCGGCGGCGGCCGTGGCGAAGAACCGTACGTTGGCCCGCTTCGGGGTGACCGCGGGGCAGCTCGGCCGGCAGTAGATGCCGGTCGTCTCGACGGCGAAGAAGAAGGCGCCGTCGAAACGCCCGTCACGACTGCGTACGGCTTCGTACCTGGGGTCTTCCCTCGTGTCTTCGTCCCTCACGGTGTCCAGTCTCCGCCGTCGGCGGGGCTGCCGCTGGCGGAAATCGGACACGGCGCTCCGGACGCCGCTCCCTCCCCCGGTCCGGACACCGGGCGGCTACGAACGCCAGTGCGGTCCGCGCTTGGCCTCCATCGCGGCCCTTCCGATGGCGCCCTTGCGCTTCCAGTCCTTGCGGATCTCCGCCCGGAGCCGGGCGTCCGTCTTGGCGACGATGCGCTGGTTCTCCCGCAGGAGCTTGCGGTAGCTGTGCAGCCGCCGCTCCGGCAGGTCGCCCTCCTCGACGGCGGCCAGCACGGCACAGCCCGGCTCGGCCTCGTGGGCGCAGTCGTGGAAGCGGCACCGCTCGGCCAGTTCCTCGATCTCGGAGAACACCTGCCCGACGCCGGTCTCGGCGTCCCAGAGTCCCACGCCCCGCAGTCCGGGGGTGTCGATCAGGACGCCCCCGCCGGGCAGCGCGAGCAGGTTGCGGGTCGTCGTGGTGTGCCGGCCCTTGCCGTCGACATCCCGGGTGGCCTGGACGGCCATGACGTCCTCGCCGAGCAGCGCGTTGGCGAGGGTCGACTTGCCCGCGCCGGACTGCCCGAGCAGCACGGACGTCCCCCCGCCGACGATCGCCGCGACCACGTCGAGACCGGCCCCGTCCACAGCGCTGACCGGCACCACCGGCACGCCGGGCGCGCTGGTCTCCACGTCCTGGACGAGGTGGGCGAGGGTGACGGCGTCCGGTACGAGGTCGGCCTTGGTGAGGACGACGAGGGGCTGCGCCCCGGATTCCCAGGCGAGCGCGAGGAACCGTTCGATACGGCCGAGGTCGAGTTCGACGGAAAGGGGCACGGCGACGATGGCGTGGTCGACGTTGGCCGCGAGGATCTGCCCCTCGGACCGCTTGGAGGAGGTGGAGCGGACGAACGCGGTGCGGCGCGGCAGATACGCGCGGACGTAGCGCGGGTTCCCGCCGGGTTCGACGGCGACCCAGTCGCCGGTGCAGACGACCCGCAGGGGATCGTGCGGGGTGACGAACGCCGTGTCGGCGCGCAGCACCCCGTCGGCGGTGACGACGTCGCACTGTCCCCGGTCGACCCGGATCACACGTCCGGGCAGCAGTCCTTCGGTGTCGTACGGGGCGAACTCGTCCGCCCATGCGTCGTCCCAGCCGTAGGGAGCGAGCGCGGAGGAAACGGATGAAGCGGAGCTGGAAGTCAAGGGTGACCCTTTCCAGGTCGGCCCCCGGCCCGACAGTCGGTCGGATCAGCCGGCGGCCACGGAGGTGGACTTGATGAACTGGATGCGGGCAGCGCCCATCGCAATGACAGCCATCGGTCAACACCTCCTCGGTCCTCGACTCTTCGTGAAATCCGGCTCCTCGTGGAACCGCCGTCACGCTATCCCGTCACGGGCCGGCCGCGTCAACTGCTTTTCGCGCAGTCGTGGCCGTTCAGCGTGAAGCCGTACGGCGGGGAGTTCTTCCCGTGCCAGGAGGCGAGGAAGCCGAAGGCCAGGTCGCCGCCCGCGGGGACCGACTTGTTGTAGTCGGCGGCGGTGGCGGTGACGCGGGAGCCGTCCTGGGAGACGGAGGCGTCCCACATCTGGCCGACCTGCTGGCCGTCGCGGAAGGACCAGGACACGCGCCAGGAGTCGAGGGGCTTGCTGCTGGTGACCGTGACCGTGGCCTGGAAGCCGTCGGGCCACTGGTTGACCAGGTCGTACTCGACCCGGCAGGTGGGGTTCTCGCCCTCGCCGCCCTCGCCGCTCTCGCCGCTCTTGGTGGGAGAGGACGTGCCCTGCGGTTCGGTGTGGCGGTTCGTGCCCTCCGGTTTGGCGGGCTTCTCCGACTTGCCCGTGTTCTCGGTGGCGTCGTCGGCGGGCTTCGAGGTCGCGGGCGGCAGGTCGGGGGCGGACGGCAGGGGCGGTTCGGGGTTGGGGTCGGCCACCGGCTGACGGCCGGCGTCGCCGCGTGCTCCGAGGTCGTCGCCGGAGCCGCCGAAGGGCATCATCGAGACGCCGAGCGCGAGGACGGAGACCAGGACGGCGGCGACGAGGAGTCCGTTGCGGGCGACGCGCGCCTTCTGCTCCCCGTCCTCCGGATCCCCCGGCGCCTTGTCCGCCCCGTCGGGCCGGCCGGCGCCGAGCCGTACCTCGGCGGCGCGACGGCGGCGCTCCAGGTAGGCGAGGCCGCCCCAGCCGATCACCCCGCCGGCCAGTGCCCCGGGCAGCCCGCCGCCGTGCAGCCGCAGACAGGCTGCGGCCTCGGCGCACTGGACGCAGGTGGCGAGGTGCCGGGAGAGGTCACCCGGGGCGTCGGCGGCGGAGGAGCGGGTGACGGCGTCCAGCAGCCGGGCGTAGCTGCGGCACTGGGCGTCCATCGGGGTGTCGAGGTGGTTGCGGTGGCATCGGTCCCGGAACAGGGTGCGCACCTGCTGGAGTTCGTCGGCGGCGGTGGCCGGGTCGAGGCCCAGGCGGCGGGCGACCACGGACAGCGGCAGCGCCTCCACCTCGGCCAGCCACAGCAGTTCGGCGTCGGCCTGCTGCAGGTCGCGCAGTCCGCGCAGCGCGAGCGGGCGCCGCAGGGGCGGGCCGGTGTAGCGGACGGCCTTGTCCGAGTTGAGCCACAGGCGCAGGTCGGGGTCGAGCTTGTGGCCCTGCCCCTCCTCTTCCCAGGCCGCGGCCGTGGTGCGTACGGCGGTCAGCAGCAGGGGTATCCGGGGCAGCCGGGCCGCGCGGCGGCCGGCGCTTCTGGCCTGGCCGGTTTCGGCCGCGCGGGCCTCACGCGTGCCGTGTGCGAACGCCTCGCGGCCCAGCTGTGCGGCGGCGGTGGAGCCGGACGTGCACAGATCGGCGTAGGCGAGGACCGCGTCCCAGCACTCCGAGAACAGCGCGGCCTCGGCGGCGTCCTGAGGGGTCGGCAGGTCGGGCATGGGTCTCCTGCATCCACAAGCGAGGTCAACTCACCACTTCGGCAATGGAGTTGGGGGAAACCTCGCGGCAGGGCCAGAGCTTTTCACGCCACCCACACAACTGACAAGCGCCCTGTTCAGATGTCAGCACAGGGCGGCGGGCCCCCACGGCTCCGGCCTTTGTATGCGGTACGGACACGGCCGCCCTGTGACTCAACGCCGTACCGCAATGATGGACGACGTCATCGAAGCGTTATCAAACAGCGGTGGGTTCGTCCGCCGGGAGGCTGTCCATGAAGGAGCTGACGGAGAAGACCGCGTTGCCGGCGCCGGGGGGACCGTAGCCGGGGGGCGAGGAGAGGCCGAAGTCCTCCATGGTCTGCCGGTACGCCTGGAGCAGGCGGATGTGGTACTCCAGCGGCGCGCCCTGGGGGTTGGCCTTGCCGAGGGGCGTCGTGGGCTCCGGGCACCAGGTGGTGAAGCGGGGCGTGATGCCGTGCGACATGAAGAAGCGCAGGCCCTCGGTGGTGGAGGCGATGGCCTCGTCGACCGAGGTGAAGCCGAACGGCTCGGCCATCTCCACGCCCGCCACGAAGTTGGGGATGACGTTGCGCGCGCCGAAGATCTCCGCCGAGTCGAGGATGCGCTTGTGCCACTCGTCGCGGCCGACGTAGCGCTCCTTGCCCGGGCAGTACATCTTGAACAGGTACTCGTCCCACACCTCGTAGTTGGGGTGGTAGATCTGCACGCCGTAGTCCTTGAAGCGCTGGACGTCGTCACGCGGCAGCGCCTGGGCGACGACCTTGCCGATCCAGCGGCCGGGGAAGCGCTCCTCGATGGCCTTGGCGTAGTGGCCGTAGAAGTCGGCCTCGTCGCGGCCGGAGACGGTCTTCGTGATGGCGCCGCCGGTGAGGGTGTAGGCGGTGGAGGTCTTCGCCGTGTCGTAACGGTCGATGATCTCCAGGGCCTCCAGGACCTCCTCGACGTCCTTCACCCCGGTGTAGGGGCGCCCGGCGGCCTTGTGCTGGCGCCAGTTGTGGTTGATGTCGCAGTACTGGCACTCCTCCTTGGCGCCGAAGTACTGGCAGACCCGGAAGACGGTCAGGTAGATCAGGTAGCCCCACTGGATGGTCGGGGCCACCTCCATGACCGACTTCCCGCTGGCGAGGGTGTGCCGGTAGTACTCGGGCATCGGCGGCACGCCGACGTCGGAGATGCGCTTGCCGTCGAGGTAGAGGCCGAGCACGCCGTCCTCGTTGGCGGCGACGCGGTAGGGCGAGGACGGGTTCACCCGCACCGAGACGACGGTCCGGCGCAGGTCGTAGGGGCCGCCGGTGAGGATGATCTCCTCGGGCGGCCGGCGCAGCGCGGCCTCGCCCAGCTCGGGCAGGGTGCCGTGGTCGAAGGAGAAGATGAAGTACGACTTCGGCTTGACCTCGCCGCCCTCGTTGTCGCTGAGCGCGGACGGGTCGAAGGCCACGCCGCCCCGGAGCAGGTCCTCCTTGAAGACGGCCTCCCGCGGGACGTGCGGGAACCGCTCCATCAGATCCTCGACCAGCGCGGTACGGCTGCCGCTGCCCATGCCGTGTCTCCTCCCGGTTCGAACGTACGACTCCTCACGGTATGCCCATGGGTGTGCGAGGCCGGTACCGGGCCCCCCTGACTCGGGCGAATGTCCCTTTTGGGTACGCCTGGGTTGCAAGTTCGCGACGACCCGGATGGAGGGGTGGGTTCCGCACGACGATATGGACATGCCAGAACACGCCGACAAGCAGCCCGCCGCCGGGACTGATGCGCTCACCGCAGGATGCCTCCTGCTGCTCGTGCTGGTGGCGGACGTGGCGGCCGGTTTTCTGGTCGTGCTCCTGCTCGCGGTACGGGGGCTGGGCCGGATGGACGCCTGCGCCGGGCAGACGGCACCCTGCGCACCACCGACGGACTGGGCACCACTGCTGTGCTTCGGCGCCCTGGCCCTGGCAGTGGGAGTGACGGGCATCCTGCTGCTGCGGCTCGGCCACCCTTTCATCGGAGCGGTCCAACTGGTGCTGTGCATCGTCCTCGCAGGCCACGCCCTGGGGTCATGGCCCTGACCCAGGAACAGTCCACGCGTCCTAAGCCTCGCGCTCCAGTGTCGCGAGGTCGACCGCGTATGCCAGTTTTCGCCCGGTCAGCAGCCGTTCCGCCTCCTCGGCGACCGTCAGCCCGAGGCGGGCCAGCTCGTTGCCCTGGGAGCCCGCGAGGTGCGGGGTGACGAAGGCTCCGGGCAGGTCGTGGAGGGGAGAGTCGGCGGGCAGCGGCTCGGGGTCGGTGACGTCGAGGATCGCGGTCAGGCGCCCGGCGCGCAGTTCCGCCACGAGGGCGTCGTGGTCGACCAGGGCGCCGCGCGCGGTGTTGATGAGCACCGCCCCGTCGGGCATCAGCGCCAGTTCACGACGGCCGATCATGCGGTGGGTCTCGGGCGTCTCGGGCGCGTGGACGGTGACGACGTCGGACGTGCGCAGCAGGTCGTCCAGCGGCAGCAGGGGGACGCCGAGCGCGGCGGCCTCCCGCTCGTCGACGTACGGGTCGGTGAGGGCGGGCCGCAGATCGAAGGGGCGGAGCAGTTCGAGGACGCGGCGGCCGATGCGGGAGGCGCCGATGACACCGACGCGGCGGCCGTAGTTGCCGATACCGGGGACGACGCCCCAGCCGGAGGAGGTGCGGGTGGCGCGCATCCGGTCGCGGGCGGCGAGGACGTCCTTCCCCGCGAGCAGGATCATGGCGAGGGTGTACTCGGCGACCGGCAGCGCGTTGGCGGCGGCGGCCGAGGAGACGGCGATGCCGCGCCGCCAGATCTCGGGGGTGGAGAAGGACTTGACCGAACCGGCCGAGTGCAGCACGGCGCGCAGCCGGGGAGCCGCGTCGAGGACCGCCTCGTCGAGCCGGGGGCAGCCCCAGCCGGTCACCAGGATCTCGGTCCCGGCCAGCGCCTCGCGCACGCCCGGGTCGGCGAAGTCCCGTGCCACGAGCGCCGGATCGATGTCCACCGCCTCCTGCAGCCGGGCCAGCACCTCGGGCGGGAAGACCTGCGGCACGTTCTCGGCGGTCATGGCGAACAGTGCCTGGGAGCGCTGGCTCAAGGAGGTGGCCTTCCGGCTCGGAGAAGGGCTGGGGACGAAGGGCTGGGGACGAAGGGCTGGGGACGGCTCGTTCGGAACGCCGGTAGAAAACGCTCTCTACCGTCTCTTCACGGTAGACCGAGCCGGGCGGCAGCGGCAACGGGCGACGGGCCGGGGTAGGTTCCGGCAGGGGGCTGTCCCGGTCCCCGCTGTTTCGGGGAAGGACGACGCGATGAACGGGACCGTGACCAACTGGGCGGGGAACATCACCTACGCGGCCAAGGAACTGCACCGGCCGGGCTCGCTCACCGCGCTGCGCGCGCTCGTCGCCGACAGCGACCGGGTGCGGGTGCTGGGCAGCGGACACTCGTTCAACGAGATCGCCGAGCCGGGCGCCGAGGGCGTCCTGCTGTCGCTGGCCGACCTGCCGCCGGAGGTGGACGTCGACACGGCGGCCCGCACGGTCCGGGTCGGCGGCGGCGTGCGCTACGCGGAGCTGGCCCGCAGGGTGCACGGGCAGGGGCTCGCACTGCACAACATGGCCTCCCTGCCGCACATCTCGGTGGCCGGGTCGGTCGCGACCGGCACTCATGGCTCGGGCGTGCTCAACGGCCCGCTCTCGGCGGCCGTGCGCGAGGTGGAGCTGGTCACGGCGGACGGCGGGGCGGTGACGATAGGCCGGGACGAGGAGCGGTTCGGCGGGGCCGTCACCTCGCTCGGCGCGCTCGGCGTCGTCACCGCGCTCACCCTCGATCTGGAACCCACCTTCGAGGTCGAGCAGCACGTGTTCACCGAACTGCCCTTCGCGGGGCTGGACTCCGGGACGTTCGAGACGGTGATGGCGACGGCGTACAGCGTCAGCCTGTTCACCGACTGGCGCGGGCCGGGCTTCCGGCAGGTGTGGCTCAAGCGGCGCTCCGACCAGCCGCTGCCCGCCTTCCCCTGGGCCGCTCCCGCCAGCGAGAAGATGCACCCCGTGCCGGGGATGCCCGCGGTCAACTGCACCGAGCAGTTCGGTGTGCCGGGGCCGTGGCACGAGCGGCTGCCGCACTTCCGGGCGGAGTTCGTCCCGAGCAGCGGGGCGGAGTTGCAGTCGGAGTACCTGCTGCCGCGCGGGCACGCCGTCGAGATGCTGCACGCGCTCGACGCGATCCGGGAGACCATCGCGCCCGTCCTGCAGACCTGCGAGGTGCGTACGGTCGCCGGCGACGACCAGTGGCTGAGCCCCTCCTACGGCCGGGACACCGTGGCGGCGCACTTCACCTGGGCCGAGGACACGCCGGCGGTGCTGCCGGTGGTGCGGCGGGTCGAGGAGGCGCTGGAGCCGTTCGGGGCGCGGCCGCACTGGGGGAAGGTGTTCACCGTGCCGGCGTCCGACCTGCGCGGGCTGTATCCGCGGCTCGGCGATTTCCGGGCGCTGGCGCGGGAGCTGGACCCGGAGGGGACGTTCGCCAACGCCTTCGTGCGGGACGTGCTGAGGGAGGCGTAGCGGGTCCGCGGGTCAGGTCGTGGCGTGCGGCCGGCTGTGGTCGCCGAGGGTCGTGGCGCGGTCGGCCTCGTCCTTGACGAGCAGGGAGAGCAGCGACGCCACGGTCAGACCGGCCTCGGCGGGGTGACGGAGCACCTTGCCGGGGTCGATCCGGTACGTGTTGGTGCGGCCCTCCCGGGTGTGCGAGAGGTAACCGTCCTGCTCCAGATCGGCGATGATCTTCTGGACGGCGCGTTCGGTGAGCCGGCAGTGGGCCGCGATGTCCCGGATACGGGCGCTGTGGTTGTCGGCGATTGCTGCCAGCACCCGGGCATGGTTGGTGAGAAACGTCCATCCGGTGTGTGGCTCGGGCACTCCATCCATGCCCCAACTCTACCGACCAGACGTACACGCATTCAAAAACACGTACTTCGTTTCATGTATTGGTTGACGGGTGTGGGGTAGAGGGGCAACGCTGGAACACGGAGGCACGGCGAACTAACAAGGGAGAACGCGGCCATGCCGGACGCTGCGCACTCTGCGCGGTCTCACACCCAGGAGGGCGCCGTATCCGCGGCGGGCGCCGGCGCGCCGGCGGAGATCCCGCCGTGCATGGCGACCATGGACGTCGCACCGGACGGCGACCGGATGACCGTCACCGTGTGGGGTGAACTCGACCTGGGCAGCCGGCGGCTGCTGCCAGAGCTGCACGACATCCTCACACTGTCGGGCAGCGGCATCGACCTGCGGCTGGACGCGATCGGGTTCTGCGACTGCTCCGGCCTCAACATGTTGCTGGACCTGCGCATGCGCGCTCTCGACCAGGGCAAGACGGTCGCCGTCCGCTCCAGCGGCCGCGCGGTGGAGCGCCTGCTCGACCTGACCGGCACCCGGGAGCTGTTCACGGCGCCGGGCTCGCACCAGGTATCCCCCGCCGACGACGACGAGCCCGCCCCGGGGGCGGCCGACGACGAGGACCTCCGCGCCGAAGTCGCCCAGCTGCGGCGGGCCATGCAGACCCGGCCGACCATCGACCTGGCCCGCGGCATCCTCATGGCCTCCTTCAGCCTGAGCCCCGAGGCGGCCTGGAGCGTGCTGGTCAGGACCTCCCAGAACACCAACACCAAGCTGCACCAGCTGGCCCGGGACCTGGTGGACACGGTGCACGGCAGCACGCTGCCCGAGCCGGTGCAGCAGCAGCTCGCGGCTGCCGTCGCGAGCACGGCACCCCGGAGCGAGGCGGCGGCGTGCCCCGCGAGCGGGGCCGTGGAGGACCGGCATTGACGTCCCCGGCCACCCGCTGAGGCATGATGAGCGGGCCGCCGTCGGGCGCCAACCGGCCATGACCGGCCCTTACCAGGGCCGCACTTTATAAAGCCCCTTTCCTAACCCCTTGTCGAAAGTCCCGGCAGCCCATAGCCTTGCGCCGCGCCGGTGCCGACGTCGACCCGGCCCGAGCCGGCCTGGGAAGGGATGGGCACCCCGGTGAAGCGCACGTCACGTGACATCCGCACCGCGAACCGCTACGAGGTGCTGCGCCAGATCATCGCCGAGTCACCGACCTCCCGGCAGGAGCTGGCGGCCGCCACCGGCCTCAGTCTGGCCACGGTCGCCACACTCGTCGGCGAGCTGCTCGACCTCCGCATGATCACGGAGGTCGGCTTCGAGGACTCGGCCGGCGGCCGCCCCCGGGGCCTGGTGGCGGTCAACTCCTCGGGGGGCGCGCTGATCGGCGTCGACATCGCCGAGACCTACGTCCATGTCGAGCTGTTCGACCTGGGGCTGAACGTCCTCGCCCGCGCCGAGGAGGACGTCCGTGCCGGCGAGAGCCTGCCGGAGCAGGTGGTCGGCCACGTGGCGACCGCCGTCGGCTCGGTGGTCATGCAGGCCGGTATCGAGGGCGCCCGGGTGCTCGGAGTCGGGGTGAGCGTGCCGGGGCAGGTGGACCGCGCCACCGGCACCTCGGAGTACGCGCCCAACTGGGACTGGCACGACGTACCGCTGCTCGACCTGCTCACCGAACACATCGCCTATCCCCTGTACCTGGACAACCCGCTGCGCGCCAGCGCGGTGGCCGAGCTGTGGTTCGGGGCGGCGCGCGGGCGGGGGAACGCCGTGGTCGTCAACCTCGGGACCGGGGTCGGCGCCGGACTGGTCCTGGGCGGCGGGCTGCACCGCGGCGTGAGCAACAGCGCCGGAGAGTGGGGCCACACCACGATGGTGCTGGACGGGCGCCTGTGCCGCTGCGGCAACCACGGCTGCGTGGAGACCTACGTCGGCGCGCGCGGCATCATGCTGAACCTGCGCGAGGTCGGCCCCGACAGCGCGCTGCTGCACCCGGACGACCAGACGGCGACCATCGACGCGCTGGCCCGCGGGGTCGCGGCGGACGACCCGGTGGCCCGCCGGGCCGTTCACGAGACCGCGCGCTATCTGGGCGCCGGCGTCGCCGACCTGGTGAACCTGTTCAACCCCGAGATCGTCGTGCTGAGCAGCTGGGTCGCCCGCACCCTGGGCGAACCGCTGCTGCACGAGGTGCGCGAGGCCGTCGCCCGGCACGCGCTGCCGCGGCCGCTGGCCGCCACCGAGATCGTCCTCTCCCCGATCCCCACCGACCCGGTGTGCCTGGGCGCGGCGACGTTCGCGCTCGAAGGGGCGCTCCAGGCCGTCGGGCAGCGGAACGGCAAACGCACCACCCCGGCGAAGAGCACCCCCCGCGCACGGAGCCGCACCACCGCTCCACCCTCATAGCGGCGGAACCAACTCCTCCGCCATCCCCGCTTGTTCGAAATCGCGAACCGGACACAACGCTTCGAACAGACTTCGTCCAACCCCTTGCCGAAGCCTTAGCCGAAGCTCTAGCGTCCCGCACCGCACCTCTCTTTGAGCCATCTGGCGCGAGCCCCCGGGCCGTGAGCCATCAGGCAGTGAGCCGCAGAGCCGCAGCCGCACTCGAGACAAGGACGTCAGCATGTCGGCATCGAGCAACATGAACTGGGACCGCCGCAACGTACTGCGGGCCGCGATGGGCCTGGCCGCCGCCGGCGGACTCGCCGCGTGCGGCAGCAACACCGGCCGGGGCAGCGGAGGTTCGGGCGACGGTCTCGTCCAGTACTTCCACGCGTACGGCGAGGCAGGCGTCGAGCAGGCCGTCAAGCGGTACGCGAAGGCCTACAAGGGCGCCAACGTGACCACGCAGTGGATCACCGGCAACAACTTCGAGCAGAAGCTCTTCGCCGCGCTGCTCACCAAGAACGCGCCCGACGTCTTCGAGTTCCACCCGCAGATCCAGATGGTCAAGAGCGGGCAGGTGGCCGACCTGACCGACATCATCGAGCCGGTCAAGGACGACTTCAACCAGGCCGACATCAAGTCGCACACGGTCGACGGCAAGATATACGGCGTCCGGATGATCGACGACCCGCAGTTCCTCTTCTACCGGCCCTCGATGTTCGAGAAGGCGAAGATCGAGGTGCCGACCACGCTGGAGGAGCTGATCGAGGCTGCCGACAAGCTGACCACCAGCAAGGTCAAGGGCATCTTCCTCGGCAACGACCTGACCTCGGTGGACCGCCCGCTGATCTGGTCGGCCGGCGCCGACACGCTCACCGCGGACAACAAGCCCGCCTTCAACACCGACGCGGTCGCCGAGGGCCTCAAGCAGCTGCGCGGTCTGTTCACCAGCGGCAACCTGCTCCTCGACGCCCCCGCCGACTCCTGGGACCCGTCGGCCTTCATCCAGGGCCTCACCGCGATCCAGTGGTGCGGCATGTGGGCCATGCCGGCCATGCAGAAGGCGCTCGGCGACGACATCGGCATCTTCCCCTTCCCGAAGGTCGGCTCGGCCGGCAAGCAGTCGGTCTACAACGGCGGCTGGTCGATGTTCGTCAACGCCAAGAGCAAGAACGTCGAGGCGGCCAAGGAATACGTCAAGTGGCTGTGGATCGACCAGAAGCAGTACCAGGAGGACTTCGCCACCTCCTACGGCTTCCACATCCCGCCGCGCACCTCGCTCGCCGCGTCCGCGACCAAGCTGAAGTCCGGCCTGCCGGCCGAGGGCGTGAAGCTCTTCAACGAGTTCGGTCACTTCGACAACATCGGCTGGACGCAGGCCATGATCGCCTCGTTCTGGGACGTGATCGCCAACACCGTCCGCAAGAACGGCGACCCGAAGGCCGCGCTCGACGCCTGCGAGAAGAAGGTCGACGCCGAACTCAAGAAGCTCTTCGGATAGACCACCGGACGGATCTCGACATGTCGACCACCACCACGCGCGGGGTCGCCCAGCCCGCCCCGGCCAAGGTCTCCAAGACCCGGCCGCGGCGGGGCCTGAGGGCGAACAGCACGTTCAACTTCTGGCTCTTCACCGGCCCGTTCCTCATCGGCCTGGTGATCTTCGTCTTCGTGCCCATCGGCTGGAGCATCTGGCTCAGCTTCTTCGAGGCACGCTTCACCGTCACGCCGAGCGAGTTCGTCGGCTTCGACAACTACAAGCAGATCCTGACGGACGCGAACTTCCGGAACTCCCTCGTCACGTTCACCGTCTTCGCCGCGTTCATCGTGCCCGCCACCTGGGCCCTGTCGCTGGGACTCGCCCTGCTGGTGAACCGGCTGCGGTTCATGCGGGCGTTCTTCCGTTCGGTGTTCTTCCTGCCGACCGCGGTCAGCTATGTGGCGGCCTCACTGATCTGGAAGATGTCCATCTTCAACGGCGTCCGCTTCGGCTTGGCGAACACCGTGCTCGGCTGGTTCGGCGTCGAGAACATCGCCTGGCTGGCCAACCCCGATCCGCCCTGGTACTGGCTGGTCATCGTGACCGTCCGCCTGTGGCTCCAGTCGGGCTTCTTCATGATCCTTTTCCTGGCGGCACTCCAGAACATTCCGCAGGAGCTGTACGAGGCCGCCGCCATCGACGGCGCCAAGCGGGGCTGGCAGACCTTCCGGCACATCACACTGCCCCAGCTGCGGGCCACGTCCACCGCGGTGATCCTGCTCCTGCTGATCGCCGCCTACCAGGCCTTCGACGAGTTCTTCAACCTGCTCGCCAAGGCCACCTGGGGCCAGCCCCCGCTGGTGGAGCTGTACAAGATGGCCCTCGGCCAGAACCAGAACTACGGCGCGGGCAGCGCGGGCGCGGTCGTCCTGACCCTGCTCATCTGCGTCGTGACCCTGTTCCAGGGCAAGATCATGGGCTTCGGAAGGGGTGAGGAGTCCAAGTGACCACCACAGCACCCGACGTCACGAAGGCCGCGAAGCCGGTCAAGGCCAAGCGCGGCGGCGTCATGGGCAACACCGGTCTGTACATCGCGACCGGCGTCGCCACGATCCTCTTCCTGGTCCCCTTCTACCTGATCGTCCGCAACTCGCTGATGACGGACCCGGAGATCACGGGCGAGGAGTGGAAGTGGTTCCCCACCACCATCCAGTGGGGCAACTTCACCGAACCCTTCAACGACGTCACCGTGGATTTCGCTCAGTCCATGTGGAACTCCGTGGTCGTCGCCGTCCTGCACACCGCCGGCATCCTGCTGATCTGCTCGCTCGCCGGCTACGGCCTCGCCCGGATCCCGTACAAGCACGCCAACAAGGTGTTCTACGCCGTTCTGGTCACCCTGATGGTCCCCACGGCCGTCACGTTCGTGCCGAGCTTCGTTCTCGTCTCGTCCCTCGGCTGGGTGGACAGTTACCGGGGTCTCATCATCCCGGGCCTCTTCAGTGGTTTCACGTGCTTCCTGTTCCGGCAGTACTTCCTGGGGTTCCCGAAGGAGCTTGAGGAGGCGGCGCGCGTGGACGGGCTCGGCTACTGGGGCGCGTACTGGCGTGTCGTCGTGCCGAACTCGCTGAACTTCTTCGCGGCCATCGCGACGATCACCTTCATCAACGGCTGGAACGCCTTCCTGTGGCCCCTGGTCATCGGCCAGGATCCGAGCGCCTGGACGGTCCAGGTGGCACTGTCGTCGTACATGACGAACCAGACCGTCAACTACCACCTGATCTTCATGGCCACGGCCATTTCCATCCTGCCCCTGGTGTTCGTCTTCCTCTTCCTCCAGCGCTGGCTGGTGCAGGGGATCGCCCAGACCGGCATCAAGGGCTGAGCTAGGAGACCGATGTCTTTCCGCACCACCTCCGTCGACTACGTCGAGGACGTCTCCCCGGGCAGCGGAGCCCTGCCGCCCCGCGCCTGGTACGCGTCCTCGGACGCCAGGTCCTTGTCGCTGAACGGCAGCTGGCGTTTCCGGCTGTCGGCGACGATCGACGCCGAGGACGACTCGTTCGCCGAGGAGGGCTACGAGGCCGGGGACTGGGCCGAGGTCACGGTCCCCGGGCACTGGGTCCTGCAGGGTGACGGGGCGTTCGGGTCCCCGATCTACACCAACCACCTCTACCCCTTCCCGGTGGACCCGCCGCACGTCCCGACGGAGAACCCGACCGGTGACCATCTGCGCGTCTTCGACCTGCCCTCCGACTGGCCCTCGGACGGCGGGGCGGTGCTGCGGTTCGACGGTGTCGAGTCCTGCGCCCGGGTGTGGCTGAACGGCACGGAGCTCGGCGAGTTCAAGGGCTCCCGGCTGCCGCACGAGTTCGCGGTCGGGCACCTGCTGAAGCCGGGCGAGAACGTGCTGGCCGTGCGCGTGCACCAGTGGTCGGCGGGGTCCTACCTGGAGGACCAGGACCAGTGGTGGCTGCCGGGCATCTTCCGTGACGTGACGTTGCTGCACCGCCCGGCGGGCAGCGTCGGCGACTTCTTCGTGCACGCCTCGTACGACCACACCACCGGCGAGGGCACGCTGCGCGTCGACTCCGACGTCGACGGGCGGGTGACCGTCCCGGCCCTGGGCATCGACGTCGCGACCGGCGAGCCGGTGACGGTGGCCGTCGAGCCCTGGACGGCCGAGACGCCGAAGCTCTACGACGGTGTGCTGGCCACCGACGGCGAGCGGGTGCCGCTGCGGATCGGTTTCCGTACGGTCGTCCTGGAGGACGGGCTCGTCAAGGTCAACGGCAAGGCGGTCCTCTTCAAGGGCGTCAACCGGCACGAGTGGCACCCCGAGCAGGGCCGCGCGCTCGACCTGGAGACCATGCGCGAGGACGTGCTGCTGATGAAGCGGCACAACCTCAACGCCGTGCGCACCTCGCACTACCCGCCGCACCCGGCCTTCCTGGACCTGTGCGACGAGTACGGGCTGTGGGTCATCGACGAGTGCGACCTGGAGACCCACGGCTTCACCGAGCAGGACTGGCGGGACAACCCGGTCGACGACGACCGCTGGACCCCGGCCCTGCTGGACCGTGCGGCACGGATGGTCGAGCGGGACAAGAACCACCCGTCGGTGGTGTTCTGGTCGCTGGGCAACGAGGCCGGCACCGGCCGCGGGCTCACCGCCATGGCCGAGTGGATCCACGACCGCGACCCCGAGCGGCTGGTGCACTACGAGGGCGACTGGAACTGCCGCGACACCGACGTGTACTCGCGGATGTACGCCTTCCACGACGAGGTGGAGAAGATCGGGCAGCGGCTCGACGGCGGTACGCGGGGGCGCCGCGAACTGCCGTTCATCCAGTGCGAGTACGGGCACGCCATGGGCAACGGCCCGGGCGGGCTCGCCGACTACCAGGAGCTGTTCGAGAAGTACGAGCGGCTGCAGGGCGGGTTCATCTGGGAGTGGATCGACCACGGCGTCAAGCACGCCGAGCTGGGCTACGCCTACGGCGGTGACTTCGGCGAGGAGCTGCACGACGGGAACTTCGTCTGCGACGGGCTGGTCTTCCCGGACCGGACGCCGTCGCCGGGCCTCGTCGAGTACAAGAAGGTGATCGAGCCGGTCCACATCGAGGGCGACGGCGCGAACGGCATCGTGCGGGTCACCAACAAGCAGGACTTCGCCGACCTGTCCGCGCTGGCCTTCGAGTGGTCGTGCCAGGTGGACGGCGAGACGGTCGAGTCGGGCTCGCTGTCGGTGCCGGCGCTGGCGCCGGGCGAGAGCGCCGAGGTGAAGCTGCCGGAGCCGCCGGTCGACGGCCGGGGCGGTGAACGCCAGTGGACCGTGCGGGCGCTGCTCGCGGACGACACGCTGTGGGCCGCGAAGGGCCATGTCGTGGCCTGGGGGCAGTTCGCCGCGGGGGCACGGCCGCTGCCGACCTTCCCGGCGACCGACCGGCCCGTGCGCGACGGGGACCGGTTCACGCTCGGCCCGGCCGCGTTCGACGCCCGCACCGGTGCGCTGCTGTCGATCGGCGGGGTCGGGGTGAGCGCCCCGCGGCTGGACGTGTGGCGGGCGCCGACCGACAACGACGACGGCGCGGAGTGGCAGACCGACACCCGCTACGGAACGCTGTGGCGCACGCTCGGCCTGCACCGCATGCGGCACCGCCTGGTCTCGGTCGAGGCCGGCGACGACGCGCTGACGGTCCGCACCCGGGTGGCGCCGGCCGCCCGCGAGGTCGGCCTGGACACGGTGTACCGCTGGACGTCCGACGGTGAGCGGCTGCGGCTGGACGTGTCCGTGACACCGGAAGGCGACTGGACGGTGCCGCTGCCCCGGCTCGGCGTCCGGTTCGGGCTGTCGGAGGCCGACGCCGTGGAGTGGTTCGGCGGCGGCCCGGGCGAGGCGTACCCGGACACCAGGGCGGCGTCCATGGTGGGCCGCTGGCAGTCGACGGTGGACGGGCTCCAGACGCCGTACGTCCGCCCGCAGGAGAACGGCGCCCGCGCCGACGTCCGGTGGGTGGAGCTCGGCGGCCTCAGGATCGAGGGCGATCCGGAGTTCTGGTTCACCGCCCGGCGCTGGACCACCGAGCAGCTGGACGCGGCGCAGCACCGCACCGACCTCACGCCCGGCGACACGGTGTGGGTCAACCTCGACCACGGGCAGCACGGCATCGGCTCGCAGTCCTGCGGCCCGGGTCCGCTGCCGCAGTACTTCCTGAAGGCCGAGCCGGCTCAGTTCGCGTTCGTGTTCTCGACCACCAGGTGAGAAATCGAGGTAAGAACTCGATTAATCGATTGACCAATTGATCGACATTCCGACAGGGTCGGGGCGTCATCCGCGGCCGGTCGGCCCTCGAAGCCGACCGGCCGCACCTGCTTTCCCCGCAAGGAAGTTGGTGAGCCGGTTGAGTGCCGCCATCGAGGTCCGGGGGCTGTCCCGCACCTTCCACACCACCGTCCGCCGCCCCGGTTTCCTGGGCGCCGTCAGATCCCTGGTCAACCCCGAGCGCGTGGCCAAGCACGCCGTCACCGACATCACCTTCGACGTGGCCCCGGGCGAACTCCTCGCCCTGCTCGGCCCGAACGGCGCCGGCAAGTCCACCACCATCAAGATGCTGACCGGCATCCTCACGCCCACGTCCGGCGAGGCCCGGGTCGCGGGCGTGGTGCCGTACCTGGAGCGGGAGCGCAACGCCCGCAACGTCGGGGCGGTGTTCGGGCAGCGCACCCAGCTGTGGTGGGACCTGCCGGTGCGCGAGTCGTTCGCGATCCTGCGGGACATCTACGAAGTACCGAAGGCCGAACACGCCGCCCGGCTGAAGGAGTTCGACGAGATCCTGGACCTGTCGTCCTTCTGGGACACCCGGGTCCGCCATCTCTCCCTCGGCCAGCGGGTGCGCAGCGATCTGGCCGCCGCCCTGCTGCACGACCCGCCGGTGGTGTTCCTGGACGAGCCGACGATCGGCATGGACGTGGTGGTCAAGGAGCAGGTGCGGGAGTTCCTGCGCCACCAGGTCGAACAGCGCGGCCGTACGGTGCTGCTGACCACGCACGACATGACGGAGGTCGAGCGGCTCGCCGAGCGGGTGGTGCTGGTCAACCACGGACGGCTGGTCCTGGACGGCACCCTCGACGAGATCCGCCGCAAGTTCGGCTCGACCTGGCAGGTGCGGGCCACGCTCGCCGACGCGCAGGCCGAGGTCGTGCCGCCGCCCGGCATCACCGTGCTGAGGCGGGGCGGCGCGCAGGTCGTCTTCGGTCCTGACGGGGCGGACGCGCCCACCGTCCAGCAGGCGTTGAAGGCCGTGATCGAGCGGTTCGAGGTGACGGACATCGCCCTGGACGAGGCGGACCTCGAGGACGTGATGCGGGCCGCGTACGTGCACGTCGGGGAGGTCTGACATGGCCGTGCTGCACGCCTGGCGCGCCGCCCGTGTCACCCCGCTCGGCGAGTTGAACGCCCCGCCCCGGATGACCGCCGTCGCGCTCCGGCTGGCCGTCCAGGTGGTGCTGGTGTGGTCGCTGTGGCGCGGCCTGTACGCGCAGACCGGCACGACGGCCGGCCTGAGCCGCGCCCAGGCGGTGACCTACGCCGTGCTGGCCGTCCTGGCGTCCCGGCTGCGGGAGCTGGACCAGTACGCGGGCCGGGACACGGTCCTCCAGCACATGCACTTCGGCACCATCGTCTACTGGTACCTGCGGCCGCTGCCGCCGCAGCGCTACTACGCCCTGCGGGCCGCCGGCGAGCAGCTGTACGGGCTCGCGTGGGCGCTGACGGGATACGTGATCTGCCTGGCCGCGGGGGTCGTCGAGCCGCCCCGCTCGGCCTCGGTGGCCGGGGTGTTCGTGCTGAGCATGCTGCTGGGCCAGTGGGTCCTCTACTACGTCATGCTCGTGCTCGACCAGTTGTGCTTCTGGACGGTCCGCAACACCGCCGCGATGCTCATCCTGCTGTTCGCGCAGAACCTGCTGTCCGGGGTGTACGCGCCGCTGTGGTTCTTCCCGGACTGGTTCGTGACGATGAGCGCCTTCCTGCCCTTCCAGGCCACGCTGAGCGTGCCGCTGTCGCTGTACGTGGGGCGGATCCCGCTGTCCGACGCGGCGTTCCAGCTGTCCGTGCAGGCGGCCTGGGTGGTCGTGCTGGCATTGTTCACCCGGCTGCTGTGGCGGCGGGCCGCCCGGCGCGTGATCTCGCAGGGAGGCTGAGATGTCGGTGAAGGCTCTGCGGATCGTGTGGCGCGTCACCGCGCTCAACTTCCGCGCGCAGATGGAGTACCGCACCGAGTTCCTGCTGATGATCGCCATCGGCGCGATCTGGCAGGTGTCGGTGATCGTGTTCGCCACGGTGCTGTTGTCCCGGTTCGCCGGGATGGGCGGCTGGGACAGCTCCGACGTGCTGCTGATCCCGGCGACGCGCATGCTGGCGCACGGTCTGTTCGTACTGTTCCTCGGGCGGATGCACTGGGCCGGCCGGCAGATCCAGGAAGGCCGGGTCGACATCTACCTGATGCGCCCGATGCCGGTCCACCGGCAGATCCAGCTGGCCTTCTTCCCCACCAACGCCATCGGGGACCTCACGGTCGCAGCCGGTCTGATGGTGGGGGCGCTGTCCCGCAGCGACCTGGACTGGACGGCGGGCCGGATCACGTACCTGGTCGCGGCCGTGCTCGGCGGCATGCTGCTGGAGGCGGCCCTGTTCACGGTCGTGGCCAGCGCTGCCCTGCGCTTCCCGGCCGCCGACCAATGGGGCCGCTGGCTCGAGGAACTCCTCGGCACCTTCGGCAGTTACCCGCTGAACGTCCTGCCCAAGGCGGTGGGCGGTTTCCTGACCTACGGGCTCCCGCTCGCGTTCGTCGCCTACTTCCCGGCGGCGGTCCTGACCGGCCACGGCCACACGACGGGCGTGCCGTTCTGGCTGGCGGCGGCGTCACCGCTGCTCGGGCTGCTGGCGTACCTGGGATCCCGGCTGCTGTGGCGGTGGAGTCTGCGGCACTACAGCGGGGTCAACGGGTGACCGGCCGGCCCCGCGGATCGGGGTGAACAGGGCCGTCACGGCGAGCAGGACGCAGGTCGCTCCGGCGGCCACGGCCACCGGGGTCGTGCCCTGCTCCTCGGCGGCCCAGGTCAGCAAGGCCGCGCCGATCGGTGCCGCCGCGTACTGAAGCGTCCAGAAGGCGGACGTGACGCGGCCCAGGAGGTGCTCGGGAGTGACCTCCTGGCGCAGCGACATCGAGCAGGTGCCCGCCATGCCGACGCAGGCGAGGAACGCGGCGCTCAGGGCCGCCACGACCGGCACGTCCCGGGCCCAGCCGAGACCGGCGAAGGCCAGCCCGCACACCGCGACCGAACCGGTCCACGTCGGTCCGAAGCCGAGGCGGCGGCGGATGCGGGCCACCAGCAGGGCGCCGGTGATGGTGCCGAGCGCGCCGACCGCCATGACCGTGCCGACCGTTTGGTCGTCATGGCCGAGGTCGTGCTTGAGGTGGTAGATGACCAGGTCGTTCAGGCCGAGGGTGAGGAAGCTGAAGACGAACAGGAGGGCGGTGAGCGAGCGCAGCACCGGGTGGCCGTGGAGGAAGGCGACGCCGGTGCGCAGGTCCTGCCACAGGCCGGTGCTGCCGTCCGTGCGCTCGTCCGGGGCGCGCTTGCGGAACCGTACGAAGAACAGGCACGCGGCCGACACCCCGAAGCTGGCCGCGTCCACACCGATCGCCGCGGCCGGACCGGACCAGGCGGCGACCAGTCCCGCGCACAGCGGACCGAGGACCCCTGCGGCGGCGGCCGTCGCGTTCAACCGGCCGTTGGCCTCGGTGAGTTGCCCGGTGCCGACCAGGCCGCGCACAACCGTGACGTAGCCGACCGCGAACAGCATCCCCACGGCCTCGCACAGCGGCAGCACCGCGTACAGCAGCCAGATCCGCGGGCCGAACAGCCACACCAGCGGGATCACCCCGTACAGGACCATGCGCACGAGGTCGCAGGCGATGAGCAGCCGGCGCCGGTCCACCCGGTCCACCACGGCCCCGGCGAACACCGCCGCCACGACCGCGGCCGCACCGCCCACCGCCGTCAGCAGCCCCATCCGCGCGACCGATCCCGTGGCCTGAAGCACCAACAGGGGCAGGGCGATCAGCGCGAAGGAGTCGCCCAGCACGGAGAGGGTCTGCGCGGCCCAGAAGATGCCGAAGTCCCGCTGCCGCCACAGGGGACGGGTGCCGTGTAAGCCCTCGTCGGCGGCGTCCTCGCGCCGCGCCGCCCCGTGCGTCATGCCGCCTCCCCCGTGTCCCCGCTTCCTGGCCGCCCGGCAACTTTACGGCTCCCCCGTCGACCGAGGGGTGTCGCACCCGCACCCGCATCCGTCCCCGCGCGGGCGTAAGAAACCGATACCGGTCGGTGGTGCGGACGGGGTAGCGTCCGAAGCGTGAGGTGATCTCTCCCGTGGTGTCCCGGACACCGCAGACGCGAACCCGACCCGTACCCCTGACGCTCCGCGGGGAGACATCACCATGCACATCACCTTGGGCAACACTCCTGAAGACACACTGGCCGCTTTCACCGCACGGGCGGCCGCCGATCCCGGCGTGGCCGGGCTGGTCCTCAGTGGCTCCCGGGTCCACGAGGGCATGCCGACGGTCCACTCCGACTACGACCTGCATGTGATCCTCAGGGACCAGCACGCCTCGCCGATCGCCGAGTTGGACTGGTTCCGCTCGGCCCACCTGGACCTCGTGGTCATCGAGCTGGCCGAGTTCCGCACCCGCGGCATGCCCGGCCGGCCCGACCACTTCGCGCGCTACTCCTACGTCCACGCCCAGGTCCTGCTCGACCGGCTCGACGGGACCATCGCCCGGATCCTCGACGAGAAGCGGACGCTGGGCGCCACCGAGGCCCGGGCCGCCGTCGACGGCTGGCTCGACGCGTACGTCAACCAGACCTACCGCTCCCTGAAGAGCTACCGCGACGGCCGCCCCGCCATGGGCCACCTGGACGCCGCCGAGTCCGTCCCCCACGCGCTGGAGGTGCTCTTCGCCCTGCACCGCCGCGTCCGGCCCTACAACAAGTACCTGCAGTGGGAGCTGGAGCGGCAGCCGCTGGGCGAGCCCCGGTGGGACGCGGGCCTGCTCCTGCCGGTCGTCCGCCGCATCCTGGCCGACGGCGACCCGCCCACCCAGCGCACCCTCTTCGCCGACATCGAGGAGGCGGCACGGCGGGCGGGCCACGATCCTGTGCTCGACGCCTGGGGCACGGAACTGGAACTGCTGCGGCACCCCTGACTCACCGGGACCTCAGCGCCGGGCCAGCGCCAGCACGCTGAGACCGAACATCAGGACCCCCAGGGGCAGATGGACCGATGGGACGTGCGCGATGCCCAGCACGACCTGGACCGAGGCGAGGACGAGGAAACCCGACGCGTGCCAGACCGGCCGGGCGGAGCCACCGCCCGGCTTCCACGCCAGTACCGCCGCGAGCAGGTACAGCATCGACGCCCCGTACATCACGCGGGCTCCGGCACTGTGCAGCGTCTCTCCGTAGGACGAGGTCAGCAGCAACCCTGCGGAGACCGCCTGGAGGAAGATGGTCAGGGTCTGCAGGGCGATCGCGATCCGCAGGACCGAGGAGCCGCCGCGCCGTGCGTCCGCCGTCGTCGCCGTCATCTGAGTGGCCATGTCAGTTCCCCTTGTCCGCCCTCGGGCAGTCGATCGATAAGGTCTCACCAACTCGACGAGGCAGGCCTGCGAAAGGTAAGGCGAGGGGGACGGCCGGAAGCATGGGGACTGTCGGGAGCAGCACGGACGGGACGGCCGGCGAGCGACGCCGACTGATCAATGTCGCCTACCGGTTGCTCGGTTCGGTGACCGAGGCCGAGGACGCGGTGCAGGATGCCTACGCCCGCTGGTACGGGCTGCCCCGCAGCCGGCAGGAGGAGATCCTGTCCCCCGGCGCCTGGCTGACGACGGTGACCGGCCGCATCTGCCTGGACCTGCTCGGCTCGGCGCGGGCCCGCCGGGAACGCTATGTCGGCGCGTGGCTGCCCGAGCCGCTGCCCGACCGGACCGAGTGGGACGGCGCGGGCGGCACCGGCCCTGCGGACCCCGCCGACCAGATCGTCCTGGACGAGTCGGTGTCCATGGCCTTCCTCGTCGTCCTGGAGTCGATGACGCCCGCCGAGCGGGTGGCGTTCGTCCTGCACGACGTCTTCCGCTATCCGTTCGCCGAGATCGCCGGCGTCCTCGGCCGGACCCCCGCGGCCTGCAAGCAGCTGGCGGCCTCCGCCCGGCGGCGGGTGGGCGCCGCGCGTACTCCGGTGCCGGCGTCCGGCCGGGCCGACGTGGTGCGGCACGTCAAAGAGGCCTGGGAGAGCAAGGACATCGCGGCCCTCGTCGGGCTCCTGGACCCGGCCGCCGTGATGACCGCCGACGGCGGCGGCATGGTCGGCACCGTCCTGCGCCCGGTGGAGGGCGGCGCGCGCATCGCCCAGTACATGGTCGCCATCGCCGACAAGGCTCCGGGGCTCGAACTCCTGGAGCGGACGGTCAACGGCGTGCCGGGCCTGGTGGCCCAGCGGGACGGCGTCGTCATGACGGTGGCCGCGTTCGACGTCTCCGACGGGCGCGTCACCCGGATCTGGGCGGTCCGCAATCCGGAGAAGCTGCGGCCGTGGGCGCGGTCCTAGCCCGGTCCGCCGTTTCATCTTCAACTGTTTCCCCCGAGTCCCTTGCGCACCACCCGAGTTGGCGTCGAACCTGAACATCGTTCATGTCCCGCTCCGCCTCCCCGACCGGAGACACCCCCACCATGAGACGACTTCTCGGCACCCTCGCCGCTGCCGCTCTGACCCTCACCGGACTGACCGCGACCTCCGCGACGCCCGCCGCCGCAGCGGACTCCGGCTCCTTCAACGTCCTGACGTACAACATCGCGGGCCTGCCCCTCGGGCTCGGCGACAGCGACCCCGAGACCAACACCCCGCTGATCGGGCAGCGGCTCGGGCCGTACGACATCGTGAACGTGCAGGAGGACTTCAACTACCACGCCTCGCTGTACGCCAACGACAAGCACCCGTACCGCACGGCGACCAGCGGTGGCGCGGCCTTCGGTGACGGGCTCAACACCCTGTCGGACCACCCCTTCGAGGACTTCCAGCGGGTGAAGTGGAAGGACTGCACCGGCACCAACTGCCTGACCCCCAAGGGATTTTCGCTGGCGCGAGTGAGACTGGCGGAGGGCGCCTTCGTCGACCTGTACAACGTCCACACCAACGCCGACTCGACCGACGACGCGCTGGCCGCACGCCGGGCCAACGTCGAGCAGCTCTCGGACTTCATCCAGGCGAACTCGGCGGGCAACGCGGTGATCGTCATGGGCGACACGAACACCCGGTACACCCGCACCGGCGACAACATCCGCACCCTGCTGTCCGAGAACGGCCTGACGGACGCGTGGGTGAAGCTGGTGAAGGGCGGCACGCCCCCGGCCCAGGGCAGTGACGCGCTGGTCTGCGACGCGGCGGCACCGGCGAACGACTGCGAGGTCGTGGACAAGGTCCTGTACCGGGGCAGCAAGCTGCTGACCCTCACCGCGACCCGCTACGCCAACGACTGGAAAGCCTTCCTCCGCTCCGACGGCAAGCACCTCTCCGACCACTTCCCGCACGCGGTCGACTTCTCCTACACGCTCAACTCGTCCCTTCGCGCGAGCGACTTCATCGGCGGTCCGCACGGCACGGCCTTCAACGACGCGGACGACCTGCCGGCGAACCCCGCCCCCCGCACCCTCACCCTGCGCGGTAGCAGCCGCCTGGACGCGGTGTCGTTGACCCATGACGGCGGTACGGCCCTGACCCACGGCGGCACGGGCGGCACGCCGGCCTCGCTGACGCTGGCCCCGGGCGAGCACCTGACCTCGGTGAAGCTGACACAGGGCCAGAAGGACGGCCGCACCCGGATCTTCTCGGCGTCCTTCGCGACGGACCAAAGCCGCACCCTGTCCGCCGGCACGGCCACGTCCGACGCGAAGACCTTCACGGCCCCCTCCGGATGGCAGATCGTGGGCTTCACGGGCCGCGCGGGCGCGGAGATCGACAAGCTGGGTGTGATCTACGCGCCGATCCGCTGAGCTCGTACTACGCTCTTCCCTCATGCCCAGAGCCGGCCTCACCCCCGACCGCCTCGTCGCCGCCGCGGCCGACCTCGCCGACGAGGCCGGCCTGGACCACGTCACCCTCTCCGCCCTGGCCCGCCGCTTCGGCGTGAAGGACGCGAGTCTGTACACCCACGTCCGGAACCTGAAGGACCTGCGCACCCGCCTGGCCCTCCTGGCGGGCGGCGAGATGATCGACCGGATCGCGGCGGCGGTCGAGGGGCGGGAGGCCGGCCGGGACACGCTCGGCGCCTTCGCCGGCGCCTACCGGGCCTACGCCCTGGAACACCCCGGCCGGTACGCGGCGACACAGCTCCCGATCGACCAGGACCTCCTCACGGACTCCCCCGCGATGCGCCGCACGGCCGACGTCACCTACGGCATGCTCCGCGCCTACGGCCTGGAGGAACCCGACCTCACGGACGCGGTGCGCCTGCTGCGCAGCACCTTCCACGGCTACTGCGCCCTGGAGTCCACCGGGGCCTTCGGCGCGCCCCGTGACGTACAGGCGTCCTGGGACAGGTCGATCGACGCCCTGCACGTACTGCTGAAGAACTGGCCCCGCGAGAAGAGGACGACCGATGCGTGACACAGCCGGCTCCATAGCGGAGATCTACTCGCTCGGCACCGGCCCCTGGACGATGACACCCGTGACGCGGGGCGCCCTGGGCCAGATCTGGAAGCTCTCCGGACAGGGCTCCTCCTGGGCCGTGAAGGAGCTTCTCTTCGGCTGCGACGAGGCGCAGGTCCGCCGCGAGGCCGCGCTCCGGGACTCCGCGGCCGACCTGGGCATCGCCTCCCCCCGGCTCCACCCGAACCGGCAGGGCGCGCACGTCTCCCGGCTCGCCTCGGGCGGGTCGTACGTGAAGCTGTACGACTGGGTCGAGGGCACCCGGGCGGACGCGTCCGACCCGGACGTCCTGGACTGGTTCGGCCGGACCATGGCGCTGCTGCACCGGGCCGGAGAGGGCGCCGTCGAGACGCCGGGCGACTGGTACGAGCGGTGTCCCGACGACGCCGACTGGGAGGACGTCCTGAAGAAGGTGCGGGACGCCGGCCTGCCGTGGGCGGACGAACTGGACCGGTTCATCGCGACGTCGGCGCCCCGGCTGGCGCACTGGGTGACACCGTCGGATCCCGACGGCCTCGTGACCTCGCACCTCGACCTCCAGCCCCAGAACGTCCTGGTGGGCCCGGCCGGGCCGGTCCTCCTCGACTGGGACAACGCCGGGCCGGTCTCGGCGGAACGGGAGTTCGCGCGAGCCTTGTACGTGTGGTCGGGCCGGGGCGAGGTGGACATCGCGGCCGCCCGGCGTCTGGCCCGGGCCTACCGCGATGCCGGGGGCCGGGCCGAGGTCACGGGCCCGGAGTCGTTCTCGATGCTGTTCGCCACGGACCTGAACTACATCCGAGTGCAGGCCGAGTGCGCCGTCGATCCGGCGGTGACCGCGGCGCAGCGCGAGTTCGCGGGCCGGCAGGTCCTCACCTGTCTGCGGAGCCTGCCGGACCTCGCTGCCGTGTCGCTGCTGGTCGCCGCGCTCGACACCTGACGCAGTGACCTACTGCGGTGCGACCTGACCGGCCACGTCCTCGTACGACGGCGTCGGCCCCGCCGGCGTCCGGCCGGCCCGGATCTCCGCCACCGCCTCCAGGGCCGCGCCCAGCGCCCGCCGGTACAGCAGCGAGCCGAGGCTGATCCGGCGCACGCCGGCGTCGGCGAGGTGGGAGACGGCGGGCCCGCCCGGCGAGTAGAGGACGTTGAGGGGGGCGTGCACGCGGCGCACCAGGGCGGTGATCTGCCGCAGGTCGGTGAGGCCGGGGACGAACACGCCGTCCGCGCCCGCCTGTCGATAGGCGTCGAGCCGGGCGAACGTGTCCGTGGCGTCGCCGTCGCCGAGCCAGTGGGTGTCGGTGCGGGCGTTGACGAAGAGGCCGGGGACGGCCTCCTTGACCGCGGCGATCTTCGCCGCGTGCCGGTCGGCGGGGCCGAGCCCGTCCTCCAGGTTGATGCCGGCGACTCCGACGGCGTGCAGCTCGCGCGCGAACTCCGCCACCTCGTCCGGGTCGTCGCTGAAGCCGCCCTCGGCGTCGACGGACAACAGCCACGGCTCCGAGCCGAGGGCGCGGGCCAGCCGGAGCGTCTCCTCACGGGTCGCCGCCTCACCGTCGGGCAGTCCCGCGGCCGCGGCGACGCCCAGGCTCGTCGTCCCGATCGCCCGGAACCCCTGTCCGGCCAGGGCCCGCGCGGACGCGCAGTCCCAGGCGTTGGGCAGCAACAGGGGCTCCTCGGCGTGGTGAAGGGCGGAGAGGGCCCCCGCGGCCGGTGTCTGCTTCGGATGAACGGTCATGGGGCCACGCTAACCAGGCCGGTCAAGACAGGATCTCGACGTACCCGTCGGTCCCGTGCACGCGGATCCGCTGCCCGTCCCGGATCAGCCGGGTGGCCTGCTCCACGCCCACCACGGCCGGCAAGCCGTACTCCCGGGCGATCACCGCGCCGTGGGTCATCAGGCCGCCCACCTCCGTCACCAGGCCCGCGACGGAGACGAACAGCGGCGACCAGCTGGGGTCGGTGTAGGTCGTGACCAGGATGTCGCCCGCCTGGAGATCGGCCTCCGCCATGTCGAGGATGACGCGGGCCCTCCCCTCGACGGTCCCGGCGGACACCGGCAAGCCGACCAGGGCACCGTCCGGCACGTCGTCGCGCCGGTACGCCCCGGTGACGGCCTCACCGTCCGAGGTGAGCACCCGGGGCGGTGTGAGCGCCTGGTACGACCGGAAGGCGTCCTTGCGCTGCCGGACGAGCCGGTCGTCCACCTGGTTCGAGCGCACGACGTCGTGGAGCTCCTGGAACGTGAGGTAGAAGATGTCCTCCTTCTCGGGAAGCACTCCGGCGTGCACGAGGCGCTCCGCCTCCGCCATCAGGGCCTGCTTGTAGACGAAGTAGCGGCTGACGATGCCGTACTTCGGGTACTCCCGGTACCCGATGAAGGTTCTGACCCGGTCGATCATCCGCTTGGTCTCGTCGGCTTTCCGCTCCCCGTCCGGCAGGGCCCGCAAGCGTGCCAGCACGTCCTGTTCCTGCTTCAGCGCCTTCTGCCGGCCTTCCTCGAAGCGGCGCCCGGCGGCGCCCGGCTCGAAGTGCCTGACGTTGTCGAGGATCACGGGCACGAGCGTGCTGGGGCGCTCGCGCCAGCGCGGCCTCGTGATGTCGATCTCGGCGACGCAGCGCATGCCGTACCGGTCGAGGTAGGCCTCGATGGCGTCGCGCGCTTCGGTCCCGCCCGGGAGCTTCACCAGCTCGTCCAGGAAGCCGTCGTCCTCGACGCCCTCCAGGAACGCCACCACCTCCGGATGGGGGCGGATCGCGTCCGCGACGTCCAGCAGCGCCAGCCCCATCTCCGAGGTGATGTTGTCGGGGGCGGACAGGGTGAGCGTGTCAGCGGCGTTCTTCTCGCCCAGCCACTCCTGCAGCTTGTCGTTGAGCCACCACGTGGCCTCCATCCCCGCCATGATCACCTGCATGCTCAGCGGATCACCGAGGACGCGCTTGTGCTCCTCGAAGGCCTCCAGCAGGAAGTCGAACAGCGCCGGTCCGGTCTTCGTCCGGATCTCGCGCTCCAGGGCGGCGACGGACGCCTGGCTGCGCTCGATCAGCTCGGTGACGATGGCCGGATCGGTCTCGATCGGAGCGGACGTGCGACCGCCGGAAGGCGGCCCGCCGGGGCCCGCGTCAGGGAGCGACGGGACGAAGTCGTCGCGGTCGAGGACGGTCTCCAACGCGTCCCTGACCAGCGGGTCGCCTCTGCCCACGAGGTCGAGGAGGCCGGCGCGGCTCGCGGGCGAGGCCAGGCGCCGGGTGACGTCGACGAACAGCCTCCCGCCGGCCTCGAGCATCGGCGCCATGGCCGTCAGCTGCCACATGGAGAGCCCCAGGGGCTTCATAGCGTCGGTCATCATCTGCTGATGACCGACGGAGACATAGACGTGGTTCTCCTGGTCGCCGGTCTCGGGGATGGGGAACAGCGTCGTGATCGGCCGGCTCTGAACGATCTGGAAGTCATCGCCGTCCAGGCACCATTCGATGTCCTGCGGACGGCCGAAGTGCGCTTCGATCCGCCGCCCGAGCCGCACGAGCCGTACGACCTGCTCGTCCGTCAGCGCCGGCTGCTCCTGCCGCTGCGCGTCGATCGCCACTTCCTGCGTACCGCCGGCCGGCAGGGCCTGAACGGCACGCTGTTTGGCGGCGATCGTCTTGTCGACGACTTCGCCGTCGCGCACCTTGAAGACGTCCGGGTTCACCAGGCCGGAGACCAGGGCCTCGCCGAGGCCGAAGCCGGCGTCCACGGTGGCGACCTTCCGGTTGCCCGTGACGGGGTCGGCCGTGAACAGGATGCCGGCCGCCTGCGGGAAGACCATTTGCTGCACGACCACGGCCATGTGGACCGTACGGTGGTCGATGCCGCTGCGCCGGCGGTAGGTCACGGCCCGCTCGGTGAACAGCGAGGCCCAGCACCGGCTGACGTGCTGGAGGACCGCCGCCGGCCCCACGACGTTCAGGTAGGTGTCCTGCTGGCCGGCGAAGGAGGCCGTCGGCAGGTCCTCCGCCGTCGCGCTGGACCGGACGGCGTAGGCGGCCTGTTCGCCGTGCCGGGCGAGCGCGCCGGTGATCGCCGCGGCGAGATCGCCCGGGATGGCGATCCCTTCGACGGTCCGGCGGATCTGCGCGCTGAGCGTGCGGACCGCCTCCCGGTCGTCCGGGTCCACGCGCGACAACCGATCGAGCAGATCGTCGATCGACGGCGCTTGCGCCATGATCCGCCGGAAGGCGTCCGTCGTCACGCAGAAGCCGGCCGGCACGCGGACGCCCTCGATCCGCGAGAGCCTGCCCAGGTGCGCGCCCTTGCCCCCGACGACCGCGACCTGTGTCTCGTCGATCTCCTGAAGATCCCGCAGGTAGTGCTCAGCCATCCGACGCGTTCCCCATTTCCGCAGTGTGTGGCACAGGCCGACGATTCTGCGCCCTGACCCGGGCCTTGCCGCAAGCCCCCCAGTGCGCTATACGTTGAGAGTGGCAAGGAGAGTCCTCTCCTTGCCTTTGCCATGTCGTCGGCGGTTTCGAAGGGTCAGCGCGTCACGTGAGCGGCGCTGCCTCCACTCCCGAGCCGTCCAGCCGGACCCGCGCCCCGTCCCCGTCGCTCCAGCGGACGTCGACGGCCCCTGTCTCGTCCACCCGCACGGAGACCAGCTCCGCCAGCGGGAGGGGGTCCGGCTCGCCCGTCAGCCGGCCCAGGGCGACGAAGAGCGTGGCGCCCTCGCCGGTGACGCCTGTGAGGGAGTCGTCGAGGCCGACCGCGGGCAGGAGTTCGGCCCGCAGGCCCTCTCCCGCCGGCCAGCCGGTGATCCGCACCGGCGTCCCGGGTTCCGTCCCCGTCACCAGATGTGCCCGCACCTCCGCCGCCCCGCGCGCCAGCACCACGCTCGTCACACTGGCTCCCCCGCCCGCGGTGTGCCGCGAGGCCGCCCAGCCGTCGCCGGCGCCGAGCGGCTCGATGCCGGTGCGGCTCGGGTCGTCGCCGACGAGCACACTGTTGTCGTAGGAGGGAGAGGGGGCCGTCACGGTCGAGTAGGCCAGGCGCGTGTAGTACGGGTCGTAGCGGACGTCCTCGCTGCCGTGGTTGTGCAGACGGACCACGCCGTCGGAACGGGTGGACTGGAGCAGCCAGTTGGGCGGGCCGATGGGGGTGACAGCGTCCGCGCGTTCGGCCGGGGCCGGTTCCTCCGCTGCCGTCCACACCTCGTGGTCGGGAGGCAGGAGCAGGCCGAGGAAGCCCTTGCTCGCCCAGTAGGGGGAGGCCGGGCCCGAGTAGCCCTGGAGGACGGATTCGTCGGGGCCGTGCCAGCCCAGGGAGAGCAGGCCCCGGTCGTCGACCGCGCCCCGGTCGAGGAAGTAGCGCAGTGCTCCCGAGGCCAGGCGCCGGGTCTCGCCCGGGGAGAGCGGCGTACGGCCGGTCAGGGCGCCCAGCCACAGCGGTGCCGTCGTCGCGAAGCGGTAGGTGAGGGAACGGCCCTGGTGCATGGGAGCGCCGTCGCCGCCGAACAGGCGGGCGTAGTCCGAGAGATGGCGTTCGAGACGGGTCCCGTACAGGTCCAGCAGGCGCTCGTCCCGCTCCAGCCAGGCGTGCAGCACCGGGTAGAGGTGCATGGCCCAGCCGTTGTAGTAGTCGAACTTGCGGCCGTCGCCGTCGGTGTACCAGCCGTCGCCCAGGTACCACTGCTCGATGCGCTCCAGGCCGCGGTCGATCGCCGCGCGGGACGCGTCCGGCTCGTGGCCGACCTCGGCCAGGAAGCCGCCCACCGTGACCGGGAACAGCTCCCAGTTGCAGGGCCAGGCCTCGGCGGTGAGCGCGTCGCCGAGCCAGGCCGCCGCCCGCTGCCGTACGCCGTCGTCCAGCCGGTCCCACAACAGGTCCCGCGTCAGGCGCAGGGCGAGTGCGATCGACGCCGCCTCCACCAGGGGCTGGCTGCGGTCCTCGATGCGGGGCCAGACGCCCGAGACCCCGGCGGCCAGCCCGTCGGCATAGCGCTCCAGGGCCTTCTCGTCGCGGCGGAAGGCGGCCAGCAGCAGGGTGCGGGCGTAGCCCTCCAGGCCGTCGGAGAGGCGGCCCGACCAGCTGGTGCGGTCGCCGGGCAGGTGGTAGAGCGCGCGGTCCTCGGTCGCGTACGGCTCGACGGCGGTGAGCAGGGCGTCGGCCGCCGCCTCCCAGTGGGCGCGGGTGTAGCCGGTGAACGAGGAGGCCGTGCGGTCGGCGGGAGGCAGCTGCATCGCGTCTCTTTCGTGCTGGGACGGGTCGGAACAGGCTGGACCTGGAGCGCCCCGGTTCCGGTCGGGGCGCCCCAGGGGTTCATCCCACCCGCACCTTGCCCTTCGGCACCAGATGCCGGGTGACGAGTTCGTCGCGGACCAGGCCCGCGTAGGCCGTGGCACCGCGCACGGAGGTGTGCGTGTTGTCCCGCGCCTCGTTGGTGAGGTAGAGGGCCTTGGAACCCTCCACGCCCAGGGACTCGACGAGTGCCTTCGTCTTGGCGGTGAGGTCGATGAGCGGGACGTCCTGGGCGGCGGCGACGGAGCGTGTGACCGCCGGGTGGTCGACGCCCAGGCCGTTGACCAGGAGCGCGGTTCCGTTGTTCAGCGTGCCGTCGGTGTTGAACCAGCGCCGCACGATGGGAGTGACAAGGACCGGCTGTCCGCCCCGCTCCCGGACTCCCGCCACCAGTGCCTCGAGGTTGGCCCGGTAGGTCGCCTCGTCCGTGGTCTTGTCGTTGTGGGCGAGCTGGACGAGGACCAGGTCGCCGGGGCGGATCAGGGGCCGTACGGTGGCCCACAGCCGCGGGTTCCCCAGATACGTGACCGTACTCTCGCCGGAATCGGCGTAGTTGGCGACGGACACGCCCTGGCGGAGGTACTGGGGCAGCTGCTGGCCCCAGCCGGAGTACGGGTCGCCGGGCTGGTCGCAGACCGTGGAGTCGCCGACCAGGAAGATCTGGCGGGCGTGCCGGGCCGGGGTGACCTTGATGCCGGCCAGGGCGGGGGCGGAACCGCCGATGCGCAGATCGAGGCCGGCGGTTCCGTCGGGGCCGGTGGGCTCGCCCTCGGGAGTGCGGACGTTCACGGTGAAGCTGCGGGTGACGCGCTCGCCCGCCGGTGCGGCCGTCTCCGGCAGCAGGGACCGGCGGGTCTCCCCGCTGATGCTCGTGGCGGACGCGGCCTTTGCGCCGAGCACGACCCGTACGTCGTACGTACCGGGCGGGACGTCGAAGTGGCAGGCGCCCGCGGTGCAGTGCGCGAGGCCCGGCCGTCCGCCGGCCTCGCCCGCGTGGGCGGGTACGACGGACAGGGCGGTGCTCAGCGCCACGGCCGCCAGCACGGCGATGTTGAAACGTCTCACTCGCAACTCCTCCGTCACGGTGACAAGACCTGGCCGCTGAACGTATCGCCTCCGGCAAGCGCTTTCTAGACCTCGGCCTGATTTCGCAAAGATGGTGCCACCAGGCATGTGAAAGCCCTTTCGCGAAATCGATTCAACTGTCACCCTCGCTCTCGCCCGCCCCCCACCTCCCGAAGGAGGCACCCCCCATGCCCGGATCCGCGAACAGACCGGTCGGCCGCCGCGCCTTCGTCCTCGGCGCCACCGCCACCGCCGGCACGGCCCTCACCGGCACGGCGACCGGCACGGCGCACGCCGCAGGCTTCGGCTGGAGCGACGACGGCTCGGCCTACGTAGTCGACTCCGGCGCCCAACTGGTTTTCAAGGTGAGCAAGTCCACCGGCGACCTGACCTCCTTGGTCTACCGGGGCACGGAGTACCAGGGCTACGGCGGCATGAACTCGCACATCGAGTCCGGCCTCGGCGCCTCCACCGTGAGCATCAGGCAGTCCGGCTCCACGATCCTGGTCTCGGTCACGCACGGCACGCTCCGGCACTACTACGCGGCCCGCAGCGGCGAGAACAACGTCTACCTGTGGACGAACAAGGCCGACACGTCCGTCTCCGCGACCCGGTACATCGTGCGCGTGAAGAAGGGCGCGTTCCTCAACGACGAGCCCGACTCGTACACGTACGCGCCCACCGCCATCGAGGCCTCGGACGTGTTCCGGAAGTCCGACGGGCAGACCCGCTCCAAGCACTATGCCAAGCGGCGCGTCATGGACTACGACCACATCGGCTGGTCCGCCGGCGGCGTCGGTCTGTGGATGGTGCGCAGCAACCACGAGAAAGCCTCCGGCGGCCCCTTCTACCGCTCGCTGCTGCGCCACCAGAGCGCGGACGGCGGCGGCCTGTACGAGATCCTCTACTACGGACAGAACCAGACCGAGGACCAGCGCTTCGGTCTCCAGGGCCCGTACGTCATCGCCTTCACGGACGGCGGGGCGCCCTCCTCGGCGCTGTTCCCGGGCACCCTGACCACGCCGTGGGCCGACTCGCTCGGCATCGCCGGGTACGTGCCGGCGAGCGGCCGGGGCAAGGTGGCGGGGGTCGGGATATCCGGGCGGAACACGGCGTACCCGTACACCGTGGGCCTGGCCAACGCGGCGGCGCAGTACTGGGGTTCGGCGCGTTCCTCGGACGGCTTCTTCTCCGTCCCGGGCGTGCTGCCGGGCACGTACACGCTGACCGTCTACAAGGGCGAGCTGGCGGTGTACACCACCTCGGTGAGCGTGTCGGCGGGCGGCACGACCACCCTGAACACGATCGCCATCCCGTCCTCCAACGACCCGTCCAATGCGAGCGCGATCTGGCGGATCGGCGACTGGAACGGCACGCCGGCCGGGTTCAAGAACGCGGACCTGATGACGTACGCGCATCCCTCCGACGTACGGGCCGCGTCCTGGACGGGGAACGTCGTCATCGGCGACGGCGAGACCGCGGCCTTCCCCTGCTACCTCTGGAAGGACGTCAACAGCGGGATCCTGGTGTACTTCCGGCTGGCGGCGGCCCAGGCGGCGGCCGCGCACACCCTGCGGATCGGGGTGACGACGGCGTACGCCAACGGCCGCCCGCAGGTGACGGTGAACGATGCCTGGACGTCGGCCATCCCCTCCCCGCCCACCCAGCCGAACACCCGGTCGCTGACCAACGGTTCGTACCGCGGCAACAACCACACGTTCACGTACAGCGTCCCGGCGTCCGCCTGGAAGACGGACGCGAGCCAGTACAACGTGCTCAGGATCGACGTGGTGAGCGGGTCGGGGGCGACCGGCTTCCTCAGTGCGGGGACGGCGATCGACGCGATCGACCTGCTGGCGTAGCGGCCGTCCCGGCGGTTGTCAGGTCCCGCGCGTCCACTGCTGGTTGGTGCCGCCGTTGCACGTGTATGTGATGAGCGCGGCGCCGTTGGCGGTCGACGCGCCGTTCACGTCCAGGCACTCGCCGGACGCACGCGACTTGACGTTCACGTACGAGCCGGTGGTGGTCAGCGACCACTGCTGGCTCGTCGCGGAGGAGCAGTTCTCCTGCGTGACCGTGCTCGCGTTCTCCTGCACGCACAGGGAGCTGTTCCTGACCATCAGCTGGTAGTAACCGCTTCCGACGGACTTGAACCAGTACTTCTGGTTGCTGCCGCCGTTGCAGTCGTACTGCTTGAGCTGGGCACCGGCCCACAGCGACTGGCTGGTCACGTCCGCGCACTTGGACGAGTGGCGGGCGACGAGGGTGTTGTACGTGGCGCTCGTGCCGGAGACGGTCCCGGCGGCCGTGTCGACGGTGACCTCCGGCGACCAGGACATGGCCATCGTGGTCGAGTTGGAGAAGGTCAGCGGCAGCCAGACGTACCGCGAGTCGTTGACGGTCCCGCCGAAGGAGTTGCCCCAGCGGTCGCCCAGGTAGAGGTACGAGGTACCGGAGGTGCCCTGGACCGGCAGCACGAACGCGGTCTGCGAGCCGTAGGCCGTCGAGTCGCCGATGTTCTTCATGGCCGACCAGGGGCCGGAGATGCTCGTGGCCGTGGCGTACTGCTGCTGGTTGGGGTTCCAGCCCGTGGCGCCCGAGGTCAGCATGAAGTACACGCCACCCCGCTTGAACAGGGCCGGGGCCTCGCGGTGGCCGCCCGGCCAGGGGTTGGCGACCAGGCTCGCGATGCCGGTGTAGTCGGCGGTGAGGCGGTAGATCTGGAGGTCGTAGTTCTCGCGGGCGGCGGAGATCATGTATCCGGCGCCGTCGGTGTCGACGAAGACCGTGATGTCGCGGGACATGTGCTGGCCGAGCGGGCGGAAGCTGCCCTTCCAGGTGTAGTTTCCGTCGACGGTGTCGGAGACGGCGACGGCGGCGCGGGCCTCGCTGTAGTCGGTGCCGTTCTCCTTGTGCATCCACATCACGAACTTGCCGGTGGAGGCGTTGTACATGACCTTCGGCCGCTCGATGTTGGCGGTCGCCAGCTCCGGGTCGCTGGCCTCGGTCAGGACGTGGTTGCGGAACTCCCAGTTCTTCAGGTCGGTCGAGCGGTAGGCGTCGACGTACCGGAAGGTGTTGTCGGCGTTGCGGTGCTCGCCGAACCAGTAGTAGTAGGAGCCGACCTTGAGGACCCCGCCGCCGTGCGCGTGGACGGGGTTGCCGGAGGTGTCCTTGAACTGCGTGCCGTTGGTGATGGTCTGGGGCGCTGCCTGGGCGGGGCCGGCGGTGGCGAGGGCGCCGAACATGCCCAGGCACAGGGCGAGGAGGACCGCGTACGCGCGTCTCATCTCAGTCACCCGCCGTCACGGTGTCGGCCACCGGGATGCCGAAGTCCGGGGTGCCGTCCGGCTTCCAGCCGAGCTTCTGGATGCGGGTGTGCCGGTTGGGGTCGTTCAGCGGGTCGCCGTTGATCTCCTTGTACTGGCGGGCGTGGTAGACGAGGACGTCGGTGCGGCCGTCCTCGGCGACGGTGAAGCAGTTGTGGCCGGGGCCGTACTGCTTGGTGGTGTCGTTGCTGGTGAAGACCGGGGTCGGTGACTTGGACCAGCTCATGGGGTCCAGGAGGTGACTGTCGGCGTCCGCGGTCAGCAGGCCCATGCAGTAGTTGAAGTCGGTGGCGCTGGCCGAGTACGTCATGAAGAGGCGGCCGTTGCGCTTGATGACGTACGGGCCCTCGTTGACCTTGAAGCCGATGCACTCCCAGTCGTACTCCGGGGTGGAGAGCCGCACCTGCGGGCCCTTCAGGGTCCAGGGGTTCGCCATCTCGGACAGGAAGATGCCGGTGTTGTTGTCCAGGCCGGGCTCGTGCTGCGCCCAGGCGAGGTAGCGCTTGCCCCGGTGGGTGAAGGTGGTGGCGTCCAGGGAGAAGGTTTCCCAGGCCGTTTTCACCTGGCCCTTCTCCACCCAGGTGCCCTTGAAGGGGTTGGGATGGGCGTTCTCCAGCACCCATATGCGGATCGCCCACACGTCCTCGGCGGGCGCGGAGGCGAAGTAGATGTACCACTTGCCGCCGATGCGGTGCAGTTCGGGCGCCCAGATGTGCGCGCCCATGTTGCCCGTGGGGTGAGCGCGCCAGATCACGGACTCGTCGGCCGTGCCCAGGCCGTTCAGGGTCCGGGAGCGGCGCAGGATGATGCGGTCGTACTCGGGGGCGGTGGCGGTGAAGTAGTAGAAGCCGTCCTTGTGCCGGTTGATGTGCGGGTCGGCCCGGTTGCGGACGAGCGGGTTCACGAAGGGAGCCGGCTTCGGGGGCCTGGCCTGGGTGGCGGCCTGGGCCACACCCGGGACGGCGGGGACGGCGGCCAGGGCACCGGCGGCTGCGGCGCCCTTCAGCAGCAGCCTGCGGCTGGGGGGTTCGGGCAGAGCGTGGTCGCGGTCGCGGCTCATGCGGTGGGGCCTGCCTCTCACTGGGGGACACACGGCGTTGTCCGATGCGTCGCCTGATACATCACCTGATGCATCGTCTGACATTTCGAACACCATCTGTCATTACGAACGCCGAAAAGGTAAGGGTGCGCCACGAGGAGGTCAACGGGTCTGACGGGACGACTCACCGGCAACCTTTCCGGCCCCGGCGGCCACTGGTAGGTCGAAAGCGTGCATCCTCCTGGACTCCTGAAGTCCTGAACCACGTAAGGACCCACCCGTGGCATCCCGTTCTCACCGCCGTCGCCCGAGCAAGCGACGCAGTGTCCTCGTCTCCGCCGTCGGTGTGGCGGCGGTGGGACTTCTGCTGTCGCTGGTGATGGTGCTCCGCCCCGACGGCGAGCCGGACACCGTGCAGTCCGCTGCCGATCCCTCCGCCGGCCACCGGTCGAGTGCCACGCCCACGGCACCGGCGCGGAAGCCCGCACCGAAGCAGAAGCCGAAGGCGAAGGGGCAGCCGAAGCAGTCCAAGGCATCCCCGACGCCGACCACGACCACCCCGTCGGCGCGGCCCTCGCCCACCAGCGCCCCCCGGTCCTCACCGCGGCCCGCGTCCGGCACGGCACCGCTGGCGGGACGTATCCAGCCCCAGGTCACCTACAAGGGGGTCGCCACCCACTACGACGCCGCGGACGGCGACGGCGCCTGTCTGTACGGCCCGAGCCCCGACCTCATGGTCGCGGCGATGAACCACACCGACTACGAGACGTCCAAGGCGTGCGGTGCGCACATCCTCGTCCGCGCGGCGAACGGCGCCTCCGTCACGGTCCGGGTCACCAACGAATGCCCGCTGCCCTGCGCCCCCGGGCAGCTCGACCTCAGCAAAGAGGCCTTCGCCAAACTCGCCGGCCTCTCCGCCGGCCGGATCCCGATCACCTGGAGCCTGCTGAGCCCCAGCACGTCCGACACCGTCTCGATCCGCTACAAGACCGGCTCCAGCAGCCACTGGTGCGGCATCCAGGCGCTCGGCCACCGCAACCCGCTGGCCCGGCTGGAGGTGAAGACCGGCAGCGGATGGAGCCGGCTGACCCGGACCGAGTACAACTACTTCCTCTCCCCCGGCGGCACGGGCTGCGGCGGCGCCCTGAGGCTCACCGACATCTACGGCGAACAGCTCACCGTCGACGGCATCGCGATTCGTCCGGACGCCGTACAGCCGACGCGTGTGCAGTTCGCCCGGCACTGAGCGGTGGAACGGCAACCGTCGATTTTCTGTTATCGGCCGCCCGCCCCCCGCGTCTCCCCTCCCGTGCGCAGTCTCACCCACACCACAGCAGCGGCCGCCGGTGTCCTCGCGGCGGTCGCCTCCCTGCTCGCCGCTCCCCCGGCGGTGGCCGCCGGTCCACGGGACGTCACCGCCGACGTGCTGGCCGACCGGGACGTGACGCTCGGCGGCGACACGGTCGTCACCGTGCCGCCCGGGACGACGACGTACGACGGCGTGTTCCGCGGCGAGGGCACGCTCACGGTGCGCGGCAGCGGGACCCTGGTCCTCACCAAGGACAGCGACTTCACGCTCCCCGAGTCCCGGCAGCGGGTGCGGACGCTGGGCGGGAACCACCCGTACGTCACCGTCGCCAACCCGGACCCGCCGGCGGTCACGGTGGAGCGCGGGGCAACCCTCCAGTACGGCGACGGCGGTACGACGGGACTGATCGGCCACTTCCCGTACAACACCCCGGCGTTCCGCCTCAACCAGGACAACATCCGGGTCGACGGCACCCTGCGGCTGTCGCTGACGAGCGCGTACAACCTGGGCACCATCAGCGGTTCCGGGCTGATCACCCAGCCGAGGTTCCTGTGGGGCACCTGGGACGTGTCGGGCACGCACTCCTTCTCCGGGGTGATCGACAACGGTACCCAGCTGAACGCGGGCCGCCCGGAGTACGCGACCTCGCTCCCGAACGTCCGCAAGGTCCTCAACCAGGGCACCTGGACCGTCGACACGCCGCTCGGCCGGACCGTCACGATGGGCATGGACTTCTACCAGCGCGAGTACGGCAGCGACATCAACGTCCAGTCGCGGCCCGGCGGCAAGGTGATCCTCACCGGCCAGTACAGCTGGTCGGACCGGGGCGGCGACAGCGACCCGTCGCTCAGCGACCCGGCCCTCAACTGGACGCCCGCCCGCAAGAACGTCAACAAGCGCGGCACCAACATCAAGGGCGCGAACGTCCAGTGGGGCGATGGCACGACCAACAGGATCTTCATGCCGGGGACCGCCGAGACGGTCTACATCAACCTCCTGGCCGCCCGCTCCCGTTCCCGCCTCACCTTCGACTACGACGGCCCGGTGACGCTCGGCGCCCCCATCGGCGGCGGCGTATTCCACGACACCCTCTCGGCCCCCGGCGCCGGCGACATCGTCATCGCCGGCACTCCCGGCAACGACGTGACCTTCGCGGCCGTCCAGTACTACGACGGCTCCACGACGGTGGAGAAGGGGGCGGTGCTGCGCCTGGGCAGCGGGAAGCGGGGCGGGGACGGCGGGCTGTACACGGCGGGCGCCCGCTACAAGGTCGTCAACGACGGCTCGCTCGTCCTGCGCAACAGGAACCGGCCCCTCACCCTCTCCCGCATCGGCGGCAGCGGCTCGCTCACCCAGTCGGGAGCCGCCACGACGACCCTGACGGGTCCCGCCGTCACGTACACCGGGACGACCACCGTCTCCAGGGGCACGCTGGCCCTGCGCAAGGGCGCCACGCTCACCCGCAGCAGGGCCATACGGCTCACGGCGGCCGGGACGCGGCTTGACACGGGCCCGGCGGGTCTGCGCGTCGCGACCACGCTCACCGGCAGGGGCACGGTCGCGGGAGCGGTGACGAACGACGGTGCCGTGACCACCGGCCTCACCGTGAACGGCGCCTACACGCAGAGCTCCAAGGGCACCCTGGTCCTGCGCGGCAAGCCGCTGAAAGTGACGGGGACGGTACGGCTGGCCGGGGACCTCGACGTCTCTGCCCTCGGAGGCCGGGGCCGGCCGGCTCGTGAGGTCACGGTCCTCGACCACAAGGGCGACGGCAGGATCTCGGGAGCGTTCGAGGGGCTGCGGCAAGGCGCCCGCCTGAAGCTCGGCGACACCACCTACCGCATCGACTACCGGGCGGGAGACGGGAACGACGTCGCCCTGACCGCGAAGACCGCCCCGCGTCCCTCTCCGACCGCGCCCGGGGCGTCCGCGTCCGGCGCCGTGGCCCCCCGGAGCGCCGGCGCGTCGGAGGACGTCGGCTTCGGCTGGTGGCCGTACGCCCTCGGACTGGCCCTCGTCGTCAGCCTCGCCGTGCCGATGGCGGCGCGACGCGGCCGGCGCCACCGAGGCGGCGGCCGGCATGCGGGCCGCGCACGGCGGTGAGGCTCACAGCTCGGACTCGCCCCACGACGTGACGACCGCGTCGTCGCCGACGGCCACCCTGCCGGGCCGCAGCACGGCGAACTTCGCGCCGAAGGCGACGCCGCCCTCGGACGCCCGCCGGTAACCGGCGAGGGTGCGCAGCGGTTCGGGGCCCGCCCTGTCCCCGGACTCCTGCTCGACCAGGGTGACGGCGCAGCGGATGGCGAGCTTGGCGTAGCCCAGTTCGGCGTCGCCGATGCGGAGGTGACGGACGCGGTCCTCGGTGTGCGGTTCGTCCCAGCCATCACCTTCGTTCCTGCCGCCGGGTTCGTCTCCGCCGTCGAGCACGATGTTGGGGCGGAAACGGTTCATCGGCAGCGGGCTCGCGCCGCGTTCGCTCAGTTTCCGGTTGAGGAGGCCGAGGGTGGAGCGCGAGACGACGTGCAGGGCGCAGCTGTCGGCGTAGCCGGAGGTGCCGGGTGTCATGCCGTCGGTCACCCGGTCGTGTTCCGGCGGTACGCGCACGAGCCGGCTCGGGGCGCGCAGCACCTCCGAGAGCCAGTCGGCCGCCGTGTCGCCCTGGTCGATGCCCTGGTAAGCGGTCCCGAACAGGTCCACTTTCTGCCGGGCACCGGTGGTGTCCACCCGCAGGTGCAGGTCCTCGGTCCCCGGCGCGCTGAGCGTGAGGCGTTCGCCATCGGCGGTGAGGGCGGGCCGGATGACGGCCAGCCGGGGATCCCGGCGCTGGGTCCGGTACACCCCCTCCTCGCTGACGACCATGAAGCTGCGGTCGTGCGCCAGCCCGGCGGGGATCACCAGTGCCTCGGTCGCCGATGTCCCGGCGCATCCCTTGACTGGGTAGTACGACAACTCGACGACGCGGGCCATGCCCTTCCCTTCTCCCGGCAACGAGCCTCGGACGTCCGGTGTCAGCGGCCGCTCGGCGCCTGAGGGAAGCCGAGCCGGGGAGCCAGCAGCCGGGCCTCGGCCGCCCATTCGGCGAGGAAGGCGAGGGCCAGGCCGCGTTCGCGGTAGCGGAGTCCGGCGGGGACAGTGCCCTGGCCGCCGTAGGCCGGCTGCTCGTCGTCCGCCCGGGCGAGCATCAGTGCGGTGAGCCAGTCGTACTTCACGGCTGAGGCGCACACGCCGAGCCGTACGAACCGTTCGTCGCCGCGCCAGCCGCTCTCGCGCAGGCCGTGCACGTACGCGTCGTACGCCGCCTTGGCCAGGCCGGGGAGGTCGGCGGCGGGGACGAACAGGTCGAAGACGCAGTCGGGGAGGTAGTTGCCGAGGTCCTCGCCGAGCGCCCCGTCCCCCGCGAACGCCCAGTCGAGGACGGCACTGCCCTGGCCGTCGGAGCGGACGTTGGCCGGCCACTGGTCGAGATGGCAGAAGGCGCGTGGCAGGGACTCCATGACCGTGAGGAACCACTCCCGGTCGTGGCGGAGGCGGACCATGTCCTCGCGCAGGCCCGCCGGGAAGTGCTCCCGGATCAGGGGGTGTCGCCATGCCTCGTCGTCGTCGAGCAAGTCCTGGCCGGTCGTCTTGCCGGCGGTGTAGTCGCGCAGGAAGCGCTGCGACAGCCACGGCCGGTCCTCCCCGGCGCCCACCGCGCCCTGCGCGGCCCCGAGCCGGTGCGCGTGCTCGACGTGCCGGGAGAGCGGCCAGCCCGTCGCCGGTTCGCCCGGCACGTCCTCCAGCCACAACGCCAGGTCACCGTCGGGGCGTTCGGCGCAGGCCAGCAGCCGGGGTGCGCGGATGCCGTGCCGCTGCCAGACCTGGGCGAGCCCCGACTGGTAGACGTACGCCTCACGGCGCCAGAAGTTCCAGTGCCGGGGGTCGTTGGAGGCGGCCCACGTGGCGCTGGTCTCCTTCGTCCGCGTCAGCACCTTCAGGACGGCCGACCGGCCGCCGCCCGTGACGCGCCACACGCCCGCGGTGACGCCGTTCGACGGGTTGTGCGTGAGAGGTACGAGGGTCGTCCCTCCGGGGGCCGCGGAATCGAAGATCTCGCGAAACTCGGCTTCCGCCACGGCGACTTCAGGCATCCCGTCAGCTTACGGTGAGGTTCTTGCGAGACCGGCAGGAGGACACATGGAACCCGCTCCGCTCGGCGAGTCGTGGCAGCGGGTGGAACGCTGGCTCGAGGAACGCGGGAGCGCCCGGGAGCTGGCTCCCGCGGCCACCCCGGCGGACATCGCCCGGGCCGAGGAACAGCTCGGCACGCGTCTCGACCCCGACCACGCGCTCCTGTTGCTGGGCCACAACGGCAGCGGCAGCTTCTGCCTGCCGCCCTGCTACCGGATCCTGAGCACCGAGGAGGTCGTGACCGACTGGCGGTCCAAGACGAAGGTCTGGGGTGACGGGTCTCCCCCCGCCTACGCCCCGGAGTGGATCCCCTTCGCCTCCGACGGCACGGGCGGTGTGCTCCACCTGGACGTCTCCCGGCCGCACGAGCGCATCCACGAGCACGACAAGCTGGGCGCCTCCCACTTGTCCTCCCACCCCATGTGGGCCTCCCTGCCCGCACTGCTGCACTGCACCGCCGACGCGCTGGAAACCGGTCGGTACCTGGACGGTTACCGGCGTCCCGGTGACGACAGCTCGTTCCTGCTGTGGGAGTACTAGGCGGCCGCCTCCCGCCGCCCCCGCAGCCACACGTACACCGGGATCCCGGCGAACAGGAACAGCACGCCCTGGTAGACGGCCGCGTATCCGGCGCCCGCGATCAGCCAGAACGAGAAGCCGAAGGAGAGGACGGCGACGATCAGGTCGCGGACCAGGCCGGCGGGGCGGACGCGTTCGCGGGTGCCGCGGGCCAGCCAGTAGAGCTGGGCCGCCGCCGACAACAGGTACGGCACGCAGCCGGTGAACGTGGTGATCAGGACGAGGACGCGGAACGTGGTGTCCGGGCCCGCCGTGTAGTTGAGGGCGATGAGGAGCGTGCCGAGGACCGCGCAGGCCCAGACGCCGAAGCCGGGCACGCCGCCCTTGCCGACCCGGGCGAAGGGCGCGGGGAAGAGACCGTCGCGCGCGGCGGCGTACGGCATCTGCGCGGCCATGAGGATCCAGCCGTTGAGGCAGCCGGTGATCGAGACGACGGCGACCAGGGCGATGGCGGTGCCGCCCCAGGAGCTGCCGGTGAGGGCGTTCACGGCGTCGGCGAACGGGGCGCCGGAGTCGATGAGTTCGCTGTGCGGGACGAGGCCGAAGACGGCGACCGTGCCGAGGATGTAGACCAGGGCCGAGGCCAGCGTGCCGAGGACGCTCGCCCGGGCGACGGTCCGCTCGGGGTCGCGGACCTCGCCCGCGCTCACCGCGGCCGACTCCACCCCGAGGAAGCTGTACAGCAGCAGCGCGGCGGAGGCGGCCAGCGCTCCGGAGACGCTCTGACCGGAGGCGTTGAACGGGCCGAAGTTGTCCGTGTCGACGAAGAACAGGCCGATGGTGGCGAGCAGGAGCAGCGGTACGAACTTCAGGACGGTGGAGACGACCTGCACCGTGCCGACCCAGCGGGTGCCCGCGAAGTTGGCGGCGGCGGGCAGCCAGAGAGCGGCCATGGCGACGACGGCCTGGAGGACGTGGTTGCCGTGCAGGGGTATCAGGACGTCGACGTAGCCGACGACCGCGACGGCCAGGGCGGCGATGCTGACCCAGCACATCGTCCAGTACGACCAGGCCGACAGGAACCCGGCGAACTCGCCGAACGCGTCCCGCGGGTAGACGTACAGCCCGCCCGTGACCGGGCTGCGCCGCGCCAGCCTGCCGAAGAGCAGCGCGAGGGCGACCGCGCCGGCCGAGAGCACGACGAAGGCGAGCAGGCTGATCGTGCCGTAGGGGGCGACGGTGGCGGGCAGGGCGAAGATGCCGCCGCCGATGATGTTGCCCATGACGAGGGCCGTGGCGGCGGCCAGGCCGAAGGTACGGCGGGGAGGGGGCGCCGGGGCCGGCTCGACGGGTTCGGTGGCCTCGGCGGGGCTGGGGACGGTCATGGGCGTTCCTGACGAGCGGAGGGGGGAGGGCCGTGATCGTAACCCGCCATCCCACATGTTGGGCGACCTGTTCATGTACTGGACACAATCGGCTGGGGTCCGCCGCCGGATCTGGACTACGGTCGTCCGTATGACCAGCACCCTCACCCTCGCCGAAGCCCTCGCCGCCGGGACGGTCGTCCTCGACGGCGGCATGTCCAACCAGCTCGAGTCGGCCGGGCACGACCTGAGCGACGAGCTGTGGTCGGCGCGGCTGCTCGCGCAGCAGCCGGAGGCGATCACCGAGGCGCATCTCGCCTACTTCCGGGCGGGCGCTGACGTGGCGATCACGGCCAGCTACCAGGCCACGTTCGAGGGCTTCGCCAAGCACGACATCGACCACGACCGGGCGGCCGAACTCATGGCGCTCAGCGTCGAGTCGGCACGCGACGCGGCCCGGCTCGCCCGCGTCTCCCGCCCGTTGTGGGTGGCGGCCTCGGCCGGCCCGTACGGGGCGATGCTCGCGGACGGCTCCGAGTACCGGGGGCGCTACGGCCTCACGGTCGACGAGCTGGAGCGCTTCCACCGCCCCCGCCTGGAGGTGCTGGCCGCCGCCCGCCCCGACGTCCTCGCCCTGGAGACGGTCCCCGACGCCGACGAGGCCACCGCCCTGCTGCGGGCGGTGCGCGGGCTCGGGGTGCCGGCCTGGCTGACGTACTCCGTCGCCGGTGGCCGCACGCGCGCCGGGCAGCCGCTGGAGGAGGCTTTCGCCCTGGCCGCCGACGCGGACGAGGTGATCGCGGTCGGCGTGAACTGCTGCGCGCCCGAGGACGCGGACACCGCCGCCGCGATCGCGGCCCGGGTCACCGGCAAGCCGGTCGTCGTCTACCCCAACAGCGGCGAGACCTGGGACGCCGACGCCCGCGCCTGGACCGGCCGCGCCACCTTCACCGCCGACCAGGTGAAGGGCTGGCAGCGGTCCGGCGCCCGCCTGATCGGCGGCTGCTGCCGGGTGGGCCCGGAGGCGATCTCGGACATCGCGGGGACGCTGGGGGCGGCGTAGGGCGTGAGGGACTGCGTCCGGCCGAGGGGTCTCTCAGCGCAGCCGGCGCGCGCGCAGCACCAGGTCGTCGGTATGGTGCGCGCCGGCGCCACCGTCGGGTGCCACTCGCGGCCGTTGTTCGTTCACCTCCACCTCCCAGTCGTCGTCGAGTGCGTCGACGACCATCGAGGGCCAGACGTAGTCAGCCGGATCGAAGCCGCCGTCGTCCGCCTGCTGGGTGTCCACCCCCGCGTGGTGTACGACCAGCAGCACGCCGCCGGGTGCGACGGCCGCGAGGAGCGCTCGCTCGGCCGCGGCGTCGGGGGTGCGCAGCAAGGCCGGGTACTGCGCGGAGACCAGGTCGAAGGAGGCGGTCGGGAGCGCCGCCTCGGTGAGTGCGGCGTGTACCCAGTGAACGGCGAGGCCGGCGTCCCGCGCGTGTCCGGCCGCCCGCTCCAGCGCCACGCCCGAGACCTCGAGCGCGGTCACCTCCCAGCCGCGGCGCGCGAGCCAGACGGCGTCCGCGCCCTCGCCGCAGCCGACATCGAGTACCCGCCCGGGTGTGAGTCCGGCGACCTCCGCCACGAGCGCACCGTTGGGCCGGCCGCTCCACAACTGTTGTCGGTCGGCGTACCGGTTGTCCCACTCCGCTTGCACCGCGGGGTCCCCGACGTATCCGTCGGCAGGCCAGGAGATTCCGGACGCGGGCGATCCTGCTGCGATGTTGTCGGTCACGGACCCACCGTCGCCCACCGGGGCCCGGGTCTGCCACTCCTGTTGCCGGTCCGGCAAACCGGCCGCTGCCCACCGGCCCGCCTTCCAGGGATGACTCGACACCCGACCCTGACACCGGTCCGCGCACACCACTCCTCCCCCTCCCCTCCCCACTGCTAGCCTCCGTCCAGGGAACCGGTTGCCATGGTGTTGCCGCAGTTCCCGAGGGGTGGGTGCGGACCGGCGCCCGGAGAGACGAGGCAGTCATGACGAGGAAGAGCGGGGACGCGAGCCGCAGCACCATCCGGGACGTGGCGGCCCGCGCGGGGGTCTCGGCGTCGACGGTGTCCCGGGTGCTCGGCGGTGTGTACCCGGTGAGCGCGGCGACGCGCGGGCGCGTGATGCGGGCGGTCCGTGAGCTGGACTACGTGGCCGACGCGCGGGCGAAGGCGGTCGCGGGCGTCGGCACGCCCACGCTGGCGTTCGTGCTGGAGGACATCACCGGCCCGTCGTTCGCGCACATGGCCCACGGCGTGGAGCGCGAGGCGACCCGCCTAGGCCACCTCTGCCTGGTGTGCAGCACGGAGGGCGACGTCCGGCACGAGCTGGAGTTCGTCGAGATGATGCGCGCCCAGCGGGCCGCCGCCGTGATCCTGGTCGGCGGCACCGCCGACACCCCCGAGTACCGCGAACGCACCCACCGCATGGCCGACTCCCTCGCCTCGGCGGGTTCGCGCCTGGTCCTGTGCGGCAGGCCGCCGCTGGACCCCGGCGCCCCGGTGACGGTCATCGAGTACGACAACGAGGGCGGCGCCTACACCCTGGTCGCCCACGTCCTCGCCCAGGGCCACCGCCGGGTGCTGTTCCTCGGCGGCAGGGCGGACCACACCACGGCCCTGGGCCGCGAGCGCGGCTATCTCGCGGCGCACCGGGCCCGGGGCCTCACCCCCGACCCGTCCCTACTCCTGCACGGCGACTTCACCCGGGACGCGGGCCACCGCCTCATGCAGCAAGCCCTCAAGGAGAACCTGGACTTCACGGCCGTCGTGGCCGCCACCGACATGGTCGCGGCAGGCGCCCTCACGGCCCTGCACGAGGCGGGCCTGACCGTCCCCGGCGACGTCTCCCTCGCCGGCTACGACGACATCCCGTTCGCCCGCGACCTGCACCCCGCCCTGACGACGGTGCACGTCCCCTACGAGGAACTCGGCCGCCTCGCCGTCCGCACAGCCCTCGAACACACGCCGGGCGCACCGGACGAGCACCTGCTGCTGGGCACGCACGTGGTGGTGCGGGACTCGGTGGGGGCGCCGCCGGCGTGAGCGTCGTCAGTGTCGGCGGAGGGCGCCGGAGCGTCGCAGCCGCCGTACGGCTGACCGCAGTTCCATACCGCGTGCGGGTGAATCGTCGACAGGGACCAAAGCGGGTGTGGACTCCTCAGGCGTGAGCGCGGCGTCGGTCGCCCAGAGGGCGAGTTCGCGGTCGCGGGGGCCGTACGCCGTGTAGGCCACGCCGTTCTCGGCGTCCGGTGCGCGGTCTCCGAAGACGCGCACGGGGTGGGTCTCGTCCCAGCGTTCCCAGCCCGGGTCGCCGTCCGTGGCGAAGCGGACCCAGGCGGCGTGCATGGCGTCGGCCAGTTCCTGCGGGGCGCCTTCTCCGGCCAGTTTGCGGGCCTCCGGGACGTCCCCGGTGTCGAAGACGAAGCCGAGCTCCAGCGCGTGGCAGGAGCCGAGGTCGGGCAGGTTGGAGGGCCAGGCGAACTCGTAGACGTACGACGGTTCCGTACGGGCGTCGGCCAGGTGGTGCAGGGGGATGCGCAGGAGGTGGTCGGTGACCAGCTGGCCGACGATCTCCGCCGTGCCCGCTTCGGGGTGCAGGGCGCGGTAGCCGCGCGGGACCTCGCTGCCGCAGTGGCAGCGGGCCATGGCTCCCGCGAGGGCGACGGCTCCGAGGCGGTCGACGCGCTCCAGCAGGCCGCCCGGGACCAGCCACAGCCGGTACTCGTCGCGGGTCCAGCCCGTCATCAGCTCGACGCCCGGGGCGGCGCCGCCCTCGGTGAGGGCCTGAAGGGGGTCGCGCGGGACGGTGTCGCCGTCGATGACGATGCCGAAGGCGGGGCCGCCGACCACCGGGCTGCTGAGCCTGCCCACCTCGGCCTGGGTGTGCAGCAGCAGGTCGCGGTCGACGGCGGCGAAGGCCTCGGCGGTGGCGGGGATCTTCAGCCGGGAAGCCATGCGGCGCACCATCCGCCGTACCTTGGCCCGCTCGGACGCCTCTGGCGGCCCGCTCTGCAGGACTGCCCGCCGGACCAGCCCCTGCGTCTGCGGGGCGGCGATGAGGGCGCCGATGCTGATCGCCCCGGCGGACTGGCCGAAGAGGGTGATGCGGCCGGGGTCGCCGCCGAAGGCCTCGATGGCCTCGTGCACCCAGGTCAGGGCGGCGATCTGGTCGCGCAGGCCGAGGTTCGGGGGCGTGTCCGGGAACAGTCCGTAGCCTTCGACGCCCAGCCGGTAGTTGACCGAGACGCACACGACGCCGTCGCGGGCGAAGGCATGGCCGTCGTAGACGGGGACGGCGGACGAACCCCTGGTCAGGGCGCCGCCGTGCAGCCAGACCAGGACGGGGAGCCGGGCTCCGGGATCCGGCTGCGGGGTCCAGACGTTGAGGTTGAGGCAGTCGTCGCCCGGCACGACCGGGTCGGACAGGTAGTGCGCGAAGGCCTCGGAGTACGGCGGCTTGGGCGGGGTGGGGCCGAAGGCACCGGCGTCGAGGACGCCGTCCCAGGGGGGCAGGGGTACGGGCGGGCGGAAGCGGCGGGGGCCGAAGGGGGGCGCGGCGTACGGGATACCGCGGAAGACCGCGACTCCCCGCTCGTACCTGCCGCGTACGGCCCCGTACGGGCTCCTGACCACGGGATCCGCCTGGCCTGCCGTCATACGCCCACCAGCCCTTCGCCGCGCTCGTGCACCGGAAACACCAGAGCACCACATCGCCCATCGGTATTCCGGTGCACGAGCCCGCTTGACCGCTATTTGGCGGACTCTTGGGCAGCGGAGACGCTATTTGGCGTACATCAGCGTGCCGAAGCCGAGCTGGTCGAAGCCGCCGCTGGTGGTGCCGTAGTCGCCTCCTCCGCCCTCGGGGGCGACGGAGAAGCACATCTGGGCGATGTACTTGTCGTCGAGGAGCAGGCGCCGGCCGTAGTGGTAGTGGAGCATCGCCCACACCGGGCGGACCTGGCCGCGCGATCCGGAGCCGATCACGGTCTGTGACTGCTGGGAGCAGGTCTGGCCGCTGCCCCAGGTGTAGGTGGTGTAGGGCACGTTCATGTTCAGGTTGTACTTGGCGACGTACTGGGCCGCCTTCATGAACCGCCTTCCGTCGTAGGAGTACAGGTCGTCGCCCTGGTTCCAGGCCATTTCGCACAGGGCGCCCATCTGGCCCATGCCCATGACGGTGTGGCCCTGGTCGCGGCCCGACTCCTGCCACTGGCCGAGGTCGTAGCCCTCGACGTTCGGGTAGAGGAACGGCACGGCCCGCTGGATCTGGCCGTTGCCGCCGCCGCTCTTGAAGTAGGTGACGGCCTGGTCGTACTTGGCGCCGTCGTCGCACAGGATCCCGATGGCCATGATCGAGGCCATGTTGCACAGGTCCCAGTTGGCCCAGTAGTTGGTGATGCAGGCGTCGTTGTGCTCGCGGAGGAACCGGTCGTTCAGCGGGTAGAAGACGTTGAGCATCATCGTCTTGAACCGGCCCAGGTCGAACCCGGCGTAGCCGCGCATGAGTTCGGCGACGTTCGCGAACTGCCAGCCGTAGAGGCCGGCGGCCAGGTACCGGTCGGCGTTTCCGGTGATGCCGGTGAGGGTGGACGACCAGGCGTTGAGGATGCGCACCGCGCAGTCGGCGTTCGCGGCGGTGCCGCCGACGTGCCAGCGCAGCGCGTTCTGGTAGGCGGCGTGGATGTCGTTGTAGAGCTGGGGGTAGTTCTCGCCGGTGCCGCCGCGGATGATCGTGGCGGTGGCGCGGGGCGTCCAGGTGGACGCCGAGTGGGAGTTGGCGGTCAGCCGGCGCCAGCCGGAGGCCCAGGGGTCGTCGCCCGCGGCGACCCTGACCTTGGCGCGGTTGATGTCGCCGGCGTTGTGCAGCATGCCGGGGTGGGTGAAGGTCGCCGGGGCCGCGTCCGCCGTGGTGGCGGTGGCGGTGGCGCCGAGGGCGAGGGCCGCGGTGAGGCCGCCGGCGGTCTTGAGCAGACCGCGGCGGCTCACCTGGCCGCCCTCGTGGTGCGTGTGGGGGGACGTGCGGCTCATGTGGGGTTCTCCGATCCGTGGAGGACTACATGGGGGTGATGCTCACCTCGTCGAACTCGGTGGTGCTGTGGGTCAGGGGGCTGCGGGAGCAGACCACGAGGCCCACGTAGTAGGGGGCGTCACCGAAGCCGGGGATGTCTCCCTCGGCGAGGGGGGTCCAGGTGGCGCCGTCGTCGGACGAGACGGATGCGGTGAAGTGCGTCCCGGTGCGCTTCAGCCGCAGCAGGCAGGGGGCGGTGACCGCCGCGTTGCCCGTGAACGTGGACTTGCCGGCGACGGTCGGGCGCAGCATCAGCTGGGCGCTCGTGCCGCCGGTGACGATCGTCCCGGCCGCCTGGTCGAACGGCGACAGGGACTTGGCCATGAGCAGGCCGACCCGGTCGCCGGTGGCTCCGGCGCGGGAGACCAGACGGGCGGTGACCTCGCAGTCACCGGTGACGGGCCGTCGTACGAACTGGCCGGTCATGCCCTGGTTGTTGACGGCGAGGTCGGTTCCGGCGCCGCGCACCACGAAGGTCCCGTCCTCGTGGGCGGTGCTGCCGGGGGTGCGGACGGCGACCACGCCGAGGGTGCCGTAGGCGCGGTCGTCGAGGACTACGTCCCCGAGGTCGCCGTAGGTCCAGGGCGCCGGCGGCGGGGTGCCCACCGTGAGGGTGAGGGCGCCGCCGTCGTCTCCGGCGGCGTTGCCCGCGCTGGTGGTGACCTTGAACTCGCCCGTCTGCGTGGGTGTTCCGGAGATCAGGCCGGTGCGCTTGTCGACGCGCAGGCCGTCGGGCAGCCCGTCCGCGGCGAACCGTATGGGTTCGTGAGACGCGCGCAGGAGGTGCTTGAAGGGCACGCCCTTGTTGGCGAACACCGTGGTGGCGGAAGTGAGTTGCGGCTTGGACGGTGTCGGCATCGTCGACGTGGCGGACTCCGACAGGGGGCCGCGTCCGGCGCAGTTGGTCTTGGCGACGGCGTAGTGGTACGTCGTGCCGGGTGTGCCGGTGGCGTCGGCGTACCGGACGCGGGTGCCGAAGCCGACCGCGCCGATGCCGGTGGCGATCGTCTCGTAGGGGCCGTCGGCCGTGGTGGCGCGCAGCACCTTGTAGCGGGCGGAGAGGTCCGGGTCGGTCCAGGCGAGCTCGACCGCGTCGGCGCCCGCGACTGCCCGCAGGTCGCCGGCGGCGGTGGCCGGGCGGGGCACGGACCAGACCTCGCCGGCGGTCCGGGAGACGACGCTGACGTTGTCGAAGGCGCCGGTGCCGGTCTCGGCGTAGTCCTCGTCGACGCCGAGGCAGGAGGTGAGGGTGAGACCGACGTACGCCGTGCTGCCGAGGTCGACGTCGGTGGAGCCGACCTCGGTCCAGCGGATGCCGTCCGGGGAGATGGCTCCGGTGCAGCGGTCGCCCCGGCGGGTCACGCGGACCCAGTACGGCATGCGCAGCCGGTAGCCGTCGCCCGCGCCCTCGACGTACGGGGCCCGAAGCGGAGTCGCCGACTCGGGCAGGGTGCCGAGGGACGAGATCGGGAAGGCGGCGCTCGTCGTGATCGTCTGCTGCTGGGACGGCGGCACGGGTGTGCTGCCGGTGCCCTTGACGGCGGCTCCCGCCTTGGCCCGTACGGACCACACGCCGCTCCAGGTGTGCAGCGGCAGGCCCTGGATCAGCATGGCGGCGTGCGCGACGTCCGCGTCCAGGCCCGCTCGTATCGTGACGCCGATCTTGGAGTACTGGGAGCTGAGCGGATACACGATCCGCGCGGTGATCGTGCCGTCGCCGCGCAGCGGCAAGTACGCCAGGCGGTGGGTGTCGGCGGTGCCGGACGCCTCCAGCACGAACCGCTCGCCGTCGAACACGGCCGAGCCGGGGATCCGCACGTCTCCGACGTCCCGCGTCGCCCAGGGGTCGGGCAGCCCGGGGACCGCCGCCGCCCAGGCGGAACGGGCGCTGGTGCCCCGGGAGTTGGTGGCCGTGACCGTGTAGTAGGAGGGCCTGCCCGGGCGGGCGCCACGGTCGGTGTACTGCGGCGTGCCGAGGCCGGTCGCGATCGTCTCGTAGGGCCCGTCGGCTCCGGTCGCCCGCAGGACCGTGTACGACTCGGCCCACGCCGACGGCAGCCAGGCCACGGTGACGGACTTGTCGCCGCCCACCGCCGTGACACCGGCCGGAGCCGTGGGCGCGGCCGCGGCCGGGGTCTTCGTGCCCGCGAAGGTGAGGGTGCCCCAGCTCGGCAGGTCGTCGTTGCTGCCCTCGACGACCCGGGCGCCGCCCGTGCCGCGGAAGACGGCCGCCTTGGTGTAGGGGGTGTCGAGGCCCCGGACGCCGGCGTAGTGCGCGTAGGCCATCTCGTAGATCGGGGGCAGGTTTCCGCGTCCGACGGCGGAGACGGACTTCTTGACGTACTTGCCGGTGCGGTCCAGGTCGGGGACGAAGGGCACGTCGCCGCCGAGGTTGTAGCGGGCGGCGTACTCGACGTTCTTCAGCAGCCGGTTGCCGTCGAAGGCGTACAGGTCGACGCCCTGGTTCCAGGCGACCTGCGCGGCGTCCGCGAGCAGGCCGACGGCGAGCTGCTCGTGGCCCTGGTCGCGGCCGGACTCCTGGCCCTGTCCCGCGTCGGTGACGATGCGGTGCGGGACGCTGCCGTTGCCCGCGCCGGCGGCGGCGAAGCGCAGCGCGTCCTCGAAGAGGGCGGGCTCCTCGCAGAACACGCCGATGGCCAGGATGGACTGGATGGACGTCAGGTCCCAGTTGCCGTTGGCGTAGAGCATGTAGCCGGAGATCGCCGGATACCAGACGCGCAGGAAGGACTCCTTGCAGCGGGCGATGTCGTCCTCGGCCCAGCCGTCGTACCCGGTGTACCGGAGCAACTCGGCCGCGTTGACGAACTTGAAGGCCTGAAGTCCGGCGCCGAGTGGCCCGTCCGCGCCAGTGATGGCGGTGAGCGACGCCGACCAGGCGTTGAGGATGTCCCGGGACTTGTCCGCGTAGGCCCGTTCGCCGGTGATGCACCACATCAGCGCGGTCTGGTAGGCGGCGGCCGAGTCGGCGACGGCCTGGTTCTGGAAGTTGGTCGGGCCGCGGCCCCAGGAGGTGATCTGGCCGGTGTTCTGGACGGCGTAGGTCGCCTTGGAGCGCGCGTGGGCGGCGAAGGCGAGGAAGCCGTCGTAGATCGGGGATTGCTGGGCGGCGACGGCGGCCTTCATGCGGGTCAGGTCGTCGGCGCTGTGCAGCAGGCCGGGGTGGGTGAAGGCCCGGGGCGTGGTCGTGGCGGCCCGGGCGGTGCCGGACGCGAGCAGGCCGCTCGCTCCCGACACCAGCAACAGGGCGGCCGCGCCGCCGAGGAAGCCACGGCGGCTCGGTGCGGGGGTGCTCATGGGAGTGCTTCTCACAGGGACGGTGGTCATGACGCGGCGGCCGCCGCGGCCTCGGCGGTGGTGAGGAACTTGAGGTTCGTCACGTGCTCGTTGACGAACATGGGCACGCCGTCCGAGGCCAGATACCACTTCGGCTTGCCAGTGCTGTCGGCGATCACCCTGCCGTTGACGCGGAGGTTCTCGAAGGTGACGTCCTTGATCGCGTGCTCCGCGTCGAGGCCGGCGATGATCGAGAGGTCGGCGTTCTTGCCGTTGTAGCTGAGGTCCTTGATGTAGACGGACTCGATGCCGCGGCCTGCCGACGTGTTGTACTTCGGGTTGTACTCGACCCGCATGTGGATGAGCTGGCCCCAGCGGAAGTCCTCCACGCGGATGTCGTCGAACCTGACGTCCCGGACGATGTTGCTGTCACCGACCATGAAGGCGATGGCGCCCTGGTAGGTCACCTGCGGCTCGCGGTGGTCGAGGATGTCGATGTTCTCGTAGCGCAGGTTCTCCAGCACCTCGGGGGTGTCGGAATTGCCGTGCACGCCGATGTTGATCGGGTGGGCGACATCGGCCCAGAGGGAGCAGTTCCTGACGGTGATGTTGCGGGTGTCGCCGTAGAAGTCCCAGCGGTGGGTGTAGAGAGCGACGGAGTCGTCGGAGGTGCGCAGGAAGCAGCCGTCGATCGTGACGTTCTCGGAGCAGTAGAGCTGGATGCCGTCACCCCAGCCCTGGTGACTGAAGGCACGCAGATTCTTGATGGTGAGGTTCTTGGACTCGGCGACCCTGATGTTCTCGTACCGGGGGTTGAGGATCGTGACGCCGTCGATCGTGACGTTCTCGCACTTGCGGACGAAGACCGCGCCGCCGGTCGTGTCGTAGACCACGCCGCGACCGATCAGCCGGGAGTTCTCCACGCCCTCGAAGATCACGCTGGAGGTGAGGACGGCGCCCGGGGCCAGGTAGACGGTGGTGCCGCTGGGCACCTTGAGGGTTCGGTCGGGGTGGGTGTGCAGACCGGGCCCGAAGTACATGACCTTCTTGTCGCCCTCGGTGGGCACGTCCCGCTCGATCGGGTTCGCGAACAGGTGCAGGCAGTCGAAGATCTTGTCGTCGATCTGGACGACCAGGTTGCGGGGCCGGTCCAGGGTGAAGCGCGCGGTGCTGCCGAGCACCTCGGGCTGGATGCCGTACGAGTCCGGGCGGATGCGGACCTTCTCGCCGCCGCCCGGGTTGTACGTGACCTCGACCTCGACCGTGCCGGAGAAGTCGAAGGCGGCCCAGGAGGAGCTCTGGGCTCTGTTGCTGCCGGTGCTCGCGTCGATCAGTGCGAGCTTGGCGAGGTAGACGCCGAGCTTCTGCCAGGTGCCGCCGAGCGGCCGGACCTTGACCGTGAAGGAGTTGTTGACAGGCACCTTCGGAAGCGTCGGGTGGATGACCACACTGTCGCCGGTGGTGCCGGTCTCATCCGCCGCGGCGGCCTGCGCGGTGCCCGCGATGCTGCCGGCCAGGCCGGCGGCAGCGATGACACCGGCGGCCTGGAGGGTGGTCCGGCGTGACAGGGGCGTGTTCATGCGTGACTCCTTGCAAAAGGTTCGGTAGAGGGGCTACTTCAGTCCGGTCGTGGACATGCCGGCGACGAAGCCGCGCTGGGCGACTAGGAAGATCAGCAGGATCGGCACGACGTACATCACGGAGGCCGCGGCCTGGAGGTTGGCGACCGGGGTGCCGGCCGAGGTGACGTACGTCGTCATGACGGCGACGGCGAGCGTCGACTTGTCGGTGGACAGGAGGAGTTGGGGCGCGATGTAGTCGCCCCAGCTCCAGGTGAAGGCGATCACGAAGCTCGCGGACAGCACCGGCCAGGACTGCGGCAGGAAGATCCGCCAGAAGATCATGCCGTAGCCGCAGCCGTCGACGATCGCGGCCTCCTCCAGCTCACGGGGCAGCCCGGCGAAGAACTGCCGGAAGAGGAAGACCAGATAGGGAGCGGCGGCCAGTCCCCAGAACACCCATGGCCAGTACGTGTCGACCATGCCGAGCTTGGCGAAGATCAGGTACGTCGGCAGCAGGGTGATCATCTGGGGCAGCATCATCGAGCCGATGAGAATGCCGAACAGCGTCTTCTTGCCGGGGGCTTCCAGCCGGGCGAAACCGAAGCCGACCCAGGCCGAGCTGAGCGTGACGAGCACGGCGTAGATCAGGGCGATGATCAGGGAGTTGCGGGCGTAGCCGAGGAAGTCGATCAGGTTGAAGGCGTCGGCGAAGTTCTGCCATTGGAAGGTGGTGGGCAGCCAGTGCACGGGCGAGGCGGCCAGTTCCGCCGGGGTCTTCAGGCCGGAGAGGATCAGCCAGCCGAAGGGGCCGATGAACAGCCCGGTGAGGGCGACGAGGACCGTGTAGAGGACGAGGCGGTTGGCGCGCACCCGCACCCGGGGCGCGGAGTTCGGGGGCAGGCTGGTGGCGGTCACTTCTTCGCCTCCGGGTCGACGTTGTAGAACACCACGCCGGACGTGAACTTGAAGATGAGTCCGGTCACGATGAGGATCAGGACGAAGAGCACCCACAGCAGTGCGGAGGCGTAGCCGTAGCGGCCGAGCGCGAAGTACTGCGAGAAGACGTGCATCATGTAGAGGTAGTTGGACTGCGGCAGGGCGGTGACGCCGGCCGTGGTGCCGTCGGGTGACAGCAGCAGCGGCATGATGGTCTGCACGGAGGCGATCACGCCGGTCACGGTCTGGAAGAGCAGCACCGGCGACAGCAGCGGCACGGTGATGCTGCGGAAGGTCCGCCAGGCACTCGCCCCGTCGATCCGGGCGGCCTCGTGGAGTTCCCGGGGCACGTCCTGGAGGCCCGCCAGCGAGATGATCATGACGTTTCCGGCCGCCCACAGCACGCTCATCAGCAGCACGTAGCGGGCGTAGGGATCGGCGAGCCAGCCCAGCGCGTCGAAGCCGAACAGGGTGATGACGCCGTTGGCGGCACCGGAGTTCTGGTCGAAGAGCGCCTTGAAGGTGAGGCCCACACCGACCGGGGGCACCACGGCCGGCAGATAGAGCAGGGTGCGGAACAGCCCGCGCGCCTTGACCGGCCGGTTGACCAGGACGGCGAGGCCGAGCCCAGCGATGATCGACAGCGGCACCGACGTGAGCGCGAACAGGCCGGTGCGGCCCAGGGAGTTCCAGGTCTGCGGGTCGGAGAACAGCTCGGTGTAGTTACCGAGGCCGACGTAGCGCCAGTGCGGCGAGATGCCGTCGTACGTGGTGAAGCTCAGCCACAAGGCGTAAGCCATCGGCACGATCGTCAGCAGCAGGAAACCGATGATCCAGGGCGCGGTGAACAGGTAGAAAGCGCGATGCCTGCGCGCGGTCATGGAGATCCGGGGCCGCCGGGCGGCCGGTGTGGCGCGGCCGGCACGCGCGGCCGGGTCGGTCCGCCCCGTGGCGGGTATCTGGTCGACCGTCATCCCACCTGCTCCTTACCGCGCTTGAGCTGCTCGTTCATGGCCGAGTTCAGGCGGCCCGCGAGGGTGTCGACGGACATCCGGCCGTTCATCGCGGCCGGGGCCTCCTGGTTGAAGAGGGCGTAGAGCGAGTCCGCCGTGGCGTAGGGGGTGTAGGCGATCACCGAGAAGTGCTTCAGCTCGGCGTTCTGCACCTTCAGCACGCGCTTCTGGTAGTCCTCCTGGGCCGGCATCAGCGGGCGCAGGGACTTCAGCGTGGGGATGCCCCAGCCACTGGAGGCGCGGGCCTTGGCGGGTCCCTCGCCGAAGAACCACTCGAAGACCCGCCAGGCGGCGTCCTTGTTCTTGGCCTTCTTCGGCATCCACAGTCCGGTGCCGGCCTGGCAGGGGCTGACCCGCTGACCGCCCTCGAAGATCGGAGCCGGGGCGAGGCGGGCGAGTGGCGCCAGCTTCTTGTCGGCGTTGATCAGCCCGCCGAGCCAGTAGCCGGAGTTGGACATGGCCATGCGGTTCGCCTGGAACGTGGGGCCGTCCCAGGTGTTGGGGTCCGGCTGGATGATGCTGGGGCCGACCCTGGCCCGGCCGTACTCGATGTACCAGTTCAGCGCCTTGCGGGCCTCGGGGGTGGTGAAGTCGACCCGGGAGAAGTCGTCGCTGAACAGGCTCCCTCCCGCCGCCGCCGTCAGGCTCGCCAGGAGGTTGGGTGTCAGCACGCCGTTGTAGCTGCCGCCGAAGACGGTCGTCTGGCCGCTCTTGCGCCGGGTGAGCCGCTTGGCGTTCTCCAGCCACTCCTCGAAGGTGACCGGCTCCGTCTCGGGCGGGTAGTCGACGCCCGCCTTGTCGAAGAGGGCGGTGTTGTACCAGAACATGGAGTCCTGGGAGAAGTCCTTCGCCATGCCGTAGCGGGGGCCCATGCCCTGGGTGCGGCCGTCGAAGCGCCACAGGTCGTTGACCGGGTCCAGGTCGTCGACCCTGAGGATGTTGCTCCGGGCGAAGTAGGGGTCCAGGTCCTCCATCGCGTCCCGCGCCGCGAAGTAGGGCGCGTCGGTGGCACCGACCCCGCGGACCAGGTCGGGTGGAGCGCCGTTGGTCATCATGCCGATGAGCTTGGTGATGTCGTAGCGCACCGTGACGATCTTGACGCCGATGTCCTTCTGGGCCTGTCTGACCAGCTCCGGGGAGATGTCGTCGGGCTTGACCATCAGCGTGACCGTCTCGCCGCCGCCGCTGACACCGCCGGAGACCTGCATCGCGCAGCCGCTCAGCGCCGCCGCGCCGGTCGCGGCACCGGCCGCGGACAGGGCGAGGAAACGGCGGCGGCTCAGGGAAGCACCAGCATGTGGGTGCATGAACGCACCACCTCCTTGCTTTTCCGGCTCGCTGTGGCAACCGGTTGTTGTGCGTGGGGCAGAGCTTCTTGCGGTCGGGATGGCGCGTCAAGAGCCTTGACGAATTTTCGAAAAGACTGTGTAACCTCGGCTTCATCAGCCAGAGTGCCGGTGAGACCTGTTTCCGGGCGCCGCACACCAGCCGTCTACGGGCGACCGGACCACCCCTGACCAGGGGCGCGCCGGATCTCGTCTCGGCAACGGAATGGGGAACCGGTTGCTGAAGCGGTCGTCCGGGCACTCGGGGGGCGACGGCGGCGCAGCCGGTCCCCACGGTCACGCACTGAAACAGTGGTAATCGATTTCCATGATGCGCTTGCATCGAGCCGCCCCCGAGGGGGTGGCGGCTCGGGCTGCACCCTCAAGCCACACGCACCCCTGCACCCCCGCTTCGCTCCCCTCCGCCTGTCGCCCTCAGGGGACGACGTGGGAAAACCAAGGCCGTTGCCCGGAAACCCGGCGTCGCCGACCATCACCCCGGCCCTGCCGATTGACCGCCGCTTCCCGGCGGATCTACGGTAGAAGGCGCTTTCTGAAACTGTTTCCGTCCTCTGCTCCAGGAGAGTCATGCCCAGCCCTCAGCTGCCGCGGGCCGTGTTCGCGATGGATCCGGTACACCTCCCGCTGCTCTTTCCTCCGCCGCTGATGGAGCGGCTGAGGCGCACGGCCGACATCGACCCCGGGTTGGTCGTGCGGGACTTCACCGATCCGGCCGCGGCCGGCGCCCTGGCCTGCTCCGAGGTGCTGATCACCGGCTGGGGCTGCCCGCATCTGGACGCCGGTGCCCTCGCGGCGGCCCCGAAGCTGGGCGCCGTCCTGCACGCGGCCGGCTCCGTGCGCTCCCTGGTCGGCGACGCCCTGTGGGAGCGCGGCGTGAAGGTGTCCAGCGCGGTGACGGGCAATGCCCTGCCCGTCGCGGAGTACACGCTCGCGATGATCCTGCTCGTGGGCAAGGACGCCTTCGACCACCGCGAGCGTTTCCGCCGCACGCACACCTACCCGGGCCCGGCGGAGACCGCGGCGACCGGCAACCTCGGCCGCCGGGTCGGTGTCATCGGCGCGTCCCGGGTGGGCCGCCGGCTGCTGGAGCTGCTGCGGCCGTTCGACCTCACGGTCCTGCTGCACGACCCGTATGTGAGCCCGGCCGAAGCCGCCGCCCTCGGTGCGGAGTCGCTGTCGCTGGAGGACCTGCTCGGACACAGCGACATCGTGAGTCTGCACGCCCCCGACATCCCCGAGACCCACCACATGCTCGACCGCGGCCGGCTCGCCCTGGTGCGGGACGGCGGCGTGCTCATCAACACGGCCCGCGGCGCGCTGGTCGACCATGACGCGCTCGCCGACGAACTGGTCTCCGGCCGGCTCAGCGCGGTCCTCGACGTCACGGACCCGGAGCCGCTGCCGGCCGGTTCCCCGCTGTACAACCTGCCCAACGTGTTCCTGACCCCGCACATCGCCGGCTCCCTGGGCAACGAACTGGAGCGGCTCGGCCGCATCGTCGTCGAGGAACTGGAACGCCTGGTGGCGGGCGCGCCGCCGGCCCACGAGGTGCTGCGGGCGGATCTGGCGCGGGTGGCGTGACGCCGTGGCGGTCGGACGGTCCGGGCTCAGGGCGGATCGAGCAGGACCGGCACCCTTCCCCGGTGGACACGCCATGACAGGTGGCGCTGCGACCGGACGACGCGGCCCCGCGACCGGACGGCAAGGAAGGAGCGCGAAGTCGGCCGACGGGCCCTCACTCGGGGGACGGCCTCGTCACTCCGAGGTCCTCGCGCATCGTGGTGCGCATCCTGGACAGGTCTTGCCAGCCCTGCTTGATCGCATCCCGCACGTCCTCGATGTCGTCGCCGTCGCGTGTGGTGCCGCGGGTGAGTCGGGCCAGGACGCCGTAGACGGAGTTCAGGTCGCTGTCGACCCGTCTCACCTCCGTCAGCACGATGTCCGGCACGATCATCTGGGCCTCGGCGTAGCGGCGACGGTAGTCCACGCGGGCCGCCTCCACCGTGGCCAGCGACTCCTGCGGGTCGTGCCCGATGCGCAGTACGTGGGAGTGGTCGTTGAGGGTCGCCAGATAGTGGCGGGCGGCGGCGTTGAACTCCGTGTACGCCGCTCTGCGGGCCTCACGGCCCGACTCCGCTCGCCGGGCGGCCGTCTCGGCGCGGCGTGTTCCTTCGAGTCGTTCCCACTCCTCGCGGCGGGAGACGTCTCCGCGGCGCTGGGTCAACCACGCCGAACCCAGCGTGCCGCCCACGCCCACCACCGCCGCCAGCAGGCCTGCCACAGTCGAGTCCATCGCGCCTCCCCCGTGCCACCAGCGCCTCCGTACCGCCACTCAGTGTGCCTGCCGGAGGCGCTCCGCCACAGAACGCGTTACGGCTCGGTGACCAGCGGCCGGGGGATGCTCCGCGGCCGGTCACGGCAGGGCAGGCGATTCCTGCACACGTCATGCCGGGCGGGCGCCTCCAGCCCCTGTCCACAGGCCCTCCAGCCCTGGAGTAACGATGGGATACGGTTTCCGCACGGCGCGGGCACGACCCCGGCAGCAGGCGCGGCGCGGCCCGCCACCGACCGGACGACAACAGGCCGGGCCACTACCGTGAAGGAGCCGCAAGGGTGAGTCAGCGCAAGGCGACGAGCGACGCCGGACGGGCGACCATTCGCGACGTCGCGGAGCGGGCCGGCGTCTCCGTGGCCAGCGTCTCGCGGGTGCTGTCGGGCAACTACCCGGTGTCGGAGGAGCTGCGCCGCAGGGTGATGAAGGTGGTCCGGGACCTGGACTACGTCACCAACGCCCACGCCCGTTCGCTCGCCGGCGGCGGCACACCGACGGTGGCGATCCTCATCAACAACATCACCGGCGCCGCGTTCGCGCATGTCGCGAAGGGCGTCGAGGGCGCCGCCACGCTGCGCGGCTGGCTCTCCCTGGTCGGCACCACCGGCGACGACCCGGAGCGGGAGCTGGCCCTGGTGAACCTGATGCGCCAGCAGGGCGTGGCTGCCGTGATCCTGCTCGGCGGCGCGTACGACTACGACGAGTACCAGCTGCGCATGGCCCGCTTCGCCCGTTCCCTGGACGCGGCAGGCTCGCACCTGGTCCTGGTGGGCCGGCCCCCGCTGGAGGGCGACGTCCCGGCGACGACCGTCGACTACGACAACGAGGGCGGCGCCTACGCGATGGCCAGCCACCTGCTGTCGGCCGGTCACCGGCGCGTCCTGGTCCTGCCGGGACATGCGGAACTCACCACCGCGCAGGGGAGGTTGAGGGGAGCGCAGCGGGCCTTCGAGGCGTACGGCGTGCCGTTCGACCCGGGTATGGTCCGGCACGGCCCGTACGACTACGAGCACGGGTACGAGGCCGTCGAGGCGGCCCTGCACGACACGCCTGACTTCACCGCCGTGCTCGCGGGGACGGACGTGGTCGCGGCGGGCGCCATGCAGGCGCTGCGCGCGGCGGGCCTGCGGGTGCCCGAGGACGTCTCGATCGTCGGCTACGACGACATCCCGCTCGCGTCCCAGCTCACTCCCCAACTGACCACCGTGCACGTGCCGTACGAGGAGATGGGCCGTGTCGCGCTGCGCGCGGTGGCGGACCGGCGCGAGGGCGGCGCGGGGCGCCGCAAGAGCGCCGACGGCGACCATCTGGTGCTGGGTACGCATGTCGTGGTCCGCAACTCGGTGCAGCCGCCGGGTCAGCACGGATAACGACCAGAGGTCGTTACGTAACCGTTTTCCAGAGCCTTTGCGGCCGGTTCGAGGTTTCGTCGGCGTGCCCGCCGAGGCCTGGGGCCGACCGGTCCGACACCGCATTGACCTGCGCGGATAAGCGCCCGCGGGCGAGCGCCTGCCGCGTGTCCGGAGATAACCGGGCGGACAATCCGCCGTAACAAATTTCCGCGCACCTCTTGCTAAGAGCCGAGCCAGCCGCCTACCGTCCCAGCAACCGCTTACTACAGCTTCTGCTTCCGCTTGGCCGAACCCCCCGCAACCGCGAGCCGACGGTTTCCGGCCGCCGTTCCTGGCCAGCACAACCGAGCCGCTGCCGTCCTCTCGTTCTGAGAACGCCTATTCCGAAGGATCACGGTCAGATGAACTTCACCAGCCCCCGGAGAAGGTTCGCCTCCGCCGCTGTCGCGGGTATCGCGCTGACAGGTCTGCTCTCCGCCTGCGGCGGATCCGGCTCGGGTGACGACGCCGCGTCGAAGTCCGGCCCGGTCACCCTCCCCTTCTGGGGCTGGGCCAACGGCCAGGAGGCGGTCGTCAAGGCGTTCAACGCCTCGCACAAGGACATCCAGCTGAAGTACACCAAGGTCACCGACCAGCTGACCATGCAGAAGCAGCTGACCAACGCGGTGAAGGCCGGCAACGCCCCCTGCCTGGTGCAGAACACCGCCGAGTACGTGACCAGCTGGGTCTCGCAGGGCGCGCTCGCCGACATCTCGCAGTACGTGGAGAGCGAGAAGGACAAGTTCAACACCGGCGCCTGGGCGAGCGCGCAGGTGCAGGGCAAGCTCTACGGCGTGCCGACCAGCTCGGCGCCCCAGTTCACGATCTACCGTACGGACATCTTCAAGAAGCACGGACTGAAGCCCCCGACGACCTGGGACGCCTTCATCGCCGCGGGCAAGGAGCTGAAGAAGCACAACATCAAGATCACCAACTACGCCGGCGAGGACCCGAGCACCCTGGAGGTGCTCGCCATGCAGGCCGGTGCGCACTGGTACTCGATCGACGGCAACGCCTGGAAGGTGAACTTCCAGGACGAGGGCACCCTCAAGGCCGCGAAGGTGATCCAGGAGATCATCGACAACGACCTCAACGCCAAGCTGTCCTTCGCCGACTACGCGGCCGTGCAGCGCAGCTACGACACCGGCGCCACCGCCACCCGGCAGATCTCCACCTGGCAGATGGCCGGCATGGTGCAGAACTTCACCAAGTCCTTCGGCGACTGGGCCCTGGCCCCGTGGCCGACGTACAAGGGCGAGGCGCCCAAGACGCCGGCCGGCACCAACCTGACCGGCAGCGTCACCCTGGTGACCGAGCAGTGCAAGAACCAGGAGCAGGCGGCGCAGGCCGCGCTGTGGATGTCGACGAACCAGGACGCGGTCAAGACGATGGCCAGCCCGGAGACCGGCAACGGCGTGATGCCGGCGCTGGCCGACAGCAAGTCCTACGTCGGTGAGTCGATCTCGCAGAAGCTGCTCGGCAAGAACTACGAGCCGGCGCAGAAGGTCGTGACGGACAGCCTGGGCACCGTCACCACCGACTGGACCTTCGGACCCAACTGGACCGCGATGTTCACCGAGCTCCAGGCGGGCTGGGCCAAGGTCGTCAGCAAGGAGCAGACGGTCACCGACCTGCTCGCGCACATGCAGCAGTGGACGGTCAAGGACCTGAAGTCCCGCGGTATCAGCGTCAAGGGCTGAGGCATTCGATGATTCGCTCCCTGCGCTGGAAGGGTGCCGCGTTCACGGTGCCCTTCCAGCTCGGCTTCGTCTTCCTGTATCTCCTCCCGATCGGCTACGCCGTCTACGAGTCGCTGTTCACGGAGAAGCAGTCCGGGCTCGGCCTCGGTGGCGCCACGACGGAGTTCGTCGGGCTCGACAACTACACCCAGGGGCTGACGGACTCGGCGTTCATGAACTCGATCCTGCGGGTGGTGCTCTTCGCCTGTGTGCAGATCCCGTTCATGCTGCTGATCAGCCTGCTGCTGGCGCTGTTCCTGGACGCTGTCACCTCAAGGGTGGCGAGCCGGTTCCGGATCCTGCTGCTGGTGCCGTACATGATCCCGGGCGTGGTCGCGGCGATCGTGTGGGTCAACCTCTACAGCCCGGACGTCGGCCCGCTCACCCCGATCGGCAAGGCCCTCGGCTTCGACTGGAACTTCTTCGCGCCGTCGATGGTGTGGCCGTCCATCGGCAACCTGCTGACCTGGCACGGCATCGGCTACAACATGGTGATCATCTACTCGGCGCTGCAGGGCGTGCCCCGCGAGCTGTTCGAGGCGGCCCGGCTGGACGGCGCCTCCGAGCTGCGGATCGCGCGCAGCATCAAGATCCCGTACGTGCGCGGGGCGCTGGTGCTGACGGGTCTGCTGTCGATCATCCAGATGCTCCAGATCTTCAACGAGCCGGCGCTGTTCCGGAACATCACTCCGCAGACGGTCAGCGACAGCTTCACCCCGATCATGATCATCTACAACCAGGCGTTCAACGCGGGCAACTACAACTACGCGGCGGCGCTGTCCGTGCTGCTCGCCCTGATCCTGGGCGTGGCCTCCTTCCTCTTCTACCGGCTCACCTCGAAGGAGGCCGACTGATGGTGCTGACCGAGCACACCACGAAGCGGCCCCCCGTCCGCAGCGTCCGGCGCCTCCCCCGCCCTGACGCGGCCTCCCGCGGGCGGGGCGGTCAGCGCTTCCTCCTCGTCGGGCTGATCCTGGCCAGCGTCTACAGCCTGTTCCCGGTGTGGTGGCTGATCGTCGCCGCGACCAAGGACCGCACGGCGCTGTACCAGAGCAACGGCCTGTGGTTCTCCGGCTGGCATCTGTGGGACAACCTGCAGCAGGTGTTCACCTACCAGGACGGCATCTTCCTGCGGTGGACGGCCAACTCGTTCCTGTACGCCGGGGTCGGCTCGCTCGGCGGCACGCTGATCGCGCTCGCAACCGGTTACGGCCTTGCCCGCTTCGACTTCCCCGGCCGCAACGCGATCTTCGCGTGTGTCGTGGGCTCGTTCCTGATCCCGATCGCCCTGCTCACGCTCCCGCTGTATCTGCTGTTCTCGGCGCTCGGCATGGTGGACACCCCGTGGGCGATGCTGATCCCCTGCCTGATCAACCCGTTCAGCGTGTATCTGGCCAAGGTGTACACCGAGGCCACGGTCCCCTACGAGCTGCTGGAGGCTGCTCGGATCGACGGCGCCGGCGAGCTGCGGATCTTCTTCAGCATCGTGCTGCGGATGATGACGACGGGCGGCGCGACGGTGTTCCTGCTGGCCTTCGTCAACACCTGGAACGCCTTCTTCCTCCCGCTGACCGTGCTGCGCGGCAAGGAGAACTGGACCCTCAACCTCGGCCTCTACAACTGGACCGGCACGCGCCTGGAGTCCGGCATCGACCTGACGGGCCTGGTGCTGACCGGCGCGCTGCTGTCCATCGTGCCGATGGCGATCATGATGGTCGCGATGCGCCGCTACTGGCGGTCGGGCGTGACGCTCGGCGCCCTCAAGTGATGGTCGCCCTCGAGTGACCGGCGCCCTCAAGTGATGCCCCTCGCCTCTTCCTGACTCCCGGGGGCCGCAGGTGACCCTGACTCCCTGCGGTCCCCGGGTGCCCGACCCTCCCGGAGCCCTCGCGTGACCGTCCTGCACAACCCCGTCCTCCGCGGCTTCGCCCCCGACCCGTCCCTGATCCGGGTCGGCGACTGGTACTACGTGGCGACCAGTTCCTTCGAGTGGTTCCCGACGATCCCGGTCCACCGCTCCCGCGACCTGGCCCACTGGGAGTACGCGGGGCACGTCCGGGGCGCGGCCCCCGGCGGTTCGCTGGCCGGGGTACCTGACTCCGGAGGCATCTGGGCGCCGTCGCTGAGCTGGGACGGGGAACGGTTCTGGGTGACGTACACCGTGGTGCGCTCGGTCGGCACGCCGTACTTCGACCTGGACACGTACGTTTCGACGGCCACCGAGGTGAGCGGCGAGTGGAGCGCGCCGCGCCGGGTCGCGAGCCACGGCTTCGACCCGGCGCTGTTCCACGAGGACGGCAGGCTGTGGCTGCTGAACCTCCAGAACGACCACCGGCCGGGCGGCCGGAGGTTCGCCGGGATCGTCGTCACGGAGCTGGACCGGGACACCCTGGCGCCCGTCGGGCCGACGCGTCTGCTGCTCCAGCACGACCGGCTGATCGAGGGGCCGAAGCTGCTGCGGCGGGCCGGCTGGTACTACCTCATGCTCGCGGAGGGCGGCACGGGCTGGGAGCACGGGGTGCGGGTGGCCCGCAGCCGGGAGCTGACCGGTCCGTACGAACTCGACGAGCGGCCGCTGCTGACCACCCGGGACGACCCGGACGTGCCGTTGCAGAAGGCCGGGCACGGCGAGCTGGTCGAGACGCCGGACGGGCAGTGGCTGCTCGGCCATCTGACGGCCCGTCCGCTGCACACACCCCGGGGCCGCCGCTGCCCGCTCGGCCGGGAGACCGCGATCCAGGCGGTGACCTGGGACGCTGAGGGCTGGCCGCGGCTGCGGCAGGGCGGTTGGCACCCGGCGGTGGAGGTCGACGTACCGACGCGGCCGCACCCGCTGCCCCCTGCTGCCCCACCCGGGGGCCTGTCCTGGCCGTGGAGCTCCCTGCGCGAGCCGCCGGACCCGTCCTGGGCCGACACGACGGCCCGGCCCGGCTGGATCCGGCTGCGCGGCCGGCACGGGCCGGAGTCCCGCTGGGCGAGCAGCCTGCTGGCCCAGCGCGTCACCGAGCACCATGCGGAGGCCGAGGTCACCGTGGAGGCGCGGCCGGTCACCTTCACCCAGGCCGCCGGTCTTGTGCTCTGGTACAACCCAGAGGCGTATCTCAGCCTGGACCTGACCTGGGCGGAGCCCGAGGGCGAGCCGCAGCGCGGACAGCAGTGGCGGGGAACGCCCGGCGCTGGGGGCCGTACGGTACTCAGCCTCGTGGAACGCGACGAGGAGACCACCCGCCAGGTCGCCGTCGTGGAGGTGCCGGTGGCGGCGGCCGTGACGCTGGGGGTGACGATCGAGGGGGCCGAGGCACGCTTCTGGCACGTCCGGGACGGGGTGCGGACGGCGATCGGCCCGGCCCTGGACTTCAGCCGACTCTCCGACGACCACGGTTCCCGGCTGCGCTTCACCGGTGCGATGGCGGGCATCCACGCCCGGGACCTCGTCGACGCGGCGTTCACGGCGGACTTCACGGGGTTCCGGCTGACCTGTTCCGGCTGACCTTCACACCCGACTGATCGCGTTGTTCGGGGTTTCGAAAGTTTTGACCGACGAGAACCGGTGATTTCACTTGTCTTCCCGCCGTCCTGCGCCGCACCTACAGTAGGAAGCGCTTTCTGCCCGGTCGGACTCCGGATTGCGGTGAGCAGCGCTGGTCGAAACTTTCCACGGCCCTCGGGCGGGCCGGAGAGGTGGGTTCCCGATGGTCCGTACGGCGAGTGCGAGCGTGGCGGCCGGTCCGACGCTGGCGGTCGTGGCCCGCGAGGCGGGGGTGTCGGTGCCGACCGCGTCCAAGGTGGTCAACGGCCGGGAGGATGTGGCGCCCGAGACGCGCCGCCGCGTCACCGAGGCGCTCGACCGGCTCGGCTATGTGCGCAGACCCCGGTTCGACGCGTCGAAGGCGCCCCGGCTGGTCGACCTGGTCGTGCACTCACTGGAGAGCTCCTGGTCGGGCGCGGTGCTGCACGGGGCGGAGGAGGCGGCGCACGACGCGGGCCTGGAGGTCGTGGTGTCGGCGGCCCTGACCCGCACCCGGGCCGGCCGCCCGGAGCGCGGCTGGCTGGACAAACTGGTCGCCCGGGGCTCCTCCGGGGTCCTGTTCAACCTCGCCGAGCTGAGCGATTCCCAGTACGCCTGGCTGGAGCAGCACCGCATCCCGTTCGTGATGATCGACCCGGTCCAGGAACCGCCGGAGGGTGTCGCGTCGGTGGGCGCGGCGAACTGGCAGGGCGGTCTGACGGCCACGGAGCATCTGCTGTCCCTGGGCCACGAGCGCGTCGCCGTCATCGCCGGTCACCGGCGCACGATGTGCAGCAGCGCCCGGGTCGCCGGTTACCGCTCGGCGCTCGCGTCGGCCGGGCTCCGGCACCGTGCCGAGTACGTCCGGCACGCCGGGTTCGACGAGAGCCTGGCCCGCCGCCGCATGCTGGAACTGCTCGACCTGCCCGAGCCGCCGACGGCCGTCTTCGTCTGCTCGGACCGGATGGCGCTGGGGGTGTACGAGGCTCTGGCCGAGCGGGGGTTGAGGGTCCCGGACGACGTCAGCGTGGTCGGCTTCGACGACCTGCCCGAGGCGCGCTGGGCCTCCCCCGCGCTGACCACGGTCCGCCAGCCGCTGTCGGAGATGGCCGCGACGGCCCTGCGGTCGTTGCTGCGCCTGATGGACGGCCACCACCCGGAGAGCACGCGGACGGAGCTGTCGACGCGGCTGGTGGAACGGGCGAGCACGGCGCCGCCACGAAGGTAGCGGCGGTGCCACGCGGGTAGCGGCGGTGCACAGCGGGCCGGACGAGCGCGGATCCAGCGAGCCGCAGGCGTTCGCCACGCGCGTGCGAGGAAGGTGTGCGGCGGACGGAATGCCGTACAGGCGCGAGGAGTTGGGGAGGAGTGCCAGGGTCGCCGTCGGTGTGCGGAGGCCGAACTCCGAGAAAGGACAGCCCGGTCATGACGCGCGACTCGCGCACGATCACCAACCCGGCCACCCTCCACGACCCCACGCCGTTCGGCTACAGCCACGCCGTCTCGGCACCCGGTGAAACCGTATTCATCGGAGGCCAGTACGCCTCCGACGCCACCGGCGCCCCGGTGCCCGGCGACTTCGCCGCGCAGGTGGAACTGGCCTTCGACCGGCTGCGGTCGGCGCTGGAAGGGGTCGGGCTCGGCTATGAACACGTCGTACGGCTCGGCACGTTCATCGTGGACCACGACCCCGGCAAGCTGGAGATCCTCGGCAAGGCGCTGCACGCGCGCTTCGGCGGGCGGCTCCCGGCGCAGACCCTGAGCGGTGTCGCGTCGCTGGCGCTGCCGGGGATGCTGTTCGAGGTCGACGCGGTGGCGGTGCGTCCCGGCGTGTGACGGTCGCCCGGTCGGCAGCCGCACACCCCTTACGCGCGCCGCGCGCCCGTCGTGATGGGGAACTGGCCGGAACCGGTCGGCGTCGAACGATGCGGTGGGGAGGGGCCGTTGCCCCGGGCGGAGCGGCGGCGGGCAGTTGGGGGACGACCATGACACGCTGGCGGCCGCTTCCGGACGCACTGCCGAGGGAGGCACGGCACCTGGTCGCGCAACTGCGGGCCCTGAAGGACCGCACGGGTCTGAGCCTGGCCGAGCTGGCGCGGCGGACGGCGTACAGCAAGTCGTCGTGGCAGCGGTATCTCAGCGGGGCCAAGCAGCCGCCGAGGGGGGCGGTGCAGGCACTGTGCCGGGTGGCGGGGGCGGACCAGGCGCGGCTGCTGGCGCTGTGGGACCTGGCGGACCAGACGTGGCCGCACGGCGCGGCGGTGCCGGTGGCGCCGGCCGGGCAGGCGGTGGACACGGCGATGCCGCCGCCCGGCGCCGAGTACCGGCGGTGGCGGGCGGCGGCGTTGGTCTCCTTCGCCGTCATCGTGGTGCTGCTGGCCGGGCTGCTGTGGGCGCTGCCGACGAGGAGCGGGTGAGGGGCAGGTCAGCCGAGGCTGCGGTAGTAGGCGTTCTTCCAGGGGCCGACGTTCTTCAGCTTCACCTGGTACTTGCCGCTCACGCGCTTGAAGTTGACGTTCCGCGCGTCGCCCTTGTACTGGACGATGTTCCCCGGGTGGCTCTGCAGCCGGGTCTGGGCGAAGTCCCAGCTCTCGCTGACGACGACACCGTCGGTCTCCGGCAGGTTGTGCCGGCTCTGCCACCACTGCGTGGCCGACTCGGTCTCCGGCCCGAACGAGCCGTCGATCTGGCTCTTCTTGAAGGGCCGCCACTCCCCCTCGTCGTCCTCCCACAGGGCACCGTCCGCCCACAGGACGGTCTCCCACAGGGCGATGGCGTTGCCCCTGGCGTAGGCCTCGACGCCGAGGTTCTCCTCGTCCTCCCAGTCGTTGCCGACGGCGCCACCGCCGTCGATTCCGAAGTAAGCGGGTGCGGCACCTGCGGCCGGCGCCAGGGCGATTCCGGTGCCCCCGGCCCCCAGCAGTACGGCCGTCACCATCGCCATGGCCCGATTGCGCATGCTCATGCGGTCTTCCTTTCCGAACCGCCGTCACCCGTGGGTTCCCCCGGGGCGGCTCGTCTCATCCGGCACGGCACAGCCTCACGGGCCGGGGGCGGCCGGAGCGAGCTTTCCCGCCGTACGCGGACCGCCCAGGGACGGTTCACGAGCGGGGCGGCGGCGTCCCGGCGGGGGGTGGGACGCACGGAACCCGCATGGGCCGGGGCGGGACGGGTCCAGGAGGTCGATGCGGCAGAACGAGGCCCAGCACTGCTTCGTGACTCCCGAGTTGGACGGATGGGGGCCGCTCACCCTTCCGTCATGCTGTGACAACCGGCCGAAATTGGCATAGACCTTTTCTGTGATCACGGGCTAGGCTCTGCCGCGCACATCACGAGAGCGCTCTCAAGCACTGCTGTTCCACCCTCACCCTGCTGGAACAACGAAGGGTCATTCCCTTGAGACGCACCACAACACTGCGCACCGCACTGTCCGCACTCCTCCTGCTCGGCACCTGGGCGACCGCGAGCGTCCTGCCTGCCTCCGCCGCGGATGCTCCCGCGCGCTCCGCCGAAGCACCGGCCTCCCCCGAGCTCCTGTCCGCGATGCAGCGCGACCTGGCGCTGACGCGGAACGAGGCCGTGGCACGCCTGGCCGCGGAGAAGACCGCTACGGCCGTCGAACGCAAGGCGCGCAGCGCGGCCGGTTCGGCCTACGGCGGCTCCTGGTTCGACGCCGGCAGTGGCCGACTCACCGTCGCCGTCACCCGTGCCGCGCGTGCCGACGCCGTACGCGCGACCGGAGCGGCCGTACGCCTCGTGCGCTACGACGCACGGCAGCTCGACGCGGCGAAGAAGAGCATCGACTCGCTGTCCGCGCCCGCCAAAGTCGCCAGTTGGCACGTGGATCCCAAAGCCAACAAGGTCGTCGTGAATATCGTCGCCGCTCACCGGGACGACAACGATGTCCGGGCCTTTCTCGCCCGAGCCCGCGAAGCGGGCCCCGTGACGGTGCGCCAGACCCCCACCGCACCGCGTACCTTTGCCGCCGGCACCGTGGGCGGTGACCCCTACTACACCGGCAACGTCCGCTGCTCCATCGGCTTCTCCGTGCACGGCGGCTTCGTCACCGCCGGGCACTGCGGCGCGCCGAGTGCGGCCGTGTACGGCTGGGACCGGTCCTACATCGGCAATTTCCAGGGGTCATCGTTCCCGGGTAACGACTACGCCTGGGTGAACGTGGGCAGCGGCTGGTGGACCGTACCGGTGGTGCTGGGCTGGGGCACGGTTCCCGACCAGCTCGTCCGCGGCTCCGCCGAGGCCCCGGTGGGTGCCTCCGTCTGCCGTTCCGGCTCCACCACTCACTGGCATTGCGGCACCGTGCTGGCGAAGAACGAGACGGTGAACTACAGCCAGGGCGCCGTCCACCAGATGACGAAGACGAGCGTCTGCGCCGAACCCGGCGACTCAGGAGGCTCCTTCATCAGCGGCGACCAGGCCCAAGGCGTCACCTCCGGCGGCTGGGGCAACTGCAGCGGCGGCGGCCAGACCTGGCACCAGCCCGTCAACGAGATCCTCAACCGGTACGGGCTGACACTGCACACGGCCTGATCCCTCATCAGCACGGCCGAGCGGACTCCGTCACGGGACTGTCGACGGAGTCCGCTCGAACTTCACGTCCCACACGGACATGACCGGATCCGGCCCGCTGCGCTCAAGTGGGCCTCTGCGCTTCCGCCTCCTACCGTCAAGGCCGTCAGCACTGCTCTGACGCCCCGGGTTGCGTCGTCGGCGTGACTCTCGAAGTACCTGACACCCTCGAGTACGGCCCGGACCCGTCCCCACAGGAGTCGAGCCCGTGAGGAGTAGCCGGCCGCCCAGGACCTGACGAACCAACCCCCAGGGTCGGTCCCGTCGGCATGATGATCGGCATGCAACCAGAAGTCCTCTCGGGCCTGATCGGTTTTGGCGGGGCAGTCCTCGGCGCGGTCATCGGTGGCGGCACGTCCTTGATGGCGACCAGACTGACCTTGGTTCACCAGAGGGAACAGCTGCGAGAAACTCGGCTCGCCGACCTACGGCATTCAGCCACGGAGTCCACTGCATCCGAGCTGATTGAACTCAGCCAGTACCTCCGTACAGTGACGTGGGATCCCCAATCTGGACAAGAAATCAACCACTGGATTCCAGGAGCTGCCGCTCACGTAAGGCGGGTCCGCCTGGCAATGGCTCGCATTCCTGATGAGGCCGTCCGGGAGAGACTGAGTGTCCCACTCGATCTTGCTCTGGAGTATCGGGCTGCCGAAGTGCGCGTGGCACAGGTCCTTGCGGCCTGGGTGGAGTGGTTCGATGAGATGACTCAGGATGCCCTGAATGCAACGTTCGCCCACCTCCGTAACGAAGAGCCGCCTCCGCTGTCAGACTTCGTCCTCTCAGCGCAAGAGCGATTCGCGGCGTGGACGCAACGGCGGGAGCAACAGTTTCGCGAGTGGCAAGAGCAGGATCGCCTGCGCGGCGTTCAGAGGCCCACCTCCGGCGAAGGGACCTGAGTGGCCTCGGCTAGATCAACGCCATCAACGCTCACATCGCCGCAAGCTGATCACCATGCAAGCAGAGACGTTGGCGGGGCTGATAGGTCTCGCGGGTGCCGTGGTCGGTGCGGGGGGTCTCCACGGCAGCCGTGATCTGGCAGCAGCGGAAGACCGCTCATGAGGCCGAGCGGACGCATCTGCTGGGCCTGGCCGAGGCAGCGGGCAACGAGGTCATCCGACCGAGCCAGGAACTTCAAGACCACTTCGCCGAGGACGTAGAGGTGGACCCCTGCAATAGCAGGTATTGGGCCTGGGCTTCCCGCCTCGCGGAGCTGAACCGCTCCCTGGAACAGCAGGCCCTCAGGCCCTAGCAGCCCCTAGTTCAGTGACGTCGGAACAGTCGCTTCCGATCCGTTAGCCGTCGTCGCGCCATTCAGGCTGACACCGTTCAGGACAGGGATCTGTGCCTGGGCGAACTTCAGAATCAGCGCAGCCTGCAGCTGGGATTTCAGGGCTGGGTTCTGGACGTCGTCAAGGAGCGCAACGGCCTGCCGAGCATCACGCTCCATCGCCATATCCGCCCTGAGATTCCTGGTCTGGTCCGTCAGATGCTCAAGCGCTTTGTCGGCACGGCGATGAAAGAGTGTCGCAACCACGGACATCACCAGACCCGCCAGGCTGGTGACGATCGCGGCGTAGAACTCACCAGTCGTCTCTGCCTTCCAGATGGCAAGGCCAACGCCTCCCAGCAGTACAAGGCCGCCGAGAACCGAGAAGCTGACACTCGTCACTTGGTTGATGCGCGCCTGCGAGAGTCCATGTGCGTAGTACTTGCGCAGCATCTTCGTGAAGTCCTTTTCGAGCGTCCGCGTACGCGAGTCTCCGCTCGAAGGGTCCGTCTCCGGCTCCATATCGAGCTGGTCGACCTCTTTCTTGATCGAACGGTCGACGAGCCAGGACGAGATGCCGGAAACACCCATGGCGCTCACGGCGGCCAACAGGACCTGAACAATCTGCATGGCGCTGATGTTGTCAGGGCAACCGGGGCACCGTCAGCCGTTCTCGCTGACTGGCCGGTCACCCGTCACCACACGCGCGTGAGGGGGTGAGCCGGCCGTGGCCCGAACCTTCTCCGCCGAGGACGAGGAGCGGCTCCGTCTCCACGCTGACGGCGTCAGCCGCAATGAGATCGCCCCTCAGTTGGAGTGGTCCGTCGGCACGATCACGAACCACGCGAGGCGCCTCGGGCTCTCCTTCGACCGGGAGGCCGTCAGGGCCGCCACTGACGCCCGTCAGGTGTGCCTCGTCCACGGCTACCAGTGGCCCGGGGGCTGGTCCCGGACCTCGGGCCACGGCGGTAGCGGAAAGCTCCTGCCTGCACACCGCCCTGGACGCCCCCCCGCCTGGCCTACACCGAAGACCTGCCCGACGAGACCGCCCCGACCTGCGCAGGCTTCCTCACCCGCGCCACCACCTGACCGACAACGCCTGGGCCTACACCAAGAACACCTGGCGCGGCCTGCCACGACCTGGGCATCAGCCCCCGCTGGACCCGACCCTGGCGGCCCCGGACCAACGACAAGGTCGAACGCTTCCACCGCACCCTGCTCGACCGGCATCGGCGGCCACACCCCAGCCAGCCGCGTCACCAACCTGTGCGATCAGCACCACCTAGGCGCGTTCCATCAGCCGCTTGAGGGCGGTGAGGTCGGCGGTCACCGCCTCCGCGTCGCGGTGGAAGTCCTCGTCGCTCATCCAGGGCCGGCGGCGCAGGGTGAAGACCACCTCGCAGCCGGGGCCGTCGGTGAGCACCCGCATCGGGTTGTGGACGGTCTCCCCCGAGGGCAGAGTGACGTCGTGGTCGAGCACGCCGAAGTCGTTCCTGGGCGTGAAGTCCACCACGACCCGCCCCATGGGCGACTCCCCCACCCACCGGCCGTCCACCAGCTCGAGGGAACGGGCCAGTCCGGGGGCCCAGCCGGGGACGTTGGCGGGGTCCGAGACGTAATCGTAGACCTCCTGGGCGGGTCGGTCGATGGAGATGCCGAGGTGCCTGGAATGCCGTGTCGTGGTCGTCATGGCGGCGACGTTACGGGCCTGCCCGGGGGCCGTCTTGAACGTATCGGACACCGCGCGACCGGTGTCCGATTCCTTCAAGACCCAGCGTCGCGGGCCTGCCTACGGTGGGCCCATGACTGCACGATTCGATGCCATCGGCCTGGTCGTCTCCGACATGGCCGCCTCCGTCGCCTTCTACCGCCGGCTCGGGTTCGCCTTCCCGGAGGGCGCCGAGAACCAGCCGCACTCCGAGGCCGGGCTGCCCGGCGGACTGCGGCTGATGCTCGACACCGAGGAGACGGTCCGCTCCTTCCTGCCCGAGTGGCGGCCGCCGACCGACGGCGGCCGGACCTCGCTGGCCCTTCGGTGTGACGGGCCGGAGGAAGTGGACGCGCTGTACGCGGAGTTGGTGAGCGCCGGGTGCCGGGGTGAGCTGAAGCCCTGGGACGCCTTCTGGGGTCAGCGGTACGCCGTCGTGCTCGACCCGGACGGCAACGGGGTGGACCTGTTCGCTCCGCTAACCGGGTCGGGCGAGTAGCTCCCCCAGCGGCAGGCCGGTCAACTCTCTGACGTCCCGGGCGAGATGGGCCTGGTCGGCGTAGCCGGCCCGGGCGGCCGTGTCCGCGAAGGGCACACCGCGCCGGGCCAGCGCGAGGGCGCGGCGCAACCGCAGGATCCGGGCCAGGGTCTTGGGTCCGTAGCCGAACGCGGTCAGCGAACGGCGGTGCAACTGGCGTGCCCCGAGGCCGAGTTCGTCGGCGGTCGCGGCGACGGGCCGGCCCGCGCCGAGGGCGGCCACGACCTGCCGCAGCAGCGGATCCGGCGGATCGGCACCGGCCGCCTGCCGCAGGGCGAGGTCCTCCAGTCCGCTCGCCGGGTCGGGGGCGGCGTTCACCCGTGCCGCCAGTCGCCGTACCTCCGGGGCCGGCCACAGATCCGTGAGCTCGACGCGGCGGTCGCGCAGCTCGTGCGCCGGTACGCCGAGCAGGGCCGGGGCCGTGCCCGGGTAGAAGCGGACGCCGGCCCAGGCGCCGGTCTCGCCGTCCGTGACGTACGCGTGCGTGTCGGGCCCGGCGACCAGCAGCCGCCCCTCGTGCCACAGCAGGTCCATGCACCCGTCGGGCAGCACACGCGCTGCCCCGTCCCGCTCCGGGGCATTGCTCCACACGACCGCTCCCGCCAGTCGTGACGCCCGCTCCACGTACACGTGAGCCAGGCTACGCCGCCGGCCGCGAGGCTGCCGCGAGCGTCCCGGGCCGGGGTGCCCCACCGCCGCTGACCAGGGCGTCCGGCCAGGGCACCGTGGCTCCCGGCCGCTACGCCCCCCGCCCCCGGTACTCCACCGGGCTCACCCCGTACACCCGCTTGAACGCCGTCGACAAGGCGAACGCGCTGCCGTACCCCACCCGGCGGGCCACCGCGTCGAGCGTGTCCTCGGAGTCGCGCAGACGGTCGGCGGCGAGGGCGAGGCGCCAGCCGGTGAGGTACGCCATCGGGGGCTCGCCGACCAGGGCGGTGAAGCGGCGGGCGAGTGCGGCGCGGGACACCCCGGCCTTGGCGGCGAGCGCGGCCACGGTCCACGGGTGGGCGGGGTTGTCCTGGAGCAGGCGCAGGACGCCGCCGACGACCGGGTCGGCGAGGGCCCGGTACCAGGCGGGGGCCTCCGCCTCGGGGCGGGCGAACCACGCGCGCAGCGCGGCGATGACCAGCAGGTCCAGCAGCCGGTCCAGGACCACCTCCTGGCCGGGCTCGTCCCGCACGATCTCCTCGGCGACGTACGGCGTGAGCGGGCAGTCCCACACGTCGGACGTGAGGGCGAGCAGCGGCGGCAGCGCGTCCAGCAGCCGGCCGTTGATCTCGCCCTGCATCGGGTACGTGCCGATCAGCATCACCGTGGACCCGTCGAGCCGGTCGCCCCAGGTGCGTACGCCCAGGTCCATGGAGCCGTGGAGGGGGCGTCCGTCCGGGTAGCGGCACTCCTGGCCGGGCAGGATCAGCGCCTGCGGTGCCGTGCCGGGGGCGTCCCCGCAGGTGTAGGGGTCCGGGCCGCGGGCGACGGCGAGGTCCCCGGCCCGCAGCAGGGTCCGCTCGCCCCGGTCGGGCAGGACCCAGGCCTCGCCGCGCACGACGAGCATCACGGTGAGCGGCGCCCGGTCCTCCACGCGTACCGCCCACGGCGGGTCGAAGCACGCCCTGATCATGAACGCGCCCCTGGCGCGCGGGCCCTCCAGCAACCCTGAGAGTGCGTCCATGGGGTCAGCGTAGACGCGGCCGTATGGGAATGAGCCGTTCAGCGATGGTTCCGTGCGGTGTACGGCAGTTGACTCGACGGCATGACGAACACGACACGGAACTCGAAGGACATGACGGTTGTGGTGACGGGCGCCTCGGGCCGTACGGGCAGCCGGGTGGCACGGGCGGCGAAGGCGGCCGGGCTCACGGTACGGGCGGCGTCGCGGGCGACCGGTTTCGACTGGTGGGACCGCTCGACGTGGGCGGACGCCCTGCGCGGCGCCGATGCGGCCTACCTCGTATACCCCTCGGACGTCGGCGCGCCGGGCGCCGCCGAGGCGGTCGGGGACCTCGCGCGGGAAGCGGTCGGGCTCGGGGTGCGGCGGCTGGTGCTGCTGTCCGGGCGCGGCGAGGACCAGGCCCTGCCCACCGAGGAGGCGCTGAACGCGTCGGGGGCGGACTGGACGGTCCTGCGGGCCGCGTGGTTCGCGCAGAACTTCAGCGAAGGGCCGCTGGTGGCGGAGCTGCGGGAGCGGGGGGAGCTGGTGTTCCCGGCCGACGAGGTGCGGGAGCCGTTCCTCGACGTGCGGGACATCGCGGACGTGACGGTGACCGCGCTGACGTCCGGCGACCGGTACGTGGCCCGGACGGTCACCCTCTCCGGGCCGCGCCTGCTCACCTTCGGCGAGGCGGTCGCGGAAATCGCCCAGTCGACGGGCCGCCCACTCACCTACCGGGCGGTGTCGACACACGAGTACGGCGAGATCCTGCTCGGCTTCGGCATCCCGCCGCAGGAGGTCACGGCCCTGACCGGAATCTTCGACACCCTCCTCGACGGCCGCAACGCACACGTCTCGGACGGCGTACGGGAGGTCCTGGGCCGCGCGCCCAGGGACTTCGCGGACTTCGTACGGGAGGAGACGGCGGCGGGAACGTGGCAGACGTGACGACGGGCCGCCGCCGGGCCGGGCCCTGGAGACGAGTGACGGTGCGTCGCCTGCCGACGAGCACACGGTGCCTCGAAGGCACGCCGACGGCGACCCGCCGGGCCAGGGGTGAGTGACGGCACGTCGCCCGCCGACACCCAGCGCCGGCCGCCGGCAGACCGGACCCCGGAAGGCGTGACGACGGCCAACCGCCCGCAGGGCAGGCAGCGCGCATCACGAGCAGGCCACGCCCGGACCCGCCCCGGCGGCGATGCGGCACGGCCGCAGTCCCGGCGGGCCCGCCGGACCGCGTGCCCGTTGCGGCCCCGGCGGCTCGATACGCAGGCCCGTTACTTGTCGGCGGGCGGTGGTGGCTCCCCGTTCGCGTGGCCGGGGCCCTTCGTGTGGGTGTGGGTGCTCTTCACGTGTGTCCGCAGGCGGGCCGTGACGTCCTCCGGAGGGAGGAAGCGGGACCAGCGTTCGGGGAACTCGGAGGGCATGTCGGGGTCGGACTCGCCCGCGGCGGCGGCGCGGGCGACGTACTCGGCGACCTGCGCCTGCCGCAGGCGTTCGTTGGCCTCGCGGGCCGCGGCCGTCGCGGCGGCCGGCCAGACCCGGTCGATGGCGGCGTTGACCGCGGCGCCGACGAGCACGGCGAACGCGGACACACCGATCCACAGCAGCACGGCGACGGGCGCGGCCAGGGAGCCGTAGATCGTCGGGCCCTCGACCGTGCTGGTCAGGTAGATCCGCAGCAGGAAGCTGCCGAGGACCCACATGCCGAGGGCGACGAGCGCGCCGGGCACGTCCTCGATCCACGGGGAGCGGACGGGGACGGACACGTGGTAGAGCGTGGTCAGGAAGGCGATCGACAGGAGGATGACGACCGGCCAGTAGAGGACCTGTACGACCGTGGTCGACCACGGCACGATCCGTACGACCGCGTCCGGCCCGGCCACCATCAGCGGCAGCGCGATCGAGCCGATCAGCAGGGCGACGATGAACAGCGCGAAGGCCATCAGGCGGGTCTTCACGATGCCCCGGACACCGTCGAGGCCGTACATGACGGTGATGGTGTCTATGAAGACGTTCACGGCGCGGGAGCCGGACCACAGGGCGAACAGGAAGCCGATGGAGATGACGTCGGGCCGGCCGCCCTTCATCACGTCGTGCAGGATCGGCTCGGCGATCTGCCGCACGCCCCGGTCGGACAGCACCGTGCGGGCGGCCTCCAGAAGGTTGGCCTGGAGGCTCTCGATGGTGTCGGCGCCGGTCCAGGCGTCGACGTAGCCGAGCAGTCCGATCATGCTCAGCAGCAGCGGCGGCACCGACAGCAGCGTGAAGAACGCGGCCTCCGCCGCCAGGCCCAGGATGCGGTACTCGATGCAGGAGTTGACGGTGTCCTTGAGCAACAGCCAGGCGGTCCTGCGCTTGGAGACGTTCCGGTAGAGAGCACGAGCCCGGTGGAGGCGCCCGGAGGGTGTGTCGGGGGTTTCACTTGCTGGCTGCACCCCCTAACGGTATCCGCCGCGCCTGACCGTACTCACCCACAGGCTGGTCTGCGGCACCCGGCCCCCGCCGCTGGGTGACCAAGGTGCCGCCCCGGGGTACTTTCGCAGCATGGCTGGCAGCACCCACTCCGTGAACAACCAGGTCCCGCCGCTGGTCGGGTACGACGTCTTCTCGGCCGACCGGGCTCTCACGGCGGCGGTCGAACGGCATCTCGATCCCGGCCTGCGCGACGAGGTGCTCGGCGAGCTCTCGGCGCTCGGGCGGTCCGCCGGCTCGGCCCAGGTGCAGGAGTGGGGGGCGCAGGCCAACGAGAACCCGCCCCGGCTGCGCACCCACGACCGGTACGGCCGGCGGATCGACGAGGTCGAGTTCCACCCGTCCTGGCACCGGCTGCTCGGCAAGGGCGTCTCGGCCGGCCTGACCGCGGCCTGGGACCGGCCGGCCGGGCATCTGCGGCGGGCCGCCGCCTTCCTGGTGTGGACGCAGGTCGAGGCCGGCAACGGCTGCCCGCTGTCGATGACGCACGCGGCGGTGCCCGCCCTGCGCACCGACCCGGACCTGGCCGCCGAGTGGGAGCCGCGGCTGACGTCCATGGTCTACGACCGTGAGCTCAGGCCCGCGCGCCTCAAGGCCGGGGCGCTGTTCGGGATGGGCATGACGGAGAAGCAGGGCGGCAGCGACGTACGGGCCAACACGACGTCCGCGCGGCCGCTCGCGGAGGACGGGACGTACGAACTGACCGGGCACAAGTGGTTCTGCTCGGCGCCGATGTCCGACGGTTTCCTGGTGCTGGCGCAGGCGCCGGGCGGGCTCACCTGCTTCCTGGTGCCGCGGGTGCTGGCGGACGGCACGCGCAACGTGTTCCTGCTCCAGCGGCTCAAGGACAAGCTCGGCAACCGGTCGAACGCCTCGGCAGAGGTCGAGTTCGACGGGACCTGGGCGCGCCGGGTCGGCGAGGAGGGGCGCGGGGTGCGCACCATCATCGAGATGGTGGCGGCGACCCGGCTCGACTGTGTGCTGGGCTCGGCGGGGCTGATGCGGCAGGCCGTGGCGCAGGCGGTGCACCACTGCACGTACCGGGAGGCGTTCGGCGGGAAGCTCGCCGACAAGCCGCTGATGCGCAACGTCCTCGCCGACCTCGCCCTGGAGTCGGAGGCGGCGACGACGCTGGCGCTGCGGCTCGCGGCGGCCTACGACGACGGCGGCGAGCAGGAGCGGGCGCTGCTGCGGATCGCGGTGCCGGCGGCCAAGTACTGGGTGACCAAGCGGTGCCCGCCGGTGGCGGTGGAGGCGGCCGAGTGCCTGGGCGGCAACGGCTACGTCGAGGAGTCCGGGCTGCCCCGGCTGGTGCGCGAGTCGCCGCTCAACTCGATCTGGGAGGGTGCGGGCAACGTCCAGGCCCTCGACGTGCTGCGGGCGTTGCAGCGGGAGCCGGGGGCGCTCGACGCGTATCTGCGGGAGGTCGGGCAGGCGCGCGGCGCCGACCACCGGCTCGACGGGGCGATCAAGAACCTGCTGACCGAACTCGCCGATCTGGAGGGGGTGGAGGGCAGGGCGCGGCGGCTGGCGGAGCGGCTGGCGCTGGTGCTCCAGGGGTCGCTGCTGGTCCGTTTCGCGCCACCGCAGGTCGCCGACGCGTTCTGCGCGGCGCGGCTGGGCGGCGACGGGGGCGCGGCGTTCGGGACGCTGCCGCACACGCTCGATCTGGCGTCGGTGGTGGAGCGGGCCCGGCCGGTGGCCTGATCCGGGCAGCCGAAGCGGAGGTGGTGCTGCGCCGACACGGCACCACCCCCGCCGCACTGGCCCGTTCGAGCCACTGAACGCCGCTCGGGACGGCGCCGCTCAAGTTTCGGACACGGCCGGGCTGTCCACCAGGGTTGCAAGGGGTTGCAACTTGCTGCTGACTGTGCGCGCCCCTGGGGGGCAGACGGCACTATGAGACGGACAGTCAGAAGCGACTCGGGGGGGGCCCACGCCTATGGACGTCACGCAGCTCGCCGCCGGGGACACCACGCGTGCGGCCCGGGTGCTCAGCGAGGTCCGTTCCGCCCGGCTGTCCGGGCAGCCCGCGCCCGTGCCGCCGCGCCGGGTGATCGAGCAGTCCTGGGAGCGGATGCTGCGCAGCGGTGTCGATCCGGACCACGACTTCCGGGCGGATCTGCTGTCCCGCGAGGAGGTGCAGCGGCGGCGCGAGACGTCGGTGCTGCGCCATGTGCTGCCGGTGCTGCGGGAGGGGCTGCTGGGGTTCGCGGACGTCGCGCACCACATCATGGTGGTCGCCGACGAGGAGGGCCGGGTGCTGTGGCGCGAGGGCAGCGCGCCGGTGCTGCGCAAGGCCGACGGGCTCGGCTTCGAACTCGGCGCGGACTGGCGTGAGGACATCGTCGGCACGAACGGTCTGGGCACCCCGGCGGTGGTGCGCCGGCCCGTACAGGTCTTCGCCTCCGAGCACTTCGTGCGCTCCCAGGCCGTCTGGACCTGTGCCGGCGCTCCGCTGACGGATCCGCGGGACGGCCGGCTGCTCGGCGTGGTGGACGTGAGCGGTCCGCTGGAGACGATGCATCCGGCCACGCTCGCCTGGGTCGACTCGGTGGCGAAACTCGCCGAGGCCCGGCTGCGGGAGCGGCACCTGGAGTCGCTGGAGCGGCTGCGCGCGGTCGCGGCGCCGGTGCTGGCCCGGCTCGACGGGCGTGCCCTGGTCGTCGACCGGGACGGCTGGACCGCCGCGGTCAGCGGGATGCCGTACACGCGGCGCGTGGCCGTGCCCAAGTCCCTGTCGCCGGGCCCGAGGTGGGTGCCGGCGCTCGGGCTGTGCTCGGTGGAGCCGCTGGCCGGGGGCTGGCTGCTGCGGTCGGCCGCCGACGAGCCGGCGGTGCGTGGGGCGGCCAGGATCGTGCTGGACCTGAGACAGGCCCGCGGCTGGACGGTGGCGGTCCGCGGCGGCGCGGGCTCCTGGACGCGCGAACTGAGTCCCCGGCATGTCGAGTTGCTGTATCTCCTCGCCGTCCACCGCACCGGCCGCAGCGCCTCGGATCTGGCCGGCGACGTGTTCGGCGACCCGGCCCGCACGGTGACGGTACGCGCCGAGATGTCGCGGATACGGCGCTACCTCGGCGCGTTCCTGGAACACCGGCCGTACCGCTTCGCCGAGGACGCCGAGGTCGAGGTGCTCCTCCCGGACGACCCGAACGACCTGCTGCCGCACTCGACGGCACCGGCGGTGGGGAGGCTGCGCGGCTCCGCACCGGCCCCCTGAGGTTCACGGGACGTGCCGTCCGGCCGCCCCAGGGGTGCATCTTGCGCATATTTGCAAGGTCTTCGCCCCCCGCCCCGCCCACCTGCCGTAGCATCCTCTACGGGCCACCCCACCTGCTCCTCCGTCAACGTACGGACCACAAGGCGCAGTTGGCCCGCCTCGGGAGGACGTTATGAAGCATCGTGGCAGACACCGGCGGCGCAGGCGGGGCAGGGCGCTGCGTGGGGTCCTGGCCGGGACGGCACTCGCACTCACCGCCGCCGCCACTCTGATCAGCGCCTCGCAGGCCACGGTCGCCGACGCGCCCGGGGCTCTGAAGCCGATCGGTGCGTCCGCCGAGGCGGGGCGGCTGCCGCTGGCCGAGCACCGGGTGCCCGGGCGGTGGCTCGACCGGCTCACCTCTCTGATGGGCCGGCCCGTCGGTGCCGGCACGGTGCTGGACAGCGCCGACCGCACGCTGCGGAACGCGGACGGCTGCCCGGCCGCCGAGAAGCACACCCTGCCGGTCGAGCCGGCGGCCACGCGCGCGTACTGCTTCGACGGCGCCGACACCCGGGGCTGGCAGCCCGGCGCGGTCACCACCTCGGGCGACGCGGACGACGACGGCCGCTGGGGCCACAACCGTGTGATCCTCTCCGGCTGGACCCGCGGCGCCACCGCGGGCGGCTCCCTGGACGGCCCGGCCCCCGAGCAGGGCTTGGCCAAGGTCGCCTTCGTCGACGCGAACGACCCCGACCGGCTCCGCTACACCTGGGCGCTGCTGGCCGTCCCGGTGGACGGCGGGCGGGACTACCGGGGGCTGGTCTCCCCCCTGTCGGGCATGGTCTGGTATCAGGACAAGCTGCTGGTGACGACCCGCGAGGGCGACCGGGACGCGCTGTACGTGTACGACATGGACCGCATCCAGCGCGCCACGGTCGACTCCGACGCGGTCGGCCGGGTGCGGGGCGGCTGGTCGGCGTCCGGCTACCGGTACGTGCTGCCCGCGGTCGCCTCGTACGCCCTGCCCGACGGGGACGACGTGCCGCACCCGGCCGCCGTCTCCCTCGACCGCAGCACCACCCCCGACAGCCTGGTGGCGAGCGAGTGGGTGCCCGCGGACGGTGACCGGCGCACCCGGTTGTGGCGCTACGCGTTGAGCCGGGACCCGGCCCGGTCCGGCCTGCTCGCCACGGACTCCTCGGGACATGCGGACCCGGTCGAGGCGTACGAGACGAAGACGGCCGACGTGCGGGGCGTGCTGTCGTACCGCTCGGGCTGGTACCTCGACCGCGCGGCGGGCACGTCCGGCGGGCACGGGACGCTGTGGCGCCAGGACACGAAGGGCGCCCGGGCGACGGAGTGCGCGACGGACGAGACGCGCCACTGCTGGAGCGGCCGGTCGGGTTCCCTGTCCTACTGGGAGGAGACCGGTGAGGTCTGGTCCCAGTCGGGGCGGATGCTGTTCGCGCTGCCGCTGGCGTCGGTGGACCGGTCCCTGGGCCGATCGGCGGACCGGTAGGCCACGATCGACAGACCAGTGGGTCAGATGATTTTCTGGCCCGCATGACCACCATCGCCGTGACCACCTGGTCCCTGGAGCAGACCGCCCCGACCGACCTGCTGCCGGCCGCCGCGCCGGACGGGGACGTCCGGGTCGTCCGCTCCGAGGTGCCCTCGCCCGAGTTCAGCCGGTACCTGTACGCCTCGGTCGGCGGCGACATCCTCTGGACGGACCGGCTGAGCTGGTCGTACGCGCGGTGGCTCGAGCACCTTCAGCGGCCCGGCGTGGAGACGTGGGTGGCGTACGACCGGGGCACGCCCGCGGGCTATGTGGAGCTGGAGGCGCAGGACGACGCGGTCGTGGAGATCGTCTACTTCGGGCTGCTCCCCGCTTTCCGCGGCCGGCGCATCGGCGGGCACCTGCTGTCGTACGGCACGGCCCGTGCGTGGGACCTCGCGGACCGCTGGGCGGGACTGACGCCGACGAAGCGGGTCTGGCTGCACACCTGCAGCAAGGACGGCGAGCACGCGATGGACAACTACCAGCGCCGCGGCTTCAAGCTGTTCGACACCAAGGTCGAGGAGGAACCGGACGTCACCACTCCGGGACCGTGGCCTGGGGCGTTCCCCGTCTGACCTGGTCGGACACCCCGGGGCGGCCCGATGTGACCAAGGACACTCATGTCTTGGATAGCGAGACACGAGTGTCCGAATCTTGGACGAAGCTGGACTGTGTCCAGATCGCCGTGACACGCTTCCGTCATGCCTGGAACTGGGATTGCCTTGGTGAGTCGACGCCACGTCGACCTCGGCCGCATGTCCAGCGCCATCTGTCCGGCGCGCTGAGAGCACTCACGCAGCGCCCGACATCCCCCTTTTTCGTCGCATTCCCGCGCAATGACGCGCCCTATGCCCATGCGCCCGCACGCGCAGGTCAGAGCCGCTTTCCCGCCTGTCCCGAAGGACGTATCAACCATGGCCGCCACCCCGCAGAACCCTGCCGCCGCGACTCCCCGCCGCAAGGTGAGCCGTCACCGCGGTGAGGGTCAGTGGGCCGCGGGGCACCACACCCCGCTCAACGGCAACGAGCAGTTCAAGAAGGACGACGACGGTCTCAATGTGCGGACACGCATTGAGACGATCTACTCCAAGCGGGGCTTCGACTCGATCGACCCGAACGATCTGCGCGGCCGGATGCGCTGGTGGGGTCTGTACACCCAGCGCCGTCCCGGGATCGACGGCGGCAAGACGGCGGTCCTGGAGCCGGAGGAGCTGGACGACGAGTACTTCATGCTGCGCGTCCGCATCGACGGCGGGGCGCTGACCACCCGGCAGCTGAGGGTCATCGGCGAGATCTCGCAGGAGTTCGCGCGCGGCACCGCCGACATCACCGACCGGCAGAACGTGCAGTACCACTGGATCCGGATCGAGGACGTGCCCGAGATCTGGAACCGGCTGGAGGGCGTCGGCCTGTCCACGGTCACCGCCTGCGGCGACACCCCGCGTGTGATGATCGGCTCCCCGGTGGCGGGCATCGCCGAGGACGAGATCATCGACGGCACTCCGGCGCTGGAGGAGATGAAGCGCCGGGTGCTGAACAACAAGGCGTACTCGAACCTGCCGCGAAAGTTCAAGACCGCGATCTCGGGCTCGCCGGTGCTGGACGTCGTGCACGAGATCAACGACGTCGCGTTCGTCGGCGTCGTGCACCCCGAGCACGGCCCGGGCTTCGACGTGTGGGTCGGCGGCGGCCTGTCCACCAACCCCAAGCTGGGCGTGCGGCTGGGCGCCTGGGTTCCCAGCGACGAGGTCCCGGACGTCTACGAGGGCGTCATCTCGATCTTCCGTGACTACGGTTACCGGCGGCTGCGCACCCGGGCCCGCCTGAAGTTCCTCGTCGCGGACTGGGGCGCGGAGAAGTTCCGCCAGGTCCTGGAGGACGAGTACCTGGGCCGCAAGCTGGTCGACGGCCCCGCTCCCGAGCAGCCGGTCCAGCAGTGGCGCGACCACATCGGCGTACACCGGCAGAAGGACGGCCGCTTCTACGTCGGCTTCGCCCCGCGCGTGGGACGCGTCGACGGTGCGACGCTCACGAAGATCGCCGACCTCGCGGAGGCCCACGGCTCCGGCCGGGTGCGCACCACCGTCGAGCAGAAGATGATCGTCCTCGATGTCGAGGAGGACAAGGTCGAGTCGCTCGTCGAGGGCCTGGAGGCGCTCGACCTGACCGCCCGGCCGTCCTCGTTCCGGCGCGGCACCATGGCCTGCACCGGCATCGAGTTCTGCAAGCTGGCCATCGTCGAGACCAAGCAGCGCGGCTCGCAGCTCATCGACGAGCTGGAGCGCCGTATGCCGGACTTCGACGAGCCGATCACCATCAACCTCAACGGCTGCCCGAACGCCTGCGCCCGTATCCAGGTGGCGGACATCGGTCTCAAGGGCCAGCTGGTCGTCAACGACAAGGGCGAGCAGGTCGAGGGCTACCAGGTGCACCTGGGCGGCGCGCTCGGCCTGGAGGCGGGCTTCGGCCGCAAGGTGCGCGGCCTGAAGGTCACCTCCGACGAACTGCCCGACTACGTCGAGCGCGTCCTGAAGCGGTTCCAGGCGGAGCGCGAGGACGGCGAGCGGTTCGCCACCTGGGCGGCCCGGGCCAGCGAGGAGGCCCTGTCGTGAGCGAACGAGCGGCCCCCTTCTACTGCCCCTACTGCGGTGACGAGGACCTGCGTCCGCACGAGGACGGACACGGCGCGTGGGAATGCGCGGCGTGCAACCGAGCCTTTCAGCTGAAGTTCCTCGGGCTGCTGGCCCAGGGGCTGAAGCGATCCGACACCGGAGGGGCGAAGATATGACCACGGTTCAGGAACAGCGCACGGCAGAGGAGCTCAAGGCCCTCGCCGAGCAGGCGGGCCGCGACCTGGAGGACGCCTCCGCGCTGGAGATCCTCCAGTGGGCGGCCGAGACGTTCGGCAAGCGCTTCTGCGTGACCTCCTCCATGGAGGACGCGGTCGTCGCCCACCTGGCCTCCCGGGCGATGCCGGGCGTCGACGTCGTCTTCCTCGACACCGGCTACCACTTCGAGGAGACCATCGGCACCCGCGACGCGGTCGACGCCGTGATGGACGTCAACGTCATCACGCTCACGCCGCGCCGGACGGTCGCCGAGCAGGACGCGGAGTTCGGCCCGAAGCTGCACGACCGCAACCCCGATCTGTGCTGCGCCATGCGCAAGGTGGAGCCTCTGGAGCGAGGCCTTAAGGACTATCAGGCCTGGGCGACCGGTCTGCGCCGCGACGAGTCCCCGACCCGGGCGAACACCCCGGTGGTCGGCTGGGACGACAAGCGCCAGAAGGTCAAGATCTCCCCGATCGCCCGCTGGACCCAGGACGACGTGGACGCCTACGTCACCGAGCACGGCGTCCTGACGAACCCGCTGCTGATGGACGGCTACGCCTCCGTCGGCTGCGCCCCCTGCACCCGCCGGGTCCTTCAGGGCGAGGACGCGCGCGCCGGCCGCTGGGCGGGCCGCAGCAAGACCGAGTGCGGGCTGCACGGATGACCGCGCCTCAGACTCAGACTCCTCAGATGACTCAGACGATTCAGGAGACCGACGTGACGACCGGAGCCACCGTCTGGCTCACGGGTCTGCCGAGTGCCGGCAAGACCACCATCGCCTACGAGCTGGCCGGCCGGCTCCGCGCCGAGGGCCACCGCGTCGAGGTGCTCGACGGCGACGAGATCCGCGAGTTCATCTCGGCGGGCCTCGGCTTCAGCCGCGAGGACCGGCACACCAACGTGCAGCGCATCGGCTTCGTCGCCGAACTGCTCGCCCGCAACGGCGTGCTCGCCCTCGTCCCGGTCATCGCGCCGTACCAGGACAGCCGCGACGCGGTGCGCAAGCGGCACCAGACGAACGGCACCGCGTACGTGGAGATCCACGTGGCGACTCCGGTGGAGGTGTGCAGCGAGCGGGACGTGAAGGGCCTGTACGCCAAGCAGGCCGCGGGCGAGCTCAAGGGGCTCACCGGGGTCGACGACCCGTACGAGGCACCCGAGTCGCCCGACCTGCGCATCGAGTCGCAGAACCAGACCGTGCAGGAGTCCGCGGCTTCCGTGTTCGCCCTGCTGACCGAAAGGGGACTGGCATGACGACCGTCGCCACCGTTTCCGAGGAGACCGACAGCCCGTACGCGCTGTCGCACCTCGACGCCCTCGAGTCCGAGGCCGTGCACATCTTCCGCGAGGTGGCGGGCGAGTTCGAGCGGCCGGTGATCCTCTTCTCCGGCGGCAAGGACTCCATCGTCATGCTGCATCTGGCGCTGAAGGCCTTCCGGCCGGCGTCGGTGCCGTTCTCGCTGCTGCACGTGGACACCGGGCACAACTTCCCCGAGGTCCTCGACTACCGCGACCGCACGGTAGAGAAGCACGGGCTGCGGCTGCACGTCGCTTCCGTGCAGGACTACATCGACCGCGGTGTGCTCAAGGAGCGCCCGGACGGCACCCGCAACCCGCTGCAGACGCTGCCGCTGACGGAGAAGATCCAGGCGGAGAAGTTCGACGCCGTCTTCGGCGGCGGGCGCCGTGATGAGGAGAAGGCCCGGGCCAAGGAGCGGGTGTTCTCCCTGCGCGACGAGTTCTCCCAGTGGGACCCGCGCCGGCAGCGCCCGGAGCTGTGGAACCTCTACAACGGCCGGCACGCCCCGGGCGAGCACGTCCGCGTGTTCCCGCTGTCCAACTGGACCGAGCTGGACGTGTGGCAGTACATCGCCCGCGAGGGCATCGAGCTGCCGCAGATCTACTACGCGCACGAGCGCGAGGTGTTCTCCCGCAGCGGCATGTGGCTGACCGCCGGCGAGTGGGGCGGGCCGAAGGACGGCGAGACCGTCGAGAAGCGCCTGGTGCGCTACCGGACCGTGGGTGACATGTCCTGCACCGGCGCGGTCGACTCCGACGCCGACACCATCGAGAAGGTGATCCTGGAGATCGCCGCCTCCCGGCTCACCGAACGCGGCGCCACCCGCGCCGACGACAAGATGTCCGAGGCCGCGATGGAAGACCGCAAGCGCGAGGGGTACTTCTAGAGATGAGCACCATCACCACCGAGGAACTCTCGGAGACCACCCTGCTGCGGTTCGCCACCGCCGGCTCCGTCGACGACGGCAAGTCCACCCTCGTCGGGCGACTCCTGCACGACTCCAAGTCGGTCCTGACCGACCAGCTGGAGGCCGTCGAGCGCGTCTCCGCGAGCCGTGGCCAGGAGGCCCCGGACCTCGCGCTGCTGACCGACGGTCTGCGCGCGGAGCGGGAGCAGGGCATCACGATCGACGTGGCGTACCGCTACTTCGCCACGCCCCGGCGCCGGTTCATCCTCGCCGACACCCCGGGCCATGTGCAGTACACCCGCAACATGGTCACCGGCGCTTCCACCGCCGAGCTGACGGTGATCCTGGTCGACGCCCGCAACGGCGTCGTCGAGCAGACCCGCCGGCACGCGGCCATCGCCGCCCTGCTGCGCGTGCCGCACGTGGTCCTCGCCGTCAACAAGATGGACCTGGTGGGCTACGAGGAGAAGGTGTTCGCCGCCATCGCCGAGGAGTTCACGGCGTACGCGACGGAGCTGGGTGTCCCCGAGGTCACCGCGATCCCGATCTCCGCCCTCGTCGGCGACAACGTGGTGGACGCGTCCGCGAACATGGACTGGTACGGCGGCCCGACGGTGCTGGAGCACCTGGAGACGGTGCCGGTCGCGCACGACCTGAGTCACTGCCACGCGCGGCTGCCCGTGCAGTACGTGATCCGGCCGCAGAGTGCGGACCACCCGGACTACCGGGGTTACGCCGGTCAGATCGCGGCCGGTTCCTTCCACGTCGGCGAGCAGGTCACCGTGCTGCCGTCGGGCCGCTCCACGAAGATCTCCGGTATCGACCTGCTCGGTGAGCCGGTCGACGTCGCCTGGACCACCCAGTCGGTGACCCTCCTGCTGGAGGACGACATCGACATCTCGCGCGGCGACCTGATCGTGCCCAGCAAGGACGCGCCGCCGACCACCCAGGACATCGAGGCGACCGTCTGCCATGTCGCGGACGCCCCGCTGACCGTCGGCCACCGGGTGCTGCTCAAGCACGGCACCCGCACGGTCAAGGCGATCGTCAAGGACATCCCCTCCCGCCTCACGCTCGACGACCTGTCCCTGCACCCGCACCCGGGACAGCTCGTCGCCAACGACATCGGCCGGGTGAAGATCCGTACGGCCGAGCCGCTGCCGGTCGACTCCTACTCCGACTCGCGCCGCACCGGCTCGTTCATCCTGATCGACCCGAACGACGGCACCACGCTGACCGCGGGCATGGTCGGCGAGTCCTTCGCCTCCCCGGAGCCGGTCAAGGACGAGTCCGAGGACGACGGGTGGGACTTCTGACATGAACTCCCCCGACTTCTACTCGATGTTCGCGAAGGAGGGCGGCCGCGTCGGCAGCGGTGCTCTCGGCAGCGGGCAGGGCGGAGTGGCGCGATGTGTGTGCTGACGTACGCGCACCGCTTGCGCGCCCTCACCCCCCACCGCCGTAGACGAAAACCTGCCGACCTCCCGGCCACGACCTGAGAGACCGTGACCGCCGGGCCTCCGAGAGGAAACCCTCCCGTGCCTGCATCATCCGCTCTGCGCCGATCCTTCGCGGTACTGGCCGCACTGCCCCTGCTCACGCTGGCCGCCTGCGGCTACGGCTCCCAGGCCAAGGACGACGGCACCGCCAAGGTCGCCGCCGGGGCCAAGAAGATCGAGGGTCTCGACACCGTCAAGATCGGCTACTTCGGCAACCTCACCCACGGAACCGCGCTGGTGGGCATGCAGAAGGGCTTCTTCCAGAAGGCGCTCGGCGCCACCAGGGCCGAGCCCGCGCTCTTCAACGCGGGGCCCTCCGAGATCGAGGCCCTCAACTCCGGGTCCATCGACATCGGCTGGATCGGCCCCTCCCCGGCCATCAACGGCTACGTCAAGTCCCAGGGCAAGAACCTGCGGATCATCGGCGGTTCGGCGTCCGGCGGTGTCAAGCTGGTCGTGAACCCGGACAAGATCAAGTCCCTGAAGGACGTCAAGGGCAAGCGGATCGCGACCCCGCAGCTCGGCAACACCCAGGACGTGGCGTTCCTCAACTGGGCCGCCGACCAGGGCTGGAAGATCGACCCGCAGAGCGGCAAGGGCGACGTCACGGTCGTGCGCAGTGACAACAAGGTCACCCCCGACGCCTACAAGTCCGGCTCGGTGGACGGTGCGTGGGTGCCGGAGCCGACCGCGTCGAAGCTGGTCGCCGAGGGCGGCAAGGTCCTCCTCGACGAGGCGTCGCTGTGGCCGGACAAGAAGTTCGTGATCACGAACATCATCGTGCGGCAGGAGTTCCTCAAGAAGTACCCGAAGGTCGTCGAGGCCGTGCTGAAGGGTTCGGTCGAGACCAACAAGTGGATCAACGCCAACCCGGACGCGGCGAAGGCGGCGGCGAACGAGCAGCTGGAGGCGGACTCCGGCAAGGCGCTGCCCGCTGATGTGCTGGACCCGGCGTGGAAGTCGATCCGGTTCACCGACGACCCGCTGGCTTCCACCCTCAACACCGAGGCCGAGCACGCCGTGAAGGCCGGGCTCCTGCAGAAGCCCGACCTGAAGGGCATCTACGACCTCGCGCCGCTGAACAAGGTCCTCAAGGCCGAGGGTGAGCCCACGGTCGACGACGCCGGTCTCGGCGCGAAGTAAGCCCGGTTCCCGAAGAGTCCCAGGAGGTGACGACCATGGCCACGACCCTCGCCAAGGCCGCCGACGGCACGGAGGCGGCCACCCACGCCGCCCGGATCGAGCACGTCTCGAAGTCGTTCGCGGGCCCCGCCGGGCAGCAGCTCGTCCTGGACGACATCACCCTCGATGTCGCGCCCGGCGAGTTCGTCACCCTCCTGGGGGCCTCGGGCTGCGGCAAGTCCACCCTGCTCAACCTGGTGGCGGGCCTGGACCGGCCCTCCGCCGGCGAGATCAGCACGGACGGCCGCCCGGCCCTGATGTTCCAGGAACACGCCCTGTTCCCGTGGCTGACCGCCGGCAAGAACATCGAACTCGCCCTGAAGCTCAGCGGTGTGCCGAAGGCGGAGCGCCGCGAGCGGGCGGAGCGGCTGCTGGAACTCGTCCGGCTCAAGGGCGCGTACGGCAAGCGGGTGCACGAGCTGTCGGGCGGTATGCGCCAGCGCGTGGCGCTGGCCCGCGCCCTGGCCCAGGAGAGCAAGCTCCTGCTGATGGACGAGCCGTTCGCCGCCCTGGACGCCATCACGCGGGACGTGCTGCACGACGAGCTGACCCGTATCTGGCGCGAGACGCAGGTGTCCGTCCTGTTCGTCACGCACAACGTGCGCGAGGCCGTCCGCCTCGCCCAGCGCGTGGTGCTGCTGTCCTCCCGTCCGGGCCGCATCGCCCGCGAGTGGACGGTGGACATCGAGCAGCCGCGCCGCATCGAGGACACCGCCGTGGCGGAGCTGTCCGTCGAGATCACCGAAGAACTGCGTGGGGAGATCCGCCGTCATGGCCAGCACTGACACGACGACGACCGTCGACAAGGACGGCAACGATCTCGCCGGTCTGGAGGCGGGTCTCGACGCGCTGGAGACGCGGCAGACCAGCCGCAAGCCGTTCCGGCAGACCCTCACCGAGAAGATCCTGCCGCCCGTCCTCGCCGTCGCGCTGGTGCTGGCGGTCTGGCAGGCCCTGGTCTCCTTCAAGGTCGTCGACGACCCGACCAAGCTGCCCGCCCCCTCGGCGGTGTGGGACGTCGTCCACCAGGCCTGGCTCCAGGGCGAACTGCTCGGCTACATCTGGACCAGCGTCTCGCGCGGTCTGCTCGGCTTCTGCTTCGCCCTGGTCATCGGCACCCCGCTCGGCCTGCTGGTGGCCCGAGTGAAGTTCATCCGCGCGGCCATCGGCCCCATCCTGTCCGGCCTGCAGTCCCTGCCCTCGGTCGCCTGGGTCCCCCCGGCCGTCATCTGGCTGGGCCTGAACAACTCCATGATGTACGCCGTCATCCTGCTCGGCGCCGTGCCGTCCATCGCCAACGGCCTGGTCTCCGGCGTCGACCAGGTGCCCCCGCTGTTCCTGCGCGCGGGCCGCACCCTCGGCGCGACCGGCCTGAAGGGCACCTGGCACATCGTCCTCCCGGCCGCCCTGCCCGGCTACGTGGCGGGCCTGAAGCAGGGCTGGGCGTTCTCCTGGCGCTCCCTGATGGCCGCCGAGATCATCGCCTCCTTCCCCGACCTCGGCGTCGGCCTCGGACAACTCCTGGAAAACGGCCGCAACGCCAGCGACATGGCCATGGTCTTCGAAGCCATCCTGCTCATCCTCATCGTCGGCATCGCCATCGACCTGCTGATCTTCAGCCCGCTGGAGCGGTGGGTGCTGCGCAGCCGCGGTCTGCTGGTGAAGTGAACCCGTGATCAACAAGCCTGTCCTCCTCGTCATCGCGCACGGCAGCCGCGACCCGCGGCACGCCGCGACGGTGCATGCCCTGGTACGCCGGGTCCGCTCCCTGCGCCCCGACGTACGTGTGGAAACGGGCTTCCTGGACTTCAACGTGCCCTCGGTGCAGGGGGTGCTGGAGTCCCTGGCGGTCCAGGGTGTCCGGGACGTCGTGGCCCTCCCCCTCCTGCTGACCCGGGCGTTCCACGCGAAGGCGGACATCCCGGCGGTCCTCGCGGATGCACCCCCACAGCTCCGTATCCGCCAGGCGGAGGTCCTGGGCCCGTCGCCCCTGTTGCTCTCCGCCCTGGAGCGCCGCCTGCACGAGGCGGGCCTGTCCCCCGCCGACAAGTCCTCGACCGGGGTCGTGCTGGCCTCGGCGGGGTCCACCGACCCGGAGGCGATCGCAGTGATCGCAGAAATCGCGCGGGAGTGGCGGCACACCGGTTGGTGCGCCGTGCGGCCTGCGTTCGCCTCCGCATCTCTCCCCCGCACGGAGGACGCCGTCCGGGAACTCCGGGCCCTCGGCTGCGCCCGGGTGGCGGTCGCCCCCTACGTCCTCGCTCCCGGCTTCCTCCCGGACCGCATCGCGCGGGGCGCGGCTCAGGCGGACGTTCTGGCGGACGTACTGGGGCCGGCGCCGGAGGTGGCCCGGGTGGTGCTGGAGCGGTACGAGGCGGCTCGGGTGCCGGCGTTGGCGGCTGCGAGTGCCTGAGGGAGAAGCGGCCATCAGGGCAGGGGCCCCGACGGGCCCTCACGCGGCAGGTTCCGGCTCCGGCTGGAGTGCGAAGGAGTAGGGGGCCCACGGGCCGGTGACCTCGACGCGGAGGCCGGGGACGCCCTCGGCGGCCGCCAGTAGGGCGGCGCGGAAGGCGTCAACGCGGTCGGCGGGGACGAGGTAGGCGTCGTTGCCGACGTTGGTGCCGGGGGCCGGTCCCGCGAGGCTTCCGCGTTGCGGGGTGTGTGCGACGCGGTCGACGGCGAGGGTGCCGGCCGTCCGCGTGAGGTGTGCGGCGGCCTGTGCGACCGTACGCCAGGCTTCCTCGTTTCTGCGCTGTCTGCGGCGGCGGATCGACAGGTAGGCGCGGCCGACGCCGAGGCCGGTGGGCGTTTCCGGTCCGGTGCCGGAGTCCGGCTCGGGTGGTGTGATGTCGGGTGTTGCGTAGATCTTGACGCCGAGTTCGACGTGGCCGGTCAGGCGGTCCAGGAGGGACAGGAAGTACGCGCGGCGGGTGTCGAGGGCCTGCCGGGCGCGGTCCTCGTCGGGGTAGACGGTGGCCAGGCGCAGGGGCAGGACGGCGGTGCCGCTCGCGACGAGCGCGGCGACCACGGCGTGGTGGGAGCGGACCGTGGACTCCATCCAGTCCAGGTCGTCGAGGTGGGCCTTGAGGGGCGCCTCGTCGTAGACGGCGGCCGGGACGTGGCCGACGGCGAAGGCCAGCCGGGAGGTGGGGTCGACGGGCGCCACGAGGTGGATCGGGTCGCCGGCGACGCCGCGCACGGCCGTCACCGCCGCGGCGGCCTCGGGGGTGCGGCGCAGGACCGCGTAGACGTAGACGACGTTCGGGTCGGTCGGGTCGGTCATGGCTCCGGCCTCCTGTCGGCCGCCTTGAGGGCGGCGATCTCGGCGCGCAGTCGTTCGTTCTCGTCGGCCAGGGACCGCTCGGGGCGGGCGGCGCGGGAGGAGAGGGAGGGATCGTGTTCCCACCAGTCGATGCCCATCTCCTTCGCCTTGTCGACGGACGCGACGAGCAGGCGCAGCTTGATGGTGAGCAGTTCGATGTCGAGCAGGTTGATCCGGATGTCGCCGGCGATGACCACGCCCTTGTCGAGGACGCGTTCGAGGATGTCGGCGAGGTTGGCGCTCTGGGCGCCGGGCCCGTGGTCGTAGGGGGAGGGAAGGCGGGGCGGCCCGGTGAGTCCGCCTGTTGCCGGATGGGTCATGGTCGCAGGGCTCGTCTCCGGGCGGTGATCTCGTCGAGTCGGTCCAGCAGTTCGTCCTCGCGGCGGTCGTACTCGTCCTCGTCGACGCGACCCTCCAGCAGGGCCCGTTCCAGGTCGACGAGGGCCTGCCGGACGGGGGCCGGGTCGTAGTACTGCGCCTCGGCGGCTGCCTGGAGCTGCTCGGCGGCCCAGAGGGTGGTGCGCAGGGGCGCGAGCGGGAGGGTGAGGATGCCGGTGAGCAGACCCATGTCAGGCGGCGAAGCTGTAGGGGGGCAGGGGGCCGCGCAGCCGGAAGTCGTAGGCGGCGCCGTAGTCCTGGGCCAGGCGCCGGCCGGCCGTGGTGAACTCCTCGGCGCGGGCGCGTTCGACGAGGAACGACACGTTGAGGAAGTCGTCCTTGGCCGGGTCCGCCACGACGCTGGATCTGGCGAGTCCGGACAGCCGTCCGACGATCTCCTCGGCCTGCCGCCGCTGCCGGGCGTCGACCTGCCGGGCGACCAGTTCGCCGAGGGCGAGCCGGTCCTCGTAGCTGCCGGTGCCGTCGCGGGTGCACCGGTTGAGCCGGCGGGCCTCCTCGGACGCGTCGAGCACCTCGCGCAGCAGGTCGTCCTGGTCGCGAGCGGCCTTGAGGTTGAACTCTGCGGTGCCGTGCAGTTCGCCGAGCCTTCGGGCGTAGGCCTGGCCCTGCTCCTCCAGGGCCGTCCTGACGGCGGTGTCGTCGGGGGCGAGCAGGCCGAACCGCATGGGCAGGACCGAGCCGTCGGCCATGAGCCGTTCCTGGAGTTCCTGGTGGGCGGCGAGGTCGCGCCGTTTGGGACGCAGGTCGGGGGGTGCGGCGCTGACCACGGCGGCGAGCGGGCCGTGGACGACCACGCGCGGGGGGTCGTCGGTCCCGCCGACGGTGCGCAGGCCGTCGAGCCGCAGGGGGTGGTCGGAGCGGGTGACGGCGTAGACGTAGACACCGCTCACCGCTCTTCCTCCCTGCCGTCCTTGTCGTCGCGGTCGAAGATGTCGCCGATCGCGTCGATGGCACCGCCGATCGCTCCGCTGGTCTTGCCCCGGGCGCCGCTCTCGACGAGGTTGCCGACTATGTCGGTGAGCTTGTCGGGGGCCTTGCGGCCGGACTCGAGGTCGAGGCGGTTGCAGGCCTCGGCGAACCGGAGGTAGGTGTCGACGCTCGCGATGACGATCCGTATGTCGATCTTCAGGATCTCGATGCCGACCAGGGAGACACGGACGAACACGTCGATCACGAGTCCGCGGTCCAGGATCAGTTCCAGGATGTCGAAGAGGCCGCCGGTCCCCGAGCCGCTGGAGGTGGTGGCGGGTTGCGTCCCGCCGGTGTGCGTCATGACGGTCACGGTGCGATTCCTCTCGCGAGACTCGTTCTCGTGCCGCCCGTAGGTACGGGGGTGGCGGCGGGCGTGTTCACGCAGACACCGAAAACGGGTCCCGCGGAGGGGAGTCGAGAGCAGCAGGAGGCGCGTCAGCGGCCTCGGTCGAGTTGGCCGCGGGCGTACCGGCGCACCCGTTCGTAGCCCAGGAGCCGGCCCTCCGGGTCGAGGGTGACCTGGTAGGTCGCCATGATGGTCATGGTGTCGGGGACCCGCTCCAGTTCCACGACCTCCACGTCGGCCGTCCAGCCATCGGGCGTCAGGCGGACGGCGGTGACGGAGTCGGGGGCCGTGCCGAGCAGTTCGGCAAGCTGGGCCGCCGCGCCGCGCATGGCCTGGACGGCCGTCGTACGACCGGATGGAGTCGCCTGGTCATCGGTGCTCGTCATGGTCCTACCGTGCCAAGGCCCCGGTTCGTGCGGGGGTGTTTCGGCCAAACGTCCGGGGTCGTCGGCCAAGGGACCGTCCCGGCCGGGATCACGTCGTACCCGCCCTGCCTCGGCGACCGGAAGGTCACTCCTGCCGCTCGCTGAACGGCGTCGCCTGGTGGAAGTACAGCAGCCATCCGTCCTCGGTCCGCCGCCACAGCGAACTGCGGTGGGCGTGTCTGCCGTCGTACTCGGTGTCGAAGGTGAGGTGGACGAGATCGGGGGCCAGCCGTACGCCGCGCACCTGGGAGGTGACGACGGGCGGCGACTCGAGGTCGGTGGTCTCGGCCAGGGCGGCCATGATGGCGGCCCGGCTCCAGTGCCGCCCGGAGGCGCCGAACTCGTGGAAGTCGGGGTGCAGCAGCGCCCCGACCCGTTCGGGCGAGCGGCGCACGTCCGGGTCGAGCAGCGCCAACTCGCCCTCGACGGCGGCCTCGACGGCCGGGTCGTGTTCAGGCACCCGTGAGCTCCACCAGCTTGACGACGGTGTTCCAGTTGCGGGTCGTGGCGATGACGCCCTTGTTGATGCGCGGCTTCGAGAGGTGTTCGGCCAGCTTGGAGCGGCCCAGGCCGTTCGGGGCGTACAGGTACAGGGCGCGGTCTCCCAGGCGGAACTCCTCGGGGAGGTAGGCGGATTCGTCGATCTCCGCGAAGCGCTCGGGGGTCACGGGGGCGGAGAAGTAGGTGACGTGGAGCTGCTTGGGTTCCAGGTCGGCGGCCGGGAACGGGCAGGCGTCGGCGATCGCCTTCAGATAGGCGTGATCGCGCACGATCACGTCGACGCCGAAACCGAAGTGCTTCTCGACGGCGTGCCCGATCTCGGCGGCCAGCGACTCCTCGTCACCGTGGCCGGAGGCGAACACGGCCTGGCCGCTCTGGAGGTACGTCCGTACGTCCTCGTGGCCGAGGCCTGTCAGGAGTGTGCGCAGGTCCGCCATCGGGACCTTTCTGCTGCCGCCCACGTTGATCCCGCGCAACAGTGCCGCGTACGTCGTCGTCATCCGCTCACCATAAGGCGGCCGTCGTGCCCCGTGGGGGTGGGCACGACGGCCGGTGGGCGACTGCCCGAGCCCCGTAAATTACTCACCGGTCACTGTGAGGCACAACCTTCTGCTCAGGATCCACACACCCGAGGAGACCGGTATGTCACCCTTCGGGTCCCGATATGTGTAAGGGGCCACCGCCCGTCGCCGTCCTCCTCAGTGGGGAGAGAACGCGGGCCATGGGGATGAGGTCCTGCCCCGCGACTTCGCCGGGCAGCACGACGTGGCGGCTTTATCCGGCCCATACCTTCGATACGAAAGGGGTCGGCAGGGGGCCGCCCCCGCATCACGAGGGGGGCAAGCCCGTCATGGGGAACGGAGAAGCACGGGTGCGGGGCCTGGCCGCCCGGGCCGGCGGCTGGAGCGCCCGGCACCGATGGGCTGCCGTCGGGATCTGGGTGCTGTTCGTCGTCCTGGCGACGGGGCTCGGTTCGACGGCGGGCCGGGTCGACGTCAAGGACAGCGACCAGCTGAAGGGGGAGACGCACACCGCCGCGAAGATCATCGAGGACGCCGGCATCGACGAACCGGCCGGCGAGACCGTGCTGATACAGGCCAGGGGCTCCGGTCCGAAGGCCACCGACGCCGAGTTCCGGGACGCTGTCACGGACGTGGTCCGGGCCGTCGAGGGGACCGGCCGCGTCACCCACGTGACCTCGCCGTACGACACGAAGACCATCTCGAAGGACGGGCGCAGCGCGCTCGTGCAGTTCGACATGCGCGGCGAGCCGGACACCGCCGGTGAGCGGGTCGAGCCGGTGCTGAAGGCCGTGGAGGGCGTCCAGGAGGACCACGGGTCGCTGCGGATCGAGGAGATCGGCGGCGCCAGCATGATGAAGACGTTCGCCGACGCGTTCGGGGACGACTTCAAGAAGGCCGAGTACTCCGCGGTGCCGGTGGCGTTCGGCATTCTGCTCATCGCCTTCGGTGCGCTGGTGGCGGCGCTGCTGCCGGTGGCGCTGGCGCTCACCGCGATCATGGCGACGATGGGCCTGATGGGGGTGGTCAGCCACGCGGTGCCGATGACGGACGCGGCGAACTCCGTGATGCTGCTCGTCGGTCTGGCCGTCGGTGTCGACTACTGCCTGTTCTATCTGCGCCGCGAGCGGGAGGAGCGCGCCGCGGGCCGGGACGCGCAGACGGCGCTGCGGATCGCCGCCGCGACCAGTGGCCGCGCGATCGTGGTCTCCGGCGTCACGGTGTGCGTGGCCATGGCGGGCATGCTGTTCACCGGGCTCGCCGAGTTCGAGGCGATGGGCCTGGCCTCGCTGATCGTGGTGGCCGTGGCCATGGTGGGGTCCGTGACCGTGCTGCCCGCGCTGCTGTCGCTGCTGGGCGAGCGCGTGGAGAAGGGCCGTATCCCGTTCCTGCGCCGGCGCGGGAAGGGCGGCAACGGGGAGAGCCGGTTCTGGACGGTCGTGCTGCGGCGGGTGCTGGCCAAGCCGGTCGTGTCCGTCACGGTGGCGACCGGAGCGCTGCTCGCCATCGCGGCTCCCGCGGTCGGCATGAAGACCCAGAACCTCACGCTGGACCAGGAGTTCGGCGACTCGCTGCCGATCGTACAGACGTACAACCGGCTCAACGAGGCCTTCCCGGGCGGCTCGGACCCGGCCCAGGTGGTCGTCAAGGCGGACGACATCAACGCGCCCGAGGTGCGGTCGGCGCTGGCCGACTTCCGTGAGCGGGCGGTCGGTTCGGGTGCCTCGCGCGGCCCGGTGGAGATCGAGCTGCACGACGCGCAGAACCTCGCGGTCGTGTCCGTCCCGCTGGTCGGCGGCTCCGACCTCGACAAGGCGGGCGCGAGCCTGGACAAGCTGCGCGACGACGTGCGGCCCGCCACGCTGGGCAAGGTCGACGGCGTCGAGGCCCCGATCACCGGGCAGGTCGCGGGTTCGAAGGACTTCAACGACCAGTTGGCGGGAGCCGTCGTCCCGGTCTTCGCGTTCGTCGTGGTCTTCGCCTTCGCGCTGATGCTGCTGTCGTTCCGCTCGCTGACCGTCGCGCTGACGTCGATCGTGCTGAACCTGCTGTCGGTGGGCGCGGCCTACGGCATCCTCGTTGCGGTCTTCCAGCACGGCTGGGGTGCCTCGCTGGTGGGGGCGGAGGGCGTCGGCGCGATCATCACCTGGCTGCCGCTGTTCCTCTTCGTCATCCTGTTCGGCCTGTCGATGGACTACCACGTGTTCGTGGTCTCCCGGATCCGCGAGGCGCGGCTGCGGGGTATGGCGACGAAGGACGCGATCCGGCACGGCGTGGTCACCACGGCCGGGGTCGTCACCAGTGCCGCGGTGATCATGGTCGCCGTGTTCGCGATCTTCGGGACGCTGTCCATGCAGTCCATGAAGCAGATGGGCGTCGGCCTCGCGGCCGCGGTGCTCATCGATGCGACGATCATCCGGGGCGTGCTGCTGCCGGCGGTGATGGCGCTGCTCGGGGAGCGCAACTGGTACCTGCCCAAGTGGCTGAACCGGCTGCCCGACCTCACGCACGACGAGACGCCGCAGGCGGTCGCGGGAGGGGCGGCGCGGGACGACGAGGGCGAGCCCGTCAAGGTCTGATCGCTCCCCGTGGCCGTGTACAGGGCCCGCCGGTTCCGGGGGAACCGGCGGGCCCTTCAGCCGGTGAGCCGCCGCACGTGCAGTACGTCCTCGTCGCAGCGCAGGATTTCCAGCTCCCGGTCCGGGCGGGCGCCGCCGAAGGTGAGCGCGATGTGACGGTCCGACACGAGCCGCCAGCGGCCGGGCACGGCGCCGGGAGCGTCACCGCGTCCCAGTGGATGGTCCACGTACGCGCCGTCGGGCGCGAACTCCATACCGCGCCGCCCGCGCGCCGGCGGGAAGGGGTGGTCGTCCGGCCGGTACACCCGTACGTCGTCGTGGTCCTCCTCGTAGGAATGGACCCACGAGCGGAACAGGCCCGATGGGGGCTCACTCATGATTCGGGCCACCTCGCTCACCCATAGCCGTCCAAATTGCCGGTTTTGTACCTGAGTGGCTAGGATTACCAGTGTATGGGTTCGGAGGGAACGGGCAACCGACCGCTCCGACGGCGCCGCCCGGCCCCCCAGCGCGTGTCACACGCGCCCTTCCGCAGCCGCGAACGCGCGGCACACCCCCAGCTCCCCCGAGGGACAGACATGTCCGATGCGCAGTCCTACCATCGCGTCACCTCCGCCGACTACAGCCGCTGGTGCGGTGCCATGGAGGTGCACCGCAGACTCCTCAGCCTGAACCCCGAGTACGCCGAGAACCGGGCGCAGATCGAGAACGCCGCGTTCACCTACGAGCACTTGGAGACGGCCACCGCCCGGCAGAGCCTCGTCGACATCCCCGTCGTCGTGCACGTCGTGCACAACACCCCCGAGCAGAACGTCAGCGACGCCCAGATCCACAGTCAGATCGAGGTGCTCAACCAGGACTTCCGCGCGAGCAACCCGGACGTCGGCAGGGTTCCCGAGGCCTGGCAGGAGCTCGTGGCCGACGCGCGCATCCAGTTCCACCTCGCCCGGACCGACCCACTGGGCCGCCCCACGGACGGCATCACGCGGACCCCGACCTCGACTCCGGCCTGGGACACGGACGACCTGGTCAAGTTCAGCCTGAGCGGCGGTCACGACGCCTGGCCCGCGGACGTCTACCTGAACCTGTGGGTCTGCCAGTTGCGCCGCGGACTGCTGGGCTACGCCCAGTTCCCGGGCGGCGCCGCCTCCACGGACGGAGTGGTCGTCACGCACACCGGCTTCGGGACCACCGGCACCGCCACCGCGCCCTTCGACGGCGGCCGCACCGCCGTGCACGAGATCGGGCACTGGCTGAACCTGCGGCACATCTGGGGCGACGACGACGAGGGGTGCAGCGGCAGCGACTTCGTCTCGGACACCCCCAACCAGGGCGGGCCGAACATGGGTTCACCCGACTTCCCCCATGTGTCGTGCGGCAACGGACCGAACGGCGACATGTTCATGAACTACATGGACTACACGGACGACGCCGCGATGTTCATGTTCACCAAGGGCCAGGCGGCGCGCATGGACGCCGCTCTCGACCACGCCCGCATCACCCTCACCCGCCAGGCCGTCACGGTGTGACGGACCGGCGGGCGACGGCCGCCCCGACTACCCCTGGCGCGTGTGCAGTTCGGCCTCGATGAGGTCGGCCGCGCGCCGGGTGCCGCCCTCCTGGGCCAGCTCCGCCTGGATCTCCTTGAGGCGGCGGGCGACCTCCGGGTCGTCGACGAGGGCGAGGGCCGTCTCGCGCAGGGCCTCGGCAGTCGCCTCCTCCGTCGGGAGGTACCGGGCGACACCGAGGCCCTGGAGCATCTCCGCGTTGCCGAACTGGTCCACCGCCTGCGGTACGGCGATCATCGGCGTGGCCGTGGCCAGCCCCTCCTGGCTGCCGCCCGCCCCGGCGTGCGTGACGAACAGGTCGGCCTGCTTCAGGATCGCCAACTGCGGTACCCAAGAGCGCACTTCGACGTTCGCGGGGACCTCACCGAGCTCGGCGGGGTCGACGTGGTTGCCGATCTGGAGCACCAGGTGCCAGCCGGGCAGGTCACCGAACGCCCTGACGCACTCGCGGTAGAACCCGGGCTGCTTGGTGAAGGCGGAGCCGAGCGAGACGAGCGCGACCTTCTCGGCCCCCGCCGGGCGCTGCCAGTCGCCCTCGGCGGTGCGGTCGCCCTGGCAGGCCCCGACGAACGTGTGCACGGTCGCGTCGACCCGGTCCGCGTTCGGCTGGAGCACCCTGGGGATCAGGACGACGGAGCGAGCGGGATCGGCGGCGAACCGGTCGGGGTGCCAGGTGATCCCGTTCTCCCCCAGCCAGGCCTGGAAGCGGGCGTAGTAGGCGCGGCCGCGCTCGGTCTGCCTGGGCTCCGCCCACATCGGCTCCCAGACCTCCTCCATGTACCCCTCCCAGGCGACGATGTTCGGCGACAGGGAGACCGCCGGGACGCCCCAGCGGTGGGCGAGCACGCGAGCCGGGTACGAGCTGATGTCGTACAGCACGAGGTCCGGCTCGTCACCCTCGTACGCCTCGATCAGCTGCGGGAGGGCCTGGATCGCGTCGTCGAGGAACGGCTCCACGTTGTCCAGCAGCGTGCTCCCCCAGGCCTCCGGGTCGTCGTCGGGCGAGGGCAGCGTCGAGTTCCACGGCTTCACCTCGGCACCGGTGTCCGCGACCTTCTCCGCGAAGGCCGGCGGGATCGCGTAGGTCACACGGTGGCCGCGCGCCACGAGCTCGCGGATGACCTCCAGACTCGGGTTCACGTGGCCGTGGGCGGCGATGGAGAACATGGCGATATGAGCGCGACTGGTCATGCGTCCGACCGTACGCGAGACGAGACGTCTCGTGCAACCATTTTGAGTTCAGCGGGTCAGCTCCGCGTGCAGCCGCAGCCACCGCTCCGGCGCCACCTCGCCCACCAGTACGCCCGGGTCCAGGCGTGCCGCCCGGAACGCCGCGTCCACCCGCCGCCTCGGATGGGCCCGCCGCAGCGACGCGCGCAGTGAACCGCCGGCTCCGCAGAAGCCCAGCTCCACCAGATCGAGCCAGCTCCGGTACCCGGCGGCGTCGAGCAGCGGGGGCTCACGCCGCTCCACGCGCAGCACCCCGGCGTCCACGCGCGGCACGGGCCGGAAGCAGTGCCTGCCGACGCGGCCCAGCAGCCGCCACTCGTAGCGGGGCCAGGTCCGCACCGTCAGCAGCGTCCAGCTGCCGTAGTCGCCGGTGCGCTTACGGGCGTACTCCAGCTGGGTGAGCAGCGTGGCGTCGGTGAGGGCGGGGGCGCGCAGGCACCAGTCGACGACGGCAGCGGTGCGGGAGAACGGCACGTTCCCGGCGACCGAGAAGGGCGTGCGCGGCGGGTGTGCGGCCAGGAAGTCCCCGCCGACGACCCGCACCTGCGGGGTGCCGGAGAAGCGGCCGCGCAGCACGGACACGAGCCGCGGGTCGATCTCGTACGCGCGCAGCTCCCGGCAGCGTCGCGCCAGCGGGGCGGTCAACGCGCCTTTGCCCGCGCCGACTTCGAGCAGCAGCGGGACCGGCCGGGCCCGCGGGGCGGCGAGCCGGGCGAAGCGTTCGGCGGTGGCGCGGTCGGCGAGGAAGTTCTGCGAGAGCGCGCGAGAGGCAGCGGTGGGGCGGGCCATGGCCTGCGGTCCTTGTCTTCCGTGAGGGATTGAGGGCAGCCGAAGGCCCCGACCGGAAGACAGAGGAGACAGAAGAGATGAGACGCCGGGCTCAGAGGCTCAGCGGGCGTGGCTCCCCGGGCCGGTCAGGGCTCCGGGGCCGCTGCGCACGCGTGCGGCGTGCGGGCAGCCCCGGCCGTGACCGGAGATGCAGATCGCGTTGATTCCCACGGGCAACACGCTAGGCGCTGCCGGTGACGACGCTCAACGGGATTTCGCCGGGGTTCAGCGCTGGTAGCGCGCCAGCACCAGGTTGCCGTCCTCCTCCAGGCGTTTTCGCAGCTCACGGATGCCGATGGCCCCGCTGTAGTACTCCTGGAGGGCCGGGGTCGCCACCTTGTCCTTCCACTCGGGGTAGCCCCGTACGGTCTGTGCGGGCGCCGGGCGCAGGTGGGCGGCGAGCGCGGTGCCCGTGGACCAGCCGTGCTCGGGGGTGCGCAGGGCCGGGTCGTGCAGCGCCCGGGTGCCGGTCGGCAGCATCCAGTCGCCGAGGGCGAGGCGGACCATGTTCCGCGGCCGCAGCAGGAAGTCGATGAAGGCGGCTGCCTCCTTCTTGTGCGGGGAGTCCTCGGCGACGGACAGCGTCTGCGGGCTGACGCCCTGGGTGAGTCCCCCGGCGCCGGCCGGGGCGGGCAGCACCTGCCATGCGAAGCCCTTCGGGGCCTGCTGAACGATCTGCTGGCGGTAGGAGAAGCCGAGCGGGACCATCGCGTACCTGCCGCCGAAGAAGCCGGGCAGGGTGTCGGAGCCGCCGCTGCCCAGGGTCGTGGGTGAGGCGCTGCGGTCGGTGCCGGCCTGGGCGTGGATGGTGCGCGGCACCACCTGGTCGGCCGCCTCGAACCGGACCGTCACCTTGCCGTCGGCCCCGCGGTGGAAGAGCTGCCCGCCCGCCGACAGGGAGAGGTTGAGCGTGGCGGAGACCGGTTCCTTCAGGGGCCAGGCGATGCCGTACTTCCCCCGGCCGCTGAGCCGTTCGGTGATCCGGCGGAACTCGGCCCAGCTCCACGGTTTCTCGGGGGTCGGGATCCGTACGCCGGACCGCTTGAGCCACTTCGCGTTGGCGATCAGCACGCGCGGTTCCTGGAGGAACGGCACACCGTAGATGCCGTCGCCGAAGGTGGTGGTCTCCCAACTGCGCCGCGGGATGTCCGACTTCAGCCGGGCGGGCAGCAGATCGGTGAGGTCGGCGAGGTAGCCGCCGTGGGCGAAGTCGGCGAGGTCGTCGGAGGCGTCGTGGATGATGTCGGGCGCCTCGCCGCCCTCGAAGGCGGTCAGGAGCTGGTCGTGGACGCTGTCCCAGCTGCCCTGGACGTACTCGACCCGGACGCCCGGGTGGGTGGCGTTCCACTCCCTCACCAGTTCCTTGTTGGCCTCGACCGACTCCTCCTGCCAGGCCAGGGACTGGAAGCGCAGGGTGATCCGGCCGTCGTCGCGGGTGCCGCCGGAAGAGCAGCCGGCGAGCAGCAGCAGGAGGACGAGGGCCAGCAGGCGTGCGCGCATCAGCTCTTCACCGCCCCGGTGAGCATGCCGCCCGTGATCCGCCGCTGGATGATCGCGAAGACGACCAGCGAGGGCAGCGTCGCGAGGAACGCCGCCGCCGCGAGCGGGCCGAGGTCGGCGACGCCCTCGGCGCCGATGAAGTGGGTGAGCACCACCGGAAGGGTCTGCTTCTCCGGCGTCTTCAGCAGCACGAGCGCGAAGAAGAACTCGTTCCACGCGGTGATGAACGCGAACAGCGCGGTCGCCACGATGCCCGGCGCGAGCAGGGGAGCCGTCACCGACACCAGCGTCCGCACCCGGCCCGCCCCGTCGACCGCGGCGGCCTCCTCCAGCTCGGGCGGAAGCGCCCGGACGTACTCGGCGAGCATCCACAAGGCGAACGGCAGCGCCCACACCACGTACACCAGCACCAGCCCCGGCACGGAGTTGATCATGCGGAGGTTCTTCAGCACCAGGAACAGCGGGATGATCAGCAGCACGAACGGGAACGCCTGGCTGACCACCACCCAGCCCGTCACCGCCTTCGCGAGCCGGGTGCGGCGCCGGGCGACGGCGTAGGCCATGGGCGTCGCGATCAGTACGGCGACTACCGCCGCTGCGAGCGCGGCGAGCAGGGAGTTGAGGGCGGCGTGCAGCAGCGGCTGTTCGTCGAAGGCCTGCCGGAAGTTGGCGAGGGTGGGGTCCTCGGGGATCCAGGTCGGGTGCAGGCTGCCCAGCTCGCGCGGCGGTTTGAACGCGGTGGAGACCAGCCAGAGGAACGGGAAGGCCAGGAAGACGAGGTAGGCGAGCAGCGCGGTGTACTGGCCGACGCGGGCCGGTGTGCTGGTCCTCATGCGTCGTCACCTCCCCTGAGGCGGCCGGCGAGGAAGACGGCCAGGGCGATCGAGATCACGGCCACCATCACGCAGCCCATCGCCGCCGCGTAGCCGAACTGCCCGTAGCGGAAGGCCTCTTCGTACGCGAAGAGCATGGGCAGGCGGGTCCGGCCGCCGGGACCGCCGCTGGTGAGGACGTAGACCAGGGCGAAGGAGTTGAAGTTCCAGATGAGGTTGAGTGCGGTGATGGCCAGGGCGATGGGTCTGAGGGCGGGCCAGGTGACCGTGCGGAAGCGGCGCCAGGCGCCCGCGCCGTCGACCGCCGCCGCCTCGTGGAGTTCGCGCGGGGTGTTCTGGAGTCCGGCGAGCAGCGCGACCGTCGTCTGCGGCATGCCCGCCCAGACGCCGACGACGATCACGGCCGGCAGCGCGGTGGCCGGCCCGCTCAGCCAGTCGCGGCCGCCGCCGAAGCCGAGGTCGCGCAGGGTCTCGTTGAGGATGCCCGCGTCCGGGTTGTAGACGAGCCGCCACATGATGCCGACGACGACCTCGGGCATGGCCCAGGGGATGATCGCCAGGGCGCGGGCCAGCCAGCGCAGCCGCAGGTCCTGGTTGAGCAGCAGGGCGAGTCCCAGCGCGAGCAGGAACTGCGGCACGGTCACCCCGACCGCCCACACCAGCCCGATCCGGAACGACTCCCAGAACAGCGTGTCCTGCAGCAGGTCCCGGAAGTTGAGGCCGCCGATCCACTGGGTCGGCTCGGTACGGCCCGACTGGGCGTCCGTGAAGGCCAGCAGGATCCCGTACAGCAGCGGCCCGACGCTGAGGACGAGGATGGGGAGCAGGGCGGGCAGCACCAGGAACCAGGCACCGTGGTCCACGGCCCGCCGGGGCCGGCCCCTGCCGGGCTTGTGCCCGGCAGGTCCCCTCGGTGGCGAAGGGGGTGAAACCTCGGTCACCGATGTCACGGAATCATCCCCTTTGACGGCTCGGCCGGCCAGGTCATGGTCGTGAAGGCGTTCTGCCTCGTCAAGGCACCGCGCACGCCGCCCGACCTGTGCCGATGCGACACTGACCGGCGGATGGCCGGAACCCGACGGCACAGGACGTGGACGACGGCGGAAAGCGTGACGACGGAGGCGGACGATGGACGAGGCACGGGCTCGGGACGTACTGGCCGCGGCGGGCGTGCTGCCCGGTGCGGCGGGCGAGGCGCGGTTGCTCGCGCTGGGCGAGAACGCGGTGTTCGCCGCCGGTGACCTGGTCGTCAAGGTGGGCCGCGACGCCGAACTCCTCGACCGGGCGCGGCGCGAACTGGACATCGCGCTGTGGCTTGCCGAGGCGGGTGTCCCGGCGGTCCGGGCGGCCGAGCCCGAGCCCCTGCTGGTCGAGGGGCACCCGGTGACGGTCTGGCACCGGCTGCCCGATGCGATACGGCCCGCCGAGCCGCGGGATTTGGCCGAACTGCTACGGGTCGTGCACGCCCTGCCCGCGCCCTCCTTCGATCTGCCGTCCCGCGATCTGCTGGGCGGTGTGGAGCGCTGGCTGCGGCTGGCGGGGGACGTGATCGATCCGGCGGACGCGGCGTATCTGCGGGAGCGGCGGGACGGGTTCGCCGCCGAGGCTGCGGCACTGACGCCTCATCTGCCACCGGGGCCGATCCATGGGGACGCGCTGCCGCGCAATGTGCATGTAGGGCCGGAGGGTCCCGTTCTGGTCGACCTGGAGACGGTCTCGTCCGACCTGCGCGAGCACGACCTGGTGGTGATGGCGCTCTCCCACGACCGGTACGGGCTCCCGGACGAGGCGTACGACTCCTTCACCGAGGCGTACGGCTGGGATGTGCGGGAGTGGGAGGGGTGCTCGGTGCTGCGTGGGGCCCGGGAGACGGCCAGTTGCGCGTGGGTGGCTCAGCATGCGCCGAGCAATCCCAAGGCGCTGGCGGAGTTCCGGCGGCGGGTGGCTTCGCTGCGGGAGGGGGACGAGACGGTGCGGTGGTATCCGTTCTGAGCGTCTGTGGTTCGAGGGCTACGCGCCGCTGTCCTGGATGCTTCGGGCTGCTCGGCGTAGCTCCGTGAGGACCGTGCGGACCGCTGTGCGGGCCGTGCGCTCGGGGCGGTACAGGGCGTCGATGTGGCGTCGCGCCTGCGCTCCGCTGAGGGGCCGGAGCACGAGCGCCGGATGCGGGCGCGTGGTCCAGCGTGGCATCAGGGCGATACCGCCCCCGGCGGCCACGACCTCGGCGACCACCGAGAACTCGTTGATGCGATGGGCGAGATGGAGCCTGCGGCCCGCCGCGGCGGCGATGGCCTCGATCGTCGCCAGGACGGGGAACCCCTCATGCACGGTGATCCACGGCTCGTCGGCCACGTCGCGCGGGGTGACGCGGCGCTTGGTGGCCAGGGGGTGGCCGGCGGGCATGGCCACGTCCAGCGGCTCGCGCAGCAGCGTCGTCGTGGCCACCGTGCCCGGCCATGGCGGGGCGTGGTCCAGGCGGTGGGCCAGGACCACGTCGTACTCCCGGGTGAGCCGGGGGAAGTCCTCCTGCGGTACGTCCTCGTCGGCCAGCCTCGGCACCGGCTTACCCGCACCGGTCAGCGCGCGCAGCAGCGGCGGGAAGAACGCGGCGCCCGCGCTGTGGAACGCCGCCACCGACACCTCGCCGTCGGGGGCCCCCGCGAACTCCTCGACGGTGTGCCGTGCGCGGGCCAGTGCCGTCTCCACTTCCACGGCCGCGCCCGCCAGCGCCTGCCCGGCGTCGGTGAGCACCAGCCGTCGCCCCTGACGCTCGGTGAGCGGCACCGGGATCGCGCGCTGAAGCAGCCGCAGCTGCTGGGAGATCGCCGACGGCGTCACCAGCAGCGCCTCGGCGACCGCCGTGACGCTGCCCAGTTCGCCGAGCTCCCGCAGGATCCGCAGCTGACGTTCGTCCATCGCCTCAGTGTAGGGACGATGTAGCTCTGCTAAATGATCGTTTTAGAGACTGGTACTGGGCTTCATGGATGTCTCCGGTGCACCGTAGGCGCGTGTCCGACGTCCGCCGTACCGATGCGGTACTCCTCCTTGTCGCGCTCGTCTGGGGTTCCAGTTATCTGTCCGCCCAGACGGCCACTGCCGCGCTCCCCGTCCTGCTGGTGCTGTTCGCCCGCTACGCCCTCTCCGCGGTCGCCTGCCTGGGCGTCGTCGCCGCCCGACGGCGCGGGTCGCGCCGGTGGACGCGTGACGAGCTGCGGGCCGGGGTGCCCCTGGGACTGACCCAGGCCGCGGTCCTGGTCGTGGAGACGTACGGCGTCGCACACACCAGCGCCGCCAACGCCGGGCTCATCATCAGTCTGACCATCGTCCTCACCCCGCTCCTCGACCGTGGCGGACGCCGTGGCGCACTGCCTTTCGCCTTCTTCGCCGCGACCGGCGTGTGCGTCCTGGCCGTCGGGCTGCTGATGTCCGGCAACGGCTTCCACGCGCCACGCCTCGGCGACCTGCTGATGCTCGGCGCCGCGCTGATCCGGGCCGTGCATGTCGCGCTCGTCGGCCGCTTCACCACCGGGCGGGCGATCCGGCCCCTGCATCTGACGACGGTGCAGACCCTCGTCGGCACGGCCCTGTTCCTGCCGGTCGCCGCCCCCGGCCTGCCGGCGCTGGTCCGCGCGGACCCGGCGACCTGGGTCCAGCTGGTCTATCTCGCCCTGTTCTGCAGTGTGTTCGCCTTCCTGGCCCAGACCTGGGCCGTGCAGCGCACCTCCGCCAGCCGGGCCAGCCTGCTGCTGGGCACCGAGCCGGTCTGGGCCGTCGCGGTGGGCATCGCCCTCGGCGGCGAACACCTCACGCCCCTCACCGGCCTCGGGGCGGCCCTGATGGTGGCCGGTACGTACTGGGGCCAGGCAGTGGAACGCGCGCACCGAAGCACCCCCGGGCCCCTGCCTCCCCCGTCCCACCCTCTCGACAAGGACTCCGCATGCCCGACCGCACCCATCACGCCCCCAGTCGGCACGACACCGGCCGGCACGACACCTACCACCACCTGATCTCCCTGCTCGACTCCGCCTCCGTCGACTACCGCCTCATCGACCACGAGCCCGAAGGCGCCACCGAAGCCGTCTGCGCGTTGCGCGGGCATCCGGCCTCCGAGGCCGCGAAATGCATCGTGCTGCGGGTCAAGGTGGACCGCCGCACCACACGCCACGTCCTCGCGGTCGTCCCCGGGGACCGGCGGGTGGACCTGGCCGCCGTCAGGGCCCTGTTCGCGGCCCGCTATGCCGGCTTCAGCGACCCCGAAACCGCCGAACGCCTGGCCCGCGCCGTCCCCGGGGCGGTCCTGCCGTTCAGCTTCGACCCCGGTCTCGAACTGGTCGCCGACCCGGACGTCGTGGCCCGGCCGAGGCTGTACTTCAACGCGGCCCGTCTCGACCGCTCGCTCCTCATCTCGGGCGCCGACTACGAGCGACTGGCCAAGCCCCGCATCGAACGCATCGCGGCGCCCGAACCGGGGTGACGGAGAGAGCGCCGGGACTTGTGACGGTGGGCGTGGCTCACGCGTCCGCCGGCTCCCTCAACGGCCATGCCCCGTCCACCAGGGCCGTCGCGTCGCCCTTGCCGCGCAGGAAGTTCTGGAAGTCCGCCGCCCACTCCGCGTACCACTCGATCTGGCGGCGGTGGAGGTCCGCCGGGCCGAGGGACGCGATCTTGGGGTGGCGGGCGGCTATCGCACCGGCCAGGCGGGCCGCCGCGAGGGCGTCGGCCATGGCGTCGTGGGCGGAGTCGAGGACGACGCCGTACTCGGCGCAGACCGCTTCGAGGTTGCGTTTGCCCCGGCGGTAGCGGTCGACCCAGCGGTCGATGGTGTACGGGTCGATGACCGGGGCGGGGTCCACGCCGCCCAGGCGGTCGCGCAGGGACGGCAGTCCGTAGCGGCGCAGCTCGGCGGAGAGCAGGGACAGGTCGAAGGCCGCGTTGTAGGCGACGACCGGCACGCCCGTCTTCCAGTAGGAGGTGAGGACGTCGGCGAGGGCGTCCGCCACCTGGTCGGCCGGTCTGCCTTCGGCCGCCGCGCGCTCGCTGCTGATGCCGTGGACCGCCACCGCGTCCTCGGGGATCGGCACCCCCGGGTCGGCCAGCCACTCCCGGCGCCCCATCGGCTCCCCGGCCCTGACCTCGATCACGGCTCCCGTGACGATGCGTGCCTCGCGCGGATCCGTGCCCGTCGTCTCCAGGTCGAAGCCGATCAGCAGCTCCCGGTGCCAGCCCATGGGCGGCCCCCCTTCTATGGTGCGTTCCCCCAGTGGTCTCCACCTTCCCATGCACCACTGACAATCAGAGGACCGCGTTCCGCTTGGGCGCCGAACCACGCGCCCAGGAGGGACGGTTCACGACACCGGTCGTGAATCCGCCCACATCACCTCGAACTCCTCGCGATAGGTGGGGAAGAGGCCACTTTCGTCGATCTCGCCCGACTTGACCACCTTGCCGCTGTTGCGCAGCACGAACACCGGCGCTTCCATCCCACGGGTCCGCCGCAGGTAGTTCTGCACGACCGCGATGCCGTCCGCGCCGTCGCCGTCGACCAGATAGGCCGTGAAGCGGGGTGTTTCGTCGAAGACCTGGATCTCGAAGGCCCCCGGGTCGCGCAGCCGGGCCCGCACCCGGCGCATGTGCAGGATGTTCATCTCGACGGCCCGGCTGAGCTCACCGCGCTTGATGCCCAGTTCGCGCTCGCGCCGCTTGACCGCGCTGGAGGCCGGGTTGAGGAACAGCAGCCGCACCCGGCAGCCGGACTCCGCCAGCCGGACCAGGCGGCGGCCGGAGAAGTTCTGCACGAGCAGGTTGAGGCCTATGCCGATGGCGTCGAGCCGGCGGGCCCCGCCGAAGATGTCCTCGGCCGGGAACTGACGCATCAGCCGCACCCGGTCCGGATGGACGGCGACCACGTCGGCGTACCGGTCGCCGACCAGGTCCTCGACCGCGTCGATGGGCAGCCGGCGCGCCGAGGGCACGTCACCGCCCGTGCCGAGCATCTCCAGCAGCCGGGCGGAGGCGCGCTCGGCCTGGTTCAGGACGGCCTCGGACAGGGCCCGGTTGCGGGAGACGACGTTCCGGGTGACCTCCAGCTCGTCCAGGGCGAGCTCGACGTCCCGGCGGTCGTCGAAGTAGGGCTCGAAGCAGGGCCAGTGCTGCACCATCAGCTCGCGCAGCTGCGGCAGGGTGAGGAAGGACAGGACGTTGTCGTCGGCCGGGTCGAGCAGATAGCCCTTGCGGCGGCTGACCTCGCGTACGGCGACCGCGCGCTGCACCCACTCCTGCCCGGCGGGTCCGGCGGCGGCCACGACCCAGTCCTCGCCGTGGACGGGTTCGTACACGGGGCGCAGTACGGCGGCGACGACCGCGCGCAACCGCTGCTCGACGAGGTTCAGCCAGATGTAGGCCCGGCCGGCCCGCTGGGCGCGGGTGCGCACCTCGCGCCAGGCGTCGGCGTCCCAGTCCAGCTCCGGGCCGATCGAGCCGGTCGCGTCCATCGGCCGTGCCAGGGACACGGCACCGGTCGGGACGTCTGTGGAGGTCCCCTCGTGACCCTCGTCACCAGGGGGCAGCTCCAGCCCTCCCGAGCCCACCCGCGCACCGCCTTCCGCTCCCCCGAGCACTCCCCTTGTCAACGATCAAGGAAGGGTACTCCGGGAGCGGTCGGCGGTGCAGCCGGATGGGCAGGGTAGTTCTCCTCCCGGGCGGGCTGCCCCGCCCGGGTCCCCGTGTCATATCTTCCCTCTACTCCCTCAACAGCCCCGGGAGTATCACTTGCCCCACTGGTTCGGCATAACGCGTATGCACTGGTCACCCGGTAAGAGGGACATAAGTCATAGGAGGTTCCCTCACTTTCGGGGAGACTCGGAGCCAAGGCGTCCCCACCGGCGCCGCTCACCTGAAAGAGTCGTATCCATGCAGGTCTGGCCTGGAGAGGCGTATCCACTCGGTGCCACGTACGACGGCGCCGGCACCAACTTCGCGGTCTTCTCGGAGGCCGCGGACCGAGTAGAGCTGTGTCTGCTGCACGACGACGGCTCCGAGACGGCGATCGAGCTCCGGGAGAGCGACGCGTTCGTGCGGCACGCGTACGTGCCGGGCATCATGCCGGGGCAGCGGTACGGGTTCCGGGTGCACGGCCCGTACGCCCCGGAGCGCGGGCTGCGCTGCAACTCCGCGAAGCTCCTGCTCGACCCGTACGCGCGTGCGATCAGCGGTGCGATCAGCTGGGGCGAGGAGGTCTACGGCTACCACTTCGACGAGCCCGACCGGCGCAACGACCTGGACTCCGCGCCGCACACGATGACGTCGGTCGTGGTCAATCCGTACTTCGACTGGGGCGACGACCGGCGCCCGCGCACCGAGTACCACCACACGGTGATCTACGAGGCCCACGTCAAGGGCCTCACCATGCGGCACCCGGGCCTGCCGGAGGAGCTGCGCGGCACCTACGCGGCCCTCGCGCACCCGGCGATCATCGAGCACCTCACCGAGCTCGGCGTCACCGCCCTGGAGCTGATGCCCGTACACCAGTTCGTGAACGATCACCGTCTGGTCGACATGGGCCTGAACAACTACTGGGGCTACAACACGATCGGTTTCTTCGCCCCGCACAACGCCTACGCCTCCTGGGGCGACCGGGGCCAGCAGGTGCTGGAGTTCAAGTCGGCGGTGAAGGCGCTGCACGAGGCCGGGATCGAGGTGATCCTCGACGTGGTCTACAACCACACCGCCGAGGGCAACCACCTGGGCCCGACCCTGTCCTTCAAGGGCCTGGACAATCCGCGCTACTACCGGCTGACGGACGACCCCCGCTACTACATGGACACGACAGGGACCGGGAACTCCCTGCTCATGCGGTCCCCGCACGTCCTCCAGCTGATCATGGACTCGCTGCGGTACTGGGTCACGGACATGCACGTCGACGGGTTCCGCTTCGACCTCGCTGCGACGCTCGCCCGGCAGTTCCACGAGGTGGACCGGCTGTCGTCGTTCTTCGACCTGGTGCAGCAGGACCCGGTGGTCTCGCAGGTCAAGCTGATCGCCGAGCCGTGGGACGTGGGCGAGGGCGGCTACCAGGTGGGGAACTTCCCGCCGCTGTGGACCGAGTGGAACGGCAAGTACCGGGACACCGTGCGGGATCTGTGGCGGGGCGAGCAGCGCACGCTCGCGGAGTTCGCCTCGCGGCTGACCGGCTCGTCCGACCTGTACCAGGACGACGGGCGGCGCCCGCTGGCCTCCATCAACTTCGTGACCTGCCACGACGGCTTCACCCTGCACGATCTCGTGTCGTACAACGACAAGCGCAACGAGGCCAACGGCGAGGACAACCGCGACGGCGAGAGCCACAACCGGTCCTGGAACTGCGGGGCCGAGGGCGAGACCGACGACCCGGACGTGCTGCGGCTGCGGGCCCGGCAGATGCGGAACTTCATCGCGACGCTGATGCTGTCCCAGGGCGTCCCCATGATCAGCCACGGCGACGAGTTCGCCCGCACCCAGCGCGGCAACAACAACGCCTACTGCCAGGACAACGAGCTGGCCTGGGTCGAGTGGCCGGAGGACGGCGAGGAGGGCGAGGACACCGAGGGGGGCCTGAGCCGGGAGCTGCTGGCGTTCACGCGCGCGATGGTGTGGCTGCGCCGGGACCACCCGGTCTTGCGCAGGAGGCGCTTCTTCCACGGCCGGCCCGTGGAGGGCACGCACGACGACCTGTCCGACATCGCCTGGTTCACCCCCGAGGGTCGGGAGATGACCCAGCGGGACTGGGACTCGGCACGGGCCTCGGCGCTGACGGTGTTCCTCAACGGCAACGCGATCTCGGAGCCGGGCCCGCGCGGGGAGCGCATCACCGACGACTCGTTCCTGCTGATGTTCAACGCCTCGCCCAAGCCGCTGGAGTTCCTGGTTCCGGTCAATCACGGGCGGCAGTGGCAGGTGGTGGTCGACACGGGCCGCGCCGACGGTGTGCCGCCCGGCACGGGCCCGAAGGTGCAGGCCGGGGACCGGCTGACCCTGACCGACCGGAGCATGACGGTGCTCCAGCGGCCCGTGTAGCCGACGGCGGCCGTCGTCCGGTCTCGGCCCGGTCGTCGCCGGCTCGTCGCCCGGACAGAGCCACTCGTCCGGGCGACGGGCGGCGCACCTGGCGCGGGCGATGACACGAACGGCGGCAGGGGGGGTACGTAGGTCTCCATGACACCTGAGCGACCTGACCCCGTGGTGCCCACGGCCACGTACCGGCTGCAACTGCAGCCCGAGTTCCCCTTCGGGGCCGCGGCGGCCGTCGTGCCGTATCTGGCCTCGCTCGGCGTCTCGCACCTGCATCTGTCCCCCGTCCTGGAGGCCGTGCCGGGCTCCGCGCACGGCTACGACGTCGTCGACCACGCGCGCGTGCGCGAGGAACTGGGCGGCGAGGAGGGACTGCGGGCGCTGGCGCGCACGGCGCGCGAGCACGGGCTGGGCCTGGTGGTGGACATCGTCCCGAACCACATGGCCATGGCCCCGCGCCACAACCGCGCCCTGTGGGAGGTGCTCCGTGAGGGCCCGACGTCGCCGTACGCGCGCTGGTTCGACATCGACTGGGAGGCCCAGAACGGCCAGGTGCTGCTGCCGGTGCTCGGCGGGCCGCTGGGCGAGGTGCTCGGGGAACTGCGCGTCGACGGTGACGTCCTGCGCTACTACGACCACGTGTTCCCGCTGCGCGAGGGCACCGGGGACCTGCCGCTGCCGCACCTGCTGGACGCGCAGTGGTACCGCCCGGTGTGGTGGCGGCTGGCCCGGACCGACCTCAACTACCGGCGGTTCTTCAGCATCTCGGAGCTGATCGGGGTGCGGGTGGAGGACCCCGAGGTGTTCGAGGCCACCCACGACAAGATCCTCCAGCTGCTCCACGAGGGCGTGATCGACGGGCTGCGCGTCGACCACCCCGACGGGCTCGCCGACCCCGACGGCTACCTCCGGCGGCTGCACGAGGCGACGGGGGGCCGCTGGACCGTCGTGGAGAAGATCCTGGCCGACGGTGAGCGGCTGCCGGCCTCCTGGCCCGTCGCGGGCACCACCGGCTACGACGCCCTGCGGCACGTGGACGGGCTCTTCACGGATCCGGCCGGGTTCGGGGAGCTGCTGGGGCAGTACCGGCGGTTCGCGGCCCCGCAGACGGACCGGGGCGGGCAGTGGGAGGCGACGGTGCGGCGGGCGGCGTACAAGGTCCTCACCCACGAGCTGGCGACCGAGACCGACCGGCTGGTGCGGGTGGCGGACCGGCTGTGCGCGACCTCGCCGGAGCCGGCGCTGCGCGACCGCGCGCCCTGGGCGCTGCGCACGGCGCTCCAGGAACTGCTGGTGCGGATGGAGGTCTACCGGCCGTACGAGTCCGTCGACGCGGCGTCCGTGGTCACCGAGGAGGCCGCCGCCGAGGCCCGGCTCGCCTTCGTGGTGCCCGAGGAGGCCGGCGCGGTGGACGTCGTACGGGACCTCGTGCTGGGGCGGTACGGCGACGGGCCCGCGCAGCTGGAGTTCCGGACGCGGTTCGCGCAGACCTCGTCGGCGCTGCGGGCGAAGTCCGTGGAGGACACGGCGTTCTACCGGTACGTGCCGCTGCTGTCGGCGACCGAGGTGGGCGGGAACCCGGGCGGTCCGGCGCTGTCGCCGGAGGAGTTCCACGCGTACTGCGCGCGCGTGCAGCGCGACTGGCCGGTGACCGGGACGGTCGCCTCGACGCACGACACCAAGCGCAGTGCCGACGTCCGGGCGGCGCTGCACGTGCTCGCCGAGTGCCCGGACCGCTGGGCGGACGTCCTCGCCGAGGTGACCCGCACCGGCGAGGGTGTGCCGGACGCGCAGCTGGCCTGGGCGGCCTGGCAGACGGTGTTCGGGCTGGGTCCGGCGTCGGGGGCCCTGGAGCGGGTGCAGGGGGCGCTGCTGAAGCACGTGCGCGAGGCGGGCCTGTACACCAGCTGGACCGAGCAGGAGCCGCCGTACGAGGAGGCGGTGGCGCGGTTCGTGGCGGCCGGGCCGTGCGGGGCGCCGGGTGAGCGGGTCGCCGCGTTCCGGGACTCTCTCGGGCCGCACATCCGGGCGAACGTGCTGGGCATGGCTCTCGTCCAGCTGACGATGCCGGGGGTGCCGGACGTCTACCAGGGCACGGAGGCCGAGTACCGGGCGCTGGTCGACCCCGACAACCGGCGGGCGGTGGGCTTCCCGCCCGAGGAGGCCGGCGGGACGTCCGGGGAGAAGAGCGCGGTGACACGGGCGGCGCTGGGGCTGCGGGCCCGGCGGCCCGACGCCTTCGGCGACACGGCGACGTACATGGCGCTGCCGGCACAGGGACCGGCGGCGGCCCACTGCCTGTCGTTCGCCCGCTCCGGTGAGGTCGTGACGGCCGTGACCCGCCTGTCGCTCCGGCTCGCGCAGGCGGGCGGCTGGCAGGACACCCGCCTGCCGCTGCCGCCGGGGCGCTGGGCGGATGTGCTGGAACCGGGGCGGGCGTTCACGGGGCACGCGCGCGTGGAGGAGCTGTTCGAGCGGCTGCCGGTGGCGTTGCTGGAGCGGGTCGGGGAGTGAAGCGGGACGGCTGGTCGTCAGGCCACCGCCGTGCCGTCCTCAGGACAGTCGTCGTAGGCGCGCAGCGGTGCGGCGGAGGGGACGCGTGGGTGGGGCCAGGCCGAGTGCAGCAGGGTCACGAAGGCCTCGGCCGCCCCGGTCGGGGGCAGGCGGGAGAAGACCGTCAGCGTGCGCTTCCAGGGCGGGTCGGGGGTGAGGACGACGCAGCCGTCGCCGACCGCGTCGCGGACGAGGTGGGCGGGCGCGGCGCAGACACCGACACCGGCGGCGGCCATCCGTACCGCCGTCGACGTGTGCTCGGTGAACACGGCGGTGCGCGGGGTGAAGCCGGCCCGTCCGCAGGCCCAGTCGAGGAAGCGTTCGCCGTGGACGACGGGTTCCATGGCGCAGCGCACCCAGGGGCGGTCGGCGAGCTCGGCCAGCGTCACCGTCGTACGGCCGGCGTGACGGTCGTCGAAGGGCACCACGAGGACGATGTCCTCCTCGCCGACCGGCACGACGGTGCCCGGCCAGTCGGCGGGAGCCGGGCCGACGGCCAGGTCGGCGGTGCCGCGCTCGACCTGTTCCTCCAGTGCCTCGGACGTCGCGTACTCGTGAAGGTGCAGCAGCACGCGCGGGTGTGCGGCGCGCCAGCGGGCGAAGACGTCCGGGAGGACACCGACCGCGACGGAGTGGACGGCGGCGACGTGCAGTTCGCCGCCCTCGGCACCGGCGGCGGCGCGGGCCGCGCGGCGGGCCTGCGCGGCGCTGCGCACGGCGAGTTCGGCGTGCGGCAGGAACGCGCGTCCCATCGGGGTCAGGCGCACGCCGCGCGGCATGCGCTCCAGCAGCGCGCCGCCGACCGACCGTTCCAGGGCCTTGATCTGGTGGGAGAGGGCGGGCTGCGAGACGTGCAGGAGCTCGGCCGCACGGGTGAAGGACGCCTCCTCGACGACCGTCAGGAAGTACTCCATCTGCCGCAGGCTCACGACCGGCCGCCCCTCCCATAAACGCCCTGCATCGATTCCACAAGAACATTGCCTTGGACTCATGACAAGGGCCGGGCGGAGGCTGAGGGCATGAACTCACCGGACGTCATCGTCATCGGCGGCGGCACGGGCGGTTACAGCACCGCCCTGCGCGCCGCGGCCCTCGGTCTGGACGTCGTGCTCGTCGAACGGGACAAGGTCGGCGGGACGTGTCTGCACCGCGGCTGCATCCCGAGCAAGGCGATGCTGCACGCGGCCGAACTCGTCGACGGCATCGCCGAGGCACGCGAGCGCTGGGGCGTGAAGGCGACGCTGGACACCGTGGACTGGCCGGCTCTGGTCGCCACGCGTGACGACATCGTGTCCCGCAACCACCGGGGGGTGGAGGCGCATCTCGCGCACGCGGGCGTGCGAGTGGTGCGGGGCAGCGCGCGGCTGACGGGGCCGCGTTCCGTTCAGGTGGCCGGCGTGGACGGCGAACCCGGCATGTTCGACCTCTCCGCGCGCCGTGGTCTCGTGCTCGCGACCGGCTCACGGCCGCGCACGCTCCCGGGGCTCGCACCGGACGGGCGGCGCGTGGTGACAAGTGACGACGCGCTCTTCGCGCCCGGGCTCCCGGCGTCCGTGCTGGTGCTCGGAGGGGGTGCGATCGGCGTGGAGTACGCCTCGTTCCACCGCTCCCTGGGCGCCGACGTCACCCTCGTGGAGGCCGCCGACCGGATCGTGCCGCTGGAGGACGCCGACGTGAGCCGGCATCTGACCCGCGGCCTGAAGAAGCGCGGCATCGACGTGCGGGCCGGTGCCCGGCTCCTGGACGCGGAGGTCCTCGACGACGGGGTACGCGCACGCGTGCGTACCGCCCGGGGCGAGACCCTCACGGTCGAGGCCGAGCGGCTGCTCGTGGCGGTCGGGCGGGACCCGGTCACCGACGGCCTGGACGTGGCCGCCGCGGGCATCGGCACGGACGAGCGCGGTTTCGTCGTACCGGCCGACTGGGACCGGCTGGAGACGGCCGTGCCCGGCGTCCACGTCGTGGGCGACCTGCTGCCGCCGCCGTCGCTCGGACTGGCCCACGCGTCGTTCGCGGAAGGGCTGTTGGCGGCCGAGACACTGGCGGGCGTGCCGTCCGCGCCCGTGGACTACGCGGCCGTGCCCCGGGTCACGTACTCGTCGCCGCAGACCGCGGCCGTCGGTCTGAGCGAGGCCGAGGCACGCGCGCGCGGACACGAGGTGGAGGCCAACAGCATGCCGCTGACGGCCGTCGCGAAGGGCATGGTGCACGGGCAGGGCGGCATGGTGAAGGTCGTCACCGAGGCCGACGGCGGACGCGTGCTGGGCGTGCACCTGGTGGGCCCGCACGTGTCGGAGATGATCGCCGAGAGCCAGCTGATCGTCGGCTGGGACGCGGAGCCGTCCGACGTGGCCCGGCACGTCCACCCGCACCCGACCCTGTCGGAGGCGGTCGGCGAGGCGTTCCTGACCCTGGCCGGACGGGGGTTGCACCAGCAGTGACACCGGGCCGGTGACGCCACCCGGCGGCGGTGGCGGCACACCGTGCAGGGCGCCCGCCGCGCACCGGCCGGCAATGCTTCCGGGCGCCCCCTGGAGCCTCCCCCGTCGTGCCCTTGACACCGCACCATGGCCGTGGGGTACTGCGATGGCGAACTCGGGCGGATGTGACGGGGGTGAGTGTCCTGCCGGAGCTGCGCTACCCGACGGTGGCCGAACAGGTCTCAGCCGCCCGGGCGTTGACCTCTCGTCGGCCCGGGCTGTGCACCCTGCGGCAGGTGGGTGCCTCGCGTGCGGGCAGACCTCTGCACCTGCTGTCGGTGGGCCGCGCCCGCCGCGCCGTGCTGGTGGTCGCCGGCGCCCACGCCAACGAGCCGACCGGCTCCTGCACTCTGCTCGCACTCGCCCGACGGGTGCTGGAGCAGCGGGAGTTACGCGACGGCATCTCCTGGCACTTCCTGCTGTGCGCGGACCCCGACGGGGCCAGCCTGCACGTGACGCCGGCGCCGCGCAGCCTGTTCGACTACCACCTCGGCTTCTTCCGCCCCGCGGGCCCGGAGCAGCCGGAGTGGGCGCCGTCCGTGCTGCCGCCCGACCGGCTGCCGCCCGAGACCCTGGCCCTGACCGGCGTCATCGACGAGCTGCGCCCCTACCTCCAGGTGACCTTGCACGGCACGGACCTGGGCGGCAGCTGGGTGCAGTTGACGAAGGACGTGCCCGGGCTGGCCGAGCCGTTCGCCAAGTCCGCGGCCGAGCTGCACATCCCGGTGGAGACCGGCGCCTCGGACGCCGCGGGCTGGCCCGCCTCCGGGCCGGGCGTGCACGTCATGCCCCCGCCGGAGGCCGGGCCCGCGTACCCGAGCCTGCCGGACGACGCACGGCACAGCACCTGGTACCACGCCCACCGGTACGGCGGCCTGACCGCGGTGGTCGAGGTGCCGATGTGGGCGAGCGACCTGGTGGACGACCCGGCTCCGCATCCTGCCCCGGCGGCGGCGATCGGGCGGCTCGCGGGCCGGCTGCGACGGGACGCGCTGGAGGTGACGCGGGTGCTCGACGGCGCGCTGCCCCGGCTCGCGGAGCTGGACGGGCCGTTGCTGCGGGCCGCGCGGTGGGGGCTGGAGCTGGTGCCGGGACTGGCCGACGACCTGGTGCACACCCCGCCCGCCGACCGCACCCGGGCGTACGTCGGCAGCGTGGACGCGTTCGCACGCCGGGTGCCTCTGCGGGCGGCGGCGATGCTGCGGCGGGTACTGAGCGGGACCGACGACCGGGCGGCCGGGCAGCTGGAGGAACTCGTGGCGACCTGGAGCGACGCTTTCGCGGAACGGTTCCGCGCCCGCTGGGTGCCGTTGGAGCACCAGGTCGAGCACCAGTCCCGCACCGTGGTCGCCGCGGCGCTGCACGCGCGCGAGGGTGCGTCGTAGTCACCGGCCCCGGCCGCGCCGTCATCGCGGTGTCACTCCCGCTGCAGCGGTACCGCCGCCCCTGACTCCCACCCCGGCTCGCCCGAGCGGGAGCGCGCGCTCGTGTTCCGCGTGGCCAGTTCGAAGGCGGCGAGCACGACGCGCGCCTGGTACTCCGCCTGGCGCGCCACCGGGATCCAGCGCGCCCCGCAGCCGTCGCGGTAGTCGGCGCACCACTCGTCGATCAGCCGGTCCAGCTCCGGCAGTGCCCCGGCCGGGTCGTGTCCGGCGGCCCGCACGAGCTGGTGCAGGAGCCCTGCGGTGCGCAGGGCCAGCCGCCGCCCGGAGATGCGCAGGGCGGCGAGGTGGGCGGTACTCAGGGGCGGGAGGGGGCGGGCCGCGCCGTCGCCGGTGTCGGGGTCCCAGGCGTCGGCGAGGCCGGGGCAGACGAGTATGTAGTCGTCGACCGGGGCGAGCAGGCGCGCCGCGTCGGGATCAGCCGCCAGGTGCGGCCGGATGCGGGCCAGGAGGTGCCGCAGGAGCCCCGTGTCGTGGCGCAGGGTGCGGCTCACGGCCCGCAGCACCGCGTCCCGGTCGGCGGGCGGGGAGCCGTCGGTCACGGCCGCCACGCCCCACATGGGCGCTTCGACGACGGCGGTGACGGTGCCGTGCCGGTGCGGGTGGAACCACGTCGACTCGACGGCGGCCTCCGTGATGGCCGCGGCCAGGCCGGCCCGGCGCGGCGGCGGAATCCGGTAGACGGCGGGTCCGAGGCCGGGCCAGTACAGGGCGTCGTAGGCGCCGAGTTCGCGGGGGATGCCGAGCCGGGCGGCGATGTGGGCGAGGCGCCGGCCGAGGCCGGGCAGGTCGTCGGTGAGCTCGACGAAGCCGCCGCCGACGTCGACACCGTGCAGGGAGCACTGGAGGAACGGCCGCAGTTCGTCCTGGACGTCGAGCAGGGCGCGGGTCTCCGGCAGGGTGGCGCCGGCCGCGCCGTCGGGCAGCCACTCGGGCTGCTCCAGGAAGCCGGGCCGGAAGAAGTTCCGGAAGTACTGGCCGAGTGCGTACGGGCCGGTCAGCCAGCCCTCGTTGCGGCGCAGCCCGTCCGGGTCGAGGCACAGCAGCAGGTTCCAGGTCGCGTCGGCGCCCTCGGTGAGCCGCGGGTCGGCCAGCGCCCGCTCGGCCAGGCGCAGCACCGTGGCGCCGCCCACGGGTTCGTTGGCGTGGGGGCCGGCGACGACGAGGGCCTGACGGCTGCCGTGGCCGACGGAGAGCAGCGACAGGGGCGTGCCCGCGCGGGATGTGCCGATCCTGCGCAGCCGGGCGTCTCGCGGGTGGCGTGCGACGAGTGCGGCGGCCCGGGCGCCCAGTTCGTCGACGGTCGGGTAGCGCAGGAGGGGCGGCAGGGCACACCTCCCCGATGCGGTGCCGTCACTTCACCAGCTGTACATGGCGTACGCACAGTCAGTCACGACTTCAGGGGTACGTCAACACCGTGCGGTGCAATGGGTTTTGAGCCACTCTCCGGGGAGCGACAGCTGGTAAACCCAAGGCCAGAGCTAAGGTGTGGCTCGGTTTCCGGTCAGCCGGCGGCGGAGCGGCACTCGGTCAGCCGGCCGACAGCCGGAACGCCATCCGCCCGAAGCCCACCTGGTCGCCCTCGCGGACGACGGCCGCGCCGACCACGCGCCGTCCGTTCACCGTCGTGCCGTTGGTGGAGCCGAGGTCGCGCAGGACCCACATGCCGCCCTGGTGGCGGAGTTCGGCGTGGACGCGGGAGACGGTCTCGTGGTTGAGGCGCAGTCCGCTGGCGGGGTCGCGGCCTATGCGCAGGGGATGGCCGTGTGACGGGTGCGGCAGCAGCAGCTTGGGCAGTTTCTCGGCCTGCCAGGCTCTGCGCAGCCGTACGGTGAATCCGGAGACCGCCTCGACGGTGCCGAACACCAGGCGGGAGAACCGGCTCTCCGTGGGCAGGTCCGCGGTGAGCACGGCGAGCTCGTCCGGGCGGCGGGCGGCGAGCGCCAGTTCCATGCGGCGGATGAACGTGTCGTGGGACAGGCGGCCCATGGCGACGCCGTCACGGAGCACCTTCAGCGCCCTGTCGCGCTCCACGTCGGAGAGCCGCGCGGGGTACGTGTTGAACTCGAAGGACGACGTCACGCTCGTGATTGTCGGGCAGTGCGGCCGGGCTGTCCAGAAAACGGGAAAAGGCCCGCCACGCGCCCGCATCCGCCGAGACCCGCCGCAAATGGGTGGATGCACCAGCGGATTGATCGCGTTTGACGCACCATGGACGGGCTACATCACGGTGAGCAGACGAAGGGGAACCGTCCGTGCAGTTCGAGGTGTGGGCACCGCAGGCAGGCCGTGTGACGCTCCAGTGCGACGGCGTCACGCGCGCGTTGGAGCGCGATCCGGAACGGGCGGGATGGTGGCGGGGCGAGGCGGACGCGCGCGACGGGTCCCGGTACGGCTTCGCGCTGGACGACGGTCCCGTACGGCCCGATCCGTGCTCGCGCCGGCAGCCGGACGGTCCGGACGGGCTGAGCGCGGTCGTCGACCACGAGCGGTACGAGTGGCGCGCGCAGTGGCGGGGGCGGCCGCTGCCCGGCGCGGTGCTGTACGAGCTGCACGTCGGGACGTACACCCGCGAGGGCACCCTGGACGCGGCCGCCGAGCGGCTCGGTCACCTCGCCGAACTGGGCGTCACACACGTGCAGCTGATGCCGCTGTGCCCCTTCCCGGGCACGCACGGCTGGGGGTACGAGGGCGTCTCGCTGTGGGCCGTGCACGAGCCGTACGGCGGGCCCGAGGCGCTGAAACGCTTCGTCGACCGGGCCCACGAACTCGGCCTGGGCGTGGTGCTCGACGTGGTGCACAACCACTTCGGGCCGTCCGGCAACTACCTGCCCGTCTTCGGGCCGTATCTCACGGACCGGCATCACACGCCCTGGGGCGCCGCGGTCAACCTGGACGCGCCCGGCTCGGACGAGGTGCGCGCGTTCCTGATCGGCAGCGCGCTGGCGTGGCTGCGCGACTACCGGATCGACGGGCTGCGCCTGGACGCGGTGCACGCGCTGGTGGACACGCGCGCGCTCCACTTCCTGGAGGAACTGTCGACGGCCGTGGACGCCCTGGCCGCCGAGGTGGACCGGCCGCTGTTCCTGGTCGCCGAGACGGATCTGAACGACCCGCGGCTGATCACCTCCCGGGACGAGGGCGGCCTCGGGCTGCACGCGCAGTGGAACGACGACTTCCACCACGCCCTGCACACCACGCTGACCGGCGAGTCGCAGGGCTACTACGCCGACTTCGCGCGCGCTCCCCTCGCCGGGCTCGCCAAGACCCTCACGGGCGGCTACTTCCACGACGGGACGTACTCCAGTTTCCGGGAGCGGCACCACGGGCGTCCCCTGGACCGTACGCGGGTGGCCGGGCACCGGCTGCTCGGCTACAGCCAGACCCACGACCAGGTGGGCAACCGCGCCCAGGGGGACCGCCTTTCGTCCCTGGTCTCCCCCGGGCTGCTGGCCTGTGCGGCCACGCTGACCCTGACGGCCCCGTTCACGCCGATGCTCTTCATGGGCGAGGAGTGGGCGGCGGGCACGCCCTGGCAGTTCTTCACCGACCACACCGACCCGGAGCTGGCGGACGCGGTACGGCGGGGCAGGCGGCGGGAGTTCGCCGCGCACGGCTGGAAGGAGGAGGACGTTCCCGACCCGCAGGACCCGGCGACCCGGGACCGCTCCTGCCTCGACTGGTCCGAGCCGGAACGCGAGCCCCACGCGCGCGTGCTGGCCTGGTACCGGCAGCTCCTCGCCCTGCGCCACGAGCAGCCCGACCTGACCGATCCCGACCTCGCCGACACCAAGGTCGCCTACGACGAGGAGCGCCGCTGGATCGCCTTCCGGCGCGGGGACGTCCTCGTGGCGGTGAACCTGGCGCCGGAACCGGCCGCGCTGTCGCTCGGCGTCCCGCACGCACGCGTGCTGGCCGCGTGGGAGCCGGTGGAGACGCCCGGGGCGGACGGGGTGGTGCATCTGCCCGGGGAGTCGGGTGTGGTGCTCGTCCAGGACTGACCGTCAGGAGAGGTCAGCCGAGCTTCGCGTCCTGCGCCTCGATCACGGGCGCCAGGAGGTCCGGTCGCGCGATGAAGGCGCCACCCACCGCGGTGTAGACGGCGATGACGTCCGCGTGGCGTACGACGGTGGTGCGGACCGGCCTCGACGCGCCGCCCTGGACCGTGATGACCCCGCGGTAGGCGAGGGCCTCGTCGCCGACCGCGGGGGTGTCCTCGGGCTGGAACGGGTCGTACAGCTCGCTGGTGCCGTTCGCCTTGGCGGTGAAGCCGAGAGAACAGCCCTGCACGGCATCGGCGAGGAGGGTGTCCATCGCCGTCACCGCCCTGCCCGGGTCGTAGGTGGCGAGGGTGACGTAGATCCGGGTACCGGGCGCCTCTTCGGCCGAGACGACACGGCTCTGAAAGGCCTGCGGCGTGCCGAGGGGCAACTGGTGCGTCATGGCCGCCAGCGGCGTGCAGGGCGCGTCGCCGGTGATCTCCTGCGCGGACCTGGCGAAGACGGACTTCCCCTCGGCCGGGTCGAACTCCCGTACCGAGTAGCCGGTGCCGAGGTCGGCCGGGGTGAGCAGGAGCCTGGTGACGCGTTCCGCCGGGGCCGGCTGCCGTGCCGGGGAAGCCGTGGCGCCCGACGTGGACGGTGCGGCGGTGCTGGAGCAGCCGGTGAGGGCGGCGGCCAGCAGGGACACGGCCGCGACGGTGCGCTTCATGGGCGGAGGATAGCCGTACGGGATCTCGCCGCTCCGCCCGCTACAGGGCGTCGTCCGGGTCGCTGTCCCTCAGGTCCGTCACGCGTTCCAGCAGGATCGGCTCCCAGGCCCGGCGCAGCTGCGTACGCAGCGAGGTGAGCCGGCCCGGGTCCCGGCTCGTGAGGGCATCGGCGAGGTGGACGACCGTGTCGCAGCGGGCCAGCCACAGGCCGCGCAGGCAGGGGCGGGCGCCGTAGCCGGCGAGGGTGGCGGCGCGTACGGCGGCGGGTGAGCCGACGGCGAGCGCGAGGCCCGCGATGTCCTCGGCCGGGTCGCCGACGACCGCGCCGGCCCAGCCGAGAACGCCGCGCACCCGTCCGTCGGCGCTGACCACGAGATGGCCGCCCGTGAGGGCGTGGTGGGTGAGGACCGCCGAGCCCGACTGGGCGGCGAGCTGCGCCGCGGCGGGCGCGGTGAGCTGGTTCAGCCGGGCGGCGTCGAACTCGTCGGCGTCGGCGAGGCGTTCGGCGGCGCGTACGGCGGCCCGACGCAGCGCCTCCAGGGAGCGCGGGGCGGCACGCGGAACGCCGAGGGTCTCGGCCTGCCGGACGGGTACCTCGCGCAGCCCCGAGAGCAGTCCGGCGAGGTCGGCCTCGCCGACGGCGGACACGTCGTGCTCCTCGCCCGAGCCGCCCGGCACCTTGGTGTCGAGCGTGTAGGTCAGCCCGGGCGCCCACTCGCCGTGCGCCACGCTGACCGGCACCGCCACCGGGACGTGCGGGCGGACGAGGTCGCGCAGGCGCAGTTCGCGGCGCTGGCGCACGGTGGCCTCGCGCTCGGGGGCGAGGCGCAGCACGTGGCGGGTGCCGACCCACCAGGTGGCCGGGTCGGCGCCCTCGGTGGCGGGCCGGACCTCGGGTCCGGCCGCGGAGCCCGTGCCCTGCTTGGGCTCCTTGCCGTCCTTGCCGTCCTTGCTGCCCTTGTCGCCGTCCTTGCTGCCCTTGTCGCCGTCCTTGAGCAGGGAACGGACCAGCCGGCGGACGGTGTCCGCGGTGGGTGTCGGTGCCTGGGTCATGGTCGCGCCGTTGCCGTTCGGGAGGCGTGTGGTGGACATCGGTGCCGTCACTCCACTATGACCAGCTCGCGGGAGGTGGTGTTCAGACGCCGCGCGCCGTCCTCGGTGACGGTCACGATGTCCTCGATGCGCACGCCGAACCGGCCGGGCAGATAGATGCCGGGTTCCACGGAGAAGCACATGCCGGGCACGAGGGGCCGCTCCTCGCCCTCGATCATGTACGGCGGCTCGTGGGTGGTGACGCCGATGCCGTGTCCGGTGCGGTGGATGAAGTACTCGCCGTAGCCGGCGCCGGCGATGACCGCCCGGGCGGCGCGGTCGACGTCCTGGCAGGCGGCGCCCGGCCGCACGGCGCGGAACCCCGCTTCCTGGGCCTCGCGCACGATGTCGTGCACGCGGCGCTCCTCGTCGGTGGGTTCGCCGACGTGGACCGTGCGGGAGGTGTCGGAGCCGTAGCCGTCCTTCAGGCCGCCGAAGTCGAGGACGACCATGTCGCCGCGTTCGATGACGCGGTCACCCGCCTCGTGGTGCGGATTGGCGCCGTTCGGGCCGGAGGCGACGATGGTGAAGTCGACCTGCTCGTGTCCGTGCCGGCGCAGGAGCCGGTCGAGGTCGGCGGCCACCTGTGATTCCCGGCGACCGGCGAAGGGGACGTCGCGGATCTCCTCGAACGTCGCGTCGGCGGCGGCTCCCGCGGCCGTCATGAGCTCCAGCTCCGCCGTGTCCTTGACGGCGCGAAGCATCGGCAGGGCCTCGGTGAGCGACGTGTAGGAGCTGCCGGGCAGGGCCTGCTGCAAGGCCAGCAGGTGCAGGGCCCAGGCGTTGTCACTGATGCCGAACCGGCCCGAGGCGTCGAGCAGGGCGGCGGTGGCGGCGTAGGGGTCCTTGCCGTCGGTCCAGTCGCGCAGGGCCAGGGCGGGCGCGCCGGCCGCCTTCTGCGCGTCCGGGGCCTCCAGCGCGGGGACGACGAGGACGGGGTCCTGTCCGGCGGCGAGGACCAGCAGGGTGAGCCGTTCGGTGACCGCCGGGGGCGTGTAGCCGGTGAGCCACACCAGATCCGGTCCCGGAGCCACCAGCAGGCCCGCGAGACCGGCCTCGGCGGCCGTCCGCGCGGCGCGCTCCATACGGGCCCGGTAGTCGTCGGCGGTGAAGGACGCGGCCGTGCTTCCGGACATTCCGGGCCTCCCAGGGACGGACGAAGGGGCTACGGGCAGCATCCTGCCCGGCCGGAGGGGGCGACGCGAGCCGTCTGCGCACTTCGCCCGAGCATCGCCACTAATGGCAGAGGATTGCTCATGCGTTAGAAGTAATGCTTAGATGATCCGCATCCATTAATTGTTCGATCCAGGGGGGCGTACGACCGTGCTCGTACTCGCAAACATCAGCGATCTGCATCTGGACGGGAGCGCGCGGGCGACGGAGCGCGCCGAGCGGGTGTGCGAGCGACTGCGGGAGCTGCCCGGCCAGGTGGACGCGTTGCTGGTGACCGGGGACATCGCGGACCACGGCACGGAACCGGAGTACGAGGAGGCCGCACGCATCCTGGGGCTGCGTGACGGCGACGCACCGTTCCCCGTGCTGACCTGCCCGGGCAACCACGACAGCCGCGCGCCCTACCGCAAGGCGCTGCTGGGCCTGCCGGGCGCGGAGGGACCCGTCAACTGCGTGCAGGTCTTCGACGACGGTGCCGTGCTGATGTGCGACTCCAGCGTCCCCGGCAGCGACGACGGGGAGCTGGCCGAGGAGACGTACGACTGGATCGAGACGACGCTCGACGAACTCGACGGCGGCCTTCCGGCCCTGCTCGCCTTCCACCACCCGCCGGTGGCGCTGCACCACCCGCTGCCCGACTCCTACCCGTTGCGGGAGTCCGGCAGGCTGGCCGGACTGCTGGCCCGCCGGCCCGAGATCGCCGGTCTGGTCACCGGCCACGCGCACACGCCCGCCGCGACCTCGTTCGCGGGGCGGCCGCTCGTCGTCGGCCCCGGCGTGACGTGGACACTGCGGCTGCCCTGGGAGGGCGAGCAGATCGCCGACCGGGACGCGCCGCCCGGGATCGCCTTCCACGTCCTGGACGACACGGGGCGGCTCACGAGCCACTTCCGGGTGGTGACGTGACGGCGTGCTCACGTGACGACGGCCGGTACGACCGTCAGCTGCTGGTACCCGCCGCTGCGGTGCCGCACCGTCAGTTTCACCTCGGCGCCGGGGCGGGCGCGGGCGACGGCCCGGACCAGGTCGGCGGCCGTGTCGATGCGGGTCGTGCCGAAGACGAGGAGCAGGTCGCCGCGCACCAGGCCCGCCTCCTGAGCCGGCCCGGGGACGTGGAGCCCGACGACCAGGGCACCCGGCTTCCCGGCGTCCATGACCTCGACGCCGAGGGTCACGGCGGCGGGCGCGGACGCGGCGGCGGACGGCGTGGGGCCGGTCGGCGACGGCGTGTGCCGCCCGCGCGGATCGATGCCCGCGCCCTTGCCGATCACCGTGGCGCCCATCGCCCCAAGGCCGATTCCGGACAGGACCAGGACCGCACCGGCCAACCCGGCGAACAGCACGTTGAGCAGCCGCCGCCCACGGCGCCGGGCAGCGTGCAGACGGGGGCGTGACGGGCGCGACCCCGCCGCCGTCGCCGCCCCCTCGGGCTCCTGCCCCGGCATCGGCTTGGGTCGCAGCGCGGTCTGTTCCATGGCTCGCCTCCGGATGGTGCCGATCGCCTCCGGGGGGGGTCCCGGAACGATCACGGCAGATGCTCTACCCGGCACATCGGCGGCCGACGAGCCACGAACGAGTGAGACTGACCGGGGCCGAGGCGGCCGGGGGCCTGCCCGAACACGGGCGCGGCCCGTACCGCACCCGGTCGCCGGGAGCGGTACGAGCCGTGGGAACAGGCGGGTAGGTCAGCCCGTGTGGCCCTCCCCGTGGCCGCCGTGGGCGAACACTTCCCCATGACACGGAGCATCTGGTTCCCGGGCACCCGGAAGACGTCCCGAGACTTCCGGCGCACCACCGGGCGCTCCGTCATGTCCCGTTCCGCGTCGATCTGGCCGGAAAGCGCCGCCTCAGCGGAAGGCGGGCACAGGCACCGCCGGCGGGCGGTCCGGGAGGAAGCCGTGGGCGCGGCGGGACAGCCACTCGTCCTTGTAGCGGTCCACCTCGCGATGCCAGTTGAGGATGCCCGCCATCCAGTTCCGCAGGTCCTCCACGTACGTCCCCATGGCCGCGCGCGCTTCCTTCGTGAGCTGGAAGTCGTCGTACAGGATGGGCAGTTCGTGCTCGACGACGTGCTCGAACTGGCGCATGCGCTGGCTCATCAGGTCGTGCACGATGCCGAGCCCGGTCGGGTAGTCGCAGCCGAAGAAGGTCTGCACGACGAGGATCGCGTTGTGGATCTCGCCCTCGAACTCGATCTCCTTCTGGTACGAGAAGACGTCGTTGAGGAGGCACGCGAAGTCCATCGCGGCGTTCTCCAGGGAGCGGACCGGGCCGCTGCGGTAGACCTCGGGCGGGACGGCCGGGCCGTGTCCCATCCGGCACAGGCTCAGCGTGAGGTCGGAGCCGAAGGTCGCCCGGCGCATCTCCAGGTAGTCGACCGGGTCGGGCACGCGGTTCTGGAGCTGGTTGGACAGCTCCCACACCCAGCTCTCGGTCATGACGTTGATCGCGTCCTTGAGGGTGCGCCGCGCGCCGGGCGTCATCTCCGCGGTGGTGCGCACCCACAGGTCGAGCAGGCCGCGCTCCATGGCGTTGACCGGGAGCAGCGGCTCATCGCCGTCGACGGGCATGCAGTCGGACAGCCGGGCCGTGGTCAGCCGGGCGGCGGCGAGGTCGCGGCGGTGGCCGTAGACCAGGGGGTAGTAGTCGTCGCCGTAGGTGCCCCAGGCGAGCCACTGCGCGCTGAGGTCGAGGGCCTCGGGGGTGGCGTCCGGGTCGAGGCCGGCCGAGCAGAGCGCGAGGTCGTAGGCGCGGAGCTTGTCCTCGTCCCAGACGCCCTCGGCGAGGATGCCCATGCGGTCCGCCCAGTCGCGCAGACTCCGGCGGGCGTTGTCCAGGTGCGGGCTGAGCTCCAGGGGGAACGGCATGCGGATGTCGGGGATCCGCGACGGCCCCACCTTCTGGTACGGCACGTGCGTGTAGGAGCGCAGCCGCTCGGCGCCGGCCGTGGCCAGCAGGGCGCGTACGTCGGCGGCGGAGGTGCCGATGCCGCTGAACCCCGGCCACGGCTTGCTGCCTCGCGCGTTCTCGTTCATGTAGCGGCTGGAGCGCAGATGCCACTCGTGGCCGCCGGACTGCCAGTCCTGGAGTCCCTTGGTGTACGCCGCCACGGCCGCGACCTCGCCGGGAGTCAACCCGTGCTCCAGGGCCGCCGCGGGCACTTCGGTGAACGCCGTGTGCTCGAACTGGTGGAGGCGGGACGTGAGGACGTCGTTGACGGTGTCCGCGGCCTCCTGGGTGGTGCAGCCGAAGAAGGTCTCCAGGACGAGCACGCCGTTGCTGAGCTCGCCCTCGTCCTCGACCTCCCGCTGGTAGGAGAACAGGTCGTTGCGCAGGTGCACGGCGTCGGAGAACGTCTCCATCAGCACCCTGAGCGGCCTGGACTGCGCGACGGACGCGGGCACTTCGGCCGTCGCGTACTCCACGAGGCCCGCCGACCAGGGGGCGCCGCCCACCTTGCGGCGCATCTCGATGTACTCGACGGGGTTGGCGATCCGCCCTTCGTTGATGTTGGACAGCTCCCACAGGGACTCGTTCAGCAGGTGCTCGGTCGCCACGGCGAAGCGGCGGCGCCAGTCCTGCGACATCGTCGGCACCGTCCGCGCCCACAGGTCGGCGAGGCCCGCCTCGACCGGGTTCTCCGGCTCCGGTACGGGAGTCGAGAGGTCCAGCGGCATGAACAGGGGCAGCCGGTCCAGGTGGGCCTTGCCGGCGACGCGGTCCTGGCTGCGCTTGTACTTCTCCAGGAAGTGGTCGTCGAAGAAGAAGACCCACACGTACCAGTCGGTGATGAGGGAGAGGGCGGGTCCGTCGCAGTCGGGGTGGGTGTAGGCGCAGAGCAGGCCGTAGTCGTGCGCGTCGAGGTCGGCCTGGTCCCAGACGCCGGAGCCCTCCAGCATGCCCATCTCGCGCGCCCACTCGGTCGAATGGGCCCGGGCCTCGTCGAGATGGGGGTTCAGCCGCGCGGGATGCGGCATGTAGAAGTGCGGGAGTTCGAACGGCTGCGTCATGGCCGGGGCCCTACCCGGCGTCTCGCGGCGGCATCCGCGAGGCCGGACATGATCACACCATCGCGTGAATCGGGGCTGAATGCCGGTGTTCTCGCCGGAGGTTGTGTGAGGCTGTGGGACCTCCTAGGGCGTCCCCGGGCCGCGCAACTGGATCAGCGCGTGTGTGCCGCTGGTGCGCCAGTGCTGGTCCTCCGCAGCGACGAGTTCCGCCTCGGTGCGGGCGTCGAGGCCGGTGATCACGTCGGACTTGAGGGTGCGCAGGGCGGCGACGGGGCCGGGGAAGTACGCGGTGACGTCCGGGAACGGCGTGGTCGGGGCCCAGAGCCGGTCGCCCACCAGGCGACGGTAGTTGAGGTCGCCCTTGACGACGGTGAGCGTGGCCGAGGCGAAGTCGGCGCGCAGGTCCGCGGGCATCTCCTCGTACGGCAGCGGGGCGCAGGAGAAGGGGTGGGCGCGCAGCGTCAGGCGGCCGTCGGCCAGGGCGGCCCACAGGTGCTGTCCGTACTCGGCGGCCGCTCCCCCGGCGCCGGTCAGGCGGCGCAGTGCGTCGACGACGTCGGCGGTGGTGGCGTCGGAGACGTAGTACGGGTAGGGCTTGACGTGCAGCACGGCCCGTCCGATGCGCCCGTGGGCCAGGAGGTGGGCGATGAGGAGCAGGTCGGGGACGAGTTCGCGGCCGGCGTTGTCGGCGACGAGGCACAGGGTGCCCGTGCCGGTGCCGCCGAGCAGGGCCCACAGGCTCTCGCTGTCGTCGGCCACCAGCCCGGGGGCGGCGTCCGCGGTCCGTGCGCCCTCGGCGGAGAGACGGAAGCCGAGGTCGGCGCGGTTGCCCCAGAGGGAACCGTGCAGCAGGGCCTGTGCCTGTTCTCCGGCGGGCCGGGCGGCGAGGCCGTCGAGCGCGGCCAGTTCCTCGTCGGTCTCGGGGGAGTCGAGTTCGGCCAGTTTGGAGGGGCGGAAGGGGTCGATGCCCTGCCAGGGGCCGGGGCCGAAGTAGCCGACGGCCTGGAGGAGCCGGCGGTAGAACCAGCTCTCGGACCAGAGCCACGGCACGTCGAACCAGGACCGGCCGGCGTACTCGCGCAGCCCCCAGGTCTCCCAGAGGTCGCGGTCGTGCGCGTCGGCGGGGAGCGGTTCGATCTCGCCCTTGGTGCAGTTCGCCAGGAGTTCGTCGAGCGCGCGGTGCTGCCAGGGCTCGTACGGGAAGGCCTCGCGCACCTGCCGGATGATGGCCGGGTGCCGCTCGGCGAGCACGCTGTGGGGGAAGGAGCCCGGCTGGTCGCCGAGGAGCAGGGGTGCGGATGGGGTGTCGGGCATGCGGCTCACCGTAACGCGGGCGTCCCACTCGACCGAACCGGCCGCGCTACGGCCGAGCCCGTCGGATCGTCCGGGCCGAAGGCCCGTCAGACCGGCGCCAGTTCCCGCTCCAGGCGGGCCGCCAGGCTCAGGTAGCGGGCGCGGCGGGTGACCGGGACCAGGCCGCGGATGAGTATGTTCCACATCTCGGCCGTCCGGCGGGGCTGGCGCGCGACCGGCTCGCGGGAGCGGCCGACGACCCGGGTGCCGACGAAGAAACAGACCAGGGAGTGGGCCACGACGTCGATGTCGATGTCCGGGTGGACGTCGGACTCCTTGACCGCGCCGACGAGCCGGGCCGTGACGATGTCCAGCCACTCCGTGAACGGATGGCTCAGCGGCGGGCGGGGCCGGATCCCGCCCGTGGCGAGCCGCAGTCCGGCCCTGAGGACCGGGTCCTCGACCGACATGCGGGTGATGCCGAACGTGAGGCGCATCAGCGCCTCGAGGGACGTGTGGCCGCGATGGTCGGTCTCCGCCGCCAGCCGCCGGGCGGTGTGCGACTGGAGTTCGAGGATCGCGTGGGCGAGATCCTCCTTCGCCGCGAAGTGGAAGTACAGGGCACCCTTGGTGACCTGAGCGTGCTCCACGATGTCGCTGAGACTGGTCGATTCGTAGCCGCGACGGTCGAACAGGTCAGCGGCGGCCGTGATGATCGTCGAGCGGGTCTGCTCGGCTCGCAACTGCCTCGCCATCGACTGAACTCTCCCGGGACAGAAATGAACGGGTCATGCCGTTTGTTTTTACCCCCCGTACACGATAACTCACCCTCAGACGGCGTTCACCACACCAGTGTGCCGGAGTGCGGGTGCACATCCGGCAAAACAATCGCAACTGGTGAAAGAAAACAGCGCGTTCGGTATCTAACTGTGGGGGTTGTGCGGCCGCACGTAAAGACGGGCCGGCCGGTGCCCCATCCGCACCGGCCGGCCCGCCCGCTCGTGAGCTGCCCGTTCAGCGTCCTCGTCGAAGGAGGACCGGGAGATCGAGAAGGATCAGAAGGTCAGCTTCCAGCCGTTGAGCGTGCCGGTGTCCTGCGCCGCGGTGTCCTGGACGCGCAGCTTCCAGGTGCCGTTGGCGCTCTCACCGGAGGCGTTCACCGTGTAGGTGGTCTTCACGTCGTCGGCGGAGTCCGAGGCGGCGGACTTCAGACGGTACGCCGAACCGTCCGGTGCGACCAGGTCGATGACGAGGTCACCGCGGTAGGTGTGGGTGATGTCGACGCCGACCTGGAGGGCGGAGGGGGCGTTGCCGCTGCGGCCGGTGACGCTGATCGGCGACTCGATCGCGGCACCGGCGTCCGGGATGGCGACGGCGGTGGTGCTGGAGAAGGTCGTGCCGGTGGACGAACCGCCCTTGACGGCCTGGACCGTCTTCGCGGCGTCCGCGAGGCCGGCGCCGCAGCCGCCGGAGCAGGTGCCGGGCAGCGGACGGGCGTTGGCCTTGATGGCCGACTCGATCTGCGCCGGGGTGAGGGCGGAGTTGGCCGACTTCATCAGAGCGGCGAGGCCCGCGACGTGCGGGGTGGCCATGCTGGTGCCCTGGTAGTAGTCGTAGTTCTCGCTCGACGGCGTCTTCGTGCCGGAGTTCAGCGTGGACAGGATGCCGTTGGCGGTGGAGGTCCGGGTCTCGCCGCCGGGGGCGGAGATGTCCACGAGCGAGCCGTAGTTGGAGTACGAGGCCCGGCTGCCCGCGCGGTTGGTCGCGGCGACCGCGATGACGTTGTTGCAGTTCGCCGGGGACGCGTTGGAGACGTTCTGGTTCTCGTTGCCGGCCGCGACGACGACCGCGGTGCCGCGGTTCACGGCGCCGTTGATGGCGCTCTGGGTGGCGCTGGAGCAGGCGCCGCCCCCGCCGAGGCTCATGTTGATGACCTTGGCGACGTTGGTGTTGGCGGGGACGCCGGAGACGGTGCCGCCGGACGCCCAGGTGATGGCGTCGATGATGTCGGAGTCGTAGCCGCCGCACTTGCCGAGGACGCGGACCGGGGAGATCTTCGCGCCGTGGGCGATGCCGGCGATGCCCTTGCCGTTGTTGGTGGCGGCGGCGATGGTGCCGGCCACGTGCGTGCCGTGCCAGGAGGAGTCCGAGGCCGGGATGCCCGCGCCGCACTCGTTCGCGTTGTACCAGTCGCCCGGGTCGGCCGGGTTGCTGTCACGGCCGTTGCCGTCGACGGAGACGGCGGTGTCGGCGATGAAGTCGTAACCGCCGACGATGTTCGCGGCCAGGTCGGAGTGGGTGACGTAGCCGGTGTCGATGACGGCGACGGTGACGCCGCTGCCGGTGGTGGTGTCCCAGGCGGCCGGGACGTTCATGCCCGCGGTGGACTCGAACAGGTCCCACTGCTTGCCGTAGTCGGTGTCGTTCGGCGTGACGGCCGTCGGCTTGTTCAGACGGTCCGGCACGACGTAGGCGACCTGCGGGTCGGCCTCGTACTGGGCGACGACGTCGGCGACGTCCGCCCGGGCGGGGTTCGTGCCCAGGTCGACGAGGGCGGCGCCGGTGCCGAGGCGGCGCTGGAAGTCGACGTCCTCGCCGGTCTTCTCGGCCTTGGCCGCGGCGTCGGCGGCGGCGGCCTTGTCGGACTTCGCCTCGCTCGCGCCGGACTTGTAGCCCACGATGAGCCGCTCGGCCGGGGCACCGGGGGCGGCCTCGGTCTGAGCGGCCGGGACGGCGGCGGGCCCGGGGGCGGTCTCCTGGGCGACGGCGACCGAGGCCGGGGCGGCGGTCAGCAGGGCGGCGGAGACGGCGGCGACGGATATCAGCTTCCGTCTGAGCTCTGGGGAGATACGCACGGTCGTTGCCTTTCGTGGCCGGACTCCGGGCTGGGCGGAGCGGCGGTGGATGCGCTTCGTCGCTGAAGCGGAGGGGGGTGGTTCGAAAGAGCGACGCGGTGGCCGGCCAGGCGTGTGGGGAGCGACCCGTTCGGGGTTACCTGTGGGTCAGCTGTGGTCGAACGATAGGCAAAGGGCAGGTCATCGGGATACGGGGGAAACCCTCGATCCGGCCGGAAACCCACCCTCTATGGCGGGCAGTTGGGCGCGAATGAACCCCTTTTCGAACAGGTCGTGGCGCGGTGAACGCACCGGGCCGGTTGCCCGTATTGCACTACCGACCGCTCCGGCCCGGCCGAGGAGACGCAGACGGATGCCCCGTACGACCGCACACCGCGCCGCACTCGCGGCCGCCCTCGTGACCCCGTTGCTCCTGCCGCTGTGGGCGGCGGGGCCGGCGCGGGCGCACGGTGCGCCGACGGATCCGGTGAGCCGGGTGGTGGCCTGCTCCCCCGAGGGCGGCGACCGGGCGGGCTCGGCGGCCTGCCGCGCGGCCGTCGCCGCGAACGGCGCGCCCTTCACGGCGTGGGACAACCTGCGGGTGGCGAACGTGGGCGGCCGCGACCGGCAGGTCGTCCCCGACGGGAAGCTGTGCAGCGGGGGCCTGCCCGGCTACAAGGGGCTCGACCTCGCCCGCGCCGACTGGCCGGCGACCCGGATGACGCCCGGTGAGACGCTGACCATGCGGTACGTCTCGACGATCCCGCACACCGGCACGTTCCGGATGTACCTGACGAAGCCCGGCTACGACCCGAGCGGGCCGCTGTCCTGGTCCGACCTCCCCGAGAAGCCGTTCGCCGAGGTGACGGACCCGGCCCTGACGGACGGCGCGTACCGCCTCGAGGCGGCCCTGCCGTCCGACCGGACGGGGCGGCACGTGCTGTACACGGTCTGGCAGAACAGCAGTACGCCGGACACGTACTACTCGTGCTCGGACGTGGTGTTCCCGGAGAAGAAGGACACGGCGCTTCCGGAGAAGACGCAGGAGAAGCAGCCGGAGAAGCAGCCGGAGAACGAGCCCGCGAAGCAGGAGGCTCCGCAGGAGAAGAACGAGAGCGCCCCGCTGGCCTCCCCCTCCGAGCCCTCCTCGGCATCCACATCCGTATCCGCCTCCGAGCCCTCTTCCGGCCCGTCCACGCCCATGCTGGCGGGCGGCGCCGCGGCGGTGCTGGTGCTCACCGGCGGCGCCGCCCTGGCGGCACGGCTGCGTCGGCGCTGAACCGACGCTCGTCGGCCGTCAGTTGACGTTGACTGCGACGCCTCCCTTGGTCACCGGGGCGTACTTGGCGGTGAAGAAGGCGTTGGCGAAGCACAGTGACGAGCCGGACACCTTCGTGAACTGCTGGTTGGTGAAGGAGATGCTGTTGTCGGCGTTGTCCGCCTTGCCGGTCAGGCTGGGGGCCCGGTAGACGCAGTTGATGGTGCCGAGCAGGGTGCGCAGCTTGACGGTGGACTGGATGGCGGAGCCCTCGCCCGGGGTCACGGAGACGGTGCCGTCCGAGGACACGCTGGTGGTGTACGGCAGGTTGTCGACGGTGATGCCGCTGACGCCGAGCACTCCGACGACGTTGGCGGTGCAGCCGCTGGTGTCGAAGGTGTGGGAGGTCAGGGACTCGGTGGCGGTGCCGGGAGCGGCCGGGTTGTCGGTGACGGTGGCGGCGAACGCCGACGAGGTGCACGAGATGCCGCTGGTGCCGGTCGCGCTGGAGTAGAAGGTGGCGGCGGTGCCGCTCGCCAGGGAGGCGTTGAGGACGTCGCCGACCGCGACGGCCGCGCCGTCGGTGGTGGTCAGGACGGGGGTGTCGGCCGCCGAGGCGGGGGCGGCGAGCCCGAGGGCGGCGACGGCGGCGGTGAGGGTGAGGAGGGTGCGCGTACGCATGCGGGTGTACCTCTTCTCTAAGCGGGGGGTGAGGGTGCAGGGGACGCGGTTCGGCGTCCGCCGTTGCCGGCCCGTTACGCCTTCTCCGTACGTGACGGACCGGCAACGGCAGACCGGTGACCGGCCGGAGGCACGCACGGGGACGGGCCGTCGGCCGGGCCGGGCTGGGGGTGGCTGGTGGCACGCACCGGGGAAGGGGCCGTGCCGGTGCCGTGGAGGGTCGGACCCGTGCAGTGGAAAGCCCGTGCGGACGCACCGGGCGGCGAGATGCCCTTACGGGACGAGCGGTTCCGGGACACGCGGACGGTGCCGCGCGGCGGATCCGGCGCCACGGATCCGGTGGGACGAGGAGAGTTGTAGACCTGCCGGTCAGTCAACGTCAAGGCTTCGCAAGGGAGTTGTGCGTTCGCTGAGACTTTCCGAAGGGCGGTGACTCACATGCGGCGCACATTCCACACTCTTTGTTCACACTTCCCTTGACCCTTCATGTAACCCCCGGTAACTTCCGAGTCGGCTACTGCGGCGTAACGGAAAGCCCTTGCAACCGCCGGGAGTTGCGGGGGGACGTGCGCACGCGGTCGGTGTCCGCGCCAGGGCAACGTGCCATCGAAGTCGCAATGCGCCGCCAACGTCGCAACGTGCCACGAAGTCCGATCCGCACCGACACGCACCTGGAGCAGACATGACCTCCTCCGCCGAGCACACCTCCGACAGACCGGAAGGCGCCGCCCCTGCGGACTCCGGTGACGTTCCCGCGCGCCGCGGGCGGGTCCGGGCACGCCGGGCCGCCGTGATGGCGGTGCCGGCCGCCGCGGTCGCCGCCGGCCTCGCGATCCTCACGGCCGAGGGGGCGCTGGGCGTGCAGTTCGCCATCTCCGGCATGCCGTTCACGGTCACCGCCACCGAGCTGAACGGCACCGGCTTCGCGCAGTTCGGCGGTCTGGACGAGATGGCCGAGGGCAGCCCCAACGCGGGTGACACCGGCGGTCAGGTCCTGGTCGTCACCTCCGTGATCAAGGAGGCGACGCTCAGCAAGCTGTGTCAGAGCGTGGACCTGGGCGGCACGAACCTGGTCATCAGGGCGGGTGAGGGTGCGGCGAAGGTCCGGGCCAGCGACCTGACCACCGACTCCACGGAGCTCACGGGCGACGCGGCCTTCAACAACATCGAGATCGGCAACGACGCCAGCACGCTGAACAAGGCGGGGCCGAAGGGCCGTGGGCCGAAGGGCGTGTTCAGCCAGCAGTCCGACACCGTGCACATCGCCAACCTGCGGCAGACCAACTACGCCACGACGGCCGGTGTGTTCAAGCTGCCCGGGCTGAAACTGGGCTTCAGCGGGTCGGGTTGCTGATGCCCGGCGGTCCACGCGGGAAGACCCGGCCCGCCTTCCGCCGGTGGCGGGCGGGCCGTCCCTTCTGGGGCGGGCTGCTGCTCGCCCTGGGCGGGGCGGAGGTCCTGCTCACCCTGAAGGCGTCGCTGGACGTCATCCTGCACGTCGGCATGCAGGGCCTGGCCGGCTATCTGCTCCCGGCCGTGATGCTGCTGTGCGGCGTGCTGATCCTCTTCAACCCCTCCCAGCGCCTGTTCTACTCGGTCATCGGGGTGCTGGTCTCCCTGGGGACCTGGCTGACCTCGAACCTGGGCGGCTTCTTCGTGGGCCTGCTCCTGGGCGTGGTCGGCAGCTGCCTCACCTTCGGCTGGCTGCCGGACCAGGAGCCGCGCGTGAGCCGGCGGCAGCGCAGGAAGGCGGCCCGGGCCGCGAAGGCGGTGGCGCAGCCCGTGGAGCGGGAGGCCGGCCAGACCGCCTGAAACAGACTGCCGGCCAGACCGCCTGAAACAGACTGCCGGCCAGACCGCCTGAAACAGGCCAGTGATTCTCGACCCCCTGGCGCCACCCCGCCGCGGCCACTTGGCTGGACGTGGCACGTACCCGCCCACGAGGCGTCCGCGTGCCCTGTGAACCGCTGCTGCCAGCCCAGGGAGAGAGCCCAATGGAGTTCACGCACCCGATAGTGATAGACCCGACCGGCCGCGACATCCACGGCGAGGCCACCCGGATCCGCGAGCGCGGCCCCGTCACCCCCGTCGAACTCCCCCACGGTGTCCCGGCCTGGGCGGTCAGCAGCGCCCCACTGCTGAAGCGGCTGCTCACCGACCCGCGGGTGTCGAAGGACGCGCGCCGGCACTGGCACCGCTGGCTCGACGGCGAGGTCTCACCGGACTGGCCGCTGTACACCTGGGTCTCGGTGCAGAACATGTTCACGGCCTACGGCACCGACCACAAACGGCTGCGCACCATCGTCTCCAAGGCGTTCACCGCCCGCCGCACCACCTCGCTGCGGCCCCGGATCGAGGAGATCACCGCGGCGCTGCTCGACCGGGTCGCCAAGGCCGGGGCGGGCGGTGGGGCGGACGGCCACGCGGTCGATCTGCGGGAGGAGTTCTGCTATCCGCTGCCCATCCAGGTCATCGGCGAACTGCTCGGGTTACCCGAGGAGTTGGGGCCCGAGCTGCGTGCCGTGGTGGACAGCGTCTTCCACACCTCGGCCGACGCGGCCGAAGTCGCCGACACCTACGCCCGGTTCTACGCCGTCCTCGGTGAGCTCGTCGCCGTGAAACGGGCGGCACCCGGCGACGACCTGACCAGCGCGCTGATCGCGGCCCGCGAGGAGGAGAGCGGTACGCGGCTCAGCGAGCAGGAGCTGCTCGACACTCTGATGCTGATGATCAGCGCCGGCCACGAGACGACGGTCAACCTGCTCGACAACGCCGTCCACGCGCTGCTCACCCACCCCGACCAGCTCGCGCACGTCCGTGCCGGTCGCGCCTCCTGGGACGACGTGATCGAGGAGACCCTGCGCGCCGAGGCGCCGGTGGCCAGCCTGCCGCTGCGGTACGCCGTCGAGGACCTGCCCCTCGGCGAACTGGGCGGCCCGGAGGGCAGTGTGATCCGCAAGGGCGAGGCGATCCTCGCCGCGTACGCCGCCGCCGGACGCGACCCGGAACAGCACGGCCAGGACGCCGGCGCGTTCGACGTCACCCGCGCCGTGAAGGATCACCTGGCCTTCGGCTACGGCGTCCACCACTGCCTGGGCGCCCCGCTCGGCCGGCTGGAGGCGCGTGTGGCCCTGCCGGCCCTGTTCGAACGGTTCCCCGGCCTCGCCCTCGCCGTACCCACGGACGAGCTGCGGCCGGTGGACTCGTTCATCTCCCACGGCCATCGGTCGCTGCCGGTTCTGACGGGCTGACGGGCTGCGCGGCGGACCCGGCCGGATCTCCGGGGGCCGGGTCCGCCACACCCTCCTCCTTCAGCGCCTTCGCCTCGCTCTTGAGGATCCGCATCGAGCGGCCCAGTGAACGCGCCGTGTCGGGCAGTTTCTTCGAGCCGAACAGGACGATCACGACGATCGCCACGATCAGCAGATGCCAGGGCTCCAGTCCGTTGCGCAGCACGTCATGCCCTCCCTCTCTTCGACAGTTGCTACATTGCGCAACTGTACAACCCCCGGGTGAGAGGCAAGCAGACGCCGATGACGGTCACCAGCAACCGGAGGACGGAGCAGCCGCGGCACAGCGCCGCCGCGCGGGACCACAGGCGGCGGCGCGGTCGCCGGCGCGGCCGTGACCGTGGCCGTGGCCGTGGCCGTGGCATACGGGTCGGTCTCGCCGTCTGTCTGGCCCTGCTCGTGCTCGCCGCGGGCGGAGCCGGCTGGCTCTACCTGAAGCTGGACGGCGACATCAGCACCTTCGACTCGGGCGGCCTCTCCGACAACCGCCCCGAGGCCGGTTCGTCGCAGGGCGAGAACGTCCTGGTCATCGGCTCCGACACCCGCACCGGCGGCAACGAGGCGCTGGGCGGCGGCGACAAGGACGACGTGGGGCGCTCCGACACCGCGTTCCTGCTGCACGTCTACGCCGACCACCGGCACGCCCTCGCCGTCTCCATCCCCCGCGACACGCTGGTGACCATCCCGCCGTGCAAGCTGCCCGACGGCGGCTGGACGAAGGCCCAGCCGGACATGATGTTCAACGCGGCGTACTCCGTCGGCCAGACGGCCAAGGGCAACCCCGCCTGCACGCAGAACACCGTCGAACAGCTCACCGGCCTGCGCGTCGACCACACCGTCGTCGTCGACTTCAAGGGCTTCGCCCGGCTCACGGACGTGGTGGGCGGTGTCAAGGTGTGCCTGCCGCAGGACGTCTACGAGAACGACCTCGATCCGCACCTCACCGCCCCGGGCAAGCTGCTCTTCCACAAGGGCGAGCAGACCGTCGCGGGCCAGAAGGCACTGGACTACGTCCGGATCCGGCACGGCATCGGCGACGGTTCCGACATCGGCCGGATCAAGCGCCAGCAGGCGTTCGTGGCGAGCCTGCTGAAGGAGGTGAAGAGCCAGGGCCTCACGCCGACACGGCTGCTGCCGCTGGCCGAGGCCGCCACGAAGTCGCTGACCGTCGACCCCGGCCTCGGCTCCGCCGACAAACTGATGTCCTTCGCGATGTCCCTGAAGGACATCGACCTGCACAACACCAAGTTCGTGACCTTGCCCTGGCGCTACGAGGGTTCACGGGTCGCGATCGTGCAGCCGGACGCCGACGACCTGTGGGCCGCGCTCAGGGCCGACCGCACGATCGACGGCAAGAACGCCGGCGGGAAGCGGACCGGGACGCCGGGTTCCGAGGCGTCCGCCTCCCCCACGCCGGTCTCCGGTGAGGGCATCGACGTCGCCGTCTACAACGGCACCTCGGTCCCCGGCCTGGCCGCCCGCGCCGCCGCAGTTCTCACCGCGGACGGCTTCACCGTCACGGGCACGGCCACGGCGTCCGCCCAGGACCACACCACGACGCTGGTCGAGTACGGCCCCGGCCTGGAGGACCGAGCCCGGACGGTGGCGGCGGCCTTCCCCGGCGCGGAGCTCCAGCCCGTGACCGGCAGCGGAATCAGTGTCGTGCTGGGGCAGTCGTACGCGAACAGCGACAGCCCGGCGGCGACCGCGTCCGCGTCCCCGGCTCCGACCGCCGTGCCGTCGGAGGTCGCCGACGGGGCCCGGTCCGCGGACGACAACCCGTGCTCGAACCTCACCTACGGCTGACGCCGCCCCTGCCGGGCCCGGGCCGCCGTCAGGGCCAGGACGTACAGGCCGAGGACGACGGCCGGCAGGAGGTAGTACGCGGCGGGCAGGGCCGTCATGCCGAGGGCGGTGCCGAGGGGGCTCGGCGGCAGCAGCAGGCCGACGGCGGCAAGGCCGGCCGCCGCGAGAGAGACCGGGCCGGGGGTACGGCTCGCCCCGTCGCGCCGGCCGGTGCGCAGGAGCAGCATCACCAGGGCCTGGGTGAGCAGGTTCTCGGTGAACCAGGCGGAGTGGAAGACGGCTTCGTCGTCGACGGCGTCGGGACCGTCGAGCGCGAACGCGAGGACGGCGAAGGTGGCGAGGTCGGCGACCGCGTTGAGCAGGCCGAAGCCGGTGACGAACCGGAGGAAGGAGCGTGGCCGCAGCACGGCCGGACCGCGCAGGGCCGCCGCGCCGGGACGGTCATGGGCGAAGGCGAGCTGGGCCGCGTCGAAGCACAGGTTCTGGGCGAGCACCTGGGCGGGGAGCATCGGCAGGAACGGCAGGAGCAGGCCCGCGGCGAGCATCGCGACGACGTTGCCGAGGTTGGAGGAGAGCGTGACGCGCAGGTATGAGGCGATGTTGCCGCTCGCGTGCCGGCCGGCGGTGATCGCGTGGCCGATCGCCCTGAGGTCCTTCTCGGCGAGGACGACGTCGGCGCTCTCCCGTGCCACGCCGACGGCGGAGCGGGGCGCGAGCCCGACGTCGGCGACACGCAGGGCGGCCACGTCGTTCACCCCGTCGCCGAGGAAGCCGACGGTGTGCCCGGCGGCGCGCAGGGCGGCGACGATCCGGGCCTTGTCCTCGGGGGTGCAGCGGGCGACGACGGTCGCCTCGCCGGCGGCCTCGGGGTCTGCCGGTTGTGCGGCGGCGGTCCGTACCTCCCCGGGATCCAGGCCGAGTTCCCGGCAGGCCCGGGCCGCGGTGGCCGGATGGTCGCCGGTGAGGACCTTCACGGTGACGCCCCGGTCGGCCAGGCCGCGCAAGGCCTCGGCGGCGGTCGGGGCGAGGGCGTCCCGGAAGGTCACCAGGCCCCGAAGGGTCAAGCCCCGCGTGCCGGGCGGCCCGGGCGCGCCGGCGGGGCGGTCGGCCGTGGCGACGGCCAGCACCCGCAGCCCGGCGTCCGCCTCCCGGGCGGCGAGCGCCAGCAGCCGGTCGCGCTCGCCGGGCTCCGTCGTGCAGCGCTCCACCACGGCCTCGGCGGCGCCGGTGACGACGACGGTGTGACGCCCGAGGGAGCCGCGCACCACCGCCGTGGAGAAGCGCCGTACCGGGTCGAACGGCACGGCGTCCACCCCGTCGTACTCCTCGCCCACCGGCCCGGCCGCCTCCAGCAGGGCCTCGTCGAGGGCGTCGGGCGCGGGCAGTTCGGCGAGCTGCAGGGTCCACCAGGCGCCGACGGCGGCCCAGCGCAGCACCTCCGGGTCGTCGCGGCCGGCCGGGTCGAGGGCCCGTTCGACGACCGGCCGGTCCTGGGTGAGGGTGCCGGTCTTGTCGACGCACAGCACATCGACAGCGCCCAGGTCGTGCAGCGCGGGCAGCCGTTTGACGATGACGCCGTGGGTGCGGGCGAGCAGGGCGGCGCCCCGGGCCAGACAGGTGGTGACGATCACCGGCAGCATTTCGGGCGTCAGCCCGACGGCGACCGCGACAGCGAAGGGCAGGGTCTCCAGGCCGCGTCCGCGCAGCGCGGCGTTCGCCATCAGGACGAGGGGCGGCGTCAGCAGCATGAAGCGGATCAGCACCCAGGAGATGCCCTGCACGGACCGGTCGAAGGCCCCGCCCCCCAGCCGTGTGGCCGGCTGCCGGTGAGCGGCGGCGAACCGGGTGCCGCCCCCGGTCGCGACCACGACGGCGGTGGCGGTGCCCCGGGCGACAGCACTCCCCTGGAAACACAGGTGGGGCGCCTCGAACGGGTTGCCGCCGGGCCCGCCGGACCCGTCGGCGGCGGCTTCCCCGACGGCGGGCGAGAGCGCGTCACCGCCGGACGAGGACACCGCCCCGGACCCGTCCGCCCCGCCGTCCCCGGGCCCACCGCCCGCCGTGCCCTCGCCGGGCACCTCCACCGCCGTCTTCCCCACCGGCGCCGACTCCCCGGTCAGGGCCCCCTGGTACACGGCGAGCCCCCGGGCCCGGAGCAGTCTCACGTCCGCCGCTATCAGGTCCCCGGGGCCGAGGCGCAGCACATCGCCGGGAACCAGCTCGGTGACCGGGACCTCCCGGGCCCGGGGCGGCTCCCGGGCGTCGTCGCGCCGCAGCACCGTGGCCGTGCCGGCGACCAGTTCGCGCAGGGCGGCCATGGAGCGGTCGGCCCGGTGCTCCCCGCTCGCGCGCAGCACGCAACTGACCGCGACCAGGGCGAGGATGACCACGGCGGTGCCCCAGGAGGCGACGGCGGCGGACACCAGGCCGAGGCAGAGCAGGACTGCGGTGAAGGGGTCGCGCAGGGCGTGCGCGCACCGGCGGGGCCAGGACGGCGTGTGCCGGTCCGGCAGGGTGTTCTCGCCGTGGGTGAGCAGCCTGGCCGCGGCCTCGGTCTCGGTCAGCCCCCGGGGCCCCGACTCCAGCCGCCGCAGCACCTCCAGGGTGGTGCCGCCGGCGGTCTCAGAGGCCATGGAGGCGCCGGCGCGGCGGCGCGGCGCGGTCGGTGAGGCGGCCCACCAGCAGCCGTACGACGTCGACGACGTCGGGGTCGTCGACGTAGTACACCTGCCGGCGGCCCTCGCGGCGGGAGCCGACGAGTCCGGCCAGCTTCAGCTTGGTGAGGTGCTGGCTGACCGCGGGCAGCGCGCCGCCGACCCGCTCGGCGAGCCCGGTCACGTCGCTCTCGCCCTGGGCCAGCGCCCAGACGATGTGCAGCCGGGCCGGCGAGGCCAGCAGCCCGAAGGCCGCGGCCGCCTGGGCGACCACGTCGGCGGGCGGGTCCTCGAAGCCACTGCCGGCTGCCGCCACCGTCGCCGTCCCTTCCGTCTCCGCGTCGTCTCAGTCGTCCTGCGAGCCGCACCAGTTTAGGCGGGCCGCGGCAGCCGCCTCGGGAGACCCTTTCCCTTGCGGGACGCCGGGGCCCGAACCGCATGGACGGTATGAAAATCATGGGGATGACCTCCCATGTTCGACCCGTCGGACAGATCATCACGATGCGGCAGCGCTAACTCACGGCATGTGGCCGCTCACTTGACGCCCAGTGGTCACACACGGTTGGCTCCGGGCCAACGAGAGTCATCCGGCCCGTGCTCAACTGCGGTCCGCCCGGCTCTCATCCTGCTCTTGCTCGGCCGCACAGCGAGGTCCGCCCCTCATGAACACTCCTCCCCCGCCGCACACCTCCGCGAGACTCACCCGGGTCGCGGCCCTGGTGTCCGCCGTGTGTCTGCTGGTGGCCGGCTGCTCCGTCCTCGGCGCGAGCGACGACGGGTCGGACGCGGACCCGGTGGGCGGTCCGGGCGGCGGGATGAAGGTCGCCCTGGTCACGCACGGCGGCAAGGGCGACGCCTTCTGGGACCTGGTGCGCAGGGGCGCGGAGACGGCGGCCGCCAAGGACGGCATCGACCTGACGTACGCCAGCGACGCCGACGCGGCCGCGCAGGCCGCGCTGGTGCGCGACGCGGTCCGCGACAAGGTCGACGGCATCGCCGTGACGCTCGCCAAGCCGGCGGCGATGCGGGGCCCGATCGCCCAGGCCAAGGCGGCCGGCATCCCCGTCGTCGGGCTCAACTCCGGAATCGACGCCTGGCGCCCGGCGGGCCTGCTGGAGTACTTCGGCCAGGACGAGTCCGTCGCCGGCCGGGCCGTCGGCGACAAGCTGGACGAGGTCAAGGCCAAGCACGCCCTGTGCGTCGTGCACGAGCGGGGCAACGTCGCGTTGGAAGCCCGCTGCGCCGGCGTGCGCAAGACGTTCGGCGGCGAGACCGACAACGTGTACGTGGACGGCGCCGACATGAACGCGGTGACCGCCACGATCGCGTCCCGGCTGCGGCAGGACTCCAGCATCGACGAGGTCGTCACCCTGGGCGCCCAGTACGGGCTCAGCGCGGTCGACGCGGTCGAGCAGGCCGGCAGCAGAGCCAAGGTCGCCACCTTCGACCTCAACAAGGACCTGGTCAAGGCGGTCCAGGGCGGCGAGGTGCAGTTCGCCGTGGACCAGCAGCCCTACCTGCAGGGCTACCTCGCGGTGGACGCCCTGTGGCTGTACCGGACCAACGGCAACATCAGCGGCGGCGGGACGGCCCCGGTGCTCACCGGCCCCGCGTTCGTGACCAGGTCCAACGTGTCCGCGGTGGCACGGTTCGCCGCCGCCGGGACCCGGTGACCGGACCCTTCCTGTGACGGTGTCGCCAAAGATTCGGTCAGGCCCGGGCCCTGCGGTCACTTGTACGGATAACATCCTGCGCATCCCATGTGCCGTAACAGGCACGCGAAACCCTCCGCGCCCGTCCCCCACTCCCCGCCCCGCCCGTTCCGCCTCCCCGTTTCTCGCTCCCCGCTGATCGCCCTAGGACGACGATGTCTCGACGGACAGGTGCCCGGCGCCGTCTCGGTTCCATACGCCTCTCCCTGGTGCTCCTGGCCCTGGTGCCCAGCGTCACCCTCGCCGCCATGTGGGGCGTGACGACCATCCAGATGTTCTCGGAGGGGCTTCGGCTGCGTGACCAGACGGAGCTGAGCCGGTCGACCGGTGCCATGGGCACCGACACGACACTCGCCCTGCAGCGGGAACGCAGCCTGTCGGCGGCCTGGCTGGCCTCGCCGCACGGCTCCCGGGCCGCCCTCGACAGACAGCGCGAGGAGACCGACGCGGCGGTCGCGAAGCTGGTCGGGCAGGCGGACGCGATCGAGAAGGCGCCCTCCCGCATATCGGACCGGCTGTACTCGGTGCTGGGCTCGGTGGGCAGCCTGGAGTACTACCGCGACCAGGTGGACCACCCGACCGACATCACCGCGCAGCAGGCGCTGGACCAGTACTCCTCGATCATCGACGACCAGATCCACGCCTTCCAGGAGCTCTCCCAGGTCGACGACGGCGACCTCACCTCGCAGGCCGGTCCGCTGGTCGCCCTGGAGCACGCGGCGGAACTGGTCTCCCGCGAGGACGCGCAGCTGACCCTGGCCTGGCCGTCCGGGCACCTCGACGACAAGGCCTGGGTGCAGTTCACGGAGCTGGTGAACACCCGGCGCTGGCTCGTCAAGGACCAGGTGGTGCCCCAGCTGACCGGCAGCGCCAAGGCACAGACCGAGCGGATCCTGGCGAGCCCGGAGTGGCAGACGCTCCAGGCCGTCGAGGACCAGGTGCTTGCGGCCCGCAACTCCGGTGCCGCCTCGGACCGGATCGCCCTGCCGGACACCCAGAAGCGGTGGAACGCCGCCATGGACAAACTGTCCCAGCACTACGCGAGCCTGATCCAGCGGCAGACGACGGGCCTGCTCGAACGCAGCGCCGACAAGGCGGACGCGCTGCTGATCAAGGCGGGGATCCTGAGCGCCGGAGGGCTGCTCGCGCTGCTGGTGTGCGTCGGCATGTCCTGGCGGATCACCCGCTCGCTGTCCCGGCGGCTGCGCGGCCTGCGCCGGGCCGCCGTCAGCCTCGCGCAGGAGCGGCTGCCCGACGTGGTGGCCCGCCTCGACCGGGGCGAGACGGTCGACCCGGAGTCCGCGACGACACCGCTGGACTACGGACACGACGAACTCGGCCAGGTGGCGCAGGCGTTCAACACCGCCCAGCGCACGGCCGTGCACACCGCGGTCGAACTCGCCGACACCCGGCGCGGCTTCCAGAAGGTCATCCTGGGCATCGCCCGGCAGAGCCAGAACCTGGTCAACCTCCAGCTCAGCCGGCTCGACATGCTGGAACGCGAGCACACCGACCCCGACATCCTCAAGGGCCTGTACGAACTGGACTCCACGGCCAGCCAGTTGCGCCGCTACGAGGAGAACCTCGTCATCGTCAGCGGCGAACGGCCCGGCCGCAGCTGGAGCGAGCCGGTCGCGCTGATCGACATCCTGCGCAGTGCGGTCGGCGAGGTCGCCGAGTACCAGCGGGTGGAGGTGCACACCGAGGAGGAGGTGTTCGTCGCGCCGCCCGCGGTGGCCGACGTCATCCATCTGCTGGCCGAGCTCATCGACAACGCGACCGCGTACTCGCCCGCCCCGAGCCCCGTCACGGTGCGGGCCGGGATGGTCGCCAAGGGTCTGGCCGTCGAGGTGGAGGACCGCGGCCTCGGCATGTCGGAGGAGGACTACACGTCCTTCAACGAACAGCTCGCGGTGCCCCCGCAGTTCGACGTGGTGGCGCTCGCCGACGACCTGCGGCTCGGCATGTTCGTGATAGCCCAGCTGGCCCATCGGCACGGCATCGCCGTCACCCTGCGCGCCTCGCCGTACGGTGGGACCACGGCCATCGTGCTGATACCGCACGACATCGTGGTGCGGGAGATCCCGACGGACGGGCAGAGCCCGATGGACGCCAAGACCGCCGAGACCACCGACAACGGCGGCAACACCATGCCCGCCGAGGAGCCGGAGGGTGCTGCCGATGCCGCCGGGACCGCCCGCGAGCCCCGGCCCCTCACCTCTGCCCGGACCGCCACCACCACCGCAGCCGTCCCTGCCGCCGTGTCCGCCGCCCGCGAGGTCATCCCCCGCCGGGACGGGCTCGCCCCGCTCCCCCGCCGGGTGCCGCAGACCAGCCTGGTGGAGGAACTGCGCGAGGAGTCCGCGCCCGCCGAAGACGACGGCTCCCCCGACGACTTCACCGCGGAAGCCGCCGCCTCCTCCCTGGCCGGCTTCCAGCGCGGCACGCTCCGGGCCCGTGACGACGACGCCGAGCCGCCCCACGACGAGGACGCGGCCGCACCACCCCGGCAGGCCGCCGCCGACCCCGTCCCCTCGACTCCGCCCGCCGACCGCTGACGAAGGACACCGCAATGACACGCCCCATCCCCGCCACGCACACCCAGCTCGACCAGCTGCTGACCGGACTCGTGGAGCGGGTCGCCGACGTGAACCAGGCCGTGGTGCTGTCCGAGGACGGCCTGGTGGTCAGCAAGTCCACCGGATTCCTGCGCGACGACGCCGAGCGGCTGGCGGCGACCGCGTCCGGTCTGATGAGTCTCAGCAAGGGCGTCAGCATGGACTTCCGGGGCGGTCCGGTGCGCCAGGCGCTCATCGAGATGGCCAACAGCTATCTGATCCTCACGTCCGCCGGTCCCGGCGCCCACCTGGTCGTGCTGACCGGGCCGGGCGCGGACGTCGGTGTGGTGGCGTACCAGATGAACATGCTGGTGAAGAAGATCGGCGAGCACCTCAGCGCGGCACCGCGGGGCATGGCCGGCCCCGTCGTCGACCCCGGCGTGTGAGGTGGGCGGAGGCGACTCGGCGGGGCGGCTCGTACGGCCGTTCACGCTGACCGGTGGCCGGACCCGGCCCAGCCGCGCCGACTTCACGCTCATCGCGACGGTGACCGCGGTCGATCCCCAGCCCGCCGAGGCGGCCCGGTGCCAGCCCGAGCACACCCGGATCCTCCGGCTGTGCGCCGAGCCGATGGCCGTGGCGGAGCTGGCCGCCCGGCTCGACCTGCCGGTGAGCGTGGTCGTCATCCTGCTCTGCGACCTGCTGGAGGCGGGCCGGATCACCGTCCGTCCGCCGCGCCCGGTTTCCCGTACCACTCCGGACCTGGACCTGCTGAAGAAAGTGAGGGACGGCCTTGGCCGGCTCTGACGTCGCCACCGACGCGTCCTCGGCACCCGACACGGTCAAGATCCTCATCGCCGGTGGCTTCGGCGTGGGCAAGACCACGATGGTCGGGTCGGTCAGCGAGATCGCCCCGCTGCGCACCGAGGAACCCCTGACCATGGCAGGGCTGGGCGTCGACGACCTGGACGGTATCGAGGAGAAACGGGCCACCACCGTGGCCCTGGACTTCGGCCGGATCACCATCAGCCGGGACCTGGTGCTGTACCTGTTCGGTACGCCGGGGCAGCAGCGGTTCTGGTTCATGTGGAACGACCTGGCCCTCGGCGCGCTCGGTGCCGTGGTCCTGGTCGACGTCCGCAGACCCGAGTCCAGCTTCGCCGCCATCGACTTCTTCGAACGCCGGGGCATCCCGTTCGTCGTCGGGGTCAACGGCTTCCACGGGGAACACCCGTATCCGCCCGAGGACATCCGCGACGCGCTCGCGGTACCCGAGCACGTGCAGGTGCTGCTGTGCGACGCGCGCGAGAGGGAGTCGTGCCGGGACGTGCTGATCGCCCTGCTCGACCAGCTCATCGCGACGGCGGTGCAGGCCTGAGCCAGGCGGTACGAGCCTGCGACCAGTGGTGTCTCAGCTCCGGCCGGGTGTGGGCCCGGGCCACTCGGTGTACGGCACCGGGCGGCCCGTGAACGCGTCCAGGACGATGCGGCCGCCGACCGGCCGGTCCAGCTTCACCGTCACCTTCTCGCCGCGCAGGTCACTCGTGCAGGGACCGTCGTCGGTGCCGGTCACGGAGGCGGACAGCACGACGCTGCCGCGTGTCTCCAGCGCCGTCACGACGGGGCCGTCGTCGCAGGATCCGTGGTGCGCCACCACGGTGACGGACCGGCCGTCCTGCGCCACCCCTGTCAGGCCGCCGAGCGGCGCCAGTACGTCCGTGGGTACGTCCGGCCCGAGCGGCGCGACGGGCGGCGCGGGCAGCTCCGAGGGGGTCACGGCGGCCGTCTTCAGGGGAGCGGCATAGCCCTCCAGGGTGAACAGCCAGGCCGGGACTGTCGCCGGCCCGCGACCGGTGAGCACGGTCATGTCCCCCGACTCGGCCTTGGTGACGGTCAGCCGGGGACCGGGGCCGCTGTTGCTGTCCAGGGCCCGGTAGGCCCGCTCGGCCGCCACGAGGGGCCTGGTGAGCGAGCCCCCTTCCTGCCACGTCACCCGGCCGCTCTTTCCCCGGGCGGAGGGGAGCGGCGCCTTCAGGTCGAAGGTGCCGGTCGCGTACGCGCGCCGGTCGGCGTCGTTGCGGAGGCCGCCCGGGGGCAGTTGGACGACCGGTGCGATGGGGTGGTAGCCCGCGCGCCACTGCGCGGCCGCCCGGGAGCCGTCCCAGGCTTCTGCGACCCGATGGGCGCGGTCGTTCGAGCGCGGGGACGGGCTCGGGGCGGTGCGGCCGGCTTCCGCCGTGCCGCACCCCGCGGCGGCACCGGCTCCGGAGGCGGACAGGGCCAGGACGAGGAGGAGACGGGCGGCGCGGGTCATGTCGGTACGCATGACGCTCCCAGGGGTTCGCGGTGACCGGGGATGGTTCCGTCCCTGTGACGCCCCGCCCCCGGCCCGCGTTCGATCCACTGGGGATCCGACCGAACCGTTACCGCATCGTGCCGGGCAGCCTGCCCGGAGTCAGACCAGACCCGCCGACTTCAGCCACGCCTTGGCCACGTCCAGCGGGTCCTTCTTCTCCAGCTGTACCTGCGCGTCCAGTTGGAGGAGTGCCTTCGTGTCGAGCTTGGCCGAGACCGCGTCGAGCGCCGCGGCACCCTCCTTGGACAGCTCGCCCTTGCGGACCAGCGGCTGCACGTTCTGGAAGCCGAAGAGGTTCTCCGGGTCCTTCAGGACGACGAACTTCTCCCGGGCGATGGTCGGGTCGGTGGTGAAGAGGTCCGCGGCCTGCACGGTGTTCTTCTTCAGCGCCGCCTGGGTCAGCGGCCCGCCCGCGTCGAGGGACTTGAAGGACTTGAACTCCAGGCCGTACACCGACTTCAGGCCCACCAGGCCCTGGTGCCGGGTCTGGAACTCCGGCGAGCCGCCGAAGACCAGGTCCTTGGCGACGTCCTTGAGCTCCCCGATGGAGGAGTCGGAGGTGAGCTTGTACTTCTTCGCGGTCTCCGCGTTCAGGGTCACGGAGTCCTTGTTCTGCGCGGCCGACGGCTTCAGCAGCTCCAGCTTGGGGTCGAGCTTGCCGTTGATCGCGGTCGTGGTCTCCTCGACCGTCTTCGGCTTGGCCTTGGCGTCGAGGTACGCCAGCAGGGAGCCGTTGTACTCCGGCAGCAGCGTGATGGCGCCGTTCTTCATCAGACCGTACGTGGTCTCACGGCTGCCGATGTTGGGCTTGTAGGTGACCTTGATGCCCTTGGCCTTGAGGGCCTCGCCGTAGATGTCGGCGAGCAGGATGCTCTCGGCGAAGTTGTTGGAGCCGACCACGACGGTGCCGCTCTCCGCTCCGCCGCCCTTGAGCGGGTCCTCGGAGGTGCCGCCGGAGGAACAGCCTCCGAGAAGAGCCGCCGCCGCGGCGAGCGCGACCGCGGCCGCGCCGGGGTGCCTGGTGATGGACCGGGTGCTGCTCTTCGCCGTAGTAATCACCCATTGATCCAAGCCAGCCGCTATTCGGTCAGTCAAGAGCAGCCTGGTTACCAATCGGCGTCGATGTGCGACAAACCATGGCAACCCGGCCCCTCAACTCCTGCGCACGCCCGGCGACACCGCCACCCGCGCCACCGCCCAGAACAGCGCGAGCGTGACCAGCGCCAGGACGGCGACCAGCGTCGCGCCGCCCACCACCTTCTCGTAATTGCGCTGGTAGAGGCCGTCGACGATGTACCGCCCGAGGCCGCCCAGGCTGACGTACGCGGCGATGGTCGCCGTCGACACGATCTGGATGGCCGCCGAGCGCAGCCCGCTCAGGATCAGCGGCAACGCGACCGGCAGTTCGACCTGGAAGAGGATCCGGGACTCGTGCATGCCCATGCCGCGGGCGGCGTCCACCGGCGAGGGGTCGACGGACCGCATCGCCTCGTAGGTGGTGACCAGGATCGGCGGGACGGCCAGGACGACCAGCGGGATCATCACGGGCAGCATCCCGAATCCCAGCAGGGTCGTCATCAGCACCAGCAGGCCGAAACTGGGCAGGGCCCGCCCGGCGGTGGCGACCAGGGACAGGGCGTTCCCGCCGCGCCCGTAGTGACCGGTGACCAGGCCGATCGGCAGTCCGATCGCGGCGGCGAGGGCGAGTGCCTCCAGGGTGTACTGCACGTGTTCCCCGAGGCGGGCCGGGATGCCGTCGTAGCCCTGCCAGTGGGCGCTGTCGCTGAAGAAGGCGTTGACGAAGTTGAGTACGTTCACCGGGCTGCGTCCTTGAGGGCGGGCGCCTGCCTGCGACCGGCCGAGCCGCTGGGCATCCAGGGCGTCAGCAGCACGCGCACGAGGACCAGCAGGGCGTCGACGAGGATCGCCAGGAGGGCCGTGGTGATCACGGAGTTCCAGGTCAGTTCGGGCCGGTTGTAGATCTGCGCGTCGTGGAGCAGGTTGCCGAGCGCGCCCTGGTTGCCGATCAGCATGCCGACGCTGACGAGGGAGATGCTCGACACGGTCGCCACCCGCAGACCGGCGATGATCGCCGGGACCGCGATCGGCAACTGCACCTGGAAGTACCGCCGTACGGGCCCGAAGCCCATGGCGGTGGCCGCGGACAGGGTCTCCTGCGGCACCGAGCGCACCCCGTCGACGATCGCCGGGACGAGCACCACCAGGCTGTACACCGCCAGCGGGATCATCACGGTGAGTTCGGTCTGCCCGGTGTAGTTGATGAGGACGACGAAGAACGCCAGCGACGGGACGGCGTACAGCACGGTCGTGACGCCGAGGACGGGCGGGTAGAGCCAGCGGAAGCGGATGCAGAGCTGGGCGATCGGCAGTGCCAGGAGCAGTCCGGCCGCGACCGGCAGCAGGGCCTCTCTCAAGTGCAGTCCGACCAGCCCGATCCAGCTGTGCTGGAGGTCGCTCGGCATGTCGAAGAAGTCGTGGAGGAACTCGCTCATCCGGCGACCTTCTCGTCGTCGAGTCCCGCCGCGTGGGCGCTGCGGATCGCCTCGCCGATGGTCGCTTGCGAGACGACTCCGGTCACCCGCCCGCCGGTGTCCACGGCGACGGCCCAGCCGGTCGGCGACAGCACCGCGCAGTCGAGGGCGACCCGCAGCGAGTCGGTGCCGGGCACGAACGGCCGCCCGTGGGACAGCAGCCGGTCCGGCCGGATGTCCCCCGCGACCAGGTCCCGCGGCTCGCTCCAGCCGAGCGGCCGGCCGTCCGCGTCGGTCACCAGGAGGTAGGGGGCGTCGGGGGCGGCGATCTGCTCGGCGGTGGCGTCGAGCGGGATCACCGGGTCGCTCGTCAACTCCAGCCGGGCGGACGGGAAGAAGGACAGCCGCCGGATGCCGCGGTCGCCGCCGAGGAAGTCCTCGACGAAGGCGTCGGCGGGGCTGGACAGCAGCTCGGCCGGGGGCGCGTACTGGGCGAGGTGGCCGCCGGTGCGCATCACGGCGACCATCGTGCCGAGCTTGATGGCCTCGTCGATGTCATGGGTGACGAAGACGATGGTCTTGCCCAACTCGTCCTGGATGCGCAGCAGTTCGTCCTGGAGCCCCTTGCGCACCACCGGGTCGACCGCCGAGAACGGCTCGTCCATGAGCAGCACCGGCGGGTCGGCGGCGAGCGCCCGGGCCACGCCGACGCGCTGCTGCTGGCCGCCGGACAGCTGGTACGGGTACCGCTTGGCGAGCGCGGCGTCGAGTCCGACCCGCTCCATCAGCTCCGCGGCCCGCGCCCGGGCCTTCTGCTTGCCCCAGCCGAGCATGCGGGGCACGGTCGCGATGTTGTCGACGATCGTGCGGTGCTGGAAGAGGCCGGCGTTCTGGATGACGTAACCCATGGACCGGCGCAGGGTGGTGACGGGCTGCCGCTGGATGTCCTCGCCGTCGAGGAGGATCGTTCCCTCACTCGGCTCGACCATTCTGTTGATCATCCGCAGCGTGGTCGTCTTGCCGCAGCCCGACGGTCCGACGAGGACGGTGATCGAGCGGTCGGGTATCTCCAGCGAGAGCCGGTCGACCGCCACCGTGCCGTCCGGGTAGCGCTTGGTGACTGAATCGATCCGTATCAAGACGCCGGGGCCCTTCGGTTGGCGGAGGCTTTGGCCATGGTCGTACGGGCTGGTCGTACGGGCTGTTGCCGGTCGAGTCTAGACCGCGGTCGTTTCCGGCCCCGGAGCGGCCGGGAGCCCCGCCCCGTCGAGCGGCAGGCGCACGGTGAACACCGTCGCCCCGGGTGCGCTGTTCAGCTCGATGCGGCCGCCGTGGGCCCGGACCAGGGACTGGGCGACCGCCAGGCCGAGGCCGCTGCCGCCGCGGTCGCGGCTGCGGGCCTTGTCGACGCGGTAGAAGCGGTCGAAGACGCGCTCCTGGTCCTCGGGCGGGATGCCGGGGCCCGCGTCGGCGATCCGGACCAGAGCGGCGTGGGAGGCGACGGTGACGTCCACGGACACCGGGGTTCCGGGCGGGGTGTGCACGGCGGCGTTGGCGAGCAGGTTGTCCAGGACCTGCCGGACGCGCTGCGGGTCCAGGCGCACCTTGAGGGCCCCCGGGCAGGTGGTCACCGTCAGCGGGTGGTCGGGACGGCCGGCCCGGAAGGCGTCCGCGGCCTGGCGCACCAGCTCCGTCAGGTCGGCGTCCTCCAGCCGCAGCGGCGCCTCCACCTCCGCCGCGTCCAGCCGGGCGAGCAGCAGCAGGTCGTCCAGGAGGATGCCCATCCGGGCGGCCTCGGCACGCAGCCGTGCCAGGTGCCGGTCGCGTTCCTCGGGGGCGTTGGCGGCGGCGTACTGGAACAGGTCGGCGTAGCCGCGTACCGACATCAGCGGGGTGCGCAGCTCGTGCGAGGCGTCCGCGACGAACCGGCGCAGCCGCTGCTCGGCCTCCGCGCGTACGGCGAGGGAGTCGTCGATGTGCTCCAGCATCGTGTTGAAGGCGGTGCGCAGCTCGTCCACCTCCGGGCCGCCGTCCCGGCCGTCGGCACGCAGCGGCAGCCGGGCCGCCGACTCGGTCAGGTCGTGCGAGGCGATGCCCTGCGCGGTCGACGCCATGTCGCTGAGCGGCTTCAGCCCGCGGCGCAGCATCCGGCGGCCGAAGACGACCAGTGCGAGCAGCGCGAGCGCGAAGGTGACGACCTGGATGGTGATGAGCTGCCCGACCGTGTCCTCGATGTCCTCCATGGGCGCGGCGCTGACCAGGACCACGCCGGGTTCGACCTCGCAGGCGCGCAGCCGGTAGGTGCCCGCGCCCCTGAGGTGCTCGGTGCGCAGGAGCTCCTGGTGCGCGGTCGTCTGCGCCGAGGCCAGGGCCGTGAAGTCGTCGACGTCCTTCGGCAGGTCGGCGGGGTCCTCGGGCCTGCGGAGCTCGGGCGTGCCGTCCGAGACGTCGTACACGGCGTAGAACCAGCTGTAGTACTTCTTGCCCGAGAGGGTGCCGTAGTCCGCGATGCTCTTGGACTGGGCGATCTGGGCCTGCGCGAGCTGGGTGTCGAGCTGGGCCGACAGGTAGTCGCGCATGTACGTGGTGAGGGCCGTGCCGACGACGGCGAACACGACCAGCGCCAGGGCGCCGAGGCCGAGGGCCAGCCGGGTGCCCAGGCGCATTCCGCGGTAGGCCCGCCGCAGCCGGGCGATCACTCGGAGGCCTGTCGCAGGACGTACCCGAATCCTCGCACGGTGTGGATCAGCGGCGCGCCGCTCTCGTCCGTCTCGTCGAGCTTGCGGCGCAACCGGCTGATGACCAGCTCGACGACGTTGGAGCGGCCGCCGAAGCCGTACTCCCAGACGTGGTCGAGGATCTGCGCCTTGGTGAGCACGGTGGGCGACTTGCGCATCAGGTAGCGCAGCACCTCGTACTCGGTCGGGGTGAGCGACAGCAGCTTCTCGCCGCGCCGCACCTCGCGGGTGTCCTCGTCCATGGTCAGGTCGCCGACCTGGAGCACGGACCGCTGGAAGGCGGGGCCGGCGCTGCGCCGCAGCACGGTGCGCAACCGGGCCATCAGCTCCTCCACGGCGAACGGCTTGACCAGGTAGTCGTCGCCGCCCCGGGTCAGGCCCGCGACCCGGTCGGCGACGCCGTCGCGGGCGGTGAGGAACACCACCGGCACCATCGTGCCGGAGGCGCGCAGCCGGTCCAGGACGCCGAAGCCGTCGACGCCGGGCAGCATCAGATCGAGCACGACGATGTCCGGGTGGAACTCGGCGGCCCGCTGGAGCGCGTCCTCGCCGGAGTACGCCGTGACCGCCTCCCAGCCCTCGTAGCGGGCGACGGTCGCGACGAGGTCGGCGATGGGCGGGTCGTCGTCGACGACGAGGAGTCGTACTTTTTCCACCCGCTCATAGTGCTTCACGTGTCCGGTGCCTCCATAGCCGCTCGCCCCTTCGCCGCCGGATCGATAAGTACTTGAAAGTTGGGCGACAGTATTCCGACAGCTCCCCCGCGACAAGCTCGGTGTCCCAGGATCCGATCAAGGAGCTGCCGATCGTGACGACCCTCCAAGAACCCCCCGCGGCGACCCGGCCGGGCGTGCGCCCGAGAGTGGTGGGCCGCACCGGCCTGTACGCGGTGCTGCTGGCCAACGCGGTCGTGGTGACCGTCTTCTTCGTCCAGGCCGGTTTCGCCTCGAACACGCTGATCGTGCTGGGGCGGCTGGCGGGGCTGTACGGGGCGCTGCTCATGGCGTTCCAGCTGCTGCTGGTGGCGCGGCTGCCGTGGTTCGACCGGCGGATCGGCATGGACCGGCTGACGTCCTGGCACCGCTGGACGGGGTTCTCGGTGCTGTGGCTGCTGCTGGCGCACGCCGTGTTCATCGTCTTCGGCTACGCGCAGTCCTCGTCCCTGGACCCGGTGAACCAGCTGGTGGATCTCGCGGAGACCGTCGAGGGCGTACTGCGCGCGATCGCCGCCCTGGCGATCATCATCGTGGTCGGCGTGGTCTCGGCCCGCTCCGCCCGGCGCCGGCTGGCGTACGAGACCTGGCACTTCATCCACCTGTACACGTACGTCGCGGTGGTCCTGGCGTTCACGCACCAGGTCGCGGCGGGCACGTCGTTCACCTCGTCGTCGGTGGCGCGGACGTACTGGTACGCCGTGTGGGGCGTGGCCCTCGCCTCGGTGTTCACGGGCCGGCTGGTCCTGCCGCTGTGGCGCAACCTCCGCCACCAGCTGCGTGTGACGGCCGTGGTCCCGGAGAACGACGACGTGGTCTCGGTCTACGTCACGGGCCGCGACCTGGACCGGCTGCCCGCCCGGGCCGGACAGTTCTTCCTGTGGCGGTTCCTGACGAGGGACCGCTGGTGGCAGGCCAACCCGTTCTCGCTGTCCGCCGCGCCGGACGGCCGTACCCTGCGCCTGACCGTCAAGCGGGCGGGCGACGGCAGCGCGGCCCTGCGGCACCTGAAGGCCGGCACGCGGGTGTTCGCCGAGGGCCCCTACGGCGCCTTCACCACCCTGCACCGCACCCGCCCGGACGCCCTGCTCATCGCCGGTGGCGTCGGTGTCACCCCGATCCGGGCCCTGCTGGAGGAGCTGCACGGCCACGCGGTCGTGATCTACCGCGTGGCCACGGACCGGGACGCCGTCCTCTACGACGAACTGCGCGAACTCGCGCTCGCCAAGGGGGCCGAGCTGCACCTGGTCACCGGGCCGGCCGTGCCCGACCGGCTGGCGCCGCAGGAGCTGGCGCGTCTGGTCCCGGACATCACCGGCCGGGACGTGTACCTGTGCGGCCCGCCGCCGATGATGAACGCGGTGCTCGGCAGCCTGCGCGAGCTGGGCGTGCCCAGGACGCAGACCCACTTCGAGCGCTTCAGCCTGGCCGGCTGACGGGAACGAGGAGAACACCGTGAAGCGAGCCATACCCGTCCTCGTCCTGAGCGTCGCGGGCCTGATCCCGCTCTGGCGGTACACGCCGTCGCAGGACACGGGGTCGTCGTCCGCCACGGAAGCCGCCGCGCCCGCGTCGACACCGTCGGTCTCATCATCGGGCGGCACGACAACCACGGTCGTGTCGGGCTCGACGCTCGACACCGAGAAGGGCCCGGTGCAGGTCGAGGTCACCTTCTCCGGCGACAGGATCGCCTCGGTGCGGATGCTCCAGCAGCCGAACCATCCGCAGACCACGGCCGCCGTGCCCAAGCTGATCGAGGAGACGCTCCAGGCGCAGAGCGCCGACATCGACACGGTGTCCGGTGCCACGATCACCAGCGACGGCTACAAGGAGTCGCTCCAGGCCGCGATCGACGCGAGGGGCTGACGCCATGCGCCGCGTCGAGCACGTCATGGGGTTCCCGGTGTCGGTACGGATCGACGACGAGGGCTTCCCCGAGGCACCGGTGGACGGCTTCTTCGCCTGGCTGCGCGAGGTCGACGCGCGGTTCAGCCCGTTCCGCCGGGACAGCGAGGTGTCCCGGCTGGACCGAGGGGAGATCTCGGCCCCCGGCCCGGCGCTCCGCGAGGTCCTGGACCTGTGCGAGGAGTACCGGATCGCGACCGGGGGCGCCTTCGACGTCCGGCTGCCCGGCCGCGGCCTCGACCCCTGCGCCGTGGTGAAGGGCTGGTCGGTGCAGAAGGGAGCGGAGCTGCTGTCGGCGGCCGGGGCGCGGCGCTTCTGCCTCAACGCGGGCGGCGACGTGATCGCCTCCGGCGGACCCTGGCGCGTCGGCGTACGCCACCCCGAACACGCCGACCGGCTCTGCACGGTCCTGGACCTCACCGACCGGGCGGTCGCGACCTCCGCCCGCTACGAACGCGGCGACCACATCCTCGACGCCCGCACGGGCCGCCCGGCGACCGGCCTGCTCAGCATGACCGTCGTGGCTCCGACCCTGACCGAGGCGGACTCGGTCGCCACGGCGGCGTTCGCCCTCGGCGCGGAGGGGGTGCAGTGGGCGGCGGCCCGGGAGCACTGCGAGGTGTTCGCGGTGGACACGGAGCGGCGGGTCCTGCGCAGTCCCGGGTTCCCGGTGGTGGGGGCGCTGGCGGCGTAGGCCGTGCGGGACTCCCCGCGGTGGCGGCGCAGGGCCGTGCGGGGATCCTCCGGTGGGGCGATGGCGGCGCAGGCCGCGCGGGGTGGCGGGGAGGTGGTGGCGCACGCGCGTGCGGGAGGGCGAGTCGTGTGACGCGATCGGCCGGATTCGGCCGTGTCGTTCTCCCGCCCCTGTCGCTTTTTCTGGCGGACACCGGGCCGTCACACCGGACGGGCACGTTTCCGCCGTCCCCTTGCCTCGCCCTGCATCCGTCCGCCCTGTCCCCGGGGCGCGACGCGGAAGGACGACGTACGCCGTGTCCCAGCTCCAGCTCGAAACACTCCCCGCACCGCTCCCCGCCGCCCCCTGCCCCGCCGCCCCGCGCCGCTCCCGCGCCGCGCGCCTCGTCCGGCCGGCCCTGGTCCTCCTCCCGCTGCTGCTGGTCGGGGTGTGGGCCCTGGTCGACCGGCGCACCGCCTACGCGGGTGCCGCGCGGCTGGCCTCCGCCGACCCGTGGTGGCTGCTCGCCGCGTTGGTCTTCACCTGCCTGACCTGGGTGGCCGCCGCCTGCGTCCGGCAGGGCGCCCTGCCGGAGCGGCTGCCGCCCGGCCTGCTGGTGGCCTCGCAGTTCGCCGCCGGTGCCGCGAACCAGGTGCTGCCGGCCAGCCTGGGCGCGCACGCCGTGACGCTGCGCTTCCTGCAGCGCCGCGGCATCGCCCTCCCCCGGGCCACCGCGTCGCTCGCCCTGTACTCCCTGGTCAAGCCGGTCGCCAGGACGCTGGTGCTGCTGGTGTTCCTGGTGGCGTTCCCGGACGTCCTGCGGCTCGGCGCGCTCGTCCCCGACGACCGCACGCTGCTCCTGGCGGCGGGCGGTGCCGCGCTCGCGCTCACCGTGGCCGCCGTGCTCCTGGTGACCGTACGGGCACTGCGCCGCCCCGTCCTCGGCTTCCTGCGCACCGCCCTGACCGACGTCCGCGAGCTGCACACCCGCCCCGGCCGCGTGCTCGCCCTGTGGGGCGGTGCCGCGGCCACCCCGCTGCTCCAGGGCAGTGTGATCGCCACGGTCGGGTTCTCGCTCGGGCTGCCGCTGTCCTGGGCGCAGGTGGTCCTCGCGCTGCTGGTGGCCGGCACCGCGGTCGGGGCCGTGCCCGCGCCCGGCGGAATCGGCCCCGTGGACGCGGCGCTGGTCTTCACCATGGCCGCGTTCGGGGCGCCCGTGGGCACGGCCACGGCCACCGTCATCGGCTACCGCGTCCTGACGGTGTGGCTGCCTCTGCTGCCGGGCGCCCTCGTGCTGTCGGCCCTGCTGCACCGCAAGGTGCTCTGACGGCTACTCGGCCCCGCCGGCGAGGGGCTGGTGAGCCCCTCCGGAGACCCGAGCAGCCGCCGCGTGGGGCCGGCTTCGGCCACCCGGCCCCCGGACATGACGATCAGCTCGTCGGTCGTCCGGTCGGCGACCAGGCGGAGGTCGTGGCTGACGAGCACCAGGGCCAGGCCGCGCCGGTCACGCAGCTCCGTCAGCAGGTCCATCACGGCGACGGCCGTCTCCGCGTCGAGCGCGGAGGTGACCTCGTCGCAGAACAGCACGTCGGGGTCGGCGGCCAGGGCCCGCGCTATGGCGACGCGCTGGCGCTGCCCGCCGGACAGCTCGTGGGGGTAGCGGTCGGCGGCCGTCGCGGGCAGGCCGACCTGCTCCAGCAGTTCCCGCACCCGGGCGGGAGCCGGCCCGGGCCTGCCGAACGGCATCGCCGAGCGCAGTATCTTCTGCTCGGAGCCGTCCGGGCCGAGGACGGTGTTGACGTCCTTGTGCGAACCGGGCGCGTCGAGTTCGAGGTCGGTGAGCTTGGTGCGGCCTATCACCTTCTCCTGCGCCTCGGCGGCGAGGGCATCCCACGCGTCCACGTCGTGCAGGTACTTCTGCACGATCGCGTAACTACCGCCGCTGAAGCCGGGATCCTCCTCGCCGACCAGCGCCGCGTCGGCCGCCGCCCGGCCGACGGGGTTCTCGGTGCCGTCGACGAAGCCGAAAACGTTGCGCGAGTCGAAGTACGAGAACGCCTGTGTCTCGTCCCGCACGGTGACCGTGCCGCGCAGCCGCCGCACGAGCTCGGCGGCGAGCGCGAAGCACAGGTCGGTGCGCGCGGACTTGATGTGGAAGAACAGGTCGCCGGGGGTGGCCGGGGCGTGGTGCCGGGGCCCCGCCAGCTCGCGGAACGGGTGCAGTTCGGCGGGCCGCGGGCCGCCGAACAGCCGGTCCCAGGCCCGGGCCCCGATCCCGGCGACGCAGCCGAGACCGCCGTCGGGGCTGGGGAAGCCGACGGACCGCACCAGGCCCGCGAGGGACCCCAGCACCTCCCGGACGACGGCTTCCCCGCCGGGGTCGATCGTGGCGACGAGGAACACCGCGACCGACGCCGGCGGGTTCAGCGCCGGCTGTGGCAGCGTCTCTCCCGAGGGCAGCGGTGACGTCATGGCTTCCCATCCCTTCGGCCGGCCTCTGCGGCCCGTCCGCTCTCCCTCCGGGACGGCGCGGCCCACGCCCCTGACACGATGCCCAGCGAAGGGGCGGCCGGAACTCGCCGGGCGGAACGGATGGTTGCAGTCCCGTACTTCGCGCGTCGTTCTGTTGTGCGCCGGTCCCTTGGGCGTCGATCAGGGCGGTGGCGTCACGAACGCCTACCGGGCCCGGGACTCGATCGCCAACCGGGTCCACACCAGCCAGTCCTGAGTGGAGTCGCCGTCGGCGTCGACTTCCACGTACAGGGTCCGCGAGCAACCGCTGAACGGGGAGAGATCCACGCTCAGCGTGTCGAGCCGTCCGGTGTAGCGCTTCGCCACTTCCGCGAGTTGTACGCCGTCGCAGCCGATCCTGATGAGGACGCCGTTGGTCTGCGGAGGGCCCATGGGGCGGAAGAAGCCGTACTCCGCGATGAGCCGGCCCCCGGAAGCGAGCGACGGGAGATGGAATTCTCCGCGGATCCAGCCGTCGTCCGTCCACCGGGGATGCGTCTCCAGGACACGCTCGTGCGCCGAGCCGTCCTCCAGCAGCAGACCAGGCCGCGGATGGATGGCGAACCCTTGCGGGTTGTTGCGCGAGCCGCCGAACACGAGCCGCCCGGCCCCGCTCGACCAGACCGCTCTCGGCGCCTCCTCGATCAGGTCCACCATCAGTCCTCCCGAGTCAGAAGCACGGTGTAACCGCCTGCCGGACCGTCCTGGCACCCCTCGACGACTACGGTGCAGTCGCCGGCCGCGCCGATGTCCACCGGTCCGATGCGTGACCGCCGCCCTTCCAGGGCACGTCCCTCGGCCAGCACGTCCCCGTTCCGCCCGTACAAGGTGATGCGAGGGTCCAGATCGATCCCCTCGGCAGCGATGTCGATCGTCATACGGCCGCATGGCTCAGCGACCTGCCACTCGCGGCTGCGCCCGGCCTGGACCGCGTCGAAGACGCGAACCCCGGCCGCAAGAGATGGCGCTCCGGGGCGATGGAGGAGTGCCGACTCGACAACGGGACGAAGAGCGGCGCGAGTGAGCGGAACGACGGAGGGAACAGGGGTCTCAGGTGGAGGGTTGCCGAGAGGATCACAGCTCGGCTCCATGATCAGAGCCGATCGTTCCGCACATGTGAACCGATGGATCAGCCGGTTCTCGTAGGCCCAGGCGAGGAGCTCCGCATGGCTGTGCAGCCGCCAGACACGGATCTCGCCCTCAGCCGAGGCCGAGATCATGATCATGCCGGAATCGTCGGCCGCGCACTCCAGACCGATCACCGCGCTGGTGGCAGCGGTGAAGTCGCGTACTCCCTGACCTGTGGTCACATCCCAGACGAACACACCCCCGCGCTCGTCACCCGACACGACGAACCGGCTGTCCGGAGAGAACGCGACCGCCCGGACCGCCTCCGTGTGACCGACCAGCACCCTCCGGCTGCCGTCGGCCGGACTGCACAGAAAGACCGCGCCGTCGGCGGTACCGCAGGCGACCAGCGCGCCGTCCGGGCTCAGCGCGATGGCGAGAACCGCCGATTCGTGGCCGAAGCGGTGGCGGACCCCGCCGGTCGCGACGTCCCAGATGATGCTGCTGGCGTCCTGCGAACCGGAGACGACCAGTTGTCCGTCGGGGCTGACGGCGACGGCATGGACCGTGTCGTTGTGCGCCTGGAAACTGCGTACGAACTCGCCCTGCGCGGCGTCCCAGAGGATCACCCGGTGATCGACCGAACCGGAGACCGCCACCTGGCCGTCGGGGGTCAGTGCGACACAGCGGACCGCCTCCGTGTGACCGCTGAGCATGCGCTGCACGCCGGCGCGGAAATCCCAGACGAGCAGCGGCAGTACCTCGGACGCCCCGATCGCCAGGGTGCCGTCCGCGGACAGCGCCAGCCCGTTGCACTCGTGGTCGTGCCATCTCTCGACCAGCTCCCCACCGTCGAGGTCCCACAGCGTCATGCCCCCGTCCTCGGCGCCGACGAGTGCGAACCGCCCATCCGCCCCCACGGCCAGGGCGCGCGTACGGCCGAGCGGGGGCAGCACCCGTAGTACATCGCCCCGCCCGGCGGCCCACACGCCGAGTTCGGCGCAGTCCCTTGCCGTCAGTACGCACTGTCCGTCGGCGCTGAGCGCCGATGCCGAGGTCGGTGCTCCCGGGCCGCCCAGGCGGTGGAGCTCCCATGTGGCCAGATCGAGGACAATCGTCCCTCCGTCGTCGGTCCGCATCAGCGCCCTGCCTCCGTCGTGGCTCAGCCCGACGGCACGCACGGTGAGATCGGTCCCGTCCAGGTGCTGCGCCGGCTCTCCCGAGGCGAGTCCCCAGACAGCGACCCTGCCCGCGCCATCGGCCGAGAGCGCGATCGCCCCGTCCCCGCTGACGGCCACGTCCCGTACCCCGGTGCTGTGGCGGCCCTCCAGCAGACGGTGCCGGTGGCCGGGGCCGGTCCACACATGGACGTGGCCGTCCGCGTCCCCGGCCGCCAGCGTGTCTCCGGTGCCGTCGACGGCAACGCAGGTGACTCCCCTTTTGTGAACCCTGCGCCAGTGCGGTTCGCCGAAGGGCGAACCGACGTAGGCGGCACCCTCGTCCGTCGCCATCAGGCAGATGCGGCCGTCCTCGCTGAGTGCCATCCCCACGACGGTCGCGGGGTGTACCCGCGCGCCGTCATCGGGTCCCCTGGCAGGCTGCCCGGTGTACCGGCGGACGAGCGCTCCCGAAGCGGACAGCGTGAGTACCCCGAGCCCGTCCCGGCTCAGCGCCACGTCCACCACCGGGTCCTGCCGCCCGCGGCTCTCCAGACGCGTCGACGACCGGTCGACGGTGTTCCAGACGAGCAGGTCGCCGTTGGCGCAGCCGACGACGGCGAGGCCCGCGTCTCCGCTGAGCGCGACGGCTCCGGCAGCGGCGCGGTGGCTGCCGAGGTCGAAGACGTTCCCCCCTGAACCGGTCCGCCAGGCGGTTACGCTGTGGTCGTCCCCCGCGCAGAAGACCACGTGGGCGGTTTCGTCGAGGGCCACGCCGTTCACCGCGCGCCCCACCTCGAAGCTCCGCAGGAGGCGCCCGGCCGTGTCCCAGACAGCCACGGTGTGGTCGGCCGCGCCCGACACCACGGTGCGCCCGTCGGGACCGAACGCCACACCCCACACGCCGGCTCGATGCCGAACCGTCGGCACGGGCGGGCCCTCGGGGCGGCCGGTGCCGAGGTTCCAGACGATCACCGCACGGTCGGCGGACCCGGACACGGCGCGACGACCGAGCCGGTCGACCGCCACCGTCCACACCGGTCCTTCGTGCCCGGTGAGCGTGCGGCGCAGTTCGCCGGTCAGGGTGTCCCACAGCCTCACCGTGCCGTCCGAGGAACAGGTCGCGGTCACCGCGCCCTCCGCGCCGCCGACCGCCACTCCGGCCACCACGTCCCGGTGGCCGGTGAGCCGGTGCAGCGTCCGGCCCGAGGGGGCGTCCCAGACGACTGCCGTGCCATCGGCCGAGGCCGAGACGATCCGCCCGCCGTCCGGTGTGACGGCGACTCCGAGTACGGCACCCTGATGACCCTCGTACCGGCCGAGGATCCGCCCTGTTGTCACTTCCCAGCGGATCACCGTGCGGTCGTCCGAGCCCGATACGGCGACCCGCCCGTCGGCCGACAGCGCGACTGCGCGTACGTGCCCGCTGTGTCCCTGAAGGGTGCGCACCGTGCGGTGTGTGACCGGATCCCACACGATCACGGTCTTGTCGGCCGCTGCAGTGACGAGGACACCGGCCCGCTGAGCGACGGCCCAGACGGGGGCGGTGTGTCCGAAGCGCAGTTCGTCACGCAGCCCCGGCCGGTAGGCGACTTCGGCAAGTGCTTGCAGTGCCGTGGGGGACGGATGCTCCAGCCGTCCGGCGGCGAGCGCCAGCGCCAGCGCGCTCTTGGGCTCGTCGTGCCGCAGCGCGCGGGTGGCCCACAGCGTGCTGCGGGACTCGTCGGCGGTGCGCCGGACCCGCCAGGCGTTCTCCTGCTCGCGCTCGATCCGTTCGACGCTGGCCTGTACGTACGCGCGGGCCGGGCCCGCCATGAGGTCCGGTAGCTCCTCACACCACTTCCGCGCCGCCTCGGTGATCGGCTTGGGCAGGAGGAACTCCTCCCTGCGGTCGTGGTTCGCCCAGAGCTGGAACGCGGGCGCGAAGTCCCTTCCGTACCAGGCCGCGAACTTCTTGTGGTTGCTCACCAGGTTGGCGAGCATCGGCCACGCCTCCAGCAGAGCCTCGTGGGCGATCTCCACCGCCGGCTGTCCGCTGACCGGATCGCTGCGCAGGGTCAGCAGCCGAGCCTGGACGAACTTGGCGATGACGGAGCGGGCCGTGACGTCCCACTCGTCGAGCCAGGCGCGCCGTGCCGTGAGGACTCCACCGGCGGCCGCGGTGTCGCCGAAGTCCTTCTCGGTCGCCACGAGCCGCAGGAAGACGGCTGGGGCGACCCGTCTCTCCTCGGCCGTCAGCTTCTTGTACCAGGTTTCCTCCGCGGCCCGGTACACGGCTCCGGCGACGCCTTGCCGGGAGATCCCGCCCCGCGCGTCGTGCCGTACGGGGATGTCGTCTCCGCCCAGCTCGAGGTAGCTGCCGAGTGTGAGCACGCCGGTGTGGGCGTCACGTTTCCAGAGTTGTTCCAGGGTCAGTTGCAGCAGCGGCAGGGCGCCGGGGCGTCCGCGTACGTCGGCGATCAGCCTTTCGACCAGGCCTCCTTGCACTTGTCGGCGCTGGCGGCGGGCAGGCATGACGATGGCCTGGCGGAGTTCCTCATGGCTCATGGGCAGCACGGTGAGCTGTGCCTTGGTGAGGGCGTTCGCCAGTCCCGTGTGACGCAGTGCGCGGCCGTAGAAGTCCGCCCGCAGGGCCATGCCCACGGCAGCGCCGTGTCGGGTCAGCGCGAGGAGGATGTCGACGAAGTGGTCGGCGGTTCCCTGGTCGCACGCGGTGTACAGCCGCTCCAGCTGGTCGACGAGAAGCAGCAGTCTGGTGGGAACGGTCTCTGCCAGGACCTCGGCCGCCGCGTCGGGCGACATGGTCCGCAAACGCCGGGCGGCCTGCTCACGGAGGTCTGGAAAGGCGACCGTGGCGGTGGCACCGTCCGTGGTCCCGGTCGGATCGACCGTGAGCGCCTCGGCCAGCCGCCCGAGGGTTTCCCGCGCGGCGGGCGAGGGTTCCGGAGCCGAGTGTGCGGTGTTCTCGTTGCGGCCCCCGCTGCCGGCATCGTCCTCTGCGCCGGGCTCGTCGTCGAGTTCGTCCTCCGGCACCCAGGCCTCGTGCGCCGGGCGGCCATCGGCGAGTGACTGGACGAGCGCCGAGAGCGGGTCGGCGTCCGGAACCATGTCGCAGCGCAGCCGGTCCGCCAGCACGCCCGAGGAACGGAAGAGCGCGGTGTGCAGTCCCGCCCGTAGGAGGGAGGACTTACCGGAGCCCGAGTTTCCCACCAGGACGGCTATTTCGTGTTCTCTGAGCGAGTCGGTCAGCTGCTCCACGGCGCGGGTACGGCCGTAGTAGAAGTCGGGGTTCTCCAGGACGTCGAGGCCGCGGTACGGACTGCGGTTCCGTAACTCCAGTTCCGGGCACCGCTGGCGGATCGTGGCGGCCGGAATCATGAATGCCGTGCGGCCCTGACGCCCTCCGGGATCGAAGGGGGCCGGAAACTTGGCCTTTTCGCCGATTCCCGCAACGACCTCACGGGCGGCCGTGATACTTACCACCATGCCCACGACAACGCCGAGTTTCTCGTCCACGACCGGTGCGCCACTGTAGCCCTTGGTCACCTGGTCGCTTTCGATCACATGGACGGCGTAGCCGTGTTCCCTCGCCGGTCCCACCACCCGGCACGAACCCGACATGCCGTCGATGGGTTTCGCCGCGGGAAATCCGTAGGTCCACAGCCACCGGTCCGCGGAGAGGTCCGGGCTCCCCAGCAAGAGGGCCGCTTCCGCGGGTGCTTCCTGGACCCTGAGGACGGCGACGTCGTCGTCCTGCTCGCCACCCCACCACTCCTCGGCGACCGTGCCCAGCCAGCTCGCTCCGTCGGAGTGCCGTACGAGTCGCACGTGCTGTCCGGGGCCCGCTCCGGCCTTCACCACCACATGAGCACAGGTGACGACCAGCCCCGCGGATGCGATGAAGCCCGTGCCCATCGTCCCGCCGTCGCCGCCGACCACTCGCACGATGCCCGCCTCATACGGCCCGGCCACCCGCGCCACCCCCTGTCGCCACGCGCTCCGTGCCTACGGCTGGGAGGTGTCGGTACGTTGCTCCCCGTCCTGCCGCGTGTCCGCGTCTCGCCGGGGAGCGTTCCAGACCAGCCTGACTCCGTAGTTCATTTCGCCCGTGACTTTGGTGACGACGAAATTACCGGCCTCTCCGGTGGCTTTCAGGCCGAAACTGATTTCCGCCTCGTCAGGCGGGTCATCGATTGCTCGGATGGCATTGACGAACGTTCGGGCGTGAACTTCGACAACCTTGCCGATCACTCGCTCGAAGGATTCCTGTGCGACTGCCGTTCCGTCCCTCAGCCGACCCCTCAACCCCGCCTTCTGGACACCGTTCCGATCCGCGAGATCATCACTCTCGCTCTCGACGAGCACGGAGATTCCATCGGGATTCTCGAACCGCAGATAACCGGACATCAGCTCCCCCTCCGATCCGTATCACCATGCTACCGACGCCTTTCGACCCATGTCCGGGAATCCGGGCGGTTCATCGGTTCATCCGCAGTCGGGCTCAAGGATCTCCGCGTCGACGATCGGGCTAGTCGGTCTCCTCCAGAAGCACCTTGACATCCCAGGGGCCGAGCGGCACCGCGTCGGCGTACACGGTCTCCGACAGCACGTCCCGCAGGGCCGAGGGCACCGGCACGGACACCTCCTGCCACGACCAGTTGTGCAGGAAGCGCACGCGGCGGCCGTCCCGGGCGGTCGCCGAGGCGGCCGTGACGCTCGGGTGCGCCGGACGCCAGGCGTCATCGGGGGCGTAGCGGTCGAACAGGGCCCGGGCGAAGACCGGGTCGGGCACGGTGCCCACGTAGGTGATGCGGCCGGCACCGTGGCGGCGGGTGGTGACCGCGGGCCAGCGTCCGAAGTGCGGATGCACGTACGCCGCCAGCGTCTCGGCGCCCTGCGGCAGCAGCCCGTCCGCCCAGTGCAGGGCGTGCGCGTCGGCCGGGAGGGGGAGGGAGTCCGTGCCGGTGACGGGCAACGGGTCGCGCAGGTTGCTGAATTCGTCGTACGTCACCCCGGCCGCCTCGGCCAGCCCGCCCGGCTGGAGATCGGTGCGGGCCCTGGCCTCGGTGTCGCCGTAGCCGGTGCGGGGGCCCAGCACGAGGTGGCCGCCGGCCTCGGCGTAGGCGCGGAGCCGGTCCAGGACGGTGTCGTCGGCGGCGTAGTAGGCGGGGACGACCAGGAGCGGCGGCAGGTCGGCGTCCGGGAGCTGCCCGGGGTGCAGCACGCGGGCCTGGAGTCCCGCGTCGAAGGCGCCCCGGTAGAAGGCGTCGAAGATCCTCTCGTACGACCGCCCGTCCGGGCCCCCGTCGGCGTCGGCCAGCGGCGGCTGCCCCTGTAGGGCCCACTTGCTGGGGCCGTCGTACAGGAAGGCGACGTCGGCGTCCGGGGTGAGGGCCGACACGAGGTCGCCGGCCTTCTCCAACTCCGCGCCCAAAGCGGCCAGTTCGCGGTAGACGCGGCCGGGGCGCCCGTTGTGCGGGAGGATGCCGCCCCAGTAGGTCTCGGTGCCGAAGTGCAGGGTGTGCCAGTGCCAGTACTCGATCATCGAGGCGCCTCGGGAGATCAGCGCCCAGGCCGCCTGCCGCCACTGGCCGTCGTAGGCGGGGCGGTTGTCCCACGGCCCGCTGATGGCCTGCGCGTTGGTCTCGGTGACCAGGAACGGCTCCTGGCGGGAGGAGTACATGCGGTCGGCGCTGCGGTACAGCGCCCAGGTGCCGTTGGTCGTCCAGTTCTGCCCGGCGGCGCCGGTGTCGGGCAGGGCGAGGGCGTCCTGCATCGTGTAGTACGGGTTGCCCGCGGTGACGTCGAGGCGCTCGGTGAGCCGGTCGTCCTCGACGCCCTGGCGGTCGTAGGAGATGCAGGTCGTGACGAACTGGCCGGGCCGGGCGTACTCGCGCACGATGTCCGCCTGCCAGGCGATGAACTCGGTGGTGAGCCGGGCCTGGAAGCGCCGCCACGCCAGGTCGTACTGCGGCTGGGCGTTGCCGTCCGGGGTCCACAGGTCGGCCCAGGTGGACAGCCGGTGCGACCAGTAGACCAGGCCCCATTCGCGGTTGAGGGTCTCCACGTCGCCGTATTTCTCGCGCAGTTCGTCGGTGAAGCGCTGGAAGACGCCGTGGTTGTGGAAGAGGTGCAGGCCCGGTTCGTTGTCGACCTGGTAGCCGATGACCGCCGGGTGGCCGGCGTACCGGGCGACGACCTTGCGGATGATCCGCTCGGCGTGGAAGCGGAACGCCGGGTGGGTGAAGTCGACCTCCTGCCGGGCACCCCAGCCGATGCGCTCACCGGTACGGTGCTCCCCCGCGATCTCCGGGTACTGGCGTGCCAGCCAGGGCGGTACCGCGTACGTGGGCGTCCCGAGGACGACCGAGATGCCCCGCTCGTGGGCGCCGTCCAGCACCGGCTGGAGCCAGTCGAGGTCGAAGCGGCCGTTCTCGGGCTCCCAGGTGGACCAGACGGACTCGCCGACCCGGATCACCGAGAAGCGGGCTTCGGCCATCAGGTCGAGGTCGTCCTTGAGGCGCTCGTACGGCTGGTACTCGTGGTAGTAGGCGGCACCGAACAGAACGCGCCGGGGCAGCTCGAACATGCTTCTCCTTCAGATGATGTGACGGCTATTCAGCCCTTGACCGCGCCCGTGGACAGGCCTTCGAGGAGCTGTTTGCGCAGCAGGACGAAGAGGGCGACGGCGGGCAGGACGGCGAGGACGGCTCCGGCGAGCACGAGGTCGTACTGCCGTTGCTCCGACACGAACAGGGTCTGCAGGCCCAGCGGCAGGGTGTACTGGGAGCTGTCGGAGACCAGCACCAGGGGCCACAGGAAGCTGTTGTAGCTCTGGAGGAACTGCCAGACGGCCAGGGCGCCCAGCGCCGGCCGCAGCAGCGGCAGCACGATGGTCCGGAAGATGCCGAACTCGCTCGCCCCGTCGATCCGGGCGGCCTCCAGCACCGAGTCCGGGATGGACTGCACGATGTACTGCTGCATCATGAAGATCCCGAACGCGGGCGCCACCCAGGGCACGATCAGCGCGAACCACGGACTGCCGAGCCCGGTCTTGACGACGATCACGAACAGCGGCACGAGGATCACCGCGAACGGGATCGACAGCGAGCTGAACATCACGTTGAACAGCAGCCGCTTCCCGGCGAAGCGGAACTTGGCGAAGCCGTAGCCGGCCAGCGCGCACACGAAGACGGACACGGTGGTGGCGACGACGGCGACGACCGTGCTCATCAGGAACCAGCGGCCGAAGGGCTGGTCGGTGAGCAGGGTGCGGTAGTTGTCGAGGGTGAGCGGGTCGGGGACGAGCTTCGGCGGGTAGCCGAAGATGTCGCCGCGCGGTTTGAACGAGCCGCTCAGCGCCCACAGCAGCGGGGCGAGGAAGCCCAGGAGCAGCAGGACCAGTGCGCCGTAGAGAGGTGCGCGGGTGCGGGTCATCAGGCGGCCCTCCCGATGCCGAGGAGACGGTTGAAGAGCCGGCTGAGGCCGAAGACGAGGACGAAGAGGACGACGGCCGCGGCGGCGGCGTAACCGAACTGCTGGCGCTGGAAGGCCGCCCGGTAGATGAACATGGTCACGGAGAGGGTGGACTCGGCCGGTCCGCCGCCGGTCAGCAGGTACGGCTCCTCGAAGATCTGGGCCGCGCAGATGAAGGACGTGACGACGACGAACGCCGTCACCGGCTTCAGCGCCGGCAGGGTGACGGTGGCGAAGGTGCGCAGCCGCCCGGCCCCGTCGAGAGCGGCGGCCTCGTACAGCTCCCGGGGCACGTTCTGGAGGCCGGCGAGGAAGAAGACGGTGAGGTAGCCGGTCCAGCGCCACAGCATCACCAGCGCGATGCTCACCTTGGCCATGCTCGGATCGCCGAGCCAGTCGACGCCGCCGGTGCCGAACAGGGCGCGCAGCACCGCGTTCGCCAGCCCGAACTGCCGGTCGAAGATCAGGCCGAAGAGGAGAGCGACGAGGATGGGCGAGACCACGATCGGCACGAAGTAGGCGGTGCGCCACAGGTCCCGCACGCGCAGGCCCCGGGTGTTGAGGGCCTGCGCGATCAGCAGCGCCAGCGGAACGACGACGCACACTGCGACCAGCACGAACACGGCGGTGTTGCCGAGGGCCCGGTGGAAGCTGATGTCGGTGGCGAGCAGCCGGTAGTTGCGCAGGCCCACCCAGTGCGGGGTGCCGAGTCCCACCCACTCGGTGAGGCTCAGCCACAGCGAGGCGCCGACCGGGATCAGCATGAACAGGACGTAGAGGAGATAGAAGGGGGAGATGAAGAGGTAGGGGGCCCAGGACTTGCCGGGGCGGTGTTCTTCCCGGCCCGGGGCGTTGTGCTTGCGTGCGGTGCCGGACGGCCCGGCAACGGTGGTGGTCATGGTGGGTACTCCTGATCCGCCGAGTTCGGCAGCGCCCTCAAGGGCGCGGGGAACTGCGCGACAAGCCACAGCGGCGCCGCGGCCGCATTACCGCCCGGCCTGGTCATGGAAGTCCGCCGCGGTCTGCCGCAGCGCCTCCCGCGGCGACAGAGCCCCGCGGTACGCGCGCAGCAGGTTGCCGGCGAGGACGTCGTAGAGGATCGACTGGTCGGGGCTCTGGTGGAACGGCGGTACGTCCGGCAGCAGATCTCGGTAGAGGCGGAAGAGCCGCTGCCCGCCGCAGAAGTCGTCCGTGTAACCGCCCAGGCGCGGATCGTCGTAGACGGACCGGCGGGTGGGCAGGTAGCCGGTCTCGGTGAAGCGGCGGACCTGGCCGTCGTGGGTGAGCCAGGTCTTGAAGAGGAACTCCGTGGCAGCGCGGGTGTTGGCCTTGTCCTTGACGACGCCGAAGCCGGTGCCGCCGAGCGCGGCGGTCACCCCGCCGCCCTTGCTGAACCGGGGCAGGTCGCGCACCCGCCACTTGCCCTTCTGCTCGGGCACGTTGGGCACCAGGCCGTAGTTCTTGTACCAGATGGCCATGGGCAGGCCGACGACCCGGCCCTGCTTCAGGGCGGTCTGCATGGCGGCCCCGTAGTAGTCGGCGACGTCGACGACGAAGCCGCTGCGCAGCCCCTCGCACAGGAACCGCAGCACCTCCTCGGCCTCCGGCGAGTCCAGGAGCAGCTTCCCGTCGGCGTCGAAGAACGCGCCGCCGCGCTGGTAGAGCAGCATCTGGAAGGACTGCACGACCTGGCCGGGGTCACTGCCCACCGTGGAGACGACGCACAGCGAGGCGCGGTGGTCCTTGTACACCCGGGCGCCGGCCTCGGCGAACTCCTCCCACGTGGCCGCGTCCGTCGGGAGCTTGTACTTGCTGAAGAGGTCGTCGCGGTAGAAGTAGACGACCATCGGGGTGTCCGAGTCGAAGGCGTAGACGCGGCCGTCCTTGCTGAAGGGCGCGGTGCGGGCCGGCAGCAGATCGTCCTTGAGGCCCGGTACGGCCTCGATGTCGGGGGTGAAGTCGTGCAGCAGCCGTTCGGAGATGTCGCCGCGCAGCATGCGCGGGAAGCTGCCGATCTCGAAGCCCACCAGATCAGGCGTGCCGCGTCCGGCGACGGCCTGGGCGAGCAGCTTGGTGACGATGTCCGAGGGTCCGGAGCGGGTCACCTTCAGGTGGTAGCGGAAGTCGGTGGCGCGGTCGGCCTCCGGGACGCCCATGACGAAGAACTCCTCGTAGCCCGGGTCGTGGGTCCACAGGGAGAGGGTGACGTCGCCGGAGGTGCGGGGCGTGGTACTGGCGTCACCGCAGGCGGAGAGTGCGGCGGCCGTACCGAGGCCGAGGGCACCGCGCAGCAGGGCGCGGCGGGTCGGAGGGCTGGGGGGCATGGGGGTGTACACACGTGACTCCTCACGTGGTGCGGCTACGGGCGGGCGTGCGCGGAGTCCTGGTCGCGTACCGGCCCGGTGGAGGCCCGTACGGTCAGTTCGACTGCCTGGCCGGGTTGTGCGGCCGGGGCGGGGCGGCCCTCGATCAGGGCGATCAGTACGTCGACGGCGCGGTCGGCGACGGCGGCGAAGTTCTGCCGGACGGTGGTCAGCGGCGGGAAGAGGTAGGCGGCGGCGGGGATGTCGTCGTAGCCGACGACACTCACGTCGCCGGGGACGGCCCGGCCCGCGTCGGCGAACGCGCGCAGGGCGCCGATGGCCATGTCGTCGTTGGCGGCGAACACGGCCGTGACGTCGGAGAGTTCGGCGAGCTGCCGTCCTGCGGCGTAGCCGGAGGCCGGGCTCCAGTCGCCCGGTGACGGCAGGGGTGGTTCGGGGGCGCCGGCGGCGGCGAGCGCCTCGCGCCAGCCGCGCAGGCGGTCGCGGGCGGCCCACCAGTCCTGCGGACCGGGCACGTGCCAGACGGTGCGGTGCCCCAGGGAGAGCAGGTGCTCGGTGGCGAGCCGGGCCGCCGCCACACCGTCGGCGCCGACCACGGCGCTCGTGCCCGGCGTCAGCTCCACGCCCTCGCCGAGGCTGACCACCGGCAGTTCGGCGCTCAGTCTGAGCGGCGTGCCGTCGTCGATGGGCTCGGACAGCACGATCCCGTCCACGCCCTGTTCCAGCAACGCGTCCACGGCGACCGAGACTTTCTGCCCTTCCAGGGTGCTGGCCAGGGCGACGGAGTAGCCGGCGCGCTGCATCGCCCGCTCCAGGGCGATGAGCAGGGTCGAGGGGCCGTAGAGCGAACTGCCCAGCGAGACCACGCCGATCCGGCGGTAGCGGCCGAGGAGCAGGGCCCGGGCGGCGGTGTTGGGACGGTAGTCCAGGTCGCGGACGGCCCGCAGGACGCGGTCGCGCACCTCGGGGCTGACGTGCGGTTCGCCGTTGACGACCCGCGACACGGTCTTCTGCGACACCCCGGCGGCCCGCGCGACCTCGGTCATCCCGGGGCCACGCCGCCGGCGCCCACCGGCGGCCGGGTGGCCTTCGGCTCCGCTCGTCATGTGGTCTCCCGGGGGTGACAAAAGGGTGTGGACTACGTAGTCAACGACGGCACGATGGATGAACGGGCCGGGTATGACTACGTAGTCACGCCAGTGTCGAGGCGCCTCACCGCCGCGTCAATGGTCCGGACGGAAGCGGTTTCCCGGTGCACGGTGCACGGGGTGTGCGGCTTCCGCAACGGCTTTCCTGGGCGGCTGGACAGAACCCGGGGCCTCGCGGAGGATGTGGGCGATGCGGCCCGACCCCAAGCACTTTCTCACCCACGCGGTCCGTCGCGTCGCGCGCGCCGGACATCCGGCGCAGGTACTGGAGGAACTCTGCGGGGCGACGGTGCCGTCCGTCGCGGACGCCCTCGTCGTGTATCTCGACGCCGCGCCGGGCACCGCGGACCCGACGGCCTCCGACGCGCAACTGCGCCTGAGCGGAACGGGGTTCCGCCGCTCCCCCATCCCGGCCCAGCCCTCCGGCCCGGCCTCGTCCCCGGCGGGCGGTCCGCCCTACGACACCGGCGCGCAGTGGCATCCCGGGTCCCAGGACGGGCTGTGCGGTGTCCTGGGCGGGGCGGCGCCGGTCACCGTCTCGATGGCGCCGTCCGGCGTCCTGGCGAAGGTCCTGGACGCCGGCGAGGCGCTGGGCGGGGACTCCGGTGATCTGGATCCGGCCCTGCGCGAGCTGCTGGGGCCGAACTCCCGTGTGCCGCGGGGGGACCGTGTTCTCCTCGTCCCCCTCGTCGGCCCCGAGGGCACCGTGGGTGCCGCTCTGTTCCTGCGGCGCCCCGACCGGGACGTCTTCCGGGCGCAGGACCGGCAGGTGCTCGGCGAGTTGTCGGCTCATGCCGCGCTCGGCGTGAGCGGGACGCCGCCGGCCTCGCACCCGGCGGCGCCCCCGCCGCCCCAGGCCTCGCGAGCCGCTGCCGCCGGACCGATGCGGCAGGACGCGGACCGGCTGCGGTTCGTGGGTGCCGCGACGCGGCGGATCAGCCGTGCCATGGATCTGGACGAGATCGTGGCGGGCCTGTGCCGGGCCGTCCTGCCCAGCTTCTCGGACGGGATCCTCGTCTGTCTGCGCGAGCCGCTGCCGGTCGGCGACGAGCGGCCCACCGGCCCGTTGGTCCTGCGGCTGCACCGCGCCGACCGCGCCCCGGCGGAGGACGACACGGACGCCTCCCCGTCCTCCGAGCCGGGCATGCCCGCCCCCGGACTGCGCGAGGTCCGGCCGGGCAGCGATCTCGCCGAGGTGCTGCGGGGCGTGCGCCCGGTGTTCACCGACTCCCCCGCCGGCCGCGGCGCACTGTCCGAACTGACCGGCGAAGACGGCGCGTTCGCCCCGCCGGACGGACAGCGCGCGATCCTCGCCCCGCTGCGTGGCCGGCGCCGCGTCATCGGCACGGTCCTGTTCCTGCGCCGCCCCGAGAGCAGGCCCTTCGAGGTCAACGACCTCCTCGTCGCCGCGCAGCTCGCCACCCACAGCGCCCTCGGCATCGACAAGGCCGTGCTGTACGGCCGCGAGGCCCACATAGCCGACGAACTCCAGCGCACGATGCTGCCCGAGACCCTGCCCAGCCCGCCCGGCATCCGGCTCGCCGCCCGTTACCTGCCCGCCGCCGAATCGGCCCGGGTCGGCGGCGACTGGTACGACGCCATCCCGCTGCCGGGCAGCCGGGTCGCCCTGGTCGTCGGCGACGTCATGGGCCACTCCATGACGTCGGCCGCCATCATGGGCCAGCTGCGCACCACCGCCCAGACCCTCGCCGGCCTGGGGCTGCCGCCGCAGGAGGTCCTGCACCACCTCGACGAACAGGCCCAGCGCCTCGGCGCCGAGCACATGGCGACCTGCCTGTACGCGGTGTACGACCCGGTCTCGCACCGCATCACCATCGCCAACGCCGGGCACCCGCCGCCCGTCCTGCTCCACCCGGGCGGCCGGGCCGAGGTGCTGCGCATGCCGCCCGGCGCGCCCATCGGCGTCGGCGGCGTCGACTTCGAGGCGGTCGAGCTCGACGCCCCTGGGGGCGCGACGCTGCTGCTCTACACCGACGGCCTGGTCGAGTCCCGCCTGCGCGACGTGTGGACCGGCATCGAGCAGTTGCGCGACAAGGCGGGGACCACCGGCAGGCTCGCCGGACCCGACCGTCCCCCCGCGCTGGAGACCCTGTGCGACGACGTGCTCGACATGGTCGGCCCCGGCGACCGGGACGACGACATCGCGCTGCTGGCCGCCCGCTTCGACGGCATCGTGCCCGGCGACGTGGCGTACTGGTCCCTGGATCCGGAGGACGCCGCGCCCGGCCAGGCCCGCCGGCTGGCCCGCCGCACCCTGTCCCGCTGGAACCTGGAGGAGCTCGGCGACTCCGTCGAACTCCTCGTCAGCGAGCTCGTCACCAACGCCGTGCGCCACAGCTCCCGGCCCGTCACCCTCCGCCTGCTGCGCACCGATGTGCTGCGCTGCGAGATCGGTGACGACGCGCCCGAACTGCCACGCCTGAGGCGCGCCCGGCCCACGGACGAGAACGGCCGGGGGCTGTACCTGGTCAGCCGGCTGGCCATGCGGTGGGGCGCGGCCCGGCTCAGCACCGGCAAGATCGTGTGGTTCGAGTTCGCCCGGCCCTGAAAGGCCACAAGCGTCGGTCCTGAAGCGTCTCAGGTCCGGACGGCCTCCTGGAAACGCCGGTTCAGCTCGCCGTGCGGCGGATCCGGCCCGCGTACTTCTTCTCCAGCTCCAGGTTGCCCTCGAACCCGCCGGGCACGTTGGCCGAGACGTAGACCGGGGGGCGCTCGCCCGCGGCGAGGAGGCGGCCGGCCGCCTCGGCGACCGTCATCTGGACCAGCATCACGCCGGTGAGCGTGGACAGGGCGCAGACCGAGCCGCCGCCGGGGAGTTCGAGCAGGGAGTCGCCGCGCGGGGCGGCGTTGTCGAGGACGACGTCGGCGATGTCGGCCAGCTTCCGGCCGCTGGGATGGGCGGCGGGGACGGCCCGGGTGTGGGCGAGGGAGGTGACGGCCAGGACGCGGTGGCCGTGTTCCCTGGCGTGCAGGGCCATCTCCACGATGACGTTGTTGACGCCGGAGTTGGAGATGACGACGAACAGGTCCTGGGGATTGGGGGCGGCCAGTTCGTAGAGCCGGGCGGCCACCCCGGCCCGGCGTTCGAGGAGCGGATCGTCCAGGACGGCCGGGTCCTCGCCGCCGTAGAGGACGAGGTCGGCGATGCTCAGCCGGTTGGTGGGGACCAGTCCGCCCGCGCGCCCGGCGAGTTCGAGGACGAGGGCCTGCGAATGGCCCGTCCCGAAGGCCTGGACGACGCCCTCCGCGCGGACGCACTCGGCGACCAGGTCCGCGGCGGCGGCCACGTCGTCCCGGGCGGATTCGATGACGTGCTGGAGGACGGCGAGGCTCTCCCGCGCGAACCCCTGGGCGCTCACAGACTCGACGGACACGCGTCACGCTCCCCACTGATGGATTGATTCACCCTACACTTCTCCACTGATGAATCAATAAATCACACACCTCCCCGGTCATCAATCGGGGCGTGGATCGGGCATCGGTCGGGTCCTGGTATTCAATCCGCGCCTGGAAGGGTGGCTGGTACCTTCTCCCCATGCCTCCCACGGACGTCACCACACTGATCCGCACCGAGCTGCCCCGGCTGGCGGGGTCCCTGCGGAAGGTCGGCGAGCTGATCCTGGAGGATCCGGCCGCCGTCACCCACTGCTCGGCCGCCGAGCTGGGCCGCCGCACCGGCACCTCCCAGGCGACGGTGACCCGTTTCTGCCGGGCCATCGGGCTGGACTCCTACCAGCACCTGCTGATCGAACTGGCCCAGGAGCGCGGCCGGGGCGAGGCCTCCGACTGGGGGACCGCCGAGATCGGTCCGGACATCTCCCCGGACGACAGCCTCGAACGGGTCGTCCAGGTCGTCGGCACGGCCGACCTGCGGGCCATCCAGCAGACCATCGACCGGATCGACCTCGACGCGCTCGAGCGTGCGGCCCAGGCGCTGTCCCGCGCCCGGCGCATCGACGTCTACGGCGTCGGCGGCAGCGGCGCGGTGACCCAGGAGACGGAGACCCGGCTGTTCCGCATCGGCTGCGCGGTCCGCGGCTGGACCGAGGTGCACGCGGCCGCCACCTCCGCGGCCCTGCTCACCCCCGCGGACGTGGCCATCGGCATCTCCCACTCCGGGGCGACCCGCGAGACCCTCGAACCGTTCGAGATGGCCAAGGAGCGGGGCGCCACCACGATCGCCCTGACCACCGACCCGCGCTCGCCGCTGTCCAGGTCCGCCGACATCCGGCTCATCTCGTCCTCCTCGGAGACCAGCTTCCGGGCCGAGAGCATCAGCAGCCGGCACTCCGTCCTGATGCTGGTCGACTGCCTGTACGTGCGGGTCGCCCAGCTCACCTACCAGCGGGCGAGCGCCTCGTTGGCGCTGACCGACCACATCACCCCGCAGCACGCCGTGAAGTCCCGGCGGGCCAGGTGATCCGACCGAGCGTGCATGGATGAACCACCAAGTTGACGTGAAGATGGTTGTTTGAATCACTCCTGCCGTGCAGGATGGGGCTCCCCCCAGAGCACTCGTAGGAGCCCCATGCGCGTCACCTCTGTCGAGTCGACCGAGCTCTTCACCGGGACCACCGAGCAGCCGCGCCAGGTGGTGGCCGTCGAACTGAGCCACACTCCGGGCCGGACCGTGCGGCTCACCGTCGAGGGCCCGGGCCTCACCGGCACCGCGGAGGCCACAGCCGGCGAGGACGGCACCGTACGCGCGGAGATCCCCGTCACCGGCGAGGACCTGGTCCCCGGCGACCGCCGCGAGATCACGGTCACCGCGGCCGACGGCGACCAAGTCACCACCCGTACCGGCGAGTTCACGGCGGCCGAGCCCGGCTGGACCATGTTCATGGTCAGCCACTTCCACTACGACCCCGTCTGGTGGAACACCCAGGGCGCCTACACCGAGACCTGGGACGTCGCCGACGACTCCGCCGCCACCGGCCTGCCCGCCCGCACCTTCGACTCGCGCGGCCAGTCCGGCATGAGCCTGGTCCGGGCCCACTGCGACCTGGCCCGTCGCGACCCGGCGTACACCTTCGTGCTCGCCGAGGTCGACTACCTCAAGCCCTACTGGGACGCCTTCCCGGAGGAGCGCGCCTTCCTGCGGCAGCTGATCCGCACCGGCCGCGTGGAGATCATGGGCGGCACCTACAACGAGCCCAACACCAACCTCACCGGCGCCGAGGCGACGATCCGCAACGCCCTGTACGGCGACGGCTTCCAGCGCGGCATCATCGGAGCGTCCCCCGAAACCGCCTGGCAGCTGGACGCCTTCGGGCACGATCCCCAGTTCCCGGGTCTGATGGCGGACGCGGGGGTCGGCTCCAGTTCGTGGGCGCGCGGGCCGTTCCACCAGTGGGGGCCGACGCTGTCGGTGTTCGGCGAGGAGCCGAGGGACCCGGGCCGGATGCAGTTCCCGGCCGAGTTCGACTGGATCGCCCCGTCGGGACGCGGGCTGCTGACCGCGTACATGGTCAACCACTACGGCGCCGGCTGGGCCATCGACAACGCGCCCGCCCTGCCCGAGGCGGAGGCCGCCGCGTACACACTCTTCCAGCGGCTCAAGCAGGTCGCCCTCACCCGCAACGTGCTGCTCCCGGTGGGCGGGGACTACGCGCCGCCGTGCCGCTGGGTCATGGACATCCACCGCGACTGGAACGCCCGGTACGTCTGGCCCCGCTTCGTCAGCGCGATCCCCCGGGACTTCTTCGCCGCCGTCCGCGCGGAACTGGAGGCCGAGGGCCGCAGGGCATCACCCCAGACCCGCGACATGAACCCCGTCTACACCGGCAAGGACGTCTCCTACATCGACACCAAGCAGGCCCAGCGGTACGGCGAGACCCTCCTCGCCGACGCCGAGGCCTGGGCGACACTCGCCTCCCTTCTCACCGGCCGCCCCTATCCGGACGCGGCCCTGGACAAGGCCTGGCGGCAACTCGTCTACGGCGCCCACCACGACGCCATCACCGGCTCGGAGTCGGACCAGGTCTACATCGACCTGATGACCGGCTGGCGGGAGCTGCACGACCTCGCCCGGAGCGTGCACGCCGACGCGACCCAGGCACTGGCCGACCAGGTTACCCCGGGCGACGGCCCCGACCTGGTCGTGTTCAACTCCGCTACCTGGGAGCGCCGTGACGTGCTGACCGTCGACGACCCGGGGCTCGTACCCCAGGGGCTCCCCGCGGTCCGGGAGGACGGCCGGCTCCATGTCGTCGTCCCGGAGGTGCCCGGCATGGGCCTCACAGCGCTCCCGCTCACCGAGGGCTCCGCCCCCGGCTGGGCGCCCGGCGAAGGGCTGACCATCCGCAACGAGTTCTACGAGGTGACGGTCGACCCGGCGCGCGGCGGTGGCGTCAGCGCTCTGCGCGCCCTGGCCGACGGCGGCCGGGAGCTGCTGCGCCCCGGAGACATCGGCAACGAGATCGTCGTCCAGGAGGAGTACCCGAGGCATCCGCGCTTCGGCGAGGGCCCCTGGCACCTCACCCCGACCGGCACGACCGCGGCCCGCGGCCGGGACGTGACCGCCGAGGTGCGCGTCGAGCACTCCCCCGCCGGTTCCCGCATCACCGTCACCGCCGACCTCGGCCTCTTCCGCTACACCCAGCGGCTCACCCTGTGGCAGGGCGTCGACCGGCTCGACGTCACCACGACCGTCGACGGGTACGACGGCGCCGACCGGCTGATCCGGGTGCGCTGGCCCTCGGACGTACGCGGCGGACTGCCGGTGCACGAGGTGGCGGACGCGGTGATCGGGCGCGGGTTCGGCTTCGTCGAGGTGGACAGCGAACGGTTCCCGTGGACGCTGGACAACCCGGCCAACACCTGGTTCGGCATCGGCTCCACCGCCCGCGTCGCCGTCCACGACGACTCCGGCGTCCTCCTCGGACACCGCTCCATCGGCGTCGCCGAACTCGTCTACGCCGACTGGGACATCGCGGGCGACCTCGGCACCCCGCTCGCGGCGGCCCTGGTCCGCGCCGGGGTCACGGCGACCTCGACCATCGCGGGCGGCCCGCGCTACGGCGACCTGGAGGTCGACTCCAATCTCCCGGACGTCCGGATCGCCGTCGGCGGCCCCGACCGCAACGCCGTGGTCGCCGAGGCGCTCGGCTGGGACCCGGCGGCCGGCCGGGAGCTGAAGCGCCAACTGGCCGAACGGGGTGTGGCCGCCGTCTGGGTCGCGCCGCGCGCCTGTCTGCGCGAGGAGTGGGTCCCCGGGGCCGATCTGCGCGATCTGGAACGCCTGCCGCTGCTGGTGGTGGCGGGCGCCCGGCCGGAGGACGACGCCAAGGCGGTCGACGCGCTCGTCGCCGACCTGGACGACTTCACGGTGACGGCCACGGCCGCCGGCGGCGGCGAGGCACTGCCGCCCGGCGACGCCTGGGACGGCCGCAGCTTCGCGATCCTCAACCGCGGCACGCCCGGCTGCGTGATCACCTCCTCCGGCGACCTCTACATGTCCCTGATGCGCTCCTGCACCGGCTGGCCGTCCGGGATCTGGGTGGACCCACCGCGCCGCACCGCCCCCGACGGCTCGGGATTCCAGCTCCAGCGCTGGTCGCACACCTTCGAGTACGCCGTCGTCGCGGGCACCGGCGACTGGCGCGAACTGCGGCTGCCGCAGGCGGGGCACGCGTACAACCGCCCACTGACGGCACGGCTGCGGCAGTCCGCCGGTGACCTGCCCTCGGGTACCCGGTCCTCCGATGCCCTGCCGGTTAAGGCCACCCTGCTCGGCCTGGAACCCTCCGGCGAGGTGCTGCTCGACGCGCTCAAGCCGCTCGGCTCCCCGCTGGCCCGGGGCAGCCAGGCACCCGTGGATCCCGGACGGGGCCTCGTCGTCCGCGTGCACGAGGTCGACGGCCGACCGGTACGGGCACGCGTCACCGGGCCGGTGGCATGGACGGCGGGCGCCCGCGCCGACGTCCTGGAGAGGCCCGGGGCGCCTCTCGCCCCGGAGGAGACCGGCGGCCTCGAAGCCGACCTGACCGGCTTCGAGGTCGCCACCCTCCTCGTCACGCCGGCCCATGCGCCGGAAAGCGCGGTCGGCCCCGGCATCGGCGCCCACGAGCCCGCCCAGCCCGTCGCCACCCGCTACTGGCTGCACAACTCCGGCCCTGCCCCACGGGGCAACATGCCGGTCGCCGTGTACCTCTCCCCCATCGCCCTCACCGCCGACGGCCCGGTCACCGCGACCGTCCGGGTCTCCTCGGAGCTCACCGACGCGCCCGTGTCGGGCACGGTGGCCTTCGAGGTGCCGCCCGGCTGGAGCGCCGAGCCCGCCACACTCCCGTACACACTCGGCCCCGGCGGCTTCACCCTCACGGACATCACGGTGACGCCCCCGCCGGACCCCGTCCCCGGCCGGCACTGGCTCGCCGCACGGCTGTCCTACGACGGCCAGACGTACGAGGACGTGGTGGCCCTGGACGTGCCGGACGGGCACACGGGCCCGACTCTGATGACAGATCTGGGAGTTGACCGGGTGACCGTACGCCGGGGCGAACGGGCCCGGGTCCCCGTGACCCTGCGGAACCCCACACGCGGCCCCGTCAACGGCACCCTGTGGGCCGTCTCCTCCTGGGGCACCTGGCCCGGAGTCGCCCCGGCCTGCCAGGGCTTCACGGTGCCCGGCGGGGAGCAGCGGGAGTGCGCGATCGAGGTGGACGGCGCCGCGATCCCACCGGGTTCGTACTGGCTGATGGCGAAGACAGCCTGGCACGGCTGCGTGGCGTACACGAAGGCAGTGGAGCTGGAGGTGACGCCATGAGGGAGGAGTACGCGGCGCGCGTCCGGGGTGAGGCGATCCCGAAGCAGCACGTGGAAACCTTCCTGAGCACCGTTGCCCCCAGGGGCGCGGGGAACTGCGCGACCAGCCACGACGCCGCCGCACAGGCAAGACGACACCGCCAACAACGGCGCTGGGCAACCCAGGTCATCGTCACCGACGAACTCGCCCGCCACGCCTGCGCGGAACGCGGCCTGGCCCCACCGGACGACGTCCTGCCGATGCACCTGCTCACCATCCCGGAAACCGACGTCGCCGACCTGGGCAGCATCATCGCCGCAGCCCTCGCCCACTCCCCCGCCGCCCGAGCCCTGCTCGCCGACCTGGAACGCGAGCAACACATCCCCGAAACGGCCGTACGGGACTACTACGACCGCAACCGGGACCGCTTCCTCGCCCCCGACGCGCTGAGGCGCGGAGTCGACCCGTTCAACACCGTTGAACCGTCGGACATCCATCCCTACGAGCACGTCCGCGACGGCATCGCACAGCAGCTGCGCCACGCCGCAGCCCGCCGCGCCTTCTTCGACTGGCTCGACCGGGCAAAGGCGGACGTCGTGTACGCCGAAGGCCACGAACACCCCGGCGACCCCTCCCAGCCGGACCACGAACACCGGCACTGATCGCCGCACGCAACCGAACAGCAACACGGCAAACCATTGACCTCCGATGAATTCTGGTCCACCTTTTCATCAATCGAAGTCCAACTTGGTGATTTGATCCAGCGAAGACTGGTCCCAGGAGGGCAGCAATGCGCGCAAGAAGACTCACCGGATCCCTGACCTGTCTGGTCGTCCTGACGCTGACGGCCGCCGGCTGCGGTCTGTCCGGCGGGGGTTCCGACGGCGGTGACGCCACGGCCGGCGGCTGCAAGGTCGACAAGGGCAACGTCGGTTCCGGCAAGCTCTCCGGCGACGTCAACGGAAAGATCACTTTCCAGACCACCAACCTGAAGAAGGACTTCGGGAAGTACTTCAACGGCGTCATCGACGCCTTCGAGCAGGCGCACCCCGGCACCAAGGTCAACTGGATCGACGACCCGGGCGACGCCACCTTCACCCAGCGCCTGGTCGCCGACGCGCAGGGCTGCACGCTGCCGGACGTGGTGAACATCAACGTCAACACGGCGGTGGCCCTGACGAAGAACGGCTACCTGCTGAACCTGGACGACAAGGCCCCGGACGCGGGCAAGCCGTTCGCGCCCGCGCTGTGGAAGTCGAGCATGTACGCCGACGGGGACGGCAAGAAGGTGCACAGCGTGCTGCCCTGGTACTCGGGCGGCATCGTGCAGACCTTCAACACCGACCTGATGGAGAAGGCGGGCCTGGACCCGGCGAAACCTCCGACGACCGTCCTCGGCCTGTTCGACGACGCGGAGAAGATAGCCAAGGCCTCCGACGGCAAGTACTACGCGTTCCTCGCCAACCCGCAACTGCGCATCCCCGCCGACTGGCAGCAGATGGACATCAAGATCCTCTCGCCGGACGGCAAGAAGTTCACCTTCGCCGACGACCCGAAGACGGCCCAGTGGGTCGAGGCCATGACGAAGCTCTACAAGGCCGGCGGCATGCCGAGGGACTCCCTGTCCTCCACGCAGGACCCGGCCAACGTCTACGGCCAGGGCAAGCTGGTCTACGGCCCCACCAACCCCAACTTCCTGCGGTTCATCCAGCAGAACAACCCGAGCGTCTACAAGAAGACGGGCGTGGCCCCCTTCATGCTGGACGCCCTCGGCCACACCGTTGGCGCCCCTCAGTACATCGGTGTCGCGTCCACCAGCAAGAACGCCTCGACCGCGCTGGCCTTCGCGCAGTTCCTGACGAACGCCGAGAACCAGCTCGCCTGGGCCAAGGACCCGAACGTCGTCATCTTCCCGTCCACCACGGCCTCCCTGAACGACCCGTTCTTCCAGTCGGTCAAGGGCGACGACCCGTTCGCCGAGGCCCGCAAGATCGTCGCCAGTGACCGCAAGACCGCCACGGCCGACGAGATCGCGCTGACGCCCGGCGAGCTGAACGCCATCTCGGCCCAGATCCAGCTGGCCATGCAGGGCAAGAAGAGCGCCGAGGACGCTCTGAAGGAGGCCCAGTCCAAGGCGAACCAGCTGATCGAACAGGGCAGTTGAGGATGACCCAACCGACCGTCCACCAGGCGCCCGTCCCCGCTCCCCCGGGTGCGGGCGCCCGCCGCCCCGGTGCTTCCCCCTCGCCTGGCACGCCGGGGCCCCTGCGCCGCGCCCTCCGCTTCGTCCTGCCCGGCCCGAGCGCCGACGCGGGGGGCGCGGCGCTCTACCGCCGCTGGTGGCTGCCCTGGCTGTGGATGACCCCGGCCATCGTCGGCGCGACCGTGTTCGGGGTCTTCCCGTTCCTCAACACGGTCGTCGTCTCCTTCACCGACGCCAAGCCACTCGGCGGGGCGTACGACGTCGTCGGCCTGGAGAACTACCGCCGGATGCTCAGCGATCCGGACTTCTGGCTGGCCACCCGCAACAGCCTGCTGTACGCCCTGTTCGTCGTCCCGCTGATGGTGCTGCTGCCGCTGCTGCTCGCGATCCTCGTGGAGAAGAACCTGCCGGGCATCGGCTTCTTCCGCTCGGCGTTCTACACGCCGGTGCTCGCCTCCAGCGTGGTCGTCGGTCTGAGCTGGCAGTGGCTGCTGAGCGACCAGGGACTGGTCAACACCTGGCTCCAGAAGGCCCACATCATCCGCGAGGCCATCCCGTTCCTGTCCGACTCGTGGCTGATCCTGCTGTCGGCGATGGGCCTGACCCTGTGGAAGGGCCTCGGCTGGTACATGATCTTCTACCTGGCGGCCCTGGGCAACGTCCCAAGGGAACTGCACGAGGCGGCGGCCGTGGACGGCGCGGGTGCCGCGCGCCGCTTCTGGCACATCACCGTGCCCGGCGTCCGCCAGTCGATGATGCTGGTCGGCACCCTGACCGGCATCGGCTCCCTGCGGGTCTTCACCGAGATCTACATGCTGGGCGGTGCCACCGGTGGCCCGGGCGGCGCCGACCGCACGCTGCCCTTCTACATCCGCGACGTCGGCCTCGACCCGCTCACCGGCAACGCCGGCTACGGCGCGGCGGTCAGCGTCGCCCTCTTCGCGCTCACCCTTGGCCTCACGCTGCTCGCCCAGCGCCTGACGAAGGAGGACGAGGCATGACGACCGCCGTCGACAAGCCCCGGCGCCTGATGCCCCGCTGGCGGGACTACGGCCGCCCGCGCGAACTGGTCGTCCGCTACCTGCTGTTGGTGTTCGTCCTCTTCATCACCGTCGGCCCGCTGCTGTGGCAGTTGCTGTCGTCCCTCAAGGGCGCGGGCGAGGACGTCTTCGGCGCCGGCGCCTCCCTGATCCCCCGTCACCCGTCGCTGCGGGCGTACCGCGAGGTCTTCGACCAGGTACCGGTGTGGACGTACATCCGCAACAGCGTGTTCGTCGCCCTGCTGTCCATCACCAGCCAGCTCGTCTTCTCCACCATGGCCGGCTACATGCTGTCCAAGCCCGGCTGGAAGGGCCGCAAGCTGGTCTGGATCGTGTTGCTGGCGTCCATGATGTTTCCCTTCGAGTCGATCATGGTGTCGCTGTTCCTCAGCGTCCGGGACATGGGTCTGGTCGACAACCTGGTGGGCGTCTGGCTGCCCGGCTTCGTCGCCGCGATCAACGTCCTCATCATGCGGGCCGCGTTCCTCGCCGTGCCGCGCGAGATCGAGGACGCGGCGATGCTGGACGGGGCGGGCGAGTGGAAACGCTTCCGGTACCTGTATCTGCCCTCCGCCTACGGCGCGATCCTCGTCGTCACCATCAACACCTTCATCAGCGCCTGGGACGACTTCCTGTGGCCGCTGATCGTGCTGCGCACCGAGGACCACTTCACGCTGACGCTGGGCCTGGCCCGGCTCCAGACCTCGTCCTTCGGCTATGACCAGCGGATGGTGATGGCGGGCTCGGTGATCTCCGTGATCCCCGTGCTGGTGCTGTTCGTCATCACCCAGCGGTGGTTCTACAAGGGGGTTTCCTCGGGGGCCGTGAAGCTCTGAGTCGGTACGGCGGTCAGGGCGGCCCGCGCGGACGCGGCGACGCGGAACTCGACCACCGTGCCGGGCGGCACGGCTGCGGCGAAGTCGGCGCCGAGCGGGAACGTGACCGTGCGGGTCTCGCCCGGCGCCAGATCGACGGCCCGGAAACCGTGCAGTTCGAGCGTGCGCGGCCAGACGGGGGTCCGCAGCCGGCGCAGGTAGAGCTGGGCGACGGAACGGCCGTGGCGCCGGCCCGTGTTGGTGACATCGGCCTCGACGGCGTGCCCGGACAGCCGCGGCGGACCGTACGCGAAGCTCGTGTACGACAGTCCGTGCCCGAAGGAGTGCAGCGGCTCGGCGCTGTCGTCCACGTAGCCGCCGTACTCGGTGTCCTTGTGGTTGTAGTAGACGGGGAGCTGGGCCGCGGAGCGGGGCACGGAGACCGGCAGCCGGCCGGCCGGCTCGGCTAGCCCGAGCAGCACCTCGGCGATCGCCTCACCGCCCCACGGGCCGGGGTACCAGGCGGTGAGCAGCGCGGCCGCCGTGTCGGGCACGACGTGCGGGCGGCCCTGGACCAGCACGACCACGGTCGGCGTCCCCGTCGCGACGACGGCGTCCAGCAGCGCGTACTGGGCGTCGCCCAGCCGCAGCCCGGCCAGATCGACGCCCTCGCCGCAGGTCATCTCGGACACGACGGTGCGCGCGGCTCCGTTGGCGTCGAAACCGGTCCCGGCGGAGCGCGCGCTGCTGCCGCCCAGCACCAGCACGGCGACGTCGCAGGCGGCGGCCCGGTCGATCGCCTCGGGGATGCCCGACAGGTCGCCGCCGGTGAGGGCGCATCCCCGGGCGTGGCGTATGTCGACGCCGGCCGGGGCGAGCTTCCGCAGCCCGTCGAGGACGCTGGTGCCGGTGCCGGGCCGTTGCGGGGCGGTGTAGTCGCCCAGTTGGTGGGCGACGGTGTCGGCGTGCGGACCCAGGACGGCGATACGGGAGACGGTCGCCGGGGAGATGGGCAGCACGCCGTGGTCGTTGCGGAGGAGGGTGACGGCGGCGCGGGCGACGGCGGTGCTCAGGTCGCGTCCGACGGCCGGGGACGGCAACGGCGAAGCCCGGTAGGGCTGTTCGAACAACCCCAGGCGGAATTTCAACCGCAGGACGCGTGCCACGGCCTCGTCGAGAGCGGCCTCGCTCACCAGGCCTCGCTCGACCGCCGCCTCCAGATGCGTGAAGCCCTCGTCCCACAGGCTCAGATCCACCCCCGAGTTGAGCGCGAGGGCGCCTGCGGAGACCTTGTCCCCGGTGATCCGGGCCAGCCGGTCCACAGCGAGCCCGTCCGCCATGACGAGCCCCTGGAAACCCCAGCGTTCCCTGAGCAGTTCGTGGAGCAGGGCGCGGTTCCCGGAGCAGGGCAGGCCGTCGACCTCGTTGTAGGCGGCCATGACGGCGGCGGCTCCGGCCCGGACCCCGGCGCGGGCGGCGGGGAGGTGGATCTCGTGCAGCTCCCGGAGCCCGAGCTCGGACTCGGCGGAGTTGCGGCCGCCGACGGTGGCGCCCTGCCCGGCGAAGTGCTTGAGGACGACGGGGGCCTTGTCGGCGGGGAAGTACTCGGCGGGTGCGCCCTGCATGCCGCGCACCAGCGCCTCCGTCAGCCGTGCGGCCAGATACGGATCCTCGCCGAAGCACTCCTCGGTCCGCCCCCAGCGCGGGTCGCGGGCGATGTCGAGGGCCGAGACCAGGGCGACATGCCCGCCGCGAGCGCGCAGTTCGGCGGCGGCGTGCGCGGCGGCCCGTTCGTACAGCCCGGGGTCCCAGGTGGCACCGACGGCCAGGTTGACGGGCAGGACCGTGCCGTCGAGGGCCATGTGCCCGTGCGGCACCTCCTCGACGAACAGGGCCGGGATGCCGAGCCGGCTGCGTTCGACGACGTGGCGCTGGACGAGGTGGGCCAGTTCGGCGCCGTCCCCGGCGCCGGATCCGGTGGCGTGGTCGACCCCGGACCAGGCGTCGGCGCGCAGCAGCCCGTACAGCGCGCCGAGTCCGGCGAAGCGCTCGGTCTCGGCGTACAGGGCGTCGGTGAGCTCGAAGCGGCCGTCGGGGGTACGCCGGTAGGCGTCCCAGCCGTACATCCGCTGGTTGAGCTGGCCGGCCTTCTCGCGCAGGGTCATACGGGAGAGCAGGTCACGGACGCGGGCGTCGACCGGGGCGGCGGGATCGCGGTACAGGGGCGCGCCCTGCCGGGTGGCGGTCACGTACGGCCGCCGTGGGCGAGCCGGGCCAGTGCGACGGCGCCCCGGCAGCCGTCGGGGACCCAGTCGAGGGTCAGGCCGAGGGCGTGGAGGCGGGTTTCGAGGCGGCCGGTGAGGGGCCCGTCGGGCCCGAGCAGCCCACCGGTGGCGACCACCCGCTCCCCCGGGCTCGGCTCCAACGCCCGTACAGTCTCCGTGAGTTGATCCGCAGCCTCGTCAAGGATCGCCAGGGCGACCGCATCCTCGGCGTCCCGGGCCGCCGCGACGACCAGCGGCGCGAGCCGTGCCAGCCGGACGGGGGCCTCGGCCATGACGGCGGGGAGCAGGTGCCTGCGGTAGGCCTCGCGGTGGGGGCGGGGCCAGGGGATGTGGTCGTGGGGCGGAAGAGGCCGCCGCCCGACGACCGAGGTCCCGACCACGCCTGGCACGACCCCGGCTGCACCGACCGGCCCCGGACCTCCGGCTACTCCGGCCTGCCCCGGACCCCTGGCCACGTCGGCCTGCCCCGAACCCCCCGCCACGTCGGCCTGCCCCGGGCCCCTAGCCACGTCGGCCTGCCCGAAACCGCCGGTCACACCGGCCTGCCCCGGACTCCCGGCCACACCGGCCTGCCCCGGACCCCCGGTCACACCGGCCTGCCCCGAGCCCGTCGGCCCTCCGGCCGGGCCGCCGGTCTCTCCAGTCTGCCCCTGGCCCTCCGACCGCCCGCCCACGTCCCCGCCTCTTCCGGACTGCCCGGGTCCCGTCGACCACCCACCCGCAGCGCTCGGCCCCGTCACCGGCGGCACTCCCTCCTGCCGCCCGTCACGCGGCGTGCCCTCCGCGGTGCCCGGGACGACGTCGGGGGACAGTCTCCGCACCGCGCCACCGGCTGCGCCGCCGCCGGGCAGGACGTCGCCCGGCAGCCCGAGTTCCCGGCCCACCGCCTCCGCCAGCACCGTCGGCGCGCCCCTGCCGTCGGCCATGCGCAGCGCGGCCCGTACTGCCGCGCGGCCGATCCAGAAGCCGCTGCCGTCGTCGCCGAGGAGCCAGCCGTCGCCGTCCACGGTGACCGTGCCGCGGCGGTCGGTGATACGCATGGCGACCGCGCCCGTGCCGGCCACCAGCGCGAGACCGCCGGCCGGGGTGCCCGGCGCGGAGGCGAAGGCCGCTTCGATGTCGCTGCCGATGACCGGCGGGCCGGCGTCGATGCCCAGCCGGCGCAGGGCGGCGGTGAGGGCGGCCAGGGCGTTGCGCCGCCCCGGCTCGTCGTCGGCGGCGTCCGTCGCGCCCGCGAAACCGCCGGCCACGGCCACCACCCGGTCCCGGACCGGCTCCGGCACGGCCCGCCCGATGGCCTCGGTGAGGTGCTCGGTGAGCTGCGGCAGCGGCACGGTCAGGGCATTGCCCGGCCCGGCGGCGCCCTCGCCCACCGGACGCCCGTCGTCCGCCGTCGCCAGGACCGCCCGGGTCCGCGTGCCGCCCGCGTCGATACCGATCACCAGGGACGAGGCGGCTTGACGCTCCTGGAGCAACTCCTGGTTCAATTCATTACCCATCGCCGACTATGGTGATTGATGCATTCACCCAGGGCAAGCACCAGGCACGCCTCGACCCGAGGAGGACCCCATCCTCACGCTCCGCTTCGGCGTCAACTACACGCCCCGCCGCGGCTGGTTCCACTCCTGGCACGACTTCGACCCGAAGCACGCCCGCGAGGACCTGGACCAGATCGCCGCGCTCGGCCTCGACCACGTCCGGGTCTTCCACCTGTGGCCCCTCCTCCAGCCCAACCGCACACTCATCCGCACCGCCGCCGTGGACCAGCTGGCGCACCTGGTCGACCTGGCGGCCGAGGCCGGTCTCGACGTCCTGGTGGACGGCGTGCAGGGCCACCTGTCCAGCTTCGACTTCTACCCGGAGTGGACCCGCAGCTGGCACCACCGCAACGTGTTCACCGACCCGGAGGCCGTCGCCGCCCAGGCCGAACTCATGCGCACCCTCGCCCGCGCCCTCGCCGGCCGCCCCAACCTCATCGGTCTCCAGCTCGGCAACGAGCTCAACAACCTGGTCGAGCACAACCCGGTGACCCCAAAGGAGGTGGACCGCTACCTCGACACCCTGCTGGCCGCCACCCGCGAGCACCTGCCCCCGGGCCGGCTCGCGACCCACTCCGCCTACGACGCCGCCTGGTACGGCGACGACCACCCCTTCACCCCTCACGCCTCGGCCCGCAAGGGCGACGTCACCACCGTCCACCCCTGGGTGTTCTCCGGCGACTGCGCCCGCCGCTACGGCCCCCGCTCCCCGCAGGTCCTGCACCTGGCCGAGTACGGCACGGAACTCGCCAAGGCCTACGCCGAGGACCCGGCCCGCCCGGTCTGGGTCCAGGAGACGGGCGCCCCGGAACCGCACATCCCGGCGGCCGACGCGCCCGAGTTCGCCCGGGCGACCGTGCGGAACGCGGCCGGGTGCGAGGGACTGTGGGGCGTGACGTGGTGGTGCTCCCACGACGTGGACCGCTCGCTGGCCGACTACCCGGAACTGGAGTACACCCTGGGCCTGTTCGACGCGCGGGGCAGCGCCAAGCCGATCGCCACCGCCCTCGCCGAGACGGTCGCCGAGGTCCGCGCGGGGCACCACCCGGCCCGCCCCCGCGACACGGCCCTCCTCCTCGACTGCACGCCGTCCACGCGTTCCGTGTCCGGCCCGGGAGGCGCGTACTTCGACGCGTGGATGGCCCTGCGCACCGAGGGCGTCCGCCCGGCGGTGGTCCTGGCGACCCGGGCGGACGACGCCGCGTACCTGGCGGCGCGCGGCATCAAGGAGGTCGTACGGGTGCCATAGGGATGCCGCGGGGATGCGGTAGGGGTCCCGTAGGGATGCCGGAGGGCTCAGCCGCCCGCCAGCGCCTCGGCGAGGGCCCGCAGATTCACCCGCCCCCGCCCGTAGGAGCACAGTGCGCCGCCCTCCGGCAGCCCGGTGTCGACCCGTACGGCATCGGGCCGCCGGGCCAGCAGGGCGGCGCGCAGCCGTTCCTGCCAGGGGTGCAGCCCGGCGTCGCAGGTGGCGACGACCAGCGGCGCGTCACCGGACGCGCGCAGGATCCCGTCCGCGACGGCGGCCGGATCGGCCGGCTCCCCGGCGACCGCCGTACCCGTGGCCGCGGGGTCCACGGCGCGCACCTCGCTCAGCAGGTCCTCGCCACCCCAGTTGAGCGCGGGGTGCGGCGGCGGGAACAGGTCGACGACATGGGCGCCGCGCACGGCCGACGGCACCGGACGGCTGCGCACGGCCCGGCGGGCCGCCTCCAGCCCGGCCCCCGCGTCCCAGCCCCCGACCGCCCCGTCCGTCACCGCGTACCGCCCGGCGAGCCGCCGCACCCGCCCGGCGGCCTCCCACAGCCGCTCCTCGGCCAGCACACCGGAGCGCAGCGCGCCGAGCACCGCGTCCCGGCAGGCCAGGGTGACCTCCAGGTCCGGCACGGCCACGATCACCTGGTCGGCACCCGCCGCGAGGGCGATCCGCGCCCCGGCGGCCTCGCCGTAGCGGTCGGCTATGGCCTTCATCTCCAGCGCGTCACTGACCAGGACCCCGTCGAAGTCCAGCTCGTGGCGGAGCAGATCGCCCAGGATGCGGCGGCTGAGGGTGGCGGGCCGCTCGGGGTCCAGCGCCGGGAAGACGACATGCGCGCTCATGAGCATCGGCACCCCCGCGTCGACGGCCGCGCGGAACGGTTCGAGGTCGGCGCGCAGTTCGTCGTACGACCGCGGGTCGACGGCGATGCCGTGATGGCTGTCGGTCTCGGTGCCGCCGTGGCCGGGGAAGTGCTTGGCGCAGGAGGCGACGCCCCGCCGCTCGGTGGCGGCGATCCAGGCCCGCAGATGCCGGGCGGCGAGCGCGGGCTCGGCACCGAAGGAGCGGGTGCGGACGATCGGGTTGCGCGGATGGTGCTGGAGGTCGGCGACCGGGGCGTAGGAGACCGTGATGCCGAGCGAGGCCAGATGCCCGGCCAGGGCGTCGGCGCAGCGGGCGGTCAGTCCGGGATCGTCGACGACACCGAGGGCGAACGACCCGGGCACCTCGGGAGCGCCGGCACCCACCAGGTGCCCGATCCCACCGCCCTCGTTGTCGATCCCCACGAGCAGGTCCGGCCGGACGGCCCGCAGCTCCCCGGTCAGCCGCCGCACCTGCTCCGCGTCCCGCACGTTGCGGGTGAACAGGATGACCCCGCCGAGCCCCCTGTCGACGAGCCGCTTGAGCTCGTCCGGAACGCCCCTGGTCCCGTCGAACCCCGCGACGAGACAGCGGTGGGCGGCATCGTCGAGGTCGGAGGGAAGGGTGGGGTCGGTGGAGGTTTGCTCGAAGACCGGCACCCCATCCATTCTGTGGATCACAGAACCGAAAGTCAACACGAAGGATGGATAATTGATTCATTCACGGCCCCGCGGGGGCTCACCCACGACCCACCATTCGTCTGTGTCCGCTTCGGCGTCCCCTTGCGAGGCCCGACCGGATCCGGCCACCGGTGCCGGCAGTGCCGGCCGCAACCGGGCCAGCAGTCGCCCCCGCTCCGCCGCGAAGGCCGGGTCGGCCTGGTAGCCGGAATGGCCGAGGATCGGTGCGGGCAGCGGATGCACATCCGTACGGCCGTAGGCCAACGGGTCCTTCAACGGCGCGTGGTCGACCTCGGGGCCGTCGCGGCCAGGAACGCGCACCGGGCCGCCGATGGGGTCGGTGAGCCGGTAGAGGTTGCGCCAGCAGTCGACCTCCCGGTGCAGGGAGCCGAGCGCGGCGGGGCCGAAGTGGGCCGGGAACCAGCGGCCGTAGAGCCGCTCCAGCGGGGAGCCGTACGTCAGCAGCGCGACGCGTCGGCGGGTGGACGGGGAGAGCTGCCAGGCCGCGGCGGCGGCGAGCACGCTGCCCTGCGAGTGCCCGGAGATGACCAGCCGTCCGCCGGTGGCGCGGGTCCAGGTCGCGATCCGCCAGGTCAGGTCGGGCACCGCGCGCTCGGCGTAGCAGGGCGGGGCGAAGGGGTGGGCGGCGCGCGGCCAGAAGGTGCCCACGTCCCACAGGATGCCGATGGTGCGCCGCGCGGCGGCGCCCTTGTAGGCGCGCCGCCCCCAGGTGACGAACAGGATGAAGCCGACCGCGATCAGCCAGGAGCCCAGCGCCTGGGCCGCCTGCGCGGCACCGCGCACCACGTGCGTACCGCGCGCGGCCTCACCCGGCGTCTCACCGGTCGCCAGGGCACCGACCAGAGCCCCGGCCCCGAGCAGCAGCGTGGCGGCGGCGGTCACGGCGACGACGAGAGGGGCCCGGTCGGTGAGCGTGGCCATCGCGCGCACGGACGCGATACGGCGGGAGCGCTCGGGGTCGGGCATCTCGCCCGGGTAGTCGTGGTCCACGACGGCCTGCTCGATGCGGGCCAGTCGCCAGGCGCGCCGGGCCGGCCAGGCGCAGAACGTCAGCAGCACGATCAGCAGCGGCGGGATCACGGACGCCTGCCAGGTCAGCAGGACCGGCGGTCCGTCGATCGACGCCCCCGTGCCGTCCAGCCAGTCCGACACCCGCTGGGAAACGCCCCCCGACATCACCCCACCCAGCGCGCAGGCCAGCATCGCGACCGCCGGACCGCCCTGTCCACGCAGCACTGCCCGCCGGTCGGGACGGGTGCGGTACAGGACGCCGGCGACCACAGCGAGGACGATCACGAGCAGGCCCTGGACCAGGGCGATACCACCGAAGATCGAGTCCCCCGCCAGCCGGCCCGACGACTCCCACCCCCGGCGCTCCCAGCCCGCGTACACGAAGGCGAGCGCGAGCAGGACCAGGGCGGCGAGCGGCAGCAGTCGTACCACGTGCTCGTCGAGTGCCAGGTCCGGACGCCTCTCGCTGCGGCCCCGGCGGCACACCACCCACACCACGGCCACCGCACCGACGACGAGCGCGCCCTCCAGCAGCACGCCCAGCACTTCCAGGACGACCGGACCGCCCGGCTCGCGGTCGTACCGGGCCGTGGTGCCGCCGACCGCGGCGGCGACCGTCAGCAGACCGGCGGCGGTGTGCGCGGCGCGCAGCCGTGCCACCAGGCGACGCCCGTACCAGAAACCGGGCCGGCCCAGCGCCGTGTGTCCGTCGGCCTCGGGCTCGTGGGCCTCGGGGGCGTGGGCCATCGGCTGCTGGGACTCGTACGCCCTCCAGGTCCGCAGGGACAGGTACCAGAGCAGGCCGGTCAGAGCCATGGGCACCAGCGCGGCGAGGGCGAGTCTGCGGCCGGGCGCACTCCACCAGCCGCCGCTGCCGGACGTGGGCGACAGGAAGCCCAGCCAGGAGCGCCGCTCGGCGCACGCGCGGGTGCCCGCGCACTGCCACGCCACCAGATCCAGAGCCACCTCGCAGGCCGCCGCGACGAGCAGCACCGTCAGGGACAGTGCCACCAGCCGCACCAGCAGCCCGAACAGGCGGATCGTCCGCCTGCCCCCCTGGGCCGCGGGCCGCATCCAGTGGGCGAGGTTGACCACCATGAAGGGCAGCAGCAACAGCCACAGCGCGCGCGTGCCGTTGCCGGAGGTGAGGTTCCCCCAGACGTAGGCCTCGCGAACCAGGCCGTCCCGGCGCTCGGGCTGCGTCTCCGCGTCCACGTCGTCGGCGCGGCGGAAGACGGCCGCGATGTCGTCGCCGGTGATCCGCACCGTGCGCGGATCGTCCAGCATCTCCTGCGGCGTGGTGCCGCCCACCCCGTGGACCAGGAGTTCCAGGGCGGTCCCCGTCTCCTCCGGCCACCGCTCGGCGCCCGTGGCGGGCAGGGTGTCCCTCGACGGTGCGGGCTGCGCCGAAGAGGAGGACGTGCCGGGGCTCCGGGCGAAGTGCGCCCGCTGCCTGCGGGCCCTTTCCCTGGCCTCGAAGTCCTTGGTGGCCTCGAAGGCGCCGGCGAGCAGCGTGCGTGCGGATCGCGTCAGGGGGTGCCGGGCCCCGAGCACGGCGGAAGCGCGTTGGGCCGCCACGGCCAGGACGTCCAGCAGGTGCTCCATGCGTTCGACGCCGCCGTTCATCTCGGCCACGCCGTGCTGGGTCGCCGCGGTGATGACCAGGGCTTCGAGCGCCCGGGGATGGTCGTTTCCCCACATTCCGATCTGCTGCCGGCACACCGCCGTGAGAGTGCGCGCATACGCGCGGGCCCTGCGGTCGTCGCCCTGAGCGCGTGCCGCCCGGAACAGGGTGAACGTCGCACGCAAGCGGAGGTGGAGACGACCACCGCCGCCGTGCGCGAACCAGGTCCCCCGGAGAGCTTGCCGCGCGTACGAACCCGCTCGCGGCCAGTCGTCGTGGTGCGCGGCGACGGCGCCCAGACCGGCGAGGGTGAGCGCCTTGTCGAGTCGGGTCCCGGGGGCGTGCAGCACGAGTTCGAGGGCCTCGCGGGCCGATTCCCACCGGCCGCTCTCGGCGAAGACGGTGGCCAGTCGGTTGTGCACGGCTCGCCGGTGCCGCCAGGGCACGCGCTCGGCCGCGACCCACTCGGCGGCGGTGGCCAGAGCTCCGTCCTGTTCCGAGCCGGTTCCCGCCTCTCGCAGCAGCGCCACCCAGTAGGCGAAGTGCCCGGCGGTGGTGGCGTCCGTGAGGAGCGCGTCGTCGTCGGGCAGTCCCGCCACCGTCTCCCGGAGGGCCGCGAGGGCCGTCTCGTCTCCTGCCACCGCCCGCTCGGCGACGCTCAGCCGCCGCTGCCACCGCGCCTCCGGGCTCTCAGGCACCGCCGCCCCCGTCGCCCAGCAGACGCTCGCGCAGCATCCGAAGGGCCGAGCGTCGCTCCTCGTCGGCGACCGCCCGCGGTATCACAGCGGACTCCTCCCACTCCCGGATGCGCCGTAGGTAAAGATCAGCGTTGGTGACGAGGCTCTGCGCCGCCTCTTCGCGTTCCTCGCTCCGGCGCGGCCGTGGGACGAGCTCCTGACGCCCGGGCCGGGACGTCAGCTCCTTCAGGCGTTCCATGTGGAACGCGGAGAAGACCTCGAAGGCGTGCAGCACGGAGGCGGCGACCAGCACATTGGTCCCCGACACGTGGTCTTCCCTGCTGAGCTGCTGTTCCATGAGGATGCCGACCACCGACCGTTCCTCCGGCTCCGGCTCCCCCGGGCTTCCGGCGTCGGTGTCCACGGGGCTTCCCGAGTAACCCGAGTAGTCACCCAGCTCCTGCTCCACGGTGAGCTGCACGCCGGTGAAGGCACCGCCCGCCCTGCTGCGATAGCGATAGGGGACGTGAGTGATGCGGCCGCTGAGCTGAGTGTTCTCGCCCGGCGGCGCGTACGCGCCGCGCCATGCGACACCGGGTCGTGGCCGGTCCGTCGGGGACGCGAGGGGCAGGCGGTGCGAGTGGGCCTCCTCCACGGCGATCAGGGCGAGATCGACATCCTCAGCCACATCGCAGAGCCACCCGTGTACCCGGCGTCCGTCGGCCAGTTCGAGGACGAGCCGGGCGTCGTCCGACGAACGCCGGCGCAGGCAGTGCAGGGCGGTGAGGACGTACTCGCGCGTCAGCAGGAAACCGGCACCCAGGTGCCGGTCCTCCTCACCGATGTGTACCCAGTACTCCTGATCACTCACGGAGCGCCGGCACTCCGCTCCACCGTGAGCGTCACCTCGAAAGAGGCCTCGGCGGAGGCCTTCGAGAGGATCACTCCGGCCTCCGCGCCGAGCGTGAGCCCGAAGACCACCTGCATGCTGGTGACCGCCCAGCCCTGGCGCTCGGCCACCTGCGCCAGTGAGTCCTGCGCGATGGCGGACGCCTGCACGATCGCTTCCTGGACCTCTCCCGCGCGGTCGTCCAACGGCGCCGAGAGCCGCGACCTGCTCCCGATCTGCCGTGCTCCATGGGAGTCCAGCTCAACGGTCTCCACCCGCACCACCGCCGGGCCACCGCTCGCTTGTTCCGTCACGACAACTCCCCTCCCCCGCAACCGCGTTGATCACTCTCAGCGTAGACTCCGCCGAGTCCTGGCGCGGCGGGACGGGGAGGTCCGTGACGGGCTCAGCCCTCCTCGGGCGCCAGCCGCAGCGCGATGCTGTTGATGCAGTACCGCTGATCGGTGGGCGTCGGATACCCCTCACCCTCGAACACGTGCCCGAGGTGGGAGCCGCAGCGGGCGCAGCGCACCTCCGTGCGGACCATGCCGTGGGAACGGTCCTCGATCAGTTCCACCGCGTCGGTGTCCTTCGGGTCGAAGAAGGACGGCCAGCCGCAGTGGGACTCGAACTTCGTGTCGGAGGTGAACAGCTCCGCGCCGCAGGCGCGGCAGGAGTAGACGCCCCGGGTCTTGGTGTCGGTGTACTCACCGGTGAAGGCGGGCTCCGTCGCCGCCTGGCGCAGGACCGCGTACTCGCCCGGGGTGAGCTCCGCGCGCCACTGCTCGTCCGGCTTCTCGACGTCGTACGGCATGAGCCTCCAGCCCCTCAGTTCGACAGACGGTCCAGGATGCGCGGGCCGAGGTCGGTGACGTCGCCCGCTCCCATGGTGAGAACGAGATCCCCCGGCTTCGCCATTCCCGCGACCACTGCGGGCACGTCCGCCTTGTCGTGCACCGGCGTCACGTCCGCGCCCGCCGCCCGGGCCGCCTCGATGATCAGCTCGCTGGTCACGCCGGGGATCGGGTCCTCACGTGCCGGGTAGATGTCCAGCACGACCGAGGCGTCCGCCAGGGCCAGGGACTGCCCCATCTCCTTGCCCAGCTCCTGGGTCCGCGAGAAGAGGTGCGGCTGGAAGACGACCAGGATCCGGGCGTCGCCCGCCGCCCCGCGCATGGCCTCCAGGTCGGCGGTCATCTCGGTGGGGTGGTGCGCGTAGGAGTCGATGACCTGCACCCCCGCGGCCTCGCCCTTGAGCTGCAGCCGCCGCTTCACGCCCGTGTACGCCGCGAGCGCCGGGGCCAGCTCCTCGGCGGGGACGCCGAGCGCCACGCCCGCCGCGAGCGCGGCCACCGCGTTGTGCGCGTAGTGGCGGCCGGGCACGGAGACCGTGAAGGTCAGCTCCTTGCCCTCCAGCACCACGGTGACCTCGCTCTTGAGGCCCTGCGGCACGACCGACAGGATGCGCACGCCGGCGTCCGCGGACTCGCCGTACGTCACCACCCGCACGCCGCGACCCGCGACCCGTCGCGTCAGCTCCCGCGCGCCTTCGTGGTCAGCGGTGATCACCAGCGTGCCGCCCTCGGTGACGCGGTCCACGAACGTCTCGAACGACTCGTAGATCTCGTCCATCGACGCGTAGTTGGCGTGGTGGTCGAGTTCGACGTTGAGGACGATCGCGACCTCGGGCGCGTACTTGTGGAAGCTGCGGTCCGACTCGTCCGCCTCGGCGACGAAGATCTCGCCCTCGCCGTGCAGCGCGTTGGATCCGGGCGCGTCCAGGTCCCCGCCGATCGCGTACGACGGCTTCAGGCCCAGCTCGCTCAGCGACACCGCCAGCATGGAGGTCGTGGTCGTCTTGCCGTGCGTACCGGCGACCGCGATCGGGCGCAGGCCCTCCATCAGGGCCGCGAGCGCGTCGGAGCGGTGCACGACGGGGATGCCGAGCTCGGCCGCGCGCGCCAGCTCGGGGTTGTCCTGCCGGATCGCCGAGGACACGACGACACAGCTGGCGTCGTCGGCCAGGTGCTCCGCGGCGTGCCCGATGCGCACCGTCACGCCCAGCGCCCGCAGCGCCTCGGCCGTCGCCGACTCCCTGGCGTCGCTGCCCGCCACGACGGCCCCACGCTGCGCGAGGATCTTCGCGATCCCCGACATCCCGGCCCCACCGATGCCGATGAAGTGCGGTCGGTCCATGGCGGTGGGAAGGCCGGGTGCCATGCGTGTCTCCCTGTACGTGTGCGGAACGTTCAGCGGCACAGCCTATGCCGAAGCGTTTACCGATGCTGACACCGTCGGGAGCTACGCCTTGCTGTGCGAGAACAGCTTCAGCACCGGCACCCCCACCTTGTGCCGGGCCCGGGAGGCCCAGTCCCGGTGGAAGAACTCCTCCACGTAATGGGGGTCGGTCAGCACGATGACCTCGTCCGCGCCGGCCTCCTCCACCAGGGACTTCAGCGCGTCCAGCGGATGGTCCTCGATCAGCCGCCCCTCGGCCCCGCTCCCGGATGCCCGCAGCGCCGCGAGCGAGACCTCCAGCGCCCGCTGCCCGACGCTCAGCGCGTCCTCGCCCTCGGGCGTCTCGCCCTCGCGGACGGCCTCGTCGAGCTCGCCGAGCGCGACGTCGTCGATGGCCCGCAGCAGCCGGTCCGCCTGCTCGCCGCGCGGCTGGAGCAGCACCTGGAAGGAGACCGGCTCCTCCCCGTGCAAGGTCGTGACGAACTCCACGTCGGCGGACGTCAGGGCCTTCTCGATCATCAAAACGCTTGTGAACACCAGGCGCCCCTTCTGCTCCCGGGGGCCCGCGGCCCCACTCCTCCGTGGGCCGCGCCGGGCCCTGCGGAAACCATCCTGCCCCGTGGTCGCACGGGCACTGCCGGATCCAGTGTGCCCTCCGGAAACCAAACAGAACGGCACATTCTGTCGATTACCGGACCGGCGACGACCATCGCACCGATTCCGGGCCCACCGGCCGGTCCGACCGTGCGGCCGCCGACACCTGTACCCCGTGCCGGGCGATTCAGTACGTCAGGACCGGCCGTAGCGCGTGTACAGGAAGCCGTCCTCCTCCAGCATCGACACCAGCCTGAAGCGCTGCGGCACCGTGACCGCGGGCCCTCCGGCGATGCGCTGCGCGTCGCCCGCGGTGAGCATCGGGGAGACGGTCAGGCACAGCTCGTCGAGCACACCGGCCGCCACCAGTTGCCCGAGCAGCCGCGGACCGCCCTCGGTCAGCAGCCGGGTGTGGCCGAGGCCGGCGAGGGCCTGGACCGCACGGGCGGGGTCCACGCCGATGCCGTCCCCGGCGGTGACCACCCGGGCGCCCGCCTTCTCGGCGGCCGCGACCCGGTCCGGGGCTGCCGAGGCTCCCGTGAGGATCAGGGTGGGCACCAGGGGCGAGGTGAACAGGGGCAGCGAGAAGTCCAGGTCCAGGCTGGCGGAGACCACCGCGATCGCGGGTGCGGGGCCCTGCCCGGCCGCCTCCCGCTGCTCCGCGAACTCGGCACGCGCGCGTGCCGGCCGGTACCCCTCCTGGCGCACCGTCTGCGCGCCGACGACCACGACGTCCGCCAGCGCCCGCAGCGTGCCGAAGATCCGCATGTCGGTCTTGCTGGAGATGGGCTGCGAACGGCCGTCGTGCTGGGCGGCCCCGTCCAGCGTGGACACCATGTTGGCGCGCAGCCACGGCAGCGGCCCGCCGGGCCCCGCCGCGGGATAGGCGTACGCGGCGGCCAGCTCGGCCGTACTCCACTCCCGCCCGGCCCCGTCGCGGCCCTCCTCCCCGGGCGTCCCGCCCGAGTCCGGAGCTGCTGTTTCATCGGTCACAGGGAACAGACGTCGCATGCCGTGCAGTGTTCCACGCGCCGTAGCATGGTGAACCGTGTCTCCTTCTCCCGTCCCTTCCGGAACCGGCCCGATAACCGACGCGGCCCCGCTCTCCCTGTGCGCCCGTGAGCCGCACGTGCCCGCGGATCGGCTGGTGGCCGAGATGGTGCCGCCGCCGCGGTTCGACTCGGTGCGTTTCAGCACGTACATCCCGGACCCGAACCAGCCCAGCCAGACGGAGGCCGTCCGGGTCCTGGAGGGCTTCGCGGCGGGACTGGGCGGGACGGCCGACTCGGGCAGGCGGCGGCTGTTCGGATTCGGCAGGGCGCCGAAGAAGGCCCCGGCCGGCCCGCGCGGTGTCTACCTCGACGGTGGTTACGGCGTCGGCAAGACCCACCTGCTGGCGTCCCTCTGGCACGCCACCCCGGCCGAGCCCGCGCTCAAGGCGTTCGGCACCTTCGTGGAACTGACCAACCTGGTCGGCGCCCTCGGGTTCCAGCAGACCGTGCAGACCCTGTCCGGCCACCGCCTGCTGTGCATCGACGAGTTCGAGCTCGACGACCCCGGCGACACCGTCCTGGTCTCCACGCTGCTCGGCAAGCTCGTCGACGCGGGCGTCGCGCTCGCCGCCACCTCCAACACGCTGCCCGGCAAGCTCGGTGAGGGCCGGTTCGCCGCGGCCGACTTCCTGCGCGAGATCCAGGGCCTGTCGGCCCACTTCCGCGCCCTGCGCATCGACGGCGAGGACTACCGTCACCGCGGCCTGCCCGAGGCGCCGCCGCCGTACTCCGACGAACAGGTGACCAAGGCGGCGCACGCCACCGAGGGCGCGTCCCTCGACGCGTTCTCGCCCCTCCTGGAACACCTGGCCCGGGTCCACCCCAGCCGGTACGGCGCTCTGACCGACGGGATCAAGGCCGTCTGCCTCACCGGTGTGCGGCCGGTTCCCGACCAGTCGACGGCGCTCCGGCTCGTCGTCCTCGCGGACCGGCTCTACGACCGTGAAGTGCCCGTGCTGGCCTCGGGTCTGCCCTTCGACCAGCTGTTCAGCGAGGAGATGCTGAACGGCGGCTACCGCAAGAAGTACTTCCGGGCCATCTCCCGGCTCACCGCCCTGGCCCGCGACGCGGCCACGTTGGCGAACTCTCGGTAACCACAACCCCCATATCGTGCCAACCGCCGTACGGCAAGGGGTGGTTCAAGCCAACCCGCCTACGGTTTTCAGGCTCTCTTCAGCTTGAAACGTTAAGTTAACCCTGCAAACGACTTTGCAGGGTTAACGTGTTTCTTGACCAGCAGTTGACCAAGTGTTGGTCAGCGCTAGATGTGCGAATCACCTGAAGGGGGGCGCATGTACCGAGGTACGACGGCACGGACCGTGGTTTCGATCCTCGCCGCCGTCCTGCTCGCCCTCCAGCTCTTCGCACCGACGGCGTCCTTCGCATCCGCGCACACGCCCAGTGAAGTAGAGGCCAAGGCTCAGCCCGGAACTGAACCTTCCGGCAAGTCTTCGCGCCCCGGAACCAAGCTTTCCGGGAAGGCTCTGCGCGACGAGATCGCGAACTGCCGCGCCGGACACCACGGGGGCCCGACCGGCCCCCTGCGGACCCGCGACCGGTTCCACAGCACCGACTCAGCGCCCTCGGCGCCCGATCGGCACCTGCTGAGGCTCATCCCGCCGACAGCACCGGACCGGGTCACACCCGGCGTCGCGCACGAACGCACGTCGAGATCCTCGGCGTCGCGCACTCCGGCAGCGCTTCAGGTCTTCCGCTGCTGAGGAACAGAGCAGTTCCATCCCCCATCTCTGTCATGCCCGTCCGACGCGCCCCCACTGCGCGCCAGGAGGAGTCACCACTTATGCAACCCCTCATCGACAACGCCCGCATGTTCGGACAGCGCCCTGAGGAGTTCGCCCGCCTCGCCGAGGGCCAGTCCCCCGACGTCCTGTTCATCACCTGCTCCGACTCCAGGGTCGTACCGGCCCTGATCACGGGCGCCCGGCCCGGCGAGCTCTTCGAGCTGCGCACCGCGGGCAACATCGTCCCCCCGCACGCCCTGGAGCACCCCACGTCCGAGGCGGCCACCATCGAGTACGCCGTGGAAGTGCTCGGCGTCAAGGACATCGTGGTCTGCGGCCACTCGCACTGCGGTGCCGTGGGCGCGGTGGTCCGGGGCGACGACCTCGCCGGCGTGCCGGCGGTGCGCGACTGGCTCGCGCACGCCGCCGAAGAGCCCAAGTGCGAGGACCCGGCCGACCCGACGGTCGCCGAAGCCGTGCAGAACCACGTCCTCACCCAGGTCCTGCGACTGCGGTCGTACCCGTTCATCGAGCGCCGGCTGGCGGAGGGCCGACTCGGCCTGCACGCATGGTTCTACGAAGTGCACACCGGAACCGTGTGGCAGCACCACGCGGAGACCGACACCTTCGAGACCCTGTGAGGGACGCCATGACCAAGTTCCCTTACCTGAGGCAGGACTTCCTCGCCTCCATCGTCGTCTTCCTCGTCGCCGTGCCGCTCTGCATCGGCGTGGCCGTCGCCTCCGGCGTCCCGGCCGAACTCGGCCTGATCACCGGCATCGTGGGCGGCCTTGTCACCGGCCTCATGCGCGGGAGCAGCCTCCAGGTGTCCGGGCCCGCCGCCGGCATGACCGTGCTGGTCTTCGAGGCCGTCAGCCAGTTCGGGGTGGCCGCGCTCGGCGTGATCGTGCTGATGGCCGGTCTGCTCCAGCTCGCCATGGGCTTCCTCGGGATAGGCCGCTGGTTCAGGGCGATATCCGTCTCCGTCGTCGAGGGCATGCTCTGCGGCATCGGCCTGGTGATCATCGCCGGGCAGATCTACGCGGCGGCGGGCCTGAAGGCACCGGAGTCCGGCATCGGCAAGATCGCGGGGCTGCCGGGGGCGTTCACCGACGCGCTGGGCAGCACCGAGGCCATGACCTCGCTCGCGATCGGCGCGGGCTCCATCGCCGTCATCGTGCTGTGGAAGAAGCTGCCGAAGGCCGTGCAGTCCGTGCCGGGCGCCCTCGCGGCGGTGGTGCTGGCCACGGTCGCCACGCTCGCCTTCAGCCTGCCGGTCGCCACGGTCGAGGTGGAGGGCCTGCTCGGCGTCATCCAGCCGCCCGGGACCGAGGCCCTCAGCCAGCTGGCCGGTCCGGCCATCTGGGGCACGATCATCGCGTTCGCACTGATCGCCTCCGCGGAGAGCCTGTTCAGCGCGGCGGCCGTGGACCGGCTGCACGACGGTCCGCGCACCCAGTACAACAAGGAGATGATCGCCCAGGGCGCGGGCAACACCGTGTGCGGTCTGCTCGGCGCGCTGCCCATGACCGCGGTGATCGTCCGCAGCTCGGCGAACGTCAACGCGGGCGCGAAGACCAAGGCGTCCCGTGTGCTGCACGGCGTGTGGCTGCTGCTGTTCGCCGCCGCGATGCCGTGGGCCCTGGCCCTGATCCCGCTGCCCGCCCTTGCCGGCATCCTGGTGCACGCGGGCTGGAAGCTGATCCCGTTCCGCCAGGTCGTGGCGCTGTGGCGGGCTCACAAGGGCGAGGCGCTGATCCTCGTGGTCACCGCCGTGTCGATCGTCGCGGTGAACATGTTCGAGGGTGTCCTGATCGGTCTGGCCCTGTCGGTCGTCAAGACCGCCTGGGAGGCCTCGCACGTCAAGCTGGAGGTCATCGACAAGGGCGCCGGTCCGATCCAGGCGTACCTGTCGGGCAACGCGACGTTCCTGCGGCTGCCGAAGATCCTCGACAGCCTGGAGAGCCTGCCCCAGGACCGCCCGGTCGAGCTGGACCTCTCGGGTCTGCACCACCTCGACCACGCCTGCCGCACGGCCCTGGAGAGCTGGGCCGAACGCCACAGCGCGACGGGCACGGAGCCGGTGAAGGTCACGGAGCCGGAGCCGGCACCGGAGGCCGAGAAGGTCACGGCCGCGTAGTGACGTAGCCGGGACTCCGACAGCCCCTGGTCCGGGGCGCGCCTCAGCGGCGCGCCCCGGACCTTCGCGTGTCCGCCCCAGCTTCCAGGGCATGGCCCCGACCCCGAGTCCAGGCATATCGTTACAGCAACAGACGAATCGGACCTCTGGACGGGGAGGTCGGCATGGTCGAAGAGCTGATCGGGGCGGTGGCGGCGGCAGCAGCCGGAGGGCTGGTCTATCTGGCCTCGGCGGCTCGGGTCGTCAAGCAGTACGAGCGCGGCGTCGTGTTCCGGCTCGGACGGCTGCACGGGGAGGTGCGGCGTCCCGGGTTCAACCTGATCGTCCCCGCGGTGGACCGGATGCGTAAGGTCAACCTGCAGATCGTGACCATGCCGGTGCCCGCCCAGGAGGGCATCACGCGGGACAACGTGACCGTGCGGGTCGACGCGGTCGTGTACTTCAAGGTCGTGGACCCGGCGGCCGCCGTCGTCAATGTCGAGGACTACCGCTTCGCCGTCTCCCAGATGGCACAGACCTCCCTGCGCTCGATCATCGGCAAGAGCGAACTGGACGACCTCCTGTCCAACCGGGAGAAGCTCAACCAGGGCCTGGAGCTGATGATCGACAGCCCGGCCGTGGAGTGGGGCGTCACGATCGACCGTGTGGAGATCAAGGACGTGTCCCTCCCGGACACCATGAAGCGCTCCATGGCCCGCCAGGCCGAGGCCGACCGTGAGCGGCGAGCCCGGCTGATCAACGCCGACGCCGAGTACCAGGCCTCGAAGAAGCTGGCCCAGGCCGCTCACCAGATGGCCGACACACCCTCCGCGCTCCAGCTCCGCCTGCTCCAGACGGTCATGGCCGTGGCGGCGGAGAAGAACTCCACGCTGGTGCTGCCCATTCCGGTGGAGCTCCTGCGGTTCCTGGAGAGGGGTCACCAGGAGGCGGCCCATCAGGAAGGGGCCCAGCAGGAAGCGGCCCATCCGGAGGGGAGCCGGCCGGCACCGGCGCCGGCGGAACACCCCGTCGACACGACCGAACAGGCCATCGACGAGCTGCGGCGCGCGGTCGAGCAGTGAGCCACGCTACGCGCGTGGTTCCCGTGACCCGCACCAGGTGATAGACACAGCGGGATCACAGTTCCTGTCCGCCAGCAGGAAGGTTTCCCCATGACCGAATCCGGTCGTATCGCCACACGACGTCAGGTGCTCGCCGGGACGGGCGCCGTGGGCGCCGGCATTGCGTTCTCCGGCGCCCTGGCCGAACTCTTCGCCGGCACCGCCGCCGCCCAGCCCCTCGGCCACGGCGGCGGCTACGGCCCGCTCGTCCCCGACCCCAAGGGCCTGCTCGACCTGCCGAAAGGTTTCCGCTACCGGGTCCTCTCCCGCGAAGGAGACCCGCTCAGCTCCGGCGAGGGCAAGGTCCCCTCCAACCACGACGGCATGTCGGCCTTCGCGGGCAGAGGCGGCCGGGTCCATCTGGTCCGCAACCACGAGAACCGCGCCGACGGCAGGGTCCCCGTCCCGACGGTCGAGGGCCTCACCTACGATCCGGCGGGCAAGGGCGGCTGCACGGCCCTGACGCTGGACTCCCGCAACAACGTCCTGTCGGAACGCGTCGCGATCGCCGGCACGGCCGTGAACTGCGCGGGCGGCCCCACCCCGTGGGGCACCTGGCTGACCTGCGAGGAGACCGAGGACAGGGCGGGCACCAACGGCTACGCCAAGGACCACGGCTTCATCTTCGAGGTCGACCCGGTCGATCCGCACCGCACGGGAGCCGTACCGCTGACCGCGATGGGCCGCTTCCAGCACGAGGCGATCGCCGTCGACCCCCGGCGCGGGGTGGTGTACGAGACCGAGGACGCCTTCCAGAAGCCCTTCGGCCTGTTCTACCGCTTCCTGCCGGACAGGCCACTGGGCGGGCGGGGTTCGCTGCGCGCGGGCGGCCGGCTCCAGGCCATGCGTGTGCCCGGCGTGCCGGATCTGTCCTCGATCCAGGACATCGGCGCGGAGTTCGACGGCGTCGAGTGGGTGGACGTACCGGACCCGCAGGCGGCGCAGACGCCGATCCGGCTCCAGGACTTCGGCCGCAGGGGCATCACGCACGCGCAGAAGCTGGAGGGCTGCTACTGGGGCGGCCGGTCGGTGTACTTCGTGTCGTCGTTCGCCCGCAGCGCGGAGGGGTCGGCGGCCGACCACTTCGGGCAGATCTGGCGCTACGACCCGGACCGGCGACGGCTCACCCTGGTGATCGTCTTCGGCCCGGACACCGACGTCCAGCTGCCGGGAGAGTCGCCGGACAACATCTGCCTGGCACCCAGCGGCGGCCTCATGGTCTGCGAGGACGGCAACGGCGCCCAGCACGTCTACGGCGTCACCCGGCGCGGCGAGGTGTACCCGATGGCCCGGGGCAGCCAGAACATCGGCACCCCTGAGGAGCCCGAGTGGGGCGAGTTCGCCGGGGTGACCTTCTCGCCCGACGGCGACACGATGTACGTCAACTGCTACACCCCCGGCACCACCTTCGCGGTGACGGGCCCCTGGCGCCGGTAAGCCCGGCTCTGCTCCCGTCCGGGGCGCCGGGTGCGGAACCCGGCGCCCCGGCGGACGATCGAGGCACAGACCGGAAGGGGGCCCGGTGACGGAGAAGGACAGAAAGAAGCAGGACGGGGACGAGCGCGGGACCTCGCTGCGGGAGCGGCTGCGCCTCCCCGGCGGTGAGCCGGTCGATCTGTCCCGTCACGACGCCGCCACCACCCCCGGCGGCCCGGACGGCAAGACCGCGGGCAAGGCCGCCACGGTCCGGATCGGCGAGCAGCTCGCCGGCCTTCAGGAACGGCTGTGGGCGGCGAGCACCGCAGGCGACCGGCGCCGCGTCCTGCTGGTCCTCCAGGGCATGGACACCAGCGGCAAGGGCGGCACGGTCAAGCACGTCATCGGCCTGCTCAACCCGGCCGGCTGCCGGATCACGGCGTTCAAGGCACCGACCGCCGAGGAGCGCGCGCACCCCTTCCTGTGGCGCGTGGAGAAGGCGCTCCCGCTCCCCGGCGAACTGGGCATCTTCGACCGCTCGCACTACGAGGACGTCCTGGTCGCCCGCGTCCGGAACCTCGTGCCACGCGCCATGGCCGAAAGCCGCTACGAGCGGATCAACCGTTTCGAGCGGTCCCTCGCCGACGACGGCGTGACCCTGGTCAAGTGCTTCCTGCACATCTCCTACGACGAGCAGCGCCGCCGCCTGCTCAGACGCCTCGACAAGCCGGAGAAGCGCTGGAAGTTCGCCCCGTCCGACATCGACGACCGCGCCCTGTGGCCCGCGTACCAGGACGCATACGAGAGGGCCCTGGAGCACTGCGGCACCTCGTACGCGCCCTGGTACCTGGTCCCGGCCGACCACAAGTGGTACCGCAACTGGGCGGTCAGCACACTGCTCCTGGAGCACCTGCGGGAGCTGGATCCGCGGTATCCGGAGGCGGACTTCGACGTGGCGGAGTGCCGGAAGCGGCTGCTGCGGGAGTCCTGACCGGGGCGATCGGTCCTGATCCCGGCGGTCAGGCGGCCAGCAGGGCGTCGATCTGGCCGACGGCCTCCTTCAGGCCCTCCTCCATGCCCATGGAGACCAGCTGCTCCATCTGTTCACGGGAGTCGAAGAGGGAGCGCATCTCCATCCGGGTCCCGCCACCGTGCTCGGTGAGCCGCACCGTCACGGACATGGTCGGCATGTCGTCCTTGGGCTTTCCGTCATCGTCGGCGAAGCCGTCGGTGAACTCCAGGGCCGTCGGCTCGGTGACCGAGGAGACACGCCACCAGCCGCGGTGCCGGTCGCCCTCCGGGCCGGTCATGAAGTACGTGACCTCTCCGCCGGGGGTCAGGTCGTGCTGCTCCACGGTCGCCGGGTAGGACGGCGGGCCCCACCAGCGCTCCAGCTGCCGGGGGTCGGCCCACAGCCGCCACACCCGCTCCACCGGGGCGGCGAAGTCGGCGATCAGGGTGAGGGTGAGGTTGTCGAGGTCCTTGTCGACACTGGTGACGCTCATCTTCGGGGTCCTTCCGGGGTGTCGTTCTCTTGGTGACCGGGATCTTCCGGCTCTTCGGCACCGGCGTCCTCCGCGAGCAGCCGGGCCATCCGGTCCACGCGTCCGCGCCATGCCGACTCGAGCTCGTCGAGGGCCTGGCGGGCGCGGCCCACCGCGTCGGGGTCGGTGCGCACGAGCTGCTCCCGTCCGCTGCGCTGTTTGCTGACGAGACCGGCCCGTTCCAGCACCGCGACGTGCTTCTGCACCGCCGCGAAGCTCATCGGATAGGCCTCGGCCAGCCGCGAGACCGACAGCTCCCCGCGCACGCAGCGGCGCAGTATGTCCCGCCGTGTGGTGTCGGCCAGGGCGTGGAACAGCCGGTCCACCGTCTCGTCGTTCAGCTCATCCACATCTACAACCATTTGGTTGTACGTTAGCCCTGCCGGCCCCTTCTGTAAAGCGGCACGTCGGCACACTGAAGCGGGCAGTCAGGGGTACTCGGTGGCTCATGAGCGAGAAGCAGCAGGTCAGCAGCTCGTACTGGATGGAGACGGCACCCGACGGTCGCCATCCGGCCCTGACGGAGGACCTGGACGTCGACGTGGCGGTGATCGGCGCCGGGATCGCCGGACTGAGCACGGCGTGGGAGCTGACGCGGGCCGGCCGGAGCGTGGCGGTACTGGAGGCCGGGCGGGTCGCCGCCGGGGTCACCGGGCACACCACCGCCAAGGTCACCGCCCTGCACACGCTCGTCTACGACAAGCTGCGCCGCACCCGCGGCCCCGAGGGCGCGCGGCTGTACGCCCGCTCCCAGTCCGAGGCGATCGAGCGCGCGGCCGGGATCGCCGAGGAACTGGGGATCGACTGCGACTGGGAGACCAGGAGCGCCTACACGTACGCCTGCGACGCGGGCCGGGTGGAGGAACTGCGCGCCGAGGCGCGGTCGGCCGCCGAGGCCGGGCTGCCCGCCTCGTTCGTGACGGAGACCGGGCTGCCCTTCCCGGTGGCGGGCGCGGTCCGGGTCACCGGCCAGGCCCAGTTCCACCCCCGCAAGTACCTGCTGGCCCTCGCCGCCGACCTGGTCGAACAGGGCGGGCGGATCTTCGAGGACACCACGGTGCTCGGCCTGGACGAGGGCGAGCCGTGCCGGCTGTCGACCACGACCGGGGCGACGGTGCGGGCCCGGGACGTCGTCGTCGCGACGCACTACCCGATCTTCGACCGGGCTCTGCTGTTCGCCCGGCTGACACCGAAGCGCGAACTGGTCGTCGCCGGGACGATCCCCGCGGACCGGGACCCGGACGGAATGTTCATCACGCCGGATGAGAACACCCGCTCGGTGCGCACGGCACCGTACGAAGGGGACCGGCGTCTGCTCATCGTCACCGGTGAGCACTTCACGCCGGGCACGGGCGACCCGCGGGCCGCCTTCGAACGCCTCACCGCCTGGGCCGTCGAGCACTTCCCGGACCTGGACGTCACCAACCGGTGGGCCACGCAGGACAACAGCCCGACCGACACCGTGCCGATGGTCGGCCCGCTGCACCCGGGCGCCCGGCACGCCTATGTGGCCACCGGCTTCGGCGGCTGGGGCATGACCGGCGGCATCATGGCGGGCAGTCTGCTCGCCGCGCAGATCACCGGCGAGGAGCGCGAGTGGAGCGGGCTGTACGACCCGCGCCGGGTGAAGCCCGCCGTGCGGGAGGCGCCGTCGTTCCTCAAGACCCAGGCCAAGGTCGCCGGCCACTTCGTCGGGGACCGGCTGCGGCCCGCGCCGCCGGTGGAGTCCCTGCCGCCCGGCGAGGGGGCCGTGGTCCGCGCCGACGGGCACCACCGCCTCGCGGTCTACCGGGACGACGACGGCAACCTGCACTCCGTCTCCGCCCGCTGCACCCACCTGGGCTGCCTGGTCGCCTTCAACTCCGCCGAACGCGCCTGGGAGTGCCCCTGCCACGGCTCCCGCTTCGACACGGACGGCAAGGTGATCCAGGGCCCGGCGACCAAGCCGCTGGAGCAGCGCGACCTCTGACGGCCGGGTGACGCCGGCAGCCGTTACGCATAAGAGGACGATCCCGCTCATATCTTCATACGGTGATCACCGTACTCCGCCGGGTCACCGCCGTGTGTGCCCTGGGCACGTTCCTCGCCGCGTGCGGGACCGGCCGTCCCGCGCCGCCGCCCTCGCCGCCGGTGTCCGCGCCGCCGTCGCGCCCTCCGACCCTCGCCCCCGGCCCCGCCGGCCTGACCCCGGTCTTCGAGCACGGCCCCCGCACCCGCGGCAGGACCGTCGCCCTCACCTTCGACGCCGACATGACCGCCGGGCAGGGGGCACGGGCGGCGGCGGGTGAGCGGTTCGACCATCCGCGGCTGATCTCGACACTGCGGGCGCTGAAGGTGCCCGCCACCGTGTTCATGACCGGGCGGTGGGCCGAGCAGTACCCCGACCAGGCTCGTTCCATCGGCCGGGACCCCCTCTTCGAGGTCGCCAACCACTCCTACAGCCACTACGCGTACACACCGGACTGCTACGGCCTGCCGACCGTGCCCGAGGGACGGATGCGGTCGGACGTGGAGCGGGCGTACGCCGCCTTCCGGAAGGCGGGTGTGGCGGACCCGATGCCGTACTTCCGTTTCCCCGGCGGCTGTTACGACCGGCGGGCGCTGAAGGCGCTGACGCCGACCGGTGTGACCGCCGTGCAGTGGGACGTGGTCGGCGGCGACGCGTTCGAGACGGACCCGGACGTGGTCGCCCGGCAGGTGCTGGACGGGGTGCGGCCGGGGTCGGTGGTGGTGCTGCACTGCACCCGCAGCGCCGCCCCGGCGACCGAACGGGCGGTGCGCGCGATCGTGCCCGGGCTGCGTCGCGAGGGCTTCCGGTTCGTGAAGGTGTCCGAACTGATCGGGGCCGTGGGCGCACGGCCCTGACCGGCCTACGCTGGACGTATGAGCGAGGACGACTACTGCCTGATCGACGCGACCAGGCCGCCCGTGGCGGAAGGCCCGCCGTACGCGGAGTGCGTGCTGTGCCGGGAGCCGACGGAGTACCCGGAGTCGTACAAGGGCATCACCCTCTGCCCGGTCTGCGAGTGGCAGGAGGCGCAGCGCACCGCCTGCTCAGGTTGATCTGCGGGCCGCGAGCGCACCGGCCAGGGCCAGCGCGGCGGCCGTGACCAGGGCTGCCGCGGCCAGGGGCAACAGCGGCAGCGGGACGGTGCCCGACCGGGAGCCGGTCACCAGGCCCTGCACCGCCGCCTGGGCCGGGGAGCCGGTGGCCACGAGGGACAGCAGCGCCGCGAGCAGCAGGGCCAGGACGGCACGGCCCCGCGACCGCAGCAGCGGCCGGCTGGTGAGCGCGCCGACGGCCGTGCCGAGCAGCGCGCAGGCCAGGGCCGCGAGCAGCCCGGCCCCGCAGGCGGGGGCGAGCGGCACCGGGGTGCGGTGGTCCGAGGCGACCGGAGCGCTCAGCAGCGTCACGCCGAGGGTCGCGACCGTGCCGAGCGCCGCCGCCCCGGACAACGCCACCAGCAGGCAGGCCACATGGGCGCGCGCGGGCCCCACGGCCGCCGCCACACAGCCGCGCGCGGCCTGCGGCTCGGCCGTGACACAGATCCGCGCCAGCCAGGCGGCGACGGGCAGCAGCGCGGCGGCCGTGTAGCCGAGCGAGTCGAGCACCGGCTGCCCTGCCTGGACGCTGACCGCGAGGAACGCGGCGTACAGCAGGAACGGCGGCAGCCAGCGCTGGGAGCGCAGCAGCAGGGCGGCGTGGTAGCGCAGGAGGGCGGTCATCGGCGGCTCCCGGGGGCGTCCGCCTGCCGCGCCACGCTCACCACGTGCCAGGGCGGGCGGGCCGTGAGCAGGGCGCGGAGCAGGACGTCGGAGTGCGGGGCGGCGACGGTGAGGCGGTGGCTGCCCGGCGCGGTCTCCTCGGCGGAGGTGACGGTCCGCCGCACGGCGTCGGGGAGCCGTGCCTCCGGCGGGCCCTGGACCTCGACGGTGACCTGCGGTCCGGACGGCGACGGTCCCGGCACGGCCCGCTCGACGAGGCTCCCGTCGCGCACGGTGTACATGGCGTCGGGCAGGCCGGCGAGGCGGCGCGGGTCGTGGTCGACGAACACCACCGATCCGCCGGCCGTCGTGCGCTCGGCGACCGCCCGCTCCAACGCGGCGCGGGCGTCGGTGTCCAGGCCCGTCCACGCCTCGTCCAGGACCAGCAGCTCCGGCTCCCCCAGCAGGGCCTGGGCGACCGCGACCTTCTGGCTGCTGCCCTTCGACAGCCGGGCCATCGGCGTATCGGCGTACGCGGCGGCCCCGAGGCGCTCCAGCCACTCGGCGGCGGCTCGGGCGGCCCCCGTGCGGGTCAGGCCGTGCACGGTGCCCAGGTGGGTGAGGTAGCCGACGGCGGTGAACGGCAGGGCCGGCGGGAACCGCTCGGGGACGTACGCGGTGCGCGGGCGGCCGGTGATCCGGCCCTCGCTGGGGGCGTCGATGCCGGCGAGCAGCCGCAGCAGGGTCGACTTGCCGCTGCCGTTGGCGCCCTCGACGCGGACGAGCCGGCCCGGGGACACCGTCAGGTCGACGCCGCGCAGCACCCAGGGACCGCGCAGGCCGTAGCGACGGCCCGCGTTCTCCAGGCAGAGGTCGGGTCGCATGGGCCCCATCCTCCACGATCTTCCGGCTGGCACACTGGGATTCGTGAGCGAAGACCCCACGCCCGTGAGTGACAGCCCCTTCCGTTCCGAGCCCTCGGACCGCGACACGGCCCCGCAGTTCGTGCTGCCGCTGGTCGTGCGGATCGAGCGGGCGGACCCGCCGGCGCGCACGGACGCGCTGGAGACGGCCGCGCGGGCCGTGCTGACGATCCTCAGCGACGAGCGGTCGGCCGGCGACGGGCCGTGGGCGCAGGCGGTGCGGGCCTGGCAGGACGCCAGGATCCGCAAGGTGGTGCGGCGGGCGCGCGGCGCCGAGTGGCGGCGGGCCGAGGCCCTGCCCGGTATCACGGTCACCGGCAAGGCGGCCGAGGTGCGGGTCTTCCCGCCGGTCCCGCTGGACGGCTGGCCCAAGGACCTGGCCCGCCTCCAGGTCTCCGGCACCGACCTGGACGACCCTGAACCGCCCGTGGAGGCGGACCCGGCCGCCCCCGTGCTGTGGCTGAACCCCGACCTCGGCATGTCGGCCGGCAAGGCGATGGCCCAGGCCGGCCACGCCGCGCAACTGGCCTGGTGGGAGCTGCCCGACGAGGAGCGGGCCGCCTGGCACGACGCGGGCTTCCCGCTCGCCGTACGGACGGCCGACCCGGCCCGCTGGCCCGGACTGACGGGCAGCGGGCTGCCGTTGGTCCGCGACGCGGGGTTCACCGAGATCGCGCCCGGCTCGTGCACGGTGGTCGCGGACCACCCCGCGCTGCGCGAGGAGCCGTACGCGCCGGGCGGCCGGGTGGCCACCCGTTCGGAGTAGCCGCGGGCGCGCCGGTCGCGGCCGGGTGCTCCAGTGGGGTTACCGGACAACCCGACCAGGAGGCAGCCATGACCAGCGCCGCGCCCCCTCCCCCCGCTCCGCCCGCCCCCGACCGGACGCCAGGCGGCTCCGGCGGCACCGGCGATCCCTGGGCGAGCGGGGGTATCGCTCTCGGCGGCACCCTGATGGTCGTCTACGGCCTGTTCGCGGTGCTCCAGGGCATCACGGCGATCGCCGACGACGAGGTGTACACGAGCTTCGGCGAGTACGTCTTCGAGTTCGACCTGACCGCGTGGGGCTGGATCCACCTGATCGTCGGTGTGCTCGTGGTGGCGGCCGGGTTCGGCCTGTTCACCGGGGCCGCCTGGGCCCGGGTCGTGGGCGCGGTCGTGGTCGGACTGGCGCTGATCGCGAACTTCATGTGGCTGCCGTACCAGCCGTTCTGGTCGATCATCATGATCGTGACCGGCCTGTTCGTGCTGTGGTCGGTGTTCAACTACCGCTCCACCCGGGCGGCGTAGCAGCCGCCCCCGGGTCAGGAGGACGGCGGACGCCGGTCGCGTGCGGCGACCACCGCGTGCAGCCGGCGCGAGAGCGCGGTGGCCCCCGCCGTGAGGAAGACGAACGTGTACAGGATCTGGGCGACCGCCACGAGACGGGCCTCCTGCCCGCTCGGGGTGATGTCCCCGTAGCCGACGGTCGCGAGCGTGACGACGGTGAAGTACAGCGCGTCGACGCGGGTGCTCAGGCCGGTGAACTGGCCCGGCTGCTGGGCGAGGGTGTAGTACCCCGAGGAGAAGACCAGCACGGCCAGGCACATCAGCAGCACGATCATGACGCCGGGCCGGGTGTGCGGCTTCTCGAGCATGACGTAGCGCACCTGGCGCAGCAGCAGCGCGGCCAGCAGCCCCAGGCACAGGACGAACAGCGGCCAGCCCAGCCAGGAGCGGTCGTCGCCGAGCCCCTCCAGCGGCAGCAGGAAATAAGCCGTGCCGACGGCGACCACCAGTCCCCCGGCGCCGGCCCACACCCACCGCTCGCTGCCATCGCGCATACGTCCGGTCTACGACGTATCGGGGGGTGGCGCGACTCCGGTGCCTCCGTCGGTGGAGCCGGGGCCGTCGGGGGCCGAACCTCAAATGTTCCTCTGAAGGCGCCCATGGCGGGGTTCGGGGGCGGACGGCTGGGCCATACCCCCCTCACGTTCGAGGAACCGGCGGTGCGGAGGAGGGGACGATGGAGCGACTGGGGACGGGCATCGGGTGGCGACCGGAGATCGCGGACGCCGTGGAGCGCATGCCGGGCATCGACTGGGTCGAGACCGTGGCCGAGAACGTCTGCCCCGGGCATCTGCCCGAGTCGCTGCGGCGGCTGCGCGAGCGCGGCGTCACCGTGGTGCCGCACGGCGTCTCGCTCGGCCTCGGGGGTGCGGACCGGCCCGACGAAGGCCGTCTGGCCGCGCTGGCCGAGCGGGTGGAGGCACTCGGCTCGCCGCTGGTCACCGAGCACATTGCGTTCGTACGGGCCGGCGGTGCCCTGACGGCGACCCCGCACCTGGAGGCCGGGCATCTGCTGCCCGTCCCGCGGACCCGGGACGCGCTCGACGTGCTGTGCGAGAACGTGCGCATCGCGCAGGAGGCGCTGCCGGTGCCGCTGGCCGTCGAGAACATCGCCGCGCTGATCTCCTGGCCGGGCGAGGAGATGACGGAGGGCCAGTTCCTGTACGAGCTGGCCGACCGCACGGGCGTCCGGCTCCTCATCGACGTGGCCAACCTGCACACCAACCACGTCAACCGCGCCGAGGACCCAGCCAAGGCCCTCGCCGAGCTGCCCCTGGAGGCCATCGCCTACGTCCATGTCGCCGGCGGTTTCGAACGCGACGGCGTCTGGCACGACAGTCACGCCCACCCCGTCCCCCGGCCGGTCCTCGACGTCCTGACCGACCTCGCCTCCCGCGTGTCCCCTCCTGGGGTCCTGCTGGAACGCGACGAGAACTTCCCGGAACCGGCGGAGCTGGAGGCCGAGTTGGCCTCGATCCGGCGGGCCGTGGAGGCGGGGGCCGTCGAGCGGGTGAAGGCGGAGGTGCGCGCGGCGGGCCACGCGGTCGCCGCGCGGCGGCCGGGGGCCGCGCCCGGCGGCTGGAGCGAGGTCCGCGCCGACGTTCCCGCGCGCAGTGACGGGGCGACGGAGCAGGGCCAGGAGACCGGGGCGGCCGGGGCGACACGGGGCGCCACCGGCCGGCCCGAACACACGGGCACCGACGAGGCCCGGCAGCGGCTCGGGGTCGCGCAGGCCGCGCTGCTGTCGGCGCTGGTCGCGGGGACGCCCGTGCCCGAGGGGTTCGACCGGGCGCGGGTCGGCGTACAGGCACGGGCGCTCGCCGCGAAGCGGGCGGACGTCGTGGCGAAGGTCGCGCCCGAACTGCCGGAGGTCCTCGGGGCGGACTACCGTACGGCCTTCCTCGCGTACGCCCAGACGCAGCCGATGACCGGCGGCTACCGGCGCGACGCGCTCACCTTCGCCGAGCACCTGCTGTCCGCCGGGCGGCCCGGCGACGCCGCGGCGCGGCGGGAGCTGCGGGAGTGGTGGCTGGAGCGGTCGGGACCCGCGCCGCGCTCGCGACGCCCGGTCCGCCGGCTGGCCCGCGCCACCCGGAAGGCGCTGCTGCGGCGTTGACGCGGGGATCGCCCGTCAGCGCTTGGGCACCGCCTCGGCCTTGTCCTCCGGCACGGCGTCACCGGCGGCCGCGTCGCCACGGCCGTAGTGGTGGGTGGTGAACATGTACAGCACGCCGGTCCCGACCACCACGGCACCGCACAGCAGGACGATCCAGTTCTCGTACCACGGCTTCTCCGGGCTGCGGGCCCAGCAGATGTTGACGATGGCGAAGATGCCGTAGGCCAGCGCCCCGATGTTCACCGGCAGGCCCCAGCGGCCCAGGGTGAACTCGCCCGCCGGACGCCACCCCTTGAGCCGGGCGCGCAGCGCGGCCAGCACCACCATCTGGAACGAGCCGTAGATGCCGAGGATCGCGAACGAGACGATGTTGGTGAGGGCGTCCTCGGAGAACAGTGAGGCGAAGGCGATGAGCAGCGGCACCGCCGCGGAGACGAACAGCGCGTAGCCGGGTACCGCGCGGGCGTGGGCGAACCGCCGCAGCAGCCGGTGCCCGGCGATCATCTCGTCCCGGGCGTAGGAGTAGATGAGCCGCCCGGCCGCGGCCTGGAGGCTGATCGTGCAGGACAGGAAGGAGATCAGCACCACGGCCATCACCAGCCGCGCCCCGGTCTCGCCCATGGCGTCGTACAGCACGTCCACCACCGGGTCGGCCACCTCGCCCGAGATGACCGCGTTGAAGTCGGTGACCGACAGCAGCAGCGACATGCAGGTGAACGTGGCCGCGGCACCGCCGATGTAGATGGTGCGGCGCATCGCGCGGGGGATGACGCGGCCCGGGTGGGCGACCTCCTCGGCCGTGTCGCCGCACGCCTCGAAGCCGTAGTACTGGTAGAAGCCGATGATGGCGGCTGCCAGGAAGGCCGGCAGGTAGGAACCGTCTCCTTCGGTCCCGTAGGTGTCGAAGATGACGCCGATGCCGTGGTGGCGGTGGGTGGCCAGCAGGTAGATGCCGACGACGAGCGCGCCGATGAGCTCGCCGCCGAAACCGATGATGGCCGCCAGCGAGAGTGCCTTGGTGCCCATGTAGTTGATGAGGATGGCGACGACGATGAGCACGGCCGTGCACAGCACGGTGGTGTGCACGGTGGCGTCGAAGCCGAAGAGGATGGCGATGTAGGGGCCGGCGCCGTACGCGACGGAGGTGATGGTCACCAGCAGCGCCCACATGTAGACCCAGCCGGTCATCCACGCCCAGCGCTTGCCCCACAGCCGCCGGGCCCAGGGGTAGACGCCGCCCGCGATGGGGTACTGGGCGACGATCTCGCCGAAGATCAGCGCGACGAGGAACTGGCCGCAGCCGGCCAGCACGAACGCCCAGATCATCGGCGGTCCGCCGTCGACGATCGCGATGCCGAAGAGGGTGTAGGTGCTCACCACCGGGGAGAGGTAGGTGAAGCCGAGGGCGAAGTTGGCCCAGGGGCCCATGTCCTTGCGGAACTCCGAGCCGGGCTCTCCCCCGGGCGTGCCGGCCGCTGGTGCGGGGGGCGTCGGGCTGGTCATTTCCGGGCCTCCTGTTCGGTGGGGCCGGGCCGGTCGAGGATCAGGTCGGCGGCGCGTTCGGCGGCGAGCAGGACGGTCACCATCGGGTTGATGGTGGGCATCGTCGGGAACACCGACGCGTCGACGATCCGCACGCCCTCGACGCCGAGCAGTCTCAACTCCGGGTCGCAGACGGCCATCCGGTCGTCCGGGGCGCCCATGCGGCAGGTGCCCGCCGGGTGGTAGACGGTGTGCGCCGCGCGACGGCCGTACTCCGACAGGGCGGCGTCGGAGACGACGTCCGGGCCGGGCGCGACCTCGCGCATGAGCCAGTCGCGCAGCGGGTCGGTGGCGGCGACCTCGCGGGCGACCTTCAGTCCGTCCACGATGGTGCGCTCGTCGTGCCCCTCGGGGTCGGTGAAGTACCGGAAGTCCAGGGCGGGATGCTCGGCGGGGTTCTTGCTGCGCAGCCACATGCGGCCGGTGGAGCGGGCGCGCGGCACGTTGGGCGTCATGCACACCCCGTAGGGCGGTACGGGGTAGCCCAGGCGCTCGGTGTTGACGGTGAACGGCACCTGGTAGAAGTGGAACATCAGGTCGGGGCGCGGCTGGCCCTGGTCGCGGCGCAGGAACAGGCCGGCGTCGGAGTCCATCGCGGAGTTGGGCGGCAGCGGCCCCTCCGTCTCCCAGACGATCACGGACTCGGGGTGGTCCAGCAGGTTCTCGCCCACGCCGGGCAGGTCGGCCCGTACGTCGATGCCCAGGGCGCGCAGGTCGTCGGCCGGGCCGAGTCCGGAGAGCATCAGCAGGCGCGGGGTGTCGATGGCGCCCGCGCACAGCAGGAGTTCGCGTTCGGCCCGCACGGTGGCGGGTTCGCCGTCGGCGCCCCGGACGGCGACGCGGGTCAGCCGGCCCGACTCGTCGGGGAGCAGCCGGTGCGCCCAGGTCTCCAGCAGGAGCGTGAGGTTGGGCCGGTCCAGGACGGGGTGGAGGTAGGCGACGGACGCGGAGGAGCGCAGGTTGCCCTCCGGCTGGTAGGCCAGGGAGAAGAAGCCGGTGCCGTCGGCGAAGGGCTCGGCGTTGAAGTCGTCGACGACGGGGACGCCGAGGGCGCGGGAGGCGGCGGTGACGAAGTCCTGGGCGATGGGATTGCGGTCGGCCTCGGCCACCGGGACGATCCGGGTGAGCAGCCGGTCGCGGTAGGGGAGGATCGTCGCCGGGTCCCAGCCGGAGCAGCCCCGGCTCACCCAGTCGTCGAGGTCCTGCGGCAGCGGCAGGAAGCTGATCAGGGTGTTGTGCGAGGAGCAGCCGCCGAGGACGCGGGCCCGTGAGTGCAGGATGTGGGAGTTGCCGCGCGGCTGCTCGACGGTGGTGTAGCCGTAGTCGAACTCCGAGCCCAGCAGGTTGATCCAGTTGCGCAGGCGCAGGATGCGCTCGTCTCCGATGTCGCTGGGGCCGCCCTCGACGACGCAGACGCGGCAGTCGGGGTCCTCGCTCAGGCGGGCGGCGAGCACGCAGCCGGCGGTGCCGCCGCCGACGATGACGTAGTCGTAGGCGGACTCGGCGCCGTGCGGGGTGGTCGGGGCCATGCGGTGCCCTGCTTTCTGTGTCGTTCAGCCCTTGAACCAGCCGGAGGGGGCGGGGGCGAGGTTCTGGTAGATGTGCTTGGCCTCCTGGTACTCGCGCAGCCCGGTGGGGCCGAGTTCGCGTCCGACGCCGGAGCGGCCGAAGCCGCCCCACTCGGCCTGCGGCACGTAGGGGTGGAAGTCGTTGATCCAGACGGTGCCGTGCCGCAGCCGCTGCGCGACGCGTTGAGCCCGGCTCGCGTCGGAGGTCCACACCCCGCCGGCCAGGCCGTAGCGCGTGTCGTTGGCCAGTTCGACCGCCTCGTCCTCGGTGCCGAAGCGCTCGACGGTGACCACCGGGCCGAAGACCTCCTCCTGGACGATGCGCATCGACCGGTCGCAGTCGGCGAAGATCGTCGGCAGCAGGAAGAAGCCGCGGCTCAGGGCGGGGTCGTCGGGGCGGGTGCCGCCGGTGACGAGCCGGGCGCCCTCCTCCTGGGCGACGGCGATGTAGCGCTCGACCTTCTCCCGGTGCTCGGCGGAGCTGAGCGGGCCGCTCTCGGTGCCCTCCTCCAGGCCGTTGCCGAGCCGGATGGCCTGCGCGCGGCGGGCGAGGGTCTCGACGAACCGGTCGTGCAGCGAGTCCTGGACCAGCAGGCGCGAACCGGCCGAGCAGACCTGCCCGGAGTGCAGGAAGGCGGCGTCCAGCGCGTAGTCCACGGCGGCGTCGAAGTCGGCGTCCGCGAACACGATGTTGGGGTTCTTGCCGCCGAGTTCGAGGGCGATGTTGCGCGGTCCCTCGGCGGCGCTGGCCATGATGGACCGCCCGGTGGTCAGACCGCCGGTGAAGGACACCAGGTCGACCTCGGGGTGGCCGGTCAGGGCCGCGCCGACGGTCGCCCCGGAGCCCAGCACCAGGTTGGCGACGCCGGGCGGTGCGCCGGCCTCCTCGATGAGCCGGATCATGGCGATCGTGGTGAGCGGTGTGGTCTCGCTGGGCTTGAGGACGAAGGTGTTGCCGGCGGCCAGCGCCGGGGCGACCTTCCAGGAGGCCTGGAGCAGCGGGTAGTTCCAGGGGGCGATGAGCGCGCAGACCCCGACCGGCTGGTAGACGACGCGGCTGAGGACGTCCGGGCCGACGTCGACGACCCGGCCGCCGTCCTTGCCCGCGAGTTCGGCGAAGTAGCGGAAGGCGTTCGCCACGTCCTCGACGTCGATGCGGGCCTCGGCCAGCGTCTTGCCGGTGTCGAGGGTCTCGGTGCGGGCGATGTCCTCCTGGTCGCGCAGCAGCAGGTCACGGACGCGCAGCAGGACGTCCGCGCGGTGGCGGGAGGTGGCGTTCGCCCAGTCCCCCTGGTCGAAGGCGCGCCGGGCGGCGCGTACGGCGCGGTCCACGTCGGCGGCGTCGGCCTCGTCGACGGTGGTGACGACGGAGGCGTCGTAGGGGTTGACCACCTCCCGCCGGCCACCGGCCGCCGCCTGTGTCCACTCGCCGTCGATGTACAGCTCGCCCACCGCGGGGCCTCCTTCGCATCCGGCCGGTGCCGATCGGCTCGACGGTCAGCAACATGGCCCATCGGGCGGGCGGCGGCCACGGGCCACACCGCCGCGACGGCGTCCCGGTGGCCCAGAGGACCCGGGTGGGCTAGTCGCCCCGCCGCACCCGTCCGCTCGCGAGTGTGCCCGGGCTAACACCCGGGTCCCGGCCGCCTGGAGCCATGGAATGTTTTGCGCCTCTTTGCCCCGGCGAGTCCCCCGTCGCCCCTCCCCCAATCGCCCCTTCCTGCCCCCGTTACAACGATTCGCCCCTGTACGGCAGTTGACGTAGACCCCGCAGTAACATGTCAACTCCGCACCTGAAGCCCATTAGCGTGCGGTGCCGTACCAGGAGGCACCACCATGCGACCGCGACCCCCCGTCAAGGGCCGAGGCATCGTCAGCGGCACGGGGCTCATCGTCACGTGTCTGACGGCGACGCTCGCCGCGCTGGTCTGCTCCCTCTGGTCGTACACCGACCGGCCGGGGACGGGACCTGACGTGCTGAGCGCCCAGACGCTGCGCACGAGCTACGGCCCGTTGTCCGCGCTCGACCAGGACTTCCTCGTCAAGGTCCGGCTGGCCGGGCTGTGGGAGCTGCCCGCGGGGCGGCAGGCGCAGACGAAGGGGACCACTCCGGCCGTCCGGACGGCGGGCCGGCATCTCGTCGAGGGGCACAGGTTCCTCGACGAACGGGTCCGCGGTGTCGCCGCGCGACTGAACCTCGCCCTTCCGGACGCGCCCAGCGACCAGCAGAAGCAGTGGCTCGAAACCCTGGACACGGCACAGGGTGCCGAGTACGACCGCCAGTTCGCCAACATCCTGCGGCTGGCGCACGGCAGGGTCTTCTCGGTCGTCGCCCAGGTCCGTGCGAGCACCCGCAACTCGCTGGTGCGCGACCTCGCCGACGACGCCAACACGACCGTCCTCGACCACATCAAGGTCCTGGAGGCCACCGGCTACGTCGACTTCGACGCCGTGGCCCGCGACATGGCCACCGGGAGCACTCCCCCGACGGGCGCCCCCGCTCCGGCCGCACCCCCGGCGCCGGCCCCCGACCCGGCCACCACGCTTCCGCCGCCCACCTTCCGCCCGCCGCCGGAACAGTGAAACGGAACGTCACATACCGACAACACTCGGTCCGGATTGTGAACAAGGCATGGTGTTTCCGGGACCGTGTCACATACAAACAACATATGCTCTGGGTTCTTTTCCTACTGGCGGCCTGGGCCGCGGCCGGCACGGCGTGCACGCGCCTGTGCCTGGCCGCCGTACGCGCCGCGGCCGGCGACACGGACACCGGCCGGAACCATGAACTCACGCTGTACGAGGCCGCGTTCCTCTCCGGCGGGCCCCGGCGGGTCGCCGACGTGACCCTCGTCGCCATGGCACGGCAGCGCCGACTGCTGCTCGCCCACACCGGCTGGGCGACGGTCGTCGATCCGCGCGGGCGGGACGAGATGGAAAGGTCGGTCATAGGCGCCATCGGCCCCGAGGGGCAGTCCCGGATCGCGCCGGTGCGGGCAACCGCCGCCACGGCGGACGCGGTACGCGGTATCGCCGACCGGCTGGTGCGCGCGGGACTCGCGGTGCCCGACAGTGCCCGCACGACGGTCGCGGCGGCCGTCCGGCAGGTCCGCTCGGCGGCCGTCGCCGTGCTCGGTCTCGGCGTCGCCGCGCTGCTGACGCCCGCTCCACCGGACATGCCGCGGCATCTGGTCGCCCTGTGGTTCGCGCTGCCGCTCGCCCTGACCCTGAGCTCTCTGGCCGTCGCCCGCATCGAGGTCCACCCGTACTCGCGCTGGGCCTCCCCGGCCGGCCAGCGGCTGCTCGGCGCACTCACCCGGAACGCGGACGGCACCGCGGACGACCGCACGTACCTCACGTCCGTGGCCGTACGCGGTGTCAGCGCGATCGGCGAACCGGACCTGCGCGCCGCCTTCACGCACCGCTAGGCGGACACCGCCTGGGCACACGGCTGACAGACCGGGGGCGCGCAGGGGCATTGGTGCCGACACCGGCAGACGGTGCTTGCCTTTCCCAACCGCCGCACCAAACATCCCTTTTGTCGCCACCATGCACCGAAGGGATACGCGATGAGAGCCGCCCTCCTCTACTCGGCAGCAGGATCCTTGCTGCTGAGCGCCCTCACCGCCGCCCCGGACGCCGACGGCCCGACAGCGGCGGCCGAGCTGCGCGGCACCGCGGTGGCCGCCGCGCGGGCGAAGGCGGCAGGCATCGACTTCGGCCCGTGTCCCGACGCGCAGGACCTCCCGGGCAGCATGCAGTGCGGCACGGTCGCCGTCCCGCTGGACTACGCCGAGCCCGACGGCCGGCAGATCGAGCTGGCCGTCGCCCGCGCCCGGGCCACGCACAAGGACCCGCACAACAGCAAGCGCAAGGTCCGCCGCCAGGGCGCCCTGGTCTACAACCCGGGCGGCCCGGGCGCCTCCGGCCTGTACTTCCCCCTCACCGGTCTGCTCCCCGAGTGGAAGCGGATCGCGGCCGCGTACGACCTCGTCGGCTACGCCCCGCGCGGGGTCGGCCGTTCAGCGCCCCTGTCCTGCCAGGACCCCAAGCGGTTCTTCAAGGGACCCACCCAGGCGCCGACGCACCCCTCGGAGTCGTACAAGAAGGAGCGCATCGCGCAGGCGAAGGCGTACGCGCGCGGCTGCGCCGAGCGGGCCGGCGGCGCGCTGCGGCACTACCACTCGCTGAACAACGCCCGCGACCTCGACGTCCTGCGCGCCGCGCTCGGCGAGGAACGGCTGACTTTCATGGGCTCGTCGTACGGCACGTACTTCGGAGCCCTGTACGCGACGCTGTTCCCCGCCCACGTACGGCGGATGGTGTTCGACTCGGCGGTCGATCCCGATCCGGCGGAGATCTGGTACCGCAACAACCTCGACCAGTCGGCGGCGTTCGAGGGCCGCTGGCGGGACTTCCGGAGGTGGATCGCCCGGCACCACGACGTGTACGGGCTGGGCAGGACCGCGCGGGAGGTGCGGCGCAGCTACGAGCGGGCGAGGTCGCGGCTGGCCGTCGAGCCGGCCGGCGGGAAGGTCGGGCCCGGGCAGTTGCAGGAGGCGTTCCTCCAGGCCGGGTACTACGACGACCAGTGGCCGCACCGGGCGCACGCGCTGTCGGCGTACCTCAAGGGCGATCCCGGGCCGCTGGTCGAGCAGGCGGAACAGCGCCCGGAGGCCGCCGCCGAGGCGGAGAACACCCGCGCGGTCTATGTGGCGGTCGAGTGCAACGACGCCCCCTGGCCGACGGACTGGAAGGTGTGGGACCGGGACAACACCCGGCTCGCTCGGCTGGCGCCCTTCGAGACCTGGGACAACGTGTGGATGAACCTGCCCTGCGCCTACTGGGAGGGACCGCGGCAGCGGCCGCTCGACGTCGGCGCCGGGCCGGGGGTACTGCCGCCGACGCTGATCCTGGCCGCCGAGCGGGACGCCGCCACGCCGTACGACGGCGCCCTCGAACTCCACCGCCGCCTCGCCGGCTCGGCCCTGGTGACGGAGCGGGACGCCGGCGCGCACGGCCTGGCGGGCGGGCCGAACGCCTGCGTCAACGGTCATGTGGAGGCGTATCTGCTGGAGGGCCGGCTGCCGGGACGGCGCACGGACTGCGCCGCGCATCCGGAGCCGAAGCCCAAGCCGCGGCCGAAGTCGCAGCCGGCGGCCCCGGCACAGCCCGGGGCCGACCGACCGCGCGGCTGATCAGGCCAGGCCGGCGACCAGCTCCGCGATGTCCTTGCGGCGGCCCGTGAAGAACGGGACCTCCTCGCGGACGTGCCGGCGGGCCTCCGAGGCGCGCAGGTGACGCATGAGGTCGACGATGCGGTACAGCTCGTCGGCCTCGAAGGCGAGGATCCACTCGTAGTCGCCGAGGGAGAACGAGGCGACCGTGTTGGCACGCACGTCCGGGAAGCCACGGGCCATCTTGCCGTGGTCGGCGAGCATGCGGCGGCGGTCCTCGTCGGGCAGCAGGTACCAGTCGTAGGAGCGCACGAAGGGGTAGACGCTCACATAGTTGCGGGGCGTCTCGTCGGCGAGGAAGGCCGGGATGTGCGAGCGGTTGAACTCGGCGGGGCGGTGCAGCGCCATGTTCGACCACACCGGCGTGAGCGCCCGGCCCAGCTTCGTGCGGCGGAAGAGGTTGTACGCCTCCTGCAGCGCGTCGCTGGTCTCCGCGTGCCACCAGATCATGAGGTCGGCGTCGGCGCGCAGGCCCGAGACGTCGTACGTGCCGCGGATGGTCACGTCCTTGGCCGCGAGCTGGTCGAACAGCTCCTGGACCTCGTCGGCGTACCCGGCGCGGTCCTCGGGGAGGACGTCCTTCAGCTTGAAGACGGACCAGAGCGTGTAGCGGATGACCTCGTTGAGGTCCTTGGCCAGCTTGCCCTTGTTCGGGATGCGGTCGGGCTCGGCGCTGGAGGCCGTGGTGGAGGCGTCGTCACTCATGCTCCTCATTCTCCCGCTCCGCCGTGCAGGCTCTGCACCGGGTGGGCGGTGAGCTCCTGCACACCCCGCAGGTCACCGTGGATCTGGTCGACGGCGGCGTACGCGCTCGCGATGCACGCCGGGATGCCGACGCCGTCGTACTGCGCGCCGCACACGGCGAGCCCCGGGAGCTTCGCCACGTGCTCGCGGATGCGGGCCACGCGCGCGTGGTGGCCGACGGGGTACTGCGGCAGGCCGTCGTCCCAGCGGGTGACGCGGGTGGCGACGGGTGTGGCGTCCAGGCCAGTCGCCGCCTCCAGGTCGTGCCGGGAGACCGCCACGAGCTCGCTGTCGTCGCGCTGGAGGATCTCCGTCTCGCCGTACCGTCCGACGGAAGTGCGCAGGACGACGAGGTCGGGGTGCTCGTCGGCGATCCAGCCCCACTTCTGCGAGGCGAAGGTGGACGCCTTGATGGTGCGCCCGTCCACCGGCGGCACGAGAAAGCCGCTGCCCGCGGGCAGGCCCGCCTCGGCGCGGCGGTAGGCGAAGGTGACCAGGGCCATGGAGGCGTACTCGACGCCGCCGAGCTCGGCGGCGGCCCCGGGGGACTGCGTGCGCAGGAGCCGGGCGGCGGCGGCAGCGGGGACGGCGAGCACCACTGCGTCCGCCCGCAGCACGCGCTCACCCGCGACCACGCGCCATCCGCCGCCGTCCGCGGCGCTGTGGCTCAGCTCCGTCACCGGCGTCCCCGTGAGGATCTCGCCCCCGCGTGCCCGCACCGCCTCCGCCACCGCCAGGGGCAGCGTGCCGACGCCGCCCTGGATGCCCATGAACACCGGGCCGGTCTGCTGGGCGGCGGCCGCCTTCGCCTGGATCTCGCGGACCCCCTCCGTCAGGGAGGCATGACTCCGGGCCGCCTGGAAGAGCTGCGGAACGGCCGAGCGCATCGAGATGCGGTACGCGTCGCCCGCGTACACGCCGCCCAGCAGGGGTTCCACCAGGCGGTCGACGACCTCGCGGCCGAGGCGCGCCGCCACGTACTCCCCGACGGCCACGTCGTCGCCGACCTCCGTGCGGGGCAGCTCGGCGTCGCGGCCGATGCGGGCGAGGCCCTCGTCGGACAGCACGCCGGACAGGGCCGCGGCGGTGCCGGGCACGCCCATCACGTGTCCCTTGGGCATCGGGCGCAGCGCGCCCCGGGTCCAGATCGAGGCCGTCGCGGTCGCGGGCGGCCGGAGCCGGTCGGCGAGGCCCACCTCCCGGGCGAGCGCCACCGCCTCGGGGCGGCGGGCCAGCATCGACTCGGCACCGAGGTCCACGCGCGCGCCCGCGATGTCCCCGGGCAGCAGCTTGCCGCCGACCCGGCCGGAGGCCTCCAGCACGGTCACCCGCGCCCCGCGCTCCAGCAGCCGGTGCGCCGCGGCCAGTCCCGCGATTCCCGCCCCGATGACGACGACCTGCCCCGTGCCCGCACGGGCTTGAACTTCGCGCATGCCCCCAGCCTCTCAGACCCCGCTGACAGCGCTTCCGTGCCCCGGTGTCCTGCACGAGTCCCGACCGTGACCGCATCGGAACCGTCCCGGACCAAACGTCCGGCACCTCTCGGGCGTCGAAGAAACGTCAGCCGAACCGATCCCGGGGGATGCCCACATGCGCACACGACGACCCGCCCGCCACCCCGCCCCGGCTCTCGCCGCGCTCCTGCTGGCCGGAGCCCTCGCGCTCACCGGATGCAGCGGCGCAGGAGAGGACTCCGCCGGCAGCAGCGCCGACCGGGGAGTCGCCGCTCCGCACGCGAACGACAAGGCCGGCGCGAACGAGGCCGCCCCCGGCGGTGCCGGAAGCGGAGCCCGGGCGACCGCCCCGCCGAAGCTCCCCACGAGCCACATCATCCGCACGGCGTCCCTGACCGTGCAGGTCAAGGACGTCCCGAAGGCCCTGGAGGAGGCCCGCGCCGGTACCGAGAGCGCGGGCGGCTACGTCGGCAACGAGACCACCACCCGGGACGGGGAGGGCCACGAGCGCACCCGGGTCGTGCTGCGCGTCCCCGTCGAGAAGTACGACGAGGTCCTCACCGAGCTGGAGGGCGCGGGCAAGCTCCTCGACCGCAGCGCCAAGGCGGAGGACGTCACCGACCAGGTCGTGGACGTGGAGAGCCGGATCAAGTCGCAGCGCGCGAGTGTGGCCCGGATCCGCGAGCTGATGGACCAGGCCACCAAGCTCAGCGACGTGGTGACCCTGGAGGGCGAGCTGAGCACCCGCCAGGCCGACCTGGAGGCGCTGCTCGCGCGCCAGGCGTCCCTGAAGGACCGCACGAGCCTGGCCACCATCACCCTGTCGCTGTCCGAGACCCCGGTGAAGAAGGAGAAGGCCAAGGACGACGACCCGGGGTTCGTGGACGCTGTCGCGGGCGGCTGGAACGCGTTCGTGACGATGCTGCGCTGGCTCGCGGTGGCACTCGGCGCGGTCCTGCCGTTCGCGGCGGTGGCCGCCCTGCTCACGTTGCTGTGGCTGCGCGTCGTCCGCCCCCGCCTCCCGCGGCGCCCGCGCCCCGCGCCCGCCACGAGCGCCCTGGGCCCGCTGCCGACGGCCCGGCCGGCCCCGCGGTCCACGCCCGCGCGCACGCCTGACGAGCCTGACGAGCAGGACTGAAATGCCCTGCTCCCGTAGCGTGTTCGCATGAACATGAGCCGTACGCGCAGGGAGCGACTGGTCGTGATCGGCGGCGACGCCGCGGGGATGTCCGCGGCGTCGCAGGCCCGCCGTCTGAAGGGCCCCGACGAGCTGGAGATCGTGGCGTTCGAACGCGGCCACTTCACGTCGTACTCGGCGTGCGGCATCCCGTACTGGGTGGGCGGTGACGTCACCGACCGGGACCGGCTCATCGCCCGCACCCCCGAGGAGCACCGCGCGCGGGACATCGATCTGCGACTGCGCACCGAGGTCACGGACATCGACCTCGACGGACAGCGGGTGCGCGCGCGTGACGTCGACTCCGGCGCCGAGTCCTGGACGTCGTACGACAAACTCGTGATCGCGACCGGAGCCCGGCCGATCCGTCCGGACATGCCCGGCATGGACGCCCCCGGGGTGCACGGCGTGCAGACGCTGGACGACGGCCAGGCGCTGCTCGACACGCTGGCACGCACGCGTGGCCGCCGCGCGGTGGTCGTCGGGGCCGGCTACATCGGCGTGGAGATGGCCGAGGCCCTCATCAACCGCGGCTACGAGGTGACGGTCGTCAACCGCGGCAGCGAGCCCATGTCGACCCTCGACCCCGACATGGGCCGCCTGGTGCACAAGGCCATGGAGGGCCTGGGCATCACGATGGTGAACGACGCCGAGGTCACCGGGATCCTCACAGGGGACGACGACCGGGTCCGGGCGGTGGCCACCCCGGACCGCGACTTTCCGGCGGACGTCGTCGTGCTCGGCATCGGCGTCCGCCCTGAGACGACCCTCGCGAAGGCGGCGGGCCTCCCCCTCGGTATCCACGGCGGCCTCCTCACGGACCGCTCGATGCGGGTGCGCGGCCACGAGAACATCTGGGCGGGCGGCGACTGCGTCGAGGTCCTCGACCTGGTCTCCGGCCAGGAACGGCACATCGCGCTCGGCACCCACGCCAACAAGCACGGCCAGGTCATCGGCACCAACGCGGGCGGCGGTTACGCCACCTTCCCGGGCGTGGTCGGCACGGCGGTCAGCAAGGTCTGCGACCTGGAGATCGCGCGCACGGGCCTGCGCGAGAAGGACGCCCACCGCGTGGGCCTGCGCTTCGAGGCGGTCACCATCGAGTCGACCAGCCGCGCGGGCTACTACCCGGACGCCTCCCCCATGACGGTCAAGATGCTCGCCGAACTCCGCACGGGCCGCCTCCTCGGCGTCCAGATCGTCGGCCGGGAGGGCGCGGGCAAACGGGTCGACATCGCGGCGGTCGCCCTCACGGCGGGCATGACGGCGGAACAGATGACGACCCTGGACCTGGGTTACGCCCCACCGTTCTCCCCCGTCTGGGACCCGGTCCTGGTGGCGGCCCGCAAGGCGGCGGCAAAGGTGCGCGGTTCTTTGTAGGGGACGGTGGGGCTAGGCACCTCGGGGGCGCGGGGAACTGCGCGAACGACCACAACGAGCCCGCACCGGGCAACGCACCCGCACCCCTACGGCGAAACGCTACGCAGTCCCGGCCGAACCATTGATCCGGTCGATCGCCTGCCGAGCCTGCTCCGCCGGAGGCCGAGACGGCAAGGACGACACCGACGCCGAAGCGGCCGTCACCGCCGGCGGCTGCTCCCCCGCCGGCTTCGCGTGGGAAGCCACCCGCGTCGACCGCAACCGGTGACTCACGGCCTCCTCCAGCGTCACCGGCCGCCGCAGCTGGGCCGCCAGCCGCCCGGCATCCTGGCCCAGCCGGGCCACGTCCTCCCACGGGAGCCGCACCACCAGCGTCAGCTCCGCCTCGCCGTCGGGCAGGGCGTGCATCGGAGGAGTAACTCGGTCGTTCATCGCCTGTTCCTCACGTCGGCCCCGCGACCCGCCTTCCCCGCGCCGCGGGCGGTTGCCGAGACATACGCACGGCCGGACGACCGCGTTCACCGCCGCACCCGATTCACCGGCGACTCGTGCGGTGTGCTCACCGCCCGTCAGCCGGTCATGGCCAGCCGCAGCCCCAGTCCGACGATGACCGTGCCCGTGATCCGGTCCAGCACGCGGCGAGCCGCGGGACTCTGGAGCCGGACGCGCAGGGCGCGGGCGCAGCCGATGAGGGCCGCCGACCAGACCAGGCCCAGGGCGATGTGCACCAAGGCGAGCAGCACGCCGGTGGTGAAGTGCGGTGCGCCGTCGGGGATGAACTGCGGCAGCACGGCGACGTAGAAGACGCCCACCTTGGGGTTGAGAAGGTTGGTGAACGCGCCCTGACGCCACCCCTCCCCCAGGCTGTTGCGCACGGTCACCTCGCCGGGCGCGTCCCCGGCCGTCGAGCCCCGGTGGCGCAGCGTGTCCACCAGCATGCGTCCGCCGAGCCACAGGAGGTACACGACGCCCGCCCAGCGCAGGACCTCGTACGCCGCCCGGGAGGCGGTGATCAGGGCCGTGAGCCCGAGGGAGGTGAGGACGCCCCACACCAGGACGCCGGTCTGAACTCCCAGGACCACGCCCCAGGCCCTGCGGTGGCGGCCGAGCGCGGCGGTTCGCAGGATGAGCGCGGTGTCGATGCCCGGCGTGAGGGTGAGCAGCCCGACGACCAGGACGAAGGACCACAGTGCGGAGTCAGGGGCCATGGCCATGCGGGGAGCCTTCCGTGGGCAGCAGCAGGACGTAACGGAGCTCCTGCCGGTAGGCGGGGAGCAGGACCTGTGAGGTGACGGTGATCGTCTCGGGGGATACGTGGGGCAGGCGCAGTTCGTAGCGGTGCCCGTGCCGGTAGGCGAGGACCTTCGGGCTGCGGTCCCACAGTCCGCGGCACACGGGGGCGTCCAGGACGGCGTCGCGCAGCGCGGTGAGGTCCTCGTCGTCGGGACGGGTCACCAGCGCGAAACGCAGCAGGGCGAGGTACTGCACGGCGTGCCGTGGCCAGTCCACGATCTGCTCGCGGGCCGTGGCGGTGGTCAGTGCCCAGCGCATGAGGTTGGCTCCCGGTTCACGGACCCAGGGGAACCAGTGGGCCATGGCCGCGTTGTGGTCGAGGACGTTCCACGCCCGGTCGGTGAGGTAACTGGGGAATTCGGTCTGCGCCGAGGCGAGTACGGCCAGCTCGTCCATGAAGTCCGGCGGGCCTTCGTCCTCGTCCGACTGTCCGCCGGCACCGGCGAGCGCGTGCCCGTACAGCGCCATGCGTTCGTCGGGGCCGAGCAGCAAAGCCTGGGAAAGGCGTTCGAGCACCTCGGTGGAGAGCGGTACGCGCATGCCGGTCTCGAGATTCCGATACCAGCGTTCACTCACACCCATGCGGTCGGCTACTTCTTTTTGGGGTAACGGTCTCCCCCTGTTCATTTTGCTTCCCGCTTCCACCCGCCAAGCACGCAACAGATCGGGCAGCACATCGGTGCCGCACGTGTTGTCCGACACGGAAGAAACAGATTGGGTGCGACGTGACACTGCTCGGAAACACTCCCTCTGCGTATCGCCGGGAGAACACACCGTAACAAGGCCGGGACTGACTCGCGAAAGCGGGGCTACGAAAAGTGAAGGCCGTCACGCCGACACACGGAGTCCGCTCGGGGACATATGCCCTGCTCGGCGCGGTAAGACCGGAGAACCGGCAGAAAATTGCCGGTCCTCGACCGGTCGCCCGCCCCGTTCCGAGGTGCTCTTCCGGGAATTCCAGGACCGCAAAGGAACGGCAAAAAGCTGCCGGTTGACGGACGTTGTCGGCCGCTGACAGCATCACCGACGTGTGCCGCTCACCCATCCATCGCGGAACAGTTGCATACGATCCGTCCGGGCCTGAGAACCGGATTCCATACCGCATTCCGCGCGACATTCACCGCGCAGTTCAGTTCACGTCCGTTCGCTATTCCTGCTCGCCAACGGGGCAGCCGGCGACCGATTGTCCGCAGCATTCCGTATGCCCATAGACATGCGTCCGCGCAGGGATTATCCGCTGCCCAGATCTTTCGAACACTTCGAACGCCTCGAACCCCAGGAGTACGCATGACCGTCGCCACCGCCGAGCCCGGCACGTTCACCGGCTCCCCCCTCCCCGGGGACAGCAGCAGTCTGCACCGGGTGGTCCAGGACCTCGCCCGGGGCGTGCGGACCGCCCACCCCGTGCGGGACACCCTCGCCAACAAGGAGCTGGCGAAGGTTCTCTCGTCCTGGGACTCCTCCCCCGCTCCCGTGCACCCCGACACGCTTGTCGCTCCCCTCTTCCCCGAGCCGTCGCGTGCGGCGGGGGTCCCCTTCCTGCCGAAGGAGCGGCTCCTGTCGCGGGAGGAGAAGAGCGCCGCCGCCGACGCTTTCACGCGGGTGTTGGAGAGCTGCGAGTTCACCAGCGGTCCCGCCGTCACCGCCTTCGAGGACGCCGTCGCCGACTACCTGGCCCTGCCCTGCGCCGTCGCGACCGGCAGTGGGACCGACGCGCTCGTGATCGCTCTGCGTGCGGTGGGGGTCGGGCCGGGCGACGAGGTGATCATGCCGGCCAACAGCTTCGCCGCCACCGAGAACGCGGTCTTCGCCTGCGGTGCCGTGCCCGTGCTCGCGGACGTGACCCGGCCCGACGGGAACCTGGACCCGGAGTCGGTGGCGGAGCTGATCACTCCGCGCACCGTGGCCGTCCTTCCCGTCCATCTGTACGGCAAGCTCGCCGACATGGCGGGGCTGCATGCCGTCGCCGACCGGCACGGTCTGCGGATCGTCGAGGACGCCTGCCAGGCACTCGGGGTGACCGGTGTGGGGCAGTACTCCGACGCGGCCGCCCTCAGCTTCAACCCGTACAAGAACGTCGGGCTGTGCGGGAAGGCCGGTGCCGTCGTCACCGGCTCGGCCGAGATCGCCGAGCGCTGCCGGGTGATCGGCTACCACGGCTTCGAGCCGGGCCGGAAGAACTTCAAGTGCGAGGCGTTCGGGCTCAACGCGCGCATCGACAACACCATGGCCGCGATCGGTCTGGCCCTGCTGCCCTGGACCAGTCTGCGCGGACTGCGGCGCACCTATCTCGCCCGGCGCTACGTGGACGCGCTCCGCCCCCTCGCCGAGGAGGGCGTGCTCGAAGCGCCCGCCTTCGCTCCCGACCACTCCTGGCACCTGTTCCCCGTGCTGCCGGCCGGCGGCGCGGCGGCCCGCGACGCGCTGCTGGAGGACCTGGCGCGGACGAGCCGGGTGGAGTCGGACGTCTACTACCCCGTCCTGACGCACCGGCAGGAGACACCGGTGCGCGAGCGGCTCTTCGGACAGGCTCACCTGCCGCGGACCGAGTGGCTGCACAACCGGGTGCTGCACCTGCCACTGCACGCGGGTCTGTCCCTCGGCGAGCAGGACCGCGTGGTCGAAGCCCTGTACGCGGCGACGCGCCGGGTCCGGTGACGGCATGACCGACACCCTGCCGTTCGACACCACCGGCGGCCCGGCCCCCGGCCCGCCACCCCACCTGCGCCTGCCGGAGGCGGTGGGCTGGGCCGCGTTCTCCGACTTCGACGAGACCTACCTGGCCCATGCCGCGACCCCTGGGCAACGGGCCCACCTCGCGGCGCTGGAGGAGTTCCTGCTGACGGAGGCCGTGGAGCACGGTCTGCTCTTCGGCTGGGTCACCGGCAGCTCGCTGGCCTCCGTGCGGGAGAAGATGGCGCGCTGCGGCGCCCGTGTCCTGCCACACTTCGTGGCCGGCGCGCTGGGCACCGAGCTGACGTTCTTCCCCGACGGCGTCGCCCGCCCGGACCCCGAGTGGCGGCAACTGCTGCTGGACAGCGGATTCGACCGGGACCGGGTCACGAAGGCCGTGGACCGTCTGGCCCGGCACCGGGTCGAGCTGTTCCCGCAGAACGCCCCGCACACCGGGAACCCGACCGAGTTCCTGGTCAACTACTACTTCCGCTCCCTCGGCGACCCGCGGCGCGACGAGCAGAGCCTCGACCTCGTGCGCGACCTCGCCCGCGAGCACGGCCTCGGGCTCAACATCAGCCGCTGCAACCCCGCCACCGGGGACCCCGCCGACTGCTACGACGTCGACTTCCTCCCGCCGGTGTGCGGCAAGCGCAACGTCGTCAGGCACCTGTGCGCCCGCTTCGGCGTCGCGCCGGAGCGGACCCTCGCGTTCGGCGACAGCGGCAACGACCTGGAGATGCTGGGCGCCGTGAGCCACGGCTACCTCGTCGCCAACTGCACGCCCGAGGCCAGGAGCCGCTTCCCGCAGGTGTCGCCGCACCCGCACGCCCAGGCCCTGCTCACCGCCTTCCGTCACCACCTCCGCCGCTGAACCGCTTGCCCCGGTCCGGCGGGTCCGGACCGGAGGGCCGTCACTGAGAGAGGCAGACCATGCAGATAGGAATCATCGGCGCCGGCGGCATCGCCCTCGCCCACCTGCGCGCCGCCGAGACCGTCCCCGGCGTCGTACCGGCCGGTGTGTACGACGTGCTGCCGGAGAAGGCAGCGGAGCTGGCCGAGCGCTTCGGCTGCCCCGTCTTCTCCTCGACGACCGAGCTGTACCGGCACGTCGACGCCGTCGTCATCGCCTCGCCCAACCACACGCACGCCGACTACGCCGAGGAGGCCGTCCGGCACGGCAGGCACGTGCTGTGCGAGAAGCCGATGACGACCACGGTGGCGGAGGCCGAGCGCATCACCGCGCTGGCCGAGGAGAGCGGCCTGGTGTGCGCCATGGGCTTCAACTACCGCTATCTGGAGGCCATCGGCGAGATCAGGAACCTGGTACGGAGCGGGGAGCTGGGCTCCATCCTCTTCGTGGAGGCCGGTTTCCGGCGCGGCAGCGCCCTGACCCGCTCCCGTTTCACCTGGCGGGACAGCGCCCTGGGCCGCTCCACCAGCGGCTCCCTCGGCGACCTGGGCGTGCATCTCGTCGACATGCTCGACCGCCTCTTCGACAGCCCGGTCGACAGCACGAGCTGCCGCACCAAGCTCCAGGTCAACGTGCCGCAGAAGGAGGGCCAGGACGTCCAGGTCGACGACTACGCGTTCGTCACCGGCCGTCTGGAGAACGGCACCTTCTTCAACCTGGTCACGTCCAAGTCCTCGCTGCCGGAGGAGCTCGGCTTCTCGCTGAAGATCATCGGAGACCGCAAGGAGCTGTACTACCACTCCAAGGACGACACGACCTACTTCCTGAAGTCCCGTGTCACCTGGGAACAGGGCACGTTCACCCGCGAGGAGACGCTCGCCTCTCCGCCCGGTGAGGTGCCCGGCTGGAGCGACACCTTCCGGCACCAGCTGCGGGAGTGGCGCGACGCGGTCACCGCGCGGGACACCGGCGTCGCGCGGAGCGCCGACAGCGCCCTGGCCTGCTTCGGCGACGGGCTGCGCAGCCAGCGGGTGCTGGAGCGCCTGCTGGCGGGCGACCAGCAGGACGCGCTCGCCCCTTCGGTGACCTCGTGACACCGCGCGACGCACACGCCAGGGGCGCGACAGGGAAGAGGAACGTCTCTTGACCGGGACCTCGGCGCAGGCCGCGCCACCCCGCACCACCGTGGCGCGGCCCCTGTTCAGTCCGTTCGCCGTCGTCGCGTCGTGCGTGGGCTTCGCCCTGATCGGGGCCCTGCAGGCGCTGTACGGTCCGGCGATCCCCGCGTTCCGCACCGAGTTCGGCCTGTCGCCGGCCGCCGCCGGGCTGAGCCTGAGCGCTCACTTCGTCGGCGGCGTGGCCGGTGTGCTGCTGCTCAACCGGGTGCACGGGCGGCTGGGCAACAGAACGCTGCTGTCCGCCTCGTACGCGCTGATGGCTCTCGGCGGGGCCGGCTTCGCGCTGGCCCCGGCCTGGCCGTGGGCGCTGGCCTGCGCGCTGGTGACCGGGGTGGGCTTCGGCGGCATCGACTACGGCCTCAACCAGCTGTTCTCGGTGGGGTTCGGCCGCCGCAGCCCCGCCATGCTCAACATCATCGGCGCGGCCTACGGCCTCGGTGCCGTGGGCGGTCCCGCACTTCTGGGGCTGCTGGGCCCGGGCGAGTACCCGGCCGTCTTCGCCGGGTTCGCCGCGCTGTCCGCCGCACTGGTGCTGGCGCAGCGCGGCGTGCGCGAGGGCGGGGACGCGCCCGCCCCGTCGCCGTCAGGCGAGGAGGGCGAGGAGAGCGAGGCGGGGACTCCCGGGCTGCGGTCCTCGGTGGCCCTGGTCGTCTCGGTCTTCATCGCGCTGTACGTCCTGATGGTGGCGGTGGAGACCGGGGTCGGCGGCTGGGAGCCGACGCATCTGGAGTCCGTCGGGCACGACGCGGCGACCGCCGCCACGGCGACCTCGGCCTTCTGGCTCATGGTGACCGTGGGACGACTGCTGGTCGCACCGCTGACCCTGCGCTGGTCCGTGCAGACGATCATGGTCGTCAGCTCCGTCGGCATGGTGGTCTGCCTGCTGCTCGCCCTCGTCCCGGCGGCGGCGCCCTACGCGTACGCCGGTGTCGGCCTCTTCCACGCGCCGATCTTCCCGACGGGGCTGCCGTGGCTGTCCCGGGCGGTGCCGCGGGCGCGGCGGGCCGGGGCCTATGTGATCGCGGCCTCGATGATCGGCGGGGTGGCCGCCGGGCCGGTGCTGGGCAAGGGCATCGAACTGGCCGGTGTCGACGCCGTACCGGTGCTGCTGGCCCTGCCCGCGGCCGGTTGCCTCGCAGCCACCTGGTGGCTGATCCGGGCCACCCGGGACCGCTCGCCCTCCTGAACCGCGAACTCGCTCACGTGAGAGGCTGCCATGCTGTACGAGAACGCCAGCGACGTCATACTCGACGATATTTTCCTCGAGCTCACCGGCTTCGTCCCCGGAGTGGAACTCGCCCTGAAAATGGAGGGGTTGAACCCGGCCGGGTCGATCAAACTGAAAACGGCGGTGGGACTCGTGGAGGCCGCCGAGAACAGCGGCGCCCTCGTCCCCGGCGGCCATGTCATCGAGTCCTCGTCGGGCAACCTGGGCATCGCGCTCAGCTCCGTCTGCGCCGCCCGGGGGTACGCCTTCACCTGTGTGGTGGACCCGAACACCTCGCAGCAGAGCAAGGCGCTGATGCGAGCCCTCGGAGCCGAGGTGGTCCTGGTCGGCGAACGCGACGCCTGCGGCGGCTATCTGCAGTCCCGCATCGACTACATCGCGGCGCGACTGCGCGAACACCCCTCGCTGGTTTGGCCGAACCAGTACGCGAACCAGGCCAATCCCCAGGCGCACCACGACACGACCGCACCCTCGATCATCAAGCAGTTCCCCACGGTCGACCACCTGTTCGTCGGGGCGGGCACCACCGGGACGCTGATGGGCGTGGCCCGGTACTTCCGGCAGTACTCGCCGCGCACCCGGATCGTCGCCGTGGACACTGCAGGATCGATCACCTTCGGCTTCCCTCCGGGCCCCCGGCGCATCCCCGGACTCGGTACCAGCCGCCGGCCCGAGATCTTCCGTCCCGGTCAGGCCGACGAGACCGTCCTGGTGCCCGAGTCGGACGCGATCCGCATGTGCCGCCGGCTCGCGGCCGAACGGGGGCTGCTCCTCGGCGGATCGACCGGAGCTGTGCTGTCGGGTGTGCAGCGGCTGCGCGCGGACATCCCCTCCGGGTCCCGGGTGGTGGCGATCTCCCCGGACAACGGCGACCGCTACCTCCAGACCGTCTACAGCGACGAATGGGTCCTCGGCCACTACTCCCCCGCCGCCCTGGAAACGGCCGGCTGAACCCGCGAACACCGTCTTGGGAGAACAGGAACAGAGCATGTTCGAATTCAGCGTCATAGGGGGCCGAACGGCCCGGCAGATCATCGCCGACCACCGTCCCGGCATCGTGAGCGAGGTCAGGGAGACCTACCTCACCCACCGGGCCGGGGACACGGTGAACCCGGACAGCCACTTCCTCCGCTTCCCGGAGAAGCCGGACAGCCGGATCATCGCCCTCCCCGCCTATCTCGGCGGGAAGCACGGGCTGGCGGGGATCAAGTGGATCTCCAGCTTCCCGCGCAACATCGAGCGGGGCGTTCCCCGCGCCTCGGCGGCCCTGCTGCTCAACGACTACACGACCGGCTACCCCTTCGCGGTGCTGGAGGCGTCCCAGATCAGCGCCGCCCGCACCGCGGCCTCCGCGGTGCTCGCGGCGGAGGTGCTCACGGGCGGCACCGCCGCCCGGCGGGTCCTCCTGGTGGGCGGCGGCATCATCGCCCGCAACATCACGGAGTTCTTCGCCGCCCGGGGCTGGACCTTCGACAGCGTCGCGGTCCACGACCGCAGCCCGGAGTACGCCGCGGCGCTGGCCGACCACACCTCCGCCCGGCTCGGGTACGCCTCGGAGGTGGTGTCCGACCTGCCGGCCGAACTGGAGAAAGCCGACCTCGTCGTCCTCGCCACCACCGCCGCCGTGCCGCACATCGTCGATCCGGGCTCCTTCGCCCCGGGCCAGGTGGTGCTGAACATCTCGCTGCGGGACATCGCCCCGGAGATCATCGCGGAGTCGTACAACGTGGTCGACGACGTCGAGCACTGCCTCAAGGCCGACACCTCCGTGCATCTGGCCGAGCAGAAGTACGGCCATCGCGACTTCATCACCGGGACGCTGGCCGACGTCATGCGCGGGGACGCCGTGGCGGCAGACGACAAGCCCTTGGTCTTCTCGCCGTTCGGACTCGGCGTCCTGGACCTGGCGGTCGGCGCCTTCGTCTACCAGAAGGCCGTGGAGACCAACTCCCACACCGTCATCGAGGACTTCTTCGGGGAGACCCGGCGCTGGTAGCCGCCGGCTCGCAGCCACCCGTCATCCGCTCGCGCCCGTCACCGCCCCTTCCGAAAGAGGACTAGCCATGCAGCCCGCCCGCTTCCTGCCCGGCCCGCCCGCTCCCCGTCCGGAGCGCGGGATCTTCTCCCTCGGCGAACTGACGTCCGAGACCGTGCACCGACTGGCACGCCGCGCCTGCGACTTCCACGACGACCCGAAGGCCGGCGGACGGCCGCTGGACGGCCGGACGGTCGGAGTCCTGTTCACCCGGACGTCCACCCGGACCCGCACCGCGTTCACGGCCGGCGCCATCAAGCTCGGCGGTACGCCCGTGACGTTCGGTCCGGACGACCTCCAGACGAACACGGGCGAGTCGCTGACGGACACCGGTCGCGTGCTCGGTTCCATGCTGGACCTGCTGGTGGCCCGGACCTCGGGCCCGCTCCACGAGCTGCGCACGCTCTCCGGCTCCGGAGGCATCCCGGTGATCAACGCCATGGCGACCGAGGAGCACCCCACCCAGGGCATCTGCGACCTGGCCACCATCTCCCTGGTCAGGGGCAGCCTCGAAGGCGTCAGGGTCCTGTACGTCGGAGAGGGCAACAACACGGCGACCGCCCTCGCCCAGGGGCTGTCACACGTCCCCGGCTGCCGGGTCACCTTCGCCACCCCGCCCGGGTACGGGCTCCCCGCGGACGTGGTGGAGGAGGCCGCCAAGCGCGGCGCCGAGCACGGCACGGAGTTGGTCGAGTCGCACTCCATGGACGAGCTGCCCGACCAGGTCGACTTCGTCTACACCACGCGCTGGCAGACGACCGGCACCAGCAAGGGCGACGCGCACTGGCGGCAGACGTTCCGCCCCTTCCACGTCGACGAGGCCCTCATGAACCGCTGGCCGGACGCCTGGTTCCTGCACGACCTGCCGGCGCACCGCGGCGACGAGGTCGCGGCCGGGGTGCTGGACGGAGAGCGGTCCGTGGCCTGGATCCAGGCCCGGATGAAGCTCACCAGCGCCATGGCGGCACTCGAGTGGGCGGCCGGGACGGCCTGAGACCTCCGGTGCCGGAGGCCCGGGCCGTCAGCGGGCGGTTTCCGTGTGGACGTGCGCGGCGAGCCGGGCCGGCGCGGGGTGGGTGCGGCCCCGCGCCCCGGGCCGCGTCAGCGCGCCGTGTGCGTGTGCACGTACTCCACCAGCCGCGTCAGCGCGTCCGGGTCCGTCGACGGCATGACGCCGTGGCCGAGGTTGAAGACATGGCCCTCGAGGTCCTTCGCCGAGTCCAGGACCTCGCGGGTCTTGGCCTCGACGGCCTCCGTCGGGGCGAACAGCACGGTCGGGTCGAGGTTGCCCTGGAGCGCCTTGCCGGGCCCGACGCGACGGGCGGCCTCGTCGAGCGGGACGCGCCAGTCGACGCCGACGACATCAGCGCCGGCCTCGCCCATGAGCCGCAGCAGCTCGCCGGTGCCGACGCCGAAGTGGATGCGCGGGACGCCGTAACCGGCCACGGCCTCGAAGACCTTCGCCGACGCGGGCAGCACCGAGCGCCGGTAGTCGACGGGGGCCAGCGCCCCGGCCCAGGAGTCGAACAGCTGGACCGCCGAGGCGCCTGCCTCGATCTGGACCTTCAGGAACGCGGCCGTGATGTCCGCGAGGCGGTCGAGCAGGTCGGCCCACAGCTCGGGGTCGCCGTACATCATCGCCTTGGCGTTCTCGTACGTCCGGGACGGGCCGCCCTCGACGAGGTAGCTGGCGAGGGTGAAGGGGGCGCCGGCGAAGCCGATCAGGGGCGTGCTGCCGAGTTCGCGGGTGAGCAGGCCGATGGCCTCGGTGACGTAGGAGACGTCCTCGGGGGTCAGATCGCGCAGCTGGGCGAGGTCCGCGCGGGTGCGGACCGGGCGCTCGACGACCGGGCCGACACCGGGCTTGATGTCGAGGTCGACGCCGATGGCCTTGAGCGGGACGACGATGTCGCTGAAGTAGATCGCCGCGTCGACACCGTGCCGGCGCACCGGCTGGAGCGTGATCTCGGTGACCAGTTCGGGCCGCATGCAGGACTCGAGCATCGCGATGCCCTCGCGGACCTTGCGGTACTCCGGCAGTGAGCGCCCGGCCTGCCGCATGAACCACACCGGCGTGTGCGGCACGGGCTCGCGCCGGCAGGCCTTGAGGAAGGCTGAGTCGTACGTGGCGGACGGCTGCTGGGCCCGGGGGGCGTCGTTGGCACTCACGGGCCAAGTTTCGCACGCCCCCGATGGGCGTGATCCAGCCCCTGGAGAGGCGCGGGGTGTCTAGCCCGGCACCCGGGCTCCGGTCCCCGTAATCTTCCGGCATGGCTGCGGCTCAGGGACGACTGTCGGACGGCGCTGGCGGAATGGACGAAGCGAAGGACACCGAGAAAGACCGGCGGGAGGCGGACACCGCCCCGCTGCCCTTCCGGGCCGCCGTCGACGCGCTCAGGTCGGCGCGGCTGCGGCCCCAGATCGAGGTCGAGCCGACGCCCCCGCCGAAGCGGCTCGCCCCCTACGCCCACGCCCTGGAGGCCGCGGTCGTCGACGGTGACCAGGACCTGGCCGACGGCCGGCTGGTGCTGCTGCACGACCCGGCGGGGCACGACGCCTGGCAGGGCACGTTCCGGCTGGTGACGCTGGTGCGCGCGGAACTGGAGCCGGAGATGGCCGCGGACCCGCTGCTGCCGGAGGTGTGCTGGTCCTGGCTGACCGGCGCGCTCCAGACGCGCGGGCTGACGTACGGGGAGCCGAGCGGCACCGTCACGCGGGCGAGTTCGCACTACTTCGGCGGTCTCTCGGCGCGCCCGGCCGCCTCGCAGATCGAGATCCGAGCCTCCTGGACGCCGCGCGAGGGCCTGGGCGGGGTCCCGGACACGGCCGCGCACCTGGCGTCCTGGTGCGATCTGCTCGCCCAGGTCGCGGGGCTGCCGCCGGCCGGGCCGGGGGACGCGTCGGTGGTGACGCTGCCGCAGCGGCGAGGACCGCAGTCCCGCTGACCGAACCAGTTCCGACCCCGTACTGATCGAACTTGTACGGGGCGGTCAACCATGCCCTGTCGACGATCACACCTGCGTCCCCCTCTTGGCCGAATCACTTTGTCGATACGGCCACTTTCGACCGCGTACCGACGCAGACCGAAACCGTCCGGCCTTCGAATGATCGACCGCGTGTCCGAATTGTACGGATTGTTATCACCGATTCGTGATCATTCTCTAAAGGCGGACGGGCTGGGTGCCGAAGACGACTGTGACCTTGAAAGCACGGTTCGTCCCGGCTTAAACCCCACGAGCCGGTCCCGTCCCGCACCCCAGGAGGCCTGGTGTCCGTTCTCCTCGAGCAGCCCGCAAGCCTGGTCGCCTACCGCCCGAACAAGCCGACCGCCATGGTGGTCGTGGCCGACCCGCGCGTCCGCTCCACCGTCACCCGCCACCTGTGGGCGCTCGGTGTGCGCGATGTCATCGAGGCCTCGTCCATCGCGGAGGCTCGTCCCCGCATCGGCAACCCCCGCGACATCTGCGTCGCCGACGTCCACCTGCCGGACGGCTCCGGCCTCACCCTGCTGTCGGAGACCCGCGCCGCGGGCTGGCCCAACGGGCTCGCCCTCTCCGCCGCCGACGACATCGGCGCCGTGCGCAACGCGCTCGCCGGCGGTGTGAAGGGCTACGTCGTCACCGGCACCCGCACCAACGTCGGGCTCCCCACCCGGCCGGGTGCCGCTCCCATCGGCGCCGCCGCCGCGCGCCTGCACCGCCGCCCCCCGGGTGCCCCGAGCCACCCGGGCGGCTACCGCGAGCTGTCCGGCCGCGAGGTCGAGGTGCTGCGGCTGGTCGCGGAGGGCCAGTCGAACAAGGCGATCGGCGTATCGATGGGCCTGTCCGCACTGACCGTCAAGAGCCACCTCGCCCGCATCGCCCGCAAGCTCGGCACGGGTGACCGCGCCGGCATGGTCGCGGTGGCCCTGCGTACCGGAATCATTCACTGACCCGCTTCACGATGACCTTTTGTGATCATGCGCTCACGTGAACGGGACCGGCCGCGGGTCCCGCTCATGTCACTCACGGTTCGCGCACCCGACACTCCCCCGACCTGACTGGTTTGCGACCCCGGGCGCCCGTCGACGGAACGTTCCGTCGACGGGCGCTGTCCATACACGGATACCCTTGACATGTGACCGACGCCCACGAGACCGCAGCAGACAGCTCACTGCGAACCACCGGAGGCGCTCCTCCGGACGACGGCGGATCTTCTGCTACGGAGGCGCCGATCCCCTTGCTGGAACCGCGCGAGGGCATTCCGCCCGTGATCGCGGACGAGGCCGCCCTGGCCCGGGTGATCGCCGCCTTCGAGGCGGGCTCCGGACCGGTCGCCGTCGACGCCGAGCGGGCCTCCGGCTACCGCTACGGCCAGCGCGCCTACCTGGTCCAGCTGCGCCGCCAGGGCGCCGGAACGGCTCTCATCGACCCCGTCGCCTGCCCCGACCTGTCCGCCCTGGGCGAAGCCCTGTCCGGCGTCGAGTGGGTGCTGCACGCCGCCACCCAGGACCTGCCCTGCCTGCGTGAGATAGGCATGGTGCCGACGCGGCTGTTCGACACGGAGCTGGCCGGGCGGCTCGCCGGCTTCCCCCGGGTCGGCCTCGGCGCGATGGTCGAGGGCGTCCTCGGCTTCGTCCTGGAGAAGGGGCACTCCGCCGTCGACTGGTCGACCCGGCCGCTGCCCGAGCCCTGGCTGCGGTACGCGGCGCTGGACGTCGAGCTGCTCGTCGACCTGCGCGACGCGCTGGAGAAGGAGCTGGACCGGCAGGGCAAGCTGGAGTGGGCCCGCCAGGAGTTCGACGCGATCGCCTCCGCCCCGCCGCCCGAGCCGCGCAAGGACCCCTGGCGGCGTACGTCCGGCATGCACAAGGTGCGCCGGCGGCGGCAGCTGGCCGTCGTACGGGAGCTGTGGCAGACCCGGGACCGGATCGCGCAGCGGCGGGACGTCTCGCCGGGCAAGGTGCTCGGGGACGCGGCGATCGTGGAGGCCGCGCTGGCTATTCCGGCCAACGTGCACGCGCTGGCCGCGCTGAACGGTTTCGGCCACCGGATGAGCAAGCGGCAGCTGGAGCAGTGGCAGGCGGCCGTGGACCGGGCGAAGGCGCTGAGCGAGGCGCAGTTGCCGCAGCCGGGGCAGCCGGTGACCGGTCCTCCGCCGCCGCGGGCCTGGGCCGACAAGGATCCGGCGGCCGCGGCTCGGCTGTCCGCGGCCCGGACGGGTGTTTCGGCGCTGGCCGAGCAGCTCAACATGCCGCAGGAGAATCTGATGACGCCGGACACGGTTCGGCGGGTGTGCTGGGAGCCGCCGGCGGTGGTGGATGCGGAGTCCGTGGGGGCCGCGCTTGCCGGGTACGGTGCGCGACCGTGGCAGGTGGAGTTGGTGACGCCGGTGTTGGTGGAGGCTCTGTCCGCGAAGGAGGCCTAGCCGCCGTAGCGCTTCGTGGCGTACGGCGGCTGCGGGTTCCTTGGGGTTGTTCGCGCAGTTCCCCGCGCCCCTTGAAAGAAGGCCCCCTATTTCGTGGCCCCTCGAGTGAAACCGTTGTAGATGAACCGCTGGAGGAACAGGAAGACGATCAAGGTGGGGGCGATGACGAGGATCGCGCCTGCCGAGATGGTCTCCCAGTGGGCTCCGAAGGGGCCCTTGAAGCGGAACAGGGACGTCGAGATCACGCCAAGATCTTCGGAGGGCATGTAGAGGAAGGGGATGTAGAAGTCGTTGTAGACGTTGATCCCCTTCACGATCACGACCGTCGCGATCGCGGGCTTGAGCAGCGGGAAGATGATCTTCCGGTAGACGGTGAAGGCGTTGGCGCCGTCGATGCGGGCCGACTCGTCCAGTGAGACGGGGATGGCCCGTACGAACTGCAGGAAGATGTAGATCGACACGATGTCCGTGCCCATGTAGAGCGCGATCGGCGCCAAGAGGCTGTCGAACATCCCGAAGCTGTTCACGATCTGGAAGGTGGCCACCTGGGTGGTCACCCCGGGGACCAGCGCGGCGACCAGGAACAGGGCCAGGACGAGCTTCCGGAAGCGGAACCGGAAGCGGTCGATGGCGTACGCCGTCATCGAGCCGATGAGGACCGTGCCCCCGATGGCGACGACCAGGATCACCGCCGTGTTGCCGAACGCCGAGAGCATCCGGCCGTCCTGGAACGCCGTCACGTAGTTGTCGAAGTTGAGCGGGTCGTCGGGCAGCGTGAGGGCGCCGCTGTCGTCCGCCATCTCCCCGGAGGTCTTCAGCGAGGTCAGGAAGACCACGGTGAGCGGCAGCAGCACGACCAGCGTCGCGACGACCAGCGACAGGTACACGAGGACACGGGCCACGGCACGGCGCGTCATACGAGGTCCACCTTGTCGTCCGGGACGAGGCGCCGCTGCACCCAGGTCACCGCCAGGATGATCAGCAGCAGTACGACGGCCGCCGCCGAGGCGAGGCCCGTCTTGTTGAACTGGAAGGCCAGCTTCACGGTCTGGATCACGAAGGTCTCGGTGCCGGTCGCGCCGCCGGTCATGATGTACGGGATCTCGAAGACCGACAGCGACCCGGAGACGGACAGGATCACCGACAGGCTCAGCACGGGCCGGATGCCGGGCGCGATGATGTGGCGGAACTGCTGCCAGCGGTTCGCCCCGTCCAGTTCCGCCGCCTCGTACAGCTCTCCCGGGATGGACTGGATCGCGCCGAGGAAGAGGACGAAGTTCAGGCCCAGGTAGCGCCAGACGGAGACGCCTGCGAGGGAGACGTTGGCCGACGTGGGTGTGCCGAGCCAGGCGCGGTCGCCGTCGTGGCCGAAGAGGCTCAGGATCGCGTCGAGGGTGCCGCCGTCCTGGAAGAAGTACAGGAAGACGAAGCCGATCGCGACGCCGTTGATCAGGTACGGGAAGAAGAGCACGCCCTTGAAGAAGCTGCGGAAGCGGACGTTGAAGCTCAGGACGGTGGCGAAGTAGAGGGCGGCGGCGATCTGCACCACGGACGCGGCCAGGTAGTAGCCGCTGACGAAGAACACCTCGAACAGTTCGGGCCGGGTGAAGAGTTCGGTGTAGTTCTCGGCGCCCGTGTAGTGCAGCTCGGGGCTGACGCCGTCCCAGTCGGTGAAGCTGTACGCGACCATGTTGAGGATCGGCGCGTAGGTGAAGGCGATCAGCAGGGCGAGCGGGGCGATCAGGAACAGCCAGGGGGTCACGCCCCGCCACCGCCGCGGCCGGCGCGCGGCGGACGGCGGTGTCGGCCCGGCGGGCGCGGCCGGCGGCACCGGCCGCGCCGCCTTCCGGGTGGTGTCGGTCATCAGGACCCCAGGTTCTGCTGCGCCTCGGTCCACTTCTCGCCCAGCCCGGTCAGGAAGTCGTCCAGGCTGCCCTTGCGGGCGCCGCGGGCGAGGTCGACGAGTTCCTGGCGGTAGTCGGGCTTGTAGATGCCGACCTCGGACTGGTTGTCGATGGACTTCACCTCGGCGCCCTTGGTGTCGTCGATGTCGAGGAGCTTCACGCCCGCCTCCTCGTACGGCCCCAGGACGTCGGGCAGCGGGGCGTCCTTGAGGGGCGAGAGGGCGAGGTTGGCGTTCGCGTAGCCGGACTTGTCGGTGAACCAGTCGATCCAGGCGCGGGCGGCGGCCTTGTGCTCGGAGTGGACGTTGACGGCCTGCTGGTAGTCGGGCGACGTCACCGCGCAGAAGGTGCCGTTCTTCTGGGCGGGGAACGGCATGAAGCCGATGTCGGCCGGGTCGGTGCCCGCCTGCTTCGCCGCGTCCTGCATCTGCACGATCGCCCAGGAGCCGAGCCACATCGTGGCGATCCGGCCCTTCGCCATGCGGGGCTTGGAGGCCTCCCAGTTGGTGGTCGTCGGGTCCTTCTCGATGAGGTCCGACTTCACGATGTCGTGGAGCAGCGTGTCACCGACCCGCAGGTCGGCGCCTTCCGCCCAGGGGTTCCCCTCGGCGAGCCGGGTGGTGGCCTGCGGGTCGCAGCCGACCGAGCCGTTGACGTTCGTCCACTGGGTCAGCGGCCACATGTCCTTGAAGTTGGTGTAGTACGGGACCGCGTCGGTCTTGGCCTTGATGGCCTTCAGGTCGTCGAGGAACTCGGCCGGGGTCGTGGGCCAGTCGGTGACGCCGGCCGCGCTCCAGACCTTCTTGTTGTAGACGAAGCCCGGGACCACGCCGATCGGGCTCTGCCCGTAGACCTTGCCCTGGACGGTGGAGTAGTCGGTGAAGCGGTACTTCTTGCTGCGCTCGGACCGACTGCCCAGCGAGGCGAAGAACTTCGGGTAGTCCTTCTTCTCGATCACGGCCGGGATCATCAGGACGTCGCCGTAGTTCTCCGTGTTCATACGGATCTTGACCTCACCCTCGTAGTCGGTGAGGCCGTCGAACTCGACCTTCACCTTGGGGTAGGTCTTGTTGAACTCGGCGGCGTACTTCTTCATCGTCCCGTCCTGCACGAGGTCGGTCCGGTGGGTGAGGACGGTGATGGTCCCGTCGACCTTGGCGGGATCGTCGGGCGCCTTTGCATCCGCGCCCTTGGAGGTGCCTCCGGTGCCGGTACAGCCCGAGGCCAGCAGGGCTGCGCCCACGGCGAGGGCGAGGACGGTACGGCGGTTCATGTGCATCAGCTCCGTTCGCGGAGGGGAACTCGGGACGGAAGAGCACGTGCGGTATGGCTGGTTCGGCACTCTGACAGCGCTTTCTCAACCGGTAAAGTCCCATTCCCGCCAACGCTGCGAAAACCTGTACACGACTCTTTACTTGACCGGTTAAGGGAGTGCGCATGCTGGAGGCCACACCGCTCGGCGACGGATGGATCCTGCGGCACGAGCCGGGCCCGCTCCCGGCCTCCGTGCCGGGCTGCGTGCACACCGACCTGATGGCGGCCGGGGCGATCCCGGACCCGTTCCTGGGCCTGGGCGAGTCCGAGGTGGCGTGGGTGGGGCGCCGGGACTGGACGTACGAGCGCGAGCTCACGAGCGCGTCCGCGCAGGAGCAGACCGACCTGGTCTTCGACGGGCTCGACACCGTCGCCGAGATCTCCCTGGACGGGCGGCTGCTGGGCAAGGTGCGGAACATGCACCGCTCGTACCGGTTCGACGTGACGGGGCTGTCCGGGCGGCTGTCCGTGCGGTTCGTCTCCGCCTACGCCGAGGCCGAAGCCGTGCGGGGACGGCTGGGCGAGCGGCCCGCCGCCTACGCCGAGCCCTACCAGTACCTGCGCAAGATGGCCTGCTCCTTCGGCTGGGACTGGGGTCCGACCCTGGTGACGGCCGGGATCTGGCGGCCGGTGCGCCTGGAGCACTGGTCGACGGCCCGGATCGCCCGGGTGCGTCCGCTGGTCACCGTCGACGAGGGCGTGGGCGTCGTCGAGTTGGCCGTCGACGTGGAGCGGACCCGGGTGGAGGCGCCGCTCGCCCTGGAGGCGACGGTCGGCGGGGTGCGGGCGCGCGCGGAGATCGACGGGGCGGGCGGGGTCGTACGGCTGCGGGTGCCGGACGTCCGGCTGTGGTGGCCGCGCGGCTACGGCGAACAGCCGCTGTACGACGTCGAGGTGCGGCTGCTGCACGGCGACGACGCGCTGGACGTGTGGCGGCGGCGGATCGGCTTCCGGACCGTGGAACTGGACCTACGGCCCGACGCGCACGGCACCGGATTCACGCTCGTCGTCAACGGCGAGCGGCTCTTCGCGCGGGGCGTCAACTGGATCCCCGACGACGTCTTCCCGTCCCGGATCACCCGCGAGCGGTACCGGGAGCGGCTGGAGCAGGCCGCCGGGGCGGGCGTGGACCTCGTACGGGTGTGGGGCGGCGGGATCTACGAGAGCGAGGACTTCTACGACGCCTGCGACGAACTCGGGCTGCTGGTCTGGCAGGACTTCCCGTTCGCGTGCGCGGCCTACCCGGAGGAGCAGCCGCTGCGCGGTGAGGTGGAGGCCGAGGCCCGGGAGAACGTCGTACGGCTGATGCCGCATCCGTCGCTGGTGCTGTGGAACGGCAACAACGAGAACCTGTGGGGCTTCAGGGACTGGGGCTGGGAGCCGCGGCTGGCCGGGGACTCCTGGGGCGAGGGGTACTACCTGGGCGTACTGCCGCGGGTGGTGGCCGAGTTGGATCCGACACGGCCGTACACGGCAGGGAGTCCCTGGTCCGGGTCATGGGACCGGCATCCGAACGATCCGGAGCACGGCACGCACCACTCCTGGGAGGTGTGGAACCGGGAGGACTACGCCGACTACCGGCTGAGCGTCCCCCGGTTCGTCGCCGAGTTCGGCTGGCAGGCGCCGCCCGCGTACGCCACGCTGCGGCAGGCGCTGCCCGGGGAGGAGCTCGCACCGGACTCCCCCGGCATGCTGCACCACCAGAAGGCCGACGACGGCAACGGGAAGCTGGAACGGGGGCTGGCCCGGCACTTCGCCGTGCCGAAGGGGGACTTCGACCGCTGGCACTACCTGATGCAGGTCAACCAGGCACGGGCGGTCGCGGCCGGGATCGAGCACTGGCGTGCGCACTGGCCGGTGTGCGCGGGCACGGTCGTCTGGCAGCTCAACGACTGCTGGCCGGTGACGTCCTGGGCGGCGATCGACGGGGACGGGCGGGAGAAGCCGCTGTACCACGAGCTGAGGCGGCTGTACGCGGACCGGTTGCTGACGCTCCAGCCGCGGGACGGCGGGCTGGTGCTGGCGGCCGTCAACCAGGCGGCCGGAAACTGGACGCCGGCCCTTACCCTGCGGCGGATGTCCGTCGGGGGCGAGGTGCTGGGGCAGGTGGCGGTGGAGGTGACCGCCGGGGGGCGGACGGTGGCGCGGGTGGATGTTCCGCGGGAGCTGACGCCGGCCGGGCCTGAGGAGTTCCTGGTCGTGGACGCGGACGGTATGCGTGCGGTGCACTTCCCGGTGCCGGACCGTGAGGTGCCCTACCCCAGGCCGGAGTTCGATGTCGCGCTCGCCCCCGACGGCATCACCGTCACCGCCCGCACCTTGGTCCGGGACCTGCTGCTCCAGGCCGACCGGCTGGATCCGCGGGCGCGGGCCGACCGGGGGCTGGTCACGCTGCTGCCGGGGGAAGAGGTGACCATCGGCGTGCGCGGCTGGAAGACTCCGGACGCGGAGAGTGCTCGTTCGGCCCTGTACTGCGTGGAGCCCACCCGATGACGGCAACGCCGACCCCCCGCGTCACCATCAAGGACGTCGCCGCGCGCGCCGGTGTGTCCAAGGGTGCCGTGTCGCTCGCGTTCAACCACAAGCCCGGGCTGTCGGAGGCGACCCGGGACCGGATCTTCCGGGCGGCACGGGAGCTGGGCTGGGCGCCGAACCTCACGGCGCGGACGCTGGCCGGTTCGCGCGTGGACGTGGTGGGGCTCGCGGTGTGCCGGCCGGCGCGGATGCTCGGGCTCGAACCCTGGTACATGGAGTTCGTCTCGGGCGTGGAGAGCGTCCTGGCCGAGCACTCCTGCTCCCTGCTGCTGAGACTCGTACGGAATCTGGACGAGGAGGTGGGGGTCCAGGAGTCGTGGTGGCGGGGCCGGCAGATCGGCGGGTCGATCCTCGTCGACTTCCGGGCCGGCGACCCCCGGGTGGACCTGGTGGAGCGGCTCGGGCTGCCGGTGGTCGCGGTCGGGCATCCCTCGCTGACCGGGGGGCTCACCTCGGTGTGGACCGACGACGCGACGGCCGTGACGGAGGCGGTGCGGTATCTGGCCGCGCTGGGGCACCGGCGGATCGCCCGGGTGGGCGGGGCGGCGGCCCTCGGGCACACGGCCATCCGGACGGCGGCGTTCGACGAGGCGGCGGGGGCGCTGGCGCTGGCCGGGGCGTGGCAGGTGGCGACGGACTTCTCCGGGGACGCGGGGGCGCGGGCGACGCGTTCCCTGCTGACGGCGGCGCCGCCGGACCGGCCGACGGCGATCGTGTACGACAACGACGTCATGGCGGTGGCGGGGTTGTCGGTGGCGGCGGAGATGGGGTTGCGGGTGCCGGAGGATGTGTCACTGCTGGCCTGGGACGACTCGCAGCTGTGCCGGCTGACGCATCCGACGCTGTCCGCGATGAGTCATGACGTGCACGGGTTCGGGGCGGAGGTGGCTCGGACGTTGTTCTCGGTGATCACGGGCGATGGGGCGACTGGGTCACATCCTGTGCCGACGCCTGTTCTGACGCCCAGGGGATCCACTGCGCCGCCTCGGTGAGATGGGTGTGACCTTCGCCGCTCGCCATGTCAGGACTGTGCAGCTACGTTACTCATAAGTAGCATGGGATGAGCAAGCGCTCAGCGTCCTGGACCCTGGAGGAGAGCCATCGTGCCTCGTACCGTCAGGGACGTCGTCTTCGTAGACGGCGTCCGCACCCCGTTCGGCAAGGCGGGCCCGAAGGGCATCTACCACGAGACCCGTGCCGACGACCTCGTCGTGAAGGCGATCCGGGAGCTGCTGCGCCGCAACCCCGGCCTCGACCCGAAGAAGATCGACGAGGTCGCCATCGCCGCGACCACGCAGATCGGCGACCAGGGCCTCACCATCGGCCGTACCGCGGGGATCCTCGCCGGTCTGCCGCAGTCCGTCCCCGGTTACTCGATCGACCGCATGTGCGCGGGCGCCCTGACGGCCGTGACCACGGTCGCCGGTTCCGTCGCCTTCGGTGCCTACGACGTCGCCATCGCCGGCGGTGTCGAGCACATGGGCCGCCACCCCATGGGCGAGGGCGTGGACCCGAACCCGCGGTTCGTCAGCGAGAAGCTGGTCGACGAGTCGGCCCTGTTCATGGGCATGACCGCGGAGAACCTGCACGACCGTTACCCGCAGATCACCAAGCTGCGCGCCGACGAGTACGCCGTGCGCTCCCAGGAGAAGGCCGCCAAGGCGTACGCCAACGGCAAGATCCAGGCCGACCTGGTGCCGGTCTCGGTGCGCCGCACCAACGCGGAGGCCGGTGAGACGGGCTGGGGCCTGGTCACCGCCGACGAGCCGATGCGCCCGGGCACGACCCTGGAGAACCTCCAGGGCCTCAAGACCCCGTTCCGCGTCCACGGCCGGGTCACCGCCGGTAACGCTGCCGGTCTGAACGACGGCGCCACCGCCTCGGTCATCGCCTCCGAGGAGTTCGCGCGGGAGAACGACCTCCCCGTGAAGATGCGCCTGGTCTCCTACTCCTTCGCGGGCGTCGAGCCGGAGGTCATGGGCTACGGCCCGATCCCGGCGACGGAGAAGGCGCTGGCCCAGGCCGGCCTGTCGATCTCCGACATCGGCCTGTTCGAGATCAACGAGGCCTTCGCCGTCCAGGTCCTGGCCTTCCTCGACCACTACGGCATCGCCGACGACGACGAGCGCGTCAACCAGTACGGTGGCGCCATCGCCTTCGGCCACCCGCTGGCCTCCTCCGGCGTCCGTCTGATGACGCAGCTGGCCCGCCAGTTCGAGGAGCAGCCGCACGTCCGCTACGGCCTGACGACCATGTGCGTCGGCTTCGGCATGGGCGCGACGGTCATCTGGGAGAACCCGCACTTCGAGGGGGACAAGTGAGCACCACCGCCGAGCTTCTGAAGCAGGCTTCCGAGCTGTTCCCGGACGAGGTCGTCACGCAGGCGCACGTACGCCACTTCGACCTCCCGTCGGGTGCCGGGCGCTTCGCCCTGATCACCCTGGACAACGGCCTGGACCACACCAAGCCGACCACCTTCGGCCCAGCCTCGCTGGCGAACCTGAACGCCGCGATCGACCAGGTCGAGAAGGAGGCCGCGGACGGCGAGATCGTCGGCGCCGGCATCACCGGCAAGCCGTTCATCTTCGCGGTCGGCGCCGACCTCAAGGGCGTGGAGATCCTCAAGGAGTACGAGCACGCGCTCGCCATCGGCAAGGGCGGCCACGAGGTCTTCAAGCGGCTGTCCAAGCTGGCCGTGCCGACCTTCGCGTACTACAACGGCGCCGCGATGGGCGGTGGCGTCGAGGTCGGTCTGCACTGCACCTACCGGACCGTCTCCGCGGCCCTCCCGGCGTTCTCGCTCCCCGAGGTCTTCCTCGGCCTGGTCCCGGGCTGGGGCGGCTGCACGCTGCTGCCGAACCTGATCGGCGCCGACAAGGCCGTCTCGGTGATCATCGAGAACAGCCTCAACCAGAACAAGCAGCTCAAGGGCAAGCAGGTCTACGAGCTCGGGATCGCCGACGCGCTCTTCGAGGGTGCGGACTTCCTGGAGCAGTCGCTGATCTGGACCGCGTCCGTCCTCAAGGGCGAGATCGAGGTCGAGCGCCCGGTGATCGACCGCGGCGAGGGCTGGGACCAGGCCGTCGCCAAGGGCCGTTTCATCGCGGACTCCAAGGTGCACGGCGCCGCCCCGGCCGCCTACCGCGCGCTGGACATCATCGCCGCCGCCAAGAACGGCGACCTCCAGCAGGGCTACGACGCCGAGGACAAGGCGCTCGCCGACCTGATCATGGGCGGTGAGCTGCGCTCCGGCATCTACGCCTTCAACCTGGTGCAGAAGCGCGGCAAGCGCCCGGCGGGTGCCCCGGACAAGAACCTGGCCCGTCCGGTCACCAAGGTCGGTGTCGTCGGCGCCGGCCTGATGGCCAGCCAGCTCGCGCTGCTGTTCCTGCGCCGCCTCGAGGTACCGGTCGTCCTGACCGACATCGACCAGGAGCGCGTCGACAAGGGTGTGGGCTATGTCCACGCCGAGATCGACAAGCTGCTCGGCAAGGGCCGTATCAACCAGGACAAGGCCAACCGCCTCAAGGCGCTGGTGTCCGGTGTGCTGGACAAGGCCGAGGGCTTCGCGGACGCGGACTTCATCATCGAGGCCGTGTTCGAGGAGATGGGCGTCAAGCAGAAGGTGTTCGCGGAGGTCGAGGCGGTCGCCCCGGCGCACGCGATCCTGGCCACCAACACCTCCTCGCTGTCGGTGTCGGAGATGGCGTCGAAGCTGAAGAACCCCGAGCGGGTCGTCGGCTTCCACTTCTTCAACCCGGTCGCCGTGCTGCCGCTGCTGGAGATCGTCCGCGGCGAGCAGACCGACGAGGCCTCCCTGGCCACGGCGTTCGGTGTCGCCAAGAAGCTGAAGAAGACCGCGGTGCTGGTGAAGGACGCCCCGGCGTTCGTCGTGAACCGCATCCTGACCCGCTTCATGGGCGAGATCCAGAACGTCATCGACGAGGGCACCCCGGTCGAGGTGGCCGAGAAGGCCGTCGAGCCGCTGGGCCTGCCGATGTCGCCGCTGGTCCTGCTGGAGCTGGTCGGCCCGGCGATCGGCCTGCACGTCTCCGAGACGCTCAACAAGGCGTTCCCGGACCGCTTCACGGTCTCCCCGAACCTCAAGGCGGTCGTCGAGGCGGGCAAGCGCGGCTTCTACGTCTACGACAGCGGCAAGCCCGAGCTGGACCCGGAGGTCGCCGCGCTGCTGAAGCAGGGCGACAGCGTCCTGACGGAGGAGCAGGTGCGCACGCGCGTGCTCGACGCGGTGGCGCAGGAGATCGGGCTCATGCTCGACGAGGGCGTCGTCGCCGAGGCGCAGGACATCGACCTGTGCCTGATCACGGGCGCCGGCTGGCCGTTCCACCTGGGCGGCATCACGCCGTACCTGGACCGCGAGGGCGTCTCCGAGCGGGTCAACGGCAAGAGGTTCCTGGCGCAGGGCGTGGCGAGCGTCCCCGCGTAACGCGTAACCCCTGAGGGGGGTGGGGCGTACGGTAACGATCCGGACGCCCCGCCCCCCTTCTGCATACCGTCACAGATAGGATCCTCACACAATCTGACCATTGTTTACCGTGCCCTGACGGTCTCCACCGGAGACCACCGGGTGTCCTCGAAGGAGTCGTTCGTGGCGTCCTCCCGCCGCCGCCCACCCGGACGCCGGGTCTGGCCCAAGATCAGGCTCCTGCTCCTGGTGGCGGTGGTCGCCGCCGGCGGCACGGCGCTGTATCCCGTGTGGAAGGCGGCGAATCCGGACCCGCCCGAGCTCAAGGTCCGCTACCGGACCGACACCCCGGCGACCGCGACGGCCGCCAAGCCATCGCTGGAGGTCTTCAACGACACGGAGAAGCCACTGCCGTTGAGCGATGTGACGCTCCGGTACTGGTTCACCGCCGACGGCGCCGCCTCCTATACCTTCAACTGCGTCAACGCCGCCTTCGGCTGCTCGAACGTCGCCGGCCGGATCGTCGCGATGGACAAGGCCACCGACAGCGCCGACCACTACTTGGAGGTCAGATTCACGGCCGGCGCGGGCAGCCTCGAGCCCGGCGCCAACAGCAAGGGCATCGACCTCCAGCTCTTCCGCACCGACCACAAGCAGTTGAAGCAGTCCGACGACCGCTCCTTCGACGCCGAGATGACGTCGTACAAGGAGGCGGAGAAGGTCACCGCCTACAAGCGGGGCGTCCTCGCCTGGGGCGAGGAGCCGGACGGCACCGAGGCCAGTGCCGAGAAGAAGGCCTCGGCTCAGGCCGCCGCGCCCGACCCGCTGCCGGCTCCCCCGGCCGGGGTGCTGTTCGACGACTTCACGTACCTGGGTGCCAAGGACCCGGCCCTGTTCAAGCACGGCTGGCTGGTCCGCACCAGCAAGGGCGGCCCCGGCATCGAGAGCACCTGGTCGGCGGACGGCGTCACCTTCCCCGCCGCCGAGGGCGCCCACGAGGACGGCCAGGTGCTCAACCTGCGCGCCAGCACGGACGGCACCAGGGCCGGGACGAAGCAGGCTAGCCTCGGCACGGCCGCGAGCAAGTTCCGCGACGGCACCTACGCGGCCCGGATCCACTTCAGCGACGGGCCGGCCACCGGAGACCCCGGCGACCACGTCAACCAGACCTTCTACACCATCGGCGGCACGGGCTCGAAGTACAGCGAGCTGGACAACGAGTACATGCCGAACGGCGGCTGGGGCCGTCCCGGTCCCAAGCTCGACACCGTGACCTGGTTCGACCACAAGACGAACGACCGGGTCTACGAGACCACGAACAAGAGCCTCGCCGCCTGGCACACCGTGCTGATCAGGGTGAAGGACGGCGTGGTCGCCTACTGGCTCGACGGCAAGAAGCTCTTCCTCAGCAACGGGAAGTACGCCCCGCGCGCGGACATGTCCGTGAACTTCAACCACTGGTTCATCGATCTGCCCTTCAAGGGAAACCGTGCTTGGGACATGAAGGTGGACTGGCTCTACTACAACGCGAACGAGACCCTGTCGGCGAAGCAAGTGCAGTCCGCTGTCGACGGCTTCACCGACGAGGGCATGAACTACTTCGACACGGTTCGGGAGTCCCGGTGAGCAAAAGGCGGTCCGGCGCCCACAGGCACGCTGCACAGGCAACGGAGGACAAGCCGGTGGTGAGCAGGCGCTCCGCGCTGCTGATGGGCGGTACAGGAGGCGTCGCCATGGCAGGCGGCGGCGCGTGGCTGGGCAAGGTGGTGGCGCAGCCCGCCGCCGCGCCGGCCGCCGAGGGAGCCATCGGAGGCCTCGCCACGCCTCCCCTCTACGCCCCCTCCGGCCGCCGACCCAAGTACCGCCGGGCCGGCTGGTCCCAGCAGTTCCAGGCGTCCCACGGCTGGACGCCCGGGGGTGCGGGCACCGCGTCGGCCGAGGCGAACGACAAGTCCGTCTTCGTGCGCGGCACCCAGTCGGTCCGGGTGACCACGAACGGCAGCGGCAAGCAGTCCTACGTCCGCAAGACCGGCATGCCAGCGGTGAGCCTGACCGGCAAGATGATCCGGCTCGTCTTCCGCGTCGACGACGTGACGAACCTGGCCAAGCTCGTCTTCTACCTGGGCAGCGGCTCCCTCGCGAACCACTTCGCCTGGACCTTGCACACCCACTCCAAGACGTCGGCCAACTACGTCCAGTCCGGGGAGTGGGTGACGGTCCACCTCCAGTGGGCGGACGTCAACGCGGCGGCCGGCACGTATTCCATCGGCGCCGACGGCAAGCCGTCCACGAAGACCGGCTTCACCGACATGTCGTTCGCCGTGTACGACAACGCCGGCGGCCCGGTGACGTACCGGCTCCAGGCCGTGGAGCTGATACCGGACACGGTCTCGGTCTTCCCCAAGGGCGTCGTCTCCATCACCTTCGACGACTCACACAAGTCGATCCACGACCTGGCCCGCCCGGTCATGGACCGCTACGGCTTCCCGGGCACGGTCTACAACATCGCCGACGCCATCGGCACCGGCAGCTTCCTGACGCTCAACCAGATGCGTTCGATGCAGGACTTCTCCGGCTGGGAGATGGCGGGCCACTCGTACGCGAACGCCGTCCACACGGCGAGCTATCCCAAGCTCACCGCCGAGGAGGCCGACGCCGACTTCCGGAAGCTGCGCGAGTGGCTGGTGTCCAACGGCTTCACCAGCGAGCACTTCGCGTATCCGCACGGCGCGTTCCAGAAGACGACCGACGGAGTCCCGGTCGACCAGATCGCGAGCCGGCATTTCACCACGGCCCGGTCGATCATCTCCGAGACGATCGAGTCGTTCGCGCCGGCGATGCCGTACCGTCTCAAGGCGCTGACCGGCATCAACGACGGCACCGGCATCGGCGGTACGGCACTGTCGAAGCTGACCGGCGCGGGCGGCCGGCTCGACCGGTGCGTGAACAGCGGTGACTGGCTGATCCTCTGTCTGCACAAGGTCACCGAGGGCGCCCCCGCGACGAGCACCGAGATCGGCAAGGCGGGCCTGGAGACGCTGATGAAGGCGATCGACGACCGGGACATCCCGGTGCTGACGGTCGAGGAGGCGATGGCCTCGTACACCTGAGGCCCGGACGCACCAGACCGGACACATGAGAGAGGGGCGGCCCCCCGGCCGCCCTCTCTCATGCCCGTCCGACGGAGGCGGCCTACCAGCCGCCCTGGCCGTTCCCCTGCTGCCAGGAAGGGTCCTGGTACGGGTACGCGCCCTGCTGGGGCTCGTGGCCATGTCCCGGGTACTGCTGCTGGTACTGGTCGGGGTAGCCGTCATACCCGCCCTGCCACTGCTGATGGCCGGCCGGTTCCGGTGTCCCCCAGCTCACGCGCTGCTGCGGGGCCGCCGCGTGCTGCTCCTCGTCGTAACCGGGGATCGGCTGCGGCTGGGCCGGGATGCCGCCGGACGGGCGGGGCCGGGTGCGCAGGGCCACGCCCTCCAGACGCATCAGCTGGAGCGTCTCGGTGACCTTCTTGTCGGAGTACGGGTCCTCTTCCTCGAAGATCTCCGTCACATCGGACTCGTGGTCACCGGCCACGGACACCTCGACACCGCCCTGGCGGGTGCCCCAGCTGCCCTTGTGCAGGGTGAACAGGGCGTAGAAGCGCAGCGGGGTGAGCAGGGTCAGCTGGATCACGCCGTAGATCGGGGCGAGCAGGAACATGCCGAACCGCTTGACGAAGCCCATGCCGCGGCGCGGGAAGTCGAGGTAGCGCACATTGCGCAGGTAGCCCATCAGGACCATGAAGACCAGGTAGTCACCGATGTGGTTGACGAACTGCTCGGGCTTGATGATGGGCAGGATGACCATCGAGTAGAACATCGCCGAGCCGAAGACCAGCCACAGCGCGAGTTCCATGCAGGTCAGCCAGAAGGCGGGCCGGTACTTCTTCTGGTGCCGGAAGGCCCACAGCGACTCGCGGAAGAAGGACTTGTTCCAGCGGACCTGCTGGCGCAGGAAGTGCGGCAGTTTCTCGGGGACGGCGGTGTAGCCGACGGCCGTCTCCTGGAAGACGACCTGGCCTTCCATCAGGCAGTAGTTGGTCATGCGGCGGTCGTCGCCGAAGACGGCCGGCTTGCCCAGGAACTGCTGGTTGAGGAAGTCCGGCAGGTACTTGCGCACCAGCGTGCCGCGGTAGGCGGAGAGCGCGCCGCAGCAGCACAGGACCGACTTCAGCCGCGAGTAGGCGGCCCGCTCGAAGAGGAACGAGTTGCCGTAGCGCAGGTCCTGCAGGCGCGTGAAGATGTTGCTGTCGTGGTTGAGCGCCAGCACCATGCCGGTGGAGGCCATGATCTTCTCGTCGGCCAGCGGCAGCAGCAGTTCGCGCACGGTGTCCCGGGACAGCACGGTGTCCGAGTCGACGCAGAGGAAGATGTCCGAGTACGGCGCGGCCTCGAAGCCCAGCGCCAGCGCCTCGCGCTTGCCCTTGTTCTCGGGCTGGACGCTGACGGTGTACTTGACGCCCTTGGCCTCGAACTCGCGGCGCATCTTCTTGGCCGCGCGGATGCCGGAGTCGTCGGCGCTGGCGTCGTCGATGATGTGGATCTCGTTGGGCAGGCGGCTCTGCGCGAGGAGGCTGCGCATGCCCTGCTCGAACATCACCGGGTCCTCGTTGTAGATCGGGATGACCGCGGTGACCCAGGCGTTCTCCAGGTACTCCAGCTCCTCCCGCCCGGCCTTGGCCGGACGGTAGAAGAGCGCGCCGAACATCTTCAGGGCGAGCAGGCCCATGGCACCCATCGAGTACAGGTGCAGGGACCCGGCGTCGAGCCGGGTGGCGATCAGCGCGGCCAGGCCCAGGAAGACGAAGTACGAGACCTTCAGGTGCCGCCGTTTGCGGTGCGCGCGGCGGCCGCCGGAGTCGACGGCCCCGGGTATGTACGTGTCTTCGGTTGTCACAGCTTGACCACCCGCGGGTGGTCGGCGGACTTGCCCCGGGTGTCGAAGAGTGTGCGGGCCCGGTCGGCGAGCACGTCCAGGTCGATCTCGCGGTGCGGCTGGAGCAGGATGGTGAGGTCGGCGGCCTCGGCGGCGGCGAGATAGTCCTCGGCACGCTCGACGGGGGCGCCACCGACGCGCCAGTCCTCGACCCGCGGGTCGAAGTAGACGAGTTCGGCGCCGCGCGCGAGGAGGTTCTCCGCGACGGCCAGCGCCGGGCTCTCGCGCTGGTCGGAGATGTCCGGCTTGTAGGTCACGCCGAGCAGCAGGACGCGCGAGCCGCGCACGGCCTTGCCCTGGTCGTTGAGCAGATCGGCGGCCCGGTTGACGACGTGCACGGGCATCCGCTGGTTGATCTCCTGCGCCAGCTCCACGAACCGGAACGGAATGCCCAGCGAACGGACCTTGTACGACAGGTAGTTGGGGTCGATCGGGATGCAGTGCCCGCCGACGCCGGGGCCGGGGTAGAAGGGCGCGAACCCGAACGGCTTCGTGGACGCGCACCGGATCGCGTCCCACAGGTCGACACCGATCTCACGGCAGAACATCGACATCTCGTTGACGAGCGCGATGTTGACGTGCCGGTAGGTGTTCTCCAGCAGCTTGGCCATCTCGGCCTCGCGGGTGCCCTTGGCCTCGACGACCCGGTTCACGAAACGCTCGTAGAGGGCGCGGGCGGCCTTGGTGCAGTCGGCCGTGACGCCGCCGACGACCTTGGGCGTGTTCTCCAGCCCGAAGGAGGCGTTGCCCGGGTCGATGCGCTCCGGGGAGAAGGCGAGGTGGAAGTCGGCGCCGACGCGCAGCCCACCGGCCTCCAGCCGGGGCCTGACGACCTCGTCGGTGGTCCCCGGGTACGTCGTCGACTCCAGCACCACGAGCGTGCCGGCCCGCAGATGGGCGGCGATGTCGTCCACGGCCGCGTGCACCGCGCCGAGGTCCGGAGCACCGTGGTCGGTGAGCGGCGTCGGCACGCACACCACGACCGCGGCGGCATCCGCGATGACCCCGGCGCGGTCGGTGGCCTCGAAGCCCCGCTCCAGCATGGCGCGCACATCGGAGTCGGTGATGTCGTCCACGTGCGAACGGCCGGCGTTCAGCCCGTCGACCACCCGTCGGCTGCGGTCGAGACCGACCACCTTGAGGCCGGCGGCAGCCGCGGACCTGGCCAACGGCAGCCCCACGTAACCGAGTCCGACAACCACAAGATCCACCGCGGAGGATCTGCTCACGACATCATTCCCCAACCCCGTTGCCGCGGCCCCGGCCAGACGCAGCGGCAACCGGCCCCCCAGCAAATCGAACAGTGCGAGGAGGCTAACAAAACCTTCACTTTATGACCATGTTCACCCGAGGTGCGTCTCGTCACGCACACATCCCTACAACCCTTGTCACACTTCGAGTGTCCGGAGCGACGGGAGCCTCAGAAGGAACGGGGTGTCAGATCTCCCGCCAGGCCTCAAGCGCGAGCCCCGGCTCGTCCTTGCGGCGGGTGAGGAACAGCTTCCCGGTCGACGGCGAGAGGGAGGCCGCGACGACCTCGTCGTGCTCGTCGAGCGCCAGCGACACGGCGGCGTCGGCAGGCAGCTGGGGTCCGGACTCGGTCCACCAGGCCCCGGCGGACTCCTGTTCGGTCGGATAGGCGGCGAACGCGACCCGGCCACTGGAGGACCGCTGGGCGAGCACGGTGACGTCGTGCCCCTCGATCTCACAGCGCACGGCGGACACGGGACCCGGCCCCGCGGAGGCGATGAGCGTCACCGGCTTCTCCCCCGGGCGCCAGGCGCACAGGTCGCCGGAGACGTCCGTGAAGAAGAGGGTGGTGTGCTCGGCGGACGTGGCGATCGCCCGGAGGGTCCCCGGACGCGCGGGCACGTCGGCCCCCTCTCCCCGCACCGGGGTCCGGCCCGGCTCCTCCTGCCGCCAGTGCAGAATCCCGCCGCCCGCACTCGCATACACCTCGACCAGCCCCGACTCCCCCGTGACGGCGGCCAACTCCCCCTCCACGTCATGCCCCTCGAGGTCCTGCCAGGGCCCCCAGCCGCCCTTCTCCTTCTGGTTGCGCAGGCTCACTCCGCCGCCCTTGTTACGGACGAAGACATAGCCACGCCCCTGGGCGTCGACGGCGACGGCCGGCTCGCCCGTCCGGTCGCCCTTCTTGTCGGGATGCCCGATCGGAACCCAGTCCAGGGGCGCGAGCCGGGGCCGGAAGTGCGTGGAGTGCACGAGGCCCGACTCGCCCGGCACGGTGGGCCGCCAGGCGGCCAGATGGGCGTAGCCGTCGGCACCCTGGCCGACCGCGACGCCCGGGTGCAGCTTCTGGGTGCCGCCGACGGTTCGGGGGGCGTCCCAGGAGCCGGCGGGGCCGCGTTCCGCACGGCACAGGACGGCGTCGCCGGAGGGCAGGTAGACGGTGAGGCGGCCGTCGCGGCCGCGGATGAGCCAGTCGCCGTTCACCGGTTCACCTTACGCGGACGGGACGCGTTGACGACCCGCCCGCCCCCTGCCCGGCCGGGATCCGCCGTGCGACCCTGACCACATGAACAGCAACGCTCCCCTGCTTGTCGTCGTCGACGCCGCGAATGTCGTCGGGTCGGTGCCGGACGGTTGGTGGCGGGACCGGAAGGGGGCGGCGGAGCGGTTGCGGGACCGGTTGGCGTCGGACGGGGTGCCGGGGGTGGCTGCCGCCGGGGCGGTGGAGATCGTGCTCGTGGTGGAGGGGGCGGCGCGCCGGGTGGAGTCCGTGGCGGGGGTGCGGGTGGAGTCGGCGCCGGGCAGTGGGGACGACCACATCGTGGAGGTGGTCGCGTCGGCCGGTGACCGTTCCGTACTGGTGATCACGGCGGACCGGGAGCTGCGGAGGCGGGTCGGGGAGCTGGGGGCGGAGGTGGCGGGGCCAAGGTCGGTACGGCCGTAGGGGCGGGGGGACGCTCAACCCGGTGCTGCAGCGGCTGCCCGGGTCGGGCGGACCCGCAACCCGGCGGAGCGGGGTGCCGCTGCGCCCACCCGTGCCGCCTGGGGGCACCTCCAGGCCCTAAAGGCACTGGGGGAGGCACGACTGCCCGCAGCTAGGGCAACCACGACGCGCCCGCACCCCCCGGCGCGGCCCCGACCCACCACCCGGCGTCAGGCGCAGGGGGCGCGCTAGAGCGCCTCCTCCGGCTTGGTTGCCTCTCCCCTCGCGAGGCGGCTGTGTGTGCGGCCGTAGAGGAAGTACACGACGAACCCGGCGGCCATCCAGATGCCGAACCGCACCCACGTCTCCGCCGGCAGGTTGATCATCAGCCACAGTGAGGCGCACACCGACAGGATCGGGATGACCGGCACCCACGGCGTGCGGAACGCCCGGTGCAGGTCGGGGCGGGTCCTGCGGAGGACGAGCACACCGATGGCGACGACCACGAAGGCGAACAGCGTGCCGATGTTCACCAGCGCGGCGAGCTCCGTCAGCGGAGTGAAGCCGGCCAGGATCGCGATGATCACGCCGAGCAGGATGGTCGGCCGGTGCGGGGTCCTGAACCGCGGGTGGACGTGCGAGAAGAACCGCGGCAGCAGCCCGTCACGGCTCATCGCGAAGAACACGCGGGTCTGACCGAGCAAGAGGATCATGCACACCGTCGTCAGACCGACCGCGGCGCCGAAGCTGATGAACCCCGCGTACCAGGGATGCCCGGTGGCCTTGAACGCGTCGGCGAGCGGCGCGTCGACGGACAGCCGGCTGTAGTGCTGCATGCCGGTCACGACGATCGACACGGCGACGTACAGGGCCGTGCAGATGAGCAGCGAGCCGAGAATGCCGCGCGGCATGTCGCGCTGCGGATTCCGGGTCTCCTCCGCCGCCGTGGCCACGACGTCGAAGCCGATGAAGGCGAAGAACACGACGGAGGCGGCGGTGAAGATGCCCATCACGCCGAAGTTGGAGGGCGCCCAGCCGAACATGAGCTGGATCAGCGGGGAGTCGAGACTCGACCCGGCCTCCACCGGCTTCTCCTTCGGGATGAACGGGTCGTAGTTCTCACCCTTGATGAGGAACGCCCCCGCGATGATCACGACGAGGACGACCGTCACCTTGATGGCGACGACGAGCGACGTGATCCGCGCGGACAGCTTCATGCCGAGTACGAGGATGAAGGTGAGGACGAGGACGAGCGCGGCGGCGAGGATGTCGAAGCCGAAGACGTCGGCACCCTCTCTGCTGCCCAGGGCCGCGGGCATCTCCCAGCCCGCGTTGTCCATGAGCGACTGGATGTAGCCCGACCAGCCGACGGCCACCACCGCCGTACCGAGCGCGAACTCCAGCACCAGGTCCCAGCCGATGATCCAGGCGGGCAGCTCACCGAGGGAGGCGTACGAGAACGTGTAGGCGGACCCGGCGACCGGGACCGTCGACGCGAACTCGGCGTAACAGAGCGCGGCCAGCGCGCACGCGACGCCGGCCGCGACGAACGCCAGGGCCGTCGCGGGCCCGGCGTTGTTCTTCGCGACTGTTCCGGTGAGGACGAAGATGCCAGTGCCGATGATCACGCCGACGCCGAAGACGGTCAGATCCAGCGCGGACAAGGACTTCTTGAGCGCGTGCTCTGGCTCCTCGGTGTCGAGGATGGACTGCTCGACCTTCTTCGTCCGGAAGAGGGTGCTGCTCACGGGGTACCTCCCACGCTTGTCGTCCTCGACATGATCGAGAGGGGGCACCATCCGTATGCCCCGGCACGGACGCATTCACGCCAATGGGCCGGTTCCACCACCCTTCACGGTGGCGGAACCGGCCCATTCGGCGGCGTCAGTCGCGCGCGGGTTCCACGGAGTCGACGGCGTCGGCCGCGGAGCGTTCGTACCGGCCGTCCAGCCTGGCGACCAGCCCGGTCACCTGGCGGGCGATGTCCGGCGCGGTGAGGCCGATCTCGGCCATGACCTCGGCGCGCGAGGCGTGGTCGAGGAAGCGCGGCGGGATGCCGAAGTCGCGCAGCGGCACGTCGACGCCCGCGTCCCGCAGCGCCTGCGCGATCGCCGAACCGACACCACCGACCCGGCTGTTGTCCTCGACGGTGACGACCACGCGGTGCCGCTCCGCGAGCGGGGCCATGGCCTCGTCGACGGGTTTGACCCAGCGCGGGTCGACGACGGTGGCGGAGATGCCCTGCCTGTCGAGCAGCCCGGCGATCTCCAGGCACATCGGCGCGAGGGCACCGACGGAGACCAGCAGCACATCGGGCCGGTCGGTGCCGGGCTCGCGCAGCACGTCCATGCCGCCGACGCGGCCCACGGCGGGGACGGCGGGACCGACGGCGCCCTTGGAGAAGCGGACCACGGTCGGCGCGTCGTCGACGGCCACGGCCTCCCGCAACTGGGCGCGGACCTGGTCGGCGTCACGCGGCGCGGCCAACCGCAGCCCCGGCACGACCTGGAGGATCGACATGTCCCACATGCCGTTGTGGGACGCCCCGTCGGTGCCGGTGACACCGGCCCGGTCCAGGACGAAGGTCACCCCGCACTTGTGCAGGGCCACGTCCATCAGCACCTGGTCGAAGGCGCGGTTGAGGAAGGTCGCGTACACCGCGAACACCGGGTGCACCCCGCCCGTCGCCAGGCCCGCGGCGGACACGGCGCCGTGCTGCTCGGCGATGCCGACGTCGTAGACCCGCTCGGGGAAGCGCTTGGCGAACTTGTCCAGGCCCACCGGCTGGAGCATGGCGGCGGTGATGGCGACGATGTCCTCGCGCTCCTCGCCGAGCTTGACCATCTCCTCGCCGAACACGGAGGTCCAGTCGGCGCCGGAGGAGGCGATCGGCAGGCCCGTGTCGGGGTGGATCTTGCCGACGGCGTGGAAGCGGTCGGCCTCGTCCTGGAGGGCGGGCTGGTAGCCGCGGCCCTTCTCGGTGAGGCAGTGCACGATGACGGGGCCGCCGAACCGCTTGGCCCGCGCGAGGGCGGATTCAAGGGCCTCCAGGTCGTGCCCGTCGATCGGGCCGACGTACTTCAGGCCGAGGTCCTCGAACATGCCCTGCGGGGCGATGAAGTCCTTCAGGCCCTTCTTGGCGCTGTGCAGGGTGTCGTAGAGCGGCCGGCCGACGACGGGGGTGCGCTCCAGAACCTCCTTGGTGCGGGCGAGGAACCGCTCGTAGCCGTCCGTCGTGCGCAGCGTCGCGAGGTGGTTGGCGAGACCGCCGATCGTCGGCGCGTAGGACCGCTCGTTGTCGTTGACGACGATGACGAGGGGCCGGTCCTTGGCGTCGGCGATGTTGTTCAGCGCCTCCCAGGCCATGCCGCCGGTCAGCGCGCCGTCACCGATCACGGCGACGACGTGGCTGTCGCGCTCGAGGAGCTCGTTGGCCTTGGCGATGCCGTCGGCCCAGCCGAGGACCGTCGAGGCGTGCGAGTTCTCGATGATGTCGTGCTCGGACTCGGCCTGCGAGGGGTAGCCGGACAGGCCGCCCTTCATCTTCAGCTTCGAGAAGTCCTGACGGCCGGTGAGCAGCTTGTGCACGTAGGACTGGTGGCCGGTGTCCCAGAGCACCTTGTCCTTGGGCGATTCGAAGACCCGGTGCAGGGCGATGGTGAGCTCCACCACGCCGAGGTTGGGGCCGAGGTGACCGCCGGTCTTGGAGACCGCTTCGACAAGGAAGGTCCGGATCTCCTCCGCCAGCTGGTTCAGCTCTTCCAGGCTGAGCCGGTCCAGATCGCGCGGTCCCCTGATACGGGTCAGCAGCGGCACCCGTGCCTCCTTGCAGTAGAGCTGTTGCCGGGCTTGTCGAGTCTAATGTTCCGCCTTCGCGGGCGGCGCCGAGGCCATGCGTCGTACGTCACGCGTTCGGCTGTACCCAAGTTGTGCCACACCTACGACATGACTGTGCCCGGCACCTGGCGGTGCCGGGCACAGTCATGTTCCTCGGAGCTACGCGCGCCCCGCGGTCTTCTGCGTCTTGCGCGTCACCGCGTCGATCACGACCGTGGCCAACAGCACACCACCCGTGATCATGTACTGCACCGGAGAGGCGATGCCCTCCAGAGCGAGCCCGTACTGGATCGACACGATCACCAGCACACCGAGCAGCGCGTTCCACGTCCGTCCACGGCCGCCGAACAGCGACGTACCGCCGATCACCGCGGCCGCGATCGCGTTCATCAGCAGGTCACCTCCACCGGCGCCCTGGTTCGCCGCGGCGATCTTCGACGCGATGAACAGACCGCCGACCGCCGCGAACGTCCCGGAGATCGCGAAGACCGAGATCCGGACCATCTCCACGTTGATACCGGCCCGGCGCGACGCCTCGACGCTGCCGCCGAGTGCGAACACCTTCCGCCCGTACGCCGTGCGCCGCAGTACGAAGTCCGTGACCAGCAGCACCACGATGAAGATCACCACGGCCAGCGGCAGGCCCTTGTACTGGTTGAAGACGATGGCGACGGCGAACGCGACGACCGCCAGCAGCACCGTCCGCACGATGGTCTCGCTCAGCGGCCGCGACGGCACCCCGGCGGCCTCACGGCGCCGGTTGCCGAGGAAGGAGCTGAGGAAGAACCCGGCGGTCACCACGGCGGCCAGGCCGTACGCGGCGGCCACGTCCGAGAAGTAGTAACTGGTCAGCTGGGCCACGACCCCGTCCGGGTCGAGGTTGATCGTGCCGTTGTCACCCAGGATCTGGAGCATGAAGCCGTTCCAGAACAGCAGTCCGGCCAGGGTGACGGCGAACGCCGGGACGCCGATCTTCGCGAAGAAGAAGCCGTGCAGCGCGCCGGCGACGGTGCCGGTGACGATGGCCAGCACGAAGGCGAGCCACTCGTTCATGCCGTTGGTGACGTTCAGCACGGCGAAGCTCGCGCCCGCCACACCGCTGACCGAGCCGACCGACAGGTCGATCTCGCCCAGCAGCAGCACGAACACGATACCGACGGCGATCATGCCCGTGCCGACCATGGCAACGGACATGTCGGACAGGTTGCCCGCGGTGAGGAAGTTGGAGTTCAGGCTCGTGAAGATGAGCCAGATGATCGCCAGACCGATGACGACCGGGATGGAGCCCAGGTCACCGGACTTCATCTTCCGCTTGAACTCGGTGACGTAGCCGGCGAGACCCTGCTCGCGCACCAGCAGCCGGGGGTCGACGACCGTGACGGCGGCCTTGGCCGCCTCGGGGTTCTCCACGACGTGGTCCTCGGGGGCTCCCGTGGCCGCGGAGGTCTTGTCGATGCTCACTTGGAAACCTCCCCGTTCGTGCGCGCCGCACGGCGGGTCACGGCGTTGTCGGTGGCGCCGGTGATGGCGGAGATGATCTCTTCCTGCGAGGTCGACTTGACCTCGAAGACGCCGTTGTTGCGCCCGAGGCGCAGCACGGCGACCTTGTCCGCGACGGCCTTCACATCGGCCATGTTGTGGCTGATGAGGATCACGGCGTGGCCGCGCTCGCGCAGCCGCTCGACCAGGTCGAGGACCTGCGCGGTCTGCTCGACGCCGAGGGCGGCGGTGGGCTCGTCGAGGATGACCAGCTTGGGCTCGCCGAGCATGGACCGGGCGATGGCCACGGTCTGGCGCTGGCCGCCGGACAGCGAGGCGATCGGGATGCGCACGCTGGGGATGCGGATCGACAGCGTGTCGAGGAGCTCGCGGGAGCGGCGCTCCATCTCCACCTCGTCCAGGACACCGCGCTTGCGGATCTCCCGGCCCAGGTAGAGGTTGCCGACGACGTCGATGTTGTCGCACAGCGCGAGGTCCTGGTAGACGGTCGCGATGCCCAGATGCTGGGCGTCGTGCGGCTTGTTGATCTGGACGGACCTGCCGTCCCATTCGATGACGCCCTCATCGATGGGGTGCACGCCGGCGATCGTCTTGACCAGCGTGGACTTTCCGGCGCCGTTGTCGCCGACCAGGGCGACCACCTCACCGGCGTGGACCTCAAGCTCTACGTCGGTGAGCGCCTGTACGGCACCGAACCGCTTGGAGACCCCGCGCAACGCCAGCACGGGCGTAGCGGACACGTGAACCATCTCCTTCGCCGCCTGACCCGGCGGGAGGTTGTGCAGAAGTGTGGGAGGAGTGATCACTCCGGCGCCCCGCAGAGCTTGCGGGGCTGATGTGGCGGGGCGCCGGAGGAACTCGGGGCAGCGGGTCCCGTACGGGGGTAACGGGAGCCCGGTCCGGACTCCCGTGCCCCTCCGGGGACTTGGTGGCTGCTTACTTGAGACCGATCTTGTCGCAGGCGGCCTTGTACTTGCCGCTGCAGATCTCGCTCACGGTGTAGATGCCGTCCTTGATGACGGTGTCGTTGATGTTGTCCTTGGTCAGCGAGACGACCGGGACCAGGACGGAGGGGATGGCCTTGGTGGTCGGGCTGTCGACCTTGTCCTTGGCGATCGAGTCGAGCGACTTGCCCTGGGCGAGGGCGACGGCCATCTCGGCCGCGACGTCCGCCTCCTGCGGGTAGGGCTTGTAGACGCTCATGTACTGCTCACCGGTGACGATGCGCTGCACGCCGGAGAGTTCGGCGTCCTGGCCGGTGACCGGGATGTCGGCGATGCCGGCGGCCTTCAGGGCGGTGATGATGCCGCCCGCCATGCCGTCGTTGGCGGAGTAGACGCCGACGATCTTGTCCTTGCCGAGGGCGGAGATGGCGCCCTCCATGTTGGCGTTGGCGTTCTCCGGCTTCCACTCCTTGGTGTCGTACTCGCGGCCGATCTTCACCTTGCCGTCGAGGACGGAGTGCGCGCCCTTCTTGAACTGGGCGGCGTTCGGGTCGGTGGACGACCCGTTCATCATGACGATCTGGCCGTCCTTGGCCTTGGAGCCCAGGGCCTTCAGCAGGGCCTCGCCCTGGGTCTTGCCGACGGTCTCGTTGTCGAACGAGGTGTAGGCGTCGATCGGGCCCTCGGCCAGGCGGTCGTAGGCGACGACGGGGATGCCGGCGTCCTTGGCCTTCTTCACCGAGCCGGCGATGGCCTTGGAGTCCACCGCGTCCACGATCAGCACGTCGACCTTGTTGGTCACCATCGTGTCGACCTGCTGGTTCTGCGTGCTGGCGTCCTGCTTGGCGTTGGCGTAGACGACCTCGCCCTTGCCGTTGGTGAGTTCCTTGACCTTCTTCTGGATCAGCGGCCGGTCGAACTTCTCGTAACGAGCGGTCGCGTTCTCCGGAAGGAGCAGGCCGACCTTGATGGCGTCGCCCTTCTTGGCGGACCCCGTGGAGTCGGCGTTGTCGCCGGACTCCTTGGCGCTGCCACAGGCAGCAAGCGAAACGGCCATCGCACCGGCGGCAATCGCAACAGCGGCGCGACGCATACGCGTGTTCACTTCAGAAACCTCCCTGACGAGGCCGCGACATTGCGGCCGAGGTGGCTGGAAGTCAACTCGGCCACACGTGCGACGTCAAGAAGTAAATCCTTAACGAGATGGCAACGGTGCCATCCGTTCTCTAAGTGAAGGCAGGGGTCGCCGCCTGCAGGGCCCCGACGGCGGTCCCGTCCAAAAGTGTTGAATCGCCCATCTCGCTGAGGGCCAGTGCGAGCGCTCCGAGCACCTCCGCACGGCCGCCGAGTGCCCCGGGGAGAACGGACAGCTGGCGTGCCGCACTGGGGATGGCGTAGCGGCCCACGGACTCCCGGATCGGCCCGAGCACCAGCTCACCGGCCTCGGCGAGATCACCGCCGAGGACCACCCGGCTCGGGTTCAGCAGGTTGCAGAGATTGGCGACTCCACTGCCGATGTGGCGGCCGACGTCGGCGATCACCCGACGGCAGCCCGGGTCTCCGTCCCGCGCGAGCCGTACGACGCCTTCCATCGTCAGGTCGGTGCCGTGGCTGGACTGGAGGAGCGGGAGCACGTAGCGCGCGGCCGCGAAGGTCTCCAGGCAGCCGCGGTTTCCGCAGCGGCAGACGGGGCCGGATTCGTCGAGTGTAATATGTCCGATTTCTCCTGCGGTACCGCCCGGGCCGCGGTAGATCTTGCCGTTGATCACCAGGCCCGCGCCGACACCGCTGGCGACCTTGATGTACGCCAGGTCGCGCACGCCGCGGCCGCTGCCCCAGACCATCTCGCCGAGGGCGCCGAGGTTGGCGTCGTTGTCCACGTGCACGGGTACGCCGAGCCGCTCGCGCAGCTCCTCGGCGGGCTTGGTGCCCGTCCAGCCGGGGAGGATGGCGGTCGAGCCGAGGGTGCCGGACTCGACGTCGATGGGGCCGGGCACGCCGAGGCCGACGCCGGCGATCTTGGACCGGTCGACTCCGGTGGCCTCGATCAGCCGGCTGACCAGCTGTTCCGCCCGGTCGAAGCCCTGGGTCGACGAGGCGTCGACGTCGAGGGGCTCGGACTCCTCGGCCAGGACCTGGTGGGCGAGGTTGCCGATGGCGACGCGGAGGTGGGTGTGGCCGAAGTCGACCCCTATGACGATACCGGCGTCCCCGCTGAGGGACACGCTGCGGGCCCTGCGGCCGCCCGCCGAGGTGGGTGTGACCTCGACGGTGCCGCCTTCCTTCAACTCCCGGACGATGTTGGACACCGTCGCGGCGGACAGGCCCGTCGTCCGCGCGATCTCGGCCTGGGTGAGGGAGCCCGCCAGGCGCACGGCTCGTACGACCCGCTCCAGGTTGGCTCGGTGCAGCGACGACTGCGACCCCGGAGTCTCCACGACGACCTCCTGCGCGCGGGGCCGCTTCGATGAGACCCCGTCCATGTCCAACTAGTGAACTCTAAGCTGAGCCGTTCGGGTTGCCTCCCGTCAAGAGGTTGAGCTGATTCCTCGGTGTGCGCGTGTGGTCGCGCAGGGCTACGGGTGCCCGCTTGCGCCTTCGCGGTGGTGGTGGGTCGGGGCCGCGCCGGGGGGTGTCCGTCCTCGGAACGGCGCGATGGGGTCGGACGCCGACTGACTCTCCGTTGACGCGCCGACCGCTGCGGGCGGACACCCCCCGACACGTCCCCTTCCGTGCGTCGGCGGGCGCGGGCGCGTCGTGGTTGCCCTAGCTGCGGGCAGTCGTGCCTCCCCCAGTGCCTCAAGGGCCTGGGAGGTGCCCCCAGGCGGCACGGGAGGGCGCAGCGGCACCCCGCTCCGCCGGGCTGCGGACCCACCCCGCCCCGGGCAGCCGCCGGCAGTGGTTACTTCAGCGCCCCCGCCGTCAAGCCCTGCACCACCTGTCGCTGGAAGATGATGTACGCCGCCAGGACCGGGAGCATGGCCATCACCAGGCCCGCGAAGAGACCCGACCAGTCGCCCTTGTAGCCCTGGCTGACCGCCAGCTGCACGAGGCCCTGGGTGAGGACGCGCTTGTCGGGGTCGGTGTTCAGGACCGTGGGGAGCATGTACTGGTTCCACTGGCCCAGGAAGTTGAAGATGCCGACGCTGACCAGGCCCGGCTTGGCCATGGGGAGCATGATCTGGAAGAACGTACGGCTGTGGGAGGCGCCGTCTACGAAGGCCGCCTCGGCGATCGAGGTCGGCAGGGTGCGGAAGAACGCCGTCAGGAAGAAGACCGTGAAAGGCAGCGAGTAGGCGATGTAGACGAGGATCAGGCCGTGGATGGTGTTCAGCAGGCCCATGTTGTTCACGACGTAGAACAGCGGGACCAGCGCCAGCATGATCGGGAAGCTCATGCCGCCGATGAACAGGTAGTAGATGAAGCGGTTGCCCGGGAAGTCGAAACGGGCCAGGACGTAGGCCGCCATGGAGCCGAGGACGAGCGTGCCGATGAGGGAACCGCCGACCACGAGGACCGTGTTGAGGAAGTAGTCGCTCATGTTGGCCTCGGTCCACGCCCGCGACCAGTTGTCGAAGTGCAGCGTGTCCGGCAGCGACCAGGGGGAGGAGAAGATCGAGCGGTCGTCCTTGAAGGACGTCATGACCGCCCACAGCAGCGGCATGACCACCATGACCGCCCAGATGACGAGGATGCCGTGGGAGAAGGCGTTGAGGACCGTGCCTTCCTTCTTCTCCTTCGGGCGCGGGCCCGGCGGGGCGTCGACCTTGGTGACGGGCGCACCGGACTCGGCCGGCACGGGCGCGGGGGTCTGTGTCGTCTTCATCAGTACTCCAGCCGCTCGCGACGGCCCAGCCGCATCACCACGGCGGCGAAGGCCAGCGTGACGACGAGCAGGGCGACACCGATGGTGGTGGCGTAGGCGGCCTGCCCGTCACGGAACGCCTTCTGGTACACGTACAGGACCATGACGGTGGTCGAGTAGTCGGGACCGCCCGGCCCGGTCGTCATGATCTGCACGACCGCGAACGACTCGGCGCCCAGGGCGAGGATGCCCATGTAGACCCAGCCCGACTGCACGGTGTCCCAGAGCAGGGGCAGGGTGATGCGGAAGAACGTGGTGAAGCGGCTCGCGCCGTCCAGCAGCGCCGCCTCGTACATCTCCGCCGGGATGGACGCCATGCCGGCGGAGAAGAGGACCACGAAGAAGCCGACCGTGGACCAGACGAGGACCGCCATCACGGCCCACAGCGCCAGGTCGGGGTCGCCGAGCCACAGGGGCTGGACGTCGCCGAGTCCGATGCCGCGCAGGACCGAGTTGATCGCGCCGCTGTCCGGGTTGTACGCGAACGCGAACAGCAGCGCGACGATGGCGATCGAGAGGACCTGCGGGAAGAAGTAGACGATTTTGTAGAAGGAGGAGCCGCGGACGCCGGAGACGACCGGGCCGTTCTTCCTCTTTCTGCCGCCCACGTTGATCATGAAGGCGAAGAACAGCGCGAGGCCGATCGTCACCACCGGCAGCAGGAGGGCGAACAGCAGGCTGTGCTGCAACGACTTCCAGAAGATCTCGTCGTCGAGCAGCCGGCTGTAGTTGTCGAAACCGACCATCTTGAATTCGGGGCTCAGGCCGGTCCAGTCCGTGAACGAGTAGTAGATGGACTGGATGAACGGCCAGACCACGAAGAGCGCGTACAGTCCCAGGGGCAGCGCGAGGAAGCCCACGATGAACCGGTACTTGCCGTGCTGCATCGCCACTCCGGTGCCGTTGCGGAAATTGGGTTTCCGGTGCTGTTACTGGTGCTTGTAGTGCTTGATGGAGTCGTCCTTGGCGGCCTCGTCGGCGAAGCCCTGGATTTTCTTGATGGCCTCGGCGGGGGTGAGGCGGCCGGCCATCATCTCGCCGAGGCCGGAGACGCCGATCTTCTCCTTCTGCAACTGCACGTACCAGTCCTGAAGGCGGGGGTTCACCACGTTCTCGCCGGCCTTGTCCAGCGCCGCGACGCCCGACTTCAGCCCCGGGGTGAGGGCGATGCCGTCGGTGCCGCCGTTGTACGCGGTCAGCGACTTCACCTTGCTGGTGAAGTTCTTCGAGGAGGCCTCACTGAGCATGATGCGCAGCTGCTCCATGCCGCCCTCGGCGTTCTTCGCCTTCGCCGGGACGATGAAGGGCTCGCCGCCGGAGGCCCAGATGGTGCCGAAGGGCATCTTGTCGGAGGAGTCGAGGCCGGTGGGCGCGGAGACGGCCAGGTCGAAGTCCTTCGGGATGACCTTCGCCGACTCGTTCTCCACCCAGGAGCCGTTCGGGATGAACAGCGCCTTGCCCTCGGCCCAGGCGGTCTGGGACTGGATGTGGTCCAGGCCCGGGGTGCCCTTGAGGACGTAGCCCTTCTTGTAGAGCTCGTAGTACGCGTCGAAGCAGGCCTTGACGGCCGGGTGCTTCCAGGCGTTCGGCTCCAGGTTGTCGATGGCGTCGAGGACTTCGCGGCCGCCGACCTTGCCGATCATCGGGTAGAGCGAGAAGGGCAGGTAGTAGGGGTATTTGCCCGCGTATGTCCAGCCCGCCATGCCCTTCTTCTTGGCCTTCTCGCAGACCGCGAGCATCTGGTCCCAGGTCTCGGGGTACTGCTCGTCGAGCGAGTCCAGGGCCTTCTGCGAGTACCAGACGCCGTAGACCGTGTAGGCGTAGTAGAGGATCCAGACCTTCTCGCCGTCGAACTGGCCCATCTCGACGATGCCGGGGCGCAGCGTGTCGCGGACCTTCTTGTTCGGGTCGTCGTAGGAGGGCGCGTCCAGCAGCGGGGTGAGGTCGGTGAGCTGGTTCTTGCCGACGAGGACGCCCATGTCCATCTGCTCGGCGCCGGAGTTGTCGATGAGGTCCGGCGGGGTGCCCTGGTTGAAGCGGGGCTGGAGGGTGGACTGGATCTTCTGGGTGGCGGAGAACTTCACCTTCACCTTGGGGAAGTTCTTCTCGTAGATCTTCACGGCGTCCTCGGCGTACTCCTTGCCGAAGCCGCCGTCGAACAGGACGAATTCCATGCCCGCGGTGTCGTTGACGCCGAGCGGGTTCTTCGCGGTCTTCTTGCCGGCCTTGGCCTTGTCCCCGCTGTCGTCGCCGCCGCTGCTGGCGCAGGCGGACAGGAAGCTCATCGTGGGAACGGAGATCAGCCCGAGCGCGGCGGACCTTTTGATCAGATCACGGCGGCCGACACCCTCGGTGCCGTGGTTCTCGGCGGAAGTGGATCCCATGCTCAAGTCCTCGCCTTCTCCAGGACTCAGGCGGTGAACCGGATCCTTCCGGCACCGCGATCGGGTCAAGCTGGGTCGTGCAGGAAAGTGCGGGTGGAGACGTGCGGATCGTGTGAAGCGTGCGACAGGTATAGTCCACTTCCCGCCAGCGGATCAAGATCGAACACAGGGTTGGCCGTGGGTCTTATCCGAGTTGAGACCTCACGGAAAGCCGAGCGCTCCGCCTGTTCCTCGGCGGAAATATCCCGGTCGTCACCCCCGAATGCCACAACCAACACCCTTGACACTCCTTGGCACTTGGGCAACTACTGGTGCTTGCGCATCGAAGTTGACAACGTTGTCCACTGCGCAGGGAGGGTACCCGTTGATGCAACGGAAAGCTCGGCACAGATGGGGTACGGCGGTCGTGTCGGCGACCGCCTTCGCTGTGGCCCTGGGGTCCCAGGGCGTTGCGGTCGCACTGCCCGAAGCGCCCGAGAAGGCCGACCGGAGGTTCACCTCCTCCTTCGAGGCGGATGACCCGGTTCCGGACTGGCTGAACACCGTCGACACGAACCCGGACGGCGGCAAACGCGCCTCGGGTGTCGACGGTGGCTACAGCAGCGGCATACCGGGCAATGTGACCGACCATGTCACCGATGTCCGGGCCAGTGCCGAGAACACGGGCGGGGGTGAGGTGAAGGAGAACCTCGCCGACGGGGAGCCGAGCACCAAGTGGCTCACCTTCGAGTCCACCGGCTGGGTGGAGTTCGACCTGGACAAACCAGTCAAACTGGTGCGATACGCACTGACGTCGGCCAACGACCACGACGAGCGCGACCCGAAGGACTGGACCCTGAAGGGCTCCGCCGACGGCAAGGAGTGGAAGACGCTCGACACCCGCTCCGGGGAGTCCTTCTCCGAGCGGTTCCAGACGAAGACCTATGACGTGGCGGAACCGGCCGAGTACCGGCACTTCCGGCTCGACGTCACCGGCAACAACGGCGGCGACATCCTCCAGCTCGCCGACGTCCAGTTCTCCACCGGCGGCGGCGACGGGCCCGTCCCCCAGGACATGCTCTCCCTCGTCGACCGGGGCCCGAGCGGCTCCCCCACCGCCAAGGCGGGCGCCGGGTTCACCGGAAAGCGCGCCCTGCGGTACGCCGGCCGGCACACCGCCGACGGGCGGGCGTACTCGTACAACAAGGTCTTCGACGTGAACGTGGCCGTCGGCCGGGACACGCGGCTGGCCTACCGCATCTTCCCGTCGATGGCGGACGGCGACCTCGACTACGACGCGACGAACGTCTCCGTCGACCTCGCCTTCACCGACGGCACCCACCTGAGCGACCTGAGGGCGACGGACCAGCACGGCTTCCCGCTGACCCCGCGGGGGCAGGGCGCGGCGAAGGTCCTCTACGTCAACCAGTGGAACAACGTGGTCGCGCGGATCGGATCGGTGGCGGCCGGGAAGACCGTGGACCGGATCCTGGTGGCGTACGACTCCCCCGAGGGTCCGGCGAAGTTCCGGGGGTGGCTGGACGACGTGACCATCGAGTCCGTCGCTCCCGAGCGGCCGAAGGCGCATCTGTCCGACTACGCGGTGACGACGCGCGGCACCCACTCCAGCGGCGGCTTCTCGCGGGGCAACAACTTCCCGGCGACGGCGGTGCCGCACGGCTTCAACTTCTGGACGCCGGTGACCAACGCGGGCTCGCTGAGCTGGCTGTACGACTACGCGCGGGCGAACAACGCGGACAACCTGCCGACGATCCAGGCGTTCAGCGCGAGCCACGAGCCGAGCCCGTGGATGGGTGACCGGCAGACCTTCCAGGTGATGCCGTCGGCCGCCTCCGGCACCCCGGACACCGGACGGGAGGCGCGGGAGCTGGCCTTCCGGCACGAGAACGAGACCGCGCGGCCGTACTACTACGGGGTGCGGTTCGAGAACGGGCTGAAGGCCGAGATGGCGCCGGCCGATCACGCGGCGGCCCTGCGCTTCACGTACCCGGGCGATGACGCGAGTGTCCTCTTCGACAATGTGACGGATCAGGCCGGGCTGACTCTGGACAAGGAGAACGGGGTCGTCACCGGCTACTCGGACGTGAAGTCCGGACTGTCGACGGGCGCGACCCGGCTGTTCGTCTACGGCGAGTTCGACAAGCCGGTCACCGAGGGCTCGTCGTCCGGCGTCAAGGGCCACCTCCGCTTCAAGGCCGGCGACCGGACCGTCACGCTGCGCCTGGCGACCTCGCTCATCAGCGTCGACCAGGCCGAGGACAACCTCCGCCAGGAGATCCCGGACGGCACCTCCTTCGAGGCGGTGAAGCGGAGCGCCCAGCGGCAGTGGGACCGGCTGCTCGGCAAGGTGGAGGTCGAGGGCGCGACCCCCGACCAGCTGACGACGCTGTACTCCAGCCTGTACCGGCTGTACCTGTACCCGAACTCCGGGTTCGAGAAGGTCGGCGGGAAGTACCGGTACGCCTCGCCCTTCTCCCCCATGCCGGACCCGGACACCCCGACGCACACCGGAGCGAAGATCGTCGACGGCAAGGTGTACGTCAACAACGGCTTCTGGGACACCTACCGGACGACCTGGCCGGCGTACTCCTTCCTCACGCCCAGCAGGGCGGGTGAGCTGGTCGACGGGTTCGTGCAGCAGTACAAGGACGGCGGCTGGACCTCGCGCTGGTCCTCCCCCGGCTACGCCGACCTCATGACCGGCACCTCCTCGGACGTGGCGTTCGCGGACGCCTACGTCAAGGGCGTCGACTTCGACGCGAAGGCGGCGTACGACGCGGCCGTGAAGAACGCGACGGTCGTGCCCCCGAACTCGGGTGTCGGCCGCAAGGGCATGGCCACCTCTCCCTTCCTCGGCTACACGAGCACCGAGACCCACGAGGGCCTGTCCTGGGCGCTGGAGGGCTACCTCAACGACTACGGCATCTCCCGCATGGGCCGGAAGCTGTACGAGGAGACCGGTGAGCGGCGCTACAAGGAGGAGTCGGAGTACTTCCTGAACCGGGCCCGCGGCTATGTGAACCTCTTCGACGCCAAGGCCGGTTTCTTCCAGGGCCGCGACGCCGCGGGCGACTGGCGGGTCGAGTCGTCGAAGTACGACCCGCGGGTGTGGGGCCACGACTACACCGAGACCAATGGGTGGGGGTACTCCGTGAGTGTCCCTCAGGACAGCCGAGGCCTGGCGAACCTCTACGGCGGCCGGAAGGGGCTCGCCGACAAGCTCGACACGTACTTCTCCACGCCCGAGACGGCCTCCCCCGAGTTCGTCGGCTCGTACGGCGGTGTCATCCACGAGATGACCGAGGCGCGGGACGTGCGGATGGGCATGTACGGGCACTCCAACCAGGTCGCCCACCACGCCGTCTACATGTACGACGCGGCCGGGCAGCCCTGGAAGGCGCAGGAGAAGGTCCGCGAGGTGCTGTCCCGGCTGTACACCGGCAGCGAGATCGGCCAGGGGTACCACGGCGACGAGGACAACGGTGAGCAGTCGGCCTGGTACCTGTTCTCCGCGCTCGGCTTCTACCCGCTGGTGATGGGCAGCGGTGAGTACGCGATCGGCTCCCCGCTGTTCAAGAAGGCGACCGTCCGTCTGGAGAACGGGCGTCAGCTGGTGGTGAAGGCACCGGAGAACAGCGCGCGGAACGTGTACGTGCAGGGGCTGAAGGTCAACGGCCGGACGTGGACGAAGACCTCGCTGCCCCACTCGCTGGTCGCCAAGGGCGGCGTGCTGGAGTTCGACATGGGTCCACGGCCGTCGTCGTGGGGCACGGGCCGGCACGCGGCGCCGGTGTCGATCACGCAGGACGACGAGGTGCCGACGCCCCGCGCGGACGTGCTCGACGGTGAGGGCGCCCTGTTCGACGACACCTCGGCGACGGACGCGGCGGTGACGTCCGTGGACCTGCCGGTGCCCGAGCGCGCCGAGGCGGTCCAGTACACGCTGACGTCGTCGGCGGACCGGGCGAAGGCACCGGCCGGCTGGACACTCCAGGGCTCCTCCGACGGCACGACCTGGCGGACGCTGGACCGGCGCTCCGGGGAGTCCTTCGCCTGGGACAGGCAGACACGCGCGTTCAGCGTGAGGTCGCCGGGTACGTACGAGAAGTACCGCCTGGTCCTCGACGGCGAGGGCACGCTGGCGGAGGTCGAACTGCTCACCTGAGCAGCCGAGTTGGGGGTCTCATGCCGCTTCCCGTGCCCGTCCTGCCCGAGGGTGTCGACCCGGCCTGGCTGCCGCCCGCCGCCTTCCGTGCGGTCGGCGGCCGGCGGACGCTGATCCGCGGGTCGGGGCCGTTGGCGGAGACGGTGCACGGGGAGGTGGCGGAGGCCTGCCGTCGGTTCGGGGGCCGGGTCGTGTGCGATGCCCGGCCGGGCGATGCCGCGTACGACCTGGTCCTCGACCTCGGTGACGAAGGCCTCGGTGCCGACGACCTCGGTGCCGACGACCTCGGCGAGGAAGGCTTCGCGTGCGCGCGTGAGGGCGGCACGACGACCGTCACCGCCTCCGGCGGGCGGGGGCTGCTGTACGGCCTGTTCCACGTCGTACGTCTCGGCGAGGCGGCGTTCACCGGAGGGTGGGCGCCAGAGAGGCATCGCCCCGCGCTCGCCCTGCGCATGCTCGACCACTGGGACAACGTCGCCGTGCACCCGGTCATGGGCCAGGTGGAGCGCGGGTACGCGGGCGGCTCGCTGTTCTGGGAGGACGGGCGGGCGCGCGGCGACCTGGAGCGGGTGCGGGCGTACGGCAGGCTGCTCGCGGCGTGCGGGATCAACGCGGTCGCCGTCAACAACGTCAACGTCCACGAGACCGAGGCGCACCTGCTGACCGACCGGATCGGCGAAGTGGCCGCGATCGCCGATGTGTTGCGGCCCTATGGGGTCCGCACACACCTGTCCGTGTCCTTCGCCGCGCCGGTGGTGCTCGGCGGGCTTCCCACGGCCGATCCGCTGGACGAGGCGGTGCGAGGTTGGTGGGCCGCCGCGACCCGACGGGTGTACGAGGCGATCCCCGATTTCGGCGGGTACGTCGTGAAGGCCGACTCGGAGGGCCAGCCGGGCCCGTTCGCCTACGGTCGCAGTCACGCGGACGGGGCGAACCTGCTGGCCGCCGCTGTGGGGCCGTTCGGCGGCACCGTCCACTGGCGGGCGTTCGTCTACGACCACCGTCAGGACTGGCGCGACCGCACGACGGACCGGGCCCGGGCCGCGTACGACCATTTCGTGCCGCTGGACGGCGAGTTCGCGCCGAACGCCGTGCTCCAGGTGAAGCACGGGCCCATGGACTTCCAGGTGCGCGAGCCGGTCTCGCCGCTGATCGGCGCGATGCCGCGCACCCGGCTGGCGGTGGAGTTGCAGGTCACCCAGGAGTACACCGGGCAGCAGCGGCACGTCTGCTGGCTCGGGCCGATGTGGAGCCAGGTGCTGCGGTTCCGGCACGGACCGGAGTCGTCCGTGGCGGAACGGGCGCGGGGCGGGCTGGTCGCCGTGTCCAACGCCGGCGACGATCCGTTCTGGGCCGGGCACCCCCTCGCCCAGGCCAACCTGTACACCTTCGGACGGCTGGCCTGGCGGCCGGACGCCGAGCCGCGTGAGGTGCTCGACGAGTGGATCGGGCTGACCTTCCCGGAGGCCTCGGAGCGCCTGTCCGACGGGTTGCACGCGGTGCTCGACGGCTCGTGGCGGACGTACGAGAAGTACACCGCTCCGCTCGGCGTGGGCTGGATGGTGCAGCCGGGCCACCACTACGGGCCGAGCGTCGACGGCTACGAGTACAGCCCCTGGGGCACCTACCACTTCGCCGACCGGGACGGCATCGGCGTCGACCGCAGCGTGGCGAGCGGGACGGGGTACGCCGGGCAGTACGGCAAGCCGTGGGCCGAGCTGTACGAGTCGCCGGACACCTGCCCCGACGAACTGCTGCTGTTCTTCCACCATGTGCCGTACGGGCATCTGCTGCAGAGCGGGACGACCGTGCTCCAGCACATCTACGACACGCACTTCGAGGGTGTGGAGGAAGTCGAGGAGGCCCGGGAGGTGTGGGCTTCGCTGGCCGGACTGGTGGACCGGGCGCGTCACGCGCGGGTGGCGGAGCGGTACGAGGAGCAGCTCAGCAGCGCCCGCGAGTGGCGCGACCAGATCAACAGCTACTTCTTCCGCAAGTCGGGGGTGCCGGACGAGCGGGGGCGGCGGATCTACTGAAGGATCCGGCTCCGCTGAAGGATCCGGCTCTGCTGAAGGATCGCGACAGCCAGGGGGTCGAGGACCAGGGGGTCGCCCTGTTCGACCCGTTTGCCGGTGAGCAGGTCGGTGGCGGTGGTGTGGGCGGTCAGGTGGGCCGGTTCGGGGGCGTGGTTGAGGAGGAAGAACAGTCGGGTGCCGTCGGGGGCGACCCGGGTCGCCGTCTCGACCTCCGGGTGGTCGGCGTAGGGGCCGAGCAGGTCGTGGCGGGCCAGGATCCGGCGGACGACCTGGTCGACGCCCGGCTGGTCGAGGGCGGTGGCGACGTACCAGCCCTCGCCGTCCCCGTACGGGTTGCGGGTGACGGCCGGGGTGCCCGCGTAGAAGTCGGTGCCGTAGGTGGCGACGGGTTCGGCTCCGCGCGGCAGCACGATCTCGAAGACCAGCCGGGCCTCGGCTCCGAGCTCGGGGACGGTCTGGGTGAACTCCGGTGGGCGGGCGTCCCATTCGTCCACGCGGATGCCCGTCAGCGGCGCGAGCGGGCCGGGGACGTCGGTGAGGAAGGCGCGGTCGTGCTCGTCGACGCGGCCGGAGAGGAAGGTGGTCAGGACCGTGCCGCCGCGTGCGGCCACGTCTTCGAGGCGGGTGGCGAGGTCGCCCTTGACCATGTGGAGGGCGGGGGCGATCACCACGTCGTAGGGCGTGAGGTCGGCGGTCTGCGGGATCACGTCCACGTCGGCCCCGGCCTCGCGGGCGGCCCGGTAGTAGGCGTGGACCACGTCCGGGTACTTGACCAGCCGGGACGGGCCGTCGGAGATCTCCAGGGCCCACCAGCTGTCCCAGTCGAAGAGGAGAGCGGTGCGGGCCGGGGTGCGGGCGCCGAGGGTCCGGTCGCCCAGGGCTTCCAACTCCCTGCCCAGTTCCGCTGCTTCGAGGAACACACGGGTGTCGTCGCGGCCCGCGTGGCCGATGACCGCCCCGTGGTACTTCTCGCAGGCGCCCCGGGAGGCGCGCATCTGGAAGTAGAGGGCCGCGTCCGCACCGTGGGCGATGGCCTGGAAGGTGGCGAGGCGGAGTTCGCCGGGCCGCCGGAGCGGGTTGACGTCCCGGCACGCGGTGGTGGACGGCGTCTGCTCCATCAGCCAGAACGGGGCGCCGTCCTTCAGGCCGCGCATCAGGTCGTGGGCGAGGGCGGGCCGGGTCGGCGGGGCGTCGAGGGGCGGGTAGTTGTCCCAGGAGGCGAAGTCGAGGTGGGGCGCCCAGCGGTGGTAGTCGAGGGGGCGAAAGGTGCCCATGAAGTTGGTGGTGACGGGCGTGTCCGGGTCGTGGGCGCGGATCACCTCCTTCTCGGCCAGGAAGCAGCCGAGGAGGGCGTCGGTGGTGAAGCGGAACCAGTCGAGGGTGATGCCCTGGAAGGCGGTGTGGTCGGGGCCGCGCCAGTGCTCGGTGAGGGCGTTCGGCGGCTCGATCTGGTCCCAGCCGGTGTAGCGGTGCGACCAGAAGGTGGTCCACCAGGCGTCGTTGAGGGCGTCGAGGGTGCCGTGCCGGTCGCGGAGCCACTCCCGGAACGCTTCGGCGCACAGCTCGCAGTAACAGGCGCCGCCGTACTCGTTGTTGATGTGCCAGGCGAGCAGGGCCGGGTGATCGGCGTACCGCTCGGCGAGGCGGGAGGCCAGCGCGGTGGCGTGCTCGCGGTAGGCCGGTGAGCTGGGGCAGAAGTTGTGGCGCTGGCCGTAGCGGTGGCGCCGGCCCTCGAAGTCGGTGCGGTTGACCTCGGGGTGCCGCTTGGCGAGCCAGGGCGGGAGGGCGGCGGTGCCGGTGGCCAGACAGACCTGGCGCCCTTCGGCGGCGGCCCGGTCCAGGACGCGGTCCAGGACCGTGAAGTCGTAGGTGTCCGGGGCCGGTTGGGTGAGGGACCAGGTGAAGACACCGACGGTGAGGGTGTCGATGCCGGCCCGCGTGAACAGACGGTGGTCGTCGTCCCAGACGGTCTCGGGCCACTGCTCGGGGTTGTAGTCACCGCCGTACGGGATCTTCGGCGTGCGGGGCGCGGTCATGCCGTGAAGTCCTTCTGGGTCTCGGTGATCACCGCGCGGCTGCCGTGCAGCAGGGACAGCAGCAGCGGGGCGGCCAGCAGAGCGGGCAGGGCCTCGGTCAGCAGGGCGGTCAGCGCGGCCGTCAGGACGAGCAGGGAGGCGGCGGCGAGGGTGGCGCGGCCGTGCCGGAACAGGAAGTACCCGGCGAGGCGGGCGGTGTCCCGGGCGCGGAAGGCGAACAGCGAGGTGAGGACGAGGGCGTGCGCGCCCCAGAGGAGGGAACCGGCGCCGATCGCCGCGAGCAGCAGCGCCCACCAGGCGGGCAGGCCCGTGGCGGAGAAGTGGGTCAGGGTGAAGGCGATGACCGTCAGCCAGGCCAGCAGGGGTGCCCACAGCTGCAGCGCCGGTACGGCGTTGAGCCGCCAGCCGCGCAGGTAGGCGCGGGCCGGGTGCAGTTCGGTGAGATCGTGGCTGCGGTGGTGGAGGGCGTAGAGCGCGGCGGACAGGGCCGGTCCGAGGGGCAGCAGGCACAGGGCCGCGAGGGGGAGGTTGGCGGGGTCGGGTCCGAGCAGGAGCAGTCCGGCCAGGCCCGGGGAGGCGGCGAGGAGCAGCAGCGCCTCGACGGTGAGGACGGTGTGGATCAGGGCGGAGGCGCGGGAGAGGGCACCGGTGCCGAAGTCGGAGGTGCGTACGGTGCTCATGCCGCCTCCCGTCCGGGCAGGCGCCGCTCGTCGCGCCGGGGCGGGGGCTCGTCGGCGACCGGGGTGAGCTCGACGAGGACGACCTCGTGGCGGCCCAGGGGCAGGGGCAGGTGGACGCGGCCGGCGTCGGCGGTCCGTCGCCGGTGGGTGCGCGGGGGCTCGGCGAAGCCCTGGAAGCCGCGACGCAGGGCCAGACCGTCGCGGCCGACATCAACGGCCAGCCCCCGACAGGTACGCGCAGGCACGGCGCAGTCCCGGGCGTCGGTCGGCCGGGCGGTCGGGGCGGCGGGGGCGTGGATCACCCGTTCTCCTTCTTGAACCGCTCGTACGCCTTGTTGTGCAGGTCGACGAGCTGCTGCATGTTCTTCGACTTCAGTTCGGCGAGGTAGGCGTTCCATTCGGACAGGGGCCGTTTGCCGAGGACGAACTGGAGGGTGTTCTGGATGACGGTGTCCTTGAGCGGGGTGTCCCAGAGGGTCGCCTGTTCCTGCTCGAAGGACTGGAGCGGGTGGGCCGGGTCGATGGGCAGTTGCTCGCGCTGGGTCATGGCGTCCTGGAACTTCTTCTCGTCCGGGCTGAACGAGGAGGAGACCAGGGCCCAGCTGCCGCCGTAGGTGAAGACGCCGTTGAAGAAGCCGTAGTCCTTCTGGAGGTCCTTCGGGGCGTCCGGCTCGGAGCCCATCAGGGAGATGCCGGGCTTCAGCCGCGGACGGCCGCCGGACTCGGTGTAGGTGACGCCCTCGACGCCCCACTTGCAGAACTTCTGGCCCTCGTCGGAGTACCAGAGCCAGTCGAGGAACTGCATCATCGCGACGAAGCTGTCGCTCTTGAGGGCCTTTCCGGAGACCATGACGCCGTTCTCCAGACGGGTGCCGCCGAGCACGACCGGGCCGGCCGGTCCGAGGGGCACAGGGACCATCTCGATCCTGGCCCCGTCGACCTGCTTCTCCAGGTTGTAGCGGTAGTTCTGCACCAGCTCCTGGGGGTTGGCGCTGATCGCGTAGGACTTCTCGGCGAGGAGCTTCTGCACGGCCTGGTCGTCGGTCTGGCTGAAGCTCTCGGGGTCCATGAGCTTCTCGGAGACGAGCCCGCGCAGGTACTCGACCATCTGGCGGTAGCCGTCCTGGGCGCCGGTGAAGACGAACTTCTGTGCCTTGTGGTCGAAGCTGATGTTGTCGTACGCCCATCCGGCCCGGACGCCGAAGGCCTGGCCGAGGTAGCCGAACAGGGCGCCGCAGGGGAACGGGGTGTTGGTGCTCCAGCGGTCGGAGAAGGGGTACGTGCCGGGGTACTCCTCCTTGAGCGCCTTGAGGACGTCGTGCACCTCGTCCCAGGTGGTGGGCAGGCTCAGGCCGTGCTTGTCGAGGACGTCCGTGCGGAAGGACAGCGAGTAACCCGCCTTGGCCTTCTCGTGCAGTCCGGGCAGCAGGTAGTACTTGCCGTCGGACTGGCGGATGGAGTCCAGCTCGGGCTCCAGCTTCCACTTGCGCACCTTGTCGCGGAAGTTGGGCATCAGGTGGACGTAGTCGCTGACCGGGAGGATCGCGCCCGAGGAGACGAAGGCGACCTCGGAGGGGTGGTACGTCTTGGGGATCAGGAACGGGGCGTCGCCCGCGCCGATGAGGACGCTGCGCTTCTTCTCGTAGTCGGCCAGGGGGACGTCGACGGGTTTGAGGGTGACCCCGGTGCGCTTGGTGAGTTCCTTCCAGAACAGCCAGCCGTCCTTCATGGGGTAGACGGGGTTGTTGTTGTGCAGCACCGAGAAGGACAGCGGCTTGGCCGCCTTGAACTGCTGCCCGGCCCGGTAGTTCTTCATCGCCCCGTTCTGCTTCTTCGACAGGTCCTTCCCGTCCCCGCCGTCGTCTCCGCTGCCGCAGCCGGTGACCGTGGCGAGACCGATGAAGCCGGCGGCGGCGAGTATCTGGCGCCGCGACAGCTGTCCTGCGTTCTTCACGGAGACTCCTTTGTTCCGTAAGCGAGTTGACCCGTAAGCGAGTTGACCCGTAGGCGAGTTGACCCGTAGGTGAGTTGGCCCTAGGCGAGTTGAGGAGACGGCGTCAGCCCTTGACCGCGCCGAGCATCACGCCCGAGACGAAGTAGCGCTGGACGAACGGGTACACGCAGAGGATCGGCAGGGCGGTGAGGACGATGGTCACCGACTGGATGTTCGCGCCGACCTGGCTGAGCTGCTCCGTGCCCGCGCCGGCGTTGCCGCCGCCTGTGGCGCCCTGGATGAGGTTGCGCAGATAGACGGTGACCGGCATCAGATCCGTCCGGTCCATGTAGAGGAAGGCGCTGAACCAGGAGTTCCAGAAGGACACCGAGTAGAACAGCACCATCGTCGCGACGACCGCCTTGGACAGCGGCAGCACGATCCTGAGCAGGATGCCGTACGTGCTGAGGCCGTCGATCTGCGCGGCCTCCTCCAGTTCGGTCGGCAGGTTCTCGAAGAAGGCCTTCATGACCAGGAGGTTGAAGACGCTGATCGCGTTCGGCAGGGCGATCGCCCAGACGCTGTTCTTCAGGCCGAGGCTGGTGACCAGGATGTAGTTCGGGATCAGGCCGCCGGTGAAGAACATGGTGAACACGGCGATGCCGACGAGCACACCACGGCCCTTGAGGTGCCTCTTCGACAGCACGTAGGCATAACACGTCGTCAGCACCATGGCCACGGCGGTCGCGACGACCGTGTAGAGCACGGTGTTGCCGTAGTTCCGCCAGAACATCGAGTCCTGGAACACGATCTCGTACGTGGTGAGGTTGAACCCCTTGGGCAGCAGGGTCACCTCACCGGCCCGGATCTGCCGCTCCCCGCTGAAGGACCGCGCGAGGATGTTGACGAAGGGGTACAGGGTCACCAGTACGACGAGGGTGAGGACCACCCCGTTGACGCCCTGGAAGACCCGGTAGGAACGACTCGGCTTCACCACAGGCTCGTCCCCACTGTGCGGCGCGAGAGCTGGTTGGCGGACGTGATGAGGACCAGGCCGATGACCGCCTCGAACAGTCCGATGGCGGCGGCGTAGCTGAAGCTGTTGGACTCCACACCGGACCGGTAGACGTACGTCGAGATCACGTCGGCGGTCGGATACGTCAGCGGGTTGTACAGCAGCAGGACCTTCTCGAAGCCGACCGCCATGAACGCGCCGATGTTGAGGATCAGCAGCGTCACCATGGTGGGCCGGATGCCGGGCAGGGTGACGTGCCAGATCTGCTGCCAGCGGTTGGCGCCGTCGATGCGCGCGGCTTCGTACAGGTCCTCGTCGATCGTGGTCAGCGCGGCGAGGTAGAGGATCGTGCCCCAGCCGGCGGTCTGCCAGATCTCCGAGCCGACGTAGATCGTGCGGAACCACTCGGGTTCCTGGATGAAGCGGATCGGCTCGTGCCCGAACCAGCCGAGGAGGTGGTTGACGGGGCCGTCACTGGCCAGCATCTGCATCGTGATGCCCGCGACGATCACGATCGACAGGAAGTGCGGAAGGTACGACACCGACTGCACGAACCGCTTCAGGGAACGCCGGCGCACCTCGTTGAGCAGCAGCGCCAGCACGATCGGGACCGGGAAGCAGAACAGCAGCGTGAGCCCGCCGATCCACAGGGTGTTGCGGAACACCTGCCAGAAGGTGGGGTCGTTGAGGAACATCTGCACATAGCGCAGCCCCACCCACTCCTCGCCGAAGATCGACCCGCCCGGCTCGAAACGCCGGAAGGCGATGACGTTGCCGATCATCGGCAGATAGCGGAAGACCAGGAAGAACAGCAGCGGCAGGATCGCCAGCGAGTACAACTGCCAGTCGCGGCGCAGCGCCCGCCGCCAGCCGGTCCGGGCGGGGTCCCGCTTGCCGCGTCGGGGAGCGGCTCTGGCCGGAGACGGATCCTCGGTGCCCGGCGGGGCCGATGTGGTGGACGTGCTCATGCTCGGGCCTCCCGTGGCATGGGACGCGGAACCGAAACTTTCGAGCTCTTACCGGTAACTTCGCGGCAACTTAAGGGCAGCAGAAAGCGCTGTCAATGGGGGCGGCGGCAGTCGGCTGGGGCGCATGCGCCGCGTTGGAAGAGCGTCGAACATGGGTAGACCCCAGGGACCTGCCGCCCGTCGTCCGTCGCAACTTTCTGGATGACCACCGACTCCTGCGAGGTGCCGCCGTGCCCGCGTTCGACCTGCCGCTGACGGAACTGGAGCGCCATCGCCCGGACGTCGCGGAGCCCGCCGACTTCGACGCGTTCTGGCTGCGCACCCTGAAGGAGGCCGGCCAGGCGGACCCGCTGGTGTCGGTACGGCCGGTGGAGACGGGGCTCCGGCTGATCCGGACCTGGGACGTGACGTTCCGGGGTTTCGCGGGCGACCCGGTGCGCGCCTGGTTCAGCAGACCCGCCGGGGTGGACGGATCCCTGCCCGCCGTCGTGGAGTTCGCCGGGTACGGGCGCGGCCGTGGCCTGCCGCACGAGCGCCTGACGTGGGTGAACGCCGGGTACGGGCACCTGCTCATGGACAATCGCGGCCAAGGCGACGAGTACGGCTGCGGCGGTGACACGCCCGATCCGCACGCCACCGCGCCGGGTGGCCCCGGCCCGGCGGTGCGCGGCCTGCTCTCACCCGAGGACTACCACTACCGCCGCCTGATCACGGACGCGGTCCGCGCGGTCACGGCGGTACGGGAACTACCCGGTGTCGACCCCGCGCGGACCGCGGCCGTCGGCAACAGCCAGGGCGGCGGGCTGGCCCTGGCCGTCGCGGGACTGGTCCCCGACCTGGCGGCGCTGCTCGTCACCGCCCCACTGCTGTGCGGCATCCGCCGCGCGCTCGACCTGACGGATGCGGGGCCGTACGGCGAGATCGCGTCCTACCTCGCCGTCCACCGTGGCGCCGAGCACGACGCCTACCGCACGCTCTCCTACGTCGAGGGCGTCTCCTTCGCCCGTCGCGCCCAGGCTCCGGCCCACTTCGGGGTGGGGCTGCGGGACACGGTGTGTCCGCCGAGCGGGGCGTACGCCGCGTTCAACCGCTACGCCGAACTGACCGGCACGGACCCGCGCAAGGAGATCCACGCGTATCCGTTCAACGGGCACGAGGGGGGTGACGCGGTGCAGGTGCGGCGTCAACTGGCTTGGGCACGGGAGGTGTTGGACGGCCGGGGAGGAAGCGGGTGGGACAGTAGATCACTCGGTTCCTGAACCGCCGTGAGCCGCTGCGGGAGAACCCGCGGCTCGGGGTCACTTCCCGATCGGGGACTCCGCGGTGCAGCCGCCGGCGGTCACCAGGCCCTCCGCGCTCTGTTCCTCGAGCACCTTGCCCTTGTGGATGATCTTGCAGGTGACCTGGGCGCCTTCGGGGTCCGCGGCGACCGGCATGACCGCCGCGGGCATGATGCCGCGCAGCGTGACCGTCTTCTTCCAGGGCAGTTCGGGCTTCGACACCGACTCGACCTTCGGCTCCATGGCCTTGCCACCGCCGCCGTGGAACTCGATCGAGTCGACGTTCTTCCCCGTGACCTCGTAGGTGACTTCGTAGGTCTCGTCCACTGCTTTGTCGACCTGGTCGACCGCCTCGGAACAGGAGCTGAGACCGAGCGCGAGACCGGCGGTGGCGACGGCGCAGACGGCTGCACGGATGGTGCGGTTCAAAGGGATCCCCCCGGATCATGAAAGGTCGGATCCGCAGCCAACCGTGAAGGGATGGCAAAGTCAACTGCGAGCAGCCCGCAGCCAGTTCGCCAGGTGGCGGTTCCATCGAGGGCTTCCGGGAGGCAAGGTGCGCTGCCCCGTACGCCCGTCCGTCCTGACCGGCGCTCTTGCGCCGCAGCCGTAGACAACTGCGCCGTCCGGCGCTAACTTCCGCAACAGCGGGGTGGGAGCGCTCCCATAACGGTGGACCGGAACCCGCCCTCGAGTCGCTCCCACCCCGCGCATCCGCGCACACGCATCCACAGGCCCGTACCTCAAGGAACGGACGATGCTGTCATGATCCTGACAAGAAATTCGGGTGGACCCCCGATGTCCCGCTTAGCACCCCCCGCCCGGGCCAGAGCCTTCTTCCTGGTCCTGCTCTCCCTCCTCGTCACCGTTCCGGCCCTCGGCCTGGTCATGACGGCCGGTGGTGAGGCGGAGGCGCACGGCACCCCCATGAAGCCCGGCAGCCGCACCTTCCTGTGCTGGCAGGACGGTCTGACCGACACCGGTGAGATCAAGCCGGTCAACCCGGCGTGCAAGGCCGCGCAGCAGGTCAGCGGCACCACGCCGTTCTACAACTGGTTCTCGGTGCTCCGCTCGGACGGCGCCGGCCGCACCCGGGGCTTCGTCCCGGACGGCGAGCTGTGCAGCGGCGGCAACACCAACTTCACCGGGTTCAACACGCCCAGCAAGGACTGGCCGCTCACCCACCTCACCTCGGGCGCGACGGTCGACTTCTCGTACAACGCCTGGGCGGCGCACCCGGGTTGGTTCTACGTCTACATCACGAAGGACGGCTTCGACCCGGCGAAGACGCTCACCTGGAACGACATGGAGGAGCGGCCGTTCCTGAGCGTCGACCACCCGCCGCTGAACGGCTCCCCGGGCACGGTCGAGGCCAACTACGCCTGGACCGGGAAGCTCCCCGAGGGCAAGTCGGGCCGCCACATCATCTACATGGTCTGGCAGCGCTCGGACAGCCAGGAGACCTTCTACTCCTGCTCGGACGTCGTGTTCGACGGCGGCAACGGCGAGGTGACCGGCATCAAGGAACCGGGCAACCCGTCCGAGCCGGTGCCCGGCACCTGCACGGCCACCCGCAAGACGACCGGCAGCTGGAACGGCGGCTACCAGTCCGAGGTGACCGTCACCAACACCGGCACCGTCCCGATGCTCGGCTGGATGGTCGACTGGACGCTGCCGTCCGGCCACAAGATCGAGAGCCTGTGGAGCGGCAACGCCACCTACAACGGCCAGTCGGTGATGGTCCACAACGCCGGCTGGAACGGCTCCCTCGCTCCGGGCAAGAGCACGACGTTCGGATACACCGCCTCGGGCTCGGGCGGCGACAGTACGACGAGCCTGCCCTGCCGGGTCGGCTGAACCGTCACTCCGGGCGGGTCCGTCGCTCCGGGCGGGGCCATCGCTCCGGGCGTCGCTCCGGGCGGGGCCATCGCTCCGGGCGGGGCCGTCAGTCCGGGCGGGGCCGTCAGTCCGGGCGGGGCCATCGCTCCGGGCGGGGCCATCAGTCCGGGCGGGGCCATCGCTCCGGGCGGGTCCGGTGGCCGGTGAGTCGGCTGCCGGGCCCGCTCGCGGGTGACCGTGAAGATGCGGCAGCGGCAGCAGCACCGGGCGACCGTGGAGACGCGGCAGCAGCACCGCGTCACCGGCCCCGGCTGAACCGTCGCCCCGGGCAGGTCCGTCGCCCCGGGCGGGGCCGGTGGCCAGTGAATCCCGGCGGCCGGGCCCGCTCGCGAGCGACGTTGAAGACGCGGCAGCGGCACCGTCACCGGCCGCCGGGCGATCTCGGCCTGGGCCATGTGGGGCAACGTCAGCCGGGTGGCGGCTCGGGGAGACGCGCGCGGGCGGAAATCGCCGGACGCCCGAGCGGGCCGGCCCGTCGATCCCCTCGCCGATCCCACACTCCATCCCATATGTCGCTGTTATCCAGGTATGCGATTCTGAGGTGTGGGTGCCCTGCCGCTCACGTGGGCGTGGAGCCGCCGCGTCGTCGTCGCCTGAGTTCCGGGGACTCCCACCTGCCGGTGGCTGCGGCATGGACGGGAGGTGGATGCGGACATGCCCCATTACGGCGATGCCCGGGCCACGGTCCCCGGTTTTCGGGTGCCGGGGAACGGGGGCGCCGGTTCGCCTCGCCCCACGCCGGAGTCCGCCGCGCGGGAGCGGGTGCTGGCGTTCGCCGGGGTGGCGCTGGCGGCGGTGTACGTGCGCAGCGAGGACGGTGCGGAGCTCCAGCTGGTGGAGTCCGCCGGTGCCGAGCCGGAGCGGTACGGGTTGCCGGGTCGTGTGCGGCATGGCGGGGGCACCTCGCCCGCTCCGGCGCCCGGCTATGCGGCGGTGTCCGGGGACAGTGGGTCCGCCGTGGTGGAGGCCTTCCGGAGCGGCCGGCCGCTGTGGCTCGCCGGCCGGCTGGAGGGCGGAGCCACCGGCGCGCCGCTCGGGGTGGTGCCGCTGGGCGCCGCCGGCGGGTGGCTGGGATGCCTGGCCGTGGTGGGAGAACCCGGGGAGGGGTTCGGGGGCGAGCAGCGGGAGTTCCTGGAGCGGTACGCCGAGGCGATCGCCGGGCGGCTCCGGGGGGAGGCCGACCGGTCCGCCCCTTCGCCGCTGCTGGATTCCGCCCTGCGTGCCCTGGGGGTGGGTTCCTTCGCCCTGACCCCCGGCACCGGGCTGGTCGAGACGGACCCGGCCCTGCTCGAACTGGTCGGCATCCCCGAGGGCGGCTTCGACGGCAAGACCGACACGCTGCTCTCGTACAGCCTCCCGGAGGACGTCCCGGCCCTGCTGTCGGTCATCGAACCGTCCGCGCAGACCCCCGGGCGCCGGGAACTGGAGTTCCGTACCCGCCGGGCCACCGGTGAACTGTGCTGGCTGCGCCTGAGCTGCCGGGTGCTGAAGGGGCCCGACAGCGCCCCGGAGCGGGTGCTGGGTGTGGTGACCGCGGCCCCGGTGCTGCGGCGGAGCGCCAGCGACGTCGCCCGGATCCAGTGGCTGACGGCCGCGCTCGACGACGCCACGACGGTCCGGGACGTCAGCCGCGTGGTGGTCGCCGCGCTGCGCGAGCCGCTCGGTGCCGACCGGGTGGCGCTCGCCGAACTGCTGGAGGACCGGCTGGCGGTCACCGTGCTCGATCCGCCGGGTGCCGGTGCCTGGCCGGAGCTGTGGCGTTCCGAGTGGCGCTCGGAGTGGCCCGACGCGCCGGTCACGGCCCTGCCCACGCTCCATGCCGCGGTGCGGGACGGGCGGATGAGCCTGTGGCCGGCGGGTACCGCGCTGGAACCCGGACTCGCGGAAATCGGCCCCGGCGGGCTCGCGGTTTTGCCGCTGCCGGCCAAGAGCAGGGTGGCCGGGGTGTGCCTGGTCGGCTGGGACGCGCCGCACGAGTTCGCGCCCGAGGAGCGGGCCCTGCTGACGGCGACCGCGGGGCTGGTGGGGCAGGCCCTGATCCGCGCGCACGCCTACGACGCCGAGCAGGAACTGGCGACGATGCTCCAGCGCAGCCTGCTGCCGCGCCGTCTCCCCCAGTTGCCCGGCGGCATCGCCGTGGCCCGCTATCTGCCCGCCCGGCGCGGGCTGCAGGTGGGCGGTGACTGGTACGACGTGATCGCGTTGTCGGACGGGAAGGTGGCCCTGGTCATCGGGGATGTGCAGGGGCACAGCGCCGGGGCCGCGACGATCATGGGCCAGATGCGCACGGCGGTTCGGGCCTACGCCGTGGAGGGTCATCCGCCGGACGTGGTCGTCGCGCACGCCAACCGGCTGCTCGTCGGCATGGAGACCGATCTGTTCGCCACGTGCTGCTATGTCGAGCTGGACATGGAGGAGGGCAACGCGCTGTTCGTGCGGGCCGGGCATCTGTCGCCGCTGGTGCGTCATCCCGACGGCGGCACGGAGGAGATCGCGGTCGAGGGCGGGCTTCCGCTGGGGGTGCTGGAGGACGCGGAGTTCCCGCTGACGGCGGTGGCGCTGGCGCCCGGCTCGGTGCTCGCGCTGGTGACGGACGGCCTGGTCGAGTCGGCCGAACTGGACGTGGACGAGGGCATGCGGATCGTGCGCGAGTTGCTCGCCGCGGCGGATCCTGCCGACCCGGGGCGGATGGCCGACGACCTGCTGGGCGAGGCCGGCCGGCGGGAGGACGACGTGGCGTTGCTGCTGCTGCGCTACGACGGGATGCGGGTGCGGCCGGTGCGGGCGGGCTGGGTGGTGTGGCGGCTGCCGGACGCGGTCATGCACGCCCGCCGGTTCAGTGCGCGCACGCTGCGTTCGTGGGACGTCGTGGCCGAGGCCGACACCGTTCTGCTGGTGGTGTCGGAGCTGGTCACCAACGCGCTGGTGCACACGCAGGGCGCGCTCCGGCTGGACCTGACCCTGGCGGCGGACCGGCTGCGGGTGACGGTGAGCGACTCCTCGCCGCGGGCGCCGGCCAAGCCGGTGGTCGTGGACTGGGAGTCGACCGGCGGCCGGGGGCTCTTCCTGGTCGAGGCGCTGTCGGCGGCCTGGGGGTCGGTGCCGGTCGGCGGCGGCAAGCAGGTGTGGAGCGAGATCGTCGTGTCCCGCCCGGAGGCGGACCAGGAACCGGAAGCGGAAGCGACGCCGGAGGCGCAGCCGACGATCGAGCCGGCGGAGGAACCGCAGCCGGCCCGGGACCGGGGCTGGGGCATCGGCCGTAACCGGGTCTGGGGCGTGGGCCGAACCCGCGACCGGAGCGGAGGCGGCAGGGGTTCAGGCCGAAGCCGGAGCCGAGACCGCGACCGGGACCCGGCCGAAGGCCGAACCCCGGACAGCGACGGCAGCCCGGCAGTCGCCCCCGGTGACGCGGTCGGTCCCACCAGGAGGGAGGGGCGGGATGAGGGGCCGTAGGTGGCGGGTGGGGGCCGGGGTCGTCGCGGCCGTCCTGACGGTGGCCCTGGTCGGCTGCAGCGAGGACGGCGGGGAGGGCGCGGGCGGGCTCACCGTCGGGCTGCTGCTGCCGAGCCGCGCGGTGCCCCGCTGGGAGCAGTCCGACAAGCCCATGATCGAGAAGCGGGTGAAGGAGCTGTGCTCCGACTGCAGGGTCGTGTACGCCAACGCGGAGAACGACGCGGCGAGCCAGCGGCAGCAGATGAACTCGATGATCACCAAGGGTGTGTCCGCCCTGATCCTGGACGTCGTCGACCCCAGGGCGCTGCGCTCCTCGGTCCGGGCCGCGGACCGCGCGGGCATCCCGGTCATCGCCTACGACCGGCTCGCCGAGGGCCCGATCTCGGGTTTCGTCAGTTTCGACGGCGACCGGGTGGGCCGGCTCCAGGGCGAGGCGCTGCTGAAGGGCATGGGGGCAAGGGCCGACGACGGCGGTGTCGTCATGGTGAACGGCGACCCGTCCAGCCCCAACGCCGCCTGGTACGAGGGCGGCGCCCGGTCGGTGCTCCGGGACAAGGTGCGGATTCTCAAGTCGTACAACACGCTGGGCTGGCGCACGGAGAACGCGCACGACCACATGTCCGCCGCGATCAGCGCCCTCGGCACGAACCAGATCGACGGGGTGCTCGCGGCCAACGACTCGATCGCCACCGGGGTCATCGCGGCGCTCAAGAGCGCCCGCATCTCGCCGCTGCCCCCGGTCACCGGCCAGGACGCCGACCTCGACGCCGTGCGGCGCATCGTCAAGGGGGAGCAGTACATGACCGTCTACAAGCCCTTCCGGCAGGAGGCCGAGGCGGCCTCCGCCATGGCCGTCGCCCTGGCGCGCGGCAACGACGTCGACGCCCTGGTCACGACGAGCGTGGACAGCCCCACCACCAAGGACGTCCCGGCGGTGCTGCTCGACCCGGTCCCGGTGACGGCCGAGATGATCGGGCAGACGCTCGTCCGGGACGGCGTATACACGATCGACCAGATCTGCACTCCGAAGCTCCGGCCGACCTGCGACCGGATCGGGCTCACCCGGTGAGGGAGGTGACCCCCTGTGGCCCATCCACCCGTATTGGCGTTGCGCGGCATCTCCAAGCGGTTCGGCGGCGTGCAGGCGCTCGTGGACGTCGACCTCCAGGTCCGGGCCGGTGAGGTCGTGGCCCTGGCGGGCGACAACGGCGCCGGCAAGTCCACGCTGATCAAGGTGATCTCGGGCATCAGCCCCGCCGACCGGGGCGTCATCGAGTGGGAGGGGCACCTCGTGCAGATCAAACGCCCGCACGACGCCCACAGCCTGGGCATCGCGACCGTCTACCAGGACCTCGCCATGTGCGACAACCTCGACGTCGTGGGCAATCTCTTCCTCGGCCGGGAGATCGACCGGGTGGGCATCCTCGACGAGGTGGAGATGGAGCGCAGGGCCCGCGATCTGATGCGGACCCTGTCGATCCGTATCCCCGACGTGCGCATGCCGGTCGCGGCGCTGTCCGCCGGGCAGCGGCAGGCCGTCGCGATCTCCCGCTCGCTCATGGGCGCGCCCAAGGTCCTGCTGCTGGACGAGCCCACCGCCGCCCTGGGTGTCGAGCAGACCAGCCATCTGCTCGACCTCATCGAGGAGGTGCGCGACCGCGGTATGGCGATCATCCTGATCAGCCACAACATGGGCGACATCAAGGCCGTCGCGGACCGGGTCGCCGTGCTGCGCCTCGGCCGCAACAACGGTCTGTTCGACGTGAGCACGGTGACGCAGGAGCAGATCATCTCCTCCGTCACCGGGGCGGCGGACAACGCCGTGGCGCATCGCACGAAGGGCGACGAGGAGGCATGGCCGTGACCGGGGGCGGGCCGCACCCCGGCGGTGGGCCTGCCGCGCCGGGCGGCGGCGCCCGGCCGGTCGCGCCCGGCCGCCCGCCGCGCACCCGCGGCTGGTCGGGCACGCTGCGCGCGTACGCCCTGGAGATGCGCGGAAGTGTGCGCGACGGCGAGCGCGGACCACTCCTGGTGATCGCCGGGCTGATCGTGATCGGGTGCCTCTTCCAGGCGCTGGACGACAACTTTCTCTCGCCGAGGAACCTGTCCAACCTCAGCGTGGACATCGTCGGGACCGGCCTGGTCGCCGTCGGCATCGTGTTCGTGCTGCTGATCCGGGAGATCGATCTGTCGGTCGGCTCGGTCAGCGGCCTGGCGGGCGCCGTGTTCGCCGTGCTGAACGTGAACCACGGGATGCCGGAGTGGCTCGCGGTGATCGTGGCGATCGCCGGGGGCATGGCGGTGGGCGCCTTCCACGGGCTCTTCTTCGCCTGGCTCGGCGTGCCCGCGTTCGTCGTGACCCTCGCGGGGCTGCTGATCTGGAACGGCCTGACGCTCGACCTGCTGGGCGCGAGCGGCACCATCAACATCGACGAGGAGGGCCTGGTCGCCTCCCTGACGAGCCGGCACTTCGGTGACGACATGGCGGCCTACGCGGTGGCGGCGCTCGGCACGGCCGGGTACTTCCTGGCCGCCCACCGCAAGCGCGCCCGGCACCGGGCCGCCGGGATGCCGTACCGGCCGCCGGTCGAGATCTGGGTGCGCACCGGTGTCCTCGCGGTGCTCGCCTTCACCGCCGCCTACACGCTCAACCGGTTCCAGGGGCTGCCGCTGGCGCTGCTGATCTTCCTGGTGGTTCTCGTCGTCTCGGACTACGTGCTGCGCCGCACGCGCTACGGGCGGCGGGTGTACGCGCTCGGAGGCGGGGTCGAGGCGGCTCGCCGGGCGGGCATCTCCGTGGAGCGGGTGCGGGTCGCGATGTTCATGGTGTCGGGGACGCTGGCCGCGGTCGGCGGGTTGTTCGTGGCCTCGGGCCTGACTTCGGCGAGCCCCACGACGGCCCGTGCGGCCGGTTCCGGGATGCTGCTGATCAACGCGATCGCCGCGGCCGTCATCGGCGGTACGAGCCTGTTCGGCGGGCGTGGCTCGCCCTGGTCCGTGCTGCTCGGTGTGCTGGTCATCCAGTCGGTCGCCTCGGGCATGGGGCTGCTGGGAGTGGAGGACGCCGTGCAGTTCATGATCACGGGCGGGGTGCTGCTGGCCGCCGTCGCGGCCGACGCGCTCTCCAGACGCGCGGCGGCCCGGCGGGGCCGTCCCTGATTCATCACTTTGTCCCGGAATGCCTAAGAAACGGCAAAGATGGGTAGGGGCCGGACTGTCATGAAACGCAGCCGCCTGGCCCGGGCGGCCGTCGCCGCCACGGCCGTCGCCGGCCTGGTCCTCGCCGGATGCGGTGACACGGACGCGCCCGGCGCTGAGCAGGCCGACATCAGCGTGCTCGCGATGGACGCGTCCCAGATGCAGACCCTGAAGAAGCTCACCAAGAGGCACTTCACCGCGGAGACGGGCATCACGGTCGACTACACCCTGCTGCCGGAGAACGAGGCGCGGGAGCGGATGAACCGCGAGTTCGCGACCCAGGCCGGCACCTACGACGTGGCGAGCTTGAGCGCGTACGAGGTGCCGATCTACGCGGACAACGGCTGGCTCGCCCCGCTGGACTCCTATGTGAAGGCGGACGAGGACTTCGACCAGGACGACGTCTTCCCCAACCTGGTGTCCTCGCTGACCGGCGAGGACGGCAAGCTCTACGCCGAGCCGTTCTACGGCGAGGGTTCCTTCCTGATGTACCGCAAGGACCTCTTCCGCAAGGACGGGCTGACCATGCCGCCGAACCCGACCTGGGAGCAGGTCGCCGACCTCGCCGCCCGGATCGACGGCACCGACGGCGCGAGCGGCATCTGCCTGCGCGGCCTGCCCGGCTGGGGCCAGAACCTCGCCCCACTCAACACGGTCGTCAACACCTTCGGCGGCACCTGGTACGACACGGACTGGAACGCCCGCCTGACCTCACCCGAGTTCAGGAAGGCCGTCGGGTTCTACGTCGACCTGCTCCGCTCCCACGGCCAGCCCGGCGCCGACCGGATGGGCGTACTGGAGATCCTGGACAGGTTCGTCGCGGGCAAGTGCGCCATGATGTACGACGCCACGTCACTGGCCTCGTCGATCGAGGCCGACGGTTCCGCGGTCAAGGGCAAGGTCGGCTACGTCCCGGCCCCGCACGACCGGACGGAGAAGGCCGGCTGGCTGTGGACCTGGGCGTGGGGCATCCAGCAGGCGGCCGAGAACAAGGACGCCGCCTGGGAGTTCATCTCCTGGGCCTCCTCCAAGGAGTACCAGGAGCTGGTCGGGAAGGAGGTGGGCTGGACCGCGGCACCCGCCGGGAACCGCAGGTCGCTCTACTCCAACCCCGAGTACCAGCAGGCGGCGGACGCCTGGTACCGGCAGGAGTACACGGCGGCGACCGATTCCGCCGACCCCAGGAACCCCGGCGTCGGCCCCCGTCCCTACACCGGTATCGGCTTCCTGGGCATTCCCGAGTTCGCCGTGCTCGGTACGGCGGTCTCCGAGCAGATCGCCGCGGCCATCGCCGGACAGCAGTCGGTGGACACGGCCCTGGAGAAGTCGCAGGACCTCGCCCAGGCGGCGGCGGCGAAGTACCGGGGTGAGTGACCCGGCGGTCACCGCCGCTCGGAGAGCCCCATCGCCCCGGCCGGGGACGGCAGTTCCACCTCCGTCCGCGCGGCGGGAGGGAGCTCCACCGTGAACTCGGTGTGCCCCGGTGCGCTGCGCACACCCGCGTGCCCGCCGTGCGCGGACGCGATCGCCTCGACGACGGCCAGGCCGAGACCGGATCCCCCGGCCTCCGGGCCGCTGCGCGAGCGGGAGGGGTCGGCGCGGGTGAAACGGTCGAAGACCGTGGCGAGGAGGTGCGGTGGAATGCCGGGGCCGTCGTCACGGACGCGGATGAGGCGGCACTCGGCGCCGGCCTCCACCGTGGCCACGACCGTGGTGCCGGGCGGGGTGTGCGCACGGGCGTTGGCGAGGAGGTTCGCCACGGCCTTGCGCAGGGCCGGTTCGTCGCCGGTGACCAGCGCCGGCGCGTCGAGGCGCAGCGCCAGCCGCCAGGTGTGCTCCTCGTCCGCCGCCCGCGCCTGCCACACGGCCTCGGCGACCAGCGCCGCCAGGTCCACCTCGGTGGCCGGCAGGGGGCGGCCCTCGTCCAGCCGGGCGAGCAGCAGGAGGTCCTCGACCAGGCCCGTCATGCGGGCCGATTCGGCGGCGACCCGGCGCCAGACCGGCGCCGGGTCGACCGGGCCGGTGCCGCGGTTCATGAGTTCCGCGTATCCGACGATGGCCGCCAGCGGGGTACGGAGTTCGTGGCCCGCGTCGGCGAGGAGGCGGCGCATGCGCTCCTCGCTGCGGCGCACCCGTTCCTCGCCCCGGCGGCGTTCGGCGTGGGCGGTCTCGGCATGGTCGATCAAGCGGTTGAGCGCGGCGCCGACCCGACCCGCCTCGCTGCCGGGGTCGGTGTCCGCCTCGGGCACCCGCGGCAGCCGGCCGATCCGTTCGCGGCCGAGCGGCGCCCGGGCGACCTCGGCGGCGGTGGCGGCGACCCGGCCGAGGGGACGCAGCTGACGCCGTACGGCCACGGCACAGGCGCCGCCCGCGACGGCGAGCCCGGCCGCTGTGACGGCCGCCTCCACCACGGCCAGGCGGTTCGTCATCTCCCGTACGTCGTCCAGGGGCAGTCCGGCGAGGACTCGGACTCCGCTCGCGTCCAGCCCCGTGACCCGGTAGGTGCCGAGGCCGGGGACGGTCCGGGTGCGGGGTGTGCCGTCGGGGGCGATGCCGCGCAGGGCGGCGCGCTGGCCGGGGGTCAGGTTGCGCGGTGTGGCGTCCGGGCCGGTCACCGCCCCGGCCGTGACCGCGCCGTGCGCGTCGAGCCGGGCGGCGAGCAGCCCGTCGGGGTGCCCGCCGCCGTCGAGGAACGTCAGGTCCCGGTCGTCGTGCGGCCGCAGCGAGACCCGGGCCAGACCGTGTTCGGCGGCGTCCATGAGCCGGTCGTCGAGACGGTCGAGCAGATAGGCCCGCTGGGCGAGGACGCCGGTGAGCGCCATCGCGGCACAGACGGCGACGAGGGCGGCACCGATGCGGACGAGGAGCCGGGTGCGCAGTGACCCGGGGGTGCCAGACATGTACCGATCCTGTCCCGGCCCGCTGGGGGAACCCTGTGTTCAGCCTGAGCGTGGGCGATGACCCCGCCGTCGGCCACCCGGCCCCGGGCGTCAACGGCAGGGGCCGCGCCCCCGGTCACCCGGGGACGCGGCCCTCGTACCGCCCTGACTGCCCTGCCGTCCGCTTACTTGCGGATCAGGCTGCGCAGCACGTACTGCATGATGCCGCCGTTGCGGTAGTAGTCCGCCTCGCCGGGGGTGTCGATGCGGACGACCGCGTCGAACTCGACGCCGGTGTCGGTGGTGACCTTCACCGTGCGCGGGGTGGTGCCCTCGTTGAGCTCGGTGACGCCGGAGATGGAGAAGGCCTCCTCACCGGTCAGGCCGAGGGACGACGCGGACTGGCCCTCCGGGAACTGGAGCGGAAGGACGCCCATGCCGATGAGGTTCGAGCGGTGGATGCGCTCGTACGACTCGGCGATGACGGCCTTGACGCCCAGGAGCGCGGTGCCCTTGGCGGCCCAGTCGCGGGACGAGCCGGAGCCGTACTCCTTGCCGGCCAGGACGACCAGCGGGATGCCGGCGGCCTGGTAGTTCTGCGAGGCGTCGTAGATGAAGGAGACCGGGCCGCCGTCCTGCGTGAAGTCACGCGTGTAGCCGCCCTCGGTGCCCGGCGCGATCTGGTTGCGCAGGCGGATGTTGGCGAACGTGCCGCGGATCATGACCTCGTGGTTGCCTCGGCGCGAGCCGTAGGAGTTGAAGTCGCGACGCTCGACGCCGTGCTCGGTGAGGTACTTGCCGGCCGGGGTGTCGGCCTTGATCGCACCGGCCGGGGAGATGTGGTCGGTGGTGACCGAGTCGCCCAGCTTGGCGAGCACGCGGGCGCCGGAGATGTCGGAGACCGGGGTGGTCTCCATCGTCATGCCCTCGAAGTACGGGGGCTTGCGGACGTACGTCGACTGCGGGTCCCACTCGAAGGTGTTGCCGGTCGGGATCGGCAGCGCCTGCCACTGGGCGTCGCCCGCGAAGACGTCCGAGTAGGACTTGGAGAACATGTCCTCGCCGATGGCGTTGGCGACGACGTCGTTCACCTCGGCCTCGGAGGGCCAGATGTCCTTCAGGAAGACCGGGTTGCCGTCCTGGTCGGTGCCCAGGGCGTCACGGGTGATGTCCACCTTCATCGAGCCGGCGAGCGCGTAGGCCACGACCAGCGGCGGGGACGCCAGGTAGTTCATCTTGACGTCGGGGTTGATACGACCCTCGAAGTTCCGGTTGCCGGAGAGGACCGAGGTGACCGCGAGGTCGTGGTCGTTGACGGCCTTGGAGACCTCCTCCGGCAGCGGGCCGGAGTTGCCGATGCAGGTGGTGCAGCCGTAGCCGACGAGGTTGAAGCCGACCTTGTCGAGGTACGGGGTCAGGCCCGCCTTCTCGAAGTAGTCGGTGACGACCTTGGAGCCCGGGGCGAGCGTGGTCTTGACCCACGGCTTGCGGGTCAGGCCCTTCTCCACCGCCTTCTTGGCCACCAGGGCGGCGGCGACCATGACGTACGGGTTGGAGGTGTTGGTGCAGGAGGTGATGGCCGCGACCGTCACCGCGCCGTGGTCGATCTCGTACGAGGTGCCGTCGGGGGCGGTCACGGTGACCGGGTTGGACGGAGCGCCGTTCGGGATCGACGAGGGGGCGTCGGAGCTCGGGAAGGACTCCTTGCTGGCCTCGTACTCGTCGTTGACGTAGGCGCGGACGTCCTGCTTGAACTGCTCGGCGGCGTTGGCGAGGACGATGCGGTCCTGCGGGCGCTTCGGACCGGCGATGGAGGGCACGACCGTCGACAGGTCGAGCTCCAGCTTCTCGGAGAAGTCGGGCTCGGCGGCCGGGTCCAGCCAGAGGCCCTGCTCCTTGGCGTACGCCTCGACGAGGGCGAGCTGCTGCTCGGAACGGCCGGTGAGCTTGAGGTACTTGATCGTCTCGTCGTCGATCGGGAAGATCGCCGCGGTCGAGCCGAACTCCGGCGACATGTTGCCGATGGTGGCGCGGTTGGCGAGGCTGGTGGCCGCCACACCCTCGCCGTAGAACTCGACGAACTTGCCGACGACGCCGTGCTTGCGCAGCATCTCGGTGATGGTCAGCACGAGGTCGGTGGCGGTGGTGCCGGGCTTGAGCTCACCGGTGAGCTTGAAGCCGACGACACGCGGGATGAGCATGGAGACCGGCTGGCCGAGCATGGCGGCCTCGGCCTCGATGCCGCCGACGCCCCAGCCGAGGACGCCCAGGCCGTTGACCATGGTGGTGTGCGAGTCCGTGCCGACGAGGGTGTCGGGGTACGCCTGGCCGTTACGCACCATGACCGTACGCGCCAGGTGCTCGATGTTCACCTGGTGGACGATGCCGGTGCCCGGCGGGACGACCTTGAAGTCGTCGAAGGCGGTCTGGCCCCAGCGCAGGAACTGGTAGCGCTCGCGGTTGCGGCCGTACTCCAGCTCGACGTTCTGCGCGAAGGCGTCGTTGGTGCCGAACTTGTCGGCGATGACGGAGTGGTCGATGACCAGCTCGGCCGGGGAGAGCGGGTTGACCTTCGCCGGGTCGCCGCCCAGCTCCTTCACGGCCTCACGCATGGTGGCGAGGTCCACGACACAGGGCACGCCGGTGAAGTCCTGCATGATCACGCGGGCCGGCGTGAACTGGATCTCCTGGGACGGCTGGGCCTGGGAGTCCCAGCCGCCGATGGCGCGGATGTGGTCGGCGGTGATGTTCGCGCCGTCCTCGGTGCGGAGGAGGTTCTCCAGCAGCACCTTCAGGCTGTAAGGGAGGCGCGCGGCGCCCTCGACCTTGTCCAGCCGGAAGATCTCGTACGACTCGTCGCCCACCTGCAGCGTGCTGCGGGCGTCGAAGCTGTTCGCCGACACGACAGTCTCCTTCATTGATGTGCGCGTACCACCACGATCCTGCCGCCACGGCATCTCGGCCGATCCGCTAAGGTAAGGCTAAGTTAGGTAGGCCTTACCGGGGCTGGCGGCTGCGGTGCTCCCCGGCAGATATCTCGATGTCGAGATAACTCTAGTACACCGGGGCCGGTAGGTCATGCCCCGGCGTCCGCCATGCGGTCATGCACACCCCTCTCCGGGGTATTCGAACCGGGTACCCACGCCACAAACGGAGAGGAGTCAGGCATGCCGCTCACGTTCCGCAAGAGTTTCCGGATCCTTCCGGGGGTGCGCCTGAACATCAACAAACGCTCCTGGTCCATCACCACCGGCGGCGGAAAGAACGGCCCGCGTTACACCCGCAGCAGTACGGGACGTCGTACGACATCGATGGATTTGCCCGGACCTTTCGGGTGGCGGCGTACGCGTACCGCCCGTCGACACTGAAGCCACCAGGGAGGATTGACTTCCTGTCACCCGAATGGACCCCCCCGGCCGGGTGCCATCTCATATCTGAGATAACCTCAACCGCATGGCAGACGATTACCTCGTACGCATCGGCAAGCTCATCCGTGACGCCCGGCAGCACCGGGGCTGGACCCAGTCGCAGCTGGCGGAGGCGCTCGGAACCAGCCAGAGTGCCGTGAACCGGATCGAGCGCGGCAACCAGAACATCAGCCTTGAGATGATCGCGCGTATCGGGGAGGCCCTCGACAGCGAGATCGTGTCGCTCGGCTACGCCGGTCCGATGCACCTGCGGGTGGTCGGCGGCCGCCGGCTGTCCGGCGCCATCGACGTGAAGACGAGCAAGAACGCGTGCGTGGCGCTGCTGTGCGCCTCACTGCTCAACCAGGGGCGCACGGTGCTGCGCCGCGTCGCCCGCATCGAGGAGGTGTACCGCCTCCTGGAGGTACTGGGCTCGATCGGCGTCCGCACCCGGTGGATCAACGACGGTGTCGACCTGGAGATCGTGCCGTCGGCCGAGCTGGACCTGGCGGCGATCGACGCGGACGCGGCCCGCCGCACCCGCTCCATCATCATGTTCCTCGGTCCGCTGCTGCACCGCATGGACCACTTCAAACTGCCCTACGCCGGCGGCTGCGACCTCGGTACGCGCACGGTCGAGCCGCACATGATCGCGCTGCGCCGGTTCGGTCTCGACATCGCCGCCACCGAGGGCCAGTACCACGCGATGGTCGACCGCTCGGTCCGCCCCGACCGTCCGATCGTGCTGACCGAGCGCGGCGACACGGTCACCGAGAACGCGCTGCTCGCCGCCGCCCGGCACGACGGCATCACCGTCATCCGCAACGCGTCCTCCAACTACATGGTCCAGGACCTGTGCTTCTTCCTGGAGGCCCTCGGCGTCAAGGTCGACGGCATCGGCACCACCACGCTCACCGTGCACGGCGTGCCGACCATCGACGTCGACGTGGACTACTCCCCCTCCGAGGACCCGGTCGAGGCGATGAGCCTGGTCGCGGCGGCGGTGGTCACCGAGTCCGAGCTGACGGTGCGCCGGGTGCCGATCGAGTTCCTGGAGATCGAGCTGGCGGTCCTGGAGGAGATGGGCCTCGACCACGACCGCACGCCCGAGTACTTCGCCGACAACGGCCGCACCCGGCTGGTGGACCTCACCGTCCGGCCCTCCAAACTGGAGGCGCCGATCGACAAGATCCACCCGATGCCGTTCCCCGGCCTGAACATCGACAACGTGCCGTTCTTCGCGGCCATCGCGGCGGTCGCCCAGGGCAAGACCCTCATCCACGACTGGGTCTACGACAACCGCGCGATCTACCTGACGGACCTGAACCGCCTCGGCGGCCGCCTCCAGCTCCTCGACCCGCACCGCGTCCTGGTCGAGGGCCCGACCCGCTGGCGCGCCGCCGAGATGATGTGCCCGCCGGCCCTGCGCCCCGCGGTGGTCGTCCTGCTGGCGATGATGGCGGCCGAGGGCACGTCGGTGCTGCGCAACGTGTATGTCATCAACCGGGGTTACGAGGACCTGGCGGAGCGGCTGAACTCGATCGGGGCGCAGATCGAGATCTTCCGGGACATCTGACCGGCGGGTGCCGCCGCACTCCCCTTGAACTGCAGGAATGCGGGTCGGGAAGGAATGCGGCGGCACCTCTGGGACCTCGAAGTGGCGACGTGGCGCCCGGACGGCCGGGTCCTTCAGACGCTCCGCGAGGCCGGGGCGGGCTCATGAGTATGCGTACTCAAATCCTGCGTACTTGGGTGACCGCGCCTTCAGCGTCTGATTACATCTGTCGCCGTTGTCATGCCTCCGCCTACCGGGCGGAAGCGGAACCCGCGGGAGCGGGCAAAGGGGGGATCAAGCAATGGCGTATCGGCGTGCGCTTGGACCGGCGCTCTTCGGGGCACTGTTGCTGGCTGGACTGCTCTGGTGGGCGGGCTCCAGTGCCCACGCACTCAGTTTGCCCGGCGCCACTCGATTCTTCGGCCCCGACCAAGCAAACCGCCTGTTGGCGTGGACGATGCCGTGGTCGACCGACCTCCCGTCCTCAACTCAGTTCACCGATCCCGTCGGCGCGGTCGGTCACGGCGCGGACTACGCGGCTCTGAGAGAGAGCGCCATGCAGGTGCGCTACGCCGCGCTCGTCCTTCTCTTCCCCTGCGGCGCGCTGCCGCTGTTGCGTCGGCTCTCGGGCCGCGGCGTCAGGCGCGCTGTGGTCACCGTGGCGGCCCTGTGGGGTTGGGGCATCACCGCGGCCATGCTGGCTGTCACTGTCTCCGCGCCATGGATGGTCGCTTCCGGCGGCTCGGCGACATTCCGGCTGCTACCCGGCCTCGCGAGCGCCATGTCTCAGGGCCGCGAACTTCCGGTGGGCGCCGCCTTGGTGGCCGCAGCGGCGGTCACCGGCCTCATGACCCTGCTGCGGCGCGAGACGGCATCAGAAACACGCCCGGCCGTGCCGACCACGGCCACCGCACGGCTCGCCGCAACCCTGGGCACCGTCGTGGTCGCTTTCGCCCTCATCGTGCTCTCCAACGACCGGGTCGCCGGGCGCATCCAGACCGGGTTCGGTGGCGGAGGGGGGCTGTCCGAGCCCGGTGATCTGCTCCGGCAGTGGGTCCAGCTCAGCGCCTGGACCATGCCCACCGGCTCCGGCTTCGGACGCTGGCTGCTGTACCGGCTCGGCGATGTGGCGCTGCTGGCCCTGGTCTGGTGGGGGCTGCGGCTGCTGGCCGTCCTGCTCGACCGCGTGACCTACCCTGCCTACGCGCTCGGCGCCGTCGCCGCCACCACCCTCGGCGTCGTAGTGAGTGGGTTGTGGAACTCGCTGCTCTCCTATCAGGGCAGCACCGGCGGGCCACTGCTGTACTACGTCTCTGTGGGCTCAGGTGTGTCTGCGGCGCTCGTCTTCGGCATCCTCGCCGGCTGTGCAAGCGCGCTGACCGTGCGGCTGCGCGCCCGCCCGCAACCGTCTGCCCCAGCCGCGGCTCAGGCCCAACCGGCCTGACCGGACCAGGGCGCGCCTCCTGGGCTACTTGGGCATGACCATCCCCTGGTCCGTCACGTAGTAGTCACCCATACACGTCGGGAATACCGAACTGTCCCCAGCGGGCCCGCGCATCTGGTCCGAGGTGCAGAACTTGAAGAGAATCTGCTGCTTCTGCTGGTACGTCAGTCCGGCGGGCTCCTCGTTCTGTGGCTGCACCTGGTCCGAGGAGGACGGTGAAGGACTGTCCGTACTGTCCTGGGCGCTTCCGATCAAGGCGCCTACGACGAACGCTTCGGCAGAAGCGACGACAGCCACCTGCGCCACTGGCCGCTTCCACCAGGGCAGCTCCAGCCTCGCCAGGATCCGCTGGTACTCCGGGTCACTCTCGTATTCGTCTCGCCACCGGTACCGCACCCGTTTCACAGCTACCCCTCCCCAGCCCGACCGGCATTCCCTAGTGCACTAAGAGCCGGGCGACAAAGGTTAACTACGAGACATACATGGATTCTGCACAGAGGTCGAAATCGTGACCTCAGGTTCGAGATGGTGCGGGCCCCTGCCAAGACAGGCCCGTGAACAGTGAACGGCGTCGATTGAGTGGCCGGTGTACGGGATGCTGCCGTGGGTTGCCTTCAGGGCCACGATGCCCGTGAAATGAGCGGGGGCCACGGACCGAGATGGCCACGTCATTGCCCAGGCCGAGACTGCCGGCCGCGATCGCGGCGGCCTCAACGCGCTGGACCCACCCGGGGTCCGCCGCAGGTCCCAGGGGTTGCGAGTGAGGCCCGCGGCACGCATCCGCGCCACGGCAGTCGCGTCTTCGGCCGGAACGTGGTGGCCGAACAGCCGCGATCCCTGTGTCGTGACCACGCCCGCCGTGTCGAACGAATCCTTGATCGTGAAGGGAACGCCGTGCAGCGGACCGAGATCATCCCCGCGCGCCACGGCCGAGTCGGCCCAGTTACGACAGGCGTCACACCTGAGCCTCGGTCAGGCGGCCGGGTAGTCGGCGCCGACCGTGACGGCCCGCCAGGTGTCGAAGCCGGCCCGGAGCGTGTCGAGCCGTGCGGTGGCGATGTCGTACGCCGCCTTGCCCAGCAGCAGACGCAGCGGGGGCTCGGGTGACTCGACGGCGTCGATGACGGCCGCGGCCGCCCGTAGCGGATCGCCCGGCTGGTGGCCGTAGGTGGCCAGGGTGGCGGCGCGCCGTGCGCCGGCGGTCGCCGCGTAGTCGTCGATCACGGTGGCCGACTGGCGCATGGAGGGGCCGGACCAGTCGGTGCGGAACGCGGCGGGCTCGACGATCGTCACCCCGATGCCGAGCGGGGCGACTTCGGCGGCGAGCGACTCGGACAGTCCCTCCACCGCGAACTTGGTGGCGTGGTAGTAGCCGGTGGCACCGAAGGCTGCCAGGCCGCCGAGGGAGGAGATGTTCACGATGTGACCGGCCCGGCGGGCGCGCATGCCCGGCAGGGCGGCCCGGGTGGTCTCGACGAGCCCGAAGACGTTGGTGTCGAACAGGGCCCGGACCTCCGCGTCCTCCCCTTCCTCGACGGCGGCGAGATAGCCGTAGCCGGCGTTGTTCACCAGGACGTCGATCCGCCCGAACTCCGCTTCCGCCCGCTCCACGGCTTCGGCCACCTGAGCGGGGTCCGTGACGTCGAGGGCCAGGGCGAGGGCCCGCTCGCCGTGGCCGGCGGCCAGGTCGGCGACGGTACGCGGATCGCGGGCGGTGACCGCCGCCCGGTGGCCGCGTTCGAGGAGGGTGGTGGCGAGGGCACGGCCGAGGCCGGTGGAGCAGCCGGTGATGAACCAGACGGGTGTGCTGTCGTTCATGTGCGAAAGTCCTTGGTCGATTCAGTGGTCGATTCGGTGGGGCGCTGGTCGCCCGCGCCGAGGCTGCCCAGCAGGGTGAGCGCCTGTTCGGACGGGCTGCCCGGGGCGGCCTGGTAGACGACGAGTTGCTGGCCGGGGGCGCTGTTGACGGTGAGCGACTCGTAGTCCAGGGTCAGTTCACCGACCTGCGGGTGCCGGAAGCGCTTGGTCTCACGGGTCTTCTGGCGGATGTCGTGGCGGGCCCAGAGTCGGCGGAACTCCTCGCTCCTCAACGACAGTTCGCCGACGGTCGCGATGAGCAGCGGGTCGTCGTGGCCGGTCCCGGCGGCAGCCCGCAGCCCGGCCACCGTGTTGACCGCCACGCGGTCCCAGTCCGGGTAGAAGTCCCGCGCGTCCGGGTCGAGGAAGACCAGGCGCAGCAGGTCACCGCTGTGGGTGTGACCGGCGAACAGCGCACGCCCGAGGGCGTTGTGGGCCAGCACGGTCAGGCAGCGGCCCAGGACCACCGCCGGAGTGCTGTGCCAGCCCTCCATCATGCGCAGCAGGACCGGACTCACCGGCTCGGACCGCGTGCGGCCACGCGGGCGGGCGGCGACGGGGCGTGCCAGCCGGTGCAGGTGGTCGACCGCGTCGTCCTCCAGGCGCAGTGCCCGGGCCAGCGCGTCGACCACCTGCGCCGAGGGGTGCCGTTCCCTGCCCTGTTCCAGGCGGACGTAGTAGTCGGTGCTCACCCCCGCCAGCATCGCGACCTCTTCCCGGCGCAGGCCCGCCACCCGGCGCCGGCTCCCGGTCGGCAGCCCCGACTCCTCGGGGGTCACCAGGGCACGCCGGGCACTCAGGAACCGGCCGAGCCGGTTGTCGCTGTCCATGTCCTCCACCGTAGGTCCGGCCCCGGGGCCGCGGGAGCCCGCAAGGTGGCCGCGCCACTCCTACGATCCGCTCTCCTGCGGGCGGTGCGGCCTGGTCGAGAGTGCACGGCGCACGCACGGTGGACGGCATGACACACACCTCCCCTTCCCTCCCCCTCACCGGCCGGGTCGCGGTCGTCACCGGCGCCTCCAGCGGGATCGGTGCCGCGACGGCGCGCCGCCTGGCGGACGGCGGTGCGCGCGTCGCGCTGCTGGGCCGCCGCGAAGACCGTCTGGAGGCGCTGGCCGGGGAACTGCGCCGCGCCACTCCCGGAGCCGTCCTGCCGGTCGCCGTCGATCTCACCGACACCAGGGCCGTGCCGGAGGCCGCCCGTGCCGTCGCCGGGGCGCTCGGCGCCGTCGACCTGGTCGTCGCGAACGCCGGCGTCATGCTCGGCGCTCCCTTCGAACGCGGCCGGGCCGACGAGTGGGACCGCATGATCGACGTCAATCTGCGGGGCCTGCTGCACACCTCCCGCGCCTTCGCCGACGACCTCCTCGCCGCGGGCGCCCGCGGCGGCCCGGCGGACCTCGTCCACGTCGGCTCCGTGGGCGGACACGCCCTCTTTCCCGACTGGTCCGTCTACTGCGCCACCAAGGCGGCCGTCGCCCATCTCACCCGCAATCTGCGTGCCGAACTCGGGCCGCGCGGTGTCCGCGTGAAGAACATCGAGCCGGGCGTGACCGGCACCGAACTCGGGGCGGACATGCAGGACCTCGGGATGCGCGAGGCCCTGTCCCGCCTGCGCTCCGGCCTGGGGCCCCTGGCCGCGGAGGACGTCGCCGAGGCCATCGCCTTCGCGGTGTCGGCGCCGCCGCACGTCAATGTCGCGGAGATGGTCGTGGTACCGGTGCGGCAGGGATGATCCGCGCCCCGGGCATCGACCGGGTGTCAGGTGTAGGACCGCGAGAACGGGAAAGTCCGGCGCCGTGGACGTGCTTCTGCTGACCTTCGGGCACAGCACCGCCGACCGGGACCGGATCGCCGATCTGCTGGGCCACGCCGGTGTCACGGCCGTCGTGGACGTGCGGATCGCTCCCGGCAGCCGCCGCGACCCCGATCTGTCGCGGCGGCGGCTCGCCGAGTGGATGCCGGGCCGCGGCATCGCCTACCGGTGGGAACCCGCTCTCGGCGGGTTCCGCACCCCTCCCGTGGACAGCCCGGACATCGTCTGGCGCAACGCCTCCTTCCGCGGCTACGCCGCCCACACCCGCTCCCCCGACTTCGTCACCGCCATGGACCGGGTGCTGCGCGAGGCCGCGCAAGGCCGCACCGCCGTGATGTGCAGCGAGGCGGTCTGGTGGCGCTGCCACCGCCGGCTGATCGCCGACTTCGCGGTACTCGCCCGCGGCGTGCCGGTTCACCACCTCATGCACGACGGGCGCCTCAGCGCCCATGCGCCGACGCCCGGCGCACGACTGCGCGATGACGGGCTTGTGGTGTACGACGGTTACGACGGCCGCACAGGGCCCGGCAGCGGCTGAGCCCGTCAGTACAGCTTGTCGACCGCCGTGACGGTGGTGGCCTTGAAGTCGGACACCTGGGCGTGCTGGAAGTTGCCCATCTGGCCCCACCGGACGACCGTCACGGTCGTGCCGTCGCGGCCCACCGAGAACAGGCCGATGTCGGAGGAACCCCACGCCGAAGCGGTGTGGAGGCCGTAGACATGGGCGCCCTCCTCGACGTCCAGCCGGCCGTAGTTCTTCTGCGTCGCCGTGATGTCGGGGTCCTGCTCCATCAGCTTCTTCGCGCAGCCGGCGAGGTCCTTGCGCAGCAGCGCCGCGAAGTCCTTGGCCCGTTGTTCACTGCGCTCCACGACCGTGATCTGCTGGGCGTTGGTGTCGTACTCGGTCCAGTACGAGCGGTGGGAGGCGATGGACGGCAGGGCATCGCCCACACAGACCGGCAGCGGGTCGGGCTGCCCCGCGGTGACCGGACCGGCGTACCAGGGCGAGGCCGGGTGCGGCGGCAGTTCGGCCGGCTCCAGGAACCGGGGTGTGTCGGATGCCGGTGCGGCGGCGGCCGGGACGGCGGCCGCGGTGACACCGGCGACGGCCGCCAGCGCGGCCAGCGCCGCCACGGTGGTACGGATGCCTCGGGTACGGCCGTGCATGGTCTTCCCCATGTTTTCCCCCATGTAGTCGAATGCGCGGGCTTCAGCCCTTGCATCCACTACGACCCGTCACCTCCCGCATACGTTGCCCTGCACACCTGCTACGGGTCCGTCCCGAATGTCACCGGCCCGCTACAGGGCGTCGGGGACGTAGCCGATCAGTACGTCGGCGGGGCCCTGGACGCGGACCTCGCCCAGGGCCGCGGGGAGGAGCAGGGTGCGGGCGCGGTCCAGGCGGCCGGTCCAGGGGCCGGAGGTGACGGTCACCGGGGCTCCGGCGTTTGCTGAGGATCCGCGCGGTGGAGAAGGCGTGCACCAGGTCGAGTTCGGTGCCCACGTCGTCGTTGAAGGCGTGGGGCGGCTGCAACGGCCGGGTGAACCGCTCCAGGGAGACGGGACCCCTCCCGGCGATCGGGGCCGTGATCCGCCTCACTTCCGGCCCGGGTCGGCCCGGGGTCGCCCGTTATGGTGACCAGGGCGTACCAAGGCGCCCAAGAACGGACAAGGTGGCGGAGGACACACGGTGGCGGACGAGAGGCGACTCGTCGCCGGGCGCTATCGGCTCGCCGAGCGGATCGGCCGGGGCGGCATGGGGACGGTGTGGCGCGCCGACGACGAGCTGCTGGGACGCCTGGTCGCCCTGAAGCAGCTGCACGAGCGGCCGCACCTGTCCGCGGACGAGCTCGGCACGCTGTACGAGCGCATGCGCCGGGAGGCCCGCAGCGCCGCGCGTGTCACGCATCCCAACGTCATCGTCGTGCACGACGTCGTGGAGGACGACGGCCGCCCCTGTGTCGTCATGGAGTACGTCCCCGGCCACACGCTCGGCGACCTCCTCCAAGGCGGCCGGACCCTCCCGCCCGACGAGGCGGCCCGCATCGGCCTGGCCATGGTGGGCGCCCTCCGCGCCGCGCACGAGGCCGGCGTGCTGCACCGCGACGTCAAGCCCGGCAACGTCCTCCTCGGCGCGGGCGACCGGGTCGTCCTCACGGACTTCGGCATCGCCATGACGGCCGGTTCGTCGACGCTGACCAGGACCGGCGAGATGGTCGGCTCCATCGAGTACATGGCCCCGGAACGCGTCCGTGGCCTCACCCCCGGCCCGGCATCGGACCTGTGGGCCCTGGGCGCGACGCTCTACCAGACCCTGGAGGGCCGTCCCCCGTTCCGCCGCGCGACGGCGATGGAAACGGCCTACGCGATAGCCACGGACCCCTTGACCCCACCGCGCCGGTCCGGCCCGCTGGGCCCCCTCCTGGAGTCCCTCCTGGCGAGGGACCCGGAGGTCCGCCCGTCCGCGGAAGAGACAGAACGTTCCCTCAGGGCAGTGGTGAACGACGCCCCCCAGGGGCGCGGGGCCGTGTCGAAAGGCGGCTCCGCCGCGGGGCGCGACCAGCCGCGAACCACCCGCACCCGCCGACGCCGCCGCATCACCACCCTCGCCGCGACCCTGACCACCCTGGCCGTGGGCACCACCCTGTACGCGACGGCCCCGCGCGACGCAGCCAAACCCGACGACAGCACAAGCCCACCCCCCGCCCCCAAGGGCTACCACCTCGTCCACGAGGCAAAGCTCGGCATCTCCTTCCCCGTCCCGGACGGCTGGACACCCCGCAACCGCACAGCGGAACAGGTCACCTACACCACACCATCCGGTCTCGCCGGCATCACCATCGGCACGGTCGCCCCCGCAGGCCCGAACCCCGCCGACCACTTCGCCGAGATCGAGGCGAACACCAAGGTCAACTACCCGACCTACCGCCGGATCCGCATGCAGCGCACGACCTTCCGCGAACAGCCCGCCGCCGTCTGGGAGTTCACCTTCCACGGCCGGGCCCGCCCGTTCCGCGCCATCGACCTCGGCTACGGCCGTGAGGGCGGTCGCGAGTACGACATCTACCTCTCGGCGCCCGAGGCGCAGTGGGACACCTACCGCCCCGTCTTCGACCAGGTCAGGAACGGCTTCAGGACAGGCTGAAGAAGATCATGGGGTTGTCCCTGCTGTCCTTGACGGGATGTCCGAGGGCCAGGCGCCGCTTGACGTCGTTCAGCCGGTCGTGGATCTCGGGCGCGTGCGCCCGGGACGCCGTGAAGTACCGGTTCCCCCGCTCGGCGAGCCAGCGCAGCACCACCGCCCCCTCGGTGAACGGCAGCGCCCGGCGCCCGTGGAACACGTCGTGGACGCACACGGGTATGCCGGGCCGCATGCGCGGCAGCAGGTGCCGGACGTACCAGTGGGCGAAGCGCGCGGAGTGCGCGGCGTCGATGAACAGGAAGTCCGCCGTGTCGGGGACCTTCTCCAGGTTCTCCCGTACGTCCCCCTGCGTGAACGTCCAGCGTCCCTCGGCGAGTCGGCCTGGCACCTCGCGCAGGACGTGGTCCACCACGTCGTACGAGTACAGATGGCCCGTGCCGTTGTCACGCAGGGCGCGCAGGATCCAGGTGGTGGACCAGCCGTGGAACGTGCCGATCTCCACCACCGTCTCCGGCCGGGCCTCGCGCAGCAGCAGATAGGTGATCTCCGCCTCGATGTCGTCGAGTTGGGCCTTCATCGCGTGGGGCGGTGCGAGCAGCGCGCGCTGTTCCTCGCGGACCCGTTCGAGGTCGTCGGTGTAGGTGCGGTAGAGGCGGACGACGTGGTCGATGTCGAGGGGCTGGTGCATGTGGGCGCTCCGTGCGTACCGGTCCGTGGTCAGGGTGGGGGGACGGTAGGGCGCGGGACGCGGGCCGCACGTCACACCCGGGTGCCAAGTGCGGTGTGGCACCGGGGTACGACCCGCGCCCCGGGCCTGCGGACTCAGCCGGCCGATCCGGGCACGACCAACCCCGACTCGTAGGCGAGGACGACCAGTTGGGCCCGGTCTCTGGCACCCAGCTTGGCGATCAGCCGGGTCATGTGGGTCTTGACCGTCTGCTCGGCCACCACCAGCGTCCCGGCGATCTCCGTGTTGGACAGGCCCCGCGCGACCAGCCCGAGGACCTCCGTCTCCCGGGGTGTGAGGCCGTTCATCCGCAGCCGGGCCTGCCGCCCGGCCTGGGGGCGGCGGCGAGTCATGTCCTCGATGAGGCGGCGGGTGACGGACGGGGCGAGCAGGGCGTCACCGGCCGCGATCACCCGGACGGCCTGGACGAGTTCGGCGACCGGGGCGTCCTTGAGCAGGAAGCCGCCGGCGCCGGCCTGGAGGGCCTCGTAGACGTAGTCGTCGAGGTCGAAGGTGGTCAGCATGAGCACCTTGGGCCGGTGCGTCACGCCCGGCGGCGGGTCGAGCAGCCGCCGAGCCGCCTCGAGACCGTCCATCTCCGGCATCCGGATGTCCATCAGCACCACGTCGGGGTGGGTTCTGCGGCAGACCTCCACCCCGCGCCGGCCGTCGGGTGCCTCCCCCACGACGTCGATGTCGCTCTGCGCGGACAGCAGTGCGGCGAATCCCGAGCGCACCATGTCCTGGTCGTCGACGACGACCACCCGTACGACCATGCTCACTTCTCCCGTTCCGGCACGCGAACCCGTACGGCCCGGCCTCCCGTTGCCGGGAACGGCGGACCACGGCCAACTCTGCGTCGCGGCGCAGGGCCGCCGCCTCGGCCGAACGGCCAGAGACACCGGCCCGACCTGCGAAGGCTCGGCCGAACGACGGATGCCGCGGCCCCGCGCCGGGCGCGCGCCGCCCGGCCGGACCGTGATCCGCTTCACACCGGCGCAGGGACAGGCCTGGGTCTTACAGGGCGTAAAGCGACCGAAGAATGGATATGGGCTATACGGCGCAACGCGGGGAGTGTCGGCTGTGCCCGGATGCCGGGCACAGCCGCTACAGGGGAAGGAGCTCGCATGGACGGCCGGCCCTTGTATCTCGAACCCCGACTGGAACCACGGCTCACGTCGCTCCTGGCGGCGACCGGGACATTGCACTCGCTCACCGACGCGCTCGGCTCACCCCTGCACGTCGTGGTGCCGGACCAGATCGCCGAGAACCTGGAGCGGTTCCGCTCCGTGTACCGCAGGCATCACCTGTCCGGCCAGGTCTACTACGCCCACAAGGCGAACCGGTCCAGTGCGCTGCTGCGCCGGCTCGCCGCCACGGACGCGGGCGTGGACGTCGCGTCACTGGGCGAGTTGCAGCACGCGCTCGGGGCCGGTTTCACCGCCGACCGGATCACGGCCACGGGTCCGAAGAACCCCGAGTTCCTGTGGCTCGCGGCCCTCACGGGCGTCACGGTCGGTGTCGACGGCGTCGCCGAGCTGGACCAGATCGCGGCGCTGGTGCGCAAGCACGCGCTCGCCCCGGTGCGGGTGCTGCTGCGGCTGTCGGGGTTCGAGACGTCGGGGGTGAAGGTGCTGAGCCGGCGCAGCCGGTTCGGCACGCCCGTACGGGAGTTGGAGCGGCTGCTGGAGGCGGTCGAGCGGCACGGCGACGCGGTCGAGCTGACGGGGGTGGCCTACCACCTGGACACGACGAGCGTCGCGGAGAAGGCGACCGCCCTCGAAGGCTCCCTGGCGGCCCTGGAGGCGTGCCGGAGCCGGGGGCTGCGGCCCCGGGCCGTGGACGTCGGCGGCGGATTCGGCGTCAGTTACCTCGCCGAGCGGGAGCAGTGGGAGGAGTACACGAGCGCGCTCACGGCCGCCGTCCTGGGCCGCCGCCCGCCCCTGACCTGGGGCGGGCACGGCTACGGGCTGCGGGACGAGTCCGGCACCCTGCGCGGCGCGCTCGGTCTCTACCCCGCCCACCGGTCCGTCGCCGGCGCTGCCTATCTGGACGAACTGCTGGCCCAGCCCGCCGCCTCCCTGGGTGGCCGTCCGCTGGCCGCGCTGCTGCTGGAGCACCTGTACGACCTGCACAGCGAGCCCGGCCGGGCGCTGCTGGACCAGTGCGGGCTGACCCTGGCGAAGGTGCTGGAGGTCCGCTCCCAGGAGGGGGGCGGCGCACTGCTCGTACGGCTGGCCGCGAAGGCGGACGACATCGCCCTGGAGGACCACGGAGTGCTGATGGACCCCGTCGTCGTCCCCAGAAGCGCAGCCGGGCCGGGCGAAGGGCCCGTCGCCGTCCACCTCTTCGGCGGCCTGTGCCTGGAGACCGACCTGATCACCCGGCGTACGGTCTTCCTGCCGCGCCGCCCGGTCCCGGGTGACCTGCTGGCCTTCGCCAACACCGCCGGCTACGCCATGGACTTCCACGCCACCCGCGCCCAGCACCAGCCCGCCGCCCGCAAGGTCGCCGCCTGGCAGGACGGCGACGCCTGGCGCTGGTGCCTCGACGACCAGTTCTGGCCGATCACGCCCTCGGGGGGAGCTCAGTGAGGTACGACAGCATCACCGATGCGATAGGCAACACCCCGCTGGTACGGATCGACCCGGCCGTGCACGGCCTGCGCAACATCGACCTGTTCGCCAAGCTGGAGATGCTCAACCCCTTCGGCTCGGTCAAGGACCGGGCAGCCTGGAGCATGGCGCGTCCGCTGCTGGCCGATGCGGTCCAACACGGCAGTCAGGTCGTGGAGTTGTCCAGCGGCAACACGGCGAAGGCACTGGCGGTCCTCGCGGGCATGCACGGCCTGGGCTTCAAGAGCGTCACCAACCGGATGCGGGTCCCGGAGATCAAGGACCTCCTGCTGCTGCTCGGCGCGGAGATCGAGGAGCTGCCGGGGCAGAGCGAGTGTCTGGACCCGACCGCCACGGACGATCCGCTGACCCTCTTCCATCGCACGCTGTCCGCCTCCGGCAGCGCCTATCTCCACACCGACCAGTACTTCAACCCGCGCAACACCGAGGCTCATCTCACCGGCACCGGCCCGGAGATCGTCAAGGACCTGGACGGCCGGGTGCCGGACTGGTTCGTCGCCTGTGTGGGCACGGCCGGTTCCTCGACGGGCGTGGCCCGGGCGCTGCGGGAGGAGGATCCCTCGGTGCGGGTGGTCGGGCTGGTCGCGGCCAAGTCCGACTTCATCCCCGGGATCCGCACCATCGACGAGGTGCAGGAGGTCGGCCTGTTCGACCCGGAGACGTACGACACGATGGAGTCGGTGAGCTCCGACGAGGCGATCGAGGGGATGCTGACCCTGAACCGCCGCTGCGGCATCCTGGGCGGACCCACCGGCGGCGCCGCCTACCACGGGGCGGTGCGTCATCTGCGCGCCGCCGACGAGGAGTTGAGCGAGCGCCGGACGGCGGTGTTCATCGTCTGCGACCGCGTGGAGAGCTATCTGAGCTACGTCCGGCAGCGGCGGCCCGACCTGCTGGGCCGGCCGCCCCGGAAGAACTCGCCGGCCGACCTGACCGAGGCGGAGGTGGGCGGGGCGCCGTCGGTCACGGTGGCCGAGGCCCGGCGGTGGATCGACTCCGAGGGGCCGCTCGTGGTCGACCTGCGCAGCCCGTTCGCGTACGCGGCGCTGCACATCGACGGGTCGGTCAACATCGTCGACGAGCTGTTCGCCGAACTCCTCCAGGGGGGACTGCCGTTCAGCCGGAGCCGGCCGGTGCTGCTGGCGTGTCCGGTGGGCGAGCAGTCCGCCCGGTACGCGGCGCTGCTGACCCGGATGGGCCATCCCGACGTACGCAGTTTGGCCGGCGGCATCATCGCCTGGCGGGACGCGGGCGCGCCGCTGGTGCGGGACTGACCGCCATGACCGCACCCGCGATCCGCGACGATCTGCGCCAGTGGCAGCAGGCCCTGCGCGCCCAGTTCCCCATCGTCACCGGGCACCCGGAGCTGGCGTACCTGGACAGCGCGGCGACGGCACAGAAGCCGCAGGCCGTCCTGGACGTCGTGCAGACGTACCTCACCACCAGCAACGCCAACGCGGCACGCGGCACCTACACCTGGGCCAACCGGACGACGGAGCTGGTCGAGCGCACCCGGGAGCGCGTCGCCCGGTTCCTCGGAGACCCGCAACCGGAGCGCTCCGCCGTCCACTTCACGAGCGGCACGACCGAGGGGCTGCGCACGATCGCCCGCGACTGGCTGCCGGGGTTTTTGCGCGACGGCGACGAGATCGTCGTACCGGACGCCGACCACCAGGCCAACATCGCGCCCTGGCGGGAGGTCCAGCGGCTGCTCGCCCGCGAGGGCACGCACATCCGGGTGGTGCCGATGCCGTACCAGAGCGGTTCCGGGGACTACGACCACCGCGCGCTCGCCGAACGGGCCGGGCCGCGCACGCGGTTCGTCGCCACGACCCATGTGCACCACGTCTACGGCGGCGACATGAACGTGCAGCGCATCCGCCGGGCGGTCGGCCCGGACGCGGTGATCTGTCTGGACGCGGCGCAGAGCGTCGGGCATCTGCCGGTGTCCGTGGCGGAGCTGGACGTCGACTTCGTCGTCTTCTCCGGGCACAAGGCGCTGGCCCTGCCCGGGTCCGGGGCGGTGTGGGCCCGGCAGGAGCGCGGCCCGGCGTTCACACCCGGCGGGTGGAGCGGCACCCCGAACACAGTCGGGATCGCCTCGCTCGAAGCGGCCCTGGACTGGCTGGACGCCGCCGGTCCGGAGCGCGTCGAGGAGTGGACGGTCGCCCTGGCGGCCCGGCTCACCGAGGGGCTGCGCCATCTGGACGCCTACGAGATCCTCGGCTGCCCGCTGAGCCTGGCCGCCGACTCGGCGGTGCAGCGGCGCCAGGCCATCGTCACCCTGCGGCATCGCGCCATCGACTCGGGCGACCTGGGGTTCATCCTCTTCAGCCACGGTTTCATGGTCCGCTCGGACAACCACTGCCAGGGGGACGCGGGCGAGAAGACCGGTTCGGTCCGGGTGAGTCTGCATGTGTACAACACCGTTGAGGAGATCGACCGGCTGCTGTCCGTCCTCGCCTCACTCCAGTGACTCCCCCAGCTATGCGGAATGGGAACCGTTTCCACCTGTAGGCTCGGACCGGCAAGAGTCAGGTGCGAGACGGCAAGGTGGCGCGACCGGATGGGGCTGAGTCTGGCGACGGCGGAGCGATGGGTGGAGCGCTGGGAGCTCCAGCAGCAGCGGTACGCGGTCGACCGCGAGGAGCGGTTCACGGTGATCGCCGACGTCGTCGAGCACGTCACGGCCGGGCAGGACTCCCGGCCGCTCGTCGTCGACCTGGGCTGCGGGCCCGGCTCCTTGGCGGCCCGGCTGGTCCGGCGGCTGCCGGACGCGGAGATCGTGGCCGTGGACCGGGATCCCCTGCTGCTGGAGCTGGGCCGGACCCACCACCCGGACGCGGCCCGCTACGTCGACGCCGAGATCGGCGCACCCGGCTGGACCTGGACCCTGGACCTGGACCGGCCCCTGGACGCGGCCGTCTCCACGACGGCCCTGCACTACCTCGACCGCGACACCCTGCTGCGCGTCTACCGGCAGCTCGCCGCGCTGCTGCGGCCCGGCGGTGTCCTCGTCAACGGCGACCATCTCCCCCAGGGCGACACGGGCCCGGGCGGCATCGCCGCCCATGTCGGACGGTGCCGGGCCGACCGGCAGCGGGTGTTCGCGCACGAGGACTGGGGTTCCTGGTGGGCCGCCGTCGCCGACGACCCCGAGCTGACGGACCTGTTCGCCGAGCGTCGCCGCCGCGAGGCGCCCCTCGGCACCGGCCGCCCCGCCGAACTCCCCCTCTCCGCCCATCTGGAGCTGCTGCGGCAGGCGGGCTTCGCCACGGCGGGCCCGGTCTGGCAGTACGGCGACAGCTGCGTGGTCGTCGCGGTTCGCTGACCCGGGCATCACCCCTGCGCCGTCCTCGGCTCGCGGGCGGCGCCGGTCGCCAGGACAATACATGCAGGAATCGCTATATGTTAATGTCGCCATGACAGTCCCGCGGGAAGCGCCGCGGGCGGCACGAGCACACGCAAGGAGCCACCCCCATGACCACCGCCGAGCACCTCACCCACGAGAACCACGCGCACGCCCACGGCGACGACTGCGGCCACGTCGCCTTCACGCACGGCGACCACACGGACTACGCCCACGACGGCCACATCCACCGGATGCACGAGGACCACGTCGACGAGTGCACGAACGGCGGTCACGCGGTGCACCAGAACCACGACCACCAGCACGGCGACAACTGCGGCCATCTGGCCGTGCGCCACGACGACCACACCGACTACGTCCACGACGGTCACCGGCACGCCGCCCACGAGGGACACTGGGACGACCACTGAGGCACCCGCCCGGCATATTGGAAACCGTTGTCATATGCTAATGTGTGCATATGACAACGACGCCCTCTCTTCCGACGGACGAGCCGGATCCGACCCTGCAGGCGGCCAGCGAGCTGCTGCGCGCGCTGGCCTCGCCCGTACGGCTGGGAATCGTGCGCGAACTGTCCGGCGGCGGGAAGTACGTCCATGAGCTGGTGACCGCGCTGGGCGTGAGCCAGCCGCTGGTCTCCCAGCATCTGCGGGTGCTGCGCACGTCCCGGATCGTCACCGCCCGGCGTCAGGCCCGCGAGACGCGGTACACCCTCACCGACGACCATGTGGCGCACATCGTGCTGGACGCCATTCGGCACGCACAGGAGTAGGGGCGAGACGGTGGCGCAGGCCGGGTCCGGACCGGTGCGCGGCCCGCGTTCACGGGCCGCGCACCGGTCCGTTCACCGTTGCACTCAGGCCCGGGTCAGGGTGATGGCCCGGCCCTGCACCGCGTGGAAGTGAGGCAGCGGCAGGCCGCCGAAGGTGCGCAGTTCCATCAGGGTGGCCTCGACGTGGGCCGCGCCGGGCACGAGTGCGCCGGGCGTGGGCCGGCCCGTGTTCGCCCAGCGGTGCTTCGCGCCGTCGCACACGGCCCGGGTGCCGCCGATGCCGTAGCGGGTGGTGGAGGCACCCTGGCTCACGGAGGAGCTGACGAAGACCGGACCACTGGAGCTCTGGCAGCGGTAGGTGCCGGAGAGGGTGACGGTGCCGTCGGCCGTGATCCGGCCCACCGACTCGACCGTCACGGCGTCGCGCGGGGTGGGCGCCGCGGTGGCGGGCGCCGCTGTGGCGCCGGTGAGCAGGAGCAGCGCGGCACCGGTCGCCGCGCCGAGAAGGGGACGTAGACGCATGGGGGAACCTCCCGAAAGGAGTGGATTTGCGGCTTCCACTCGTACCGGGCCTCCGGCCCGGCGCCCGTGATCCTCACCCCTTCGGTGGCGAGTCCGCCGCGCCCCTTGGGAGCTAGGGCAGCACCGCGAAGCCGTCCAGTTCCACCAACGCCTCCTCGTCCCACAGCCGGACGACCTCGACGACCGCCATGGCCGGGTAGTGGCGGCCCGCCAGTTTCCGCCAGAGCAGGCCCAGTTCGGGGGCGTGGGCGCGGTACGCGGCGACGTCCGTGGCGTAGACGGTCACGCGGGCCAGGTCGGAGGGCGTGCCGCCGGCCGCCGTGAGGGCGGTCAGCAGGTTGGTGAGGGCCTTCTCGAACTGTTCCGGCAGGGTCGCGCCGGTCACCTTGCCGGCGCCGTCGAGGGCGGTCTGCCCCGCCAGGAACACCACCCTGGACCCGGAGGCCACGACGGCGTGCGAGAAGCCCGCCGGCGGGGCGAGGCCGGGCGGGTCGATGCGCTCGGTGGTCACCGGGCCTCCTGGTGGGCTGTGTACAACTCCTTGGCGATGATGCCGCGTTGGACCTCGCTGGCCCCCTCGTAGATGCGGGGGGCGCGCACCTCCCGGTAGAGGTGTTCGAGCAGGTGACCGTGTTGCAGCGCGCGGGCGCCGTGCAGCTGGACGGCCGTGTCGACGACGTACTGCGCGGTCTCGGTGGCGAGCAGTTTCGCCATGGCGGCGCGCTGGGGCACGTCCGGGGCGTCCTCGTCGTACGCCGCCGCAGCCGCGTAGACCATCAGCCGGGCCGCCTCCGTGCGCAGGGCCATCTCGGCGACCTGGTGGGAGACGGCCTGCAGGTCCCGCAGCTTGCCGCCGAAGGCGTCCCGCCCGGCGGTGTGCGCGAGGGTCGCGTCGAGCGCCGCCCGGGCCATACCGACCGCGAAGGCACCGACGCTGGGGCGGAACAGGTTGAGCGTTCCCATGGCGACCCGGAACCCCCGGTCCACCTCGCCGAGCACGTCGTCGGCCGTCACCGGCACGGCGTCGAAGCCGAGCGCGCCGATGGGATGCGGGGAGAGCATGTCGAGCCCGGCCCCCGTCAGCCCCGGCCGGTCGGCCGGCACGAGGAACGCCGTGACGCCACGCGCCCCCGCCCCCGGGGTGGTCCGGGCGAAGACGGCGTAGAAGTCGGCCTCGGGCGCGTTGGAGATCCAGCACTTCTCACCGGTGAGACGCCAGCGGGCGGGGCCGTCGGGGGCGGCGGTCAGGTCCAGCGCCGCCGCGTCCGACCCCGCCCCCGGCTCGCTGAGGGCGAACGCCGCCACCGCGCTGCCGTCGGCCACCCGGGGGAGCCAGCGGGCCCGCTGGGATTCCGTGCCGTGGGCGTGGACCGGGTGGGCGCCAAGGCCCTGGAGGGCCAGGGCCGTTTCGGCCTCCGTGCAGGCGTAGGCGAGGGACTCGCGCATCAGGCACAGGTCGAGCGCGCCGGAGGTGAAGAGGCGGCCGAGCAGTCCGAGGCTGCCGAGTTCGGCGACCAGGGCCCGGTTCACCCGGCCCGGTTCACCCTTCTCGGCCAACGGGCGGAGCCGCTCCGCGGCCAGGGCGCGCAGATCGGCACACCAGGCGAGTTGTGCCGGTTCGAGCGAGAATGCGGTCATCGCCGGTCCCTTCTCCGCCACCCCTGCCTCCCGGCCGGGCCACTCCGAGGCTATCGCGGACCGTTGACTGTCGTCACCAACACGATACGCTCCTGGAGCGAGCCCACCACGCCAAGGGGGCGAATCGTATGAATCCACGGGGTACGGCCCACGTCGACACCTTCGCCCGTGACCATCTGCCACCCCCGGACCATTGGCCCGAGCTCCGTTTCGACCTGCCGGAGCTGCGCTACCCCGAACGGCTCAACTGTGCCGCCGAACTGCTCAGCGGCCCGCCCGGCGACCGCCCGGCCTTCCTCACCCAGGCCGCACAACCGTGGACGTACGCCGATCTGCGCGCCCGCGTCGACCGCATCGCACACCTGCTCACCGGCGAACTCGGCGTCGTCCCCGGGAACCGCGTGCTGCTGCGCGGCCCCACCACACCGTGGCTCGCGGCCTGCTGGCTGGCGGTGCTGAAGGCGGGTGCCGTCGCGGTCACCGTCCTCGCCCAGCAGCGCCCGCACGAGCTGAGCACGATGTGCGAGATCGCCCGGGTCCGGCACGCGCTGTGCGACATCCGGGCCGTCGACGACCTCGCCAAGGCCGAGATCCCGGACCTGCGGATCACGGCCTACGGCGGTGACGCCCCGGACGACCTCCTCAACCGCCCGGCGCCCGGCACACCGTACGAGGCCGTCGACACGGCGGCCGACGACGTCGCCCTGATCGCCTTCACCTCCGGCACCACCGGCCGCCCCAAGGGCTGCATGCACTTCCACCGGGACGTCCTGGCCATCGCCGACACCTTCTCCCGGCACGTGCTGCGCCCGCGCGCCGACGACGTGTTCACGGGCAGCCCCCCGCTCGGCTTCACCTTCGGCCTCGGCGGGCTGGTGGTCTTCCCGCTGCGGGCCGGGGCGAGTGCCCTGCTGCTCGAACAGGCCGGTCCGAAGCAACTGCTGCCGGCCATCGCCCGGCACCGCGTGTCCGTGCTGTTCACGGCCCCTACGGCGTACCGCGCGATGCTCGACGAGCTCGACGGGCACGACGTCTCGTCCCTGCGCCGCTGCGTCTCGGCCGGCGAGAACCTGCCGGCGGCCACCTGGAAGGCCTGGCACGAACGCACCGGCGTGCGCGTCATCAACGGCATCGGCGCCACCGAGCTGCTGCACATCTTCATCTCCGCCGCCGACGAGCGGATCCGGCCCGGCACGACGGGCGTTCCCGTGCCGGGGTGGCACGCGCGCGTGCAGGACGAGAACGGCGAGCCGGTGCCCGACGGGGAGCCGGGACTGCTCGCGGTGCGCGGACCGGTCGGCTGCCGCTACCTCGCCGACCCGCGGCAGCGGGAGTACGTACGCGGCGGCTGGAACATCACCGGCGACACCTACGTCCGCGAACCCGACGGCTACTTCCGGTACGTCGCCCGCGCCGACGACATGATCATCTCGGCCGGGTACAACATCGCCGGACCGGAGGTCGAGGACGCGCTGCTGCGGCACCCGGACGTGGTGGAGGCGGCGGTCGTGGGCCGGCCGGACGAGGCACGCGGGCAGGTCGTGGTGGCGTTCGCGGTCCTCAAGGAAGGCGCCGACCGGGACGCCGAGGCGCTGCGCGCCTTCATGACGAGCGAGCTGGCGCCGTACAAGTGCCCGCGCGAGATCGTCTTCCTGGACGCGCTGCCGCGCACGGCCACCGGCAAGCTCCAGCGGTTCCGGCTGCGCACGGCAGGGTTCCCGGACGGCGGCACCGAAGCCGACCGGGAGTGACCCGTACGACCTAAGATGATCAACGTGTCCGACCAGCATGCACCACGGTCTCTCATCGTCACGCTCTACGGCGCGTACGGCCGCTTCGCGACGGGTCCCGTGCCCGTCGCCGAGCTGATCCGGCTGCTCGCCGCGGTCGGCGTCGACGCCCCGTCCGTGCGCTCCTCGGTGTCGCGGCTGAAGAGACGCGGACTGCTCGTGCCCGCCCGCACCGCCCAGGGCGCGGCGGGCTACGAACTGTCCCCGGATGCCCGCCAGTTGCTCGACGACGGCGACAGACGCATCTACGCCACGGCGCCGCCCGAGGACGAGGGCTGGGTGCTCGCCGTGTTCTCCGTGCCGGAGTCGGAGCGGCAGAAGCGGCACGTGCTGCGCTCCCGGCTGGCCGGCCTCGGTTTCGGCACGGCCGCGCCGGGCGTGTGGATCGCGCCCGCTCGGCTGTACGAGGAGACCCGGCACACCCTCCAGCGGCTGCGGCTGGACGCGTACGTCGACTTCTTCCGCGGTGACCACCTCGGCTTCGCCCCGACCGCGGAGGCCGTGGCCCGCTGGTGGGACCTGGCCGCCATCGCCAAGGAGCACGAGGCGTTCCTCGACCGCCACGCGCGCGTGCTGCAGGACTGGGAGAAGCGCGAGGACACCCCGCCGGAGGAGGCCTACCGCGACTACCTCCTCGCCCTGGACTCCTGGCGCCACCTCCCCTACACCGACCCCGGCCTGCCGTCCGAGCTGCTCCCCCGGGACTGGCCGGGCACCCGCTCGTCGGCGGTGTTCCAGGGCCTGCACGAGCGGCTGCGGGACGCGGGCGCCGAGTTCGTGGGGCGGCTCAGCGTCCCAGAGTGAGGCGCGGCTTGGGCGCGTCCGTGCGGCCCGTCTGGGGGCGGCGGCTGCCCGCGCGGTACGGGGCCGGCCAGACGGCGCCGGGGCCCGTGTAGCCCTGTTCGGCCGCCGCGTGCAGCGTCCAGTGCGGGTCGTAGAGGTGGGGGCGGGCCAGGGCGCACAGGTCCGTACGGCCCGCCAGGATCAGGGAGTTGACGTCGTCCCAGGAGGAGATCGCGCCGACCGCGATCACCGGGATGCCGGTGGTGTGGCGGATCCGGTCCGCGAACGGCGTCTGGTACGACCGCCCGAACTCGGGCCGCTCGTCCGCCACGACCTGCCCCGTCGACACGTCGATCGCGTCGGCGCCGTGCGCGGCGAAGGCCCGGGCGATCTCGACGGCGTCCTCGGCTGTGGTCCCGCCCTCGGCCCAGTCGGTGGCGGAGATGCGTACGGTCATGGGCCGCTCCCCCGGCCAGACGTTGCGTACGGCGTCGAAGACCTCCAGCGGGAAACGGAGCCGCTTCTCCAGCGGACCGCCGTAGGCGTCGGTGCGGTGGTTGGTCAGTGGGGAGAGGAAGCCCGAGAGCAGGTAACCGTGGGCGCAGTGCAGTTCGAGCAGGTCGAAGCCGGCCCGGGCGGCGCGGCAGGCGGCGGCCGCGAACTGCTCGCGGATGTCGGTGAGCTGGGCGCGGGACAGCTCGCGCGGAGTCTGGCTGAACCGCTTGTACGGGAGCGCCGAGGCGGCCACGAGCGGCCAGTTGCCCTCCTGAAGCGGCTCGTCCATGCCCTCCCACATCAGCTTCGTGGAGCCCTTGCGGCCGCTGTGGCCGAGCTGCACCCCGATCGCGGTGCCGGGCGCCCGGTCGTGCACGAAGTTCGTGATCCGCCGCCAGGCCTCGGCCTGCCGGCCGGTGTAGAGGCCGGCGCAGCCGGGTGTGATCCTGCCCTCCTCGCTGACACACACCATCTCGGTCATCACCAGACCGGCCCCGCCCATCGCCCGCGCGCCCAGATGGACGAGGTGGAAGTCGCCGGGGACGCCGTCGACCGCCGAGTACATGTCCATGGGCGAGACGACGACCCGGTTGCGCAGGGTCAGGCCGCGCAGCCGGAACGGGGTGAACATCGGGGGCGTGCCGGGCGGGCAGCCGAACTCCCGCTCCACCGACTCCGTGAAGCGCGCGTCGCGCAGCCGCAGGTTGTCATGGGTGACGCGGCGGCTGCGGGTGAGCAGGTTGAAGGCGAACTGCCGGGGTGGCTGGTCCAGGTACAGGGCGAGGTTCTCGAACCACTCCAGGCTGGCCCGGGCCGCGCGCTGCGTGGAGGCGACGACGGGCCGCCGTTCCGCCTCGTACGCGGTCAGGGCCTCGTCCAGGGTGTCGTGTTCCTCCAGGCAGGCGGCGAGGGCCAGGGCGTCCTCGACGGCGAGCTTGGTGCCGGAGCCGATGGAGAAGTGGGCGGTGTGGGCGGCGTCGCCGAGGAGGACGACGTTGCCGTGCGACCAGCGGTCGTTGACGACCGTGCGGAACGTCGTCCAGGTGGAGTTGTTCGACTTCAGGGGGCGGCCGCGGAGTGCCTCGGCGAAGATCTTGGCGCAGCGTTCGATCGACTCGGCCTCGCCGAGTTCGTCGAAGCCGGCCGCGTGCCAGACCTCTTCGCGCATCTCGATGATCACGGTGGAGGCGTCCGGCGCGTAGGGGTAGCCGTGGAGCTGCATCACGCCGTGTTCGGTCTCGGCGATCTCGAAGCGGAAGGAGTCGAAGGGGAAGTCGGCGGCGAGCCAGATGTAGCGGCAGCGGTGGGTGGTGACGTGAGGGCGGAAGACGTCCGCGTAGGCCTCGCGGGTGGCGCTGTGGATGCCGTCCGCGGCGATGACCAGGTCGTGGGTCTGCGGGAGGTCTTCCGGGGCCTCGGTGTGGAAGCGGAGGTCGACACCGAGTTCGCGGCAGCGGGTGTGGAGGATGTCGAGGAGGCGTTGGCGGCCGAGGGCGGCGAATCCGTGGCCGCCGGAGGTGTGGCGGGTGTTGCGGTGGACGATGTCGATGTCGTCCCAGCGGATGAAGTCCCTCTGGAGGGCCTCGTGGACCTGGGGGTCTGCGTGTTCTATGCCGCCGAGGGTTTCGTCGGAGAGGACCACGCCGAAGCCGAAGGTGTCGTCGGGGGCGTTTCGTTCCCAGACGGTGATGTCGCGGGTGGGATCCAGGCGTTTGAGGAGGGCGGCGGCGTAGAGGCCGCCGGGGCCTCCGCCGATGATCGCCACGCGTAGGGGGTGGCTGGTGTTTTCGTGCGGGTGCGTTGTGGCTTGTCGCGCAGTTCCCCGCGCCCCTTCGGGTACATCCACTACCGTCCACTCCATTTCGGAGGGCGCTTCTCCGTGAACGCCGCGTGGAACTCCGCGTAGTCCTCGCCTGTCATGAGGAGGGCCTGGGTCGAGGCGTCCAGTTCCACCGATGCCGCCAGGGGCATGTCCAGCTCGGCCGTCAGCAAGGCCTTGGTCTGGGCGTAGGCCAGGGCCGGACCGTCCGCCAAGCGGCGGGCCAGTTGCTGTGCTGCCTCGTCCGTATGCCCCTCCTCCGTCAGTTCGCTGATCAGGCCGATGCGCTCCGCCTCGGGGGCGCGGACCGGGTCGCCCAGCATCAACAGGCGGGTGGCGTGGCCGAGGCCCACGACCCTGGGCAGGAGGTAGGCCGCGCCCATGTCGCCGCCGGAGAGGCCGACGCGGGTGAAGAGGAAGGCGAAACGGGCCGTGGGGTCGGCCACGCGGAAGTCGGCGGCCAGGGCGAGCACCGCCCCGGCGCCGGCCGCCACGCCCTGTACCGCCGCGATCACGGGGAAGGGGCACTCCCGGATGGCGCGGACCACCTGGCCGGTCATCCGGTTGAAGTCGAGGAGCTGTGCGGTGTCCATGGACAGCGTGGCGCCGATGATCTCGTCGACGTCGCCGCCGGAGCAGAAGCCGCGGCCCTCGCCTGCCAGCACCAGGGCCCGTACGGACCGCTCCCGGGACAGCTCCGCGAGCAGGTCGCGCAGGTCGGCGTAGGCGCCGAAGGTGAGCGCGTTGAGTTTCTCGGGGCGGGCCAGGGTGACGGTGGCGACGCCGTCGGTGAGGTCGACGCGCAGGTGCTCCCAGCTCGGGGTGCGGGCGGCGGAGCCGGTGAAGGGACTCATGACGTGCGGCCTCCTCGGGCGGGCACTGCCTCACTGAGCTCTACCCCACGAAGTTATCACTCATCCGTGACTGTCGTCATGAGTGCGCGATAGGCCGTCCGGGTAGGACTTCACGGGGAGCCGGGCGTGAACCGGGCCGGTCACATCCGTCACAGATCGTCCACATCGGCGTAACGGCGGGAGCAGCTGTGCGCGGCACCGCGTTCACCTGGGTAAGCCGTGCGGCAAGGGGGCCGCAGGCCCCCGACAGTGCCCCTCGGACGTCTCGGAAGAGTGGCGCCGTACCATTCATCAGGTTGAAAGCAGGATGTCCTGCTCCATGAACGGACCCGCCTTGTACGAACTCCCCTCAGCCCCCGCCTCCTGGCGCGTCGCGCTGCCGCACACCGCCGCGGCGGTGCCCGTGGCCCGCGCCCTGGTCCGTACGGCGCTGGCCGAGCTGGAGCACGGGGCCGACTGCGACACCGCGGAGCTGCTCACGGCGGAGCTGGTGGCGAACGCCGTGGAGCACACCACCGGTGAGACGCCGATAGAGCTGGTGGTGGAGCTGATGCCGTCGGGCTGCCAGGTCGAGGTGCACGACACCGACCCGCAGCCGCCCGGCGATCTGACGTGTCCGTCCGGCGCGATGCCCGACCCCTGGCAGGAGCACGGGCGCGGGCTGCTGCTGATCCGCACACTGAGTTCCTCGTGCGGGCACCGTCCGACCGAGTCGGGCAAGGCCGTGTGGTTCCGGCTGCCCGTGGTGCCGGCTCAGCGGCGGCCGTCGGCCTGACTCGGTTCAGCCGAGTGTCGCGACCAGCACCGCCTTGATGGTGTGCAGACGGTTCTCCGCCTCGTCGAAGACCACGGAGTGCGCCGACTCGAAGACCTCGTCCGACACCTCCAGGTACTCCAGGCCGTGGGCCGCGTGGATCTCCTGGCCGACCTTGGTGCCGAGGTCGTGGAAGGCGGGCAGGCAGTGCAGGAACTTCACGTCCGGGTTGCCGGTGGCGCGCAGGACGTCCATGGTCACGGCGTACGGGGCGAGGGCGGTGATGCGCTCGGCCCAGACCTCCTTGGGCTCACCCATGGAGACCCAGACGTCGGTGGCGACGAAGTCGGCGCCGCGGACACCCTCGTCCAGGGTCTCGGTGAGGGTGATGCGGGCGCCGCTGGTCTCGGCGAGGGCGCGGGCCCGGTCGACGACCTCCTCGGCCGGCCAGTAGTCCTTCGGGGCGACGAGACGCACGTCCATGCCGAGCAGGGCGCCGGTGACCAGGTAGGAGTTGCCCATGTTGAAGCGGGCGTCGCCGAGGTAGGCGAAGGTCGTCCCGGTCAGCGGCTTGGCGCAGTGCTCGGTCATGGTGAGCACGTCGGCGAGCATCTGGGTGGGGTGCCAGTCGTCGGTGAGCCCGTTGTAGACCGGCACACCGGCGTGCGCGGCCAGCTCCTCCACCTTCTGCTGGCTGTCGCCCCGGTACTCGATCCCGTCGTACATCCGGCCCAGCACCCGCGCGGTGTCCCGGACCGACTCCTTGTGACCGATCTGCGAGCCGGACGGGTCGAGGTACGTCGTCGAGGCGCCCTGGTCGGCGGCCGCGACCTCGAAGGCGCAGCGGGTGCGGGTGGAGGTCTTCTCGAAGATCAGCGCGATGTTCCGGCCCCGCAGGTACTGCGTCTCGGTCCCTGCCTTCTTGGCGGCCTTCAGCTCGGCGGCCAGCTCGACCAGACCGCGGAACTCCTCCTCGGTGAAGTCCAGCTCCTTGAGGAAGTGGCGGCCGGCGAGGGCGGTCGGGACTGTCGCCATGGGGCGCTCCAGGGATACGGCGTACGGGGACGGACAGGACTTCTGGAATACTATACGAAACTCAGCATGGCTATACGTCGACGTCGGGTGCCTACACGGGCTCCCGTTCGACCGGGCAGCTCATGCACCGCGGGCCGCCCCTCCCCCGCCCCAGCTCGCTGCCCGGGATCTCTATCACTTCGATGCCCTGTTTGCGCAGGTGGGTGTTGGTGGTGGCGTTCCGCTCGTAGGCGACCACGACGCCGGGTTCGACGGCCAGGACGTTGCAGCCGTCGTCCCACTGCTCGCGTTCGGCCGCGTGCACGTCCTGGGTGGCGGTCAGCACCCGGATCTCGTTCAGGCCCAGCGCGGCGGCGATCGCGCGGTGCATGTGCTCCGGCGGATGGTCGGTGACCTTGAGTTCCTTCTCGCCGACGCCCGGTTCGATGGTGTACGAGCGGAGCATGCCGAGCCCCGCGTACTGGGTGAAGGTGTCGCCGTCGACCATCGTCATCACGGTGTCGAGGTGCATGAAGGCCCGCCGCTTGGGCATGTCGAGGGCCACGATCGTCTCGGCGGAACCGGCGGCGAAGAGCTTGTGCGCGAGCATCTCGACGGCCTGGGGCGTGGTGCGCTCGCTCATGCCGATGAGCACCGCCCCGTTGCCGATGACCAGGACGTCCCCGCCCTCGATGGTGGACGGGTAGTCGGCCTGTCCCTCGGACCAGAGGTGGAAGGTCTCGTCGCGGAACAGCGGGTGGTGCCGGTAGATCGCCTCGAAGTGCACGGTCTCGCGCTGCCGGGCGGGCCAGCGCATCGCGTTGATGGAGACGCCGTCGTAGATCCACGCGGAGGTGTCGCGGGTGAAGAGGTGGTTGGGCAGCGGGTCCAGCAGGAAGTCGTCCAGCTCCATGACGTGGAAGCGCACGGAGGTCGGCTCCGGGTGCACGTCGAGGAACTCGCGCTTGGTCATGCCGCCGACCAGGAGCTCGGCCAGCTCCGCCGCGGGCAGGTTCTCGAAGGCGGCTCTCAGATGGTCGGTGGCGAGCGGGCCGTACTCCTTCTCGTCGAAGACCCGGTCCAGGACGAGGTCCCTGGCCGCCGGGACCTGGAGGGCCTCGGCCAGCAGGTCACCGAAGAGGTGGACGGTGACGCCCCGGTCGCGCAGCACGTCGGCGAACCCGTCGTGCTCGGCGCGGGCCCTGCGTACCCACAGCACGTCGTCGAAGAGCAGCGAGGTCTTGTTGCTGGGGGTGAGCCTTTTGAGCTCGAGATCGGGCCGGTGCAGGATGACGCGGCGCAGCCGCCCGGCCTCGGAGTGGACGTGGTAAGCCATGCCTCCATCCTGACCATCCGAGCGCCTGTTGACGCGCTGCTCGCGTGTTTCGGCGAACTCTTGTTTGCGTCTGCCTGACGACAAACAGCCCCGGCCGGTCAGCCGCTGGGCAGCGGCTGGAGCAGCTCCGGCCGGGCCAGCATGCGCCGCGTCGCCCGGCCCGGTTCGAGCACGGCCCGGGCGACGATCCAGCCGGCCAGGGCGTGCGGCTCGGCAGGGTCGGCGGCCAGCTGTCCGGCGTACCGGGCGAGCGCGGCGGCCGCGTCCCCGGCGGCCAGGTGCTCGTCGGCGGTGTGCGGGGCGGCGGGGCGGTCGGCGAAGGCGTGCGTGCGCACGTCCGGCCAGGAGGTGCGGTCGGGGCGGAAGCGGGGGCCGTCCGGCGGTGTCTCCACCACGGGGTCGACGTTGCGCAGCCGCCACTCGGTGCGGTGCAGCGCGGCGGCCGTACGGGCGCGGGTGAGGGCGGCGTGCGGGACCGGTTCGCGCAGCCAGCCGTCGAGCGTGCCGGCGAGGCCCGACACGAGGGCGCGGCCCTGCGGGGTGAGACGGCCTTCCGCCAGTAGGGTGCGCACGACGAGACGGCTCTGCAGCCGGCGCAGCGCGAAGTGGTACCCGGCCGTGTCGGCCGCCCGGTCGTCCCGCGCCCCGGCCAGGCGGTCCCGCCAGAAGCCCGTGACACCGGTGAAGGCGTACGCGCCGTGCAGCAGGCCGGTCAGATGCCGCGGGTCGGGCCGCCAGGGGGCGTAGTAGCGCTCCTCGCGGTCGTCGTCGAGCAGCGGGAAGAGGTGCAGGAGGGCGGCGAGCTTGCTGTGCTGGAACTCGTGCACCAGCGTCTCGGCCAGGGCCACGGCCGAGGAGGGGCGGGCGATCACCATGGCCCCGAAGGAGTCACCGCTGGAGGCGGAGACCAGGACCGTGGGCGGGGCGGGCGGCAGGGTGCCGGTACGTCCCCAGGGCACGACGGCCCGGATCGACCCCGGGTCGAACCGGCCGGGCCCGTCGCCGCCCGGCTCGGCGAGCAGGGCGACGGCCTCCTCGAACAGCCGCTGCCACGCGTCGGCCTCGTCGGCGTCGAGCCGTGCGGGCGGGAGGGGGTCGTCCAGGTCGCGGTAGGGGTCCAGGTCGTCGAGCGGGACGGCGAGCGGGCCGGCGGGGGTGCGGTGGGTGAGGGTGCGCAGCGGAAGCCAGGCACCCGGGCCGGGGGTGTCCGCGGCGGGTACCGGCAAGGGTCGCGTCGCCGGGCGGACCGTCACCGACACGGTGCCGCCGCCCCGGCCCGGCCCGGACACCGTCAGCTCGCCCCCGCCCGTACGGGCGCGGCCGACCGTCCGTCCGCCTTCGGCGCCGGGAAGCCGGGCCAGTCCCAGCCCCGGCAGCGGCAGTCCGCCGTCGGTGAGGGACACCCTGAGGTCCGCCCGCGTACCGGCGTGTACGGACGCCGCGAGGGCCAGGGCGCACAGGTGTCCCGCCTCCGCCCACAGCGGCGGGCCCGACGCCGTGCCGTGCAGCCGGCGCAGCAGGTGGGCGATCCAGCCGCCGGTCGCCGGGGCGAGCAGCAGCCGGTCGACCGGCCCGGGCGCCGCCGCGGCGGCCTCCTTGAGGACGGCCCAGGCCTCGGCGGCCGGGCTCAGCGGCGTACGCAGCGTGCCGAGCCGGTCCAGCAGGGTCCGCAGGAGCAGCAGCCGCCGCGCCCGCTCGGCCCGTTCGAGGAAGGCGACGGCCTCCGGGGAGCCGCCTCCCGCGGCCAGTTCCGCGAAGGTCCGCTCGGGCATGCGGAACGGGGCGGAGCGCGGCTCGCTGGGCATGCGGGACCTCCGGTCGCGGGTGCGGGCGTACAGGGCCCCGGCGGGCACACGGCATGCTCGTCAGGGGTCTGCCGTGCGGCAGGATGCGGCTATTCGGCCCTCGCACCCCCCGGACCGTCGTTTCCACCTCTGATACTGCTGCGGGCGCGCAGCACCTCCCCGAGCAGCCGGGCGGAGGGGCGCAGCGGTGCGACACCGTCCAGAGCGGTCAGGGGCAGCCCCGCCAGGTCGGCAAGATCCGACTCCCAGACGTCGGTACCAGCGGCGGTGGCCGGCTCAGGAACGGCGGCTTCGGCGTGGCACAGAGCGGGCGGCTGGTCCAAGATGCTCCCCCTTCTCGCACGGTGGCACGCGATGCCCCGTGCCCGTGTCCATGTCCATCATGGCCATTCCTGCCCGGGTCGAAAACCGTACGATCACGCCACCCGATCATTTCTGATCGCGCGGGCGTCCTACGGAGTCCGCGAACTCCCTTAGGGCAGACCCTAGTTCGTCCTTGAGGTCCGGATCGTCGTCGAGCGCGACGACGGCGTCGTACAGCTCCCACAGCCTCTCCGGTCGGCCCCGGGCCAGCCTGTTGAGGATGCCGACGACATCCGTGCGGGCCCTGCTGTGACGAGGCAGCGTCGCAGTGACACGCGGGTCCAGCGTGCCTATCACCGCCTGCCGTTCGACGGGATCCCCCATCGCCGGATAGGCGAGCAGGGCGTCGACGGCTCGCTGCAACGGTGAAGCCGGGCGCGCCCCGGCACCCGCCCGAGCGGGCGTCACGATGTCGGTGCGCTCGGGGCTCTGGAGCCGAATCTCCGGATACTGGAGAGTACGTCCCGCTTCCCTGAGGGCCGCGATACGCGCCCTTACGGCCGGAAACAGTCCCTCCGGATCGGGCAGGGCGGGCAGGACGGCCGTCTCCTCGGCCAGGAGCCCGAGCAGGATCTCGGAGAACAGCCCCGTACCGCGCTCGGGGTCGTTGGCGGCGACCCGTCCGCGCCCGGCCGCCCGCAGCAGCGTCTGCCGATGGGCGAGGTTGCGCCGCCCCACCGGAAGGGCGGCCGACGGCAGTCGCTCCCGGAAGGCGAGGTCCTCCTCGAAGGTCTCGCAGGCGTCCACGATCCACAGCTGCTCACCGAAGGCCGGTACGGCGTCCCCCGCGAACCGGTCGAGCGCGGAGTCCAGATCGATGCCCAGCTTGTCGGCGGTACTGGCGTCGGCACAGAACAACCGCAGGTGCCCGGCCAGGTCGAGAACGCCGTGCCCGCCCCACCACACCCACAGGACGTCGCCCTGGACCAGGGGCAGTTCCCGGACGAGGACGCGGCGCAGGGTGGCATGGTCGGCGGGTTGCCACGGAACGTCCGGGACGTAGGACGGCAGCGGGGCGAGGTGGAGCCGGAGCTGCTCGTCCGGCACCCCGGCCGCCCGGAGCAGCCGGTGGAAGGCCACGGCGTCCCGGGCCGGCCCGGGCAGGTCCCAGCCGGGTCCGGCGTCGTACCGCTCGACACCCACGATCAGCGCGTGCACCCGGGCGGGATTCACGGCAGCCGGTCCACGATGTGCCGGTAGACCTCGGGGTTCGTCCAATAGGCGCTGTGCGAGGCCGGGAAGGGCTGGCGGCTGTCGACCGGGACGTCCGTGACACGGCCCGGGAACAGGCCCGCGCCGAGGTAGGAGAGCAGGTCGCGGTGGTCGTACAGGTTCAGCCAGTCGGGCATGTGCGGCGGGAGCGGGGCGGGGGGTTCGAGGGAGGGCAGGGATCCGGACTCGTACAGGAACGGCCCTTGGGAGCCCGCCGTCACCAGGAGCCGGACCTGCGGCAGCGGCGCGGAGACCAGGGTGTCCAGGGCGATGATCCCGCCCAGGCTGTGGCCGACGAGGGTCACCGGCGGCTCCAGGCCCGCGACCAGGTCGCGCAGGCCGGTGCGGGCGGCCTCGCCCCGGCTGAGGTACCGCAGGATGTCACCGGCGGCCGGATGGGCGGCCTCGGTGAGGGCGCGCCTGCGGCGCACGGCGGCACGGGATGCCGCCGAACCCGCGACCCGCAGCACCAGGGAGCGCACCCCGCGTTCCGTGCCCCGGGGCTGTGCACCAAGAAGTGCGGCGAGCCGGTCGGCGACCGTGTCACGCATGTCGCCGACCGGCACGAGCGGGGCGTCGGAGTCCAGGGCGTCGGCGACGACCCGGGCGGTCAGGCTGCGGGCGGCGAGGATCGCCAGGTCGTCGGGAGCGAGGGCTCCGGCGGCGGGACCGAGGAGGGGGTGAGCCGCCAGGTCCGTGGCGGCGCGGGCCAGGCCCGCCCCCAGCTCGGCTGCGGGCGCGTCCCCTTGGGCGGCCAGGGCGGCGAGGCGCGCCCGGATCACGTGATCGGGCGGCAGGGAACCGGGCGCCCTCTCGGTGACCTGCGGAGCACCGGCCGCGGCGAGGGCGAGTTCGGCGTACGGGTCGGCGTAGAGGGCGGCCCAGGCGGCGGCCGCCTCGTCTTCGGGGGACCGCTCGGCCGGTCCCCGGGACGTACCGCCCGGCTCCGCCGGCAGACTGGCACCGCCGGCGGCGAGCGTGGCGCCGTGCGCGCCTCCCCAGTAGTAGGGCACGATGCGAAGTCCCTCGCGCAGGGCGGTCAGCCCGGCCGCCACGCGCCCCGCAAGCTTCGAGAAGCCTGGTTCGCGCACCCCTGTTCCATGAATGAAGACGACTGTCGCCATGTGCCCCCCGTGACACCCGCGCAGAGTTGTGTACGACTGCCGATACGCCGTCAAGTTACCAGTAACATAAGGAGGTTGGGGTCGAGCAGACAGGCGACGACCCCACCCACGGCCCGATCGAGGCCACGACAACTGGACACAGGGGGACGCAGTGGGCGCTGAAGCGGTGGTCACGCATTTCCTGTTCGCCTCGGCCCTGATCCTGGCGATCGGCCACGGCGCCGGCTGGGTGGCACAGCGTCTGAAGCAGCCGTACATCGTGGGCCAGTTGACGGCGGGTATCGCCCTCGGTCCCTCGCTGCTCGGCAGCACGGCGCCGGATGCCTACACGCTGCTGTTCCCCCAGGAGATCGGCATCGCGCTGAACGGGCTCGCGCAGTTCGCCCTGGTGGTCTTCCTGTTCGCGGTGGGATACGAGCTGGATCTGAAGATCCTGGGCGACCGGGCGCGTACGGCGGTGACGGTGGCGCTGGCGGCGTTCGTGGTGCCGATGGTCGTGGGAAGCGGCTGCGCGCTGCTGTTCCGGGAGCAGCTGCGGGCCCTGGACATGCCCGTGCTCACGGTCGGCATGGTGCTGTTCGCCGGTGTCGCCCTGTCGATAACGGCCGTACCGGTGCTGACGGCCATCGTGCGGGAGAACGGTCTGGCCGACACGGTGCCGGGAGTCCTCGCGGTGTCCGCCGCGGGGCTGCTCGACGTGATCGGCTGGACGGTGCTGGCCGGGACGATGCTGGACGGCGACGGCGGGGAGCACGCGCTGGGCTGGCAGTGGCGGGCGGCCGTCGCGGCCGGTTTCGCCGTGCTGATGCTGGTGGCGGCCCGGCCGGTGCTGCGCAGGCTGCTGTGGCGGACCCGCATGGAGCCGTCCCTGCGGCTGGCGCTGCTGATCGGCTTCGCCTGCGCGTCGGCGTCCGTGACGGCGTACCTCGGGCTGCACGCCATCTGCGGCGCCCTGCTCGCGGGGATCGTCTGCCCGCGTCAGGACGACGGCACGCTCGACCCGGACCTGCTGCGGCCCCTGCACGTCGTCAGCTCGCTCCTGGTGCCCTACTTCTTCGTCTTCTCCGGGCAGTCCGTCACCCTCGACACCATGAACGCCACCGGGTGGATCACGCTGCTGGTGGTGACGGTGCTGGCGGTCACCACGAAGGTCGGCAGTGGCGTGGTGGCGGCCCGCATGGGAGGACTGGACCGGGACGACGCACGGACCGTAGGTGTTCTGCTGAGCGCCCGCGGCCTCACGGAGCTGATCGCCCTCAACGCCGGTCTCCAGGCGGGCCTGGTGAGCAAACCCCTCTACACGGTGCTGGTCTTCATGGCCCTCGCCACGACACTGCTGACCCAGCCCCTGCTGATCCTGGTCCGCCGGCTGTCGGACCACGAGCCGACCCGCGTCCCGGGCCGGGCCGAGAGCGTGACCGTCCTGCCGCTCCAGGACCGCCTCACCGACGCCCCGGTGCCCCCGCAGCCCTCGGACGGCACGCCCACCACGCCGGTGGCGGACGCGGGCTGACCTGCCCGGGGTGGCACACGGGCGCCACCCCGGCCGCACCGGCCGCTACATCGGCATCGGAGCCAAGTCGCACTCGATGCGCCGGCGCTGGCGGGCCGCGACGAGCCAGGGGTGATCGGCGCGGACCACCCGTCCGAAGCCCTCCACGGCCTTGCGCTGCAACTCGTCCGCCTCCTCCCCGCGGCCGAGGCCCCGCAGGTCCAGCGCGAGGTTCGCCATGACGGACAGCGTCAGGGGGTGCTCCTCCCCCGCGACTTCGACGAGCACCGGCAGATTGGCCTCGTCGATCTCGCGCGCCCGCTCGAAGTCGAGTCGGGCGTACGCCGTGTTGGCCTGGCCGATGGTGACGGTCAGGGCGGTGACGTGACGGGGTCCCACCGACTCGGCCAGTCTGCGGGCCGCGTCGTCCTCCTGCTCCTGCGCGGCGTCGATCGCCCCCAGCGCCCGCAGGGTGGCGGCCAGGTTGGCCCTGGCCAGCAGGGTGTACGCGTGGTTCTCGCCGAGGCGCTGCTGGAACCGCCGTACCGTGACCTCCGCGAGCTGCCGGGAACCCTCGAAGTCGCCGGCGAGCCGCAGATCGACGAAGACGTTGGTCGCGGTCGACATCGAGTCGAAGTGGTCGGGCCCGTAGCGGGCGACGAAGCGCCGCAGGGTCTCCTCGGCGAGCTTGGCGGCCTCGGCCAGTGCCCCGTCGCGGCGCCGGCACACGGCGAGGTTGCGGGCGATGCGCAGGGTGAGCGGATGCTCGTCGCCGAGTGCGCTGCGGGCCCGGCGGTAGGCGTCCTCCTGGAAGTCGCGGGCGCCGGGGTAGTCGCCGCTCTCGCGCATGTCGATGGAGAGGGCGTTGAGGGTGTTGAGGGCGAAGAAGCTGGCCGGGCCGAACAGCAGCTCGCGCTGCCGGGCGTTCTCCTGGTCCAGCGGCAGTGCCTCCCGGAACCGGCCGCACAGCCGCAGGGCGACGCCGTACGTGTGGGTGGCGCGCAGCGTGGCCGGGTCGTCGGCGCCGAACAGGGACCGGGCCAACTCGGTGGCCTCCTCGGTCAGTTGCCGTGCCTCGTCGAACCTGCCCTGGTAGTTGCGGGCGTCGGCCATCTCGCACAGGGAGTCGATCAGGTCCTCGTGGTAGCCCTCCAGGCGGCGGGAGACCTCCAGCGCCTTCTCGGTGAGCGGGATGGACTCGGGGACCTGGCCGATCTGGCGCAGCAGGAACGCGAAGGTCTTCGTCATGCGCAGGACGTGCACGTCCTCCTCGCCGGAGGCGGCGAGCCAGGCGCTCCAGGCCTGGCGGGCGAAGTCGGCGGCGCCTTCGTGGTCGCCCCAGAAGTACAGGAACCAGACGGTGTCGTAGACGAGGTCGCGCACATAGGTGTCGGAGCTGGTCACCGCCTGCGAGGTGAGGATGTGCGGGAGCAGCGCCTGGTAGGCGCGCCACTCCAGCGACGAGCCGTAGGGGCCGGGCTTGGCGGCCGAGAGCAGCTGGTGGGCGGCGTCACGCATCCGCGCGCGCTGTTCGCGGCTCAGCTTGGCCAGGAGCACGGTCTGGAGCAGACGGTGCATCTGGAGGGTGTCCGACCGCGGGTCGACCTTGACCAGGGAGAACTGGCTGAGGTCACGGACGGCGCGGTTCAGTTTGATCGACTCGCGCAGCAGGGGGTCGATCTCGGGCGTGATGCTGACGCCCCGGCTGCCGCGCAGCATGGACCGCGGGATGGGCTCGGGCGCCATGCTGGCGCAGATGTCGAGCAGTTGCCGGGCGCCGGGGTTGTTCTCCTTGATGCGCTCCAGCGAGATGTCCCAGGCGGCCGCGACGGAGACCGGGTAGTCGGGGTTCGGGTCGAGTTCGAGGATCTCCGGGCTGCGCTGGGCCAGCAGGTCGAGGTACTCGTCGACCTGCATGCCCGTGACGGCCCGCCAGGAGCCCGCCTGCTCCACCGCGAGCGGCAGGTCGCCCAGGGCCTCGGCGAGCCGGTCGGCGTCCTCGGCGGTCAGGTCGGGGGAACGCTTCTGGAGCAGTTCGATCGACTCCTGCCGCTCGAAGACGTTCACCGGCAGCGGTGTGGCCACCCTTTCCCAGGCGCGGTTCCGGGAGGTGACGATGACCTTCCCGGGGCCGTTGGTGGGGAAGTAGGCGCGTACCGCCTCGACGTCCTCGGCGTTGTCGAAGACGAGCAGCCAGTTGTCGTACGGGGCTCCCGTGCGCAGCGCTTCGAGCACGGCGGGCACGGCGGTGTTGGCCGCGGGGGCGCCCAGGCTGTCCTGACCGGTCGGAGCGACGCCCAGCTGGGCCGCGAGCTGGGCGAGGGCGGCCAGGATGAGGCTCTCGCGTTCGGCGGGGATCCAGCAGATCACCTTGTAGTCGTGCTGGTGGGTGTAGATGTACTCCAGCGCCAGCTGGGACTTTCCGACCCCGCCCAGCCCGTGCAGCGCATGCGGCAGCACCGCCGCCGTGTCCTGCGCCCCCAGCTGTTCCTCCACGGCCCCCAGCAGCGCCTGCCGGCCGACGAACGAGGTGTTCCGCAGAGGCACGTTCACCAGGAGGGCGGGCGATTCGGTTGCGGTGGTCGGCATGGGGGGCTCAGCCTCCGAGGGATCTTGTGGGGTGGCGTCGGTTACCAGGGGTGGCACGGGAGGTTCTCCAGCTTCGTTGGGGCCGTTCGACGGTGGCAGACTTCCCGTTCCGTCGGACAATTCCCCAGGAGCCGCGCGGTTCACCTCAGAGGGTGTAGCACCGGACATTCCCGGACTCACTCCATCGGCGGTACCGGGCCCGCGGGCCCTGGAGAGTCCGGGCTCGATACGGCGGGCCCGCTCGGAGTACGGCCCCGAGAGCGCCCGCATCACGGCGAGCTCGCTCCGCGTCCAGCTCCGCTCGGACGGGTCGGGCAGCGTGGCGCCCATCGGATCGCGCAGGGCGGCGCGCAGCGCGACACCCCGGGCGCCCGCGGCGGGCAGTTCGCCCACCACGCTGACGGTGTGGGCGAGTTGGCTGCGGGTGGTGGTGGCGAGCAGTTCCTCGCGGACACCGTCGGCGAACTCGGGGTGCCCCTCGCCGCCGCTGTCCCAGTCGATCAGCCCGCCCATCAGGATCTCGGCGAGGTGGTCCGGGCCGGTCTCCGGCATGGTGCGCCGCCGCAGCTGTTCCACGAGGTCGAACTCGAAGGGAATGGCGGCGAGTTGGGTGGCGAGCCGGCGCGCTGCCGGGGTGGCGAGCGTGAAGAAGCGGCGCACGGCGGCCTTCGCGGCGCGCGGGAAGCGGGGGGCGCGCAGGCCGGGCGCGGGCGACCCCTTGGTGAGGGTGCCGGCCAGGACGACCGGCAGGCCGCGGCGCACTCCGCGCTCCCCGGTGACGAGGTCGGCCCAGGCGGCGAGGGAACCGGGCTTCAGGGAGAGCACCGGCACGGGCACGGAGCCGTCGCCCGCCTCGGGCAGCGGTCGCAGGGGGTCGGGGCCGCCGGGCGGCGCCCAGTGTTCGAGGCCGTCGTTGGCGGAGCCGAATCCGCCGGCCTCCAGGACGGCCGGGTAGGGGTAGAGCGAGGTGCGGTGACGCAGATGCGGCGACAGCAGATGCACCAGGGCCGTGGGGCCTGCGTGGGCGAGCCGGCCGAGCAGGTCGTCGGCGGCGGGCGAGGCCCACCCGTGGGCGAGTCCGTCGGTGACCACGAGGAAGATGCGGTCGCCACGCCCGTCGAGGAGTTCGGCGGGGTCGGCGGCCGCCCGGGCGGCGGCCCAGCGCAGGGTGGCTGTCCCGGTGCGCGGCACGTTCACCCGGACCGTGCGCACGGCCCGGAAGGCGCCGCTGTGCTCGGCGGCCTGGGCGAGACGGGCGGTGGACTCCTCCCAGATCCGCAGGGTGGGCGCGTCGTCGACGAGCAGGACCAGGTCGAAGGCCGCCGTACGGGCGGGACGCAGGAAGGGCATCCACATGCCGTCCACGACTCCCTGCTCGGCGGTGGTCTCTTCGTCGAGCTCCAGGGTGTCCCGCGAGGGCACGCGGCGGGCCAGCTGGTGCAGCGCGCGGGCGAACCGGGCGGTCGTGCGCCCCGGGGCCTGCCGCGGGCGGTCGTCGGCGGGCAGCAGCGGCTGCCCGAGACGCAGGGTGAAGCGGCCCTCGGCGTCGGGTAACAGGCGGGCCGCGGAGCCCGCTTCTCCGGGCTGCGGGGCGGTGATCCGCGGCTGCAGCCGGTCGCCGGGGTCCTCGGGAGGTGCCGGGGTGGCGGGCGTGTCGGGCTGCTGCGGGGGGCGTACGGAGTCGGGGGCGGTGCCGGCCGGGCGGGCCTCGTCGGCCGGAGGTGTCTCCGGCTGGTCCGCGTCCTCCGTTTCCCGTCGGCGTACGGGAGGCCGAGCCAGGGGCGCGGCAGCCCGGTCCGGCAGGGGCTCGGGGCCGGAGGTGCCCGGGCCGCCGTGGCGGCTCCAGTACGCGGCGAGCCAGACGGCGTCGGCGACGTCCTGCCAGCGTGGGGCGGGCTGATCCAGGGCGGCGGGGACCGGCACTCCGTGCTCTGCCGCCTCGTCGGCGGATTCGGCGAACACCGAAGGAGGCGACGACCCCGAAACGGGAAATCCGTCGCCGGGCCCGGATGCGTGCTCCCTGGGATAGCCCTTCATTCAGCGGCCCTTCGCGAGGTCGCGTAGGAGCATTTCCACGAGCTTACGCCCGTCACCATCGGCCTGGAAACCACCCGCGGTAGTCATCTGGACAGCGTTCAGTAGCTGGTCCAGTGAGTGGGTGCCGCCGGCCTGGACGCGCTGGACGAACAGGTCGACCAGGTCTTCCGTGCCCTGCGGGCGGGTTCCGAGGTGCCCTTCGACCATGGCCAGGAGTTGCTCCCGGGTGGGCGTGCGCATCTCCAGCGGCAGACAGCGCCGGCGGAAGGCCGCGGGGAATTCGCGTTCTCCGTTGCTGGTGATCACCACGACCGGGAACTCCCGGCACTCGACCCGCCCGCCGCGCACCTCGGCGCGGCCCCCCGGGTCGCTGGTGTGGACGCACGCGGTGTCCGCGGCGTCGCGCACCAGCTCGGGGACGTCATAGCTTCCGTTCTCCAGGACGTGCAACAGGTCGTTCGGCAGGTCGATGTCGCTCTTGTCGAGTTCGTCGACGAGAAGCACACGGGGACGATCGTAGGGCAGCAGGGCGGTCCCCAGGGGGCCCAAGGTGATGAAGTCCCCCAGAACTGGGGGAAGTTGACGAGGTTTTTGAGTAAGCACGGTGTTGACGTCTTCGGCCGGCCCCGCGTCGACCGCCGGACCCGGGCCGTCCGCGGGACCCGGGCCGTCGGCCCGCCAGGCGGCGATGGCCTGGGCGCGGCCCATGGCGTCATGGGCATAGAGGCCGTCCCGCAGGGTCGTGCGGCTGACGATGTTCCACTCCAGGACCCGCCCGAGGCCGAGCTCACGCGAGATCAGATAGGCGAGGGTGGACTTGCCGACGCCGGGCGGGCCGGTGATCAGCAGGGGCCGGCGCAGCAGCAGCGCGGCGTTGACGATGTCGATCTCTTCCTCGCCCAGCTGCGGGGTGACGTCGCCGGGGCCCAGGCGGCGGAGCGCGGCCTGCGGGTCGGCCGGGGGCACGGGGCACGGCGGACCGCCTCCGAACCGGCGCCAGGGCGGCGGTTCGGGCAGTGCGGGCGGGACGGCGGGGGCACTGCCCGTGCCGTGGAAGAGCCGCCAGCCGTTCGGAACCGTCTGCTCCTGCGGGCTCATGCCGATGCCTCCTCGCTGGCGAGATCGCCTGGGTCGGTGGGCTGAACATCCACGGGACGCGTTGGATCGTCCCAGAAAAAGCCGATATGTCTACCCAGCAGTTCGCCGGGGCCTCGCCCTTCGCTCTCGGCGTTCCTGCGCAGGAGGTGAACGGCGACCGGGATCCTCGCCGGCGTGGGCGCCGCGGCGAACAGGGCGGTCACCACCTCGCGGCGCTCCTCACGGAAGACACCTCTGCGGTCCCAGATCGCGAGTCCTATCCCCTCCGCTATGGCGGCCTTGAGGGCCTCCAGGGCCAGGACGTCGGCCGGCGCGTCGAGCACCACCGCCGTATGTCTGGGTTCCCCGGCGAGACCGGCCTGCCACTCGCCGAGCCGGCCGCCGTCCGGTTCGCGCCAGCCGTGCACCAGGACGCCGTGTTCGCGCAGGGTGTGCCAGCGCTCCCGCCACTGGTCCAGGACCAGGGCGTCGTCCGTGCGCATCCGCTCCAGACTGCGCAGGTGCACCCCGTATTTCAGGCTGAGCGGCAGCGGCTGCCCGTCACCGATCCGGAAGGTCAGGCCCGCCACATCGTGGTTGAGAAGGTCATACGGAAGGACGAACTCGATGTACGGCGGCGGCTGCCTGCGTCCACTCGGATCGGGGTCGCGGGGCGCCGCCCAGAGGCGGGCGCCCTGGCGTAACGCGCGCTGGACGGCCGTGCCGAGCTCGTCGAGGGTGGTCGTGGCGGGTTCGCCGGGCTGGGGGTTCCAGCGGCCGGGGACGGTGTTGAGCCAGGGCCGGACGACGATCTCGCCGGTACCGTCCCGTGCGGGTTCGACGGCGACGACCAGGCAGCGCGGGATGTCCGGATCGCTCACCACCGCGCCGCGCGCCCGCCGCCGTTCCTCCAGGGCGCCGGTCAGGCCGTGCTGCCCGGTCCAGTCGTTCACCCAGCCGGACAGGGCGGTGCTGTGCTCCGCAGTGGCCGCGAGCCGGGCTGCGTGGTCGACCAGGAGGACCGCGGGGGGCAGTCCGTCCGGCTGCACGTTCCAGTCCAGGACATGGGCGAGGAGCTGTTCCGGGGCGAGTCCGGTGGGCAGGTCGAGGCCGTTGAGGTCCTCGACCAGGGCGTCACGCAGCCGGGCCGCGGGGAGTTCGCCCAGGGCGAGGAGGGAGCGGGCCCGGGTCGTTTCACCGCGGGAGAGGGGGCCCTGGAGGGCGGGCGGTCGTGCGGGCGCGAGCCACTGATCGAGCAGCAGGTCGAGTTCGTCGCCCGCCAGGTCTCCTTCGAGGATCCGGACCACTTCGACCAGTACGCGCTCGCCGCCCGGCACGTTCAGCGCGGCGCGCACCAGCAGCACCACGTCCTCGCGCAGCTTGACCCCGCGCAGGTCGATCTGACGGCCCAGCAGATCGCCCAGCACGACCCCGAAGTGCAGCCGCCCCTGCGCGTCCTCCATGCAGCCCAGACCGCACAGGGCGTTGGTCATCCGTAACAGCAGCCGTAAGCCGTCCGCGCGCCCCGAGTCGCCCTCGGGTTCGCCGAACCCCGCGTGTGTCTCCACCGACTTTCCCCCTGAGCCGGTACACCTGCCTGACCGACCAGCGAAGTTAGCACGGCAACCAGCGGTTAACCAGGGACGAATGGGATCAGAAGGACGACGTCCGGCCAGGATCGTCCCAGGCGGGACAGACCTGGCCGGATGTGAGCGGCAGCCGGCTCACAGACGCGGATCCACCGGCTCCGACTCCAGAGCCAGCACCCCGAACACCGCCTCGTGCACCCGCCACAGCGGCTCGCCCTCGGCCAGCCGGTCCAGGGCCTCCAGACCGAGCGCGTACTCGCGGATCGCCAGGGACCGCTTGTGGTTGAGGAACCGCGAGCGCAGGCGGGCCAGGTTCTCCGGGCGCGTGTACTCGGGGCCGTAGATGATCCGCAGGTACTCGCGGCCGCGGCACTTGATGCCGGGCTGCACCAGGCGGCCCTGACTGTCGCGGACGAGTGCGCCGACCGGCTTGACGACCATGCCCTCGCCGCCGCGGCCGGTCATCTCCAGCCACCAGTCGACACCGGCCCGGACGGACTCGGGATCGCCCGTGTCGACGTAGAGCCGCCGGGTGGTCTGGAGCAGGCCGCTGCCGTCGTGCTCGACGAGCCGGTCGAGCAGGGTGAGCTGCTCGTCGTGCGGGAGTCCGGCGAGGCTGCGGCCCTGGACCGCGAGGATCTGGAACGGTGCCAGGCGGACGCCGTCCAGGCCGTCCGTGGTCCAGCAGTAGCGGCGGTACGCCTCGGTGAACGCGGCGGCGTCGGCGGACCGTTCCCGGGTGCGGGACAGCAGTCCGGTCACGTCGACGCCCCGTGCCGCCGCGCCCTCCAGCGCGGCCAGGGCGCCCGGGAACACCGCGCCGGACGCGGCGCCCACGGCGGCGTACTGCGACCGCAGCAGTCCGGACGCCTTCAGCGACCAGGGCATCAGCTCGGCGTCCAGCAGCAGCCAGTCGGTCTCCAGGTGGTCCCAGAGGCCGGCCTCGCCGATCGCCGTGCGCACCCGGTCGAGGATCTCCTCCGTGAGGGTGTCGTCGTCGAGGAACGGGCGGCCGGTGCGGGTGTAGAGGGACCCGGTGGGTCCGTCGACGCCGAAGCGCTTGCGGGCCGCGTCCGCGTCCCGGCACACCAGGGCCACCGCACGCGAGCCCATGTGCTTCTCCTCGCACACGACCCGGGCGACACCGTCCTGCGCGTACTGGGCGAACGCCTCGGCCGGGTGCTCCAGGTAGCCGTCGACGTGCGAAGTCGCCGTCGGGGCCATCGTCGGCGGGAGGTACGGCAGCAGTCGCGGGTCCACCGCGAAGCGGCTCATGACCTCCAGGGCCGCCGCCGCGTTCTCCTCGCGGATCGAGATCCGGCCCTGGTGCCGGGTCTCCACGACCCTGCGGCCCTGCACGTCCGCCAGGTCCAGCGGGCGGCCGTCCTGCCCGCCGGGTGCCTCGGAGCGCAGCGGCTTCGCCGGCTCGTACCAGACCCGCTCGGCCGGCACGTCGACCAGCTCGCGCTCCGGCCAGCGCAGGGCGGTGAGCTTGCCGCCGAAGACGGCGCCGGTGTCCAGGCAGATGGTGTTGTTGAGCCAGGTGGCCTCCGGGACCGGAGTGTGCCCGTAGACGACGGCCGCCCGGCCCCGGTACTCCTCCGCCCACGGGTAGCGCACCGGCAGGCCGAACTCATCGGTCTCGCCGGTCGTGTCGCCGTACAGGGCGTGGCTGCGGACCCGGCCGGAGGTGCGGCCGTGGTACCTCTCGGGCAGCCCGGCGTGGCAGACGACCAGCCGGCCGCCGTCGAGGACGTAGTGGCTGACCAGGCCGTCGATGAACTCCCGTACCTCGGCGGCGAACTCCTCGCTCTCGCCCGCCATCTGCTCGATGGTCTCGGCGAGGCCGTGGGTGTGCTGGACCTTGCGGCCGCGCAGGTGACGGCCGTACTTGTTCTCGTGGTTGCCGGGCACGCACAGGGCGTTGCCCGACTTCACCATCGCCATCACGCGGCGCAGGACGCCCGGGCTGTCGGGGCCGCGGTCGACCAGGTCGCCGACGAAGACGGCGGTCCGGCCCTCGGGGTGCACCCCGTCCGTGTAGCCCAACTTGCCGAGCAGCGACTCCAGTTCGGCGGAGCAGCCGTGGATGTCGCCGATGATGTCGAAGGGGCCGGTGAGGTGGGCCAGGTCGTTGAAGCGCTTCTCGGTGACGACGGCGGCCTGCTCGACGTCCTCCACACCCCGCAGGACATGCACCTTGCGGAAGCCCTCGCGCTCCAGGTGCCTGAGGGAGCGGCGGAGTTCGCGGATGTGGCGCTGGATGACCCGGCGGGGCATGTCCGCGCGGTCGGTGCGGGCCGCGTTGCGCTCGGCGCACACGTTCTCGGGCACGTCGAGCACGATGGCTATCGGCAGCACGTCGTACCGCCTGGCCAGCTCGACCAGCTGACGGCGCGCCTCGGGCTGCACGCTGGTCGCGTCCACGACGGTGCGGCGGCCCGCGGCCAGGCGCTTGCCCGCGATGTAGTGCAGGACGTCGAAGGCGTCCTTGGTGGCGCCCTGGTCGTTCTCGTCGTCCGAGACGAGACCGCGGCAGAAGTCGGACGAGATGATCTCGGTCGGCTTGAAGTGCCTGCGGGCGAAAGTGGACTTGCCGGAGCCGGAGGCGCCGACGAGGACCACCAGGGAGAGGTCGGTGACGGGCAGGACGCGCCCCTCGCGTACGTCGGTCATGCCGCCTTCGCCTCCTTCGGGGTGGTCAGTGTGAACACGGCCATCTGGGTGGGCGGCCCCACCTCCGGGTCGTCCGGGCCGACGGGTACGAACTCGGCCCCGTAGCCGTGCCGTTCGGCCACCGCCTCCGCCCAGGCCCGGAACTCCGCGCGGGTCCATTCGAAGCGGTGGTCGCCGTGCCGGACGTGGCCGGCCGGGAGGCTCTCCCAGCGCACGTTGTACTCGACGTTCGGGGTCGTCACGAGGACCGTCCGGGGCCGTGCGGCACCGAACACGGCGTACTCCAGGGCGGGCAGCCGGGGCAGGTCGAGGTGCTCGATCACCTCGCTGAGCACGGCGGCGTCGTACCCCTTGAGCCGGTTGTCGGTGTAGGCGAGCGAGCCCTGGAGGAGTTTCACGCGCGCGGCCTGCCGCTCCCCCATGCGGTCCAGCTTCAGCCGCCGGGAGGCGATGGTGAGCGCGCGCATCGACACGTCCAGACCCACGATCTCCGTGAACGCCGGGTCCTTGAGCAGCGCCTGCACCAACTGGCCCTGGCCGCAGCCGAGATCGAGCACCCGGGCGGCCCCGGACGCCTTGAGCGCGGCGGTGATCGCCTCCCGGCGCTGCACGGCCAGCGGGGTCGGCCGCTCCTCGGTCTCGGTCTCCGCCTCGACCGCGTTGTCGATCTCCTCGACCGCGCTGTCGTCCGCCTCCGCCAGCCGCACCAGCTCCAGCCGCTCCGTCGCCTGGCGGGTCAGCGACCAGCGGCGCGAGAGGTAGCGGCTGGTGATCAGCTTCTGCTCCGGGTGGCCGGGCAGCCAGCCCTCGCCGGCACGCAGCAGCTTGTCGACCTCGTCGGAGGAGACCCAGTAGTGCTTGGCGTCGTCCAGGACCGGGAGCAGGACGTAGAGGTGGCGCAGGGCCTCGGCGAGGGTGCGGTCCGCGGACTCCAGTTCGAGCCGGACGTAGCGCGAGTCGCCCCACTGCGGGAACTCGGTGTCCAGCGGCACGGGCTCGGCGGTGACCGTCCAGCCCAGCGGCTCGAAGAGCTTTCGTACCAGCGCGGGTCCGCCGCGGGCGGGCAGCGCCGGCACCTCGATGCGCAACGGCCTGGGCTCGGCGGGCAGTTCGGGCCGGGCGTTGCAGACGCCCTTCATCGCGCTGGAGAACACGGCGCTCAGCGCCACGGCGAGGAGGGAGGAGGCGGCGTACGGGCGGTCGTTGACGTACTGCGCGAGTGCCGCGTCCGGGGCGCCGCCCCGGCCCTTGCCCTTGCCGCGCCGGACCAGGGCCACCGCGTCGACCTCCAGCAGCAGCGCCGCCGTGCAGCGCTCGGCGTCCGCCTCGGGGTAGAGGACGTGGGCCGTGCCGTAGGAGGTGGAGAACGTCTGCGCCTTCTCGGGATGCTTGTGCAGCAGAAAGCCGAGATCGGTGGCGGGGCGCTCCGGGGTGCCGGTGGTCGTGATGGTCAGAAACACGGTGGGTCGACCTTTGATCAGTGGTCTGAACTGCGGATACGTCCACCGTACAGAGCGGGCCCCGGCGGCACCCGGGAATTTTCGCTAGCCTCACGATCGACCGGGCGTTCGAGGGGGATTCAGGAAGAGCGCCCACGCACGCGGAGATGCGGAGGCCTCACGTGACAGACGCCGGGACCAGCGGGGGACAGATCGACACCGGCAAACCCCACTCGGCACGCATGTACGACTACTACCTGGGCGGGAAGGACAACTACCCGGTCGACGCAGAGGCCGCCGAGCAGGTGATATCCCTCTTCCCCGCCACCAGGGAATTGGCGCTGACCAACCGCCTGTTCATGCACCGCGCCTCCCGGCTGCTGGCCGAGCGGGGCGTCCGGCAGTTCCTCGACATCGGCACCGGCATTCCCACCGAGCCGAACCTCCACCAGATCGTCCAAGGGGTCGCCCCGGAGGCCCGGGTGGTGTACGCGGACAACGATCCGATCGTCCTCCGGCACGCCCAGGCGCTGCTGCACAGCACACGGGAAGGCAAGACCGCCTACGTCCACGGCGACGTGCGGGAACCGGGAAAGATCATCGCGGCGGCACGGGAGACCCTCGATTTCAGCCGGCCGATCGCGCTGTCCCTCGTGGCCCTGCTGCACCTGGTGGCGGACGAGGACGAGCCCGCCCGGATCGTCCGCGAGCTTCTCGAACCCCTGCCGTCCGGAAGCTACTTGACGCTCTCCCACGCCACGGGCGACTTCGACCCGGAGACCTGGGAGCGGGTCGTCGAGGTCTACCGGAAGGGCGGGACGGCGGCGCAGGTGCGCACGCGCGACGAGTTCTCGGCGTTCTTCACGGGCCTTGAGCTGGTGGAGCCGGGGGTGGTGCTGGCCGCTCGGTGGCATCCCGAGCTCGGTGAACAGCACGGAGGCGGCGACGAGGGCGAGGAGATGCCCCTCTATGTGGGGGTCGCCCGAAAGCCGTGACGGCGGCGCAAGCCGTGACGGACGGCTGTCCGGCGGATCGCGCGGTCCGTCACGGCTTGCCCTCACCGGGCATTACCGGCCTTACGACAGCTGGGACTGCACCTGCGAGGAGATCAGCTCCAGGTGGTCGAGGTCGTCCAGGTCGAGGATCTGGAGGTAGATGCGGCTCGCGCCGATCTCGGCGTAGCGGCCGATCTTGTCGACGACCTCGGCCGGGGTGCCCGCCAGGCCGTTGAGCCTCAGCTCGTCGGGCTGACGGCCGATCGCCTCGGCCCGGCGGGCGACCTCCTGGTCGTCCCGGCCGACGCAGACGACGAGGGCGTTGGAGTAGACGAGATCGTCACCGCTGCGGCCGGCCTCCTGGGCGGCGGCACGGACCCGGCCGAACTGGCGCTCGCTGTCCTCGATCGAGGCGAAGGGGATGTTGAACTCGTCGGCGTACTTCGCGGCCAGCCGCGGGGTGCGGGTGGCGCCGTGGCCGCCGACGAGCACGGGGATCTTCTCCTGTGCGGGCTTGGGCAGCGCGGGAGAGTCCGTGAGGTCGTAGTAGGTGCCGTGGAAGTCGTAGGTCTTGCCGAGATCCGTCGACCACAGGCCGGTGACGATCTCCAGCTGTTCCTCGAGGCGGGCGAACTTCTCCTTGGGGAACGGGATGCCGTAGGCCTTGTGCTCCTCCTCGAACCAGCCCGCGCCGAGGCCGAGTTCGACCCGGCCGCCGGACATCTGGTCGACCTGCGCGACCTGGATGGCGAGCACGCCGGGGAGCCGGAAGGTGCCGGCGGTCATCAGGGTGCCGAGCCGGATGCGCTTGGTCTCGCGGGCGAGTCCGGCCAGTGTGATCCAGGCGTCGGTGGGGCCGGGCAGGCCGTCCACGGAACCCATGCGGAGATAGTGGTCGGAACGGAAAAATGCGTCGAATCCGAGCTCCTCCGTGGCCTTGGCCACGGTGAGCAGAGTGTCGTAGGTGGCCCCCTGCTGGGGCTCGGTGAAGATGCGAAGATCCATGCTTCCATCCTGCACGCCGGGCCGTGGGGCGACGAGATCGGACCCCCGTGCCGCCCGGTCCCCGGTCGGGTGAAATTACGTCAATACCGCGGGTCCCGCGTGACCGGGCCAGTGACCGGCCCCGTTGGTGATCGTTGGCTCGGGCGGAGCCGGAGCCCCCGGCTTCCGCACCGGCCGGTGAGCGCCGGGGCGTCACCCGCGTCGGCCTCCCCGGGGGGCCAGGGGCCGAGGAGGCCGTCATGTCCGAAGAGACCGTGCCGCAGCAGGGGACCGGGCAGCCGAAAGGGCTGTTGCAGCAGATGGAGGAGCTGATGGCGGCGTTGAACGCGGACCTGTCGGCGCTGGACGCGGATCTGCAGGCGGCGGGGGACGCCGACCGGAGGTCGGGCGAGGAGGAGCAGGTCGGCTGAGGTCCGCTCCGGCGGGGCCGGCCGCGGCCGGCCTTCGGCAGCCGCTACCCCGCCTCCCTCTCCGGTAACGCCTGTTCCCGGTCCGCGAGTCTGCGGAGCATCTCCAGGACGCGGTCCCGGGACTCGTCCGCCGCGTCGATGGCCTCCATGCACTGCCAGTACGTGCCCTCGTCGTCCGCGGCGCAGGCGAGGCCCACGAGGGCTATGCCGACCTCGCCGAGGAGGCCGCCGAGACACATCAGGGTGTGGCGGGCGTCGCCCAACTCGGTGAGCTGGCCCGCCCGCAGCTCACCGGGGGCCAGTTCGGGCGGGTCGAGGACACCGCAGCCACGGCCCGCCAGCTCCGTCAACCCCAGCGCCTCGCCGCGCAGTTCGGGCGGGCCTGCGACCGCGAGGCGGCTTCCTATCGCCTGCGCGAGGGCCTGCGCCTGCCACACTTCGGCCAGGATCCCCGGCACGTCGCCGCCCGCGGCCAGGGACCTCCTGCTCGTCACGATGAGCCGCACCGCGTCCATGCGCTGCCCCCGTCCTGTCCGACGCGCTCCGCGCGTCCGTCCGCCCGAACTCCCTTGCTCACTACCCAGAGTGAAGGGGAGTGAGACGAAAAGCCAGAGGAAGACGGAAATCTGCGGACAACAATTCGGATTCGGGCCGCATTTTGATTACGCAGTGTACAAGTGGACTGTGCGGCTCACTGGAGTGGGCCGTCCGACTCCTGGACCGGGAACCTCCGTTCGTTCCGGTCGATCTTCGCGTCCAGTGCGGCCAGCGGGTCGATGCCGAGCACCTCGCACAGCTGGAGCAGATACGCGAGCACGTCGGCGACCTCGTCCGTGACCCGGTGCGCGGTGTCCGGGTCGGTCATGACGCGGGCCGACTCCTCGGGCGTCAGCCACTGGAAGATCTCGACCAGTTCGGACGCCTCCACGCTGAGCGCGGCGACGAGGTTCTTGGGGGTGTGGTAGGGCTGCCAGTTCCGCGCGGCCGCGAACTCGGCCAGGCGGCGTTGCAGTCTCGCCACGTCGAGAGGTTCTGTCACGGCTTCAGGTGTACCACCGTGACCCCGTCGGTCCCGGCGGCCCACGACGCGTCGCTCACCGCGCCGACGAGCCGGATGTGGCCGCGTTCGCACATCCGGGCCGCGAGCCGCAGCAGTTCGCTCCGCTGCCCGGGGTCGAGGCTCCGGTCGAGGCCGTCGGCGAGGACGGTGAGCGTCTGGAGGGCGGCGGGCACCTCGCCGGCCGGGTCCAGATCGAGCACACCCGGCCCGGTGAGCAGGACCAGTGCGAGCGCGACGTATCTCAACTCCCCCTCGCCCAGCCGGCCGAGTTCCGTCCGGATGCCGTCACCCCGGTCGAGCACCGCCCGCACCGTACCGTCCGCCGGCAGCTCGGCGAGGACGTCCGCCACCGGCCCGGCGCAGCCGGCCCGTACCGCCGCGACGAACTGCGTGTGCCGGTGTCCGCACTCGGCATGGGTGCGCAACAGGACGTCGGCGAGGTTGCCGCAGTGGCGGAGCAGCCGGGCGGAGCCGGCCGGTACGGGGCCGCGCATCCGGCCGGGGTCGGGGTCGCAGGCGAAGGCGGAGCGCAGGGCGACGACCATCTGCTCGGCGGCGGCCAGCACCCTGCGCTGCCCGGATGTCCGGCCGGCCACGCGCAGCGGCAGCAGGGCGGTGCCGAGCCGGTCGTCCGGCAGCGGGCCACGGGTCACCGGCGTCGGCCCGGCCGTGTGCCACGCGGCCTGCACGGAGCGCTTCCCGGGGTCGCGCAGGGCGGTCTCCAGCAGGACCAGTCCGCCGGCCGTCAACCGCTCGCCCACGACACGCAGATGAGGCTCGGCCTGCACGGCGACATCGAGCCGGACCGGGCCGGCGGGCCCGTCGGCCGTGCAGCCGATGCGGAAGCCGCGGCGCTGCTGCGCGTCGGGCCGGGCCCGCTCCGGTACACAGGCGACGGGGTCCGGGAATGCCTCGCCGAGCGCGGCGCCTCCCCCGAGCCGGGCGAGCGCCTCGTACGCCCGCAGGGCGCTGGACTTGCCGCAGCCGCTGGGACCGGCGAGGAGGGTGAGCGGCCCGAGCGGGAGTGCGGCGCGGCGGTGGCCGGCGAAGGCGGACAGCCGCAGTTCGGTGATGCGCGGGCGCACGAGTGAGGTGCAAGGAGTGAGGGGCGCGGCAGCGGGGGGCTGGGTCATGTCCGGACCGTAGGACTCCGCTCACGGGACGAACCGTTCCGTCTCCCGGGGCTTCCCACGAACGGGCGACCCGGCCCCCGGAGGACGTCACACACCGGCCGACGTCCCACCCCAGGCGACGTCACACCCCGGGAACCCCGACCCCCTCCATCAGGCCCGTCACCTCGGTCCCCGCCGGCGTGAGCAGGAACACGTTGCGGTCCACCCGGTGCATTCCGCTCGCCAGGCCGAAGACGACACCGGTGCTGAAGTCGAGGACGCGCTTGGCGACCTCCGTCTCCGCTCCGGTCAGGTCGAGCAGCACCGGCACACCCGCCATCAGGGTCTCGGCGACGTCACGGGCGTCCGCGAAGACGTTCACCCGCAACACGACGAAGCGGCGTCGCGCCTCCGTCTCGGCCTCGGGTATGGACCGGTGGCCGACGGAGGACGGCCAGGCGTCCCGGCCCCGCAGCGGCACGACCTGGGCGAGCCCCTCCCACTGTTCGTCGGTGACATCGTGGCTGTTCACCGGCATGCTCCGTCCTGGCTCGCGCTGGCTGTCTCCATCGGCCAATTCTTGCGCACGGTCACCCGTTCGGCCCAACTGCGACACGCTCCGCCACCTCGATGCACCTCACAGCGGCCGGAAGGCGGCTGTGTGACGGGCGTAACTCCTCGTGATCAAGCAATGTGACACCTGCGTAACGGGACATTCGTACCGTCTACGGCATGACCACGACCCCCCGGCCGCAGCAGGAGACGGAAGCGGTGCGCACCGTCTGCTCGTACTGCGGTGTGGGCTGCGGTCTCGTGCTCGATGTCGGCATGGGGCCGGACGGGCGGCGTACGGTCCTGAAGGCGTCCGGCGACAAGGCGCACCCGGCGAACGCGGGCCGGCTGTGCACCAAGGGCGCGACCACGGCCGACCTGCTCGCCGCGCCAGGGCGGCTCACCACCGCGCTGGTCCGGGACGACCGGGGCGAGGAGCCGGTGCCCTCGCCCGTCGCCGACGCGATCGCCGAGACCGCCGCGCGGCTGCGGGCGATCATCGACACGCACGGGCCGGACGCCGTCGCCTTCTATGTGTCCGGGCAGATGAGCCTGGAGGCGCAGTACCTCGCGAACAAACTGGCCAAGGGGTTCGTGCGGACGAACGCGATCGAGTCGAACTCGCGGCTGTGCATGGCCAGCGCGGGCACCGGCTACAAGCTGTCGCTGGGCGCGGACGGGCCGCCCGGCTCGTACGAGGACTTCGACCAGGCGGACGTCTTCCTCGTCATCGGCTCGAACATGGCCGACTGCCATCCGATCCTCTTCCTGCGGATGATGGAGCGGGTCAAGGCGGGCGCCAGGCTGATCGTCGTCGATCCGCGGCGGACCGCCACCGCCGCCAAGGCCGATCTGTTCCTCCAGGTCCGGCCGGGGACCGACCTCGCGCTGCTGAACGGCCTGCTGCACCTGCTGCACGCGGACGGGCACACCGACCCGGAGTTCGTCGCGGCTCACACCGAGGGCTGGGAGGACCTGCCCGGGTTCCTCGCCGACTACAGCCCGGCTGCGGTCGCGGAGATCACCGGACTCGCCGAGGAAGACATCCGCCGGGCCGCCCGGCTGATCGGCGAGGCCGGCAAGCAGTGGATGAGCTGCTGGACCATGGGCCTGAACCAGTCCACGCACGGCACCTGGAACACCAACGCCCTGGTCAACCTGCATCTGGCGACGGGCGCGATCTGCCGTCCGGGCGCCGGGCCGTTCTCCCTCACCGGGCAGCCCAACGCCATGGGCGGCCGCGAGATGGGCTACATGGGCCCGGGGCTGCCGGGGCAGCGGTCGGTGCTCGTAGCGGAGGAGCGGGCGTTCACCGAGGACGTGTGGGAGCTGCCGCCGGGGACCCTGCGGGCCGACGGGGTCGGGCAGGGCACCGTCGAGATGTTCCGGAAGATGGCCGACGGGGAGATCAAGGCCTGCTGGATCATCTGCACCAACCCCGTCGCCTCGGTCGCCAACCGTCGCACGGTCATCGAGGGCCTGGAGGCCGCCGAGTTCGTCGTCACGCAGGACGTGTTCACGGACACCGAGACGAACGCCTACGCCGACGTCGTCCTGCCCGGCGCGATGTGGACCGAGGCGGAGGGCGTCTTCGTCAACAGCGAGCGCAACCTCACGCTGACCCGGGCCGCCGCGGATCCGCCCGGGGAGGCGATGGCCGACTGGCGGATCATCGCGGAGGTCGCGTGCGCGATGGGGTACGAAGAGGGGTTCTCGTACGACAGCGCCGAGCAGGTCTTCGAGGAGATCCGGCGGTTCCACAACCCGAAGACGCAGTGGGATCTGCGGGGTGTCTCCTACGAACGGCTGCGGCGGACGCCCGTGCAGTGGCCGGCCGCGCGGGAGGACGGGCCCGAGCGCAATCCCGTCCGGTACGTGGGTGACGACGGGCTGCGCTTCCCGACAGCGAGCGGTCGTGCCGTCTTCTTCGCCCGGCCGCATCTGCCCGCCGCCGAGATGCCTGACGACGACTACCCCTTCGTGCTCAACACCGGGCGGGTGCAGCACCAGTGGCACACGCTCACCAAGACCGGGAAGGTCGCCAAGCTCAACAAGCTGAACCCCGGACCCTTCGTGGAGCTCCATCCGTGGGACGCGGACGCGCTCGGGGTCGCGGAGGGCGACCTGGTCGAGGTCGCCTCGCGGCGCGGGCGGGCCGTGCTGCCGGCGGTGGTGACGGACCGGGTGCGGCCGGGCTGCTGTTTCGCGCCCTTCCACTGGAACGACCTGTTCGGCGAATACCTGAGCATCAACGCGGTGACGAGCGACGCGGTCGATCCGCTGTCGTTCCAGCCGGAGTTCAAGGTGTGCGCGGTGTCGCTGGCGAAGGTGGCCACGCCCGTGCGAGAGGCGTCCGCGCACGAGGCGGCGGGCGCGGTACGCGAGGAACCGGCCGGGGCCCTGACGCCGACGACCGTCACCCCCGCCGGGACCGACCCGTTCGGCCTCCAGCCCTCCCCTCCCCCGGTCCTGTCCGCGCAGGAACGCCAGTACCTCACCGGCTTCCTCGCCGGGCTCGGCTCGGGCGCCCCCGGCGTTCCGGTGCTCCCGCCCGACGCGCCCTTCACCCCCGAGCACGCCCTGTGGGTCAACGGCGTCCTCGCCGGCATGTACTCGCGCTCGGCGCCACCGTCCGCCCCCGCGAGGGAGCCGGCCGGCCGTGAGGTCGTGGTGCTGTGGGCCTCGCAGACGGGGAACGCCGAGGAGTTCGCCACCGCCACGGCCGAGCGGCTGACCGCGACCGGGCACCGTACGACCCTCGTCGGCATGGACGAGGCCGACGTCACCGCGCTCGCCCGCACGGCGGACCTGCTCTTCATCACCAGCACCTTCGGGGACGGTGACGCGCCCGACAACGGAACCGGCCTGTGGGACACGCTCGCCGGCGAAGAGGCTCCGCGGCTGGAGGGGGTGCGGTACGCCGTGCTGGCCTTCGGCGACTCCTCGTACGACGACTTCTGCGGGCACGGGCGCCGGCTGGACGCGCGCCTCGACGAGCTGGGCGGGGTGCGGCTGGCCCCGCGTACGGACTGCGAGCCGGACTACGGGACCTCCGCCGGGGCGTGGCTCGACCAGGTGCTCTCGGCGCTGGGCGGTCCGGCCGCCGCTCCGGCCGACTCCCCGGCCTCGCCGCCGGAACCGAAGCCGAAGCCGAAACCGAAGCCCGCCGCCACGATCGCCCGGCTGGTCGGCAACCGGCTGCTCAGCCGGCCCGGAGCGGGCAAGGAGGTCCGGCGGTTCACCTTCGACACCAGCGGGACGGACCTGGCGTACGAGGCCGGGGACGCGCTCGGCGTGCGGCCGGTCAACGCGCCGGACCTCGTGGCGGAGTGGCTTGCGGTGACCGGGCTGGACGCCGGGGCGGCCGTCGAGGTGGCCGGGGTGGGCGAGGTGCCGTTCGCCGAGGCGCTGGGCCGGCACCTCGACATCACGAAGATCACCCCGGACCTGCTGCGGTTCGTCGCCGAACGCGCCCGGGACAAGCACGAGTTGCGCAGGCTGCTGCGGCCCGACAACAAGGACGGGCTGGCGCAGTGGTGCTGGGGGCGGCAGGCCGTGGACGTGATCGCGGAGTACGCGGTGCGGGCGGGCGCCGAGGAGTGGACGGGGGTGCTGCGCAAGCTCCAGCCGCGGCTGTACTCCATATCGTCCAGCCCGCTGGTCGATCCGCACCAGGTGTCGCTGACGGTGTCCGTGGTGCGGTACGAGAACCTGCAGGGGCGTCCGCGCGGCGGGGTGTGCTCGCCGTTCCTCGCCGACGCCGGGTCGGACACCGAGGTGCCGGTGTTCGTGCAGCGCTCGCCGCACTTCCGGCCCCCGGCCGACGCGTCGACGCCGATGGTCATGGTCGGCCCCGGCACGGGCGTCGCGCCGTTCGTCGGTTTCCTGCAGGAGCGGCGGGCCCTCGGGCACCGGGCCCCCAACTGGCTGTTCTTCGGCGAGCAGCACCGCGCGACGGACTTCTACTACGAGGACGAGCTGACGGCTCTGCTCGACGAGGGCACCCTCACCCGTCTGGACACCGCCTTCTCCCGCGACCAGCGCAACAAGGTGTACGTGCAGGACCGGATGCGCGAGCACGGGCCGGAGCTGTGGCACTGGCTGTGCGAGGGCGCCCGCTTCTACGTCTGCGGCGACGCCTCCCGCATGGCCAAGGACGTGGACCGGGCCCTGCGGGACATCGCGGTGGCACACGGCGGGCTGAGCGAGGCGGAGGCCGCCGCGTACGTGAAGCAACTCGCGGCGGACAAGCGGTACGTACGGGACGTGTACTGAGCGGGCGTCGGGTCCTTACTCGCCTCACACCCGCCTCTTCACCGCCGTCCGGGCCGCGCTCACCGGCGGCGATTAGCGTCCTGCGGCGTGTACTCGGCAGAAACCACGCTGGTGGTGCCCGGCCCGCGCACGCAGTCGGCTGCGGCCTGGCCGCCGTCCCCGGCCCAGTGGCACCGCGTCCTGACCCTGCTCGCCGACATCAGCCTGCTGATCGGCACCCGTGCGGTGTGGGCGACGGCGGCCGGTCACCGGCCGGCCGTGGCCGCGGTGATCTCGGTCTGCTACGCCTCGATCCTTGCGTGCGGGGTGCTGGCCCTGGCCGTCCGCACGGAACGGTCACTGGCACGGGTGGACCTGTGCGTGCTGGTGACGGGCGTGACGCTCACCCTGTGCGCGTGGATCATGCTCCACCACGGCTCCGACGAGGCGCTGCTCACCACCCAGGCGGCACGGGAAGTGGCCGCCGGACACCCGGTGTACGGGCAGCCGTGGCCCTGGCTCTTCGGCCACGGCGTGGCCCTCACCCCGACGGTGACCGGGGGCTACGACCTCACCTACGGCTATCCGCCGCTGGCCCCGCTGCTGGCCGTGCCGCTGCTGTGGCTGGGCCACGGCGGTACCCCGGCGACCGCGGTGAGCACGGGCGCGCTGGTCGCCGGCACGGTCGTGCTGTGGCGGATGCTGCCGGCGCCGTGGCGGTCGGCGGCGACCATGGTGTGTCTGGGCTTCGGGATGCTGCCGTCGTACGGGCGGCTCGGCTATCCGGCGATCGTGGCCCTGGCCCTGCTGGTGCCGGTGGTGGTGCGCTGGCCGCGCATCGGTGCGGGCGGGCGGCTCGGGGCGGCCGGTCTGGCGCGGGCCGCGTGTCTGGGGGCGGCGTGCGCGGCACAGCAACTCCCCTGGTTCCTGGCGCCGTTCCTGCTGGCGGGGCTCTACGCCGTGCGGCGCGGTGAGCTGGGCGGCCGGGCCGCGGCGGTGGTGGTGCTGCGGTTCGCCGGGGCAGCGGCGACCGTGTGGCTGCTGGTCAACACCTACTTCGTCGTCAGCGAGCCGGGCCCCTGGCTGACGGGGATCGCCCTGCCGCTGACGCAGGGCGCCGTGCTGCACGGGCAGGGTGTGGTGGACATCTCGCTGTACCTGACCGACGGCAGCGACCGGCTCGACTGGTACTCCTCCGCGAGCCTGCTGCTGCTCGCCGGCCTGCTCGTGCTGTTCGTGCTCTTCGTACGGCGCCTGGGGCCGGCCGCGACCGTCCTGCCCTGGTGCGCCTTCTATCTGGCGACCCGCTCCCAGGACGGCTACTACCTGTTGATGACGCCGCTGTGGCTGGCGGCGGCCGTGACCGCGCCCGCGACGGCGTTCGCCGGGGCGTGGCAGCCCCGGGTGCGCCTGCTGTCCGGGCCGCGGCGCCGCCCGGCCCGGATCGTCCTGGCGGCGCTGCTGCTCCTGCCCGCGCTGAGCGGCGCGGCCGTGGCGGCGACGGGCACGCCGCCCCTGCACATGCGGGTCGTCGCGGCCCGCCATCCCACCGCGGCGACCGTCTCCCGCCTCACCCTCCAGGTCACCAACACGGACGACACGGCCCTCGCCCCGCACTTCACCCTGACCATGGGCCAGGGCATGGACCCGTACTGGCGGATCGTCCGGGGCCCGCGCAGCCTGCCCGCGCATGCCACCGCCCGCTACGAACTCCGGCCGCCCTCGGGCCGGTTCACCGTGCCCCGGCCGGGGGCCCGGATCCGTCTGCGCGCGTTCACGGCGTCGCCGCAGACCCTGTCGAGCACGGATGTGCAGCAGGCGGTGCGCCGGACGGGCTGACACCGCGCCGGGGCCGCGTCAGCCGCTGGTCCGGACGAAGCGCAGGCCGGCGGTGACCGTGGTCCGGCCGCGGATCATGCCCAGCTGGTTCCAGCCCATGCCGAACTGCTCCCGGTCGACGCTGAACTCGGTCTCCAGGGTGAGTCCCGTGGCATTGCCGTCCTTCAGGCGGGCGGTGAGGGACAGCGGCCTGCTGACGCCGCGCACGGTGAGCTGGCCGACGATGTGCACCTGGTCGCCGTCGCGCAGCTCGGCACTGCGGGCCACGAAGGTGATCTCGGGGTGGTGGTCGGCGTCGAAGAAGTCGGCGGACCTCAGATGGGTGTCGCGCTTGGCGTTCTTGGTGTCGAGGGAGGCGACGTCGAAGGTCAGGGTGCCGACGGCGGACCCGTCGGGCCGGACCTCGCCCGAGCCGCCGATCGCGCCGAAGGTGCCCTTCACGGTGACCAGGCCCCACATGGTCTTGTGCCGGATGCCGACGGTCGAGGCGGTCGTGTCGAGCTGCCACAGTCCGGTTTCCACGGCGACGGTCATGGTCTTCTCCACTCGTATCGTCTTGTCCGAGCTCATCTCGTCCAAATTTGGATGACTGCACGCTAGCGGCTAGTCCAAAATTGAACAACCCCCTGTTCCAAATTTGGACAACAGGTAGGCTGGGAGCATGGCCGACCCCCAGGAGCACCCCGCCGACCTGCCTGAATGCCCGTTCGCCGAGGGCAGCGGGCTGCTGCCGGCCGAGCTGCGCGCCTGGATGCTGGTGCTCGCCGCGACGGGGGCGGTGGAGCAGCGGCTGCGCTCGGTCGTGAAGGAGAAGCTGGACGTCTCGCACGACGAGTTCCTGATCCTGTGCCTGCTTGCGGAACAGCCCGAGGGAGGGCTGCGCATGACGCGCGTCGCGGAGCTCCTGGGCCGCCCGAAGACCCGCCTCACCTACCAGATCGCCTGCCTCCAGCACGCCGGCCTCGTCACCCGCAGGTCGGTGTGCGGCGACAAGCGCGGCGTCGAGGTCACCCTCACCGACAAGGCCCGCCGCCTCCTGACCGAGGCCTCCGGCCCGCTCGCCGAGACGGTGACGCAGTCCCTCGCCCGCTTCATGGGCCCGGACCAGCAGGAAGCGCTGCGCGCACTGGTGCCGGACCTCGCCGAGGACTCCCGCACGGAGTCCCGCACAGACTGAGGCTCTCTCTACACCGTCGTAGAATCCGGGAACACGGGCGCGACGACGAACGTTGACCCCGATACACCCCACCCATTGAGGAGCCACGTCTTGTCCGCCAGACCGACGGACCCTCCGGGGCACAGTCCCCGACCATCCCGCCACGAGATCAGTGATCGCGGCACACGGCGGGATGGTGTTCGATGAGTGCCGCGAACGCCCTGCTGGGCCTGCTCGCCGTGTTCGTGCTGACCGCCGGCACGGGCTACTTCGTCGCCCAGGAGTTCGCCTACGTCTCCGCGGACCGGCTCACGCTCGCGCGCGAGGCCGAAGCCGGGGACAAGAAGGCCACCCGCGCCCTGCGAGTACTGGAGCGGCTGTCGTTCATGCTGTCGGGCGCGCAGCTCGGCATCACCGTCACCGGCCTGGTCGTCGGCTTCATCGCCGAGCCGTCTGTGTCCGCGCTGCTCAGGCCCGCCCTGTCCGGGCTCGGCCTGCCCGACGCGGCCGTGAGCGGCGTCTCCGTGACGCTGGCCTTCGTTCTGGCCACGGTCGTGCAGATGGTGCTGGGCGAACTGGCCCCGAAGAACCTCGCGATCGCCGTACCGGAGCGGCTGGCGAAGGCGCTGGCCCCGTCGACGCTGGCGTATCTGAAGGTCGTGGGCCCTGTCGTACGCGTCTTCGACAGCGCGGCGAACAGGCTGCTGCGCAAGGCCGGCATCGAGCCGGTCGAGGAGCTGCATCACGGCGCCACGCTGGAGGAGCTGGGCCATCTGATCGGCGAGTCGCACGAGCAGGGCGCCCTGCCCAAGGACACCGCCGCGCTGCTGGACCACGCGCTGGAGTTCTCCGAGCGGACCCTCGACGAGGTGATGGTGCCGCGCGCCGACGCCGTCTTCGTCCGCAAGGACGCCGGCGCCGACGAGGCGGTCGGCCTGATCGCCGAACACGGCCACTCCAACTACCCGGTCCTCGGCGACCACCCGGACGACATCGTGGGCGTGCTGGGCGTGCGCGAGCTGATGGCGCTGCCCGCCGCGCGCCTCGCCGGTGCGAATGCCGGTGAGGTGGCCCGGCGGCCCCTGCTGCTGCCGGACACCCTCGGGCTGCCGGACGCGGTGACGCGGATGCGGGAGCAGGACGACGAGTTCGCGGTCGTCCTCGACGAGCACGGCGGCGTGGCGGGCATCGTCACGTACGAGGACATCGCCGAGGAGCTGGTCGGCGACATCGCCGACGAGTCCGACCGGGTCACCGTGCTCGCCGTCGCGGACGGCGACGGCTGGCTGGTGGACGCCGGCCGCCGGCTGGACGAGGTGGCCGAGGCCACCGGTGTCCGGCTGCCGGAGGACGACGACTACGACACCGTGGCCGGCCTGGTCGTGGACCGGCTCGGCCGCTTCCCGACAGTCGGCGACCGGGTCACGGTCGAGCTGCCCGGGGGCGGCCGGGTCGTGATCGACGTCCGCACACTGGACCGGCACGTGGCCGACCGGGTCCGGATCAGCCCAGTGGTGCAGGCCGCGGAAGCCGAGGAGATGGCGTGAGTTTCCCGATGGCGGCCTTCGTGACCGTGCTGCTGCTGATCGGCAGCGGCTTCTTCGTGGCGGCCGAGTTCGCGCTGGTCGCCGCCAAACGGCACCGCATGGAGAAGGCGGCGGCCGAGGGTCGGCGCGGCGCCGGGGCGGCCCTGGCCGGTATGCGCGAGCTGTCGCTGATGCTGGCCGGCGCCCAGCTGGGCATCACCGTGTGCACGCTGGGCCTGGGCTCGGTGTCCAAGCCGGCGATCTCGCACGAACTCGACCCGCTGCTGCACAAACTGGGCCTGCCCAGTGCCGTGAGCTACGGCGTGGCGTTCGCCGTGGCGATGGTCGTGGTGGTGTTCCTGCACATGGTGGTGGGCGAGATGGCCCCCAAGTCATGGGCGATCGCCCACCCCGAGCGTTCGGCGATGCTGCTCTCCCCGCCGTTCCGGGCCGTGGTGCGGGCCGTACGGCCGCTGATCCGGCTGCTCAACGCGGTGAGCAACGCGCTGGTACGGCTGTGCCGGGTGGCCCCGCGCGACGAGCTGGCCTCGGTGCACAACCGGGAGCAGCTGACGCACCTGGTGGCGGAGTCCGAGCGGCTGGGCCTGATCAGCACGGCCGACTCGGAGCTGCTGACCCGCTCGCTGACCGAGCCGGAGACACCGGTCGCGGCACTGCGGATCCCGGCCGCGGAGATCACCTGGGTCGAGGGCGGCACGGACGTCGAGGCACTGCTGCGGCTGGCGGCCGACCTCGACCGCACCCGGCTGCTCGTCCGGGAGAACGGCACCGTCCTCGGCTCGGTCCACGCCCGTGACGCCCTGGTCGCCCGGGCCCGGGGGCGGGCCACGACCGCCCGTGAACTGGCCCGGCCGGTGCCCGAGCTGACGGAGGCCACCACGGTCGCCGACGCGATCGAGGTGCTGCGCCGCCGCCGGTCCTCTTTGGCCGTGGTCCGTGACACCGCGGGCCGGCTCACCGGCCTGGTCACCCTGGACGATCTGCTGGCCCGGCTGATGCAGCCGGCCGCGACGGCCTGACGAAGCGGAATCCGAACCTCCAGCACATCTGCACACCGTTCGCCAGGACACCGTGGAACGACGGGCCGGGCGCCAAGTCCGTGACGCGGCACGAGAACTTGGCGCCGAAGTGCCCGCTTCGGGAATCGGGGCGCAATGCACGTGCGCGCGACAGAGCGACAGGGTGTGTGAAGAAGTGGGTGCGTTTCGTGTGCCCGCGGTCATGGCGGTGAAGACGGTCGCCGAAAAGCTCGGTGCGGCGCCGGGAGGCGGCTGGATCTTTTCTCCCGTGGAGTGCTTTGATCCTGCGCACGGCGGAGCCGTCGGTGCGGAATCCCGGTTCTGGATCCGGCGACCCCCCACGCTCGCCGCCACTGCGAGATATTCACGCGAAGGGAAACACCTCCAATGAACCTCACCTCTCGGGTCGACATCGCCGAGCTGTCCGACGCCGACCTGGAGACCGTCTCCGGCGGTATGGCGGGCGGCGCCTCCCTGGGCCTCGTGGGCAGCCTCTCCAGCGGCCTGGTCGAGCCCCTGACCGCGGGCGTCTGCGCCGACCTCCAGGGCGCCGTGTCGCCGGAGGGCGCCGCGGCCGGCGGCAGCGCGGGCGTGCACACGACGTCGCTCTGACGGCATCCGCGTAAAGGGCCCCGGGACGTGCTTCCCGGGGCCCTTCGCCGTGCCCGGGTATTTTCCCACGGTCGCAAAGATGGGGAATTCGCGAAGCTCGTGACGGAATTCTGGACACGACGGGGGTGGGTAACACCCCGGCACGGCATGACGCAGACTTACACGGGCCCCTCAGACCCGGCTGTAAAGCGTTAGGACAACCCCTGTGAAACCCGACTCGCCCAGGAACGAAGAACTGCCGATCTACGAAAGCCTCATACGCGAACGCGGTGACGTCGTCGAGGAGGCTCGCGTCGTCGCCGAAGAGACGCAGCACCAGATGACGCAGGCCCTGAACGGGCACGCACCGGTGCAGCAGGAACCCAGCCCGCAGCAGTAGGCGTCACCCGCGGGCATCGCCCCGCGGCGGGGCCGCGTTCCCGGTGCCGAAGGCCCACGCCATCCCTGGTTCCGTCACACAGCGGAAGACACGCCGCACGGAGGTCGTGCACAGCGCCGTGACGACCACGGCCGCGACCAGGGTGGCGGCAAGCACGCCGACGGGTCCGTGGACCCAGGCCGGCTCGTACCAGCCCCAGTACTTGGCGGCCTGCGCGACGAAACCGTGCAGCAGGTAGCCGGACAGCGTGCCCGCGCCCAGGGCGGTGAACCACGTCCGGCGCCCGGGCACCCATGCGAGGAAGCAGGCGACCAGGACGGCCGAGCAGCCGAAGGACGCCAGCGTCATCACGGGCCCGTACCAGAACGGGGCGGCCAGTTCCCGGGCGCTGTCGGCGTGGAAGAACCAGGCGTAGTTCATCCGCGGCACCACCCAGTACGCCACACCCAGCGCACCGGCGCCCACCGGCACGGCGAGGAGCCGCGCCTTGCGCCGGCGCACCAGCCGGAAGTGCTCCGGCCGCAGCAGCAGGCCGAACACGAAGTACGGCAGGAACTGCAGGGTGCGCTGGAGGTCGAGGTCCTGGCCGATGGACGGCGAGAGCGTCGCCAGCATCGCGATGACGAGGGCCGTCGGCAGCGGCCACCGCACATGCCGCCAGAGAGGTGTCGTCAGCCGCCAGACGAACAACGCCGCCAGGAACCAGGTCAGATACAGCGGGTCCAGCAGGCTTACCGGGCGGTCGGGGTCCTGGCTGGTCCACCGGGTGAACAGGGTGTAGGCCGTCTCGAACACCACGTACGGCACGGCGACACCGGTGACCAGGCGTTTGAGGCGCCCCGGGCTCCCGTCGAAGGTGCGCGAGAAGTAGCCGGAGACGATGATGAACGCCGGCATGTGGAACGCGTAGACGACCATGTAGAGCGCGGTGACGGCCCTGCTGCCCGGCCGCAGCGGCTCCCAGGCGTGTCCCACGGCCACCAGCACGATCGCCAGGTACTTGGCGTTGTCGAAGAACGCGTCCCGCTGCCGCACCGGGCGGGCCGCCGCGCCCTGTTCCGTTTCCCGCGACGCCCCGGTCTCTTCGGCCACCGGGCGGGCCGTCGTCACCGTGTCACTCACGGGCCCTCCCGAAGAAGCTCGAAGCGGCTGTGCCTCGTCTTACCCGGGATAAAGGGGTGGCGTCTGCGCAGAACATCGCCCGCACCCTAATCACAGGGCCGTGCCCCGGTTCAACTCGTAACGGGGGTGACTCGCTTCGGTTCATGCCCGGGTATACGTGTCCGGACGGGCGATCGTCTCCGAGCGGGAGAGGGTGAAGGGGTGCCGGGGCTGCCGGTGCTCGTCGAAGGGAGATCCCCGTCGTCCGCCCGGCCTCAGGTCTCCTTCCACACCAGCACGGTCAGCACCGCGCTCGCGACGGTGACCGGGACGGCGGCCTGGTTCAGCAGCCGTACCCGCATGCTCCGGCGGGACGGGAGCCGCTTCGTCAGGGGCACGACCGCGAAGGTGCCGCCGCCGGTCCCGACGATCTCGTGGATCGGGTGGTCGGCGCGGTGCTGGTCGCCCTCGTACTCCGACATGCGCGCCTGGACGACCGCACCCGCCGGCAGCCCGTCGATGTGCAGGCTGACACTCCCGCTGAAACGGGCCGGGCCACGGGCGAAGACGCTCCCGCCGGTGGCGTGGTGGCCGGTCTCGTCGGCCCATTCCGTGGTGAACTCGACCGAGTCCCAGGCACCGGGCGCGAGCCGATAGCCCCCGGTGGCACCGAGGTTGACGTACTGGGGCATGGGGTCCTCTCCTTCCCACAAGCCGGCCGAGTGGGCCAGGGCGTCGGCGACGTCACGGCGGAAGTCGGCCATGTCGAATCCGCGCGGGTCGACCTTCCAGTCGCTCCACTCCAGGTGACCGATCGCGCTCTTGGGGCCCCAGCCGTGCGCGCGGCAGATCGCGGCGGTGGCCTTGACGATGGCGATGTACTGGGCACTCGGCCACGGGTCCTTGCCGTCGCCCTTGTTCTCGCACTCCCAGCCGTAGAAACGGGCGTTGCCGTCGACCGCGCCGGCCGAGCCGTCGTGCTCGTGCGTCGCGGGCGGGTACGTGCCGTACGACTCGCCGATGACGGCATTCAGCACGTCGCCGTCGCCGCCGCCGGCGTGGTTGGCCCGGCCGTTGCCGGTGAGGTGGACGACGCCGTCCTTGGTGATGCACCCGGTGGCGAGCGGACCGGGCAGGGCGCTGTGGCCGTGGTAGATCAGGTCGACGACGTCCGTGCCGGGCCCGGTGACGGTGTGATGGATCATCACCCCGTGCACGGGACCCCAAGGACCCTTGTGGTTGCGGTTGTTGGTGCGCCATCCACCGACTTCGTGAACGGCGCAGCCCTCGGCCTTCAGCGCGGCGACGAGCCGGGCGGCGGTGAGCGGTGTGGCCATGCGTCGGTCCTCCGTTTCGGCGCGCTCGTGCCGGTCCGAAGACACTCGTGCCGGTCCGAAGACAGTGGTCGCGGTTGCGGAGCGGGTCCGGCGGCTCGTTTCCGTCCGAACCTGCCCCGGGACCCCGCCAGGCCCTCACCCACCATTCTTCCGCCGCTTGCCTCATCGCTCACCTCGCCGTACGCCCGCACACAAATTCGGCGAGATTACGACGCTGCCGGAGCAGGAAGGGCAGGGGCACTGTCAGTGGCCCGGCGTAGGGTCCGCTGCCATGAGCCTCCCCGCCGTCGAGGAGTCCTGGGCCCGCATCGACGCCTGGCTGGCCCGGCACGCTCCCCTCACCCGCGCCACGCTGCGCCCGCCCGCTCCGCAGGCCGGCATCGAGGACGCGCAGCGCACGCTCGGCGTGCCGTTCCCCCCGGATCTGGTGGCCTCGCTGCGGTGCCACGACGGGGCGGAACCCGACGACGGCGCAGTTCAGTTGCCGTCCTACGGACCGCTGTGCGGTGTCGCGGACATCGTGCGGAACACGGCCTTCCTCCAGAGCCTCGGGGCGGGTGAGGCCGGGTTGCCCCTCACCCTGGGCATCGGCCGGCGGCCCTCGGACGGCCTGTTCATCGCCTGCCGTCCCGGCCCCCGCTACGGTCAGGTGGGCCGCCGCTTCGACGAGGACACGCCCTCGTTCGCGCATTGGCCCTCGCTGCGTCATGTTCTGGCCGGCCTCGCGGACGCCCTGGAGGGCGGTCTGGTGTTCCTCGGCCGCATCCCCCTCGCCGTGGCCGGAAAGCTGGGGTGGGAGGAGGAGCGGACCGTGCCCGCCGAGGCGGTCTCCCCGCTGACGCGGGCCGCCGCGCTCGCCGAGCCGGAGTCCGACCCGCCGGCGCCGCAGCGCCCGGTCTTCCCGAACGCGGCCGGGAGCGACCCGCGGCCGCCCGAGCGGGGCGGGACGCAGCGGCTCTTCTTCGTCCGCACCCGCCGGCCGCATCCCGCACCGCTCCCGGACCAGCCTGACGTCGCGTTCGCCGCCGGCCTGACCCCGGCCGAGATGCTGCGCCGGCTCGGCGCGATCCCCGCCACCGTACGGCCGCGCGACCGCCGACAGGCCCAGCGGGCGGCGCAGTCCGCGTGGGCCGCGCACCGGCCCCTGGTCCGTGCGGGCGAGGCCGGCGGCTGGGCGTACGCCACGCTGGAGGGCGGCGCCGCGCAGTTCGCCCGGCCGGAGGTGCTGCGCGCCCTGTCCGCCGGCACGCGCGTGGCGGTGCTGACCCGACGCGGCCCGGAGGTCGTGCTCGCCTTCGCCGAGAACGGCGTGCCGTGTCCCCGGGAGGACACCCGGCGCGTCATGTCACCGCGCGAGGGCACCGCCGCCGGCGGGCCGGAGGCACGGCGCCTCGGCGTCGACCTGTGGCCCGGGTCGACCGCCGCCTACACCCGCTTCCTGGCCGTACTGCGGCGGGACTTCGGCATCGCCTACGACCCGGACGAGGAGGGTCCGGCGGAGCTGACCAGTGCCCTGCTGCTGCCCCTCCTGGACGACCTCCCCACGGAGGACTGCGGAATCCCCGCCCAGGTACGGCACTTGGATCTGGCCGGGCTCGTGGAGCGCACACCGCCGCAGCGGCTGCGCGCGGCCTTCGTGGCCCAGCTGTCGCGCCTGGCCGCGGAGACGCACCTCGACACCTACCCGGAGGTGGCCGAGGCCCTCGACCGGATCCACCGCGGCCTGCCCGTCGACTGCGACCAGGACGGCCCCCTGGATTCGCGCCTGCGCACCCTGGCCGCGGAGGCCCATGCGACCCGGCGGCTGCTACGGGACGGCGGCACCGCCCCCGTGTCCCACGAGGACCTCACCGCGTGGGACGCACGCGACAAGGCGGCCGGCGCGCTGCGCGAGTTCCTCCGACTCCCCCTCCCGGTCGCCGCGGCGACGATCCTCGACCAGCGGGTCTCCCTCCACTGGCACGACGAACTCGCCGCCGACCTGGACAGCGGGTGATGCCCGGGGCCGCATCCGGTGCGTGCTCTCGGCGTGGTCAGAGGCCGCGGACCCGGGCGTGTACGTGACCCTCGAGAGGGAAGGCGGGTGGCGCCGCGGGCCGTAGCGAGGACAGTTCATAGCCGCACTTCTGCGCGACGCGGCACGAGGCCGTGTTGTCCGCCTGGTGCAGGAGCTCCAGACGGGTCAGGCCCTCACCGGCGAAGGTGGCGAAGGCCCAGGCAGTCAGCGCCTCCAGGGCCCGGGGAGCCACGCCCCGGCCACGCGCATGCGCCGCCGTCCAGTAGCCGACCTCCGCCGACGAGCCCTGGGGGGTGACGTCCTTGAGGACGGCGTGCCCCACCAACCGCCCCTCGGTGTCATGCGCGCGCATCTCCGAGATGGCGAACGCGAAACGGTGCCCTGCCTCCCAGCCGCCTTGCTGATCCTCGACCCACTGCGCCGCACTGGCACGATCGTGCACGCGCGCACTCACCCAGCGACGCAGGGCCTCGTCCCGGTACAGGTCGACGAGGTGCGCGGCGTCGGCCGGCCTCCATGGGCGCAGGAGCAGAGCAGGGGCCGACGCCGTGGCCGCGGCGGTCAACCGCGTGATGATCCCGTCCATCAGGCGAGCGTACGTGGCACTTCGGCGCGACGGCCGACGGTACGCGGCAGCACCCCGGGCAGGACGTCGTGGCGGGGTTCAGGACCTGTTCCCTCCCGACGTCGCCCGCCGGCCCGGGCGCCGGAGCCCGGGCATCATGCGGAGATGCCTGACGCAACAGCCCGACCGCTCGCCGTCGACCACCGCGGCAACGCCCTGACTGCCTTCATCCGCCGGGCGGAGGAACAACCGCCCACTGACGCGCCGTTGCCGCTCGCCTTGGTGGCCCTCTGGCACGGCGATCGCGTCCTGCTGGTGTTCGACCGCTTCCGGCAGGGCTGGGAACTGCCCGGCGGACTGATCGAGCCGGGCGAGTCTCCGCGCCAGGGGGCCGCTCGTGAGCTCTTGGAGGAAACCGGGCAGACACCCGGAGGGCCGCTCCGGTTCGTCGGATACCCGCGCTTCACACTCGCGCCGGACCAGCGCGTCGAATACGGCGCGCTGTTCTCCGGACGTTGCGCCGAGGTCGCGACGTTCCAGCCGAACGAGGAGATCGAGGCCGTCTGCTGGTGGGACCTGCACGAGATCCTGCCGGGGCGCGTGCACGCCCTGGACGCCTGCCTCGCCCGGCTCACACACCAACTCCGCCTTCCCGGCACCGGGCGCGGCATGAACGGAGCACCACTCGTTCGCATGGATCGCTGGGCCGTTCAGCCGAGAGAAGCCCCACGTCAGGCGGCTGCTCCGGATCAGTTGGACTAGTTTCCGCCGGGTCGAACCAGCACTGCCGATCGGGGAGCTCATGGCGACACACACCGAACCGGTCGCTCCGGTGCCGGCGGCGGAGCGCCGCGGTCCGGGCCAGGTGATCGTCTCGTGGGCGACGACGACGGACCACAAGAAGATCGGGCACCTGTACCTGATCACCTCGTTCGTCTTCTTCCTCATCGCCGGGGCGCTGGCGATGGCCATCCGGGCCGAGCTGGCCCGGCCGGGGATCCAGTGGCTGTCCCACGAGCAGTACAACCAGGCGTTCACCATGCACGGCACGATCATGCTGCTGCTGTTCGCGACGCCGACGTTCGCCGGGTTCGCCAACGCCGTGATGCCGTTGCAGATCGGCTCCCCGGACGTGGCCTTCCCGCGGCTGAACATGTTGTCGTACTGGCTGTTCCTCTTCGGCGGCCTCATCGTGCTCGGCAGCCTGCTCACCCCGCAGGGCGCCGCCGACTTCGGCTGGACCGCGTACACGCCGCTCAGTGGTGGGGAGCGCACTCCCCAGGTCGGCGGGGACCTGTGGCTCATGGGCCTGGCCCTGTCCGGGTTCGGCACCATCCTCGGCTCCGTCAACTTCATCACCACGATCATCTGCATGCGCGCCCCCGGCATGACCATGTTCCGGATGCCGATCTTCACCTGGAACGTGCTGCTCACCTCGGTGCTGGTGCTGCTGGCGTTCCCGGTGCTGGCCGCCGCGCTGCTGGTGCTGGAGGCCGACCGCCGCTTCGGGGCGCAGGTGTTCAACGCGGAGAACGGCGGCGCGGTCCTCTGGCAGCACCTGTTCTGGTTCTTCGGCCATCCCGAGGTGTACATCCTGGCGCTGCCGTTCTTCGGCGTGATCACCGAGATCATCCCGGTCTTCGCCCGTAAGCCGATCTTCGGTTACACGGGTCTGATCGGCGCCACGATCGCCATCGCCGGGCTGTCCGTGACGGTATGGGCGCACCACATGTTCGCCACCGGCGCGGTCCTGCTGCCGTTCTTCTCCTTCATGACGTATCTGATCGCCGTGCCGACAGGGGTGAAGTTCTTCAACTGGATCGGCACGATGTGGAAGGGCTCGCTGTCGTTCGAGCCGCCGATGCTGTGGGCGGCCGGCTTCCTGGTCACGTTCCTCTTCGGCGGTCTGACCGGCGTCATCCTCGGCTCGCCGCCCCTGGACTGGCACGTCACCGACTCCTACTTCGTGATCGCGCACTTCCACTACGTGCTCTTCGGCACCATCGTGTTCGCGATGTTCGGCGGTTTCAGCTTCTGGTGGCCGAAGATGACCGGCACGATGCTGGACACCCGCATCGAGAAGATCCACTTCTGGACGCTGTTCGTCGGCTTCCACACCACGTTCCTGGTGCAGCACTGGCTGGGCGCCGAGGGCATGCCCCGCCGGTACGCCGACTACCTGGCCGCGGACGGATTCACCTGGCTGAACACCGTCTCGTCGATCGGCGCGTTCCTGCTGGGCCTGTCCACGCTGCCGTTCCTGTACAACGTGTGGAAGACCGCCCAGCAGGGCAAGCGGGTCGAGGTCAACGACCCCTGGGGCTACGGGCGTTCCCTGGAGTGGGCGACCTCGTGTCCGCCCCCGCGGCACAACTTCGTCACCCTGCCGCGGATCCGCTCCGAATCCCCCGCCTTCGACCTGCACCATCCCGACGTCGCCCAGCTGGACGAGGCAGAGAACACCGGCAAGCGCGATGCCGTCGAGCCCGGCGGGCACAGGGGCGAACGGCCGTGAGACACGGCAGCCACGAGGCGCCGCACGACGACCCGCGGCCCGCGCTGGCCGACGAGGCCGAGGGTTACCTCCTCGCGCACGCCCATCGCGACCAGGCGCGACGCGAGGCCGAAGAGCTCTGCGCACGGCTGCCGTGGCTGACCACCGCCGAGGCCGAGGAACTCACCGGCCACTACGTCCGCCGGCGCCTCGACGTCACCCGTCAGCTGGTGCACAGCACGGTCCGGCGGGCCGAGGAGCTGCGGCAGGAGTACGAGAGCCGCTACGCCGACCTCCGGCGCACCCTGCTCCGCCGTCACGCCGCCTGCGCCTGCGCCCTCCTCGCCTGCGCGGGCGGGGTGAGCGCCCTGACGGTTCTGCTCACCCGCTGACCAGTTCGTGCTGGGGCTGGGACTGCCGCGCCGGCACGGCCTCCGTCTCCCACTGACTCGTGGTCCGTACGTAGCCGTAGATCACCGAGGCCATCGCCAGGATGAGCAGCGGCCCGAACAGCCACGGATGCTCTGCCATCTCCATCGGCAGGTAGCGATAGGACAGCAACAGCGCCGTGAAGACGGCCACTCCGTAGGTGACCAGGAGAATTCCGGACCGGTCCCAGCCGCGTTCGAGTGAGCGCAGGGCCGCCTCGATCGTGAGGGTGAAGACCACACCGGCCACGAGGTCCACGCCGTAGTGGTAGCCGAATCCCAGCGTCGCGGTGAGCGTGGCGATCAGCCAGAACGTGCCCGCGTAGCGCAGCACGCGTGGGCCCTTGCGGGAATGGATGAAGATCGCGGTGGCCCACGCCGTGTGCAGGCTGGGCATGCAGTTGCGCGGGGTGATCTCGTCGAACGGTATGGCATGCGGGGCGGCGTCGATCGGCGGCGGCAGATCCGGCCACAGGTTGGCCACCGCCCAGTGCCCGCCGTCGGCGCCGTAGGCGAAGATCGGTCCGACGACCGGGAAGATCATGTAGATGCCCGGCCCGAGGAGGCCGATGACCAGGAAGGTCCGCACCAGGTGATGGCGCGGGAAGCGGCGCTCGGCCGCCACGTTGCGCAGCTGGTAGAGCGCGACGACGACCGCGGCCACCGCCAGTTGGGCGTAGACGTAGTCGAGGGTACGGGCGCCGACCGGGCCGGTGGCCGTGACGATCCGGCCCACCAGCCATGACGGGTTGCCCAGTGCGTGGTCGGCGGTCGCCAGGTACGGGTCGAGCACCGTCGGGCGGGTCTTCGAGGTGATGAGCAGCCAGGTGTCACCGGTCTTGCGGCCGGCCACCAGCAGCAGGCCCAGGCCGACGCCCTTCAGCAGCAGGATGCGTTCCTGGCCGGTGCGGCGCGTGACGGCGATGACGGCGCAGCCGAGAATCACCCACAACGCGCCGTTGCCGAAGGGATGGCCGTCGGTCAGGTCGGCGCCGACCGCCCAGCGCACCAGCAGGAAGACGGCGTCGATGCCGAGCGCGGCGCCGAGCGCGATGAACCGTTGCCGGCGGGTGAGCACCACCATCGTCAGCGCCATGCAGGCGTACAGCAGGAAGCCCGATTTGGGGGCGACGATCACCTCTTGCACCTGGGAGGTGATCGGCCCGGGCAGCCCGTAGTGGCGCGCGGCGATCTCCAGCGCGATGAGAAACCCGAGGACCACCACGCCTGCTGTGGCCCACAGCATTTTGATAGGTATCAATTGTTTTATTCGATTTGTTAGTTGTAATGAGGGCGATCGTCACATGATCGAACATGTTATCGGAGTGCTGCGCCCCCGGGCTGGTGATCCGGAAGGCTTACTCCTGACAAGCTTTGTCCAGCAGAAGACTGATCGCAGCCGACGCGTCCGCGATGTCGTGCTCGGGGTTGTCGCCGATCATCCAGCCACCGTCGGCCAGCGCCAGACCGCACCGGTCAGCGGCCAGCTGGAAGATCCGGACGTCCGGCTTACGGAAGCCGACGTCACCGGAGACACAGCAGGCGTCCACCCGCTCGCCCAGCCCGGACCGTTCGATCTTCGACAGCTGGTTGTCGGCCATCCCGTTGCTGACGATGCCCACTCGCCAGCCCGAAGCCCGCAGTTGCGACAGGCCGTCGAGCACCTTCGGATCGCACCGCACCAAGCCCGGCATCCGGGCGCGGTAGGCAGCCCACAACTCCTCGACCGGTTCCGCCAGTCCGAAGTGTTCCCGCGCCTCACGAACTCAGCCGCCCATGCGGAAAACCCGAGTTGCCGGTCGACCAGAGTGTTGTCCAGGTCGAACAATGAGTACCGGTCAGTACTGCCGGCCTACCGGTGGCTCGGCAGCCTCGGCGGTCGATGGATCGGGCCGGTGAGCCCGGTCAGCGGTCGGCCCGTGCCCTGGTTGGACTGGGCGATGATCTCCGCGGTGATGGAGACGGCCGTCTCCTCGGGCGTGCGGGCTCCGAGGTCGAGGCCGATGGGGGAACGCAGCCGGGCCAGGTGGTTCTCCGTGACGCCCTCCTCACGCAGGAGCCGCAGGCGCTCGTCGTGAGTGCGCCGGGAGCCCATGGCTCCCACGTAGGCGACGGGCAGGTCGAGCGCCCGTCGCAGCAGGGGGATGTCGAACTTGGCGTCGTGCGTGAGGACGCACACGGCGGTGCGCTCGTCCACCTCGGTGCGTTCCAGGTAGCGGTGGGGCCAGTCGACCACCACCTCGTCCGCCTGCGGGAAGCGGGCGGTCGTGGCGAAGACGGGGCGGGCGTCGCAGACGGTGACGTGGTAGCCGAGGAAGCGGCCGGCCCGGCTCAGGGCGGCGGCGAAGTCGACGGCGCCGAAGACCAGCAGGCGCGGCCGGGACGCATGGACGTGGACGAGAACGGACAGCCGTTCGGGGCATCCGTCTCCCTCCCCGCCGATGCCGACGCGGGCGGTGCGACCCGCCCGCAGCAGGGCCCTGGCCTGGTCGGCCACCGCCCGGATCGCCGGGCCGTCGTCCACGCGCCCGTGGGCGGCACGGTCACCGCCGAGCACGCTCAGCGTGGAGCCGAGGAGGCGCTCCGGGCCGTCCACGACCTGTGCCACGGCGACCGGTCGTCCCCGAGTGATCTCGGAGAGGGCCGTGGACAGGTGCGGCCGGCCCGCGGGATCGATCCGCTGGACGAAGACGTCGAGTTCGCCGCCGCAGGTCAGGCCGACGGCGAAGGCGTCGTCGTCGGAGTAGCCGAACCAGGCCCGCTGCGGAGCGCCCCGGTCCCGGAGCACCTGTCGGCACAGCTCGTAGACCGCTCCCTCGACGCAGCCGCCGGAGATGCTGCCGACGGCGTCGCCGCCCTCGTCCACCGCGACCGACGTGCCGGTCGGCAGCGGGGCGCTGCCGTGCACGCCGACGACGGTGGCCAGGGCGAAGGGGCGTCCCTCGCGGCACCAGCGGTGCAGTGTGTCCACGATGTTCAGCATGGCGGGTCAGAGCAACGCCTCGGCGGTGACGGGCAGTTCGCGGACGCGGCGGCCGGTGGCGTTGAAGACCGCGTTGGCGATGGCGGGCGCCACCCCGATCATCACGAGCTCGCCGAGGCCCTTGACGCCGAGCGGGTCGGCCTCGCGGTCCTCGCCGTCCAGGTAGATCGCCTTGAGGTCGGGGACGTCGGCGTTCACGGGCACGAGGTAGTCGGCGAGGTTGGCGTTGACGATGCGGCCGTCGCGGTGGTCGGTGAGCGTGTGCTCCAGCAGGGCCGTGCCGATACCGCCCACCATGCCGCCGATGGCCTGGCTGTCGGCGAGCTTGGGGCTGATGATGCGGCCCGCGTCGTACACGCCCAGCACCCGCCGCACCCGCACCAGGCCCAGGGTCGCGTCGACGGCCACTTCGGCGAAGGTCGCGTTGTAGCCGTAGAAGGAGTGCCGCTGCGGGCCCGACGGCGGTGCGAAGGAGCCGTCCGCTTCCAGGTGGGTGCGGTCGTTGCGGGCCAGCAGCCGCCGGTACGACTCACCGCGCGTGGGATCGTTCTTCACGTGCAGTCGGCCGCCCCGCACCACGACGTCGTCGGCCGCGACCCCGTACAGCGGCGACTCTCGGTCCCCGACGGCCAGTCCGATCGCCTGACGGCGGACCTTGTTGCAGGCGTCGAGAGTGGCGGAGCCGACGCTGGCCATGGTCATCGAGCCGCCGTGCGGCGGGGTCGGCGGGTAGAGGGAGTCCCCCAGCCGGAAGGTGACCGTGCGCACGGTCAGCCCGAGGGCGTCGGCGGCGACCTGGGTCTGGGAGGTGTACGTCCCCGGGCCCATGTCGGTGGCGGCGGCCTCGACCAGCGCCGTGCCGTCGGCGTCCAGGCGGGCCCGGGCCCGGGCGGGCATGCGCGCGGTGTCGTAGACGCCGGCGGCCATGCCCCTGCCGATCAGCCAGTCCCCCTCACGCGTCGAGCGGGGTTCGGGGTTGCGGCGGTCCCAGCCGAACTCGCGGGCGCCGACGCTGTAGCACTCGCGCAACCGGCGGGTGGAGAACGGCAGTCCGGACGACTCGTCCTCGGCCGGCTCGTTGCGCCGGCGCAGCTCGATCGGGTCGACGCCGAGCTCGTGGGCGAGTTCGTCCATGGCCGACTCGATGACGAAGGAGGCCGTCTGGAAGCCCGGGCCGCGCATCCACAGCGGTGTGGGCAGATCCAGCGGCACCGTCCGGTACGCCTGGCTCACGTGGGGCATGCTGTAGAGCATCTGCCCGGCCGCCAGGACGGCCTCGGTGAACTTCTCGTACGACGAGGTCTCGGCGTCCAGGTCGTGGACCGCGGCGGCCAGTCGGCCGCGCCGGTCGCTGCCCAGCCGGAGGCGGTACTCGTAGGAGGGCCGGAAACCGGTACCGAGGTACATCTGTTTGCGGCTGAGGACCAGCTTGACCGGGCGCTTCGTCTCGCGGGCGGCCAGCGCGGCGACGACGACGTGCGGCCAGCAGCGCAGCGCCGTGCCGAAGCCGCCGCCGACGAACGGTGAGATGACTCGCACCGCGTCCAGGTCCAGGCCGAACACCGCCGCGAGTTCGGTCTGTGTGCCCACCACCCACTGGGTCTTGTCCCACACGGTCAGCTTGTCGCCGTTCCAGCGGGCGATGGTGGCGTGCGGCTCCATCGGGTTGTGGTGGTTGCGCGCCGTGCGGTACGTCAGGTCCAGGCGTACGGCCGCAGAACGCAGGGCCGCTTCGGCGTCGCCGCGCGCGTATCGGGTCGGCTCGTCCGGCTCGGCCTCGGTGAGGTCGGTCGAGGGTCGTTCGGCGTCGTAGTCGACCTCGACCAGGCTCGCACCGTGCTGGGCGGCCTCCAGGGTGGTGGCCACCACGACGGCGACCGGCTGGCCGTGGAAGCGGACGCGGTCGTCCTGGAAGACGCGCAGTCGCCGCCCCTCCGGAGGGTTGTTCGACGCGCTGTTGTCGCGGTACGGCAGCTTCGGCGCGTTGCGGTGGTGGATCACCTTCAGCACGCCCGGAAGGGCTTCGGCGGCGCCGGTGTCGATCGACGTGATGCGGCCGCGGCCGATGCTGCTGTCGACGATGACGGCGTGCACGACTCCGTCGACGTCGTGCTCGGCGGCGTACAAGGCCTTGCCCGTGACCTTCAGCCGGCCGTCCACCCGGGACAGCGGCGCACCCACGGCTGCTTGCGGCTGGGGGCTCACTTGGTACCTCCTACGACGCGCAGCTGGCGTTCGACCGTGCGCTTGAGCAGCTCGACCTTGAACCGGTTGTGCTGAAGGGGACGGGCGCCGTCCGACGCCTTCGCGGCAGCGGCCGACCAGAGGGCCCCCGAGGGGCGTTCACCGACGAGGTGTCGCTCGACGGCGGGCAGCTTCCAGGGCACGGTGCCCACTCCCCCGGCGGCGACCCTGGCCTCGCGGATCACCCCGCCGCGTATGTGCAGCGCGACGGCCGCCGACGTCAGGGCGAACTCGTACGACTGCCGGTCACGCACCTTGAGATAGCCGGACCTGAGCGGGCGCGGCAGGGCGGGGATCTCCACCGCAGTGATCAACTCGCCTTTGAGCAGGGCTTGTTCGCGTTGCGGGGTGCTGCCGGGCCGCAACAGGAAGTCGCTGAAGGGAACTCGGCGTGTCCCGTCCGGGCCCAGCAGGTGCACCCGGGCCTCCAGGGCCGCGAAGGCCACGGCGACGTCGGAGGGGTGGGTGGCCACGCAGGCGCCGGAGGTCCCGAGGATGGCGTGCGTGCGGTTGACTCCGTGCAGTGCGGCACAACCGGAGCCGGGGTCACGCTTGTTGCAGTCGGCTGTCACGTCCCGGAAGTACGTGCACCGGGTGCGCTGCATGATGTTGCCGCCGATGGTCGCCATGTTCCGCAGCTGCGCCGAAGCGCTCAGCTCCAGCGCCTCGGAGACGACGGGATACAGGGTGCGCACCTTGGCGTGGGCGGCGGCCTCGGACATGGTCACCAGGGCGCCGATGCGCAAGCCCCCGCGCTCGGTGGCGGTGATCTCGCCGAGCGGCAGGCCGGTGATGTCGACGAGGGTCTCGGGGCGTTCGACGGTCTCGCGCATGAGGTCGACCAGGGTGGTGCCCCCGGCGATGTAACGCCCGCCGCGGCGACCGGCGTCGACGGCCTCACGAATATCGGAGACGCGGGTGTAGGAGAAGGGATGCATGGCGGCCGTTCCTCACTTCCGGCCCGCGGTCTGCTCCACCGCGCGCACGATCTTGACGTAGCAGCCGCAGCGGCAGATGTTGCCGCTCATCCACTCCCGGATCTCCTCCGGCGAGCCGGTGTGGCCTTCCTTGATGCAGCCGACGCCGGAGACGATCTGCCCGGGCGTGCAGTAGCCGCACTGGAAGGCGTCCTGGTCGATGAACGCCTGTTGCAAGGGGTGCAGTCGGTCTCCCTCGGCCAGGCCCTCGATCGTGGTGACCTCGGCGCCCTCCAGCCGGACGGCCAGTGTCAGGCAGGAGTTGACCCGGTGGCCGTCGACCAGGACGGTGCACGCGCCGCAGGCACCGGCGTTGCAGCCCTTCTTGGCACCGGTCAGGCCGAAGTGCTCGCGCAGCAGGTCGAGCAGCGAGGTGCGGTTGTCCACCGTCGCGGTCCGGCGGGTGCCGTTGACCGTGAGGGAGACCCGGCTGGTGGGCGGTGCCTGGGCGGCCACCGCCTCCGGGTCGGAGAGCAGGGGCCCTCCGATCACACCGCCCGCGACGACAGCACCGCCGACCGCGGTGGTGGTGGCGATGAAGGTGCGCCGGGTGGGCGCCGGGGAGGACTCGCCGGCGCCGGTGGGGGGTGGAACGGCGGACTCAGGAGGTTCAGTTGACATACGTACGCCTTCGTATCGCGGACGGATCGGCCGTACACAACGGCGGGACGGGAGACTGGATCGTCGTCACCGCGGGGGGAATGGGGCGACCGTGCGCCTCGGCAGCGGCGACTGGTCACCCGGGGAGTCTTGCACCACCGGCAACGCTCGTGACAGGGAGACTTTTCTCCCCCTTTAGGCTCCGCCGGGAGAGCTTGTGCGGGGCCTAGGGCGTGTCCGCAAAGTCCCGCCTGCCCCGCGGGCGGACGACGGGACTTTGCGGACACGCCCTAGGGGTGTGGGACCTAGCGGGCCACGTAGCCGCCGTCGACGGGGAGGGCGACACCGACGACGAAACTCGCTCCGGGGCTGCACAGCCACAGGACCGCCCGGGCGATCTCCTCGGCGGTGCCGAGGCGGTTGATGGGCTGGTTGGCCTCGGCCTCGGCGCGGTCGAGTTCTCCCTTGGAGATCATGTCGCTGACCATGGGGGTGTCGATGGTGCCGGGGCAGACGGCGTTGACGCGGATCCCGCGCGGGGCGTATTCGAGGGCGGCGCTGCCGGTCAGGCCGATGACGCCGTGCTTGGAGGCGTGGTACGAGGCACGGCCGGGCAGGCCCACCAGGCCGCCGAGCGAGGAGCAGTTGACGATGGCGCCGCTGCCCTGGGCGCGCATGTGCCGCAGCTCGTGCTTCATACAGGCCCATACGCCGCGGAGGTTGACGGCGTTGACGCGGTCGAACCGCTCGGCGCCTTCGTCGGCGGCGTCGCTGGGCGGGATCTGGATGCCGGCGTTGTTGTAGGCCATGTCGAGACGGCCGAAGGTCTCCACGGTGCGGTCGACCGCGGCGGCGACCTGCTCCTCGTCGCTGACGTCGCAGGTGAGGGCGAGGGCTCGGTGGCCGGCGTCGGTGAGTTCCTTCGTGGCCGCGTTCAGGGCGGCTTCGTCGATGTCGGTGAGGGCGACGGCGGCTCCGGACGCGGCGAACGCGCGGGCGGTCGCCAGGCCCATACCGGCACCGGCGCCGGTGACGAGGGCGACCTGGCCGGTGAAGTCATAGGTGGGGTTCACGTCGTGGTCTCCATTCGAGTGCGGATTCGCGGGCAGAGGTGCGCCGAGGCGTCCGACCGGCTCGTCCGCGGTGGGTGGGCTCGGGTCAGTGCTGCGACGGCACCTGCGCGGGGTCGTCGCGTCGCCCGTGCTCGGGAGCGCTGCTCCGGGCCACGATCCGGCCCCTGTGGGACGGGCCGTGGACGGCGAGGGCGATCAGCGGCAGCAGCGTGAGCGCGGCGATGACGGTGCCGACCAGGGGCGGGCCGGTCAGGCCGAGGGAGGAGTCCAGGGCCGTACCGGCGATCGCCGAACCGGCGGCGATGCCGGTGTTGAAGGCGGAGGTGGTCAGCGCCGAGGTGAGGGTGGGGGCATCGCCCGCGAAGCGCATGGCGAGGGCGGTGACGACCGGGTTGACCGTGAAGCCGGTCAGGCCCATCAGGAAGACGAGGAGGGTGGCTGTCACCGGGTTGCCGGACAGCGGGATCATCAGGAACAGGACCAGGGCGGTGGCCGCGGCGGCCGTGATGGTGGTGGCCATCGGGCGGCGGTCACCCAGGCGGCCCCCGGTGGTGGTGCCGCCCAGGGCGCCGACGCCGAACGCGATCAGGACGAGCGGTACCGCGCCTGCCGGGATGCCCGCGCGGTCGGTCAGCAGCGGCGTGACATAGGTGTACGTCGCCAGGACACCACCCATGATCAGCATCGCGGCGCCGAGCGCCAGCCACAGCCGGCCCTGACGCAGAGCCCGGACTTCGGCCCTGAGGGTCACCTCGACGCACTGCTCCCCGGCCGGGATGAAGCGGCCGATGAACACGGCGGCGAGCCCGGAGAGTGCGGCCAGGGCCCAGAAGGGGCCGCGCCAGCCGGTGAACTGACCGGCGAAGGAGCCGATCGGCACACCGACGACGTTGGCCAGGGTCAGGCCGCCGATCATGACGCCCGTGGCGCGGGTGGCCCGGTGCGGGCCGGCGGCGGCGGTGGCGACCACGAAGCCGACGGACCAGAACGCTCCGGTGGCCAGGGCCGTGACGACACGGGCTGCGAGGACGATCGTGAAGGACGTGCTGAGGGCGGCGACCAGATGTCCGAGGCAGAATACGGACAGGGCCAGGACCAGCGTCCGGCGCTGAGGCAGCCGCAGGGTCGCCATGGCCATGGTCGGCGAGCCGACGATCATCCCGACGGCGAAGGCAGCGATCAGCAGGCCGGCGTGGGAGACGCTGACTCCGAGGTCACCGGCCAGCTCCGGCAGCAGACCGGCGACGACGAACTCGGTGGTCCCCATCAGGAACGTGCCGGCGGCGAGCACCCAGACGACGAAGGGGAGCTTGCCGGGGGTGGTCCCGGATGCGGAAGGCATACGTGTGGTGTCTCCTTGCGTGGACATCGCGTTGCGGTGGCGCCCCCTGAGGGGCGAGCGGTGGGGCCGGGTCAGGGCGCGGCTTCGAAGCGCACGTCGCCGGCGGCGTGGATGACTGCTCCGCGCATGGGGTGCTTCCTTCGTGCGAGGGTCGGTGTGCCTCAGCCGGGATGGGGATCGGGATCGGGATCGGGATCGGCTGAATCGATATCGAGCCTCACACGCGAGGACAGGTGCGAAAAGCGGAGGAATTCATCCCGGGAAGGGAGCATCCTGGGAGGGATTTCTCCCCCCTTTCCCAGGTGGAATCGGTGTCATGCTGGGAAGCATGACCGCGAACGCCCCCCTCAATGAGCTGGGAGAATTCCTCAAGAAGCGCCGCTCGGAGCTGAGCCCGCGCACGGTCGGACTACGCGAGACCGGCAAACCACGCCGGGTGGAGGGGCTGCGCCGCGAGGAGGTCGCCCAGCTGGCCAGCATCAGCACCGACTACTACACGCGGCTGGAGCAGGGCCGCATGCAGGCATCGGCCCCGGTGCTGGACGTCCTCGCCCGCGTACTCCACCTGGACGACGACGAGCGCGGCTACCTCTTCCAGCTCGCGGGCAAGACCACCACCCGCACCCGGCGCCGCGGCCGGCAGAAGGTCCAGCCGCAGCTTCAGCGGGTTCTGGACGACCTCACCGCCACCCCCGCCATCGTGCAGGGACGGCGCGGGGACATCCTGGCCTGGAACGCGCTGGCCGCCGCCCTGGTCACCGACTTCTCCCGCATCCCGGAAAAGCACCGGAACTATCCCCGGATCCAGTTCACCGATCCGGCCATGCGTACGTTGTATGCCGACTGGGAGACCTCGGCGCAGATCTCCGTGGCGCAGCTGCGCATGGAGGCCGCGAAGTATCCCGAGGACCCCCGCCTGATCGAGCTGGTCGGTGAACTTTCCCTGCGCGACGAGCAGTTCGCTCGCTGGTGGGGTGAACACCACGTAGCCGCCCGCACCGTGGGCACCAAGACCCTCAACCATCCGGTCGTCGGCGAACTCGTCCTGGACTGGGACACCCTCACCGCCAACACCGACCCCGACCAGCACCTGACCGTCTGGACCGCCGCCCCCGGCTCCCCCACCCACGAGCGGCTGCGCATCCTGGCGTCCTGGGCCGCCGACCAGGACCTGCCGGCCTCCTCCCCCCTCAACTGACGTCGGACGCCGGCTCGTATGACGATTCAGTGGTGCCCGTCAGCAGGGAATTTCCCCCTGACAAGGCGTCCGCAGGCGGATCGGTCACCGACCGGTCGAACCCGTCTCAAATCTTGCGCACAAATTACACACATCCCCTCTACATACTGACCCCCCATGGTCTAGATTGACCATGCTTCGGCGGTTCGGACACGAGGCGACCGCTAATGATCTATAGGTCCGGCACCACGGAAAGCCAGCAGTCGCGTCCCCGCCACCAGACGATGTGGCGATCGATCCTCTGAGCCCGATAGCGGGCCTCGGGTGTGGGGAGCACCCGGGATTTGGGTTGTTCAAGTAACGCGGAAACAGCCGGATGTCACGCACGGAGGGGGGCCTTCCGATGCGGTGAACAGTGTTGGGCGAACACGTCGAACCACTGGCGACCTGGGGGGGTTCTGTGCAGCAGGGGGAGCTAGCCGACCCGTTTTCGTCGGCGCGCGGGCAGCTGGCGAACGGGACGATCAGCCGGCCCGCGATCGACTGGGAGCAGCGGTACCGCCGTGCCGTGATCACCAGCGATACCGTGGCCACCGCCTTCGTGGTGGCAGCGATAGGCAATTTCTTCGGGGCCCGGGACGCGGCCAACTGGCATGAGAAGTGGGGAATTCTCGCATTCGGCACCGAGCTGCTGGTGCTGGGCGCGCTTGCGGTGAGCCGGTCGTGGGCTCCGGCCGTGCTCGGCCAGGGCGCCGAGGAATTCCGCCGGCTCGGACGCGCACTGTTCGCGGCGACCGTCGTGCTCGCGCTCGGCGGGATCGCCCTCACCTCGCGCAACATCAAGCTCTGGATCTTCGTCGCGATCCCCGCGATCGCGCTGGTCACCATGACCGCGCGGTATCTGCTGCGCCTCTCGCTGCACAAACAGCGCAAGGAAGGACGGTGCCTGAGACCGGTGCTCGCTGCCGGGAGCCCGGCCACCGTGCGCGATCTGATCACCCGGACCCGCAAGTTCCCGCACCTCGGCTGGCGGGTGGACGCCGTGTGCACGACGGACGGTCCCGGGCTCGACGGTGACCAGCTGGACGGAGTGCCGGTCGTCGGCCGGCTGGCGGACGTCGCGGGCCACGTCCGCCGCGACGGCTACCGTGTCGTGGCGGTCACACCGGACCCGCACTGGTCACCGGACCGGCTGCAACGGCTGGCCTGGAACCTCGAAGGCAGCGACGCCGAGATGGTCGTGGCCCCCGTGCTGATGGAGGTGGCCGGCCCGCGGCTGCACGTCGACGCGGTGCTCGGCATCCCGCTGCTGCGGGTCAGCATGCCGGCCTTCACCGGGGGCCGCCGGGTGGTCAAAGGGGTCGTCGACCGGATGGGCGCGGCGATCCTGCTGATGCTGTTCGCGCCGCTGATGGTGTTCGTCGGGCTGCTCGTGCTGGCGGACAGCAGGGGTGGGGTGTTCTACCGCCAGCGCAGGGTCGGCAAGGACGGCCGCGAGTTCACCATTCTCAAGTTCCGCACCATGGTTCCCGGGGCGCACAGGGCACGTGCCGAGCTGGCGGACCGCAACGAGGGCGCCGGCCCGCTGTTCAAGCTCCGCCGGGATCCGCGGGTGACCCGGGTGGGAGCGGTGCTGCGCCGGTACTCGATCGACGAACTCCCGCAGCTTTTCAACGTGCTCACCGGAGCCATGTCGCTCGTCGGTCCGCGGCCTCCGCTGCCGGAGGAGTCCGCTGAGTACGGCCCGGACATCCGGCGGCGGCTGCTGGTCAAGCCCGGACTCACCGGGTTGTGGCAGATCAGCGGACGCAGCGACCTGTCGTGGGAGGAGGCGGTCCGGCTGGACCTGCGGTACGTGGAGGACTGGTCGCTCGCCCTGGACACAGTGATCTTGTGGAAGACGCTGCGTGCGGTGCTCCACGGGCAGGGCGCCTACTGATGCGCGGGGGGCCGCAACTCGACGGTCCCGCCGGCGCGGGGACCGCAGGCCGCGAGCGCCTGCTTCGGGGGACCGCAGACCACAAGGGTCTGCCTGGGGGGAGGAACGGGTCATGAGAGTCAGCGTTTTCGGGCTCGGCTACGTGGGCTGCGTGTCGGCCGCGTGCCTGGCCAGCATGGGTCACGAGGTCATCGGGGTGGACGTGAACCAGGCGAAGGTCGACCTGGTCAACGACGGCAAGGCCCCGGTGGTCGAGGAGCGGATCGGCGAGCTCATCGCCGAGGTCGTGCGGACCGGAGCGTTGCGCGCCACCGGCGACGTCCGCGAGGCGATCATGGGCAGCGATGTGTCGCTGGTCTGCGTGGGCACGCCGTCGGAGCCCAACGGCGGCCTGTGCACCACGTACTTGGAGCGGGTCACCGAGCAGATCGGCGCCGCGCTGGCCGAGGGGGCCGAGCAGGGGGGCCGGCACACCGTCGTGTTCCGCAGCACCATGCTCCCCGGCACCTGCCTGAACCTGCTGGTACCGATCCTGGAGAAGTACGTCGGCGGCACTGCCGGGGTGGACATCGGGGTCGCGGTCAACCCGGAGTTCCTGCGCGAGGGCACGAGCGTGCGGGACTTCTTCGACCCGCCCAAGACCGTCATCGGCGAGCTCGACCCGGCGAGCGGCGATGCGGTGACGGCGCTGTACGACGGCTTGCCCGGCGAGGTGTTCCGGGTGCCGGTCCCGACGGCCGAGGCGATCAAGTACGCGGACAACGCGTTCCACGGCCTCAAGATCGGCTTCGCGAACGAGCTGGGCGCGGTGTGCCAGGCGCTCGGGGTGGACTCGCACCAGGTGATGGACGTGTTCCTGGCCGACCGCAAGCTGAACATCAGCCCCGCCTACCTGCGGCCCGGTTTCGCCTTCGGTGGCTCCTGCCTGCCCAAGGATCTGCGCAGCCTGGTCCACGCGGCGCAGCGGGCCGACGTCTCGGTGCCCATCCTCGCCCACGTGCTGCCCTCCAACGCCGACCATCTGCAGCGCGCGGTGGAGCTGGTCGAGCGCACCGGCAAGCGCCGCGTGGGCCTGTTCGGGCTGTCCTTCAAACCCGGCACCGACGACCTGCGCGAGAGCCCGCTCGTCGAGCTGGCGGAGAGGCTCTTCGGCAAGGGGTACGACCTGCGGATCCACGACGCCAACGTGAGCCTCTCCCGGCTGATCGGCGCGAACCGCGAGTACATCGAGACCCGGCTGCCGCACCTCGCGCAGTTGCTCGCGGATTCCGTGGAAGAGGTGCTGGAGCACGCCGAGGTGTGCCTGGTCGGGACCAGGGATCCGGCCGTGCTGTCGGCGCTGCCCCATGGTGACGGCCCGGTGATCGTCGACCTCATCCACCTTCCCGACGCCGATGCGCGCCGGACCGAACCGGGGTACGTGGGCCTTGCTTGGTGACAGATCGTTCGATGACACAGCCGGCGGCGACGGATCGAACCGGCGCGCGCTGGTCCTGGTGGAGAACCTGTCGGTGCCGTTCGACCGGCGGGTGTGGCAGGAGTGCACGACGCTGCGCGACGCGGGCTGGACGGTGCACGTCATCTGTCCGCAGGGGAGCAAGCGCGACACGGAGCCGGAGGCGGTGATCGACGGGGTGCGGATCCACCGCTACCCGTTGCGCGCGGCCACCGGGGGGCCGGCCGGCTACCTGCGGGAGTACGGATCGGCGTTGTGGCACACGGCCCGGCTGGCCCGGAAGGTCGGCCCGGTCGACGTGGTCCACGCCTGCAACCCGCCCGACCTGCTGTTCCTGCCGGCACTGTGGCTGAAGCGGCGCGGCGCGCGGTTCGTCTTCGACCAGCACGACCTGGTACCCGAGCTGTACCTCTCCCGGTTCGACCGCGGCGAGGACCTGCTCTACCGCGCCGTGTGCGCGCTGGAACGGCTGACCTACCGGGCCGCGGACGTCGTGCTCGCCACCAACGAGAGCTACCGGGACGTCGCGGTGCGCCGTGGCGGCCGGCGGCCGGAGGACGTGTTCGTGGTGCGCAGCGCACCCGCCGTCGACCGGTTCCAACCGGTGCCTCCCGAACCGGAGTTGAAGCGCGGCAAGCCTCATCTGCTGTGTTACCTCGGCGTCATGGGCCCGCAGGACGGGGTCGACTACGCCCTGCGCGCCCTCGCGAAACTGCGTGACGAGGTCGGGCGGACCGACTGGCACGCGGTGTTCGTCGGCGCCGGCGACGCCTTCGACGCGATGGTGGAACTGTCCCGGCGGCTCGGGCTCTGTGACCAGGTGCAGTTCACCGGGCGCATCCCGGACGCCGACCTGGTGCGCTACCTGTCCACCGCGGACGTGTGCCTCTCCCCCGACCCGCGCAATCCGCTCAACGACGTGTCGACCATGAACAAGGTCCTGGAGTACATGGCGATGGGCCGGCCGATCGTCTCGTTCGACCTTCGGGAAGCGCGAGTCTCCGCCGGTGACGCCGCCGTCTACGCGCCCGCCAACGACGAGGCCGAGTTCGCCGAGCTCATCGCGCTGCTGCTGGACGATCCGGAGACGCGGGCCCGGATGGGCAAGATCGGCCAGGAGCGGATCAGCGGTCCGCTCGCCTGGCGGCACTCGCAAGCGTCGCTGCTCGCCGCCTACGCCGCCGCCTGCCGGGACCGGCTTCCGGCAGGTGGGCCGGTCCGTACGGGGAAGAGGCCGCGCCATTGAGTGATGACACGATCCGTCTGGTCACGATCGGACGGATTCTCCGTCGGCGGTGGCGGCTCCTCGCCGTCCTCGCCGTGGTGGGGGCGCTCGTCGGCTACGGCACCTCGGTGCTGCTGCTTCCGCCGCGGTACACGGCGTCGGCATCGGTACTGCTGCCGGGGCAGTGGGAGGAGCGCGAACTGCTGACCCAGGTGGACATCGCGACCAGTTCGGCGGTGGTCGACCGCGCGGCCGCCACGCTCGGCTGGAAAGGCGTCAACGGCACCGAACTGCGGGACGACGTGAGCGCCGAGTCCGCCGACGGGAACATCATCAAGATCTCCGGTACGGCCGACACCCCTGAGCGCGCGCAGCGGCTCTCCGACCGGGTGGCCCAGCAGTTCGTCACCTTCGCCGCGCGGATCACAGGTGGCAGTACCGACCTCGAAGCGGCCACGGAGACCGAGGCGCTGCGGAAGAGGGTGGCGGAGACCGACCGCCGCATCACCGACCTGGCCGATGCGGCAGATCCGGGACGGACCGTGGAGAGCGTGCAGGCCCGCACCGAGCTCGAGAAGCTGCGCACCACGCTGCAGGAGGCCATGAAGAAGCTGGACGAAGCCGATCCGGCGACCGACAAGGCCGGCATGGTCGTCATGGGGCCGGCGCCCCGGCCGACCGGCGCGGCGGCGCCGACGAGGACGCAGCTCATCGTCGCCGGGGCGCTGCTGTTCTTCCTGCTCGCGGTCATCGGCCATCTCGCCGCCGCACGGGTGAGTCGCCGACTGCGCACCGAACCGGAGATCGCCGCGGCGCTGGGCTCGACGCTGCTGGGCACCGTCGACGTTCCTGCTGAACGGCCCGCGCACCGGCCGGAAGGCCCCGGCGCGCGGGCCCGGATCCGCCGGCTGCTGGGCGTCGACGTCCGGTGGGACATACCCGTCCCGCAGACCTCCGGCGACGAGACCGACAGCCGGATCCGCTACCGGCGGGTGTGCGCTCGACTCCGGGACCGGCTGCCGGCTCCACCGCGGCTGCTGGTCGTCGTACCGGACGGCGACGAGATCGCCCGCCGGGCCGCCGGGCAGCTCGTCGCCGAGGCCGAGTGCGATCCTGCCCCGAGCTGTCCGAGCGGGGGACATCCCATGCTGCGGGTGGTGGAGGTCTCGGCGGACCGGCCGATGGTGCCGGACCGCGACACCGAGTCCGGTGCCCTGGTCGTCCTCAGCCCGGGCCGCTGGACCGCGGAGGAGCTCACCGGCATCGCCGAGGCCTGCGCGGACGGCGGACATGAGGTGGTCGGCATCGTCGTCGCCGGCCCGGTCCGGGCCCGCCCGGCGCGATCTGCCGGCCATCCTCCGGACGAGGCCACTCCGGTGCTCGCCGTTCGCGGCCATGCGACGGGGGGCTCGGTGTGACGACGAGCAAGACGTCCGAGTCGTCGGCCGCCGCTCCGCTCCTCGACCTGCAGGCGCTGGTGGTGGCGGTGCGCAGGCGCCGCCGCCTCTGGTGCTCCTTGGCCCTGCTGGGGCTGCTGGTCGGCGCGACGGTGGCGGTCCTGATGCCCCCGCCGCCGACCGCGGTGACCAAGGTGCTGGTCGCGCACAAGGAGGACCAGCCGAACGACACCGGGACGCTGATCCGCACCGACGTCGCACTGCTGCACACCACGCGGATCGCCGGCCAGGCCCTGCAGTCCCTCAAGTCCCCGGAGAAGCCGGAAGACTTCATGCGGGACTACCGAGGTACCGGCTTGACCAACAACCTGCTGCAGATCGATGTGACGGGTGACAGCGACGCGGAAGCGGTGGCCCGGGCCAAGGCGCTGGCCGACGCGTTCGTCGCGGACCATGTCAAGCGGATGCGGGAGACCGCCAAGGCCGAGGCCGACGCCCTGCTCGACCAGCGTGACCGCATGCGGAAGGAACTCGCCGAGGTCAACAAGGCGATCGGAGACGGACCGCCGGAGAGCGGCCCGAAATCGTCGGCGAGCATGGAGTCCCTCTTCGCCCGCCGGGCCGAACTCACTTCGCGGATCGCCGACTTCGACCAGCGCGCCGAGGAGGCGCGCCTCGGCACGCCCCAGCTCGTCGCCGGCACACAGATCGTGGACGCCCCGCGCGCGGTGCGGCACTCCCTGCCCAGGACCGCCGCCACCAACGCCGCGATCGGGCTCGTCCTCGGGCTGGTCCTCGGACTCGCGGTGGCCGCGGTCGGCACGGTGGTGGCGGACCGCCCGGTGCTGCGCCGGGACATCGCGGCGAACCTCGGCGCCTCGGTCATCGCGGAGCTGCCCCGCAGGTCGGGCAGGCTGTGGCAGCGCCGGCGGACGCGGGCGGCACGGATACGGCTCACCGGAACCCTGGCCCGCACCGTGCGCGGTTCCGCGGAACCGGTGTCGCTGCTGGAACTGGGCTGTGCGCGCAGCACGAGCGTGATCGCCCTGGATCTCGCCCGGGAACTGGCGGCGGACGGACCGGTGGTCATCGTCGATGGCCTGCCCGGCCCGCAGCTCGCAGGCCGCCGCCCCAAGCCAGGAGACCCCACCGTGGTCGGCGGCGAGCGCGCCGCGGCCGTGTCGCCTGAGGGGTACCGGATCGGCGTCGGCTCGGTGGCGCCCGGCACGGCGTGGACCGACCTCCAGTACCTCGGCACTCAGACCGTGCTCGTCGTGCGTGCCGGGCACGGCAGCGCCGCATGGCTGCACACCGTGGCGCGGCAGCTCGCGGACCAGCGCATCGCGGTGATCGGTGTGGTGCTGATCGACCCCGATCCGCGTGACCGGACCGACGGCACGCTGTGGGACGGGCCGCACACCGCGCTGCGCGGCCGGCCCGAGCGGTCGGCCCGGCAGAACGGTGGGGGTACCTCCCACGCCGTTCAGACAGTGGCGGAGGGCCGGCATCGGACGGAGCGGCTGCCGATGTGGACGGCACGGATCCCGGGCAGCGACCAGGAGGCGCGGTAGACATGTGTGGCATCGCAGGCACTTACCGATGGCCGGACGGGAAGGTCGTGACCGACCGGCTCACCGATACCCTCGCCCACCGCGGTCCGGACGGGGCGGGCCGGTACAGCCACCCCGCCGGTGACGGCGAAGTGCACCTCGGGCACCGCCGGCTGGCCATCATCGACCTGTCCGAAACCGGCGCCCAGCCGATGGTCTCGGGCGGCCTCGTCCTGACGTACAACGGCGAGCTGTACAACGCGCCCGAGCTGCGCGTCGAGCTGGCGGCCGCCGGGGTGCGCTTCCGCGGCACCTCCGACACCGAGGTGCTCCTCGAGGCCTGGCGCCGCTGGGGCACGGACTGCCTGCCCCGGCTGCGCGGCATGTTCGCGTTCGGGATCTTCGACGAGCGGACCGGTGAGCTGGTGCTCGCCCGCGACCAGCTCGGCATCAAGCCGCTGTTCCTGCTCCGGCGCGGCGAGGGTCTGGTGTTCGCCTCCGAGCTGAAGGCACTCGCCGCCGCGACCGGCGGGACGCTGGAGGTGGACCATGCGGCACTGGTGGCCTCACTGTTGTACTACTGGGTGCCGGACTCACGGTGCGCTTTCCGCGAGGCGGAGAAGCTGCCGCCGGGGAGCTGGCTGAGGTGCCGGCCCGACGGCCGGGTGGAGCGCGGCCGGTTCTGGCACCTGAAGGACGTCGCCGCCGAGGGCCGGGAGCGGGCGCAGGCCGGCGAGCAGCCGGACATCGCCGCCGTCGTCGAGGAGTCGACCCGGCGCCACCTGCTGTCCGACGTACCCGTGGCGACCTTCCTCTCCGGCGGTCTGGATTCCAGCTATCTGACCGCGCTGGCGGCCCGTGACCGGCCCGGGATCTCCGCGTACACGATCGGGTTCCGCGCCGAGGACGCCAGGTTCGAGGCGATGCCGGACGACCTGCGCTATGCCCGGCAGGTGGCCGAGCGGTTCGGCGTCGACCTGCGGGAGATCGAGATCGCTCCGGACGTGCTCGACCTGCTGCCGCGGATGACGTACCACCTGGACGAGCCGATCGGCGACCCCGCAGCGATCAACACGTTCCTGATCTGCTCGGCCGCCCGCGAGGCCGGGGTCAAGGTGATGCTCTCCGGGATGGGCGCCGACGAGCTGTTCGCCGGGTACCGCAAGCACCTGGCCAACCTGCTCGCGCTGCGCTACCAGCGCGTCCCGCGGCCCCTGCGGCGCGGCCTGTCCAGGGCGGTGGACCGGCTGCCGGTCGCGACGAGCCGCCGGGGGTACCGGTCGGTGCGCTTCGCGAAGCGGTTCCTCTCCTTCGCCGAGCTGCCGGAGGAGACCGCGTTCCGGCGCAGCTACACCATGTACGACCAGGCGGAGCTGCTCGCGTTGGTCGATCCGGACCTGGGCGGGGCGGTCGAGGACGTGCTGACCGAGCATGCGGACGTCTACCGGGACAACGACCTCGACGACTTCGTCAACCGCATGTGCCTGGGCGACGCCCGGATGTTCCTGCCGGGCCTGAACCTCGCTTACACGGACCGGTCGAGTATGGCCGCGTCGACCGAGGTGCGGGTGCCGTACGTGGACGTCGAGGTGGTCAGGGCGGCGTTCGCCGTGCCCGGTGATCGCAAGATCGTCGGACGCCAGGGCAAGGCCGTCCTCAAGGAGGCCGCCACCTCGATCCTGCCCCGGGAGATCGTCTACCGGCCCAAGGGCCTGTTCAGCGCCCCGCTGCGCGCCTGGATGAGCCGGGACCTGGCACCGCTGGTGCGCGAGGTGGTGAACGACGGTGTGCTCGTCAATTCCGGGTTGCTGCGCCGCGACGCGCTGGCGCGGATGGTCGCCGAGGACGCCGCCGGGCAGCGGGACTTCTCCAAGCATCTCTGGCACGTACTGACCCTCGAGTACTGGTATCGCGACGCGACCTCCGGCTCCGGCTCCGGCCGGAGCCAGGCGGCCTGACGGCATGGAAACAAGAGGAGCTCGGGTGAAACAGGTTGTGCAGAACTACAAGAGCGGCGAACTGGCGCTGCTCGACGTGCCGGCGCCGGGGTGCAAGCCGGGCGGTGTGCTGGTACGGACCTCCTACTCGCTGATATCCACCGGGACCGAGCTCATGAAGGTGTCCGAGGCCGGCATGTCGATGCTGGGCAAGGCCCGCTCCCGCCCGGACCAGGTGGCCAAGGTCATGCAGAGCGTGGCCACCAACGGGGTGCCCGCCACCTACCGCAAGGTGATGGGGAAGCTGGACTCCTACACGCCGCTGGGCTACTCGCTGTGCGGGGTGGTCGAGCAGGTCGGCCCCGGGATCGACGATGTGAAGGTCGGCGACCTCGTGGCCTGCGCCGGCAACGAGCACGCGTTGCACGCCGAGCTGAACTGGGTGCCCAAGAACCTCTACGCCCGGGTGCCGGACGGCCTCGCGCCGCGGCACGCCGCCTTCGGCACCGTCGGGTCGATCGCGTTGCAGGGCGTACGCCAGGGCGAACCGCAGCTCGGCGAAGTGGCACTGGTCGTCGGCCTCGGGCTGATCGGGCAGTTGGTGGTGCAGCTCCTCGCCGCCTCGGGAGTCCGCGTCGTGGGGGTCGACCCCGACCCGGTGCGCTGCGAGCTCGCCGAGCGCCTCGGCGCGGCGGCCTGCGGCGATCCCGAGTCCGCGGCCGTGGAAGCGGCCGTCGCCGAACTCACCGGCGGTCACGGCGTGGACCAGGTGTATCTGGCCGCCGGCGGCGGCAGCAACCAGCCCGTCGAGCTGGCCGCCCGGCTGAGCCGGGACCGCGGCCGGGTCGTCGACATCGGCAAGTGCCGCCTGGACCTGCCGTGGAACGCGTACTACGAGAAAGAGCTCGACGTCCGGTTCTCCCGCAGTTACGGCCCCGGACGCTACGACCCGGAGTACGAGCTGGAGGGCCGGGACTACCCGATCGGCTACGTACGCTGGACCGAGCGCCGCAACCTGGCCTGTTTCCTCGATCTCACCGCCCGTGGCAGCGTCGACGTGGAGCCTCTGGTCTCCCACATCGCCGACTTCGATGACGCCGTCGAGACGTACCGGCGCCTGAAGGACGGCGACCTGAAGGCCGTGGCGGTGCTGTTCCGGTATCCCGACCGGGCGGGGGAAGCCGAGACCCCTGCGCAGGCCCCTTCGGTGGCCGTGCCCGCGGTGACCGTGCAGCGGAGTCCGGCCCGGGCCGCCGGGACGCCGGTGCGCCTCGCGTTCGTCGGCGCGGGAAACTACGCGACGTCGATGCTGCTGCCGCACCTGGCGCAGCGCGACGGCGTCGAGTTGTCGACCGTCGTCACCACGACGGCGCTGTCCGCGGCCAACGCGCAGCGGAAGTTCGGCTTCGCCGAGGCGACCACCGACCTCGACGCCGTGCTCGGCGACAAGTCCGTCGACGCGGTGTTCGTGGTCACCCGGCACAGCTCGCACGCCGAACTGACCCGGAAGGCGCTGCTGGCCGGCAAGGCCGTGTTCGTGGAGAAGCCGTTGGCGCTCACCGAGGACGAGCTGGCCGACGTGCTCGCGGCGGTGGAGGAGTCCGGCAACGACCGGCTGCAGGTGGGCTTCAACCGCCGGTTCGCACCGCTGTTGCAAGAGGCCCGGCAGCGGTTCGGCGCGCGGACCGGTCCGGCGAGCCTGCGCTACCTGGTCAACGCGGGCCGGCTGCAGCACGGCAGCTGGTACCTCCAGCAGGGCACCGAGGGTTCGCGGTTCGCCGGCGAGGGCGGACACTTCATCGACACGGCGAGCTGGCTGCTCGATGCCGACCCGGTATCGGTGTACGCGGTCGCCACGTCCGGCAACGACGACCTGCAGGTCGTGCTGCGCTACCCGGACGGGTCCACCGCCACCATCAGCTACGTCACCACCGGCGCGCCCGGCTTCCCCAAGGAGACGCTGGACCTGGTCGCGGACGGCAAGGTGCTGCGGCTCGACGACTTCGTCCGTGCGTCGGTGTACGGCCGCAAGCGGTGGGTCAGTTCGCGGCTGCCCAAGGCCCGGGACAAGGGCCAGAACGCCGAGCTGGCGGCGTTCATCAAGGCCGTGCGGACCGGCGGGCCGATGCCGGTGCCGCTTCAGTCGCTGGTCGCCACCACGGCCGCCACCCTCGCCGTGCAGGCCGGCCTGGCGGGCGGTGCGCCGGTGACGCTGGCGGGGGCGCGATGACCATGAGCGCGGGCTGGTACCTGCGGCGGCTGTCCCGGATGGGACCGCGGGAGGTCGGCGGACGGGTGGGCGACGCGGTGCGCAGGCGGCGGTGGCGGTCGGCGCGGCCGGACTGCCCGAGCGTGACCGGCGCCCGGTTCACCGCGGTCCTGCCCGCAGGGGCGATCGCCGCGGTGCCACCGGACGCCGCGAAACGGCTCATCGCCGAGGCGGACCGGCTGATGTACGGGCACGCCGAGTTCTTCGGAGTGGTCCGCGACGACCTGGCCGACCCGGACTGGTGGTACGACCCGAAGACCGGGCGCCGGGCTCCGTGGGGCTACGCCTTCGACGTGCCGTACCGCAACGAGGACGCGGTCGGGGACATCAAGCAGATCTGGGAGCTGTCCCGGCATCAGTACCTCACCGTGCTCGCCGCCGCCTACGCGATCACCGGGAACGAGCGGTACGCCGAGCGGGTGGCCGAGCACCTGCGGTCGTGGTGGGCGGCCAACGCGCCGCTGCGCGGGGTGCACTGGACCAGCGGCATCGAGCTGGGGATCCGGCTGCTGTCCTGGGTGTGGATCCGCCGGCTGCTCGACGGCTGGCCGGGCGCGGCCGGGCTGTTCGAGGGCAACCCGGTCGCGGTGAGCCAGATCTGGCACCACCAGCGCTGGCTGGCCGCCTTCCCCAGCCGGGGGTCTTCGGCGAACAACCACGTCATCGCGGAGGCGGCCGGGCAGCTCGCGGCGGCCTGCGCGTTCGGGTGGTTCCCCTCCTCGGCGCGCCTGCGGGCCGACTCGCTGCGGTCGCTGGAGCGGCAGCTGCGCGGCAACACCTTCGCCTCCGGCCTCAACCGCGAGCTGGCCACCGAGTATCACGGACTGGTGCTGGAGCTCGGCCTGGCCGCGGTGGCCGAGGCGGATGCCGCCGGTGTGCCGGTCCCCGACTCGATCCGGCTGGTGCTGCTGCGGATGACCGACGCGCTCGCGGCCGTCGTGGACAGCCGGCTGCGGCCGCCGCGGCAGGGGGACGCGGACGACGGGCACGGTCTGGTCGTGGACGGCGCGGGCACCGAACGCTGGGGCTCGCTGCTGGCCACCGGGGACGCCGTGTTCGGCCGGCTCGACTGGTGGCCGGCGGTGACCGGCACCGATGTGCGCACCCCGCTGCTGGCCGCGCTCATCAAGCCCACTGAACTGTCCGTGACCCGCCCGGCAAGCCGGCCGGCCCACTTCGCGGACGCGGGAATGACGATCCTGCGCGGCCCGGGAGAGATCTGGTGCCGCTGCGACGGCGGTCCGCACGGGTTCCTGTCCATCGCCGCGCACGCCCACGCGGACGCGCTGTCCGTGGAGGTCCGGCACGACGGGGTCGATGTGCTCGCCGACCCGGGGACGTACTGCTACCACGGGCAGCCCGCGTGGCGGCAGTACTTCCGGTCGACCCTCGGCCACAACACCCTGCAACTGGACGGCGGTGACCAGTCCGTCTCCGGCGGCCCGTTCCTGTGGACCCGGCAGGCCAGGAGCCGCGTCCTGGCCGTGGACACCTCCGACGAGGGGGTGGCCCGCTGGTGCGCCGAACACGACGGCTACCAGCGCTCCGTGCACCGGCGCCGGGTGGAGCTGACGGCCGCGAGCCAGGAGCTGAGGGTGTTCGACGAGGTCCGCGGCCGGCACAGTCCGCGCCGGGACGTACGCCTGGCGTTCCACCTCGGCCCGGCGATCGCCGTGGACCTGGTGGGGAACCGGGCGGTGCTCACCTGGTCCCGGGACGGCGAGAACCGCTCCGCGGTGCTCGACCTGCCCGAGCGGCTGTCCTGGCAGGCGCATCGCGGCGAGACCGATCCGCCGCTGGGCTGGTACTCCGCAGGATTCGGGCGCAAGGAACCCGCCACCACGCTGGTCGGCACCGGCTTCACCGACGGCGCGGAGGGTTTCACCACCGTGCTCAGGTTCCGCGGCTAGGGGGGCCGGCGCGTGGGGATCGAGAGGCGGCACTGGGCGTTGGCGGCGGCACCGCTGGCGCTGGCCCTGCTGTCGGTGACCGGCTGTGACAGCACGTCGGACGCCGGGGCGAAGCCGGCACCTGTGCCGTCGTCCACGTCCGTGGCCCGGGTGTGCGCCGAGCCCGCGGCCGGGCCGGCGAAGGCGCCGGCGGGAGCGGTCGCGGTCGACCCCGCGGTGGCCGGTGACCTGGCCGCGAAGACCAAGAGCAGCCCTCCGAACACCACGTTCTGGCTCCGGCCGGGCAAGCACAGGCTCGCCCCGGACCGCTACGCCCAGGTCGTCCCCAAGGAGGGGAACCGCTACCTCGGCGCGCCGGGCGCGGTGCTCGACGGGCGGAAGACCAACCAGTACGCGTTCGGCGGCACCGCCCGCGACGTCACCATCCGCTACCTGACCGTGCAGGGGTTCGTCGCGCCCCATGACGAGGGCGTGGTCAACCACGACTCGGCCGACGGGTGGGTGATCGAGCACGCGACGATCCAGAACAACTCCGGCGCCGGGCTGATGGCCGGTGCCCGCCAGCGGGTCCGCGCCAGCTGCCTGCGCGGCAACGGCCAGTACGGCATGAACGCGTACAAGGGCGAAGGCCGTATCAGCGGCCTGGTGGTCGAGGGCAACGAGATCACGGGCAACAACACCGGCGACTGGGAGCGGCGGCGCAAGGGCTGCGGCTGCACCGGAGGCGTCAAGTTCTGGGCCGTCGACGGCGCCGACGTACGCGGCAACTGGGTGCACGACAACCGCGGAGCCGGGTTGTGGGCGGACACCAACAACAACGACTTCCGCATCGAGGACAACGTGCTCGAGGGCAACGACGGTGCCGCGCTGATCTACGAGACCAGCTACAACGCGGTCATCCGGAAGAACACGATCCGGCGGAACAACTGGGCCGAGGGCCGCAAGGCGGCCGACCGCGGTGACAACTTCCCCTTCGCGACCGTGTACGTGTCCGAGTCCGGCGGCGAACCACGGATCCGAGCCCGCACGGACAAGATCGAGATCTCGCGGAACGTGCTGGAGAACAACTGGTCCGGGATCACCCTGTGGGAGAACGCCGACCGGTTCTGCAACAGCCCGGCCAACACCTCGTCCGGTGACTGCACGTTGCTGGTGCGGGACACCGACCGCTGTGCGCGGCCGGCGATCGCCACCGCGCCGCTCTACGCCGACTGCCGGTGGAAGACCCAGCGGGTGGACATCCACCACAACCGCTTCGTGCTGGACACGTCCGTCGTCCGGTGCACGGCCGAGTGCGGACGGATGGCGGTGCTGGCCAACTACGGCACCTATCCGGACTGGTCGCCGTACCAGGGCGAACGGGTGGCCGAGGCGATCACCCGCAAGCAGCACAACCGCTGGCACGGCAACGTCTACATCGGACCGTGGACCTTCGTCGCCCACGACCCGAGCCGAGAGCTCGACTCCGGGCAGTGGCAGGGCACGCCGTACCAGCAGGACGCGGGCAGCACCTTCCGCGCACAGGACGGTGGTTGAGATGGGCATGGACCGCACGTCGAGGATCGTCGGGACGGTCTGGGGGCTGCTGGTCCTCAACACGCTCGGCTCCGCCGGGGCGCAGACCATCGTCCCGCTGCCCCGCTCCCTCATCCAGATGGTCACCATGGGCGCGCTGGTGGCCGCGTTCGCACTGGCGCTCGCGATCAATCTCCGGCTGCGCATCCGAGCCGGCGCCTTCCTGTTCTGGCTCACCCTGCTGCTGGTGCCGAGCGTGATCTCCAGCGCGGACCTGGAGTCCGGGTTCGGTGCGCTGTTCCGCTGCGCCCGGCTGGCTCTCTTCGTCGGCACGCTGTGGCTGCTCAGCCGCTGGTGGGACGGCGGCCTGACGTTCGTCCGGCACCACATCCGGATGTACTACGCGGTGCTCGGGTCGGTGGCCGCCGGCCTGGTCATCTCACCGGGCGCAGCCATGCCCGAGCTCTACGGCGGGCGGCTGGTCGGGGCGTTGTGGCCGCTCACCCCGCCGCAGATCGGACAGTACGCCGCGGTGATCATCGGGCTCACCGTGCTGCTCGTCCTGGGCCGCCGGACCGACAGGGCGAGCGCGGCGGTGGTCATCGTGCCGTCGCTCGTCCTGCTCGCGTTGACCCATACCCGGACGGCCACGCTCGGCCTGCTCATCGGGCTGGTGCTGGCGATCGGCTCGCTCGTCCTGACCAGCGCCGCCGCCCGCCGGTTCTTCGCCTGGGCGGTGCTGTGCGCCACGGTGGCCGCGGTGGCGTTCAGCTCCGCGCTCCAGGCGTGGTTCCTGCGCGGGCAGAGCCAGGAGAACTTCTCCAACCTCACCGGCCGGGCGAAGGTCTGGGAAGCCCTGCTGGCTGCGCCCCGGTCGACCACGGAGAAGTTGTTCGGCGTGGGCCTGGGCGACAAGTCGTTCGGCGGGCTGCCGATCGACAACAGCTGGCTGGCCGTCTACCAGGAGCAGGGTCTGACCGGCGTCGTCCTGGTGGCGGCGGTCATCATCGTGCTGGGCGGCGTCGCCTTGCTGCGGCCACCGTCGCTGCAGAGGGCCTGCGCGATCTTCCTGATCAGCTACTGCGCGATCGCGTCGTACACCGAGGCCGGTCTCGGCGACGCCTCGCCGTATCTGCTGCACCTGGCCGTGGCGGCCTCGCTGCTGGCGGCACCGGCCGCGGCCACTCCCCTGCCGACGCCCGACGCCCCTCGACGACACGTCCCACGCTGGGCCCGAAGATCGGAGGTGACCTGAGCATGCACGTCCTCGTGGTGCACAACCGCTACGCCTCGGCGCAGCCGAGCGGGGAGAACAAGGTCGTCGACCAGGAGGTGGCGCTGCTGCGCGGGGCCGGCCACCGGGTCGAGGTGTTCGAGCGGCGCAGCGACGACATCGCCGTCCGGTCCCTGCTCGGCAAGGCCGCGGTGCCGCTCCTCGTGCCGTGGAACCCGGCGGTCCGGGCGGAGCTCGCCGCCCGGCTCCGCACCGAGCGGCCGGACGTGGTGCACGTCCACAACGTCTTCCCGCTCCTGTCGCCGGCGGTGCTGGCCGCCTGCGCCGACGCCGGGGTGCCCGCCGTCGCCACGCTGCACAACTACACCCAGGTCTGCCCGCCCGGCACGCTGCAGCGGGACGGCCGCCCGTGCACCGAGTGCGTCGGGTCGACGCCGCTGCCCGCCGTCCGGCACGGCTGCTACCGGAACTCCCGCCTGGCGACGGTGCCGCTCGCGGTCAGCCTGTCGGTCAACCGGCGGCGGTGGTGGTCCGGCGTGGAGCGGTTCTTCTGCATCTCCGCGGCGCAGCGCGACGTCCTGGTGCGGTCCGGCATGCCGGCCGAGCGGCTGGCGGTGAAGCACAACTTCGTGCCCGACCCGGACGCTCGCCGGGCGGGCGCGGGCGAGCATCTGCTCTATCTCGGCCGGCTCGCGGAGGCCAAGGGGGTGCGGCTGCTCATGGCCGCGTGGGACGAGATCGCCGCGACCGGCGGTGTGGGCGTACCGCTCGTGATCGCCGGTGCGGGGCCACTGGAGCGCGAGGTGACCGCCTGGGCGGCGGGCCGGGACGACGTGCGCCATGTCGGTCTGCTGGACCCGGCGGAGTGCCGGAAGGCCGTCGCGCGGTCGGTCGCCGTGCTGGCTCCCTCGACGTGGCTGGAGGCGTTCGGCCTGGTGGTCGTGGAGGCGATGGCGGCCGGGGTCCCGGTCGTCGCCGCCGGTCACGGCGCCTTCGTCGAACTTGTCGAGGACGGTGTGACCGGGCTGCTGCACCAGCCGGGCGACGCGGCCTCGCTCGCGTCCCGCACACGCCGGATCGCGGCCGAGCCGGACCGCAACCGGGAGATGGGCCAGGCCGCCCGGCGCCGTTACGAGCAGGGGTTCAGCCCGGCCGTCGGCCTGGAGCGCCTGGTGGACGAGTACCGCACCGCGATAGCGGGTCGGACGGAATCAATGGGGGGCAGTAGATGACACGATGCCGACTGTGCGGCTCGGCGACGCTGGCGAGCGTCGTCGACCTGGGGGCCACGCCACCGTGTGAGAGCTTTCTCGCCGCGGACCAACTGGACGAGCCGGAACCGGCGTACCCGCTGCACCTGCGGGTCTGCACCGACTGCTGGCTCGCGCAGATCCCGCCGCTGATCACACCGGAGGAGACGTTCAAGGAGTACGCGTACTTCTCCTCCTACTCGACCTCCTGGGTGGAACACGCGCGCACGTTCGTCACCGACGCCGTACAGCGCCTTGCTCTCGGCCCCGACGCCTTCGTGGTCGAGGTCGCGAGCAACGACGGGTACCTGCTGAGGCACGTGGTGGACCGGGGGATCCGCTGCCTCGGCATCGAGCCGTCGGTGAACGTCGGCGCCACGGCGCGCGAGGCGGGCGTGCCCACGCTCACGGAGTTCCTGAGCCCGGACACCGGCTCGGCCGTCCGTGCCGAACACGGCCCGGCGGACCTGGTCGTGGCCAACAACGTGTACGCGCACATCCCCGACGTGGTCGGGTTCACCCAGGGGCTGCGCGCCCTGGTCGCCGACGACGGCTGGGTCTCCATCGAGGTGCAGCACCTGCTGACCCTGATCGAGGAGAACCAGTACGACACGATCTACCACGAGCACTTCCAGTACTACACGGTCGCCGCCGCGATCCGGGCCCTGGCGAGCGGCGGACTCGCGCTCGTGGACGTCGAGCTGCTGCCCACGCACGGCGGCTCCGTCCGGCTGTGGGCCCGGCCGGCCGAGGTGGCGGGCGAACCGAGCGGGCAGGTGGCCGACGTGCTGGCCCGGGAGAAGGCCGCCGGCCTGCAGGAGCTGTCCGGGTACACCGAGTTCTCCGCCCGGGTGGCCAAGGTGCGCCGGGACCTCCTCCAGTTCCTCATCGAGGCGGCCGAGCGCGGCGAGACGGTCGTCGGCTACGGAGCCCCGGGCAAGGGCAACACCCTGCTCAACCACTGCGGCATCCGGCCCGACCTGCTCGCGTACACGGTCGACCGCAACCCCTACAAGCACGGCAGGTTCACCCCGGGCACCCGCATCCCGATCCTGCCGCCCGAGCAGATCGCCGCCGACAAGCCGGACTACGTCCTCGTCCTGCCGTGGAACCTGCGGGCCGAGCTGGTCGAGCAGCTGTCCTACGTGGGCGACTGGGGCGGCCGGCTGGTCTTTCCCATACCGGAACTGAGCATTGTCGAGGTCAAGGCATGAAGGTCGTTCTGTTCTGCGGCGGTTACGGCATGCGGATGCGCAACGGAACCTCCGACGACGTGCCCAAGCCCATGGCGATGGTCGGGCCGAGACCGCTGATCTGGCACGTCATGCGCTACTACGCGCACTTCGGGCACACGGAGTTCATCCTGTGCCTCGGGTACGGGGCCCACCACATCAAGGACTTCTTCCTCAACTACGAGGAGACGACGTCCAACGACTTCGTGCTGAGAGGCGGGCGGACCGAGCTGCTGTCCACCGACATCTCGGACTGGACGATCACGTTCGCGCAGACCGGCATCGAGTCACCGATCGGAGAGCGGCTGCGCCGGGTGCGGCACCACCTGGACGGCGACGAGATGTTCCTCGCCAACTACGCCGACGTGCTCACCGACGCCCCGCTGCCGGAGATGATCGACCGGTTCGCCCGGCGCGACGCGGGTGCGTCGATGATGGTGGTGCCGCCGCAGTCGTCGTTCCACTGCGTGGAGCTGGGCGAGGACGGCCTGGTGGGCGGCATCACCGCGGTGAGCGAACTGCCGCTGTGGGAGAACGGCGGCTACTTCGTGCTCCGCCAGGAGGTCTTCGACCACATCCCGGAGGGCGGGGACCTGGTCGCCGACGGATGCGCCCAACTGGCCAAGCGGGGCCGGCTGGTGGCGCACCAGCACCGCGGCTTCTGGAAGCCGACCGACACCGTGAAGGAGCGGGCCGCGCTCGACGAGGCCTACGCCCGCGGCGACCGCCCGTGGGCCGTGTGGGAAAAGGACAGCGCGGCGGTGAGCGCGTGATCCGGCTCGGCGCCGGGCGCCTGGACCGGATCGTCGCGGTGGGCGCGCACTGCGACGACATCGCCATCGGCGCCGGCGGCACGCTGCTGACGCTGTGCCGCGCGCGGCCGGGGGTCCGCGTCGACGCACTGGTGCTCTCCGGCGGCGGCAGCGAGCGGGAGCAGGAGGAGCAGGCCGCGCTCGCCGCCTTCTGCCCGGGCGCCGACCTGCGGCTGACCGTGCACAAGCTGCCGGACGGGCGGTTGCCCGTGCACTGGGACGAGGCCAAGGCCGCGGTCGAGGAACTGCGCGGCCAGACCGACCCGGATCTCATCCTGGCCCCGCGCACCGACGACGCGCACCAGGACCACCGCGGCCTGGCGCAGCTGATGCCGACCGCGTTCCGCGACCACCTCGTGCTCGGCTACGAGATCGTCAAGTGGGACGGCGATCTCGGCCGTATGGCGGCGTACCAGCCGCTGACGCCGGAGATCGCCGAAGAGAAGGTGCGGCTGCTGCAGGAGCACTACCCCTCGCAGCGGCACCGGCCCTGGTACGACCGGGAGGCCTTCCTCGGCCTGGCCCGGATCCGCGGTATCGAATGCCACGCGCGCTACGCCGAGGCGTTCGCCGTCACCAAACTCACGCTCCACCTGGGGGGATGAACCATGCGCGTACTGCTGACCGGACACCAGGGATACCTGGGCACCGTGATGGCCCCGGTCCTGACGGCCGCCGGGCACGAGGTCGTCGGCCTCGACGCCGGCCTGTTCGCCGACTGCGTCCTCGGCCCGACGCCCGCCGACCCGCAGGGGCACCGGGTCGACCTGCGTGACGTCACAGCGGAACACGTGGCCGGCGTCGACGCCGTGATCCACCTTGCCGCGCTCTCCAACGACCCGCTGGGATCGCTGGCACCGGAGCTCACCTACGACATCAACCACCACGCGTCCGTACGGCTGGCCCGGCTGGCCCGCGACGCCGGAGTGCGGCGCTTCCTCTACGCGTCGACCTGCTCGGTCTACGGTGCCGCCGGCGGCGACGACCTGGTGGGCGAGGACGCCCCGCTGCGCCCGGTGACGCCCTACGCGGAGTCCAAGGTGCGGGTGGAGGACGACCTGCACGCGCTGGCCGACGGCGACTTCACCCCCGTGTTCATGCGCAACGCCACCGCCTTCGGCCACTCACCCCGGCTGCGCGCCGACATCGTGCTGAACAACCTGGTGGGTCACGCGCTCCTGTCCGGCGAGGTCCTGGTGCTCTCCGACGGCACGCCCTGGCGCCCGCTGGTGCACGCCGCCGACATCGCCCGGGCCTTCACGGCCGCGCTGACCGCGCCGCGGGACGCGGTGCACGACCGGGCGTTCAACATCGGCAGCGAGATCAACAACGTCACGGTCGCCGAGATCGCCGAGCAGGTCGCCGAGGCGGTACCCGGATCCAAGGTGGTGATCACCGGGGAGACCGGTGCCGACCCACGCTCGTACCGGGTCGACTTCTCCCGGTTCCGCACCGCGATCCCCGGCTTCGACTGCGAGTGGACGGTGAAGCAGGGCGCGCTCGAACTCGCGGACGCCTACCGGAAACACGGGCTGACCCGGGAGGACTTCGAGGGCCGCTTCACCCGGCTTGCCGTGCTGCGCTCGGCGTCCGACGCCGGTGCCGTGGACGACACCCTGCGGTGGCGCGGATGACCGCGGCCGGCGAACGGCCGGCGACCGCGCCCGGGGACGAGATGTACGCCCTGGTGGAGCGGTTGTACCCGCTGTGCCGGAGCATCACCGGCGACGGTGTGCGCGCCACCCTGGACATCGTCGGGGAGCACATCCCGCTGCAGGTGCACGAGGTGCCGACCGGGACCCAGGTGCTCGACTGGACGGTGCCGCAGGAGTGGAACATCCGGGACGCGTACATCGCCGACACCGACGGCAACCGGATCGTCGACTTCGCCGCGTCCAGCCTGCACGTGCTCGGCTACAGCGTGCCGGTGTCGGCGACCATGCCGCTGGCCGACCTGCGCGCACACCTGCACACCCTGCCGGACCACCCGTCCTGGGTGCCGTACCGCACCAGCTACTACCAGCCGGAATGGGGCTTCTGCCTGGCCCAGGAGACCCTGGACGCGATGCCGGACGGCGAGTACGAGGTCCGCATCGACTCCACCCTCGCCGACGGCCACCTCACCTACGCCGAGCACATGGTCCCCGGGCAGGTCCCCGACGAGGTGATCGTCTCCTGCCACGTCTGCCACCCGTCGCTGGCCAACGACAACCTGGCCGGCATCGCGGTGGCGACGTTCCTGGCCCGGGCGCTGGCGGAGCAGACGCCGTACTACACCTACCGGTTCATCTTCGCGCCCGGCACCATCGGGGCGATCACCTGGCTCGCGCGCAACGCGGAGCGGGTGGACCGGGTCAAGCACGGGCTGGTGCTGGCCTGCGCCGGTGACCCGGGCTCGCTGACGTACAAGCAGAGCAGACGCGGCGACGCCGAGATCGACCGGGTGATGCGGCATGTGCTGGCCGCCTCCGAACGCCCGCACCGCGTCACCGAGTTCACTCCGTACGGCTACGACGAGCGGCAGTTCTGCTCGCCCGGGTTCAATCTCGGCGTGGGCTCGCTCACCCGGACCCCGTACGCCGGCTACCCCGAGTACCACACCTCGGCGGACAACCTGGACTTCGTCTCCCGGGAGGCGATGGCGGACACCCTCGCCGTCTGCCGTGAGGCGTTCGCCGTCCTCGACCGCAACCGGCAGTACGTCAACCTCAGCCCCTACGGCGAACCGCAGCTGGGCCGGCGCGGGCTGTACGACGCGCTCGGCGGCCGCAGCGACACCAAGCAGGCCCAGATGGCCATGCTCTGGGTGCTCAACCTCTCCGACGGCGAGCACAGTCTGCTGGACGTCGCCGAGCGGTCCGGGCTGCCGTTCGACACCGTCGCCGCCGCTGCCGACGCCCTGCACGGCGCCGGGCTGATCAAGGCATGACGCCGATGACCACCGAGAGGGCGAAGACGACGAGACCGGCCGGATCCGCCCGGCGGGCCCTCGTCGGCCGGCTGTCCTGGGGACTGGCCGACCAGGCGGCCTCCAGCATGACCAACTTCGCGGTGGGGATCTACGTGGCCCGCTCGCTGGGGGTGACCGCGTTCGGCGTGTTCAGCCTGGCCTGGGTGACCTACGGCGTGGTGCTCAACGTCTCGCGCGGGCTGGCCACCGACCCGCTCGTGGTGCGCTTCAGCGGCGTGCCGGACGCCTCCTGGCGCGCGGCGGTGGCCCGGTCGTCGGGTACCGCGCTCGGCGTCGGTGCCGCCCTCGGCGCGGCGTGTCTGGTGGCCGGGCCGGCTCTCGGCGGCAGCGTGGGGGCCGCGTTCGCCTGCCTCGGCGTCGTACTGCCGGGGCTGTTGCTGCAGGATGCCTGGCGGTTCTCGTTCTTCGCCGCCGGCGCCGGGCGGAAGGCGTTCGTCAACGACCTCGTGTGGGGCGTCGCGCTCGTCCCGGCCATGGTGGTGGCGGCCCGCGTCGGCAGCGTCGGGGCTTTCGTGCTCGCCTGGGGCGCGTCCGCCGCGGTGGCCGCCGGGTACGGCTGCCTCCAGTCCGGCATCCGGCCCCGGATGACCGGGGCGCGCGGGTGGCTTCGCGAGCAGCGCGATCTCGGCTACCGGTACCTGGTCGAGAACGTCAGCCTCAGCGGCGCGAGCCAGCTGCGGGCATACGGGCTCGGCGCGATCGTCGGGATCGGCGCCGTGGGTGCGGTGCGGGGCGCCGAGCTCCTCCTCGGCCCGTTCCTCGCCGTGCTGATGGGGCTGTCGCTGGTCACTGTCCCCGAGGCGGCTCGAGTGCTGCGGCAGGCGCCGCACCGCCTCGGCACGTTCTGCCTCCTGCTGGGCGGCGGGCAGGCCGCCGCCGCGCTGCTCTGGGGCGGGTCGCTGCTGCTGGTGCCGGACCGGCTCGGCGAGCTGGTGCTCGGCGGCGTCTGGCACTCCGCCGCGGCGCTCATCGTGCCGGTCACCCTCGGCGTCGCGGGCGCCGGCCTCGGCACCGGCGCGGCGGCCGGGCTGCGCGCGCTCGGCGCGGCCCGGCACAGCCTGCGCTGCCAGCTGTTCGCCTCCGCCTGCTATGTCGGCGGCGGGCTCGGCGGGGCGGCCGTGGCCGGCACGGCCGGCTCGGCCTGGGGCGTCGCCGCCGCGACCGTCGGCAGCTCGGGCGTGTGGTGGCTGCACCTGCGCTCCGCCCGGCGCGAACACCACCAAGACCCGATCCGCGAAGTGAGGACGCCATGACCGCCCACCCCCGGCTGAGCATCGGCCTGCCCGTGTACAACGGCGAGGAGTACCTCGCCGAGGCGCTCGACGCCCTGCTCGGCCAGACCTACGAGGACTTCGAGCTGGTCGTCTCCGACAACGCCTCGACCGACGGCACCCGGGACATCTGCCGCAAGTACGCGGCTCAGGACTCGCGCATCCGGTACATCCGGCTGACCCGGAACATCGGCGCCGCGCCGAACCACAACCACGTCTTCACCGAGTGCCGCGGCGAGCTGTTCAAGTGGGCCTCGCACGACGACCTGTACGCCCGGGACCTGCTGCGGCGCTGCGTCGAGGCGCTGGACGAGCGGCCGGACGTGATCCTCGCGCACAGCGGCCAGGCGGTCATCGACGGCGACGGCCAGGTGAAGGTCCCGTACGAGTACGGTCTCGCCACCGACTCGCCGCACGCGCCGGAGCGCTTCCGCAGCCTGCTGTTCGAACCCGGCGGCGACGACTTCTACGGGGTGATGCGGGCCGACGTGCTGCGCCGGGTGAAGCCGCACGACAGCTACCACCACGCCGACCGCACGTTCGTCGCCGAGATCACCCTGCACGGGCCCTTCCACCAGGTGCCGGAGCTGCTGTACTTCCGCCGCGACCACCCCACCCGCGCCGAGCGGGCGAACCCGTCCAAGCGCTCCCGGTGCGTCAACCTGGACCCGCGCCGGGCCGGACCACTGCACCCGACGCCCCGGCTGCTCGCCGAGTACGTCTGGGGCTTCGCCTCGGCGATCCGGCGGGCGCCGTTGTCCCCGGCGGACCGGCGCGCGTGCTACCGCCACCTGGCCGCGTGGATGACCAGCCGGGTCCGGCCGGGCGCCGGCGAGCGGGTCGAGGACCGCGCCCCCATCGACCCGGACCGGCTCACCGTCTCCGTCGACGCCCTCGTCGCCGGCCGTGAGAGGAGGCGGGCATGACCCCCGTGCGGGTGGGGGTGTTCGGCCTGCTCGGCTCCGGCAACCTCGGCAACGACGGGTCGCTGGAGGCCGTGCTCGGGTACCTCCGCGCCGAACACCCGGAGGCCGTCGTGGACGCGCTGTGCGGCGGGCCCGAGGTCGTCGCGGCTCGGTACGGGATCCCCGCGACGCGGCTGCACTGGTACCGCGGGGAGTACAGGACCGCGTCGCGTGCGGGCGCGATCGCAGCGAAGGGTCTGGGCAAACTCGTCGACGCCTTCCGCACCGCTGCCTGGGTACGCCGGCACGACGTGGTGATCGTGCCGGGCATGGGCGTCCTGGAGGCAACGCTGCCGCTGCGGCCGTGGGGGTTCCCGTACTCGCTGTTCCTGCTCTGCGCGAGTGGCCGGCTGCTGCGCACCCGGGTGGCGCTGGTCGGCGTCGGCGCGGACGCGATCGGCGACCGGCCGACCCGGGCCCTGGTGCGCTGGTCGGCGCGGCTGGCCGCGTACCGCTCGTACCGGGACGCCCTGTCCCGCGACGCGATGCGGGCGATGGGCGTGGACACCGCGCGCGACGAGGTCTACCCGGACCTCGCCTTCGCCCTGCCGACGCCGCCGGCGAGCGCGCCCTCGGGCCCCCCGGACCCGCCGGGCCCGGTCTGCGTAGGCGTCATGGCCTTCCACGGCGGCAACGACGACCGCGCCCGGGCCGAGGAGATCCACCGGCGCTACCTCGACGGGGTGACCCGCTTCGTCCGCGCGCTGGTGGCGGACGGCAGGCCGGTCCGGCTGCTCACCGGCGACGAGTGCGATGCGCCGGTGGTCGCGGCGATCCTCGACGCGGTGGACTCCCCGCTGGTCACCGCCGCCGAGGCCGCCTCGCTGGCCGACCTGATGACGGAGACGGCCGCTGCCGACACCGTGGTGGCGACCCGGTACCACAACCTGGTCTGCGCCCTGAAGGCCGGAACGCCGACACTCGCCCTCAGCTATGCGGCGAAGAGCGACGCGCTCATGGACCGGATGGGCCTCGGCGCCTACCGCCACCCGGCGCGCGAGGTCGACGCCGACCGGCTGCTCGAACAATTCCGGGCGCTGGAGAAGCGATCGGCGGAACTGCGACGGATCCTCACCGAGCGGAACCAGACCACCGCCCGGCAACTCGAGGACCAGTTCACCGCCCTGACCGCGGCCCTGTTCCCGGCGCCCGACCACACCCACGCCCACACCCACACGTATCGGGAGGCTCGATGAAGGCGACCGAAGTCCCGGAGATCGCCGGCGCGTACCTGTTCGAGCCGACGCCGTACGCCGACGAGCGCGGCTTCTTCTGCCGCACCTTCGACGCCGACGTGGTCCGCTCGGCCGGCCTCGACCCGGACGCCTTCGTCCAGGACAGCCTGTCCCGCTCGGTCCGGGGCGTGCTGCGCGGCCTGCACCTGCGCTCCGGCGCCGGCGAGGCCAAGCTGGTGCGGTGCTCGTACGGAAGGATCTTCGACGTCGTCGTGGACCTGCGACCGGACTCGCCGACCTACCTGGGCCGGGCCTTCTTCGAGCTGTCCGGCGACACGCAGGCGACCCTGTACATCCCGGCGGGCTGCGCGCACGGCTTCCAGGCGCTGACCGAAACCGCCGACACCTCGTACCGGATCGACCGCCCGCACGATCCGGCCGAGGACGTGACGATCGCCTACGACGACCCGGAGCTCGCCATTCCCTGGCCGCTGCCGGTCACATCGATGTCCCAGCGGGACCGGGAGGCGCCGAGCCTCGCCGAGGTCCTGAAGCACAGCGAGAAGTGAGGACCGGCGTGGACACCGAACACACCGAGGGGACCGAGGAGTTCGCCCTGCCCCGGTCGCGGACGGCGAACGAGCGGCTGCACGCCCTGATCCCCGGGGGCGCGCACACCTACGCCAAGGGCGACGACCAGTACCCCGAGAACCTGGCCCCGGTCATCAGCCACGGCCGCGGTGCGCACGTGTGGGACATCGACGGCAACCGCTACGTCGAGTACGGCTCCGGCCTGCGCTCGGTCAGCCTCGGCCACGCCCACCCCCGCGTGATCGAGGCGGTGCGGCGGGAACTCGACCGCGGCTCCAACTTCGTCCGGCCGTCCATCGTCGAAGTCGAGGCCGCGGAACGCTTCCTGGCCACGGTGCCGACCGCCGAGATGGTGAAGTTCGCGAAGAACGGCTCCGACGCCACCACCGCCGCGGTGCGACTCGCCCGCGCCGCGACGGGCCGCCCGCGGGTGGCCCTCTGCGCCGACCATCCGTTCTTCTCGGTCGACGACTGGTTCATCGGCACCACGCCGATGTCCGCGGGCATTCCGGAGGCGACCACCGACCTCACCATGGCGTTTCCCTACGGGGACTTGGCCGCCACGGAGGAGCTGCTCACCCGCCACCCGAACGAGGTTGCCTGCCTGATCCTCGAACCCGCCACCCACACCGAGCCGCCGCCCGGGTACCTCGCCGGTCTGCGCGAGCTGGCCGACCGGCACGGCTGCGTACTGATCTTCGACGAGATGATCACCGGCTTCCGCTGGTCCGAGGCGGGCGCCCAGGGCCTGTACGGCGTCGTCCCCGACCTCTCCACGTTCGGCAAGGCGCTGGGCAACGGCTTCGCCGTCTCCGCGCTGGCCGGGCGCCGCGACCTGATGGAACTCGGCGGCCTGCGGCACTCCGGCGACCGGGTGTTCCTGCTGTCCACCACGCACGGTGCGGAAACGCATTCCCTGGCGGCCGCGATGGCCGTGCAGACCACTTACTCCGAGGAGGGCATCACCGCGCGGCTGCACGCCCTCGGCGAGCGGCTGGCCGCCGGTGTCCGCGACGCCGCGGCCGGCATGGGCGTCGGCGACCACATCGTGGTCCGGGGCCGGGCCAGCAACCTGGTCTTTGCCACCCTGGACGAGACCGGGCAGCCGTCGCAGCAGTACCGCACCCTGTTCCTGCGCCGGCTCCTCGCGGGCGGGGTGCTGGCCCCGTCGTTCGTGGTGAGCAGCGCGCTCAGCGACGCCGACATCGACCACACCGTCGACGTGGTGGCCCAGGCGTGTGCGGTGTACCGAAAGGCACTGGACGCCGCCGACCCCACCCCATGGCTGGCCGGACGCCCGGTGAAGCCCGTGTTCCGCCGCCTGGCATGACGTGACGTGACGTCAGCTAGGCCACAGCCGGACGGGGGTCGGCCACCTGATCGACCAGCCACGCGGTCGCCGGTACCACCGCCAGCGCGGTGAACCAGCCGCCGAGGACGTCGGTCGGGTAGTGCGCGCCCAGGGCGACCTGCGCCCAGCCCATGGCGGCGCCGGCGACCAGCGCCGCGGCGAGCACGAGTGCCGTGCCGGCCGTCCTGCCGAGACCGAGCCGGCGGGACGCGAGCAGCGCCACCGTGAGGGCGAACGCGGTGAGGAAGGCGGTGTGCCCGCTCGGATAGGAGAGGTTGCCGTCGCCGTGGATGGTGCGTCCCACCACGGACTTGAGCAGTGTGGTCGTCCCCACGGTCACGCCGGTGCCGACAACGACGAGCACCGCCGCACGAGGACACCGAAGCAGCAGGCACCCCGTCACGCCGGCGAAGACCAACGTCGCCGCTCCCACGGGTTCCCCCAGGAAGTCCGTGGCCAGAGCGACGTGCCGCCAGGGCGGCCCCACACTGTCCGCCGTCGGCTGGACGATCCACCTGTCCACCCTGCCGGGCTCACTGTGCCCGGCGAACAGAACCCCGAGCACGACGACCACCACCGCGGCGAGGGCGGCGACCAGCCCGAGCGACGCGCGCAGCGCCGGGGGCAGCACCGCGGACTCGCGCGGCAGTGGTTCGTGTCGCAGTCCCATGTCCCCCGCCGCCACCGCGCTGCCGCGCCCCCGCCAGTCCCTGCTTGCCACCCCACCCTAACCAGCAGTACGGGCAGCGCCACAAGCCATCGCGGAGTCACCCCCGCGGTGAACCGTCGTCACCGTGAAGGCCGCCTTCGCCCACGACGCGGATACCCGTCTTCTCCCCCGGGCGAACGGTCAGGGGACCCGCGACCCGGATGCCGACCGGGGTGTCGTGGCCCTCGACGGTCACGGTGACCATGGCGTCGTGGCCGTAGTACGAGACGTCGGTCACCGTGCCCCTGACCGTGCCCACGGAGTCCACGTCGGTCAGGTGGAGCTGTTCCGGCCGGAGCAGGACCGTGCCGGCGCGCAGGCCGGCAGGAGGGTCGGCGAGGGGCACGGCGCCCAGGGCCGTCACGGCCGTGCCGTCGTCGTCGACGGTGCCGCGGAGCAGGACGGCGTCGCCGACGAAGTCGGCGATCCAGGGGTCCGCGGGACGACGGTAGAGGTTCTGCGGGGTGTCGCACTGGGCGACCCGGCCGTCCCGTACGACGGCGACGAGGTCGGCGGTGGACAGGGCCTCCTGCTGGTCGTGGGTGACGAGGACCGCCGTGGCGCCGGTCGCCCGCAACGCGGCCCGTACGTCCGAACGCACTCCCGTCCGCAGCGCGCTGTCCAGGGCGTTGAACGGCTCGTCCAAGAGCACGAGTTGGGGGCGAGGGGCGAGCGCGCGGGCGAGGGCGACGCGCTGTTGCTGGCCGCCGGAGAGTTCGTGCGGCATGCGGTCGCCGTGTCCGGCGAGGCCGACCAGGTCCAGCATCTCCTCGGTGCGGCGTCGTCGTTCGGCCCGGTCGGTGCCGGTCAGCCCGAAGGCGACGTTGCGGGCGACGTTCAGGTGCGGGAAGAGGGCGCCCTCCTGGGGCACGATGCCGATGCGGCGGCGCTCCGGCGGCAGGTGGACGCCGGGGCCGACGAGGGTGCGGTCGCCGAGGCGGACGGTGCCCGCGTCGGCGTGCAGGAATCCGGCGACGATCCGCAGCAGGGTGGTCTTGCCGCAGCCGGAGGGGCCCAGGACGGCGGCCAACGCGCCTGCGCGGACGGTGAGTGCGAGCCCGCGCAGGACCGGCTCCCCGGCTCCGTAGGACTTGGTGAGCCCTTCTATGTGCAGTTCGTTCATGTCCGGTGCCTGCCTAGGAGGTACGAGGGGACGGCGGCCAGCAGGATCAGCGCGGCGGCGTAGGGGGCGGCGGCCGCGAAGGATCCCGCGCCGGTCTCCGTCCACAGCCGGGTGGCGAGGGTGTCCATGCCGGTGGGGCGCAGCAGGAGGGTCGCGGGGAGTTCCTTCATGCAGACCACGAAGGTGAGCGCGGCGCCGGCGGCCACGCCGGGTGCGGCCAGTGGCACGGTGACCTCGCGCAGCACCTGCCACGGCCGTCGTCCCAGTGAGCGGGCCACGTCCTCCAGGACGGGCGGCGCCTGGAGAACGGCCGCCCGGGTGGCGGCCACCGCGACCGGCAGGAAGAGGACCGCGTACGCGCCGACGAGCAGCGGGAGTTGCTGGTAGAGCGGGTAGGCGTAGCGCACGGCGAAGAAGACCAGCGCGAGGGCGACCGTGATGCCGGGCAGCGCGTGGCCGGCGTAGGCCGCCTGTTCCAGCAGCCCTGCGCCGCGCCCTCGGTGCCGGGCGGCGATCACCCCGACCGGCAGGGCGAGGAACGTGGTGAGACCCGCGCCCGCCGCCGCGACCCCGAACGTGGCCCACGCGGTCTGAGCGAGCCCGCCCAGGTCCCAGGTGGCCGAGCTGCCGACGGCCAGCCAGTACCCGAGGGTGCCCAGCGGGAAGGCGACGGCGACGGCCGTCACCGTGCCGCACCACAGCAGGGCGAAGGGCCGCCACCGGCCGAGGGCGACCGGAACGACCGGGCGGGCGGTGCCCGTTCCGGTCCTGGCGTGGCCGGCCCGGCCGCGCGTACGGGCTTCGGCAGCGACCAGTGCGATCGTCATCGCCACGAGGACGACGCTGAGCGCGGCGGCCGGAGTGCGGTCGAAGGAGGCGCGGTAGGAGGTGTGGATGGCCCGGGTGAAGGTGTCGTACCGCATCAGGGAGACCGCGCCGAAGTCGGAGAGCACGTACAGCGCGACGAGGAGGGCGCCGCCCGCCGCGGCCGGTCGCAGCTGCGGCAGGGTGACGCGGAGGAATGTGCCGAGCGGGCCGTGGCCGAGGGAGCGCGCCGCCTCCTCCTGCGCCGGGTCGATGCCTCGCAGGGCCGCGGCCGCCGGCAGATACACGTACGGGAAGCTGACCAGCGTGAGCGCGAGGGCGGCGCCGCCGAAACCTGCGAGGCCCGGTTCGGCCGACAGCCAGGCGAAGGCGGCGACATAGCTGGGCACGGCGAGCGGCAGCGTGGCCAGCACCGACCAGGCGCGGCCGCCGGGCAGTCGAGTGCGGACGGTGAGCCAGGCCAGTGAGACACCCAGGAGCAGACAGGCGGTCACCACCACGGCGGTGAGGCCGAGGCTGCGTCCGAGGAGGTCCAGGGTGCGTGTGTCGGCGACGACGTCCCAGGCGAAGGCGGGGCCGCGTTGCAGGGCGCGGACGGCGAGATAGCCGAGTGGCAGCAGGGCGAACAGGGCGGCCGCGCAGGCGGGGACGAGCAGGATCAGGGGCGGTCTGCGACCGGCCGTGCCGAATCGTCCCGCCAGGCGCCTCCCTCGTCTGCGACCGCTGTCCGGCCCGTGTTGGGGCTCGCGCCCGACCGGGGCGGCGGCGAGGGTTCCGGTCGGGCGTGCGGAAGACGGCGATGTGGGCACGGCGGGCTAGACCAGTCCGGCTTCCCGGAGCATGGCCAGCGTCTCCTGCAGGGACTGCAGCTTGCCGAGGTCGATGTCGGGGGACACCAGGGACTCGAACGGCGGCAGGCCCTCGACCTTGCTGGTGACGCCCGCGGCGAGCGGGTACTCCTTGGTCTCGTCGGCGAAGTAGGTCTGCGCCTCCTTCGACAGCAGGTAGTCCACCGCCTTCTGCGCCGCCGCGCTCTGCCCGCTGTCCTTGAGGATGCCGGCGCCGGCGACGTTGATCAGCGCGCCGGGGTCCTTGCCGGGCAGGAACTTGAGCTCGGCGTCGACGTTGTCCTCGCCCTTCTCGGCGACCCGCTCGTACCAGTAGTAGTGGTTGACCAGGCCGAGCTCGACCTCGCCGGCCTCGACCGCGTCCAGGGTCGCCAGGTTGTGGGCGTACGTCTTGGCGCCGTTCGCCTTCAGGTCCTCGAGCCATTTGCGGGTGATGTCGTCGCCCTTCAGGACCCGCATGCCGGTGACGAACGCCTGGAAGGAGGCATTGGTGGGCGCGAACCCGACCTTGCCCTTCCACTCCGGCTTGACGACGTCGAAGACACTGTCCGGAACCTTGCCCTCGGTCACCTTGTCCGGGTTGTAGGCGATGACGCGGACGCGCCCCGAGAGGCCGACCCAGTCGCCGCCGGAGCCGCGGTAGGCGTCGTCCACCTCGTCGAGAGTCGTCTGCGGGAGCTTCTGCAGCATGCCTTCCTTGGACAGGGCGCCCAGCGCGCCGGCGTCCTGGGAGAAGAACAGCCCCGCCTTGGTGCGGTCGCCCTCCTCAAGGATCTGGGCGGCGAGTTCCGCGCTGTCGCCGTAACGCACCTCGACCTTGGTACCGACAGCCTCCTCCAGCTTGTCCAGAAGTGGCTTGACCAGCTTCTCGTTGCGGCCGGAGTAGATGACGAGGGAGGAGTCCCCGTTCCGACTCTCACCGTCCTTGTCTTCGGAGCCGCATGCGGCGAGGGCGGGAAGCAGCAGACCGGCCGTGAGCAGCGCGGTGATCTGACGAGCCGTGGGGCGTCGCATGGTGTGTGCCTTCCTGCGGGGCTCGCCTGCACGCGGCCGGTCCTGTCGGTGGAGAGCCAGGGGCGAAGCGATCCTGTGACGTTACTGTGGCTTGTTTTCGACCCTGCTATGAATAAGGTAAACCTTGCCTAACAGTCAAGGGTTGCTAAAGCGGACGTTGCCGCGGAAAGGGCGCGCCCCCGTGATCCACTCCTCCACGCCCCTCCCTGCCCCGCTCCCGGCCCCCCGTCCGGCCGGCCCCTCCGGGGCCGCCGTCCACCCGGCCATGCCCGCCCTGCCGCTCCCGCGGCCGAATGCAGTGCCGTTCGCACGCGAACTCGCGGCATACGGTGACCGCATCGCGCTCATCACGCCCGAGGGGCAGTTGTCGTATCGCGAGCTGGCCGAGCGGGTGGCCCTCACCGCCGAGCGCCTCGGGCCCGTACGGCGGCTGGTGCTGCTGGCCGGTGCCAACCGCACCGACGCGCTCGTCACACACCTGGCCGCCCTGTCCGCCGGCCACCCCGTCCTGCTCGTCCCAGGCGACAGCGAGAGCACGATCCGCTCATTGACCGAGGCGTACGCCCCCGACGTCGTGGCCCGCCCGCACACCGACGGGACCTGGACCCTCGACGAACGGCACCCCACGAGCGCCCACACCCTTCACCCGGACCTGGCCCTGCTGCTGAGCACGTCCGGCTCGACCGGCTCACCCAAGCTGGTACGGCTCTCCCACGACAACCTCCAGGCCAACGCCGAATCCATCGCCGCCTACCTCGGCATCGACGACACCGACCGGGCCGCCACCACGCTGCCCATGCACTACTGCTACGGCCTGTCCGTCATCCACAGCCACCTGCTGCGCGGCGCCGGGCTCGTCCTCACCGAACGGTCGGTGTCCGACGCCGCCTTCTGGGACGAGTTCCGCGCCGCCCGCGGCACCTCGCTGGCAGGAGTGCCGTACACCTTCGACCTGCTCGACCGGGTCGAGTTCGCCCGTATGCACCTGCCGCACCTGCGCTGCGTCACCCAGGCCGGGGGGCGCCTTGCGCCGGAACTCGTCGCCCGGTATGCCGAGTTGGGCCGCCGTTCGGGCTGGCAGCTGTTCGTGATGTACGGCCAGACCGAGGCAACGGCCCGCATGGCCTACCTCCCGCCCCAGCTCGCCGCCGAGCGCCCCGAGGCCATCGGTGTGCCGATACCCGGCGGCTCGTTCCGGCTGGACCCCGTCGACGGACACGGTCCGGGTGCCGGGGAACTGGTCTACTCGGGGCCGAACGTGATGCTCGGTTACGCCGAGAGCCCGGCCGACCTCTCCCTCGGCCGCACCGTCGAGGAGCTGCGCACCGGGGACCTCGCCCGCCGCGCTTCCGATGGGCTGTACGAGATCATCGGCCGCCGCAGCCGCTTCCTGAAGATCCTCGGCCTGCGGATCGACCCGCAGCGCATCGAGGCCCTGCTGGAGGCACACGGCGTCGCCGCGTACTGCGCGGGGGACGGTGAGACTCTGGCCGTGACCGCGCTCGGGGACGCGAGCGCGCAAGGCCGCATCCGGCGGCTGATAGCACAGGACTGCGGGCTCCCGCCCCACGCCGTACGGGTCCGCGCCCTGGCCGAACTCCCCCGCCTGGCCTCGGGCAAGCCCGACTACGAGGCCGTACGACAACTGACGCGCCCCGCGGCCGAGGCGGCGTCCGACCCCGCTGAGGATCTGGTCTGCCTCTACGCGGAGATCCTCGACCGCGTCGACGTCACCGAGGACAGCAGCTTCGTCAGCCTGGGCGGCGACTCCCTGTCCTACGTCGAGATGTCCCTGCGCCTGGAGGAGTCGCTCGGCCACCTGCCGGCCGACTGGCACACGAGAACCATCCGCGAGCTGCGACCCCTGACCGCGCCCGTGGCCCGGACGCCGGACGAACGGGACGGGTCGGTGCCGCGGCGGGACCGGGGAATCCGAAGCGCACTGCGCACCTGGACCAGCCCCGACTCCTGGGGAACCCGCCGCACCCTGGAAACCGGCGTCGTCCTGCGCGCCGCCGGAATCGTCCTCATCGTCGGCTCACACGTCCGGATCTTCGACATCAAGGGCTTCGCCCACATCCTCCTCGGCGTGGCGGGCTACAACTTCGCCCGCTTCCTCCTGACCGACGCCACACGCCGCGAGCGCATACGGCGCCTTGGGCGCAGCATCGCCCGCATAGCGGTGCCGAGCATGGTGTGGATCACCGGCGCCGTTCTCCTGACCGACTTCTACGACCCCGCCAACGCCCTGCTGCTCAACACCCTCCTCGACCAGGGGAACGATCGCTTCGACTGGGCCTACTGGTTCGTGGAGGCCCTCGTCTACTTCCTGATCGCCCTGACTCTCCTCATGGCCGTACCGCTGCTGGACCGGCTGGAGCGACGGTACGCGTTCGGCGTGCCGCTGGCCCTCATGGCCATCGGCCTGGTCGGCCGCTACGACCTGCTCGGCCTGGCGTCCGTCCGACCCCAGCTGAGCCCCTCAGTGGTCTTCTGGCTCTTCGCACTGGGGTGGGCGGCCGCCCGGGCGGACACCGTGCGGCAACGGGCGCTGCTGACCGCGGCCCTGCTGCTCACCGTGCCCGGCCTGTTCGAGGACCAGCCCCTGCGCACGGCCCTCGTGATCGCCGGGCTCGGCCTGCTGATCTGGGTGCCGACCCTGCCCAGCCTCGGCCCGCTCAGCACGCTCGCGGGTGTCCTGGCCAGCAGTTCCCTCTACATCTACCTGACGCACTACCAGGTCTACCCCTACCTCCAGGAAGACTTCCCGATCACCGCTCTGCTCGCCTCCCTGGTCATCGGCGTGGGCTACGCGACGGTCGTGACCCGGACTGCGCGAACGATCCGGTGGCTGTGACCACGATCCTCCGCCACGCACATCAGCCTCTCGTAGGTCAGGAGCCCTCAGCCGGGCTGCGCCCAGCCGTGCAGGCTGAACCGCCGGGCTCCCTCCAGGTTCCGGCGAACAGCGTCCTCGCCGGCGCCGAGGAACGCCACCACGCCTCGCCCGACCGGTCCCCTTGCCTGACTACGGCGTTGAACCGGAGAGCCATGTCCTCACCGTGGCTACCCGAGACCATCACGGTCGACGTCGGTATCGGTCGCCGCCAGCACCGCGACCCGAGTGTGAGTGGGATCGAGTACGGCGAAAGCCACGTCCGACGTGTCGTGGTGGAACCAGTCCGTGAACGCCATGAATCGCAGCCACCGGTGATCCGCGGCCTGCCGCACCGCCTCCAGGAACGGCACGTCGGCGGGCAGCCCCATGAGCGCGTACAGACTCCCCCAGGCATACAGCCGCGCGTACGCCGCGCCCTGTCCCCGGCCATTCACCCCGCCGTGGTACGACGCCGAGAACAGCTCGTCGAGTACATCGTCCGGCGTCGTCGCGCAGGCAACCGCGCTGCCCCGGCGCCTGCCTTCGCCTGCCAGACAGCGCAGGGGCAGTTCCTTGAGGAAGGACATGCCGAAGTCGTCCGGGCTGAGCGGGCTCGGCAGTGTGAAGAACCGCGCCTCGGGCTCACGGGCCCATCCGCCGGCCGTGAACGGCCGGACAGCCGCCTTCGCCCGCGCGTCGTCACGTGTGTCACTGGCCCTGCGGCCCGCGACGGCACCGCTGTCGGTCGAGGGAACCTCCGGGAAACGCGACCGAAGCTGATTGGGCGTCTTGACCGGCCCCAGTCCCCGGACACGACCCGTGAAGCGATGCTCGATGTCCAGTCGCGTCCTGGGCAGCCGAGCCAACGGGTGCCCCAGCTCACCCAGCCTTTCGGCGTACGCGTCCAGGGCGCGCCGACCGGCCCCTGCGCCGATCAGCGCCAACTCTCCGAGGAGACATGCCCGCAGCTCGACAGCCGGCCCCTGGATCCCGTCCGGCAACTCGCCGAACAGGGACTCAAGGTCCCGCAGCTGCTGAGCCTTGACCAGCTTCGCAGCCACCGAACGCAGCAACCGATCGGCTTCCCCACGATCCGTGGCGCCGAGGGGCAGCAGCCGACTCACGATGTCCACTGCAACCGTCGCACACTCCCGCGAGCACGTATCGGCGAGGGCCTCGGCGATACGCCTGACGGCCCCCGCCACAGGGGCGCCGCCAGGCCCCTCGCCGGACACCCCTCGGCACAACTGCTCCGCCGCTCCGTACAGTTCCTCCGGCCGGAGCTCGGCCAGATGCTTGAACTCTGCTCCGGGCCGCTCCCAGAGAGGCCGGTCGGAAACGCCGTCACCGGTCGTCACTTGGTTGTGGCTCACGCGCCGAATCTACGAGCAAGAGGTTCTCGGGTGTCCCGGGCGACGAAGGAGACCGACAAGTACGAGGACGACCCCACCGAGGCGCATGCAGACTCGGCCCCGCGTGCGCTACCGGGCGCACGAGCTACCGGCACACCCTCCAGCATCGCCCGTCCGAGGGACCGTTGACCTTTTCCGGGGCGCTCGAGATACGTCCTGGCGGCACAGACGCCACTATGAGTCCAAGCAGGAAGCCCGCACCACCGAACACCCTTGGCGGCAAGATCGGTGGAGCGAGCACTGAGTACCAGGAGGTACCGCAATGACTGTGGCTCCAACTCGCTCCGTACTGTCAATGGCTCGCCCGAAGGGCTGGGCGGCCCTGCTCATCGTCATCGTGATCGTCTATGCCCCGGCGGCACAGATCCAGGACACCTTGACCAGCCTGATCGCTCTGTCAGCGGTGCTCGTCTCGGGCTCGGCGGTGAAGGCCGTATCAGCGCGTCAACCGCAGACGACCGCCTGAGGACGGACTGAACTCGATCGGGCCGGGAGGGGAAGGCCTCCACCCGGGAAGCCGGGATAGGGCCAAGCGTGCTCCTTGCGTGCCCGATCGAGTAGACCACTCGACACGCCCCTAGTCTGACCGGACGCCCTCACCGCCTGCAGCGCACGCACCGCACATGACACGAGCCGACAAACCCCGGGTCAGGAACCCTTACCCACCGGTTCAAGAATCGCCACGCACTCCACATGGTGCGTCATCGGGAAGGTGTGCAGTTTGGCCCCTCCCAAGAAACATGCAGGTCAGAGCGATTTCGAGGGCGGAATGCAGACGTCTCAGAGAGCCTCGTGCGTCATACGTGCGTCATCGCCACAGCCATGCGTCAAGCGCGCGGAGCGCGATCGATGCCCTGACCGCAGGCTACGCGCTGGCAGGCCGCGCCGCTGGCACTGCGCGAGTTGCCGCCTTCATCTGTCGAAGCGCCGCGGAATCGAGGAGCCACCGCCGAAGCCCCCTGACCGGCAAGCGCCAGATCAGGGGGCGTGGGGAGGCGACAGGAGTCACGGGCGTAAGGAGAATCAGCAAACGCTCGGCCACTGCGTGGGCGACCCGCCACCGCCCACCTCCGCTCGAATGCACCCTCAGCCACAGTGGTTCGTGCGGGACCTGGGCAGTCGCCGCCAGAGGCTCCTAGTACTCCAGCCGTAGATCGTGATCTTGTGGGCAGGGCTGGGATCAGGCGACAGGGATCGATATCGGATCGCGTGAGGTGGTCGCCCCGCTGGCACGCTTCCCCCATGGATCACGCAGAAGTACTGCTCATCGGAGGACGAGCTGGTGTCGGCAAGACGACGGTGGGATGGGAGGTTTCGGCGCTACTGCGCTCCCCGCACACCCGCACCCGGGCCGGCAGCGACCCCCGACGATGCTGAGGAGGTGGCCGACGAGGAGCGGCTGCTTCTCGCGACCGCGACGGCGCACCCCGCTGACATCGAGCAGATGCCGTGGCTGACCGCCGACGACTTCACGCACCCCTTGCACGCCGGGCTGTGGCAGTGCCTGACCGCTCTGACCCGGCGCCGTGCCCCCGTCCACCCGGTCACCGTCCTGTGGGAGGCCCAGCAGCGCGGCCTCCTCACCCCCGGCATCGCGCCCGCCCTCCTCGGAACACCGGCCAGTTCCCCTCAATACTGGGGCGAGCGGATCCTCCAGCGCTTCCTCCTGGCCACCGCGCGTCAAGTGGGCCACCGCATTGAAGCGTCCACCGACGACCGGGCAACCACCCCGTATCAGCTCATCGTCGGCAGCCGACGCGCGCTCGCCGAGCTGTCCGCCGTGCGCACCCGCTGGCACCACGCCACCTCACCGACCCCGACACCGCTGCCCGCACGAACCAGAGCCACGGCACCGCCCCGGGCCGGCCCGCCGCGGACCACGGCTCCCCCCGCCGCCCGCATCTCCCGCTGACCCGGAACCCGCCGGTGGCCGGGCCCCAGAAGGTTCCGGCCACCGGCAGAATGAGCACCCCTTCGTGACGCCCCCATCCGCCGGCGCGCAGGTCCGCCTCGACATGCACGCCAGCGCCATGACCGCCACGGTCACCGGCCCCGAACGGAACTGGCCCGCGCTGCGCTGACAGCCCGTGGCTTCGAGGCCCTCGACGAAGACACCCTGTTCATGGCCCGCATCGATCACGAGGAGTGTCAATGACTGAGTCAAGCCGACTGCATGGTCTATCGAAGAGCGCCGAGGCCCAAGTCTTGCCTGTGCAGCTATCGCCGCCTCGCCGTGCAAAGGCTGGTTCCGCAGTGATTTGCCGCCGAAGATCGACGATGATGGGGCCCCTCGCACCAGACGACGACAAGGGGTGGGTGACGTGGCCAGCCTGATCAGGCGCCAGGAGTATCCGGTGAATGTGGACTACAACGGATGGGCCTTGCAGGACTTCGACGACACGCAGGTTCCTGTGCAGTTCCCTGAGGGCTTCGAGAGCGACACGTTCCTCACTGCTCACCCTGGGCGCCTTGATTTCTACAGTGCCGGGCACACCCACACCGCGTCCCTGATGGTGGAGATCTGGGACGGGGAGCCGGCCGTGCCGGCAGGAGAGTGGGACGAGACAGCCCTGGCCAGCATCGTTTGTTCTTCGGGCAAGTTGCGCGCCAGGGGGATGGCGGCAGGACCGATGCCAGAGGCGATCGAATTGTCGGACGGGCCGGGCGTCTGGACGGTGCGCGTGGTGTGCACCGGCCGTGAGGCGGCAGCTGCGCAGACCCAGCACGGTGTGGTGCACGGAGTCGAGCGCTACATCGCACAGTTCTGGCCGAACGCCTAGATTGCTGAGGGGCGGCTCACATCTCCCGAGCCGCCCCCGCACCTGGCCAAGGGCGCCTACGAAGTGATCTCGACCATGAAGCCGTCGTCCGGTCCGTCTATAACCCTGTTCTTGTCGTAGAACTGCGCGAGCAGGATTTCTGCGTCCCTGTTGCTCTCCTTCTTCACGGGCAGGACACTGAAGTTGCCCGGCTCAGCGAGCGGGTCGTAGTCCGAGTGGCCCGACCCCTCATACGTAGATGCCATCGGGTACTCATCGCATTCCCGCGCGTATCCGGCTGACGTCGCGTAGTCCTTGCCGAAGTACTTCCCGCAGTTGTAGGTAGAGCGGTTACGGTTCAGCTCCCGGCGTTTGTTGTCCCAGTACAGGCGCGTCAGCGCGGGATCTGGGCTTTTACCTGGAACGTCCTTCTTCGCCATGGGGGGCTGCGTCATCCCCGGCTTGGTGAACGCCTTCTGCGCTAGGCAGGTATGGAGCCTTGTCCCATCGGGGCGGCAGCATGAACAAGTCGCCGCCCGTGATCGGCAGCGATGACCAGGCGGGCGGTGCCTTGAGGCTGATGTTCGGCACATACACCGCAGCGATAAGATCGGTCTTCGCGCTGTCAGACCCCTGGCCGGCGGCGACGGTCAACGTGTGCTTGTACGTGTCCGCACCCAGCAACTGACTCCATGTCCGGGTGAAGGGCATCTTAACGCCGCCCTGCGTGTACGCCGCCGTGGACGGCCAGAGATGGGTGATGCTGCCCTTCGTCGTGATGCCCATCGCGGCAGCGCCGTTCTCCTTGGCCGCGGTGAAGTCGGTGAAGTAGTACGTGACCGTGATGGTCCTGCTGTTCTTCGGAATGGTGCCGATGGCAAGAACATCGAAGTGACTGGTGCCGACCGGCTCCCCGTTGCGCAGCCAGACCTGTTCGAACTGTTTACCAGAGCACAGCGCGTAACGGGACTTGATGTAGAACGTCTTCGTCGCCAGTCCCGCAACGCACTCCTGAGTCGTCATCGTGTGCGGCGGCTCAGGAAAGCTGACTGCCGTCGGCGCTCGGGAGGCAAGCGGCTTACGACCCGGAGGCTGGTAGCGTGCCGAAGCCTCCGTGGCGAGCGGAGCGAAGGTCTTGGCCTGGCCGAGCGTCTCACGAGGCAGAACGGCCTGCGTGGTGTCCTCGCTGGAAAGGACACGTAACTTGCTCGGCTGTTGTTGAAGTTCGGCGAGGTCGAGCGGCTCGGCGTTCACCGGCCGCATGTAAGACTCCATGCTCAGCGAGTCAGAGCCGTCAGCCTGGGCACTACTCAAGGGCATGAGCAGTGAGGCCACCAGCCCGGGCACCACGTCTTCCCAGACCCTCATTGCCTGGTCGGCGCGAGAGGTGCGAAGCTCGGTTGTCGCGCAGGAGGGCCCACCAGGACACTGGCGCGTCGGCGGGCGAGCGCGATAACGGCCTGCACGCGCTTGCGGCCCTGCCGCGCTTCTTGAGGTAGAAGTCCCTGTTTGGGCCTTCGCGGATGATGCTGGTCTGCGCCGACAGGTAAGAGACCCTGCGTAGACGTCGGCTATAGCGCTTGGGCCGGTGCAGGTTGCCGGTGCGACGACCCGAGTCCCCCGGAACTGGCACCAGCCCCGCCGCGGAGGCCAGATGGCCGGCGTCCGGGTCGGCCGGACAGCAGGATGCGGTGCACTGGAATGAAGCCGAAACGCTCCAGCCGGGCGCGCTGACACTGCTCGTGCAGCACGCGGTCCAAAGACGCTCGTAGCCCCGCGTCCAGGGTCACCTGCAGCACCGGGGCGGGGGTGGCGCCGGTCGCGGTGAGGGCCCACATACGGCCGGAGACGGGTGTCCCGTAGGGGCTCAGGCCTGGTGAGAGGCGTGCCCGCTCGCTCAGCGCTTCCAGCAGCAGCTGCTCGTCTACTACGTCTCGGCCAGCCAGGATGGCCCGGCGTCTCGACGGCTCGGGCCTGACCCTCATGAGCAGCCATCCGCAGACCGCCGTTCCCGCTCACCGCCCGTCGCAGCGCACTGTCGATCAGACCCATACGGCCAAACCCGCCCCACAGAGTGCCATCAGAGCGCCTGAGCAGGGACACAACGGGCCTGACGCCACATCAGAAAGAGCGTCAAATGAGCGTCGGCAGCGTCAAGGTATCGCCCGTAGCGCCCACACCGCACATAATGCGCACGCACAAAACCGCAGGTCAGGAGCCCTTCGCGGCCGGTTCGAGGATGGCGACACACTCCACATGATGAGTCATCGGAAACAGATCGAACGCCCGCAGCGTCCGCACCCGATACCCACCGTCCCTGAAGTACCCCAAGTCCCGCGCCAACGCCGCCGGATCGCACGCCACGTACGCGATCCGGCGCGCCCCCAGGGACGACAGATGCTCCACCGTCTTCCGGCCCGCCCCCGCCCGCGGCGGGTCAAGCACGATCAGGTCGACCTCCGTGATCCCCGTGCGCGGCAGCACGCTCTCGACCTTGCCCTGCTCGATCCGCACGCGGTCGAAGTCCGCGAGGTTGTGCCGCGCGTCCTCCACCGCCCGCTTGCCGGACTCGATGCCGAGGACCGCGCCCTGGTCGCCGACCCGGTCGGCGAGCGCGCCCGCGAAGAGGCCGACGCCGCAGTACAGGTCGAGGGCCATGTCGCCCTTGCGGGGCAGGAGGCCCTGCATGACGGCCGTCACCAGGGTGTCCGCCGCCTGCGGGTGGACCTGCCAGAAGCCGCCGTTGCCGACGCGGTGGGTCCGGCCGTCCGCGCGCTCGCGGACGAAGGGGCGGCCGTGGACGCGGTGGACGCCGCCGGAGCGCTCGTCCACGCGCAGCACCGACACCGGGCGGTCCAGCTCGACCAGCGGGAGGCGCGCGCCCGGCTTCGGCGTGAGGATCACCTGGCGGTCCTGCGAACCCGTCGCCGCGATCGCCTCGACGGAGTCCATGCCGGTCCAGACCCGCTTCTCGATGCCCAGCTCGCTGACCCCCTCCGCGGCGATCATGCAGTGGTCGATCGGCTCCACCTCGTGGGAGCGGTGCCGGCGCAGGCCCGCGCGGCCGTCGGCCGTGACCGCGTACTGGACGCGGGTACGCCAGGACGGGACCTGGCCAGCGGGCACCTTGTCGCCTTCGGCGGGCATCACCGTGCCGTCCCAGCCGGCCTCCTCAGGGGTGAGCCCGGCGAGGTGCTGGAGCTGCTCGGCGATGACGTCGGCCTTCAGGCGCCGCTGCGCACCCGGCTTGGCGTGCTGCCAGTCGCAGCCGCCGCAGCGGCCGGGGCCGGCGAACGGGCAGGGGACGTCGATCCGGTCCTTGGAGGCGTCCAGCACCTCCACCGCGTCCGCGCGCAGGAACCGGGCGCCCTCCTCGCCCTCCGTCACCCGCGCCACGACCCGCTCACCGGGCAGCGCGTGCCGGACGAACAGCACCTGGCCCTCGGACGTACGGGCGATGCAGTGGCCGCCGTGGGCGACGGGGCCGATCTCGACCTCGTACTCCTCCCCCACCAGCGACTTCCTCGGTTCTGCCTGCATGGTGGGGTGACTCCAAAACACGTGAGGGGCAAGGGCCGAACGGAAACGGCCGGACAACAGCCCACCAGTCTACGTGGGTGCCGCCCGGCCGCTTCACACGAGCCGTCACACGAACCGTCGTCTCACGACTTGTGCTCGGTGGACTCCTTCGACCGCACCTGTGCGGGCCCCCGCCGCACGGAACCCGGCGCGTTCCACTCCTGCTGCCTGCGGGCCCGCTTCTTGGCCGCCTCGGACGACTGCAGCTGGTACGGCACCGAGGTCACCATGATCCCCGGCGTGAACAGCAGCCGGCCCTTCAGCCGCAGGGCGCTCTGGTTGTGCAGCAGGTGCTCGTACCAGTGGCCGACGACGTACTCGGGGATGATCACGGACACCGCGTCCCGCGGCGACTCCTTGCGCAGTCCCTTGACGTATTCGATGATCGGCCGCGTGATCTCGCGGTAGGGCGAGTCCAGGACCTTCAGCGGGACGTCGATGCCGCGCCGCTCCCACTCCTCGCGCAGCGCCTTGGTCTCCGCCGGGTCGACGTTGACGCTCAGGGCCTCCAGGCTGTCCGAGCGCATCAGTTTGGCGTAGGCCAGGGCGCGCAGCGTCGGGCGGTGGATCTTCGAGATCAGGACGACGGAGTGGATCCGGGACGGCCGTACGCTGTCGTCGCTCGGGCCCTCCGGGGCGGCGATCTCCTCGGCGACCCGGTCGTAGTGCTTACGGATCGCCGTCATCGTCGCGTAGAAGATCACCATGCCGAGCAGGGCGACCCACGCGCCGTGCGTGAACTTGGTGACGAGGACGACCACCAGCACGAGGCCGGTGAAGAAGGCGCCGAAGGCGTTGATGGCGCGCGAGCGGATCATGTGGCGGCGCTTGGCCTGGTCCTGCTCGGTGGCCAGGTGGCGGTTCCAGTGCCGGACCATGCCGGTCTGGCTGAGCGTGAAGGACACGAACACGCCGACGATGTACAGCTGGATCAGGCGGGTGGAGTCGGCGCCGTAGATCCCCACCAGGAGTCCGGCGGCGCCCGCGAGAAGCACGATGCCGTTGGAGAAGGCGAGACGGTCGCCGCGGGTGTGCAGCTGGCGCGGCAGGTAGCGGTCCTGGGCGAGGATCGAGCCGAGCAGTGGGAAGCCGTTGTAGGCGGTGTTCGCGGCGAGGAACAGCACCAGCGCGGTGGCCGCGGCCAGCACGATGAACAGGAAACTGCCCTTGCCGAAGACGGCCTCGGCGACCTGGGAGATCACCGGGTTCTGCACGTAGTCCCCGCCGAGCGGGACGCCGTTGTGGAAGAGGTCGCGCCCCGGGTTCTCGGCCATGCGGACGTCGGTCGCGGCGGCCAGCGCGATGATGCCGCAGAACATGGTGACGGCCAGCAGGCCCATCATCGCGAGCGTGGTCGCGGCGTTCTTGGACTTGGGCTTGCGGAAGGCCGGGACGCCGTTGGAGATCGCCTCGACGCCGGTGAGCGCGGCGCAGCCGGAGGAGAAGGCGCGCAGCAGCAGGAAGACCAGGGCGAAGCCTGCCAGGCCCTGGTGCTCGGGTTTGATGACGTAGTCCGCCGTCGGGGCGCGCATGGTGTCGTCCAGGACCAGTCCGCGGAAGGCGCCCCAGGCGATCATGGTGAAGACGCCCGCGACGAAGACGTACGTCGGGATGGCGAACAGCGAGCCCGACTCCTTCACGCCGCGCAGGTTCATCAACGTCAGCAGCACGATCACGCCGATCGCGCAGAGCACCTTGTGTTCGACCACGAACGGGATCGCGGAGCCCAGGTTCTCGATGCCGGAGGAGATCGACACCGCGACGGTGAGGACGTAGTCGACGAGCAGCGCGCTCGCGACCGTCAGGCCGGCTCGGGGGCCGAGGTTGGTGTTCGCCACCTCGTAGTCGCCGCCACCGCTGGGGTAGGCGTGCACGTTCTGCCGGTACGAGGCCACCACGGTGAACATCAGCACGACGACCGCGACCGCGATCCACGGACTGAAGTGGTACGCCGTCACACCCGCGATCGACAGGACCAGCAGCACCTCCCCCGGCGCGTACGCGACGGAGGACAGCGGGTCGGAGGCGAAAACGGGTAGTGCGATGCGCTTCGGCAGGAGCGTTTCCCCCAGCCGGTCACTGCGCAGTGCGCGCCCGATCAGGATCCGTTTGGGCACGTCGGTCAGTTTGGACACAACAGTGGATCGTAAGCGTTCGATTGCGGGCTCGCCCACCCGCCACCCCCCATCGGCGTTCCGTCTGCTCTCCGAGTGAATTCAGAGGCTGCTGCGGCTGCGGGTTCGGCGGGTCCCCCGGATCCCATGCCTATATGACTAAGCCCCGTCCGTCTCCCGGCCGTTGCCGCCCCTGGAGGTCCCATGCACCCCACCGCAGAACTGATCGGCGCCACGGCCGCCCTCGTAGCCCTCGGGATCCTCACACTGGCGAGCGTGCGCAGCATCAGCCGTCGTAAGGAGGTTTCTGCGGGGACACGCTGAGACAGGAGCCGTGGCGGCACCGCAGCCCGTCATCGACTTGCGTCGCTCGGCCCGCTGCCTACCCGCGCCCGCTCCGCCACCCCCGCACGCAGTTCCTCCGGCCCGATGCTGTCCGTCCGGGTCGACGGGACCGTGCAGGCGTATGCGCCGGCCACTGTGCCGTGCAGGGCGCAGTGGTGGGGCGGGGCGCCCTGCAGCCAGGCGTGGAGGAACGCGGCGGCGAAGGCGTCGCCCGCGCCGTTGGAGTCGACGACCGGGGCCGGGGGCGTGGCGGCGGGTACGTGGGTCAGCTCGCCGTCGGCGAGGAGGTACGCGCCGTCCGCGCCGGCGGTGGCGACGACGGTCCGGGCCCTGCCCCGCTCGGTGATCCGCCGCATGGTCCGCTCCGGGTCGGCCAGGGCCGTGCTGGACAGGAAGACCAGGTCGGCCTGGTGGGCGAAGGGCTCGTGGTAGGGGTTGGAGCCGTCCCAGTCGTGCAGGTCGGTCGAGATCGTGATGCCCGCCTCGCGCAGGACGGGCAGCGCGTGCGCGCACGGCTGGGTGATGACGACATGGGCGTGCCGGCTGGCCGCGGCCAGTTCCCGCAGCGTGGACTCGGGCAGCCGGTCCGTCTCAGCCGAGCGGGTGGCGTCGTACAGCGACAGCCGCCGGCCGTCGGGTCCGACGAGATTGACCGCGCGCCTGGTGCCGAGCGGCTGGGGGACGGCGGTGAGCGCGATGCCGCGGTCGCGGTGCAGGGCGCGGACCAGGTCGCCCTCGGGGTCGTCGCCCAGCATGTCGACGTGGTGCGTGCGCAGCCCCAGCGCGCTCGCGGCCAGCGCGACGAAGTCCCCGCTCTGCCCCGCGCGCGTCACGATCCCGGGCCGGATCATGTGGCTGTCGGCGAACGGCACGGGCAGCTCGGGCACGTGCACGATCGTGTCCACGCCCGCGCCGCCCAGGACGAGGATGTCGATCTCGCTGCTCATGTCGGATTCCTCCCCCACCGAGGCCCGGCAGGGCCCTCGGCAACCCCCTCGACTTTGCCGATACGTTGGAGTCGGGCAGTCGAACGCGGCACCGGCCCCGGAAGGCATCATCGCGTGATTCCACCGGCATGATGTTGCCTGGCGGCCCGCACTCAGGCCGCGACTGGTGCCTGGCGAGCCGAAAGAGAGACATGAGCAGGACATTGTTGACGGTCAGAGGGCCCGTAGGAAGCACGGTGTGACGCGATGCATATTGTGATCATGGGTTGCGGAAGGGTGGGCTCCGCCCTGGCCCAGAACCTGGAGCAACAGGGCCACACGGTCGCCGTGGTCGACCAGGACCCCACCGCCTTCCGCCGCCTGGGCTCCTCCTTCGGCGGCCGCCGGGTCACCGGGGTCGGCTTCGACCAGGACACCCTGCGCGAGGCGGGCATCGAGGAGGCCGGCGCCTTCGCCGCGGTCTCCAGCGGTGACAACTCCAACATCATCGCCGCGCGGGTGGCCCGCGAGATGTTCGGCATCGAGAACGTCGCCGCCCGCATCTACGACCCCCGCCGCGCCGAGGTCTACCAGCGCCTGGGCATCCCCACCGTCGCGACCGTCCGCTGGACGGCCGACCAGATGCTGCGCCGCCTGCTCCCCTCGGGCGCCGAACCGCTCTGGCGTGACCCCACCGGCGGCGTCCAGCTCGCCGAGGTGCACACCTCCCCCGCCTGGGTCGGCCACAAGATCAGCCGGATCCAGGAGGAGACCGGGGTGCGCGTGGCGTTCCTGACCCGGCTCGGCGAGGCGGTCCTGCCCACCTCGCAGACGGTGCTGCAGGAGGGCGATCTGGTGCACGTGATGATGCGCACCGACGAGGTCGACAAAGTCGAGGCGGCGTTCGCCAAGGGTCCCGAAGAGGAGGGCGGTCACTGATGAGGGTCGCCATTGCCGGTGCCGGCGCGGTCGGCCGCTCGATCGCGGGCGAACTGCTGGAGAACGGCCACGAGGTCCTGCTGATCGACAAGGCGCCGACCGCCATCTCGGTCGAACGCGTCCCGCAGGCCGAGTGGCTGCTGGCCGACGCCTGCGAGATCACGTCCCTGGACGAGGCGGCGCTCCAGCGCTGCAACGTCGTCATCGCCGCGACCGGCGACGACAAGGTGAACCTGGTCGTCTCGCTCCTGGCCAAGACGGAGTACGGCGTTCCGCGGGTGGTCGCCCGGGTGAACAACCCGAAGAACGAGTGGCTGTTCAACGAGTCCTGGGGCGTGGACGTCGCCGTCTCCACGCCACGCCTGATGTCGGCGCTGGTCGAGGAGGCGGTGAGCGTGGGCGACCTGGTCCGCCTGCTCCGCTTCAGCCACGGCGACGCCAACCTGGTCGAGCTGACCCTGCCGGAGGAGTCGGCCCTGGCCGGCACGCAGGTCGGGGACGTCGAGTGGCCCGAGGACACGTCCCTGGTCACGATCATCCGCGGCACCCGCGTCCTGACGCCTTCGCGGGAGGACTCCCTGGAGGCGGGCGACGAACTCCTCTTCGTGGCCGCACAGGCCCGTGAGGAGCAGCTGGAGGACCTGCTGTCGGTACGCCGGGACAGCGCGGCGAGCTGAGCGGGGCCCCGCGGTGAGCAAGCAGAAGGGGCGTCCCGGGTTTCCGGGACGCCCCTTCTCTCGGCTTCCTTCAGCTCTGGTGGAGCCTCACTGCTCGGCGGACCGGGCAGCAGCCTCCCGTTCCCTCTCCTGCGCGGCCTTCTCCTCCGCCTCCATCTCCGCGAACACGTCGATCGGCGCGGGCGCCTTCGCCAGGAAGACCCACGTGAGCCATACGGCGAGCAGGAACGGCGGGATCTTCAGGGCGATCAGGACCCAGCCCAGCTGTGTGGTGTCGGCCCACCAGTACAGCGGGAAGAGGATCGCGCACTTGGCGAGCAGGATCGCGCCCCATGCGTAACTGGCCTTCGCGTACGCCTTCTTGCGGCCGGGGTTCCGCGTGCGCCAGGAGAGGTTCTCCTTGAAGACCGGGCCGAGGATCAGCCCGATCAGCGGGACACCGCACAGCGTGGTGATGATGTAGGCGAGTCCCAGGCCCAGCGTGTAGAGCATGCCGGGCAGGTAGAAGTCCTTGGCATTGCCGGTCATCATCGCGAAGACGACACCGAAGGCCACGCCGAAGACACCGCTGAAGGCGTGCTTGACGGTGTCCTTCATCACCAGCCGGACCACGACCAGCACCAGCGACACGGCCAGCGCCGCGATCGCCGACAGGTGCAGGTCCTTGTTGATCGTGTAGATGGTGACGAACAGCAGGCCGGGCAGCACCGTCTCGACCATGCCCCGCACGCCGCCGAACGCTTCGAACAGGGCGGCCTCGGTCACCGCCCGGGCGTCGTCCGCAGATGTCTCTTCGGTCGGCTTGTCGAGCGACGTCACCGGCTACTCCCGTCCGAGGGGTCTCAGTTCGTACTTGGGATTGAACAGCACCCGGCGGCCCCGGCTCATGGAGACCCGGCCCGATGCGATCAGCTTTCGCCCCGGCTCTATGCCCACGATCGAGCGCCGGCCGAGCCACACCACGTCCAGCGCGGCGGAGCCGTCGAACAGCTCGGCCTCCAGGGCCGGGACTCCGGCGCGCGGTCGCAGGGTGACCGTGCGCAAGGTACCAGTAACCGTCACTATCTGCCGGTCCTGGCAGTCTCCGATCCGGATACAGCCCGTGGTCTCGGTGTCCTCGCGCAGCTCCTCGGACTCCAGGTCCTCCTGTGACGAGGAGAGCCGGTCGAGCATGCGCCGGAACCGGCCCGCAGGCTTCTGCGAACGAGGAACAGCACTCATGTCTAGAGCGTACCGGGGCCTGCTGGAAGCCACGTAGTGCCGTGGCGAGGACCTCACTTCTCGAACCGGTATCCCATCCCCGGCTCCGTGATGAAGTGCTTCGGATGGGAGGGGTCCGCCTCCAGCTTCCGCCGCAGCTGCGCCATGTAGACGCGCAGATAGTTGGTCTCCGTCCCGTACGACGGCCCCCACACCTCCTGGAGCAGCCGCTTCTGCCCGACCAGTCGGCCGCTGTTGCGGACGAGGACCTCCAGCAGGTGCCACTCCGTGGGAGTCAGCCGTACGTCCTTGCCCGCGCGGTCGACCTTCTTCGCGGCCAGGTCGACGGTGAACTCGCCGGTCTCCACGATCACGTCCTCCTCACCGCCCCCGGCCGGCTCGGCCCGGCGCACGGCGGCCCGCAGCCGGGCCAGCAGTTCGTCCATGCCGAAGGGCTTGGTGACGTAGTCGTCGGCGCCCGCGTCCAGCGCCTCGACCTTCTCGTCGGAGGTGTGCCGGGCGGACAGCACCAGGATCGGCACCCGGGTCCAGCCGCGCAGCCCTCTGATCACCTCGACACCGTCCATGTCGGGCAGGCCGAGGTCGAGGACGACCACGTCGGGGTGGCGGGCGGCCGCGAGCCGGAGGGCGGTGGCGCCGTCGTGGGCGGCGTCGACCTCGTACCTGCGTGCCCTGAGGTTGATCACGAGGGCGCGCACGATCTGCGGCTCGTCGTCGACCACCAGCACACGAGTCATGAGGCCTGCCTTTCCGGTTCGGCTGTGTGTTCCGCCGCACGGCGGAGCTCCGGGCGCGCTCCGGCCGCGCGGAGGGTGAGGACCATGGTGAGCCCGCCGCCGGGCGTGTCCTCGGCGTCGAGCGTGCCGCCCATGGCCTCGGCGAAGCCGCGCGCCACCGCGAGCCCCAGTCCCACGCCGGCGCCGCGCGGGGCGTCGCCGTGGCGCTGGAAGGGCTCGAAGATGCGGTCCTTGGCCTCGTCGGGGACGCCCGGCCCCCGGTCGACCACCCGCACCTCGACCCGGTCGGCGAGCGCGCTGGCGGCGACCAGCACGGGCGTGCCGGACGGACTGTACTTGACGGCGTTCTCGACGAGGTTGGCCATGGCCCGCTCCAGCAGCCCGGGGTCCACGGCGACCATGGGCAGGGTCTCCGGGACGTCCAGACCGACACTGCCCTCGGGCACGCCGCCGAGCGCCATCGGCACCACCTCGTCTAGGTCGATCTCGCGGATCAGCGGCGTGACCGTGCCGGTCTGGAGCCGGGACATGTCGAGCAGGTTCCCGACGAGATGGTCGAGGCGGTCGGCGCCCTCCTCGATGCCCGCCAGCAGCTCCGCCCGGTCCTCCTCGGACCACTCGACGTCCTCGGAGCGCAGGGAGGTCACCGCCGCCTTGATCCCGGCGAGCGGGGTGCGCAGGTCGTGGCTGACGGCGGCGAGCAGCGCCGTACGGATGCGGTTGCCCTCGGCGAGCGTGCGGGCCCGGCCGGCCTCCTCCTGGAGCCTGCGGCGGTCCAGGACGACGGCGGCCTGGGCGGCGAAGGCGGCCAGCACGCGGCGGTCCTCGGCGGGCAGGACGCGGCCGGTCAGCGCGAGCGCCATGTGGTCCCCGACCGGCATGTCCACGTCCGCCTGGTCGGGCCGCTCGACGGGACGTCCCTGCCCGGCGCGGCCGGCGCAGGTCCACGGCTCGACGTCGCTCGCCCGTTCCAGCAGCGCGGCCGACTCCATGCCGAAGGTCTCCCGGACCCGTTCCAGCAGGTCCTCCAGGCCGGTCTCGCCGCGCAGCACGTTGCCCGCGAGGAAGGACAGGATCTCGGACTCGGCCCGCAGCCGGGCCGCCTGGTGGGTGCGGCGGGCGGCGAGGTCGACCACGGAGGCCACCGCGGCACCGACGGCCACGAAGATCACGATGGCGACGATGTTCTTCGGGTCGGCGATGGTCCACCGGTGCAGGGGCGGTGTGTAGAAGTAGTTCAGCAGCAGGGAGCCCACCGCGGCCGAGGCCAGCGCCGGGAACAGCCCGCCGAGCAGGGCCGCCGCCACGGTCAGCGCCAGGAACAGCAGCATGTCGTTGGCGAGGCCGAGGTCGACGGCGCTGAGCACCGCCGCCAGGGCAGGCGGGCCGGCGACACCGACCAGCCAGCCCCACACCCGCCGGGACCGCCCGAGGCGCGCGCCCCGGGCCACCGGCAGTCCGCGGCCCTTGGCGACCTCGTCGTGGGTGACGATGTGCACGTCGAGGTCGGACCCGGACTCCCGGGCGACGGTCGCGCCGACACCGGGTCCGAAGACGTACTGCCAGGTCTTGCGGCGCGAGGAGCCCAGCACGATCTGCGTGGCGTTCACCCCGCGGGCGAAGGCGAGCAGCGCGGCCGGTATGTCGTCGCCGACCACGTGATGGAACGTTCCGCCGAGGTCCTCGACGAGGGTCCGCTGCATCGCCAGTTCCTTGGGCGAGGCCGAGGTCAGCCCGTCGCTGCGGGCTATGTAGACGGCGAGTACCTCGCCGCCGGCGCCCTTCTCGGCCAGCCGCGCCGCCCGGCGGATGAGCGTCCGGCCCTCGGGCCCGCCGGTCAGGCCGACCACGATCCGCTCGCGCGAGCCCCAGATCCGCGACACCCGGTGGTCGCTGCGGTACTGGGTGAGGTGGGCGTCGACCCGGTCGGCCACCCAGAGCAGCGCCAGCTCGCGCAGGGCGGTCAGGTTGCCGGGGCGGAAGTAGTTCGACAGGGCCGCGTCGACCTTGTCGGGTGTGTGGATGTTGCCGTGCGCCATCCGCCGCCGCAGCGCCTCGGGCGACATGTCGACCAGCTCGACCTGGCCGGCCCGCCGTACGACCTCGTCCGGCACGGTCTCCTGCTGCCGCACACCGGTGATCGACTCGACGACGTCGCCGAGGGACTCCAGGTGCTGGATGTTGACGGTCGAGACGACGTCGATGCCTGCCGCGAGCAGTTCCTCCACGTCCTGCCAGCGCTTGGCGTTGCGGGAGCCGGGGACGTTCGTGTGGGCGAGTTCGTCCACCAGGGCGACCTGCGGGCGGCGGGCGAGGACGGCGTCGAGGTCCATCTCCGGGAAGACGCCGCCCCGGTACTCCAGCTCCCTGCGCGGCACCTGCTCCAGCCCGTGCAGCATCAGCTCGGTGCGGGGCCTGCCGTGGTGCTCGACGAAGGCGACCACGCAGTCGGTGCCCCGCTCGACGCGGCGGTGCGCCTCGGACAGCATCGCGTACGTCTTGCCGACGCCCGGTGCCGCACCGAGGTAGATCCGAAGGTTGCCGCGTGCCATGGCCCCATTGTCTTCCGGTCCGCTGCCTGCGCAGCGTCGAGCTTACGGCCGGGAAGAGCGGCACAGCGGTGCCGGGCACGTCGGCGGGACCGTCCTTGACGGAACCCTGACGCGCCCGGCCGTTCAGAGCCTCACGCGGGGTTGTCGCCGTGGGTGAGGGTCTCCCAGGCGACGAAGAGGTTGTTGCTGCCTGCGGGACGGCCGCGCAGGGTCAGCGTCTCGGTGTTGGTCATGGCGTGTCCGAGACGGTTGGCCAGGGCGTTGTGGCCGACCTCGGGTATCGGCCCGAGCCCCGGCTTCAGCGAGCCGCCGCACAGCCAGCCGGGGGCGGCGGTACCGAGCTGGTACTTGGCGTGGAAGCCGAGCCCGTGCCGCAGCCGCTCGCCGACATCGGTTCCGTAGAGGTCCTGCCCCTGGATCCGGCTGGTCTCGGCGACGTGCGAGATGGCGGAGAGGCCGTACCCGGTGTGCGTGAAGTCCCGGCAGGTCTCCTGGCTGAGGCCGTCGACGAAGGTCGACTGGCCCTGCCAGTACTTGACGATCTTCTCCCGGGTGTTGAGGTTCTGGCTCGGCACGGTCTTCGGCAGGTCGCCGTCGGAGGCCAGGTAGACGTAGGCGGCCGTGCGCGTGCGGAACTTCGCCATGGCCTTGTCGTACGACACCTTGTCCTCCAGGAAGACGGAGATGCCGACGGCGGCCTCCATCATCGACAGCTCCCAGTTGCCGTTGGAGTTCGAGCCGTTGATCACCTCGGGCAGGTACACGGTGCGGAGCATGGTGGCGAAGCGGCCGGAGTCGGTCCAGGTGCCGGTGTACGTGTACTTGATGATCTCGGCGGCCTTGGGCCAGGAGGAACCGGCCCAGCCGGTCTGCAGGGGCGCGTTGCTGTTGGTGTGGTCGCGGATCACGGCGGACCAGGCGTCCATCAGCTCGATCGCCTTGCGCGCGTGCCGTTCGTCGCGGGTGACGTACCAGGCGAGGGCCTGGGTGTAGGCGGCGATCGCGTCCTCGCGTTCGTCGGTGCAGCCGTTGTCGGGGTTGGAGTACGAACCGCACTCGACGACCGCCCGGGGCCTGGGCGTGCGGTTCAGGTCGGCGTACGTGCTCGCCATCATCCGGTCGAAGGCGCTCTTCCAGGGCTGGGCGCCGGCGTTGGCCTTGGAGCGGGTGAAGTCCAGCTGGCCCTTGGAGACGGTGACTCCGGGGTGGACGAAGGTGCCGGGGGCGCTGGGAGCGGCGTCGGCGGGCCAGGCGAGCACGCCGGCGACGAGGGCGGCCGCGGCCGCCAAGAGTCCGGTTCTGCGCATACGCGGGGGGCCTTCCGTTCTCGTATGTGAACGTGAAGCGCCTTTATGAACAGACGCGTTGGACGGAGACGGTAGGTACAGACCAATAACCCGTCAAGGCTCCACGCACGAGAAAGGGCCGCACCCCCTGGGGAGTGCGGCCCTGCTGTCTCTGCGACGCTCAGCGAACCTCGGTGATCTCCGGTCCGCGCTGGAGCTGGCCCATTCCGCCGGCGAAACGGGAGCCCTCCTCCTGCTGGACGCCCTCGGGAACCATCTGGGCGTCGTCGGGCAGCTTCAGGACGATCGGGTCGCGCGGCGCCATGGGGCCCTCACCGCGGACCACGACGGTGTCCCGGAAGATCTGCTCCAGCAGTCCGGCGGCCTGCGGCTGCACCGCGCCCTGGCCCGAGATGACCCCGCGCAGGAACCAGCGGGGGCCGTCCACACCGACGAACCGCACGACCTGGAAGCCGCCGGTGCCGTCCGGCAGCTGCACCGGCACTTGGGCTCGCAGCTCCCAGCCCAGCGGCCCTTCGACCTCGTCGACGATGCCGCCCTGCTGGGTGATGCCCGAGCCGATCTCCTCGCGCACCTCGCCCCAGATGCCCTCACGCTTGGGCGCGGCGAAGCCCTGCAGCTGGATGGCGCTGTCCCGCAGCACGACCGTCGCCGCCACGATCGCGTCACCCGCGACCTCGACCCGCAGCTCCATGCCGTCGACGCCGGGCACGAACAGACCACCCAGGTCGACCCGGCCCTCGCCCGGGTCGCGGACCTCGGAGCTGTCCCAGGGCCCGTTCGGCCGCGGCGCCGGTTCGAGCCTCAGGCGCTCGCTCTCGCCGCCCGCCTCACTGTCGACACCGTCGACGACCTGCTCGGCCTCGCCGGCCGCGTCCTCGGCGGCATCCCTCTTCTTGCGACGTCCGAACACGTCACTGTCCTTCCCGGTCGGATACGACCGAAGCGTATCGATTCCCACCCGCCTGACCGCCCAGGGCGGCCTGACCGCTTGTGTCGCTCGTCCCGTCCACCGCGGCGTGTCCTCCGGTGGACCCGAAGCCCCCCTCGGCCCGCGCGGAGCCGGGAAGCTCCGCCACCTCCTGGAAGCGGACCCTCTCGACCTGCTGGACGACCAGTTGGGCAATCCGGTCGAAGCGCTCGAACCGCACGGCCTCGCGCGGGTCGAGATTCACCACGATCACCTTGATCTCCCCACGGTACCCGGCATCAACCGTCCCCGGGGCATTCACCAGGGCGACGCCGCAGCGGGCGGCCAGGCCGGACCGGGGGTGCACGAAGGCCGCGTACCCCTCCGGCAGCGCCACAGACACACCCGTGGGCAGCACGGCCCGCTCGCCCGGCGCCAGTCGGCACGCCTCGGTGGTCCGCAGATCGGCTCCCGCGTCCCCGGGGTGCGCATACGACGGAAGCGGTACGTCCGGATCGACGCGCCGGATCAGCACGTCCACCGGTTGACGGCTCACAGGGCTCGTGAAGGTCATGGGTTCACCTCGAAGGCGCGGGTACGCCGGACCTGGTCCGGGTCGTTCATGGCCGCCCGGATCTCCTCCTGGCGGCCGTGGTCGACGAAGTGGTCGACTTTGACCTCGATGAAGAGCGCGTCGGCGCGGACGGCGACGGGCCCGTCGGGACCGCCGACCCGTCCGGTGGCGGTCGAGTAGATCTTCCGCCCGGCCACCGCCGTCACCTCCGCCTCCAGATACAGCGTGGTGCCGACGGGCACGGGCCGCACGAAGTCGGTCTCCAGCCGTCCGGTCACGGCGATCGTGCGCAGCAGCCAGTTCAGCGAGCCGAGGGTCTCGTCCAGGGCGGAGGTGAGCACACCGCCGTGGGCGAGGCCCGGGGCGCCCTGGTGGGCGGGCTGCACGGTGAACTCGGCGGTGAGTGACACGCCTTCGCCGGCCCGGGCCTCCAGGTGCAGCCCGTGCGGCTGGTCGCCGCCACAGCCGAAACACTGGCCGTAGTGCGCGCCGAGGGGCTCACCGGGCGCCGGAGCGTCCGGATGCCGCACCGGTCGCACGGCGTCGTCCGGAGGCTGAAGAGCAGTGGAAGTACGACTCACAGCCGGAGACCTTACCCGCGCGTCGGCCCCTTCCGGACACCGTGTCAAGCTTGGCTCCATGCAGCTCTCCGCCGCCCCGTACGAAGAACGCCTGACCGCTCCCCGGTCCTGGTGGCTGATCTCGTTCCTGGTCGGGGTCTCCATGGCCCTGGTCCTGCTCCCGTTCGGCACGCTGCCGATGCTCGGCGGCCTGGCCGGCGGCACGGCGGTCGCGGCCGTCGCCGCCAGTTCGTACGGCTCGGTCCGCATCCGTGTGGTGGGCGACGCCCTGATCGCGGGCGAGGCGAAGATCCCGGTGGCGGCCCTGGGCGAGGCGGAGGTCCTGGACGCGGAGGAAACCCGTGCCTGGCGCACCCACAAGGCCGACCCGCGCGCCTTCATGCTGCTGCGCGCCTACATCCCCACCGCCCTGCGCGTGGAGGTCACGGACCCGGAGGACCCGACTCCGTACCTGTACCTGTCCACGCGCGAGCCGGAGCGCCTGGCGGAGGCTCTGAGGGCTGCGAAGCAGGCGTAGCACACTTGCGCGGGGGTTCATCCGGCCGCTGACGGCAGACCGACGGCGCGCACACGCACCGCCTCAGCGTCCGTCCTCGCGCTGGTCGTGTCTCTCGTCGAGGCGACCCAGCGGATCGTGGGTGATCTCGCCCATCTCCAGGGCGTCCGCCGGACGTTCCAGGGCGGGGAGTGACTCCAGGGCCTCCCAGGGCACCTGGATCTTGCGCAGGTCCTCGCGGATCCGGGCGGCGAGCTTTCTCGTCTCGCTGCGGTTCATGGCCGCCCCGACGGCGGCGCCCACCAGGAACGGCACCAGGTTCGGCATGCTGCGGACCATCCGCTTCATGATCCGCTGCCGCAGGTCGCGCTTCATGCGGCTGTTCAGCGCCATGCTCAGGGTCGAGGGCTTGGTCGCGTCGATCCCGCGCTCCCCCGACCAGGCATCGAGGTACGCCGTGCTGCGCTGCTTGAGGCTGCCGGGCGGCCGTACGCCGTAGACCTCGTGGAGCTCGGCGATCAGCTTCAGCTCGATCGCCGCGACGCCGGTGATCTCGGCGGCCAGTTCCGTGGGCATCGCGGGCGGCACGGGAAGCATCGCCGCGGCGCCGATGCCCGCTCCGACCGTCGCCGTCGCCTTCGCCGCGCCCGCGACGAGCTTGTCCGCGAGCTCTTCCGGCCCGAGGCCCGGGAACTGCCGGCGCAGGGTCGCCAGGTCCCGCACGGGGACGCGCGGGGCCAGTTCGATGATCCGGTCGGCGAGGTGCGCGAGCCCCGCACGGGCCCGTTCGCCGCCTTTGCGGGCGCCTTCCCAGGCCCGCTCCCGGATCGCCCCCGCCCGTCGTCGGGTGACGGGTGCGGGGACGTCCACGGAGGCCGGGAGGTCACCCCGGTCCGCTGCCGGTTCGAGCGAGGCCGTCCCCGTACCGGTTGAGCCTCGCTCGTCGTCACGCGCGTCGTGCTGCGGGCCGTCGATCGGCCCTTCGTCCGCCTTCCGCTTGGAGAAGCGGCGCTTCCAGGGAGGGGTCGAGCCAGTCACGGCCGACCCGCCCTCAGTCGCAGTCGCGGCAGATCGGCTGACCGTTCTTCTCCCGGGCCAGCTGGCTGCGGTGGTGCACCAGGAAGCAGCTCATGCAGGTGAACTCGTCCTGCTGCTTCGGGAGCACTCGGACTGCCAGCTCCTCGTTCGAGAGATCGGCGCCGGGCAGCTCGAGGCCTTCGGCGGCCTCGAACTCGTCGACGTCCACTGCGGAGGCCGACTTGTCGTTCCTCCGAGCCTTCAGCTCTTCGAGGCTGTCCGAGTCAACGTCGTCGTCGGTCTTGCGTGGAGTGTCGTAATCGGTTGCCATGTCGCTCTCCCCCTCTGGGTGTCTGCGGTGTCTCCAGCGCACGTAACGCGTGAGAGGCCGGACTTGTGCCCGACCTGAGGCGGAGATTTTGCCTCACATCAAGGTCTGTTACTCAATCGACACCCAACCGGACTCCTCACGAGTGATCGGCTTGGATGGCGATGGGGACCGTACACGGTCCGAATGCCGCACTACAAAGGCGTCTCACCGTGTACTTCCCGTGATCAAGACCCCCGAAAACCGGGATTTTCCCGGCTTTCCGACAGGGTGCATGATCACGGAGAGTAGATGGCCAGAAAGGCGCCCCTGTGATCGATCACACACGGGGCACTCGCGGTGCGATCTCGAAAATTCAGCGCAAAGCGAACATCCCCGTGTGTCGCCGAATTGATCGGCGACATGATCTCAGATGGGCAGCGTGACTCGCATCACGAGCCCACCCCCTTCGCGCGGCTGGGCGTAGATGTGCCCGCCGTGCGCCCGGGCCACCGACCGGACGATGGACAGACCGAGTCCGACGCCCTTGTCGCTGCCCGTGCGCTCCGTCCGCAGCCGCCGGAACGGCTCGAAGAGGTTGTCGATCTCGTACGCCGGTACGACCGGCCCGGTGTTGGAGACGACCAGGACCGCCTGGCCGTGCTGGACGTCGGTGGTGACCTCGACCCAGCCGCCCTCGGTCACGTTGTAGCGCACGGCGTTCTGCACCAGGTTGAGCGCGATCCGCTCCAGCAGCACGCCGTTGCCCTGGACGACCGCGGGCTTCTGCTCGCCGCGGATCTGCACGCCCTTGGCCTCGGCCTCGCCGTGCACCTGGTCGATGGCCTGCGAGGCGACCTCGGCGAGGTCCACCGGCCCCCGCTCGACGACCTGGTTGTCGCTGCGGGCGAGCAGCAGCAGGCCCTCGACGAGTTGCTCGCTGCGCTCGTTGGTGGCCAGCAGCGTCTTGCCGAGTTGCTGGAGTTCCACCGGTGCGCCCGGGTCGGACAGGTGCACCTCGAGGAGCGTGCGGTTGATCGCCAGCGGTGTTCTCAGCTCGTGCGAGGCGTTGCCGACGAAGCGCTGCTGGGCGGTGAAGGCGCGCTGCAGCCGCTCCAGCATGTCGTCGAAGGTGTCCGCCAGCTCCTTCAGCTCGTCGTCCGGGCCGTCCAGCTCGATCCGGCGGGACAGGTCGGAGCCCGCCACCGCGCGGGCGGTGCGGGTGATCCGGCCCAGCGGCGACAGGACCCGGCCGGCCATGGCGTAGCCGAAGGCGAAGGCGATGACCGCCAGACCGAGCAGCGCCAGCAGCGAGCGGCTGAGCAGGTTGTCCAGGGCGCTCTGGCGCTGCTCGTTGACGCAGTGGTTCATGGCGTTGTTGAACTCGCTGGGCGAGGCCTGGTCGGGCAGGTTGCAGATGTCGCTGGTGACCTTGCCCTCGACGATCTTGAACGGCAGCTCGCTGCCCACGTTCAGCGCCTCCGCGGCCAGCAGGTAGATGATCGACAGCAGCAGGATGCCGGCGATCAGGAACATGCCGCCGTAGAGCAGCGTGAGCCTTATGCGGATGGTCGGGCGCAGCCAGGGGAGCGGCGGCGCGGGCCGCCTGGGGTCCCAGGTGGGCTTCGGGGGCGCCTTGGGAGGCGCGGGAGTGGTGGCCACGGTCGATCAGATCCGGTAGCCGGAGCCGGGGACGGTAACGATCACGGGCGGCTCGCCGAGCTTGCGGCGCAGGGTCATGACCGTCACGCGGACGACGTTCGTGAACGGGTCGGTGTTCTCGTCCCAGGCCTTCTCCAGCAGCTGCTCGGCCGAGACGACGGCTCCCTCGCTGCGCATCAGCACCTCAAGGACGGCGAACTCCTTGGGGGCGAGCTGGACCTCCTTGCCGTCGCGGAAGACCTCGCGGCGGTTGGGGTCGAGCTTGATCCCGGCGCGCTCCAGGACCGGCGGCAGGGGCACGCTGGTGCGCCGGCCGAGGGCGCGCACGCGCGCGATGAGCTCACTGAACGCGAACGGCTTGGGCAGATAGTCGTCGGCGCCGATCTCCAGGCCCTCCACCCGGTCACTGACGTCGCCGGAGGCCGTGAGCATCAGCACGCGCGTGGGCATGCCGAGCTCGACGATCTTGCGGCAGACGTCGTCGCCGTGCACGAGAGGGAGGTCGCGGTCGAGGACGACCACGTCGTAGTCGTTGACGCCGATGCGCTCCAGGGCGGCCGCTCCGTCGTACACGACGTCGACGGCCAAGGCCTCCCGGCGCAGTCCGGTGGCCACCGCATCGGCGAGCAGTTGCTCGTCCTCGACGACGAGTACGCGCACGTCCCTGGTCCTTCCTCATGTCCACCCGCGCAGCGCCGCACAAGGCGCAGCCGGGCAGGGGTCTTCGACGGTGTGTTGGTGTGTTGCCCTCCATCCTGCCCTTTTCGGCCATAAGTCGGAGGTAAGGCGGGTGAGAGGCGGAGCCCGACGCGGAATAAGAGATTTTCTCCCGCGGTTAGGTTTCCACGGAAGGGAGCTTGGGGAGGACGGCTTTACATCCCACGATCACGCTCTGCTGGCACCGCACCACCATGCGGTGCGCGTCAACCCGCTTTGCCGCAGGGCGGGCGTGGGTGTCCGGCACCGTCGCCGCCCAGCTGAGCGGCGCTGGGCATCCACCGGAGACGTGATCGTCCCTTCCGAACGGCACACCCCCGTGCCAACGACCCACGACCCAGGACGAGGGGGCGCAGCATGGACGCATTCACCGCAGGACTTCTGCAGCGCATAAGGGCGACCGAGTCCGATCTGTCCCGGGCTCGCGACGAGGGCGACGACTTCCTCGTCGAGGTGGAGCAGGGCGAGCTCGACGACCTGCGCCGTCTCGCCGCCGAGCACGGTGTGGAGGTCGGCGCGACGAGCGTCTGATCAGGCCGTACGGAGCGGGCCCCGGCGAATCCAGCGCCGGGGCCCGCTTCGTCGTTCCAGGGGTCGGTTTCGGGGATCAGTCGTGCCAGGCGCCGAAGTCCTCCAGGAGGCGCTGGAGGGGCTCGAAGACGCCCGGGGTACCCGCGACTGCCAGATCCCCTGACGGGCGCTCTCCGGGGCGTCCACCGGTCAGCGCGCCCGCCTCCCGGGCGATCAGGTCGCCCGCCGCGAGGTCCCAGGCGTGCAGACCGCGCTCGTAGTAGCCGTCGAGGCGTCCGGCCGCCAGGTCGCACAGGTCGACCGCGGCCGAACCGCCGCGCCGGATGTCGCGCAGCAGCGGGATCAGCCGCTGGGCGACCTCGGCCTGGTGGGCGCGGACCTCGTGGACGTAGTTGAAGCCCGTGGAGACCAGCGCCTGGTCCAGGGGCGGCGCGGGGCGGCAGGCCAGCCGGCGCTCGCCGTCCCAGGCGCCGGTGGCCCAGGCGCCGCCGCCGCGCACGGCGTGGAAGGTCTCGTCGCGCATCGGGGCCGCGACGACTCCGACGACGGTCTCGCCGTCCTGCTCGGCGGCGACGGAGACGGACCAGGTGGGCAGCCCGTACAGGTAGTTGACCGTGCCGTCGAGCGGGTCGATGACCCAGCGGACGCCGCTCGTGCCCTCCGTGGCTGCGCCCTCCTCACCGAGGATGCCGTCGTCCGGGCGGCGCTCGGCGATCAGGCCGGTGATCAGCTTCTCGGCCGCGATGTCCATCTCCGTGACGACGTCGATGGGGCTGGACTTGGTCGCGGCCACCGCGAGGTCGGCCGGGCGGCCGTCCCGCAGCAGCGCGCCCGCGCGCCGGGCGGCCTCCTGGGCGAGTTCGAGCAGGTCCTGGTGCAGGGGGTCGGTCACGGGGCTCCTCACGCGTAGGTGCTGTCGGCGCCCGCGGCGGCGGGGCGGGGGGCGCGGGCCGGGCAGCAGCCGACCGGGCAGAGGTGGTGGCTCGCCCCGAGGGCGCCCAGGGCGCAGGGGGTGACCTCCTGCCCGCGCTCGACGGCGGCGCGCTCCACGACGAGTTCGCGGACCGCGGCGGCGAACCTCGGGTCGGCGCCGACGGTGGCCGAGCGGCGCATCGGCAGCCCCAGTTCCTCCGCCTTGGCCCTGGCCTCCGTGTCGAGGTCGTAGAGGACCTCCATGTGGTCGGAGACGAAGCCGATGGGGGCGATCACCATGGCCGGGACGCCGGCCGCGTGCCGCTCCTGAAGGTGGTCGCAGATGTCGGGCTCCAGCCAGGGGATGTGCGGGGCGCCGGAGCGGGACTGGTAGACGAGCTGCCAGGGGTGGTCGACGCCGGTGCGCTCCCGGACGGCGTCCGCGATCAGCTGCGCCACGTCCAGGTGCTGCCTGACGTACGCCCCGCCGTCGCCGTGGTCCTCGACGGGCCCGGAGGTGTCGGCGGAGGCCGTCGGGATCGAGTGCGTCGAGAAGGCGATGTGCGCCCCGTCCCGTACGTCCTCGGGCAGCTCGGCGAGCGAGCGGATCACCCCGTCGATCATGGGCTCCAGGAAACCGGGGTGGTTGAAGTAGTGCCGCAGCTTGTCGACCTTCGGCAGCTCCAGCCCCTCGGCCTGCAGAGCCGCGAGCGCGTCGGCGAGGTTCTCGCGGTACTGGCGGCAGCCCGAGTAGGAGGCGTAGGCGCTGGTGGCGAGGACGAGGATGCGACGGCGGCCGTCGGCGACCATCTCGCGCAGCGTGTCCGTCAGGTACGGCGCCCAGTTGCGGTTGCCCCAGTAGACCGGCAGATCCAGGCCGTGCTCCGCGAAGTCCTTGCGCAGGGCGTCCAGCAGGGCGCGGTTCTGGTCGTTGATCGGGCTGACCCCGCCGAAGAGGAAGTAGTGCTGCCCGACTTCCTTGAGGCGTTCCTTGGGGATGCCGCGCCCCCGCGTCACGTTCTCCAGGAACGGGACCACGTCGTCCGGGCCTTCCGGGCCGCCGAAGGAGAGCAGGAGCAGGGCGTCGTAGGGGCTGACATCGCGCGCGTCTGGCATGAGTCGATCCTGCCACCCTGCACTGACAGCCGGGAAACGGCGGGGTGACACCTGCGCGGCGGACGGCCCGAAGTGAGCCTTGACGGGTGCGTCGGGCGGACCCCGAGGCGTAATCTGTGTCGACTGCGTTCGCAGCTTACTGAGCCTTCCGGAGACCCCGTGCCCAGCCCCTACCGCGCCCTGTTCGCCGCCCCCGGCAGCAAGGGCTTCTCCGCCGCGGGCTTCCTCGGCCGTATTCCGGTGTCGATGATGGGCATCGGCGTCGTCACGATGGTCTCCCAGCTCACCGGGCGGTACGGCCTGGCCGGTGCCCTGTCGGCCACCGTCGCGCTGGCGGCGGCGGTGGCCGGACCGCAGGTGTCGCGGCTGGTGGACCAGTACGGCCAGCGGCGGGTGCTGCGGCCGGCGACGCTGATCTCGCTGACCGCGGCGGCCGTCCTGCTGTGCGCGGCGCACTACGGGTGGCCGGACTGGGTGCTGTTCGCGGCGTGCGCCGGCGTCGGCTGCGTGCCGAGCGTCGGCGCGATGATCCGGGCCCGCTGGGCGGCGCTGTATCGGGGCACGCCGCAGCTGCACACCGCGTACTCCTTCGAGTCCGTGGTGGACGAGGTGTGCTTCATCTTCGGGCCGATCATCTCCATCGGCCTGTCCACGGCCTGGTTCCCGGAGGCCGGTCCGCTGCTCGCCGCCTGTTTCCTGGCCGTGGGCGTCTTCTGGCTGACCGCGCAGCGCGCCACCGAGCCGGAGCCGCACCCGCGCGAGCACCGCGGCGGGGGCACGGCCCTGCGCTCGCGGGGCCTTCAGGTCCTGGTGGCCACCTTCGCGGCCACCGGGGCGATCTTCGGGGCGGTCGACGTGGTCACCGTGGCCTTCGCCGACGAGGAGGGGCACAAGGCCGCCGCGAGCATCGTCCTCGCGCTGTACGCGGCCGGCTCCTGCGTGGCGGGCATGGTCTTCGGTCTGCTGCACTTCGCCGGGGCGCCGGAACGCCGGTGGTTGCTGGGCGTGTGTGCCATGGCCGTGAGTATGATCCCCCTCCTACTGGTCGGAAACTTGCCGTTTCTGGCCGTGGCGCTGTTCGTTGCGGGACTGTCCATCGCTCCGACGATGATCACGACGATGTCCCTGATCGAAGAGCACGTACCACGTGCGCAGCTCACCGAGGGCATGACCTGGGTGAGCACGGGGCTCGCGGTGGGGGTCGCACTCGGCTCCGCCGCGGCCGGCTGGGTGATCGACGCGGCCGGTGCACGTGCCGGGTACGGGGTTCCGGTGGTGGCCGGGGCCGTCGCGGTCGCGGTGGGTTTCCTCGGATTCCGTCGGCTCAAGCGGCCGGCTACGGGTCGGGGAGGCTCCGTTGAGCAGCACAGCGAACGGAAAGAACGGCACGTGGCGTAACTGGGGCGGCAACGTCTCCGCGCGGCCCGCCCGGGAGGTCACCCCGGCCTCCGTCGACGAGCTGGCCGCCGCCGTGCGGCGGGCCGCCGAGGACGGCCTGAAGGTGAAGGCCGTCGGCACCGGGCACTCCTTCACGTCCATAGCGGCGACGGACGGTGTGTTGATCCGCCCTCAACTGTTGACCGGCATACGCGCCATTGACCGCGAGGCCATGACCGTCACGGTGGAGGCCGGCACCCCGCTCAAGAGACTCAACATGGCCCTCGCCCGCGAGGGACTGTCGCTGACGAACATGGGCGACATCATGGAACAGACGGTCTCCGGAGCGACCAGTACCGGCACGCACGGCACGGGCCGCGACTCCGGCTCGATCGCCGCCCAGATCAAGGGCCTGGAACTGGTCACCGCCGACGGCTCGGTCCTCACCTGCTCCGAGAAGGAGAACCCGGAGGTCTTCGCGGCCGCCCGTATCGGCCTCGGCGCCCTGGGCATCGTCACCGCGATCACCTTCGCCGTGGAGCCGGTCTTCCTGCTCACGGCCCGCGAGGAACCGATGCCGTTCGACCGGGTTCTCGCCGACTTCGAGGAACTCTGGGCGGAGAACGAGCACTTCGAGTTCTACTGGTTCCCGCACACCGGGAGCACCAACACCAAGCGCAACAACCGCAGCGCGGGCCCGGAGAAGCCGGTGCCGCAGCTCCAGAGCTGGTTCGAGGACGAGTTCCTCTCCAACGGGGTCTTCCAGGTGGCCAACTGGGTCGGCCGCGCGGTGCCCGCCACGATCCCCGCGATCGCCCAGATCTCCAGCAAGGCCCTGTCCGCGCGGACGTACACGGACATCCCTTACAAGGTCTTCACGTCTCCGCGCCGGGTGCGCTTCGTGGAGATGGAGTACGCCGTTCCGCGCTCGGCCGTCGTCGAGGCGCTGCGCGAACTGAAGACGATGGTCGACCGCTCCGGCCTGAAGGTCAGCTTCCCCGTGGAGGTGCGCACCGCCCCGGCGGACGACATCACGCTGTCCACCGCCTCGGGCCGGGACACCGCCTACATCGCCGTCCACATGTTCCAGGGCACGCCTTATCAGCGGTACTTCACCGCAGCCGAACGGATCTTCACCGCCCACGAGGGCCGTCCGCACTGGGGCAAGGTGCACACCAGGGACGCCGAGTACTTCTCCCGGGTGTACCCGCTCTTCGCCGAGTTCACGGCGTTGCGGGACCGGCTCGATCCTGATCGGCGGTTCCAGAACGACTACTTGCGGAGGGTCCTGGGAGCGTAGGGGAGGCGCTGGGGGTGGTGTTCCCCACGTTCAAGATCGCGAAATGCGGGCAACGGGCGGCCGAGTCCGCCCCCTTGCCAGAAGTTGGACGGCGCGCCAATCCACGCACGTGGCCCAAATGGAGTACTGTTGCGAGCCCTGGGTCCGGTCTCCCGTCAGGGTGTACGGGGCCTTTAAGGACCGCCGGGAGGGGGCTAGTTGCACAGGGTGACAGAGTTCGTCACTTAGCGTTGCGAATAGGTAACCGTGCCATAACGGCGATCCAGGGCCCGCGCCCGACACGCCGGGCAACTCGGCAAGGTTGTGGCAGGCTGCACCCGGGCAGGCCACACTCGACTAGCGGAAGCAGCGACGCACGTGACGTCGGCAGGCACCACCCGGGAGGTCCCCATGCCCGAACTGCGTGTCGTGGCCGTCTCGAATGACGGCACACGGCTGGTGCTGAAGGCTGCGGACAGCACGGAGTACACGCTTCCGATCGACGAACGGCTCCGCGCCGCCGTGCGCGGCGACCGTCCTCGCCTCGGCCAGATCGAGATCGAGGTGGAGAGCCACCTCCGCCCCCGCGACATCCAGGCACGTATACGAGCCGGCGCGACCGCGGAAGAGGTCGCGCAGCTGGCCGGTATCCCCGTCGACCGGGTCCGCCGCTTCGAGGGCCCGGTGCTCGCCGAGCGTGCGTTCATGGCCGAGCGGGCCCGCAAGACCCCGGTCCGCCGCCCCGGCGAGAACTCCGGTCCGCCGCTGGGCGAGGCCGTGGCCGAGCGACTGCTGCTGCGCGGTGCCGAGAAGGACACCGTCCAGTGGGACTCGTGGCGCCGCGACGACGGCACGTGGGAAGTCCTGCTGGTCTACCGCGTCGCCGGCGAACCGCACTCGGCGAGCTGGACGTACGACCCGCCCCGGCGGCTCGTCCAGGCCGTCGACGACGAGGCGCGCATGCTCATCGGCGAGACCGACGACCTGGCCGCGCCCGAGCCCAGCTTCCCGTTCGTCCCGCGGATCGCCCGGCTGCCGCGCGACCGGCCGCTGGACCGTTCCGCCGACCGTGAGCGGCCCAGCCTTCCGGCGCAGGCGTCCGAGCCGGTGGAGGAAAGCACGGGTGAGCGGGACTCGCTGACCAGCCTGCTGGAGGCGGTGCCGAGCTTCCGCGGTGACCTGGTGGTGCCGGAGCGCCCAGCACCGGAGCCCGAGGAGGAGCCCGTCGCCGAACCCGAGGCGGAGGAGCCCCCGGCCCCCGCTGCCTCGGCCGGTTCCGCCTACGCGGACGTCCTCATGCCGCGCTCCGTCGGCAGCCACCGCGACCGGCTCGTCGGGGCCACCGACCGCCAGGCCGAGGCCGACGGCGTCCGGCCGGGCCGCAGAGCCGCCGTCCCGAGCTGGGACGAGATCGTGTTCGGGACGCGGCGCAAGAAGCAGGAGTAGCCGACCGGTTGTACGAGAGCGAGGGCCGCGCCTTCCGGGCACGGCCCTCGCTCGTTCCGGGCTAGCGAGGATCGCTCATTTCGGGTCACTGACGAGCGCTCATGCCGGGGCCGCTGAGGATCGCCCGTTCCGGGTCACTGAGGATCCGGTCCCACGGCCACCGGCCGGTCCGGGTCCGAGGACCACTGCGACCACGAACCCACGTACAGCTCCGCCGGAATGCCCACGACCGCCAGCGCCAGGACCTCATGCGCGGCGGACACCCCCGACCCGCAGTACACGCCGACCCGCGCGTCCTCGGTCACACCGAGTCCCTTGAAACGCGCGCGCAGTTCCTCGGCGGGGAGGAAGCACCCGTCCGCCCCCACGTTCTCCGTGGTGGGCGCCGACACCGCTCCCGGGATGTGCCCGGCCACCGGATCGATCGGCTCCACCTCGCCCCGGTACCGCTCCCCCGCCCGCGCGTCCAGCAGCACCCCGGACCGCGCCAACGCCGCGGCGGCGTCGGCGTCGAGCAGGCCGGCCGCCCCCGGCTCGGGCACGAAGTCGCCCTCGGCCGGAGTCGGCACGGTCTTCTCCAACGGCCCCTCCCAGGCCGGCAACCCGCCGTCGAGGACCCGCACGTCCGGGTGACCCGTCCAGCGCAGCAGCCACCACGCCCGGGCCGCCGCCCAGCCCTGGCCACCGTCGTAGACGACCACCGGCGTCCCGGACGACACGCCCGCCCGGCGCATCGCGGCACCGAAGTGCGCGAGGTCGGGCAGCGGATGCCGGCCACCCTCCCCCGGCGCCGAGGCCAACTCCCGGTCCAGGTCGACGAAGACGGCCCCTGGAAGGTGCCCTTCCTCGTATGCGGCCCGGCCGTCGTACGGCGGCTCACCGGTCGCCTTGGCCACGGTGAGCTGCCAGCGGACATCGAGCAGGACGGGCGGGTTGGCGCCCGTCAGATCGCTCGCGAGGTCGGATGCGGAGATGATGGCGTTCATGGCTCCATCCTCGCGCACGGGGGTGGCCGAGCCGTCCAGGTCCGGCTACTGTGCTCGGCCGGACCGGGACGCTCACGCCGTGTACGGGAACAAGCACGTGCTGTACAGCTGAGCGACACGTGCCGACAAGCGCGCCGCAAGGGGCAGCGCCCCGCACATCAGGCATTCTCCCGGACAGGCGTCGCCCCACCGGGCGTACCCACGTGGGCTGCGGAGAGCGCGCCCACCGCGAGGCCGAGAAGAGAGTGACGATGACCGACGCACGGGAGTCCGCCGGCCCGAACGGCGCAACACCCGCTCGGCACGCGCCCGGCACGCCCTGCTGGGTGAGCCTGATGGTGCACGGGCCGGACGCGACCCAGGAGTTCTACGGAACGCTGTTCGGCTGGGAGTTCCACCAGGGCCCCCGGCAACTGGGCCCGTATGTACGGGCGCTGCTCGACGGACACGAGGTGGCGGGCATCGGCCAACTGCCGCCGGACCGTCATCTGCCCATCGCGTGGACTCCCTACTTCGCCTCGGAGAATGTGGATCTGACCGTCGAGACGGTGCGCAGTTGCGGCGGCACGATCGGTGTGGGCCCGCTGGACGCCGCCGATGCCGGCCGCCTGGCGATCTGCGCCGATCCCTCGGGTGCGGTCTTCGGCGTCTGGCAGGCCGCCGCGCACCTCGGCACGGCCGTCTCGGGCGTCCCCGGCACACCCGCCTGGAACGAGCTGCTGACCTTCGAGTCGGCGAGCGTCGCCAAGTTCTACCGGTCGGTGTTCGGCTACCAGGAGGAGCCGGTGGTGTCCGCCGACTTCGACTACGTGACCCTGCACCTCGGGGGCGGGCCCGTCGCCGGCATCCACGGGCTGGGGCAGGCACTGCCCCGCGACCGGGGCCCGCACTGGGTGACGTACTTCCAGGTCGCCGATGTCGAGGACGCCCTGGACCACCTCGTGCATCTGGGCGGCCACGTCCTCAAGCCGGCTCACGACACGGCGCACGGCCGGGTGGCGATGGTGGCGGACCCGGAGGGGGCGCGGTTCGCGCTGGTGCGACGGCAGCGCTGATGCTCTGCCGACCCTGCCGGGGGTGAAGGCACCGCCCGGTGGTCAGGAGGACGACACGGGCAACACGTCCGGGGACAGGGCCGCCGCTCGGGCCGTCGCCGAGGTCATGCGGCGCCTGTGATGGCGGCGGCACAGGACCTCGTAGCCGACCTCGTCGGCGGAGCGGGTGACGTCTCCGACGACCACCTGGGCACCCTCGACGACCATGACGCCGCCTATCGTGCGGGCGTTGTGCGTGGCCCGGGCGCCGCACCAGCACAAGGCCTCGACCTGGAGCACCTCGACCCGGTCGGCCAGTTCCACCAGCCGCTGGGAGCCGGGGAACAGCTTGGAGCGGAAGTCGGTCGTGATGCCGAAGGCGTAGACGTCGAGGCCCAGGTCGTCGACCACCCGCGCGAGTTGGTCGATCTGCTCCGGCGCGAGGAACTGCGCCTCGTCGGCGATCACGTAGTCCGCGCGGCCGCCCTGGGAGAGGTGGTCGACGAGGTAGGCGTAGAGGTCCTGGCCGTCCTCGACCTCCACCGCGTCCGTGACCAGGCCGAGGCGCGAGGACAACTTGCCCTCGCCGGCCCGGTCGTCGCGCGAGAAGATCATGCCCTGGAGGCCGCGCGCCGAGCGGTTGTGCTCGATCTGGAGAGCCAGCGTCGACTTCCCGCAGTCCATCGTTCCGGAGAAGAACACCAGCTCGGGCATGTCGAGTTGAGCACCTTTCGGCGAGAGAGGTCAGGCGTGGGAGATCGGGATGGGGCTTCAGGAGCGTACTTCGAGCAGCGGGACCAGCTGCTCGGCGGGGGTCATCGAACCGTGGTTGCCGACCATCGCCGACTCCTTCGGCTCCCGCTCGGAGGCGATGAGCAGCACGTCGTCGCGCGCGGCGGCGACCACGTCGCCGATACGGCCGTACACCCGTTCGTCGATCTTCGGGCCGAACCAGCCCGCCGCGATGGCCTCGTCGCGTGAGGCCACCCAGAACTGCTCGCCGAGCACCTCGCGCCAGCAGGTCAGGACGTCGTTCGCGGCGCCGGGCACCGCGTAGACGTGCCGGGCGCGGCCCTCGCCGCCGAGCAGGGCGACTCCGGCGCTCAGCTCCCAGTCCTCGTCGAAGTCGATGCGGTGCTCTTCGTCGAAGGGCACGTCGATCATGCCGTGGTCGGCGGTGATGTAGAGGGCGCTGCGCGGCGGCAGTTGCTCCGCCAGACGCTGGACCAGGCGGTCGGCGTACATGAGCTGGCCGCGCCAGGTGTCGGAGTCGACGCCGAAACGGTGGCCGGCGCCGTCGACCTCGGCGAAGTACGTGTAGACCAGGGAGCGGTCCCCCGCGGCCAGTTGCTCGGCCGCCAGGTCCATACGGTCCTCGCCGGTCAGCCGCCCGAGGAACGTTCCGCCGCTGAGCGCGACCCTGGTCAGCGGGGTGTTCTCGAAGGTCGGCGACGACACCTGCGCGGCGTGCACGCCCGCCTCGTGGGCCAGCTGGAACACCGTCGGGTACGGCTGCCAGGGGCCGGGCGGGGCCCAGGGCTGCCAGCGCAGCTGGTTCATCAGCTCGCCGGTGTCCGGGTTGCGCACGGTGTAGCCGGGAAGGCCGTGCACGCCGGGCGGCAGGCCGGTGCCGACCGAGGCGAGGGAGGTGGCCGTGGTCGCCGGGTAGCCGGCGGTGAGCGGGCGTCCGGTGCCGCCGCGCGAGGTGGCGAGCAGGGACGTCATGAAGGGGGCGTCCTCGGGGTGCGCCCTGAGCTGCTCCCAGCCGAGGCCGTCGATCAAGAACACGCAGTTCCGGTCGGCGGGGGTCAGCTCGGAGATCGCGGCGCTCATGCCCGGCACGCCCAGGCCGGCGGCCAGCGTGGGCAGCAGGTCGGCGAGGGAGCCGCTCCCGTACTCGGGGGCCGGTGCGGAGGTGACGGTGAGCGGTTCGGGGTGCTGGTCCCAGGCCGTCTTGGGGTGTGCCATCAGCGAGCGGTGTCCGCGGTCGCCTCGGAGAGCGCCTGCGCGAAGGCGAGTGCCTGGCGCACGGTCTCCGGTCCGTCCCCCGCCTCGCTGACGCGCAAGCTGAGGTCGTCCGCCGTCGAGTTGCCGGTGTAGCCGTGGTCCGCCTCGCAGTTGGGGTCGCCGCAGGCGGCCGGCTCCAGGTCGATGCGGGAGACGGCGCCCCAGCCGATGGTGAGGACGACCTCACGGGGCAGGGTGCCCGGCTTGTAGGACTCCGGGTTGGCGACCACCCGGCTGACCACGATCGACGAGATGCGGCTCATCTTCACGGACTCCGTCGACGTCGTGGCGTACGGCGTCGGGGAGGTGCTGTCGGCGGCCTGTTCGTCGGTGTGGCTGACGATGAAGCGGTGGTCGGTGAGGACGAGCACCGTCACATGCCGCCGCACCTCGTTCTGGTCGAACGTCGTCTCCTGGTGGACCAGGTACGACCGGATGGGCTCGCCGCCCACGGCGGCCTCCACCGCCTCGGCCACGAGGGCCGGGTAGTAGCCGCTGCGCTCGATCGCCGCCCGCAGCCCCTGGGTCGTCGTACTGGTCTTGGCCATGACGCCCATCCTACGGGGGACCACTGACTGCGAGGCACCGCTCGCCCCCTGTCAGTACGCGGGGAGCGTCCTCGTCAGTACGCGGGGAGCGTCCTCGGGCCGAGGTCGTCGCGGGCGGGCGGTGGCGCGAGGCGGACGGAAGCGCCCAGGACGCTCAGGCCGTGCGAGGCGACGACCACCGGCTCCAGGGTGACCGCGACGACCTCGGGATGGTCGTCCACCAGCCGGGACACCCGCAGCAGCAGCTCCTCCAGGGCGCGGGTGTCGGCCGGTGCGGAGCCGCGCCAGCCGAACAGCAGGGGTGCGGTGCGGATCGAGCGCACCAGCGAGGTCGCCTCCTTGTCGGTGACCGGGATGAGCCGGTGGGCCGTGTCCCCGAGCAACTGCGAGGCGGCCCCGGCCAGCCCGAAGGAGAGCACGGCTCCGGCGGCGGGGTCGATGACGGCCCGTACGACGACGTCCACGCCGCGCGGCGCCATCCGCTGCACGACGGGGCGCAGCTCCTCCGGGGCTCCGAACAGCTCGGTCAACTCGGTGTACGACCGTCGCAGTTGGTCCTCGTCCGCGAGGTCGAGGCGTACGCCGCCCAGGTCGGCGCGGTGCCGCAGGTGCGGGGCGGTGGCCTTGAGGGCGACGGGGTAGCCGAGGGTGCGGGCGGCCTCGGCGGCGGCGTCGGGGGTCGGGGCGGGCAGGGCGCGGTGGACGGGGATGCCGTAGTGGCCGAGCAGGTCGCAGGTCTCTTCCGTGCCGAGCGTGAGTCCCTGCCCGCGCGCGAGGAGCCCGTCGATCAGTGTGGCGGCTCCCTTCTCGTCGATGTCCTCGTACTCGGGCACCTTGCCGGGGTCGGCGGCGTCGCGCCGCCACTGCGCGTAGGTGACGGCCTGCGCGAGGGCACGCACGGCACGCTCGGCGGCGGGGTAGGCGGGGATGAGGTGCTCGCCTTCGGGAGCCTCGGCGGTGGGGAGTCGTTCTTCGGTGGATGCCGGGCGAGGGGCGGTGTGTGGAGGTTGGTCCGCCTCGGTCTGCGGTGCCGTGCTCGCCGCCGCAGACAGCGCCTCCGCGAGGCCCCCCAGCTCCACGTGCACCACCAGGACCGGCTTGGCCGGGGCGGCGGCGGCCGCGGAGCGCAGCGCGTCGGCGAGGGCCGCGTCCGCGACCGAGCCCTCCCCCACCGCCGGTATGGCGGTGACGACCACCGCGTCGCACCGGTCGTCGGCCAGCGCCCGCGACAGGGCCGTGTGGAAGTCCGCGGCGGAGGCCGCCGTGGTCAGGTCCTGCGGGGGGTGCGGCCGCAGCCCCTCGGCGAGGCACGCGTCGTACGTGAGCAGGCCGAGCGACTCGGAGTTGCCGAGGATCGCCACCCGGGGCCCGGCCGGCAGCGGCTGGCGCGCCAGGAGCAGCCCGGCGTCCACCAGCTCGGTGATGGTGTCGACCCGGATGACGCCGGCCTGCCGCAGCAGCGCGGAGACGGTCGCGTGCGGCAGCCGGGTCGCCCGTACTGCGTGCCCCTGGGGCGCGGCCGCGTGCCGGGCGCCCTGGACCACGACCAGTGGCTTCGCCGCGGCCGTGCGGCGGGCGAGGCGGGTGAACTTGCGGGGGTTGCCGATCGACTCCAGGTACATGAGGACGACGTCGGTGTCGGGGTCCTCGTACCAGTACTGGAGGACGTCGTTGCCGGAGACGTCGGCCCGGTTGCCGGAGGAGACGAAGGTGGAGACGCCGGTCACGCCCGTGACGCCGCCGCCGCGCCGGTGCAGCCGGGACAGCAGGGCGATGCCGATGGCGCCGGACTGGGCGAACAGGCCGATGCGGCCCGGGCGCGGCGTCTCGGGCGCGAGGGAGGCGTTGAGCCGTACCCGTGGGGAGGTGTTGATGATGCCGAAGGCGTTCGGCCCGATGATCCGCATGCCGTACGTGCGCGCGTGCCGCACGAGTGCGCGCTGGCGTTCGCGCCCCTCGGTGCCGCTCTCGGCGTATCCGGCGGAGACCACGACCAGCCCCTGCACGCCGTGTTCGCCGCACTCGGTGACGACCTCGGGCACATGTTCGGCCGGCACGGCGACGACCGCGAGGTCGACCGGGCCGTCGATGTCCCGCACCGAGCGGTGGGCGGGAACCCCGTCGAGCTCCTTCTGCCCCTCGGGCAGTGCCCTGTTCACGGCGTAGAGGCGGCCGGTGTACCCGGCGTCGCGGATGTTGCCGAGGACGCTGCGGCCCACGCCGCCCGGGGTGCGCCCGGCTCCGATGACGGCGACCGAGCCGGGGGCGAGCAGCCGCTGCACGGACCGGGCCTCGGCGCGATGCTCGCGCGCGTACTGCACGGCGAGGGAGCGGTCGGTGGGTTCGAGGTCGAACTCCAGACGGACGACGCCGTCCTCGAAGCTGCGTTTCTGCGTGTACCCGGCGTCTGTGAACACCTTGATCATTTTGTTGTTGGCGGGCAGCACCTCGGCGGCGAAGCGGCGGATGCCGCGCTCGCGGGCGACGGCGGCGATGTGTTCCAGGAGAGCGGAGGCGACGCCCCGGCCCTGGTGGGCGTCCTGCACCAGGAAGGCGACCTCGGCCTCGTCGGCGGGCGCGGACGCGGGCGTTCCGTCCGCGCCGATCCGGTCGTAGCGTACGGTGGCGATGAACTCGCCGCCGACTGTGGCCGCGAGTCCCACCCGGTCCACAAAGTCGTGGTGCGTGAAGCGGTGGACGTCCTTGGCGGACAGGCGAGGGTACGGCGCGAAGAAGCGGTAGTACTTCGACTCGTCGGAGACCTGCTCGTAGAAGCTGACCAGGCGCTCGGCGTCATCAACGGTGATGGGCCGGATGCGCGCGGTGCCACCGTCGCGCAGCACCACGTCGGCTTCCCAGTGGGCGGGATACTCGTGCCGGTCCGGCGAGGTCTGCATGGGCCCCAGAGTACGTCTGGCGTCTGACAACGGCGCGAGGCAGTCTGTGGAGGGCGTCAGTCGGGTCGAGGCCGCGATCCGACGGCACCCCGGGGCGGTGCATCAGGACCGCTCCGGCAGCTTCACGTATGGGAAACTGGTCTAGACAACCTTGAAAACCGAAGGGCAGCAACACATGGCTGAGCGCCGCGTCAACGTCGGCTGGGCCGAGGGCCTCCACGCCCGCCCCGCCTCCATCTTCGTCCGAGCCGCCACGGCCGCAGGCGTCCCGGTGACGATCGCCAAGGCAGACGGCAACCCCGTCAACGCGGCCTCCATGCTGGCCGTCCTCGGCCTCGGTGCCCAGGGCGGCGAGGAGATCGTCCTCGCCTCCGACGCCGAGGGTGCGGACGCCGCCCTGGACCGGCTGGCGAAGCTGGTCTCCGAGGGCCTCGAGGAACTGCCCGAGACCGTCTGAGCATTCTTCCGCGCCTGATCCGGTACCCCCGGCCCGGTGCATCCTGAAGGGCTCGTCCGAATTCATCGGGCGAGCCCTTCGCCATTCCCGGGCGCGGGTCGCCATTTCCGGTCTCACGGGCCGTGAATTCCCCGTTCCCGGGCAGCAGAAATAATCCCCCGCGAATTACCTGCTCTTTGTATACGGCTCTTGTGTTAATGCCGCGGGCTCGCCGTGTTTACGGGATGTTGCGAGTTCCTCACACGCTCGGCCCGCTCCCCGGCGGAGCCGAAACGCAGCCGGTGCGCGGCCGTCGCGCGCTCGGTGTGCAGCGCCGTGACCGCCCGCGCGCGCTCGCTGTCCCCGCGCGCCACCGCGTCCACGATCGCGCCGTGCTCGGTCCATGACTCCACGGGCCCGGCCGGCGCCTCGACGGTGTACATCCAGGCGATCTTGTGACGGAGCTGGGTGAGCATCGAGGTCAGCGCGGGGCTGCCGGAGGCCTGCGCGAGCGTCTCGTGGAACCAGCCGCCCAGGGAGCGCAGGTCGTCGCTGTTGCCCCGGCGGGCGCGCTCCTGGCCGAGCCTGACCAGGCCGCGCAGGACCTTCAGATGGGCCTCGGTGCGGCGCTGGGCGGCGCGGGCCGCGCCGAGCGGCTCCAGCAGCAGCCGCATCTCCAGCAGGTCGGCGGCCTCCTGCTCGGTGGGTTCGGCGACGCACGCGCCCGCGTGCCGCCGGGTCACCACGAAGCCCTCTGCCTCCAGGGTGCGCAGGGCCTCCCGGACGGGGACGCGCGAGACGCCGTAGCGGCGGGCGAGGAGTTCCTCGGTCAGCCGGCCGCCGCGTTCGTAGACACCCGCGACGATGTCGTCCCGGATGGCCGTGCACACCGAGTGCGCGGGAATGCGCATGACCGACCTCCGTTTAATCCCCGTGAAACGTCGAACGAGTGACGCGTGTTCCGTGACTCTATTGCAATGAGCCGGAATTTCCGACGGCAGACCGGAATCCAGGGATATTTTTTGGACAGCCGGGCGTCACAAACGCCGAAAGCCCCGGCTCGGGGAGCCGGGGCCTCGGGGAAGCGGAGTGGTACGCCGTCGGACTGCGCCGTCAGACGCTCACGCCGTGCGAGCGGAGGTAGGCGACGGGGTCGATGTCGGAGCCGTACTCGGGGCTCGTCCGGGCCTCGAAGTGCAGGTGCGCACCGGTGACGTTGCCGGTCGCGCCGGACAGGCCGATCTGCTGGCCGGGGGTGACCTTCTGGCCCACCGAGACGCTGATCGACGACAGGTGGCCGTACTGGGTGTACGTGCCGTCGTTCATCTTGATCACGATCTGGTTGCCGTAGGAGCCGCCCCAGCCGGCCTCGACGACCTCGCCCATGCCGACCGCGTGGACGGAGGTGCCGCTGGCGGCGTGGAAGTCGACGCCGGTGTGGCTGCCGGAGGACCACAGGCCGCTGCTGGCCTGGTAGCCGGTGGAGACGTACGAGCCGGAGATCGGGGGCACGAACGTGTTGAGGCGCTTGCGCTCGGCCTCGCGGGCGGCGCGCTCCTTGGCCTCGCGGGCCTTCTCGGCGGCCTCCTTGGCCTCCTTGGCCGCCTCGGCGGCCCGCTCGCGGGCGGCCTCCTCGGCCTTCTTCTTGGCGGCGGCCTCCTCGGCGGCCTGCTTCTGGGCCGCGGCCTGCGCGTCGATCTGCTGGGCCACGGTGTCGCCCATGGTGACGACGGGGGTGAGGCCGGTCTGCTCGACGGCGGGCTCGGCGGCGAAGGCCGGGGCGGCCACGGTGCCGATGACACCGGTGGTGGCGAGGGCCGCGACGCCCGCTGCGCGGGCCGTGCCGCGCTGCATACGGCTGGGACGACGATGCTTCCCGGTGGCGCGGGTGAACGCCATGGAGTGCCTGGTCCTTTCCTTCCTTCTCGCCTACCGGGTTAGCTGACGGGTTCGGAGCAGGAAGGTCTCCTACGGACCCCCTCGCGGCTCGCGCGGGCGTCCGATTCACCCCAGGGACTGCGGTGGGTCCCCGGCTCCCCTGGCTCGCGCCGTACGGGGACTCGGCGATGACTGTCCGGTGCCGCGGGTGCGGCGCACTGCCTGACGAACAGCCCGGACGACGCTAAGCGGGGCCACTTTCAATTCCCAAACGGATCCCGGCTTTTGTAGCGCATCCCACAGGGCAGACAGGCAACCTCCATATCAATTCGGGCATAAAGGAGCCCTGGTGCCTTGGAAGACAACCAGGGCCCCTGCGTGCGCGGGCCGCTACTCGGCGGCCACGACGGAGACTTCGCCGATGCCCAGGGCCTCGACCGGGCCCTTGATCTGCGCCGCGTCACCGACGAGCACGGTCACCAGACGGTCCACCGGGAAGGCGCTGACGACCGCCGCGGTGGCCTCCACGGTGCCGGTCGCGGCCAGCTGCCGGTACAGCGTGGCCTGGTAGTCGTCGGGCAGGTGCTGCTCGACCTGGTCGGCCAGCGTGCTCGCGACGGCCGCCGCCGTCTCGTACTTCAGCGGCGCCACGCCGACCAGGTTCTGCACGGCGACGTCCCGCTCGGCGTCGGTCAGTCCCCCGGCGGCGAGGGTGCGCAGCACCGTCCACAGGTCCTGGAGGGCGGGGCCGGTGTTGGGGGTGTCCACGGAGCCGGTGATGGCGAGCATCGCGGCACCGGTCCCGTCCGGGGCTGACCTGAGGACCTGGCCGAACGCCCGCACCCCGTAGGTGTAGCCCTTCTCCTCGCGCAGCACGCGGTCCAGGCGGGAGGTGAGGGTGCCGCCGAGGCAGTACGTGCCGAGCACCTGCGCGGGCCACACGCGGTCGTGCCGGTCCGGGCCGATGCGGCCGATCAGCAGCTGCGTCTGGACGGCACCGGGGCGGTCCACGATGACGACGCGTCCCGTGTCGTCGGCGGTCACCGGCGGCACCGGGCGCGGCTCGGCCGCGGAGCCGGTCCAGGCGCCCAGCGTGTCGCTCAGCAGGGCGTCGAGGTCGATGCCGGTGAGGTCGCCGACGACCACGGCGGTGGCCGTGGCGGGCCTGACGTGCCGCTCGTAGAAGGCGCGTACGGCCGCGGAGTCGATCGCCGCGACCGTCTCCTCGGTGCCCTGGCGGGGCCGGGACATGCGCGAGCCCGCCGGGAAGAGCTCCTTGGAGAGCTCCTTGGCGGCGCGCCGGGAGGGGTTGGCCAGCTCGTGCGGGATCTCGTCGAGGCGGTTGCGGACGAGCCGCTCGACCTCGCTGTCCGCGAACGCGGGAGCCCTCAGGGCGTCGGCGATCAGGCCGAGCCCCTTGGCGAGCCGGGAGGCCGGCACCTCCAGGCTGAGCCGGACGCCGGGGTGGTCGGCATGCGCGTCGAGGGTGGCGCCGGCGCGCTCCAGCTCGGCGGCGAAGTCCTCGGCCGAGTGCTTGTCGGTGCCCTCGGAGAAGGCCCGGGCCATGATCGTGGCCACGCCGTCGAGGCCGGCCGGCTCGGCGTCCAGGGGCGCGTCCAGCAGCACCTCCACGGCGACGACCTGCTGGCCGGGGCGGTGGCAGCGCAGGACCGTCAGGCCGTTGCCGAGGGTGCCGCGCTCGGGGGCCGGGAAGGCCCACGGCTTGGCCTCGCCCGCCTGCGGCTGGGGGTGGAAGTCCATCGTGGCGAGCTCGGTCACTTGGCCGCCTCCTCGTTCTCGTTCAGGGCCGCGGCTGCGGTGTCCTCGGTGGTGTCGGCGTCCTCGGCGGTCTCCGCGTCGCTCGTCTCGCCGGCGACGGGCTCGTAGACGAGTACCGCGCGGTTGTCGGGCCGCAGCCGGGCCTTGGCGACCTCCTGGACCTCCTCGGCCGTCACCTCCAGCACCCGCTGCACGGCCGTCAGGGCCAGCTGCGGGTCGCCGAACAGGACGGCGTACCGGCACAGTTCGTCGGCACGGCCGGCGACCGTGCCGAGCCGGTCCAGCCACTCGCGCTCCAACTGGGCCTGGGCGCGCTCCATCTCCTCGGCCGTGGGGCCCTCCTCGGCGAACCGGGCGAGCTCCTCGTCGATGGCGGACTCGATGACCGGGACCTCCACGTCACCGGACGTCTTCACGTCCAGCCACCCCAGGGAGGGCGCCCCGGCGAGCCGCAGCAGGCCGAAGCCGGCCGCCACGGCCGTACGGTCCCGCCGCACGAGGCGGTTGTACAGGCGGGAGGACTCGCCGCCGCCGAGGACGGTGAGGGCCAGGTCGGCCGCGTCGCACGCGCGCGTGCCGTCGTGCGGCAGCCGGTAGGCGGCCATCAGGGCACGAGCCGGGACCTCCTCCTCGACGACCTCGCGCAGCTGCTCGCCGATGATCTCCGGCAGCGCGCCGTCCCGGGGCGCGGGCTTGCCGTCGTGGCCGGGAATGGAGCCGAAGTACTTCTCGATCCAGGCCAGGGTCTGCTCCGGGTCGATGTCGCCGACGACGGAGAGCACGGCGTTGTTCGGTGCGTAGTAGGTGCGGAAGAACGCGCGCGCGTCCTCCAGGGTGGCCGCGTCCAGGTCGGCCATCGAGCCGATCGGGGTGTGGTGGTAAGGGTGGCCCTCCGGGTAGGCGAGGGCGGTCAGCTTCTCGAAGGCGGTGCCGTAGGGGACGTTGTCGTAGCGCTGCCGGCGCTCGTTCTTGACGACGTCCCGCTGGTTCTCCATGGACTCGTCGTCGAGCGCGGCCAGCAGGGAGCCCATGCGGTCGGCCTCCAGCCAGAGGGCGAGCTCCAGCTGGTGGGCGGGCATGGTCTCGAAATAGTTGGTCCGCTCGAAGCTGGTGGTGCCGTTCAGCGAGCCGCCCGCGCCCTGGACGAGCTCGAAGTGGCCGTTGCCCTTCACCTGGGCGGAACCCTGGAACATCAGGTGCTCGAAAAGGTGAGCCAGGCCGGTACGCCCCTTGACTTCGTGGCGCGAGCCGACGTCGTACCAGAGGCACACCGCCGCGACCGGGGTCAGGTGGTCCTCGGAGAGCACCACGCGCAGGCCGTTGGCCAGGCGGTGCTCGGTCGCTGTCAGGCCCCCGGAGCCTGCCTGGGCTGTGGCCGTGTGACCCATGGGCATGTACGTCCCTTCGATCGCGGCGCGGTCGCTCGAACCGCGGTTTTTCCTGGCGAGTCCTGCCACTGTATGCAAGCGTGCGGGGCCCTGGTGAAGTTCCCGGGGGGCGTACGCGCAGAGCGAGAGGCGGAAGCGTCCGGGGACCGTGTGCGGCGGTGACGGCGCGCCTGGCCCGGGGCCGGTGGAAGACCGGCGGGAGACCTCGGACCGGCCGGCCCGCTGCGGTCCTCCGACAGCGTCCCGACCGCCGCCCGGGCCCGGCGAGCGGCACCCGCGGCCCGCGTCCGAACCCCTGCCGGGGAGGCCGTGGACCGGGGCCTGGTCCCGGTTGTCAGTGCGGCGGTCCACAATGGTCGGCGTCAGATCTCGTTCAACGCTTCAGCAAGGAGCCGGCAGCGATGGCCCGCCGCAGCACGAAGACCCCGCCGCCCGACGACTCGTACGAGGAGAGAATCCTCGACATCGACGTCGTCGACGAGATGCAGGGCTCCTTCCTCGAGTACGCGTACTCGGTCATCTACTCCCGCGCCCTGCCCGACGCGCGCGACGGCCTCAAGCCGGTGCACCGCCGCATCGTCTACCAGATGAACGAGATGGGCCTGCGCCCCGAGCGCGGGTACGTCAAGTGCGCCCGCGTCGTCGGCGAGGTGATGGGCAAGCTGCACCCGCACGGCGACTCGTCGATCTACGACGCCTTGGTGCGCATGGCCCAGCCCTTCTCGATGCGTGTCCCCCTCGTCGACGGCCACGGCAACTTCGGCTCGCTGGGCAACGACGACCCGCCGGCCGCCATGCGGTACACCGAGTGCCGGATGGCCGAGGCGACGAGCCTGATGACGGAGTCCATCGACGAGGACACCGTCGACTTCAACCCGAACTACGACGGCCAGGAGCGGGAGCCGGTGGCCCTGCCGGCCGCCTTCCCGAACCTCCTGGTCAACGGCGCCTCGGGCATCGCGGTCGGTATGGCCACGAACATGCCGCCGCACAACCTGCGCGAGGTGATCGCCGCCGCCCGCCACCTGATCAGGTACCCGAACGCCGATCTCGACGCCCTGATGAAGCACGTCCCGGGCCCCGACCTGCCCACCGGCGGCCGCATCGTCGGCCTGTCCGGCATCCGGGACGCGTACGAGACGGGCCGCGGCTCGTTCAAGATGCGCGCCACGGTGGCCGTGGAGGCCGTGACGGCCCGCCGCAAGGGCCTCGTGGTCACCGAGCTGCCCTTCACGGTCGGCCCGGAGAAGGTGATCGCCAAGATCAAGGACCTGGTGGGCTCGAAGAAGCTCCAGGGCATCGCCGACGTCAAGGACCTCACCGACCGCGAGCACGGTCTGCGCCTGGTCATCGAGATCAAGAACGGCTTCGTGCCGGAGGCGGTCCTGGAGCAGCTGTACAAGCTGACGCCGATGGAGGAGTCCTTCGGCATCAACAACGTCGCCCTGGTCGACGGCCAGCCGCTCACGCTGGGCCTGAAGGAGCTGCTGGAGGTCTATCTCGACCACCGGTTCACCGTCGTGCGGCGGCGTTCGGAGTTCCGCCGCACCAAGAAGCGCGACCGGCTGCACCTGGTCGAGGGCCTGCTGACGGCCCTGCTGGACATCGACGAGGTCATCCGCCTCATCCGCTCCAGTGAGAACTCCGCGCAGGCGAAGCAGCGCCTGATGGAGCAGTTCTCGCTGAGCGAGGTGCAGACGCAGTACATCCTCGACACGCCGCTGCGCCGGCTGACCAAGTACGACCGCATCGAGCTGGAGACCGAGAAGGACCGGCTCAACGCGGAGATCGAGGAACTGACCCGGATCCTCGACTCGGACACGGAGCTGCGCAAGCTGGTCTCCACCGAACTGGCCACCGTCGCCAAGAAGTTCGGCACCGACCGGCGGACGGTCCTGCTGGAGTCGGGTGGTGCCCCGGTCGCCACGGTGCCGCTCCAGGTGGCCGACGACCCGTGCCGGGTGCTGCTGTCCTCGACCGGTCTGCTGGCCCGTACGGCGAACGGCGAGCCGTTCCCGGAGGACGCCGGTGCCAAGCGCGTGAAGCACGACGTGATCGTCTCGGCGGTGCCCGCCACCGCCCGCGGCGAGGTGGGGGCGGTCACCTCCGCGGGCCGGCTGCTGCGGCTGAACGTGATCGACCTGCCCCAGCTCCCGGAGTCGATGCCGACGCCGAACCTCGCGGGAGGCGCCCCGCTGGCGGAGTTCGTCTCCCTGGAGGACGACGAGACGGTGGTCTGCCTGACGACGCTCGACGAGTCGTCGCCGGGCCTGGCGCTCGGCACGGCACAGGGCGTGGTCAAGCGGGTGGTGCCGGACTATCCGTCCCACAAGGAGGAGCTGGAGGTGATCACCCTCAAGGAGGGTGACCGGATCGTCGGCGCGGTCGAGCTGCGCACCGGAGAGGAGGACCTCGTCTTCATCACCGACGACGCCCAGCTGCTGCGCTTCCAGGCGTCCCAGGTCCGCCCGCAGGGCCGCCCGGCCGGCGGCGTGGCCGGCATCAAGCTCACCGAGGGCGCGAAGGTCATCTCGTTCACGGCGGTGGACCCGGCCGTGGACGCCGTGGTCTTCACCGTCGCCGGCTCGCGGGGCACGCTGGACGACTCCGTGCAGACGACGGCCAAGATGACCCCGTTCGACCAGTACCCGCGCAAGGGCCGCGCCACCGGCGGCGTCCGCTGCCAGCGGTTCCTGAAGGGCGAGGACTGCCTGTCTCTGGCCTGGGCGGGCCCGGCCCCGGCCCTCGCGGCGCAGAAGAACGGCACCCCGGCCGACCTCCCGGAGATGGACCCGCGGCGTGACGGCTCGGGTGTGTCCCTGGCGAAGACGGTGGCCGTGGTGGCGGGGCCGGTCTAGAGCCCGGTGGCGGAGGGCCTCAGGCAGGCTCTTGCAGGTCCTCCCCCGGACTCCGTACGTACCTCAGGACGCCCCACATGCCGTGCTCGTCGGCGTGTGGGGCGTCGCTCCTGCACGCGCCGAGTTCCTTGTCGAGGGCGTGGGTGTCGATGCCGGAGCCGATGAGGACCAGCTGGGTGAGTCGTTCGCCGCCGGTCGGCCAGGGCTCCGGGTAGAAGCGCAGGAACCGCCCGACGGCATGGACGGCGTAGCGGTTGCGGGTGTCGTACGGCCCGAAGTCGACGTAGCCCTTGATCCGGTACAGCCCTTCGGGCCGGCTGTCGAGGAACTCCATCAGCCCGCGCGGGTCGAGGGGTTCCTCCGAGACGAACGACAGGCTGTCGTAGGTGCTGTGCAGGTGCCCGGCGTGGTCGTCGGTGCCGTGCTCGTGCAGGTCGTCGAAGGACAGCTGTCCGATGCGTTCCTCGGTGGGCCGGCAGTCGAAGAGGAACTCGGGGTCGATCCGGCCGTAGGAGGCCGGGACGACGGCGGCGCGGTCGACGAGGGAGCGGACCAGTCCGAGGACGCGTTCGCCGTCCGCCGCCCGGTCGAGCTTGTTGACCACGACGAGATCGGCCAGCGCGAGATGCCGGTCGATCTCGGGATGCCTGGACCGGGTGTCGTCGAACTCGGCGGCGTCGACGACCTCGACGAGCCCGCCGTACACGATCCCCGGGATCTCGCTGGCGAGCACCATCCGTACGAGTTCCTGCGGCTCGGCCAGCCCGCTCGCCTCGATGACGATGACGTCGATGCCGAGGGAGGGTTCCGCGAGCCGTTCCAGGTACTGGTCCAGCTCGCTCGCGTCGACGGCACAGCACAGACAGCCGTTGCCGAGCGAGACCGTCGAGTCGCCGAGCGCTCCCGCCACGGCCATCGCGTCGATCTCGATGGCCCCGAAGTCGTTGACGATGGCGCCGATGCGGCTGCCGCCGCTGCGGTGGAGGAGGTGGTTGAGCAGTGTGGTCTTTCCCGTGCCGAGGAATCCGGCCAGGACGACGACCGGGATCTGCTGCGGTTCCGGACTCGGCAGGCTCACCGTGCGACCTCTCTCACGCCGACGCGTGCACCGGCTCACGTTCCCGGCACACGTAGGAGGATGGGATGCCGCCCCAGGATACGAGCCGTGGGAATCGCGGCGAAGTGAACGATTGTTAGCAGCACTCGCGGGGCAGACGTTGGTCATGGCGCCGGTTTGTGCGACCCTCGCTTCCCTCCGTGCGCCTCCTCTCCGCCTCCCCGCCGATCAGAGCCGCTCGGCACTCTGGGAGACGGCAAGCGCCGCCCACCGCTCGCCGGTCCCCTCCGGTCGACCCGCATACCGACGACCGGCGGACGTCCGCCTGAATCGGGGGTTGACATGGGCACACGGAATTTGAGCTTTCGGGGGCTGGGCGCCACCGCGTCGGCAGGGATCGTCCTGGCGGCGGGCGCCGCCGTCGCCATGGCCGCGCGGTGGCCGACGCTCCATGCGTTGCGTACACGGATCGAGCACCTGGAAGAGGCCGCGCAGTCACAGCGCCGGACCAACTTCGCCCACCAGCAACGCCTGCACTGGGAGTTGCTGAGCAAGGCGATGGACGATCCGGAGCTGGCCGAGGTGCTGGACCCGTACGACGGGACCGTCTCGCCCAGGAAACTCCGCCAGTTCCTCTTCGCCAATGCCCTCTACACGAACGCCCTGTCCTACCACCGCATGGGCAACATGAGCCGGGAGGAGTTCTTCGGCTTCACCCGGAGCATGCTTCAGAACCCCGTCTTCAGGGAGTACTGGTACGCCTCCCGCCCCCATCGGGCGACCCTCGCCGACTCCTCCGAGGAGGCCAGGCTCGGACACATGGTCGACGACCTCCTCGCGCAGTTGGAGGAGGCGGACACCGACGAGTGGTGGGTGGTCGGGGAACCGCCGGGTGAGTAAGGGGCTTGTGATGGATCTCCCCGGAGACCCCCTGATGACCGGGCCTCGGCCGTAAGCGCCGTACCTCCCGGATCACTCTCCTGAACGCATCACACGGCTGGGCGGTAACGAACCCATAAATCGGCGCGTTTCCCCAGGTGCCAACAAGGTTGACTACTGCGCATCCCGCGAACCGGGTCGACCACCTCCGAACCGCCGCTCCACGCCGCCCGGTTGTCGAGGCCGCGGCCCCACAGGGCCGCATCGCACCGCAGGCTACAGTGCGCACCAAGCCTCGAGATCAAAAGGAACGCCAGAACAGTGAGCCACATCATCCGTCGGATTGGCACCCCTCCCAGCGCGCGGGGAAGTGCGACTGGTGCCAATTGCCCCGATATCTTCGAGCTGTCCGACGGCAGGTTTGCTGTAATCGGCACCGACCTCACCGAAGAACTCGACGGAAAGCTCCCCGGCGACGCGTCCAGGGCCGACTACGAGCGCATCGTCGTGGTCACGCGCAAGACCCTCATCGACGCCAAGGCCGACATTCCTGACGCCTGATCTCGTCGGACACCTGTCGGGCCGGCGCGCGGCTCGGGTCCGGCACCTCCTGGTGCCGGACCCTTCGTGTTCCCGCAGCACCGTCCGTCAGGCAGGCACGGGCGCCGGCGCCTGCGGCCCCACATAGCGCGCCACCGGCCTGATGATCTTCGTGTCCTCCGCCTGCTCCAGGATGTTGGCGCTCCAGCCCACCACGCGCGCGGCGGCGAACGTCGGTGTGAACATCTCACGGGGCAGGCCGCAGAGTTCCATGACCACGCCCGCGTAGTACTCGACGTTGGTGTGGAGTTCACGGCCCGGCTTCAGCTCCGCCAGGATCGCTTCGACGTGCCGCTCGACCTCCACGGCGAAGTCCACCCGTGGACCGCCGAACCCCTGGGCGACCTCGCGCAGCATCCGCGACCGCGGGTCCTCCGTGCGGTAGATCGCGTGCCCGAAGCCCATGATGCGCTCACCGGCGAGCACCCGCTGCCGCACCCAGGAGTCGATACGGTCCGGGGTGCCGATCGCGTCCAGGGTGTCCAGCGCGCGGCTGGGCGCACCTCCGTGCAACGGCCCCGACAGAGCCGCCACCGCCCCGGCGAGGCACGCCGCCACGTCCGCACCCGTCGACGCGATGACCCGAGCCGTGAATGTTGATGCATTGAATCCGTGATCAATGGTTGAGATCAGGTATTGCTCGATCGCCCGTGCGTGCCGCTCGGTCGGCACCGAGCCGGTCAGCATGTACAGGTAGTTGGCCGCGTACGACAGATCCTCACGCGGCTCCACCGGCTCTTGCCCCTGCCCCAGCCGGTGCAGCGCGGTGAGCAGCGTGGGTACGGCCGCGGTCGCCTCGACGGCGTCCTGCCTGCGCCGGTCGGCGTCGATGTCGTACACGGGCCGGAAGCCCTTGGCCGCGCCCAGCAGCGACAGCGCCGTGCGCATCCCGGCGAGCGGGCCGGAGCGCCCGCCGGCCGCGGCGATGGCCGGCAGGGCCGCGCGGACCTCGTCGGGCAGCCGCCGCAGCGCCGCGGTCTGCGCCGCGAAGGCCGCGCTCTGCCCGGCGTCCGGCAGTTCTCCGTGCACGAGCAGGTGCCAGACGTCCTCGAAGGCGCGAGTCCGCGCGAGGTCGACGGCTGAGTACTGGCGGTAGTGGTAAAAGCCCTCGACGCCCCGGACGTCACCGATCCGGGTGTCGGTGACGACGACACCGGCCAGTCCCCGTGGTGCATCGATGAGAGCGGTTGCGGACCTGTTGACGGACATGTCTTCCTCCCTGGACTTGATTTGACTGTCCATGGTTGACTTGACTTGTGTCAATATTGATTTAATCAATACACCAGTCAATGGTCCGCTAGGCGGATACGGTGACCCCCATGCGCGATCAAGAACCCGCCCCCCTCGACCCGGAACGGCGGCTGAGCACCAAGGAGGCCGCCGAGCTGCTCGGCGTGAAGCCGGAGACCGTGTACGCGTACGTGAGCCGCGGTCAGCTCAGCAGCCGACGGGTGACCGGCGGCCGGGGCAGCACCTTCGACGCCAGGGAGGTCGAGGCGCTCGCCCGGCGCAACAGGCGGGAGAGCGCGGGGAGTTCCCCCTCCGGCGGCGAGTTGTCCGTACGGACCCGCATCACACTCATCGAGAGCGACCGGTACTACTACCGCGGTGTCGACGCGGTCGACCTGGCCACGCGGCACACCTACGAGGAGGTCGCCGAGTGGCTGTGGACCGGCCGGATGCGGCCGGGCAGCACGTTCACCGCGCCGGCCGCCTCGGTCGCCGTGGCCCGCCGCGCCGTCGACGCGCTGCCCGAACACGCCGCGCCCACCGATCTGCTGCGCGTCGCGACGATCGCCGCCGCGACCGCCGACCCGTTGCGCTTCGACCTGTCCGAGGACGCCGTGCTCGGCACCGCGCGCACCCTCATCCCCACGCTGGTCGCCGCCCTGCCCCCCGCGTGGCGCGACCGCCGTGACGAAGGCCCCCTGGCCCACCGCCTGTGGAGCAGGCTGTCGGTGCACAAGGACCCCGACGAGGCGTCCCTGCGCGCCCTGGACACCGCGCTCGCCCTCCTCGTCGACCACGACCTGGCCGCCTCGACCCTCGCGGTGCGCGTCGCCGCGTCGGCCCGTGCCCACGCCTACGCGGCGGTCTCCGCCGGACTCGGCGTGATCGAGGGCCCGCTGCACGGCGCGGCCAGCGGGCTCGCGCACCGGCTGCTCCAGGACGTGCTCGACCAGGGCGACGCGGCACCGGTGATCGCGGACGAGCTGCGCGCCGGCCGCCGTATCCCGGGACTCGGCCACCGGCTCTATCCGGGCGAGGACCCACGCGCGCGTGCCCTGTCCGCCCTCCTGGAGCAGATCCCGCGCGCGGAACCCGCCCTCCTCGCGGCCCGGGACATCGTCGAGACCACCGCCCGCCACGCCCCGCTGCACGCCAACGTCGACCTGGCGCTCGCCGTGCTCACCACGTCCTGCGGCATGCCCCCGACCGCGGGCGAGACGATCTTCGCGGTGGCCCGTACGGCGGGCTGGATCGCCCACGCCCTGGAGGAGTACGGCGAGCGCCCGCTGCGCATGCGCCCGAGCGGTCTCTACACGGGTCCGAAGCCGCCGCAACCACTGCCGGAGTAAGCGAAGCCGCCACAGCCGCTGCCGGAGTCAGCAAGGGCGGGGCCGGAATGAGTCGCGACCCAACTCAGGTTAGGCTCACCTCTGTGCGTACGTGCTCAAGCGTCTCCCGTGACTCGGACGAGCCCGTTTCGGGAACCGCAGCCACCGCGAGGACCTGGCTGTTGCTGGAACAGCCCGGTCCGTGGGGTGCCAAGGCGCTCACTTCGAGCCACCTGGACCCCGCGCTGGGCCGTGCCCTGGAAGCGGCCGCGAAGGACACGGGCGTACGGATCGTGCTCATCCGCCGCCCCGGACGCCACGCGGACCGCCGGATGCCCGCCACCCGCCGGGTGTACGCGGCCCACACCGTTCCGGGAAACGTATGGCTGCACGGCGCCACGACCTCGGACCCCGGGCAGCTCCTCGATCTCGACTTCGCCGCACTCGGCCGGGGCGACCACGGCACCTTCGACTCGGTGCTCGGGGGACGGCCCCACAACGGCGATCCGCTCGCCCTCGTCTGCACCAACGGCAAGCGCGACCGCTGCTGCGCGCTCCTCGGCCGCCCTCTCGCGGCCGAACTCGCCACGTCCGGGGTCGAGGGCGCCTGGGAGGCCACCCATCTGGGTGGTCACCGCTTCTCCCCGACAGCGCTCGTGCTGCCGTACGGATACGCGTACGGCAGGGCCGAGGCGCACACCCTCAAGGAGGTCCTGCACAGCGCGCGTCAGGGCCGGATCGTCGTGGAAGGGTGCAGGGGCAGCTCGGCCTGGGAACGGCCCGGCCAGGCGGCCGAGCTCGCCGTGCGCACCCGGACCGGCGAATACGCCGCGGAGGCACTGAGCGTCGTACGGACGGCCGGCGCGGCCCCGCGCTGGGAGGTGACCGTCGCCCACGCCGACGGGCGCCGCTGGCAGGTCGAGGTGGCCCAGGGCGCGGCCCTGCCGCCCCGGCCGGAGAGTTGCGGAGCGGCAGTCCTCGGTTCGCCCGCGCGGATGGACGTGGTGGCGGTGCGCGAGGTGAGGGTGACGACGGCGCTCGCGAGCTGACCGGTCCGCCGGCCGCGGTCCGGACGTCTCCTCAAGCATTGATCAAGAGATCCACACCACACCCGTTACGGCACCTGGACAGCCCCACGTACCTTCTTGGGTATGAGCCCCACTCCCCCCGCACGCCGCCTGCGCCTCGGCCTGCCCCGGCGGGTGTTCTCGCAGGTGCTGCTGATGCAGGTGGCGATCGCCGCGGGAGTCGCGGTCCTCGCGACCGGACTGTTCCTCGCGCCCCTGAGCGACCAGCTGGACGACCAGGCGATGCGCCGCGCGCTCGCCATCGCGCAGACCACCGCGCAGCAGCCGGGCCTCGCGAGGGAAGTGAGGGACACGCCTCCCTCACCGAACGGTCCGGTGCAGCAGGAGGCGGAGCGGATCCGGAAGGCCACCAAGGCCGAGTACATCGTGGTGATGGACTGGCGGGGCGTGCGGTGGTCGCACACCGACCCGAAGCAGATCGGCGGCATCGTCTCGACCGACCCCGGCCAGGCCCTGGCCGGCAAAGAGGTCATGGAGATCGACAGCGGCACCCTGGGCCGCTCCGCCCGCGGCAAGGTGCCGCTGCGCGACAGCGACGGCACGATCGTCGGTGCCGTCTCGGTCGGCATCGCCTACGACAGCGTCCGGGCCCGGCTGATCCACGCGATCCCGGGGCTGCTCGCGTACGCCGGAGGTGCCCTGGCCGTCGGCGCGCTGGCCGCGTGGCTCATCTCCCGGCGGGTCCACCGGCAGACCAGGGACCTGGCCTTCTCGGACATCGCGTCGCTCCTGTCGGAACGTGAGGCGATGCTGCACGGCATCCGGGAGGGCGTCGTCGCCCTGGACCGCACCGGTCGCATCCGTCTCGTCAACGACGAGGCGCAGCGCCTGCTGGGCATCGGGGACGCGGTGGTGGGCCGCTCCCCCGACGAGGCGCTCGGCGCGGGCCGTACGGCCGACGTGCTGGCCGGGCGCGTGACCGGCACGGACCTGCTCACCGTGCGGGGCCAGCGGGTGCTGGTCGCCAACCGCATGCCCACGGACGACGGCGGAGCCGTGGCCACCCTGCGCGACCGCACCGAGCTGGAGCAGCTGGGCCGCGAGCTCGACTCCACCCGTGGTCTGATCGACGCCCTGCGCGCCCAGGACCACGAACACGCCAACCGTATGCACACGCTCCTGGGGCTGCTCGAACTGGAGATGTACGACGACGCCGTGGAGTTCGTCGGCGAAGTGGTCGGTGACCACCGGGCCACCGCGGAACAGGTCACGGAACGCATCGCGGACCCGCTGCTCGCCGCCCTGCTGGTCGGCAAGGCGACCGTCGCGGCCGAGCGGGGCGTCGCCCTGTGGGTGTCGGACCGGACCCGGCTGCCCGACCGGCTGATCGATCCCCAGGGGCTCGTCACCGTCGTCGGCAACCTGGTGGACAACGCCCTCGACGCCGTCGCCGGCAAGCCGCACGCGCGCGTGGAGGTGGAACTGCGCGCCGAGGGCCGTACGGCGATCCTCCGGGTGCGCGACACCGGCCCGGGAATCCCGCCGGAGCACCAGGAGTTGATCTTCACCGAGGGATGGTCCACGAAGAAACCGCCCGCGCACCGCGAGCGGGGCATCGGGCTCTCCCTGGTGCGCAGGCTCGCCGAGCGGCAGGGAGGCAGCGCGACCGTCGGGGAGGCTCACGGCGGGGGTGCGGAGTTCACGGTCGTCCTGCCGGAGGCGTTGGCCGACCCGGGCCCGGAGCCGGCCCTGACCGTGCCGTCAGCTCCGCAGACCGCCAAGGAGGAGTCGTGATGATCGAGGTCCTGGTCGTGGACGACGACACAAGGGTCGCGCGGGTCAACGCCGCCTACGTCGAGAAGGTGCCGGGCTTCCATGTCGCGGGTGAGGCCCACAGCGCCGCGGAAGCGCTGAGCCGGCTGGAGACGCTGCCCCGGCTCGACCTGGTGCTCATGGACCACTACCTGCCGGACGAGACGGGGATCGCGGTCGTCCAGGAGATGCGCCGTCGCGGCCACCAGACCGACGTGATCATGGTGACGGCGGCCCGGGACGTGTCCACCGTGCAAGCGGCGATGCGGCACGGCGCCTTGCAGTACCTGGTCAAGCCGTTCGCCTTTGCCGGTCTGCGCGCCAAGCTGGAGGCGTACGCGGAGTTGCGCCGCACCCTGGACGGCGGCGGTGAGGCGGAACAGGCCGAGGTGGACCGCATCTTCGGAGCACTGTCGGCCCCCTCCGAGCCGGACCTGCCCAAGGGGCACTCCCCCACCACCGCGGAGCTGGTCCGCCAGTCCCTGATGAACGCCGACGGGCCCCTGTCCGCCCAGGAGATCGCCGAACGCACCGGGGTGAGCCGGCAGACCGCCCAGCGCTATCTGAAGCTCCTGGAGCGCACGGGACGGGCCAGGCTGACCCTTAAGTACGGCGACGCGGGCCGCCCGGAACACCGTTACGTGTGGGCGACCCGCGCCTAGGCGGTCAGTGGGAGGCTGTTTCGGTTGTCAGCCCGTGGCCTTCTTCGCGAACTCGGTCGTGTAGGTCCGACTCAGGTCGATCTTGGCGTTCTTGATGTTGGGGTTGAACGCCTTGAGCACCTTCTCGACCGTCTCGGGACCGTCCGCGGGCATCACGCCGTCCTTGGTGAACATCGGCAGCGTGCTCTTGATCGCCTGTGCGTAGAGGGCCTTGTCGCCCTGCGAGTAGTCGGCCGGCATCTTGTCGGCGATCTGGGACGCGCTGTGGGTGGACATCCACGTGAGCGTCTTGACGAATGCGTTGACCAGCTTCTGGACGGTGGTCTTGTGGCTGTTCACCCAGTCCGTCTGCATATACAGACTTGATGACGGATAGGGACCGCCGAGCGCCTCCTGGGACCCCTGCGGTGTCCGCATGTCGAGAAGGATTTTGCCTGCCTTCTTGTCCAGGACCTGCGCCACCGTCGGATCGGTCGTCATGCCGCCGTCGATCGAGCCCTTCTGGAGCGCTGAGATGAACGTCGGGCCGGCACCGACGGCGACGGGCGTGAAGTCGCTGACGTTCACGCCGTTCTTGACGGCGAGGTACTTGGTGAGGAAGTCGGTCGAGGAACCGAGGCCGGTGATGCCGAGCTTCTTCCCCTTGAAGTCCTTGGGCGAGGTGATGTCGCCGGTTGCCTTGGCGGAGACGATCTCGACCTCGCCCGGGGCGCGCGAGAACTGCACGACCGACTCGACCTGCTTGCCCTTGGTCTGAAGGTCGAGGGTGTGGTCGTAGAAGCCGACGGCCCCCTGGACCTGGCCGGAGACCAGCGCCGTCTCGGCCTGGACGCCGGCGGGCTCGCTCAGCAACTGCACGTCGAGTCCCTCGGCGCCGAAGTAGCCGAGCCGCTGGGTGAGCATGGCGGGCAGGTAGATGACCTTGTCCAGGCCACCGACCATGATCTTGACGTGTTCGCCCTTGCCGCCGCCTCCGCTGCCGGACCCGGTGGACGCCGTACTGGCGGCGTCGTTGGCACAGGCGGTGAGCGAGGAGAGGGCGAGCAGGCCGGCGGCGGCCAGGGCGGCGTATCGGGCGTTGGTGCGCATGGCGGTTCACGTCCTTGTGACGGGAGAGGAGAGGGGGCGTCCGGGGTGGGTGTCAGTGCTCGGAGTCCGCGGGCTTCCAGCGGAAGATGCGGCGCTCGGCGAAGGTGAGCAGCCCTTCGGCGAGGAGCGCGACGACGGCGAGGATGACCATCGCCGCGTACACCCCAGCCGCGTTGAAGGTGCCCTGCGACTGCGCGACGAGCAGGCCGATGCCCTTGGTGGCGCCGATGTACTCGCCGACGATGGCGCCGATGAGGGCGAAGCCGAAGCTGACGTGGAGGCTGGTGAAGATCCAGGATGTGGCGGAGGGGATGACCACCTGCAGAGTCACCCTGCGGTCGCTCGCGCCCAGGATCCGGGCGTTGGATACGAGGTTCCTGTCCACCTCGCGCGCGCCTTGGAAGGCGTTGAAGAACACCGGGAAGAAGACCAGGACGACGGCCGAGGCGACCTTGGAGGCCGGGCCGAGCCCGAACCAGATCACGAAGATCGGCGCGAGGACGATCCTGGGAATCGAGTTGAGCACCTTGATGTATGGACCAAGAACATCGGCGAGCAATGTGATCCGCCCCAGCGCGATACCGAGTACAACACCCGTGACCACACCGAGGACCCAGCCGAGCAGCGCCTCGTAGAGCGTGTACCAGATCTGCTCGCCCAGGGAGCCGAGCGCGGTCCCGTGCATGACCCAGGTGGAGATCTGGTCCCAGATCTGCGAGGGCATGGAGAAGTTGAACGGGTCGATGACCTTGGCCCGGGACAGCGCCTCCCACAGGCCGAGGACTCCGACCAGCAGCAGCGCCCGGACGAGGTTGATCAGGGCTTTCCGCTTGCGTGCGGCGCGGGCACGCGAGTGGGCACGGTCCGGCGCCTTGACCGTCTCCACGACCGAGGGGCTGATGGTCTCAGGCGACATGGGCGGCACCCCTCTCGCGGGTGATGCGCACCTCTTCGCCGAGGGACTCCCAGATCTCGCGGTAGATCTCTATGAACCGCGGCTCCAGGCGCACCGCCTCGACCTTGCGGGGCCGCGGCAGGTCGATGGTGAAGACCTGTTTGACGGTCGCGGGCCCGGCGGTCATCACGACGACCTTGTCGGCCAGGGCGATGGACTCCTCCAAGTCATGGGTGACAAAGACGACCGAGGCGCGAGTGCCTTCCCACAGTTCGAGCAGCTCGTCCGACATCAGCGCCCTGGTCTGCACGTCGAGTGCCGAGAACGGCTCGTCCATGAGCAGGATCTCGGGGTCGTTGACGAACGTCGCGGCGAGCGCGACGCGTTTGCGCTGGCCGCCGGAGAGCTGGTGCGGGTAGCGGTCCTCGAAGGCCTCGAGGCCGACCCGGGCCAGCCAGTCGCGCGCCTTCCGCTTCGCCTCCGCCTTGGGCACGCCGCGGAAGCGCGGTCCGGCCATCACATTGGACAGGACCGTACGCCAGGGAAAGGTGGCGTCCTGCTGGAAGACGAAGCCGACCTTGTCGCCGACGCCGCGCACCGGCTCCCCGGCGACCAGCACGTCGCCCTCGGTGGGCTCCTCCAAGCCGCTGACCAGGGTCAACGTGGTCGACTTTCCACAGCCCGTGGGACCGACGACCGCGACGAACTCCCCACGGCCGACCGTGAGATCCAGGTCCCGGACGGCCGTGTGCAGGCCTCCCGACGGGGTCCTGAACGTCTTGCTCGCGCCCCGCAGCTCAATGGCGGGGCTGGTGTCTGCGCTCATGGCCGGGGACGGTAGATCCGGCTCGGCAGGCGGCATCAGCCTTGTGAGCGCATACCGTTCTTTTGCTCGCAAGAGCCTGTTGTGCTCGTTTTGCGCGGGATACAAAAACGTAGCCGAAACAAGGGTTTGACGCCCGCATGGCCTTGAGGGAAAGAGGCCCGATGATTGACGTCCTGGTCGTGGACGACGACTTCCGTGTCGCCGAGATCAACGCCAAGTACGTGGGAAGGGTTCCCGGCTTCCGGGTGGCGGCCCGCGCGCACAGCGCTGCCCAGGCTCTGGCGGCGGTGCAGCGCGGAGGGATCGATCTGGTCCTGCTGGACCACTATCTCCCCGACGGGACAGGCCTCGAACTCGTCCACCGCATGCGGGAACAGGGTCACGGCACCGACGTCATCATGATCACCGCGGCCGGAGACGTGACGACCATCCAGACCGCCATGCGCCTGGGCGCCCTGCACTACCTCGTCAAACCGTTCACCTTCGCCGCGCTGCACACCCGCCTGGAGTCCTACGCCGCCCTGCGCCGCACCGTCGAGCGGGTCGGCGGCGGCCGCGGCATCGCCGTCCAGGAACAGGTCGACCGGATCTTCAGCGCCCTGCGCACCACCCCGGTTCTCGCGTCGCCTGGGCTGCCGAGCGGCCACTCGGAGCCGACGACGGAACTGATCTGCCGCATCCTGCACCGCGCCGACCACCCGCTCTCCGCCCACGAGGTCGCCGCCGAGACCGGACTGAGCCGCTCCACCGCCCAGCGCTACCTGCGCCGCCTGGAGCAGTCCGGCCGCCTGCGCCTCTCCCTCAAGTACGGCGACACGGGCCGGCCCGAACACCGCTACGCATGGGTGGCGCCCTAGTGGACGTCACCCCTACGGCCGTGCAGGCACCGCCCCTACGCCGCTCCCGCCCCGGTCAGCGACCGCACCTCGGTCTCCGCGTGCTTGGCCTCGTCCGGGACCTCCGCCGCGGTGACCGTGCCCAGCCAGCCCGCGAGGAAGCCCAGCGGGATCGAGACCAGGCCCGGGTTCTGCAACGGGAAGTACTGGAGATCGACGTTCGGGAACAGCGAGTCCGGGCTTCCGGAGACCACCGGGGACAGCACCACGAGCACCACGGCCGGCACCAGGCCACCGTAGACGGCCCACACGGCACCGCGTGTCGTGAAGCCGCGCCAGAACAGGGAGTAGAGCAGCACCGGAAGGTTCGCCGACGCAGCGACGGCGAAGGCCAGGCCCACCAGGAAAGCGACGTTGAGATCCCGCGCGAGCAGACCGAGGGCGATCGCCACCACGCCGACACCGACGGCCGCTACCCGGGCCACGGCCACCTCGCTGCGTGGCTTGCCGCCCCGGCGCCGCAGAGATGCGTACAGGTCGTGGGCGACCGACGCCGATGACGCGAGCGTGATCCCGGCGACCACGGCGAGGATCGTGGCGAAGGCGACCGCGGCGACCACCGCGAAGAGAACCGTTCCACCCGTGGATCCGGCACCACCGCCCAGGTCGAGCGCCAGCAGCGGAACAGCCGTGTTCCCGGCCGCGTTCGACCCGCGTACCGCGTCCGGCCCCACGATGGCGGCCGCGCCGAACCCGAGCACGATCGTCATCAGGTAGAAACCGCCGATGAGCCCGACGGCCCAGACGACCGAGCGGCGCGCGGCGCGCGCGGTGGGCACGGTGTAGAACCGGGACAGGATGTGCGGCAGCCCGGCCGTGCCCAGCACCAGGGCCAGCCCCAGACTGATGAAGTCGAAACGGGCGGTCCAGTCCCCGCCGTACTTCAGCCCGGGCGCCAGAAACGCCTCCCCGTGACCACTGCGTCCGGCCGCCGTGAGCAGCAACTGGTCCAAATCGCCATGGAAGCGCACCAGTACGAGCACCGTCAGCGCGATCGTGCCGCCGAGCAGCATGACCGCCTTGACGATCTGGATCCACGTCGTCGCCCGCATCCCTCCCAACGACACATAGATCACCATGAGGGCGCCGACACCGATGACGGTCCAGGCCCGCGCCGCCCCGCTCGTGCCGCCGTGCAGCAGCGCCACCAGGCTGCCCGCGCCGACCATCTGCGCCACCAGATACAGAACGGACACGGTGACCGAGGAGGTTCCCGCCGCGATCCGTACCGGCCGCTCCCTCATCCGCGCCGCGACGACGTCGGCGAGCGTGAACCGGCCGCAGTTGCGGACCAGTTCGGCCACGAGGAACAGCACCACCAGCCAGGCCACGAGGAAGCCGACGACATACAGCAGCCCGTCGTAGCCGAACAGCGCGATGAGCCCGGTGACCCCGAGGAAGGAGGCGGCCGACATGTAGTCACCCGCGATGGCAAAACCATTCTCCATGGGTGAGAAGAGCCGCCCGCCCGCGTAGAACTCCTCCGCCGAGCCGCGCCGCTTGCGGCTCACCCATGTCGTGATCGCCAGCGTGACCGCGACGAATCCGCTGAACAGCAGCAGCGCCAGCGTCTGGTGCTCACCCGTCACGAGACACCGCCGTTCACGCCGCGCGTCAGCTCCTGTGTGTCCCAGCGCAGGTCGAGCGCCGCCCGGTCCCTGCGCAGCCGCGCATGCCGCGAGTAGCCCCAGGTGAACAGGAACGTGGTCAGGAACTGCCCGAGCCCTGCCAGGAGCGCCACGTTCACCGCCCCCAGCACGGGCCGGGCCATCAGCTCCGGCGCGGTCGTGGCAGCCACGACGTAAGCCACGTACCAGGCGAAGAACGCCACGAAGGCCGGCACCACGAACCTCCGGTACTGCCGCCGCACTTCCTGGAAGGCGGCGCTGCGCTGCACCTCCAGATACACGTCGGCCGCCGCGACCCCGGTCTCGCCCTCCCCACGCGCCGACGGAACCACCTCCGGAGCCGGCACCGCGGCACCAGCCGACTCGCCCCACCCGGAGGCCAGGGCGTCGTACCAGGGATCGTCGTACCTCAGGTGTCCGGTCTCCTCGGCGGGGCCGACACCGTCGAGTCGCTCGACCGGACTTTCCTGACCAGCCCCATCTCTGGGGGGACGGTCCTTGCTTGGCTGCATGCCCAAGGATGGACAGAACGGGAAGATCCCCGACTCTTCTTCCCCTCGCTCTTCACCCCATCAGGTGACTCAACCCGCTGGGGGCCGCACCAGCCCCTTTCCGTACGCGTAACGCACCGCCTGCGCACGGTCCTTGAGCCCCGTCTTGGCGAACAGGTTGTTGATGTGGGTCTTCACGGTCGCCGTGGAGACATGCAGCCTGCGGCCGATCTCCTGGTTGCTGAGCCCCTCGGCGATGAGCAGCAGCACCTCCGTCTCCCGCACGGTGAGCCCGTCCGGTGCCTCGGGCGGCGCGGCCGGTCTGGCCTCTGCCTCGGTCAGACGCTCCAGCAGCCGTCTCTGGATGCCGGGCGACAGCCCCGCGTCCCCTGACAGCACACTGTGCACGGCTCGCACGATCTCCTCTCCGCCGGCGTCCTTCGTGAGGTAGCCGCGCGCTCCCGCCGCCAGTGCCGGGAAGAGCGACTCGTCGTCGGCGTACGTCGTGAGCACCACGACCTGCGTCCCGGGATACTCCGCGCGGATCCTGCGGGTCGCCTCCACCCCGTCGCAGCGAGGCATGCGCAGGTCCATCAGCACCACGTCCGGAGCGACTTCGGCGACGAGCCGCACCGCCTCCTCCCCGTCCCCCGCCGCGCCGACCACCTCGATCCCGGGCAGCAGACCAAGCAGCATCACAATGCCCTCCCGCACCACGGTCTGGTCGTCCGCGACCACCACCCGAGCGGCCTTGCGCTCGGCCTCCTCCGTCATACCGGCACCTTCAACGTCACCACGTACCCCTCCTCGCCCGGCCCGGCCTCGAGCGAACCGCCCAGCAGCTCTGCTCGCTCCCGCATGCCGAGCAGACCGTACCCGGCTCCCGTCCCGGTCAGTTCGCCCGGCGAGCCGCCCGAGTCCCGCACATCCAGGGTCACTTCGTACGGGTTGTAGTCGAGCCGCAGGCACACTTTGGCGCCCGGGGCGTGCTTGCGGGCATTCGTCAGGGCCTCCTGAGCCGCTCTGCGCACGGCCTGCGAAGCCTCGGCCGGCAGCGCCCTGCGTTCACCCGTGATGGTGATCTCGGCGCCGTCGGTGGTTCCCACCAACTGGTTCAGGAACTCCTCCAGCGGGGTCAGCTCCCCGCGCAGGGCGGACAGCGCCTGCCGCGTCTCGGCGAGCCCGCCACGCGCCATCTCCCGGGCCGCCACCACTCGTTCGAGAACCTGGTCCCGCTCCCCTCCACGCTCGATCAGCAACCGGGCCGCCTCCAGATGCACGAGCTGGGCAGACAGGCTGTGCGCCAGCACGTCGTGGATCTCCCGCGCTATGCGGGCTCGCTCCGCGAGCGCCGCCGACTCCGCCTCGGCCGCACGGGCGGCCCGCTCCTGGGCGAGCAGCCGCTGGGCACTGCCGCGGGCCTCGGCGTCCAGGCGCAGTGTGTATCCGGCCAGGGCGAGGCCGACGCCGGTGACCACGGAGGTCAGCGCATCATCGTTGTTGACGACCCCGAACGAACCGAGTGCCACACCCGCTGCGCTGAGAGCGACTGCCGGTGGAAGCCGCTCCAGCGCCGAGACGGCGCACCCGCACCACATGACCAGGGCCGCGACTTTGAAGCCCGACATCTGGGCCGCGACGGCGACGCCCTGAAGCAGCGCGAGCGACGCCAGCGACGGCCACAACCGGTGCTGGAGCGTGGTCCGGAAGAACACCCAGGCGAGCAGTGCTGCCAGAAGCACCCCGCCGGCTCCGGCTGCCGCCTTCCAGCCGCGCGCCTCGCTCTCGGCGAAGGCCCCCCACATCAGCACGCCAAGCACCAGAGCCCTCACCGTCCAGGCCAGCAGGCACCGGGAGCGTGAGAGTCCCTCGCGGCTCAGCGCCTCCCGGGAGGGCCAGCGTGTCCAGGCGTTCTCCTTCACACGCGCTCCTTCCCCGCAGGCGCCGACGTGCTGTCACCGTACGCCCGGCCCGGGCTCACGGCAGGGCGCAGCAGCCGACCGCGCCACACCAGAATTCCGGCCCGGACGAGCAGAGTGCCGGCAAGCCCCAGCAGCACGGCGGAGCTGTCCTGGTGAACGCCCACCGCGGCACCCAGCGCGAAGAGACCGGCGCGCAGCCCGATTCCGACGACCCAGACGGCAACGCTCGTCGTGCTGCTCTTGCTCCACACGGTCCCGTCCGGCTCCGCCCATATGCGGGTGGTCCAGGCCCAGCCCGCCCCGGTGGCCAGGCCGACGAGCAGTTCCGCGCCGAGCAGCAGCGCCGAAGCCGTGAGGTGGCGGTCGTCGAGTATGCCGGGTTCGCGCAGTGCGACAACGGCCAGGATCGCGGGCAGGAGCCACCAGCGGCGCTCGCCGTCGATGGGCGTTGCCCGGAACTGCCGGGCGATCACCAGCACGGCCACGACCACGATCACCAGCGCGTCGACGAGCCCGGCCATCACGACCTCCGTAAGCAGGAAAAAGGGATGCCGGCAGCGGTGCCGCCGACGCCTTCGACGTTACGGAAATCGCCAGGTCACGGGATCGGAGTGCGGGTGGATCAGGGGTGGATCCCCGACCAGGCGCCTTTCCACCCAGGGGTGGAGAAAGGGCTCGGGCACGGCCGTCTGGGCCGCATCGGAGACCGCCGCGCCCCCGTCCGTCCGCTGACGCGGCAACGGTCAGGCAGGGCACAGACCAGGCGGTGACGTCCCGGCTGAGCCGGTCCCAACCGGAACCGCAGGAGCCGGTCTTGGCCGGAACCGGTCCTGGCCGGGCCCCAACCAGGTGACTGAAGCCGAACCAGGCCTTCCCTGCACCGTGTCTGCACCGCACCGGCCCAGCACGACCAGCACCTGACCCCGTTCAGACCACCAACACCCCAGCCCCGCCCTGCCCCGCCCTGTCAAAGCCCAGCGCAGCGGCTACGCGTCGATCCGCGACCGGTCCAGCGTCGCCGCCGAGTTGGAGATGAACTCCTTGCGGGGCGCGACGTCGTTGCCCATCAGCAGATCGAAGACCTGCTCGGCGGCCTCGAGGTCGGAGAGGTTGATCCGGCGCAGAGTGCGGTGACGCGGGTCCATGGTCGTCTCGGCCAGCTGGTCGGCGTCCATCTCGCCGAGACCCTTGTAGCGCTGGATCGAGTCCTTGTAGCGGATGCCCTTGCTCTGGAGCTCCATGAGCTTGTCGCGCAGTTCCCGGTCCGAGTACGTGTAGACGTACTTGTCCTGGCCCTTCTTCGGCTGGACGATCTCGATGCGGTGCAGCGGCGGCACCGCCGCGAAGACCCGGCCGGCCTCGACCATGGGCCGCATGTAGCGGTGGAACAGGGTCAGGAGCAGCGTGCGGATGTGCGAGCCGTCGACGTCGGCGTCGGTCATCATGATGATCTTGCCGTAGCGGGCCGTGTCGATGTCGAAGGTCCGGCCCGATCCGGCTCCTATGACCTGGATGATCGCGCCGCACTCGGCGTTCTTGAGCATGTCCGTCACGGACGACTTCTGGACGTTGAGGATCTTGCCCCGGATCGGCAGCAGCGCCTGGAACTCGGAGTTCCGGGCGAGCTTCGCCGTACCGAGCGCGGAGTCGCCCTCGACGATGAACAGTTCGCTGCGGTCGACGTCGTCGCTTCGGCAGTCGGCGAGCTTGGCCGGCAGCGAGGAGGACTCCAGGGCCGTCTTACGGCGCTGTGCGTCCTTGTGCTGCCGGGCCGCGATGCGCGTACGGGCCGCGGCGACGGCCTTCTCCATCACGACACGGGCCTGCTGGGCGGCGTCCCGCTTCGTGGACGTCAGGAACGCCTTGAGCTCCTTGCTGACCACGTTGTTCACGATGCGGCGGGCCGCCGAGGTGCCGAGGACCTCCTTTGTCTGCCCCTCGAACTGGGGCTCGGCGAGACGCACGGTGACGACCGCGGTCAGGCCCTCCAGGGCGTCGTCCTTGACGATGTCGTCCTCGGCGACGCGCAGGAGCTTCTTGGCGCGCAGCACCTCGTTCATCGTCTTGGCGACGGCCTGCTCGAAGCCCGCGACGTGGGTGCCGCCCTTGGGGGTGGCGATGATGTTGACGAACGACCTGAGCGTCGTGTCGTAGCCGGTCCCCCAGCGCAGCGCGACGTCGACGCCGAGTTCGCGGGTGACCTCGGTGGGGGTCATCTGGCCATGGTCGTCCAGGACCGGGACCGTCTCCTTGAAGCTGCCCTGTCCGGAGAAACGGAGGACGTCGCAGACCGGCTTGTCGTTCGCCAGGTACTCGCAGAACTCGCTGATCCCGCCGTCGAAGCGGAAGGACTCCTCGCCCTTGCTGCCGCCCTCACCGAGCCCGTACTCGTCGCGCACGACGATGGTCAGACCGGGCACCAGGAACGCGGTCTGGCGGGCGCGCTGGTGCAGGTTCTCCAGGGAGAGCTTGGCGTCCTTGAGGAAGATCTGGCGATCGGCCCAGTACCGCACGCGCGTGCCGGTGCGGGTCTTGGGGATCTTCTTGGCCTTGCGCAGGCCGCCCTTGGCCTCGAACTTGGCGTCCGGGCCGTTCCCGGCGAAGGCGCCGGGTACACCGCGCCGGAAGCTGATCGCGTGGGTGTGCCCACCGCGGTCCACCTCGACGTCCAGACGGGCGGACAGGGCGTTCACCACGGAGGCACCGACACCGTGCAGACCGCCGGAGGCGGCGTACGAGCCGCCGCCGAACTTGCCGCCGGCGTGCAGCTTGGTCATGACGACCTCGACACCGGAGAGGCCGGTCTTGGGCTCGACGTCGACCGGGATGCCCCGGCCGTTGTCCCGGACCTCCACCGAGCCGTCGTCCTGGAGGATGACCTCGATGTGGTCGCAGTAGCCGCCGAGAGCCTCGTCGACGGAGTTGTCGATGATCTCCCAGAGGCAGTGCATGAGGCCGCGGCTGTCGGTCGACCCGATGTACATACCGGGGCGCTTCCGCACGGCCTCGAGCCCCTCGAGGACGAGCAGGTGCCGCGCGGTGTAGTTGGAACCGTCCCGGTCTGCTCCTGCCAGCAGAGCTGTGGACGGCACGGACGTTTCGGCGGTCACGCGGTTCGCTCCTCGCTGAATTTCAGATGGGGCCCTCATGGGTAAGGGCGCGGCTTCAGTCACCGGTGAGAGGGTACCGAGGCCTGGTAGAGCCGTTGTAACGCCACCCTCGTCGGAAACTCACCCTAGTCCAGACTCGCATGCGTGTTCGATCCCTCGTTGGAGTGAAGCACACATCACGTTCCCTTCCAGGCATGAACCATTTAGGCTCCGGGCACGTCCTCATGAACAACCGGCAACCCAGCCGGGAGGACCGACCACCGATACAACGCGAAGCTCCGTAAGACACATAGACACGCAATACGGCACATTCGCCGCCAACCGGCAGCAGACAGCCGCCTCGCAAAGATTTTTTCGAGGAATAGCCACGAGCGGGAACGTTTTGGGGCTGGTTGGATGTTGACCCTGGTACGACAGCTCGTCGAGCTAGAGAAGAGGCGACGTGACTACTGTTCTGACCCCTGCGAGCCAGTTGACGGCCGCTGATCGCTGCGACCGCTGCGGCGCCCAGGCGTACCTGCGCGTCGTCCTGCTCAGCGGCGGAGAACTGCTCTTCTGTGCCCACCACGGGCGCAAGTTCGAGCCGGAACTCAAGAAGATCGCCGCTGAGATACAGGACGAGACGGAGCGGCTGACGTCCGCTCCCGCGACTGCCTCCGAAGAAGAGCGCTGACACCTCGCGTCCGACGACGAGCCAGCCCGGCACAGGCCGGTGAACGGGCGGCTGCCTCCATTACCGAGGCAGCCGCCCGTCCTCGTCCCCGCGAGTCCTCTCAGGGCCCCGGTGCGCACGCCGCGCGCTTTCTTCACACCCGCGTCCAGTCGAACGTGCACGTGACCAACATGCACATGACCTTCACGTCCGTGTCAGGCATCACACCCGTGTCCAGCGGAGCGTGCGCATGATGTCGGACACCCGCATGTACACCCCGGGGCTGCCGGCCCGACCGCAGCCGATCCCCCAGGACACGAGCCCGATCAGCCGCCCCTGGGCCACCAGCGGCCCCCCGCTGTCCCCCTGGCAGGCATCCCGGCCTCCCTTCGCTTCTCCGGCGCACAGCATGCTCCTGGCGTCGTAGACGCCGTCCGCGTCTCCCGGATACGCCTCCTCACAGAGAGCGTCGGGAAGCACACGCACGCGTGCCGCCCGCAGGCTGTTCGGATACTCCCCGGCGCCCGAGACGTCACCCCACCCGTACACCGTCGCAGCCCCGCCCACGGCGTACGCAGGGTCGCCGTCGGCCGCCATCGTGATGGCCGAGCCGGCGGAGAGAGGCTCGGCCAGGGTGAGTACGGCGAAGTCCCCGACGTTGCTGGCACTGTCGTAATCCGGGTTCACCCAGGTTTCCCGCACGGCGACCTCCTGGCCACCGCTGTCCGAGAGCAGGTCCGTGCGCCCCGCTATGACCCTGAGGTCGCGTACGCGCTCCGGTGGACCGCCCAGGACCTCCTCGTCCAAGCAATGGGCAGCGGTGAGCACGGTGCTGCGGCCGACCGCCACTCCGCCGCAGAACTGTCCCGCGCGCGTACCCCCGAACCGGTCACGACTGGACAGGGCCACCGTCCAGGGGCTCTCCGATGCGTCGACGGGGAATCCTCCTATGACCACCCTGTCGGCGGCCACAGGCGCACTGGAAGCCACTGACAGGGCGGATGCGGCGGCTGCCACGACCAGCGGTCGGGCCAGGGCCCGGACAAAGCGGCGACGCATACACGCTCCTCACTCCGTGGTGTCGGCGAGACACCCAGAGTGATTCACGCTGTGGCAGCCCGCATCCGCGGAGAGGCATGAAGAAGGCCCGGTCCCCCATGAGGAAACCGGGCCTTCCGCGTCGTACGGCCGCGACGACTAGTCGAGGTAGTCGCGCAGTACCTGCGAACGGGACGGGTGGCGCAGCTTCGACATGGTCTTGGACTCGATCTGGCGAATCCGCTCACGCGTGACGCCGTACACCTTGCCGATCTCGTCGAGGGTCTTCGGCTGACCGTCGGTGAGACCGAAGCGCATCGAGACGACTCCCGCCTCGCGCTCGGACAGGGTGTCGAGCACGGAGTGCAGCTGCTCCTGGAGGAGCGTGAAGCTGACCGCGTCGGCCGGGACGACCGCCTCGGAGTCCTCGATGAGGTCACCGAACTCGCTGTCGCCGTCCTCGCCCAGCGGGGTGTGCAGCGAGATGGGCTCGCGGCCGTACTTCTGAACCTCGATGACCTTCTCCGGGGTCATGTCGAGCTCCTTGGCCAGCTCCTCCGGGGTGGGCTCGCGGCCCAGGTCCTGGAGCATCTGGCGCTGCACGCGCGCGAGCTTGTTGATGACCTCGACCATGTGCACCGGGATACGGATGGTGCGGGCCTGGTCGGCCATGGCGCGGGTGATCGCCTGACGGATCCACCAGGTGGCGTACGTGGAGAACTTGTAGCCCTTGGTGTAGTCGAACTTCTCGACCGCACGGATCAGACCGAGGTTGCCCTCCTGGATGAGGTCCAGGAAGAGCATGCCGCGGCCGGTGTAGCGCTTGGCCAGGGAGACCACCAGTCGGAGGTTGGCCTCCAGGAGGTGGTTCTTGGCGCGGCGGCCGTCCTCGGCGATGATCTCCAGCTCGCGCTTGAGCTTCGGGGCGAGCTTGTCGGCGTTGGACAGCTTGTCCTCGGCGAAGAGACCCGCCTCGATGCGCTTGGCGAGCTCGACCTCCTGCTCGGCGTTGAGCAGGGGGACCTTGCCGATCTGCTTGAGGTAGTCCTTGACCGGGTCGGCGGTGGCACCGGCCGCGGCGACCTGCTGGGCGGGGGCGTCGTCCTCGTCCTCGTCGGACAGCACGAAGCCGGCGTTCTCCGTACCCTCGGGCTCCTCGCCGGCCTTGCCGGGTGCGGCCTCCTCGAGCACCTCCTCTTCGAGAAGCTCGACGTCGTCCTTCTTGGCGCTGGTCTTCTTCGCCGCGGTCTTCTTGGCGGGAGCCTTCTTCGCGGCCGCCTTCTTGGCGGTCGTCTTCTTGGCTGCTGCCTTCTTGGCGGGGGCCTCGTCCTCGACGGCGGACTCGGCGGCGGGTTCCGCCGGCGTGGCGGTGGCGGTGGCCTTCCTGGTGGTCACCGCCTTGGCCGCGACCGTCTTTGTGGCGGTGCGCTTGGCGGGAGTCTTCGCTGCGACGCTCTTTCGGGTGCGCTTGGGCTCTGCGGCACTGACCATCAGCGTCACACCCTCTTCCTCGAGGATCTGGTTGAGGCTGCGCAGTACGTTCTTCCACTGAGTGGCCGGAATCTGGTCAGCTTCGAAGGCCCGACGCACGTCATCGCCGGCGATCTGCCCCTCAGCCTTTCCCCGCTCAATGAGAGCCATGACAGAGACGGACTCGGCGATCTCCGGCGGGAGCGTACGGGATGTGCTGGCCGACACGAACAACCTCTCGGAACGTTGGAAAACGGCTTCCGGCCCCGTCCACAGTGGACAGGAGCCGACCGCCGGCTTGGGGGTGGGCCGACGGCGCGGGCGGGGGCCGGGAAGATTCACAGCGCCGTGAACGGCGTCCGTATTCCCTCCGCGGCTGTCACCTCTTAGGTCATCGCGTTCTTCCCGCGAGCGTTACGCCCAATTCGCGTGGCCCGAGTCACACCCCGTAAGCAAACAAAAGCGATCAGACGTGGGCAAAGGGGGGCACACTTGGTTGTCACCCGGCCACTCCAGTGGAGCTGCAGCCCCCTTCGCGCCGTCGGACCCCGCAGGATCACGAGGATCCTGCGGGGTCCGACGGGAGGCGGATCACCGAACGGGCACTGCCACAGGAGGGGGGTGGCACACCCGGCCGCGCCGCCCGCGGAACGCGGTCAGTGCTCGCGCGGAGCGGGCACTACGCGTTCCACCTCGGGATGGACCGCGAGGAGTTGCCGCATCGCCGCCTCGGCCGCGGCTCCGTCACCCTTGGCGAGGGCGTCACAGATGCGGCCGTGGTGCGCCAGCGACGTCTCGTTCGGCCGGTCACAGCCCGTGACCGGACCGCCCGAGACCTGGAGTGCCGCGGACACGATCCCGGAGAGGTGCTCCAGCATGCGGTTGTCGGCGACCTGGATCAGCAGTGAGTGGAACTCGGAGTCGGCGCGGGAGAAGGTGAGCGCATCACCCTGGGCCATCGCGTGCCCCATGATCTCGACCATGTCCGTCAGGCGCTGCTGGACATCCTCGCGCCCGTGCCCGGCGGCGAGGCGGGCGGCGAGCGGTTCGATCGTCCAGCGCAGCTCGCTCAGCTCGCGGCGCTGGTCGTCGCGCTGCGGCCCGAAGGCCCGCCACTCGATGATGTCCGGGTCGAGAAGGTTCCAGTCGCTGACGGGGCGCACGCGCGTGCCGACGTTCGGGCGGGCGCTCACCAGGCCCTTGGCCTCCAGGACGCGGAGCGACTCGCGGACGACGGTGCGGGAGACCTCGAACCGCTGGCCGATCTCCTCGGGCACCAGCGGACGGTCGGCGCCCAGGTCACCGGAGACGATCATCTGACCCAGCTGCTGGACGAGTTGGCCGTGCAGCCCGCGTCCGCGGCTGCCCGCGGCGCGCCTGCCCACGCGGCCCAGCTCGGGGTCCGCGCCGTCCCAGGCAGGGGCGCCGACGCGGTCGACGGCGGGCGCCTCCGCGTAGGGGTAGCGGTCGAGTTCGCCCGGGCTCGCGAGGCCGGAGTCAGCGGAGCGGGCGGCGGTCATCATGGTGTGCGCAAGGGTACTCACGCATCCTTTGTCGGCGCCGTCTCCAACTCCCTTGAGGTCTTTGGTGAAAAGCACACGAAAGGGTGATCGCTCACGCCGTCGCAATTGACGCCTTATCGGAAAGAAATGTGCGTTCTGCGGGGAGTTGTACGCATGGCCGAACCAAGGGTTACGGACAGTCGTCACCGGAACCGGCCCCGCAGTGCGGTGAGCAGGTACGCGCAGAGCAGTGCGGTCAGCGACAACGTCAGTGCGCCGCCGACAGGTTGTGAGATCAGGCTGAGCGCGGCTTCCAGATAGCGCTCTCCCCCGAAGGGCCATCGCGGCAGGAGAACCTCGCGCAGTCGCATGGGAAGTCCCGCCGCGGTCCGCACGGACGGCCCCTCCAGGACCTTGTGCACCGCGGGTACGACGAGAAGCGGCACGGCGGCCACAGCGGCGAGCCCGGCCGTGGTGGACCGGAAGATGCCCGCAGCCAGTACGCCCGCCCAGGCGCAGCCGACCACGAGCCCGATCCAACTCGCACTCATCGAAAACCAGTCGGCGGGAACCTGGGCGAGTTCCCGTCCGTAGACGAGATAGAGCACTTCGGCGTCGCAGCCGACGGTGAGGGCGGCCAGCATCAGCGCGGTGGCCGTGGCGACGAGCAGTTTGGCGGCCAGCAGCCCCAGCCGGCGGGGCACGGTGCCGCGGTCCGCGGCCAGGGCGGGGTGGCGGAACTCGTCGCCGAAGGCCAGCGCACCGAGCAGTCCCGCGCCGAGCGCCGCGGGCGGCAGGGGCAGCTCCTGTGGCCACGCGGCCAGCAGGCGCGGCTGCGGGGTGTGCCCGATACGGGCGAGCACGACGGCGGTCACGGCGGACACGGCGAGCACGGCAGCCCCGGTGAGGAACCCGGTGCCGATCCCGGCGGCCCTGCGGATCTCGTAGCGGAGGGGGCGGAGGGGGCTGGGGGCGGGGCGGACGGAGATGGGAGGGGGCAGAGGTGGCAGTGCGTCGAGCGTGCGCGCCGTGCGTGCGCCGGCGGGGTGGCACGCAAGAGGTGCCGTCGTCTCCTGAGGGCGGGACTCGTCGTTGGACGGGTGATCGGCCGAGGGGGCGTCCGGGCGCTCGGGCGGCGCCGCGGCGGGCTGCGCGTGCCCGGCGGAGGGCGACGGCTCGTCGGCGACAGGCTTCGGCGCGTCAACGGTGGGTCGTGGCTCAGCCGGGAGTGGAGGCTCCGCGGTGGCGGCCACGGGCCCGGCGGTGACCGGGGCAGGCTTCGGCTCATCGTGGGAGGGGCACGGCTCACCGTTCGCGGCCTGGGGCGCGACGGTCACCCGGTGCGCGTCGACGACGCGCCCTGGCCGGGCACCCGCGCGCTCCGGCTCGATGCTGACGCGCTCGAGCGTGTCAGCCGACGTGCGCCCCGTGTCGGCCCTGTGTGACTCGCCCGGCGTCCGCCCTGCCTTGCCCAGGTCCGGCTCACGGCCACCCTGCGGCTGCCCTGCCGGCTCTGCTCCCGCTCCGGGCCCCATATCGCCGATCTCGTCGGCGAGTTGGTGGACGACGATGCCGTGGCGGAACGCCGTCTCGCCGATCTCGGCGCAGGTACTTCCGTACACGGAGAGGCGGTTGCCGCCTTCTCGTGCGACTTCGACGGAGCGGCGCGCGGTGCGGGCCTGCTTGGCCAGGAGAGCCGCCAGACGGACCGCGTGGGGGCTGCGTACGGCGACCCGGGGGCGCAGACGGGTGCGCGAGAACTCCGCGACCTCCTGGTCGGCCACGACCCTGCCCTGTTCCAGCGTGACGACGCGGTCCGCGGTGCGCGCGGCCTCCTTGGGGTCGGCCGTGGTGAACAGGACCGTGCCGCCCTGGGCGGAGTGTGCGCGCAGCATGCCGTGCAGCCAGTGGCTCTCGCGGGGGGACAGACCGTCTGCCGGGTCGTCGAGGACGAGCGTGTGCGGATCGGCCAGGAGGACGCAGGCCAGGCCCAGGCGACGGTCCATGCCCCGCGAGAGGGTGCCGAGGCGTTCGTCGCGCAGGCTCACGAGCCCGACCGCCTCGAGGACTTCGTCGGCACGCCGGACCGGGACCCCCGCCGCGGCACACAGCATGCGCAGATGACCGCGGACCGTGCGGGCCGGGTGCCCCGGCACGTCGCCCAGCAGCACACCGACCTCGCGCGAGGGATGGGCGATGCGGTGCAGGGGGCGGCCCCGGAAGTAGGCGATGCCGCGACCCTGTTGGAGTTCCAGCATGAGTCTGAGGACTGTCGTCTTGCCGGCCCCCGGTGCGCCGAGCAGCGCGGTGACGCGGCCCGCTCGCGCCTCGAAGGAGACGTCATCGGCCGCGGGCGGAAGCCCTTTGCGGGCGTTGCTTGTCAGTCCGAAGGCCTGGATCACCTGCAGCAAGATAGCGCGCTATGTCCGTTTTTTCGGGCAGCACGAGGCCTGCCTCGGGCACGACAATCATCCTTGTGCGGACAGCGGGCGCGTGACGCTCCGGACCCGCGTCAGACCTCGGGGCGCAGCATCGGGGGGTTGAGGAGAGTCGCGCCCCCGGCACGGAAGAGCTGAGCCGGGCGGCCGCCCTGGCGGGTGGTCGTCCCGCCCGTGGGGACGAGGAAGCCCGGTGTGCCCGTGACCTTGCGGTGGAAGTTGCGCGGGTCGAGCGCCACACCCCACACCGCCTCGTAGACACGGCGCAGCTCGCCGACGGTGAATTCGGGCGGGCAGAAGGCCGTGGCCAGCGACGAGTACTCGATCTTGGAGCGGGCCCGCTCCACTCCGTCCGAAAGGATCTGTGCGTGGTCGAACGCGAGCGGCGCGACCGGTTCTGCGTCACGCCCGTAACCGCCCTGCCGCAGTAGTTCCTCCACCGGAGCCCAGCGCGCGTTGCTGGCGTCGCCGCCGGCCCTGGGTGCGGGCAGGTCGGGAGCGAGTGCGAGGTGGGCGACACTGACCACCCGCATCCTGGGGTCCCGCTTGGGGTCGCCGTAGGTGGCGAGCTGTTCCAGGTGCGCCCCGTTGTCCTGGGCGGGGACGGACGGGTCGTGGACGCGCAGTCCGGTCTCCTCGGCCAGCTCGCGTGCCGCGGCCTGTGCCAGGTCCTCGTCGGCCCTTACGAAGCCGCCGGGGAGCGCCCAACGTCCCTGGAACGGCGGTTCGCCCCTGCGTACCGCCAGCGCGCACAGGGCATGGCGGCGCACGGTCAGCACGACCAGGTCCACGGTGACGGCGAAGGGTGGAAACGCTGACGGGTCGTAGGGCATGCGGCGATCATAGTCGTCTGCCTGACGATAAACACTCCCTTCGCCGGTCGCATCGGCGACTGATCCACTTCGGTCGGACCTGGACTCCACTGTGGGGCCCGGTTGTCCAGCGGTTGAACGTCGTACCAGGTCACACCCCCAGTTGGAGTCCGTCGGCCGCTTCCTCGACCATGGCGAGGCCGAGTCGGCTGACCCGCACGGAGAACGGGGCGCCCGCGATCCGCAGGCCCGTGAAACCGATCTCGCCCAGGGGCGCACTGCGCATGGGGCGCAGGGTCACCGTCCCGGCCGGGGCGTCGGGGCGGATGCCGACGAGCGTGGTCAGCAGCAGCACTCCGGCGGCCGCTGGAATGGCAGCGGGGCGGCAGGCCGCCGGGTGCGGGAGGGGGGCGCTCCCCTCCGTGCGCTGTTCGCCCGCGTACATGTCGGGCAGCCGATGGTCGAAAGTCTCGGCTGCCGCGAGTGCCCCGCGCAGCAGCGAGGTCGCCTCCTTCTCGTATCCGGCGGCGGCCAGCCCCGCGACGGCGACTGCGGTCTCCTGGATCCGTACGGCCCCGGCGCGGTGGCCGAACGGATTGAACCCCGGTTCCTTGGCGCCCAGTCCGCGCAGGCCCCAGCCCGAGTCCATGACAGGGCTGCCGAGCAGCCGGGCGAGGTTCTCGGTCCGCACCTTGTCGAGCAGGCCTGGTGCCAAGGCGCCCTCGCCCAGCAGGCCGGTGTCGAGAAGGTGGACGGCGGCCGCGCCCAGATGAGGCACGGGGCTGCCGTCCGGGGCACGGGCCGCCGCGGGCCGGCCGCCCCCGAGGTCGTCGACCCAGAAGTCCTTGCGGAAGGCGGTCCGCAAGGCCTGCGCCCACTGTCGGAGTGCTGGCCCGCCCGTGCGGCCGAAGGTGTCGAGCAGGTCGGCGCCGAGGAGCGCGGCACGGTGGGCATGGGCCTGTGTCTCGCAGCGGACGGGACCGCCGGGATGCGGGTCGCGCAGGTACGTGTCGTCGCCCACGGTGGTGCGCAGCCAGGTCAGACAGCGCTCGGCGGCGGGCAGCAGCTCCTCCGTCTCCTGCTCGCCGAGGCCCCAGCGGCCGGCCTCGGCGAGCAGTACGGGGAAGAGCAGCGTGGCCTCCGTGCCGGTGCACTGTGGCGGAAGGTGCGGGCCCGCGTCCCGTCTCGGGCCGGGGATCATCCCGGACTGCGGTCCCGGGCCGGTGAGTTGAGTACGGGCGAGGATCCGCAGCGTCCCGGCTGCCAGGCCCGTGCCGAGCGGCAGGGCCATGCGGGCGGCCACGAGCGCGTCGGCGGGGGCCAGACCGCAGCGCCAGGGTGCCCCGGCCGCGAGGTGGGTGTCGGCGGGGTTCGCGGGGTCACGCAGCAGGAGGGCCTGGAGGTCCTCGAGGCTCGTTCTGAGGAGGCCGGGGACTCCGGGGTCGTCGCCTTCCGCTCGCGCGGCGGCGAGGGGGCTGGTCGCCGCGCGGCCCACGGCTCGGAGGGGACCGGCGCCATCGGGTCGCACCCGCAGCTCCACGCTTCTGCTGCCGCCCGGCGGCAGGTCGAGCTCCCACCGCAGCAGCCCGGCCGAGGCCAGGGCGTCAGAGGGAGGCGGTGCGGCCGTGACGGACGCGTTGCCGGTGGCGCAGGACCAGCGCAGGCCGGAATCGTGGACGCTGGCGGGGAGTTCCGGTCCGGCGCGGCCCGAGGCGATCGACCCCAGGTCGGCCAGGTCCGTGCCCAGGGAGACCTCGACCGGCAGGCGCAGCGGGCGGGGGGCCGCGCTGTGCAGGGTGATCCGCTCTGTGCCGTCCGCGAGACGGTTGCGTTCCACGACCACGTCCGGATCCGGGCCTGCCTGCGGCGACGTGCGGAGCGTGCCCACGAACCTGGCGCGGTCGGCCGCAGCCATGCGGGCCTGCACGGCGAGTGGTTCCCGCCCGGCCACGCGGACCTCGCACCGCGAGAGCACGCGCCGCCCGGCGCGGTAGAACCCTTCCAGTCCCCGGCCGGTCATCTGCCCTTCCTCCGTCGAGATGGCCAGACCGGGAAGCGCGACACAGATCATCATGGTGTGGGCCGGCGGCAGGTCGGCGGACCAGCGCAGTCCGGGGATCGTGGCGCCCCGGGGAGGGGCTACGGGCTGCCCTGTGGAGGACGGGCCCCGGCTCTGGGCCAAGGGCGGCGCGGGCGAGCCGTACCCCGACGCGGAACCAGGGCGACGGTTCTGGCCTGTCTCTTGGGGTGACGGACGCCTCCGGTCCGGTGTCGAGGGCGGACACGCGTCCGGGCCGACGGGCACCGAGGCCGGTGAGGCACCTCCAGGGAACCTGGGACCGAATCCGTCGACGCGTGCCGCCGGCCGCGGAAGGGCGTTCTGGACCCCCGACCGTGGAGCGCCTGCACCGGGCAGGCCGGGCCCCGACCCGCGAGGCGGCGGGGGCACACCCGGGGCGTGGCGGTCGTCGGCGGCGGAGGAGGGCGGAGTCGGCTGTTGCATGGGGCGGCTTCCTCTGCGCTCTGTGCGCCTCGATCGAGTTCGGCGCCGGTGCCGGAGGGCTCCGACGGGGCAGGGGCGGTACGGCGTCACGGCCCGTCCAGGCGTTCCGCCACTCAGGTGAACGGCGTGCACCTCCTCCGGGTCACGCCCGTGTCCCCGTCCCGCGCGCGTCGCGGCCGCCAGGAGGACACTCACTCCTCCACCTCCGTGCCCTGGCCGGGCTGTGCGCTTTCCTTGCCGATGCCTCGGCACGGCATGGCCGTGTTCCGCCTACGCGCAGGCGTGCCGCTCGTGCGTCCGCTGCCGGACCGCGCGGTGCCCGCGGGCGCTCGCCCGGTGCCCAAGCCGGCGTCTGCGGCACCGGCAGGGCGCGGAGTGCCTGCCGGCGTACGCCGACGGGGAGCCCGGGTGCTCGGGACATGGTCTCCCGTGCGGGTACCGCCCGGGGTCGTGCCGACGGCACCGGCAGCACCGGTGGAACGGATACGGCGTCGGCGACGTGAGGGCGCAGTCGTGGATGCGGGCGCCGGCTCCGGCTCGGACGCGGCTGCCTTCTCGGACTCGGGCGCGGCTGCCTTGCCTGTGGCGGCCTCGTCGGCGGCGGGCCGAGCCGGGGAGGCGTCGTTCTGCGCGACGGAGCCGGCCGACCGCCCGGGGGAGTCGTCCGCCCTGGCCCGGGAGCTGCCCACCTGCTCGATGCGGTCGTTCGACCCTGTCAGGGAGCCACCCACCCGCTCGACGCAGTCGTCCGTCGGAACAAGGGAGTCGTCCACCCGCTCGACACACTCTTCTGCCCGAGCCAGGGAGCCGCCTGCCCCGACGTCCAAGCCGTCGGCCCGAGCCACCGATCCGGCGGCTCCCGAGCGCCCACGGCCGTCGCGCTCCGCTCGCAGGCAGCTGCGGATCGACTCCGGGTCGAGGCCTTCGTTGCATGCCTGGTGCAGGAGACGGGCGAAGAGATAGTCGGGATCCGCGCTCAGGGCCATGGCGAGGGCTTCCCGGGCCTCCAGTTCGTCACCGGTGGACCATGCGACCCAGCCGGCGAGAGTGAGCGGCGCCGCGGCGTGCTCGCCGTAAGGTCCGACGCAGCGGCGAGCCAGCGACCGCCAGAGGCGCAGGGCGAGTCCGGCCTCGTCGCCCTCCATCCATTCCGCCGCGCGGTCCCGGGTCGCGCGGTCCTGGAGGCCGAGGATCAGCCGGGCTGCCTCGTCGTGCGCGAGGAGTTCGTCGTCGCGGAGATCGGCCAGGAGCATGCCCGAGACGGGCTGTGCCCCGGCGAAGCGGTCCAAGATCCGCCCGGCCAGTTGCAGTGTCTCGTCGGCCACGTCCGCACGGCCGGCGTCGTCCAGGATCCTCGGGACCAGTGCCAGGCTGGCGGTGTCCAGGGCGGTCTCCTGCTCGAGAGCGGCGGCGTTCTCCCAAGGGAGCAGCCGGGCCCGCAGCTCCCGCAGTGTGCCGCGCACCTGGATCCCCGCATAGGTGGCAGCGGCCGCCAGCACCGATGTGCCGGGCAGGCCCATGGGAGCGCCCTCGGGCGGGCAGCACACCGCGTTGTCACAGCAGAACGACCAGTAGCGGCCGTCGGAGATGCACAGCGCCTCGACCACCGTCACGTCCAGGGAACCGCACTCCACGCGCAGCCTTTGCGCCAGCGGCTTCAGCCGCTCCATGACCTCTCGGCCGGACTCGCCCTTTCGCGGTTCCTGGCAGAGGAAGGCGACCATCGACTCGGGGCGGGCCCCTCGGCGCTCGCTGCCTGTCACCAGTCCGTGGGACAGCTGCCGGGCCGCTGACGGCCAGTCGTCCGGGTTCGCGGGAATGCCGAGGCGGGCCCGGCCCCCGAACCGGCCGCGTCCGTCCCTGTCGTGCAGGGCGACCAGGACGATGCTGTCCTCCGGGCGGTACCCGAGCAGATACGGCAGTGCGTCGGCCAGTTCGGCCGGGGTGCGCAGGGTGACCTGGTGCTCGCCGCCGTGGCCGTCGTATGCGGGACTGGGGACGTGCGGCCCGGTTTCCTGGCTCGCCCGCTTCCGCGGTCCACCGTGCTCGGGTCCACCATGCTTGTGCTTGCCGGACGCGTCAGGTCCGGTGATGTCGCCGTGCTCAGAGGATCCAGGCGTTTCGCTGTGGTTCGTCATGCGGAGACGATCTCGCGGAACCCAAAGCTCCGCTTGAGCCTGTGGATAACTCCGATCAGGGACACGTCACTGAAAACACCGAGGTGCCGGATTACCTCGTGCACCGCTCGCGCTGTCAGTGGCGTCCTGTTGTATGGAACGCATGGAGCACACGAGCAACGCGGATCTCCGGGCGGCGGCCGACACGGTCCTCGCCCGTCTCGTCGGGGACGTCTCGGGAACGGCCCGGCTGCGGGAGGACCAGTGGCGGGCGATCGAGGCACTCGTCGCCGACAAACGCCGCGCCCTGGTCGTCCAGCGCACGGGCTGGGGCAAGTCCGCGGTCTACTTCGTGGCGACGTCGCTGCTGCGGGCGCAGGGCAGCGGTCCGACCGTGATCGTGTCCCCGCTGCTCGCGCTCATGCGGAACCAGGTCGAGGCAGCGGCCCGGGCCGGTATCCACGCCCGGACCATCAACTCCTCCAACACCGAGGAGTGGGAGGCCGTTCAGGACGAGATCGCCGCGGGTGAGGTCGACGTCCTGCTGGTGAGTCCTGAGCGGCTCAACAATCCGGACTTCCGGGACCAGGTGCTCCCCCGGCTCGCCGCCGCCACCGGGCTGCTGGTGGTGGACGAGGCGCACTGCATCTCCGACTGGGGCCACGACTTCCGGCCGGACTACCGCCGGCTGCGCACGATGCTCGCCGACCTCCCGCCCGGCGTGCCGGTACTCGCGACCACCGCCACAGCCAACGCGCGCGTGACGGCCGACGTCGCGGAACAGCTCGGCACCGGCGGCAGCTCGGACGCCCTCGTGCTGCGGGGCCCGCTGGACCGGGACAGCCTGAGTCTGAGCGTGCTCCGGCTGTCTGACGCCGCGCACCGGATGGCCTGGCTCGCCGAGCACCTCGACGAACTGCCGGGGTCCGGGATCATCTACACGCTCACCGTGGCCGCCGCCGAGGAGGTCACCGCCTTCCTCCGCCAGCGCGGGCACACGGTCGCCTCATACACGGGCAAGACGGAGAACGCCGACCGGCAGCAGGCCGAGGAGGATCTGCTCGCCAACAAGGTGAAGGCGCTGGTCGCCACCTCGGCACTCGGTATGGGCTTCGACAAGCCCGATCTGGGCTTCGTGGTGCACCTCGGATCGCCCTCCTCCCCCATCGCCTACTACCAGCAGGTGGGCCGCGCGGGACGCGGCGTGGAGCACGCCGAGGTGCTCCTGCTCCCCGGGAAGGAGGACGAAGCGATCTGGGAGTACTTCGCGTCGCTCGCCTTCCCCTCGGAGGAACTGGTGCGCCGCACGCTCGACATCCTCGGGCACGCGGAGAAGCCCCTGTCACTGCCTGCCCTGGAGCCCTTGGTGGAGCTGCGCCGCTCCCGCCTGGAGTCCATGCTCAAGGTCCTCGACGTGGACGGGGCGGTCAAGCGGGTCAAGGGGGGCTGGATCGCGACCGGGCAGCCCTGGACGTACGACGCCGAGCGGTACGCGTGGGTGGCACGGCAGCGCAAGGCCGAGCAGCAGGCGATGCGCGCATACGCGTCGACGACGGACTGCCGGATGGAGTTCTTGCAGCGCCAGCTGGACGACGAGGCCGCCAAGCCGTGCGGTCGCTGCGACAACTGCGCAGGCCCGCGCTTCGCCGCGGACATGTCCGGGGAGGCGCTCGACGCCGCGCGCGTGGACCTGGGGCGTGCGGGTGTCGAGGTGGAGCCCCGACGGATGTGGCCGACCGGGCTGTCGGCGATCGGGGTGGACCTCAAGGGACGCATCCCGGCCGGCGAACAGGCCGCTCCGGGGCGCGCGTTGGGGCGCCTGTCGGACATCGGCTGGGGCAACCGGCTGCGGCCCATGCTCGCGGCCCAGGCCCCCGACGAGCCCGTGCCGGAGGACGTGGCGAAGGCCGTGGTGGGCGTGCTGGCCGACTGGGCCAAGGGGCCCGGCGGCTGGGCCCCGGGCGTGTCGGACCCGCGCCCCCGCCCGGTGGGCGTCGTCACCGTCGCCTCCCGCACACGACCCCGGTTGATCCACTCCCTGGGAGCGCGTATCGCGGAGGTCGGCCGACTGCCACTGCTGGGAGCTGTCGAGTACGCGGGCGAGGTGTATCCGGGGCCCCGGAGCAACAGCGCCCAGCGGCTGAAGGCGCTCGACGGGGCACTGACCGTGCCGCCCGCCCTCGCGTCCGCCCTCGCCGAGGCCCAGGGCCCGGTCCTCCTCGTGGACGACTACACGGAGACCGGCTGGACCCTCGCGGTCGCGGCCCGCATGCTCCGGCGTTCCGGTGCGCAGGAGGTGTTGCCGCTGGTGCTGGCCGTGCAGGGCTGACAGCACGTCGAGAGGCGCGGCCACCACATCCTCGCCGGACATCGGCCCCTTGCCCGGATACCGCCACCTGCCCGGTCTCGCACACATCTGGACGCCGCGCACCCCTGTGACGTACGAACGTGTCGTGCTCGAACGCCCCATGGGTGGCCCGGCGACGCACAGGGTGAGGATATTAGCCGCGCATCATCTGATAACGGTCGACTGCGCCAATTGCTCGTTGCCGCATTCAAGTTCGACAGGAAGAATTGAAGTCCGCTCCCGCACGGCACGACCGCCGATCCGGTAGGGCTTTGCTGCGGTGCGCGCTCCCAGATTCCGACCCCGCCCGCAGTGTGGGCGCGTAGCCGAAGGGAGGACCGTGACCTTCGGATTCGCTCCGGCCTCGGCAGCGGCGTCGACGTCCGCCGCTTCCGCCAACCGCTTGCTCGAACCCGCGGAATGGGCCGCCGCCGGGATCCCGTTGCTCCGCAACCCCCGTGAAGTCGTCAGCGGACTGCACGCCCGGCACCACCCGCAGCCGGCGACCGCTGTCATCGCCGTACTCGATCCGGACGAGCGGCTGCGGGCGAGCGCCTCGTTCGTCCGCCGGACGGCCCCGGCCGACGGCTGGATGTTCCGCAACGTGTTGCTGGCGCAGCTGCGCCGGATCATCCCGCACGATCTGCGACGCCGCACACCGGTGCGCACCGCCGTGCTGCTCTACTGCCGTGAGGGCGACGCGCGTTGGACCGAGGAGGACGGCGCGTGGATGTGGGGGCTGCGCGACGCCTGCACCCTGCACGGGTTGCGCTGCGGGGCATACATCACGCTGACCCGCGACGGTTGGCAGGTGCTCGGCGAGGGCCGCGGCGGACGCCGCCCGCACTCCGCGTCGGCACCGGAGCCGTTCGCCACGTCGGAAGCACCGCCGCCGCTGCCGCGCACCGGTGGCGCCGCCTCCGAAATGCTGCGCCGCGCTGCGGCGGCACGCTGAGGTCTCGGACAGACCCTCCCTGAGCAGACCCTCCCTGAGCAGACCGTCCCTGAGCAGACCGTTCCGCACGACTGGGATCCGCACGGACTGGAGTCTGCAGGGATTGGGGCCTGCACCCCGTCGCACGGCACGCCGCGGTTCCTGTGACCGGCAGCCGGAACGAGCACTCCGAACAGCGCTGAGGCCCCTCGGGCAGGACCGCGCGCTGAGACGGCGTCCAGCCCTCCGGGCTCGCCGAATCACCCGCCGTGCGGAGCCGCCACAGCGGCGCCTGGGGTCGGCCCCGGGCGCCCGACCGGACGCCACGGCACCGACTCAGACGCTCGTGCCCAGCACCGAGTTGATCCGCTGCGGATCACCGCAGACGATCAGCAGGGCGGTGGCCCGGGAGTGGGCCAGGGACAGCGCGCTCGCGGCTGCGGCCTCGGCACCGCCGTTGACGGCGACAACGACCACTGGACGAGACGCGGCCCGTCCGGCGACGGTGGCGTCCGTGTAGAAGACATCGTCACCGGCGTCGTGCTGGGCCCAGTAGGAGGTCTCGCCGAACGACAGCTCGTGGGCGGCCCACGGGTGCTGTTCGCCGGTCGTGATCACCAGGACGTCTCCGGGGGCGCGGCCGGAGTCCAGGAGCAGGTCCACGGCCTCCTCGGCGGCGTCGAGCGCGCCTTCGGCGGAAGCCGGGATCAGCTGGATCTGCGGGGTGGCCGGAGCGGCGGCACCGGCTTCGGGACCCGACGGACCGGGCTTGGCGGCCGCGTCACGCGGCGTGCGCTGCACCGGCGGCGCGGGCCGGAGAGGACCGGGACGACCGGGACGCGACGGAGCCGCGGGACGGGGGCCGGGTACGGGGCGAGGGGTCGGCGCGGTGCGGCCGCTGGCCGGAGTGGCGCGGGGACCCTGGGCACTCTCGTGAATCTGAGGCTCCTCGGGAATGAGAGGCATGGGTTGATATTTATCAAACGTTGGTACGACCCGCGTCGGCGGGTGGCGCATGCGTGCGAACGAAACCGTCAGAAATCGAAGCCCAGCTGACCCTCGATTTCCGGAACGCTTCCGTCCGTCCAGCTGCGGACCTTCTTGAGGTGCCGCCACTGGGGCAGCGCATCAAGATACGCCCACGACAACCGGTGGTAGGGGGTGGGGCCCCGCTCCGCCAGTGCGGCCTTGTGCACGGGTGAGGGATACCCGGCGTTGTCCGCAAAACCGAAGTCTGCATGGTCGATACCCAGTTCGGCCATCATTTTGTCGCGCTGAACCTTGGCGATCACCGAGGCCGCCGCGACCGCCACGCACGACTGGTCGCCCTTGATCACCGTACGGACCCGCCAGGGCGCACCGAGATAGTCGTGCTTTCCGTCGAGGATGACCGCGTCGGGGCGGACCGGCAGGGCGTCCAGGGCACGTCCTGCGGCGAGCCGCAGCGCGGCCGTCATCCCCAGGCTGTCTATCTCCTCCGGGGAGGCGTGGCCCAGGGCGTACGACGTCACCCACTTCCGCAGTTCCTCGGCGAGTTCGGTGCGTCGCTTGATGGTGAGCAGCTTCGAGTCGGTGAGACCCTCGGGCGGCCGGCGCAGTCCGGTGATCGCCGCGCAGACGGTGACGGGACCGGCCCACGCGCCGCGCCCCACCTCGTCGACACCTGCAACGATCTTCGCTCCGGTCGTGGCTCGAAGGGAGCGCTCGACGGTGTGAGTAGGCGGTTCGTACGGCATGGCGACCCTAGGTTACGCCGCCCGGAACCGCGCGCGACACCCCGGTCGGCCCTCGCGGCGCCACGGCACTCGCCGGCCCCTGTCAGGCGCCGCTCGACCGCAGCAGCGGAACCATCAACTGGTCGATCATCTCCTCGATTTCCTGGTCCCGCCATTCACAGCCGCACATCTTGGAGCGGTACATCATCATCGCCGGGATGGCGTCGAAGACGTAGCCGTTCGCAGCGTCGGAACGTACCTCGCCTCGCCTGATCCCGCGCTCGACGACTTCCCGCAGCATCTTGATGGTGGGCTCCACGACCCCGTCGAAGATCACGGCATGGAAGCGCTCGGCCTGCGTCGTGTCGCATTCGTGAATCACCGAGCGAAGCGCGAAACCAGGGCGGGAGAACATCGCGTCACGGGCCCTCCGGCAGAGCGCCAAGAGGTCCTCACGCACGCTCCCCTCGTCCGGTACCGCGTCGAAGTGCGGCAGTCCGGCGCGCAGAGCGTCGGCGACGAGGTCCTCCTTGGACGGCCAGCGCCGGTAGACGGCGGCCTTGCCGGTCTGGGCACCGGCGGCGACGCCTTCCATCGTCAGGCCGTTCCAGCCGACGGTGCTGAGTTGATCCAGCGCGGCGTCGAGGATCGCGCGTTCGAGCACGGCGCCGCGGCGGCGGGCGGCCGTCTGAGCGGGGGCGTCCGCCCAGCTCGGGGTAACCATCGAACTTTCTCCAACGAGCAGATGAAGTGGGGATTTCGGGGTGGGGGGACGTGCCGGACGGCGGCAAAGGGGGACGTGCCGCACGACGACGCCACAAGTGAACGCTTGCGTTCACTGTCAGGGACTCACTACCTTTGACGCGACAGTGAACGCGAGCGTTCACTAACGCACTCGTGGGGGACCCATAGTGACAACCTCTCCATTGCTCAAGGACCAGAAGCCAGCTCCGGCACGCCGGGAGGGACACCCCGGCATCGCGCTCACCGTCATCGCGGCCTGCCAACTCATGGTGGTACTCGACGCGACGATTGTGAACATCGCGCTCCCGCACATTCAAGACGCACTCAAGTTCAGTACCACCGACCTCACCTGGGTCGTCAGCTCCTACACACTCACCTTCGGCGGCCTGCTGCTCCTCGGCGGCCGCGCCGGTGACATCCTCGGGCGCCGCCGGGTGTTCATGACCGGCATCCTGCTGTTCACCTTCGCGTCGCTGCTCGGCGGGCTCGCCCAGGAGCCGTGGCAGTTGCTTGCCGCGCGGGTCCTCCAGGGCGTGGGAGGCGCGATCGCGTCGCCCACCTCGCTGGCGCTCATCACCACCACGTTCCCCGAGGGCCCGGAGCGCAACCGGGCCTTCGGTGTCTTCGCCGCGGTCTCCGCCGGTGGTGGTGCCATCGGCCTGCTCGCGGGCGGCATGCTCACCGAGTGGCTCGACTGGCGCTGGGTGCTCTTCGTGAACGTACCGATCGGCGTGCTGATCGCCGTACTCACTCCGCTCTACATCAGCGAGTCCGAACGGCACACCGGACGCTTCGACATAGCGGGCGCGGTGACCTCGACCGCGGGCATGGCGTCCCTCGTCTACGGCTTCATACGGGCGGCGGACGAGGGCTGGCGGGACAGCCTCACCATCGGGTCCTTCGCTGCCGCCGTGGTCCTGCTGCTGGCCTTCGGGATCATCGAGTCCCGGGCCAAGGAGCCGATCACCCCGCTGCGGATGTTCACCGACCGGAACCGCTCGGGCACGTATGTGATCATGCTGAGCCTCGCGGCGGCGATGTTCGGCATGTTCTTCTACATCGTGCTGTTCGTGCAGAACGTGCTCGGCTACAGCCCGATCGAGGCGGGGCTCGCCTTCCTGCCCGTGACCGTCGTGATCGCGCTCGGCGCGGGTCTGTCGCAGCGGTTCCTGCCGGTGCTGGGCCCCAAGCCGTTCATGCTGCTGGGCTCGGCACTCGCGGCGATCGGACTGGCCTGGCAGGCGCTCATCAGCTCCGACAGCTCGTACGTCGGCGGGGTTCTCGGTCCGATGCTGGTGTTCGGCTTCGGCATGGGCCTGAACTTCGTGACGCTCACGCTCACCGCCGTGTCCGGTGTCGCCCAGCACGAGGCGGGTGCCGCCTCCGGACTGCTCAACACCACGCAGCAGGTGGGCGGATCGCTGGGTCTGTCCATCCTGACGACCGTGTTCGGCACGGCGACCAGGGACGAGGCGGAGAAGCAGCTTCCGCAGTTCATGGCCGAGGGCTCCCCTGAGCAGAAGGCGGAGTTCGCGACGACGCATCAGCTGCCCGCGCCGTGGGGGCACGAGGTGCTGGCTCAGGGCATCTCCGCTGCCTTCGTCCCGGCCGCGGCCATGGCCGTCCTCGCCCTGGCCACCGCCGGGTTGGTGATCCGGGTCCGCAAGAGCGACCTGGAGGCGCTCTCCGGCTCGGCCGGGCCGGGGCTGGGCTGACGCAAAGGCACGGCGAGACGGCTCCGGCGGCTCACCGGCGGGCTCGACACGGGCCCGCCGGCGGCTGCCGGGCCGATCCGCGACCGGCCGCGCATGTCCGACGTGGCGTGCGAATGCCTCCCACCAGTGGATCAGAACAGCCAGCAGGACCTCCACGATCCCCCCCTTCGCGCTCCCTGTACGTGCCTCCAGCGTGTGCACCCTCAGGGCTCACACAGCGGATGTCATGACAACGAGCGGCCGGTCACGGAGAGTTCCCGATGCGCACGGAGAGTTCTGATGGCGAGGCCGAAAGTTGTTCTGGAGCTTATGCAGAACCGCTAGACCGACGCAGGTACCCAGCCCGGCAGCGGCTCGGTGCGCTCCACCCACTCGGCCGGCGGCGCCCCTGCCTTCCCCGAGGCGATCACGCCGCCCACGATGGCGCAGGTGGTGTCGACGTCCCCGCCGACCTGCGCGGTCGTCCAGAACGCCTGCTGGTAGTCACCGAGACTTCGCGCCGCCGACCAGAGAGCGAAGGGCACGGTGTCGTGGGCGGTCGTCCGCCGTCCGCACCCCAGTACCGCCGCGACCGTGGCCGGGTCGGCGTAGTCGAGCATGTCCCGGGCCCGGCGCAGTCCCGCACCCACCGCGCTCTTCTTCGGCACCAGCTCGATGACCCCGTCGAGGAGGGCTTCGGGACCGGGCGGCCCGCCGGGGGCGGCGGCGAACGCGGCGGCCGCGGAAACGGCCATGGCGCCGACGACGGCCTCGCGATGCTGGTGGGTGGTGTAGGCCGAGATCTCCGCCTGGTGCGTCGCCTGCTCCGGGTCGTCCGCGTACCAGGCTCCCAGCGGGGCGATCCGCATCGCGGCGCCGTTGCCCCAGGAGCCCTGTCCGTTGAAGAGCGCGGCGGCGAGTTCCCGCCAGTCACCGCCCTCCCGGACGAGCCGCAGCAGGCGGTTGACCGCGGGGCCGTAGCCCCGGTCGAGATCGTGGTGCTCGGCGAAGGAGCGGGCCAGGGCGTCCTGGTCGATGCGGTGGTGAGCGAACAGGACGGCGACGACGGAGCCGGCCATCTCCGTGTCGTCGGTCCACTGCCACGGCCCGGACGGAATCTCGCGGCGCTTCAGCAGCGGGTAGTTCACGGGCACGAAGTACTGGGAGCCCAGGGCGTCCCCGACGGACAGTCCGAGCAGGCTGGCCAAGGCGCGGTCCAGGCGCCCGTCGGTGGAGGAATCAGCGGTCATCGCCCTGCCACTCTATCCAGTGATCCCGTAGGGCTCGGGATCTCGCCAGCGGTCGAACGGCCGGTCAAGGGTGTACTTGCCGTCGTCTCCCAGAACGAGCATCCGCACCTCGCCGTTCCCCGGGTTCGACAGCGACTCGAACTCGGCGACCGTCCAGTGGAACCACCGCATGCAGAACAGCCGCATGGCCAGACCGTGGGTGACGATCAGGACGTTCGGCGGATGGTCGGGGTCCTCGAAGCTGCGGAACAGGCTCTCCAGGAAGCCGCCGACCCGGTCGTAGACGTCGGCACCGGACTCACCCTGGGCGAAACGGTAGAAGAAGTGGCCGTACGCGTCACGGTAGGTCTTCTGGAGGCGGACCTCGTCCCGGTCCTGCCAGTTGCCCCAGTCCTGCTCGCGCAGCCGGGGTTCCTCGCGCACCCGTATGAGCCCGGGGTCGAGGCGGAAGGCGCGCAGCGTCTCGTGCGTGCGGCGGTACGGGGAGACGTACACGCTGACGCGTTCGCCGCCGAACAGCTCGCGCAGCCGCTCACCCGTCGCCTCCGCCTGCCGCCTGCCCCGCTCGGTCAGTGCCAGGGCGTGGTCGGGTTCACGCTCGTACACGGAGTCATCAACATTGCCCGTTGACTCGCCGTGCCGGACAAGGACGATGCGCCGTGGTCGTGCCATGCCAAAACCCTAGATCGGGTGAGGGCCCGTCGAGCACTCGTACCGTGCCCATACAGCGTAGGTCACACACATCCTGCACCACAGATCACACAGGTCGCACGCCCGTCCGACGGGATCAATCAGTCCAGGCCCGTCCGCACCGGCCGAGATCAGACGGTCCAGCTCGGTTCCATGTCCACGACGTCCCCGGTCAGCGCCGCCACGTCCGCCTCCGTCTGGGCCCGCAGGGCGAGCCGCTCCACGCGTTCGGTGCGGTACTTGCCGTGCTCGGCGGCCGACCGCCACATCGAAAGAATCATGAACTCGTTCCCGGGCGCCTCGCCGAACAGCCCGCGCACCATGCCGGGCGAGCCGGCCATCGCCGGGTTCCAGACCTTCTCCTGCATCAGCACGAAGTGCTCGACCCGCTCCTCGTGGACACGGCAGAGCGCCACGCGCAGCAGGTCGGCGTCCGTGAAGCGCGGTTCGAAGCCGGTCTTCACGTCGAAGCGGTAGTCGAAGAGTCTGACCTGGGCGTCCTTGAACGTGCCCGACTGGGCCGACGCGAGCCGGTCGTGGGACCGTGCCATGAAGGAGTCGTAGAAGGCGCGGCTCTCCCAGAACGCGAAGATGTGCGCCACGTCCGGCCGCCCCCGGCTCCAGCCACCCCCCTGTCCCCGAAACCCCGGCTCCCCCAGAAGCCCCGCCCACTTCCGCTGCCCCCGCTCGAAACCGCGGCGGTCCACCACGGTGCAGCGAATCCACTTGACCAGCACCGCGCCATGGTAAGGCCACGGAGCGTGGCGCCGGTCACTCTCGGCTGGACCGCTCTCCGGCGCACGCACCCGCATGCGTGGCAGGATGGGCAAACAGTCATGGCTGCCCGGCAGTTGCGGCGAACGGGCGGGTCGGTACGGGGAAGGGGACGCTGGTGGACGGGCTGAACAAGGGGCTGCGCAAGGTCGAGATCGCGGTGCGGTGGGATCCCAGTCCGGCGGGGCAGCCGTCCACCGACCTGGACCTCGTCGCGGCGACCTACCTGGCGGATGATCCGCACGGTGATCCCGCCTACGTGGTGCACTTCGACAGCCGCTCCCCCGACGGCACCATCTATCTCAACCGGGACAGCAAGGACGGCCAGGGCTTCGGCTACGACGAGGTCATGACGCTGGAACTCGACCGGCTCGACAACCGCTACGCGCGCGTGGTGGTCGGTGTCGTCATCCAGCAGCGCCCGGCGGAGCGCACGTTCGTCAGTGTGGTGAACCCCGGGCTGCGTATCCGCGAGGGGTACACGGTCCTGGCCGAGGACGACTTCGGCCGTGTCCTGGGGGCCACGGCGGCGACGATCGCGGAGTTCGTCCGGGACGGCTCCGGTCCCTGGGACTTCCGCCCCGGCCTCCATGGTTTCGAGGGTGACCCCGTGGACTTCGCCAGGACGATGGGTGCCGCACACCGGCCGTGAGTTCTCCCCGAGGAGCCCGCGGGAACCAGGGGTGAACCCGGTCTTCCCGGACGGCTGGGACTGCGAGGCCCGGTTGGTCGACGGCCGCTGGGTCGAACGCCGTCCCCGCCGCCCGGATGTGGAGCGGCAGCTCCTGACGGAAACCCGTCTGCTGCCCTGGCTCGCACCGCACCTGCCGCTCACCGTGCCGGTGCCTCACATCGTGTCGGACGATCCGCTCACCGTTCGACACGTCCTGGTCCCGGGTGAGCCCTTGGAGGAGCCGGATGCCTCCCAGGGCCACGCCTTGGGGCTGTTCCTGCGGGCTTTGCACAGGGCGGACACCGATGAGGCCGTGCGACGCGGCGTGCCGCCCGCGCAGGAGGTGCTCCGGGAACGCGCCGCCCTGCTGGACGACTTCCGGGCGCGCGTACTGCCCCTCCTGCCAACGGAACGGCGCGACCCCGCCTCCGGCCTGCTGAAGGCCGTCGGTGCGCTGCCCGCCGCGGCCCTCGTCCACGGGGACCTCGGACCCGGGCATCTGCTGGCTCAGGACGGTGTCCTCACCGGTGTCATCGACTTCGGCGACGCTCACATCGGAGACCACGCCATCGACCTGGCATGGGCGCTCAACGGCACCTCACCGGCGTTCGCCGACGCCTGCGCAACCGCCTACCGGGTGCAGCCGGCGCCGCGCCGACGCTCCCGGATCTGGCACCGTCTGGGCCCCTGGTACGAGGTCACGCACGGGTTGGACACCGGCGACCAGGACGCCGTCCGTTCAGGGCTGGACGGCGTACTGGACAGGCTCCCCGGCATCCGCAGTCTGTGACGACGAGAGGGGCACCGCCCGACGGCGGTGCCCCTCTGTCATCGGCTCAGACGCTCGGCGTCAGCTGCAACCGCTGGTGGAGCCGCAGCCCTCGCAGATGTAGCAGGAACCGGCGCGCTGCATCTTCGTGCCGCAGGAGAAGCACAGCGGGGCGTCGGCCTGGATGCCCAGCTGCATCTCCACCAGTTCGGCACTGGTGTGGGCCGTCTGCGGGGCGGGCTTGGCCGCCTCTTCGTTCTTCGGCGCGGAGACGGCCTTCAGCTCCTGCGCCCGCGGCGCCGACTGGGCCAGGCCCTCGACGTCGACCTCGTCCTCGTTCGGCTCGTACGAACCGGTCTCCAGGTGACGCTGACGCTCCTCGGCGGAGTGGATGCCGAGTGCGGAGCGCGTCTCGAAGGGCAGGAAGTCCAGCGCCAGGCGGCGGAAGATGTAGTCGACGATCGACTGCGCCATCCGCACGTCCGGGTCGTCCGTCATGCCGGCCGGCTCGAAGCGCATGTTGGTGAACTTCGAGACGTACGTCTCCAGCGGGACGCCGTACTGGAGGCCGACGGAGACCGCGATGGAGAAGGCGTCCATCATGCCCGCGAGGGTCGAGCCCTGCTTGGACATCTTCAGGAAGACCTCGCCGAGACCGTCGTCCGGGTAGGAGTTGGCGGTCATGTAGCCCTCGGCACCGCCGACGGTGAAGGACGTGGTGATGCCGGGACGTCCCTTCGGAAGGCGCTTGCGGACCGGACGGTACTCGACGACCTTCTCGACCTTGGCCTCGACGGCGGCGGGCTCCTCGGCCTTCTCCTCCCACTTCTTGGTGGAGAGCGGCTGGCCGACCTTGCAGTTGTCGCGGTAGATCGCGAGCGCCTTGACGCCCAGCTTCCAGGCCTCGAAGTAGATCTCCTCGACCTCCTCGACGGTCGCCGTCTCCGGCATGTTGACCGTCTTGGAGATGGCGCCGGAGATCCACGGCTGGATCGCGGCCATCATGCGGACGTGGCCCATCGGGGAGATGGCCCGCTCGCCCATGGCGCAGTCGAACACCTCGTAGTGCTCGGGCTTGAGACCGGGCGCGTCGATCACGTTGCCGTGCTCGGCGATGTGGGCGACGATCGCCTCGATCTGCTCTTCCAGGTAGCCGAGGCGGCGCAGGGCCTGCGGGACGGTGCCGTTGACGATCTGCATCGAGCCGCCGCCGACCAGCTTCTTGAACTTGACCAGGGCGAGGTCGGGCTCGACACCGGTGGTGTCGCAGGACATCGCGAGGCCGATGGTGCCGGTCGGGGCCAGCACGGACGCCTGGGAGTTACGGAAACCGTTCTTCTCGCCGAGGCGCAGGACGTCCTGCCACGACTCGCTGGCGGCGGCCCACACCGGGGTGTCCAGGTCGTCCATGCGGACGGCCTTGTCGTTGGCGTCGGAGTGCTGCTTCATGACGCGCTTGTGGGCGTCGGCGTTGCGGGCGTAGCCGTCGTACGGGCCGACGACCGCGGCGAGTTCGGCGGAGCGGCGGTACGCCGTGCCGGTCATCAGGGAGGTGATGGCACCCGCGAGGGAGCGACCGCCGTCGGAGTCGTAGGCGTGGCCGGTGGCCATCAGCAGGGCGCCGAGGTTGGCGTAGCCGATGCCGAGCTGGCGGAACGCGCGCGTGTTCTCGCCGATCTTCTGGGTCGGGAAGTCCGCGAAGCAGATCGAGATGTCCATCGCGGTGATGACCAGCTCGACGACCTTCTGGAAGCGCTCGGCCTCGAAGGACTGGTTGCCCTTGCCGTCGTCCTTCAGGAACTTCATCAGGTTCAGCGAGGCCAGGTTGCAGGACGTGTTGTCCAGGTGCATGTACTCGCTGCACGGGTTCGACGCGGTGATCCGGCCGGACTCGGGGCAGGTGTGCCAGTTGTTGATGGTGTCGTCGTACTGGATGCCGGGGTCGGCGCAGGCCCAGGCGGCCTCGGCGATCTTGCGGAAGAGCGCCTTGGCATCGACCTCCTCGATGACCTCGCCGGTCATCCGGCCCCGCAGGCCGAACTGACCGCCCTGCTCGACGGCCGTCATGAACTCGTCGTTCACACGGACCGAGTTGTTGGCGTTCTGGTACTGGACGGAGGCGATGTCGTCGCCGCCCAGGTCCATGTCGAAGCCCGCGTCGCGCAGGACGCGGATCTTCTCCTCTTCCTTGACCTTGGTCTCGATGAAGTCCTCGATGTCCGGGTGGTCCACGTCGAGGACGACCATCTTGGCGGCGCGGCGGGTGGCGCCACCGGACTTGATCGTTCCTGCGGAGGCGTCGGCACCGCGCATGAAGGAGACCGGACCGGAGGCGTTGCCGCCGGAGGACAGCAGCTCCTTGGAGGAACGGATCCGGGAGAGGTTCAGGCCGGCGCCGGAGCCACCCTTGAAGATCATGCCCTCTTCCTTGTACCAGTCGAGGATCGACTCCATGGAGTCGTCGACGGACAGGATGAAGCAAGCGGAGACCTGCTGGGGCTGTTTGGTACCGACGTTGAACCAGACAGGGCTGTTGAAGCTGAAGATCTGGTGCAGGAGGGCGTACGCCAGCTCGTGCTCGAAGATCTCGGCGTCGGCGGGCGAGGCGAAGTACTTGTGGTCCTCTCCGGCCTTCCGGTACGTCTTCACGATGCGGTCGATCAGCTGCTTGAGGCTGGTCTCACGCTGCGGGGTGCCGACGGCACCACGGAAGTACTTGCTGGTGACGATGTTGACCGCGTTCACCGACCAGAAGTCGGGGAACTCGACGCCGCGCTGCTCGAAGTTGACCGAGCCGTCGCGCCAGTTGGTCATGACGACGTCACGGCGCTCCCAGGCCACCTCGTCGTACGGGTGGACACCAGGGGTGGTGTGGATGCGCTCGATACGCAGGCCCTTGCTCGCCTTGGTGCTCTTGGCGCGGGAACTCCGTGCCGGACCACTCGCCGTCTCTGTCATGCCGCCTCCCTGTACGGGCGAAAACGCCCTGAAGTGCCCCGTTGTTCCCGTGGCACGGTGTTCTGTCTGGTGTTGCGGGCACCCACTCACCTCGCCCGCAACAGGTCTTCACATCGCCGCCGCCCGGCCGGGCCCGGAGCTGCCGTCCGGGTCCGGCCCGCCGGTCAGTCGGCGGCGCCTGCGGGCTCGGGGACGTGTCCCGTCCCTCCGGGCCCGCGGTCGTCTTCCTGACTCCCCGCCTCCGCGTCCTCGCGGTCTCCGTCGTCCGCGTCGGGGCGTCCCGTCTCGTCCCTGAGCTCCACGATGGCCGCCTCGAAGTCCTCGAGCGAGTCGAACGCCCGGTAGACGGAGGCGAATCGCAGATACGCGACGAGATCGAGCTCCTGCAACGGGCCGAGTATGGCCAGCCCCACGTCGTGGGTGGTCAGCTCGGCGCTTCCGGTGGCCCGCACCGCCTCCTCGACCCGCTGGCCGAGCTGGGCGAGCGCGTCCTCGGTGACAGGCCGTCCCTGACACGCCTTGCGCACACCATTGATGATCTTGGTACGGCTGAAGGGTTCGGTGACTCCGGACCGCTTGACCACCATGAGCGAGCACGTCTCCACGGTCGTGAAACGACGGGAGCAGTCAGGGCACTGGCGGCGCCTGCGGATGGACGTGCCGTCGTCGGTCGTACGGCTGTCGACGACACGGCTGTCGGGGTGCCTGCAGAAGGGGCAGTGCATGAACTCCAACCCTCCTCACAGCAGACTCATAAGCATCGCTGGGCTTCTTTCGCCCCACGAAGCAGCCCCAAGCATAGGCGATGACCATGGGCACGGAGACCCGGGGGACCACAACTTGTGGGCTGCTGCTGCAATCCAACCACTAGATGTGGGGATTGGCTCATACATGCACGCCCTACGCGCGCGTCGCGCGCATAGACGCAGGTGACACGCGACCGGCCAGCCGCGCCGACCTCGTACGTCCTCGACGGCACCGCCGAACACGCCGGGTCGACCTCACCAGCCGCATCCGTACACGCTCAGCCGTATCGCCGCGACACATGCGGAGATACCGTGGGCGCGGCGAGGAGGGGACGTGGGACTCCCGCACAGATGAGGGCTGGCCCCGGGGCAGGAGAATGCCGGATGGCAGACTGGGCCAACAGCCCCCGAGGCGATCACCCCGGCGGTGAAGAGTACAGCAATGGGCGCTTTTGTCCGCCAGGTGGAGCGGTAGCCAATACACCCGGACACATGATCGCGTCAGCCGATACGCGATTTTTCACTCGAACGTGTGTTTGGCGCAACCTTTCGAAAGCAACTACCGTTGTCCAGCAGGGAGACCATCGAGAGGGGCCGACGTGACCACCACCGCAGACAGTGCCGCCATCACTGCCCAGGACCGCTCCCAGGGCCGACTGGAGCCGGTGCACGCGATGACCGAAGCCACGAACCCTGAGGGGCACAAGCGCTCCCTGCCGGGACGACCTCCCGGCATCCGGGCGGACAGTTCCGGACTCACCGACCGCCAGCGCCGTGTGATCGAGGTCATCAGGGACTCCGTGCAGCGGCGCGGCTACCCGCCGTCGATGCGCGAGATCGGCCAGGCCGTGGGCCTGTCCAGCACGTCCTCCGTCGCACACCAGCTGATGGCACTGGAGCGCAAGGGCTTCCTGCGCCGCGACCCGCACCGTCCGCGCGCGTACGAGGTGCGCGGTTCCGACCAGGCCGCCTCCGTGCAGCCCACGGACACCGCGGGCAAGCCGGCCGCGTCGTACGTCCCGCTGGTCGGCCGCATCGCCGCCGGTGGCCCGATCCTCGCCGAGGAGTCCGTCGAGGACGTCTTCCCCCTCCCTCGCCAGCTCGTCGGCGACGGTGAGCTCTTCGTCCTGAAGGTCGTCGGTGACTCGATGATCGAGGCTGCCATCTGCGACGGCGACTGGGTCACGGTCCGCCGCCAGCCGGTCGCCGAGAACGGCGACATCGTGGCCGCGATGCTGGACGGAGAAGCCACCGTCAAGCGCTTCAAGCGCGAGGACGGCCACGTCTGGCTCCTGCCGCACAACGCGGCGTACGAGCCGATCCCCGGCGACGACGCGACCATCCTCGGCAAGGTGGTGGCCGTACTGCGCCGCGTCTGAGACCGCGCACCGCGTCGGGTGGGCCCAGTGGCCCACCCTCTGACCGGGCCCCGGAACCCCTGCGCCGGTTCCGGGGCCCTGCGCTGTCCGGGCCCCGGTAGTTCCTGGGGTCTCCGATACGCGGTGTCGGGACGCGGCACTCCTGGTGCGGGGCCCAGTACTCCTGGCGTGGGGCCGGCCCACGGCTTCGTCTCCGCAGACCGGCCCCGAGGCTCAATCGGCTTCCGCCTGCTTCGCCACCGCGTCGATCGCCGCCAGCGACTTCCGCACCTGGTTACGTTCCGTCGTGTACCAGAAGTCGGGCAGTGACGCCTTCAGGTAGCTCCCGTAGCGGGCCGTCGCCAGACGCTGGTCCAGCACGGCGACCACACCGCGGTCGCCCGACGCCCGTACGAGACGGCCGGCTCCCTGAGCCATGAGGAGCGCGGCGTGGGTGGCGGCTACGGCCATGAAGCCGTTGCCACCCGCGTCCTCCACGGCCTTCTGGCGGGCGCTCATCAGGGGGTCGTCCGGCCGCGGGAACGGAATCTTGTCCATGACGACGAGCTGACAGCTGGGGCCGGGGACGTCCACGCCCTGCCACAGCGACAGGGTGCCGAACAGACAGGTCTTCGGGTCGGCCGCGAAGTTCTTGATGAGCTCGCCGAGCGTCTCCTCCCCCTGGAGGAGGATCGGGAACTCCGGGATCCGGGAACGCAGTTCCTCGGCGGCCAGCTGGGCGCCCCGCATGGAGCTGAAAAGGCCCAGGGTGCGGCCGCCCGCCGCCTGAATGAGCTCCGTGAGCTCGTCGAGCATGTCCCCGCGGTCGCCGTCCCGCGCGGGACGCGCCAGGTGCTTGGCGACGTACAGGATGCCCTGCTTGCGGTAGTCGAAGGGCGAGCCGACGTCGATGCCCTTCCACTGCGGGATGTCATCACCTTCGGTGCCCTCGGGGGCGAGCCCGAGGGAGGCACCGACGCCGTTGAAGTCCCCGCCCAGCTTCAGCGTCGCGGATGTCAGGACCACCGAGCGGTCCGCGAAGAGCTTCTCCCGCAGCAGCCCCGAGACGGACATGGGGGCGACGCGCAGGGAGGCACCGAAGCGGTCGTGGCGCTCGTACCAGACCACGTCCCACTCGGAGCCGTTGGTGATCCGCTCCGCCACGTCGTGCACGTTCTCCACGGAGGCCAGCGCCTGCTTACGGACCGCGTCCTCGTCCTGGACGGACTTGTCGCGGGTCGTGCCGATGGCGGAGATGACGGTGCGGCACGCATCGCGCAGTGCCATCAGGGCGTAGCCGAGGTCCTCGGGGATCTCTTCCAGGCGGCCCGGCAGCGCGAGCTCCATCAGCCGCTCGAAACCCTCGGCGGCGGTCTGAAGCTGGTCCGCGGCCTTCTCGTTGACGAGTTTCGCGGCCCGGCGCACCGCACGGTTGACCTGGCCGGGGGTGAGCTCTCCGGTGGCGACTCCGGTGACGCGCGAGACCAGCTCGTGGGCCTCGTCGACGATCAGCACCTCGTGCTGCGGAAGGACCGGCGCGCCCTCGATGGCGTCGATGGCGAGCAGTGCGTGGTTGGTGACGATGACGTCGGCGAGCTTGGCGCGCTCGCGGGCCATCTCGGCGAAGCACTCGGCGCCGTACGCGCACTTCGAGGCCCCGAGGCACTCCCTCGACGACACCGACACCTGCGCCCAGGCCCGGTCCGAGATGCCGGGTGTGAGGTTGTCGCGGTCGCCGGTCTCGGTCTCGTCGGCCCAGTCGCGCACCCGCAGCAGGTCCTGGCCCAGCTTGCTGGTGGGCGCGGCCGCCTCGAACTGGTCGAAGAGGCCCTCTTCCTCGTCCTGCGGGACACCCTCGTGCAGACGGTGCAGGCACAGGTAGTTCGACCGGCCCTTGAGCATCGCGAACTCCGGGCGGCGGCGCAGCAAGGGGTGCAGCGACTCGACCGTTCTCGGCAGGTCGCGCTCCACCAGCTGGCGCTGGAGAGCCAGGGTGGCGGTCGCGACGACCACACGCTCCCCGTGCGCGAGCGCGGGCACCAAGTAGCCCAGCGACTTGCCGGTGCCGGTGCCGGCCTGGACCAGCAAGTGGGAGCCGTCGTCGATCGCCTCTGCGACGGCTTCGGCCATGGCCACCTGACCGGGGCGCTCCGTACCGCCGACGGCAGTGACGGCAGCATGCAGGAGTTCGGGGAGTGAGGGCTTCGTCATAGCGCGACCACCCTACGACCCAGCACTGACAAACGGGTGATCAAGGCGGGGACGGGGGACGGGATCAAGACCTTGGGCTCCTCGGTGGGGGTGGCTCGGATGGGCGGACGGGAGGGGGTGGGGCGGCTCTTGTTCGGGCCCGGCCTCCACTGTGGCCGCGTCCGTTGTGACCGCGGGGGAAAGTCGGCGAGCGGTTGAAGAAATTGTTGTGGCGCGGGTGGGAACCGCGGCGGGCACGCGCCACGTTCATTGAGTGAGGGCGCGATTACACAGCGCTACAACACATGCCGAAGGGACCGGTCTCGGACCATGAGGGCGGCTCGCTTGTCGGGCAGGTCGACCTCGGCGGAGAACCGGAAACCGGCAGTCAGGAAGGCGGCGATGGAGGGGGTGTTGCGAATGTCGGGTTCCGCGATGACGCGTGCGCAGGAGGGTCGCTGCGCGAGTACGAGATCGGCCACGGCTCGCAGGAGCAGACCGCCGAGACCACGCCCTCGGTCGGCGACGGCGCCGACCAGGAGGTGGAGCCCCGTGTCGTGAGGCCGGGCCGGGTAGTGGCGGGCCAGCGGATCCAGGTCCGCCCGGTAGATCTCCCAGTAGCTCATCGGCCTTCCGTCCAGCACGCCGATGCACGGCACGCTTCGTCCGTCGCCGGCCAGCTGGGACAGCACGTGGTCCTCGGTCACGCGCTGGGGCCCGGACAGCTCCCAGAACGCCGCAGCGGCGGGGTCGTTCATCCAGCGGCTGATGAGCGGAAGATCGCGTTCGACGCGCACGGGGACGAGGTGGAAGACGCCCGCGGGGGTGTCGGTCGGGCCCCAGTCGGCGACGCGGTCGAGGAGGTCGTCGGTCGGGAGAGCTGAGAGGACCGAGAGGCCGGAGGCCGCACGACTCGCGGCGGTGGATACGGAGGGCTGTGCCGTGCCCTGGCCCGGCCGTCGTGCTCCGTGACCGTCGGACACCTCGTCCGCGATGAGGGCGAGCAGTTCGTCCGGGAGCCGTAGGTCCATGGTGTCTTCGCCGGGGTCGCTCGCACCGGAATCCGCAGCGGGGTCCGCGTCGGCTCCCGTGCTGGAGTCGGCATCGGAACCTGCCTCGCAGCGGGCGTCGGAGCCGGCACCGGCGTTGACGTCGGCCGTGGCGGGGACAGCGGTACCGGCATCGGCTGCCGGATCAGCGGAAGGCACCAAACGCTCCTCTCAGGAAAGGGGGTGCGGCGTGTCCTCAGGAATGAAGCAGGAATGAAGGAGGTCGGTTGTGTCCAAGGATCGTCAGGTGGTCAGGAGTGCAAGGGGTTGGCGATGGTGACATAGACGGACTGGGTGTCGACCGGACCGACGAGTTCGTCGAGGCCGTGGAGCCGGGTCAGCAGGTTGGCCTTGCAGCGCAGCACGGGTGAATCGAGCAGCCGGGTCGGCAGCGAGGAACACAACCGGGTTGGACCGGCGGCGACGTTGCCGAGGAAACGGCGGAAGGCGGCGAGCAGCAGCCGCTCGTCGGCCAGCCCCTGGGAACCGAACGCGCCGATGAGGCCGAGGACGTTGTTGACCGCCAGGTAGTAAAGGAAGCGCTCGTCGGTGACCTCGTCGCAGACGAACGTGTCGCTCCGCTCACCGATGCCGGGCAGCCGGGCGTCGAGGTCCGCGCGCCGGGACTCCCGGAAGTAGTAGCCCTGGTTGTCACGGTAGCGGCCGCCCGCGGGCCATCCGTCGGCGTCCAGCAGGAGCAGGGTGTTCTGCTGGTGAGCCTCCAGGGCGATGCCGGCCTCACCGTCCAGCCACAGGACGGGACGCACGACGTGCTCGAGGTAGCGCAGGAACCACTCGGCAGCGACGGCTCCGCGGGGCCGGCCGGTCCGGCGGGCGAGACGCATGACGACTTCGGCCAGCCGGGACCGAAGGACCGGGCCATGGATCTCCGGACGGTCGGGAGCGGTTCCCGGCCGGGCAGGGGAGCACGGGCGCGGCGAGACGAATCCGGCGACGCAGGAGACATCGTCCGATGGGCTGAACGGGTTGTGCCGGATCACCACGTCCAGTCCGGGCAACGGGACGCCGCCGGAACCTCCGGAGCCATCGGAACTCCCGGGTCTATTGGGTTCCTTGGTTCCATCGGTTCCATGAATTCCGTCGACAGCGATCCAAGCCGGGTCGCGAACGATGTCGAAGCACGGATGCACGGCCCGCCACTGCTGCGCGAGTCCGCTGCGGAGCAGGCGGTGGACCTCGACGCCGCGGTGGAGTTCCTTACGGAGGTTCTCGCGACGGGAGTTGGTGATACGCAGGCCCAGCGACAGCTTGAGCATCGCGGGGGCACCGGTTTGGTAGACGGTTCGTACGGAGGAGGTGGGGTGCCAGGGAGTGCCGTGGGCGCCGAGGTCGCGGAGCAGTCCGCTGTCGAGCAGGGCAGCGGTCTGCGGACGGTGCCGGATCTCGCGTGCCTGCCAGGGGTGCAGGGGCAGTAGGGCGTATCCGTCCGGCTGAGGCACGTCTCTCCCGGCCAGGCGTGCGGTGAGTCGAGCCGCGGCGACAGGGCGGCCGCGTTCGGTCCAGGCGGAGTCGGTGGCGAGGACGGAAGGATCGACAGCGATCCAGTGCAGGGGGAAGGAGCCGCGCAACTCGGGCGAGTACAGCCGTGCTTCCGCCTCGGAGAGACCCTCGCGGCTCTTCGGGGTCGGATGCAGGGGGTGTCCGAGGACGAGTGACTGTTCCGCAGCCAGGAAGAGGTCGGGGCCCTCGTCCGGGGAGTCACGGTGGTCGCTGGGGAAGGAGAGGAATGAGGTGACGCGGCGGAGAGAGTCGGCGACACCCGCGACGAGTTCTTCGCCGTCGACGCCGCGGTCGCCGTGACCCTGCCCGGGGCCATAGCCGTTGCTGTAGCCGTCTGCGGAGGTCTCCCTGGAGAGCAGGGCGGCGACCGTGATGGCGTCGGCCGGTGGGGCGTGGTCGGGAGCGTCGGCCAGGCGCGGGAGGCCGAAGCGGTGCCAGCCCGTCGGGGACCAGTAGCGGACGGGGACGAGCAGGGCCGTGGCGCTGGCGGGTAGGGGGATGCGGAGGACGCCGTCGGCGGGGGCGGGCTGGTCGGTCTCGCGCACCCAGCAGCGCAACAGCGTCTCGACGGCTGCTGCCTGGGCGACGATGTGCGGCTCGGGGTGCTCCAGGGGGTCGGCGATGCCCCCGCCGACTCTGAGCTCGCCACCCGGCACCTCATCACCGTCCTGCACCTCGGCGGACTGCCCCGCCCCAGGCCTCTGACACGGGACCGCCGGGTTCGCAGAGACTCTCGGGTTCGCCGAGTTCGCCGACACCCCCAACGCCCGGACATCAGCAGAGCCTCGTCCCAGCGTCGTGGGGTGGTCGTCGGGCGTGGGGATGGCGTTCAAGACAGGTACCTCGTTGGGTGGTTCCGGGACGGCGTGGTTGGAGGGTCACGGCATGAGCTCCCACGGCAGTGAGGCTCACGGCCATGAGCGCTCGCGGCATTGAGGCTCACGCCGTCTACGGCGCTGCTGCCGCGCCCCCAGCACATCGAGCCGCCGCCCGGACGGCGTCGGCCAGGCGGTCCTGCACGGCGGCCGCCTGTTCGTCGGTGATCGTCAGGGGCGGCAGCAGCCGGACGACGCCGGCGTGTCGGCCGCCGAGTCCGACGATGAGGCCTCGCCGCAGGCACTCCCGCTGGACCGCGGCCGCCAGTTCGGGGGCGGCGGGAAGAGGCTTTCCCGCAGTCCCGGTCGCCTGCCCAGCCCCTTCGGTCTCGCCCTCCGGGTCCACGAACTCCACCCCGATCATCAGCCCCCGCCCCCGCACATCCCCCACGCACGGAAAGTCCCCGACCAGCCCTTGGAGTTGACTCAGCATGCGCGCCCCGAGAGTCGCCGCGCGTTCGGCGAGGTGGTTTTCCCGGACGTGGGTGAGAGTCGCCGTGCCGGCGGCCATGGCGAGTTGGTTGCCGCGGAAGGTGCCGGTGGGGGCGCCGCGTTCCGGGACGTCGAGGTCGTCGTGGTGGACCACGACGGCCAGCGGCAGGCTTCCTCCGATGGCCTTGGAGAGGACCATCACGTCGGGGGTCACTCCGCTGTGCTCCACGGCCCAGAAGGCGCCGGTCCGCCCGACGCCCGTCTGGATCTCGTCGGCGATCAAGGGGACGGACCGGCCGGCCGTGAGCTGCCGCATGCGCCTGAGCCAGGCGTCCGGTGCGGAGATCACCCCGCCCTCGCCCTGGACGGGTTCGACGATCATCCCGGCGGGGAGCGAAGCGCCCGGCCCGCAGTCGTCGAGGACGGACTCGGTCCAGCGGGCGGCGAGGTCGGCCCCGCGCTCGCCCCCGAGGCCGAAGGGGCAGCGGTAGTCCTGCGGGTAGGGCAGACGGGTGACCCGTACGTCGTGGGCGCTGTCGGACGCGTCGAACGCCCCGGCCGTCCTTCCGTGGGAGGCGCCGGTGAACGCGATGAGGCCGGTCCGGCCGGTCGCCGCGCGCACCAGTTCGCAGGCGATCTGCACGGCGTCGCTGCCGGCTGGTCCGCAGAACCGCACGCGGGCCCGGTCGGCGAGCCCCGGGGGCAGGGTGCGGAGCAGCTCGGTGATGAAGGCGTCCCTGACGGGGGTGGCCAGGTCGAGGGCGTTCAGGGGCGCGCCGGAGTCGAGGACCTTGCGGATGGCTTCCAGGACGACCGGGTGGTTGTGCCCGAGGGCGAGCGCGCCGGCGCCGGAGAGGCAGTCCAGGTAGCGGCGGCCGTCCGCGCCCTCGATGGTCAGTCCCCGGGCCCGCACCGGCACGATCGGCAGGGCGCGGGCGTAGGTGCGGGCCGCGGACTCGCGCGCGGACTGGCGGCGCGGAATCCCTTCGTGCCCGGCGCGCGCTCCCGGGGTCGTGCCGTCGACAGCACCGGGGAGGGCCCTCACCGGCATACGCCCCACAGCGGCCTCCTCGGACGCACATCCCCTATGGGTGGATTCCGCCACGACTTCCCTGACCTCCCACTGGGCACGGGCACAGAGGACCCGCACGCAGACAGCAGGCCACCCACCGCTACAACCCCGGTCCGCTCACCGGGTTACGGGTTGCCTCAAGATCCTTTCCGTGACGGAACTGTTGCGGTTCCGTCGGGCCGCCCCCACAGCCACCGCATAGTGTGTGGTGCCGTTCCCGGACGCCGTGAACTCGGCCTGAACTCCCCATGAGTCGGCGGAAACCAGGGCCTGAGCACCGGTTCGTCCATGTTCGTACACATCAGGGGGAGTCACATCATGCGATCCATACGTCCGTCGTCCATCGCCGGCCGAGGAGGGAGGGCGCGCCGCAGGAACTCCCCCGTGCTGGCCGCCGTTGCCCTCGCCTCGGCGCTCGCGCTGACCGCCACCGCCTGCGAGTCGGGCGACGCCGCGGCGGGCGGTGAGCCCTCCGCGTCGGCCGGCTCCCCCGACGACGGCAAGCTGAGGATCCCGGACGACATCAGGGACCGGCTCCGCGAGCACGGGATCGACATCGACAAGTGGAAGAACGGCGCCTGGAAGAACTGGGACCGGGACGACTGGCTGCGCGAGGCCAACGAGTACATCAACCCGATCATCGAGGGTCTCTGGGACCCGGACCGCATGCGGGACGCGGAGGAGCCCGACCAGGGCGTCGACGACAGCGACCTCTCCGGTGACCAGGGAGTGACCGATCCCACGCCCGAGCCGGTCGAGGCCCAGGCGGTGCCGCCGTCGTACCACGCCAACGCGCCCACGGCCGGAAAGGTGTTCTTCGACTCCCCCAAGGGCTCGGCCGTCTGCTCGGCGACGGTGGTGAAGGACCCGGCCCACCCGGGCAAGTCCAACCTCGTGTGGACGGCGGGCCACTGCGTGCACGCGGGTAAGAAGGGCGGCTGGTACCGCAACATCGCGTTCGTGCCGTCGTACAACGACGACGGCAAGCCGGTCGCGGAGCTGGAGAACGCCACGAGGGAGGACGTCGCTCCCTACGGCGTCTGGTGGGGAGACTGGGCGCAGACCTCGGACCAGTGGATCGAGCAGGGCGGCTCGACGGGCGGGGACGGCGCGCCCTACGACTTCGCGGTCATCCATGTGACGCCAGAAAAGGGCAGCGGCGGCAAGTCGCTGGAGGAGACGGTCGGTTCGGCGCTGCCGGTCGACTTCAAGGCTCCCGCCGTACCGAGGGTGAAGAGCGTCACGGCGATCGGCTACCCGGCCGCGCCGCCGTACGACGGGCAGAAGCTGTACCGGTGCCAGGACCAGCCGGGCCGGCTGTCGGTCACCACGTCGGATCCGACGATGTACCGCATCGGCTGCACGATGACCGGCGGTTCGTCGGGCGGCGGCTGGGTCGCCACGGGCTCGGACGGCAAGCCGGCGCTGGTGTCCAACACCTCGATCGGCCCGGTGACGTCGGGCTGGCTGGCCGGTCCGCGCCTGGGTGAGGCGGCCAAGGGCGTCTACGACTCGGTCAGCGAGAAGTTCGCGGGCCGCTGACGGCCGGCTGCTCACAGTCGGCGGTGGGGTGGCACGCCTGGTGCACCGGCAGCGCGCCCGGTGCACCGGCAACGCACCGGGCACCGACAACGCACCGGCGCACCGGCCCGTGGACTCACGGAAACCTTCACCACCCCACCCCGGTACACCCTCAACTCCACGGGCATAGTGGGGTTTCGCGCCGGGGGCACCGGCGCCCACACCAATGACATGCACACGCAGCACCACACTGTCACGCACCAACGGGGGTCATCGCACCATGCGTTCCACACGTACGCCCGCGGCACCGAGGCGCGGGCGGCGCACCGTCCTCGCCGCCGCCGGGCTCGTCGCCGCCCTGGCGCTCACCGTGACCGCCTGTGAGGGTTCGGCGGGCTCGGCGAGCGACAAGCCCGACGCCACCACCTCGCAGGCCGCGGACGCCGGCGGCAAGGTCGAGATCCCGGCCGACCTCGCCGGCAAGCTCAAGGAGCACGGGATCGACGTCGACCGGTGGAAGGACGGCGGCTGGAAGGACTGGGACAAGGACAAGTGGCTCAGTGAGGCCAAGGACTTCGTCAACCCGGTGATCGAGGGCCTCTGGAAGCCGGAGCGGATGCAGTCCGCGAAGGAGGCCGACAAGACGGTCACGACGAAGGACGCGTCGGCCGGCCAGGGCATCAGCGACCCTGATCCGGCCCCGGTCCGGGCGCAGGCCGAGAAGACGCCGTACCACCGGAATGCCGCCCCGGTCGGCAAGGTCTTCTTCGACTCCCCCGACGGCCCGGCCGTCTGCTCCGGCACGGTGATCAAGGACGTCAATCACCCGGGCAAGTCCAACCTGGTGTGGACGGCCGGCCACTGTGTGCACGCCGGCGGCAACGGCGGCTGGTACCGCAACCTCGTGTTCGTCCCGGCCTACAACGACCTCGGCAAGTCCGAGGCGGAGCTGAGCAACGCGAACCCGACGGAGGTCGCCCCGTACGGCAACTGGTGGGCGGACTGGGCCTCGACCTCGAACCAGTGGATCCAGGGCGGCTCGGAGACGGGGGGTGAAGGGGCGGCGTACGACTATGCCGTGCTGCACGTGAAGCCCGAGCAGGGTGCCAAGTCCCTGGAGGAGACGGTCGGGGCCGCGCTGGACGTGGACTTCTCCGCGCCGTCCGCGGCCGAGGCCGCCAAGATGGGCGCCTGGGGCTACCCGGCGGCGCCGCCCTACAACGGGCTGAAGATGTTCAAGTGCGTCGACGTCCCGGGCCGGTTCTCGCTCAGCCCGAGCCTGCCGACGATGTACCGCATCGGCTGCTCCATGACCGGCGGTTCGTCCGGCGGCGGCTGGTTCCGGGTGCTGAACGGCAAGTCCGTGCTGGTCTCCAACACCTCGATCGGCCCGGCCGACAACACCTGGCTGGCCGGCCCGCAACTGGGCCGCGACGCCGAGGCGCTCTACCAGAACATGAGCAAGACGTACGGCGGTCGCTGACCGGGGCATGCTGAAGGCCCGCTCCCTGCGGACAGGGTGCGGGCCTTCTCACGTCAGGCCCGTCTCACATCAGGGCCTCAAGCCGTCAGAGCGCCGGCGCCGGGACGTACGGCGCGAGCTCCGCCGCCAGTTCCTCGTGCACCCGCACCTTGAGCAGGGTGCCCTCCGGAGTGTGCTCCTTGGAGAGGATCTCGCCCTCGTCGTGGGCACGAGCGACCAGCTTGCCGTGCGTGTACGGCACGAGCGCCTCGATCTCGACCGACGGGCGCGGCAGCTCGTTGTCGATGAGCGCGAGCAGCTGGTCGATGCCCTGGCCGGTGCGGGCCGAGACGGCCATGGACCGCTTCTCGACACGCAGCAGCCGCTGGAGCGTCAGCGGGTCGGCCGCGTCCGCCTTGTTGATCACGACGATCTCGGGCACGTCGGTGGCTCCGACGTCCCTGATCACCTCGCGCACGGCGGCCAGCTGCTCCTCCGGGTTCGGGTGCGAACCGTCCACCACGTGCAGGATCAGGTCGGACTCACCGACCTCCTCCATCGTGGAACGGAACGCCTCGACCAAGTGATGGGGCAGATGGCGGACGAACCCGACCGTGTCGGCCAGCGTGTACAGCCGGCCGCTCGGGGTCTCGGCCCGGCGCACGGTCGGGTCGAGGGTCGCGAACAGGGCGTTCTCGACCAGCACGCCCGCGCCCGTGAGGCGGTTGAGCAGCGAGGACTTGCCGGCGTTGGTGTAGCCCGCGATGGCGACCGAGGGCACCTTGTGGCGCTTGCGCTCCTGGCGCTTGATCTCGCGGCCGGTCTTCATGTCCGCGATCTCCCGGCGCATCTTCGCCATCTTCTCGCGGATCCGTCGCCGGTCCGTCTCGATCTTGGTCTCACCGGGACCACGGGTGGCGAGGCCGCCGCCCTTGCCGCCGCCCATCTGCCGGGACAGCGACTGACCCCAGCCGCGCAGCCTCGGCAGCATGTACTGCATCTGCGCGAGCGCGACCTGCGCCTTGCCCTCTCGGGATTTGGCGTGCTGGGCGAAGATGTCCAGGATCAGGGCGGTCCGGTCGATGACCTTGACCTTGACGACGTCCTCGAGGTGGATCAGCTGGCCCGGGCTGAGCTCACCGTCGCAGATGACGGTGTCCGCGCCCGATTCGAGGACGATGTCACGCAGCTCCTCGGCCTTGCCGGAGCCGATGTACGTGGCCGCGTCGGGCTTGTCGCGGCGCTGGATCACACCGTCGAGCACCAGCGCACCGGCCGTTTCCGCGAGGGCGGCGAGCTCCGCGAGGGAGTTGTCCGCGTCCTGCACGGTTCCCGTGGTCCAGACGCCGACGAGCACGACCCGCTCCAGACGGAGCTGTCGGTACTCGACCTCGGTGACGTCCTCGAGCTCGGTGGAGAGGCCCACCACACGGCGCAGGGCCGCGCGGTCGGAGCGGTCGAACTGGTCGCCGTCCCGCTCTCCGTCGATCTCGTGGCTCCAGGCGACGTCCTCTTCCATCAGGGCATCGGCCCGAAGACCCTCGGGGTGGCTGTGCGCGAAGCGCTTGGTGTCCTGGGAAGGGGAAGAAGAGGAGGTCATTGGATCCTTAACGTAGCTGGGAAACCGTTTACGGCGACGGAGCCCTGCGAGCTTTCGTCACCGGTCATAACGCGCGAGCACTCCGGGAGATTCCCGGCGCTCCGTGCCGCGCCGACCTGAAGATAGTCGCACGGCACGGGGCGTCTCGTCACCGTGTTATCGAGCGGCTGCTTGCGCGGGCGCAGCGGCTTTCGCGGGCGCAGCGGCCTTCGCCGTCGCGGCCGGCTTCCAGTCCGGGTGCCCCGGCATCGGCGGGGTCTTCTCCCCGTACAGCCAGTCCTGGAAGAAGCCGTCCAGGTCGCGCCCGGAGATCTCGGCGGCGAGCCGGACGAAGTCCTCCGTCGTGACGGTGTCGTCCCGGTACCGGCCGGCCCAGGCGCGTTCCAGGCGTTCGAAGGCCGGGCGGCCGATCTCCTGGCGCAGGGCGTACAGGACGAGCGCGGCGCCGCCGTAGACGTTGGGCCGGAAGATGCTGGTCTTGCTGCCGGGCTCGGGAACCTTCGGGGCGGCGGGTGGTCCGCCGGACGCGCGCCAGCCGTCGGAGGCGCCGTACGCGGCCTTCATTCGGTCCCGCATCGGCTTGCCGGCCTGCTCCTCGGCGTACAGCGCCTCGTACCAGGTGGCGTGTCCCTCGTTGAGCCACAGGTCGGACCAGGTCCGAGGACCGATGCTGTTGCCGAACCACTGGTGGGCCAGCTCATGAACCATGATCGACTCGACGTACCAGGCGGGGTGGACGGACTCGGTGAACAGCTCCCGCTCGAAGAGGGAGAGCGTCTGGGTCTCCAGTTCGAAGCCCGTGGAGGCGTCGGCCACGAGGAGGCCGTACGTCTCGAAGGGGTAGCGGCCGACCTTGCTCTCCATCCAGGCGATCTGCTCCGGGGTCTTGTCCAGCCAGGGTTCGAGCTCCTTGCGGTGCTTGGCCGGGACGACGTCCCGTACGGGCAGCCCGTGCGGGCCGGTGCGGTGCAGCACGGTGGAGCGGCCGATGGAGACCTGGGCGAGCTCGGTGGCCATGGGGTGCTGGGTGCGGTACGTCCAGGTGGTCGCCCCGCCGGACCTGTCCACCCCGGCGGGCAGGCCGTTGGCGACGGCCGTGTGACCGTCGGGTGCGGTGACCCGGATGGTGAACATCGCCTTGTCTGAGGGGTGGTCGTTGCACGGGAACACCAGGTGCGCGGCGTCGGCCTGGTTGGCCATGGCGAGACCGTCCGCGGTGCGCACCCAGCCGCCTTCGCGGCCCTTGGCCGGCGCGGGGTCACTGGTGTGCCACACGGTGATCCGCATCCAGTTGCCGTCCGACACGGAGTCCTGGGGCGTGATCACCAGGTCCTCGCCGGCGGTGCTGAAGGTGGCGGGCTCGCCGTCGACCTCGACCGCGTGGACCGTGCCGTGGGCGAAGTCCAGGTTGACGCGGTCCAGGTCGGCGGTGGTCCAGGCGTCGATGGTGGTCACGGCCCGCAGCGGCTCGCTGTTGCTGCCGTGATACGTGAAGGAGAGGTCGTACGACGCGACGTCGTAGCCGGGGTTGCCCAGGTAGGGGAAGAGGCGGTCACCGACGCCGAGCGGGACGACGGGGGCGCTCGCGGCGACCAGGCAGACGGAGACGGCCGAGGCAAGCAGCGCCGCGGACGTCCGCCGACGACAGGAACGGGTACGGGTGTGGGGGGTGAGGCGCATGCGTCACGGCTATCAGCGCGCGCGTGCGCGACGCGGGCGACGCGCGTCCGGCCCACCCGAACCGGGGACCGAGGCCTGCGCCGGGTGCCGCCCTACGTCAGATGACCGACGCCCGCGCGCCCAGCCGACCCTCGTCCGGTGCTCGGCGCTCGGGGAGCCAGCCGACCCTCGTCCGGTGCTCAGCACCCGGGGACCCAGCCGGCCCGCGACCGGCGCCCGGCGCCCGGCGCCCGCGCGCTCTCAGCCGACCCGTGTCAGGTGCTCGGAGCCTGGGCGGGCTCAGCCGACCCGTGTCCGGCCGGCGCCCCGGACTCAGCCGAACCGCATCCGCCGACCGACCCCGGCACACGCACAACCGACCCATATCCGCTGGTCGGCGCCCCGGGCCCAGCCGAACCCGTAGCCGCCGACCCACGCCCGCACACGCACAACCGACCCGCGTATCCGCTGGCCGGCGCCCGGGCGGACTCGCCCGGCCCGTGTCCGGTGGCCGCGCTCGGGCGGCTCAGCCGCCCTGCGTCTGCGGTTGCGCCCGGGTGACGTCGTAGACCCCGGCCACGTTGCGCATCGCGCGCATGAGGGCGGGCAGGTGGGCCGCGTCCGGGAGCTGCACGGTGTACGTGTGACGGACCTGCTGCTGGGTCGGGGGTTCGACGGTCGCGGAGACGATCTCGGCGCCTTCGAGGGCCATGGCCTCCGTGAGGTCCGCGAGCAGATGGGGACGGACGAACGATTCGGCGACCAGCGTGACCCGGCACTCGGTGGCCTCACCCCAGCGCACGCCGACCTCCGCGCGCCCCCCGTCCTTCATACGGGCCACCGCGGCGCACTCGACGCGGTGCACGGTGACCGCTCCCCCGCGTACGGCGAAGCCGGTGATGTCGTCGGGCCGTACGGGTGTGCAGCAGCCGGCGAGCCGGACGGTCGCGCCGGGCAGGTCGGTGAGGACGTTGCCGGTGGCGGGGCGCACGGCCGCCTGGTCGGGGGCCGGCCCCGCCGGATCGGACACGTCGGCGGGCGTGGGCCGGACAGCCGCCGCGCGCTCCCCGGCCTGCCGGTCCTCCTGGGCCTGCCGGTCCCCCCGGGCCTGCCGGTCCTCCTGGGACTCGGTCCGCTGGGCCTCGGCCTGCGCCGGGTGGGCGGCCAGCCACCGCTGGATGGCGATCCGGGCCGCCGGCGTGTGCGCGTGCTCCAGCCACTCCCGGGAGGGCTCGGACGCCGGGTCCTGGCCCATGAGGAGCTGGACGCTGTCGCCGTCCTTCAGGACGGTGCTCAGCGTGGCCAGACGGCCGTTGACCCGCGCGCCGATGCACGCGTGCGCGTCCTCGCCGTACTGGGCGTACGCAGCGTCCACACAGGTCGCCCCCTCGGGCAGGCCCAGCGTGCGGCCGTCGGGCCGGAAAACGGTGATCTCGCGGTCCTGGGCGAGGTCCTCGCGCAGCGTCGACCAGAAGTGGTCCGGGTCGGGTGCCGCCTCCTGCCAGTCGAGGAGCCGGGAGAGCCAGCCGGGGCGGGTCGGGTCGACGCGCTCGCCGTCGGCGGGGTCGTCGGGGGCGGGCGCGTACGGGTTGCCGAGCGCGACGACGCCGGCCTCGGCGACCTTGTGCATCTGGTGCGTGCGGATGAGGACTTCGACGACCTGGCCGTCCTCGCGCGCGACGGCCGTGTGCAGCGACTGGTACAGGTTGAACTTCGGTACGGCGATGAAGTCCTTGAACTCCGAGACGACCGGTGTCAGGCAGGTGTGGAGTTCGCCCAGGACGCCGTAGCAGTCGGCGTCCTCGTTCACCAGGACCAGCAGGCGGCCGAAGTCGGAGCCGCGGAGCCGGCCGCGCTTGCGGGAGACCCGGTGCACGGAGACGAAGTGGCGGGGCCGGATGAGGATCTCGGCCGCGATGTCCGCCTCGCGCAGGACGGTGCGCACTTCGTCGGCGACCTCGGCGAGCGGGTCGTCCGCGCGGGCGGCGTTGCGGACGATCAACTCCCTTGTGTGCGCGTACTCCTCGGGGCGCAGGATCGCGAAGACGAGGTCTTCCAGTTCGGTCTTGAGCGCCTGGACGCCGAGCCGTTCGGCGAGCGGGATCAGCACGTCACGTGTCACCTTGGCGATGCGCTCCTGTTTCTCGGGGCGCATGACGCCGAGGGTGCGCATGTTGTGCAGCCGGTCGGCGAGTTTGATCGACATGACGCGGACGTCGTTGCCGGTGGCGACGAGCATCTTGCGGAAGGTCTCCGGCTCGGCGGCGGCGCCGTAGTCGACCTTCTCCAGTTTGGTGACGCCGTCGACGAGGTAGCGGACCTCCTCGCCGAACTGCTCGCCGACCTGTTCGAGCGTCACGTCCGTGTCCTCGACGGTGTCGTGGAGCAGGGACGCGGTCAACGTCGTGGTCTCCGCGCCGAGTTCGGCGAGGATCAGGGTCACGGCGAGCGGGTGCGTGATGTACGGCTCGCCGCTCTTGCGCATCTGGCCGCGGTGCGAGGACTCGGCCAGGACGTAGGCGCGGCGCAGGGGTTCGAGGTCCGCGTCGGGGTGGTGGGCGCGGTGCGCGTCGACGACGTGGCTGATGGCGTCGGGCAGCCGGTCGCGGGCGGCGGGGCCGAGGAGCGCGGCGCGGCCGAGGCGGCGCAGGTCGATCCGGGGGCGGGCCTTTCTGCGCGGGGCTGTCGGCGTCACCGGCCCTGACACCGCGCCCGGCATCGGGCCTGGGGTCACGGAATTCGTGGCCTCCGCACTCATGGGCACCTCCGGCTGCGTGGACCGGCGGACGGGGTGCCCCAGGGCGGACACGGCTCAGGGAGCGACTTCGATCCCCCGTCCGGGCCGGTGCTTGATGCTACCGAGCCCACCACGCGTGGCTGACCCCCTCTCGCCGAGCGTGAAACTGATCACCCATTCGAGGGATGAATGTGAAGTTTGTACCCCCGTACGTCGGGGCCACGACGGTTCCGTTCCCGCCAAGTGGCCGGTTCCGTACGGTGGTTTCCGTTCGCGTGACCGACAGCCCGCAGCGGTTTCAGGACGGTCGGCGCCTGCTCACGCGCGCGTGGCGGTCGCCAGCCACTCCGCGTCGATCTCACCCTCGGCCACGATCACCGCGGGGCCCGTCATCTCGATCTCGCCGTCGGGCCGCTCGGTGATCACCAGGGTGCCGCCGGGTACGTCCACGGTGTACGTCGCCGGTGTGCCGGTGGCCGTCGGGTCGGCGCCGTCGCGGCGGGCGGCGGCCACGGCGACCGCGCACGCGCCCGTGCCGCACGAGCGCGTCTCGCCGGCGCCGCGCTCGTGCACGCGCAGCGCGACGTGCCCGGGACCCCGGTCGACCACGAACTCGACGTTCACGCCGTCCGGGTAGGCGGCGGCCGGGCTGAAGGGCGGCGGCGACAGCAGGTCACCGGCATGGGACAGGTCGTCCACGAAGGCGACCGCGTGCGGGTTGCCCATGTTCACGTTCCGCGCGGGCCAGCTGCGCTCGCCGACGCTCACCGTGACGTCGCCCTCGGGGAGCAGCGCCTTGCCCATGCCCACGGTGACGTCGCCGTCCTTGGCGATGTGCACGGTCTTCACACCCCCGCGCGTGGCGACGGCGAGGTCCCCTTCGGCGACGTGTCCGGCGCGCTGGAGGTAGCGCGCGAACACCCGCACGCCGTTGCCGCACATCTCCGCGATCGAGCCGTCCCCGTTGCGGTAGTCCATGAACCACTCCGCCTCGGGCGCCATGCGCTTCGCCTCGGGATGCGCCGCGGATCGCACCACGTGCAGCAGTCCGTCACCGCCGATGCCCGCGCGGCGATCGCAGAGGGCTGCGACGGCGGCCGGGGGCAGGTCGATGGCGTTCTCGGGGTCCGGGACGATCACGAAGTCGTTCTCGGTGCCGTGGCCCTTGAGGAAGGGGATCCGCGTGCTCATTCCTCGATCGTACGGTCTGCTCCGCGGGTCGGGCCGAAGGAGGGTGCCAGGGGGTTCGGGCCGTAAGTTCGTGCGGGTGCGTCGTGGCTTGTCGCGCAGTTCCCCGCGCCCCTTATGGGGCGCGCTTCAGCGGAGCCGTGCTACCCGCCAGACCGCCAGCACGACCACCGCTGCCACCATCACGGCATACGCGAGGACGACGCGCCAGTCCGGTCTGCGGCCCGAGCCCTTGGCGGGCAGGCCCGGCAAGGTGTAGCCCACGCGGCGGGCGGCCATCATGCCCCAGCCGGCCGCGCACGAGCAGATCAGCAGCCCGAGCATGGCGATCACGGCCCCGCTGTCGCCGAAGTCGAAGGCGAGCGGGAACGCGAACATCAGGGAGCCGAGCGCGGCCAGGCTCACGATGGGCGCGAGCTGCCAGATGCGCAGCCGGCGCTGCGGGCGCAGCTCGACCTCGACCTCGCCCGCGAACATCTCCTCGGGCTCGGGGCCGTCGTCCGTCACACCCTGCGTCTCGTCGGGCCCGTCGGAGCTGAGACGGTCCGACTCCTGCTCCGGTCCGTCCCGGTGCTCGGGTACGTCCAGGCGCTCGGCATCCCGGCGCTCGGGTTCATCCCGGTCGGCGGTGATGTGATCGGTGCCTTGTGCGGTGTCGCGAGGGCCGGCCTCCATCGCCACGCGCCCTCCCAACTAGGACTCAACTCGGTCGATCGAAGCTCGATGATGGCACGCCGCCGCAGGCCCGGATGACGGCCTGGGCGTCCCGATGCCATGACGTGATCAGGCTGTAACCGGTCGTTCGACCAAAGACAGCGCGAGCTGCGGAAGTTCCGTGAGATCGGCCGCAGCCCCACTCAACCAGTGCACCCGGGGATCGCGCCTGAACCATGAATCCTGACGGCGCGCGAAGCGCTTGGTGGCACGCACGGTCTCGGCCCGCGCGTCCTCCAGGGTGCACTCCCCGGCGAGCGCCGCGAGCACCTGCTGGTAGCCGAGCGCGCGTGAGGCGGTACGCCCCTCGCGCAACCCTTGCGCCTCCAGTGCGCGCACCTCGTCCACGAGGCCGGCCTCCCACATCCGGTCGACCCGGCGCGCGATGCGCTCGTCCAGCTCGGGCCGGGCCACGTCGACGCCGATCTGGATCGTGTCGTACACGGAGTCGTGGCCGGGGAGGTTGGCAGTGAAGGGCCTGCCGGTGATCTCGATCACCTCCAGGGCCCGGACGACCCTGCGGCCGTTGCTCGGCAGGATCGCCCGCGCTGCCTCGGGGTCGGCGGCGGCCAGCCGGGCATGCAGCGCGCCCGGGCCGCGCAGCGTGAGTTCCTTCTCCAGGCGGGCGCGGACCTCGGGGTCGGTGCCGGGGAACTCCAGGTTGTCGACGGCTCCGCGCACGTACAGCCCGGAACCGCCGACCAGGATCGGCCAGCGGCCCTCGGCGAGCAGGGCCTCGATCCGCTCGCGGGCCAGGCGCTGGTACTCGGCGACGGACGCCGTGACGGTCACGTCCCAGATGTCCAGGAGGTGGTGGGGTACGCCACCGCGCTCTTCGGGCGTCAGCTTGGCGGTGCCGATGTCCATCCCTCGGTAGAGCTGCATGGAGTCGGCGTTGACGACCTCACCGCCGAGACGCTGGGCCAGGAAAACGCCCAGATCGGACTTTCCGGCCGCAGTAGGTCCGACGACGGCGATGACGCGGGGGGCGGGGGGTGCACTGCTCACCGACCCAGTCTCGCAAACCTCGAACCCTGCTCTCGAACGAGTTACGTGACGCCACGGCCCCGGGGTCGTTGCCCGTTGCGAGGTTCCTGCCGCCGGATCGCAGAGGCGGTGGCCCGGGTCGCGCAAACGGACGCACCGGGCGACGCGGGATTTCGCCCGCACGAGTAACGTATGGAGTGGATATGGGCGTTTTTGCACGACTTCTCCGGCGGTCCAAGGCCACGGAGGAGGCGGCGCCTGCCGCCGAGGCTCAGGCCGACAAGGCGACGGCCGGGACCGAGGCGGAGGAAACGGCAGGGGCAGAGGCGGCGGCGAAGGGGGCTGACGGGGCAGCGGAAGCGGCCGAGCCGGCTGCTGAGGCGGCCGAGGTCACCGAGACCGAAGGCGTCGACATCCCCAAGCAGCAGTCCACCGACAAGGCGGCCGACAACGAGGCCGGCGAGGGCGCCCGCACGTGACCGCCCCGCGCGAGGGAAGGTGAACCATGGGTCTGCTGGACAACGTGAAGGCCAAACTGGGCCCGGCCAAGGGCAAGGTCTCGGACCTCGCACAGCGGCACGAGGACAAGATCCAGCACGGCCTCGACAAGGCCGCGCACGTCGTCGACAAGAGGACCAAGGGCAAGTACAGCGACAGGATCCAGTCGGGCACGGGCAAGGCCAAGGGCGCCATGGACCGACTCGCGCACAAGGGCGACAGCGGACCGGACGCGAGCGGCACGACGCCGCCGCCGGGCCCGGGCGGCACCATGCCGCCGGACACAGGCCGTACGGCACCACCTCGGGACACGGGCCGCACGGCACCGCCTCGGGGCGCCGGAGGCACCGGCACCCCGCCGCCGGACGCACCACCGCCCACTTCCTGAGCGCATATCGACGCAGCAGTTCCTGACCACACATCGGCACACTGAAGGGCACATCGGCGGACGGCCGCGGAGCACGAAGGCTCCCGGCCGTCCGCCGTTTCCCGCGTCCCGCCGCCGGGGCCGTCGTGCCGCCGGGGCTACGACCAGGTGGCCACGAGGTATCCCACCCCGTACGGCGCGTCCTCGTACAACAGTGATCCGCCGAGGTCCGCGCCCTCGGCCGCGCCCGCCAGGACCTGCCAGGGGGCCCGGCCGGAGACCTTCAATTGGTGTGCCAGCCCTGTGTCCAGGGTCGTGAGCGCGCCCACGTCCGCCGCGCCGAGTGCGCGCGCGACCTCCGCGTCGAAGGGCGCCGCACGTTCGTCCAGATACCCCGGGGCCTTCAGCGTCCGGCACGCGCTGGCGTCACCCATCACCAGCAGCGCGACCCGCTCGGCCCCTGTGGCGAGGTCCCGTCCGATCCGCCCACACCGCTCCGGCGCGAGCCGGTCCCCCACGCCGAGTCCCTCGACCGGAGCGTCGGACCACCCGGTCCGCTCCAGCAGCCAGGCGGCCACCGCCAGCGAGTACGGCAGCCGCTGCTCCGCAGGCGCGCCGTCATCCCCTCCCAGCCGTACGTCGAGATCGACGCCGAAGCCCCGGAACGAGCCCCGCGTGCCCTCCGGATAGGTCTCGGGCCCGGCACTGTCGACCGGCCCGACGACCACGAGCCGGCCGGGCCGGGCGGCGGCGAGCACGCCCAGTGCGTCCGTGCAGGCGGCCCGCGCGGCGTCCAGCTCCGGAGCGGCGCCCGCGGCGACCTCGGGCACCAGTAGGGGCGGGCAGGGGCAGACAGCGGCGGCGACAAGCATGATCGGCAGGGTAACCCAGCAGGACACAGGCCCTGCCCGGCCCGGCGCGGCCCCGGCCGAGGCGGGCCGCAGCCCGCTCAGTCGCAGCCGCAGCCGCTCGCCGCCACCGGGAGCGGCTCGGGGACGCCGATCTTCGGCAGGCCCAGGAGCACGCCGGCCGGCTGGGCCGGCGTGCCCGCCTTCTCGGCGTTGCGCTTCTCCCAGGCGTCGCCCGCGCGTGTGCGGCGCACGTCCAGCACGGGGCCCTCGGCGAGGAGGTGGTGCGGGGCGGCGTAGGTGATCTCGACCGTGACCACGTCGCCGGGGCGCACCTCCTGGTCCGGCTTGGTGAAGTGGACGAGGCGGTTGTCGGGGGCCCGGCCGGACAGGCGGTGGGTGCTGTCGTCCTTGCGGCCCTCGCCCTCGGCGACCATCAGCTCCAGCGTGCGGCCGACCTGCTTCTTGTTCTCCTCCCAGGAGATCTCCTCCTGGAGGGCGACCAGACGCTCGTAGCGCTCCTGGACGACCTTCTTGGGGATCTGGCCGTCCATCTCGGCGGCCGGGGTGCCCGGGCGCTTGGAGTACTGGAAGGTGAAGGCCTGGGCGAAGCGGGCCTCGCGCACCACGTGCAGCGTCTGCTCGAAGTCCTCGTCGGTCTCGCCGGGGAAGCCCACGATGATGTCGGTGCTGATCGCCGCGTGCGGGATGGCGGCGCGGACCTTCTCGATGATCCCCAGATAGCGCTCCTGGCGGTAGGAGCGGCGCATGGCCTTCAGGACCGTGTCCGAACCGGACTGGAGCGGCATGTGCAGCTGCGGCATCACGTTCGGCGTCTCGGCCATGGCGGCGATGACGTCGTCGGTGAAGTCGCGCGGGTGCGGGGAGGTGAAGCGGACGCGCTCCAGGCCCTCGATCTTCCCGCAGGCGCGCAGCAGCTTGCTGAAGGCCTCGCGGTCGCCGATGTCGGAGCCGTACGCGTTGACGTTCTGCCCGAGCAGTGTGATCTCGGAGACGCCCTCGGCGACCAGGGCCTCGATCTCGGCGAGGATGTCGCCGGGGCGGCGGTCCTTCTCCTTGCCGCGCAGGGCCGGGACGATGCAGAAGGTGCAGGTGTTGTTACAGCCCACGGAGATGGAGACCCAGGCCGCATAGGCGCTCTCGCGCCGTGTCGGCAGTGTCGACGGGAACGCCTCCAGCGACTCGGCGATCTCGACCTGCGCCTCCTCCTGGACGCGCGCGCGTTCCAGCAGGACCGGCAGCTTGCCGATGTTGTGCGTGCCGAAGACGACATCCACCCAGGGCGCCTTCTTCACGATGGTGTCGCGGTCCTTCTGCGCGAGGCAGCCGCCGACCGCGATCTGCATGCCCGGGCGGGCGGCCTTCTTCGGCGCGAGGTGGCCGAGGTTGCCGTACAGCTTGTTGTCGGCGTTCTCCCGCACGGCGCAGGTGTTGAAGACGACGACGTCGGCCGCGTCGGCGCCCTCGGGGGCGCGGACGTAGCCCGCGTCCTCCAGCAGACCGGCCAATCGCTCGGAGTCGTGGACGTTCATCTGGCACCCGTAGGTGCGTACCTCGTATGTTCGCGTGCCGCCCACTGACTGGCTCCGGTCGATGCTGCTCATGGGACAAGGGTAGGCGGTCGGCGGAAGTGCCTCGGTCGCCTGTGGACAACCCCGGGCCCCCGGGCTCAGGCCTCTATGAGACCGGCGCGGATCGCGTACCTGGTCAGCTCCAGACGGTCGCGCATGCCGAGCTTCTGGAGGAGGTTGGCACGGTGGCGTTCGACCGTCTTGGCGCTGATGAAGAGGAGTTCGCCGATCTCCTTCGAGGTGTGGCCCTCGGCGACCAGCTTGAGGATCTCCTCCTCGCGTTCGGTGATGGCCCGTTCCGGCAGGCCGTCGCCGCGGTGCAGCCGCTCCAGGTAGGAGCGGACGAGGGCCCGCTCGGCACCCGGGTAGATGAACGGCTCGTCGCGCACGGCCGCCCGGCAGGCCTCGACCAGGTCACGGTCTGCGACGGACTTGAGGACGTAGCCGCTGGCCCCGGCCCTGAGCGCCTCGAAGAAGTACTCCTCGTTGTCGTACATCGTCAGGATGAGGATGTGCAGGTCGGGCAGTCGGCGGGAGAGTTCGCGGGCCGCCTGGAGGCCGGTCATGCGGGGCATGGCGACGTCCAGGACGGCCAGGTCGACGGCGGCGTCCCGGGCCTTGGCTACGGCCTCGGCCCCGTCCCCGGCCTCGGCCACGACCGTCAGGTCGGGCTCCCCGTCCAGGATGAGGCGCACGCCCCGGCGTACGAGGGTGTGGTCGTCGGCGAGCAGGACGCGGATCGGTGTGGACATCAGCGGGGTCCTTCAGTCGCTGGTTCACGCAAGGTCACCGGGATGCGCAGCCGTACGTCGGTGCCCCCGCCCGGTGCCGGTTCCAGGGTGAGAGCGGCTCCGATCAGCAGCGCGCGTTCACGCATGCCCGTGATGCCGGCACCCTCGGGGGCGTCGCCTAGGCCCGTGCCGTTGTCGCGTACGAGGAGCTCGACGCCGCCCGGGACCGGCCGGAGGCGGAGTTCGGCACGGTCGGCGCCGGCGTGCCGGGCGGTGTTGGTCAGGCCTTCCTGGGCCACTCGGTAGACGACGAGTTCCGATTCCGGGGTCAGGGCGGGGAGGTCGCCGGTGACGTGGTGGCGCACGGTCAGCCCGTGGGTCGTGAATTCGGCGGCGAGCGAGCGCAGGGCGCTGGCCAGGCCGAGTTCCTCCAGGACACCGGGGCGCAGCCGACGGGCGATACGGCGGATCTCGTCCAGGCCGGCCCGGGTCGCCTCCTGCGCCTGGCCGACCTCCTCGCGCAGGTCGTCGGGGGCCCGGTCCGCGACGCGCTTGAGCTGGAGGAGGACGGCGGTCAGGGTCTGCCCGACCTCATCGTGGAGCTCCCGGGCGATCCGGTGCCGTTCGCTCTCCTGTGCGGACAGCGCCCGGGCGGCGCCCGCGGCCCGCTCGGCCTCCAGCCGGTCGAGCATCGCGTTGTACGTCGTGATCAGTCCGGCCGTCTCCGCGGGTCCGGCGACCACCGGGCGGGAGCCCGGACGCAGCAGGTCCACGGTGGCCATGGCCCGGTCCAGCCGTTGCAGGGGCCCGAGGCCGAAGCGCAGCACGAGCGCGTTGCCGGCGAGCAGCATCGCCAGGCCGCCGAGCAGGACGAGCGCCTCGCCCGCCAGGACGGGGGTCGACACGGTGACCGGGCCGAGCAGCAACGCGGTGGCCACGACCAGGCCCGCCGCGTTGAGAGAGAAGATCCGCCAGAACAACGACACGTTCCTGGATCCGCTCCTTCCGGCCTTCGCGTATGACACCGCCCCATCCACCCTCTCCGGCGACCGGCCGCTGCGTATATCCGTCACGACACCCATGTCGTCACCGTACGGCCGGATGGCAGCATGCGGACTTGACCCGTCCGTTGATCGACACCGTTCACCAGACCGACAAGAGCCAGACGAACAAGGGGAAGAAACGTGTCAGCTCCGCGCCTGAGGGCGACGCCGCTGCCGGGCATCGGGGTCCAGTACGACCTGGAGACCCGGGAACACCGCCATCTGTCGGTGGTGGCGCACCGAGACGGGACGCGCACGGTGAACGTGTACCGGGCCGACGATCCGGACTCCTGCGCGCAGTCGCTGCGGCTGACCGGTTCGGAGGCGGGGTCGCTGATCGACGCGCTGAAGCCGTCCCACCACAGCCCGAGCCTGCTGTACACCACGGACCTGGGGCTGGTCGCCGAGCGGATCGAGGTGGCCGCGACCTCGCGCTGGAACGGGCGGGTGCTGGGCGACACGCGGATGCGTACGGAGACGGGCGCGTCGGTCGTGGCGGTACTGCGGCGGGCCGAGGCCATCCCCTCACCCGCGCCGGACTTCCGGCTGGCGGGCGGTGACACGCTGATCGTCGTCGGCACCCGTGAGGGCGTCGACGCCGCCGCGACGATACTCGGTCGGGAGTGAGCCGGTGCACTCCGCGGTTCTGCTGATCGAGTTCGGTTCCATCATCCTCGGCCTCGGCCTGCTCGGCCGGTTCGCCGCCCGCTTCCGGCTCTCGCCGATACCGCTGTACCTGCTGGCCGGTCTGGCCTTCGGCGAGGGCGGTCTGCTGCCGCTGGGCGCGAGCGAGGAGTTCGTCGCCACCGGTGCCGAGATCGGCGTCATCCTGCTGCTGTTGATGCTGGGCCTGGAGTACACGGCGAGCGATCTGGTCTCCAACCTCAAGACCCACTACCCGTCCGGTCTGGTCGACTGCGCGTTCAACGCGCTGCCGGGGGCGGCGGTGGCACTGCTGCTCGGCTGGGGGCCGGTGGCCGCCGTCGTCCTGGCCGGTGTCACCTGGATCTCGTCGTCCGGCGTGATCGCGAAGGTGCTCGGCGATCTGGGCCGGGTCGGCAACCGGGAGACGCCGGTGATCCTCAGCGTGCTGGTGCTGGAGGATCTGGCGATGGCGGTGTATCTGCCCATCGTCACGGCGCTGGTGGCGGGAGCCGGGCTGCTGGCCGGCAGCCTGACCCTGGCGATCGCGCTGGGCGCGGCCGGCCTCGTGCTGTTCCTGGCCCTGCGCTACGGCAGGGTGATCTCCCGCTTCGTCTCCAGCGACGACCCGGAGAAGCTGCTGTTGGTCGTGCTGGGTCTGACGATCCTGGTCGCGGGTGTGGCACAGCAGCTCCAGGTGTCGGCGGCGGTGGGGGCCTTCCTGGTGGGCATCGCGCTGTCGGGAGAGGTGGCGGAGGGTGCGCACACGCTCCTCAGCCCCCTGCGTGACCTGTTCGCGGCGGTGTTCTTCGTCTTCTTCGGACTGCACACCGACCCGTCCAGCATCCCGCCCGTTCTGCTGCCCGCCCTGGGCCTGGCCGCCGTCACCGCCCTGACGAAGATCGCCACCGGCTACTGGGCGGCGCGGCGGGCCGGGATCTCCGTCAAGGGCCGCTGGCGGGCGGGCGGTGCGCTGGTGGCCCGTGGCGAGTTCTCGATCGTCATCGCCGGTCTGGCCGTCTCGGCGGGTATCGAACCGTCCCTCGGCCCCCTGGCCACGGCCTACGTCCTCATCCTCGTCGTCCTCGGCCCGCTCACCGCGCGCTACACGGAGCCCGTGGCGACCTGGTGGACCCGACGCCGCGAGCCACACCAGGATGCGGCGGAGACGACGCCGCGGGCCAAGGAGGCGGACGCGCAGGTGGCCGACTGAGGGGCGGCGCCGAAGCGGACAGTGGAGCCGCTGCCGGGCCGGGCAACCGCCGGACGAGGTGAGCCGTCGGCCCTGGGACGCCGCCTCAGGCGCCCGCGGCCGGTTCCCACCCCTGCTTCCTCAGCACCCCCGGCACATCCGGTGCCTCGTAGTGCTCCCCCTTGAGCACCTTGCCGTCCTCGCGGCGGGAGACGGAGCCGTCGGGACCGATCTTGGTCATGTTGGAACGGTGGATCTCGGCCAGTACCGCGTCGAGGTCGATGCCGTGCACGAGGGCGGTGCCATAAGCCACGTAGACGACATCGGCGAGTTCGTGGGCGAGCCGGTCGAGCGGGCCCGTCACCGACACCTCGGCGACCTCCGCGGCCTCCTCCGCGAGGAGTTCGCCGCGGTGGGCGGCGAGTTCCGGGGACACCTCGGTCGGGGTGCTGCAGGCGTCCAGGCCGAAGGCGAGGTGGAATTCACGGACCAGGTCAGCGGGCGAGGAGCTCATGGGGCCGACTGTAGTGGCCGCCACTGACACTCCCCCCACCCCCACCGTGTGAGCCCGCCCCTGGTCAGCGGGGCACCACGGCTGGCAGGATCTCGCGCATGCCCAAGACGTTCCCCCCTCTCGGCAAGCGCCGGGCCCTCCAGGGCGGCGCCGCCGCCCTCGTGGTCCTCGGGCTGCTCCTGTGGTGGCTGCGCCCCTGGGCCGAGGAGCCTCCGGGCGGGACGATCAGGTTCAGCACGGGCACGCGCGCGGGGGTGTACTACGAGTACGGCGACCTCCTGCGCAAGGCGATCGACAAGGACATGCCCGATCTGAAGGTGCGGTTGCTGACCAGCGCCGGTTCGCAGGAGAACGTCGCGGACGTGGCGACGGGCAAGGCCGACTTCGCGATCGCCGCGGCCGACGCGGTCGCCACGTACAAGCTCGACAACGGCACGGGCGCCGACCGCCTGCGCGGGGTCGCGCGCCTGTACGACGACTACGCCCAACTCGTCGTCCCGCCGGACTCGGACATCCGCTCCGTCGCGGACCTGCGCGGCAAGCGCGTGGCCATAGGGCTGCCGAACTCCGGCGTACGGCTGATCGCGAACGGCGTGCTCAGGGCCGCCGGCATCGACCCGGAGAAGGACATCAAGCCGTCGTCGGACGGCATCGACACCGGGCCCAAACGGCTGGGACACGGTCTCGACGCGTTCTTCTGGTCCGGCGGACTGCCCACGGACGGGCTCAGCCGGCTGGCGAAGAAGTCGGCGTCGGCCTTCCGCTTCGTGCCGATCGACGTCGGCCTCGTGGCCAAACTGCACGACCAGGGCGGTGCCACGCGCTACTACCGCGCCACCAAGATGCCGGAGTCGGCCTACCCCACGATCCAGCGCGGCGACCCGGTCCCCACCCTGGCGGTGTCCAACCTGCTGGTCACCCGCGACGACATGGACCCCCGGCTCACCGAGTGGCTGACCCGTACGGTGATCGACAGCCGGGACGGCATCGGCTCGACCGTCCACTCCGCCCAGCTGGTCGACGTCCGCACGGCGATCTACACCGACCCTCTCAAGCTGCACGACGGGGCCCGGCGCTACTACCGGTCCGTCAAGCCATAGCCCTTCTTCGACCTCGCCTCGGGCTCCGGCTTCGCTACGCCGGTCCGACCCTCGGCACCGTCACGGTCACCTTCAGCCCGTGCGGCTCGTGATGGTCGTACGCGATCGAACCGCCGCCCGCCGCGAGCAGTGCCCGTGAGATGGACAGTCCGAGGCCCGAGCCCTTGATGTTCTGGTGGCGGCTGCTGCGCCAGAAGCGGTCGCCGATGCGGGCCAGTTCCTCGTCGGTGAGGCCCGGCCCCTCGTCGGTCACGACGACGGTGGAGGTGTCGCCGTTCGGGGCGACGGTCACCTCGACGGTCCGGCCCTCGGGCGTGAACTTCACCGCGTTGTCGATGATCCCGTCCAGCGCGCTGGACAGCGCCACCGGGTCGGCCCATCCGGTCGTCGGCGGGCAGTCGCCCGCCAGGCGTACGCCCTTGGCCTCGGCGGTCGGGGACCAGGCCGCGACCCGTTCGGCGGCGAGCTCGCCGATGTCGGTGATCTTCAGATCGGCCTCGGTGTGCTCGGCCAGCGCCAGGTCGAGCAGATCGTCCAGGACCTGCGCGAGGCGCTTGCCCTCGGACTGGACCGAAGCGATCTCCTGATTGCCCTCGGGCAGCTCGAAGGAGAGCAGCTCGATGCGCAGCAACAGCGCCGCGAGGGGGTTGCGCAGCTGGTGCGAGGCATCGGCGACGAAGGCACGCTGCTGCTCCAGCACGTCCTCGACGTTGTCCGCCATCTCGTTGAACGACCGGGCCAGGCGCCTGAGTTCCGGCGGACCGCCGGCGGCGGCGACCCGGGACTTCAGCCGCCCCGTGGCGATGTCGTGGGTGGTGGCGTCCAGCACCCGTACGGGCTTGAGCACCCAGCCGGTCAGCCGCAGGGCGGCGCCGACGGCCAGCAGCATCGCGGCGAACTCGCCCGCGCCGATGACCAGCCAGCCATGCAGCGTGCGCGAGCGCAGCTGCCCGGTGGGCGAATCGGTGACGACAACCGCGACGACGTCACCGTCCCGGATGACCGGCGAGGCGACCACGAGGTTGCGGCGCTGCCAGGGCCACACCTGCCGCGGGTCGTGGCTGCGGCGGCTGAGCAGCGCCTCGTCGAAGGCGTCGCGTACCTCACCCTCCTTGGGCAGGGACCACCGGGCGGGTGCGTGGGCCATGGCACTGCCGCTGCGGTAGAAGACACCGGCTCGGATGCCGTAGACCGTGTAGTAGCTGTCGAGTTCGCGGCTGAGCGTGGCCAGGCGCTCGTTCTCGAACGCGCTGGCGGTTCCGGTGGGCGAGTCGGTGACGAACTGGGCGAGAGCCGCGAAGCGTGCCGTGTCGTCGATCCGGTCGACGACGACCTTCTGCTGCTGGGCGCCGGCCAGGCTGACGGCGAGCGGGACGCCGAGCGCGAGCAGCACGGCCGCCATCAGGACGATCAGCAGCGGGAGCAGACGAGTGCGCACTCGGCCCCGCTATCCGGCAGGCGCGACGAGCCGGTAGCCGACTCCGCGTACGGTCTCGATGAGGGCCGGCATCCGCAGCTTGGCGCGCAGGGACGCGACGTGCACCTCCAGGGTGCGCCCGGTCCCCTCCCAGCTGGTCCGCCACACCTCGCTGATGATCTGCTCCCGGCGGAAGACCACCCCGGGCCGCTGCGCGAGCAGGGCCAGGAGGTCGAACTCCTTGCGGGTCAGCTGGATCACCGTTCCGTCCACGCTGACCCGGCGCGTGGGCAGTTCGATGTGCACCGGGCCGAGGCGCAGCTCGGTCTCGATGCCGCTGGAGGTGTCCTCGTGCGAGGTGCGCCGGCTCACGGCGTGGATGCGGGCGAGCAGTTCCCCGGTGTCGTACGGCTTCACCACGTAGTCGTCGGCGCCGAGGTTGAGGCCGTGGATGCGGGAGCGCACGTCGGAGCGTGCGGTGACCATGATCACCGGCGTGCTGGTGCGCTTGCGGATCTTGCCGCAGACCTCGTATCCGTCCTGGTCGGGCAGGCCCAGGTCGAGCAGGACGACACCGAAGCCGTCGACCTCGGGCACCAGCGCCTGAAGGGCCTCCTCGCCGCTGCGCGCATGCGTGACGTCGAACCCGTGCCGCGCCAGCACCGCCGACAGGGCGGCGGCGACGTGGTTGTCGTCCTCGACGAGCAGCAGTCTCACCCGGGCCCCCTTCGGTTCACTGGCCGTACGATCTATCTGTGTACAAAAACGCGTGCACGCGCGCGCGTGCACCTTGTGCAGTCACGCTGATGGATGAGGACGGCGTCAAGAGGGTTCCGGTTGCGGAGAGCTTCCGTTACCCGGCCGATATGAGCGCTGCTCACAAGTGCTACGACATGTGTCCGATTGCTATCGGATCGTGATGCTCAGATTCCCCTCAGATGTAATGACGCAGGTCGTAGAGGGTTACTACTGTCCTCCGAAACCGAGGAGGACGGAGCCTGAGAGCGATGACCGAAGTATCGGTGGCCAAGGAAGATGTGGCCGCGACCGGAGAACTGGTCGTCCTGAAGAGCGTCAACAAGCACTTCGGCGCGTTGCACGTACTCCAGGACATCGACCTGACGATCGCCCGCGGTGAAGTCGTCGTGGTCATCGGGCCCTCCGGGTCCGGCAAGTCCACCCTGTGCCGCACCATCAACCGCCTGGAGACGATCGACTCCGGCTCGATCGCGATCGACGGCAAGCCGCTGCCCGCCGAGGGCAGGGAGCTGGCCCGGCTGAGGGCCGACGTCGGGATGGTCTTCCAGTCCTTCAATCTCTTCGCGCACAAGACCGTGCTCGAGAACGTGATGCTCGGCCAGATCAAGGTCCGCAAGAAGGACAAGAGCGCCGCCGAGGAGCGGGCCCGGGCCCTGCTCGACCGGGTCGGCGTGGCCGCGCAGGCCGAGAAGTACCCGGCACAGCTCTCCGGCGGCCAGCAGCAGCGTGTCGCGATCGCGCGGGCGCTGGCCATGGAGCCGAAGGTCATGCTCTTCGACGAGCCGACCTCCGCGCTCGACCCCGAGATGATCAACGAGGTGCTGGAGGTCATGCAGCAGCTCGCCCGGGACGGCATGACCATGATCGTCGTCACCCATGAGATGGGTTTCGCACGATCGGCCGCAAACCGCGTGGTGTTCATGGCGGACGGCCGAATCGTCGAGGAGGCTGCGCCCGACCAGTTCTTCAGCAACCCGCGCAGCGACCGTGCCAAGGACTTCCTGTCGAAGATCCTGCATCACTGACGTCGCGGGTCGCGCGCTGCGCGACCTGCGTCACCGCCCTTGACGGCCCGCATCTCTTCTCAAGTCAAAGGATGTTCACCATGAAGCTCCGCAAGGTCACCGCCGCCTCGGCCACCGTGTTCGCCCTCGCCCTCACCGCCACGGCGTGCGGCGGCGACAACAACGGCGGCGGCTCCGACTCCGGCGGCGGCAAGACGATCACCGTCGGCATCAAGTTCGACCAGCCGGGCCTCGGCCAGAAGACGCCGCAGGGCTACGCCGGTTTCGATGTCGACGTCGCCACGTACGTCGCGAAGAAGCTCGGCTACAACGCCGACCAGATCGAGTGGAAGGAAGCGAAGAGCGCCGACCGCGAGACCATGCTCCAGCGCGGTGACGTCGACTTCATCGCCGCGACCTACTCGATCACCCCGGAGCGCCAGGAAAAGGTCGACTTCGCCGGCCCGTACCTGCTCGCGCACCAGGATGTGCTGGTCCGCGCCGACGACAACTCGATCAAGTCGCCGAAGGACCTCAACAACAAGAACCTCTGTTCGGTCGCCGGCTCGACCTCCGCGCAGAACGTCAAGGACAAGCTGGCCCCCGACGCGGAACTGCAGACCTACCCGACGTACTCGGCCTGTCTGAGCGGTCTGCAGAACAAGGCCATCGACGCGCTGACCACCGACGACTCGATCCTCGCCGGTTACGCCGCCCAGTCCCAGTTCAAGGGCAAGTTCAAGCTCGGCGGTTTCAAGATGACCAACGAGAACTACGGCATCGGCGTCAAGAAGGGCAGTGACCTCAAGGCCGACATCAACAAGGCCCTCGAGGACATGGTCGCCGACGGTTCCTGGCAGAAGGCCGTGGACAAGAACCTCGGTCCGGCCAACTACAAGAACGAGCCCGCGCCGAAGATCGGCGACATCAAGAGCTGACGCAACGGCTGAGGCAACGTCTGACGGGTGCGCCGTCCTCCGGGGCGGCGCACCGGGACATCCCTATACGCGGAAGCGCGGGAGATCGTGTTCGACTTTCTGAGTGACTACGACATCCTGGGAGCCTTCTGGACGACGGTGCAGCTCGCCCTGCTCTCGGCCGTCGGCTCCCTGATCTGGGGCACCCTGCTGGCCGCCATGCGCGTCGGCCCGGTGCCGCTCATGCGGGGCTTCGGGACCGCCTATGTGAACCTCGTGCGGAACATTCCGCTGACTGTGATCATCCTGTTCACCTCGCTGGGCCTGTTCCAGACCCTGGGCGTCAGCCTGGGCGCGCAGGGCGTCGAGGACACCAATTTCCGGCTCGCTGTACTCGGTCTGATCGTCTACACCTCGGCTTTCGTGTGCGAGGCACTGCGGTCCGGTATCAACACGGTGCCGGTCGGCCAGGCGGAGGCAGCCCGGGCGATCGGCCTCAGCTTCTCGCAGGTGCTGGGACTTGTCGTGCTCCCGCAGGCGTTCCGCTCGGCGGTCGGCCCGCTGACGAACGTACTGATCGCGCTGACGAAGAACACCACTGTGGCCGCGGCGATCGGTGTGGCGGAAGCGGCGTTCCTGATGAAGGAAATGATTGAGAACGAAGCCCAGTTGCTCCTGATCTCCGCGATCTTCGCCTTCGGTTTCGTGGTGTTGACGCTGCCGACCGGTCTAATCCTCGGCTGGGTGGGCAAGAAGGTGGCGGTGAAGCGATGAGTTCCCTTCTCTACGACGCCCAGGGGCCTCGCGCCAAGCGGCGCAACGTCCTGTTCACAGTGGTCTTCCTGGTCGCCCTGGCGGCCTTGCTCTGGTGGGTGTACAGGACCCTCGACGAAAAGGGCCAGCTCGCGTGGGTGCTGTGGGAGCCCTTCTTCACCGGCACCGAGGCCTGGTCGACGTACATCTGGCCCGGCTTGCAGAACACGTTGAAGGCCGCCGCGCTCGCCATGATCATCGCGATGCCGCTCGGCGCTGTCTTCGGCATCGCCCGACTGTCGGAGCATGCCTGGATCCGGGTACCGGCCGGAGCCGTGGTCGAGTTCTTCCGCGCCATCCCGGTGCTGATCCTGATGATCTTCGGGCTCGCCCTGTTCGCCGAGTACACGAACGTCTCGTCCGACGACCGTCCGCTGTACGCGGTCGTCACCGGCCTGGTGCTGTACAACGCCTCTGTCCTCGCCGAGATCGTCCGCGCGGGCATCCTGTCCCTGCCCAAGGGCCAGTCCGAGGCGGCCATGGCGATCGGTCTGCGCAAGAACCAGGAGATGCGGCTCATCCTGCTGCCGCAGGCGGTCACCGCGATGTTGCCGGCCATCGTCAGCCAGATGGTCGTGATCGTGAAGGACACCGCCCTCGGCGGCGCGGTCCTCACCTTCCCCGAACTGCTCGCCTCGGCGAACACGATGAGCGGCTACTACGGCGCGAACGTCATCGCCAGCTTCACGGTCGTGGCAGTCATCTTCATCGCGCTCAACTTCGCCCTGACCTCCTTCGCGAGCTGGCTGGAGCGCCGACTGCGGCGGGCCAAGAAGTCGACGGGTGCGGTCGTGGGCGCGGGCGACGCGGAGATCGCCGGCACAGCCGGGACCGGCGCCGGAGGCACCACCTGACACTCGGTCAACCCACATGACACACTCAGGGGCAGTGGCATGATCGCCACTGCCCCTGGTCACTTGACGCAAGCACCGGCAATGGGTTGCATACGTTCTGTGATCGTGCACCCTGCTCCAACTTCCTGTTCACCTACGTCTCTCAGGACAACACCACGGGCAGGGGGCGCCGCGCCGTGGACCCGGTGATCATCGTCGGAGCGGGGCCCGTCGGGCTCACGCTCGCCCTGGCGTTGGCACGTCAGGAGGTGCCGTGCGTCGTCCTCGACGAGGGGCCGGGCAAGGACGAACCCCGTGCGGCGCGCACCGTCGTCCTGCGCGAGGACACCGCCGCTCTCGTGGAACGGCTGACCGGCGTGCCCCTGTCCCGGGCCGGCGCCCACTGGGCCGGATGGCGGTCGATGCGGCGCAAGCAGGTGATGCGCGAGATCGTTTTCGACGGCACCGAGCCCGCTCCCCTGCACATCGCCCAGCACGTGCTGACCGGCGCCCTGCGCGCGGCCCTCTCCGGCGAACGGCTCGTCAGGGTCGCGGTGGAGAGCCGGCTCGACGGCATCGAACAGGAGTCCTCGGGCGTCACGGCCCACACCCGCGGCCCCAAGGGCACCTGGTGGCGCGGAAGTTACCTGGTCGGCTGCGACGGCCCCCGTTCGACCGTGCGCAAACTCCAGGACATCCGCTTTCCGGGCCGTACGGCGGTGGAACGTCACGCCGTCGCCGCGCTGCGTACGGAACTGCCGTGGCACGGCGAGGCGTTGCTGCACCGCATGCCGCCGTGGCGCATGTCGGGCCCCTCGGCCGGCGAGGTCACCGCGCGCCCGCTGCCGGACGGCGTCTGGCGTCTGGACTGGCTCCTGCCGCCCGGCAAGGACCTGGTCACCCCCGAGCTGCTGCTGACCCGCATCCGGGAGACCCTGGCCGGCTGGGCGGGCGGCACGACCCCGCCGTACGAACTGCTGGACACCGGAGTCCACACGGTCCACCACCGCCTGGCCCGCCGCTGGCGCGCCGACCGGGTCTTCCTCGCCGGGGACGCGGCCCACCTGCTCGGCGCGCTGGGCACGCACGGTCTCGACGAGGGCCTCAGGGACGCCGACAACCTCGCCTGGAAGCTGGCGGTGGCCTGGCACCACGGGCCGCACGAGGCGCTCCTCGACAGTTACCAGACCGAGCGCCGGGCGGTCGTCGCCGCCCGGTTGCGCGCCGCCGACCAGGCGCTGCCGCTGCTGCGCGGCGGCGGAGGCCTGCGTTCGTACGTCCCCGGCTCGTCCCGAGGCCATGACGCGCTCCTCACGGACGGCCACTTGGGGTACGGCCAGCTCGGCGCGCCGGGGGCGTACGCTGACTCGCCCCTCGCGCCCCGACGCCTCGAAGGAGAGACCCCCGTCGACACACCGCCCGGAGCGCCGGTCACCGACGTACGGGTCACCGCGGAGGACGGCACCTTCGTACGGCTGCGGGACCGGCTCGGCCGCGGCGCCCTGCTCGTGGTGCTGATCGCGCCTGGCACGGGTGTGTGGGAACGCAAGCACTGGGTCAGCGCCGGCATCATGCCCCGGCTCGCGGCCGCGGTCACGGCACTGCCGCACCCGGCCGAACTGCTGGTCGCCGAGAGCTATCCGGGTGCTGCCGCGCACACGGTGCTCCTGGTGCGCCCCGACGGGCACCTCGTCACCTCGCTGAGCGGAGTGCGCCCGGAAGACCTGTACGCGGCGGCGGAAGCCACGGTGGGCGGACCGGTGAAGGCACAGGCCGAAGCCGGCGCGTCGGCCGGCTCTCGCTGACGTCGACATCGCGGTGACGTGCTCACTGTCACCGTGCGTCCGCATGGTGACAGTGAGTTGACCGGTCCGGGTGGCCATGGTGTACTCCGATGCGTGACCGACACCTGTGTGCGCCTGTGGCGGAGGGTCCATATGGACCTCGTCCGCTATGCGGGCTGCGTGTGTCGCCCGTCCTGCTGACTTCGCATCTCTCTTCCTCATGGGCGCGCGCCGCGCTCTGTCTGCCGCGGCCGACGCGCCTGATTCGCGAACCCTCATCAGGACCTCCAGGACGGCACCCGTGTCTGTATCCCCTTCCCCATCCCCCGCTGTCTTCTCTTCCGGCTCCGCGCATGGATCCTCCGACGGCTCCTCTTCCGCCTCGTCCGCCGCTTCAGCGCCCACGCAGGCCGACCTCTTCGACTTCGTGCGGCGTACGGCCGCCGACACCGAGCTGATCGCTTCCCTGCCGCTCGACCCGGAAGGCCGTACCTGGGTGCGGCTGGAGGGGCCCGGCGGCAGCGAGGCCTGGCTGATCGGCTGGCCGCCCGGCACGGGCACCGGCTGGCACGACCACGCCGACTCCGTCGGCGCCTTCCTGACCGCGTCGGGCGAGCTCAAGGAGAACTCGCTCGCCGCGCGGCTGCCCACCGACGGCTGGAAGACCCTGGAACTCACCGACGGTGTCGATCGTGAACGCCGGCTGCCGTCGGGCCAGGGCCGCGCCTTCGGCCGCCACCACGTCCACGAGGTGCTCAACGAGTCCCCCGACCGGCACGCGATCTCCGTCCACGCCTACTACCCGCCCCTGCCGCAGATCCGCCGCTACAGCCGCAGCGGGTCGATCCTGCGGCTCGAACAGGTGGAACGACCGGAGGACTGGCAGTGAGCGCGACGCACGAGCGGGTGAGCGACGGCAACGGCAGCAGCCGTGGTGGTGGTGTCCAGCGTCCCGTCGGCATCGACGAGTTGCTGGAGCGCGTACGGGCGGGCTACGAGCGGATCGAACCGCAGGAGGCGTACGAGGCCGCCCTGGACGGTGACGCGCTGCTGGTGGACATCCGCTACGCGGCCCTGCGTGAACGGGACGGCCTGATCCCCGGCGCCCTCGTCGTCGAGCGCAACGAGCTGGAGTGGCGACTCGATCCGCAGGGCAGCCACCGTCTCCCCGAGGCCACGAGCCACGCCCTGCGCGTCGTCGTGCTCTGCAACGAGGGGTACGCCTCCAGCCTGGCGGTTCAGTCCCTGCACCAGTTGGGACTGCACCGGGCCACCGACCTGGTCGGCGGGTTCCAGGCTTGGCGGGCGGCGGGGCTTCCGGTGGTGTGACGACGGGGCTCGGCAGCGGGCGCGGCCCCACGAGGGTCTCGCCCTCGCCTCAGACCCCGCCTCAGATCCCCTCGTCCCCGAGGAACTCCGTGTCCTCGCCCTCCTCCTCCAGCGCCTGCCGGACCACGCGCAGGGCCATGCCCTCGGAGTAGCCCTTGCGGGCGAGCATGCCCGCGAGGCGGCGGAGGCGCTTGTCCCGGTCCAGCCCACGAGTGGAGCGGAGCTTGCGCGCGACCAGGTCCCGCGCGGTCGCCTCCTCCTGATCGGAGTCGAGCTGGGAGACGGCCTCCTCGATCAGCGTGGAGTCGACGCCCTTGGTCCGCAGCTCCCGGGCGAGGGCACGCCGGGCCAGCCCTCGGCCGTGGTGCCGCGACTCCACCCAGGCGTCCGCGAAGGCACCGTCGTTGATGAGGCCGACTTCTTCGAACCGCGACAGCACCTCCTCGGCGGCGTCGTCCGGGATCTGCCGCTTGCGCAGGGCGTCGGCGAGTTGCTTGCGGGTCCGCGGGGTCCCGGTGAGCAGGCGCAGGCAGATCGCCCGAGCCTGCTCGACCGGGTCCCCCGGAGGCTCCCCCTGCTCGGCCCTCGACGAGGAGAGGGAACCTCCGTCCTCGGCATCCGCCGCGCCGAAGCCGCGCCGGCGACGCCCACGTCCGCGCCCGCCAGGCGGCCCATCGCCACGCGAGCCGTCCCTGGATGAGCCGCCTCCGCGTGCGGCTCCGGTCAATGAGCCTCTGTCGGATGAGCCGCTGCCCTGGGAGGCCTTGCCGAACGGCCCGTCGTCTCCGAACAGCCCGTCGTCTCCGAACGGCCCGTCGTCTCCGTACAGCCGGTCGTCCCCGTGCCCGTCCTCACCGTCCGCGGCCGAGCCCGTCTCTCCTCCGGTGCCCCTCCCCCGTGGGGCACCGGAGGCGACGTACTCGTACTCCGCCCAGTCGGTTCGTCGTGTCACGGGTCAGCTCTTGGCTGCGGCGGCCTTGGACTTGGCGGACTTGGCCGGTGCCGGGGCGGGGACCGCCGCGGCTTCGGCCGGTGCCGGGGAGACCGCCGCGTCCGTGCCCGGCTCGGCGGCCGGCTCCTCGGGACGCACGCCGACGCCCAGCTTCTCCTTGATCTTCTTCTCGATCTCGTTGGCCAGGTCGGGGTTGTCCTTCAGGAAGTTGCGCGCGTTCTCCTTGCCCTGGCCGAGCTGGTCGCCCTCGTACGTGTACCAGGCGCCGGCCTTGCGGACGAAGCCGTGCTCCACGCCCATGTCGATCAGGCCGCCCTCGCGGCTGATGCCGTGACCGTAGAGGATGTCGAACTCGGCCTGCTTGAAGGGCGGCGCGACCTTGTTCTTGACGACCTTGCAGCGGGTGCGGTTGCCGACCGCGTCCGTGCCGTCCTTCAGCGTCTCGATGCGGCGGATGTCGATGCGCACCGAGGCGTAGAACTTCAGCGCCCGGCCACCGGTCGTGGTCTCCGGGGAGCCGAACATCACGCCGATCTTCTCGCGGAGCTGGTTGATGAAGATCGCGGTCGTCTTGGACTGGTTGAGCGCGCTGGTGATCTTCCGCAGGGCCTGGCTCATCAGGCGTGCCTGCAGACCCACGTGACTGTCGCCCATCTCGCCCTCGATCTCCGCGCGCGGGACGAGGGCCGCGACGGAGTCGATGACGATGAGGTCGAGGGCGCCGGAGCGGACCAGCATGTCCACGATCTCCAGGGCCTGCTCGCCGTTGTCCGGCTGGGAGAGGATGAGGTTGTCGATGTCGACGCCGAGCTTCTTCGCGTACTCGGGGTCGAGTGCGTGCTCCGCGTCGACGAATGCGACCTGGCCGCCGGCCTTCTGCGCGTTCGCCACCGCGTGCAGGGTCAGGGTGGTCTTACCGGAGGACTCCGGTCCGTAGATCTCCACGACACGGCCGCGGGGCAGGCCGCCCACGCCGAGGGCCACGTCGAGGGCGGTGGACCCGGTCGGGATGACCTCGATGGGCTCCTTCGTCCGGTCGCCCATGCGCATGACCGCGCCCTTGCCGAATTGCCGTTCAATCTGTGCGAGAGCGGCATCCAGGGCCTTCTCGCGGTCGGTTCCTGCCATGGGTTCCACCCGATTTGCTTGAGTCGATCGCTTCACGTCAAAGACGCTAACGCCTGCCACTGACAATGCGCCCCGACGCACGTCCGGCCTGTGGACAACTCGGGCACATCTCCACCCAAAGTACGTCGAAATGCCCGCCGTTGAGCCTCGCCGGAGACTCAATAAGAATGGATGTTCGATTTTCGTGTCAAGCGCACCACGCGACACCTCCGCGACAGGGCGCAGCGACTCAGGCCGGGCTGTTCCCGGAGCCCCCGCCCTCGGACCGCCCGTCCTCGGAGCCCCCGCCCTCGGGCCGTTCCGTCTCTGTCCGCCGTGCCCACACCTGCCTCGCGCGCGTGACGAGGCTGGGCCCCTCCCCGCGTCGGCGATGGCCGTGCACCCGGGGGTCGTCCGTGACGGCGTACCGCTTCACGTACGCCCCCAGGAACGCCTGGAGCGTAGCGATGGCGGGGATGGCGATCAGCGCGCCGACGGCACCCAGGAGAGCGGTGCCCGCGATGACCGAGCCGAAGGCGACCGCGGGGTGGATGTCGACGGTCTTGGCCGTGAGCTTCGGCTGGAGCACGTAGTTCTCGAACTGCTGGTAGATCACCACGAAGATCAGCACCCACAGCGCGTACCAGGGGTTGACCGTGAACGCGATCAGCATGGGCAGCGCGCCCGCCAGATACGTGCCGATGGTGGGGATGAACTGCGACACCAGGCCCACCCACACGGCCAGCACGGGCGCGTAGGGCACGTCCAGGGCCTGCAGGAGGACGAAGTGCGCTATGCCCGAGATCAGAGCCATCAGGCCGCGCGAGTAGATGTAGCCGCCGGTCTTGTTCACGGCGATCTCCCAGGCGCGCAGCACCTCGGCCTGCCGGGCGGGCGGCAGGAGGGAGCAGATCGTGCGGCGCAGTCGCGGGCCGTCCGCGGCGAAGTAGAACGAGAACAGCGCGATCGTCAGCAGCTGGAAGAGGCCCCCGATGACCTGGGCGGACACGTCCAGGACACCTGTGGCGCTGTTCTGCACGTAGTTGCGCAGCCAGTCGGAACGGAGCAGGCCCTCCTGGATGTCCACGCGCTTCAGGTCGGTCTTGAAGTGCGTGTTGATCCAGTTGATGACGGAATCGAGGTAACCCGGGAAGCCCTCGATCATCTTGATGATCTGGTCCGCGAGGATGGAGCCGAGCAGCGTGACGAAGCCCGCCGCCACGATGATCACGCCGATGAAGACGATGAAGGTGGCCAGCCCCCGGCGCATGCCACGCGAGGCCATCCAGCTCACCGCCGGTTCGATGGCGAGCGCCAGGAAGAACGCGATGAGGATGTTGATCAGCAGTCCGGTGAGCTGGTGGAAGGCCCAACTGCCCAGCTGGAACGCGGCGACGAGGGCGAGTGCGAGCACCAGGGCACGCGGCAGCCAGCGCGGCATGCGGCCGTTCGGCCCGGCATCCCCGCCGGCGGGGGGCGGGGCGGGCGGTGTCGTACCGAACGGGGAGGACTGCTGGGCTTCCTGCCCGGTCTCGTCAGTGGGTGCCACGCACCAAGTCTCACCCACGCCACCGACAGCCGTCTGCCCGCCCGCGATCTTCGTGGGCCGTCGGTCAGCGGTCTCCACGACTGGTCAACGGTTCTCCCTCGGCACGTCCATCACCGCGCACACCACCTGCCAGACCTCCTTGGCGTCCCAGCCGGCGTCGAGCGCCTCGTGGACGGTGCGTCCGCCGAGCTCCGACATCACATGGTCGCGCGCGAAGGTGTCGGCATAACCCGGACCGAAGTACTCCGCCATCCGCTGCCAGAAGACCGTCAACCGCATGACTCCAGTATCCCGCTCCTGGGGGTGGGCCTGCGCCGGGACCGCCTGCCGGCACCGTGTTCCGCCCTACGGTCTGACCCATGGCCGAAACAGGAGCTCCCTCACTCCCCCAGTCGCTCCCGCCGCACACCCCCGTGGCGCGTGCGGAACGCTTCGTCTGGCTCACCGCGCGCGTGCTCGAGCAGCGCCTCTTCGCCCACCACTTCCGGGGCGGCGCCGCCGACCCGGTGGAGACCGCCCTGGACGCCTACCGCAACGAGGACGGCGGGTACGGCCACGCGCTGGAGCCCGACCTGCGCGGCCCGGTCAGCCAGCCGCTGCACACCGCCCACGCCCTGCGCGTCCTGGACGCCGTGGGACGCTGCGCCGGCCAGCGTGTGGAACGGATGTGCCGCTATCTGACGTCCGTCTCCACGGCGGACGGCGCCCTCCCGGCGATCCACCCGAGCCAGCGCGGCTACCCGACGGCGCCCTTCGTGCCGGTCGTGGACGCCCCGCCCAGCGCCCTCCTGGCCACCGGTCCGGTGGTGGGGCTGCTGCACCGCAACGAGGTGTGGCACGCCTGGCTGTTCCGGGCCACGGACTTCTGCTGGCAGGCGGTCGAGTCCCTGGAGAAGTCCCATCCGTACGAGATCGAGGCCGCCGTGGCCTTCCTCGACTCCGCCCCGGACCGCCCGCGCGCGGAGGCGGCCGCAGACCGCCTTGGCCGCCTGGTCCGCGAACACCGCCTGGCGGCTCTGGACCCCGAGAACCCGGACGCGTACCCGGTCTCTCCCGGTTACGCCCCGGGCGAGCACCACTTCCCGTACGACTACGCGAGGACACCGCGTTCCCTCGCGCGCGAGTGGTTCACGGACGACGAGATGGCCCGCTCCCTGGACCACCTCGCCGCCCAGCAGCAGGAGGACGGCGGCTGGCCCATCCGCTGGCGCCACTGGGCCCCGGCCCCCGCCCTGGAGGCCCGCCCGCTAGTGACGATCGAGGCCCTGCGCACACTCGGCGCGTACGGCCGCGGCATCAGCTGATCGGCCGCGGCATCAGCTGATCAGGCCCCCATGGCCCGCACTCCCGCGGTCACCAGCACGGCTGCCGCGACGACGAGCAGGAACGGCGCCCGCAGCATCAGCGCCACGGCGGCGGCTCCGAGCCCGGCGGCCCGCGCGTCCAGGACCAGCGTCTGCCCGTCGGCGAAGGTCTGCTGGGCCGTGAGGGCCGCCAGCAGCGCGACGGGCAGCAACGCGGCGAGGCGCTTCACGACGGGCCGCTCGAGTGCTCCCGCGGGCACCAGCAGCCCGGCCAGCTTGACGGCGTAGCACCCGAGGACGGTCACACCGATGGCGATCCAGACGTTCATCCCTGGTCCCCCTGTCCCTTGCGCCGGCCGTCCGCCCAGAGCACGACCGGCGCCGCCAGTGCGGCCAGCAGAACCGGCACACCGGCGGGCAGCAGGGGCAGCAGCCCGAGCCCCAGCAGCACGGCGAGCCCGGCGACGGCCCGCTCGGTGCCGGTCTTCAGCATCGGCGCGAGCAGCGCCAGGAACACCGCGGGTCCTGCCGCGTCCAGCCCCCACGCGTCGGTGTCCCCGAGGGCTTCGGCGCCCAGGGCGCCGAGCAGCGTGGTGAGGTTCCACAGGACGTACAGGCTCAGCCCCGTCACCAGGAACCCGATCCTCGCACTGCGCCGCGTGGGCTGCGCGAGCGCGACGGCGGCCGTCTCGTCGATCACCCACTGGGCGGCGAACGGCCGCACCGCGCGCGGGAGGGCCAGCAACTGCGACAGACGCAGGCCGTAGAAGGCGTTCCGCACCCCCAGGAAGAAGGCCCCGGCCGCCGCCGTGAACGGGCCGCCACCGGCCGCGAGCGCTCCCACCAGGGCGAACTGGGACGCCCCGGTGAACACCAGCAGACTGAGCGCGCACGTCTGCAACAGCGTGAGCCCGCTGCCTGCCGACGTCACCCCGAAGGCGAACCCGGAGAGCCCGACGGCCACCCCGACGCCCAGGGCGTCCCGCACGACGGCACGGTCCGCCTTCCCACCGGTCTCTGTATCTCTGAGAGCTGTCCGATCTGCCACGCCCCGCACGCTACGAGGAGCCGCTACCGCAGGTCTTGTACGTTCTTGCGCTCCCGTTGATAGGCCCCGGGAGGCACACCGACCATCCGGCTGAAGTGCCGGTTGAGATGCGGCTGATCGGTGAATCCCACGGCCACGGCGACCTCCGAGGGCGCCGTCCCGAGGTCCAGCAGCCGCCGCGCCCGCCGTACCCGCGCGTCCGTGAGCCACGCGTGCGGCGGCATGCCGTAGGCGTCCCGGAAGGCCCGCAGCAACGCGAACGGACTGGTCCCGAGATCGGCCGCCAATCGCTCCAGGCTCGGCGGCCGCGCCATCCGCTCCTCCAGCACCGCACGCGCGCGTGCCGCGGTCCGGGCCCCCGCCGTCCGCACCTCCCGCCGCGGCATGGGCCCGCCGTTCAGCCGCAGCAACCTCGTCACGGCGACCCGCAGCAGTGTGTCCGCGGCCAGCGCGTTGCCCTCGTCGGCGGCGCGCAGCACCTGATGCACCAGCCCGACCGCGTACGGGTCGTCCACCACGGGGCTGACGAACCCCGGCGTCCCCCGAAGCGCCGTGGTCTCGGCCGCGATCTCCGCCACCACGTCGACGGACGGATACACGGCCCCGTACCGCCACCCTTCCGGCACACCGGCCCGTCCGGTGTGCGGAGTGTCCGGATTCACCAGCGCGAGAGCACCGGCCCCGGCGTACTGGTCGCCCCCGCCGTGGTGAAAGACCTCCACCCCGTCGGCGATGGCGGCGATCACGAAGTTCTCGTGCGTGTGCCGCACGAACGTCTTCCGCACGTACCGGGCCCGCAGCAGGTCCACCCCGGGCAGCTCGTCGTACTGCCAGTGCCGCGCGCGCTCGCTCATACGGCCATTGTCCGATCCCGCGGCCCACCACGAAACGGCAGGCGGAACCGCGGCGGCCTCCCGTTGTCAGTGCCGGGGTGCACGATGGACGCATGCCCAGCAAAGCACCCGGACCCCTGGACGGCTTCTCTCCCGCGACCCGCGCCTGGTTCTCGGGCGCCTTCTCGGCGCCCACCACGGCCCAGTCCGGTGCGTGGCAGGCCATCCACGAGGGCTCGGACGTGCTGGTCGTCGCCCCCACCGGCTCCGGCAAGACCCTGGCCGCCTTCCTCGCCGCCCTGGACCAGCTCGCCTCGACCCCTCCCCCCGCCGACCCCAGGAAGCGCTGCCGGGTCCTGTACATCTCCCCGCTGAAGGCCCTGGCCGTGGACGTCGAGCGCAACCTTCGCAGCCCCCTGACCGGCATCCGCCAGGAATCCGTACGGATGGGCCTGCCCGAGCCCGAGGTCAAGGTGGGCATCCGCTCGGGCGACACCCCCGCAGCCGAGCGCCGCGCCCTGTCCACCCGCCCTCCGGACATCCTGATCACCACCCCCGAGTCGCTGTTCCTGATGCTGACGTCGGCCACGCGCGACGCGCTGACCGGCGTGGACACGGTGATCCTCGACGAGGTGCACGCGGTCGCGGGCACCAAGCGCGGCGCCCACCTCGCGCTCTCCCTGGAGCGGCTGGACGACCTCCTCCCGAAGCCCGCCCGCCGCATCGGCCTTTCCGCGACGGTCCGCCCGGTCGACGAGGTGGCCCGTTTCCTCTCGCCGCGGCGCAAGGTGGAGATCGTCCAGCCGGAGTCGGGCAAGGAGTTCGACCTCTCCGTGGTCGTCCCGGTCGAGGACCTGGGCGAGCTGGGCGGCTCCCCGGTGGCGGACGGCTCGGAGGGCGCCGAGCGCCCGTCGATCTGGCCGCATGTGGAGGAGAGGATCACCGATCTGGTCCAGTCGCACCGCTCCACGATCGTCTTCGCGAACTCCCGGCGCCTCGCGGAGCGCCTGTGCAACCGCCTGAACGAGATCGCGTACGAACGGGCCACGGGCGAGACCCTCGACGAGCACCACTCCCCCGCCGAGCTCATGGGCGGCTCGGGGGCCGCCCAGGGCGCGCCCCAGGTCATCGCCCGTGCCCACCACGGCTCGGTGTCCAAGGAGCAGCGTGCCCTGGTCGAGGAGGACCTGAAGGCGGGCCGCCTGCCCGCGGTCGTGGCCACGTCCAGTCTCGAACTGGGCATCGACATGGGCGCGGTCGACCTGGTGGTCCAGGTCGAATCGCCGCCCTCGGTGGCCTCCGGCCTGCAACGCGTCGGCCGGGCGGGCCACCAGGTGGGCGCGGTCTCCACCGGCGTGGTCTTCCCGAAGTACCGCGGCGACCTGGTCCAGGCGGCGGTGGTCACGGAGCGCATGCGGACCGGCGCCATCGAGTCCCTCAGGGTCCCCGCCAACCCGCTGGACGTCCTGGCCCAGCAGCTCGTGGCGATGACGGCCATGGACACCTGGCAGTTCGACGACCTCCTCGCCGCCGTCCGACGGGCCGCACCCTTCGCCTCGCTCCCGGAATCGGCCTTCACGGCGGTCCTCGACATGCTGGCCGGCCGCTACCCGTCCGACGCCTTCGCCGAGCTGCGCCCGCGCGTGGTGTGGGACCGCGTCACGGGCGAGATCACGGGCCGCCCCGGCGCCCAGCGCCTCGCCGTCACCTCCGGGGGCACGATCCCCGACCGCGGCCTCTTCGGCGTCTTCCTCGCCGGCGCCGATCCCAAGAAAGGCGGCGGCCGGGTCGGCGAGCTCGACGAGGAGATGGTCTACGAGTCCCGTGTGGGCGACGTCTTCACGCTCGGCACGAGTTCCTGGCGCATCGAGGACATCACCCGCGACCGGGTCCTGGTCTCCCCGGCCCCGGGCGTGCCGGGCCGGCTGCCCTTCTGGAAGGGCGACCAACTGGGCCGCCCGCTCGAGCTGGGCCGGGCGGTCGGCGCGTTCCTGCGCGAGGTCGGCTCGCTGCCCAAGGACGATGCCCGGCTCCGCCTCCTCGCCGCCGGCCTGGACGCGTGGGCGGCGGACAACGTGCTCTCCTACCTCGACGAGCAGCGGGAGGCCTGCGGCCACGTCCCGGACGACCGGACGATCGTCGTGGAGCGCTTCCGCGACGAGCTCGGCGACTGGCGCGTGGTCGTGCACTCGCCCTTCGGCGCCCAGGTGCACGCCCCCTGGGCCCTCGCGCTCGGCGCGAAGCTCTCCGAGCGCTACGGGATGGACGCGCAGGTCATGCACGCCGACGACGGCATAGTGCTGCGCCTGCCGGACGCCGACCTGATGGGCCTGGACCTGCTCGACCAGGAGCCGGTGAAGATGGGCCGGGAGTACGACGCCGAGCAGGCCCCCGTGGGCGCCGCCGACGTCGTCTTCGACAAGGGCGAGGTCGACCAGGTCGTCACCGATCAGGTGGGCAGCTCGGCGCTGTTCGCGGCCCGTTTCCGCGAGTGCGCCGCCCGCGCGCTGCTGCTGCCGCGCCGCAACCCGGGCAAGCGCACGCCGCTGTGGCAGCAGCGCCAGCGCGCCTCCCAGCTGCTCCAGGTGGCGAGCGAGTTCGGCTCGTTCCCGATCGTCCTGGAGGCGGTCCGCGAGTGCCTCCAGGACGTTTTCGACGTCCCCGGGCTCGTCGAGCTGATGGGCGACCTGGAGTCCCGCAAGGTGCGCCTCGTCGAGGTCACCACTCCCGAGCCGTCCCCCTTCGCGCGCTCCCTCCTCTTCGGCTACGTCGCCCAGTTCCTGTACGAGGGCGACTCCCCGCTCGCCGAGCGCCGCGCCGCCGCCCTGTCGCTGGACTCACGGCTGCTGGCCGAGCTGCTGGGCCAGGCGGAGCTGCGCGAGCTGCTCGACGCGGAGGTGCTCACGGAGCTGGAGCGGGAGCTTCAGTGGCTGACCGAGGACCGCCGCGTCAAGGACGCCGAGGGCGTCGCGGACCTCCTCCGCCTCCTCGGCCCGCTCACGGAGGCGGAACTGGCCGAGCGGGGCGCCGAACCGCAATGGGCTCAGGACCTGGCCGGCGCCCGGCGTGCCATCCGGGTCCGGATCGCGGGCAGCGACCACTGGGCGGCGATCGAGGACGCGGGCCGGCTGCGCGACGCGCTGGGCACCGCCCTGCCGGTCGGCGTCCCGGAGGCCTTCACGGAGCCCGTCAAGGACCCGCTCGGCGACCTCCTCGCGCGCTACGCCCGCACCCATGGCCCGTTCACCTCGACCACGGTGGCATCCCGCTTCGGCCTGGGCGTGGCCGTCACCGAGGGCGCCCTCCAGCGGCTGGCCGCGGCGGGCCGGGTCGTCCAGGGCGAGTTCCACCCGGCCGGGATCGGCCAGGAGTGGTGCGACGCGGCCGTGCTGCGCCGGCTGCGCCGCCGTTCCCTGGCCGCCCTGCGCCATGAGCTGGAGCCGGTGCCGCCCGCCGCACTCGCCCAGTTCCTTCCCCAGTGGCAGCACATCGGCAAGGGCCACTCCCTGCGCGGCATCGACGGCCTGGTGCGCGCCGTCGAGCAGGTGCAGGGCGCGTCCGTGCCCGCCTCCGCTCTGGAGAAGCTGGTCCTGCCCTCCCGGGTCGCGAACTACAACCCGGCCATGCTGGACGAGCTCACCGCCGCCGGAGAGGTGGTCTGGGCCGGTGCGGGCTCCCTCCCCGGCAAGGACGGCTGGGTCTCCCTCTACCTGGCGGACGCGGCCCCGCTGCTCCTGCCGCCCCCGCACCCCTTGGAGCTGACCGCTCTGCACCAGTCCGTCCTGGACATCCTCTCCGGCGGCTACGGCCTGTTCTTCCGCCAGATCGCCGACCAGGTCCGCGCCACCACCCACCCCGACGCCACCGACCCCCAACTGGCCGACGTCCTGTGGGACCTGGCCTGGTCCGGACGTCTGACCAACGACACGCTCGCTCCCATGCGCTCCCTGCTCGGCTCGGGCCGCACCGCCGGCTCCACGGCCCACCGCGCCAAGCGAGCGGTCCCGCGCGGCCGCTACGGCTCCCTGACGGCCGCGGCCCGCCCCGCCTCCCGGTCCGGGCCTCCGACCGCGGCCGGCCGCTGGTCCCTGCTCCCGGCCCACGAGCCGGATCCCACGGTGCGGGCCCACGCCCTCGCCCGCACCCTCCTCGACCGGCACGGCGTGGTGACCAGGGGCGCGGTCTCGGCGGAGGGCGTCGAAGGCGGGTTCTCGGCGACGTACCGCGTCCTGTCCGCCTTCGAGGAGAGCGGCCAGGCCCGCCGCGGCTACGTCGTGGAGGGCCTCGGCGCCGCGCAGTTCGCGATGGACGGTGCCGTGGACCGCCTGCGCGCGGTGGCCAACGCCCGCGACCGCGGCGAGGACCTGCCCGGCCCCCCTCCGGGCCCCGACCTCGATCCGTTCCCCGCCCATGACTTCGCCGGACTGGACGACTCGCTCCCGTCCAACGACCACCCCGGCGACCCCGGCCCCGACGGCTTCCCCGGCTTCGGCCCCGCCTACGTCACCCCGGCCCCCCAGCCGTCCAGGGACGAGTACGTCTCGCCCCGGGACTACACCCCACAGGACCCTTCACCCTGGCAGAACGGCGGACGCGCACCGTACGCCCCCGGGTCCCCGGGCCGCCGCAACCGCCCGGACCCCGCCTCACGGGCCGTCGTCCTCGCCGCCGCCGATCCGGCGAACGCGTACGGCGCCGCCCTGGCCTGGCCCGAGCCCCCGACCGGCGCCGGGCACAAGCCGGGCCGCAAGGCGGGCTCCCTGGTGGTGCTCGTCGACGGCGAGCTGACGCTCTACATGGAGCGCGGCGGAAAGACCCTGCTGGCCTGGACCACCGCCGCGGACGGCGACCCCACCGACGACCCCCGCCTGCGCACCGCCGCCGAGGCCCTCGCCGCAGCCGCCCGCGCGGGCTCCCTCGGCACGGTCACGGTGGAGCGCGTCAACGGCGCCCAGGCCCTGACCTCCCCCATCGGCACCCTCCTGGAAGGAGCGGGCTTCATCGCGACCCCTCGTGGCCTCCGTCTGCGGGCCTGATCGTCCCGGCGACGTGCCACCCTTGACCCATGCCCGAAGGTGACACCGTCTGGCAGACCGCGAGCCGGCTGCACAACGCCCTCGCGGGCAAGATGCTGACCCGCAGCGACCTCCGGGTTCCCCGGCTCGCCACGGCCGACCTCACGGGCCGTACGGTCCTCGACGTCACCCCGCGCGGCAAACACCTCCTGACCCGCGTCGAGGGCGGCCTGACCCTCCACTCTCACCTGCGAATGGACGGCTCCTGGAAGGTGTACGCGAACGGCCGGCGCTGGAGCGGCGGCCCCGGCCACCAGATCCGCGCGATCCTCGGGAACTCCGACCGCACGGCCGTCGGCTACCGCCTCCCCGTCCTGGAACTCCTGCGCACCACCGACGAGCACCGCGCGGTCGGCCACCTCGGCCCCGACCTCCTGGGCCCCGACTGGGACCCCGACCGGGCGCTCGCCAATCTCCTGAAGGACCCCTCCCGCCCCCTCGGCGAGGCCCTGCTCGACCAGCGCAACCTCGCCGGTATCGGCAATGTCTACAAGAGCGAGCTCTGCTTCCTGCTCGGCGTCACCCCCTGGCTTCCCGTCGGCGACCTGCCCGCCGAGCGCGCCGCCCAGCTGCCCGCGCTCGCCAAGAGGCTGCTGGAGACCAACCGCGACCGCCCGATCCGCACGACGACGGGCCGCCGCGGCCAGGACCTCTTCGTGTACGGCCGGGCGCCCCGCCCCTGCCTGCGCTGCCACACCTCCGTCCGGGTCGCCGACCAGGGCGACGGCTCCCGCGAACGCCCCACGTACTGGTGCCCCACCTGCCAGCCGGGCCCCGCCCCGGTCCCGGCCCGGCGCCGCACCAATTGACGACCCGTCAGAAACGCTCGTACGGTCCCTGTATGCCCGTCACGGCGTACGACCTCACCGGCCGCACCGCGTTCGTCACCGGAGCCGCGAGCGGCATCGGCCGTGCCTCGGCGCTCCTGCTCGGGGAGGCGGGCGCCACCGTGCACTGCGCGGACCGCGACCCCGAGGGCCTGCACGAGACGGCGACTCTGATCAAGGACAGTGGCGGCACCGCCCACACCCACGGCCTCGACGTCACCGACCGCGCCCGGCTGAGGCAGGCCATCACCTCCTGCGAACGCCTGGACGTCGTGGCAGCGATCGCCGGGATCATGCACAGCAGTCCGGTGCTGGAGACCAGGGACGAGGACCTCGACCGGGTGCTCGACGTCAACTTCAAGGGTGTGCTGTACGCCTGCCAGGAGGCGGCCCGCCTGATGATCGCCCGGGGTACCGGGGGCAGCATCGTCACCATGGCCTCGGGCGCCGTCGACACCGGCGCCCCCGGGCTGCTCTGCTACGGCGCGGCCAAGGCGGCGGTGGTTCAGCTGACCAAGACCCTCGCGACCGAGGTCGGCCGGCACGGCATCCGCGTCAACGCGGTCGCGCCCGGCTGGATCCGTACGCCCATGACCGACCGCCACGACAGCGACGCCCAGGCGAAGACGGAGGCCGTCATGGCTCGCATGTCACCCCTGGGGAAGGTCGGCGCTCCCGAGGACATCGCCCACGCGGTCCTCCACCTGGCATCCGACGCCTCGTCCTTCACGACGGGCCAGATCATCCGCCCGAACGGCGGTGTGGCGATGCCCTGGTAAGGCACATCTGGCACTTCCGCCCACCCACAAGAAGACCCTCACGCCACCGAAGTATCCCGCCCCGGCATCACCCCCTCCGCGACACCACACCCCGGCCCCCACCCCCAGCACCCCTCCGCCACCGCCCCGCATCAACGGCCCCACTCGCCCGCCCCTTCGGCACGCAATGCACCGGCAGCACACTCAGCCCCCACCCCCCGGCCACGACCGTCGCCTCCAGCACCCCGGCCCCGGGCACGACCACCAGCCGCAGCACCGCCCACCACCACAGCGCCCCCAGCCCCAGCACAGCTCCGCGGGCCCCCCAGCGCCGTGTCCCCGTCATGGCCGCCACCTCCGGCCCGACGCTATTCGGCCGCCCGGGCCGGCGAACAGGGCGCACCAACGGCACACAGGCGCACCGCTCACCCCACTGCGCCGAGCTGCGAGACCGCGAGCCGCAACACCCCGAGCGGCGGGCCCTCCGGTCGGCCCGTCGCCCGCTGCCGTGCCCGCTCCGGTCACCCGTTCTCGGCCTGGAACATCCAGTGATGCTTCTCCAGGTCCGCCGTGATCCCGATGAAGATGTCCTGGCTCACGGGATCCGGCTCGCCTGTCGCCTCGACCCGCTCCCGCATCCGCGCGATCACCGCACCCAGCGCCTCGACGAGCGCCCCCACGGCGGTCGTGTCGTCGACCCACCCCTCGGGGGTCACGCCGATCCCGCTGCCGACGGCGACCGTCGCGGCACGCCCGTCGGGTGAGATCCCGAGCGCCGCGGCGCGCTCCGCCACGGTGTCGGAGTACTTCCGCGCGGTGTCGACGACCTCGTCGAGCTGGAGATGCACGGAACGGAAGCGCGGGCCCACCACGTTCCAGTGGATCTGCTTCGCCACGAGGGCGAGGTCCACCAGGTCGACGAGGGCACCCTGCAACGCCTCGGACACGGTCTTCAGGCTCGCGTCGGACAGCGGGCTCTTCACGACGTACATCCGCACCTCCGGTGACTTCCCCCCGCCATCCCCTCAACGATGACCGCCGCACGCCCCACCGGCAAACGCAAACAAATCGGGCATAGTCCTGCCCGACAGCCTGCGGGCAAGCGAAAACCCCGACCGACACACCTCCGGATCCCCCGGAGAACCCCGGCCGGGGCCTCACCAGTCTCGGCGCCTGGTCAGCGCCGCTCGTTCATGCCACGCACGCGCGAAGCGTCACGCGGCGGTGGCGGCCACCGCCTCGGCGGGCGCCTTGATGGTCACCCGTTCCGGTGGCACACCGGTCACCGAAACGGAACCCAGCATCGGGCGAACCGGCGTGGGCACAGGTTCGCTGGGGGTGGCCGCAGCGGACTGGGCCAGCTCGGCCAGGGCGAGCTCGTCGCTCACTTCCCGCATGAGCTCGGACATCCGTACGTCCAGCGCGTCGCAGATGGCGGAGAGCAGCTCGGAGGAAGCCTCCTTCTGCCCCCGCTCCACCTCGGAGAGATAGCCGAGTGAGACTCGGGCGGACGAGGAGACTTCGCGCAGAGTACGGCCCTGGCGCTGGCGCTGCCGACGCAGCACGTCACCCAGCAGGCGACGGAGCAGAATCATCGGTGGCTCCCTCCTCGGACCGCGTAGCCGCATCCATTACGCCCCACCGTACCGCCTTGCGCCGCGGCCGTGCGGGGAGCGATGTCGTGTTCACTCAGGGCTGCAAACATCAAAACCCCCCGTTCCGTTCCGTATCCTGTGCCCGCTCATTCCCAGTCTGTTCGCCCGCAAGCTCCTTCAGGAGCAGTGCGAGTACGCTCCGTACACTCTCTCTACGAATTTCCTCGCGGTCGCCGTTCAACCGCAGAGCCTCCACTTTTCCGCCGCCGGCAGAACCGGAATCGACCCTCAGGGGCCCGTCCACGGCGACGAAGACCGTCCCGACGGCCTGTCCGTCCTGCGGCTCGGGACCCGCGACACCGGTGGTCGCGATGCCCCAGTCCGTGCCGAGCGCCTTGCGCACTCCGGCCGCCATCTGGGCCGCGACCTGCGGATCCACCGCTCCTCGCGCCGTCAGCAGGGCGGCGTCGACACCCAGCAGTTCATGCTTCAGTTCGGTGGCGTAGGCCGTCACCGAACCCCGGAAGACCTTGGACGCCCCCGGTACGGATGTGATCTCCGCCGCAACAAGGCCACCGGTCAGCGATTCCGCGACGGCGAGCGTCCTGCCCTTCACCGTGAGTAGTCGTACCACGTCGGTGGCCGTGAAACTCACGCTTCCTTCTCCTCCAACGCGGCCTTGCGCTCGGCGATTCCCTGCCTGCGCAGCACAATGGCCTGTTTCACATAGTCGAGCCCGGTCACCACGGTCAGAACGACCGCCGCGGCCATCACCCAGAACCTCAGGGTGGCCAGCCACCCCGTCAGCGCCAGCACGTACATACCGACGGCCACGCCCTGGGTGAGCGTCTTGAGCTTGCCTCCGCGGCTGGCGGGGATGACGCCGTACCGGATGACCAGAAAACGCAGCAGGGTGATCCCGAGTTCCCGGCCGAGGATGACGCCGGTCACCCACCACGGCAGATCGCCGAGCGCGGACAGACAGATCAGCGCCGCCCCCATGATCGCCTTGTCGGCGATGGGGTCGGCGATCTTCCCGAAGTCCGTGACCAGGTTGTACGTGCGCGCCAGATGACCGTCGAAGAGGTCGGTGATCATGGCGATGGCGAAGGCCGCCCAGGCGAGGGACCGCCACGCCGGGTCGTACCCGCCGTCCGCCAGCATCAGTGCGACGAAGGCCGGTACGAGGATCAGCCGGAGCATGGTCAGGAGGTTGGCGACGTTCCAGACGCTGGCCTGGTTGACGGCCGCGGCCGCCAGCTTCCCGCCCCGCGCCGTCTTCCCGTCGTCCTGTGTGTCGATGACGGCGCTCTCCGGGCCGTCACCGACGGCGGCCCAACCGTCACCCGCGCCGGCCGCCGCACCATGACCGGTACCCGGCGCCGCACCGGCCGCCGTACTCTGCCGCGCATCCGGCGCCGCACCGGCCGCACCGCCCTCGGCCGACCGCGCGGCCGACCGGCCCATCGAAGCCCCGGGGACCTTCCCCGAAGCCGCACCGGACGCGGCCCTCCTCGCGCCGGAGGGGCCTCCCGCCGCGGATGCCGGAACACCGGTCATCTGCCCGCCTCCTCACTCCACGCCGGCGACGCGAACGAGCCCTGAAGCGGCTCGGCCACCAGGTCGACGCCCTCGGTACCGACCACCTTCGCCTCGACCATACGGCCGCTGCTCAGCCCCGCGCCGCTCGTGAGCAGCACCTGGCCGTCCGTCTCGGGCGCCTGGTGCGCCGCGCGGCCGTACACGCCCTCCTCGTCGTCGACGGACTCGACGAGCACGTGCACCGTCTGGCCGACGCGCTCCTCGGCGCGCTGCGAGACGAGTTCCTCGGCCAGCCGCGACACGCGGGCCAGCCGCTCGGCGACGACGTCCTCGTCGAGCTTGTTCTCGTAGGTCGCCGCCTCGGTGCCCTCCTCGTCGGAGTAACCGAAGACGCCGATGGCGTCCAGCCGCGCGCCGTTCAGGAACCGCTCCAGTTCGGCGAGGTCGGCCTCGCTCTCGCCGGGGAAGCCGACGATGAAGTTGGAGCGCACGCCGGCCTCGGGCGCCTTGCTGCGGATCGTGTCGAGCAGCTCCAGGAACCGGTCGGTGTCGCCGAAGCGGCGCATCGCGCGCAGCACGCCGGGCGCGGAGTGCTGGAAGGACAGGTCGAAGTAGGGCGCGACCTTCGGGGTCGACGTCAGCACGTCGATCAGGCCCGGCCGCATCTCCGCGGGCTGGAGGTAGCTCACCCGGACCCGCTCGATGCCGTCCACCTCGGCGAGCTCGGGCAGCAGCGACTCCAGCAGGCGGATGTCGCCGAGGTCCTTGCCGTAGGAGGTGTTGTTCTCGGAGACCAGCATGATCTCCTTCACGCCCTGCTCGGCCAGCCAGCGCGTCTCGTTCAGCACGTCGCTCGGACGGCGGGAGATGAAGGAGCCGCGGAAGGACGGGATGGCGCAGAAGGAGCAGCGCCGGTCGCAGCCGGAGGCCAGCTTCACGGAGGCGACCGGGGAGCCGTCCAGACGGCGCCGCAGGGGCGCGCGCGGACCGGAGGCCGGAGCGAGACCCTCCGGAAGGTCGGCCGGGGCGTGCCCGGGCAGCGCGACCTCGGCGGCCGACTCCTGCCGCTCGGCCGGGCTGATCGGCAGCAGCTTGCGCCGGTCGCGCGGGGTGTGCGAGGCGTGGATGCCGCCGTTGAGGATGGTCTGGAGCCGGTCCGAGATGTCCGAGTAGTCGTCGAACCCGAGCACGCCGTCGGCCTCGGGGAGGGCCTCGGCGAGTTCCTTGCCGTACCTCTCGGCCATGCAGCCCACCGCCACGACGGCCTGGGTTCTGCCGTGCCCCTTGAGGTCGTTGGCCTCCAGGAGGGCGTCGACGGAGTCCTTCTTGGCGGCCTCGACGAAGCCACAGGTGTTCACGACAGCGACGTCCGCGTCCTCGGCGTCCTCCACGAGCTGCCAGCCGTCCGCCTCCAAACGGCCTGCGAGCTCCTCCGAGTCCACCTCGTTACGGGCGCAGCCAAGGGTGACGAGTGCGACGGTACGGCGTTCAGGCATGGGCTCAAGAGTACTTCGTCCCGCTGACACCCCACGTCGACGGGGTTGGCCGTTTCCAGGCCAACCCCGTAGTTACTGCGCCCTTCGGACCGGTTATCCGGCCTCGGGGTCACCCTTCGTGTACGTCAGGCGCTCCACGGAGCCCGGCTGGAAGTCGTCCTTGATCTTCTTGCCGTTGACGAAGAGGTCGATCGCACCGGCGTCCCCGAGGACGAGTTGCACCTTCGAGCTGTCCTGGAAGGTCTTGGTCTCGCCCTGCTTGAGGAATCCGTCGAAGAGCAGCCGGCCGTTGTGGTCCTTGGCGGAGATCCAGCTGCGGCCGTCGGCGGCGGCCACCTGGACCGTCACCTTGTCCTGGGGCGCGGCGGCAATGGCGCTGTCGGACGCCTCGGGCGTGGGATCGGTGGGCTTCTTGGTCTTGGTGGTCGGGGAGGCGGAGCCGCCGGTCGTGGGCGTGGAGCCCTCGGCCACGTTCGCCTCGCCGCCGCTGTCGTCGCCGCCCTGGAACATGGTGAACCCGACGAATCCGATCACCGCGACGATCGCGGCGACCATGGCGGCGGTCCAGTTGGGCCCCCGCCGCTCCGGACGGATGCGTTCCGCCTCGAAGAGGGGAGCTGCCGGGGTCGGTGCCGGGCGCCCGCCGTGCTCGTCGCCGTACTGGGCGAGCAGCGGCGCGGGGTCGAGGTGGACGGCCTTGGCCAGGGTCCTGATGTGCCCTCGGGCATAGACGTCCCCACCGCAGGCGGTGAAGTCGTCCGCCTCGATGGCGTGCACGATGTTCATGCGGACCCGGGTGGCGCTACTGATGTCGTCGACGGTCAGCCCAGCGGCGATGCGCGCCTGCTGAAGGGCACGGCCGATGGAGGGGCGGGCTTCCTCGCGGTCTTCTTCGACGCGCTCGTCTTCGAACGGACGCTCGTCTTCAGGGGAGTTGCCGATGGACACGGGGGCGCCTTTCGAGCGTGTAGCCGCCTGTGCTGGAGGTTCAGTCTAGGGGGGGTACAAAAGGGTGGGGCAACCGGGCGGTGGCACTTTGTACGCCATCGGAATGGCCCGACATTCCGATGGTGGGAAAGCGGTTCATCGCTTCCCTCAACTTGACGTACACCGAAGGGAAACGGTTGCTCGATGATCCCTTACGGGTGAGTCACGATCCGGACACCCGATTGCAGTACGACTCGGCGTGGCGTCCGGCCCTGACCCGCTGTCCCTACCCTTCAGACTCCCCCCGGATCAGCGCGAGCACGCCATCCAGCTCATCAGGCTTCACAAGAACGTCACGAGCCTTGGAACCCTCGCTCGGCCCGACGATGTTCCGGGACTCCATGAGGTCCATCAGCCGCCCGGCCTTGGCGAAGCCGACGCGCAGCTTGCGCTGGAGCATGGACGTCGACCCGAACTGCGTGGAGACGACCAGTTCGGCCGCCTGGCACAGCAGGTCGAGGTCGTCGCCGATGTCCTCGTCGATCTCCTTCTTCTGCTTGGTCCCGACGGTGACGTCGTCCCGGAAGACGGGCGCCATCTGGTCCTTGCAGTGCTGGACGACGCCCGCGATCTCTTCTTCGGTGACGAAGGCGCCCTGCATACGGGTCGGCTTGTTGGCGCCCATCGGCAGGAAGAGCCCGTCGCCCTTGCCGATGAGCTTCTCGGCGCCCGGCTGGTCGAGGATGACCCGCGAGTCGGCGAGCGACGACGTGGCGAAGGCCAGCCGCGACGGCACGTTCGCCTTGATCAGACCGGTGACCACGTCGACCGACGGCCGCTGTGTGGCGAGCACGAGGTGGATGCCGGCCGCGCGCGCGAGCTGCGTGATGCGCACGATCGCGTCCTCGACGTCCCGCGGCGCGACCATCATCAGGTCGGCGAGCTCGTCGACGATGACCAGCAGGTACGGGTACGGCTGGAGCTCCCGCTCGCTGCCCTCGGGCGGTTTGACCTTGCCCTCGCGCACGGCCCGGTTGAAGTCGTCGATGTGCCGGTAGCCGTAGGCGGCCAGGTCGTCGTAGCGCAGGTCCATCTCGCGTACGACCCACTGGAGCGCCTCGGCGGCCCGCTTGGGGTTGGTGATGATCGGGGTGATCAGGTGCGGGATGCCCTCGTAGGCGGTCAGCTCGACACGCTTGGGGTCGACGAGGATCATCCGGACGTCCTCGGGGGTCGCCCGCATCATGATCGAGGTGATCAGGCAGTTGATGCAGGACGACTTGCCGGAGCCGGTGGCGCCGGCGACCAGCATGTGCGGCATCTTCGCCAGCGAGTGCATGACGTAGCCGCCCTCGACGTCCTTGCCGAAGGCGACCAGCATCGGGTCGTCGTCCTCCGCGGACTCCGCGAGCCGCAGCACGTCACCGAGGTTGACCATCTCCCGGTCGGTGTTCGGGATCTCGATGCCGACCGCGGACTTTCCGGGGATCGGGCTGATGATCCGCACGTCCGGGCTGGCGACGGCGTAGGCGATGTTCTTGGCCAGCGCGGTGATCCGCTCGACCTTCACGGCGGGGCCGAGCTCGATCTCGTAGCGCGTGACCGTCGGCCCGCGCGTGAAGCCGGTGACGCTGGCGTCCACCTTGAACTCGGTGAAGACGTTGGTGAGCGCGGCGACTATGGCGTCGTTGGCGGCGCTGCGGGCCTTGCCGGGGCCTCCGCGCGTGAGGAGATCGAGCGACGGCAGCGCGTACGTGATGTCGCCCGACAGCTGGAGCTGTTCCGCGCGCGGGGGCAGGTCGCGGGGCTTGGCGGGCGGGGACTTGGTGAGGTCGCGGACGCCCGCCTTCGGCTTCTCCTGCTCGGGCGTGTCCTGCTTGAGCTTCTCCTGCTGGGGCCGGGCGGCCGGGACGGGCGTCGGCGTGGTCGCCTCGCGGTCCCCGACGGTCACGCCCTGGGTGAGGTCGGCGACGATCGGCGAGGGCGGCATCCCGTGCAGTACGGCCCCGTCGAGCGCTGCGGCGGCCGCTGCGGCGACGTCCACGGCGTCCATGGGGCGGTCCATGTCGGGCTGCGGCACGGCGGACCGCCGGGGGCGGCCGCGTCGCCGGGAGAGCGCCTCCTGCTCGGCGCTGTCGGGGTCGTACGCCGCGGGCGCCGGGGCACGCCTGCCGCGCGGGCGTGCGGGCAGTGCCTCCCGCCACTGTTCGTCGTAGCGCTCATCGTCCTCGGCTAGGCCGAACTCGTCCTCGGCCGGGTCGCGGACGATCCCGAGCCGCACCCCGGCCTGCCGCAGCCGCTGCGGGATGGCGTTGACCGGCGTGGCCGTGACGACCAGCAGCCCGAACACCGTCAGCAGCACCAGCAGCGGCACGGCGAGCATGTGACCCATGGCGTACGACAGCGGGGTCGCCATGGCCCAGCCGATGAGGCCGCCGGCGTCCCTTATGGCCTGCATGCCCTCGCCACGCGCCGGTGAGCCGCACGCGATGTGGACCTGGCCGAGCACGCCGATGACGAGCGCGGACAGGCCGATGACGATGCGTCCGTTGGCCTCGGGCTTCTCCGGGTGGCGGATGAACCGCACGGCGATGACGGCGAGCAGGATCGGCACGAGCAGGTCGAGCCGGCCGAAGGCACCGGTCACCAGGATCTCGACCAGGTCACCCACGGGGCCCTTCAGGTCGGCCCAGGTGCCCGCGGCGACGATCAGCGCGATGCCGAGCAGCAGCAGGGCGACACCGTCCTTGCGATGAGCCGGGTCGAGGTTCTTGGCGCCCTGCCCTATGCCCCGGAACACGGCGCCCACGGCATGAGCGACCCCGAGCCACACGGCGCGCACGAGCCGGTAGATGCCCCCGGTCGGGCTCGGAGCCGGTTTGGGCGCGGCCTTCTTCGCCGCGGCCTTCCTGGCGGGCGCCTTCTTCGCGGGAGCCTTTTTGGCAGCGGCCTTCTTCGCCGGAGCCTTCGCCGAACCGGCCGCCTTCTTCGCGGGCGGCTTCTTGGCTGCGGAGGGACGTGAGGCCATGGGTGTGAGGTTACCGGGGGAGACGACGAGGGACACGTGTGCCTACGGCTTCACCCGTTCGTGTCGCTCCGGGAGAGGCACAGGATTGACGCTGGCTCATGGGCGGGCAACCTCGCCTGCCCGGGCGTCAGTTCTGCGAGGACACCGACGATGTCGTCCCGGTGCCCGGCTCCAGCGCGTCCAGCGCCCGCCGCAACCCCGTGAGCTTGCGCTCCAGATGAGCCGCCGTGGCCACCGCCGCCGCGTCCGTCGAGTCGTCGTTGAGCTGTTTGGTCAGCGCCTCGGCCTGCTCCTCGACGGCCGCGAGCCGCGCGGAGAGCTCGGCGAGCAGACCGGCCGACTCCTTGGCCTCACCGCCCTCGTCCTTGCCGTTGCCCTCCAACTGGAGCCGCAGCAGCGACGCCTGCTCACGCAGCTGGCAGTTCTTCATGTACAGCTCGACGAAGACGGAGACCTTCGCGCGCAGCACCCACGGGTCGAACGGCTTGGAGATGTAGTCGACCGCGCCCGCCGCGTAACCCCGGAAGGTGTGGTGCGGCCCGTGGTTGATCGCGGTGAGGAAGATGATCGGGATGTCCCGGGTCCGCTCCCGCCGCTTGATGTGCGCGGCTGTTTCGAAGCCGTCCATGCCCGGCATCTGGACGTCCAGCAGAATGACCGCGAAGTCGTCCGTGAGCAGCGCTTTGAGCGCTTCCTCCCCGGACGATGCCCGCACCAGCGTCTGATCGAGCGCAGAGAGGATCGCCTCCAGCGCAAGCAGATTCTCCGGCCGGTCATCGACCAGGAGGATCTTGGCCTTCTGCACCATGGCCCGCCCTCCTCGCCCCGGCGTGGGGCCTCCCCTGTCCGCAGGACCTGGGGATGCACCGGTGGGTGCTGCCCCAGGGGACGACTCCCTTGCGCCGCCCGTCCTTGTGCCGGTCATCGTAGCCGCACCCCGCCCGTCGCCACACCCTGTCACCGCGATGTCACTGTGCACGTAGCAGAAACGCAGCAGGAGACCAGAAGGTTCCCCAGATCTCGTACTTCTACACGACTATGCGCACACTGAGTCCGCAACTCCGTGTGAACACCGAACCTTCCCGCCAACGTTGCGTAACGGTCCAACGTTCCCCTCATTCCCCTCGCATCCACTGATCCATCACCGTCAGCAGGTGATCGGGGTCGACCGGCTTCGTGACGTAGTCGGAGGCGCCCGACTCGATCGCCTTCTCCCGGTCGCCCTTCATCGCCTTCGCGGTCAGCGCGATGATCGGCAACCCGGCGAACTGCGGCATCCTGCGGATCGCCGTGGTCGTCGCGTACCCGTCCATCTCGGGCATCATGATGTCCATCAGGACGACCGCCACGTCGTCGTGCTGCTCCAGCACCTCGATGCCCTCGCGGCCGTTCTCCGCGTACAGCACGGACAGGCCGTGCTGCTCCAGGACACTGGTCAGCGCGAAGACGTTGCGGATGTCGTCGTCCACGATCAGGACCTTCTGGCCGCCGAACCGGATGCCGCGCTGCGTCTTCGGCACCGTCTCCTGCTCCGCGGGCGTCCACTGCTCCGGCTGCGCCGGGCGCGGCGCCAGCTCGGGCATCCTGCGCCGCCGCCGGAACAGGGCGGCCGGCCCGTTCTGCGTCTCGTTGTACGACTTCACCTCGGCCGGCGTCTCGACCTCGACCTCGGACAGCTCGGACAGGTCCGACGTCGACGCCATCAGGTGGCCGGCCTCCAGGGCGGGCAGCTGCTGCTGATAGCCCTGCGGCGGCAGTTCACTGGGGTGCAGCGGCAGGTACAGCGTGAACGTCGAGCCGCGGCCCGGCTCGCTCTGCGCGTGGATCTCTCCGCCGAGCAGCTGGGCGATCTCCCGCGAGATGGACAGCCCGAGACCCGTACCGCCGTACTTGCGGCTGGTCGTGCCGTCGGCCTGCTTGAACGCCTCGAAGATCACCCGCATCTTGCTGGACGCGATGCCGATCCCGGTGTCGGTCACGGAGAACGCGATCAGCTCGGCGTCCGGATCGGTCAGCGAACCCGTCTCCAGCAACTGCTCGCGGATCTTCTGCGGCACGTCGTCCCGCGCCGGCCGGATGACCAGCTCCACCGACCCGGAGTCGGTGAACTTCACCGCGTTGGACAGCAGGTTGCGCAGCACCTGGAGCAGCCGCTGCTCGTCGGTGTGCAGCGTCGCGGGCAGCTCCGGCGACACCCGCACGGACAGGTCCAGGCCCTTCTCCGCGGTCAGCGGCCTGAAGGTGGCCTCCACGTAGTCCACGAGCTGGACGAGCGCGATCCGCGTCGGGGAGACGTCCATCTTGCCCGCCTCGACCTTCGACAGGTCGAGGATGTCGTTGATGAGCTGGAGCAGGTCGGAACCGGCCCCGTGGATCGTCTCGGCGAACTCGACCTGCTTCGGGGAGAGGTTCCCCTCGGCGTTGTCGGCGAGCAGCTTGGCCAGGATCAGCAGCGAGTTGAGCGGTGTCCGCAGCTCGTGCGACATGTTCGCCAGGAACTCGCTCTTGTAGCGCATCGACACCGCGAGCTGCTCGGCGCGCTCCTCCAGGACCTGCCGCGCCTCCTCGATCTCGGTGTTCTTCACCTCGATGTCGCGGTTCTGCTGGGCCAGCAGCTCGGCCTTCTCCTCCAGTTCGGCGTTGGACGCCTGGAGGGCCTTCTGCCGCTGCTCCAACTCGGCGGAACGCTCGCGCAGCTGCTCGGTCAGCTTCTGCGACTGCGCCAGCAGCAGCTCGGTCTTGGTGTTGACGGAGATGGTGTTGACGCTCGTCGCGATCATCTCCGCGATCTGGTTGAGGAAGTCCTTCTGGATCTGGGTGAACGGCGTGAAGGACGCCAGTTCGATGACGCCGAGCACCTTCCCCTCGAACAACACCGGCAGCACGATCACCTGCGCGGGCGGCGCCTCACCGAGCCCCGAGGAGATCCTCAGGTAGCCGCTGGGCGCGTTCTCCACCAGGATCGTGCGCTTCTCCGTGGCGGCCGTGCCGATCAGCGCCTCACCGGGCTGGAACGACGTCGGCATGGAGCCCATCGAGTAGCCGTACGAGCCGAGCATGCGCAGCTCGTACTGGTCGTCGTCCGAGGCGTTCATGTCCTCGCCGTCGACGAGCGGCATCGCCAGGAAGAACGCGCCGTGCTGCGCGGACACCACCGGCGTCAGCTCGCTCATGATCAGCGAGGCCACGTCCTCCAGGTCGCGGCGGCCCTGCATCAGCGCGGAGATCCGGGCCAGGTTGCCCTTGAGCCAGTCCTGCTCCTTGTTGGCGATCGTGGTGTCGCGCAGGTTGGCGATCATCTTGTTGATGTAGTCCTGGAGCTCCTGGATCTCCCCGGACGCGTCCACGTCGATCTTCAGGTTCAGGTCGCCGCGGGTCACCGCGGTCGCCACGCGCGCGATGGCACGCACCTGCCGGGTCAGGTTCCCGGCCATCTCGTTCACGGACTCCGTCAGGTCCCGCCAGGTGCCGTCGACGTCACGCACGCGTGCCTGGCCGCCGAGCTGTCCCTCCGTGCCCACCTCACGGGCGACTCGGGTGACCTCCTCGGCGAAGGACGACAGCTGGTCGACCATCGTGTTGATGGTCGTCTTCAGCTCCAGGATCTCCCCGCGCGCGTCGATGTCGATCTTCTTCGTCAGGTCACCCTTGGCGATGGCCGTGGTCACCATGGCGATGTTGCGCACCTGGCCGGTCAGGTTGGACGCCATCTGGTTCACGGACTCGGTCAGGTCCTTCCACGTACCGGCCACTCCCGGCACGTGCGCCTGCCCGCCGAGGATGCCGTCCGTGCCCACCTCACGGGCCACCTTGGTGACCTGCTCGGCGAACGAACTCAGCGTCTTCACCATCGTGTTGATGGTGTCGGCGAGCTGCGCGACCTCACCGCGCGCCTCGATGGTGACCTGCCGCGTCAGGTCACCGTTGGCCACCGCCGCCGAGACCTGGGAGATGTTCCGCACCTGAGTGGTGAGGTTCTTGGCCATCAGGTTGACGTTGTCGCTCAGGTCCTTCCAGATGCCCGTGACACCCGGCACGTGCGCCTGACCGCCCAGGATGCCCTCGGTGCCCACCTCACGGGCCACCCGGGTCACCTGCTCGGCGAAGGAGGACAGCTGGTCGACCATCGTGTTGACGGTCGTGACGAGTTCGAGGATCTCGCCCTTGGCGTCGACGGTGATCTTCTTCGACAGATCGCCCCGGGCGACCGCGGTCGTGACCTCGGCGATGTTGCGCACCTGGATGGTCAGGTTGTTCGCCATGCCGTTCACGGACTGGGTGAGGTCCTTCCAGGTGCCGGAGACGCCCTGAACCTCGGCCTGGCCGCCCAGGATGCCCTCCGTACCCACCTCACGGGCCACACGCGTGACCTCCTGGGCGAACGACGACAGCTGGTCCACCATCGTGTTCAGGGTGTTCTTCAGCTCCAGGATCTCCCCGCGCGCGTCCACGGTGATCTTCTGGGACAGGTCACCCCGGGCCACCGCCGTCGCCACCTGGGCGATGTTGCGCACCTGCGCGGTGAGGTTGCCGGCCATGCCGTTCACGGAGTCGGTGAGGTCGCGCCACACACCGGCGACCCCGGGCACCTGCGCCTGACCGCCCAGCCGGCCGTCCGTACCCACCTCCCGGGCGACCCGGGTCACCTGGTCGGCGAAGGCCGAGAGCTGGTCGACCATCGTGTTGATGGTGTTCTTCAGCTCGAGGATCTCCCCGCGCGCGTCGACGTCGATCTTCTGCGACAGGTCACCCCGGGCCACGGCCGTCGTCACCTGCGCGATGTTGCGCACCTGGGAGGTGAGGTTCCCGGCCATCGAGTTGACGGAGTCGGTGAGTTCCTTCCAGGTGCCCGACACGCCGTCCACGCGGGCCTGCCCACCGAGGCGGCCCTCCGTGCCCACGTCCCGGGCCATCCGCGTCACCTGGTCGGCGAAACTCGACAGCTGGTCCACCATCGTGTTCACGGTGTTCTTCAGCTTGAGCATCTCGCCGGAGACGTCGACCGTGACCTTCTGCGACAGGTCGCCGTTGGCCACCGCCGTCGTCACCTGGGCGATGTTCCTCACCTGACCGGTGAGGTTCCGGAACGCCGTGTTGACGGAGTCCGTCAGGTCCTTCCACGTCCCGGCCGCGCCCGGCACCTGCGCCTGACCACCCAGCTCACCCTCGACACCGATCTCACGTGCCACACGTGTCACTTCGGCACCGAACGCGGACAGCTGGTCGACCATCGTGTTGACGGTGTTCTTGAGCTCCAGCATCTCGCCGGCCACGTCGACGGTGACCTTCTGCGACAGGTCACCGTTGGCCACCGCCGTCGTCACAGCGGCGATGTCCCGCACCTGGGTGGTCAGATTCCGGAAGACCGTGTTCACCGAATCGGTGAGGTCCTTCCACGTTCCCGCCGCACCCGGCACGTTCGCCTGACCGCCGAGCTGCCCCTCGGCCCCGACTTCGTTGGCCACGCGTGTGACCTCGTCCGCGAAGATCCGCAGCGTCTCGGTCATCTGGTTGATCGTGTCGGCGAGCTGTGCGACCTCGCCCCGCGCCGGCACGGTCACCTTGCGCGACAGGTCACCGTTGGCGACCGCCGTCGTCACCTCCGCGATCCCGCGCACCTGGGCCGTGAGGTTCCCGGCCATGGTGTTCACCGAATCGGTGAGTTCCTTCCACACACCCGCGACCCCGGGCACCTGAGCCTGCCCGCCCAGCGCACCCTCGGTGCCCACCTCACGGGCCACCCGGGTCACCTCGGAGGAGAACGCCGACAGCTGGTCCACCATCGTGTTGACGGTGTTCTTGAGCTCCAGCATCTCGCCGGCCACCTGAACCGTGACCTTCCGGGACAGATCGCCCTTGGCGACCGCCGTCGTCACCAGCGCGATATCCCGCACCTGAGCGGTGAGCCGGTACGCCATGGTGTTGACGGAGTCCGTGAGATCCCGCCACGAACCCGACATACCCCGCACACGGGCCTGCCCACCGAGCTTGCCCTCGGTACCCACCTCACTGGCCACACGCGTGACCTCGTCGGTGAACGTCGACAACTGGTCGACCAGATTGTTGACGGTCCGCCCGACCTTCAGGAACTCGCCGCGCAGCGGCTGCCCGTTCCCGTCCGGCACCTGCGTCCGCAACTCCATACGCGGCGACAGGTCACCCTCGGCCACCGCGGACAGCACCCGGCTGACCTCGGAAACCGGCCGCACCAGGTCGTCCACCAGGGCATTCGAGTTGTCGATCGCGGTCGCCCAGGAGCCCTCACAGGCCCCCGTCTCCAGCCGCTCGGTGAGCTTGCCCTCCCGGCCCACCATCCGCCGCACGCGCGAGAGCTCACCCGTCAGATGCAGATTGCGGTCGGCCACCTCGTTGAAAACCGCCGCGATCTCGGCCATCACGCCGTCCCCGGACACCGTGAGCCGCTTGCGGAAGTTGCCGTCCCGCATCGCCACGAGGGCTACCATCAGCCGGTTCAGGGCTGCCGTGTCCACCTCAGTCGTGCCACTGCGCACTTTTCCCTGGTTGCTCGGGGACTGTCCGCCTTTCGCGCGCGTCTTCTTGCCACGCGTCGCTGCGCCAGACTCCACTGTGTCCCTCCCGCAGGGGTCGACCGTCACTGTGCTGGGGTACCACGCTCGGCGTACCGGTTACTACTGCGTATTCTCTGCCCTGCATACCAGGCCGTGCCCAGGGGGCTGCTGCCCCCCGTAAGCAGATGACACTCAGCCTGCCCGGACTTTCACAAGAAGCTTGCCCAGTGTTTCACCCTGCCCGAACCAGGCCATAACAGTTCGGCAGCTTCGCACATCGTCCGCACACCCTCCGGACGGAAACACTGCAGACCGGCATCCGCATGGACCGCGAAGGTAAGTAACCTTGCATCCGGCTGTCCAGCCGCGCCGGTTCGTCCGGCCTGGGCGGTGGCACGAAGACGAGCGGGCATCGGAGGGGCGGCCGCACACATGACCACCGGACTGATCCCGGGGGGACAGCCCCCGGACCCCCGGCCGACGGGTGGCCTGCCGCAACAGCGGCGCGAGCCGGTCGGCCACGCAGCCCAGCACGTCGAGAACCGGTCGAGGAGTTCTGTGATCACCGCGCGCGCGGCCGCCAGTTTCGAGCCCGTCGGGCGATCTGTCGCGAGCGCCCGCTCCTTCGTCCGCGACACCCTCCAAGGCTGGGGCTTCGCCGACATCGTCGACGACGCCGTCGTTCTCACCAGCGAACTGGTGACCAACGCCGTGGTCCACGCCGGCACCTCCGCCGACCTGCTCTGCCTGCGCAGCGACGAGGGCGTACGCATCGAGGTGGCCGACCGGTACCCCGAGCGTGAGATCCCGCTGCAAGCCTCGGCCATCAACATGGGCAGCCCCGACCGCGAGGGCGGACGCGGCCTCCAGCTGTGCGCGGCCCTCGCCGGCCGCTGGGGCGTCGAGTACACCCCCACCCACAAGACCGTCTGGTTCCAACTCGACCTCCCGGCCCGGACGGTGGGCACCCGCGCGGCCGGCCCGGCCCTCCCCGCCGACCTCCTCCCCCTCGCCGACGGCCGGGTCCGCGTGGCCGTCGTCCAGATCGACCGCACCGGCCACATCACCGCCTGGAACGAGGACGCCGAGGACCTCTTCGGCTACCCGGCCGAGCAGGTCACCGGCAAGCCGCTGACCGACCTCGCGGCCTGGCCGCACACCCCGGGCACCAGCACCGGCATCGCGGAGGCACTCCAGCTCTCCCGCTGGGAGGGCAGTTACGGCATCCGCGCCGCCAACGGCCGCGTGACCCCCGTGTACGCCTCCCACCTGCGCGTCCGTGACACCGGCGGCGAACCGTCAACCGTGTGCCTCCTCGTACGGGACCACGAACGGGCCGTTCTCCAGACGCCCCTGCGCGTCCCCGCCTCCGACACCTCCACCACCTCCGAGGGCCAGAGCACCGACCCCTTCGAGGTGTTCATCGGCTACCCCGCCCCGGACGACCTCGACGGCCTCCTCCAGCGCACGGTCGAACGCGCCCGCGACATGCTCGACGGCGACTCCGCGTTCCTCCTGCTGGCCACCGACGACGAGACGGAACTGGAGGTCCGCGCCTCCACGGGCCTGCCCTCCGCCCGCCAGCGCTTCGCCCGCGTCCCCGTCGAGGCGGGCTCCGGCCGCTACGGCTCCGCCCGCATGCCGGCCGTCCACGACGACCTGACGGCGGTCCCCGGCGCTGTGCCGCTGCTGAACGGCACGGGCATGCGCTCTGTCGTCACGGTCCCGCTGAAGGTCGAGGGCCGCCTCACCGGCTCCCTCGGCGTCGCCGCCGAGGCCCCCGGCAGATACTCCAACGAGGAGGCCCTGCGCCTCCAGTTCGCCGCCGACCGCATCGCACTCGCCGTCGAATCGGCCCGCCTCGGCGAACTCGAACGCCTGCGCCGCGGCTCCCTGAACTTCCTCGTCGAGGCCTCCGACCTGCTCGCCGGCACCCTGGACCGCGATCAGACCCTGGCCCTGATGGCCCAGATGACGGTCCCCACCCTCGCCACCTGGTGCGCCGTCTACACGATCGCCCACCAGGCCTCCGAGCCCTACCTCTCGTACGTCCTGCACGAGGACGAGGAACTCATCGACGGCATCAAGTCCCTGCTGTCGAAGGTGCCCCCGCCCGACCCGGTCCCCACCCCCGGCGCCCGCGTCTGGACGGCCCCCGCCGAGGTGGCCCACCAGGCGGCCCTGCGCAGCTCCATGCGCAGCCTCGGCCTCAGCGGCGGCCCGACCCGCCAGGTCACCCCCGGGATCGCCCCCACCCTCGCCACGGCATCCGCGGTGGGCGGCGAGACGGTCGTCCTCCCCCTGGTCGCCCGCAACCGCGTCATCGGCATGCTCACCCTCGGCAAGCCGACCGACGAACACTTCCGCCAGGAGATCCTGGAACTCGCCGAGGACCTGTCCCGCCGAGCCGCCCTGGCCCTGGACAACGCCCGCCTCTACTCCGAGCGCACGGCCATCAGCCAGTCACTCCAGCGCAGCCTCCTCCCGCCGGAACTTCCCACGATCGAGGGAGTCGAGGTCGAGGTCATCTACCGCGCGGCCGGCGAGGGCAACGAGGTCGGCGGCGACTTCTACGACGTCTTCCCCATCCGCGACGGCGCCTACGGCTTCGCCATCGGCGACGTCTGCGGTACGGGCCCGAACGCGGCGGCGGTCACGGGCCTGGCCCGCCACGCCCTGCGCCTCCTGGCCCGCGAGGGCCTCAGCGGCCCGGCGGTCCTGGAACGCCTCAACTCCGCCATCCTCGACGAAGGCGCCCGCAGCCGCTTCCTCACCCTCCTCTACGGCGAGATGCGCCCCCAGGAGGACGGCAGCGCCGAACTGAAGGTCGTCTGCGCCGGCCACCCGCTCCCGCTGCGCCTGCGCCAGGACGGCTCGGTGGAACCGGCAGCCGAACCCCAGCCGCTCCTCGGCGTCATCGACGACCTGGAGCTCTACGAGCAGACGATCACCCTCGACCCGGGCGACGTCCTCCTGTGCGTCACGGACGGCGTCACCGAACGCCGCGAAGGCGCCCGCATGCTGGGCGACGACGGCCTCGCAGACGTCCTCACGACCTGCACGGGCCTCACGGCCGGCGCGGTCGCGGCGCGCATCATGCGCGCGGTCGAACGCTTCGCATCGGACGCCCCGTCCGACGACATGGCGATCCTGGCGATGCGCGTCCCGGGCCTCCACAAGGACTAGGACACGAAAAAGGCCCCACCCGTGAGGGTGGGGCCTTTTCTGCTGGAGCCCCCAAACGGAATCGAACCGTTGACCTTCTCCTTACCATGGAGACGCTCTACCGACTGAGCTATAGGGGCCTGTCGCTTTGCGGGGTTTCCCGCGCGGCAACGGAATAGATCATACCCCGAACAGACCCGTGCTCCCAACCACGTCAGAAAGCGGGCTGAAGCAGCCCTCCAAGGGCATTACAGGCGGACACGATCCGCTGCATGTCCCGCTTGGTCAGGGTGGCGTCTACCGGCAGTGCGAGCGTCTCATCGGAAGCCCGCTCCGTCTCCGGGAGAGAAACACACCGCCGGAATTCGGGCAGTCGATGCACGGGAGTCTTCACCGGCACCCGGCACTCGACTCCCCTGCTCCGCACAGCCCGCGCGAAAGCGTCCCGATCCGGCCGTCCGTTGCCCGGAACGCGCACGACGTACTGCTGATAGGTGTGCCCGTCACCGTCGTCCGGCGTCCGCACACCCCTCAACTTCGCATGGAGATAGGCGGCCCGCTCCCTGCGCTGGGCTATCTCGTCGTACGGCGCCTCGGACTCCCCCTGCTCCAGCACGAGCAGCCCGTGCCGCGCTCCCAGCTCGTGCAGCCGCGCGATGTCGGCGAGCCGGCCGAAGCGGTGTACGACCACCACGGCCGCGGTCCGCGGAGTTACCGCCGCTTCCACAGCGGAGGCATCGAGGCAGTAGGTGAAGGGATCTATGTCGGCGAACACGGGCAGCGCCCCGGCCTTGGCCACGGCCTCGGCGACTTCGACGTTCCCGAAGGCCGGCACGACGACCTCGTCACCGAGTCCGACCCCGGCGGCCCTGAGCATTGCAGCAGTACCCATGCTCTGGATGCTGATCGCGCAACGTGAACTTCAAGTGACGGAGAACAAAAAAGGGTTGGACCCGTAACCGAAGTTACGGGTCCAACCCTGTCAATAATTGTTCGGCGGCGTCCTACTCTCCCACAGGGTCCCCCCTGCAGTACCATCGGCGCTGTAAGGCTTAGCTTCCGGGTTCGGAATGTAACCGGGCGTTTCCCCTACGCTATAACCACCGAAACACTATGAAACTATCCAGCCGCACCACGTGTGGCAACGTGGGGCTGTTCGTGGTTTCAGAACCAACACAGTGGACGCGAGCAACTGAGGACAAGCCCTCGGCCTATTAGTACCGGTCAACTCCACACGTTACCGTGCTTCCATATCCGGCCTATCAACCCAGTCGTCTACTGGGAGCCTTACCCTCTCTAGGAGGTGGGAGTCCTCATCTCGAAGCAGGCTTCCCGCTTAGATGCTTTCAGCGGTTATCCCTCCCGAACGTAGCCAACCAGCCATGCCCTTGGCAGAACAACTGGCACACCAGAGGTTCGTCCGTCCCGGTCCTCTCGTACTAGGGACAGCCCTTCTCAAGACTCCTACGCGCACAGCGGATAGGGACCGAACTGTCTCACGACGTTCTAAACCCAGCTCGCGTACCGCTTTAATGGGCGAACAGCCCAACCCTTGGGACCGACTCCAGCCCCAGGATGCGACGAGCCGACATCGAGGTGCCAAACCATCCCGTCGATATGGACTCTTGGGGAAGATCAGCCTGTTATCCCCGGGGTACCTTTTATCCGTTGAGCGACGGCGCTTCCACAAGCCACCGCCGGATCACTAGTCCCGACTTTCGTCCCTGCTCGACCCGTCGGTCTCACAGTCAAGCTCCCTTGTGCACTTACACTCAACACCTGATTGCCAACCAGGCTGAGGGAACCTTTGGGCGCCTCCGTTACTCTTTAGGAGGCAACCGCCCCAGTTAAACTACCCATCAGACACTGTCCCTGATCCGGATCACGGACCCAGGTTAGACATCCAGCACGACCAGACTGGTATTTCAACGACGACTCCACACTAACTGGCGTTAGCGCTTCACAGTCTCCCAGCTATCCTACACAAGCCGAACCGAACACCAATATCAAACTGTAGTAAAGGTCCCGGGGTCTTTCCGTCCTGCTGCGCGAAACGAGCATCTTTACTCGTAGTGCAATTTCACCGGGCCTATGGTTGAGACAGTCGAGAAGTCGTTACGCCATTCGTGCAGGTCGGAACTTACCCGACAAGGAATTTCGCTACCTTAGGATGGTTATAGTTACCACCGCCGTTTACTGGCGCTTAAGTTCTCAGCTTCGCCCCACCGAAATGGAGCTAACCGGTCCCCTTAACGTTCCAGCACCGGGCAGGCGTCAGTCCGTATACATCGCCTTACGGCTTCGCACGGACCTGTGTTTTTAGTAAACAGTCGCTTCTCGCTGGTCTCTGCGGCCACCCCCAGCTCAGAGCGCAAAGCTCATCACCAGATGTGGCCCCCCTTCTCCCGAAGTTACGGGGGCATTTTGCCGAGTTCCTTAACCATAGTTCACCCGAACGCCTCGGTATTCTCTACCTGACCACCTGAGTCGGTTTAGGGTACGGGCCGCCATGAAACTCGCTAGAGGCTTTTCTCGACAGCATAGGATCATCCACTTCACCACAATCGGCTCGGCATCAGGTCTCAGCCTTGTGTGCGACGGATTTACCTACCGCACGGCCTACACCCTTACCCCGGGACAACCACCGCCCGGGCTGGACTACCTTCCTGCGTCACCCCATCACTCACCTACTACCAGATCGGGTCACCGGCTCCACCACTTTCCTTTCCCCGAAGGGTCCGGAACGGCTTCACGGGCTTAGCATCACTGGATTCGATGTTTGACGCTTCACAGCGGGTACCGGAATATCAACCGGTTATCCATCGACTACGCCTGTCGGCCTCGCCTTAGGTCCCGACTTACCCTGGGCAGATCAGCTTGACCCAGGAACCCTTAGTCAATCGGCGCACACGTTTCTCACGTGTGAATCGCTACTCATGCCTGCATTCTCACTCGTGAACCGTCCACAACTACCTTCCGGTGCTGCTTCACCCGGCACACGACGCTCCCCTACCCATCACAGCCGGCGTTGGCCGTATTGCTGCAATGACACGACTTCGGCGGTACGCTTGAGCCCCGCTACATTGTCGGCGCGGAATCACTAGACCAGTGAGCTATTACGCACTCTTTCAAGGGTGGCTGCTTCTAAGCCAACCTCCTGGTTGTCTGTGCGACTCCACATCCTTTCCCACTTAGCGTACGCTTAGGGGCCTTAGTCGATGCTCTGGGCTGTTTCCCTCTCGACCATGGAGCTTATCCCCCACAGTCTCACTGCCGCGCTCTCACTTACCGGCATTCGGAGTTTGGCTAAGGTCAGTAACCCGGTAGGGCCCATCGCCTATCCAGTGCTCTACCTCCGGCAAGAAACACACGACGCTGCACCTAAATGCATTTCGGGGAGAACCAGCTATCACGGAGTTTGATTGGCCTTTCACCCCTAACCACAGGTCATCCCCCAGGTTTTCAACCCTGGTGGGTTCGGTCCTCCACGAAGTCTTACCTCCGCTTCAACCTGCCCATGGCTAGATCACTCCGCTTCGGGTCTTGAGCGTGCTACTGAAACGCCCTATTCGGACTCGCTTTCGCTACGGCTTCCCCACCCGGGTTAACCTCGCAACACACCGCAAACTCGCAGGCTCATTCTTCAAAAGGCACGCAGTCACGAGATGGAAGCAAGCTTCCATCCGACGCTCCCACGGCTTGTAGGCACACGGTTTCAGGTACTATTTCACTCCGCTCCCGCGGTACTTTTCACCATTCCCTCACGGTACTATCCGCTATCGGTCACCAGGGAATATTTAGGCTTAGCGGGTGGTCCCGCCAGATTCACACGGGATTTCTCGGGCCCCGTGCTACTTGGGTGTCTCTCAAACGAGCCGCTGACGTTTCGACTACGGGGGTCTTACCCTCTACGCCGGACCTTTCGCATGTCCTTCGCCTACATCAACGGTTTCTGACTCGTCTCACGGCCGGCAGACCGTGAAAGAGAGATCCCACAACCCCGTATACGCAACCCCTGCCGGGTCTCACACGCATACGGTTTGGCCTCATCCGGTTTCGCTCGCCACTACTCCCGGAATCACGGTTGTTTTCTCTTCCTGCGGGTACTGAGATGTTTCACTTCCCCGCGTTCCCTCCACACTGCCTATGTGTTCAGCAGCGGGTGACAGCCCATGACGACTGCCGGGTTTCCCCATTCGGAAACCCCCGGATCAAAGCCTGGTTGACGACTCCCCGGGGACTATCGTGGCCTCCCACGTCCTTCATCGGTTCCTGGTGCCAAGGCATCCACCGTGCGCCCTTAAAAACTTGGCCACAGATGCTCGCGTCCACTGTGCAGTTCTCAAACAACGACCAGCCACCCATCACCCCCCCCTTGACAGGCGAGTTCACTGGGGCCGGCACTGAGGAAAAATCCATTCCCTCAGACACCCAACAGCGTGCCCGACCAGCTCCCGTCCGAAGATCATGCGTTCCACGCTCTTGCGAGCAGTACTAGCAGCCTCCGGCCCAAGATCCTGGCCGAGTAGTCAACGTTCCACCCATGAGCAACCAGCATCAGACATTCGCTGATGTACTGGCCTCTGACCAACCGAAGTTGGTGAGAAGTGCTCCTTAGAAAGGAGGTGATCCAGCCGCACCTTCCGGTACGGCTACCTTGTTACGACTTCGTCCCAATCGCCAGTCCCACCTTCGACAGCTCCCTCCCCACAAGGGGGTTGGGCCACCGGCTTCGGGTGTTACCGACTTTCGTGACGTGACGGGCGGTGTGTACAAGGCCCGGGAACGTATTCACCGCAGCAATGCTGATCTGCGATTACTAGCGACTCCGACTTCATGGGGTCGAGTTGCAGACCCCAATCCGAACTGAGACCGGCTTTTTGAGATTCGCTCCACCTCGCGGTATCGCAGCTCATTGTACCGGCCATTGTAGCACGTGTGCAGCCCAAGACATAAGGGGCATGATGACTTGACGTCGTCCCCACCTTCCTCCGAGTTGACCCCGGCGGTCTCCCGTGAGTCCCCAGCACCACAAGGGCCTGCTGGCAACACGGGACAAGGGTTGCGCTCGTTGCGGGACTTAACCCAACATCTCACGACACGAGCTGACGACAGCCATGCACCACCTGTACACCGACCACAAGGGGGACCCTGTCTCCAGGGTTTTCCGGTGTATGTCAAGCCTTGGTAAGGTTCTTCGCGTTGCGTCGAATTAAGCCACATGCTCCGCCGCTTGTGCGGGCCCCCGTCAATTCCTTTGAGTTTTAGCCTTGCGGCCGTACTCCCCAGGCGGGGCACTTAATGCGTTAGCTGCGGCACGGACAACGTGGAATGTTGCCCACACCTAGTGCCCACCGTTTACGGCGTGGACTACCAGGGTATCTAATCCTGTTCGCTCCCCACGCTTTCGCTCCTCAGCGTCAGTATCGGCCCAGAGATCCGCCTTCGCCACCGGTGTTCCTCCTGATATCTGCGCATTTCACCGCTACACCAGGAATTCCGATCTCCCCTACCGAACTCTAGCCTGCCCGTATCGACTGCAGACCCGGGGTTAAGCCCCGGGCTTTCACAACCGACGTGACAAGCCGCCTACGAGCTCTTTACGCCCAATAATTCCGGACAACGCTCGCGCCCTACGTATTACCGCGGCTGCTGGCACGTAGTTAGCCGGCGCTTCTTCTGCAGGTACCGTCACTTTCGCTTCTTCCCTGCTGAAAGAGGTTTACAACCCGAAGGCCGTCATCCCTCACGCGGCGTCGCTGCATCAGGCTTTCGCCCATTGTGCAATATTCCCCACTGCTGCCTCCCGTAGGAGTCTGGGCCGTGTCTCAGTCCCAGTGTGGCCGGTCGCCCTCTCAGGCCGGCTACCCGTCGTCGCCTTGGTGAGCCATTACCTCACCAACAAGCTGATAGGCCGCGGGCTCATCCTGCACCGCCGGAGCTTTCCACCACCAAGAGATGCCCCTAGTGGTTGTATCCGGTATTAGACCCCGTTTCCAGGGCTTGTCCCAGAGTGCAGGGCAGATTGCCCACGTGTTACTCACCCGTTCGCCACTAATCCCCACCGAAGTGGTTCATCGTTCGACTTGCATGTGTTAAGCACGCCGCCAGCGTTCGTCCTGAGCCAGGATCAAACTCTCCGTGAATGTTTACCGGTAATCCGGTCGACACCACGAGAGCGGAACAGCCAGGCGGAATAAGCCCGGCCGTTCACAGCGTCCTCGCTGTGTTTTTTCAAAGGAACCTCGCCCCAGCAGATGCTGGAGACGGGGTATCAACATATCTGGCGTTGACTTTTGGCACGCTGTTGAGTTCTCAAGGAACGGTCGCTTCCTTTGTACTCACCCTCTCGGGCTTTCCTCCGGGCGCTTCCCTTCGGTCTTGCGTTTCCGACTCTATCAGATCTTTTCTCGACCCGATTTCCTCGGCGCTTTCCAGGTTCCCGCTTCCGCGTTTCCCTTTCCGGCGGCTCCGACTTTATCAGAAGTTTCTGAGTCGGATTTCCCTTCCTCGGCCGGGCATGGTTCCCGTGCCTGAGTCGGCCGGGTGCCCCTTCGGAAGGAGTTGTAAACCTACTGGAGCGGGGCTCCTCGATGCAAATCGAGGAGCCCCGCTCCCAGTTGGCGCCTGCTCAGGCCCGACGGACCGTCAGACCTCCACGACCACAGGCAGGATCATCGGCCGGCGCCGGTACGTGTCCGAGACCCACTTGCCCAGCGTGCGGCGAACGAGCTGCTGGAGCTGGTGGGGTTCGACCACGCCGTCCTGGGCGGAGCGCTCGAGTGACTCCGTGATCCTGGGGATCACGTCGCCGAAGGCGGAGTCCTCGATGCCGGAGCCGCGGGCCTGGATGTGCGGGCCGCCGGTGATCTTCCCGGTGGACGAGTCCATGACCACGAAGACCGAGATGATGCCCTCGTCGCCGAGGATCTTGCGGTCCTTGAGCGCCGGCTCTCCCACGTCGCCGACCGAGAGGCCGTCGACGTAGACGTAACCCGCCTGGACCTTGCCCGAGATCTTGGCCTTGCCCTCGACGAGGTCGACGGCGACGCCGTCCTCGGCGATGACGATGCGGTCGTGCGGGACGCCGGTCAGGGCGCCCAGCTCGGCGTTGGCACGCAGGTGGCGCCATTCGCCGTGCACCGGCATCAGGTTCTTCGGGCGGCAGATGTTGTAGAAGTACAGCAGCTCGCCCGCGGAGGCATGGCCGGAGACGTGGACCTTGGCGTTGCCCTTGTGGACCACGTTGGCGCCCCAGCGGGTGAGGCCGTTGATCACGCGGTAGACCGCGTTCTCGTTGCCGGGGATCAGGGACGACGCAAGGATCACCGTGTCGCCCTGGACGATGCGGATCTGGTGGTCCCTGTTGGCCATCCTCGAGAGAGCCGCCATGGGTTCGCCCTGGGAGCCCGTGCAGACGAGGACCACCTCGCTGTCCGGGAGGTCGTCGAGCGTCTTGACGTCCACCACCAGGCCCGGGGGGACCTTCAGGTAGCCCAGGTCGCGTGCGATGCCCATGTTGCGGACCATGGAGCGCCCGACGAAGGCGACGCGGCGGCCGTACTCGTGCGCCGCGTCCAGGATCTGCTGGATGCGGTGGACGTGGCTGGCGAAGCTCGCGACGATGATGCGCTTGCGGGCGCCGGCGAAGACCTGCCGCAGGACGTTGGAGATCTCCCGCTCGGGCGGCACGAAGCCCGGGACCTCTGCGTTCGTCGAGTCCGAGAGCAGGAGGTCGATGCCTTCTTCGCTCAGACGTGCGAATGCGTGGAGGTCCGTGAGGCGGCTGTCCAGCGGGAGCTGGTCCATCTTGAAGTCGCCGGTGTGGACCACCATGCCCGCGGGAGTGCGGATGGCGACGGCCAGCGCGTCGGGGATGGAGTGGTTGACCGCGACGAACTCGCAGTCGAACGGGCCGATGCGCTCGCGGTGTCCTTCCGCCACCTCGAGGGTGTACGGGCGGATGCGGTGCTCCTGGAGCTTGGCCTCGATGAGGGCGAGGGTCAGCTTGGAGCCGATCAGCGGGATGTCCGGCTTCTCGCGCAGGAGATAGGGGACGCCGCCGATGTGGTCCTCGTGGCCGTGCGTGAGGACGATGCCCTCGATGTCGTCGAGGCGGTCCCTGATGGACGAGAAGTCCGGCAGGATCAGGTCGATTCCGGGCTGCTCCTCCTCGGGGAAGAGCACTCCGCAGTCGACGATCAGCAGGCGACCGCCGTACTCGAAGACCGTCATGTTCCGGCCGATTTCGCCGAGGCCGCCGAGCGGGGTGACCCGCAGGCCGCCTTCGGGGAGCGGCGGGGGCGGGCTGAGTTCGGGATGCGGATGACTCAAAAGACTCTCCTCACCACACGCGCCACGTACCGGTGGGGCACGTGGCGCGCATGACGTTCGTGCAGAAGCAGTTGTCGTATGGGTGGTGCGGGCACCGGTGGCCCGCTTATTCAGTTGTGAAGCCGGTGCGCGGGGGTCCGCGCGAAGTCTGGTGTCAGAGCTGTACCCCGCCGGCGGCAAGATCGATCTTGAGTTGCTCGATCTCCTCGGGCGCGCATTCGACCATGGGGGCGCGCAGGGGCCCGCCGGGCAGGCCCTTCAGGGCGAGCGCCGCCTTGGTCGTCATCACGCCCTGGGTGCGGAACATGCCCGTGTAGACCGAGAGCAGCTTCTGGTGGATCTCGGTGGCCTTCTGGACGTCGCCCGAGGTGTACGCGTCGACCAGGGCGCGCAGCTCGGGGGTGACCACGTGGCCGACGACCGAGACGAAGCCGACCGCGCCCACGGAGAGCAGGGGCAGGTTCAGCATGTCGTCGCCGGAGTACCAGGCGAGGCCGGAGCGGGCGATGGCCCAGCTCGCCCGGCCCAGGTCGCCCTTGGCGTCCTTGTTGGCGACGATCCGGGGGTGCTCGGCGAGGCGGACGAGTGTCTCCGTGTTGATCGGGACGCCGCTGCGGCCGGGGATGTCGTAGAGCATGACCGGCAGCCCGGTGGCGTCGGCGACGGCCGTGAAGTGCCGGTAGAGGCCCTCTTGCGGGGGCTTGTTGTAGTACGGGGTCACGAGGAGCAGGCCGTGTGCGCCGGTGCGCTCCGCCGCGCGGGCGAGTTCGATGCTGTGGTGGGTGTCGTTGGTGCCGACCCCGGCCACGACGTGGGCGCGGTCGCCGACGGCCTCCAGGACCGCCCGTACGAGATCCCTTTTCTCCGCATCACTGGTGGTCGGCGACTCGCCCGTGGTGCCGCTGATGACCAGGCCGTCGTTGCCTGCGTCCACCAGGTGGGTGGCGAGCCGCTGCGCGCCGTCGAGGTCGAGTGCGCCGTCCGCCTTGAAGGGCGTGACCATGGCGGTGAGGACCCGCCCGAAGGGGGTCTGCGGAGTCGAGGTCGGAGCCATGGGTTACACGCTACTCGTTGCTCAGGACCGGGTCTGCCCTAGGGGGAGGCGACAAGTCGTGACAAAGGTGGAGCCCGGCACTGCCTGCTCGGGGGTTCAAGCAGTGCCGGACCCGTTTGATCAGGCTAGATGAACTTCTCGAAATGCCGCAATACGGACACTTCGTGCGGCTGAACCGTACATCTGTGCCTGACCGGGGAACCAGGGCGCGTTACGGCGCCACGCGTCCGTTCGCGTTGAAGGCCGCGTAGGTGAGCGGCATGAGCCGGGCCCACTCGGCCTCCATCTTCTCCCCGACCATCTCGATCTCGCGCTGCGGGAAGGACGGGACCTTGGCCAGCTCGTGCTGGGTGCGCAGGCCGAGGAAGTGCATCAGCGAGCGGGCGTTGCAGGTGGCGTACATCGAGGAGTACAGGCCGACCGGGAGGACCGCGCGGGCGACCTCGCGGGCGACGCCGGCGGCGAGCATCTCCTGGTAGGCCTCGTACGCCTGCCGGTAGGAGTCCTCCATCACACGGCCGACCAGCTCCTGCTGGGCCTGGGTGCCCTCGACGAAGACGTACTTGCCGGGGCGGCCCTCCTGGACGAGCTTGCGGGACTCGTCGGGGACGTAGAAGACCGGCTGGAGCTCCCGGTAGCGGCCGCTCTCCTCGTTGTACGACCAGCCGACACGGTGCCGCATGAACTCGCGGAAGACGAAGATCGGGGCGCTGATGAAGAAGGTCATCGAGTTGTGCTCGAAGGGGCTGCCGTGCCGGTCCCGCATCAGGTAGTTGATCAGGCCCTTGGAGCGCTCGGGGTCCTTGTTCAGCTCGTCCAGGGACTGCTCGCCGATGGTCGAGACACGGGCGGCGAACAGGACGTCCGCGTCGGACGCGGTGTGCTTGACCAGCTCGACGGTCACATCGCTGCGGTAGCCGGGCTTGGGGTCGTCGGCGGGGGTGTCGGTCACGGTTGGCAGGGCCTTCCCATCTCGTCGTGTGGCGACGCCACTCTACGGCCCGGCGAAATCAGCGCGATCGGTGGCGTGCCGCAATGAAGTTGGTGAAACAGGGCACCACTGAGGGAGTTCGTTCGTCTTTACGGACGAGAGTCGTTCGTTCCATCCCCGAAGGAGAAGCACCCCTGATGTTCGGTCGGCGTGAACCCGTACCGTTTGCCTTCGTTGCCGAGGCCGACAGGTTCCGCAGTAATGTCACTCCCCCACCGCGTGAGCGGCTGTCCGTCGGCCAGATGGCCGGGCGCTGGCTGCTCGGTCTGACCATCGTGGCGGGGCTCGTGGGTTCCCTGGTCATCGGGACGCCCGCGCTGTCGACGGGCGACCACCCGGGCTCGCAGCCCCAGCAGTCGCAGGCGTCGCAGAAGAACTGAACCGCCGCGGTCCGGCGGTGACTCCATCCGGCCCCCCGCCAGTGGTGACCGGGGACACAGATCGGTAGCCTCACCGGGCACAGCCCACGCATGGATCGAGTGAGGACCAGCCGTGCCCCTGCCCTTCCTGACGGCCGACCGCGTTTTCGAGGCGACGGACGACATTCCGCTGCCGTACGACGACCGTGACCGCTGGCGGCGGCCGTACCGGCCCGGGCCCTGGCGGGTGGGGGCGGCGGCGCTGGCTCTGCTGCTCGCCTCGTTCGTGCTGTTCGCGGCGGTCGTCATCGCGGCGACGGCAGAACCGGCCTCGGCCGGTGTGGTCTTCGGGCTCGCGCTGCTCGTCATCGCCGGGGCGCTGCGGCTGCTGCGCGTGGGCGTGTGGGTGAGCGCACGCGGGCTGCGGCACGTGGGCTTCCTCACGACGCGTACGGCGTCCTGGGAGCAGGTCGCCGCCGTGCGCACGGTGCAGCAGCCGGTGCGCTGGCTGGGGCTGCCCCGGACGGTGCAGGGGCAGGCGCTGCTGCTCGTCCGGCGGGGGCAGTCGCCCGACGGTGGGTCGGCGCTGCTGACCACGCACAACGCGGACTTCCTGGGCCGGGTGGAGGCCTTCGACCGGGCGGCGGACTCGGTGGAGGCGTGGGCGGACGAATACTGTCCGCACTGACGTTTCCGGGTGGCCCCGGATTCTCGTGCCGGAGGGGCCGGACCGTTCGCGGTCCGGCCCCTCCGGTGTGAGTGGGTGCCGTTCAGGCCGTCTCGGGCTGCTTGCCGTCGTGCAGGGCGATCGCGCGTTGCATGGCCTTGCGGGCGCGTGGGGTGTCGCGGGCGTCGTGGTAGGCGACGGCGAGGCGGAACCAGGTGCGCCAGTCGTCGGGGGCGGCCTCCGTCTCGGCCTTGCGCTTGGCGAAGACCTCGTCGGCCGAGTCCCGGTCGATCCGCCCGCTGGGCGTGCGCCTCAGTTCGTCGACGGGCAGGGCGCCCTCGGCGTCGAGTTCGGCGGCGAGGGCGTTCGCCCTGCGGACGAACTGGGTGTTCTTCCACAGGAACCACAGGCCGATGGCCGGCAGGATCAGCACCGCGACACCGAAGGTGACGGTGAGGGGCGTGCCGGTCTCGATGAGCAGGACGCCGCGGCTGCCGACCAGGACGAAGTAGACGACCAGGACGGCTGCCGTGAGGGCGTAGGTGAGCTTCGCGCGCATGACGGTCAGGGACTCAGCTCAGGTCCAGGAAGTGTTCCAAGCCGAAGGTCAGGCCCGGGACGCTCCCCACACGGCGGGCGCCGAGCAGGATGCCCGGCATGAAGCTGCTGTGGTGCAGCGAGTCGTGCCTGACCGTCAGGGTCTCGCCCTCGCCACCGAGCAGGACCTCCTGGTGGGCGAGCAGGCCGCGCAGCCGGACGGCGTGGACCGGCACTCCGTCGACGTCGGCGCCGCGGGCACCGTCCAGGGCGGTGGCCGTGGCGTCCGGGGCCGGGGCGGAGCCGGCGTTGCGGCGGGCCTCGGCGATGAGCTGGGCGGTGCGCGTGGCGGTGCCGGAGGGGGCGTCCACCTTGTTCGGGTGGTGCAGCTCGACGACCTCGACGGACTCGAAGTACGGGGCGGCGATCTGTGCGAACTTCATGGTCAGGACGGCCCCGATGGAGAAGTTCGGCGCGATGAGCACGCCCGTCTCCGGGGACTGCTCCAGCCAGCCCGTCAGCTGCGCGAGGCGCTCGTCGGTCCAGCCGGTGGTGCCGACGACCGCGTGGATGCCGTGGCGCACGCAGTAGTCGAGGTTGGCCATGACCGAGTCGGGCGTGGTCAGTTCGACCACGACCTGGGCGCCGGTCTCGGCCAGCGTCTCCAGCTTGTCGCCACGGCTCAGCGCGGCGACCAGTTCCATGTCCTCGGCGGCTTCGACGGCTCGGACCGCTTCCGAACCGATCCGGCCCTTGGCGCCGAGGACCGCCACGCGCAGCTTGCTCATCTCTTGTGCTTCCTTCACCAGGGGGTTGTCAGGCGACGGCGTCGTGCAGGCGGGCCGCCTGTTTGTCCTTCAGCGGGCCGATGACCGACAGGGAGGGCCGCCGTCCCAGGATCTCGCGGGCGACCGAGCGAATGTCGTCCGGGGTGACCGAGGCTATCCGCGACAGCATGTCGTCGACGGACATCTGCTCGCCCCAGCACAGCTCGCTCTTGCCGATGCGGTTCATCAGCGCGCCGGTGTCCTCCAGGCCGAGGACCGTGGACCCCTGGAGCTGGCCGATCGCGCGCCCTATCTCGTCGTCCGAGAGGCCGTGCTCGGCGACGTGGTCGAGTTCGTCGCGGCAGATCTTCAGCACGTCGTGCACCTGCGACGGCCTGCACCCCGCGTACACGCCGAACAGGCCGCAGTCGGCGAAGCCCGAGGTGTACGAGTACACGCTGTAGGCCAGGCCGCGCTTCTCGCGGACCTCCTGGAAGAGGCGGGACGACATGCCGCCGCCGAGGGCGGTGTTCAGCACGCCCAGGGCCCAGCGCCGCTCGTCCGTCCGGGACAGGCCCGGCATGCCGAGCACGACATGGGCCTGCTCGGTCTTGCGGTCGATCAGCTCGACCCGGCCGGCGGTGCGCAGGGCGCGCCGGCCGCTGCGCGGGGCGACGGGCTCGGCGGCGGGTCCCTTGAAGGCACCGGCCTTCTCGAAGGCGGCGCGGACCTGCCGTACGACCTTGGAGTGGTCGATGTTGCCGGCGCACGCGACCACGAGGTGGGTCGGGTCGTAGTGCTTCTTGTAGAAGCGGCGGATGCGGTCGGCGGTGAGGGAGTTGACCGTGTCGACCGTGCCGAGGACCGGGCGGCCGAGGGGGTTGTCGCCGAACATCGTGTGCGCGAACAGGTCGTGCACGCAGTCGCCCGGGTCGTCCTCGGTCATGGCGATCTCTTCGAGGATGGCGCCCCGCTCGACGTCGACGTCCTCTTCGAGGATGAGCGAGCCGGTCAGCATGTCGCTGACGACGTCGATGGCCAGCGGCAGGTCGGTGTCGAGCACGCGGGCGTAGTAGCACGTGTACTCCTTCGCCGTGAACGCGTTCATCTCGCCGCCGACCGCGTCGATCGCGGAGGAGATGTCCATGGCGGACCTGCGGCTCGTGCCCTTGAAGAGCAGGTGCTCCAGGTAGTGCGTGGCGCCGTTCAGGGCCGGGGTCTCGTCGCGGGAGCCGACGTGCGCCCAGATGCCGAAGGTCGCGGAGCGGACCGAGGGAAGGGTCTCGGTGACGATGCGCAGGCCGCCCGGGAGGGTGGTCTTGCGGACCGTGCCGATGCCGTTCTGGCCCTTGATGAGCGTTTGGGTACGGGCGACGGCCCGCGCCTCGGAGGAGGTGCGGGCCGTCGCCTTGGAGCTACTCGACGTCACTTGTCGGTGTCGTCCTTCGTCTCATCGTTCTCTTCGCCCTCGATGACCGGGATCAGGGAGAGCTTGCCGCGGGAGTCGATCTCGGCGATCTCGACCTGGACCTTCTGGCCCACACCGAGGACGTCCTCGACGTTCTCCACGCGCTTGCCGCCGGCGAGCTTGCGGATCTGCGAGATGTGCAGCAGTCCGTCCTTGCCGGGCAGCAGGGAGACGAACGCACCGAAGGTGGTCGTCTTGACGACCGTACCGAGGTAGCGCTCGCCGACCTCGGGCATCGTCGGGTTGGCGATGCCGTTGATCGTGGCGCGGGCGGCCTCGGCGGCGGGGCCGTCGGCGGCGCCGATGTAGATCGTGCCGTCGTCCTCGATGGTGATCTCGGCGCCGGTGTCCTCCTGGATCTGGTTGATCATCTTGCCCTTGGGGCCGATGACCTCGCCGATCTTGTCGACCGGGATCTTCACGGTGATGATCCGCGGTGCGTTCGGGGACATCTCGTCCGGCGTGTCGATCGCTTCCATCATCACGTCGAGGATGTGGAGGCGGGCGTCACGGGCCTGCTTGAGGGCGGCGGCCAGGACGGAGGCCGGGATGCCGTCCAGCTTGGTGTCGAGCTGGAGGGCGGTCACGAACTCCTTGGTGCCGGCGACCTTGAAGTCCATGTCGCCGAAGGCGTCCTCCGCACCGAGGATGTCGGTGAGGGTGACGTAGTGCGTCTCGCCCTCGATCTCCTGGGAGATCAGGCCCATGGCGATACCGGCGACGGGGGCCTTCAGCGGCACACCGGCGTTCAGCAGCGACATGGTGGAGGCGCAGACCGAGCCCATGGACGTCGAGCCGTTGGAGCTGAGCGCCTCGGAGACCTGGCGGATCGCGTAGGGGAACTCCTCGCGCGTCGGCAGGACCGGGATCAGAGCGCGCTCGGCGAGGGCGCCGTGGCCGATCTCGCGGCGCTTCGGGGAGCCGACGCGGCCGGTCTCGCCGGTGGAGTACGGCGGGAAGTTGTAGTTGTGCATGTAGCGCTTGCGGGTCACCGGCGACAGCGTGTCCAGCTGCTGCTCCATGCGGAGCATGTTCAGCGTGGTGACGCCCAGGATCTGGGTCTCGCCACGCTCGAACACCGCGGAGCCGTGGACCCGCGGGATCGCCTCGACCTCGGCGGCCAGGGTGCGGATGTCGGTGACACCGCGGCCGTCGATGCGCTTCTTCTCCTTGATCACGCGCTCGCGGACCAGCTGCTTGGTGAGCGAGCGGTACGCGGCGGAGATCTCCTTCTCGCGGCCCTCGAACTCCGGCAGAAGCTTCTCGGCGGCGAGCGCCTTGACGCGGTCCAGCTCGGACTCGCGCTCCTGCTTGCCGGCGATGGTCAGCGCGGAGGCGAGCTCCGGCTTGACGGCGGCGGTCAGCGCCTCCAGGACGTCGTCCTGGTAGTCCAGGAAGATCGGGAACTCGCCGGTCGGCTTGGCGGCCTTGGAGGCGAGGTCCGACTGGGCCTTGCAGAGGACCTTGATGAAGGGCTTCGCGGCGTCCAGACCGGCCGCGACGACCTCCTCGGTCGGCGCCTCGGCGCCGCCCTCGACCAGCTTGATGGTCTTCTCGGTGGCCTCGGCCTCGACCATCATGATCGCGACGTCGCCGTCCTCCAGGACGCGGCCCGCGACGACCATGTCGAAGACGGCGTCCTCGAGCTCGGTGTGCGTCGGGAAGGCCACCCACTGACCGCGGATCAGCGCGACGCGGACGCCGCCGATCGGGCCGGAGAAGGGCAGGCCGGCCAGCTGCGTGGACGCGGAGGCGGCGTTGATCGCCACGACGTCGTACAGGTGGTCGGGGTTGAGCGCCATGATCGTGGCCACGACCTGGATCTCGTTGCGCAGGCCCTTCTTGAAGGACGGGCGCAGCGGGCGGTCGATCAGGCGGCAGGTGAGGATCGCGTCCTCGGAGGGGCGGCCCTCACGGCGGAAGAAGCTGCCGGGGATCTTGCCGGCGGCGTACATCCGCTCCTCGACGTCCACCGTGAGCGGGAAGAAGTCGAGCTGGTCCTTGGGGTTCTTGGAAGCGGTGGTGGCCGACAGCACCATGGTGTCGTCGTCCAGGTACGCCACGGCGGAGCCGGCGGCCTGCTTGGCCAGGCGGCCCGTCTCGAAGCGGATGGTGCGGGTGCCGAAGGTGCCGTTGTCGATGACGGCCTCGGCGTAGTGGGTCTCGTTCTCCACTAGCGTTTTCTCCGTTACTTTGTCGTCTTTCGTCCCTCGCTGCCCGTGTGGCAGGGGGACGGTGGCGGAGAAGCGCTCCGTGCGGTGCGGGCCGGTCTTCGATCGAAGCACCCGGGGCTCACTTCCCCCCGGGGGCCACTACCGAGGACCGGCGGCGGCTAGGCGCGCTTCTCCTCTTCTTCTTGTCGTGCTGTGTCGTCCGTATTGCGTTGTGCTACCACACTACAAAGCAGTGGTGACACTCCGCACGTACAGCAAAGGGAGCGGTCCCCTTTCCTGCCGGGAACCGCTCCCTTCACGGCGTCTTACTTGGCGCCCGCCGCACCGCGGCGGATGCCGAGGCGGTCGACCAGCGCACGGAAGCGCTGGATGTCCTTCTTCGCCAGGTACTGCAGCAGCCGGCGGCGCTGACCGACCAGGATCAGCAGGCCACGGCGGGAGTGGTGGTCGTGCTTGTGGGTCTTGAGGTGCTCGGTCAGGTCGGAGATCCGACGCGACAGCAGAGCGACCTGGACCTCGGGGGAGCCGGTGTCGCCCTCCTTGGTACCGAACTCGGACATGATCTGCTTCTTCGTAGCGGCGTCGAGCGACACGCGTACTCCTCATAGTCTGTGATTGGCCACCGAGTGCCCCCGGTCTGCTTCTCGGGGGAGCTTCCGTGACTCGGAAGGCGGGGATCCGCTGGGCGCGGCCTCCAGGGCGAGAGCTCGCTCCGGGGGTGCGTACACAAACGGCCGTCGACCAGGGTACCAGGCGGTCAGGGGCGTCTTTGCGCTGGTCCCCGAACCCGCCGGACGGGGCGGCCGGCGCCACTAGGGTGAGCAGGTTCGGATCGTTCGTACGGCATCCGGACGTTCGGAACCGGTACGTCGGGAAGGGGTCGCTACGGCATGGCGGAGACGGCTGAGGAGATCAAGGCACGCAAGGAGCGGGAGCGGGACGAGCTCTACGCCCTCGACATCTCCGGTGTCGAGTGGCACTGCGCGCCGGGCACCGAGGAGCACGAGGAGCGGGTCGAGATCGCGTACCTGCCCGAGGGGGCGGTGGCGATGCGGTCCTCGCTCGACCCGGACACGGTGCTGCGCTACACCGAGGCGGAGTGGCGGGCGTTCGTGCTGGGAGCGCGGGACGGGGAGTTCGATCTGGAGCCGCGGCGGCACAACGGGGGCTTGCAGGCCGAGGCCGGGCAGTAGGCGCGGCAGCTTCCGCGGAGCGCGACGAGGGGCGTGGCGGGCCGGTGGCCGGCCGTCCCTCGTCGCGCTTCTTCGTGTGCTGCGGGGCAAGGTGGTTCGCGGTTCTCCACCTTAATCGCCCTGATTGTTCACCAAAGTGTGTGCTGTGTACGTCACTTCCGGGCAGCTTCTGGGCAGGTTGTGACGCGGCGGACAGGTGCTCGGGGGTGGACGGGCCTGCCGAGGTGGGGCTTGTGGTGATTAGGCTGGGAGGGGGCGCGGCGTCAGAACCCGTGAGTAGGCGTGGGCGTCCCAGGGGGAGAGCGGGGGAGCCTGGAATTCGGACGACCTCGGACGACCCCTTCTTACGCCTCAGAACGACTTCGTACGACGTCGGACGACAAGCAAGGGTCGCCCCAGCACGGCATGAGGGTGCTCGACCAACCAGGAGGAACACTGTGAGCAGCGATCGGGACGGGAACCGCGGGGGCTGGGCGACACCCGGCGATGACCAGCCCGACGCGGAGTCCGCGGCAGAGGTGACGGGCGAGTTCACCATCGACTACGCGCCGCCGGCCTGGTACACGCAGAACGCCTCGGGGAGTTCCAGCTCGGGGCAGGGGGCGGGGGCGTCCGAGGGCGCCAGCGCTTCCGGGGCGCAGGGGGGTTCCGGGGCGCGTGGGGGTTCCGGTGGGCCGAGCGGGCCGGTTCCGCCGCTGCCGGGGCTCACTCCGCCGCCGCACGCCAATCCTTCCGGTGGGGCGTCGTCCATTCCGAGGCAGGGGCAGGGGCACGGACACGGGCACGGGCAGCCCGCCGGCTCGGCTCCGGCACCGGCTCCTTCTCCGGCTCCGGGGGCGCCTTTCACGCCGCCCGCGCCGCCGCCTGCTCCGGGCGCTCCGTTCACGCCTCCCGCTCCTCCCGCGCCCGCGCCGGGTACGCCGTTCACCCCGCCCGCGCCTTCCGCCGGAGGGCCGTCTGCCGGAGGGCCGACTGCCGTGCCCAGGCTTCCGGTGGGGTTCGAGCCGCAGGGACCGCAGTCGCCGGGACCGCAGCCTCAGGGGCGGACCGAGGCGTCTGCGGCGGATCCGGCCTCTCCCACGGCCGTGCCGAACATCCCCGTCGGCGGGTATCAGGCGCAGTGGGCTCCGGCCGCTCCGGCGGAGGCTCCGGCCGCTCCGGCCACTCCCGAGGCTTCGGTCGCGCCTGCTGCTCCGGAGGCTTCGGCTGCTCCCGAGTCTGAGGACTCGGAGCCGGAGAACGGTGACCTGGAGAGCGGTGCCACGATGCGGTTCTCCGCCGCCGCCCTGAAGCGGGAGATCGAGGAGCGTGCCGCCGAGGTCGAGGCGCGGCTGGAGTCGGCCGACGAGGACGAGGAACGCACGGCCGCTTCCGGCCCGAGCGACGGGTCCGAGCCGGGTGAGGAGTCCGGTGGTGACGTCGAGGACGCTCCCGCCGACGCCGACGAGCACGAGGAGGGGGGCGAGGACGTCTCCTCCGAGACGGCGGTCGCGGTGGATACGGCTGACGTGTCCGTTGCGGACGGTCCTGCTTCCGACGACGCCGACAGCGGGGACGTGGGAGCCGCGGTGACCGCACCGGAGGAGGAAGCTCCCGAGGTCCAGGTCCCCGAGGGCGCGGCGACGGAGGAAGCCTCTCCGGAGGCGGCGACGGACGAGGCCTTGCCGCAGGACTCCGAGCCTGAGGACTCCGTGCCTGCGGATGCGGTGCCCGCAGACGCGGTGCCGGCGGATGCAGTGCCTGTCGACGAGGAGCCGGCCGACGCAGTGGCTGCGGACGAGGTCCCGGCTGCCCCCGAGCCGGCCGACGCAGAGCCCGACGACGCCCCGCCCGTGGGCTCCGAGCCCGCCGACGCCGTGCCCGCCGACGGCGCTCCCGAGGACAGCGTTCCGCAGGATGCCGCCGCGCCGGGTGCGTCCGACGCCCAGCCCGCCTGGACTCCCCCGGCCCCGCAGGCCATGCCGCCGCTGCCGCCGTCGTATCAGCCGGCCGCCCCGGCACCGGCCGGCCAGTGGCCCGCACAGCCGCAGCACCAGCCTCAGCCGCAGGCAGAGCCCACGGACCCGAACGCTCCCGCGCAGGGGCAGCCGCCGTTCCAGCCGCAGGCGCCGCAGCCCGCGCCCGCCGCCTGGAACCCGCCGGCCGCACCGCCGACCCAGCCGCCCGCCCAGCCCGCACCGCAGCCCGGCGCCTACGGCTTCCCGCAGCCGGGAGCTCCGGCCCCGGCCGCACCGAACGCCCAGGGCGGCTACGGATTCCCCCACCCGGGCACCCCCGCGCAGCCCCCGGCCGCACAGCAGCCGCCGGCCCAGCAGCCCACCCCGGCGCCCGCGCCCAACCCGCAGGACGGCTACGGATTCCCGCACCCCGGTGCGCCCGCCCAGCCCCCGGCCGCACAGCAGCCGCCGGCCCAGCAGCCCAACACCCCGCCCACCCCTGCCCCGAACCCGCAGGGCGGTTACGGGTTCCCGCCCCCCGGGCCCAACGCCCAAGGCGGCTACGGATTCCCCCACCCGGGCACCCCCGCCCAACCCCCGGCCGCACAGCAGCCGCCGGCCCAGCAGCCCACCCCGGCGCCCGCGCCCAACCCGCAGGACGGCTACGGATTCCCGCACCCCGGTGCGCCCGCCCCCGCCGCCCCCAACCCCCAGGGCGCCTACGGCTTCCCCCACCCCGGCGCCCCCGCCCAGCCCCCGGCCCCCAGCAGCCCCACCCCGGTGTCCCCCCGCAGGCTCAGCCGCAGCCCGAAGGACAAGGGCAGCCTCCGCAGTCGCAGCCCGTGGATCCGCGGACCGGGGCCGCCTGGCCGCAGCCCATGCAGCACGACCAGCGGCAGCCGACCAACCCGGGTGCGGCGCCGCTCGGTTACACCGCTGCCGTGGAGCTGTCGTCCGACCGGCTGCTCAACAGCAAGAAGCAGAAGGCGAAGAGCAGCCGTCCGGTGGCCGGTGGCGGGCGGTTCAAGATCGGTGGGAAGAAGGAGGAGGCCGAGCGGCAGCGGAAGCTGGAGCTGATCCGCACGCCCGTGCTCTCCTGCTACCGGATCGCCGTGATCAGCCTCAAGGGCGGTGTCGGCAAGACGACCACGACCACCGCGCTCGGCTCCACGCTCGCCACCGAGCGGCAGGACAAGATCCTCGCGATCGACGCCAACCCGGACGCCGGAACCCTGGGGCGTCGCGTGCGCCGCGAGACCGGGGCCACCATCCGTGACCTCGTCCAGGCGATTCCGCACCTCAACTCGTACATGGACATCCGCCGGTTCACGTCCCAGGCGCCGTCGGGCCTGGAGATCATCGCCAACGACGTCGACCCGGCCGTGTCCACGACGTTCAACGACGAGGACTACCGGCGCGCGATCGACGTGCTGGGCAAGCAGTACCCGGTCATCCTCACCGACTCCGGTACCGGTCTGCTCTACAGCGCCATGCGCGGTGTGCTGGACCTCGCCGACCAGCTCATCATCATCTCGACGCCGTCGGTGGACGGTGCGAGCAGCGCGAGTACGACGCTGGACTGGCTGTCGGCGCACGGGTACGCCGACCTCGTCGCCCGGTCCATCACCGTCATCTCTGGTGTGCGCGAGACCGGCAAGATGATCAAGGTCGACGACATCGTGTCGCACTTCGAGACGCGCTGCCGCGGCGTCATCGTCGTGCCGTTCGACGAGCATCTCGCCGCCGGTGCCGAGGTCGACCTCGACATGATGCGGCCGAAGGTGCGGGAGGCGTACTTCAACCTCGCGGCGATGGTCGCCGAGGACTTCACCCGCCACCAGCAGGCGCACGGTCTGTGGACCTCCGACGGCAACCCGCCGCCGGTGGCCGCCCCGCCGCTGCCCGGCCAGCAGGTCCCGGGCCAGCCCGTCCCCGGCCAGCCTCCGTACCCCGGACAGCAGCAGCCGGGCCCGTACCCCCAGCAGCCGGGACAGCCCTACCCCCAGCAGCCGGGACAGCCGTACCCCCAGCCCGGTCAGCCCTACCCCCAGCCGGGGCAGCAGCCGTATCCGCAGGCGGCAGGCCAGCCGCCGTACCCGCAGCCGGGGCAGCAGGGCCAGCCCGGGCAGCCGTACCCCCAGCAGCCCCAGCCCGGGCAGCCCCCGGCCGCCCCTCCGCAGCCGGGCTACGGCTACCCGCAGCCGGGGCAGCCCGGCCACCCCGGGCAGCCCGACGGGCAGGGTCAGACGCCGCCGCCCCCGCCCCCGACGCAGTAATCGCCTCACCCGATCGGCCCCTTTCGAGGGGCCGATCGCCTTTCCGGCCCTCGCCGTTCCGACTCGGCGCGGGCCGGCGTGCGTTCCGGGGCCGTCAGGGGCGAAATCCATTGCCAGGCCCTGGCCAGGGGCGCGTCAGTGGTCTCGACCAATGGCCGTGAAAAGCTCGCCAATTCGTTATTTCCGCAGGCCACAAGGGGTGAACGCGCCGTTGACGGGTGGAGACGGCCGCTGATACACACTCAGCATCCACTGACAGCTGATCAACCCGTCCTTCCCGTCCGAGCGATGACGCGAGGTCCGACCATGGGCACGAAAGATCAGACACGCAGCCTCCCGCGCGGCCTCAGGCTCGTCGCCGCGGCCGGAGCGGCGGCGCTCACCCTCACCGCCGGTCTCGCGACCCCGCTCGACCCGGCGCCCCGGCAGGCCCGGGCGGCCGACGACGGCAAGAAGACGCTGACCGTCGCGGTGGCGCAGAGTGTGGACTCGCTCAGCCCGTTCCTGGCGGTCCGGCTGCTCAGTACGAGCATTCACCGGCTCACGTACGAGTACCTGACGAACTACGACCCCAAGGACAACCACGCCATCCCGGGCCTGGCCACCAAGTGGGAGCCGTCGCCGGACAAGCTGACCTGGACGTACACGATCCGCTCGAACTCCAAGTGGTCGGACGGCAGGCAGGCCACGGCCGAGGACGCGGCGTGGACGTTCAACAAGATGATGACCGACTCCGGCGCGGCGACGGCGAACGGCAGCTACGTCGGCAACTTCCGGAAGGTGTCGGCGCCCAGCCCGACCAAGCTGGTCATCGAGCTGAAGAAGCCGCAGGCAACGATGACCGCGCTTGATGTGCCGATCGTGCCGAAGCACGTGTGGGAGAAGGTCTCGGACTTCTCCGAGTTCAACAACGACAAGAGCTTCCCGGTGGTGGGCAACGGGCCGTTCGTGCTGACCGGGTACAAGGCCGACAGCTACGTCCGGCTCAAGGCCAACAAGAGCTTCTGGCGCGGGGCGCCGAAGTTCGACGAGCTGGTCTTCCGGTACTACAAGGACCAGGACGCGGCGGTGTCGGCGCTGCGCAAGGGCGAGGTGTCCTTCGTCGCCGGTTCGCCGTCCCTGACGCCCGCTCAGGCGGCGTCCCTGGAGGGTGCGGAGAACATCGAGGTCAACGACGCCCCCGGCCGCCGTTTCTACGCCCTCGCCACCAACCCGGGCGCGAAGGCGAAGAACGGCAAGAAGTTCGGCGACGGCCACCCGTCCCTGCTGGACCAGCGGGTGCGCAACGCGCTGTTCAAGGCCGTCGACCGCAAGGCCGTCATCGACAAGGTGTTCCAGGGGCACGCCGTCGAGGGCGAGGGCTACATCCCGCCGCGCTTCTCGCAGTACTTCTGGAAGCCGTCCGGCAGCCAGGAGCTGACGTACGACCCGGCCGAGGCGGCCCGGATGCTCGACCAGGCGGGTTACAAGAAGAACGGCGACGGCAAGCGCGTCGGCAAGGACGGCAAGCCCATCACCTACCGCGTCCTGTGCCACGCCACCGACCCGAACGACAAGGCGGTCGGCAAGTACCTCCAGGAGTGGTGGGGCGAGCTCGGCATCGGCGTCCAGCTCAACTGCCTGGACAACGTGACCGACCCCTGGCTCGCCGGGAAGTACGACCTGGCCTTCGACGGCTGGTCGGTCAACCCGGACCCGGACTTCGTGCTGTCCATCCACACCTGCGGCGCGCTCCCGGCGACCCCGGAGGAGACGGGCGCGACCGACAACTTCATCTGCGACAAGAAGTACGACGAGCTCTACGCCCGGCAGCTCGCCGAGTACGACCCCGCCAAACGGGCGGACATCGTCAAGCAGATGGAATCGCGGCTGTACGACCTCGGGTACATGAACGTCATGGCGTATCCGAACGCGGTCGAGGCCTACCGGACGGACCAGATCAAGTCCATCACGACCATGCCGGCGAAGGCGGGGAACATCTACGGCCAGGACGGCTACTGGAGCTGGTGGTCGGCGGTCCCGGCGGAGTCGAGCGGCTCGTCGGACAACGCGTCGTCGACGGGGGTCGTGGCCGGGGTCGTCGGAGGTGTCGTGGTCCTCGCCGGGCTCGGCGTCTTCGCGGCGATGCGGCGGCGCTCCACCGCCGAGGACCGCGAGTAGAGCGGGGATACGGACACTCATGACCGCTGACGCGACACCCGCGCTGGCCGAGGACAAGCACACGGCGGCCGGGCCGCGGGTACGCAAGGGCTCCGCGTACCCGCGGTACCTCGCGGGCAAGGTGGCGGGCGCGGCCGTCTCGCTGCTGGCCGTGCTCGTCACCAGCTTCTTCCTCTTCCGGCTGATCCCCGGTGACCCGGTGAAGACCATGACGGGCGGTCGTCAGGTCTCGGCCGAGCAGCTGGCCGCCTACCGCGAGGAGTTCGGGCTCGACCTGCCGCTGTGGCGGCAGTTCACGGACTACTGCGGCAAGGCGCTCACCGGCGACTTCGGGACGTCGTACCAGTTCCGTGCCCCCGTCGTCGACAAGATCACCGAGGCGCTGCCGAACACCCTGCTGCTCACCGGGACCGCCTTCGTCCTCTACACCGCGCTGGGCATCTTCCTCGGCACTCGGTCGGCATGGCGGCACGGCAAGCTGGGCGACCGGGTCAACACCGGCCTCGCGCTGACGCTGTACTCCATCCCGTCCTTCTGGCTCGGGCTGCTGCTGATCATCGTGCTGTCGGTGGGCATCGGCCCGATCCCGGGCATGTTCCCCACCGGCGGCATGGAGTCGGGCGGCAAGGAGGGCTTCGCGTACGTCCTCGACGTGGCGCACCACCTGGTGCTGCCGGTGGTGACGCTGGTGGCCGTGGAGTACGGGCAGACGCTGCTGGTCACGCGGTCGGCGCTGCTGGACGAGATGGGCAGCGACTATCTGACGACCGCGCGGGCCAAGGGGCTGCGCGACGACCTCGTACGGCGCCGGCACGCCGTGCCGAACGCGCTGCTGCCGACCGTCACGCTGATCTTCATCAACCTCGGCCGGACGGTCGCGGGCGTGATCCTCGTGGAGACGGTGTTCTCCTGGCCGGGGCTCGGCGGGCTGTTCTACCAGGCGCTGAGCGTGCCGGATCTGCCGCTGGTGCAGGGACTGTTCTTCGTGTTCGCCGCCGCGGTGATCGTGATGAACACCCTCGCCGACCTGGTCTATCCCCTGCTCGACCCCCGGGTGGCCCGATGACGACGACGACCGGCACGGGCACGAGCCCGCGCGCCCTCGCCCGGCAGCGGCGCCGGGCCTCCGTCGCGCGCTTCTGGCGGCAGTACCGCTCCGAGCGGGCGGGGCTGTACGGCCTGACCGCGCTCGCCCTGTGCGCGCTGCTGGCGTTGTTCGCGCCGCTGTTCGTGGGCTCCGACGTGAGCAGTGTGACCGACGCGCCGGGGCGTCCGATGCAGAGCCCGAGCGCCGAGTTCCCGCTCGGCACGGACCAGTTCGGGCGGGATCTGCTGGGCCTGGTGGTCTGGGGTTCGCGGGTGTCGCTGCTGGTCGGGCTGCTCGCGGCCGTGCTGTCGGTGGCGATCGGCACCCTGATCGGGGTCACGGCGGGCCACTTCAGGGGCTGGTACGCGACGGTGATGATGCGGATCACCGACTGGTTCCTGGTCATGCCGACGCTGGTGCTGGCGATCGCCCTGGCGACCGTCATGTCCCGCTCGCTGACCACGACCGTCGTCGCGATCGGCGTCACCACCTGGCCGACCACGGCCCGCCTGGTGCGCGCGCAGACCCTCGCCGTGGAGACCCGGCCGTACATCGAGCGGGCGAGGGCGCTCGGCGGCGGGCACTGGCACATCATGTCGAGGCACGTCCTGCCCAATGTGATGCCGCTGGTGCTGGCGCAGACGACCCTGATCATCTCCTCGGCCATCCTCGCCGAGGCGACCCTCGCCTTCCTCGGGCTCGGTGACCCCACCGTCGTGTCGTGGGGCGGGCTGCTCCAGGACGCGCGCGAGGCGGGCGCGGTCAGTGCCGGGGACTGGTGGTACCTGGTGCCGCCGGGCATCGCCATCGCCGTGGTGGCGCTGGCGTTCACGTTGTGCGGGCGGGCCGTGGAGTCCGTCCTCAACCCCAGGCTGGGGGTGTCGCGGTGACGCTGCTCGACGTCAGGGACCTGACGGTGACGTACCCCGGCGGGGCGGCCGCAGTGCGCGGGGTGGACCTGCGCCTGGACGCCGGGCAGAAGCTCGGCCTCGCCGGGGAGTCCGGCTGCGGCAAGTCCACGCTGGCGCTGGCCCTGCTGCGGCTGCTGCCCGCCGGGACCCGCATCACGGGCGAGGTCCTGCTCGACGGCGAGGACGTGCTGACGATGAAGTGGGGCCGGGTGCGGGCGGTCCGCTGGGCCGGGGCCTCGGTCGTGTTCCAGGGGGCGATGCACTCCCTGAACGCCGTGCACCGCATCGGCGACCAGATCGCCGAGCCGATCCTGCTGCACAGGAAGGCGACCCCGGCCGGGGCGAAGAAGAAGACCGGGGAGCTGCTGGAGCACGTCGGTCTGCCCGCCGCCCGCGCGGACGCCTATCCCCACGAGCTGTCCGGCGGACAGCGGCAGCGCGTCATGATCGCAATGGCGCTGGCCTGCGACCCGCGGCTGATCATCGCCGACGAGCCGACCACCGCGCTCGACGTGATGATCCAGGCGCAGATCCTCCGGCTCATCGAGCAGCTCGTCGCGGACCAGGACCTGGGCCTGATCATGATCAGCCACGATCTGGCGGTGCTCGCCGACACCTGCGACCGGCTCGCGGTGATGTACGCGGGCCGGGTGGTCGAGGAGGGCCCGGCCCAGCAGGTGTACGAGGACGCCCGGCACCCGTATGCCAGGGCCCTGTCGGCCGCGTTCCCGCGCATCGGCGACCCGTCCTCCCGGTTCGCGCCGCAAGGGCTGGCGGGCGACCCGCCCGATCCGGCGGCGCTGCCGTCCGGCTGTACGTTCCATCCGCGGTGCCCGGTGGCGCTGGAGTCCTGTCCGGAGGAGGACCCGCTGCTGCGCGAGGCGGGGCCGGAGCGCCGGGCGGCGTGCGTCCTGGTCGGGTCGCCGGCTCAGGAACCCCGTGAGGCCCGCGAGGATCCGGACGCCCTGGAAGAAGCGAGGCCCAGTTCGCCATGACCACGTCCCCCACGGCCCCCGAGGTCACCACGGCACCCCTGCTGAGCGCCCAGGACCTGCACGTCACCTTCCCCGGCCGGCACGGCGGCCCCCGGGCCCGCGCGGTGGACGGGGTCGACCTCGGCATCCGGCCCGGCGAGATCGTCGCGCTGGTCGGCGAATCCGGCTGCGGCAAGACGACCCTGGCCCGCTGTCTGCTGGGCCTGGTCGAGCCGACCTCGGGCCGGGTCACCTTCGACGGCCGCCCGCTGGAGTACTCCGGCCGGTCCCTCAAGGCCTACCGCAAGCGCGTCCAGCTGGTCCTCCAGGACCCGAGCGGCTCGCTCAACCCGCGGCACACGGTGTACGACGCGGTCGCCGAGGGCCTGCGCATCCACGGGTACGGCGGCGACGAGCGGACGGCGGTCGCCGAGGCCCTGTCCCGGGCCGGGCTGCGGCCCCCGGAGCGCTTCTTCCTGCGCTACCCGCATGAACTCTCCGGCGGGCAGCGCCAGCGGGTCGTCATCGCGGGCGCGCTCGTCCTGGAACCCGAACTCCTCGTCGCCGACGAGCCGGTGGCGTCCCTCGACGCCTCCGTGCGCGGCGAGATCCTCGCCCTGCTGCTGCGGCTGCGCACCGAGCTGGGACTGTCCGCGCTGGTCGTCACGCACGACCTGGGGCTGGCCTGGAACATCGCCGACCGGGTCGCCGTGATGTATCTGGGCCGGATCGTGGAGACGGGCGCGGTGGAGCAGGTGCTGACGGCACCGCGGCATCCCTACACGCAGGCGCTTCTGTCCGTGCTCCCGGAGGCTCCCGGGGCCCCGGTGGTCCTCACAGGCGAGCCCCCCGACCCGTCGCGCGTACCCTCCGGCTGCCGCTTCCACGCCCGCTGCCAGATCCTCGCGAGCGGTGAGGCGGACCGGGCGGGCGTCGCGGACGCGTGCCGCAATCAGGACCCGGAGATCCTCGACGGCAGCGGCACGGCCCAGGTGGCATGCCACTGGGCCACGCGCTGACGGCGGAGCCGGGACCGTCCGCTCACCGCATCGCCCGGCCTAGCTGCGGGACCCCTCGGCGTGGGCGAGGGCGCTGGGGGTCCGGCAGCCGACGATCGCCGGGGCCTCCTGGACGAGCGTGTCGTCGGTGAGCGCTTCCACCATGAACAGCGCGAAGTCCACGCGGCGCGTCAGGTTGCCGGCCAGTACCGGGTCGCCCACGTGCCGGCTCCACACGGGCAGGCCCTGGCTCTCGCCCTCCTCCAGGGAGCTGCCGCGCACCACGGTCCACCGGGTGTCGCTGGCGAACACCCGTCGGCACGCCTCGACCTGGTCGTCGAGTTCGACGGCGCGGACGAGCTTGGCCAGCACGGTGGCGATCCGGACGCCCAGGGTGAACAGCCGTGAGTACTTGTCCTTGCCGTCGCGGGTGATGTGCCAGCCGCAGGAGAAGACCAGGCGCGCGCCCGGCCGTGCGTGGTCGAGCACCGCCTGCGCCGTGCCCGACGCGTACTGCCGCACACCCCACGGCACCAGCACCGTCAGCACGCCGTCGCACCCGGCGACCGCCCGCCGGATCACCTCCGGGTCGTTCGTGTCTCCGGGGACGACGGTCATCCGGCCGTCGAACGCGGCCAGCTTCGGCACGCTGCGCTCCCGGCACACCCCGACCACCTCGTAGCCCCGCTCCAGGGCGTGCCCGACCATGTACTGCCCGAGCTTCCCCGAAGCCCCGATGATGCAGACCTTCTTCACGCGATCCGTGTCCATGGCGCGGCCCCTTTCACCGGGATGCCTACCTTATGTTGTAAGGCAAGCTAGCCTTATGCTGTAAGGCGGTCAAGGGAGCACACGAGGAAGTCAGAAGGAGGATGCGGGTGGGCGCGGGAAACAAGGGCCGGCGGGGGGCGTCGGCGCGCACTCCGCTCAGTCGCGAGCGCGTGATCCGCACGGCGATGGCAGTGGCGGACGAGAAGGGGGCGGCCGCGCTCACCATGCGGGCCATCGCCGGACCACTGGGCGTCGAGGCGATGTCGCTGTACCACCACGTCGCGGGCCGGGAAGACATCCTCGACGGCATGGTGGACGCGGTGTTCGGCGAGATCGAGCTACCGCCGCCGGACACGGACTGGCGGAGTGCCCTGCGCCACCGCGCGGACTCCGCCCGTGCCGTCCTGCTGCGCCACCCCTGGGCCGTCGGGCTCATGGACTCCCGCTCCCAGCCCGGCCCGGCGACCCTGCGCCATCACGACGCCGTCATCGGAACGCTGCGCGCCGGAGGATTCTCCGTCCCCATGGCCGCGCACGCCGTCTCGCTGATCGACAGCTACCTGTACGGGTTCGTGCTCCAGGAGCTGAGCCTGCCGTTCAGGGGCGCGGCGGAGCTGGACGAGGTCGCGGGCGCCATCCTGCGCGACATGCCCGCCGACACCTACCCCCACCTCACCGAACTGGCCACCGAGCACGTCCTCAAGCCCGGCTACGACTACGCCGGCGAGTTCGCCTTCGGCCTCACCCTCATCCTCGACGCCCTCCACCCGGACGAGGCCGCGAGCGCATAGCGAGGGCCTGGATGTGCCAGGGCCGTCAGGCGGACCGCTCGGCCCCCGCCACCAGCTCCCGGCAGCGCTTGACGTCCTCGGCGATCTGCTCCAGCAGCGCGTCCAGCGTGTCGAACCTGGCCTGTCCCCGCACGAACGCCAGGAAGTCGACGGCGACATGGAGGCCGTACAGGTCGAGACCCACCCGGTCGATGGCGTACGCCTCCACCGTGCGCTCGGTGCCGTCGAACTGCGGGTTCGTGCCGACGGAGATCGCGGCCGGCATCGCCTCGCCCTGGGCGTGCAGCCAGCCGGCGTAGACACCATCGGCGGGGATGGCGGTGTGCGGCAGCGTCTCGACGTTGGCGGTCGGGAAGCCCATCTCGCGGCCGCGCTGGGCGCCCCGGACGACGACGCCCTCCACCCGGTGCGGACGGCCCAGGATCTCCGCCGCGCCCCGGAGGTCGCCCTCGGCGACCAGACGCCGGGTCAGTGTCGAGGAGAACGGCTCGCCGCCGCCCGCCTCGCCGGTCACGTACAGGTCGACGACCTCGACCTCGAAGTCGTAGGTCTTGCCCTGCTCGGCCAGGAACTCCACGTTGCCGGCGGCCTTGTGGCCGAAGCGGAAGTTGGGGCCCTCGACGACCGCCTTGGCGTGCAGCTTGTCGACGAGCACCTTGACGACGAAGTCGGCCGGGGACAGCTTCGAGAACTCGGTCGTGAAGGGGAGGATCAGGACGGCGTCCACACCGAGATCGGCCATGAGTTCGGCGCGGCGGTGGTGCGGGGCGAGCAGCGGCGGGTGGCTGCCGGGGCGGACGACCTCGCTGGGGTGCGGGTCGAAGGTGACGACGACGGCGGGCACGCCCAGCTCCCGGGCGCGGTTCACGGCATGCCGGATGATCAGCTGGTGTCCGCGGTGGACTCCGTCGTAGGAGCCGATGGTGACGACGCTGCGCCCCCAGTCCTGGGGGATGTCCTCCAAGCCACGCCAGCGCTGCACTGTGCCTGCTCCTTGTCGAAAGCTCGTCGAACCCGTGTCCGTGGTTGTTCCTGGTTGCCTCGTGCGCAGGTCTAAGGGTGCCATGCCGGGCGCCTGCGGCCCGCATCGGCATGGGGGTGTGACCGGGCGCACGAGGCCGCGTCCCCTCCGGCCTGCGCGGGATCCGGTCAGGCCGGGACGCCTACGCCCGCCAGGTTCTCGATCGTCCGGTGGGAGCTCGGCCCGACCAGCGCCGCCCACTCTTCGGGCGCGGCGGCCAGCCAGCGGGCCACGCGGGCGGCGAAGCCGGGCACGTGCCGGCCGAGGTCGACGAGGGCGCGGTCGAAGCGGGCGGCGCCCTCCGGGGTGCGCACGAGGAGCAGTCCGATGCGGCGGACGAGGTCGCGCAGGTCGTCGCCGCCGTTCCGGGCGGCGGCGTGCAGCAGCGCGTCGAGGACGTCGGTGTCGTGCTCGCGGGCCAGGAGCGCGTCGCGCAGCTCGCGGCGCAGCGGGCGGGAGGCGGGGATGCCGGGTGGGGTGAGGACCGCGGCGAGTGCGCAGCGCAGGCGGACCGGGCCGCCCTCCAGCAGGCCGGTGACCAGCGGCAGGAGCACGGCCCGGGCGGCGGGGCCCCGGTCGAGCCGCTGGTCCACGTACGCGGCCACGTGCCCGGCGAGTTCCGGCCGCCGCTCCGCAGCCCGCCCCACCAGCGCGGCGACCCGCCGGGCCAGGCCGGGCGGGGTGGCGTCGGCGAGCGCCCGCAGCGCGTCCTCCGCGTCCGGCCGCTCCAGCCGCACCGCGAAGGCGCCGAGGACCGGCTCGGGGTGGGGCGCGAGGGCGGCGGCCGGCGCGTCCGGCGGGAGGTTCGGGTCGCCCGCCGCGAAGTGCTCCAGCGCCCGCGGGAGATACCGGTCCCGGGTGCGCGGATCCTGGACGAGGAGGGCGAGTGCTCCGCCGTGCAGGTCGCGGTCGGCGGGGCGGGTGAGGAGGGTGAGGGCCGCGTAGCGCAGGAGGGCGCGGTCGCCTCCGGCGCTCACGTGCGGCGCGACGCGCAGGCCGTGCGCCATCGCGGCACCCCGGCGCGCCGGGCGCTCGTCGCGCGCCCACCGGTCGACGGCCCGGCACACCGCCGAGGGTTCCTCCTCGGCCAGCACGGCGAGCAGTTCGTCGGCCCTGCGGTGGGCGCGGTCGACGAGCACGTCCGCCAAGTCGTCCAGGGCGCCGTGCCGGTGGGTGTGCAGCAGTGCCTGCGCGGCCGTGGCCACGGTCGCGTGCGGGGTGGCGGGCAGCGGCTGCTCGTCGTCGAACCAGCGAGCCAGCAGCGGCTGTACGGCGGTGGGGTCGGCGGCCAGCAGGTGCGCGACGGTGTCCAGGAACCGGGGACCGGCCTCGCACGGCGGGCCGTCGGCGTGCACCAGCCGCCTCAGCAGCGCGAAACGCTCGCCCTCCGGCAGCCGTACGCCGGCCCAGAAGGCGGGCCCGACCTCGTCCGGCACGGGCCTCCCCTGCCGCCGCCAGGCCACGATCCGGTCGGCGAGCAGCCGCAGCACCTCCGCGTAGGGCGTCGCCTCGGGCACGGCCGACAGGGTCCCGGCGAGCAGCCGGGCCGCCCACCAGGACCGCGGACCCGCGTCTAGGGCGTGCACCAGGTCCGCCAGCCGGGAGGCCAGCCGGCCGGTGCCGTGCTGGCGGGCGAGGAACAGCAGGGCCTGCACGACGGGCCCGATGCGGTGGTGCGGGACGGGGGCGGGCTGCGGCCGGTGGTGGACGAGGACGTGCAGGGCCTCGTCGAGGTCGAGGTGCATGCCCTGGAGCCAGTCGGCGAGCTCCTCGTGGGCGAAGCGGTAGCCGGATCCGGCGGGCACGAGCAGGCCCTCGGCGAGGACGGCCGACGCCCAGCCGGTGCCGCCGCCGAGCCGCGCCGGGGCGGGCCCCCACGGGAACACCGTCTCGAACGTTTCCCGGTCCAGATCCCCCGGCCCCGGTCCGAGGCTGCGCCGGGCGGCCTCGTGCACCTGTCCGGCGACCTTGGCGGCCAGTCGGCGCACGGCCGTGCCGCTGAGGCCTTGCCCGGCGGCCAGCCGCCGGGCGATGCGCAGGGACATCAGGTCCAGGTAGGCCGCGAAGACGTCGTCGCGGTCGACGGTGGCGCCGGGGCTGGTGGGCGCGCCGGCGCTTTCCGGGCCGGCGCAGGGCCCGAGGGCGTCCCGGATCTCGCCGAGCAGTCGCAGGGTGAGCGGGTGCCGCGCGTCGCTGTCGACGAGGACGCTCTCAGGGATGCCGTGGCGCAGGCGGGCCTCCCGGGCCTCGTCCTCGGTGAGATCGCCGAGGCGCACACACGCGGGCCCGTATTCGGCACCGGCCGCCCGGTGCAGGACCTCCCCCGGGAACCCCGCCTCCTCCCAGTACTCCGCCCGGCAGGCCACGACCAGCCGCACACCCGTCTCCCGCAGCCACCGCACCGTCCCCTCCGTCCAGTCGGCCAGACGGCGGGCCAGCGCCGGGGGCATCTCCTCCGGGCCGTCGAGGAGCAGCAGCAAGGGCCGGCCGAGGGCACCGGCGAGTCGGGCGAGACGCTCGGGGGTGGTGTCGCCCGGGCCTGTCGGCAGGCCACCCGGCCGGGACGCGGCCACGGCAGGGGCGGCCCGGGTCAGCGCCCGGCGTGCCGCGTCGGCCACGGAGGCGTCGTCGTCCCGCAGTTCGCAGCCGCGCAGCCACAGCGTGGGGTGCCCGCCGCGGGCGCGGCGCGCGGCGAGCGCGGCGAGTTCCGTCGTACGACCGCTGCCGGGCGCCCCGACAAGGCCGAGCACGGCCGCCGGGCCTGCGGCGAACGCGTTGAACTCGGCCGTCACGGCGGCCCGTTCGACCGGCTCCGGGAGACCCGTGCCGCCGGGCGGGCCGTCCAGGCCCACCGCCGTGCCGGTCAGCTCCAGCACCCCGGCCAGGTTGAGGTCGGCGCCGTACGCGGGGACCGTCGCCGCGTTCTCGTCGAGCAGCTCGGCGAGCGGGCCCGCCGCGCCGGGGACCCGGGGATGCAGTGGTACGGCGAATCCGACGTCGCTGTGGTCGGAGCTGAGTGCGGTGCCGAGGACCCCGACGACCGCGCCGGTCGCGGCGTCGAGCACCGGGCCGCCTGCCGCTCCCCCGCCCCGTCGCAGCGCGTCCCGCCCTGCCGTGCCGACCGCCAGCTCCAGCGCGCCGTCGAGGCGGTGGAGGCGGTCGGCGGCCGGGTACGTCACGTCGGTCGAGCCCAGCACCCTGGCCTCCCGCCAGCCGCCGGCGGCGATCCGCACATAGGCGCCGGTCCCGGCCCCGCCCCGAACGGTCACGGGCAGCGGCGGCACTCCGAGGCCCTCGGTCCGTACGAGGGCCAGGTCGAACGCGGGCAGCGGTGTCACCGCGTCGGCGGACACGACATGGCGGCGGTCCCCGGCCCCGTACAGGACGAACCGGGGCAGGCCGTCGATCGCCTCGTGGCTGGTGACGAGCGTGCCGTGGTGGTCGGCGAGGAAGCCGGTGCCCCGTGGGCGGCCGGCCAGGTCCTGGATCCGGACGAGGGCGGGGCCGGATGCCCCGCCGCCGGTTTGCTCGGTCGTCTGCTCCGCTGCTCCGGGGCGGTCCTGGGATCCTGGTGCGCTGTCCTGTGACTCCCCGGACCGGTTCCGCGACGTCATCGTCGAGCCTCCCCGCCGTACACCCGTGCCCTTGCATTCGACGGTAGGGGCGAGATGATCAGCGGGACAGATCGCTCGGCGAAAGCGCCCCCTTCCACTCCCCCGATTCACTCCGAGCGCCTGCACGGACGGGTGAACGAAGCGGGGCGGCTGGATACACCCTAGGGGTGGGGGAACCGAGGGGGGACCGTGGAGCGGCGGCAGTGGAGGTACCCCGTGGTCGCCGCTCCACGGACGGTCCCCGCGTGCTGTCAGCCGAAGACGGCCAGGCTCTTGGCCTTGCCCCGCTGCTCCTCGACGAGGGCGAGGAAGCGGCCCTCCGGATCGAAGACGGCGACGGGTCCGCAGCCCGCGTACTCCTCGGGCATGTCCAGCCGCACGCCGTTGGTGAGCAGCCGGGCGCGCCGGGCGTCGACGTCCCAGCGCCGGAAGGCGGCAGCGGCGGCCTCGGCGACCGGCATCACGGTCAGCTCCTGCTGGAGCTGGTCGAGCGTGCGGGCCGTGTCCAGCTTGTAGGGGCCGACGCGGGTGCGGCGCAGGGCGGTGAGATGCCCGCCGACGCCGAGGTCGGCGCCCAGGTCGCGGGCGAGGGCCCGGATGTACGTGCCGGAGGAGCAGACGACCGAGACGACCAGGTCGAGTACGGCCGTACCGTCTTCGGCGACGGCTTCCCGGACGTCGTACACGCCGAAGGAGGAGACCGTGACGGGCCGGGCCGGGATGTCGAACTCCTCGCCCTCCCTGGCCCGCTTGTAGGACCGCACGCCGTTGATCTTGATGGCGCTGACCTTGGACGGCACCTGCATGATGTCGCCGGTCAGCTTGGCGACGCCGGCGTCGATGGCCTCGCGGGTGACCTCGGAGGCGTCCGTGGAGGAAGTGATGTCCCCCTCGGCGTCGTCGGTGAGGGTGTTCTGCCCGAGCCGGATCGTGCCCAGGTATTCCTTCTCGGTCAGCGCGAGGTGGCCGAGGAGCTTGGTGGCCTTCTCTACGCCGAGGACGAGGACGCCCGTCGCCATCGGGTCGAGGGTACCGGCGTGCCCGACGCGTCGTGTCCTGGCGATGCCGCGCATCTTGGCCACGACGTCGTGCGAAGTGAAGCCCGACGGCTTGTCGACGATGACGAGGCCGTCGGGCGTGGTGTGCTTCTGGGTCATTCGGCGGTGTCGTCCGTCTCGTCGTCCTCGTCCGGCTTGCGGTACGGGTCGGCGTCGCCGGCGTACTTCGCGCCCGCGGACGCCTCGCGCACCTTCTCGTCGGACTGCCGCGCCTTGTCGAGGAGGTCCTCGATGGCACGGGCGGTGTCCGGGAGGGCATCCATGACGAAGGTCAGGGTCGGCGTGAACTTCACGCCGGCGGCCCGGCCGACCTCGGAGCGCAGGATGCCCTTGGCGCTCTCCAGTCCGGCCGCGGCCGCGTTCCGCTCCTCGTCGTCCCCGTACACGGTGTAGAAGACGGTCGCCTCCCGCAGGTCACCCGTGACCCGCGTGTCCGTGATGGTGACGTGCGAGCCGAGCCGCGGGTCCTTGATCCCGCGTTGCAGCTTCTGGGCCACCACTTCCCGGATGAGGTCCGCCAGCCTCTTGGCCCGCGCGTTGTCGGCCACTGGTCCGTCTCCCGTTCTTTCCTGTCTGGGTCGTTCTCGGTTCGTCAGTCGTCTTCGCCGTGGAAGCGCCGCCTGACGGACAGCAGCTCCACCTCGGGGCGGGCGGCGACCAGCCGTTCGCACCGGTCGAGTATGTCGCTGAGGTGCCCCGCGTCGCCGGACACCAGCGCGAGGCCGATGACGGCCCTGCGGTGGAGGTCCATGTGATCCACCTCGGCCGCGCTCACCGCGTACTTGCGCTGGAGCTCGGCGACGATGGGGCGGACGACGGAGCGCTTCTCCTTCAGCGACCGTACGTCGCCGAGGAGCAGGTCGAAGGACAGCGTCCCCACGTACATGTGTGTGTCCGGATGACCCGCCGGTACGGGATCGATGGCCCTGCGGTCGGGGCAGGGACATCAAGAACGGTACCGCGTACCGTCCGGTGGCTCGACGGGGTTTTCCTTTGCCCACCCGCCCGACACGGTTGGACAGGATGTGCCGCCCCCGGGGCTCCGCCCCGGACCCCGGCGGGGACTGCGTCCCCTGCACCCCGCACGCGGCTCCGCACGCACCCGCGGCGGGCGCGCGTCGATTCAGCTCCGCAGGAGGGGCAAACGGCCAGCCGGCCGACGCGGCGGTGCCGCGTCGGCCGACCAAGGCGCCGTGGGGTGTTACACCCGCGGCTTCTCGCGCATCTCGTACGTCGCGATGACGTCGTCGACCTTGATGTCGTTGAAGTTGCCGAGGTTGATACCGCCCTCGAACCCTTCGCGGATCTCGGTGACGTCGTCCTTGAAGCGACGCAGGCCCTCGATGTTGAGGTTCTCCGCGACCACCTTGCCGTCGCGGATGAGGCGGGCCTTGGTGTTGCGCTTGACCTCGCCGGAGCGGATGAGAACACCCGCGATGTTGCCCAGCTTGGACGACTTGAAGACCTCGCGGATCTCCGCCGTACCGAGCTCGACCTCTTCGTACTCCGGCTTGAGCATGCCCTTGAGGGCCGCCTCGATCTCCTCGATCGCCTGGTAGATGACCGAGTAGTACCGGACGTCCACGCCCTCGCGCTCGGCCATCTGCTGCGCACGCCCGGCGGCGCGCACGTTGAAGCCGATCACGATGGCGTCCGAGCCCATCGCCAGGTCGATGTCGGACTCCGTGACCGCACCGACGCCGCGGTGCAGGACGCGGATGTCGACCTCTTCGCCGACGTCCAGCTGGAGCAGGGAGGACTCGAGTGCCTCGACGGAACCGGAAGCGTCACCCTTGATGATCAGGTTCAGCTGCTGGACCTCGCCGGCCTTCAGCACCTTGTCCAGGTCCTCGAGCGACACACGGCGCGTGCGCTTCGCGAAGGCCGCGTTGCGCTCGCGCGCCGCACGCTTCTCCGCGATCTGACGGGCCGTACGGTCCTCGTCGACGACGAGGAAGTTGTCGCCCGCACCCGGGACGTTGGTCAGGCCCAGGACCTGCACCGGCGTCGACGGACCCGCCTCGGTGACGAGGTTGCCGTTGTCGTCGTGCATCGCCCGGACTCGGCCGTACGCGTCGCCGACCACCATGGTGTCGCCGACCCGCAGCGTGCCGCGCTGGACGAGGACCGTCGACACGGCACCGCGGCCGCGGTCGAGACGGGACTCGATCGCGATGCCCTGCGCGTCCTGGTTCGGGTTGGCCCGAAGGTCGAGCGAGGCATCGGCCGTGAGGACCACGGCCTCCAGCAGGGAGTCGATGTTCAGACCCTGCTTGGCGGAGATGTCGACGAACATGGTGTCGCCGCCGTACTCCTCGGCCACGAGGCCGTACTCGGTCAGCTGACCGCGCACCTTGGTCGGGTCCGCACCCTCGACGTCGATCTTGTTGACCGCGACGACGATCGGGACGTCGGCCGCCTTGGCGTGGTTGAGCGCCTCGACCGTCTGCGGCATGACGCCGTCGTTGGCCGCGACGACCAGGATCGCGATGTCCGTCGACCGCGCACCACGGGCACGCATGGCGGTGAACGCCTCGTGACCCGGGGTGTCGATGAAGGTGATCTTGCGCTCTTCGTCGTTGACCTCGGTCGCGACCTGGTAGGCACCGATGTGCTGGGTGATGCCGCCGGCCTCGCCCGCGATGACGTTCGTCTTGCGGATGGCGTCGAGGAGCCGGGTCTTACCGTGGTCGACGTGACCCATGACGGTGACGACCGGCGGGCGGACCATCAGGTCCTCCTCGTCGCCCTCGTCCTCGCCGAACTCGATGTCGAAGGACTCGAGGAGCTCGCGGTCCTCCTCCTCCGGGCTGACGATCTGAACCGTGTAGTTCATCTCGTCGGCGAGGAGCTGGAGCGTCTCGTCGGAGACGGACTGCGTGGCCGTGACCATCTCGCCGAGGTTCATCATGACCGCGACGAGCGACGCCGGGTTGGCGTTGATCTTCTCCGCGAAGTCGGTGAGCGAGGCACCGCGCGACAGGCGAACGGTCTCGCCGTTGCCGCGAGGCAGCATCACGCCGCCGACCGACGGGGCCTGCATGGCCTCGTACTCCTGACGGCGCTGCCGCTTCGACTTGCGGCCACGACGCGCGGGACCGCCGGGACGGCCGAAGGCGCCCTGCGTGCCACCACGGCCACCGGGACCGCCGGGACGACCGCCGAAGCCGGGACGGCCACCGCCGCCACCGAAGCCGCCGCCACCACCGGGACGACCGGCGAAACCGCCGCCGCCACCGGGACGACCGGCGCCGCCACCGCCACCGGGACGACCGGCGAAGCCGCCGCCGCCCGGACGACCGCCACCGCCGGGCCGGCCGGCTCCGGCCGGTCCACGGCCGCCACCGGGGCCGCCGCCGGGACGCGGGCCGGCAGCGGGACGCTGCGGCATCATGCCGGGGTTCGGACGCGGACCGGCGGAACCGCCGCCGGGACGCGGGCCGCCGCCCTGCGGACGCGGCATCGAGCCCGGGGACGGACGGTTGCCGCCCGGAGCCTGCGGACGCGGACCGCCGCCCTGGGCGCCGGGCGCCTGGGGACGGGGACCGCCACCGGGACCGCCGGGGCCGGGACGGGAGCCCTGCGGACGGGGCGCCTGCGGGCGCGCCATGCCGGTGGAGCCACCCGAGGTGAAGGGGTTGTTACCCGGACGCGGGCCGGCCGGACGGGAACCCTGACGCGGCGCCGGAGCGCCGGGACGCGGACCCTGACCACCGGGACGCTGGCCCTGGCCGCCCTGGCCCTGGCCGGGACCGCCGGAGGGGCGACCGCCGGGCTTGGGGGCGCCGGGACGCGCGCCGGGCTTCGGGCCGGCCGGAGTGGACGGAGCCGAGGGCGGTGCCGTGAACTCGGGCGCGGCCGGGGCCGGACGCGGCGCGGGCTTGGGGCCCGGCGTCGGACGCGGGCCCGGGGACGGCGCCGGGGACGAGGGGGCCGACGGCTGCTGGGCAGCCGCGGGCTTGGGCGCGGCCGGCGGCTTCGGGGCAGCCGGACGGGCCGACTGCGCCGGAGAGGGCGCGGCCGGACGGGGGGCGGCCTTCTTGGGGGCCGCGGGCTTCGCGGCGGACTTGCCGTTGCCGCCGCCCTGCTGGAATGCGTCGGTCAGCTTGCGTACAACAGGCGCTTCGATCGTCGAAGACGCCGAACGGACGAATTCACCGAGCTCCTGGAGCTTGGCCATGACGACCTTGCTCTCGACACCGAACTCCTTGGCGAGTTCGTAGACCCGGACCTTAGCCACTTCGCTCCTTTGAGGTCCGGGTGAAGCCGGACCGTCGCTAGTTCATGGGCGTACTCATCGCGTACTCATCGAGTGCTCATCGCAATCTCGACCTGCTTTCGACTCGCGAGGTACCTAGACCGCACGGGGTTCCGTGCGGCACGTTCTTACCGTGTTGCCTGATCGGCAACTGTTGTCTGCTCGACGTATTGGCGCAACGCCTTTGTGTCGAGCGCTCCCGGGGCGCGCAGTGCCCTCGTGAACGCCCGGCGGCGGACCGCCTGGTCAAGACAGACCGGTGTGGGATGCACATACGCACCCCGGCCGGGCAGCGTACCGCGTGGATCAGGGACGCATGCGCCCTCGATCAACACGATCCGCAAAAGATCGGCCTTGGCCACTCGCTCCCGACACCCCACACAGGTGCGTTCAGGGCATGCGCGGGTGCGCGTCCGGCCAGACACCGTTAAGTCTACCTCCCCGTAGGCGCCTCACCCCTTTGGGGCAGGATTCGAACAGTTGCCGCGCCCGAACCTGTCGTGATCTGAACGACCCGCGGCTTGGATCTATTCCCCGGTCCGGTCCGCGGCGGGTTCCGTGTCCGGCCGGATGTCGATCCGCCAGCCGGTCAGCCGGGCCGCGAGGCGGGCGTTCTGCCCTTCCTTGCCGATGGCCAGGGACAGCTGGTAGTCGGGCACCGTCACTCGGGCCGACCGGGTCGCCATGTCCACGATCTCCACCTTGGAGACACGGGCCGGGGACAGCGCGTTCGCCACCATCTCGGCCGGGTCCTCCGACCAGTCGACGATGTCGATCTTCTCGCCGTTCAGCTCGCCCATCACGTTGCGCACACGGCCGCCCATGGGGCCGATACAGGCGCCCTTGGCGTTCAGGCCGGACCGGGTGGACCGTACGGCGATCTTCGTGCGGTGACCGGCCTCACGGGCGATAGCGGAGATCTCCACGGACCCGTCGGCGATCTCCGGCACCTCCAGGGCGAAGAGCTTCTTCACCAGGTTGGGGTGCGTCCGGGACAGCGTCACGGACGGGCCGCGGACGCCCTTGGCCACCCGGACGACGTAACTGCGCAGCCGCATGCCGTGCGGGTAGGTCTCGCCCGGCACCTGCTCCTGCACCGGCAGGATGGCCTCCAGCTTGCCGATGTCCACGAGCACGTTCTTCGGGTCGCGGCCCTGCTGGACCACGCCGGTGACGATGTCGCCCTCGCGGCCGGCGTACTCGCCGAGCGTCGCGTCGTCCTCGGCGTCGCGCAGGCGCTGCAGGATGACCTGCTTGGCCGTGGTGGCGGCGATACGGCCGAAGCCGGACGGGGTGTCGTCGAACTCGCGGGGCTCCTGGCCCTCCTCGAGGTCGTCGGGGTCCTCCTTCGCCCACACGGTCACATGGCCGGTCTCCCGGTTGAGCTCCACGCGCGCGTGGCGGCGGCTTCCCTCGGTGCGGTGGTAGGCGATGAGGAGGGCCGACTCGATCGCCTCGACCAGCAGGGGGAAGGAGATCTCCTTCTCCCGAACCAAGCCCCGCAGGGCACTCATGTCGATGTCCACGGCTACGCCTCCTCTTCCTTCTTGTTGTCCTTGCGGCTGAACTCGACCTGGACGCGCGCCCGGACGATGTCGTCGAAGGCGAGTCTGCGCGCGGTGGCCTTGCGGCCCTTCACCCCGGGCACCTCGGTGTCGATTCCCTCGTCGTCGACCTTGAGGATCCTGGCGACCAGCTCGCCGCCCTCGGCCAGCTGGAACTTCACCAGCCGGTCCGTGGCGCGGACGTAGTGCCGGTGTTCCGTGAGGAGGCGCTCCGCGCCCGGGGTGCCGACCTCGAGGGTGTACTCCCCCTCGCCCATCGCGTCCGTCTCGTCGAGCTTCGCCGAGAGCGCGCGGCTCACATCGGCGATCTGGTCCAGGTCGGCGCCCGTGTCCGAGTCGACGACGACGCGCAGCACACGCTTGCGTCCGACGGAGTCCACTTCGATCTCTTCGAGGTCCAGACCCTGGGATGCGACGAGCGGTTCCAGCAGTTCTCGCAGCCTCTCGCTCTGGGTGGTGCTCATCCGGGTGACTCCTCGGCCGCGTGTGCTGTTGTGGGATGGGTCGCGTGTCTGGTCAAAGGGTATCCGGTCGCGGGGTGTGTTGCCGTCCACCCGGTGACGAACGGTGCCGCTGAGTGGTCCCGGGCGGGGGCCCGGGTACCGTGATCACGGGCGTTCAGCCCTTAGAGTCGCTTCTTTCTCTTACGAGCTCCCGAGGACGTCTGACGTGCCGTTCCCCTCATCTCCGCGCGCCCACTGGGGGCCGCGCAGAAGGACTCTGCTCGCCGTCGGCCCGGCGGCCCTCGCCCTGGCGGGCTGCACCGCCGGGGGCGAGGGTCCGGGTGCCTCCGAGAACGGCCCGTCGGGGGCCGAGCGCCGGGCACGCGCGCGTGCGGCGCGGGACAGCGAGGGGCTGGTGGAGCGGTACGACGCCGTGATCGCCGCCCACCCGGGGCTCGCGGAGCGGCTGGGGCCGCTGCGGGCGGAGACCGTACGGCATGCGCAGGCCTTCGGAGGGGGCCCGGGCCGGAAGCCGTCCCCCTCTCCCTCCTCCCCTTCCGCTTCCTCCTCGGCCGCCGCCGTGCCGGGCGACGACAAGGACGCGCTGGCGGCCCTCGCCGCCGCGGAGCGGGAGCTCGCCGACCGGCGGGCCAAGGCGCTGCTCGACGTGCCGGGCGAGCTGGCGCGGCTGCTGGCGTCGGTGGCGGCGGCCGGGGCGGCGCACGTGTATCTGCTGACGGAGGGTGGCGCGTGAGCGAGGCGAAGGACCGGGAGCTGCGGGCCCTCCAGGCGGCGCTGGCGGCCGAGCACGCGGCGGTGTACGGGTACGGCGTGGTCGGCGGGCGGATCGGCGACGGACGGCGCGCCGAGGCACGGACGGCGTACGACGCGCACCGGGCGCGCCGGGACGCGCTGGTGCGCGAGGTGAAGGACCTGGGGGGCAGGCCCGGGGCGGCGGCCGCCGGGTACGCGCTGCCGTTCCCGGTGCCGGACGCGGCGGCGGCCGTGCGGCTCGCCGCCGAGCTGGAGGACCGGGTGGCCGGGGTGTACTCGGACCTGGTGCGCGCGGCGAGCGGCGCGCGGCGGGCCCTGGCCGCCGAGGCGCTGCGGGAGGCGGCGGTGCGGGCGGTGCGCTGGCGCGGCGAGAGCGTAGCCTTCCCTGGGCTCGCCGAGCGGGCCGGCACGGCCCCGCCCCTGGCGGCGCCGACGGCGTGACCCCCGCGGGGCACGCACCGCGGACAGCACGAAGGGAACGACTCGCGCATGGTTTTCGAACCGCCGAAGCGTCTGGTCAGGGCGCTCGGTGAGACGGCACCGGACGGTGACGACTGGCTGGAGAAGCTGCCCGAGGCGGCGCAGCAGGCCGTCGCGCTACGCGAGTTGACCGTGGAGCGGGTGCAGGTGCCCGGGGGGCGCAGCAGCCTGGTCGTGCTGGTGCGGACGGCCGACGGGAAGCCCGCCGTGCTGAAGCTGGCGCCGGGCCGGGCCCGCCCGGAGGCGGAGCGGGCCGCGCTCACGCACTGGGCCGGGCGGGGTGCCGTACAGCTGCTCGAACCCTGTCGGACCGAGGGTGTGCTGCTGCTGGAGCGGCTGCATCCGGACGTGTCGGTGCGGTCGCTGCCGGAGGCGAAGGCGCTGCTGGAGGCCGCGGGGACGCTGCGGCGGCTGTGGGTGGAGCCGCCGGCCGACTTCCCCTTCGAGACCGTGGCCGAGCGGACCGGGCGGCAGGCCGAGGCGATGCGGGCACGTGCCCGGGTCGATGCCGAGGTGGCGCCGCTGGTCGACGTGGCACTCGCGGCGCGCGAGGAGTTGCTGGCCGCGCCGCCCGAACACCGTCTGCTGCACGGCACGTTCCGGCAGAGCAAGGTGCTCGCCGGGGAGCGGATGCCATGGCTGGCCGTGGGACCCGATCCGGTGGTGGGCGAGTGCGCCTTCGATCTGGCCCGGCTGGTCCGCGACCGGGTGGAGGACCTGATCGCCCAGCCGTCCGGCGCGGCGACGACCCGGCGCCGGGTGAAGCGGCTGGCCGAGTCCCTGGACGTGGACCAGGAGCGGCTGCGCGGCTGGACGCTGTTCCGGGCCGTGGAGTCGGGCGTGCGGGCGGGGCGGGTCGGACGCCCGCGGGACGCGGAGCTGCTGCTGGAGTTCGCGGGCTGGCTGTGAGCGCTCCGCAGGCCCGGAGCGCTCACAGGGCCAGGGCACTCAGGCCGTGAGCCGTGCGACGGCCTCCTCGACCGTCAGCTCCTCGCGCTCGCCGGTGCGGCGGTCCTTCAGCTCCACCACACCGTCGCCCGCGCGCCGCCCGGCCACCAGGATCTGCGGTACGCCGATCAGCTCGGAGTCGGTGAACTTGACGCCCGGGGAGACGCCGGCGCGGTCGTCGACCAGGACGCGGACACCGGCGGCGGCCAGCTTCTGGGAGATGTCGAGGGCCAGTTCGGTCTGGAGGGCCTTGCCGGCGGCGACCACGTGGACGTCGGCCGGGGCGACCTCCTTGGGCCAGCACAGGCCCTTGTCGTCGGCGCTCTGCTCGGCGATGGCGGCGACCGCGCGGGAGACGCCGATGCCGTAGGAGCCCATGGTGACGCGGACCGGCTTGCCGTTCTGGCCGAGGACGTCGAGCTTGAGGGCGTCGGTGTACTTGCGGCCCAGCTGGAAGATGTGGCCGATCTCGATGGCCCGGTCGAGGACGAGGCCCGTGCCGCACTTCGGGCAGGGGTCGCCCTCCTGTACGACCACGACGTCGACGTAGCTGTCGACCTCGAAGTCGCGGCCCGCGACGACGTTCTTGGTGTGCGTGCCGGCCTTGTTGGCGCCGGTGATCCACGACGTGCCCGGGGCGACCCGCGGGTCGGCGATGTACGTGACCTTGTCCAGGCCCTGCGGTCCGACGTAGCCGCGGACCAGGTCGGGGCGGGCCGCGAAGTCCGTCTCGGTGACCAGCTCGACGACGGCCGGGGCGAAGTGCGCCTCGACCTTGTCCATGTCGACCTCGCGGTCGCCGGGGACGCCGACGGCGACGATCTCGCCGTCGACCTTGACGAGGAGGTTCTTCAGCGTGGCCGAGGCCGGGACGCCGAGGGACGCGGCGAGGGTCTCGATGGTCGGGGTGTCGGGGGTCGGGATGTCCTCGGCGGCCGGGACGTCGGCGGCGTCGACGGGCTTCAGCTCGTACGTGATCGCCTCGGTGTTGGCGGCGAAGTCGCAGTTCGGGCAGTCGGCGAAGGTGTCCTCGCCGGCCTCGGCGGGGGCGAGGAACTCCTCGGACTTGGAGCCGCCCATCGCGCCGGCGGTGGCGGCGCAGATGCGGTAGTCGAGGCCGAGGCGCGCGAAGATCCTCTGGTAGGCCTCGCGGTGCAGGGCGTAGGAGCGGGCGAGGCCCTCGTCCTCGGTGTCGAAGGAGTAGGAGTCCTTCATGAGGAACTCGCGGCCGCGCAGGATGCCGGCGCGGGGCCGGGCCTCGTCGCGGTACTTGTTCTGGATCTGGTAGAGGATCACCGGCAGGTCCTTGTAGGAGGACGCCTGGTCCTTCACCAGCAGGGTGAAGATCTCCTCGTGTGTGGGGCCGAGGAGGTAGTCGCCACCCTTGCGGTCCTGGAGGCGGAACAGCTCGGGGCCGTACTCGTCCCAGCGGCCGGTGGCCTCGTAGGGCTCGCGCGGCAGGATGGCGGGGAGCAGCACCTCCTGGGCGCCGACGGCGTCCATCTCCTCACGGACGATGCGCTCCACGTTGGCCAGGACCCGCTTGCCGAGCGGCAGCCAGCTCCAGATTCCGGCGGCGGTGCGGCGCACGTAGCCGGCGCGGACGAGGAGCTTGTGGCTGAGGACCTCGGCGTCCGCCGGGTCGTCGCGCAACGTCTTCGCCATCAACTGGGACATGCGCTGGACCGGTACGTTCGCCATGGCTTTTCTGCTCCTGCTGCGTGTAGGTGATGCCAGGAGGTTATCCGGGGGGTGCCGGGCGGTGGAAATCGGTTAACGGCGCAGGAGCGGGAGCGGAGCGCCCATCACGGCGTACGGCTTGGGGGCGCTCGGGAAGAGGACCTGGCGGGCCAGGTCCCGGTAGCCGAGGGAGCGGTAGAGCGCGCGGGCGGGGCTCTCGGTGTCGATCGCGGAGAGGATCGACCGGGGTTCGGCGGCGCCGTCGGTGATCGTGGTGATCAGGGAGCGGCCGATGCCCCGGTTCTGGTGGGCGGGGTGGACGTGCAGTTCGGTGATCACGAAGGCGTCGTCGAGCCAGTGGTCGTGGTGGTTCGCCCTGAGGTACGGCTCCACGACGGTGGACCACCAGTGGGCGCGGTCGTTGGGCATGCCGTAGACGAAGCCGACGAGGTTGCCGCCGACTGTCGCGCCGAGGGCGCGGGCGCCCGGATAGGTCATGTGGCGCAGGACGATCTGGCGGCGGACTGCGACTTCGTCGGGGCCCAGTCCGAATGCCACGGCTTGGACTTCCAGGGCCTCGTCGACGTGGCCGGAGAGGTCGAGGGGGCCGATCACCAGGTCCATGGCGGGGAGCCTACAGGGGGCTTCGAGTTGTCAGAACAGCACGCTCATGAAGGCGCCGACCTCTTGGAAGCCCACCCTCTGGTACGTCCTGCGCGCTGCCGTGTTGAAGTCGTTGACGTACAGGCTCGCCACCGGGGCCACGTCGGCCAGGGCGTAGCGCAGGACCGCTGCCATGCCCGGGGCCGCCAGGCCGGTGCCCCGGTACTCGGGGGCGACCCAGACGCCCTGGATCTGGCAGGCGCGGTCGGTCGCGGCGCCGATCTCGGCCTTGAAGACGACCTTGCCGTCCGCGTCGAAGCGGGCGAAGGCGCGGCCGGATCCGACGAGTTCGGCGACGCGGGCCTGGTAGAGGAGGCCGCCGTCGCCGGCCAGCGGGGAGACGCCGACCTCCTCGGTGAACATCGCCACGCACGCCGGCATGATCTTCTCCATCTCGTCCTTGCGGACGCGACGGACGTAGGGGTCCGGGGCGATGCCGTCCGGCAGGCGGTCCGTGACCATGAGCGGCTGGTGGCGGCGGACGTCGCGGGCCGGGCCCCACTGGGGTTCCAGCAGTCGCCACAGGTCGGCGGTGGAACCGGCCGGTCCGACGATGGAGGAGCAGCGGCGGCCGGCCCGGCGGGCGCGGTCGGCGAAGGCGCGGACGGCGCGCGGAGTGGCGCAGATCGGGACGAGGTTGGCGCCCGCGTAGCACAGGGACGTCAGCATGCCGTCCTCGTACCAGCCCCACATCTCTCCGCCGAGCCGCCACGGGTCGAGGCCGGCGATCTGCACCCGGGACGTCACGAAGGCGTTGGCGACCGGCTCGCGGTCGAGTATGGCGAGCGCGGCGTCCAGGTCGCTCGGTTCGAGGACCCGGGAGGTGGTCTGCGTCAACACGTGCGGGGCCTCACACACAGGGGTCGGCTGATCCACGCACTGTACCTGGCGGAGCTTGGGAGTGCCGCCCGCGTGCGGTGCCTTGACCGACGGGACGCCCGCGGACCTGGCGTCATCGGTCGTCGAGCCGCTTGCCGAGCCGGCTCACCTCGTCCTGGAGGCCGCGCACCATCCGGTACAGGGCCTGTACGGCGACGACGGACACCCCGTTGGCGTCGATGGGGTGGATGGTCCGGTCGTCGGCTCCCAGCCCGAGGGCGGCGTACCAGTCCTGGGCCATGGGACCGAGGTGCCGTACGCCCTCCTCGCCCCGGTAGCTCCATGTGCTCACCGGCAGCGCCGCCACGGCACGCAGCACCGCGTACCCGTCCGTGGTGGAGCCGTCGCCGGTGGCCTCGGTGCCGGCGTCCGGGTCGGGCGGCCACAGGACGGGGTCGATGTCGCACTTGAGGGCACGGTCGCTCCCGTTGCCGCCTCCCTCGCCGTGCGTGCCGTACGAGTGCCTGGAGTGAACCCACCGTCGCGGGCCGTGCCCCGTGTCCGTTCCCGGCCGCTCCCCCCGGTCGATCTCCTGGAGGAGTTCCCTGCCCAGGACGGTTTCGGGGTGCTCGTCCCCCAGCACTCTGCGGAGCGACGCGACGACCCGCGCGCACAGCGGCCGGGCTGCGACGGCCCCCTCGGTCTCGAGGGTGGCGATGGCCAGGTTCATCCGGACGCGGAGTGTCTCGGGGTGGTCCTCGCCCAGTGCCTGAGCGCAGTCCCGGGCGAGATCGCGGAACAGGCCGAGGACCGGAAGAGGCCCGTCGATCGTGGCCCGGACCGCCGCGTAGTTCGACCAGGCCTGCACCGTCTGGGGATGCCCGTGGCCGAGATGCTGCTCGCGGCGCGAGGCAACGTCCCGGAGGTCGTCGATCGCCGTGTCCGGATCGGCGTCCAGCCGGCACAGCGCCTCGACTTCGGCGGCCTCGGTGCTGAGGGGATGGTCCGGGCCCAGCAGCGCCTCGCAGCGCTTCCGCACGGCCGTGGCCATGGACAGCGCGTCCTCGGCCGAGCCGCAGCGCTGCGCCCAGTAGGCCAGCGAGATGCGGATGCGCAGGCTGGTGGGGTGGCCGGGGCCCACGGCCGCGTCAGCCTGGTCGGCGAGCCGGGTCAGCAGGGCGCATGCCGTGTCGTGGTCGCCCGCGCGTGCGGCGGCCCAGGCATGGGAGTGGCGGGCGGCCAGTGCGGCCGGATCGTCGGGCCCGAAGGCGGTGATCATGTCGGGCAGCAGCTGGTCGAGTTCGATGTGCGCGTGGATCCAGTTGCCCGACCGGCCGCCAGTGCGGGCCATGCCCCAGCGGGCGAGCAGCCAGAGGGTGCGGTCCCGGTCGGGGTGCGCGGCTTCGCTCCGGGCGGTCTGGGCGTAGAGCCGGTTCGCCTCGTGCCAGCGGCCCATGTGTCCGAGCCAGAGGGCCCTCCGCAGGGCGGCGAGCCGGGTGAGGATGTGCTCCGGCCCCAGGTGGCGTGAGCAGTCCGCGTGCAGGTCCGTCGTCAGCTCCAGGGCGCGGCGGACGTCCTGGGTGTGGCCGGTCCAGAACGCGAGTGCGTGCCGTGCGGCCAGGGTCTTGGGGCTCGCCTCGCCCAGCTCCGCGTCGGCACCGGCGACGAGCCGTGCCGCCGCGTCCCGTGCCAGTTCCGGTTCGCAGGCGGCGCTGAGCCTGGTGACGGCCTGCGCCAGCGCGTCGAGCCGCTCCTGGCCCGCCGGCCAGACCACGAACTCCTGTGCCGAGGAGCAGGCCAGTACGGCATCGGCGGCGCCGTCCCAGCCGCCGATCCAGGTGTCGGCCGACAGGCGCGGGGTGAACTCCCGGTCCTGCCGGGTGCCTGAAGTGCCCTGCCGGTCCCGGAGGTTCTGCCAGGACTCCTCCCAGTGGGCGTAGTCGATGTCCAGGGCACGGCCCTTGCCCCTGGCGAGGGAGTCGATGCGGCGCAGCAGCGCCTCGACGGTGTGCCAGTCGCCGTTGCCGACGCCCGCCTCACGGTCTCTCAGGTAGCCGTAGAGGGTCTCTCGCCCGATGGTGAAGGACGGGCCGGGTACGTCCCGAGCCGGCCTGGTGGCCTTGACCACCTGTGCGACGGTGACGTCGCCCTCTCGCATGAGCCGGGCGAGCTCCGCCCGGAAGTGCCGCCACGTCTCCACGGTGCCCTCTCGACGGAGCCTGTCCGGGACAGGTGTCCATGGTGTCCGGGACGGTCCGGGGCCGTCCAGCGGAATCGGTCAGTCCGGCAGCTGTTCCCGGACGTCCGGGATTTCTCCGCGCGGGGCGTGCGCGGGGTGCACTCGTCTCAGGTGCCCGGTGCTGCCGGGCGGTTCTGGGAGGTGCCGTGCTTCACTTCGTCGTCGGTCTGCTCGACGGTTCGCCGGTCGTCGCCGTGCTGGCCCTCACCGTGCTCACGGGCCCGGTGCTGCTCCGGCAGGTGCTGCTGTTCCTCGGTTTCAGGTGGGCCCTGCGCGGTGCGCGGCAGGACGCGTCACGTGTGTCGCTGTTCACCACGTACTCCGCCGCGCTGACTGCTCGGCGTGCGCGCAGGGCCCGACGGGGTGGGCCGGGGGCACGGTCACGGTGACGGGGAGGCACTGTAGCGGGAACCCGTACGACCGGGAGGGCACGGTGGCGGGAACCCGTACGACCGGGACGGCACGGTGGCGGGACCGGTACACCCTCGTCGGCGGCCGGGAGGCGGCGTGCGGCCCCTCCCGGCCGGATCCGTCGCCGGACGGTCAGCCCGCTACCGCCACCGACGGCTCGCCGGAGGTGACGCCGTCCTTCTCCATCTGCTCGGCCAGCTTCATGGCCTCCTCGATGAGGGTTTCCACGATCTTGGACTCGGGGACGGTCTTGATGACCTCGCCCTTGACGAAGATCTGGCCCTTGCCGTTGCCGGAGGCGACGCCGAGGTCGGCCTCGCGGGCCTCGCCGGGGCCGTTGACGACGCAGCCCATGACGGCGACGCGGAGGGGGACCTCCATGCCGGTGAGGCCGGCCGTGACCTCTTCGGCCAGCTTGTAGACGTCGACCTGGGCGCGGCCGCAGGACGGGCAGGAGACGATCTCCAGGCCGCGCTCCTTGAGGCCCAGCGACTCCAGGATCTGGAGGCCGACCTTCACTTCCTCGGCCGGGGGCGCGCTCAGCGAGACGCGGATCGTGTCGCCGATGCCCTGGCTGAGCAGCGCGCCGAAGGCGACCGCCGACTTGATCGTGCCCTGGAAGGCGGGACCGGCCTCCGTGACGCCGAGGTGCAGCGGGTAGTCGCAACTCTCGGCGAGCTGCTTGTACGCCTCGATCATCACGACCGGGTCGTTGTGCTTGACGGAGATCTTGATGTCCCGGAAGTCGTGCTCCTCGAAGAGGGACGCCTCCCACAGGGCCGACTCGACCAGGGCCTCGGGGGTCGCCTTGCCGTACTTCTGGAGGAGGCGCCTGTCGAGGGAGCCCGCGTTGACGCCGATGCGGATCGGCGTGCCGTGGTCCCGGGCCGCCTTGGCGATCTCCTTGACCTTGTCGTCGAACTGCTTGATGTTGCCGGGGTTGACGCGGACCGCCGCGCAGCCGGCCTCGATCGCGGCGAAGACGTACTTCGGCTGGAAGTGGATGTCGGCGATGACCGGGATCTGCGACTTGCGGGCGATGGTGGCGAGGGCGTCGGCGTCGTCCTGGGTCGGGCAGGCGACGCGGACGATCTGGCAGCCGGAGGCGGTGAGTTCGGCGATCTGCTGGAGGGTCGCGCCGATGTCGGACGTACGCGTGGTCGTCATCGACTGGACCGAGACGGGGGCGTCTCCGCCGACGGCCACGGATCCGACCTGGATCTGCCGGCTCTTCCGGCGCTCGGCGAGCTTGGTCGGAACGGACGGCATGCCGAGAGAAATCGCAGTCATCTGCTGTGCAACCCCAAGTCGTGGATCAAGGTCCGGTCCCGTGAGCAGCGGGCTCCGAGCTTCGAGATTACGGCACATGCCTTGGCGCGGGCACATCCCAGTCGCATTGCCACTCAATGGGAGGCGGCCCGGCACAAAGTGTGCCGAGCCGCCTCGAACGCCGTATGACTAGGAGATTCTCACCGGGTTAACCACGTCCGCGATCAGGACCAGGATCGTGAAGCAGATGAAGATCCCGGCGACCACGTAGGCGACCGGCATGAGCTTCGCCACGTCGAAGGGCCCCGGGTCCGGCCGGCGCAGCACCTTGGCGATGTTGCGGCGCAACGACTCCCACAGCGCGCCCGCGATGTGGCCGCCGTCGAGCGGCAGCAGCGGGAGCATGTTGAACAGGAACAGGGAGAGGTTGAAGCCGGCGACCAGCATGAGGGCCATGGCCAGCTGCTGGGTCGGCGGGATGTCGAGGGTGAAGATCTCGCCGCCGACGCGGGCCGCGCCGACCACGCCCATCGGGGAGTCGGCCTCGCGCGGGGCGCCGTCGAAGGCCGCGTTCCACAGGGCCGGGATCTTGCCGGGGAGGGCGGCGAGGGAGTCGACGGCCTCGCCGATCCGGTCGCCCATCCAGGTCACGGACTCGCCGAAGTCCTGCTTGACCACGCCGGTGGCGGCGCTGAAGCCGAGGAAGCCGGCCCGGACGTACTCGCCCTCGACGATCTGTCCGCCGGAGTCCTTCTTGGCGACCTGGTTGGTGGCGATCTTCGCCTGCAGGGTGACGTCCTGGCCCTTGCGGTCGACGACGATCGGCACCTCCTTGCCGGGGGTGGCGCGGATCAGGTCGGACAGCTTGTTCCAGTCGTCGGTCCGGACGCCGTTGAAGGAGACGATCTTGTCGCCCGCCTTGAGGCCCGCGGCGGCGGCCGGGCTGGCCGGGTCGCCCTTCTCGCACTTGTCGCGGTTCTCGCTCTGCGCGATGACGCACTGGGAGACGGAGCTGACCGTGGTGGTCTGCTGGGTGATGCCGAAGCCCATCAGGATGGTGAGGAACAGCGCCACGGCCAGGACCAGGTTCATGAAGGGCCCCGCGAACATCACGATCACGCGCTTCCAGGGCGCGCGCGTGTAGAACATGCGGTTCTCGTCGCCGGGCCTGAGCTCCTCGTACGCGGCCGAGCGGGCGTCCTCGATCATGCCGCGCCACGGGGAGGTGGAGCGGACCTCCAGCCGACCGTCGGGGCCGGGCGGGAACATGCCGATCATGCGGATGTAGCCGCCGAAGGGGATGGCCTTGAGCCCGTACTCGGTCTCGCCCTTCTTGCGCGACCACACGGTCGGGCCGAAACCGACCATGTACTGCGGCACGCGGATACCGAACAGCTTGGCGGTGGACAGGTGCCCCAGCTCGTGCCACGCGATCGAGAACAGCAGGCCGACCACGAAGAGACCTATGCCGAGGATGAACATCAGGGTCGTCATGCACGGGCCTCCGCCGTCTGTGCCGCCAGTTCCCGGGCCCGGGTCCGCGCCCAGGTCTCCGCTTCGAGGACGTCCGACACGGTGAGTGAGGTTCCCGTACGCGGGGTGCCGTGTTCCTCGACGACCCGGGTGACGGTCTCCATGATCCCGTTGAAGGGCAGCGCGCCCTGGCGGAACGCCTCCACGCACTCCTCGTTGGCCGCATTGAACACCGCCGGTGCGGTGCCCGCGAGCTCGCCGACGTGCCGCGCGAGGTTCACCGACGGGAAGGCCTCGTTGTCGAGCGGGAAGAACTCCCAGGTCGAGGCCTGGCTCCAGTCGAAGGTGGGCGCGGCGTCGGGGACGCGCTCGGGCCAGCCGATGCCGATGGCGATGGGCCCGCGCATGTCGGGCGGGGTCGCCTGGGCCAGTGTCGATCCATCCGTGAACTCAACCATCGAGTGGACATACGACTGGGGATGCACGACGACCTCAATGCGGTCGAAGGGAATGTCGTAGAGGAGGTGTGCCTCGATGACCTCCAGGCCCTTGTTGACGAGGGTCGCGGAGTTGATCGTGATGACCGGGCCCATGGCCCAGGTGGGGTGCGCGAGGGCGTCGTCGACGGTGACGTGGGCCAGCTCCGCCTTGGTCCGGCCGCGGAAGGGGCCGCCGGAGGCGGTGACGACCAGCTTGCGGACGTCGGCGCGGGTGCCGGCGGCCAGGGCCTGGAAGAGGGCGGCGTGCTCGGAGTCGACCGGGATGATCTGCCCGGGCTTGGCGAGGGCCTTGACCAGCGGGCCGCCCACGATGAGCGACTCCTTGTTGGCGAGCGCGAGGGTGCGGCCCGCCTCCAGGGCGGCCAGGGTCGGGGCGAGTCCGATGGAGCCGGTGATGCCGTTCAGCACGGTGTGGCAGTCGGACGCCGCGAGCTGCGTGGCCGCGTCCGGGCCGGCGAGGATCTCGGGGAGCGGCTCGCCGGTGCCGTACTGCGCGGTGAGCGCCTCGCGCAGGGCCGGTACGACGTCCTCGCGGGCGACCGCGACCGTGCGCGCCCGCAGCCGGTACGCCTGCTCGGCGAGGAGGGCGACGCGGCCGCCGTTGGCGGACAGGCCGGTGACCCGGAACCGGTCGGGGTTGCGCAGCACGAGGTCGATGGCCTGCGTGCCGATGGACCCGGTGGAGCCGAGGATCACCACGTCCTTCGGGCCGTCGCCCGCTACGGGGTCGTAGACCAGGTGTGGATCGGCGAGGGGGGCTGGACTGTCGCTCATTCCTCCATTGTTGCCGTAAGCATCGTGTGTGAGGACAGCGCATCCCCCTCGACGGGGCGCGCGCCACACCGGCCCGCGCCCCCGGGGTGGCCGGTCAGCGGATCGGCCGGTGGACGTTCTCCTTCTGGGACGGGCCCGGTGTCGCGTCCGCGATCCACGGCCCCTCGCCCGACGGGTCGACGATGCCGCGCTCCAGCCACTCGTATGTGCCCGACAGGACGCCCTTGACGACCTTGCGGTCGAGGTCGTCGGTGTTGGTCCACAGCCGGTTGAAGAGCTCCTCGATCCGGATGCGGGACTGGCGGCAGAAGACGTCGGCGAGCTGATAGGCCTCGCGGCCGTGGTCGCCCTGGCTGCGCAGGAGTTCGGCCCGGACGCAGGCCGCGCTCATGGCGAACAGCTCGGCGCCGATGTCGACGATCCGGCCGAGGAAGCCCTGCTTGGACTCCATCCGGCCCTGCCAGCGGGACATGGCGTAGAAGGTGGAGCGGGCGAGCTTGCGGGCGGTGCGCTCGACGTAGCGCAGGTGCCCGGAGAGGTCCACGCCGTGTTTGAACTCGCCGTAGGTGGCCGGGAGCTGGCCGGGGCCGGCGACCAGCTTGGGCAGCCACTTGGCGTAGAAGACGCCCGCGTTGGCGCCTGCGCGGGCCTTCTCCCCCAGGGACTTCCCGGGGTCGATGAGGTCGCCGGCGACCGAGAGGTGGGCGTCGACGGCCTCGCGGGCGATGAGGAGGTGCATGATCTCCGTCGAGCCCTCGAAGATGCGGTTGATCCGCAGGTCGCGCAGGAGCTGCTCGGCGGGGACGCCGCGCTCGCCGCGGGCCCGGAGGGACTCGGCCGTCTCGAATCCGCGGCCGCCGCGGATCTGGACGAGTTCGTCGGCCATCGTCCAGGCCATCTCGGAGGCGTAGAGCTTGGCGAGGGCGCCTTCGATGCGGATGTCGTTGCGGTCCTCGTCGGCCATCTGCGAGGCCAGGTCCGTCACGGCCTCCAGGGCGAAGGTGGTGGCCGCGATGAAGGAGATCTTGGAGCCGACCGCCTCGTGGTGCGCGACGGGCTTGCCCCACTGCTCGCGGGCCGCCGACCACTCGCGTGCGATCTTCAGGCACCACTTGCCGGCCGCGACACAGGAGGCGGGCAGGGAGAGCCGTCCGGTGTTGAGCGTGGTCAGGGCGATCTTCAGGCCCTGGCCCTCCTCGCCTACGCGGTTGGCGGCGGGGACGCGGACCTGGTGGAAGCGGGTGACGCCGTTCTCGATGCCGCGCAGGCCCATGAAGGCGTTGCGGTTCTCGACGGTGACGCCCGGCGAGTTCGTCTCCACGACGAAGGCCGTGATGCCGCCCTTGTGGCCCTCGCTCCTCGGGACCCGGGCCATGACGACCAGCAGGTCGGCGACGACGCCGTTGGTGGTCCACAGCTTCACTCCGTCGAGGACGTAGTCGTCCCCGTCGGGCACGGCGGTGGTGGCGAGGCGGGCCGGGTCGGAGCCGACGTCGGGCTCGGTGAGCAGGAAGGCGCTGATGTCCGTGCGGGCGCAGCGCGGCAGGAAGCGCTCCTTCTGTTCCTGTGTGCCGAACAGCTTCAGCGGCTGCGGCACGCCGATCGACTGGTGTGCGGAGAGCAGCACGCCGATCGCGGGGCTGGCGGAGCCGGCCAGGGAGAGCGCTTTGTTGTAGTACACCTGCGTGAGGCCGAGACCGCCGTACTTGGTGTCGATCTTCATGCCGAAGGCGCCGAGGTCCTTCAGCCCGTCGATCACCTCGTCGGGGATGCGGGCCTCGCGCTCGATGAGGGCCGGGTCGACCTTCGTCTCGACGAAGTCGCGGAGCTTGGCGAGGAACTCCTCGCCGCGCTGGGCCGCCTCGTCGGCCGGCAGGGGGTGGGGGTGGATGAGGTCGAGCCGGAAGCGGCCGAGGAACAGCTCCTTGGCGAAGCTGGGCTTGCGCCAGTGCTGTTCCCGGGCGGCCTCCGCCACCTCACGGGCCTCCCGCTCGGTGACGGCGGGACGGGAAGAGGGGGTGGTGGAAGCGGACATGATGGCCACCTCGCCGCATATAGGGATGTTGAGGACCGTACGTTACCGATCAGTGCTACTGGATCGTTGGTACCCGAAACCGGACGCTCCCACCAGTCCTCGCGCATCCGTTCAGCCGATGAGGCGGAACGCTCCCGGACTTGTCGGGGGCCTGAGGACGGTGTTGCATCGGGGTGTCTTCCCGGGAACGGCCCTCCCCTCCGGCGCCGTTCCGGAATTCGGTATCGAAGCGCTTCGACAACCTATGGACACGTACTCCCCGCTGGAGCTACTGTCGAACCACCCTCACCCACTCATATCAGCAACGCGCATTGTCGAAGCGCTTCACAAAGCTTGGAGAGCTGGATGGTCACCCTCGCCGAGGTCGCCCAGCACGCCGGAGTCTCGGCGAGCACGGTGAGCTATGTCCTCAGCGGCAAGCGGTCCATCTCCGCGAACACCCGGCAGCGGGTCGAGCGGAGCATCCGCGAGCTCGGGTACCACCCGAACGCCGGGGCCCGTGCCCTGGCCAGCAGCAGGTCGAACATCATCGCGCTGATGATCCCGCTGCGCACGGACATGTACGTGCCCGTGATGATGGAGATCGCCATCGCAGTGGCGACCGCTGCCCGGACGCACGGGTACGACGTGCTGCTGCTCACCGGTGAGGAGGGCCCGGACGCGGTGCGCCGCGTCGCCGGGAGCGGGCTCGCCGACGGGATGATCCTGATGGACGTCGAACTCGACGACGAGCGGCTGCCCTTGCTGCGCGCGACGGACCAGCCGTCCGTGCTGATCGGGCTGCCCGCCGACACCACCGGTCTGACCTGTGTCGATCTGGACTTCCGGGCGACGGGCGCGCTGTGCGTGGAGCACCTGGCGAAGCGGGGGCACCAGGACATCGCTGTCATCGGCGAGGCCCCGGCGGTATACGAGCGGCACACCGGTTTCGCCGAGCGCACCCTCGACGGGCTCCGGTCCCGTTCCCGGGAGCTCGGCGTGCGGCTGCTGCACCGGCCGTGCGAGGGCGGGTACGACGCGATGGCGGTGACGCTCGCCCGGATCCTCGACGAACGCCCGGACACCTCGGGGATCATCGTGCAGAACGAGTCGGCGGTCGAGCCGCTGCTCGCCCTGCTGCGGCAGCAGGGCCGGGCCGTGCCGGAGGACGTGTCGGTGGTCGCGATCTGCCCCGACCAGGTCGCGACGCAGGCCTCGGTGCGGCTCACGTCGGTCGCCATCCCCGCGCAGGAGATGGGCCGGCACGCCGTGGAACACCTGGTCGCCAAGTTCGAGGGGCGGGGCAGCGACGAGGTCGTGCTGCTCGCGCCCGAGCTGACGGTCCGGGGCAGCACGGGGCCGGCGCCCACCCGGCCGTAAGGCACACCCCAGGCACACCCCAACCCTTCTCCCGCCCTCCTCCCAGGGCACCCCCATGTCCGCGCACCTCTGTCCGCACACCTCTGTCTGCACTCCCCCAGGAGCACAGGAGCCCGCCACGTGAATCAGCCTGCTGAAACCCAGCCCCAGGTGAGTCTGGCGCAGTCCTCCCCCACCGTCGGCACGTTCCGCGAGCGGGGCGGCGCGCTGGAGTGGAGCGGCCGCCAGGAGACCGTACGGATCGAGCCGTGGGGTCCGGACGCGGTCCGGGTGCGGGCCCGGCTCGGCGGCCCGGTGCTCGAAGGGCTCCCGGGCGCGCTCCTCGACGAGGCCCCCGCGACGCCGTCCACGGTGAAGATCGAGGAGGGCCGCGGGCAGCTGACCGTCGGCACGCTCACCGTCGAGGTGAACGCCGAGGGCCTGGTCCGCTTCCTGCGGACGGAGGATTCCGCCGAGCTGCTCGCCGAGGACCGCGCCCACTTCTGGTGGCCCGGCTCCCGCCTCTACACGGCCGTCGGCAACGGCCATCACCGCCTGGAGCAGCGCTTCGCCGCGTACGACGACGAGAAGCTGTACGGCCTCGGCCAGCACCAGCACGGGCGCCTGGACCAGAAGGGCCTGGTCCTCGACCTGGTGCAGCGCAACGCCGAGGTCGGCATCCCGGTACTGACCTCCAGCCGCGGCTACACCCTGCTGTGGAACAACCCGGCGATCGGCCGTGTGGAGCTGGCGCACAACGGCACGCGGTGGGTCGCCGACTCGGCCCGGCAGATCGACTACTGGATCACGGCGGGCGACCCGGCCGCCGCCCAGCGCCGCTACAGCGCGGTGACCGGCCGGACGCCGATGCTGCCGGAGTGGGCGGCGGGCTTCTGGCAGTGCAAGCTGCGCTACCGCACCCAGGACGAGCTCATGGCGGTGGCACGGGAGTACAAGCGGCGGGGGCTGCCCATCTCGGCGATCGTCTGCGACTTCTTCCACTGGACGCACCTCGGTGAGTGGAAGTTCGACCCGAAGGAGTGGCCGGACCCGGCGGCGATGGTGCGCGAGCTGGAGGAGCTCGGCATCAAGCTGGTGGTGAGCGTGTGGCCCTCGGTGTCGCCGCTGAGCGAGAACCACCCGGTCATGGAGCAGCGCGGCTGGTTCATCGGCACCCAGTACGGCCCGATGGCGCACGCCGACTGGCCCGACAAGGAGGTGGCGTCCACGGTCCAGGTGGCCTTCTACGACGCCACCAACCCGGAGGCCCGGGAGTTCGTGTGGTCGAAGGTGAAGGAGAACTACCTCGACCCGTACGGCATCACGGCGTTCTGGCTGGACGCCTGCGAGCCGGAGCTGAAGCCGGGCTTCCAGGAGAACCTGCGCTACTGGGCCGGCCCGGGCCTGGAGGTCGGCAACATCTACCCGGCCGAGAACGCCCGCACGTTCTACGAGGGCCTCGTCGCCACCGGCGAGGAGGAGGTCGTCAGCCTCAACCGCTCGGCGTGGGCGGGCAGTCAGCGCTACGGCGCCGCCCTGTGGTCCGGGGACATCGGCACCGACTTCCCGACCCTGCGCCGCCAGATCGCGGCCGGCCTCAACACCGCGCTGTCGGGCATCCCCTGGTGGAACACCGACATCGGCGGCTTCCACGGCGGCGACCCGGACGACCCGGCGTACCGGGAGGTGATGGTCCGCTGGTTCCAGTTCGGCGCGCTGTCCCCGCTGATGCGTCTGCACGGCTTCCGCGACCCGGGCATGCCGCTGGGCCCCGCGATGACCGGCGGCCCGAACGAGGTGTGGTCGTACGGCGAGGAGGCCGGGGCCGTCCTGGAGAAGTACCTCCGGCTGCGCGAGCGCCTGAAGCCGTATGTCCTGCGCGTCATGCGGGAGGCGCACGAGGAGGGCCTGCCGGTGATGCGGCCGCTGTTCCTGGAGTTCCCGGACGACCAGGCCACCTGGTCGGTCGACGACTCCTACCTCTTCGGCCCGGACCTGCTGGTCGCCCCGGTGCTCACCGCCGGCGCCACCGCCCGGACGGCGTACCTCCCGGCGGGGGCCACCTGGACGGACGCGTGGACGGGTGAGACGTACCAGGGCGGTCGGTCCGTGACGGTCGACGCCCCGCTGGACCGCATCCCGCTGTTTCTGCGGGACGGGGCGCGGCTGCCCGTAGCGGAGTAGCCGCGCCGGCTGGAGGGGTGGCCGGATCGATGGAGGTCTTCCGGCCACCCCTTCCGCCTGTTCGGCCAACTTTCGTCCACCGCAAGCGGGTTCGAGAGGATAAGTTCCCTGCGTGTCCACGTCACCGCTCGCCCTCACCCTGGCGAATCTGTTGCTGCGGCCGGGCTTCGCCTCCCGTCGTGCCCCGGACCGGATCTTCGACCGCATCGTGGTGGAGGCCGGTGAGGCGCCGGGGGACCGGGAGTTCGTCGACGGCTTCCGGTCGCTGCTGGGGTGGTGGGCGAAGGCGGATCGGCTGACCCCGGTCGGCTGGCAGTCGGCGCAGGTGCACGTGCGCCGGCACCTCACCAACCGGGCCCGCGTCCTGCGGCTGATCGCCGAGCGTCCGGAGATCGAGCGGGAGCCGATCGAGAAGCCGGTGTTCGTCGTGGGGCTGCCGCGCACCGCCACCACGGTCACGCACTCGGTGCTGTCGATCTCGGACGAGCACCGGTGCCCCCTGCTGTGGGAACTGCTCGGGCCCGACCTGGAGCTGCCGCCCCGGCAGCGCCGCAGGGCGATCACGGCCGGACGCCGGCTGGTGCAGGGCACGGACCTCTTCGCGCCGCGTTTCCGCGACATCCACGCGATGGCCGCCGAGGGCCCCGAAGAGTGCACGTTCGCGCTGCCGCACGCCCTGATGCCGTTCTCCCAGGCCCGGATCCCGGAGTACCTGGACTGGCACTGCGAGCGGGACTTCGTCGCCGACTACCGGTACCTCAAGCAGGTCTACCAGGTGCTCCAGTACGGCCGTCCGCGGCGGCGCTGGGTGCTGAAGTCCCCCATGCACCTGGAAAACCTGGACGCACTGCGCAGGGTGTTCCCCGACGCCACGATCGTGTGGTGCCACCGCGACCCGGTCACCGTCGTGGCGTCGTTCTGCTCGCTGATCGAGCACGGCATGGCCGTCAGCACCCGCCCGCTCGACCTGCCCGGCATCGGCGCCACCTGGCTCGGCCTGCTCAGCCGCGCCATGACGCGCGGTCTCGCGGCCCGGGCCGCGATCCCCGCGGAGCAGTTGGTGGACGCCCCGTACTCCTGGCTCGGCTCCGAACCCTCAACCGGCGCCCCGAAGCTCTACGCGGCCGTCGGCGCCCCCTGGACCGAATCCGACGCGGCCCGTCTCCCGGCGGCCGTCGCCCGCCCCAAGGGCACCCGCAAACACACCTACGACCTGTCCCGCTACGGTCTGAGCCGCGCCGACGTCGAGTCGGCGTTCGCCGAGTACAACGCGCTGCGGGCCGAGGTCGACCGCGCCTGAACGGCACGGCCGGCCCCGGCCCTCGCCACGGATCAGCTGCTGCTGACCGTCAGGTTGTTGGTGGTGAAGTTCAGCCCGCCGGACGACGAGGTGACCTCGTAGCCGAACTGGACGTCACCGATGGTCTCGTTGCCCATCCAGCGCTTGGTGTCCTTGATCCACTTCAGGATCGGCAGGATGTTCACGGTGCCGGAGCTGGAGTTGGAGGTGCGGATGAACGAGAACACCTCGTTGGAGCCGTTGGTGCCCTTGAAGACGTTCCAGGAGTGGCCGCCGAGACTGACGCTGCCCTGCGAGGTTCCGATCGGGCCGACGGGGCCGGTCTTGTTGACCCAGAGCATGATCTCGTAGTCGTGGTCCGTGTCCCAGATGTCGTACGAGGTGTTGTACGCGCCGGAGGACGGGACACTGACGTTGTAGCTGCTGGACAGCGAGCCCAGCGAGGTGATCGACTTGTTGATCGCCTTGGTCTGGTTCGGGTAGGACTTGATGCCGCCGGTGTTGGGATGGTTGGCCCAGACACCCCAGTTGGTACCGGAGTTGGCCCAGATGCACTGGCTGCCGGCGCCGCCGCCCCAGATGTTGTTGTAGAGCGTGTAGCCGTTCAGGTTGGTCTGGCCCCACTGGTCGCAGGAGTTCCAGACGGCGGCCGAGGCGGGGGCGGAGGCGAGGCCGACGGTGGCGCCGAGCGCCAGGGCGGGAGCCAGCAGGGCCTTGGTGACCCTGGTCAGCGTGCGTGATGCCATGGTGTCCCTTCCATGGGGTGGGGGGATGGGGGGAACTACCACGCCCTCAGGGTGAGGACGTGGTCTTCTCCGGCGACCAGGTGGAGGGATTCTGCGCCGGAGGAAGTCCGCAGTTCGACGCGTTGGGTGCGGCCGGGCCGGATGACGGCGGTGGCGCCGTCCCGTGTCCAGGTGAGGTCGAGCTCCGCCCCGAACCGGGTGCGCACCCCGCGCAGGGCGCCATCGGGGTACGCCGCCGGCAGCGCGGGCAGCAGCACCAGCCGGTCGGGGGTCGACTGCACGAGCATCTCGATCAGCACGGCGGGCAGGGTGTGCGCGGCGTCGGCGTTGTAGACGTTCCGGTTCGGGTAGTGGGCGCTCATCAGGGACGCGTGGAAGAAGTCGCCGTCCAGGACCTGGCCGAGGGCGTGGGCGACGCGGTCGCCGTCCCTGAGCCGGGCCGCGATGAGCGCGTGGTGCAGGTGTCCGTGCGCGGAGTCGTTCTCGGCGCCGCGCAGTTCCAGGGCGCGGTGCGCGGCGGCCGCGAGTTCGGGGGTGTCGTAGGGGGTGATCTCGTCGAGCGGCCAGACGCCGTAGAGGTGGCTGAGGTGGCGGTGGTCGTAGGAGTCCGCAAGGCCCGGCCAGGCCCATTCGGCCAGGGCTCCGTCGGCGTTGATCCGGTGCGGGGGGAGCCGGTCGGCGAGGGCGCGCCAGCGGTCGGCGTCGGGGCCCGGGTGGTAGGCGGCGGCCGTCAGCAGGGCGTGGCGGGCCGCGGAGAGGTCCATCGCCGCGTTGAGGGTGCCCCAGCTCGCGCCTGCGGGCCGGTTCTCCGGCGAGTAGGAGGGGACGACGACGAGCCGGCCGTCCTCGTCCGTGCGGGTGAGGAAGTCCTCGTAGAACACGGCGACTTCGGCGAGCGCGGCGGCGGTGCGCGGATCGCGGGTGCCGTGGGTCTCGTCGTGGTCGACGAGCGGTTTGAGCAGCCAGTCGGCGCCGGCGGTCCACAGGTGCAGCGGGTACTCGCGGCTGAAGTGGTACGAGTGGCCGGACTCGCCGTCGGTGTGGGCGGGGGCGACAGCGCCCCGGGTGCCGAAGACCGCGCGGGCGTTGTCGCGCCAGTCGGGCAGCTGGCGGTGGATCAGGTTCGCATGGGCCTCCGTGACCTCGGGGAGGGCGGCGGCAGCGGCCGAGGCGGTCTGGAGGTTGAGGTTGGCGTCGTTGGTGAACGCGCCCGACCAGGCCGTGTTCCAGTCGCCGGTCCACAGTCCGGTCAGGCGGGGCGGGAAGAGGCCGCTGGCGGACAGCAGGTGGTAGCGGCCGGCCGCGAACAGGCGCTCCAGCAGGGCCGCGCTGCGGGGCCGCTTCAGCAACTCGGAGCCCGGCAGCGCCCGTTCGGCGGGGTCGGCGGCCAGGTCGAGGGTGACGCGCTCGTAGGCGGTGCGGTGCAGGGCGGCATGGCGGTCGAGGAGCTCGTCGTACCCGGTGGGCAGGTCGCGCAGGGCACGCCCCTCCTCGACCACGTCCAGTTCGCCGGTGTGCCGGTGCACCCGGGTGAGGAGAAGCACGGACCGGGCTCCCTCGATGTGCACGCCGGGTGGCGTGAGGGTGGTCGTGCCGCCGGTGACGGTGAGCAGGGTGACGCCGGTGCAGGCCAGGTCGCTGTCCGGGTAGCGGGCGCGCAGGCTCAGCAGGGCGCCCTCGGGGGTGAGGACGGCTCCGTGGCCGACGCCCAGTCCGACGGGGGCGCCGGGCAGCCGGTGGTCCAGGTCGATGTCGAGGATGAGACCGGGACCGCTGACCTGCTGGACGAGCACGTCGTCGGCGCGGGAGACGAAGACGCGGCCGGCCCAGCCGGCACAGGTCGTGCTCACCACGCCGGTGGTGAAGTCGACGTCGCGCCGGTAGCCGGGGCAGTCGTCCGGCGGCCGGCGCAGCCGAATCTGGAAGGCGGGGTGGAAGGGCTGCACCCACTGGAGCGGCCTGCCGTCCGTGAAGGTCTCGGCCGCGGTCGTGTCACCCGCCAGGAGGCGGTCCTGGAGGGCGGGGAGGCCGGCGGCGAGCTGCGGGGGCCGGGGGTCCCTGCCGTTGGGCCGTACCAGGGTGTGATGGGTGACGACGACCCGTTCGTCGTTCGGGTCACCGGACACAAGGGCGCCGTGGTGGCCGTTGCCGCTCAGGAAGCCGTCCTCCCAGCGAGCGGCCGGGTGCGGCTCCCACGTGCCGTGGACGGGTGCGGAGTCGGTCATGGCCGGAGCACCGCCGCCCCGTAGCGGCCGAGGGTGACCCGGTCGGTGACGGCCGCCCCCGTCAGCAGGTCGTGGTGGGTGCCGGGGACCTCGACGGTCACCGGCTCGCGGCCGTGGTTGAGCACGAACAGCACCTCGCCTCTCAGGACGGCCTCGACCTGCTCGGGCAGGCCGTCGAGCACCGGCCGGACGCCCGCCTCGCCCGCGATCCGGGTCAGCAGCTCGCGCAGGGCCTCGGGTTCCGGGAGCGTGGAGACGTACCAGGCCCGGCCCTTGCGCAGTACGGCGGGCATGCCGTCCAGTTCGCCGCCCTTGTAGGGGGTGGTGTGGTCGGGGTCGGCGGGCTCGATCTCCTCGGACCACTGCGTGCCCCGGAAGCCCTCGCACGCGACCGTCTCGTCCGCGTCCAGCGGCCACCACTCGTGCAGCGTGCGGATGCCGAACAGCTCCCGCAGCCGGGCGTCCATGCCGCCGGGGCGGACCCGGTCGTCCTCGTCGGCGACGCCGGTCAGGAAGCCGCAGACGAGGGTGCCGCCGCCGCGGACGTAGGCCAGGAGGTTGTCGATCGCCGCGTCGGTGAGCGCGTACAGCTGGGGCACGAGGACCACGGAGTACGGCGTCAGATCGTGCTCGGGGTGGGCGAAGTCGCAGGTGAGGTGTGCCTGCCAGAGGGCCCGGTGCCAGGCGCGCAGGACGTCCGGGTACTCCACCCGGCTGGACAGGCGGCCGTCATGAGCCCCGGCCCACCAGGCGTTCCAGTCGTGCAGGACGGCGACGTTCGCGGTGAGGTGCCGGCCGGTCACCTGCGGGGCGATCCTGGCCAGGTCCGCGCCGAGCTGCTTGACCTCCTGGTACGTACGGCCTTCCTCCCCCGCGTGGCTGACCATGCCGGAGTGGAACTTCTCCGCGCCCTGCCGGGACTGCCGCCACTGGAAGAAGCAGACGGCGTCGGCGCCCCGGGCCACGGCCTGGAGGGACCACAGCCGGTTGAGGCCGCGCGGCTTGGGGTGATTCACGCCCCGCCAGTTGACCGGTCCGGCCGCCTGCTCCATGAGCATCCAGGGCCCGCGTGCCTGGGAGCGGGTCATGTCCTGCACGAGCGCGCCGTTCTGGGCGCCGAGCGGGTCCCGCGGGTCCGGGTAGATGTCGACGGAGACGACGTCCTCCTCCGCCGCCCAGCGCCACGCGTCCTGCCCGATCCAGAGCGGCATGAAGTTGCTGGTCACCGGGATGTGCGGGGTGTGACGCCGGACGATGTCCCGCTCGGCGGTGTAACACTCCAGGAGCATGTCGGAGGTGAAGCGCCGGAAGTCCAGAACCTGGCCGGGGTTGCGCATGTAGTGCGGCAGGCGGGGCGGCAGGATGCCGTCCCAGGTGTCGTAGCCCTGGCTCCAGAAGGCGGTGCCCCAGGCCTCGTTGAGGGCGTCGAGGGTGCCGTACTTCGTGCGCAGCCAGCGGCGGAAGGCGACTGCGGCCTCGTCGCCGTAGTCGAAGGTGCAGTACTCGTTGTTGATGTGCCACATCGTCAGGGCCGGGTGGCCGCCGTAGCGGGCGGCCAGGTCCTCGGTGATGGCGGCGGCGTAGCGCCGGTAGGTGGCGCTGGAGTGCGAGAAGTGCTGGCGGCCGCCCCACCACTCGGTGCGGCCGTCCTCGGTGACGGGCAGGGTGTCGGGGTGCAGCCGGCCCATCCAGGGCGGGGGCGAGGCGGTGGGGGTGGCGAGGACGACCCCGATGCCGTTCTCGTGCATCAGGTCCATCAGCGTGTCCAGCCAGCCGAACTCCCGCGCGCCGGGCTCCGGTTCCAGCGTCGACCACGAGAACACCCCGAGGGTGACGGAGTTGACGCCGGCGTCCTTCATCAGCCGGACGTCCTCGTGCCAGGTCTCCCTCGGCCACTGCTCCGGGTTGTAGTCGCCGCCGAAGAGGAGACGGCCCCGGGTGGCGTCGCTCAGGGCAGGCCCTTTTCGCTCCGGCATCAGACGGGCTCCCCGTACTGCACGCCGCGTCCGTTGGTGGCGATGTACACACGGCCGTAGACGCGCGGGTCGCCGGTGATGGCCGCGCCGATCCAGCCCCACTGGTGCTTCTCGTCGTTGATCCGCCTCCAGGTCTTCGCCTCGTCGTCGGAGCGGTAGACGGCGGTGATGGTCTCCGTGGAGCCGACCATGTAGATCGCCGGGTAGGAAGCGCCCCTGGCGGCCTTGCCGAAGCCCAGGGTGTGTGAGGCGTGGCAGCTGCTGACCTCGGCGAAGGTCGCGCCCCCGTCGGTCGAGCGGTACAGCCCGTTGCCCTTGAGGCTGAGCCACAGGTCGCCGGTGCGGCCCGGGGCAGCCGTCAGCTGGAACTCGCTGTCGCCCGAGGCCAGGCCGGTGGCGCGCGCCGTGAAGGTCTTGCCGCTGTCGGTGCTGGCGAACAGCGTGCCGGTCGTGGTGTCGAAGGCGTAGAAGCGGGCCGGGGCGACGGGGTCCGGGACCGGGGCGGCGCCCTTCGGGAAGGAGGCGACCTCGGACCAGGAGGCGCCGTTGTCCGCCGAGCGGTAGCCCGGGTTGGCCGTGCCGAAGGACCAGAGCAGCACGCTGCCGTCGGCGTTGGTGGCGATCGGGCCGGGCGCGGACTTGGCCACGTCTGGCTGGGCCTTGAAGGGGGTCCAGGTCTTGCCGCCGTCGTTCGAGAAGGCGCCGTTGCCGTGGTCGCCCCAGCCGGCCCGGACCACGTACGACGGCTTGGCCGCGGCCAGCGAGAGGCCCGTGGCCGTACCGAACACCGGGTTCGACGCCATGCCGCGCGACGGGGAGGCGGTGAGCCGCTCGTGGTACATCACGCCGATGTCACCGGACCCGCTGAGCAGGTGCGCCTGCCCGGTCGGGGGCGAGACCAGCTGGCGGATGGACGCCTCCTCCACACCGCGGATCTGCGGGGCCCAGTGCTTGAGGTCGCGGGTGCCGTAGAGGGTGGCGCCCGTGCCGTAGACGACGTGCCGGGAGTCGTACGGGTCGAGCCCGACGGCCTGGATCCACCAGCCGAACTTGGGCTTGTCGCCGCCCCAGTTCAGGTACGGCGTCTCGGTGACGTCGAGGACGGCCCTGTCTTTCAGGGAGGTCCAGGTGCGGCCGCCGTCGGTGGTCCGGTACAGGGTGTCGATCAGCGACCAGCGGTTGTTGGTGGAGACGACGACGGTGCCCGGGCGGCGGGCGTCGACGGCGCAGCCGCCATAGCCGAAGGAGTCGGTCCCGCCGTCGCTCGTCGCCCCGCCGGGCTTCACGGGCGTGACCTCGGTCCACTTCCCGTTGGTCGTCCGCAGCTTGTGCACGCTGCCGTCGGACTGGCCGTTCGGTCCGGGGACGTTGGCGTACGTCACGTACAGCTCGCGTGTGTGCTTGTCGTAGGCGGCGCGGATCGGCACCTTGGCGGCGGTGCCGGTGGGCTGCCCAGGGACGGGTTCCCAGGTCGTGCCGTCGGAGGTGCGGTACAGGCTGGGCTGCCCCGCGGTGCCGTCGGAGTCGCCCCAGCCGGCGTAGACGCTGCGGCCCGCGGCGACCAGGAGCGTGACGCCCTGGCCCGTGGCGCTCGGCGTGGCCGGGAAGCTCACGGCCTTGAACGTCGCGCCCCGGTCGGTCGACTTGAGCAGTCCGTCGTGCCGGGTGCCGAGCCACAGCGTGTCGCTGTCCCGCGGATCGACGAGCAGCCGCTCCCCACAGCCCCGCCCGTCCTCGTTGGCCCCGAGCTTGACGGTGAGGTCGGTGCGCTTCCAGGAGGAGCCGCGATCCTCCGACCGCAGCACGGCCCCGTTGCCGGCCCAGGACTGCGCGTAGGTGCCGAGGGCGAGGTACACCCGGTTCGGATGCGCCGGGTCGACGGCCATGGCCTCCACGCCGAGCAGGTTCCAGTCGTCCCAGCCGAGGTGGTCGGTCAGCGGGATCCACCGGTCGGTGCGGTCGTCCCAGCGGTAGGCGCCGCCGATGTCGGTACGCAGGTAGGCGAGCCCGCGTACGGAGGGGTGGAACAGCACGCCGGTGATGAATCCGGTGCCACCCTGGACCACGTTGCGCCAGCGGTACGCGGTCCCCGCCGGAGCGGCGGCCTGCGCACGCCCCTGGGCCATCGGAAGGGAGACGACCGCGGCGGCGGCAGCGGTCCCGGCCAGCACGGAACGTCTGCTGAGGTGAAACGTGCTCATGACATACCTCGGTTCTTGCGCAGAGAGTTGGGGAGAGGCTTGGGGGGCGCGGGGAACTGCGCGATCAACCACGACGCAGCCGCAGCCGACACACGAGGAACAGCCCTACGGCGAGAACCAGGTCGAGGGCGTCAGCCCTTGACCGCCCCCGTGAGCATGCCCTTCTTGAAGTGCTTCTGGACGAACGGCGAGATCACAGCCACCGGCAGCAACGCCATCACCATCACGGCCATCTGGATCGCCAGCGCGGAGATCTGCCCGGTCTTGATCGCCTGGCTCACCCCGACCGGCGCTTCCTGCTTCTGCACCAGCTGGATCATGACGTTCTGCAACGGCATCATGTCCTGGTCACCGAGGTAGATCGACGCGTTGAACCACGCACTCCAGTAACCGACCGCGTAGAACAACGTGATCACCGCGACCACGGCCCGCGAGAGCGGAAGGACGATCTGCCAAAGGATCCGCCAGTCCCCCGCCCCGTCGATCCGCGCGCTGTCGATGAGCTCCGGCGAGACCCCCATGAAGAACGCGCGCAGGACCAGGATGTTGAAGACACTGACCGCACTCGGCAGGATCAGCGCGAGGTACGTGTCCGTCAGCCCGAGCGACTGCACCAGCAGATACGTCGGAATGAGCCCGGCCCCGAAGAACATCGTCGCGAGCAGCGTCATCAGCAGCCAGCGATGCCCGAGCGACCCGCTCCGGGACAGCCCGTACGCCGCGAGAACCGACACCGTCATCGAGAACAACGTGCCGGCCAGCGTGACGCCCACGCTGACGATCGCCGCCCGGGTCACCTGCCCGCCGCTCAGCAGCTCCTGATAGGCGATGAAGGTGATGTCCTTCGGGATCATCACCAGCCCGCCGGCCTCGGTGATGGTCTTCTTCGAGGACAGGCTCGTGACGATGACGATCCACAGTGGGAACAGCACGGCGAGGCAGGCGCCGACCAGGACGATGCCCTTGCCCGCGACCCCTGCCCTGCTGGGCTCCTCCTCCCAGACGGGCCTCGGCGGAGCCTCCCACCAGCGGGGTTCACGCGCCGCCTCCTCGATGGCGGCCTTGTCGATGACGGCGGTCACTTCTTGTACACCCCCTGCTCGCCCATGAAGTGGGCCACCTTGTTCGCGGCGAGGACGAGCGCCACACTCACCAGGCCCTTGATCAGCCCCGCGGCGGCCGCGTAGCTGAAGTCCTGGTTGCGGACGCCGTTCCACCAGACGTAGGTATCGAGGACCTCCGCCGCCCCTGGTCCCACCGCGTCGCGTTGCAGCAGGATCTGCTCGAAGCCGACGGTGAGCGCGTCACCGACTCGCAGCACCAGCAGCAGGGCGATCACGGGCCGCAGCGCGGGCAGCGTGACGTGCCACATGCGGCGCCAGCGCCCGGCCCCGTCCATGGCCGCCGCCTCGTACAGGTCGGGGCTCACGGAGGCGAGCGCGGCGAGGAAGACGATGATGCCCCAGCCCGCGTCCTTCCAGACGCCCTCCGCCGTCACCAGGAACTTGAAGATCCCGGGGTCGGTCATGAGGTCGAAGCCCTCGTACCCGCGCTGCCGCAGGGTCTGCGCGATGATGCCGGCGCCGCCGAAGATCTGCTGGAAGACGGTGATGACCAGCACCCAGGAGAAGAAGTGCGGCAGGTAGAGGATGGCCTGCGACACCGCCCGGATCCGGGGCCTGATCACGCTGTTGATGAGCAGCGCGAGCAGGATGGGGATCGGGAAGAACAGCACCAGCTGGAGGAAGAACAGCACGAGTGTGTTCTGCACGGCGTCCCAGAACGCCGAGTCCGCGAAGACCCGCTGGAACTGCTCGAAGCCCACCCAGGGGCTCTCCAGCATCGCGATGAAGCCGTTGTCGCTGACGTACGGGTCGTAGTCCTGGAAGGCGACGACGTTGCCCAGGATCGGTATGTAGTTGAAGACCACGACCAGCGCGATGGCCGGCAGGGTCATCAGGATCAGTGTGCGGTCGCGGCGCAGCCTCAGCCGGAGGCTGACCTTGCCGGAGGGCTTTTTCTTCTCCGGCCGCTCACCGGCGGGGTCGCCCGCCGCCCCGGGAGCCGCCTCACTCGTCTTCGCCTCGGCCCTGCTGCGAGGCACCGTGCTGTTGGACACGGCTTTCTCCTTGCCTCAGGCCCGGATCACTGCGCGGAACCGTTGTCGTCGTGCAGCTTCTGGTACCAGTCGCGCAGCTTGTCGCCGCCCTGCTTCTTCCATTCGGAGACGGCCTGCTGCATGTCACTGATCTTCTTGCGGCCGCGGACGACGTCGTCCTCCAGCTGCTCGAAGTCGTTGGAGAGGTTGGTGTAGCGCGCCGGTTCGGTGATCTGCATGCCCCAGAAGGTGGACTTCTTGGTGAAGGCGCCCATCCGCTGCTGCCACTCCACCTGCTCCTTCGCGATGTCCGGGAAGTCCGGGTGCGCGATGGTCGGGGCGGGGCTGGCGAGCATCACGAAGGCGTTCAGGACCTCCTGGTTGCCCTTGTCGTTCTTGGTGGGCACCCCGTCCTTGACGGTGTAGTGCGTGCCCTCGACCCCGTAGTTGGTGAGCATGTACTCCTTGGTGCCGTACGGGGCGGCGGTGACGTTGGCGGCGGCCAGGATGTCCTCGATGACGGCCTTGGAGGCCTTCTTGTTGACGAAGGCGAAGATGCCCGCGGGGGATCCGGCCCACAGCGTGGGGTCGCCGCCGTCGGCGCCGAAGATGTCCATGCCGGAGATACGGAAGTCGGGGTTCTGGACGGCCTGTTCGGCCATCTTGCCCCACCAGTCCGAGATGTTCTGGTTGTACATCAGGACCTGGCCGGAGGTGAACCGGTCACCCGCGGTGCCCTGGTTGACGGCCTTGGCGTCGGGGTGGACCACACCCGCCGCGTACAGCTTGCGCGTCCACTCCAGCGCCTCGAGGTACTCCTCGGTCTCGACGCGGTAGATCATCTTGCCGTCGGTCAGGTTCCAGCCGAGCGGCTTCTCGCTGCCTGAGAGCACTCCGAAGATGTTGAAGGCGGTCCACTTCATGTCGTCGCAGGCCCACACCTTGGCCCTGGGCCGGCTGATCTCCTTGGCGAGGGCGAGGAACTCGTCCGGGGACTTGGGGAGTTCCCAGCCCTCCTTGTCGAAGACGTCCTTGCGGTAGAAGGGCACGATGCCGACGACGGACGGGGCGGGCTGGGGCAGGCCGCGCAGCTTGCCGCCGAAGATGGAGTACTGCCAGGCGCCACTCGGGATGGCGGCGAGGTTCGGGTACTTCTTGATCGCGTCCCCGGACAGGTACGGGCCGAGGTCGGCGAACTTGCTGATGATGGCGCTGGGTATCTTGCCGCCCATGTTCCAGCTGGGGATGACCACGACGTCCGGCACGTCGCTGGAGGCGAGGACCGCGCCGAGCTTCTCGTCGTAGGTCACGCCGTCCTGGTTCTGCCAGGTGATGTCGACGCCGATCAGGTCGTTCATCGCCTTGTAGTAGGCGTTGTCGCCCTTCGGCGGCGAACCCCAGAACGGCGACATGATCTTGATTCGGCTGCCCTTGCCGAGCTTCTTCGACACCGAGGTCTTGAGGTCGGCCAGGTCGAGCTTGCTGGTGAAGCCCATCGCCGAGCCGTTCTTGGACGGGATGTCCGGCGTCACCACGTTGCTCGCGACGTAGGCCGGCAGCAGCTTCTTGGCGCTCTTGCCGGACGTCGTGCCGTCCTTCGAACCACTGTCCGACCCGCCGCACGCGGCGAGCAGTGGCATTCCACCGGCCACCGCTGCGGTGGCGACCGCCGTGGAGGCGAGGAAACTTCTCCGGCTCGGTCCGGAGGAGGCGGAGGCGGCGTTCGGCGTCATTGCGTCAACCCTTCATGGCGCACCAGGACACCCGGCGGTGGGCCGTCGGCTGCGGTGTCTCGAGTGGAACTGGCTGAGCCGAAGCGAACTTTCGACCCAGCAGGGGCTTGTCGTAGTCGAAGCGCTTCGATGTTGCTGTGAGGTTAAGTGAACGCCCAGGGGTGCACAAGGGTCGTCCCCAAACTTCCTCGAAGGCACGAGAGGGGACCGTTCCTCATGCACGGCTTGAAGGGAGGGCACCGGTCTCTTGACACCCGACCCGTCGCCGACTCAGCATCGAAGCGCTTCGAAAGGGCCTTGCCGCTCCACCGCAAAGGGAATCCCACGTGACCGCACCCACGCCGCCCAGTCCGCCGTTCCGCGATCCGCGCCTGCCGTTCGCGAAGCGGATCGACGACCTCCTGTCGCGGCTCACGCCGGCGGAGAAGATCGCCTTCCTGCACCAGTTCGCACCCGCCGTCGAACGGCTCGGCATCGCCGCCTTCCGCACGGGCCAGGAGGCGCTGCACGGCGTGGCGTGGATGGGCCCGGCGACGGTCTTCCCGCAGGCGGTCGGCCTCGGCGCCACCTGGAACCCGGAGCTGGTGCGGCGCGTCGGCGACGCGGTCTCCAAGGAGGTCCGCGCGATGCGCGCCAAGGACGACCGCGTCGGCCTCAACGTCTGGGCGCCGACCGTCAATCTGCTGCGCCACCCCCTGTGGGGCCGCAACGAGGAGGGCTACTCGGAGGACCCCAAGCTCACCTCGGCGATCGCCACCGCCTACACGCACGGCCTGCGCGGCGACCACCCCACCTACTGGCGCACCGCGCCCGTGCTGAAGCACTGGCTCGCCCACAACAACGAGACGGACCGCTCCACGACGTCGAGCTCCGTGCGCCCGCGCGTGCTGCACGAGTACGACCTGAAGGCCTTCCGCGAGACCGTCGAGGCGGGCGCGGTGGCCGGCGTGATGCCGGCGTACAACCTGGTCAACGGCCGCCCCAACCACGTCTCCCCCTACCTGAGCACGCAGCTGCGCACCTGGACCGACGAGGACCTGCTGGTCTGCTCCGACGCGGGCGCGCCGAGCAACCTGGTCGAATCCGAGCACTACTTCGACACCCACGAGGAGGCCACCGCGGCCTCCCTCGTGGCGGGCGTGGACAGCTTCACGGACCACGGCACGGACTCCTCGCAGATGATCGGCCGCCTGCAAGGCGCCCTGGAGCGCGGGCTGCTGACCGAGGCAGACGTCGACACCGCCGTCCGCCGGCAGCTCTCGGTCCGTTTCCGCCTCGGTGAGTTCGACCCGGAGTACGACCCGCACGGCGCCACCAGCGAGTTCGACACCCCGGCGCACCGCGCCCTCGCGCAGGAGGCCGCCGAGCAGGCCGTCGTGCTGCTGAAGAACGACGGCGTGCTGCCGCTCGCCCCGGACACCCGGGTCGCGGTGGTCGGTCTGCTCGCCGACGAGTGCAAGCTCGACTGGTACAGCGGCACGCTCCTCCACCGCTCGACCCCGCTGGAGGGTCTGTACGAGCGGTGCGGCGCGGAGCGGGTGGAGTTCGCCGAGGGCGTGGACCGGGTCCGGCTGAAGACCTCCGCCGGTGCCTTCCTGCACGTTCCGGTGGCCGAGGACGCCGCCGACGAGGTGCGCGGCGCCGAGGGCGCGCTCGACCCGGCGCTGCTCGCGGGCCGCACCGACCTGCCCGCACTCACCACCGACGCGACCGGCACCGAGCTGGCGCTGGTCGACTGGGGCGAGGGCGTGCTGACCCTGCGCGCGCCCGACGGCCGCTACCTCTCGGTCGCCGACGACGGCCGCGTCCGCGCCTCCGCCGACCAGCCGGGGGGCTGGGTCGTCCAGGAGACGTTCCGCCTGGAACCGCATGGGAACGGGCACCTCCTGAAGCACCTGGGAACGGGTCGCCACGTGTGTGTCTCCGCCGACGGCGTGAAGGTTGCCGACGAAGATCCCGAGGTCTTCGAGCTGGTGGTCGCCGAGCGCGGCGAGGAGGCGGTGGCGCGTGCCGCCGCGCGGGCCGACGTGGTCGTGGTGGTGGCGGGCAACGACCCGCACATCAACGGCCGCGAGACCGAGGACCGTACGACCCTGCGGCTGCCCGGGCACCAGGAGCGGCTGCTGCGGGCCGCCCGCGCGGCGAACCCGGCGACCGTGCTGGCGCTGGTCTCCGCCTACCCGTACGCCGTCGACCCGGCGGACCTGCCGGCCATGCTGTGGACGGCACACGGCGGCCAGGCGGCCGGCACCGCCCTGGCCCGTGTGCTGGCCGGCGACGTGTCCCCCGCCGGCCGCCTCCCGCAGACCTGGTACGCCGACGACGCCGACCTGCCCGGCCTCCTCGACTACGACGTGATCGGGAGCCGGCAGACGTACCTGTACTTCGAGGGCACGCCCCTGTTCCCCTTCGGGCACGGCCTGTCGTTCACGTCGTTCGCGTACGACGGCCTGACAGCCCGGGTGGCGGACGGGTCGGTGCACGTCTCCTTCACGGTCACCAACACCGGAGACGTCACCGCCGACGAGGTCGCCCAGCTCTACACCCGGGCCGTGGACCCGACCGTGCCGCGCCCCCGCCGCGAGCTGCTGGACCACCGCCGCGTCACCCTCGCCCCCGGGGCGGCAACGGAGTTGGCCTTCCAGGTACCGCTGTCCGCCTTCGAGTTCTGGGACGTGGCGCAGGACCGGTGGCGTCTGGAGCCGGGCACGCACGAGCTGCTGGCCGGAGCGTCCAGCGAGGACGTCCGGCTGCGGACGACCGTCACGCTCGACGGCGAGCCCGCCCTGCCGCGCCCGGTCGTCGCACGCGGACTGGCCGCGGCCGGCTTCGACGAGCAGAGCGGCATCGAGATCGTCGACCGTACGAAGGTGTCGGGCGACGCTGTGACGCCGACGGGCGGGGCGACGGGCGAACTGGTCTACCGGCGCTGCGACTTCGGGCGCGGCATCGCCGAGGTGACGGTGGAGGTGGCCGGTGAGGGCACGGTCGAGCTGTCCCTCGACGGCGGTCCGGCGCTCGCGGTGCTGTCGACCGCCACGCCCACGTCAGGCCCGTACGACTACGTCTCGCTGAGCGCGTCCGTCACCGCCGCGGGGGTGCACGACGTGCATCTGAGACTGCGCGGCCCGCTGCGGCTCGCGCACGTCGGCTTCTCCGGTTGAGGGTCCGGAGCAGGCCGGCGTAAAAGGAGGGGCCCGGCACCGGAAGGCATCGGTGCCGGGCCTCTTCGTGAAGCTTACATGAAAATGGTTCCCATTAGCAAGGTTTGGGTGCCTGAATGCTCGGCCCACCGTCCAGCAGTTTCGCCAACTGCTCGGGGGCCGATGACACCCCGGCATCCTGCGCCTTCCGAAGTGCCCGCTTCGCTCCGGCCAGGTCTCCTCGTCGCTGCCGGAACTCGGCCAAGGTCAACAGCACCCTCGCCTCTCCTTGAGCGATCACTGCGACCAGCACCTCTTCTGCTGCGTCCAGCTCGCCCCGGTCCGCCCGCGCTCGCGCGAGTACCAGGAGAAGGTCCGTGGAGTCACCGGCCAGTTCCTCGGCTTCTCTTACCCGCCCGCTGGTCTCCAGAATGCGCACGAGATGATTCGCCGCGTAGTCCTGCCCCTCTCGCAGAGCACGCCAGTACAGCCGTTCAACTTGCCTGAGCTTGCCCTCCGTCTCCCTGAGGGCAGCCAACTCGAACAACACGTAGCCGAGACCGAGGTTGTAAGCCCTCCAGAACAAGGCGGCGGCGGAACGGTGGTCGCCTCTCCTGCGGCGCATCATTCCCAGCCCACGCAGCACGTTCGTCTCACCAAGAGAGACAGCGACCTCACAGAAGTGATCAGCTCGTGCGGAGTCGCCCTCCTCTTCGTAGATCCAGGCCAACTCCCGCGGGGCGTTGGTATCGCCTGCTTCCGCCGCATACAGGAGCACGTCGATCGCCCGCTGCGTGTCGTCGTACCTGTAGCGCCAGGCAAGCCCAGTAAAAGCTTCAGTGTTGCCGGCCTCGAATGACCAGGTTGCGAGGAGTAGGGCAAGTTCGTGGCGGCCACTCTCGGCCATCCAGCGAGCCTGGTATTCGACGGCCCGAGCACCGAAGAAGCCGGATTCCAGAACCCTTCCGTAAAGTCTGGCCGCCGCCGTTGCGTGTCCGCGCCAGGTCAGGACGGAGGCGAGCCCCACTGCGGCGTCGAACCTGCCGCTGGACTCCAGGGCCTTGCGGTACCACGCTTCGGCGTCGTCGAGTCGCCCAGAACGTTCGCACCGCCAGGCAATGACGACTTGAGCCTGGGCGTCACCGGCTTCGGCAGCCAGCTCGTAGTAGAGCACGGCGTCCTCGCCGTTGGCGTGCTCACTCATCCACTCGGCGAGCCTGAAGAGAGCGCCGCCTTCCCCTTCCGCTGCCGCTGCCATGGCCAAGGACTCGGCGTCGGCCCTCCTCCCGCGGACCAGAGCTTCCCGCGACAAGGCGACCTTGTCCTGCGCACCGGCAGAACACCGTGCGCCCGCGGACCAGAACTCCGAGGGCGGACACACCATCCTCCGGTGCCGTCGCGCATGTAGTTCGATGAAGTCGGACAACCGGAAGTGGCTCGGCTCCTGGTCATCCGTCACGGCCAAGCCCGGCACCGGAGCCAGCGGACCGCGGACACCACGGCACGGGGCCGACAGGTACTCCACCGCCTGCCGGAACCAGTCGGGAGGGGATAGATCGCGCTGCAGCGGCGTGAGGTACGCGGGCGCAACAGACTCCAGAAAGGCAGCAGGCAAGTCGGGACCGTGCCCCAGTCGGCGGGCATCCATGGCGGCCTCCAGCACCGCCCGGGCTGTCGGAGAGCCCATCTCGTAACGCTCGAGCTGGGCGGGGCCACCGGCCAGATACTGGATGACATGCCCGCTCTCGGCGAGGCGCGCCGCCAGCAGCATCCTGTCGTCCGTCTGCCCTGACTCCGCGGTGAGGGCTGAGAGCTCGTTCTCGCTGAACGTCTCCGGCACTCGGATCCAGTCTCTGGCCAGCAGGGATTTCGTTTGCGCGCGTTCGTTCCGCGGCGCCGTCGTCATCGTGGACCAGTGCTCATACCAGGCCGTGCCGAGTACGAACACAGGCGCTCGGTCAGGATTGCGCAGCAGCTCCGTGAGCCGTCCGGCGACTTGCTCATCACGAACGGCGTCGCCGGAAAGCAGGTACCGGTTGATCTCGTTGAGCCACAGCACGGTGCAGGGAGCCACGGAGTGGAGTGAACCGAGCAGGTCGTCCTGGCCGGCCGGATGCCACAGCCGCCACTCCTTGGGCAGGAGCTGGATCGCTTCGTACGCCGCGCGGGACTTCCCTGTGGAGGAATCACCTAACAGGACCTTTATCACACTTTGCCCGCTGCGAGCCTGGTCTGCAGCGGCATCAAGTGCGTCGTCGAACGGACGGCGAAAGTACTTGGGAAGCGCGCTGCCCTGTGCGTGGCCGTCCACGGAGATCGCCTCGTGGATTTCCAATCCGAAGGGATCCGCTTCGGCGACAGGGATTCCCACCGCACCTGTGCTTGCTGCGGAGAAGAACGCTGCGAGTGCGTCAGTGTCGCAGAACCGCCAAGCGACCTCGTCTCCGAAGTAACGGGCGACAATGCGTGGTTGTACCCGCAGAAGCCGGCACAGGTGCTCGGCGTCCCAGACCTCGCCCAGAGTCAGGTTCGGATGCCGGTCCTGGTACTCCTGGGCCACCTCGCGCACCTGGGTCCGTGTCCCCTTGCACGAGGTGACGATGACCAAACGCGTCGCACCTTGAGGGCGAGGGCCACGGACGAACAGGTCCAAGGCCTTCTTCGCATTGGCAGCGGTGAACTGGGCCACCTGCTTGACCTGGAAGGCGGACCAACTCCCATCCGGCGCGCGACCGGTGATATCGACCCCGCCCTGCGCCTGCCCCGGCGTGCCGTAGCGGTGACATGGCGACAGTTCTTCGACAACTTGGACGAGTTCGCATACCAGCGTCTCCAACTCGCTCCAGGACATGTCGTGGAAGGGGAGAGAGCCGATTTTCCCGTCGATGACCACAGACCGCCGCGCAGGTTGAGCCACGCTGCCTCCGTTCGATAGATGGGCTGCCGTCCAGAGACTAGACAGACCCACTGACATCGGGGAGCACATGCGTTTCCCGCGGTCGTACCGCCTCGAAGCAGCAAGCGGACAGCCGCCTGGGAACAGGAACGGCCGCAGCCCCGCGCAGTGGGCTGCGGCCGTTCCACTCGGGCCTGTCCGGGAAGGTCAAAGGGCGAGGCCGGTGAGGACCATCACGCGCTCGTACGTGTAGTCCTCCATCGCGAACCGCACGCCCTCCCGGCCGACGCCGGACTGCTTGACGCCGCCGTACGGCATCTGGTCGGCGCGGTAGGACGGCACGTCGCCGACGACGACGCCGCCGACCTCCAGGGCCCGGTGGGCCCGGAAGGCGGTCTGGAGGTCGTGGGTGAAGACGCCGGCCTGGAGGCCGTACTTGGAGTCGTTGACGGCGGCGAAGGCCTCGGCCTCGCCGTTCACCTTCTGCACGGTGAGGACCGGCCCGAAGACCTCCTCGCAGGAGAGCGTGACGTCGGCGGGTACACCGGCCAGCACCGTCGGCGCGTACGAGGCGCCGTCGCGCTTGCCGCCGGTGAGCAGCGCGGCACCGGCGTCGACCGCCTCCCGGACCCACGTCTCGACGCGCTTGGCGGCGTCCTCGCTGACCAGCGGGCCGACGTCGGTCGCGTCGTCGCTCGGGTCGCCGGTGACCTGGGCCTCGACGGCGGAGACGATGCGCGGCAGCAGCCGGTCGTACACGGAGGCGTCCGCGATGACCCGCTGGACGGAGATGCAGGACTGGCCGCCCTGGTAGTTGGAGAAGGTGGCGATGCGGTTCGCGGCCCAGTCCAGGTCCTCGTCGCTCGCCCAGTCGGCGAGCACGACGGCCGCGCCGTTGCCGCCCAGCTCCAGGGTGCAGTGCTTGCGCGGCACCGAGTCCATGATCGCGTAGCCGACCTTCTCGGAGCCGGTGAAGGAGATCACGGGCAGGCGCTCGTCCTGCACCAGGGCGGGCATCTTGTCGTTGGCGACCGGCAGGATGCTCCAGGAGCCCGCGGGCAGTTCCGTCTCGGCCAGCAGGTCGCCGATGACCAGGCCGGACAGCGGGGTGGCCGGGGCCGGCTTCAGGATGATCGGCGCGCCGGCGGCGATGGCCGGGGCGACCTTGTGGGCACACAGGTTCAGCGGGAAGTTGAAGGGCGCGATGCCGAGCACGACGCCCTTCGGGAAGCGGCGGGTGAGGGCGAGCCGGCCCTGGCCGCCGAGGTCGGTGTCGAGCCGCTGGGCCTCGCCTCCGTTGAACCGCCGGGCCTCCTCTGCCGCGAAGCGGAACACGGACACGGCCCGGCCGACCTCACCTCGGGCCCACTTGAGCGGCTTGCCGTTCTCGGCGGAGATCAGCCGGGCGATCTCCTCGGTGCGCTCGACGAGGCGCTTGCTGACGTGGTCGAGGGCGGCGGCACGGACGTGGGCCGGAGTGGCGGCGAACTCGTCCCGCACGGCGTACGCGGCGGCCACGGCCTCCTCGACCTGCGCGTCCGTCGGCACGCTCACCTTGCCGACGAGCCGCCCGTCCCACGGGGAGGTGACGTCGAAGGTGTCCTCGCCGGCGGCCTCACGACCGGCGAGCCAGAAGGCGTGGGTGGAAGTCATATGGGTTCCGGCCCTTCGGCGTTGGGGGTGGTCCGTGCTGCGGTTCCACGGTAGGGGCGAGGTGGCCGAAGGTCGTTTGTCCGGGGCGTAGCAATACGGGGCGGGGACACTACGGTTTGGCTACTCGGAGCTGGTCGCCTTCAGGGCGAGCCAGAGCTCCATCCGCGCGTCGGCGTCGTCCAGGGAGCGGCCGAGGATCTCCTCGACCCGGCGCATGCGGTAACGGAGGGTGTGGCGGTGGACGCCGAGGTCGGCCGCCGCCGCGTCCCACTGGCCGTGCCGGGACAGCCAGGCGCGCAGGGAGGCGACGAGGTCGCCGCGGCCCGTGGCGTCGTGCTCGTACAGCGGCCGCAGCATCCCGTCGGCGAAGGCCCGTACCGCGTCGTCCGCCAGCAGCGGCAGTACGGATCCGGCCGCCATCTGCTCGTGCTCCACGAGGACGCGCCCGCGCCGCCGCGCCACCGACAGCGCCTGTTCGGCCTGCTTGTACGCGGCGGACGCGGCGATCGGCCCGGCCGGCGCCGACAGGCCCACGACCAGCTCGTCGTCGTCACCGCCCGGCACCTTCTCGCGTACGCCGGCCCGGGCCGACTCCAGGGCTGCCGCGTACTCCCCGCAGGCCGCCGCGGCGGCACCGCCGTCCGCGGCCAGCACCACCAGCCGCTCGCCCTCCGGCACGACGAGGACGGCCTCGCCGGCCCGGGCCGCGGCGGACTCCATGACGTCGGCGAGCGCCGCGAGGGGATCGCCGTTCGTGTCGGCCGCGGCGAGCGCGGCTGCGGAGGGCCGGTCGGCGGCCGGGGCGCCCGAGTGGGCCTCGGCACGGGCCAGCGCGGCCGAGGCCGACACCGGCACCCGTTCCGCGACCAGCATCCGGAACGGCGCGTCCAGCAGACCGCCGTAGAGGTCCCCGGCGACCGCACGGGCGTGGTCGGGCTCCCCGGCCAGCAGCATGCGCAGCACCGCCGTGCCGACCCGCTGCTCGGCAGCCTGGAGGGACCGGGAGCGTTCCGTGGTCAGGGTCAGCAGCGCGATGGCCGAGTGGACGGCGTAGCGCTCGGCGGTGCCGAGGGCGGCGGCCGTGCCCACGGCGAGGGCCGCCCGGGGACGCCGGCCCGTGCCGATGCTGTGCAGCTCGACCCGGTCCTCGTTCTCCGGCCCGCCGACCACCGAGGAGGCGGGCGCGGGCCGCTCCCCCAGCCGCTGTACGTCGCCGGTGAGCCGCGCGGCCCGCCGCCCGGCCCACTCCGGTGCCGTGGCGACGACGGCGCCCGAGGCGTCGTACAGCGCGGCCCAGCCGTCGACCTGCGAGGCCAGGGCGGCCAGCAGCCCCTCCGGCCCGCCCGTCTGCGCCTGCCGGGTCAGCTCCCGCTGGGCGGCGAACCCGGCCGTGACGGCCCGGTACTGGTCCGCGGCGATCGCGGCGGACACGGCCTTGCTTATGGCGAGGAACGGGGTGCGGCGCGGCACCTCCAGCAGCGGCAGGCCCTCCTCCTCGGCCGCGTCGACGAGCGCCTTGGGGATCTCCTCGTAGTTGACGCCGACGGCGAAGCCGAGCCCGACCACGCCGGCCCCGGCCAGCCGCCGTACGTAGCGGCGCATGGCCTCCGGGTCCTCGGCGTCCAGTTTGAGCGCCGTGACCAGCAGCAGTTCCCCGCCCTCCATGTACGGGACGGGGTCGGCGAGCTCGCTGACGTGCGCCCAGCGGACCGGCACGTCGAGGCGGTCTTCGCCCGCCCGCACGGTGAGTTTCAGCGCGGAGTGGTGGACGAGCGAGGCGAGCGTCGGGGGCATGAGGCCTTCAGGTCTGCGTCAGGGCTGTGTGATCTTTGTGCTTTTTTGGCCGTCACGTATGAACGACCTGTGACGATTCTGCCTCACCGTACGGTCCCCGCGTACCCCGCACCGTCCGGAAGACGTCAGCCCTGCCTGCTCCGGAAGCCCGGTCAGCCCCGGAGATCCACGAGCAGCGGCGGCGCGTGCTCGCCCTTCACATCGGTCAGCGACAGCACCGCGTGCCCGGCCGGCACCCCGTGGGCCAGCTCGGAGGCTGACCAGCGCTCCCGTTCGACCTGGCGCACGGTCACCGCCCGCGCGGTCGGGGCCTTGCCGGTGATCACCCGGCGCAGCATGTGCGCGGCCTTGCCCGCGGGCGTCTCCGCGATGATCTGCCGGTCGGTGACGTCCCGGGCCTCGGTCCACTCCTTGCCCCACACCTCGGCGAAGTCCTGCCCGTCCCACGGGGTGAGCCCCGACAGCGCCATCCGGCAGCCGGTGGCGCCCAGCAGGGGCCCGCGCAGAGGCCGGGGCACGTCGTCCAGCGTCCGCAGGGTCAGCACGACCCCGGCGTTGCCGGAGCGCAGCCGCTGGATGCCGCGCACGGCCTCGGGCGTCACCACGCCGGTCGCGTCGTCGAGCAGCAGACAGGCGAACAGCGACCGGTCCTCGCGTACGGCGACACTCGCCGTGAACTGCGCGAGCACCAGCCGCGCCAGCATCCGGGAGGCGTCGGCGTGCCCGCGCTCGGGCAGGTCGATCCGCACGCGTACCGGATGGTCGAGGGCCTTGAGGGTGAAGGGCCGAGTGGTCCCCGAGGTGTCGAAGAAGGAGGCGAACGCGGGCCGATCGAGCAACGCGACCCGGTCCGCGAGCACCCCGCCGACATCACCCGGCTGCCCCAGCTGCCGCTCCCGGGCATCCAGTTCCCGCAGCAGCGACTCCTGCCCGGCGTCCTGCAGCCCCTGCCGCAGCGCGGCCAGCGGCCCCGGCGCCCCGTCCAGCAGCTGCCGCAGCTCCGGCACGGACGGGAAACGCCCGTGCACGGCCCGGAACGGCCCCAGCAACTGCGCGAGGACGGTCGTGGAACGCCGGCTGTCACTCCCCGGATGCGGATCGGCGAGGTCCCCCACCAGTGCCTCGGCGAGCACGGCCGCGGCCTCGTCCGGGTCGCCGGTCCCTCCGTACAGATCCAGGTCGTACTCGGACTCCTGGTTCCCGATCCGCACGACGACGTCATACGCGTCGGCCGGCCCGAGCCCGGCCCCCGCCGCCCCGACCACGACGACAGCGGCCCGCCCGGCGAGAGCATGCAGACACAACGACTCGGCGAGCGGCCGCACGACGGTACCGGTCTTGCCGGAGCCGGCGGGGCCGACGGCGAGCAGCGAGGTACCGAGCAGCTCGGGGCCGAGAGCAAGGCCGGTGCCGCGGTAGGCGTACGGATTACGCGGGTCGTCGGCACTGGTGCCCAGCCGCACCTGCCCGGTGAGCAGATCATGCCGGGCCAGCCGGGTGGGCAGGTCGCGGGCGCCGGAGGGATGCAGGCAGGCGGCCGCGCCGTCCTGGAGCACGGCGCCGCTGAAGGCGGCCAGACTGTGCCGGCCGCTGCGGACGCCCTGCCAGGCACGGGCGATCCGGGCATGGTCGACGTCCAGCATGACCCCGGCCCGCGCATCGGCGGCAAGCCGCTCAGCGACGTCGACGGCTCCGGCGGCGCGCAGGGCCGGCCATTCAGCAGGATCGGCTTCGGGAGTGGGCGGCGGCGCGGCACTGGGCTCGCTGCGGCGCCAGGCGGCGAGGCCATACCGGCGCCACAGCTCGGGCCAATGCCCGATCCTTCCGAAGAGCGCGAAGATCGCGACGAACACCAAGCCTTCGTAGATGTACGAGGCCACGCCTCCCACGGCCCCTGCCTGGCCGAGGGCCCAGGAATCCGGAGCCAGCACGAACCATGGCCAGAGCCAGAAGCCTCCGAGATAGCCGTTGTACAGCAGCGAGCACAACAGCCAACCACACAGGAACGCGATCACCGCGCCGCCGACCAACTGCCGCGTCGGGATCCGCTCCGGCTCTTCCTCGGGCCGCGGCCGATGTCCGAACCGCCACACGCCGGGCGGCGCCTCGGGCCGAGGCGTACGCAGCCAGGTCAGAAACGAGGACCCGTCCGGCATCGGAGGCACCCCGGGCGCCCGGGTCGGCCGGGGTGGGACGGTGAACCCGTTCGGCGGCGCCGCGGGCATCTCCGGCGGCCCCGCCGGACGCGGCACCGGGCTCGCATGCGTACCCCGCGCCTCCTGCGTCCCGTCGCTGTCCATCGCCTTTGCCCCCTGACCAGCCGCTGCGTCCACCATCAGCGAGCCAATCTAACGCCCTCCCCTGGGGAGTTCACCGCTTACACGGCCGGGTCGTGGGCAGCAGCCCCACGAGACCGCCATGTCCACCCCGGACAAGCCGCCCTGCCGACAACGCCCACATGGAGCATGCCCACCCCCCTCCCCCCGCCCTAGCCTGCGAGAAAAGAAGCGAAGTGGCTGTACACATTCGTCCGCACCACCCCAGGAGCCCCGCATGACCGCACTTCCGCAGGAGCGTCGCGTCGTCACCGCCATTCCCGGACCGAAGTCGCAGGAGTTGCAGGCCCGCCGTACCGCCGCGGTCGCGCAGGGTGTGGGGTCCGTGCTGCCCGTGTTCACCGCGCGGGCCGGTGGCGGGATCATCGAGGACGTCGACGGCAACCGGCTGATCGACTTCGGGTCGGGCATCGCCGTGACCTCCGTCGGCGCCTCCGCCGAGGCCGTGGTGCGCCGGGCGTCCGCGCAGCTCGCCGACTTCACCCACACCTGTTTCATGGTCACGCCGTACGAGGGGTACGTCGAGGTCGCCGAGGCGCTCGCCGAGCTGACCCCGGGTGACCACGCCAAGAAGAGCGCGCTGTTCAACTCCGGCGCCGAGGCCGTCGAGAACGCCGTGAAGATCGCGCGGTCGTACACGAAGCGGCAGGCCGTCGTGGTGTTCGACCACGGTTACCACGGCCGGACCAACCTGACCATGGCGCTGACGTCCAAGAACATGCCGTACAAGCACGGCTTCGGGCCGTTCGCGCCCGAGGTGTACCGCGTGCCCGTGGCGTACGGCTACCGCTGGCCGACCGGTCCCGAGAACGCCGGTCCCGAGGCCGCCGCGCAGGCCATCGACCAGATCAGCAAGCAGGTCGGCGCGGAGAACGTCGCCGCGGTCATCATCGAGCCGGTGCTCGGCGAGGGCGGTTTCATCGAGCCGGCCAAGGGCTTCCTGCCGGCGATCCGCAAGTTCGCCTCCGACCACGGCATCGTCTTCGTCGCCGACGAGATCCAGTCCGGCTTCTGCCGTACGGGGCAGTGGTTCGCGTGCGAGGACGAGGGTGTCGTCCCGGACCTGATCACCACCGCCAAGGGCATCGCCGGCGGTCTGCCGCTCGCCGCCGTGACGGGGCGCGCCGAGATCATGGACGCCGCGCACGCCGGGGGTCTGGGCGGCACCTACGGCGGCAACCCGGTCGCCTGCGCGGGCGCCCTCGGCTCGATCGAGACGATGAAGGAGCTCGACCTCAACGCCAAGGCGAAGAACATCGAGGCGATCATGAAGGCCCGGCTCACCGCCATGGCCGAGAAGTTCGACGTCATCGGCGACGTCCGCGGCCGCGGCGCGATGATCGCCATCGAGCTCGTCAAGGACCGTGCCACCAAGGAGCCGAACCCGGAGGCGACCGCCGCGCTCGCCAAGGCGTGCCACGCCGAGGGCCTGCTGGTCCTGACCTGTGGCACCTACGGCAACGTGCTCCGCTTCCTGCCCCCGCTGGTGATCGGCGAGGACCTGCTGAACGAGGGCCTCGACATCATCGAGCAGGCCTTCTCCCGCATCTGAACCGCCGTCGCGCGCATCTGAGCCCCCGTCCGGGCAGGTGAGCCGCCCCGGTTCCGCTACCGGGGCGGTGAGCGGCAGAGCGTGTGAAGAAGGTGTGCGAGGTGGATGACAGGGGGCCCTACGGCCTGTCCTGCGCCCTGCCCCTGTCGTAGGTTCTACCCAGATGAGAGATACACCCCGCCCACAGGGGACTGTGGGTGACATCAGGCCGGGGCCTCCCCAGCTTCGACCTGGTCGTGCCCTCGCGCACACAACCGGAGCCTGAGGCTCTGGATCTCCTCACCGATCGGACAGTCGCCCGCCCCAAACCCCCCGGGGCGCGCGACGTTCCGGTCCGGACGGCCGCCCCGGAACTACCCCCCCTGTTCCGGGGCGGCCGACCTCCATTTCCGGGTCGTGAGCCGGGTTCATGCCATTCCTTCGGCGGGCGGTGCCGGTTCCGGCCGGTGGATCCCGCGCGGGCGGTATCCCAGGACGTCCGCGAGCCCGACGAGATCCGCGAGCAGCCAGACGATGGCGAGCCACATCTCCGTGCCCTGGAGGCCGGGTTCACGGCCCGGGCCGGTGCCGTCGGGAGTCGGGCCGAAGGGGAAGCCCCGGCCCGGGTGCCAGCGGCGCAGCGCGGCGGTGAGCTGGGCCGACGCCCAGGAACGGGCCTCCTCGCCGCGGTGGGTGGTCTGCCGGGCGCAGAGCCACAAGGGGTGGATCACGTCCAGGACGTTGCAGGCGTTCTCCCGGCCGGGTGAGAAGTGGCGGGGGTCGCGCGCGTGGTCGAGGACCGTGTCGATCACGCGCTCCGCGTACGGCACGGGCAGGCCGAACTGAGCGAAGGAGCCGCGGGTGAGCCGGTAGTAGCCGTTGACCATCTGGAGGCGTCCGGACTCGGAGGTCGGCGAGCCCCACATGCCCGTCCAGGGATCGGCGTGGGTGTGCAGCCAGCCGAACAGCGCCTCCAGCGCCCCGGGCGCGGCGGCCTCCGTGCCGAGGCGCAGGTTCCAGTGCGCTGCGGTGGCCCAGGAGTCGACCCACGCTCCGGCGTGCCAGGCACGGTCGGGCCAGGGCAGCTCGGCCAGGTGCCCGACCAGTTGCTCCGGCGTGGTGGCGCGCACCGTGTGGACCGGGTGCGCGAGGGAACTGCCGAGCACATCCAGCGCGTAGCCCACGCACAGCACGTGATACGCAGAGGCCCCGTCCTCCGGCAGCCCGGCCGGGCCGGGCACCGGCGGTGCCGCGGCGAACTCGGGGACCAGTCCGGTGACGGGGTCCTGGAGCGCACGCAGCCGGGCCGCGTGCTCGGCGGCGGGCAGCTGGGGCGGCGCTTGACCGAGCAGCAGCGCGGCGATCTCGACGGCGTCGCAGTGCGCCCGCACGGTCGGCTCGGCACCGGGTCGGTCGACGTACCGGCCGGTGCCGGGCTGCCAGCAGCGGTCGAGCAGATCGGCGGCCTGCGCGCGGGCGGAGTTGGCGAACTCGGACAGTTCAGGCGCCACACCACCCGACACGGCGCCACCCGACACTCCCTTGCGCCGCCCCGCCTCCCGCGGCTCCCGGCGGTCGCGGATCCGGCGGGCCGGATTACCGGCTGCCACCGTCCACTCCGGCAGGTCCTTGGTGACGACCGCGCCGGCACCGATGACGCAGTGATCGCCGATGGTGACACCGTCCACGACGACCACGTGGGAGCCGATCCACACGTCGTCGCCGACCGTGATCCCGGCGCTGGTGACGGGCTGCTGATGGACCGGCAGGTCGGGCGAGGTCCCGTGGTTGAAGGCGAGCAGCGAGCTGTGGGCGCCGATGCGCACCCCGTTCCCGAGGGTCACGGTGCCGCGCACCACGGTGAAGGGATTGATCGTGCAGTCGGCGCCGGTGCGTATGTCGCCGGTGACGTAGGCGTGGGCCGCGATGTACGACCGGTCGCCCAGGGACAGATGCTCCGGGTACACGGCAGCCGTCTCCGCGACGAAACAGCCCTCACCGAGCCGTACGGACGCCGCCCCCGCTCCCGCCTCCGCTCCCCCGAGCAGCCGCTTCTGGCGCTGCTCCTGTGCCGCGCGCTGCCGCCCCGACGCCTGCTCGGCGTAGAGCCACGGACAGTGGTCGAAGAGGCCGTCGTCGCCGCTGTCGGGCTGGTTCACGTGATCCTCCGCTGGGTCGGGGGGTGGACAGTGGCTGCCTGTGCCCGTGTCAAGCTAAGTCCCATGCCGATCTCCGGGAACCAGGATCTCGACGAGCCTGCCACCGCCCAGCGTCCACGCTTCCCGGCCCTCCTGCTCGGCATCCCCGCGCTCCTCTTCGCCCTGATCACCTGGCAGGTCGTCGCGGACGGTCCGCTCGTCCGCCTCGACGAGCGCGTCAGCCGCGCCCTCGTCCACCCGGACGGTCTCTCCGAGTCCCTCTCCGACCTGGGCAACCTCCAGGTCGCGCTCCCGGTCCTCGCCGTGGCCCTCGGATACGTCGCTCTACGGACCCGCGGTACGGACCGCTGGTGGCTGCCCGTCATCGCCGCGGCCCTCGCCATGGCGCTGGTTCCGGCCCTGATCGTCCCGCTCAAGGAACTCACGGACCGCCCGGGCACCCCGGCCGTGCCGCCCGCCACCGGCTACTACCCCTCGGGCCACACCGCCACGGCCGCCATCGCCTACGGCAGCGCGACCCTGCTCCTGCTCCCCCGGCTGCGCACACCCTTCGCCCGCCACGCTCTCGTCACCGCCTGCGTCGTCCTCGTACTGGGCACGAGCTACGGCCTGGTCCGCCATGGCTACCACTGGCCACTGGACGTGGTGGCCAGCTGGTGTCTGTGCGCGGTGCTGCTGTCGTCGCTGTGGCTGTTCCTCAGACGGAGGACACCACCGGAGCAGCCCCGGTAGGCCCTAATCCTCGTCGCCCGTGGCCTGCCCCGCCGCCGCCTCGTGCATCGCCAGTTCCAGCAGGGCCGGGTCCGTCAGGGTGCCCGAGCCGTCCGGGGGGACGAGCCAGCGGACGCCGCCGGGTGAGGAACGGCCCGGGTACGGCACGACGATCCAGGTGCCGGGGCCGGCCGTGCGGATGCCCGTGCCGAGCCAGCGGGCCGCGGTGCCCGGCGGCACGAAGAACCCCATGCGCGCGTCGCCGAAGTCGACGAGCACGGGGCCCGGCTGGTCGAGCACGCGTGTGAGCACGTCGAGCGTGGCGTAGCCGAGCTCGGCGGGCAGGATGAGCACGTCCCACGCGCTGCCGGCCGGCAGCAGCGCCACCCCGAGCGGGTTGCGCTCCCACTCCCGGCGGCAGGCCTCGGGATCGGGTGCGACGGATGCGAGCCACTCGACCGCCGTCTTCGCACCGGTCATCAGGAAGACCTCCTTCTCTCGCGCATCTCTGCATGTCGTGAATCTCGCGGAACGCGCAGGGCGTCCCGAGGGCGTCACGAGGGAGAGGGAGGTCTCCTTGCGGTCATTACGCGGGTTGTGGCCCCTCGTTGGAGTGAACCGTCTCACACCCCGCTGGTTCAGCTGTCGAAGCCCAGCCCCAGCCGGTCCATCGTGCGCAGCCAGAGGTTGCGGCGGCCGCCCTGGGCGTCAGCGCGGGCCAGGGACCACTTCGTGAGGGCGATGCCCGTCCAGGCGAAGGGTTCCGGTGGGAAGGGCAGGGGCTTCTTGCGGACCATCTCCAGTTCCGTGCGTTCCGTGCGCTCGCCCGACAGCAGGTCCAGCATCACCTCGGCGCCGAAGCGCGTCGCACCGACGCCCAGGCCCGTGTAGCCCGCCGCGTACGCGACCTTCCGCTGGTGCGCGGTGCCGAAGAACGCCGAGAAACGGGAGCAGGTGTCGATCGCGCCGCCCCAGGCGTGGGTGAAGCGGACGCCCTCCAGTTGCGGAAAGCAGGCGAAGAAGTGCCCGGCGAGCTTGGCGTAGGTCTCCGGGCGATCGTCGTACTCGGCGCGGACGCGGCCCCCGTAGGGGTAGATCGCGTCGTAGCCGCCCCAGAGGATCCGGTTGTCGGCGGACAGGCGGAAATAGTGGAACTGGTTGGCGCTGTCCCCGAGGCCCTGGCGGTTCTTCCAGCCGATCGAGGCCAGCTGCTCGGCGCTGAGCGGCTCGGTCATCAGGGCGTAGTCGTAGACCGGGACGGTGTACGAGCGGACCCGTCGGACCAGGTTCGGGAAGATGTTCGTGCCGAGGGCGACCCGGCGGGCGCGGACCCGGCCGTACGGGGTGCGTACGGCCATGCCCGCGCCGTACGGCTTCAGGGTGAGGGCGGGGGTGTGCTCGTAGACGCGGACGCCCAGCTCGACGCAGGCCCGCTTCAGGCCCCAGGCGAGCTTCGCGGGATGCAGCATGGCCACGCCCCGGCGGTCCCACAGGCCCGCCTGGAAGGTCGGTGAGTTCACCTGTTCCCGGACGGCCTCGGCGTCCAGGAACTCGACGTCCCCGGCGAGACCCCGGCGGGCCGTCTCCTCGTGCCAGCCGCGCAGTTCCGCCGCCTGGTAGGGCTCGGTGGCGACGTCGATCTCGCCGGTGCGTTCGAAGTCGCAGTCGAGGGAGTACCGGGCGACCGCCGCCTCGATCGCGTCGAGGTTGCGGGCGCCCAGCTCCTGGAGCTTGTGGATCTCGTCGGGCCAGCGAGCGAGGCCGTTGGGCAGGCCGTGGGTGAGGGAGGCGGCGCAGAATCCGCCGTTGCGGCCCGAGGCGGCCCAGCCCACCTCGCGGCCCTCCACCAGCACCACGTCGCGCTGCGGGTCGCGTTCCTTGGCGATCAGCGCCGTCCACAGTCCGCTGTAGCCGCCGCCGACGACCAGCAGATCGCAGGTCTCGGAGGTGGTGAGGGCGGGTTCGGGGCGGGGCCGGCCGGGGTCGTCCAGCCAGTACGGGAGCGGCTGGGCTTCGGAAAGCGAACGAATCCATGTGTTCCGCTGGTTCATGGCGCTCGGGGCCATGATGTCAACTCCCTACAGTCAGGCCTTGTGTCTGTTGCGCCGATTACCGACGACCATGGAAGCCAGGACGAGCAGCACGGCGACGACGAACATGGTCGTGCCGATGACATTGATCTGAACGGGCGTTCCGCGCTGCGCCGAACCCCAGACGAACATGGGGAAGGTGACGGTCGAGCCGGCGTTGAAATTGGTGATGATGAAATCGTCGAAGGAGAGGGCGAAAGCGAGCAGGGCGCCCGCCGCAATTCCGGGTGCCGCGATCGGCAGGGTGACCCGGACGAAGGTCTGGAACGGACCCGCGTACAGGTCCCGCGCCGCCTCCTCCAGTTTCGGATCCATCGACATCACCCGCGCCTTGACGGCCGTGACCACGAAACTCAGGCAGAACATGATGTGCGCGATGAGAATCGTCCAGAAGCCCAGCTGAGCGCCCATGTTGAGGAACAGGGTGAGCAGCGAGGCGGCCATGACGACCTCGGGCATCGCCATCGGCAGGAAGATCAGCGAGTTCACGGCGCCGCGGGCGCGGAACCGGTAACGGACCAGGGCGAAGGCGATCAGCGTGCCGAGGAGGGTGGCGCCGAGCGTCGCCCAGAACGCGATCTGGAGGCTGACCGACAGTGAGCCGCACAGATCGGAGACGCCGCACGGGTCCTTCCAGGCGTCCAGGGAGAACTGCTGCCATTCGTAGTTGAAGCGCCCCTTCGGTTTGTTGAAGGAGAACACCGTGACGATGACGTTCGGCAGGAGCAGATAGCCGAGCGTCAGCAGTCCCGCGATGACGACGAGATTTCTTTTCAGCCAGTTGACGAAGGGCATTTAGACCAGATCCTCCGTCCCGGACCTGCGGATGTAGAGGGTGACCATGAGGAGAATGGCCGCCATGAGGATGAAGGAGAGTGCCGCGGCCGTCGGATAGTCGAGCACTCTCAGGAACTGCGTCTGGATGACGTTTCCGACCATGCGGGTGTCCGTGGAGCCGAGCAGGTCGGCGTTGACGTAGTCGCCGGTGGCCGGGATGAACGTGAGCAGCGTGCCGGAGACGACACCCGGCATCGACAGCGGGAAGGTGACCTTGCGGAAGGTCGTCCAGGGGCGGGCGTACAGATCACCGGCGGCCTCGTGGAGCCGGCCGTCGATGCGCTCCAGCGAGGTGTAGAGCGGCAGGATCATGAACGGCAGGAAGTTGTACGTCAGTCCGCAGACCACCGCGAGCGGTGTGGCGAGGACCCGGTCGCCGGCGGTCCAGCCGAGCCAGTTGGTGACGTCCAGGACGTGCAGCGTGTCGAGCGCGCCGACCAGCGGGCCGCCGTCCGCGAGGATCGTCTTCCAGGCCAGCGTGCGGATCAGGAAACTGGTGAAGAAGGGCGCGATCACCAGGATCATGATCAGGTTCCGCCAGCGGCCCGCGCGGAAGGCGATCAGATACGCGAGCGGGTAGCCGAGCAGCAGGCACAGGATCGTCGCGGTGCCCGCGTAGAGCACGGAACGGACGAACTGCGGCCAGTACGCGGACAGCGCGTCCCAGTACGTGGCGAAGTGCCAGGTGACCTTGTAGCCCTCCTCCAGGGAGCCCGTCTGCACGGACGTGGAGGCCTGGTAGATCATCGGCAGTGCGAAGAAGACCAGCAGCCAGAGGATGCCGGGGAGCAGCAGCCAGTACGGCGTCCAGCGGCCCCTGCGCTTCGGGGGCTTCGGCTCGGGCGCTTCCGGCGCGAGCGGGGGTGGCGCCTCGGTGAGTGTCGACATCAGGCCGCCTCTTCCACTCCGGCGTCGGCGTCCTGGGCGGCGTCCAGGCCGAAGGTGTGCGCCGGGTTCCAGTGCAGGACGACCTCGGCGCCGGGCACGAGCCGCGGGTCGCGGTCGATGTTCTGGGCGTAGACCTCGAAGTCCGGGCAGACCGGGCTGTCGACGACGTACTGCGTCGAGACGCCGATGAAGCTGGAGTCGGCGATCCGGCCGGTGATGCGGTTGCGGCCGTCGGGTATCTCGCCGGCGTCGTCCGCGTGGGTGAGGGAGATCTTCTCCGGGCGGACGCCGACCAGCACCTTGCCGCCGGTGGCCGCAGGGGCGGAACACCGCGCCTCGGGCAGGACGAGCTTGCCGCCGCCCGCCTTCAGCACGATCTCCTCGCCGCTCCTGGAGTCGACCTCGGCCTCGATGAAGTTGGAGGTGCCGAGGAAGTTGGCGACGAAGGTGGTGCGCGGGTTCTCGTAGAGGTCGGCCGGCGAGCCGAGCTGCTCGACGCGGCCCGCGTTCATCACGGCGACCGTGTCGGCCATGGTCATGGCCTCCTCCTGGTCGTGCGTGACGTGGATGAAGGTGATGCCGACCTCGGTCTGGATGCGCTTGAGCTCCAGCTGCATCTGGCGGCGCAGCTTCAGGTCGAGGGCGCCGAGCGGCTCGTCGAGGAGGAGCACCTTGGGGTGGTTGATCAGCGCGCGGGCCACGGCGACGCGCTGCTGCTGGCCGCCGGAGAGCTGGTGCGGCTTCTTGCGGGCCTGCTCGCCGAGCTGGACGAGGTCGAGCATCTCCCCGACCTGCTTCTTCACCGACTTCAGGCCGCGCCGGCGCAGGCCGAAAGCGACGTTCTCGAAGATGTCGAGGTGCGGGAAGAGGGCGTACGACTGGAAGACCGTGTTCACGGGCCGCTTGTACGGCGGGAGGGCGGTCACGTCCTGGCCGCCCAGCGACACGGTCCCGGCGGAAGGTTCCTCCAGGCCGGCGATCATGCGCAGGGTGGTGGTCTTGCCGCAGCCGGAGGCGCCGAGCAGGGCGAAGAAGGAGCCCTGCGGCACGGTCAGGTCGAGCGGGTGGACGGCGGTGAAGGCACCGTAGGTCTTGGAAATGCCCGTCAGGCGGACGTCGCCGGTGGGGTCTGTCTGGTTCGTCATGATGGTCACGCCCCCGTCAGCTTCGCGAACTTCTCTTCGAACTCGGTCTCTTCCTTCGAGCTCAGCGAGCGGAAGGCGTGCGACTTGGCGGCCATGGCCTTGTCGGGGATGATCAGCGGGTTGTTCGCCGCGTCCTCGTCGATCTTCGCCAGTTCGGCCTTCACGCCGTCGACGGGGCACACGTAGTTGATGTACGCGGCGAGTTCGGCGGCCGGCTTCGGCTCGTAGTAGAAGTCGATGAGCCGCTCGGCGTTCGTCTTGTGCCGGGCCTTGTTGGGGATCAGCAGGTTGTCGGTCGACGTCATGTAGCCGCTGTCCGGGATGAGGAAGTCGATGTCGGGGCTGTCCGCCTTGAGCTGGACGACGTCACCGGCCCAGGCGACACAGGCCGCGAAGTCGCCGCTGGTCAGGTCCGAGGTGTAGTCGTTGCCCGTGAAGCGGCGGATCTGGCCCTTGTCGACGGCCTTCTGGAGCCGGGCGATCGCCGCGTCGTAGTCGTCGGCGGTGAAGTCCGCCGGGTCCTTGCCCATGTCGAGCAGCGTCATGCCGACGCTGTCGCGCATCTCCGACAGAAAGCCGACCCGCCCCTTGAGCTTGGGGTTGTCGAGCAGGTCCGATATCGACTTCACCTCGACGCCGTCGAGGGCCTTCTTGTTGTACGCGATGACGGTCGAGATGCCCTGCCAGACGTAGGAGTAGGCGCGGCCCGGGTCCCAGTCGGGGCTGCGGAACTGGGCCGACAGGTTGGCGTAGGCGTGCGGCAGGTTACTCGGGTCGAGTTTCTGCACCCAGCCCAGACGGATGAGGCGACCGGCCAGCCAGTCGGTGAGGACGATCAGGTCCCGGCCGGTGTCCTGGCCCGCGGCGAGCTGCGGCTTGATCTTGCCGAAGAACTCGTTGTTGTCGTTGATGTCCTCGGTGTACTTGACCTTGACGCCGGTGCGTTTCGTGAACTGCTCCAGCGTCGGATGGTGCTTGCCGCTGTCGTCGACGTCCATGTACTCGGTCCAGTTGGAGAAGTTCACGGTCTTCTCCTTGGCCGAGTGGTCCTGCGCCGGGACGCCGCCCTGCGACTGGCCCGCCGCCGGGATGCCGCAGGCGCCCAGCGTCCCGATTCCGCCGGCCGCCAGCGCCCCGCCCGCGGAGGCGCGCAGCAGCGACCGCCGGGTGAGGGCGGCCCTGCCGTTCCTGAAACTGCGCCGCATGGCGGCCACTTGGGCCGGGGACAGGCGGTCGGGCTCGTACTGCTCCATGCGCGTGGTGCCCTTTCGGAGGGTGGACGGCCGTTGGTCAGGCGGCCTGCAGACGACTATCGGTCCCCGAAGACGGTGCGGTGCCAGTCCTTCGCGGCCACCGCGGTGTTGTCGAACATGACGTGCTTGATCTGGGTGTATTCCTCGAACGAGTACGCGGACATGTCCTTGCCGAAGCCGGAGGACTTGTAGCCGCCGTGCGGCATCTCGCTGATGATCGGGATGTGGTCGTTGACCCACACACAGCCCGCCTTGATCTCGCGCGTGGCCCGGTTCGCCCGGTACACGTCCCGGCTCCACGCGGAGGCGGCGAGCCCGTACGGCGTGTCGTTGGCGAGCGCGATGCCCTCGTCGTCCGTGTCGAACGGCAGCACGACCAGCACGGGTCCGAAGATCTCCGACTGGACGACCTCGCTGTCCTGGGCGGCGTCGGCGATGAGGGTGGGCCGGTAGTAGGCGCCCTTGGCCAGCTCACCCTCCGGCGCTTCTCCGCCGGTCACCACGCGTGCGTAGGCACGCGCCCGGTCGACGAAACCGGCGACCCGGTCGCGCTGCGCGTGCGAGATCAGCGGGCCGAGGTCGGTACCGGCGGCGAAGGGGTCGCCGAGCCGGACGGTCTCCATGAGCGCCGCCGTCCGCTCCACGAAGGCGTCGTAGAGCGGTCGCTGCACGTACGCGCGCGTGGCGGCCGTGCAGTCCTGCCCGGTGTTGATGAGCGCGCCGGCGACCGCGCCGTGGGCGGCGGCCTCCGGGTCGGCGTCGTCGAAGACCACGAAGGGCGCCTTGCCGCCGAGCTCCAGGTGGAGGCGCTTGACGGTGGCGGTGGCGATCTCCGCGACGCGCTTGCCGACGGCGGTGGAGCCGGTGAAGGAGGTCATGGCCACGTCGGGGTGGCCGACGAGGTGCTCACCGGCCTCCCGGCCGGTGCCGGTGACGATGTTGAGCACGCCGTCCGGGATGCCTGCGTCCGTCGCCGCCTGGGCGAAGAGCAGCGAGGTCAGCGGGGTGAGCTCGGCGGGCTTGAGGACGATGGTGTTGCCCGCCGCGATCGCCGGAAGGACCTTCCAGGCGGCCATCTGGAGGGGGTAGTTCCAGGGCGCGATCGAGCCGACGACGCCGATGGGCTCGCGCCGGATGTACGACGTGTGGTCCCCGGAGTACTCACCGGCGGACTGGCCCTGGAGCAGCCGTGCGGCACCGGCGAAGAAGGCGGTGTTGTCGATCGTCCCCGGGACGTCGAACTCCCGGCTCAACTTCAGCGGCTTGCCGCACTGGAGCGACTCGGCACGGGCGAAGTCCTCGGCGCGGTCGGCCAGGACCGCGGCGAACCGGTGCAGGGCGTCGGAACGCTCGCCGGGCGTGGCCGCCGCCCAGGCCGGGAAGGCGGCGCGGGCGGCAGCGACGGCCCGGTCGACGTCGGCCGTGCCCGCCAGTTCGTAACGGAGCACCTCCTCGCCCGACGCCGGGTCGACGACCGCGTGCGTACGGCCGGAGGTGCCCCTGCTCAGGCGCCCGGCGATGTACTGCGCGCCCTCCGCGAAGCGCTCCTCGGCCGGGAATCGGTCCGGGGTGGCGTTGCCCGGGTTGTGCATGTCGCTCTCCTCCGTGTCCCCGTGAGGGGGCCGGCGTGGCTCAGGCTCGATTTGAGTGCCGATCCTGACAGAGGGATGACACGCCAACAAGGGATTCCGTTGTTGATTTTTGGTTACGCGACGGAATCTGTCGACCAGGTGTCGAGTCCGCCGTGCCTGGACAGGACGGTGTGTCAGTGGTGCGTGCCAGACTCGGGTGCATGGAGAAGATCACGGGGGTGGTCCATTCCCGGGACGCCCTGATCGGGGCGGTCCGCGCGGGGGCCAGGATCAAGTATCTGCATTTCTGGGGGCACCGGCCGCGGCCGGACGGCCGGATCGGGGCGAGCTGTCTGAGCCAGTGGTGGCCGGCGCCGTTCACGGTGGACGGCGTGGAGTACGCGACGGCCGAGCACTGGATGATGGCGGGCAAGGCCCGGCTCTTCGAGGACGCGGCGGCGGAGCGGGCCGTGCTGTCGGCCGCGCATCCCGCCGAGGCGAAGAAGGCCGGGCGGCTCGTGCGCGGGTTCGACGAGGCGATATGGGAGCGGGAGCGGTTCCGGATCGTCGTGGAGGGCAGTGTCCACAAGTTCGGCGCGCATCCCGAGCTGCGGGCGTTTCTGCTGGGCACGGGTGATCGTGTGCTGGTCGAGGCGAGTCCCGTGGACCGGGTGTGGGGCATCGGGCTGGCAGCGGACGACGAGGCGGCGGCGGATCCGGAGCGGTGGCGTGGGCCGAACCTGCTGGGCTTTGCGCTGATGAAGGCGCGGGATCAGCTGCGCGGGGCATGAGTCGGGGGCCGGCCCACAGGACCGGCCCCCCGGTGGAGCAGCGGCTTCAGGCAGCCGCGCCGAGCCCGCCCATGATGCTGGCGAAGAGCAGGAAGCCCAGCAGCGGAAGGATCACGGTGGCGATGATGCCGCAGACCAGACCGGCGGTCGCCGCCCCCTTGTTGGTGGCCTCACCACGCGTGGCCTTGCCCCGGCCGATGGCGCCGAAGATGATCGCCAGGATGCCCAGGATCACGCCGAAGAACCACAGAATGAAGGTCACGCTGCACACCACGCCGATGATGCCCAGCACCAGACCCGTGGTTCCCATGCCGTTGCTCGGCTGCGCGGGCATCGCGTACCCGGGCGCCTGGGGGTAGCCCGCGGGCGGCGCGGCCGGGTAACCGGGGCTGCCCTGGGGGTAGCCGTAGCCGGGGCCGCCCTGCTGCGGGTAGCCGTAGCCGGGGGCCGGCTGCTGCGGGGGCTGGGACGGCGGACCGAACCCACCGGGCGTGGGGTTGGTGTTGGACATGGACGATCTCCCCTCCGTTGTCAGACCAGGGAATCGTAGTGGCCAAATCGGCCACGCAGTACGGCTGTTTCAGCGGTGGGACGCGGCGGTGGCCACGGGCCCCTGGGCGCCGTAGTACGGATCGTCGTCGTAGTCGTCGCTGTTGATCGCGGCCGTGATGCCGACGGCTATCAGGACGATCACGGTGATGCCGAGGATGATCCCGATGATGCCCATGATCAGACCCGCCTGCGCCTGACCGTGGTTGGTGGCCACGCCGGCCTCGGCGCGCTTGCGGCCCTTGATGCCGAAGACGACGGCGAGGATGCCGGTGACCAGGGAGACCACGCCGTACAGGCAGAAGAGCGTGCAGGAGATGATGCCCAGCACCATCGCGGCGATACCCATGCCGTTCTGGGGGGCCATGGGCATGCCCGGCCAGCCGTAGCCTCCCTGGGGGTAGCCGCCTCCCTGTGGGTAGCCGGGGTAGCCGTACCCGCCGGGGGCGACGGGTGGGGGCGGGACAGCGCCGGAGTTGGACGTGTCGTACTGGGGCGTGCCGGCGGGTGGGGTGAACCCTGCGCTGGGCATCGAGGTGACCGTGGCCTGGTCGTGCACGGACGGCGACCCGGACGGCGACTGTGGCGTCTGATTCTTGTCGAGCGAGGTCTTGTTCTCCGGGGGCGCCCACGGGTCGTGGCCGCCGCCTCCGTCTGGTTGCGTCGCGTCCGTCATGGTGCATCCCCCCTGGGTCGATCGTGCCGCCATGCTACGGGGCCGTTCGGTGTGGGCCACAGTGCGGGTGCGTGGGGGCTGGTCGCGCCCACGCGGCGGAGCCGCACATCGATACAGCCCGCGCCCACAAAAGGGGGCGCTCCCCCACGGCATACGATGACTCCGAGTCATCGATCAGCCGATCACCCGCGCCCGCCCGCCATGCGCCGGCAGGGGCGCCGTTCCGGGGAGGAACCCTTGACCGAGCATCTCGTCGACCCTCGTGCCCCACGCGATCTCACGGCCTTCGTCGCCGGACTGCCCAAGGCCGAACTGCATGTGCACCACGTGGGCTCCGCCTCCCCCCGGATCGTGTCCGAGCTGGCCGCCCGCCACCCCGACTCGAAGGTCCCGACCGATCCCGCCGCCCTGGTCGACTACTTCTCCTTCACCGACTTCGCCCACTTCATCGAGGTGTACCTGTCGGTCGTCGACCTGATCCGCACGCCGGAGGACGTCCGGCTGCTGACCTTCGAGGTGGCGCGTGACCTGGCCCGGCAGCAGGTGCGGTACGCCGAGCTGACCATCACCCCGTTCTCCTCCACCCGCCGCGGCATCGACGAGCGCGCCTTCATGGACGCGATCGAGGACGCCCGCAAGGCCGCCGAGGCCGATTTCGGGACCGTGCTGCGCTGGTGCTTCGACATCCCCGGCGAGGCGGGGCTCGAAGCCGCCGAGGAGACGACCCGGCTCGCCACCGACGACCGGCTCCGCCCGGAGGGTCTGGTCTCCTTCGGTCTGGGCGGGCCCGAAGTCGGCGTGCCACGGCCGCAGTTCAAGCCGTACTTCGACCGGGCGATCGCCGCCGGGCTGCACTCCGTACCGCACGCCGGTGAGACCACGGGTCCGGAGACGGTGTGGGACGCCCTCACACATCTGCGGGCCGAGCGCATCGGGCACGGCACCAGCTCCGCGCAGGACCCGAAGCTCCTCGCGCACCTCGCCGAGCACGGGATCCCGCTGGAGGTGTGCCCGACCTCCAACATCGCCACGCGCGCGGTCCGCACCCTCGACGAGCACCCGATCAAGGAGTTCGCCGCGGCCGGGGTCGTCGTCACGATCAACTCCGACGACCCGCCGATGTTCGGCACCGACCTCGACAACGAGTACGCGGTCGCCGCCCGGCTGCTCGACCTCGACGAGCGGGGCCTGGCCGACCTGGCGAAGAACGCCGTGGAGGCGTCCTTCCTGGACGCGGCGGGCAAGGCCCGGATCAAGGAGGAGATCGACACGTACACCGCGGGTTGGCTCGACCGGTGACGTCCTCCCCCGAGCACCCCGAGCACCCCGAGCACCCGGGACACCCCGGGCACCCCGGCCACCCCGGGCGCCGCGTGACCGCCGTGGCCCACCGGGGCGACCCCTACCGCCACCGCGAGAACACCGTCGCCTCGCTGCGTTCCGCGCTCGACCGGGGCGCGGACGCGGTGGAGATCGACGTACGGCTCACCCGGGACGGCGTGCCGGTGCTGCTGCACGACGACACGCTGAAGCGCCTCTGGGAGCAGGAGCGGCCGGTGCTCGCGCTGTCCTGGGAAGAGGTGCGCGGACTGACCGGCGGCGGGGTCCCTGCCCTGACCGAGGCGCTGGCCGCGACCGACGGCCACCGGGTGATGATCGACCTGCCCGGCTCGCCCGACGTACGGGCGGTGCGGCGGGTGATGGACGCCGTACGGGAGGCCGGGGCGGCGGATCGCGTCTACTACTGCGCGGGCGCCGACGCCATGCTCGCCGTGCGCGCGGCGGACCCGGCCGCGGAGATCGCCCTCACGTGGACGACGCTGGCCCCACCCCGGCCCGTCCTGCTGGAGGCGATCCGCCCGCGCTGGCTCAACTACCGTTTCGGCCTGGTGGACCGGCCCCTCGCCGAGCGGGTCCACCGGGACGGCTACCTGCTGTCCGTCTGGACCCCCGACACGCGCCGCTCCATGCGACGGCTGCTGCACGCGGGGGTGGACTCGATCACGACCAACCGCATCGACGTGCTGTGCGCTACACGCGCGAGCGCTGCGGGACCGTCGCCGGATCGGCCGGGGTCGCCCGCGTGACGTACTGCGGCACCGGCGCGCTGTCCGTGCCGGTGTCGCGGACGAGGCCGTAGCGGATGGCGCCCTGGGCGGGGCCCGTGTTGACGTCCTTGTCCACGGCCGCCCAGTCGGAGGGGAAGACGGCGATGCCGTAGTCGCAGCCGCGTTCGTTCTGGGTGAGGGTGACGGTGCCGTCGACGTAGAAGTACTCGTTCTGCCACATCTGCTGGGTGCCGGGCGGCAGCACGGCGTATCCGATGTCCGGGCCGCCCATACCGGTGACGTAGCCGTTCGGGGCACCGGGCAGCGGGTCGTCCATGCGGCGCGAGCCGCCGGAGGCCACGTGGAACAGCTTGCCCTTCAGGCCGGTCCAGGTCGGCATGACCACCCCGCCGGGCCGGGCGTGCGGCGAGATCTGCCAGCGGACCAGGACATAGCCCCGGCCGCTCAGCGTCACGCTGTCGCCACGGTGCTGCATGACGGCCTTCGGGCCGCCGGTGCTGGTGACGCCGGACTCGGGGCGGCGGGGCAGGGCGGCGGGCCGGGCGTCCGGGTCGGGGGCGCGGTCGACGGCGTCGACGACCGTGCCGTACAGGTCGACCTTCCTCTTCGCCGACGGTGAGGGCGTGGAGGTGGGGCTGGGTGTGGGCGTGGCGGAGGGCGGCGGTTCGGACGTGGCCGTCGCCGTGGGGGTGACCGCGGCCCGGGGAGGCGGGGCGTGAGGCGGCTGGGTGACGACGTACGCGCCGCCCGCGACGATCGTCGCGCCGGCGGTCATCGCGACGGCCGGCTTGGTGAGCGCGCCCAGCAGCTTGGCGGACCACCCGGCGGAGCCGGCGGCCACGGCCGTCTTGCCGCCGAAGGCGAGCGACAGGGTGAACCCGACGGGCAGCGGGACGAGCGCGATGCCGACCAGGAGGCGTTCGGCCGGTACGACCGTCTCGCGCGGGTCGCCGCAGTAGCCGCAGCCGCGGATGTGCCGGGCCAGCCGCTTGCGCCACACCGAGTCGGGCCGGCCGTCCCAGCGTCCGGTCAGCTCGCGCAGGTCCGGGCAGGCGCCGTCCAGGGCGCGGACGATGCCGCGCGAGGTCTCCAGGCGCTCCTTCATCCGCTGCACGCGCACGGCGGCGTGCTGCCGGGTGATGCCCACGGCGGCGGCCAGTTCGCGCCGGGTCAGTTCGCCCGCGACCTCCAGCCACCACAGCGACAGCAGTTGCCGGTCCTCGTCGTCGAGCCAGCGCACGGCCTCGGCGACCTCACGCCGCTGCCCCTCCAACTGCAGCCGCAGCACGGTCAGTTCGGCGAAGTCGGAGGCCGCCGCCTCCTCCAGCCGCTCCGGGGTGCGGCGCCGGGCGCGGTCGCGTATCTGGCGCATGGCGATCGCCACCAGCCAGGACCGGAAGCTGTCCGGGTCGCGCAGCGAACCGAGGTTGTCGACCGCGCGCAGCATGGTCTCCTGGACGACGTCGTCGACGTCCGCGTGGCCGTTCAGGGCCCGGCCCACGATGTTGTAGACCAGCGGCAGCCAGCCCGCGACCAGCTCGTCCAGCGCCTGCCGGTCGCCGGACTGCGCCGCCGTGATGACGGCGCGCCAGTGATGACTGTCCACGGTGGCCTCTCGCCGGCTGAGATCAGTACTTTTCCGCACGCACCCTCTCAGGCAGGACGGGGGTCTTGGCTATGTGGGGGATCACATGCGGGGAGACGGCGTGAAGGTTCTCGGGATAACAGTTTTTCTCAGCCGCCGAGCGCCGGGGTGGCGGCCGCCGGGGCGCTCAGCGCCTCCAGCCGCTTGATCCGCTGCCGTACGACATACAGCGGGATCACCCCGAGTACTCCGAAGGCCATGTCGATCACCGACCACCAGAAGGGGATCTGCCGGATCGGCCCGCAGACGAGGGCGAGCGGGATGATCCCCGCGCAGGCGATCATCCCGAACTCGACGACCCAGATGTTGCGGACCGGGTCGCGGTAGGGCCCGTAGAAGGCGACCGCGATCACCAGGTGCGCGAAGGCCAGCCAGTCCGTGCCGTAGAGCAGGAAGGGGTACTCGGCGTCGGCCTCGTCGAGGCCGGCCCGGACCCGCTCGATCCAGTCCGTCAGCCCGGGCAGATACTCGCCCACGGACAGCGCGCGCAGCAGGTCCTCGGTCCAGCGCAGTTCGTGCACCAGGGGGAAGGCCGTGGCGCCGCTGAGCACCAGGCACACGACGAAGAAGACCAGCCACGCACGGATGCCCTTCAGCAGGGCGGCTCTGTCGCTCATGGCGGCACTCTACGCCCATGTTGAACATGTTCAAAAACAGATTCCGCGGGCAGACGAACGGCCCCGGGCGGCATCAGCGCCCGGGGCCGTCACAACCGAACGGAGTGGCTACGCGTCCAGCGACGTCATCACGTGCTTGATCCGCGTGTAGTCGTCGAAGCCGTACGCCGACAAGTCCTTGCCGTAGCCGGACTTCTTGAAGCCGCCGTGCGGCATCTCGGCGACCAGCGGGATGTGCGTGTTGATCCAGACGCAGCCGAAGTCGAGCTTCTTGGACATCCGCATGGCGCGGCCGTGGTCCTTGGTCCACACGGAGGAGGCGAGGGCGTACTCGACGCCGTTGGCCCACTGCACCGCCTGGTCCTCGTCGCGGAAGGACTGGACGGTGATGACCGGGCCGAAGACCTCCTTCTGGATGATCTCGTCGTCCTGCTTGAGGCCCGAGACGACGGTCGGCGCGTAGAAGTAGCCCTTGTCGCCGACCCGCTTGCCGCCGGTCTCCACGCGCGCGTGCGCGGGCAGCCGGTCGATGAAGCCCTCGACCTGCTTGAGCTGGTTGGGGTTGTTGAGCGGGCCGAACAGCACGTCCTCGTCGTCCGGCTGCCCGGTCTTCGTCTCGGACGCGGCCTTCGACAGTGCGGAGACGAACTCGTCGTGGATGGACTCGTGGACGAGGACGCGCGTGGCGGCCGTGCAGTCCTGGCCGGCGTTGAAGTAGCCCGCGACCGAGATGTCCTCGACGGCCTTGGCGATGTCGGTGTCCTCGAAGACCACGACCGGCGCCTTGCCGCCCAGCTCCAGGTGGACGCGCTTGACGTCCTTGGAGGCGGACTCGGCGACCTGCATACCGGCACGCACCGAGCCGGTGATGGAGGCCATCGCCGGGATCTCGTGCTCGACCATCATGCGGCCGGTCTCGCGGTCGCCGCAGATGACGTTGAAGACGCCCTTCGGCAGGATCCCGCCGAGGATCTCCGCCATCAGCACCGTGGACGCCGGGGTGGTGTCGGACGGCTTCAGCACGACCGTGTTGCCCGCCGCGATCGCCGGGGCGAACTTCCACACGGCCATCATCATCGGGTAGTTCCACGGCGCGACCTGCGCGCAGACCCCGACCGGCTCGCGGCGCACGATGGAGGTCAGGCCCTCCATGTACTCGCCGGCCGAGCGGCCCTCGAGCATCCGCGCCGCACCCGCGAAGAAGCGGATCTGGTCGACCATCGGCGGGATCTCCTCGGAGCGGGTCAGCCCGATGGGCTTGCCCGTGTTCTCCACCTCGGCCGCGATCAGCTCCTCGGCGCGCTCCTCGAAGGCGTCCGCGATCTTCAGCAGGGCCTTCTGGCGCTCGGCGGGCGTGGTGTCGCGCCAGCCGGGGAAGGCCTCGGCGGCCGCCGCCATCGCGGCGTCCACGTCCGCCTGCCCGGACAGCGGAGCGGTCGCGTACGCCTCGCCCGTCACGGGATTGACCACCTGGGTGGTCCGTCCGTCGGCGGCGTCCCGGAACTCACCGCCGATGTAGTTGCGCAGACGACGCAGCTCGGTGCTCACTGCCGGCCCTCCAGTTCGGATGTCCAGTACTTGAGACACCCACCCTAGTCGGCCGGTCCACGTTTTCAACACCCCCACTCCCTTCGATCGTGCGGAATCCGCAGATGTGAGCTACACAAACAACGGATTTCATCGATCAGACCTTGCGGAAGTGTCGAGACCTCGTGCACAGTGAGCCGGTGGCCAGTCGAAGCGCAGACCAGAGGGACTCCCGCGAGTCCAGGAACGGCGGTCCCCAGCTGGACGCCGTCTCCCTCGCCATCATCGAGCAGCTCCAGGAGGACGGCCGCCGGCCGTACGCCGCCATCGGCAAGGCCGTGGGCCTCTCCGAGGCGGCCGTGCGCCAGCGCGTGCAGAAGCTGCTCGACCAGGGCGTGATGCAGATCGTCGCCGTCACGGACCCGCTCACCGTGGGCTTCCGCAGACAGGCCATGGTCGGCGTCAACGTCGAGGGCGACGTGGAGTCGGTGGCGGACGCGCTGACGGCCATGTCCGAATGCGAGTACGTGGTGATGACCGCAGGCTCCTTCGACCTGATGGTGGAGATCGTCTGCGAGGACGACGACCACCTCCTGGACGTCATCAACAAACGCATCCGGGCCGTCCCCGGAGTGCGCTCCACCGAGAGCTTCGTCTACCTCAAGCTCAAGAAGCAGACCTACATGTGGGGAACCCGATAACCGTGAGGACCCGATAGCCGTGAGCAAGGACCTCTCCCAGACCGCGTACGACCACCTGTGGATGCACTTCACGCGCATGTCGTCGTACGAGAAGGCCCCCGTCCCCACCATCGTCCGGGGCGAGGGCACGTACATCTACGACGACCAGGGCAAGCGCTACCTCGACGGTCTCGCCGGCCTGTTCGTGGTGCAGGCCGGGCACGGCCGCGTCGAACTCGCCGAGACCGCCTTCAAGCAGGCGCAGGAGCTGGCGTTCTTCCCGGTGTGGTCCTACGCCCACCCCAAGGCCGTCGAGCTGGCCGAGCGCCTCGCGCACCACGCACCGGGCGACCTGAACAAGGTCTTCTTCACCACCGGCGGCGGTGAGGCGGTCGAGACCGCCTGGAAGCTCGCCAAGCAGTACTTCAAGCTGGTCGGCAAGCCCACCAAGCACAAGGTCATCTCCCGCGCGGTCGCCTACCACGGCACCCCGCAGGGCGCCCTGTCCATCACCGGACTGCCCGCTCTGAAGGCGCCCTTCGAGCCCCTCGTGCCGGGCGCCCACAAGGTCCCGAACACGAACATCTACCGGGCGCCGATCCACGGCGACGACCCCGAGGCCTTCGGCCGCTGGGCCGCCGACCAGATCGAGCAGCAGATCCTCTTCGAGGGCCCGGACACGGTCGCCGCGGTCTTCCTGGAACCGGTGCAGAACGCGGGCGGCTGCTTCCCGCCCCCGCCCGGCTACTTCCAGCGCGTCCGCGAGATCTGCGACCAGTACGACGTGCTGCTCGTCTCCGACGAGGTCATCTGCGCCTTCGGCCGCCTGGGCACGATGTTCGCCTGCGACAAGTTCGACTACGTCCCGGACATGATCACCTGCGCCAAGGGCATGACCTCCGGCTACTCCCCCATAGGCGCGTGCATCATCTCCGACCGCCTGGCCGAGCCGTTCTACAAGGGCGACAACACCTTCCTGCACGGCTACACCTTCGGCGGCCACCCGGTCTCCGCGGCCGTGGGCCTGGCCAACCTCGACCTGTTCGAGCGCGAGAACCTCAACCAGCACGTCCTCGACAACGAGGGCAACTTCCGCGCCACCCTGGAGAAGCTCCACGACCTGCCGATCGTCGGCGACGTCCGCGGCAACGGCTTCTTCTACGGCATCGAGCTGGTCAAGGACAAGGACACCAGGGAGTCCTTCGACGCGGACGAGACCGAGCGGGTCCTGTACGGCTTCCTCTCCAAGAAGCTGTACGAGAACGGCCTGTACTGCCGCGCCGACGACCGCGGCGACCCGGTCGTCCAGCTCGCCCCGCCGCTGATCTCCGACCAGTCGACGTTCGACGAGATCGAGCAGATCCTGCGCGCCACGCTGTCGGAGGCGTGGACGAAGCTGTGACCCCGCGTCGCTCCGATCGTCTGCATGGATGATCAACACCGGCCCCGGTGCCGCCCGTTCGAGTGAGAAACGGCGGCCCGGGGCCGCGTGCTGTCCGGCGTCCCGCCGCCTTCTGCCTAGCGTGCCAGTGACTGATCGGCCCTGCCTTCGTTCCCCCGCACGGGGGATTGGCAAGGGAACTACGGATCTGAACCGAGGTGTACGCCCATGGAGGCCCCGCCGGACAACGACGTGCTCTGGGCACGTGCCCTGCACTTCCAGCACGACGACGGCTCCCCCGCGCTCAGCGGTGTCTCGCTCGGCGTCCGGGAGGGCGAGATCCTCGCCGTCAGCGGCCCGCGCGGCAGCGGCAAGACCACCCTGCTGCGGTGCCTGTCCGGCCTGGTGCCCGTCCGGCGCGGCGAGGTCTGGTTCAACAGCGTGCCCGTGCACACCATGGGCCCCCTCACCCGCGAGCGGCTGCGCCGCGACCGCTTCGGCTGGATCGACCCGGCTCCCTCGCTGGTCCCGGAGCTCAACGCCTGGGAGAACACCGCCCTGCCGCTGATGCTGCGCGGCACCAGCAGGCGCCGCGCCAAGAAGGCGGCCCTGGAGTGGCTGGAGCGCCTGGACATCGGCGAGAGCGCCCGCAAACGCCCGCACCAGCTGGTGCAGGCCGCGCGCCAGCGGGTGTGCATCGCCCGTGCCCTCGCCCCCGCGCCGTCGGTCCTGTTCGCCGACGAGCCCACGGCGCCCCTGCACCGCGCCGACCGCGCCCATGTGCTGCGCACCCTCACCACGGCGGCCCGCTCCCACGGCATCACGGTCGTCCTGGCCACACACGACGCGGAGACCGCCGCGCTCGCCGACCGCACGCTCTCCCTGCTCGACGGGCGGTGCGTGCAGACGGTGCACCTGCCGCCGGTCGCCGGACCCACCGAGGCGGAAGGCCGGGCCGCGTGCTCGCTCTCCGTCTGACCCGCGCCGCCCACCCCGCCGTCCAGCTGCGCCGCCTCCTGGTCGCGGCGGCCTCGGCGGGGACGGGTTTCCTGTTGCTGTGCGCCCTCGGCTACGCGCTGGGCCACCCCGGCTCCACCGGCGCCGCCCTGCTGAGGCTCGCCTGGTGCACGGCGCCCCTGGCCGCCACGGTGTACTTCGCGATCGCGGTGGCCCGCACCGACCCCGGTACGAAGCCCCGCCCCGGCCTCTCCGCGATCGGCCTCGGCCCGCTGCGCCTGATGGCCGTCTCGGTGACGACGACAGCCCTGTCCTGCACGCTGGGCTCGATGCTGGCCCTGCTGTTCTTCCTGCACCTGCGCGGCGACCTGACGGGCATGCCGTTCGACGGCGCGGCCGCCGAGTCCCTCGCGGCGGACCAGCCGCTGCCGCTGCCGGGAGCCCTGACGCTGCTCGCGATCGTGCCCGGAGCCGCGACGGTGGCGGTGGCGCTGGCGCTGCGGCCGAGGGAGGCGAGCCCGGCACCGTCCCGGCCGGCCGGGACGTACGGCCGTTTCGGCGCGTACCGGCGCACGAGCACACGCGAGACCTTCGGGGCGTACGGCCGTTTCGGCCGGCAGATCATCCGGCCCACGGACGGTCCTGCCACCGAACCCGCCACGTCGGCCGGGCAGAACGCGCAGCACGGCGGGCCGCCTGCGGCGCGGACGGGCGCGTCCGTCCCGGCGGCTGCCACGGGCTCGACCACCCGGGGCGCCGGGAGCACGGTGAGCGCGGTCGAGGACCCGCCCGAGCCGTCCGGGTCCCAGACGGTGGCACATGGCTCCGTGAGCACCGTGATCCCGGCCGGCACCGCCGCACACGCGGCCGACGGCAGCACCGTGCACGTGGCAGGGAACGCCGCCGGGCATCCGGCCCGGCACGCCGCGGCACCGGACGGCGCCGACGATCCCGCCGCTTCCGCCGAGGCCCTGCCGGACACCGTCCTGCTCGGCAACGCCCTCACCGCCGCCCCCTCCGGTCTCCCCTGGGGCATCACCGTCCTGGCCGCGGGTCTCGCCGTGGAGACGTACACGAGCCGTACCGCCCCAACGCCCCCCGACCTCACCTTCTCCGGCGCCTCCCCCGGCGTCCTGGCGGGCTGGGCGCTGGCCGCCGTCGGCATGGCCCTGGCCGGTCCGGGCCTGACCCATCTGTGCGGGCGGCTGCTCCAGTCGGCCCGCCCCGGGGCCCTCCGGCTCCTGGCCGGCCGGATCCTCATGGCGGAGGCCACCCGGATCGGCCGCCCCCTGGGCGTGGTCTGCGCGGTGCTCGCGGCGGCGTACGCCATGGCGCTGCTGCACGCCCCGGACGGACTGTCGCTCGGTCCGCTCACCACGCTCGGCGTGCTGCTGGTGACCGGCTGCACCGTGGCCACGGCCCTCATGGCCGCCGTCGAGGCCCGGCAGGCTCGCGCCGACACCACCGCCGCGCTGCTGCGCCTCGGCGCCCCCGCGACGATGCTGCGCGGCGCCGCCGCCCTCCGCGCGGGCGCGCTGCTCGCCCTGTTCGGCCCGCTCACCCTGACCGTCGCCGAACTGGCGGCGCTGCCGCTGGCCCGCTGAAGCCCGCCCCTCCAGCCCGCTGAAAACTCGTACGAAAAAAATCTCCGTACGGCGATGAGTTCCGCTCGGGCCCCCGGTCTATCCCCGCGTAACGACACACACCTGATGGGAGAGACCTCGCATGTACCAGCAGATGATCTTCGTGAACCTGTGCGTCAGCGACCTCGACGCCTCGAAGAAGTTCTTCACGGAGCTCGGCTACTCGATCAACGAGCAGTTCAGCGATGACAGCACCGCCTCGGTCGTGATCAGCGAGACCATCGTGGTGATGGTGCACACCAAGGAGAAGTACGCCCAGTTCACCAAGAAGGAGATCGCGGACGCGAAGAAGACCAGCGAGGTGCTGATCGCGCTGAGCTCCGAGAGCCGCGAGAAGGTCGACGAGCTGGTCGAGAAGGCGGTCGCGGCGGGCGGTTCGGTCTCCGGCGAGACCCAGGACCACGGGTTCATGTACGGCCGTGCCTTCGACGACCCGGACGGCCACACCTTCGAGGTCGTGTGGATGGACCCGGCGGCCGTCGAGGGCTGAGACGCGCTGTGCCAGCATGGGCGAGTGCAGACGATGCCCGCCCATGCGGCCCACCATGACGACCGTGAGATCGAGACGCTGGAGGAGTTCGACGCGACGGTCTCGGCGCGCGGCACGCTCGCCGGTCACCGCGTCCAGGCCGTCGACCTGACGGACCGTACGCGCGAACTGCTCGGCACGGACACGGCGGGTGCCGTCTTCCTCGGCTGCGCGATGCGCGAGGAGGCCGCCGCGAAGATCCGCACGGACGGCGCCCTGGTCTTCCCGCCGGTCCCGGACCTGCCCTTCGACCCGTACCGCGGCCATGTCTACGCGCCGGACGAGCTCTTCGAGTCGCTGGCTGACGGCTACGAGGCCACGCCCGACGCCCAGGCGTACGCCTGGTTCCAGCGCACGAAGGCGGACCGGGACATCTACGCCTCCATGCTGCGCGCGGTCCACGACGACTCGGTCTCGGACGCGCTCGACGAACTCCTGTCCGGCGCCCGGGTCGTGGGCGTGATGGGCGGCCACGCGATGGCCCGTGGCACGCAGGAGTACGCGGGGGCGGCACGGCTCGGCCGGGAGCTGGCCCGCGCCGGTCTCACGGTCGCCACGGGCGGCGGCCCGGGCGCGATGGAGGCAGCGAACCTGGGCGCCCACGCCGCCCCGTTCGGCGACGAGATGCTCACCGAGTCGCTCGAACTGCTCGCCAAGGCACCGCACTTCACGCCGTCGATCACCCAGTGGGCGACGGCCGCCTTCGAGATACGCGCGCGCTGGCCGCAGGGCGGTCGTTCCGTGGGCATCCCGACCTGGTTCTACGGCCACGAGCCGCCGAACGCCTTCGCGTCGCACATCGCCAAGTACTTCGCCAACGCCACGCGTGAGGACGGCCTGCTGGCCCGGTCCAACGCGGGCGTGGTGTTCCTGCCGGGCGCCGCCGGCACCGTACAGGAGATCTTCGACAACGCGACGCCCAACTACTACGAGTCGCGCGGCGAGCCGACGCCGATGGTGCTCGTGAACCGCGCGCACTGGACGGAGAAGCTGCCGACGTGGCCGCTGCTCCAGTCGCTGGCCAGGGGCCGTTCGATGGAGGCGCGAATCGCGCTCGTGGAGCGGATCGAGGAGGCACCGGAGGCGTTGAAACGTCTCGGCGGTTAATAAGCTGGCAAAGCAAGTGCTTGCAACCTGCATATGCGTTGACACTACTTATGCGGCGCTTATAGACCTGAGAGCCTCCCGGTAGTGCTGATGTTCAGTCAACACTGCCTCCACCCCCCGCATTTGCGCATCCTGTAAAGGACAAACGTGGCAGTTCTGTCCGTATCACGCCGTACGGCTTCGCGCCGTACCGTCACACGTTCCGTGCGGATCCTCGGTGTCGTCTCCGCCTCGGCCGCGCTCGCGCTCGGTGCCGCCGGCAACGCGCTCGCCTGCAACATCAACGAGTTCTCGGCCGAGGCGAAGTGCGACGGCGACAAGGGCGTCATCACCGTCACCGACGTGGACCCCGCAGGGGTCCCGGCGACCGTGACCGTGTACCTGGAGAACAACGGCGCCGACGTGAAGAAGGTCGGCGAGCAGGAGGTCAAGGGCTCGCGCGAAGGCACCACCATCACCTTCGCCGAGGACTGGAAGCCGAACGCGGAGTACCGCATCCACGTCAAGGCCGCTCCGTACGTCGACGAGGACATCAAGCCGAACCTCGTCACCCCGGCCACGGCCTGCAAGAAGGAGGAGGAGAAGCCGCCGGCGACTCCCCCGGCCACGCCGACCCCGTCGGCCTCCCCCTCGAAGCCGGCCGAGGAGACGGACACCCCGGCTCCTTCGCCGTCGGAGAGCGAGAGCACCACGCCGGCGGGCAACGCGCCCGCGCCCGCGGCCGGTGACTCCAACCTCGCCGAGACCGGCGCCGACTCCAACACCGGCATCATCGCCGGTATCGCGGCGGCCCTGGTCGTCGTCGGTGGCGGCGCGGTGTTCTTCGGCATGCGCCGTCGTGGGACGAACAGCAGCGACAGCTGACGCCCGCCCTTCAGCGCCCGGTGGTGGCCCGTCCCTCTCGTGGAGGCGGGCCATCGCCTCGTGTCAGGCCTGGGTGCAGTGCCCCGGGCCCGGTCCGATCAGTCGAGCACGGCGATGTCGGTCGCGTCGAACTCCACCCCGACCTCGTCCCCGGGCTCCGGCGCCGCCCGCAGCGCGCAGGCCGCCTCCAGGCGCGGGGCGTCCTCCGGCTGGAGGTGGACGGCGACATGGGTGCCCTTGAAGGTGCGCGCGGTCACCGTGCAGCGCAGGCCCGTGCCGGCCGGCACCAGGCGCACGCCCGCGGGCCGCACGAGCAGGGTCCGGGTGCCCTGCGGGGCGCCCTCCGGCACCGGCACCTTGCCCCACGGCGTGTCCGCGGCCTCCGCCCCGACCGTCGCCTCGACGACGTTCTCGAAGCCGAGGAAGCGGGCCACGAACGCGTCGGCCGGCCGCTGCCACACCTCAAGAGGCGTACCGGACTGGGCGATCCGCCCGTCCCGCATCACCACGACCCGGTCGGCCAGCGCGAAGGCCTCCCCCTGGTCGTGTGTCACGGCGAGCACGGTGGTGCCCAACCGGCCGAACAGTTCCTTCAGTTCGACGACCAGCCGCTCCCTGAGCGACCGGTCGAGCTGGCCCAGCGGCTCGTCCAGCATCAGCAGCCGGGGGCTCGGAGCGAGGGCCCGGGCCAGCGCCACCCGCTGCTGCTCCCCGCCGGACAGCGCAGCGACGGCCCGGCGGGACGCGCCCGGCAGGCCGACCAGGTCCAACAACTCCTGTACTCGCTCGGCCTGTTGCCGCTTCGACGTCCCGCGCATACGCAGTCCGAAGGCGACGTTGCCGCCCACGTCCCGCTGCGGGAACAGCTGGTGGTCCTGGAACATCAGCCCGACCCCACGCCGGTGCGCGGGCACGCCCGCCTGGTCGCGCCCGTCGAGCGCCACCCGCCCGGAGTCGAGCGGCTGAAGCCCCGCCACCGCCCGCAGCAGCGTCGACTTGCCGCTGCCGCTGGGCCCGAGCACGCACACGATCTCGTGCTCGGCGACCTCCAGATCGACGGCGTCCAGCACGGCACGCCCGCCGAAACGGACCGTCGCACCCTCCAGGGCCAGCAGCATCAGAACTCCCCGCTCCGGTCCGTGCGAAGCCTCTCCAGCACCAGCAGGGCCACCGCGCACACCACCATCAGAATCGTCGAAAGGGCCATCGCCTGGCCGTAGTTCAGCTCCCCTGGCCGCCCCAGCAGTCGCGCCACCGCGACCGGCAGCGTCGGGTTGTCGGGCCGCGCGATGAACACCGTCGCCCCGAACTCCCCGAGCGACACCGCGAAGGCGAACCCGGCCGCGATCAGCATCGCCCGCCGCACCATCGGCAGATCCACCTCACGCCACACCCGCCAGGGCGAGGCCCCCAGCACCGAGGCCGCCTCCCGCAGCCGCACGTCCACCGCCCTCAGCACGGGCAGCATCGTCCGCACGACGAACGGCACACCGACCAGCGCCTGCGCGAGCGGCACCAGGATCCACGAGGCCCTCAGATCCAGCGGCGGCTCGTCCAGCGCGATCAGGAACCCGAAGCCGACGGTCACCGCGGACACCCCGAGCGGCAGCATCAGCAGCGCGTCGAAGCCGCGCACGAACCGCCCGGCGTCCCGGCGGGTGAGCGCGACGGAGGCGAGGCCGCCGATCACCACGGCGATGGCGGTGGCGGCGACGGCGTACTCGAGGGAATTGCCGATCGCCTCGATCGGCGCCACCAGGAACACTCCGCCGTCGTCCCTGGTCAGGGCCCGGTAGTAGCCGAAGCCGGATGCGTCCAGAGATCGCTGCACCAGCACGGCGAGCGGCAGCAGGAGCAGCACGACGACGGTGCCGAGCACCCCGCCCAGCAGCGCCCACTGCCCCGTGCCGCGCGGCCGGCGCGCGGTCGCGGACGGGTCCACCAGCCGCAGCGCGCTCTCCCGCCGCCGTACGGTCCAGGCGTGCAGGGCGAGGATCGCGCCCACAGCGACGAACTGGATCAACGTCAGCACGGCGGCCGTGGACAGGTCGAAGATCTCCGACGTCTGCCGGTAGATCTCCACCTCCAGGGTCGAGAACGTGGGCCCGCCGAGGATCTGGACGACACCGAAGGAGGTGAAGGTGAACAGGAAGACCATGAGCGCGGCGGCGGCCACGGCGGGCGCGAGCGCCGGCAGCGTGACCTGTCGCCAGGCCCGCAGCGGCGACGCCCCGAGCATCCGCGCGGCCTCCTCCTGCCGCGGGTCGAGCTGCGCCCACAGCCCGCCGACGGTCCGCACGACGACCGCGTAGTTGAAGAAGACGTGCGCGAGCAGGATCGCCCACACCGTCGTGTCCAGCCGTACGCCCCACAGCTCGTCGAGCAGCCCGCCGCGCCCGACCAGCGCCAGGAACGCCGTACCGACGACGACCGTCGGCAGCACGAACGGCACGGTCACGACCGCCCGCAGGACCTGCTTGCCGCGGAAGTCGAAGCGGGCGAAGACATACGCGCCGGGCAGTGCGACCAGCAGCGTGAGCGCCGTCGAGACGACCGCCTGCCAGGTGGTGAACCACAGGACGTGCCGGACGTCCGACTGGGCCAGCACCTCCCCGAGCCGCCCGAACTGCCAGACCCCGTCGACCTTCAGACCGCGCGCGACGATCGCGGCGACGGGGTAGGCGAAGAAGACCGCGAAGAACGCGACGGGCACGGCGATGAGCCCGAGCCGCGCCGCGCTCCCGCGCCGGTCCTTGCGGACGGCTGCTTCGGTCACTTCAGTACGAGCGAGGTCCACGACTTGACCCACTGGTCACGGTTGTCGGCGATCTTCGCCGGGTCCATGGTCTCCGGGTCCTTGGCCTGCGGCCCGTACTTCACGAACTCCGGCGGCACCTGGGCGCCCTCGCGCACCGGGTACACGTACATGTTGAGCGGCATGTCCTCCTGGAACCGCTCGCTGATCAGGAAGTCGAGGAGCGCCTTGCCACCCTTGCTGTTCTTCGCGTTGCTCAGCAGCCCGGCGTACTCGACCTGCCGGAAGCAGGTGCCCTGCGCGACCCCGGTCGGTGCCGTGCTGGGCTTCGGGTCGGTGTAGACGACCTCGACGGGCGGCGAGGAGGCGTACGACACGACGAGCGGCCGGTCCCCCTTGGCCTTCTTGCCGCCGGCCGAGCCGGAGAACTCCTCGTTGTAGGCCTGCTCCCAGCCGTCGACGACCTTCACGCCGTTGGCCTTGAGCTTCTTCCAGTACCCCGCCCAGCCCCCGTCGCCGTACTTCGCGGCGGTGCCGAGCAGGAAGCCCAGGCCGGGCGAGGAGGTGGAGGCGTTCTCGGTGACCAGGAGGTTCTTGTACTGGGGCTTGACCAGGTCGTCGAAGCTGCGCGGCGGGGCGAGCTTGTGGTCGGCGAAGTACTTCTTGTCGTAGTTGACGCAGATGTCGCCCGTGTCGATGGGCGTGACCCGGTGCTTGCCCTGGTCGGCCCGGTACTCCGGCGCGATCCGGTCCGCGCCCTTCGGCTCGTACGGCTGGAACAGGCCATTGTCGAGGGCGCGGGACAGCAGCGTGTTGTCGACGCCGAAGAAGACGTCGCCCTGCGGGTTGTCCTTGGTCAGGATGGCCTTGTTCACGGCCTGCCCGGCGTCGCCGTCCTTGAGGACGTTCACCTTGTAGCCGGACTGCTTCTCGAAGGCCGCGATGACGTCCTTCGAGGCGGCCCACGAGTCGTGGCTGACGAGGGTCACGGTCTTGGAGTCGCCGGACCCCTGGCCGCCGTCGGACGACCCGCACGCGGCGAGCGTGCCGGCCATGCCGAGCCCGACGGCCACGGCTGTCAGCCGCTTGAGGTTGTTGCTCACTGGATTCCTCCTGGAGGACCAGGAGAAGACGCGGCCCTGCCCGGGATCTCTGGGGGTCCCGGGCAGGGCGCAACAGCTCGAGTGATGACCGATCTCCCTACCCAGAATGACCTGGGCCAGGTTCGGAGGGTCTGCGGCCGTGTGCCGCACTCTCAGCGCTGTGGCGCTCCCCTGTCGGAATATGAAGGTGTCGGAAAATACGGTTGTGCTTACGCCGGTCAGACTACCGTTCGGTGGCCGCGAGCTGGCCACACGCCCCGTCGATCTCCTGACCACGGGTGTCCCGGATCGTCACCGGCACACCATGGGCCGCGATGGCCTCCACGAACGCCTTCTCGTCCTCCGGCCGGGAAGCCGTCCACTTCGACCCGGGCGTCGGGTTGAGCGGGATCAGGTTCACGTGCACGGGCCTGCCCTTGAGCATCCGCCCGAGCCGGTCACCGCGCCAGGCCTGATCGTTGATGTCCCGGATCAGCGCGTACTCGATGGACAGCCGGCGCCCGGACTTGGCGCTGTACTCGAAGCCTGCGTCCAGCACCTCCCGGACCTTCCACCGCGTGTTCACGGGGACGAGGGTGTCGCGCAGCTCGTCGTCGGGGGCGTGCAGTGAGATCGCGAGGCGGCACTTGAGGCCCTCGTCCGCGAACCGGTGGATGGCCGGGACGAGACCGACCGTCGAGACGGTGATCCCGCGCTGCGACAGCCCCAGGCCGTCGGGCTCGGGGTCGGTGAGCCGCCGGATGGAGCCGAGGACCCGGTTGTAGTTGGCGAGCGGCTCGCCCATGCCCATGAACACGATGTTGCTGAGCCGAGCCGGCCCGCCCGGCACCTCACCGTCCCTGAGCGCCCGCATACCGTCCACGATCTGGTGCACGATCTCGGCGGTGGACAGGTTCCGGTCGAGCCCCGCCTGCCCGGTCGCACAGAACGGGCAGTTCATCCCGCACCCGGCCTGCGAGCTGATGCACATGGTCACCCGGTCCGGGTAGCGCATCAGCACGGACTCGACGAGCGTCCCGTCGAACAGCCGCCACAGCGTCTTGCGGGTGGTGCCCTGATCGGTCGACAGATGCCGCACGACGGTCATCAGCTCGGGCAGCAGGGCCTCCTGCAGCCGCCCGCGCGACCCGGCCGGAATATCGGTCCACTGCTCCGGATCGTGCGCGTACCGCGCGAAGTAGTGCTGCGAGAGCTGCTTGGCACGAAACGGCTTCTCCCCGACAGCGGCAACGGCCTCCTTGCGCTCGGCAGGAGTGAGGTCGGCGAGATGCCGCGGCGGCTTCTTGGCTCCGCGCGGGGCGACGAAAGTGAGTTCTCCGGGTGCAGGCATAACTCGTCCAGTGTGGCAGATCAACTCCGGCGGCCCAGGCCAGAGCGGGGTGGGGGCGGTCACCCGTGGGCGTCGGCTGTCAGCGTTGGTCGGCCTCGGACGGCCCAGGGACGGCCCAGCACTGATCGAGGACGCCGTGATCACTGCCTTGTAAGCCCGGTGGCACGGGTGTACAACGACGTCGTGACAACTCAACCAACACGGGCGATGTGGTGGGCCGAATTGGCGGTCTTTCTCGCTGTGGCAGGAGCGACCCTCACGCTGATCATGTTTCTGTTGTCGCTGGCAGCCGGGCACCACTCGGTCTCTCTTGGCGTTGGGCCCTCATCCGTGCTGCTCGCCCTGTCCATCGGTGTCGGCATCTTCGGCAGCGGCCGGTTCAGGGCTTGGGGGTTGCGCCGCCGAGATGCGTCCCCCGCCAGGAGATCTTGAAAACCGTCCTGGCAGCGGTGTCACCGTGGGTTCAATCCCACCGCCTCCGCGTGATGAGCAGTGAGAACGGCCCCTGACCTGGGTAGATGGTCGGGGGCCGTTTCTGTGCTCGGAGTCCGTGGCTGCCCGCTGTTCCCCGCTGGTTCCCGCTCGATCGGGCACGGCAGGGACACGGAGTAGGGGGGAGCAATGCCAGGTGATGTGGCGGTTGCAGCGATCTCTGCGAGCTCCGCGCTTGCGGCGAGTCTGATCACTGGGCTTGTGACGTGGCTGGTGATGCGGACACAGCTACTGCACCAGGCGCGGGAACAGCGTTCGGCACGGCGTGAACAGCTACTCCGGGACGTGTGTGCCAAGTGTCTTGAAGCGATCAGCAAAGCCCGGCTGGAGCTGGTCGCCCTCGGTAGAGCATCCGTGGCTCAATCCGGCGAGTTGAGAGCTGCGGCAGAGCGGGAGCTGGACGTGGCCGTGAGGGCCCTGTTCACTCACAGGACGCATCTCGCCCTAATCGCAGAGATCAAGCTGCAGCGGCTCGCTGCCAACATGTCTGATGCGTTCGAGGCGCTCTGGTACAGGCAGGAGCAAACACTTGCTGCAGCTGTGCCGGTTACTGAAGACGACCTCTGGTCAGCACAGACCCAGGAAGCCGAGAAGCTGGAGGAGGCCATGGCGCAGTTTGTTGCTGGAGCCAGCGAGACTCTGCGTTCCCTCTAGGACGGCCGAGGTCTGCCGGACTACCCAGCCACAACCTCCCCCAGCTCCCATCCCGTCTGCCGTCGACCCACACACCGTGGAGCGGGCGTGGTCCCTGGCGTCCAGGTGGAGCGCGCCACTGTACGAACGACCTGGACGCCAGGGACCGCGTCTGCTCGGCTCTGCCTGGGTCGATGGCAGACGGGATGGGAGCTCCCCGCGCCCGCCACTACTCCGGCCGGCACTCGCGAGTCGGCGCCCCCGCCATCTCGGAGCCTGAGCGCCCCCGCCGGAGGCATGCTTTGAGCGTTGCCGCGCTCCGCGGATCTCGACTCATGACCCGGCCTGTTCACATGTGGGCGCGCGTCGGCGCAGCCCGGGCAGAGCGGGCCGAAGGCAGGAGCCGCGCCCGGAGCGGAGCCGGGAAGCGCGCCCGGCGGAGTGGAGCGCAGCCGGGGCTTGATGAGGTAGAGAAACTCGATGAGGTAGAGAAACTCGTAACAGCTCGGGCGTGGCCGGTCGGGTAGGAGCATCTCTCGTGGCGTGAGTGCTTGGCCTGGCGCCGAGTTGGTGTCAGGCGGAAGCCTTGCCGGTGGTGCTGAGGAGCCGACTGGTGAAGCCTTCGCGGCAGAGCCGCTCGAACGCTTGACGTACGTCCTCCGGCACCGGCTGGCTGATCATGAACCCTTGCTCCGGGTAGATCAGCAAGCGCTGAAGTAGCAGAGCCGATAGCTGTCCTCGTACTGCACCACCTCGCCGACGAGTTCCGCGCCGTGGGTGTGCAGGCGGGCGATGGCGTCCTCGATGTCGTCGACGGCGAACATGACGCGGCGGAGGCCCAGCGTGTTCGGCGGCGCGTCCTTCGGCTCGGGGCGGATCGCCTTCGGCCGGTGGAACATCGCCAGCTCGATTCGGCCGTGACCGTCCGGGGTCCGCAGCATGGCGATCTCCTGCCGGACGCCGTCGAGCCCGATGACCCGCTCCACCCAAGCTCCCTCGGCCGGCCCTCTGCCCTCCAGCTCCATGCCGAGTTCGACGAAGAACGACAGGACGGCGTCGAGGTCGTCGACCACGATGAGGACGTTGTCCATCCGCTGGATCGTCACGCGGGGCCTCCTCGGCGTCGTCGGGCCACGGCGACGGGACCCTTTCCGGGCGCACGGCCCGTCACGCGTCGGCCGTAGCCCTTCGAAGGCCCCTACTCGCCCGTGTGCTCCAGCCGGTCCTTGAGGAGTTGCTCGTTGCGGGGCAGTTCCTTGCGGACCTGGGGGCGTACGACGAGCGGGACGAGGACCTTGCCGACGCCGTGGCCCTCGAAGTCGACCTCGATCGTCACGTGGGAGCGCTGCCCCTCGTCGAACGGCTCGACCTCGCCGTGCACCCGTGCCCGGACAGGACCGTCGACACCCCGCATGCCCCAGCTGTGCGGCGGGTCGTACTCCGTGACTTCCATGGTCATCGGCATGATCCGGCGGCCGACGTGCCGGGTGACCCGCATCCGGGAGCCGACGCCGACCGGCCCTTCGTCGAGTCGTTCCGCGGACACGGCGCTCAGCTGCCACTCCGGCAGCCGCGGGGTGTCCATGACGTAGTCGTAGACGTCCTCGGGACGCCGGTCGACATCGATGGTCTGTCGAATGCTGGACATGATGCCCCCTTTGCTACGTACACCTGAATCGTCCCACTTGGTGACGCTGCAGGCACCCCCGCGCAAACGCCAGTGAGCTCCCGCCGGTCATCGGACGGGAGCTCACCACAGAAGCCGCAAAGGCCGTAAGAATCACAAAGCCGTATCGCCTCAGCCGGACCCGACGAAGAGCACCAGCAGCAGCCACACCACCGGAGCCGTGGGCAGCAGCGAGTCCAGCCGGTCCATGATGCCGCCGTGCCCCGGCAGCAGCGTGCCCATGTCCTTGATGCCGAGGTCCCGCTTGATCATGGACTCGCCGAGGTCGCCCAGCGTGGCGCTGACCGCGACCGCGAGGCCGAGCACCAGGCCCTGCCACCAGGCACCGTCGTCGATGAGGAACTGCATGCACAGCGCGCCCACGACCATGGCGAAGGAGACCGCGCCGAGCAGGCCCTCGCGGGTCTTGCCGGGACTGATGCGCGGGGCCAGCTTGTGCCGGCCGAAGCGCCAGCCGACCGCGTAGGCACCGGTGTCGCTGACGACCGTGAGCAGCAGGAACATGAGCACCCGCTGCGCCCCGTCGTCCGCCGTCAGCATCATCGCGACGAACGTCGCCAGGAACGGCACGTAGAACGCCGCGAAGACGCCCGCCGTGACGTCCCTGAGGTAGTTCTCGGGCGGTTCCGTCATGCGCCACACCAGCACCGCCAGTGCCGTGAGCGCCATGGCGACCCAGGCGCCCTCGGCGCCCCGGACGTACCCGGCGACGACCATCGCGGCGCCGCCGAGCGCGAGCGGCACGAGGGGCGCCCGGATGCCCTTGCGCTCGTCCAGCCGCTTGGTCAGCTCCCACAGGCCCACCACGACGGCGACCGCGATCACGCCGACGAACACGGCCTTGACGACGAACAGCGACGCGACGATCACCGCGCCGAGCCCGACCCCGACCCCTATCGCGGCACTCAGGTCGCGACCCGCGCTCTTCTTCTGCGGCTTGGGTGCCGGCTCTGCGGCGTCGGGCATGGGCTCCGGCTTCGTCTCGTTTCGGACCGGGGAGCCGCTCAGCCGAGCAGCTCCCCGGTCGTCATCCTGGTTTCCGCCGTGATCGGCTACGTCGGGCACGATGGGCATGGGGCGAGTCTGAGGCGCTTCATGCGCATCGTATGCGGGACCCGCCGTAGCGGCTCCCTGGACGTGTCCATGGCCAGGGCCGTGGGCACGTCCATGGCCAGGGCTCTGGGCGTGCCCATGGCCATGCCCTTGGTCGGTGGGCCCCCAGTACCCGGCCTGCGGCGGCGCCCCCCAGGAAGAGTCGTTCATCAGACCTCGAGCAGCTCCGCTTCCTTGTGCTTCAGGAGCTCGTCCACCTGCGCCACGTACTTGTGGGTGGTGTCGTCGAGCTCCTTCTCCGCACGGCGGCCCTCGTCCTCGCCGATCTCGCCGTCCTTGATCAGCTTGTCGATGGCGTCCTTGGCCTTGCGGCGCACGGAGCGGATGGAGACCTTGGCGTCCTCACCCTTGCTCTTGGCGACCTTGATGTACTCGCGGCGGCGCTCCTCGGTCAGCTCGGGGAACACCACCCGGATGATGTTGCCGTCGTTGCTCGGGTTGACGCCGAGGTCCGAGTCGCGGATCGCTTGCTCGATATTGCGCAGCGCGCTCTTGTCGAACGGGGTCACCACGGCCATGCGCGGCTCGGGCACCGAGAACGAGGCCAGCTGGTTGATCGGGGTCGGCGCGCCGTAGTACTCGGCCACGATCTTGTTGAACATCGCCGGGTGCGCACGGCCGGTGCGGATCGCGGCGAAGTCCTCCTTGGCGACCACGACGGCCTTCTCCATCTTCTCCTCGGCCTCGAGGAGGGTCTCTTCGATCACCACTTGCTCCTGCGTGTCTTGAGTAGGCCCGGCTGCGGTTCCATGTGGGGCGGCGGCCGGCTGCGTCGCGTCTTCTTCCTGCACGGTTCCCGACCGGCGGGACATTGTCCATCCCCCGGCCCGGCTCCGTCCCGTCCGTCCCCCGGACGGGGTTGTTCTCGGGTCTCAGTCCCTGCTGCCGGGGTCCCCCACCAGCGTGCCGATCTTCTCACCCTTGACGGCGCGCCCGATGTTGCCCTCCGCCAGCAGCTCGAAGACCACGATCGGGAGCTTGTTGTCACGGCACAGCGTCACGGCCGTGGCGTCGGCGACCTTCAGATCACGCGTGATGACCTCGCCGTAGCCGAGGTGGTCGAACTTCACCGCGTCCGGGTTGGTCTTCGGGTCGGAGTCGTAGACCCCGTCCACGCCGTTCTTGCCCATCAGCAGCGCCTCCGCGTCGATCTCCAGGGCACGCTGGGCGGCGGTGGTGTCGGTGGAGAAGTACGGCATGCCCATACCGGCACCGAAGATGACCACGCGGCCCTTCTCCAGGTGCCGCACGGCGCGCAGCGGGATGTACGGCTCGGCGACCTGGCCCATGGTGATGGCGGTCTGCACCCGGCAGTCCACTCCCACCTTCTCCAGGAAGTCCTGGAGAGCCAGGCAGTTCATGACGGTGCCGAGCATGCCCATGTAGTCGGAGCGGGCCCGGTCCATGCCGCGCTGCTGGAGCTCGGCACCGCGGAAGAAGTTGCCGCCGCCGATGACGACCGCGATCTGCGCACCGTCGCGGACGACGGCCGCGATCTCGCGGGCGATCTTGTGCACCACGTCGGGGTCGACGCCCAGGCCCCCACCGCCGGAGAAGGCCTCTCCGGACAGCTTCAGCAGAAACCGGCCGCGCACTTTGCCGTCGTCGCTCTTCTGGGCCTTGGTGGTCATGGGGGATCCCGCCTCTTTCACGTGTTGCACATACGAAGAAGGCCATTGCCGGTGGGGCGTGGTTCGCATCCCATACGGCAATGGCCTCCTCGTCAGATCTGCTGTCGTCCGCCACCCCTGTGACGGCGTACCGGGACGACTGCTGCCGACCCTATCGGGGTCGGGCGTCGATCGCGGTACGGACTCAGATGCCGACCTTGATGCGCGAGAAGCGCTTCAGGGTGACACCGGCCTCGTCCAGGACCTTCTGGACGGACTTCTTGTTGTCGAGCGCGTAGGGCTGGCCGAGCAGCGTGGCGTCCTTGAAGAAGCCGTTGAGGCGACCCTCGACGATCTTCGGCAGGGCGGCCTCGGGCTTGCCCTCGGCGCGGGTGGTCTCCTCGGCGACGCGGCGCTCGGACTCGACGACCTCGGCCGGCACGTCCTCCTTGGAGAGGTACTTCGGCGCGAAGGCGGCGATGTGCTGGGCGACGCCCTTGGCGATCTCCGCGTTCGGCTTGTCCAGCTCGACGAGGACACCGATCTGCGGGGGCAGGTCGGGCATCGTGCGGTGCATGTACGCCGTCACGTAGCCGTCGGCGAACTGGGCGAAGCGGTCCAGGACGATCTTCTCGCCCAGGTTGGCGTTGGCCTCGTCCACGAACGCCTGGACGGTCTTGCCGGCCTCGATCTCGGAGGCGAGCAGGGCCTCGAGGTCGGCCGGGGAGGTCTTGGCGACGTGCTCGGCGATGGCCGTGGCCACGGCCTGGAACTTCTCGCCCTTGGCGACGAAGTCCGTCTCGCACTTCAGCTCGACGATGACGCCGGAGGAGTTGTCGTCGGCGATGATCGACACGACGGCACCGTTCTCGGCGGAACGGCCCTCGCGCTTGGCGACGCCCTTCTGGCCCTTGATACGGAGCGCCTCGACGGCCTTCTCGACGTTGCCCTCGGCCTCGTCCAGCGCCTTCTTGCAGTCCATCATGCCGGCGCCCGTGAGCTCACGGAGCTTCTTGACGTCGGCGGCGGTGTAGTTCGCCATGAGTCTGTGAATCTCTCTCGAAGTCTGGAAGATCGAAGATCTGCGGATGCGCTCCATGGAGCCGGAGCGCACTGTCCTGCCGCTGACCTACGGGTGAACGGCGGGAGCGGACTTCACACCGCGCCGAGGCGCTGGTGATGCAGTACCGCTCCCGCCGTCACCTCGGACTGACGGGTCAGGCCTGCTCGGCCTCGGCGGCCTTCTCGCCCTCGGCCGGCTTCTCGGCCTCGGCGGCGGGGGCGGCCTCGGCGGCCGGAGCAGCCTCAGCGGCCGGAGCGGCCTCAGCGGCGGGGGCAGCCTCGTCGGCCTTCTTCTCGCCCTCGAGCAGGTCGCGCTCCCACTCGGCCAGCGGCTCGCCCGCGGCCTTCTCGCCCTTGCCCTCGGTGGCGACACCGCTGCGGGCGATGAGGCCCTCGGCGACGGCGTCGGCGATGACGCGGGTGAGCAGGGTGACGGAGCGGATCGCGTCGTCGTTGCCCGGGATCTTGTAGTCGACCTCGTCGGGGTCGCAGTTGGTGTCGAGGATCGCGACGACCGGGATGTTCAGCTTCCGGGCCTCACCAACGGCGATGTGCTCCTTCTTGGTGTCCACGATCCAGACGGCGCTGGGCACCTTCTGCATCTCGCGGATACCACCGAGGGTCTTCTCCAGCTTGGCCTTCTCGCGCGAGAGCACGAGAAGCTCCTTCTTGGTCAGACCGGACGCGGCGACGTCCTCGAAGTCGATCTGCTCGAGCTCCTTGAGGCGCTGCAGACGCTTGTAGACGGTCGAGAAGTTGGTGAGCATGCCGCCCAGCCAGCGCTGGTTGACGTAGGGCATGCCGACGCGGGTGGCCTGCTCGGCGATGGCCTCCTGCGCCTGCTTCTTCGTGCCGACGAACATGACCGTGCCGCCGTGGGCGACGGTCTCCTTGACGAACTCGTAGGCGCGGTCGATGTACGACAGCGACTGGAGCAGGTCGATGATGTAGATGCCGTTGCGCTCCGTGAAGATGAAGCGCTTCATCTTCGGGTTCCAACGACGGGTCTGGTGACCGAAGTGGACGCCGCTCTCCAGCAGCTCCCGCATCGTGACGACGGCCATGGCCGTATCTCCTTGTGCTTCTCGGTTGTGCCGCGGATGCCGGATGGCTTCCGCGCCTGACGCCCACTGCGCGCCGTGCCACGAGGGACCGAGGGGCGCTGATACGGCCCGTTGCCGGGGTGCGTATCGGGGCGTGCGAAGTCGACCCGGTGACCCGGATCGCCACCAGAAGTGTACGGGACCCGCGGGGCACCGGGTGACGCCGTTGTCCACAACCGGACGGCGGTCCACAGCCACGGCCGGTGACGGGCGGCGGTCCGGGACGCTTTCCGCATGCGAGCGAAGCGATGTGTGCGTGTGTGTGCGCGGCTGATCCTGCTGCTGGTCGTGACGGTGACGGCCCTGCTGGCCCCACCGCCGCCCCTGTTCGCGGCCGGTGCCGCCGCACCCGTCCCGGACGCCACCGTCCCGACGGTGGGACGTGCGTGGCCGGTGGGGTTACGCCCCCGGGTCCTGCGCGGCTGGGAGCCCCCGGCGTCGGTCTACGGCCCCGGCCATCGAGGCGTGGACCTGGCGGCAGCCCCCGGCACGCCGGTACGGGCGGTGGCGGCGGGCCGGGTGGCGTTCGCGGGCAGGGTGGCCGGCAAGGGAGTCGTCTCGGTGGATCTCACGGGGACGGGCGATCCACTCTTGCGGACGACATACGAACCGGTGACGGCGTCCGTGGAGGAGGGCCAGGAGGTCGAACCGGGCGAGGTGATCGGGACAGTCGACACGGCGGGCTCACACTGCACGGCGACATGCGTGCACTGGGGCCTGCGGCGGGACGAGACGTACCTGAACCCGCTGTCGCTCCTACCGCCCTGGCTCCTGCACAGGGGCCCGTCGAGGCTCCTGCCGGTCTACGGGACTGCTTAGCGGCGGGCGGTCGTGCCGCTGGGGCGGCACCAACGGCGCTCAGCCCCGCACACCCCGCAGAGCCATACTCACCGCAGCATCCGCGATAGCGCCCGGCTCCTCCGCGGCTCCCAGCTCGATCCGCCGCACCGCCGCGTCCACGATCCCCTGCACCAACATCGCCGCCAGCCGGGGCTGCTCATGCCCCATCTCGTCCAGCGCCTCGACGATCATCGCGACCAGACCGCCGTGCGCCGCCCGGATCTTCTCCCGGGCCCCGGCGTCCAGCTCACTCGCCGAGATCGCCACCACGGCCCGGTGCCGCCGGTCCCCCACCAGCTCCAGCTGCTGCCGCACGTACGCCTCGACCTTGGCCTCGGCCGTTCCCGCCCGCTCCATCGCCGCCGACACGTCCGCCGCCCAGACGGGAAAGTCGACCTCGCACAGCTCCTCGACCACGGCCGCCCGTGACCGGAAGTACTCGTAGACGGACGACCGCGCGAGCCCCGTCCGCTCGGCGAGGGCCGGGAAGGTCAGCGCCTCCGTACCGCCCTCGGACAACAAGGAACGAGCCGCGTCCAGCAGGGCGGCTCGCTGCATCGACCGGTGCTCGGCCACGGAGGCCGCTCGAATCCTTGGCACGTCAACCACTCTACGGACGCGCCAGGCCCGGCGGGAGTGCCTTCCGCCCACCCGCCCCCATCCGGCCAGGTCAGCGGCCGAAGCTCGCCAGTTTCGCCCTCAGCTGGAGCACCGACTTGGTGTGGATCTGGCTGACCCGGCTCTCGGTCACGCCCAGCACGTTCCCGATCTCGGCAAGGGTGAGCCCCTCGTAGTAGTACAGCGTGACCACGGTCTTCTCGCGCTCGGGCAGCGTGTTGATCGCCCGCGCGAGGAACCGGCGGAGCTCCCGGTCCTCGGCGACCTCCACGGGGTTGTCGGCGGCGGTGTCCTCCAGCGTGTCCATGACGCTCAGGCCGTCGCCGCCCTCGCCCCCGCCGTGCAGCAGCTCCTCCAGAGCCACCACGTTGGCCAGCGACAACTGGCTGAACACCGCGTGGAGTTCCTCCACCGCGATGCCCATCTCGGAGGCCACCTCGCCCTCGGTCGGCGTCCGCCGCAGCCGGGCCTCCAGCGTGGCGTACGCGCGCTCCACGTTGCGCGCCTTCTGCCGCACGGACCGGGGGATCCAGTCCAGGGCCCGCAGCTCGTCGATCATCGCGCCCCGGATCCGGGTGATCGCGTACGTCTCGAACTTGATCTCGCGGTCGATGTCGAACTTCTCGATCGCGTCGATCAGTCCGAACACCCCGGAGGAGACGAAGTCCGCCTGCTCGACGTTGGACGGCAGGCCCACGCTGACCCGGCCGGCGACGTACTTCACGAGCGGCGAGTAGTGCAGGATCAGCTGCTCCCGCAGCCGCTCGTCCCCCGTCGCCTTGTACGACCGCCACAGCTCGTCGAGCGTCGAGGGAGCGGGCGGCCGCACGCTGCCACCGTCACGGGCGGCTGGGGGGATCGCCGCCCGGTCGGACCCGGAGGTGTGCTGGGGCATTCGTCGCCTTGTGCCGTTCTGCTGCGGAGTGGTGCTGCTGGGGTGGGCTGTCTGTCTGATGTCGAGTTGCCTGTCCGTGTCGGGATCCTCGTGAGCGTAGCGTGACTGGGGTGTCGCGGTGCGCGAAGGACGGAGGCCAGGACGGACGCAGATACGTTCCGGAGGGCGTCCCACCGGGTCGGCGAGCGGGCTCGGTGTGATCACCGGAGAACCCCAACTGGGGGAATTTCCAAGGCGTGTCGGGGTTCCCCCGGACGGCCGAACCGGCGCGGTCAGCATGGCTCCGGACCGCCGCGGACCGACACCATCGCCTGGCGTGTCAACTTCCAGCCGTCGCCGTGTCGTTCGACGTAACCGAGTGCCCGGAGTTCGTACAGTCTCGCGATCGCGTCGTCCTGTGCGGTCTGCGCGCGGCGCGCGATCTCGTCCGGCCGGGCCGCCCGGCCGCCCGGCAGGGCGGCGAGCACCTGCCGGGCGGCCGGTGCCAGCAGGTCCCGGGGCAGGACGGGGCCGCGCCGGTCGGGGGCCAGCTGTCCGATGTCGCCGACCAGCTCGACGACGTCCGCGGCGTCGGTGACCAGGGCGGCCTCGCCGCGCAGCAGCTCGTGCACCCCGGCGGACAGCCCGCTGGTGGCCGGGCCCGGTACGCCCATGGTGTACCGGCCGAGGCGCTGTGCCGCCCGTGCCGTGACCAGGGAGCCGCTGCGGTGGGCGGCCTCGACGACCACGGTGCCGCGGGTGAGTGCCGCGATCACCCGGTTGCGCAGGATGAACCGGCTGGGTGTCGGGTGATCGCCGGGCGGCAACTCGCCGATGACCAGTCCCTGGTCGGCGATTCTGCCGATCAGCTGGGTGTGTCCGCGCGGGTAGGGGCGGTCGACGCCACAGGCGAGGACGGCGACGGTGGCGCCGCCCGCGCCGAGGACACCGCGGTGGGCGGCGCCGTCGACTCCGTAGGCGCCGCCGGACACCACGACCCAGCCCTGCTCGGCGAGGCCGGCGGCGAGGGTGGCCGCCATGTGCGCCCCGTACTCGGTGCAGGCGCGGGCGCCGACGACGGCCACCGACCTCAGCGCCCACATCCGCAGACTGGCCCGCCCCCGCACCCACAGCCCCAGCGGCCGGGCATCCCCGAGATCATCGAGCTGCCCCGGCCACTCCGCGTCCCCGGGGCGGACGAACCGCACCCCGGCCTCCCGGGCGACGGCGAGGTCCGCACGCGGCCGGGCCACCTCGGCTCTGGCCAGCAGGCCCTTCCACCGCTTCCCGCTCACCCCGGCCAGGGGCCGTCCACCCTCCGCCAGCCGCCGGGCCACCTCCCGCACCCCGTACTCCCGCACCCACCGCCCACCGATCTCGTCACCGGGCTCGATGACACGGGTGAGGAAGACCCGGGCGAACAGCTCCTCGTCCGGTTCGTCGGCGGCGCTCATGTCAGCGCTCCGATGGCCATGGGGACGCCCCTCGGGACACCGGTGCGCAGCTGGAGCGCGAGGGCGATGTCGGTCGCGTCGGGCCGGTCGTGGCCGACGAGATCGGCGATGGTCCAGGCCACGCGCAGGACGCGGTCGAGGCCGCGGGCGGTCAGGACGCCCCGCTCCAGGTTCCGCTCGGCCTCGTCCATCGCCCCGGACGCGGCGTACCAGCGGCTGCGCAGCTCGCGGCCGGGTACCTCGCTGTTCGTGCGCCACGGAGTGCCGGCGAGGCGCTCCGTGGCCCGCTCCCGGGCCGCCCGTACCCGGTCGGCGACCGTCGCGGTGGACTCGCCCCGCGCGCCGGAGGAGGTCAGCTCGGTGCGGGTGACGCGGTCGACCTCCACGCGCAGGTCGACCCGGTCGAGCAGCGGGCCGGAGAGCCTGGCCTGGTAGCGGCGGACCGCCGAGGGCGGGCACTCGCACAGGTCGTCCCGCTGCGAGAACCGGCCGCAGGGGCAGGGGTTGGCCGCGAGCACCATCAGGAACTTCGCCGGAAAGCGCACCACTCCCGCACTGCGCGCGATGACGACATGCCCCGCCTCCAGCGGCTGGCGCAGGGCGTCCAGGGCCTGGCTGTTGAACTCGGGGGTCTCGTCCAGGAAGAGGACTCCCCGGTGGGACAGCGACACCGCGCCGGGCCGCGCGATGCCCGGGCCGCCGCCGACGAGGGCCTGCATGGTGGCCGAGTGGTGCGGGGCGCAGTACGGGGCGACGTCGATCAGGGGCTTGCCCGGGGGCAGCAGGCCCGCCACCGAGTGGACAGCGGTGACCTCCAGTGACTCCTGCCGGCCGAGCCGGGGCAGGATGGCGGGCAGCCGCTCCGCGAGCATCGTCTTGCCTGCGCCGGGAGGCCCTTCCAGGAACAGGTGGTGTCCGCCCGCAGCGGCCACCTCCACCGCTGTGCGGGCGGAGATCTGCCCGACGACGTCCGCCAGGTCGTGGCCGGGCTCGTGCTGGGCCGCGCCGACGCTGTGCATGCCCGTGGCGGCGCCCGTGCCCGGCATGCGCAGGCCGGCCAGGAGCGGATCCGGGCGGCCCTGCTCGTCCGGATCCTCGTCGGGCACGGGTTCGTCGGCCAGGATGGCGATCAGCTGGCGCAGGCTCCGGACGCCCAGGACGGACACCCCGGGCACGAGGGACGCTTCGGCGGCGGCACACTCCGGCACCACCACCTGCTCGTATCCCGCATCCGCCGCCGCCAGCACCGCGGGCAACACCCCCCGCACCGGCCGTACCCGCCCGTCCAGCCCCAGTTCGCCGATCATCACGATGTCGGCGAGGACACGGGGGTCGATGCGCTCCGCCGCGCCGAGAACCGCTGCCGCGACGGCCAGGTCGAAGCCGCTGCCGGACTTGGGGACGGAGGCCGGGCTCAGGCCGACCGTGAGTTTCTTCTGGGGCCAGGCCGCGCCCGAGTTGACGACCGCGGCACGCACCCGGTCCCGGCTCTCCGTCAGGCTCTTGTCGGGCAGTCCCACCAGCGTGAACGCCGCGACGCCCGGTTCCAGGTCGGCCTGGACCTCGACGACCACGCCCTCGACGCCCACCAGCGCCACCGAACACGTACGGGCGAATCCCATCAGGCCACCCCCCGCACGTGCTCGACCACGGCCGCGCCGCGGGCCGGCAGCAGCACCCCGACCACGTCGATGCGGACCCCGCCGGGCGGTGCGCCCCCGTGTGTCTGGATCCACCGCTCGGCGAGGTCCCGCAGCCGCTCCGCCTTCTGTGGGGTCACGGCGGCCATCGGATGCTCGAAGGGGCCCTCCCTGCGGGTCTTCACCTCGCAGACGACCAGGACGTCCCCGTCCCTGGCCACGATGTCGATCTCACCGGCCCGGCCCGAGCGCCAGTTGCGCTCCAGGACCGTCAGTCCGGTCTCCGCCAGCCGCCGGGCCGCCAGAGTCTCTCCGTACCTGCCCATCGCACTGCGTGCGTTCATGTCGGCACCACCTCCGGCGCCAACGATCACGCAGCCGTCCCCCACGAAGTGGATCTTGGTGGACAGCTCAGCGGCTGTGGAAAACTCCGTCGCCCTTCCAGGTGCAGGTCACCCAACATCACCCGCTCGGCAGTTCGAGATCGCTCTTGTTCAGCTCCTCGATGTTCACGTCCTTGAACGTGAGGACCCGGACCTGCTTCACGAACCGCGCCGGCCGGTACATGTCCCACACCCAGGCGTCCGCCATGGACACCTCGAAGAACACCTCACCCTGGACCGAGTGCACCTGCATCTCGTAGTCGTTGGTCAGGTAGAAGCGCCGCTCGGTCTCGATCACGTATTTGAACAGACCGACGACATCGCGGTACTCCCGGTAGAGCTTCAGCTCCATCTCGGTCTCGTACTTCTCGAGGTCCTCGGCGCTCATGGCATGTTCCCCTTCAGCCGTGCGATCCCACCATTGTGCGCCAGTCCCGTGCGCCCCTAGACGATTTCCGGGTCAAGGATCACGGGCCTGGCCGGGGGACCTTCGTCGAGCAGCGTGCGCAGCAGCCCGGCGAGTCTGGTCGGATACACCGTCTCATGTGCCCGGCAAAGTTCCGGACACGTCCACCAGCGCGCTCCGGCGACACTGCGCCTCTCCAGCTCGGTCAGCCCCGCGGCCTCGACCGCCGTTCGGTCCGTCCGAGCCAGGTAGTACCACTCGTCCTGGTCCCAGCGGCGGCCCGCGAACGGGAACGAGCACATCCGCCGCCACAGCACCGGGCCCAGCTCGACCTCGGTGATGCCCGTCTCCTCGGCGAGTTCCCGCAGGGCGGCCTCTTCACGGGTCTCCTCGCCCTCCACACCGCCGCCGGGCGTGAACCACCAGTCGTCGGCCGGATCGTCCGGCTCGTGCCCGTGCAGCAGCAGGATGCGGTCCTGCGGGTCGAGCAGCACGACCCGGGCGACCTTGCGCAGCCCGCCCTCGTAGCTGTCCTGGCCCGCCCCCACGGCCTCAGCGGACATCTGCGGGCTCCGCACTCGCCTGCCGGGCCCGGGACGCGCCCGTGCGCTTGGCGACGGGACCGTAGGCACCCCCGCCCAGGACGAGCACGGCACCGGCGATCACCAGGGCGGTGATCGTCCGCAGCGGACCCGGCGAGGACAGGGTGCCGAGCGCCTCGAAGCCGGTGGGCCGCTCCAGCATGCCCTTCATGGGCCAGACGACCGAGTCGACGCGGGCGTCCACGGCGGAGCGTGCCACCGTGCCGCTGGCGGCGTCGGTCAGGTGGGCGGTGGAGTCCACGGAGTTGCCACGCTCGTCACCGAGCAGGAAGAGACGGCCCTTGGGGACGGTCACGGTCGGGAAGTTGCTCATCTCCGCCGGTGTGCCCTTGGGCAGGTACGTCTCGTCGATCTCCTTGCCGTTGACCTTCAGCTTGCCGTCCTGGCAGCAGGAGACCGTGTCGCCGCCGACGGCGACCACGCGCTTGACCATCGGGGCGTTGGCCCAGGTGGCGTCCTTGAAGACGACGACGTCACCGCGGCGCACCTCGCCACCGTCGACGCGCTGCGCCAGGATCCGGTCGCCCGCGTCGATCGTCGGGGTCATCGAGCTGGTGGGCACCGTGTACGGCCGGTAGACCACCGCTCCCCAGGCGAAACCCCCGAGGAACAGCACAAGGCCCAGTGCGACGGCCAGCCCGGACAACCGCTGTCCGGTCCGGCTGCCCACCGGGCCCGAGCCTGTGCCACCGCTGCGCGGGGCCGTGTGCGTCATGCTCTCGCCACCCATGGGTCCGCACCCTACCCGGGGGTACCGACCGGGGTCAGCCCACCGTCGGGATCACTGCTTCCTGCGGCGCCACAGCACCACCGGCACCACACCCAGCAGCGCCAGCCCCTGCGGCGCCACCGCCGGGCCGACCGCGCCCAGACCGGACTGGTCGAAGGTGTCCGGCACCGGCAGGTCGTCCCAGCGGTTGATCGGCCAGGCGATGACGATGGCCCGGCCGACGACGTCCTTCACCGGGACCATGCCGTGGTGCTCGTCGGACTGGTTGTAGCGGGAGTCCCGGGAGTTCTGCCGGTGGTCGCCCATGACCCAGATGTAGCCCTTGGGAACCTTTACCTTGAATTGACCGCCCTGGTCGTCGACGCTGCACGGCGTGTTGCCCGCGTAGACGTACGACCGCTCGTCCAGCGCCTTGCCGTTGACCGTCAGCGGGCCCGTGCCCTTGCACTCGACCGTGTCGCCGCCGACACCGACGACCCGCTTGATGAGGTCCTTCTCCTCCGCGGACGGCATGAGGCCGATCCAGCTGAGGAACGTCTGCAGGGCGTTCGGGTCCGCCGTCGGCTCGCCCGCCAGCCAGTTGTCCGGGTCGTGGAAGACGACGACCTCGCCGCGCTCGGGCTCGGAGCCGAACCAGGGGGTCAGCTTGTCGACCAGGACACGGTCGCCCTGCTGGAGGGTGTTCTGCATCGAGTCGGAGGGGATGGAGAACGCCTGCACCAGGAAGGTCTTGATCAGCAACGCGAGCACCAGCGCGATGCCGATCAGGATGGGCAGCTCCTTCCAGAAGGAGCGTTGCTTCTTCGGCGTCCTGGCCGTGCCTCCCGGCCCCTCGCCCTCGGCTGTGCTGTGCTCGCCTGTCACCCTGTCGTCCTCGGCTGCCCCGGAGTCATTCCCGGAGGTCACGGCGCTGTCCGCGGCCGGGACGGCGGATTGCGCGGGGCGTCCGCGGTGCTCCTCGCCGTCGTGTCCGGACCGTGCGCCAACCGCCACATCCCCCACGCCAACTCCTCACTCTGTGCCGCCGCCTGCCCCACACACGACGCAGGCCCACCACTCCCATAACGAGCGGGAGTTCCGCAGGGGTCGGGAGCTGGATCGTTCCGTTCGAATCGTCGGAAGCAACCCTATGCGACAGTTCGGCAGCGGCGGTCGACCCGGGGGCCGAGTCGGACACGGAGGCGTAGGTGTTCGGTTCCTCCAGGGTGCTCCAGTGCCCGAAGGGCCAGGCGATGACCATGGCGCGGCCGACGACCTCCTCCTCGGAGACCGTGCCGCCGTAGTCGGTGTCCTGGTGGGCGCGGGAGTCCGCGGAGTTGTTCCGGTGGTCGCCCATCACCCACAGCCGGCCCGGGGGGACGGTGATGTCGAACGGCGTGTCGGACGGGGCGTTGCCGGGGTAGAGGTAGTCCTCGTTCAGCGGGATGCCGTTGACGGTCACGCGCCCTTGGGTGTCGCAGCACTTGACGCGGTCTCCGCCGACGCCGACGACCCGCTTGATGAGGTCCTTCTCGTTGTCGGACGGCAGCAGGCCGATGAAGGTGAGCCCTTCTTTGACCTGCTTGATGACGATGGGGTCGTCCTTCGGAAGGCTGGTCTGCTCGTCCTGGAGCCAGCCGCCGGGGTCCTTGAAGACGACGACGTCCCCGCGCTGCGGCTTGGAGCCGAACCACGGGGTGAGCTTGTCGACCAGGACGCGGTCGCCGATCTGGATCGTCTGCTCCATGGAGCCGGACGGGATGACGAAGGCCTGGACGAGGAACGTCTTCAGTACGAGCGCTATCAGGACGGCGACGCCGACGAGGAGCGGTATCTCCTTGACGGCACCGCGCCTGCGGCGCCGCTTGACCTTCTTCTGGAGCTTGCGCCGCTCGGCGCGCGTACGGCCGCCGGACGGGCCGGCGGCGCGCCGGGCGCCGGTGGGCAGCAGGTTTTCGGCGGGGCCGGCGGGGACGCCGCGCGGTTTTCCGCGGTTACCCATGGGCGCCCGCCCTTCCGGCGGCGGCAGCGGGCACGCGCGCGTAGGCGTCGGGGCGGTGCAGACGGGTGGCGTGACCGAAGGGCCAGACGATCCAGTCGGCGCGGCCGATCACCTCGTCGACCGGGATCATGCCGCCGCCGGGCGAGCCGAGGTGGTCGCGGGAGTCGCTGGAGTCGCCGCGGTGGTCGCCGAGGAGGAACAGGGCGCCGGCGGGCACGACGACGTCGAAGGGCACGGTGGAGGGGCTGTCGCCGGGGTAGAGGAAGCCCGACTCGTCGACCGGCCGGCCGTTCACCTGGATCCTCCCCTCCTCGTCGCAGCAGACCACGTGGTCTCCCCCCACGCCGACAACGCGTTTGATGTAGTCCGCGTGCCCGAAGTACCCGGTCCCGTCGAACACGACGATGTCTCCCCGCTGCGGCTCGGCTCCGAAACGGTACGCCAACTTATTTACGAGAACCCGGTCCCCGATCCTCAATCCCTGTTCCATGGATCCGCTGGGGATCTGGAACGGCCGCAGCACGAACGTGCTGAGCAGCAGCAGGAAGAGCAGGCAGGCCAGCAGCGTCAGAGTGATCCGGCCGCCCGGGACCCACTCGGTGACACGCGACAACGCGAAACGCGACCGTTCCTCCGGCCGTCCGGGCTCCGAGGCGTCCTCGGAGTCGGTAGGGCGGGAGGAGCGGTCGCGCTCCGTCGGCTGAGCTTCGGTGTCCATCGGAGCCAGATGCTATCCGGCCCCGATGTGAACTCCTCAGAGCGCTCAGTTCTCGCGCTTCTCCTTGATCTTCGCGGCCTTGCCGCGCAGCTCGCGCAGGTAGTACAGCTTGGCGCGGCGGACGTCACCCTTGGTGACGAGCTCGATCTTCTCCACGATCGGGGTGTGCACCGGGAAGGTGCGCTCGACGCCGACGGAGAAGGAGACCTTGCGGACCGTGAAGGTCTCGCGGACGCCGGCACCCTGGCGGCGGATCACCACACCCTTGAACTGCTGCACACGGGAGCGGTTGCCCTCGATGACGCGGACGTGCACGTTGACCGTGTCGCCCGGGCGGAAGGCGGGGACGTCGCTGCGCAGCGACGCGGAGTCGACGGTGTCGAGCAGGTGAGACATTTCGTCTGCTTTCCTCGCTGATGCCACAGGTCATCAACGGAAACTAGGTGTTCTGGATCAGGGCTGTGCGGGTCGGAGCGGGCGTCGTCTCCCCCTGTGGCAGGGGCGCGCGCCGGACGGACGCACAACAGCTGGCTATTCTTCCACGCCGTCGGTCCTGCGCCAAAATCGGCCGTACGGCTCCCCCTCGGGGTCCGGTTCCCAGCCCAGGATGGACAGCATCTCGCGGTCCTTCTTGTCGAAGGCCTTGGGGTCGCACCGCTCGATGAGGTCGGGCCGGTGGGCCGTCGTGCGCTTCAGGGCCTCGTCGCGCCGCCAGCGGGCGATCTTCCCGTGGTGGCCGCTGAGGAGCACGTCGGGGATGTCCCGGCCGCGCCACTCGGGTGGCTTGGTGTAGACGGGGCCTTCCAGCAGGCTCGCCATGGCGCCGGGCGCGAAGGAGTCGTCCCGGTGGGACTCGGCGTTGCCCAGGACGCCGGGCAGCAGCCGCGCCACGGCCTCCGTGACGACGAGGACGGCCGCCTCGCCGCCGGCCAGGACATAGTCGCCGATGGACACCTCGTACACCGGCATCCGCGTCGCGTACTCGTCGACGACGCGCCGGTCGATGCCCTCGTAGCGGGCCGGCGTGAAGATCAGCCAGGGCCGCTCGGAGAGGTGGACGGCGAGTTCCTGGGTGAAGGGGCGGCCGCTGGGCGTGGGCACGATGAGGGCGGGCGCGTGGGAGCCGGTCTCGTAGCCGTCGGCCAGGACGGAGTCCAGCGCCTCTCCCCAGGGCTCGGTCTTCATGACCATGCCGGGGCCGCCGCCGTAGGGCGTGTCGTCGACGGTGTTGTGGCGGTCGTAGGTCCAGGAACGCAGGTCGTGGACGTGCACGTTCAGCTGTCCACGCGCGCGTGCCTTGCCGACGAGGGAGACGTTCAGCGGTTCCAGGTATTCGGGGAAGATCGTGACGACGTCGAGGCGCATTACGACTCGGCCCCGCCGGTCTCTTCCGCGCCCGCGGTCTCTTCCCGGCTGGACGCGATCTCCGCGCGGTCGTCGATCAGGCCCGGCGGCGGGGTGATGACGGCCTTCTGCTCCTCCAGGTCGATCTCGGTGACGATCTCCTCGACGAAGGGGATCATCACCTCGCTGCCGTCGGGGCGCTCCACGATGAACAGGTCCTGGGTGGGCAGGTGCGAAATCTCCGTGATCCGGCCGACCTCCGTGCCGTCCGCGGTGACCACGTCGAGGTCGATGAGCTGGTGGTCGTAGTACTCGTCCTCGCCCTCGGGCAGTTCCTCCGGGTCGATCTCGGCGATCAGGAGGGTGTTGCGCAGGGCTTCGGCGCCGGTGCGGTCGCTGACGCCCTCGAAGCGCAGCAGGAGACGGCCGCTGTGGACGCGGCCCGTCTCGATGGTGAGGGGTCCCGCGGCGGCGGGATCGGTGGCGAGTACGGCGCCGGGGGCGAGCCTCAGCTCAGGCTCGTCGGTCCGTACCTCGACGGTGACCTCGCCCTTGATGCCATGGGCGCGGCCGATCCGTGCGACTACCAACTGCACGTGTCCAGTCTCCTGTCATACGACTGCGGGCCGGGGACGGCCCTCAGGCCATCCCCGGCCCGAGCCGGTTGCATTGAAGCGTCAGCGGACGTGGTCCACGTCGACGAGGTCGACGCGGACACCGCGACCGCCGATGGCGCCCACGACGGTACGCAGGGCGCGTGCGGTGCGGCCGTTGCGGCCGATCACCTTGCCGAGGTCGTCCGGGTGGACCCGGACCTCGAGCACTCGCCCGCGGCGCAGGTTGCGCGAGGCGACCTGCACATCGTCAGGGTTGTCGACGATGCCCTTCACGAGGTGCTCGAGAGCCTCCTCGAGCATGCTCAGGCCTCGGTCGAAGCGGACTCGGCGGCGGCCTCGTCCTTCTTCTCAGCCTTCTTCTTCTGGGTGATCGCCTCACCCTTGCCCTCGTCGTCACCGCCGAGAGCCTCGAACGACGGGCGCGCGGCCTTCTCGGGCTGCGTCAGCAGCGGAGCCGGGGCGGGCTCGCCCTTGAACTTCTGCCAGTCGCCGGTCTTCTTGAGGATGGCCATCACGGGCTCGGTCGGCTGGGCGCCGACACCGAGCCAGTACGCCACACGCTCGGCGTCGACCTCGATCACCGACGGGTTGTACGTCGGGTGGTACTTGCCGATCTCCTCGATCGCACGACCGTCACGACGGGTACGGGAGTCGGCGACGACGATGCGGTAGTGAGGCGAACGGATCTTGCCCAGACGCTTCAGCTTGATCTTGACTGCCACGGGAGTGGGTTCTCCTGGTTTTGACGTGGTTGGGCACGGCGAGGAAAGCCGCGTGGGGTTGCGGTACCCGAGTGCCCGATGGACGCGTCAGCCGGAGGCGAGAGGGTTCCTGTGCGGCTGTCGAGTACAGCTAGCCATTGTGCCACACCCCGCCGGGCGGCTTTGACCGCGGGGTTCGCCACGGCGCGGGCAGGCTGAGGGGGCACCCGGCGTGGAGGTGAAGTACGTCGGGTGCCCTGCCCGGCAGTGGCGGGTGCTGTCCCGACCGGCAGCCACGAGATGCCGGTGGGACGTCAGCCGGCCACCGCTCCCACCACGTCCGGGATCCGGAACGGCTTGCCGCAGCCGCCGCAGACGATCGGCGCCTGGGCGAGGACCGACGGCACGACGCGTACGTTGCGGCCGCAGTCGCAGACCGCCTTGACGCGGACGCCGCCGCCGGAGGAGCCGTGCCGGGCGGCCGGGCCCCGGAAGGTGCGGGAGGTGTCGGAGGAGGTCGCGGCCGTGTGGGCCTTCAGGGCGCGCTGGAGGCGCTCCATCGTCGGGCGGTAGCGGCGCTTCGCCTCGGGGGTGAGCGTGACCAGGGAGAAACCGCTGCTGGGGTGCGGTTCCTCGGGGTGGTCCAGGCCCAGCTCCTCGGCGATCGCGAGGAATCTGCGGTTGTGGTAGCGGCCGGCACGGGAGGTGTCGCGGACGCCGCGGGCGGCGGCGATGCCATGGACTGCCTCATGGAGCAGTCGCTCGAAGGAGAGCTCGTGACCGCACGCGGACGACGACTCCCCGATCAGGGACTCTGGCGCGGCAAGGTCGGGCAACTCGGGGTGGTACCGCTGAATGTCGGCCCACGCCTGTGCCAGCTCTGCGGCGAGAACAGGTGGTGTCTGTGTCGTGCTCACGTAATGACAACGAGCCGGGGTGCCCCAGTGTTCCGATTCCGGGGCATCCCAAATAATTTGCACGTACCCGTCAGTTGCCTCTGATGCGTCCCGACGAGGGCGGGTGCGCTGATCTATGGAGAAGCTTCACAGCTCACCACAAGGTGGTGCGTAGCCCCGCGTACGCCCCGGCGCGTACACGATGTCCGCGCGCCGAGGAAGCAGGGGTCCGCGGTTACGCAAGAGGCGTTTCGGCCGCCTTGCGCCCCACTCGGTGAGCGCCTGCGCCTACTCAGTAAGCGCGTGCGACGACCGCGACGTTACCGGGTGCGTCGTCGGCGTCCGGCACCGACCCGTCCTCGGCGACCAGACACCGTACGGTCACCGCGTGATCGGCCAGCTTGGCTTCGCCCTCCTCGCCGAGCACCGCCCACGGGATGCGCGCCCAGCCGCCGGCGCCCGTGACCTCGACGGCCTCGTCGATCGTCGAGACCTCGGCGGTACGGGACTCCCGGCGCTCCCGGGACTGCTCCAGCAGCAGGGCCTGGTCCTCTTCGAGGACCTGCGGCAGCAGCGACACCAGGGCATCCAGGGAGACCGGCTCCTTGCCGCCGGGGATGCGGCGGGCCAGCATCGCGGTGCCGCTCTCCAGGTCGCGGGGGCCGATCTCGATCCGGACCGGCACCCCCTTGAGCTCCCAGTCGACGGCGCGGCGGCCGAAGGGGATGTCGGTGCGGTCGTCCACGTGGACGCGGATCCCGGCCGCCTTCAGCCGGTCGCCGAGCTCGCGGACCTTGGCCAGAACCGCCTCATCGCCCTTGATCGCCAGCACCACCGCCTGGATCTGCGCCAGCCTCGGCGGGACGCGCAGGCCGTTGTCGTCGCCGTGCATCATCACCAGGGCGCCGATCATGCGGGTGGTGGAACCCCAGGAGGTCTGCCAGACCAGCTCCTGCTTGCCGTCCTTGGACAGGTACTGCGTGTTGAAGGCCTTGGCGAAGTTCTGGCCCAGTTCGTGGCTGGTGGCCATCTGGAGGGCCTTGCCGTCGCCCATCATGCCTTCGAGCGTGAGGGTGTTGACGGCGCCGGCGAACCGCTCCTTGACGGTCTTGCGGCCGGGGACGACGTCCATCGCGAGGACGTTCACCATGAAGTCCTCGTAGACCTTCCGGTGAATGTGCGCGGCGAAGTCGCGCGCCTCCTCGTACGTGGCGTGCGCGGTGTGGCCCTCCTGCCAGAGGAACTCGGTGGTGCGCAGGAACAGGCGGGGCCGCAGCTCCCAGCGCACGACATTCGCCCACTGGTTGATGAGCAGCGGCAGGTCGCGGTAGCTCTGGACCCACTTCGAGAAGTAGTCGTTGATGATCATCTCGGAGGTGGGCCGGACCACGGCGGGCTCTTCGAGTTCCTTGCCGCCGCCGTGCGTGACCACGGCCAGCTCGGGCGCGAAGCCCTCGACGTGGTCCGCCTCGCGCGTGAGGTACGACTGCGGGATCAGGAGCGGGAAGTACGCGTTCTGAGTGCCCGTCTCCTTGATGCGGGCGTCCATCTCGCCCTGCATCCGCTCCCACAGCCCGTATCCGTACGGTCGGATGACCATGGTGCCGCGCACCGGACCGTTGTCGGCGAGCTCCGCCTTGGTGATCAAGTCCTGGTACCAGCGCGGGAAATCGTCCGCCTGGGGGGTGAGAACGGGTGCCTTGGCCATGGCGAGATCGTACGGCCCCACGTTGCCGGAATGTGAAATCTCGCCATAGGCACATGACAACTCATATGCCGTGCCGCTTTCCACTGGACGACAGGTCGAGGGGGGAGTTTCCTGGCATACGGGGGTAGTGCGAGCGCACTGTCACGGGGGCCATGGAATCGGGCAAGAGGCAACTCTCGGCGGATTGGGGCGCTTACTTATGACACCTACGCTCGTGCGGCAGCACCTGCCTCACGCGGGGGCCGCACCCCGCGTGGACCTGCGTGCACGCGCGCGTGACTGGTCCGAAATCCAGGAGCGGATGCTCGTACCGCTCTACGAGGCCGTCTACGAGCGACTGGACGTGGGTCCCACGACGCGGCTGCTCGGCCTCGGCTGCGGTTCCGGACTCGCCCTGCTGATGGCCGCCGCCCGGGGAGCGGCGGTCACCGGTGTCGACGCTTCCCCCGAAAGAATGACCCTCGCACGGGAGCGACTGCTGCCCGAGGCCGGGGCCACACGCGCGCGGGCGGGCAACCGGCTGGTCGACGGCTCACCGAGGGACACCGCGGAGCCGGGCGCTCCCGCGTACACCCTGGTGACGGCCTTCGAGCCGATCGGGTGCCTGGCGGGCGACTCGGAGGGGCTGGGCGGGCTGCTCGCGGAGGCGACGCCGCTGGCGGGGCGCGGAGCGGCCGTGGTGCTGGCCGGCTGGGGTCCGCCGGAGCGGTGCGCCACGACGTCCGTGCTGCGGGTCGCCACCAAGCTGGCGGAGCCGCTGCGCAGCACGGGCAGCTGGCGCCCCGCCCTCCGTGACGACCTGGAGGACGTCGCCCAGCGGGCCGGTCTCAGGCCGGACGGGTCCGGGCGGGTGGCGTGCCCCTTCGGATACGCCGATGTGGACAGCGCGGTGCGCGGGCTCAAGTCGACCGGGCTGTTCGACGCGGCGATAACGGCGACGGACCAGGTGCAGGTGGACAAGGAGCTGACCGAGGCGCTGCATCCGCACCAGCGGCCGGACGGGACGGTGTGGATGCCGAATGTGTTCCGGTATCTGATCGCTCGGATTCCATAGCGAACAGATCTTGAGTGCAGGTGTGAATGGTGTGAAGAAAGCACCATGGCGTGCTTTTGGTTTCACCAAGTGGATCATGAACGCTTAATGTGATCCACCGCTCGGGGGACCTACACATCTGCATACAGGAGCTGTTGTGCCGCACCGCAAGACCGCGCTGCGTCTCGTCGCGCCCGTCGCCGTCCTCGCTCTGGCGCTCACCGCCTGCGGTGGCGGCGGCGACAAGGCCGACGCGAAGAGCCCGGACACCGAGAAGGCCAAGGTCTTCCCTTCGCCGGAGCCGGCCTCCGGCGGTGAACTGGAGACCGGCGAGAGCGCCACGGGCAAGGTCGCGGAGGACCCGGGCGAGGTCACCTACGAGGTCGTGGCGCAGAAGGTCGACGTGGGCACCGAGGCGGAGGCGGCCAAGGCCGTCTCGGAGCCGGACAAGGTCAAGGGCAAGGTGCTGGCCGTCGCCCACGTGAAGTACACGCACAAGAGCGGGCCCGCCCTCACCGACGGCTCCGACGTGCACGACGGCACCACGGTCTTCGCCGACGGGCAGCGCGGCAGCGTCCTCATCGGGGCGTCCGAGGACGCGACGGGCTGCGAGGACCCGTACGACGTCGAGAGCTGGAAGCAGGGCGAGAGCCACGTCTTCTGCGAGACGTACGTGATCCCGGCGAACGCCAAGAGCGCCGAGGTGCACTGGTCCGAGGAGGACGGCGAGCCCTACGTCTGGACGTTCCCGAACGCCTGACCGACAGGTCATCGACAGACCACCGAGGGCGCCCCCTTTCGAAATGGGGGCGCCCTCGGTGTCGTACGGTACGGGCCGTCAGCCCATGAACTTCTTGAACTCGTCGGGGAGTTCGAAGTCCTTGGCGCCCTGCTGCGGCAGCCCGAAGGCGTTGCCGCCCTCGGCGGCGGCCGCGCGGCGGGCGGCCTCCTCCTGCTCCTGCTGCTTGCGCTTCATCGGGTTGCCGGAGCGCTGCTTGCCCTTGGCCTGCTTCTGCTTCTTCTTCGTCCGGCCGGGACCGCCGCCCATGCCCGGCATCCCGGGCATCCCCGGCATGCCGCCGCCCTGAGCCATGCGGGACATCATCTTGCGGGCCTCGAAGAACCGCTCGACCAGGTTCTTCACCGCGCTGACCTCGACACCGGAACCCCGCGCGATACGGGCGCGGCGCGAGCCGTTGATGATCGTCGGCTCCTGGCGCTCGGCCGGGGTCATCGACTTGATGATGGCGGCCGTGCGGTCGACGTCCCGCTCGTCCAGGTTGTTGATCTGGTCCTTCATCTGGCCCATGCCCGGGAGCATGCCGAGCAGCTTGGAGATGGAGCCCATCTTCCTGACCTGTTCCATCTGGGCCAGGAAGTCGTCGAGGGTGAAGTCCTGGCCCTTCTTGGAGGCCAGCTTCTCGGCCATCTTCTGGGCTTCGGCCTGGTCGAAGGTCTTCTCCGCCTGCTCGATCAGGGTGAGCAGGTCACCCATGTCGAGGATGCGGGAGGCCATCCGGTCCGGGTGGAAGGCGTCGAAGTCGTCGAGCTTCTCGCCGTTCGACGCGAACATGATCGGCTTGCCGGTGATCTGCCGGATCGACAGGGCCGCACCACCGCGGGCGTCGCCGTCGAGCTTGGAGAGCACCACGCCGTCGAAGCCGACGCCGTCGCGGAAGGCCTCGGCGGTGTTGACCGCGTCCTGACCGATCATCGCGTCGACGACGAAGAGGATCTCGTCGGGGCTGACCGCGTCCCGGATGTCCGCGGCCTGCTGCATCATCTCCTGGTCGATGCCCAGGCGGCCGGCGGTGTCCACGATCACGATGTCGTGGACCTTGGACTTGGCGAAGTCGATGGAGTCCTTGGCGACCTTGACCGGGTCACCGACGCCGTTGCCCGGCTCCGGGGCGTATACCGCGACACCGGCGCGCTCGGCGACGACGCTGAGCTGGTTGACGGCGTTGGGGCGCTGGAGGTCGCAGGCGACGAGCAGCGGCGAGTGGCCCTGCTCCTTCAGCCAGCGGCCGAGCTTGCCCGCGAGGGTGGTCTTACCGGCACCCTGCAGACCCGCCAGCATGATCACGGTGGGCGGCTGCTTGGCGAAGCGCAGGCGCCTGGTCTCGCCGCCGAGGATGGTGACCAGCTCGTCGTTGACGATCTTGAGGACCTGCTGGGCGGGGTTCAGCGCCCGCGAGACCTCGGCGCCGAGTGCGCGCTCCTTGACGTTCTTGATGAACGTACGGACGACCGGCAGGGCCACATCCGCCTCGAGGAGCGCGATCCGGATCTCGCGCGCCGTGGCGTCGATGTCCGCCTCGGAGAGCCGTCCCTTGCCGCGCAGGTTCTTGAAGGTCGCTGAGAGGCGATCGGAAAGAGTATCGAACACGGCGCTCGCGGTCCTCGGGGTCGGAGTCAGACTGGGGAATCGCCCTCCAGGGTATCCCGGCGTGACAAGTCGCCGGGTCGCCCTCACCCACGCAGTGTCTCCTCCAGCTTCCGCGCCACCGACTCGGCCTCGTCGCCGGGCAGCGGCGCGCCCTGCGGACCGGTCACGTAGAAGGCGTCGACGGCGTTGGCGCCGAGCGTCGAGACGTGCGCGCTGCGCACCAGTACGCTCGCGTCCTCCAGGGCGCGGCCGATGCGGAACAGCAGGCCCGGGGCGTCCTGGGAGCGGACCTCGATGACGGTGGCCAGCCGGGAGGCGGCCGGGTGCACCGACACCCGGGGCGGCGGGGCCACCACGCCCCGGCGGCGCGGATAGGCCGCGTCCCGTTCGGCGAGGCGCCCGGCGATGTCCAGGGAGCCGTCCAGCGCCCGCACCAGGTCGGCGCGCAGGCGGGCGGCCTGCGGCAGGGAGCCGTACTCGGCGGCGACCCGCCAGTCCAGCAGCAGGACGGAGCCGTCGACGCCGTCCGGGAGGGTCAGGGACCGCAGCTCCGCCGTCCGTACGGTCAGCCGGTGCATGGCGAGGACACCGGCCACCGCGGGCAGCACACCCGGCTGGTCGGGGACGGCGATGAGCAGTTCCACGCCGAGCGGCTCGGGGTCGCCGGAGGGTTCCTGTCCGGCGGGCGGCTCGGTCTGTGCCCGCAGGGAGAGGACCGGGCTGCCCGTCGCGACCGCCTCGATGGCGAGCCGCTCCTGCTCGGCGGTCGGCGCGGCGTCCTCGGGATCGTCCGGGGCGTCCCCGGCGAGCACCGCCGAGACCCGCTCGACCAGGTCGGCGACGAGCGAGCCGCGCCAGGACGACCAGGCGGCCGGGCCGGTGGCCAGGGCGTCGGCCTCGGTGAGCGCGTGCAGCAGTTCCAGGGTGCCCTGGGAGCCGACGGCCTCGGCGACCGAGCGCACGGTGGCAGGGTCCTCCAGGTCACGCCGGGTGGCCGTCTCGACGAGCAGCAGGTGATGCCGGACGAGGGTGGCGACGACCGTCACGTCGTGGCGGTCGAAGCCGATGCGGGCGGCCACGTCCTTGGCGATGATCTCGCCGGCCACCGAGTGGTCGCCGGGCCAGCCCTTGCCGATGTCGTGCAGCAGCGCGGCGACCAGCAGCAGGTCGGGGCGGCTGACCCGGCGGGTGAACTCGGAGGCGCGCACGGCGGTCTCGATGAGATGCCGGTCGACGGTCCACAGGTGCACGGCGTTGCGCTGCGGGCGGCACCGCACCCGCTCCCAGTCGGGCAGCAGCCGCGTGATCAGCCCTTCGGCCTCCAGGGCCTCCCAGACCTCGATGGTCGGGCGGCCGGAGCCGAGCAGGGTGACGAGCTGCTCGCGGGCCTCGGCGGGCCAGGGCGTGGGCACCGGGCGCACGGTGGCCGCCATGCGCCGTACGGCGTGCAGGGAGAGCGGGAGTCCGGCCTGCGCCGCGGCGGCCGCGGCGCGCAGCGGCAGCACGGGGTCGCGCTCGGGGCGTGCGGCACGGGCGAGTACCACCTCGCCGTCCTGCTCCACCACGCCCTCGGCCAGCGGAGAACGCTCGGCGGTCGGCTTTCCGCCGCCCAGCATGGCGCGCAGCCGGGGCCGCACAGCGCGCGACCGCAGTACGCGCCCCACCTCGCGCCACGTGACATCACTGGCGTACGAGATGAGCCGCGCCGCCTCGTACACCTGCCGCAGCAGCGTGTCCGCGTCGAGCAGGCCGAGCTCGGCGGCCACCTGGTCCTGCTCCTGGAGCGCGAGCCGGTCGGTGGCCCGCCCGGTGGCCAGGTGCAGGGCGTCCCGTACGTCGAGGAGCCGGCGCCGGGCGTCGGCGAGGCCTTCGCGCGGGGCGTCGGCGAGCCAGGAGGCGGCGACGGCGCGCAGCGCGGTGGCGTCGCGCAGTCCGCCGCGGGCCTCCTTCAGGTCGGGTTCCAGGAGGTACTGCAGCTCGCCCTGGCGCTCGGCGCGTTCGGCGCACAGTTCCTGGAGTTCGGGGAGGCGCTTGGGCGCCTGGTTGCGCCAGTCGGCCAGCACGGCCGTACGCAGTCCGGCGGTGAGGCCGAGGTCACCGGCGATGTGCCGGGCGTCCAGCAGGCCGAGCTGAACCTTGAGGTCCTCCCCCGCGGTCCTGCGGGCCTCGGCGGGCGTGCGGACGGAGTGGTCGAGGGCCAGGCCCAGGTCCCACACCGGGTACCAGAGCCGGTCGGCGAGGGCGGCGACCGCCTTGGCGTCGCTGCCGTCGTGCAGCAGGAGCAGGTCGAGGTCGCTGCGCGGGGAGAGCTCGCCGCGTCCGTAACCGCCGACGGCGACCAGGGAGGCACCACGCAGCCCTTCCGCGCCCGCGGCGAACAGGCCGGTGAGCCAGTCGTCGGTCAGTTCGGCCAGGGCCGCACGGCGCGGCGGCCCGGACCGCGCCTCCTCGGTGAGGAGACGCAGCCGGGCCGCCGCGTAGCCGCTGGGTCCCGAATCCTCTGCTTCCTTCTGCACGTCCGTACCCGTCACCCAGCGACTCCTGTTCTGTTTGCCTGCCTCAGAGCGCGTCGGGGCCGCGCTCGCCGGTCCGGACCCGTACGGCCGTGTCGACCGGGATGGACCAGACCTTGCCGTCACCGATCTTGCCGGTGCGGGCCGCCTTGACCACGACATCGATCAGCTGCTCGGCGTCGTCGTCCTCGACCAGGACCTCGATGCGGATCTTGGGGACGAGGTCGACCGTGTACTCGGCACCGCGGTAGACCTCGGTGTGGCCCCGCTGACGACCGTAGCCGCTGGCCTCGGTGACCGTCAGGCCGTGCACTCCGAAGGCCTGGAGGGCTTCCTTGATCTCGTCGAGCCGGTGCGGCTTCACGACGGCGGTGATGAGCTTCATGCGTCCACCTTCTTGCTCTCGGCTCCGGCCACGGCGGCCGCGACGCCGGCGGTCTTGGCGGCACCGCCACCGGCGCCGCTGAAGTCGTATGCGGTCTCGGCGTGCTCGGCCTGGTCGATGCCGGCGATCTCGTCGTCCTCGGGGACCCGCATACCGATGGTCTTGTCGAGGATGAAGGCGAGGAGCGCGGAGACGATCAGCGAGTAGGCGAGCACCGCGAAGACACCGGCGCACTGCTTCCAGAACTGGGTCAGGCCGCCGCCGTAGAAGAGGCCCGCGACGTCGGACTGGCCGTGGCCGCTGGCGAAGAAGCCGATCAGCAGGGAGCCGACGACACCGCCGACCAGGTGGACGCCGACGACGTCGAGCGAGTCGTCGTAGCCGAACTTGTACTTCAGGCCGACGGCCATGGCGCACAGCACACCGGCGATGACGCCGACGGCGATCGCGCCGAGCGGGCTGACCGCACCACCGGCCGGGGTGATGGCGACCAGACCGGCGACGGCGCCAGAGGCCGCGCCCAGCGTGGTGAACGCGCCGTGGCGGATCTTCTCGTAGGCGAGCCAGGCCAGCATGGCGGCGGCGGTGGCGACCTGCGTGTTGACGAACATCAGCGCGCCGACGCCGTCGTCGTTGCCCAGCCACGAGCCGGCGTTGAAGCCGAACCAGCCGAACCACAGCAGACCGGCACCGAACATGACCAGCGGCAGGCTGTGCGGACGCATCGGGTCCCGCTTGAAGCCGACGCGCTTGCCGATGACCAGGATCACGCCGAGCGCGGCGGCACCGGCGTTGATGTGGACCGCCGTACCACCGGCGAAGTCGATCACACCCAGCTCGAAGGCCCAGCCGCCGGCGCCCCAGACCCAGTGCGCGACCGGGAAGTAGACGACCGTGGCCCACAGGGTGATGAACAGCGCCCACGCGCTGAACTTCACGCGGTCGGCGAGGGCACCGCTGATCAGGGCGGGCGTGATGATCGCGAACATCAGCTGGAAGACCAGGAACACGAAGATCGGGATGGTGTAGCCGTCCCACAGCTGGGTCAGGCCGATGTTGCTGAGGCCGACCCAGTCGGAGTTCCAGCCGATGAGGCTGCCGGAGTCGGTGCCGAACGCCATGGAGAAGCCGTACAGCACCCACAGGATGGTGACGATCCCGAGGCTGATGAAGCTCATCATCAGCATGTTCAAGGTGCTCTTGACGCGGACCATGCCTCCGTAGAAGAAGGCCAGGCCCGGGGTCATGAGCATCACCAGGGCGGAACAGATGAGCATGAACCCTGTGTTGGCGGCAGACAGCTTGGGTGCTTCTGCGGCAAGGGTGATGGCTGGTGCCATCGGCGTCTCCTCGTCGTTGGTACGGCCCCGTGCGGGCGAAGCCTCGAGCGGAATGAGGGGTGGGCCGGTTATGCGCCACGAGATTGGCGCAGCGCGGTTTCGGTGGAAGCCCCTCGTTGTTTCGCCGCCGTGACGAAGGCGCTCTGTGTGTTACGCCTCGATGAACTGCCGGATCGCGGGCGCGTCGATCGTTATCGTGGCGCAATCTTCCGCGAGGAAGCAGGTCCGGCCGCGGTCGGCCTTCCGATGACCTGGCATGGGGGAGCCGAGTCGGGCAGTTCGGGAGGGCCGGCCGCGGCCGGGGTTCAGGGGGTGGGCGGATTCTCGGAGGAGGGCAGCTCAGACCGCCTCTGCGGTCTCGGGCAGCTCGGCCGCGAGCCGCTCGGTGAGGTCGACGACCTCGCCCAGGTCGCCGAAGTCGCGTGCGGCTGTGTCGACCGTCTTTCGGATACGAGTGTTGACCCGCTCGGAGCGGACCTTCTTGGCGACCTGCATGGCCTGGGAGGCGTAGACCGTGCACTGCTCGGGCTCGCGCTGGAGGAGGTTCACCGTGGCCATGCCGATCAGGTTCAGTGCGTACGACCGCTGGTGCTCGCCGTCCTCGGAGAAGAGCTCCACGGCCCGCTTCATCAGGGGCTCGGCCAGCGAGGCGTAGGTCGGGCTGCGGCCGGCGACATAGGCCAGGTCGCGGTACGAGTGCGAGTTCTCGCCGTACAGCTCGGCCTCGGAGAAGAAGCGGATCCAGTCGGGGTCGGGCTCGTCCCACTCGTCGGCCTCGGCGAAGGTGTCCTCGGCCATCCGGACCGCCCGCTTGCACTTGCCGGGCTGGCCCATGTTGGCGTAGGCGCGGGCCTCCATCGCATACAGCATCGACTGGGTCCGCGGGCTCGCGCAGTCCCGGCTGCCGTACTGCGCGAGGTGGATCAGCTCCAGCGCGTCGTCGGGCCGGCCGAGGTGGATCATCTGCCGGCTCATGCTGGACAGCACGTACGAACCGAGGGGCCGGTCACCGGCCTCCTTCGCGGCGTGCAGCGCGAGGACGAAGTACTTCTGGGCGGTCGGCTGGAGCCCGATGTCGTACGACATCCAGCCGGCCAGCTCGGCAAGTTCGGCGGCGACCTTGAACAGGCGCCGGGTGGTGGCCTCGGGCTGGGGCTCCTGGAGGAGGTCCGTCACTTCGTGCAGCTGGCCGACGACCGCCTTGCGGCGCAGGCCGCCGCCGCACTGGGCGTCCCACTGCCGGAACATCACGGTCGTGGACTCCAGGAGGTCCAGCTCCGGCTTGGAGAGCCGGCCGCGGGCCCGCCCGGAGGCACCGGCCGCGGGCTCGGGCTCCGACCGCGGGGCCGGGGGCGAGGGCACGAGCCAGCGCTGCATGGGCTCGATGAGGGCCGGGCCCGCAGACAGGACCAGCGAGCTCCCGAGGAAGCCGCGCCGCGCCAGCATCAGGTCGCTGCGCGAGAACTCGCTGAGCAGGGCCACGGTCTGCGGGCCCGTCCAGGGCAGGTCGACGCCGGTCGCGGAGGGTGACTGGCGCGCGGTGCGCAGCCCCAGGTCCTCGACGGAGACGACGACGCCGAAGCGCTCCGAGAACAGCTCGGACAGAATCCTGGGGATCGGCTCGCGGGGGTTCTCGCCGTCGAGCCAGCGGCGCACGCGCGAGGTGTCCGTGGAGATGTGGTTGGCGCCCAGCTGGCGGGCCCGGCGGTTGACCTGGCGGGCGAGCTCGCCCTTGGACCAGCCGCTGCGCACGAACCAGGAGGTGAGCAGCTCGTTCGGGCGCTTGTCAGCGTGCGTCGCGTTTGCAGCGTTCGTCCCGCTTCCGCCGTTGCCGCTCACTGGAACGCCCCCATCCCTGAGACCACTTGTCGCCGAGTGCGCCAAGCCCTATCAGCATGCCGGTTCGTACGGCCGCCCGTCCGGTCCTTGTCACCCTTCGAACGGAATACCGACTTGCCTCCGGCATACCCACGAGTGCATGTGCCCCCAGGACTCGTGCACACAAAGTAATCCTACGATCACCCGTCCAGCCACGGCTCACACGGAAACGCCACCATTCGCCACCCCTTCGAATGAACTCATGTGCGTGCGACCGCGATTCACTTGACACAGCACAACCAGGAGCGGGTGCAGCGATGTACTCAGGGGCGCGTGTCGCCAGGCGCACCACCCTGGGCGCTTCCGGGCGCGGAGTTAACCGATCGTGGCCGGGAAGGCGGAAACAGAGAGTCACGTACTGCGTCCGCAGCGTAACCACCGGTGCGTCGGACCCGTTGGAGGGGGCATGGGCTTCACGATCGGCATCAGCCGGGGCATGCGCGACATCCGGTCCGGCTCCCGCCGCCGCGGCCGCACGTCGGACGGCACGGCCGTGGCCGAGTACACCGGCCTGTGGGGATGGGACGTGGTGCCGGGCGCCCGGGCCGCGGCGGGCGCCTGCTCCTGCGGCCGCCGTGACTGTCCGGTGCCGGGCGCGCATCCGCTGGACTTCGCGCCGGTGATCCCCGCGGGGGCGACGCTGGACGACGTGACCGAGACCTGGGGCGAGTTCCCCGGCGCGTCGGTGATGCTGCCGGTCGGCCGGGCGTTCGACGTCATCGAGGTGGCCGAACCCGCCGGCTGCCGCGCCCTCGCCCGGCTGGAACGCATGGGCCTGCCCGTCGGCCCGGTCACGGCGACGCCGGACGGCCGCGCCCACTTCTTCGTCGCCCCCGGCGCCGCCGCCGACCTGCCCGGCCTGCTCTACCGCATGGGCTGGGACGACCCGGCCGCCCTCGACCTGCGCGGTCTCGGCCCCGGCGCGCACATCACGGCACCGCCCTCCGACCGCGGCGGTCTCGGCCCGGTGCGCTGGCTGCGCTCCCCCGCCCTGGACTCGGCGTCCAGGCCCCCGGAGGCCCGCCTGGTGCTGGGCACGCTGGCCTACGTGGCGCACCGGTCACGGGCTTAGCCGGCAGGAATCCGTACACAACGAAGCGCCCGACCCGAGTGCGTATCGGGACGGGCGCTTCGTGACCGCATCACATACGGATTTCCGTAAGTGACTCCTCGGCAGTGGCCGCAGCTCACTCTCCGATGAGAGCGTCAACGAACGCCTCCGGCTCGAACGGCGCCAGGTCGTCCGCGCCCTCGCCGAGCCCGACCAGCTTGACCGGGACGCCCAGCTCGCGCTGGACCGCGACCACGATGCCGCCCTTGGCCGTGCCGTCCAGCTTGGTGAGGACGATGCCGGTGATGTCGACGACCTCGGCGAAGACCCGGGCCTGGACCAGGCCGTTCTGGCCGGTGGTGGCGTCGAGCACGAGCAGCACCTCGTCCACCGGGGCCTGCTTCTCCACGACCCGCTTGACCTTGCCGAGCTCGTCCATGAGGCCGGTCTTGGTGTGCAGACGGCCGGCGGTGTCGATGAGCACGACGTTCGCGCCCATCTCCTTGCCCTCCTTGACCGCGTCGAAGGCGACGGAGGCCGGGTCGCCGCCCTCCGGTCCGCGCACGGTGTGGGCGCCGACGCGCTCGCCCCAGGTCTGGAGCTGGTCGGCGGCGGCGGCACGGAAGGTGTCGGCGGCACCGAGAACCACGCTCTGGCCGTCGGCCACCAGGACGCGGGCGAGCTTGCCGGTGGTGGTGGTCTTACCGGTGCCGTTGACGCCGACGACCAGCACGATGCCCGGCTTGCGGTCCTCCGGCTCGGTCCTGACCGTGCGGTCCATGTCCCGGCCGACCAGCGTGACCAGTTCCTCACGCAACAGGGTGCGCAGTTCGTCGGTGGTGCGGGTGCCGAGCACCTTCACGCGCTCGCGCAGGCGCTCGACCAGTTCCTGGGTGGGCTGCACACCGACGTCGGCGGTGAGCAGCGTGTCCTCGATCTCCTCCCAGGTGTCCTCGTCGAGGTGCTCGCGCGACAGCAGGGTCAGCAAACCCTTGCCGAGAGCGTTCTGCGAGCGGGAGAGCCGGGCCCGCAGCCGGACCAGGCGGCCTGCGGTGGGCTCCGGGATCTCGATCTCGGGAGCCTCGGCGGGCGGCTCCTCGACGACGACCGGAGCCGAGCCGTCCGGGAGATCCACCTCCTCTATCGTGCGCCGCGGTTCCTCCCGCGGCGTCTCGGCCTCGTCGCCGACGTGCGGCTCGGCCGGTGGGGCGGTGATGTCGGGCGCTGCGGGCGGGGGCGGGGGCAGCTGCTTCTTGCGCCGGCTGCCGACGATGAGCCCGCCGAGCGCGCCGAGCACGACCACGGCGATGACTACAGCAAGGATGACGATGTCCATAACGGGTCCAGTATCAGTCATGGAGCCTCGGGTCACGCGGCTCGTGCCGTCCTCCTGGCACCAGGGCCGCCGGATCTCCACACCCCTGGCCGTCTGACGCCCCGTCAGCTAACGTCCTCCGGACACCCGCCCGGTGAAGGGAGACGTCCCATGCCCGTCTCGGTCGTACGCTTCAACCTCGTCGCTCCCGGGGCCTCCCCCGCCGAGCTCGGCGCCCGTTACCGGGCGGCCCTGGAGATGGCGTCGTACGCCGACGACCGGGGCGTGACCACCGTGCAGACGGAGGAGCACCACGGGGCCGACAACAACTGGCTGCCGTCGCCGTTCGCCTTCGCGGGGGCCGTCTTCGGCGCCACTCGGCGTGTCGCGGTCACGGTCTCGGCGGTCATCGGCCCGCTGCACGACCCCCTGCGGCTCGCCGAGGAGATCGCCGTGCTGGACCTGCTGAGCGGCGGCCGGCTGGTGACGGTCGCCGGGATCGGGTACCGGCCCGAGGAGTACGACCTGTTCGGCGTGGACTTCGCCCGGCGCGGGCGGCTCCAGGACGAGCTGCTGGAGACGCTGCTGAAGGCATGGACGGGCGAGCCCTTCCCCTACCGGGGCCGCACGGTCCGCATCACCCCGCGTCCGTACACCGAACCGCACCCCCTGCTCCTGGTCGGCGGCTCCTCCAAGGCCGCCGCCCGCCGGGCCGCCCGGCTCGGCCTGCCCTTCTTCCCCAGCGCGCATCTGCCGGAGCTGGAGGCGTACTACAAGGAGCGGCTCGTGGAGTACGGCACCGAGGGCTGGGTGATGATGCCCGCCGCCGAGACACCGCTGCTGCATGTGGCCGAGGATCCGGACCGGGCGTGGGCTCGGTACGGGGAGCCCTTCCTGCACGAGGCGCGGACGTACGCGTCCTGGCAGTCGGGCGGGGTGCGGTCCGCGGTGAAGTCGGCCGCGACGACGGTTCAGGAGCTGCGTGCCGAGGGCGTGTACCGGATCCTCACGCCGGACGCGTGCGTGGCGCTGGGCTTGGACTCCTATGTGCTGCATCCGCTGGCGGGCGGGATGCCGGTGGAGGAGGGGTGGCGGAGTCTGCATCTGTTCTGCGAGCAGGTGCTGCCGCGGGCGGCGGGCTGACGCGCCTGATATCCGCTGGAACGCCGCCGCCCGTCGGTGATGCACTGCGCGCATGACGTTGGCGGTGGATGTGTTCGTGCGCGACGCGAACGGAGAGTGGCGGGTCCTCGATGTCCCGGAGGGGTGCTCCGACTCGGCCGGCTTCGAGTCCTGGCGCCGGACGGTGTGGGGTTCGGAAGCGGTGCGCTCGCTGGGCGCTCGTCATCTTCCGGTCCTGGCCGAGGACAACCTGTTCGTCGAGGCCGGCGAGGTGCCCGGGTTCCTACGGGAGGTGGCACTGCTGCGGGCGAACCTCGAGCTGATCGCCGCCACCACCGAGCGGCCGCGCGGAATCGCGGAGCGCCGGCACCAGTTCGACTCACGGCTGCGGAACATCGAGGCGACCGCCCTGCGCGCCCTGGAGAGTGGTGGCGGCGTTCTGATCTGGTGAACGACGGACCGCCGCCCCGGCTCGGGCAGTGGCCGAACCGGGGCGGCGGCGGGTTACGGGGAGAGGGGCAGCGGGGACTTTGGCCCTCCTCCCCGAGTCTGCGGGACGGGCCTAGCCCATCTCCTCCAGGGTCTTGCCCTTGGTCTCCTTGACGAACTTCAGGACGAACGGGATGGAGAGCGCGGCGAACGCCGTGTAGATCACGTAGGTCGCGGACAGGTTCCAGTCGGCCAGCGACGGGAAACTCGCGGTGATCGCCCAGTTGGCGATCCACTGCGCGGCCGCGGCCACACCCAGGGCGGCGGCACGGATCTTGTTGGGGAACATCTCGCCGAGGAAGACCCAGACGACCACGCCCCAGGACAGGGCGAAGAACAGGACGAAGATGTGCGCGGCGATCAGGGCGATCCAGCCCTGCGTGGCGGGCAGCTTGCCGTCGACCAGGTGGTACGAGAACGCCCAGGCCTCCAGCGCCAGGCCGATGACCATGCCGACCGAGCCGATGATCGCGAGCGGCCGGCGGCCGATGCGGTCGACGAAGATCATCGCGATGACGGTGCCGACGATGTTGATGATCGACGTGGTGAAGGAGTAGAAGAACGAGTCCGTCGGGTCGACGCCGACCGACTGCCACAGCGTCGAGGAGTAGTAGAACGCGACGTTGATGCCGACGAACTGCTGGAAGACCGACAGGCCGATGCCGACCCAGACGATCGGCTTGAAGAAGAAGCCGCCGCCGAGCAGGTCCTTGAAGCTGGACTTGTGCTCGCTCTTCATGGCGTGCTCGATCTCGGTGACACGGGCGTCCAGGTCGACGTCCTTGCCCTCGACCTCGGTGAGGATCTCCCGGGCCCGCTCGTGCTTGCCGACGGAGATGAGGAAGCGCGGGGACTCCGGGATGACGAAGGAGAGCAGCCCGTAGAGGACGGCCGGGACGACCATGACGCCGAGCATGACCTGCCAGGCCTCCAGGCCCATCAGCTTGCCGCGCTGATCGCCGTCGGCGGCGTTCAGTACACCCCAGTTGACCAGCTGCGACACGGCGATGCCGATGACGATCGCGGCCTGCTGAAAGGAGCCGAGCCGGCCGCGGTAGGCGGGCGGGGCGACTTCGGCGATGTAGGCCGGGCCGATCACGGAGGCCATGCCGATGGCGAAGCCGCCGACGACGCGCCAGAAGGCGAGGTCCCACAGCGCGAAGGGCAGCGCGGAGCCGATGGCGCTGACCGTGAAGAGGACGGCGGCGATCTGCATGCACCGGATGCGGCCGATGCGGTCGGCTATGCGGCCGGCGGTCGCGGCGCCGATGGCGCAGCCGATGAGGGCGATGGCGATGACCTGGGCGAGGGCTGCGGAGCCGACGTCGTAGCGGTCCCGGATGGCCTCGACGGCGCCGTTGATCACGGAACTGTCGTAGCCGAAGAGGAAACCGCCCATCGCGGCCGCTGCCGCGATGAAGATGACATGCCCGAGATGCTCGGGATGAGCCGCCCTGGCTCCGGACTTGGGTGCCTGCGCTGTGCTGGTCACGTGTACTCCTCGGGCCACCGGCAACGCTGCCGGAGCGAATCAGCCTTCGAGGTGCCACCTGAAGGTACCTGAAGGTAAAAGGAACGTTGCCGAGACTATGCCTTCAAGTTTCGAAGTCAATAGGTCCCTAGCTATGAATCTGAGGCAGGAGTGTGTCAGTGATGTGTTCAAGTATTGAAGTCTTCGAGGGCCCGCAGGTGAGACAGGTGTAGAGCACACTCATCTAGCGGAGGCGCTGGCTGATGACCTTCGACACACCGTCGCCCTGCATGGAGACGCCGTACAGCGCGTCGGCGACCTCCATCGTGCGCTTCTGGTGGGTGATCACGATCAGCTGGGAGGCTTCCTGGAGCTCCTGCATGATCCGGATGAGCCGCTGGAGGTTGGTGTCGTCGAGGGCGGCCTCGACCTCGTCCATGACGTAGAACGGACTGGGCCGGGCCTTGAAGATCGACACGAGCAGCGCCACCGCGGTCAGCGACCGCTCCCCGCCGGAGAGCAGTGACAGCCGCTTGACCTTCTTGCCCGGCGGCCGGGCCTCGACGTCCACGCCCGTGGTGAGCATGTTGTCGGGGTCGGTCAGGATCAGCCGTCCCTCACCACCCGGGAACAGCCGGCTGAAGACGCCCTCGAACTCCCGGGCCGTGTCCCGGTAGGCCTCGGTGAAGACCTGCTCGACGCGCTCGTCGACCTCCTTCACCACCTGGAGGAGATCCGCCCGCGTCTTCTTCAGGTCCTCGAGCTGCTCGCTGAGGAACTGGTGGCGCTCCTCCAGCGCCGCGAACTCCTCCAGGGCGAGCGGGTTCACCTTGCCGAGCTGCTGGTAGGCGCGCTCGGCCGACTTCAGGCGTTTCTCCTGCTCGGACCGGACGAACGGCCTGGGCCGGTTGCGCGGGTGCTCGGGATCCTCCGGCAGCTCCTCGCCCTCGGCGGGGGGCGAGGGCGGCACGAGCTGGTGCGGTCCGTACTCCGCCACGAGCCCGGCCGGTTCCACACCCAGCTCCTCCAGCGCCTTGGTCTCCAGCTGCTCGATCCGCAGCCGCTTCTCGGCGCCGAGTACCTCGCCGCGGTGGACCGAATCCGTCAACTTGTCGAGTTCGGCCTTGAGATCGCGTCCCTCGGTGCGGGCACGGGCGAGTTCCTGTTCGCGGCGGGCCTTGGCGGCCTCGGCGGCGGTGCGCTCCTCGTCGGCGCGGGCGAGGGAGACCTCGACGTGCGCGAGCAGCTGCCGGGCGCCCGAGCCGACGGCCTCGGCGACGGCCGCCTCGTGCCGCAGCCGGGCCCGCCGCTGCTCGGCACGCGCGCGTGCCTCGCGTTCCGCGCGGGCGGCCCGGTCCAGGGAGTCGGCCCGTCCGGCCAGTCCCTTGACCCGCTCCTCGTGCGTACGGACCTGGAGGCGGGCCTCCATCTCGGTCTGGCGCGCGTTGGCACCGTCGGCGGCGAGCCGGTCCCGTACGGAGGTGTCGGGCTCCTCCTCGATCGGCATCTCCTCGGCGACGGCGAGCCGCTCGGCGAGTTCCTCCACCTCTTGCAGCGCCTTGTCGAGTGCCTCCTGGGCACGGGCCGCGGCGGCGGTGGAGCGCTCGGCCTCCCCTGCCGCGCCCCGGGCCTGCCCGGCGAGCCGGCCGAGTTGCTGGGCGACGGCCGACTTCTCCCGGTCGGCGGCCCGGCGCCGCTCCCCCAGCTCCTCGACCAGCGCGGCGCACTCCCTGCGGCGTTCCACCGCCGCCTGCTGGGCCTCGGTCAGCTCCTCACAGCGGACGGCGAGCTCTTCCAGCTCGGCTGCGGCCTCGTCGACGGAGGCCTGTACCTCGAGGAGGCTGGGGGCGCCTGCGGAGCCGCCGTGGGCGAAGTGGGCGCCGAGGAGATCGCCCTCGGCTGTTACGGCGGTGAGGTCGGGGTGGGTGTAGACGAGGTCTTCGGCGTCTTCGAGGGTGCCGACGACGACGATGCCGTGGAGCAGCCGGCGGACGGCCGGCATGAGGTCGGCGGGACCGCGGACCAGGTCGGCGGCGAAGGGGTGTCGTGCGTCTGCGGGGCCGTCATGGCCGGTCGCGCCGTTCCCCGCGCCCCCAGGGGGAGCGTCTCCTGCCAGGAGCAGAGTCGCCCTGCCTCCGTCCTGTTTGCGGAGGAGTCTGATCGCGTCTGCTGCCGAAGACGGGCTCGTCACCGCGATCGCGTCCGCCGCGGCTCCGAAGGCAGCCGCGAGGGCGACTTCGTAGCCCGGGGTCACCGTCAGGAGTTCCGCCGCCGGGCCGAGGAGGCCGGAGAGACGGTCCTTCGCCGCGAGCAGTATCCCGGTGCCGTCCTTGCGGCGCAGGCCGAGCGCCAGGGCCTCGTGGCGGGCCTGGGTGGCGGCGCGCTTGCGTTCCGCCGCCGTGGTCGCCTCGCGGGCTGCAGTGAGGGCGGCCTCGGCGTCGGTGAGCTGCTGCTTCGCCGCGTCGTGCTGCTCGGCGAGTTCGACGTCGCCGGCGTCGAGGCCGTCGACCTCGGCCTTGAGGGCCTCGTACTCCTCCTGGGCTGCGACGGCACGTTCCTGCGCCTCGTCGCGGGCGGCGGCCAGGCGTTCGATCTCGGCCTGGGCGGAGGCCGCCCGGGAGCGGGCCGCGTTGACCTGGCCGCTGAGCCGGGCCAGGCCCTCGCGCCGGTCGGCGATGGCCCGGGCGGCGTCCTTCAGGCGCCGTTCCTCCTGGGTCAGGGCACGCTCCAGCTCGGCGCGGTGCGCGACCGTGTCCTCCAGGGCGCGTTCGGCCGCCTCCAGGGCCGCTTCCAGCTCGGCCTCCTGCTCGCGGATGCGGGCGGCCTCGCGCTCCATGTCCTCGGGGTCGCGGCCGCGCCGTTCCTCGGGGGGCGCGGAGGTGGCGCTCTTCACGCGGGCGTCGGCCAGCGAGATCGTGCCGCGCACCCGCTCGGCGAGCTGGGAGAGTTCGTACCAGGTCTGCTGGGCGCGCTGGAGGCGCGGTGTGAGCTGCCGTACCTCGTCCTCCAGGAGCGCCTCGCGCTGGAGCGCCTTGCGCAGCTCCCGCTCGGCGGCCTCTTTGCGCTCCTTCAGCGCGGCCTCGTCGGCGACCTCGGCCTTGAGGGCTTCCCTCAGCCGTACGAGGTCGTCGGCCAGCAGGCGCAGCCGGGCGTCGCGCAGGTCGGCCTGGATGACGGCGGCCCGGCGCGCGACCGCGGCCTGGCGGCCGAGGGGCTTGAGCTGCCGTCTGAGTTCGTCGGTGAGGTCCTGCACGCGTGCGAGGTTGGCCTGCATCGCGTCCAGCTTGCGCAGCGCCTTCTCCTTGCGCTTGCGGTGCTTGAGGACGCCGGCGGCCTCCTCGATGAAGGCTCGGCGGCCCATGGGGTCGGCGTGCAGCACGGAGTCGAGCTGGCCCTGCCCGACGATGACGTGCATCTCGCGGCCGATGCCGGAGTCGGAGAGGAGCTCCTGGATGTCGAGGAGGCGGCAGGTGTCTCCGTTGATCTGGTACTCGCTGCCGCCGTTGCGGAACATGATCCGCGTGATGGTGACCTCGGCGTACTCGATGGGCAGGGCCCCGTCGGAGTTGTCGATGGTCAGGGACACCTCGGCCCGGCCCAGCGGGGGGCGGCCGGTGGTGCCGGCGAAGATGACGTCCTCCATCTTGCCGCCGCGCAGCGACTTGGCGCCCTGCTCGCCCATGACCCAGCTGAGCGCGTCGACGACGTTGGACTTGCCCGAGCCGTTCGGTCCGACGACGCACGTGATGCCCGGCTCGAACCGGAGTGTGGTCGCCGATGCGAACGACTTGAACCCGCGGAGGGTCAGGGCCTTGAGGTGCACGCCGCTGGACTCTACCGCCCGGGTTCGTCTCACTCCATGAACCCACGGTTTCGCCGCTGAACGCGCAGGGCACACCAGACGTTAAAGACAGTGAAAGGATGCGCGGGGGAAAGAAAGAAGGGACGCCTAGGGCGTCCCTTGCACTTCTGACAACTCAGCGGTTGTGACGGGCGGCCCAACCACTGCGGTGCTGTTGTGGAGCGGTGCAGTGATCAGGTGAGCGCAGGCTCCGCCTGGTGTGCGTCAACGCTCTCCATGATCCTGTCGTGAGAAGCGGCAGCCGTCAGCGCTTCGTTCTCCGCCTGGATCCGTACGAGCTCGGATTCCAGGTCCTGGACGCGCTGCTGGAGCCGTCGCATCTCGGCGAGGAGTCGAGGGTCGGAGCCGCCGACGTAACCGAGAAGCGCCTTTGCCATGATGGATGGTCCTCCACAATGAGTGACCGACCGATGCGGTGTGGGTCGTGAGGGATTCCGCACCCGCAGTCTTGGCAGGGCCTGGAGTTGTGCTGCCGTTCAGCCATGCCAAACAGCTAGGTGCGCGGGGTGCTTTCAGCGTCTCACCAAAAAGTTTGACGGTCAACACGATCACGCCCCGTATTGGCGGCGACCCGGGCGCGCACGGCCTGGAACGGCGGTGTCGGCGCTTCTGCGGGGCCTTCGGGGCGTGGCGATCATCCTTGCGTGTGCGGCCTGCCAAGGCAAGTGATTCTCGGCAATCACCAGCAAGTTTCCGTTCGGGGAGGCCCTCGGCGGCCGGTCCGCGGGCGGCCCCGGGGCCCGCCCGGCGGTGTGGGGTCAGCGGATGGCGAAGCCCTCGTAACCTCCGCGAGGTGTGTCCCAGATCTCGGTGACGCCGTCCACGCGGCCGGGCGTGTCGTCACTCCGGAGCCATTCCAGCAGGCCTTCACAGCCCTCTCGCGCGCCCTCCGCGACCACTTGGACGCGTCCGTCGCCCAAATTGAGAGCAAAACCACTCAGGCCGCCGATCTCCAGGGCCTTGGCCCGCGTGAACCAGCGAAAACCCACACCTTGGACGCGTCCACGCACCCAGGCGACCAGTCGCACATCCTCACTCATGACTGCAACCTAACCGCCCGATCTCGCTCGGGGCACTTCCTCCACTTGCGCCATGCGGTACCGTCCCCACCCAACGAATCTCATATGAAACTCACACGATCGAGTGAGTTTGGTGTTGATCTCGAGGACGAGTCGACCGCCAGGACGAGGAAGGCCAGGACATGGGACGCCACCGACGCTCCGCCGCCGGCCGCGCCGCCACGGGCCGCGCCACGGGGATCACGCAGGCCGACGGCTCCGTGGCAGGCCGCGACCCGCTGCACTCCCCCGCGGGAGACGGCCCGACGATGGGCATCGCGCCCTACCTGAACCCCGAGGCGTACTCCGGCACCTACGCGAAGAGCGAGGCCTACCTGTTCGCCACGGGCGCCTCCGAGCCGGGTGACGGCTACGACGCCCGGAACGCCGACACGGCCGTCTTCGCCGGCGACGGCTTCACGCCCGACGGCGGCGCCCGGCGCTCCGGCTCGCACCGCCGCCGGAAGAAGGCCGCCGCACGGCCGATGCGCACCGGACTGCTCGGCGTGTCCGCCGCGGTCGCCCTCGGCACGGTCGCGGTCGCCACGGGCGCGGTTCCCGGCCTCGAGAACTACCGGCTCGGTGGTGGCGGCGGCGCCGACAAGGTGCAGGCCGGGGACACACCGACGAACAGCCCGATCGAGCAGGGCGGCACCACCGGCAGCGCCGACGGCCGGGACGGCGCGCCCACGAGCCGGGACGCCGAGCGCTCCCTGTCGCCGTCGCCGTCGCCGTCCGCCTCGAAGTCGTCGGCCGCGCCGACGAAGACGCCGGAGAAGACGGCGAAGCCGGAGAAGACGCAGGAGAAGACGCCGGAGAAGAAGGCACCGGCGGCCACCCCCCGCGAGAAGCAGGACGACACCCCCTCCCGTACGGCCACGAAGGCACCGCAGAAGCCCAGCGCGCCCGCCGCCCTCTCCGAGGAGTCCGCCGCCGCGGCCCAGGTGCTCAAGCTGGTGAACGAGGAGCGGGCCAAGGTGGGGTGCAGCGCGGTCGCCGCGAACAGCGCGCTGACCGAGCTGGCGCAGGACTACAGCGAGGACATGGCCGCGCGAGGCTTCTTCGATCACACCGACCCGGACGGCAGGACGCCGTGGGACCGGGCCGAGAAGGCCGGGATATCCAACCTCGGCGGGGAGAACATAGCCCGCGGGCAGGCCGACGCCGCGGCTGTGATGGACGCCTGGATGAACAGCCCCGGCCACCGCGCCAACATCCTGAACTGCGACTTCAAGACGCTGGGCGTCGGTGTCGAGTTGGGGTCGGGCGGCCCGTGGTGGACCCAGGACTTCGGATACTGAGCCCTGCCGATCGTCGCTAACCATCGGTTAGCGCGACCTGTCGGTTAGCGCTGCGCTGGCGTACGCTGGGCATATGACCACCACCCAGGAGCTCACGGCGGGGCTGGACGACCTCCCGTACAACGTGTTCGCCAAGGCCTGCCCTTCGCGCGGCACGCTGGAGCACGTCACGGGCCGCTGGGGCGCACTGACGCTGGGCGCCCTGTACGAGGGCTCGCTCCGCTTCAACGAGCTGCGTCGCCGCGTCGACGGCGTCAGCGAGAAGATGCTCTCCCAGACGCTGCACGCGCTGGAGCGCGACGGCCTGGTGCACCGCGAGGCGCAGCCGACCAACCCGCCCCGCGTGGACTACGAACTGACGCCGCTGGGACGCGGCGTGGCCGAGCGGCTGCTCGCCCTGATCCACTTCGTGGAGGGCAGCATGGACGACGTACTGACCGCGCGCGAGCGGTACGACGCGGCTAGGGCGTGATCCGCGGGGGCCGCTGGCACTTCGGGCAGTAGTAGCTCGACCGGTTCATCCAGGGCCGTCGGCGTATCGGGGTGCCGCAGCGCCGGCAGGGCAGACCCTCGCGGCCGTACGCGTCGAGGGACCGGTCGAAGTAGCCCGACTCGCCGTTGACGTTGACGTACAGGCTGTCGAAGCTGGTGCCGCCCACCGCGAGGGCCGCGTTCATGACGTCCCGCACATGGCCCAGGAGCAGCAGGGTGCGCGGGCGCGTGAAGGTTGCGGTCGGGCGCTCGTAGTGGATGCGGGCGCGCCACAGGGCCTCGTCCGCGTAGATGTTGCCGACGCCGCTGATCAGCGACTGGTCGAGCAGGGCCCGCTTGATGGTGGACCGCTTGCGGCGCAGCGCCCGGTGGAAGGCCTCGTCGTCGAAGAGCGGATCGAGCGGGTCGCGGGCGATGTGCGCGATGACGTCGGGCAGGCCGTCCGGGGTGTTGTCGTGCAGCGACAGGCCGCCGAAGGTGCGCTGGTCGACGAAGCGGAGTTCGGTGTCCAGGGCGTCGGTGAAGCGGACGCGGATGCGCAGGTGCTTCTCGTCCGGCGCCGTCTGCGGCTGGACCAGCAGCTGGCCGCTCATGCCGAGGTGGGCCAGGATCGACTGGTCCGTGTCCTCCAGGGGCAGCCACAGGTACTTGCCGCGGCGGCTCGGGACGCCGATGCGGTGGCCCTTCAGACGGTGCGCGAAGTCGTCGGCGCCCGCGAGGTGGCGGCGCACGGCGCGCGGGTGCAGCACCTCGGCCTCGGCGACGGTCCGGTGGGCGACCCACCGCTCCAGACCGCGCCGTACGACCTCGACCTCGGGCAACTCGGGCATGGGGTCCCCCGTCACGTACCTGCGGATGACCCGAGCGCCCGACCCCGGGCAGGGGCGGGCGCTCGGGTGCGCTGTGCTGTGCCACCGCCCGGCTGGAGTGCCGGGGCGGCGGCTGTCAGCCGTCGACGCTGCCGTCGACGGCCGTGTGGGCGGCCTGAGCCGCCGCCGTCTGCGTCGCCTCGGCGGCCTTGGCCGCCTTGGCGCGCTCGTCCGCCGCGGCCCGGATGGACCGCCACGCGGACTCGGCGGCCTGCTGCTCCGCCTCCTTCTTGCTGCGGCCGGTGCCGGTGCCGTACGAGACGCCTCCGACGCGGGCGGCAGCAGTGAAGGTCTTCTCGTGGTCGGGGCCGGTCTCCGTGACCAGGTACTCGGGCACGCCGAGCCCCTCGGTCGCGGTGAGCTCCTGGAGGCTGGTCTTCCAGTCCAGGCCGGCTCCGAGGTTCGAGGACTTCTCGATCAGGGGGTCGAACAGGCGGTGCACCAGCTCCGCCGCCGAGTCCAGGCCCTGGTCGAGATAGACCGCGCCGATCACCGCTTCCAGGGTGTCGGCGAGGATGGACGCCTTGTCCCGGCCGCCCGTGCCCTCTTCACCCCGGCCGAGCCGGATGAAGGAGCCCAGGTCGAGCCCGCGCCCCACCTCGGCGAGCGCACGCGAGTTCACCACCGCGGCCCGCAGTTTGGCCAGCTGGCCTTCAGGCAGGTCGGGGTGGGTGCGGTACAGCGTGTCCGTGACGACCAGGCCGAGCACGGAGTCCCCGAGGAACTCCAGGCGCTCGTTGGTCGGCAGACCGCCGTTCTCGTATGCGTACGACCGGTGGGTCAGTGCTCGCACCAGAAGGGCGGACTCGACCTTGTAGCCGAGCCGCCCTTCCAGAAGCGTGTGGGACGAGGCCTGGTTGTCCGCCGTTGTGCTTCCGCTCACGCGGGAAGACTTGTTCTTAGGCGTGGACACAGTGCCTCTCACCAGCCGCTCAGACCTCGAGGACCTGGCGCTTGTTGTAAGTGCCGCACGAGGGGCACGCGATGTGCTGCTGCTTGGGCTCGTGGCAGCGCTCGCACGCAACCAGGGTGGGGACCGCAGCCTTCCACTGCGACCGGCGGTGGCGCGTGTTGCTGCGCGACATCTTCCGCTTCGGAACAGCCACGGCTACTTCTCCTGCTTCTCGTCGACGCCCGGTTCGGCGCCGCTCATCTCGTCCTTCTCGCCGTCCGACATGGTGTCGGCGAGTCCCTGCAATGCCGCCCAACGGATGTCGACGGCGTCATGGTGGTGGTCCGGGTCGTCCGCCAGCCGTGCGCCGCACTCGGCACACAGACCAGGGCAGTCTTCCTGGCACACCGGCTGCATCGGCAGTGCGAGCACCACCGCATCACGCAGCACGGGCTCGAGGTCGAACAGGCCGTCCTCGAGGAAGAGCCTGTCCTCGTCGTCCTCGGCGTCGTCGCCCGGCTCCGCGATCACGCGGCCCCGGTCGTCGGCGTCAGGGTACGAGAACATCTCCTGGAACTCCGCTTCGACGTCGAGCTGAAGCGGCTCCAGACACCTTACGCACTCCCCCTCGGCGGCGGCACGGGCGGTGCCTGTGACGAGCACCCCTTCCATGACCGACTCCAGGCGGAGTTCGAGCTCCACCGGGGCGCCTTCCGGCACTCCGATGACTCCCTTGATACCGAGGTCCTGGGGAGCGTCGACCGTGCGGGTCAGGCGCTGTAGCGCACCGGGCCGCCGACCCAGCTCGTGCGTGTCGAACACGAGGGGGTTGCGGTGGTCGAGGCGGGCGTTCAGGGCCATTCCTGCTTTCGGTCTTCCGAGCTGAGGGAGACGCCGCCCTTCGGTGTTCCCGGGCAGCGGTGATCGCGGACGTACGCGCGACCGAAGAGCCAGGATACTGGACCTTTGCCCGTCGGCCCAATCCGGTGCTCAGCCGTTGCCGCGGCCCTGCTCATAGGCCCGGAGCTGCTCGGCGCTGATCATCCCGGTGTCGAACAGGCTGGTCTCGTCCAGGGCGTATGCCTGGTGACTCTGATGCTCGTGTTGCCCGGGCTGGGCCTGTTGCGCCTGCTGGCCCTGGTTCGGGTCGTACGCGGCCTGCTGGGGGTCGTAGCCCTGGTAGGCGTAGGGATCGGCATGCTGGTAGCCGTACGGGTCCTGCTGGGCGGCGTACGGCTGCTGCGGGTAGCCGCCGTAGGGGTCGGGCTGCTGTTGGTAGGCGTACGCCGGCTGCGGCTGTCCGTAGTCCTGCTGCTGGGCGGGCTGCTCGGCCGGGGGCTTCTCCTCCGCGAGGGCGGCCAGACCGGCGAGGTAGTCGGCGTCGCTGGAGTGCTGGACGGTGCTGTTGTCGTCGGCGAGGGCGCCGAGGTCGTCGGTGGCGATCCGGCCGTGCAGCTTCTGCCGGCCGCGGCCGACGGCGTCCAGGGTCTTGGCGAGGACCGCCTCGAAGGCGCCCAGCTTGGCGTCGACGTACTCGTCGGCGGTACGGCGCTGCGTCTCCGGGTCGTGGCTGCGCTCGGGGGCGTCCTCGTCCTCGTAGCCCTGCTCGTCGGTGCCGGGGCCGGTGCCGAGGAGCTTCTCGCGGCCGCGGCCGACGGAGCCGAGGGTCTTGGTGAGGACGACCTCGAAGTTGGCGAGCTTGGAGTCGACGTAGTCGTCGGCCTCGGCGCGGATCTCCTCGGCCTCCTGGCGGGCCTCGGCGAGGATCCGGTCGGCCTCGGCCTGGGAGCGGCGGGCGACCTCGGTGTCGGAGATCAGTGAGCCGCGCTCGGCGTGCGCGGTCTGGATGATCCGCTCGGCCTCCTGGCGGGCCTGTTCGACCATCTGCTCGCGGTCGCCGATCAGCTCCTGGGCCTGGGCGAGGGAGCCGGGCAGCGCCGCGCGCACCTCTTCCAGCATGGAGAGCAGTTCGGCGCGGTTGACCACGCACGAGGCCGACATGGGCATGGACCGGGCGCCGGAGACCGCGGCGACGATCTCGTCGAGCTTCTTCTGCACGTCCACCGTGTGCTCGCCACTCTCTACAGATGCGTTGGAGACGGACGGGACGACTGTACGGCCAGGGGGATGCCGGGGAACACCGGGTGACGGCCTGTCAGGCTCCGGTGGGACGTCCGGGGCTGGTTCAGTCCTGCCCCAGGCGCTCGGTGAGGGCCTGGAGGACCTCCGCCGGAACCAGGTGGGAGACGTCGCCGCCCCAGGTCGCGACCTCCTTGACCAGGGAGGACGACAGGAAGCTGTAGGTGGGGTTGGTGGGGATGAAGAGGGTCTCCACGCCCGAGAGGCCGTTGTTCATCTGGGCCATCTGGAGCTCGTAGTCGAAGTCGCTGACCGCGCGCAGGCCCTTGACGATGGCGGGGATGTCGCGCTGCTTGCAGAAGTCCACGAGCAGGCCGTGGAAGGCCTCGACGCGGACGTTGCCGTACTCGGCGGTGACCCGGCGGATCAGGTCGATCCGCTCGTCGATCTCGAACAGGCCCTTCTTCGACTGGTTGATCATCACCGCGACGTAGACCTCGTCGTACAGCCTGGAGGCGCGGGAGATGATGTCGAGGTGTCCGTTGGTGATCGGGTCGAACGACCCGGGACATACGGCGCGGCGCACTTGTGATCCCTCGCTCTCCGGTCCGGTCATCGTGCGTCTTCGCACGTAGAGGCGGCGCGACCGTACCAAAACGTTCCCTCGCCGTAGCGACGGGCCCGGAGGGCTTCGAAACCCTCGGGCCACCGGAATTCACCGCCTCTGGTGCTGCGCTCCACGGTGACGAGGGCTTCTTCGGTGAGCCAGCCTTCCGTGCGGAGTGTGAGCAGGATCTCGCGAAGATCGTCGTCCGTGACGGCGTACGGCGGGTCGAGGAAGACGAGGTCGTAGGGCTCGCCGTGGGGTGGTGTGCGGATGATCTGTTCCGCTTTGCCTGATCTGACCTCGGCGCCGGGAAGGCCGAGGGACTTCACGTTCTCGCGGACCGTGCGGGTCGCTCGCGCGTCGGCCTCGACCAGGAGGGCGTGGCCTGCGCCGCGGGAGAGGGCCTCCAGGCCTACTGCGCCGGAGCCGGCGTAGAGGTCGAGGACGCGTTCGCCTTCCAGGGGGCCGCCGAGGAGGGATTGCCAGGTGGAGAAGAGACCTTCGCGCGCGCGGTCGGAGGTGGGGCGGGTGCCGGTGCCTGGGGGTACTGCCAGGCGACGTCCGCCGGCTGTGCCGGCGATCACGCGGGTCATCTGTGGTCCTTGGGTGTGGGCGGCCTTAGGTATCAGTGTGGCTGGTCGCGCAGTTCCCCGCGCCCCTTGGGGGCAACACCTGTCACCCCTTTTCCAAGTACTGCTCCCTCTCCTCGTCCAAGAGGGCGTCCAGTGCTGTCCGCAGGGCCGGGAGGTGGGTCAGCTCCGGGTCCTTGGCCACCACCGCTGCTGCCTCTTCCCTCGCCTCGGCGATGATCTCCTCGTCCTCGATGACCGCGAGCATCCGCAGGCTGGTGCGGGCGCCCGACTGGGCCTGGCCGAGGACGTCGCCCTCGCGGCGTTGTTCCAGGTCGATGCGGGAGAGTTCGAAGCCGTCGAGGGTCGCGGCGACGGCGTTCAGGCGCTGGCGGGCCGCGCTCGCCTCGGGCATCTCGCTGACCAGGAGGCACAGGCCGGGTGCCGAGCCACGGCCCACGCGGCCGCGCAGCTGGTGGAGCTGGGAGACGCCGAAGCGGTCGGCGTCCATGATGACCATGACCGTGGCGTTGGGGACGTTGACGCCGACCTCGATGACCGTCGTGGCGACCAGGACGTCCGTCTCCCCGGCGGCGAAGCGGCGCATGACCGCGTCCTTGTCGTCGGGGTGCATGCGGCCGTGCAGCACCTCGACCCGGAGACCCTTCAGGGCGCCCTTGGCGAGCTGGTCGGCCACATCGAGGACGGCGAGCGGCGGGCGCTTCTCCGCGGCGTCCTCGGGGGACCCGGGGGGCCCGGGGGCCTCGGAGGACTTCTTCTTGCCGGCCTTCTTCGGGTCGTCCTCCTCGTCGCCGATGCGGGGGCAGACCACGTACGCCTGATGGCCGTTGCCCACTTCCTCGCGGACCCGTTCCCAGGCGCGGGACAGGAAGTGGGGCTTGTCGGCGGCCGGGACGACATGGCTGGCGATCGGCGAGCGGCCGGCCGGGAGCTGGTCGAGGACGGAGGTCTCCAGGTCGCCGAAGACCGTCATGGCGACCGTGCGCGGAATGGGCGTGGCCGTCATGACCAGGAGGTGCGGGGGCTGCTTGCCCTTGCCGCGCAGGGCGTCGCGCTGCTCGACGCCGAAGCGGTGCTGTTCGTCGACCACGACCAGGCCCAGGTCGTGGAACTGCACCTTGTCCTCGATCAGCGCGTGCGTGCCGATGACGATGCCTGCCTCGCCGGTGGTGAGGTCGAGCAGGGCCTGGCGGCGGGCGGCCGCGCCCATGGAGCCGGTGAGCAGCACCACCTTCGTCCCCTGCTCGGCCCCGCCCAGCATGCCGCCCTCGGCCAGCTCGCCCATCATCTCGACGATCGACCGGTGGTGCTGCTGGGCGAGCACTTCGGTGGGCGCGAGCATGGCGGCCTGGCCGCCGGCGTCGACCACGGCGAGCATGGCGCGCAGGGCCACCATCGTCTTCCCGCTTCCGACCTCCCCCTGCAACAACCGGTGCATCGGATGCTCCGTCGCCAGGTCCTCGAAGATCTCCCGGGAGACGCGCTGCTGGCCCTCGGTGAGGGTGAAGGGGAGACGGGCGTCGAAGGCCGTGAGGAGGCCGTCGGGGCTGGGTGTGCGGGGGACCGCCGGGAGCTGGGCGTCCGCGTGGCGGCGGCGGGCGAGGGCGACCTGGAGGACGAAGGCCTCGTCCCATTTCAGGCGGGCGCGGGCGTCCTCGATGTCCGCCTTGGTGTGCGGGCGGTGGATCTTCAGGAGGGCCTCGGGGAGGGGGACCAGGCCGCGGCCCCGGCGCAGGGATTCCGGCAGTGGGTCGGCGGCCTCCTGGGCGGTGGGCAGGACCGTCTGGAGCGCCTTGCCGATCTTCCAGGACTCCAGCTTGGCGGTGGCCGGGTAGATCGGGATCAGGGCGCCGGCCCAGGTCTCGACGGACTCGGCGGGGTCTTCGGAGTCGCCTCGCAGCAACTCGTAGGCCGGGTGGGCGAGTTGGAGGCGGCGGTTGAAGACGGAGACCTTGCCCGCGAACATCGCGCGGGTGCCCGGCAGGAGCTCCTTGTGGGGCTTGTGAACGCCGTTGCCGAAGAAGACCAGTTGGAGGCGGCCGCTGCCGTCCGTGATCGTGACCTCCAGGCGCTGGCCCTTGCCGCGCGGGGCCCTGGCGGAGGCGAAGGTGTGCAGGCGGGCGTCGGCGACCTGGGCGACCACCGTGACGTGCTCGTCCATGGGGAGGTCGGCGAGGTGCGTGAGCTGGCCGCGCTCCTCGTATCTGCGCGGGTAGTGGTGGAGCAGGTCGCCTACGGTGCGCAGGCCGAGGTGCTCGGCCATCACCTTCGCGGTGGCAGGGCCGAGCACCGACTTCAGTGGTTGTTGCAGCGGTTCGTGAAGTGCGGGCACGAGATCCATTGCACACCACACCACTGACAATGCCGTAGAGGCCATGGCGCAGGTCGCCGTATACGTCCCGGAAATCCCTGGTCAGGCGGCTGGTTCGGGCCTTAGGATGACGCGCTCCCGGCCCTCTTTCGCGGTCACCTCCCCACCGGGACCGCCCGACCCCGCGCCGTCGCGAGTCCCCCACCGGCGCCGTGAAGATGGACTCCCAGACATCACAGGCATCCCAGGCATCCCATTCGCCCCAGTCACCTCATACGTTCCAGGTCGACCTGCGTGGTCTGGTGGACCTGCTCTCCCACCACCTCTACTCCAGTCCGAAGGTGTATCTGCGGGAGCTGCTGCAGAACGCCGTGGACGCCATCACCGCCAGACGCACGGCGGAACCCGACGCTCCGGCCCGGGTTCGGTTGTCTGCGGAGGGCGGCGCCCTGCGCGTCGAGGACACCGGGGTCGGGCTCACCGAGGCGGACGTGCACAGCCTGCTCGCCACGATCGGGCGCAGTTCCAAGCGCGCCGAGGGCCTTCAGGAGGCGCGTTCCGACTTCCTCGGGCAGTTCGGCATCGGGCTGCTGGCCTGTTTCGTCGTCGCCGAGCGGATCCGGGTGGTCAGCCGCAGCGCCCGTACGCCCGGGGCGCCGCCCGTGGAGTGGACGGCGTCCGACGACGGTTCGTACACGGTGCGGACGCTGCCGGACGCCGAGCGGCCCGAACCGGGCACCACCGTGCATCTGGTGGCCCGGGCGGGGGCCGCGGAGTGGCTCACGCCCGAGCGGGTCGGCGCGCTGGCGCGGGAGTTCGGGTCGCTGCTGCCGTACGACGTCCGGGTGGGCGACGACCCGGTCACCGACCTCCCGGCGCCCTGGGACCGGTCGTATCCGGGCCCGGCCGCCCGCCGCGTCGCCCTCGCCCGGCACTGCCACGACCTGTTCGGCTTCACCCCGCTGGACACGATCGACCTGTCCGTGCCGCTGGCCGGCATCCGCGGGGTGGCGTACGTGCTGCCGTCGGCGGTCAGCCCGGCCCAGCGCGCGGGTCACCGCGTCCATCTCAAGGGCATGTTGCTGACCGAGCGGGCCGAACAGCTGCTGCCCGACTGGGCGTTCTTCGTGCGCTGCGTGCTCGACACGGACAGCCTGCGGCCGACGGCGTCGCGCGAGGCGCTGTACGAGGACGAGACGCTGGCCGCCGTACGGGAGGCGCTGGGCGAGCGGATCCGGGCCTGGCTGACCGGTCTGGCCGCCGGTGATCCGGAGCGGCTGGCCGCGTTCCTGTCGGTGCACCACCTGGGCGTGAAGTCGCTGGCCCGGCACGACCGGGAGATGCTGCGCACGATGCTGCCGTGGCTGCCCTTCGAGACGACCGACGGGCGGCTGTCCCTGGAGGAGTTCGCGCAGCGGCACCCGGTGGTGCACTTCACGCGGACCGTCGAGGAGTACCGGCAGGTCGCGCCGATCGCGTCCGCGCAGGGCATCGGCGTGATCAACGGCGGCTACACGTACGACAGCGAGCTGGTTCAGGCGCTGCCGTCGGTGCGGCCGGGGACCGTGGTCGCCGAGCTGGACGCGGAGACGGTGACCGCGCACCTGGACGCGGTCGACCCGGCCGAGGAGCTGGCCCTGTCCGGCTTCCTGGCGGCCGCGCGGGCCCGGCTCGACCCGCTGGGCTGCGACGTCGTGCTGCGGGCCTTCCACCCGCTCTCCGTGCCCGCGCTGCACCTCGACGACCGGGACGCCCGGCACGAACAGGCCCGGGCCGACGCCGAGGCGCAGGCCGACGACCTCTGGGCGGGCATCCTCGGCTCCCTGCGCGGCAGCGCTCCCCGCGCGCGTCTGGTGCTCAACCACCTCAACCCGCTCGTCCGGCGGATCAGCTCGCTGCACGACCCGGAGCTGATCGGCACGGCCACGGAGTCGCTGTACGGGCAGGCGCTGCTGATGGCGCAGCGGCCGCTCAGGCCCGCCGACTCGGCGCTGCTCAACCGGGCGTTCATCGGCCTGTTGGAGTGGGCCACGCACAGCGAGGACGGTCAGGCATGAGTGAGATCACGGACTTCGACGCCCTGCGCCGGGCGATGGCGGAGAACTCCGAGCAGCCGGAGGGGCCTGCCCGCAACGCGCGCGCCGAGGAACTGCTGGCCGCCGCCGAGAAGCTGAACATCCCGCTCGCCGTGATCGAGGCGCTCGGACACCAGCTGAAGGTCTACAACTACAGCTCCGAGAAAGGGAAGATGTTCGTCCCCTTCGCGCGTCTGCTGCGCATGTGGGACGAACGGCCCGAGGACTTCGACGAGTACGAGACCTACACGCTGCACTGGGTCTTCAAGTGGGTCTCGTCCGGCATGCTGGACCAGCCGCACATCCCGCTCGCGTCGATCGAGAAGTGGCTCGGCGAGATGGAGCACCGCTACCGGCTCGCCGGGTACTCCGAGTGTGCCGTGCGCAGCGCCGAGCACAGTGTGGCCGCGCATGTCGGGGACCTGGCGCGGGCCGAGCGGGCGTACGCCGCGTGGCTGGCCGCCGACCGGGACGCCATGGCGGACTGTCACGCCTGCGAACTGCACGGGCAGGGCTGGTGGCAGGCGGAGCGGGGCCGGGACGCGGAGGCGCTGGAGCTGTGGCGGCCGGTGCTGGAGGGCGAGTACACGTGCGCCCACGAGCCGCACACGGCCCTCGCCTCCTCCCTGGTGCCACTGCTGCGGCTGGGCCGCCTGGACGAGGCCCGCGCGAACCATCTGCGGGGCTTCCGGCTCGTACGGGCCATGGAGAGCATGCGCGGCGCCTACGCGGAGCACGTGGAGTTCTGCGCGCTGACCGGCAACGAGGCCCGTGGTCTGGAGCTGCTCGCGGAGCGGCCGGCGTACTTCACGGACGACGGGCAGCCGCAGAGCAAGCTGGAGTTCATGAGCGTGGTGGCCCTGCTCATGGACCGTCTGACCGGGCTGGGGCTGGGTGACCGGCAGGTGCCCGGTCCGGCCGGCCGGACGTGGAGTGCCCGGGAGCTGGCCACGCACGCGCGTGCGGAGGCCCTCGCCCTGGCGGCCCGCTTCGACGAGCGCAACGGCACGACGTACGTCAGCGAGCGGGCCCGCGCGCGGATGGAGCGGCGCCCGCTGGCGGAGCGGCTGCCGCTGGGAGTGCGGTCGGTACGGCCGGTGCCCGCGCCCGCTCCCCCGGCGGCCACGGCCGCCGCGACCGGGCAGCCTGATCTGCCCGCCCTGCTGGCCGAGGCACGCCGGCTGTCGGACAACCTGCGGCCGGGCGCCGTGGAGGCGTGGGCGGCCGTCGCCGAGGCCGCGCACGGCGTGGAGCTGGACCCGCGCGACCGCGCCGAGATCGCCGACCACGAGGCGATGGGCCTCGGCCCGGAGGGCGCCGCGCTCTTCGAACGGGCCGCGCAGCTGTACGCGGCGGCGGGCGACCCCGGTGAGGCCCTGGCCGCACGCGCGCGTGCGGCGTACGTACGTGCCCTCGCGGGCGACGTGGACGCGGCGCTCGCGGCCGTGTCCGGGCCCTACGACGAGATCCTCGCGCTGTACGCCGCCGGCGACACCGGGATACGGCAGACGGCGTCCGTCCTGATGGCACGGGCCCGGATCCTGCTGCGCCGGGCGCACCAGGCCGGGGAAGTTCTCGCAGAAGGTGACGCCGAGCGCGACGGCCCGGAGGCGGTTCTCGGCGAGGCCGAAGCCGCTGTCCGGGAAGTCGTCGCGCTCGTCGAAGGGCGGACCGGTCAGGACGTGCGGCTGGCCGCGCGGGGCGCCGAGGCGCAGGCGATGCTCGCCGAGCTTGCGGGGCTGGGCGGGGACCTGGAGACGGCCGCGGGGCTGTTCGCGCGCGGCGCGGCGGCGTTCGTCGCGGCGGGGCTGCCGTGGTTCGCGGTGGAGTACGAAGCCCGGCTGGCCTCGCTCGCCCACCACCTCGGCGACATGGCGGAGGCGGAACGGGCGCTGCGGGCAGCCCTGGAGCACGGCGGGGCCCAGCTGGAGGCGCCCGGACGGGCCCAGCTGCACCTCCAGCTCGCCGAGCTGGTCGGCGGCCGGGGCGAGGCCGTCGAGGCCGCCCGGCATGCCCTGGAGGCCGCGCACTGGGCCGACGAGGCGGGCGAGGGCACGACGCTGGGCGCCTGGGCCCGGCAGCAGCTCGGCGGGTTCCTGCTGCGGCAGGGACGGTGGGCCGAGGCCGCGGAGGTCCTGGAGTCGGCGCTGCCCGACCTGACGGCCGAGACGCACGGCGACGGGGCGATCGTGCAGACGCAGTGGTGGCTCGGCGACTGCCTGAGCGAACTCGGCGAGCACCGCGCTGCCGCCGAACGGCGTCTCCAGGCCGCCGAGATCGCCCGGCACTGGCCCGAACAGCACGACCACGCGACCCTCGCCCACCTGGCCGGGGAGTCACTCGGGCAGGCCGGACTGGCCGACGAGGCGGACCGGGCCTATGCACGCGCGGGTGACCTGTGGCGCGAACTCGGCAACGTCCACGGGCTGATCCGGTCCCTGCGTGCCCGCGCCTGGCTGGCGTTGCGCACGGAGGACGGACTTGAGGTGGCACGCGCCCTGATGGCGGACGCGGTCCGGGAGTGCGAGGCGGCACGGGACACGGCGGCCGACGAGGAGTCCCGGCAGCGGTTCGTCGCCGAACTCGGCCACACCCACCGCCAGTTCGGTGACCTGCTGGCCCGGTCCGCCGAGGGCGACGCGGAGGGCTCACTCCCGGGCGTGTTCGAGGAGGCGCTGTCCCGACTGCTGCGGGCGGCCGAGGTGTTCGCCTCCCTCGGGGACGGCGCCCTGCACAGCCGTACCGGCGCCGAACTCACCGCGGGGTGGCTGGAGATCGAGATGGACCGTCTCACCGACGCGAGGGCACGCGCGCGTGCGGTGCTGGCGGCGTACGACGGTTACGACGGCACGGCCTCCGGCGGCACGGCCCCCGAGGGGATGAACGACGATGACGGCGAGGCGGTGCGGGCCCGGCGGGCAGAGGCCGAGCACATGCTCCGCGTCGCCACGGAGGACCCGGACTGAATCATCCGGCACCGGCCCTGTTCGGCCTACTCGACGCCGATGAGCAGCACGGCCCCCTGCCGCCCGCCCCGGTACACGACCGTGTCGACGGCGAGGTACCCCTCGCGGACCCGGCCCTCCAGGTGCTCGGCGATGGTGTCGGGAGCCTCGTCGCCGAGCACCAGGGTGACCATCTCGCCGCCCGCCGCGAGCATGCGGTCCAGGACGGCCCGGGCGGTGGCCGTGACGTCCGAGCCGATCACGGCCACGTCGCCGTCGATCAGGCCGAGGACGTCGCCGGCCTGGCAGATGCCGGCCATCGTCCAGGCCTGGCGCTCGGCGACGGTGACCTCGGCGTAGCGGGTCGCGCCGGCCGCCGAGGTCATCGACACCACGTCCTCGTCGAAACGGCGCTCCGGCTCGTGCACGGCGAGTGCCGCGATGCCCTGGACCGCCGAGCGGGTCGGGATGAGGGCCACGCGGATGCCCTCGGTACGGGCCTGCTCGGCCGCCGCGGCTGCAGTGTGGCGCAGTTCGGCGTCATTGGGCAGCAGCACGACCTCGCGCGCGTGGGCCCGCCGTACGGCCTGCACGAGCTCGCCGCTCGCGGGCGGCTCCCCGGGGCGTGCGAGCACGGTGGTCGCGCCTGCCTCGGCGTACAGCCCGGCCAGGCCCTCACCGGGCACCACGGCCACGACGGCACGCTGGGCGCGCTCGCGGGGAGGCCGCTCGGCGCCGGTGGTGTGCACGTCGCCGGCGCCGAAGTGCGTGATGCGGATCCGGTAGGGCCGCCCGGCCTCGATACCGGCCTCGACGGCGGCGCCCGCGTCGTCGACGTGGACGTGGACGTTCCACAGCCCGTCGCCGCCGACCACGACGAGCGAGTCCCCGAGCGCGTCGAGCCGCTCCCGCAACCGCGCCACGGCCGTGTCCTCGGCCTCCAGGAGGTAGATCACCTCGAAGGCGGGACCGTCCTGGCCGACCACGGCGGCGGTGTCGGCGCACTCGCCGTGCGGGCTTCCGGCGGCCGGGGCGGGGCCTCCGGCAGCTGCCACGCGCGCCGGCGCCCCCGCAGGGCCCTGATCGCCCTCATGGGCCTCATCGCCCAGACGCGCCTCGCCCACCCGCGACGCGCCCGCCCTCACCGTCGCCGCCCCGTCCCGCGGCCTCTCCCCCGTGAACGTCTCCACCAGCGCCCCGAGCACCGCCACCAGCCCTCGCCCACCGGCGTCGACCACCCCGGCGCGCTCCAGGACCGGCAGCTGGCCGGGAGTGGCGGCCAGTGCCGCGCGAGCTCCCTCGTAGGCCGCCCTGGCCACCGTCCCGCAGTCGCCCTCGGCACCGCAGGCTGCGTCGGCAGCGGCAGCGGCGACCGTGAGGACCGTGCCCTCGACGGGGTGAGCCACGGCCTGCCGGGCCGAGTCGGCCGCGTGCCGCAGGGCCAGCCGCAGGCCCTGGCCGTCGGCGTGCGCGGTACCGCCTGCGGGGGGAGGGGCCTGGTCGTCGGCGTGCCCGGTCTCGTAGTCGGCCAGCACCTGGGACATGCCGCGCAGCAGCTGGGCGAGGATCGTCCCGGAGTTCCCGCGGGCACCGATGAGCGCCCCGTGCGCCATCGCCCGGGCGGCGTCGGCCAGCGTCGGCCCCGCAGGGCCCGACCTCGCCGCATGCCCCGCGAACACGGCCTCGACCGCCGCGACGGCGGACTCCACGGTCAGATACAGGTTCGTGCCGGTGTCCCCGTCCGCCACGGGATAGACGTTGATCGCGTCGATCTCCTCACGCGCCCGCCCCAGCGTCTCGAGTGCGAGACCGCACCAGGTGCGCACCGCGAGAGCATCGAAGAATGTCTGCGGCACCTGCGCCACCGCGCCTCCCTGAGCTGCTGGACGTGGCACGCAGCGTAGACCCCGGGGCCGTGCCCACCGGAAGTGGGCCGGGAGGGGGCGTGGGCCGACCATGGTAGTTTCACTGCACGGGCGCAGTCGTTGTATGCTGCTCCGGTTGCCCGATCGAATCGGGCCATTCCCCTGGCAGCGCCACTCAGATCCTCTCATCCGGATCCCGGCATGCCGGGATCAACCGTAAGTGCATCTGAAGTCTTTGGAGTGACCCGTGGCTGCCAACTGCGACGTCTGCGGCAAGGGGCCGGGCTTCGGCAACAACATCTCGCACTCGCACCGCCGTACGTCCCGTCGCTGGAACCCGAACATCCAGCGTGTGCGTACCGTGGTGGGCGGGACGCCGAAGCGCGTGAACGCTTGCACCTCGTGCATCAAGGCCGGCAAGGTCTCGCGCTGACGCTCAGCTAGCGCGCGGCCACTGCTGGTTCGCTTACAGAGCCGGTCCACCTCAGGTGGACCGGCTCTTTGCCGTGTCAGGACACCGTCATGACGCTCAGGACCCGGCCCGGAACCGCCAGCCATGATCCACCGGACCGATCCCCCCGCCGAGCGCGAAACCGGCCGCGATCGCCCCGGTGACGTACTCCTTGGCCGCCGCCACCGCCTCCGGCACCGAGTCCCCCTTCGCGAGCTGTGACGCGATCGCGGAGGCGAGGGTGCAGCCCGTGCCGTGGGTGTGCCGGTTGTCGTGCCTCGGCGCCCGCAGCCAGTGCTCCTCGGAGCCGTCCGTGAGCAGGTCCACGGCGTCCCCGGACAGATGACCGCCCTTGATCAGCACCCACCGCGGCCCGTACCCGAGCACGGCCGCCGCGGCCCGTCGCAGCTGCTCCTGCGACTCGACACGGACACCCGTCAGCTGGGCCACCTCGTCGAGGTTCGGGGTGGCGACCGTGGCGACCGGCAGCAGCTTCGTACGGACGGAGTCCAGTGCGGACGCGGCGAGCAGGGAATCGCCGTGCTTGGAGACGCCCACCGGGTCGACGACCGCCGGGGCGTCCGTGCCCGCGATCAACTCGGCGACCGTCTCCACGAGTTCGGCGGAGGCCAGCATCCCGGTCTTGACCGCCTGGACGCCGATGTCGTCGACGACACTGCGGTACTGGGCCCGCACCGCCTCCACCGGCAGCTCCCAAGCCCCCTGCACGCCGAGGGAGTTCTGCGCGGTCACCGCCGTGAGGACGCTCATGCCGTGCACGCCGAGCGCGAGCATCGTCTTCAGGTCGGCCTGGATGCCGGCGCCGCCGCCCGAGTCGGAGCCCGCCACCGTGAGGACGTTGGGAATCATGAGTCCATGTCCCCGAAGTGGTCCCAGCCGCCCTTGCTGGTCCACGGCGCCCCGTCGACCGTCACCTGAGGCAGCGCCGAGGGGTTGAGGACCTCGCCGATGACCTTCCAGCGGGCGGGCAGCTTCACGTCCGGCGGGAAGGTCGCCACGATCGCGTGGTCCTCTCCCCCGGTCAGCACCCACTGCATCGGGTCGACGCCGACGGCCTGCCCGATGTCGTTCATCTGGGAGGGGATGTCGATCGCCCCGGAGCGGATGTCGATCCGCACCTTGCTGGCCTCGGCGATGTGCCCCAGGTCGGCGATCAGCCCGTCGCTCACGTCGCACATCGCGGTCGCCCCGAGCCCGGCGGCCGCCGGACCGGCGTGGTACGGCGGCTCGGGCCGCCGGTGCGCTTCCACGAACGCCCGCGGCGAACGGAACCCGCGCGACAGCACCGCGTACCCGGCCGCCGACCAGCCCAGCCAGCCGGTCACCGCGACGAGGTCGCCGGGCTGCGCGCCCGCCCGCGTCACCGGCTCCTGGTTGCGCAGATCGCCGAGCGCGGTGATCGACACCATGATCGAGTCGCCGCGTACGACGTCACCGCCGACCACGGCGGCACCGGCCACCTGGCATTCGTCGCGCAGGCCGTCCATCAGCTCGCTCGCCCACGTCACCGGCAGCTCGGCCGGAACGACCAGACCGAGCAGCAGCGCCGTCGGTACGGCACCCATGGCGGCGATGTCGGCGAGGTTCTGCGCCGCCGCCTTGCGGCCCACGTCGTAGGCCGTGGACCAGTCCCGGCGGAAGTGCCGGCCCTCGACCAGGATGTCCGTACTGGCCACGACCCTGCGGTCGGGCGCGGCCACCACGGCGGCGTCGTCGCCGGGGCCGACCCGGACCGCCGGGGTGGTGGTCAGACGGGAGGTGAGCTCCCTGATGAGCCCGAACTCACCGAGCTCACCAACAGTGCCCTTCATTGCCCTTTCTCCCCTTCTGTCCCTGTCCGTGCCCGGTCGCGAGGCCTCTCGGTCCTCGCTACGGTCGAAGTGACCGTCAAGTTCTGCCGGACCTGCACCCCGGCGCGCAAGACCCGGTCCCCGCAGGTCTCCCCGCGGCGAGCGGCGACGCGATACCGTGGCGTTCCTTTTCCCCACATGATCCTCGTGGCCGCCCTGGAGGTTCCGTGGTACAGGCGTACATCCTGATCCAGACGGAGGTCGGCAAGGCGTCGACCGTCGCCGAGACGATCAGCAAGATTCCTGGGGTCATCCAGGCCGAGGACGTCACAGGACCGTACGACGTGATCGTGCGGGCCCAGGCCGACACCGTCGACGACCTCGGCCGCATGGTGGTCGCCAAGGTCCAGCAAGTGGACGGCATCACCCGTACCCTGACCTGCCCGGTCGTCCATCTGTAGCCCCCGTCTACCCTGTGCCGGTGAACTCTTTCCGTCACCGGCACCGTTCTGTGTTCCGTGTTTTCTTCCGCCTGCCCGCTCTCGCGCTGTTGATCACTGCCGCGGGCTGCTCCTCGGCAGACGACAGCGCGTCGGCGGCGGTTCCCAGTCCGGACGCGAAGGTCACGGAACTGTGCCGGAACCTGGACAAGGTACTGCCCGCGAAGGTGGACGGAGAGCGTCGCGAGGATCCCGAGCCCGCGTCGGCGCTGACGGCGGGCTGGGGCAGCCCGGCGATCATACTTCGCTGCGGTGTGCCGCGGCCGCCCGAGATGGTCGATCCGAAGGTGGCGGAGGGGCGGGATCCGGATGCGGTCGCCGGGGGTGTGAACGGGGTCGACTGGCTGATGGAGAAGCAGGACGACGGGGGGTACCGGTTCACCTCGGCGAACCGTGAGGTCTATGTCGAGGTGGCCGTGCCCGAGGGTGTGGACAGCTCGGGGGTTCTCATCGATCTGGCTTCGGCTGTGAAAAAGGCGATCCCCGAGGGGATCGCCTCCTGAGAGCCCCTGGGCCGGTCAGCGCAAACCCGTGGAACGGCGAAGTGCCGCCTGCACCAGACGGTCCACCAGCTCCGGGTAGCTCACCCCGCTCGCCTCCCACATCTTCGGATACATCGAGATGGGCGTGAAGCCGGGCATCGTGTTGATCTCGTTGATCACGAACTCGCCGTCCTCGGTGAGGAAGAAGTCCGCGCGGACCAGGCCCTCGCAGGACGTCGCCTCGAAGGCGTCGACCGCCAGGCGCTGCACCTGCGCCGTCTCCTCCGCCGTCAGCGGCGCCGGCACGATCCCCGGCGTCGAGTCGATGTACTTGGCCTCGAAGTCGTAGTACGCGTGGTCCTCCGGCGAGGGGATCTCCGCGGGGGCGGAGGCCCGGGGGCCGTCCTCGAACTCCAGGACGCCGCACTCGATCTCGCGACCGCGCAGCGCGGCCTCCACGAGGATCTTCGGGTCGTGCCGCTGGGCCTCGGCGATCGCCTCGTCGAGACCGGAGAGGTCGTCGACCTTGGTGATGCCGATCGACGAACCGGCGCGCGCGGGCTTCACGAACAGCGGCCAGCCGTGCTCGCCGGCGAAGTCGACGATCTTCTTGCGGGCGGCCGGCTCGTCCTGCTGCCACTCGCGGGGCCTGATCACCAGGTACGGGCCCACCTGCAGCCCGAACGAGGTGAACACCCGCTTCATGTACTCCTTGTCCTGGCCCACGGCCGAGGCGAGCACACCCGAACCGACGTACGGGACGCCGGAGAGCTCCAGGAGGCCCTGGAGGGTGCCGTCCTCGCCGTACGGGCCGTGCAGCACCGGGAAGACCACGTCGACCTCGCCGAGCGCCTTGGGGACCGATCCCGGCTCGCTGTAGACGACTTCGCGGTTGGCCGGGTCGACCGGGAGGATCACTCCGCCCTCGTCGGACTCGGCGAGCAGGTCGACGCTCGGCTGGCGCCGGTCGACGATCGCCATCCGCTCCGGTTCGTCCGCCGTGAGCGCCCAGCGGCCGTCCTGGGTGATACCGATCGGCAGGACGTCGTACTTCGTCCGGTCGATCGCCTTGAGGACGGCGCCGGCCGTGACCACGGAGATCCCGTGTTCGGAGCTGCGCCCGCCGAACACGACGGCCACACGCGGCTTGCGAGGCGGCTGCTCGGGGCTCTGGGGGAGGTTCTCGGTGCTCATATCGCGTTGAGAGTACCCGTTGGTAAGGCCGGGATACAGCGCCCGCGAAGCCGCGTCGCTCAGCGTCGTTCCGGCTTCGCGCTGCGCGACATCAGCTCCTTGAGGGCCACCACCGGAGGCTTGCCCTCGTGCACGATGCCGACGACCGTCTCCGTGATGGGCATGTCGACGCCGTGCCGGCGGGCCAGATCCAGCACCGACTCGCAGGACTTGACGCCCTCGGCGGTCTGCTTGGTGACCGCGATGGTCTCCTGGAGCGTCATGCCCTTGCCGAGGTTGGTGCCGAAGGTGTGGTTGCGGGACAGCGGCGAGGAGCAGGTGGCCACCAGGTCGCCCAGGCCCGCGAGTCCGGAGAAGGTCAGCGGGTCGGCGCCGAGCGCCATGCCGAGCCGGGTGGTCTCCGCGAGACCGCGCGTGATGAGCGAGCCCTTGGCGTTGTCGCCGAGGCCCATGCCGTCCGCGATGCCGACGGCCAGGCCGATGACGTTCTTGACCGCGCCACCGAGTTCGCAGCCGACGACGTCGGTGTTGGTGTACGGGCGGAAGTACGGCGTGTGGCAGGCGGCCTGGAGCCGCTGGGCGACGGCCTCGTCGGTGCAGGCGACCACTGCGGCGGCCGGCATCCGCGCGGCGATCTCGCGGGCCAGGTTGGGTCCGGTGACCACGGCGATGCGGTCCGGGCCGACCTTGGCGACGTCGTCGATGACCTCGCTCATGCGCATCGCGGAGCCGAGTTCGACGCCCTTCATCAGCGACACGAGGACCGTGCCGGGGGCGAGCAGCGGCGCCCACTCGGCGAGATTGCCGCGCAGGGTCTGCGAGGGGACCGAGAGGACCGTGAAGTCGGCGTCCGCGGCGGCTTGAGCCGGATCCGTGGTGGCCCGGACGTTCTCCGGGAGTTCGACGCCCGGGAAGTAGTCGGGATTGGTGCGGGTGGAGTTGATCGCCTCCACGACCTCCGGGCGGCGCCCCCACAGGGTGACCTCGCACCCGGCGTCGGCGAGCACCATGCCGAAGGCCGTACCCCACGAACCGGCGCTCAGGACCGCCGCCTTGACCGGCTTGCTCACTTGCCCAGCCCCTCTTCCTGTGCCGACTGTGCCGACTGTGCCGTTTGCGCCGACTGCACCGGCGACGCCGTCTGCTGCCCGCTCCGCTGTGTCTCTGTCTGCGCCTTGGTGCGGCGCCGCTGTTCGATCCGCTCCCGGCGCGGGTCGTAGGGCGTCTCGGGCGCCTTCTCGCCGCGGATCTCCTCCAGCTGGCGGGTGATGGCGGCCATGATGACCTCGGTGGCCTCCTTCAGGAGCTCCGCGGTCATCTCCCGGTCGTAGAACCGCGTGAGGTCAACCGGCGGTCCGGCGAGCACGCGGTGCGTCTTGCGCGGCAGGAGGTGCGGCTTCTTCGCGTACGGCGGCAGCAACTCGTTGCAGCCCCACTGGGCTACGGGGATCACCGGGCACTTGGTCTGGAGGGCGACACGTGCGGCCCCGGTCTTGCCGGTCATGGGCCAGCCCGCCGGGTCGCGGGTGAGGGTGCCCTCGGGATAGAAGGCGACGCATTCCCCGCGGTCCACGGCGTCGATCGCGGCCCGGAAGGCGCTCAGCGCGTCCGTGCTCTCGCGGTAGACGGGGATCTGCCCGGTACCGCGCATCGCGGCGCCGACGAATCCCTTCTTGAAAAGCCCGCTCTTCGCGAGGAATCGCGGGACGCGCCCGGTGTTGTACTGAAAGTGCGCGTAAGCGAAGGGGTCGATGTGCGAATTGTGATTCACCGCGGTGATAAATCCACCCTCGGCCGGAATGTGCTCCATTCCGCGCCAGTCCCGCCTGAGCAGAACCACCAGCGGCGGTTTGCAGATCACCGCGGCGAAGCGGTACCAGAAGCCGATTCTGCGGCGGGGCACGCGGACACCTTCCTCTAGGGCCTGAAGCGGGGGCCACGGGGGGCCGCACAAGTGTCGCCCCAGGCCGCCGGTCTGTCGAGAACACCGTACGCCCCGACACGCCGGGCCCCGGCGGCCCCGGGTGACAATGACCGCGACAAGAGAGGGACGGAACATCTGTGCAGTGGACCTTGGTCGTACCCCTGAAGCCCCTGGCCCAGGCCAAGAGCAGGCTCGCGGACACGGCGGACGACGGGCTGCGGCCGGACCTGGCGCTGGCCTTCGCCCAGGACACGGTGGCGGCCGCGCTGGCCTGCCCTGCGGTGCGTGATGTGGCAGTCGTCACGGACGACGCCCGGGCGGGCCGTGAGCTGGCCGCACTGGGCGCGGAGATCATCCCCGACGAGCCGGGAAGCGGCCTCAACGCCGCCCTCGCACACGGGGCGGAGGCCGTCCGGTCCGCTCGTCCCGGAAGTTGCGTGGCGGCGCTGAACGCCGACCTGCCGGCGCTGCGCCCGCCGGAATTGGCACGGGTACTCGACGCCGCCGCTGAATTCCCGCGCGCTTTTCTCCCGGACGCGGCCGAAATCGGTACGACCCTGCTGGCCGCCGCCCCCGGCCGGCCATTGTTCCCGGCATTCGGTATCGATTCCCGCGCCCGGCACCGCGCGTCCGGGGCCGTGGAACTGTCCGTCACCGCCGTGGATTCCGTACGCCAGGACGTGGACACCGGCGACGACCTGCGCACCGCGCTGGCCCTGGGGGTCGGCCCTCATACGGCCGCGGCCGCCGCGCGGTTGCTGATACCCGGGCAGTAGGCTGCGGCCATGCAGGCGACCGCGTACACGTACGACCCCGAAAGCCGCAGCGGGCAGGTGCTCCTGGACGACGGCACCCCGGTGCCCTTCGACGCGGCGGCGTTCGACGCCGGGGGGCTGAGGCTGCTGCGCCCGGGGCAGCGGGTGCGGATCGAGGTGGAGGGCGCGAAGGAGGACTTGCGGATCACTCTGGTGACCCTCCAGACCCTCTGAACACACCGCGGGCCGGACTCCGTACGGAGTCCGGCCCGGCGCGTGAGTGCCCCAGCGCCCCTACTTCTTGCGGGCGGTGGTCTTCTTCGCGGTGGTCTTGCGCGCCGTCGACTTCTTGGCGGGCGCCTTCTTGGCGGTCGCCTTCTTCGCCGGTGCCTTCTTGGCGGTGGTCTTCTTCGCGGCGGTGGTCTTGGCCGTCGTGGTCTTCTTGGCCGGGGCCTTCTTCGCCGTGGTCTTCTTGGCCGCCGCCGTCTTGGTGGTGGCCTTCTTCGCCGTCGTCTTCTTGGCCGTGGTCTTCTTCGCGGCCGCCGTCTTGGCGGTCGCCTTCTTCGCGGCGGCCTTCTTGACCGTCGCGCCGGCGCCGCCGGTCAGGCTGCCCTTGGGAGCCTTCTTTACGGAGACCTCGCCGCCACGCGGCAGCTTCTTCGAGCCGCTGACCAGGTCCTTGAAACCCTGGCCCGCGCGGAAGCGCGGAACGGAGGTCTTCTTGACCCGAACCCGCTCGCCCGTCTGGGGGTTACGGGCGTAGCGGGCCGGACGGTCGACCTTCTCGAAGGAACCGAAGCCGGTGACGGAGACCCTCTCACCAGCGACGACCGCGCGGACGATGGCGTCCAGTACATGGTCGACAGCGTCGGCGGCCTGCTGTCGGCCGCCCATCTTGTCGGCAATCGCTTCTACGAGCTGCGCCTTGTTCACGTCTTCCCCTTCGGAGACATCGCCAGAACGAAAGTGTTCAAGCTTTTTCGCACGTTAGGCAGATATATACCGCAAATCAAACACGAAACGGGCTTATCACCCTTGTGCCGCAACGAACTCGGCGGTGCCGTCCGGTTCAGCGTTCCTCGTCGGGGAGACGTCCCTCGTCGAGGTCCGCGGTGAACCGATCCAGCCGCCTTGCCGCGTCGGCGAGATCGTGCTTGGCCGCGGCCGTAATGACCAGCAGCTTCCGGGTCAGCGCCATCCGTACGCCCTCCGGGACTTGCAGTGCGCGCACTCTTGCGTGCGCTTCCTTGAGTTGGCCCGCGACTGCCGTATAGAGCTCGAGTTGGCCGTCGTGTTCCATGCACAGATTGTGCCATCTGGGGCGAGTTGTCGCCTGCGCAGGGGACAACTGCCGCCTCAAACGGCCTTCCGGGCGCACACGGAGGTCGCGGCTGTACAACTCGCGTACCCCAACAACCACCGGCATAACGTGGGAAGTTGAGTGGCCGGCTCAGGACGGGCAGGGCCGTTCGGGTGCAGAAACAGCTGTACCCCCGATCGGGCTGATCAGGGGTACAGAGGGGGTGTTGTGGTGGCCGAAAGTCGCCTTGTTCAGGGGCGGCGGATCGTGCTCCGGATCAGACCGGGAGCGTCCGCGGCTTGAACGACGGGCGCTTCGCCTCGTACGCGGCGATGTCCGCCTCGTTCTGGAGGGTGATCGAGATGTCGTCGAGGCCGTTCAGCAGCCGCCAGCGGGCGTTCTCGTCCAGCTCGAAGGAGGCGGTGACGCCCTCGGCGCGGACCTCGCGGGCGACCAGGTCGACGGTGATCTCGGCCTGCGGGTCCTTCTCGGTGAGCTCCCACAGCGCGTCCACGATCTTCTGCTCCAGAACGACCGTGAGCAGGCCGTTCTTGAGCGAGTTGCCGCGGAAGATGTCGGCGAAGCGGGAGGAGATCACGGCCTTGAAGCCGAAGTTCTGCAGCGCCCAGACGGCGTGCTCACGCGAGGAGCCGGTGCCGAAGTCGGGGCCGGCGACCAGGACGGTCGCGCCCTGCCGCTCGGGCTGGTTGAGCACGAACGACGCGTCCTTGCGCCAGGCCTCGAACAGCCCGTCCTCGAACCCGTCCCGCGTGACCTTCTTGAGCCAGTGGGCGGGGATGATCTGGTCGGTGTCGACGTTGCTGCGGCGCAGCGGGACGGCCCGGCCGGTGTGGGTGGTGAAGGCTTCCATGATTCTCAGACTCCAGCGGGCGTACGGGTGTCGGCGGCGGACAGGTCGGCCGGGGAGGCCAGGTGGCCCAGGACGGCCGTAGCGGCCGCGACCTGCGGCGACACCAGGTGCGTACGACCGCCCTTGCCCTGCCGGCCTTCGAAGTTGCGGTTGGAGGTGGACGCGGAGCGCTCGCCGGGGGCCAGCTGGTCGGGGTTCATGCCCAGACACATCGAGCAGCCCGCGTGCCGCCACTCGGCGCCGGCCTCCTTGAAGACGACGTCCAGCCCCTCGGAGACGGCCTGGAGACCGACCCGCGCGGAGCCCGGGACGACCAGCATCCGTACGCCGTCGGCGACTTTGCGGCCCTTGAGCAGCTCGGCCGCGGCGCGCAGGTCCTCGATGCGGCCGTTGGTGCAGGAGCCTACGAAGACGGTGTCCACCTTGATGGAGCGCAGCGGCTGACCGGCCTCCAACCCCATGTATTCCAGGGCCTTTTCGGCGGCGTAGCGCTCCGATGCGTCTTCGTACGAAGCAGGGTCGGGGACCGATGCCGAAAGCGGTGCGCCCTGGCCGGGGTTGGTGCCCCAGGTGACGAACGGCGACAGTTCGGCGGCCTCGATGACGACCTCGGCGTCGAACTCGGCGTCCGCGTCCGTCCTCAGCGTCTTCCAGTACTCGACGGCGGCGTCCCAGTCCGCGCCCTCGGGGGCGTGCGGGCGGCCCTTGAGGTACGCGAAGGTGGTCTCGTCCGGGGCGATCATGCCCGCGCGGGCGCCGGCCTCGATCGACATGTTGCAGATGGTCATGCGCGCTTCCATCGAGAGCTTCTCGATGGCCTCGCCGCGGTACTCCAGGACGTAGCCCTGGCCGCCGCCGGTACCGATCCGGGCGATGATCGCCAGGATCAGGTCCTTGGCGGTGACGCCCTCGGGCAGTTCGCCGTTGACCGTGATGGCCATGGTCTTCGGGCGGGACATCGGCAGCGTCTGGGTGGCCAGCACGTGCTCCACCTGGGAGGTGCCGATGCCGAACGCCAGCGCGCCGAAGGCGCCGTGCGTGGAGGTGTGGGAGTCACCGCAGACGACGGTGGTGCCCGGCTGGGTCAGACCCAGCTGCGGGCCGACGACGTGCACGACGCCCTGCTCGACGTCGCCCAGCGGGTGCAGCCGCACGCCGAAGTCGGCGGCGTTCTTGCGCAGCGTCTCCAGCTGGATCCGGGAGACCGGGTCCGCGATCGGCTTGTCGATGTCGAGGGTGGGGGTGTTGTGGTCCTCGGTCGCGATGGTGAGGTCGAGGCGCCGGACCTTGCGGCCGCTCTTGCGCAGGCCGTCGAAGGCCTGCGGGCTGGTCACCTCGTGCAGCAGGTGCAGATCGATGAAGAGAAGGTCGGGCTCGCCCTCCGCGCGCCGGACGACATGGTCGTCCCAGACTTTCTCCGCGAGTGTCCTACCCATCGCTGTTCCCTCCGGCCGACGACGATCCGCCGGCCCAACTAGAGATCTTGAGGAGGCGGGCCCGCGCCCCTGCGTTTCCGGGCAACCGCCGCCAGGCCCGTACGTCACGGGCCGCTGTGACTTCGTGTCTTCCAGAGTGGCGGGTTCCACGAGAATTTGAACTTGCGTTTCACAGAGTGAGACGCGAGTATCGTTTCATGGACAACAGTAGCGGCGTCGGCGTTCTGGACAAGGCGGCCCTCGTCCTGAGCGCTCTGGAGTCCGGTCCGGCCACCCTCGCGGGCCTGGTCGGCGCCACCGGACTGGCACGACCCACGGCCCACCGCCTGGCCGTGGCGCTGGAACACCACCGCATGGTGGCGCGCGACATGCAGGGCCGTTTCATTCTCGGCCCCCGTCTGGCAGAACTGGCCGCGGCCGCGGGTGAGGACCGTCTCCTCGCCACCGCGGGCCCGGTGCTCACCCACCTCCGTGACGTCACGGGCGAGAGCGCGCAGCTCTACCGCCGCCAGGGCGACATGCGCATCTGTGTGGCGGCGGCGGAGCGTCTTTCCGGGCTGCGGGACACCGTCCCCGTCGGTTCGACGCTCACGATGAAGGCCGGCTCGTCGGCGCAGATCCTGATGGCCTGGGAGGAGCCGGAGCGGCTGCACCGCGGCCTCCAGGGCGCGCGCTTCACGGCGACGGCCCTGTCGGGCGTACGGCGGCGGGGCTGGGCCCAGTCGATCGGTGAACGCGAGCCGGGGGTGGCGTCCGTCTCCGCGCCGGTGCGGGGGCCTTCCAACCGGGTGGTCGCCGCCGTGTCGGTGTCCGGACCCATCGAGCGGCTGACGCGGCACCCTGGCCGGATGCACGCGCAGGCCGTGATCGATGCGGCAGGGCGCCTCTCCGAGGCGCTGCGACGTACTGGCTGATCGACAGGGAGTTTCGGGGAGAGTCGGCCTCAACGCCGCGGCAGGCTTTCCCCGACCAGGCGCCGTGGCAGCTTTCGGTCTCGTGTCGAGTGCCGGCCGTCGGTGGTTGATCGCGCAGTTCCCCGCCCCTCTGAGGTCGGACACGAAAAGGCCCCCCACCGAAGTGGAGGGCCTTCCCTGTATGTACCCCCGACCGGATTCGAACCGGCGCTACCGCCTTGAGAGGGCGGCGTGCTAGGCCGCTACACAACGGGGGCGTGGATCCTGCGTTTCCGCAGGTCCGAGCTGGTCTACCTGGACTCGAACCAAGACTAACTGAACCAGAATCAGTCGTGCTGCCAATTACACCATAGACCAATGTGGTTTAGACCAGTCAGTACCCCCGACCGGATTCGAACCGGCGCTACCGCCTTGAGAGGGCGGCGTGCTAGGCCGCTACACAACGGGGGCCCTAGCGATCCCGGGATGATCGTCGATCTTCCGGAACCAGTACCCCCGACCGGATTCGAACCGGCGCTACTGCCTTGAGAGGGCAGCGTGCTAGGCCGCTACACAACGGGGGCTTGCGGATACAGGATCCGCAGGCGCAGATAAGCTCTGCGAGCTGGCCTACCTGGACTCGAACCAAGACTAACTGAACCAGAATCAGTCGTGCTGCCAATTACACCATAGGCCACTGGAACGCAAGCCCCTCGGGGGGATTTTGTTCTAGCAGTGCGCCTGGGGGTTCTTGCCTTCCGGCCCGCTCCCCGCGGCGCAGGAAGAACATTACCTGAAGGTGGACGGGGCTCCAAAACGACTATCCGTGCCGAGCACAGACGGAAGTTCGGCGAGGGAGGCGATGCGGTGCGGCCCGACGGGCGGCTCGATCGTGGCGTACGCACCCCCGCGGTCGATCCACACCGACAGCAGCCCGGCGTCGGCGGCACCCCGTCCGTCGATCTCCGGGTGGTCGCCGACGTAGGCAACCTGGTGCGGTGGCAGGGCGAGGGCCTCGCAGGCCGCGAGGAACGCCCCGGCCTCGGGCTTGGAGACGCCGAGCTCGGCCGCACACAGGATGCTCTCGAAGCGGTCGTGGACGCCGAGGACGCGGAGCTTGCGGTCCTGGACGTGGATGCTGGAGTTGGACAGCACGGCGTGCCGGTGGCTGGCGGCGAGGGCGTCGAGGACGGGCAGGACGTCCGGGAAGAGGGCCCAGACCGCCTCGTAGCGGGCGCGGTACCGCTTGAACCACGCGTCGGCCTCGGCATCGGTGAGGTCCTGGCCGAGGAACACCCGTACGCGGTCGCGCCGCTGCTCCTCGAAGGTGGCCTCACCGGCCGCGAAGCGCGCCCATTGCAGGTCCGTGATCTCCCGCCAGCGGGCGATGGCCTGCTCGACGGTTTCGTAGTCGCCGAGCAGGCCCTCGGCCGTCAGGTGGGCGCGCATGCCGAGGCGGTCGGCGGTGGTGTAGTCGAAGAGGGTGTCGTCGACGTCCCAGACCACGGCGTGGATGCTCATGGCCGGACCGTACCCATTGGCGGGCGCTCTCAGCCAAGGGGTGAGCTGCGGGCCCTCGTCCCCCGTGACGGGGACGCGGAGGGCGGCGCCCGAACCGGACGCCGCCCTCGCCGTGTGGGTGCCGCGCGTTACGCGGCCAGCTTCGCCAGCGCCGCGTCGATGCGGGCCAGGGTCTTCTCCTTGCCCAGGACCTCCAGCGACTCGAACAGCGGCAGGCCGACCGTGCGGCCGGTGACGGCGACGCGGACCGGGGCCTGGGCCTTGCCGAGCTTGAGGCCGTGGGCCTCGCCGGCGGCCAGGACGGCCTCCTTAAGCGACTCGGCGGAGGTCCAGTCGGCCGCTTCCAGCTTCTCGCGGGCGGTGCGCAGCAGGGCGTCCGAGCCCTCCTTCATGGCCTTCGTCCAGCTGGCCTCGTCCGCCACCGGCTCCGGCAGGAACAGGAAGTCGACGTTGTCGGTGATCTCGGAGAGCACCTTGAGGCGGGTCTGGGCGTGCGGGGCGACGGCCTGCCACTTCGCCTCGTCGAAGGCCTCCGGGGCCCAGGGGGCGAACGGCGCCTGGAGCCACGGGCGGCAGCGCTCGGTGAAGTCCTTCACGTCCAGCATGCGGATGTGGTCGCCGTTGATGGCCTCGCACTTCTTCAGGTCGAAGCGGGCCGGGTTGGGGTTCACGTCGGAGATCTCGAACGCCGCGATCATCTCGTCGATCGTGAAGACGTCCTGGTCGGCCGAGAGGGACCAGCCGAGCAGCGAGAGGTAGTTGAGCAGACCCTCGGGGAGGAAGCCGCGCTCCCGGTAGAGGTTGAGGGACGACTGCGGGTCGCGCTTGGAGAGCTTCTTGTTGCCCTCGCCCATGACGTACGGCAGGTGGCCGAAGGCGGGGATCTGCTTGGCGATGCCCAGCTCGATCAGCGCCTTGTACAGGGCGATCTGGCGCGGGGTGGAGGAGAGCAGGTCCTCGCCGCGCAGGACGTGGGTGATCTCCATCAGGGCGTCGTCGACCGGGTTGACCAGCGTGTAGAGCGGGGCGCCGTTGGCGCGGACGATGCCGTAGTCCGGGACGTTCTCCGGGGTGAAGGTCAGCTCGCCGCGGACCAGGTCCGTGAAGGTGATCGTCTCGTCGGGCATCCGGAAGCGGACGATCGGCTCCCGGCCCTGGGCCTGGTACTCGGCGACCTGCGCGTCGGTCAGCTCGCGGCAGTGGCCGTCGTAGCCGGAGGGCTTGCCGGCGGCGCGGGCGGCCTCGCGGCGGGTGTCCAGCTCCTCCTGGGAGCAGTAGCAGCGGTAGGCGTGGCCGGCGTCCAGGAGCTTGGCCGCGACGTCCTTGTACAGGTCCATGCGCTGCGACTGGCGGTACGGCGCGTGCGGGCCGCCCACCTCGGGGCCCTCGTCCCAGTCGAAGCCCAGCCAGCGCATCGAGTCGAGCAGCTGGGTGTACGACTCCTCCGAGTCGCGGGCCGCGTCGGTGTCCTCGATGCGGAAGACCAGGGTGCCCTGGTGGTGCTTGGCGAACGCCCAGTTGAACAGGGCGGTGCGCACCAGACCCACGTGGGGGTTACCGGTGGGCGACGGACAGAAACGGACGCGTACGGAGGAGCCGGGTGCGCTAGCCACGCTTGACAACCTTGTTGGTGAGAGTGCCGATGCCTTCGATGGTGACGGCGACCTCGTCGCCGACGTTGAGGGGGCCGACCCCAGCCGGGGTGCCCGTGAGGATCACGTCGCCGGGGAGCAGCGTCATGGCCTCGGAGATGTTGACGATCAGGTCCTCGATGGAGTGGATCATCTCGCTGGTGCGGCCCAGCTGGCGCTGCTGGCCGTTGACCGTGAGCTGGATGGTGAGATCGGCCGGGTCCAGGTCCGTCTCCACCCAGGGGCCGAGGGGGCAGGACGTGTCGAAGCCCTTGGCCCGGGCCCACTGCTTCTCGCGCTTCTGGACGTCACGGGCGGTGATGTCGTTGGCGCAGGTGTAGCCGAAGATCACGTCCTTGACGCGCTCGCGCGGGACCTCGCGGCACATCCTGCCGATCACCACGGCCAGCTCGGCCTCGTGGTGCACCTCCGCGGAGAAGGAGGGGTACTGGATCTCGTCGCCGGGGCCGATCACCGAGGTGGACGGTTTGAAGAAGGCGAAGGGAGCCTGCGGGACCTCGTTGCCCAGTTCCTTCGCGTGCTCGGCGTAGTTGCGGCCGAAGGCCACGACCTTGTTGGGGAGCACCGGCGGCAGGAGCCTGACCTTGCCGACCGGCACCTTCGTGCCGGAGAGCTCGAAGTCCGCGAACGGGATGCCCTTGATGATGTCCAGGACGAGTTCGTCCTGCTTCTCGCCCTCGATGGCGCCGAAGGCGACGTTCCCGTCGATGGAGAATCTGGCGATGCGCACGGGATGCTTGGCCCCTTGACTGAAGCGGCTGGAGTCTGACGCTCCAGGCTAACGCGGGGACGGGTCCGTGCCGCGCGCATGACGAAGGGGCGCCGCCGTCGCCGGGGGCGCCCCTCGATGTTCTTGTCCCGCCGCCGTGAGCATCCGGCGGCCGGTGCGCGTATTACCCGGTGTCACTCCGCGGCAGCGGCGGCCGCGACGGGGACCTCGGTGAGGATGGTGCGCTTGGGGTTGGCAGTCTGGGTGGGGAGTTCGACGCGGTGCTCCGGCTGTTCCGGCGTCTGCAGTTCGTCGGCGTCGTCCAGGTGCGCCAGCGTCGTGCGTCGCGGGTTGGCGATCTTGTGGAACATCGTCGTCGTCTTCACTGTTTACTTGACCCTGTTCTGTGACGGGCGCCGGGAGGGCGCGGAGGACCCTCGCGCAGGCGCGGGTTGTCGGTTTTGCCATCTCTGTAAAGCGTCAGGCTAAACATGGGATTCCCGGCGCAATCGCGGGGAGATCATGATCAGCATGTGAGTTTTCTCACGACTCAGGGGGCGAATCGGTCAATTCGGGCTTGTCTTTCACCCCACCGAAACGGACATTGACCCACTGAAGCGCTCATTCCGCTGCTGATCATGGCGACTGGGACACCCGTCGCGCCACGGCGACTCGCGGGCATACGCCCGAAATGGGCGAACTCACTTTCTACGTCCGGTGATTCGGCACTCACGTGGTGTCACCTATGTCACGGCCTGGCCTACGAGCCTTGTTGGAGATCCTGTGCTGTGCTGGAATGCCACGGACCGCCGCAGGATCGAGCCGGCGCACAGGGGGCGCACAGACGCGCCGAGTGGCGGCCAGAAGGGGGAGCCAGCGCCGGTCACTCACGACCACCACGGGGGCGTACTCAGGGCGTCCCCAGAACGCCGACACCGTGCCCCGCCGTTCACGCGATGGGGCGCCTGGTCCAGAGGTTGCGACGCTAGTGCAGGGACGTTTCAAGAGGGATGGCAGCGCTTCGGCGGAGCCGGAGCCGCACGGCGGGACCGACCGAGGTCCCTCGCCCCAGCACGCCCAGAACCAGGGCCCGGCCGGTGACGGAGGCGGGCGCCCCGGCGCCTCGGCCCCCACGGGGTCCGCGAGCCCGGCTCCGGCCCTGAAGCCGCCGACGGGTCCGGCAGGCCCCGGTTCGCGAATAGCCCTGCGCAACTGGCGCATCTCCACCCGTCTGGTGTCGCTGCTCGCGCTCCCGGTGGTCGCCGCCACCTCGCTGGGCGCGCTGCGTATCAACCAGTCCATGGACGACATCCAGCAGCTCGACAACATGAAGCTGCTGACGGACATGACCAAGCAGGCCACCGAGCTGTCCGCCGCCCTCCAGGAGGAGCGCGACCAGTCGGCCGGCCCGCTCGCGCACGGCGGCAAGGCGACCGACTTCACCGTCAAGGGTCTTCGCGAGAAGACCGACCGGGCGATGAAGAACTTCCTCGACAGTTCCGAGGAGATCGACGGCGCCAGCAAGGACGGCAACCTCAAGGGCGTCCGCGAGTACCTCGTCCAGCTCGCCGGCGAGCTCGGCGACCTGGAGCAGATCCGCAAGGGCGCCTACGCCTCCGAGGGCAACTCCACGCAGACGATCGAGGCGTACCACCGTCTGATCGAGAACCTGATCGACCTCTCCCAGGACATGGCCGAGGCGACCAGCAACCCGGACATGATCCAGCGCACCCGCGCTCTGGCGGCGTTCTCCTCCGCCAAGGAGTACTCCTCGATCCAGCGCGCGGCCCTCGCGGCGGCGCTGCCCGCGAGCAACACCACCACCGGCAAGCTCTCGCCGAACGACCGGCTCTACGCCGAGTCGGCCCTGGAGAGCCAGAACTCCGAGATCCGCAGCTTCAAGAGCATCTACGGCGAGGACTCCGCCGCCGAGCTGCTCAAGCCCATCGAGGACGGCGGCAACTCCACGATCAAGGCCACCGACACCTACGCGGGTCGTGCCCTGGTCTCCGCGAGCGGACTCGCCCAGCAGGACAAGCGGTCCTACCGCGACTGGCTGGACGACAGCTCCACCAAGATCCAGCAGATGAAGAACATCGAGCACACGCTGCTCGAGGAGATGGAACAGAAGGCCCGCGAGCTGCGCAGCGCCACCGAGCGCGACGCGATCATCTCCGGTGCGCTGATCCTCATCGTGCTCGGTGTGTCGCTGGTCGGCGCCTTCGTCGTGGCCCGCTCCATGATCCGCTCGCTGCGCCGCCTGGAGGAGACCGCGACCAAGGTCGCCTCCGACCGTCTGCCCGAGCTCGTCAAGCAGCTGTCCGAGTCCGACCCGCAGGACGTCGACACGTCCGTGGAGTCGGTCGGTGTGCACTCCCGGGACGAGATCGGCCGGGTGGCCGCGGCCTTCGACGACGTGCACCGCGAGGCGGTCCGCCTCGCCGCCGAGCAAGCCCTGCTGCGGGGCAACGTCAACGCGATGTTCACCAACCTCTCGCGCCGCTCCCAGGGTCTGATCCAGCGCCAGCTGTCGCTGATCTCCGAGCTGGAGTCCCGCGAGGCCGACCCGGACCAGCTGTCCTCGCTGTTCAAGCTCGACCACCTCGCCACGCGCATGCGCCGTAACGGTGAGAACCTCCTCGTCCTCGCGGGTGAGGAGCCCGGCCGCCGCTGGACCCGCCCGGTCCCGCTGGTCGACGTGCTCCGCGCCGCCGCGTCCGAGGTGGAGCAGTACGAGCGCATCGAGCTGGCCTCCGTGCCGACCACCGAAGTGGCCGGCCGGGTCGTCAACGACCTCGTGCACCTGCTCGCCGAGCTGCTGGAGAACGCGACCTCGTTCTCCTCGCCGCAGACCAAGGTCAAGGTCACCGGTCACGCCCTGCCCGACGGCCGGGTGCTGATCGAGATCCACGACACCGGTATCGGTCTGTCGCCGGAGGACCTCGCCGCGATCAACGAGCGGCTCGCCTCTCCCCCGACGGTGGACGTCTCCGTCTCCCGCCGCATGGGTCTGTTCGTGGTCGGCCGGCTGTCCCAGCGGCACGGCATCCGCATCCAGCTGCGCCCGTCCGACTCCGGGGGTACGACCGCGCTGGTCATGCTGCCCGTCGATGTCGCCCAGGGCGGCAGGAAGCCCCAGCCCAAGCAGCCCGGCCAGCCGCCCGTCGGCGGTGGCGGTCCGGCCGCCGCGCAGGCCGCCGCCGGTGCGGCCGCGGCCCGGCGGGCCGCCGGTGCCGGCCAGGCGGGCGGCGGCGCCCTCGGGGCCGGCGCGTCCGGTGGCGGTGGCTTCGGCGGCGGTGCGTCGTCCGGCGGTGGCCGGCTCGGTGCCGGCCAGGGTCCGCGCGCCGCGCTGCCCGGGCGGGACGCGGACGGTGGCCGTCCGGGCGGCGGGCGTGGTCCGCAGGGTCCCGACAAGTCCCCGTCGCTGTTCGAGCAGAGTGGTCCCCCGGCGCCCCCGCAGGGCCGTCCGGCTCCCGCCGGTGCCGGTTACGGGCAGGCGCCCGGTGCCCCGCAGGGTCTCCAGGCCGCGGGTACGAACGGGCCGCAGGGCCAGGACGGCTACGGCGGTGGCCGGGGTTCGCAGCGCCCGGGCAACTCCGAGCAGGGCCAGGGTCAGGGCCGTCGGCCGCAGCTGCCGCCGCGCGGCGGTCCCCGGGCCGAGCTTCCCGGCGGCGACTCGCAGCCCCGCGTGCCGAGCTGGAGCGACGAGAACGCCCAGCCGCCGGTGCCGCGTGCCTCACTGGACACCCCCCGCGGGCACGAGGAGCCGGATGTCTCCCGGACCTCATCGATGCCGCGGATCGACGACCGGCAGGGCCCGGGCTCGACTGCGGAGATCCCCGCCGTCCCGCGCGACGACGACCGGCAGGGCCCCGGCTCTCCGGCCGACTTCGGTACGCGCGGCCCCCAGCACGCCGACCGGTTCGGCCTTCCCGGCGCTGACAGCTCGCAGGGCTCGGGCCAGTTCGTCCGCCCGGACGTCTTCGGCACCCCGGGCGGCCGCCACGACCAGTCGTCCACGACGGGCCAGTACCCGGCTCCGCAGTCCTACGACAACGGCCAGAGCGGCCAGTACGACAGCGGCTCGACCGGCCAGTACCCGGCGCCCCGCCAGGACAGCGGCTCGACCGGCCAGTACCCCGCGCCGCAGTCCTACGACAACGGCTCGACGGGTCAGTACCCGGCGCCCCGCCAGGACAACGGCTCCGGCCGGCCCACCCTCCCCGGTCCGGCCACCCCGGCCGACCCCGCGGGCACGGGCCAGTTCGAGCGGCCGCAGGTCAACGGCGCCCGGGGCGGGGCCGACTTCGGCGCCCCGCGTCCGCCCGCCCCGCAGGCCCGGCCCGCGCGGCAGGAGCCCGAGGCGCTGCCGCCGGCGACCGGTCCGGGCGACGGGCGTACGCCGCTGTACGACACGCTCGAGACCAACTGGTTCCACGGCCAGCAGGAGCAGCAACCGGCGCAGAGCAACGGCTCGGCTCCGGCCCCGCAGCAGCCGCAGGAGAACGGTGGTCCCCAGCGGTCCGCCTCCTCCGGCTGGCGCAGCTCGCCGAACGACGACCTCGTCCGCCAGGCCGAGCGCGTCCGCCAGCCCGCCGCCGGCGGTGTCACCACCTCCGGCCTGCCGCGCCGGGTGCCCCGGGCGAACCTCGTTCCGGGCACGGCTCAGCAGCAGCCCCAGCAGAGCGGTCCGCAGATCTCGCGTGCCCCCGATGACGTACGCGGTCGGCTGACCAATCTCCGCCGCGGTATTGCACAGGGTCGTCAGGCCGGGTCCACCCAGACCGGCAGCTTCCCTCGGCCCTCTCACCAGCAGGAGCGTTAGTTGAGTCCGATGAGCCAGGCGGCACAGAATCTCAACTGGTTGATCACCAACTTCGTGGACAACACCCCAGGGGTGTCCCACACCGTCGTCGTGTCCGCCGACGGTCTCCTCCTGGCGATGTCGGAGGGCTTCCCGCGCGACCGCGCGGACCAGCTCGCGGCCGTCGCCTCCGGTCTGACGTCCCTGACGGCAGGCGCCTCCCGGATCTTCGAGGGCGGCGACGTGGCACAGACGGTCGTGGAGATGGAGCGGGGATTCGTCTTCCTCATGTCCGTCTCGGACGGCTCGTCCCTGGCCGTCCTCGCTCACCCTGAATGCGACATCGGCCTCGTCGGCTACGAGATGGCGCTCCTGGTCGACCGCGCGGGCGCGGTCCTCACCCCCGACCTGCGAGCTGAGCTCCAAGGCAGTCTGCTCCATTGATCGGCCCCGGCACCACCCGTCTCACCACATCACCGTCCGGCTGCCACACACCCCACACAGGCCTCGTCAGACGGCTCGACTGACCGACTTGCTGTCCCGCCCGGAGGACCCATGACCCCGCCCCCCGCCTCTCATGATCCGTACGCGGAGCCGTACGAGGACGAGGGCGACCAGCCGCTGGTCCGGCCGTACGCCATGACCGGCGGCCGGACCCGGCCGCGTTACCAGTTGGCCATCGAGGCACTGATCAGTACGACCGCCGATCCCGCGGCGCTCATGGGACTGCTCCCTGAGCACCAGCGCATCTGCCACCTGTGCCGTGAGGTGAAGTCGGTCGCCGAGGTCTCGGCGCTGCTCAACATGCCGCTCGGTGTGGCCCGGATCCTGGTCGCGGACCTCGCGGAGGCCGGTCTCGTCGCGATCCACCAGCCGGGCGGCGACGAGGCCACCGGCGCACCGGACGTGACACTGCTCGAAAGGGTGCTCAGTGGACTTCGCAAGCTCTGACGCGGGTCGGTCGACCACCTCCGCGAAGATCGTGGTGGCGGGTGGCTTCGGCGTGGGCAAGACCACGTTCGTCGGGGCCGTCTCGGAGATCAACCCGCTGCGCACCGAGGCCGTGATGACCTCCGCCAGCGCGGGAATCGACGACCTCACCCACACCGGGGACAAGACCACCACCACGGTGGCCATGGACTTCGGCCGTATCACCCTGGACCAGGACCTGATCCTGTACCTCTTCGGTACACCGGGCCAGGACCGCTTCTGGTTCATGTGGGACGACCTGGTGCGCGGCGCCATCGGCGCGGTGGTGCTCGTGGACACCCGGCGCCTGGCCGACTGCTTCCCCGCGGTCGACTACTTCGAGAACAGCGGTCTGCCCTTCGTCATCGCCCTCAACGGCTTCGACGGGCAGCAGCCCTACACCCCCGATGAAGTGCGGGAAGCCCTCCAGATCGGCCCCGACACCCCCATCATCACGACGGACGCCCGGCACCGGGCCGACGCGAAGAGTGCGCTGATCACGCTGGTCGAGCACGCTCTGATGGCACGGCTGAGGTAGCACGCAATTCAGAAGCGCCATACGGCAGTTGTCGTAGATGTACCGGAGCCGACTGTGTCCTTTGACACGGTCGGCCAAGGTGTTCATAACGTTTCGGCAGAGGAATCTGGTGGTACGGCCACGCGTCGCGCACATCCGGTCTCGCTGCGCGCACAATCGCCCCGCCTTTTGGCGGGGCTCGCTCTTTATGACCGTTTTATCTGGGGCTTACATCCCTCGGAATCCCCACCCCGGACTGTTTGGAAGAGCGCAGGTCGTCGTGCTGGAATGCCTGAACTGCCCAATAGTCAATGGCGTACACGTCAGTCGATGGCGTACCGGGCTCTGAGAAACTGCGGCACAACGTTGGTGCCGACCGCCGAGAGGTTGTTGGTCGAGTGAGGCGAAGCAAGAACAGTCCCGAGCCGTCGGCCCGGGGCAACTTCACCCCGCCGCCGCGCACAGCGGCGCCCGCCCCCGTGCCCGGTTCGGAGCCGACGGCCGCGCCCGCCCAGAGCGGCGGCCGTCTCTCCCCGCGCAACTGGCGTGTGGCGACCAGGCTCAACGCGATCCTGCTCATACCCGTGCTGGTCGGCCTCGTCATGGGCGGCTTCCAGGTGAAGAGCTCGATCGACACCTGGCAGGAGGCCGAGGACGCGGAGAACACCGCGCGTCTGGTGCGGGCCTCCCTGCTGTACGCCAATGCCCTCTACATCGAGCGCGACACCTCCGCGGCGCCCCTGCTGAAGGGCAGCGCCCAGAACGCCCAGGACAAGGCGACCGTCGCTCAGGTCCGCAAGGCCACCGACGAGGCGGCCGACGCCTTCGACGCCGCGGCCCAGAGCATGCCGGCCAAGCCCGGCCTGGAGCGCCGTCTGGACCTGTTCCGCAAGGCGGAGCCCAAGCTGCAGACCCTGCGCCAGGTCGCGTACACCTCCAAGCTCAAGGGCGTACAGACGGAGGAGGGCTACGTCGAGATCGCCCACCCGCTGACGGAGTTCGCCAACGAGCTGGGCCTCGGCACCGGCAACATCACCAGCTACGGCCGGACCGTCTACGCCATCGAGCTCACCAAGGCGGCCCTGTCGCTGCAGCGCTCCATCGGCATGCACATCCTGACGAAGCCGGGCCCGGACGAGGGCAACCTCGCCAGCCAGCGCATCGCCCTGTCCTCGTACGCCTACCTCGAGCGCATCGCCATGCAGGAGTACATCGGCGGCGGTACCGAGGAGGACGCGGCCAAGCTCAAGGCCGCCGAGGCGAAGATGAGGGCCGACGGTGCCGCGATGGCCCGGGAGGCCAAGGCCAAGAACCCGGACTACGTCGCCCCGCCGTCCAAGCCGGAGACGATGGTCTCGGCCGTCGCGACGCTCCGGACCACGGACCCGAGCGCCCGTGCCGCCCTCGCCGAGCAGGGCATCACCGCCGAGAACTGGTGGGCGGTCAACACGCTCCGGTTCAACGCGTACGAGAAGATCGAGACGGACATGGCCGACAAGGCCGTGAGCGAAGCCTCCGACATCGCCGACGGCGCCCAGCGCGACGCCTACATCACCGGTGCCGCCGTCGTGGTCGCCCTGCTCCTGGCCTTCATCCTGGCCGGCGCGGTGGCCCGCCAGATGAGCCGCTCGATGCGCCAGCTGCGCAACGCCGCCTTCGGCATCGCCGAGCAGCGCCTGCCGATGCTGGTCGACCAGCTCTCGCGCACCGACCCCGGACGCGTCGACACCCGCGTGCAGGCCATCCCGATCACCACCACGGACGAGATCGGCGAGGTCGCCCGCGCCTTCGACCAGGTCCACCGCGAGGCCGTCCGGCTCGCCGCCGAGCAGGCCCTGCTGCGGGGCAACATCAACGCGATCTTCACCAACCTCTCGCGCCGCAACCAGTCGCTGATCGAGGGCCAGCTGACCCTGATCACCGACCTGGAGAACAACGAGGCCGACCCGGACCAGCTGGAGAACCTCTTCCGCCTGGACCACCTCGCGACCCGTATGCGCCGCAACGGCGAGAACCTCCTCGTCCTCGCCGGCGAGGAGCCCGGCCGCCGCTGGGACCAGCCGGTTCCGCTGGTCGACGTGCTGCGCGCCGCCTCCTCCGAGGTGGAGCAGTACGAGCGCATCGAGCTGTCGGGCGTCCCCGAGGCCGAGATCCACGGCCGGGCCGTGACCGACCTCGTGCACCTGCTCGCCGAGCTGCTGGAGAACGCCACCACGTTCTCCTCCCCGCAGACCAAGGTCCGCGTGACCGCGACCCGTCTCCCCGACGGCCGCGTCATGATCGAGATCCACGACAAGGGCATCGGCCTGACCGCCGAGGACTTCGCGGACATCAACCACAAGCTGGCCAACCCGCCGACCGTGGACGCCGCGATCTCGCAGCGCATGGGCCTGTTCGTGGTCGGCCGGCTGTCCGACCGGCACGGCATCCGCGTCCAGCTGCGCCCCTCGGGCGAGCAGGCCGGCACCACCTCGCTGGTCATGCTGCCCGACGCGATCACCCACGGTGGTGGCGGCGAGCAGCACGTGGACCGCGACGAGTTCACCGTCTCGCAGATCATCCCCGAGCAGAACTTCGGCGGCGGCGAGAACTTCAACCAGCAGCCCATGCGTACGGCGGCGGAGCTCGGCTTCGACGACAGCCGCTACTCCGACGTGCCCGACGACATACGCGAGCTGGACCCCGTCGGCCGCTCCCTGATGCGCGAGGAGCGCCGGGCGGCCCTGGAGGCCCAGTCGCACGGACAGCCCGCCCTGCCCGGCCAGAACGGCCACAACAACCAGGAGCAGGCCGAGACGTCCGGATACGCCGAGGACTTCCACGGCCGGCAGGGCTACGACACCGGCCAGGGCTACGACACCGGCCAGACCGGCTACCCGGAGCAGCCCGCCGCGTACGACCGCCAGGCACCGTACGAGGAGCAGCAGCGGGCGTCGTACGAGGAGCAGCGGGCGTCGTACGAGGAGCAGCGGCAGACGGCGTACGAGGAGCCTCAGCGGGCCGCGTACGACGAGCAGTACTACGCGCCCAACGGCGGTCTGCCGCAGAACGACACCTTCTCGCCGAACGGCGGCTACCCGGACCCCTCCTCCTATGCGGAGCCGGCCCAGGAGGAGCACTCGGGGCCGGGCGCGGGCGGGCCGGGCAGCTTCCCCGCCTTCGAGCAGCGGCGCCACCAGGACGACTGGCCGCAGCAGGACGGTTACCAGAACGGCTACCCGAGCCAGTACCCTTCTCAGGCCCAGGAAACGGAATCTGCGCAGGCCGCTGACGCGAGTGAGCAGGACCGCGTAGGCTTCGACCGTCCGGGACCGGCCCACTCCGCCGCACCCTCGCTGACCGACGCCGGGCTTCCCCGTCGCGGGTCCGCCGCGAGCGGTGCGAACGGCGCGGGCGGCGCCAGGCACGCGAGCCAGGAGCCTCCGGCCTCGGCCTCCACCCCGGAGAGCAACGGCGACAGCGACTGGCGCTCGGCGAACGACGAGCGGTGGCAGCAGGCCTCGCAGCTCCGGAAGCCCAAGGCGGGCGGGGTCACCTCCTCCGGCCTGCCGAGGCGGGTGCCCAAGGCCAACCTGATCGAGGGTTCCGCCGAGAGCACTCCCCAGGGGGGCCCACAGGTCTCCCGCGCCCCGGAGGACGTCCGGGGCAGGCTGAGCAACCTGCGTCGCGGCGTACAGCGTGGTCGCAGCGCAGGCAGTGAAACGAACGGCCAGGGCTTCGGTCCTGACAGCACCTACAACCAGGAGCGTTAGTGTGAGCCCGATGAGCCAGGCGGCACAGAACCTGAACTGGTTGATCACCAACTTCGTGGACAACACCCCGGGGGTGTCCCACACGGTGGTGGTCTCCGCCGACGGACTCCTTCTGGCGATGTCCGAAGGCTTCCCCCGCGACCGCGCCGACCAGCTCGCGGCCGTCGCCTCCGGTCTGACGTCTCTGACGGCAGGCGCCTCCCGGATCTTCGAGGGCGGAAGCGTCAATCAGACGGTTGTGGAGATGGAGCGGGGATTCCTCTTCATCATGTCCATCTCCGACGGCTCGTCGCTCGCGGTTCTCGCACATCCGGAGGCTGACATCGGCCTCATCGGATACGAGATGGCGCTGCTGGTTGACCGAGCCGGTACGGTCCTGACACCGGACCTTCGTGCGGAGCTCCAGGGGAGCCTGCTCAACTAACAGACGGACGGTGCGTTTTGGCGTCCCGTGGCCGTAAGGTTTCGGGACGCGGCTCCACAGCGTTGGGTGCCCGGCACAGTCGGAGGAGGAGAAAGTGGCAACACCCCCAGGCGGTTCGTCTTCGGGCAACTGGTCGTACGGCCCTGCCCAGGGCCAGGGCGACGGTGGGCAGAACCCGAACCGTTACAACTTCCCCTCCGCACCAAGCCACCGGCAGCCGTACGCGCCGCAGGGCCCCGGCCCGTCGCCGTACGACCAGCCGCCCGCCCCGCGCATCCAGCCCGTGCAGCCGCAGCGCCGCAACCCGGAGCCGGCGCCCGCAGGGGCGTCGAACAATCCGTTGGTGCGTCCGTACGCCATGACCGGTGGCCGGACCCGCCCGCGTTACCAGCTCGCCATCGAGGCGCTGGTGCACACCACTGCGCAGCCGCACCAGATGCAGGGCCAGTTGCCCGAGCATCAGCGGATCTGCAACCTCTGCCGGGAAATCAAGTCGGTCGCCGAGATCTCGGCGCTCCTCACGATCCCTCTCGGCGTGGCCAGGATCCTCGTCGCCGACTTGGCGGAGGCGGGACTGGTCGCCATCCATCAGCCCGGCGGCGACGAGAACGCCGGCGGCCAGCCAGACGTGACACTGCTCGAAAGGGTGCTCAGTGGACTTCGCAAGCTCTAGCGGAGGGCCTTCCCGCTCCACCACGTCCGCGAAGATCGTGGTGGCTGGCGGCTTCGGCGTGGGCAAGACCACGTTCGTGGGTGCCGTCTCGGAGATCAACCCGCTGCGCACAGAGGCCGTCATGACGTCCGCTTCGGCCGGCATCGACGACCTCACCCACACCGGGGACAAGACGACCACGACGGTCGCCATGGACTTCGGCCGTATCACCCTGGACCAGGACCTGATCCTGTACCTCTTCGGTACGCCGGGCCAGGACCGCTTCTGGTTCATGTGGGACGACCTGGTGCGCGGCGCCATCGGCGCGATCGTGCTGGTCGACACGAGGCGGCTCGCCGACTGCTTCCCGGCCGTCGACTACTTCGAGAACAGCGGACTGCCGTTCGTCATCGCGCTGAACGGCTTCGACGGCCAGCAGCCGTACACGCCCGACGAGGTCCGCGAAGCCCTCCAGATCGGCCCCGACACCCCCATCATCACGACCGACGCCCGCCACCGGGCGGACGCGAAGTCGGCGCTGATCACGCTGGTCGAGCACGCTCTGATGGCCCGGCTGCGTTAGTTCTCTTGCTGTGGGACAGCCCCTGGCGGCCTCTGGGCTGCCGGGGGCTGTCGTACGCCTGGTGCGGGTCGTGTGTGGCTTGTCGCGCAGTTCCCCGCGCCCCAAAAAAGAAGGCCCCTCCATGAGGGGCCTTCTTTCTGGTTCTGGTGTCAGCGCCAGCTGTGCGGGGCGCGGAAGCCCGGCTCGCGCTCCAGGCGACGCCAGCCGGCCTTCACGCGGCCGCGGTGCGTCGGGGTCGGGTCCGTGGGGCGGGCGGCGGCGCGGGCCAGGAGGATCGCCGTGATGGCGGCGACTTCCTCGGGCTCGGCGTGGCCCTTCTCGACGCGGATGTCAGGGGTGTCCATGGGTGTCAGTCTCCGTGAGAGAGATGTCCGCCGTGTTACTGCGGAGGGTTGCCGTGCTTGCGGGAGGGCAGATCGGCGTGCTTGGTCTGGAGCATCGCGAGGGACTTGATCAGCACCTCGCGGGTTTCCGCGGGGTCGATGACGTCGTCGACCAGGCCGCGCTCGGCCGCGTAGTAGGGGTGCATCAGCTCGGACTTGTACTCCTTGACCATGCGGGCCCGCATGGCCTCGGGGTCCTCGGCGTCGGCGATCTGGCGGCGGAAGATGACGTTGGCCGCACCCTCCGCGCCCATGACGGCGATCTCGTTGGTCGGCCAGGCGTAGGTGAGGTCCGCACCGATGGACTGGCTGTCCATGACGATGTACGCACCTCCGTAGGCCTTGCGCAGGATCAGCGAGATCCTCGGCACGGTCGCGTTGCAGTAGGCGTAGAGGAGCTTCGCGCCGTGGCGGATGATGCCACCGTGCTCCTGGTCGACGCCCGGGAGGAAGCCGGGGACGTCCAGAAGAGTGATGATCGGGATGTTGAAGGCGTCGCACATCTGGACGAAGCGGGCCGCCTTCTCGGAGGCCTCGATGTCCAGGACACCGGCGAGCACCTGCGGCTGGTTGGCGATGATGCCGACGACCTGGCCGTCCATCCGGCCCAGCGCGCAGATGATGTTGCGGGCCCAGCGCTCGTGGACTTCGAGGTAGTCGCCGTCGTCGACGATCTCCTCGATGACCTTGGTCATGTCGTAGGGCCGGTTGCCGTCCGCCGGGACCAGGTCCAGGAGGACGTCCGAGCGGCGGTCGGCCGCGTCCGAGGACTCGGCGCGGGGCGGGTTCTCGCGGTTGTTCTGCGGGAGGAGGGAGAGGAGGTAGCGGACCTCGGCGATGCAGGTCTCTTCGTCGTCGTAGGCGAAGTGGCAGACGCCGGAGGTCTCGGCGTGCACGTCAGCGCCGCCCAGGCCGTTCTGCGTGATCTCCTCGCCGGTGACCGCCTTGACGACGTCCGGGCCGGTGATGAACATCTGCGAGGTGTCGCGGACCATGAACACGAAGTCCGTCAGGGCCGGGCTGTAGGCGGCGCCGCCCGCGCACGGGCCGAGCATCACCGAGATCTGCGGGATGACCCCGCTCGCCTTGGTGTTGCGCTGGAAGATGCCGCCGTAGCCCGCGAGGGCCGAGACGCCCTCCTGGATGCGGGCGCCCGCGCCGTCGTTCAGCGAGACCAGGGGCGCACCGGCCGCGATGGCCATGTCCATGATCTTGTGGATCTTCGTGGCGTGGGCCTCGCCCAGCGCGCCGCCGAAGATGCGGAAGTCATGGGCGTAGACGAAGACCGTCCGGCCCTCCACCGTGCCCCAGCCGGTGATCACACCGTCGGTGTACGGCTTCTTGGCCTCCAGGCCGAAGCCCGTGGCCCGGTGCCGGCGCAACTGCTCGACCTCGCGGAAGGAATCCGGGTCGAGGAGGAGTTCGATGCGCTCCCGCGCGGTCAGCTTGCCCTTGGCGTGCTGCGCCTCGGTCGCCTTCTCGCTCGGTCCGGCCACCGCCTGCGCACGGATCTCGTGCAGTTCGGCCACGCGTCCGCGCGCGTCGGTCGGCTCACCCGGCGCCTCATCCAAAACGGTCATGTAGCGACCTTACGAAGCCAACCAAGGAATGCGGGCCGTCGACTCCTCACAGTCTCCGGCGTGTTTTCCTGGTACCCCTGAACAGAACCATGGCGGGGTGCAGCCCTTCTGACTGCTCAGGGGGCGTGTGGCTTGTAGGGGTCGAACAAAGCCGTCAGCCGAGAGTCATCTCACAGACGTGGGTGGCGCATGCCTTCCCCGGGGTGACACGCACGCGCAGTCGGCGGCCTGTGGAGAGCACTTCGACCGTCTCGTCCGCACGGGTGACCCGACGCACCGGGCGGTTCCAGGTGATCTCCAGCGGTTCGCCCGTGCGGGGCGGTTCGCTCACGCAGAGGGTAGCGGTACGGCCCCGGCGGACGGTCAGCACGCTCGCGCCTGCGGACGCGGTGAGCGGGCCCGCCGTGCCGGCCTGCCAGAAGTTCGCGGCCGTGAGGCCGAGGGAGGGCACGCCGACCGCCTGGCTGCCGGCGTCGTTGGCGAGGACCGACAGCCAGTGAGGGTCGGCGGCGCGGCGCGCGACCGCGCGGCGCGGCGCGCCGGGCATCAGGACGTAGGCGTACGTGGCGTCCTGCGGGTCGGTGCCGTGGTCGAGCCGGAGGGTCTGCCAGCGGCGGGTGCGCCGCTGGGGCGCGCCGCCGGTGTTGATGTCGGACCAGGCGCCGGTGCGGTCCTCGCGCAGGGCCGTCGGCTCGCCGTCGAGCAGGACCCAGCCGCCGTGATCCTCCAGGTGGGCCCAGTCCGGGCCCCGCAGGAAGGTCTGGGTGCCGGACTCGCCGAGGTTGCGGTTGTCGACGATCGTCTCCACCGGGACGCCGTCGGCGCAGCTGATTCCGGCGCCCAGGCAGATCACCGCGTCCGCGACGCAGAACCAGGACTTGCGGGCCTCGAGGGTGGAGCCGAGGCCCTTGAGGTGCTGGCCGAGCGCGGCGTACTGGCCGTCGGTGGTGCCGCCGACCCAGCGCGCGTCCGGGCGGGCCGTGCCCCACTCGCCGCCTTCCCGGTCGGCGAGGCGCTTGGTGGAGACGGTGGTGCCGGGCAGGCGGTACCAGTCCACGGTGGGCCAGAACCAGTCCGTGTACTGGTCGCTCGTGCCGGCCCACCAGGAGACCATCCCGGCGCCCGTGTGCCAGCCGCGTGGGTTCTCGCCGTTGCCGCACTCGTAGTGGGCGATGCGGTCGCTGGCCATGGCGATGTTCACGGTGAAGCCGGGGCCGCGGTGGACGGCGCGGTCCATGGCGGCGAAGAGGCGGTGGCCGGTGGGTTCTGGTGCGGCCGGGACGGGCGAGGCGGCGATCGCGTGCAGCCGGGCCAGCTCGGCGACGCCGAACTGGCGTGCCGTCAGGATCGGGGTGACGGTGTCCCGTTCGATCCAGCCCTTGATACGGGCGTGCCAGCGGTCGCGTTCCGCCGGGCTCGCGCCGGCCGCGAGGAGCGCGATGGCCGCGATGAGCTGCTGGCCGTGGAAGTGGTCGCTGCGCATGGCCGTGCGGTCGTCGGAGGCGAGGAGACCGCGGCTGATGGCCCGGCCGTTGACGCTGTCCATGACGAGTCCGTCGTGGATGAGCGGTGCGTAGGCGTGCTCGACGCTGTCGAGGACGATCTGCCGGTCCGGGTCGGTGACCTCCCAGTCGGATCCGGCGAGCAGGGCGAAGAGCCGGCCGAGGCCGTCGAGCACGACCTGGCCGTACGTGCCGGAGTAGGCGACCCAGGTGTGCTGGACGAAGGAGCCGTCGGCGTAGAGGCCGTCGCCCCGGGTGACGTACGGGAAGACCGGGGAGAGCGCGTCGCGGGCGAGGGCGATTTTGTCGGGGTCGCGGCCGAGGATGCCGCGCAGGGCGACGGAGCGGCACAGATCGACCCGGTTGGCGCCGGTGGAGGTGCCGGAGTAGTCGCCGAGGGCCGAGTCGGGCACGAAGTGGTCGACGGCGGCGCAGGCGGCCTGGATCCGGGCGTCGCCGAGCCGGTCGTACAGGGCGGCCGTGATGTCCATGAGCAGGCGCGGGCTGCCGATCTGCCATTCCCACCAGTTGCCGTAGCGGGTGGTGGCGGGGTTGTAGACCGTGGCGGAGAGGTGGTCGAGGCCGCGCAGGATGCCGGTGAGGAGGTCCGGGTCGGCGGTCGAGCCGGTGCCCTGCTGGACGTGGGCCCGGGTCATGGTCCACAGGCGGCTGTAGCTCTTGGTGATGCCGGCCGGCGGGTCGAAGGGGTGGCCGGGCCACAGGGAGTCCGCTGCCGGGGCCATGGCGGAGTGCAGGGCGCGGGCGAGCTCACCGGTCTCGGCGAGGCGGGAGGCGTACGGCTGCGCGGCCGGGTCGTAGCCGGTGCCGAGTGCGATGCCGAGCCAGCGCCGGCGGAGGGTGTCGTACGGGTCGGTGCCGACGCCGGCCTCTGGGTCCTGAGCATCGGCGCCGCGGGGCCCGGGCGTCGCGCCGCCGGTCGCCGCCAGGGCCGCGGCCGCGAGCAGCAGGGCGCGTCGCCCGGGGCGGGGCGGGGCGGCGGCCTCGGCCGTACGGCGGGAGAAGACGCGACGCTGGGGAGTCATGCCCATGCCCTACCACGGGGAGGCGGTCACCTGAACGGAGGATCCGGCCGGAGTGACCCGAACGGCGCAGCGGCGCCGCGGGTGTGAGGCCGGGTCAGCCGAAGCGGCTCAGCAGGTGCCTGGACACCCTCGGGGCCAGGGCACGGAGGCGGTCCGGGAGGGCGAGCCAGGCGGGGACGTAGACCTGGTCGCGGTTCTCGCGTACCGCCTCCCAGACGGCGCCGGCGACGCAGCCGGGCGTGATCCGCCGGGGTCGGGGGCGGTCGTGCAGCCCGCCGCGGCGAGCGTGGAAGGGCGTGTCGACGGCACCGGCCACCACGAGGGTCACGCCCACGCCCGTGCCGCGCAGTTCCCGGCGCAGCGCCTCGGAGAAGGCGGCCAGAGCGGCCTTGGCGGCGGAGTACACCGCTTCGTCCGGTACGCCCGCACAGCCCGCGATCGAGCCGAGCAGGACCACCCGGCCCCGCCCGGCCGCGATCATGGAGGGCAGCACCTCGCGCACGAGGTGGAGTGTGGCGTTGAGGTCGAGGGCCAGCACGCGGTCGATGTCGGTGTGCGGCATGGCGGCGAACGGGCCCGCCCAGCCGATGCCCGCCCCGGCGACCAGGACGTCGACCCGGCCGGTCGTGTACAGCGCGGACCGGGCCAGCAGGCGCGGGCCGTCCGGCGCGGCGAGGTCGGCGGGCAGCACGATGGCCGAGGTGCCGGACGCCGTCTGCTCCAGGCGGCGCCGGTCGCGGCCGCTGAGGAGCAACTGCCAGCCGTCCGTGGCGAAGCGCCGTGCCGTGGCCGCCCCGATGCCCGAGGAGGCCCCGGTGACGAGGGCCACGCGCCGGTCCAGCCGTCGCGGCGGCCCGTGTTCGCGCGCCGGGGAGGGGGCCGCGGGAGGGCGTGGGGTGACGCCCGCTGGTGGGTCGTAGGCCGAGCCGGAGCCGGTGAGTGTCATCGGTCGGTCTCCCTGCGCTGTACGTCCGCCGTGGTCTCGGCTGTCGGTCGGCTTCCCGGGAACGGAACGCCGTCTGTCTCCTTGCCGGTCCCTTGACACGGAACCTTGCCTTCCAGGACACCGCCACCGCGGGGTCCCGCGCCAGTGCTGAGGCCGTTCCGGCGGGCCGGGCTCACCCGGTCCGGCGTGCGCCGTGCCGTGGGCGGTCCGCGGGCCGGGCGCCCGCGTACGGGATGCCACAGGACCACCCCTGCGTGCCGCCCCGTGCCGCCAGGCGGCCGTATGGACGGCACACCGACCGGCCGCGCCGGGTTACGTAGGGAGCACCAGTGTCCGGTACGGCTCCCCGTGGCGAGGTGACCATGCGTGTGCTGCTCGTCCATCCCAGCGCCCTGATGTACTCCGAGATCTTCCTGCGGCTCGAGCCCCTGGGCCTCGAACGGGTGGCGGGCGCGGCCCGCGAGGCCGGTCACGAGGTGCGGCTGGTGGACCTTCAGGTGCTGAGCCGCGGGACGCTGCGCGGTGAGGTGCGGTCCTTCCGGCCGGAGGCGCTCGGCATCTCGCTGAACTACCTCGCGAACATCCCGGAGGCGATCGAACTGGCCGCCGAGGTGAAGCGGGCGGTGCCGGACTGCTTCGTGTTCCTCGGCGGGCACAGCGTCTCCTTCGTCGCCGAAGACGTGCTGGAGCAGGCCGAGGGTGCGGTGGACGCGGTGGTGCGCGGCGAGGGCGAGCCCGCGATCGCGCCGCTGCTGGAGGCGGTCCGCGACGGGGGCGTGGCGGACGTGCCCGGCATCGTCACGGCCGCCGGCCGGGGTCCCGCGCCGTTGATGCTGCACGGCATCGACACGCCGCTGCCCGCGCGGGACCTGACGCGCGCCCGCCGGCGGTACTTCATCGGCGAGCTCGACCCGTGCGCCTCCATCGAGTTCACGCGCGGCTGTCCGTGGGACTGCTCGTTCTGCTCGGCGTGGACGTTCTACGGCCGCAGCTACCGCAAGGCCTCGCCCGAGGCGGCGGCCGACGACCTGGCGAACATCCGGGAGCCGAACGTCTTCATCGTCGACGACGTGGCCTTCATCCGGCCCGAGCACGGGGACGCCATCGCGGCGGAGGTGGAGCGGCGCGGCATCCGCAAGCGCTACTACCTGGAGACCCGCAGCGACGTCCTGCTGCGCCACCCCGAGGTCTTCGAGCGGTGGGCCCGGCTGGGGCTGAATTACATGTTCCTGGGGATGGAGGCCATCGACGCGGAGGGCCTGGACCTGTACCGCAAGCGGGTCAGCCCCGACGAGAACCTCCGCGCTCTGGAGACTGCCCGGCGCCTCGGCATCAAGGTCGCCGTCAACCTGATCGTGGATCCGTCCTGGGACGAGGAGCGCTTCCGGGTGGTCCGGGAGTTCGCGCTGGCGGTGCCGGAGATCGTCCACTTCACGGTGATGACGCCGTATCCGGGTACGGAGATCTGGCACACCGAGTCGCGGCGCCTGACCACCCGCGACTACCGCCTTTTCGACATCCAGCACGCGGTCGTGCCCACCACGCTCCCCCTGGAGCGCTTCTACGAGGAACTGGTGCGCACCCAGGCCGTCATCAACCGCAAGCACCTGGGCCTGCGCACCGCCGTGGGCGCCGCCCGGGTGCTGGCCCAGAACCTGCTGCACGGCCAGACGAACTTCGCCCGCATGCTGTGGAAGTTCAACCAGGTCTACAACCCGCGCCGGCAGTTCGCCGACCACGGCCGGCCGGTGCGCTACGAACTGCCCCTGCCGCGGCACCTCGACGTCGGCGACCGGCGTGCGCTCTACGTCCACACCCGGGGCGCGACGCAGGGCGCGCCGTCCCGGCGGACGACCGACTAGCACCACACGCCCGGCATCCCGACCGCGGTGCTGGCCTCCCTCGCCGCCGGTGTCTGCTTCGCCGTGGCCGGAGTGCTCCAGCAGTGGGCCGCGGGCGGGCGCCCGGACGCGGAGGCGCTGTCACCGCGCTTGCTGGCCCATCTGGCGCGTGACCGGGTGTGGCTGGGCGGCATCGCACTGGCCGTGCTCGCCTACGGCTTCCAGTCGCCGGCGCTGGCGTACGGGCCCCTCAGTCTGGTGCAGCCGCTGATCGTCGCCGAACTGGTCTTCGCCGTACCGCTGTCGGCGCGACTGCACCGGATGCGGCTGGGGTTTCGCGCTGACGCGGGGTGGGCGCAGCGGCACCCCACTCCGCCGGGCTGCCGGATCCTCACGCCGCCCGCGTGTTCTCCCTCTGCCGAGACCGTACGTGTGGCAGCCAGGCGGGGAGGAGGTCCTCCGTCAGGACACGGTCCCAGGTGGGGTGGGTGTCGCGGGCCGTGGTGATTGCGTGGTGGCGTACCGCCGAGAGCAGGCGGGGGCGGTCGACGAGCGCGCCGAGGGCGTCCGCCCACTCCCCCGGGTCGTCGTGCCGTACGACGATGCCGTCGCGGCCCGGTGCGGTCAGCCACTGTGCGGTGCGCGCGCCCTCGGGCAGCACGACCGCCAGGCCGCTCGCCATCGCCTCGGCGACGACGTTGCCGCAGGTCTCGGTGCGAGAGGGGAACGCGAAGACGTCACAGCCTGCGTACACCCGGGCCGGCCGGTCCAGCGGGAGCGGGCCGAGGAGGCTGACGTCGGCGCCGAGGGCGCGCCGGACGGGCCCGGACTCCGCGCCGGCGCCGGCCAGGACGAGGTGCACGGCCCGGCCGCGCTCGCGCAGCAGCCGCACGCTCTCGGTCAGCAGGGGCACACCCTTGGTCGCGTCCAGCCGTCCGGCGAACAGCACCGGCGGACGGTCGGCCGGGACACCGTACTCGCGGCCGAGCGGGCGAGCGCCGGGGTCGGGGCGGAAGCGCTGATGGTCGATGCCGCGGCGTAGCAGGGAGACCCGGTGCGGCCCCAGGACGCGGGCGAGTTCGGCCCGCTCGGCGGGGGTCGGCACCAGCACGCGTTCGCAGCCGTCGAGGAGCCGGTCCCGCCGCCGGCGCAGCCGGCTCTCTGCCAGGTCCGCGAGGAACTCGCCTGGGCGCCGGGTGGTCGCCGGGCAGCCACCGGCCGGCCAGGTAGCGGGCGTAGACCGAGGCCGGCAGCGGGACGTCGGTGTGCACGGAGGCGAGCAGCCGGGGTGCCGGTCCGGCTCTGCGGGCGAGGCGGACGGCAGTGGTGGCGTAGGCGAAGCCGTGGGTGAGGTGCCAGACGTCGTGGCGCGGGAGCAGGGCCGCGAGCCGGGGGTGGTACGGAGCGAGATCGGTGACGTCCTCGGCGCCGTCGGCCGAGGTCAGGGCGGCCGTGCCGAGCACCGGGCGGAGCGTGACGATGCGCACGCGCGGCGACAGGACGTCGACCCGTTCGCGCTCGCCGAGGAAGTAGCCGGTCAGGTCGAGACCGGACTGGACGCCGTCGGGCAGGTGTTCCGGTAGGCGGGCGGCGCTCTCCGCGAAACGCTCCCAGCACTTCACATGGCCGCCGGACGTGCGGCTCCGCAGCAGCTCGACCAGGACCGCGACCGAGGTCATGATCACCGGGTACCGCTCGCGCCGCGGGCCCGATCGTGAACACGCCGGCCCATGATGTTGAACGTTGAACGGGAATAGGTCTACGGTGGGTCGCGTTACCTAGTTCAACGTTCAACATTCAACGCAGGAGGCGTATCCCCGTGAGTATCTTCAGCCGCAAGGACACCGAGACCGCCACGACCGACGCCGTCCGCCCGGAGCTGGCCGCCGTGACCGGCGACTACACGATCGACCCCGCGCACTCGACGATCGGCTTCGTCGCCCGGCACGCCATGGTCACCAACGTCAAGGGCAGCTTCCAGGACTTCACGGGCACCCTCCACCTCGACGGCACCGACCCCTCCCGGTCCACGGCCTCCCTGGACGTCGTGATGGACAGCATCGAGACGGGCAACGCCGACCGCGACGGCCACCTCAAGAGCTCGGACTTCTTCAAGGCGGACGAGTTCCCGGCCATGACGTTCCGCTCCACGAAGGCGGAGGCCCTCGGCGGCGACGACTACCGCATCACCGGCGACCTGACGATCCTCGGCACGACCCGCCCCCTCGCCATCGACCTCGAGTTCAACGGCGCCGCGAAGGACCCCTTCGGCAACGAGCGCGTCGGCTTCGAGGGCAAGGCGGAGATCCTGCGCTCCGAGTGGGGCCTGACCTGGAACGCCGCCCTGGAGACCGGCGGTGTCCTGGTCTCCGACAAGATCAAGCTCAACTTCGACATCTCGGCGATCCGGAACGCGTGAGCCCGGTGCGGCCGGCCCGGTGACATACCACCGGGCCGGTTCTGGCCGGTTCCTGTCTTCCGTTTTTGTCATGCGCTCGTCAATCTGATGCCTCGGTTGCACCTCCCCAGTCAACCCCCCACGAAAGGCATCACGTTGAAGAGACTCCTCACGGCCCTCAAGAGATGCGCGGTCCTCGGGGCCGCCGCCCTCGCGGTCGCCAGCCTTCAGCCCGTCACCGCCGCGCAGGCCGCCCCGTCGCCCGTCGTCGGCGGGACGCGCGCCGCGCAGGGCGAGTTCCCGTTCATGGTCCGGCTCTCCATGGGCTGTGGCGGCGCGCTGTACACCCAGCAGATCGTGCTCACGGCCGCGCACTGCGTGGGAGCCTCCGGCAACAACACCGGCATCACCGCCACCGCTGGGGTCGTCGACCTCCAGTCCACCAGCGGCCGGGTCCAGGTCCGCTCCACCAAGGTGCTCCGCGCCCCCGGCTACAACGGCACCGGCAAGGACTGGGCGCTGATCAAGCTCGCCCAGCCCATCAACCTGCCGACCCTGAAGATCGCCACCACCGCGCAGTACAACACCGGTGACTTCACCGTCGCCGGCTGGGGCGCGAACCGTGAGGGCGGCTCCCAGCAGCGCTACCTGCTGAAGGCGACCGTGCCGTTCGTCGGCGACGCCGCCTGCAAGGCCTACGGCGGTCTCTACAGCGGCCTCGTCGCGAACGAGGAGATCTGCGCCGGCTTCGACGCGGGCGGTGTCGACACCTGCCAGGGCGACTCCGGCGGCCCCATGTTCCGCAAGGACAACGCCGGCGCCTGGATCCAGGTCGGCATCGTCAGCTGGGGTGAGGGCTGCGCCCGGCCCGAGGCCCCCGGCGTCTACACGGAGGTCTCGACGTTCGCCTCCGCCATCGCCTCGGCGGCGTCGACCCTCTGACCCGCCCCCACGACAGCCTGCGGGCCCGGTGCCGTACGGTGCCGGGCCCTGCCCGTGTCTCACCGGGCCTTCCGGGCGGCCTCCAGCTTCGCGACCGCCGCCGCCACCTGTGCCGCCCGGCTCCGCGGCGTCCGGGCGCGGAGCACGCCGAGCATCGCCAGGTACCGGTCCGTCCGCCCGAGCGCCTCGAAGGCCGCCGCGGCCCGCGGGCTCCGCTCCAGGGCCGCCGCCAGGTCCTCCGGGACCTCGGCCTCCTGCTGGGACGCGTACGCCGCCTCCCACCGTCCGTCCGCCCGTGCGGCCGCCACCTCCGCGAGGCCGCCGGGCCGCATCCGTCCGGCGGCGGTCAGCTCCTCGACCCGGCGGACGTTGACCATGGACCAGAGGCTGCCGGGGCGCCGCGGGGTGATCCGCTGAAGGTAGTACGACTCGTCGAGTCCCTTGCGCTGCCCGGTGATCCAGCCGTGGCACAGCGCCACGTCGTTGACGTCGGCGGCGCTGACGGAGGGGATGCCCGAGCCCTTCTTGGCGACCTTGACCCAGAGGCCGGGATGCGGGGCGGGGTGTGCCGCCAGCCAGGAGTCGAGGTCGGCGGCGGCTGCGAAGGAGAGGGCGTCTCCGGAGGCGGTCATGACACCACCGTAGGGACGGAGTAGGACGGATCCTGTCCGCTACGCCAGGAGCGCGCGGGCCTGTTCGCGGGCCTGGGCGATGGCGTCCGGGAAGATGCCCAGGCCGTGCGCGACGAGCGCCCCCTCGTGCAGCAGCATCAGCGCCCGGGCCAGGGCGTCGGCCCGCTCCGGGGCGATGTCCGAGGCGAGGCGGGTGAAGAGGGCGAGCATCCACTGCTTCTGTCCGGTGATGACCGGATGGGCCGGGTGGGCGGGGTCGCTGATCTCCGCGTGGGCGTTGACCATGCTGCACCCCTTGGGGCTGAGCTCCGCCGCCCATTCCCGCGAGGCGTCGAAGACCGCCAGGACTTGCTCCCCGGGCTCGGGCGGGGCCGCGTCGAGGCGTTCGGCGAGGAAGGCCCGCCAGCGCTCGTCGCGGTCCGCGAGGTACTCCACGACGACCTGCTCCTTGGAGCCGAACCGGTCGTAGAGGGTCTTCTTCGTCACCCCGGCCTCGGCGGCGATGAGATCGACTCCGACGGCGTGGATGCCGCGCTCGTAGAACAGCCGGGCGGCCGCTTCCACTACGCGACGGGCGGCGGGCGTCATCGTGATCCGGCGCGGATTCTCGGCGGTGGAGGCGGTGGTACCCATGGCACCCGAGTATACCGATCTGTATAGTGAGCGGGGAACGGGTATACCGATCTGTCTACTGGTTGTGATGTTCGTGAACATCCTGCTCTCCGTCGCCTTCGTCCTCTGCTGGAGCTCCGGGTTCATCGGGGCCAAGCTCGGAGCGGGCAACGCGTCCGCGATCACGGTCCTGATGTGGCGGTTCCTGCCGCTGGCCGTCGTCCTCGTCGCGGTCGCCGCCCTCACGCGCACGGCCTGGCGGGGGCTCACCGCCCGGGACGTGACCCGGCAGGCCGTCATCGGCGTGCTGTCGCAGAGCGGCTATCTGCTCAGCGTCTACTACGCCATCCAGCTCGGCGTCTCCAGCGGCACGACGGCCCTGATCGACGGTGTCCAGCCCCTCGTCGCCGGGGCCCTCGCGGGACCGCTGCTGGGGCAGTACGTCTCGGGCCGGCAGTGGATCGGCCTCGTTCTGGGGCTGAGCGGCGTATCCGCGGTCACCCTGGCCGACGCCGCTGCCGGGACCGGCGTCGCCTGGTGGGCGTACGCCGTCCCGCTGCTCGGCATGCTATCCCTGGTCGCGGCCACCTTCCTGGAGAGCCGGTCCCGCTCGCGGGTCGCCCCCTCGGTGTCGCTGACCGTCCACTGCGCCACCAGCGCCGTCCTCTTCTCCGCGCTGGCCCTGAGCACCGGGGCCGCCGCGCCGCCCGCCGAGGGCGGGTTCTGGGTGGCCGTCGCCTGGCTCGTGGGGCTGTCCACGTTCGGCGGGTACGGGCTGTACTGGCTCATCCTGAAGCGCTCCGGGGTGACGAAGGTGAACACGCTGATGTTCCTCATGGCCCCGGTCACGGCCGTCTGGGGTGCGCTGATGTTCGGTGAACCGTTCGGCGGGCAGACCGCTCTCGGCCTGGCCGTCTGCCTCGCGGCCGTGGTCGTCGTCCACCGGGGTGGCGGCCGGAAGAACCGGAAGGACACGGCTGTGACCGCCGCGCGGGGCGAGCCGGAGGAAAACCGGTGGACCCGTGCCGCCGGGTCCGCTTAACGTCGCCCCCATGTCCAGCCCCGAGGCGTCCAGAGTGCGGCCACCGGCTCTCCGGTGGCTGTTCGTGATGCCGGGCCGCTGAGCCCGCTCGCTCCGCTGCCGGAAGCCGTCCGACCTGTCGTGTCCGACGTCGACTTCGGGTTGCGGAGTTTCTTCATGCCGTTCGCTCTTCTCTTGCTGGGCCTTGCCGTGTTCGCGCAGGGCACGTCCGAGTTCATGCTGTCCGGTCTGGTGCCGGACATCGCGCGGGATCTGGGGGTGTCCGTTCCCGCGGCGGGGGCGCTGACCTCCGCCTTCGCAGTGGGGATGGTCGTGGGGGCGCCGCTGGTGGCGGGGCTCGCGCGGCGCTGGCCGCGGCGGGGTGCGCTGCTGGCGTTCCTCGTGGTGTTTCTGGCCGTCCATGTCGTCGGTGCCCTCACCGGCAGTTTCGAGGTGCTGCTCGCCACGCGGGTCGTGGGGGCGCTCGCCAACGCCGGGTTCCTCGCCGTCGCCCTCGTGGCCGCCGTGGACATGGTCCCGGCGGACGCCAAGGGGCGAGCCACGTCCATGCTGCTGGGCGGGGTGACGCTGGCGTGCGTGGCCGGTGTGCCCGCCGGGGCCGTGCTGGGTGGGCTGTGGGGCTGGCGTGCGGCGTTCTGGGCCGTGGCGCTGGTGTCGCTGCCCGCGCTGGTGGCGGTGGCCAGGTCGGTGCCGGGCGGTTCGGCGGGGGGTGCGCCGCCCGCGCTGGGCGGTGAGCTGCGGTCGCTGCGCAGCCCCCGGCTTGTCGTCACGCTGGCGCTGGGGGCCCTCGTCAACGGTGCGACATTCTGCACCTTCACCTATCTCGCGCCGCTGGTCACCGAGGTGACGGGGCTGGGCAGCGCCTGGGTCCCCGGGGTGCTCGCGCTGTTCGGGGCCGGGTCGTTCGCCGGGGTGACCGCAGCGGGCCGGTTCGCCGACCGGCACCCCGTCCCGGTGCTGGCCGGCGGGGGCGCCGCGGTGGGCCTGGGCTGGTGCCTCCTGGCGCTCGGGGCCGGGCACCCGGTCCTGGCCCTCGCGCTCGTCTTCACCCAGGGGGCGCTGTCCTTCTGCGTCGGCTCCACGCTGATCTCCCAGGTCCTGTACGCGGCACCGGGCGCCCCCACGCTGGCCGGTGGTTTCGCCACGGCCGCGTTCAACGTGGGTGCCGCGCTGGGCCCTTGGGCCGGTGGCGTGGCGATCGGCGCGGGGTTCGGGTACCGGTCGCCGGTGTGGGTCAGCGCGGGCCTGATCGCACTGGCGGGCGTGACGGCCGCGGTTGTGTGGCGGCAGGGGGAGCGGGTGCTGGGGCGGGAAGCGGCCGAGCGCTGACCTCCGGCGCAGGCGCCGGGCCTGGGCCCAAACGGCCGGGCGCTGAGCCTCGGCCGGGGGTGCCGGGGGCTGAGGACGGCGACCAAGGTCGAGGCTGGCGGCGGCCAGGTCGAGACCTGGCAGCAGCGCGCGGGGCCTGGGCCCGGAAACGGCCGGTGCGCTGAAACCCGGGCGGCCGGAGTGCCGGGGCTGAGGACGCCGGCCAAAGTCGGGCCTGCCGGCGGCCGGGTCGGGCCCGGCAGCAGCGGGAGCGGAGCCTGGGCCGGGAAGCAGCCGAACACTGCCCCCGGCTCAGGCACCCGGCCTGGCCCGGTAACGGCGCGAGGTCGGCCCGCCGGTCGCGTCAGAATCCGCCTCCGAAGTCGCCTCCCCCGCCGAAGTCGCCTCCGCCGAAGCCTCCGTCACCGAAGCCGCCGCCGAAGTCGCCCGTGTCGAAGTCCGCGCCGGAGACGTCGCCGCCGCTGAAGTCGCCGTAGCCGGAGCCGTAGTCGGACGCGTAGGCGGGGGCGGCCATCATGCTGCCGAGCATGGTGCCGATGAGGAGGCCGGGCAGGAGGCCGCCGCCGAAGTAGCCGCCGGCCCAGGGGCCGTACGCCGGGCCGGCCTCCCAGTACGGGCGGCGGCCGAGTTCGGTGTCGACCTCGCGGATCACCGGGTCCCGGCCCTCGGCGAGCCGCGTCCGGTCGGCCGCGCAGACGGGGACGTCGCGCGTGGCACCGCCCGGTGGCGTCCAGCTCGCGTCGGCGACCGAGGGGCCGTGGCGCGGGTCGAAGAAGCAGGGCGGGCGGCGCTCCGGCAGCGGGGCGCCCTCGCGGCGGGCCGCGAGGCGCGCCAGCGAGAAACGCCCGTCCTCCACGGCCTGGGTGACGGGCCGGACGTCCTCCGGTTTCGTCGCGGCCGCCATCAGGGACTTCGCCTGTTCGTAGGAGTCGAGGGCACGCTCGTAGTCGGCGCGCATCGCGTCGTCGGCACCGGGTTCGCCGGGGTGGAAGTCGAGGCGGTCGAGTTCCTCGCCGAAGGCGGTGATGTCCTCGTCGACCACCACGCGCAGCTTCTCCAGCGCGGCCCGCTGCTCCTCCTCGTGGCGGCGGCGGTTGCGGCGGACCAGCGCGTAGGCGCCCGCGCCACCGGCCGCGACCAGCGCGCCGAACGTGACCAGGCCGCCGACCGGCACGTCGGTACCCGAGCCGTCGCTCCAGCTGCTGGGCGCCGAGCCGCCCACGTTACGCAGGGCGTCGTCGACGAAGTCGTTCAGCTGGGCCTTGGCATCGCCCGCGCCCCTGACGGCCGTGACCAGGTTGGCCACCGCCTGGCTGCTCATCACCGAGCTGTCCGCACGGGCGTCGAACCGGTCTCCGAGGCGGATGCCGTACAGACCGGTGATGCCGGTCTCGGTGCGGAGGTTGCGGAAGAGGTCCTGTGTGGGGACGTCGGCAGGCAGGACCGCCACGAAGACGGGCTTGTCCGCGTCCTTGATCTTGTCGGCGAGCGCCTCGGCGTCCGACGCGGCCAGCTGCCCGCGAGCGGCGGGATCGACGTAGACCGGGCTCTCGCGCAGTTCCGCGGCGACCTTCGAGAGGTCGGTGGCCGCGTGCGCCCCGGGCGCACCGACCATGAGCGCCGCCAGTACGGCGACGACCGGCACGATCAGCAAACGTACGAGGGTACGCACCGTTGCGGCCTTCATATGTTCGAAGCTACCCGAATCGGCACAGAATCGACACAGACGGACGCAATGGATCGGCTGAGGCGACGGCGCGCAAGGCGCCGTCGCCACCCGCCTACTCGGCCGGGCTCACTCCCGCTCGCAGCAGCCCGTACGTGTACGCGTCCTCCAGGGCCTGCCAGCTCGCGGCGATGACGTTGTCGGCCACGCCCACCGTCGCCCACTCGCCCGTGCCGTCGGACGTGGAGATCAGCACGCGGGTCGTCGAGTTGGTGCCGTGCTTGCCCTCCAGGATGCGGACCTTGTAGTCCACCAGCTCCAGCTTGGCGAGCTGCGGGTAGATCTTCTCCAGACCCACGCGCAGGGCCCGGTCCAGCGCGTTGACCGGGCCGTTGCCCTCGGCCGTGGCGACGATGCGCTCGCCCTTGGCCCAGAGCTTGACCGTGGCCTCGTTGGCGTGGGAGCCGTCGGGCCGGTCCTCGACGATGGCGCGCCAGGACTCGACCTCGAAGTAGCGCAGCGGCTTGCCCTGGACCTCGGTGCGCAGGAGGATCTCGAAGCTCGCGTCGGCCGCTTCGTACGTGTAGCCCCTGAGTTCGCGTTCCTTCACTCGCTCGACCACCCGGCCGACCAGTTCGCGGTCGCCGCCGAGGTCGACGCCGAGTTCCTTGCCCTTGAGCTCGATGGAGGCGCGGCCGGCCATGTCGGAGACCAGCATCCGCATGGTGTTGCCGACCTGCTCGGGGTCGATGTGCTGGTACAGGTCCGGGTCGACCTTGATGGCCGAGGCGTGCAGGCCGGCCTTGTGCGCGAAGGCCGAGAGGCCTACGTAGGGCTGGTGCGTGGAGGGCGTGAGGTTGACGACCTCGGCGATCGCGTGCGAGATGCGCGTCATCTCGCGCAGCCGGCCCTCGGGCAGGACCTGCTTGCCGTACTTGAGCTCCAGGGCCGCCACGACCGGGAAGAGGTTGGCGTTGCCGACGCGTTCGCCGTAGCCGTTGGCCGTGCACTGGACGTGCGTCGCGCCCGCGTCGACGGCGGCCAGGGTGTTCGCCACCGCGCAGCCGGTGTCGTCCTGGGCGTGGATGCCGAGGCGGGCGCCCGTGTCGGCCAGGACCGTGCCGACGACCGCCTGGATCTGCGCCGGGAGCATGCCGCCGTTGGTGTCGCAGAGGACCACCACGTCCGCGCCGGCCTCCGAGGCCGTACGGACGACCGACTTCGCGTACTCGGGGTTCGCGCGGTAGCCGTCGAAGAAGTGTTCGCAGTCGACGAAGACCCGGCGGCCCTGTTCCTTCAGGAAGGACACCGTGTCGCGGACCATCGCCAGGTTCTCGTCGAGCGTGGTGCGCAGGGCGAGTTCGACATGACGGTCGTGCGACTTGGCGACCAGCGTGATGACCTGCGCGCCGGACTCCAGGAGCGCCCTGACCTGCGGGTCCTCGGCGGCGGTGGCACCGGCGCGGCGGGTGGAGCCGAACGCGACCAGCTGGGCGTGCCGGAAGTCGATCTCCTGGCGGGCGCGGGCGAAGAACTCGGTGTCCCGGGGGTTCGCGCCCGGCCAGCCGCCCTCGATGAAGCCCACGCCGAAGTCGTCCAGGTGCCGAGCGATGGCCAGCTTGTCCGCGACGGTGAGGTTGATGCCCTCCCGCTGGGCGCCGTCGCGGAGGGTGGTGTCGAAGACGTGGAAGGAATCGTCGAGCTCGCTGGTAGCGGTCATGGTGTCAAGGCTCCTGAGGATTGGATCTCGGTCGTACCGGAATGACCGGCTCCACCGCCCCCACATACTCCCTCGCGCTCTCGCTCCTGACTGCGGGTGGGCCAGAAATGCGAAAAACCCCTCGCGGGTGCGAGAGGTCTGCGCGCGGGTCGAGGACGACGGTGTCCGCCCGTACCTGGTCGTACGTGGCGGTCACTGCGGACCGGCGCGCCTGCTGCCAATAATCATGGCGAACGAGAGCACGGGGGCAGTCTGGCACAACCCCCGTGCCGGGATCACGGTTGTCTCAGGATGCGGTCGGTCACTTCAGGTGACGGACGTAGACGTGCGAGGTGTCGTACATGTCGCCCGGGACGAGGTCGGGCGCGGAGCTGCTGAAGGCGACCCGGCGGCCGTGCCGGTCGATCACCGGGGCGGACACGCCCTGGTCGTTCGGCCCGCCCTGGGCGTCCGGGCTGGCGAGGACCGTGCGCCCGGTGCGCAGGTCGCGGACGTACGCGCGGGTGGTGTGGTGCGTGTCGCCCGGGTCGGCCGAGACGTAGGCCAGAAACCGGTTGTCGGCGCTGAGCTGCGGATTCGCGGTGAACGCGGCCGGGTCGGCGGCGTCGATGCGGCGCAGCTCGCCCGTCTTGAGGTCGCGGACGAAGACGTTGTGTCCCTTGTTGGTGTCGCCCGGGGTGAGCCGCGAGTCGAGCGAGTTGAACAGGGCGTACCGTCCGTCGGCGCTGACCTGCGGGAACTCGGTCTGTCCGTCGGACTTCGCCCCGTCCGGCGCCCGGTCTGCGTGGAACAGCTCGCCGCTCGGCACGTCACGGACGTAGGCGTCGCTCCAGTCGCCCGGGGCCGGGTGCGGGATGAAGAACTGGTAGCCGACGCGCTTGCCGTCGGCGCTGATGGACGGGTTGGTGGCGGCGGTCTTCCGGTCGCCTGCGGCGGGCACCTGGCTGACGCGGACGGCCTCGCCGGTGGTCCGGTCGACCCGGTAGACGCGTCCCCAGCCGTCGTCGGACGGCGTGAGGTCCGAGCGCTGGGCGATGAAGGCGACGTAGCGGCCGTCGGCGCTGAGGGCGGGCCGCCGGCCGGAGTCGTAGCCCGTGTCGACGGTGTCCTCGATGCGCTGGAGCGCGCCGGACTTCAGGTCCTTGACCCAGATGTGGCTGCGCCCGTCGCCGGTGCCGGTGGCGCCGAACGCCAGGTAGCGGCCGTTGCCGCTGAGGGCGACGTCGTCGACCGGGCCGACGTCCGCACCGGTACTGGCCAGCCGGGTCGTGCCGGTCCGCAGGTCGCGCACGAAGGCGTCGGCGGCGCCGTCGGTGTCACCGGCGACGAGGTTGTCGGCGCTGGAGACGAAGGCCAGACGGCGGCCGTCGGCGCTCAGGCTCGGCCCGCCAGAGTCGCCGTTGCCCTCGGCGCCGTCCGGGGCGACGCTCGCCTTCTCGGTCCGCGGCGCCTCCGGAGCGGCGGTCGCGGGCAGCGCGGCGAGGCCGCCGAGTGTGACGGCCAGAGCCACGCCGAGCGCGCCGGACGTGACCCTTGTGGTGCTGGTCATGTGCTGTTCCCCCTGTGTTCCCCGTTGACGCTTCTCCCCCGGCCCCGCGCCGAGGGCTCCCCCAGAGCCAACAGCACCGCGAGCCACAGGGTCAATCCGTCGTTTTGAGTACAACCCGGGCAGGCGTTCAGGCGTCCGCGAGGAGGCTTTCGACGAGGAACTCGTGCACGTGCCGGAGGACTTGGGCCCGGTCGGTGCCGCGCAGGCCGATCGCCACATGGATGGCGAAGCCGTCCAGCAGCGCGCGCAGGCGGGTGGCGAACCGGTCCGGGTCGACGCTGCGGAACTCGCCCCGCGAGATGCCCTCGGCGAGCAGGGCGACCAGGTCGCGGTGCCAGACGCCCTCGATGGCGGCCTGCCGGTCGCGGGCGTCCGAGTCGACGGCAGCGCTCTGCGAGCGGTTCCAGACCTCCAGCCACAGGATCCAGTGCGGGTCCCGGTGGCCGTCGGGGACGTACAGGTCGACGTAGGCGTCGAGGCGTTCGCGGGCGGTGGCGGCACGGGCCAGCAGCCGTCCGCGCTCGGCGCCCAGCCGGCCCTCGCTCCACTCCAGGGTGCGCAGCAGCAGTTCGTCCTTGGAGCCGAAGTAGTAGAGCAGGTGGCCGCTGCTCATGCCGACCTCGCGGCCGAGCGCCGCCATGGTGAGCTTCTCCAGGCCGCGCTCGGCGATCATCTCCATGGCGGCGGCGAGCACGTCCTCGCGGGGCGGGGCCTGCCTGCGCCCACCGGCCATCTGCTCTCCCGGGTGTCAGATCCTCGGCTGTTGCTGGGTGATGCAGTGGATGCCTCCACCGCCGGCAAAGATCGTACGGGCGTCCACCAGTGTCACGGTCCGCTCCGGGAAGAGACGGCGGAAGATGCCGGCCGCGAGTTCGTCGCGCGGGTCGTCGAAGCCGCACAGGACCACGCCGCCGTTGCAGAGGTAGTGGTTGATGTAGGAGTAGTCGGCCCAGTGGCCGTCGGTCTCCAGGACGGTGGGGGCGGGCACCTCGACGACCTCCAGGCGGCGGCCCCGCGCGTCCGTCTGCGACCTCAGCAGGCCGGCGATCTCCTTCGTCACCTCGTGGTCGGGGTGCGCCGGGTCGGGCTGCGCATGGGCCACGATCACGCCGGGGCGGGCGAAGGCCGCGACGATGTCGACGTGGCCGAGGGTGCCGAAGCCGTGCGGGGGGTAGTCGCCGGTCAGGCCGCGCGGCAGCCAGATCGCCTTGCGGGTGCCGAGCAGGGCGTGGATCTCGGCCTCGACCTCCTCCCGCGTCCAGCCGGGGTTGCGCTCGGGACCCAGTTGAACGGTCTCGGTCAGCAGGACCGTCCCCTCGCCGTCCACATGGATCGCCCCGCCCTCGTTGACGAGCCGCGAGGCGTACGTCCGTGCCCCCGCGAGGTCCGCGACGTGCGCGGCGATCTTCGCGTCGTGCTCCCAGCGGGCCCAGCTCTGGGCGCCCCAGCCGTTGAAGGTCCAGCCGACGGCGGCCAGTCCGCCACGCCCGTCGGTCAGGAACGTCGGGCCGATGTCGCGCATCCAGGCGTCGTCGAGGTCACGCTCGACGGTCTCGATCCCCTTCCCGAGCAGCGCACGCGCCTGGTCCGACTGCCCCGGGCCGCACACCACCGTCACCGGCTCGAACCGGCGGACCGCGCGGGCCACCGACGCCCAGGCGGTCCGGGCGGCGGCCAGGTCCTCCGGGTCGTCGAACGTCGGGTTCGGGCCGGGCCAGGCCATCCAGGTGCGCTCGTGCGGGGCCCATTCGGCGGGCATGCGGAAGCCGTCGGCGGCTGCGGACATCGTGAACCTCAGAGGAAGTAGAGACGGTTGAGGGAGACGGACTCGGCCGGTGCGGAGCGCAACGGCTCGCCGTCGAGGGTGACGAGGCCGGTGCGCTGGTCGACGTCGACGGCCCCGGTACGGGAGTTGAGGCGCAGGTCGGCCGGGCCGATACCGCGCGTGCCGCGCACGGCGACTCTGCGGCGGCGGGTGGGCATGGTGTCGCGCCCCTGGTCCAGGGCTGCCTGCGCGACGAACGCCACCGAGATGTCGGCCGGTGTCGCCCCGTGCGCGCCGAACTGCGGTCCCAGCACGAGGGGTTCGCAGGTGTCCGTCGCCGCATTCGGGTCGCCGGTCACGCCGTACGCCGGGAAGCCGGCCTTCAGCACGAGCTGCGGCTTCGCCCCGAAGTACTCCGGCCGCCACAGCACGATGTCGGCGAGCTTGCCGGCCTCCAGGGACCCCACCTCGTGCGCGAGTCCGTGCGCGATGGCCGGGTTGACGGTCAGCTTGGCGATGTACCGCAGGACGCGTTCGTTGTCGTGACCGGCATCCGGGGCGCCGGACTCGGCCTTCATCTTCCCGGCCATGGCGAAGGTACGGCGGACCGTCTCGCCCGCGCGCCCCATGCCCTGCGCGTCCGAGGAGGTGATGCCGATCGCGCCCAGGTCGTGCAGGACGTCCTCGGCGCCCATGGTTCCGGCGCGGATGCGGTCGCGGGCCATGGCGGCGTCGCCGGGCAGGTCGGGCTTGAGGTCGTGGACGGAGACGATCATGCCGTAGTGCTCGGCGACGGCGTCCCGCCCGAAGGGCAGGGTCGGGTTGGTGGAGGAGCCGATGACGTTCGGCACGCCCGCCATCTTCAGGACGTTCGGGACGTGCCCGCCACCGCAGCCCTCGATGTGGAAGGCGTGGATGGTCCGGCCCTCCAGCACCCGCAGGGTGTCCTCCACGGACAGACACTCGTTCAACCCGTCGCTGTGCAGGGCGACTTGGACGTCGTGCTCCTCGGCGACGCGCAGCGCGGTGTCCAGAGCACGGGTGTGCGCGCCCATGTCCTCGTGCACCTTGAAGCCGCAGGCGCCGCCCTCGGCGAGCGCCTCGACCAGGGGCGCCGGGTGGGAGGAGGAACCCCGCCCCAGGAAGCCGATGTTGACGGGCCAGGCGTCGAACGCGTTGAACGCGTGCCGCAGCGCCCAGGGCGAGTTGACGCCGACACCCCACACGGGACCGAACTCCTGCCCGATGACCGTGGTCACGCCGGAGGCGAGCGAGGCCTCCATGACGCGCGGCGACAGCAGGTGGACGTGGGTGTCGACGGCTCCGGCGGTGGCGATGAGCCCCTCGCCGGACACGATGGACGTCCCGGTGCCGACGACGACGTCGACGCCGTCGAGAGTGTCGGGGTTACCGGCCCGCCCGATCGAGCAGATCCGCCCCTCGCGGATGCCGATGGAGACCTTCCGGATGCCCTGCACGGCGTCGATCACCACGACGTTGCTGATGACGACGTCACACGTCTCCCGGACGGCGGCGGCCTTGAGGTGCAGCCCGTCGCGGGCGGTCTTGCCGAACCCGGCGAGGAACTCGTCGCCGTACCGCTGGGCGTCGGACTCGACGCGGACGATCAGGCCGGAGTCGCCGAGGCGGATGCGGTCGCCGGCGCGGGGGCCGTGGGTGGCGGCGTACTCGTACGGGGTGAGGCGGCGGGCCTCGGCGGGGTGGCCTCCTGGGCGGCTCATCGCTCGACCTCCTGATCAGGTGTTTCCGGTACGCCGAGGTATCCGCAGGCGGCGGCCCGCCGCAGGGCCTCCTCCTTCGCGCCCGGTGCGTCCAGCGGCCCGTCGACGAGTCCGGCGAAGCCGATCGCGACCCGCTCGCCCCCGATCGGCACCAGCCCCACCTCGACGCTCTCCCCCGGCCCGAACCGCACGGAGGACCCGGCGGGCACGGCCAGGCGCATGCCGTAGGCCCGCCCGCGGTCGAAGGCGAGCCGAGGGTTGGCCTCGAAGAGGTGGAAGTGGGAGGTGACGGAGACGGGCACGGTGGCGGTGTTGGTGACCGTCAGCCGTACGACCGCCTCGGGCTCGGCGTGCTCGGGCCCCGGCAGCAGGGCGCCCGGGGCCCGGTCGCCGAGGCCGGCGCCGATCGGATCGCTGACGACCGCGAGCCGCGAGCCGTCGTCGAAGACCGCCTCGACGTGCACCTCGGTCACGACGTCGGCGACGCCGGGCAGCACGTCGTCGGGCCCGAGGACGGACCGGGCGGCCTCGACGGCCTCCGCGAGCCGCTGGCCGTCCCGGGCGGCCTCGCACACCGTGTCGGCGATGAGCGCGGTCGCCTCGGGGACGTTGAGCCTCAGTCCCCTGGCCCTGCGGGCGCGGGCGAGCTCGGCGGCACCGAAGAGCAGCAGCCGGTCGCGTTCGGTCGGGGTCAGCCGCATGTCACTCCCTCCATTTAGAGCATCACTCTAAACATGAAATTCCCTCCACCGGAAGGTTGACGTCGAGCCTTCACGCCCATCACATTGAACGTCGCTCTAACCGAGGGAGACAAGCATGCCGATCGAACAGCGCGGAGTCGACACCATCCCCGAGGAGGAACGCACCAGCGGGCCACGCGACCTCGTCTCGATCCTGCTCGGCTCCAACCTCTGCCTGGGCGTGATCGTCTTCGGCTGGCTGCCGCCGTCCTTCGGCCTGGACTGGTGGTCGTCGGTCAGCGCGGTACTGGCGGGCACGGTGGTGGGAGTGGTGCTCACGGCCCCCCTCGCCCTGGTCTCGCTGCGCACCGGCACCAACCTGTCGACCTCGTCCGGCGCCCAGTTCGGGGTCCGCGGGCGGCTGGTCGGCTCCGTGGTCGGCCTGCTGCTGGCCCTCGGCTACACCGCGCTGACCGTGTGGATCGGCGGGGACGTGATGGTGGGCGTGCTGGGCCGGCTGGCCGGGCTGCCGCAGGACGGGGTGTCGTACGGGATCGTCTACGGGCTGCTCGCCGCGGCCACCGTCGCGGGCGCGGTGTACGGCTACCGGGTGCTGCTCGCCATGTCCCGGATCCTCGCCTTCGGCATGACGGCCCTGCTGGCGCTCGGCGTGATCGCCTACGCGCCCGGCTTCACCACCGCCGCGCTGCCGGAGACCGGCGGCTATCTGCTGGGCGGGTTCTGGCCGACCTGGCTGCTCGCGGCCGTGGCCGCCGGGCTGTCAGGGCCGATCGCCTTCATCACCCTCCTCGGCGACTACACCCGCTACATCTCCCCGGCCCGCCACTCCGCACGCAAGGTGCTGCACGCGACCTGGCTGGGGCTGATGCTGGGCCTGCTGGTGCCGCAGCTCTTCGGCACCTTCACGGCGTACGCGGCCGGAGCCGCCCTCGACTACGCGGGCCCGCTCGTCTCCGCCGCCCCCGCCTGGTACCTCGTCCCGCTGCTGCTCGCGGCCTCCGCCGGCTCGGTCGGCAACGCGGGTCTGATGCTCTACTCGATGGGCCTCGACCTCGACGCGATCCTGCCGCGCGCCTCCCGGGCCAGGGCCACGTACACGGTCGCCGTGGTGGCCACGGCCTGCGTCTTCGCCGGGCACTACTACTCGACCGCGCAGAACGCGATGACGTCCTTCGTGCTGCTGCTGACGGCCATCGGCACACCCTGGGCGGTCATCACCCTCATCGGCTTCGCCCGCTGCGGCGGGGTGTACGACGCGGACGCCCTCCAGGTCTTCAACCGCCGCGCACGGGGCGGCGTCTACTGGTACCGCGCCGGCTGGAACCTCCCGGCGACCCTGTCCTGGGCGGCCGGCGCGCTGGTCGGCGTCCTGGCGGTGTCCCTGCCGTCGTACGAGGGCCCACTGCTGGCACTGACCGGCGGGGTGGACTGCAGCTTCCTGCTGTCGGGGCTGGTGGGCGGGGTGGCGTATGCGCTGTCGGCCCCGGGTTCCGTGGCAACGGGACCCGGGGCCGATGAGGCGACCAGCGCTTCCAGTCCGACCGCTTCGGGCGGCGGGTGGGCATAGGCCGGAGTCCGGGGGCGGAGCCCCCGGTGGGCACGGGCACTCAGCCCAGCTGGTGCATCCAGCCGTGCTTGTCCTCGGCCGTACCGCGCTGGATGTCGAGCAGGGCCTGGCGGAGCCGGAGCGTGACCTCGCCCGGCTCTCCCCCGCTCTGCTTCCACTCGGCCCCGGCCCGCTTCACCGTCCCGACAGGCGTGATCACCGCGGCCGTACCGCAGGCGAACACCTCCGTGAGCGACCCGTTCTCCGAGTCCCGCTGCCACTGGTCGACCGAGACCCGGCCCTCCTCGGCCTCGTACCCGAGGTCACGGGCGACGGCGAGCAGGGAGTCGCGCGTGACACCTTCCAGGATCGAACCCGTGAGGGACGGCGTGACGATCTTGTTGCCGTACACGAAGTACAGGTTCATGCCGCCGAGCTCCTCGACCCACTTGTGCTCGACCGCGTCGAGGTAGCAGACCTGGTCACAGCCCTTGGTCGCGGCCTCGGCCTGCGCCAGCAGGGACGCCGCGTAGTTGCCGCCGGTCTTCGCGTCGCCCATACCGCCGGGGACGGCACGGACGCGGTCCTCGGAGACCCAGATGGAGACCGGCTTGACGCCGCCCGGGAAGTACGCACCGGCCGGGGAGGCGATGACCAGGAACAGGTACTCGTTGGCCGGCTTCACACCCAGCCCGACCTCGGTCGCGATCATGAACGGGCGCAGGTAGAGGGACTCCTCGCCGCCGTGCGCCGGCACCCACGCCTTGTCCTGCTTCACCAGCGCGTCGCACGCCTCGATGAACGTCTCGACCGGCAGCTCGGGCATCGCCAGCCGGCGCGCGGAGCTCTGGAAGCGCTCGGCGTTCTTCTCGGGACGGAACGTGGCGACCGAGCCGTCGGGGCGGCGGTAGGCCTTCAGCCCCTCGAAGATCTCCTGCGCGTAGTGCAGGACCGTGGTGGCGGGGTCGAGGGAGATCGGCGCGTACGGCACGAGCTGGCCGTCGTGCCAGCCGCGGCCCTCCGTCCACCTGATCGTCACCATGTGGTCGGTGAAGTGGCGGCCGAACCCGGGGTTGGCCAGGATCGCCTCCCGGTCTGCGGCGGAGAGCGGGTTGGCGGACGGCTTGAGCTCGATCGTGGGCGTCGTCATGGGTTGAAGTCCTTCACCGGTTGTAGTGACGGGCCGCGCTCGGTACAGCTCTGATGGTGACCAGTGCTAGGACGTCCGAGCATTCCCTCGTTCCGCGGCCTCGCGTTCGATTATCGCCCGGGGGCGACGGAGGACGGAACGGGGTGAATGCGGCCCGGTGGTCGATGGTGACACCCGGCGGGAACATGCGGAAGCCGCCGGGTGCGGATGCGACCCGGCGGCTTGGGTGAAGCAGCGGCGGGTCAGCCGGCTACTCGTACGGCGAGCGCGTCGCCGATCTCCGAGGTGGAGCGGGCGGGCTTGCCGGTGCGCTCCGACAGGTCGGCGGAGACCGCCTCGTCGATCCGGGCGGCCTCGGCCTCGTAGCCGAGGTGGCGCAGGAGCAGGGCGACGGACAGCACGGTGGCGGTCGGGTCGGCCTTGCCCTGGCCGGCGATGTCCGGGGCCGAGCCGTGCACGGGCTCGAACATCGAGGGGAACTCTCCGGAGGGGTTGATGTTGCCGGAGGCCGCCACGCCGATGCCGCCGGAGACGGCCGCGGCGAGGTCGGTGATGATGTCGCCGAAGAGGTTGTCGGTGACGATCACGTCGAAGCGCTCGGGCTGGGTGACCAGGTAGATGGTCGCCGCGTCGACGTGCATGTACTCGGTGGTGACCTCGGGGAACTCCTCGGCCACCTTGTTGAAGATGTTGGTCCACAGGTGACCCGCGAAGGTCAGCACGTTGTTCTTGTGGATCAGCGCCAGCTTCTTGCGCGGACGGGCCTGGGCACGCGCGAAGGCGTCGCGGACCACGCGCTCGACACCGAAGGCCGTGTTCACGGACACCTCGGTGGCGACCTCGTGCTCGGTGCCCTTGCGGATCGTGCCGCCGTTGCCGGTGTACGGGCCCTCGGTGCCCTCGCGGACCACGACGAAGTCGATCTGCGGCTCGCCGGCCAGCGGGGTGGCGACACCCGGAAGCAGCTTGGAGGGACGCAGGTTGACGTGGTGGTCGAAGGCGAAGCGGAGCTTCAGCAGGAAGCCGCGCTCCAGGACGCCGGACGGCACGCTCGGGTCGCCGATCGCGCCGAGCAGGATGGCGTCGTGCTTCTTCAGGGCGTCGAGGTCGGCGTCGGTGAGGGTCTCACCGGTGGCGTGGTAACGCTTGGCGCCGAAGTCGTAGTCCTTCGTCTCCAGCTTCACATCCTGCGGAAGGACGGCGGAGAGGACCTTCAGGCCTTCGGCCACGACTTCCTGGCCGATGCCGTCACCGGGAATCACTGCGAGATTGATGCTGCGAGACATGCGGGCACCCTACTCCTCGTCCCATGGAATGACACAGGGTGTCCGTGATGCGGACAGTCGAGACGGCACCCGCCCGGGGGAACGCACTCCGCCGACGGCTTCCGTTCACCCGTATGTGGGGCGGACGTTGGCGTTCGCTGGGAAATTGACCCGACATGGAGATCCCCCACTTCGGCATCCCGCCCGAGCTCGCCCGCCGCATGAGCATGGCGGAACAGCACGAGTACCTGCGCACCCGGCTGTCGCGGCGCCGCACGCTGGTGACGGCCGGCGCGGTCGCGGGCGGCCTGCTGACCGGCTGCTCCGGCTCCGGGCCGGGGAGCGCCGCGCCGACCAGGAGCCCGTCGCCGAGCACGTCGAAGGCGCCCGGCTCCTTCATCACCCCCTTCGGCCGCCATCTCGCCTTCGGTGCCGACCCGAAGACACAGATGCGGATCTCCTGGCAGGTGCCGCTGGCGGTGAAGAAGCCGTACGTCCGGGTGGGCCCGCGCCCCGACGACCTCGGCCGCAAGATCGAGGCGGAGCTGCGCGACCTGCACACCCCGGAGCTGAAGGGCGTACGGCCGGCGGTCGAGCAGTACTACCTCCACGCGGCGCTGGACGGCCTGCGCCCGGACACGACGTACTACTACGGCGTCGGCCACGAGGGCTTCGACCCGGCGTCCCCGCGCCACCGGTCGACCGTCACGTCGTTCCGGACGGCGCCCGCGAGCCCGCCGGAGCGGTTCGTGTTCACCGCGTTCGGCGACCAGGGCGTCGGCGAGGAGGCGGCCCTCAACGACCGTCTGCTGCTGCGCCGGAGCCCGGCGTTCCACCTCCACGCCGGCGACATCTGCTACGCCGACCCGACCGGCAAGGGCAAGGAGTCGGACGTCTTCGACGCCGGACAGTGGGACCGGTTCCTGAAGCAGACCGAGCCGGTGGCCAGGTCGGTGCCGTGGATGGTGACGACCGGCAACCACGACATGGAGGCCTGGTACTCGCCGGACGGCTACGGCGGCCAACTCGCCCGCTTCTCCCTGCCGGACAGCGGCTTCGACGCGCGCACGGCGCCGGGGGTGTACTCCTTCACGTACGGCAACGTCGGCGTGGTCGCGCTGGACGCGAACGACGTGTCGTACGAGATCCCCGCCAACTTCGGCTACACGGAGGGCAGGCAGACCAAGTGGCTGGACAGCAAGCTCGGCGAGTTGAGGTCCTCGAAGGACGTGGACTTCATCGTCGTCTTCTTCCACCACTGCGCGTACTCGACGTCCACGCACGCCTCCGACGGCGGGGTGCGCGCCGAGTGGCTGCCGCTGTTCGCCAAGCATGAGGTGGACCTGGTGATCAACGGCCACAACCACGTCTACGAGCGGACCGACGCCATCCGCAACGGCGAGGTGGGCAGGCCGGTGCCGGTCGGCGGGACGACGGATCCCAGGCGGGACGGGATCGTGTACGTCACCGCGGGCGGCGGCGGCAAAGAGCTGTACGGCTTCCCGGACGGCGTGAAGGAGAGCTACGAGGGGAACACCGCCGACCGCGAGTCGGTCGCCACGTTCCGGTGGACCAAAGGCCAGGACACGAAGGCGGAGTCGGCGCAGTGGTCGCGCGTGCGCTACCGCGGGTTCTCGTTCCTGTCGGTGGAGGCCGTGAGCGGCGCCGCGCCGAGGCTGAAGGTGTCGGCGCTGGCGTCGAGCGGTGAGCGGATCGACCATTTCGAGGTGCGGCGCGGGGGGTGAGGCCCCGCACCGCACCTCGTCGGGTGCGGCTCCCGGACCAGGAGTGTCACGGCGCGGCTCGGTGGCCGGCGGATCCGCTCAGTGACCGGTGTTTCCGCCGTTGTCCCTGCGGTCGAGGGCGCGCTGGAGCGCTGCGGCGGCGTTCTTGCGGTCGGACTCGCTCGTGCGGGAGACGTGACGGACTCGGCGGCGGACGGTCGTCTCGGCCATGGGAAATCGACTCCTTCGACAGCACGGAGTGCACAGGGAGGGTTACGAGACGCCGGATGGGGCGGGGAGCGGTGCCGCAGGGGTTGCCTGCACGGGGCCCGGCTCACGACCGCCATTCGCTTGGTCGAGCGAGACGTTCGGCTCCTACAAAACTAAGGGAGGCCGGAGCGTCTGTCTCCACAATTACTCGGACTTCCTACTATCTGAGACGGTGGACTATGTCACACCGCGCTGACCTGCGGTGATCCCTAGAGCACATCTCCGTCGCGCCAGTCGAAGAGCAGCTCGTGCGCGGGGTCGAGCGGGCCGGCGAGGGCGGGCCGGACATAGGTGCTGCCCTCTTCGTCCGGCAGGCGGACGACACCGTCCTGCGGGCTGAGGGCGTGCACCTGGCCGCGCCACAGCCGCCAGCCGCGGGAGGTGTAGAGCCGGGCGCCGGCGTCGCTGGCGGAGAGGGCGCCGAGGTCGTAGGCGCGGTCGACGACGCGTTCCAGCTCCGCCATGACCTGCCCGCCGAGGCCGGTGCGGCGGGCGTCGGCGCGTACGGCGACGTTCTCGACGTACCCGGCGCGCAGCCACCGGCCGCGGTGGCGCACCCGGCGCATCACGACCGCCCCGTGCGCGGCGAGCCCCGAGCCGTCGTACACGAGGGCGTGCATGCCGCCGAGGCCGTGGTCCCAGTCCTCGTCGGCGAAGTCGCCGTCGAAGGCGGCGTCCAGCAGGGCCCGTACGGCGTCGAGTTCCGCCGGGCTGAGGTCGGCGGTGTGGGCGGTGCGCACTCGGGTGGTCATCGGCCCAGTCTTCCCGCGGACATGCCGACGGGCCAGGTCATTTCGTGACCCGGCCCGTCGGTGCCGCGGGGCTCAGCCCATGTGCGGGTAGGTGTAGTCGGTCGGCGGGACCAGCGTCTCCTTGATGGCGCGGGTCAGGGTCCAGCGCATCAGGTTCTGCGGGGCGCCGGCCTTGTCGTTGGTGCCGGAGGCACGGCCGCCGCCGAAGGGCTGCTGGCCGACGACGGCGCCGGTCGACTTGTCGTTGATGTAGAAGTTGCCGGCCGCGTAGCGGAGCTTGTCCGCCGTGTACGCCGCCGCCGCGCGGTCGTTCGCGATGACCGAGCCGGTCAGGGCGTAGTCGGAGACGGACTCCATCTGCGTCAGCATCTCGTCGTACTTGTCGTCCTCGTAGACGTGCACGGCGATGACCGGGCCGAAGTACTCGGTGCGGAAGACCTCGTTCTCCGGGTCGGTGCACTCGATGACGGTCGGGCGGACGAACCAGCCCTCGGAGTCGTCGTAGGTGCCGCCCGCGACGATCGTGCAGGAGGGGTCCTCCTTGGCACGGTCGATGGCGGCCTTGTTCTTGGCGAAGGCACGCTCGTCGATGACGGCGCCGATGAAGTTCGACAGGTCGGTGACGTCACCCATCCTGATGCCGTCGACCTCGGCGGCCCACTCCTCCTTGAAGCCGGAGTTCCAGATCGAGGCGGGGACGTACGCCCGGGACGTGGCGCTGCACTTCTGGCCCTGGTACTCGAAGGCACCCCGGGTCAGCGCCGTCTTCAGGATGGCCGGGTCCGCCGACGGGTGGGCGACGAGGAAGTCCTTGCCGCCGGTCTCGCCGACCAGACGCGGGTAGGTGCGGTACTTCTCGATGTTGTTGCCGACCGTCTTCCACAGGTACTGGAAGGTCTTGGTCGAGCCGGTGAAGTGGATGCCGGCGAGGTCCCGGTGCTCCAGGGCGACCTTGGAGACCTCGATGCCGTCACCGGTGACGAGGTTGATGACGCCCTTGGGCAGGCCGGCCTCCTCCAGCAGCTGCATGAGCAGCACGGCGGCGTGGGTCTGCGTCGGGGACGGCTTCCAGACGACGACGTTGCCCATCAGGGCCGGGGCCGTCGGCAGGTTGCCCGCGATCGCCGTGAAGTTGAAGGGCGTGATCGCGTAGACGAAGCCCTCCAGCGGGCGGTGGTCCAGCCGGTTCCACACGCCCGGGGAGTTGGCCGGGGGCTGCTCGGCCAGGAGCTTGCGGGCGTAGGAGACGTTGAACCGCCAGAAGTCGATCAGCTCGCAGGGCGTGTCGATCTCGGCCTGCTGGGCGGTCTTGGACTGGCCGAGCATGGTGGAGGCGGCGAGCGTCTCGCGCCAGGGGCCGGACAGCAGCTCGGCGGCGCGCAGGATGATCGCCGCGCGGTCGTCGAAGGACATCGCACGCCAGGCGGGCGCGGCGGCCAGGGCCGCGTCGATGGCGTCCTGGGCGTCCGCCTGCGTGGCGTTGCGATACGTGCCGAGGACGGCCTGGTGGTTGTGCGGCTGGACGACCTTGAAGGCCTCACCGCCGCCCATCCGCTTCTCGCCGCCGATGGTGCAGGGCAGGTCGACGGGGTTGTCGGCCAGCTCCTTCAGCCGGGCCTCCAGCCGGGCACGCTCGGGCGAGCCGGGGGCGTAGCCGTGCACCGGCTCGTTGACGGGGGTGGGGACCTGGGTCACAGCGTCCATGTTTTCCGTAACTCCTTACTGAGCGGTGTTTCGGTCTCAGCCCTTGAAGAGCTGTCAGCCCTTGGTGAGCATCGAACGGGCGAAGAAGCGCAGGTTGGCCGGCTTCTCCGCGAGTCGGCGCATGAAGTAGCCGTACCAGTCGGTGCCGTAGGCCGTGTACACGCGCATCCGGTGGCCCTCGGCGGCCAGCCGCAGGTGCTCCTCGGTGCGGATGCCGTAGAGCATCTGGAACTCGTACTCGTCGAGCTTTCGCCCGGCGCGGTGGGCGAGCTCCTGGCCGATGGCGATCAGGCGCGGGTCGTGGGACCCGATCATCGGGTACCCCTCCCCCTCCATCAACGTCCTGAGGGTCCGGACGTATGCCCGGTCGATCTCGTGTTTGTCCAGATACGCGACCGAGGCCGGCTCCTTGTACGCGCCCTTGACCAGGCGCACCCGGCTGCCGTTCGCGGCGAGGCGGCGGGCGTCGGCCTCGGTGCGGAAGAGGTACGCCTGGATGACGCACCCGGTCTGCGGGAAGTCCTTCCGCAGCTCCTCGTGGATGGCGAACATCGAGTCGAGCGTGGTGTGGTCCTCGGCGTCCAGGGTGACCGTGGTGCCGATCTCGGCGGCCGCCTCGACGACCGGGCGGACGTTGGCGAGGGCCAGTTCGTGGCCGCCGTCCAGCGCCTGCCCGAACATCGACAGCTTCACCGACATCTCGGCGCGGGTGCCGAGCTCCAGCGGCTTCAGGCGGTCGATCAGCTCCAGGTAGGCGTCCCGCGCGGCGGCGGCCTGGGCGGGGTTGGTGATGTCCTCGCCGACGACGTCCATCGTCAGCTCCAGGCCCTGCCCGGTGAGCTCCCGGATGACCGGTACGACGTCGTCGACGTCCTCGCCCGCGATGAATCGGTCGACGACCTGTTTGGTCACCGGGGCCGCCGAAACCAGGCGTCGCATCCGGTCGCTGCGCGACGCGGCGAGAATCACGGGACCCAGCACGGGGCACCTCCAGAGCACAACCAACGGATGGCCGGACCCCGGGCGGATGACGCTTCGGGTACGGCGCGGAGAACCACCGTGAAACCTAAGGATCCCCCCGATCGTCGGCCATCGACAGCTGTCACGCATCCGTGCCGCAGATCTCAGACAGATGTATGAAGGGTCCCGTGGAGTGCGGGACAATGCCCGGATGACGTCGGAACACAGGGGTGACTACGAGGAGCTGGTCGACGAGATCTCCGAGCTGCTCGGGGCGCCCGCGACGCTGGAGAACCGGGACTTCGAGCTGATCGCCTTCGGCGCGTACGACAGTGAGGGCGACCTCGATCCGTCGGCCCTGGACCCGGTGCGCACCCGCTCGATCCTCACCCGCCGCTCGACGGCGGCCGTCCGGGCGTGGTTCGAGGGCTTCGGCATCACGCGTGCGACGGGCCCGGTCCGCATCCCGCCGACGCCGGAGGCCGGGGTGTACCGGGGCCGGATCTGCCTGCCCGTCCGGCACCGGGGCGTGGTCCACGGCTACATCTGGCTGCTGGACGACGACCCCGGCCCGAGCGAGCGCCAGCTGTCCGCCGCCATGCAGGTCACGGCCCGGATCGGGGCGCTGCTCGCGGACGAGGCCCAGCACGGCGCCGACCTCAGCCGCGAACTGCGGGCCGTCCTCACGGCCGACCGCGACTGGCAGCGCGACATGGCCATCGCGGAACTCCGCACCGCCCTCGGCCCCCGCGCCGACGGTCTCCACGCGGTGCTCTGTGTCGCCCCCTGGCCCACGGCCGACCCCGACGACGCCCCTTCGGTCCGCACGATGCCGGGCGCGACTGCCCTGTGCACCGTGCCGTGGGGGGCCTCGTCCCAGTGCGTGGCCGTCCTGATCCGCCTGCGCTCGGCGGACGTACTGACCCCGGCGACGACAGCGGCGGCCCGCCTGCTGGAACGGGCGGGCGGCCCGGCGGGGCCTGACGCCCGGGGGGCGGCGGCGAGCCCGGCACGAGCAACGGCCTCGGGCGCGCGAGGCGCAGCGGGCACTGGCACCCGCTCCCCCGCCGCCGGTCTCGCGACGCCCCGCTCCGGTCTCGCCGAGCTGGGAACCGCCTGGTGGGAGGCCTCGGCGGCGGCGCGGGCCGCGTTGGCCGAACCCCGGCTGGGGCCCGTCGCCGAGTGGGCGTCGATCGGGCCGTTCCGGCTGCTCACCGCGCTGCCGCCGGACGTGGCCCACGACCCCGCGGTGCACGCCCTGCTCTTCCCCGTCCACCGGGAGCTGGCCCGTACCGCCGAGGTCTACCTCGACTGCGCCGGCCAGGCCGCCCGGGCCGCCGCCGAGCTGGGCATCCACCGCCAGACCCTGTACTACCGCCTCTCCAGGATCGAGAAGCTCACCGGTCTGGACCTGGACGACGGCGAGGACCGCCTGCTCCTGCACATGGCCCTGAAAGGGGCCCGGCTCGCACAAGGTCAGGACAGCGGGCCGTCCGGATGAGCCCCTTCGCCCGAACGGGCGGTTCCGGGACGGACCCAGGCCGTCGGACGCCGCGCGTGGCCACGGTTCTCCCGGTGTGCATCGCCGACTCGCCGCCTGGGCGCTGCGGACGTACTTCCGCCCCGTGCCCTGACAGCCGGGCAGCCGGGCAGCCGGGACCGCTTCTGAAAACGATTGTCATCATGCTACGGTCGTGGCGCTTTCAATCATTTACCAGGCCTTGACCGAGGTGTCCCGTGCGCGTCCCCGCCCGTCTCGTCCCCCTCGCTGCCCTCAGCGCGGCTTCCGCCCTGCTCACCGGCTGCTTCTCCGGTGGGCAGTCGGCCACCGACGACTCCGGGGCAGGGGGCAAGCGCATACGCGTCGCGATGATGCTGCCCCCGCGCTCGGCGCTGTCCCCGCTGTCGGACGACGCCTTCAAGCTGTCGCGCTGGTCCACGGCGGAGACCCTGGTGAAACTGGACGCGGACGGTGACGCCGAGCCGGCGCTGGCCACCGAGTGGACCCAGTCCGGCCGGAGTTGGACCTTCACCCTGCGCGACGGCGTCACCTTCCACGACGGGACGAAGCTCACCGCCGAAACCGTCGTCAACTCCCTCACCAAGGCCGCAGCCGCCTCCCCCAAGCCCCGCATCCTCGACGGCGTCGACCTGACCGCGAAGGCCGACGGCGACAAGGTCACCGTCACCACCGCCACCGAGGACCCCCTGGTCCCGCAGCGGCTCAGCTCCCCGCAGTTGTCGATCCTGGCCGCCAAGGCCTACCGGGGGAAGACCGTCAGCCCCGTCGGCGCGGGCACCGGCCCCTTCGAGCTGACTAAGGTCAACGGCACCTCCTCCGCCGCCCTCGACCGCTACGACGGCTACTGGGGCAAGAAGGCCAAGTCCCCCGGCATCGACGTGCGGTTCGTGCCGGACGGCACCGCCCGCGCCGCGGCCCTGCGCAGCGGCGAGGCCGACATCGTCGAGGCGGTGCCGGTGTCGCAGGCGGCGGTGCTGGACCAGGACCTGATCACCGAGGTGCCCATGCCGCGCACCAACACCCTGTACCTGAACACCGACAAGGGCCCCTTCAAGGACGCCGCGCTGCGGGCGGCGGCACGCGAGGCGATCGACGCCGAGTCGATCGTGAAGGGCGTGTACGAGGGGCGCGCCGATGTCGCCGAAGGGCTGCTCGGCCCCGCCCTGCCGTGGGCGGCCGAGCTGCGGAAGCCGGTGAAGCGGGCCAAGGCCGGCGACCCGGCCGGCAAGACGATCACCATCGGCACCTTCACCGACCGCGCCGAACTGCCCGAGGTCGCCGCCGCGCTGCAACAGCAGCTCCAGAAGGCCGGGTTCAAGGTGAAGCTCGACGTCCGCGAGTACGCCAACATCGAGTCCGACGCGCTGGCGGGCGCCTTCGACGCGTTCATCCTCTCCCGCGCCACCGTCCTCGACTCCGGGGACCCGGCCGCCTACCTCTACAGCGACTTCGCCTCCGACGGCTCTTTCAACATCCCCCAGCTCGCCGACCCGGCCGTGGACAAGGCCCTGAAGAAGGCCGGCGAGACGCCGACCGGCGACGCCCGGCGCAAGGCGGTCATCGCCGCCGAGGCCGCCGTGCTCGGCACGGACGCGGCCGTGCCCATGCTGCACGAGCGCGTGATCCAGGGCGACGCCGCCGGCGTGACCGACGCCGCCCACGACCCGCGCGAGCGGGAGCTGGTCACGGCGGACACCTACGTCAAGTGATAGCCCGGATACGACGGTCGGCCGGCGCCGCCGCGCTGACCCGCCTCCTCTGCCTGATCGCCGTCCTGGCCGCCGTCGGCCTGCTGCCCTGGCTCTCCGGCCGGGACCCGGCACTGGCCGTGCTGCGGGCCCGCTCCGCCGAGCAGGACCCGACGAAGGAAGCCCTGGACTCCATACGACGGGACCTCGGTCTGGACGCCGGCCCCCTGTCCCTGCTGGGCGACTGGGCCGCGGACCTGCTGCGCGGCGACCTCGGCACGTCCTGGGTGTCGGGGACCGAGGTCCTGCCCTCCGTGGTCTCCGGGCTCCAGGTGTCGCTGGCGCTGATGGGTGCCTCGCTCGGCGTGGCCCTGCTGCTGGCGTGCGCCCTGGTCACGCCGGTGCTGGTGCGGGGCCGGGCCTCGGCCGGGGCGTGGGCCGCGATGCTGGCCGCCGTGCCGGAGTTCCTGCTGGCCACGGTCGCGCTGCTGGTGTTCGGGGTGTGGCTGGGGTGGCTGCCGACGTCGGGCTGGATGGGGCCGCAGAACATGGTCCTGCCCGCCGTGGCCCTCGGCGTCCCGGGTGGCGGGCTGCTCGGCCGTCTGGTCGCGGACGCGCTGCCCGCCGTGCTCGACGAGCGGTGGGTGGAGCTGTGGCGGGGCGCCGGGGTGAACCGGGCGCGGATCGCCGGGGCGGCGCTGCGCCGCGTCCTGCCGCCGCTGGTCCCGCAGTTCGGGATGGTCGCCGTGGGGCTCACCGGGGGCGCGGTCGCCGTGGAGACGGTCTTCGCGGTGCCGGGCATCGGCCGCACCGCGCTCGGCGCGGCCAAGTCGCAGGACCTGCCGCTGCTCCAGGGCGCGGTGCTCGCGCTGCTCGCGCTCGGCCTGGTCACGGGCGCGCTGGCGGCGCTCGCCCGGCGGCGGCTGCTGGGCCCGGCCCTGCGTGACGCCTCGCTGGCGCTGCCCCCGGCACGGCCGGTGCGCGCGCACCCAGCGGTCCCGTTGTCGCTGTTCACCGTCCTCGCCGTGACCATCGGCTGGGGCCTGCTGCGCGACCCGTACGCCGTGAACACCACGGCCCGGCTGGCCTCGCCCTCCTGGGCGCACCCGCTCGGCACCGACGGCCTCGGCCGTGACGTGCTCGCGCGCCTCGGCCACGGCGCCGCCTCCACGGTCGGCACGGCAGCGGCCGTCTGCCTGCTGAGCCTGCTGGTCGCGCTCGCCCTGGGCTTCCTGCCCCGGATCGCGGAGGGCGCCGCTGACATCGCCAACGCCCTGCCCCCGGTGATCGTCGGCATCCTGGTCGCGGCGGCCGTCGGCCCGGGCACCGGCGGGGCGGCCCTCGCGGTCGCGCTGATCTCCTGGCCGGCCCTGTCCGCGCACGCGGCGGCGCTGGTGCAGGAGGTGCGCGCGTCGGCGTTCCTGACCGCCCAACGGGCCATCGGGGCGAGCCCGTTCTGGATCCTCACCCGGCACGTCCTGCCGTCGGTGGCCGGCCCGGTCGCCCGCCACGCCCTGCTGCGCCTGCCGGGCATCGCCCTGGCCCTGGCCTCGCTGGGCTTCCTGGGTCTGGGCGCCCAGCCGCCCGCCCCCGAGTGGGGTCTGCTGCTCGACGAGTCCCGCGCCTATGTGGAGCGCGCCCCGTGGGCGGCCCTCGCCCCGGCGGTGGCGCTGGCCCTGCTGGCGGGCCTCGCGGTGTCGGGCGCGGCACTCACACAGGGCCGGAGGGTACGACGAGCCACCCCGACTCCGGTCAAGATGACGAAGGAGGCCCCCGTTGGAGTCTGAGGCACTGCTGTCGGTCCGCGAGTTGCGGATCGCCTTCGACGGGGTCGAGGCCGTGCGCGGCCTGTCCTTCGACGTCCGGCCTCGCGAAGTGCTGGCGATCGTCGGCGAGTCGGGAGCGGGCAAGTCCCTCACGGCGCGCGCGCTCCTCGGCATGCTGCCGCGCGGCGCGACGACGAGCGGGACGATCAGCCCGGACCTCTCGGCCCACCGGGGCCGGCGCATCTCCCTCGTCCCGCAGGACGCCCTGTCGGCCCTGTCGCCCGTGCACCGGGTGGGCGACCAACTCGCCGCCGCCGCACGGTCGGTGGCCGGGATCTCCCGCACCGAGGCCCGGGCCCGGGCGGTCGCGGCCCTGGACCGCGTCGGCATCCCGGACGCGGCACGCAAGGCGCGGGCGTATCCGCACGAGTACTCCGGCGGGATGCGGCAGCGTGCGGTGATCGCCATGGCCACGATCAACGAACCGGACGTCGTGGTCGCCGACGAACCCACCACCGCCCTCGACGAGGAGCGCCGCGACCGGGTGCTGCGCCTGCTCGGCGAGCAGCGGGAGGCGGTCGGCGCCGCGCTCGTCCTGGTCACGCACGACATGGACGCCGTACGCGGACACGCCGACCGGGTACTGGTGATGTACGCCGGGCGCCTCACCGAACTCGGCCCGGCGGACGAGGTGTTGGCCCGTCCTCGCGCCCCCTACACGGCCGGCCTGCTGGCGTCCCTCCCGCAGAACGCGACGGGCCGCCGTCTCCCGGCCCTGCGCGGCACCCCGCCCGCCCCGGGCACGCTCACGCCGGGCTGCGCCTTCGCCCCGCGCTGCCCGCTCGCAGCGGACGCCTGCCACACGGCGGAACCGGAGCCCCGGCAGGTCTCCGGACGCCTGGTCGCCTGCCACCGCTGGGAGGAACTCCCCCACCCGGCCACCGAGTTGTTCCTGAAGGAGGGGCAGCCCGCATGACCGATCCCCTGCTCGACGTCCGCGACCTGGTCGTCCGCTACGGCCCGGTCACCGCCGTGGACGGCGTCTCCTTCACCCTGGCCGCCGGCGAGACCCTCGCCCTGAACGGCCCGTCCGGCTGCGGCAAGTCCTCCACGGCCCTGGCGGTACTCCAGCTGCCCCGCCCGGCCGCAGGTGAAGTGCATTTCGAGGGGCGGGAGTTGACGTCCCTCACCGAACGCGAACTGCGCCCGCTGCGCCCCCGTATGCAGCCGGTCTTCCAGGACCCGTACGGCTCGCTGAGCCCCCGCCACCGCATCCGCGACGCCATCGCCGAACCCCTGAAGATCCAAGGCCGCTGGCATCCCGCCGACGGCCCGGCCCGGGTCGCCGAACTCCTCGACCGGGTCGGCCTCGACCCCGCGTACGGTGACCGCCGGCCGCACGAACTCTCCGGCGGCCAGTGCCAGCGCGCCGGCATCGCCCGCGCCCTGGCCTCCGAACCGCGACTGCTGGTGCTCGACGAGCCGGTGTCGTCACTCGACCCGTCGGTACGCGCGGGCGTGCTGAACCTGCTCGCCGACCTCCAGGACGACCTGGGCCTCGGCTACCTGTTCATCTGCCACGACCGGGCGGTCGTACGGCACTTCGCGGACCGGGTCGTCGAGATGCGCGAGGGGCGCGTCGGCGTCACTTCGGGGTAGCGGCCTCGATCACCTGGCGGAGCCCCTCGGCGAGCTGGCCGGCCTCGGGCGCGCTCTTCGGATCGAAGGTCCACTGCGCCATGAGCCCCATCATCAGGGTCAGGTAGAAGTAGCCGACGGTGTCCACCCGCTCCTCGGGGATGTCGTCCTCGCTGCCGCCGTGGAAGAGCGTCACGATGCCGCGCGCACCCTCCCGCTGGGCCCGCGCGAGATGCTCCCGCACCTCCGGCAGCTGGTCCCCCATGGCCACGATCTCCATACTGAGCCGCCACATCGAACCGGGCTCCCGCATGGTGGAGATGATGTTCGCCCACACCTCGGTGAACCGCTCCAGCGACCCCGGCTCCCCGCGCAGCTCGCCGCCTCCCTCGAAGGCGTCGGACATCCCCTCCACCATCTCGACGTACGCCTGTGCCAGCAGCGCGTCCTTCGAGCCGTAGTGGTAGCCGATCGACGCCAGGTTCGTCCCCGATTCCTTGACGATGTCGCGCGCGGTGGTGCGCAGGAAGCCCTTCGCCAGCAGGCAGCGCTTCGCGCCTTCCAGCAGATCCTCACGGTGTCCCATGGCTCGTCACCCTACCCCGGTATCCAGACATCCGTATTAAACAACCGTACTAGACAAGCGTTTAATACGCCCGTACAGTCCTGCCCCATGACGACGAACCCCAACCCGCCGGCCCGCGCCGGCCGCCGCGAATGGACGGCGCTCGGCGTGCTGATGCTGCCGTTGCTGCTGGTCTCGATGGACGTGTCCGTCCTCTACTTCGCGATCCCCGCGATCAGCGCCGACCTGGAACCGAGCGCCACCCAACAGCTGTGGATCTTCGACATCTACGGCTTCGTCCTGGCCGGCCTGCTGATGACGATGGGCTCGCTGGGCGACCGCATCGGCCGCCGCAGGCTCCTGCTGTTCGGGGCCGCCGCCTTCGGCGCGGCCTCCCTGGTCGCGGCCTACGCGGACAGCGCCGAGACGCTGATCGCCGCCCGCGCGGTCCTCGGCATCGGCGGCGCGACGCTGATGCCGTCGACGATGGCGCTGGTGCGCACGATGTTCACCGACCCCGGGCAGCGCACCAAGGCGATCGGTGTGTGGTCGGGTGTGATGACGGCCGGCATCGCGCTCGGCTCGGTCATGAGCGGGGTCCTCGTCGAGCACTTCTGGTGGGGCTCGGTCTTCCTGGTCAACCTGCCCGCGATGGTGCTGCTGCTGGTCCTGGGGCCCGTCCTGCTGCCCGAGTCGAGGAGCCCGGGTCAGGGCCGCTTCGACTGGCTGAGCGTTCCGCTGTCGATGGCGGCGGTGCTCCCCGTGATCTACGGCCTGAAGGAGCTCGCGTCTCAGGGCTGGAACGTGCGGTACGTCCTGTCGGTGACGGTCGGCCTGCTCTTCGCCGCGCTGTTCGTCCACCGCCAGCGCACGGCCGTGTCCCCGCTGATCTCACCGGCACTGTTCCGGAGCCGCGGCTTCACCCCGGCCGTCGTCCTCAACCTCGTCGCCGCCTTCGGCATGATGGGCTCGGCCTACTTCACGACCCAGTACATCCAGTCGGTCCTGGACAAGAGCCCTCTCGAAGCAGCGCTGTGGAGCCTGCTGCCGTCGGTGCCCATCGGACTGGCGGCCCCGGTCAGCGCCCAGCTCGTGCAGCGCGGCGTCCCCCGCGCGTACGTCGTCGGCGCAGGCTTCGCGATCACCGCGGTCGGCTACGTACTGCTGGCCCTGGTCGGCACGGACTCCCTCTGGCTGCTGCTGGCCGCGTGTGCCGTCCTGGCCTGCGGTGTCGTCGCCGTCATGTCCCAGGTGGCCGACCTGGCCCTGAGCGCCGCCCCGGTGGAGAAAGCGGGCGCGGCCTCGTCGCTGCTGGAGACCGGCACGGAGTTCGGCGGCGCGCTGAGCATGGCGTTCCTCGGCTCCATCGGCACGGCCGTCTACCGCCATGAGATCCCGGCCTCGGCGCCCGGTCCGGCCCGCGAGACACTGGGCGGCGCCCTGGCCGTCGCCGACCGGCTTCCGGGGCGCGCGGGGGACGCCCTGGCGGCGGCGGCACGCGAGGCCTTCACCAGCGGGATGCACGCGGCGGCGGTCACGAGCGCGGTGCTGCTGGTCGGGGCGGCGGTGGCGGCGACGGTGACGCTGCGGCGGGTCCGGGTACGGGAAAACGCCGGACGAGCTGATCAACTCAGCCCGTCCGGCGTGTGAAGACGAACCCGTTCGGGGCGAACGGGGTCCGGGGGCGTCAGCCCCCGGGATGCATCAGACCAGGTTCACCGAACGAGCCGAGGTCGCACCGATCTCAGCCGCCACTTCGGCCAGCACACCGGAGGTCACCGTGTCGTCCACGGTCAGCACCGCCAGCGCCTCGCCGCCGGCCACGGCCCGCGACACCTGCATACCGGCGATGTTGATGCCCGCCTCACCGAGGATGCGGCCCACCGTGCCGACGACACCCGGCCGGTCCTCGTACTTCAGGACGACCATGTGCTCGGCGAGCGCGAGGTCGACGTCGTACTCGCCGACGGCGACGATCTTCTGCAGGTGCTTGGGGCCGGCGAGCGTGCCGGAGACCGACACCTCCTCGCCGTCGGCGAGGGTGCCGCGCACGGTGACGACGTTGCGGTGCTCGGTCGCCTCCGAGCTGGTGGTCAGCCGCACCTCGACGCCACGCTCCTGGGCGAACAGCGGGGCGTTGACGTACGACACCGTCTCGTCGACGACGTCCTCGAAGACACCCTTGAGGGCGGACAGCTCCAGCACCTTCACGTCGTGCTGGGTGATCTCGCGGTCCGCCTCGACGTCGAGGCGGACCGCGACCTCACCGGCGAGCGCGGTGAAGATCCGGCCCAGGCGCTCGGCGAGCGGCAGGCCCGGCTTGACGTCCTCGGCGATGACGCCGCCCTGGACGTTCACCGCATCCGGCACGAGCTCACCGGCGAGCGCGAGGCGCACCGAGCGGGCGACGGCGATACCGGCCTTCTCCTGCGCCTCGTCGGTGGAGGCACCGAGGTGCGGGGTGGCGACGACCTGGTCGAACTCGAAGAGCGGGGAGTCCGTGCAGGGCTCCTTCGCGTACACGTCGAGGCCGGCACCGGCGACCCGGCCCTCCTTGAGCGCGGAGTACAGCGCCTCCTCGTCGACGATCCCGCCGCGCGCGGCGTTGACGATGCGCACGCTCGGCTTGACCTTGCGCAGCGCCTCGTCGCCGATCAGACCGAGCGTCTCGGGGGTCTTCGGCAGGTGGACGGTGATGAAGTCGGAGACCTCGAGCAGCTCGTCCAGCGACAGCACCTTGACGCCCATCTGCGCGGCCCGGGCCGGCTGCACGTAGGGGTCGTAGGCGACGACCTTCATGCCGAAGGCGGACATGCGCTGCGCGACGAGCGCGCCGATGCGGCCGAGGCCGACGACGCCGAGGGTCTTCTCGGCCAGCTCCACGCCCGTGTACTTGCTGCGCTTCCACTCGCCGTTCTTCAGCGCGGCGTTGGCCTGCGGGATGTTGCGGGCGGTGGCGAGGAGGAGACCGCAGGCCAGCTCGGCGGCGGTCACGATGTTCGAGGTGGGGGCGTTGACGACCATCACGCCGGCCTTGGTGGCGGCGGAGACGTCCACGTTGTCCAGGCCGACGCCGGCTCGCGCGACGACCTTGAGCTTCTTCGCGGCGGCGATCGCCTCGGCGTCGACCTTGGTGGCCGAACGGATCAGGATCGCGTCCACGTCGGCGATGGCGGGGAGCAGTTCGGCCCGGTCCCCGCCGTTGCAGTGCCGGATCTCGAAATCCGGGCCCAGCGCGTCGACGGTGGCAGGCGACAGCTCTTCAGCGATGAGTACGACTGGTTTCGAGCTCACGTGAGTCCTCACAAGTCCAATGCTGCGGACGGCCGTCCCGACGGCCGCAGGCGGTGGAGGGGGCTAGCCGCGTGGAAGACGCACGACGCTGTGGGCCTGACGCGTATGTAATGCAGCAGTCTAGTGGCGCCGAGGGCGTCGTCTTACGCCGCTGCGGAAGGATCACCCGTCCGTGGCCGGACGGGATGGACAACGCCGTACCACCGACGTTACCCCGGGTCAGCCGAAAGGGCCGGAGCCTGTCGCTCCGGCCCTTTCGGCCGTGAGGCTTACGCCTCCTCGTCGACCCAGCTCATGAGCTTGCGCAGCTCCTTGCCGGTGGTCTCCAGGAGGTGCTCGGAGTCCTGGGTCTTGTACTCGTTGTACTTCTTCAGACCGCCGTGGTACTCGTCCATCCACGCCTGGGCGAAGGTGCCGTCCTGGATCTCGGCGAGGACCTTCTTCATCTCGGCCTTGGTGGCGTCGGTGATGATGCGCGGGCCGGTGACGTAGTCGCCCCACTCGGCGGTCTCGGAGATCGACCAGCGCATCTTCTCCAGGCCGCCCTCGTACATGAGGTCCACGATGAGCTTCAGCTCGTGCAGGCACTCGAAGTAGGCGATCTCCGGCTGGTAGCCGGCCTCGGTCAGCGTCTCGAAGCCCGCCTTCACCAGCGCGGCCGTACCACCGCAGAGGACGGCCTGCTCACCGAACAGGTCGGTCTCGGTCTCCTCGGTGAAGGTCGTCTTGATGACGCCGGCGCGGGTGCCGCCGATGCCCTTGGCGTACGACAGGGCCAGCGCGAAGGCGTTGCCGGTGGCGTCCTGCTCGACGGCGGCGATGCAGGGAACGCCGCGGCCCTCCTCGTACTGGCGGCGGACCAGGTGGCCCGGGCCCTTCGGGGCGACCATGCAGACGTCCACGCCGGCCGGGGGCTTGATGAAGCCGTACCGGATGTTCAGGCCGTGGCCGAAGAACAGCGCGTCGCCGTCGTTCAGGTTGGGGGCGATGTGCTCCTCGTAGACCTGCGCCTGGATCGGGTCCGGGACGAGGATCATGATGACGTCGGCCTCGGCGGCGGCCTCCGACGGCGTCACCACGCGCAGGCCCTGCTCCTCGGCCTTGGCCTTGGACTTGGAGCCCTCGTGCAGACCGACGCGGACGTCGACACCCGAGTCACGGAGCGACAGCGCGTGGGCGTGGCCCTGGCTGCCGTACCCGATGACCGCGACCTTGCGGCCCTGGATGATGGACAGGTCGGCGTCGGCGTCGTAGAACAGCTCGGCCACTTTGGGTTCTCTCCTCGGGAGTGCAGGTGTTGCGTCCCACCGTATGACGGGGGGCGGAAGGGAAGTCTGAGGGTCTCGGAATACGGGCGGCCGGCGGCGCGCCGACCGCCCGTTTCAGGTCTTAGGCCGACCGGTCCAGGGCGCGCAGCGACCGGTCCGTGATGGAACGGGCTCCACGGCCGATCGCGATCGTGCCGGACTGGACGAGCTCCTTGATGCCGTACGGTTCCAGCATCTTGAGCATGGCGGACAGCTTCTCGCCGGATCCGGTGGCCTCGATGGTGACGGCCTCCGGGGAGACGTCGACGGTCTTGGCGCGGAACAGCTGGACGATCTCGACGATCTGGGAGCGCGTCTCGTTGTCGGCGCGCACCTTCACCAGGACGAGTTCGCGCTGCACCGCCTGCGACGGCTCCAGCTCGACGATCTTCAGCACGTTGACGAGCTTGTTGAGCTGCTTGGTCACCTGCTCCAGCGGCAGGTCCTCCACCCCCACGACGATGGTGATCCGGGAGATGTCGGGGTGCTCGGTGACGCCGACGGCGAGCGAGTCGATGTTGAAGCCGCGGCGGGAGAACAGCGCGGCGATCCGGGCGAGGATGCCGGGGGTGTTCTCCACCAGGACGGAGAGCGTGTGCTTGGACATGATCTCTTCGGTCTCTCTCGCTCAGTCGTCTTCGTTGTCGCCGAAGTCGGGGCGGACGTCCCGGGCGGCCATGATCTCGTCGTTGGAGGTGCCGGCGGCGACCATCGGCCAGACCATCGCGTCCTCGTGGACGATGAAGTCGACGACGACCGGGCGGTCGTTGATCGAGTTCGCCTCCTCGATGACCTTGTCGAGGTCGTCCGGGGACTCGCAGCGGATGGCGTAGCAGCCCATGGCCTCCGACAGCTTCACGAAGTCGGGGACGCGGGTGCCGCGGGCCTCGGGGTTGACGTCGTCCGGGCCGGAGTGCAGCACCGTGTTGGAGTACCGCTGGTTGTAGAAGAGGGTCTGCCACTGGCGGACCATCCCGAGGGCGCCGTTGTTGATGACGGCGACCTTGATCGGGATGTTGTTCAGGGCGCAGGTCGTGAGCTCCTGGTTGGTCATCTGGAAGCAGCCGTCGCCGTCGATGGCCCAGACGGCCCGCTCGGGTGCGCCGGCCTTGGCGCCCATGGCGGCCGGGACGGCGTAGCCCATGGTTCCGGCGCCGCCGGAGTTCAGCCAGGTGCCAGGCTTGTCGTACTCGATGAAGTGGGCGGCCCACATCTGGTGCTGGCCGACGCCCGCCGCGAAGATCGTGCCCTCGGGCGCGAGCTTCCCGATGCGCTCGATGACCTGCTGCGGGGAGAGCGAGCCGTCGCCGGGCTGGTCGTAGCCGAGCGGGTAGGTCTCACGCCAGCGGTTCAGGTCGTTCCACCACATGCTGTAGTCGCCCTGGTGGCCCTCGCTGTGCTCCTTCTGCACGGCCTGGATCAGGTCGGCGATGACCTCGCGGGCGTCGCCGACGATCGGCACGTCGGCGGCGCGGTTCTTGCCGATCTCGGCCGGGTCGATGTCCGCGTGGACGATCTTGGCGAAGGGCGCGAAGCTGTCCAGCTTGCCGGTGACGCGGTCGTCGAAGCGGGCGCCGAGCGCGACGATCAGGTCGGCCTTCTGCAGGGCGGTGACGGCGGCCACGGAGCCGTGCATGCCGGGCATGCCGAGGTGCTGCGGGTGGTCGTCGGGGAACGCGCCGAGCGCCATCAGGGTGGTGGTGACCGGCGCGCCGGTGAGCTCGGCGAGGACCTTCAGCTCGGCGGTGGCCTTGGCCTTGAGCACGCCGCCGCCGACGTACAGCACCGGCCGGCGGGCCTGGGTGATCAGCTTGGCGGCCTCGCGGATCTGCTTGGCGTGCGGCTTGGTGACGGGCCGGTAGCCGGGCAGGTCCATGGTGGGCGGCCAGGAGAACGTGGTCTTCGCCTGCAGGGCGTCCTTGGCGATGTCGACCAGGACCGGGCCGGGGCGGCCGGTGGAGGCGATGTGGAACGCCTGCGCGATGACCCGCGGGATGTCCTCGGCCTTGGTGACGAGGAAGTTGTGCTTGGTGATCGGCATGGTGATGCCGACGATGTCCGCCTCCTGGAAGGCGTCCGTGCCGATCGAGGCGGAGGCGACCTGGCCCGTGATCGCGACCAGCGGCACCGAGTCCATGTGGGCGTTGGCGATCGGCGTGACCAGGTTGGTGGCGCCCGGTCCGGACGTCGCCATGCAGACGCCGACCTTGCCGGTGGCCAGCGCGTAGCCCTCGGCCGCGTGACCGGCGCCCTGCTCGTGGCGGACCAGGACGTGGCGCACCCTGGTGGAGTCCATCAGCGGGTCGTAGGCCGGGAGGATCGCACCGCCGGGAATGCCGAATACCGTGTCGGCGCCGACCTCCTCGAGGGAGCGGATGAGGGACTGCGCGCCCGTCACCTGCTCGGGGGCGGAGTGCTGTCCTCCGGATCGGGGCCGGGGCTGCGGGTGATGGGCCCCGGTGGCCTGCTCGGTCATCGGCATTCTCTTCTCAGATGCTGAGGGTTTTTTGCGAAGGTTGTACGGTTTTCGGCTGTTGCACGGAAGGCGCCCGTGCAACAAAAAACCCCTCGTGCCATAAGGCAAGCGAGGGGAGCGCGCCGGGTGGGGTCGCTGAGCGGTCGAGGCTCAGCGTCAGCCGACGCGCTTTCCAAGTACGAGAATTCGGGTGCGCATGGCACAGACCCTCCCCCCGGCACGCACTCACTGTCAAGTGGGTGGGACGGGAGTCTCATTATGTGAGCGGAGGGCCGTGCCGCCTCCGATGACGGCGGACACACCCGAGCTGTACACCCGCGAGGCACCGCCCGCGAACACCGGTTCGGCCGGTTCGTGCGGCACCGGATAATGGCCGGAAGCGAGCGCCCGGCGCAGCCGGTACTCGTCGAGCGGCCCGGAGAATGCCATCCCCTGCCCGTGGGTGCAGCCCATCGCGCGCAGGGCGACGACCTGCTCGGGCAGATCCACCCCGTCGGCCACGGACTGCAGCCCCAGGTCGCCGGCGATGCGCAGCAGCCCACTGGTGATCTTGTGCAGACGGGCCGACTCGACGACGCCCTCGACCAGACTGCGGTCGAGCTTCAGCACGTCGACGGGCAGCCGCCTGAGGGCCGTGATCGCCCCGTAGCCACTGCCGAACCCGTCGAGGGCGATCCGGACCCCGACCCGCCTGAGGGCACCCAGACGCCGCTCCAGCTCGTCCAGGCCGGTCCTGGGGTCGGCGTCGGACAGCTCGATGATCAGCGACCCGGACGGCAGTCCGTGCCGGGTGAGCAGCGCCTCGATCGAACCGAGCGGCATCGACCGGTCCAGCAGCCGGCGGGCGCTCATCCGGACGACGACCGGCGCGGACAGCCCGGTCCCGTGCCGTTCGGCGGCCTGCTCGACGGCCTCCTCGATCATCCAGCGGCCCAGCTCGGCGGTCTTGTCGCTGTCCTCGGCCACGCGCAGGAACTCCGCCGGGGTGAACAGCACCCCCTGCGAGGAGCGCCAGCGCGCCTGCGCGGACACCGACGCGATCCGGCCGTCCTCCAGGGACACCACCGGCTGGTGCAGCAGGGTGAACTCACCGTCGTGCAGCGCGGCCCGCAGGCGCGTGGCCAGCTCCGCCTTCCGCACGACGTCCTGCTGCATCTGCGGCTTGTACAGCTCGACGCGGCCCTTGCCGCCGGCCTTGGCGCGGTACATCGCGAGGTCGGCGTTGCGCAGCAGCTCGCCCGCGCCGAGGCCGGCCTCCGCGAAGGCCACACCGATGGAGGCGTTGACACGGACATCGTTGCCGTCGATGAGGTAGGGCTGGGACAGCGTCGTCCTGAGACGGTCGGCGAGCTCCAGTATGTGCCGCTGCCGCGCCTCGCGGTCGCGGGTGTTGTCCCCGACGATCAGGGCCGCGAACTCGTCGCCGCCCAGCCGGGAGGCGGTGTCGCCGTGCCGGACGGAGTCCTGGAGGCGGCGGGCGGCCTGGACGAGCAGCTCGTCCCCGGCCTGGTGCCCGATCGTGTCGTTGACGGCCTTGAAGCCGTCCAGATCGATGAACAGCACGGCCGTGTTCCGCAGGGCCACACCCCGGTCGGAGGCGCGGCGGCCCGACAGGGCGTGCTGGACGCGCTTGGTGAACAGGGCGCGGTTGGGCAGGTCCGTGAGCGGGTCGTGCTCGGCGTTGTGCTGCAACTGGGCCTGGAGCCGGACCCTTTCGGTCACGTCCCTGCTGTTGAAGATGAGGCCGCCGTGATGCCGGTTGACGGTCGACTCGACGTTCAGCCAGCCTCCGTCACCCGAGCGGAATCGGCACTCGATGCGCGTAGTGGGTTCCTCGACCGGGTCGGCGGCGAGGAAACGCCGCACCTCGTGCACGACGCAGCCCAGATCCTCGGGGTGGATGAGGTTGGCCAGTTCCGTGCCCACCAGCTCCTCCGCCGGACGGCCGTACACACCGGCTGCGGCCGGGGAGACGTACCTCAGGACACCGCTGGGTGCGGCGATCATGATGACGTCGCTGGAGCCCTGTACCAGGGAGCGGAAGTGGTTCTCCTTCTGGGCCAGTTCCTGGGTGAGGGTGATGTTGTCGAGCAGCATGATGCCCTGGCGCACCACCAGCGCGAGCACGACCGTGCCGCCGGTGAGCAGGACCACGCGGTCGACGCTGCGGCCGTTGAGCACGTTGTAGAGGATCCCCAGGGTGCACACGGCCGCCGCGAGATACGGCGTGAGGGCGGCGAGCGAACCGGCGATGGGCCGGGCGGCCGGATACCGGCCGAGTTCGCCTCCGGGCAGGGGCACATGGTGGTGCGGGCCGCTGCGCTGCCCGGGCACGTGCTCGTGCACCACGCGCGTGTGCCCTGCCGTGCTCTGCCGGTCCGGGCCGTGCCGGTCGCTGTCCGGCGTGCGGGGCCCGGCCCACGGGGCGTAGGCCAGGAGCAGCGAGCCGGCGAACCAGCCCGCGTCGAGCAGCTGGCCGGAGTGGTAGTCGTGGTGCATCAGCGGTGAGGTGAACAGGGCGTCGCACATCACGGTCAGCGCGAGCGCGCCGATCGCGGTGTTGACGGCGGAGCGGTTCACCGCGGACCGCCTGAAGTGCAGCGCGAGCACCATGCTCACCAGCGCGATGTCGAGCAGCGGGTACGCCAGCGACAGCGCGGTGTGCGCCACGCTCGGCCCTTCGGACTTCGCGGCCTGGGCGAGGGCGAGGCTCCAGGCCAGGGTGAGCAGCGAGCCGCCGATCAGCCAGGCGTCCAGCCCGAGGCAGACCCAGCCGGCCTTGGTGACCGGCCGCTTGGCGAGCACGAGCAGCCCGACGATCGCGGGCGGGGCGAAGCAGAGGAAGAACAGGTCGGCGTAGCTGGGACTGGGCACGGGCTGTCCGAGGACGACCTCGTACCACCCCCAGACCAGGTTGCCCAGGGACGCCATGGCCGAGGAGAGGCCGAACAGCAGCCAGGCGGGTCGAAAGCGGGTGTCGCGGCTGCGGGCGTAGAGGAAGCACGACACGGCGGCGGTGGCCGCCGCGGCGCTCAGCCCGAAGTCGCCCATGATCAGGGCCAGTTCGCCCGAACCCCAGCCGAGCGCGGAACCGACGGCGTATCCCGCGCAGACCAGGGCGAGGACGAGTTGGAGGGCCGGGCCCGGCCGGGGGCCGGGGGCCGGCGTGCGGGGCAGCAGCGCCCCGGGGGACGGAGGCTGTGCCCGCAGCGCTCCGTCGAGCGTGGGCGCGGGGGTCGGCGGCGCGCTCACCGGACCCTCCCGGTCCGCGCCGCTCCCGGGTCCTGTCGGCCCCGGTGCGCCGGCTGGGCATGCCTTCTGCGGCTGCCGGGCCTGCGGCGGTGATGGCTGTGGTCGGTGTGGTGGTCGCTGTGGTGGGTGTGGTGCCCGCCGTGATCGGCGTGGTGACCGCGTCTGCCCGCGGCCGTCCGCCAGGGTCGCCGCCGGCAGCCCCGCCCCGTCGGATCGCTCGTCCATAGGCCGTGCATCGCCTGTCGCCCCCCTCACAGTCCGAAGTGTCCATCCCCGGCGCCGAACGGTCCGCGGCGCAGCCCCTGTCGGGACGATACACCAGTCTCGTCACTCAGGGACATAGGTTCTCTACGCTCCGTGACGATCAATAGATATATGAGTACCCACCGCGCCCGAAGGATTGCGGACGGTACTCGAGTTCGGATCAGCCGGCGGATGCACCCGTCGTAAGGATCACGTTGCGCAGCGGCTCCCGGTTCACATAACGGTTCAACTGGTCCACCAGGAGCCGCTTGGCGCGCGGCAGGAACGCGGAGGTGGGACCGCCGACGTGCGGGCTGATGAGTACCCCCGGCGCACGCCACAGGGGATGTTCGCGCGGCAGGGGCTCGGGGTCGGTGACGTCGAGGGCGGCGGTGATGCGGCCGCCCTCCAGCTCGGCGAGCAGCGCCTTGGTGTCGACGACGGGGCCGCGGGCGACGTTGACGAGGAGCGCCCCGTCCTTCATGCGGGACAGGAAGTCGGCCCCGGCCAGGCCACGGGTGGTTTCGGTGAGCGGCGTGGACAGGATGACGACGTCCGCTTCCGGGAGCAGCGCGGGGAGTTCGGTGAGCGGATGCACCGGCCCGCGCGCCGTGGTGCGCTTGGAGCGCGCGACGCGCGCCACCCGCGCCACCTCGAACGGAACGAGCCGGTCCTCGATGGCCTCGCCGATCGATCCGTATCCGACGATGAGGACGTTCTTGTCGGCGAGCGCGGGCCGGAACCCGGCGAGCCACTCCCCGCGGTCCTGCGCGCGGACGAAGTCGGGGACACCGCGCAGCGAGGCCAGGATCAGCGCGAGGGTGAGCTCTCCGGTGCTGGCCTCGTGCACTCCGCGCGCGTTGCACAGCCGCACCCCCGGAGGCAGGTGCCGCAGCCCCGGCTCCACGTGGTCGATCCCGGCCGAGAGGGTCTGCACGACCTGTACGTGGCTCATCTCCGGCATCGGACGCACGCACAGCGGGCTGGGCTTCATGTAGGGGACGACGTAGAAGGCGCAGTCGGCCGGGTCCGCGGGGAAGTCCTCCTCGCCGTTCCAGAAGCGGTAGGCGAGGCCCTCGGGGAGGCCCTCGATCTCGTCCGGCGGGATGGGCAGCCACACGTCAGCAGTCATGCTCAGGAGGCTATGTCAGGAGGGTGCGACGCCAGAGGTTAGGTTGGGGTGGCCGGAACAGGGAGGGTCACGACCAGGTGGAGCGCAGGACGATCGGCGCGGCGGCGCTCGCGGTGGGGGCCGTCGGACTCGGGTGCATGCCGATGAGCTGGGCGTACAGCGCGTCGCGGCAGCGGGGGGACGAGTCGCTCAGGGCGGTGCACCGGGCGCTCGACCTGGGTTCGTCCCTGCTGGACACGGCCGACATGTACGGCCCCTTCACCAACGAACTGCTGGTGGGGCGGGCGTTGAAGGAGCGGCGGCCGGACGCGTTCGTGTCGACGAAGGTCGGTCTGCTCGTCGGTGACCAGCACATCGTCGCCAACGGCCGCCCCGGGTATGTGAAACGGGCCTGCGACGCGTCGCTGCGGCGCCTCCAGACGGACGTCATAGACCTCTACCAGCTGCACCGGGCCGACCCGGAAGTGCCCGTCGAGGAGACGTGGGGCGCGATGGCGGAGCTCGTCCGGGCCGGGAAGGTAAGGGCGTTGGGCCTGTGCGCGGTGGGCGCGCGGGCCGGCCGCCGCTCCGGGGCCCGGCTGCACGACGCGACGATACGGCAGCTGGAGCGGGTGCAGCAGGTGTTCCCCGTGAGCGCGGTGGAGGCCGAGCTGTCGGTGTGGTCGCCGGAGGCTCTGGAGACGCTGCTGCCGTGGTGCGAGACGCGGGGCATCGGGTTCCTGGCGGCGATGCCGCTCGGCAACGGCTTCCTGACCGGCCGGCTGCGGCCCGGCGCGGGCTTCGAGGCGGACGATCTCCGGGCCCGCCACCCCCGCTTCACGGCCGAGATGATGGCCGCGAACCAACCGATCGTCGCGGGCCTGCGCCGGGTGGCCCGCCGCCACGGCGAGCACGTCACCGCCGCCCAGGTCGCCCTCGCCTGGGTCCTCGCCCAGGGCCGGCACGTGGTCCCGGTCCCCGGCACGAAGCAGGAGCGCTGGGTCACGGAGAACGCCGCCGCTTCGGCCCTGCGCCTGACGACGGAGGATCTGCGCGAGGTGGCGGAACTGCCGCCGGCACAGGGGTCCTGGGACTGAGCCCCGTCCCGCGCAGGGGGCGTTTCGGGCAAACCCCGTGTTCGCGGTCCCGGGTTCCGTGATCGGGAACTTGGGAGGCGCCCGCGGTGTATGACAGGGAGAAGACCTGCCCCGTCGAAGGGACCATGATCGTGCAACGTCGAGCCGTGCCGACCGTGTTGGCCGCCGCCGCGCTCCTGCTGACGGCCGGCTGTTCCTCCGACGGCGGAGGATCATCCGGCACCGACGGGAGCGCCTCCCCGAGCCGTAGCGCACCCGGGTCTTCCGCACCCGCGGGGCGGGCCGCGGAGGAGACACCGCCCGCCGAGGGCTCGGTGAAGGTGGTGCGTACCGTCGCCGAGGGCCTGGACTCCCCCTGGGGCCTCGCCCCGCTGCCCGGCGGCGGTCTGCTCGTCTCCTCCCGGGACGACGGGACGATCGTCCGGGTCGACGAGAAGACCGGCAAGAAGACCGAGCTGGGCGAGGTGCCGGGCGTATCGGCCGCCGGCGAGGGCGGCCTGCTCGGCATCGCCCTGTCCCCCGAGTACGCCTCGGACCACATGGTCTACGCGTACTTCACCTCGGCCTCCGACAACCGCATCGTCCGCATGCTCTACGACGAGAAGAAGCCCTCCGGCGAGCAGCTCGGCGCTCCCGACACGGTCTTCAGGGGCATCCCCAAGGGCTTCATCCACAACGGCGGCCGGATCGAGTTCGGCCCGGACAAGATGCTGTACGTCGGCACGGGCGAGAGCGGTGACACGGGCCTGTCCCAGGACAAGGACTCCGTGGGCGGCAAGATCCTTCGGCTGACCCCGGAGGGCGAGCCGGCGCCGGGCAACCCGTTCGGGGACTCGCCGGTGTACTCGTACGGCCACCGCAATGTGCAGGGCCTGGCCTGGGACGCCAAGCAGCGGCTGTTCGCCTCGGAGTTCGGCCAGGACACCTGGGACGAGCTCAACGCGATCAAGCCCGGCGACAACTACGGCTGGCCGGAGGCCGAGGGCACATCCGGCGACTCCGGGTTCCACAACCCGGTCGACCAGTGGACCACGGCCGAGGCCTCGCCCAGCGGCATCGCCTACGCCGAGGGTTCGGTCTGGATGGCGGGCCTGCGCGGCAAGCGGCTGTGGCGCATCCCGCTGAACGGCACCGCGGCCTCGGCCGAACCGCAGGCGTTCCTCGAGGAAGAGTACGGCCGCCTGCGCACGGTGGTCCCGGCGGGCGGCGACCGGCTGTGGCTGGTGACCAGCAACACGGACGGCCGGGGCAGCCCGAAGGACGGGGACGACCGGATCCTCGAACTGCGGGTGAGCTAGTGCGGGATCCGTCCTCGGGGTCAGTCCTCTGAGTCTTCGGCCTCCGGCTCCTGAGGCGGGCGTACGACGACCTTCCCGGACGACAGGTCTATCGGCCCGCGTCCGGGATCGCCGTCCCCGGTGTCCTGACGGGTCAGCTCCAAGCGGTTCTGTTCGTCACGGGTGTGCTTGCGGCCTGGTGAGAACAGTTCCTCGAACATGTTGAACACGGAGCCTCCCAGGGCCGCGACTCCCCCGACGTCCTTTACAGCGTATACCTCAGCCTGCCGGGCCGGGGATGACGGATTCGGCCGGGAACAGCCCCAGCCGGTGGGCCACCGCCGCCGCCTCGCCGCGCCCTGAGACGCCGAGCTTCGCCAGGATGTTGGAGACGTGGACGCTGGCGGTCTTCGGGGAGATGAACAGCTCCTCGGCTATCCGGCGGTTGGTGTGACCGGCGGTGACCAGGCGCAGCACGTCCCGTTCCCTGCTGGTCAGGCCGAGGGCCTCGGCGGGATCCGCGGGGGCGATGGCCGGGTCCGTGGCGGGCGTGAGCGGCAGGCGGGCGCGCTGGGCGAGCGCGGTGGCGGCGTCGGCGAGCGGCCGGGCCCCGAGGTGGCGGGCTGCGGCATGGGCGAGGCGGAGCAGTTCCGTGGCGCGGTCGCGCTCGTCGGCCTCGCCGCCGTCCGCCAGCAGCGACTCGGCCAGGCGGTACCGGACGCGGGCGAGGTCGTAGGGGCGCTCCAGGGCTTCGAAGGCGCTGACCACCTCCGACCAGATCTCCGGGGCGCTCCGGCTTCCGGTGCCGTGGAACGCGGCGCGGTGGAGTTCGGCGCGGACCCACTTCTCGTGGGCGAGCCAGACGGGGGCGTTCGTGGTGAGGCGTCTGACGGCCTCGAAGATGCTCTCCAGGGTCTCCTCCCGGCCGTTCCGAGCGGTCGGCAGCGCCCGGGTGTCGGCCTCGGCCGTGGCGGCTTCGAGCAGCAGGGGCCAGGCGTAGCGCTGGGTGCCGGGCGGGAAACCGGACTCCAGGGCGCGGGCCAGTTCGGCGCGGGCGTCGGCCAGGCGGCCCTCGGCGACGGCGACCTGGAGGGTGAGGCAGGCGATCGGGAGGTCGTGCTGCGGCATGGGGTCGTGCGGGCCGTAGGAGGCGCGGCTCTCGGCGAGATGGCGAGCCGCCTCGGGCACCCGGCCGCGGGCCAGCGCGAGGAACGCCAGGCTGTTGGCGCCCGAGCCGTACGGCGCGGCCGTCTGCCCGCGCCGCTGGGCGCTGACGGCCGCCTCGGCCGCCTCGTCCCAGCGGCCGAGGGAGATGAGCGACTCGGCGAGGTTGCCCCAGACCCAGCCCTCGGCCTCCCGCAGGCCCATCCTGCCGGTGAGGCGCAGGCCCTCGTGCAGGACGTCCACGGACTCCTCGGAGCGCCCGATGCCCTCCAGGGCGGAGGGCAGGTTCACATGGCTGCGGCCCACGACCCCGGCGAGTCCCCGGGCCACGACCTCGTCCCTGACCTCGTACATGTGGGCCAGACCGGCCTCGATCTGCCCGGCGTCGATCATGAGCCCGCCGAGGGTCAGCCGGGCGTTGGACTCGATGTCGTCGGCGCCCACCATGCGCGCGTACTCCACCGCACGCTCGGCGGCCGTCAGGGCCTCCGGGCCCGGCTGGCGGAGCATCGACCAGTGGGCGACCGTGGCGAGCACTTCGGCGTGCACCTCGGACGGCGGCAAGCCACGGACCAGGTCCTGCGCGGTGGCGATCTCCTTCCAGCCGTCGCCGCGGGCGAGCCGCTGCACCAGCCGGGAGCGCTGGATCCAGAACCAGGCGGCGCGCAGGGGGTCGTCCTCCTCGTCCAGCTGGCGCAGCGCCCGCTTGGTGATCTTCAGTGCGCTCTCGCGCTCGCCGCAGAGCCGTCCGGCGACGGCCGCCTCGGCCAGCAGGTCGAGGTGGCTCAGCGCGGGGGCCTCCGGACCGCCGCAGGCCGGATAGACCTCGGCGTAGTCGACGGGGCGCAGGGTCCGGCGTACGGCTTCGGGGGCGGTGTCCCACAGTTCCATCGCCCGTTCCAGCAGCCGCAGTTGCTCGGCGTAAGCGTGGCGGTGGCGGGCCTCGACGGCGGCGTCGAGGACGGCGGGCAGGGCCTTGGCCGCGTCGTGGGCGTGGTACCAGTAACTGGCCAGGCGCGTCGCGTGCTGGTCGGCCGGGACGAGGGTCGGGTCGGCCTCCAGGGCTTCGGCGTAGCGGCGGTTGAGGCGGGAGCGCTCGCCGGGGAGCAGGTCGTCGCTGACGGCCTCGCGGACGAGGGAGTGGCGGAAGCGGTAGCCGTCGCCGCCGGGCGCGGGGGTGAGGATGCTGGCGTTCACGGCGGCCCGCAGCGCCTCGATGAGGTCGTCCTCGGCGAGCCGGGCGACGGCGGCCAGCAGCCGGTACTCGACGGTGGAGCCGCCCTCGGCGACGATCCGGGCGACCTGCTGGGCGGTCTCGGGCAGCCCCTCCACCCGGACGAGCAGCAGATCGCGCAGGGAGTCGGTCAGGCCCGTGCGGCAGCCCTCGTGGGCGGCGACGGCGAGTTCCTCTACGAAGAAGGCGTTGCCGTCGGAGCGTTCGAAGATCGCGTCGATCTGGTCCGGGTCGGGTTCCTGGGCGAGAATGCCGGCGACCTGGCGGCACACTTCCTCGCGGGTGAAGCGGGCGAGGTCGATGCGGCGGATGGTGCGGAGGCGGTCGAGTTCGGCGAGCAGGGGCCTGAGCGGGTGGCGTCGGTGGATGTCGTCGGAGCGGTAGGTGGCGAGGACGACGAGGCGGCCGGTGCGCAGGGTGCGGAAGAGGTAGGCGAGCAGGTGCCGGGTGGAGGCGTCGGCCCAGTGCAGGTCCTCCAGGGCGAGGACGACGGTGTGCTCGGCGGTGACGCGTTCCAGCAGGCGTGCGGTGAGTTCGAAGAGGCGGGCCATGCCGTCCTCGTCGTGCCGGGCCGCCTCGCGGGCCGCGGCCGTGCCGATCTCGGGGAGCAGCCGGGCCAGCTCCTCCTCCTGCCCGGCGGCCGCGGCGGCGAACTGCCCGGGCAGCTCGCGGCGCAGGGCGCGCAGGGCGGTGGAGAACGGCGCGAACGGCAGCCCGTCGGCGCCGATCTCGACGCAGCCGCCGAGCGCGACGACCGCGCCCCGCCTGCGGGCCGCGGCGGCGAACTCCTCGACGAGGCGGGTCTTGCCGACTCCGGCCTCGCCGCCGATGAGCAACGCCTGGGGGTCGCCCGCGGCGGCACCGGCGAGCACCTCGCCGAGCAAGCCCAACTCGGCTGCCCGGCCGACGAACACGGGGCTGACGGACCTGGTCTCCACGGACCTGAGCATCGCATGCGGGCCCGCCGACCCGGCACCGGTTTTGCCACGCCGGACCCCGGGACCGGCCGTCGTCCCCACCCGGACCCCGGGACCGGCGCTCGTCCCGGGCGGACCGGCCGTCGTCCCCGTCCGGACGACCCCGGCGCCGGCAGGTGCATCCCTGCGGAGTGCCGCCGCATCAGCAGCCCCATACGTACGAGCGGCGGCCACCGGAGCGGCGGCCGCCTCTGTGCGGGTGATCGCGGAGGCGGCCGGTCCCGTCCGGATGCCCCCGGGACCAGCCGCCGCCCCCACCCGGACGCCTCCGGAACCGGCAGCCGCCTCCCCGCGGACCGCCGCCACATCAGCAGCCCCATCCGCACGAGCGGCGGCCACCGGAGCGGCGGCCGCCTCCCCGTGGGTGGGCGCGGAGGCGGCCGGTTCCGCCCCCGTGTTCACGCGGTCCGGGCGGACCGTGGCCGGCGGATGCGGCGGCTATGGCTCTCGTGCTCGGCGGAGCCTTCCGCGGCTTCGCGGCGGGCGGCGCGGCGGGCCCGGGCGGCCTCGCGGACCTGGCGCTCGTGGTCGGCGCGGCGGATGAGGTCGGCGGCGCGCAGCTGCTGGAACTCGTACTCGTACATGGCGTGTCCTTGGTGAGAGTCGGGTGCGTGGGCTTCGCTTTCTGCGATGCCTCCACCTTCGTCTCCCAGGCGGCGCTGCCACATCGGGAGAGTTCCGCATCTTCCGGGGGCGGGCGGGGCCTTAGACACGGTTGAGGGGCCTCAGGGCCTCCGTAAGGTGCTCACGGATGCCCTAAGACCCCTCAGGACCTGCGGTGACTCAGGCCGCCGACGGCAGTCCGAGCAGGATGCCGGTGTACTTGAGGACGGCCAGGAACAGGCCGATCACGCCGAGCGCGACACCCGCCCAGGCGACCGACTTGATCCAGGGGGCCTGGATCCTGCCGGGGGTGCCGAAGGCCGGCCGGGCCAGCACGAAGACGCCGGCGATCAGCGCCGTCACCGCGAACAGGCCGCCCCACAGGGCGGTGGTCTGCCAGGCGTCGCCGTAGACCGCCTGGATCTGCTTGGCCACACCCGCGTTCTGCGCGGTCTCCAGCTGACCGACGAGGTTCTGCCGTGCGGCAGCCACCGTGCCGATCCAGCTGCCGGTGAGCGAGACGACGCCCAGCGCGGCGGAGACCACGGCGGCAGCGCCCTGGCCGACGCCGGAGGCACCCTCCTCCTTGGTCTCGGCGGCCTCGGCCGGGACCTCGGTCCGGGTCACCTCGTCGGACTTGGTGGTGTCCACCGCCTTCTCGTCGGTCGTGGCCTCGGTGGCCTCGGTCTCGTCCACTGCGTTCGTTGCCATGTGTCGCACCGTAGGGTCGCTGTCTGAGAAGTCTCTTAATGATCGTCGTGAGCGGCACGCACGCGTGCGGCGCGCCACTCGGGTGCCAGCACCGACCAGACTTCGAGATCGTGCCGTACGCCACCATAGGGGTGCGCCTCGCGTCGCACACCGTCACGGGTCATGCCGAGGCGCCGGGCCACGTTCAGGCTCGGCTGATTGCCCGAGGCGGCGACCCACTCGATCCGGTGAATGCCGCGCTCTTCGACCGCCCAGTCGATCAGGACGCGCATCGCCCGCGTGACCAGTCCGCGCCCGGTCCCTGCGGGCTCCAGCCAGCAGCCGACCTCGCAGTTGCCGCTCGCGGCGTCGAAGTTCAGGAACAGCACTCCGCCCACGAGCTTGCCGTTCAGCCACAGTCCGTGCAGCGAGCGGGTGTCGGCGGCGCGCATGTCGGCGTACCGCTGGAGCATGGCCCGCGCGGACTCCACGTCCGTCTCCTGCGACCCGAAGTTGATGAACCGCCCGATGAAGTCCCTGCCCCGCTCCAGGTGCGCGAAGAACTCCTCCGCGTGCCAGGGCTCCAGGGGGCGCAGTTCGGCGCCGTCGTCACCCAGGGATATCGCGTACATCCCGCTGCCGCTCCTCCTCCGCCAGGACGTCCGCCACCTCGGCGTCCGTCGCGGCGGCCAGCCTCTCATGCGCGGCACGGCACTCGGGCGGTTCGATGCTGATCCGCGGCAGGCGCTTGCCGAGCCAGCGGGGCAGCCACCAGTTGGCGCCGCCGAGCAGGTGCATCAGGGCGGGGACGAGGAGCGTGCGCAGGACGAAGGCGTCCAGGGCGACGGCGGCGGCCAGGGCGATGCCGAACATGGCGATCACGCGGTCGCCGCTGAGCACGAAGGCGAGGAAGACGGAGATCATGATGACCGCCGCCGAGTTGATCACCCGGCTGGTCTCGGCGAGGCCGACCCGGACGGCCCGCCGGTTGTCGCCGGTCTCCAGCCACTCCTCGTACATCCGGCTCACCAGGAAGACCTGGTAGTCCATGGACAGGCCGAAGAGCACCGACACCATGATCACGGGCAGGAAGGGCTCGATGGGCCCGGCGCTGCCGAGGCCGAGCAGTTCGCTGCCCCAGCCCCACTGGAACATCGCGGTGACCACTCCGAAGGCGGAGGCCACGGCGGCGACGTTCATCGCGGCGGCCTTCAGCGGGATGCCGATCGACCGGAAGGCGAGCAGGAGCAGCAGACAGCCCAGGCCGATCACGACCCCGACGAAGACGGGCAGCTTGGCGACGATGATGTCGGCGAAGTCGTCGTAGCCGGCCGTCATGCCGCCGACCTGCGTGTCGAGCGAGGTACCCGCCTCGGCCCGGGGCAGCACCTCCTCGCGCAGCCGGTCGACGAGGTCGCTGGTCTGCTTCGACTGCGGCGAGGACTCGGGGACGACGGTGAGGTACGCGGTGTCGCCGCCGGAGCCGAAGGTCACCGGCGTCACCGAGGCGACGCCCTCGGTGGTCCGGAGCGTGGCGTCGAGGTTGTCCAGGGCGAGCTTCTCGTCGGCTCCGTCGACCTTCGTGACGAGGGTGAGCGGGCCGTTGACGCCGGGGCCGAAGCCGTCGGCGAGGAGGTCGTAGGCCTTGCGGGTGGTGGCTGTCTTCGGGTCGTTGCCCTGGTCGGAGGTGCCCAGGTGCAGGGAGAACGTGGGCAGCGCGAGGACGGCCATGACCACCAGGGCGACCGCGCCGAGCACCTTGGGGTGGCGCTCGACGAACGCCGACCAGCGGGCGGCGAAGCCGGTGGGCAGTTCGGGTTCGGGCCCGTGCTCCGCCAGGCGGCGGCGCTCGCGGCGGCTGAGTGCCCGCATACCGATGAGGGACAGCAGGGCGGGCAGCAGCGTCACGGAGGCCGCGACGGTGAGGATCACGGTCAGGCTGGCGGCGATGGCGACGCCGTTGAGGAAGCTCAGCCGCAGGATCAGCATGCCCAGCAGGGCGATGCAAACGGTGGCACCCGCGAAGACGACCGCCCGTCCCGTGGTCGCTACGGCGTTGGTGGCCGCCTCGGTGACGGACAGCCCGCGTTTCAGCCCGCGCCGGTGTCTCGTCACGATGAACAGCGCGTAGTCGATGCCGACGCCGAGCCCGATCAGCATGCCGAGCATGGGGGCGAAGTCGGCGACGGTCATCACGTGCCCGAGCAGCACGATCCCGGCGTAGGCGGTGCCGACGCCGACCAGGGCGGTGGCGATGGGCAGCAGTGAGGCGGCCAGCGAGCCGAAGGCGAGGAACAGCACGACCGCGGCGACGACCACCCCGACGACCTCGGCGACGTGCCCGCCGGAGGACTCGGTGAGCGCGACGGCGCTGCCGCCCAGCTCCACCTGGAGCCCGTCGGTCTGAGCGCTCTTCGCGGTGTCGACGACGGCCTGCGCCTCGGACCGGCTGACGTCCTGCGCCTGGTCGTCGAAGGTGACCGTGGCGTACGCCGTACGGCCGTCCTCGCTGACGCGTCCCGCGCCCGGCCCGTCGTAGGGGCTGGTCACGGAGGCCACGCCGGGCAGGTTCTCGACGCGTTCCAGGGCGCGGGTCATCGTCTGCTCGACGTCGGCGGCGCGGACGCTGCCGGACGTGGTGTGCCAGACGACGGTGTCGCTGTCGCCGCCGAGCCGCGGGAAGCCCTCGTGCAGCAGCTGGGTGGCGCGGCCCGACTCGGTGCCGGGGACCTGGTAGTCGTTCGAGTACGCGGAGCCGGCGACGGCGGCGCCCGTGGCCACCCCCGCGAAGGCGAGGAGCCACAGCAGAACGGTGACCAGACGGCGTTGGACACACCAGCGTGCGAGGGCTGCCACGAAACGTGCTCCCAGGTGACTTTTTTTGGATCTTTGACCGGGAACAGTCGTCCATGAACTGAACAGCCCGCAAAGAACGCATGAGCAATGCGGAATCACTCTTACAGGCGTGCGAGATCATTTGTCGGTTTCGTGGGCTTATTCACAGCGGGCGGGATCAGTCGAACTGGTCCCCCAGCGCCATCACCATCACGCCGGCGATCAGCAGCCACAGAGCCCGCCGGGTGCGTCCGCGGGCGCCCAGTACGGCGGCGCCCGCGCAGACGGCCGCGCCGCCGGCGTACGCCGCCGGGACGAGTGCCGGTGCGGAGCGGGTGAGGCGGAGCAGCGCCGCGGACAGCCCTGCCAGGGTCAGCGCGGCGCCCGTACCCGCCGCCGTCCAGCGGGCCCGCCGCGCACCCTCCGCCGGATCGTCGTCGTCCGGCTCGTCGTCCAGTTCCTCGTCCGGCTCGGCCGGCTCGTCATCCGGCTCGCCCGGCATGGCATCGGGCTCGTCCGGCACGGCATCGGGCTCGGTGTCCTGCGCGGTGGCTGCCTCCGGGTCCGTTATCTCAGGATCGGTGTCGGAATCAGCGCGTCCACTCATGGCCGAGACGGTAGCGCGTCCGGCGCGAAAACCGGATGCGGGGCCGACGGGCCGGCTGTTAGCGTCCGCGGGTCCGAGGAACGCCCGCGGCACCTCGCCGCCCGGCCGAAGCAGGTGCATTGTTTGACGGTCCGACCGAGCTCCGACGCATCCCTGTTCTCTTCCATGGACTCAAGGAGCCCGTTCACCGATGTCCGACATCACTTCCAGGACCTCGAACGACCATCTCACTGACCGTCTGACCCACCCCCGCTATCCCCGCAGCAACGCCTACGACGTCCGCTGGACCATCGAGAACCAGATGGGCCCGAACGCGCTGTGGCTGCTGGAGTGGCTGGCCCCGGCGCTGGGCGTGGAGCAGCTGCGTCCCGGCGCGCGCGTGCTCGACCTGGGCTGCGGACGCGCCATGACGTCCGTATTCCTCGCGAAGGAGTACGACGTCCAGGTAGTCGCCGCCGACTTGTGGATCAAGCCCGACGAGAACGCGGCGCGTATCGCCGAGGCGGGCGTGGCCGATCGCGTTCTGCCCGTGTTCGCCGAGGCGCACGACCTGCCGTTCGGCGAGGGCAGCTTCGACGCGATCGTCTCTGTCGACGCGTACCAGTACTTCGGCACCAACGACCTGTATCTGCCCGAGCTGACCCGGCTGCTGAAGCCCGGCGGGCGGATCGGCGTCGTCGTACCGGCGCTGCGGGAGGAGATCGACGACCACGAGCCGCCGCCGCACCTGAAGGAGTACTGGCAGAAAGACCCGGGTTTCTGGGCCTTCCACACCCCCGCCTGGTGGCGGCGGCAGTGGACGCGCACCGGGGCCGTGGAGGTCGAGACGGCCGAGTGGCTGGAGGACGGCTGGCGCGACTGGCTCCTGTGGAGCGAGGTGTGCGCCGAAGAGAGCCCGAGCGAGTTCATGGCGGACATGGCTCGCTGGTCGGTGGAGCTGATGCACGCCGACGTGGAGCACGTCCTCGGTTTCGCACGCGTCGTGGGACGCCGCCTCTGATGTGACACACCTGGGCGGATGCATCGGTCCCGATGCATCCGCCCAGGGCTGCGCAGAACGCCGGGCTCAGCCCTCGCTGACGCCCAGCTTCTGAAGGATCAGCTCCTTGACGCGGGCCGCGTCGGCCTGGCCCCGGGTCGCCTTCATGACCGCGCCGACCAGCGCGCCGGCCGCGGCCACCTTGCCGCCGCGGATCTTGTCCGCGATGGCCGGGTTGCCGGCGATGGCCTCGTCGACGGCGGCGGTGAGCGCGCCCTCGTCGGAGACGACCTTCAGACCGCGCTTGTCGACGACCTCGTCCGGGGTGCCTTCGCCCGCGAGGACGCCTTCGATGACCTGACGGGCCAGCTTGTCGTTCAGGTCACCCTTCGCCACCAGCTCGGTGACGCGGGCGACCTGCTGCGGCGTGATGGCCAGCTCGTCGAGCGCCTTGCCCGACTCGTTGGCGCTGCGGGCCAGCTCGCCCATCCACCACTTGCGGGCGGAGGCGGCGTCGGCCCCGGCCTCGATGGTGGCGACGATGGGCTCCAGCGCACCGGCGTTGAGGATCGCCTGCATGTCGGTGGCCGAGACGCCCCACTCCTCGCGAAGCCGGTTGCGGCGGACCAGCGGCAGCTCGGGCAGCGCGGCCCGCAGCTCCTCGACCCACTCGCGGGACGGGGCCACCGGGACGAGGTCGGGCTCCGGGAAGTACCGGTAGTCCTCGGCCTCCTCCTTCACCCGGCCCGAGGTCGTCGACCCCGTGTCCTCGTGGAAGTGCCGGGTCTCCTGGATGATCGTCCCGCCGCTGCTCAGCACGGCCGCGTGCCGCTGGATCTCGAAGCGGGCCGCGCGCTCCACGGACCGCAGCGAGTTGACGTTCTTCGTCTCCGAACGCGTGCCGAACTTCTCGGTGCCGTTCGGGCGCAGCGACAGGTTCACGTCGCAGCGCATCTGGCCCATCTCCATACGGGCCTCGGAGACGCCGAGCGCCTTGATGACCTCGCGCAGCTCACGGACGTAGGCCTTCGCCACCTCGGGAGCGCGCTCGCCCGCTCCCTCGATCGGCTTGGTGACGATCTCGATGAGCGGGATGCCGGCGCGGTTGTAGTCCAGGAGCGAGTGCGAGGCGCCGTGGATACGGCCCGTCGCACCGCCCACGTGCGTGGACTTGCCGGTGTCCTCCTCCATGTGGGCGCGCTCGATCTCCACGCGGAAGGTCTCGCCGTCCTCCAGCTGCACGTCGAGGTAGCCGTTGAAGGCGATCGGCTCGTCGTACTGGGAGGTCTGGAAGTTCTTCGGCATGTCCGGATAGAAGTAGTTCTTCCGGGCGAAGCGGCACCACTCGGCGATCTCGCAGTTCAGCGCGAGGCCGATCTTGATCGCGGACTCGACGCCGGTCGCGTTGACGACCGGGAGCGCGCCGGGCAGGCCGAGGCACACGGGGCAGGTCTGCGCGTTGGCGTCCTGGCCGAGGGCGGTCGAGCAACCGCAGAACATCTTGGTCTTGGTGCCGAGTTCGACATGGACCTCGAGGCCCATGACGGGGTCGTACGACGCGAGTGCTTCCTCGTACGACACCAGGTCGGTCGTGGTGGTCACGGTGAAACTTCCCTCTCAGCCCAGCAGGACGTCGTCGTCGCCCAGCCGCTTCAGCTCGCGGTACAGGATCGCGAGGCCGGTGACGATGGCGACGGCGGACACGGTGGCGTCGATCAGGACCAGGGTGTCCTTGTCGGCGCGGGCCTTCTTCAGCCGCTTGGCGACGCCGATCGCGCCGAACGCGGTCCCGGCCATGGACAGGTACGTGCCGGACCTGGACTTCTTGAAGCCCTTGGCCTTGGTCAGTGCACTCACAGCGACGGAGCCTCCTCGATCAGCGGGTGGCCCCACTTTTCCACGAAGGCGGCCTCGACGGCGGCGCCGACCTTGTAAAGACGGTCGTCCTTCATGACCGGGGCGATGATCTGCAGTCCGACCGGGAGGTTGTCCTCCGGGGCGAGACCGCACGGCAGCGACATGGCCGCGTTGCCCGCCAGGTTGGTCGGGATGGTGCACAGGTCGGCGAGGTACATCGCCATCGGGTCGTCGGCGCGCTCGCCGATCGCGAAGGCGGTGGTCGGGGTCGTCGGGGAGACGATCACGTCGACCTGCTCGAACGCCTTGTCGAAGTCCTGCTTGATGAGCGTGCGGACCTTCTGGGCGCTGCCGTAGTACGCGTCGTAGTAGCCGGAGCTCAGCGCGTACGTGCCGAGCATGATGCGGCGCTTGACCTCGGGGCCGAAGCCGGCCTCGCGGGTCAGGGAGGTGACCTCCTCGGCGGAGTGCGTGCCGTCGTCGCCGGTGCGCAGGCCGTAGCGCAGGCCGTCGAAGCGGGCGAGGTTGGAGGAGCACTCGGACGGCGCGATCAGGTAGTACGCCGACAGCGCCAGGTCGAAGGACGGGCAGTCCAGCTCGACGATCTCGGCGCCCAGGTCCTTCAGCAGCGCGACCGACTCGTCGAACCGCTGGATGACACCGGCCTGGTAGCCCTCGCCGCGGAACTGCTTGACGACGCCGACGCGCATGCCCTCCACGCTGCCGTTGCGGGCGGCCTCGACGACCGGCGGGACCGGGGCGTCGATCGAGGTGGAGTCCAGCGGGTCGTGGCCGGCGATCACCTCGTGCAGCAGGGCCGCGTCCAGGACCGTGCGGGCGCAGGGGCCGCCCTGGTCGAGGGAGGAGGAGAAGGCGACCATGCCGTACCGCGACACGCCGCCGTACGTCGGCTTCACGCCGACCGTGCCGGTGACGGCGGCGGGCTGGCGGATGGAGCCGCCGGTGTCGGTGCCGATGGCGAGCGGGGCCTGGAAGGAGGCGAGCGCTGCGGACGAACCGCCGCCGGAGCCGCCGGGGATCTTGGTCAGGTCCCACGGGTTGCCGGTCGGCCCGTAGGCGCTGTTCTCGGTGGAGGAGCCCATGGCGAACTCGTCCATGTTGGTCTTGCCGAGGATGACCACGTCGGCGGCCTTGAGCCGCTTCGTGACGGTCGCGTCGTACGGCGGGATCCAGCCTTCGAGGATCTTCGAACCGACGGTGGTCGGGATCCCCTCGGTGGTGAAGATGTCCTTGAGCGCCAGGGGAACGCCGGCCAGCGGACCGAGCTTCTCCCCCTTGGCACGCTTCTCGTCGACGGCACGGGCCTGGGCGAGCGCGCCCTCGCGGTCGACGTGCAGGAAGGCGTGCACCTTCTCGTCGACGGCCTCGATCCGGGCGAGGTGGGCCTCGGTGACCTCGACGGCCGTGAGCTCGCCGGAGGCGATCTTGGCGGCGGTCTCGGCGGCCGTGAGCTTGATGATGGGGCTGTCCGTCATGGCGGGTTACTCCTCCCCCAGGATCTGCGGCACCTTGAAACGCTGCTGCTCCTGGGCCGGGGCTCCGGAGAGCGCCTGCTCGGGGGTGAGCGAGGGACGGACCTCGTCCGGGCGCATGACGTTCGTCAGCGGGAGCGGGTGCGAGGTCGGCGGTACGTCTTGGTCGGCGACCTCGCTGACGCGGGCCACCGCGCCGATGATGTCGTCCAGCTGTCCCGCGAAGTGGTCGAGCTCTTCGGGCTTCAGCTCCAGACGCGCCAGCCGGGCGAGGTGGGCGACCTCCTCGCGCGTGATGCCAGGCATGCAGCGATCCTCTGGGGTGAGTGTCGTGTGGTTCGGGCCTAGGGCCTGGCGTCACATTCCCGTCGTCCGCCCGGAGGGCGGGCCGTGCGGCGTCTCGCGCGTGCGATCGCAAGGCGCCGGAGCGTCCTCGTGGCACAGCCACGTGGGCGATTCGGCAACACGGCGAGCGTGCGTGCCAGGCGTCGCACGGCAGGCGGGAATGTGGCGCCAGGCCCTAATCCTATGGGGCGGGCAGGCGTGACCGTGAAACGGTTTGCCCGGCCCCGGCAGCCGGGCCCGTCCGGAGTCTCCCAGGACCGGCGACCGAACCGGTCCGGGCCGGGGCCTCAGGCGATGCGGCCCGAGTCGTCCGCCGTGGCCGCCGGGAGGGCGGCCCGGGGGCGCTGCCAGCCGCGGGAGCCGCGGGCGCGGAGCCAGGCCGTGGTCTCCTCGGGGGGCATCGCGGCGGCGACCAGCCAGCCCTGGACGGCGTCGCAGCCGAGGTCGCGCAGGCGCTCCCAGGTCTCGTCGTCCTCGACGCCCTCGGCGACGACGAGCAGGCCGAGGGAGTGCGCGAGGTCGACCGTGCAGCGCACGATCTCCGCGTCCTCGGTGTCGACGGCGAGCCGGGCGACGAACGAGCGGTCGATCTTCAGCTCGCTGACCGGGAGCTTGCGCAGGTGCACCAGCGAGGAGTAGCCCGTGCCGAAGTCGTCCAGGGACATCTTCACGCCGTGGCCGGTCAGCCCGTTGAGGGTGTCGGCGGCGCGCTGCGGGTCCTCCAGGAGGACGTGTTCCGTTATCTCCAGTTGGAGCGCTCCCGCCGGGACGCCGTGCCGGGCCAGCCGGGCGGCGACCGAGCCGGCGAAGCCGGGGGTGTGCACGTCACGCGGAGAGACGTTGACCGCGACCGGGACGAACAGTCCCTGGGCCCGCCACCGCGCGACCTGGCCGAGCGCGGTCTCCAGGACGTACTCGGTGAGGTGGGGCATCAGGCCCGAGGACTCGGCGATCGCTATGAACTCGTCCGGCGGGACCTTGCCCCGCTCGGGGTGCACCCAGCGGACCAGGGCCTCCAGACCCGCGACCTGTCCGTCGAAGCGGACCTTGGGCTGGTAGTGCAGCTCGACCTCGTGGGCGTCCAGCGCCCTGCGGAGGTCTCCCAGCAGACCGAGCCGGTCCGGGGTGTTCGAGTCGCGCTTGGACTCGTAGACCTCCACGCCCGTACGGTCCCGCTTCGCCTGGTACATCGCCACGTCCGCCCGTCGCAGCAGCCCCTCGGCGTCCAGCGCGTGGTCGGGGAAGACGGCGACCCCGGCGCTGGCCTCCAGGACGAGGGTGAGGCCGTCGAGGTCGAGGGGTGAGCTGAGCGCGGCGACCAGGTTGCGGGCGACCCGGGTCGCGGACGTCGTGGAGTCGGCGACCGGCAGTAAGACGGCGAACTCGTCCCCGCCGAGCCGCGCGGCCTCCGCCCCGCGCGGCAGCGCCACCCGCAGCCGGTCGGCGATCTGGAGGAGCAGCCGGTCACCGGCCAGATGACCGAGCGTGTCGTTGACGGACCGGAAACGGTCGAGGTCGATCAGCATGAGGGCGGCGCGCGCGTCGATCCGCTCGGCGTCGTCGAGTGCGGTCCAGATGCGCTCCAGCAGCCACTGACGGTTGGGCAGCCCGGTCAGCGGGTCGCGCAGCTGCTCCTCGGCGCGGGCCCGGGCTATCCAGAGGGTGGAGTCCAGGGCGATGAGGGGGATGGAGAACAGCGGCAGCAGGATCGGCTTGGCCATGGCCACCACGCAGACCAGCGGCGCGATCCCCAGCAGCGCGACGGCGACCAGCCCCTGTCTGACCAGGGCCGTGCGGGCGACGGTGGGCAGGCCGGGGCGCGGGGCGTGCAGGTACCAGAGCAGGACGCGGGTGATCGCCAGGTAGGAGACGGCGACCAGGACGACCTCGGGCGCCGTGTAGAGAGTCCAGCTGTCCGGATCCGAGGGGGACTCGACGGACGGTACGGACCCGAAGACGCCCAGCACCAGTGCGCCGGCGCCGATGCCGAGGAGGTCGACCGCCCCGTGCAGGATGCCCTGGCGCCAGCGGTTGCGGCGGGCTATGCCGACCAGCACGACGACCGTGAGGCTGACCATGCCGGCCGGCAGCCAGCCGTACAGCAGCAGCACGGCGAGCGTGAGGGCGGCGCCCGAGCCGGTGCCGCCCCACCAGCGGGAGCGGCCCAGCATGACGAGGTGGCCGACGATGATGCCGGTCAGCACGGCCAGCGCCCAGCCGGCCGTGCCGGACGGGAAGAGCGCGTGGCCGCCGGTGAAGGCGCGGTAGAAGCCGGCGCCCAGGACGAACCCGGCCGCCGCGACGACGGCCGCGGGCAGCGCGGGCCAGGACAGGTGCCGTTCGGGGTCCGCGTCCGCGCCGGTCAGGCCGGATGTGTGCTCGGTGACCGGCTGTGCGCCGCCGCGGCCGTCCGCCGCGGCGCGCCCCCCGGGGGTGCGCCCGTCCGCGGTGTACTGTCCGACGGCGCGCACTTTCGCGCCCGGACGCCCCGCCGGCCGGCCCGTCCCACGGACTGCACGCCAGACGACCGCCATGCGGCGCAGGCGCAGCCGTGAGCCCGGCACGGCGCTCTCGGTCGGTTCCATTCCCGTCCCTCTCACAGCCGGCGGTGCCCACGCCCCGCGGCCCGGTGCCCGACAACCCTTGGGCGGCCCGCGTTGGAAAAAACTTCCTCGTGCTCCGCGAGCACGAAGATGCCCCGACCGCAGCTGGGCACGGCAGGCGCACATCTCAACAGTAGGCCGCAGAAGGCTTCCACGGGCAGCGGTCGCCGACGGTTGCCTGAATGCGCCCCGGCCACCCGTATGCATCTGGTATGCGCCGAACGGGTGGCCTTCAACCGCTACTCCTCGGCCGAAAGAGCGACTTCGGCCGCCGCGTCCGGTCCTTGTTCCAGCAGGACCCCGAAACCCTCCTCGTTCAGGACCGGGACCTTCAACTGCATCGCCTTGTCGTATTTCGATCCAGGACTGTCACCCACAACGACGAATGAAGTCTTCTTCGAAACCGAGCCGGTCACCTTCGCTCCGCGGCTCTGCAGCGCCTCCTTGGCGCCGTCCCGCGTGAAGTGTTCGAGGGTGCCCGTGACGACGACCGTGAGCCCTTCGAGCGGGCGCGGTCCCTCGTCCTCGCCGGTGCTCTCCTCCTCCATGCGGACGCCGGCGGCCTTCCACTTTCGGATGATCTCGCGGTGCCAGTCCTCGGCGAACCACTGCTTGAGGGAGGCGGCGATGGTCGGGCCGACGCCCTCGGTGACCGCCAGCTCCTCCTCCGTGGCCTTGTCGATGCGCTCGATCGAGCGGAACTCGCGGGCCAGCGCCTCGGCGGCGACCGGTCCCACGTGACGGATCGACAGGCTGGTGATGATGCGGGCGAGCGGGCGCTGCTTGGCCGCCGCGATGTTCTCCAGCATGGCGAGCGCGTTCTTGCGGGGCTGGCCCTCCTGGTTGGCGAAGATCGTGGCGACCTTCTCCTCGCCGGTCTTCGGATCGCGCTTGGGCAGGCCGCTGTCCGAGTCGAGGACGTACGCCTTGATGGGCAGCAGCCGGTCGACGGTGAGGTCGAACAGGTCGCCCTCGTCCACCAGCGGCGGGTCCTCGGGCTCCAGCGGCTTGGTGAGGGCGGCGGCGGCGACGTAGCCGAAGTGCTCGATGTCCAGCGCCTTGCGGCCCGCGAGGTAGAACAGGCGCTCGCGCAACTGGGCCGGGCAGGTGCGGGCGTTCGGGCAGCGCAGGTCGACGTCGCCCTCCTTCATCGGCCGCAGGGCCGTACCGCACTCGGGGCACTCGCTCGGCATGACGAACTCGCGCTCGCTGCCGTCGCGCAGGTCGGCGACCGGGCCGAGGATCTCCGGGATGACGTCACCGGCCTTGCGCAGCACCACCGTGTCACCGATGAGGACGCCCTTGGCCTTGACCACGTCCTGGTTGTGCAGCGTGGCGAACTCGACCTCGGAGCCCGCGACCGTGACCGGCTCGACCTGGGCGTACGGCGTGACCCGGCCCGTGCGGCCCACGCCCACGCGGATGTTGACGAGCTTGGTGTTGACCTCCTCCGGCGCGTACTTGTACGCGATCGCCCAGCGCGGGGCGCGCGAGGTCGAGCCGAGGCGGCCCTGGAGCGGGATCTCGTCGAGCTTGACGACCACGCCGTCGATCTCGTGCTCCACGGAGTGGCGGTTCTCGCCGAAGTACGCGATGAACTCCCGTACGCCGTCGAGGCCGTCGACCACCTTGTTGTGCCGGGAAGTGGGCAGGCCCCAGGTCTTGAGCAGGTCGTAGGCCTGGGAGAGGCGGGTCAGGCCGGTGAAGCCCTCCAGGGCGCCGATGCCGTGGACCACCATGTGCAGCGGGCGGGTGGCGGTGACGCGCGGGTCCTTCTGGCGCAGGGAACCGGCCGCCGCGTTGCGCGGGTTGGCGAACGGCTTGTCACCGGCCTCGACCAGACGGGCGTTGAGCTCCTGGAACTTCTCCATCGGGAAGTAGACCTCGCCGCGGATCTCCACGAGGTCGGGGACGGAGTCGCCCTTGAGGCGCTCGGGGATCTCCGCGATCGTCCGGACGTTCGGCGTGATGTCCTCGCCTGTGCGACCGTCGCCGCGGGTCGCCGCACGGGTGAGACGGCCGTGCTCGTAGGTGAGGTTCACGGCGAGGCCGTCGACCTTCAGCTCGCACAGGAAGTGGTAGTCCTGCTCGCCCAGTTCCCTGGCGATGCGCTCCGTCCAGGCGGCCATCTCCTCGTCGTTGAACGTGTTGTCGAGGGAGAGCATGCGCTGGCGGTGCTCGACCGCCGTGAACTCCGTCTCGTACGCGCCGGCGACCTTCTGCGTCGGCGAGTCCGGGGTGCGCAGCTCCGGGAACTCCTCCTCCAGCGCCTCCAGGGAACGCAGCAGCTGGTCGAACTCCGCGTCGCTGACGACGGGAGCGTCCTTCACGTAGTAGCGGAAGCGGTGCTCCTCGATCTGCTCCGCGAGGCGCGCGTGCTTCTCCCGTGCCTCGGCGGGCACCGTCGTCGTCTCCGCTTGCTTGTCGCCGGCCACCGTGTCGTCCTCCCGTTACTCTGGGTTGTCCGCGAGGGATCTCGCCGCCCGGGCGCAGTGCGCGAGAGCCGTGCGCGCGTACCCCGGGGAGGCCCCCGCGAGTCCGCACGCCGGAGTGACCGTGACCGCCTCCGCGAGAAGCCCCGGTGACAGCCCCAGCCTGCGCCACAGCGTCCTGACACCCATGACGCTACCGGCAGGGTCTGACAATGGGCCCTCCGCGGACGGGACGACACCGGTGAAGAGCCGGGTACCGCCCTCCACCGCCTCCCCGATCGCCTCGTCGTCACGCTCGGTGAGCAGGGAGAAGTCGAAGGAGACGGCCGCGGCACCCGCCCGGCGAAGCAGGGCGAACGGGACGTCGGGGGCACAGGAGTGGACGACGACCGGCCCGTCCGTGTGCATCCCGACCAGGTCGCGCAGCGTCTGCTCGACGATCTGCCGGTCGGCGGCCCGGTGGGTGCGGTAGCCGCTGGCGGTCTTCACCTGGCCGCGCAGGACGGCGGTGAGGGACGGCTCGTCGAGCTGGAGGACGAGCTGCGCGCCGGGGATCCGCCGCTGCACCTCGGCGAGGTGCTGCCGGAGGCCTTCGGCGAGGGAGGCGGCGAGGTCGCGGCAGGCGCCGGGGTCGGAGAGGGCGGCTTCGCCGTTGCGCAGCTCCAGGTTGGCGGCGAGGGTCCAGGGCCCCACGACCTGCACCTTCAGCGGCCCCGCGTACCCCTGCGTGAATTCCTCCAGCGCGTCGAGGTCCTCGCCGAGCCAGGAGCGGGCCCGTTTGGTGTCCCGCCCCGGGCGGTCGCCGAGCCGCCAGCCGCTGGGCTCCACGCGCGCGTACAGCTCGACGAGCAGGCCGGCGGTCCGCCCGATCATGTCCGCGCCGGGTCCGCGGGCGGGCAGTTCGGGCAGGAAGGGGAAGTCCTCGAAGGTTCCGGTGACCGTTTTGACGGCTTCCCGGGCGTCGCCCCCGGGCATGGAGCCGACACCGGTGGCGGCACCGAACCTGAACTGGCTGTTTTCGCTCACCGCAGCAGCCTACGCAGCGGCCCGGCCGGTCAGTTCCCCGGTCGGACCGTCAGGTCGTTGACCTCGGCGTCCCTCGGCAGGTCCAGGGCCATGAGGATCGTCGTCGCGACCGACTCGGGGTCGATCCACTTCGACGCGTCGTACTCCTTGCCCTCCTGCTGGTGGACCTTGGCCTGCATGGGGCTGGCCGTGCGGCCGGGATAGACGGAGGTGACGCGGACGCCATTGCCGTGCTCCTCGTGACGGAGGGAGTCGGCGAGGGCCTTCAGACCGTGCTTGGAGGCGGCGTACGCGGACCAGCCGGCGTGGGCGTTGAGCCCGGCCCCGGAGTTGACGAAGACCACGTGGCCGCGGGCGGCGCGCAGCTGGGGCAGGAAGTGGCGGGTCAGCTCGGCCGGGGCGACGAGGTTGACGTTGAGCTGGTGGCGCCAGGTCTTCGGGGTGAGCTCGCCGACCGGGCCGAGGTCGACGACCCCCGCGATGTGCAGCAGCGAGTCCACGCGGTCGGGCAGCGACTGGTGGGAGAAGGCCCAGGAGAGCCTGTCGGGGTCGGCGAGGTCGCCGACCAGGGTCCTCGCCCCGGGGAACTCGGCCGCCAGCTCCTTCGCGCGGCCCGCGTCGCGCGCGTGCAGCACGAGGTCGTCCCCGCGCGCGTGCAGACGGCGGGCCACGGCCGCGCCGATGCCGGAACCGGCTCCGGTGATCACATGAGTAGCCATGCCCGCCATGCTCGCATCACGCGGCGGTCACACAGGGCGCAGGCCCAGGTTCACGCCACGCCCCGGCTCTCCTCCAGGTACGCCAGCGCGCCCACCGGCTCCTCCGCGAAGAACACCAGGTCGGTGAGCGGGCGGGGCAGGAAGCCCTCGTCCTCCATGCGGCGGAACTGCTCCTTCAGGCCGTCGTAGAAGCCCGCGGTGTTGAGCAGGACCACGGGCTTGTCCGTGTGGCCGTGCTTCTTCAGTTCCAGGATCTCCGTCGCCTCGTCGAGCGTGCCGGTGCCGCCGACCATGATCACCACGGCGTCGGCCTTCTCCAGAAGCAGCTTCTTGCGCTCGGCGAGGTCACGGGCGACGACCATCTCGTCGACGCCGGGGCGGGCCTTGGCGGAGAGGAACTGCACGGAGACCCCGACGAGCCGGCCGCCCGCCTCCTGCACCCCGTCGGCGACCACCTTCATGAGGCCGACGTCGGAGCCGCCCCACACGAGGGTGTGGCCGCCCTTGCCCAGCAGTTTGGCGAACTCCCGCGCGGGAGTGGTGTAGCGCTCGTCGAGGTCGGCGGCGGAGAGGAAGACACAGATGTTCATGAGCCCACCGTACGGGCCCGGTCCGCCGTCGCGGTGATCCGCATTTTGGACTGCCGGTGCGGGAGTTGTTCCCAGTCGTCCATGAACCGGGCGTTCAGGCCGTACTTGGCGGCGAGTGCCGTCAGCGTCGCCGTCCGGTAGTAGAAGTCCTCGTGCAGCACCTGGTGCTCCTCGCCCTCGGTGCGGTCGAACGTGAAGTCGAAGAACCCGCCGGGCGCGAGGATCCGGCCGACGTGGGCGAAGCACTCCTCGATGACGTGCAGCGGGGAGTGCGAGAAGACGCTGTGCGCGTGGACGACGTCGAAGTGCGCGTCGGGCAGGAAGGCGAAGGTGAGGTCGTCGGCGAGCGCCAGGTAGGGCAGTTTGGACTGGAGGCCCTCGGCCACGAGGGTGTCCTGGGCGGCGAGCAGGATGTGCGGCGAGATGTCGATGCCGTAGTAGTGCGCGGTGTCGAGGTAGTCGATGAAGAGGCGCCCGGCGCGCAGGTTGCCGCAGCCGATCTCCAGCATGCGGTGGTGCGGCTGGAGGCCGTGTCCCACGAGGTAGTCGAACTGCATGCGCCCGATCCGCGTCCACGCCTCGCGCGAGGGGTTGTGCCCCACCGCCGCTTCCGCGCTGCGCGCCGCGTCGGAGGCCATGACGGCGCGGTAGTACGCGATGTGGTCGCGGTAGCGCAGCCGCAGCCAGGCGTCCCGCACCGCGCGCCGGGCGTGCGCGGGCACGCGCTCGGGGTGGCGCAGGGCGTACCGGATCTGGTGGACCAGGGCGCTGCGGTTTCGGGCCCGTTCCGTGGCTCGCATGGGTGGCCTCCTGCGGCGAGGGAAGAACTCCGCTTCAGCGTGCGCTGTATCCGGGGAGTCGGCTACCCAAGGAGCGCGATCGTGACCACCGGGCATCGCATCACCGTCGAGAAGAGTGACCGGCCCGTGCGGGTGGCGCACGCCGGGCAGGTCCTGGCCGAGAGCGACCGGCCCCTGGTCCTGCGCGAGACGGGCTGTCCCGACCGCTACTACATCCCGGCCGAGGACGTCCGCCTCGACCTGCTGACCCCGTCCGGCACGCGCACGTACTGCCCGTTCAAGGGCACCGCGTCCTACTGGTCCCTGCCGGACGCCGCGGACCTCGTCTGGGCGTACCCGGAGCCCAAGCCGGACGTCGCGGAGATCAAGGACCACCTGTGCTTCTACGAAGTGGAAGTGTTGTGATCGGCTGACGCACGGCCCGCCTCACCCATGAACACCGTGCCGTGCGGCAGTCTGCACTGACATGGACAAGAGGATCCTTTCGCGCGACGGCACCCGCATCGCCTACGAGAGCACCGGCCGGGGACCCGCCGTCGTCCTGGTGAGCGGTGCGATGTCGACGGGCGGCACCCTGGCGCCGCTCGCCGTGTCGCTCTCGGAGCGTTTCCAGGCCGTCGTGTACGACCGCCGGGGCCGCGGTGCCAGCGGGGACACGGCGCCGTACGCAGTGGAACGCGAGGTCGAGGACCTGGCGGCGGTGATCGAGGCGGTGGGCGGCGAGGCGTTCCTGTACGGCATCTCGTCGGGCGGGGCGCTGGTGCTGGAGGCGGCGGCGAGCGGACTGCCGGTGCGGCGGGTCGCGGTGTACGAGACGCCGTTCGCGATGTCGGAGGAGGGTGCCGAGGAGCGCGCGGAGTACACCCGGCGGCTGACTCAGGCGCTCGGTGAGGGGCGGCGCGGGGACGCGGTCGAGCTGTTCCTGCGGCTGACCGGCCTGGCCGAGGGGGTGATCCAGGGCGCCCGGCAGTCCCCCATGTGGGCCGGCATGGAGTCGATCGCCCCGAGCCTCGCCTACGACGACGCCGTCATGCGCGACGGGCGGGTCCCCCGGGACCGGCTGGCGTCGGTCGGCGTCCCCGTCCTGGCGATCGCGGGCGACGCGAGCCCCGGCTGGCTGCGCGAGGCGGCCCGGGCGATCGCGGACTCCGTCCCCGACGGGTCGTACCGCACGCTCCAGGGCCAGACGCACATGGTGGAGCCGAATGTGATGGCGCCGGTGCTGGTGGAGTTCTTCTCGCGGGGGTGAGAGGGACGGCGGCCTGTCCGCCCAGGTCAGGCCACGCCCGCCGTCGCTCGCCTGGTCGACGCGATCGTCGCCGAGCCCACCACGCGTGTGCCGTCGTACAGGACGATCGCCTGGCCGGGGGCGACGCCGCGGACCGGCTCGGCGAAGGACACCTCCAGCCGGCCGTCGACCAGCTCGGCGGTGACCTCGGTCTCGCCGCCGTGGGCGCGGAGCTGGGCCGTGTAGGTGCCCGGGCCGGTGGGGGCGACGCCGCACCAGCGCGGCTTGATCGCGGTCAGGGCGCTGACGTCCAGCGCGTCGGCCGGGCCGACCGTGACCGTGTTGGTGACCGGGGAGATGTCGAGGACGTAGCGCGGCTTGCCGTCGGGGGCCGGGGTGCCGATGCGCAGGCCCTTGCGCTGGCCGATGGTGAAGCCGTACGCGCCCTCGTGCGTGCCGAGCCGGTTGCCGGACTCGTCGACGATGTCGCCCTCGGAGCGGCCGAGCCGGTTCGCGAGGAAGCCCTGGGTGTCGCCGTCGGCGATGAAGCAGATGTCGTGCGAGTCGGGCTTCTTGGCCACCGCCAGGCCCCTGCGCTCGGCCTCGGCGCGGATCTCGTCCTTGGTGGTGACCGTGTCGCCGAGCGGGAACATCGCGTGGGCGAGCTGCTTGTCGTCCAGGACGCCGAGGACGTAACTCTGGTCCTTGGCCATGTCGGAGGCGCGGTGCAGCTCGCGGGTGCCGTCCTCGTGGACGATCACCTTGGCGTAGTGGCCCGTGCAGACCGCGTCGAAGCCCAGCGCGAGCGCCTTGTCCAGCAGCGCCGCGAACTTGATCTTCTCGTTGCAGCGCAGGCAGGGGTTGGGGGTGCGGCCGGCCTCGTACTCGGCGACGAAGTCCTCGACGACGTCCTCACGGAAGCGGTCGGCGAGGTCCCACACGTAGAAGGGGATGCCGATGACGTCCGCGGCGCGGCGGGCGTCGCGCGAGTCCTCGATGGTGCAGCAGCCCCGCGCGCCCGTGCGGAAGGACTGGGGGTTGGCGGAGAGCGCGAGGTGGACGCCGGTCACGTCGTGGCCCGCCTCGGCCGCGCGGGCGGCGGCGACGGCGGAATCGACTCCGCCGGACATGGCGGCCAGGACGCGGAGGGGACGGGAGCGCTGCGGGGTGTGAGTCATAACGCTTCCAGGGTAAGGGGGCGCGGGAACCAGGGCCGCCGGGTATCCGTTGGCGATCACATGGGGGCGAGACGAGCATCCAAGGACACGGACCGGCGCATCGGGCGGCGGGCCCTGATCGTCGGCGGGGTGGCGGCCGCCGCGGGTTCCGCGGTGCTGGCCCGGGACGAGCTGGGCCGGCTGTGGTGGCGCGTGCCGGGCGTGGAGAAGCCGCGCAAGGAGGGCGAGGTCGACTACGCGGGCGCGCGCTGGGTGGCCGCGTCGGACGCGAACTGGCGCCGTGCGGACCGGCCCGACGACTACGGGATAGACATGGTGGTCATCCATGTCACCCAGGGCAGCTTCGACAGCGCGGTGAAGGCGTTCCAGGACCCGGCGCACAAGGCGGCCTCGCACTACATCGTCCGCAAGGACGGGCACATCGCCCAGATGATCCGCGAGCTGGACGTGGCGTACCACGCGGGCAACCGCGACTACAACGAGCGCAGTGTCGGCATCGAGCACGCGGGTTTCGTGGACCGGCCGCAGGACTTCACGGACGAGATGTACGAGGCCTCGGCCCGCCTCACGGCCCGGATCTGCGCGCGCTACGACATACCCGTCGACCGCGAGCACATCATCGGCCACGTGGAGGTCCCGGGCACGGACCACACGGACCCGGGGCGGCACTGGGACTGGGACAGGTACATGCGGCTGGTGCGTGAGGCGCGTACGTCACCGGCCTGACCGGCCGAGCAGGCGGAGACGGCGGAGACTACGTCAGCCCCGCCGCCCGCGCCCGTTCCACCGCCGGGCCGATGGCCTTCGCCAGGGCCTCCACGTCGGCCTCCGTGGAGGTGTGGCCGAGGGAGAAGCGGAGGGTGCCGCGGGCCAGGTCCGGGTCGGTGCCGGTGGCGAGGAGGACGTGGCTGGGCTGGGCGACGCCGGCGGTGCAGGCCGAGCCGGTGGAGCACTCGATGCCCTGGGCGTCGAGCAGGAGCAGCAGGGAGTCGCCCTCGCAGCCGGGGAACGTGAAGTGCGCGTTGGCCGGGAGGCGCCCCTCCGGGTCCGGGTCGCCGCCGAGGATCGCGTCCGGCACGGCCTCACGGACGGCGGCGACGAGGGCGTCGCGCAGGGCGCCGATCTCGCGGGCGAACCACTCGCGCTGCTCGGCGGCCAGCCGCCCGGCGACGGCGAAGGAGGCGATGGCGGGCACGTCGAGGGTGCCGGAGCGGACGTGGCGTTCCTGGCCGCCGCCGTGCAGGACGGGTACGGGGGTGTGTTCACGGCCGAGGATGAGCGCGCCGATGCCGTACGGCCCGCCGATCTTGTGACCGGAAACCGTCATCGCGGCGAGGCCGGAGGCGGCGAAGTCCACGGGGGTCTGACCGAAGGCCTGGACGGCGTCCGAGTGCAGTGGGACACCGAACTCGGCGGCGGCGTCGGCGAGTTCGCGGATCGGCAGGATCGTCCCGATCTCGTTGTTGGCCCACATGACGGTGGCGAGGGCCACGTCGTCGGGGTTGCGGGCGATCGCCTCGCGCAGGGCGTCCGGGTGGACGCGGCCGTGGATGTCGACCGGCAGGTACTCGATGGTGGCGCCCTCGTGTTCGCCGAGCCAGTGCACGGCGTCGAGGACCGCGTGGTGCTCGACGGGGCTGGCGAGGACGCGGGTGCGGGCCGGGTCGGCGTCACGGCGTGACCAGTAAAGGCCCTTGACGGCGAGGTTGTCGGCCTCCGTGCCGCCCGAGGTGAAGACGACCTCGCTGGGGCGGGCGCCGAGGGCTTCGGCGAGGGTCTCGCGGGCCTCCTCGACGGTGCGGCGGGCCTGCCGGCCGGATGCGTGGAGGGAGGACGCGTTGCCGGTGGCACCCAGGTGGGCGGTGAGCGCCTCTGCCGCCTCCGGGAGCATCGGGGTGGTCGCGGCGTGGTCGAGGTAAGCCATGGTGAGCCCGATTCTACGGCTCCCCTCCGGCGGTCCTCAGATCAAGGTTGGCCGAACCTGAAGGGAAGTGAACCGCTTTCCCGCGCGGCTGCGGCCCGTCGTCCCCGGGCCGGCCGCGGCTCGTCGGTGAGGGACGGTCCGACGGCGGCTCAGAAGCTCCACGAGATCGTGCTGTCGGCCTGCACGAACGCGGCCAGGACCAGCAGGTCGGCGACGCCGAGACCCAGACCCAGCAACGCGCGGCCGCGGCGCTGGGTACCGCGCCACAGGGCGACGCTCGCCAGCACGATGGCGATCGGGCCGAGGAAGACGTTCAGGACGAGGAGGCCGAGCAGGCCCAGGATGAAGGACGCGACGGCCATGCCGTCGGTGTCGCGGATGCCGGTGCGGCGCGTGGCCGGAGCGGTGAGCTGCATGGTGATCGACTCCCGGTGTCGGGTCGGTGGATGGTCGGTGAGTGTGTGCGGCGTCAGTGGGCCTGGGTGTGGCGCCGGCGGCCGTGGCGCTCGCGGAGCGCGAAGATGCCGAGCCAGACGGCGATGACGACGCCCGTGGCGACGGAGAACGTGAGCGGCGCGTGGGCCACGGTGCCCAGGACGAAGCCCAGCAGCAGGAGTGCGGCGACGATGAACAGCACGGGAAACAACCCCCAGGGTTTCGGTGAACGGTTGTGGTTACAGTTGTTCACTGACTTCCCAGTCTAGCCCGTCTCATGACTTTCCAATTACAGAGAACAGTTGTTAACTGCATGGTATGAGTCACACCCTCGGCATCCGGCAGGCCCAGAAGCAGAAGACCCGGCAGGCGCTCCTGGACGCGGCTCTCGGGCTGCTGGAGGAGCAGAGTCTGAGCAGCCTGGGGCTGCGCGAGGTCACCCGCGCCGTCGGTGTCGCCCCGACGGCCTTCTACCGCCACTTCCGCTCCACGGCGGATCTGGGCGTGGCCCTGGTCGAGGAGGCGCTGGGCAGCCTGCACCCGATGATCCGGACGACGGTGTCCACGACGGGCGACAGCGAGGAACGCATCACGCGCACCATCGAGCTGATCGCCCGTCACGTCGACGGGTACCCCGCACATGTCCGGTTCATCGCCCGTGAACGACATGGCGGAGTCCAGCCGGTCCGGGAGGCCATACGGGACCAGCTCGCCCGGTTCGCCCAGGAGGTCAAGGACGAACTGGCCAAGGACCCGGTGTCCGCGGGCTGGAGCGAGGACGACCTGCTGATGCTCGCGCACCTCTACGTCGACCAGATGCTGATCACCGCGTCGCTGTTCCTGGAGGCGCTGGAGGGACCGGAGCAGGAGCGCGAGGAGCGGACCCGGCACGTCGCGCAGGTGGCGACCCGGCAGATGCGGCTGATCGGCCTGGGCCGGCTCCACTGGCTGGACTGACCGCAGGAGAGGGCGCGGCGGGACGACGGCAGGGACGGCTGTCCGTCCCCGCTGCCCCCGCCCCGCCGCACAGCGCACCTCAAGACACCCCGCCGACCAGGCGTTTCACCCCGGGGCCTCGCCGGAGCGCTGGTACAGCTCCGTGACGGAGGCGGCAGCCCGGGCCAGTTCCTCGCGCACCCGAGGGGGCGAGAGGACCTCAACCTGGTCGCCGAACACGAGCAGTTGGCGGGTCTCCGGGAGCAGTCCGTACGTCAGCCGCACGGTCGCCCACTCGCTCTCCCCGTCGTCGTCGAGGAATTCCGACGGGAGGAAGGCCGTCAGCCGCAGGAACATGTCGAGCCGGTCGCGCCGCACCCGGACGGTGACGTCCAGTCCGCTGGGCCGCTCCTCCACCTGGCGGCGCAGGCCCTCCCAGGCGTCGGCGAGTTCGACGCCCGGGCGCCGCCGTACGGGCTCGTCGAGGAGTCGGGCGGAGCGCACCCGGTCCGCCCGGAAGAGCCGGGGTTCGGCCCGCCGGTCGGCTACCAGGTACCAGACGCCGGCCTTGGCGACGAGACCGTACGGGTCGACCGTGTACGTCCGCACCTGGCGCTCTCCGCTGTGCCGGTAGCGCAGCCGCAGCCGGCGGTCGGCGAAGACCGCGTCCCGCAGCACCTCCAGGTCGACGGCCGGCTGCGGTCCGCCGCGCCAGCGGGTGGCGTCGACGAGGATGCGGCGGGAGGCCGTCTCGGCGGCCGGGCGGTGCGGAGCCGGCAGCGCGGCCATCACCTTGCGCAGCGCCGAGCCGAACGCCGCGTCCAGACCGAGCGCGGCGTGCGCGCCCTGCGCGGCCAGGACGAACAGCGCGCGCGACTCGTCGGCGGTCAGGCCCGTGACGTCCGTACGGAATCCGGCGAGCAGTTCGATGCCGCCGTGCCGTCCGCGTTCGGCGTAGACCGGGACGCCGGCGGCCGACAGGGACTCGACGTCGCGGTAGACCGTGCGGACCGACACCTCCAGCCGTTCGGCGAGTTCGCGGGCGGGGACCCGGCCGCGGGTCTGGAGGAGCAGCAGGATCGACAGCAGGCGGTCGGACTTCACGGCATCAGCATCGTGGCGGGCGAGGGCCCGGGCAAATGTTGACGGCGGCTGTCAGGTTTTCCGGCCATGCTCCTCCTGTCCACGCACTCAGGAGGAGTCTCATGACCGACGATCCCCGTCCGCTGTTCGGCCGCGCCGCGGAGCAGGCCGCCGAACTCATCGCGTCCGTCCGCGCGGAGCAGCTGGACGGCCCCACGCCGTGCACCGAGTTCGACGTGCGCACTCTGCTCAGCCATCTCACCGGCGCGACCCACCGGGTGGCCGTCGTCGCCGAGGGCGGCGACGCGGTCGCGGTACGGCCGTTCGCCGAGGGCGTGCCGGACGACGGCTGGACGGCCGCGTACGACGAGGCCAGGACCCGGGCCGTGAAGGCCTGGGCGGGCGACGACCTGCTGGACGCGGTGGTGCGCCTGCCGTTCGGCGAGATGCCCGGCCGGGCCGCCCTGTCGGCCTACGTCCTGGAGACGGTGACCCACACCTGGGACCTGTCCGAGGCCCTGGGGCATCCGCGCGAACTCGACCCGGAGCTCGCCGAGTTCGCGCTGACGGTCGCCCGGCGCATGCTGCCGGACGAACAGCGCGACGAGAACACGCCGTTCGCCACGGCCCGGCCGGTCCCCGAGGGCGCCGACGTCTACGGCAGGCTGGCGGCCTGGCTGGGGCGCGAGCCCCTCAGCCGAGCCTGACGCGCGCGAGCTGACGGGACTGCGCCACCAGCCGGTCGGCGCTGTCCCACACCTCGGCGTCCTCCTCCAGGAAGCCGCCGGCGAGGTTGCGGGTGGTGATCGACACGCGCAGCGGGCCCGGCGCCGGGCGGCAGCGGACGTGCACGGTCAGCTCGACGGTGGGCACCCAGCCCTTCAGCCCGAGTTCGAAGGCGGTGGGCGGCAGGGCGTCCACCGCCAGCAGCAGCGAGAGCGGGTCGTGGTCCCGGCCGTCCGCGAGTCCGAACCAGGCCCGCATCTCCCCCTTGCCGGACGGCTTTCCGAGGGCCCAGCCCAGGGTCGACGGGTCCAGCTTCAGCATCAGCCGGTCGGCGATGGCCGAGCTGCCGTCGACGGGGGCGGGCCCGTCCTCCGGGCCGAAGCAGTGCTCCAGCGGCGGGATCGCGGGCGGCCTGGCCGTCGTCCGGACGTCGTCGGGCAGGGTGTCCAGGTTGCCGTAGGAGGCGAGGACGCGGATGCGTTCCACCTCGCGGCCCTCGTCGTCGTACTGGAAGAGGGAGGCCTGGCCGGTCGACAGGGTCCGGCCGGTGCGGACGACGTCCGTGCGGACGACCGCAGGGCCGGGCTGGGACGCGGTCAGGTAGTGCGCCGAGATGGTGAAGGGGTCGGCGTGCGGCAGGGTGTCCGCGAGCGCGCGGCCCAGGACGGCCAGCAGATAGCCGCCGTTGACGGCGCTGATGATCGTCCAGCCGGCGGAGAGGTCGATGTCGTAGACGCCGGGCGCGCGTCGGGTGAGCGCGGTGTCGCGGTCGAACTCGCTGTCCCCGATCGTGGCCCGGACGGCCGGGGCGGAGGCTGCTTCTGGCATGGCTGAACAGTACAAGAACTAACTACTAAGCGGTAGCTTTGGTTGGTTCGGGCTTGGGTGAGGACCGGGCAATTTCTCGGTAAGTGTCCACACTCGTCCGTAAACCCGGAAGGCCGTCCTCCCCTCTGAAGAGACATGAGCCTCACCGGGACCCCGTTCCTCTACACGCTGATCGCGCTGTCGGTCGTCGCGCTCGCGCTGCCGCTCGCCCTGTGGTCGCGCGTCCGCGGCCCCCGCGCCCTGCGTGCCGCGACGCGCGCACTGATGCTGCTGTTCGCCCAGGGAACGGCCGTGGCGCTGGTATTCACGCTGGTCAACAACGCCAACAACCTGTACGACAACTGGGCCGACCTGCTCGGCACCGGCGACCACGTGCAGCAGGCGGCCGACCTCGGCGCCGACGGCACTGGAGGCATCGCGCTGAAGCGGCTGCCCAAGGTGCGCCAGACCTTCCGGCCGGCCACCGGGCCCGGCATGCGCGCGGCCGGCGGGGTGCGCGTCACCCAGCTCAAGGGCCGGGTGTCGGGTGTGAACGCCGAGGTCTACGTCTGGCTCCCGCCGCAGTACGACGAACCGGCCTACCGGCACCACAGGTTCCCGGTCGTGGAGCTGCTGCCCGGCTACCCCGGCTCGGCGAAGGCCTGGTTCGGCTCGCTGCACGCGCACGAGCAGCTGGAGCCGCTGATGCGGGACGGGCAGGTCGCCCCGTTCATCCTGGTGGCTCCGCGCACCAATCTGCTGGCCGGGGTGGACACCGGCTGCGCCAACATCCCGGGCACGGTCAACGCCGACACCTGGCTGAGCGTCGACGTGCCGATGATGGTCATGGACAACTTCCGCGCCGAGTCCGCCCCGCGGGGCTGGGCCGTGGCCGGTTACTCGGCCGGGGCGCACTGCGCGGCGAAGCTCGCCGTCGCCCACCCCGACCGCTACCGGGCCGCCGTCAGCCTGTCCGGCTACAACGACCCGATCGGCGAACGCGACTCGCTCGCCGCGCAGACCCCCGCCCTGCGGGCCGATAACAACCCCTACCTGCTGCTGCGCGAGGCGCCCGTCCCGCCGCGCGTCTCGCTCTACCTCTCCGGCCAGCCGCACGACGGCTACGAGGCGGCCGTCGCCCTGGAACAGACCGCGAAGGCCCCGACGACCGTGCACGTCGTGTACATCCCGAAGAGCGCGGGCGGTCACACCATGGCGCTGTGGCGGCCGCAGGTGGTGCCGGCGTTCCGCTGGCTGACGGAGGTGACGGGCCGCGGCCACGTCACGGCAGGACGGGCTGCTCCTCCTCGCTCACCGTCGACCGCCGGTGCCACGCCCGCGGAGCTCGCCAGTGGAACCGCATCGCGAGCAGGCGCAGTACGAAGGCGGTGATCACCGCGAGGGCGCTGGTGAACGGGTTCAGGGCGTCGTAGCGGAGGCACAGCGCGACCAGGGCGGCGCCGACGATCGCCGGGACCGCGTACAGGTCACGGTCCCAGCGCAGCAGCGAGGGCACCTCGTTGGCGAGGACGTCCCGCAGCACACCGCCGCCCACCGCGGTGGTCAGCCCCAGACCGGCGGAGGCGGTCAGGCCCAGCCCGTACTCGTACGCCTTGATCGTGCCGGCGACGCAGAACAGGCCGAGGCCGGCCGCGTCGAAGACGTTCACGGCGACCTGGATGCGCTCCACCTGCGGGTGCAGGAAGAAGACCAGGAGCGTGGCGAGCAGCGGGGTGAGGAAGTACCCCAGGTCCGTGAAGGCGGCGGGCGGTACGGCCCCGATGACCAGGTCACGGAAGAGCCCGCCGCCCAGCGCGGTGACCTCGGCGAGCACGGCGATGCCGAACACGTCGAAGTTCTTGCGCACGGCCAGCAGGGCGCCGGAGATCGCGAAGACGAAGATGCCGATCAGGTCGAGCGTGTGCTGGACGGACGGGCTGAAGAGTTGCTGGAGCACCCGAACATTTTTACCCACGGCCGAGCCCCCGCCCTGATCTGCGAGGGCGGGGGCTCGGGGGGACTCACTTCTCCACGGGGGTGGCGCCGCCGTTGTCCGCGGCGACCTCCTTGGCCGAGGACAGCAGCTTGGTGTCCTGCGGCTGCTGGTCCTCGAAGTTCTCCGGGTGGTGGCAGGCGACGCGCTGCCCGGCCCGCAGCTCCACCAGCGGCGGCTCCGTGGTCTTGCAGATCTCCGTCGCCTTCCAGCACCGGGTGTGGAAGCGGCAGCCGCTCGGCGGGGCGATCGGCGAGGGCACGTCGCCCTTGAGCAGGATGCGCTCGCTCTTGACGCCCCGGCGCTTGGGGTCCGGGATCGGCACGGCCGACAGCAGCGCCTTGGAGTACGGGTGCATCGGCGACTTGTACAGCTTGTCGCGGTCGGCCAGCTCGACGATCTTGCCGAGGTACATCACCGCGATCCGGTCCGAGACGTGCCGGACGACCGACAGGTCGTGCGCGATGATCACGTACGTCAGGCCCAGCTCCTCCTGGAGGTCGTCCAGCAGGTTCACCACCTGGGCCTGGATCGACACGTCCAGCGCGGAGACCGGCTCGTCCGCCACGACCAGCTTGGGGTTGAGTGCGAGCGCGCGGGCGATGCCGATGCGCTGGCGCTGACCGCCGGAGAACTCGTGCGGATAACGGTTGTAGTGCTCGGGGTTGAGGCCGACCACCGACAGCAGCCGCTGGACCTCCTTCTTCACCCCGCCCTCGGGATCGACGCCCTGGAGCCGGAAGGGGGCGCCGACGATGGTGCCGATGGTGTGCCGGGGGTTCAGCGAGGAGTACGGGTCCTGGAAGATCATCTGGACGTCGCGGCGCATCGGGCGCAGCTCGCCGGTCTTCAGGTGCGTGATGTCCCTGCCCTCGAACTCGACCGAGCCACCGGTCGGTTCGAGCAGCCGCGTGATCAGCCGGCCCATGGTGGACTTGCCGCAGCCCGACTCACCGACGACACCGAGCGTCTCGCCCTTGCGGACCTCGAAGTCGATGCCGTCGACGGCGCGCACCGCGCCGGTCTGCCGCTGGAGCAGGCCCTTGCGGATCGGGAAGTGCTTCTGGAGGCCGGTCACCTTCAGCAGGATCTCGCCGTCGGCGGCGGTGTCCTGGGTGAGGGTGCTCCCGCTCGTTTCCGGTGTGCTCACCGCTTTGTCGTCGCTCACAGCTTCGGCGCAATCTCTTCGGTCCAGATACGCTCCCGCTGCTCCTGCGTCATGTGGCAGGCGGCCCAGTGCGAGCCGCCGACCTCGGTCAGCTCGGGGCGGACCGTGCGGGTGACGTTGTCCTTCGGGATGTCCGCGTACGGGCAGCGCGGGTTGAAGGCGCAGCCCGACGGCAGGTTGATGAGGGAGGGCGGCGCGCCCTTGATCGGGATGAGCCGGTCGGTCTCCTCGCGGTCCATACGCGGCATCGAGCCGAGCAGGCCCCAGGTGTAGGGGTGCCGGGGCTCGGAGAACACGTCCTCGGCGGGACCGCGCTCCACGCACCGGCCGCCGTACATGACCAGCAGGTCGTCGGCCATCTCCGCGACCACACCCAGATCGTGGGTGATCATGATGACCGCGGAGCCGAACTCCTTCTGCAGATCGTGGATCAGGTCGAGGATCTGCGCCTGCACGGTGACGTCCAGGGCGGTGGTCGGCTCGTCGGCGATGAGCAGCTCGGGGTTGTTCACCAGCGCCATGGCGATCATGGCGCGCTGGCGCATACCGCCGGAGAACTCGTGCGGGTAACCGTCCACGCGCTTGGCGGGCTCGGGGATGCCGACCCGGTCCAGCATCTCGATCGCCCGCTGCCGGGCCGCCTTCTTGCTGACGTCGTTGTGGACCCGGTACGCCTCGACGATCTGGTGCCCGACCGAGTAGTAGGGGTGCATCGCCGACAGCGGGTCCTGGAAGATCATGGCCATCTTCCGGCCGCGCAGCCGCCGTACCTCGTCGGCGTCGGCCGCGATCAGTTCCTGGCCGTCCAGCCAGACCTCGCCGGAGACGTGAGCGCGCGCCGAGCGGTGCAGGCCCATCACGCCGAGCGAGGTGACGGACTTGCCGGAGCCGGACTCGCCCACGATGCCCAGGGTCTTGCCCTTGCGCACGTCGAAGCTGACGCCGTCCACCGACTTGACCAGACCGTCGTCCGTGTCGAAGTGGATGCGCAGATCGCGGACGGACAGGAACACGTCGTCCGGGACGGACGGGGCGACGGTGTCCGGTTCGCCGAGCGCGGCTTTGTCGAGCTTGCTCACGAGTACCTCACCCGGGGGTCGATGGCGGCGTACACCAGGTCGACGACGAGATTGCAGAAGACGATGAAGAACGCGGCGACCAGGGTCACGCCCATCACGATGGGCAGGTCGTTGTCCTTGATGGCCTGTACCGAGTATGCGCCGATGCCCTGCAGGGAGAACACGGTCTCGGTGAGCACCGCGGTGCCGACGAGGGTGCCGAAGTCCATGCCGAAGATGGTGACGATCGGCGTGAGCGCGGAGCGCAGGCCGTGCTTGGTGACGACCGTGGTCTCCTTCAGGCCCTTGGCCCTGGCCGTTCTGATGTAGTCCTCGCTCATCGTCTCCAGCATGCCCGCCCGGGTGAGCCGGGCGTACAGCGCGGAGAACAGGAAGGCGAGGCTGATCCAGGGAAGCAGCAGGTGCCAGGCCCATTCGGCCGGGTTCTGGGTGAAGGGGACGTAGTCGATGCTGTCCCAGATGGGGATCTCGTAGACGAAGAGCGCGTTCAACACCTGGCCGGTGAAGAAGATCGGGAGTGAGACGCCGGCGAGCGCGATGAACATGGAGATGCGGTCGATCGGCTTGCCCTTGCGCAGCGCCGAGATCACGCCGGTCGTGACACCGCTGATCAGCCAGATCGCCGCCGCACCGACGGCCAGCGAGAAGGAGACCGGGATCCGCTGCTCCAACTGCGGCCACACCTCGATGTGGCTCTTGAAGGAGTACCCGAAGCAGGGTGCGCCGCAGTGCGTCGCCTCGGGACCGAACCGGTAGTCGGCACCCGCCACGAGGCCCTTCAGGAAGTTCCAGAACTGCTCGTAGACGGGCTGATCCAGTCCCAGGTTCTTCTTGATCGCGGCGACGGACTCGGGGTTCGCGTCCTTGCCGACGTACTGGGTGGCCAACTGGTCGGCCGTCTGGCCCCCGAGACGGGGCACCAGGAAGAAGATGGCGAAGGTGACTGCGCTGACCACCAGCAGCAACAGCACCGCGCCCATGACGCGTCGGAGGATGTACGCAGCCACAGCTGTACGGCCCCGGGTGGCCGCGGCGGGATCATCCGCCGCGGCCACCCGGTGCCTTCACCTGCCTTTCGAAGGATCCGGCCTGCTGGTGTTACTTGGAGGAGCTCATCAGCAGGTAGTCGTACATGCCGAGGTAGGCCTGCGTGACCGTGACGTTGGTCGCGGACTGCGGCCGGAGCAGCAGGTTCTTGCGGTAGACGACCGGCACGACCGAGGCGTTGTCGAGCACCATCTTGTCGATCTCGCCCCAGGCCTTGGTCCGGGCCGCGTCGTCGGTGTTGGCGATCGCGTCCGTCAGGGCCTTGTTGATCTTCGGGTCGTCCAGCTCCATCAGGTTGTTGCCGCCCGAGGGCTTGATGGCCGCGCCGTTGACGATCTGGTCGAGGAAGCCGTAGCCGGTCGGCCAGTCGGCACCCCACGCCATCGAGAGCATGCCGAGCTTGTTCTCGTGGACGTAGCTGGGGACACCGGCGAAGTTGGAGAAGTACTTACCGGCCGGGAACTGCTTGATCTCGACGTTGATGCCGATCTTCTTCAGCGACGCCTGGACGGCCGTGGCCTGCGCCACCTCGGCGGGGCGGTCGGAGCGGGCGGTCAGGATCGTGTTGAAGCCGTTCGGCTTGCCGCACGCCTTCAGCTCTTCCTTGGCCTTGGCCGCGTTGCCCTTGTGACCCTCGGTCGCGTAGGTGTCGAACTTGGTGTAGCCGTTGACCGACGGCGGCAGCAGCGTGGTCGCCACGTCACCCTTCGGCGTACCGCCCATGGCGTCCAGCACCGACTGCTTGTCGAGGCCCCACTGCACGGCCTTGCGGCAGTGGATGTTGTCGAACGGGGCGACCTTCAGGTTCAGCGCGATGTACTGCGTGGCGCCGGCGTACGAGCTGTCCGTCTGGCCCGCGTTCTTGCCGGCCAGCACCTTCGGCTGGGTCTGCGGCGCCACACCGGTGCCCGCCGCGTCAGCCGTGATCTTGTTGGAGAGCAGGTCGTTGTCGATCGTGACCTGGTTGACCTTGAACTTGATCGTGACCTTGTCCGGCAGCGCCTTGCGGATCGGGTCCGTCTTCGCGTCCCACTGCGGGTTGCGCACCAGGGTGGCGCCGCGGCCCTCCTCGTAGGACTGGAACTGGTACGGGCCGGAGGACACGATGTTCTGCACGTACTTCGCGCCGTTGTCCTTCGCCTTCGGCACCGGCGCCGTCTGCGAGAACGTGGCCAGGTAGTCGAAGTCGGCGAACGGCTGCTTCAGCTTGAAGACGATCGTCCGGTCGTCCGGCGTCTCGATCGACTTGATGCCCTCGGCGGACTTGTCCTTGTAAGGACCCTGGTACTTGTCGCCGCCCTCCAGGTACGACTTGAAGTACGTCGGGCCGTTGGACAGGGCCTCGGGCGCGAAGTTGGAGCGCTCGATGGCGTACTTCACGTCCTTGGACGTCACCGGGGTGCCGTCCTGGAACTTCACGCCGGCGCGCAGCTTGTACGTCCAGGTCTTGGCGTCCGGGCTGGACTTGCCGAGTCCCTCGGCGAGGTCCGGGACGACCTCCAGGCCTTCCTTGCCCGCCGCCGGTTTGAACGTGGTGAGCGTTCTGCCGTAGAGGCGGGAGAAGTTCTGCACCCAGCCGTAGTACGTGTTGCCCGGGTCGAGGGAGTCGGGCACGTCCGAGTGCTCGTACGTGACCGTCCCGCCCTTCTTGCTCGACGGGTTGACGATCGAGGTCAGCGCGGCGTCCTTCTTGCCGTTGCCTCCGTTCCCGTCGTTGTCGTCACCTCCGCCGCCACATGCGGCAGCGCCCAGCGACAGTGCCAGGACCGACGCAACGCCGGCGGTCACCCTTCTCGTCTTCACCTGAGGAAGCCCCCTCATTCGATGGATCACTTGCTGCGAGGGTCGAGGGCGTCACGCAGCCCGTCACCCAGCAGGTTGAAGGCCAGGACGGTGATGAAGATCGCCAGTCCGGGCACGAACATGTACTGCGGATCAGCCGTGTAGAGATCCACAGCGTTGCTGAGCATGCCGCCCCAGGAGGCCTGCGGCGGAGCGATACCGACACCGAGGAAGCTCAGCGCGGCCTCGAACAGGATGTTCGTCGGGATGATCAGCGTCGAGTAGACGAGGATCGGCGCGACGAGGTTCGGGAGCAGTTCCCGGAACAGGACGTACGGGCCGCGTGCCCCGAGGCTCGTGGCTGCCTCGATGAACTCCCGCTTGCGCAGGGTCATCGTCTGGGCGCGCACGATGCGGCCGATGTACGGCCAGCTGAAGAAGCCGATCACGAAGATCAGCACGCTGATGCGCAGCGACAGGCCGTCGAGACCGAAGAACCCGTCCTGCACGGAAGCCGAGATCGAGATGGCGAACAGGAGCAGCGGGAAGGCGAGGAAGGTGTCCATCAGCCTGCTGATGACACTGTCCACCCAGCCGCCGTAGTACCCGGCGATGACGCCGAGCACGGTGCCGATGCACACGGACAGCAGCGTGGCGCCGCCCGCGACCAGGAGGGAGACCCAGGAGCCGTCGATGATGCGGGCGAGCATGTCCCGGCCGTACTGGGGGTCCACGCCGAGCGGGTGGTCCCAACTCATGCCTCCCCAGCCGCCCTTGGGGGCGAGCAGCGCGGGGTCGATGAGGTCCTGGTTGAACTTGTTGGGATCGAGGTTGAAGATCCACTGGATCGGCTTGGAGAGCACCGCCATCAGCACGAGCAGGATGACGACGACGCCTCCCGCCATCGCCACCTTGTCCCGCTTGAAGCGCATCCAGGCGATCTGAGTGAGCGAGCGCCCTTCGATCTGGCTCTTCTTGACCCCGGAGAGCACGGCCTCGGGCTGTGCTCCGGCTTCCGCCCCGGTGGTCTCGATCGGTGCGGTCACGGTGCGATTGACCCCTCTCGGGCCGGCGATCGCCGAGCCCCTGGCTGCCGCTGTAGCGGTTTGTTTGTCTCGTACACAAGACCGACCCGGCCCGTGTCTTGCGGGGAGTCTTCAACGCTTTGGCGATCTGTTGCCAGACTTGGCGGTGAAAGGATGCGTAAACGTGATGCTGTCTGCGGGGTTCCGTTATCCGGACAGTGGGTAGCGGGGGTCGGACGCGCTGAGACAGGGGCATATTAGGACAGCTCCTCCCTTTTCACCCTTATCTACGCGCGGAGAGCTGAGAGCCGGCCGCGTTTGAAGGTGAGGAAAGAAGGGCTGCCGACGGCCCTCCGGGTGGGTCAGTACCGGCCCTGGACCGGGGGGTAGCCGTAGCCCGAGGCCGGGGCCTGGACAGGGGCGGTGGCGTGGGCCTCGCGGTCGTAGAAGGGGCGGGCGCTCGCGCGCAGCCACATGGCGACCGGGTCGTGCTCGTCGGACATGGCGACGGTCGAGACGGGCAGCCCGTCCGGTACGGCACCGAGGGACTGCTGCATCATCGCGCGCACGGAATCCACGGCCGGCGGCGAGGTGTCGTACACATCCAGTCCGATGGCGAGGTACGGCGCCCCCAGCGCGGGCTGCACCCAGGCCCGGCGCAGCGAGCGGACGGCCGGGGTGCGGTGGGCGTTCTGCGCGAGCAGGGCGTAGAACTGCGGGAGCTCGATGGCCGGTTCGGACAGCCGCAGCGGGCCGGCCGGCTGGCGGTCCAGGCCCGTGGCGATCCGGCGCAGGTCGAGCCAGGGAATGCCGACGCCGCCGCCGGGGGCGTGCGGGTTGAGCCAGAGGCCGTAGTGGTCGGGGTAGAGGGCGCGGGCGACGTCGACTCCGTCGACCACCTCGTAACTGCGGTTCCAGCCGCTGGCCGAGAGCTCCTGGGCGGAGGTCACACAGGGGGCGTAGCCGCAGCCGTCGACCTCCATGTTCCCGTACTGGGCGTCGGGGGAGCCCGCCTGGCCGTGCCAGAGGAGCATCCAGATCTGGCCGGAGTGCGGGGTCGCGAGCGCGCGCAGGAGTGCCTCGTAGGCGTCGTAACGCCCGGGCGTGACCTGGCGCAGCATGTGCTCGACCTGTCCGGCCGCGGCCGTGCCGCTCGCGCTCACCTTTACCGCCCCTTCGTACAACGCCTCGACCGTGACCTAGCTTAAGCCCGTCCGGGGGCTCGGGGATTGGTGCCGGTTCTGCGGCCGCGGGTCGTGGGTGGTCCTCGCGCCCACGCGGCGGAGCCGCATGATGTCACTACCCGCGCCCCGTCAGGGCATTGCCCTACCGCTGGTAGAAGGGACGGACCGTTGTGCGCAGCCAGTCCCCCACCGGGTCCTCCGCCACGTCCAGGAGGACCAGGTTGACCTGCCAGGGGGCCGGGCACCGGGTCACGGCCCGGGACAGGGCCTCCAGGGGGAGGGCCCGCAGGTCGCCTTCCCACTGGGAGAGTTCGACGCCCACGAACATCACCGGGTCCGCCGTCTCGATCGCGGCGAGGCAGCGGCGGGCGGTGAGGACGACCCCGACGGCCTCGAACTCGGCGGAGGCGGCGGCGAGGAAGTCCACCGGGTCGTCCTGCCAGTCGGGCTCGAAGAGGCGGACCCGGCCGCCGCTCGCGGGGCCGTCCAAGGGGGTCCGCCCCGCCCGGCACAGCTCGGCCACGGCGGCAGGCGGGAGCGGTATGCCGACCACACCGCCCGGGTTGACGGCTATCCCGGCGTGCGGGGGCAGGCCGCGGGCGAACTCCACCGCGGGCGCGATGGTGTACGACATGTGGGAGCCGACGACCTGGCGGAACTGCTCCTCGGAGCTGAACACCGGGACGTACGCCTGGCCCTCGATCTCGATGCCGGGCAGATCGAGGGGACCGCTCTGCGGGCCGCCGCCGTTCGGCAGGGGGACCCAGACGAAACTCCGGCCGAGCACCTCGACGATCCGCCCGCCGGCCGACGGCCCGGCGCCGAGGGAGGCCGAGAGCACCTCCTCCAGTTCGTTGCCGGGCCATCCGCCGTGCGGGTGGGTCTGCGTGTGCGCCGGGAAGTCCGCGGAGAAGTCCGCCGGGAAGTCCATCTGCCTACCGCCTGCCTGGAACCACTGCTGTGGCTCAAAAGGCTAGCGGCTCCCCGGCCGCCTGCGGTCAGCCCGTGAAGGCGATCCGGCGCAGGGTGTCCGCCGCGTCCCGGTCCACGAGGATCGCCGAGCCGCAGCCCGCGGGCAGTTCGCCCCGCTCCACGGCGTGCAGCAGGCGGGTGGTCGCCGCGCGGTGGCGCAGGAACGCGTACCGCGAGACACCGCGGCCGCGGTCGCGCTGGCCGGCCAGGGCCTCCTCGGGGGTGACGTCGAGCATGAGCAGATGCAGGGCGCCGCCCCGGCGGCGGGCCTCGCGGGCCAGCCAGCGGCGGACCCAGGCCTGGGTGCCGCAGTCGTGCACGACGACGCCCTCGCCGCTGCGCAGGGCGCGGCGCAGCCCGGCGTAGTGGGCGAGGCGGACGAGCGGGCGGTAGACCCCGTACGGCAGGAAGCGCGGCATGCGGCTGTCCCAGCGGTCGCGGGTGTCCTGGGAGTCGATGCGCCGGCCGGGCACGGTGCGCCGCATCAGCGTGGACTTGCCGCTGCCGGGCAGGCCCGTGACCACGACGAGGTCGCGGGGGCCGAAGAGCAGCGCGTGCGGGCCTCGGCCCTCGCGCTCGCGCAGATCGCGGACGACCGGCACCGGCAGCGGGCCGCAGGCCGCCCGTGCCGCAGCGGCCGGCTGCTCGGGCAGCGCGACGCCCGATGTCGTGGCGTACGCGGTGGTCCTGTTCACCGTGATCGTCCTCCCCTGGGGCCAGGTACTTCAGTCCCATCCCCGCCGAGTGTAAAGAGAAGGTAATGCCCGATGTCTCTGGTTTTAGTCCTCTTCCCGCAACAGCACTGCTACAGGTGGTGCCCCTGCCACCCCGCGACGATGCGTGCAATGATGTGCGCGCCAACTGCATACCGGCCGTTTGAATCCGCGCGGGAGAGTTCCCAGCACCGCTGACGCTGGGGCGCCGAAGGAGCAAGTCCCTCCCTTGAATCTCTCAGGCCCCGTTACCGCGCGGGCGAGGCACATCTGAAAAGCGGGCCGCCGTCCTCGGTGGTCCCACCCAAGGTGCAAGCCATGTCCTGTGTGGCCATGGCGAACCTCTCAGGTTCCGATGACAGATGGGGAGGAACGACCTCGCCCGTCATTGCCCTGGGAGACGACCGACCGTGAGCAGTACAGGAGAACTCCGCCACACCGCGCTCGATGCCCTGCATCGTTCGCTCGGCGCGACGATGACCGACTTCGCCGGCTGGGACATGCCCCTGCGCTACGGCTCCGAGCGCGACGAGCACAACGCCGTGCGCACGAAGGCCGGGCTCTTCGACCTCTCCCACATGGGCGAGATCACCGTCACCGGTCCGCAGGCCGCCGCCCTGCTCGACTTCGCCCTGGTGGGCAACATCGGCGGTGTGAAGCCGGGCCGCGCCCGCTACACCATGATCTGCCGGGCCGACGGCGGCATCCTCGACGACCTGATCGTCTACCGGCTCGCCGAGACCGAGTACCTGGTCGTCGCCAACGCCTCCAACGCCCAGGTGGTCCTGGACGCGCTGGCCGAGCGCGCCGCCGGCTTCGACGCCGAGGTGCGCGACGACCGGGACGCGTACGCGCTGATCGCCGTCCAGGGCCCGGAGTCCCCCGGGATCCTGAAGTCCCTCACCGACGCCGACCTCGACGGGCTGAAGTACTACGCCGGCCTCCCCGGCACGGTCGCCGGGGTCCCGGCCCTGATCGCCCGCACCGGCTACACCGGCGAGGACGGCTTCGAGCTGTTCGTGAAGCCGGAGCACGCGGTCGAGCTGTGGCAGGCCCTGACCAAGGCCGGCGAGGGCGCCGGACTGGTCCCGTGCGGGCTGTCCTGCCGCGACACGCTGCGCCTGGAGGCGGGCATGCCGCTGTACGGGCACGAGCTGAGCACCTCCCTGACGCCCTTCGACGCCGGGCTGGGCCGGGTGGTGAAGTTCGAGAAGGAGGGCGACTTCGTGGGGCGCGACGCCCTGCGGGAGGCCGCCGCCCGCGCCGAGCAGAACCCGCCCCGCGTACTGGTCGGGCTCGTCGCCGAGGGCCGCCGGGTCCCGCGCGCCGGGTACGCGGTGGTCGCCGGCGGCGAGGTGATCGGCGAGGTCACCTCCGGCGCCCCCTCCCCCACGCTCGGCAAGCCGATCGCGATGGCCTACGTCGACGCCGCGCACGCCGCTCCCGGCACGCCCGGCGTGGCCGTGGACATCCGGGGCAGTCACGAACCGTACGAGGTCGTGGCGCTGCCGTTCTACAAGCGCCAGAAGTAGACACTGGCCGTCGGGCCGCACCGGCGGTCCCGGGCACGTCACTGCGCTCACCAGCAGTCCCCTTCATCAGCACTCCCGCGCGTACAGGAGAATCCAGGCCATGAGCAACCCCCAGCAGCTGCGTTACAGCAAGGAGCACGAGTGGCTGTCGGCCGCCGAGGACGGCGTCTCGACGGTCGGCATCACGGAGCACGCGGCCAACGCGCTCGGCGACGTGGTCTTCGTCCAGCTCCCCGAGGTCGGTGACACCGTGTCCGCGGGCGAGACCTGCGGCGAACTGGAGTCGACCAAGTCGGTGTCCGACCTCTACTCCCCCGTCTCCGGTGAGGTCACCGAGGTCAACGAGGACGTCGTGAACGACCCGTCGCTGGTGAACTCGGCCCCCTTCGAGGGCGGCTGGCTGTTCAAGGTGCGGGTCGCCGAGGAGCCGGGCGACCTGCTCTCCGCCGACGAGTACACCGCGTTCTCCGCCGGCTGAGGAGTCGTAGCCGTATGTCCGTCCTGAACACCCCCCTGCACGAGCTCGACCCGGCCGTGGCCGCCGCGGTCGACGCCGAGCTGCACCGGCAGCAGTCCACGCTCGAGATGATCGCCTCGGAGAACTTCGCTCCGGTCGCGGTCATGGAGGCGCAGGGCTCGGTCCTCACCAACAAGTACGCCGAGGGCTACCCGGGCCGCCGCTACTACGGCGGCTGCGAGCACGTCGACGTGGTCGAGCAGATCGCGATCGACCGCGTCAAGGAGCTGTTCGGCGCCGAGCACGCCAACGTGCAGCCGCACTCGGGCGCCCAGGCCAACGCCGCCGCGATGTTCGCGCTGCTCAAGCCGGGCGACACCATCATGGGTCTGAACCTCGCGCACGGCGGGCACCTGACCCACGGCATGAAGATCAACTTCTCCGGCAAGCTCTACGACGTCGTCGCCTACCACGTGGGCGAGGACGGCCGGGTCGACATGGCCGAGGTGGAGCGGCTCGCCAAGGAGTCCAAGCCGAAGCTGATCGTGGCCGGCTGGTCGGCCTACCCGCGGCAGCTGGACTTCGCCGCGTTCCGCCGGATCGCGGACGAGGTCGGCGCGTACCTGATGGTCGACATGGCGCACTTCGCCGGGCTCGTCGCGGCGGGGCTGCACCCGAACCCCGTGCCGCACGCGCACGTGGTGACCACGACCACCCACAAGACGCTGGGCGGCCCGCGCGGCGGTGTGATCCTCTCCACGGCCGAACTCGCCAAGAAGATCAACTCCGCTGTCTTCCCCGGTCAGCAGGGCGGTCCGCTGGAGCACGTGATCGCCGCCAAGGCCGTCGCGTTCAAGGTCGCGGCCTCGGAGGACTTCAAGGAGCGCCAGCGCCGTACGCTGGAGGGTGCCCGCATCCTGGCCGAGCGTCTGGTGAAGGACGACGTCCGGGCCGTGGGTGTGGACGTCCTGTCCGGCGGCACGGACGTGCACCTGGTCCTGGTCGACCTGCGCCACTCGGAGCTGGACGGCCGGCAGGCCGAGGACCGCCTCCACGAGGTGGGCATCACGGTCAACCGGAACGCGATCCCGGACGACCCGCGCCCGCCGATGGTGACGTCCGGTCTGCGAATCGGCACGCCGGCCCTGGCGACCCGGGGCTTCACGGCCGAGGACTTCGCGGAGGTCGCGGACGTCATCGCCGAGGCGCTGAAGCCGTCCTACGACGCCGAAGCCCTCAAGGCCCGGGTGAAGGCCCTGGCCGACAAGCACCCGCTGTACCCGGGTCAGACCGCATAACGAAGAAACCTTTCAGGGCGCCCCGTTCCGCGTGGGGCGGGGCGCCCTGTCCCCCTGCACCACCCCTTGCACCACCCCCGTAGTCAGGAGTCCCCGTGGCCATCTCGGTCTTCGACCTGTTCTCGATCGGCATCGGCCCGTCCAGCTCCCACACCGTCGGCCCGATGCGCGCGGCCCGGATGTTCGCCCGGCGGCTGCGCAACGAGGAGCTGCTCGCCCCGACCGCGAAGGTCCGCGCGGAGCTGTACGGCTCGCTCGGCGCCACCGGCCACGGCCACGGCACGCCCAAGGCGGTGCTGCTCGGCCTGGAGGGCGACTCGCCGCGCACGGTGGACGTGGAGACGGCCGACGAACGGGTGGAGACCATCAAGGCCGGCGGCCGGCTGAACCTGCTGGGCGAGCACCGGATCGCGTTCTCCTACGACGACGACATGGTCCTGCACCGCCGCAAGGCCCTGCCGTACCACGCCAACGGCATGACTCTCTGGGCGTACGACGCCTCGGGCGCGGAGCTGCTGACGAAGACGTACTACTCGGTCGGCGGCGGCTTCGTCGTCGACGAGGACGCGGTCGGCGCGGACCGCATCAAGCTCGACGACACCGTGCTGAAGTACCCCTTCCGCACGGGCGACGAGCTGCTGCGCATGGCCCAGGAGACCGGCCTGTCCATCTCGGCGCTGATGCTGGAGAACGAGCGGGCCTGGCGCACCGAGGAGGAGATCCGCGAGGGCCTGCTGGAGATCTGGCGCGTCATGGAGGCGTGCGTGGCACGCGGCATGTCCCGCGAGGGCATCCTGCCGGGCGGTCTCAAGGTACGCCGCCGGGCCGCGAACACCGCCCGCAAACTGCGCTCCGAGGGCGACCCGAAGGCGCTCGCCATGGAGTGGATCACCCTCTACGCGATGGCGGTCAACGAGGAGAACGCGGCCGGGGGCCGGGTCGTCACCGCACCGACGAACGGCGCGGCCGGCATCATCCCGGCCGTCCTGCACTACTACATGAACTTCGTGCCCGGCGCCGACGAGGAGGGCGTGGTCCGCTTCCTGCTCGCCGCGGGCGCGATCGGCATGCTCTTCAAGGAGAACGCGTCCATCTCCGGCGCCGAGGTCGGCTGCCAGGGCGAGGTCGGCTCCGCCTGCTCCATGGCGGCGGGCGCGCTGGCCGAGGTCCTCGGCGGCTCGCCGGAACAGGTCGAGAACGCCGCCGAGATCGGCATGGAACACAACCTCGGCCTGACCTGCGACCCGGTCGGCGGCCTGGTCCAGATCCCGTGCATCGAGCGCAACGGCATGGCCGCGGTGAAGGCCGTCACGGCCGCGCGCATGGCGATGCGCGGCGACGGCTCCCACAAGGTGTCCCTGGACAAGGTCATCAAGACGATGAAGGACACCGGCGCGGACATGTCGGTGAAGTACAAGGAGACGGCGCGGGGCGGGCTGGCGGTCAACATCATCGAGTGCTGACGGTCTCCTGGCCGTGGCCGGCGCAGAGCTCACGACCAGCGCGAGTTGGGGATTTCCAGGTCAGCCCACAGCGGCCCGTGCCATGGTGGGTAGGCACCAACTCCCCTCCCCCACCAGCACTTCAGGGAGCCCCCCATGCTGCGCGGCATCGACGTGAGCGCCTACCAGTCCAGCTCCTACGACACCGACGGCCTCTCCTTCGTCTTCGTCAAGGCGACGGAGGGGCGTTCCTACGTCAACCCCAGACTCGCCGCCCAGACGAAGCGGGCCCGCGACGCTGGTCTGGTCGTCGGCTTCTACCACTTCCTGTGGCCCGGCAACCTCACCGCCCAGGCCGAGTACTTCCTCGCCAAGGCCCCGGACCGGCCGGGGGACATCCTCGCCGTCGACTGGGAGACGACCAGCGACGGGACGCACGCGAGCAACGCGGAGAAGGACCTGTTCATCCGGAAGCTGAAGGATTTGCGGCCGGACAACCAGGTCATCCTCTACGCGAACCGCCACTTCTGGCTGAACATCGACACGACGTCCTACGCGGGCGACGCCCTGTGGATCGCCGACTACGTCAGCGCGGGCAAGCCCCGCATCAAGGCCAAATGGCGATTCCACCAGTACACCGACGACCCGCTGGACAAGAACGTGGCGGACTTCGAGAGCAAGGCGGCGCTGCGGAGGTGGGCGACGGACACCTAGGCGGACACGTCTAGGGCGGGTCCGCCTAGCCGCTGAACTCCGGCGTGCGTTCCGGGGATGCCTCCGCCAGGGCCTTGGTGACCGCCTCGACGCCGCCGCGCAGGCCGTAGACCGGGGTGTCGGGCTGCTGGCGCCAGGAGTCGTCGAGGCCGCCGGCGTCGACGGTGTCGAAGCCGAGTTCGTCGATCAGGTCGCGTACCTTGCGCTTGGCCGCCTCGTCGTCGCCGGCCACCGGGAGGGCGATGCGGTCGGGGTCGCCGGCCGGGAGCGGCCGGTCCAGGATGTCCTGGGCGTACGTGCCGTTGAAGGCCTTGATCACGGGGTGGCCGAGCTGCCGCTCGGTCCAGCGGCTCTCGGTGAGGCCCTCGTCCTCGATCGCGGCGATCCTGCCGTCCCGCTGGCGGGGGTAGTAGTTGCCGGTGTCGATGACCGCGACGCCGTCGGCCGCCTCGTCGAACAGGCCGGACGGCAGGTCCGGGACCGCCATCAGCGGAATGGTGACGACGACGATCTCGGCGCCCCGCGGTGCCTCCTCGACCGTCACGGGTGTCGCGCCGGTCTCCTCCGCGAGGGCCGTGAGCGTGTGCGGGCCGCGGGAGTTGGCGACGTACACGCCGTGACCGAGGGCGGTGAGCCGCCGGGTCAGATTGCCGCCGATGTTGCCCGCTCCGATGATGCCGATCTTCATGTCCTCGCCTCGCCCTTCCAGGGGGTCAGGAGTTCCTGGCCAGCTTCGTGATCAGGGTCAACCTGCCGGGCGGAGCGGCTATTCCGGCTTCCGGGAAGGTGCGAACGGGTCCTCCAGTTCCCCCCGCACCACCTCCGCCGCCCCCTCCGCGTCCCCGTCCGCCACCGCCCGGACGAGTGCCTCGTGTGCCTCGTCACCGGTGTCCGGGTCGTCGGCGCGCAGGCCGGTCAGGGACAGCAGCTCGATCAGGCCCTCGCGCAGGACGGGGCTGAACTCGGCGAACAGGTCGGCGAGCACCGGGTTGTGGGCGGCGGCGATCACGGCCGCGTGGAAGGCGATGTCCGCGTCGACGAAGGCGGCGTCGTCGGCCGCACCGGCGGCGCGGCGGCCCTCCAGCGCGGCCCGGAGCGCCGTGACGTCCTCGGGGGTGCGGCGGCGCGCGGCGAGCCGGGCCGCGTGCACCTCGACCGCCATCCGGACCTCGTAGACGTCGGTCACGGCGGCCCGGCGCAGCCGGGTCGGCCAGTCCTCGACCGGCTCGGTCGCGATGACGAAGACGCCGGCGCCCTGGCGGGGCCGGACCAGCCCGGCTCCGGCGAGCGCGCGCAGCGCCTCGCGGACGGTGGAGCGGCCCACGCCCAGTTCCTTCGCCAGCGTCGTCTCACCGGGCAGCCGGGTGCCGACCGGCCAGACGCCGTCGGCGATCTGCTCGCGCAGCCGGGCGGCGGCCTGCTCGACCAGAGGGCTGGGACGGACGGCGGCTAGCGGCATCTGGTTCACCAACTTGTCTGAGGAGTGGGAGGTTTCCACTTGTCTGAGGACCTGAGTGGTGGATAGCGTACTGCGCATGATCTTCCGCAGTCTTCTTCTCGGCTGCCGCGGCGGGGCCTGACGCGACCGGCACCCCGCCGCGGGGCGCCGTGCTGCCGGTCACCGTCCGACCGAGCCGGAAGGCCACAGCCGACGATGACCACCACCCCTGCCCCGGTCTGGAACCCCCAGCGCCCGGGCCCCATGCCCTTCCACCGCTACCGCCCCTTCCAGGAGCGCGTGCACGTGCCCGCCGCGGACCGCGACTGGCCCGCCGCCCGGATCGAGCGCGCTCCCCTCTGGGTCCCCGTCGACCTGCGCGACGGCAACCAGGCCCTCGCCGAACCGATGGACACGCCCCGCAAACGCCGCTTCTTCGACCTGCTGACCGGCATGGGCTTCAAGGAGATCGAGGTCGGCTACCCCTCGGCGAGCCGCACCGACTTCGACTTCGTACGGCACCTGGCGACCTCCGGTGCCGTACCGGACGATGTCACGCCGGTCGTGTTCACCCCCGCCCGCCAGGACCTGATCGACCGCACCTTCGAGGCGATCGAGGGGCTGCCGAGGGCCGTCGTGCATCTGTACATCGCGACCTCGCCGGTGTGGCGGGACGTCGTCCTGGGGCGGGACCGGGCCGAGGTGTGGCGGACCGTGCGGGAGGCCGCCGAGCACATGGCCCGCCGGGCGGACCGGGCCTCGTACGTCCGCTTCCAGTTCTCCCCGGAGACCTTCAACCTGACCGAGCCCGACTTCGTCCTGGAACTGTGCGACGGGCTGACCGAACTGTGGGACGCGAGCCCGGACCGGCCGGTCACCCACAACCTCCCGGCGACCGTGGAGATCGCGACGCCGAACGTCTACGCCGACCAGATCGAGTACATCCACCGCCACCTGTCCCGGCGCGACAGCGTGATCCTCTCCGTGCACCCGCACAACGACCGCGGCACCGGCGTCGCCTGCGCCGAACTGGCCGTGCTGGCCGGTGCCCAGCGCGTCGAGGGCTGCCTGTTCGGCAACGGGGAGCGCACCGGCAACGTCGACCTGGTGACCCTGGCGCTGAACCTGTACGCCCAGGGCGTCGACCCGATGATCGACTTCCGGGACATCGACACCGTCAGGGAGACGGTCGAGCACTGCAACCGGCTGCCGGTACACCCGCGCCACCCGTACGCCGGGGAGCTCGTCCACACCGCCTTCTCGGGCACCCACCAGGACGCGATCAGCAAGGGACTGGCCCGGCACGCCGACCGGGCCCGGGAACTGGGGGTGCCGGAGCGGCAGGCACCCTGGTCGGTGCCGTACCTGCCGATCGACCCGGCCGACGTGGGCCGCTCCTACGAGGCGGTGATCCGCGTGAACTCGCAGTCGGGCAAGGGCGGCATGGCCTATCTGCTGCGCACCCACCACGGCGTCGACCTGCCCGCGCGCATGCGGCCGGACTTCTCCCGGGCCGTGCAGGAGGCGACGGACGACAGCGGGCGGGAGATGACGGCGAAGGAGCTGTACGCGCTGTTCCGGGCGGCGTACCTGGTGGCGGACGGGGAGGTGGCGCTGGAGGCCTGGTCCGTGCACCGGGACGAGGACGGCGGCCATCGCTTCGTGTGCACGCTGCGCACCGGTGACCGCACCGGCGACTACGAGGGCACCGGCGGCGGCCCGCTCTCGGCGTTCGTCGACGCGCTGGCCGGCGCCGGGATCACCGTGGACGTCCTCGACTTCTGCGAGCAGGCCGGCGACGAGGGCACGGATGCCTTCGCCGAGTGCCGTGTCCGCGGCAGGACGTGCTGGGGCGCGGGCCGGGACTCCTCGTCCCTGGGCGCCTCGGTGCAGGCGGTGCTGTCCGCGGTGAACAGGGCGCTGCGGTGACGCCGGTCGTCCTGCGCGCCGAGGACGTCCACGTCGTACGCGACGGCCGGCCGATCCTGGCGGAGGTGTCGCTGACCGTCCGGGCCGGTGAGCACTGGGCGCTGCTCGGCGCGAACGGCGCGGGCAAGTCGACCCTGCTCGGCCTGCTCGGCGCGCTCGTCCACCCGACCCGGGGCTCCGTGGAGGTGCTGGGCCACCGGCTGGGCCGGGTCGACGTGCGGGAGCTGCGCGCGCACGTCGGGCACGTCGACCCGCGGCATCCGCTCACCTCGCCGCTGCGGGTACAGGACGTCGTCCTGACCGGCCTGACCAACTCGGTGGAGCCGCTGCCCCGGTGGCGTCCGGAGCCGGAGCAGCGGGAGCGGGCGGAGCGGCTGATCCGGACGCTGGGGCTGGCCGAGCACCGTGAGGCGCGCTGGCCGACGCTGTCCCAGGGGCAGCGCGGCCGGACCCTGATCGCCCGGGCGCTGATGCCTGAGCCGCGGCTGCTGCTCCTCGACGAACCGGCCACCGGCCTGGACCTGCCGGGCCGGGAGCAGCTGATGGAGGCGCTCGGAAAGCTGCGCCGGGAGCATCCGCGCCTGGCGACGGTCCTGGTCACCCACCACCTGGAGGAGCTGCCGGCGCACACCACGCACGCCCTGCTGCTGCGCGAGGGGCGGCCGCTGGCGGGCGGCCCGGTCACCGGGGTGCTGACCGCCGACCAGCTCGGCAAGTGCTTCGACCTGCCGCTGGCCCTGGAGCGGCACGACGGCCGCTGGAGCGTACGCACGGCTCGGCGGGCATGACGAGGGGCCCGGTCCGTCCGCGGACGGACCGGGCCCCACACCTCGCGGCACCTGAGCGCCGCCGTCACTTGTTCAGGTAGGCCCAGAACTCGTCGAAGCTCAGCTTCTTGTCGCCGTCGAGGTCGCGGGTCTTGATGACGACCTCGGCGACCGACTCGGTGACGTTCCAGTCGCCGGACCGGGCCAGGGCGGTCTTGAACTCGGCAGCGGTGATGAATCCGTCACCGTCCGTATCGATCCGCTCGAACTGCTTGCGTGCTTCCTCGATGTCCGCCACCGGTCCGCCCCTACTCTCGTGTTCTGGGTCTTGCTGACGCAGGTCAGATTAACTGCCCGTATGTTCCTCCAGCGCGGCGACCACCCAGGCGAACTCCTCGTCGTAGGTCGGCTGGGGGTCGAGGCCGTTGACGATGGCCTGCAGTTCGCGGTAGCGGGCGATCCGTACGTTGGAGGCGGCCGTGAGGCGTTCGAGTACGGCGGTCCGGTCGGTGTCGCCGAGCAGGTCCCTCAGCACATCGTCGGCCTCCGGCGCCTCGGGGGCGATGCCTCGCTGCCGTGCCTGCGCCGCGAGCTGAACGAGCCGGCTCATGAACCACAGGGACGAACCGGCCGGGACGTCCGGCCCCCGGTCCGCCGCGTTGAACTCGATCATCTGCCGCATCTGCGCGCGGAAGCCGGGGTCCTGGATCAGCTCGGCGATCTCCACCCAGGCGTCCACCTGCTCGGGCGTGGGGTCGTCGGGCAGCTGTGCCGCCGCGAAGCGCAGCCTGCGCCGGATGTCCGGGTCGGCCGTGTCGATCCCCTCGAAGATCTCCGCCATGAAGTCCTCGACGATCCGCCGCCGTTCGGCCGCCGACAGCCGTGCCAGTCTGTTCATCAGGGTCATCTCCTCCGCGTCGGAACCCCGCTTCGCGACCGTCGACAACACCGCACGCGTCACCTGCAGCGACCGGATCTGCGCGTCCAGTGCGACCACGTGCGCCGCGGCGACCTGCGCGACGGTCGTCTCCCCGGCCAGCACCCGGCGGACGTCCGCCAGCCCGAGGCCGAGTTCGCGCAGGGTCCGGATCAGCTCCAGACGTGCCACGGACTCGGCGTCGTACAGCCGGTAACCGCCCGCTGACCGGGTCACCGGGGGCAGCGCGCCCTCGTCGGACCAGTACCTGATGGTGCGCACGGTCAGTCCGGTGACCCGGGCCAGTTCGCCGATGGTGAGCAGTCCGGTGCCGTCGTCGATCATGTCTGCGAGTCTGGGCCTTCCAGCGGGTGGAGACTCAAGCCCCCGCTCAGTGCCAGGGCTCGTAGTGCGGGTTGCTCTCGCACTCGCTCATGATCTCGGTCCTGGTCCGCTTGTCGACCGGGCAGACGCCGACGATGTAGTCGCGGGCGATGCCGCCGGGGAAGGCGACCTCCTGCTGGTCGGCCCACTTGTGGGTGTCACCGATGGTCTTGTTGACGTCGACACCGCCGGGGGCGTCGACGTAGTAGTTGAAGGCGGACTTCCACTTCTTGAACAGATCGTGGTCGTACGTGGTCGACACATACGGGGAGGGCTGGTTGACCAGGACGTACTTCTCCAGGTCGTACTGGCCGTTCACCACGTCCTTGGGGTGGAAGCCCTGCTCGAAGACGACGGACGGGCCGCGGCCGTCGGCGCGGTAGAGGGTGCCGCAACTGGTGCGCCAGGACGGGTCGGGAGTGATGCGGGCGACCTGGACCCGGCGGTCGGCGGCGGCCTTGATCTTGTCGTCGAACTGGACGGGACAGGCGGCAGGACCGGGGGCGGCGACCGTGGCGGCCGTTGCCGCGGAAGCCGTGGAAGCCGCGGGAGCCCGGCCGGGCGTGGCGGCCGTGGTCGTGAGGACGGTCGCGAGACAGAGGGCGGCGGCAGCGGTGCGCCGCCGGATGCTGGTGGTGATCACGAGGGGCACGATCGCGGGTCCGCGGCGCCGGGCCGGGGACCCTCACCCGATCAGGGGCGTGTCAACTGCCCCTCGGTGGACGGCGGATGACCGTCACCGGAAGATGCCCGTGTGACCGAGCGAGTAGCGGCCGGGCTGCGGGTAGACCGCGAGGCCGTGCGGGCCGCTGCCGACCGGGATGCGGGCGAGCTGGGTGCCGGTGCGGGTGTCGATGGCGTACACCTCGCCGTCGTAGCGGCCGGACAGCCACAGCACCTTGCCGTCGGCGGAGACACCGCCCATGTCGGGGCTGCCGCCGTCGGGCAGCTGCCACTTCTTGGTCAGCTTGTCCTGCGTGAAGTCGAAGACGGAGATCGTGCCCTCGCCGCGGTTGGACACGTACATCTCCCGCGAGTCCCGGCCGACGTACAGGCCGTGGCAGCCCTTGCCGGTGGGCATCAGGGTGGGCTCGGTGAACTTGTCGCCGTCCAGGACCCACATGCCGTGGGCCATCATGTCGGCGATGTAGAACCTCTTGCCGTCGGGTGAGATCTTCACGTCCTGCGGCATGGCGCCCTCGAACGGCAGCCGCTGCTGTCCGACGACCTTCATCTTCTCGGTGTCGACCTTGAGCAGTTCGCCGCTGAACTCGCAGGAGACGATGAAGTAGCGGCCGTCGAGGGAGAAGTCGGCGTGGTTGACGCCGTAGCAGGAGACCGGGACCGTCTTCCTGCGTTCCATGGTGTGCGGGTCGCGGAAGACCAGTTCGCGGTCGAGGGAGGCCATGACGACGGCGTACTTGCCGTTGGGCGTGAAGTAGAGGTTGTACGGGTCGTGGACCTCCACCTCCTTGCCCGCCTTGCCGGTCTTCGGGTCGATCGGGGTGAGGGTGTGGCCGCGGTTGTTGTTGACCCAGAGCGTCTTGAGGTCCCAGGAGGGGACGACGTGCTGCGGCTGCCGGCCCACGGGGATCGTCTCGATGATCTCGTACGTCTTCGGGTCGATGACGGAGACCGTGTCGGACTCGGTGTTGGGGACGTAGACCCGGGACGGGAAGTCCTTGACCACGGGCGACAGTTTGTTCGGGCGGTCGGCCGCGTACACGTCCTCGGGGTCCAGGACGGGCGGCATTCCGGGCAGCCCCTGGACGGGCTTCTTCTCGCGCGGCGCGGGTACGGCGGCCTTGGTGCCGCGTGCCTCGGGGGTCCGTTCCCCGTCCTGCGTGCCGCAGGCGGCGAGGCAGGCGAGGGCGGCGCCCACGACGAGGGCGCTCTTGACAAGGTGGCGGTGCATTGCACCATTTAAGGTCCGCTTCACGGGGAAACCGGTGATTCGCCCGATCGGCGGCCAGGCGAGCTGTCGCAGGTCACGCCCCTCGTCGAGCCCGGCCGGTGGCGGTCCTCAGCGGTCGTTGACCCGCATCTCGAACCACGTGGTCTTACCCCGGGGCAGCAGATCGACCCCCCAGCGGTCGGCCAGCTTGTCGACGAGGAACAGGCCCCGGCCGCTGATGTCCAGCTCCTGGACCGGCATCAGACAGGGCAGCCCGCGGGACGGGTCACGGACCTCGACGCGGATCCAGCCGCGGCGCCGGTGCAGACTCAGCCCGAAGATCCGGGCGCCGGTGTGGCGTACGGCATTGCCCACCAACTCGGAGACGAGCAGCACCGCGTCCTCGGTGATCTTGGGGGTGAGCCCCCAGTGGCGCAGGACCACGACCTGGGTCAGTCGTCTGGCGGTGGCCGCGGACTCGGGGCGGGACGGCAGTGGAACCTCTGCCTCCGTCGGATTGCCGTACAACTCCAGCGCCTTCAGCGCGCGTTCGTCCTCGACGGTCGGCGACCAGCGCGCCGCGGCCGCATGTGCGTGTCCCCGCGGCTGTTCCATACCCTCCAGCCCCGCCATGCCCCCCATCATGGCCGCCCGGAGCGGGCTTGGGGGCCGTTCCCGGGGAAAACGCCCCCGGGAGCGGGGTGCAAACAGGCGAGCCGACGGCATATGTCAAAGGCACTTCGAAATCACTCACAGCGCTCTGACCTGCGCCGACGGCCCGTTTCGCGGCAATCGACGGAGACGCGCGACCGGACACGCTTAAGGCTGCCTTAAGGCTGGCATAAACCGCCCCATCGAGGGACGCGGATCAGACGCCGCGTCAATTGCAAGCCCCAGGAGGGGGATCAGAGGAACTTCGCCTTGCCCGGCCCCTCCTCCACGAAGCTGCGCATGCCGCGCTCGCGGTCCTCGGTGGCGAACAGGCCCGCGAACCAGTTCCGTTCGATCGCCAGGCCCGTGTCGATGTCCGTCTCCAGGCCCGTGTCGACCGCCTCCTTGGCGGCGCGCAGGGCGAGGGCCGGGCCCTGCGCCAGCTTCGCGGCCCAGGCGTGCGCCTGCGCGTACACCTCGTCGGCCGGCACGACCCGGTCGACCAGGCCGATCTCCTTCGCCTCGTCGGCCTTCACCATCCGGCCGGTGAAGATGAGGTCCTTGGCCTTGGAGGGGCCGACCAGGCGGGCCAGGCGCTGGGTGCCGCCCGCGCCGGGGATCAGGCCGAGCAGGATCTCCGGCTGGCCGAGCTTGGCGTTCTCGCCGGCGATGCGGAAGTCCGCGCACAGCGCGAGTTCACAGCCGCCGCCGAGCGCGTAGCCGGTCACGGCCGCGACGACCGGCTTGGGGATCCGGGCCACCGCCGTGAACGAGTCCTGCAGGGCGCGGGCGCGCAGGACCATCGCCGTGTGGTCCATCGCCTGCATCTCCTTGATGTCCGCGCCGGCCGCGAACACCTTCTCGCCGCCGTAGACCACCACGGCCCGCACGTCCTCGCGGCGCGCGGCCTCCTCGGCGAGTTCCTTCAGCCGGTCCTGCGTGGCGATGTCCAGCGCGTTCATGGGCGGGCGGTCGAGACGGAGCGTGCCGACGCCTTCAGCGACTTCGAGAGAGACGGTCATAGGCAGCAGGTTAACGGGGACTAACGACCAAGGCCCTGGTGCGGTCCGTCACACCAGGGCCTCGTCGTCAGGGTCGCCGGGTCGGGGCTACTTCTTCCACTTCTCCCACGACATGTTCCAGCCGTTGAGCCCGTTGTCCGGGTCGACGATCCGGTCCTCGGAGTTCTTGACGACCACCACGTCGCCGACCATCGAGTGGTTGAAGAACCACGCGGCCGGCACCTTCTTGTCCCAGCCGCCGCGCACGTCGCGCAGGCCGATGCAGCCGTGGCTGGCGTTGTAGTTGCCGAAGGCGCCGCCCGCCCAGTAGTTGCCGTGCAGGAAGGTGCCGGAGGTGGTGAGGCGCACGGCGTGCGGGACGTCCTTGATGTCGTACTCGCCGCCGTAGCCGACGGTCTCGCCGTTCATCCGGGTCACCGTGAGCATCTCGCTGATGACCATCTGGCCGTTCCAGGTCTCCATGCCGGGCTTGCCGGTCGTGACCGGGATGGTCTTGATGACCTTGCCGTCGCGCATCACCTTCATGGTGAGCTTCTTGGCGTCGACGACCGAGACCTGGTTGCGGCCGATGGTGAACTCGACCTTCTTGTCCTGCTCGCCGTAGACGCCGGAGCGGCCTTCGACGCCGTCGAGGTTCAGGTCGACGGTCACCTTGGTGCCGGGCTTCCAGTACTTCTCCGGGCGGAAGTCGAGGCGGTCGTTGCCGAACCAGTGGCCCTCGACGTCCACGGCCGGTTCCGTCCTGATGCGGATGGCCTTCTCGACGTCGTCCGGGTTGGTGATGCCCCTGCTGAAGCGGATGGAGAACGGCATGCCCACGCCGACCTTGGAGCCGTCCTCGGGGGTGAAGGTGCCGATGAAGGTGTTCTTCGGCGTCAGTGTCGTGAAGCCCGCGTCCTCCGCTGCCGTGCGGCCCTCGGAGTCCTTGGCGACCGCGTGGACCGTGTACTTGGTGGCGGCGGCCAGGTGGGTGGACGGCGTCCAGCTGGCGCCGTCGCCGGATATCTCGCCGTCGACCTTCTTGCCCTTGGCGTCCTTGACCACGACCTCGGTCAGCTTGCCCTTGGCGGCGGTCACCTTCAGCGCCCCGCTGGTGTCGACGGACTTGGCGCCGTCCTTGGGGGTGATGCCGACGACGGCCTCGGACTGCTTGCTCTGCGCGGCGTCCGCGTCCTTGCCGGCGTCCCCGCCGGAACCGGAGCCGGTCCCCCCGCCGCCGCACGCCGTGACGGCGAGCAGCAGCACTCCCAGTATCAGTGCGAGCAGTCCGTGCCTGCCGCGGGCCGACGCCCCCGATATCGGTCGCCCGTTCAAGTTGTTCTCCCCTCCCAGGGCCTGGTCAGGCCCGCACCCCTGCGCGTCCCCCGCGCACCGGCGAATATTAACCACAAGGCTCCGGGCCCCGGCGGCCTGCGATTGTCACTGTTCAGTCCCAACTTCCACGGAGTGTTGAAGCAGCCCGCCCCCCTGTCGGGTTACTTCACCGCACTGCCCGCCTTCCATGCGTTCCAGCCCATGTTCCAGCCTCCGAGGCCGTTGTCGGGAGCGACCTTTTTGTCGTTGCTGTGGACCACCTCGACGACGTCCCCGATGAGGCTGCGGTCGAAGAACCAGCCGGCCGGGGTGTCCGAGCCGCCGCCCTTCACATCGCGCAGTCCGACACAGCCGTGGCTGACGTTGGTCCGTCCGAAGACGGAGTGGTGGGCCCAGTAGTTGCCGTGCAGGAAGGTGCCGGAGTCGGTCAGGCGCATGGCGTGCGGGACGTCCGGGATGTCGTACTCGCCCTTGCCGTCGCGCTTCTTGAAGCCGACCGTGGCGCCGTTCATCCGGGTGACGTCGAGCATCTCGGTCACCACCATCTTGCCGTTGTAGGTGGTGTTCTTCGGAGCCCCGGCCGTGACCGGCACGGTGGCGAGCACCTCGCCGTCGCGCCGCACCTCCATCGTGTGCCGGGCGGCGTCGACCACGGAGACCTGGCTGCGGCCGACGGTGAACGAGAACGTCTTGTGCTGGAGGCCGTAGACCCCGGGCGCCCCCTCGACGTCCCGCAGGCGCAGGGCGACGGTGACCTGGGTGCCGGGTTTCCAGTAGTGCTCGGGGCGGAAGTCGAGGCGGGTCCGGCCGAACCAGTGCGGGCGGACCTCGACGGCCGGGCGGGCCGTGACCCGCACGGCGCGTTCGACGGCGGCGCGGTGGGCGATCTCCCGGTTGAACTCCAGCGAGACGATCATGCCGGTGCCGACCGTGGCCCGGTTCTCCGGGCTGACGTAGCCGATGAAGCGTTCCTCCGGGACGTACGTCGTGAACGTGGTGTGCCGGGCGGAGCGGCGTCCGTCGCCGTCCACGGCCACCGCGTCGACCGTGTACTCGGCGGCCAGCGCGAGCCGTTTCTCGTCGGGCTCCCAGGTCAGTCCGTCGGCGGAGAGGTGCCCGGGCACCGGGGACTCCTGCGCGTCCTGGGACCGGACGACCTTCACCGACTCCAGCCTGCCGTCGGGCACACGCACCCGCAGCTTCTTCCCGGGGCGCACGCCCCTGCTGCCGTCGTCGGGCGAGACCCGGATGACGTCCTCGGGCGCCGGGGGCGCGCCGAACGCCCCGGCGATCCCGCCCGCGTCGTCCGAGGTACAGCCGGTGGCCCCGGTCAGGAGCCCTGCCCATGTCACTACGGCGGCCAGCGCGGCCCTCGCGCGCCGCGCGCGCCCTTGTACGTGCCTCACGAGGTGCCCAACGACCGGCCGCGTCCCCGGGAAACGACCATGCCCGCCCCCGGGGAAACGTGAGTGCGACCCACGCTCTGGGCAGAACAGTGGGGAGGACGACGCGCAGGGGAGCCGCGACCCGGGCCGCAGCAGAGCCGCACCCCTCTGTCCCCCGTCGTCCCACGAGCCGCGGGAGGCTGACAGGTGTCCAGCGCAGCCGAGCAGGAGGCGGTGGCCGGTCATCAGGCCACCGGGAACGGGCGCCAGGCCGCCGCCGTACCCGGCGCACGGCGGGCCGCGCCGCCGCCCGCGGTGCCCGCCCGGCCGGGCGCGCCGACGCCGCTGGGCGCCCGGTTCCGGGTCGGCCCGGACGGGGTGGCGGGAACCAACTTCGCCCTGTGGGCGGGCGGGGCCGAAGGGGTCGAGCTGTGCCTCTTCGACGACCGGGGCAAGGAGTCGCGGGTCCGGCTCGCCGAGCTGACCCACGAGATCTGGCACGGCTTCGTCCCGGGCGTACTGCCCGGGCAGCGCTACGGCTACCGGGTGCACGGCCGCTGGGACCCGTGGACCGGCGCCCGCTGGAACCCGGCGAAGCTGCTCCTCGACCCGTACGCCCGGGCGGTCGACGGTGCCGAGGGAAACGACTACGGCAGCCTGCCGCCGGAGGTCTACGGGCACGTGCGCGACTGGCCGCAGCAGCACGTCGCCGACACCGTGCGCGACGACCGGGACTCGGCGCCGTACGTCCCCAAGGGCGTCGTCGTCCACGATGACGACGACTGGGCGGACGACCGCCGCCCGAAGACGCCCTGGGCGGACTCGGTGATCTACGAGCTGCACGTCAAGGGCTTCACCCGGCTGCACCCGGGCATACCCGAGGAGCTGCGCGGCACCTACGCCGGTCTCGCGCACCCGGCGGCGATCGAGCACCTGGTGAAGCTGGGCGTGACGGCGGTGGAGCTGCTGCCGGTGCACCAGTTCGCGCACGAGGACCATCTGTTGCGCAGAGGCCTGCGGAACTACTGGGGCTACAACTCCATCGGCTATTTCGCGCCGCACGCGGCCTACGCCGCCTCCGGGACGACCGGCCAGCAGGTCGGCGAGTTCAAGCGCATGGTGCGCGCCCTGCACGCGGCCGGGATCGAGGTCATCCTCGACGTGGTCTACAACCACACGGCTGAGGCGGGCGAGCTGGGGCCGACGCTGTCCCTGAAGGGCATCGACAACCGCGGCTACTACCGACTCCAGGACGACCCCCGCCGCTACGCCGACTACACCGGCTGCGGCAACACCCTGCACGTGGTCCAGCCGCATGTGCTGCGGCTCATCACGGACTCCCTGCGGTACTGGGTGACGGAGATGGGCGTGGACGGCTTCCGCTTCGACCTGGCGGCGGCGCTGGCCCGCTCCATGCACGACGTCGACATGCTCTCGCCGTTCCTGGCGGTGATCGCCCAGGACCCGGTGCTGCGCCGGGTGAAGCTGATCGCCGAGCCGTGGGACGTGGGGTCGGGTGGCTATCAGGTGGGGGCGTTCCCGCCGCTGTGGACGGAGTGGAACGACCGGTACCGCAACGCCGTTCGGGACTTCTGGCGGCACGCGCTGCCGGACGTGCGGGAGATGGGGTACCGCCTGTCCGGCTCCAGCGACCTGTACGCCTGGGGCGGGCGCCGGCCGTACGCGTCCGTCAACTTCATCACCGCGCACGACGGTTTCACCCTGCGCGACCTGGTGAGCTACGAGCGCAAGCACAACGAGGCCAACGGCGAGGGCAACCGCGACGGCACGGACGACAACCGGGCCTGGAACTGCGGCGCCGAGGGCGAGACGGACGACGAGGGCGTCACCGCGCTCAGGCGGCGGCAGCTCAGGAACCTGCTGACCACGCTGCTGCTGTCGACCGGTGTGCCGATGCTGGTCGCGGGCGACGAGCTGGGCCGGACGCAGGGCGGCAACAACAACGCGTACTGCCAGGACAACGAGATCAGCTGGGTGGACTGGAGCCTGCTCCAGGACCCGGGCTGGAAGGCGCTGTTCGAGCTGACCTCCCGGCTGATCGAGCTGCGCCACCGGCACCCGGTACTCCGGCGCCGGGCCTTCTTCTCGGGCCGGGCCCAGACCGCGGACGGGCTGCGCGACCTGGCCTGGTTCACGTCCCGGGGCACCGAGATGACGGAGCAGGACTGGTACGCGCCCGCCGCCACCCTGGGCATGTACCTCTCCGGCCGGGACATCCCGGGCCGCGACGAGCGGGGCGACCAGATCCTCGACGACAGCTTCCTCGCCGTCCTGCACGCGGGCGAGGCGCCGGTGAGTTTCGTGCTGCCGGGGCCGCCGTGGGCGGAACGGTACGAGGTCGTCGTCGACACCAGCCTGGAGGAGCAGGAGGGGGCGCCGGGCGTGGAGCACCCGGCGGGGGCGGAGATCACGATGCCGGCGCGGGCGGTGCTGCTGCTGCGGGTGGCGGGCTGAGGGACCGTTTCGCCGGACCCCCGCGACAGCGGCCCGCCGACCTCACGGTCGGCGGGCCGGTCCGCACCCTGGCCGGTTTCTACGCCGGCGACGACGGTGCGAGCGGAGTCGCGGCGGGAGTCGACGACGCCGGGGCGCCGCGACCGTGCTGGGAGTACGACAGGACACCCGTGAGCACGATCCGGAGGACCTCGCGCAGTTCGATGTGGAGCGGTAGCCGCCCGTCCGGGTTCTGCGACCAGCGGTAGAGCAGGCCCAGGTACGAATCGCGCAGGATGTTGCCGACTCTCATCGGATCGATGTCGAAGGTGACCTCCCCGCGCCGGCGCCCGGCTTCGATGATGTCGGCGAAGACCTGGCCCGCGTAGGGCTCTTCGAGGAGTGGCTGGCCGGCCTTCACCCAGGCCTGGAGCATGGCGGCGGTGATCTCCCGCTCGGACTCGTTGAACTCCGCCAGTGCCGCCATGCACCTCTCCAGGTGCACCGTCACATCGTCGTTCCGGGACTTCATCGACTCTTCCATGCACAGCTCCAGGCGCCGCTTGCGGGCCTCGGCCCAGGCGGTGACCAGGTCTTCCTTGCGCTGGAAGTAGTTGAAGAAGGTACCCCGGGCCACGTCGGCGTGCTCGGCGATCTGATCGATCGTGGTGCGGTCGTACCCCTGCTCCGCGAAGAGGGTCAGGGCAGAGGTGTAGATGCGGTCCCGAACCCGCTGCTTGCTGCGCTCTCTGCGCCCGAGGGGGCGGGCAGGTTCAGAGGCCATGTGCTTCCTCGCCTTCTCACGTCGTTGTGCGGGCTCCCCCGGCCATGAAAAAAATATACCACGGTACATCTATGAGTCATGGTCTTCGTTTTCTGAGATGACGTCAGGGCGGTGGCGTCAGGGCTGTGACGCCACGGAAGCGGCGATCACGCCAATGGGTTCGCGGCCCAGCAGCCGCCTGGCGGATATGTCGACACCCGCCGTGCGGTGCAGACGCACCCTGAGCTCGGTCGCCAGCAGCGAATCCAGGCCCAGGGTCCGCAGCGGTCTGCGCGGATCGAGCCGGGTCGCCGAGAGGCCGAGCACGGTGGCGGCCTGCTTCAGTACGTCGTCGGGCGTGGGGGCGCGCCCGGGGGCCGTGGTCGCGGGAACCGGCACCGGCACCGGGCCTTCCGCGTCGAGCGCCTCGCGGGCGGGACCCGCCGCCCGGCGACGCAGTCGTATGTCCCGGAACTCCGCGATCACATGGCCGTCCTCGGCCGTCAGCCACACATCACAGCGCGCGTCGTCCGTACCGTCCGAGGGCGTGAAGCGGGCCACGCACCAGTGGTCCTGGCCGACTCCCGCCTCGTCCCGGACCAGGACACGGCCGAAGGACACCGGCACGTAGCCGTCCGGCCTCCCCCCTGCCCCCGTGGCGTGCGGCCACGCGGCGAGCATCGTCAGCAGCCCCGCTTCGAGCCCCGCCGTCCCCGCGCCGGGCGAGCGGCGCATGCGAGCCACCGACTCGCCTTCGGACCCCCACAGTTGCGCCACGGTGCACAGCGCCGCGTCGATGGTGTAGCCGCGGGCCTGGGCACGGCGGTAGAACTCCGCCGCCGGCACGTACGCGGTGCACCGGGTTAGGCCGGCGTCCAGCAGCTCCCGGCCGTACGGCTCGGCCGTCCCGCTCCGGCCGGCAGCGCCCTCTCCCTCCTCGGCGGCCGGGGCGGCCGTGCGGAACCTGCCGGTCATGCACAGCTCACCGTCCCGGGTGCCGTCCGCAGTGCGCAGCGCGGTGACGGTGAACACGAAACAGCCCTGCTGCGCGGCGGGCGTCAGGCACACGCGTACCGCGGCATCGCGGGCGTGTGCCAGCTCCCAGGGCCGGTCCCCGAACTCGACGTCCTCCAGCACGCCTTCACCGCGTGGCCCGATGCCGTCCGCCGCCCGCAGGACGGCCTTGACGTAGAGCACCGGCGGTACGACGGCTGCGCCGTCCCCGGTGCGGACGCTCTGGCCGAGGTCATCCAGGCCCAACTCGCGCAGTTCGACCTCCCGTACGTGCTCGGCCGGCGCGGCGGGCGCCGGAGCGGGGGCCGGCTCCTTCCTGAACTGTTCCTGGTCCCAGGCGTACGTCGGCAGCGGCACGCGGGGCGCGGCCCCCTGGAAGTAGCTGTTCCAGTCGATGCGTCCGCCGTGGGAGAAGAGCTGCCCGAGCGCCCGGGTGAGGTTCTCGCCGTCGTCCTGGTGGCGCTTCAAGGTGGCGACGGCGGCCGGTGCGGCGCCCTGCTCGTCGAGGACCGCCGTGACGGACTGGGCGAGCAGCGGGTGCGGGCTGACCTCCAGGAACACCGTCTCCTCCTTGGCGGCTGCGCGCACGGCCTCGACGAAACGCACCCGCTCGCGGAGGTTGTCCACCCAGTAGGCGGCGTCCAGTTCGGGTCCGTCGACCGGCTCGCAGCGGGTGGTGGAGAACATCGCGGTACGGGCGGGCAGCGGCGTGAGGTGGGCGAGGGCGTCGGCCAGGTCGTCCCGCAGTTCCGCCATGTACGGCGAGTGGGACGCCACGTTGACCTTGACGTACCGGCAGGACACTCCTTGGGCCTGGAGGCGTTCGGCGATGAGGTGCAGAGCGCGCGCGTCCCCGGCGAGGACGGTACTTGCGGGGGCGTTCTCCGCCGCGACGCACACCGCGTCGCCGTGGGGCGCCGCCGCGTCCGCCGCGGCCGGCGCGTCGAGTTCGACGGCCAGCATCGCGCCGCGCCCCGCCTGGCCCTGCATCAGGGAACTGCGCCGGCAGATGACCGAGGCGGCGTCCCTCAGCGACAGTGCCCCGCAGACCTGGGCGGCGGCCACCTCGCCCATGCTGTGCCCGACGCACAGGTCGGGTTCGACTCCCTTGGCGCGCAGGAGCGCGGCCAGTGACACCTGCACGGCCCACAGCAGGGGTTGCACCACGGCTACGTCGTCGGGGAGTTCCTGTGCCGGTGCGTCCTCGCCGTCGCCGGTCAGCAGGCCGATGACCGACCACCCCAGCTCCTCCCGGACGGCCCCGTCGCATTCCGTCAGGGTCCGGCGGAACACCTCTTCCGAGGCCAGCAGGCGGCGGCCCATGCCGAGCCATTGCGAGCCCTGCCCGGGAAAGACGAACGCGGTCCGGCGGTCGCCCGTGAATCCGGCGTCGGCCGTCCCTCCGTCCGGTGTCTCCTCGCCCGCGGCCAGGGCGCGCAGAGCGGCGGCGAGTTCGTCGTGCGTGCGGCCGACGGCCCACAGGCGGTGGGGGTGTGCGTCACGTCGTGTGGCCGCAGTGTGACAGATGTCGCGCAGGGGGAACGCGCGGCCCTCGTCGCCGTCCAGGAAGTCGGCGTAGCGCGCGGCGAGCCGGCTCAGGGCGGCCGGGGTGCGGGCGCTGAGCAGCATCAACTGCGCCTCTTCGGGAGCGTCCGAAGTGCGGTGCGGGAGCCGGCCTGTGCGCGGCTCGGGCACGTACTCGCCGACGATCACGTGCGCGTTGGTACCGGAGAGGCCGAAGGAGCTGACACCCATGAGTGCGGGCCGATCACCGGGCACGAGCGGGGTGTTGCGCGTGACGACAGCGAGGGCGGCGGCGTCACCGGCCAGGACGGGGTGCGGCGTGCGCAGGTGGAGGGACGCGGGGATGGTGCGGTGCCGGGCGATGAGCACCGTCTTGATCAGGCCCGCGATCCCGGCGGCGGCTTCGGCGTGGCCGATGTTGGTCTTGACGGAGCCGATGGGCAGCGGACGGGACCGGGACCGTCCTTCGTCGCCCACGGCCTCTGCCAGTGCGCGCAGTTCGACGTCGTCCCCGACGGGGGTGCCGGTGCCGTGTGCCTCCACGTAGTCCAGTCGGTCCGGGGTGATGCCGGCGCTGCGACAGGCGGAGCGGATCATCTCGGTCTGTCCGGACACGGCGGGCTGAAGCAGCGTTCCGCTGCCCTGGCCGTCGTTGGTGACGGCGCTTCCGCGCAGTACGGCGAGGACCTGGTCGCCGTCGCGCAGGGCATCGGGCAGCCGCTTGAGCAGGACGGTCCCCACTCCTTCGCTGCGGACGAAGCCGTCGCCGGAGGCGTCGGCGAACTTGCAGCGTCCGTCGGGGGCGAGCATGCCGCCCTGGGAGTAGGTGATGGCGTCGGACGGCGAGAGTACGGCGTTGACTCCGGCGGCGACGGCCAGGTCGCTCTCCCCGGTCAGCAGACTCTGCCGGGCCAGGTGCACGGCCACCAGGGACGAGGAGCACGCGGTGTCGACCATCAGGCTGGGCCCCCGCAGGTCGAGGGCGAAGGAGAGGCGCCCGGCGGTCATCGTCCGCAGCCGGCTGCCCGCCATCCCGTGCACGTCCTGATGCCCGTCGGACTCCGCCAGGTCCGCGTACTCGGCGGTCGCCTGGCCCACGAAGACACCGGTGCGACTGCCCGCCAGCGAGGACGGGCGGATGTGCGCGTCCTCCAGTGCTTCCCAGACGACCTGGAGGAGGACCCGCTGCTGAGGATCCATGGCCAGCGCCTCGCGCGGGGCGATCCCGAAGAAGGCGGCGTCGAAGCCGTACAGGTCGTCGATGAACCCGCCGTGCCGCGAGACGGTCGTGCCCGGTTCGCCCGGCCGCGCCGAGTGGTACCGGCGCACGTCGAACCGGTCCTCCGGCACGGGCGTGACGGCGTCGGTGTTGCGCTCGAGCAGGTGCCAGAACTCCCGCACCCCGGGCGCTCCCGGAAATCTGCATCCCATCCCGACGATCGCGATGTCAGGCATGCCGCCTTGCTGCACGAAGCCCCCCTTGTTCTGCGGTGTCAGGTCCAAAAGTAAACCAGAGGCCAAGTTTGACTTCCAGTTGACTCGATGAACGACAGGAGAAGAGTGCGTCACAGGCGCATTTCCCCAGGCTTCGCAAGGTAGGCGACCTGCTGTTTCCTTGCATAGGGCGAGGAGTTCGCAAACGACACCGGTCAAAACATGGGCTACAGTCCATTGATAAACCGCTACACACCTGAGCGAGGAGGACGGATGATCGCCAGAGTGCTGGGCCCCCTGCGCGTGACGATGAACGGCGTGTCGGTGGTTCCCACGGCGCTGAAGGCCAGAAAGCTCCTCGCCGTGCTCATCCTGAACCGGGGCCGCGTGGTGCAGCGGGCCGCCATCGAGCGCGAACTGTGGGGCCTCGACGTGCCCATGAGCGCCTCGACGGGCATCCAGAACTGCGTCATGCAGATCCGCAAGAGCATCGGCCACGCCCTCACCGACGGCCCCTCGGACCGTCTCCCCAAGGAGACGCTGATCACCGAGGCCACCGGTTACCGGCTCGAAGTCCCCGGCGAGCAGTTCGACATCGTCGGCTACCACCGGCTCGTGTCGGCGGCGGGTGAGGCGGAGGCCAGGGGGGACCTGTCACAGGCGTCGGCGCAGCTGAACAACGCGCTGAAGCTGTGGCGTGACGCGCCCCTGGCCGATGTGCCGGCCGGGCCCGTACTGCACCCGCACGTGCTGCGACTGGAGGAGGACCGCAAGGCGGTGCTGAGCCAGCGCGTCGGCCTGGACCTGCGGCTGCGCCGTTACGCCGAGGTCATCGGCGAACTGCACGCCCTCGTGGCGCTCAATCCCTACGACGAGGTGCTGCACGAGTACCTGATGCTGGCGCTGTACCTCTCCGGGCGCCGCAACGACGCGCTGGCCGCCTACCAGGGCGTTCGCACCGCGCTGACCGACGGGATCGGCCTGGAACCCTCGCACCGGCTGCGTCGCCTCCAGCAGCAGATCCTGAACTGTGACGACGCGCTGGAGCACACGTTCCTGGACGACCGCTCCCCCCATCTCGTCGGGGCGTAGCGCCCGTCTCAGTGGGCGAGTGCCCCCGTGTGAGCGGCCGTCAGGGACGCGAGGAGCTCTTCGAGCAGGACGCCCTGGCCGTACGGGGTGAAGGGGAAGAAGTGCCCGCCCCGGGCGAACCGGCAGCGGAACGGGCCCGACGTGAAGCGGGCCCACAGGGGCAGCGCGTCCGGCGGGACGAGCGGATCGTCCGTACCGGCCAGTGCCGTCACCGGCACGGTGAGCCGCAGCGGCTCCACGGCGCGCAGCGCGTCCCGCGCGAGCGCGAGGTCATGGGCCAGGATCCGTCGCGCGGGGCTGAGCGACGGGTCGTGCAGGGCGTCGGCGGGCAGGCGGTGGGATGCGAGGATCTCGGCCAGTTCGGCGGCCGTGCCCGGGAGTTGCGGGCGTGGCCGGCTGTGCGCGCCCGGTTGCGAGCAGCTCACGACCAGCCCGTCGCAGTGTCCGCCGGCGTCGGCGACGGCGAGGGCCAGCAGCCCTCCCAGGCTGTGGCCGTAGAAGACGGTGGGGGCGGGGTCGAGGGCGCTCAACTCCCGGCGGATGCCCGGCACGGCGGCCGCCAGCGTCGTACGTGGTGCGAGGCTCGCGCGCCGCTCCCGCCCGGGCAGGGTGACACCCACGACCTCCACCGTCTCCGGCAGACTGGCCAGGACGCTCGCGTAGCGCTGCGCGCCGGCGCCCGCGTGGGGGAAGACGACGACGCGGCTGCCGCGGTCTGCGGAGGGCCGCAACACGTGCGTCCAGTCCTCGGAGTGGGAAGCCATGCTCATTCCTTGGTGGGTCGGGGCCATGGGACGCGTGCAGCGCCCGCGCCGGGCGGGGAGCATGCTCCCCGCCCGGCGCGGACCTCGCGGCGCCGGACTCAGGCCGACGTGATGACGAGCGCGGCGTTGTGGCCGCCGAACCCCAGCGACGTGCTGACGGCGACGTCCACCGGGGTGGTGCGGGGTTCGCCGCTGACCACGTCCAGCTCGATGGCGGGGTCCGGGTTCTTCAGGTTCGCCGTGGGCGGCACCGTGCCGTGCTGCACGGCCAGCACCGTGTACGCCGCCTCGATGGCGCCCGCGGCGGCCAGCGCATGGCCGGTGACCCCCTTGGTCGACGTGACCAGGGGCGTGTCGCCCAGGACGCGGCGCAGCATCCTGCCCTCGACGAGGTCGTTCATCGCGGTGGCGGTGCCGTGCGCGTTGACGTGGCGGACGTCGGCGGGGCCGGCGCCCGCGTCCGCCAGGGCGGCGCGCAGGGCCCGCTCGATGCCCTCCCCGTCGGGGTGCGGGGCGGTGGCGTGGTGGGCGTCGGAGGAGGATCCGTAGCCGCTGACTACGGCGCGGATCCTCGCACCCCTGGCGCGGGCATCGGCCTCCCGTTCCAGGACCAGCACGCCGGCCGCCTCGGCGGCCACGAAACCGTCCCGTTCCGCATCGAACGGTTTGCCGGCGTGCTCGGGCGCGTCCCCCGACTTGGACAGGGCGCCCATCTTGCACAGCCCGGCCATCACCGTCGGGGTGAGCGCTGACTCACTGGCACCCGCCAGCACGATGTCGCAGGCACCGGAGCGCAGCAGGTCCCGGGCGGTGCCGATGGCGGTCGCCCCGGACGCGCACGCGGTGGCGGTGACCAGACTCGGCCCCCGGGCACCGACGTCGATCGCCACATAGCCGGCGAGCATGTTCGGCATGTACTTCGTCACCAGCAGGGGCGAGACCTTGGCGGCGCCGCGCTCGCGCAGCGTGTCGTGCTGCTCCGCGAAGGTGGCGGCGCCGCCGAGCGAGTTGCCGAGCACCACCCCGACCCGGGTGCCGTCCCAGGTCGTTGAGTCCCATCCGGCGTCGGCGACGGCCATCCGGGAGGCCACGAGGGCGAGTTGGACGAAGCGCTCCAGCTGCCAGCCGGCGAAGCCGCCCAGCAGTTCACCGGCGTCGAAACCCGGTACCCGGCAGGAGAAGTCGACCGACAGCTCGGTGAGTGCGGGGTCGCGCGTGGCGCAGGAGCGTCCGGACAGCACCCGCTCCCAGTTCTCCTCCAGGCCGATTCCGGCCGGGGTCACCAGGCCCAGGCCGGTGACGGCCGTGCCGTGTGTGGGACCGTCCGCCATCAGACCGCCGCTCCCTTGGCCGACAGCAGCTGGACCAGGTCGTCCAGGGTGTGCTCCTCGGTGAGCTCACCGTCCGCTATCTCGACCCCGAACTCCTTGTCCAGGACGAGGCCGAGCTCGATCAGGACCAGGGAGTCGAAGGACAGCTTGCCGAGCGTCACCTCGGACGCGATGATCTCCGGCTTGACCTTGAACTGGTCGGAGAGAAGGACCGAGACCCGCTCCGCGATCGCCTGCATGGTGTGTCTCCTTGTGATCGGTGAGTGATGAGAGGTGAGGGTGGCTGTGATGGGAGGGGCAGGCGTCAGGCCGCCGTGATGTCGGGCCACACGAGCGCCACCGACCCCCAGGTGAGTCCCCCGCCGAACCCGCCGAGCACGACGCGCTGGCCGGGGCGCAGTTCGCCGTCGGCCGACGCGTCGGCCAGGGCCAGCGGGATCGAGGCCGCGACGGTGTTCCCGACCCGCTCGATGTTGGCGGGGAACCGTTCGAGCGGTACGTCGATGCGCTCGGCGACCGCTGCCAGGATGCGCGCGTTGGCCTGGTGGAGGACGACCTTGTCGATGTCCTCGACCGCCCAGCCCGCGGCGCCGGCCGTCGTCGTCACGGAGGCCGCCATGTGGCGCACGGCCTCCGCGAACACCGGGCGGCCCTCCATGGTGAAGTAGCCGGCGTCCGCCGCGGCCGGCCGGCCGGTGGACCGCTGCCGTGAACCGCCGGCGGCCACCTGGATGAGGTCGCTCTGGCCGCCGTCGCTGCCGAGGTGGAGTCCCTTCAGGGCGCCCGGCTCCGTCGCCGCGCCGGCGCGCAGGTACACCGCTCCGGCGCCGTCCCCGAAAATGGCCCGGGTCGTACGGTCGGCCGGGTTGAGGATGGTGGAGAAGGTGTCCGCCCCGATGACCAGGACGGAGCGGGCGAAGCCCGCCTGGACGAAACCGGCCGCCGCCCCCAGCGCGTAGACGAAGCCCGTGCACACGGCGGCGATGTCGAACGCGCCGACCCCGCCGAGACCCAGCCGGTCGGCGACCTCGGGCGCGGTGGCCGGGCAGGGGCGGTCCGGGGTGCTGGTGGCGACCACGACGACGTCGGCCCGCTCCTCGCCCGCGGACTTCAGGGCCCTGCGCCCGGCCTCGACGGCGAGGTCGCCCGTCGATCCGCCCGGGTCGATGACGTGCCGCCGGCGGATCCCGGTCCGGCTGCTGATCCACTCGTCCGAGGTGTCCAGTTGCCGGGCGAGGTCGTCGTTGGTGACCACCGTGGGCGGGACCCAGGCGCCCAGGCCGGCGACGACCGCCGCGCGGTCCGACCCCGTCATCCGGCGTCCCCGTCACCGTGGGAGTCGTTCGGGGTGTTGCTGTCAGCCACAGCCGTTGTCGCTGTCGTAGCCGTCACTGCGTCGTTCCTCCTGGCTGCTGTCGTGGTGCACCGATGTGCTGTGGCGCCGTCGGAGTTCTCACCCTGACAACGCGGGCTCCGCTTTCCCTCACGAGCGGCCCACGCAGGGGACATGTGCCGCTCACGTCGGCCGTGAGCGGCACATGAGTGGTGCGTAAGTACGCGCTGCCAGCCTGGAATGCGTCCGGCGGCGGCCCTGCGCCGCGGTGCAGGCGACCGCGCTCCGGACACGCCTTCTCACGACCCCGCTCACGACCGCGCACGAGGAGAACTGAGTGCAGCAACGCAGGATTGGCACGAACGGCCCGGTGGTCTCCGCCATCGGTCTCGGCTGCATGGGGATGTCGGAGTTCTACGGTCCGACCGACGAGGCCCAGAGCCTGGCGACCCTCCAGGCGGCCCTGGACAGCGGGGTCACGTTGCTCGACACCGCCGACATGTACGGCAAGGGCCACAACGAGCAGCTGGTGGGCCGGGCCATCGCGGGCCGCCGCGACCAGGTGGTCCTCGCGACCAAGTTCGGCATCCGGCGCGACGACAGCGACCCGAGGCAGGGCCGGAACATCGACTCCAGCCCGGAGCACTGCCGACGGTCCGTCGACGCCTCGCTCAAGCGCCTGGGCGTCGACCACATCGACCTCTACTACCTCCACCGCAAGAGCCCCGACATCCCCGTCGAGGAGACGGTCGGAGCCATGGCGGAGCTCGTGCGGGCCGGCAAGGTCGGGCACCTGGGGCTGTCCGAGGTGACCGCGCAGACCCTGCGCAGGGCGCACGCCGTCCACCCCATCGCGGCCCTGCAGACCGAGTACTCGCTGTGGACCCGCGAGGTGGAGGCCGAAGTCCTGCCGGTGGCCCGGGAGCTGGGCACGTCGCTCGTGGCGTACTCGCCGATCGGGCGGGGCTTCCTGACCGGTGCGATCAGCCGGCCCGAGGACCTTGACCCCACCGACTTCCGGCACTCGCACCCCCGCTTCCAGCAGGAGCACCTGGCGCGCAACATCCGGATGGTCGAGCGGCTGCGCGAGCTCGCGGCGCTCTACGGGTGCAGCCCCGTACAGCTGGCCCTGGCCTGGCTGCTGGCCCAGGGCGACGACATCGTCCCCATCCCGGGCACGCGCCGGATCGGCTACCTGCGCGAGAACGTCGCCGCCGCGGAACTGCGGCTCACCGACGAGCAACTGGCCGCCGTGTCGGCCGCGGTGCCCCACGACGTCGTCTCCGGCGAGCGCTACGACCCGGCGGGCATGGCGACCGTCGGCCACTGACTCGGTTCGCTCTTCCCTCCCTCCGCTCTTCACCCTCTTTTGACTACGTAACGAGGAATCCCATGGCAGACAAGCTCAAGCAGCTCAAGCTGGCCGCCGTCAACATCGACGGCGTCCTGCTGAACGACACCTTCAGCCCCGTCATCCACAACTTCATCGTCAGCCGTGGCGGCGAGTACACCGCCGACGTCGAGCGCAGCATCTTCTCCCAGCCGCAGCTCGTCGGCGGCCAGGGCATGGCGAACGCGGCACGCGTGCCGTGGACCGCCCAGGAGGCGATCGACGTCTACTTCAAGGAGCGGGAGGAGTACACCCGCGAGCACCCGGTCGAGCTGCTCGACGGCGCGATCGACCTGCTGCGCCGGCTGCGCGGGCTGGGACTGAAGACGGTCAGCTACGGCGGCCTCGACAAGTCTCACTTCGACCACTTCCTGGGCGAGCACGCCGACCTCTTCGACGAGCCCGGCTACGTCTGCACCAACGACTTCCGCCCCGGCCTGCGCGAGATCACCACCGAGATCTTCGGCCTGAAGCACGACGAGGTGCTGTTCATCGACGACGTGGCCCGGGTGGCGGAGGTCGCCAAGGCCCTCGACATCCCCTTCATCGGGCACCCCAGCTCCTTCGAGCACAGCTTCCAGCCCCAGCTGATGCGCGAGAGCGGCGCCCGGCACATCGTCGACTCGCTGCACTCCATCGACGAGGAGCTGCTGCGCACCCTCGACGCCGAGGCCGCCGCGCACTCCGTCTGGCGCGACTGACCCCACGCGCCGCCCCGCGTGCCGGACCGCCCTTCCCCCGGCCGGTCCGGCGCCGACGGCGCCCCTCCCCTTCCCCGCGCGGTCCCGGCCCTTCCGGCCGCGCCCCTCAAACACCCAGGAGTTACGCCTTGGACCGCGCCGCTTCCCCGCAGACCGTGTTGCTGGACTTCGACGGAGTGCTGAGCCTGAACGCGTCGAGCCTGCTGCTGCTCGCCCTGCACGAAGGCATCAACCGCCACACGGAGTTGCCGATCGAGGCGACGGTCACGCAGTTCAAGGCCATCAGCACCTTTCCCCAGCGGGAGAGCCTGCGCGTGCTGTTCGCGGGCCTCGGCATCGAGCAGCACCTCAGCGCCGAGATCGACGCCCTCAGGTCGCTGACCGCCGTCCGGGGCACGCCGCTGGCCCTCGGCGAGGGCGTGGAGGCGTTCTGCGCGCAGCAGCGTGCGCGGGATGTGCGGTTGCGGGTCTTCTCCACGATGGACCGCACCACCGCGCGCCGCTCGCTGCTCGACGGGCTGTTCCGGCCCGAGGACTACGTGGCGCTCGACCACGCCTCCAAGGCCGATCCGGACACCTACGCGGCGCTGCTCGCGGCCGAGGGCGAGGTGGACCCGGGGCAGTGGCTGCTGGTGGACGACTCCCCGCTCGCCCTGCGCGCGGCCAAGATCGCGGGACTGCGTACGGTGCTGATGCGCGGCGCGGTCTTCTCGGACGACGACGTGTCGGCGTTCGAATCCTTCATCGACGCGCAGGTGACCTCGTTCGCGGAGCTCGGCGCTCTCCTCACCGCCGAGGACGACCGGCCGGCCCCGCTGCCGGCCTCCCGGCTCTGACCACGCACCCGACCCAAGTTGCCCCAGGATTGATAGGTTTCGATGTCCCAGTCACTTGCTGATTCCGAGCTGTCACCACCCAGGACCGTCCCTGCGGAGACCGCCCCCGGTCCCACGCGTGTACTGGTGGCCATCGCTCTGGCCGCCGTGATGCTGCCCATCTCCGTCACGGGGCCGGGAGTCGCCCTCGCCGACATGTCCGGCGCGCTGCACGCCTCGGCCGCCTCCACCCAGTGGGTGCTGAACGCCTACAACGTGGCGTTCACCGCCTTCATGCTCGCGGCCGGTTCCGCGGCCGACCTCTTCGGGCGCCGCCGCCTGTTCCTGAGCGGCACGGCCGTCTTCGCGCTGGCCTCGCTCGTCGCGGGTACCGCGCCCACCATCCTGCTCGTGGACCTGGCGCGCTTCGTCCAGGGCATGGGCGCGGCCGCGGTGCTGACCAGCGGTTCCGCGCTGCTCGCCCACACGTTCAGCGGAGCTGCCCGGGCCAGGGCCTTCGGCATCTTCGGCGCCTCGATCGGGTTCGGCCTGGCGATGGGCCCGTTCGTGTCCGGTCTGCTGGTGGGCGTCGCGTCCTGGCACGCCGTGTTCCTGGTCAACGTCGTGCTCGGCGCGGTCGTGCTCGTCCTGGCCCGGCCGATGCCCGAGTCGAAGAACCCGGGTGCGCGGCGCATCGACCTGCCCGGCGTGCTGACCTTCACCCTGGCCCTCATGCTGCTCGCCCTGGGCTTCGTCGAGGGGCCCTCACAGGGATGGGGCGGCATCGTCACGCTCGGCTCCTTCGCGGGTGCGGCGCTGTTCCTCGCCCTGTTCGTCGTGGTCGAACTGCGCGTCGCCGAGCCGATGTTCGACCTGAGCCTGCTGCGGCGTCCCACGTTCGTCGCCATCATCTGGCAGCCGGTGAGCATCGTCTTCGCGTTCGCGGCCCTGCTCGTCTACCTGCCGCCCTACTTCCAGGGCGCGGGCGGCGCGGGCTCGACGATGTCCGGAGCGATGCTGCTGCCGCTGACGCTGCCGGTCTTCGTCCTGCCGCTGTTCACCGGCACGCTGGTGCGGTTGCTGTCCGTTCGGATGCTGCTGGCCGTCGGACCGGCGGTGCTGGCCGTCGCGCTGTTGCTGATGACGTTCACCGACCCGGTGTCGTCCCGTACCGGGCTGTACGCGGCGCTGCTGCTGGCCGGGGTCGGTATCGGTCTCGCCTTCGGCGTCATGGACAACGCGGCGGTCAGCGTGGTGCCGGCCGAGCGCAGCGGTATGGCGTCGGGCATGTTCAACACCCTCCGGGTCGCCGGCGAGACGATCGGCGTGGCGTGTGTGGGCGGGCTGCTGCTCACCTCGACCCGCCGGCAACTGTCCGCGGGCGACGGTGCGATGGCCGACGACGTGGTCCAGGGCCGGCTGGGTTCCGTACGCGCGAGTGGTGGGCAGGACCTGGTGGACCGGGCGGTCCAGGGTCTCCAGCACGGCTGGGGCGTCGTCTACGTGGTGCTGGCCTGTGTGGCCCTCGCCGGGGCGATCGCCATCTTCACGATGGTCCGTGACCGTGACCTGGACCAGTCCTCCACCGCTCAGGAGGGATGACCCCTCCCCGCTCCCCCACGGAACGAGAAAGACCGTCCGGACCCCACCTCGCGGGGTCCGGACGGTCTTTCTCGGTCACCGTCCCGCGCTGCCGCCGCGTTCCAGCCTGAAGGCGGCCCGGGCGACGCAGCGCCCGCCCTGTTCGAACGTCACGGGGATCGAGACGGTCCCGGCGGCGTCGGCCGCCTGCTCGTGGCCGTCGCCGACCACCGTCAGGGGCTCGTCGAGTTCCGCGTAGGCGCCGAACGAGGCCTCGAGACCGGTGAGCGACCATGACGCCGCCGGGGCCCCGAAGAGCTCCTCGGCGGTCAGCAGGGCGGTCTGCCGTCCCGCCTCCATCAGCACCATGCCGGGCACGTGGTCCTGGGCGTGGTCGAACAGGCTGGGGTGCCCGCCGGCCACCAGCAGCCGTGCCCGGACCTGCCGGCCCTCGGTGACCGGGTCGAGCAGCACCACGTTCTCCGGCCGCTCCCGGCCCACGCGCCCGGGCCTCACGAGGCCCTCCGGGGCCGGCCTGCGGTACGACTCGGACGTCGGCGTGCTCCCGCCGTCCCGTCGGCCGCGGAGCATCCCGTACACGCTGTCGGCGACGTACTTCACCCGCATCGTCACCTCGCCCACCGGCTGCCCGGACACGGTGATCGCCATGCGGTACCGCAGACCGCGCAGCGACCCCCCGACCCACTGGGCGTCGTGCGTCGTGGCCGCGACCGTCACCTCGGCCGGCCCGTGGGCCCGCTCCAGCGCGGTGAGGCCCGGCAGGTCCATCGACCACTGCTGGAGGACGAACTTGGTGCCGTTCGGTGCCCCGAAGTGCGCGTGCACCGCGTGCGTCTCGGCCTGGCGGCAGCACTCCAGCAGGAACAGCGGATCGACCGCGGAGCGGGTCGTGTGGTCGGTGTAGTAGGCGTGGGACGGCGGCAGTTGCGCTCCGGCCACGAAGTGGTCGTCGTCGACCGCCCTGCTGTCGGTCAGGAACACCTCCGACAGTGCCCGCCGGTGCACGAGCCCTTTCGCCACGGTGTGCTCGAACGTGAGCGCACGCAGCGCGGCTCCCACACGGTCCGTCTCGGCCATCACGGTCACGCGAATCCCCTTTGTACAGACTGTGCTTGACGACAGCCACGCTCCCAGCGACGGCTCACGCACACCTCACGCGCCCATCACGCCTCACCGAGGAGGGCTAGCCGAGGATCCCCCGGTCGTACGCCACCGCCACCGCCGCCGCGCGGTCCTTGACGCCGAGCTTGGCGTACAGATGGGTGAGGTGGGTCTTCACGGTCGCCTCGCTGATGAACAGCTCGCGGGCGATCTCGCGGTTGGACGTGCCCTTGGCGACCAGGGCCAGCACCTCGCGTTCGCGCGCGGAGAGCGGCTCGTTGCCGGGCGTCCTGGGAGTGCGGACGGCGGAGACCAGGCGGGAGGCCACGGCCGGGGAGAGGACCGTACGGCCCTGCGCCGCCGCCCGTACGGCGGTGAACAGCTCCTCGCGGGGCGCGTCCTTCAGCAGGTAGCCGGTGGCGCCCGCCTCGATCGCGGGGAGGGTGTCCGAGTCGGTGTCGTAAGTGGTGAGGACGAGGACCTTGGCGCGGGCGCCGGTGCGGGTCAGGGTGCGGATGGCGTCCACTCCCCCGCCGCCCGGCATGCGCAGGTCCATCAGGATCACGTCCGGATCGAGGCCGGCGGCGAGCGAGAGCGCCTCGACGCCGTTCGATGCCTCCCCCAGGACCCGGAAGCCCGGCGCGGACTCGAACATGCCGCGCAGTCCGTCCCGTACGACGGGGTGGTCGTCGACGATGAGCAGGGTGATCGCGGCGTCGCCCGCAGCGGCGTCACCCTTGGCGGCGTCTTCAGTCATGGCGGACCAACGGTACGCGAGCGGAGACCGCCGTACCGTGGCCCGGCTCGGACTCGACGGTGAGGGAGCCGGCGATGCGTTCGGCTCGGGCACGCATGCCGTCGAGGCCGAAGCCGCCGGAGCGGGTGCGGGCGGGGACGGTGAGGGGGTCGAAGCCGCTGCCGTCGTCGCGGATGTCGAGGATCACCTGGTCGCCGAGGAAGGACAGGGTGACTCCGACACGGCCGGCGGACGCGTGCCGGGAGGCGTTGGAGAGGGCCTCCTGGACGATCCGCAGGAGGGTGGCCGCGACTTCCTCGTGGAGCTGCTCGGCGGTGCCGGTGACCGTGAACTCGGCGCGTACGCCCGTCCGTTCACGCCACTCGGCGACCGTCTTCTTCAGGGCTTCCGGCAGCCCGGCGTCGGTCAGCTCCACGGGGGCGAGGTTGTGCACGGAGCGGCGGGCCTCGCCGAGGCTGTGCCGGGCGAGGTCCGAGGCGCGTTCCAGGTGCGTGCGGGCCACTGCCAGGTCGGGGGCGTTCGCGACGACCTGGAGCTGGGCGATGATGCCGGTCAGCCCCTGGGCGATGGTGTCGTGGATCTCGGCGGCAAGCCGCCGGCGTTCGTCGGCGACGCCCGCCTCCCGGGCCTGGACGAGGAGCTGGGCGTGCAGGGCGGCGTTCTCGTCGAGGGCCTGTTGCAGGGCGGCGTTGGTGCGTTCGAGTTCGCTGATGGTGACCGCCCGCTCGCGGGAGCGCTGTTCCTCCTGCTGGGTGATGTGGCCGACCACCGTCAGCAGGCCGAAGTTCGCGCCCAGCAGCCCGCCGAACAGCAGCCACTGGGTCGGGCTGCGGATCGGCATCCCGCCGGACTGCGAGCCCGCCACCACGACGACGGTGGCCAGGAGACCGAGCCACTGCCGGCGCTTTCCGCGGATCAGCTCGTCGCTGTCGAAGTAGCCGGTGGACGCGTAGAACCCGAAGAACGGGTTCAGCCACGTGAGGACGAAGGAGACGGCCCAGCGCAGCACGTAGTAGACGGTTCCGCGGGCGGACGGCGTCCGGCGGCCGCGGCGGGGCCCGTGCCACAGCTGGAGGAGCACCGCGGCGACGACCAGCGCCCCGGCCGCGTACCACTCGGCCGGGCTCGTCATCAGCTCGTGCGCGGCGACCGAGAGGAGGGTGGAGACGGCGAGCAGTCCGTAGACGCCCCAGGTGTGGAACTGGTTCTGACGGTGCTCGATCTGCTCGTCCGCCGAGGTCATCTCCTCAGTGTGCACGGCCCTTCGCCTACTCCCAGCGGAACCAGCGCGAGGCGCCGGCCGTCAGCAGCACGGTCCAGGCCACGAGCACTCCCAGGTGCCCCCAACCCGGCCAGTCCCCCGCGGCGGCCCGGTTCAGGGCCTCGGCCGCCGCGCCGAACGGCGTGAGGCCGACGGAGCGCGCCAGTGCGTCCGGCATGGTCTGCACCGGCATCCACACCCCCGCGCAGAACATCGCCGGGAAGAACACCGCCGACCCGATGGCGCCGGCGATCTTCGTGGACCGGGACAGCGCGCAGATCACCGCGCCCAGCGCGAGGGCGGCCAGCACGGCCAGGAGCAGGGCGAGGGCGTATCCGAAGCCCTGCCGTGGCAGACGTACGGCGAAGGCGAGCCGGCCGACCGTGAGGGCGAGCAGCGCCGAGACCAGGGCGGCCCCGCCGTACAGCAGCATCTGCGCGGACAGCAGGGCGGCGGGGCGGACCGGGGTCGTGGACATCCGGCGCAGGATGCCGCGCTCGCGGTAGCCGGTGAGGGTCTGCGGCATCGCCTGGATGCCGCCCATGATCAGGCCGAGCAGCACGCTCACCGGGACGTAGCCGTCGACCGGGCGCAGCCCGCCGAAGGACGGGTCGGCTTCCCGGAAGGACGGGATGGAGCCGAGGATCACCAGCAGCAGGGTCGGGAACACCAGGATCCAGAAGAGGCTGCCGGGCTCCCGGCGGAACAGGCGGATCTCGCTCTTCAGTACGGCGGTGTTGACCAGGGCCGTGCTCATGCCGCTGTCTCCTTCGTGAGGTCGAGGAACGCGTCGTCCAGGGTGGCGTCGGTGACCCGGAGCTGGTGGGCCGTGACGCGGCTGCGGGCGAGGAGGGAGATGACGGCGTTGACGGTCTCGTCGGTGCCGGCCAGGGTGACGCGGCCGTCCTTGTGCTCGACCGACGCGAGCGCGGGCAGCGCGTTCAGGTCACGGTCGTCCAGCGGGGCGGACGGGGTGAAGCTGATGACGGTGGAGCCCGCCGAGCGGCGGATCAGGCCGGCCGGGGTGTCCAGGGCGGCCACCCGGCCCTTGTCGATCACGGCGATCCGGTCGCACAGCCGCTGCGCCTCCTCCATGAAGTGGGTGACGAGGAGGACGGTCACGCCGTTCGCGCGGATGTCCTCGATCAGCTCCCAGGTGTCGCGGCGGGCGCGCGGGTCGAGGCCTGTCGTGAGCTCGTCCAGGACGACGGCCCTGGGGTTGCCCACCAGGGCGAGCGCGATGAACAGCCGCTGCTTCTGGCCGCCGGAGAGCTTGGCGAACCGGGTCGTCAACTTGGCCGTGAGACCGAGGCGTTCGGCGAGGGGCCGCCAGTCGAGCGGGCTCGGATAGAAGGCGCTGTACAGCTCCAGCGCCTCGCGGACGGTGAGCTTCGCCTGGAGCTCGCTCTCCTGGAGCTGCGCGCCGAGGACGCGGCGGGTGGCCTCGTGCTCGGTGACGGGGTCGAGGCCGGTGACGCGGACCCGGCCGGAGTCGGGAACGCGCAGCCCCTCGACACACTCCACGGTGGTGGTCTTTCCGGCGCCGTTGGGGCCGAGGATGCCGAAGATCTCGCCCTCCTCGACGGCGAAGGAGACACCGTCGACGGCCGGGCGGCCGGCGTAGGCCTTGCGCAGGTCGGTGACTTCGATGACGGACATGCGTCGAGGGTCCCGGGGCGGGCCGGGCCGGCGCATCGGCCGTCGCGCTCGAACGGGCATCAGCCGATCGGCTGATGCCGGCGTACGACCCCTCGAAATCGCAGGTCGTAGGACCAACGGCCGAGTCCGGTACGGCGGAAACTCGGTGGGCAGTGTCAGTGGCGATCCGTAGGCTCGCTGCTGATGGCCACGACACCCGCCCCCGCCCAGGACCGTCCCACCGTGCGTACGCTGCTGCGCCTGTGGCCGTATGTGCGGCCCGTGCGGGTGCGGCTGTTCACCGCCGCGTTCGTCGCGATACTGGCCTCCTGCGTGGGCCTGGTGATCCCGCTCGTCCTGAAGTGGATGGTGGACGGGCCGATCGCCGACCGGGACCCGGGCGGGGTCTGGCTCGGCGCGCTGTACCTGCTGCTGCTCGGCTTCGCCGAGGCCCTGCTGTTCGGGCTGCGGCGGTGGCTGGTGGCCCGGCCGCTCTCCCACGTCGAGGCGTCCATGCGGGCGGCTCTGTACCGGCACCTGCAGCGGCTGCCGGTGGCCTTCCACGACCGGTGGGCCTCGGGGCAGTTGCTGTCCCGGGGGACGACGGACCTGATGCTGCTGCGCATGTTCCTCGCCTTCCCGCTGACGTTCCTGCTGGTCAACGGCGTGACGATCCTCGTCGGCGTGGTCATCATGCTCCTCCAGGACTGGACCCTGGGGCTGGTGATCCTCGGGCCCGCCGTGCCCGTCATGGTCACCTGCGTGATCTTCGAGAAGCGGTACGCCAGGGTGGCCCGGCTGGCCCAGGACCAGGTCGGCGACCTGACCACGGTCGTCGAGGAGAGCGTGCTCGGCATCCGCATCATCAAGGGCTTCGGCCGGCACCGGAGCCAGGCCCGGGCGTTCAGGGAGCTGTCGGGGAGGCTGCGCGGCACGGAGCTGCGCAAGGCGCGGCTGCTGGCGACGATCTGGGGCGTCATCGTGACGCTGCCGGAGGTCGCGATCGGGGCGGCACTGGTGGTGGGCGTGGTGCAGGTGGCCGACGGAGGGTTGTCGGCGGGGACGCTGGTGGCGTTCCTGTCCACGGCGCTGGCGTTGCGGTGGCCGGTGGAGTCGATCGGCTTCCTGCTGGCGATGAGCCAGGAGGCGGCGACGGCGACGGAGCGGTATTTCGAGGTGATGGACGAGGAGGTGGAGGAGCGGGGGGTTGCCGGTGACCCGGCGTCGGTGCCCGCAGCCCAAGCAGGCCTGCGCTTCCACGACGTCACCTTCCGCTACCCGGACGCCCCACCCCAGTCCCCTCCCGTCCTGGACGAGGTCGACCTCCACATCCGCCCGGGCGAATCCATGGCCCTGGTCGGCGCGACGGGCAGCGGCAAGACGACCCTCACCGCGCTCGTCCCCCGCTTCTACGAGGTGACCTCGGGCCGCATCACCCTCGACGGCGTCGACATCACGGGCCTGTCCAGGCAGGCGCTGCGCGCCAAGGTCGCGGTCGCCTTCGAGGAGCCCACGCTCTTCTCGGCCTCGGTCGCCGACAACGTTCTCATGGGCGCCGACGACACGGCCGGCCCGGCCGACCTGGAGCGCGCCCTGGCCGTCGCCCAGGCGGACTTCGTGTACGCCCTGCCGCAGGGGACGGACACCCAGGTGGGCGAGCAGGGCCACAGCCTCTCCGGCGGGCAGCGGCAGCGCCTCGCACTGGCCAGAGCTGTCGTCGGACAGCCGGAGTTCCTCGTCCTGGACGACCCGCTGTCGGCCCTGGACGTGCACACCGAGGCCGCCGTGGAGGCCGCCCTGCGGCGGGTCCTCGCGGACACCACCGCCCTGATCGTGGCGCACCGCCCGTCCACCGTGCTGCTCGCCGACCGGGTCGCGCTGCTGTCCGGTGGCCGGATCACCGCGGTCGGCACCCACCAGGAACTGCTGCGTACGAACGCCGAGTACGCGCACTTGATGTCCGGCGAACAGTCAGGGGAACAGCCGGGCGACAGGTCAGGCCACCGGTCAGGCGACCGGTCAGGCGGCCAGTCAGCCGCACAGTCAGCCGAACAGGAGGGCGCACGATGACGGCGGCCACCACCGCACCGGCCGACGGGACTCCCGGCGACGAGAAACCCGACGGCGGGACACCCGGCGCTCGGCCCCCGGCCACCGGCGACCCCTTCGACCGGGACGTCCTGCCCACGCCTCCGGGCGCCACCGCCGCACTGCTGCGCTCCCTGCTCGCGCCCATGAAGGCCCGCGTCACGGTCACCACGCTCCTGCTGCTGCTCCAGCAGGCGGTCGTGCAGGCGGGCCCGCTGCTCGTGGCGTACGCCATCGACCGTGCCGTGCCGGCGTTCCGGGCACAGGACCACGGGCCGCTGATCGCGGTGGCCGTCGGCTATCTGGCGTGCGCACTGGCCGCGGGCGGGCTCCAGTTCGCGTTCGTCGCCGCCGCGGCCCGCGTCAGCCAGGACGTACTGCTGGACCTGCGCGGCCGGATCTTCCGCCACGCGCAGGCGCTGAGCGTCGACTTCCACGAGCGCTACACCTCGGGCCGGCTCATCTCCCGCTCCACGACGGACGTGGAGTCGCTGCGTGAGCTGCTGGACGAGGGCCTTCAGGAGCTCGTGACGGTCGTCCTGTCCTTCGTCTACATCTCGGTGATGCTGCTCTGGCTCGACCTGGGCCTCGGCGGTGTGGCGGTGGCGTCCCTGGTGCCGCTCTACGCGCTCGTGCGGTGGTATCAGCGGCGGGCCGGCCGGGTGTACCGGGCACGGTCGACGGCGATCGCGGCCGTCATCGTCAAGTTCGTGGAGACCATGAACGGCATCCGGCCGGTGCGCGCCTTCCGCCGCGAGGCCGTCAACGACGCGGACTTCGGCGCGCTCAACGAGCGGCACGAGCGGACCAACGGCGACGCGCTGCTGGAGATGGCCCGCTACGTCACCGGTTCCCGGCTGGTCGCCAACACGGCGGTCGCGTCGATCGTGCTGTGGGGCGCCTACCGGGTCGCGGACGGCACGCTGGCCCTCGGTGTGCTGGCGGCGGCCGTGCTGTACCTGCGGCGGCTGTACGACCCCATCGACCGGCTCGGGATGTTCCTCAACTCCTACCAGTCGGCGGCGGCCTCGCTGGAGAAGATCGCCGGGCTGCTCGCCCAGACCCCGTCGGTCCCCGAGCCGGCCACCCCCCGGCAGCTCCCGCCGCTCGAGAGCGAACACCCGGGCCGCGAAGTGGTCTTCGACGGCGTCCGCTTCGGCTACCGCACCGGCGGCGAAGTGCTGCCCCGTTTCGACCTGACGATCCCGGCCGGGCAGACGGTCGCGGTCGTCGGTTCCACGGGCGCCGGCAAGTCGACGCTGGCCAAGCTGCTGGCCCGGTTCTACGACCCCTCCGAAGGCCGGGTGCTGCTGGACGGCGTCGACCTGCGCGACCTCGCCGTGCCCGAACTGCGGCGCGGGGTGGTCATGGTGACGCAGGAGGCGTTCCTGTTCTCCGGCACGGTCGCCGAGAACATCGCGATCGGCCGCCCCGACGCCACGCGCGAGGAGATCGAGCGGGCGGCGAAGGAGATCGGCGCGCACGACTTCATCGGCTCCCTGCCCGACGGCTACGACACCGACGTACGCAAGCGGGGCGGCCGCATCTCGGCCGGTCAGCGTCAACTGGTCGCGTTCGCACGGGCCTTGCTGGCGGATCCGGCGGTGCTGATCCTCGACGAGGCGACCAGCTCGCTGGACGTCCCGGGCGAGCGCGCGGTGCAGCGGGCGATGGCGACGGTGCTGAAGGGCCGTACGGCCGTGGTCATCGCGCACCGGCTGTCGACCGTCGAGATCGCGGACCGGGTCCTGGTGATGGAACACGGAAAGATCGTCGAGGACGGCGAACCGGCCGGACTGGTCGCCGGCACGGGCAGGTTCGCGGATCTGCACCGGGCCTGGCGGGACAGTTTGGCGTAGAGGCCTTTTGATGGAATCTTCGCGGCGTCGCGACGCCCATTACCTGTGGTGACTGGTCACGCGGCAGCCCTGGCAGTGTGCGGCCGGCCGGGGCGTGTCGGTGCCGATGACGCGGAAGCCCTCATGCCGGAACTTCCGGCGCCAGGCAGGCTCACCGAACCCGGACGTGAAGCGGGCGTTCTTGGCCTGGGCGAAGTCTTTGAGGGCCTGCTGCTGCACGTCCGCGTTCCCCGCGCGAAGCCACTCGTTCTCGCGCCGGGCCTCGGTGAGCTGACGGCACTGCTCCGCGAAACCGGGAGCGGAATTTCTTCCGGGCTTCCAGTGCGCGTGCTGCTCGACAGCGAGGTTCCAGACGTACCGGGCATGCGCGCAGTGCAGCAGCATCTGCTCCGCCTGTTCGCTCGTCGGGTACATACGAAACCGTGCCATGCCGCGAACCTAGCCCGCGTGTTCTCCACCCGCGCACGACGCCGATCGGCACTCACCCGCTCGGGTGACCGACACGGCCTGGCGCCTCGGGGCAGCTGGCAGTCCCCCCCCCCAGCGCCGTGATTCTGCACCTGCTCGAGATCGACCTCAACGCCGCCTCGGCAGACGTCGAATCGCTGGTCGGCGATCCGGCTCCACGCCCCGTTGCGCGGGCGCAGACATTCACACCGCCCCTGAATGACCGGCCACCGCCAGAAAACCAGAGGGTGCGGGAGCTGCCGAGGGCCTGGACACCCGCCTGGGCCAGGGCGGTTGCCGCACCGACGGCTCGCAGGCCCAGCAACTGGCCCTGGCCCGGGTGGTGCTGGCGGACCCGCACACGCTGATCCTCGACGAGGCGACCGCGCTGCTCGACCCGACGGCGGCCCGGCGCACCGAGCGCGCCCTGGCCGCCGTGCTCGAAGGGCGCGCGGTCATCGCCGTCGCGCACCGGCTGCACACCGCGCACGACGCGGACCGGGGGGCCGTGATGGAGGACGGCCGGCTGACCGAACTCGGCACGCACGACGAGCTGGTGGCGGCAGGCGGGGCCTACGCAGCGCTGTGGCACTCCTGGCACGGGGACCTGCCCGACACCCGTGAACCGTCCGCATAGCGAACATGAACTTCCGGTCAACGAACCGTTTCCGGCCATAGTGTTGACGCGCCCCTGACAGAAAGCGCACTCGCCTGCCACGCTTCCCACGACTGCTCCACGGCAACCCCACGGCAACACCTCCACCTCCCCAGGCCGGGCGACCCCCGGTCCCGCAGAAGGAGCCAGTGTTGAGAAGCAGTTCCTCGCGAAGAAGCAGCTCCCACAGACGCACTCCCCACACCCCCCGCCGCACCGCGGCGGTGGCCCTCGTCGGCGTCGCCGCGCTGATCGCCGCCGCCGTGCAGAGCGGCACCGCCACCGCAGCCCCGGAGAAGGCACCGCAGGCCGCGAGCAAGGCGAACCCCGGCTCGGAGTCGGTCAGGCTCACCCCCGCCCAGCGCGCCGCCCTGATCCGCGAGGCCGACGCGGACAAGGCCGCAACGGCGAAGGACCTCGGCCTCGGAGCCAAGGAGAAGCTGGTCGTCCGCGACGTCCTCAAGGACCGCGACGGCACCCTGCACACGCGCTACGAGCGCACCTACGACGGCCTGCCGGTCCTCGGTGGCGACCTGGTCGTTCAGAGCACGAAGGCGGATGCCACCGCGTCCGTCGTGAAGGCCACCCGCGCCGCCATCACGCCGGCCACGACGAAGGCCGCGGTGTCCGCCGCGAAGGCCCGGCAGCAGGCCCTGGCCGCGGGGAAGGCCGAGGACGCCAAGAGCCCGGCCGTCAACCGCGAGCCCCGCAAAGTGATCTGGGCCGGGAACGGCAAGCCGGTCGTGGCGTACGAGACGGTCGTCGGCGGCTTCCAGCACGACGGCACCCCGCAGGAGCTGCACGTCGTCACCGACGCCACCACCGGCGAGAAGCTGTACGCGTGGGAGGCCATCGAGAACGGCACCGGCAACACGGTGTACTCCGGCACCGTCGACCTCACCACCACCCAGTCCGGGTCGACGTACAACCTCACCGACGGCGCCCGCGGCAACCACAAGACGTACAACCTCAACCGCGGCACCTCCGGCACCGGCACCCTCTTCTCCGGCCCGGACGACGTCTGGGGCAACGGCAGCCCCTCCAACCTGGAGTCGGCCGCCGCCGACGCGCACTACGGCGCCGCGCTGACGTGGGACTACTACAAGAACGTGCACGGCCGCAGCGGCATCCGCGGCGACGGAGTGGGCGCGTACTCCCGCGTCCACTACGGCAACAACTACGTCAACGCGTTCTGGTCGGACAGCTGCTTCTGCATGACGTACGGCGACGGCTCGGGCAACGCGAACCCGCTCACCTCGATCGACGTGGCCGCGCACGAGATGACCCACGGTCTCACCTCCAACACCGCGGGCCTCAACTACAGCGGAGAGTCCGGCGGTCTGAACGAGGCGACCAGCGACATCTTCGGCGCGACCGTCGAGTTCTTCGCCAAGAACTCCTCCGACGTCGGTGACTACCTCATCGGCGAGGAGATCGACATCAACGGCGACGGCACCCCGTTGCGCTACATGGACAAGCCCAGCAAGGACGGCTCGTCCAAGGACGCCTGGTACTCGGGCATCGGCTCGATCGACGTGCACTACTCCTCGGGCCCCGCGAACCACTTCTTCTACCTGCTGAGCGAGGGCAGCGGCACCAAGACCATCAACGGTGTCACCTACGACTCGCCCACCTCGGACGGCCTTCCGGTCACCGGCATCGGCCGGGACAAGGCGGAGAAGATCTGGTTCCGCGCGCTGACCACGAAGTTCACCTCGACCACCAACTACGCGGGCGCCCGTACCGGCACCCTCGCGGCGACCGGTGAGCTCTACGGCACCGACAGCGCCGAGTACAAGGCGGTCCAGGACGCGTGGGCGGGCGTGAACGTCGGCACCCGCTCGGGCGGCGGAGGCGGCGGCGGTACGTCCTTCGAGAACACCGCCGACGTGGCGATCCCGGACCGGGGCGCGGCGGTCACGTCGCCGGTCACCGTCTCCGGCCGGACGGGCAACGCGCCGTCCAACCTCCAGGTCGCGGTGGACATCGTCCACACCTACATCGGTGACCTCAAGGTGGAGCTGGTCGCCCCCGACGGCACGGCGTACACGCTGAAGGGCTACGGCACCGGCGGCAGCGCGGACAACATCGCCACCACCTACACGGTGAACGCCTCCTCCGAGGCCGCCAACGGCGTCTGGCAGCTGCGGGTCCAGGACAACGCGGCCCGCGACACCGGATACATCAACAGCTGGAAGCTCACCTTCCCGTAGGCCCGTTCGCGGTCTGCCCAGGACAGGGCGCCGCCCCGGTGGGTTCGACTCCCCCGGGACGGCGCCCGCTTCATGCGTCCGGTCACGTGGCCGGGCGTCCACCTCGTCGTCGATTTCCGGCCAACATCACGCGCAGTCCTGACATGTACGCGCCTTAAGTGCCACTCTTCCCCCACCCGCCGCACAGCACCACAGCACTTCCCCCACACCGAGGAGCTTGTGTGTCCACCTCTCTCTACGCGCGTCACAAGCGCACCACGCTCGCCATCGCCACCGCCGTCGCGGCCGGCGCCCTGCTCACCACCGGTCTGACCTCCGGCAGCAGCGCCGCGGCCGACGCCTCCTCCAAGCCGACTCTCGCGGCCGCTCCCGTCCTGCTCTCCGCGCCCGCCCGCACCGCCCTGATCAAGGAGCAGCAGGCGGACGCCGCCGGGACCGCCGACGAAATAGGCCTCGGCGAACAGGAGAAGCTGGTCGTCAGGGACATCGTGAAGGACGCCGACGGCACGGTCCACACCCGCTACGAGCGCACCTACGCGGGCCTGCCGGTCCTCGGTGGCGACCTCGTGGTGCACGAGTCGAAGTCCGGCGTGACCAAGGGCGTCACCAGAGCGACGAAGGCGAAGCTCGAGGTCGACTCGCTCAAGCCCGCCGTCACCGCCGCCAAGGCGGAGAAGCAGGCCGTGACCCTCGCCAAGGCGGCCGGCTCGGAGAAGACCGAGGCGAACTCCACGCCCCGCAAGGTGATCTGGGCGGCCGACGGCAAGCCCACCCTCGCCTACGAGACGGTCGTCGGCGGCCTCCAGGAGGACGGCACCCCGAACGAGCTGCACGTCGTCACCGACGCCGCCACCGGCAAGAAGCTCTACGAGTACCAGGGCATCGAGACCGGCACGGGCAACACCACCTACAGCGGCAAGGTCACCATCGGCACCACCAAGTCCGGGTCCTCGTACAACCTCACGGACGGCACGCGCGGCGGCCACAAGACGTACAACCTCAACCGCGGCACCTCCGGCACCGGCACCCTCTTCTCCGGCTCCGACGACGTCTGGGGCGACGGCAACCCGTCCAACCTGGAGACCGCCGCCGCCGACGCGCACTACGGCGCCCAGGTGACCTGGGACTTCTACAAGAGCGCCTTCGGCCGCAGCGGCATCCGCAACGACGGCAAGGCGGCCTACTCGCGCGTCCACTACGGCAACAACTACGTCAACGCCTTCTGGTCGGACAGCTGCTTCTGCATGACCTACGGCGACGGCTCGGGCAACACCCACCCGTTGACCTCGCTCGACGTGGCCGCCCACGAGATGAGCCACGGCCTGACCTCGGCCACGGCACGCCTCAACTACAGCGGCGAGTCCGGCGGCCTGAACGAGGCGACCAGCGACATCTTCGGCGCGGGCGCGGAGTTCTTCGCGGGCAACGCCTCCGACGTCGGTGACTACCTCATCGGCGAGGAGATCGACATCCGCGGCGACGGCTCCCCGCTGCGCTACATGGACAAGCCCAGCAAGGACGGCGACTCGGCCGACGCCTGGTCGGCCGGCCTCGGCAGCCTGGACGTGCACTACTCCTCCGGCCCCGCCAACCACTTCTTCTACCTGCTGTCCGAGGGCAGCGGTTCGAAGACCATCAACGGCGTGACCTACAACTCGCCGACGTCCAACGGCTCCACGGTCACCGGCATCGGCCGCACCAAGGCGCTGCAGATCTGGTACAAGGCGCTGACGACGTACATGACGTCGACGACCAAGTACGCGCAGGCCCGCACGGCCACCCTGAACGCTGCCTCGGCGCTGTACGGCGCGTCCAGCACGGAGTACAAGGCGGTCGCGGCCGCCTGGTCCGCCGTCAACGTCGGCTGACCGAAGCACGGCCGAGGGCGGTACCCGGACCGAAGGCAGACCCGGGTGCCGCCCTACTCTTGGTGACCATGTCTTCGGAGGACTTCACCTACGCCGATGTCGGCGCCACCCGCGACGAGGGTTTCTGCCCGCCGGGCTTCCATCCCATGAACGTGCGCACCCGCCTCGGCGAGGGCGAGGAGGTCTTCCGCCGGGCCTCGGAGGCGGTGCTCACCTGGGAGATGCACCGGGCCATGGGCGTCGGCATCGACGCCGGCGCGGACCGGGCCGCCCCCGGCGTCGACGTCACCGTCACCCTCGCCGGCATGATCAAGGCCCCCTGCCGTGTGGTGTGGACGGTCGAGGAACCCCGCCGCGTCGGCTGGGCCTACGGCACGCTGCCCGGCCACCCCGAGTGCGGCGAGGAGTCCTTCGTGGTCGACCGCACGGGTGACGGCACGGTCTGGCTGACCGTGAACGCCTTCAGCCGCGCGGCCAAGTGGTACGCAAAGGCGGGCGGGCTGGCGACCAGGGGCTTCCAGCACGCGTATGCGCGGCGGTGCGGCAATGTCCTACGGAACCTGGCAACGCAGGGTGGTGCAGACGCTTAGGGGCGCGGGGAACTGCGCGACCAGCCACAACGCACCTTCAGACGGCCACGAACACTGCCACCCCCGACGCTCACCGCATAAGCAACCCCGCAGCCTCCACCAACTCCTCGCTCGGCCCGGCCACCAGCCCCAACTCCGCGCTCGAAGCCAACAGCCGATGCGCGGGAAGGATCCGCACCGTATACCCAAAAGGCCCGGTGCGATCCAGAGACAAGGGCCCCTCATAAACCCAGCGCCCGTCCTGCTCGGGGGACCCGACCGGCTTCAACGGAACGACCGCCGCGTCGGCGATGTGGTCCTCCTCGTCCACCCGCCCCGAAACGGCCTGCACCTCCACGTCGTCCGGCCCGAGCTCACCGAGACCGACCCGCACGCGAAGCCCCAGCGTCGTACCCAGTTCCGCCAGCGCCGCCGACGCCGACGTCTCCACATGGTCGACGGTGACCCCCGGCCACGCCGCCCGCACCCTGGTCTTCCACTCGGCGAGATCGCGCGCCGCGTCCGGGCCCATGGACCGGTGGGAGAGCGCAGCGGGCGCGTAGAGCCGCTCCACGTACTCGCGGACCATCCGCCCGGCCAGCACCTTCGGCCCGAGCAGGCTCAGGGTCTGGCGGACCATCTCGATCCAGCGGTCCGGCAGCCCGCTCTGGCCGCCCCGCTCGTAGAAGCGCGGCGTCACCCGCTGCTCCAGCAGGTCGTACAGCGCCGCGGCCTCTATGTCGTCGCGGTGGTCGGGGTCGGTCCCCACACCGTCGGCCGTGGGGATGGCCCAGCCGAAGTCGGGCTGGAACCACTCGTCCCACCAGCCGTCCAGGACGGACAGATTCAGACAGCCGTTGAGGGCGGCCTTCATCCCGGACGTGCCGCAGGCCTCCAGTGGGCGAAGAGGGTTGTTGAGCCAGATGTCGCACCCCGGGTACAGCTTCTGCGCCATCCCCATGCCGTAGTCCGGCAGGAACACGATGCGGTGCCGTACCCGCGGATCGTCCGTGAACCGCACCAACTCCTGCACCAGCCGCTTCCCGCCGTCGTCCGCGGGGTGTGCCTTGCCCGCCACCACGATCTGGACCGGCCGCTCGGGATGCAGCAGCAGGTCCATCAGCCGGTCGCGGTCGCGCAGCATCAGCGTCAGGCGCTTGTACGACGGGACGCGCCGCGCGAAGCCGATGGTGAGGACGTCCGGGTCGAGCACGCCGTCGATCCAGCCCAGCTCGGCCGTGCCGGCGCCGCGCTGCCGCCAGGAGGCCCGCAGCCGCTCCCGCACCTCCGTCACGAGCTGCTCGCGCAGGCCCCGCCGCAGTTCCCAGATCTCCTGGTCGGGGATGTCCGCCACCGCGTCCCAGCGGTCCGAGCCGCCGACGGTCAGCGCGTCCTCGGCACGGTGGACGCCGATCTGCCGGGCGCCGAGCCGGAACACCTCGGGGGCGACCCAGGTGGGTGCGTGCACCCCGTTGGTCACGGAGGTGATCGGCACCTCGTCGGCGTCGAACCCGGGCCACAGGCCGGAGAACATCTCGCGGCTGACGTTGCCGTGCAGCAGGGAGACGCCGTTGGCGCGCTGGGCGAGGCGCAGGCCCATCACGGCCATGTTGAACAGGTTGGGCTCCCCGCCGGGGTAGGTCTCCATGCCGAGCTTGAGGACGCGCCCGACGTCGATGCGGGGCAGCTCGGCTTCGGGGCCGAAGTGGCGGGCGACCAGCTCGCGGTCGAAGCGGTCGATGCCGGCCGGGACGGGGGTGTGGGTGGTGAAGACGGTCCCGGCGCGGACCGCCTCCAGCGCCGAGTCGAAGTCCAGGCCCTCGGCGCAGAGCTCGGCGATCCGCTCCAGGCCGAGGAACCCGGCATGCCCCTCGTTCGTGTGGAAGACCTCCGGCGCGGGGTGCCCGGTGAGCCGGCAGTACGTGCGCACCGCCCGGACGCCTCCTATGCCGAGGAGCATCTCCTGGAGCAGCCGGTGCTCGCTGCCGCCGCCGTAGAGCCGGTCGGTCACGCCGCGCTCGCCGAGGTCGTTCTCCTCGACGTCGGAGTCCAGCATCAGCAGCGGGACCCGGCCGACCTGCGCCAGCCAGATCCGGGCGTGCAGCTGCCTGCCGCCGGGCAGGGCGAGGGCGACCTGGGCGGGGGTGCCGTCGGGCTCCTCCAGGAGGGCCACGGGCAGCTCGTGGGGGTCGAGGACGGGGTAGTGCTCCTGCTGCCAGCCGTCCCGGGACAGGGTCTGGCGGAAGTAGCCGTGCCGGTAGAGCAGGCCGACGCCGATCAGCGGGACACCGAGGTCGCTGGCGGCCTTCAGATGGTCGCCGGCCAGGATGCCGAGGCCGCCGGAGTACTGGGGCAGGGCGGCCGTGATGCCGAACTCGGGTGAGAAGTAGGCGATCGCGGCGGGCAGTTCGTCGGGCTGGGCCTGGTACCAGCGGTCGCCGGTCATGTAGTCGTTGAGATCGCCCGCGACCGCGGCGAGGCGGCGCAGGAAGCGGCGGTCCTGGGCCAGCTCCGCGAGCCGCGCGGGCGGCACGCTGCCCAGCAGCCGGACCGGGTCGCCGCCCGAGGCGGCCCAGCGCTCGGGGTCGACGGACTGGAACAGGTCACGGGTCTCCGCGTGCCACGACCAGCGCAGGTTGCGGGCCAGATCACTGAGCGGCCGGAGGGGTTCGGGGAGAACGGGTCGGACGGTGAATCGACGGATCGCCTTCACGGGTTCCACCTCGGCGCGTTCGCAGGATGACGCAGGGTTCTGACACAGGGCTTCATCGACGTCACCTACGACAGTACCGGCGTCGGTGCCGCCTCCGGTGAAGCTCCGGCACCCAATCCCCGATCGTCCGGAACCGGCCCATCCGCGGATATGGCCGATTCCGCCCCCATAGGCGTCCTTGTGGCGCTTCACCCGCCACGAGAGGCTGCCCCTGGCGTACCGGGCCCGCGCCCGCCGTACGCGGCGCCGCGCGGCAGCCGTACGCCGAGTCGAGGAGGGGAACTCGGACCATGGCACGGACGCGCACACGGCGTCTGCGCTGGACGGGGGGCTTGGCGGCGGCGATCTGTGCCGCGGCTTTTTCGGCCACCACCCTGCCCGCGCACGCCGTACCGGAGGGGCGGATACTCGGCGCCGGAGAACCCGGCTCCGTGCACGGAAGTTACCTGGTGACACTGAAGGAGGGCATACGGGCTCCGTCGGCGGCCGGACGGGCCCTCGCCGAGAAGTACGGGGTGCACATCAGCCACACCTACGGCACGGTCCTGAACGGCTACGCGATCAGGACCGACGCGAGACGGGCCGGGCGGCTCGCCGCCGACCCCCGGGTCGCCTCGGTCGTCCAGGACACCCGCGTGCGGCTGGAGCGCACACAGGCCGAGCCGCCCTCCTGGGGCCTGGACCGCGTCGACCAGCCGGCTCTGCCGCTGGACCGGAGCTACACCTCTCCCGAGTCGGCCGGCTCCGGGGTGAGCGTGTACGTGATCGACACCGGCGTCCGGACCACGCACCGGGACTTCGGCGGCCGGGCGAGCCACGGCTGGGACTTCGTCGGGAACGACAAGGTCGCGTCGGACGCCAACGGCCACGGCACACACATCGCCGGCACGGTCGCCGGGAGGGCCCACGGTGTCGCCAAGCAGGCCCGTGTCGTCTCCGTGCGCGTCCTCGACGCGGCGGGGGCGGGCACCACGGCCCGGGTGATCGCCGGGATCGACTGGGTGACCCGGCACGCGAAGAAACCCGCCGTCGCCAACCTCAGTCTGGGCGGCCCGCGCAACGAGCGGCTGGACGCCGCCGTCCGCGCCTCCATCGCCTCCGGCGTCACCTACACGGTCGCCGCGGGCAACGACGGCAGGCCGGCCGGCCTGTACTCCCCGGCGAGCGTCAAGCAGGCGCTCACGGTCGGCGCGACCGACCGGAGGGATGCGAAACCGGCCTTCTCCAATCACGGTCCGGCCCTCGATCTGTTCGCCCCGGGCGTGGGCATCACCTCGTCGTCAGCCGCGAGCGACACCGCACGGGTCACCTTCTCGGGTACTTCGATGGCGGCACCGCACGCCGCGGGCGCGGCCGCGCTGTATCTGGCCGATCATCCGAAGGCGGCTCCGGCCCAGGTCACGAGGGCTCTGACCGCGGGAGCGGCGACCGGGAAGATCTCCGGCCGGGGTCCCGGCTCGCCGGACAAGTTACTGCGGGTGCCGCAGGGCTAGGGCGAAGGAGCAGCCACGCGCAGGGGCCGGCCTCGTCCGTCGCGGACGAGGCCGGTCTTGTGTGTCGACATACGCGTGAGTAGTTAACAAAGTGCCGGATTGCCCACCCGAATAGGGTGGGAAGGCTCCTCCGGGTACCCCTCTCAGGAGCACCATGCAGGACCCACCTCCCCACAGACATCCGCCCACCCACGTTGACGCGGACAGGAGCGGTCATGCCCGCCAAGCACCATTCGTCACCACCCCCCACCCGTCGCACCGGGGCGCGCGCGCCCAGCGGCGAGTCCCGTTCAGTGCGCCCGGCCGACGCCGGTCCGCAGGTCCCACAGCCACCCCCCGTGGGCGACGCGACCGCCGTCGGGCGCATACCCGTGCTCGATGTCCGCCCGGTCGTCCAGCGCGGACGCCGGCCGGCCAAGGCCGTCACCGGCGAGACCTTCGAGATCTCGGCGACCGTGTTCCGGGAGGGGCACGACGCGGTCGCCGCCAATGTCGTCCTGAAGGATCCCGAGGGCCGCCCCGGCCCATGGACGCCGATGCGTGAGCTGGCTCCGGGCACGGACCGGTGGGGCGCCGAGGTCACCGCCGGGGAGCCCGGCCTGTGGTCGTTCACGGTGGAGGCGTGGGGCGACCCCGTCAGCACCTGGCGCCATCACGCGCAGATCAAGATTCCGGCGGGCATGGACACGGACGTCGTCCTGGAGGAGGGCGCGCGCCTGTACGAGAGGGCTGCCGCCGGTGCGCCCGAGGAGGGGGGCCGCCGGGGCGTCATCCTCGCGGCCGTCGCCGCCCTGCGGGACGAGGACCGCCCAGCGGCGGCGCGGCTGGCTGCGGCGCTGACGCCGGAGGTGGACGAGGTCCTGGCCCGCCACCCGCTGCGGGACCTGGTCACCACCTCGGAGCCGCTGCCCCTGCTCGTCGAGCGCGAGCGGGCCCTGTACGGCTCCTGGTACGAGTTCTTCCCCCGCTCCGAGGGCACCCGGCAGCAGCCCCACGGCACCTTCCGCACCGCCGCCCGCCGACTGCCGGCGATCGCCGCGATGGGCTTCGACGTGGTCTACCTGCCCCCGATCCACCCCATCGGCACCACCTTCCGCAAGGGCAGGAACAACACCCTCTCCCCCGGGCCCGACGACGTCGGCGTGCCCTGGGCGATCGGCTCGCCCGAGGGCGGCCACGACGCCGTCCACCCCGATCTGGGCACCCTGGAGGACTTCACCTGGTTCGTGGACCAGGCCCGCACCCTGGGGCTGGAGATCGCGCTGGACTTCGCGCTGCAGTGCTCCCCGGACCACCCCTGGGTGCACAAGCACCCCGAGTGGTTCCACCACCGCCCCGACGGCACCATCGCCTACGCGGAGAACCCGCCCAAGAAGTACCAGGACATCTATCCCATCGCCTTCGACGCCGACATGGACGGCCTGATCGCCGAGACCTGCCGGGTGCTGCGGCACTGGATGGATGCCGGGGTGCGGATCTTCCGGGTGGACAACCCGCACACCAAGCCGGTCGTCTTCTGGGAGCGGGTCATCGCGGACATCAACCGCACCGACCCCGACGTGATCTTCCTGGCCGAGGCCTTCACCCGCCCGGCGATGATGCACACCCTGGCCCAGATCGGCTTCCAGCAGTCCTACACCTACTTCACCTGGCGCAACACCAAGGAAGAGCTGACCGAGTACCTGACCGAGCTGTCGGGCGAGGCGGCCTCCTACATGCGGCCGAACTTCTTCGCCAACACCCCCGACATCCTGCACGCCTACCTCCAGCACGGCGGCCGCCCCGCCTTCGAGGTCCGCGCCGTCCTCGCGGCCACCCTCTCCCCGGCCTGGGGCATCTACTCCGGCTACGAACTGTGCGAGAACACCCCGCTCAGAGAGGGCAGCGAGGAGTACCTCGACTCGGAGAAGTACCAGCTCAGGCACCGTGACTGGGAGACGGCCGAACGCGAGGGCCGCACCATCACCCCGCTGCTGACCAGGCTCAACACCATCCGCCGGGAGAACCCGGCCCTCCAGCAGCTGCGCGACCTGCACTTCCACCACGCGGACCAGGAAGCGGTGATCGCCTACTCGAAGCGGAAGGGTTCGAACACGGTTCTGGTGGTCGCCAACCTCGACCCCCACCACACCCAGGAGGCCACGGTCTCGTTGGACATGCCGCAACTCGGCCTGGACTGGCACGAGTCGGTGCCGGTGCGCGACGAGCTCACCGGCGAGACCTATCACTGGGGCAGGGCCAACTATGTGCGCCTCGAACCGGGCCACAGGCCCGCGCATGTCTTCTCGGTTCTGCGACCGTCCACCCCGCAGATCGGAGGGTCACCCACAACATGATCGTCAACGAACCCGTGCCGGACACCTTCGAGGACACTCCCGCCAGGGACCGGGACCCGGAGTGGTTCAAGCGCGCCGTCTTCTACGAAGTACTCGTCCGCTCGTTCCAGGACAGCAACGGTGACGGCGTCGGTGACCTGAAGGGTCTGACCGCAAAGCTCGACTACCTCCAGTGGCTCGGCGTCGACTGCCTGTGGCTGCCGCCGTTCTTCAAGTCGCCCCTGCGCGACGGCGGCTACGACGTCTCCGACTACACCGCCGTACTGCCCGAGTTCGGCGATCTGGCCGACTTCGTGGAGTTCGTCGACGCCGCCCACCAGCGCGGCATGCGTGTGATCATCGACTTCGTCATGAACCACACCAGCGACCAGCACCCGTGGTTCCAGGAGTCACGCAAGGATCCCGACGGCCCCTACGGCGACTACTACGTGTGGGCGGACGACGACAAGCAGTTCCAGGACGCGCGGATCATCTTCGTCGACACCGAGGCCTCGAACTGGACGTACGACCCGGTCCGCAAGCAGTACTACTGGCACCGCTTCTTCTCGCACCAGCCGGACCTCAACTACGAGAACCCGGCCGTGCAGGAGGAGATGATCTCCGCCCTGAAGTTCTGGCTGGACCTGGGCATCGACGGCTTCCGGCTGGACGCGGTGCCGTACCTGTACCAGGAGGAGGGCACCAACTGCGAGAACCTCCCTGCCACGCACGACTTCCTGAAGCGGGTGCGCAAGGAGATCGACGCGCAGTACCCGGACACCGTGCTGCTGGCGGAGGCCAACCAGTGGCCCGAGGACGTCGTCGACTACTTCGGCGACTACCCGAGCGGCGGCGACGAGTGCCACATGGCGTTCCACTTCCCCGTCATGCCGCGCATCTTCATGGCCGTCCGCCGCGAGTCCCGCTACCCGGTCTCCGAGATCCTGGCCAAGACCCCGGCGATCCCGTCGAACTGCCAGTGGGGCATCTTCCTGCGCAACCACGACGAGCTGACCCTCGAGATGGTCACCGACGAAGAGCGCGACTACATGTGGGCCGAGTACGCCAAGGACCCACGGATGCGCGCCAACATCGGCATCCGGCGCCGGCTCGCCCCGCTGCTGGACAACGACCGCAACCAGATCGAGCTGTTCACGGCCCTGCTGCTGTCGCTGCCGGGCTCGCCGATCCTGTACTACGGCGACGAGATCGGCATGGGCGACAACATCTGGCTCGGCGACCGCGACGCGGTCCGCACGCCGATGCAGTGGACCCCGGACCGCAACGCGGGGTTCTCCTCGTCCGACCCGGGACGGCTGTTCCTGCCCACGATCATGGACCCGGTCTACGGCTACCAGGTGACGAACGTCGAGGCGTCCATGGCCTCGCCGTCGTCGCTGCTGCACTGGACCCGCCGCATGATCGAGATCCGCAAGCAGAACCCGGCCTTCGGCCTCGGCTCGTACACCGAGCTGCCGTCGACGAACCCGGCGGTCCTGGCGTTCCTGCGGGAGTACGAGGACGACCTGGTGCTGTGCGTGAACAACTTCTCGCGGTTCGCGCAGCCCACGGAGCTGGATCTGAGCGCCTTCGAGGGGCGGCACCCCGTGGAACTGTTCGGCGGGGTCCGCTTCCCGGCGATCGGCGAGCTGCCGTATCTGCTGACGCTGGCCGGTCACGGTTTCTACTGGTTCCGGCTCCGCAGGGACACCTTGTGAGGCCTGAGACGGTCTGACGAGGCCCTGAATAACGGGGCGGGCCGCAAACCCCCGGGGCGGGGCGTTTCTCCCGCCCCGCCCGGGGCACGCATCAGTAACACCCCGCCCATCCGCGTGAGCCGGAGGGGCGCCGCCGGCACCTGCTGAAGGCCCCGGAGGCGCACCAATCATGGGTGAAAGGACGCGACGCCATGTCGGAAGCCGTCACACGCACCGTCACCGCTCCGCCCGGCCTTCTTGCCTCCCTCGATCCGCTGCTGCGGGAGTGGCTGCCACGGCAGCGCTGGTTCGCGGGCAAGGGACGTCCGGTCACCGGGTTCACGCTGGTCGAGGCCACCGAGCTGCTCCCGGCCACAGGCAAGCTCGGCCTGTACCACCTGCTCGTGCGCGCCCACCAGCCGTCCGTACCGTCGCACGGCGCGCCCGGCCACCCCGGCGACTGCTACCAGCTGCTGATAGGCGTGCGCGAGGCGCTGCCGCCTCGGCTGGCGCCCGCGCTGATCGGACACCTGGCGACGGGGCCGCTGGCCGGCCGGACGGCCTACGACGCCCTGCACGACGCCAGGCCCGCCGAACTGCTCCTGGAGGCGCTGCGCACCCAGGCCCGGATCGGCGGGCTCCGCTTCGAGCGGGACCTCGACCAGGACATCCGGTCCGGTCTGGTGCCGCGCGTGGTGACCGCGGAACAGTCCAACTCGTCGATCGTCTACGGAGATACGTTCATCCTGAAGCTGTTGCGCCGGATCGTGCCCGGGGTCAACCCTGACCTGGAACTGCCGCTGGCGCTGGCCCGCGAGGGCTGTCCCCGGGTGCCCGCGCCGACGGCCTGGATGGTCGCGGACGTCGACCCCGCGGCGGACCCGGTGATCTCGGCGGGCCCGGCCGACCTGGCCGGCCAGCCGTACGTGCTGGGGGTGCTCCAGCCGTTCGTGCAGGGCGCCTCCGACGGCTGGGAGCTGGCGCTGCGCGAGCTGGCCAAGGGCGAGGACTTCGGCGCCGAGGCACGGGCGCTGGGCCGGGCCACCGCCGAGGTGCACACCACGCTGGCCCGGGCACTGCCCACGGTCACGCTCGGTCACATGCAGCTCCGGCTCATGGTGGACGGCATGATCGAGCGACTGGAGGCGGCCGTCCAGGCGGTGCCCGCGCTGCGGCCCTACGCCGGCGGGCTGCGCTCGGCGTTCACGGCGCTGGGCGATCTGGCCGCCGAGGGCCGCACCTGGACCGCGCAGCGCGTGCACGGCGATCTGCACCTCGGGCAGTGCCTGCGCTCGCCGGCCGGCGAGTGGTGGCTGATCGACTTCGAGGGCGAGCCGGCCCGGCCGCTGGCCGAGCGGCGCATGCCGCAGCCGGCGGTGCGGGACGTCGCCGGCATGCTGCGGTCCTTCGACTACGCGGCACGCTCGGCCGATCCGCCCCAGCCGGACTGGGCCGAGACCTGCCGTTCCGCGTACTGCTCCGGATACGCCGAGGCCTCCGGACTCGATCCGCGCACCGACCCGGTGCTGCTGCGCGCCTATGAAACGGACAAGGCGATCTACGAGGTGGTGTACGAGGCCCGGCACCGTCCCGACTGGCTGCCGGTGCCCCTGGCCGCCATAGACCGGCTCGCCTCGACCGGCCACCTGACCTGACCCGACCTGACTGATCCACCTGCGTCCTGGAGGCTCCGCCCGTGACCCCCCGTCCTGAGTCCAGCGGTTCCCGTTCCAAGGGGACGGCCGGGGAGAAGATCCCCGAGCAGCCCACGGCCGCCCAGAAGAAGAGTGCCGCGAAGAAGACGTCGGTGCCGAAACAGGCGGCGGCCAAGAAGGCGACGGCCCCCGCGAAGAAGGCCGCCGCCAAGAAGACGGCTGCCGCGCAGCCACCCGCGACGAAGGCCACGGCCAAGAAGGCGGCCCCGGCGAAGACGACCGCGAAGAAGGCCGTCGAGAAGAAGGCGGTTGCGAAGAAGGCTGTCGCGACGAAGGCGGGGGCCGAGAAGGCGGTTGCCGAAAAGGCGACCGCGACGAAGGCGACCGCGACGAAGGCCGCTGCCGAGAAGACGACGGCGAAGAAGGCCACCGCCAAGAAGGCCACAACCACCAAGGCCACCGCCGCCAAGGCGACGACCACGAAGGCGGTTGCCAAGAAGGCGACAGCCAAGAAGGCGGTCGCCAAGAAGGCCACGACGGCGAAGGCGGCGGCCACCAAGTCCACCGCCTCCAAGGCCACCGCCACCAAGTCCACCGCCACCAAGGCCGCTGCCACCGGGACCACCGCGGCCAAGCCTCCCGCGAAGAGGGCCGCCGCGAAGAAAACCCCCACGAAGAAGGCTCCCGCCAAGAAGGCCACCGCCAGGAAAACCGGCGCCGGCAAAGCCACCTCCGCCCCCGCCCAGACCGTCCCGCCGGAGATGGAGCTCGGCGTCTCGCCCGCTGTCGGCGCGGCCGACCGGGACCGGCTGCTCAACGGCACGCATCACGACCCGCACTCCGTGCTCGGCGCCCACCCCGTGCCCGGCGGGGTCGCGTTCCGGGCGTTCCGGCCGTACGCCCTGTCGGTGACCGTCGTCGCCGGGGAGGTGCGGGCGGAGCTGGACGACGACGGGGAGGGGTTCTTCTCCGGACTGCTGCCGCTGCGGGAGGTCCCGGAGTACCGGCTGCTCGTGGAGTACGAGGGGACGGTCCTGGACACCGAGGACGCCTACCGTTTCCTGCCCACACTGGGCGACCTCGACCTGCACCTGATCGGCGAGGGCCGGCACGAGGAGCTGTGGACGGCGCTGGGTGCGCACCCGATGACCCACCAGGGCGTGACCGGCACCCGGTTCTCGGTGTGGGCGCCGAACGCGCTCGGCGTGCGCGTGGCCGGCACCTTCAACTTCTGGGACGGCACCGCCCACGTCATGCGGTCGCTCGGCTCGTCGGGCGTGTGGGAGCTGTTCCTGCCGGACATCGGCGAGGGCGAGCTGTACAAGTTCGAGATCACCCGCCCCGACGGTTCGAAGACGATGCGTGCCGACCCGATGGCCCGGCGCACGGAGGTGCCGCCCGCGACCTCGTCGGTCATCACGTCCTCGGAGTACGAGTGGGGCGACGCCGCGTGGCTGGACCGGCGCGCCGAAGCCCCGGCGCACGAGGCGCCCTTCTCGGTGTACGAGGTGCATCTGCCGTCCTGGCGGCCGGGACTGACGTACCGTCAACTGGCCGAGCAGCTCCCGGGGTACGTGAAGAACCTGGGCTTCACGCACGTCGAGCTGATGCCGGTCGCCGAGCATCCCTTCGGCGGCTCCTGGGGCTACCAGGTCACCGGCTTCTACGCGCCGACGGCCCGGCTGGGCACGCCCGACGACTTCCGGTACCTGGTCGACAAGCTGCACCAGGCGGGCGTCGGCGTCCTCATGGACTGGGTGCCCGCCCACTTCCCGCGCGACGACTGGGCGCTGGCCGAGTTCGACGGCCGGCCCCTGTACGAGCACGCCGATCCGCTGCGGGCCGCGCACCCCGACTGGGGCACGCTGGAGTTCGACTACGGGCGCAACGAGGTGCGCAACTTCCTCGTCGCGAACGCCCTGTACTGGTGCGAGGAGTTCCACATCGACGGGCTGCGCGTGGACGCGGTGGCGTCGATGCTCTACCTCGACTACTCGCGCGAGCCGGGCCAGTGGACGCCCAACGAGCACGGCGGCCGGGAGAACCTGGACGCGGTGGCGTTCCTCCAGGAGATGAACGCGACGGTGTACCGCAGGGTGCCCGGTGTGGTCACGATCGCCGAGGAGTCGACCGCCTGGGACGGCGTCACCCGGGCCACCCACCACAAGGGCCCGAGCGGCTTCGGCGGGCTCGGGTTCGGGCTGAAGTGGAACATGGGCTGGATGCACGACTCGCTGGAGTACATGAGCCACGAGCCGGTGTACCGCAAGTACCACCACCACGAGATGACGTTCTCGATGGTGTACGCGTACAGCGAGAACTACGTCCTGCCGATCTCCCACGACGAGGTGGTGCACGGCAAGGGCTCCCTGGTGTCGAAGATGCCGGGCGACTGGTGGCAGCAGCGCGCCAACCACCGGGCGTACCTCGGCTTCATGTGGGCCCACCCCGGCAAGCAGCTGCTGTTCATGGGGCAGGAGTTCGCCCAGGGCGCCGAGTGGTCCGAGGCGCACGGCCCCGACTGGTGGCTCCTGGATCCGGGCTACGGCGCCGAGCCCGAGCACCGGGGCGTGCGCGACCTGGTCCGCGACCTCAACACCGTCTACCGCGCGACTCCGGCGCTGTGGCGGCTGGACACGGACCCGGCCGGTTTCGAGTGGGTGGTCGGGGACGCCGCCGACGACAACGTCCTGGCGTTCCTGCGGCTGGACCCGGAGGGCACTCCGATCCTGTCGGTGTCGAACTTCGCGCCGGTCGTCCGCCAGGACTACCGCCTGGGCGTGCCCGAGGACGTCCCGGCCTGGCACGAGGCCGTCAACACCGACGCCGCCCGGTACGGCGGCAGCGACGTCACCAACCCCGACCCGGTCAAGCCGGAGGCCCAGCCCTGGCACGGCCGCCCGGCGAGCATCCGGCTGACCCTGCCGCCGCTGTCGACGGTGTGGTTGCGCCCGGCGTAGGCGGCCTGTGACACCGCTGTGACGGGAGGGGTGGCTTCCGTCACAGCCGGTCCGGGCCGGGCCTGGTGAGGTGGCCGCATGCGTGCCACGTCGCTCACCTCACGGACCGGAAGGGGCTGAGGCCCGTGCTGGTGGGTCTCGGTGTCTCGGCGGCCTGCGCCGTCGGCGCCCTCGTCGCCGCGGCGGGGGTCGTCGCGATGGCGTTCCCCGGGCGGCCCGAGCCGTGGGCGCCGCACCTGATGCGCCGGGCGGCGGCAACGGCCGCGTGGGCGGCCGCGGCCGTGTACTCCCTCGGGTTCTTCGCCGTCCTGATGTCCGAGTCGGAGTTCGGCGAAGGGGCGAGTTCCGTCCCGGCCCCGGCCTGCGTCGACGGTTTCGACGAAGGCACGGTCGAAGGCCTCTCCCATCACCGCTCCTCCTACCTCCCGCTCCGCTTCGACTGCGTCCGCGACGACGGCAGCGTCTACTCCAGTGACTCCGCCTACGCGTGGATGAACGGCGCGTCCGCCGCCTTCGCCCTGTCCGCCGCCCTGCTCGCCATCGGCGCCGGGTACGCGACCGAACTGCGCGCCCGCAGGTCCGCGGTGGTGTCGTGACGCTGCTGCCGGTCTTCGCCGGGCTCGTCGTCGGCTGGGTGGCGCTGCGCGGGCTGCTGACGCACCCGCTGCTGCCGCTGTGGGTGCGGACCTCGACCTTCTGGACCGTGCCGCTCGCTGCCGCCACCTGGGTGTTCATCATGGCGGCGGACGATCCCGTCCTGTTCCCCGAGACCGCCCCCTGCCCCAGAGAGCCGTTCCGGGAGGGCGTCATCGGAAGCGGAGAGGTGTCAGGAGTCTCCACCCCGTTCCCGCCGCGTGCCTACTGCGTGTGGGAGGACGGCACCGTCTACAACCTCACGCCCGGGGCCGAGTTCCTGTTCTGGGTCTTCTTCGCCCTGACGGTCGTACCGCTCGGGGCCGGACTGTGGCACGCCTGGCGGGATCCGAAATCGTTCCTGCACTGAGGGGATGCCGTGCCCGGCCGGCAGTGGCCGGGCACGGCATCCGCTCGGCTACGCGAAGGCCTCCGCCAGCGCCTGCGGCAGCTCCCCGGTGTGCAGCACGCCGAGCCGCTGCGTGGCCCGGGTCAGGGCCACGTACAGGTCGCTGGTGCCGTACCGGGCGGGCTCGACCACGAGGACGGAGTCGAACTCCAGGCCCTTGGCCTGGCGCGGGTCGAGGAGGACGACCGACTGCGTGAGGTCGGGTTCGGCGCCCGCCGTCACGCCGTCCAGCCGGGCCGCGAGGCCACGGTGCAGGTCGCGCGGGGCGATCACCGCGAGCCGCCCCTCGTCCGGGGTGAGCTCCTCCACAGCCTTGGCGACAGCGCCCGCAAGGTCGTCGGTGGCGCGTGCCCAGGGGCGTACGCCCGTGGAGCGGACCGAGCTCGGCGGCTCGAACTCCGGGTGCTCGGCGCGCACCACGGCCGCGGCCACGTCCATGATCTCGGCAGGGGTGCGGTAGTTGACGCCGAGGCGGGTGTGCTCCCAGCGGTCCTCGACGTACGGCGAGAGGATGCCCGACCAGGAACCGACCCCGGCCGCCTCCGCGGTCTGGGCCGGGTCGCCGACCAGGGTCATCGAGCGGGTCGGGCTGCGCCGCATCAGCAACCGCCACGCCATCGGCGACAGCTCCTGCGCCTCGTCGACGATGATGTGTCCGAACGCCCAGGTGCGGTCGGCGGCGGCGCGCTCGGCGGCGCTGCGGTGGTCGTCCTCCTCGTGCCGTTCGGCGAACCGCTCGGCGTCGATGATGTCGTGCGCGGACAGCACCTCGGAGGACTCGGGGTCGTCCTCCTCCTTGTCCTCGAACTCGTAGGTCCGGGACGCGTAGGACACGTCCAGCACGCCCTGCGCGTAGGCGATCTGCCGCTCCCGCTCGCGCTGCGCGCGCTCGCGGGCCAGCCGGTCGTCCTCGCCGAGCAGTTCGGCGGCCTCGTCGAGCAGCGGCACGTCCGCGACGGTCCAGCGCCGGGTCACCGGGCGGCGCACGGCGGCGGCGTCCTCGGCGGGCAGGAACTCCTCGGGCGCGGCGAGGAAGTCGGCGACGAGCCGCTGCGGGGTCAGCAGCGGCCACAGCTGGTCGATCGCGGCCCAGACCTCGGGGTTCTCGGCGAGATCGTCGCGGATCTGGGTGATGTCGCTGGGGTCGAGCAGGCTGGACCCGTCGAAGGGGTCGGTGCCGATCCGCTCGGCGTACAGCTCGGTGAGGGTGTTGAGGATGTGCCCCTCGAAGTGCTCGCGGGACGCGTTGTGCGGCAGCTTCGCGGCGCGGGTGCGCTCGCGGGCGACGCCGACGAGGCCGTCGTCCAGCATGAGCACCTCGCGCTCGTGCTCGATCGTGATCACCGGGTCGGGCAGCGCCTGCCGGCTGCGCACGACCTCGGCGAGGACGTCGGCCATCTCGGCGCGGCCCTTCACGGCGGCGGCCTCGGGCGTGTCGGTGGCGGTCGCCTTGACCCCGGGGAACAGCTCGCCGACGGTCGCGAGGAGCACACCGGTCTCGCCGAGGGAGGGCAGCACCTCGCCGATGTAGCCGAGGAACGCCGGGTTGGGCCCGACGATCAGCACCGCCCGCTTGGCGAGCAGTTCCCGGTGCTCGTACAGCAGATACGCGGCGCGGTGCAGGGCGACGGCCGTCTTGCCGGTGCCCGGGCCGCCCTCCACCACGAGCACGCCGCGGTGCGGGGCGCGGATGATGCGGTCCTGGTCGGCCTGGATGGTCTGCACGATGTCGCTCATCCGGCCGGTGCGCGCGGAGTTGAGCGCGGCGAGCAGCACGGCGTCGCCCGTCGGGTCCTCGTGGCCGGTGCGGGTCTCGTCGCCGAGGTCGAGGATCTCGTCGTGCAGGTGGGTGACCCGGCGGCCGTCGGTGGCGATGTGCCGCCGGCGCCTCAGCCCCATCGGGGTGTGGCCGGTGGCCAGGTAGAAGGGGCGGGCGACGTCGGCACGCCAGTCGATCAGGACCGGTGTGCGCTCGGCGTCGTCGGTGCGCAGGCCGATGCGGCCGATGTGGTGGGTCACGCCCGAGGTGAGGTCGATCCGGCCGAAGCACAGGGAACCGTCCACCGCGTTCAGCGCGGCGAGCAGCCCGGATCGCTCGGCGACGAGGATGTCCCGCTCCAGTCTGGCCTGCATGGGGGTGTTGCCCTGCGCGAGCGCGTCCGTGACGGAGGTCTCGGCGTCGCCGCGCAGCGCGTCCACGCGCGCGTACAACCCGTCGATGAATTCCTGCTCCTGCCGCAATTCATCGTCCGGAAATTCGGTGTTTGACAATTCCGCTCCCGCCCGGATATACTGTGCTCACTGAACTTCACTATGACTTCAATCGACTTGAAGTCACGAATGAACAAATATACGCAAGGAAATCCCCCGAGCGCAATTGCTCGGGGGATTTCCTCGTTTCCGGGCCGCCGAGCCCGCCCTCTACAGCACGTCGGCCAGTTCCTCCAGCAGCCGCCGCTTCGCCCGGGCGCCCACCATCGCCTTCACGGGCTCACCGCCGCGGAAGACCATGAACGTCGGCATCGACAGCACCTTGTAGGCCTTCGTGGTCTCCGGGTTGGAGTCCACGTCGAGCTGCACCACCTTCAGCCGGTCGCCCTCCTCGGCGGCGAGGGCCTTCAGGACCGGCCCCATCTGCTTGCAGGGCGGGCACCAGTCGGCGGTGAACTCCACCAGCACCGGCAGGTCGGCGCCGATCACCTCCGCCTCGAAATCCGCGTCCGTCACATCCGTCACCATGTGTGCCTCCCCAGTTCGCACTGTGGCTCCGGACCCCCCGGAACCTCCGCCTCGGCGACCAGCTCGGCCCGCGCCAGCTGCCGGGCGACCGTCTTCCGCACGCTCGTCAGCTGACCGATCAGGGAGTCGAGTTCGTCCAGCTTGCGCCGGTAGACCGCGAGCGACGCCGGACAGGTGTCGCCCTCGGGGTGCCCGGCGCGCAGGCACTCCACGAAGGGCCGCGTCTCCTCCAGGTCGAACCCGAAGTCCTGCAGCGTCCTGATCTGCTCCAGCAGCTTCAGGTCGCACTCGTCGTACGTCCGGTATCCGTTGCCCTCACGCCGCGCGGGCAGCAGCCCCCGCGACTCGTAGTACCGCAGCGTCCGCGTCGTGGTCCCGGCCCGTGCGGCCAGCTCGCCGATTCGCATACGCACGAACGTAGTCCTTGACGCCGACGTCAAGGCAACAGCGGCTTGCGCTCCACCGGCGAGGTCAGCACGATCGACGTCGTGGTGCGGCCCAGCGCGGAGACCGCCTCCAGCACCTCTTCCAGGTGAACGGTGTCCCGGACGGCGGCCTTGAGGATCCAGCAGTCCTCCCCGACCACGTGGTGCACCTCGGTGATCTCGGGCCGCTCGATCAGCTCCAGGGTCCTGGGGTGCTTGAGGTTGTAGCCGCCGTGCGGGTCGACCCTGATGAACGCCTGGATGCCGTAGCCGAGCCGGGCCGGCACGACGTGGGCGCCGTAGCCGCTGATCACGCCCGCCGCCTCCAGTCGCCGCACCCGCTCGGTGACCGCCGCCGGGCTGAGCCGGACCCGGCGGCCCAGCTCGCTGAGCTTGATCCGGCCGTCGGTCTGGAGCAGCTGGAGGATCTGCCGGTCCAGCGCGTCGAAGGCCACCGAGGTTTCGTCGGCGACGGTGCGCGGATGCCGTGGTTCTTTCGGCGTAGCGGCCTGAACTCCCATGGTTCCCCCTTCAATGCGGGCATGTGCGCCAGGAGAATTATGGTCATGGAAAAGGCCCTGGAAGTCCTGGTCATCGGCGGGAACCGTTATGTCGGAAAGCGTCTGCTCGCACGGCTGCTCGCCGACGGGCACCACGTCACGGTGCTGAACCGGGGGTCCTCCCCGCCGCCTGCGGGAGTGGAGCACGTGGTCGCCGACCGGGACGACGAGCGGTCCCTGACGGGTGCGCTCGGCTCGCGCGTCTTCGACGTCGTCGTCGACCAGGTCTGCTACACCCCGCGCCAGGCGGCACTCGCCCGCCGTGTCTTCTCCGGCCGCACCCGCCGCTATGTGATGACCTCCACGGTCGAGGTGTACGAGTACGAGGACTCCCCCGCCCTCGTACGCGAGGAGGCCGTCGACCCGGCCACGGTCACCGTGGACCTCCGGCTGCCCTGGGACGACCCGGCGTTCCTGAAGGCCAACTACGGGGAGGGCAAGCGGCAGGCCGAGGCGGTCCTCGCGGCCGACGGCCCGGCGTTGTCGTACACGGCGGTGCGGGTGGCCCATGTGCTGGGCGGGAACGACGACTTCACCGGGCGGCTGGCCCACTACGCCGAGCGGATGCGCACCGGCGAGCCGATCGCCGTGCCGGTGGTGAACCGGCCGGCCACTTACGTCCACGTCGAGGAGATCGCCCGGTTCCTCGCCTGGGCGGCGGGCGAGGACTTCACCGGGCCGGTGAACGCCGCCTCCCACGGGACGCTGACCACCGAGGAGTTGTGCGAGGCCGTGGCCGCGCACGTCCCGGGCGGCCGGGCCGTGTTCCGGTCCGTCGAGGTCGGCGAGGTCTCCCCGTTCTCCTTCCGCCGCTCCTACGGCATGGACAACGCCCGGGCCGCCCGGCTCGGCTTCACCTTCACCGACGCCCGGCAGTGGCTGCCGCGTGCCGTCGCCGAGACGCTCGGGAAGGGCGACTGACATGCGCTACAGGACACTCGGCGGGCTGAAGGTGAGCGCGGTCGGGCTCGGCGCGATGCCGCTGTCCATCGAGGGCCGCCCGGACGAGAAGCGCGCGCTGGCCACCGTGCACGCCGCGCTCGACGCGGGCGTGACCCTCCTCGACACGGCCGACTCGTACCATCTGCCGGGCGCGGAGCCCGGCCACAACGAACGTCTGCTGGCCCGCGCGCTGGCCACGTACGGCGGTGACACCTCCGGCGTGCTGGTGGCGACGAAGGGCGGCCGTGGCCGCCCGGCCGGCGGCGACTGGACGGTGAACGGCTCCCCGCGCCACCTCAAGGCCGCCGCCGAGGCCTCCCGCGAGCGCCTCGGTGTGGAGGCGATCGGCCTCTACCAACTCCACAAGCCGGACCCCGAGGTGCCCTTCGAGGAGTCGGTCGGCGCCCTGCGCGAGCTGCTCGACGCGGGCACGATCCGGCTGGCCGGGGTGTCCAACGCGGACGCGGGCCGGATCCGCCGGGCGCGGGAGATCCTCGGCGAGAAGCTGGTGTCGGTGCAGAACCGGTACTCCCCCGCCGTCCGGGACAGCGAGCCGGAGCTGCGGCTGTGTGCGGAACTGGGGCTGGCGTTCCTGCCGTGGAGCCCGCTGGGCGGGCTGGCCCGCAGCTCCCTGGACGGCCCGTCGCGCACCGAGGGCAGGGAACGCCTGGCCGCCTTCCACGAGGTGGCGGAAGCCCGCGGTGTCAGCCCCCAGCAGGTCGGCCTGGCCTGGCTGCTGGCGCGCTCCCCCGCCGTCGTCCCGATCCCGGGGGCGAGCCGGCCGGAGACGGCGAGGGACTCGGCGGCCGCGGCGGACCTGCTGCTCACCAAGGAGGAGCAGGCCCGCCTGGACGAGGCCGCCGAGCCGGTCCGCGTCTAGCGCGCCCCGGCGGACTCCAGCTCCTTGTCCTCGGCGGGCTCGTCCGCGGTCTTCCCCCTGCCGGGCAGCAGCAGCGCCACCACGACTGTCCCGACACCCAGGATCACGGCCCCGACCAGACTGGTGTGCGCGACGGCGTCGGCGAACGAGGAACCCACCGCATCGGCCATCTGCCGTGCACCACCGGCGAGTTGCCCGGCCTGCGCCTTGAGCCGCTCCGCCTGCTGAGGGTCGCTCGTGTGCGCCGCCTGCTCGGCCAGCTGGCGCGCCTTGTCACCGATGCCCCGGGCGACGGCGTACCCGGCCCCGACGGAGTCCTGGGCCGTCTCCAGCGAGGAGGCGGGGAGCTTGCCGCCGGCCGTCGCGTCCGCGAGGTGGCCGGAGTACGACGTCGCGAGCAGCGAGCCGAGGATGGCGATGCCGAGCGACCCGCCGAGCTCCAGCGACGTGTCGTTCACCGCGCCGCCGACGCCCAGCTGGGACTCCGGGAACGCCCCCATGATCGCGTCCGTGCAGGGCGACAGCGCCAGCCCGATCGCGAGGCCGAGCACGATGAGGGGCGCGACGAAGTCGCCGTACGACGAGCCGGAGTCGACCCGGGTGAGCAGCGCCAGGGCCGCCGTACCGCCGACCATGCCGGCCGTCACGGTCCACTTCATGCCGACCCGCGGGGTGAGGTAGCCGGTGAGGGCGGAGCCCACGAAGACGGCACCGGCCAGCGGCAGCATGCGCAGGCCCGTGTCCAGGGCGTCGTAGCCGAGGACGAACTGGAGGTGCTGGGTCAGGTAGTAGAAGGCACCGAAGACGGCCAGGAAGAACAGGGCGACGGCGAGGTTGGAGCCCGCGAAGCGGCGGTCGGTGAAGCGGCGCACGTCGAGGACGGGACGCGGGTGGCGCAGCTCCCAGAGCACGAAGGCCACGAGCCCGGCGCCCGCGACGACCGCCGCCCCGACCGCCTTGACGCCCCAGCCGAAGTGCGGGCCCTCGATGATCATGTAGACGAGCGCGCCGATCCACACCACCGACAGCAGTCCGCCGCCGTAGTCGATACGGCCCTGGTGGCCGGACCTGGACGGCGGCACGAGGACGAGCGCGCCGACGATTGCCAGGGCGGCGATGGGCACGTTGATGAGGAACGTCGACGACCAGCCGTGGTGCTCCAGCAGCGCCCCGGCGACCAGCGGTCCGGCCGCGATGGCGAGTCCGGCCGTGGCGGTCCACAGGGTGATGGCCTTGGCGCGTTCGGCGCGCGGGAAGGTCGCCGCGAGCAGGGACAGCGTGGCGGGCATGATCATCGCGGCGCCGGCGCCCATCACGGCACGCGCCGCGATCACCGCCGTGGCGCTGCCGGCGAGGTAGCCGGAGACGGCACCGCCGCCGAAGACGACCAGCCCGAGGACGAGCGCGCCCCGGCGGCTGTACTTGTCGCCTATGGCGCCGAGGAGCAGCATCAGCGCGGCGTACGGGACGGTGTAGCCGTCGATGACCCACTGGAGGTCGGCGCTGGACAGGCCGAGGTCCTCGGTCATGGCGGGCGCGGCGACGGTGAGGGCGGTGTTCGCCATCACGATGATCAGCAGGCTGAGGCAGAGCACGAGGAGCGCCCACCAGCGGCGTGCGTAGGGGCGGTCCATCCTCTCGGCCGGTTCGGTCATGACGAGTCGCATGGCAGGGGTCGCCTTCCTCGGACGTTCGCGACAGGTGGTGCGCGACATGGATTGCACAGCAGTGTGCAATTGCTCAGTCATGTGCAATGTACGCTTGTTGCACACCACTGTGCAAATGAAGGAGGCGAGCCCCGTGTGAGGGGCGTGCAGAATGGCTGCCATGCCTTCCGGTCACACCAGCCGCGCCGACGCCAACCGGCGCCGCATCCTCGACGTCGCCCTGGCCGAGCTGCTGCGCGACCCCGACGCGTCCATGGACCAGATCGCACGCGCCGCGGGCGTCGTACGGCGGACGGTGTACGGGCACTTCCCGAACCGCGAGGCACTGATCAGCACCCTCGTCGACGAGGCGGTTCAGGCCCTGTCGGCCGCGCACGCGGCGGGCCGGGAGGGCGTGGAGGACCCGGCGGAGTCCGTGGCCCGCTCGGTGCTGGCGGTGTGGGAGCTGGCCGACCGCTACCGGCTGCTGATCGCGCTCGCCCAGCGCACGGTCACCATGCAGGGCATCCGGGAGCGGCTCGCCCCCGTCCGGGAGGCCGCGACCGGGGTGCTCCGGCGCGGCCTCGACGAGGGCGTCTTCAGCTCACCGCTGCCGGCGCCGGCCCTGGCCTACGTGCACGAGCAGATGCTGGTCGCGCTGATGGAGGCGGTGAACGACGGGCTCGTGGCAGCGCGAGAGGCGGGCCGCTGCGCCGCGGTCACAGTGCTGACCGCGGCGGGCGTGCCCGCCTCGAAAGCCACCGAACTGGTGGCGAAGCTGAACGACTGATCTTGTCTGCGTTGATCTTGCCTGCGTTGATCTTGTCTGCTTACGGACCGGGCGGCTGAGCGACGGGGGGACACTCAGCCGCCCGGAGTCTCGCGGGGCGCGACGCGCGGCCGTCAGGCCTTCGCCAGCTCCTTCTCGCCGCCCTGCTCGGGCACCTCGGCCTGGTCGTCGGCCGGGCCGCCGTGCGCGTCGTCCAGCAGCGTCTTCTCGTCGAAGGGCAAGTGACCGGCGAGGACCTGGTCGACCCGCTCCTTGTCGATCTCCTTCGTCCAGGTGCCGATCAGCACGGTGGCCACGGCGTTGCCGGCGAAGTTGGTCAGCGCGCGGGCCTCGCTCATGAAGCGGTCGATGCCGACGATGAGGCCGATGCCGTCCACCAGGGCCGGCTTGTGCGATTGCAGACCACCGGCCAGGGTCGCGAGGCCGGCGCCGGTGACACCGGCGGCGCCCTTGGAGGCGACCAGCAGGAAGAGCAGCAGCGGGATCTGCTCGCCGATCGACATCGGCGTGCCCATCGCGTCGGCGATGAACAGGGACGCCATGGTCATGTAGATCATGGTGCCGTCGAGGTTGAAGGAGTAGCCGGTCGGGACGGTGATGCCGACCACCGGCTTGCTGACGCCCAGGTGCTCCATCTTCGCGATGAGCCGCGGCAGCGCGGACTCGGACGAGGACGTCGAGAGGATCAGCAGGAACTCACGGCCCAGGTACTTGAACAGCGTGAGGATGTTCAGTCCGGAGATCACGCGCAGCAGGATGCCGAGCACGATGAAGACGAAGAGGAAGCAGGTCACGTAGAAGCCGAGCATCAGCACGGCGAGGCTCTTGAGCGCGTCCACGCCCGCCGAGCCGGTGACGGCCGCGATGGCGCCGAAGGCACCGATCGGGGCGGCCCACATCACCATGGCCAGGATGCGGAAGACGAGCCGCTGGATGTGCTCGATACCGCGCAGGATCGGCTGGCCGGCCGAGCCCATGCCCTGGAGCGCGAAGCCGGCGAGCAGGGCGATCAGCAGGGTCTGGAGGACCGACTCGTTGGTGAAGGCGGAGACGATCGTGGTCGGGATGATGCCGAGCAGGAACTCGGTGGTGCTCTTGCCGGCCTCGGGGTCGATCTGGGCGTGGCCGGCGTCCTTGATCGCGTCGGTCACAGCGAGGCCGGTGCCCGGCTCCAGGATGTTGCCGACGACCAGGCCGATGCCCAGCGCGACCAGCGACATGATCGTGAAGTAGACCAGGGCGATACCGCCGACGGCACCGACCTTGGCGGCCTTCCGCACCGATCCGATGCCCAGCACGATCGTGCAGAAGATGATCGGCGAGATCATCATCTTGATCAGGTTCACGAAGCCCGTGCCGATCGGCTTCAGCCCGACCGCGAAGTCCGGCGCGGCCAGACCCACCGCGATACCGGCGGCGACCGCGATGATCACCGCGATGTAGAGATAGTGCGTGCGGTCCCGCTTGGGTTTGCGTGCGGCAGGTGCCGTATCGGCTGCGCTGGTCACGGCGGCCCTCCTTGACGACGTCGTCGGCATCACCGGCGTGCGGCTCACGTCCGGGACAGGGAGCGGGGAACTCCCGGAGATGCGTATTGGGGAATGCCGTGACTATGTCCTGCTCTGTGAGCGCGGTCACCCTTCCGTTCATTTAGTTCACAATCAGCCACGAGGCAGACTGACGGCATGCGCTTCTCCGTACCCGGTCCCCGCAGTCTGGCGGGCCAGCTCTTCGCCATGCAGGCCGTCCTGATCGCGGTCGTCGTGGCCGGATACGCGCTGTTCACTTACGTCAGCGACCGCAGCCAGGCCGAAGAGGCGGCGCGGCGCCAGGCCAGGGCGGTGGCGCGCTCCGTCGCCGACTCCCCTTCCGTGCTGGAGGCGGCCCGCACCTCCGACCCGACCGCCGAGCTCCAGCCGTACGCGCTGAAGGTCATGCGGGACACCGAGGTCGACTTCATAACGATCATGAACCCGCGGGGCATCCGCTGGACGCACCCCGACCCGGACCAGATCGGCCAGCCCTTCCGGGGCCACACCGCGAAGGCCCTGAAGGGCGAGACCTTCGACGAGACCTACACCGGCACGCTCGGCCCCTCGGTCCGCGCGGTCACCCCGATCCAGGACGGCAAGGAGATCGTCGGCCTGGTCAGCGCGGGCATCCGGGTCGAGGAGATCACCCAGCGGGTGCAGGACCAGCTGACGGCCCTGCTCGGCGTCGCGGCCGGCGCGCTGGCCCTGGGCGCCGTCGGCACCTATGTCGTCAACGCCCGGCTGCGCCGCCACACCCACGGCATGAACGCGGCCCAGCTCAGCCGGATGCACGACTACCACCAGGCCGCCCTGCACGCCGTACGCGAGGGGCTGCTGATGCTGGACGGGCAGTACCGTGTGGCGCTGATCAACGACGGAGGGCGGGAGCTGCTCGGCGTGGCCGGGGACGTGGTGGGCAGGTCGGTGGCAGAGCTGGGGCTGCCCGCCCCGCTGACGGGCGCGCTGCTGGCGTCGGAGCCGCGGGTGGACGAGGTGCATCTGACGGCGTCGCGGGTCCTGGTGATCAACACCTCTCCGGTGTCGGGCGGTGAGCGGCGCGGTACGGTCGTCACCCTGCGCGATGTCACCGAACTCCAGTCACTGATGGGCGAGTTGGACTCCGAGCGGGGCTTCACGCAGGCGCTGCGCTCGCAGGCGCACGAGGCGGCGAACCGGCTGCACACGGTCGTCTCGCTGATCGAGCTCGGCCGGGCGGAGGAGGCGGTGGAGTTCGCGACGGCCGAACTGGAACTGGCACAGGCACTGACCGACCAGGTCGTGGCAGCGGTGAGCGAGCCGGTGCTGGCGGCACTGCTGCTGGGCAAGACGGCCCAGGCGAACGAGCGGGGCGTGGAGCTGATGGTGTCGGAGGACAGCAGCCTGGACGACGGCCTGCTGCCGGAGTCCCTCCCGTCGAGGGACCTGGTGACCATCCTGGGCAACCTGATCGACAACGCCGTGGACGCGGCACAGGGCAGCACGCGGGCGCGGGTGACGGTGGCGGCGTACACCCAGGACACCGAGGACCCCGAGGCCCTCGATGACGCCCCGGAGTTGGTACTGCGGGTCTCGGACACGGGCCCGGGCGTGGACCCGGAGCACGCCGAGGCCGTCTTCCAGCGCGGCTTCTCGACCAAGCCGGCTGGGCCGGGCGGCCGGGGGCTGGGGCTGGCCTTGGTACGGCAGGCTGTCCAGCGGCACGAGGGGACGCTGTCGGTGGCGGGGGCCGACGGGGGCGGGGCGGAGTTCGAGGTACGGCTGCCGCTGCGGGAGTCGGGGGCGGTGGCCGAGGGCGTGACATCCAGGACCTCGGTGTCCAGAGGCGCTGGAGGCAACGCATGACGAGCGACAGCACGCCCGAGAGGGACATCCGTGTCCTGGTCGTGGAGGACGACCCGGTCGCCGCCGACGCGCACGTGATGTACGTCGGCCGGGTCCCCGGCTTCGTGGCGGTGGGCAAGGCGCACACGGGCGCGGAGGCACGCCGGGCCCTGGAGCGCACGCCCGTCGACCTGCTCCTGCTCGACCTGCACCTGCCGGACGTGCACGGACTGCACCTCGCGCGGTCCCTCCGGGCGGCCGGACACCACGCGGACGTGATCGCGGTGACGTCGGCGCGCGATCTGGCGGTCGTGCGCGAGGGCGTCTCCCTCGGAGTCGTGCAGTACGTCCTGAAGCCGTTCACCTTCGCGACCCTGCGGGACCGCCTCGTGCGGTACGCGGAGTTCCATGCCGCGGTCGGCGAGGCGAGCGGCCAGGACGAGGTCGACCGGGCGCTGGCGGCCCTGCGCGCGCCCGGCCCGGCCGCCCTGCCCAAGGGACTGAGCGCACCGACGCTGGAGCGGGTGACCGTGGCCCTGCGCGACAGCGCGGAGGGCCTCACGGCCGCCGGTGTGGCGGAGACCGTGGGCATCTCCCGCATCACGGCCCGTCGTTACCTGGAACACCTCGTGGACGCGACGAGCGCCGAGCGGAAGCCGGTTTACGGGCAGGTGGGGAGGCCGGAGCTGGTCTATCGGTGGGTGCGGAGCGAACACAAGTAGGGAGCGTCAGCGGTGCGTGCGCGCAGACCTCGTGTACATCACGACCTGCACTCCGAGCCCCGCCACGGCAAGCGCCTCCAGCACCGACAGCACGACGAGCAACCCGCCTGCGTCCCCGCTCGCCCAGAAGACGACCAGCGCCGCCAGCGGTATCGCGCAGAATGCCGTCAGGTCGACCACGGTCTGAATCGCCTTGCGGGACCGGCGCCGGGTGTCACTCCGGTGGTACGCCTCCCATCCGAAGGTCGCGAAGCCACCGTGCGCGGCGAGTTCAGCCAACCGGGGGCCCAGATCGTCCCGGACGTAGTAGCCGATCGCCGAGATCTTCTCGTCGTTGACGAGGTAGGTCCACCCCAGGACGACGCCCACCGGCGGCAACGCCAGCAGCATCGAGGGTTGCTTGGCCTGGGCCGTGGCCGCGATGACGGCGGCGACGACCCCGAGGGTGACGTACAGCAGGTTGTCGCGGAAGCCGATCCGCGCCTTCTGCTCGTCCTTCACGGTCTGATACTCGGCGAGGAGTAGTTGGCCGACGGTGATGTCGTCTCGGTCTGACACTTCCTCGTCCCCCCGGGCGCTCCTCGTTCGGTGCCAATACAGGCGTGGTGCAGGTCACTTGGACGTACCTTAAAGGGGTGCCTGACACAAAACCCACAGTCGCGGTGCTGACCGCGTTGTCACTGGAGTACGCGGCCGTACGGGCTCACCTCACGGACCTGCGGAAGCGGGAGCATCGCCGGGGAACCCGGGCGGAGGTGGGGCGGTTGCCCGGTACGCCGTGGTCGGTGGCACTGGTCGAGATGGGCGAGGGGAACCTGACGGCCGCGGCGCTGACCGAGCGTGTGATGTCGTGGCTGGAGCCCGAGGCCGTCTTCTTCGTGGGAGTCGCCGGGGGGTTGAAGAGCGACATCGCACTGGGTGACGTGGTGGTGGCGACCAAGGTGTACGCGGTCCACGGCGGAAAGGAGACACCGGAGGGCTTCCTCGTACGGCCGGAAGCGTGGCGGGCCTCGCACCGGTTGGCCGCGGCGGCGCGGGACGCCTTGCGGGACGATCCGCGGGCGCATCTGAAGCCGGTCGCGGCGGGGGATGTGGTACTGGCGGCTGTGGAGTCCGGGCTGGCCGAGCATCTGCGGAGGCATTACAACGACGCGGCCGCCATGGAGATGGAGGGCTCGGGGGTCGTGAGTGCGGTGCATCTCGCCGGTGGGGATGCGCTGGTGATCCGGGGGATCAGCGATCGGGCTGACGGGGACAAGTCCCGCGTGGACGCGGAGGGCCGGCAGCCGAGGGCCGCGGCGAGTGCGGCCGCGGCGGTGGTGGCGGTACTGCGGGAGCTGCGGCCGGTCGGGGGGCGGGCGTCGGTTTCCGGCGGCTTCGACGACCCTGAGGAGGGCCCCCATCGCGGGCCGGCGCACGGAGGGGACCACCTCGACTTCCGGGGGAGCACCTTCCACGGGCCCGTCATCGCCAAGCAGATGGGGCGACGGGACGGGGAACGGCAGTAGCTCGGGGCCGGGACCCGTTCATGGTCCGGTGCCGGTGGCGACGGCCGCGCTCCCGGGAGTACCCGCGGCGTTCACGGGACGGGACGAGGACCTGGCCCGGCTGATGCCGGTGCTGGACCCGTCGGCGGGTTCCGACCTGCCGGTGGTGATCTGCGCGGTGTCCGGGCTGGGGGGCATCGGGAAGACCGCGTTGGCGTTGTACGCGGCGCACCGGGCGGTCGCGGAGGGGTGGTTTCCCGGTGGCACGTTGTTCGTCGACTTCCGGGGATACGACAAGGACCCCGTGACGGCTGATCAGGCGCTGCTCACGCTGTTGGACGGGATGGGGGTGCGGAGCTCGGATCTGCCGCAGACGGCGAACGCTCAGTACGCGCTGTATCGGCGGCTGCTGGCCGAGGAGCGCCGGTCGATGCTGCTGATCCTCGACAACGCGTCGGATCCGGAGCAGGTCTCCCCGCTCGTGCCCGGGACGGATCACCACCGGGTGCTGATCACGTCTCGGGATCGGCTGACCGACCTGGACGCGCGGCTGTTCGACCTCGACGTGCTCAAGCCGGAGGCGGCGGCCGAGCTGATCGACCGGTCGTTGCGGTTGAGCGACGGGAGTGACGACCGGGCCGCCCGTGAGCCGGATGCCGTTGCCGAGCTTGTCATCCTGTGCGGTCTCCATCCGCTTGCGTTGCGGATCGCTGTCGGCATGCTGCGCAAACGCCGGTACCGGAGCATCGCCTCGCTCGTGGGCGAGTTGCGGGAGGCCGAGGATCGGGCGGGGGCTTTGGGGGTCCGGCCCGTCTTCGAGGTGGCGTACGGACAACTGGCGCCGGAGCCGGCGAGGTTGCTGCGGTTGGTGTGCCTCGCTCCTACGGCCGAGGTCAGTGGTGAGGCGGCCGGGGCGTTGGCCGGACTCGGGCTCGAACAGACGGCCGGTCTGCTGGAGGAGCTTGCCACCTCGCACCTTGTGACGCCGGTGCCGACCGGTGGAGATGTGCGGTGGCGGTTGCACGACCTGGTGCGGGCCTTCGGGGCGAGCGTGGTGGCGGGGGATGCGGATCTGCGGGCGGAGGGGGAGGCCGCGCGGGAGCGGATCCTGGAGTTCTACCACCGGTGGACGACTGCGGCGGACGACCGGCTGAACTGGCTGCCGGGCATGCCGGAACCGGAGCGGTTCGCGGACGTGGCGGAGGCACTGGCATGGCTCGACGGGGAACGGACAGGCCTGGTGGGGGCGGCACAGTGGGCACGTGAGGGGCGGCACGCGAGCCTCGCGGTGAAGTTGACCGTACGCCTGACCAGGTACTTCGACTGGCGGCGCTACTACGATGAATGGTCCGGTCTCGCGCGCATCGCTCAGGAAGCCGCCCACCGTGCGGGAGACGTCGTCGGTGAGATCGATGCCTGGGACAGACTGGCCATGGCACTGCGTGAGGTCGACAAGCCGGAAGAGGCGATCGCCGCACACAGACACTGTCTCGCTCTGCTCCAGGCCGTGGGAGACGACAGGCGTGTGGCCAACGCGTGGGACGGCCTTGGTCTTGCCCTGACCGTCGCGGGTCGTTTTGAGGAGGCTATCGACGCGAACATTCGGGTCCTGGATCTGCGCCGGGCGGCCGGGGACCGTCGTAACGAGGGCAACTCATGGAACCATCTCGGCATCGCGCTGCACGAAGCGGGCAGAGTGGAAGAGGCCATTGATGCCTACACCCACGCCCGCGACCTGTATGAAGCCGTCGAGGACCGCAACCGCGCAGGTATGGCGTGGCACAACCTCGGCAACGCTCTGATGGACGCGGGCCGTTTGCCGGAAGCCATGGACGCCTACGGCAACTCCCGGGTGAGACACCGTGAGTTCGGTGCCTGGTACCACGAAGGCACGGCCCTCTGGGCCCTCGCTCGCGCTCATGAGGCCGCCGGCCATCCCGTCGAAGCCCGGACGGCCTGGCTCGACGCCGCCGAAGCCTTCGCTCGTGCCGACGCCACCGAAGAAGCCGCCGAAGCCCAATCCGCCGCAGACGCATTGACCTGACTAGACCACTCAACCTACGTTCACCGGGCAGCCATCCCCGCGCCACAACGAAGTGAGCCCGCAGGAGGTCATGCCCGTGCGCCCCACCGCCGCCTTACTCCCTGCCGTCTTCGTCGCAGCCACGCTCACTGCCTGCGGCAGCAGCTCCGGCAGCGACCCCGACACCGTGAAGGTCTCCTTCAAACAGTCCACGGACAACTCCATCAAGGTGATGGACACCTATCTGGCGGACATCAAGAAGCAGTTCGAGAAGGCCCACCCGGGCAAGAAGGTCGAGCTCGTCCCGATCAAGGCCCCGGACTCGGAGTACTACACCAAGCTCCAGCAGATGCTCCGCTCCCCCAAGACGGCACCCGACCTGGTCTACGAGGACACGTTCCTCATCAACTCGGACATCACCAGCGGCTACCTCAAGCCCCTTGACCCCTACCTCGCCAAGTGGCCGGACTGGAACCGGTTCATCGACACGGCGAAGGCGGCCGCCAAGGGCGAGGACGGCAAGACGTACGGCGTCCCCGACGGCACCGACACCCGCGGACTCTGGTTCGACAAGGACGTCTTCGCCAAGGCCGGCCTCCCCGCCGACTGGCAGCCGAAGACCTGGAAGGACGTCCTGACCGCGGCCCGCACCATCAAACAGAAGGTCCCCGGCGTCATCCCGCTCAACGTCTACACGGGCAAGCCGGTCGGCGAGGCGGCCACCATGCAGACCTTCGAGATGCTGCTCTACGGCACGAACGACGGCAGCACGGACCCCCTCTACGACAAGAACGCGAAGAAGTGGATCGCCGGCGGCCAGGGCTTCAAGGACGCACTCTCCTTCGTCGAGACCGTCTACAAGGAGAAGCTGGGCCCGGACGTCTCCGACGCGCTCGACCCGAACGTCATGACCCGGGTCCGCGGCGAGTGGCTCCCGAAGGGCAGGCTCGGCATCGCCCTCGACGGCTCCTGGCTGCCCCAGGACTGGCTGCCCGGCAGCGGCCACGAGTGGCCCGAGTGGTCGAAGAAGCTGGGCCTGGCCGCCATGCCGACCCAGAACGGCCAGGCGCCCGGCAAGGTGAGCATGTCCGGCGGCTGGACCTGGTCGATCCCGGCCAAGGCCGGCAACCCGGACCTGGCCTTCGAGTTCATCAAGACGATGCAGACCAAGGCCAACGCGCAGAAGTGGTACGTCGCCAACTCCGGCATCGCGGTCCGCGAGGACGTGGCGAAGGACCCCGGGTACGCCACCGCCCAGCCCGGCACCAAGTTCTTCACCGACCTGGTGCGGCACACCCACTACCGCCCCGCCTACCCGGCCTACCCGAAGGTCTCGACGGCCATCCAGGAGGCCATGGAGGGCGTGACGACGGGCGACACGTCGGTGGACGAGGCTACGAAGAACTACGTGGAAGCCTTGAAGGACGCCACGGACGACCAGGTCGTCGAGCGATAGGCGACGGGGACGCCCGATGACCACCACAGCACCGCACACCGACCTCGGAAAGACGCCCGGCCCCACGGCTCCCCGCCGCCCCCCGCGTCGGCCGGGCCCACTGGTCCGGGCCCTCCCCCTCACGCCCGCCGTCGTCCTCCTGCTCCTCTTCCTCGCCGGCCCGATCGCCTACTGCGTCTCCATCGCCTTCACCGACCTCCAGCTCACCGGCCAGGCCGAGGACTCGTTCGTCGGCTTCGAGAACTTCACCCGGGCCTTCGGGGACGAGGCGTTCCGCAACGCCGTATGGCTGACGCTGGTGTTCACGGTCCTGTCGTCCCTCATCGGGCAGAACACGCTCGGCCTCGCCCTGGCGGCGCTGATGCAGCGCGCGTCGAAACCGGTCCGCACGCTCACCGGCGGCATCGTCGTCACGGCCTGGGTCCTGCCGGAGGTCGTCGCCGGTTTCCTCCTCTACGCCTTCTTCCGCCGCGAGGGCACTCTGAACGGCATCCTGGACTGGCTCCACCTGCCCTCCCAGAACTGGCTGTTCACCCTCCCGATCCTGGCGGTGTCCTTCGCCAACGTCTGGAGGGGCACGGCCTTCTCGATGCTGGTCTACTCGGCCGCGCTGAACGAGATCCCCCAGGAGATCACCGAGGCCGCCGAGGTCGACGGGGCCGGGGGCCTGCGCCGCATGTGGCACATCACCCTCCCCATGATCCGCCGCTCCATCGCCACGAACCTGATGCTCAACACCCTCCAGACCCTGTCGGTCTTCGGGCTGATCTGGGTGATGACCAGGGGCGGCCCGGGCGGCAAGAGCCAGACGCTGCCCCTCTTCATGTACGAACAGGCCTTCCAGAACAGCCTGATCGGCTACGGCACGGCGGTGGCCCTGCTGCTCCTCCTGGTCGGCTCCCTCTTCTCCCTCGTCTACCTGCGCCTGCTCCGGACGGAGGTCTGACCCGCATGGCCGTCACCCTCGCCTCCCGCCGCACGGCCCGCCGCCTGGCCGCCGACGCGGGCCTCCTGGTGGTCGCCGCCGCGTTCGTCCTCCCCCTGGCCTGGGTCGTGCTGTCCTCCCTGGACCCCCACGCCGACCTCCGGGTCAAGACACCCGACGGCCTCACCCTCGACAACTTCGACGCGATCCTCACCCCCGAGATCACCTTCACCCCCCTCCTCAACAGCCTGATCCTGTGCGGCAGCGCGACGCTCCTGACGGTGGTCTGCGCGGCCCTGGCGGCCTACCCGCTCTCCCGGTTCCGCTCCCGCTTCAACCGTCCGTTCCTGCTGACGATCCTCTTCGCGACGAGCCTGCCCATCACGGCGATCATGGTCCCGGTCTACGCGCTCTTCGTCCGGGTGGACCTGATCGACACCATGCAGGGCACGATCTTCTTCTTCGCCGCGTCCCAACTGCCGTACGCCATCTGGCTGATGAAGAACTTCATGGACGGCGTGCCGAGGGAACTGGAAGAGGCGGCCTGGACCGACGGGGCGTCGTCCCTCCAGTCCCTGATCCGCATCGTGCTGCCCCTGATGGGCCCGGGCGTGGCCGTCGTGACGGTCTTCTCCTTCGTCATGATGTGGGGCAACTTCTTCGTCCCCTTCATGCTCCTGCTGACACCCGACCAGATGCCGGCCTCCGTCAGCATCAACGACTTCTTCGGGAACCGGGGCATGGTGGCGTACGGGCAGCTGGCGGCGTTCTCGGTCGTCTACTCGACACCGGTGATCCTTCTGTACGTCCTGATCGCCCGACGCCTGGGAGGGGGCTTCGCCCTGGGAGGGGCGGTGAAGGGCTGACCGGCGCGGTTGCCGGGGCTGGGGCGTAGCGCAACCCGGCGGAGCGGGGTGCCGCTGCGCCCACCCGTGCCGCCCTCAGCGGCACGACTGCCCGCAGCGAGGGCGACCACGACGCGCCCGCACCCGCGTACGCACGGAAGGGGCCGTGTCGGGGGGTGTCCGCCCGCAGCGGTTGGCGCGTCAACGGACAGTCAGTCGGCGTCCGACCCCATCGCGCCGTTCCGAGGACGGACACCCCCCGGCGCGGCCCCGACCCACAACCGGCGAGCAGGCGCAACGCGCACCCCCACCGAAGCAGCCACAGGCCGCCGCAGGCACCCCGCCCAACCGCCGGAGCCTCACCGCACCAGACACGGCCGCTTCGCGTCGAACTCCCAGCCCGGCACCAGATACCGCATCCCCACCGCATCGTCCCGAGCCCCCACCCCCTTCTCCCGGTACAGCTCGTGCGCCGCCAGCAGCCGGTCCATGTCGAGCTCGACACCCAGCCCCGGCGCGTCCGGCACGGCGATCTCCCCGCCCACGATGCGGGGCGGCGAGACGGTCAGCCGCTCCAGCCCCTCCTGCCAGATCCAGTGCGTGTCCAGCGCGTTGTACTCCCCCGGCGCCGCCGCCCCGCACTGCGTCACCATCGCCAGGGAGATGTCGAAGTGGTTGTTGGAGTGACACCCCCAGGTCAGCCCCATCGCGTTGCACAACTGCGCCACCCGCACCGACCCCTGCATGGTCCAGAAGTGCGGGTCGGCCAGCGGGATGGAGACCGACTGGAGAGCCAGGGCATGGGCCATCTGGCGCCAGTCCGTCGCGATCATGTTCGTCGCCGTCGGCAACCCCGTGGCCCGGCGGAACTCCGCGAGGATCTCCCGCCCGGAGTAACCGCCCTCCGCCCCGCAGGGATCCTCGGCGTACGCGAGCGTGCCCAGCAACGGCCGGCACAGCTCGACCGCCTCCCGCAGCGACCACGCCCCGTTCGGGTCCAGCGTGATCCGCGCCTCGGGAAAGCGCGACTTGAGCGCGCGCACGGCCGCGACCTCCTCGGCCCCCGCCAGCACACCCCCCTTGAGCTTGAAGTCCCGGAACCCGTAGTGCTCGTAGGCCGCCTCCGCCTGCCGCACGATCGCCTCCGGCGACAGCGCCTCCTCGTGCCGCACCCGGTACCACTCCACCAACGAGTCGGGCTCCCGGACGTACTCCAGATCCGTCCGGTCCGGGTCACCGACGTAGAAGAGATACCCCAGCACCCGCACGGAGTCCCGCTGCTGCCCGTCACCCAGCAGCGCCGCCACGGGCACGTCCAGCTGCTGCCCGAGCAGATCGAGCAGCGCCGACTCGACCGCGGTCACCGTGTGGACGGTGGTCCGCAGGTCGAAGGTCTGCGCACCCCGCCCCCCGGCGTCCCGGTCGGCGAACCGCTCGCCGATCTCGCGCAGCACCCGCTTGTAGTCCCCCACCTTCGCCCCGACGACCAGCGACTCGGCGTCCCGCAGGGTCCGCGTGATCTTCTCCCCGCCGGGCACCTCCCCCAACCCGGTACGCCCCTCGGAGTCGGTGAGTACGACGATGTTGCGGGTGAAGTACGGGCCGTGCGCGCCGGAGAGGTTCAGCTCCATGCTGTCCCGGCCCGCGACGGGGTAGACGGCGAACGCCGTGACGGTCGGCTGCTTCCTGCTGCTCATCAGTTGCCCTTCCTCAGAAGTACGGTTCACAGACCGACATACGGTTCACAGACTCAGGACGTCGAGGCCCCACTCGACGACGAGCACTCCGCCCAGCCCGAGCACGGCGAGCACGGTCGTATAGGACGTACGGACCTTGATGGCCTCGATGACGGAGAGGTTGAAGTACTCCTTGAACAGCCAGAACCCGGGGTCGTTGACGTGGGAGAAGGCGATGGAGCCGCAGGCGACGGCCAGCACCATGACCTCCGGGTGCACCCCGCTGCCCGCCAGCAGCGGCAGCGCCACGCCGGAGGCCGTGACGACCGCGACCGTGGCCGAGCCGAGCGCGATGCGGAGGATGACGGCGACGAGCCAGGCAAGGACGATCGGCGAGATGGACCAGCCGTCCGTGACCTCCTTGATGTAGTCGGAGATCCCGCCTTCGACGAGGACGTTCTTGAAGGCCCCGCCCGCGCCGATCACCAGCAGGATCATCGCCATCGCCTGGGCCGCCGAGCCACAGGAGGCGCCGACGTCGCTCAGGCTGCGCCCGATCCGCGGTCCGAACACCCAGACCGCCAGGCACAGGGTCAGCAGCAGGGCGATCGGCGCCGACCCGACGAAGGCGACGACGTGCAGGAACGGGCTGTCGCCCGAGGCGGCCATGTCGGTCACGGCGGCGGCCACGATCAGCACGACGGGGAACAGCGCCACGAACAGCGACCAGCCGAGGCCCGGCATCTCCTCGTCGGTGAACTCGCGCTCGCTGACCAGGCCCTTGGGAATGGCCGGCGTCAGCCGCGCGACGAACGGGAGGCGAGGCCAGGTCAGGGCGATGAGCGCGCCGGCGGGCACGGCGACGAACAGGCCGTAGAACAGCGTCAGTCCGACGGAGGCGTGGAAGGTCGCGGCGACGGCGGTGGGGCCGGGGTGCGGCGGCAGGAAGCTGTGCATGGTGGACAGGGCGATGGACATCGGCAGGCCGACCCACAGCAGCTTCGCCCCGGTGACCCTGACCAGGGTGAACGCGATGGGCACGATGATGACGAACGCGACCTCGTAGAACATGGTCACGCCGATCAGCATGGACGTGACCACCATGGCGACCTGGACCCAGCGCGGCCCGAAGGCGTCGAGGAGCTTGCCGGCTATGCGCTGTGCGGCGCCCGCGTCCCCCATCACCCGGCCGACCATGGCGCCGAGTCCGATGGTCAGCATGGTGTCGCCGATCTGGTCCCCGATGCCCTCGGAGAGGACGTCCGGGATGGTCGCCACGGGAATCCCCTGGACCAGTGCGACCCCGACCGCCACGAGCAGCAGGGCCGCGAAGCCGTTCAGTCTCAGCCTGGTCATGAGGAGGAGCAGAACCAGAACGCTGATTCCGACTACGAGCAGAGGCAAGGCAGTTCCCCTTTGAACCGGTGTCCCATCCCTATATGCAGACGGCGTCCACGTATGCAGATGGAGGCTAAGTGGATGAACGTGCCGGGTCAATGGCCGGGCGATCACGGATTTCCTGCGGACCTACGATGAGCGCATGCAGGAGAGCAGAGGGGTCCGCGGCGTGAAGTCGGCGGCCCGGACCGTCGCGCTGCTGGAACTGCTCGCCGAGCGGGGCGAACAGCCCTCGCGCCTCGACCAGCTCGCGGAGGACCTGGGGGTGCCGCGCAGCAGCATGTACCAGCTGCTCCAGACGCTCGTCGACGCCGGGTGGGTCCGCACGGACGCCACCGGCTCCCTCTACGGCATCGGGATCCGCGCGCTGCTCACCGGCACCGGCTATCTGGACGGGGACCGGCACGTCCGGGCGGTCCGCCCGTACCTCGACGAGGCGTCGGACGCGCTCGGCGAGACGATCCACCTGGCCCGGCTCGACGGCCGGGACGTCGTCTACCTCGCCACCCGCGAGTCCCACGAGTACCTGCGGACCATCAGCCGGGTCGGCCGCCGGGTCCCGGCCCACGCCGGCGCGCTCGGCAAGGCACTGCTCGCGGAGCGCGCCGACGAAGAACTGCCGTTCACGCGGTGGCCGTTGACCGCGCTCACGGAGAACACCCGCACCGACCGGGCAGCCCTCCTCGCCGACCTGGCCGGGGTGCGCGAGCGCGGCTACTCCATCGACCGCGAGGAGACGGTGCACGGCATCGCCGGCTTCGGCTTCGCCCTGCGCTACGGCACACCGGTCGTCGACGCCATCAGCTGCTCGGTCCCGGTGGCCCGGCTGACCCCGGAGCACGAGGCCCGCATCGTCTCCGTGATGCGGGACATCCGGGCGAGGATCGAATCCCGGCTACCACCGGCACCGGGCACACCCGACTGGCGCTAGTGAGGGCCCGCCCGAAGGCCCTCCGAAGCCGTCCGCCAGTCGCCCGTCAGCCGGCCGCCCCGTCCGGCAGGACCCCGGCCCGGAACGGCTCCACGCCCTCCAGCCTCCGCACCCGCGTCGGCTCGATCAGCAGCATCACCCGGCGCTCCCCGGGCAGCAGCCACGGATAGCGGTCCTCCCCGAGGTACTTCCGCGCGAGCCGGTCCATCGCCCGCTCCGCCTCCTCGCCCTCCACGAACCGGACGACCTTCCCCCGGATCTCCGCCCGGTCGTACGGGTTCGCGGGGTCGTGGTGGGACAGCGAAACGTACGGATTGCGCCGCAGATTCTCTTCCTTCACCCGCCCGATCGACGTGTTGACCATGACGTACTCCCCTTCGATGTCCGCCCACATGGGCGACACCTGGGGCGCACCGTCCGCACCGACCGTCGCGAGATGCCAGAAGTTCGTCGCGAGAAGACGCTCGCGAATATGCCCGTTGAGCTTGCCGTTCACCTGAGTGCCCGCCTTTCCGGGCCCACGCTCACCAGGCCCGGCGCCATCCTCGCCGCACCCGCGCCCCGGCCGACAGACGATCTTCAGCCCCGATCGAACCCGCCGGTAGCCGTAGCTTCCTACAATCCGTGATCCTGGCCGAACAGACCGTAGTCACCGCAGCCCCGCGCCCCTAGCTTGTGGCCCGTGCGCCGACCTTCAGCCCGCCCGAGCCAGCCCGCACCCCACTCCCTGCCCGCCACCCCGACACCCCCGCCCTTCAACGCCCCCGCCGCCCGCCGGCTGCGCGCGGCCCTCGGCATGACACCCGAGCGCGTCGCCCACGACATGCGCGTCTCCTACGGGCACCCCCGCATCACCCCGGACCACGTCATGGCCTGGGAACGCGGGGCGGCGGCCCCTTCCGCCTCGGAACTCACCGCACTCGCAGGGGTGTTGTGGTGCTCGCCCGGCGAACTCATCGGCAGACCCCGCACCCTGCGCGAGCACCGCATCGCCCGCGGCCTCGCCCCCGAGGACGTGGCCCGTGCCGTAGGACACGAACTCCACGCCTATCTGCGGATGGAGGAGACCGACACCTGGCGCGGCACCGACCGCCAGTCCGCCGCCCTCGCCGAGCTGCTCGGCCTCCGCCTGCCCGACTTCGTCACCGTCACGGGCGGCAACGCCAAGCTCGGCGACCTGCTGCGCAACGCCGTCACCACCCGCTGGCAGGCCTACGTACGCCCGGTGGCCAAGCTCGTGCCGTTGGACCGGCCGTTCCTGGAGGGCGCCCTCCAGGCACTGCACCAGGACTACCAGGGACACATGGCCGCCACCCTGAGCTGGGGCGGCGGCAGCAGCGACGCCGGCGACGCGGCCCGCGACTTCCTCGACCGGATCGTCGAGCACTTCTGGACGAGGATCCAGCAGAGCCCGGCCTAGGCCCGGGCCCAGGCCGCTCTAGAAGACCGACTCGGCCTCGTCCATCCGGTCCTTCGGCACGGTCTTCAGCTCGGTCACGGCCTCCGCGAGCGGCACCATCACGATGTCCGTCCCGCGCAGCGCGGTCATCCTGCCGAACTGCCCCTGGTGCGCGGCCTCCACCGCGTGCCAGCCGAACCGCGTGGCGAGCACCCGGTCGTACGCGGTCGGTGAGCCGCCGCGCTGGACGTGGCCGAGAATGACCGGCTTGGCCTCCTTGCCGAGCCGTCGCTCCAGCTCATGGGCGAGCGCCGTGCCGATGCCCTGGAAGCGCTCGTGGCCGAACTTGTCTATGGCGCCCTTGCCGTAGTCCATGGTGCCGTCGGCGGGGTGGGCGCCCTCGGCGACGCAGACGACGGCGAACTTCTTGCCGCGGGCGAAGCGCTCCTCGACCATCTTCACGAGATCGGCCGGGTCGAACGGCCGCTCCGGCAGACAGATCCCGTGCGCGCCGGCCGCCATGCCGGACTCCAGCGCGATCCAGCCCGCGTGGCGCCCCATGACCTCCACCACCATCACCCGCTGGTGGGACTCGGCGGTGGTCTTCAGACGGTCCATCGCCTCGGTGGCGACCCCGACCGCCGTGTCGAAGCCGAAGGTGCGGTCGGTCGACGAGATGTCGTTGTCGATCGTCTTCGGGACGCCGACCACCGGCAGACCGGCGTCGGACAGCATGCGGGCCGCCGTCAGCGTGCCCTCGCCGCCGATCGGGATCAGCGCGTCGATGCCGAACTCGTGGATCATGTCGGACGCGTTCTCGCACGCCTCGCGGAGCCGGTCGCGCTCCAGCCGGGACGACCCCAGGATCGTGCCGCCGCGGGCCAGGATGCCGCTGACCGCGTTCAGGTCGAGGGTGCGGTAGCGGCCGTCCAGCAGGCCCGAGTAACCGTCCTCGAAGCCGATGACCTCGTCGCCGTAGTTGTCGACCGCCCGGTGCACGACCGACCGGATCACGGCGTTCAGGCCGGGGCAGTCGCCGCCTGCGGTGAGAACTCCGATACGCATCGTGCTGTGTCTCCTGCTCGCTGTTGATACCGGTGAGCCTCTGCCGATTGTTTCACGCTCCACAGCCCGGCGTCGCACCCCGAGGCTGACGGGCGCCTTATCTATCGACGGAGGTATTGTCAAGAGGGTTCTGCTCACCTCGGTGGGCGATTTTTGTGCCCGTGGCTGGATAGCCATTGGCTTGATACACATCCCCCACTCGAGACGAAACGGAGAGCGCGCGTGACCCGCAGCGTGTACGTGACCGGCATCGACCGCGGCGACGGACGCCAGGTCGTCGAACTGGGGGTCATGGAGCTCCTCACCCGGCAGGTCGACCGGGTCGGCGTCTTCCGCCCCCTCGTCCATGACGGGCCCGACCGCCTCTTCGAGCTGCTGCGCGCCCGCTACCGGCTCGCCCAGGACCCGGCGACCGTCTACGGCATGGACTACCACGAGGCGTCCGCCCTCCAGGCCGAGGCCGGCACGGACGAGCTGGTGTCCACGCTCGTCGACCGCTTCCACCTGGTCGCCCGCGACTACGACGTGGTCCTGGTCCTCGGCACCGACTACGCCGGCACCCAGCTCCCGGACGAGCTGTCGCTCAACGCCCGGCTGGCCAACGAGTTCGGCGCGTCCGTGATCCCGGTCGTGGGCGGCCGCAAGCAGACCGTCGACTCGGTGCTCGCCGAGACGCGCAACGCCTACCGGGCCTACGACACGCTGGGCTGCGACGTACTGGCCATGGTCGCCAACCGGGTGGCCCGCGAGGACCGCGACGAGATCGCCGCCCAGCTCGACTCCCGGCTGCCCGTGCCGTGTTACGTCCTGCCCGACGAGCCGGCGCTGTCCGCCCCGACCGTCTCGCAGATCGGCCACACCCTCGGCGCCAAGGTGGTCCTCGGCGACGACTCGGGGCTGGCCCGGGACGTGCTCGGCTTCGTCTTCGGCGGGGCGATGCTGCCGAACTTCCTGGGCGCCCTGACCCCCGGCTGCCTCGTCGTCACCCCGGGCGACCGGGCCGACCTGGTCGTCGGCTCCCTCGCCGCGCACAGCGCCGGCACCCCGCCGATAGCGGGCGTGCTCCTCACGCTGGACGAGGTGCCCGGCGACGACATCCTCACGCTCGCCGACCGTCTCGCACCCGGCACCCCGGTGCTGTCGGTGGCCGGCACCAGCTTCCCCACCGCCGAGCAGCTGTTCTCCCTGGAGGGCAAGCTCAACGCGGCCACCCCGCGCAAGGCGGAGCGGGCGCTCGGCCTGTTCGAGCGGTACGCCGACACCGGCGACCTGGCCCGCCGGGTCTCCGCGCCGAGCAGCGACCGGGTCACGCCGATGATGTTCGAGCACAAGCTGCTGGAGCAGGCCCGCTCCGACCTGCGCCGGGTCGTCCTCCCCGAGGGCACCGAGGAGCGTGTGCTGCACGCGGCCGAGGTGCTGCTGCGCCGGGGCGTGTGCGAGCTGACCCTGCTCGGCCCGGTCGACCAGATCCGCAAGAAGGCGGCCGACCTCGGCATCGACCTCGGCGAGACCCAGCTGATCGACCCGGCCACCTCCGACCTGCGCGACGCCTTCGCCGAGAAGTACGCCGCCCTGCGCGCCCACCGGGGCGTCACCGTGGAGCTGGCGTACGACGTCGTCTCGGACGTGAACTACTTCGGCACGCTGATGGTGCAGGAGGGCCTCGCCGACGGCATGGTGTCCGGCTCGGTGCACTCCACGGCCGCGACCATCCGCCCGGCGTTCGAGATCATCAAGACCAAGCCGGACGCCGACATCGTCTCGTCGGTGTTCTTCATGTGCCTGGCCGACAAGGTCCTCGTCTACGGCGACTGCGCGGTCAACCCGGACCCGAACGCCCAGCAGCTCGCCGACATCGCCATCCAGTCGGCCACCACGGCCGGGCAGTTCGGCGTGGAGCCGCGGATCGCGATGCTGTCGTACTCCACGGGCACGTCCGGCTCCGGCGCCGACGTGGACAAGGTGCGCGAGGCCACCGAGCTGGTCCGCACCCGCCGGCCCGACCTGAGGATCGAGGGCCCGATCCAGTACGACGCCGCCGTGGAGCCGTCGGTCGCGGCGACCAAGCTGCCCGGCTCCGAGGTCGCCGGACAGGCGAGCGTGCTGATCTTCCCCGACCTGAACACCGGGAACAACACCTACAAGGCCGTGCAGCGCTCGGCCGGCGCGATCGCCGTCGGCCCGGTGCTGCAGGGTCTGCGCAAGCCGGTCAACGACCTGTCCCGGGGCGCCCTCGTCCAGGACATCGTCAACACGGTCGCCATCACGGCGATCCAGGCCCAGTCCCCCGCCCCGTCCCCGAGCGAGAAGGCGACCGCCCAGTGAGCCCCACCCGCGTCCTCGTCCTCAACTCCGGCTCCTCGTCGGTGAAGTACCAGTTGCTCGACATGCGCGACAGCAGCCGGCTGGCGGTGGGTCTGGTCGAGCGCATCGGCGAGCAGACCTCCCGGCTGAAGCACACCCCGGCCGGCGGAGAGAGCCGGGAGCGCGGCGGGGCGATCGCCGACCACGACGCCGCCCTGAAGGCCGTCGCCGAGGAGCTCGCCAAGGACGGCCTCGGGCTGGACTCGTCCGAACTGGCCGCGATCGGGCACCGGGTGGTGCACGGGGGCAGGTCCTTCACCGAGCCGACCGTGATCGACGACGCCGTGCTCGCCGAGATCGAGCGGCTCATCCCGGTCGCCCCGCTGCACAACCCGGCCAACCTCACCGGCATCCGCACGGCCCGGGCGCTGCGGCCCGACCTGCCGCAGGTCGCGGTCTTCGACACCGCGTTCCACACGACGATGCCGGAGTCGGCCGCCCGCTACGCGATCGACGTGAAGACGGCCGACGAGCACCGCATCCGGCGCTACGGCTTCCACGGCACCTCCCACGCCTACGTCTCCCGGGCCACCGCCGAGCTGCTCGGCAAGGACCCCGCCGAGACGAACGTCATCGTGCTGCACCTGGGCAACGGGGCGTCGGCCTCGGCCGTCAGGGGTGGTCGGTGCGTGGACACCTCCATGGGGCTGACGCCTTTGGAGGGGCTCGTGATGGGTACGCGCTCGGGAGACATGGACCCGGCCGTCATCTTCCATTTGATGCGCGTTGGTGGAATGTCCGCCGACGAGATCGACACTCTTCTCAACAAGAAGAGCGGTCTGATCGGTCTGTGCGGTGACAACGACATGCGGGAGATCCGCCGCCGCGTCGACGAGGGCGACGAGCGGGCGGAGCTGGCGTTCGACATCTACATTCACCGCCTGAAGAAGTACATCGGCGCCTATTACGCCGTTCTCGGGCGGGTGGACGCGGTGGCCTTCACCGCCGGTGTCGGCGAGAACGCGGCGCCCGTGCGGGCGGCCGCCCTGGCGGGCCTGGAGGAGCTGGGCCTGGCGGTGGACGGCGAGCGCAACGCCGTGCGCGGCGACGAGGCGCGGCTGATCTCGCCCGAGGGCGCCCGGGTCGCGGTGGCGGTGGTGCCTACTGACGAGGAATTGGAGATCGCGACACAGACCTACGCGCTGGTAATTGGTTCGGGGAATCACACCTGAGCGGCATCCCGCCCTTTTGTATTTTCCGCCAGACGGAATATTCCGTTGCGAAACAAACCGATAGGATCGCCCCCATGCGCCGTTCGAAAATCGTCTGTACTCTCGGCCCCGCGGTCGACTCCCACGAGCAGCTTGTCGCGCTGATCGAGGCCGGCATGAACGTGGCCCGCTTCAACTTCAGCCACGGCTCGCACGCCGAGCACCAGGGCCGGTACGACCGGGTCCGTGCCGCCGCCAAGGAGACCGGCCGGGCCATCGGGGTCCTCGCCGACCTCCAGGGCCCCAAGATCCGTCTGGAGACCTTCGCCGAGGGTCCCGTGGAACTGGTCCGCGGTGACGAGTTCACCATCACCACCGAGGACGTCCCCGGCGACAAGACGATCTGCGGGACGACCTACAAGGGCCTGCCCGGCGACGTGACCAAGGGCGACCAGGTCCTCATCAACGACGGCAACGTCGAGCTGAAGGTCACCGAGGTCGAGGGCCACCGGGTGAGGACGATCGTCATCGAGGGCGGCGTCATCTCCGACCACAAGGGCATCAACCTGCCCGGCGCGGCCGTCAACGTGCCGGCCCTGTCCGAGAAGGACATCGAGGACCTCCGCTTCGCGCTCCGCATGGGCTGCGACCTGGTCGCACTGTCGTTCGTCCGGGACGCCAAGGACGTCGCGGACGTGCACCGCATCATGGACGAGGAGGGCCGCCGCGTCCCGGTCATCGCCAAGGTGGAGAAGCCGCAGGCGGTGCAGAACATGGAGGACGTCGTGATGGCGTTCGACGGCGTGATGGTCGCCCGCGGTGACCTCGCCGTCGAGTACCCGCTCGAGAAGGTCCCCATGGTGCAGAAGCGCCTGATCGAGCTGTGCCGGCGCAACGCCAAGCCGGTGATCGTGGCGACCCAGATGATGGAGTCGATGATCACCAACTCCCGTCCGACCCGCGCCGAGGCCTCCGACGTGGCCAACGCGATCCTGGACGGCGCCGACGCGGTCATGCTGTCCGCCGAGTCGAGCGTGGGCGCGTACCCGATCGAGACCGTCAAGACGATGTCGAAGATCGTCACCGCGGCCGAGCAGGAGCTGATGTCCAAGGGGCTCCAGCCGCTCGTCCCGGGCAAGAAGCCGCGTACGCAGGGCGGTTCGGTGGCCCGTGCGGCCTGCGAGATCGCCGACTTCCTCGGCGGCCGGGGCCTGGTGGCCTTCACCCAGTCCGGTGACACCGCCCGCAGGCTGTGCCGCTACCGCGCCGTCCAGCCCATCATCGCGTTCACCACGGACGAGTCCACCCGCAACCAGCTCGCGCTCAGCTGGGGCGTGGAGCCGCACGTCGTGCCGTTCGTGAACAGCACCGACGAGATGGTCGACCTGGTGGACCAGGAGATGGTGAAGCTGAACCGCTTCAACGAGGGCGACATCGTGGTCATCACGGCCGGCTCGCCCCCCGGCGTCCCCGGCACCACCAACATGGTGCGCGTCCACCACCTGGGCGGCGCCAAGAGCTGACCCGGAAAGGGCCTGAGGGCCCGTGTACGGCGCCGAGGGCGCCCCCTGGGATACAGGGGGCGCCCTCGGCTTGTGCGGCTCCCGAACGGGCCTTGAGAGGCGTTCAGTCGGTGACGAAGTTGTGCAGCCCGGGCACGTGCAGGGTCCCGCCGAACTGGCCGGCCTGCTGGACCTTCACGTTGGTGAAGTAGATCAGCGGGATGTTCAGCGGCGGCGGGTGCTCCGGGTCGAACGTGATCGGGATCAGTCCGAGCAGGTTGCCGGAGATGCTCTCCGTGTACATCACCGTGTCGCCGTCGCGGATCGTGGACGTCGAGCCCTTGGCCGCCTGCACGTGGTAGGTCTTGCCGGACTGCTTGTCCTTGACCGTCTGGTGGAGGTCGCCGATGTCGGTGCCGCCGGAGATGACGTACTTCAGGACCTTCTTGACGGTGCCGTTGGCGGTGCGCACCTCGACGACGCCCTTGTAGTCGGCGCCCTTCAGCGTCAGCGAGCTGGCGTTGAGGAACCACGGATCGTCGGGCAGCGGCACCTTGTTGTCGACGCCGCCCTCGGCGTCGGTGGCGGCCGGGCAGTCCTCGGCGTCCGTGGAGGAGCTCGGGGACGGGCTGGGCGAGGCGGTGGCCTCCTCGGCCGCCTTCCCGGCCTGCTCCGCCGCCTTCCCGGCTCGCTCGGCCGCCTTGTCGACGGCCTTGCCGGTGTCCTCGGCCGTCTCGGACGCCTTGTCGGTGGTGTCCTTGACGGTGTCCTCGGCGGTGCCGGCGGCCTTCTCGGCCGTGTCCTTCACCGTGTCGGCGGCGTCGTCGCCCGTGGTCCCGGTGTCCTCGGACGCGGAGGCGGACGGGGTGGGGCTCGGGCTCGGGCTCGCGCCGGCCTTGTCCCCGCCGTTGAAGATGCCGCCGATGGCGTCGCCGATGTCCTCCAGCAGGTTGCCGCCGCTCTCGGACGGCGAGGGGGACGGAGTGGCGGCCGAGTCGCCGCCGCTGGGCGCGCTCGGGGACGGGGCCGGCTCGGGCTCGCCCTTGTCGTCGGAACCTGAATCCGACGAAGAGGAATCGTCCTGGTCCGCGCCCGTACCGCCCTCGGTGGCCGAGGGGGAGGGGGTGGGATCCGTCTCGCCCTTGCCGGCGTCCTCGTCCTTCGCCCCGTCGCTCGCCGAGGGGGACGGCGTGGGCGAGGCGGAGTCGTCGCCCTTGGGGTCCTTGGCGTCCTCCAGGGCCGCCACGCAGTCCTTGTACTCGTCGGCCGTCAGGCTCTTCGACGACGGCGTCGCCGGGTTGTTGCTGTCGGCGATGGCGAGCGTGGATGTGAAGCCCATGCCCATGAGGACCGCCGTCGGCATCGCCGCCATGGCTATCGCCTTGCCGGCGGGCCTGTTGAACCTGGTGAACAGCGGCTTCTTGGGTGCCGCGTGGCGCGGCCCGGTTCTCACACGGGACGCCTCCACATCAGCCCCGTGGGTCACCTCGTCAGCCGGCACTGTGCCTCCCGTTCGCCCCGTTGGCCGGGTTCGTTCCTGACAGATCGTTCGGCTCGCCCACCCCGTCCACGGGCCGCAGCACCGTGGTGTCGTGGTCCGTGCCGCCGGGAGCCTCGCCCGTGCCCGTCGTCGCGTGGCCGGCGAGCTGCCCCGCCGGCGGCGGGCCCGGCGCCCAGGCCACGGCCATCGCCCCGCCCACGAGGGCGAGGAGGAAGCCGATGAGGAAGCCGCCGAGGTTGGACACGGGGATGGACACCAGCGCCAGCAGGATCGCCGCGACACCCGCGAAGACGCGGACGTGCTTCTGGAACCAGAGGCTGACGCCCAGCACGACGAGCAGCACGCCGATGATCAGGGAACCGGCACCCGCGGTGGTCGCCATCGCCAGCGTCAGGTGACCGATCTGGAGGTTCGCGTACGGGAAGTAGGCGATGGGCAGTCCGCTGAGCAGGACGAACAGCCCGGCCCAGAACGGCCGCGTACCCCGCCAGGCGCGGAACTGCTGCCTCCGGAGAGTGAACTGGCCGTCTGCGGCAGGAGTCTCGGCGCTCATGGAAAAACAGCTCCCTGGTACGGCGTTGCTGTGGTGGTGATGTGGGCCGTCCGTGAAGGCCCGGCCGGAAGGTGGACGGGCGGGGGCGCCACCGGCTCCCCCGCCCGTCAGCGAGTGCTTAGTAGCACTCCTTGACACCCGTCGACAGCGACATCTTCAGGCCGCTGAGCTTGAAGGTTCCGGCAGTGGTCGCCCACGCCGTCTGCTTCACGTCGGTCAGGGTCGCCTTGTCCGCCTGCTGGGCGAAGCCGTACGGGTTGGACGTCTCGCCCTTCCGCATGGCCGGACCCTTGTTGGCGTCCTTGGCCGCCACACCGATGTCGATGTTCTCGAACGTCGCATCGGCGCTGAGGTCGGCGACGTCGATGTAGAGGTTCTGGGCCTCCACCGGCTTCGCACCCTGACCCGCACGCAGGATCAGGCTGACGTTCCCGAGCACCGGAATGTTCGGGGTGACGACCGACTGGCACAGGTTCTTGATCGTCGCCTGCTTGAACGACGAGACGGCGACCGGGTGGACGGCCTTCTTGCCGTCCATCGTGTATCCCTCGTCGAGGGCGCCGTACTGCGAGAAGCCCGTACCGACGAGCTGGTCGGTCGTGACCTTGAACGACTGCCCGGAGACACTGAACGACGCGGCGAGAGCGCCCTGCGCGAGGGCGACACCTATCGCAGCCGTGGCGGCGACGCTGGGCACCATCACCACAGCGAACCGCTTCCATCTGGTCCCGCCACGCACCTGGGACTCCATATTTCCTCCTTCTCGGACGTACATCTCCTGACCTGGCTCGCCCCGAATCGCGGCTCAGCCGTGCAGGGATGGGAGAAGTGCTACGTCCTCGGGAAGGAGAGCGCCTGCACTCGGCGGCGCAACTAGCGCCCGAATCACCGGCGATCACCCCCGAGCGACAACCACTGGTCGCGCCTGACACGCATCACGCACAACCCTGCTGGACAGGCTTCGCCGGGTGGGCGAAGACCCCCCTGTCCAAGAGCCGGCGCCACTGCCGCCGGCTCTGCTCGGTGGGGACCCAGGACGTCCCGCGACCCAACCGGCTGCCGGGGTACGGGAATGGACCGAGCGTGGCCGATCGTGGTGCATTCTCGCCGCCCGCACAAGGGGGTTCGTTACTGGCTAGTAACGGCGGGATAACCGAACAACGACCCCCCGGTCTCGGACGACGACACAGGGTGGTGCCGAACGGCGGTACAAAGCTGTTGATCGCTGGACAGAAACCGACAGATCAACGCCCATGACTTACTCGTAGTAACAGCGGCCGCGATTACCAAGTTTTGGTAAAGCGCGGCCGCGGTGACGCCCTGTCGGCAAATTCTTCACATGGGCACCACAGGCCCGTGCGTTTAACGACTGGTCAGAACAGGGCCCGAGCCAGGGCCCTACGGGCCGCGATCACGCGCGGATCCTCGGGTCCGACCACCTCGAACAGCTCCAGCAGCCGCATCCGCACGGTGTCCCGGTCGTCACCCACCGTACGCGCCACGGTCTCGATGAGCCGGCCGAAGGCGTCCTCCACATGGCCGCCCACCAGATCCAGGTCGGCGGCGGCGATCTGCGCCTGCACGTCGGCCGGCTTCTCGGCCGCCTCCCTGCGCACCTGCTGCGGGTCCACGCCCTGCACCCGCTGGAGCAACTCGGCCTGGGCGAGACCCAGTTTGGCCTCCTCGTTGCCCGGGTCCTCGTTCAGTACGTTCTTGTAGGCCTGGACGGCACCGCTCAGGTCACCCGAGTCGAGCGCCTGCACGGCGGCCTCGAGGAGCCCGTCGTACGGGCCGGCCGGCCGCTCGGGAGCCGGCTGGGCGCCGCCGCCCGGCTCGGCCTCGGGGTCGACGGCGAGGCCGGTCAGGCCGAAGCGCTGTTCCGCGACCTGCACCAGCTGGTCCAGCGTCTGCCGGATCTGCGCCTCGCCCGCGGCCCCCTGGAAGAGCGGCAGCGCCTGCCCCGCGACGACCGCGAAGACCGCCGGGATCCCCTGGATGCCGAACTGCTGCATCAGCATCTGGTTGGCGTCGACGTCGATCTTGGCGAGCAGGAAGCGGCCGTTGTACTCGACGGCCAGCCGCTCCAGGACCGGGCTCAGCTGCTTGCAGGGCTGACACCACTCGGCCCAGAAGTCGATGACGACGGGCACCTCGGCGGACCGCTGGAGGACGTCCCTCTCGAACCCCGCCTCGTCGACGTCGATGACGAGATCGGCCGGGGAGATCGCCCCCGCGCCGCCTTCCCGGGCGGCTTGCGCACGCGCCTGCTCCGCCTTCGCCTTGGCCTCCTGGGCCGCCTTCACCGCGGCGAGGTCGACGACTCCGCTCATGGACATGTTCCGTGGCTGCATGCGCCTATCCTCCCCCGTACTGCGCGCGCGTGTGAAAAACGGTGTGAAAGCCGGGCCGGTCGGGAGCCCTTCGGCGCCGGGTCCCCACCCCACGCCAGGTCACTCGAGCCCGTGTACGTCCCTCACGGGCTTTCGCTACGAGTCGTAGCGTAATGCCACACCGAACCGTCGGAACACCACCCCCCGGTGATCTCCCTCACGGCCGCACGGGAACCGCCGGTTTATGGTCATGACATGCACAGCCGCAGCCCAGCCAGCCGCACCGGGCGCCCGCGCAGCGCCACGGCGGACGCCGCGATCCTGGCCGCGACGCGGGCGGCGCTGGTCGAACTGGGCTGGTCCAAGCTCACCTTGGGAGACGTGGCGACACGCGCCGGGGTTGCGAAGACGACGCTGTACCGCCGCTGGTCCGGCAAGAACGAACTGGTCGTCGACGCGGTCGCGGAGCTCTTCGACGAACTGGAGCTCCCCGACAGCGGCTCACTGGCCGCGGACATCGAGGGCGTCGTCCTCCAGTTCGCCGCCATCCTGGCCCGCCCGGAGGCGAAGAGCGGCCTGATGGCGGTGGTCGCGGAGGCCACCCGCGACGACGCCCTGCGCGAACGCATCCGCGAGTCGGTCGTCGACCGCCAGAAACGCCTGGTCCTGGAGGGCAGATCCCGGGCCCAGGCGAGGGGCGAACTCCCGCCCGAGCCGGACCCCGTCACCGCGTCCCGCACAGCGGACCTGATCTTCGACATGGTGGCGGGAGCGGTGGTCCACCGCACGCTGGTGAGCGGGGAGCCGGTGGACGAGGAGTGGGTCCGCGGCTTCACCCTGGTGCTGCTCAGGGGCCTGGCGGCAGAAGCCGCGCACCCGGCCGCCGGCTGAGCCGTGTTCCCTGGGTCAGCCGGCCGGCCCGCTCAGGAGGAACCGCCGCCGAGGGTGATGTTGCCGTGAATGTCCCGGCCCTGGATCACCGTGCCCTGGGTGCCGCCGGAGATCTCGTTGTGAACGTCCCCGGAGCGTGAGCCGACCTCCGCGTCCGCCCGCCGCCGCCAGATCTCCAGCGCCGCCGCGAAGTCGGGGTCCTGCCGGGCGCGTTCGTTGAGCAGCGCGGCGAGCTGCCCGGCCCGCTCCTCGGTGCGCGGTGGCTCGGCGGGCACCGCCGGCTCCCCTTCGCCGGCCCGGGGTCCCCTTCGGGCGACCAGGTCGCGCAGGGACGCCCAGATCTGTTCGCCGGCCGCACCGGCCGTTCCCGAGGCGAGCGCCACGAGCAGTCCTGCCGTGATGGGTTCCACGGAGGTCCTCCAGTCGTCAGCGGATCATGCACTGATGGTTGACTGCGGACACTGAACCACGCTGGCGCGGGGCTCAGAAACCGGCAGGCTCCGTGTACACCCCCCACTCGTCCCGCAGCACCCCGCAGATCTCGCCGAGCGTCGCCTCGGCGCGTACCGCCTCCAGCATCGGCTCGATCATGTTCGCGTCCGACCGCGCCGCGGCGATCATGCCGTCGAGCGCCGCCCGGACCCGCGCGTCGTCCCGCCCGGCCTTCCGCTCCGCGAGCACCCGGACCTGCTCCCGCTCCACCTCGTGGCTGACCCGCAGGATCTCCAGATCGCCGGTCACCGACCCGGTGTGGACGTTCACCCCGACGACCTTCTTGTCACCCTTCTCCAGGGCCTGCTGGTACCGGAACGCCGACTCCGCGATCTCCCCGGTGAACCAGCCGTCCTCGATGCCCCGCAGGATCCCGGAGGTGATCGGCCCGATCGGGTGCTGCCCGTCGGGGTGCGCCCGCAGTCCCCGCTCCCTTATCTGCTCGAAGATCTTCTCGGCGTCGGCCTCGATCCGGTCCGTGAGCTGCTCGACGTACCAGGAGCCGCCCAGCGGGTCGGCCACGTTGGCCACCCCGGTCTCCTCCATCAGCACCTGCTGGGTCCGCAGCGCGATCTCCGCCGCCTGCTCGCTGGGCAGCGCGAGGGTCTCGTCGAGGGCGTTGGTGTGCAGCGAGTTCGTCCCGCCGAGCACGGCCGCCAGCGCCTCCACAGCCGTCCGTACGACGTTGTTGTACGGCTGCTGCGCGGTGAGGGAGACACCCGCCGTCTGGGTGTGGAAGCGCAGCCACTGCGCCTTCTCCGACTGCGCCCCGTACACGTCCCGCATCCAGCGGGCCCAGATCCGTCGCGCGGCCCGGAACTTCGCGATCTCCTCGAAGAAGTCGACGTGCGCGTCGAAGAAGAAGGACAGGCCGGGCGCGAAGACGTCGACGTCAAGACCGCGCGACAGGCCCAGCTCCACGTACCCGAAGCCGTCCGCCAGCGTGTAGGCCAGCTCCTGCGCGGCCGTCGCCCCGGCCTCCCGGATGTGGTAGCCGGAGACCGACAGCGGCTTGTAGGCGGGGATGCCGGCCGCGCAGTGCTCCATGAGGTCGCCGATCAGCCGCAGGTGCGGTTCCGGCTGGAAGAGCCACTCCTTCTGGGCGATGTACTCCTTGAAGATGTCCGTCTGGAGCGTGCCGTTCAGGACGGAGGTGTCGACGCCCTGCCGTTCGGCGGCGACCAGGTACATGCAGAAGACGGGCACGGCCGGTCCGCTGATGGTCATGGACGTCGTCACGTCACCCAGCGGGATGTCCTTGAACAGGACCTCCATGTCGGCCGCCGAGTCGATCGCGACACCGCAGTGCCCGACCTCGCCCAGCGAGCGCGGGTCGTCGGAGTCGCGGCCCATGAGCGTCGGCATGTCGAAGGCGACCGAGAGCCCGCCCCCGCCGTTGCGGAGGATCATCTTGTAGCGCTCGTTGGTCTGCTCGGCGTTGCCGAACCCGGCGAACTGCCGGATGGTCCACGTACGCCCTCGGTAGCCGGTCGCGTACAGGCCGCGGGTGAAGGGGTACTCCCCGGGCCAGCCGATCCGCTCGAACCCGTCGTACCTGTCGCCGGGCCGGGGCCCGTACACCGGCTCCACGGGATCGCCGGAGAGCGTGCTGAAGTCGGCCTCGCGCTTGCGCGCGGAGTCGTACCGGGCCTGCCAGCGACGGCGGCCTTCCTCTATGGCGTCAGCGTCCATACCATCGAATTTACTAGGACGTCCAAGTAAATGTCGATGGCAGACCGCCGTACGTTCGTCCGTACGGCGGTGCGGTTACGCCTTGGCGGTCGCGGGCGAGTCCTCCGCGACCCTGGCCTCGAGCTCGTGGCTGATCTTGCGCTCCACGAAGAACGCGGCCGTCGGGATGGTCCCCGCGAGCAGCACCCAGATCTGCTTGCCCACCGGCCACTTCGCCTTGGAGCCCAGGTCGAAGGCGAAGATCAGGTACACGACGTAGAGCCAGCCGTGCGCGATGCTGACGACGCGCGTGAAGTCGGCCGCGCCGTTCAGGTCGAGCACATACTTGCCGATCATGCCGAAGGTCAGCAGGACCAGCAGTACGCCGGTGACGTAGGCCATCACGCGATAGCGGGTCAGCACGCTCTTTTTCATGCCGTCGAGCGTAACCACCCGTTCCGGGAGATCTTGGCCCGGGTCACCCCTCCTCGAAGTCCCCCGCGGCGATCCGCAGCGGCCGCAGCATCGCGAAGATCTCGGCGCACTCCTCCGCGTCGTACACCCCGAGCCCGAAATCCATCGCCATCAGGTCGCGGGTGGCCGCCTCGACCACCTCACGGCCCTTGTCGGTGATGCTGGCGAGGGTGCCGCGTCCGTCGTTGGGGTTGGGCCGCTTGCCGACGAGACCCGACTTCACGAGCCGGTCCACGGTGTTCGTCACGGAGGTGGGATGCACCATGAGCCGCTCGCCGATCTTGGACATCGGCAGCTCGCCCGACTTGGAGAAGGTGAGCAGCACCAGCGCCTCGTAGCGCGCGAACGTCAGCCCGTACGGCTTGACCACCGCGTCGACCTCGGCGAGGAGGATCTGCTGGGCGCGCATGATCGAGGTGATCGCGGCCATGGACGGCACGTTTCCCCAGCGCTGCTTCCAGCGTTCGTCGGCGCGCGCGATCGGATCGAAGGAGAGACTGAGCGGCTTCGGCACGAACCCGACCTTACCGGCCGGTCACATGATGGTCAGCCCTGTCTCGGCCTTCGGTCACCCGTGCTCTCGGGCATGATCTCGAAGACCCCGGTCCACCGGTCGTCGTGCAGACAGGCGTTCATCGGACCGACCAGAGTGGCGTGCTCAGGGTCGGTGCGCCAGCGTTTGATGGCCTCGAGGCTCTCCCACTCGCTGGTGAGCAGCCATCGACCGGGATCATCGAGGGAGCGGCAGAGCTGTTCGCGCAGATGCCCGGGGGACCGCACGGCGCCGTCGCGTACGCCTTGGTAGGCGTCCACGAAATCCGCTTCCCTTCCCTCCCGGACGTGCAGCAGGCGCACCACTCGCACCCGCGCCGGTGCCGGAGCCTGCCCCGTCACGACGGGTCGAGGACGACGGGGAGTTCCGCGAGCCCGCGGAAGGCGGGGAACGGCACGGTCAGCCAGCGCACGTTCTCCGGCTCCCCGACCAGGGCCATGTCGGGGTGGCGCCCGAAGAGCGTGGTGAGGGCGATCTGCATCTCCAGACGTGCCAGCGGCGCGCCGATGCAGTAGTGCGGGCCGAGGCCGAATGCGAGGTGTGTCGCCTGGACGTTCGGGCGCTCGACGTCCATGCGGTCCGGGTCGGGGAACATCTCCGGGTCCCGGTTGGCCGCCGTGAGCGAGATCTGCACGAGCGCACCCTTGGGGATGAGTGTGTCGCGCATCTTGATGTCTTCCGTCGCGTAGCGGAACGTCGAGTTCTCCACGGAGGTCTCGAACCGGAAGATCTCTTCGACGGCTGCGGCCGTCGCCTCCGGGTCGCGGAAGGCCAGGCGCTTCTGCTCCGGTCGGCCGAGCAGGTGGTAGACGGCGTTGCCGATCTGGTACGCGGTCGACTTGTGGCCCGCGAAGAGCAGCACCCACGCGGTGGAGACGAGTTCGTGGTCGGTGAGCGCGCCGTCCTCGTCCTGCGCCGTGACGAGTGCGCTGAGCAGAGCTCCGTCCGGCTCCTTCCGCTTCCGCGCGATCAGGTCCACCAGATAGTCGCGCAGGTTGCCCTCGGCCAGTTCCAGCGCCTTCCTCGCCTCCGGCCCGAAGCCGGTCTGAGCGACGGTGGCGGACCATTCCTGGGCTTGCCTGCGTTCGTTCTCCGGGACGCCGAGGAGCTCGCAGATCACGTGCAGCGGCAGCGGGAAGCAGAACTCCGGGAGCAGGTTCAGGGGTTCGGACGCCGGGCAGCGGTCCAGCAGTTCGTCGGCGATCTTCTGGACCTTGGGCCGTAGCGATTCCACCCTCTTGGGGGTGAAGGTGGTGCCGACGATCCTGCGGAGCCTCGTGTGCTTGGGAGGGTCCGAGAAGAGCATGTTGTCGTCCAGGGCGATCGACGAGTCGCCGAAGATCCGGTGGTAGGCGTCGATGGCGCCGTACATGTCCTTGCTCAGCCGAGGATCGGCCAGGGCCGCACGGGCGTCGTCGTACCGGGTGATGAGATACGTGTCGACCCCGTGCGGGGGCTTCAGCGGGCATACGGGGGCTGTCGCCCTGAGCGCGGCGTAGACGGGATGCGGGTCGGCGCGAAACTCCCGGCTGCATGCCGAGGCCGCGGCGGCGGCCTCTTCGGGCGACATTTCCTCGGATGCGAACGCTTGCGTCATGGCTGATCCCGGGGGTCGAGAATTCCGTCGGTCGGTCACACAATTTCCCGGCCGCCGCTGCGCCGCAAACGCTGCGCGGCCATATGAGTCCGAGCGCCGCAGGATGTCCGCGGAATTGCTCCGGTTACCCGGCCGGCGTACCCCGGGGCGCCCCGGATCGCGCGCGTAAGTCCTGCTTGGTAAACATCATGGACGGGCCAGTCCACCGTTCCCGGACTGGGCAGTCGCCGGAGGACGAGGAAACCAGTGAGCGGACGCGGAGTGGAATCTGTACCAGTTCTCATCGTAGGCGGATCCCTGGTGGGTCTTTCCACCTCCGTGTTCCTGGGGCGTCTCGGAATCGAGCACATGCTCGTGGAGCGGCATGCCGAGACATCGACGCACCCACGCGGCCGCGGGAACAACGTGCGCACCATGGAGATCTTCCGGGCCGCCGGACTGGAGCAGAGCGTGCGGGAGGCCGCCTTCGCTCTCGCCGGGAACGACGGCGTGCTCCAGGTGGACACCCTCGCAGGGGACCAGCGCCGCTGGATCGTCCAGGACATCGCCGCAGGCATGGACGTCTCCCGGGTCAGCTCCTCGAACTGGTGCCTGTGCAGCCAGAACGATCTGGAGCCGGTCCTGCTGAACCGCGCCCGCCAGGGCGGGGACATCCGCTTCGGATCGGAGCTGCTTTCCTTCACGCAGGACCAAGAGGGAGTGCTGGCACAGGTCATGCGCCGGGACACCGGTGAGACCTGCACCGTGAAAGCTGATTTCCTGGTGGCCGCCGACGGCCCGAGAAGCCCCGTTCGCAAACAGCTGGGAATCGGCCAGTCCGGGCCCGGTGCCCTGTTTCACAACGTCAGTGTCACGTTCCGCAGCAAGACCCTCAAGGAATACGTCGGGCCGAAGCGCTTCATCGTCTGTTACACCACGGATCCGCAGGGGGAAGGCGCCCTGCTGCCCGTGGACAACGAAGAGCGGTGGGTCATTCATATCCCTTGGTCTCCAGATCGGGGCGAAACCCTGGAGGACTTCGGAAACGAGCGCTGCGCGGCACATATTCGCGCGGCTGTCGGTGTTCCGGACATTGATGTCGAGATCACGGGGAAGGCGCCCTGGCACGCTTCCAAGCGAGTCGCGGACAGCTACGGGCAGGGCCGGGTCTTTCTGGCCGGTGACTCGGCTCACGAAATGCCGCCCAACGGGGCGTTCGGCTCCAACACCGGGATCCAGGACGCCCACAACCTCGCCTGGAAACTCGCCGCGGTACTGCGTGGCTGGGCCGGCCTGCCACTGCTCGACACCTACGAGTGTGAACGACGGCCTGTCGCTGTCACGACGAGCGCACGGGCCTCCCAGCAGGCCACCGAGGAGCAGCACCCCGCATTCCGCCCGGCAGCGGGACGCAACAACGACGCGGCGGACCTCATGACGGTCGCGCTCTGCTACCGGTACGCCTCGAACGCAGTGGTGGGCGCCTCCCCTCGGCGGCCGGTCGTCCCGGACACCTTCCTGATCGACGGAGCGCCGGGGAGCCGCGCACCCCACATGTGGGTCAGGAGGGCAGGCGCCAGGATCTCCACTCTCGATCTGTACGAGCGTTCCTTCGTCGTGCTCGCCGGGGCCGAAGGCCACCGGTGGCGCCGCGCGGCGGAGCAGGCCGACGAGAACCTGGGCGTTCCGGTCGAGGTGTATCTCGTGGGAGACGGCCCTGATCACGACCTCGTTCCCGAGCCGGATGCCGACTGGGCGGCGCTGCACGGCACCGCCGACGACGGTGCCGTCCTCGTACGCCCGGACGGTTTCGTCGCCTGGCGCGCGCCCACCCACCTGCCGTCCCCCGATCGGGTGCTGACGGACGTGCTGCGGACCGTGCTCTGCCGCACCTGAGCACCCACCGAAACGACCACACCGAGGACATGCCGATGACATTCGAAGACGGCCCCGTAGCGGGCCGAGTGGACGTCCACCACCATTTCACCGCGCCTGCCTGGCTGGACTGGGCGGAAGAACGCGGTGTCGTCAACCGCGAGCGGCTGCCCTGGTGGACACGCTGGGACCTGGACGCGGCTCTGGAGGTCATGGACAAGACGGGCATCAGCACCGCCGTCATGACCGTCGCGATGCTCGGACGGTTCCGTGAGCGCGCGGAGCGCCAGGAGAGCGCACGGATCGCCCTGCGGGCGGCGGCCGATGTCGTCGAGGACCGTCCCGCGCGCTTCGCCTTCTTCACTCCCGTGTTCCTGGACGACCTGGAACTCTCGCAGTGGAGCCTCCGCTACGGGCTCGACGAGCTCGGGGCCGTCGGAGTGAGCACGAGAACGAGCATGGACGGTGTCTACCTCGGTGACGCCTCCCACGACCGCCTCCTGCAGGAGCTGAACGACCGGTCCGCCGTCATCAGCACGCATCCCATGGAGGTGCCGGCCGGAAAGGACGGCGGTGCCGGACTGCCGGGCATGCCGCCCTTCGTGTGCGACTTCCTCATGGACACCACACGCGCGGCCATCAACCTGATCCGCAACGGCACCCTGGACCGCTATCCGAATCTCAGCTTCGTCCTCCCCCACGGGGGAGGCTTCCTGCCGTACATGGCCACGCGGCTCGAACTCTTCGGCGGGCACCTCACTCCCGGCATCGAGCCGGGCAGGGTCCGTGACTACCTGCACCGGTTCTACTTCGACACGGCGGGCCCCATGTCTCCCTCCGCCACGCCCACGCTGCTGGCCACGGTGGATCCCAGCCGGGTCCTCTTCGGCACGGACTGGCCGCCCACCCCCGCGCAGGTCGTCGCCGACGTCGCGGTACCCGCCCTGGACTCCGATCCCTTCGTCTCGCCGGAACAGCTCAGGGGCATCAACCGGGAGAACGCCCTGCGCCTGCTGCCGGCACTGGCCCGCTCGTCCTGAGCTCCTGGCCGCACGGACGAGAGAAGGCCGCCGCCCCGTGAGGGCGGCGGCCTTCTCATCTCTCCTCGGCGTCACTCACCGGGCGGCCGGGGCCGTGTCTCTCTCCCAGTGGTAGAAGCACTGCGCCATCGCGTCCTTCGGACCGCGCCAGGTCTGCGGGTCGTACGGGCTGACGTACGCCTCGAGCTTGCTGCTGATGTCGCGGAACTCGGGGTGCCCGGCCACGCGCGCGATGGCGGGGCCCGGGTCCTGCTCGGCCTCGATGAAGTGCATGTACACATCGCCGAACTGGAAGAGGGAACGCTGGGTCACCCCGACGAGGCGGGGCAGGTCGCCGCGGTCGGAAGCCGCGAAGACCTCGGCGATGTCCGGAGCGGCGTGCGGGGCCATCCGGGCGACGATCAGGGCGTGGTGCATGAGGTCTCCTTACGCGGCGGCGCCGTTCAGGCGGGCGTGACGGGGGAGGTCCGCCGCTCGTCGGCGGCCTGCTCGATGCGGTCGCGGATGAGGGCCATCTGGACGGGCGAGTTGCGGTTGATGATGTCCGTCATCCCGGCGTCGTCGACCGGCGCGTCCGGCCTCATGGCGAAGTCCTGGGTCCAGCGCATCCGGGTGCCGTCGGGGGTCTCCTCGTACTCCCACCGGATGTTCATGTACTCGAACGGGCCGGGTTCGACCCGGCGTGCCGTGACGGTGAGTTTGTCGCGGTCGGTGGTCCGTTCCGACACCCAGCTCCACACCTTGCCGTTCTCGTCGGGGTGCATGGTCAGGCGGAAGGTCACCGTGTCGCCCTGCCGGGACAGCACGTCGGCGGCCGCGTACTCGCTGAACAGCTGCGGCCATCTCTCGATGTCGTTGGTCATGTCCCAGACGAGGTCGAGGGGTGCGGCGATGGTGATCTCGTTCTCGGTGTGTCCTGCCATGTCAGGCTCCTGCCGTGAGCGTGCTGTTGACGAGGTCGAGGAAGTCGCGGGGGGTCTTGCACTTCTCCGCGTCGGTGGGGAGCGCCCGGGCGTGCCGGTTCTCCAGCTCGCCCACGATGCCGAGGAGACCCAGCGAGTCCAGCCCGAACTCGGCGAAGGGGGTGTCCACCCGGGCTTCGAGGTCGTGCGGGTCGACGGTGACACCGGCGGCCTTCTTCATCAGTGCGGCCAGCTCTTCCAGGGTCACTTCACTGCTCATGCGCGTTCTCCTTGTCGAACGGGTGCGTACGGGTGCGGTGGGCTTCACCGGGCGGCCGGTCCCGGGTCGCGGCGCAGTACCAGCGCCGCGTTGGAGCCCATGAGTCCACGGCTGAGGACCAGGGCCGTGCTCAGCTCGGCCGGGCGCGCCGCCGTCGTCACCAGGTCGATGTCGTGGCAGATGTCGAAGACGTTGGGCGTGGGCGGGATCAGCCCTTGCTCCATGGCCATCACCGCGGCCGCGACGTCCAGCAGGGGCGCCCCGCAGTAGGACCGCCCGATGCCGGTCTTGGGAGCCGTGACGGGCACGCGGATGCCGTGCGGGCCCAGGGCGTCGGCGAGGGCGAGGGCCTCGGCGCGGTCCGCCTCCGGGACACCCATCGCGTCGGCGAAGACGACGTCGATCTCCTCCGGTGCGCAGCCGGCCTCGTCGAGGGCACCGCGGATGGCACGGGCGAGTCCCTCCCGTGAGCGGTCCCAGCGCGAGGCGCCGGTGAACGTGGCCGCGTGGCCCGCCACGGTGGCGCGGACGTCCGCGCCGCGTCGGCGTGCGCGGTCCAGGTCCTCGACGATCAGCACGGCACCGCCCTCGGCCGGGACGAAGCCGCAGGCCGCGGAGGTGAAGGGGCGATAGGCCCGCGCCGGATCCTCGACCGTGCTGAGTTCCGGGTATCCGAGCTGGCAGACCATCGAGTACGGAGCCAGCGGCGCTTCGGCCGCCCCGGCCACGACCACGTCGGTCCCCCGCCCCACGGTGCGGGCGGCGTGCGCGACGGCGTCCAGCCCGCCGGCCTCGTCGCTCGCCACCACGCCGCAGGGGCCCTTGAAGCCGCTGCGGATCGATATCTGGCCCGTGCTGGCCGCGTAGAACCAGGCGATGGACTGGTAGGGACCGACGAAGCGGGACCCCTGTCCCCACAGCTTCTGCAGCTCCCGCTGGCCGAATTCACCACCACCGGATCCGGCAGCGGTGACCACACCGACGGAGTACGGGGAGTCGGCGGCCGCGTCGCTCAGCCCCGCGTCCTTCAGGGCGGCACCGGCGGCGGCCATCGCGAAGTGGCTGAAGCGGTCGGTCTGGACGAGGAAGGTCTCCTCGATGAGTGCCGCCGGGTCGAATCCCCGGACCTCGCCGGCGACACGGAGCGGAAGGTGCCCGCATCCCTCCCGGGTGATCCGGTCGAGTACGGACAGGCCCTCCTCGACGGACTTCCAGTAGGTCTCCGTCTGCAGTCCGTTGGGCGCGACCACACCCATCCCCGTGATGGCGGTGCGGCGGTTGGGCTGAGCACTCATCGTTTCCTCCCGGCCTGCCCTGTCAGGAGCACTGCGGACTGGAACCCGCCGAAGCCGCTGCCCACGGACAGCACGTTGGCGAGCTTGCGCGGGCGGGCGGTGCGCGGTACGTAGTCCAGGTCGCACTCGGGGTCCGGGGTCTCGTAGTTCGCCGTCGGCGGGACCACCTGGTGGGCCAGGGCCAGCACGCAGGCGACGATCTCGATCGCGCCGATCGCACCGAGCGAGTGGCCCACCATGGACTTGATCGAACTCATGGGCGTGTCATAGGCGTGGGCGCCCAGCGACCGTTTGACCGCGGCGGTCTCGTGACGGTCGTTCTGGCGGGTGCCCGACCCGTGCGCGTTGACGTAGTCGATGAGTGAGGGGTCGAGCCGGGCCTGTCCGAGCGCGCTGTCGATGGCCCGGGCCATCTCCAGGCCCTCGCTGGTCAGTCCGGTCATGTGGTACGCGTTGCCGAAGGTGGCGTAGCCGCGGATCTCGCAGTAGACGTGCGCGCCGCGGGCACGGGCGTGTTCGAGCTCCTCCAGGACGAGCACGGCGGAGCCCTCTCCCATGACGAATCCGTCGCGGTGGGCGTCGAAGGGCCGGGAGGCGTGCGCCGGGTCGTCGTTGTTCGGCGAGGTCGCCCTGATGGCGTCGAAGCAGGCCATGGTGATCGGGGAGATCGGGGAGTCGGACGCTCCGGCGATGCAGATGTCCGCGCGGCCGTCCTCGATCGTGTGGAAGCCGTAGCCCACCGCGTCGAGTCCGGAGGTGCAGCCGGTCGACACGGTCTGCACCGGCCCCTGGGCTCCGAAGTACTCGGCGACGTCGGACGCCAGGGTGCTGGGCGAGAAGGCCCGGTGCAGCTGCGGGCCGGCGGCGCTGTGGTCGACGTCCCAGCGTTGCCCTCGCTCGCTGACCAGGACGTAGTCGTGCTCCAGGCGGGTCGTGCCGCCCACGGCGCTGCCGAGCGAGACGGCCACGCGCCACGGGTCCTCGGCGCCGAATTCGATGCCGCAGTCGGTCACCGCCTCCGCGGCGGCGACGAGGGCGAACTGTATGTACCGGTCGGCGCGTTCGACCAGGCCGGGATCGAGCCCGTGCGCGACCGGGTCGAAGTCGCACTCGGCCGCGATGCGTGAGCGCAACCCCTCGGGATCGAACAGTGTGATGCCGCGCGTCGCGGTACGGCCGCTGGAGAGGAGGTCCCAGAAGGCCGGCACCCCGATACCGCCCGGGGCGACGACACCAATGCCGGTGACCGCCACCCGCCGGGTCACGAGGGCACCCCGCGTCGCTCCGGCTGCACTCCGTCCCCCTGCACGGCCGGGTACGTTTCGCCGCTCGCGCTCTCCTGAACGGCCTCCGTGTCGACGTGGCCCATGCTCGGCTTCGGCGCCAGCGGACCCAGGTGGAAGACCATCCGGGCTTCGGCGTCACCGATGTTGCGGAAGCGGTGCCGCATGCCGATGGGGATCATGAGGCCCTGGTCGGCGCGGATCGGGCGCGTCACGTCGTCCAGGTCGACTTCCAGCTCGCCCTGGACGACGTAGACGAACTCCTCCGAGTACGGGTGGTAGTGCTCGCTGATGCGTTCACCCGGCTGCATGATGGCCAGGCCCATGAACCCGCTCGTGGATCCCACCGTGAGGGGCGTGAGCAGGGTGCGCAGGTCGCCGCCACGCTTGCGGTTGGGCTCGGTCTCACTGAGGTCCACGATGCGCGGGCGCGTCTTGTGCATGGTCCGTCTCCAGGTAGGTCTGTGGGGTGTTGTCGATGAGCGGGTGTCGTTCACGGACTGTCAGGACTCGGCAGCCCTGCGATCGGTGATCAGCGTCATGTCGGAGTGCGCCAGGAGGCGGGTGGCGTCCCGCTCGTCGGAGAGCGGCCCTTCGACGCCGAGTGCGGCGCCGTCGAGCAGGCGGGCCAGCACGGCGGCCTTCCTCGGGCCGTGCATGCCGAGCGCCCTGACCGGATCGGTCTCGGGATCCCGCGTGTCGATGAGACGGACGACCAGGTCGTCCCGGTGGAAGACGGTGCTGCGGTGCACGGGGCCGGCGGGGTCGGCCGCGGCCGTCTCGTCCTGCTGGGCGAGCAGCCGTGCCAGCACCATCCCGCAGCCCTCACGGGCCGGGTAGTACAGGGCGTGGCGCCGCAGACCGGCCGGCTCCGGTCCGCCGCGTGCCACATGGTGGACGGCCGGCATGGCCGCGCGGATGAAGAAGGCCCGTGCCGACGCGGGGTCGGTCAGGTCCCGGCTCTGTTCCAGGTGCGGATTGAGGGCTTCCTCGACGGCCCGCACCTCCGGCTGACGCGAGACATGGCGCAGCGCCGTCTGCAGATCGCCCTCCACCTCGACGGTGCGTACGACTCGGTTGCCGTGCATGAACAGCGTCGTCCGGCGCAGTCGTGTGGAGTCGTCGGCGCGGGCCTGGGGCGGCGCGTATCCGGCGAGGATGTCCGCGACCTTCGACTCGGAGCCGGGCTTGACGGTGAACGTCAGCGCATGGCGCGTCACTCCGTCGCCCACCCGCACCGGCGCCCGGACCCCGTCGGCGGTTCCGGCGGTGGGCGCGAGGGCACGCCCGGTCTCCCGGACGACGTTGTAACGCAGCGACCGGATGTCCCGGACGCAGTCCTGCATGGGCCTGACGGTCTCGAGGTGCTCCTCACTGTTCACCCAGGCGAGATACGGCGGCGCGGTCGCCCATTCGCTGGTGATGAGCCACTGGGACGGGTTCTCCACGGACTGGCACAGCTGGTCACCGAGGTGACCGGGAACCGACGCGACCCGGTTGCGCATGTGCTCGTACGCGTCGAGGAACCGTTGCTGGGCGCCTTCGTGGAGATCGACGAGCAGGATGACGCGCAGCCTGGAGCCGTCGAACGCCGACTGGGACGTATACGTCGAAGTGTTCACCGGCAGGCCCTTCCTTCACTGGGCAGACGGCGGCCGCCGTGTCCAGCAGGGGGACGGCGGTCGGCCCTGAGCCCTCATCGTGGGTCGGTGCGTCGGACTCCGCGAGCCGCACGGGTCATCAGAGGGAACTGCCCGGTGCGCGGGGCGCGTTTGTGCCTCGCCATGACACGACGAAGCCCCGGCCCATGAAGAGCCGGGGCTGTGGTCCTTGCGGTCTACTCGGCGAGGTGCCGCTCCACCGTCTCCACCTTGGAGGTGAGCCCGTCCGTCACTCCGGGGCGGATGTCCGCCTTGAGGACGAGAGACACCCGAGGCGCCCGCCGCTCGACGGCGGCGACGGCACGCCTGACGACGTCCATGACCTCGTCCCATTCACCTTCGATCGAGGTGAACATCGCGTCGGTCCGGTTGGGCAGGCCCGACTCGCGCACCACGCGGACGGCGTCGGCGACGTACTCCCCCACGTCCTCGCCGACGCCCAGCGGCGTCACGGAGAAGGCGACGATCATGCCTTCACCGCTCCTTCCTGGCGCGCCCGGGACGCGATGACCGCGTCCTCGGCCTCACGCCGCAGCTTGCGCTCCGCGAAGAACCCACCGGTCGGCAGCACCGAGAGGACGAAGTACAGCGCGGCGGTCTTCACCGACCACTTCGTCCGGTTCCAGGCGTCGGCCCAGAAGATCACGTACAGGATGAACAGGACACCGTGCACCATGCCCATCACCGGCACGGCGTTGAAGTCCGTGGTCCGCTTCAGCACCGAGCAGACCAGCAGGAGGAGGAAGGAGATCGCCTCGGGGGCCGAGACCAGGCGGAGGCGGCGGATGGCGGTGGCGGTCTTGAGGTCCACGGGTCACCTTCGGTGGGAGAGACGCGGCGGTCTGACGATCTGAACGGTCGGTACGGCTGACGGTTTGTGAACGCACGCACAAGCGTCCCGCCCATTGTGACAAACCGCCGCGGGCTCCCACCCCTAGGGGTGCGGTCAGGGTCGTTCTCCACCCACAGGCCCTGTCCGTGGCGCCCGGCCTGCGGCTACCTTCACGTACGTGGCGATGTTCCGACTTCAGAGCAGCAAGGTGCTCGCCGTCGACATGACCGGAGACGCCGTGAAGGCGAAGAACGGCTCGATGGTCGCGTACGACGGCGAGATGGCCTTCAAGAAGCTCAGCGGCGGCGGCGAGGGCATACGGGGCATGGTGACCCGGCGGCTGACCGGCGAGCAGATGACCTTGATGGAGGTGAAGGGGCGGGGGACCTGCTGGTTCGCCGACCGCGCCTCCGAGATCAACCTGGTCGGCCTCCAGGGCGACAAGCTCTACGTGGAGTCGAGCAACCTGCTCGCGACCGACGGCGGGCTGCGCACGGGGACGGAGTTCACCGGCCTGCGTGGCGCCTCGCAGGGCAACGGGCTGTTCACGACGACCGTCGAGGGCCACGGCCAGGCGGCGATCATGTCGGACGGCCCGGCGGTGGTGCTGCGGGTGAGTCCGCAGTATCCGCTGACCGTCGACCCGGGGGCGTATGTGGCGCACCAGGGGAATCTGCGGCAGTCCTTCCAGTCCGGTGTGACGTTCCGCACGCTGCTCGGGGAGGGCGGCGGCGAGGCCTTCCAGATGCGGTTCGAGGGGGACGGCCTGGTGTACGTGCAGCCGAGCGAGCGGAACACGATCGCGGGAGACGTGTGACATGGCCTTCCGGGAGATCAACGCGAAGATGGTCGAGGCGACGGTGACGCCCGGTCAGCGGCTGTTCAGCCAGCGCGGTGCGATGCTCGCCTACCGGGGCGAGGTGTCCTTCACGCCCAACACGGCCGGCGGCCAGGGCGGGATCATGTCGATGATCGGCCGCCGGGTCGCCGACGAGGACACGCCCCTGATGACCGTCGAGGGCAGCGGCACCGTCCTCTTCGGGCACGGCGGGCATCACATCCAGGTGATCCAGCTGTCCGGCGACACGCTGTACGTCGAGGCGGACCGCCTCCTGGCCTTCGAGGGCACGCTCCAGCAGGGCACGATGTTCCTGGGCTCGCAGGGCGGCGTCATGGGCATGGTGCGCGGGCAGGTCAGCGGCCAGGGGCTGTTCACGACCACGCTCAAGGGGCACGGGGCCGTCGCGGTCATGGCCCACGGCGGGGTGATCGAGATCCCGATCACGCCCCAGCGGCCGGTGCACGTGGACCCGCAGGCCTACGTCGCCCACCACGGAGAGGTCCGCAACAAGCTGTCCACGGCCCTGGGCTGGCGGGACATGGTGGGCCGCGGCTCGGGCGAGGCGTTCCAGCTGGAGCTGAGCGGCAGCGGTGCGGTGTACGTCCAGGCGTCGGAGGAGAAGCTGTGAGCACGTACGGAACCCCGGGCGCCGGCCCCGCGGTCTTCGACCCGGCGACACTGCCGCCGGACGACAACGTCAATCCCTACACCTTCTGCGTGGAGCTCAAGGGGAGCCAGTGGTTCCTCCAGAAGGGGAAGATGATCGCCTACTACGGCTCGATCGATTTCAACGGCGTCGGACACGGCCGGCTGGACCGTCTCGTCCGTACGTCCTTCCATTCGCCACTGCACGCGAGCGAGTGGGTCGTGGCGGAGGGCTCGGGCAAGATGCTCCTCGCCGACCGGGCCTTCGACGTGAACTCGTACGACCTCGAGAACGGCAACCTGACCATTCGCTCGGGCAATCTCCTCGCTTTTCAGCCAACTCTGTCGCTGAAGCAATCAATCGTGCCGGGTTTCCTGACACTGATCGGAACCGGAAAGTTCGTGGCCGCGTCGAACGGCCCCGTGGTGTTCATGGAACCCCCCATCCGGGTCGACCCCCAGGCCCTGGTCGGATGGGCCGACTGCCCCTCCCCCTGCCACCACTACGACCATGGGTACATGACCGGCGTAATGGGCGGTCTACGTGCACTGACGGGCCTCGGCGGAGCCTCCGGCGAGGAGCACCAGTTCGAGTTCGTCGGCGCCGGCACGGTCCTGCTCCAGTCGTCCGAGACGCTGATGGCCGAGCAGGCCACGGGGGCTGTTCCGCACCAGGCCGGCGTCCCCGGCGGCGGGGCGCACAGCCCCGGGGCAGGGCCGTCCGGCGTACCGCGTCTTCCCGGACAGCTGGGGGACCTCCAGCGTCGCTTCGGGCTGTGAGCGGTAGTCTGCGGAGTGTGACGTCGAACGCCTGCGCACCAATGTTCGGCGGGTGCGCTCCGTCACACGAAAACCCTCACTAGTTCGCCTTTCAACATTTTAGGTAGACTTCATTCATGGAGACCGAGACGGCCACCCGCTGGCTGACCGATGCGGAGCAGTGCGCCTGGCGCACCCACCTGGAGGTCAACAGGCTGTTGACGTACCAGCTCGAAAAGGACCTGCAGCCGTTCGGCCTGACAATGAACGACTACGAGATCCTGGTGAATCTCTCCGAGTCGGAGGACCAGAGGATGCGGATGAGCGACCTCGCCTCCGCCACCCTCCAGTCCAAGAGCCGCCTCTCGCACCAGATCACCCGCATGGAGAACGCGAACCTGGTCCGGCGGGAGAACTGCGAGTCCGACCGCCGTGGGCTCTACGCGGTCCTCACCGAGCACGGCATGGCGACGATGCAGAAGGTCGCGCCCCACCATGTGGCGTCCGTGCGGAGGCACTTCATCGACCTGCTGTCCCCCGAGGCCCTGACGGAACTCGACAAGGCCCTCAAGCCCATCGCGGAGCACCTGCGCGCCCAGCGCGGACGCCCGTAACCCCCGGCTGGCACATCCCGGCTAGGCGAGCGGCAGGCGGAGTTCGAACAGGGCTCCGCCTGCGGGCGCCTGACCGGCCGTGAGCGTGCCGCCGTGCCGTACGGCGACGTCCCGGGCGATGGCGAGGCCCAGCCCGGCACCGCCGTCGTCACGGCTGCGGGCGGCGTCCAGCCGGACGAACCGCTCGAAGATGCGCTCCCGGTCGGCCTCGGGCACGCCGTCCCCGTCGTCCGCCACCCCGAGCACGGCCAGGTCACCCTCCCGGCGCACGCTCACGGTGACGGCCGACCGGGCATGCCGCTGGGCGTTGTCGAGCAGATTGGCGAGCACCCGCCCCAACTGCCCACGCGATCCGGCCACGTTCACCGACTCGGCGTCCACCGTCACACCCGTCCGCCCCTCGGCCTCCTCCCGGGCCAGCCCGGCGAGGTCGACCTTCGCGTCACCCGGCCGCTCCCCCGCGTCCAGCCGGGCGAGTAGCAGCAGGTCGGCGGCGAGCCGCTGGAGCCGCACGGTGTCCTCCACGGCCCCGTCGAGGTCCAGCAGTTCGGGATGCGCAGCGGCCACCTCCAACTGGGTCCGCAGCGAGGCGATCGGGCTGCGCAGCTCGTGGGAGGCGTCGGCGACGAAGCGCCGCTGCCGCTCCACGGAGGTCTCCAGGGCCGCGAGCGTCTCGTTCGTCGTCCGGGCGAGCCGGGCGACCTCGTCGTGCGTCTGCGGCTCCGGCACACGCCGCGCGAGATCCTCGGAGGCGGTGATCGCGGCCATCTCGCTGCGGATGCCCTCCACCGGCCGCAGCGCCCGCCGGGTGACCAGCCAGGTCACCCCCGCGACGACGCCGAGCAGCAGCGGGAACCCGATCAGCATCACCGTCGTCGCGCTCTGCACGGCCCCGTGCTCCGCGGCCAGCGGGGCACCGGCGTAGACCTTCAGACGTCCCCGGTCATGGGTCTCGACCTCGACGGCGGCGAACCGGTAGTCCTCCGTCTCACCGTCGATCGTCGCGGACCCGTTCCGGAAGGTGCTCTCCCCGGCGATCTCCCCGGGTTCGAGGGACTCCTCGTGGTCGTCGGAGTCGTCGTCATCGTCCCCGCGCGGCGCCACCGACGGCGCCGGCTTCACCCGGTCGGAGTCGGTACCGCTGATCTCCTGCAGATCCTCGCTGACCGCGACCACCCGCTTCTTCTCGGCGAGCACCTGGACCGGCCCGTCGTCGCCGTCCAGCCCGGACAGCTTGTCGTACGGCGTCCCGGCGGCGAGCTCGGCGGCCACCGCCCGCGCGGAGCGCTCCGCCCGGGTGCCGGCCTCGCCCATCAGGTTGGACTTCAGGGACAGCAGGACGGCGGCCCCGGCGGCGACGAGCGCCACCGCGACGACGAGCGTCGCACCGAGCGTGGCCCGCGCCCGGACGGACCCGAACAGCCGCCTCACGGCGACGTCTCCAGCCGGTACCCGGCACCGCGCACGGTCCGGATCAGCCCCGCCCGCAGCTTCCGCCGCAGGGTGCTGACGTACACCTCGACGATGTTGGGGTCGCCCTCGTACGCGAAGTCCCACACGTGTTCGAGGATGTCGGACTTGGACACGACCTCCCCGGCCCGCAGCACGAGGTGCTCCAGCACGGAGAACTCCTTGGCGGTCAGGGCGACCTCGTCCTCCCCCAGGAACACCCGCCGGGCCGCGGTGTCCACCTTCAGGTCCCCGTGCACATGCACGGGCGAGGCCCCGGAACCCACCCCGCGCCGCCGCAGCAGCGCCTTGACCCGGGCGACCAGCACGACGTACGAGAAGGGCTTGGTCAGGTAGTCGTCCGCGCCGGTGTCGAGCCCCTCGGCCTCGTCGTACTCGCCGTCCTTGGCGGTGAGCATCAGGATCGGCACCTCGTGCCCGGCGGCGCGCAGGGCGGCGCAGACCCGGTAGCCGTTGAGGCCGGGCAGCATGATGTCGAGGATCACCAGGTCGTACGTGCCCTCCGAGGCCTGGTGCAGCCCCTCCCGTCCGTCGTGGACGACGTCCACGGCGTACCCCTCGGCCGTCAGGCCCCTGGCGAGCGACAGGGCCAGCCGCTTCTCGTCCTCCACGATCAACAGGCGCATGGGTAAAGAGTGGCAAAGCCGAGCTGAAGATCTCTTCAGGGGTCTTCAGGTTCCTCTCAGCCTCGGTCAGCCAGATTGGAACACGTCGAAAACGAAACGACTCGGGAGGAATCCGCATGAAGCGCAACATCGTGATCGCCGCTGTGACCGCTGCCGCTCTGATCGGAGGCGGTACGGCCACGGCTCTCGCGACCACGGAGGACGGGGGCTCGGCGCGGCAGGCGGCCAACACCCGGCTGTCGGACGACGACGTCCGCGACGACCAGGACGGTCCCGACGCGCAGGACGACGGCGACGACGCCGCGCGGGCTGCTTCCGCCGACGTGACGGCGCCCGAGGCCATCGCGTCCGCGCTGAAGCACACGTCCGGTACGGCCGTCTCCGCCGAGCTGGACGACGAGGACGACAGCGGCAAGGCGATCTGGAAGGTCGACGTCCTCTCCGGCGACAACACCTGGCACAGCGTGAGCGTGGACCCGTCGAACGGCAAGGTGCTCGGCTCGCACACCGACGACGAGGACGACACGGCGCAGGTGCGGGCGGCGCTGAAGGGCGCTTCCGTGACGGCCGAGGAGGCCGCGAAGGCCGCCGGCGGCAAGGGCACGGTGACGTCCGTGGACCTGGACGAGGACGGCAAGAACAAGTCCTGGGAGGCCGAGACGCACAAGTCCGGCGGCGCCGAGCAGGACTGGAAGATCGACCTCAACACGGCCAAGATCACGGCGGATCACGACCAGGACCAGGACGACGACCAGGACTGACCCGGTACTGCCCCCTTCCCACCGCCCCGGCGTCGCTGCTGACGCCGGGGCGTCGCGCAACCCGGCGGAGCGGGGTGCCGCTGCGCCCACCCGTGCCGCCTGGGGGCACCTCCCAGGCCCTTAAGGCACTGGGGGAGGCACGACTGCCCGCAGCTCGGGCGAGACGCGCCCGCACCCGCCGACGCACGGAAGGGGACGTGTCGGGGGGTGTCCGCCCGCAGCGGTTGGCGCGTCAACGGACGGTTAGTCGGTTCGCAACCCCATCGCGCCGTTCCGAGGACGGACACCCCCGGCGCGGCCCCGACTCACCGCACCCCGGTAGGCGCAACGCGCACCCCACCGAAGCAGCCCCAGGCCGCCGCAGGCACACCGCCCACCGACGATCAGCCCTCCGTCAACCCGGCAACCAGCTCATCAGCCGCCCGATACGGATCCAGCTCCCCGGACACGATCCGCTCCGCGAGCGCGCCCAGGCGCCGGTCGCCGTGCAGATCTCCGATCCGCTCCCGCAGCGCCGTCACCGCGATCGTCTCGACCTCCCGCGCCGCACGGGCCGTGCGCCGCTCCGCGAGCACCCCCCGCTCCTCCATCCAGGCCCGATGCTTCTCCAGGGCCTCGACGACCTCGTCCATGCCCTCCCCGCGCGAGGCGACCGTCTTCACGATCGGCGGGCGCCAGTCCCCGGGCCCCCGGGCCTCCCCCAGCCCCAGCATGTGGTTCAGCTCGCGAGCCGTCGCATCCGCCCCGTCCCGGTCGGCCTTGTTCACGACGTACACGTCACCGATCTCCAGGATCCCGGCCTTGGCCGCCTGGATCCCGTCGCCCATCCCCGGCGCGAGCAGCACGACGGACGTGTCCGCCTGCGAGGCGATCTCCACCTCGGACTGCCCCACACCCACCGTCTCGACGAGGATCACGTCACATCCCGCCGCGTCCAGCACCCGGATGGCCTGGGGCGCGGCCCACGCGAGCCCGCCCAGGTGCCCACGCGTCGCCATCGAGCGGATGTACACGCCCGGGTCCGACGCGTGCTCGGACATCCGCACCCGGTCCCCGAGCAGCGCACCGCCCGAGAACGGGGACGACGGGTCGACGGCGAGCACGCCGACCCGCTTGCCCTGCTTGCGGTACGCGGTCACCAGCGCCGACGTCGACGTGGACTTGCCGACCCCCGGAGACCCGGTCAGCCCGACCACATACGCCTTGCCCGCCAGCGGCGCCAGCGCCGCCATGACCTCCCTGAGCTGCGGGGACGCCCCCTCCACCAGGGAGATCAGCCGGGCCACGGCCCGCGGCCGGCCCTCCCTGGCCTGGGCGACCAGCGTGGAGACGTCCTGCATCACAGCTCCGTTCAGATACTTCAGCTGAGGAAGGCCCGAAAACCGGTTGCTCAGGCCTTCGGTACCCGCACGATCAGCGCGTCACCCTGACCACCGCCACCGCACAGCGCCGCCGCGCCCACGCCACCACCACGCCGCTTCAGCTCCAGCGCGAGGTGCAGCACGAGCCGCGCACCGGACATCCCGATCGGGTGACCCAGGGCAATGGCGCCGCCGTTGACATTCACCTTTTCGGTGGACACCCCGAGGTCCTTCATCGACTGCACGGCAACCGCCGCGAACGCCTCGTTGATCTCGATGAGGTCGAGGTCCTCGACGCCCAGTCCCTCCTTCTTCAGCGCGTGCTGGATCGCGTTGGACGGCTGGGACTGGAGCGAGTTGTCCGGCCCGGCCACGTTCCCGTGCGCCCCGATCTCGGCGATCCACTCCAGGCCGAGCTCCTGCGCCTTGGCCTTGCTCATCACCACGACGGCGGCGGCACCGTCGGAGATCTGCGAGGCGGAACCGGCCGTGATCGTGCCGTCCTTGGAGAACGCCGGACGCAGCTTGCCCAGGGACTCAGCGGTCGTGTCGCCCCGGATCCCCTCGTCCTTGCTGAAGAGCACCGGGTCGCCCTTGCGCTGCGGGATCTCGACGGGCGTGATCTCGGCCTCGAACAGCCCGTTCTTCTGCGCGGCGGCGGCCCGCTGGTGGGACAGCGCGGCGATCTCGTCCTGCTCGGCCCGCCCGATGCCGAGACGCGTGTTGTGCTTCTCCGTCGACTCGCCCATGGCGACGCCGTCGAAGGAGTCGGTCAGCCCGTCGTAGGCCATGGCGTCGAGCATCTGGACGGCGCCGTACTTGAAGCCCTCGCGGGACTTGGGCAGCAGATGCGGAGCGTTGGTCATGGACTCCTGGCCGCCCGCGACGACCACGTCGAACTCACCCGCACGGATCAGCTGGTCGGCGAGCGCGATGGCGTCCAGACCGGACAGACACACCTTGTTGATGGTCAGCGCCGGCACGTTCATCGGGATGCCGGCCTTGACCGCGGCCTGGCGCGCCGGGATCTGCCCCGCCCCGGCCTGGAGCACCTGACCCATGATCACGTACTGCACCTGGTCGCCGCCGATCCCCGCACGGTCGAGGGCGGCCTTGATCGCGAAGCCGCCGAGGTCGGCTCCGGAGAAGGACTTCAGCGAGCCGAGCAACCGCCCCATGGGCGTACGCGCCCCCGAGACGATCACCGAGCTGGTCGTAGCAGAAGACATGAGCTGCGATCCCCTTACCGGCTGCACAGCCGAGGAGTGAACGAGGGTTTACTTCGAATGTACTGACCGGTAGTCCGCCCCGTCATCCGGCTGTCGGTGTGATCGCGCGCACGTTGCGTAACCACCTCCGGAGCGCTCCACTGAATCCATGCTGACGCGAATCGACCACATCGGGATCGCCTGTTTCGACCTCGACAAGACCGTCGAGTTCTACCGTGCCACCTACGGCTTCGAGGTGTTCCACTCCGAGGTCAACGAGGAGCAGGGCGTGCGCGAGGCCATGCTCAAGATCAACGATACGTCCGACGGCGGCGCCTCGTACCTGCAGCTGCTGGAGCCGACCCGCGAGGACTCCACCGTCGCGAAGTGGCTGGCGAAGAACGGGGAGGGCGTCCACCACATCGCTTTCGGTACGGCGGACGTGGACGCCGAGGCGGCCGACATCAAGGACAAGGGCGTACGCGTGCTGTACGAAGAGCCGCGACGCGGTTCCATGGGGTCACGGATCACCTTCCTGCACCCCAAGGACTGCCATGGCGTCCTGACAGAACTGGTCACTTCGGCGCCCGTTGAGTCACCTGAGCACTGATGCTCGTACATAGGGGCCGGTAGGGTTGGGGGCGGTCGCCGCTCAGTCCAGGGTGACCGCGGTCCCGCCGTGCGACGGCAGGACCACCGGGGTCCGGGTTTCGGGGGACGAGCGTCGGGGCAGCAGCCCGTGCTCCGCCGATGATCTGACACCATTCCCCGGGGGCCCCGTTCGGCGTATGGACGGAGCTCGTTTGGAGAGAGTTGCGACCAGGGGACGGATGGGACCGCGCAGTGCGGGGCTACGAGAGCCAGGAGCGAGAGCCGGCGGCTGACGTCGACCACCTCTCTCGGTTCGAAGCCGAGATGAAGCGGCTGAAGACCGAGCGGGAAAAGGCGATCCAGCACGCCGAGGACCTCGGCTACCAGGTCGAGGTGCTGCGCGCCAAGCTGCACGAGGCGCGGCGCACCATCATGTCCCGGCCCTCCTTCGAGGGGGGCGACATCGGCTGGCAGGCCGAGCAGTTGCTGCGCAACGCGCAGATGCAGGCCGACCAGATCCGGGCGGACGCCGACCGCGAGCTGAGCGAGGCCCGGGCCCAGACCCAGCGGATCCTCCAGGAGCACGCCGAGCAGGCGGCCCGGCTCCAGGCGGAGCTGCACCAGGAGGCGGTGACCCGCCGCCAGCAGCTGGACCAGGAGCTGGCCGAGCGCCGCCAGACCGTCGAGTCGCACGTCAACGAGAACGTGGCGTGGGCGGAGCAACTGCGGGCCCGTACCGAGCAGCAGGCCCGCCGGCTGCTGGACGAGTCCCGCTCCGAGGCCGAGCAGGCCCTGGCCACCGCCCGTGCGGAGGCCGAGCGGCTGACGACCGAGGCCCGGCAGCGGCTCACCAGCGCCGCCGAGGAGGCCCGGGCCGAGGCCGAGCAGATCCTGCGGCGTGCCCGCACGGACGCCGAGCGGCTGCTCAACGCCGCCTCCACCCAGGCCCAGGAGGCCACCGACCACGCCGAGCAGCTGCGGACGTCCACCGCCACGGAGTCGGAGTCCGCACGCCGCCAGGCCCAGGAACTGAGCAAGGCCGCCGAGCAGCGGATGGCGGAGGCCGAGGAGGCGCTGCGCAAGGCGCAGGCCGAGTCGGAGAAGCTGGTCGCGGAGGCCAAGGAGGCCGCCGCCAAGGCCCTGGCGAGCGCGGAGTCCGCGAACGAGACGCGGACGCGCACCGCCAAGGAGCAGGTCGCCCGGCTGGTCGAGGAGGCCACGAAGGAGGCCGAGAACACCAAGTCCGAGGCCGAGCAGCTCGTCGCGGACGCCCGCGCCGAGGCGGAGAAGATCGTCGCGGAGGCCTCCGAGAAGGCCCGTACGCTCACCGCCGAGGAGACGGCGACCCAGCTGTCCAAGGCGGCCAAGACCGCCGAGGACGTGCTCAACAAGGCGTCGGAGGACGCCAAGAAGACCACCAAGGCCGCGGCCGAGGAGGCCGAGCGGATCCGCAGGGAGGCCGAGGCCGAGGCGGACCGGCTGCGCGCCGAGGCGCATGACATCGCCGAGCAGCTCAAGGGCGCGGCGAAGGACGACACCAAGGAGTACCGCGCCAAGACGGTCGAGCTGCAGGAGGAGGCCCGCCGGCTGCGCGGCGAGGCCGAGCAGCTGCGGTCGGACGCGGTCGAAGAGGGCGAGAAGATCCGCGCCGAGGCCCGCAAGGAGGCCGTGGCGCAGATCGAGGAGGCGGCGAGGTCCGCCGAGGAGCTGCTCGCCAAGGCGAAGGCGGACGCGGACGAGCTGCGTACGACGGCCCAGACGGACAGCGAGAAGGTCCGCACGGAGGCCATCGAGCGGGCGACGACGCTGCGCCGGCAGGCCGAGGAGACCCTTCAGCGCACCCGGCAGGAGGCCGAGCGGCACCGCGAGGAGGTCGTCGAGCAGGCCGAGGCCCTCAAGGCGGACGCCGAGCGTGCTGCGCGGGAGCTGCACGAGGAGACCGAGCGCGCCATAGAGGCCCGCCGCGCCGAGGCCGCCGAGGAGCTGACGCGGCTCCAGACGGAGGCGGAGGAGCGGCTGACGGCGGCCGAGCAGGCGCTGTCCGACGCCCGTGAGGAGGCCGCGCGGATCCGTCGCGAGGCCGCCGAGGAGAACGAGCGGCTGCGTGCCGAGGCCGCCGAGCGGATCCGTACGCTCCAGCAGCAGGCCGAGGCGGAGGCCGAACGGCTGCGCGACGAGGCAGCGTCCGACGCGTCGGCCGCGCGTGCCGAGGGCGAGGCCGTCGCCGTGCGTCTGCGGTCGGAGGCCGCGAGCGAGGCCGAGCGGCTGAAGTCGGAGGCGCAGGAGAGCGCCGACCGGGTGCGCGCGGAGGCGCAGGCCGCCGCCGAACGGCTGGCCACGGAGGCGTCCGAGACGCTGGCCGCCGCCCAGGAGGAGGCCAACCGGCGCCGCCGCGAGGCCGAGGAACTGCTCGGCAGTGCCCGGCAGGAGGCCGACCAGGAGCGCGAGCGGGCCCGCGAGCAGAGCGAGGAGCTGCTGGCCTCGGCGCGCAAGCGCGTGGAGGAGGCGCAGACCGAGGCCGTACGGCTGGTCGAGGAGGCGGACCGGCGGGCCACGGAGATGGTGTCGGCGGCCGAGCAGCACGCGCAGCAGGTCCGGGACTCCGTCGCGGGGCTGCACGAGCAGGCGCAGGAGGAGATCGCCGGGCTGCGCAGCGCCGCCGAGCACGTGGCGGACCGTACGCGGCGGGAGGCGCAGGAGGAGGCGGACCGGGTCCGCTCCGACGCCTACGCCGAGCGGGAGCGGGCGAGCGAGGACGCCGGCCGGCTGCGGCGCGAGGCGCACGAGGAGACCGAGGCCGCCAAGGCGCTCGCCGAGCGGACGATGTCCGAGGCGATCGCGGAGGCGGAGCGGATCCGTGCGGACGTCGCCGAGCACGCCCAGCGGGTGCGCACGGAGGCGTCGGACGCCATCGCGGAGGCCGAGCAGAGCGCTTCGCGCACCCGGGCGGACGCCCGCGAGGACGCCAACCGCATCCGCTCGGACGCGGCGACGCAGGCGGACACCCTCATCACCGAGGCCCGGAGCGAGGCGGAGCGGCTCACGACCGAGACGCTCCAGGAGACCGACCGGCTGCGGATGGAGACGGTCACCGAGGCCGAGCGGGTCCGTACGGAAGCCGTCTCCGAGGCGGAGCGCCTGCGTTCCGAGGCGGCCGCCGAGGCCGAGCGCGTGCGGGCCGAGTCGGTCGCCAAGGCCGACCAGCTGGTCGGGGAGGCCACGGACGAGGCGGAGCGGCTGCGGGCCGAGGCCGCCGAGACGGTCGGTTCGGCTCAGCAGCACGCCGAGCGGGTCCGCGGCGAGGCCGAGCGCGTCAAGGCCGACGCCGAGGCGGAGGCGGAACGGCTCGTCAACTCCGCGCGCGAGGAGGCCGACCGGACGCTGGACGAGGCCCGCAAGGACGCCAACAAGCGGCGCTCCGAGGCGGCCGAGCAGGTCGACAAGCTCATCACGGAGACCACGGCGGAGGCCGACAAGCTGCTCACCGAGGCGCAGCAGCAGGCGCACAAGACCACCGCGGAGGCCGAGTCGCAGGCCGACACGATGGTGGGCGCCGCCCGCAAGGAGGCCGACCGGCTCGTGTCCGAGGCGACGGTCGAGGGCAACTCGCTGGTGGAGAAGGCCCGTACGGACGCGGACGAGCTGCTGGTCGGCGCGCGCCGGGACGCCACGCAGATCCGGGAGCGGGCCGAGGAGCTGCGCGACCGCATCACGGCGGAGATCGAGGAGCTGCACGAGCGGGCCCGCCGGGAGTCGGCGGAGGCGATGAAGTCGGCGGGCGACCGCTGCGACGCGCTCGTCAAGGCCGCGGAGGAGCAGCTCGCGAAGGCGCAGGCCAAGGCCAAGGAGATCGTGTCGGAGGCCAACTCCGAGGCGGGCAAGGTCCGTATCGCCGCGGTGAAGAAGGCCGAGGGGCTGCTCAAGGAGGCCGAGCAGAAGAAGTCCACGCTGGTCCGGGAGGCCGAGGAGCTCAAGGCCGAGGCGATCCGCGAGGCCAAGCGCACGGTCGAGGAGGGCAAGCGCGAGCTGGAGGTCCTGGTCCGCCGCCGCGAGGACATCAACGCCGAGATCTCCCGTGTCCAGGACGTCCTTGAGGCGTTGGAATCCTTCGAGGCCCCGTCCCCGGCCAAGGACAACGGAGTCAAGGCAGGCGCAACAGTCGGCGCACCCCGTTCGGGTGGCAAGTCCTCGGATAGCTAGCGAACCGGGGCGAAACCGGTGTGTGCTGGAGCCTTTGACCACGTCTTTGGCAAGCAGTCCTGGGATCAGCCACTCAAAAGGGGTCTCATTTTGCAGACCAAACGCGCATCCGCTCGATGACACACCGTTTCGGCCCCTAGGATTCCACCTATCACCTCACCGGTCTCATTCGACAGGAACCCCATGAGCGACACTTCCCCCTACGGCTTCGAGCTTGTGCGGCGTGGATACGACCGCGCTCAGGTGGACGAACGTATCTCCAAGCTCGTCTCCGACCGTGACAGCGCTCTCGCCCGCATCACCGCTCTGGAAAAGCGCATCGAAGAGCTCCACCTCGAGACGCAGAACGCCCAGGCCCAGATCAGCGACGCCGAGCCGTCGTACGCGGGTCTCGGTGCGCGCGTGGAGAAGATCCTCCGCCTCGCCGAGGAAGAGGCGAAGGACCTGCGCGAGGAGGCCCGGCGCGCTGCCGAGCAGCACCGTGAGCTCGCCGAGTCGGCGGCCCAGCAGGTGCGCAACGACGCCGAGTCGTACTCGGCGGAGCGCAAGGCCAAGGCCGAGGACGAGGGCCTGCGGATCGTCGAGAAGGCCAAGAGTGACGCCGCCCAGCTGCGTGCCGAGGCGCAGAAGGACGCGCAGTCCAAGCGCGAGGAGGCGGACGCCCTCTTCGAGGAGACTCGTGCCAAGGCCGCGCAGGCCGCCGCCGACTTCGAGACGAACCTCGCCAAGCGCCGCGAGCAGTCCGAGCGCGACCTGGCGTCCCGTCAGGCCAAGGCCGAGAAGCGCCTGGCCGAGATCGAGCACCGTGCCGAGCAGCTCCGCCTGGAGGCGGAGAAGCTGCGCACGGACGCCGAGCGCCGCGCCCGCCAGACGGTGGAGACGGCCCAGCGCCAGGCCGAGGACATCGTGGCCGACGCCAACGCCAAGGCCGACCGCATCCGTTCGGAATCCGAGCGCGAGCTCGCGGCCCTCACCAACCGCCGCGACAGCATCAACGCCCAGCTGACGAACGTCCGCGAGATGCTGGCGACGCTCACGGGCGCCGCGGTGGCCGCCGCCGGCACGCCGGCCGAGGACGAGCCGATCTCCCGCGGGGTCCCGGCCCAGCAGTCCCGGTAACGACCCGGCATACGGAGTCTGAATCTCCGCAAAGCCCTCTGCCGCTCGGGTGGCAGAGGGCTTTGTCCCGTTCTAGCGTGGCGGCATGATTGAGCTCGAGGGGCTGACCAAGCGTTACGGCGAGAAGGTGGCGGTCAACAACCTGTCCTTCACCGTCAGACCGGGCATCGTCACCGGCTTCCTCGGGCCCAACGGCGCGGGCAAGTCCACGACCATGCGGATGATCCTGGGTCTCGACCACCCGACCGCCGGCGACGTCCGTATCGACGGCAAGCACTACCAGCAGCTCAAGGACCCGCTGACGTACATCGGCGCCCTGCTGGAGGCCAAGGCCTGGCACGGCGGGCGCAGCGCCTACAACCATCTGCTGTGCCTCGCGCAGAGCAACGGCATTCCGCGCAGCCGGGTGCGGGAGGTGCTGGAGACGGTCGGGCTGACGGCGGTCGCGAAGAAGAAGACCAAGGGCTTCTCGATGGGCATGGGGCAGCGGCTCGGCATCGCGGCCGCGCTGCTCGGCGATCCGCGGATCCTGATGTTCGACGAGCCGGTCAACGGTCTCGACCCCGAGGGCATCCACTGGATCCGCACCCTGATGAAGTCCCTGGCGGCGCAGGGCCGGACCGTGTTCGTCTCCTCCCATCTGATGAGCGAGATGGCGCTGACCGCCGACCACCTCGTCGTCATCGGGCAGGGCCGGCTGCTCGCGGACACCTCCATGGCCGACTTCATCGCGCGCAACTCACGGTCGTACGTCCGGGTCCGCAGCCCGCAGCGGGAGCGGCTGCTCGACGTGCTGCACCAGGCCGGGGTCGTGGCCGTCGAGAGCGGTGACGGCGTGCTGGAGGTGGACGGCGGCAAGGCCGAGCACGTCGGCGAGCTGGCGGCGCAGCACGGGATCACGCTGCACGAGCTGAGCCCGCAACAGGCGTCGCTGGAAGAGGCCTTCATGCAGCTGACCGCGGAGTCGGTGGAGTATCACGCACACAGCGAGACGAGCCCCCGGCCCCCAGGGCAGCAGTGGGGCGACGGCTGGAAGAGGGGCTGAGCATGGCGACGACCCAGGTCGTACGGTCGGAGTGGACGAAGATCCGGTCGGTGGCGTCCACCGTGTGGACACTGTCGCTGGTGGTGGTCGTGACGGTCGCCCTCGGCATGCTGATCTCGGCCCTGTCCAAGAACGAGTTCGACTCCATGGGCGCGCAGGAGCGGGCGGAGTTCGACCCGACGTTCATCAGTTTCGCGGGGATGAGCCTCGGGCAGCTCGCGATGATCGTGTTCGGTGTGCTGGTGGTGTCGAACGAGTACAGCACCGGCATGATCCGCACCTCGCTGGCCGCCGTGCCGCAGCGTGGCTCCTTCCTGTTCAGCAAGATCGCGGTGGCTGGCGGTCTCGCTCTCCTGGTCGGTCTGGTCACCAGCTTCGCCGCCTTCTTCCTGGGGCAGGCGATGCTCGGCGAGCACCGGGCGGAGATCGGCGACCAGGGAGTGCTGCGGGCGGTGATCGGCGGCGGCCTCTACATGGCCCTCATCGCGATGTTCTCCATGGGCGTCGCCGCGATGCTGCGCTCGCCGATGCTGTCGCTGGGCATCCTGATGCCGTTCTTCTTCCTGATCTCCAACATCCTGGGCAATGTCGACGCGACGAAGAAGGTCGGCAGGTTTCTGCCCGACCAGGCCGGCAGCAAGATCATGCAGGTGGTCACGCCCATCGACGACGACACCCCGTACGGGCCGTGGGGCGGACTGGGGATCATGGGCCTGTGGGTGCTCGCGGCGCTGATCGGCGGGTACGTGCTGCTGAAGAAGCGCGATGCCTAGAAAGGCGCGCCCCGGGGGGGGCTGCCGGGGCGCGCCGTGCTTCTCCCTTTACTTTCATTTGGGCGGAACCGTCAGCGCCTCGATATCCTCCTAACCCTTACGGGGGCGTGTGCCCCGCTGTCCTGAACCTTGCGATGGGTGCGGAGCATGATCGAAGCAGTCGGCCTGACGAAGCGCTACGGCGACAAGACCGCTGTGTACAACCTTTCCTTCCAGGTGCGGCCGGGGGCCGTCACGGGCTTCCTCGGACCGAACGGCTCGGGCAAGTCGACGACGATGCGGATGATCCTCGGCCTGGACAACCCGACGGCCGGGCACGTGACGATCGGCGGTTACCCGTATCGCAAGCTGCCCAACGCCCCCCGTCAGGTCGGTGCCCTGCTGGACGCCAAGGCCGTGCACGGCGGCCGGGCCGCCCGCAACCACCTGCTGTGCCTGGCCCAGCTGTCGGGCATCCCGGCCAAACGGGTGGACGAGGTGCTCGGGGTCGTGGGCCTCCAGGACGTGGCCAGGAAGCGGTCCAAGGGCTTCTCCCTCGGCATGGGACAGCGGCTGGGCATCGCCGCCGCGCTGCTCGGCGACCCGCAGGTGCTGCTGTTCGACGAGCCGGTCAACGGCCTCGACCCCGAGGGCATCCTCTGGGTGCGCAACCTGATGAAGGCACTCGCCGCGGAGGGCCGTACGGTCTTCGTCTCCTCCCATCTGATGAGCGAGATGGCGCTGACCGCCGACCATCTCATCGTCATCGGGCGCGGGCAGCTCCTGGCGGACATGAGTGTCACGGCCTTCATCTCCGCGAACTCCGCGGACTTCGCACGCGTCCGGACGCCGGACACCGAGCCGCAGCAGCGCGAGAAGCTGTCGGCCGCGCTCACCGAGTCGGGCGGGCACGTGCTGCCCGAGCAGGACGGCGCACTGCGCGTGACCGGGCTGCCGCTCCCCCGCATCAGCGACATCGCGCACGACCACGACGTACGGCTGTGGGAGCTGTCGCCGCACCAGGCCTCGCTGGAGGAGGCGTACATGCGGATGACGCAGGGCGCCGTCGACTACCGCTCGACCATCGACCAGAAGGAAGGCCTCCAGCAGCCGCTGCCGCCCGGGGCACAGCCCCCGATGCCGGTGCCCGGCCAGGGCCAGCCCGACTGGTACGCCCCGCCGCCGCCCCAGCAGGGCGGACACCCGTTCGCCATGCCGCCGCAGGGGGCGCCCGGCCAGGCGCCGGCGGGCCCGTACGGCGCACCCGGGACCCCGGGAGCGCCCGTGACGGCTCCGGCCGCCCCGGGCGGCTCCGGCGCGGGAACCCCCAACCCGTACGCCCAGCCGGCGGGTCAGACACCGCAGCCGCCCGCGCAGCCCGCACCGCAGGCGCCGCCGATGCCCGGACAGGGCGCACCGCAGGCGTCGCAGCCCGCCGGCCAGGCCCCGCCCCAAGCCCCGGCCATGCCCGCCGCGCCGGCGCCGCAGGCGAGCGCCGCGCCCGCGCCGTCGGCATCCGCCCCGGCCCCCGCCCCGACCTCCGACCTGACCAAGCCCGAGGACCCCCGATGAGCAGCCCCCAGCCTCAGATGCCGCCGGCCGCGCCCACCTGGGAGGCGGCGTCCGGTTCTGCGTACCCCGGTTACACGTCGCCGATCCCGGTCGTGCGGACGCACCTCGGGCATGCCATCGCCTCCGAGTGGACGAAGATCAGGTCGGTGCGCTCCACGATGTGGACGCTCGGCGTGTTCGTCCTGCTCGTCATCGGCATCGGCACGCTGACCGGCGTGGTGGTGGCGAACTCCGACCCGGCGCTGTCCGGCGAGAGCCCGCTCGGCCTGGGCTTCTTCGGCCTGCTGCTCGGCAGCATGTGCATCATCACGCTGGGCGTGCTGACCACGGCCTCCGAGTACGGCACGGGCATGGTCCGCACCACGATGGTCGCGTGCCCGAGCCGGGGCCGGGTGCTCGCGGCCAAGGGCATCGTGTTCTTCCTGGTCGCGTTCGTGGTGACGCTGGTGTCCGCGTCCCTCGTCGCCTTCCTGCACGTGGCCATGCTGGAGGGCCACGGCGTCAAGTCCCCCTCCGGCGGGGAGTGGCTGAAGGCCACGGTCGGCATGTCGGCCTACATCGCGCTGCTGGGCCTGCTCTCGCTCGCCGTCGGCTCGATCATCCGGCACTCGGCGGGCGCCATCACCATCATGATCGGCGCCGTGCTCGCCCCGCTGGTGATCGCGCTGTTCATGTTCTCGGAGTCGCTGTCGGCCGTCCGCGACGCCCTGCTCGAGTACTCGATCCCGAACCAGCTCAGCGTCTTCTACTCCGCATCCCTCAGCCAGTCCGGCCCGTCCGGCTGGGATCCGCTGTGGATCATCCTCGGCGCGACGGCCGTCGCCTTCGCCGCCGCCTTCGCGCTGCTGGAGAAGCGGGACGTCTGAGACCCGTCAGAACCTCGGCGCGTTACGGGACCGCCGCACCCCGGGGTGCGGCGGTCCCGCGCGTTCCAGCAGGCCTTGTGCCAGTGCCGGCGGTCATCGACGCCCGTGTGCTCGGACCAGGCGACCACGTGCGGCACCCCGTCCGGGATCAACTGGTCGCAGCCGGGGCAGCGGTACGACTTGCCCTGCGCGCTCGCGCCGGCCACGTGCCGCACGCTCCAGTTCTCACCCTGCCAGTTCTCCGAGGACTGCCAGCCGCCGTAGCGGCCGGGGCGGTCGTCCTCGGCGCTCCGGCCGGACGAAGCGGCGCCCTTGGGTCGGTTGCGACGCGGGGACACGGGACACCTCTCGGGGCTATACAGGACACGGGGTGTGTCCAGCCTACGCGGCGCGGACGGGGGTACACGTACGCCACCAATCGTCGCAAGTCCCTCGCCGGGCGAGGCGGGCCCCGCCGGGGTCCCTTCCCGGGCTCCCGCGGAACGGCCCATTCTGCAGACAATCCGCAAATTACCCCGACCGGCCGTGTCCTCGGCACGTGTCAGACGGTTATGCCCTGTGGGGGAGCTCCGTGTCGGAGCCAAGGAAGCAGGAAAGCAATGCGCGTTGGAAGTTTCGTGTTGGCGGCCCAGTTCCCCGGTCAGGGCGAGGGAGAGGCGCTGCACCGCGCGGTCCGCTCGGCCGAGGTCGCCGAGGAGGCCGGGCTCGACACGGTCTGGCTGGCCGAGCATCACTTCGTGCCGTACGGCACGTGCCCGTCGGCCGTCACCCTGGCCGCCTTACTGCTCGGCCGCACCCGCCGTATCCGGGTCGGTACGGCGGTCAGCGTGCTGCCCACCGCCCACCCCGTGGCCCTCGGCGAACAGGCCGCGCTGCTGCACCACACGAGCGGCGGCCGTTTCACGCTCGGCGTCGGGCGCGGCGGCCCCTGGGTCGACCTGGAGGTGTTCGGCGCGGGCCTGGAGGCGTACGAGAAGGGGTTCCCGGAGTCCCTGGACGTCCTGGTGCGCTGGCTGCGCGACGCGTCGGTGGCGGCCGACGGGGAGCGCTTCCGCTTCCGTGAAGTCCCGGTCGTGCCCCGGCCGTCGGAGGCCCTGACCGAGGTCGAGGGACCGGAGCTGGTCGTCGCGTGCACGTCTCCGGCGAGCGTGCGGCTTGCGGCGGAGCGCGGTCTTTCGATGCTGCTCGGGATGCACGTGGGGGACGAGGAGAAGGCCGAGATGGTCGCCCTGTGGCAGCAGCACGCGCGGGCGTGCGGCCGGCCTGCCGAGGAGATCCTGGGCGCGGCCCATGTGTCGGCGGGCGTCTGCCAGATCGCGGACCAGCGGGTCGACGCGGCGGAGACGCTGCTGAAGGCGATGCCGGGCTGGCTGAAGCAGGGCCTGGAGGCGCATGTCACGGTCGACGGGCGCACGCGCCGGATGCGCGACCCGCTGGCGTACACCGAACTGCTCTGCGGACTGCACCCGGTGGGCACCCCGAGGCTGTGCGCCGACCGGCTGGCGGCGACCAGCGAGCGGACCGGCATCTCCCGCTTCGCCCTGCTCGTCGAGGGCTCCGGGGACCTGGCGGCGACGGAGGAGAACGTCCGGCGGCTGGGGGCCGAGGTGCTCCCCCAACTCGTCTGAAGGCGGGATGGGTTCCTGGGGCTTGCCGCTCCGGTACAGAACTGCACCTCCCGCGTACGGAGCGGCAAGCGAGCTGCGCCGCGTCAGCAGTCCCGGAACTCGGGTGACTGGTTGAGCACCTGGCTGCGGACCGACGTGAAGCGGCCCAGCGTCTCGTCGACCGAGGAGTCAAGCGGGAACACGGCCACCCGGTGGCAGTTCTGGAAGGCCAGTCGCACACCGAAGTGCCGTTGCAGCGCGCCGCGTATCGCGTCACTCGCAAGCGCACGCAGCAACTGACCGCGTGCCTGCTCGTCCGGCGGAGGCGTCTGGTTGTCGGCGAACGCACCGCCGTCCACCTTCAGCTGGGCCACCAGGGAGCTGATCATCTCCCACGCATAGGGCAGGGAGGTCCGGACGCAGTCGACGAATTCCACTTCGTCGACCTCGCCTCGCTCGGCCTGTTCGAGTAGGGCCGGTGAGACGTCGAGCGACATGAGTTCTCCTCTCGCACCCCCGCCCGGCGGGCAGGGGTTGCCGGACAGATAAGGGAGTTCGTGATACCGGACACGCTGCGTACACACATCGCGACCTCCCGCTCATACCGTAAGCAACCGACGGTGACGGCACCAGGAGAATGCGCAGATGAGGCACTCCGAATGACCACACCCTGCACACAATCGGCCAATACCGAACACGTGTTTTCCAGGGCGAATCGCGTCGACACCCGCCAGTCGAGTAGCGTTGCCGACCATGCGTCTCGTCATTGCCCGCTGCTCCGTGGACTACGCCGGGCGGCTCACCGCCCACCTTCCCTCGGCCCCGCGCCTGATCCTGGTGAAGGCGGACGGCAGCGTCTCGATCCACGCCGACGACCGGGCCTACAAGCCCCTGAACTGGATGTCGCCGCCCTGCACGCTGAAGGAGGGCACCGGCGAGGACGAGGGCGTCTGGACCGTCGTCAACAAGGCGGGCGAGAAGCTCATCATCACGATGGAGGAAGTCCTCCACGACTCCTCGCACGAACTGGGCGTCGATCCCGGCCTGATCAAGGACGGCGTGGAAGCGCACCTCCAGGAGCTGCTCGCCGACCGCATCGAGACACTCGGCGACGGCTACACGCTGATCCGCCGCGAGTACCCGACGGCCATCGGGCCGGTCGACATCCTGTGCCGGGACGCCGACGGCAAGACCGTCGCGGTGGAGATCAAGCGGCGCGGTGAGATCGACGGCGTGGAGCAGCTGACGCGTTATCTGGAGCTGCTGAACCGCGATCCCCATCTCGCCCCGGTCCGCGGCATCTTCGCCGCGCAGGAGATCAAGCCCCAGGCCCGCGTCCTCGCGACCGACCGCGGCATCGGCTGCCAGGTCCTCGACTACGACGCGCTGCGGGGCATCGAGGACGACAAGCTGCGGCTGTTCTGACACACCCCACGTACACGACGACAAGGGCCGGGTCCGAGGAACGGACCCGGCCCTGCTGTGTGTGCGGCCGTCAGATGACCGGGTCCGGGCTGCTCTGCGGCGCGCTCGCGGTGGTGCTCGTGGGGGCGCTCGGCGCCGGGCCGCTGGCCGTGTCCGAGGTGGACGGCTGAGAGGTCGGCGGCTCGGACGTCGGCGGCTGCGAGGTAGGCGGCTCGGACGTGGGCGGCTGTGAGGTCGGCGGCTTGGAGGTCGTCGGAGGCTTCGACGTCGTGGGGGGCTTGGACGTCGTCGGCGGCTTGGACGTGGCGGGCGGCTTCGAGGTCGTCGGCGGCTTCGACGTCGCCCCGGTGTCGCTGGGGCTCGGGGAACCGCTGGGATCGCCCGTCGGCGTCGGATCGTCCGAGGTGCCCGGCGTGCCGTCCGGACCCGGGTCGGTCGGGCGGCTCGTCGCTGCGCCCGTGTCGCCGTTGCTGTCGTTCGCCGGCCGGTCGGCACCCAGGCTGCCGTCGTCGACGCCCTGGCTGGCCGAGGGGTTGACGCCGACCTGGTCGGACGGCGGGTTCTTGTCCTTGTCGGATGTGGCGCCGAGGGTCACGACCGTGCCGAGCACGGCGACGAGCAGGGCACCGGCGCCGGCGGCCACGAGGTTGCGCCGGGCCAGGCCCTTGAGTCCACCCCGGGCCTTGCGCGAGGGCGCGGGCGAGTTCTGGCGGGTGACCAGGGTCGGCGAGGGCGGCTGCTGGAGGGTCGGGAAGGCCGCCGGGACACCGCCGGCCGGGGACGCCGACTCCTCGTACCGGGCGTCGGGCACCTCCTCCCCCGCGGTCGGCCCGACCCCGATCGGCGTGCCCGAGCGGTCGGCGACCAGGGCGAGGGCACGACGGCCGGCGACGGTGCCCCTCTTGTCGGAGAGGGCACCGCGCAGGCCGATGGAGGCCTCCAGTTCGGCACGGGCCCGGTCGAGCTGTCCGCCGCACAGGGCGAGGATGCCGAGCTCGTGGTGGAAGTAGGCCCGTTCGGCGACGTCGCCGGCGAGCCGGGCGGCCTCGGCGCCGGCGTGCAGGGCGCGTTCCCAGGCGCTCCAGTGCAGTCCGGCGGCGAGCGCGGGCGCGGCGGTGCGCGCCAGGTGCACGGCCGGGCTCTCCTCGTCCTCGGCGGGCGGGCTGGTGAGCGGCTCGAGCACGGCCAGGGCGGCCAGGAGCGCGTCGGCCTCGGCGCACACGCGTTCCGGGGTGACCGAGGGGTGCCCGGCCCACCAGGAGTAGTGCTGGGCGGCGCTGCGGGCGCCGGCCTCGGCCTCGTCGGCGTAGCCGGCGGCCTCCAGCTGGGTCAGGACACCGGCGGCGAGCCGGTAGCGGGAGCCGACCGGGGAGACCAGGCCGCAGGAGGCCAGTTCGCCGAGCGCGGCGTCCGCGTGGGTGTCGCCGACCAGGGCGGGCAGATGCGCCTGGTGCGGCACCTCGCCGCCGAGGGCGACGGCGAAGCGCAGGGTGGCGCGCGCGGAGGCGCTCAGCCGGGAGGCGAGCAGCGGCGCGGGCGCGGCGGCCTCGCCGAGCGAGGGCAGCGGTACGTCGTCGCCGTCGGCGGCGTCGTACGCGTCGGTGGCGTCGGCCGGGGGCGCGTCCTCGAAGACGCCGAACTCGTCGACGGCGCCCGTCCCGGCGCGCAGCCGGTCCCGCTGCCGCAGCAGGGCGCCGGCCTGCACGAAGCGCAGCGGCAGGCCCTCGGACTCGAACCAGAGGTCGCCCGCCCAGTTGGACTCCTCGTCGGTGAGGGACCGGCCGACGGCGTGTTCCAGCAGGTCGAGTCCGGCAGCGCGCTCCAGGCCGCCGAGGAAGACCTCTTCGACGGCGGCGTCGGCGGAGGGCGCCGGCACGACCGGCGTGGCGCCGAGCAGGAAGGCGCACTCGGGGGTGGCCTCCAGCAGCTCGTCGAGCGCGGCGCCGCCGAACTCCAGGTCGTCGACGACGACGACCGCGCCGATCTCCCGGACAAAGGTGAGCAGTTCGTCCCGTTCCGGGCGGTGCAGGGGGGCGTTGTACACCGCGTAGAAGAGGTCGTACAGCAGGTCGCCGGAGCTGCGGCCGAAGCCGTTCAGGCGGACGACGCCGTCGGGGGCGAGGTCGGAGCAGTCCTCGCCCACGAGGTCGAGGAGACGGGTGCGGCCGCAGCCGGCGGGGCCGGTGAGGCGGACCGAGCGGCCGCGCGCGAGCAGGCGCACGAGTCGCTCGCGTTCGTCCTGGCGGGCCAGCAGCGGCAGGCTGGGCTGCGCGGGGCCGGGCGGAACGGGCGGCCGGGCCGCGCGCTCCGCCTCGACGCGCTCCGCCGTCGTGAGCTTCGCGGGCCGGGCGGGCCGTTCGGCGGGCGGGCAGACCTCTATCTCGCTGCCGTCGACGGGGTTGACGGTCAGCAGGAAGTCGCCGGAGACGAGCTGCACCGTGCGGGCGAGCGCGGGCGCGTGCTGACTGAAGTCGGGTGTGAGGGATTCCCTGGGCGGGCGCTGACGCGGCGACCGCTCGTCGCCGTCGTGGCCGTACTCCTCGGGTCCCCGGGTGTTCGGGTCCATAGGTCAAAGCCCCCCAAAAGCGTGTGTGTGCTCCGAAAAGCCCTCCCGGCCTTGCTGCACACCGCGCTGTCGCTTCTGGTCCGGGCCCGCTGGAAGGGTGTCAGGCAGCGGGCAGCCGAACCCTAAACCTTCGCACAGTATCTACGACAGTCCGGGGTACCGCGCCGTCCGAGACGTCACGGTCTGGTGAGGATTGTGCGCGTCGCACGATCGGCGATGTCCGTCCGGGTCTCCCCGGTCGCCCGGTTCACACCCGCACAGAACGTCACACGCGAGGCAATGTCTCCACCCCGATGCCTCCCTCGATCGCCAGGATCCGGTGCAGGCGGGTGGCCACCAGCAGGCGCTGCATCTGCGGCGGCACGCCGCGCAGGACCAGGCGCCGGCCGCAGCGGCCGGCCCGCCGGTGAGCCCCCATGATCACACCGAGTCCGGTGGCGTCCCAGGAGTCCAGTTCGGACAGGTCCAGCACCAGGTCGCCGACTCCGTCGTCGACGGCCGAGTGCAGGACCGTACGGGCGTCCGCCGCGCTCCGGACGTCGAGGCGGCCCCCGACGACCAGCTCGGCGTGGTCGCCCCTGATGTGCATATGCGCTCCCCGTGCGTGCGTCTCGTGCTCCGCGTTTCTGATGCCGGTGATGCAACCTCTGACTGCGTGAGGGGGGCAGAGGTTGCTTCTTGTAAGCGAACCGATACCGAATTCACCCGGGGGTGTGATGCCCCCGGGGCATGTGCGGTTTCAGTGCTTGTAGAAGCCCTGCCCGCTCTTGCGCCCGATGTCACCGGCGTCAACCATCCGGCGCATCGACTCGGGAGCCGCGAACTTCTCGTCCTGGGACTCGGTGTAGATGTTGCTCGTGGCGTGCAGCAGGATGTCGACGCCCGTCAGGTCCGCCGTCGCCAGCGGGCCCATGGCGTGGCCGAAGCCCAGCTTGCAGGCGAGGTCGATGTCCTCGGCGCTCGCCACGCCCGACTCGTGCAGCTTGGCCGCCTCGACGACCAGGGCGCAGATGAGACGGGTCGTCACGAAGCCGGCGACGTCGCGGTTGACGACGATGCAGGTCTTGCCGACCGACTCGGCGAACTCCCGGGCGGTGGCGAGGGTCTCGTCACTGGTCTTGTAGCCGCGGACCAGTTCGCACAGCTGCATCATCGGCACGGGCGAGAAGAAGTGCGTGCCGACGACCCGCTCGGGGCGCTCCGTCGCGGCCGCGATCTTGGTGATCGGGATGGCGGAGGTGTTGGAGGCGAGGATCGCCTCGTCCTTCACGATCTTGTCGAGCGCGCGGAAGATCTCGTGCTTGATCTCCAGCTTCTCGAACACGGCCTCGACGACGACGTCCGCGTCGGCCACGGCGTCCAGGTCGGTGGTCGCGGTGATCCTGGCGAGGGCGGCGTCGGCGTCGTGCGCCTCCAGCTTGCCCTTGGCGACGAACTTGTCGTACGAGGCCTTGATGCCGTCGGTGCCCCGCTTCAGCGCCTCGTCGGTGACGTCGCGCAGGACCACGTCCCAGCCCGCCTGTGCGGAGACCTGGGCGATGCCGGATCCCATGAGGCCGGCTCCGATGACGGCGAGCTTCCGTGCCACTGTGCGACTCCCCTGACGCGCTGTATATGTCTGCCTCTCGGGCGGACACTAGCGCTCGTGAGGGCCTGTGTGACCAGTAAGTAATGCGCGTCACGTCTCACATGACGGACATCACACCAGCAGGGGTCATCCCGCGCCACGGACGGCGTAGTTGAGCACCTTCTCGCTCAACAACTCCTCCATGTCGTCGAGGAGCACGAGCATCTCCCGTGACACTTCGTCCGGGTTGCGCCCCTTGGTCATCTCGCGGCCGATCGCGACGAAGACGGTGCCGTGGACCCAGCAGATCTGACCGGCGATCAGCCCCGGCAGCGGATCGGCGTCCCCGGCAGCCGTCTCCTCGCGGAGGGTCGCCTCCAGGTTGTCCTGGACCTCCTGCTGGATGCTCCACAGCCGGGAGCGCAGCGGCGGCGCCTCCTCGATGCAGCGCATGAAACGGTCGTAGCCCTCGACGAGGCCCATGCGGGGCGAGACGGCCTCGATCTCGGCGCGCAGTTCGCGCAGCACCGCCCGGGCGGCCGACTCCCCCGCGTCCCGGCCGCGCACCCAGCGGGAGAGCCGGTCGACGACCCCCTGGGAGCGGTCGAAGAAGAGGTCCTCCTTGGCCGGGAAGTAGTTGTAGACGGTGTTCACGGAGACGTCGGCCGCCTCCGCCACGTCCGCGATCGTCACGGTCACGAACCCGTGCTCCAGGAACAGACCGGTGGCGATGTCCGAGATGCGCTGCCTGGTCTCGCGCTTCTTCCGCTCCCTGAGCCCCTCTGCCATGCCCGAATCCTAGCTTTCCTGGTGACTATCAAAGATTGGGGTCATTGCAAACTTTAAGAGACTCTGTTTTTCTGGGGGCATGGCAATCATCAGTACGGCCGGACTGGCCCGTACCTTCCGGACCAAGCACGGTCCCGTGGACGCCGTGCGCGGCATCGACCTGACCGTCCGTGAGGGCGAGATCCTCGGCTTCCTCGGCCCGAACGGGGCCGGCAAGACGACGACCCTGCGGATGCTGACGACCCTGCTGGAACCGACCGGCGGCGCCGCCACCGTCGCGGGCTGCGACCTGGCGACAGACCCGGCCGGGGTACGGCGGGCCTGCGGCTACGTCGCGCAGTCCGGCGGGGTCGACCCGCAGATCACCGTGCGGGAGGAGCTGATCACCCAGGGGCGTCTGTACCGGCTGACGAAGGCGCGGGCCGCCGAGCGCGCCGGGGAACTCGCCCGCGACCTGGATCTCACCGAGCTCCTCGACCGCAAGTGCGCCGCGCTCTCCGGCGGGCAGCGGCGCCGCCTGGACATCGCGATGGCGCTCACCCACCGCCCGAAGGTGCTGTTCCTGGACGAGCCGACGACCGGTCTCGACCCGGGCAGCCGGGCCGGCCTGTGGGACGTGGTGCGCCGGCTGCGCGACGAGCACGGCACGACCGTCTTCCTGACCACGCACTACCTCGACGAGGCCGACGCCCTCTCCGACCGGCTGGTCGTCGTCGATCACGGGGTGGTCGTCGCCGAAGGCACCCCGAGCGCGCTGAAGCTCCGGTACGGCGGCTCGATCGACGCCTCGCTCCAGGACACCTTCCTCGCCATCACCGGCCGCAGCGCCGCGCCGGCCGACCAGACTCCCGTCGCCGTCTAGGACACAGAGGACTCTGATGCTGTTGCACGACACCGCGCTCGTCTACGGGCGTTATCTCCGCCAGTCCCTGCGCTCCCGCTTCGCGCTGCTCTTCGGCGTGCTGATGCCGCTGCTGTACCTGCTGTTCTTCGGCCCCCTGCTGACGGATCTGCCGCTCGGCGGGCGGGGCAGCTCCTGGCAGCTGCTCGTGCCCGGCCTGCTGTTGCAACTGGGCCTCTTCGGGGCGTCGTTCGCGGGCTTCTCGATCCTCATCGAGAAGGGCCACGGGGTGGTCGAGCGCATGCGCGTCACCCCCGTCAGCCGGCTGGCCCTGCTGCTCGGCCGGGTGCTCAGGGACGCCACGGTGTTCGTCTTCCAGGCCGTGCTGCTGGTGCTGGCGGCGATGGCGATGGGCCTGCGGGCCCCGCTGCCCGGCGTCCTGATCGGGTTCGGCTTCGTCGCCCTGCTCTCGCTCTCGCTGGCCTCGCTGTCGTACGCGCTGGCCATGAAGCTGCACACCCCGCAGACCTTCGGCCCGGCGATCAACGCGCTGACCATGCCGTCGATGCTGCTGTCCGGGCTGATGCTCCCGATGAGCCTGGGCCCGGCCTGGCTGGACGTGCTGTCGCACCTCATGCCGTTCCGCTATCTGGTCGACGCCGTCCGCGACGCCTACGTCGGCTCCTACGCCACGGCACACATGCTGTACGGCGTGCTGGTGGCCGTCGGTTTCACGGCGCTGTCCGTGACAGTGGGCACACGCGTGTTCCGAACGGCCGGAGCGTAACTACGCTGGCCACATGGTCAATCTGACGCGCATCTACACCAGGACCGGCGACCAGGGCACCACCGCCCTCGGCGACATGAGCCGGGTCGCCAAGACCGACCTGCGGATCGCCGCGTACGCCGACGCCAACGAGGCGAACGCGGTGATCGGCACGGCGATCGCGCTGGGCGGCCTGGACGAGGAGGTCGTCAAGGTCCTCACCCGCGTGCAGAACGACCTGTTCGACGTGGGCGCGGACCTGTCGACGCCGGTGGTGGAGAACCCGGAGTTCCCGCCCCTGCGGGTCGAGCAGTCCTACGTCGACAAGCTGGAGGCGGACTGCGACCGCTTCCTGGAGGGCCTGGAGAAGCTCCGCTCCTTCATCCTCCCCGGCGGCACCCCGGGCGCGGCCCTCCTCCACCAGGCGTGCACGGTGGTCCGCCGGGCGGAGCGCTCGACCTGGGCGGCCCTGGAGGTCCACGGCGAGGTCATGAACCCCCTGACGGCCACCTACCTCAACCGGCTCTCCGACCTCCTGTTCATCCTCGCGAGGACAGCGAACAAGGAGGTCGGGGATGTGCTGTGGGTGCCGGGCGGGGAGCGCTGACCCTCACGTCCTGCGCCGCGCCCCCTGCCACAGCCCGGCGGCGACCAGCGCGCCGCCGACGCACATCATCACGACGCCGACCTTCGTGAGGGTGAAGACGGGGATCTCCACGTCACCGGTGAACAGCCACAGCCCCAGGCCGATCACCAAGGTGACGGCGCCTTCCACCAGGTTTCCGCGGGCCTTGGTCATCGCCGCACCTTCTCCTTCTCCGGCGTCATCTCGGACTCCCCTGCGGGCGCCTTCCGCGGCCAGATCCAGTAGCTCAGCGCGATCAGGCCGTGGATGCCCGCCGCGCGCCAGGCCACATAGCGCCAGCTCTCCAGGGATGTGACGCGGCTCGGGTCGTCCACGTACCAGATGGCGAGCTGGAGCAGCACGGTCGCGACGGCCGCGCCCAGCAGCGTGCCCAGCCAGATCCGGCCCTCGTGACGCGCCCGGGCCATGCCGTGGGCCGGGGGCTTCGGTGGCGGCGGGGCTCCGCCGAGGCGGTGGGCCGCGTGGCCGTCGAGCCACTGCACGGTGCGGTGGCCGTGACCGACGGTGTAGCCGATGTACAGCGCGGCCAGCCCGTGCGTCCAGTTCGGCTCGGCCCCGTTCTTCAGGTCCAGCGCGGTGACGACCAGCAGGACGACCTCCAGTACCGGCTCGCACAGCAGCAGCGCCAGTCCCGTACGCCGCATGCGCAGCAGGTAGCGGAAGGCCAGTCCGGCCGCCAGCAACACCCAGAAGCCGATCTCACAGGCGGCGATCAAGGCGACGATCACGATGCGCTCCTCTCGGTCACCCTTCCAGGCTCCCGGTCGGCGCGGCCGGAATCGTCGTCGCGACTGACGAACCCGCGGTACATCGAAAGATGCAGCGACGGACCCTCCGCGGGGTCCACGCACACGGCGGGACAGCCGTGTTGGATGGTGGCATGGCCGTACGACTCCCCCGCCCACGCCGTTTCGACGTCCACGTCGCGCTCGGCGCTCTGCTCGGCGGGCTGCTGCTCTGGGGCGTCGGTCTGGCCACCCGTCCGCACACCGAGGCGTACGTGTTCCTGCCGGGACGCTGGCCCGTCCTGCTGCCGCTGCTGGTCATGGCCGGCTGCGAGCTGCTGCGCCGGACCGCCCCGCGCATCGCCCTGCTGATCGGCACGGCCGCGATCGTCCTGGACACCGTCACCCAGGGCAACCTGGTCACGATCCTGATGTACACCGACCTCATGTATGCGGCCGTCCTGTACGGCCCGCCCGCCTCGGCCCACCGCATCCCGAGGATCACCGGGCTGCTGTCGGTCGTCGGGGCGGTGGTGCCGTTCGCGTTGTGGCGCGAGCCCGAGGCGCTGCTGATCGGCGTGGTCACCGGCCTGGTGGCCTTCGGACCCGCCGCGACCGGCCTGATCGTCCGCAACCATCGCGACGCCGCCGAGGCGGCCCGGCTGCGCGCCGAGCAGACCGCGCTGCTCGCCGAGATGGACCGCACCCAGGCGGTCACCGCCGAACGCGCCCGGATGGCCCGCGAACTGCACGACATGGTCGCCAACCACCTGTCCGCGATCGCCATCCACTCCACGGCCGCGCTCTCCCTGGACGACTCGAAGACCTCCCGGGAGGCCCTGAGCGTCATCCGCGAGAACAGCGTGGCGGGACTCGCGGAGATGCGCCGGCTCATCGGGATCCTGCGGGACTCCGCCGGCGACGTCGCCCCGGTCGCCGCCCCCACGCTCGACGGACTCGGCGCTCTGGTCGAGGGCGCCCGCACCAACGGCCTCGACGTCACGCTCGACGCCGCTCACGACACGGTCCCCGCGCCCGTCGAACTCGCCGCCTACCGCATCGTCCAGGAGTCCCTCACCAACGCCCTCAAGCACGCCGGACCCGGCCGGGTCGCGGTGTCCGTCGCCCAGCGGGACGGCCTGCTGACCGTCGCGGTGACCAGCCCGTACGGCGACCGGGACGGGCCGAGCGCCCCCGGCTCGGGCGCCGGTCTGGTCGGCATGCGGGAACGCGCCGCGCTGCTGGACGGCACGTTCGAGGCCGGCCCGGAGGACTCGCTCGACGGCAAGATCTGGGCCGTACGCGCCACTCTGCCCGTCCACGACACCGTCGAAGGAGAACCCGAATGATCCGCGTCCTGGTCGCCGAGGACCAGTCGGCCGTCCGCGCAGGTCTGGTCCTCATCCTGCGCAGCGCGCCCGACATCGAGGTGGTCGGCGAGGCGGCGGACGGCGAACAGGCGGTGGCGCTGGCCCGGGAGCTGCGGCCGGACCTGGTGCTGATGGACGTTCAGATGCCGCGGCTGGACGGGGTGTCGGCGACGCGGCAGGTGGTGGCGCAGCGGCTCGCCGACGTGCTGGTGCTGACCACCTTCGACCTCGACGAGTACGTCTTCGGGGCGCTGCGGGCGGGCGCGTCCGGCTTCCTGCTCAAGGACACCGAGGCGAAGGACCTGCTGGAGGCCGTGCGGACGGTGGCGCGCGGGGAGGGGCTGATCGCCCCGGCGGTCACGCGGCGGCTGATCGCGGAGTTCGCGGCGAAGCCGGCCCGGGAGCCCGCGGCCGACCCGGCCGTCCTCGACCGGCTGACCCGGCGTGAGCGCGAGGTGCTGTCCTGTCTCGGCGAGGGCCTGTCCAACGCGGGGATCGCCGAGCGGCTCGACATGGCCGAGGCGACCGTGAAGACGCATGTCAGCCGCCTGCTGGGGAAGCTGGAGCTGCGCAGCCGGGTACAAGCGGCGGTGCTCGCGCAGGAGTTGGGGATCTGACGGGTCGCTGACCGCTCCAGGTCATGGTGGTCCAGACCTATTGACCGGTGGTCCAGACCTTTCTATTCTCACCGCACCATGAGTGGGCGTGAGGCTCAGTCACGCCCCCAACAACTCCATCGAGGAGGCGCAGCATGCGCTTCAGACACAGAGCCGCGGCAGGGTTCGCGACCCTGTTGCTCCCGCTGGCCGGTCTCGTCGGCCTCGCGAGCCCGGCCCAGGCCGCGACATCCGCCACCGCGAGCTACACCAAGACGCAGGACTGGGGCTCCGGCTTCGAAGGCAAGTGGACGGTGAAGAACACCGGCACCACGACCCTCAGCTCCTGGACCGTCGAGTGGGACTTCCCCTCCGGCACGTCCGTCACCTCCGCCTGGGACGCCGACGTCACCTCCTCGGGCACCCACTGGACCGCGAAGAACAAGTCCTGGAACGGGACCCTCGCCCCCGGCGCCTCCGTCTCCTTCGGCTTCAACGGCACCGGCACCGGGTCCCCCGCGAAGTGCAAGCTCAACGGGGGCAGCTGCGACGGCGGCACCACGGAACCCGGCGACAGCGCACCCAGCGCCCCCGGCACGCCGACCGCCTCCGACATCACCGACACGTCGGTGAAACTGTCCTGGTCCGCCGCCACGGACGACAAGGGCGTCAAGAACTACGACGTCCTGCGCGACGGCACCAAGGTCGCCACCGTGACGGGCACGTCGTACACCGACACGGGCCTGACCAAGGGCACCGACTACTCCTACTCCGTCCAGGCGCGTGACACCGCCGACCAGACCGGCCCGGTCAGCGGCGCCCGCGCGGTGCGCACCACCGGCGGCACGACCGAGCCGCCCAAGGGCGACAAGGTCAAGCTCGGCTACTTCACCGAGTGGGGCGTCTACGGCCGCAACTACCACGTCAAGAATCTGGTGACCTCGGGCTCGGCCTCGAAGATCACGCACATCAACTACGCCTTCGGCAACGTCAAGAACGGCCAGTGCACGGTCGACGACACCTACGCCGCCTACGACAAGGCCTACACCGCCGACCAGTCCGTCAGCGGCACCGCCGACACCTGGGACCAGCCGCTGCGCGGCAACTTCAACCAGCTCCGCCAGCTCAAGGCCAAGTACCCGCACATCAAGGTGCTGTACTCGTTCGGGGGCTGGACCTACTCGGGCGGCTTCGGCCAGGCCGCCGCCAACGCCGCCGCCTTCGCCAAGTCCTGCAAGGCCGTCGTGGAGGACCCGCGCTGGGCCGACGTCTTCGACGGCATCGACATCGACTGGGAGTACCCCAACGCCTGCGGCCTGACCTGCGACACCTCAGGACCCGCGGCCTTCAGGAACCTGATGCGGGCCCTGCGCGCGGAGTTCGGCCCCGACTACCTGGTCACCGCCGCCATCACCGCCGACGGCTCCTCCGGCGGCAAGATCGACGCGGCCGACTACGGCGGCGCCGCGCAGTACCTCGACTGGTACAACGTGATGACGTACGACTACTTCGGCGCCTTCGACAAGGACGGCCCGACCGCCCCGCACTCCCCGCTCACCTCGTATCCCGGCATCCCGCAGGCCGGCTTCAACTCGGCCGACGCGATCGCCAAGCTGAAGGCGAAGGGCGTCCCGTCCGCAAAGCTCCTGCTCGGCATCGGCTTCTACGGCCGCGGCTGGACCGGCGTCACCCAGTCCGCCCCGGGCGGCACGGCCACCGGCCCGGCGCCCGGCACCTACGAGGCCGGCATCGAGGACTACAAGGTCCTCAAGAACTCCTGCCCGGCCACCGGCACCATAGCGGGCACCGCGTACGCGCACTGCGGCAGCAACTGGTGGTCGTACGACACTCCCGCCACCATCGGATCGAAGATGGCGTGGGCCAAGAACCAGGGCTTGGGCGGGGCCTTCTTCTGGGAGTTCAGCGGCGACACCGGCAACGGTGAACTGGTGACGGCCGTCAACAACGGGCTCGGCTGAGAACAGCTAGGCAACATTGACGCGCTGACCGGGCGGGGCTGCCTCAAGCCACGCGAGGAAACCGGTCAGCGCGTCCTCGCTCATGGCCAGCTCCAGCCGGGTGCCCCGGTGCAGACAGACCAGGATCACATGATCGGACAGCAGCGCCAGCTCCTCCTCGCCCTCCGGGACCCGGCGGCCGGCCACCTCGATCGCGGAACGCTCCAGGATCCGGCGCGGGCGCGGCGAGTAGGAGAAGACCCGGAACCACTCGACGCGGTCGCCGTTGTAGCGGGCCACCCCGTACGCCCAGCCCTTGCCGTTGGAGTCGCCCTGCTCCGGGGCGTCCCAGCGCAGGCTGGCGTCGAAGGTGCCGCCCGAGCGCTGGATGAGCCGGCGGCGCAGACCAAAGACGAACAGTCCCACCACCACGAGGGCCACGACAATTCCGCACACAGTCAGAGCGAGGACCATCGACACCGACCTCCTCGTCTCCTAGGTAACGGAACGTAAAAAACACCCACATCCACCTCAGCCGCGGCTGGGTCCGGATCTCTCCGGTACCCAACCGCGGCTGAGTGACGTCATCACACGACGGGCTGAGTCAGCGCGCCGCCGTGGCCGTACGCAGACGGACGTCCGCGCGGCGCTGGGCCTCCGCGTCGTCCTCCGCCTTCGCACGCTCCAGCTCCTGCTCCGCGCGCTGGACATCGATCTCGTCCGACAGCTCCGCGATTTCGGCCAGCAGCGAGAGCTTGTCGTCCGCGAACGAGATGAAACCGCCGTGGACCGCGGCGACGACCGTCCCGCCATCACTCGTACGGATGGTCACCGGGCCCGACTCCAGCACACCGAGCAGCGGCTGGTGACCGGGCATGACGCCGATGTCGCCGGACGTGGTGCGCGCGACGACCAGGGTGGCCTGGCCGGACCAGACCTCACGGTCGGCCGCGACCAGCGCGACGTGCAGCTCAGCAGCCAAGGGTGGCTCCTCGGGTCACCACCCGGCGGGAGTGCCGGGTGTTGGTTACAAGTCTAGTAGGCGTGGCGGAGGGGGCGGGACGCGCCCGCCCCCTCCGTCATGAGCACGAGGCTCATATCGAGCGCGAGGCTCAGGAGACGCCCAGCTCCTTCGCGTTCTTCTTCAGGTCCTCGAGACCACCGCACATGAAGAACGCCTGCTCCGGGAAGTGGTCGTACTCGCCGTCGCAGATCGCGTTGAACGCGGCGATCGACTCGTCCAGCGGCACGTCCGAACCGTCCACGCCGGTGAACTGCTTGGCGGCGTGGGTGTTCTGGGACAGGAAGCGCTCCACGCGACGGGCACGGTGGACGACGAGCTTGTCCTCCTCGCCGAGCTCGTCGATACCGAGGATCGCGATGATGTCCTGCAGGTCCTTGTACTTCTGCAGGATGTTCTTCACGCGCATCGCGGCGTTGTAGTGGTCCGCCGAGATGTACCGCGGGTCGAGGATCCGGGACGTGGAGTCCAGCGGGTCCACGGCCGGGTAGATGCCCTTCTCGGAGATCGGACGGGAGAGCACCGTCGTCGCGTCGAGGTGGGCGAAGGTGGTGGCCGGGGCCGGGTCGGTCAGGTCGTCCGCGGGGACGTAGATCGCCTGCATCGAGGTGATCGAGTGACCACGGGTCGAGGTGATGCGCTCCTGGAGGACACCCATCTCGTCGGCCAGGTTCGGCTGGTAACCCACCGCGGAGGGCATACGGCCGAGCAGGGTCGACACCTCGGAACCGGCCTGGGTGAAGCGGAAGATGTTGTCGATGAAGAACAGCACGTCCTGCTTCTGGACGTCACGGAAGTACTCCGCCATCGTCAGGCCGGCCAGGGCCACGCGCAGACGGGTGCCCGGGGGCTCGTCCATCTGGCCGAAGACCAGGGCGGTCTTGTCCAGAACGCCGGACTCTTCCATCTCCGCGATGAGGTCGTTGCCCTCACGGGTGCGCTCGCCGACGCCCGCGAAGACGGAGACGCCCTCGTGGAGGTTGGCGACACGCATGATCATTTCCTGGATCAGCACGGTCTTGCCGACACCGGCACCACCGAACAGACCGATCTTGCCGCCCTTGACGTACGGGGTGAGAAGGTCGACGACCTTCAGGCCCGTCTCGAACATCTCGGTCTTCGACTCGAGCTGGTCGAACGCGGGGGCCTTGCGGTGGATGGACCAGCGCTCGCCCTCGTAGGCCTCGTCGCTGTTCAGCACCTCACCGAGGGTGTTGAACACCTTGCCCTTGGTGAAGTCGCCGACCGGGACGGAGATGCCCGCACCGGTGTCGGTCACCGGGGCCTGGCGGACCAGGCCGTCGGTGGGCTGCATGGAGATCGCGCGGACCAGGCCGTCACCCAGGTGCTGGGCGACCTCCAGGGTCAGCGTCTTCTTCTCGCCCGCGAGAGCCGGGTCGGCGACCTCGACGTGCAGGGCGTTGTAGATCTCGGGCATCGCGTCGACGGGGAACTCCACGTCGACGACCGGGCCGATGACCCGGGCGACGCGGCCCGTAGCCGTCGCGGTCTCAACAGTGGTGGTCATTTATCGGTCACTCCCCGCGGTCGCGTCGGCCAGGGCACTGGCGCCACCGACGATCTCGCTGATTTCCTGGGTGATTTCGGCCTGGCGGGCCTGGTTGGCAAGCCGGGTGAGCGTCTCGATGAGCTCTCCGGCGTTGTCGGTGGCCGACTTCATCGCGCGCCGCGTGGCGGCGTGCTTGGAGGCGGCCGACTGGAGCAGCGCGTTGTAGATCCGGCTCTCCACATAGCGCGGCAGCAGGGCGTCCAGGACGTCCTCCGCCGAGGGCTCGAAGTCGAACAGCGGGAGGATCTCGCCCTTGGGCTTCGCCTCCGCCGCGACCTCGTCGAGGCTGAGCGGCAGCAGCCGGGCCTCGATGGCCGTCTGCGTCATCATCGACACGAACTCGGTGTAGACGATGTGGAGCTCGTCCACGCCGCCTTCCGCCGTCTCCGTCTCGATCGCCTCGATCAGCGGGGCCGCGACCTTCTTGGCGTCCGCGTACGACGGGTCGTCGGTGAAGCCCGTGAACGACTCCGCGACCTTGCGCTCGCGGAAGTTGTAGTGGGCGAGACCACGGCGGCCGACGATGTAGCTGACGACCTCCTTGCCCTCACCTTCGAGCTTCGCCGTGAGCCTCTCCGCGGCCTTGATGGCGTTGGAGTTGAAGGCGCCGGCCAGACCGCGGTCGCTCGTGAGGAGCAGGACCGCGGCACGGGTCGAGTTCTCCGGCTCCGTCGTCAGCGGGTGCTTGGTGTTCGATCCGGTGGCCACCGCCGTGACCGCCCGGGTGAGCTCGGTCGCGTACGGCGTGGACGCCGCCACCTTGCGCTGCGCCTTGACGACGCGCGAGGCGGCGATCATCTCCATCGCCTTCGTGATCTTCTTGGTCGCGGAGACGGATCGGATGCGACGCTTGTAGACCCGGAGCTGTGCTCCCATGAGTCAGGTCCCTTCCGTCGTCACTTGCCGGCAGCCGGGGCGTCCTCGCCGAGCAGCTTGCCGTCGGAGGTCTCGAACTGCTTCTTGAACTCCGCGATGGCGTCGGCCATGGCCTGGAGGGTGTCGTCCGACATCTTCCCGCCCTCGCGGATGGAGGTCAGCAGGCCCTGCTCCTTGCGGTGCAGGTACTCCAGCAGCTCCTTCTCGAAGCGGCGGATGTCGGCGACCGGAACCTCGTCCATCTTGCCGGTGGTGCCGGCCCAGATGGAGACGACCTGGTCCTCGGTGGCCATCGGCTGGTACTGCGGCTGCTTCAGCAGCTCGACCATGCGCTGACCACGCTCCAGCTGCGCCTTGGACGCGGCGTCCAGGTCGGAACCGAAGGCGGCGAACGCCTCCAGCTCACGGAACTGGGCGAGGTCCACGCGCAGACGGCCGGAGACCTGGCGGATCGCCTTGTGCTGGGCGGAACCACCGACTCGGGAGACCGAGATACCGACGTTCAGCGCGGGGCGCTGACCGGCGTTGAACAGGTCCGACTCCAGGAAGCACTGACCGTCGGTGATGGAGATGACGTTGGTCGGGATGAACGCCGAGACGTCGTTGGCCTTGGTCTCGACGATCGGCAGACCGGTCATCGAGCCGGCACCCATCTCGTCGGAGAGCTTCGCGCAGCGCTCCAGCAGACGGGAGTGCAGGTAGAAGACGTCACCCGGGTAGGCCTCACGGCCCGGCGGGCGGCGCAGCAGCAGCGACACGGCGCGGTAGGCGTCGGCCTGCTTCGACAGGTCGTCGAAGATGATCAGGACGTGCTTGCCCTGGTACATCCAGTGCTGACCGATGGCCGAACCGGTGTACGGCGCCAGGTACTTGAAGCCGGCCGGGTCGGACGCCGGGGCGGCGACGATGGTCGTGTACTCCAGCGCGCCGGCCTCCTCCAGAGCGCCGCGCACGCCGGCGATGGTGGAGCCCTTCTGGCCGATGGCGACGTAGATGCAGCGGACCTGCTTGTTCGGGTCGCCCGAGCGCCAGTTGTCGCGCTGGTTGATGATCGTGTCGACGGCCAGGGCGGTCTTGCCGGTCTGGCGGTCACCGATGATCAGCTGACGCTGGCCACGGCCGATCGGGGTCATGGTGTCGACGGCCTTGTAGCCCGTCTCCATCGGCTCGTGCACCGACTTGCGGACCATGACGCCCGGAGCCTGAAGCTCCAGGGCGCGACGGCTGTCGGTCTCGATCTCGCCGAGGCCGTCGATCGGGTTGCCGAGGGGGTCCACCACGCGGCCGAGGTAGCCCTCGCCGACCGCGACGGACAGGACCTCGCCGGTACGGCTGACCGGCTGCCCCTCCTCGACGCCGCTGAACTCGCCGAGGACGATGGCACCGATCTCGCGCTCCTCGAGGTTGAGGGCGAGGCCGAGGGTGCCGTCCTCGAACTTCAGCAGCTCGTTGGCCATGGTCGAGGGCAGGCCCTCGACCTTCGCGATGCCGTCGCCGGCAAAGGTGACCGTACCGACCTCCTCGCGCGAGGCCGCGTCCGGCTTGTACGCCTGGACGAAGTTCTCCAGCGCGTCCCGGATCTCCTCCGGCCGGATCGTGAGCTCCGCCATCTGGGTTCCCTGCTCTCCTTGTTGGGCCCGAAGTTTCTTAGGGGGTCTGGGGGCGACCCCCAGGATTCTTCTGCACGGCCCAACCAGGGCCGTCGTAAGTACGTAATGCCTATTGAGTTGCTGCTCAGCTCGTGAGCCGGCGGCTGGCGTCCTCGATGCGGTCCGCGAGGGAGCCGTTGATGACCTCGTCGCCGACCTGCACCCGGATTCCGCCGAGGACCTCGGGGTCCACGTCCAGGTTGAGGTGCATCTTGCGGCCGTAGAGCTTCGCGAGGGCGGCGCCCAGGCGCTGCTTCTGCGCGTCGCTCAGCGGTACCGCCGAGGTGACGGTGGCGACCATGCGGTCCCGGCGCTCGGCGGCGAGCTTGGACAGGGACTCCAGTCCCGACTCCAGGCTACGTCCCCGCGGCGCGGCGACAAGGCGCGTCACCAGACGCTCGGTGGCCGCCTGTGCCCGGCCGCCGAGCAGGCTGCGCAGCAGCTCGCTCTTGGCCGAGGTGGTGGCCTTGCGGTCGGTCAGCGCGGCGCGCAGCTCGGTGCTGCCGGAGACGATCCGGCCGAACCGGAACAGCTCGTCCTCGACGTCGTCGAGCTTGCCCGCCTTCTGCGCGGCGGTGAGGTCGGCGGTGCTGGCCAGCTCCTCCAGGGCGTCCACCAGGTCGCGCGACTGCGACCAGCGGGAGCGCACCATTCCGGCGACCAGGTCGGCGGCCGGGCCGCTGACCTGGGTGCCGAGCAGGCGCTGGGCCAGTTCGGCCTTGGCCTCACCGGCCTGCGCCGGGTCGGTGAGGACCCGACGCAGCGACACCTCGCGGTCGAGCAGCGCGGTGACGGCGGCCAGTTCGTCGGCGAGCGCGCCGGCGTCCACGGACGTGGAGTCCGTCAGCGCGTCGAGACGCTCTCGTGCGGCTGCCAGGGCCTCGCGGCTCGCTCCATTCATCGGCCGGCCTCGGCCTTCTCCTCGAGGTCGTCGAGGAACCGGTCGATCACACGGCTCTGGCGGGCGTGGTCCTCGAGGGACTCGCCGACGAGCTTGCCGGCCAGGTCGGTGGCGAGCTTGCCGACGTCCTGGCGGAGCGCGGACGACGCGGCCTTGCGGTCGGCCTCGATCTGGGCGTGACCGGCGGCGACGATCTCCTCGCGCTGACGCTGGCCCTCGGCCCGCATCTCGGCGATGAGCGCGGCACCCTGCTCCTGCGCCTCCTGGCGCAGACGCGCGGCCTCGTGCCGGGCCTCGGCGAGCTGTGCCTTGTACTGCTCAAGGACGCTCTGGGCCTCGACCTTCATGGTCTCGGCCTCTTCGATACCGCCTTCGATCGCCGCGCGGCGCTCCTCCAGAACCTTGTTGATGTTCGGAAGCAGCTTCTTCCAGAAGAAGAAGAACACGATGGCGAAGGCGATGGTGCCGACGAGCAGCTCGGGGCCCGGAGGAACGAGCGGGTTCTGCTCTTCCTCGGCCGCCAGCTGCACCAGGTTGGCGATCACATCAGTGCCTTTCGTCGATACGTGTCGGTAGGGAAGTCTTACTTCGTACCGAACACGAACGGCATGACGATGCCGATGAGGGCGAGCGCCTCGCAGAAGGCGAAGCCCAGGATCTGGTTGGCGCGGATCAGGCCCGCGGCCTCGGGCTGGCGGGCGAGGGCCTGGGTGCCGTTACCGAAGATGATGCCGACGCCGATGCCGGGGCCGATAGCCGAGAGGCCGTAACCGACGGAACCGATGGAACCGGAGACAGCGGCGAGGGTCTCAGTGGCAGCCATGCTGAATCTTCCTTCTCTTAACGGACCGGTGGGGGTTGGCCACCGGACGACCGGGGTGGGGTGGGGCTCAGTGGTGCTCGGCGAGAGCGCCCTGGATGTACGTGCAGGCGAGGAGTACGAAGACGTACGCCTGGACGGCCTGCACGAAAAGCTCGAAGCCGATCATGGCGATGGTCATCACGAAGGAGACACCGGCCGCCGGGACCATCCAGCTGTTCAGGAGGTACCAGGAGGCGACGGTGAACATGACCAGCATCAGGTGGCCGGCGAACATGTTGGCGAACAGTCGCACCGCGTGCGTGAACGGCCGGACAAGCAGGTTCGAGAAGAACTCGATGACCATCACGAGCGGCAGCACCGGGCCGAGCGACTTGTCGTAGCCGGTGACGTTCTTGAAGAACCCGACGAAGCCGTGCCGCTTGAAGGTCAGCGAGACCCACGTCACGTAGACGATCACGGCGAGGACCGCCGGGAACGCGATGATCGACGACACCGGGAACTGCGCCAGCGGGACCACGGACCAGATGTTCATGATCCAGATGAAGAAGAACAGCGAGACCATGAACGGTACGTACTTCTCGCCCTCCTTCTTTCCGAGGGTCTCGTAGACGATGCCGCGGCGGACGAAGTCGTATCCGGCTTCACCGACCATCTGCAGCTTGCCCGGCACCACCTTGGCCTTGCCGAAGGCCGCGTAGAAGAAGCCGATGATGAGAATGGTCGTGATGATGGCGAGCAGCATCACCTTGTTGAACTCGAACCCCCCGACCGTGGCGAGCGGCTTGAAGAGGAACGAGTGCAGGCCCGGAGCCGGAAAACCACACCCGTTGTCGGACATGATCCGACAGCTCCAGTCAAAGGCGAGCTGGGTCTGGTCAGCACTCACCGCGGGCTCCTTCGGCGTGACGCATGGGTACGGCAACCTCGTTGTGTCGGCGCGGCGCGCAGCCGCGGGTCGGCACCGGACTGGTGTTACGGATGTGGGGGCGGCTGAGGGGCATCGAGCCTCGCGTTCGAGCAGGCGTCAGCTCAGATGCCCGCGCCCGCGATGCCGCAGTTGGCACCGGACGATAGCAGGAGTTCCCAGTGCTCTTTATCGCGCCCCTACTCGTCACGACGGGGACCCGGTCTTCTCGGGCTTCTCACTCTTCTCGGAGTCCGGGTCGATGTAGAAGATCTTGGCCTTCATGTGCGCACGAGCCTGCGCAGCCATCCACACGACGGTCGCGACGACGAGCCCGGCGGCGAACGTCCTCGCGTTGAAGAATGAGGTGTCCTTGAAGAGGGCGACGAAAATGAGGAGCAGCAGCAACTGGGCCGTGTAGAGCATCAGCCCCATGGCCTGGAACAACTGCGGGAGCGTTTTTGCCGTCCGCTGGAGGACGTACAGACCGATCCCCATGAAGAGGATGGCCAGGGCCGTGCCGACGGCTGCTCCGAGGGCTCCCTTGCCTCCGGCCAGCACGCCGCTGACGGCGACGGCGACCACACCGGCAGCCGCTGTGGGCACAGCGCACTGCAGAAGGTTCCGGGCGTCATTGGACGGCATGGCGGCAACTCCGCTTTCGCAGGGGGCAGGGGTGTCGTCATGGACGAGCGTAGTCCCGGGCTGAGTGGAGACCTCACACCAATGGACCGTCGCACTGCGGTCCTTCGGCTCTATCCGGGGGTTCTCGTGAACCGTATCACAAACTATTTGATGCAGTCTTTACCTGAAGGTGTGCGGGCTGTCACACATGAGAGTGAAGCCGCGCGTCTGTGCAGGAACGGCGCCGACTTGTCTGGTATTGGGCGCTTCGCACCCCCATCACAACCCCACGGCTTGGCAATGCTCTAGTCAGATTCTTACCTTGTCCCGGCTCTTACCTTGCCCGGGGCCTTACGGGGTCCCGGCCTTGCGCCGGTCCGCAAGCCGCGAACGGGCGCCGATGGCGGTGGCCCCGTTGACTCCTGAGACTCCCGACACCACCGGGGCGCGGTCCTCACGCGCGACCGGGGCCGCCTGCTCGGCGGCGGTCGCCGGCGTCGAGGCCTCGGGCGCCAGGGCCGGGACCCCGCGGCGCCGGTAGCGCGGCGGCACGAACCGCTCCATCCAGCGCGGGGCGCGCGGCGTGAAGCGCGGCAGCAGGAGCAGGGCCAGGCCGATCGCGCTGAGGAACACGACGCCGAGCACGATCCACATGGACGCCGAGTTGACCGAGTAGGCGAGCGCGCCGAAGGCGATCAGCGCCGACCAGAAGTACATGATCAGCACGGCCCGGCTGTGCGAGTGGCCGATCTCCAGCAGACGGTGGTGCAGGTGGCCGCGGTCGGCGGCGAACGGCGACTGGCCGCGCCAGGTGCGGCGCACGATGGCCAGGATCAGGTCGGCGGCCGGGACCGCGATGATCGTCAGCGGCAGCAGCAGCGGGATGTAGACGGGAACCGTCTGGTGCACGGCCTCCTTCTCCGACCCGACGTACAGGTTGAGCGCGTCCGGGTCGACCTGCCCCGTGACGGAGATCGCGCCCGCGGCCAGGACCAGGCCGATCAGCATCGAGCCGGAGTCGCCCATGAAGATCCGCGCCGGGTGCATGTTGTGCGGCAGGAAGCCCAGGCACATGCCCATCAGGATCGCCGAGAAGAGCGTGGCGGGGGCGGCGGCCTCGACGCCGTACGAGTACCAGATCCGGTAGGCGTACAGGAAGAACGCGGTGGCCGCGATGCAGACCATGCCGGCCGCGAGGCCGTCCAGGCCGTCGACGAAGTTGACCGCGTTGATCGTGATGACGACCAGCGCCACCGTCAGCAGGGTGCCCTGCCACTGGGTGAGCGCCACCGAGCCGATGCCCGGGATCGGCAGCCACAGGATCGTCAGACCCTGCACGACCATCACGCCCGCGGCGATCATCTGGCCGCCCAGCTTGATCAGGGCGTCGATCTCGAACTTGTCGTCCAGCACACCGATCAGCCAGATCAGGGCCGCCCCGGACAGCAGCGCCCGGGGTTCGTTCGAGGCCTGGAAGACCTGGTTGAGGTTGGTCAGGTGGTCGGCGACCAGCAGGCCCGCGCACAGGCCGAAGAACATCGCGATCCCGCCGAGCCGCGGAGTGGGTTCCCGGTGCACGTCACGTGCCCGGATCTCCGGCATCGCTCCGGCCACGATCGCGAACTTCCGTACCGGCCCTGTCAGCAGATACGTCACCGCGGCCGTGATGCAGAGCGTCAGCAGGTATTCACGCACGGGCTTCCCCACAGGTCTCGCTGGCCATCTCAGCCCCACACCCTAGCGATGCGCGCATATGTGTGGGGACTTCCGGGTAGCGACGATGGTTGCACGAGTAGCTGTGCACCCTGGTGCGCTTACCCCGTCTCAGCGGGGATACGGCGGAAATCCACCGGCCAGCTCCCGCACTTCTTCACGGGCCCTCGCGGTCTCGGTCACGCCCCTGAGCACCCCCGCGAGCAGCTTGGCGATCCGCGCCATCTCCGCCTCGCCCATGCCCTGCGTAGTGACGGCGGCCGTGCCCAGCCTGAGTCCCCGGGCGTCGCCGTGCGGCAGCGCGCAGCAGTCCATGACCAGGCCGGCGGCGGCGAGACGGCCCCGGGCGGTGCGGCCGTCGACGCCGAGCGGCGCCGGGTCGGCGGTGATGAGATGGGTGTCCGTGCCGCCCGTGGTCACGGCCATGCCCTCGGCGGCCAGCCGGGCCGCGAGAACCCTCGCATTGGCGACCACCTGATGGGCGTACACGGCGAACGCCTCAGTTGCCGCCTCCCCGAACGCGACCGCCTTGGCGGCGATGGTGTGCATCTGCGCGCCGCCCTGTGTGAAAGGGAACACGGCCCGATCGACCCGCTCGGCCAGCTCCGCGCGGCACAGGATCATGCCGCCGCGCGGGCCCCGCAGCACCTTGTGAGTCGTGGCACAGACGATGTCCGCGTACGGCACCGGGTTCGGCGCCGCTCCCCCGGCGACCAGCCCGATGGGATGCGCGGCGTCCGCGACGAGGTATGCGCCCACCTCGTCGGCGACCTCGCGGAAGAACGCGTAGTCGATGTGCCGGGGGTAGGCGATCGAGCCGCACACGATCGCCTTGGGGCGACGCGTACGCGCCAGGGTGCGCACCTGCTCGTGGTCCATCAGCCCGGACTCGGCATCCACGCCGTATCCGACGAAGTCGAACCAGCGGCCGGAGAAGTTCGCCGGCGACCCGTGCGTGAGATGACCGCCGTACGGCAGGCCGAGGGCGAGGACGGTGTCACCGGGGCGCAGCAGGGCGGCGTAGGCGGCCAGGACGGCCGAAGAGCCGGAGTGGGACTGGACGTTGGCGTGCTCGGCGCCGAACAGGGCCATGGCCCGGTCCACGGCGACGCGTTCGGCGACGTCGGCGAACTCGCAGCCACCGTGGTGCCGCGCTCCGGGGTAGCCCTCGGCGTACTTGTTGGCGAGGGGCGAGCCGAGGGCGGCCAGGACGGCCGGCGAGCTGAAGTTCTCGGCGGCGATCAACTGGAGCGTCGTCGCCTGCCGCTCCCGCTCGCCGAGCAGGATGTCGGCGAGTTCGGGGTCCTGGCGGCGCAGGAGGTCGGCCTCGATGGCAGGGGTGACCGTCATGGTGGGCTCCGGGCGGCGTCGACGGTGACGTACGTCCAATGTAGGCCCGGGGCCCCCGGGGCGCGCGGTCGTTACGTCTTTGCGGGGACGCCCGTGAGGGCCGTGACGACCGGATCGAGTGCCTGGTGTATCTCGTCGCCGATGGACCGGAAGAACGTCAGGGGCGCCCCGTACGGGTCGTACACCTCGTCCGCCTCGGCGTTCGGGGCCAGCAGCCACCCGCGTAGAGCCGCCGCGGCACGCACCAGCGCACGCGCGCGGGTGACCACGCCCTCCTCCAGGGGCGGCAGGGTCGTCGGGTCGATGGCCTTCACCAGACGGGTGAACTCCTTGAGCGTGAAGGTCCGCAGGCCCGCCGAGTGCCCCATGGAGATGACCTGCGCCCGGTGGTCCCGGGTGGCGGTCAGCACCAGGTCGGCGCGGATCACGTGCTCGTCGAGGAGTTCGCGCCCGGTGAAGCCGGAGGCGTCCGCGCCGAAGTCGGCCAGCACGGTCTCCGCATTGGCCTCCATGGGGGCGCCCTCGTGACCCCAGGTGCCCGCGCTCTCCACGATCAGCCCGCCGCCCAGGATCCCGAGCCGCTCCCGCACGAAATGGCGGGTCAGCCGCTCGGTGATGGGCGAGCGGCACACGTTGCCGGTACTGACGTGGAGGATGCGGAAGCTGTCGCGCGGAAGCCCCACGAACGTCGTCGTGATCTCCGCCGCGCTTTCCCCGTTGCCTATGCCACGCCCCGCTCCAGGGGCCGTCAATTCGCCACCTCGAGGTCGGGTACTACCTTTCGCAGCTCTTCCGCGGAGAGCGCGCCGGCGCGCAGCAGCAGCGGCACCTCACGGGTCACGTCGACGATCGACGACGGGACGTTGCCGGGGGTCGGGCCGCCGTCGAGGTAGACGGAGACGGAGTCGCCGAGCATCTCCTGCGCGGCGTCGCAGTCCTCCGGCGCCGGGTGGCCGGTCAGGTTGGCGGAGGAGACGGCCATCGGGCCCACCTCCGTCAGCAGCTCGATGGCGACGGGGTGCAGCGGCATGCGCACGGCGACCGTGCCACGGGTGTCGCCCAGATCCCACTGGAGGGACGGCTGGTGCTTGGCGACGAGCGTCAGCGCGCCCGGCCAGAAGGCGTCGACCAGCTCCCAGGCCAGCTCCGAGAAGTCCGTGACGAGCCCGTGCAGCGTGTTCGGGGAGCCGATGAGGACGGGCGTGGGCATGTTGCGGCCCCGGCCCTTGGCCTCCAGCAGGTCGGCGACCGCCTCCGAGGAGAACGCGTCGGCGCCGATGCCGTACACCGTGTCCGTCGGCAGCACCACGAGCTCGCCACGGCGGACGGCGGACGCTGCCTCACGCAGACCGGTCACACGGTCGGTCGCGTCGTTGGTGTCGTATCGCCGTGCCATCTTTAGCTGGCCTCCTCGTACACGTGCTGCTGGGATGAAGTCCACGAAGACTGCGGTGTGCCCGGTGTGCTCACGGCAGCGCCTTGCGGGCCGTGGCGAAACGCGGGCGGTTGTTCAGGTCCGGGTGGTCGGCGGCGTCGGTCCAGCCGCGGTCCTCGGCGAAGATCCACGGCACCTGGCCGCCCTGGGTGTCGGCGTGCTCCACGACCACGACACCGCCGGGGCGCAGCAGCCGGTGCGCGGTGCGCTCCAGGCCCCGGATGAGGTCGAGGCCGTCCTCGCCGGAGAACAGGGCCAGGTCGGGGTCGTAGTCCCGCGCCTCGGGGGCGACATACTCCCACTCGGTGAGCGGGATGTACGGCGGGTTGGTGATGACCAGGTCGACCTGGCCGTCGAGGTCCGGGAAGGCCGTCAGGGCGTCTCCCTGGCGCAGCTCGACCCTGGACCCCTCCACGTTCTTGCGGGTCCACCTGAGGGCGTCCTCGGACAGCTCCACGGCGTGCACGCGCGAACGCGGCACCTCCTGGGCGAGGGCGAGCGCGATGGCGCCGGAGCCGGTGCACAGGTCGACGATGCACGGCTCGACGACGTCCATGGCCCGTACGGCGTCTATGGCCCAGCCGACCACGGACTCCGTCTCGGGCCGGGGCACGAACACCCCGGGGCCGACCTGGAGTTCCAGATACCGGAAGTAGGCGCGCCCGGTGATGTGCTGGAGCGGCTCGCGGGCCTCGCGGCGGGCGATGACCTCCCAGTAGCGGGCGTCGAAGTCGGAGTCCTTGACGGAGTGCAGCTCGCCGCGCTTGACGCCGTGCACGAACGCGGCGAGCTCCTCCGCGTCGGTGCGCGGCGAGGGCACGCCGGCGTCGGCGAGCCGCTGGGTGGCCTGGGCCACCTCCGCGAGCAGCAGATTCACGCAAGTCCTCCGGTACTCAGTAGTCCTACGTGTCCTTACGCGGCTGCCAGCTTGGCGGCCGAGTCCGCGTCGACACAGGCCTGGATCACCGCGTCGAGGTCGCCGTCCAGGACCTGGTCCAGGTTGTACGCCTTGAAGCCGACACGGTGGTCCGAGATGCGGTTCTCCGGGTAGTTGTACGTACGGATCTTCTCGGAGCGGTCGACGGTGCGGACCTGGCTGCGGCGGGCGTCGGCGGCCTCCCTCTCCGCCTCCTCCTGTGCCATGGCGAGCAGCCTGGAGCGCAGGATACGCAGTGCCTGCTCCTTGTTCTGCAACTGGCTCTTCTCGTTCTGGCAGGAGGCGACGACTCCGGTCGGGAGGTGCGTGATGCGCACGGCGGAGTCGGTGGTGTTGACGGACTGTCCGCCCGGCCCGGAGGAGCGGTAGACGTCGATGCGGAGGTCGTTGGGATTGATCTCCACGTCGACCTCCTCGGCTTCGGGCGTGACGAGGACACCGGCGGCGGAGGTGTGGATACGGCCCTGGGACTCGGTGGCCGGGACCCGCTGCACGCGGTGCACGCCGCCCTCGTACTTCAGGCGGGCCCACACGCCCTGTCCGGGCTCCGTCGCGCCCTGGCCGCCCTTGGTCTTCACGGCGACCTGGACGTCCTTGTAGCCGCCCAGCTCGGACTCGGTGGCGTCGATGATCTCGGTCTTCCAGCCGACGCGCTCGGCGTACCGCAGGTACATGCGCAGCAGGTCGCCGGCGAACAGGGCCGACTCGTCGCCGCCCGCGCCCGCCTTGATCTCGAGGATGACGTCCTTGTCGTCGCTGGGATCGCGCGGGACGAGGAGCAGGCGCAGCTTCTCGGTCAGCTCCTCGCGCTGCTGCTCCAGCTCCTTGACCTCGGCCACGAAGTCGGGGTCGTCGGCGGCGAATTCGCGCGCGGTCTCGATGTCGTCGCCCGTCTGCGTCCAGGAGCGGTACGTGGCGACGATCGGGGTGAGCTCGGCGTAACGCTTGTTCATCCTGCGCGCGTTGGCCTGGTCGGCGTGGACCGACGGGTCGGCGAGCTTCTTCTCCAGGTCGGCGTGCTCGGCGACGAGTTCCTCGACGGCCTCGAACATCTTGGCTCCTGTGTACTGACGTGGGTGAAGGGGCGGGCGACCAAAAACGCCGGTCCCGGAGCGCCCGGTGAGGGGGCGCGTCCGCGGACCGGCGAAATGGGGCTCGCTACTTCTTGGAGCCGGCGGCCTTGCCGAAGCGGGCCTCGAAGCGGGCCACGCGGCCACCGGTGTCGAGGATCTTCTGCTTGCCCGTGTAGAACGGGTGGCACTCGGAGCAGACATCGGCACGGATCGCGCCGGACTCGATGGTGCTGCGGGTGGTGAACGACGCGCCGCAGGTGCAGCTGACCTGCGTCTCGACGTACGCGGGGTGGATGTCGCGCTTCAAGGTGTCTCCTAGGTTTCGGGAGGGCGCCGGGTCGCTGCCGCGGGGTGCGGGAGCGTGAACCGGGGCCGACGTACCAGTCTGCCAGGACTGGGGCCATCCCCCAAAACCGGGGGTTGCCGTCGTTTGTTCCCCGCGCCTCCTACCGGCCGCTCACGACACCCTTGGCTTCACCTGTCGCCGTGCCCTTCGTCGCGCTCTTCGGGATCGGCTTGTCGTTCTCCAGGGCCTTCCAGATCTCGTCGGCCTTCTTCTTCTGGAGCAGGACCCGGTTGGGGTCGGCCGGGTCGTAGGCCACCGGCATCGTGACCATGTGCATGTTGGACGGGGTGATGCCCTTGAGGCCGCCCGCGAAGGACGCGAGCTTGTTGACCGAGCCGAGGTCGGAGTCGGTCGTCACCGTCTTGGTCGCGGTTTCCGCGAGGTCGAGCAGCTTCTTCGGGTTCGTGAAGACGCCGACGTCCTTGACCTGGTTGACCAGCGCCTTGATGAAGGCCTGCTGGAGCTGGATGCGGCCGAGGTCGGAGCCGTCGCCGACGCCGTGCCGGGTGCGGACCAGGCCGAGGGCCTGTTCGCCGTCGAGTCTGTGGGTGCCGGCCTTCAGCTTCAGGTGGCTGTCGGGGTCGTCGATGTTCTTGGTCGTGGTGACCTCGACGCCGCCGAGGTCGTCGATGAGCCGCTGGAAGCCGGCGAAGTCGACCTCCAGGTAGTGGTCCATGCGCAGGTCGGTGATCGACTCGACGGTCTTCACGGCGCAGGCGGCCCCGCCGGTGGAGTACGCGGAGTTGAACATCACGCCGTTCGCGGCGGGGTACTGCTTGCCCTTGGTGTCCGTGCACTCGGGCCGGTCGATGAGGGTGTCGCGCGGGATGGAGACCACGCTGGCCTTCTTGTGGCCCTTGTAGACGTGCACGATCATCGCCGTGTCGGAGCGGGCGCTGCCGTCGTCGGTGCCGCCGCCGAGCTTCTTGTTGCCGCCGGCGCGGGTGTCGGAGCCGAGGACGAGGATGTTCTCCGAGCCGTTGTCGGCCTTCTTGGGCCGGTCCGTGCCGAGGGCCTGGTCGATGTCGACGCTCTTGAGGTTGCCGTTGAGCTTGAAGTACACGTACCCCGCCCCGGCGCCGCCCAGGACGACGATCCCCGCGGCGGTCCAGGCCGTCACCATCAGGCCCTTGTGGCGCTTGGGGGGCTTGCGGCGTCGGCCCTTGGCGCGGTGGCGCGGCCCGTTGGTGCCGGTATCGCCCGGTATGCCCGGACCCGGCGTGCTCTCGGCAGACATGTGCTCCTCAGCTCGTCTACGGTCGGTTACCCCCTGCGGTCAGTACCAGGCGTGATCGGTCGGGGACTGCCTCCTGGCACCATCGTCGCTCCGCCTGGTCAGACGGAGAAACTCGGGAAAGGGTTGCACAACGGACTGTGCCCACCGCGTGGGGCGGTGGGCACAGTGTGTGTTCGTGTCGGCGAGGGGTACCTCGCTCACCTGCGGTTTCAGCCGAAGATGTCGTACTGCTTGAAATCGGTACCGACAGAGATCCTTGTGGCGAAGATCTCGCTGGTCGCCTTGCCGGTGCCCGGGTACAGGTAGAGCGTCCCGCCGGGGGTGCGGGCCAGGAAGTCGGCCTTGCCGTCGCCGGTGATGTCGCCTGTGGCGTCGAAGGCGTTGTAGCCGCTCCAGGTGCGCACCTTGACCCGGGCCGAGAAGGCGCCCGAGCCGGCCTTGCCGGTGCCCTTGTAGAGGTACATGTAGCTGCCCGACGCGCTGCGGGCGATCAGGTCGGTCTTGCCGTCCCCGGTGAAGTCGCCGTGGCCGCGCACGGAGTTGTACTGGTTCCAGCCGGAGCTCACCTTGACGCGGGGCGAGAAGGTGCCGTTGCCCTTGCCCGGGTAGATCCACATCACGCCCGCCGAGTCGACCGAGAGCAGGTCGGGCAGGTAGTCGCCGGTGACGTCACCGGGGGTGATGATGCGGGTGCGGGTCTTCCAGTTGTCGGCGATCTGCTTGGTGGACCAGGTGCCGGTGGAGATCACGTAGTGGGTCCAGAAGACGTCGCCGTCGCTGCTGCGCCGGTAGACCAGGTCCTGGTAGCCGTCCCGGTCGAAGTCCGTCTGGAGGACGGTGTTGAAGCCGTTCCAGTTGCCCCAGGACTCGCGGGCGGCGAAGGACGTGCCCTTGGAGTCCTTGGAGTAGCCCGTCTTGGTGGAGGCGTTGCGCACCCACAGGTCGGCCTTGTGGTCGCCGCTGATGTTGGTGTCGTCGAGGCGCGGGTAGGCGGCGCCGACGTAGGTGCTGACCTTGCTGAAGACGCTGTAGGCGCCCTTGGCGACGCAGTCCGTCACGCCCCAGGAGACGACACCGACGATCCGGTTGTTCACGACCAGCGGGCCGCCGGAGTCGCCGTTGCAGGCGGTGGTGGTGCCGGTGTCGCTGCCGGTGGCGGGCTTGCCCGCACAGACCATGTGGCCCTTGACGAAGTCGCTGCCGTACGCGCCGGCGCAGGTGGTGTCGGACTGGACGGGCAGCGTGGCCGTCTTCAGCGTCTCGGAGATGTCGTCGCTGGTGGAGCTGGTGCGGCCCCAGCCGTAGACCTTGGCGCTGGTGCCGGCCTGGTACGACGTGGTGTCGCCGGACGTCGTCATGCGGATCGGCGTGGCCTTCACCGGGACGGGCAGGGTGAGCACCGCGATGTCGTTGTCGATGGTCGTCGCGTTGTACGACGGGTGGTTCCACTGCCGCCAGATGCCGGTGACGGTGCCGCCGTGCAGGTCGGTGCCGTCGGCCGAGGGCAGTTGGGAGGTGCCGGTGACGATCGCGCCGTTGGCGTGCCAGTCGTAGCCCTTGACGCAGTGCGCGGCGGTGAGGATCTTCGTCGGCGCGACGACGGCGCCGCCGCAGAAGAAGCCGATGTCGTCGCTGGTGGTCGAGGTGCCCCGGTCGTCGTAGTAGTGCAGCTGCGCCATCCACGGGGCCGAGGTGATGGTCGTCTCGCTGCCGCCGATGATCTTCGGGTCGATGGTGGAAGGGCTCGTGCTCGAGCTCGCGCTCAGCGACGCCTTGCTCGTCTTGCCCGCGACGTCGTCACCGGCCATGGCACCCGCGACGCGCTTCTCCAGCTCGGCGAGCGACGGCGAGGTGGTGGCGGGCTTGACCGTCGGCTGCGGCAGCGGGGTGGCCGCGCCGGCGGACGTCGTCAGCAGCGCGGCGGCCACGGCGGCGGCCACACCGGCCGCGGCGACGGGAAGGCCGATGCGTATCCGGCGTCTGTGCCGACCGCCCCCAGGCATGGTTCTACCCACGAATGTCCCCCCTCGGGATCACATGTTCGAAGAGAGCGTGATCCTACCCTCACGCGAACAGCACAAAGGGCCGCCCCCGTTTCCGGGAGCGGCCCTCTTACGCAGTGCTTACCTCAGTCGCCGTTGCCCGGCGTCGGAGTTGTCTTCTGGATCTGCATCAGGAACTCGGCGTTCGACTTCGTCTGCTTCATCTTGTCGAGGAGCAGTTCGACGGCCTGCTGCTGGTCGAGGGCGTGCAGCACCCGGCGCAGCTTCCAGACGATGGAGAGTTCGTCGCTGGCGAGCAGGATCTCTTCCTTACGGGTGCCGGACGCGTCGACGTCCACCGCCGGGAAGATGCGCTTGTCGGCGAGCTTCCGGTCGAGCTTGAGCTCCGCGTTGCCGGTGCCCTTGAACTCCTCGAAGATCACCTCGTCCATGCGGGACCCGGTGTCCACCAGGGCGGTGGCGAGGATGGTCAGCGAGCCGCCGTCCTCGATGTTCCGGGCGGCACCGAAGAAGCGCTTCGGCGGGTACAGCGCCGTCGAGTCGACACCACCGGACAGGATGCGGCCGGAGGCCGGGGCGGCGAGGTTGTACGCACGGCCCAGACGCGTGATGGAGTCCAGCAGGACGACCACGTCGTGACCGAGCTCGACCAGCCGCTTGGCACGCTCGATGGCGAGTTCCGCGACCGTCGTGTGGTCCTCGGCCGGGCGGTCGAAGGTCGAGGAGATGACCTCGCCCTTGACCGACCGCTGCATGTCGGTGACCTCTTCCGGACGCTCGTCGACGAGGACGACCATCAGGTGGCACTCGGGGTTGTTGTGCGTGATCGCGTTGGCGATCGCCTGCATGATCATGGTCTTGCCGGTCTTCGGCGGGGCCACGATCAGACCGCGCTGCCCCTTACCGATGGGCGAGACCAGGTCGATGATGCGGGTGGTGAGGACGCCCGGGTCCGTCTCCAGGCGGAGGCGGTCCTGCGGGTACAGCGGCGTCAGCTTGTTGAACTCCGGGCGGCCACGGCCGTGTTCGGGCGCCATGCCGTTGACGGAGTCCAGGCGCACCAGCGCGTTGAACTTCTCGCGGCGCTCGCCTTCCTTCGGCTGACGGACCGCACCGGTGATGTGGTCACCCTTGCGCAGGCCGTTCTTGCGGACCTGGGCGAGGGAGACGTACACGTCGTTCGGGCCGGGCAGGTAGCCGGACGTGCGGATGAAGGCGTAGTTGTCGAGGATGTCCAGGATGCCCGCGACGGGGATCAGGACGTCGTCCTCGGCGATCTGCGGCTCGGAGGCGACGTCGTCGCGGCCGCGGCGGCCCCGGCGGTCGCGGTAACGCCCGCGACGGCCACGCCGGCCGCCCTCGAAGTCGTCGTCATCCTGCTGACGGTCACGGTCCTGGCGGCCGCCGCCCTGCTGCTGGTTCTGCTGGCCGCGCTGGCCGCCCTGCTGGTCGTCGCCCTTGTTGCCCCGGCGGTCGCGGTCGCGGCCGCCGTCGCGGTCCCTGTCCCGGCCGCGGTCACGGCGGTCGCGACGACGGCCCTCGCCGCCCTCGCCCCCGTCGGACTTGGCGTCGTTCTGGGACTGCTGCTGCGGCTGGGACTCGCCCTTGGACTCGTTCTTCGCCTCGTTCTTCGCCTCGGCGGCGACCGTCTCCGGAGCGACGGCGGCCGGGGAACCGGCGTCGGCGGTGGCCCGGCGACGGCGGCGCTCGGAGGGCGCGTCGTCGCTGGCGGGCTGGCCGGGAATGTCGATCTGCTGCTGGGCCACGGCCTTCTGGGCCTTGTCGGCCTTCTCGGCGGGGGCCTCGGAAGCCTGCTTCGCGTCCGCCTTCTTCTCCGCCTTCTCGGCGTTGTCCCCCGTACGGGTCCGGGAGGTGGCGCGGCGCTTCGGCTTGGTCTCGGCGGGGGCCTCGGCCTTCGCCGCCGGAGCGGCGCCGCCGGACGCCTGCGCCTCCTTGATGACCTCGATCAGCTGGCTCTTGCGCATACGCGCGGTGCCCCTGATACCGAGGCCGGATGCGACCTGTTGCAGCTCGGCCAGCACCATGCCCTCGAGGCCGGTACCGCGGCGCCGCCGGGAGCCGGCACCGGTGGCAGGCGCGGAGGCGTCCGTGGCGGGCGCGGCAGCGGTCTCCTCGACACGTGCGCCCATCAGATCGGTGGTGTCGCTCACGAAGGGTCCTTCCCTGGAGCGGACGTCGGCCTGTCTGGCTCGGCGACCGGTTGTGCTGTCCGGCTTCGGTCCGTGTGGTGTGAACCGTGCCGGGGCGGTGGTCCGCCTCAGCGGCGGAGGAATCTGGTGATGGCGCTTCCATGTGCCGTGACACCCAGTGTCAGTGTCACGCGGCGTGGTCGCACCGGTTCCGGAGCGTGCCCTGCGCCCCGCTCAGTGTCCGTGTACGGCGTACGGTCCGACGTACGGAACACAGTGCGGCTTGGGGGGCTCCCGGAAGAATGTCTGTCCCGGACGGGGACACGAGGCACCTCGCCATGGTGGGGTCGGGTGCAGACTTGAGGTTAACACTACCGGATCCAACAAACATTCCCCCTCTCGAAATCCGGCAACCGTGCGCTTTCAGATGTCACTGGAGGCCGCGAGCGGCAGGACGATCGCGCCCTGCGGATCGAGACTCAGCCGGTTGGCGGCCCAGTCGGCGCCCGCCAGGGCCTCGACCTTGTCGGCGGTGCCCGCGTCGGCCAGCGCCATGACCGTCGGGCCGGCGCCGGAGATGACCGCGGGGACGCCCTCGGCCCGCAGCCGCTCCACCAGCGCCGCGCTCTCGGGCATGGCCGGGGCGCGGTACTCCTGGTGCAGACGGTCCTCGGTGGCGGGCAGCAGCAGCTCGGGGCGCCGTGTCATGGCCTCGACGAGCAGGGCGGCACGGCCCGCGTTGGTGGCCGCGTCGACGTGCGGCACGGAGCGCGGGAGCAGGCCGCGCGCGGTTTCGGTGAGTACCGGCTTTCCGGGTACGAAAACCACCGGAACGATGGAATCGGCGGGCTCCATCCTGATCGCCCGGGCCGCGCCGCCCTCCATCCAGGAGAGCGTGAAGCCGCCCAGCAGACATGCGGCGACATTGTCGGGGTGGCCCTCGATCTCGGTGGCGAGTTCCAGCAGCGCGGTGTCGTCGAGCTTGGCCTCGGCGCCTATGGTCACGGCCCGGGCGGCGACGATGCCGGCACAGATGGCGGCCGAGGAGGAGCCCAGGCCCCGGCCGTGCGGAATGCGGTTGGCGCAGACGATCTCCAGGCCGCGCGGCTGCCCGCCCAGCAGATCGAAGGCGGTGCGCAGGGAACGTACGAGAAGGTGCCGCTCGTCGCGCGGGAGGGTCTCGCTGCCCTCACCCGCGATGTCGATGTGCAGCCCGGAGTCGGCCACCCGGACGACCACGTCGTCGTACAACCCCAGCGCGAGGCCGAGGGCGTCGAAGCCCGGGCCGAGGTTGGCACTGGTGGCGGGGACGCGCACCCGGACGGCGGCGGCGCGGAACGCTGGACCGGCCATCGCTCGATGACTCTCCTTGAGCTGCGTGATTGTCGAATGACGTGGGATGGACATTCGATGGCGTACGAGAACCCTGGGGGCCGCGGAGACGGCGCAGCTCCGCGGCATATGCGGCGGGCGGGTTCAGTACAGCCTATCGAAGGAAGGTTCTGTGGCGACATAGGGCGCACAGGAGGCGCACGATGCGTGTCGTAAGCCCCCTGTGCACCCCCCGTAGGGAAACTCCCCCGGCAAGCGCCGTCTTACGCCGGACCGTGTCGAGCGTTACACCGGCGCTCGACACGTAGGCGCACGTCAGGCCAGTCCGAGGCGCTCCGCCGCGGCCGCCGCGTCGACGGGTACGGTGACCGGCTGCGGGGCACCGGCGACGGCCCAGTCGGGGTCCTTCAGGCCGTTGCCCGTGACGGTGCACACGATCCGCTGCCCCGGGTCGACCTTGCCCTGCTCGGCGGCCTTCAACAGACCGGCGACGGACGCGGCGGACGCGGGCTCGACGAAGACGCCCTCCTGCGAGGCCAACAGCCGGTAGGCGCGCAGGATCTCACGGTCCGTCACCTCGTCGATGAACCCACCCGACTCGTCCCGCGCGGCGATCGCGTACTGCCAGGAGGCCGGGTTGCCGATGCGGATGGCGGTGGCGATGGTCGAGGGGTCCTTGACGATCTCGCCGCGCACGATCGGGGCGCTGCCGGAGGCCTGGAAGCCCCACATCCGGGGGGTGCGGGTGGCGACGCCGTCGGCGGCGTACTCCGTGTAGCCCTTCCAGTAGGCCGTGATGTTGCCCGCGTTGCCCACCGGCAGGACGTGGATGTCGGGCGCGTCACCCAACATGTCCACGATCTCGAACGCGGCGGTCTTCTGGCCCTCGATACGTACCGGGTTGACCGAATTGACCAGCGCCACCGGGTAGTTGTCGCTCAGGCCGCGCGCGAGCGTGAGGCAGTCGTCGAAGTTGCCGTCGACCTGGAGGATCTTCGCGCCGTGCACGAGGGCCTGGCCCATCTTGCCGAGCGCGATCTTGCCCTGCGGCACGAGCACGGCACAGACCATCCCGGCCCGCACGGCGTACGCGGCGGCGGAGGCCGACGTGTTGCCGGTGGAGGCGCAGATGACGGCCTTCGCCCCCTCCTCCTTGGCCCTGGTGATGGCCATGGTCATACCGCGGTCCTTGAAGGACCCGGTCGGATTCGCGCCCTCCACCTTGAGGTGGACCTCGCAGCCCGTGCGCTCGGAGAGCACCTGCGCGGGCACGAGCGGCGTGCCGCCCTCACGGAGCGTCACGACCGGCGTGCTGTCGGATACCGGAAGGCGGTCCCGGTACTCCTCGATGATTCCGCGCCACTGGTGGGTCATTGCTGGTTACTCTCCTTCAACCCGCATGATGCTGGCGACACCACGCACGGTGTCGAGCTTGCGCAACGCCTCGACGGTCCCGGTGAGGGCCGCGTCGGACGCACGGTGCGTGACGACGACGAGGGACGCCTCGCCGTCCTTCCCCTGCTGGCGAACCGTATCGATCGAGACGCCGTGCTCGGCGAAGACGGTCGCCACCTGGGCGAGAACACCCGGTTTGTCGGCCACGTCGAGGCTGATGTGGTAGCGCGTGACCACGTCGCCCATCGGTGACACCGGCAGGGCGGCGTAGGCGGACTCACCCGGTCCGGTCGCGTCGCTGAGCCGGTTGCGGCAGACGGCGACGAGGTCGCCGAGCACGGCCGAGGCCGTCGGGGAACCGCCTGCTCCGGGGCCGTAGAACATGAGCTGCCCGGCGGCGTCGGACTCGACGAACACGGCGTTGTAGGCGCCGCGCACGGAGGCCAGCGGGTGGCTCAGCGGGATCATCGCGGGGTGCACGCGCGCGGTGACGGACGCCCCGTCCGCAGCCCGCTCGCAGATGGCGAGCAGCTTGATGGTGCAGCCCATCTCCTTCGCGGAGGCGAAGTCGGCCGCCGTCACCTCGGTCATGCCCTCGCGGTAGACGTCGTCGAGGCGCACGCGCGTGTGGAACGCGATACCGGCGAGGATGGCGGCCTTGGCGGCGGCGTCGAAGCCCTCGACGTCGGCGGTCGGGTCGGCCTCGGCGTAGCCGAGGGCGGTGGCCTCGTCGAGGGCCTCCTGATACCCGGCCCCGGTCGAGTCCATCTTGTCGAGGATGAAGTTCGTCGTGCCGTTGACGATGCCCATCACCCGGTTGATCTTGTCGCCGGCGAGGGACTCGCGCAGCGGCCGGATCAGCGGGATGGCACCGGCGACGGCGGCCTCGTAGTAGAGGTCCTTGCCGTGCTCGTCGGCGGCGGCGTGCAGGGCCGCCCCGTCCTGGGCGAGCAGCGCCTTGTTGGCGGAGACGACGGAGGCGCCGTGCTCGAAGGCGGTGGTGATGAGGGTCCGCGCGGGCTCGATGCCGCCGATCACCTCCACCACGACGTCGATGTCGCCGCGTTTGACGAGGGCGGTGGCGTCGGTGGTGACGAGGGCCGGGTCGATGCCCTCCCTGACCCTGTCGGGCCGCCGCACGGCCACGCCCGCCAGCTCCACCGGGGCGCCGATCCGGGCCGTGAGGTCGTCGGCGTGCGTCGTCATGATGCGCGCCACCTCTGAGCCGACCACTCCACAGCCCAGCAGCGCCACCTTCAGCGGACGCGTACGCATCATCCGACCTCGTTTCCTCATTACCTTCTACGGTGGAACCAGTCTCACTCACCGGACGGGAGTTTCTGCCCCCGGTCCGGATCGTGAGATGTCTATTTCATTTGTACGGGGGCGGAAGACAGGAGATCTTCCGCCCCGAGCCCTTCGGCTTCTCGTTCAGCCGACGTCGAGACGCAGCAGGTCCTCCTCCGTCTCACGGCGGATGATCACCCGGGCCTCGCCGTCCCGCACGCTGACGACGGGCGGCCGCAGCACGTGGTTGTAGTTGCTGGCCATGGACCGGCAGTAGGCGCCCGTGGCCGGTACGGCGATGAGGTCACCCGGTGCCAGGTCGGCCGGCAGGAACGCGTCCTTGACGACGATGTCCCCGCTCTCGCAGTGCTTGCCGACGACCCGGGCGAGCATCGGCTCGGCGTCGGAGGTGCGGGAGACCAGTGCGACGCTGTACTCGGCGTCGTAGAGCGCGGTGCGGATGTTGTCCGACATGCCGCCGTCGACGGAGACGTACGTCCGCAGCCCGTCGAGGGGCTTGATGGTGCCGACCTCGTAGAGCGTGAAGGCGGTCGGGCCGACGATGGCGCGGCCCGGCTCGACGGAGATGCGCGGCGTGCGCAGCTGGGCGGCCTCGCACTCACGGCTGACGATCTCGCTGAGCGCCTTGGCGATCTCGTGCGGCTCGCGCGGGTCGTCGTCACTCGTGTACGCGATCCCGAGCCCGCCGCCGAGGTCGATCTCGGGCAGCTCGACGCCGTGCTCGTCGCGGACGTCCTTGAGCAGCGAGACGACCCGGTGTGCGGCGACCTCGAACCCGGACATGTCGAAGATCTGCGAACCGATGTGGCTGTGGAGGCCGACGAGTTCGAGGCCGTCGAGCTGGAGGGCACGGCGTACCGCCTCGGCGGCCTGCCCGCCGGCCAGCGGGATGCCGAACTTCTGGTCCTCGTGGGCCGTGGCGATGAACTCGTGGGTGTGAGCCTCGACACCGACGGTGATCCGGATCAGGACCTTCTGCCGCTTCCCGAGGCTCTGCGCGATGTGGGCGACGCGGGCGATCTCCTGGAAGGAGTCGAGCACGATGTGCCCCACACCGGCCTCGACGGCCCTGGTGATCTCGTCGACGGACTTGTTGTTGCCGTGGAAGGCGATGCGGTCGGCGGGCATGCCGGCGGAGAGGGCGGTGGCCAGCTCGCCGCCGGAGCAGACGTCGACGTTCAGCCCTTCCTCGTGCAGCCAGCGCACGACGGCACGGGAGAGGAACGCCTTGCCGGCGTAGTAGACGTCGGCGTCGGCCCCGAACGCGGTACGCCACGCACGCGCGCGGGCCCGGAAGTCGGCCTCGTCGAGGAAGTAGGCCGGGGTGCCGAACTCCTCGGCGAGCCGTGTGACGGAGATCCCCCCGACGGTGGCGACACCGCGCTCGTCACGCGTCACGGTCTGCGCCCAGATCTTGGGGTCCAGGGCGTTCAGGTCGGCGGGCGGCGCCGAGTAGTGGCCCTCGGGGAGGACGTCGGCGTGACGGGGCCCGGCGGGGTGTGCGGAACGGCTCATGATCGGTATGCGTCTCTCAGAGGTGGTCGGGTGCGTCGATGCCGAGCAGGGACAGGCCACCGGCCAGCACCGCCCCGGCGGCTTCGGCGAGGGCGAGCCGGGCACGGTGGGCGGCCGAGGGTTTCTCGTCGCCGAGGGGCAGCACGGCGGGGAGCAGGGGCAGCGTGGCGTCGGCGACGGTGACGAGGTGCCGGGCCAGGCGGTCGGGGCCGCGGTGGGTGGCGGTGGTGGTGAGGATGCGGGGGTGGTCGCCGAGGGCGGCGAGCAGTGCCTCCGCGTCGCTCACGGGGCCGGGCTCGGGGTGGAAGCCCAGGTCGGCGGCGTTGCGCAGAAGTGCCCGGGTGCGGGCGTGGGCGTACCGGACGCGGAAGAGAGGGTTGGCCTCCCGCTGGACCAGGTGATCACCGGGGATCCGGGGCCGGTCGTGGGCGGCCGGGTACAGCAGTGCCCAGCGGCCGGCGTCGCGGCCGAGGGGCACGGGGTCGGTGGGGGTGGGGGCGGGGTGGATGGTGATGTCGAGGTCGGGGAGGGAGCGGGGGCCTGCGGAGCGGGAGGGACTGCCCGATGGGTCGGCATCCACACCGAGGACGGTCTCCCACTCCGGCGCGGGCCGGCCGTCGCACGTGACGCTTACGACGTCGCCCTGGCTGCGCAGCACGCGGGCCAGGGCATCCGCGACGACGACGGCACGGACCTCTGCCGGGCACCGGAGCCGCACGACGGTCCCGCCGGCCCCCTCGGCGTGGCCGTACCGCCGCCCACGCCGCAGGATCTCCTCGACGAGCAGTGCGGTGGCGTCGTGTTCCAGGCTGAAGTTGAGAAACCCGGGCCCCGTGACGACGACATCGCCGATGAAGGCCTCCCCCGCAAGCCGCGCCCTGAGGATCTCGGCCACGCGCCGCGGCGGCTGCCCTGCCGCGCCGGCCAGCTGGAGGGCGATGCCGGTGGCGTAGTCGCCACAGCCCCCGGGCCCCGGCGGAGTGAGCACGGCCCGCTCCGGCACGGTCACGCTGAGCTCGCCCTCGTCGACAGCGCGACGCACGGCGTGCAGCACGGTGCGGGAGAGCTCGACGGGGGTCACGGGGACAAGCGTATGGGAGGAGGGGGGTGCGGAGGCGAGCCGGTTTCGGGAAGGGTCCGGGATGTGGACGCGGGGCGTGAGGGCCGTGGCAGCTACTGTGCACAGCCGCCGTGCACGGCTATGGACCGGCGATCCGTACGCGGCCGACGGATCACCCGCCGGCGCTCCCGGCCCGTTCGGCCTCCCCCGCACCGAGGACGGACCCGTAAGCCGGCGCACCACCGCCGGCGGCACGACTACCGCCCCCCGGCCTGCCCCCACTCCGCTCCCGCTCGATCAACTGCCGCACCATCCCGACGAGTTCAGCGGGCTCGAAGGGCTTGGCGAGGAAGGCGTCGACGCCCACTTCGAGCCCGGCCTCGACCTCGTACTGGGTACAGGCACTGATGATCGCGAGGGGCATGTCACGGGTACGCGGATCGGCTCGCAGGCGAGCGGCGGTCCGGATCCCGTCCAGCCGGGGCATGACGACGTCGAGGGTCACGGCATCGGGCCGCACCTGATGAACGACATCGAGACACTCGGCACCATCGGCCGCGGTCACGACCTCAAGCCCCTCCAGCTCGAGGTTGACCCTGATCAACTGCCGGATGACCTTGTTGTCGTCCACAACAAGCACCCGGCCCGACGCGCCTGGCACAACTCGAGAGTAGGTCGGCCCCGGCCACCGCGTCCGGGTTTTCCCCACTTCCACCCCGACCGGGCGACCCACAACCCCGCCCCCGACAGCGGAAACCCGTTCATGACCACGCCGAGGGAGCTGGTAGTGTTCTACCCGTCGCCGCGAGCAACGCGACCGACACGCCCCCGTAGCTCAGGGGATAGAGCAACGGCCTCCGGAGCCGTGTGCGCAGGTTCGAATCCTGCCGGGGGCACTCGCCGAAGATCAGCAGAAATCACACGCTGACCAGGGCGGATGCCGACATGAAAGGGCGGGAGTCAGTCTCACTGACTCCCGCTCTTTGTCGTTGTTTCGCGCTGGTCGCGATAGACCTGCGATCGACACTCGACACGATCAGCGTGAGTGGCGCCCGACCGGCGTGCCTAGTACGGGCCCATCCGCTCGTGAGCCGAGAGCGGAAGAGAGTGGGCCGCGAGCCACGTGCACGCCGCCTCCAGGTCCGCCGGCGGCTCATCGTCCCTGTGAGCCCGGTACGACGGCCCCTCGCACGGCGCGCCGAACGTCCTCCAGCGCTGGTGCATTGGGGTCCTCCCCCATCATCGCGAGAGCCACGGTGGCGAGGCTGTCAGCAAGCCCTTCGCGGTTTTATTGATCAGGTCTTGCTCCGCGCCCGCCGGCGCCGGCCTGACGGCCGTCCAGACCGGCGGACGGGACGACGTCACGCAGGGACGCCGAGCGGCGGGTGCTCGAGCACGCGGGGCTTGTACTCGACCAACTGGATGCGGCCGTCGAAGGTGCGGTGCTCGATCATCTCGAGGGCAACGTCCGGATAGCCGTCGTAGATGCGTTCTTCGCCCGTGGCCCCGGTGATCACCGGGAACATCACGACCCGGAAGCGGTCGACGAGTCCGGCTCGTAGCAGCGACCGGCACAGGCTGATGCTGCCGATCGTGCTGAGGAGCCCCGAGCCACTCGACTTCATGGCGCGGACCGCCTCGACGGCGTCGTCGCGGACGAGCGTGGAGTTGGCCCACGTCAGTGGCTCCTCGAGTGAGGAGGAGAACACCACCTTGGACGCTTGCGTGAGCTCGTCGACGGACGCCTCTTCTTCGGGCCTGAACTCGTCTTGGCCACTCGGGACCTCGCCTGCGGCGAAGCCCGACATCAAGCGGTAGGTGTTCGCTCCCATCAGGTAGGTGGCCTCGGGCTGCTCACCGAGCCATGCGAGGTACTCCGGGCCCTCGAGGCCCCAGAACCCGGGCCATCCCTCTCCCGATGCGTGGCCGTCGAGGGAGGTGATGAAGTCGACGAGAAGCTCCGACATGGCGGTGTCCTTTCCTGAGGTGTCACGAGCTTGGACCGGCCGGGAGCCACAAACTCATCGGCCGCCCCGTCGAGTAACGAGAAAACCCATGACGCTGCAGCCGATCAGGTCGGCGGAGCGGCACTGCTTCGGAGGGCCGGAGGCCTATTTGAGTTCTGCCAAAGTCCCAGCTCAGACCCACCCTCGAACGGCCCATCACGCTCTACTGGGTAATCGGTGAGGCCCGAGCCGCTCAAGGACGCCGACTGGCCCGGCCCTTCGTGTAGTGGCGGCGTGCCGCCGTAGCCAGTAGGGCCGCACCCCCGCAGCCGACCAGGAGGGTGCCCCATTCGGGGACGTGTGCTGCGCGTAGGAGGCCGGCGACGCCGAAGCTCGTGTTCCAGCCTGCCTCTGTCATGGCGGAGCCGAAGCCCTGGACGGACAGGATGGCGCCGAACAGCCAGAGCAGGCCCTGACCCGAGTGGGTTTTCGAGGCATTGAGCTGCTGTTTTGGCATGACGGGGCCCTTCGGGAGTTTTTTCGATGCGGTCGCATCACATCGTGCAGGGTCCGCGGTTATGATGCAAGTGCATCGGAAAAGAGGGGTCGGGAGGAGCGGCGCGTGCCCAAGCAGGTCGACTACGAGGAGCGGCGGCTGCGGATCGCGGAGGCGGTGTGCGCCCTGGTCGCGCGTTCCGGGATGGAGGCCGTCAGCCTCCGGGATGTCGCCGCCGAGGCGGACGTGTCCATGGGGGCCGTGCAGCGATGCTTCCGCACCAAGGAGGACATGCTGCTCTTCGCCCTGGAGCACATCTCACAACGCGTCAGCGAGCGGGCCGACCAGCGCATCGCCGCGACCTCCACCCCACAGGCCGCGACCACCCTGCTGTCGCACACCCTGGCGGAACTCGCCCTGCTGGACGAGGAGTCGAGGGCTCAGGCGCATGTGTGGCTGGCCTTCGTCGGTCATGCTCCCACCAGTGAGAGGCTCGCCGCCGTCCTGCATGAGACGTACGCCAAGCTTCATGATCTCGTCGTGTGGCTCATCGGCTATGGACAGGACACCCAGGAGTTTCCGCCGCACCTCGACGCCGTCCAGGAGGCGCATACGCTCCTCGCCGTCGCCGACGGCCTCACCGTGCACGTTCTCGCGGGGCATCACTCGCCGGAGACGGCGTCGGCCGTCCTTCAGCGCCACGTCGACCGCCTCGCGCGGTGAGTGGCCAGTTCGGGCAGTTTCAGCACTTTCGCACCGTACGCACCATTGTTCTACGGTGGATAGGAGCGACGCTGCTCATACCCCGCACCGATCAACGAGGTGACGGTCATGACGGAGACCACACAGCGCAGAAACACCGCAACGGGCACGGGAAAGCAGGACGGGGGCACGACACCGCAGGTTCGCCGAGGAGACAGCACGGCTCCCCCGGAGACCCGGGGAAGCACCGCTGTCGCGGACGTGGTCGTGGCGAAGATCGCGGGCATGGCGGCCCGGGAGATCCCCGAGGTGCACAACCTCGGCGGAGGGATGACCAGGGCCTTCGGGGCCGTGCGCCAGCGGGTGCCGGGTGGGGGCAGTGGGGTCACCCAGGGAGTGAAGGTGGAGGTCGGCGAGCGCCAGGCCGCCGTCGATCTCGATGTCGTCGTGGAGTACGGCGCGGCGATCGCCGACACCGCCGCGGATGTCCGCACCAACGTCATCAACGCGGTGGAGCGGATGACCGGGCTGGAGGTCGTCGAGGTCAACATCGCCGTCGACGACGTCCATCTGCCGGACGAGCAGGAGGACGAGGGCGAGTCCGGGCAGGAGGGGCGGCGCGTGGCCTGAGGAGTCAGGTCCGCCTAAGGGAGCGTCAGGGAACTCCCGCCAGTCGCAGCAGTGCCGTCGTGGCCGCCGCCACCAGTACGACCACGAGGAACGGGGCCCTGCGCCAGGCGAGCACTCCGCCGGCCAGTACCCCGAGCGGTCGGGCGGGGCCGGTGAAGGCGTGGTCCTCGGTGAGGGCGGACGTGGCGGCCAGGGCGGCGAGCAGGAGGACCGCCGAGACCTCCAGCAGTTTTTCGGCGCGCTCCGGGAGCGTGCATCTCGCGCGTAGGGCCGGTCCGGAGAGGCGCAGCAGTAAAGTGCCGGCCGCCAGGGCGAGCATCGCCGCCAGCGTCGGCGGGAGGGGTATGGCGGTGTCGCTCACCGTGTGGCCTTCTTCCTCGTCCTGACGGTGAACAGGGGCAGGGCGGCCAGGGCCAGCAGGACCGGCAGGCCCGCCGGGAGGAACGGGGTGACGGTCAGGGCCAGGGCCGCGGCGGTCAGTGCCGTGCGCCGCAGGGGTTTGTCCTTCAGCGCGGGCAGGATCAGCGCCAGGATCACCGCGGGGAACATGGCGTCCAGGCCGAGTGCGTCGGTGTCCCGCACGACGCTGCCGAGCAGTGCGCCGAGCGCTGCGCCGGCGGGCCAGCAGATCAGGATGCCCAGGCCGCACAGCCAGTACGCGGCCCGTTTGCGCTCCGGCTCGTCCTGGGCGAGGGCGAAGACGACCGTCTCGTCGTTCATGAGATGCGTGCCGAGCATTTTGCGCCGGCCCCGCCCGAGGACGTCGGGCACCGCCAGACCGAAGGGCAGGTGGCGCGCGTTGACCAGCAGCCCGGCCAGCAGCGCGGCGATCGGGCTGCCGCCGGCGGCGATGATCCCGACGAACAGGAACTCGGACGAGGCGGCGAGGACGAGCACCCCCATCAGGACCGGGAACCACCAGGCGAACCCGGACGTGACCGCGACGGCGCCGTAGGACATGCCGATCACCCCTACCGCCAGGCAGACCAGCGCGATGTCGCGGAGCAGCGCGCCATCCAGTGTTCGGCAGTCCGGTGTTCGGCCTCCCCGTGTTCGGCCTCCCGGTATTCGGTCTCCCGGTGTTCTCCATAGCGAACGCATGTTTTTTATAGTGGACATGGCTTACGATGTTCGTCAAGACAAACGAACGACCATTGGAGCGAACGCGCCATGTCCGAGGCCGGCCCCGCCCCCAAGCCCCCGATCGAAGTCATCGCCGCGTCGCTGCGGGCGGAGCGCGTCCGGGCGGGGCTGTCCCTCACCGAGGTCGCCCGCAGGGCCGGGCTCGCCAAGTCCACGCTCTCCCAGCTGGAGTCGGGCACGGGGAATCCGAGCCTGGAGACGCTGTGGGCGCTCTGCGTGGCCCTGGAGATCCCCTTCTCGCGACTGGTCGCCGTGTCGCGGCCGCAGGTGCAGGTGATCCGGGCGGGGGAAGGGCCGGCCGTCGGGTCCGAGCAGAGCGACTACCGGGCCACGCTCCTCGCCGCCTCCCCGCCCGGGGCCCGGCGGGACGTCTACAGCGTCGCCGCCGAGCCCGGGCCGCAGCGCTCCTCGGCGCCGCACCCGCCCGGAGTCGTCGAGCACGTCGTGATCAGCTCGGGCCGGGCCCTGGTGGGCACGGCCGACGAGCCGGTGGAGCTCCGCCCGGGCGACTACATCTGCTATCCGGCCGATGTCCCCCATGTCTTCCAGGCGCTGGAGCCCGGCACTCGTGCGGTGCTCGTCTCCGAGCATCACTGAGCGTCCAGGTCCGGTAAGCGTTTCCGGTCGGACATCGTGGCGTTGGGCCAGTATGGAAGTCGACCCGAAGGGTGTCCGGGTGAACACCGTCTCCCCGGCCCGGCGCGCACCCCGGCCTGGACCGACCCGGACGGCGTCGGCGCCCCACGGGCCGGCTCACCGAGCCGGAGGAGGTCGCCCAGGTCGTCCGCATACTGGTGAGCGGCCGCACCCGCGCCCCGAACGGAGCGGACCTGGTCGTCGACGGCGGCCGGCTCAAGACCGTCCGACCCCGCAGGGCCGGGTTCGAGGGGCCGTGCGGGTCAGGCCGGGCGTTTGCGCGGGGTCGACTTCTTCGTGGCCGTCTTCTTCGCGGTGCTCTTCGACGCCGTCTTCTTCGCGCCCTGGCCGGACTTGGCGGTCGACTTCTTCGCGGAGGCCGTGGTCTTCTTGGCCGCCGTCTTCTTCGCGGTGGACGCCGACTTCTTGCCGCCGGTCTCCTTGGGCGCCGCGCGGGCCGTCTTGCGCTGCGGGAGCGACTTGACCTCGGCGTGCTCGCCGGCCTCCTCGCCCCGGGACTCGCGGGCCGCGCGGACACTGTTCTCCAGGGCGGCCATGAGGTCGAGGACCTTGCCGCCCGTGGCCGGCTCGGGGGCCTGCGGCAGGGCCTCGCCGGCGGCCTTCGCGGCGATGACCTCCTCCACCGCCTCGCGGTACTCGTCGTGCAGGTCCTCCAGGTCGACCTCGCCCAGGGTGTCCATCAGGGCGTCGGCCAGGTCCAGTTCCTGATCCCGGACCGTGACGTTCGTGTCGGGGGCCACGCCCTCGGGGGCGCGGACCTCGTCCGGCCACAGCAGGCCGTGCATCGCGATGGCCTCGCCGACCACCCGGAGCATGCCGAGGCGCTCCCGGCCGCGCAGGGCGAACTTCGCGATCGCCACCTTGTTGCTGCGCTTGAGCGCCTCCCGCAGCAGGGTGTACGGCTTCGCCGCCGGGGCGCCGCTCGCCTGGAGGTAGTACGCGGCGTCCATCTGGAGCGGATCGATCCGGTCGGCCGGGACGAAGGCGACGATCTCGATCGTCTTGGCCGTCGGGATCGGCAGGCTGGACAGGTCCTCGTCGGTGATCGGGATGATCGAACCGTCCGCGTCCTCGTAGCCCTTGCCGATCTCCCCCTGGGTGACCTCGCGGTCCTCCAGCTCACAGAACTTGCGATAGCGGATGCGGCCGCCGTCCTCGGTGTGGATCTGGCGGAAGGAGATCGAGTGGCTCTCGGTGGCGTTCACCAGCTTGATCGGAATGCTGACCAGGCCGAAGGAGATGGCGCCGTTCCAAATGGACCTCACGTGCAGCACCCTTCCGGTCACTCTCGGGAGTGTTTGTCCTGTTTTGCGTGGGATTCTTATCGTATGGCGCCTATCACAGTGGTGGAGGGGCGACGGCTCCCGCTCAGTAATCTGGAGAAGGTGCTGTATCCCGCCACCGGCTTCACCAAGGGCGAGGTCCTGCACTACTACGCGACCGTCGCCGGGGTCCTGCTGCCCCACCTGCGTGACCGGGCGGTGTCCTTCCTGCGGTATCCGGACGGGCCGGACGGGCAGGTGTTCTTCACGAAGAACGTCCCGCCGGGTACGCCCGACTGGGTCACCACCGCCGAGGTGCCACGGGTCGAGGGGCCCTCGCGGATGGTCCTGGTGCAGGACCTGCCGAGCCTGATGTGGGCGGCCAACCTCGTCACGGAGTTCCACACCCACCAGTGGCTCGTCGGCACGCCGGAGGAGGCGGACCGGATCGTCTTCGACCTGGATCCGGGGGCGCCCGCGAGCATCGTGCAGTGCTGCGAGGTCGCGCTGTGGCTGCGGGAACGGCTCGCGGCGGACGGCATCGAGGCCTACGCCAAGACCTCCGGGTCCAAGGGGCTGCACCTGCTCGCCGCCGTGCGCGGGGCGTCCTCCGAGCGGGTGTCCGAGTACGCCAAGGCGCTGGCCGTCGAGGCGGAGAAGACCATGCCCCGGCTCGCGCTGCACCGGATGACCAGGAACCTGCGCCCGGGGAAGGTCTTCGTCGACTGGAGCCAGAACGCCGCGCGCAAGACCACGGCGACCCCCTACACCCTCCGGGCCCGCCCCGAGCCGACCGTCTCCGCGCCCGTGACCTGGGAGGAGGTCGAGGAGTGCGGCTCGCCCGGACGGCTGGACTTCCACGCCACCGACATCGCGGCGCGGGTGCAGGACTACGGCGATCTGCTCGCCCCGCTCCTCGACCCGGACAGCGCGGGCCGGCTGCCTTAGCTCTACGGGCCTCGCACGCTCTCAGTCGGGCGGCACGCCCTCACACCCGCGTCCATGTGTTCCGGTCCCGTGCCATCGCGTGCAGGGCCTCCACGTCCGCCGGCTTCAGGACGCCGCCCTGACGGGCCAGGGTCGGCACCTCCAGGTCCGTGACGACGCGGACCTCGCGCGGTGCGGCCGGGACCGACACGGCCGTCGGGCCGACCAGGGCGAGGACGGGGCGGACCTCCGCCGTCAGGGCGTAGGAGGCGCGGTCGGCGTCGGCGCGGACGCGGCGGAGCAGGGCGGCCGGTTCGCGGCGGCCCAGGGTGACCATGGGGTCGGCGACCGTCACCCGCTGCTTGCGCGCGTACAGGGTGTGCAGGGCGTACAGCCCGCCGGGGCCGATCAGCAGGTGGTGGATGCGGCTGCCGCCGGGGAGCGGGACGGAGTGCACGGCGTGCCAGCCGGCGCCGTCCAGGCGGTCCAGGGCGTCCCCGACCGTCTGCTCCGCCTCCAGGGCCCGGCGGCGCGGGTCCGGGCGCAGCCGGCGAGCGGGGCCGGGGTCGCGGTCGAGGGCGACGAGGAGGGCCTCGCCGGGGCGGTTGGGGGCCAGGTCGTCGTCGGGGTGGAGGCTCAGACGGGCGAGCTCGGCGGGGGTCGGCACCGGGGGCGGTCCCACCGTCACCTGGCCGGTGATGAAGGGCCCGAGGGCCCGGAGCACGTCGTCCTCGCGGTCCTCGCCCAGCAGGTTGACCCGGCCCGCCTCGCGGTCGTACCAGGCGATGTTCCTGCCGTCCGGGAGGCAGACGTACAGCCGTTCCTGACCGTGCCGCCAGGTCGGTATGACGCGCAGTCCGTCCATGCACCATCACCCCAGACCATGGGAACAGGCGGGGTGCTGCGGGGGCAAGAACCCGGCTACCTTTGAGAAGAGTTGGGCCCGCCGGGCAGGCCCTCGGGCGGTGATGCTGGGGAGGCGCCGTTGCGTACCCGCAGGAAATCCGATGTGCCGGCTCCGGAGAGTCCCTGGAACGAGGTCGTCCCCGGGTTGTGGATGGGCGGACACGAGTACGCCGGGGCCCTGGGCCATCCGGAGTTCGCCGTCGTACGGGACGAGTTCGACCTCGTGCAGACGCTGCTGCGGCTGCCGGGGCACGGGCCCGATCCGGACGTCCCGCACCACGTCTGGCCCATCCCCGACGGGCCGCTCGACGGGACGCAGCTCGCCGGCGTGATCCGGCTCGCCGAGGCCGCGTGCGAGGCGCTGGACGAGGGCCGCAAGGTCCTCGTCCGCTGTTACCACGGGTACAACCGCTCCGGCCTCGTCGTCGCGCATGCGCTGATGCGGCAGGGCAGCTCCGCCGACGCGGCGATCCGGCTGATCCGGGACCGCCGTTCGCCCTGGGCGCTGCACAACGAACTGTTCGTCGAGTACCTGCGGGCCGGGCTGGCGACGGCCCGGCTGCTGGAGGAGCTCACCGAGTAGGGCGGCAAACGGACTCCCTCGCGCGCAAATGGGACTTCCGCACGAATAAGGTGTACGGGGCCGACGGTCGGTCCGAGCCGTGTGATCAGCCTCGAACCGCAGGAGTGCAGTGCCCGTCAGCCGCGTCCGCAGCCTTCCCGGCCGCCCCGATGACCTCTCCGGTCCTTCGGATGGCCTTTCCGGCCGCGCCGACGGCCTTGTCAGCCGCCCCGGCAGCCTTCCGGGCAGCCGTCCGGGCCGGACCGGGAGCGGCCTCGGGCGCGCGGGAAGCCTGCCGGGCCGACCGGCGGACCAGCCCGGCCGCTTCCGAAGCCGCCGCCGGAAGCCCGGAAGAGTCGCCCGGTGTGTCGCCGGTGTCGCTCTCCTGCTCGTGGGCGCCGTGGGCTGCGGGGACGCCGGCGGGCTGGAGGGGGCCGGGGCGACGCCGACGGCCGTCGGGCCGGCTCGGCTCTGGCCCGAGCTGACGCCGGCGTCCAGTCCGGCCTTCGAGATCGGCGAGGTGAACACCGAGGTGGTCAAGGGCGTCAAGGTGCCCGGCGACGACATCCACCGGGTGGACCCGGTCGGGGTCGTCCGGGCCGAGATCGCCGCGAGCCAAGGCGACTACGCCGGCGACAAGGCGCCCTACCGCGACACGAACCGCCGGATGGCCGACTGCGGCAAGGGCCCGGAGCACGGACGGTGCCCGGTCCTCAGGCCGTACTACCGGGACCTGACCGGCGACGGGCGCGACGACCTGACGCTGGGCTTCCGGCTGCTGCCCGGCAAGACCACCGCGGTGCGCGTCTACACCGTGGAGAAGCACCGGCTCGTGCAGGTGATGGCCTGGGAGGACGCGCTGAGCGGCGTCGAGCTGGCCGGGCGTTCCCTCGTCATCCGATCGCCGTCCGAGGTGGCGGGCTACGAGTACCGTCTGCAGTGGACCTGGGACCGGGACCAGCGGGCCATGCTCCTCACCCAGGACGAGATGCTGCGCACCGGCCCGCGGAAGCACTCCCTGCACCCCTCCCCGCACCCCTCCCCGCACCCGTCCGGCGCACCCGCCGCCACGCCCTCCGGCTCCCCGTCCGCCTCCCCCACCGTCTCCCCCTCGGCGAGCACCGGATGAGACCCAGGCTCCCCCAGTGGTCCGGGACGCTCGCCGCGAAGGCCGCCGCCTTCATCACCGTGATGTGCTGCGCGCTGGCCGCCCTGCTCGGCGTCCTGGTGCACGTACAGGTGACGAACCAGACCGTCGACCAGGCGCGTGACCAGGCGTTGCAACGGCTGACGCAGGCGACGGAGCGGTACGAGGCCGGGGACTCGCTCAAGCGTGGCGCCGGGGTGGATCCCCCGGGCCTGCCCCCGTCGCTGCGGAACCTGGCGGTCGCCGGGGACCGCGGCACGATGGTCGCCGACTTCGCGGGGCGCCCCACGATGTGGGCGGCCGGGCCCGCCGACGGCGACCGGGCCCTGGCCGTGGCGGTCGACTACTCGCAGCAGGCCCGCACCATCGCGGGCCTGGACCGGGCGATCCTGTGGTCGTCGGGGCTGGCGATCGGGGCGACGCTGCTGGTCGGCGCGTTCGCGGTGACACGGGTGACGCGGCGGCTGCACACCACCGCGCTGGTGGCCCGGCGGATCAGCGCGGGCGACCTGGACGCCCGCGTGAACGACCCCCGTACGGACCCCCGTACGGACCCCCGGAAGAAGGCCCCGGCCCGCCCGCAGGACGAGGTGGCCGCGGTCGCCGCCGCGCTGGACTCCATGGCGTCGTCGTTGCAGGGCAAGCTGCTCGCCGAGCAGCGGTTCACCGCGGACGTGGCGCACGAGCTGCGCACCCCGCTGACCGGGCTGCACGCGGCGGCCGAACTGCTGCCGCCCGGGCGTCCGACCGAGCTGGTGCGGGATCGGGTGGCGGCCCTGCGCACCCTCACCGAGGACCTGCTGGAGATCTCCCGGCTGGACACCGGCCGGGAGCGGCTGGAGCTGGACACCGAGCAGTTGGGGCCGCTGGCCGAGCGGGCGGTGCGGGGCGCGGGGAGCGACACGGAGGTCAGGGTCGTACGGGACGTGGCCGTGGAGACGGACCGGCGGCGGCTGGAGCGGGTGCTGGGGAATCTCGTGGCGAACGCGCACAAGCACGGGCGGGGGCCGGTCGTGCTGACCGTGGACGGGCCGGTGGTCACCGTCCGGGACCACGGGGACGGTTTTCCGGAGTACCTGGTGGCGCACGGGCCGCAGCGGTTCCGGACGGAGGGCGGGGCGAGAGGGCATGGGCTCGGTCTGACCATCGCGCTGGGGCAGGCCGAGGTGCTCGCTGCGCGGCTGGAGTTCGCGAACGCGCCGGACGGCGGGGCGGTGGCGACGCTGACACTGGCGGCGGAGGAGCGGTGAGAGCAGTTCCCTTCGCCCCTTCAGGGCGCTCCCCCTATGGCCCAGTGTGACGGGCGGGGGTCATCGGGCGCTCCTAATGTGGCGGTTAGTCAGCTTTGACACCCTCTGCTCCACATGGAGGCAACCCCCATGTCCTTGCGCTCCTCACTCACCAGCCGCCTCTCCATAGCAGCCGCCGCCGGCATCCTCGCGACCACGGCAGCCGTCACCCCCGCCGTCGCGGACGACGACTGGGGCACGGGGGGCGACCCATCCTCCGACATCTCCACCGCCGGGAACGACGACTGGAACGGCGGCGGCAACGGCAACCAGGACTGGAACGGCGGCGGCAACGGCAACCACGACCCGAACGGTGGCGGCAACGGCGATCACCACCGCGACCCACGCACCACCCGAGGCGTCGTCACGGCGAACACCCTGGCGCTGCGCAGCGCGCCCAACCGCGGCTCCCAGATCATCCGGTTCGCCCACCGGGGCGACGTCGTCTCCATCTTCTGCAAGTGGGAAGGCGAGAGCGTGCAGGGCAATCGCACCTGGTACCTGCTCACGGACGGCACCTGGGCGTGGGGCTCGGCCCGCTTCATCGACCCCATCGACCGCAAGCCACGCCGGTGCTGACAATCGTGCAATCCGAAGCCCACCACACGTCTCATTTGGTTAGATTCCGGACATGAGCAAGGCCGGAATCATCGTGGCGACGGCGGACCCGCCCACGCCCGCCGTCCGCCGCCTCCCCCGGCGCCGTGGCATCGAACTCGCCCTCATCGTCCTGGCCGTACTGCTGTCCGTGTACGGCTACTGCGCGGTGGGCCTCGCCCGGCACGACGCCCTCCCGCCCGGTGCCGCCGGCTACGGCGCCGGGCTCGGCGTGCTCGCGCTGCTGGCGCATCTCGCCGTGCGCCTGCGGGCCCCGCACGCCGACCCGCTCCTGCTGCCCATCGGCGTGCTGCTCAACGGGCTCGGCCTGGTGCTCATCTACCGGCTCGATCTGGAGACCCCGGGCGACCGGGCGGCACCGGCCCAGCTGATCTGGTCGACGCTGGGCGTGGCGCTGTTCATCCTGGTCGTCCTGCTGCTGCGGGACCACCGGGTGCTCCAGCGCTACACGTACGTCTGTGTCGTCGCCGCGCTGGTGCTGCTCACGCTGCCGATCCTCTTCCCCGCGGTGAACGGCGCCCGCCTCTGGATCCGGATCGCCGGGTTCTCCATCCAGCCGGGCGAGTTCGCGAAGGTGCTGCTGGCGGTGTTCTTCGCCGCGTACCTGGCCGCGAACCGCAACGCCCTCGCCTACACCGGCCGCCGCGTCTGGAAGCTCCAGCTGCCCACCGGCCGGGTCCTCGGCCCGATCGTCGCCGTCTGGCTGGTGAGCGTCGGCGTCCTGGTCCTGGAGCGGGACCTCGGGACCTCGCTGCTCTTCTTCGGCCTGTTCGTCGTCCTGCTCTACGTCGCCACCGGCCGCACCGGCTGGATCGCGGTCGGTCTGCTGCTGGCCGCGCTGGGGGCGGTCGCCGTCGGCCGGCTGGAGCCGCACGTGCACAGCAGGATCGAGACGTGGCTGCACCCGTTCGCCTCGATCGAGGCGGGGGAGGGCGCGAACCAGCTGGCCCAGTCCCTGTTCGCCTTCGCGGAGGGCGGCGTGCTCGGCACCGGCCTCGGGCTCGGCCACTCGGTCCTCATCGGCTTCGCCGTGAAGTCGGACTTCATCCTGGCCACGGCCGGCGAGGAGCTCGGCCTGGCGGGCCTGTCCGCGATCTTCCTCCTCTACGGCCTGCTGGTGGAGCGCGGCTACCGGGCCGGCCTCGCCCTGCGCGAGCCCTTCGGGCGGCTGCTCGCCGTCGGCCTCGCCTCGCTCGTGGCGCTCCAGGTGTTCGTGATCGCGGGCGGGGTGACCGGCCTGATCCCGCTGACCGGCCTGGCGATGCCGTTTCTGGCGCAGGGCGGCTCGTCGGTGGTGACCAACTGGGCGATCGTGGCACTGCTGGTGCGGGTCAGCGACTCGGCACGCCGTCAGTACGACGGGCCGGACACCCGATGACGCGGCACATCCGGCACGCCGGCGTCTTCTGCGCCCTGCTGCTGGTGGCGCTGCTGCTGAACGCCGCCCGCGTCCAGGTCGTCCAGGCCCCGGCATACGACGGGAACCCCGCCAACCGCCGCTCCGAGATCTTCCGTTACGGGCAGCCGCGCGGCGACATCCTGGTCGGCGGCCGGCCCGTCACCGGCTCGAAGGACACCCGCGAGCACCTGCGCTACGAACGGACCTACGTCGAGGGCCCGTTGTACGCGCCGGTCACGGGTTTCGCCTCCCAGCTGTACGGAACGACGCTCCTGGAGAAGGCCGAGGACGGCATCCTGTCCGGCACGGACCCGATGCTCGCGCCGTTCCCGCTGTGGAACGACTTCACGCGCGCACGCAGCCGCGGCGGCGACGTCGTGACGACCATCGACCCGGCCGCACAACGGGCGGCGTACAAGGGACTCGCCGGGCGCAAGGGCGCGGTGGCGGCGCTGGAGCCGTCGACCGGCCGGATCCTGGCCCTGGTGTCCGCCCCGTCCTACGACCCCCAGCCGCTGTCCGGCAACGGAGCGGCGGCCGCCAGGGCGTGGACGCGGCTGAACGCCGACCGGGACCGCCCCATGCTCAACCGGGCGGTGCGGCAGACGTATCCGCCGGGCTCGACGTTCAAGGTCGTCACGGCGGCCGCCGCACTGGACGCCGGCGTGGTCAGGGCTCTCGGCGCGCCGACGGACTCCCCCGACCCGTACACCCCGCCCGGGACGCGGACCCGCCTGACGAACGCGTCCCGCGGCTGCCGGGACGCCTCCCTGCGCGAGGCCTTCACCCTCTCCTGCAACACGGTGTTCGCCAAGCTCGGCGTGGAGGTGGGCGCGACGGACATGACGGCCACGGCCCAGGCCTTCGGCTTCAACGACCCGGCGCTGCGGATTCCCTTCCCGGTGGCCCGCTCCACCTTCGACACCTCGCTCGACCCGGCCCAGCTCGCCCTGTCGTCGATCGGCCAGTACAACACCCGTGCCACACCGCTCCAGATGGCGATGGTCGCGGCGGCCGTCGCCAACGGCGGTCAGCTACGGGAGCCGTACCTGGTGGAGCGCACGACACGACCGGGCGGCAGCACCCTCGCGGCAGCCGGCTCGCGCGCGGCCCGCCAGGTGATGTACCCCTCGACCGCGGTCCGGCTGCGCGCGCTGATGCGGGAGGTGGTCGAGGACGGCACGGGACGCCGGGCCGCGATCCGCGGCGCCAGGGTCGGCGGCAAGACCGGCACCGCCCAGCACGGCCTCGGCAACTCGGGTACGCCGTACGCCTGGTTCGTCTCCTGGGCCCAGGGCGACGGTGACCTGGCGCCGCGGGTGGCGGTCGCGGTGGTCGTGGAGGACGCGGAGGCGGACCGCGGGGACATCAGCGGCGGCGGCGACGCGGCACCGATCGCCCGGGCGGTGATGAAGGCGGTGCTCGAGGCCCGCTAGTCAACAAGTGGCGCCCAGGGGATTGACGGCCTTGCTGACAGGCAGTCTCATAAGGGGGACAGTGACGTGTGCACAACGAGGTGGGCAGCCATGACGACCCTGACGGAAGCCGACGCGCTCGACGGCCTGCGCGATGCCCTGGGCCTGCTGAAGGACCGGGAGCAGGTGGCCCAGCGGCTGCTCGACTCCTCCGCCAAGCACTCCTTCGACCCGGACGAGGAACTGGACTGGGAGGCGCCCTTCGAGGAGGGCAAGTGGTTCTGGCCGCCGGAGCTGGTGTCGCTCTACGACACGCCGCTCTGGAAGCGGATGAGCGAGGAGCAGCGCATCCTCCTCTCCCAGCACGAGGCGGCCGCGCTGGCCTCCCTCGGCATCTGGTTCGAGATCATCCTGATGCAGCTCCTGGTCCGGCACATCTACGACAAGGCGGCGACGAGCGCGCACGTGCGCTACGCGCTCACGGAGATCGAGGACGAGTGCCGGCACTCCAAGATGTTCGCCCGGCTGATATCCCACGGCGACACCCCCTGGTACCCGGTCAGCCGCGTCCACCAGCACCTGGGCCGCCTGTTCAAGACCATCTCGACCACCCCGGGTTCCTTCACGGCGACGCTCCTCGGTGAGGAGGTCCTCGACTGGATGCAGCGGCTGACCTTCCCCGACGAGCGGGTCCAGCCCCTCATCCGCGGCGTGACCCGCATCCACGTGGTGGAGGAGGCCCGCCACGTCCGCTACGCCCGCGAGGAACTCCGCCGCCAGATGGTGACGGCCCCCAAGTGGTCCCAGGAGTTCACCCGCATCACCTCCGGGGAGTTCGCCCGGGTGTTCTCGGTGGCGTTCGTGAACCCCGAGGTCTACACGAACGTGGGCCTGGACAAGCGGGAGGCTCTCGCGCAGGTACGGGCGAGCGGGCATCGCCGCGAGGTCATGCAGAACGGGTCGAAGCGGTTGACGGACTTCCTCGACGACATCGGGGTGTTGCGGGGCGTCGGGCGGCGGCTGTGGAAGTCGTCGGGGCTGCTGGCCTAGGGGCGAACCCCGGCCACGTCATGTCCATGCGGGGTGACTACTGTCCTCCTTGAACTCGTCACCCTCCGTGGCCCTCAAGGAGATCACCACCCCATGTCCCCCCACACCCGCCTCGTCCGGTTCGCCGCCCTCGGGGCCACGACCGCTCTCGCCCTGACCGCGTGCGGCGGCCAGGCCGCCTCGGATTCCGGCACCGAGAACACCCCGCAGGGCGTCGTCACCCAGGCCGCCGCCAAGAAGATCGCCGACCACTACGAGGAGGTCAACAACAAGGCCAACGCGGCGCGGGACGACAAGCTCCTGGGGACGGTCGAGGCGGGGCAGGTCTACGCGATGGACAAGGCCACCTACACCCTCTTCGAGACCTGGCCGAAGAAGGAGCAGAAGGCCTACACCAAGCCCTTCTCCTACCAGGACCGCGAGTACGTCATCCCCGAGAAGGGCACGGCCACCTGGTTCGCCGTCCGGGCCAAGTCCAGCGAGAACAGCAAGAACAGCGTGCTGCTGGTCTTCGACAAGGTCGGCGGGACCTACAAGATGGTGCTCTCCCTCTGGGCCGACAGCGGCGAGCCCCTGCCGAAGCTCGCCGTCGACCGTCACGGTCTCGCCGAGGCCGTCGACCCCGACACCAAGGTCGGCAAGCTGGCCCCTGCCGAGGTCGGCGCCGCCTACGAGGACTTCCTCGAGACCGGCGGCAAGAAGGAGGGCAAGGCCCTGGCCTCCACCGAGCCGGTCGAGAACGCCAAGGAGACCTACGAGCGGAGCAGCACCGAGGGCGCGGCCGGCGGCAAGGCCACCGAGAAGTTCTTCACCAAGCCCCCGGCCGACCCGAGCGTGTACGCCCTGCGGACCGCCGACGGCGGCGTCCTCGCCCTGTTCCCGGCCGCCCACAAGCAGGAATCCCTGCTGAAGGAGTCCTACCGCTCCATCGCGGATCTCGTCCCCAACGACGAACAGTCCGCACTCGGCGCCCCGCGGGGCGCCCTCATCACCGACACGTTCGAGGGCCAGGGCCTGGCCGAACTGACGCCCAAGTCCGCCCGGATCACGGCCGTCGACTTCCAGCACGTGGACGCCCGCTGAGAGGCTCCCCCACTCGCCCGCACCCGCCGACGGCGAGAAGGGGACGTGTCGGGGGGTGTCCGCCCGCAGCGGTTGGCGCGTCAACGGACGGTTAGCCGGTATCCGACCCCATCGCGCCGTTCCGAGGGCGGACACCCCCCGGCGCGGCCCCGGCCCACTACCCGGCGTCAGGCGCTACGCGAACCCCACCGCCCCCGCGCAGGCCGCCGCAGGCACCCCGCACCATCCCCCGGTTACGCTGCCGGTCATGACACCAACCGCCCCCACCCCCGCCTACCGGCGCCTCAGCGTCGAGGAACGCCGCAGCCAGCTCCTCACCGCCGCGCTGAGCCTCTTCGCGCACCGCGCCCCGGAGGACGTGTCCCTGGACGACGTGGCGGAGGCGGCGGGGGTGTCGCGGCCCCTGGTCTACCGGTACTTCCCGGGCGGCAAGCAGCAGCTGTACGAGGCCGCCCTCCGCTCCGCCGCAGACGAGCTCCAGCACTGCTTCGACGAACCCCGCGAGGGCCCCCTGCTCCCCCGCCTGTCCCGCGCCCTCGACCGCTACATGGCCTTCGTCGACGAACACGACGCCGGCTTCAGCGCCCTCCTCCAGGGCGGCAGCGTCGTAGAGACCTCACGCACGACGGCCATCGTCGACGGCGTGCGCCGCGCCGCCGCGGAGCACATCTTCCGGCACCTGGAGGTCACCGAGCCCGGCCCGCGCCTGCGGATGACCGTCCGGATGTGGATCACCGCCGTCGAGGCGTCGTCGCTCATCTGGCTCGACGAGGACAAGCAACCCCCAGCCGAGGAACTGCGCGACTGGCTCGTCGAGCAGTTCGTGGCCATGCTGTCGGTGACCGCCCGCCGCGACCCGCAGACCGACGCCCTGGTCCGGGCCCTCGCCGAGGATGTCTGACACTGATCCCGTGAAGAGCGAAGACACCCCCTTCGAGGGCGGCCCCATGGACGGCAGGTTCCTGCCCGTCCTGGTCGGCATCACCGGCCACCCGCCCAAGACGTACCGCATCCCCGTCCCGGACCCCGCCGGCGGCCCGCCCACCGTCCTGGTCTACCGCCGCGTGCCCCGGTCGGAGGGCAGGGTCGGACTGACCCACCGCTGGAAGTACCAGTACGCCCCCGAGGGCGCACCGGCCCGCCGGCTCAACTGGCCCTGGTCGAAGCCAGACGCCACGCCGCCCGGCAAGCGGGACGACGCCGACGGGTGACCCCGTTGCGCCGAACCGCGCACACTCACCGCGCGCACCTCGCGCACACCCCTGATCCTCACGGTGTCCGGCGGCGAACAGGTCGCCCCGCAACGGAGGTGATGGCATGTCAGGAAGCCTTCTGCGCCTGGTCTGCACGGCTGCGGTGGCAGCAACAACCGTCCTGGTTCAGGCCCCTGCCACGGCGGCCCCCGAACCGGAACCCGGCCTCGGGAAGGACCCCGCCTCCGTCGCCACCCTCCTGACGGACCTTCAGAGACTGTACCGGGAGGCCGAACAGGCCACCGAGGCCTACAACGCCACCGAGGAGAAGCTGAAGAAGCAGCGCGCCGAGACCGACCGCCTGGACCGCGCCCTCGCCCGCACCCGGCTCTCCCTGCACGACAGCCGGGGCGCGGCCGGTCGGCTGGCCCGGCAGCAGTACCAGAGCAGCACCGACATCTCCCCGTACGTACGCCTGCTGCTGGCCCGCGACCCGCAGCACGCGATCGACCAGGGCCGTGTGATCGGCCGGCTGGCGCGGGAGCGGGCCGACACCGTCGGCCGGCTGACCGGCAACGAACGCAAGGCCCGGGACCTGGCCCGCAAGGCCCGCAAGGCTCTCGACGATCAGCTCGCCCTCACCGAGCGGCGGAAGAAGGAACGGGACGAGGTCCGCGAGCGGCTCCACGACGTCGAGGAACTGCTCGCCTCCCTCAGCCGCGACCAGCTCACCGCCCTCGCCGAATTCGAGAAGAAGGGCATCACCGAGGCGCAGAACAAGTTCCTGGCGTCCGGCGCGCTCGGCAGCGTCGGCGACAGCAAAGGCAGCAGCATGGGCATCCGCACACCGTCGGCCGAGGGCGACCGCGCCGTGCGCCACGCCGTGCGGCAGCTCGGCAAGCCCTACGCGTGGGGCACGGAGGGCCCGAAGTCGTACGACTGCTCGGGCCTGACCTCGCAGGCGTGGGCGGAGGCCGGGACACCCATCCCCCGGACCAGCCAGGAGCAGTGGAAGCGGCTGAAGCGGATCCCGCTCCCGGAGCTGCGGCCGGGGGACCTGGTCGTGTACTTCCCGGAGGCCACGCACGTGGCGCTGTACCTCGGCGACGGCATGGTCGTACAGGCGCCCCGCCCCGGTGCGACGGTGAAGGTGTCACCGATCGCGGCCAACCCCGTCCTGGGCGCCGTACGCCCGGACCCGGGCGGGAAGCCCCTGCGGCGCTACGAGCCACCGGAGCTCCCCGAGTGGGCCACGGACGGGCCGGACGAGGGCTACGAGGGCTACACGGACAACGCCGATACCGCCGACACCACGGACTCCACGGACACCACGGACTACGCGGCGCCCGCGCCGGACACCTCGACCAGGTAGGCCTGCGTCTTCTCCGGGTCGTAGAAGAAGTTCTCGAAGTCGGCCGGGTCGTTGAAGCCGTTGGCGAACCGGTCGGCGACCGGCTGGAGTTCACCGGCGGCGCCGATCAGGTTCAGGATGTGCTCCGGCGGCGGCGCGAGCATCGCGTTGGTCCACTTGGTGACGTGCTGCGCGGTGTTCCAGTAGCGGTCGAAGGTGGCCCGCATCCACTCCTCGTCGAACGGCTTGTCGCCGCGCTCGACGATCGAGGAGAGGTAGGCGGCCGCGCACTTGGACGCGGAGTTGGAGCCCTGGCCGGTGATCGGGTCGTTGGCCACGACGACGTCCGCGACACCCAGCACGAGCCCGCCGCCGGGGAGGCGGCCGACGGGGTTGCGGACGGTGGGGGCGTAGCGGCCGGCCAGTGTGCCGCCCGCGTCGGTCAGTTCGACCTTGGTGGCCCGCGCGTACTCCCAGGGGACGTACCGCTCCATGAGTTCCAGGGTCAGGGAGAGGTGCTCCGCGGGGTCCTTGACGCCGTTGAAGACGTCGAGCGGGCCGCCGGGTATGCCTTCCCAGAACAGGATGTCGGCGCGGCCGGAGGTGGTCAGGCAGGGCATGACGAACAGTTCGCCGACGCCCGGCACGAGATTGCAGCGGACCCCTTCGGTGTCGGGATGCTCGGGGCGCGGGCCCAGACCGTGGACGTACGACACGGCCAGCGCGCGCTGCGGCTCGCTGTAGGGGGAGCGCTCCGCGTCGCGGCCGAACATCTGCACCAGCTCGCCCTTGCCGGCCGCGACGAGCACCAGGTCGTACGTCCGGGCGAAGTAGTCGAGGTCGCCGACGGCCGCGCCGTGGATGACGAGCTGCCCGCCGCGCTGGGCGAAGGTCTCCATCCAGCCGGCCATCTTCACGCGCTGGTCGATCGACTGCGCGTACCCGTCGAGCCTGCCCAGCCAGTCGATGGCACGGGCCGCGGGACCCTCGGCCCAGGAGCCGGGGGCGGCGACCGAGACGCCGAGTCCTTCGATCTTCGGGGCCTGGGACTCCCAGAAGTTCAGCTGGAGATCGCGTTCGTGCTGCAGGGCCGTGTGGAACATGCACTGCGTCGACATGACCCGGCCGGTGCGGATCTCGTCCGCCGTCCGGTTGGACATCAGGGTGACCTCGTACCCCTGCGACTGGAGGCCGAGAGCTATCTGGAGCCCGGACTGACCGGCTCCGACGACGAGTATCTTCCGCATGCGGGGCTGTCCTCTACTCGGGGGTTTCGTCGAGCGCGTGGCCCACCAGGGCCAGGAGGGTCTCGATCACGGAGATCCGGCGACGCGCGTCCATGATCATGACAGGTATGTGTTGCGGGATGGTCAAGGCCTCCCGCACATCCTCCGGCTCGAACAGCTCGCTGCCGTCGAAGTGGTTGACCGCGACCACGTACGGCAGCCCGGAGCTCTCGAAGTAGTCCAGGACCGGGAAGCAGTCCTTCAGACGGCGGGTGTCGGCCAGGACGACGGCGCCGATCGCGCCGCGCACGATGTCGTCCCACATGAACCAGAACCGCTGCTGGCCCGGCGTGCCGAACAGGTAGAGCACCAGGTCGTCGTCGAGCGTGATGCGCCCGAAGTCCATGGCCACGGTGGTGGTGGTCTTGCCCGGCGTGGCGGTGAGGTCGTCGGTGGCCTCGCTCGCCTCGGTCATCAGCGCCTCGGTCTGCAGGGGCGTGATCTCCGAGACGGCGGTGACCAGCGTGGTCTTGCCCACGCCGAAGCCGCCCGCCACCACGATCTTCGTGGCGATGGGGGCGCGGGTGCGGTCCGTCTCCCAGGCGTGCATGCTCTCGCCGGGCTGGACGAACGGGGATGAACCAGCGACGCCGTGAGCGGCGTCAGAGACGACGGAGTCCACTCAGCACCCTTTCCAGCAGAGCTCGGTCCGGGCGGCCCGTGCCATGGCCGGTGCCCGTCCCGTACACACGGATCTTTCCCTGGTCCGCGAGGTCGCTGAGGAGGACGCGGACCACGCCGAGCGGCATCTTCAGCAGCGCGGCGATCTCGGCCACCGTACGCATCCGGCGGCACAGTTCGACGATGGCCCGCAGCTCCGGCATCACGCGGGTGGACAGGGAGCCGTTCGTCAGCTCCTTGCGCTCCTCCGGGGCGTCCAGCGCGGCGGTGCTCGCCACGAAGGTCTCCACGAGGAGGACGTGGCCGAAGCGGGTGCGGCCGCCGGTGAGCGAGTAGGGGCGGACCCGGGCGGGTTTGCGGTCACCGCCGCGGACCGGGAGGTGCTGTTTCGGCGTACTGCTCATCGGACACTCCCCGTCGTCTGGGAATCCTCCAGGGATTTGCGGAGTTCGCTGCGGAGTTCGGGCGTCAGGACGTGGCCGGCGCGGCCCACGAACAGGGCCATGTGGTACGCGACCACGCTCATGTCGCAGTCCGCGGAGCCGTGGACGCCGAGCAGCGAGCCGTCGCTGATGGACATCACGAACAGGCTGCCCTCGTCCATCGCGACCATCGTGTGCCGGACCCCGCCGAAGTCCATCAGCTTGGCGGCGCCGACGGTCAGGCTGCCGATGCCGGAGACGATGGTGGCCAGGTCGGCGGCGGAGCCGCGCGGGCCGGTCTTCTTGACCCCGCGGGCCTGGAGAGCCTCCCGCGCCTCCTTGTTGCGGTGGTCGTCGGAGGACAGCAGGAGCAGTCCGTCGGACGAGACGACCGCGACCGAGAGGATGCCGGGTACCTCCTCGACGAGGTTGGTCAGCAGCCAGTGCAGGTTGCGGGCCTCACTGCTCAGTCCGATCAGTCCGAAGGTACTGGGAGCGGTCAACTGCTTGCCTCCTCGACTGTGCCCCCCGTGGCTTCTTCGGATTCAGCTGGTTGTGCTGCGCCGGTGTCGGGCCGCTTGTGCGAGGCCGTCTTCTCGGCGATTTCCGCCTCCACCTCGCGGTAGCCGGCCTGGGCGCCCTGGCGGAAGCCGCCGAGGCGGCGGCGGAGGGCTTCGGCGTCCACGGAGCCGCTGCGCTGGCGCGGGGCGGTGGTCGGAGCGGTGATCTTGGGTGTGCGCTTGGGGAGGCCCTTGTCGGTGATGCGTTCGTGCTCGACGTCGGCCTCCGCCTCGGCTTCGCCTTCGGCGTCGTGGTGCCCACCCGCACCCCCCGTGCGGGTTTCTTCGTCGGGTGCGGGTGGCCCCTGCGGGGCGGATTCGCCGTCGGCGGCCGCGGGCGCGTGCTCCACCGGGGCCGGCTCGTCCTGCGGGATCGGGGCGAGCAGCTCCATCGTGGTCTCGGCGGGGGTTTCCGCCGGTGCCGTCACCTCTGTCGCGGGTGCGGCCGGCTCCGCCGCCGCCTCCTCGCGCCGTACCGCCTTCTCCGCCAGCGACACCAGCGGGTCCCCGTGGCTCGCGCGGCCGTGCAGGACGTTGGAGTTGGCCTCGGCGTCGGCGCCGGGGAACGCGACGGTGTGGCCGGTGCCGGAGAGCGGGCCGGAGGCCGGGACGGCCGCGGCCGGAGCCGCCGCCAGCAGGGTCCGGGGCAGGACGACGACCGCCGCGACACCGCCCTGCTTCTGCTCGCGCAGCTGCACGCGCACACCGTGCCGGTGGGCGAGGCGGGCCACGACGTACAGGCCGAGGCCGAGACCGTCCTCGCCCTCCTGGTCGTACGGTGCCTCCGGGTCGAAGTCGGCGAGGCGGGCGTTGAGGCGCTCCAGCCGGTCCTCGGCCATGCCGATGCCCTCGTCCTGGACGGAGAGCATGACCTCGCCGTTCTCCAGCAGCCAGCCGGAGATCTCGACGGGCAGGTCGGGCGGCGAGAACGAGGTGGCGTTCTCCAGGAGTTCGGCCAGCAGGTGGGACAGGTCGTCCGCGGCGAACCCGGCGATGTGCGCGTGGGGCGGCAGCGCGGCGATCCGGACCCGCTCGTATCGCTCGATCTCGCTGACCGCCGCGCGGACGACGTCCACGAGGGGCACGGGCCCGGCGGCGTGCTGGACGTGCTCGGTGCCGGCGAGGACGAGGAGGTTCTCGCTGTGCCGGCGCATGACCGTGGCGAAGTGGTCCAGCTTGAACAGCGTGGCGAGGCGGTCCGGGTCCTGCTCGCGCTCCTCCAGGTTCTCGATGACGGCCAGTTGCCGCTCGACCAGGCCGAGCGTGCGCAGCGCGAGGTTGACGAAGGTGCCGCCGATGGCCGTGCGCAGCCGCTCCAGCTGGGCGGCGGACTCGGCGAGTTCGCCGCGCAGTTCCTCGCGCGCGTCGGCCATCTTCTGGCGCTGCCCGACGAGGTGCTTGCGGTCGGACTCCAGTGTGGAGATCCGCTCGTTGAGCGCGACGGCGTGCGCGTGCAGGGCGTTGACGGAGCGGACGACCTGGGCGAACTCGTCGTTGCGGCCGGTGAACTTGACGGGTTCCTCGGCCGTGGGAACCTCCGCCTCGGCCAGCCGCTTCGAGCCGAGGCGCAGCACCGCGAGGGGGCGTGTGAGGCTGCGGGCCATGCCCGTGGCGACGCCGACGGCGAGCAGCATCAGGGCGCCGAGGACGGCGATGCGGATCTCCAGCGCGGTGACGTCGTCGTCGCGCAGCGCCTCCAGGTCCTTGGTGCGGCGGTCGTAGAGGGCGGACTCCACGCCGCGCATCAGGTCGACCCGGGCGGAGAGGGCCGCGTCCAGCTTCCGGGTGTTGGCGGAGAGTTCGCCGTCGGCGAGGGTCGGCTGGTCGGTGAGCGTGGCGAGGTACTTCTCGGCGGAGTTGACCTCGGTGCCGGTGACCGTGTTGTCGAACGAGGTACGGGCCGCCTTGGGCGCGGTGTCGCGGAAGTCGGCCAGGGCGGCGTCGGAGCGCAGCCGGGCCTGCTGGGCGGCGGCGCTCAGGGCGTCGCGCTGCCGGGCGTCCGCGTCCGAGGAGGTCTCGGTCGGCAGGCCGGTGACCGGGTCGATGGCCGTCTCGGTGCCGCGCGGCACGCTGAAGGCGGCGAGCAGCAGCCCCCGGGCCGCGGCGGCCTGCTGGACCGCGGAGTCCAGCTCGGCCAGGGCCTGTCCGCCGGAGCCCGCGCGGGGCGGCGTCTGCTGCGCCAGCTGCTCGGCGAGCCGGTGGAGTTCGGTGATGGCGGTGGAGTACGCCTGGTGCGCTTCGAGAGCGCTGCTCTTGCCGGTGAGCGCCGCCCGGCGCACGGCCGCGATGTCGTCGAGGTCGGAGCGGAGCGAGGCGGGTGTGTCGGTGTCGGCCCGCAACTCCTCGACCTGCCGGTCCACGCGGGCGCTGCGCTGCTCGGAGGGCGCCTTCGACTTGGGGCGGCCGGCCGCGATGTAGGAGGTGACGTCGTCGCGCTCGTCGGCGAGGGAGTGCGCCAGGACGAGGGCGCCCTGCGTCTGCTCGGCGAGCGTCACCAGCTCCTGGGAGTCGTGGAGTTGCCCGGAGGCGGCGAGGACGGACGGGGTGCCCGCACCGGCGATGGCGGCGGCGACCACGGCCACGGCCACGATGAGCCGGTTGCGTACATGGGTGGGGCGGCCCTTGCCGGTGGGGGGCGTCGGCTCAGCGCCCTGAACGGGGGCCGTCTGCTTGCCTGGGCGACGAGGCCGCGTCTTCTGCACCGGTGCTCGCATTCCTGACTCGTGAACTCATGGGCCCGGGTGACGCTCCGTCAACTGGTGCGTACTCCAGGTACACTTCCCGACCCTCCCAGCGCCGGTGGGCAGCGCACGTGCATCACCTGACCCGCCACCCGAAGGAGTGAACCTCGGAGGAGAGTTGGGGGGCAAGTTCCGCTGGCCCTTGCAGCGGCCTTGCGCGGCAGGCCGGTTGGACGCCGTGCGCGGGCGGTGGCAGTATTCGCCACCACGCCTTCCCGGAACAAAGCATTCCAGCCCAAACGGGGCGTCTGACCTGCATGACCGCACCGGTCCGGCAACCATTGCCAGCGTTTTGCGGACCTTGTGAAGGGCTCGTGCAGACTGGCTGGATGCGTACCGAACTCGCCTCGGAACCGGGAGACGCGGACCGCCCCAACGAGGACTTCGCCAGTGTCGGACTACCGGCCTCCGGACAGGGCGGTTCGGTCGTCGTCCTGGACGGGGTCACACCGCCGAAGGGCGGGACGGGCTGTCTGCATTCCGTCCCCTGGTTCACCGCACGCCTCGGTGGTGCCCTGACCGAACTGACCGTTTCCCTCCCGGATGTTCCCCTGGCCGACGCCTTGTCCCGCGCCATCGCGCGTACCGCCGAGGCACACGCCTCAACCTGTGACCTTTCTCACCCCCGCACGCCTCAGGCCACGGTGGTCGTGGCCCGCTGGTCCCCGGAGACGGTGGAGTACCTGGTCCTGTCGGACTCGGCTCTCCTCGTGGAGTCCCAGGACAGCGTGGTGACGCCCTTCCTGGACGACCGGCTGGCTCTCCTCCCCCGTTCGGCCCTGGCCACGGACGCGCTGGTGGACTCCACGCTCCGCAACAAGGAGGGCGGCTTCTTCACGGCGGCGGCCGATCCCTCGGTGGCCCGGCGAGCGGTGACCGGCACCCTGCCCCGGCGCGAGGTCCGCGCCCTGGCCGCCCTGACGGACGGGGCGGCCCGCTGGGTGGAGCGGTTCGAGGAGGGCGACTGGACGGACTGCTTCCGCCTCCTGCGCAAGGAGGGACCGCAGGCGCTGGTGGACCGGGTGCGGACGCTGGAACGGACGGATTCGGCCAGATCGTTCCTGGGCCGGAGCAAGACGCACGACGACGCGACGGCCGTGTACGTCGAGTTCTGAGCAGCCGGAGTTCCGAAAAACCGGAACCGGGGGCTACTTCTCCATGCCCCGGTTCAGCTGGTGCAGCAGCCGGGCCAGTTCCGTGACCTCGCGGGTGTCCCAGTCGGCCAGGCGGCCGGCGTAGCGGGCGCGGCGGGCCTCGCGCACCCGGCGGACCCGGTCGTGGCCCTCCTGGGTGAGGGCGACGAGCCAGGCGCGTCCGTCGGCGGGGTCGGGCTCGCGGGCGACCAGGCCGAGCTCCTCCAGGGCGCGCAGCTGGCGGGACATCGTGGCCTTGCCGACGCCGATGTAGGCGGCGAGCTCGGTGGCCCGCTGCTTGCCGCACTCGTCCAGCCGTACGAGCAGGCCGTACGCGGACGACTCCAGGTCGGGGTGGACCTCCCGGGCCATCTCGCCCTGGCTGGCCCGGGCCCGCCGCAGGAGCACGGTCAGCTCCCGCTCCAGCGCCAGAAAGGCAGGCTGATCCACACCGGTTCCGGCCAGAGAGGCGTCCCGGTGTCCGTCGTCGTTGCCGTCCTCGTGCACGTGAGCCCTGCCTCGGTTGTCGCCCGGTACCTGCATTTTCCGCCACATGCGGCCATCGCCGCAGCTCGGCAAGTATTCCGCAGGTCACGGGGCGCGCGTCCACAGGGCCGCCACACGGTGAAGGCCCGGGTCTCCCTCACGGGACCCGGGCCTTCCCTCATCCGGTGGCCTCCGTCACGCGGCCACCGGAACCTCCGGCGCCGCATCCGCGGTGGCGGGCGCGAGCGCCAGCTCCAGGACCTGGCGGACGTCGGTGACGGCGTGGACGTCGAGCTTGTCCAGCACCTCCGCCGGGACGTCGTCAAGGTCGGGTTCGTTGCGCTTGGGGATGATCACGGTGGTGACCCCGGCGCGGTGGGCCGCCAGCAGCTTCTGCTTCACGCCGCCGATCGGCAGGACCCGGCCGGTCAGCGAGACCTCGCCGGTCATCGCCACGTCCGTGCGGACCAGACGGCCGGACAGCAGCGAGGCGAGGGCCGTGGTCATCGTGACGCCGGCGCTGGGGCCGTCCTTGGGCACCGCGCCCGCCGGGAAGTGGATGTGCACGCCCCGGTCCTTCAGATCACCCACCGGCAGTTCCAGCTCGGCACCGCGGGAGCGCAGGAAGCTCAGCGCGATCTGCGCGGACTCCTTCATCACGTCCCCCAGCTGACCGGTCAGGGTCAGCCCGGCCGCGCCCGTCTCCGGGTCGGCCAGCGACGCCTCGACGTACAGCACGTCACCGCCTGCGCCCGTCACCGCGAGGCCCGTCGCCACGCCCGGCACCGCCGTGCGGCGCTCGGCCGGGTCCTGGGCGGACTCGGGCACGTGGTGCGGCCGTCCGATCAGAGAGCGCAGGTCCTCGTCCCGGACGGTGAACGGCAGCTCCCGCTCGCCCAGTTCGTGCTGGGCCGCGACCTTGCGCAGCAGCCGTGCGATCGACCGCTCCAGGTTGCGCACGCCCGCCTCGCGCGTGTACTCACCGGCGAGCTTGCGCAGCGCGCCCTCGTCGATGGCCACCTCTTCCTTGTCGAGCCCGGCCCGCTCCAGCTGACGCGGGAGCAGGTGGTCGCGGGCGATGACGACCTTCTCGTCCTCGGTGTAGCCGTCCAGGCGGACGATCTCCATCCGGTCGGCCAGCGCCTCCGGGATCGCCTCCAGGACGTTGGCGGTCGCGAGGAAGACCACGTCCGAGAGGTCCAGCTCGACCTCCAGGTAGTGGTCCCGGAAGGTGTGGTTCTGCGCCGGGTCGAGCACTTCGAGCAGGGCCGCGGCCGGGTCGCCCCGGAAGTCCGAGCCCACCTTGTCGATCTCGTCGAGCAGCACGACCGGGTTCATCGACCCGGCCTCCTTGATGGCGCGGACGACCCGGCCGGGCAGGGCACCGACGTACGTACGCCGGTGACCGCGGATCTCGGCCTCGTCGCGGACGCCGCCGAGGGCGACGCGCACGAACTTGCGCCCCATCGCGTGGGCGACGGACTCGCCCAGGCTGGTCTTGCCGACGCCGGGCGGCCCGACGAGCGCGAGCACGGCACCGCCGCGCCGCCCGCCGACCACGCCCAGACCCCGTTCGGTACGCCGCTTGCGCACCGCCAGGTACTCGGTGATCCGCTCCTTCACGTCCTGAAGGCCGGAGTGCTCGGCGTCCAGGACGGCCTGGGCGCCCTGGATGTCGTACGCGTCCTCGGTGCGCTCGTTCCACGGCATCTCCAGGACCGTGTCGAGCCAGGTGCGGATCCACGAGCCCTCGGGCGACTGGTCGGAGGACCGCTCCAGCTTGTCGACCTCCTTGAGCGCGGCCTCCCGGACCTTCTCGGGCAGGTCGGCGGCCTCCACCCGGGAGCGGTAGTCGTCGGACTCCTCGCCCTCCTGCTCGCCGTTCAGCTCGCGCAGCTCCTTGCGGACCGCTTCCAGCTGACGCCGAAGCAGGAACTCGCGCTGCTGCTTGTCGACGCCCTCCTGGACGTCCTTGGCGATGGACTCGGCCACGTCCTGCTCGGCGAGGTGGTCGCGCAGCTGCTGGGTCGCGAGCTTCAGCCGGGCGACCGGGTCGGCGGTCTCCAGCAGCTCGACCTTCTGATCGGTGGTCAGGAACGGCGAGTAGCCGGAGTTGTCGGCGAGCGCCGAGACGTCGTCGATGGCCTGGACCCGGTCGACGACCTGCCAGGCACCGCGCTTGCGCAGCCAGGCGGTGGCGAGGGCCTTGTACTCCTTGACCAGTTCGGCGACCTGCCCGGGCAGCGGCTCCGGGACGGTCTCGTCGACGCGGGTGCCCTCGACCCAGAGGGCCGCGCCGGGACCCGTGGTCCCCGCACCGATCCTCACCCGGCCCCGGCCGCGGATCAGCGCGCCCGGATCGCCGTCGGCCAGCCGGCCCACCTGCTCGACGGTGCCGAGGACACCGGTGCCGGCGTACGTGCCGTCGATGCGTGGCACCAGGAGTACCCGGGGCTTTCCGGGCGTTGTCCGAGCAGCGGCCTGGGCGGCCTCCACCGCGGCACGGACCTCGGAGTCGCTCAGGTCCAGCGGGACCACCATCCCGGGCAGGACGACCTCGTCGTCGAGCGGCAGCACGGGCAGGGTGAGCGGTGTGGACGTCGAAGCCATGATCTCCCCTTCGGCAGTCAAGTTGAGCTATGCCGACTCAATGCACGGGAGCCGCCGGATGTTCCCCACCCGTCGTTCGCTGTGAGCGATCGACCGTGACGCCAGGGGCGATCGGGGCCGTAGAGTCAGCGACGTAACAGATCAATGCGGTTAGTGCCTATTACCAGGGGGCGGCGTGGACAGGACCGTGCAGGCGTGGGTGGACGGATGGGTCGTGTCGCGCGGGGCGGCTCCGCCCGTGACCGAGCCGTGGGGCCGCACGATCGACGTGGGGACGAACGGGCACGTCACACGGCATGTGTTCGGCGCGACCGGCGACGACCTCGACGAGACGTCCGTGCGCAAGGTGGCGGGCGCGGTGACCGGGGCCGGCGTGTGGCTGAAGGCGTTCCGGGACCCGTCGGTGGTCGCCGGCTGGCTGGACGACAGCTGGTGGATCGACCCCGAGCCCGGCTACCTGATGACGGTCCCGCTGGCGCCGGGGAACGCTCCGGACGTGCCCGACGGCTACCGGCTGCGCAGCTGGTCGCGCGGTGGGGTGACGCGAGTGATGGTGGCCGCCCCGGACGGTTCGCTCGCGGCGCGCGGCCAGATCGCCCCGACCGGCGCCACCGCCGCCGCCGACCAGATCGAGACGGCGCCTGAGCATCGCCGCAAGGGACTCGGCAGCCTCGTCATGCGGACGCTGCAGAGCGCCGCCGTCCGGCAGGGGGCACACACCGGTGTGCTCGCCGGTACGCCCGCGGGGCGAGGGCTCTACGAGGCGCTGGGCTGGGAGGTCGTGGCCCTGCTCACCAGCGCGAAGCACGAACCACGGACCTGAACGCCCTCGCCCTCAGCCCCGGGCCGGTCCGCTCGGGCCGGCCCGCCTCCCCCGCCACCGCCGGAGCACCGGCCAGGTCGCGACACCGATGGCCAGGGCGATCACATGCCCCCAGTTCGTCATCGGGTCGGTGAGGGCGAGCAGGTCCTGGAGCAGCATCCCGCCGAAGCCGGCCAGCAGCGGCACGCGCAGCCAGAGCGGCAGCAGCCCGGCCAGGGCGCCGGTGCCGGCGGCGACACCGAAGCTGACGCCGTAGTCGAGGCGGTGCAGCGAACTCTCGGGAAGCCGCCCGGCCAGCACCGCGAGCCCGACCGGGACCTCGGTCGCCAGGGTGGCGAGGACGTGCCCGAGCAGGAAGACACCGGCCGTGCGCAGGCCGCCGATCCGCCGTTCCAGCGCGGTCAGCACGAGCACGAACCCGATCGCGAACGGCGAGGCCACCCCGCCCGCGAGCCACAGCGCGCTGGCGACCAGCACCAGCTCCGGCGTCCGCACCAGGTGCGCCACGTCCGTACTGGAGCCCTGGAGCAGGGCGTGCACCAGGGCGGGGTCCGCGTACGCGGAGAACAGCGAGGTCAGACAGAGGACGATCCCGTACCCGAACGTGAACGGCGTACCCGTGGGAGTGGGGAGCAGCCGCCAGACCCGCGGTGCCCGAAGCCGAGGCTTCTCCGCCGCGGTGGGCTCTCGCACGTCCGGGCCCACGGTCCCGCACGGCACCGGGGCGCCGGCCCGCTGCCGCGGCACCCCGTCCAGCAGCGCCGACACGTCGGGAACGGGCGCGCCCGTCGGCGTCGGCGTGGCCGTCTCGTCGGCCGGCGCGGTGCGATCCACGGCGGGCGCTCCTTCCGTCATGCCCCACACTTCGCGTACCTCCGCCCCCTGTCTGTGACGGGCGCCACGCGAGAGCCGATTCACAGCAACCTGACAGCAGCGCGCCGCGTCCCCTGCCGGCCTCTCCGTATTGCTTGGCGCCGGGCACCCCTCACCTGCCAGGATGCTCGGATGCCCACCTCGAACGACATCCCCCTCGTGCTGGACCGTCGCGAGGGCCCGCACGGCGAGGTCGCGCTGCGACGGCACGGCGACCGGCTGGAGATCATCGCGAACGGCTGCTTCCTGATGGACACCTCCGACGGCCGCTCGGAGCGGCGGCTGGTCGACGCGGCCCTGGACGCCGTGGCCGGCCGGGACCGCCCGGACGTGCTGATCGGCGGACTCGGCGTCGGCTTCTCCCTCGCCCACGCGGCGGCGAACCCGCGCTGGGGAGGGATCACGGTCGTGGAACGCGAGCACGCGATTGTCGAGTGGCACCTCGACGGCCCGCTCTCCGCGTTCTCCGCCGAGGCCCTCGCCGACCCCCGCACGGAAATCGTCGAAGCCGATCTCGTGGCCTACGTCAATGAGACATCCGCCACGTACGACGCCCTGTGCCTCGACATCGACAACGGACCCGGCTGGACCGTCACGGAGGGCAACGAAATTCTCTACGGGGAGGCCGGACTGGCAAGCTGCGTACGGGTGTTGAGGCCCGGCGGGGTGCTCGCCGTCTGGTCCGCCCAGCCCTCTCCGGAATTCGAAGAAACCCTGCGGAATGTCGGGTTCCAACAGGTGCGTACCGAAGAGATCCCGGTTGCCCGGGGCGTTCCGGACGTCGTACACCTCGGCATCAGCCCTGGATAGCAAAGGTGTGCTGACTCCCCGTACGCTGCTCCTCTGACGCCGATCATTCAAGCGTCAATCGCAACCATGCGCAGACCGAGGAATCACCCCACTGATTCCGGAAAGCACACCCCAGGGGCGGGCGATGGAGCAGACACACACCTCCCACAACGGTTCGGCGACGGCTACACCGGGCGCACAGCGCCGGGTTCTCGTCGTCGAGGACGACGCCACGATCGTGGATGCCATCGCGACCCGCCTGCGAGCCGAGGGATTCCTCGTGCAAACAGCGGGTGACGGTCCGGCCGCCGTCGACACGGCCGAGGCCTGGCAGCCCGACCTGCTGATCCTCGACATCATGCTGCCCGGCTTCGACGGTCTGGAGGTCTGCCGGCGCGTGCAGGCCGCCCGGCCGGTGCCGGTGCTGATGCTCACCGCGCGCGACGACGAGACCGACATGCTGGTCGGGCTCGGCGTCGGCGCCGACGACTACATGACGAAGCCGTTCTCGATGCGGGAGCTGGCGGCGCGCGTGCACGTGCTGCTGCGCCGCGTGGAGCGGGCCGCGCTGGCCGCCGCGACGCCGCGCAGCGGCATCCTGCGCCTCGGCGAGCTGGAGATCGACCACGCGCAGCGCCGGGTCCGGGTCCGGAGTGAGGATGTTCACCTCACGCCGACCGAGTTCGACCTGCTGGTGTGCCTGGCGAACACGCCGCGCGCGGTGCTCTCCCGCGAGCAGCTGCTGGCCGAGGTCTGGGACTGGGCGGACGCCTCCGGCACCCGGACCGTCGACAGCCACATCAAGGCGCTGCGCCGGAAGATCGGCGCCGAGCGGATCCGTACGGTGCACGGCGTGGGCTACGCCCTGGAGACCCCGACGCCATGAGCGGCGGGCCGGCCGCACGGAGAAACCCCGGGGAGCCGGAACCCTGGGGCGGGGTGAGCCCGTTCTCGATCAAGACCAAGCTGGGCGCGCTGGTCGTCATCTCGGTGCTGATCACCACGGGCCTGTCGGTGATCGCGGTGCACACGAAGACGGAGCTGCGCTTCATCACGGTCTTCTCGATGATCGCCACACTGCTCATTACGCAGTTCGTGGCCCATTCGCTCACCGCGCCGCTGGACGAGATGACGGCCGTGGCCCGTTCCATCTCGCAGGGCGACTACACCCGCCGGACGCGGGAGAACCGCCGTGACGAGCTGGGCGACCTCGCCGTGACGATCAACGCCATGGCCGACGAGCTGGAGGCGCAGGACAGCCAGCGCAAGGAACTCGTGGCGAACGTCTCGCACGAGCTGCGCACACCCATCGCCGGCCTGCGCGCGGTGCTGGAGAACATCGTCGACGGCGTCACGCAGGCCGACCCGGAGACGATGCGCACGGCGCTGAAGCAGACCGAGCGGCTCGGCCGGCTGGTGGAGACGCTGCTGGACCTGTCCCGCCTGGACAACGGCGTCGTACCGCTGAAACAGCGGCGGTTCGAGGTGTGGCCGTACCTGTCCGGCGTGCTGAAGGAGGCCAACATGGTCGCCTCCGTGCGCGCGGGCATCGCCACCGGCTCGGGCAGTCACACCCGTACGGACGTCCATCTGCACCTCGACGTCCACCCGCCGGAGTTGACCGCGCACGCCGACCCGGAGCGCATCCACCAGGTCGTGGCCAACCTCATCGACAACGCGGTCAAGCACAGCCCGCCGCACGGCCGCGTGACGGTCAAGGCGCGGCGCGGGGCGCTGCCGGAGTCGCTGGAGCTGGAAGTTCTGGACGAGGGCCCCGGTATTCCGAAGTCCGAGTGGCACCGCGTCTTCGAGCGGTTCAACCGCGGCAACGTCAAGCGGCCGCAGGGGCCGGGGAGCGACGGCGGTACGGGACTCGGCCTGGCCATCGCGCGCTGGGCGGTGGATCTGCACGGCGGGCGGATCGGAGTGGCCGAATCCGAGCGGGGTTGCCGGATTCTTGTCACTCTTCCGGGCCTTCCATCTCTGCCAAGTTGACGTAAAGTTCGAAGCGGAGCCACAAGATCCACGGGCGTCCGCACTGACGGACACGTGTGATCAGGCACAGGCCCGCGCCGTCGGCGCACGAGGCCCTGCCGCGCCCTTCCCTCTTTAAGCGGAACCACGCTTGTTTCCCGCCATTTCAAGCCCCGAAACACACTTCAAGATGTGACTTGCGCGACGTTGAACGGGCCCGACCTGACCTACCCGGTCCAGGGGGCGTAGCCTTGATTCCCGCTGTCCATCATCTTGTGAAGCGGAAGAGGGCGGTTGCCGCCGTGTCGCCACAGTCCCCCAGTAACTCGAGCATCTCGACCGACACCGACCAAGCGGGGAAGAACCCTGCTGCGTCGTTCGGTGCCAACGAGTGGCTCGTCGACGAGATCTATCAGCAGTACCTCCAGGACCCGAATTCGGTAGACCGAGCCTGGTGGGACTTCTTCGCCGACTACAAGCCGGGGGCGGCTGCCGCCTCGGCTCCGGCGGGTACCGCGGCCGCGGGGGCCGCGGGGACCACCACCGCTCAGCCGGCGGCCCAGGCCGCCCCCGCCCAGGCCGCGGCCCCCGCCCCGGCGGCCCCGAAGCCCGCGGCCGCCGCGCCGGCTCCCGCCCAGGCGAAGCCCGCCGCGCAGGCCCCGGCTCAGGCTCCCGCCCAGGCCCCGGCTCCGGCGAAGGCCGCTCCGGCCGCCAAGCCGGCCGCCGCGAAGCCGAAGGCCGAGCCCGCCGCCGAGGCCCCCTCGGGCCCCGAGCAGGTCGTGCTGCGCGGTCCCGCCGCCGCGGTCGCGAAGAACATGGACGCCTCCCTGGAGCTGCCCACGGCCACGTCCGTGCGCGCGGTCCCGGTGAAGCTGCTGTTCGACAACCGCATCGTGATCAACAACCACCTCAAGCGGGCGCGTGGCGGGAAGATCTCCTTCACGCACCTCATCGGCTACGCGATGGTCCAGGCCATCAAGGCGATGCCGGCGATGAACTACTCGTTCGCGAAGGTGGACGGCAAGCCGACCCTGGTCAAGCCGGACCACGTCAACCTCGGCCTCGCCATCGACCTGGTCAAGCCGAACGGCGACCGCCAGCTGGTCGTCGCGGCGATCAAGAAGGCCGAGACGCTGAACTTCTTCGAGTTCTGGCAGGCCTACGAGGACATCGTCCGCCGCGCCCGCGACGGCAAGCTGACGATGGACGACTTCTCCGGGGTCACGGTCTCCCTGACCAACCCCGGCGGCCTCGGCACGGTCCACTCGGTGCCGCGTCTGATGCCCGGCCAGTCCGTGATCATGGGCGTCGGCTCCATGGACTACCCGGCGGAGTTCCAGGGCACCTCCCAGGACACCCTGAACAAGCTCGGCATCTCGAAGGTCATGACGCTCACGTCGACCTACGACCACCGGGTGATCCAGGGCGCCGCCTCCGGCGAGTTCCTCCGTCAGGTCGCGAACCTCCTGCTCGGCGAGAACAACTTCTACGACGAGATCTTCGAGGCGCTGCGCATCCCCTACGAGCCGGTCCGCTGGCTCAAGGACATCGACGCCAGCCACGACGACGACGTCACGAAGGCCGCCCGCGTCTTCGAGCTGATCCACTCCTACCGGGTCCGCGGCCACGTCATGGCCGACACCGACCCGCTGGAGTACCAGCAGCGCAAGCACCCCGACCTGGACATCACCGAGCACGGGCTCACTCTGTGGGACCTGGAGCGCGAGTTCGCCGTCGGCGGCTTCGCCGGCAAGTCGATGATGAAGCTGCGCGACATCCTGGGCGTGCTGCGCGACTCGTACTGCCGCACCACCGGCATCGAGTTCATGCACATCCAGGACCCGAAGCAGCGCAAGTGGATCCAGGACCGGGTGGAGCGCCCGCACTCCAAGCCGGAGCGCGAGGAGCAGCTGCGCATCCTGCGCCGCCTGAACGCCGCCGAGGCCTTCGAGACGTTCCTCCAGACGAAGTACGTCGGCCAGAAGCGCTTCTCCCTCGAGGGCGGCGAGTCCGTCATCCCGCTGCTGGACGCGGTCCTCGACAGCGCTGCGGAGTCCCGCCTGGACGAGGTCGTCGTCGGCATGGCCCACCGCGGCCGTCTGAACGTCCTGGCCAACATCGTCGGCAAGTCGTACGCCCAGATCTTCCGCGAGTTCGAGGGCAACCTCGACCCGAAGTCGATGCACGGCTCCGGCGACGTGAAGTACCACCTGGGTGCCGAGGGCACCTTCACGGGCCTCGACGGCGAGCAGATCAAGGTCTCCCTGGTCGCGAACCCGTCGCACCTCGAAGCCGTCGACCCGGTCCTGGAGGGCGTCTCCCGCGCCAAGCAGGACATCATCGGCAAGGGCGGCACGGACTTCACGGTCCTGCCGGTGGCGATCCACGGCGACGCGGCCTTCGCGGGCCAGGGCGTGGTGGCCGAGACCCTGAACATGTCGCAGCTGCGCGGCTACCGCACCGGCGGCACGGTCCACATCGTCATCAACAACCAGGTCGGCTTCACCGCGGCCCCCGAGTCCTCGCGCTCGTCGATGTACGCGACGGACGTGGCCCGCATGATCGAGGCCCCGATCTTCCACGTGAACGGCGACGACCCGGAGGCCGTGGTCCGCGTGGCCCGGCTGGCCTTCGAGTTCCGCCAGGCGTTCAACAAGGACGTGGTGATCGACCTCATCTGCTACCGCCGCCGCGGTCACAACGAGTCGGACAACCCGGCCTTCACCCAGCCGCTGATGTACGACCTGATCGACAAGAAGCGCTCGGTGCGCAAGCTCTACACCGAGTCCCTCATCGGTCGCGGCGACATCACCCTGGAAGAGGCCGAGCAGGCGCTCCAGGACTACCAGGGCCAGCTGGAGAAGGTCTTCACGGAGGTCCGCGAGGCCACCTCGCAGCCGACGATCGTGGAGACCTCCGACCCGCAGGCCGAGTTCCCGGTCGCCGTGAACACCGCGGTGACCACGGAGGTCGTCAAGCGGATCGCCGAGTCCCAGGTCAACATCCCCGACCACATCACCGTCCACCCGCGTCTGCTGCCGCAGCTCCAGCGCCGGGCGTCGATGGTCGAGGACGGCACGATCGACTGGGGCATGGGCGAGACCCTCGCCGTCGGCTCCCTCCTCCTGGAGGGCGTCCCGGTCCGTCTGGCCGGCCAGGACTCGCAGCGCGGTACGTTCGGCCAGCGCCACGCGGTCATCATCGACCGCAGCACGGGCGACGAGTACACGCCGCTTCAGTACCTCTCCGAGGACCAGGCGCGGCTCAACGTCTACAACTCGCTCCTCTCCGAGTACGCGGCGATGGGCTTCGAGTACGGCTACTCGCTGGCCCGCCCCGAGGCGCTCGTGATGTGGGAGGCGCAGTTCGGCGACTTCGTCAACGGCGCGCAGACGGTCGTGGACGAGTTCATCTCGTCGGCCGAGCAGAAGTGGGCCCAGACGTCCGGCGTCGTCCTGCTCCTGCCGCACGGCTACGAGGGCCAGGGCCCGGACCACTCCTCGGCCCGCCCGGAGCGCTTCCTCCAGATGTGCGCCCAGAACAACATGACGGTCGCCATGCCGACGTCGCCGTCGAACTACTTCCACCTCCTGCGGTGGCAGGTGCACAACCCGCACCACAAGCCGCTGGTGGTCTTCACCCCGAAGTCGATGCTGCGCCTGAAGGCGGCGGCCTCGAAGGCGGAGGAGTTCACGACCGGTCAGTTCCAGCCGGTCATCGGCGACCCGACGGTGGACGCGGCCGCGGTCAAGAAGGTCGTCTTCTGCGCCGGCAAGGTCTACTACGACCTGGAGGCCGAGCGTCAGAAGCGCGGTGTCACGGACACGGCGATCATCCGCATCGAGCGCCTGTACCCGCTGCCGGGTACCGAGCTCCAGGCGGAGATCAAGAAGTACCCGAACGCCGAGAAGTACCTGTGGGCCCAGGAGGAGCCGGCGAACCAGGGTGCCTGGCCGTTCATCGCGCTCAACCTGATCGACCACCTGGACCTGGCGGTCGGCGCGGACGTCCCGCACGGCGAGCGCCTGCGCCGCATCTCGCGCCCGCACAGCTCGTCCCCGGCGGTCGGTTCCGCGAAGCGGCACCAGGCCGAGCAGGAGCAGCTGGTGCGTGAGGTGTTCGACGCGTGAGCCACTGACACCGGCTCGTAGCAGGGCCCGGCCCCGGGAACATGCGTCCCGGGGCCGGGCCTTTCGCCGTCCGGAGTGTCAGATCGGCTGCGGTTCGAAATCCCAGTAGGGCCGGTGACGTTCCAGGATGTACTGCGTGTGCGGGTGATCCGGGCCGAGCAGGACGGTGAGCCGGGCGGCGACGTCGTTGTGCAGTTTCTCCGCCTCGGCGCGGTGGCCCAGTTCGGCCAGGTCGAGAGCGAGACCGGCGCGCAGGCTGATCGTGAGGATGTGATCGTCGCCCAGCGCCCGCGCGGAGCGTTCGGCGGCGTCCCGGCCAAGAGCCGCCGCGGCGTCCGTCTCCCCGGTGGCGGCGAGGGCGGCCACCCCGTTCTTGGCGCAGCCGATGGCCCATGGATGGTCCCGTCCGACGGCCTGCTCCATCTCCCGGACCGTGGTGAGGGACAGCTCCAGAGCGGCGCGCCGGTCCCCCATGTCCCGCATGACGGTGGCCACGTTGTCCCGGGCTCCGACGCAGTAGGGGTGCTGTTCGCCCAGCAGCTCCGCGTACTGCTCGGCGGTTCGCTCGGCGAGTTCCCTGGCCTCGGCTGCACGCTCCATGTGCCGCAGCAGCATCGCGTAGTCGCAGGAGACCATGAGCGTTTCGGGGTGCGAAGCGCCGCGTCGGCGCAGCAGCTTCTCCCGGACGCCCCGCATCATGGCGTACGCGAACTGGAGGTCACCGTCCCGGCGGGCGCACAGCGCGAGGTTGTGCTCGGCCTGCAGGGTCTGGCTGTGGTTGCGGTCGAGGACCTGGCTGTGGACGCGGGAGTTGTGGCCCTGGATCGCCATCGCCTCCCGGTAACGGCCGAGCAGCCGCAGCATCCAGGCGCTGCGCAGCGCCGAGTTGAGCGTGGCGACGTCCTTGCCGCCGAGGAGCTGGACCCGGGCCTCGAAGACGCTGCGGTGCAGGGCGAGCGCCTCGGTGTAGTGGCCCTGTAAGCCGATGGCGACGGCGAGGTTGCTCCGGATGCTGAGGGTGCGCGGTACGTTCTCTCCGCCGAGCTCCCGCGCGGCGCTCTCGGCGGCCTCCTCGAACAGGGTCCGGGCCTCCGTGTAGCGGCCGAGCGCCATCAGTGTGCCGCCGAGACCGTCCTTGGCGCGGATCACTTCGATGGGGCGGACCCCGTCGGCGTCGCGCAGCCGCCGCAGGTTCTCCTGGCCGACCTGCTCCGCCTCGGTGTACCGGCCGAGTCTGCGCAGCATGTTGCCGAGCTGGTGGACGGCGACGAGGACCGACCGGTCGGTGTCGCCGAACCTGGGCCGCCAGTTGTCCACCGCGAGCCGGCTCAAGGCCCAGCCGTCGTGGTACTCGCCGCGCATCCGCAGGTACTCGATGCAGTTCAGCACGAGGTCCCGCACATCCTGGTTGGAGGCCTCCAGGGCACCCGACGGCTCCAGGTGCGGGATGATCACGGAGTACCGGGCCCAGTTGCCGGCAGAGGCCGAGTCGCGCGGGTCGGCGGAGACCAGGACCCTGCGGGCGGCGGCGGAGTAGCGCGCGGCGTCGAGAGGCGACTGCACGGACCGTACGAACCGGTGGAACAGGCGGTGCATACGGACCGTGCCCACAGTCTGAGCGTCCATGCGAGGGCCCTGCTCGTACTCGATGCGCATGGAGGTGACCTCGGAGAGCCTGCGCAGCGCGGTGTTCCAGCTGCTGGGCTCGGCGATCAGTTCGGCCAGCTCGGGCGGCAGGTCGGCGAGCCGGGCCGTCTGCAGCAGGCGTACCGGGACGACGTCGTGTGCGAAGCAGACCAGCAGGTTGAGCAGCTGCCAGGCGGGTTCGTGGCTCTCCCGCAGCGTGTTGATCAGCTTGGACCAGGCGATCTCGTACTTCGGGTGGTGGCCGGAGGCCATGACGCCGAATCGGTCCGGCTTGCCGTCCCGGATGTCGCGTATGTAGTCGTTGACGGGGACGCCCGGGTTGAGCTGGAGCCAAGCGGCCGTCTGGTCGAGCAGCAGGGGCATGTCCTCCACCGCCTGGGCGAGCCGCTCCGCCTCATGGTCGGTGAGCCGCGCGGCGCGCCGCCGGGCGAACGCGACACTCTCCCGGCGTGCGAAGGCCGGCACGTCGATGACCTCGGCGTGGGCCGACCACTCACCTCGGTGGGTGGTGACGAGGACGTGTCCGCGTCCGTCGGGGACGAGCCCGCCGAGTCGCTCGGGCTCCTCGGCCCCGTCCAGGACGAGCAGCCAGGGGCGGGCGGTGCCGTCGAGCTCACGCTGTACCGCCTTGATGGTGGCCGACAGGTCGCCGGTGCCCGGGACACCCATGGCCGGGGCGAGCTCGGCGAACTGCTGGCGGGCGGTGACGCGCTGGGCGGCGCTGATCCACCAGACGATGTCGTACTCCCCCGCGAACCGGTGGACGTACTCCATCGCGAGCTGCGTCTTGCCGTTCCCGCTGGGCCCCCGCAACGCCACGGCGGCGCCGTCCCGCCCCGTCGCTGAGAACGCTCCGTACACCTGCTCCAGCAGTTCCGAGCGACCGACGAAGCGGTGGTTGCGCCGCGGTACGCCGCCCCACACCGCCGGCGGGTCGTCCGGGAAACGCGGGCCGCGACTGAGGTCCGGGGCGACGGGGCCCGCGATGCCCGCGAGGTCCAGGACGCGGTCGCGGGCCGCCTCGGGAGTGAGGCCGCGCAGTTCGACGGGGGCGAGGGCGATGACGGCGGAGGGCATCGGCTGGGCGGTGACGCTGACGGCGGCGACCCGGTCCCCGTGCTCCGTCAGCAGTTGCCTGAGCACGCCGGCCCAGGCGTCGAAACGGTCGCGGTCCAGCTGTTCGTGCCAGTCGTCGATGACGAGCAGGATCCGGCCCGGGGCATGCAGCAGGTCGTTCAGCGCCTCGACGGTGGCCGGTCGCCGCAGCGGATTCCAGCGCACCAGCGTCGTGGCCTGCCCGGCAGCCCGGATCTGGTGGTCGATCCACTTGGCCCAGGATTCGCTCTGCCCGGCGAAGATCACTGTGACGTGTCCGAGCTCCGCCGCCATCTCGCTGTCCCCTCAACTGAACCTGGTCACGACTGTGCACAGGTTATTCAATTGTGCGTCAAAAGGGCTCGATCAGCGCAAAGTTGACGACTGATCAGTTATCCGGAGTCGTGCCCCGTGCGGTCCGTGCGAGTCGTCGGGCGATGTGCCGGACAAGCCTCTCCAGGTCAGCGCAGTAGACGCTGGGGTGGCGGAAGCCTGTGCCGGGCGCGTACCGGTGCACGTAGTTGCCGCCTCCGCACACCCTCCCGACCGGGCAACCCCGGCACTCCGCGGCCAGGGCCCGTTCGCCCAGCTGGCGGGCGGCGACTCCGGGGTGACGCAGGGCCTCGTCGAAGGAGTTCCGGAAGACGTCCAGCCCGGTCTCCGCCGCACCCGCGTAGGCCGACTTCAGGGAGTCGACCTGCTCGATCGCGCCGTCCGTCTCGACCACGACGGCGGCCATCGGCGACAGTCCCACGGCCTCGGCCCTGCTGGGCGCGCCGAGCAGCAGGGCGGCGATCTCCTGGAAGAGCCGGACGCGGGTGCGCAGTCGCCGCTCGTCCCACCAGGCGTCGAAGACGGTGGCCAGCCAGTCACCGTAGGGGGCGGGGTGCGGGCGGTGGCGCCCGGGGCACTGTGGGAGGACCCCGGGGGGCGGGTGGCCCCAGTTGGCGTGCGGCAGGAGGAAGTCCACCGCGGGCGGGTTCAGCTCCAGCAGCGACCGGTAGACGTCCAGCGGGTCGGCGTCCAGGTCGATGGTGCACAGGATGCCCGCATAGCAGGCCGGGCGCGCGGCGAGCGCCCGGGCGGCCGCCCGGGCCGCGGGCCAGGCGGGGCGCCCGGCGCGGTCGACGCGGCGGGCGTTGTGGGCGGCGCGGCCGCCGTCGAGGCTGAGGCCGACCCGGATGCCGGCGTCGGCGAGCACGTCGAGTGCTGGGGCCGTGAGCCGGGTGCCGTTGGTCTGCAGGGTGGCGGTGACCCGGCATCCGGCGGGCACTGCCTCGCGGACGGCCCGGGTGTAGACCAGGGCGGGGCCCGGGCCGGTGAGGAGGGGCTCGCCGCCGTGCAGCTCGACACGGATCCCGTCGAGACCGTGCGCGCGGACGTGCTCGGCGATGCGGGCGGCGGTGTGCCGCATGGTGTCCTCGGGCGCGCGCGGCGGGCGGTCGCGCCAGCCGGAGTCCTGGCCCCGGTAGAGGTAGCAGTAGGTGCAGTCGAGGTTGCAGCGGCTGTGGACCTTCAGCACGAACTGCCGGAAGGGTGTGGGCCGGTGGGTGGAGGTGTCGAGCAGGACATGCGGCCACGGCGGGTGCGCCGACGGCGGGTGGTGCGCCGTCATGGGGCGTCCTCGTACTGGGCGACGACGGACTCCCCTTCCCGGGCCCGGAGCTCGGCGAGGACGGCCGCGAAAACCGGGTGGTCGGTGTGGTCCGGCCGGGGGATGTCGGGCAAGGGTATGTGGGCGTCGTCGACGGGCGCGGTCACTCGTCGGCCGTTTCGGATTCCATGCGGGCAATGCGGGAGCGGAGGTGTTCACGGCGGGCGGAGTCCTGCGTGAGGGGCAGAGCGCGACGGTAGTCGGCCAGGGCCGGGCCCGTCCGTCCGAGCCGCTCGTGGACCTGTCCCCGGGACTGCAGGGCGACGGAGCGGGTCTCGTCGTCACCCGCCTCCCGGGCGTGGTCGGCGGCTTGGGAGAAGCAGTCGGCCGCCTGGTGCAGCCGTGCGAGCACGCCCGTGCGGCTGTGCAGGAACTCCTGGGCGGTCCCGCGGTTGAGCCAGCACTGCCCGAGGAAACCGGGGTCGTCGGATCCCCGGGCCGCCTCGCCGAACAGCCACTCCGCCTCGTACAGGTCGGACAGCACCTCGTGAAGTCCGAAGCGCAGGAAGTGGGCGGTGCCCAGGTGCTGCCTGCGCAGGGGCAGGCGGGGATCGTCCGGGAAGGACGCGTCGACCGCCCGGCGCAGCAGGTCGATGGCCCGGGTGATGTCACCGGGCAGGTCCACGGTGCTCGCCCGTTCGAGCAGGGCCCGCCCGAAGTCGGACAGCACGTCGGGCCGCCGCGGGTCGTCCTCGTCCAGCAGTGGTTCGGCCTCCGACCAGGCGTCGATGGCCCGGTCCAGTTGCAGCTGGTCGCCGGAGCGGTCATAGCGGACGCGGTAGATGTGCGCGGCCCGCTCATGGCAGGCGAACCGCAGGGCCTTGTCGTCACCGGCGGCTTCCAGGGCCGCTTCCACCGCGTACATGAGCGAGCGGCGTTCCCGGCCGTCGTCGCGCGGCGGCTGGTGGATCTCGATGGCGCTCGCCATGTCCAGCCAGATCGTGCAGCGCTCGGTGTCCGGGAGGGCGGTCTCGTCACGCACCGCCGCAAGGAAGTCGTCGGTGGCGCGCAGGGCGGCCTCGGCCGCGCGTCGCTCGTCCGGCGCGGCGGCGGAGGTACGGCCGTGCCCCGCGTACTGGCGTGCCAGGTCGAGCCACAGCCGGCCCCTGGCCGCATACGCCTGTTCGTCCTGGGAGGACTCCAGGGCCACGTCGGCGGCCTCGACGGCCCGGTGCAGATGGGTGACGTACCACTCCTCGGGGCCGGATGCCGGGTAAGGGCCGTCCGGTCCGGCCGCGTCCGCTCCCGAGTCGGCGACGACCCGGCGGAGGTACGTCAGTGCGAGCGCGGTGCCGTGCCGGTGCTCGGCCGTCGTGTCCGGGGCGTGCAGTGCGGAGGTGAGGTCCCGGTCGGCCAGGTACAGCAGCACGGCACGGGCGAAGTCCTCCGCCCGATGGTCGCCGAGCGCGGCCCCGGCGGCCCACTGCCTGAGGCCGTCGGGGATGCCGTCGAACCCGATGTCCTGCTTGACCAGCTCCATCGCCTGGGCGAGGCAGATACGCCCCCGTACCACCCGTCCCCAGGCGCTGAGGTCCTCGAAGTCGCCGATCGCCTGCCAGGCCTCCCGGAGGTCCTCCCCGACGCCTCGCACCTGCCAACGGGACCACAGCGCGTCGGCCAGCCTCACCGCGGCCACGGCCCGCTCCGGCTCCGCCCCGGCGGCCTCCAGCGCCTGCCGCAGATACCCGACTGCTGCGTCGAGTTCCCTGGTCGAGCCCTCCTGCCGGAACCGCACGAGGGCCTCCCGGCCCCGTGCCAGCAGGTCCCGCACACTCAGCTCCGCGCGCACCGGCACGGCCGGCATCCGCTTGCCGAGGTCCCGCAGCACCTCCGCCGACACCTCGGCGAAGGCCCGCAGCCCGACGGGTTCGCTCTGGTCCGGGGCGACCGCCGTCGTCAGGTCCTCACCAGGGGTGACCGAGCCGCGCAGGAACGCCCCGGCCAGGGCGGGGAAGTTGCGCACGTCGCGCCCGAACCTGCGCTCCACGTAATCGGAGCAGTGCTTGAGCAGCAGGTCGGCGTCGTCCACCGCGAGCCGCGACCGTAGCTCCGAGGCGACTCCGGGCAGGAACTCGTAGCGCACTGCCCACGGGTCGTCCGGGTCCTCCCGGCGTTTGAGCAGGCCACTGAGCAGCACCTCGGCGAGCACGTCAGGGCCGCTTCCCGAGAGCATGGCGTGCTGGACGAGCTGCATGACCGGCAGGTAGAGGGGCACCGCGGACAGGTACACGGCGAGTCGGCGAGCCTCCGAGGAAGCCGGGCGCCAGAACGCACGGACACGGTCCGGGCCGGTCAGCTCCTCAGAGGCCCTGACCGCCGCCCCGGACGCCGGGTGATCGGGGCGCACCCACCCCGCCGCCGTCGCCAGCGACTGCTCGGTGGCGCCGGACACCAGACGTGCCCAGCCCTCCACCGGCTCCCGGCGCGGAGCGAGCACGGGCACGGGCAGCGCGGCATGCTCCGCCCGTCCCTTGTCGGGCCGGAACTCCAGTGCGCCCGCGGGCCCTTCCCGCCGGTGGAGCAGCCCCCGCCGGGCGGGCAGGTGGGTACGCAGCCACAACCGCTGCGGGAGTGGCTGCACGACGGCCACGGGCGCCGCAGCGGCCCATCGGTGCAGCAGTCGTTGCATACGGCCGGAGCGCCACATGGGCCCGGCGCAGTCGCTGAGGACCAGGGTCACGCAGCGCCCGGTCGGATCGCTCAGCTGCTCCGGGGCGTGCAGCGGACCGGAAGGTTCCGGGACGGTGGCCCAACCGGGCAGTCCGCCTTCGGTCTCGTGCAGGTACCGCACGCGCACCTCGCGGAAGGCACCGGCGCGTACGCAGACCTGGCGCAGTTCGTCGAGCGCCTGCTGCCACACCACGGTCGAGGTGGAGACGTCCATCAGGAGCATGAGGCGGGCCTCGCGTCGCCGGTCGGTGCGCAGGACCGGCAGGAGGAACCGGGACTCGGCGGCCCGGTGGGCGGTGGCGTGTTCGTCCAGGACGCGCGGTACGGGGCGGACAGGCGCCCGGTACCTCTGCAGCGGCCGTAAGCCCCGTTGCAGGGCGAGGGGTTCGGGCAGGGCGGGTGCGGCCGGGACGCGGACGGGCTCCATGGGAGCCGCGCCGTCGGCGGCGCCTGCCCCGGGGGCGAACAGCCGGGCCCCGTCGGGCGGCTGCGGTTCGCCGTCCGTGACCGGTGGGCGAGGGGGCGGCAAGGGCGAGCCGGTGTCGCCGTCGGCCGAGGGGAGGTCCCTGCGGGCTCCGTCCGCGGCGGACGGGAGGGCGGCCGTCTCCGCCGGGGCCGGGAGCCAGCGGGCCAGCCACAGCGCGTCCGCGAGTTCCTCCACACCGGGCCCGATACCCGCGTCCCGCATGCGCGCGACCAGCGCCGTGAGCGTGGAGGTCACGTCGCCGGGCGGGGTGTGGGGGGCCTGGTCGGTCATCGGCTATCGCGGCCCCCGGTCCAGCGGTTGCATCAGCAGGTCCGAGATCTCCTCGCGCCGGTGGACCTCGCCCCGGGCCGCGTGCTGAGCGAGGAAGATCGCGTTGAGCAGCTGGTCGGTGGGGCGCAGTGCACCGTCCGCCTCGGCCTGCGTGAAGCGGTCGACCAGGTCTCGGTTGTCGTCGTACGAACCCTGTCCGAAGTGCGCCTGGACCAGGGCGGCCAGGCGTTCGTCGCGCGGAGCCTTGAGGTCGAGCGTGATGCAGCGGCGCAGCAGCGGTGCGGGGAACTCGCGCTCGCCGTTGCTGGTCATGAGGACGAACGGGAAGGCCCGGCAGCGGACCTGCCCGCCCGTCACCGCGACACGACGGCCGTCGTCGGTGAGGACGTGGACGACAGGGGTGTGGTCGGCGATCCGCTCCAGCTCGGGGAGGGCGAACCTGCCCTCCTCCAGGACGTTCAGCAGGTCGTTGGGCAGATCGATGTCGCTCTTGTCCAGCTCGTCGATGAGCAGCACGCGAGGCCGGTCGGCGGCGAGCAGCGCGGTGCCGAGCGGGCCGAGCTTGATGTACCGGCCGATGTCCCGGGACGCGTCGTCGCCGGGCAGCTGGGAGTCCTGGAGACGGCCGATGGCGTCGTAGGTGTAGAGCCCGTCGCGCAGTTCGCTGCGGCTGACGATCGGCCATTCCAGGACCCGGCCGAGCTCGAGTTCGTAGGCGATGGCGTGTGCGAGGGTCGACTTGCCCACGCCCGGTTCACCGGTGACCAGGAGCGGTCGCCGCAGGTAAAGGGCGGCGTTGACGAGTTCGAGGGTGCCGGAGTCCTGGATGGGCAGCGGGGCGGCGTCCTCGCCCAGCCTGCGGCGGGTGGAGGAGTCGGGCCCCGGCACCTCGTACGGCACGACCGGGGCGTCGAACCTCCGCCACGCCGGCGGGTCGGGCAGCCGGTCGATGCCGGCCGGATCCGGTTGCCCGGTGCCGCGGTAGACGAACCACTCGCTCATGATGTGCTCCTCGTCGACGGTCGGTGGTCGTCCACGCCCTGGCCGACGGGGGCGTTGTGCACCCACAACGGGCCCCTGAAAATGTACCCACAACGGGCCCGCCCCACAGGCGTTTCCGGACGCTCGGCCCACGCGTCCCGTCCGTGCCACGCGTCGCTCACAGCGGCGCGTCCAGGGGTTCCGCGTCCTCGGGAGGCAACGGGCGGCGCGGATCGTCGTACATCAGTGCCAGGGGTTCGGCCCAGGGGCGCTCGACCCGGTGCTCGCTGATCTCCTGGCGCACGTGTCGCAGGCGGTCGGGGAGTTCGGCGAGGGATCCGACGGTGCCGAGCAGTTCCTCCGCCTTGGCGTACAGCGTGTCGCACGTCTCGGGACAGGCGCGCGAGGTGTGTCCGTCGATGTGCCAGAGCGCGACGCCGTGGCCGTTCTCCAGGGCGAGCCGCATGGCGGTGCGCCCGGGGTCGCGTCCCGCCGGGCGGCACATGACGGGGATGCGGTGCGCCTCGGCGTTGCGGTAGCCGCGAGAGCCGGGCACGGCTTCCTCCACGAGCGTGCGCCAGCTGCTGAAACGCCGCAGGCCGGTCATGCTCTGCCAGCGGTCGGCCCAGAGCTTGTCCGGATCTCCCCGGCGCTCGAGGGCGCGCAGGACCACGCGGCGGCGCGCCCCGAGGTGCCCCGTGTCGTTCAGTTCCGCTATGTCGTCGAACCGCCAGCGGTGCACGGCCATGTCGAAGTACTCGGAGGGCAGGGCCACTTCGAGCGGCACGGGCCGGTCCGCGTGGTCCTTGGCCCGCAGCAGCCTGCCCAGGGGCTCCCGCAGGGCCTGGACCAGGTCCTCGGGCCGGAACCCGTGGACGGAGCCGTCGGCCTCGTACAGCAGGGGCTCGCCCTCGCCGTCGTCGAACCAGACCTGCCAGAAGAACCGGGGGGACTGAGCGCCGATCACCGGGTCGAGCAGGACCGCCACGGTGGGGCCCTCGCCCGGGCCGGGGTAAGGGATCACCGTCCGCTCCGCCTTGTCGTCGGGGGCCGGAAGCAGCGCGTCCGGCAGGCCGACCTCCCGGACGAAATCGTGCATGGCCCTGCGGGGCTCCTTGCGCAGCCGCTTTTCGATCCACCGGGTGAGCGCGGCGCAGTCGCCGCCCCTGGTGCGGGTGTACTTCTCGACGCACATCAGGAAGCGCAGGAAGGTGAGCGCCTCGAGCGGCCGGCCTCCTTCGTAGAGCAGTCCGGCACCGTCGCGCCAGGTCAGCAACTCGAGCGTGGTGTCCGGCCACAGGTTGTTGCTTCGCGCCTTCTTCGCCAGCAGTTCGACGGTGGGCGCGTCGGGCGGCGGGGGCAGTTCGGCGAGCAGCCGGAGGGCCTCGCGGCGATCGGCCGGTGTCCAGCACTCGCCGCTGTCGGCCGCCGGGGCGTCCTGCAGGTCGACCCAGTTGTCCCCGGTCGGGGACGTCGGCTCGTCGCCGTGCCAGCGGTCGTGGGCGGCCATGACCGCTCGGTACGTCGCCCCGAAACGGCGCAGCGCCGAGATCGCCACCGCCTTGCCGCCGTCCTGCTGCCTCCGGCGCGATTTGATCAGGCCGACGACGGCTCCGCTGACCGGATCGACCAGCGGACCGCCGGACATTCCGCTGGGGAAGTCGATGTCGGGCTTGATGATCAGCCCGTAGGCGTCCTCATGGCCGTTGATCTCGGCGTCCACGATCCGGAAGTGGGTCGCGGGCGGTCCCGGATAGTACCCGCACGCCTTGAGCGCGCCACAGTGACGCACGGCCCGCTCGGGGATCCACACGCACTCGTGCGGGTGCTGTGCGGGATCCCCCGCCAGCCGCACCAGTGCCAGGTCCTCCTCCGGCGGGACGGTGGGCCGACGCGGTTCGGTGAGCAACCACTGCTCCAGGTGGGCCCGGGCGTCGATGCCCTGGCCGCGTACGCGGAAGGTGACCGAGGTGTCCGCCGCGAGGTGTGGACGCAGCACGTGGGCGGCGGTCAGCACCCATCCCGGCGCGACGAAGAAGCCGCTCCCCCACAGAGGTCTGTCGTCGTCTCCGACGGCCAGCAGGTGAACGGTGGCCGCCCGGGCGAGCTCGTACAGGCGGTCGCTGCGTTCGGTCATGCCGGGCGGGGCTCCTCCGCGGGTCCGCGGTCGAGTTGCCAGGTGAGCGTCACCTGCAGGGATGCCTTGGTCTCACCCCTGGCGAGCACGGCGAACGCCACGCCCTCCTTGGCCGTCAGCTCCACGCCGAAGGTGATCGCGGCCTCACTGGGGCGGGCCGCCTTGGCGGCGTCGAGGACGGAGGCGCCGACACCTTTGATCAGATCCTGGAGCTGTTCCACCTTCGCGAGGGCGGCCTCGGTGAAACCGACGTCCTCCTGGTCGTCGTACGCCTCGCCCTCACCGATCCGCGCGGTGATCACCGTGCCGTCCGGCAGCTGGACATCCTGGATGTGGCTCATCTCGTCCCCCGTCGAGTCCCCCGCCGACCGATCGAGCCCGGCCGGCGCCCACGTGCACCAGACGAGGGTCATACCCACGTTGGCCGCCCGTGACCCCACCCGTTCCCGGCCAGGGTCTCGCGGGACCGCACGGCCTACCCTGGAGGGGTTGGCCAAGGGCTTGCCCCTTCCGGATCAGGAGCACGAGTTGTATTTCACCGACCGCGGCATCGAGGAGCTGGAAAAGCGGCGCGGCGAGGAGGAGGTCACCTTCGAGTGGCTCGCCGAGCAGCTTCGGACGTTCGTCGATCTCAATCCCGACTTCGAAGTGCCGGTGGAGCGGCTGGCCACGTGGCTGGCGCGGCTGGACGACGAGGACGAGGAGTAGGACGTTCCCGCGACGGTCAGTCGCGGGGGTGGGTGAGGCCGTAGGCCAGGCTCAGCAAGCCGTGGGCGAGGAACAGGGCCCCCGCCGCGATCAAGCCGCCGTCCCGCCGCCGTACGCCCCGGGCCGTGAGCGGTACGCCCGCCGCCACCTGGGCGAGGGCCAGGGCGCGGGCCCTGGGGCCGCCGGTCCAGGGCATCCAGGGGCCCAGGCGGCTGTGGTCGACGGTGTCGCGTTCCGCGACCGCATCGCGCCAGCCGGGCCATTCGACCGGGAGGCTGTCGGGCTGGAGCGCGGCGGCTTCCCGCAGGCGGTCGGCGGGCTCGCCGGGGGCGAGTTGCCGGGGCAGTGAGACGCCCACGCGCGCGAGGACCGCGAGCAGGCCGCGCAGGCGGGTGCGGGCGTCGGCGGCGGAGTCGGGCTTCGTCAGCCGGTCGAGGGCCTGGAGGTCCAGGACGGGGTCGAGGCCCACGCGCGCGGCGAAGGTGCGCATCGCCTCCTCCTCCCCCGCCGGGAGGCCGCTCGCGAGCCAGACGAATCCGACCGGGCGGCGGAAGCCGGACGCGAGCGTGAAGCCCGCGTGGTCGGCGTCCCACCACAGGGCGAGAACGGGCCAGGGCGCGCCGACGGCCAGGGCCGTGGCCCAGCCGGTGACCACGCGGTCGACGGGCTCGCCGGCGTCCCGCCAGGGCCCGCCCTCGGGGACGAGAACACTCCATTCGTCGCCCGCCCGGGTGAGCTGCATACGCTCCCGCAGCAGGTGGGCGACGGGGGCGACGGCCCCGGGCACCGCGCGGCACAGCAGCAGCGCCCCAGGGGCGGGACCGGTGCGGTCGGCTTCCGTCGGCATGGTCACACGCTAGGGCGAATCACTGCCCTTCGTGCACTTTTGTACGTCTCGACGTCCCCAGAACGAGTGTCTTGACTTTCCATCACCACGATATATCGTGATTGACGGAAGACGCGATATGGCGCGTCACGTCGGGAGGTCTACCCATGTCCGAGTGGTCTGTCACGGAGCCGAGGAAACTCTCTTTCGACGAGCCCGTGAGCGAGCTTCACGTACGCCTCGTCAACGGAACGGTGAACGTGGTGAGCACGGACGAAGGTTCCGCCCGCCTGGAAGTCTCCGAGATCGAGGGACCACCCCTGGCCGTGACCCAGCAGGGCGGCACCCTGACGGTGGCCTACGAGGACCTGCCCTGGAAGGGCTTCCTCAAGTGGCTGGACCGCAAGGGCTGGCGCCGCAGCGCGGTGGTGTCCCTGGCCGTCCCGGCCTCCACCCGGGTGGAGGTGGGGGTCGTCGGCGCGGCAGCCGTGATCTCCGGGATCGAGGGACCGACGGCGGTGAAGGGCGTCACGGGCGACACGACCCTCGTGGGCCTCTCCGGCCCGGTCCGCGCCGACACGGTCTCCGGCAATGTGGAGGCCCAGGACGTGACCGGCGACCTCCGGTTCAACTCCGTCTCGGGCGACCTCACCGTGGTCGAGGGCTCCGGCTCCTCCGTGCGGGCCGATTCGGTCAGCGGCTCCATGATCGTCGACCTCGACCCGGAGGGCCCCACGGACGTGCGGCTGACCAGCGTCTCGGGCGAGATCGCGATCCGGCTGCCGTACCCGGCGGATGCGGAGGTCGAGGCCAACACGGCGAGCGGCGCCATCTCCAACGCCTTCGACGGGCTGCGGGTGCACGGCCAGTGGGGCGCCCACAAGATCACGGGCCGTCTGGGCGCGGGCACGGGCAAGCTGCGAGCGACGACGGTCTCCGGCTCGATCGCCCTGCTGCGCCGCCCCTCCAGGGAGGACGAGCCCGACGAACCGTGGGACACCCGGCCCGGCACCGGCAGCTCGCCGGCCGACCCGCAGGCCGGCTCGGGAGACAATTCCGTCTCCGACCGGGGCGCCGCCGACGCCGGCGTCCCGGCCGACGGCACGACCGACAAGAAGGTGCTCTGACATGCCCCCCGTCTTCGCCCACGGCCGCCTCCGCCTCTACCTGCTGAAGCTGCTGGACGAGGCCCCCCGACACGGCTACGAGGTGATCCGCCTCCTCGAGGAGCGTTTCCAGGGGCTGTACGCACCGTCGGCGGGCACGGTCTACCCGCGCCTTGCCAAGCTGGAGGCCGAGGGCCTGGTCACCCACACCACCGAGGGCGGCCGCAAGGTGTACTCGATCACGGACGCGGGCCGCGCCGAACTGGCCGACCGCAGCGGCGAGCTGGCCGACCTGGAGCTGGAGATCCGGGAGTCCGTCGCGGAACTGGCGGCGGAGATCCGCGCCGACGTGCGCGGGGCCGCCGGCGACCTGCGCCGCGAGATGCGCGCCGCGGCGACCGAGGCCCGCCGCGAGACCGGCACCAGGCCCCGCGGCACGGAGGACGCCCCCTTCGGGGACTTCGGGCAGTACGGCGACAAGGAGGCCTGGCGCGTCGCCAAGGAGGAGATGCGGCGCGCCAGGCAGGAGTGGAAGGAACAGGCGCGCCGCGCCAAGGACGAGAGCCGCCGCGCCCGCGAGGACGCCCAGCGCGCCCGCCGCCAGGCGAAGGAGGCCCAGGAACAGGCCCGCGCCCAGGCCCAGGAGGAGGTGCAGCGCATCGCCCGCCGGGTCCAGGAGCAGGTCCAGGACCACTTCGCCCGCGGCGACTGGCCCACGGGACTGCGCGAGGGCCTGAGCGAACTGGCCAAGGAGGTCGGCGAGTTCGGCAAGGACTACGGCAAGGACTTCGGCTTCGACTGGACCGGCACCGGCAAGCCGGCCTCGCAGCCGACGCCGTCACAGCCCCCCGAGGACTTCCCGGCCTCCTACGAACCCGCCTGGGCCCACGAGGACGCCACGGACTCCACCGGCGACCCCGCCCGCGACCTGGACCGCCTGCTCGACCGCTTCCGGGACGACATCCGCGACGCGGCCCGCGACCACGGCGTCACCCCCGGCCAACTGCGCGACGCCCGCCGCCATCTGTCGACGGCGGCGGCCCACATAGGAGCCCTGCTGCGCACCCCGAAGAAGTAGCGGTCGGATTCCCGCCTCACCCGGCCTTGGCCTCGCCGCCGCCCCCGTACAGCACCCGCACCAGGGACTCGTACGTGACCCCGTGGTCGGCGAGGACCTCGGCCGGCACGCCGGGACGCATGGTCAGGGCGAGCAGGATGTGCTCGTCCCCGATGTGCCGGTCCCGCTGGGCGAGGGCGACCCGCAAGGAGCGCTCCAGAACGTCCTTGGCCCCGCGCCCGAAGGAGGCCCGCCCCGACCACCACCCCTTGTCCTTCCGGTCACCTGCCATGGCACCGGCCCCGTGCACCTCCTCCACCCGGGCGACGATCTCCTCCACATCGATCCCGAGCCCGGCGAGCGCGTCGGTCTCGGCCTGCGACAGCCCGGCCCGCCGCCGCGCCGCCCCCAGCGCCTGCCGCACGGACTCCCTCCGCTCCGCGAGCCCGAGAGCGGCGAGCGCGAAGGAGCCGCGACTGCCCTCCCGATCGAGCAGCGCGAGCAACAGATGCTCCGGCTCCACGACCTGCCCGCCACCCCCGCCCTCCACATACGCGAACGCGCCCTTGACCACGCTCCGGGCGTCCTTGGTGAACCGCTCGAACATCAATGCCTCCCGTACTTCTTGTGCACGGCCTGCCTGCTCACACCGAGTTCGGTGGCGATCTCCTGCCACGACCAGCCTTGGTTGCGCGCATTGCGCACCTGCACGGCTTCCAGCTGCTCCAGCAGCCTGCGCAGGGCGGCGACGGCCCGCAGGCCGACCCGTGGATCACGGTCGCCCGCACGCTCGGCCAGATCGGTTGCTTCGGTCATGACGTCAACCTACGTTGACATCCCCCTCCCGTCAACCTCGATTGACAAACCAAACGGCCGGCCCGAACCCGGACCGGCCGTCAACGCCTACAACTCAGCAGGCACTACGGATTGGTGAGCACAACCTTCCCGAACTGCTCACCGGACGCCAGCCGTTCGAAGCCCTCCCGCGCACGGTCCATGGGCAGCACCTCGTCGATGACGGGCCGCACTCCGGTGGCGGCACAGAACGCGAGCAGATCCTCCAGTTCGTCCTTGGTGCCCATCGTGGACCCGACGACCTTGAGCTCCAGGAAGAAGATCCGGGTCAGTTCGGCGTGCGAGGGCCGGTCGCCACTGGTGGCACCGGAAATCACCAGCGTGCCGCCGGGCTTCAGCGACTTCACGGAGTGCGACCACGTGGCGGCGCCGACGGTCTCGATCACGGCGTCCACCCGCTGCGGCAGCCGCGCCCCCGACTCCAGAGCCTCCACGGCCCCCAGCTCCACGGCCCGCTTCCGCTTGGCCTCGTCCCGGCTCGTGGCGAAGACCCGGAGCCCGGCCGCCTTCCCCAGCACGATGGCGGCCGTGGCGACACCACCGCCGGCGCCCTGCACGAGCACGGAGTCACCGGGCCGGACGCCCGCGTTGGTGAACAGCATCCGGTACGCGGTCAGCCACGCCGTGGGCAGACAGGCGGCCTCCTCGAAGGAGAGCTCCTTGGGCTTGGGCAGGAGGTTCCAGGTCGGGACGGCGACCTGCTCGGCGAAAGTGCCCTGGTAGCGCTCGGTGAGGATGGAACGGGGTTCCTTCGGACCGACGCCGTGCCCGCTCTGTCCGATCACCGAGTGCAGGACGACCTCGTTGCCGTCCTCGTCGACACCGGCGGCGTCACAGCCGAGGATCATCGGCAGCTTGTCCTCTGCGAGGCCGACGCCGCGCAGGGACCAGAGGTCGTGATGGTTGAGGGAGGCGGCCTTGACCGTGACGGTGCTCCAGCCGGGGCGGGCCTCGGGAGCCGGACGCTCTCCCAACTCCAGGCCGGTCAGTGGCTGGTCGCGGTCGATTCGAGCGGCGTAGACAGCGAACATGACCTTGACGATAGGTTCCGGACCGACCGCACGGAACCACCGACCCCTGTGAGACACACCCTCTTGCCAGGCGCTCGGCACCAATGCTGAGGCGCGGCCAGGGCAACCACGACGCACCCGCACCCGCCGACGGCGAGAAGGGGACGTTTCGGGGGGTGTCCGCCCGCAGCGGTTGGCGCGTCAACGGACGGTCAGTCGGTACGCAACCCCATCGCGCCGTTCCGAGGACGGACACCCCCGGCGCGACCCCGACCCACCACCGGCGAGCAGGCGCAAGCGCGCACCCCCACCACACCCGCGCAGGCCGCCGCAGGCACCCCGCACCACCCGGACAGCCGCACCCAAAGAAGTGACCCCGCCCAATCCCGGACGGGGCCACTCACATCACCGCGCAACGCGCTACCGCGTCACCGCCGAGCCACACCCTCGGCCCGGGCAGCCGCCGCCACCGCAGCCGTCACCGCCGGCGCGACCCGCTCGTCGAACGGCGACGGGATGACGTAGTCGGCCGCGAGGTCGTCCCCGACCACACCCGCCAGCGCCTCCGCGGCGGCCAGCTTCATCCCCTCCGTGATCCGCGACGCCCGCACCTGCAAGGCACCCGCGAAGATCCCCGGAAACGCCAGCACGTTGTTGATCTGGTTCGGGAAGTCCGACCGCCCGGTAGCCACCACGGACGCGTACTTGTGCGCGACCTCGGGGTGCACCTCGGGATTCGGATTCGCCATGGCGAAAACGAACGCCCCCTCGGCCATCGACGCCACCGCGTCCTCCGCCACCGTCCCACCGGACACCCCGATGAACACGTCGGCCCCGGCCAGCGCCGCCTCCAGCGACCCGCTGATGCCCGCCTTGTTCGTGAACCCGGCCAGCTCCCGCTTCACCGGCGTAAGATCGTCCCGGTCCGCCGACACGACACCCTTGCGGTCGGCCACCGCGACATCCCCGATCCCGGCCTCGACCAGCATCTTCGCGATCGCGACACCCGCCGCACCGGCGCCGGAGATGACGGCCCGCAGCTCCCCCAGCGCCCGCTTGCTCAGCCGCGCAGCGTTCCGCAGGGCCGCCAGCGTCACCACCGCCGTACCGTGCTGGTCGTCGTGGAAGACGGGAATGTCCAGGCGCTCCTGGAGCTTCCGCTCGATCTCGAAGCACCGCGGCGCCGAGATGTCCTCCAGATTGACTCCGCCGAACGACGGCGCGAGCCGCACCACCGTCTCGACGATCTCGTCGACGTCCGTGCAGTTCAGCGCGATCGGAACTGCGTCCACGCCGCCGAACTGCTTGAACAGAATCGCCTTGCCCTCCATCACCGGGAGGGAGGCCTCGGGCCCGATGTCACCGAGCCCCAGCACGGCCGTACCGTCCGTCACGACGGCCACGACCGACGACTTCCACGTGTAGTCGTGCACGAGCTCCGGCTGCTCCGCGATCGCGCTGCACACCTTCGCGACGCCGGGCGTGTACGCCAGGGACAGGTCGTCCTTGTCGCGGACCGGCACCGTGGCCTGCACGGCCATCTTGCCGCCGCGGTGGAGCGCGAACGCCGGATCGAAGGAGTCGAGGGGCTCCGCACCGCCCTCGCTGCCCGTATGGTCCGTCGTGCTTTCGCTGCGAGGATTGACGATCTCCGCTGCCACTTCGTTTTACCCCTTAAATCTTCATTGGTTTGAGGGTGGCCACTCCTGGTGAGGCGTGGGCGGGACCGCGTACGGCCGTGGTCGTGCTGTGTACGTGTGACGTACGGGCGCGTACGCGATGGGCGCGCCGCACACGCGCCCTGAGCCCCGGATGAGGGGTGTAAAGAACCTTCTTACCGGACGGACGGCGCCGACGACGAGTCCATAACGCGAAGGTCACACACGGGCGCCCTGACTCTTCGCCCAATATCGGGACAAGGTCTGGACAAACCCTCGACAACCGCTCACGCGTCGGCGAATCCCTCGGGCCCCGTATCGGATTCCCGGGACATACCGAAGATCTTCCTGCCGGAAGGAATGATTCCCGCAGAAGGTCCGGCCGTGATGTACCGGAGTGGTGCGGTTCGGGGATCGCCCGTTATCCGATTTTGACATGGCTGGCCCCCAGAATGGCGCAGTCCGAATGGCAAGATGCCGTAATCACACGAGGTCGCGACACTCGAAGACGTGTGTTCTCGTCGACCCACGGCACTGCCGGCACCGCCGGCAGTCCACGGCACTGCCGAACCCGTCGGCAGTCCAGGCACTGCCGAACCCATCGGCAGCGCTCAGCCCCATCGGCAACTCCACCCATCCGCCGGAGGAACCCACCATGACCGCAAGCTCCACCCGTCGTACGACCGCCGCGCACTCCCGGCTAGCAGCGGTCGGTGCGATCGCGGTCGCAGGCGCGCTGATGCTCACCGGATGCGGTGACCAGACCAAGGACGCCGGGTCGGACAACGCGACGGCCGCTGCCCCGCTCGCCGACAAGCTGCCCCAGTCGATCCGTGACAAGGGCGTCATCAAGGTCGGCTCGGACATCGCGTACGCCCCGGTCGAGTTCAAGGACAGCTCCGGCAAGGTCGTCGGCATCGACCCGGACCTCGCCGCCGCCATGGGCAAGCAGCTCGGTGTCGACTTCCAGTTCGAGAACGGCACCTTCGACACGCTGATCACGGGTCTGCGCTCCAAGCGGTACGACATCGCCATGTCCGCGATGACCGACACCAAGGACCGTCAGGAGGGCATCGACTCCGACACCGGCAAGAAGGTCGGTGAGGGCGTCGACTTCGTCGACTACTTCACCGCCGGCGTCTCGATCTACACCAAGAAGGGCGACGACCAGGGCATCAAGACCTGGTCCGACCTGTGCGGCAAGAAGATCGTGCTGCAGCGCGGCACGGTCTCCGAGGACCTCGCCAAGGCCGAGTCGAAGAAGTGCCCGGCCGGCAAGAAGATCGCCATCGAGCCCTTCGACAACGACCAGCAGGCCCAGACCCGTCTGCGCGCGGGTGGCGCCGACGCCGGCTCGTCCGACTTCCCGGTCGCGGCGTACGCCGTGAAGACCTCCGGTGGCGGCAAGGACTTCCAGCTGGTCGGCGAGCAGGTCGAGGCCGCTCCGTACGGCATCGCGGTCGCCAAGAACCAGACGCAGCTGCGGGACGCCCTCAAGGCCGCGCTGGACGCGCTCATCAAGAACGGTGAGTACGAGAAGATCATGAAGAAGTGGGGCGTCACGGACGGCGCCATCAAGGAAGCCACGATCAACGGCGGCAAGTGACCGCGACGCAGCGGCACTGAAAGGCAACACCCGTGACTGTTGACATCGACAAGACGACGGGCGACACGCCCCCGGCCGGGCCGGAGGCCATCAAGGCCATCCCGGTCCGGCACTACGGGCGGTACATCTCCGCCGTCGTCGCCATCGCCCTGCTGGTCGGGGTCGTCTACGCGTTCTCCCAGGGCAAGATCAACTGGGATGCGATCCCGGACTACTTCTTCGACGACCGGATCCTGGACGGCGTGGGCAAAACGCTCCTGCTGACCGTGCTGTCCATGGTGATCGGCATCGTCGGCGGCGTCGTGCTCGCCGTGATGCGCCTGTCGAAGAACCCGGTGACCTCGTCGATCGCGTGGTTCTACATCTGGTTCTTCCGCGGCACGCCGGTCCTGGTGCAGCTGATCGTCTGGTTCAACCTGGGCCTGGTCTTCGAGTACATCAACCTCGGGCCGTTCTACAAGGACGAGTGGTCGGACTTCATGACCCCGTTCCTGACGGCGCTGCTGGGCCTCGGTCTCAACGAGGCCGCGTACATGGCGGAGATCTGCCGAGCCGGTCTGCTCTCCGTCGACGAGGGCCAGACCGAGGCGTCGCACGCGCTGGGGATGAGCCACGCCAAGACGCTGCGCCGGATCGTCATCCCGCAGGCGATGCGCGTGATCGTGCCGCCGACGGGCAACGAGGTCATCAACATGCTGAAGACGACCTCGCTGGTCTCGGTCGTCCAGTATCCGGAGCTGCTCCGCGCCGCTCAGGACATCGGCCAGACCTCCGGCGCCCCCGCCGAGATGCTGTTCCTGGCGGCGGCCTGGTACCTGCTGATGACGTCGGTCTTCAGCATCGGCCAGTACTACCTGGAGCGGTACTACGCGCGTGGTTCGAGCCGGTCCCTCCCGGCCACCCCGTTCCAGAAGGTCAAGGCCAACCTCCTGTCCCTGTCCAACCGCTCGAAGCCGACGGGAGGCACCGCATGACCGCCATGGTGAAGGCCGAAGGCGTCCACAAGAATTTCGGCCCTCTCGAGGTCCTCAAGGGCATCGACCTGGAGGTGAAGACCGGCGAGGTGTTCTGCCTCATCGGCCCCTCCGGCTCCGGCAAGTCGACCTTCCTCAGGTGCATCAACCACCTGGAGAAGATCAACGCCGGCCGCCTGTACGTGGACGGGGAGCTGGTGGGCTACCGCCAGAAGGGCGACAAGCTCTACGAGCTGAAGGACAGCGAGGTCGCCCTCAAGCGCCGGGACATCGGCATGGTCTTCCAGCGCTTCAACCTGTTCCCGCACATGACGGCCGTGGAGAACGTCATGGAGGCGCCGGTCCAGGTCAAGGGCGTGAGCAGGAGCCAGGCGCGGCAGCGGGCCCTGGAGCTCCTGGACCGGGTCGGCCTGGCCGACAAGGCGGGCAGCTACCCCACGCAGCTCTCCGGCGGCCAGCAGCAGCGCGTCGCCATCGCCCGGGCCCTCGCCATGGACCCGAAGCTGATGCTGTTCGACGAGCCGACGTCGGCGCTCGACCCGGAGCTGGTCGGTGACGTCCTGGACGTCATGCGCGACCTCGCCGAGTCCGGCATGACGATGATCGTCGTCACGCACGAGATGGGCTTCGCCCGCGAGGTGGGCGACAGCCTGGTCTTCATGGACGGCGGCGTGGTGGTCGAATCCGGTCACCCGCGCGAGGTACTGACGAACCCGCAGCACGAGCGGACGAAGTCGTTCCTGTCCAAGGTGCTCTGACGCCGCACACACCGAGGGGGCGGTACGGGAACTCCGTACCGCCCCCTTCGGCGTGCTACTTCAGGGCGAGCAGCAGGGTGTCCGAGGGCGAGCACCACACCGGCCTGACCTCCGCGAACCCCTTCTCGCGCAGCACGCGCGCGTGCCACGCCACCGGCGGCATGTCGCCGTCGGCGTGGTCGCCGTAGATCTCGTAGCGCCGGGCCGTGGGCTCCGCGAGGACCGGGTCCTTGGCGGCGAGCTGCCACCACTGCGACCAGTCGAGGACGCCGTCCCGCTTGGCCTGTTCCATGCGGGCGTGCCGCTGCGCCTGCTCGGCGGCGTTGATCCGGGGAGTCGTCTCGTCGATCATGTGGTCCGCGTTCATGAAGACACCGCCGTCGCGGACCACTCCCGCGACCTGGCCGTAGAGGTCCGCGAGGGGTTCCCGGTGCAGCCAGTGCAGGGCCGTCGCGGTCAGGACGGCGTCGTACGCGTCGTACGGCAGCTGCGCCGGCCAGTCGGGGTCCTTGAGGTCGGCGGTGACGAAGCCGACCCGCTCGTCACCCGCGAAGGTGCCCCGGGCGATGGCGAGGAGGGCCGGGTCGAGGTCGACGCCGGTGCTGGTGGCGTCCGGGAACCGGGCGAGCAGCCGGGCGGTGATGCTGCCCGTGCCGCAGGCGAGGTCGAGCACGCGCGGGGCGGTGCCCACGAGGGCCTCGACCATGTCGAGCATGATCCGGAAGCGTTCCTCGCGGTCGGGCAGGTACCACTCCTGCTGCCGGTCCCAGCTCTGCTGCCAGGCCTGCCAGTCGGCGGTGGCCGTGGTGATGTCCGCGTCCGTCATCGAGCCCCTCCCTCGTAATACCCTGGAAGCACCATCAGCTGTTACAAGTGCGCGCTCACGACAATAAAGCCCCTCCGTAAGGACTACAAGTGGAACTGGCCTATTACTCGGACTATGCCGTGCGCCTCGTCAACACGGAGGAACCGGCCCGGGGCAAGGACACCCTGACGTCGGTCGAGGCGGTCCGCGAGCTGTTCGGCGTCAACCAGTCGGCGGCCCGCCGCGCCGCCGACGCGGACGTCACGCGCTTCCGCTCGGTGCGGGCCCGGTTGCGCGCGGTCTTCGAGGCGGCCGACACGGGCGACGAGACGCTCGCCGTGGACCTGCTGAACTCCCTGCTGCTGGAGTTCCCGGTGAGTCCGCAGATCTCCGGGCACGACTTCCGCGACGACGACGGCCGTCCCCTGTGGCACATGCACCTGGCGGACCACCCGTCCAACGCGACCGCGGGCTACGCGGCGATCGCGGCGATGGGCCTGGCGTTCCACCTGACCGAGTACGGCGTGGACCGGCTCGGCCTGTGCGAGGCCCCGCCCTGCCGCAACGCCTACCTGGACACCTCCACCAACCGCTCCCGGCGCTACTGCTCCGACCGCTGCGCCACCCGCGCCAACGTCGCGGCCTACCGCGCCCGCAAACGCCTCGAAGCGGCCCGGCCCGACCTGCCCGAGAGCACGGGCCTGGCCGCTGACAGCACCCAGCCCAGCAGCGCCCAGGGCGAACGCAGGCCGGGCCTGCGCGGCCGGTAGCGGAACCGGACCCGGCCCAGCACCAGCTCGTCCGGCACGACGCCGTAGTCGGTGCTGTCGCCGCCGGCGTACGCGTTGTCCCCGAGCACCCACCAGCCGTTCTCGCGCCGCTGGGCGACCCGCTTGACGACCAGCAGGTCCTGCTGGAAGGGATGCCGCAGCACGATGACGTCACCGGGCTTGATCCGGGCTCCGTAGTGCACCAGGAGCCGGTCCCCGTGGTACAGCGTGGGCACCATGGACGGACCGGTCACCTCGGCCACCCCGAAGGGCGCCGGCCTCCCCCGCTCGGACTCCTGCGACAGCTCCGGCATCACCCGGCACCTCCCCGGTTCTTCGTCCACCAGTCTCAGTCTCACCCCGGACTTTTGTCCTAAGCCCATGGGGGCACTCGCGAAAACCGCTCCCCCACGGAGTAATGTCCCCTGTGAGAAGACGATCACGAGGAAGGAATGCTCCATGCTTTCCCGCCTGTTTGCCCCCAAGGTCAAGGTCAGCGCACACTGCGACCTTCCCTGCGGTGTGTACGACCCTGCCCAGGCCCGCATCGAGGCGGAGTCGGTGAAGGCCATCCAGGAGAAGATGGCCGGCAACGACGACCCGCACTTCCAGGCGCGTGCCACCACCATCAAGGAGCAGCGCGCGGAGCTCGCGAAGCACCACGTGTCCGTGCTGTGGAGCGACTACTTCAAGCCGCCGCACTTCGAGAAGTACCCCGAGCTGCACCAGCTGGTCAACGACACCCTCAAGGCCCTCTCGGCCGCCAAGGGTTCGACCGACCCGGCGACCGGCCAGAAGGCGCTGGACTACATCGCCCAGATCGACAAGATCTTCTGGGAGACCAAGAAGGCCTGAAGTCCGGGCAGACGAAGGGGCCCGGCCGGGAGAACCGGCCGGGCCCCTTCGTCATGGGCGCGGTCGTCGCCGTCAGTGGAACTGCGGGACGATCAGAAAGATCCCGTACGCCACCACGGCCGCGCAGGCGAGGAAGCACAGCGTCGCCTGGGTGACGCCCAGGGCGGAGGTGCGGCCGTGCTGTTCGCGGGCGCCCTCCAGCTGTGCGAGGCCGAGGACGCCGAGGGCGAAGACGACGACCACGGCTACGGTGACGCCGATGCTCACCGCGGTGACCTGGCCGAGCGCGGTCCAGTCCAGTTGCATGCCGACTCCCCTTCGTTCAGGCGGCCGTGCCGACCTTGGCGGGCGGCTCGGTGCGGATCGTGACCTTGTGCGCGTCGTTGACGTTGTGCGCGTGCACCGGGTTGCGGCGGGAGACGACCACGATGCCCGCGGCGAGGGCCGCGCCGACCAGGGCGACGACCGCCGTACCGAGGTCGCCGCCGCTCTGCACCACGCTCGCGGCCAGGCCGCCGACCAGCGCGGCGGCGGGCAGCGTGATCAGCCACGCGACCGCCATGCGGCCCGCGACGCCCCAGCGGACCTCCGCGAGCCTGCGGCCGAGGCCCGCGCCGAGGATGCTGCCCGAGGCGACCTGGGTGGTGGACAGGGCGAAACCGAGGTGCGCGGACGTCAGGATGACGGCGGTGGATGCGGTCTCGGCGGCGAAGCCCTGCGGCGACTGGATCTCGGTGAGGCCCTTGCCCATGGTGCGGATGATGCGCCAGCCGCCGAGATACGTGCCGAGGCCGATGGCGAGGCCCGCGGACGCGATCACCCACAGCGGCGGTCCGGCCTGGTGGCCGAGCGCGCCGGCCGAGATCAGGGTGAGGGTGATGACGCCCATCGTCTTCTGCGCGTCGTTCGTGCCGTGGGCGAGGGAGACCAGCGAGGCCGAGGCGATCTGACCGATCCGGAAGCCCTTGGTCACGGTGTCCTTGCGGGCGCGGTCGGTGAGCCGGTAGGCGAGGTACGTGGCCAGCAGCGCGGCGAGACCGGCCACGACCGGCGAGGCCACCGCCGGCACCAGCACCTTCTCGACGACCTTGCCGAAGTTGACGCCGTGGCTGCCCGCCCCGACCCACACGGCCCCGATCAGCCCGCCGAACAGGGCGTGCGAGGAACTCGACGGCAGTCCGACCAGCCAGGTCAGCAGGTTCCACAGGATCGCCCCGACCAGGCCCGCGAAGATCATGCCGGGGGTGACGAGGGTGTCGTCGACGATGCCGCCCGAGATGGTCTTGGCGACCTCGGTGGACAGAAAGGCACCGACCACGTTGAGGACACCGCTGATCAGGACCGCCGTACGGGGAGCGAGTGCGCCGGTGGCGATGGACGTGGCCATCGCGTTCGCCGTGTCGTGAAATCCGTTGGTGAAGTCGAAGGCGAGCGCCGTCACGATGACGACCGCCACGAGGAACGTGATGTGGTCCATTCCTGAATGCAAACAAGTGCAGGCCAATAGGCGGGGAACGGCGAGGCAAAGGCTGGTCAAGGTTCACGCGGGTGGCGGTGACGTCGCCCTTGTACGATCGCGCCCATGAGGATCGGCTGGACGTTCGCCTTCATCGACCGCCCGCGCGAGGCGTTCGACACCGCCTGCGCGTTCTGGACGGCGGTCACGGACACCCGGCTTTCCGAACTGCGGGGAGAACAGGCAGAGTTCGTCACGCTGGTCCCGCCCGACGCCGACGCCTGCCTGAAGGCACAGGCGGTGCGCTCGGGGGTCGGCGGTGCGCATCTCGACTTCTGTGTGGACGACGTAAGGGAGTTCACCGGCTCGGCGACGCGGCTCGGCGCGAGCGTGGTGGCCGACCTCGGGTCGCTCGTCGTGCTGCGGTCGCCCGGCGGGCAGTTGTTCTGCGCGGACCCTTGGCGCGGGCAATCGTCGCGGCCGGGAGTGGTGCGGGGCAGCCGTCTCGACCAGGTGTGCGTGGACGTGCCGCCGTCCGCCTACGACGCCGAAGTCGCCTTCTGGAGCGGGCTGCTGGCCGACTGGACGTCACGGCCCGGTTCCCTCCCTGAGTTCCACGTGGTCGAGCCGCCGCCGGGCCTGCCGGTACGCCTGCTCCTGCAACGCCTCGACGAGGAACGCCCGGCCTCCGCCCACCTCGACCTCGCCTGCGCGGACGTCGAGGCGACCCGGGCGCGGCACGAGGAGCTCGGGGCGGTGTTCGTGGCCCGCTTCTCGGGCTGGACGGTGATGCGCGACCCGGCGGGCGGCACGTACTGCCTGACGACCCGGGATCCGCAGACGGGCGGACTGCGCGTCTGATCCGCTTCGGCGTACGCGCACAGGACGGCCCCGCCGTCCTCGGACGTCGGTCCATGTTTCACCCGCTAGTCGAGCAACCGCGCCGCCCGCGCCTGGAGATAACGCTGTTCGGGCAGGCTGAGAGTCTGCGCGGCCGCCGACTCGTAAGCGGCACGAGCGGCTTCGGGCTCCCCCGCACGCTCCAGGAGGTGAGCTCGTACGGCCTCCAGGCGGTGGCCCTTCGACTCGTCTGCGAGAGCATCCAGGGCGGCCAGACCTGCGTGCGGGCCGTGGACCATGGCGACGGCGACCGCGCGGTTGAGGCGTTCGACCGGGCCGGGGACCAGGCGGACGAGGACGTCGTACAGGCCCAGGATCTCGGCCCAGTCCGTCGCCTCGGGCGAGGGCGCCTCGTCGTGGACGGCGGCGATCGCGGCACGCAGCTGGTACGGCCCGGGCCGGCCCCGGGACAGCGCCCCGGTGACCAGCGCGACGCCCTCCCCGATCGCGGCCTTGTCCCACCGGTCACGGTCCTGCTCGTCGAGGGGGACCAACTCGCCGTGCGGTCCGCTGCGCGCCTCGCGGCGGGCGTCGGTGAGCAGCATCAACGCGAGCAGGCCGGCCACCTCGCAGTCGTCGGGAAGCAGCCGGTGCACCGTGCGGGTCAGGCGTACGGCCTCGCCCGCGAGGTCCCGGCGCTGGAGCGCGGCCCCGGAGGTGGCCGTGTAGCCCTCGTTGAAGATGAGGTAGAGGGTCTGGAGGACGGACGGCAGCCGCTGTTCCCAGCGCTCCGGGCGGCCGAAGCGCACGCCCCGCACCTTCTGCTTGGCCCGGCTGATGCGCTGCGCCATCGTCGCCTCCGGGACCAGATACGCGCGGGCGATCTCCGCCGTGGTCAGGCCGCCGACGGCGCGCAGCGTGAGCGCGATCTGGGCGGGCGGCGTCAGGTCCGGATGGCAGCACAGGAAGAGCAGCGAGAGGGTGTCGTCCTCGCGGGGAGCCCGCTCCCCGGGCGGCGGGGCGGTGAAGGCGTCACGGGGCGCGAGAGCCGCCGCCCGCTCCTCGCGCTGCCGCCGGGCCTCCTCGCTGCGCAGGGCGTCGGTCAGCCGCCGCGAGGCGACCTTGATCAGCCAGCCGCGCGGATTGCCGGGCACACCCGCCGAGGGCCACTGCCCTGCCGCCGCGAGCAGCGCCTCCTGTACGGCGTCCTCGGCGGCGTCGAAGTGCCCGTACCGCCTGACCAGCGCACCGAGGACCTGCGGCGCGTCACGGCGCAGCAGGTCCTCGATCTCGGGTGTGCTCCTCACCGGCGCGCCCGTCGGCGTATCCAGGCCCTCAGATGTCCCCGGAGCCGTCCATGATCGGACGGATCACGACCGGGTAGTCGGGGGCGCCGGCCGGCTGGGGGCACCGGGCGACGCGCTCGGCGATCTCGGTGACCCGCTCCAGGCTCTCGCACTCCAGGACCCAGTAGCCGGCCAGCAGCTCCTTGGTCTCGCTGTACGGGCCGTCGGTGATCACCGCCTTGCCGTCGTCACCGAGGGTGACGTGCCGGGTCTGCGCCGGCTCGGCCAGGCCTTGCCCGTCGACGAATTCGCCCGTCTCGGAGAGGTCGTCGTTGATGGCGCCCATGTAGGCGAACATGGCCTGGAGCTCCTCCTCGCTCCACGCCGGGGAGTTCGCCGACGCCCTGCCGCGCATGGCCTCGTAGTCCGCCTGTGTGCCCTGCACCATGACCAGGTACTTCATCAGTCCGCTCCTTCGGCTCTCACCGCCCTGGTGGGCGGCTCTCACTCGGGACGTCGGAGCCGGGCCGGGATTCTCGACACGAGCTCAGGAACTTTCCACGACGGTTTCTCCGGGGGCGTCTTCACGCGGGGTCGTCGCAGGTGGGACGGGGTCCTCGGCGGTCCGGGGCGGTTCGGCGGTCCGGGTGTCCTCGCCGGCCCGATCGCCCTCGGTGTCTTGCGCTTCGTAGACCCCGCACTCGGGGTTGCGACAGGGGCCCGCCACCCACAGGGGAACCCACGCGCCCAGCGTCTTGTGGCGCCGGACGACCGTTTCCACTGGCTGTCCGCAGGTCGGACAGACATGTCCTTCGCTGCCCATGTCCTCAGGGTAGGCCGGTCGGCGGCTCAGCGCTTCCTGCTGTACGTGCGCACCAGCAGCCCGTTGCCGAACGTGCGCACCGACTCGAGCGTGAAGTCCGAGATCGCGAATCCGGAGCCGAACATCGGCATGCCCGTGCCGTACACCAGCGGGTAGGTCTTGATCACGAGCTCGTCGATCTCGTCGCGCAGTTCGCCCGCGAGCTTGGAGCCGCCGCACAGGTAGATGCCGAAATCGCCTTCTTCGGCCTTCAACTCGCGGATCTTTCCGACGAGGTCGTCCGCGATGATCTCGACGTTCGGGTCGGGCGACTCCTTCAGTGTGCTGGAGGCGACGTACTCGCGCAGGTGGGCATAGGGGCTGGTGATGCCCTCCTTCAGGGCGAGCTCGTAGCTGCCGCGGCCCTGGACGACGGTGTCGAACCGCTTGTTCGGCAGGTCGTCGAAGCCGAGGGCCCGGCGGCCCTGGGTGGCCGCGGTCTCCGGATACTCCGCCTTCAGGAAGGCGAGGAACTCCTCGTCGACGAAGCGGAGCATCGACGTCGCGTCGCCGTCCGGGTCCCCGATGAAGCCGTCGATCGAACAGGCGATGAAGTACGTGAGCTTTCGCAAGCCGGTCTCTTTTCGTAGGCTGCCGGTACAACGACTTCAGTTGTAGTACTCCTGGTGTAGTGGTTGCAAGGGATTATCCGCGAACCGCGGAAAGTGGGAGAAGGGACTCCGCATGGTCAGCAATCCCGGGCGCCGGGCCGCGCTCGTCGACGCCGGTGTCGAGGTGCTCGCGCGCGAGGGAGCGCGCGGGCTGACGTTCCGCGCGGTGGACGCGGAGGCCGGCGTGCCCGTGGGCACGGCCTCCAACTACTTCACGGACCGCGCCGACCTCCTGCGCCAGATCGACACCCGGCTGCACGTACGACTCGCGCCCGACCCCGACGTGGTCGCCGAGCTGATGACCCGCCCCAAGGACCGCTCACTGGTCACGGCCTTCATGCACGACCTCATGGCCCGCGCGACCCGCGACCGCACGGGCTATCTGGCCCTCATGGAACTGCGCCTCGAGGCCACCCGGCGTCCCGAACTGCTCGCCTCCTACACCAAGTCGGTGCGGGGTGACCTGGAGGAGGCCATGGAGTTCCACCGCACGGCCGGCCTGCCCGGCGGCGACGAGTCCGTCGCCGTGCTGTACCTGGCCATGCTCGGCCTGCTCCTGGAGCATCTGACCCTGCCGGGCGTCCTGGAGGGCGTACTGCCCGGGGTGAGCGTGCCGGAGGGGCTGGTGGAGAAGATCGTGGCGGCGGTGCTGCCGGAGGGGTAGGAGCGGGCGGGCCGGACCGACCGGGAGAGGCTGGGGTCCGGTCGGGCCGGGCGTCGGCGGGGAGTCAGGACGCGGTCTCGGAAGTACGGGGCTCGCGCCACATCGGCCACATGGTCGGGCCGCCCTCCGGGAGGTCGAGCACCGGGCCGGCGAGCTCGAAGCCGAGGCGCTCGTACAGCTTGCGGCTGCGGGCGCTGCTCGCTTCCAGGTAGGCGGGCAGTCCCTCACGGTCGCAACGGTCGAGGACCGACTCGATGAGCGCCGTGCCGAGACCCTCGCCCTGGCGGCCAGGGGCGACGCCGATCATCCACAGGTACTCGTGGGCCCGCCCGGAGGGATGGATGGCGGCGGTCAGCCGGGCGATCGCCTCGATGCGTTCGTTGTCCGGGTCGACGGCCTGACGCACCTGGGCCGGGCTGTCGTCCTCGGCGTCGGCGTCATGGTCGTCGGCCGGCATGGACAGCCACAGCGCGCAGGCCGAACCGTCCTCGGTGAGGTCGATGCGCCCGGCCTCGAGCACGATGTCGGTGAATGCGGCCATGAGCCCGGGATGGTTGGCACGACGGTCCTCCGCCCCGGGGAAGACCCAGCCGCTCACGGGGTCGTCCTGGAACGCCTCGTCCAGCAGCCGGACCACCAGCTCCCGGTCCGCCTCGCCCGCCGTCCGGATCGCCACACCCATGTCCCGCCCCTTCGATCGTCCCGACGGGCGTTGATCGTAGGGCGGTTGGGGACGGCCCCGGCCAATGGGGCGGGAGCTTGGCGGGATTTCATCGAACAGTTGCCCAAACCGCCTGTCGCCGCCGGCCATGAGGGGCGGGCCCCGCACACCGTGGGGAAGTGCGGGACCCGCCTGGCCGGAGGCCCGGGGCCGTACGGAGTCAGGAGCCGCACGGCCCCGGCGCTCCGGGGTCCTGCCCTTCGGTCACCCGAAGGTCGGTCAGGTGCCGCCGACGGCCGGTTGCCGCACCGCCGGCCGCTGCCGACGACCGTCGCAGACGGCCGATTTCCGCACCGCCGGCCGTCAGCTGCTGCGCCGTGTCACGAACTCGGCGAGGGCCAGCAGACCGCCCGCCGCCTCCGGGTCCGGCACCGCGCGGGCCAGTTGCTGCATCGCCAGGGCCATCCGGTCGGCCGCCTGGTTCTGTGCCCAGTCACGGCCGCCCGCCCGCTCCACGGTCAGCGCGATGTGATCGAGGTCCTCCTTCTCACTGGGTCGTGCGTACAGTTCGGCGAGTTCCGCGGCCGCCGGCGTGCCGGAGGCGAAGGCCGCCATGACCGGCAAGGACTTCTTGCGGGCGGCCAGGTCCGCGCCGACGGGCTTGCCGGTGCGGCGCGGGTCGCCCCATATGCCGATGACGTCGTCGATGAGCTGGAAGGCGAGCCCGGCCTCCCGGCCGAACGCGTCCAGCGCCGCCACCTCCGCGTCCCCGGCGCCCCCGTACAGCCCGCCGATCGCACAGGCGCACCCCAGCAGTGCGCCCGTCTTGGCCTCCGCCATGGCGAGCACCTCGTCGAGCGAGACCTCGTCGGGGCCGCGTCGCTCCATGGCCGTGTCCGCGTGCTGTCCCGCGCACAGCTCGACCACGCAGTCCGCGAGCCGGGCGGTGGCGGCCCGGGCCGCCGGATGCGGGTCCTCGGCGAGCAGCCGCACGGCCAGCGCCTGGAGGGCGTCCCCGGCGAGGACCGCGTCGGGGTCGCCGAACACGGTCCACGCGGTGGGCCGGTGCCGCCGGGTGGTGTCCCGGTCCATCACGTCGTCGTGCAGCAACGTGAAGTTGTGGACCAGCTCCACGGCCGCGGCCGCCCGGACCGCCGCCGCCCGTGCCTCGGGTCCGCCGAGAGCGGCCGCCGCGGCGAGGACGAGCGCGGGCCGGATGGCCTTGCCGGAGCCGCCCTCGGCCGGTGTGCCGTCCGCCTGCTCCCAGCCGAAGTGGTAGAGCGCGACCCGGCGCATCGGCCCGGGCAGTGAGCCGAGAGCGTCCCGCAGTACCGGGTCGACCTCCGCCCGGGCCCGCTCCAGGAGCATGACCGCCTCGTGCCCCTCCGCCGGTCCCGGCCGGCTGTCCCGCTGCGTCCCGATGAGCCCCCGCCTTTCCGGCGCCCCGGCCGCATCCCCGGGCTCGGCACCGCGCTGCCCACCGGGGGCGGGCAGCGCCGTCTCCGTCCTGGACTCCGTAAGGGACTCACCCATGGGACCGCCTCGGAGACTGAGCGGACGGTGGCTCTTCCGCTGCCGCTGGGTGCGTACCCCGAGGGTGTACCCGCGCTGCCGGGCGCGGACACGGCCGGCGTACCGGAAGCGTCACTGCCAGCGGCCGATCTCGACGTTCTCCAGGACGCCGAGCGCGTCCGGTACCAGGACCGCGGCCGAGTAGTAGGCCGTGACCAGGTACTTGATGATGGCCTGTTCGTTGATGCCCATGAAGCGCACCGACAGGCTCGGCTCGATCTCGTCCGGGATGCCGGAGGCCCGCAGACCGATGACGCCCTGGTCGCTCTCGCCGGTACGCATGGCGATGATCGACGTCGTCCGCTCCGAGGTCACCGGGATCTTGTTGCACGGGAAGATCGGCACGCCGCGCCAGGTGGGGATGCGGTTGCCGGCCATGTCGATGGTCTCGGGGACGAGCCCTCGTTTGTTGAGCTCACGGCCGAACGCGGCGATCGCGCGCGGGTGGGCGAGGAGCAGTTTGGTGCCGCGGCGCCTGCTGAGCAGTTCGTCCAGGTCGTCCGGGCCGGGCACGCCGTCGTGCGGCTGGATCCGCTGGTCGTACTCGCAGTTGTGCAGGAGACCGAAGTCGCGGTTGTTGATGAGCTCGTGCTCCTGGCGCTCCTTCAGCGCCTCGACCGTCAGCCGGATCTGCTGCTCGGTCTGGTTCATGGGCTGGTTGTAGAGGTCGGCCACGCGCGTGTGGATCCGCAGGACGGTCTGGGCGACGCTCAGTTCGTACTCACGGGGCCGGGCCTCGTAGTCGACGAACGTGTGCGGGATGTCGGGCTCGCCGGAGTGGCCGGCGGCGAGGTCGATCTCCTTCTCGCCGTACTTGTTGGAGCGCTGCGAGGGGATCGAGCGGCGCTGCTCGAGGTGTTCGCGCAGCGTGTCCGAGCGCTCGGCGATCTGCGCGAACTCCGCGCGGGGCAGGACGAGGACGGTGCACGCGGTGAGAGCACGGGCCGTGTACTCCCAGATCGCGTCCTCGTCCAGCAGCGCGTCGTCACCGAAGTAGGCGCCGTCGGCGAGGACTCCGAGGGACTCGTCGTCCCCGTACGGGCCCGTGCCGACCTTCTCCACCCGGCCGTGCGCCAGCAGGTACACCTCGTCGGACGGGCTGCCGAACGAGGCGATCACCTCGCCCGCGGCGATCTCCCGCTGCTCGCACCGCCGGGCGATCTCGAAGAGGACCTCCTCGTCCTCGTACGACCGCAGGGCCGGCAGTTCACCGAGCTCCGCGGGGATGATCTCGACGCGGTCGCCGGTCTTCACGAACGTCAGCCGGCCGTCGCCCACGGCGAACGTCAGCCGCCGGTTCACCCGGTACGTACCACCCTGGATATCGACCCAGGGCAGCATCCGCAGCAGCCAGCGGGAGCTGATCTCCTGCATCTGCGGCACGGACTTGGTCGTGGTGGCCAGGTTCCGCGCGGCCGCCGTGCCGAGACTCTGCTGCGGCTTGGTCTGCTCCGTGCGGACCTCTTCGCCTACCGACATAGAGAACTGCCCTCCCGGTTGTGACCGACGCCCATATGCCTCGGGCATCGATGTGCACGCTCAAGCCTTCCTCACACGGCGTCGCGGTGCTATTACACGAAAGAGCGGGAATGGATCTTCGTACGACTGGGCAGGGGCCCTGCTTTCCCGCCCGGTCGCGGGCGGCACGGCCGGCCCCGGACGGCTGGCGACAACCCGTGGGAACCTGTCGGTAATGCCGCTGGGGAGCGTGCGGAACCGGATCTAGCGTGGTGATCCGCTCCTTCCACCGCCTCCAGAAACGGCCCATCCATGCAGTACATCGCGCCGATCGGCATCGGCATCCTCTACGCCCTGTTGATGTCCCTCGTCCGCGAACCGCACCGGCGGCGCCTGAACGCGGTCATGGTCGGCGGCGCCGGTGCGGCGTACCTCAGCGGCGGCGGCATGGGCGGCTGGGAGTTCCCCTTCACCGCGCTGCTCGCCTACGTCGCCTTCCGCGGCCTGGAGTCGTGGACGTGGATCGGCGTCGGCTGGCTGCTGCACACGGCGTGGGACATCGTCCACCACATCAAGGGCAACCCGATCATCCCCTTCGCCCACACCTCCTCCCTGGGCTGCGCGATCTGCGACCCGGTGATCGCCCTCTGGTGCCTGCGGGGCGGCCCGTCACTCATCGACCTCGTACGCGGCCGCCGCCGGTCCGGGAATCCGCAGCCGGGCCCGGGATCGCGGGAAGGCGTCAGCCCCGAGTCCCCCTCCTCCGTCCCCGGGTGACAATGGCCCGGTGACCAGCCCCGACACCCCCGGATCCGCCGTACTGCGTCCGCGGCTGCCCTCGCCGGTGCAGGAGGTCGTGGACAGCCGGTTCGAGCGCCACGGCGTCCGGCTGGTGCTGAAGCGGGACGACCTGATCCACCCGGAGCTGATCGGCAACAAGTGGCGCAAGCTGGCGCCGAACCTCGCCGCTGCGGCCGGCCGTACCGTCGTCACCTTCGGGGGCGCCTACTCCAACCACCTGCGTGCCACGGCCGCGGCCGGCCGGCTGCTCGGCATCCCCACAGTCGGCGTCGTACGCGGCGAGGAGCTGGCCGGCCGGCCCCTCAACCCCTCGCTGAGGCGCTGTACGGCCGACGGCATGCGGCTGCACTTCGTCGACCGGGCGACGTACCGCCGCAAGTCCGAGCCGCGGACCCTGGCCGCGATCCTGCGCGCGTCGGACGCGGAGGAGGCGTACGTCGTCCCCGAGGGCGGCAGCAACGCGCGGGCCGTACGCGGCTGCCGGGCGCTCGGCGCCGAGCTGCACGACCAGGCCGATGTCGTCGCCGTGGCCTGCGGCACCGGTGGCACGCTGGCAGGACTGGCGGCCGGACTCACCCCCAGGCAGCGTGCCCTCGGTGTCCCGGTCCTCAAGGGCGGCTTCCTGACCACCGACGTCACCTCCCTGCAGCAGCAGGCCTTCGGCGGCCCGCGCGGCACCTGGAGCCTCGACGACCGCTTCCACTTCGGCGGCTACGCGCGCGTGCCCGACGAGCTCGACGCCTTCGCCGCGGACTTCGAGCACCGTCACGGACTGCCCGTCGAACGCCTGTATGTGGCGAAGCTGCTGTACGGACTCGTCGCCCTGGCCGGCGAAGGCGCCTTCCCGCGCGGGACGACGGTGGCGGCCGTGATCACCGGCCGCCCCTTCCCGTGACGCTCACCGTTTCCCGTGACACCCAACTTTTTTCCGATCCTCCCCGCCCCTACGCCGTCTCCCGGAAGGCCGCCGCCTCCTCCAGGTCCAGCCTGCGCAGCAGCGTCCGCAGCATCTCGTCGTCGATGTACCGGGCGTCCCTGAGCCTGACGAACACCTCGCGCTCGGCGCTGATCATCTCCCGCGACAGCCGCCGGTAGGTGTCGTCGACGGACTCCCCGGTGACCGGGTTGGCCTGCCCGAGCCGTTCCCAGACGGCGTTGCGGCGGCGCTCCAGGACGATGCGGAGCCGGTCGGCGAGCGGGGCGGGCAGGGCGTTGCGGTCGTCGGTGAGGAGTTCGTCCAGGCGCCGCTCGGCGGCCCGGGAGGCCTGTGCCTGGGCGTTGGCCTCGGCCAGGGTCTCGGCCTGTGTGTCCCGCGCGGGGAACTTCAGCAGACGGATCAGCGGGGGCAGGGTGAGCCCCTGCACGACCAGCGTCCCGATGACCGTCGTGAAGGTCAGGAAGAGGATGAGGTTGCGGTGCGGGAAGGGCTCCTCGCCGTCGTGCAGGGTGAGCGGGATCGAGAAGGCGATGGCCAGCGAGACCACGCCCCGCATACCGGCCCACGCGACCACGAACGGCCCTCTCCAGGTCGGGCTCGCCTCCCGCTCGCGGATCCGGGCCGACAGCAGCCGCGGCAGGAAGGTCGCCGGGTACACCCACACGAACCGGGCCGCGACGACCACCAGGAAGACGGCGACCGCGTACCAGGCGGCCAGTACCCCCTCGTACTCACCGAGGCCTCTCAGCACCACCGGCAGCTGGAGTCCGATCAGCGCGAACACCGCCGACTCCAGGACGAAGGCGACCATCTTCCACACCGCCTCCTCCTGGAGCCGCGTGGCGAAGTCGACCTCCCACGCGCGGTGACCCAGGTAGAGCGCGACGACCACGACCGCGAGGACGCCCGAGGCGTGCACCTGCTCGGCGGCGGCGTACGCGACGAACGGTGTGAGCAAGGAGAGCGTGTTCTGGAACAGCGCCTCCTTCACGTGCGTGCGCAGCCAGTGGATCGGCGCCATCAGCACGAGCCCGGCCGCGACGCCGCCGACCGCTGCGAGCAGGAACTCGCCGATGCCACCGGCCCAGGTCGCGCCCTCGCCGACGGCGGCGGCCAGGGCCACCCGGTAGGCGGTGATCGCGGTGGCGTCGTTGAGCAGGGACTCGCCCTGGAGGATCGTGGTGATCCGCGACGGGAGCCCGACCCGGCGGGCCACGGCAGTCGCCGCGACCGCGTCCGGCGGCGCCACCACCGCGCCGAAGACCAGGGCCGCGGTCAGCGGCAGGTCCGGCACGAGCATGTACAGGGCCCAGCCGACGACGAAGGTCGCGAACAACACGTACCCGACGGACAGCAGCGCGACCGGCCGCAGCTGCGCCCGCAGGTCGAGGTAGGAGCTGTCGGTGGCGGCCGTGTGCAGCAGCGGGGGCAGGAGGAGCGGCAGGACGACATGCGGGTCGAGGGTGTAGTCCGGCACGCCGGGGACGGAACTGACCGCCAGCCCGACCGCCACCAGCAGCAGCGGGGCCGGAACCGGTGTGCGCCTGGCCACCGCGGCGATCGTGGCGCTGCCCGCCACCAGCAACAGCAGTGGCATCACGTCCATCGTTCTCGCCCGCCCTCTTTTTTCCACGCGGTCTTCGGCGCGACCGTCGTAACCTGGCAATCATGAAACAGTGCACGCATGCCGACGCGCTGCCGCACCCCGAACCCGTCCCGCTCAGCGAGACGTGCCCGGTGTGCCTGGCCGAGGGCATGGATCCGGTGCAACTGCGGCTGTGCCTGAGCTGCGGTCACGTCGGCTGCTGCGACTCCTCACCGGGGCGGCACGCGGCGGAGCACCACAAGGAGTCGGGGCATCCCGTGATGCGGACCCACGAGCCCGGGGAGACCTGGCGCTGGTGCTTCGTCGATCATGTCCTGGTGTGACTCGACAGGACCCCGGCGCCGGACGGTTCGACCGTCTGACGTCTGGGTACGTCAACCCGGCGCGCGCTCTTCCCATTTGGGCCCGCCAACCCCCTAGACACGGAGCGTATCCACAGGTTTACTGTGAGTGACGGCAAGGGGTTGGGGTCCCGGGGACAGGACCGTTGAGAGCGCGATAGCGTCACCGCTGAACCACGTATCGCGTTACCCCGGGGGGCGACCCTCGGCCCTGAAACGCTTGTACCACCATGGAGGTGAGGGTGTCCCAGATCGCAGGCGAGCCCGCGACCCAGGACTTCGTGGAAGTCCGGCTGCCGGCCGCGGGTGCCTACCTGTCGGTGCTGCGTACGGCCACGGCCGGTCTCGCGGCCCGTTTGGACTTCACCCTCGACGAGATCGAGGACCTGCGCATCGCGGTGGACGAGGCCTGCGCGATCCTGCTTCAGCAGGCCGTGCCCGGCTCCGTACTCAGCTGTGTCTTCCGCCTCGTCGACGACTCGCTCGAGGTCACCGTCTCGGCGCCGACCACGGATGGCCATGCCCCCTCGCGGGACACCTTCGCCTGGACGGTCCTGTCCGCTCTCGCGGGCAAGGTCTCCTCCGCCGTGGACAAGGACAAAACCGTTTCGATCAGCCTCTACAAACAGCGCGGCGCGGGACCCGGGCCGGCGTGAGGAACGAGGACGGGCCGGTGCGGGACGAAGAGCGCGGCACACGAGAGCTGCCTGCCGAGGGCACGGCCCCAGGCGCGGGCACGGCGCCCGGCGGCACCCGGCGCATGGCGGACGGCATCGACGGCATCCCCGAGCAGGCCCGCCCGCATCCCGAGGACGAATCCGCGGGGGCCGTCCTCCCGGGCGGCGAGCGGCGGGACCGGGACGGTGCCGTGCGGAGCGCGCCTCCGGGCGGAGGGATCGCGGCATCTCCCGCCCAAGGGGGTCCCCCCACTCGCGTGAAGCCGGGAGTGGAGGAGGAGGCGAGGGCTCGGGGAAGGGCGACGGGCGGGACGATGAGCGAGCACGAGCGACACTCCGAGGACGCAGCGCCGCGCGCGCACCACACACAGGGTGCGTCGCACGGCTCCCCGGATCGCAGCGGGGCGCGCGAAATGTTCCTCAAACTGCGCACCCTGAGCAACGGCAGCCCCGAGTACGCGGAGCTGCGCAACCAGCTGGTCCGCATGCACCTGCCGCTCGTGGAGCATCTCGCGCGGCGCTTCCGCAACCGCGGCGAGCCGCTGGACGACCTCACACAGGTCGCCACGATCGGGCTGATCAAGTCGGTCGACCGCTTCGACCCGGACCGCGGCGTGGAGTTCTCCACGTACGCGACCCCGACGGTCGTCGGCGAGATCAAGCGGCACTTCCGCGACAAGGGCTGGGCGGTGCGCGTCCCGCGCCGCCTCCAGGAGCTGCGCCTGTCGCTGACCACGGCCACGGCCGAGCTCTCGCAGTTGCACGGCCGCTCCCCCACGGTCCACGAGCTCGCCGAGAAGCTGGCGATCTCGGAGGAGGAGGTCCTGGAGGGCCTGGAGTCCGCCAATGCGTACTCCACGCTGTCCCTGGACGTCCCCGACACCGACGACGAGTCCCCGGCGGTCGCTGACACCCTCGGCGCGGAGGACGAGGCGCTGGAGGGCGTGGAGTACCGGGAGTCCCTCAAGCCGCTGCTGGAGGATCTCCCGCCGCGCGAGAAGCGGATCCTGCTGCTGCGCTTCTTCGGCAACATGACCCAGTCGCAGATCGCGCAGGAGGTCGGCATCTCGCAGATGCACGTCTCGCGGCTGCTGGCGCGCACACTGGCGCAGCTCCGGGAGAAGCTCCTCGTCGAGGAGTGACGGCTACTTCTCCAGGTTGCCGGGGTTGCCGGGCCCGCGGATCCCGAGGGCCCGGGTCGTCTCGGGATTCACGAGCAGGACGAGTGCCGCGACGGCCACGACCGCGAGGGCGATCCCGGCCGGAATGGCCATGCTGTCGGCCTGGAGCAGGTTGTAGGCCACCGGCAGCGCCATGAGCTGGGTGATGACGGCCGGGCCGCGGCTCCAGCTGCGGCGGCCGAGCAGCCCGCGCGCGGCGAGCAGCGGCAGCAGCGCGAGCACGACCAGCGTGATGCCCCCGGTCACGGCCTGCCGGCGGTCGTCCGGCTCACCCGTGAGACCGAGGACGAGGATCCAGACGCCGCCGACGACCAGCGCGAGCCCTTCCAGTGCGGCCAGCAGTGCGGCGTACGTCAGCCGCCGCGGGCGGGGGCCGGTGATGTCCGGGGTGGTGGGGGTCTGCTCACTGCTCACCCCTGAAGAGTAGCCCTGTCGTACGCGCCCCTCATGGCGAGGTTCACCTCCGCTCTCTTACCTGATCCCTACCTCGGTCTGGGCCAGGTACCACCCAGTAGGTACGCTGCCAGTCATGCGTGCACTTCTCGTGGTCAATCCGGCGGCAACCACCACAAGTGCGCGCACACGCGACGTACTGATCCACGCGCTCGCCAGCGAGATGAAGCTCGAAGCGGTCACCACCGAGTACCGCGGCCATGCGCGAGACCTGGGCCGGCACGCGGCGGAGAGCGACGACATAGACCTGGTGGTGGCCCTCGGCGGCGACGGCACGGTCAACGAGGTGGTCAACGGTCTCCTGCACGCCGGTCCCGACCCGGGACACCTCCCCGGCCTCGCGGTGGTCCCGGGCGGCTCCACCAACGTCTTCGCCCGCGCTCTGGGCCTGCCCAATGACGCGGTGGAAGCCACCGGGGCTCTGCTGGACGCCCTGCGCGACGGCAGCGAACGCACCGTCGGTCTGGGTCTGACCTCCGGCACCCCGGGCACGGAGGACGAGGCGGTGCCCTCCCGCTGGTTCACCTTCAACGCGGGGCTCGGCTTCGACGCCGGTGTGGTCGGCCGGGTGGAGCAGCACCGCGAGCGCGGCCGGAAATCCACACACGCTCTTTACGTCCGCCAGGTCGTGCGCCAGCTCCTCGGCGAGCCGCACCGCCGGCACGGGACGATCACGCTGGAGCGGGCCGGCGAGGATCCGGTCACCGATCTGGTGCTGTCCATAGTCTCGAACACCTCCCCGTGGACGTTTCTGGGGAATCGCCCGATCTACGCGGCGCCTAAGGCCTCGTTCGATACCGGACTCGATCTCTTCGGTCTCAGCCGGCTCTCCACGGCGGCGGTTGCCCGGTATGGCACCCAGTTGCTCACTTCGTCCCCCGAGCGCGGACCCCGTGGCAAGCACGCGACCTCTCTGCACGATTTGACCGAGTTCACCTTGCATTCGAAGGTGCCGCTCCCCCTCCAGATGGACGGTGACCACCTGGGGCTGCGAACAAGCGTGACGTTCACAGGCGTACGCCGTGCACTGCGTGTGATTGTGTGAGCAGAACTGGCTAAAGTCCTTTCACTCGAACGTTTAGGCCAGGATCCACCCCATGGAAGTACGGCTGTGACCTAGTCGACACCGAAGAATCAAAAAAAACTTTCCAGAAGGGGTTGTATCCGCCGCTGAGGTTTGCGAGTCTCTACGTGGCGATCGAGACGGCCCGCAACACCGGCCTCCACTGATCACCAGAACCCCTCTTCAACTCACAGGACCTTCGCCGGGAACCTGGCAGTCGGCCCTTCACTTGTTGAGGGATTCGTGAAAGCGTTCACATTCACAAGCAAGCCCTGCACGTAATACCAAGGAGAGGTAGCAGCCATGGACTGGCGTCACAACGCCGTTTGCCGCGAGGAAGACCCCGAGCTCTTCTTCCCCATCGGCAACACCGGTCCTGCGCTGCTGCAGATCGAGGAAGCCAAGGCCGTCTGCCGTCGCTGCCCGGTGATCGAGCAGTGTCTGCAGTGGGCGCTCGAGTCCGGTCAGGACTCCGGCGTCTGGGGTGGTCTCAGCGAGGACGAGCGCCGCGCCATGAAGCGCCGCGCCGCCCGCAACCGGGCCCGTCAGGCCTCCGCCTGACAACCCACCCCTGCTGACAGCCTGAGCTTGGCGGCGCGTACAGCGAGTACGCATCTCCCGCCCCCGAGCCGCAGCGCGCAGTTCCCCCGATGCGCTTAGTTAAGCAGCAACGAGCTTTAGCCCCGGGCCATTTGATGGCCCGGGGCTCAATGCTTTCGTGGGCCGCTTTCAAGGCCCCGATGCTGCCGCTCCTACTTCCGCGCGGGCACCGGGATGTCGAGGATCACACGGGTGCCGCGCTCCGGGGCCGGGACCATGTCGAAGGTTCCCCCCAACTCGCCCTCCACCAGGGTCCGTACGATCTGGAGGCCGAGGTTGCCCGCGGTCTGCGGATCGAAGCCTTCCGGCAGACCGACGCCGTCGTCCTGGACGGTGACCAGCAGGCGGGCCTCCTTCGACGTACCGCCGCGGACCGCCGACACCTCGACCGTGCCGGTGTCGCCCTCGCGGAAGCCGTGCTCCAGCGCGTTCTGCAGAACCTCGGTCAGCACCATCGACAGCGGGGTGGCGACCTCGGCGTCGAGGATGCCGAAGCGTCCGGTGCGCCGGCCGGTGACCTTGCCCGGGGAGATCTCCGCGACCATGGCCAGGACGCGGTCGGCGATCTCGTCGAACTCCACGCGCTCGTCCAGGTTCTGGGAGAGCGTCTCGTGCACGATCGCAATCGATCCGACGCGCCGCACCGCCTCCTCCAGGGCCTCGCGGCCGCGGTCGGATTCGATGCGCCGGGCCTGGAGGCGGAGCAGGGCCGCCACCGTCTGGAGGTTGTTCTTGACGCGGTGGTGGATCTCCCGGATCGTCGCGTCCTTGGTGATCAACTCGCGTTCCCGGCGGCGGAGTTCGGTGACGTCACGGAGCAGGACCAGCGAGCCGATGCGGGTGCCCTTGGGTTTGAGGGGGATCGCGCGGAACTGGATGACCCCGTCGCTGGCCTCGATCTCGAACTCGCGCGGCGCCCACCCGCTGGCGACCTTGGCGAGCGCCTCGTCCACCGGGCCCCGGGTCGGGGCGAGTTCGGCGGTGGTCCTGCCCAGGTGCTGGCCGACGAGGTCGGAGGCGAGGCCGAGGCGGTGGTAGGCGGACAGCGCGTTCGGGGAGGCGTACTGGACGATGCCGTCGGCGTCGAGCCGGATCAGGCCGTCGCCCACCCGGGGTGAGGCGTCCATGTCGAGCTGCTGGTTCGCGAACGGGAAGGAGCCGGCCGCGATCATCTGCGCGAGGTCGGAGGCGCTCTGCAGGTAGGTGAGCTCCAGGCGGCTCGGGGTGCGCACGGTGAGGAGGTTGGTGTTGCGGGCGATGACACCGAGGACGCGCCCCTCGCGCCGTACGGGGATCGACTCGACCCGGACGGGGACCTCCTCGCGCCACTCGGGATCGCCCTCGCGCACGATACGGCCCTCGTCGTGGGCGGCGTCCAGCATCGGGCGGCGGCCACGCGGGACGAGATGGCCCACCATGTCGTCCTGGTAGGACGTCGGACCGGTGTTGGGCCGCATCTGCGCGACGGACACGTACCGCGTGCCGTCGCTGGTGGGGACCCACAGCACCAGGTCGGCGAAGGAGAGGTCGGAGAGCAGCTGCCACTCCGAGACCAGCAGGTGGAGCCACTCGAGATCGGTGTCGTCGAGGGCGGTGTGCTGGCGTACGAGTTCGTTCATGGAGGGCACGTGAGCGAGCGTACCCGGGGGTTTGTACGGCTCTGAAATGTACGGGCCCGGACAGGTACGGGCTCCTGGAACACCCGCGGGCCGCGGCGCCTGAGAGGGACCCTCAACCCTCCCGGCACCGCAGCCCGGAGCAGTATCGGCCGTGGGGTGTGCGGTCCCGGTCGGCCGAAGGACGAGGAGCCGGGGCAGTCAGGGCAGAGAGCCTCGGTTCCTCTGTCCGCCTTCCTGTGCGGGGAAGGCGGAGGCTGGTGCGCGCTGCACACGCGCTCTCGTCACGCATTGTGGACTAGACCACTCGTGGTGTCCATGCGTTGGAGGCTGTTCGTTGTTGTTAATTCTCCGACTGGTGGGACACGCCTGCGTCCCCCCGGCAGCCTAACGCGTGTGGGTTCCTGTGCGGGGCCAGATGGACATGGCAATTTCCACGACCGCCTCCAGTTCCTCCCGGCTCGCCCCGTCCCGCGCCTGTTGTGACATGCCCTGGATCATCGCTCCGGTGTGCCGGGCCAGGGCGGCGCAGTCGGTACCCGGGGGCAGCACGCCGGCGGCGACATCGGCTCTGATACGGCTCTCGAACGCGGCGATGTTGGCGTTGCGGCGGTCCCGCAGCGACTGTTCGACCTCGGGGGTCGAGCAGTTCGCGGCGGCGTGGACGACGAGGCAGCCGTGCGGGTGGCCGGGTTCCGTGTACGCGGTCGCGGCCTCGCGCAGCATGCGCTCGACGGCGTCCCGGGCGGTGGGCTCCTCGGCGAGGGCCTGGTCGGCGAACGAGCCGTACCTCGTGCCGTAGACCTGGACGACCTCCTCGAAGAGGGACCGCTTGTCGCCGAATGCGGCGTAGAGGCTGGGGGCGCCGATGTCCATGACGCGGGTGAGGTCGGAGACGGACGTGGCCTCGTAGCCGTGCTCCCAGAAGGCCAGGAGTGCCTTCTCCAGCGCCGTCTCGCGGTCGAAGGAGCGGGGGCGGCCGCGGGGCCGTCCCTTGCCGTTGCCTGTCGCGGTTCCGTGCCTCTCGGCCCTCGCGGTCCCGTCGTCGTTCACCATGGAGTGCATTTTATAGCGGGCACTAGAGAAATGTCGCCGGGGTGGGGTACGGTCATTTCTGTAGCGACCGCTAGTAAAAAGAGAAGGGGGCGCCGCCATGGGCGTGCTCACGGGCAGGACGGCACTCGTCACGGGCGCGAGCAGGGGCATCGGGCGAGGGATCGCCGAGCGGCTGGGGCGCGACGGTGCGCGGGTCGGGGTGCACTACGGCAGGAACGAGACGGCGGCGAAGGAGACGGTCGCGGCGATCGAGGCGGCGGGCGGCTCGGCGTTCGCGGTGGGCGTGGAGCTGGGCCTGCCGGGGGATGCCGAGGCGCTGTGGGCGGAGTTCGACCGGCACGCGGACGGGCTGGACATCCTGGTGAACAACGCGGGGATCGGCAACACGCCGCCGATCCATGAGCTGGAGGAGCCGGAGTACGACAAGGTCTTCGCGGTGAACGTGAAGGCGCCGTTCTTCATACTCAAGCAGGGCATGAGCCGGCTGCGGGACGGCGGCCGGGTCGTCAACATCTCCTCGGGGCTGGCCCGCACGGCGGCGATGCCGGACAACATGGCGTACGCGATGACGAAGGGCGCGCTGGACGTCCTCTCACGGGACCTGTCCAAGGTGCTGGGCCCTCGGGGCATCACGGTGAACTCGGTGGCGCCGGGGATCATCGACACGGACAACACGGCCCCGTTGCTGCACGGCAGCGCCGACGGCTGGGCGAAGGCCGCGGCGTATTCGGCGCTGGGCGGAGTGGGAGAGCCGGCCGACGTCGCCGACGTGGTGGCGTTCCTGGTCTCGGACGCAGGGCGCTGGGTCACGGGGAGCTGGGTGGATGTGACGGGGGGTTCGCTCACCTAGTCAACGAGTCGCTCACGTAGTCAACGAGTCTCCGTCACCTTCGCCAGCGCCCGGGGCGCGTCCGGGTCCTGGCCGCGGGCGATGGTGACCTCGTAGGCGAGGAGCTGGAGGGGAATGATCTCCAGGACGGGCTGCACCTCCTCGGCGACGTCCTCCGTCGGCAGGACGAAGCCGGCCGACGCCTGCTCGACCTGATGCCGGGGGCCGATGACGACCAGGTCGGCACCGCGTCCGCGCAGCCGGTCGAGGACCGGCTGGAGCGCTTCGCCGCCCTTGCCGTCGGTGACCACGGCGATGACCGGGGAGACGTTGTCGACCATGGCGAGCGGCCCGTGCAGCAGGTCGGCGCCGGAGTAGGAGAGGGCGGGGATGTAGCTGGTCTCCATCAGCTTGAGGGCGGCCTCCTTGGCCGTGGGGTAGCCGTAGCCGCGCGAGGTGATCACCATGCGCTCGGCGAAGCGGTAGCGGGCGGCGAGGGCGCGCACCTCGTCCTGCCGGGCGAGCAGGTGCCCTGCGAGGTCCGGCAGGACGTGCGCGGGCGTGCCGTCGCCGCCGCGCAGGCCCTCGACGAACAGGTAGAGCGCGAGAAGGGAGGCGGTGTACGTCTTGGTCGCGGGGAGGGCCTTCTCCGGCCCGGCCATGATGTCGATGTGGTACTCGGAGACGCCGGCGAGCGGCGAGTCCGGGTTGTTGGTGACGGCGAGCGTGATCGCACCGGCTTGGCGGGCGGCCCGCGTCGAGGCGACCAGGTCGGGAGAGCCGCCGGACTGGCTGACGGTGACGACGAGGACGTCCGTGAGGTCGGGCCGGGCGCCGTAGGCCGTGGTGGTGGACATCGAGGTGAGTCCGCAGGGCAGGCCGAGCCGGATCTCCAGGAGGTACTTGGCGTAGAGGGCGGCGTTGTCGGAGGTGCCGCGGGCGGTCAGCAGGACGAAGCGGGGAGCGCGGGCGGCGATCCGCCGTGCCACGTCCCGGATGGCCGGGGCGCCGTCGGCCAGGATCCGGCGCAGGACGGCGGGCTGCTCCGCCATCTCCCGGGCCATGATCCGGCCCGGGCGCTCGCTGGGGGTGTCCGGTGTGGCGGCGGTCATGGCGGGGTTCCTTCCGGGGCGCGGGCGGATGCAGCTCCCATTCCACTCCCCCGCACCGCGGAACGGCCACGCGGGACCGGTGCTGTTCACCTGCCGGAGAGCTGGCCGGCACCGAGCGGCTGCCCCTGTGGGACCGGCTGCATTCACCCTGGGAGCGGCGCCGCCGCTCTGTTAGATTGGCCTTGGATTGGTCTAAACCACATCCCCCTCCCAGGACCAGTCCAGTTGAGCATCCCTCTCAGATCGGCAGGCCCAGCGTGGAAGTTGTCATCGTTCCGGACGCCAAGGCGGGCGGCGAGCTCATCGCCGAGGCCATGGCCCAGCTGCTCCGGCGCAAGCCCGGCGCCCTGCTCGGCGTGGCGACCGGCTCGACGCCACTGCCCGTGTACGAGGCGCTGGCGGCCAAGGTGCGCTCCGGTGCCGTGGACGTCACGCGGGCGCGGATAGCCCAGCTCGACGAGTACGTGGGGCTGCCCGCCGACCATCCGGAGTCGTACCGCTCGGTGCTGCACCGTGAGGTGCTGGAGCCGCTCGGCATCGGGATGGACCAGTTCACGGGGCCGGACGGCACGGCCGAGGACGTGCAGGGCGCGTGCGAGGCGTACGACAAGGCGCTCGCGGACGCCGGGGGCGTGGACCTGCAGTTGCTCGGGATCGGGACCGACGGGCACATAGGGTTCAACGAGCCGTGTTCGTCGCTGGCGTCGCGGACGCGGATCAAGACGCTGACCGAGCAGACCCGGATCGACAACGCGCGCTTCTTCGACGGCGACATCGGCCAGGTGCCGCACCACGTGATCACCCAGGGCATCGGGACCATCCTGGAGGCCCGGCACCTGGTGCTGCTCGCCACCGGCGAGGGCAAGGCGGACGCGGTCGCGGCGACGGTGGAGGGACCGGTCGCCGCGGTGTGCCCCGCGTCCGCGCTCCAGCTCCACCCGCATGCGACCGTCGTGGTCGACGAGGCCGCCGCGTCGAAGCTGAAGCTGGCGGACTACTTCCGGCACACCTACGCCAACAAGCCGGAGTGGCAGGGCATCTAGATGTGCTGTCCTGCCTCCATGGCCTCGTCGTCGGCCGGCTCGTCCTGGGCCAGCAGGCCGGCCACCCACAGCGGCATGACCCAGTGGACGACGAGGACGGCGATGAGGAGGGGTGCGGCGTAGGCCTTCGGAGCGTCGCCTTCGACACCGCCCGTGATCAGCAGGGCGATCGCCGCCGCGGCCAGGAGCAGGGTCGTCATGCGGTGGGCCCGGGCCAGGACGCGGCTGCGTTCCGCCGACTGCCGCTCGTCCAGTACGTGTTCGCGCAGCTCCAGCAGGCCCCGGGTGGCGCCGTTGATGACGCCGGTCGCGACCATCCAGAGCAGCAGCAGCACCGCCATCACGGCGACGGGCCACAGCGGCTCGCCCTTGGCGAGGAAGAAGTGGGTCATCAGTGCGCCGATGGCCACGGTGAGGGTGACGTGCGCGGCGACGGCCAGACGCCGGCGTGCCGCCGTGGCGTACCAGGCCTGGCCGCGGCGGTCGTTCATGAGCCGCAGCATGCTCCGGTCGTAGCGGGTCAGGCGTGTCGTCGTCATGGCTGGTTCCTCCCGTAGACCTCGTCCGTGAGCGGCCGGAACGGTTCGAGGGAGAACAGGGCCTCGACCGGCAGACCGAAGAACTTCGAGATCCTCAGTGCCAGGTCGAGGCTCGGGTTGTACTGCCCTCGCTCGATGTAGCCGATGGTCTGGTAGTGGGCTCCCACTGCCTCGGCCAGGCTCTGCCGCGACACCTTCCGTTCGGCGCGCACCACGGCCAGCCTGTTGTGCACCTGCTCGCTCATGTATAAGAAGTACTACATTCGGAAGTAGCTTTATAACCCAGTAGGTTGCGACCCGACAGGCCTACACCCCGGCGATCACCTCGGCCGCCGCCCGGCCGCAGACGCGGGCCGCGCCGTGGGTGGCGATGTGCAGGGCGCCGCGGGGCGCGGCCTGGGGGACGCCCATCTCGACCACGATGGTGTCGGGGCGGGCGGCCAGCAGGGTGTCGAGGGCCGCCGCCATCCAGGGATGGCGGTGTTCGTCGCGGACGACGGCGACGATGCGGCGCGGACCGGCTGCCTCGAGGGCCGCCCGTCCGGCGCTCTCACCGGCACCGGCATCGCTCTCGTTGCCGCCCTCCGCCGAGAAGCTGCCCGTCACCGTGCCCGGCAGGAGGTGGACGAGTTCGGCGGCGATGCCCCAGGGGGTCTCGTCGCCCACCGCGATGTTGGCGACGGGGGTGAGTGCGGCGACGTAGGGCGGTTCGGTGAGGGGCTTGAAGGTCTCCGGGGTCCCGAGGCCCGGGGCGACGGTGACCGTGAGGGCGCGGCGGGCGGCGTGCAGGCCGATCTCGCTGCCGTGGGTCTCCCCGGGGGCGCGGCCTGCCGTGCTCGCCCAGCGGGCCAGCGCCCGGACCCGGTCCGCGGCCTCGGCCAGGCGTGCCTCGGGCAGCTCGCCCGTGCGGACCGCCGCGACCAGGGCGTCGCGCAGGCGCCGTACGGTCGCGTCGTCGGCCAGGCCGCCGCCCACGCAGATCGCGTCGGCACCGGCGGCGACGGCGAGGACGCTGCCGCGTTCGATGCCGTAGGTGCCCGCGATGGCCCGCATCTCCATGCCGTCGGTGACGATGAGGCCGTCGTAGCCGAGTTCGCCGCGCAGCAGGCCGGTCAGGATGCGGCGGGAGAGGGTGGCCGGGCGGTCGGGGTCCAGGGCCGGGACCAGGATGTGGGCGCTCATCACGGCCCGGCTGCCGGCGGCGATGGCCGCGCGGAACGGGGTCAGTTCACGGTCGGTCAGCACGTCCGCGGGGACGTCGATGCGCGGGAGGGCGTGGTGGGAGTCGACGGCCGTGTCGCCGTGGCCCGGGAAGTGCTTGGTGCAGGCGGCGACTCCGGCCGACTGCAGGCCCGTCACGTACGCGGCGGTGTGCCGGGCGGCCAGGTCGGTGTCGGCGCCGAAGGAGCGGACGCCGATCACCGGGTTGCGCGGGTCGGAGTTGACGTCGGCGGACGGGGCCCAGTTGAGGTTCACGCCGCTGGCCGCAAGACGGCGGCCCAGTTCGTGGGCGACCTGGCGCGTCAGCTCCACGTCGTCCACCGCGCCGAGGGCGTAGTTGCCCGGGAAGGAGGAGCCGGTCCGCACCTCCAGGCGCGTCACGTCACCGCCTTCCTCGTCGATCGCGACCAGGACGTCGTCGCGTTCGGCCCGCAGTTGCGCGGTCAGCGCGGCCAGTTGGCCGGGCGAGGCGATGTTGCGGCCGAACAGGCCGACGGAGGCGAGGCCCTCGCCGAGCCGGCGCAGCAGCCAGTCGGGGGCGGTGGTTCCGGTGAAGCCGGGCTGGAGGACCGTCAGGGCGTCACGGGTGAGCGTGTCGGTACCGCCGGCGAGTGTCGTCATGGGGTGAGGTCATCCCTTCACGGCGCCCGCGGTCAGGCCCGCGGCCATCTTGCGCTGGACGAGGAGGAAGAGGGCGACGATCGGCACGGCCATCATCGTGGCGCCGGCCATCATCGGGGCGTATTCGGTGCCGTGTTTGGTGGTGAAGTTGCCGAGCCAGACGGTCGCCGTCTGGTTCTTCTGGCTGAGCAGCATCAGGGCGTACAGGTACTCGTTCCAGGCCTGGATGAAGCCGTAGACCGAGGTGGCGACCATGCCGGGGGCCAGGAGCGGGAAGACGACCCGGAGGAAGGCGCCCGTGCGGGAGCAGCCGTCGACCATGGCGGCCTCCTCGAGTTCCTTCGGGATGTTGACGATGAAGCCCCGCAGCGTCCACACGGTGAACGGGAGGATGAAGGTCAGGTACGTGATGATGAGGCCCGTCAGCCGGTCGTACTGGCCCAGGTCGTTGAGCAGCAGGAACACCGGGATGATCATGGCGACCAGCGGGACCATCTGGACCGCGAGGATGCCCACGATCACGATCTTGCGCCCCCGGAAGGCGAAGCGCGAGATGGCGAGCGCGGCCAGCAGCCCCACGACCATGCCGATGACGACCACCGCCAGCGACACCACCATGCTGCGGCCCACCGGGCCCCAGAAGTCGGCGATGTCCAGCGCCCGGCCGAAGTTGGCGAAGGTGATGCCGGTCGGCAGCAGGCTCGGGTCCGGGTCGATGGCGTCCTCGGCGGGCTTGAACGCCGTGTTGAGCATCCAGTACAGCGGGAATCCCGCGGTGACGAAGACCAGGAGGCCGAGGACGTTCCACCAGAGCTTCGGCGCCCGGCGGCCGGTCAGCGTGCTGCTCATTCGACCTCTCCGATCTTCAGCATCTGCCGCATGTAGACGGCGACCACGCCGAGCAGCAGCAGGACGGTGATCAGCGCGATCGCCGAGCCCTGGGCGTAGTCGTTGACGACGAACGCCCGGTCGTAGGAGTAGGTGTTGAGGACCTGGAACTCCGGCTCGGGGTGGCCGTTGCGCATGACGAACACCTGGGGGAAGACGCCCATGTCCCAGATGACCGACAGGGTCGTGAGCATCACGATGATCGGCTTGAGGACGGGCAGGGTGACATAGCGGAAGACGCCCCAGGCGCCGGCGCCGTCCAGGCGGGCGGCCTCCTCCAGTTCCTTCGGCACCTGGGTGAGACCCGCGCTGAGTGTGATGACCACGAACGGCACGGCTCCCCACACCACCAGCAGCATGATCACGGCGAGGCCCTCGGGCCCGCTGGCGAACCAGTTGTGGCCGATCATCTCGACGCCGGGCAGCTTGCTGAGCAGCGCGTTGAAGACGCCGTAGTCCGAGTCGAAGAGCCACTTGAAGACCGTGGTGGCCACGATGACGGGCATGCCCCAGCTGGCCACCAGCACGATGTTGATGAGCACCTTCAGCCAGCCGGAGACCCGTTGGAGCAGCAGGGCGAGCGCCATGCCGATCACCATCGTGAAGACGACGGCCCCGGCGGCGAAGACGACCGTGCGGACCACGACGGTCCAGAACTCGCCGTCGCCCAGCACCTTCGCGAAGTTGTCGAACCCGACCGACTCGGCCGGTTGGAAGCCCCACAACTGGGACTGCCCGAACTTCTGGAAGGACAGGGTGACCAGACGGGCCAGCGGATAGCCCATGACCAGGGCGAGGATCAGCAGGCAGGGCGCGAGCAGCAGCCAGGGGACCGCGGTCCCGCCCGACGGCCGGTTCGCCCGTGGCAGTTCGGCGGGGGGAGGTGGCGGTGCCTGCCGCGGTGGCGGCACCTTGGCAGGGGTGGTGGTGTCTGCGGCACTCATCGCGCGCTCCTCGGCGGTCCCTCAGGTCTTGACGACGGCGGGGCTCCGCCACAAGGGAGCCCCGCCCACAGGTCACTTGGTGTTGATGACCTTGTCGATCGCGGCGTCCGCCTCCTTGGCGGCGGCCTCGACCGACTTCTTGCCGGTGCCGATGCTCTGGAGCATGGTCTGGAGGATCTGCGCCTTTTCGACCTGGCCCCAGCCGGGGGCCATCGGGACGAACCAGTTGGACTCGGCCGCGGTGGCGGGGACCGCCGTCTTCGGGTCGTTCTTCAGCGTCGCGAGGTCGGTCTTGTTGTTGGGCAGGTTGCCCTTGGCCATCAGGCCCTTCTGGCCGGAGGAACCGGTGAACGCGTTGATCCACTCGGCGGCCAGGGCCGGCGCGTCGGACTTCACCGGCACGGCGAGGTCGGAGCCGCCCAGGAAGACGGGCATGTTCTTGCCGGACGGGCCGGGCATCACGAAGTTCTCGAGGTTGCCCTTGAGCTTGCCGGTCTTGTCGTTCTTGGGGTCCTCGGCGGTCGCGCCCTCCCAGGCGGCGGCGAAGATCATGGCGGACTTGCCCTGGCCGTAGACGATGTAGCGGTCGGACTCGTCCTTGGTCTTGTCGCCGTGCATGTAGGAGTCGACGACGTTCTTGAACTCCTTGAGGCCCTTGAGGGACTCGGGCGAGGAGAGGGAGGCCTTCCACTGGCCGCCCGACTCGGTGGCGATGGCGCCGCCGGCGTCGTAGACGAAGGACATGGCCGCGTACCAGTCGCGGGTCGGCTGGTACCAGGCGCTGAACTTGCCGCCCTGCTTCTTCTGGATCTTGTCCAGGGCGGCGGTGAGGTCCTTGTACGTCTTCGGGGGCGTCTTCACCCCGACCGAGGCCGCCAGGTCCTTGCGCCAGTTGGCGACGCGGCCGCCGGCGTAGTACGGGACGCCGTAGGTCTTGCCCTCGTAGGTCACCGAGGCCTTGAGGCCGTCCAGCCAGGCGTCCGAGGTGTCGAACTCGCCCGGGTCGAGGGGGGCGAAGGCGCCCTTGACCATGTAGCCGAGCATCTCGGTGTTGCCCATCTCGACCACGTCGGGGGCCTTGTCGGTGGCGAGGACGGCGTCGAGCTTGGCGTTCTTGTCGGGCCAGCCGTAGTACTCGTGGTTGATCTTCAGCCCGGGGTGCTTCTTCTGCACGGCGGCGTCGGCGGCCTTCACCAGCTCCGGCCAGTTGTTCTGGGCGTCGACGGTGAGCCAGACGGTCAGCTCCTTGGCGTCCGCGCCCTTGTCCGAACCCCCGCTGCCGCCCTCGCCCCCGCACGCCGCGATGGAGACCATCATGCCCGCGATACCGATCGCGGATATCAGCTTGCGCTTCACGCCACCCTCCTCAGGGATGCCACCGACCCCCCTGCTCCCCGCGTTCGTGGGGCCAGGACCCTGGACCAATGGTGTAGACCAGTACGGGGAGCTTGGACCAGACCAGCAGGCCTGTCAAGGGTCCGGATTCGGCTCTGACCAGCCGTTATGCGACCTACATATGCAGGAACCTTTAAGTAAGAACCCGGCGAAAACCCGACCGGGCACGGCATACTCCAGGTAGACCACTTCGAGTTGTGGACTAGACCAAAAGCGGCGCCGACGGTATACAAGTGAGATCGTGTCGGCCCAGGAGCCGGGAAGGCGGAGCATGAGCACCGACATCAGCAGTGCGGAGAACGAGAGCGGGGCGCCCGTCCGCACCGCACGCGTGCCCAAGTACTACCGCCTGAAGAAGCACCTGCTCGACATGACCGAGACCCAGGCGCCCGGCACTCCGGTGCCGCCCGAACGCACACTGGCGACCGAGTTCGACACCTCGCGCACGACCGTGCGCCAGGCGCTCCAGGAGCTGGTCGTCGAGGGCCGGCTGGAGCGCATCCAGGGCAAGGGCACGTTCGTCGCCAAGCCCAAGGTCTCGCAGGCGCTGCAACTGACCTCGTACACCGAGGACATGCGCGCCCAGGGTCTCGAACCCACCTCGCAGCTCCTGGACATCGGCTACATCACCGCCGACGACCGTCTCGCCGGGCTGCTCGACATCACGGCCGGCGGACGGGTGCTGCGCATCGAGCGGCTGCGCATGGCCAACGGCGAGCCGATGGCCATCGAGACCACCCACCTGAGCGCGAAGCGCTTCCCGGCGCTGCGCCGGTCCCTGGCGAAGTACACGTCCCTCTACACCGCGCTCGCCGAGGTCTACGACGTCCATCTCGCGGAGGCCGAGGAGACCATCGAGACCTCGCTGGCCACCCCGCGCGAGGCCGGCCTGCTCGGCACGGACGTCGGCCTGCCGATGCTGATGCTCTCCCGTCACTCGCTGGACCGGGACGGGCAGCCGGTGGAGTGGGTGCGGTCGGTGTACCGGGGGGACCGGTACAAGTTCGTGGCGCGTCTGAAGCGTCCCCAGGAGTAGTGCGCGCGGGGCGGTGCGACTGCTGCTGAGCTCGGTTTCTTTTGGGTACCGCATTACGGACGAGGGGTTCCGTTCCCACCGCACCCTGACCTAGATTGCCTGCGCATTGCACAGGTGATCACTGAGGGGACGGAGCCGCCTGATGTCGCAAGCCCCAGAAGCCGGCAGAGGGGCGACGGTGACGCCGATGCGCGTCGTCATCGCTCTCTGCCTCATAGCGCCCTTCGTGGCCATGTTGTGGGTCGGCTCGTACGCCAAGACCGACCCGTCCTTCATCGGGATCCCGTTCTTCTACTGGTACCAGATGGCATGGGTGCTGATCTCCACCGCACTGACGATGATCGCCTACAAGCTGTGGCAGCGTGACCAGCGCGCCCGCTCTGCCGCGAAGGGCGGTGCGTCGCAGTGAACGACGGCGTGAACGGCGTCGCACTCGCCGTCTTCATCTTCTTCTTCCTGGCCGTCACGGTCATGGGCTTCCTGGCCGCGCGCTGGCGCAAGGCCGAGAACGAGCACAGCCTGGACGAATGGGGCCTGGGCGGCCGCTCGTTCGGCACGTGGATCACCTGGTTCCTGCTCGGCGGCGACCTGTACACGGCGTACACCTTCGTGGCCGTACCGGCGGCGATCTACGCGGCGGGCGCGGCCGGCTTCTTCGCGGTGCCCTACACGATCCTCGTCTACCCGCTGATCTTCACGTTCCTGCCCCGCCTGTGGTCGGTCTCGCACAAGCACGGGTACGTGACGACGTCCGACTTCGTGCGCGGCCGGTTCGGCTCCAAGGGCCTGTCGCTGGCGGTGGCGGTGACCGGCATCCTGGCCACGATGCCGTACATCGCGCTCCAACTGGTGGGCATCCAGGCCGTACTGGACGTCATGGGCGTCGGCGGCGGCGAGAACACCAACTGGTTCATCAAGGACCTGCCCCTGCTGATCGCCTTCGGTGTGCTGGCGGCGTACACGTACTCGTCGGGTCTGCGGGCGCCGGCGCTGATCGCGTTCGTGAAGGACACCCTGATCTACATCGTCATCGCGGTGGCGATCATCTACATCCCGATCAAGCTGGGCGGCTTCGACGAGATCTTCGCCAAGGCGGGCGACGCGTTCAGCCAGACCAACCCGGCGACGGGCGCGCCGCGCGGTGCGCTCACGCCGCCGGAGGCGGGGCAGTGGACGTACGCCACGCTGGCGCTGGGCTCCGCGCTCGCGCTGTTCATGTACCCGCACTCGATCACGGCGACGCTGTCCTCGAAGAGCCGTGACGTGATCCGCCGCAACACCACGATCCTGCCGCTGTACTCGCTGATGCTGGGCCTGCTCGCGCTGCTCGGCTTCATGGCGATCGCGGCCGGGATCAAGGTGCAGAACGGTCAGCTGGCGATCCCGCAGCTGTTCGAGACCATGTTCCCGGACTGGTTCGCGGGCGTGGCCTTCGCGGCGATCGGCATCGGGGCCCTGGTCCCGGCGGCCATCATGTCCATCGCGGCAGCGAACCTCTTCACCCGCAACATCTACAAGGACTTCATCAAGCCCGACGCCACACCCGCTCAGGAGACCAAGGTCTCCAAGCTGGTCTCGCTGCTGGTGAAGGTGGGCGCGCTGGCCTTCGTCCTCACCATGGACAAGACGGTCGCCATCAACTTCCAGCTGCTGGGCGGCATCTGGATCCTCCAGACCTTCCCGGCCCTGGTCGGCGGCCTGTTCACCCGCTGGTTCCACCGCTGGGCACTGCTCGCGGGCTGGGCGGTCGGCATGGTCTACGGCACGGTCGCCGCGTACGGCGTCGCCTCCCCGACCCAGAAGCACTTCGGCGGCTCGTCGAAGGAGATCCCGGGCATCGGCGAGATCGGCTACATCGGCCTCACGGCGTTCGTCCTGAACGTCGTCGTCACCGTCGTCCTGACCTTCGTCCTGAGGGCCCTGAAGGCCCCCGACGGCATCGACGAGACCAAGCCGGAGGACTACACGGCGGACGCGGGCGACCCCGGAGTCCAGGTGGAGCTTCCGCCGGCGACGGCGGGCACCTCGCACTGACTCGCAGGTGACAGCGGGCCGTCGGTGATAACCGGCGGCCCGCTGTCATACCCGTCCCGCACACTCGGACCATGGACATCCTCATCCGGCGGGTGAAGCCCACCGAATACGACGCCCTCGGTGAGATCACCGCCCAGGCCTATCTGAAGGACGGCCTCCTCGACTTCGGTGAGAGCGACTGGTACCTCGGCGAACTCAAGGACGTGGCCAAGCGGGCCGCCGCCGCGGACGTCCTGGTGGCCATCCAGGGCGAACAGCTCCTCGGCGGCGTCACCTTCGTCCCCGCCGGCGGTCCCATGGCCGACATCGCCCGTCCCTCAGAGGCAGAGATACGGATGCTCGCCGTCGCCCACGAGGCGCGCGGCCGCGGCGCCGGAGAGGCCCTCGTCCGGGCCTGCGTCGACCGCGCCCGTGCGACGGACGGCTGTGCCCGCGTCGTCCTGTCGACGCAGCGCACCATGCACTCCGCCCACCGCATCTACGAACGCCTCGGTTTCGTCCGTGTCCCGGAGCGCGACTGGAACCCGCTTCCGGAGCTTCCCGACATCACTCTCCTCACCTACGAGTTGACGCTGTGAAACCGTCGCGACACTACATCTAGGGGTGCTTTCGCCACCCGGCACAAGATGTATGCTCATGCTCGCTGTCGCCGCAGGGGAATCCGGTGTGAATCCGGAACTGTCCCGCAACGGTGTACCCATGCCTTTTTATCCGCGCATGGGAGTCAGTCCGAGGACCTGCCGACAGCGCGCCCGGCCGCCCGGCCGGTGCGCCCTGACGTCCGGGCCTCGCGGAGTGGGCCGGTGGACGCGACGCCGCGTGCGTTCGCGTGCTGCCCCCTGCCCTGTGCGAGGCCCCCGTGCCGAGCGAGGGAGAGCCCCACGTGACCATCGCGCCAGCCGATCCGGTCTCAGCCGCCGAAAAAGAGCACGACGGTCCCGGTGCCGCGCTGCTGCGGACCCTGACCGAGCTGACCGCCGACCTCCCCGACGCCGACCCCGGCCGGGTCGCCGCCGCCGCTCTGCGCGGCCGCTCCGCGCGGGCCGACGAGTCGGAGTTGCGCGACCTGGCGACCGAGGCGGCCGCCGGCCTCATCTCCGAGGATCCCGCCTACTCCCGGCTGGCCGCGCGCCTGCTGACGATCGGGATCCGCGCCGAGGCCGCCTCACAGGGCGTCACGTGCTTCACCGAGTCCGTGGCCGTCGGGCATCGGGAGGGTCTCATCGCCGACCGGACCGCCGAGTTCGTGCGCCTCCACGCCGCCCGTCTCGACGCCCTGATCGACACGGCCGCCGACGACCGCTTCGGCTACTTCGGCCTGCGCACGCTGCACAGCCGCTATCTGCTCCGGCACCCGATCACCCGCAAGGTGATCGAGACGCCCCAGCACTTCATGCTGCGCGTCGCCGCCGGTCTCGCCGAGGACGACACCCGCCGCTCCGTCGACGAAGTCGCCGCGCTTTACGGGCTCATGAGCCGGCTCGACTACCTCCCCTCCTCCCCCACCCTCTTCAACTCCGGCACGCGGCACCCCCAGATGTCGTCCTGCTACCTCCTCGACTCCCCCAAGGACGAGCTGGACTCGATCTACGACCGCTACCACCAGGTGGCGCGGCTGTCGAAGCACGCCGGCGGCATCGGCATCGCGTACTCCCGCATCCGTGCGCGCGGTTCGCTGATCCGCGGCACCAACGGCCACTCCAACGGCATCGTCCCGTTCCTGAAGACCCTCGACGCCTCGGTCGCCGCCGTGAACCAGGGCGGCCGCCGCAAGGGCGCCGCCGCGGTCTACCTGGAGACCTGGCACTCCGACATCGAGGAGTTCCTCGAGCTGCGCGACAACACCGGCGAGGACGCGCGCCGCACGCACAACCTGAACCTCGCGCACTGGGTGCCCGACGAGTTCATGCGGCGCGTGAACGCCGACGCGCGGTGGTCGCTGTTCTCCCCCGCGGACGTGCCCGAGCTGGTCGACCTGTGGGGCGAGGAGTTCGACGCCGCGTACCGGGCGGCCGAGGCGAAGGGTCTGGCGAAGAAGACCCTGCCCGCCCGCGAGCTGTACGGCCGCATGATGCGCACCCTCGCACAGACCGGCAACGGCTGGATGACCTTCAAGGACGCCGCCAACCGCACCGCCAACCAGACCGCCGAGCCGGGCCACGTCGTCCACTCCTCCAACCTCTGCACGGAGATCCTGGAGGTCACCAGCGACGGGGAGACGGCGGTCTGCAACCTGGGGTCGGTCAACCTCGGCGCGCTCGTCGACCAGGCCGGCGGGGACATCGACTGGGAGCGGCTGGACGAGACCGTCCGCACCGCCGTCACGTTCCTCGACCGGGTCGTGGACATCAACTTCTACCCGACGGAGCAGGCGGGCCGTTCCAACGCCAGGTGGCGCCCCGTCGGTCTCGGGGTCATGGGCCTGCAGGACGTCTTCTTCAAGCTGCGCCTGCCCTTCGACTCACCGGAGGCCAAGCGGCTCTCCACCCGCATCGCCGAGCGGATCATGCTCGGCGCCTACGAGGCCTCCGCCGATCTCGCCGAGCGCAACGGCCCGTTGCCGGCCTGGGAGAAGACCCGTACGGCCAAGGGCGTGCTCCACCCCGACCACTACGACGTGGAGCTGACCTGGCCGGAGCGCTGGGCGGCCCTGCGCGAGCGCGTCGCCGCGACCGGCATGCGCAACTCCCTGCTCCTCGCCATCGCGCCGACGGCCACCATCGCCTCCATCGCGGGCGTGTACGAATGCATCGAGCCACAGGTGTCCAACCTGTTCAAGCGCGAGACGCTGTCGGGTGAGTTCCTCCAGGTCAACTCCTACCTGGTGCAGGAGCTCAAGCGGCTCGGCGTGTGGGACGCCCGCAGCCGGGAGGCCCTGCGCGAGGCGAACGGCTCGGTGCAGGGCTTCGCCTGGATCCCCGAGGACGTACGCGCCCTCTACCGCACGGCCTGGGAGATCCCGCAGCGCGGCCTGATCGACATGGCGGCGGCCAGGACCCCGTTCCTGGACCAGTCCCAGTCCCTGAACCTCTTCCTGGAGACGCCGACCATCGGCAAGCTCTCCTCGATGTACGCCTACGCCTGGAAGTCCGGGCTGAAGACCACGTACTACCTGCGTTCGCGCCCGGCGACCCGCATCGCCCGCGCCGCCCAGGCCACCGTCCCCGCGCAGGCCACCCCGGACCCCGAAGCGGTCGCCTGCTCCCTGGAAAACCCCGAGTCCTGCGAGGCCTGCCAGTAATGACCACCCAGAACCTGCTCGACCCCGGCTTCGAGCTGACTCTCCGTCCGATGCGCTACCCGGACTTCTACGAGCGCTACCGGGACGCCATCAAGAACACCTGGACCGTGGAGGAGGTCGACCTCCACTCGGACGTCGCCGACCTCGCCAAGCTCTCCCCCGCCGAGCAGCACCTGATCGGCCGCCTGGTCGCCTTCTTCGCCACGGGCGACTCGATCGTCGCGAACAACCTGGTGCTGACGCTGTACAAGCACATCAACTCCCCCGAGGCCCGGCTGTACCTGAGCCGGCAGCTCTTCGAGGAGGCCGTGCACGTCCAGTTCTATCTGACGCTCCTGGACACCTACCTCCCCGACCACGACGACCGGGCGGCGGCCTTCGCGGCCGTCGAGAACATCCCCTCCATCCGCGAGAAGGCCGGGTTCTGCTTCAAGTGGATGGACTCGGTCGACCAGCTCGACCGGCTGGAGACCCAGGCCGACCGCCGCCGTTTCCTGCTGAACCTGATCTGCTTCGCCGCGTGCATCGAGGGCCTGTTCTTCTACGGTGCCTTCGCGTACGTGTACTGGTTCCGCAGCCGGGGCCTGCTGCACGGTCTGGCCACCGGCACCAACTGGGTGTTCCGCGACGAGACGATGCACATGTCGTTCGCCTTCGACGTGGTCGACACCGTCCGCAAGGAGGAGCCGGAGCTGTTCGACGACCGGCTCCAGCAGGAGGTGACGGACATGCTCCGCGAGGCCGTCGAGGCCGAGCTGCAGTTCGCGCGCGACCTGTGCGGTGACGGCCTCCCGGGCATGAACACCGAGTCGATGCGGCAGTACCTGGAGTGCGTCGCCGACCAGCGGCTCACCCGCCTGGGCTTCGCTCCGGTCTACGGCTCCGAGAACCCCTTCTCCTTCATGGAGCTCCAGGGAGTTCAGGAGCTGACCAACTTCTTCGAGCGGCGGCCCTCCGCGTACCAGGTGGCGGTGGAGGGCACCGTCGACCTGGACGAGGACTTCTGAGCCGCAGCGTCCTCGCGGGCCTCCTGGGCCTCCCGGATCTGCCGGTCGATGCGCCGGTCGCGCACGATGCCGAGCACGGACGGGAGGACCAGGAGGACCAGCGTCCCGAGTACGAAGATCATTGCGATGAGCGTCTGAGTCTGGTTCGTGTCCATGGACACCACTGTCGCGCCGAATGGTCCTTACCGTCAGTGGCAGTACTGTCGTAGACCCTCGAATTACTGCCAGCGGCGAGGCACACTGGGGACATGCTGCAGAACGTGGCCGTCGCCCTCCTCGACGGCGTGAACCCCTTCGAACTCGGCGTGGTGTGCGAAATCTTCGGCACCGACCGAAGCGACGACGGCCTGCCGGTGTACGACTTCGCCGTCGCCTCGGCCGAGGGCCCGTCGCTGCGCATGAATTCGGGCTTCTCGCTGCAGGTCGACCACGGCCTGGAGCGCCTGGAGACGGCCGATCTGATCGCCGTGCCGGCCGGGCGCAGCTTCGCGACCCGGGACTTCCCACCGGAGCTGCTGGACGCCCTGCGCCGCGGCGTCGACCGCGGCGCCCGGGTGCTCAGCGTCTGCTCCGGCGCCTACGTGCTGGCCGCGGCCGGGCTGCTGGACGGGCGGCGCTGCGCCGTGCACTGGAAGCACGCCGAGGACCTCGCCCGCCGGTACCCGCGCGTGGCCGTCGAGCCGGACGTGCTCTACGTCGACGAGGACCCGCTGTTCACCTCCGCGGGCACCGCCGCCGGCATCGACGCCTGCCTCCACCTGGTGCGCAAGGAGCAGGGCTCCGAGGTCGCCAACAAGATCGCCCGGCGGATGGTGGTGCCGCCGCACCGCGACGGCGGCCAGGCCCAGTACATCGAGCGGCCGCTGCCGCACTCCGAGGCCGACACGATCGGCGAGGTGCTGGCGTGGATGGAGCGGCACCTCGACGAGGAGGTCACCGTCGAGCAGCTGGCCGCCCACGCCCACATGTCCCCGCGCACCTTCGCCCGTCGCTTCCAGCAGGAGACCGGGACGACCCCCTACCGCTGGATCCTGCGCCAGCGCGTCCTGCTGGCCCAGCGGCTGCTGGAGGCGACGGACGAGACCATGGACGCGATCGCCGGTCGAACAGGGTTCGGCAACGCGGCCACGCTGCGCCACCACTTCGTCCGCGCGGTCGGAACGACGCCGAACGCCTACCGGCGCACGTTCAGGGGCCCAGAGGCGGCCTGAGGCCAAGGGCTCTCACCTCGCCACCGGCCGCACCCGCAGGTCGTGCGGCCGCAGCGTGATGCCGACGCGGGTGCCGTCGTTCGAGCCGGCCACCTGCTCGAAGCGGTACTTGGTGGCCAGCGCCGCCGTGATCAGCGTCAGCTGGGCCATCGAGAAGTGGTCGCTGGGGCACTTGCGGTTGCCCGTGCTGAACGGGCTCATGGCGTGCTTCGGGATGTCCTTGACCCGGCCCGGAAGCCAGCGGTCGGGGTCGAACTCCAGGTGCCGCGCGTACGACTTCGGATCGCGCTGGATCGCGTACGGGCTGTAGACGATGTCCGCCCCGGCCGGAATCCGGTATCCGCCGAGTTCCGTGTCCCGCACCGCCCGCCGCGTCAGAATCCACACGGCCGGGCTCAAACGCATGGACTCGACGACGACATTGTTGGTGTGCCTGAGTCCTCGGACGTCTGCGAATGCCACCGGCCTCCCACCGGTGACGGCTTCAACTTCGTCGCGCACCCGGTCCGCGTGTTCAGGGTGTTCCGCGAGCATATGCAGCAGCCACATGATCGTGGAGGCGACGGTTTCGCTGCCGGGGGTGAGGATCGCGACGACCTGATCGTGGATCTCCTGTTCCCCGATGGGATCGCCATTCTCGTCCGTCGCCTCCAGCAATGCCGTCAGCAAATCGTCCGGCTTTTGACCGGATGCGCGGCGCTCGGCGACGATCTCGTCCACCAGGAGATGCAAATCGGCCAATGCCCGGTTGAATTCACGGTTGGCCGGGAGCGGCAGCTTGTAGAGCGGTCCGAGCGGCACCACCATCCGCCGGTACATCCCGCGGAAGACGGTGGCGAGCGCGACGCACAGCCGCTCCGCCCGCTCGTCCATGTAGTCGCCGCGCAGCAGGCAGCGGGCCGCGATGCGCACGGCCACCCGGAAGGACTCGGAGGTGCAGTCGACGGTCTCGCCGGGCTTCCAGCGCTCGGTGAGCGCGTGTGCCTCCTCCTCCATGATCGGGCCGTAGGCGGGGATGGCGTCGAGCCGGAAGGCGGGCTGGATGGTGCGCCGCTGGCGGCGGTGGCGCGGGCCGTTCGCCGTGGCCACGCCCTCCTTGCCGAGCAGGCCCTCCAGTGACTCCCACAGCGGTCCGGCGATGATGAAGTCGTTGCTCAGCGCGAGGGCTCCGGTGAGCGCCGGGGTGGTGACGGCGTAGACCGTCTTCGGTCCGAGCTTCAGCCGGACCACGTCGCCGTGGTCGCGCAGCCGGGACATGAACGACAGCGGGTCGCGCACCAGCTTCCAGCCGTGCCCCAGGAAGGGGACACCGCCGCCGGCCCGGGGCGGTTCACGCAGGCCCGGTGCGAGGGGGGCTTCGGGCTTCACAGACTCGACGGTCATTTCTCACCTGCCGCTTCGTTGTTGACGTACGGGGGCGTGGACCGGTCGTCCCAGCTGTCGACCATGTACCGGCCGGACTCGTGATGGAACCAGTAGACGGAACTGAACCAGTTCCGCATATTGCTCAGACAGGCCCGCACGGCGGCGCTCAGTTCCTTTCCTCGCACGGTGCCGTCGGCGAGGGAGTCGGCGAATCGTAATGCTTCCTGTTCGGCCTCGAGGAATTCCGTGATGCATTTCTCGACGCGGCGCCTGACTTCTACGACCGCCTGTTCCAGTGTCAGCCCCTCATGGGTGATGAGACTGATTCCGAGATTGTGCACCTCGTCGCCTGCTATTTCCTTGGGAAGCGAGCAGAGGTCGTTGTACCAGGCGGCGAACTCCTGACTCAGCAGCGCGGCCCGCCGATATGCCGGGTGTTTCCGTACGGCGTCGGGGAGTTCGTATCCCGCGGCCGGCTCCAGCAGGTCCGTCCAGATCCAGTGGGCGAAGGTGAGCCGGCGCAGCCGGAGATACTCCTCGACCGTGGGCACGATTCCGTGGGTGCGGTTGTGGTACTCCCGGTCGTACGCGTCGATCACCGCGTGGAAGTGCCGGGCGAACCGGAGGTTCCAGGTCGCCGGCAGGAAGGCGTACAGCCGCAGCACGCTGTCCGCGAACCCGGCGACCAGTGGGTCCTCGTGGTGCAGGTGCTCCCTGGGGGAGTCGAGGGCCGAGTGCAGCCGGTCCCGCAGCCGCCGCCAGGCCACCGGGCGGCCGTGCACGATGTCGCGGTCGTGGCGGTCGTCCCAGACGAAGAACCAGGCGCTGTAGTCCGCGATCGCCTGCATCACCTCGTCGGAGGCGCCGATGTAGTACCCGGCCATGAGGTCCGTGTAGCACAGGCCGTCGGCATATTCCTCCACCTTGTCCGCGGGCATGAGCCGCTTTTCGAGCAGCCAGGCCCGGGTCTTCTCCTGGCACTTCGGCCAATACGGGTGGAGTTGCCGGGGAAACGCCGCCTCGATCACCGGAAGGGAGAGCGACGGTGGAACTGCGATGGTGGTCGGTGTCGATGTGGTGCCGTGTGACAAAGCATGCACGAACTAACCCCTCTCAGCCGCCAGTTGGCGCGGGCGCCCCTCCTTCCGTGCCGGGCGTGCGCCGTTGCATACCCCGCTCCTCCCATTCAGCACTACAACTGACCGTTCTGGGAACGCATTTGCTTCATTCACTACCCCACAGTGCCGGGAACCTCCCGGTGTGTGACTGGTACCGGATCACCAGGAGAGCAGAAGCGATCGAACGTGCGACGGACAGGCGAACGACGCAGGCGAACGGCGCCTGTTCAGGGTGGGAAACCCGAACGGACGCCGTTCGCCTGGTGATCCTGAGGTCTCAGTCGTTCGCGACGACCGGGTACCGGGGCTCGTTCTCGGCCATCTGCCGCAGCGCGTCCTTGCGTTCGCGCTTCGAGAGGCGGTCGATGTAGAGGTAGCCGTACAGGTGGTCGGTCTCGTGCTGCAAACACCGAGCGAAGTATCCGGTGCCGCGCACCCGGATCGGGTTGCCCTTCTCGTCCTGCCCGGTCACCTCGGCGTAGTCGGGCCGGGCGAGCGGCGCGTACGCGGTCGGCACCGACAGGCAGCCCTCGTTGCTGTCGTCCAGCCGGCGCTTCTCGGCGGGCAGTTCGACGAGCCTGGGATTGCAGACGACGCCGGTGTGCCGGACGCCCTCGTCGTCCGGGCAGTCGTAGACGAAGACCTTCAGGTCGACGCCGATCTGGTTGGCGGCCAGGCCCACACCCTCGGCGGTGCGCTGTGAGGCGAACATGTCCGCCACCAGCTGCTGGAGCTCGTCCCCGAAGTCGGTGACGTCCTTGCACTCCTTGTGCAGCACCGGGTTCCCGACCACCGTGATCGGCCGCGAGGTCCCCCGTTCCCGCCAGGCCGCCTCGCGCTCCTCGCAGTCCTCCGTGTCGATCACGTACCCCTCGTCATCGACGGGGAGCACGCCCGCGCGCTGCTGATCGGTGTCCTGCTGAGCCATGACGTTACGTACGCCTTCCTGAACAAATCCAAGCTGGGATGCTGATACAGGGTACGGGGGACGCAGGGCCTAGCAGACCTCTTCGAGGTCCCGCCAGTCCCGGGAATCCGGACTGTCGGCGACCCACCCGTCCAGCAACCCCCGGACCAGCGAAGCCGGCGCAGCCAACCCGCACTCCCGCTCGGGAACCCACAGCTGCCCGTCCGTCCGATGCCCCAGCGGCCCGGGATGCCCCGGCTCACTGTGATCATGCGGATCGAGGTGCTCCCCGTCGCCCTCGTCCGACGGCATCCGTGACTCCGAGCACATCCGGCACAGCAACCGCACCGAAGAAGACCAGTCCTCCGCGGCGAACCCGGCATCCCCGGCGAGCTGCTCCAGCGCGTCCCGGTCCGCCTCGGTCGCGGCCTCCAGCAGCACCACCCACGTCGGCACCGGCGACGGCGCCCACAGCTCGATCTCGTCGAACACGGGGTACGTGTGCCCCGCGGCCGTGGTCCGCTCCCCGTGCGGCACGCCGTCGTGGAGCACGACCTCACCCCAGCGCCGCCCCGACGACGGCAGCGGAATGGACAGCACCTCGATCCGCGCGGGATCCAGCCGCCGCCCCCACACGACCTCGGCCTCCCCCTCGGGAGACAGCCGTACGGCCGCGCTGCCGAGATCCATGCCGAGCGGCTCACCGGAGTCGTTGGCCGGCCCCGGCACCCGCAGCCCGTAGGCCTGCCAGGCACGCCGGGCCAGCGGCCAGTCCTGGAGGGCGGTCGCGGCGATTCCGACGTTCCACCAGTCGGGCGCGCCGGTGTCCCGGTCGAGCAGCGCCACGGCCCTGAGGCCCGCCGCCCGCGCCTGCTCCCAGTCGTGCCGGAACTTGTGCAGCAGGGCGAGGTTGAACCAGGACTCGGACAGCCAGGGCTCCAGGTCGGCGGCACGTGTCAACAACGCGCCGGCGTCCTCGTACCGGCCGTCGCCGATGAGAGTGAACGCCCGGTCTGTGGCCTGCCGCCAGGAGGCGGAGGGCCGGTGCCGTCCCTTGCCGAAGATCCTCACGATTCCCGCCTGCCAGTTCCGTGCGGTGGGCTGGCCGTAGCTGTGTTTCGAGCCCCCGGACACCTTCTTCTTCGCATCCAACCACGTACGGCCTCCGGGGCGCTCATTACCCATGGGTTACCCAGTCAGAGGCAAGGTCAGACTGCCCCTTGCCAGTACCCGGGCCAGCGATTCCACCACCTCCGGGGCGTACTCCCCGGCGGTGGCGAGCCGGAGTTCCTCCAGCGCCGTCAGCGGTCCGCCCAGGCCACCTTCCCGGGACTTCTCCTCGTACGCGTTCACGGCCCGGACGATCCGCGCGGCGAGCGGCTGCTCGGCGTAGGGGTCGGCCTGCCGCTCCACGACCACGGCGACCGCCTCGTCGACACCCGTCTGCCGTACGACGGCCCCGCCGAGCAGCGCGATCCGCCGCTGTTCCGCGGCGGGCAGGCCGGCGGTGGCGCCCGCGGGCACCGGGTCGACGAGGCTCAGCTGCCCGATGTCGTGCATGAGCGCGGCGTACTCCAGCACGGCCAGCTCGGGCTCGGTGAGACCCAGATCACGCCCCACCGCCTGGCTGAGCGCGGCGACGCGGCGGGCGTGCCCGCAAGGCGTGTACCCGGCGACCTCGGTGGCCCGAGCGAGGGAGGCGATGGTCTGCCGGTAGGTCGCCCGGACGGCGGCGTAGCGCCGGAACGACATCTGGGCGAGCAGCAGCGGCACAGAGAAGACGGGCAGCGCCCACAGGCCCACCACGGCGACCGCCAGGGCCATCACGGCCCCGGTCGCGATCACGGCGGAGCCGATGCCGCACACGGCCCGCAGCTCGTCCCGCAGCACCGGCCCGAAGGGCCAGCCGGTGCGGGAGTGGGCCAGCGCGGCGGCGAGCACGGCATCGCACAGCGCGGTCAGGGACAGCAGCGCGAGCAGCAGCAGCGCGTAGGCGGGACCGCCCCAGTCGTCGAACATGCCCCGGTTGTACGGCGGCTGGAAGCACACGGCGACGAACCCGACGGTGAGCACCCGGCGCGCAAGGTGGTCGAGCGTGGGCCCCTGCCCGCGCGCCACGTGCGGCACGCTGCCGAGCAGCGAGCCCGCCAGCACGACGGCGACGACCTGGGCGGGGCCGTGGTGCGTGGCCCGCCCGCCGGCCTCGCCGAGCAGCGCGTACGACAGGGCCGCGGCGGCCCCGAGCGGCGCCGGCTCCCTGACCTGCGCCCCGTTGCGCCGGGCGAGCTCCCCGACGGTGACGAGGACGCCGAAGGCGAGGGCGACCCGGCGTTCCTCCAGCCCGTCGTAGAGGGTGACGGCGAGGGAGCCGGCGGCGAGGAGGGCGGCACAGGCGTGGACGAGGGTGAAGAGCGGCGGCGGGCGGTACGCGCTCACCGGTGCGCTCCCGGCCGGCTGGAGAGCGGTGTGCCGGGCGGAGGAATCCGGGAGGGGCCGACGTCGTCTGCGGTCACGGCGGGGCGCCAACCCACCCGGCCGACGGCCTCCACGAGGGCCGCGACCATCACCGGGTCGAACTGGCTGCCGGAGCAGCGCTTCAGCTCCGCCAGGGCGACCTCGACGGGCCGGGCCCTGCTGTAACTCCGCGTGGAGGTCATGGCGTCGAAGGCGTCCGCGACGGCCACGACCCGTGCGGACTCCGGGATCTGGCTGCCCACCAGGCCGTAGGGGTACCCGGTGCCGTCCAGCCGTTCGTGGTGGTGGAGTACGGCGGCGCGGGCCTCCCCGAGGAAGCCGATGCCGCGCACCATCTCGTGCCCGTACTCGGGGTGCAGCTCGATCACCCGCCGCTCCTCGGGCGTCAGCGGCCCGTCCTTCCTGAGCAGCCGGGTGGGGACGCCCAGCTTGCCGACGTCGTGCAGGATCCCGGCGAACCGGAGCACCTCGACGCGCTCGTCGTCCATGCCCAGCTCGCGCGCGATCATCATGGAGGCCTGCCCGACGCGCTCGCTGTGCCCGCGGGTGTACCCGTCCTTGATGTCGACGGCCTGGACCAGCGCCCGGATGGTCGCCTGGTGGGCGGCGCGTTCCCGGTGGTACTGCGCGAAGGCCCACCAGGAGACGCACATCGGCAGCAGCACGAGCAGCGCGGCCACCGGACCGTACGGGCTGCGCCACAGCACGGCCATCATCAGTCCGGCCAGCCCGTGCACGGCGATGGGCGCGAGGGAGCGCGCCACGAGCCCCCGCCAGGCCCGCCGCACCGGCACCCGCTCGGCGACGGCCAGGATCCCGCCGTCCAGCAGCGCGAGCACCAGGCAGAACGCCAGCACGGCCGCCCCGGCCGGCCCGAGCGCGTAGGGGACGTCGCCTGCGACGACCGCGTCCCGCCCGCCGAGCGCCCGGTGCACCCGGGCCGCGGCCCACACGCCGAGGACGAGCTGGGCGGCCCGCCAGACGCGCCGCAGCGCCACGGGCCGCTGCTCGACGTGCGAGAGCAGCGCACCGGGCACGGCCACCAGGGCGGCGGCGGGCGCGGGCAGCAGGAAGGCACCGGCGAGCAGCACGGGATAGAAGGTCCCGGCCGGATGGGAGATCCCGACGAACCGGGACCGGGCGACGCGCTCGCAGCCCGCGTACAGCGCGGCGAGCAGCAGCACGGCCCACCAGGGCGTGCGGACGCCCGGCAGCGGCAGCAGACAGAGAAGGGCGGCGAGGACGACACAGGCCACGTACACACGTGCCCGCACCGGTACCGCTTCCATGAGCCCTCCCCCGGCCAAGTCCGTCAGGCCCGGAGCCTAGGACGGCGGTGGGGGGCTCCGCGGGCCGATAACCCGCGGATTAGCACGTTCGAGTGATGCGTTCGAGGATGACTACCCCCTCGGAGCAGGGGTAGTTGAAAAGCGCAGGAGTGTCAGGACTCCTGCGGCGTGGCCGGCGAGGCCGTGATGTCCTGCTCGGGGACGGCCTGGCCGGAGCGGATCAGCTCGATCCGCCCCATGACCTTGTCGCGCAGGTCGCCCGGCACGTCGTCATGCCCGCAGCAGCGCTTGACCAGCTTCTTCACGGCCTGTTCGAGCCCGTACTTCTCGAGACAGGGCGAGCATTCCTCGAAGTGGTGCTCGAACTTCACGCAGTCCGAGTCCGGCATCTCACGGTCGAGGAACTCGTAGAGATGATCGAGGATTTCGCTGCAATCCGTCTCGTGCGGCTCTCCGCAGCTCATGACCCCGAGCCTTTCGCTTCGTTCGACTCTCCGGCGCCGGCCGGGACCATCCCGCGGTCACGGGCGTAGTCCTCCAGCATGCCGCGCAGCTGACGGCGGCCCCGGTGCAGCCGGGACATCACCGTACCGATGGGTGTCCCCATGATGTCGGCGATCTCCTTGTACGCAAAGCCCTCGACATCCGCCAGATAGACGGCGATGCGGAACTCCTCGGGGATCGCCTGGAGCGCTTCCTTCACGTCCGAGTCGGGCAGGTGGTCGAGCGCCTGAGACTCCGCGGAGCGCAAGCCCGTCGACATGTGCGACTCGGCGCGGGCGAGCTGCCAGTCCTCGATCTCCTCGGCCGCCGAGCGCTGTGGTTCCCGCTGCTTCTTGCGGTACGAGTTGATGAAGGTGTTCGTGAGGATCCTGTACAGCCACGCCTTGAGATTGGTGCCCTCGCGGAACTGGTGGAAGGACGCGTACGCCTTCGCGTACGTCTCCTGCACCAGGTCCTCGGCGTCGGCCGGGTTGCGCGTCATGCGCAGCGCGGCCGAGTACATCTGGTCGAGGAACTCGAGCGCGTCCCGCTCGAAGCGCGCGTTGCGCTCCGCGGCCGTCTCCGCGCCCGTGCCGCCCTGGCCCTCGGGCTGCTCCGCCTGGCCGTGTTCGGTCCCTGCGTCGGTCCCTGTGACCGGACCCACCTCCTTGAGCGTTCTCGTGAGACCGAGACCGGTCTCACCCGAATCGGAGGATAGACGACGATCCGGTCCGCCCGCCGCCCGAATAGGGGCTGTCTTGGCCGCGTGCAGCACCGTCCAGTCCAGGTCGGCGCGGCTGCTGCGGCTCGGGCAGTAGATCGAACCCATGCGGCGGACTCCCTCTCCTACGGCGTCGGTGCTGGTCTCCAGCACGTACGTCCCGCACAACAGTGCTCGCCGCCCCGGCATTCCCGGAGCTTTACCCGAGTGACCCGGTCCACTCCACGACCGCGTCCGTGATGACCGCCACTGCCTCCTCCTGCGTGATCTCCGCACGCTTGGGGACGGCGAAGCCGTGATCGCCGTACGGCACCTCGACGAGCCCGTAGGGCCCTTCGGGGAACTCCCCGGGCTTCCCGAAGGGGTCGTTCCCGCCTTGGACGACCAGGGTGGGCACCCCGGAGCCCAGCAGCTCGGCGGCGCGGGACTTCTCGGGCTTGCCGGGCGGGTGGAGGGGGAAGCTGAGGGCGAGGACCGCGTGGGCGCCGAGTTCCGTGGCGGTACGGCAGGCGACCCGGGCCCCGGCGCTGCGGCCGCCGGAGACGACCGGCAGTCCGGGCCCGGCCAGTGCGGGCCAGATGCCCCGCCAGCCGAGGTCCAGGGTCCTGGGCGCGGGCGCGAGCTTCTTCCCGGCCACTCGCCAGGGCTGCTCCACCCGGGCCACGGTGACGCCGTGGGCGGGCAGGACGGCGGCCAGGGCCTTCAGGTCGCGGGCCTCGATGCCGCCCCCGGCACCGTGGCTGACGGCGAGCACGAGGCGGGCCTGCTTCGCCTTGTGCCAGGTGATGCGGGCGGGGCCGGCTTCGGTCTCGACGGTCTCCGTGGTCGCGTCGGACCCTTTCGTCACGTTGGTCACGTCAGAAGAGTGTGCCCTCTTCGGGCCCTTCCAGCTCCTTCAGCAGCTCCGGGCCGTTGTTGCGGACGTTGCTGACGGCCGTGGTGACGGGGTAGGCGCGCATCAGCCCGGCGGGCGGCGGGGCGAGCAGCTCGCGCAGGTCGTCGGGGTCCGTGCGGGACGGGTCCAGCCAGGCGTCCCAGCGGTCGGGCGTCAGCATCAGCGGCATCCGGGGGTGGATCTCGGCCAGGGCCCGCGGACCGTCCGCCGGGGACACCGCGAGCGGGCTCGTCTCCGCCTCGGTGGTGATGACGGAACACGTCACCCACCAGGCCTGCGGGTGGTCGTCCGGCAGCGTCTTGTCCCGCCAGAACTCGTACAGGCCGGCCATCGCGAAGACCGACCCGTCCGCCGGGGTCACGAAGTAGGGCTGCTTGCGGGGCCGCTTCTTCTTGCCCTCGACCTCCAGCTCGCGCTCCTGTGTGCCGGTGACCCACTCGTAGTAGCCGTCGGCGGGCAGGATGCAGCGCCGGGAGGTGAAGGCGCGGCGGTAGGACGGCTTCTCGTGGACGGTCTCCGCGCGGGCGTTGATCATCCGGGCGCCGCCCTCGGGGGTCTTCGACCAGGACGGGACGAGCCCCCACTTCAGCGTGCGCAGCTGCCGAACCGGTCGCGGGTCGTCCGCGTCTTTCACAGGGCGGTCGAGGACGGCGTAGACCTCTTTGGTGGGCGCCACGTTGTAGTCGGGCTCCAGAGTCTCCTCGGGCTCCCACTTCTCGATCTCGAAGATTCCTGCGAGATCCTCTGGCCTACGACTGGACGAATACCGCCCGCACATATGAAATCCACCCCTCCGACCTGCGATAACGGCTACCTAAGTCAGCACGGTGCTGGTCAGCGCCACATCCACTCGTGACCCAGGGCCTTCACTACTTTACGGAAGGAGGACGAGCAGTCCCACGGTCAGCCGGCACTGGGCCAGTCGGTGTCACGAACACCGGTCCCCTCGGCGGTTCACCCGCGGACACGCCCACCGCGGCGACGTATCCGCCAGGGAGCCGGAAGGCTCTGAACTGCGCCGCCGCATAGGGGGTGCGCGCGACGAGCGGGAAGCGGGTGCCCGGGCACTCGAAGCCGATGCTCCGCAGGCCCGCGCGCAGGCCCTGGCCGGTCAGTTTGGCCGCCGCCTCCTTCAGCACCCACAGGGCCGCCCGGCGTTCCTCGTCCTGCGGCACGGCGTGCAGGGCCGCCCGTTCGCCAGGGCCGAGGAAGGCGTCGTCGGGCAGCCGGGTCACGCGCGCCACCTGCTCCGTGTCGACTCCGACCCGCGCCCCCAGGGCCACGGCCGCCAGCGCGTACCGGCCGCTGTGCGCGATGCTCAGCGACAGCTGCGGTCTGCCCACCACGTACGGCTGCCCGCCGAGGCGCTGCCCGGTGCACAGGGTCGTCCACGGCGCGCCGACGATCCGTGCGGCCGCCCGGCGGGCCAGCCACCGCCCGATCAGCGTGCGGGTCCGGTCCGCGGCCAGCCGCTTTCGCAGCACGTGCTCGCGTTCGGCCGGCGCCAGCACCTCGGACACGGTGTGCGCGAGTTCCTCGGTGCCCGGGGAGTGCAGATCGTGTGCGAGGAGCAGCACGCGGGGCGGGGCGGCGGCCGGGGTCATGTGCCCTCCAGGCCCAGCCGTCCGAGGTGCCGGGACACCGTGGCGGCACTCCGGCCCTCGTCCGCCGCCTCCTGCGGGCCGGGGGCCGTGTGGTGCACCGCTCCGGGAGCGAAGATGCTCAGGGCCATCAGCAGCGGGTGGTCGGCGTCCTCGGCCATCCCGGCGATCGTGTCCACAAGGGCGCTCATCGGGCATCCCCCGACCGCTCGGCCCTGCGCCACACGAGGACCCGCCGCTGCGGACGGGCGTCCACCTCCCGGGTGGCGCGGACGGTGAGGACGTCCCCGTCGAGCTCGGCGTCCCGCGACTGCTCGATGCCGATCCAGTCGGGGCGCGACGAGATCCGGATGCGGTGCACGACCTTCCCGTCCTGCGCCCGCCACTCGCCCGCGTACCCCATGTACGAAGGTCCCGGTGCCGAAGCCGGTGCGGTGGGCATCATGCTCACCGAGACGTGGCCGTCGGGCGTGTAGATCAGCATGCCCGACGGGGACGGCCCCAGCGGGCCCTCACCCACGGGCCGCCCGGCCTCGTCCACGTCGTGGAAGGCGTCCAGATGCCACACTCCGACGATGTCCTGCGTCATGTCCGGTCCTGCTTTCCTCGCGTGGGTCTGATCGGGTCGTCCCGCCACTGCAGGCACTCCTCCACGAAGCCGAGGGCTCTGAGGTGATAGGCGCGGGCCGTCCAGCCGAGGCTGATGTTGTGGCCGGCGTCGGGCTGATGGTCCGTCACCACGCGGGGCGCCGAGCTCAGCCGGGACCGGAGCCGGGCGACCGCCTGCTGGTCGTGCTGCCACCAGGCCTCGTGCTCGGCGAAGGTGAACCGGACCGGCACCCGGATCCGCTCGGCGAACCCGGCGAACTCCTGCGTCCAGCGGACTGCGTCCGCGAGCTCCCGCGGCGGAATCGAGGCGACGACGCTGCCGCTGGCCCGGAACGTCCCCGGCGGATACAGCCGCAGCGGCCCCCAGTTGAGCCGCCAGCTCCGTCGCCCGTGCGTGTCCCTGGCGCTCAACGGCACCGCGTACTCGCCGCCGCAGCCGGAGATGTCGAGGCCGAGCAGTTCCGGGAGCATGCCGTCCGCAGCGATCCGCAGCGCCGGCTTGCCGCCGAAGGAGTGGGCGAGGAGGAAGATGCCGCTGCCCGTGTCGAACCGCGCCGTCAGGAAGCGCAGGGCCGCGCCGAGCGTCGCCGCCTGTTCCGCGATCCCCTGCCCCTGGGGCAGCTGCCGGGCAGACAGGCCGTAGCCCGGGCGGTCCACGGCCACCGCCGCGAACCCGAGGCTCGTGGCGAGGTCGAGGAACGACGTGTCGGGGTGGGACGGTCCGTGGAAGTACGAGGAGCTCATCCCGGCTCCGTGCAGGGCGACGACCATCGCCCTGCACGGAGCCTGTGACGGGAGGGCGAGCAACCCGGACAGGGTGATGCCGTCCGCGTCGAGGGTGATGCCGCGCACGCCCGCCGTGGCGGCCGGCTGTGCCACCGTCATGGACGGTCGCCCCCGGCGCGCTCCTCGGCGAACGCTTTGGCAAGGCCCAGGGTCGCCATGCTGTTGGTGCTGAGCGCCGTGCGGACGTAGTCGATCGCGTCCTGCACGGTCGCGTCCGCGCCCAGGACTTTCCCGATGTTGTCGGTGTCGACCGTGAACGTGTGCTGCGAGGAGGCCGTCACGCCGCCCTCGGTCGGCGTGATGGTCCAGCGGCCGGTGTGCAGCGTGATCAGGGCGGGCAGCGTGACCTGCTTGTAGGCGATCCGGTGGTGCGGCAGGCACACGCGGTACGACTTCGTGGTGTGCGAGGTGCCGTCCTTGGACAAGGTGTCCATCTCGAGCGTCTGCAGCCCCGGTGCCGGCTCCTCCAGCCGCACCGCGAGGACGTGCGGCAGGCGATCGGTCCACAGGTCCGCCCGGTCGATGAAGTCGTACACGTCCCGGGCGGCGCCCCTGATCGTGACCGTGTCCTCGAAGGAGCAGGTCAGCGCGTCGGCAGTGCCGTCGGACTCGGCCGTCACCTTCAGCGACTCGAGCTCGGAGCGGGAGTTGCGGTCCACGACGCCGTCGAGCCAGGCGAGGCTCTCGTCGTCGACCGCCTGGTAGTCGTGGTCGAGGCGCACCAGTGCGTCGCCGGAGGGGAGCGCCTCGATGTGCCAGGTGCCACCCATCGCCGCCACCGGGGGCGTACTGACCTCCTGCCGGAACCGGATGCGGAGGTTCTCCGGGTCGAGGGTCCGGCGCGACGTCCAGTTCTTGACGGTGTCGCCGGCCGTCGCCCAGATGCGGATGCGCTCCTCGCGTTCGCCGCGCTCCACCTGGTCGACGTAGATGTTCGGGGGGAAGAGACGGGGCCAGTCCTCGGCATGCGCGAGCATGCGGTAGACGGTTTCGGCCGGGGCCGAGATCTTGATCTCGTGACTGGACTCGTGCAGCTCCGACGGCATGGTGGACTCCTTCGCGCTCGGTAGGTGGTCAGAAGTTGCCGAGGCCGCCGCAGACGTTCAGGGCCTGGGCGGTGATGGACGCCGCCGTGTCGGTCATCAGGTAGCCGACCAGGCCCGCCACTTCCTCGGCGGTGGAGTAGCGGCCCAGCGGGATCTTGGCCTGGAACTTCTCCAGGATCGCCGCCTCCGAGGCACCGGACAGGCGGGAGTAGTTCCGCCGTACGTGCTCGGCCATCGGGGTCTCGACGTAGCCCGGGCAGACGGCGTTGACCGTGATGCCGGTGGGGGCCAGTTCGTTGCCCAGCGCCTTGGTGAAACCGACGACGCCGTGCTTGGACGCGGAGTACGGGGCACCCAGGACGACGCCCTGCTTGCCGGCCGTGGAGGCGATGTTGATGACGCGCCCCCAGTCCTTGTGCCGCAGCCCGCCCGTGGTCAGCACCTCGCGGGTCAGGCGGAACACGCTGTTGAGGTTGGTGTCGACGATGTCGTCCCACAGTTCGTCGGAGATGTCGGCCGTGACTCCACCGCCCGGGATCCCCGCGTTGTTGACGAGCGCGTCGACCGTGCCGAACCGCTCGACGGCCGCCTGGACGAATCCGCGGATCGAGTCCACGGACCGCACGTCCAGGACGACGCCGTCCACGTCGAGCTGCTCCTCCTGGAGCTGCTTGACGGTCGTGACGACCTTGTCCTCGGTGCGGGACCCTATGAACACCCGGTGCCCCTGCCCGGCCAGCAGCCGGGTGACGGCCAGACCGATGCCGCTGGTGGCACCGGTCACCAGGACGACCCGGCTCTTCTGCTCTGTCATTTCCCCTCTTTCCCTGCGAGTTTCACTGTGGTCTCGAGCTGCGGTGTCGTGGTCAGGCGGCCTGAGCGGGCAGGTGGGAGGAGATGGCGTCGAGGAGGGCGCGGGGCGTGTTCGCCTCCCCCACGACCGTCTCGTCCAGCTCGATGCCGTACTCGCGCTCGACGCGGCTGGCGGTCTCCAGCAGGGCGAGCGAGTCGTAGCCGATGTCGGCGAAGTCGGCGTCGAGGATGTCCCCTTCGAGGCCGGTGCCGTCGGGGGCGCCGGAGCCTTCGAGGAGGATCCGCTTGAGGTCGTCGAGCGTGAAGGTGCGGGACATGGGGAGCCTTCCTTCTTGTTTTCTGCGTGTTCCTGATACGGCTGGATGGGGGGTGCGGTCGGGCCTTTGGATGGGGGGGTGCGGTCGGGCTTTGGCGGCGGCGCGCTCAGCGGCGCACGACCATGGCCGAGTTGAAGCCGCCGTGGCCCCGGGCGAGGACGAGCGCGGTGCGCAGGCGGGCGGCGCGGGGCTGGGAGACGACCAGGTCGAGGCCGTGGCGTTCGGCCGGCTCGGTGTGGAGCGTCGGCGGGATCGTGTCCTCGCCCAGAGCCAGGAAGGCCGTGGCGAGATCGAGCGCCGCGCCCCCGGCGTACAGCCGTCCCGTCATCGTCTTCGGGGCGGTGACCGGTACGCCGTGCGGCCCGAAGACGGCGGCGATCGCCTCGGCCTCGACGCGGTCGAGCTCCGGCTCGGCCGCCGCGTCGGCGAACACCACGTCCACGTCGGCGGCGGTCACGGCCGCGTCCGCGAGGGCGAGCTCCACGGCCTTGCGCAGGCCGGGTTCGCGTCCGTCGAAGGTGGCGGCGTACCCGGCGATCTCGCCGTACACCCTGGCGCCGCGGGCCTTCGCGGAGTCACCCGACTCCATGATGAGCAGGGCACCGCCCTCACCGGCCACATGGCCGGCGGCCCGGTCGTCGAAGGGCAGGTAGGCGTGGGTCGGCTCCTCGGCGGTGCTGAGGCGGCCGCTGGTGTGCAGTCCGACCCACCCCCAGGAACACAGCAGCGCGTCCACGGCGCCGGCGACGACGAGGGAGGTGCCCTTGCGGATCTGGCGCCGGGCCTGGGCCACCGCGTCCAGCCCGCCGGCCTGGTCGGTGACGACCACGCCGCTGGGGCCCTTCATGCCGTTGCGGATGGAGATCTGGCCGGTGTTGACCGCGTAGAACCAGGCGAACGACTGGTACGCGCTGACGTACTGGCTGCCCTTGCTCCACAGGTTCTTCAGCTCGTGCTGGCTGAACGCGAACCCGCCCGCCGAACTCGCGGTGCTCACGCCCATGCTGAACTCGGGCAGTTCGGCCGGCCGTACGCCGGCGTCGGCGAGTGCCCAGTCCGCCGCGACCAGGGAGAGCCGGGTGACCCGGTCGGTCTGGGGCATCAGCCGGCTGGGCAGCTGGCCCTCGGCCGTGAAGTCGCCGATCTCACCGGCGAGCCGCGCCGGGTACCCGGAGGCGTCGAAGTGGGTGAGCGGGCCGATGCCGCTCTTGCCGGCGAGGGTGGCGTTCCAGAAGTCCTGGCCACCGAGTCCGTTGGGCGCCGCCACACCCAGGCCGGTCACCACCACTGAGGCCGTCACGCCGCACTCCTTTCGGGCTGGGCGAGCACCATGGCGCTCTGGAACCCGCCGAAGCCGCTGCCGACCGTGAGGACGGCGTCGACGAGCTGATCGCGGGCGGTGAGCGGCACGTAGTCCAGGTCGCACTCGGGGTCGGGGGTGTGCAGGTTCGCCGTGGGCGGTACGACGTTGTTCCGGATCGCGAGGATCGACGCGGCGATCTCGATGGATCCGATCGCGCCCAGCGAGTGCCCCACCATGGACTTGATGGAGCTCACCGGTGTGCGGTACGCGTGGTCGCCCAGGCTGCGCTTGAACGCGGCGGTCTCGTGGCGGTCGTTCTGCTTGGTCCCCGAGCCGTGCGCGTTGATGTAGTCGATGTCCGTGGGGTTCATCCGGGCCTCGTCGAGGGCGACGGTGATCGCCTCGGCCATCTCCCCGCCGTCGGCGCGCAGGCCCGTCATGTGGTACGCGTTGCTTCGGGTGGCGTATCCCGCGATCTCCGCGTAGACACGGGCGCCCCGGCGCTGCGCGCTGTCGAGTTCCTCGAGGACGAACACCGCGGCACCCTCGCCGAGCACGAACCCGTTGCGGGTGCCGTCGAAGGGCCGGGAGGCGTGCTCCGGCTCGTCGTTGCGTGGCGTGGTGGCCTTGATGGCGTCGAAGCAGGCGAGGGTGATCGGCGAGATCGGCGCATCGGTGGCGCCGGCGACCACGACATCGGCCGTGCCCTCGCGGATCAGCTCGGCGGCATAACCGACCGAGTCGAGCCCGGAGGTGCAGCCCGCCGACACGACGCTGCTCGGACCCTGCGCGCCGACGGCGCGGGCGACCTCGGCCGCGAAGGAACTCGGCACGAAGTAGTTGTAGAAGTGCGGGTCGGCGTAGGTGTGGTCGACCAGGTCGAGGCGGCCGTCGTCGCTGACGATCCGGTAGTCCTCGTCGAGGCTCATGGTGGAGCCGACGGCGGTGCCGACGGTGACGCCGATCCGGTAGGGGTCGAGCCCGTCGAGGGCCAGGCCGCTGTCGGCGACGGCGCCGCGCGCGGCGACGACCGCGAACTGGGCGGCCCGGTCCATCCGCCGGACCTCCTGCGGGGTCAGGCCGTGCGCGTACGGGTCGAAGTCGACCTCGGCGGCCACGCGGGAGCGGAACGGTGAGGGGTCGAAGAAGGTGATGCCCCGGGTCGCGGTGCGTCCCTCGGTGAGCAGCTCCCAGAACTTCCGGGCGCCGACCCCGCCGGGGGCGAGGACCTCGACGCCGGTGATGACGACTCGTCGCGCGCTCACTCCGCCGCCTCCCAGTGGTAGAAGCGGGTGGCGATCTGGTCGGCCGTGGAGCGCCAGCGCTCCGGGGCGTACTTCTTCACCAGCGGGTCCAGGTCCGCGCAGATCTTCACGAAGCGCGGGTCGGCCTCCTTCCAGGCCTGGTCGATCACGGCGGTGCCGTTCTCGCTCGGGAAGTCCTGGATGTGGAAGTAGACGCCCTGGTACGAGAACAGCTGCCGGCGCCGGGTGCCCATCCGGTACGGAAAGTCGGTGGCGTCCAGTTCGCCGAAGAGCCGGGCCACCTCGGGGACGACCTCGTCGGCGACCCGGTTCACGATCACCGTGCTGTGGAGACCGGTTTCCTTGTCGACCGGCGGCTCGCCCTCCCATTGGTAGAAGGCGACGGCACGGTCGTCGGCCACGGTCGGCGTGTAGGACGTGACCAGCGGTGCCAGCCGCTCGCGGAGTTCGGCGGCCCGGAATTCCTTCGCCGCTTCGTCGGCCGCCGCGCCGGCGTTCTCTCCGGTGAAGTCCTGAATATGGACGAGGACGTCGTAGTAGGCGTACAGCTGCCGACGCTTCAGCCCGGATATCCGGGGCGCAGTGACCGCATCGTAGTCGGCGAAGATCTCTGCTATCTCCTTGCTGCAATCCCCGTCCAGTCTGCCCACGCTCACCACAGTGAACATGTCCTGCCTCCCGTTCTGTTCCGACGCATCGGATTACGCAATGAACTATTCACCAGAGCTCGGCACACTCTCAACTCAATCCACTTCATAACTTCTACATTTCCAATGGAGGGAACAGTCAGGTCTCCGCACGCCCAACTCAGCTTTACGTCAGGGAAAGGTCAGACGGGCAGCTCAGGGCACGAAAAGGCCGCCGCCGCAGCTGGAGAGCTGCGGCGGCGGCCGGTGAATTCTTTTCTTTCTTTTTCCTCTCTCTTTACGGCATCATGGGTACACCCCGCCCGATGCGGAAGCCGACGCCGCGCACGGTGAGAATCCAGGACTTTCCACCGAGTTTTTGGCGGATGCTGCTGACATGCGTGTCGACCGTACGGCGGGACCAGGAGTTCTCCCAGACCTGGCGCATGATGTGCTCGCGCGAGACGACACTGTCGGGATTGACCGCGAGCAGGTGAAGCAGGTCGAATTCCTTGCGGCTCATCGGGATCACCCGATTGTCCAGCCGCACTTCACGGGTGAGCGTGTCGATCCGCAACGGGCCGTGCTCGATGACGTGCTCGCCCTGCCGGCGTGGTGTCGCCCGTCGCATCACCGCGTCTATCCGGGCCATGAGTTCCCGGAATCCGTACGGCTGGACCACGTAGTCGTCGGCCCCGGCCTGGAGGGCCAGCACACAGTCCAACTCGGACGAGCGGTCCGTGATGACGATGATCGGGATGTCGCAGCTGACCCGGATCGCCCGGCACACCTCCAGCCCGTCGATGTCGGGGAGGTCGGGACCCAGCAGCACCACGTCCGCCTGGTCGTAGACGTCGAGCGCCTTGGCACCCGTGTCGACGCAGGTCACCTGGTGCACGTGCCGGCCCAGTGCCTGTCTGAGCAGTTCCTGCTGCCGCTGCTCGCTCTCGACGAGGAGCACCTGCCAGGTGTCGAAGGCCGGGAACGAGACCGGGAGGGGCCGCGTCGGCAGTACGCCGACGCCTCCGCGGTACCGCTGCCGCTCGGCCCCGCCGGCAGCAACCGTGAGTATGTCACTTTCCGATATCTCAGTACGCTTTTCCATCCATCTACCCCCATGATCATGGATGTGCGACAGGAGACGTCCTGATCTTCTTCTCGTAGAAGTCGATCAGGATTTGCCGGTCGGAACTCACGGCGGCTTCATTGCCGACCGCGGCGAACCAGGCAGGTACTCCGAGGTCCTGGTAAGAGCTTTCTTTCGTGTGGTTCTGAAGGGATCCGCCAGGAATTTCGCCCGTCACGCTAACACGCAGGCATCCGAGCCGGTAGACCGTCGATCATGAAGTATCGAATGCCACAGAGAAGCCTGCCGCGTGGCTGAATTCATTCGGTGTGGCGCGATTTAACGCGTTCAATACCGCACCGTAACGAGAAGGTGCCTGCGCATTCGCTGCGGCGGGCCGGGCCGTCACTCCTCCGCGGGCCGTACCGCCCGCTCGGGCAGCCACCGGGTGCACAGCGCGGCGCCCGCGACGAGCGCGAGAGCCACCAGAAGAGCCGCCGAGGTCGCCGCCGTGAAGGCCGACGCCCCCTCTCCGCGCCGCCCGTTCAGGACGGAGAAGAAGACCGTGCCGAGTACGGAGGCGCCGAGCGCGTTGCCCACCTGCTGTGCGGAGGTCAGGGTGCCCGACGCCGAGCCGGTCTCCCTCTCGTCGACGCCCGAGAGCACGATGTCGAAGAACGGCGCGATGGCGAGCCCGGAACCGACACCGAGCACCGCGAGGGCGGGCGAGAGCCACCAGGCGTTCACCGGATCGTCCTGCACGGCGATCGTGCCCAGCGCGGCCAGCAGGCCGACGGCGGTGGCGGCGAACCCGATGAACATGGTCCGTCGCGCCATCCCGAGCGCCTGGGAGAACCCGAACCCGAGCACCATGCCCGCCGCCTGCGCGATCGTGGCGAGGCCCGCCTTCAGCGGACTCATCCCGAGACCGAGCTGGAAGAAGAGGCCGAACAGCAGCGCCCCGCCCATCATGACGCTGAAGAAGAGGATGCCGATGAACAGCCCGGAGACGAAGGCCTTCTTCCTGAACAGTGAGGGAAGGACGAGCGTCGGCAGGCCCTTGTCCGCCCGGTGGTACTGGTGGCGGACGAAGCCGGCGAGAGTGCCGATGCCGGCGGCCAGCAGCAGGAACACCCACCACGGCCAGCCGAGCTCACGCCCCTGCACGAGCGGGAAGATCACGGCGGCCATCCCGGCCGCGGCGATCATCGCCCCGACCAGGTCGATCCTGAGGTCCCGCTGCCGCTGCGACCTGGGCAGCAGGACGAGCCCGGCCACCAGGGCGAGAACACCGACCGGTACGTTGACGGCGAAGATCATCCGCCAGCTCCAGCCGAAGTAGTCCGCGTCGACCAGCCAGCCCGCCACGATCGGCCCGGCCACACCGGACAGCGCCATCACGGGCCCGGTCACCCCGAAGGCCATGCCGACCTTGTCCGGCGGGAAGAGGCTCCTGATGATGCCGAGCGCCTGCGGCACCATCAGCGCGCCCAGCAGGCCCTGCAGGACCCGGGCGGTGATCAGGGTCTCCGGGTTGGTCGCCAGCGCCGAGACCAGCGAGGTCACGGTGAAGCCGGCCAGGCCGGTCAGGAAGAGGTTCTTGCGCCCGTACTTGTCGCCGAGCCGCCCGCCGATGAGCAGTCCGGCGGCCATGGCGATGGTGTAGCCGGCCGCGAGCCACTGGATGAACTCCTGCGAGCCGCCCATGTCACGCGTGATCGTGGGTCCCGCGATGGTCGTGACCAGGGAGTCGAGCAGATCCATGACCTCGCCGACGAGGATGATGCCGACGGCCGCCCAAGCCCGCCTGGCAGAGAACGCAGGACCGTCCGGCAAGGCCACGGCCTGCGGCATTTCGGTGGTGGACATGCTGACCTCCTGGGGTCGGGACAGCTGACAGTGCCGCCGGCAGGGCAGCCAGTGATGCGTGATGACGTCGCAGGCGACTGCGGGGATGAACGACGTACGTTGCGGAAACACCGTTTCCTTTGGCCGAACACGTACCTGTAAACGAACACTGTTCTACGATAGAATCATGTTCGGCGTCAACCCAAATCTGAACCAACCCCGATCCGACCCCGCGCCCTCGGGCGCCTCCTCACCGGTAAGGTCTCCGTGATGCGTCAGAAGTCGAACTCCGCCGAGGTGCCCCTCCCGCCATGGGAGGTGCGCCGGAAGACCGAGGTTCCCCAGCGCGCTCCGCTCACGGCGGAGCGGATCGTCGACGCCGCGCTCGCGGTCGTCGACACGGAGGGCAGTGGCGCGGTCACCATGCGCCGGATCGCCGGCGACCTGGGCGTGGTCGCGTCCAGCCTGTACGCGCACGTGCGCAACCGCGAGGAGCTGCTGCTCCTGGTGCTGGAGCGGGTGATGAAGGAGGTGGGCGTCCCGGAGGTCACCGGGCAGTGGGACGCGGACCTCAAGGCGCACTACACGAAGATGCAGCGCGTACTGTCCGCCCACGGCGACATCGCCCTCTACAACTTCGCGGCCTTCCCGCCCACCGCCATCGGCGTGGCGATCACCGAGCGGCTGCTGTCGGTACTGCTGAACGTGGGCGTCCCCCCGAAGATCGCGGCCTGGGCCCTGCACCGGCTCACCCTGTACACGACGGCCGACGTCTACGAGGGCTGGCGCCTGGCGAACAAGGACCTGGCCGACTGGATCGATCCCGTCCGCGACTACTTCGCGTCCCTGCCCGCGGACCGGTTCCCGTCCATCGTCGGCAACGTGGACGTCATGCTGGACACCGACAGCGACGGCAGGTTCGAACTGGGCCTGGACATGCTGATCTCCGGGCTGGCGACGTTCGTCACGGACTGACCGCCCCGCCCCGGCCTCCGCAGCCGCAATCCGGGGCCGGCTTTTCCGTCACCGATTCCCTGCAGTTTCCCAGATTCAGAATTAACAAAGAGCTGACTCTGGTCTGACCCTGAGGGAAAATTCGCCGCGCTACCGTTCATGTCATCCCCCCTCGGCATACCCAAGGGAATTGTCATGAATGAGATCGCAGCGGACGCCGCTCCGGAATTTCCCATACTCCGCACCTGCCCGTTCAGCGTTCCGGAGACGTATCGGAAACTGGACGAGGCGGGCGGCCGGGTGCACCAGGTCCGCATGTCCGACGGGCGCCGCGCCTGGCTCATCACCAAGAACGAAGACGCCCGAGCGGTGCTTTCCGACGCCCGTTTCAGCTCCGAGAAACTTCGGCCCGGATTTCCCGAACTTTCTCCGGGCGGGCTCAAGGCGCTGACCTATTTCTCGCCGTTCCTGGTGAACATGGACGGAGCCGAGCACTCCCGGGCCCGCCGCGCGGTCCTCGGGGAGTTCTCCGTGCGCAAGATCAACGCCATGAAGCCGCGGATCGAGCGCATCGTCGACACGGCGATCGACCGGATGCTGGAGCAGCCGGACCGGCCGGTCGACCTCGTCGCGCACCTCGCGGGCCCCGTACCCACACTGGTGCTCGAGGCGTTCCTGGGTGTTCCGGCGGACGACCTCGACACCATCGAGCGCAACACGGGGAAGATGCTGCGCGAGGCCCGGACCGAGGACGAGCAGCGGGCCGCCGCCGAGGCCCTGCACGCCCACCTCGACCGCGTCATTGCGGCCAAGGAGGAGAATCCGGCCGACGACTTCCTCAGCCGTCAGATCGAGCGGTCCCGCCGGGAGCACGGAGGTGCCGCCGACCGTTTCGAACTCGCCAGCCTCGTGCAGCTCCTGCAGATCGCCGGACACGCCTCCAGCGCCGCGATGATCTCGCTGTCGGTGCTCACCCTGCTGGCCGACCCGGAGCAGCTGAAGGAGCTCACCACCGATCCGGCCCGCACGCCGGCCGCGGTCGAGGAGCTCCTGCGCTTCCTGTCGATCACCGACACCGGGCCGCTCAGGCTGGCCCTGGAGGACGTGGAGATCGGCGGCGTACGCATCCGCGCGGGCGACGGGGTCATCATTCCCACCCTGCCGGCGAACCGCGACGCCGACGCCTTCCCCGACCCCGACCGCTTCGACATCGGGCGAGCCTCGGGCACCCGGCATGTCGCGTTCGGCTACGGGGCGCACCAGTGCCTCGGCCAGAACATCGTGCGCACCGAGCTCCAGGTGGTCCTCGACCGCCTCTTCCACCGCGTCCCGGACCTGCGGCTCGCCGTGGAACCCGGCGCCCTGCCCTACAAGTACTTCGGCCAGTTCTTCGGCCCCGTCGAACTTCCCGTCACCTGGTAGGAGACCAGCACGTGAGCATACGTCTCGGCTATCACATCCCGTACTTCCATCACACGGAGACGGTCACCGGTCTCTTCCCCGCACTGGTCGACCAGGTGCGCGCCGCGGAGGACGCCGGGTTCGACCTGGTCACGACGATGGACCACTTCTACCAGCCGCCGCTGATCGGGCCGCCCGACGGCCCGATGCTGGAGGCGTACACCCTGCTCGGGGCGCTGGCGGCGGCCACCGGCCGTGTGCAGCTGTCGACCATGGTGACCGGCATCGGCTACCGCAATCCCGCCCTGCTGGCCAAGATGGTCACCACGCTCGACGTGATCAGCCAGGGGCGCGCCGTGCTCGGCGTCGGCGCCGGCTGGCATGAGCAGGAACACCGCGAGTACGGCTACGAGTTCGGTACCGTCGCCGAGCGTTTCGGCCGGTTCGAGGAGGCGCTCGGTGTCGTCGTCCCGATGCTGCGCGGGGCGCGGCCGCGAGTCGAGGGGCGCTGGTTCCGCGCCGAGGGTGCCATCAACGAGCCCCGGCTCCGGGAGGACCTGCCGCTGCTGATCGGAGGCGGGGGCGAGAAGAAGACGTTCGCCTTCGCCGCCCGGCACGCCGACCACCTCAACATCATCTGCACCACTTCCGAGCTGCCGCGGAAGATGGCGGCACTGCGGACGCGGTGCGCCGAGGCCGGCCGGGACCCGGCGACGCTGGAGACCAGCTTCGCCACGCCCCTGATCATCGACGAGGACGGCGACCGGGCCCGCAAGCTGCTGGAGGAGGCACTGGCCAGGTCGGGCGTGAACGTGGCGGAACTGACGGACTCCGAGCGGGCCGCGGCGAGCGACCGGTTCTTCGTCGGCACCCCGGCCGAGGTCACCGAGCAGCTCCAGGAGCGGGTGCTGTGCCACGGCATCGACGGGCTCATGGCCAACATGCTCGTCAACGCGCACGATCCGGACGCCATCGCACTGACCGGGCGCACGCTGGCCCCGCTGGTCGGGCTCGCGCCGGAGACGGGGACGACGACATGAACATGGCCGGATCGCAGCGCTTCACCGGAGGCGATGTACTGATGCAACAGCTGAAGATCGACCCCCCGGTGCAGCTGCTCTGGCGGGTGCAGGGCCGGCCGGCTCCCGAAGCGTTGCGGAAGTTCCACGCCAATCTGGCCCAGGGCCCGCTGAACCGGCGGATGCGGACCGCCCGGCTGCCGCTGGCCCGCCCGGTCTGGGAGCGGCACACCGACTGCTCCGCCCTGCGTGTCTCCCCTCGGACGATCGCGCCGGAAGAGGTGATGGACTGGGCCGACGCCGCCTGCCGGGTCGAACTCGACGCCCATGCGGGCCGCGGCTGGGTGCTGAGCGCGGCGCACATCGGCGACGGCACGTCCGTGGTGTCCCTGGTGGGTTCGCACGCGCTGACCGACGGCCAGGGTCTCATCGGCGCGGCCACACTGGCCGCCCGGGAGACCGCTCGGCAGTGGCGCTCCGGGCAGCCGTCGCTGGTCGAGGACCTCACCGATCTGGTGACGGAAGGCATGTGGACGTACTCCCGGCTGGCGCTGTCCCGGCTGCGCGGCAAGGTCGCCGAGGTGCCCGCCACCGCAACCCGGATGCTGCTCGGCCGTTCACGGCAGGCAGACGGCGCGGCACCCGTCCGCTCCCGGCTCGCCTTCACCGTGTCGGCCGCCGACGCCGAGCGGGTGGCGGAGAGCGGCGGGGGCAGCGTGACGGGGCTGATGCTCGCCATGACCGCGAACATCCTGCGCGCCGCGCGGGGCACCACCGAGTCGGGCGGGCCGTTCACGGTCGGGCTGCCCGTGAGCTTCCGGCGGCCGGACGACCTGGAGTCCTCCAACATGGTCGGGATCGCCACCCTGCGGCTGGCCGGCCTGCGCGGGCGTTACACCGACCTGGCCCACATCCGCCGGCTGAGCAAGGCGGTGTACGCCGAGGTGGTCGGCCGGCACCTCACCGGCTATCCGCAGACCGACGCCGCGCTGTCCAACGCCGGCGAGATGCTGCCGGAGGCCAGGGACGTCTTCGGTCCCGCCCTGGGTGTCCTCTTCCGCACGGTCTCGGGCGCCGGGGGGCCGCCCGGCCGGATGAACTGTTTCGTCCTCAGGGCCGGCGGGACGGTGTCGATCGGCTTCCAGTCCGCCGGCGTCTCGGTCGGAGCCGGGCTGGTCGAGGCGGAGCTCGACGCGTGGGGCCTCACCCCGACCCACAGCTGGTGACTCTCCTGCCGCGAGCCGCGGAACAGCGCGGTTCGCGGTAGTCGCGGTAGTCGCGGTAGTCGCGGTAGCGCCCCAGCGTCCTCGCAGGCCCCCGGGAAACGTGATCGGCTCCTGATGGCCTGCGCAGAACGCCGTACTTGTGAAAGAACGACGTTCGCTGATAGAACGTTGTTCGGAACCGGAAGGCAGAGAGGAACCCGTAATGGACGCTGACGTGATCGTGGTGGGCGCCGGACCCACCGGTCTGACGCTGGCCCACGAGCTGGCCCTCGCCGGCGCACGCGTGGCCCTGCTCGACAAGGGCCCCGGCCGGACCGGCGAGAGCCGGGCCCTGAACCTCCACCCCCGCACCGCGGAGATGCTGGCCTTGCGCGGCATGCTCGACGGCGCGGAGGAGCAGGCCAGGGCCCGCTTGGAGACGACCCACTTCGCACACCTGCCCGTGCCGCTGACGCTGGACGGCTGGGACTCCCGCTACCCGTACCAGGTGGCCATTCCGCAGGCCGAGGTCGAGAACGTGCTGGAGGAGCACCTCGCCGCACTGGGAGTACGGGTCCAGTGGAACTCGGAGGTCACCGGCATCGTGCAGGACGAGGAGCGGGTCCGCGTCCAGACCGGCGGGAAGTGGATCGAGGCACGCTATCTGGCGGGCTGCGACGGTGGCCGCAGCTTCGTCCGCAAGCACCTCGGGGTCGAGTTCCCCGGGCTGGACGCGCGGTGGTTCGGCACCGTCTCCGACGTCGTGCTGGGCATCACCGCTGAGGGGATCGCGACCACCTGGGACACCAAGGGCTCTCCCCGGATGCGTCCTGACGGGTCGTTCGCGAACATCTTCCCGATCGGCACGGAGTCGGACAACGTCTACCGGATCTTCTACAGCATCGCCGACCAGGTGATCGACGACCAGCGCGCGAAGGTGCCGGAGAACGAGGTCATCGCCGCGATCCAGGAGTTCTACGGCTCGGACACCGAGGTCAAGGAGGTGCGCTGGGCCTCCCGGTTCAGCGACGCCTCACGCCTCGCGGAGCACTACCGCGTCGGACGGGCCTTCCTCGCCGGCGATGCCGCGCACGTCCACCTGCCGCTCGGCGGCCAAGGACTCAACACCGGCGTGCAGGACGCGATGAACCTGGGCTGGAAACTGGCCGCCGAGATCGCCGGCTGGGCCCCCGAAGGGCTGCTCGACACCTACCACGGCGAACGCCACCCGGTGGGCGCCGCCGTCCTCACGAACACCCGGGCCCAGGTCGCCCTCGGCCAGAAGGGCATCGAGCACGAGGCGCTGAGGGAGATCTTCACCCAGCTGATCAAACTGCCGGAGGCCAACCGCCTGCTCGGCGGGGCGATCTCCGGCCTCTCCATCCGCTACGACCTCGGGGGCGACGAGCCCGTCGGCGCCCGGCTCACCGACTTCGCCCTGCCCGACGGCCGCTGGGCCAGCGAACTGTTCCACCAGGGGCACGGCGTCCTGCTGACCACGCGGACGGAACTGGTCGCCGAGGCGGCGCCCTGGACGGGCCGGGTGGACGCCGTGGAGGTACCGGAGCTCCCCGGCCTCGGCGCCGAGGCCGTTCTGGTGCGCCCCGACGGCTACATCTGCTGGGTGTCCGGCACGCCGCTCACGGAAGCACTCCACCGCTGGTTCGGCGCGGCCCGGACCTGACCCACGGCCGGCCCCGGCGCCGGCCGTGTGCGCCCCAATTTCCCCCAGCGCCCCCTTTCCCCCACGTAGGAGTCCACCTCATGACCATTCTGGTGACCGGCGCGACCGGCAACGTCGGCCGCAACGTCGTCGAGCTGCTGCTCGCGGCCGGTGCCCCGGTGCGGGCCACCTCCCGGAATCCGAAGACCGCCGAACTGCCCGCGGGCGTCGACGTGCGCGCCGGGGACCTGGACGACCCCGGTTCGTTCGGGGACGCGCTGGCGGGCGTGGAGAAGCTCTTCCTGTTCCCCAACCCGTCCGGCGTCGCCGGCTTCCTGCACCTCGCCAGGGCCAGCGGGGTCAAGCACGTGGTACTGCTGTCGTCCGCCGCGGTGAGCGAGCCCGGTGAGACCGCCGGTCCGATCGGACTCATGCACCTGTCGGTCGAACGGGCGGTGGAGGACAGCGGTCTCGCCCGGACGGTGCTGCGGCCGGGCGCCTTCGCGAGCAATGTGCTGCAGTGGGCCCCCGCGATCCGCGAGGGCGGTGAGGTCCGCGTCCCGTACGCCGAGAGCACCCTCTCCCCGATCCACGAGCGGGACATAGCGGCGGTCGCCGTCCAGGCCCTGCTGTCCGACGGACACGAGGGCGCGACGTACGAGCTCACCGGCCCGGAGTCGATGACGCAGCGCCGGCAGGTCGAGCTGATCGGGGCGGCAATCGGTCGTCCGGTGACCGTCGTCGACCTGGTCGGCGATGCCGCTCGGGCCCAACTGGAGGATCAGTACGGCGCGTTCGGAGTGCCCGGCCTCGTCGACTCCGTCCTCGGCACGTACGCGGCCTCGGTCGGCACCACCGCCCCGGTGACGGACACGGTCGCCCGGGTCACCGGCCGCCCGCCGACGGCTTTCGCCGACTGGGCGCTGGAACACCGTACGGCGTTCACCGCTGCCTGACGGCAGACCACCGAACATGAAGGAGCCGAACCCAGGACGGGTACGGCTCCTTCTCTGCTGCCCGCGCGTGCCGTCAGGAACGATCCCCACCACGTCGGCGTCTCAAATACCGTCCGCACATCCGTGCCACACTGCGAGATTCCACACGACGCCAGGGAGCCATCGCCGCACATGGACAGCACCGCAACCGCCTCGCTCGCCTCCCTCTGGGACGAGGTCTCCGGCACCCAGCCCGACCCCGACCTGTGGGTCGTGATCGCGACCCTGGTGGCCGCGCTCGCCGTGGTGATCCCGCACGGACTGTGGCGCGTCTCCCGCAACGCCATCACCATCGCCCACGAGGGCGGCCACGGGCTCGTGGCGCTGCTCAGCGGCCGCACCCTCACCGGCATACGGCTGCACTCGGACACCAGCGGCCTGACCGTCAGCCGCGGCAAGCCGTACGGCATCGGCATGATCCTCACCGCGGCCTCCGGCTACACCGCCCCGCCCCTGCTGGGCCTCGGCGGCGCGGCCCTGCTGGGCGCCGGCCGCATCACCCTGCTGCTGTGGCTGGCCACGGCCCTGCTGCTGGCCATGCTCGTGATGATCCGCAACGCGTACGGCGCCCTCACCATGATCGTCACCGGCGGCCTGTTCGTCCTGGTGTCCTGGCTGGCCGGCCCCCAGGTCCAGGCGGCGTTCGCCTACGTGGTGGTGTGGTTCCTGCTGATCGGCGGGGTGCGTCCGGCGTTCGAGCTCCAGGCCAAGCGGGCGCGGGGCGGGGCGGGAGACTCGGACGCGGACCAGCTGTCGCGGCTGACGCATGTGCCCGCGGCGTTGTGGTTCTTCCTGTTCCACGCGGTGTCGCTGTGCTCGCTGATCGGCGGGGGGCGCTGGCTGCTGGACCTGTGACCGGCCGGCCTGAGGGACGCGGGGCTCTGCCGTTGTGCGGCTCCGCCTCGTGGGCCCGACCGGCCCCCACGGCGCCGCACCCGAACCACTGCTCCTTATAAAGTGAAGCCATGGCCCCGAACACCGCAGACACCGCCCTTTGGCCCGCCCCGCACGCGAGCGGAGCCGTCGACGCGACGGTCCACGTGCCCGGGTCCAAGTCGGTCACGAACCGCGCCCTGGTCCTCGCCTCCCTCGCCTCCGAACCGGGCTGGCTGCGCCGCCCCCTGCGCTCCCGCGACACCCTGCTGATGGCCGGCGCGCTGCGCGCCATGGGCATCGAGATCGAGGAGGGCGTGGGCCCGGACGGCACCGGTGAGGCCTGGCGGGTGCTCCCCACGGGCCTGCGAGGCCCGGCCACGGTCGACGTCGGCAACGCCGGCACGGTGATGCGGTTCCTGCCGCCGGTCGCCGCGCTCGCGGACGGGCCCGTCCGCTTCGACGGTGATCCCCGCTCGTACGAGCGTCCCCTGAACGGAGTCATCGACGCCCTGCGTCAGCTCGGCGCCCGGATCGACGACGACGGCCGTGGCGCGCTGCCGTTGACCGTGCACGGCAGCGGCGCCCTGGACGGCGGCCCGGTGGCGATCGACGCGTCCTCCTCCTCGCAGTTCGTGAGCGCCCTGCTGCTGTCCGGCCCGCGCTTCAACCAGGGCGTCGAGGTCCGCCACACCGGCGCCACGCTGCCCTCCATGCCGCACATCCGCATGACCGTCGACATGCTGCGCGCGGTCGGCGCCCAGGTGGACACGCCCGAGTCGGGCGGCGAGCCGAACGTCTGGCGGGTCACGCCGGGCGCCCTGCTCGGCCGGGACCTGGTCATCGAGCCGGACCTGTCCAACGCCCAGCCGTTCCTGGCGGCGGCGCTGGTGACCGGCGGCAAGGTCGTCATCCCGGACTGGCCGGCCCGCACCACCCAGCCCGGTGACCGGCTGCGCGAGATCTTCACCGAGATGGGCGGGTCCTGCGAACTGACCGAGTTCGGGCTCGTGTTCACCGGTTCCGGCTCGGTCCACGGCATCGACGTCGACCTGAGCGAAGTGGGCGAGCTGACGCCGGGCGTCGCGGCGGTCGCGGCCCTCGCGGACTCCCCGTCGACCCTGCGCGGCGTGGCGCACCTGCGGCTGCACGAGACGGACCGCCTGGCGGCGCTGACCAAGGAGATCAACGAACTCGGCGGTGACGTCACGGAGACCGCCGACGGTCTGCACATCCGCCCGCGCCGTCTGCACGGCGGGATCTTCCACACGTACGACGACCACCGCATGGCCACGGCCGGCGCGATCATCGGCCTCGCCGTGGAGGGCGTGCAGATCGAGAACGTGGCGACGACGGCCAAGACCCTGCCCGACTTCCCCGACCTGTGGACCGGGATGCTCGGGGCATAGGACGCGGGGATCAGGTCATGCGCCGCTACGGCAAGCACACCGACGAGGACGACATCCGCAGCCGTCCCGGCCGCCGGAACACCCGGCCCCGGACCAACATCCGGCCCAAGCACGAGGACGCCGCCGAGGGCCTCGTCCTCACCGTCGACCGGGGCCGCCTGACCTGCCTCGTCGAGGACCGCGTGGTCATGGCGATGAAGGCCAGGGAGCTGGGCCGCAAGGCGGCCGTGGTCGGCGACCGCGTGGCGCTCGTGGGCGACATGTCCGGCAAGAAGGACACGCTCGCGAGGATCGTCCGCATCGAGGAGCGGACCTCGGTCCTGCGTCGCACGGCGGACGACGACGACCCGTACGAGCGCGTGGTCGTCGCCAACGCCGACCAGCTGGCCGTCGTCACCGCCCTGGCCGACCCGGAGCCCCGCCCCCGGCTGATCGACCGCTGTCTGGTCGCGGCCTACGCTGGCGGCCTGGACCCGCTGCTGGTCCTGACCAAGTCGGACCTCGCCCCGCCCGACAAGCTGCTGGAGCTGTACGGCCACCTCGACATCCCCTACGTCGTCACCAGCCGCGAGGAACTCCAGAACGGCACGGCCGTCGCCCGCGTACGGGAGCAGCTCGACGGCAAGATCACCGCGTTCGTCGGCCACTCCGGTGTCGGCAAGACGACCCTGGTCAACGCGCTGGTGCCGCAGGAGCAGCGGCGCACGACCGGGCATGTGAACGCGGTGACGGGCCGTGGCCGGCACACCACCACCTCGGCGCTGGCGCTGCCGCTTGCGGGCAGCGACGGCTGGGTGATCGACACACCGGGCATCCGGTCCTTCGGCCTGCACCACGTCGACCCGTCCCGGGTCATCCACGCCTTTCCCGACCTGGAGCCGGGCACCGAGGGCTGCCCGCGCGCGTGCAGCCATGACGAGCCCGACTGCGCGCTGGACGCGTGGGTGGCCGAGGGGCACGCGGATCCGGCGCGGCTGTACTCGCTGCGGCGGCTGCTGGCCACGCGGGAGCGCAAGGAAGGCGACTGACCTCCGCGTTGTTTGTCATGGCGTGAGGACGGTAAGTGCATAATCGCACCAAGCCGGATGCAAGACCGACCAGAAGCTGAACAATCTGTCGAACATCCTCAAACTGACTAAGCGGTCGCTGAACGTGGGATACGGGAGGAACGACTCATGGCGTGGCTGCTGGTCATTGTGGCGGGGTTGCTGGAGACCGGCTTCGCCGTGTGCCTGAAGCTGTCGCACGGTTTCACCCGGCTCTGGCCGACGGTCGCGTTCTGCATCTTCGCCCTCGGCAGCTTCGGCCTGCTGACCCTGTCGCTGAAGAAACTCGACGTGGGTCCCGCCTACGCCGTGTGGACCGGCATCGGCGCGGCGGGCACGGCGATCTACGGCATGGTGTTCCTGGGCGACCTGGTGTCGACGCTGAAGATCGTGTCGATCAGCCTCGTCATCATCGGCGTCATCGGGCTGCAGTTGTCGGGGTCGGCGCACTGACGTCCCGTCATGCGGCCTGCCGCTGAAGGGCGCTGCGGACCAGCTCGGCGACGCCGCCCTCGCCGGGAGGCGCGGCCACGCAGGACAGGGCGAGCCGGACGGCGAGTTCGCAGGAGCGGGCCAGGTCGGCGGTGGCGGACTTGGGGATGCCGGGTCCGGCCAGGACCGTGACGGCACGGTCGCGGACGAGGGTGACGAAGTCGCCGGGTGAGGGCAGCGGGCCGTCGGCGCGGCGCTGGGCCGGTACGGCGGAGGTGGAGGGCACGGCCGACAGGGCCGGGGACGGCAGCCGTTCGCTCCAGCAGCCGGTGAGCATGGCACGGACGAGGGCGTTCTCGCGGGCCGCCGAAGTGGTCCACTCGGCGGTGGCGGTGAGCCGCTCGCGCGGGTCGCTGTGCGCGGTGAGCGCGCGGTCGACCCCGGCGAGGTACCCGTCGGCTTCCCGCCTCACGAGCGCCCGGGCGAGCCCGTCCTTGCTGCCGAACTCGTTGTACAGCGTCTGCCGGGACACTCCGGCCGCCGCGGCCACGTCCACCATCCGCACGGCGGACCACGGCCGGCGCGCCAGCGCCGTGTAAGCGGCGTCCAGTAGAGATTCCCGCGCTGCAGGCATCATCGCCTCCCCTTGGGGCGAGCGGCTCTGCGCCCAGATTTGACGCGCACGAAACCACTGTCAAGGGTTCACGAGAGCACGCGGGGTCGCCTTTGAGCCGACCTGCGCGGGTGCGATCGTCCCGGTTGCGGGCAGTCGTACCGCCGGCAGCCCTGCCCGCAAGCCCCCTGTAGCCCCACCCCCACCTCGGCAGATAGGTTCGTTACATGCCCGACTACCTCGACGACCTGCGTCTCGCCCACGTCCTCGCCGACGCCGCCGACGCCGCGACGACGGACCGGTTCAAGGCCCTCGACCTCAAGGTCGAGACCAAACCGGACATGACCCCGGTGAGCGAAGCGGACAAGGCCGCCGAAGAACTCATCCGCGGCCAACTCGCCCGCGCCCGCCCCCGGGACGCGATCCTCGGCGAGGAGTACGGCGTCGAGGGAACCGGCCCCCGCCGTTGGGTGATCGACCCCATCGACGGCACCAAGAACTACGTACGCGGCGTCCCCGTCTGGGCCACCCTCATCTCCCTGATGGAAGCCGGCGAGGGCGGTTTCGAGCCCGTCGTCGGCGTGGTCTCCGCCCCGGCCCTCGGCCGCCGCTGGTGGGCCGCGAAGGGCTACGGCGCGTTCACCGGCCGCAGCCTCACGAAGGCGTCCCGCCTCCAGGTCTCGCGCGTCGGGAAACTGGCCGACGCCTCCTTCGCGTACTCCTCGCTCAGCGGCTGGGAGGAGCAGGGCCGCCTGGACGGCTTCCTGGACCTCACCCGCGAGGTGTGGCGCACGCGCGCGTACGGCGACTTCTGGCCGTACATGCTGGTCGCCGAGGGCGCCGTCGACATGTGCGCCGAGCCGGAGCTGTCGCTCTGGGACATGGCCGCCAACGCGATCATCGTCACCGAGGCCGGCGGCACCTTCACCGGACTCGACTCCCGCCCGGGCCCGCACAGCGGCAACGCGGCCGCGTCGAACGGCCTGCTCCACGACGAGTTGCTGGGGTATCTCAACCAGCGGTACTGAGCGGCCACCGCCGCTGAGCGACCACCGCGAGTGCGCAACCACCACCACTGAGCGCGCCCCCTGTTACCGGGCGCCCCCTTGTTGACCCTCCCTTTGCCTGCCACCCTGAGAGTCCGCCCGCTTGTGAACTTGTGAAAACATGAACAAACGGCGGGGACACCCCCAGGAGGCCTATCCATGCTCGTCCGTGACGCCATGAGCACAGTCGTCCTCACCATCGGCCCGACCCACACCCTCCGCCAGGCCGCCGCGCTGATGGCCGCCCGCAAGGTCGGCGCGGCCATCGTCCACGACCCCGACGCCGGCGGCATCGGCATCCTCACCGAACGCGACATCCTCATCTCCGTGGGCCAGGGCCAGGACCCGGACGCGGAACTCGTCCACGCCCACACCACCACCGACGTCGTGTTCGCCGCTCCGGCCTGGACCCTGGAGGAGGCGGCCGCCGCCATGGCGCACGGCGGTTTCCGTCATCTCATCGTGCTGGACCGCGACGAGCCCGCCGGCGTCGTCTCGGTCCGCGACATCATTCGCTGCTGGGCACCGGCGCGCCAGCAGGTACCCGCCTGACGACACGAACGGCCCGGGCCCCTCGCAGGAGCCCGGGCCGCCCCTGCGCGACCAGCCAGCTCGAATTAGACATTGTCCAAAGTAAGTGGAACTCTAACTCCACACCTGTTCGCGACCTGGTCCCTCTTGCTGTTAGGCTGGTGGCCATGAGTGACCTTCTGGAACGGCTGCGCGGACGCGGATGGCGGATGACCGCGCAGCGGCGCGTCGTGGCCGAGGTCCTCGACGGCGAACACGTCCATCTGACGGCCGACGAGGTCCACTCCCGAGCCGTCGCCAAGCTGCCCGAGATCTCCCGGGCGACCGTCTACAACACGCTCGGCGAGCTCGTGTCCCTCGGCGAGGTGCTCGAGGTCTCCACGGACCAGCGCGCCAAGCGGTACGACCCGAACGCCCACCAGCCACACCACCACCTGGTCTGCGCCCGGTGCGGCGCGATCCGCGACGTCCACCCGGTCGGCAACCCACTGGCGGACCTCCCCGACTCGGAGCGCTTCGGCTTCACGGTCTCGGACGTCGAGGTGACGTACCGCGGCGTCTGCCCGAACTGCGCGGCCGCCTAGCCTTCGCACGCGAGAGCCCCGGCACCCGATGGGTGCCGGGGCTTCGCCGTGCCCGCGCCCTCCCGTACCTGACGGTTCGCCATATCTCTGGAGAGCATGGCCGCTCGACCCGTATGGCGCCGGGTCGACGGCGAACCCACCCGCTCCCTCTACGAGGAGGCGGTGGGCCACCGCCGGTAGACGCACCGAGGGCCGGAACCCTTTCGGATTCCGGCCCTCGGCCTTCAGTAGCGGGGACAGGATTTGAACCTGCGACCTCTGGGTTATGAGCCCAGCGAGCTACCGAGCTGCTCCACCCCGCGTCGGTGAATGCAACGTTACGTCAACGCGGAGGGCGGATGCAAATCGCTTAGCCGGAGCCGCGAGCTGCAGTCTCGCTCAGCTGCGGGCAGTCGTTGCGAAACCCGGCGTCAGGCCGACAGCTCCTGCCGCAACGCATCCCGCAGCCGGGCCGCCCGCTCCGCCACGGACGCCGGCCCCAGGGACACCGCCCGGTCAGCCCACCGCTGCCCTTCCGCCAGCTCCCCCCGACGCGCGTAGACCAGGGCCAGCCGCAACGCCGCCCGCCCGTGCCCCGCGTCAGCCGCCCGCGTCCACCACACCGCCGCCTCGGGCTCGCTCCCCTCCCGGGCCAGCAGCAGCCCGAGATTGAACGCCCCGTTGCGGGATCCGGCCTCGGCCGCTTCCCGATACCACCGGGCCGCCTCGACGACGTCGCCCCGGGCGGCTGCGAGCATGCCCACCCGCACCTGCGCCCGCCGGTGCCCCTGCGAGGCCGCTCTCTCGTACCACTCCTCGCACTCGCTCCGCCGGTGCACCGGCTCCCCGAGCTCGTGCGCGGGCTCCGGCGGCCGGCGCGCGTCGAGCACGGTCGCCAGCCGGTACGCGGCCTCGGCGCTCCCGCCCCCGGCCGCACACCGCAGATGCCGCTCGGCCTCCTGGTCGTCGCCGTCCCGCAGCCGGGCCATGCCGACCTGAAGTGCCGCCTCGGTGTGCCCGGCGGCCGCGGCCCGCTCGTACCAGCGCAGCGCGGCCTGCTCCTCGCCCCGGCCGGCGTGCAGGATGCCCAGGTTGAAGGCGGCGTCCACGCTCCCGGCCTCCGCGGCCTTGGAGAACCACGGCTCGGCGCCGGTCTCGTCCCCGGCCCGCAGCAGCAGGATCGCCAGCGCGTTCGCGGCTTCCCGGTGCCCGGCGTAGGCCGCGCGCCGGTACCACTGCTCGGCCTGCGCGGTGCGCCCCTGCTCGGCGCAGAGCAGCCCCAGGTTGTAGGCGCCGTTCACGTCGCCCGCGTCCATCGCGGCCCGGTACCAGCGCTCGGCGGTCTGGGTCTCGCCCCGCTCGGCGTGCAGCGCGCCCAGCGCGTTCGCCGCGTTGCCGTCGCCGTCCTGGGCGGCCCGCAGCCACCACACGGCGGCGTTCTCGGTGTCGCCCGCGTCACGCAGCAGGAACCCGAGCGCGCAGGCGGCCCGCGCCTCGCCGTCCTTGGCGGACGTCAGGTACCAGCGCCCGGCCTCCTTGAGCTCGCCGCGCTTCTCCAGGATCGTCCCGAGGTGCAGGGCGGCCCGCCGGTGGCCGCGTGCGGCGGCCTGCCGGTACCACTGCTCGACCTCGTCCGGCACCTGGCCACCGTCGTCACCGTCGGTGTCCCGCGCCGCCTTCCGGTCCAGCGCCCGGGCCAGGCGGTACGCGGCCTCCCGGTGCCCGCGCTCGGCCGCGACCCGCATCCACTTCTCGGCCCCGGCGTCGCCGCGGTGCTCCAGCAGGTCGGCGAGGGCATACGCGCCCAGGGTGTGTCCCTGTTCTGCGGACTGGCGCAGCCAGTACTCGGCGGCGGGTTCGTCGCCGCGCTCACGGTGGTGCCGTCCGAGGGCGTGCGCGGCCGCCGCTGATCCGGCGACCGCGGCGATCCGCCACCAGCCGGCGGCCTCGTCGGCGTATCCGCGCTGGTGGAGAAGGACTCCGAGGTTGTTGGCGGCGGCCCGGTCGCCCGCGGCGGTGGCGGCACGCAGATGGGGTTCGGCACCGTCGAGGTCACCACGGCGCAGCAGCATGGCCCCGAGGACACTCATCGCCTCGACGTCGCCGGCCTCCGCGGCAAGCCGCTGCCGCAGCTCCTCGGCCGCCTCGTCGGCGATCTCCCCGGTCTCGTCCGGGGTCTCGGTGTCCTCCCGGCTGGAAGGCTGCACAAAACGCCCTGTCTCGAACAGAGTTGCCTTGTCCCCCATAACGTCCATCGTCGCACCACCTGCAACCTGGGTACACCTGGTATACCGCAGCCAGTGAGGTCACTACAGCGTTTTGTCGACATGCCCACAGAGAGACAAGTCAAACACAGATCTCCCAACTCCCCCCGGCGGCGCGGCCGCAGCCTGTGCCAGCACATGCGTTCACACATCACGAAGGCCCGGATTCCGTTGTGGAATCCGGGCCTTCGTGGTCGCTCCGTCACTCGGACTTCGCGATTCAGTAGCGGGGACAGGATTTGAACCTGCGACCTCTGGGTTATGAGCCCAGCGAGCTACCGAGCTGCTCCACCCCGCGCCGTTGTGTTCACAACCGTATCACGGCGCGGAGTGGGCATTTGACCAGGCCAGGCCCTAGCTGCTCGGCTTCGGGCTCGGACTGCCGCTCGGCTTGGCGCTCGGGCTCGCGCTGGGCTTGCTCTCGGCGCCCGAGCGGCCGGCCTCGGCCTGCGCGTCCTCGGCCCGCTGCAGAGCGTCCTCGAGATCCTTCTGCGCCCGGCCGTACGCCTCCCAGTCGTTCTCCTTCAGGGCCTCCTGGCCCGCGTCGAACGCCTTCTGGGCGTCCTGCAGGGCCTGTTGGACCGTCGGGTTGTCGGACGTGGGCGGTGGCGTCGTGGTGTCACCCTCGTCCGGTGGCTCGGGGGCCGCGCCCTCCGTTCCGAAGACCTTGTTGAGGGCCTCGTCGAGCGTGTTCTCGAAGGCGGTCTGGCCTCCGTAGGTGACCAGCACCTTGCGCAGCAGCGGGTACTTCAGTCCGCCACCGCGTACGTAGACCGGCTCCACGTAGAGCAGTCCGCCGTCGAGCGGCACCGTCAGCAGGTTGCCGTACTCGACTTCGGAGTCGCCGCCTCTCAGGAGCCTGATCGACTCGGCGATGTCCTCTTGGGAGTTGAACTGACTCTGGACCTGCTTGGGTCCGTTGACCGTCGTGTTCGTCGGCAGTTTCAGGATTCTGATCTTGCCGTAGTCACTGGCGCCCGCCTCGGCGTCGACCGCCATGAACGCGCTGAGGTTGTCCCGGCCGTTGGGCGTGAAGGTCGTCGTCAGCGAGAACGCCTGTGCCTTCTGGTCGGGCATCTTCATGCTCAGGTAGTACGGCGGCACCGCGTTGCCCGACCGGTTCGTCGGGTCGTCCGGCACCTGCCACACCTCGCTGCCGCTGAGGAACGTCGTCGCGTCCCGCACGTGGTAGCGCGTGAGCAGCTCCCGCTGGACCTTGAACAGGTCCTGCGGGTAGCGCAGGTGGTCCATCAGGTCCTTGGAGATCTCGCCCTTGGGCTTCACCGTGTCCGGGAAGGCCTTCATCCAGGTCTTCAGGACCGGGTCCTTGGTGTCCCACTGGTAGAGCTTGACCTCGCCGGTGTACGCGTCGACGGTCGCCTTCACCGAGTTGCGGATGTAGTTGACCTGGTTCTGCTGGGCCACCACCGCGCGGTTGTCGTTGGTCGCGGTCAGCGAGTCGGCCGTGGTGTCACCGAGGGTCGTACGCGAGGAGTACGGGTATCCGTTGGTCGTCGTGTACGCGTCGACGATCCACTGGATACGGCCGTTCACCACCGCCGGGTAGGCGTCGCCGTCGATGGTCAGCCAGGGGGCGACCGCCTCGACGCGCTCCTTGGGCGTGCGGTTGTACAGGATCCGCGAACCGTCGCCGATGGCCCCGGAGTACAGGATCTGCGGCTCGCCGAACGCCACCGCGTACGCGGCCCGGTTGACCGGGTTGGAGAGGTTGACCCCGCTGTCGCCCTTGTAGCTGGTGGTCTTCTCGCCGTTGTCGTCGGAGTAGTCGATCTCCTTCTGGGGACCGCCGACGATCGAGTACGTGGTGGTCTTCTCGCCGTAGTAGACCCGCTGTTCGTACGTGCCGAGGTTGCCCTCGGAGGGCAGGTCGGACTCCGTGAAGACCGGGCGTCCCTGCGCGTCGGCGTTGGTGCCCTCGGCGGCGACCACTCCGTATCCGTGGGTGTAACGGAAGTGGTTGTTGATCCAGTTCTTCTTCGGGATGCCCGCCAGGTTCAGCTCACGCAGGCCGATGACCGTGTCCTGGTCCTTGCCGTCCTTGGTGTACCGGTCGACGTCCAGGTTGTTCGGGAACGCGTAGTAGTTCCTGATCTGCTGGAGCTGCTGGAACGTCGGCGAGACGATGTTCGGGTCCATGATCCGGATGCTCGCCGTGGAACCGACGTCGTCGCGGAGCGTGGTCTTGTCCTCGGTCTTGCTCGTGCCCGAGTAGTCGGTGACCTTGGTGCCGTCGATGCCGTAGGCCTTGCGCGTCGCCTCGAGGTTCTTCTCGACGTACGGCGCTTCCTTGGCCTGCTCGTTCGGCTGGACCTGGAACTTCTGCACGATCGCCGGGTAGAGGCCTCCGATGAGGATCGCGGAGAGCACCATCAGGCCGAAGCCGATCACGGGCAGCTGCCAGGTGCGCCGCCACAGGGTGGCGAAGAACAGCAGGGCGCAGATGACGGCGATGCAGAACAGGATCGTCTTCGCCGGCAGATAGGCGTTGGCGTCGACGTACCTCAGGCCCGTCCAGTTGTCGGTCGCCCTGAAGTCACTGGACTTCACGGCGAGTCCGTACCGGTCGAGCCAGTAGGCGACCGCCTTCAGGGCCACGAAGACGCCGATGAGCACCGACAGGTGCCCGGTGGCCGCCGCCGTGGCGCGGGCGCCGGGGCTGGTGACGCGCAGCCCGCCGTACAGGTAGTGCGTGAGCGCGGCGGCGATCACGGACAGGATCGCGGCGGCGAAGCCGAAGCCGAGCAGGAAGCGGTACCAGGGCAGGTCGAAGGCGTAGAAGGAGACGTCCAGCTTGAACTGGGGGTCCTTCTGGCCGAAGGGCACGCCGTTGACCCACATCAGCCACGTCCGCCACTGGCCGGACGCGGAGGCTCCGGCGATCAGGCCCACCAGAGCGGTGATCCCGAGCAGCAGCCACTTCTTGTAGGGCGCGATGCCCATCCGGTAGCGGTCGAGGTTCTGCTGCTCCATGGACATGGCGCTCAGCGGCGGCCGCAGCCGGTGCGCCAGCCAGATGTTGACCCCGACCGCCAGGGCCATGAGCAGGCCGAAGACGAAGAAGAGCCCGATCTTGGTCCACAGGGTGGTGGTGAAGACCGACGAGTAGTTCACCGACCGGTACCAGAGCCAGTCCGTCCAAAAGCCCGCGAACATGGTGAACACCATGCCGAGGACGGCCAGGACGCCCAGTGTCATGAGCAGGGTCCGGACACGCCGGGACGGGCGGCCCACTCTGATCCGCGGCCCTGTCGGGCCTCCGCCGCGGTCCGGCATCTGGAAAGCCAAGGTGCGCACCTCGAAGTTCGCTGTTGATTCGTAAGGCCCGCGTCTTCACGGACCGTCCGTGGCCCCCGTGATCGCGGGCCCCCACCTATGCAACTTACTCACCGTTTACTCGGTTCCCGATTCCGGCCGGGAACGAGGCAGGATTGTGACCATGTCCAACACTCCCATGGCGGCGAGCCCGCTCACCCGGGCCGTACTCGAGATCGACGAGTACGTCTCCGGCCTCGGCTGGGACCAGTCCGCCCGCCTCTTCGCACTCGTCGACACCGCCCGCCTCCGGGCCGAACAGCCCTCGCTCGCGGACCGGCTCGGTCTGGACGACGCGTCGGAGAACACCGGCCTCACCCCGATCGAGCAGGACGAAGTTCCAACGGGCAAGCCGCTGGACGAGTTCCTGGCCACCATCGCCTGGCCCGACGCGGTGGCCGGCTGTGCCCTCGCCGTGGAGCGCCTGATGCTGCCGCCGTCCGCGGAGGCCCAGGTTCCGCAGGGTCTGGACGAGGCCGCGCTGACGAAGTGGGTGGCGGAGCACCCGGACCGTCAGGAGGTCCGTATGACGGTCGCGGTCCTGCGGGACGGCACCCGAGAGTCGGCCCTGCGCCTGCGCGAGAAGGACTCCCCGACGGAGGTCCTCACCGGATCCGATCTGGTACCGGGTCTGGCGGAGGCACTGGCGGCGACGTTCGAGGAGTAGCCGACGGCTGCGCGGCCCGGGCCGGTCCTCCGGCCCGGGGGACTACTTACCGCACTTCGGCAGATCGGCCGTGTCACCGCTGCGGATGTCCTTGAGAGCGCCGAGGGCGTCCTCGATGGTCTTGACCTTGATGAGGGTCAGGCCCTCGGGGGTGTCCTTGGCGGCGGCCTCGCAGTTGTCAGCGGGCGTCATGAAGTACTGCGCGCCCTTGGCCCGCGCGCCCACCGTCTTCATCTCGATGCCGCCGATCGGACCGACCTTGCCCTCGTCGTCGATCGTCCCCGTACCCGCCACGAACTTGCCCCCGGTCAGACTGCCTGGCGTGAGCTTGTCGTAGATACCGAGCGCGAACATCAGACCGGCGCTCGGCCCGCCGACGTCGGCCAGCTTGATGTCGATGGTGAACGGGAAGGTGTGGTCGGTCCCCGCGGAGATCCCCACGATGGCCCGCTTCTCGCCGGCGTCGTCCGACGTCGTCGTGGTGATGGTGACGTCCTGCGTCTTCGTCGGCGTCCGCTTCTCCTTCTCCGCGGCGGCCTGCTCCTTGGCGGGCACGATCGTGAAGCGGACGGCCTGGCCCGGCTTGTGCTTCGTGACGAGCTTCGCGACGTCGGCCGGCTCCTTAACCGCCGTACCGTCGACGGCCTTGATCACGTCTCCGGCGTGCAGCTCGCCCTCGGCCGGGGATCCCTTGACGACCGTCGAGACGATGACCCACGACTTCACCGGAACGTCGAGTTCCTTCAGCGCGGCGACCTTGGCGCTCTCCTGGGACTGGCTGAACTCCTCGGCGTTCTCCTGCGTGGACTGCTCCTCGGTCTTGCCGTCCGGGTAGAGCGTCTCGTGCGGCACCACCTTGTTGTCGTGCGCGAGCCAGCCGTAGACGGCCTCGACCAGGTTCATCCGGTAGTCGGCGCTGGTGACCCGGACCGTCGTCATGTTCAGATGGCCACTGGTCGGATACGTCTTCCGCCCGGAGACCTGGAGCACCGGCTCTCCGCCGTGATCGCCCAGCGTGTTCACCGTCGGCCCCGGGGACATCTCCGAATACGGCACGGGGATGAACACTCCCGCGCACAGGAGCGCGATCAGCATCAGGGTGGAGGCGAGCATCGTCGCGGTGCGGCGTGGCATGACTCGACAGTACGGGACGGTCCTGTCAGCGCACCGTCAGGGCCGCCCGTCCGGGGCGGCCCTGAGGTCTCAAACGCCTGTGACCTGCTCTTTTCCTGGCCGTCAGCTACCCGACCGAGGCCTCTCCATGGCCTCGCAGAAGCGGGCGTAACCGATGAGCTCCGGGCCGTCGCCACGGGCCTTGCGGGTCCGGTTGGCCCAACTGCCCCAGAGCCCCGCGCCGATCGCAGCCACAAGCGGAATCAGCAACCAGGCGAGCGCCGCCATGCCGACCTCCAACCCCTTGAGCGTCCGCAACTGACTGATCAGCAGATTAACCATCCGCAGTGACAACGCTCACGCCAGGGGTCCGGTTACGCAACCGGAAGGCTGCGTCCCGGATTCAGCAGGCGCCCACCCACTCCTCGGTGCCGTCGGAGAACTTCTGGTGCTTCCAGATGGGCACTTCGTGCTTGAGGTCGTCGATCAGCTTCCGGCAGGCCTCGAAGGCCTCTCCTCGGTGCGGACACGAGACGGCGACGACCACGGCGAGGTCACCGACCCGGAGCTCCCCCACCCGGTGCACGGCCGCCAGCGCCCGCACCGGGAACTCGGCGACGACCTTCTCGGCGATCCGCCTCATCTCGGCCTCCGCACTGGGGTGGCAGGAATACCCCAGCTCCGCCACGTCGGCACCCCCGTCGTGGTTCCGCACGGTGCCCACGAAGAGCGCCGTGCCGCCGGCCGCGTCGTCCCCGACGGCCCGGAACACCTCGTCCACGGAAAGGGCCGTGTCCCGGATACCGATCAGCCTGATCGGATCCTGCGCGGCCTGCTCACCCGGGTGATCGTTCGTGGATGCCATGCCTCCATCGTGCCGCACGCGACCGACAGCGCGGAATAGAGCTATCGACCGGCACGCGCGCGTGCGCGTTGGACTCTCCTACGACCACGACCACGACGGACCTGGGAGGCCGGGCCGGCGGGGCGGGTCAGATGCGCCGCCGGGCCTTGCGCGCCCGCCGCACCACCGCGGCAGCGCCCAGCAGCGCCACCGTCGCTCCCGCGGCGCCCGCGGCCGTCGCGTCCTTGCGGCCCAGTCGCCGCCCGGCCACCGTGTGCCGGCCGGAGACCTCCTCCAGGAGCTCCGCCAGCACCTCCTCGTTGGTGTACCGCGGCCGCCACCCCGCGTCGTGCAGCCGACTGCCGCTGACCACCCAGGGGTACATCGTGTACGCCAGGTCCCCGGCCGGGGACGGCGTGAGACCGATGCGGTGCAGGCGCGCCGCCGCACCCAGCGCGACCGCCGACGGCAGCTCCATCCGCCGGATGCCGCTGAGCTCCTCGACCTCCTCCTGCTCCAGCCACCCGTCGCACCCGACGGTCAGTTCCCCGTCGACCTTCTCCAGGACGGCGTACTCCAGGGCACTGCACAGGTCCTCGACATGGCAGAACTGCCATGCGGGCCGCGACCCGGCGACGACAAGCAGTCGGGGAGACTCGAAGTACCTGGTCAGCGCGGTGTCCGTGCCTCCCACCAGGATCGCCGGCCGCACCACGGTGACGTTCAGCCCGGGGTGCGCCCGCGGCGCCCGCCGCGCCAGCCGCTCGATCTCCAGCAGGTCGCCGACGCCCGTCGCCTCGGCCGTGGCCCGCAGCTCCGCGTCCTCGGAGAGCGGCAGCTCGTTGTCCGGCAGCGCCCCGTAGACCATCGCCGAGGTGCACAGCACGACCCGGTGCACCCCGGCCGCCGCGGCCGCCGTCAGGACGGTCTGTGTCCCCCGTACGTTGTAGGCCGTTCGGGCGGCGGCGTCGGTCTCCAGGTCGAGGTCCAGCGCCAGGTGCACCACCACGTCGGCGCCCCGCAGCTTCTCCGCGATGGCCGGATCCCGTACGTCCAGGATGTGCCACTGCGCCGCGGCGCAGTCGCCGCGCCGCTCGTCGATGGCGACGACCTGCTTGACCTCGTCGGACGCGGCGAGCTGCTCGGTGAGCAGGGCGCCGACGCCGTACGCGGCACCGGTGACCGCGACGACGGGTCCGCGTGCCGCGGGGCCCGCGGAACTGGTTGACTGGTTTCGCGCTGCGCGAACCTGCGGATCTGGGGAACTCACCGGGCGTCTCCAGCGGTTGTCTTCAGTACGAGCGCGAGCGACGCGTGCGTACCAGGTGGCATCCATCCTGCCGCAGGCTGTCAGTCGGCGAAGCACCGAGGCCCGATCCGCCCCAGGTGTCTACGCTGGGTGGTGTTGTCGGGCAGCCGTGCCGCCGGAAAGAACCGGCGGCCCTACCAGCCGAGGAATCCCGTGAGTGACACCCCATTCGGATTCGGCCTTCCGCCGGAGGAGCCGGACGACGGCGACGAGGGCAAGAAGAAGGACCAGGAGAGCGGTGGTGGTCAGGGACCGGCCAATCCGTTCGGTTTCGGCGGCCTGCCCGGAGCCGGAGGATTCGGCGGCGGCCCCGGCGGCCCCGGTGCGGACAATCCGTTCGCAGCCATGTTCGGCTCTCTGAACCCCAACGACCTGGGGGCCGCGTTCCAGCAGCTGGGCCAGATGCTCTCCTACGAGGGCGGCCCGGTGAACTGGGACATGGCCAAGCAGATCGCCCGCCAGACGGTCTCCCAGGGCAGTCCCGACGGCACCAAGGACACCAGCGTCGGCCCCGCCGAGCGCAAGGCCGTCGAGGAGGCCGTCCGCCTCGCCGACCTGTGGCTCGACGACGCCACGTCGCTGCCGTCCGGTGCCGGCTCGGCCGTGGCCTGGAGCCGCGCCGAGTGGGTCGAGGCGACCCTGCCCGCCTGGAAGGAGCTCGTCGACCCGGTCGCCGAGCGCGTCGGCACCGCCATGGGCGACGTCCTGCCGGAGGAGATGCAGGCCATGGCCGGCCCGCTGATCGGCATGATGCGCTCGATGGGCGGAGCCATGTTCGGTACGCAGATCGGGCAGGCCGTCGGCGTGCTCGCCGGCGAGGTCGTCGGCTCGTCCGACATCGGCCTGCCGCTGGGCCCGGCCGGCAAGGCCGCGCTGCTGCCGGTGAACATCGAGACCTTCGGCAAGGACCTGAGCGTCCCGCAGGAGGAGGTGCGGCTGTATCTCGCCCTGCGCGAGGCCGCCCACCAGCGGCTCTTCGCGCACGTGCCGTGGCTGCGCTCGCATCTGTTCGGAGCGGTCGACGGCTACGCCCGCGGGATCAAGGTCGACACGGCCAAGCTGGAGGACGTCGTCGGCCAGTTCGACCCGCAGAACCCCGAGCAGCTCCAGGAGGCCCTCCAGCAGGGCATGTTCCAGCCCGAGGACACGCCCGAGCAGAAGGCCGCCCTGGCGCGTCTGGAGACGGCTCTGGCGCTCGTGGAGGGCTGGGTCGACGCGGTGGTCCACGCCGCCGCGAAGCCCCGGCTGTCGTCCGCCGACGCCCTGCGCGAGACGCTGCGCCGCCGCCGCGCCTCGGGCGGCCCGGCCGAGCAGACGTTCGCCACGCTGATCGGCCTGGAGCTGCGCCCGCGCCGTCTGCGTGACGCCTCCCGTCTGTGGGCCTCGCTCACCGACGCGCGCGGTGTCGATGGCCGGGACGCCCTGTGGCACCACCCGGACATGCTGCCGACGGCCACCGACCTGGACGACCCGGACGGCTTCGTGCACCGCGAGCAGATCGACTTCTCCGAGCTGGACAAGATGCTCGGGGAGGCGGCGGACAAGCCCGACCTGAACAAGCCCGACCTGAAGAAGAAGGACGAGGGCGAGGGCGAGAACAAGGGCGACGACGCCGAGTGAGCCTGTACGACGACGCGGTCCTCGTGCTCAAGGAGTACGAGGACCAGACCGACCTGCGCCAGGCCTACCTCGACCATCTGGCGCAGCACCCGGACGGCCTGTGGAAGGCCTGCCACGCGGGCCACATCACGGCGAGCGCCCTGGTGATCGACCCCGAGGCCGGCCGGGTCCTGCTGACCTTGCACAGAAAACTGCGGATGTGGCTCCAGATGGGCGGCCACTGCGAGCCGGGCGACAGCTCCCTCGCGGCCGCGGCGCTGCGTGAGGCGACGGAGGAGTCCGGCGTCTCGGGGCTCTCGCTGCTGCCGGGCGGCCCCGTGCGCCTGGACCGGCACCCGATCCCGCCGCCGTGCCACTGCCACTTCGACGTCCAGTACGCGGTCCTGGCGCCCCCGGACGCCGCGCACGTGATCAGCGACGAGTCGCTCGACGTGCGCTGGTTCGGGTACGACGAGGTGGCGGAGGTGGCCGACGAGTCGGTCGTCCGCCTGCTGGAGGCGACCCGCGCGAGGCTCGCGGCCTGAGACACGCGTAAGGGGCGACCGCCAGAGCGGTCGCCCCTTACACCTTGCCAGGTCCGTGGTTGCTCAGTTCCAGACGTTGCCCTGGTTCTGGCCGCGTGCTCCCTGCTGGCCCATGCCGTACTGCGCGGCGAGGCCCGAGCCGATCTGGGCGTTCTGCGGCGGCAGCAGTTCGCTGGGCTGGACGAGCGCGAAGCCGGTGCCCATGAAGCTCAGCTCCCAGCCCTCGCCGGTGCTGCCGCGGCGCCGCCACACCCCGGAGGAGTGCGTCTGGGCCTGCATCTGTACCCGCAGGCTGGTCGACCAGGCGACGATCGCGTCGGCGTCGCAGTTGACGTACTTGTCGGGCGTCACCTGCATCAGCAGCGGCATGCCCGAGGTCATCAGGGCGATCTTGCCCCGGCCGGTGATGTTGAGCTGGTACTTTCCGGAGCCGGAGATGCCGTAGAGGCTGTCGACGGCGATGACCTCGTGGTGCAGGGAGGAGTCCATCGCCAGCACATAGCTGCTGTCGACGGTGAGGCCGTCCTGCTCCACCTCCATGACGTGGACGTGCTGCTTGAGGTTGGCGAGGTAGACCGTGCCCTGCCCGTGGCAGCGCATCAGGTCGAGTCCCTCACCGGTGTGCGCACGCGAGCGTGCCTGGTCGTTGCTCTGGTACTCGGCGTCGAACTCGACGAGGCCCTGGTAGGCGACCATGGTGCCCTTGCGGGCCAGGATGTCGTCGTGGCCCTCCAGGGCCACGCGCAGCATCTGCTTGTTCTGCAGACTCCAGCGGTCCTGGGTCTGCTGCTCGTTGTAGGCGAAAATCGGGCTCTGCATGGCGTGTGGCTCCCCCTCAGCCCCGGACCCGGAGGCGGTCGGTGCTGTCCTCGCTGGGCTGGACGACGACGATGCCCTGACCGGAGAAGGCCATCTGGTAGGCCTCGCCGCTGCCGCGGCCGATCAGCGACTGCGCCCGGAAGCTGCGCTTGCCCTTCACCTTGAGGTTCGGGGACCAGGCGACCAGGGCGTCGGGGTCGACGTACGTCTCGTCCTCGCCGCCTCCGCAGTCGACGACGATGGGCTTGCCCCGGGAGGTCAGCGCGACCCAGCCCTGCCCGGAGATCTTGGTGTTCCACAGGCCCTGTCCGGCGAACTTCGCCAGGCCCTTGACCCGCTCGACGCCCCATGTGAGGTGGGCGTCGAAGGCGAGCAGGTTGGTGGCGTTGACGGAGATGCCGTCGCCGTTGAGGTTGATCACGACGACGTTCGCCCCGTAGTCGGAGAGGTAGAGCAGGCCGTCGCCGGAGCACTTCATCAGGGGCGCGCCCTCACCGGTCATCCAGTCCTTCGCGATCTGGCGCACGGCCGGCGGGTTGGGCTCGTACTGCACGAACCCTTCGTAGGCGACCATCGACCCCACGCGCGCGAGGAGATCGTTTCCGGTCTGCATGGCGACCTTCAGCATGTGGTTGCCGTGGTTCTCCATGCGGGCGGTGACGGGTGCGGGGGCGTGGCCCGCGAGTTGCTGTGTCATGACGGGCTCCCTCAGACCTCGTACGGCTGGACGACGATGAAGTTCCCGGGCGCTGCCCGGAACTGGAGGTTGACGCTCTCCCCCGTGTCACCCGGGTAGGCGTTGCGGCGCATCCGCACCTGGCTGGAGACGACGACCTGGGCGGCGGCCGACCAGGCGACCACGGCGTTGCAGTCGGCGAACGTGGTGGGCGTGACCGGCAGGACCACGGGCGTGCCGTGGGTCTTCACGACGATCGTGCCGGTGCCCGTGAACTGCATCGTGAACAGCGCGCCACCGGGGATGCCGTGCCCCTCGATGCGGCGCACCTCGTACTGGAGGCTCTCGTCGAAGGCGAGGACGTTCTCGGCGGAGACGCAGATGCCGTCGCCCTGGAGCTCGATGGGGTGCAGCATCGTGGAGTCCTCGGCGAGGAACACCTGTCCCTGGCCGGTGCAGCGCATCAGCTGCATCTCCTGGCCGGTCGCGTTGCCCACGATCCGGCCGGCGAAGCCGGCGCCCTTGTAACTGAAGTCGACCTTGCCCTGGTAGAGCACCATGCTGCCCTGGCGGGCCAGCACGGGCTGCCCTCCGATGCCGAGGTCGACGCGGATGAGCTTCTTGTTCTGCTGCGTCCAGCGCTGCCCGGTGGGGGTCTCCTTGAACTTCTGGAGCGCGGCGGCGACTCCGGGGCCCTGCGGCGCTCCCTGGGGAGCTCCTTGAGGCGCTCCCTGCGGCGCTCCGTAGGGGGCTTGCCCGGGCTGCTGACCGAAGGGCGGCTGCTGGCCGTAGCCCGGTGGTGGTGTGGGCTGGCCGTAGCCCGGGGGCGGGGCCGGGGCGTGGGGTGCCTGGGGTGCTGCCTGAGGCTGGCCGTAGCCGGGCGGCGGCGGGGCCGTCTGGCCGGGGACCTGGCCGTACGGCGGCTGCTGCTGGCCCGGCTGGCCGTACGGCGCGGGCGCGGGGGCCGGGGGCGGTACCGGGGAGCCGCCGGGCGGGGTGTTCATGGGCGCGACGATGGTCGGGGCGGCGTGCACCTGGGGTGCGGGCGCCGGGGCCGGGGGCGGAGTGGCGCCGGGCGGGGGCGCGAAGCCCTGCGCGGCGGGCTGGGGAGCCGGGGCAGGGGCCGGGGGCGCTGCCGGTGCGGGCGCGGGGGCGGGTTCCGGAGTGCCGGGGACGCCGAACGCGGGCGGTGCGAAGCCCGGGGCGGTACCGGCCTGCGGCTGCTGCGCGGCGGGCGCGGGCGGCGCGGGCGTCTCCTCCTCGGCCACCTCGCCGCCGAAGTTCTGCAGCAGCGCGTCGAGACCACCGTCGAAGCCCTGTCCGACAGCGGCGAACCGCCAGACGTCCTTCAGGTAGAAGTCGCCGAGCATCACGGCACGTTCGGTGGAGAACTCCGAGCCGCCGAAGGGGTAGCGGGCCACTTCCTCGCCACCCGCGACGATGCGGATGTAGCCGGGGGCGATCTGCGACATCTGCCCGGCGCCGTCGATCGTCGCAGTGAAGGACAGCTTCTGGATCTGCGGCGGGATCCGGTCGAGCGTCACCCTGAAGGACTCCGTGTCGCCCGCCTGGGCGCCCAGGAGCTGAATGGACTCCTCCGGGGTCTTCGGCTGGTTGTAGAAGACGAAGTACCGGTCGTCCGAGAGCCGTTCGTCGGCGTCCAGGCCGAAGCAGCTGATGTCGAAGCTCAGCCCGGGGCCGGAGATCTGCACGCCTACGTACAGATCCGTGCCCGCGGTGAGGTCACTGATCCTGGCCTTGTGGCCGCGTTGGAATTCCCTGGCCATGCGTAACGACCGTCCCCCATCCAGAACGTGATTGCGTCGCGCCAGGCTAACGGCAAACCCGGACACCGGACGAGGTCGGTACAGACCCGGTACAGAACCCGTGCCCGGCCGTATCGGCTGCTCTCCAGCGGAAAGCGGTCACTCACCCCGGAGCTCGCGTGGGTGCTCAGCACCAGGTGCTCAGCCCGTCCCTCAGCTCGTGGCTCGGCCCACGCGACACTCAGCCCGCTGGGCGCTCACCCCGCGCACCGGGCACATGGGGCAACCGCTCGGCCGCGACCACGCCTTCGAGGTAGCCCCGGGCCCGCTCCGTGCGCGGATAGGCCTCCAGCAGCTCCCAGAAGCGGGGTCCGTGTCCGGGGACGAGCAGATGGGCGAGTTCGTGGACGAGGACGTAGTCGACGACGTACTCGGGCATGCCCTGGAGACGGTGGGACAGGCGGATGCTGCCCTCGGACGGGGTGCAGGATCCCCAGCGTGTGTTCTGGTTGGTCACCCAGCGCACCGAAGCGGGCCGGGCCCGCCCGCCGAAGTACTGGTCCGAGAGGCGTCGGGCCCGCTCGGCCAGCTCGGTGTCGCCGAAGGCCCGCTTGCTCTCCTGGGCGGCCAGCTTGTCGAGCATGACGTTCACCCAGCGCTGCTCCTCCGCCTCGGACATCCGGGCGGGGATGAGCACAACCGTGCGATCGCCCTCGCGGTACGCGGAGACCGTTCTGCGTCGGCGGGCGCTCCTGCGGACCTCGATCGCGCTCGCCCTCGAGCCGCTCGGCGGCTGGCTCGTCGTGCTGCGCTGTGGCTTTCCGGCGCGGTGCAGTGGGTCGGCGGGCACGCCCCGACGTTACCCGCTGTACCCGGGGAAGTCCCGGCTCCGAGAGGGTTCGATGCCCGTACACCCCCACCTGCCGCCGGATTTGTACGACGAATGCCCGCGCCTGTGGACAACTTTCTGCAGACGACGACGGGTTTGGGCATGCTGGCTGTTGTCGGCGAAGCGACGGACAGGCCCGGCCCGGGACCAGGCCGGCCAGCGACCGGGGTGGCGCGCGACATACGGGGACGATCCAAGGCATACGGGGGGCCTGTCATGCATCCGATGGTGAAACCCGCGCTCAGGCGCGGCTGGCGCGACCTCAACACCGTGCAGTTCGGGATGACACCGGCGCATGCGATGACGCTCGGCCCGATGGACCTGGCGACGGGCAGCTTCCTGGATCTGCTGAACGGCACACGGGGGCTGGAACTGCTGCGTGAGGAGGGGCGCCGGATGGATCTGCCCGACGGCCATGTCGACGGGCTGGTGCGGCGGCTCGCCGGGGCCGGTCTCCTCGACGACGCGCGGGGCGGCGGGCCGGCCGCCGACGCCCTGCGGCAGAAGAAGGAGGTCCTCGACCGGCTGCGTCCCGACCTTGCTTCCCTGTCCCTGACCACCTCGGCACCGGGCGACGCGATGCGCCGGCTGGCCGCCCGGCGCGCGCAGCGCGTGCAGGTGCAGGGCGCGGGCCGGGTCGGTGCCGTGCTGGCGTCGCTGCTGTCGGGGGCGGGTGTGGGCGAGGTCGACGTGCGCGACGGCGGCCGTGTGGAACCGTGGGACGTCGCGCCGGGCGGGCTGCCCGCGGAGGCCGTCGGCGACCGCAGGGACGAGTCGGCCCGCCGGGCCGTGCGCAGGGCGGCCCCGGACCGGCCGCCGCGCCGCGCGGCATCCCGGACAGTCCCGGAGGAAGGCGACCCGGGCTTTTCGCTGGTGATCGTCGCCCCGCGCGACGATGTCGCCGTGCACGCACCCGACCCGTCGGCCGCCGAACCGCAGATGTCCTCCGGGACACCTCATCTGTACGCCGGGGTCGTGGAGGGGACCGGGGTGGTCGGCCCGCTCGTCCTGCCCGGGGAGACGGGCTGCGCGAGGTGTCTGCACGAGAGCCGCACCGACCGGGATCCGACCTGGCCGCGTCTGGTCGCCCAGTGGCGCTCCGGCAGGCAGCGACAGGTGCGGCCCTGCGACCTGACGCTGGCCACTACGGTGGCCGGACTGGCCGCCGCCCACGCGCTCGCCTTCCTGGACGGCCGGGTTCCGTCGAGCGCCGGGGCGCGCTGGGAGGTCTCCGTGCCCGGTCTCCACTGGCATGCGCGGCCGGTCTGGGCACATCCGGCATGCCCGTGCGGGGCGGCGGAGAGAGAAGCGGAGAGAGGAAAGGGGGAGCACCCCTCGGAGGATGGGGAGTCACACGAGACAATGGCGGTGCAACGGCCGTCGGCGCAGTGCCGTAAGGCAGCGGCGAAGCGGCCGGCTGGGACTTGGAGGGCGCATGTCTGATCTTCCCCGGAAGGCGGTCACCCGGACCGCCAAGCTCGCCGCGCTCCCGCTCGGCATCGCCGGGCGGGCGACCTGGGGATTCGGCAAGCGGATCGTCGGCGAGTCCGCGGAGCTCGTCGGCCGCGAACTCCAACAGCGCACGGCCGACCAGCTGTTCAAGGTGCTCGGCGAGCTCAAGGGCGGCGCCATGAAGTTCGGCCAGGCCCTGTCCGTCTTCGAGTCCGCGCTGCCCGAGGAGGTGGCCGGCCCCTACCGGGCCGCGCTGACCAAGCTCCAGGAGGCGGCGCCGCCGATGCCGACGCGCACCGTGCACGCGGTGCTCGAGGAGCGGCTGGGCGAGGGCTGGCACGAGCTGTTCCTGGAGTTCGAGGACAAGCCCGCCGCGGCGGCCTCGATCGGCCAGGTGCACCGCGGGGTGTGGCATGACGGCCGCGAGGTGGCGGTCAAGGTGCAGTACCCGGGCGCCGGCGAGGCCCTGCTGTCCGATCTGAACCAGCTGAGCCGCTTCTCCCGCCTGCTCGGCCCGCTGATCCCCGGCATGGACATCAAGCCGCTGATCACGGAGCTGAAGGACCGCGTCTCGGAGGAGCTGGACTACGGCCTGGAGGCCCAGGCCCAGCAGGCCCACGCCGAGGAGTTCACGGACGACCCGGACGTGGTCGTGCCACAGGTGGTGCACCAGTCCGACCAGGTCCTGATCACGGAGTGGATCGACGGCATCCCGCTGTCGGAGATCATCGCGGACGGCACCCAGGAACAGCGCGACCGGGCCGGCCAGCTCCTGGCCCGCTTCCTGTTCTCCGGCCCCGCCCGCACCGGCCTGCTGCACGCCGACCCGCACCCGGGCAACTTCCGGCTGCTGCCCGGCGGTCCGGACGGTGAGGACGACTGGCGCCTGGGCGTCCTGGACTTCGGCACGGTCGACCGTCTCCCGGGCGGTCTGCCGGCCACCATCGGCGAGTCCCTGCGGATGACCCTCGACGGGGAGGCCGAGGCGGTCTACGAGCTCCTGTGCGCGGAGGGGTTCGTGAAGGAGACCATAGAGCTGGATCCCGACGCGGTCCTGGACTACCTGCTGCCGATCATCGAACCGGCCGAGGTAGAGGAGTTCACGTTCACGCGCGGCTGGATGCGCAGCCAGGCGGCCCGCATCGCGGACCCGCGCTCCCCCGCCTACCAACTGGGCAAGCAGCTCAACCTGCCGCCGGCGTACCTGCTGATCCACCGGGTGACGCTGAGCACGATCGGCGTGCTGTGTCAGCTGGGGGCGACGGTGCGTCTGCGCGAGGAGTTGGAGGAGTGGCTGCCGGGGTTCCTCCCGGAGGACCCGGCGGACGGCGAGGCGTCGGTGGCGGAGGCATGAGTCTCAGCGGGCACCAAGGGTGACCGCTGCCCGCGCCTCACCACCAGTCCGAGTCCAGGCGTCCCTCGATCGACCTGAGGTTCTCCCGGGAGCAGGTCTCACAGAAGTAGCGACGGACACCGTTCTCGACGGAGTGGGTCCAGGTGAGTGGTGGGCCGTCGGCCAGGGAGCCGGCCGACGTGCCGCAGCGGTCGCACACGAGCGGCTGGGCCCCCGCTGCGGAGCCGTCGTCACCGCTTCCGGGATGACTCGTCACCCGGCGACGATATCGCCGTGCCCGACGGCCGCGCTGCGCGACGCGGGGTTCGTCCGCCGTCCGCGCGCGGCCCGGCCGGTTCGCGGGACACAACGCACCGCGGGGGCCGGTCCGTTCGGACGGACCGGCCCCCGCGGGAGAGCTCGGCCTCCCGGGCTCGGGAGGCCACCGCTTCAGGTGAGGTCGGTTACTGCATGACCGCCATGGCCAGCGCCCGGCGGGCACGCCGTGAGGCGCGCTCCGCCCTGCGCTGCATCCGGCGGGCGGTCGCCAGGCGCACGGCCGGGCGTTCCCGCTCCGCCTCTTGCAGTCGCTCGCGCATATGCGCACGAGCCATGGCTTCTGGGATGAGTTGCATCTCTCGGGTCCTGTTCTGACGCGAGTCCTTCGCGCCGGTGGTGGTGAAGTCTTGGGTCGCGGAGCCTGCGGGCTCGTCAGTGGACGGCTTCATCGGGGCCTGCTTCTGGGGGTCGTGCGTGAGGGGACGGTCGATCGTTCCTGCGGTGTTCATGCCGTAACCGGGTTCTTGCGCGGGCGGCCACGCGGCCGCTTCCGGGCGACGACGACACCCTGCACGAACAGCTCGCCACCCCAGACGCCCCAGGGCTCACGCCGCTCCTTGGCGCCGGCGAGGCAGGCCTCGACCAACGGGCAGGTGCGGCAGAGGGACTTGGCGTACTCGACGTCCGCGGGCGACTCGGCGAAGAAGACCTCCGGGTCGTAGGAACGGCACGGGACGGGTACGCCGAGGTTCTCGATGGCGTCGTCGAGCGCGGTGAGCGCGGTGAGCGGGGTCAAGGCGGAGTCCTCCGTGGAGCCGGGCTTGGGGATCGTTTCGGAAGGCGGTACGGACGGGGCGTGCGCTTCGAGTTGCACGGTTCGTCTTCCTCGTCTGGTCGTTCCGGCCTGTTGGCCGGGGGGCGGCTGGTACCGGGTTCTTTTCTTGTCCCGAGGCTCCTTCGGTCCGTCGTCCCTGTTCAGGGACAAACAGAAGGGCCGCGGATCCCGGATGGGGTTCCGCGGCCCTGAAGGCGCCGGCCTGATCGGCGATCAGGCTGGATCACTCCAGGGTTCTGGCCCACGGAAGGCCCACATCTGGTGGTGCTGCGTCGTCTGCTTCCGGAATCCGGCACCGGTCGCCGTAAAGGCATAGGCCTGCGCCTGTGCCACTACTGCCGCTTCCAGTGCCTTGGTCGGTCGCTCATTGCGCTCACGGACGGGAAGGCCCGCGGGAGCAACGGAGGAGGACGCCGGACGCGCGGCACGAATGCCGGACAGACCGGTGCCCAGGTTCGAAACGCCGAGCATGCACGCGGAGACGGCCGAGCGATCGGTCATTTTCACGATGCTGACGGAGCTGGTGTTGATGCTGATCACTGGACTCGCCTCCTCTCGGCGTCTCGGGGGACTGGGTGAACCAGTCCTGCGGATATGCAAGTACAACACGGAATCAGGGCCTCCGAGAAGGCCGCTGCTCTCGTGCCTAAGAACCTATGGGGATTGCTGGGGCATGCGCAAACTATTTTTTCGACGAGTTCGCGTCAGTCCTGATCTGTGTCCCCTCCGGCGTACTGGCCTGCACAGATGGCCAGTACGTCGGCTCCGTAGCGATTGAGCTTGCGCATTCCCACGCCCGGGATGCGCGCCAGCTCGTGCTCGTCGTCCGGCGCGGTCTCGGCGATCGCCATCAGCGTCCTGTCGGTGAAGACGCAGAAGGCGGGCTGACCACTGCGTAGCGCCTGGTCGGCACGCCACTCGCGCAGTTGCTCGTAGAGCCCCTCGTTCATGTCGGAGGGGCAGTCGTCGCAGCGCATCAGCTTCATCTCGCCCGCGTCGGTCAGCGTGCGGCCGCAGACTCGGCAGCGGGCGGGCGTTCGCTGGACTCGTCTCGGGGCGGAACCCCTGGTTCCGTGGATTCCGCGCTCGATGCCGCCCCCACTGCCGGCGGCGTTGCGGGCCGTGGTGGCCGTCGATCCGGGGCGCAGCCCGTCGAGGAAGCGGCTGGGACGGCGGTTGGGGCGGCCGCCGGGGGAACGGGAGAGGGCCCAGGAGACGTGGAGGCGTTCCCGCGCGCGGGTGACTCCGACGTACAGGAGGCGGCGCTCCTCCTCGATCTGTTCGTCGGTCTTGGCGTAGGTGATCGGCATCATGCCCTCGGCGACGCCGACCAGGAAGACGACGTCCCACTCCAGGCCCTTGGCCGAGTGCAGGGAGGCGAGGGTGACGCCCTGAACGGTGGGGGCGTGCTGGGCGTTCGCCCGTTCGTCGAGCTCGGCGACGAGGTCCGTCAGGGTGGCGCCGGGTTTGGCGGCGGCGAAGTCCTGGGCGAGGTTCACCAGGGCGGCCAGGGACTCCCAGCGTTCTCTCACGGCGCCGGAGCCGGCCGGTGGCTGCGGTGTCCAGCCTTCCCCCGACAGCACGGCACGCACCTGGGAGGGCAGGTCGACGGCGTCGTCCAGAAGGGAGTCGTTGCCGCCGAAGCGGGCCGCACCGCGCAGGGCGACGCTCGCCTTGCGCACCTCCGGACGGTCGAAGAACCGCTCGGCGCCGCGCAGCTGGTAGGGCACTGCGGCGTCGGCGAGGGCCTGCTCGTAGGTCTCGGACTGCGCGTTCGTCCGGAAGAGGACGGCGATCTCGGCGGCCGGGACTCCCGCGTCGATGAGCTCGCGGATGCGCCGGGCCGCGCCCTCCGCCTCGGCGGGCTCGTCCGTGTACTCGGCGTACACCGGCTCGGGCCCCGGGGCGCGCTGGGAGACGAGCTCCAGGCGATGGTCGGCGGCGCGGCCCTTCGCCTGGGCGAGCAGGCCGTTGGCGAGGTGGACGACCTGGGGGGTGGAGCGGTAGTCGCGGACCAGCTTGACGACCGTGGCGCCGGGGTGGCGGGTGCGGAAGTCGAGCAGATGGTCCGGTGTCGCGCCCGTGAAGGAGTAGATCGTCTGGCTGGCGTCGCCGACGACGCACAGGCTGTCCCGGTCGCCCAGCCACAGCTCCAGCAGGCGCTGCTGGAGGGGGCTGACGTCCTGGTACTCGTCCACGACGAAGTGCTGGTACTGGGCGCGGACCTGCTCCGCGATGTCGTGCCGGTCCTGGAGGACGGCCACGGTCAGCAGCAGCACGTCCTCGAAGTCGATGACGGAGCGCTCGCGCTTGACGTCCTCGTAGGCGGCGTAGAGCTGGGCGATCTCGGCGGGGGCGCGGGGGGTCTCGCGGCCGGCCTTGGCGGCGGCGGGCGCGTAGTCGGCGGGGACGGTCTGGGTGACCTTGGACCACTCGATCTCGGCGGTGACGTCCCGCAGCTCTCCACGGTCGAGGCGGATCCGGCAGGCGGCGGCCGCGTCGGCGACGAGCTGGATCTTGCGGTCGACGAGCCGGGGCATGGAGCCACCGATCGCTTTCGGCCAGAAGTACTGGAGCTGTCGCAGCGCGGCCGAGTGGAACGTGCGCGCCTGGACACCGGCGGCGCCGAGCTGGCGCAGCCGGCCCCGCATCTCCCCGGCGGCGCGGTTGGTGAAGGTGACGGCGAGCACGCTGGAGGGCTGGAGGAGACCGGCGCGCACTCCGTAGGCGATGCGGTGGGTGATCGCTCGGGTCTTGCCCGTGCCGGCGCCCGCCAGGACGCACACCGGACCGTGCAGGGCCGTGGCCACCTCGCGCTGCTCGGGGTCGAGCCCTTCGAGAACCGCGTCGGGGGTCTCCGGTACCTGCGGGAACAGGGTGGAGTGCGTTGCTGCTGTCACACAGCCATGCTGCCAGGTCTCGCGAAACGCCTGTGCCGGTTGTCCACAGGCAGGCACTGATAGTCGTACTAATGCGGCAGGCGTCACGTGCGGCGGGGGCGGGCCGGGGAATGGTGGACCTTTCACATACGTTCCACCACTGCGAGCACCCGCCTCCGAGCCACCGAAGGAGCACGACAGACATGCTGGGCACTGTCACGATGTACAGCACCACCTGGTGCGGTTACTGCCGTCGGCTGAAGAGCCAGATGGACCGCGAGGGCATCGCGTACACCGAGATCAACATCGAGCAGGACCCGGAGTCCGCCGCGTTCGTGGAGAAGGCGAATGGCGGAAACCAGACGGTGCCCACCGTTCTGTTCCCGGACGGCTCCACCCTCACCAACCCGTCACTGGCTCAGGTGAAGCAGAAGATCGGCGCCTAGTCGCCGCGTGCGGTTGTGCGGGAAGGCGGCTCCTGAGACAGCTCAGGAGCCGCCTTCTCGTGGTTTGTCCCACACCACGACGTAGCGCCACAGCAGCGTGCGGCGCCAGTCGCAGCCGGGCAGCAGCCGCCGGGCGGCCTGCCGGATCTCCCCCCACGACATGTGCACGTCTTCCATGGGCATGCCGGCCGGGCCTCTCTTGCCGCCGTTCAGCCGGGCGTACAGCATGCTCGCGGGCACGCCGCTCGCGCTGATGGCCCAGTCCAGGACCGTACGGTTGGCGGCCATGCCGACGATGACCAGACGGCCGCCGGGCGCGGTGAGCCGGGCGAGACGGGTGACCGCCTCCTCGAACGGCGCGTGGTGGACCACGGCGACCGCGCTGACGAAGTCGTACGTGCCTTCGGGCAGGGCACTGTCGGTGAGGTAGTTCGCCTCCAGGTACGTGACCTTGCCGGGCGCGTGCGCCTGCTCGCGGGCGAGCTTGATCATCTCCGGGGAGCGGTCCACGCCCGTGACGGACGCCGCCCGGGCCGCGAGCTTGCGGGCGAGCAGGCCGTCGCCGCAGCCGGCGTCCAGGGCCGTGCCGCACCCGTCCGGCACCGCCGCGAGCACCGCCGGGTGGTGGTGGACGTTGTGGTTCCAGTACGGGTCGGACACGCGGGCGGCCCCGTCAGACGGCGCTTCTCGTCGGGAGCGGCTTGCCGTACCAGAGCTCGATCAGGCGGGCCGCGATCGAGATGCCGTACGGCGGGAGCACCTCGCCGGACTCGAAGGCGGCGCGCAGTTCGTCACGCGAGAACCAGCGGGCCTCGTGGATCTCGTCGCCGTCGACGTCTATCTCGGTCGAGGTGGCGCGGGCCAGGAAGCCCAGCATGAGACTGGACGGGAACGGCCAGGGCTGGCTGGCGACGTACTCGACCTGGCCGACGGTGATGCCGACCTCCTCGTGGACCTCGCGGCGCACCGACTGTTCGATGGACTCGCCGGGCTCGACGAAACCGGCGAGCGTCGAGAAGCGGCCCTCGGGCCAGTGCACCTGGCGGCCGAGCAGGATGCGGTCGTCCTCGTCGGTCACGGCCATGATCACAGCCGGGTCCGTACGCGGGTAGTGCTCCGCGCCGCAGGCCTGGCAGCGGCGGATGTGACCGGCCGCGGCGATGACGGTGCGCTCGCCGCAGCGCGAGCAGAAACGGTGGGTGCGCTGCCAGTTCTCCAGGCCGACCGCGTGCACCATCAGGCCCACGTCCCGGGCCGACAGGAGCAGGCCCGCCTCGCGCAGGCCCGCCGGCCGCGCGGACTGGTCCATGCGCCCGGGCAGGGAGTCCTTCTGGAGGGCGAAGTAGCTCACGCCGTCCTCGTCGATGCCGAGGAAGTAGCGGTGGGCCTCGGTGAGGGGGGCCTCGAAGGAGGGCGTCATGACGAGTTCGGTGCGCCCGTCCGCCGTCTCGTCGATGAGGACCTGGCCGCCGGAGACCACGAAACAGCGCGTGGAGGGGTGGCTCCACGCCGCCGCGAGCCAGGCCTCGTCGAGCCGGTGGTGCGCGGCCCGGTCGATGCCGCTCGGTGCGGTGAGCGAGATGGGTCGGTCGGCGTTCTGGTCGGTCCAGGTGGTCACGGGTGCTTCCAACTCCCCGGTGGAACGGTCGGGTTCGGCGGGCTGATCAGCGGGACGTACGGCGGGAGGCGACCGGGTCCGGCGGGGTGGTGCGGGGCGCGACGGTACGGGGCAGTCCTTCCAGTGTGCCCCGCGCGCGCTGCCGGTCCGGACGGCGCGGGACGCTCAGGGCGCATGGCGCCAGTTCCGGGCGAGGTCGTCCCACAGGTACGCGGTGGTCTCGACGCCCTTGAGGAGCAGGTCGAGTTCCACTTTCTCGTTCGGGGCGTGCCAGCCGTCGGACGGGACGGAGATACCGAGGAAGAGCACCGGTGCCCCGAGCACGTCCTGGAGGTCCGCCGCCGGTCCGGAGCCGCCCTCGCGTGTGAAGCGGACGGGCTTCTCGAAGGCCCGGCCCATCGCGCGGGCGACCGACTGCAGAGCCGGGTGGTCCAGCGGCGTCAGGCACGGGCGCGTGGCCCCGCTGAAGGTGATCTCGCAGCGGATCCCGGCGGGCACCTGCTGCTCGGCCCAGGCGCGGACGGCCTTCTCCACGTGGTCCGGGTCCTGTCCCGCAACCAGCCGGAAGGACAGCTTCACCAGGGCGGAGGACGGCACGATGGTCTTGCTGCCGGGGCCCTGGTAGCCGCCTGTGATGCCGTTGACCTCCGCGGTCGGGCGGGCCCAGACGCGCTCCAGGGTGGTGTACCCGGCCTCGCCCTGGGTGGCGTACGACTTGGCGGCGCGCAGCCACTGCCGCTCGTCGAAGGGCAGTTCGGCGAAGAGTTCCCGCTCGCGGTCGGTGAGTTCGATCACGCCGTCGTAGAAGCCCGGTATCGCCACGCGCGCGTGCTCGTCGTGCAGGGCGGCGACGAGGCGGGCGGCGGCGGTGGCCGGGTTGGGCACCGCACCGCCGAAGGAGCCGGAGTGGATGTCCTGGTCGGGGCCGTGCAGCCGTATCTCGCACTCGGCGAGACCGCGCATGCCGGTGCACACCGTGGGGGTGTCCTCGGACCACATGCCGGTGTCGGAGACGATCACCACGTCGGCGGCGAGCCGCTCGGCGTGCTGTTCGGCGAGGGCCCGGAAGTGCGGCGAGCCGGACTCCTCCTCACCCTCGATCAGCAGCTTCAGGTGCACCGCCGGGGTGGTGCGGCCCGTGGCGGCGAGGTGGGCGCGGACACCGAGGGTGTGGAAGAACACCTGGCCCTTGTCGTCGGCCGCCCCGCGCGCGTAGAGGCGGTTCTCGCGGACGACCGGCTCGAAGGGCTCGCTGTCCCAGCCGTCCTCCCGGGCGGCGGGCTGCACGTCGTGGTGGCCGTAGACCAGCACCGTGGGCGCCTGGGGGTCGTCACAGGGCCACTCGGCGAAGACGGCGGGCGCGCCCGGAGTCTGCCAGACCTCGGCCGTCGGGAACCCGGTCTCCTTCAGCTCGGCGGCGAGCCAGTCGGCGCTGCGCCGTACGTCCGCCGCATGGTCCGGCTGGGCCGACACCGACGGGATGCGAAGCCACTCGGCGAGGTCGTCGAGGAAGGCGCCGCGGTGCTGCTCGATGTACGTACGGACGACACTGTCCGGGGTCTGGCTCATGGTCACGAGCCTATCGGCCCGCACTGACGTCCTCGGAGTGCGGTTCCTCACCGGGCCGCCCACCGGACGTGGAGTCACCGGACGGCTCCTCCAGCAGCAGCCGCTCCAGCGCCGCGCGGTCCGGCAGCCGGTCCGGGCGTACGACCTCCCCGCTGCGCACGTACAGGAACGCGGCCGTGACCGACTCCAGCGGCACGCCCTGCTGCTCCGCCCAGGCGAGGCGGTAGACGGCCAGCTGGAGCGGGTCGGCGGTGCGGGTGCGGTTCGTCTTCCAGTCGACGATCTCGTACGTCGTCTCCTGTCCGTCGCCCTCCTTGTAGACGGCGTCGATGCGGCCCCGTACGACGCGGCCGGCGATCTCGAGCTGGAAGGGGGCCTCCACCCGGTAGGGCGTGCGGTGCGCGTACCGGGTGCGTTCGAAGGCGTCCTTGAGGGCGTCCAGGTCCTCTTCGTCGGCGATCTCGGCGTCGCTGCCGGGAAGTTCCCCGGGCTCCAGGAACGGCAGCGTCAGCGCTTCGAAGCGGGCCTCGACCCAGGCGTGGAAGCGGGTGCCGCGGCGTGCGGCGGGCTGCGGCGGGCGGGGCATGGGGCGGGCCAGTTCCTGCGCGAAACCGTCCGGGTCGGCGGCCAGGCGCAGCAGCTGGGACGCGGTGAGCGAAGCGGGCAGGCGGACCTCGGTGACGCTGTCTCGGGCGCGCAGGAGCTCTCCGGTGAGGGCGTCGAGGTCGCGGTCCCATGAGGCGACGGTGCGGGCTTCCTCGGGGGTGAGCCGGTGGTGTTCCGGCGCCGTCGAGTGCGGGCCCGCGACGGGGAGGTCTGGTGGAGCCGCCTGGTGCGGGATGGTGGGGCGCTCCGCCGGCCGCTCGTCCCGGTCGGCCGGGTCTTCCGCGACGGCGTCGCCTTCGAAGGGATCGTCGTCGAACGGGTCCGGTTCGTCGTACGGAGGCTCGTCGTCCTCGGGAGGAGGCGGCCATTCCGGGTCGTCGACGCTGTCCAGGTCGTGCACGGCCGCGGGGTGCCCGTCCTCGTGGGACGCGCGGTCCTCCAGGTGCGCCAGGACGGTCGCGGCGGCCGCGCGGCGGCGGGCCAGGGCCGTCTCGTCCAGGGGCAGGGGCCACACCTGGTCGGCGGTGGCCTGGTGCAGGGCCGGGTTCTCCGCGTCCTCGGCGGGTTCGTCCGCCCATGCCTCGATCTCGCCGTAACCGGCCGCGCAGTGCTCGTGGAGGGCCTGGAGGAACGCGGAGGGTCCGCGGCGCTTCTTCTGGGTGGGGCCCCACCAGTGGCCGGAGCCCAGGAGCAGGGAGCGGGGGCGGGTGAAGGTGACGTAGCCGAGGCGGAGTTCCTCGGTGTGCTGGTGGTCCTTCATGGCCTCGTGGAAGGCTTTCAGGCCCCTGGCGTCCCAGGACTCCACGCCGGGCAGGGTGTCGGCGTCGCCGCGCAGTTCGTGCGGCAGGACCTTGCCCTGGGAGGTCCACTTCTCGCGGCCCTGGCTGCTGGGGAAGGTACCGGTGACCAGCCCGGGGACGACCACGACGTCCCACTCCAGGCCCTTGGACTTGTGGGCGGTGAGCACCTTGACGGTGTTCTCGCCGCCGGGCAGGGCGTTGTCGAGGCCCTTCTCGTACTGGGCGGCGGTGCGCAGGAAGCCGAGGAAGGCGAGCAGGGTGGCCTCGTTGTCGCCGGCGGCGAAGGAGGCGGCGACGTCGAGGAAGTTGGAGAGGGTCTCGCGGCGGCGCGCGGCCAGGGCGTGCGGGGACGCCGACAGCTCGACCTCCAGGCCGGTGACGGCGAGGACACGGTGCAGGACGTCCATCAGTGGGTCGGCCAGAGAGCGGCGCAGCTCGCGCAGTTCGGTGGCCAGGCGGGCGAAGCGCACGCGCGCGTCGGGCGAGAAGGGCAGTGCGTCGTCGTCCCCGTGGCCGTCCAGCGGCGTCTCCAGGAACGTGTCGAGGGCGTCGGCGAGCGAGATCACCTCGGAGGGGTCGACTCCCTCGACGGCCTCGGCGAGGCGCCGGTCCGGGTCGTCGTCGCCCTCCACGCGCGCGTGGGACACCAGGAGCCGGGCACGCCGCCCCAGCAGGGCGAGGTCGCGTGGGCCGATGCGCCAGCGCGGACCGGTCAGCAGGCGCACCAGGGAGGCGTTGGCGCCGGGATCCTGGAGAACCTCGCAGACGGCGACGAGGTCGGCGATCTCGGGCAGGTGCAGCAGCCCGGACAGGCCGACGACCTCGACCGGGATGTCCCGGGCGACCAGGGCGCCCTGGATCTCGGCGAAATCGGTCGCCGTGCGGCACAGGACGGCGATCTCGCCGGGTGCCGTCCCGGTCCGTACGAGGTGGGCGACGGAGTCGGCGGCCCAGTCGATCTCCTCGGCGTGGGTGCCCAGCAGGGCGCAGCGCACCATGCCGTCGCGTTCGGCCCCGGGGGCCGGGCGGAGGGCCTCCACGCCCGCGTGCAGGGCCCGCAGGGGCTCCGCGAGGCCGTTCGCCAGGTCGAGGAGGCGGCCGCCGCTGCGGCGGTTCTCGCTGAGCGCCTGCCGGGTGGCGGGGCGGCCGTCGGCGTGGGCGAAGTGCTCGGGGAAGTCGTCGAGGTTGGCGACGGAGGCGCCCCGCCAGCCGTAGATGGCCTGGCAGGGGTCGCCTACGGCGGTGACGGGGTGGCCGGTGCCCTCGCCGAACAGGCCTGCCAGGAGGACGCGTTGGGCGACCGACGTGTCCTGGTACTCGTCGAGCAGGACCACCCGGAACTCGTCGCGCAGCGCGCGGCCCACTTCGGGGATCTTCGCGAGCCGGGCCGACAGGGCGATCTGGTCGCCGAAGTCGAGCAGGTCCCGCTCGCGCTTGGCCGCCCGGTAGCGGGTGACCAGTTCGGCGAGTTCGCGGCGGGCGGCGGCCGCTTCGGGCACCTTGCGAAGGTCGGCGTTGGTGAGCTTGGCGCCGCGCAGGGTCAGCAGCAGTTCGGCGTCGTACGCGCGCAGCGCCTCCGGGCGGACGAGGTGCTCGGCGAGTTCGGCGTCGAGGGCGAGGAGGTCGCCGACCAGGTCCGGGAAGGAACGGGTCAGGGCCGGGTAGGTCCCCGGGGCCTCGCGCAGCACGCGCGCGGCGAGCTGGAAGCGGGTGGCGTCGGCGAGCAGCCGGGACGTGGGCTCCAGACCGAGGCGCAGGCCGTGGTCGGTGAGCAGGCGGCCCGCGAAGGCGTGGTACGTGGAGATCACCGGCTCGCCCGGCGGGTTGTCCGGGTCGATGGCGTCCGGGTCGGTGACGCCGGCCTTGACGAGCGCCTTGCGGACGCGCTCGGCGAGTTCGGCGGCGGCCTTGTTGGTGAAGGTGAGGCCGAGCACCTGCTCGGGTGCGACCTGGCCGGTGCCCACCAGCCACACCACGCGTGCCGCCATCACCGTCGTCTTGCCCGAGCCGGCTCCGGCCACGATCACCTGCGGGGCGGGCGGCGCGGTGACGCAGGCCATCTGCTCAGGGGTGAACGGGATGCCGAGGAGCTCCTTGAGCTGCTCGGGATCAGTGATACGGGCGGGCACGTCAGAGAGGCTAGCGGCGGCCACTGACAGTGGCGGCCGGATCGGCTTCCGGGACAGAAGAAGCGCAGGTCAGCACATATGGTGCGATAGATCACTCGACGACATGACGGCCCTCCTGCCGCGCGCTGCACGAGGCCCGGAACGCGCAGTGCGTGCAGTGCTGGCCGGCGGTCGGTGTGAACCGTTCGTCGAGGACCTTGCCGGCCGCGGTGGCCAGCAGGTCACCGACCCACTCCCCCTCCAGCGGCTCCTGGGCCTGCACCTTGGGCAGGGTCTCGCCGCCGTCGCGCTGGGCGGCGCCCTGACGCAGGTGGACCAGTTCGGCACCGCCTGGCTCGGGGCGCACACCGTCGAAGACGTCGTCGACGGCACCCTCGCGGACGGCCAGCTGGTAGACGGCGAGCTGCGGGTGGCGCTCCACCTCCTTGCCGGTGGGCGCCTGTTTGCCGGTCTTGAAGTCGACGACGTAGGCACGGCCCTCGCCGTCCGCCTCCACGCGGTCCATCTGGCCGCGGATGCGCACCTGGTAGTCACCGGCTTCGAGGGTGACGTCGAAGTCGTGCTCGCTGGCCACCGGGGTGCGTCCGGTGCGGTCCATGACGTGCCACTTCAGGAACCGTTCGAGCGCCACGCGCGCGTTGTCCTTCTCCTGGTCCGACTTCCACGGCGCGTCGAAGGCCAGGGCGTTCCACACGGAGTCGAGCCGTTCCATGAGGACGGACAGGTCGGCCGGGGTGTGCCCGGAGGCGACCTCGTCGGCGAGGACGTGCACCACGTTGCCGAAGCCCTGGGCGGCGGTCGCGGGCGCGTCGGCCTTCACCTCGCGGCCCAGGAACCATTGCAGGGCGCAGGTGTTGGCGAGCTGGTCGAGGGCGCTGCCGGAGAGCACGACCGGCTGGTCGCGGTCGCGCAGCGGCACCTTGGACTCGGTCGGCTCGAACATGCCCCACCAGCGGTAGGGGTGCGCGGACGGCACCAAGGGGCGGCCGTCCTCGTCGGCGAGGGCCGCGAGCCGGGCGAGGCGGCGGGCTGCGGCCTCCCGGAGGGCGTCGGAGACACGCGGGTCGACCGTGGTGGCGCGCAGTTCGGCGACGAGTGCCGCCACGGACAGCGGGCGGCGCGGGCGTCCCGTGACGTCCTTGGGTTCGACGCCGAGTTCGGTGAGGAAGCGGGAGGGCTGGTCGCCGTCGTCCGCCGGGGCCTTGACCGCGGTCACGACGAGGCGTTCACGCGCGCGCGTGGCGGCCACGTAGAACAGCCGGCGCTCCTCGGCGAGCAGCGCGCCGGGGGTGAGGGGTTCGGCGAGTCCGTCGCGGCCGATGCGGTCGGCCTCCAGCAGGGAGCCGCGGCGGCGCAGATCCGGCCACAGGCCCTCCTGAACGCCCGCGACGACCACGAGGCGCCATTCCAGGCCCTTGGAGCGGTGCGCGGTCATCAGGCGGACCGCGTCGGGGCGTACAGCGCGGCGTGTGAGGGTGTCGGCTGCGATGTCCTCGGCCTCGATCTCCTCCAGGAAGTTGAGGGCGCCCCGGCCGCCGGTGCGCTCCTCGGCACGGGCCGCGGTCGCGAACAGCGCGCAGACGGCGTCCAGATCGCGGTCCGCGTTGCGCCCGGCCGCGCCGCCCCGGCGTGCGGCCCGCTCCAGCCGTGTGGGCCAGGGCGTGCCCTCCCACAGGTCCCACAGCGCCTCCTCGGCCGTACCGCCGCCCGCCAGCCGCTCACGGGCCTTGCGCAGCAGCGCGCCGAGGCGCTGGGCACCACGCGCGTACGTGGGGTCGTGCACGGCGAGGCGCTCCGGCTCGGCGAGTGCCTGCGCGAGCAGCACGTCGGAGGGCGGCGGCAGCGGGGTGCCCGCCGCCCGCTCCTCGTCGCGCAGGGCCCGGCCGAGGCGGCGCAGGTCGGCGGCGTCCATGCTCGCGAGCGGGGAGGTGAGGAGGGTGAGGGCGGTCTCGGTGTCGAGCCAGCAGGTGTCCGGCTGCGGGGAGGGGGCGTCCTCGGTGGAGGTGGCCCTCTCGGGGTCCTCAGGCTCGGCAGGTCCGCTCTCAGAATCGGCTGTCTCCGCCGTGGCCACCGCCCGCAGCGCCGTCAGCAGCGGGGCCACCGCCGGTTCGTGACGCAGGGGCACGTCGTCACCGTCGACGTCCACGGGTACACCGGCCGCCGTCAGGGCGCGGCGGACCGTCGGGATGGTGCGGGAACCGGCACGCACCAGGACGGCCATCTCACTCCAGGGGACGCCGTCCTCCAGGTGGGCCCTGCGCAGGATGTCGGCGATGTTGTCCAGCTCCGTCCCGGGCGTCGGGTACGTGTACGCCTCGACGCGGCCGCCGTCCCGTACGGGCGCGAGTTCGCGGTGGGCGCGCACCTTCTCGGCGGGCAGGCGGGTCAGCGGCATGCGCTGGGTCAGCAGCCGGGTGGCGGCCAGCAGGGCGGCGCCGGAGCGGCGGGAGGTGCGCAGCACAGCGACGGGGGCCGGGCGGCCGTCCGCGCGTGGGAAGGCGTGCGGGAAGTCGAGGATGCCGTTCACGTCCGCTCCGCGGAACGCGTAGATCGACTGGTCGGGGTCACCGAACGCGACGAGCGTGCGGCCGCCGCCGGCCAGGGCGTGCAGAAGTCGTACCTGAGCGGGATCGGTGTCCTGGTACTCGTCGACGTAGACGGCGTCGTAGCGGGCGGCGAGCCACGCGGCGACCTCGGGCCGGCGGGCGAGGAGCACCGCGCGGTGGACGAGTTCCGCGTAGTCGATCACGCCCTGGAGGTCGAGCACGTCGAGGTACTCGGCGAGGAAGGCGGCGGCGGCGCGCCAGTCGGGGCGTCCCGTGCGGCGGGCGAAGGCGTCCAGGGCGTCCGGCCCGAGACCCAGTTCACGGGTGCGGGCGAGGACCGCGCGGACCTCGTCGGCGAAACCACGGGTGGTCAGGCAGGCGCGCAGCTCGTCCGGCCAGCGCACGTGAGCGAGCCCGAGCCGCTCCAGGTCCACCTGGCCGGCGAGCAGCTCCCGGACCGAGACGTCCTGCTCGGGGCCGGACAGCAGCCGTAGCGGCTCCACGAACAGGTCGCTGTCCTGGTGGGCGCGGACCAGGGCGTAGCAGAAGGAGTGGAAGGTGGTCGCCTGGGGCGCGTGGGCCGCGCCGCTTCGCAGGGCCATGCGGTCGCGCAGTTCGACGGCCGCCCTGCGGCTGAAGGTGAGCACGAGGATGCGCTCGGGGTCCTGGCCCCGGGCGATGCGCTCGGCCACGGACTCGACGAGCGTGGTGGTCTTGCCGGTGCCCGGACCTGCGAGAACGAGCAGCGGGCCGGTGGCGTGGTCAACCACGGAGCGCTGCGAGGCGTCCAAATGAGGGGGGTCCAGCCGTTCAGGAGGGGTACGTACCAGTCGGTAAGCGCCACGGCTCCCCCGCCGCACCCGGGGGTGCGACAGGCCGCTGGTGGAGAAAGAGGAGCTCACGTGGTTCGCCGGTCCTGGTGGAAGTGCTGGTTGGCGGGCCACCGCGCGTGGCGGGCGGTGACCGCGGGGTGACGGGGACGCGTGCAGCCGACGCTACGCCGACGGGTGAGGCGGAAGCAGGGCTTCCTCTTCTTCCCGCCAATCACTCAAGGCCCTCATGGCCCCCATGCCGCTACTGGCGCTCCCGGCACTCATGTCCCTCATCTCACGAACGTACGTCATGGCGGCGGAGTGCCCCGATTCCCCCGTCCGGATCACGGGTCACACAGGAGGGCGTCCGATGCCGGAAGCTGTCAGGTGTGACCCTCCGCGCGTTCGCCGCCGTCCCAGCGCGCCCGTCTCATGTCGAGGCGCGGCAGGTGGCCCTCGGTGGCCCGGCCCGCCTCCTTCAGGGGCGTGCCCTCCGCGCGGTAGTGGCCGAGCGCCCGCTGCTCGTGCCCCGGCAACAGGACGCCGTCCGCGCGGACGACACGCCACCACGGAACGGCTCCGCCGTAGAGAGCCATCACGCGGCCGACCTGCCGCGGACCGCCCCCCTCCAGCCACTCGGCGACGTCCCCGTATGTCATGACACAGCCCGGCGGGATCAGTTCGGCGACGTCCAGGACCCGCTCGGCGTACGCGGGCAGCGCTTCCCCGGGTTCCTCACGGGCGTCGCCGTACCCCGGGCGGGCGTCCTGTGCGCCGGCGTCCTGCGGAAGGCTTTCCTTGCTCATCCGCCCCATCCTGCCGCACCCCACCGACAACGGGACGGGCGTGCTCCGGAGCGTTTCCCTCGCCCGGCGGCAGCGCGTCGGGCAGACTGTCCGCCCCCGCATGTGCACCCTGATGCCCCCGTGTGTCGGTGCGGCATGCCACCATCGTGCGGGCGGTGACCGGTGATACGAGACCAAGAAGAGACGATGAAGCAGCAGGGTGCGCACCCCGAGGACCCGGAGGGCACCTCTGACGCTTCATCGCGCCCGGGCACTCCGGACGACGGCCCGGCGGCCTCCGAGAAGTCCCGCAAGAAGGCCCCGGCGTCCGCCGAGGACGAGGAGACCGTGCACATCGACGAGGTGGAGGGCGACGAACCGCTGCTCCCCGCGCGCGTGCACCGCCCGTCCGACCTGATGCGGCTCCTGGTGGGCGTACTCGCCGTGGCGCTGCTGATCGGGATCGCCGCGTTCGCGCACGGCACGACCTCGGGCCTGGAACAGGACATCAACAAGGGCACGGGCCAGGCGCCCGACCTGCTCATCAAGATCGCGGGTCTGGCCTCCAGCATCGCGATCCTGCTGGTGCCGGTCGCCTTCGCCATCGAGCGGCTGATCAAGCGGGACGGGCTCAGAATCGCCGACGGCGTGCTCGCGGCCGTCCTCGCCCACGGTGTGACCCTCGCCACCGACCTGTGGGTCGCCCGCGCCGCCCCGGACTCGATCCAGGAGGCGCTCACCCAGCCCTCCCCCGGCGACATCCACGCGTTGACCGACCCCGTGCACGGCTATCTGGCGCCGGTCATCGCGTACATGACGGCGGTCGGCATGTCGCGCCGACCCCGATGGCGCGCGGTGCTGTGGGTCGTGCTGCTCCTCGACGCCTTCTCGATGCTCGTCACCGGGTACACGACACCGTTCTCGATCATCCTGACGGTGCTGATCGGCTGGACCGTGGCCTACGGCACGCTCTACGCGGTCGGTTCGCCCAACGTCCGGCCCACCGGGCAGACCCTCATGGCGGGCCTGCGGACGGTCGGCTTCCGCCCGGTCAGCGCGTCCCGCGAGGACATCTCGGACAACCCGGACGCCGGCGACCGGGGCCGCCGCTACTTCGTCACGCTCGAGGACGGCCCGCCGCTGGACGTGACGGTGGTCGACCGGGAGCAGCAGGCGCAGGGCTTCTTCTACCGCGCGTGGCGCAACCTGACCCTGCGCGGCTTCGCCACCCGCAGCAGCCTCCAGTCGCTGCGCCAGGCCCTGGAGCAGGAGGCGCTGCTGGCGTACGCGGCGATCGCCGCCGGCGCCAACGCGCCCAAGCTGATCGCCACGTCCGAGCTGGGTCCCGACGCGGTGATGCTCGTCTACGAGCACAGCGGCGGCCGCACCCTGGACTCGCTGCCGGACGAGGAGATCACCGACGACCTGCTGAGCGACACCTGGCACCAGGTGAAGGCTCTTCAGTCCCGGCGCATCGCGCACCGCAGGCTGGTCGGCGACGCGATTCTGGTGGATCGTTCCGGCACGGTGATCCTCACCGACCTGCGCGTCGGCGAGATCGCGGCCGGCGACCTGCTGCTGCGCATGGACACGTCCCAGCTGCTGGTGACCCTCGGCCTCCGGGTGGGCGCCGAGCGGGCGGTCGCCTCGGCGGTGGAGGTGCTCGGCCCCGACGCGGTGGCGGACTGCCTGCCGATGCTCCAGCCCATCGCGCTCAGCCGTTCCACGCGCGCGACGCTGCGCAGGCTGGCCCGGGAGCGGGCACAGCGTGAGCGCGAGGCCGTCCTGGAGGCGTCCCGGCAGGCCAAGCAGGCGCGTCCGGAGGACGCTTCGGACGAGGCCGTGCCGGTTCTGGAGAAACCCGACAAGAAGACCGTACGGGCGGAACAGCGGGCCGAGAAGCGGGCCATCGACGAGGCCCTGGAGGAGGCGCGCGAGGAAGACCTGCTCACGCAGATCCGGCACGAGGTGCTGCGGATCAGGCCGCAGGCACCCGTCGAGCCGGCCCGCCTGGAGCGGGTGCGGCCGCGCACGCTGCTCAGCTTCATGGCCGGCGCGATCGGCGCGTACTTCCTGCTGACGCAGCTCACGCACATCGAATTCGGGCCGCTCATCGCGAACGCCGAGTGGGGCTGGGTCGCCGCGGCCGTGCTGTTCTCGATGGGCAGCTACATCGCGGCGGCGATGGCTCTGCTGGGGTTCGTGCCCGAGCGGGTGCCGTTCGTGCGGACCGTGGCGGCGCAGGTTGCCGGGTCGTTCGTGAAGATCGTCGCCCCGGCGGCGGTGGGCGGTGTCGCCCTCAACACGCGCTTCCTCCAGCGCGCGGGAGTGCGGCCGGGGCTCGCGGTGGCGAGCGTCGGAGCGTCGCAGTTGTTCGGGCTCGGCTGTCACATCCTGATGCTGCTGGCCTTCGGCTATCTGACCGGCACCGAGAAGACGCCGTCGCTGTCGCCGTCCCGGACGGTCATCGCCGGTCTGCTGACGGTGGCGGTGCTGGTGCTCGTGGTGACCTCGGTGCCGTTCCTTCGGAAGTTCGTCGTCACGCGCGTGAGGTCGCTGTTCGCAGGTGTCGTGCCGCGCATGCTGGACGTGCTCCAGCGGCCGCAGAAGCTGGTCACCGGCATCGGCGGCATGCTGCTGCTGACCGCATGCTTCGTGATGTGCCTGGACGCGTCGATCCGCGCGTTCGGCGACGAGTCGACGTCGATCAGCCTCGCCAGCGTCGCCGTCGTCTTCCTCGCGGGCAACGCCCTGGGGTCCGCGGCGCCGACCCCGGGAGGTGTGGGCGCGGTCGAGGCGACCCTGACCGTCGGTCTGATCGCCGTCGGGCTGCCGAAGGAAGTCGCGGCACCGGCGGTCCTGCTGTTCCGCCTGCTGACGCTGTGGCTGCCCGTGCTGCCGGGCTGGCTGGCCTTCAACCACCTCACACGCAAGCAGGCCCTCTGACCCGGCCTGCACAAGCCCTTCAGTGGCCACCGGAGCGCCACCAGCCCCTCCTACCTCGTACGGCACGCGTCCCGCGCGGACTGCCCCCCGCCGCCGCAGGATGGAACCATGCCGACCCTCCTCCGGCTGCGTGCCGCCGCCCTGACCGCCACCGCCGTGCTGCTGTCCGCCGTGCTGGCGGGCTGCGGTGACGACGACGCCAAGGACGAGGACCTGACGCAGCAGGAGCTGAGCTGGAAGGACTGCCCGACCCCGTCCGACGCACAGGGAGGAGGCGCCGCGCCCTCACCACTGCCGGACGGCGACGAGTGGCAGTGCGCCACCATGAAGGCCCCGCTCGACTGGGACGACCCCAAGGGCGACACGATCGGCCTCGAACTGATCCGGGCCAGGAGCAGCGGGGACGAGAGCGCCCGCATCGGCTCGCTCATCTTCAACTTCGGCGGCCCCGGCGGCTCGGGCGTCACCGCGCTGCCGTCCTTCGCGGAGGACTACGGCACGCTGCGCACCCGCTACGACCTGGTCAGCTTCGACCCTCGCGGAGTCGGCCGCAGCGCGCCCGTGATCTGTGAGAACGACCAGCAGCTCGACGCGTACTTCCAGCAGGACGCCACACCTGACGACCCGGCCGAACGCACCGAACTCATGGACAGCACCAAGGAGTTCAACGACGCCTGCGAGCAGAACTCCGAGAAGATCCTGCCGCACGTGCGCACCACCGACGCAGCCCGCGACCTGGACCTGATGCGCCAGGTCCTGGGCGACGAGAAGTTGCACTACTTCGGCATCTCCTACGGCACCGAACTCGGCGGCGTCTACGCCCACCTGTTCCCCGAGCGGGTCGGCCGCGCCGTGTTCGACGCCGTCGTCGACCCCACGCAGAACGCCGAGCAGGGCTCGCTCGGGCAGACCAAGGGCTTCCAGCTCGCGCTGGACAACTTCGCCGAGGACTGCGTGTCGAAGACCGAGGAGTGCCCCCTCGGCGACAGCGCACAGGACGTGACGGACCGTATCGCCGGACTGCTGGAGGACCTCGACCGCACACCGATCCCGGGTGTCTTCCCGCGCCAGCTGACCCAGAGCGCGGCCACCAGCGGCATCCTCCAGGCGCTGTACTCGAAGGGCTTCTGGGAGTACCTCACCGAGGGCCTGCAACAGGCGTACGACGGCGACGGCAGCATCCTGATGCTGCTGTCCGACACGATGAACGGGCGCGAGGAGAACGGCGAGTACGACAACAGCACCGCCGCCAACGTCGCCATCAACTGCGCGGACGACAAACCCCGCTACGACACCGCCTTCGTGGAGCGGAAACTGCCCGAATTCCGGGCGGCCTCCGACCTGTTCGGCGACTTCCTGGCCTGGGGCATGATCAGCTGCACCGACTGGGCCGTGCCGGGCGCCGCCGACCACCCGGACGTGAGCGCGCCGGGCTCGGCGCCGATCCTGGTCGTCGGCAACACCGGCGACCCGGCCACCCCGTACGAGGGCGCACGGAAGATGGTGGAGGCGCTGGGCAAGGGGGTCGGAGTCGAGCTGACGTACCGGGGCCAGGGGCACGGCGCGTACGACAGCAAGAACAAGTGCGTGCAGAGCGCGGTGAACGGCTATCTGCTGGACGGAAAGGTGCCGCGGGCGGGGACCGTTTGCACATGACATCAGGCCCGGCTTGACGAACGCGCAGGTCAGAAGGTTATCCACAGGCTGCAACGGCTGGCGCGGGATCTGCCTACCATGGCCTGACCGCCATCCGCGGCACGGTGCGGACGGCCTGCGAGGGGGGATGGGCCCATGACGCGTTTCGCACGGTGGACGGCTTTGGCGGTCGCCTCGGCACTGCTCGCCGCGGGATGCAGCGGCGGCTCGCCGGACGACGACAGGGGCGGGCTCTCCTGGGGCCGCTGCAAGGCCACCGGCGACGCCCCCGCACCGAGCAGCGACTGGCAGTGCGCGACGCTGAAGGTGCCGCTGGACTGGTCGAAACCTGACGGCGAGACGATCGGGCTGGCGCTGATCCGCGCCAAGGCCCGCGGTGACGACCGCGCGGGCTCACTGCTGTTCAACTTCGGCGGCCCCGGCGCCTCGGGCGTGTCCATGATGCCGTCGTACGCCCCGACCGTCTCCCGACTCCGCGAGCGGTACGACCTGGTGAGCTGGGACCCGCGCGGAGTCGGCGCGAGCGAGGGTGTGCGCTGCCGCGGCGACAAGGAGATCCAGGCGGCCGAGTCGGTGGACGTCACCCCGGACACACCCGCGGAGGAAAAGGCGTTCTTCCAGGACGCCGCCGACTTCGGCAAGGGCTGCCAGAAGGACGCCGGGAAGCTGATGGCGCACGTGTCGACCGCCGACTCGGCCCGCGACATGGACCGCATCCGGGAAGTCCTCGGCGACGAGAAGATGCACTACTTCGGCATCTCCTACGGCACCGAACTGGGCGGCACGTATGCGCACCTGTTCCCGAAGAACGTGGGGCGGATGACTCTGGACGCGGTCGTCGACCCCGGGGCCGACGCGGTGGGACATGCCCGCAACCAGGCGAGGGGCTTCCAGCGCGCGCTGGACGGCTACCTGAAGTCCACGGGCCAGGACCCGGCGGAGGGTTCGCGGAAGATCGCGGACCTCCTGCGACGGATCGACTCCCGGCCCCTGCCGGCGGGCACGCCCGAGCGGAAGCTGACACAGACACTCGCCGTCACCGGCATCATCCTGCCGCTCTACAGCAAGGACAGCTGGCCCACGCTGACCAGCGCCCTCGACGCGGCCCAGCGGGGAGACGGCTCGGAACTGCTGACCCTCGCCGACGGCTACAACGAACGCGACCCGTCGGGACGCTACGGCACGACGACCCACGCCCAACGGGTCATATCGTGCCTGGACGACAGGCAGCGGCCGACCGCGGCGACCACCAGGAAGCTGTTGCCCCAGTTCGAGAAGATCTCCCCGGTCTTCGGGACGTTCCTCGGCTGGGACACGGCCGGCTGGTGCCACGACTGGCCGGTGCCCGGGCAGCACGACACCCCGGAGGTGAGCGCCCCGGGCGCGGCACCGGTCCTGGTGGTGGGCAACACCGGCGACCCGGCCACCCCGTACGAGGGTGCCCGGAGGATGGCCGACGAGCTGGGCAAGGGCGTCGGAGTGATGCTCACCTGGCGGGGCGAGGGACATGGCGCGTACGGCAGTGGCAGCGACTGTGTCGACTCCACGGTGGACGCGTATCTGCTGGACGGTTCGGTGCCGAAGGACGGCAAGGTCTGCTCATGACGACGGCGGGGGCTCCGGGCACCCGTGGTGCGCGAAGCCCCCGCCGCTCGCGAAGGGAGGCCGGATACGGCTCGGTATGCCGGCGCGTCCGGTCAGTAGACCGGCTTGTCCGGCTCGATCTGGTTGACCCAGCCGATCACGCCGCCGCCGACGTGGACCGCGTCCGAGAAGCCCGCGGACTTCAGGACCGCGAGGACTTCCGCACTGCGGACACCCGTCTTGCAGTGCAGGACGATCTTCTTGTCCTGCGGGAGGCTCTCCAGGGCGGTGCCCATGAGGAACTCGTTCTTCGGGATCAGCCGGGCGCCCGGGATGGAGACGATCTCGTACTCGTTCGGCTCGCGGACGTCGATGATGTCGATGCTCTCGCCGTCGTCGATCCACTCCTTGAGCTGCTTGGGAGTGATCGTGGAATCGGCGGCCGCCGCCTGGGCCTCCTCGGAGACGACGCCGCAGAAGGCCTCGTAGTCGATGAGCTCGGTGACGGTCGGGTTCTCGCCGCAGACCGCGCAGTCCGGGTCCTTACGGACCTTGACCTGGCGGTACTGCATCTCCAGGGCGTCGTAGATCATCAGCCGGCCGACCAGCGGCTCACCGATGCCGGCGAGCAGCTTGATGGCCTCGTTGACCTGGATGGAGCCGATGGACGCGCACAGCACGCCCAGGACGCCGCCCTCGGCGCAGGAGGGGACCATGCCGGGGGGCGGGGGCTCCGGGTACAGGCAGCGGTAGCAGGGGCCGTGCTCGGACCAGAAGACGGAGGCCTGGCCGTCGAAGCGGTAGATCGAGCCCCAGACGTACGGCTTGTTCAGCAGCACGCAGGCGTCGTTGACCAGGTAGCGGGTCGCGAAGTTGTCCGTGCCGTCGACGATCAGGTCGTACTGGCTGAAGATCTCCATCACGTTGTCGGCCTCGAGCCGCTCCTCGTGAAGGATCACGTTCACGTACGGGTTGATGCCCTTGACGCTGTCACGGGCGGACTCCGCCTTGGGGCGGCCGATGTCGGCCTGGCTGTGGATGATCTGGCGCTGCAGGTTCGACTCGTCGACCTCGTCGAACTCCACGATGCCGAGGGTTCCGACGCCCGCGGCGGCCAGGTACATCAGCGCCGGCGAGCCCAGGCCGCCGGCGCCCACACACAGCACCTTGGCGTTCTTCAGCCGCTTCTGCCCGTCCATCCCGACGTCGGGGATGATCAGGTGGCGGGAGTACCTGCGGACCTCGTCTACGGTGAGCTCGGAAGCCGGCTCGACCAGGGGTGGCAGCGACACGGGGACTCCGTTGGTCGGTCAATCACTACGGTTGTTCTCCCCGTAACAGTGCCATGTGCTTTTTCATTCCGAGACACCTGTTCCGACCAGCGAGACGATTTCGTCCCAGTAGCCGGGCATGGTCTCCCAGGGGTCGGTGCGGCCGCCCTGGTCCGTGTGGTCGGTGAACCAGATCGTCGCGGCGCCCGCCCAGCGGGCGATGCGCAGCGCCTCCCCCAGGTGCGGGCGGGGCACTCCGTGGACGAAGTGGCAGAAGCGCTCGGGCGGATGGTCGGCGGTCCACTCGGCCACCTGCGACCAGCGGTAGTCGCTCCACGGGCCGGAGAAGGTGACCAGCTGGTCGGCGAGCCGGGCGTAGCCCGGGTGCGGGTGGATGCCGTGACCGAGGACGATGTGGGCCTCGTCACGGATCACCCGGAGCGTGGCGACCGTGCGGCGTACCTCGGGCAGCCCGGCATGGTCTGCCGGGCAGCGGTCCAGGAGGAAGCCGTCGACCTGGTACCAGTCGACGAACCGGTGGGCGTCGGAGATCAGCTCCCCGAAGTTCCGGGTGCCGTACCGGGTGTCGAGATGGCCGAGGACGCGGACACCGGCGTTGCGCAGGCGCCCGGCCGCCTCCAGGCAGTGCGGGTCGGGGCGGGCGCCGGGGCCGTCGGCCACGTTGAGGACCACCCAGTGCAGCGGGGTGCCGGGGCGGGTGAGTTCGCCCCACTCGGTGGGGGCGAGGAGGGGGTGCGCATAGCCGGGGACGCCGACGCCGGGCCGGAGTTCCGTGCCGGACGTGCGTGGCCTGGTGCTGGTCAGATGCGGCATGCCGCCTCCATCCAGATGTCGGCGAGGGACTCCTCGAGGCCGATCCGGGGGCGCCAGCCGAGCCGGTCGCGGGCAGTGCGCACATCGGCCTGCTGCCAGCTGCCGCAGCCGTCCGGGTACGGGTACGCGACCGGGGGCGCGTGGTCCGGGTCGGGGCGGGGGTGGCCGATGGACTGGCGCAGGGCGCCGGGAGGGCCGTCGAGTTCGTGGAGCGCGCCGCCGTATCCGGCCACGCGGGCGAGGACTGCGGCGGCGTCGCGCAGGCGGACGGCACGGCCGGAGCCGATGTTGATGACGCCCTGCGCGGCGGAGAGCGAGGCGGCGTGGACGGCCCGGGCCACGTCCCGGACGTCGACGAAGTCGCGCTGCGCGCCGAGGCCGCCGAGTTTCAGTTCGCCGTCGCCGGACTGCATGGCGCGGCGCATGGCCTCGGCGAGCCGGCCCAGCGGGGAGCCGGCGGGGGTGCCGGGCCCGGCCGGTGAGAAGACGCGCAGGACGACGGCGTCCAGGCCGGAGCCGAGGACGAGTTCGGTGGCGGCGAGTTTGCTGACGCCGTACGGGCCGCCGGGCCGGGGGACGGCGTCCTCCGCCGTGGAGGAGCCGGGCTGGCTGGGGCCGTACTCGGCGCTGCACCCGATCTGCACCAGTCGGGCACCGCAGCCGCTGCGGCGCAGGGCTTCGCAGACGGTGGCCACGGCGACGGTGTTGTGGCGGGTGAGCTCGCGGGCACCTCCCCTGGTGGCGCCGGCGCAGTTGACGACGACGCCGGGGTGGACCGCGTCGAGGAAGCGGGTGAGGGCGCCGGGGCTGCCGGATGCGAGGTCGAAGCGGACGTCGGCGTCGTCGCCCCGGCCGAGGGCGGTGAGCTGCACGGCCGGGTCGGCGAGCAGGCGGTCGGCGACGAAGCGCCCGATGTAGCCGTTGGCTCCGATCAGCAGGACTCTCATCGCGCGGCTCCCGGGGCGGCCGGGGCTGCTGGGCGGGTGGTCATGCGGGTTCTCCTTGAGGCGGGAAGGGAGGGACGTGAGGCGTGCTGCCGGTGGCGACGGGGCCGGTGGCGGCGGCGGGTCACCGGGAGGGCTCCGGCGGTGCGTGGGCCGAGGCCCTGGTCAGCTTGCGGGTCGCGTGGACCAGGAGGGCCAGGGCCGCCGTACCGCAGGCGAGGGCGGGGACGCTGCCGGCACCCCAGGTGGTGACGAGGGTTTCGACGGGAGTGGCCAGGAAGCCGCAGCCGGGGAGGCGGGAGGTGAAGACCGCGGCGAGGGCGGCCGCCTGGAGCGTGGCCGTGGCGGTGAGGACCACGGCGGGGGCGTAGGCGAATCCGTGAGTGGTGAGGAGGCGGGCCAGGAAGAGGAGGGCGCCCAGGGTGAGGGTCTCTGCGTAGGCCGCGGGCTCGTCGAGGACTGCGGCGCAGAGGGTGAGCAGGGCCGCCAGGGCGCCCAGGAACAGGACGAACGTGCCGAACAGGAGCGGTCGTACGGCGGCGGCGAAGTCCTCCAGGCCGCGGCTGGCCGCGAGTTTGCGGCGGGCGCGCGCGGTGAAGAGGTGGGCGGTCCAGGCGGCGGGGGCGCAGGCCAGGGCGAGGGCCAGGACGGGGGCGGTGGTGAGGGGCCAGGGGCCGTCGGCGGTACCGGTGGGCAGGCTGTCGGGGCCTCCGGCGATGGCGCCGTCGAGCAGACCGTTGCCCAGGAGGGCGTACGCCACGAGCCAGCTGGTCCGGGTCGTGGACCTGCCGGGGACAGTGCGGTCGGGTCGGCTCAGGGGGCCCCGGTGCAGGGCCGCGCGGAAGGCAAGGGCCACGGCGAGGGTGCCGGCCGCCGCAGCGAACAGGCGCGACCGGCCGTGGGTGAGGTGCACGGCTGCCACGGCGGCGGTGCACAGCGTGCCCGGGAGGAGAGTCAGCAGGGCCCAGTCGGTGCGTGCCCGTGGAGCGGCGGGCGCTTCGGGCGTGGGTGCGTCCCCGTCCCGGGAGACCCGCGCGTACATCTCTTCCGCCAGGGAGAAGACGTCCCGGTGGCGGAAGCGGGCGGCGGTCCGGTCGGTGATGCCGTGCGCCTCCAGCCCCGCCGCGATCTCCAGGGGGTCCACCGCGCGTTCGCAGAGTTCCTGGTGACGGTGCATCAGCGCCTTCACGGGGTCGGCGGCACCGCGGCGCGGGGTGGCGGGCTTGCGGTCGGCGGCCGTCTCGGGGGCGGGTGCGGGCGTGGTCGCGGGGCTCGGCGCCTGCTCCGAGCGGGCGGCCCCCCGCGCCCCGGGCGCCCCCGGGCCGGTGGGGGTCTCCGGGCGGTCCAGTTCGCCCAAGCCGCTCATCGTGCTCCCTCCGGGGCGGGAGTGGTGGCGCGTACGGGTCTGGCCGTGGCCCAGCCGGGGCCGCCGCGGACGACGAGGCTGGGGGACGGGGCGGCCCAGCGGATCGGGACGTGGGCCTCGGCGGGTACGGCGAAGGGCAGCGGCGCCCCCGCTTCGTCGAGGACCACACGGCGGATCGGCGCGCGCGAGACGATCTCCAGGTAAATGCTGTGAAATGCCTCGATGTTCTGCTCGACCGTGAACAGTTCGAGGGCACGGGCGCGGGCGGCGGCACCCAGGCGGGCACGGCGCGCGGGGTCGCGCAGCAGCGCCACGCACGCCTCGGCGAGCGCCCGCGGGTTGCGCGGCGGTACGACGAGCCCGGTGCCGCCGATGACCTCCACGACCGCGCCGACGTCCGTCGACACCGTCACGCGTCCACAGAGCATGGCCTCGACGAGGCTGATCGGGAAGCCCTCGACGACGCTGGAGAGGACGGTCACGGCGCCCGAGGCGTAGGCGTCGGCGAGGGAGGGGAGTTCGGGCCCGCCGATCTCCTCGAAGGACACCGGGTTGTCGCCGGTGGCGTGCGGGCCGTCGGCCTCGTCGGGGAAGAGCTGGGCGGCCAGGGTCCGGCAGTGGCCGAGGTAGGCCGTGCCCTCGGAACCGGCGGGCGCTCCGACGATGCGCAGGCGCGTCTTCGGCTGCCGCTTGCGGATCTCCGCGAAGGCGTGCAGCAGCGAGACCAGGTCCTTGGCGGGCTCGACGCGTCCGACCCAGACGAGCGTGTCCGGGTCGGCGCACTCGGGGGACTCACCGACCTCGGCGAAGGGCCGGGCGTCCATGCCGGGGTAGACCGTGCGGAGCTTCTCGCGGTCGGCACCACAGCGCTCCTGCCAGCGGCGGGCGTGCGTGTTGCCGGACGTGACGACCTCGGCCCGGGAGTAGGCCTCGGCCGCGAGCCTGCCGTGGAAGGCCGCCAGCAGGGACCGTACGGCGGGTGGGGCGTCGGGGGCGGTGAGGTAGTGGGTGCGCAGGCGCACGCCGTACTCGGAGACCAGCAGGGGGACGCCGGTGAAGTGGCGGGCGAGCAGGCCCGGCAGGGCGGCCGGGCCGCCGGACGCGGCATGGCAGAGGTCGACCGCGCCGAGTCCGTCGTCCTCGTACCAGTCGAGGGAGAGGGGGCGCAGGGCGCGTTCCAGGTGTGCGGCCACGGCGAGCAGATCCGATACGCGCGCCTCGCGCGCCGCGCGGTGGGCGCCGGGCGCGCGACAGGCGCGTTCCAGTGTGCGTACGGCGGTCTCGGAGCGGAGAGCCCCCACCAGGCCACCCGCCTCGCGGGCGAGTTCGGCGAGCCCGTACAGAGCGTTGGCGAAACGGTCCGCCTCGTGGGTCGACGCACCCTCGGAAGGCCTCTTGGCGGCGCCCGGCGTTCCCGCGGAAGACCGCTGAAAGACGGCCGGCGCACCCCCGGAGGCCCCGCTCAGCACGGCTGCCAGTTCGCCGAAGCACTCGGTGAACCGCCTGCGCGCACGGCGACCGAGGACCACCTCGTCGTCCTCGGCCGTCCACATCGGTGCGGTGCGCACCCTGCGGACGTTCGGCGGCAGCGGGATCCAGCCCTCGTCCTCCTGGTGCCGGCTGCGGCTGAGCGCGTGGACGTCGAACTCGTGCTGTCCGAGCCCGCGCACCAGCCGGTCGCACCAGAGCCTGGCGTCACCGCTCACATACGGATACCCACCCTCCGTAAGCAGTCCGATGCGCACGAGTGCACCCCCGATCTCCCGTATCAGGAGCCGCCATTGCCCGGCGGCTCGCAGCGGGACGAACGTATGCGGACAAGGCGGTGGCGCGACGGACGGTTGTCCGTCGCGCCACCAAAAGGGGTGAACGGTCGTAACTTTCCCGTGCGGATCGCGTTCCGTCGCGCTAGGAGATCAACCGGACACGGATCGTCATGCCGCGGCCAACTCCCGTCGCTCCGCCCGGCGTCGCGCGGCGGCCTCCGGATCGAGCGCCGGTACGGCGGCCAGCAGCTGCCTGGTGTACGGGTCCTGCGGCGACCCGTACACCTCGTCGACGGGCCCCTCCTCGACGATCCTGCCCTGCCGCATCACCGCGACCCGGTCACTGACCTGGCGCACGACGGCCAGGTCGTGCGCGACGAAGACCAGCGCGAGGCCGAGTTCGCGTTGCAGCTCCCCGAGCAGGGCGACCACGTGCGCCTGGGTGGTGACGTCGAGGGCCGACACAGGCTCGTCGCAGACGATGACGCGCGGGTCGGCCGCGAGGGCCCGGGCGATACCGACGCGTTGGCGCTGCCCGCCGCTGAACTCGTGCGGATAGCGGTCGTAGTGGGCTCCTTCGAGCCCCACGCGCTCCAGCAGTTCCGCCGCGCGCTCCCGGATGCGCCCCTCGTCCCGCTCACCCCGCGCGCGCAGCGGGTCGGCGATGGACTCGCCCACGCTGCGGCGGGGGTTGAGGGAGGAGACGGGGTCCTGGAAGACCATCTGCACGGCCGGGTTCACGCCCGTGTGCGGGCGGCCTTCGTACCGGACCTCCCCCGCCGTCGGCTCCAGCAGCCCGACGAGCATGCGCCCCAGGGTGGTCTTGCCGCTGCCGCTCTCGCCGACGACGCCGAGGGTCTCGCCGCGGCGCAGGGTCAGCGACACGTCACGCACCGCCGTGAACGCCCGCTTCCCCCGCCCGAACTCGCGCCTGAGTCCGGTCGCCTCCAGGACGGCCCCCTGCGGGGCTGCCTCCTCCAGAACGGCCTTCTCCGGGGCCGTCGAGCCGGCCCTCGGCGCGTCCAGCCGCGGGACCGCGGCCAGCAGCTCACGGGTGTACGGCTGGGCCGGCGCGCCCAGCACGCTCGACACCGGGCCGTGCTCGACCGCCCGCCCGTGCCGCATCACCAGCACCTCGTCGACGCTCTCGGCGGCGACCCCCACGTCGTGCGTGACGAGCAGCAGGCCCATGCCGGTCTCCTCGCGCAGCGTGCGCAGCAGGTCGAGGACCTGGGCCTGGACGGTGACGTCGAGGGCGGTCGTCGGCTCGTCGGCGATCAGCAGACGGGGCTCGCAGGCCAGCGCCATGGCGATCAGGGCGCGCTGGCGCATGCCGCCGCTGAACTCGTGCGGCCGGGAACGCGACCGCCGGGCCGCGTCCGCGATGCCCACCCGGTCGAGGACGTCGACCGCACGCGCGCGTGCCGCACGCCGGGACACGCGCGCGTGGACGCGGTACACCTCGGCGATCTGGTCTCCGATCGCGTAGTACGGATCGAGGGAGGACAGCGGATCCTGGAACACCATCGCGGCCTGCCCGCCGCGCAGCCGCCGCAACTCCTCGTCGGAGGCCCGCTGCACGTCGGTGCCGGCCACCCGGACCGAGCCCCCGACCCGCGCTCCCGTGCCGTGGTGCAGGCCGAGCAGGGCGGACGCCACGGTCGACTTGCCGGAGCCGGACTCGCCGACGAGGGCCAGGGCGGCGCCCTGCTCCAGCCGGAAGGAGAGGCCGTCGACGGCACGCAGCTCGCCGAAGTCCACGCGGAGGCCGGTCACTTCGACCAGGCTCATGTCAGCACCACCCGTCGGTCGGCCACCGCGTACAGCACGTCCGCGACGGCGTTGGCGAGGACCACGAAGAATCCGATGACGAGGACCATGCCGACCACGACCGGCAGGTCGACCACATTGACGGCATGGACGAGTTCCTGTCCGATGCCGGGCAGGCCGAACAGCGTCTCGGTGAGCACCGCGCCGCCGATCGCCGAGCCGACGTTGTTGGCGTTCAGCGCGATGACCGGCGCGAACGCCCCGCGCAGCGCGTGCCGCCCGACGATCGACCGTTCGCCGACACCGTACGCGCGGAAAGTGCGGATGTGATCCTCGGCCAGCGTCTCCAGCATCGACGCCCGGGTCAGCCGGGCGAACGCGGCGGCCTCGATGAGGGCCAGCGAGAGCCAGGGCAGCAACAGGTTCCACGCCCACTGTTCGGGGTCGTCGGTGAGGGCGACGTACTGCGGGAAGGGCAGCAGCCGCAGTTCCCCGCAGACGACGATCATCAGGACCAGCCCGATCACGAAGACCGGGGTGGCGGTGCCGGCGAGGGTGACACCGGTCAGCACGCGCTCGGAGAACCGCCCGCGCCGCCACGCGGAGAGCACGCCGGTCCCGACGCCGAGGAGCAGCCAGAGCACCATCGCGCCCGCCACCAGGGACAGACTGACCGGGAGCTTCGCCCAGATCAGCTGCGTGACCTGCTGGTCGCTCTGGTACGACAGGCCGAGGCAAGGCGCGGAGCAGTGCTGCACGGACGTACCCGTCGAGTAGTCCTGGCCGGCGACGAGGCCCTGGAGGAACTGCCAGTACCGCAGGAACAGCGGGTCGTCGAGGTTCAGTTGACGGGCGACCTGGTGCACCTGTTCCGGTGAGCAGCGCGGGCCGCAGGTGATCTGGGCGACGTTGCCGGGAGTGGCGTAGAAGACGACGTAGACGATCACCGAGATGGCGAGCAGGGTGACCGCGGTGCCGACGGTCCGGCGCAGGACGAAACCGGTGAAGCCGTTCATGCCCTGCCTCCCTCGGCCGCCTTGGACTCCCGCCTGCGTCCCGTCCCGACGCGCAGCCGGGAGGCCGCGCGGGGGTCGAGGGCGGTGCGGACCCCGTCGCCGAGGACCGTGAGGGCGAACACCGTGACGAACAGCGCGCCCGCGGGCAGCAGCAGGTACTGCGGGGCGGCCTGGTACCAGACGTCGGCGGCGGTGAGCATCTGCCCCCAGGAGGGCGTCGGCGGCTTCACTCCGACGCCGAGGAAGGACAGCGCGGCCTCGACGGTGATGTTCGACGGGACGAGCAGCGCGGCGTACGTGATGACGGGCGCGGCGATCCCGGGCAGCAACTCGCGGCGGGCGATGCTCCAGGTGCCCCAGCCGCTGAGCCGGGCCGCGGAGACGTGGTCGAGCTCCTTGAGGGTGAGCGTCTGCGCGCGCACGATCCGGGCGATGTTGCCCCAGCCGATCAGGCCGATGACGAGTGCGACGAGCACCGGCCGCGGAAAGCTCGACGGCACGATCGCGAGCAGCGCCAACGACATGATCATGAGCGGCATGGCGACGATGATGTCCGTGAACCGGCTCAACAGTTGATCAACCCATCGCTTCCCGAGCGCCGCCGCGACACCGAGGGTGATCCCGATGGCGACCTGCACGACGGTCGCCGCCAGCGCGACGCCCAGCGACACGCGCGCGCCGTACGTCAGCCGTGCGAACAGGTCGCGCCCGGTCTGCGGTTCGACGCCGAGCCAGTGGTCGCCGCTGATGCCGCCGAGCGGCCCGATGGGCACGCCCCCGCGCGCGGAGTCCACCAGGGAGGGGTGGTAGGTGGTCGGGTCCTGGCCCTCGAGGGCGGTGAGCAGCGGTGCGGCGAGGGCGACCAGGACGAGCAGCGCGACGACTCCGGCCGCGACGAGGGCGGCGCGCTGGGTGCGCAGCCGCCGCCAGAACTGACGGGCCCCCGAGGCAGCCGGGGCGGAGGTGTCCGTCCCGATCGCCCCGGTGGCGAGAAGTACCTCACTCACGGCGTCACTTCACCGCGACCTGCGAGATGTCCAGCACACCGGTCCAGTCGCTGATCACGATGTTCTTGACGTCCTCGCCGTACAGGCGCTTGTAGACGGGGTGGAACAGCGGGACGGTCAGGGCCTTCTCGCCGATCTTCTTGTCCAGCGCACCCCACCTCTTGGCAGCCTGGTCAAGATCCGTCAACTTGTTGATCGCGTCAATCTCGGCATTGACCGACTTGTCGTTCAGCTGGCCCGTGTTGAAGTTCGCGCCGTCCTTGACGATCTGGCGGCCGTCGAAGATCGGGGCGAGGAAGGGACCGCCGGAGGGCCAGTCGGCGCCCCAGTGGGCGAGGAAGAAGCCCGGCTCGGTCTTCACGTCGTGGATCTTGTCGGAGTAGTCGTTCTCCTCCAGGCCCTGGAGCTTGACCGTGATGCCGGCCTTCTTCAGCGCGTCCTGGACGGCGGTCGCGATCTCCGGGCTGGTCTCGAAGTCCTTGGCGTTGGAGTGCGTCAGCGTGACGGTGAGCCCGTTCGGGTGGCCGGCCTCCTTCAGCAGCTGCCTGGCCTTGGCCGGGTCACCGGCCTTGCCCGCCGGGAAGAGGTCGTACGGCGTGTATCCGAAGGACTTCTGGTGCGGCAGGAAGGTGGTGGCGGGCTCGGCCAGCGCGGACCCGCCCGCGGCGTTGACCACGGACGACCGGTCGATGGCGTACGAGATGGCCTGCCGTACCTTGACGTCGTTGAACGGCTTGACGGCCGGGTTGAACGCGAGGTAGTTCGTGTAGCCGAAGTGTCCGGTGCCGACGCGTGAGGCGAGGTCCTGGTCGCCGCTGACCTTCGCCAGCTCGGCCGGGCCGAGGTTGGTGTCCGTGGTGACGGCGGCGGCGTCCGCGCCCTGGGACGCGGACAGCCGCTGGTTGATCACGGACGAGTCGAGCCCGGACCGTACGTCGATCCTGTCCGGGTAGGCCTTGCGTTCGGCGTCGGTCGCGGCGGACCAGTGCGTGTTGCGCTCCAGGACCAGCCGCTCACCGTCGTTCTCGTTCCGCACCACCCGGTACGGCCCGGACGAGACCGGGTGCTCCTCGTACTTCGTGCCCGTGTCCTTGCTCTTCGGGACGGGCGTGAACTGCGTCTGCGTGGCGAGGTACGGGAACTCGCCCTCGGGCTTGTTCAGGTGGAAGACGATGGTCCGGTCGTCCGGCGTCTCGATCGCGTCGAGGCCCTTCTTGTCCTTGTACGGGCCCTGGTAGCCGGCGGCACCGACCAGCCAGTCCCGCAGATAGGGAGCGCCGCCGGAGAGCTCGGGGGCGAAGGAGCGCTCGATGCCGTACTTGATGTCGGCCGAGGTGATCGGCGTGCCGTCCTCGTACGTGAGCCCCTTCTTCAGGGTGTACGTCCACACCGTCGCGTCCTTGCTGGGGCGCCCGGTGTCGGTGGCGAGGTCGGGGACGACCTGGGTGCCGGCGGCGCCGTTCTCGCGGTTGCGGGTGGTGAGCGTACGGAAGACCAGGGACGGGACGTTGCCGCCGCCGGAGGTGTACAGGCGCGCCGGGTCGAAGTCCTGCTGGGGACCGGCGTTCAGGACGGTGAGGGTGCCGCCCTTGTGAGGCGTGGAGTCGCCGCCGACGCCCTTGGCATCGTTGTCCTCCGGGCCGCAGGCGGCGGCACCCGCCGCCAGGACCAAGCTGACGGATGCCGCGGCCACGCGGCGCGCTGTGACGGACGGTTGGCGCATCGGAATGACGACCTCTCGGATGACGTCTCGGATCGCGAGACGAGTTGACGAACGGTGAGACGTAGCTGGACACACGTCTGCCCGGGCGCCGGGTCGTCGAAGAAGCCGTGTCAGGGCCACGAGAACGTGACGAAGTCACAGCGAACGTGACGGGGTCACAGGGAACGTGACGGGGTCACGGGGAACGTGAGATTTCGCGACGCGCGCCTGGGGCGGGCGTCAGCAACAGTGGATGTCGGCCACGCAGAGCGAGGTCACGCCGATGAGCGCCAGCTCGATGGCGGCGCGAACGGAGACGTGACGGGGCGACATGCGAGAAATATGAACGAACTTCCGGCGCATGTCAACGCGGTACGTGGGCCGGCCCCTGTGACGCCTGTCAACTCCCGGGGTACGGCCAGGGGTTGGCGCGGCAGTGGATGCCGTCGTGGTCGAGGAACTTGGTCTGCTGCTGCATGACCGGGGCGAGGCCGCCGTCCTTGTCGCAGGTGACGTGGCCGTAGCCGAGGCGGTGGCCGACCTCGTGGTTGATCAGCATCTGCCGGTAGGCGTGGATCTCGTCGCCGTACGTCTCCGAGCCCTGCGCCCACCGGTAGGCGTTGATCATCACGCGCTCGGTGGCGGCCGAGTCGCAGGAGACGTTGTCCACGGTGGTGTCCAGACCGGACTTGGCGCACCAGTCGGCGGTGGTGCCCGGGCTGGCGAGGGTGATCACGAAGTCGGGCTTGCCGGAGTAGATCCGTTCGAAGGTACGTGCGCCGTTGTGGGCCCAGCTGCGCTGGTCGTTGAGCGTCTTCTGCACGGCCTCGGCGAACAGTTCGGCGTCGAGCCCGAGCCCCTGCTCCACGTCCACGCGGTAGGTGAACTTCTGCCCCGCACCCGGCGCCTCGGCGATGCCGGGCACGGCGTCGAACTTCCCGGAGCCCTTGAGCTTGGCGCCGAGCGGGTACGTCCTGCCCATCTTCTCGTCGTACGTCAGCGGCTTCGCGCCGGGGTCCGGCACGGGCGCCCGGCCGTCCGCGCGGGACGAGGAGCCCCGGAGGTCGCGGGCCTGGTCGGTGGCGGACTGCGACTGCACGCCGGAGCCGCCGGGGTCGTCGGTGACCTGTCCGGCGACGATCACGGCCAGCACGGTGGTGACGGCGGCGGCAGCGATGCCGGTGAAGGCACGGCCCTTGGCGCCCCTGACCGGGGCGGGCGTGCCCGTGGGCGCCACGTCGTCGTCATCGTCATCGTCGGAGCGGATTCCGGCCGGGGCGCCGGCGTTCCAGTCCGAGACGCAGGCATAGGCGTCCGCCGCGTGTGCGGAGGCGGGCGTACGGGGTGCGAAGACGTCGTCCTCCTCGCCGAAGGCGTCGAGATACTCCTGCCGCGGCCCGGGGCCGGAAGCCCGTCGCTGCCGCGGTATGGGAGCACCGCCACTACCCCTCAACTCGCCCCAGCCGCCCCCGGCTTCGCGCTGCTCGGGATGCCCTCCCCGGGCCTGGGGGAACCCGTGCGCGGGAGTCCCATCGGGAACCCGGGGCACCCCGCGCGCGGGGGTACCGTCCGGGAGCCGGGAAACGCCGTGCGCGGGAGTCCCGTCGGGAAACCTCGGAATGCCGCGCGCCGGGGTCCCGTCGGGCAACCGCGGAACACCATGCGTCGGCGTACCGTCCGGAAGCCGCGGACCACCCTGCCCAGGGGTCCCGTCGGGAAACCTCGGAACACCATGCGCCGGGGTCCCGTCAGACAGCCGGGGAACACCCCGCGCCGGCGTACCGTCAGGGAAACGCGGCAGCCCGCGCGCCGGTGTGCCGTCGGGCAGGCGCGGAGCGCCGTGCACGGGCGTACCGTCCGGCAACCAGCCGTCCGGAAGACGCGGCATCCCCTGCGCGGGCGTGCCGTGCGAAGGCGCCCCGTGCGCAGACGTTCCGCGCTCAGGCGCCCCTTGCGCCGGCGTCCCGTCCACCGTCGCGGGCCGAGGCCCCGGCACCCGGCGCGGACCCGCACCCGGCTGCGGTCGGCCGCCCTGCGACGCGGCCCGGGGCGGGGCCGTCCGGCCTCCCCGGCTCGTGTCCGCTGCCTGGCCCTGACCGGACCCCTGTCCCGACCCGGTCCGACCGTCCCGTACTGCGGTTGTGTCCGCGGTGTCGCCCTTGGCGACCGGCCCACGGCGGCTGTGGCGTCCCACGTCGCGCCTCAGCCCCCCATGCTCTCGTCGGTGCCTGCTTCGTCGACGGCCTCGTCCGTGCGAGCTCGCTTCGCTCGCCGTTCGCCGGACTCCCCCGCGTCTTCGAGGAGTTCACGGAACGCCATGGCCACCGTCTCCGGGTACTCCATCATGGCCACGTGTCCCGCGTCCGGCAACGTCACCAGCCGCGAGTCGCGATACGCCCGCGCCGCCTTCTGGGCCATCCGGAAGCCGACGAGTTGGTCACGCCCACCGTAGACGAGGAGGGTCGGCGCGAGAACGCGTTCGGCCTGGCGCCACAGTCCCTGCTGGCCACCCAGGGTGTACGCGTTCACGATCCCGCGCGCGGAACGCGTCATGGCGTCCCAGAAGTACGGCATCCGCAGCCGCCGCTCCATCTCGTGCACGGCGTTGCTGAATCCTTCCGGCGTCACCCGCCCCGGATCCCCGTAACACAGCGCCATCACGCCACGGACGCGCTGCTCCGCCGTCCACTCGCGGGTCAGCCGGGTGAAGAGCGGCGCGACACCGGGCACCGCCAGCAGCGCTGTGGGCACGGCGGTGCGCTGCACTCGGATTTCGGGCAGAGCGGGCGACACGAGCGTGAGCGTACGGACCAGATCGGGCCGTACCGCGGCGACACGGGTGGTGATGGCGCCACCGAGCGAGTTCCCGAACAGGTGCACGGGGCCGCGACCGGTGGCGTCGAGGTAACGGATGACCGCGCGCGCGTGCCCCGTGACCGAGTAGTCGCCGTCGTCCGGCGGCGGGGAGTCGCCGAAACCCGGCAGGTCGAGGGCCTCACTGTCGACGACGTCGTCGAGCAGCGGCATCAGCGCCGACCAGTTCTGCGAGGAACCCCCGAGTCCGTGCACGTACAGCGCGGGAGCCAGCCCCTGGCGCGCGGGGGGCCGCGACCGCACCGCCAGCGTGACCCCCGGCAGCTCGACCGAGCTGAGCCGCTCGCCCTCGGCGACCCTGACGGCCGCCACCTTCGGCAGCACATTGGCGGGCGGCACGAACGGCAGCTCGGTCGAAGACATGCGGCAATGTTACGAGACGATCACGTAGTGGCTCATGTGTTCGCCGTCACAGGAATCGGCCATGTGGGGCGGGCACATGAGGCCGAGACGGGGAAGGCGCGGAGAAGGAAAGGCACCCGAGAACGGGGAGGCACCTGGGAAAGGCAGGGCAGATGAGAAGCAGCCAACGGGATGCGCACTGCGTCACGTCCCGGACGCGGATCGCATAGCGTCCGGATCGGGTGTCTCCTAGGCTCGTAGAGAGGGCACCCGCGTGTGGCCCCTGCATTCCCAGGGACGTTCGTAGGAAGGGAGCCCAGCATGGCCGTAGACCCCACCGACCCGGAGACCTTCGAGGCCGAGGAGGCGTCGGAGACGCCGGAGTACGACGTCGAGGCCCCCGAGGTCGACGCGGCCGAGCAGCACACGGACGTCGCACCGAACCGCGACGACCCGCTGACCGGTGTCGACCCGGACCGCGCCAATGAGGCCGACCTGGTGGAGCAGGCCCGGATCGTCTCTCTCGACGAGGACGACTACCGGTGACGTACGCCGCCGGGTGGCGACGAGGAACAGCACCGAGCCACCGGGCAGGAAAGGAGCCGCATTTTGCCCGCTCTGAACCTGTTTGAAACGTTCTCAACCGCTTTCATAACCGTCCGGTCCGTGAAATTCTGCGTTCTCACCGCGCACACGAGGGTTACCGAAAAGTACGATGGCGACGCGGCCAGATCCGCACGTGGACGACTATGGGAGGCGGCGTGACAGCCATCGAGCAGACAGAGGCGGTTCGCCCGCGGGGCACACGCCTGCCACGCCGTGCCCGACGGAACCAGCTCCTGGGCGCCGCCCAGGAGGTCTTCGTGGCCCAGGGCTACCACGCGGCCGCGATGGACGACATCGCCGAGCGCGCCGGCGTCAGCAAGCCGGTGCTCTACCAGCACTTCCCGGGCAAGCTCGACCTGTATCTCGCGCTGCTGGACCAGCACTGCGAGTCGCTCATCCAGGCCGTACGGAACGCGCTGGCGTCGACGACCGACAACAAGCAGCGCGTCCGGGCGACGATGGACGCCTACTTCGCGTACGTCGAGGACGACGGCGGCGCCTTCCGCCTGGTCTTCGAGTCGGACCTGACGAACGAGCCCGCCGTGCGCGAGCGCGTCGACAAGGTCACCAACGAGTGCGCGGAGGCGATCTGCGACGTCATCGCCGAGGACACGGGCCTGTCGCGCGCGGAGTCGATGCTGCTCGCCTCGGGCCTGGGCGGCCTCGCCCAGGTGGTGGCGCGGTCCTGGCTGCACAGCGACCGCAGCGTGCCGCGCGACCAGGCCGTGCAGCTGCTCGCCTCGCTGGCGTGGCGCGGCATCGCGGGCTTCCCGCTGCACGGAACCGACCAGCAGCACCACTGACGGCGGCTTTGTTCCCGCCCGCTGTTCGCTCGTGGCGTTCTCGGGCGGAGCATGCCGGTCCCCTCACCGGGCTAATGTGTGCTGCGTACGGCGCGGAAGGTCGCGCACATCACTGACCGTCGGAGGGACATAGCCGTGGAGGTCAAGATCGGCGTGCAGCACGCGCCCCGCGAGATCGTTCTGGAGAGCGGTCAGAGTGCCGAGGAGGTCGAGCGGGCGGTGTCCGAGGCGCTGGCCGGGAAGTCGCCGCTGCTGACCCTCGTGGACGAGCACGGCCGCAAGGTCCTGGTCCCGGCCGACCGTCTCGCGTACATCGAGATCGGCGAGCCGGCCCCGCGCAAGGTGGGCTTCGGCGCTCTGTAGGCGCATGCGTGAACGGGGCGGGACGGCTGTCGGCCGACCCGCCCCGTTCGCGTTCCCGTTCGCGTACGGCGCACGGGTTCCTCCACGGATGGAGCACGGTTCACCCACAGAAGTGGGTTGGATTGCGCAGGTCAGGGGTAAGACGGGCTACGACCGATTTGGGCAGCCGGCCATGTGGGAGGGACCTCGACATGCTCCTGGAAGCGCTGAGTTCCGCGATTCTCGGCCTGGCTCTGTCATGGGCGGCCACGCATCGCCTGGCGCACCGGCTCCCGGCCCGCCCCCTGGTCCTGTCGACCGGCGTCGCGGGCGCCCTCTTCGGGGCCTTCGTCATGCACAGCGCACTGGAGGCCGGGCACCTGCTGGTGGTGCTGCTCGGCGCGGTGATCGTCTCGGTGGCCTCGCTGTCGCTGCTGCTGCGCCCCGCGGGCCGGCTGCGCCGACGATCGGCGACGGCGTAGCCGGAGCCGTCAGGCGCGCGGAGACCTGCGCGCCCGGCCGGCACCGGCCCGCAGCCGCGACACAGCGGCGGCGAGGGCCCGGGCCACGCCCACCTGCTGCTGAGCCACCGTGCGCGGAACGCCATTCCGAGCGGAACCACCTCCGCGAGCGCCACGCGACCGGAACCATCTGTGCGAAGCGCCCGGCAGCCGAAACCGCCCGGGCGCGAAGCGCCACGCAGCCGGGATCACGTCGGCGCGCAGCGCCACGCGACCGGAACCACCTGTGCGAAGCGCCACGCGGCCAAGCCCACCCCGGTGCGGAGCGCTACGCGGCCAAGCCCAGCGCGGCCATCCGCTTGGTGTGCGCCTCGGTGATCCGGGAGAACATCTTGCCGACCTCGGCGAGATCGAAGCCGTCCGCGACGCCGCCCACCAGCATGGTCGACAGCGCGTCCCGGTCGGCGACCACCCGCTGGGACTGCGACAGGGCCTCGCCCATCAGCCGCCGTGCCCACAGCGCGAGCCGCCCGCCCACCCGCGGGTCCGCGTCGATCGCGGCACGCACCTTCTCCACGGCGAAGCCGCCGTGCCCGGTGTCGTCGAGCACGGCCAGCACCAGACCGCGGGAGTCGGAGTCCAGCCGGGCCGCGACCTCCCGGTAGAAGTCGCTGGCGATGGAGTCGCCGACGTAGGCCTTGACGAGGCCCTCCAGCCAGTCCGAGGGGGCCGTCTGCTTGTGGAACCCGTCGTAGGCCGCGACGAACGGCTCCATCGCCCGCGTCGGCTCCTCCCCGATCTCGGCGAGCCGATCGCGCAGCCTCTCGAAGTGGTGGAACTCGGCCGACGCCATCTTCGCCAGCTCCGCCTTGTCCTCCAGCGTCGGCGCCAGCTTGGCGTCCTCCGCGAGCCGCTCGAACGCCGCCAGTTCGCCGTACGCGAGCGCACCGAGCAGGTCCACGACAGCGGCGCGGTACTGCGGGTCGGCTGAGGCCGTCGCCCAGTCCCGGGCGGCGACTCCGGTGTGTTCGGCCGGGGTGGCGGTGGTGTCCGAGGCGTTCTCAGGCTTGTCAGAGCTCGTCATGAAGCGCACAATAGCCCGCCCGCCGGAAGGCGTAAGGCCCTGGTCAATCAGTGTGACGACGACTACGTGACCAAATCGGCCGTCGCGTGTGCGGGATTCCGGGGTATGGTGGTAATGCGCCTGCTGGTACGTCGACGTACCTCGACAGGCCGCACGTATGAGGATGCCCGGTCGGTGGCCCGATCGGCTCCGACCCGACAGCCTCCCCCGGCCGTCCGCCACAGTGCGTACGAGACCCGGAGGGGGACACCCTCAGCGGCATGAGCGCTAGAGCGTCGGCGCGGTCCCGTGCTCTACGGCCCGCCCGTAGGCAGCCGACGTCCCCGGCACGGTCCGACAAGACCCCCGCGCTCGCCTCGCGCCGCCCACACAGAAGAGGCAGCACCCTGACTACGACGTTCCGAGAGCTCGGAATTCTCCCCGAGACCGCCGAGGCCCTGGAGGCCGTCGGCATCACCACCGCCTTCCCCATCCAGGAGATGACGCTCCCCGTGGCCCTTTCGGGCGCGGACGTCATCGGCCAGGCCAAGACCGGCACCGGCAAGACGCTGGGCTTCGGCCTCCCGCTCCTCGAGCGCGTCACCGTCCCCGCCGACGTCGAGGCCGGACGCGCCGAGCCCGAGGACCTCACCGACGCCCCGCAGGCGCTCGTCGTCGTCCCCACGCGCGAGCTGTGCACGCAGGTCACCAACGACCTGCTGACCGCGGGCAAGGTGCGCAACGTGCGTGTCCTCGCGATCTACGGCGGCCGGGCCTACGAGCCCCAGGTCGAGGCCCTGAAGAAGGGCGTCGACGTGGTCGTCGGCACCCCGGGCCGGCTGCTCGACCTCGCCGGGCAGAAGAAGCTGAACCTGAAGCACGTCAGGTGTCTGGTCCTCGACGAGGCCGACGAGATGCTCGACCTGGGCTTCCTGCCCGACGTCGAGAAGATCATCAACATGCTGCCGGTCCGGCGCCAGACGATGTTGTTCTCGGCGACCATGCCGGGCGCTGTCATCGGACTGGCCCGCCGCTACATGTCGCAGCCCACGCACATCAGCGCCACGGCGCCGGACGACGCGGGCAAGACGGTCGCGAACACCAAGCAGTTCATCTACCGCGCGCACAACATGGACAAGCCCGAGATGGTCGCGCGCATCCTTCAGGCCGAGGGCCGCGGGCTGGTGATGGTCTTCTGCCGCACCAAGCGCACGGCGGCCGACCTCGCCGACCAGCTCAAGCAGCGCGGCTTCGCCTCCGGCGCGGTCCACGGCGACCTGGGCCAGGGCGCCCGCGAGCAGGCCCTGCGTGCCTTCCGCAACGGCAAGGTGGACGTGCTCGTCTGCACCGACGTCGCCGCGCGCGGCATCGACGTCGAGGGCGTCACGCACGTCATCAACTACCAGTCGCCGGAAGAGGAGAAGACGTACCTGCACCGCATCGGCCGTACGGGCCGCGCGGGCGCCAAGGGCATCGCGATCACGCTCGTCGACTGGGACGACATCCCGCGCTGGCAGCTGATCAACAAGGCGCTGGACCTGGGCTTCAACGACCCGCCGGAGACGTACTCCACCTCCCCGCACCTCTTCACCGACCTCGGCATCCCCGAGGGCACGAAGGGCGTCCTGCCGCGCTCGGAGCGCAAGCGCGCCGGGCTGGACGCGGAGGAGCTGGAGGACCTGGGCGAGACCGGCGGCCGGGGACCGCGCGGGCGCGGAGGCCGCGGCCGCGGCGGCCGGGACGAGTCCCCGTCGGCCGACCACGAGCGTTCGGCCCGTACGCCGCGACGCCGCCGCCGTACGCGCGGCGGGACGCCGCTGGACGGCGCACCGGAGTCCGCCGGCACCGCGGCTCCGGACACCACGGTCACGGGCGGTTCCGCCGAGGCGGAGGCCGTGACGGCTCCTCGCACCCCGCGTCGCCGTCGCCGCACCCGCGGCGGCGCCTCGGCAGCCGAGTCGGCGCCGGTCACTGCGGTCGAGTCCCCCGCGTCCGCACCGGCGGAGAACGCCGTGGCGACGGCGGAGGGCACGAGCACGGAGGCGGCGAAGCCGCGCCGGCGCCGTACGCGCAGGTCGGAGACGCCGGTGGAGACGCCGGCGGTGGAGACCGCGGTGACGCCGTCGGCGGCTGCAACGACCCCGGCGGACGCGGACGCGGATGCCGCACCGGTCGTGGCCGCCCCGGTGGCCGAACAGCCCGAGGCGCCTGCGGCCAAGCCGCGCCGCCGCACCCGCAGGACCACGGCCGCCTCCGCGGCCGAGCAGGCGGTAGACACGGCCGAGGGAACCACCGCCACCGAGTCCGCACCGGAGCCGACGGAGACGAAGCCCCGCCGCACCCGCAAGACGGCTGCCAAGTCCGAGGCCTCGGCCGCGGCGGAGGACGCCGCCGACACGGCCGAGACCGCCGAGGCCAAGCCCCGGCGTACGCGCAAGGCCACGGCAGCGACCGAGGACACCGCAGGCGAAGCACAGGCCACCGAGCCCAAGCCCCGCCGCACGCGGAAGACCACCGCAGCAGCCGAAGCCGCCGCCGACACCGCCGAAGGCACGGAGACCAAGCCGCGCCGCACGCGCAAGGCGACCGCCGTCGCGGAGGACGCCGTCGACACGGCCGAGACCGCCGAAGCGAAGCCCCGGCGTACGCGCAAGGCCACGGCAGCGACCGAGGACACCGCAGGCGAAGCACAGGCCACCGAGCCCAAGCCCCGCCGCACGCGGAAGACCACCGCAGCAGCCGAAGCCGCCGCCGACACCGCCGAAGGCACGGAAGCCAAGCCGCGCCGCCGCACCCGCAAGGCCGTCGAGACCGCCGAGTCCGCCGAGACCGTCGGTGCCGGGATCCCGGCCCAGTCGGCTCAGGAGCCGGAGGCCGCCGAGGCCAGGCCGCGGCGTACGCGCAAGGCGACGGCCAAGGCCGAGGCGAGCGTCGACACGGCCGAGGCGACCGAGGCGAAGCCGCGCCGTACGCGGAAGACGGCCGCCGCTGCCGCGGATGCCGAGACCGCCGAGGCCAAGCCGCGTCGCACGCGGAAGACCGCCGCAGCGGCCGAAGCCGCCGCCGACACGGCCGAAGGCACGGAAGCCAAGCCGCGCCGCCGCACCCGCAAGGTCACCGAGCCCGCCGACATCCCGGCACAGGCCGGGCAGGAGCCGGAGGCCGCCAAGCCGCGTCGCACGCGGAAGTCGGCAGCGGCCGCCACGGCCTCCGCCGAGGTCGCGGACGACGCGATCGAGGCGAAGCCGAAGGCCCGCCGCACCCGCAAGGCCACGGCCGCCGCGGAGCCCACGGAGGGCTGACACTCCCTCGATGGCCCGGCCCCCACCGCGTGTGGGGGCCGGGCCATCGGCATTGCCCCCGAGCGCGGCCCGCCCGCGTCTCCACCGGCCGCCACCCACCGGCGCACCCCAACCACCAGCCCACTACCGGCCCGCCGCCCCGCCCCACCCGCTACCCTCACCCCGTGACCAGGCAAGCCACCTTCACCCCACCCCCGGGCGCCCGCGCATACCCCCTGCGCACCACCCGGGGCGAGTTCGCCGTCGTCGACTCGTCACCGAAGGCGGGGGCAGGGGTCAGGGGAGTCGCCCTGATGCTGCCCGGATTCACCGGCAGCAAGGAGGACTTCAGGCTGCTCCACGAGCCGCTCGCGGAGCGCGGGTACCGGGTCGTCGCCGTGGACGGGCGGGGGCAGCACGAGTCGGACGGCCCCGTGGACGACGAATCCGCCTACGCCCAGCGGGAACTGGCCCGGGACGTGCTCGCGCAGGCCGAGGCGCTCGGCGTACCCGTGCACCTCGTGGGGCACTCGCTCGGCGGGCAGATCGCGCGCGCGGCCGTGCTGCTCGACCACTCCCCCTTCCTCTCCTTCACCCTGGTCTCGTCCGGCCCGGCGGAGATCTCCGTCTCGCAGCAGCAGCGCGTGAAGGTGCTGCGGGACGCGCTCGCCGTGCTGTCGATGGAGCAGGTGTGGGAGGCCATCCAGGCCATGGGACCGCCGGAGGAGGTGGGCGGGCCCGCTCGCGGTCCCGGCGACGCGGAGCAGTTGCGCCGCCGCTGGCTGGGCAACAGCCCCGCCCAACTTCTCGCGACCGGCCGCCAGTTGTGCACCGAGCCGGACCGGGTCGACGAACTCGCCGCCGTGCCCCTGCCGTTCCACGTCCTGTCGGGCGCGCACGACGACACCTGGCCGGTGGCGATCCTCGACGACATGGCCGTACGGCTGAACGCGCACCGCACGGTCATCCCGGGAGCCGAGCACTCCCCGGGCGCCGACCAGCCCCTGCCGACCGCCCACGCCCTCGCCGACTTCTGGGACGGGACCCGCACGCCTTAGTACTGCGTCTGAAGGTGCTCCCAGAAGCCGTCCCGCAGTGCGCGCCGCAGGTCCGCCTGGCCGCGCAGCGAGTACTGCAACAGGCCCTCCGCCTCCACGAGCAGGTCCTGGTCCACCGAGCCGGGCAGGTAGGGGTGGCCGGGCAGCAGCTCGACCAGGGTGTCCCGGCCGCGGGCCGCCAGCCACTTCGCCGCGATCTGCGCGCCCACGAACCGCACGTCCTCACGGGTGGGCCGGCCCGCGGTCGCCTCGTAGGCGGGGGCTGCGCGGCGGGAGACGTAGGGCTTGAAGAAGTCGAGGTCGAAGGTGCGCTGGCTGTCGACCTCCCACAGGAGGGGCTCCGCCTGGTTGCGGCCCTCCGGCGCCTCGATGCCCCACAGGTGCACGCGGGCGCCGTACCCCTGGGCCGCCTCCACCGCCGACACCAGGTCCTCGTCGCCGCCGAGCAGGGCCGCGTCGCTGATGGCGCGGTGCCGGGCGAGGGACTCCAGGTCGGTGCGGATGAGTGAGTCGACGCCCTTCTGCTGGTTGTTGGAGTTCAGGTTGCCCAGCCGCACCTTGACGTCCGGCAGTTCCGCGATGCTCTGCTGCTCCGCCGTGTGGATGCGGCGGCGGGCGCCGTCGTACCAGTAGACCCGCAGCAGCCTGCTGTCCGCGAAGATCGTGCGGGCCTTGTCGATGAGCGCGTCGATCAGGCCCTCGGCATCGAGGTCGAAGGCCCGGCGGTCCTCCGTACCGGTGACGAGCCGTCCCGCGGCCGCGTACAGGTACCCGGCATCGACGAAGATCGCATGGGTCGAGGGTGTCTTCGCCACCTCGGCGAGCATGCGCTGGAGCAGCTCGTTGGTGCGGTCGATGCGGGCGCTCAGGGCCGCGAGGTCGTCGTTCATCACCTCCATTGTCCCGGCGGTCACGCTGCGAACACAACCGGTCCCGGTCGGTCCCGTAACGACAGCCTTACGACTCAGTAATTAGCCGGTCGAAAAATTTCCTTAGCGTAGGGAATGTTTCAGCCGCCCTGTGCGGTTGACCCATACGGAACACCGGGCACCGCTGCCTCGTGGGCCGACCACCAAGTAGTTCTCCTCAGGAGGATGACCAGACGAAGGGAGAAGCCCTTGCGCTTCGAAATCATGCACCTCGACGACGTCGACGGCACGCCCGTGGACACGACCGTCGTGGACGCCGCCTCCGTCAACCGCATCGTTCAGCAGGCCGCCGCCACAGGGCAGCGCCTCTGGATCCGCCCGGCCGGGACCACGGCCTCGTAACGCGCGCCGCTCTCCCACACTTCGAAGCCCCCGCACGCCATCGGCCGTGCGGGGGCTTTGCTGTTGCGGACCTCCCTGGTGGGGGGCGTACTGGCTGAGGGGGACGGCGAGACAGAGAACAGGACGGTGGACCGCATGTCCGTCATGGGCCGGTCGAACGAGGAACTGCACGAACGGGCCACAGCCGAGGCCGCGCAGCGGTACGAGGATTCCGCCGCGGAGCGTGAGCGGGTCGAAGGCCGGATCGCGGCCGGTGTGCGGTTCCCGGACAATCCGGACGCGCTCGCCGTACGCGCCGACCGGATCCTCGACCGGGGCGGTCTGTCGCCCTCGGCGGTGGTGGCGGACATCCGCGGCGAGGCCATGGATCTGCCCCAGGCCAACGAACGCATCATCGACCTGTCGAACGAGCTCCAGGCCTGGAGCTTCCTGCCGCGCGGGGTCAGGGCCGGAGCCACGGTCGCCCGGATCACGCTGCGCCGTGACGGCCGCGAGCTTCCGCACGGCACCGGCTTCCTGGTCTCGCCGCGGCTGCTGATGACCAACCACCACGTGCTGCCCGACGAGGGCTTCGCCCGCCGGTGTTTCGCGGAGTTCAACGCCCAGGTCACGGTCGACAACGTCCCCGACACCGCCGTCCGCATGGAGCTCGACCCGGGGACCTTCTTCGCCGCGGACCAGCGGCTGGACTTCGCCCTCGTGGCGGTCGTGCCCACCCAGGACGGCCGCCCGCCGGGCGAGGTCTTCGGCTGGAACCGGCTCAGCGTGCAGCTCGGCAAGCTGGTGCTCGGCGAGAAGGTGAACATCATCGGTCACCCGGACGGGCGCCTCAAGGAGATCGTTCTGCGTGACAACGCGGTGCTGGTACGGCTCGACGACTTCGTCCACTACCGGACCGACACCCGCCCCGGTAACTCGGGCTCCCCCGTCTTCAACGACCAGTGGGAGGTCGTGGCCCTGCACCACAGCGGCGTCCCGAAGAAGGACGACCAGGGCCGCGTCCTGCGGAAGGACGGCCGGCCCTGGAGCCAGGGCGACGGCGACGACGCGATCGACTGGGCCGCCAACGAGGGCGTCCGCATCAGCTCGATCCTGAAGCATCTGGCCCGGCTGGACCTCGACCCCGGGCGCCGTGCGCTGCTGGCCGAGATGGGCCCGGACTCCGGCCTGGACCGGAGCACGGCCGCGCTCGCGACCCAGCCGGAAAGAAGCGTGATGCCGGGCGTATCCGGCATCACGACCCCGTCGGCCCCGGACGTCCCCGGGACGGCGGCCATGACCGAGAGCGAGACCCGGACGCCCGGGACACGGAGCCCCAAGAAGGGACGCCCGGCCCGCGGCACCGCCTTCGGCGGCCGTCGGCACCTGGTCTTCCTGCACGGCAGGGACCAGCAGAGCAAGGAGCCCGAGGACCTCCGGCGGAGCTGGACGTCCGGCCTGAACCAGGGCCTCACGCTCGCCGCCCTGCCCACGGTCCACCCGGAGGACGTGTGGTTCCCGTTCTACGGCACGAGACTGGCCGACCTCGTGACCGGGCGGGAGAGCACGGCCCGGGCCGTCGGACTCGACGAGGTGAGCGCCGCCGCTGCCGCCGAGGTCTTCGCCGCCGAGTCACCCACCGGCTCCTACGAGCAGCTGCTCTACGAGGCGGCCGCCCGGGCCGGCATGCCGCAGAACGGGCCGGCGGCCACGGAGGGCTTCGGGGCGGGGCTGGTCGGCGCACTGCACCGGCCGCTGAGCTGGCTCGCCGCCCGGTCCGACCTGGACGAGTGGACCATCGCCACGTTCCTGCGGGACGTCGACCTGTACCTCGGCGACAGTGCCGTGCGGCAGGCCGTGCTGGACAGCGTCCTGGAGACGATGCCCGCCACCGGCGAGCTGGTGCTGGTCACGCACAGCCTGGGCACGGTCGTCGGCATGGACCTGCTGAACCGGCTCCCGGAGGGCCTCGACCCCGTACTGCTGGTCACCGCGGGCAGTCCGCTCGGGCTGGACGGCGTCAACGAGCGGCTCCTCGCCCGCGGCCCGCACCGGCCGCCGAAGGTCCGCGACTGGGTCAACGTCTGGTGCCCCACCGACGCGGTGGCCGTCGGCTGCCCCCTGGAGGACGAGCGGTGGGGCAAGCTCACGCAGCTGGCCGTCCAGAACGGCCGGGACCGCGCGCACAAGATCGAGGAGTACCTCGCCCACACGGGACCGGCCAGGGAGATCGGCACCGTACTCACCCGCCCCGCCTGACGCGGCGGCGCCTCAGCCGGCGCCTCAGCTCCCCTGGATCACCTGCGTGACCCCGTTGATGATCTGCTGCACGGCGATCGCGGACAGCATCATGCCCGCGAGCCGCGTCACCAGGACCACACCGCCGTCCTTGATGATCCGGATGATCACCAGCGAGTAGCGCATCACCAGCCACAGCACGACGTGGATGGCGAGGATCGCCGTCCACACGGACACCTGCGTGGCGACCGTGTGGGCCTTCTGCACGGCGAGGATGACCGACACGATCGCCCCGGGCCCGGCCAGCAGCGGCATGCCCAGCGGCACGAGAGCGACGTTGACGTCCTTGGTCTGCTTCGGCTCGTCCGTCTTGCCGGTCAGCAGATCGAGGGCGATCAGCAGGAGCAGCAGCCCGCCCGCGATCATCAACGCGGGCACGGACACGTGCAGGTAGTTCAGGATCTGATGCCCGAGCAGCCCGAACACGGTGATCACACCACCGGCGACACAGACGGCCTGGAAGGCCATCCGCTTCTGCACCTTGCCGGGCCGTCCGGCGGTGAGCGCGAGGAAGATCGGGGTGATCCCGGGGGGATCCATGATGACGAAGAGGGTCAGGAACAGGGAGCCGAAAACGGCGAGATCGAACATGAGCGTGATGGCCTTGCGGGAGTACTGAGGGTGGGCAGCGGGCGTCCGCAACCGCTGTGGGCAGGCGTTCCGCACGGCGGAACGGCGTGGGCACAGCCGACAACGCCGGGTGCCTGAAAGACGGACCTACAGGACAGAGACCTCAGACCCCGCCGGCCCCGGGCACCGGAAACGCCCCGAAGGCCCGCCGTGTGATCTCCCCGTACACCTCGGGATCCGTCGTGTACTCCCCGAGCACACACGTCTTCCGGCTGCCGTGATAGTCACTGGACCCGGTCACCAGAAGCCCCAGTTCCTTGGCCAGCCCCCGCAGCCGCGCTCGCGTATCCGTGTCGTGGTCCATGTGGTCGACCTCGACGCCGTCCAGCCCGGCCGCGGCCATCTCGGCGATCGCGGCCTCCGGCACCGTACGCCCTCGCTTGCTCGCACCGGGGTGCGCGAACACCGCGACCCCGCCCGCGCCCTTGATCAGCCGGATCGCCTCGAAGGGGTCGGTCTCGTGCTTCTCCACGAAGGCCCGGCCGCCGTCGGCGAGCCAGTCCTGGGTGAAGGCGTCGCTGACGGTCGGCACGACGCCCAGCTCGACGAGCGCGGTCGCCACGTGCGGACGCCCGACGGACCCGTCACCGGCGATCCGCGCCACCTGCTCCCAGGTCACGGGCACGCCCAGCTCCTGAAGCTTGGCGATCATGCCCTGCGCCCGGGGCACCCTGTCGTCCCGGACCAGTTCGCGCTCGGCTAGCAGCGCCGGTTCCTCGGCGTCGAAGAGGTACGCCAGCATGTGCATGCTGATGCCGTCGAGCCGGCAGGAGAGCTCCGCTCCGGTGACCAGCGTGAGTCCCCCGGGCAACGCGGCGATCGCCTCGGCGTGGCCACGGGTGGTGTCGTGATCGGTCAGCGCGACGACGTCCAGCCCGGTCGCGGCGGCCTTCCGCACCAGCTCGGCCGGAGCGTCCGTACCGTCGGAAGCGGTGGAGTGGGTGTGCAGATCGATACGCACGACGCGGACTCCAGACACTGACGGGACGAGCAGGGCTGCTCAAGGATAACCAGATTTTCGACGACCCCTGTCACACCCGAACCCCCCAAGCGCCCCCTACAGCAACGCCCCCAAGGGGCGCGGGAACCGCACGACGACCCACAGACCCCCCGGCAGCCGCCCGCACACCCGAAGCCCCGCCCCCTGGGCACTACGGCTGAAGCAGTCGCGGCGACAGAGCCCCACACGGCACCAGCTCCACCTCCGCCCCTGCCTCACGCAGATCCGCCAGCACCAACTCGTCGTACATCAACAACCCCGACTGCTCCGGCCACACGACCGCCCACAGCCACATCCCGAGCGCCTCACCGGCGAAAACCGCACGATCGTCCGGCGCACCGGACACATGCCACAGCGGAGTCGGACGCCCGGCGGCGAGAACCTTCGCCTGAGCCGGTTTCCCGACGTCCATGTACGGCCCCGGATCCGGACCGTCCATGCCCGCGTACCGCGCACCGAGTCCGACGCCGAGCTCCTCCGCCACCAGGATCAGCTCACCCATCCCGCCGAGCGGCCCGGGCCCCGTGCAGGCCACGGCCGTGGCGCGGCCACCCGTGCGGTCGTCCCCCGCGCAGGCCACGCCCGTGAACAGCCAGCCGACCGGCAGCGGCCAGGGCATCCACACCGGCACCCGGGTGCGGTGCACCACGACGTTGAGGGCGTCGACGCTGGGCGGTATCACGGGCTGCACCGGATGGACGGTGCCGTGCACATCGCACTGCCACGAGTCGGAGAAGAGGCCGGGAGCCCTGACCCGGCCACCGCACTTCGGGCAACTGGGTTCGCCCCTCATAGGGCCCCACGGTCCTACCCCCGCCCCGTCGCGTCAAGGACGATCACCCAACCGGACGGAACCCTTCACCCCCACACTAGGTGCCCCTTGCATTAATTAGCCTAGCTAACTTAGTATGTGTAAATACCAACTACTTCCGTTCGGGAAAGGGAGCAAGCAATGGACCCCTTCGACGCCGGAGCGGGCGGCCTCCTGAAGCAGCCCAAGTCCGTGTGGGCGACCGCCGGGGCGTCGGTCGTCGCCTTCATGGGCATCGGACTCGTCGACCCGATCCTGCCGTCCATCGCCCAGGGTCTGCACGCCACGGCCGGCCAGGTCTCCCTGCTCTTCACCTCGTACTTCCTCATCACCGCCGTCGCGATGCTGGTGACGGGCTTCGTCTCCAGCCGGATCGGCGGCCGGAAGACGCTGCTGCTCGGCCTCGCGTTCGTGGTGGTGTTCGCCGGCCTCGCGGGCACCTCCGGATCCGTCGGCGAACTGGTCGGCTTCCGGGCCGGCTGGGGTCTCGGCAACGCGCTGTTCGTCTCGACGGCCCTCGCGGTCATCGTCGGCGCGGCGGCCGGCGGAAGCGCGGCGGCGATCCTGCTGTACGAGTCGGCCCTCGGCCTCGGCATGGCGTGCGGACCGCTGCTGGGCGCCCTGCTCGGCGACGCCAGCTGGCGCTACCCGTTCTTCGGTACGGCGTTCCTGATGGCGATCGGCTTCCTGTGCATCACCGTGTTCCTGAAGGAGCAGCCGAAGCCGGCCCGCAAGACCTCGCTCCTGGACCCGGTCAAGGCGCTGGGCCACGGCGGCCTCGCCTCGGCGGCGGTCTCGGCGTTCTTCTACAACTACACGTTCTTCACCGTGCTGGCCTTCACCCCGTTCGTGCTGAACATGAGCCCGTACCGGTCGGGGGCGGTGTTCTTCGCCTGGGGCGTGCTGCTCGCCGTCTTCTCGGTGATCGTGGCACCGCGGCTCCAGAAGCGGTTCGGCTCGCTGAAGGTGCTCGGCGGTTCGCTGGTACTGCTCGCGGCCGACGTGCTCGTACTCGGTTACGGCGACCACACGACCGCCGTGGTCTGCACGATCCTGTCCGGCGCCTTCATCGGCGTGAACAACACCGTCTACACCGAGCTGGCCCTCGGCGTCTCGGACGCGCCCCGGCCGGTGGCGAGCGCGGGCTACAACTTCGTGCGCTGGTTCGCGGCGGCGGCCGCTCCCTACTTCGCGCCGAAGATCGAGGAGTGGACCGACCTCCACATCCCGTTCGTCGTGGCAGCGGTCACCGCGGTCGTGGGCGCACTCGTGGTCGTCGTACGGCGGAAGGCGCTCACGCACGAAGCCGAGGAGCTGGAGCCGAAGCACGCGACCGAGGACGGTGTCGCCGTCTTCGCCAACTGATGCTTTACGGCCAAGGGTTGGTGAGCTTCCTCACTCCAGCGGGACGGACTTCCGGGACGGATCCCGGAGGTCCGTCCCCTGGTTCAGCCACCTCTCCTGGAGCGCCTGGGCGCCGTGCACGCGCTTCCAGGCGGCCTCGTTCGGCGTCATCGGCAGCAGCGGCAGGAACCGCACGGGGTCGAGGGGCTCGTCGAGTTCCAGGTCCTCGACCAGACCGCCCGGCTCGGCGACCAGGACCGAGGTGAAGGGGGCGCCGGGCCACAGCGGTTCGCCGACGTCGAGCGAGGCTCCCGGAGCCACGACCAGGCCCTCCACCTGCGGAGACGCGGCGAGTACGGCGAGCGGCCGGAGCGCCTTGTCGGTGTCGGCCGACCCGGCACGCACCGACAGGACCAGCTCGGCGCGCGGCCCCCTGACCGGGTCGGCGACCACCGTCGTGGGGTCCGTCATGGGGTGCGCGGACATGCCGAGCGTGGCGTAGCGGACGATCTCCCCCTCCTGGAAACGGAGCACCTCGATGCGGTCCGTGCCCAGAAAGGTGACCGCCGCGCGCCCGTCCGGTTCGCCCAGCGCGGTACGCAACCGGGCCTCGACCAGAGGAAGAACATTTGCCATGCGGCGAGCATAGAACTCGTCAGTAGCGGGCAAACAAGGGCCTTGACACGTCGGGCGGCTGATACTCTTGCCCGGTGGTTCGGGGCAGCACGCAGAAGCGTCGCGATCAAGCCCCGACGCCGAAGGAACTCCCTTACGAGGGACCGGCCGGAGGAGGTGGGACTGCAATGGACCGAAGTCGACCGTGCAGTAGCACCACGCTCTTCCCGCCGCTGACGTAGCTGTTCTGGCTCTGGCTGGTCGCCACCTCTCGCACTCGCTTCACGCGGAAGAGCGCTTCGTTTCGCTTTGCCTGATCTGCCTCAGTAGCTGAATCAGTAACGAGACTCGCCACCGCGACGGTGCGGTGCTCCCCGCTTTGTGGACGTGCCAAACATCATCAGTCCCAACGTCCTCATTCCGGGTAGTTCCACCTGTCGGGTCCGGCGCCTTTCGTTGCCTGTCGCGAAGGAGCCCGCCATGTCGATGATCCGCGACCTGCGCGCCGTCGTCCGCCCGTCCCGCGTGTCGCTGCGCAAGGAGGGCGGGACGTACGACGCCACCCGCAGCCCCGCGACGGCCTCCGCCGTCGTCGACTGCGCCATCTACCGGGACGGCCGCCGCATCCAGACCGAGAACCCGCTCACGCCGCACGAGGCGGTGCGCCTGGTGCGCCGCGACGGCGGCTTCGTGTGGATCGGCCTGCACGAGCCGACCGAGGCCGAATTCTCCGGCATCGCCAGTGAGTTCGGACTGCACCCGCTGGCGGTGGAGGACGCCGTCCAGGCCCACCAGCGGCCCAAGCTGGAGCGCTACGACGACTCCCTCTTCACGGTCTTCAAGACCATCCATTACGTGGAGCACGACCAGCTCGACGCCAACAGCGAGGTCGTCGAGTCCGGCGAGGTCATGTGCTTCACCGGACGGGACTTCTTCATCACCGTCCGGCACGGCGGTCAGGGCTCCCTGCGGGCCCTGCGGCACCGTCTCCAGGACGACCCCGAGCTGCTGGCCAAGGGCCCCTCGGCCGTGCTGCACGCCATCGCCGACCACGTCGTCGACGGCTACATCGCGGTCGCCGACGCCGTGCAGGACGACATCGACGAGGTCGAGACCGAGGTGTTCTCACCGGGGCGCAAGGGCTCGCCGCGCGGCTCGGACGCCGGCCGGATCTACCAACTCAAGCGCGAGGTGCTGGAGTTCAAGCGGGCCGTGTCGCCGCTGCTGCGGCCCATGCAGCTGCTGAGCGAGCGGCCGATGCGGCTGATCGACCCGGACATCCAGAAGTACTTCCGGGACGTCGCCGACCACCTGGCCCGGGTCCAGGAGCAGGTCCTCGGCTTCGACGAGCTGCTCAACTCCATCCTCCAGGCCAACCTCGCGCAGGCGTCCGTGGCGCAGAACGAGGACATGCGCAAGATCACCTCATGGGCCGCGATCATCGCCGTGCCGACGATGGTGTGCGGGGTGTACGGCATGAACTTCGACCACATGCCGGAGCTGCACTGGCGGTACGGCTACCCGGTGATCATGGGCATCACGGTGGTCATCTGCCTGGGCATCCACCGCACTCTGAAGCGGAACGGGTGGCTGTGAACGGCGTGGATAGGCTGGGGGCCATGACAAGCGAGCTGCTCGGCCAGGCCCTCGTCGAGGAGGCCACGAAGAAGTCCGGCCTCGTCTGGGTCCAGGGCCCGGACGGCCCGGCGCGTGCGCTGTGGCACGTGTGGCACGAGGGTGCCGCGTGCCTGGTCGGCGACGGTCCCGGCGAGCAGCCGCTGCCGGGCCTGGCCGACGGGGCCGAGGCCCGGGTGACGGTCCGCAGCAAGGACAAGGGGGGCCGGCTGGTCTCCTGGACGGCCCGGGTCACCCAGCTCTCCCCGGGCTCCGAGGCGTGGGACGCGGCCGTCGCCGAGCTCAAGGGCAAGCGGCTGAACGCGCCCGACGGCGAGGCGATGACCGCCCGCTGGGCCCGCGAGTGCCGGGTGCTGCGCCTGGAGCCGACCGGGACGACGGCGCCGCTGCCCGACGACTCCCTGTCCGAGCCGCCGCTGCCGACCCCGGCGATCACCCGCCGGCCGATTCCGGCGGGTCTGCCCCGCCTGCTGCTGAAGAAGCGCAAACGCTCCTGACCGCCTACGACGCCGGCAGCTGCCTGCCGTAGTCGACCGTCTCGTTCTTCTCCGGCTCCCGCAGCGAGAAGTCCTGCCCCCAGGCGGAGAACGTGAGGGTACCCGCCCCACCGGCCCGCTCCAGGCGCAGCGGATACGGCTTGCCCTCCAGGGACACCTCCAGGGTGCCGCCGGAGCCCTTGTCGCCCGAGATGCGGATGGTGCGGATGCCCGCCTGCTCGTCGTGGCCGTCCGTCGCGAGCTTGCCGTGCAGGGTCAGCAGACCGTCGAGGAGGACACCCTTGTCCGTGAAACCGCTGAACTTCTTGTACGAAGGGTCGCCCTGCGGCACCTTCACGAACTTGCCGCCGAGCTTGGAGGCCGCGGCGGCGTCCGCCTTGCCGCCCTCGCCCTGGCCCGCGCCATGACTCCAGAACTCCGCGTCGGCCTTGACGAAGAGCTGCTCGCCGATGCGCAGCAGTCGGAAGGTCGCGCCCTTGGTGGTGACCGAGCCCTCGCCGCCGTCGGTCTTCAGCCGCATGTCGAGGGCGTAGGTGCGCCCGCCGCTGACGACGCTGCCGTGCAGCCGGACCGCCCCGGCGGACTCGGCGGCCGTACGCGTCTTGGCCTGGATCTTCTCGGCGGACAGTCTGCCGACCCCGTTGGTGCCCTCGTTCGGATCCTCCTCCGCGCAGCCCGTGAGCACCGTTCCGGTCACGGCCAGTACGCAGATCGCGCTCGCGAGTGCGGCACTGTGGTTGCGGCCCTGGCGAATCGGAGTCACAGGTGGGGCTGCCTCTCTGACGGGAGACCTGAACGGCGTACCGCAGGGTACCGGGGACGTGCGGGCAGGTCGGAGCCAGTCCGTCCGGAACGCCCGCCGACGCGTCCCCGATCAGGACGGGCTAGCCTGAAGCCCACCCGAGCAGGCAATTCGGAAAAGACAGGCACACAGTCAGGCACCACGGAACACCCCGCACGAAAAGGAGCCGCGGCCATGGCAGCGGGCGCCCCCCGGATCTTCGTATCGCACCTCTCCGGTGTCGCCGTCTTCGACCCCGCCGGCGATCAGGTGGGGCGGGTGCGCGATCTGGTCGTCATGCTGCGGGTGGGGCAGCGACCGCCGAGGCTGCTCGGCCTCGTCGTCGAACTCGCCACCCGCCGCCGCATCTTCCTGCCGATGACCCGGGTCACCGCCATCCAGTCCGGGCAGGTCATCACCACCGGCGTGCTCAACGTCCGGCGCTTCGAACAGCGACCCACCGAGCGGCTGGTCTTCGGCGAACTGCTGGACCGGCGCGTCGTCCTCACCGAGACCGGCGAGGAGGTCACCGTCCTCGATCTGTCGGTGCATCAGCTGCCGGCCCGCCGGGAGTGGGAGATCGACCGGGTCTTCGTCCGCAAGGGCAGGAAGGGCAGTGCCTTCCGGCGCGCCAAGGGCGAGGCGCTGACCGTCGAGTGGACCGCCGTCACCGGCTTCTCCCTGGAGGAACAGGGGCAGGGCGCCGAGAACCTGCTCGCCACGTTCGAGCAGCTGCGCCCCGCCGACCTGGCCAACGTCCTGCACCACCTCTCCCCCAAGCGCCGGGCCGAGGTCGCCGCCGCCCTCGACGACGACCGGCTGGCCGACGTGCTGGAGGAGCTCCCGGAGGACGACCAGATCGAGATCCTCGGCAAGCTGCAGGAGGAGCGCGCCGCCGACGTCCTGGAGGCCATGGACCCCGACGACGCGGCCGACCTGCTGGGCGAGCTGCCGACGGACGAGCAGGAGCGGCTGCTGAGCCTGATGCAGCCCGGCGACGCGGCCGACATGCGGCGCCTGATGTCGTACGAGGACCGCACGGCGGGCGGTCTGATGACGACCGAGCCGATCGTGCTGCGCCCGGACGCCACCGTCGCCGACGCCCTCGCCCGCGTCCGCAACCCCGACCTCTCCCCCGCCCTGGCCGCCCAGGTCTACGTCTGCCGGCCGCCGGACGAGACGCCGACCGGCAAGTACCTCGGCACGGTCCACTTCCAGCGCCTGCTGCGCGAGCCACCGCCCTCCCTGGTCAGCTCGATCCTGGACAGCGACCTGCAACCGCTCGACCCCGACGCGGACCTGCCCGCCATCGCCGGGTTCTTCGCCACGTACGACATGGTCGCGGCGCCCGTGGTCGACGATTCCGGCTCGCTGCTGGGCGCGGTGACCGTGGACGACGTACTCGACCACATGCTCCCGGAGGACTGGCGGGAGACGGAGTTCCACCTGGCCGAGGAGGAGGTGGCGACCGATGGTTCCTGAGCGCGAGACCCTGCGCGAGCGCACGCCGTCCGGCTCCACGGCCGCGGGCCGGCCGCGCACCGCCCGCCTCGACCAGCCGGGCGTGCCCAAGCGCCGCATCCTGCCCGAGTACGACCCGGAGGCCTTCGGGCGGCTGTCGGAGCGCATCGCGCGCTTCCTCGGCACCGGACGGTTCCTGGTCTGGATGACGGCCGTCATCATCCTGTGGGTCGCCTGGAACAGCCTCGCCCCGCGCGACCTGCGCTTCGACGAGTACCCGTTCATCTTCCTGACCCTGATGCTGTCGCTCCAGGCCTCCTACGCCGCCCCGCTGATCCTGCTCGCGCAGAACCGGCAGGACGACCGCGACCGGGTCAATCTGGAGCAGGACCGCAAGCAGAACGAGCGGTCGATCGCGGACACCGAGTACCTGACCCGCGAGGTCGCGGCCCTGCGCATCGGCCTCGGCGAGGTCGCCACCCGCGACTGGATCCGCTCGGAACTCCAGGACGTGGTCAAGGAACTGGAGGAGCGGCACAACGGCCACCGTCACGACCCGGTCGTGTTCCCGGCGGAACGGTCACGGGGACGTGACGCAGACGACCGCTGAGACGCTTTCCTACGCACCGGTACAGCGCCGTACCATCGTCCTTATGGCTACGGAAGACGCGGTGCGCGAGGCACTGGCGACGGTGAACGACCCCGAGATCCACAAGCCCATCACCGAACTCGGGATGGTCAAATCCGTGGAGATCGGCGCGGACGGGGCGGTCGCGGTCACCGTGTACCTGACGGTCTCGGGCTGCCCGATGCGGGACACGATCACGCAGCGCGTGACCGAGGCGGTGTCCGGGGTCGAGGGCGTCACCCGCGTCGACGTCACGCTCGACGTGATGAGCGACGAGCAGCGCCGCGAGCTGGCGTCCGCCCTGCGCGGCGGCCAGACCGAGCGCGAGGTGCCCTTCGCCAAGCCGGGCAGCCTGACCCGCGTCTACGCGGTCGCCTCCGGCAAGGGCGGCGTGGGCAAGTCCTCGGTGACAGTGAACCTGGCGGCGGCGATGGCGGCCGACGGCCTCAAGGTGGGTGTCGTCGACGCCGACATCTACGGCCACAGCGTGCCGCGCATGCTGGGCGCCGACGGCCGTCCGACCCAGGTCGAGAACATGATCATGCCGCCGTCGGCGAACGGCGTGAAGGTCATCTCCATCGGCATGTTCACCCCGGGCAACGCCCCGGTCGTGTGGCGCGGCCCGATGCTCCACCGCGCCCTCCAGCAGTTCCTGGCGGACGTGTACTGGGGCGACCTGGACGTCCTCCTGCTGGACCTGCCGCCCGGCACGGGCGACATCGCGATCTCCGTGGCCCAGCTGGTGCCGAACGCCGAGATCCTGGTCGTCACGACCCCGCAGCAGGCCGCCGCCGAGGTCGCCGAGCGCGCGGGCTCCATCGCGGTCCAGACCCACCAGAAGATCGTCGGCGTGGTCGAGAACATGTCCGGCCTGCCCTGCCCGCACTGCGGCGAGATGGTCGACGTCTTCGGCACGGGCGGCGGCCAGGCGGTCGCCGACGGCCTGACCCGCACGACCGGCACGAACGTCCCGGTCCTCGGCAACATCCCCATCGACGTCCGCCTGCGCGAGGGCGGCGACGAGGGCAAGCCGGTGGTCCTGACGGACCCGGACTCCCCGGCGGGCTCGGCCCTGCGCGCGATCGCCGGAAAACTGGGAGGACGGCAGCGGGGCCTTTCGGGCCTGTCCCTGGGAATCACTCCGAGGAACAAGTTCTAGACGGACCCTTTTGGGGGCGCGGGGAACTGCGCGATCAACCACATCGCACCCGCAGCCGCCCTACATGCCGTACCCCTACGGCGAAGGGGCGCCGCAATCCCACGGCGCCCCACACTCAGGTCACGCGTAAGCGGCGATGTCCTTGACCACGGCGAAGCCGAGCCCATACGCACTCATGCCCCGCCCGTACGCACCCACATGCACACCCGCGGACGTCGACCCGGCCAGCACCCACCCGAACTCGGACTCCCGGTAGTGGAACACCGTCGGCACCCCGTCCACCGGCAGCGACAGCGTCGACCAGTCGGCCCCCTCCAGGTCGTCCGCCAGCACCCACGCGGTCTCCGTCTGCTGCTCCAGCCAGTCGTCCCGCAGCGAGTGGTCCATCTGCCCGGGCCACGTGAAGGACAGCAGCCCCACACCCGCGAGCCACGCCGCCGAGGACACCGACGTCGCCTCCAGCAGCCCCGTGCCGTCCGCACTGCGCCGTGAGGGACTCGCCGCCACGGTCACCACGACCGCGAACTTCTCCTTGGCTTCCTGATCACCCCCGGCGGCATGCTCGTTGCGCACCGTGGGCTCGTCACCGTGCCCGATCGACCCGTGTTCCACGGCTCCGTCGGCCGTCGTGCCGACCTGCATCAGCCAGCGCGGTCCCGTGAACGCCTCGTCGAGGCCGTACCACGGGAAGGGCGCGCGCAGGTAGCCGTCGACCGTGCGCCAGGCGGAGGGGGCCTGTTGTCCGCCCTCCGCGGCCGGCGCCTGTGCGACTGCCCGACTCGTCGTCTCCATATGCCCGGACGCCTCCTCGCTCTCGTCGGGCCGGAACGGCCCGCCCCCCTTCGGGCGGCGTTGCTGGTCCAGTACGGCCCGCCCATCAACTCGGCAGCATAGCCACACCGCTGCGAGCAGCAGGGAAACCGCCCGGCGCATGGGCCGCACGGGCGCCTTGTTCAGGCCGTACACAGCCCGACCGGAGTATGAAACACGTCACGCGCGCCGGGGGCGTACGCCCCGGTGTGTCGCCTCAGGTGGCGTCCGCGTCGAAGGGCGGCCGGTCGTCCTGGCCAGGGATCTCGGGCTTCTTCGTCATGTCGATACGGCCGCCGGACGAGCCGGAGGCCGACGAGGAGGACGAGTCGGAGTCCCGGCCGTGGACGGCGTCGGTGACCTCGGCCATCTCCTTCTTCAGGTCGAAGCCGTTGCGGATCTCCTTGAGCCCCAGGTCCTCGTTGTCCAGCTGCTTGCGGATGAACGTCTTGGGGTTGAGATCCTCGAACTCGAAGTCCTTGAACTCCGGGCCCAGTTCCTCCCGGATGTCGTTCTTGGCACTCTCCGAGAACTCACGGATCTTCCGGATCGTACGCGTCACGTCCTGGATGACCTTGGGGAGCTTGTCCGGACCGAAGACGAGCACGGCGAGGACGATGAGCGTCATCAGCTCGAGTGGTCCTATGTCATTGAACACCTGAAGCTCCTTGCGATGTCCTCGGTCCTCGGCCCTCGGTGGTCATGGGGGTCTTGCCGTGGTCCGGGCCGGATCCACGGTACCCGGCGATCCTGTCCGACCGGTACCGTCCCGAGACCTCCGAGTGCGGCCAGTGGGAGCGCTTTCCCGAATGTTTGCCTGATTCGTTCCTGTAAGTGCCGGACATCACGCTTCAGCTGCCGCCGGAGGACCCGAGGACGAGGGACACCGTCCGCTCCTTGCCGGCGCGCTCCACGGTCAGCTCCAGCCGGTCGCCGGGACGGCGGGCGCGGGTCTTGACGATCAGTTCCTCGCCGGAGTGGACGCGCTGGCCGTCGACCTCGGTGATGACGTCGCCCGCCTTGATCCCGGCCTTGGCGCCCGGACCGCCCAAGGTCACCGGCGGTCCGCCCTCACTGCCCTCGGCGGCGACGCGGGCGCCGTCGCCCGTGTAGTCCATGTCGAGGGTGATGCCGATCACCGGGTGGGTCGCCTTTCCGGTGTTGATCAGTTCCTCGGCGACGCGCTTGCCCTGGTTGATGGGTATGGCGAAGCCGAGGCCTATCGAGCCGGCCTGGCCGCCGTCCGGCTCGGCGCCGCCGCCTGCCGACCGGATGGCCGAGTTGATGCCGATGACCCGGGCCTCGGCGTCGAGCAGGGGCCCGCCGGAGTTGCCCGGGTTGATGGGGGCGTCGGTCTGGAGCGCGTCGACGTACGACACGTCGCTGCCGTCGCCCTTCTCGCCGCCCGCCGTGATGGGCCGCTGCTTGGCGCTGATGATGCCGGAGGTGACGGTGCCGGCCAGGTCGAAGGGCGCGCCGATGGCCACGACCGGGTCGCCGACCTGCACGTTGTCCGAGTTGCCGAGCGGCAGCGGGGTGAGGCCGCTGACGCCCTTCACCTTCACGACGGCGAGGTCGTAGCCGCTGTCCCGGCCGACGAGCTCGGCCTCGGCGGTCTCCCCGCCGTTGAAGGTCACCGTGATCTCGCCGGCGGATCCGGCGGCCCGCACGACGTGGTTGTTGGTGAGGATGTGCCCTCGGGTGTCGAGCACGAAGCCGGTGCCCGTGCCCTGTTCGCCGGAGCCGCTCACATGCAGCGTGACCACGCTGGGCAGGGCCCGCCCGGCGATCCCCGCCACACTGTCCGCGTCCCGCCCGGCGGGCTCCTTCCCGGCCTGCGGCAGCTCGACGGTCCCGATGCCGCCGTTCCGCTCCAGATACGTCCCTATGCCACCGCCGACGCCCCCGGACACGAGCGCGAGCAGCACGGCACCGCCGACCAGCGCCTTCCTGCCCCGCCGGCGCCGCTGCTCCGTGCTGAGCACTCCGGCCCCGTTCTGCTGGAGAGGGCCGTGGCCGCCGGGGGCCACGGGGGCTGCCCAGGGGTCGTAGCGCTGCCAGGGGTCGGGGGCGGGGGCAGCTGCCGGGGTCGGGGGCAGAGTGTCGGCGTAGACAGCCGCGGCGGGCACCGGTGCGGGGCCGCCGGGGGGCGGCAGGGGCGCGGCCGGCCCGGGGATGCCGGGAGGCGCCGCCGGTGTCCCCTGCGGCGGCGGAACGGGCGCGCCGGGCATGACCGGCCGGTCCGCCGTCACCACGCCGTGCGCCGGGGTCGCCGCCGGATGCTGCACCGGCGGCGCGGGCGCCCAGGGGCCGGGTTCGCCATAGGGCGGCGTGCTGTAGGGGTCGGGATCGTGCAGGGGCTTGGGGGCGCCATCGACCGACACGGCTGAAGGGGCGTCCCCGGCCTCCACGGCACTCCGGGTCTCCGCGGTGGTCCCGGCAGGTCCGCCCTGGACCGGCACGGCGGAGGGGGCGTCCCCGGCCTTCACGGCACTCCCGGCCTCCGCGGTGGTCCCGGTCTCTGCCGGGTTCCCGGACTCCACCGGGATCCCCGCAGACCCGCCCTGGGCCGGCACAGCGGACGCGGCGGGCATGCCGTCCTCGGCGCCCCCGGCGGGCACCGCGCGCTCGCCGTCGGCCGACACCGGCTCGGGGCGCCTCAGCTCGTAGTCGCCACCGTCCTCGGCCTGCCGCACGGCAGGCCGCGCCAGCTCGAAGTCACCGTCGGTGCGGGCCGAGTCCGCCGGCGCCTGCTCCGCCCTCTCCGGCTCCCCCGAAAGGCCCTGCGGCCGAGGACGGCTCCACCACTTGGCCTTCGTGGGCTTCCCCTCGTTCATGCTCTCCCCACAGCCGCGGCACGGCTCGACGGCGGTAGCCGCAGTTCGTCGAATCGGCGCCACGGCCACGCCTCGGCCGCGGGCGCCACCCCCGGATTCAATCAGGTTCGCTCGCCGCCGCGCAGCGGCCGGTCAGCGAGCCGTACGGGAGGAGGCGGGAGAAGAGGGGGACGAGGTCGTGTCCGGGAGGGGCACGGCGAGGAGGGGCGCCGCGATCTCGGGGACCGTCGACCACGAGGTCAGGGCGGCCGGCGGGGCCGCCTCGAGCGGACGTATCAGCGGGGACACCACGGCGGCACCGGCCATCACCGGGGCGGCCAGCGCGTGCACGGCCTGCTGTCCCGAGGCGGAGGGCGGCACACCCGGCAGCAGCGGCGCGGACACCTCGGTCGGGGCGACCGGGGTGCGGCCGAGCACACTCTGGCCGTGCACCTGCCCGGGCAACGGCGCGGTACCGCGGCGCCGCTGCGATTCGGGCGGGGTCGCGACGCCCGTGCCCTGCGTGCGCATCGGTGTCACGTTGCTTCCCGTGCCCGCGCCGCCTCGGGCCTCCGTGTCGGTCGGGGTGCCGGCGGTGACGCCGCCCAGCGCGATCGCGGCCAGGGACACGGCCCCGGCTGCCGCGAAGGCGAACCGCAGCCGCGAGGAGGATCTGTCGGGCTCATGCCGCCCGACGTCGTGGATACGGAAGCCCCGGCCGACCGGAGGAAGGCCGCGGCCGTCGGACGGCAGCACGGGGACGTGCGGCCGGGCCGGGACGTACCCGAACTCGAACCGGTCGCCGCGCTTGGCCCCGAAGGCCCCGGACGATCCGAACCGTCCGGACAGTCCGCCGGGCAGCCCTCCCCCGCCCGGCGGTGTGGCATCACCGTCCGGGCCGCCGCCCGCGGGTAGTCCCTGCAGGCGGGCCAGGAAGCTCTCGGAGGGAGGCGGCGGAGCCGCCTCCGCGAAGACGTTCTTCAGCCGGCGCTGGGCGTCCACTTCCGCCTTGCACTTCGGGCAGGTGGCCACATGCGCCAGTACGCGCTCACGCGCGTCATGACCGAGCTCTCCGTCCACCAGGGCGGAGAGTCGGTCTCCCAGGTGCTGCTCTGCGAGGTGTCCCTCGGTAGCTTTCGGCCGTGATCCGCTCACGCGCTCGCGCCCCCTCCTCCCAGTGCGGGAACACGGGGCACGAAGGAGCGGCGCTCGGCGCGCGCCTCCGGGGAGCGGTGCGCGAGGGCCTTGCGCAGCTGGGAACGCCCCCGGTGGATCCGCGAGCGGACCGTGCCGAGCTTGACCCCGAGGGTCGCGGCGATCTCCTCGTACGACAGCCCTTCGATATCGCACAGGACGACCGCGGCGCGGAACTCGGGAGCGAGGGTGTCGAGGGCCTGCTGGACGTCCGCGTCGAAGTGCGCGTCGTTGAAGACCTGCTGCGGCGAGGGCTCCTTGCTGGGCAGCCGCTCGGCCGCGTCCTCGCCGAGCGCGTCGAAACGGATGCGCTGCTTGCGGCGGACCATGTCCAGGAACAGGTTCGTCGTGATGCGGTGCAGCCAGCCCTCGAAGGTGCCCGGCGTGTACGTCGACAGGGAACGGAAGACACGGACGAAGACCTCCTGCGTGAGGTCCTCGGCGTCGTGCTGGTTGCCGGTCAGGCGGTAGGCGAGCCGGTAGACCCGGCCGCTGTGCGTGCTGACGATCTCCTCCCACGTGGGCGGAGTCCACGCCTGCCCGTCCGCGTCGGTGGTGAAGGTCGCGGTCTGGGCGAAGTCAGCGGCGTGGCTGTGGTCAGCGGTGTCGTTCACGGATGTCGGCCTGCCCGCCGATGTGAAGAAGCGCCAAAGCACTCCTCCCCTATCCACAGGCGCAGCCGCACCTCCCCTGTCAGCTCTGGTGGTGTCCAGTGGAGCCCCTACCATAGCCACCTCGCCCGTTAGGACCGGATAAGTGGTTTTACGAGAATTTGATCTGGGCTGATACGCCTCGTACTGCTGCGTCGCCACTTGCTCGGCGCCTCGATCCACTGACTGCCCCCCGTCACGACCCGCGCCACTCGCTTCCCCCTTTAAACGACCGGTCCCATCTGCGGGTTCCCGGGCCCAACGGATACAGTCACGCCCAGGCATTCACGGGGACAGGAGAGGGTCATTACCGGCAACCGGCAGACGAGCTGGGCGTTCGCCGACGCCTATGTCGCCGAGGACGACGCGCTGCGCTGGGCCCGCGACCGGGCCCGTGAGGCGGGTCTGCGCTCGGTGTCGCCCGGCACGGGCGCCGCGCTGCGGTTGCTGGCCGCCTCCGTCGACGCGAAGGCAGTCGCTGAGATCGGGACCGGCTGCGGTGTCTCCGGGATCCACCTCCTGCACGGTATGCGCCCGGACGGTGTTCTGACCACCGTGGATCCCGAGCCGGAGCACCAGCAGTTCGCCCGCCAGGCCTTCCGCGCCTGCGGCTTCGCCAGCAACCGGGCCCGTTTCATTCCGGGCCGCGCCCTGGACGTGCTGCCCCGTCTCGCGGACGCCGGCTACGACCTCGTCTTCTGCGACGGCGATCGCCTGGAGGTCATGGACTACCTCGCCGAATCGTTGCGGCTGCTGCGCACCGGCGGGCTCGTCGTCTTCGAGGGCGCCTTCGCGAACGGCCGGACGGTGGACTCCGGTCCCCAGCCCACCGAGGTGCTGCGGCTGCGGGAACTGCTGCGGGCCGTGCGCGAGAGCCAGGAGCTGGTGCCGTCCCTGCTGCCGGTGGGCGACGGGCTGCTGTGCGCGGTGAAACGGTAGCCGGGCAGCACGTTAGTCGGGCCGAACCCGGGGCAGGCGAAAGGCATCGGTGAGAAAACAGCTGCCCCGGCACCTCATGTGATGCCGGGGCAGCTGAAAGGGTATGGTCGCTTGCGCGTCAGCCGACGACCTTCTTGAGGGCGTCGCCCAGGGCGTCGGCCTCGTCCGGGGTCAGCTCGACGACGAGCCGACCGCCGCCTTCGAGCGGAACGCGCATGACGATGCCCCGCCCCTCCTTGGTCACCTCGAGCGGGCCGTCACCCGTCCGCGGCTTCATGGCCGCCATGCTCGTTCCCCTTCCTGAAACCCAGCTCATCGTCAAGGCCGACGGCCCCCTGAAGAAGGGCACAGTGCGGTCCTTGAGGCAGGACACGCGACACCGGCATCGAACACATTGCTTCCAGGCCATTATCCCGCATCGCAGGACCCGATGACCAACATCAGTCGGCATCGCTTGGGCAACGCACGCGAGCAAAACCACTCAATTCGGCGATGTGACTGCGATACTCCGCCACCGCACACACATCCGCCGAACGGAAACGGACGAGAATTCTTTGACGCAGGTCACACGTCCGGTCCGGTCGACCGTCGACGATCTCCGTCATGCTGTCCTCAGACCCGGGACGTACCGGCCGGTACGTCCCCGAGCAGCGACACGGAGGGGATACTCCATGGCCGACACCGTGCTCTACGAGGTGAGCGACGGACTCGCGACGATCACGCTGAACCGCCCGGAGGCGATGAACGCGCTGAACGTGGCGGCCAAGGTCGCCCTGCGGGACGCGGTCCGGTCCGCGGCGGACGACTCCGCCGTACGGGCGGTGCTGCTGACGGCCGCCGGTGACCGGGCGTTCTGCGTCGGACAGGACCTCAAGGAGCACATCGGGCTGCTGATCGAGGACCGGGAGACCGGTTCGGGGCAGACCATGAGCACCGTGCGGGAGCACTACAACCCGATCGTGCGGGCGCTGACCGAGGCCGCGAAGCCGGTCGTCGCCGCAGTGAACGGGGTGGCGGCCGGGGCGGGCTTCGGCTTCGCGCTCGCGGCGGACTACCGGATCGTGGCGGACACGGCCGCGTTCAACACCTCGTTCGCCGGGGTGGCGCTGACCGCCGACTCGGGGATCTCCTGGACGCTGCCGCGGGTGATCGGCCCCGGGCGGGCGGCCGACCTGCTGCTCTTCCCGAGGAGCATCAGCGCGCAGGAGGCGTACGAGCTCGGCATCGCCAACCGGCTGGTGCCGCCCGGCGAGCTGCGCGCGGAGGCCGAGAAGGTGGCGCGTGCCCTGGCCGAGGGGCCGACGGTGGCGTACGCGGCGCTGAAGGAGTCGATGGCCTACGGGCTGACCCACTCCCTGGCGGAGACCCTGGAGAAGGAGGACGAGCTCCAGACCCGGGCGGGCTCCTCCGAGGACCACGCGATCGCGGTGCAGGCCTTCGTCAACAAGGAAAAGCCCCGGTACCTGGGCCGCTGACTCCGTCGCCGCAGGTCAGCCGCCCGGTCGACGCGCGACGCAGTCCTGGAGGTGGTCGTCGACCAGTCCGCAGGCCTGCATCAGCGCGTACGCCGTAGTGGGGCCGACGAAGCGCAGGCCCCGCTTCTTCAGCGCCTTGGACAGGGCCGTCGACTCTGGGGTGACGGCCGGGACGTCGGAGAGCGCCTTCGGGACCGGGCGGGTGCCCGGCCCGGGGGCGTGGGACCAGATCAGCTCGTCCAGTTCGCCCGGGGCCCACTCGGCCAGCACACGCGCGTTGGCGAGCGTCGCGTCGATCTTGGCGCGGTTGCGGATGATGCCGGCGTCGGCGAGGAGGCGCTCACGGTCCTCGTCGGTGAAGGCCGCCACCGAGGCGATCTTGAAATCGGCGAAGGCGGCGCGGAAGCCGGGGCGGCGGCGCAGGATCGTGATCCAGGACAGGCCGGACTGGAAGGCCTCCAGGCTGAGGCGCTCGTAGAGCGCGTCGTCGCCGTGGACCGGGCGGCCCCACTCCTCGTCGTGGTACGTCACGTACTCCGGGGCGGACAGGGCCCAGGGGCAGCGCAGCGCGCCGTCCGGGCCGGCGAGGGCGGCGCCGTCGCTCACGGCCGGTCCTCCTGGCGCGGGCTGGGCTTGTCCATGGACACCTGGTTCTCCGCGGAGGTGTGGTTCTCCCTGGGCACCTGGCCGTGGCCGGCGGCTGTTCTGGCGCCCGCCAGGGCCGACTCCAGGTCGGCGATGCGGGCGTCCCGCTCGGCGAGCTCGGCACCCAGGCGACTGAGGGCGTCGTCCACGTCCGCCATGCGGTAGCCGCGGGCGGCGAGCGGGAACCGGAGGCCCTCCACGTCGGCACGGTCGACCGGGCGGTCCGGGGGCAGCGGGTCCCGCAGCCGCTCGGGGACGGCCTCGGGCAGCGGGCCGTTCTCGCCGCCACCCACCACGGCGAGGGTCACCGCGGCGACCACGACGGCTAGCGCGACGACCAGAAACAGGAACATAACCATCGCGGAGCCCCCACGGTCGGATCTGTCGGTGTCTTCGGACACCGATGGTGTCAGGCTCCGATCGTGCCATGCGAGTCCGACAGTTAGGGTCGCAGGCGGCGGAAGACGGGGACGTACCAGGAAAGGTCACAGCGGATGCTCAGGCTGGGCAGGCGGGAATTCGGGCCGCACGAGCCGGTGATCATGGCGATCGTGAACCGGACCCCGGACTCCTTCTACGACCGGGGCGCGACCTTCCGGGACGAGCCGGCCCTCGCGCGCGTGGAGCAGGCGGTGGCCGAGGGAGCCGCGATCATCGACATCGGCGGGGTCAAGGCCGGGCCGGGCGAGGAGGTCACGGCCGCGGAGGAGGCCCGGCGGACGGTCGGTTTCGTCGCGGAGGTGCGGCGGCGGTTCCCGGACGTGGTCATCAGCGTGGACACATGGCGGGCCGAGGTCGGCGAGGCCGTGTGCGAGGCCGGGGCGGACCTGCTGAACGACGCCTGGGGCGGGGTGGATCCTGGGCTCGCCGAGGTCGCCGCGCGGTACGGGGTGGGGTTGGTGTGCACGCACGCGGGTGGTGCGGAGCCGCGGACCCGGCCGCATCGGGTGGAGTACGACGATGTCATGGCCGACATCCTGGACGTGACGGTCGGGCTGGCGGAGCGGGCGCTGGCGCTGGGCGTGCCGAGGGAGTCGATCATGATCGATCCCGGGCACGACTTCGGGAAGAACACGCGGCACAGTCTGGAGGCGACTCGGCGGCTGGGCGAGATGGTCGCCACGGGGTGGCCGGTGCTGGTGTCGTTGTCCAACAAGGACTTCGTGGGGGAGACGTTGGATCGGCCCGTGAAGGAACGGGTGGTGGGGACCTTGGCCACGACTGCGGTGTCCGCGTGGCTGGGGGCGCAGGTGTACCGGGTGCACGAGGTCGCGGAGACGCGGCAGGTGCTGGAGATGGTGGGGGCGATCGCGGGGTGGCGGGAGCCTGCGGTTGCCCGGCGTGGGCTGGCCTAGGGCGTTGACCTGAGGTACCAGGGGGCTCCGCCCCTGGACCCCGGCCTATGCCCAGCCGCCACCCGAATCACTCGAGCAAGAACCCCGGCTCGCCTCTACCTGCCCGCTTCCTTCGACACCAGGGCCACCGCCTCGTCCACGTCGTCCGTGACGTGGAACAGGAGGAGGTCCTTCTCCGCGGCCTTGCCCTGGGCGATGACCGTGCGGCGGAGCCAGTCGACCAGGCCGCCCCAGTACTCGCTGCCGAAGAGGACGATGGGGAAACGGGTGACCTTCTGGGTCTGGACGAGGGTGAGGGCCTCGAAGAGTTCGTCGAGGGTGCCGAGGCCGCCGGGCAGGACGACGAAGCCCTGGGCGTACTTGACGAACATCATCTTCCGGACGAAGAAGTAGCGGAAGTTCAGGCCGATGTCGACGTACGGGTTCAGGCCCTGCTCGAACGGCAGCTCGATGCCGAGGCCGACCGAGATGCCCTTGGCCTCCAGGGCACCCTTGTTGGCCGCCTCCATCGCGCCCGGGCCGCCGCCCGTGATGACCGCGAAGCCCGCGTCCACCAGGCCCCGGCCCAGCCGGACACCCGCCTCGTACTCGGGGGAGTCCGCCGGAGTCCTGGCCGAGCCGAACACGCTGATCGCGGGCGGGAGCTCGGCGAGCGCGCCGAAGCCCTCGATGAACTCCGACTGGATGCGCAGCACGCGCCAGGGGTCGGTGTGCACCCAGTCGGACGGGGCGCGCTCGTCCAGCAGCCGCTGGTCGGTGGTGCTGGCCTGCACCTGCCCCCGCCGCCGGAGGACCGGACCCAGGCGCTGTTCCTCCGGCGGCTGCTTCTTCCCCTCGGGGTTGCCGGTCGCCATGTGCGCTCCCTCCGTCGTGCCGGTCGTTCCACCTCAGCGTAGATCTACGCGGGTTACGAACGAGGGACGTGAGCATGTCCGCGATGGAGCGCCGTAAACACGATGACGTCCCGGCCGGTCAGGCCGTCAGCCAGTTCCTCAGGCGCTCCTCGCCCGCGAGGATCTTCGCGGTCTCCACGCGCTCGTCCCGCTTGTGCGCCAAGTGGGGGTTGCCCGGGCCGTAGTTGACCGCGGGGACGCCCAGGGCCGAGAAGCGGGACACGTCCGTCCAGCCGTACTTCGGCATCGGGGTGCCGCCCACGGCCTCGATGAACGCCTTCGCCGCGGGGTGGGACAGGCCCGGCATGGCGGCCGAGCTGTGGTCGACCACCTCGAACTCGTCCACGCCGCAGTCCGCGAAGACCTCCCGGACGTGGGCCACGGCCTCCTCGGGCGTGCGGTCGGGCGCGTAGCGGAAGTTGACGGTGACGACGCACTCGTCGGGGATCACGTTGCCGGCCACTCCCCCGGTGATGCCCACCGCGTTCAGGCCCTCGCGGTACTCCAGGCCGTCGATCACGGGCCAGCGGGGCTCGTAGGAGGCCAGGCGGGTGAGGATCGGGGCGGCCGCGTGGATCGCGTTGGACCCCATCCAGCCGCGTGCCGAGTGGGCCCGCTCGCCCTTGGTCTTCAGCAGCACCCGCAGCGTGCCCTGGCAGCCGCCCTCGACCTGGCCGTCCGACGGTTCCAGGAGGACCGCGAAGTCGCCCTGCAGCCACTCGGGGTGCGCCTCGGAGACGTGCTTGAGGCCGTTCAGCTCCGCGGCGACCTCCTCGTTGTCGTAGAAGACGAAGGTCAGGTCGCGGTTGGGGGCGGGGACCGTGGCCGCGATGCGCAGCTGCACCGCGACGCCCGACTTCATGTCGCACGTGCCGCAGCCCCACAGGACGCCGTCCTCGTCGAGCCGGGAGGGGACGTTGTCCGCGATCGGGACGGTGTCGATGTGACCGGCCAGGATCACCCGCTCCGGGCGGCCCAGGTCCGTCCGGGCCACGACGTTGTTGCCGAACCGCTCGACCGACAGGTGGGGCAGCGCGCGCAGCGCGGTCTCGATCGCGTCCGCGAGCGGCTTCTCGGTGCCGCTCTCGGAGCGGAAGTCGACGAGCCGGGCGGTGAGCTCCGCGGCATCCAGCGTGAGGTCAAGGGAGGTGTCGGCCATGCCGTCGACCCTAACGCGCCAGGCGTGTGCACACTGTCCACACCTGGCACAAGGCACTCCGTACTCTCCAGTACCTTGTACGGCGTGCCAGAGCCGTCCTCTTCCCCCAAGCGTCGCGGCCGCCTCGTCCGATGCGGGTCCGCGTTCGTGGTCCTGCTCGCGATCGCCGGTTACCTCGTGGTGCAGTACGTCACCGGAGGCACCGGCGGACCGGGCTGCAAAGTCGTCTCCGGCAAGGGCGACGGGGCCTCGTACGAGTTCTCGCCCGAGCAGGCGGTGAACGCGGCGACGATCGCCGCCGTGGGCGACGGGCGCGGCCTGCCGGAGCGGGCCGTGACCATCGCGCTGGCGACCGCCCTCCAGGAGTCGGGCCTGCGCAACATCCGCCATGGCGACCGGGACTCGCTCGGCCTGTTCCAGCAGCGGCCCTCGCAGGGCTGGGGCACGCCGAAGGAGATCCTGGACCCGACGTACTCGGCCGGCGAGTTCTACGACCACCTGGTCAAGGTGCCCGGTTACACGCGCCTGCCGCTCACGGTCGCCGCGCAGCGCGTGCAGCGCAGCGGTTTCCCCCAGGCCTACGCCAAGCACGAGCCGGACGCGGCGCTGCTCGCCGCGGCTCTCACCGGGCAGTCCGCTGCCACGCTGACCTGCGAGGGCCGCCCGGCCGCGACCCGGGCGACGGGTCCGGACGGGGTGCGTGCCGCGCTCGTGCGGGACTTCGGGCGCGATGTGCTGCAGCCGGCCGGTGCGGAGGTGGGCGGCTCGTCGGCGGCCACGCCGACGCCGTCTCCGAGCGGTGCGGGCGGGTCCGACGGGCGGACCATGACGCTGCCGGTGACCGCCGACACGAGTTCCGCCGGCGGGCGGAGCCTGGAGCAGCGGGGCTGGCAGCTGGCGCACTGGGCCGTGGCCAACGCCTCCGAGCTGCACATCGCTCGCGTCACCTACGCGGGCCGGGAGTGGGTCGCCGGGAACACCGCCAGTGAGTGGCGGGAGGCCGTGACGAAGGGCACCCCGGGTGCGGAGCGGGACACGGACGCCGTCCGTATTGTCACGATGCGCTAGATCGGACAGAGGTACGGGAACCCACCCGTGAGGGTTGCCCGCGCGGCTCTGCCGCGACGGTGTGCGCAGGTTTCCGTGCCCTCACCCGGGAGTCCTTGAAAGCCCTTGGGGTCAAAGGGCCGGAAGGATTCGGCGTTCTTCCCGGCGGGGGTCTTTTTGCCCGTTTGTCCGCAGCCGATTATGCGACACATTGCCAAATCTTTACGTTGCGCCGCCGCAACCTTCGAGGGCTTCGAGCGGTAGTCACTGCGTCCGAGCCGGGGCGATCAACAGCCAGTCGATCAACTCCCGGACCCGGTCGGACACTTCAGAACCTCACTGTTCTCTCCCGTCGAAGGAGCACCATGTCCCTCCCCCTGACCCGCCGGATCGCCCGTGCCGCGCTGATCGTCGCTGCGGGAGCGGCTGCCGGGGTCGGTGCGGCCGGCTCCGCCAGTGCGGCCCCCGAGCTGCCGGCCAACCCGAACCTCGGCGGACTGACCGCCCTGGACGGGGCGAACGTCGGCAACACCGTCGACGGCGCGGCGCGGGACGTCACCAAGTCCGCGGGTGACACCGGCAGCAAGACCGTCAAGAAGGCGGTGCCGGCCGCGGGCAAGATCGGCGGCAAGACGGTCAAGAAGACCACGCCCCTCGCGCAGAAGGCGGCCGGTGACGCGGCGGGCTCCGCCGGGCAGCTCGTCGGTGACGCGGCCGGTTCGGCGCAGGGAGGCCTGCCGACGGACTCCCTGACGAAGGGCGGGGTGCCGTCCACGGGCTCGCTGCCGGCGAAGGGCCTGCCGGTCGGCTGACCCGGGCTTCCACCGCCGACGGGGTCCAGGGAGTTTCCCTGGACCCCGTCGGTTTGCTGCGTACCCGGTTACTTGCCCAGCCGGTCCACTGCCGCCCGTACCCGCTCGTCCGTCGCCGTCAGGGCCACCCGGACGAACTCGGCGCCTGCCGGGCCGTAGAAGTCGCCCGGGGCCACGAGGATGCCTCGTTCGGCCAGGTGGGCCACCGTGTCCCAGCAGGATTCGCCCCTGGTCGCCCACAGGTAGAGGCTGGCCTCGCTGTGCTCGATGCGGAAGCCGTGGGCGAGGAGAGCCTCGCGCAGGAGGGTGCGGCGGGCGGCGTAACGCTCGCGCTGGACGCGGACGTGTTCGTCGTCGCCGAGGGCCGCGACCACCGCGGCCTGGGTCGGTGCCGACGTCATCATGCCGCCGTGCTTGCGGATCTCCAGGAGGGGCGACAGGACCGCCGGGTCGCCGGCCAGGAACGCCGCCCGGTAGCCGGCCAGGTTCGAGCGCTTGGAGAGGCTGTGGACGGCGACGATGCCCTCGTACGAGCCACCGTTGACGTCCGGGTGCAGCACCGAGACCGGGTCGGCCTCCCAGCCCAGCTCCAGGTAGCACTCGTCGGAGAAGAGCAGGATGCCGTGCTCACGGGCCCAGGCGACGATCCGGGTGAGCTCCTCCTTCGGCAGGACCTTGCCCGTCGGGTTGGACGGGGAGTTCAGCCAGAGGAGCTTCAGGCCCTCGGGATCCAGCTCGGTCGGGTCGTCGTAGGCCTCGTACTCGGCGCGGGCCAGGCGGGCGCCCACCTCGTACGTCGGGTAGGCCAGGCGCGGGAAGGCCACCCGGTCGCCGGGGCCGAGGCCCAGCTGGGTCGGGAGCCAGGCGACGAGCTCCTTGGAGCCGACGATCGGCAGGACGTGGCGGTGGGTGACGTCCCGGGCGCCGAGGCGGCGCTCGACCCAGCCGGTGATCGCGTCGCGCAGCTCGGGCGTGCCCCAGACGGTCGGGTAGCCCGGGGAGTCCGCCGCGGCGACCAGCGCCTTCTGGATCAGCTCGGGGACCGGGTCGACCGGGGTGCCGACCGACAGGTCCACGATGCCGTCCGGATGGGCGGCGGCCGTGGCCTTGAACGGCGTCAGCTTGTCCCAGGGGAAAGTGGGGAGACGGTCGGAGACTGCGGACACGGTTTCTGGCTCACTTTCTGGTACGTACGAGCCGTCGCGGCAAACGCCTCGGCCCCGTACGGCGACCAGGGCGTGATCGGGCCGTACGGGACCGAGGCGGCACGGATGTGCGGGCCGCTTGCGGTGACTAGGCCTGCGGCGGCAGCGCGGCGATGAAGGGGTGGTCGCGCTCGATCAGCCCCAGCTTGCTGGCACCGCCGGGCGAGCCGAGCTCGTCGAAGAACTCGACGTTCGCCTTGTAGTAGTCCTTCCACTCCTCCGGAGTGTCGTCCTCGTAGAAGATCGCCTCGACCGGGCAGACCGGCTCACAGGCACCACAGTCGACGCATTCGTCCGGGTGGATGTACAAGGACCTGGAGCCCTCGTAGATGCAGTCGACCGGGCACTCCTCGATGCACGCCTTGTCCTTGACGTCGACACAAGGCTGCGCGATGACGTAGGTCACGCTGTCGTTCCTCCTCGATAGGGCGCTGGCGGGCCTCCTCAGGCTCCGCCGCCTGGCGCGCGGGAGCGCGGCGTCGTCGATGCCCGCCCCTAGTATCTCCGTTCCTGGGCATGATCCGAACAGGAGGGGTGAACTGACCTGTGGAAATCTCTGCGGCCGGGCGGCTCGAGGTCCGTATCACCGCTGCTGACGTGGGCAAACGGGTCTCCGTGCGGAGCTTGATCGAACATGCGGCTCCGGGTGAGAAGTTCACCGACACGGTCGGAGTTCTCACATCATGGGACAAAGGTGTGTTGCTGATCACACGAAAGTCCGGCGAGAGCGTCCGCATAGCGGAATCCACGCTGGTCGCGGGCAAGGTCGTGCCCGACGCGCCGGCGCGTCGCCGCGGTCCGGCCGCGTCCTACGAGGAACTCGCCCGGGTCGCCGCGCGGGCTTGGCGGCCCGTGGAGAGCGAGCGGCTCGGGGACTGGGAGCTGCGGGCCTCGTCCGGGTTCACGCGCCGGGCGAATTCCGTGCTGCCGCTCGGTGACCCGGGCGTGTCCCTGGACGAGGCCCTCGACGCCGTTCGGCGGTGGTACGGCGAGCGCGGCCTGCCCGCCTACGTCCAGACCGCGACCGGTGCCGAGGGCACACAGGAGCTGCTGTGCGCGGAGCTGGAGAAGCGGGGCTGGGTGCGGGAGGTGACGGCGGAGTTGTGGATCGGGCCGCTGGCGCCGGTCGCCGACCTCGCCGAGCCGTCGGAGGTCGTACTGGCCCGGGAGGCCGACGAGGCGTGGCTGGCGCGCTACCAGCGCAAGGGCGTGAGCGAGGTCGCCCTGCGGGTGCTGGGGGCCGGGCCATCGGTGTGGTTCGCGACCGTGCCCGGTACGGCGGAGGCAGCGGCCCCGGCCGCCATCGGGCGGTGTGTCGTCGACGGGCGGTGGGCCGGGTTCGCCGCCGTCGAGGTCGATCCGGATCTGCGGCGGCAGGGACTGGGCACGGCCGTGATGGCGGCGCTGGCCCGGCGGGCCCTGGAGGAGGGCGCATCGGCCGCGTGGCTCCAGGTCGAGGCCGAGAATGAGGGAGCACGGGCGTTGTACGCCGGGATGGGCTTCGCCGCGCACCACGCCTACCACCACTACCGGGAGCCGGATGCCCGGGCTCCCGGCCGGTAACCGATCGTCGTGAGAGGGCACGAGCCAGCTATGCGTCCCCCCTACCCCCCGCCCCCGGAGCGTTCCGCCGAGCTGCGGCGGCGGTTCGCCGAAGAGGCCCGGTCCGAGCGGCCCGATCTGTCGACGCTGTGCCTGCTGGTGGGCGCGGTGGCGGACGGAGCGCTGGACGAGGCGGGCATGGACGCCGCGCAGGTCGAGCTGGACCGGCTGGCCGGGCTGCTGCCGTACCGGCCCGGCCGGCCGCAGGCGTGGGCGGTCGCCCTGCGGGAGCTGCTCGGGGACCGGATGGGGTTTCACGGCGCCCCGGCCGACTACCAGCGCCTTGAGTCCTCACTGCTGCACGAGGTGCTGGTGCGGCGCCGTGGGCTGCCGATCCTGCTGTCCGTGGTGTGGATGGAGGTGGCCCGGCGGGCCGGGGCGCCGGTGTACGGGGTGGCTCTGCCGGGGCATTTCGTCGTCGGCTTCGGGCCTGACGAGGGGCAGGTGCTCGCCGATCCGTTCGACGGGGGGCGGGTGCTGACGGGGGCGGACGCCGAGTTGCTGGTCGCCGGGGCGACGGGGGCGCACCTGGATCCGTCGATGCTGCGGCCGGCCGACCCGCTGGATGTGGTGTTGCGGATTCTGAACAACGTGCGGGCGTGGGCGGCGGCTCGGCCGGAGCGGTCGGATGTGGCGTTGTGGGCGGTCGAGCTGTCGTTGCTGCTGCCCTCGCATCCGGCTCGGTTGCGGTACGAGCGGGCGCAGTTGCTGGTGGGGCGGGGGGATTTTCTGGGTGGGGCGGTGGAGTTGGAGGCGTATGCGGAGGTTCTGGGGGCGGTGGATGAGGGGGCCGCGGATCGGGTGCGGGGGGAAGCCCACGCGGCCAGGGCCATGTTGAACTGACGCGTTCTCGCCGTGGGGCTGCGGGAAGTGGGCGTGTGCGGGTTGTTCGTGGTTGATCGCGCCCGCGCGGCGGAGCCGCATATCGATACAGCCCCGCGCCCCTCGAAGAAGGTCGGACTACAACCAGCCTTTTTCATGGGCTACGCGGACTGCCTCGGCGCGGTTTCTCACTGCCAGTTTCTGGATGGCCGTGGAGAGGTAGTTGCGGACCGTGCCCTGGGAGAGGTGCAGGGTTTTGGCCAGTTCCGCGTTGGTGGAGCCGTCTGCCGCTGCTCTGAGGACTTCTCGTTCCCGGTCCGTCAGCGGGTTGGCGCCTTCCGCCAGGGCCGCTGCCGCGAGGGTCGGGTCGATGACGCGTTCGCCGGTCAGGACCTTGCGGATCGCCTCGGCCAGTTGCGCGGCGGGGGCGTCCTTGACCAGGAAGGCGTCGGCGCCGGACTCCATGGCGCTGCGGAGGTAGCCGGGGCGGCCGAAGGTGGTGAGGATCACCAGCCTGACGTGCGGGAGTTCGGTGTGGAGGCGGGCCGCGGCCTCGATGCCCGTCGCGCCGGGCATCTCGATGTCCAGGAGGGCCACGTCGACGGCGTGTGCGCGGGCCGCGTCCAGGACCTCGTCTCCGCGGGCCACCTGGGCGACGACCTCGATGTCCTCCTCCAGGCCGAGCAGGGCGGCCAGGGCCTCGCGGACCATCGACTGGTCCTCGGCGAGCAGGACCTTGATCGTGCGGCTCATGCCGGGGATCCTATGTCCGCCGGTCCGGCCGAGGGCACGCGGGCGACCAGGCGGAAGCCGTGCTTGAGCGGGCCCGCCTCCAGGGTGCCGCCGGCCTTGGTGAGGCGTTCGGTGAGGCCCGTGAGTCCGTTGCCGTGGCCGTCGCCCGGGCCGCCCGAGCCGTCGTCCTCGACGGCGAGTTCGAGCACCGGGCCGTCGAGGGTCTGGCGGTGCAGCAGCTCGACCGCGCAGCGGCGGGCGCCGCTGTGCCGTACGACGTTGGTGACCGCCTCGCGCAGCGCCCAGGCGAGGGCGGTCACGCTGTCCTCGGGGACACCGGTGAGGTCGGGTTCGGCGGGCAGGTCGGCGGTGACACCGGCCGCGGTCAGGGCGGCCCGGGCACCGGCGAGTTCGGCGTTCAGGCGGGGGCGGCGGTAGCCGGTGACGGCCTCGCGTACGTCGACGAGTGCCTGGCGGCTGACCTGCTCGATGTCGGCGACCTGCTGGGCCGCCTTGCCGGGCTGGTCAGGGAGCATCCGGCCGGCCAGCTCGCTCTTCAGCGTGATGAGGGAGAGCGAGTGGCCCAGCAGATCGTGCAGGTCGCGGGCCAGGCGCAGGCGTTCCTCGTTGGCGGCGAGCTGGGCGACGGTGGCGCGGGCCTCGCGCAGCGCGATGGTGGTGCGTACGAGTTCGCGCACGCCGGTCATGGCGAAGCCGCCGAGCAGGGCCGGGAGGAGGAGCCCGCCCAGGTACGGCAGGCCGTCGTGCGTGGCGAGCCCCACAGCGGTCAGCAGCGCACACGCGGCCGGGATCGTCCAGCGGGCCATGCGCAGGGGCAGGGCCGCGCCGGACGCGATCGAGACGTACACGAACAGCACCAGCCACTCGCGGCCCAGGGTGAGGGCGAGGAGCGTGGACTGGGCGGCGAGGACCCCGAGCGAGCCGAGGACCAGGGCGTTGCGCTCGCCGCGGCCGGTGCGGAAGACCAGCAGCATGTACCAGGTGACGAAGGCGGCCAGGCCGATCCAGCCGAGGACGCGCACGCCCGTGCTGTGGTTGCCGTGCAGCAGGTCGGTGACGGGTGCGCTCAGGTAGACCAGCCAGATGCCGGTCCACAGCGCCTTCACCGCCCGCTGCCTGCGGTTCACGGGGCGCTGCCCCATGCCGAACCCGACGCCGCTCACGCCTTCAGGGTGTCCTTCCGGTACAGCCAGGCCGCGCCGCCCGCGAACAGGGCGAAGGACACCACGAGGACGACGAGGTCCTGGACGTGCGGGGCGCGGCTCTGCTCGATGGCCTGCCCCAGGGCAGCGTACGCGTGCGTGGGGAGCCACTTCGCGATGTCCTGGAGCCAGCCCGGGAACGTGGTCGTCGGCATCCACAGGCCGCCGAGCATCGACAGGCCGAAGTAGGTGATCATGGTGATCGGGCGGACCGCGTCGCCGCTGGCGAGATAGCCGATGGCGACGCCGAGCGCGGCGAAGACGAGGCTGCCGGCCCAGATCGCGCCGGTGAGGGCGAGCCACTGCCAGGCGTCCAGGCGTACGTCCTTCACGGCCGCCGCGACGGCGAAGACGATGACGATGGACGGCAGGCTGACGACGGCGGCGCTCGCGGTCTTGGCGAGGACGTAGCCGCGGCCCGGCAGCGTCGTCAGGCGCAGCTGCCGTACCCAGCCGCCCTCGCGCTCCTTGGCGATGCGTTCGCTGTTGCCCATGAGGACGGCGGTGAGGGCGCCGAAGGAGGCCATGGAGACCATCATGTAGGTCGGGAGGGTCAGGGCGCTGCCGGGGACCTTCGTGGTGCCGTCGGCGTTGCCCGCGATGATCAGGAACAGGACCGACGGGTAGATCACGGAGAAGAACAGGAACTTGCGGTTGCGCAGGGCGCGGGCCAGTTCCAGCTTGATCAGGCTGTTCACTTCGACTTCGCCTCCTCGGCGGTCGTGATCGCGACGAAGGCCTGCTCCAGGCCGAGCCCGGCGACTTCGAGGTTGCGGGGGTAGACGCCGAGGCCGTAGAGGGCGTGGACGGTGGCGTCGGCGTCGGTGGACTGGATGCGGACGGTCCGGCCGGAGACCGTCAGGGAGGTCAGGAAGGGCAGGTCGCGCAGGGCGGCCTCGTCGACGCGGCCCGCAAGGTCGAAGGAGATGCGGCGGGCGCCCGCCTTGGCCTTGATCTCGGCGGCCGTGCCGTCGGCGAGGAGCCGGCCGCGGTGCAGGACGAGGACCCGGTCGGCGACGGCGTCGGCCTCTTCGAGGTAGTGGGTGGCGAAGAGGACGGTCCGGCCCTGGTCGGCCTGCTCGCGCATGGTGGCCCAGAAGGCCTGGCGGGTGGTGACGTCCATGCCGGTGGTGGGCTCGTCCAGGACGATCAGGTCGCTGTCGCCGGCGGTGGCGAGGGCGAAGCGGACGCGCTGGGCCTGGCCGCCGGAGAGCTTGTTGACCTTGCGGTCGGCGATCTGCTCGATGCCCGCGCGGGACAGGACCTCGGAGGGCCGGTACGGCTTCGGATGCAGGTCGCAGGCGAGCCGCACGAGTTCGGCGACCGTGACCTCGTCCATCAGCCCGCCGCTCTGCAGCATGGCGCCCACGCGCCCGGCGACGATGGCGTCCCGGGGGCTGGTGCCGAAGAGGCGGACCGTGCCGCTGTCGGGTTTTTTGAGGCCGAGGAGCAGGTCGAGCGTGGTGGACTTGCCGGCGCCGTTGGGGCCCAGCAGCGCCACGGTCTGCCCCGGGCGCAGGGCCAGGGTCAGTGCGTCCACCGCCCGGACGGCGTCGTATGCCTTGCTCACCTGGTCGAACGCGACCACCGAGGCTGTCGTTGTCATGCGGCCATGGTGGCTTCGGGGGTGTGGGCGGGGGCAGTGTCGGGCGTCCGGAGTGCCGCATGACAGATGTCATCCCCGCGGGATGACCGGGCGCCGCACGAGAGCCCCCGCCCACAGCGGGCAGGGGCTCTCGTGCGGCGGGTGGCCGGAGGTCAGTTCGGCTTGGTGTCGATGACTCCGACGCGCTCCGCGGGCGTCTTGCCCCGCAGGGCCTTGCGCAGGGCCGTGACGACGTCCTGCGGCGTCACGTCGCGCTTGCCGCTCGCGCCCTCGATCTGCACGCCCTCGAAGGTCTTGCCGTACGCCTCCTGGAGCGCCTTGAGGTTGTACGTCTCCACGAGCTTGCCGTCGACGGCCTTGAAGCCGAGGATCTTCGGAAGGGACACGGGGCCGAAGTCGATGCTGTGCGCCGCGTCCGTGCGAACGGTGGCGAGGTCGGACATCGCGGGCTGCGCGAACTCCTTGAGCATCCGGTCGACCTCGGCGTTCGAGACCGTCGGCTGCCGGGTGGTGGTCGGGAGGTTCACCGTGCCGGGGGTGCCGGTCTCCACCTGGGTGCGGTACGCCTCCTCGACCGCGGCGGTCGACTTGGCGACGTCGATGCCCTTGCCCGTCTTGCCGTACACGGGGACGGCCTTGCCGCCCTCGAACTTGATCGTGCCGTCGGTCGACGCGCCGGAGCCGCCCGCGGCGGCCTCCAGGGAGGCGTGCAGCTTCTCCTCGTCGATCGGCATGACGGGCGTGACGACCCGGTGGTTGCCGAAGAGCGAGCCGATCACGGAGATCGGGTTGTAGTCGCTCTTCGCCGCCGCGTCGGCCGTGGCGTCCATGTCGAACTGGAGTCCCGCCTTGTCCGGGTCGAGGGACACGGTCTTGCCGCCCACGGACAGCTTCAGCGGCTTGCCCACACGGCCGTCGAAGGCGTCGTCGAGCTTCTTGACCGCGCCGTCGCGGGTGGTGCCGCCGATGTCCACGCCGAGCACGCTGGTGCCCTTGGGCACGTCGGTGCGGTTCATCAGCAGTCCGGCGCCGTAGACGCCACCGGCCACGACCACCAGGCCGGCCGCGAGCAGCACGAGCTTGTTGCGCCCCTTCTTCTTCGGCGCCTTCGAGGAGCTCGCCGGGGGCGGGGAGACCGGCTCGGGCAGCTTCGGGGCCGTGTGGGGCACCGGGGCGTCACCGGGCGCGCCCGGACCGAACGACGAGGCCGCGCCGGGCGGTACGACGGGGATGCCGCTGGTGACGGTGTGCCCCGAGACGTTGTCGTGGCGGGCGGCGTAGCCCTGGCCGTCCGGAGGCTCGGGGGCCGGCTTCTGCGGGGTGAGGATGGCGGTGTCGTCGCTCATCCCGCCACCCGGGCCGTGGCCTGCGGCGCCGTGGCCGGCGGGAGCGGCGGTGCCGGGGCCACCAGGGCCTCCGGGGCCAGGACCTCCAGGACCTCCGGGCTTGGCCGTACCGGCAGGTCCGCCGGGTCCGCCCGTGCCGGCGGGGCCGCCTATGGCTCCGGGTCCGGCAGGCGCACCGGGGCCGCCCGGCCGGCCGGGGTCGTTGAAGGCGCCCGGGGCGCCGGGGCCACCGGACGTGCCGGGGCGACCGGGCTCGTCGAACGCGCCCGGGCCACCGGGCCTGCCCGGCTCGTTGAAGCTGCCAGGGCCACCAGCACGACCGGGGTCGTTGAAGCTGCCGGGCCCACCGGGACCACCGGGCTCACTGAAGCCGCCGGGCTCACCGGAGCGACCGGGCTCGTTGAAGGCGCCCGGGCCACCGGGTCCGCCCGGCTCACTGAAGCCGCCAGGGCCACCGGAACGACCGGGCTCATTGAAGCCGCCAGAGCCACCCGGATCGTCGAAGCCGCCAGGGCCACCCGAACGACCGGGGTCGTTGAAGCTGCCAGGCCCACCGGGACCGCCCGGCTCACTGAAGCCGCCAGGGCCACCGGAACGACCGGGCTCATTGAAGCCGCCAGAGCCACCCGGATCGTCGAAGCCGCCAGGGCCACCCGAACGACCGGGGTCGTTGAAGCTGCCAGGCCCACCGGGACCGCCCGGCTCACTGAAGCCGCCAGGGCCACCGGAACGACCGGGCTCACCGAAGGCGCCAGGCCCGCCGGGGCCGCCCGCCGGTGGGGCCATCGGGCCGTCGCCGGTGACCGGACCGCCCGTCGGGCCGGCCGGGCCGCCGGGGCCGCCCGCGTCGCCGAAGCCGTTGGGAGCGCCCTGGCCTCCGTAGCCGCCCTGGCCGTTCTGGCTGAGGCGGTCGTTCTCGGAGAAGTACGGCAGGTCGTCGCGGCGCGTCTCGCCACCGTCGCTGCCCGGGGCCGGACGTGAACCGTTGCCGAGCGGGCCGGCCGCCAGTGCCTCGGTGACGTCGAAGGAGCCCGTGCCGCCGCCGTGCCCGGGCGCGACGGGGCCGCCGGTCGCGCCGCCGGGAAGCCCCGCGCCGTTCGTGCCGCCGGGCCGGGAGCCGCCCGGCCTGCTCATGGAACCGACCACGCCTCCGGGCCGCCCGGCACCGGAACCACCCGCAGCGGAACCACCCGCGGCCGGGCCGCCTGAACCACCCGCCGCCGGGCCCGAACCGCCCGGCAGACCGGCCCCGTTGGTGGAGCCGCCGCCCTGACCGGGCTTGCCCGAGCCGGACTTGCGGGGCGCGAACCAGTCACTGGTCGGCTTGTCCTCGGCGGACTGGCCGGACTGGCCCGGCTCGGCAGCAGACTCGGCCGTGCCGGTGCCCCTGGGCGTGGCGGCGCCCGGGGCGTTCGCTTCGTTGCCCGCTCCCGCACCGGAACCGGCACTGGTGTCGCCGGAGCCCTCCGCCTCCGCGACGGGCTTGCGCACCACCACCGGCGGAATGGGCCGTGACCCGGGGATGTTGATCCGGATCCGGGTCGTCAGCGTGGTCTCGGTCTTGCGTTCCTCCGGCCGCGTGGCCGAACGGCCCGCTTCCGTACCGCCGTCGGAGACCGCCGGGGTCCCGTAGGGCGGCGTACCCGACGGGTAGGCGGCTCCGCCGCGCCCGTTGGGCCCGGAGGACGGAGTGTCAGTTTCACGACTCAAGGCAGGTTCTCCCGGTTGGCTCCGCCGCCCGACACAACCTCACGCGGGCAGCTCGGCGGCGCGCACCACCATACTGGCCACTTCTCGCCCGTATCTCAGGACCGCTGGGGAAACTCACACCGGACCCCCACGGGCGCGTCCTGGCGAAGTGGTACGTCACTTGCCAAGTCGGACGTGGTCGCCGTCCGGTTGCCGCCCCGGGGCGAGGGTGGCGCAGATCACAGCGACAGCGATGCCTCCGAGCAGGAAGAGATAGGAGCCGCTGCCCGCCGCGAAGAGGAAGTCGCCCTCCGGGCGGCTGGCCGTGAGCAGGACGATGGCGAGCATCCAGCCGGCGGCGGCCGCGACGCCCCCGGCCCGCCCGCGGGTGACCCGCGCGGCACCGAGGACGAGCCCGGCCTCGCCGGCGAGGGCGAGCAGCAGCCCGCCGGGGAACCACGCGGGCTGCACCAGTGCCCCGGCCGCGCCGATCACGGCCCCGAGCAGGAAGAAGCCCGCATAGACGGCGGCCCGTCCGGCGGAGGGCGGCCGCATCGGCTGCGCGAGCATCGGAGTCCGGTCGTTCATGAGGCCTCCTCGACACCGGCGAACAGGTCCGTCTCCCGCTCGCCGGGTCCCCGCTCGCCCCGCACCAGCTCGTAGTACTCGGTCGTGAGGATCGGCTGGGCGAGTTCGTTGGACAGTGCGAAGTACGGCCCCGACACGCTGATCTGGGTGGCGTGGGCGCTCATCGCGGCGGTCTTGGCGGCGGCGTGCGCGGTGCCGTCGACCGCGGTGGTGATCCGCTCGTCGGCCACGACGCCCGGTACGTCGTCGACGTCGGCCGCCTTGGCGAACGGGAGGCCGGGCAGGTCCTCCCGGAGCCGGGCGAAGGATTCCTCGACAACCGGCCGGGGGACCCGGTTCCAGTAGACCTTGGGGATCGTCCAGCCCGACTCGGCGGCCAGCTCTGCCGCGCGCATCGCGACGCGGTGGGCCTGGATGTGGTCGGGGTGGCCGTAGCCGCCGTTGTCGTCGTAGGTGACGAGGACCTGCGGACGTACCTCGCGGATCACCTCGACGAGGTGGGCGGCGGCCTCGTCGACGTCGGCCTGCCAGAAGCAGGAGGGGTCGTCGTTGTCGGGCAGGCCCATCATTCCGGAGTCGCTGTAGCGTCCGGCGCCGCCGAGCAGGCGGAAGTCCTGGACGCCGAGCTCGGCCATGGCGGTGGTGAGCTCCCGGCGGCGGTGCTGGCCCAGGGCGGGGCCGCTCAGGTGCGCGAGCTCGGGCGGGATGACCTCGCCGCGTTCACCGAGGGTGCAGGTGACCAGGGTGACGTGGGCACCCTCGGCCGCGTACCTGGCCATGGTCGCGCCGTTGTTGATCGACTCGTCGTCCGGGTGCGCGTGCACCAGCAGCAGACGCCGGTCGGGCAGTTCCGTCATGGACCCCAGCCTACGAGGTCCCGCGGTCAGAACTTGATGCTGCCGATCATGCCCGCGATGTTGGTCGTCAGCTCGTTGATCGTGGGAGCCACGGTCGAGGAGGCGAGGTAGAAGCCGAGCAGCATGCAGACGATCGCATGCCCCGCCTTCAGACCTGACTTCTTGATGAGCAGGAAGACGATGATCGCCAGCAGCACCACCGCCGAAATCGAGAGTGCCACGGCGGCTCACCTCCAAAGATCCACGAGGGCGCGGGGGGTCGGACTATGGGGGCATCAAATCCGTACAGCAGCCAGCAGGTTCATACCCACTATGCGACATTGATCATAACTATCCGTCTGCGCGCATCGATCGGCGCACGGCCGCACAAGGGGGCGCATGGCCAATATGGTCAGGGCATGACGACCGAGCCTGACTCCTTCCCCCGGCGGCACGCCCGTACCCAGCGCTTCACGCTCGGCGCGCCGCGTTCGTTCACTGTGGCGCCCGACGGTTCACGTGTCGCGTTCCTGCGCTCCGGTTCCGGTACGGACCGGGCGAACTCGCTGTGGGTCCTCGACACCGAGGAGGGCGGGGAGCGCGTCGCCGCCGACCCGCGCGCCCTGCTGGGCGGTGCCTCGGAGGACCTCTCGCCCGAGGAACGCGCCCGGCGTGAGCGCAGCCGGGAGGGTGGCGCCGGCATCGTCGGGTACGCCACCGACACGGCCGTCGAGTTGGCCTCTTTCGCCTTGTCAGGGCGGCTTTTCGCGGCCGAGCTGCGGGCCGGGACGGCGCGTGAACTGCCCACGCCCGGGCCGGTGATCGACCCACGTCCGTCGCCCGACGGGCGGTATGTCGCCTACGTCGCGCAGGGTGCGCTGCGCGTGGTGGGCGCGGAGGGGGACGGCGACCGGGCGCTCGCCGAGCCCGAGTCGGAAAATGTCTCATATGGGCTGGCCGAGTTCATCGCGGCCGAGGAGATGGGGCGGTCGCGCGGTTTCTGGTGGGCTCCGGAGTCGGACCGGCTGCTCGTGGCGCGCGCGGACGACACGCCGGTGGACCGGTGGTGGATCTCCGACCCGGCGCATCCGGAACGCGAGCCGCAGCGGGTGGCGTATCCGGCGGCGGGCACCGGCAACGCGGACGTACGGCTGTTCGTCATCGGTCTGGACGGGGTGCGCACGGAGGTCGCCTGGGACCGGGCGCGGTACCCGTATCTGGCGCGTGTGCACTGGTCAGCGGCAGGCGCGCCGCTGCTGCTCGTACAGGCGCGCGACCAGCGCAGCCAGCTGATCCTCGCGGTGGATCCGGAGTCGGGCGCGACCCGGATGGTGCACGCCGACGAAGATCGGATTTGGCTTGATCTTTTCCCCGGGGTGCCGTGCTGGAGTCCGGCCGGGCAGCTGGTGCGGATCGCGGACGAGGGCGGTGCGCGGCTGCTGGCGGTCGGGGACCGGCCGCTCACGGGGGCGCAGCTGCACGTGCGGGCCGTGCTGGACGTCTCCGCCGACGACGTGCTGCTCTCGGCGTCGGCGGGTGAGGAGGCCGCCGACGCGGAGACGGGCCAGGTGCATGTGTACCGGGTGAACGAGCTGGGCGTGGAGCGGGTGTCGCAGGAGCCGGGCGTGCACTCGGCGGTGCGGTCCGGGGACCTGACGGTTCTGGTCTCGGCGACGCTGGATCGGCCAGGTGTGCGGGTGCAGCTACTGCGCGACGGGAAACCGACGGTTGTTGTCCCCTCGTACGCCGAAGATCCTGGTATGTCCCCCCGAGTGACACTCACCGAGGGGGGCGCACGGCGCATCCCGTGCGCCGTGCTTATGCCTCGGGACTACGCCGGTGACACCCCCCTGCCGGTGCTCATGGACCCGTACGGCGGGCCGCACGGGCAGCGGGTCCTCGCGGCCCACAACCCGCACCTCACCTCGCAGTGGTTCGCGGACCAGGGATTCGCGGTGGTCGTCGCGGACGGCCGGGGCACCCCGGGCCGCTCCCCCGCCTGGGAGAAGGGGATCCACCACGACTTCACGCTCTCCCTGGACGACCAGGTGGAGGCCCTGGAGGACCTCGCGAAGAGGTTTCCGCTGGACCTGTCCCGGGTGGCGATCCGCGGCTGGTCCTTCGGCGGCTGGCTGGCGGGCCTCGCGGTGCTGCGCCGGCCGGACGTCTTCCACGCGGGGATCGCGGGCGCCCCGGTGACGGACTGGCGCCTGTACGACACGCACTACACGGAGCGCTACCTGGGGGCTCCGGCCGAGCAGCCGGACGCGTACGCGCAGAGCTCCCTCGTCACGGCGGACGGCCTGTCCTCCCCCGCCGAGCCGCACCGCCCGCTGATGATCGTGCACGGCCTCGCCGACGACAACGTGGTCGTCGCCCACGCCCTGCGCCTGTCCTCGGCCCTCCTGGCCGCCGGCCGCCCGCACGAGGTGCTGCCGCTGTCGGGGGTCACCCACATCACCCCCCAGGAACAGGTCGCGGAGAACCTGCTCCTGCTCCAGGTCGACTTCCTGCGCCGCGCTTTGGGACTGGGCTGAGCCACAGACATCCCGAGGAGCACCGCAACCATCAATTGAGGAACCACGGCGAAGCGGCAACCAGGTCCGCGAAAGCGGCGCCGGTTCAGGCGCAAAGAACAGCAACGGGCCGGGGCGACATGGCGCGCCCCGGCCCGTTTACGGCACCCGCACGGCCGTACGCTGTTCAGCCTGACGCGTCCGTATATCGGAATCGGGTCGGCGAAGTTGCCTGTGTGTTAACGCAGTTCGCGGGGGTTTGTGCGGCTGTGCGTGCCACCTCGGCGGCACGCACGGCCGGCCGTCAGGCCGCGTGGACCACGTCCTTCTCCTCGGCGAAGTGGCAGGCCGACTCGTGGGCCGCCGGGGTGTCCTCGCCCTTGAAGCGCTCGGGGACCGCGAGGAGCGGGACCTCCTGGGCGCACTTGTCCTGGGCCTTCCAGCAGCGGGTGCGGAAGCGGCAGCCCGAGGGCGGGTTGGCCGGGGACGGGACGTCGCCGGTGAGGATGATGCGCTCGCGGCCCTCACGGGACTCCGGGTCGGGGACCGGAACCGCGGAGAGCAGGGCCTGGGTGTAGGGGTGGGTCGGGTGGTCGTAGATCTCCGTGTCCGTACCGATCTCCGCCATCTTGCCCAGGTACATCACACCCACCCGGTCCGAGATGTGCCGGACGATCGACAGGTCGTGCGCGATGAAGAGGTAGGACAGGTTGAACTCGTCCTGGAGCTTCTCCATCAGGTTGATGACCTGCGCCTGGACGGACACGTCCAGCGCGGAGACCGGCTCGTCGCAGATGATGATCTCGGGGTTGAGCGCCAGGCCGCGGGCGATGCCGATGCGCTGTCGCTGACCGCCCGAGAACTGGTGCGGATAGCGGTGGATGTACTCGGGGTTGAGACCGACCACGTCCAGCAGGTCCTGGACCTTGCGGCGGCGGTCGCCCTTCGGCGCCACCTCGGGGTGGATCTCGAAGGTCTCCCCGATGATGTCGCCCACCGTCATACGGGGGTTGAGCGACGTGTACGGGTCCTGGAAGACCATCTGGATGTTGCGGCGTACGGCCTTCAGCGCGCGCCCGGACAGCTTGGTGATGTCCTGGCCCTTGTAGAAGATCTCGCCCGCGGTCGCCGTCTCCAGCATCATCAGCAGCTTGGCGACCGTGGACTTGCCACAGCCGGACTCGCCGACGATGCCGAGCGTCTCGCCCTGGTAGAGGTCGAAGGAGACCCCGTCCACGGCCTTGACCGCGCCGATCTGACGCTTCAGCAGGATGCCCTGGGTCAGCGGGAAGTGCTTCACCAGGTTGCGGACCTGCAGGATCGGCTCACCGCGCTCGACCGGCGCCTCGATCGCGGCCACGGCCTCCTCGTCGGTGGCCGCGTCGACCGTCTCGACCTCGGTGACGTTGGGGGTGGCGTCCATGGACTCGTCCGTCTTCTCCAGGTCAGCCATGGATCGTCTCCTTCCAGAAGTGGCACGCGCTGCCGCGGCCGACCAGCTCGCCGCCGTCCCGCTCGGTGACCGGGTGCAGGGACGGGACGTCCGTACGGCAGATGTCCTGCGCCTTGGGGCAGCGCGGGTTGAAGGCGCAACCGGACGGGATGCGGGTCAGGTTGGGCGGCAGGCCCTTGATCGCGTACAGGTCCTGGCCCTTCTGGTCCAGGCGCGGGATCGACTCGAGCAGACCCTTGGTGTAGGGGTGCGCGGGCCGCTTGTACAGCTCGTGCACCGGGGCGGTCTCCACGATCCGGCCCGCGTACATCACCGCGATCTTGTCCGCGACGTCGGCGACGACGCCGAGGTCGTGGGTGATCAGGATCAGACCCATGTTGTACTCGCGCTGCAGGTCCGCCAGCAGGTCCATGACCTGGGCCTGGACCGTCACGTCGAGGGCCGTGGTCGGCTCGTCGGCGATGATCAGGTCCGGCTCCAGGGCGAGCGCCATCGCGATCATGATGCGCTGGCGCATACCCCCGGAGAACTGGTGCGGGTAGTCGCCGACGCGCTCCTTCGCGGCCGGGATCTTCACGCGGTCCATCAGCTCGATCGCCTTGGCCTTGGCGTCCTTCTTGCTCAGGCCCTGGTGGACGCGGAACATCTCGCCGAGCTGGTAGCCGACGGACAGCACCGGGTTCAGCGCGGAGAGCGCGTCCTGGAAGATCATCGCGATCTTGCTGCCGCGGATCTTGCGCCGAGCGTCGTTGGACATGGTGAGCATGTCCTCGCCCCGGTACAGGATCTGGCCCTTGGGGATCCGCCCGGGCGGCATGTCGAGGATGCCCATGATCGCCTGGGCGGTCACGGACTTGCCGGAGCCGGACTCGCCGAGCACGGCGAGGGTCTCGCCGGAGCTCACGGTGTAGTTGACGCCGTTGACGGCCTTGGCCACGCCGTCACGGGTGTGGAACTCGACGTGCAGATCGCGCACTTCGAGCAGGGGAACGTCGCCGCCGGCCGCGCCTCGCGGCTCGGGCACGTTACGGGTCTCTTCGATGGTGGTCACGTACGCCCTCCTCAGCGCAGCTTCGGGTCAAGGGCGTCGCGCACCGCGTCGCCGAGCATGATGAACGCGAAGACCGTGAGGCTGAGCATGCCCGCCGGGAACAACAGCGTGTGCGGGTTGTCCCGGATCACCTTGCTGCCCTCGGAGATGTCGATGCCCCACGAGATCGTCGGGTCGCTGAGGCCGAGACCGAGGAACGACAGCGTCGCCTCCGCGGAGATGTAACCGCCGAGGGCGATCGTGGCCACGACGATGGTCGGCGCGATGGCGTTCGGCATCACGTGGCGGAACAGGATCCGCGTGGTGCCCGCGCCGAGCGCCCGGGCCGCCGTCACGTAGTCCGCCTGCTTGGCCGTGATGACCGAGCTTCGCGTGACGCGCGCGATCGAGGTCCAGCCCAGGCAGGCCAGGGCCAGGATCACCACGTACACCTTGCGCTCGGTGAAGGCGTTCAGGACGACCATCGTGCCGAGCAGGAACGGCAGGCCGAAGAAGATGTCGACGATCCGGGAGATCAGCGAGTCGATCCAGCCGCCGAAGTAACCCGCCAGCATGCCGAGCAGACCGCCGAGCAGGGTGACCAGGGCGGTCACTCCGACACCGACGAGGATGGAGGCGCGGGTGCCGTGGATGACGCGCGAGTAGATGGAGCGGCCCTGCTGGTCGTAGCCGAACCAGTCGGGCTGGAAGAAGTGCCCCAGCTGCGGCTTGCCCAGGTAGTGGTGGACGAGGTCGCCGTCGCGCGGGTCGACGCTGGTGAACCAGCCGGGGAAGGCGGCGATCACCAGCAGCAGGACCAGCAGCACCGAGGAGATCCAGAACATGGGCCGGTGCCGCAGGTCGTACCAGGCGTCACCCCACAGGGAGCGCGGCTTGTCGCTCTTCTTGCCGCTCTCCTTGGCGGGGGTGTCGACGGCCGGCGGGGCCACGGCGTCCACGGTCGCGGCGTCGGTGGTCTGGGCCTTGGTCACGTCAGGCATACCGGATCCTCGGGTCCAGGACCGCGTACAGCAGGTCGATGAGCAGGTTGATCAGGAGGATGACGAGGACGAGCACCGTCACCACACCCGTGACCGTCGAGCCCTCGCTCGTCTGGATCGCCCTGTAGAGGAGGTTGCCGACACCCTGGATGTTGAAGATGCCCTCGGTGATGACCGCGCCGCCGATGAAGCCGCCGACGTCGGTGCCGACGAAGGTGACCACGGGGATCAGCGAGTTGCGCAGCAGGTGGACACCGATGATGCGGCGTCGGGGCAGGCCCTTGGCGAGCGCGGTGCGCATGTAGTCGGCCCGCAGGTTCTCGGCGAAGGTCGTCCGGGTGAGCCGGGCCACGTACGCCATGGACAGCATGGCGAGGACGAAGGCCGGCAGGAACAACTGCGAGAAGTCCGTGGAGTCCTGGACGTTGGGCGGCAGCCAGCCGAGTTCGTCCGCGAAGATGAACCGGGCGATGAAGCCGAGGACGAACACCGGGATGGAGATCACCGTCAGCGTGAAGACCAGCACACCGGTGTCGGCGGCCTTGCCGGCCCTGAGACCGGCCCAGGCGCCGAGGCCCACACCGATGATGATCTCGATGGTGATGGCCAGCAGCGTCAGCCGCAGAGTCACCGGGAAGGCCTCGGACATGAGGTCGACGACCGGGCGGCCGGCGAGGTTCTTGCCGAAGTCTCCCTGGAGGAGATTCCACATGTAGTGGACGTACTGTTCGAGGACGGGCTTGTCGAAGCCGTACTCGCGCTTGATCTGCGCGATCTGTGCGGGATCGGGAGCCTTGTCCCCGTAGATGGCCCGGACCGGGTCGCCCGGCAGGATGTGGACCATCAAGAAGATCAACAGAGTTGTCCCGATGAAGATCGGGATCATCTGGAGCAGTCGCCTGGCGGCGTAGCGCCCCATCTTGCGCCTCCATGCCGTGAGGGGTCGGCGAGGCCTGCGCACTCATCTACCGCAGGTGAGGGGGTGAGGTGGAGGCCTGTGCCTACGGGCCGGTGCCGCCGCTCCCCTGTTCCGGGAGGGGCGGCACCGGCCTGCGGTCATCTGGTTACTTCTGCTTGACCTGGATCGAGTCGAAGATCGGGTCACCGTCCTGGCCGTACTTGATCTTGCCCAGGATCTTGGTGGACTGACCGCTGTTGACCTTGTAGACCCAGAGCGGGATCGCCGGCATGTCCTTGGCGAGGAGCTGCTCCGCGTCCTGGTACATCTTCACGGTCTCGTCGATCGAGCCGGCCTTGTCCGCCTCGGAGCTCAGCTTGTCGAACTCCTTGTTGGAGTAACCGCTGGTGTTACCGGCCGACTTGGTGCCGTACAGGTCGCGCATGAAGTTCGAGTTGACCGGGTAGTCGAGCACCCAGCCGCCGCGGTACATGGACTTGACCTCGTGGGCGTCACGGGCGTCGAGGTCGGCCTGGAAGGTCGGCTTCGGGTCGCCGGTGCACTCCACGCCGGTGGACTTGCGGATCGAGTTGCAGACCGCGTCGACCCACGGCTTGTGGTCCTGGTCGGCGTTGTACTGGATCTGGATCTTGTTGCCCGGGACGCCGCCACCCTCCTGGATGAGCTTCTTGGCCTGGGCCGGGTCGAACTTGACGATGTCGCCGAGCGCGCCCTTCTTGTAGCCGAGGACGCCCGGGGCGACGTAGGAGTCGGCCGGGGTACGCGTGCTCTGGAGGACGGTCTTGGTGATCGTCTGGCGGTCGATCGCCATGGACAGACCCTGGATGACCTTGGGGTCGATGTCCTTGAACTGCTTGGTGTAGAACGCCGGGACGATCGACTGGACGGCCGAGTACGGCTGGTCGATCGCGCGGTCGCCGAGGTCCGTCTTGTAGCTGGCCAGCGCGGTGGTCGGGACCTGCTCGATCCAGTCCACGTTGTCGGAGCGCAGGTCGGAGTACGCGGCGTCGGCGGTCGTGTAGTTCTTGAAGTCGATGCCGCCGTTCTTGGCCGCGTTCGGACCCTTGTAGTCCGCGAACTTGCGGACCTTGATGAGCTTGTTGTGCTCCCAGGAGACGAACTTGTACGGGCCGTTGCCGACCGGCTTCTCGCCGAACGCCTTCGGGTCCTTGAAGAAGGACTCGGGCAGCGGCGACCACACGTCGTAGCCCAGCTTGTACGCGAAGTACGAGACCGGCTGCGTCAGCTTGACGGTGAAGGTGTTGTCGTCGACGACCTTCAGGCCCGACATCTTGTCGCTCTTCGGGTCACCCTTCTCCGGGTGCACGTCCTCGAAGCCCACGATGTCGGAGAACCAGCTGGAGTTGGTCTGGTTGTTCTTGATGTTGGCCGACCAGTTCCAGGAGTCCACGTAGGACTTGGCGGTGACCGGCGTGCCGTCGTGGAACTTCCAGCCCGGCTTGAGCTTCACGGTCCACTCGGACGAGTCGTCGTTCGGCGTGACCGACTCGGCGTTGACGTACACGAGCTTGCCGGTGCCGGGCTCGTAGTCGACCAGGCCGGCGAAGATCGTGCGCAGGACACGGCTGCCCTGGCTCTCCTTGGCGTTGGCCGGCTGGAGCGGGTTCTGGGGCTCGCTCAGCTGCGCAGTGACGATGCCGTTCGGGTCGGCCTTCCCCTTGTTCATGTCGTCGCCGGCACTGTCGTCGCCGCCGCCGCAGGCGGTGGCGGCCAGGGCGACGACTATCGCCCCCGCGACCCACTTGGCGCTCTTGGCACCGCGCATGGGTTCCTCCTATGAAGTCATTGGTTCACCGCAAAGGGAGCACAGACAGACCACCGCACCGCCCGTCGCCGGTGCCGGAAATCGTCAGGTGCCCCCGCGCTCGTGAGTCGGCGCCGCCTCCAGCGAGTGACCCGTTCATCCGAGCTCTACGCGCCTAACTATCTGCCATGCGCCAGGAGCGAACCACACTCTCGAGGTCTCGGTTCGATCACAGCTCGCGTATACATCTTCCAAAATCCGGACAAAGGGTTTGGTGAAAGATCCCTGCGAAACGGACTTGTTACACATCTATCGGTGGCGCGTGTCCGCATTCCGGACGCGAGAATGAGATAAACCGCTTGCGGCTACCGTGGCTGCCGTGCAGGCTGCCACCGGTGGCTGTGGCGCACTCGTCGCCCGCTCAAGAGGCCTCCACCGCAAGGCCGTTGTGCGGCCTGTGCGCGGGCAGAGCGCGGCACTTCCGCAGCAGGGTAGTGCGAACGAGGCGCTCCGGACGGCTCTCCCCGGCAAATCGAGGGTTTTCCCTCACCCTTCCCTTCGCGTTCCCTCCGCTTTACGACGGCACCGACCACGGCACCGACGACACCGGGCACCCCGCGAGGCGGGGTGCCCGGTGTCGTCGAACGGCAGGCGTCAGCCGTGCTTGGCGCGGCTCGCGGCGCGGGCGCGCTCGCGGGCGTCCAGGTTCACCTTGCGGATGCGCACGGCCTCCGGGGTGACCTCGACGCACTCGTCGTCGCGGCAGAACTCCAGGGACTGCTCCAGCGACAGCTTGCGCGGCGGGACGATCGACTCGGTCACATCGGCCGTGGACGACCGCATGTTGGTGAGCTTCTTCTCCTTGGTGATGTTGACGTCCATGTCGTCGGCGCGGGAGTTCTCGCCGACGATCATGCCCTCGTACACCTCGGTGCCCGGCTCGACGAACAGCACGCCGCGCTCCTGGAGGTTGGTCATCGCGAAGGCGGTGACCGCACCGGCGCGGTCGGCGACCAGGGAGCCGTTGTTACGGGTCTGCAGGGTGCCGAACCAGGGCTCGAAGCCCTCGTGGATGGAGTGGCCGATGCCCGTGCCGCGGGTCTGGGTCAGGAACTCGGTCCGGAAGCCGATCAGACCGCGCGAGGGCACGACGAACTCCATGCGGACCCAGCCGGAGCCGTGGTTGGACATGTTGTCCATGCGGCCCTTGCGGACGCCCATGAGCTGCGTGACGGCGCCCATGTGCTCCTCGGGCACGTCGATCGTCATGCGCTCGACCGGCTCGTAGACCTTGCCGTCGACCTCCTTGGTGACGACCTGCGGCTTGCCGATGGTCAGCTCGAAGCCCTCACGGCGCATCGTCTCGACCAGGATGGCCAGCGCCAGCTCACCACGGCCCTGCACCTCCCAGGCGTCCGGCCGCTCGGTGTCCAGCACCCGGAGGCTGACGTTACCGATCAGCTCGCGGTCGAGGCGGTCCTTGACCTGACGGGCGGTGACCTTGCGGTCCTTGACGGCCGCCTTGTTGTCGGCGCCCTTGCCGGTGGCGCCACGGCCGACCAGCGGGGAGGTGTTGGTGCCGATGACCATGGAGATCGCGGGCTCGTCGACCGTGATCAGCGGCAGCGCGACCGGGTTCTCCGGGTCGGCCAGGGTCTCGCCGATCATGATGTCCGGGATACCGGCCACGGCGCAGATGTCACCGGGACCGGCCACCTCGGCCGGCTTGCGGGTGAGCGCCTCGGTCATCATCAGCTCGGAGATACGGACGCTGCTGACGGACCCGTCGCGCTTCATCCACGCGACCGTCTGTCCCTTGCGCAGCTCGCCCTGCTCGACGCGGAGCAGCGCGATGCGGCCGAGGAAGTTGTCGGCGTCCAGGTTCGTGACGTGGGCCTGGAGCGGGGCGGCGTCGTCGTAGCTCGGGGCCGGGATGTGCTCAAGGATGGTGGAGAAGAACGGCTCCAGGCTGGTGGAGTCGGCCGGGACCGTGCCGTTGTCCGGCTTGGTCAGCGAGGCGATGCCGTCGCGGCCGCAGGCGTAGACGATCGGGAACTCGATCTGCTCCTCGTCGGCGTCCAGGTCGAGGAAGAGGTCGTAGGTCTCGTTGACGACCTCGTCGATCCGGGCGTCCGGGCGGTCCGTCTTGTTGATGCAGAGGATGACGGGCAGCCGGGCCTGGAGCGCCTTGCGCAGCACGAAGCGGGTCTGCGGGAGCGGGCCCTCGGAGGCGTCCACGAGCAGGACGACGCCGTCGACCATCGACAGACCGCGCTCCACCTCGCCGCCGAAGTCGGCGTGGCCGGGGGTGTCGATGATGTTGATGGTGATGACGTCCCCCCCGTCCTTCGGGTGGTACTTCACCGCCGTGTTCTTGGCCAGGATCGTGATGCCCTTCTCACGCTCCAGGTCGTTCGAGTCCATCATGCGGTCGTCGACCGAGTCGAGCTGGTGCGCGGCGAAGGCGCCGGCCTGCTTCAGCATGCCGTCGACGATGGTGGTCTTGCCGTGGTCGACGTGGGCGACGATGGCGACGTTGCGGATGTCGTGGCGCGTGGCCATAAGAAGGCGTACTCCCGGAGTGTGAGGAATGCCCTGCGCGTACGTCGGTGGTGCGCGGGCCCTGCCGGGCTCAACATGCCACGGCCTCACCCCATGGTACGGGTCCGCGGGTGCGGGGGTGAGCCGGGATACGTCGGTGCAGGTCAGCTCCTGTTTCACAGCACTCGGCGCCGGCGCCCGGGCCTGCTGGGGGCTACCCCCCGGACGGGCTGGGAGTGTCAGCCCCGGCCTGCCCGGAGACCGTCCTGCCGTCCGCTTCGGAGGCCCCGGTCAGCCGGTCCCGCGTGGCGACGCGGGACCAGGTGAAGGTTCCTCTTCCCCCCCGTGCCCGAACGCCCCGCGCCCGCACCATGATCGCTGCTGGGCTCATGGTGCGGGCGCCGGGCGGTGACGGCAAGGGAACTACGGGGTCGCCGATCCCTTCGCCGACGGGCCCGAGGCCGGCTTCGCGCCCTTCTTCAGGAAGCCCATGTCCTCGTAGGCGGGGGTGCCGAAGCCGAAGGCGCCGGTGTTCACGAGGTTCTTGCGGGTCGCGATGAGCTGGGGGCGCTGGAAGAGGGGGATGGAGCCGGCCGCCGCCCAGATGCGGGAGTCGGCCTTGCGGATCAGGGAGCGGGAGTCGCTCTCGTCGAGGGTGGACACGGCCTCGTCGAAGAGCTGGTCGACCTGGTCGGTGCCGACGCGGGTGTAGTTCTGCTCGACGTTCAGGGAGCCGTCGGCGGCCGGGACGGGCTTGGCGTAGACGGGGCGGGCGTCGGTGGCGGGGAAGGCGGTGGCCGGCCAGGAGTAGAGGGCGAGGTCGTACTGGCCGGACGCGATGTGGTCCTTGAAGTAGGACTCGTCGGAGACCTTGGAGATGTCCGTGCCGATGCCGACGCGCTCCAGCATGCGGGAGATGCGGTCGGCGACCGTGCGCAGCGTCTGGGAGCCGGGCCCGGAGGGGAGCACGAAGCGGAGCGTGAGGGGCTTGCCGTTCTTGGCGAGCGGGGCGGCCCCGCGGTTCGCCGGGGCGGCGGTGCCCTTGGGGGCGTAAGCGCCGGGGGCACCGCCCCGGGCCGGGTGCTGGTACTGCTTGCCGTCGTGGGCGAGGTGGTCGGCGGGGTCCTTCCCGCCGTGCGCCTTGTTGTCCTCGCCGACGACGTACGTGCCTTCGTCGTCCTGCTCGTTCCGGGAGGAACCGGAGGCCTTCTCGCCCTCGGCGCCGGCCGCCTTCTCCCCTTCCTTCTTCTTCTGCTCCTTGACGGGGCCGCCGCGCACCCACCCGGCGTCCGCGAGCAGGGCCTGGGCCTCCTTGGTGTCCTGGCCGCCGAGGGCGCCGCTGTTGTCGGCGTAGTGGGCCTGGCCGGACAGGGCCAGGTGGCTGCCGACCGGGACGGCGGGCAGGCCCAGGGGCTTCAGGACGGCCTCGGCCAGTTTCCTGCGGTCGAGGGCGCGGGCGACGGCCCTGCGCACGCGCTCGTCGGCGAGCGGGCCCTCGGCGCCGTTCAGGGCGAGCTGGGTGAAGGCCGGCTCCAGGGACTTGCGCACCTCGAACCCGCGCAGGGCCTGCTGCTGCCGGGCGTACTTGGCGGCCGCCTTGCGCAGCTTCTTGCGGGCGACGGTCTCCTCGTCGGCGGCGTCCTCGTCGGTGCCGTTGGCGACGGCCCAGGAGTGCAGGGCGTCCGCGGCGGACCGGTCGGCGCCGGGGCCCATCAGGGGGCTGCTGGAGCTCTGGGGGCGGGCGGCGACGGTGATGCGGCGGGCGGCGGTGGGGTCGATCTCGGCCACGTCGAGGGTGCCGGCGGCCAGCTCGGCGGCCCGCTTGTCGCGCGGCACGGTGCGCAGCACGATCTCGGAGAGCTTGGCGGGCTTGCCCCACCAGCGCGGATTGCGGGCGAGGGTGATCTCGTCGTCCTCGCGGTCGACCTTCTCCACCGTGAAGGGACCGGCGCTGACCTTGAGCTTCCTGCGCGCCCCGTCGTTGAAGGAGTCCGGGGTGCCCATGACGTCCTTCGGGTACAGCGGCGAGAACAGGGAGCGCCAGTCGGCGTAGGGGCGGCTGAAGGTGACCCTGACCTCCAGCGCGTTGTCTCCGCGCTCGACCTTCTGGATGCGGTCGTAGCCGGCGTTGCGGGCGGTCCAGTAGGCGGTGTCCTTGCCGGACAGGGCGCGCCACTGGGCGGCGAAGTCGGCGGCGCCGATCTCCCGGCCGTCGCTCCAGACGGCCTGCTGGTTCAGCTTGTACAGGACGACCTGCTTGGGCTCGGTCTCGACGACCTCGGCGGACTCCAGGTAGGCGGGGTTGCGCTCGGGACGGCCACTGGCGTTCATCCGGAACATCGACGGCAGGGCGGCCTGGGCGACGCGGAGGGTGGTGGCGTCGGCGTCCGACTGGAAGGTGTTCAGGGTGTCGGGCACGGAGTCGACGGCCCAGCGCAGGGTGCCGCCGTCGGCGATCCGGTCGCGGCCCGCGGGCTGGATGTCCGGTGCCGCGAGCGGCTTGCCCGCCGGGTCCTCGGAGCCGCATCCGGTGAGCGCGGGCACCGCGAGCACACCCGCGGTGAGGAAGGCGACCGAACGCGTGACCGCGCGCGGGCCGACGCCGTGCTGGGACATCTGTGCTACCTCCGGGAAGCCGCGGGCGTTATGATCACTTTTGGCGGTATTTGGAGTTCATCTGATGTATGCGGCCACTGAAGAGGAAAGGGTTCGGCAACACAGAGCGACACGGCGGTCACGGGCGGGAAGTCACCCGGGCGGCGCAACGCACCGCAGGGTGCACCCGCACGCCTCGGCCAATCGATGCACATCCCTTCACAGCACAAGGTGTGACGCGCAACACTCGCAGGCGCATGAACGTTGCCGCCTTGGGCCTCGAAGGACCCGCGGAAGTGAGGGCAAGTCATGTCCGTTCACGACGAACTGACGTCAGTCCAGCGCAGTCTCGACGAGCTGTTCCGCTCGCTGGGACGCCTGGAGAAGCAGCTCGGCACCGGCGGCCTGGAGATGCGCCGCGTCCGTGCCGACGCCAACCACCTGCGCGAGAGCGTCGCCCTGCTGCGCGACGCCGCCGCCACACCGGCCGCACCCAAGCGCCCCGACCTCGTCACCATCTCGGACGCGCCGTACGACCCCTCGCTGTGGGTCGACTCGGACGACGAGGGGCTCGGCGCCCGGGACCGGCGCGCTCCCTGACCGGGAGGGCGTCGAGCGACCGGCACCTCCCCCGAACCCGACCGGAGTCGTCAAGTGGCCACTGGTACGGAACCTCCCGCCACAGAACCCCATCACCGAAGCGGCGGCGTACGGGCGGGTACGCGCGCCGCGATCGAGGCCCCGCACCTGCGCACCGACCGCTGGTGGCTGGCCCCGGCCGGCACGGTCGCCGGCCTGCTGGCCTTCATCGTCTACTCGACGTGGCGGGCCTTCGCCGACGCCGACTACTACGCGGCGCCGTACGTCTCGCCCTTCTACTCCCCCTGTCTGGCGGAGCGCTGCGAGCCGATGAGGGCCGGCCCGAACTGGGAGATCTTCGGCAGCTGGTGGGGGATCTCCCCCGCGATCATCATCCTGATCTTCCCGCTCGGCTTCCGCCTGACCTGCTACTACTACCGCAAGGCCTACTACCGGGGCTTCTGGGCGTCCCCGCCGGCCTGCGCGGTCGCCGAGCCGCACAAGAAGTACACCGGTGAGACCCGCTTCCCGCTGGTGCTGCAGAACATCCATCGGTACTTCTTCTACGCCGCGATCGTCGTCGCCGGGATCCTCACCTACGACACCGTGCTCGCCTTCCGCGACGAGAACTACGAGTGGGGCCACATGGGCCTCGGCACGCTCGTGTTCCTGGTCAACATCGTGCTGATCTGGGCGTACACGATCTCCTGCCACTCGTGCCGGCACATCGTCGGCGGCAAGCTCAAGCACTTCTCCAGGCATCCCGTGCGCTACCGGATGTGGCAGTGGGCGGGCCGGCTCAACGCGCGGCACATGCAGCTCGCCTGGGCGTCGCTGGTGTCCGTGGCGCTCGCCGACTTCTACGTCTACCTGGTCGCGTCCGGTGCCTTCGACGATCCGCGGTTCTTCTGATGAGGGGTGCGTTCTGATGTCCGTGGTCGACCGGCAGGAGTGGGACGTCGTCGTGGTGGGGGCGGGCGGCGCCGGACTGCGCGCCGCCATCGAGGCCCGCGAGCGGGGCGCCCGTACGGCCGTGATCTGCAAGTCGCTGTTCGGCAAGGCGCACACGGTGATGGCCGAGGGCGGCATCGCGGCGGCGATGGCCAACGCCAACGAGAACGACAACTGGCGGGTCCACTTCCGCGACACCATGCGCGGCGGCAAGTTCCTCAACCAGTGGCGGATGGCCGAGCTGCACGCGCAGGAGGCGCCGCAGCGGGTGTGGGAGCTGGAGACCTGGGGGGCGCTGTTCGACCGCACCAAGGACGGCCGGATCTCCCAGCGCAACTTCGGCGGCCACGAGTACCCGCGCCTCGCGCACGTCGGCGACCGCACGGGCCTGGAGCTGATCCGCACCCTCCAGCAGAAGATCGTCGCGCTCCAGCAGGAGGACTTCAAGGAGACCGGCGACTACGAGTCCCGGCTGAAGGTCTTCCAGGAGTGCACGGTGACGCGGGTCCTGAAGGACGGGCAGCGGGTCAGCGGGGTCTTCGGCTACGAGCGTGAGTCCGGCCGTTTCTTCGTGCTCGAAGCCCCGGCCGTCGTGATCGCGACCGGCGGCATCGGCAAGTCCTTCAAGGTGACGTCGAACTCGTGGGAGTACACCGGCGACGGCCACGCGCTGGCCCTCCTCGCGGGCGCTCCCCTGCTGAACATGGAGTTCGTGCAGTTCCACCCGACGGGCATGGTCTGGCCGCCGTCGGTGAAGGGCATCCTCGTCACCGAGTCGGTGCGCGGTGACGGCGGCGTGCTGCGCAACTCCGACGGCAAGCGGTTCATGTTCGACTACATCCCCGACGTCTTCAAGGACAAGTACGCCGAGACCGAGGACGAGGCCGACCGCTGGTACGACGACCCGGACCACAACCGGCGGCCCCCCGAGCTGCTCCCCCGCGACGAGGTCGCGCGGGCGATCAACAGCGAGGTGAAGGAGGGGCGCGGCTCGCCGCACGGGGGCGTGTTCCTCGACGTGTCGACCCGGATGCCCGCCGAAGTCATCAAACGCCGGCTGCCGTCGATGTACCACCAGTTCAAGGAGCTGGCGGACGTCGACATCACGGCCGAGGCGATGGAGGTCGGGCCCACCTGTCACTACGTGATGGGCGGCATCGCGGTCGACTCCGACACGGCGGCGGCCCGCGGGGTACCGGGCCTGTTCGCGGCCGGTGAGGTGGCCGGCGGTATGCACGGCTCCAACCGGCTCGGCGGCAACTCGCTGTCCGACCTCCTGGTGTTCGGGCGCCGGGCGGGCTGGCACGCGGCCGAGTACGCGGCGGAGCCGCGCGGGGCGCGGCCCGTCGTGGACGACGTCCAGATCGACTCCGCCGCCGCCGAGGCCCTGCGACCCTTCTCCGCCGAGGCGGAGACCGAGGAGCCGAAGGGCGGCCCGCCGGAGAACCCCTACACCCTGCACCAGGAACTCCAGCAGACGATGAACGACCTGGTCGGCATCATCCGCCGCGAGCCGGAGATGAAGCAGGCCCTGGAGAAGCTGGGCGAGCTGCGGGCACGGGCCCGCCGGGCCGGGGTCGAGGGACACCGGCAGTTCAACCCCGGCTGGCACCTCGCCCTGGACCTCAGGAACATGCTGCTGGTCAGCGAATGCGTGGCGCGGGCCGCGCTGGAGCGCACCGAGTCGCGCGGCGGGCACACCCGCGAGGACCATCCGGGGATGGACCGCAAGTGGCGCCGGATCAATTTGCTGTGCGCGCTCACCGACCCGACGGGCGGTCTGGCGGCCACGGACCCGGTCCGCGGCCAGATCGCCCTCACCCGCGAGACCACCGAACCCATCCGTGCCGACCTGCTCGCCCTCTTCGACAAGGAGGAGCTGGTCAAGTACCTCGCCGAAGAGGAGCTGTACGAATGAGCAGCTACACGGCCCACTTCAAGGTGTGGCGCGGTGACGTGGGAGGCGGCGGCCTGGAGGATTTCAAGGTCGAGGTGAACGACGGCGAGGTGGTGCTCGACATCATCCACCGCCTCCAGGCCACCCAGGCCCCCGATCTCGCGGTGCGCTGGAACTGCAAGGCGGGCAAGTGCGGTTCGTGCTCCGCCGAGATCAACGGCCGGCCGCGGCTGTTGTGCATGACCCGCATGTCGGTGTTCGACCGGGAGGAGACGATCACGGTGACGCCGCTGCGGGCGTTCCCGGTCGTCCGCGACCTCGTCACCGACGTCGGCTTCAACTACGCCAAGGCCAGGGAGGTCCCGGCCTTCGTGCCGCCGGCGGATCTCGGTCCCGGCGAGTACCGGATGATGCAGGAGGACGTGGACCGCTCGCAGGAGTTCCGCAAGTGCATCGAGTGCTTCCTGTGCCAGGACACCTGCCACGTGGTCCGTGACCACGAGGAGAACAAGCAGGCGTTCGCGGGGCCCCGTTTCCTGATGCGGGTGGCGGAGCTGGACATGCATCCGCTGGACGCGGCTGCGGAATCCGGCCTGGACCGCAAAACCACCGCCCAGGACGAACACGGCCTGGGCTACTGCAACATCACCAAGTGCTGCACGGAGGTCTGCCCGGAGGGCATCAAGATCACGGACAACGCGCTGATCCCGCTGAAGGAACGGGCGATCGACCGCAAGTACGACCCGCTGGTGTGGCTGGGCTCGAAGATCAGGAGGCGCTCTTCAGCAGGCTGAGCGCCTGCTGGAGGTTGTGCTCGGCGATGTCCCGCATCCGCTCCGGGTGCGGGAAGTCGCCGTCGATGAGGGTCAGCGGGCCCGAGACCAGGCCGAGGTGCATCGACAGGCGGTACAGACGCAGGCGCGCCTCGTCCAGGCCCGGAGTGCGCAGCGCGTCGTAGCGGGGGCCGAAGCGGAGCCTGAGGAAGACGTGCTCGTGCTCCACGTCGAAGTACATCAGGCCCTCGATGTCGATGAGCGCCGGCTGCCCGTCGGACGTGAGCAGGACGTGGTCCGGGCCGAGTTCGCCGTGGATGAGGGTCTGGCGGTCGCGCGGGCGGACCTCGGCGGCCAGGGCGTGGATCGTGGCCTCCAGTTCCCGGCGTACGGCGGCGGCGCGGGGCTCGCGCCGGGCCGCTTCCGCGAGGCAGCGCAGGGCGCCGTCGGTGATGCGCCGTTCGCAGGAGACGCCGTGGGAGGAACCTCCCTGGTCGACGACGGCGACCTTCCCGAAGCGGGGGCCGGTGTGGGAGTGCAGGGTGGCGAGGAGTTCCGCCATCCGGTCCATGAGCCGAGGTGCCTCGCGCGGGTCCCGGGCGAGGGCGTCCTCCAGGCTGCCGCCGGTCATGTCCTCGACGACGGCCGCGTCGGCCGGGAGGTGCGTGTGCGTGGCGTCCGCGTACATCAGGCGGGGGGTGCGGACGCCGGAGGCGGCCAGGCGTTCGTGGGCCGCCGTGAACAGGCCGAGGCCGGTGCCGTGGGAGAAGACGTCCCTGGGGTCGGGGTCCGGCTGGTCCCAGTAGTCCTCGTCGGCCGACCACACGTAGGCCACGGCCGTGGAGTCGTCGTCGAGGGTCAGGCGGTAGACGCCCTTCTTGGTGCCGCCGCGCAGGCGTTCCACACCGGTGAGGGTGCGGCCGGGGCCCAGGGCTGCGCGGGCGAGGGGGGCGAGGTCGGTGCGGGTGAGGGGCCTTCGGGTCCTGGTCACCGCACCCAGTCTTCCTTGTACGCACGCCAGTCCGCATCGGTCGCCGCGAAGTCGATGTACAGCGCGACGCCGAAGCGGGCCCGGTCGGCGTCCGTGCGGGACAGGCCCAGGCGGACACCCCGGACGGCGGCGGGCACGGTCTCGGCGTGGCCCCAGTGGTCGAAGTTGCTCTCCCAGTAGAAGGGCAGGCCCATCAGCAGGTCGGTCGAGGGCGGGGTGACCTCCAGGGCGAGGGAGGTCTGCTGGGCCACGTAGCCGCCGTAGGTGCTCTCCAGCGGCTGCGCGGTGTCGTACGACATCACGGCGATCTGGTCGACGCGGCGGGCGACCTGGCCGAAGAACTCCTGGGACCACCACTTGGGGTGGTCGGTGAACGTCCCGGCCACGGAGTGAAGGGCGGGGAGCGGGTCGATCTGGTGGGAGGCGACGGAGAGGAGGGCGTCCCGGGAGCGGGTCTCGCGGCGCAGGGCGTCGAGGAGGGTGAGGTAGTTCCGGTCGCCGGAGTGCAGGGGCTCCAGGTCGAGGTGGATGCCCTCGTAGCCGGTGTCCAGGACCTGGCGGGCGGAGCGGACGACGGCGGCTCGGGTGTCCGCGTTGTCCAGGCGCATGCCGTCGGGGCCCTCGGTGGCCAGGACGTCGCCCAGGAAGGCCTGGACGCGGACGCCGGGGAGTTTCTCGTGTACGGCGTCGATGAACCAACGGGCTCTTGGGTAAACCGACTTGGGCAGCGTGCCGTCGTGTTCCAGCGGGCCCGAGTGGACGTACAGGTCGCGGATGCCGGTGCCTTGCAGGCGGCGGGCCAGGGCGGTGACGTCGGCGTCCTTCTTGCGGCCGTCGACCCAGGCGTGGCCGAGCCAGAGGGCGTCGCGGTTCCTGGTGTGGGTGCCGGGTGCGGGGTCGCCGGTGTAGTTGATGTAGAGGGCGGTTTCGGCGGTGAGGAGGGGGAGGAGGGCGATGATGAGGGCTAAGGCAGCGCGTCTGAGCCAGCGGCGCCGGCGGCGTCGGGGTGGGGCGCCGGGGTCGGCTTGGGGTTGGGCTTCCGGGTCTGCTTGAGGTTGGGATTCCGGGTCGGCTTGAGGTAGCGCTTCGGGTTCGGCTTGGCCTTCGGCTTCAGCTTCGGTTTGGCCTTCGGCTTCAGCTTCGGTTTGGCCTTCGGCTTCAGCTTCGGTTTGGGCTTGGGCTAGGGGTTGGACATCCGCCCCGGCGTTGGCTTCGGCGGGATGGTTCCCGTTCTGGGTTGTGCCCTCCGTGCGGTCCATGCCGTCTCCCCTCGTAAGTCTCGCAGTGGTGACAGGGGTGACGAGTGGAACGGGAGTTCGGTTGCGGGCGAGGGTTCGGTAATGGGTCACAGACCACGCCCACGACCCTTCGTATGATGATCCGACTGACTGAGGCTCAGAGGGACTTGGTCCGAAGCAGGCGGCAACGGGCGTACGGGGATTGGGAAAACGTGATCCAGCCGGAGAAGATCCCGCAGTTCACGGGGGAATCTGGAGCAGCTGGAGACCGACTACGCGGATCTGAAGAAGGACGCGGGTCATGTCCGGGACGCTGGTGGGGACATCCACTCGCGGTTCCAGGGGCTGTCGGCGTTCTATCACGCTCCGGAGGCGGAGCAGTTGTTCGCCACGACGAAGCCGGTCAAGGAGAAGGCGGACGCGTTCGCCGATGATCTTCAGACGGTGTCGGGGGCGTTGTCGTCGTACGCGACGGAGATCCGCCCGCTGGTGGCGAAGCTGAAGCAGCTGAAGGCGGACGCGGCGGCTTTTGTCTCGTCGGTCAAGGACGATGACGAGTGGGAGTACGACGAGGACAAGGTCGACGAGCACAACAAGCTGCGTGATGACATCACCGCGACGGTCGCGGCGTTCTGGGCTGCGGAGCGGACCTGCCACAACAAGATCACCGCTCTGTGGGGCGGGACGCAGATGGTGGCCGGGGACGGTTCGCAGAAGAAGAACCAGTACGGCTTCAACGCCGATGACATGAAGGACGCCAAACTCCCCTGGGGTGACCCGGTGGAGGAGAAGCACCACTGGTACGAGGTCGGCCACTGGGTGAAGTCCTTCGTGTGGGACGGGCTGATCGTCGACGGTGTCTGGGGCACGATCAAGGGCCTGGGCACCCTGGTCGGCTTCGGCGGCTGGGAGGCGATGGGCCAGGCGTGGAAGGGCCTGGCGCAGCTGGCGACCGGTCTGGCCATCACGGCGATCCCCGGGGCGCAGGCGTGGTTCTGGACGGCGTCGGACAAGGAGATGCCGTCCTGGCTGCGTGATTCGCGCACGGCGATGAAGGAGACCGGCAAGGCACTGGTGGCGTGGGATCAGTGGGGCAAGAACCCCGCCCGCGCCGCCGGAGCGGTCACCTTCAACGTGCTGACCACGGTCTTCACCGGCGGCGCGGGCGGCGCCGCGGCGGGCGCGGGCAAGGCGGGCGCGGTCGCCAAGGCGTTGTCGGTGGCGGGCAAGGCGGGCCGGGTGATCGACCCGATGACCTACATCGCCAAGGGCGCGGGCGCCGGCCTGTCGAAGATCGGCGACATCAGCGCGGCGCTGAAGGGTGCCGGCACCATCGACATCCCGAAGCTGCCCGAGAACGCGGTCACCCTGCCGGAGGGCACGGTCATGCTCGCCGACGGCACGGTGAACCTGCCCGAGGGCGCCGCCCTGCCGGAAGGCGCGACGAAGCTGCCCGAGGGCAATGTGCGGTTGCCCGAGGATGTCCCGGTCCTGCCCGAGGGCACGACGAAGCTGCCCACCGAGGACGGTGCCCCGGCGCGCTACTACGACCCGGACGGCAACCTCCTCGACGAGCACGGCAACGTGCTGCAGCATGCGGACCAAGCGCCAGTTGAAACAGCTGTCAAGCCTGGAGGTGCCGCAGTAACGGGAACGGTGGGATCGCACCACGCCTCTCCCATCAGAGAGCCGGCCCTCGTGGGTGCGAGCGACAATGCGGGACACTCAGGTCACGACATGGCCGGGAGTGCAGGACAACCCCCTGGCAGCCACGGTGGTGACAATGGAAGCGCTGGGCACGGCAAGTCCGACCATGATGGCCTTCCCGGCGATGACGCTGCCGGCTATGACTCCCACCATGGTGATACTGCCTCCAACGGCCCTGCTGAAGGACCTGCCGATAGCCACCCTGACGGGAACACATCAGCCGCTGATGACGCCGACCAGGCGGACGTGCCCGACAGCCCGACGGGCGGGCCGGACATGGATACGCAGACCTCGACCACGGACGGAGCACCTCCGAAGCCCAGTGGGGACGAGCCTCTACTGATTCGTCAGGACGATGACTTCAGCGCCACGCACAATCAGTTCGGACTGCGCAAGTCGCGCTTCGAGCCGGATCTAGTACTCCAGCCGTAGATCGTGATCTTCACGTCTGATTCGTGGCTTGTCGGTGGTAATGGCTGGCCTGGGCTCGGGCCTGGTGACGGCGTCGCCAGGCGGACCAGCGGAGCCGGTGGGCCATGTCGCGCAAGGGCCGGACGAAGGCTGTGAACAGTCGCTGGATCTCGTTGCAGGTGAGCGGGGCCAGCCCGTCCGGAGCGGGATGGCAGGCGTGTTCGTCAGCGCGGACGACGGCCAGGAAGGCGTGGGCGAGCATGGCCAGGGTGACCCGGCGGGACCACGAGGTAAAGCGCCGGACCTGGTGCTCGTCCAGTCCGGCCAGGCCCTTTCCGGCCTGGAAAGTCTCCTCCACCCGCCATCTCGACCCGGCGACGCGGACCAGCATGGTCAGGGGCACCGGGACGGGCGACCAGCAGCGGTAGTAGGCGAGTTCACCGATGGTGCGGTTGCGGCGAATCAGCAGCCGGTGACAGCCGGGCCGGGGTTCGGCCAGGTCGATGACGGCCCAGTCGTAGAAGCGATGCCCCTTGGCGCCAGCCCCGGCCGACAGCTTCTGCCAGGCTCGCTTCGGCACCCTCGCAGCAAGGGCGTCCGCGCGGAACTTCCCGGCGCCGGTGGTCACTTCGGCCGAGCAGGCGACGGCGAGCACGTAGCCGACCCCGTGTTCTTCCAGCGCGGACCGCAGCTTCGGGTTGCCGCCGTAGACCTCGTCTGCCGCGACCCAGCTCACGCGGTGCCCGGCGTTAAGGAACCGGCCGATCATGCGGGTGGCCAGCTCCGGCTTGGTCGCGAAGGCGGTTTGCTCGTTCAGCCCGGCGGCCCGGCAACGGTCCGGGTCGCATATCCACGAGCGCGGCACGTACAGCTCGCGGTCCACCGCCGCGTGTCCGCGCCGGCCCGCGTAGACCAGGTAGACGGCGACCTGGGCGTTTTCGATTCTCCCGGCGGTGCCGGTGTACTGGCGCTGGACGCCGACGGTGTGCGTGCCCTTCTTCACGTCCCCGGTCTCGTCGACCACCAGCACCGCGTCCTCGTCGTGCAGATGCTCCAGTGCGTACTCGCGCACGTCGTCGCGCACGGCGTCGGCATCCCACTTGGCCCGGCCGAGCAGGTGCTGCATGCCGTCCGGGCGGGCCTCCCCGGCCCACTCGGCGATCGACCAGCAGTTCTTGCGTGGCAAGTCCGACAGCAGCCCCAGCACCAAGTCCCAGGCCCGGCGTCGGGGCTCCACCCGCGCGAACCGGCCCGCGATCCGGCCCATCAGGCCCTCGAATGCTTCCTGCCAGCGGGCAGGGTCTACGCTGTGACCTGCGGCCACCGCATGATCCTCAGTCTTCACACACCGATGATCAACGGTGACCGCAGCCATCCCGCAGCCGGTCCACCGGCAAAACCGCGGTCTACGGCTGGAGTGCCAGGTCGCGCTGATACCAGGTGCCTGGCTTACCGCCGAGGTCGGCCGGGTCTGCCGGGCCGACCGGGACGAACCCGGCCTTGGTCAGCACCCTCTGGGACGCGGCATTGGCATGGGAGGTGGCTGCGCGCAGTGTGTGCAGCCCGTGCCGCGCTGCCGCCAGCTGGCACAACTCCCGGACGGTTGCGGTCGCAACGCCGCGGCCGGCGACGTGCTGCGCGACCCGGTAGCCGAGGTTGGCAGAGCTGTCCTTGAAGTCGTACAGGTTGAACCGGCCCAGAATCGAGCTGTCCGTGGTGACCAGCACGTAGAAGGCGCAGAAGCCGGCCTCTTGCTCGGCCAGCATGGCGCTGTGCCGGTCGGCGAACTGGTCGTAGAACTCGTCGCCCCGGTCGGAGATCGAGGCAGCGAAGTAGGCGCGGTTCGCCAGCTCGAAGGCCAGGACCGCCGCGGCATGGCCAGCATCCAGCTGCTTCAGCTCGGGCACGGCGCGACTCTACCCGGACCGCGCGCCGATGCCACCCGAGTTTCCATCAGTGGCAGACAGCCCCAAGACCATGACACATCACGATCTACGGCTGGAGTACTAGGCATCATGCCGGCCGATCCCGCGGGCAAGATCACACCCCTGGAACACGTACTCGGCGGCGCAAACCCGAAGGCCAAAGAGGCGAGCCAGTTCACCTCGTTCGCTCCGAAGGATGGCACCGGAAAGGTCTATGGCGCCCAAGAAGTCAGCATCGACTACCAGCGGCTGCAGGCTGACATCGCGGCTGGCAAAGTCCATGGTGTCGAGATCTGGCGCCCTGAACAGATCCAGCGGAGCATCAACGACGAGATCAACAAGGTGGCGGGCAAGGACGTGGAAGTGCCGACGACGCTTAGGCCGTCGGACTCGGACGCGGTGACCAAGTTCGTTAATGACCTCGGCCTGAGCAAGGGCAAGACCAGCAAGGTGCACCGCCGGGTCATGGCGCTGCTCAATACGAGGCGTGACGGAGAATGGTTGATCAGCGGAGTAGTCCCGAAGGAGTACGTCGACGGGCCATACCCGACGACCAGGACGCCGTGAAGCCGTCGGACAGCATGTCCGAGAGCCCAAGCTTTCATACTGGAGTAGAGAGTGCCCGACAGTCAGGATTCGTGGGAACCGAGCACCCGAGTCGCCCAGCTACTCTTTGTGGACTTTGACGGAATGCCTTCAGATCCCGACGAAGTCATCAGCGATGGCCTCGACGGCGGTTACAGGGACCGCTCCGAGGCCCTCAGGCAAGTGCTGCGAGATTCGGATGAGGACCCGGCAGGGCGTTTCCTGGCGTGCGTCGCGCTGACACGCTGGGGTGACGCGATCGGGTACGAAGAGGTGGTCGCTACCGCTCATTCGCCCGGAGCAGTCGCCTGGCGGGGCGCCTCGTACGACAGGATGCACGGCGAGGACGACACCTTTGGAGTGTTGGCGGACGCTGTGGGAGACAGCATCGACATGGTGGACGAACGTGGCACGGGTGCCGAGCGGGTGAGAGCCGCAGAGGCGTTGCTCGGAGTGGTCGACTCTGTTCAATTCGACCGGCACATCAGCTCCCTGCTGCGTGAGGATCTCGTCGTGGCCTCTCTGCCGGTGATCAAAGAAGCGGTGGCACGCGGCACTGCGAGGTTGAAGCAAGAGCAAATTCCATACGATCTCGGTCTTCAGCTGGCCTTGGCGATTATTGCGGCTCGTCGTATCGACACAGACTGGGCTCTGAACGCTGCGCGCGGTCTTGTGGCGGCTAAGCCCGGTGAGCGTGCGATGGAAGAACTGCACGAGGATTTTCCCGAGTTCCGGTGAAGCGGCTGCCAGTGAAGAGGATGACATAGAAGGAAGGCTGAGCATTATTCCGCCCAGAGGCTGCAGTGGGTCACCGACGCGGTTTTTAGGTTTACTGGCTTGGCCGTTGCGTGGCCAGCCCCTCTGAAAGGGACATGCGCTGGTCGCGATCATCCCCCGCCCGGTCTTGCCCACGGGGAACGCGGAAGCGGGCCTCGCCGTACTCCAGGAGAACGCGCAGGCGCTGATCGACGGTCTGGAAGCGGACTCCTGCCCCGACCAGTTGGAAGCTGCTCTTAAAGATGGAAAGCTGGACTACATCGTTGTCAAGGGCGAAAGGAATGCCGGCGAGTACGCTGGCTACCATACGCGGCAGTTCGACATCACCGACAGGAGCGCCTCATGACCGTCGTGGTCGCCAGGCACGGCACCCCCTGGCCCGAACGACGAAAGCTATGCCGAGGCCCTCGGCAAGAGTCCGACGATGTACATCGGGTGACTTGACGACTCGGACGTCCATGATTGACTCCGCCTTCTCCAAGGCACTACTCCATCTTCAGGCTCGCTGCGCCCCTGATCCTCGTGCCGCAAAGGTGGAGACGTGGGAGGCGGTCGTCACGGCGATGCAATTCGGTGCTGCGTTGTTCGCCGTTACCAGGACGGACGACGGGACAGTCCGATACCGCATCGGACACGAGGTCCGGAACCTCCCGGCCATCGACCCGCGGCCCTACGCGGATGCCGGCAATTGGCTGACCACCTTCTGGCTGGCAGTGATTTGCCGTGACCGGGAGCGTCTGACCGCACTGTGTGAGATTCCGCGGGAACAGCTGCGTTCTTCTGATGATGCGTATGACGAGTATGTCTATCGCTGAGTGAGCACGCTTCAGGATCACTGGCCGCAGCGTCCTACACTGGTGGAGAATTTGACCGCCACGCTTCAGGGGTCGCATCCCGATGCCGTCCGGATCGCCCCACGGGATCTGCTCCAGAACGTCCTATATCCGCCGATCAACCTCTTTTACCGCTTTCTGCGCCAGGACGGGCCTGGTTTCAATCAGGCTCTGGTAGAGGCACTGGAGTTGCACAAGGCGTACTGGACAGCGGACGAGGACCGCGAGAAGGATCCGACTGGTGCCGTAGCCCTGGCCTTGCTCGCGGTTACGTGTCTCGCTTACGACGGCGACATTCCGATCCAGGTGGATTCCGACTACCTGCCCAAACACCTGCTGGAGCGCGCCTGGTTGGGCAAGTTCGAGACCTGATGTTCCGGCCAGAACGAAGCACGCTCCGTCAGCGACGAGGGCCTGGTCCCCTCGGCCCGCTCGCCATCGCCTGCATGGTGCACGACGCCGACCTGCCCGTCGAAGTCAGGTCCGAGTACATCCCGCGGGCGCCCCTGGGGAGGTCCTGGGTGGGCGAGTACGACACCTGACGCAGCCGATGCCGTTCGCTTTCCGGCACTGCCCTACGGCACGTGCCGGGAAGCGTTCGGCTCTGCCGCCCGCAACGGCATCTTCACCAGCGTTCCCGACCTGTTGACGAGGAGTTCGGGAATGTCGTCCTCGTAGAACCGCACTTGGCCGATGACTCCCTCGATCTTCGCGTTGAAGGCGAGCATGTCCGCCAGTGCGACCAGTTCGGCGAGGAGCTCCGCGTGGATCTCCTGCCGGGCCGTCAGCGACCAGTGGTCGGCGCCCTGGAAGAGCCGGCCAGTCCGCCTCGCCGCTGCAGTCGTCCGCGCTGTCACCCTCCACGTGCCGGCGGAGGTGCGCGAGTACGGCCTCTGGCACGGTCGGCGACAGGTCGAGGGCCAGGTCCACGGCGAACACGTCACTCATGGGGGGTGAGTCCAGGATCCGTCGCCGCCCTGGACGAGCCCTGGTGGGGGCGCCAACTGGGCGGGCGAGGGCCGGGATTCGGCATCGGGCACCCGGCTCATAGGCTCGAGGGCATGACACCGGACAACGTCGCCGACCCCGAACTGCCGATGCTTTCCGCGGCGCAGGCCACGCACTTGCGCGCACTCGCGGCTCCGCACCACCGGGACGGCCACCAGTACTCCCTCGAGTCCTTGGCACACACGTGCAGCAAGACCCCGGAGGAGCACTGGCCCGACCTCGTCGCCGCACACTTCGGCCGCTTGCAGCAGGCGAGCCAGGGCGATGAGAGCGTGGCGGAACTGCTCCGGGGTGTCCACGCCCGCCTGCTGCCCGTCGAGTCGATCACCCCGGAGCTTTCCGGCGCCCTGCGGTACGCGCGGGTCGTGGCCGACGGACTGGTCCTCGCCTACGCCCTGGACGGGCCCACCAGCGTGCGGATCCTCACCGACCGGGACGTGGCGCGTGCCGGGCTTCAGGCCCTCGGGGAGGCGGCGCGCGCGAATCTGATGCGCGTGCCCGTGCGGCACGAGGAGGTGGGCGTCGAGGGGCAGGCGAGGCTGCACTCCGTGTACGGGGACTCCCCGTTCGTCGCCGGCAAGGCGCTGTTCCTCGCAGAAGTGGCCCGGAAGGTCGTCGGCGAGAATCTCCCGGACGCAGGTGCCCTGGTCGTTGTGCCGACCCGGCACAATCTGGTGTATCACCCGATCACCGACGGCTCCGTGGTGGATGCCGTCAACAGCCTTGCCGCGTATGCGCTGGGCGCTTACCAGGACGGGCCGGGTGCGCTCTCACCACGCGTCTACTGGTGGCATCACGGCTCCCTGACATCGCTCACGGTCATCGACCACGACACGCTCACCTTCTCCGTGCGGCCGCCGTCGCATCTCCTGGGCCTGATGAAGGGCCTGGTCCGTCTCGACCGCGTCGGCCGTCTCGCCACCCACGCCACCGCTGAGCCTCCCGCGCTCGGTGAACTCATGTGCAGCGCAGCGGAGTCGATGGACCTCCTCGTGCGGGACCCGGCAGCACTGGGCGACGTGTTCCGTTCCATCCTGGCACTCGCCCACGCGCGCTGCGCCTACGATCCGGACGTCGCGCACATCGACACGTGGGACGCGTGGGCCACCGCGACCCGGCTGGGCTCCGCGCTGTTCACCGGCGCGCCGTCGCAGGAGTGCCGCCTGGGCGAGGACCGCGTCTGGCAGCTCCCCGCTCTGCCCGCGGAACCGCCCGCTGACGCGCGTGCCTGGCTCGATGCCCTCTACCTCGCGATCGTGTGCCGTCAGACCGCCCGGATCGGCCGGCTGTGCCGGGTGCCGCTGGAGGTGCTGCGTCAGGACGACTCCGTGGACGAGTACGTGCTGCACTGGATCGACGCGCTGCAGGCCTACTTCTCGAACGGCCCCGGCATGGATGACGTCGTGAAGAAGCTGATCGCCACCATCGAAACGTCCGGGCGGGACGGCGTGACCCAAGCGCCGCTGGAGTTCGTGAACGGGATCGACTACCAGCCCGCCGCCCTCTTCCACCGGCTCATCGCACGTGACCACGACACCTTCGCCAAGGTGCTCGCCGAAGCCGTCGCGGAGCACGGCGGTTACTGGGGCGCGTCGGCGGCCCCGCGCGCCAGGGTGGCACTCGGGCCGCTCGCGATGGCGTGTCTCGCCTACGACTACGGTTTTCCTGTCGATCCCGCGCAGACGTATCTGCCCACCCATCTCCTCAACCGCGAGCGGATCGAGGAGATTTCCTGACGGCCGGGCCAGCGGACCCGGCTAAAACAGACTCAGCAACGCCTCCGCCGGGTCCGTCAGGCTCGTTTCGCCGCCCGGCAGGGGCAGTTCGAACCACACCGTCTTCCCCCGGGGCGTGCGGCGGGAGCCCCACGCGGCGCTGAGGAGGCCGACCAGCTGCAGGCCCCGGCCGCCCTCGTCCGTGTCGCGGGCCCGGCGGCGGCGGGGCTGGACCAGGCCGGAGTCCCAGACCTCGCAGACCAGGGTGCGGTCCAGCAGCAGACGCAGCCGGATCTCGCCCTCGCCGTAGCGCAGGGCGTTGGTGACGAGTTCGCTGACCAGGAGTTCCGTGGTGTCGACCAGGGGTTCCATGTCCCAGCTGAGCAGCTGGGCGCGCGCGTACTCGCGGGCCCGGCCCACGCTGCGCGGCTCGCGCGGCAGGGTCCAGTCGCCGACGGACTCGGTGGGCAGGCCCTGTACACGTGCCATCAGCAGCGCGATGTCGTCCTCGCCGTGATGGGTGTCGAGGGTGTTGAGGACGTGGTCGCAGACGTCCTCCAGGGGCTGGTTGGGGTCGGAGAGGGTGCTGACGAAGGCCTGGAGGCCCTCGTCGAGGGGGTGATCGCGGCTTTCGACCAGTCCATCCGTGTAGAGCGCGAGCAGGGCGCCCTCGGGGAGTTCGACCTCGACCTCCTCGAAGGGCTCGCCGCCGACGCCGAGCGGCAGGCCCGGCGGCACGTCGAGCATCAGGGCCGATTCGCCCGGTTCGACCAGGACGGGCGGCAGATGGCCCGCGTTGGCGAAGGTGCAGCGCCGGGTGACGGAGTCGTAGACGGCGTAGACGCAGGTGGCGAGGTACACCTCCGACAGGTCCGCCTCCCGGGGGCGGCGGGCCGCCCTGGTCGCCTGCTGGACGCCGCCCGGGGCCCCGAGGCCGCGGGCGATCTCGTCCAACTGGGAGAGCACCTCGGCCGGTTCGAGGTCGAGCTGCGCCAGGGTGCGTACCGCGGTGCGGAGTTCGCCCATGGCGACGGCGGCGCGCAGGCCGCGGCCCATGACGTCGCCGACGACCAGCGCGGTGCGGTGCCCGGGGAGTTCGATGACGTCGAACCAGTCGCCGCCGACCTCGCTGGGCCGGCCGGTGTTGGCGTTGCCGGGCAGATAGCGGCAGGCGATGTCGAGGCCGGAGGCCTCCGGGTCGCCGGGCGGGAGCAGGGACCGTTGCAGTATCAACGCGCGTTGGTGCTCGCGCCGGTAGAGGCGGGCGTTGTCGATGCAGACGGCGGCGCGGGCGGCGAGTTCGACGGCCAGGTCCCGGTCGCGGTCGCCGAACGGCTCGCTGCCCTTCGTACGGGCGAACTGCACGAGCCCGACGACGGTGTCGTGGGCGACCATCGGCACGGCGAGCGTGGACTGCACGAGCCCGCCGTCCTCGCCGGGGACGGTCTGCGGGCGGGCCGTGCGCAGGGCGTCCGCGCAGGGCGAGTTGAACGGGTAGTGGTGGACGGCGCCGACCGCGACGGGCACGCCGGTGCCGGTGAAGGGCGCGTCGGAGACGGCACTGGCGAAGGCCACCCGGCGCAGTTCGGCGCTGCCGTCGGCGAGCCCGGGCGGGGTCTCGTCGCCGACCAGCAGGCCCTGGTAGAGGTCGACGGTGGCCAGATCGCAGAAGCCGGGCACGACGACGTCGAGGAGCTGCCGGGCCGTGGTCTCCAGGTCGAGGGAGTTGCCGATGCGGGCGCCGGCCTCGTTCAGCAGGGCGAGGTTGCGCCGGGCGGCGGCGGCCTCGCGGGCGGCGGCGCGGCGCGAGGTGATGTCCGTGCCGAGCCAGGCGATGCCGATCGGCCGGCCCGAACCGCTGTGCACGCGATAGAGGTTGACGGACCAGTGGCGGCGCTCGTCGGAGCCCGGCACGAAGCCCGTGACGTGCATGTCCGTGATGGAGTTGCCGGTCTCCAGCACACGGCGCAGCGTTGCGGCGACCCGCTCCGCCTCGCCGCGCTGGAGGTAGTCGTGGACGCCCTTGCCGCGGTGGTCGTCCGGCTCGCCGCCGAAGACGGACGCGAACCGGTGGTTGGCGCGGCGGACCCGCAGGTCGGCGTCGATCAGCAGGAAACCGAACGGGGATTGACCGAAAATGGCCTGCGAAGCGGCGAGGTCGGTCTCGATGCTGCGCAGCGTGCGGACGTCGACGACGATGCAGACGGCGGCCTTCTCGCCGTCCTCGGTGCGCGTCGGCATGACGTACACCTCGGCGAGCCCCTCGCGTCCGCACTCCCCCTCGGCGTCCTTCGGCGTCCGGAAGGGCACCACGCCGGTCCACTCGCGGCCGTCGAGGATCTCCGCCATCTTGCGCATGCCCCGCTCGCGCAGGCGCGGGTCGATGAACGTCTCGATGGGGTCCATGCCGACGGCGCGGTCCGCGGGGATGCCGAAGAGGTGCTCCGCGCGCAGGCTCCACTGGTCGACCAGCCCGTCGGGGCCGATGGAGAAGGACGCGACCTTGATGTAGTCGTAGATGGAGCCGGGGGGACTGCTCTGCCACATGGCGTCCCCGGGCTGCACCCCGTCGGCCGCGAGCGCACCTCCCACCGCGGAGGCCAGGCCGTCCGCGGCCATCGCCCTCGCGCCCGCCGACGGGTCCTCGGACTCCGTGGCCTTCGCTGGTATCTCGCTCACGCGAACCGTCCCCTCCAGCTCACCGCGTCCGGCACCGGTCACCGGGGGCGGCTGCCCGCAGTATCCAGCACTACGGTGCCGCACAACACGGTGTTCACGATCACAGCACGGTCCCGATGGTTTTCGGTCCGGACCGTGAGAACACTCCCAGTCTTCTAACCAGGCGACACGTCGTCGAATCCCGTCCGTCGGCAACCGCCACTGGCCTGAACCATTCGCTCGACAGCGACGGGGCGGACGTACACCGATTTTTCACTCCGGAACCGCGAGTTCGAACCACACGGTCTTGCCCACGCCGCCGGGCCGGGTGCCCCAGCGGCGGCACGAGGTGGCCACCAGGTAGAGCCCGCGGCCGCTCTCGTCCTCGGGCCTGGCGGCGCGCTCGCGGGGCGGGTCCGGGAGCGGGTCGGAGACCTCCACCAGGAGGACGGCGTTCAGTTCGGAGGGGCGGACCAGGCGGACGCCGATGGGGCCCCTGGCGTGCCGCAGGGCGTTGGTGACCAACTCGCTGACCAACAACGCCGTGAGGTCGGCGAGGCTGTCGAGGCCCCAGCCGCGCAGTTGGCCGCGGACGGCCTGACGGGCCGTGCGCACGGCGCCCGGCTCGGCGGGAAAGGTCCACGCGGCGCGGTCACCTTCGGTGTCGATCACGCCGATCACTTCCCCGGCAGCGGGCCCAACGGTGTCCCTTTTCGTAGGGTTAATGGGCACATACCCGATATCCGGGGCGAAGTACCGCGCGGGGCAGCGCACTGTGGCACGAAAGTCGTACGGGGCGCCCGCACGGACGCCTTCAGGTCTCGCACGCCCCCGGTTGGCCTCAGGCGCCGGGTACTTCTCCCGTACGACGACCGCCGAGCGGCCCCAGGTGCGCGAGTGTCTGCCGCACCGCGGGCACGTCCTGGTCGAGCCAGTCCACGTCCCAGATCTCTTCGGGGCCGAGCCAGCGCAGTGCGTCGTGGTCCTCGAGGGGCTCGGGGGCGGCGGAGCCGGGCCGCAGCCGTGCGGTCCACACCTGCAGCACGTACGGCGACTTCAGCGGCCACTCCCCCGGGACGCGCCCGCCGGCCTCGGCGTCGACGCCGAGCTCCTCGCGCAGCTCCCGCACCAGCGCCGCGCCGGCCGTCTCCCCCGGCTCGACCTTGCCGCCGGGCAGCTCCCAGCGCCCTGCCAACTCGACGGGCGCGCTGCGCCGGGCGGCCAGCAGCCGCCCGTCGTCGACCAGCGCGGCACCCACGACGACGATCCGCTCACTCATGCGGGGAGCCTACGGCTGCGATCCGATCCGGACGACAGGGCCCGGGTCAGTCGTGCGCAGCCCCCGACCCGTTCTGACCGAGCCGCTCGACCCAGTACAGCTGCTTGTGGCCGCGGCCGTCGAGGCTGTCCGCGATCTGCTGGGCCTCGGCCCGGGTCGCGTACCGGCCGACCCGGTAGCGGTTGCCGTTGTCGTCCTCTCGTATCACGAGCCAGGGAAGAGTGATCGTGCTGTCGTTCATCGCGCCCCTCCACTTCCCGCCCGCGGCCTGTGCCGTGCCCCACCCGATAAGGAAACCGCAATGCGCATATGCCCGAGCCTACGCCTAACCTTCACGCAGCGAATACGGCTTTTCACAAAGAGGTACGCAACCGGCCAGAACACAGGGGGCGCACGACGACGAACGCGCCGTCCGCGTGCCTCGACGCACCCGGCCGGAGGCATACCGCATACGCCGCCGCCGACCTGGGAGAACGACGGCCGGCTCAGGGATACGGACCACCCGGGCCGGGGACGGCTCCCGCGGTGATCGTGTGAGCGGGGCGCGCGGGGGGCGCGCCGCGGGGCTGAAGTGAGCGTTCGCTACTTGACCGGAAGGTGGTAGGCGACCCGGTACCGATCGGCCGGGATGACCACGTCGGCCGTCTCGACCGGGCGGCCGGAGGCGTAGAACGTGCGCTGGATGACCAGGACCACATGGCCGGGGACGCCCCCGAGGACGAGCAACTCCTCGGCGAGGCCGGGGCGGGCGCCCACCTCCTCGGTGACGTTGTCCACGATCACGTCGATCGCGCGCATGCGCTCGACGACCCCCATGCCGCCGACCGGCCCCTCCTCCGGCAGCATCACCGGCGTACGGCCCGTGACGGCGAGCGGCTCCCAGGAGGTGGAGAGCATCATCGCCTCGCCGCCCTCGCGGAAGAGATACCTCGTGCACATCACGCGCTCGCCCGGCTCGATGCCCAGCCGCTCGGCGACCGCGACACTGGCCTCGGACTGCTCGCTGCTGGACTCCCAGGTGCCGCGCCCCTCGCCGTCGGCCTGCTCCTGGCGGAACGGCGTGGCCCCGCCGGTCGGGCGGTACCCGGAGCGGGCGATGCGCCGGGGCACGGGCCGCTCGCGCACATACGTCCCCGAGCCGGAGCGGCCCTCGACCAGACCCTCCGCCATGAGCACCTTGCGGGCCTCCAGGGCGACGGTGTCCGAGACGCCGTACTCCTGGCGGATCCTGGCCTGGGAGGGGAGTCGGGTGTGCGGTGGCAGCTGACCGTCGACGATCTTCTTGCGGAGATCACCCGCGACGCGCAGGTACGCCGGCTGCTCACCGAATGTCACTGGCCGCTCCCATCAGGTTGTACAGACAGCAACAGCCTGGCAACCGTAGGTTGTGCCATGCAAGCAAAGGCCAGAGAATCACTCGATGTGATGACATGGGGGCCCCGAGGGCTTTACGCAGGCACTTTCTCCCCGCTATAGCCGCCGTCACACCTGGGCTTCGGAGCCACCGCCCTCGTCGTCGCCCGGGGAAGGCGGCGCCGTCGCGAGGCCGAGCGCCTTGCGCGCGGTGACGGTCGACGGGCCGTCGACGTACTCGTAGGCCTTGTCGTAGTGCGCGTGGTACGAGTCCACGTCGTCCGCCTCGCTCGCCTTCGCCCACTCCTCCCGGGCGTCCTCCAGGTCCTTCACCAGGCCGGCGACGGGCTGCCGGGCTCTGGCCGGCCAGGAGTGCCCGCGCAGTGCCTCGATCTGCTCGCCGAGCACGTCGTGCACCTGGGTGGCCCAGGCCCGGTGGCCGGCGAGGTCGTCCACGGGGGTGTCCTCGGGCTCCTCGTACAGCGCCGCGTCGACGGCGTTGGCCGCCGACAGGAAGACGACCTGGTCGGTGTCGAGCGTGGTGGGGTCGCCGCGCAGGGAGCCGGTCAGCCCGGCCTTCGCGTCGGTGTTGCCGAAGACGCAGGTGATCGCGCGGTCGCCGTAACGCCAGCTGTCCCGGGACGGCATGAGGTAGTACACGTCGACGTCGGCCGGCATCGCCCAGGAGTCCATGGCGTACTGGTCCTGGAGCGCGTAGCACCTCTCGTCGGCGATGTCGGTGATCTCGGCGTCGCCCGGGAAGGCGCCGCCCGGCAGTGTCACGACCGCGAACACCTCGCCGTCGTGCCCGCCTTCACAGGACACCGGGTCGACGTCGTAGGTGTCGCCCTCCAGACCGCCGGGCGCGTCGAAGCAGTCGCCCTTCTCCAGCGACAGGCTCTCGTTGCCCCGCGCGCCGTCCTTGAACCCCTCCCAGGCCTCGGACAGCACACCCGTGGACAGCGTCACCGCCCACAGCGCGATCCCGACGGACGACAGCACGGCCCCGGCGATCGCCGGCCCCCGGCCGCTCTGGCCGTTCCGCCTGATCTGCCGCAGCGCGATCAGCCCCAGCACGAGCCCCGCGGCGGGCAGGAAGCAGAGCACACCGAGCACGAGCGCGGCGACGGCGAGCGCGTTGACGGAGACCGGCGCGCCGTACGGGCGGCCGGTGGGGCCGTAGGGGCCATGGGGTCCATGGGGGCTGTAACCCTGCGCTCCCTGGAGCCAGTTCGCAGGCGGCGGGCCGTACGGGTCCCGGGGCTGCTGGTTCCCGGGGGGCGGGGGTATCGACACGGGTACGGTGCTCCTGGCTGAGGCGGCGGAGAGAGCGGCCGTGCGGAAACCGACGTACGGCTGTGCGCATCGTATGCGGCGGGGCGACGGGGGCGGAATGCAGACGATCGCGACCTCGACACGGGCGCCGAACCGCCTGACCGGACCGTGGAACTGCGGGAGGAGTGGTCGGCTCAGCTTCCGGTGGCGGCGCACGGGGTGCTCACGGGCGAACCGGAGGCGGACGGGCGGAACCTGGACGCGTGGGCCGGGCGGCGGACGGCCGGGCGATCGAGCGTGTGCGGCGACGCTGCGGCCGGACACAGCCCTGGTGCCGGCGAGTGGGCTGGTGCTGCGGGCGGACTGGGAGGTGCCGTTCGAGGGGCGTCCACCGCGAGACGAGCCTCGTCCTCGGGGCGGGCTGGGTCGTCGGCCCGAAGCCTTCCCGGAGGACGAGGACGCCTACGTACGGGGCACGTCAGGAGACTGACGGCCGGTCACGAGCGAGGTCAGAACTGGAGCGCCCAGGCGTCGATCCGCCCGGTGTCGAAGCGGGCGTTGTCGCTCACGCGCAGCTTCCACGTGCCGTTCGCTGCCTCCGAGGAGGCGTTCACGGTGTACGTGGTGTCGATGTTGTCCGCACTGCCGCCGCTGCCGTAGCCCTTCAGCGTGTACGCCGATCCGTCGGGGGCGATCAGCTGGACCTGGAGGTCTCCGATGTAGGTGTGGACGATGTGGACCTCGACGGCCAGGGCCGAGGGCGCGTTGCCGGAGACGCCGGAGACGGTCACCGGCGACTCGGCGGTGGCGTTGTCGGCGATGGCCTGGTCGGCGGTGTTCTCGAAGCGCGGGCCGGGCGGGGTGGTCGTGCCGCCGCCGACGTTGAGGAGCCGGTTGGGCGAGCCGGTGCCGGGGCTGGTGACGACGCCGGTGGTGGCGGCGGCCGTCAGCGCGGAGGAGACCTGCGCGGGCGTGGCCGTGGGGTTGTCGGCCAGGTGCAGGGCGGCGGCTCCGGCGACGTGCGGGCTCGCCATCGACGTACCGGAGATGGTGTTGGTCGCGGAGTCGCTCGTGTTCCACGACGAGGTGATGGACGAGCCGGGCGCGAACAGGTCCAGGACCGAACCGTAGTTGGAGTAGCTCGCCTTGGCATCGCTGGACGTCGTGGCGCCGACCGTGACGGCCTCGGTGACGCGGGCCGGGGACCGGGTGGAGGCGTTGGTGGACTCGTTGCCTGCCGCGACGACGAAGGTGACGCCGGAGGTGACGGCGTTGCGTACGGCCGTGTCGATGGCGGTGTCGCCGGGGCCGCCGAGGGACATGTTGGCGACGGCCGGCTTGACCGCGTTCCGCGCGACCCAGTCGATGCCCGCGACGACCTGGGCGGTGGTGCCCTGGCCGGAGTTGTTGAGCACCCGGACGCCGACGACCTTGGCCTTCTTGGCGACGCCATAGGCACCGCCGGCGACCGTGCCGGCGACGTGCGTGCCGTGGCCGTGGCCGTCCTGGGCGGTGTTGTCGTTGTCGACGGCGTCGTAGCCGTAGGAGGCGCGGCCGCCGAAGTCGCTGTGCGTGATGCGGACGCCGGTGTCGATGACGTACGCCGTGACGCCCTCCCCGGCCGAGTCGGGGTAGGTGTAGGAGCTGTTCAGCGGGAGGTTCTTCTGGTCGATGCGGTCCAGGCCCCAGGACGGCGGGCTGGGCTGCGTCCCGGTGATGCGGAACGTCCTGTTCTGGACGACGGAGGCGACGGCCGGGTCGGCGGCGAGGCGTTTCGCCTCGGACTCGGAGGCCTCGACCTCGTAGCCGTTCAGGGCCTTGGTGTAGGTGCGCTCGATGTCGGCGCCGTACTTGTGCGCGAGGGCCCGGCCCGCGGCGGAACCGGCCTTCTGCGTCTTCAGGGTGACGACGTAGCTGTCGGCGACGGCGTTCGCCGCGCCCTCGTACTGGATGCGCCCTTCGGACGCGGCCGGGGCCGCGCCGGCGGGGAGGGCGGAGACGAGGCCCGCGACGAGCGCCGCGGTGGCCGTCGCGCCGAGCGCGGCCAGTCTTCGCCGGGTGGGTCCGTGGGGAGTACGCATCACTGCCATCTGAGGGGTCCTCCTCAATCGGTGGTGCGCTGTGGGGTGTGTGCACGCCCGTCGGAGCCACCCTGGGGTCATGGCCGTAGGTCATGGTCATGTCAATCTTGGAGGACTCCTGTGCGTCAGCCGAAAGATTGAGGCCTCCACAGGAATTGCACAAGGGCCCTGCACGCGGAGTCCTACCGCTGCCACCACCACAGCAGCGCGCTGACGGCGCCGGAGCCCAGCGCGGCCGCCGCGCCGCGCACCGCGCTGAACATGACGGCACGGCGGAGGCGACGCCAGTCGCGGGCGCGCGAGCGGGTGCGCGTGGGGGTGCGGTCGGCGTCCATCTGCTGCTCCTGCCGTCGTGCTCCGGGGGGGGCGTACGCGCACCAGTTCACGCTCGGTGGGGTGACAACTCCCAGCCAACTCGGAACAGTTCGGAATCCGACTGCGTACCCTGAAGGTCGACGCGGCCTTTCGGATTTCCGAACCGGAAAGCCGACCGTGCCGAGGAGGTGGAGTGGCGTCGCTCGTGCTCGAGGAGCTCGACCGGTTACGCAGGCGGGCCGAGGCACGTCTCGCCGACCGTGAACTCCGCCTCGTACGGAGCAGGCTGGCCGAGAAGTCCGGCGTTTCGGTCAAGACGATCAGCGACTGGTTCAACCACAAGCACGCGCCGCGGAACCTCGACCACCTGCTCGCGGTGGCCCGCATCCTGGCCCGCTGGGCCGAGCTGCCTCCCCCGGTGCCACGCCAGTGGTCCGCACTGATGGCGGCCGACCGCGCGCCCGAGGCGCCATCGCAGGAGAGGACGCCGCCGTCGCCGCCGGCGGTTCCCGGCGCCGGCGACCTCGGCCCCGATCCGCTGCCGGGCCCCGGGGGCCGGGCCGCTCCCGGGCGGCCCGTCGGCGAACTCGCCGACCCGTTCTCGCTGGAGGTCCACCGGGCGATCGAAGTCCCCCCGGCCGCCGGGCCGTGGGACAACGGCAGGAGCGAGACGCTGCCCCTCCTCCCGGCCTACGTCGAACGCGTACACGACACCCGGTTGCGTGAGGTGGTCCAGCAGGCCGCCGACGGCGTCAGCGGCATGGTCGTACTGGTCGGCGGCTCCTCCTGCGGCAAGACCCGGGCCTGCTGGGAGGCCGTGCAGGAACTCCCGGCCGGCTGGCGGCTGTGGCACCCGATCGCTCCCGACCGCCCGCAGGCGGTGCTGGCGGACCTGGCCGCGGTGGCTCCGCGGACGGTGGTGTGGCTCAACGAGATGCAGCACTACCTGCTGACGCCCACCGACTCCGTCGGCGAGCGCGTCGCCGCCGGACTGCGTGACCTGCTCGCCGAGCCGGACCGGGCCCCGGTGCTCGTCCTCGGCACGATGTGGCCCGAGTACTGGGCCACCCTCACCGGCACGCCCCAGCCCGGCCTCGCCGATGCCCATCCGCAGGCTCGGGTCCTGCTCAGCGGCGCCGTCGTACCCGTGCCGGACACCTTCAACGGCCCGGCTCTCAAGGCGCTGCGGGTCGCCGCCGGCGGCGACCCCAGGCTGGCCCGGGCCGTCGCCGAGGCCGATCAGGGGCAGATCACCCAGTACCTGGCGGGCGCGCCCTCCCTGCTCGACCGCTACCGGGCCGCCCCCACCGCGGCGCGGGCGCTGATCGAGACGGCGATGGACGCGCGGCGGCTCGGGCACGCCCGGGCGCTCCCGCACGCACTGCTGGAGGCCGCCGCCCCGGGCTACCTCACGGACGGCCAGTGGGACACGCTCGGCGAGGACTGGCTGGAGCAGGCGCTGGCCTACACGGCCGCGCCCTGCCATGGCGCCCGCGGTCCCCTCACCCGGATGCGGCCCCGGCCCGGCGACCCGTATCCGGCCCAGCCGCACTACGTCCTCGCCGACTACCTGGAACAGGAGGGCCGCACCAACCGCCGGACCGCCGGCGTGCCCCCGCAACTGTGGAACGCGCTCGTCGACCACGCCGCCGTCGGCAGCCACGTCGACATCGCGCGCTCGGCGGGGCTGCGCGGTCTCAAACGGCTCGCGGTCCGCGCCTACTCCGTGGCCGCCGCGCACGGCGACACGTTCGCGCTGCTCCAGGCCGCGAAGGTACTGCGCGAGGCGGACCGGACCGACGAGGCGATCACCTGGTATCAGCGGGCGGCCGAGGCCGGCGACTCGTTCGCGCTGCGGCAGACGACCGCCCTGCTGCGTGAGGCGGGCCGCACCGACGAGGCGATCGGCTGGTACCGGCGGGCGGCCGAGACCGGCGACAGCGAAGCCCTCCAGCAGACGCTCGGGCTGCTGCGCGAGGCGGGCCGCACCGAGGACGCGATGGGCTGGCTGCTCCGCCGCGCCGAGGCCGGTGACGTCAACGCCATGCGCAGACTCGCCTACGAGTTGCAGAGCGAGGGGCACCCTCAGGACGCGCTGCCCTGGTACCGGCGGGCGGCCGAGGCCGGTGACATCGACGCCATGCGCAGGGCGGCCGGCCTCCTGCGCGAGGCGGGTGCCCCGGACGAGGCACTGGCCTGGTACCGGCGGGCCGCCGAGACGGGCGACACCTACGCGTTGCAGCAGACGGTCGGCCTGCTGCGGGAGGCGGGGCGCACCGAGGAGGCCGTCCGCTGGCTGAGCGCCCGCGCCAAGACCGACGACGCCTTCGCCTTCCAGCAGATGGTCGATCTGCTGTGGACGGCGGGCCGCACCGACGACGCTCTCGACGCCCTGCGCGCCCGGGCCCGGTCCGGGCACATCTCGGCACTGCTGCGGGCGGTGTCGCTGCTGCGGGAGGCCGGACGTGCCGACGAGGCGGTGGAATGGCTGACGGCACAGGTCGAGACGGGGGACGCGGGCCTGCGCCGCCCCTTGGTGGATCTGCTGCTGGAGTCGGGGCGCGGCGAGGAGGCCATAACGTGGCTGCGCGGCTGGGCCGGGACCGGTGACACCAGTGCGCGGCGGCGGGCCGTGGACCTGCTGCTGGAGGCGGACCGCACCGAGGAGGCCGTCGCCTGGCTGCGGGAACGGGCCGAGGCCGGCGACGTGGACGCCCTGTGGCAGGCCGCCTCGCTGCTCCAGCAGGAAGGCCGCACCGACGAGGCGCTCACGTGGTACGCCCGTGCCGCCGACGCCGGGCACACGTCCGCGCTGCTCCAGGCCGGTGACGTCCTGCGGCGCACGGGCCGGGTCGCCCAGGCACTCGAGTGGTACCAGCGGGCGGTCGACGCCGGGGAGACGGACGGCGCCCAGCAGATCGTCGACCTGCTGCTGGAGGCGGACCGCACCGAGGAGGCCGTCGCCTGGCTGCGGGAGCGCGCCGAGGCCGGGGACACGGACGCCCTGGGACAGGCGGCTTCCCTGCTCCAGCAGGAGGGGCGCACCGACGAGGCGCTGGAGTGGTACGAACGCGCCGCCGAAGCGGGTGACGTGGACGCGCTCTGGCAGGGTGCCTTCCTCTCCCAGGAGGAGGGCCGTACGGACGAGGCGCTGACCTGGTACGGCCGCGCCGCGGAGGCGGGCGAGACCAGTGCGCTCAGCCAGGCCGCGAGCCTGTTGCAGGGAGCGGGCCGGATCGACGAGGCGCTGGAGTGGTACGAACGCGCGGCGCGGGCCGGCGACTCCGAGGCACTGTGGCAGGCGGCCTGCCTGCTGCAGGAGGCGGGCCGGCGTGACCAGGCCGTCGCCTGGTACCGGCGGGCGGCGGAGGCGGGTGACGTGGACGCGCTGTGGCAGACGGCGTTCCTGCTGCGTGAGGCCGGCCGCACCGACGAGGCGATCGACTGGCTCCAGGACCGTGCCGAGGCCGGATGCGAGTTCGTCCTGTGGCTGGCCGGCGACCTGCTGAGGGAGACCGGCCGTCCCGCCGAGGCCCTGGCCCGCTACCGGCGGGCGGCGGAGACGGGCGACACCTTCGCGCTGCGCTGGGCCGCGGAACTCTCCCAGGAAGCGGGCCGGACCGACGAGGCGCTGGAGTGGTACGAGCGCGCGGCCGAGGCCGGGGACATCAGCGCCCTGCGCCAGGGCGCCGAACTCCTCCAGCGGACCGGGCAGGTCGACGAGGCGCTCGCCTGGTGCCGGCGGGCCGGCGAGTCGGGGACGGTCTTCGCCCTCCACAGCGCGGTCGACCTGCTGCGCAGGGCGGGCCGGAAAGCGGCCGCGGACCAGCTCGCGCGCTACGGCTGGGAGCCGGGCGGGGACATCGCGCAACCGTGGGAGGCACGGCCGCCGGGGTGACCGCGACCGCGGTCGCCTCCTTTCGGGGCTGGCGTGCGCGACGTCAGTCGTCGAACCCCGTGGCCCGGGACCGCTTCTCCCATGCCAGGACCTCGTCGCGTACCTGGTCGAGATGGGCGAGGACCGCGCTGACGCCGTCGTCCCCGAGGGGCAGGCGCAGCGGCGTGGAATCGGCGTCGAGCGCGGCCAGAATGAGGGCGGCGGCCTTGGCCGGGTCGCCCGGCTGGGTGCCGTCGCCGCCGGCGACGAGGCCACGGGTCTCGCTCACCTTGCCGTACACGCCGCTGTCCGCACTGGCACCGGCCCGCCCGGTCGCGAACAGGCCCGTGCGGAACGCGCCCGGCTCGACGATCAGCACCTTGACGCCGAACTCCGCGACCTCGTCCGCGAGTCCCTCGGACATGCCCTCCAGGGCGAACTTCGTCGCGCTGTAGGCCGAGAAGCCCGCGAAGGACAGCTGCCCGCCCATGCTGCTCATCTGCACGATCGCGCCCGACCGCCGCTCTCGCATGTACGGCAGCACGGCCCGGGTGAGGGCAGCCGGGCCGAAGACATGCACCTCGAACAGCGCCCGCAGCTCCTCCTCGGTGGTCTCCTCGAAGGCACCGACATGTGTCCGGCCCGCGTTGTTGACCAGGACGTCGATCCGCCCGTGCCGCGCCACGACGTCCCGTACGGCGGCCTCGGCGGCGCCGGTGTCGGCGACGTCCAGGCGCAGGGCCTCCACCCGGTCGGGGTGGGCGGCGACCAGGTCGTCCAACGCCTCGGGGCGCCGGGCCGCGCCGACCACCACGTCGCCCGCGGCGAGGGCCGCCTCGGCGATCGCCCGCCCGAAGCCGCTGCTCGCACCCGTGATCAGCCACACCTTGTTCATGACAGCTCCCCGTCTCGTGTCGTCACGACCGCGTGTCGTCACGACCTCGTGTCGTTACGCCGACCACCCTCTCGCCCGGCCCGCTGCCCGGTCCAAGACTTTTGGTGATAACCAATGGCTATGACCCTCGACGTTCATGTGCGCGACCTGCGCTACTTCGTGGCGGTGGCCGAGGAACTGCACTTCACCCGCGCCGCCGAGCGCCTGTACGTGTCGCAGCCCGCGCTGAGCAAGCAGGTCCGGGCGCTGGAGCGGCAGTTGGGCATCGAGCTGTTCCGGCGCGACCGGCACGGCGTGGCCCTCACCGACGCCGGTACGGCACTGCTGTCGCACGCCCGGCGGGTGCTGGCGGACTGGGCGGAGGGGGCGGCCGCGGTGGAGGCGGCCAGGGCGGCGCAGCACAGCACGCTGGTCGTGGGCATGAGCACCAGCCCGGTCCGGGGCGGCCTGCTGCCCGCGATCCGCTCCCGCTTCACGGCCGCGCACCCGGAGGCCGTCATCCGGCTGCGGCAGGTCAACTGGGAGGACCCGAGCGCGGGCCTCGCCGACGGCGCCGCGGACGTGGCCTTCGTCTGGCTGCCGCTGCCCGGCCAGGAGCGCTACGACTGGACGGTCGTCGCCGAGGAACCGCTCATGGTCGCCCTCCCGGACACGCATCCCCTGTCCGACCGCACCGAGGTCGACTTCACGGACCTGCTCGACGAGCCGTTCCTCGCGCTGCCGAAGAGCACGGGTCCGCTGCGCGACTACTGGCTGGCCCTGGACGCCCGCGACGGCCGACCTCCCCGGATCGGCGCCGAGATCGCGAGCACGGAGGAGACGTACGAGGCTCTGACCGCCGGTCTCGGCGTGTGCCTCGTGGCCGCGGGCAACGTCCCCCTGCTCACCCTGGGCGGCGTGACCGCCCGCCCGGTACGCGGCCTCACACCCAGCCGTTACGTCCTGGCCTGGCGCCGGGAGGACGGACGACGTCCACTGGTCCGGGAGTACGCGGAGGCCTGCCGGCGGGTCACCGGGCGCTCATGAACATCTCGTTGCACACCACCCCCCAGCCCTCCGGGGCGCTGATACTGACCGGACGTTCGAAGGGCCAGGGGAAGCGGGGCGACGGTGGACTGGACAGTATGGGGCGGGCTGGCCGCCGGGCTGGTCATCGCGACCGTGACCGCCCCGGTCGGGGTGTCCGGCGCGGTGTTCCTGCTCCCGGTCCAGCTGAGCGTCCTCGGCGTGCCCAACCCGGCGGTCACCCCGACGAACCTGCTGTACAACGTGGTGGCCGGACCCGGAGCCCTGTGGCGCTACCGCCTCGACGGCGCGCTGCGCGGCGACCTCGCCCGGCGCCTGGTGCTGGGCACGCTGCCCGGCGTCGTCCTCGGCGCCACCGTCCGTGTCTTCGCCCTCCCCGGCCCGGGGGTCTTCCGGCTCCTGGCGGCCGCCCTGCTGCTGCCGCTCGGCCTGTGGCTGTTCCTGCGCGCCCTCGCCCCGGCACGCCACGGCCCGTCGCCCGCGGGTGAGTCGGCCCCAGGTGAGTTGGCCCCGCACATGCTGACCGGCCTCGCGCTGGCGGTCGGCGTGGTCGGCGGCATCTACGGCATCGGCGGCGGCTCCCTGCTCGGCCCGATCCTCGTCGGACGCGGCCTGCCCGTCGCCCGCGTCGCCCCGGCCGCGCTCGCCGCCACGTTCGCCACGTCGCTCGTCGGCGCCGGCACCTACGCGCTGCTGTCGTTTTTCAGTTCGGGAGACGTCGCCCCCGACTGGTGGCTCGGCCTCGCCTGCGGCACGGGCGGCCTCATGGGCGGCTACCTCGGCGCCCGCCTCCAGCCCCGCCTGCCCGACCGAGCCCTACGCCTCCTGCTCGGCGCCCTCGCCACGGCCGTCGGCGCGCTGTACGCCGCCCAGACCCTGAACTGACAGCGTGACGTTCCGGACCCGTGGTTCCCCGATGACAGCCGGATCACCCGATGACGGCCGGATCAGTCGAGCTTCAGCGTCGGGTTGCGCTGGTCGAGCCACGTCGCCAGGTCGAGCGAGCGTTCCAGTACCGTCCGTTGCTGGAGGCTGATGGTGTCCTGGTCCGCCTTCATCGCCTCGCTCAGGCGGTCCCGGCTGCACAGTGTCAGCGCCGGGTGGTCGCCGTTGAGCAGGTCGGAGACCTGGGACCGGATCGCCGCGAGGTACTGCGGGTCGAAGGTACTGGGGTAGCCGCTCTTCTTGCGGTCGGCCACGGCCGGCGGCAACATGTCGCGCGTCGCTGCGCGCAGAAGGCTCTTCTCCCTGCCGTCGAACGCCTTCAGCGACCACGGGGTGTTGAACACGTACTGCACGAGACGGTGGTCGCAGAACGGGACACGTACCTCGAGCCCGGCCGCCATGCTCATCCGGTCCTTGCGGTCGAGCAGGGGCTGCATCTTCCGCGTCACGTTCAGATAGCAGACCTGGCGCATCCGCTTCTCCAGGCCGGTCTCGCCCTTCTTCAGCGGCACCTCCTTCAGGGCGCTGACGTAGTGATCCTGGACGTAGGTCCCCAGGTCGAGCCGGCGTGTCAGGTCGTCGTCCAGGAGGCCGCCCGCGTCGAAGAGGGAGCCCTTGCCCGCGAGCCAGGGGAAGGTGTCCGCGTAGCGGTACCTGTCTTCGTGGAACCACGGGTAGCCCCCGAACAACTCGTCCGCCGACTCCCCGGAGAGCGCCACCGTCGACTGCTCACGGACGGCCTTGAAGAGGAGGTACATCGAGTTGTCGCGGTCGCCGATCCCGTTGGGGAAGTCCCGTGCGCCGACGGCCGCCTGCCGTACCGCCGGGTCGGCCAGCGCGCCGGCGTGGAGCACGACGTCCCGGTGGTCGCTCCCTACGTGCTCGGCCACCGCGTGCGCGTACGGGGTGTCCCGGGTGGGGGCGAGGTCGATCGCCTTGAAGTTCTCCTCCTGGTTCGGGAAGTCCACGTTGAAGCTGCGCACCGTCTCCCCCCGCTCCCCGAGCTGCTGGGCCGCGAACGCGGTGATGACGGAGGAGTCGAGACCGCCGGAGAGAAGCGTGCAGCGGGGTACGTCCGCGACGAGCTGCCGGGAGATGATGTCGTCCAGCAGGTCCCTGACGTGCGCGACGGTGGCCTGCTGGTCGTCCGTGTGGTCGTCGGCCTCAAGGCGCCAGTAGGCGTACTCCCGCGAGCCGTTGGTGTCGGTCACGGCGACGTGGCCGGGGCGCAGCTCCCGCATCCCCTCCCAGATCGCGTGCCCCGGGGTCTTGGCGAAGGAGAACATCTCCCGCAGCCCGTCCAGGCCGACGACGGCGGAGCAGAGCGGGTTCGCCAGGATCGCCTTGGGCTCCGAGCCGAAGAGGATGCCGTCCTCGGTCTCGTAGTAGTAGAACGGCTTGACGCCCAGCCTGTCCCTGACCATGACGAGCTTCTCGGTGCGCGCATCCCAGATGGCGAAGGCGAACATGCCGTTCAGGCGCTCACCGATCGCCTCGCCCCACTCCACATAGCCCCGGAGCACGACCTCGGTGTCCGAGTCGGTGGTGAAACGGTGCCCGCGGCGCCGGAGTTCGTCGCGCAGTTCGGTGTAGTTGTAGGTCTCTCCTGAATAGACCATCACCACTTCGCCGTCTGCGGTATCCACCCTCATCGGTTGCGCCCCGCCGGCCAGGTCGATGACGGCGAGCCGCCGGTGGCCAAGGGCGGCGTGCCGGTCCGCCCACGTGCCTCGTGCGTCGGGACCGCGGCAGGCCATGGTCTCGGTCATGGCGTCGAGGACCTGCGACTGCTGCGTCAGATCCCGACGGTACGAAACCCAGCCGGCAATACCGCACATGGCGATGAACCCTTTCCTCGGAAATAGTTGCGTCGAGTGCAACCTCAGTAACCAGTGCCGCCCTTCGGGGTCATTCCACCTGGATCACATCCGCAGGGCAGATGGCCATGGCGTCCTGGACGGCGTCACGCAGATCGTCGGAGGGGGCGGGGTCCAGAAGGATCACGATCCCGTCCTCGTCCTGGTCGAAAATCTCCGGCGCGACCAGGACGCACTGTCCTGCGCCGCAGCACTTCTCCGTGTCGACAGAAATCTTCATGGTTCTCCTCTTCGGGTCCCAGGTCAGTGGTTGCTCACCGGTCACCAGGTGACCGGGAGTTCATGGCAGCCGTAGACCAACATGTCGCGGCGGAACGGAACATCCTCGAATTCCACCGCCAGCCGCAGCTCCGGAAAGCGGGCCAGCAGCGTGTTCAGAGAAATCTCCAGCTCAGCACGTGCCAAGGACTGACCGAGGCACTGATGCACGCCGTACCCGAAGGCGATGTGGTGCTGGGCGTTCCGACGCCTGATGTCGAACGTGTCGCCGTCAGGGAACTGCTCGGGGTCTCGATTGGCGGAGGCGACGGCACACACGATTCCCTCACCCGCCTTGATGAGCTGGCCGCCCACTTCCACATCGGCTGTCGCGGCCCGCCGCGGCCCGCTGCGCGTGATGCTGTGGAAACGCAGCAGCTCCTCGACGGCTCCCGGCATCAGGGAGGGGTCCTCGCGCAGCTCGTCCGCTGCCCGCGGATTGCGGATCAGCGTCAGCGCGCCGAGCCCGATCATGTTCGCGGTGGTCTCGTGCCCGGCGATCAACAGCAGCGTGGCTGTCCCCGTCACCTCTTCCCGGGTCAACTGGCCTTCGCGCATCCGCTCATGGACCAGCTCGCTGAGGATGTCGTCGCCCGGGTTCCCCTCCTTGTCGGCGACCAGGTGGTCCAGGTAGGCGCGCAGTTCCTTACGGGCTGTGGTGCGCTCCTCTTCCGTGTTCACCCGGGAGAGCACAGTGGCAGTGATCGACTGGAAGAGGTCCCGGTCTTCGTACGGCACGCCGAGAAGCAGGCTGATGACCAGTGACGGAAGCGGGAGTGCCAGGGACCTCACCAGGTCCACGGACCCCTCGGGCCCCTCCTTGCCTTTCTGTTCCTCCAACCCATCGCACAGCTGGTCGGTGATCTGCTGGATGCGAGGGCGCAGCGCGGACACGCTCTTCACGGTGAAGGGGCGCGTCAGCATCCTGCGACGGCGACCGTGCTCAGGAGGGTCGGTGCGGATGAGACTGCTGCCTTCGCCTGCGGTCACCATTCCGCTGCGGGGAAATCCCGGAGCGTTTACGTCGGAACTGAACCGGGGGTCCGAAAGAGCGCCACGGATGTCCGCATAGCGCGTCAGCAGCCACGCCCAGCTCCCGTCGGGCAGCGAGACGCGACTGACCGGATGTTCAATACGAAGTCCCGCGTATTCCTGCGGCGGGGAGAAAGGACAGCCCGGCGGCGGCTCGGCGGGCAAGGGGGCGAGTGTCTGAGACTTGTCCATGTCAGTCCTTACGTCGTTGTTGTCCTGGCGGCAGCTAGCGATTGCCCCAGGAGATCAAGGAAGTTCCCATGGTCATTCCGCCACCGAATCCTGCGAGCAGGACCAGCTCTCCGGCCGCCAGCCGGCCCGAGCGGTGCGCGTGGTCCAGAGCGATGGGAATGGAAGCCGCCCCGGTGTTGCCGTGTCGGGCGACCGGCATGTGCAGGTGCGCATGGGGCAGGCCCAAGTGGCCCCATATGTCCCGGAGCATGGCTCCGTTGGCCTGATGCGGGATGAAGTGGCGGATCTCTTCGGGCGGTACGGACAGGTCCGTCAGCAGGTCGTGAACGGCACGCGGGAGTTCCCGTGTCACGTAGTCGCGGACCTCGCGCCCACGCATGCGGAAATAGTGCTCGCCACGGGCGAGGGTGTCGGTGGAGGAGGGTTGCCGGCTGCCGCCTGCCGTGATGCCGATGAGGTCGAGCAGTCGGCTGTCCGTTGCCACGCTGCCACCGAGGAGCCCGCCCGCCTCAGCGACCGGCCCGAGCACCACCGCTCCCGCCCCGTCCCCGAAGAGCGGAGCGGTCCGGCGATCCGATGGGTCGACGATGCGTGAGTACACGTCGCTGCCGATCACCAGCGCGCGGCCACCGGGCCGCCCGTCCTCCAGGGTCATGGAGGCCCCGGCCCGCAGTGCGACGACGAATCCCGCGCACACGGCGTTCACGTCGAAGGCGGCGGCACGGTCGGCGCCGAGCAGACGCTGAACGACAGCGGCAGTAGGGGGCTGGGGCTGGTCGGGTGTGGAAGTGGCGACGATGATCCAGCTCAGCTCGGCGGGACCGACCCCCGCGTTCTGAAGGGCTCGGCGGCCGGCTTCTGCCGCCAGGTCCGACGCCGCTTGGTCATCCTCCGCGTACCGGCGCTCAAGAATGCCCGTCTTGCGTTCGATCCACTCCGGGGTGACACCGGTCGAGGCCGCCATTTCCTGGTTCCCGACCATGCGCTTCGGCAGGAACGAACCCGTGCCCAGTATCCCGACACGCGCCGCGGTTGCCCGATACGTCACAATCCCATGTTTCCTTGCGGGTGCCCGGCGCCACACAGGGTGCGCTCAATTTCACTGGCGATGCCTTCCTGCTCGTCAACGAGATAGAAGTGACCTCCCGAGAAGACATCCAGCGTGAAAGATCCCTCCGTGTGATCACCCCAGTGGTGCAGTTCACTGACTTCCACCCGTGGATCCGAGAACCCCGTGAAGCCGCGGATGGGGCATTTCAGAACGGGGCCGGGCACGTATTCGTACGTCTCCGCAGCGTGATAATCGCTGCGAATCGCCGGGAGGAACATCTTGAGTATGTCCGCGTCGCCGAACATCTCCGAACCAGTGCCGTCGAGCGCCCGGATGTCCTCGGCTATCTCCTCGTCCGAGAGCCGGTGCAGCCCCTTGTCGACGTTGCGGTGGGGGGCAGGTCGTCCCGAGACGAAGAGGGCCTCGGGCTGTCGGCCGCTCGACTGCAACCTCAGCGCGACCTCGTATGCGAGCGTTGCGCCCATGCTGTGCCCGAACAAGGCGTAGGGGCCGTCGAGTCGCGGACCCACCGCCTCGACAACGCGGTCAGCCATCTCATGAATGTGCGGAATATTGGCTTCGGACCTGCGGTCCTGACGCCCCGGGTACTGCATGGACCACACGTCGATCTCTGGGGCCAGCCGCTGCGAGAACGGAAAGAAGAAGCTGGCGGATCCGCCTGAATGCGGGAAACAGAGCAGCTGGTATCGCGCCTCGGGTGACGGGTGAAACCTGCGCACCCAAGCAGTTTCTTTAACGGGGTTACCAACCACGCCGCATACTCCAAATCATCCTTCGCAATGAACGGGGCGATGCCTCACGTTTGCACATGATGCCCGGGGGATGCGACCGCAGCAATCCCCTACTTTCGCCGAGCCAGCCGGTAGGGGGGCAGGTGAACCGGTCGTCCACGATAGGGGATTTCCGTGAGAACCGAGCCCGCCTAATCTCTGGCGAGAAGGGCGTGCACTGCCCCACCTCGCACTCGCCCCCGGAGGAAACCACGTGAAGGAAATAGTCGATGCCATCGTCTCCACCGAGGCGACGTCCGACGACTACGCGGCGCTGCCACTCCCGGACAGCTATCGAGGCATCGCCGTCCGCAAGGCTGACACCGGAATGTTCGATGGGCTGGACTCGGGGGTGAAGGACCCACGCAAGTCCCTTCACCTCATGGAAGCTCCGGTGCCCGAGCTCGGCCCGGGCGAGGCGCTGGTCGCCGTCATGGCCTCCTCCGTGAACTACAACTCGGTGTGGACCTCGATCTTCGAGCCGCTGCCGACGTTCGGCTTCCTGGAGCGCTACGGCCGCACCAGCGAGCTGGCCAAGCGCCACGACCTGCCGTACCACATCATCGGCTCCGACCTCGCGGGCGTCGTCCTGCGCACCGGACCCGGCGTCAACGCCTGGCACCCCGGCGACGAGGTCGTCGCGCACTGCCTGTCCGTGGAGCTGGAGTCCAGCGACGGCCACAACGACACGATGCTCGACCCCGAGCAGCGCATCTGGGGCTTCGAGACGAACTTCGGCGGCCTCGCCGAGATCGCGCTGGTCAAGTCCAACCAGCTGATGCCCAAGCCCGGCCACCTCAGCTGGGAGGAGGCCGCCGCCCCCGGTCTGGTCAACTCCACCGCCTACCGCCAGCTGGTCTCCCGCAACGGCGCCGGCATGAAGCAGGGCGACAACGTGCTCATCTGGGGCGCGAGCGGCGGACTCGGCTCGTACGCCACGCAGTTCGCGCTGGCCGGCGGCGCCAACCCGATCTGTGTCGTGTCGAGCGAGCGGAAGGCGGACATCTGCCGGGCGATGGGTGCCGAGGCGATCATCGACCGCAACGCCGAGGGCTACAAGTTCTGGAAGGACGAGCACACCCAGGACCCGAAGGAGTGGAAGCGCTTCGGCAAGCGCATCCGTGAACTCACCGGCGGGGAGGACGTCGACATCGTCTTCGAGCACCCGGGCCGCGAGACCTTCGGCGCCTCCGTCTACGTCACCCGCAAGGGCGGCACCATCGTCACCTGCGCCTCGACGTCCGGCTACACCCACGAGTACGACAACCGCTACCTGTGGATGTCGCTGAAGCGCATCATCGGCTCGCACTTCGCCAACTACCGCGAGGCGTGGGAGGCCAACCGCCTGATCGCCAAGGGCAAGATCCACCCGACGCTCTCGAAGGTCTACCCCCTCGAAGAGACCGGGCAGGCCGCCTACGACGTGCACCGCAACCTGCACCAGGGCAAGGTCGGCGTGCTGTGCCTGGCACCCGAGGAGGGCCTGGGCGTGCGCGACCACGACAAGCGCGCCCAGCACATCGACGCCATCAACCGCTTCCGGCCGTGAGCATCCGGGACGGAAGCCGATGACAACCAGAGGAATGGACGTGCAGGACACAGTGGAACCCGGCCGGGCCGTCGGAGTCGTGGGACTCGGGACGGTAGGCGAAGCGTTGTTGGGCATGGTCGCCGCCACCGGACGCCCGGTGGTCGGCGTCGACCACGACCCCGATGTCATCGCCCGGGTCGAACGACGCCTCAAGGGCCAAGACCTCGACGCGACCGGAGAGCCCGCCTCCTGCGCCCTGACCACCGACATCACCGCGCTGGCCCACGTCGGGGTCGTGGTGGAGGCGGTGACCGATGATCTGGCCGCCAAGCGCGACGTACTTCGCCGGCTGCGTCAGGTCTGCCCGCCCGATACGGCGTTCGTCACCACGGCCTCCTCGCTGCCTCTCTTCCCTCTCGCCACCGCATCGGGGTGTCCCGACCGGATCGCCGGCCTGCGGCTGCTGCGCCCGCCGGCGACCGGCAGGCGCGCCGAAGTCGTACGCACCTCACTGACCTCCGACGAAGCAGTCGAGGTGGCGGAACGCCTCGCGACAGCCATCGGCCTCGAAAGCGTCGTTCTCGGGCACCATGCGAGCGACTCCGCCGCTCGGCTCGTCCACCCGTACCTCAACCGCGCTGCCGCCATGGTCGCGGAGGGTTTCGCTTCCCCCCGCGACATCGATACCGCGATGCGGCTCGGTTGCGGACTGCCGTCCGGTCCGTTGGAGCTGATCGACGAGCTGGGCGTGGACGAGGTCCACAGCTGCCTGCAGTCGCACTGGAACCGCACCGGTGACGAAGCCTTCCGCCCGGTGCCGCTCCTGACCTCGATGCTTCGAAGGGGCACCCTGGGAAGGAAGACCGGCCAGGGCTTCCACGGTTACGACGAGCAAGGTCTGCCGAGCGAGCAGAGCCCGGTCGAGCAGGGCCGTGTGGATTCCCCGTCACCCGGCAGGCGCATACGTCACGTCGGCGTGTACGGCTCCGGCACGATGGCACGCGGTATCGCGGAGGTGTGCGCCACGTCCGGGCTCCGCGTCACGCTGGTGGCTCGTAGCACCGACAAGGCACAGAGCACCGCGATGGCCATCGAGGCATCGCTGGTCAAGGCGGTGCGTCGGGGCAGGATCACTCCGACCGGGAAGGAGGAGGCGGTCGCCGCGCTCGCCGCCGTCGACGACGTGTCGGCGCTCGCCGACTGCGACCTGGTCATCGAGGCCGTCGCGGAGGACCTCGACATCAAGCGCGGCGTGTTCGCGCAGCTCGGGGCGGTTCGCCGGCCCGGTGCGATCCTGGCCACCACTACCTCCAGCCTGTCCGTCGCGGCCTGTACCGCTCCGGCCGGCTGTCCCGGAGAGACGCTCGGCCTGCACTTCTTCAACCCCGCGCCCGTGATGAAGCTGGTGGAGCTGGTGCGGACGCCGGACACGGCCGACGACGTGATGGATGCGGGCCGCGCGTTCTGTGCCGGCCTCGGCAAGGTCTCGGTGACCTGCCCCGACCGAGCCGGCTTCATCGTCAATCGCCTGCTCTTCCCCTATCTCACGGACGCGGTGCGGTTGTTGGATGACCCCGCTGTCGACGTCGGGGCGCTCGACACCGCGGTGGAACGGGGATTCGGATACCCGATGGGACCGTTCACCCTGCTCGACGCCATCGGCCTGGACGTCTCCCTGGCGATCCTGGAACGTCTGCACGCCGAGTTTCCCGGGGCGGGCTGCGAACCCCCGGCCGTTCTCAGGGAGCTGGTGGGCGGGGGCTATCTCGGACGCAAGGCGGGCCGGGGACTGCGCAGGGCGTGAGGCACCGCTCAACTCCGGCAGAACTCCGTTGAGTTCAGTGCCACGGGGAGCTCTGCACGGCCCCGCACCCCCAGCTTCCGGTAGATGCGGGTCAGATGCTGCTCGACGGTGCTGGGGGTGACACCGAGCTGCTCGGAGATCTCCCGATTGGTGAGACCCTCCCGCGCGAGCTGGGCCACCCGATGTTCGGCCCTGCTCAGCGTGTGGAACTCTTCGGTCACCGCCGACGGCCTCATGCCGGACCGCGTGTCGGAGCCGGTGCCACCCAACCGGTCGTACACCACCTGCGCCTGCTTGCGCAGCCACGGGCTGCCCGTGTCCGGCTGTGCCAGCTCCTCCTCCAGGAGGCGCGCCGCCTCGTCCCTGTCACCGAGCTCGGCGAGCGCTTCGGCGGCGTAGACCCGCCACGCCGTGAAGACGGACACCTTGAGCTTCCATGCGGCCATCAGGTCCCGGCACGCGTAGAAATCGCCGAGCGCCGCTTTGTGACGCCCCGCGGCCAGGTGGAGACGACCGCGCGCCTGCAAGTAGTGCAGTCCGGGCAGGGACTGGAACATCAACTGGGGTACCGGGGCGCGGAAGCACTCGGTCGCCGCCTCGAGGTCCCCGAGACCGACGCAGGCGAGAACCTTGGCGGAGAGCGGCAGACCGACGGCCACCCCCCAAGCCGGTGGAGGCAGCAGCGCCAGGGCCTGCTCCGCGCGGCTCAACGCGGTCGTGAAATTGCCCAGCCAGCTCTCCAGGATGGCGCTGGCGGCCAGCAGGATGGCCTGACAGGTGGTCGTGCGCCCCGAGCAGCCCACGACCAGCCGGTCGCACCAGTCCGCGGCTCGTTCGAGGCGTGCGGCGCGAATCAGCGAGATCAACGCGGCCATCGTGGGTGCCAGGAGTGGTTCATGCGGCACTTGCGCCTGCAGGAGCTGCTCGGCGGCTCCACACGCGTCGTCGGTGGGTCCCTCGGTCAGCAACGACGCGAGCACCAGCGCTCCGTCCCACTGCGGATCGACCGACACGATGCACTGGCCCGGATCGTGCGGGGATTCCAGGGGGCTGTGCCGGTATCGCGCGCCGTGATTGGGAAAGAAGTACGCGAGCCAGACCCGCAAGGCGTCCAGGCGGGCCCGAGCGTCCTGGGGCAGCTCCTCCCGCACGGCATCGAGGTCGGTGAGGAGGGCGCTGACCTCCTGCGTCCGCCCCGACCACAACAGATACATGCCCAGCAGCAGACTGTGATCCCGGCTCAGTCGACCGGCCCGGTGCTCATCGAGCAGATCGGTCAGGTGCCAGCGCACTGCCCCCGGGTCCACTTCCCACTCCGCCTGCGCCAGTTCGGCCCGGACCAGGGCGCGCGTCGATCCGTCGGCGGACGCGTCGTACGCGGCTCTGAGGAAGGCGATGGCCTGTTCGGCGTCGTGCTCATGCAGGGCCTGCGCGGCAGCTTCCCGCAGGGCGATGACCGCCCAGGGCTCCTGGGCGGGCCGCGCCTGCACCAAATGTCCTGCCACCACGCCCAGTTCGGCGTTGGCCTCGCGCAGTGCCAGGGCGGCGTTCAGATGCAGCCGTGTGCGTTCGTCGCCGGGGATGCCGTCCAGCACCACGTCACGAGCTGCCTCCAGGTGGTAGGTGAGGCCGTCGGTCAGGCCGGCTGCCTCCAGGGCCGTGCGCGAACGTGCGGCCTCACCGGCGGACATGCCCAGGTGGTGCAGCAGTCGCTCCACTCGCTCCGCGGTAGCCGACTCCCCGAGGACAGCGAGCGCCCGCGCGGTCCGCAGCCCGTCCTCGGTCATCAGACCGTGGATGTACTGAACGGCGAACCGGACCGCGTCGCCACCCGGTGGAGGGGGGACCGCGCCCTGGCCCGGTTCGCCCGGTGCACCGGAACTCGACCAGTCCTTCAGAAGCGCGTGCAGCAGCAGAGGGCTCCCCCCGGACGCCCGCCGCCACAGCGACACGGTCCGGTCGCAGACGCCGCTTCCCATGTGCTCGGCGAGTACTCCCTTGACACACGCAGGGCACAGCGAGGTGAGGCGCAGCAGCGAGCAGCTGGGATTGCGCATGTACTCGGCCGTCAATGCGGGACTCTGCTGGGGGAGGTCGGAACTCCCGGTGAGCAGGATGAGGGCGCGCAGTGGGGCCACACGGTGGATGACGTAGAGCAGGTAGCGCAGGGACTCGCTGTCGATGTCGTGGACATCATCAACGGTGACGATCAGTGGTGTGCGCTCGGCGACCTCGCAGACGGCGTCGTGCACCACGGCGGCCACCTTGGCCGGTGACTCGCACGCGGCCGCGATCTCGTCCATGGAATAGCCCAGACAGGACAGGAGTTGGGCAACGACGCCCAGCGGGAACGAGCGCTCCGCCGCCGATGCCGTGGCGCTCAGCACAGTCGCGCCGGCTCGCTCGGCCTGCCCTTTGACGTAGTCGGCCATCCGGGTCTTCCCGACCCCAGGGGGACCGAGAACCAGAGCAGCTTGCCCCCTACCGTCACGGGCCTCTCTAAAAAGTCCGTCAAGAAGTTGTTGTGCTCGGCATCGTTCTGCCAACTCCATGACGGACATCGCTCCTTCCAGGGCCGCCCGGCTTCGGCCGCCACATGTACTGCTCACGCAATCAAAGCATGCCTGGCGACACCCCCCCTAACCCGGTGACGCTCGCACCGCTGAAGCCGACCCACCGTGGCGCCGGGCGGGACTGGGGCCAGATCGGTCGCGCCCTCTTTACGGTGATGAAATAGGGGGGTGGCGCACCCCCCTAATCATCAACCCCCAATGAACTGGGGCTTCTTGCAACACGTCTGAGCATTGGCTAGCGTGCAAAGCCCTGTGGGGCCCTCGACGCTTTCAGCCGCTCTTCCCATTCCCGGATGGGAACTGCATGAGAAATGCCAAGACCTACAACGGATTTCTAGGCCCGGAACCCGACTGGCAGCAGTGAAGGGAAGATGGAACAGTGGACGTATGGGTTACCGGTCTGGGCGCAATGACGCCGCTCGGCGGAGATATGCCGAGCACGTGGGCCGCAATGCGAGACGGCGCCAACGGAATCAGCTGCCTGGAGGACGAATGGGCCCGGGAGCTGCCCGTCCGGATCGCCGGGCGCCTTGCGGTGAACCCCGCCGACTCCCTGGCACGGACCGAAGCCCGTCGGCTCGACCGTGCGGAGCAGATCGCCCTCGTGGCGTCCCGGGAGGCCTGGCAGGACGCCGGCTCCCCGGAACTTCCCCCTGAGCGCCTCGCGGTGGTGATGGGCACCGGCATCGGTGGCGTCACGTCCCTGCTGGCCCAGAACCACACGCTCGAGGTCAAGGGGCCGCGGCGGGTCTCACCCCACACCGTGCCCATGCTGATGGCCAACGGCCCCGCTGCGTGGGTCAGCATGGACCTGGGCGCACAAGCCGGCGCCCACACTCCCGTCAGCGCTTGCGCGTCGGGGGCCGAGGCCATCGCTCTCGGCCTGGACCTCATCCGGGCCGGCCGGGCCGATGTCGTCGTGGCCGGGGGCGTGGAAGCCAGCGTGTTGCCCCTGCCGCTCACCGGCTTCGCGCAGATGATGGCGCTGTCCACGTCCAACGATGATCCGGCACACGCCAGCCGGCCCTTCGACGCCCAGCGCAATGGCTTCGTCCTTGCCGAGGGGGGCGCGGTCGTCGTGCTGGAGCGAGCGGACCACGCGCGAGCCCGCGCCGCTCGCGCCCATGCGACGGCCCTGGGTGCGGGCACCAGTTCGAGTGCCGCCCACATCACCGCCTCGGACGTGGCAGGACAGGTGCGCGCCATGACCCTGTCGCTGCGCGACGCGCGGATCACCGGGGAGGACGTGGGGCACGTCCACGCCCACGCGACGTCGACACCTCAGGGCGACGCGTGCGAATCCGATGCCATCGCCCAGGCCATCGGTACGCATGCCGTGGTCACCGCGACGAAATCCATGACCGGCCACATGTTGGGGGCGTCCGGGGCCATGGGTGCGGCTGCGGCGGTCCTGGCGCTGCGTGACGGCGTCGTGCCCGCGACCCGCAACCTGCGGGAAGTGGATCCGCGCATCGATCTGGATGTGGTGATGGACGAGCCACGCCCGGGACGGTTCCACACCGCATTGGCCAACTCCTTCGGCTTCGGCGGGCACAACGTCTCGCTCGTCTTCGGCCGTGCCTGACGTTTACAGGAGCCCTCAACTGCCGGGTCGCCCAAGCGAGTTGGGCCAGTGCGGGGCGCCACTGTCACCGAGCGGCACTGCTTTGACTCTCTCTTCGAAAGAAGTCCATGACATCCGAGATACATGAGAACAGGTGCCCCATCCGTCTAGATGTGGATTTCTACAGGGATCCGCATTCGGTCTACCGGGCGATAAAGCAACGCGGAAACAAACCCACCGAAGTCGTACTCGAAACGGGTATGGCCTACCTGCCGCCGAACTTGCGTGCCTGGTTGGTGACTTCCTACGAGGATGTCGAATTCGTGCTGCGCGATTCCCGGTTCCGCAAAAGCATAGACGAAGCAATGCCGCTGTTCGCGGCGAGCGCCCAGGGCAGCGGACAGCAGCAGGACCGAAGCTCGCTGCTCTACGACAACATGGCGAACAACGACCCGCCGGTCCATACCGCCCTGCGCAAACCGCTCAACAGCTCCTTCACCGCGCGGGCAGTGGCTCCCAAGCGCCAGGCCATGCAGGAACTGGCCGAATCAGTACTGGACGCCGTCGCGGGACAGGAGTCGTTCGACCTCGTCCAGGACTTCGCCTTTCCCTACTCGATCGGAGTCATCTGCGACACGCTCGGGGTCCCGCGCGAGGATCGCGAGACGTTCCACCAATGGGTGCAGACGATCACCAGCGATGCGGAACCCGAGGTGCTCCGGCGCGATGCGCAGCGCATGGTCGGCTACCTTCGCGGCCTCATCGCGCAGCGACGTGAGACGGGCACCGACGACATCCTGACGCAACTCGCCGTCTCCCTCAGCGAGTCGCAGGCGGTCGCCCAGGCGTACGCATTGCTCGCCGCCGGCTACGAGACCTCGGCGAACCTGATCGTCACGGGGCTGCTGGTACTGGAATCGGACCCGGATCAGAAGGCGCGCGTATGGCGGGACCGGTCACTCGTGCCGACCGCCGTGGAGGAGATGCTGCGCCATCAGTCCCCCTTCAATCTGTCGCTCTACCGGTACGCCACCGAGTCGGTCGAGGTGGGCGGGACGACCATCCCGGCCGGCTCCATCGTGTTCCTGGCCTTCGCGGCGGCCAACCGCGACGACGCACGTTTCGAGGATCCCGACCGCTTCACCGTCGACCAGCCGCGCCGTGAACACCTGGCTTTCGGCGGCGGCATCCACAACTGCATCGGCAAGCACCTCGCGCGCCTGGAGGCGGAGGTCGCCTTCGACGTCCTTGTCCGACGCTGTCCGGAACTCTCCGTCCGCACGGCGCCCCAGCACATGGACTGGAAGGCCAGTCCCACCTTCCGGGGACTCAGGAATCTCGTCGTCGCCCCCGGGCCGCTGCGATCCCGCTCGGGCACGGCAGAGACAGGTGAAGCAGCCTGATGACCGCACTGACACACCAGCCACAACCGGCACCGCCGTACACGGCACCAGGCGCGGACCCCGTGGCTGTCATCGGTTTGTCGTGTCGCTTTCCCGGCGCCGCCGATCCGGGCGCGTTCTGGCGCAACCTCGTGTCCGCGGCGGACAGCGTGGGCACCGCTCCGCCCGGTCGCTGGGAGGAACGGGTCGGACCCGCGCCCGCGGAACCCCGCAACCCCATTCGGCATGGCGGCTTCATCGAGGGCATCGACGAGTTCGACGCCAGGTTCTTCGGCATCGTCCGGCGTGAGGCCGAGTACATGGATCCGCAGCAGCGGCTCCTGCTCGAGCTCTCCTGGCAGGCGTTGGAGGACGCCGCCGTTCCCGCTCACAGCCTGCGCGCGACGCGCTGGGGCGTCTATGTGGGGGCGGGCGCCGATGACTTCAGAACGCAGTACTTCGCCTCCGGGCGCCTCGACAGGTTCGGGCACATGGGCTCGAGCCGCTCGCTGCTGGCGGGGCGCGTCTCCCATCACCTCGGGCTGCGCGGCCCCAGCGAAGTCGTCGACACCGGTCAGTCGTCCTCCCTGTACGCGCTGCACCGGGCACTCGCGAGCCTGCGGCTGGGCGAATGCGACGCGGCGCTCGTCGCCGGCGTGAACCTCAACCTCCTGCCGGACGTCACCGACCAGGTTCAGCTGTGGGGCGGCCTGTCCGCCGACGGCCGCTGTCGCGCCTTCGACGAGCGTGCCGACGGATACGTCCGCGCCGAAGGGGGTGGCGTCGTCGTACTCAAGCCGCTCGAGGCTGCCGTACGCGACGGTGACCACGTCTACTGCGTGGTGCGCGGCAGTGCCGCCAACAACGACGGAGGCAGAACAGCTCTCGGCGTCCCCAGTCCGGACGCCCAGCGCGAGGTGATCGAAGCCGCCCACCGCGCCGCGGGGGTCACGGGTGCGTCGGTCGGCTACGTCGAACTGCACGGTACGGGAACGCCCGTGGGTGACCCGGTCGAGGCCGAGGCCCTCGGCGAGGCCATCGGCAGGCGGCGCTCGCGGGCCACGCCGTTGCTCGTGGGCTCGGTCAAGTCGAACATCGGGCACCTGGAGTCGGCGGCGGGCATCGCCGGATTCATCAAGGCATGCCTGGTACTGCATCACGGGCAGCTGCCGCCGACCCTCCACCATCACCGCAGCCCGGCGGAACTGCCGTTGGCGGACCTCAACCTCCGGGTCGTCGGTGCGGACCAGGAAGAGCGCCTGGGCACCGACGAAGTCGTCGGGGTCAGCTCCTTCGGCATGGGCGGCACCAACGTCCATGTGGTCCTGGCGGGTTCACCAGCCAGGACGGATCCGTCCGGCCGACTCGGGTCCCGGACTCCGTCCGAGCGCCCCACCACGGACACCGTGTGGTGTCTCTCCGGTCGCACCCGCGAAGCGGCCCGCTCACTGGCCCGCGCCTTCCTCGAACACTCCTTCCCCACGGAGCGCTACACCGTGAGCGACGTGGCGTGGTCCCTCGCCCAGCGCGGCGAGGGCGAGCACCGGGTCGCGGTGGTCGGCGGCAGCTGGGACGAGATGCGCGACGGACTGCTCAAGATCGTGGCAGGCCACGACCTGGCCATCCCGGCGGACTGGCTGCACGAGGGAGGGGCTGAACGCGCTGCCTGGGTCGCCGTCGCCGGTACCTACGCCGCCCACGGAGACCTGGCCAAGGTCGCAGATCGATTGGGAACAGGACGGCGCAAGGTGCCCGGCCTGCCCACGTACCCCTTCGAACGCGACACCTTTCACGGGCCCACCCCGCCCCACCCCGTCGCCCCGGCCCCCGAACCGGCCCCCGCGGCACCGGAAGAGGCCCGCACCCGCCCCCTGCTCGACGGCTGGCAGCAGGCTGCCGATCCTTCGGAACGGCTCTGGCTCATCCGGTCGTTCCTGGAGCGCGAACTGCTCGACGTTCTGGGCGAGACGGGCGACGAGCACCTGCGCGTGGACCCCGACAGCACCTTCAAGGACCTGGGCGTCGACTCCATGTCCCTGCTCGAGCTCCAGGACCGTCTCACGGCCGCCACCGCAGTGGAACTCCCCGAGTCCGCGCTCTTCGACCACCCGACGGTCAACGACCTCGCGGCACATCTGAACACCGAACTGGAGGCACTCCGTGGCTGAGAACACACCGCAGCCCGAAGACATAGCCGTCGTAGGTATGGCCTGCCGCTACCCGGGCGGCATGAACACTCCGGAGCGCCTGTGGGCCCTGGTCGACGAGGGCCGGGACGTCATCACCGACTTCCCCGACAACCGGGAGTGGCACACCGAGGACCTCTACGACCCGAGCTTCGTGCGGCAGGGCGGGTTCCTCCACGACGCGGACCTCTTCGACGCCGACTTCTTCGGGATCAGACCCGCTGAGGCGATCTCCATGGATCCGCAGCAGCGGGTGCTCCTGCAGGTCACCTGGGAGGCGATCGAGCGGGCGGGCATCGTCCCGTCGAGCCTCAAGGGTTCGCAGACCGGCGTGTTCGTCGGGCTGATGCCGAACGAGTACGGGATGCCGCTGTGGAAGTGGCAGGACGAGACGGCCGGTTTCATGGGCACCGGCACCTCACCCAGCGTGGCGTCCGGGCGGATCGCCTACCTCCTGGGCCTGGAAGGTCCCGCCCTGACCATCGACACCGCCTGTTCGTCGTCCGGCGTGGCGATCCACACCGCCGTCCGGTCCCTGCGCAGCGGCGAGACGGACCTGGCGCTCGCGGGCGGCTGCACCGTGCTCACGGGGCCCGGCATGTTCGTGGACTACGCGAAGAAGGGTGCCCTCTCACCGGACGGACGCTGTCGTACCTTCTCCGACACCGCCAACGGAACCGTCTGGGCCGAAGGTGCGGGCGTCCTCGTCCTCGAGCGCCTCTCGGAGGCCCGGCGCAATCGGCGCCGCATCCTCGGCGTCATCAAGGGAACCGCCGTCAATCAGGACGGCGCGAGCAACGGCCTCACCGCACCGAGCGGCAAGGCTCAGGTCAAGGTGATCCAGCAGGCGCTCGCCGACGCCCGGCTCACGCCCGGCGAGATCCAGCTCGTGGAGGCGCACGGTACGGCCACCAAGCTCGGCGATCCCATCGAGGCCAACGCCATTCAGGCCACCTACGGAGCGGACCGCGAGGACGAGCCCGTGTGGATCGGCTCGTTCAAGTCGAACATCGGCCACTCCATGGCCGCCGCGGGAGTCGGCGGTGTCATCAAGTGCCTGAGCGCGATGCGCGCCGGCACCATGCCCAAGACCATGCACGTCGAGGAGCTCAACTCCCACGTGGACTGGTCCTCGTCGGTGAACGTCCTGCGTGAGAGCAGGCCCTGGCCCGCGGCACAGGACGGGGCACGTCGGTGCGCCGTCTCCTCGTTCGGCGTCAGCGGCACCAACTCGCATGTGATCCTGGAGGCCTGGGAGGACGAGCCGACGGCTGTCGCGGCCCCGGCGGACGCCTCCGACGACGCCACGCACGTCCTCACCCTCTCCGCCAAGGCGCCGACGGCTCTGCGTTCTCACGCCGCGAGGGTCGCCGAACACATCACCTCCGGGACCTCGTCCCTGGCGGCGACCGCTCATGCGCTCGCGACACAGCGCGAGCACTACGCTCACCGCGCCGTCGCCATCGCGGGAGGACGAGAGGATCTGGCCGCTGCGCTCCAGGCGTTCGCCGACGACACGGACTCCCCGGCAGTGGTGCACGACGAGGCACGTCGCATTCGGCGCCCGGTCTTCGTGTTCCCCGGTCAGGGGTCCCAATGGGAGGCCATGGCCGTGCAGCTCCTCAAGGACTGCGACGTCTTCCGGCTGAGGATCGAGGAGGTCGCGGGAGCCTTCAAGCCCTACCTCGACTACGACTTGCTGGCAGTGCTGACCGGCGAGGACCACGACACGGACCGAGAGCGCACGGACGTCGTCCAGCCACTCATCTTCACCATGATGCTGGGTCTCGCGTCGATCTGGGAGCTCGCCGGTGTCCGGCCCGCCGCGGTGATCGGACATTCTCAGGGCGAGGTCGCCGCCGCGTGCCTCGCCGGTGCTCTCAGTCTCGATGAGGCGGCCCGTGTGGTCGCCTGCCGCAGCCGCGTTCTGGAGGACGAGGGGCGCGGCGCCATGGTGGCCGTGGCGCTCGGCGTCGAGGAGGCGCTGGCCGCCACACGCGAAGCGGTCGCGGATCTCACGGTCGCGGCGAGCAACGGCCCCGCATTCACCATCCTGTCCGGCGACGACGAACCCGGTATCCGACGTCTGCTGGACCAGTGCGAGGACCGGGGCGTGTACGCCCGCCGGGTCCCGGCCAAGTGCGCCTCGCACTCCCCCGTCATGGCCGAGCTCGAAGGCTCGATCATGGCAGGACTCGACGGCCTCCAGGCCTCCGCGGAGGAGGTGACCTTCTTCTCCACAGTCGAAGGCGGCCGCGTACGGGGGCAGGACCTGACCCCCGCGTACTGGTTCCGGAACCTGCGCGAGCAGGTCCGGTTCGCCGAGACCGTCACGGCCATGGTGTCGCACGGCTACGACGCGTTCATCGAGATCAGCCCGCACCCGGTGCTCCTCACCCCGCTGCGTCAGATTCTGGAGCAGGCCGACAGCGACGCCCCGGTATGCGCGACTCTCCGTCGGGACCAGGGTTCGTACGAGCGGTTCCTGACGGCTGCCGCCGAGGCCTACGTACAGGGACACGACGTCGACTGGGCTGCCCTGCACAGCGGTGCGTGGTCCGCGGGTCCGGCTCCGGAGGGCCTCCCCACCTATCCGTTCCAGGGACGCAGGTTCTGGCTTCCGTCGCAGATGGAGACCACGGTGCAGACCACGGCCGCCCCCGTGGCCGCCGCTGCCCGCCCGAGCGCGCGCAGGACGGGGATCGCAGCCGGCGGCCACCCGTTCCTGGCATCCGTGGTCGAGACGGTCGACGGCACCACGGTGATGAGCGGGCGCCTGTCCATCCGAAGCCACCCGTGGTTGATGGACCACCGGGTGGAGGACACGCCTTTGCTGCCCGGCACCGCCTTCGCGGAGCTGCTGCTGTCGGCGGGACGCGAACTCGACTGCCCCGACCTCGACGAGATGGTGCTCCGGGATCCGCTGTTCCTGCCGGTGGACGGGTCTCAGGTCGACGTCCAGGTGACCGCGCGCAGCGCCGACGCGCAGGGGAAACGGGCCGTGGCGGTGTACTCGCGCTCGGCGGCCGACGCCGAGTGGCGGCATCACGCGGAGGGCTTGGTGTCCCCCGAGACCCCTCGACCGGCTCCCGCCGCTCCCCCGACCGAGGCCGGTGCCGTACGCCTGGAGACCGACACGCTGTACTCGCGGCTGCACGGGATGGGCTACGGCTACGGCGACGCGTTCCAGGGCGTACGCAGTGGAGAGCACGGCGACGGCTGGGCCCGCTCCCGGGTGGTCCTGCCGGACAGCGCTCGGGTCAACCACAGCGGCTTCGCGCTGCACCCGGCGCTGTCCGACGCGGCACTGCACGCCGCCGTGGCCTGTGGCCTGATCGAAACGCCGGCGGCAGCGGACATCGCCGTCCCCTTCGCGTTCAACGGCGTACATGTCGATGAGGGCGACCATGCCGACCAGTGCTGGGCCGTTGCCCGCCGAGTGGCTCCCGACGCGATCGCCCTCACTCTGGCCGACGACGACGGACACGTGCTGCTGAGCATCGACCGCATGGTGGTCCGCGGCCTTGAACGACCCGCTCAGCAGCCGGACCACGAGGAGGCCACGCTCTACACGACCGACTGGGCCGAGGCCGAGGGCGAACTCGGCGTGGAACGCCGCCTGTGCGTCGTGGGGGCTGACGGGCCGCTCGCCTCGTCCCTGCGGGACACCGCACACGGCGGGATCACCGTGGCCACGCTCGACGAGGCCATCATGATCGTCAGGGCTCTGCCCGGAGACTGGCAGGTCGTCCTGTCCGCCCCGCCGACGGGCCCCGGGGCCGTGACCGCGGCTCACGTCCACGACTCGGCAGCGTGGGCGCTGGAGGCCGTCCAGCAGTGGATGCTCGCCGAGGACCTCTCCGAGCGTGCCCTGCTCACGTTCGTCACCCGGAACGCGGTGGCCGTGCCCGGCGATGACGCGCACGACCTGGCCTCCAGCACTCTCTGGGGGATGGTGCGCACCACGCAGACCGAGAACCCCGGTCAGATCCGCATCATCGACGTCGACGACGCCGCAGTCGCCGAACCGGCACCGATCAAGGCGGCGTTGCTGCGTTCCGAGGCCCAGCTGGCCGTGCGCGCGGGCCGTGTGCTGCGCCCGCATCTGTCGCCTCACGCTTCCGTCACCGCCCCGTTCCCGGACTGCGGCGACGACACCGTCGTCATCACCGGCGGCACCGGCACCATCGGCCGCGCCCTGGCCCGCCACCTCGTCACCCGGAAGTCCGTGCGGTCTGTGGCGCTGCTCAGCCGCAGTGGCCGGCAGGCGCCCGGTGTCACGGCCCTCACCTCCGACCTGGAGCGGCTGGGCGCCTCGGTTCGCGTGCTCGAGGTCGACACCACCGACGCGGAGCGCCTGCAAACGGTCCTGGACCAACTGCGCTCGGAACGTCCGCTGGCAGGCGTCGTCCATGCCGCGGGCCTCCTCGACGATGCCATCGTGCCGAACATGACGCCCGGGCAACTGCACCGTGTGCTGGCGAGCAAGGTCGACTCGGCGCTCAACCTGGACGCTGCGACGCGCGAGGACGACCTTCGCTTCTTCACCGTCTTTTCCTCCCTCTACGGCGTGCTCGGCGGCCCCGGGCAGGCCAACTACGCCGCCGCGAACACCTTCCTGGACCACTTCGCGCACTGGCGCCGGGCACAGGGGCGGCCGGCCAACTCCGTGGCCTGGGGCCTGTGGGACGAGGCGACGGGCATGACGGGGCACCTCGACGAGGCAGATCTGCTGCGGCTGCGGCGCAACGGAGTGGCGCCGTTCACGGTGCCGGAGGGACTCGCCCTGTTCGATGCCGCACTCGGCAGCGGCACCACCGCGGTGATCGCGGCACGTCTCGCGGTGGCCGATGCGACCGACGACGCGACGATGGACGGCCCGTTCCTGTTCTCCCGCCTCGCCGGGCGCGCAGTGCCCCGGACCGAGAAGGTGCGCGAACCCGCACCCGCACCCGCTGTCGCCGCCGCCCCGCCCGCGCCGGCTCCGCGGCCGGAGACGCAGGAGGAGCCTGCCGCCTCCGCTCAGCCACGCGCCGAGGCCGACCGGCCCACCCGTCCGCAGGAGGCGGCCACCGTCCTCGACCTCCTGAACTCGACGGACGCATCCCGCGACCAACGCGTCGCCGGCCTCCTCACGGTGGTCAAGGAGAGCGTGGCCGAACTGCTCGGCACCGAAGCCCGGCGCGTGGATGCCCAGCAGTCCTTCTACGAGATGGGCTTCGACTCCCTCACCTCCATGGAGCTGCGCGTCCGCCTCGGCCGCAAACTCGACATCCGGCTGGGCGCCACCGTGGTCTTCGACCACCCGACTCCGGAGGCACTCGTCTCCCACGTCGTGGATCTGTTCCAGCCCGATGACGGGCAGGAGCAGCCGGACGAATCCGAGGAGCCCGGCCCGGGCCAGGTCGCCGAGACGGGCTCCGCTCCGGCCCCGACTGCCGTGCCGGCGAAGCAGCAGGCGCGACAGAGCGCGGACGCCGAGGAGCCGAGGGCGGACGAGCCCGCCCTACCCGACTCCGCCCCGTTTCCCCTGACCAAGCTGCAGGAGGCGTATCTCGCGGGGCGCTCCGGCGACTTCGAACTGGGCAATGTCTCCACGTACTTGTACGTGGAGGTCGACCTGGCGGGCTTCGACGTGGCGGCGGCCGAGCACGCGCTCGACCGGCTCGTACGGCGCCACCCGATGCTGCGGGCCGTCTTCGACCCGGAGGCCGGGAGCCAGCGGGTGCTGGGCACCGTGCCGCGCGTATCGATCCCCGTCGAGAACCTGACCCGGCTCACGGAGGACGAGCGCGACGAGCGGCTCGCCGCGATACACGCGGAGCTGAAGGCCAAGGAGTTCGACGTCACGAGCTGGCCCCTGTTCATGGTGCGCGCCACGGCCATCAGCCCGACCGTGACGCGACTGCACTTCGGCATCGACGTACTCGTCTCGGACGGCAGCAGCACCTCCGTCCTCTTCAAGGAGTGGGCGCAGCTGTACGACGCTCCGGACCTGCAGCTTCCGGAACTCCGGTCCGGGTTCGACGAGTTCACGCTCAAGGTGCGCGAGCAGGCCGCGGCGGCGGAGAACAGCCGGAGCAGGTCGTACTGGAGCGGTCGCCTCCAGAGCCTGCCCCCCGCTCCTGAACTGCCCCTCGCGGTCCGCCTTGCCGATGTGCCGCGCCCCGTGTTCACCAACCGCTTCCTACGCGTCGACGCGCCGGAGTGGGAACAGTTCAAGCGCAATGCCGCGGCAGCCGGTCTGACGGCGTCGGGCGCCGTACTCGGGGCGTACTGTCACGTGCTGGCCGCGTGGTCCAAGACACCGGACTTCACGATCACCTGCCTCGTGTCGCAACGGGACGCGGTACCCGGTGTGGACACAGCGCATGTCATAGGCAACTTCTCCTCCACAAGTCTGCTCGAGGTGCGGGTCGACCAGGCCGCTCCTTTCCGGGACACGGCCCGTCGGATCCAGCGGCAGCTGATGCAGGACATGGAACACACCGACTATTCGGGCCTCGATGTGCTGAGGGACCTCGGTCGCATGGACGCGAGCGCGGGGCGGGCACGCATGCCGGTCGTCTTCAACAGCACGATCGGCGGGGCCGCCGCGGGCGGGCAGGAGGCCGGGCCCGTGGGCTGGCTGTGCCGCATGGGCGAGACCGGCACGCCCGTATGGAGCGGGGTCCGCACCCCGCAAGTCATCCTCGACCACACAGCGTTCGAGGAGAGCGGTGGTCTGATCCTCAACTGGGACGTGGTGGAGGAAGTGTTCCCGGAGGGCGTCTTGGACTCCATGTTCTCGGCATACGAAAGGCTGATTCGTGAACTCTGTCGCTAACTCCGCCTGGCTCGCGCCCGCCTGGGCGAACGACCCTGCGACGGCTGCCGGCGGTGGGGGGCTTCAGCCCACTCCAGCGCCCGGGTTCGCCTCGGACCACACCCTTCATGGCCGTTTCGTCGAGCGAGCCGCGCGTACTCCCGATGCCGTTGCGGTGATCTCACGCGACCGGCGGCTCACCTATGGCGACGTCGACGCCGAATCGGCTCGTGTGGCCTCTCTCCTGGTGGAGCACGGCACCACCAAGGGAACGCTGGTCGGTGTGGTGATGGACAAGGGCTGGGAGCAGGTGGTCGGCAGCCTGGGCGTGTTGCGGTCAGGAGGTGCGTACGTCCCCGTCGACCCGCGCTGGCCGGCCCAGCGCCTCGCCGAGGTGATCGCCGCCGCGGGCCTGGAGACGATCCTCACCCAACCCGCGCTGCGCGACGTCGTCGACTGGCCCGACGGCGTCACGGTGCTGGACGTCGAAGCGCCCAGCCCGGTCGAGAACGCCGCGGTCCACACGGCGCCGGACGTCCCGGTGACACCTCGTGACGTCGCATACGTGATCTACACCTCTGGCTCCACAGGCGTCCCCAAAGGGGTGGTGATCGAGCACGGTCCGGTGGTCAACACGATCCTGGACGTCAACGACGAGCTGTCGCTCTCCGCGGACGACCGCGTCCTCGGCCTTTCGGCTCTCAACTTCGACCTGTCGGTCTACGACATCTTCGGCCCTCTCTCCGCCGGTGGCGCAGTCGTGCTGCCCGGACCGGAAGACGCACGCGAACCCGCCAGCTGGCTCGCCCTGATGGCCGAGGAGAGCGTGACGGTGTGGAACAGCGTCCCCGCCCTGATGGCCATGGTGTGCGAGCACCTGGCGTCGTCCGAGGACACGGGTCCCCGATCCCCGGGGGCTCCGTCCTCGCTGCGCGCCGTCCTCATGAGCGGGGACTGGATTCCCGTGGCCTTGCCCGACGAGATCCGGCGGTTCTTCCCTCGGGCGGCGCTGTGGAGCCTCGGGGGTGCGACCGAGGCGTCGATCTGGTCGATCTGGCATCGGATCGTGCCCGAAGATGCGACGTTGCCGTCCATCCCCTACGGCACGTCCATGCGGAACCAGAAGGTCTTTGTGGCGGATTCGCTGCTCCGGCCGCGCCCCACTTGGGTCGTGGGCGAGATCTGCATCGCCGGCGCCGGCCTGGCCCGTGAATACCTCGGCGACACGGAGAAGACCGCGAAGAGTTTCACGGTCTCTCCGTCCACCGGAGAACGCGTGTACCGGACCGGTGACTGGGGGCGTCTCCTGCCAGGCGGGGAGATCGAGTTCCTCGGCCGCGACGACATGCAGGTCAAGGTCGGCGGTTACCGGATCGAGCTCGGCGATGTGGAAGCCGCGCTGCTGCGATGTCCGGGGGTCACGGGCGCTGTCGTCACGGCCCCGGGCGACCGGAACCGTAAGCGACTCTTGGCGCACGTCGTGCTGGAGGAGGGTGCCGGGCGAACGGGAGCGGACGTCAGGAAGGCCGCGGAGGAATTCCTGCCGCCGTACATGCTTCCGTCCCTGGTGACCGTGTGGGACGCACTGCCCCTGACGGCGAACGGCAAGGTGGACCGCGCCTCACTGGCCCGGCACGAGGAGGAGCCGGACCCGGAGGATGAGAACGCTCGTCCCGACACCGAGGAGGAACAGGTCCTGCTCTCCCTGTGGAAGGACTTCTTCGAAACGTCCTCGCTGTCCGTCCTGGACAACTTCTTCGAACTGGGCGGGGACTCTCTGCGGGCCGTACGTCTGATGGCAGTGGTGAGGAAGGAACTGAACGTCTCCTTGCCCGTTTCCACGCTCTTCTCCGCACCGACGATCCGGTCTCTGGCGGGCCGCGTACAGGAGTCGCGCGCGGCCGCGTAACCACCTGAGTGTCCGGCTGGTACCGAGGGCACCAGCCGGACACTCCGGGCCGCGTCGTCAGTCGGTGAAGACGAGGCTGACGTTGTGTCCGCCGAACCCGAACGAGTTGGCCAGCGCCGCGGACCACTGGCCGGTGCGCCGCTCACCGCCCACCACGTCCAGTTCCACGCGCGGGTCGAGTTCGTCGAGGTTGCGCGTGGCCGGCACCGTGCCGTCCCTGAGCGCGAACAGAGCGGCCAGGGCGCCGACCGTTCCGGCGGCGCCCATCATGTGACCTGTCATCGACTTCGTCGCCGTCACCGCGGCGTGGCTACCGATCACCCGGCCGATCGCCTCGGCCTCCGCCAGGTCACCGGACTCCGTCGAGGTGGCGTGGGCGTGCACGATCCCGATGTCCGCCGGGGCCAGGCCGGCGTCACGCAGCGCCAGTTCCATGGCGAAGGCCTGGCCTTCCGCGTCGGAGGCCGTGATGTGGTTCGCGCTCGAACTCACGGCACTGCCGGCCAGCGTGCCGTAGGCGCGTGCTCCACGGGCCCGGGCGAACTCGGCGCGCTCGAGCACCATCATCCCCGCACCCTCGCCCATGACGAACCCGGACCGCTTGACGTCGAACGGGCGGGACACGGTCTCCGGGTCCACGGACTGCGTCGACAGGGCCTTCATCTGGGCGAATGCCGCGATGGTGAAGGGGTGCAGGCATGCCTCCACCCCACCTGCGACGACTATGTCCGCCCGCCCGCTGCGGATCAGATCCTGCCCCAGGGCGAGGGCTTCCGCCCCGGACGCACAGGCACTCACCGGCGTCCTGGCGCCTCCCTTCGCGCCCAGGTCCATGCTCACCCAAGCGGCCGGCCCGTTGGGCATCAGCATGGGGACCGCGAACGGCGACAGCCGGCGAACCCCGGCGCGCTCGAAGACGTCGTCCTGGCCCAGCGTGGTGAGGACACCACCGGTCCCCGTACCGATGACGACGGCGCATCGTTCCGGCTCGACCTGCGGAACGCCGGCGTCCTGCCAGGCTTCGCGCGCGGTGAGGACAGCGGCCTGCTCACCGCGGTCCAGCTTCCTGGCCTCGGTCCTCGGAAGCAGGGAGGCAGGGTCCACGGTGAGCCCGGCCGCGACGTGCACGGGCAGGTCCGCGGCCCACTCCTCCTCCAGGAAACGCACCCCCGACTTACCGTCCAGCATCCCCGACCACGACGACGGCGCATCGGCTCCCAGCGGCGTCATCGCACCGACGCCCGTCACCAGCACACGACCGCTACGGGTCACACGAACCTCCTTGAATTGTCCAGATGCTACATAGCACTGACTTGCCCTCATGACGATCATGTCAGCGCTCAGAAGCGGAGTCAGGACAGGAGTCGACCGATCCGAGAGTGAGAGATTGTTCTGTTCCAACAACAGAGATCAGAAAGGGGCCCACCCTCAAGGTGGACCCCTTATGACTGGACTTCCGAAACGCCGGATTAATGTCCCACTTTCAACTAGACGTTGAACCGGAACTCCACGACGTCCCCGTCCTGCATCACATAGTCCTTGCCCTCCATGCGGGCCTTGCCCTTCGCGCGGGCCTCCGCCACCGAGCCCGACTCCACCAGGTCGTCGAAGGAGATGACCTCCGCCTTGATGAAGCCCTTCTGGAAGTCGGTGTGGATGACGCCGGCGGCCTCGGGGGCCGTGGCGCCCTTCTTGATGGTCCAGGCGCGGGATTCCTTGGGGCCGGCCGTCAGGTAGGTCTGGAGGCCGAGCGTGCGGAAGCCGACGTGGGCCAGCGTCGCGAGGCCGGGTTCCTCCTGGCCGACGGACTGGAGGAGTTCGAGGGCCTCGTCCTCGTCGAGCTCGGCGAGGTCCGCCTCCAGCTTGGCGTTGAGGAAGATCGCCTCGGCGGGGGCGACCAGGGCGCGCTGCTCGTTCTTGAAGTCCTCGTCGACCAGCTCGTCCTCGTCGACGTTGAAGACGTAGAGGAAGGGCTTCGTCGTGAGCAGGTGCAGGTCGTGGAGGAGCTCGTTGCGCTCGCTGCCCTGGACGATGCCGTGCGCGAAGAGCGTGTCGCCCTTCTCCAGGATCTCCTTGGCCTCCTCGACCGCCTTGACCTTGGGCTGGATGTCCTTCTTGATCCGCGACTCCTTCTGGAGACGCGGCAGCACCTTCTCGACCGTCTGCAGGTCCGCGAGGATCAGCTCGGTGTTGATCGTCTCGATGTCGTCCTTGGGCGAGATCCTGCCGTCGACGTGCACGACGTTCTCGTCCTTGAAGGCACGGATGACCTGGCAGATCGCGTCGGACTCGCGGATGTTCGCGAGGAACTTGTTGCCCAGGCCCTCGCCCTCGGACGCGCCGCGGACGATGCCCGCGATGTCGACGAAGTCGACCGTGGCCGGGAGGATCCGCTCCGACTTGAAGATCTCGGCCAGCTTGCCGAGCCGCGGGTCGGGGACGCCGACGACGCCGACGTTGGGCTCGATCGTGGCGAACGGGTAGTTGGCCGCCAGCACGTCGTTCTTGGTCAGGGCGTTGAACAGGGTCGACTTGCCGACATTCGGCAGACCGACGATTCCGATCGTGAGCGACACGTTGCGACTTCCCGTGAGTGGAGAGGGCAGGGGGCCAGGGGACCGGCCGATCCACCAGTCTACGGCGTACCCGGAACCGTCCCGGCGACGTATCGAACGCTTGGCCAAGCCTCGTTCCACGGCGTGTCTGAAGGCCTATTCGGCATATTGAACGACCTAAGTTGGTGCGGTGGAGCAATACAGGACGCGACCTGCCCAGTACGGACCGCGACACGACCGGCCGAGATCGTCCCTGCCGCCGCAGGCGGGACGAGGAGCGGGCGGCGGGGCGGTGCGAGCGGTCCGGCAGCCTGGACCACAGCGCCGTCCCACGTCGGTACGGCGACCCGCGCCCGCGCCGGCACCCGCCGCGACGAGGTTGCCCAACCCCCGGCTGACCGGGCTGGGCAGCGGGTTGTTCTGCGCGCTGGTGATGTTCCTGCTCGGCCTGGTCTGCGCCGTGCTGTTCGGGGCGTCGCTGACGGCGTACGGGGTGTTGTTCCTGCCGGTGTGCGTGCTCACTGCCGTCTGGGTACGCCGCGGGGATCTGATGACCGCGCCCGTCGTCGTGCCGATCGCCTTCGCCGTGGGGCTGCTGCCGGTGGCGGACGGCGACGGTGGGACCGGCGGCAGGCTGATGGGGCTGGTGACGGCGCTCGCGACGCAGGCCGGGTGGCTGTACGGCGGCACGCTCGTCGCCGGGCTGATCGTGATCGTCAGGCGCGTCCGGCTGGTGCACCGCCGACGGGCGGCGGGCGTGGCGCGCCCGCCGACGTGACAGCCGAGGCGCGCCCGCCGGCGTGACAGCCGAGGCGGGTCCGCCAGCGTGACAGCCAGGACGCGTCCGCCAGGTGCGACCGCCAGGACCCGCCCGCCGGGGTGCCGGCAAAGACACGTCCGCCGGGCGTATCAGCCAGATCCGCCCGCCGACGTGACAGCCAGGGCGCGCCAGGTGCGACCGCCGGGACCCGCCCGCCTGTGTGACCGCCGGGTGCCGGCCAAGACACGTCAGCCCGGTGTGACAGCCAGAGCCGCCCGCCGGTATGACCGCCGGGACCGCCCGCTCTAGTGTCCCGCCGCCCGCATCGCCGCCCCCACGATCCCCGCGTTGTTCTGCAACTGGGCCGGGACGATCTCCGCCTTGATGCCCTCGATGTGCGGCAGGAACTTGTGTGACTTGCGGCTGACACCGCCGCCGATGATGAACAGCTCCGGCGAGAACAGCATCTCGACGTGGGCGAGGTACTTGCGCACGCGGTGCACCGCCCAGTGCTCCCACGTCATGTCGTGGTCCTCCCGGGCCTTGCTGGAGGCCCGCTTCTCCGCGTCGTGCCCGTCGAGCTCCAGGTGGCCCAGCTCGGTGTTGGGGACCAGGACGCCGTCGACGAAGACCGCGCTGCCGATGCCCGTGCCGAACGTGAGCACGATCACCGTGCCCCGGCGGCCGCGGCCGGCGCCGAAGTGCATCTCGGCGACGCCCGCCGCGTCCGCGTCGTTCACCACCGTCACCGGCAGCCCGCCCAGCCGCTCGCCGAGCAGCACGCGCGCGTCGGTGTCGATCCAGCTGTCGTCGACGTTCGCCGCTGTCCGGATCGTCGCCCCGTCGGTGACCACACCCGGGAACGTGACCCCGACCGGGCCCGTCCAGCCGAAGTGGTCGACGACGTGCTTGACGCCGCCGGCCACCCCGTCGGGCGTGGCCGGCTGCGGGGTGAGGACCTTGTGGCGCTCCTGCGCCAGGTCGCCCTTGTCCAGGTCCACCGGGGCACCCTTGATCCCGGAACCGCCGATGTCCACGCCGAAGATCTGCATGGCCCTACGTTACGACGGGGGACGGACAGTCACCGGCCGGATCGCGAACCCCGCCCGGCGACTCCCCGATCACTACCCGATCACTCCCCGGAATCCTCACCGGTTCCGGCGCCGCGGCGCTCGGCGGCCAGCGCCGCGGCCTCTTCGCGCAGGTCGCGGCGCAGCTCCTTGGGCAGCGAGAAGGTGATGGACTCCTCGGCCGCCTTGACGATCTCCACGTCCTCGAAGCCGCGCTGGGAGAGCCACTCCAGGACCTGCTCGACCAGGACCTCCGGGACGGAGGCACCCGAGGTGACGCCGACCGTGGAGACACCCTCCAGCCAGGCCTCGTCGATCTCGTCGGCGAAGTCCACGAGGTACGCCTCGCGAGCTCCGGCGATCTTGGCGACCTCCACGAGCCGCTTGGAGTTGGAGGAGTTGCGGGAGCCGACCACGATCACCAGGTCCGACTCGGCGCCCATCTGCTTCACGGCCAGCTGGCGGTTCTGCGTGGCGTAGCAGATGTCGTCGCTGGGCGGCGAGATGAGCTGCGGGAACTTCTCCTTCAGGGCGTCGACGGTCTCCATGGTCTCGTCGACGGACAGCGTGGTCTGGGAGAGCCACACGACCTTGGACGGGTCGCGGACCTCGACCTTCTGCACATCGCCCGGGCCGTCGACGAGCTGGATGTGGTCGGGGGCCTCGCCGGAGGTGCCGATGACCTCCTCGTGGCCCTCGTGGCCGATCAGGAGGATGTCGTAGTCCTCGCCCGCGAAGCGGACGGCTTCCTTGTGGACCTTGGTGACCAGCGGGCAGGTGGCGTCGATGGTGGCGAGGCGGCCGCGCTCGGCCTCCTCGTGGACGACGGGGGCCACGCCGTGCGCCGAGAACATGACGATGTTCCCCGGGGGCACCTCCTCCGTCTGCTCGACGAAGATCGCGCCCTTCCTCTCCAGGGTCTGCACGACGTACTTGTTGTGGACGATCTCGTGCCGGACGTAGACCGGAGCGCCGTACTGCTCCAGCGCTTTCTCGACGGCGATCACGGCGCGGTCCACACCCGCGCAGTAGCCACGGGGGGCGGCGAGCAGGACACGGCGGCCAGGCGAAGCAGACATGCGTCCCATCGTAAGGCCGCGTTCGGCGGGTCGAAGATCGCATCCGTGTGGAGTCCCCGGGAAGACTGACGGGGCGCGATGTGAGTGACGGAGGCGAAGGCGTCGGGCCCCGCGTCGCCGGGCGGATGGGCCGCGTTGTCGGCGGCGGCCACTACTCTCGCGGACATGGCTGTGAACACGTCTCCGGAATCCCCGCTCCCCGTCGGTGAGGTGTCGCGGCTCATCGGGGGGTGGATCGACCGGCTCGGGGCGGTGTGGGTCGAGGGGCAGATCACGCAGTTGTCGCGGCGGCCGGGTGCCGGTGTGGTGTTCCTGACGCTGCGGGACCCCTCGTACGACATCTCGGTCAGCGTCACCTGCTACCGGCAGGTGTTCGACGCCGTCGCGGACGTGGTGAGCGAGGGCGCCCGGGTCGTCGTCCTCGCGAAGCCCGAGTGGTACGCCCCGCGGGGGCAGCTGTCGCTGCGGGCGGCCGAGATAAGGCCCGTCGGCGTCGGTGAGCTGCTGGCGCGCCTGGAGCAGCTGAAGAAGGCCCTCACGCGCGAGGGCCTGTTCGCGCCGGAGCGCAAGAAGCCGCTGCCGTTCCTGCCGCAGCTCGTCGGGCTGGTCTGCGGACGGGCCTCGGCCGCCGAGCGGGACGTGCTGGAGAACGCCCGGCACCGCTGGCCGGCCGTGCGCTTCGAGGTGCGCAACGTCGCCGTGCAGGGCGTGCACGCCGTACCGCAGGTCGTGCAGGCCGTGAAGGAACTCGACGCGATCGAGGACGTGGACGTGATCATCGTCGCGCGCGGTGGCGGCAGCGTGGAGGACCTGCTGCCGTTCTCCGACGAGCAGCTGATCCGGACGGTGGCCGAGTGCCGTACGCCCGTGGTGTCCGCGATCGGGCACGAGCCCGACAACCCACTCCTCGACCACGTCGCCGACCTGCGCGCCTCCACCCCGACCGACGCCGCGAAGAAGGTCGTGCCGGACGTCGGCGAGGAGTACGAGCGGGTGCGGCTGCTGCGGGACCGGGCGCGGCGGTGCGTGGCGGCGCTGGTGGAGCGGGAGGAGCGCGGGCTGGCCCACGCGCTGGCACGGCCGTCGATAGAGGACCCGCACCGGATGATCGACGAGCGCGCCGACCACGTGGCGGACCTGCTCGACCGGGGCCGGCGCTGTCTGCGGCACCAGCTCGACCGGGCCGACTCGGAGCTGACGCACACGCACGCACGCGTGGTGGCCCTCTCCCCCGCCGCGACCCTGAAGCGCGGGTACGCCGTCCTCCAGAAGGCGGACGGGCACGCGGTCCGCGACCCCGGCGAGGTGGCGGCCGGCGAGGCCCTGCGCGCGCGGGTCTCCGAGGGTGAGTTCTCCGTACGAGTGGACACATAGGGTGGGTGGATGACCAGCGAGGTTGATGAGACACCGGGCATGACCGAGGCGCTCGGGTACGAGCAGGCGCGGGACGAGCTGATCGAGGTCGTCCGCCGCCTGGAGGCGGGCGGTACGACGCTGGAGGAGTCCCTCGCGCTCTGGGAGCGCGGCGAGGAGCTGGCCAAGGTGTGCCGGCGCTGGCTGGACGGGGCGCGGGCGCGGCTGGACGCGGCGCTGGCGGAGGAGACCGCGGACGAGGCGGACGCGGAGTAGCACGGGCCGTTCACTGTGAGGTGAGACACGACGCCCCAGAGTTGGTTGAACGTTGAACTTCACTCGCGTACGGTCGGAGACATCAGACGTACCCGCTCGAGAAGGTCCAAAGGTTCATCCATGTCTCTCGCCCTTGACCCCGCCGCGCAGGACCTGCTGTTCCGCGAGGCCCGCACCGCCAACACCTTCACCGACGAGCCGGTGACCGACGAGCAGGTGCAGGCGATCTACGACCTGGTCAAGTACGGCCCGACCGCCTTCAACCAGACCCCGCTGCGCATCACCCTGGTCCGCTCCCCCGAGGCCCGCGAGCGCCTGGTGCGGCACATGGCCGAGGGCAACCAGCCCAAGACCGCCGCCGCCCCGCTGGTCGCGATCCTCTCCGCGGACAACGAGTTCCACGAGGAGCTGCCGCACCTGTTCCCGGCCATGCCGCAGGTGAAGGACCTCTTCTTCGCCGAGCGCCCGGTCCGTGAGAACGCCGCCACGCTGAACGCCGCCCTCCAGGCCGCGTACTTCATCGTCGGCGTCCGCGCCGCCGGTCTCGCCGCCGGCCCGATGACCGGCTTCGACTTCGAGGGCGTGCGCAAGGAGTTCCTGGACGACGACCACACCCCGCTGATGGTCGTCAACATCGGCCGTCCGGGCCCGGACGCCTGGTACCCGCGCTCCCCGCGCCTGGAGTTCGACCAGGTCGTCACGACCGTCTGAGCCACGGACACGAGGAAGGCCCCCGGCAACCGTGCCGGGGGCCTTCCTCGTGCGCTCACTCCGTCTTCAGCGCGTCCGCCATCTTCGTCAGCTGCGCGAACGACGCGGTGCCCGTCACGACCGTCGTCGAGCCCTTGGTGCCCTCCAGCACCAGCGCGTCGTACCGGCCACCCTCGTAGCGGGTCCAGGTCCGGCCGTCGATCTTCTCGGTCTTCCCGGTCTCGCGCGCGCCCTGGGTCGCCTCGTCGAGGAAGACGGGGCGCCGCTGAGTGGACTGCTCGACGGCCACGTACTCCCCCTCGGGGTCGTGGAAGCCGAGGTGCCAGGCGTCGAACTCGTCGCCCTGGAAACGGACGGAGGTGGCCTTCCACGCGTCGGGCAGGCCCTGCGGCGCGGCGATGGGGTACGAGGCGGCACGGCGTGCCGTGAGCAGCTCGACCCGGTAGTCGACGCGCTTGACGTCGGGCGCGCTGTCGTCGTGCGGGATGAAGAGGTATATGACGCCCGCCACGAGGACGATGACTCCCATGGAGAGGATCATGTCCCGCGCCGTCTTCTGCTTGCCGTTCGTGCCTGCCACGCCCCTATCGTCGCAGGTCTCCAGCGCGCTCATCCGTGGGGGCCCCTGCTCATTTTGCGGTCTCGGCGATAGAGTCGGGCAACAACACCCTCATCCGGCCGTCGTCGTACAGAAAGGTGCGCTCCGATGACCGAGCATCATCACTTGCCGTCCGAACTCGATGTGCCCTCCGAGGCCCCCGACCGCAACCTCGCCCTGGAACTGGTCCGGGTCACCGAGGCAGCGGCGATGGCCGCGGGCCGTTGGGTCGGACGGGGTGACAAGAACGGCGCCGACGGTGCCGCGGTGCGTGCCATGCGGACCCTCGTCTCCACCGTCTCGATGAACGGCGTCGTCGTCATCGGCGAGGGCGAGAAGGACGAAGCCCCGATGCTGTTCAACGGGGAGCGCGTGGGCGACGGGACGGGTCCCGAGTGCGACATCGCCGTCGACCCGATCGACGGCACCACGCTGACCGCGAAGGGCATGACGAACGCGATCGCGGTGCTGGCCGCCGCCGAGCGCGGGTCCATGTTCGACCCGTCCGCCGTCTTCTACATGGACAAGCTCGTCACCGGGCCCGAGGCGGCCGACTTCGTCGACATCAACGCGCCGGTGTCGGTGAACATCCGCCGGGTCGCCAAGGCCAAGCGGTCCGCGCCCGAGGACGTGACGGTGGTGATCCTGGACCGGCCGCGGCACGAGGGCATCATCAAGGAGATCCGGGACACCGGCGCGCGCATCAAGCTGATCTCCGACGGCGATGTGGCCGGCTCCATCCTGGCGCTGCGCGAGGGCACGGGCGTCGACCTGCTGCTCGGCATCGGCGGTACGCCCGAGGGCATCATCTCGGCCTGTGCGGTGAAGTGCCTGGGCGGCACGATCCAGGGCAAGCTGTGGCCGAAGGACGACGAGGAGCGGCAGCGGGCGATCGACGCGGGTCATGATCTCGACCGGGTGCTGATGACGGAGGACCTGGTCACCGGGGAGAACGTCTTCTTCGTGGCGACCGGCATCACCGACGGGGAGCTGCTGCGGGGCGTGCGGTACCGGGCCGAGACCGCCACGACCGACTCGATCGTGATGCGGTCGCGGTCGGGGACGGTGCGCAGGATCGATTCGGAGCACCGGCTGAGCAAGCTCCGGGCGTACAGCGCGATCGACTTCGACAAGGGGAAGTAGCGCGCACAGGGGTGGGGCTCGGGCAGCCCACCCCACGACGAAAGGGCGCCCCCGGTGCGGTGGGGGCGCCCTCTTCGTCGTGCGTGTCGGTCAGCCGGCCGCGGCTATGGTGCTCGCCGAGCGGGCCGCCTTCTTCAGCTCCAGGTCCCGGCGGCGGCGTCGGGCCAGGACCACGCGGCGTTCGGCGGCGGTGAGGCCGCCCCAGACGCCGTAGGGCTCGGGCTGGAGCAGGGCGTGCTCGCGGCATTCGACCATCACCGGACAGCGGGCGCAGACCCGCTTCGCCGCCTCCTCCCGGGAGAGCCGGGCGGCGGTCGGCTCCTTGGAGGGGGCGAAGAACAGGCCCGCCTCGTCACGCCGGCACACCGCCTCGGTGTGCCACGGGGCGTCTTGGTCCCTGTCTCGCGCAGGCACCCGCGGGGCCGGAACGGCAGCTACCAGGGACGAATGCGGCGGTTGCAGCACGGTCTACTCCTGACGACGGCTTCGCGAGCGAGAGACGATGCAGCAAGGCCTACCCGCTGTGCGCGCGCCTATGCACTGAGTTCCGAAGCGCTGGTTTCGCCCCCGTTTTCGGGTTCCGTCGGGTGGCGTCACCGGTGGACCGATTTGCGCCGCACCCCGACGAATTCGCGACTGTCAATGGTTCAGGTGTTTGCGCAAACTCTTGTCGACCTTGCGCTGCACCCGGTCGAGGATGTCCGCGACGACCTTGCCGCGCCGGGGCCGCGCCTCGACGCTGCCCAGGACGGCCCAGCCGTCGACGTAGACGATCGGGGCCTCCGGGTCTCCCGAGTCGAGCGTGTCCACCTCGAAGCTGCCGAGCACGCCGCCGCCCATACCGCGCAGCGACACGTTCTCCGGGACGCGGATCTCGACGCTACCGAAGACCGAGAACGCCTTGATCATGACCTGCTGGTGGTCGAAGAGCGCCTCGCTCAGGTCTATCTCGACACTGCCGAAGATCGAGTACGCATGGATACGGCGGCCCGTGCGCCAGCGGCCCTTGCGGACGGCGCTGCTGAAGATCGCGACGACGTTGTCGTCCGGGTCGATCGGAAAGGCGCCGGCCGTGGGGCGGTACGGAGCCGGAGCCGGCGAGGGGCCGGGACCCTGGCGGTGGGCGGCTGGCAGATCCCGTATGAAGACGTCCAGTTCGCCGACCGTCTTGGCGCGCAGCACCCCCTCGACGCGCTCGGCGTGCTCGTCCGCGGTGAGACGGCCCTCGGCGAGGGCGTCGCGCAGGATGTCGGCGATGCGGTCGCGCTCGGCGTCGGAGGCACGGAGCTCGGAGACGGCGGGCGCGGTCTGCTTCTGAAGGTCCACGGCAGCAGCGTACCGAAACACGATAGATCGCGACACCCCCCGCGACGGCCTCTGTGTCGCGGCCGAGTGTGACGAACTGAGCCTTACCTCACGGGCTCAGCGCCGGAGGCAGGTTCTAGGCTGTTGGCGCTCGCCAAAGGAGGCGGGCCGCCGTCTGCCGAGTGAGGAATGGGCTGAGATGCCTGAGTTCGCGTACACCGATCTGCTTCCCCAAGGGGAGGACACCACGCCGTACCGGCTGGTGACCTCCGAGGGCGTCTCCACGGTCGAGGGGCCGGACGGGCGGACCTTCCTCAAGGTGGAGCCGGAGGCGCTGCGCAAGCTCGCCGAGGAGGCCATCCACGACATCCAGCACTACCTGCGCCCGGCCCACCTCGCGCAGCTGCGCCGCATCATCGACGACCCCGAGGCGTCGGGCAACGACAAGTTCGTGGCGCTGGACCTGCTGAAGAACGCGAACATCGCGGCGGCGGGCGTCCTGCCGATGTGCCAGGACACGGGCACGGCGATCGTGATGGGCAAGCGCGGCCAGGACGTGCTGACCGCGGGCCGTGACGAGGAGGCCCTGTCCCGGGGCATCTACGACGCGTACCAGAACCTCAACCTGCGCTACTCGCAGATGGCTCCGCTCACCATGTGGGAGGAGAAGAACACCGGTTCCAACCTGCCCGCGCAGATCGAGCTGTACGCGACCGACGGCGGCGCCTACAAGTTCCTGTTCATGGCGAAGGGCGGCGGCTCCGCCAACAAGTCGTTCCTGTACCAGGAGACGAAGGCCGTCCTGAACGAGGCCTCCATGATGAAGTTCCTGGAGGAGAAGATCCGCTCGCTGGGTACGGCGGCCTGCCCGCCCTACCACCTGGCCATCGTCGTCGGCGGTACGAGCGCCGAGTACGCGCTGAAGACCGCGAAGTACGCCTCCGCGCACTACCTGGACGAGATCCCGGCGGAGGGGTCGGCGCTCGGGCACGGCTTCCGGGACGAGGAGCTGGAGCAGAAGGTCTTCGAGCTGACGCAGAAGATCGGGATCGGGGCGCAGTTCGGCGGCAAGTACTTCTGCCACGACGTGCGCGTGGTCCGCCTGCCCCGGCACGGCGCCTCGTGCCCCGTCGCCATCGCCGTGTCCTGCTCCGCGGACCGTCAGGCCGTCGCGAAGATCACGGCCGAGGGCGTCTTCCTGGAGCAGCTGGAGACGGACCCGGCGCGGTTCCTGCCGGAGACCACGGACGAGCACCTGGACGAAGCCGGCGACGTCGTCAAGATCGACCTCAACCAGCCGATGGACACGATCCTGGCCGAGCTGACGAAGTACCCGGTCAAGACCCGCCTCTCCCTCACCGGCCCCCTCGTGGTCGCCCGCGACATCGCGCACGCCAAGATCAAGGAGCGCCTGGACGCGGGCGAGGAGATGCCGCAGTACCTGAAGGACCACCCGGTGTACTACGCGGGTCCGGCCAAGACGCCCGAGGGCTACGCGTCGGGCTCCTTCGGCCCGACCACGGCCGGCCGGATGGACAGCTACGTCGAGCAGTTCCAGGCGGCGGGCGGCTCCAAGGTGATGCTGGCCAAGGGCAACCGCAGCAAGCAGGTCACCGACGCCTGCAACGCCCACGGCGGCTTCTACCTGGGCTCCATCGGCGGCCCGGCGGCCCGGCTCGCCCAGGACTGCATCAAGAAGGTCGAGGTCGTCGAGTACGAGGAACTCGGCATGGAGGCCGTCTGGAAGATCGAGGTCGAGGACTTCCCGGCGTTCATCGTCGTCGACGACAAGGGCAACGACTTCTTCCAGGACCCGGCCCCGGCGCCGACGTTCACGTCCATTCCGGTACGGGGTCCCGGACTCGCCTGAGAACGGCGGTGACGGTTCGCCTCCACGGGGAACAGTGGTCGGGTCGCGGACGCTGTGACACGTGGAGGTGATCGTCGATGACCGACGAGCAGGACAGGACCGAGTACCGCACCGAGCACGACTCGATGGGCGAGGTGCGGGTGCCCGCCCACGCCAAGTGGCGGGCCCAGACCCAGCGGGCGGTGGAGAACTTCCCCGTCTCCGGGCAGCGCATCGAACGCGCGCACATCGAGGCGCTGGCCCGGATCAAGGGGGCGGCGGCCAAGGTCAACGCCGAGCTGGGAGTCCTGGACAAGGACGTCGCCGACGCGATCCAGGAGGCCGCCGGTGAGGTCGCCGAAGGGAAGTGGGACGCGCACTTCCCCGTCGACGTGTTCCAGACCGGGTCCGGGACCTCGTCCAACATGAACACCAACGAGGTCATCGCGACCCTCGCGACCGAGCGGCTCGGCAGGAGCGTTCACCCCAACGACCACGTCAACGCCTCCCAGTCGTCCAACGACGTGTTCCCGTCGTCGATCCACATCGCCGCCACCGCGGCCGTCACCCGTGATCTGATCCCCGCCCTGGACCATCTCGCCGCCTCCCTGGAGCGCAAGGCCGAGGAGTTCTCCGATGTCGTGAAGTCGGGGCGGACCCATCTCATGGACGCCACGCCCGTGACGCTGGGGCAGGAGTTCGGCGGGTACGCCGCCCAGGTGCGGTACGGGATCGAGCGGCTTCAGGCGTCCCTCCCCCGGCTCGCCGAACTGCCCCTCGGCGGTACGGCCGTCGGCACCGGCATCAACACCCCGCCCGGTTTCTCCGCCGCCGTGATCGAGGAGGTCGGCAGGACCACCGGGCTGCCCCTCACCGAGGCCCGGAACCACTTCGAGGCGCAGGGCGCCCGGGACGGCATCGTCGAGACCAGCGGGCAGCTGCGGACCATCGCGGTCGGGCTGACGAAGATCGCCAACGACCTGCGGTGGATGTCCTCGGGGCCGCGCACCGGCCTCGCCGAGATCGCCCTGCCCGACCTCCAGCCCGGATCCTCGATCATGCCGGGCAAGGTGAATCCGGTCATTCCGGAGGCCGTGCTGATGGTCGCCGCACAGGTCGTGGGCAACGACGCCACCGTCGCCACCGCCGGTGCCGCCGGGAACTTCGAGCTCAACGTCATGCTGCCCGTCATCGCGAAGAACGTGCTGGAGTCCGTGCGGCTGCTGGCCAACGCCACGCGGCTGCTCGCCGACCGGACCGTCGACGGCATCACCGCCGACCGCGAGCGGGCGCGGGAGTACGCCGAGTCCTCCCCGTCCGTCGTCACGCCGCTCAACAAGTACATCGGCTACGAGGAGGCCGCGAAGGTCGCCAAGAAGGCGCTGGCCGAGCGGAAGACCATCCGTCAGGTCGTGCTGGACAGCGGGTACGTGGAGCGCGGGGACCTGACCCCGGAGCAGCTCGACGAGGCGCTGGATGTCCTGCGGATGACACACCCGTGACGGTTGGCCGCCCTGGTGCGCCCGGCGCGTGAACCGTGACACGCGCCGCAGCGTCGTATGCCCAGGGCACCTAATATCTGTGCATGGCAGACGGTGGAGCGGTGAGACGCGTGGAAACGGGTGGTGCGGCAGGCTTCTGGGAGCCCGGGAGCGAGATCCTGTGGCGGTACCGGGAGAACGGCGGCGCGCGTTTCCACATCGCGCGTCCGGTCACCGTCGTACGGGACGACGCGGAGCTGCTCGCCGTGTGGCTGGCGCCCGGCACGGAGTGCATCAGGCCCGTGCTCGCCGACGGCACCCCGGTGCACCTGGAGCCGCTGGAGTCCCGCTACACCAAGCCGCGGACCGTGCAGCGCGACCGCTGGTTCGGCACGGGTGTGCTGAAGCTGGCGCGGCCGGCCGAGCCCTGGTCGGTGTGGCTGTTCTGGGAGCCGGGCTGGCGGTTCAAGAACTGGTACGTGAACCTGGAGGAGCCGCTGGCCCGTTGGGAGGGCGGTGTGGACTCCGTCGACCACTTCCTGGACATCTCCGTGCACCCGGACCGCAGTTGGCACTGGCGTGACGAGGACGAGTTCGCCCAGGCTCTGGGGGACGGGCTGATGGACGATCAGCAGGCCGAGAGGGTACGGGAGGCCGGGCGGGCCGCCGTGGAGGTGATCCGCGCCTGGGGACCGCCCTTCTCGGATGGCTGGCAGCACTGGCGCCCGGATCCGTCCTGGACGGTACCGTCACTGCCGGAGGACTGGGACCGTACACCCGCGCATGTGTCCTCATGAGACCCTTGATGCGCCCCCGGGCAAGAAACGTAGGATCGTCCTCCGCAAGGGCGCGCGGCGGCAACTGACGGAGCACGCGCTGGGCTTGACCGATCGTCACCGAGGGGCGGCAGGACGTGAGCGAGGGGTACGAGGGCAACACCGGCAGGGCCTGCGGCCCTCAGGGCCGCAGACGGCCCGCCGGTGGCACAGGAACAACCTCTGACCACGCGGGAATTCCGTTCCTGGGGCACGTATTCCGGGTATCGGAGTTTCGGCGGGACCACCTGCACCTCTGGCGTGCAGCCCCGGACGGATGGATGCGACACGCGTGACGGAGCAGCCGACCTCCTTCGAACGCCCGCAGCCGGGCGCCGACCCCGCGGACCCCCGCGGGGCGTTCGTGCATACCTCGACACCGGTGCGTGGGCCCGGCGCGGGCGCCTTACCGGTACAGGGCCGCTGCGGCGGCGACGTCACCGCTCCGCTCACGACGGCGCACACCACGCCGGGCACGTCGGAGCCGGGCACCTCCACGCCGTTCGGCAAGGGCAAGGACACCGTGAGCGACCCCGCCTCCGAGCACTCCCAGCCGGGTACCGAGCAGACCGCCGAGCGCGACACCCCTCGGCCGCGGCCCGCCCCCGAGGGCATTCCGGTCCAGCCGGCCGACGAACAGGACCGCCCGGCGCCCGGCCCCGACGGACAGGAGCGCCGCAGCGGCCAGAGCCTGCCGCCCGGACGGCCCACGCCGATGCGGCGGGACGGCGACCGGCTGCGCTTCGTGGGCGCCGCCACCCGGCGGATCGCCCGCGGCATCGATCTCGACGAGATCGTGATGGGGCTGTGCCGGGCCACCGTGCCCACCTTCTCCGACGCGATCCTGGTCTATCTGCGCGACCCGCTACCCGTCGGCGACGAGCGGCCCACCGGCCCGCTGGTGCTGCGGCTGCGCCGCACCGACCGGATACCGGCCGAGCGCGACACGGAGAACGGCTTCCTGCCGGCCGCGCAGCCCGAGCCGAACGAACTCGACACGGTCGGCGCCGAGCTGTGCGAGGTACGGCCCGGCAGCGCGCTCGCCGAGGTGCTGCGGGGCGTGCGCCCGGTGTTCACGGACGCTCCCGCGGCGCGCGCGGCGCTGCCCGAACTGCTCGGGGAGGGCGGCGAGTTCGCCGTGCCGGACGGGCAGCGGGCGATCCTCGCGCCGCTGCGCGGCCGGCGCCGGGTCATCGGTGCCGCCCTGTTCCTGCGCCGTCCCGAACGCATCGCCTTCGAGCCGGACGACCTGCTGGTGGCCGCCCAGCTCGCCACGCACAGCGCCCTGGGCATCGACAAGGCCGTCCTGTACGGCCGCGAGGCCTACATCGCGGACGAGCTCCAGCGCACCATGCTGCCCGAGACGCTGCCCCGCCCCACGGGCGTGCGGCTCGCCTCCCGTTACCTGCCGGCCGCGGAGACCGCCCGGGTCGGCGGCGACTGGTACGACGCCATCCCGCTGCCCGGCAGCCGGGTCGCCCTGGTCGTCGGCGACGTCATGGGCCACTCCATGACGTCGGCCGCCATCATGGGCCAGCTGCGCACCACCGCCCAGACCCTCGCCGGCCTCGACCTGCCGCCGCAGGAGGTCCTGCACCACCTCGACGAACAAGCCCAGCGCCTGGGCGTGGACCGCATGGCGACCTGCCTCTACGCGGTCTACGACCCGGTGTCGCACCGCATCACCATCGCCAACGCCGGCCATCCGCCGCCCGTCCTGCTCCACCTGGGCGGCCGTGCCGAGGTGCTGCGCGTCCCGGCCGGTGCCCCCATCGGGGTCGGCGGCGTCGACTTCGAGGCCGTGGAGCTGGACGCGCCCGCCGGCGCGACCCTGCTGCTGTACACCGACGGTCTGGTCGAGTCCCGGCTGCGGGACGTGTGGACCGGCATCGAGCAGCTGCGGGAGAAGCTCGCCGCGACCGCGCAGCTCACCGGGCCGGACCATCCGCCGCCCCTGGAAGCGCTGTGCGACGAGGTGCTCGACATGCTCGGCCCGGGCGACCGGGACGACGACATCGCGCTGCTCGCCGCCCGCTTCGACGGCATCGCCCCCAGCGATGTGGCGTACTGGTTCCTGGAGCCGGAGGACGCCGCCCCCGGCCGGGCCCGCCGCCTGGCCCGGCGCGCGTTGCAGCGCTGGGGCCTGGAGGAGCTCAGCGACTCGGTGGAGCTGCTGGTCAGCGAGGTCGTGACGAACGCCGTGCGGTACGCGTCCCGGCCGGTCACGCTCCGGCTGCTCCGGACGGATGTCCTGCGCTGCGAAGTGGGCGACGACGTCCCTCAGCTGCCGCGCCTGCGGCAGGCGCGCGCCACGGACGAGGGCGGACGCGGGCTGTACCTCGTGAACCGGCTGGCCCGGCGCTGGGGCGCGACCCGGCTCAGCACGGGCAAGGTCGTCTGGTTCGAGCTCAACCGCAACTGAGACGCCGCAGAACGAGCCGAAGGGCGCCCGGTGTCCACCGGGCGCCCTTCGCCGTGTCCCCTGCTAGTCGTCCTGTCCGGTACCCGGCTTGACAGGGTCGAACGGGTCGCCGCCGCCGTCGTTCGGCGGTGTCGTCTCCGGGGCCGTCGGCGGGGTGAACGTGGGTGGTGTCGTCGACGGACTCGGCGGCGGGGAGCTGCTCGGCTCCTCCGTCGTCGGCGGCGGTGACGACGACGACGGCTCCTCGGTCGTCGGCTCCTGCGTGGGCTCCTCGGTCGGCTCCCGCGTGGGCGTCGGCGTCCACGTCGGCTGGACGGCCGCGCCCTGCTGGGTGTCCAGGTCGAACTTGCTGGTGTCGCCCATCACGCCGAAGGTGTACGCCGCCCAGATCTTCGCCGGGAAATCACCACCGTTGATCCGGGGCTCGCCGGCGGCCTTGTACATCGGGACCTGGGCGTGGGTCTTGGCGTCCTCGCCGAACAGGCCGACGGAGGTGACCAGGTTCGGCGTGTAGCCGGTGAACCAGGCCGACTTGTTGTTGTCGGACGTACCCGTCTTGCCCGCGACCTGCTGGCCGTCGCGCTCGGGGTTGTTCCGTACGGATGCCTGCGCCGTACCGTCGTCGACCACGCCGGTCAGCACGGAGGTCACCGAGTCGGCGGCCTCGCGGCTGACGGCCTGGTCGCCGACCGGGTCGGGCATGGTGACCGTCCTGTTCAGGTGCTCCGCCGACTTCACGAGGGCCGGGGTGACCTTCTTGCCGTGGTTGGCGAGGGTGGCGTAGACACCCGCCATCTCCAGGGGGCTCGCGCCCATGCTGCCCAGCGTCTGGGCGGGCACGGCCTGCATGTTCTTGGTGTCCATGCCGAGTTTGCCGGCGACGTCGACCACGTTGGTCATGCCGACGTCGACGCCCATCTGCGCGAAGACGGAGTTGACGGACTTGTTCATCGCGGTCTGGACGGTGATCTTCCCGTAGTTCTCGTCGTCCTCGTTCTCGGGGGCGAAGCCGACCTTGGTGCCGTTGTCCATGACCTGGCGCCTGCTCGTGCCGTCGTAGACCGTGTTCGCGGTGATCGGCTTGCCGTCCTGCGTCTTGGCCTGCTCTTCCAGGGCCGCGGCGAGGATGACCGGCTTGAACGTGGAGGCGGGCTGGTAGTCGGAGCGGGTGGCGTTGTTGGTGTAGTGCTCGAAGTAGTTCACGCCGCCGTACATCGCGACCACGGCGCCCGTCTTCGGGTTCACGGACGCGGCACCGGCCTGGACGTCCCCGTCGACCTTGCGCTTCTCGGGGTCGAGCTTGCTGGTCAACTGCTGCTTGACGGACTTCTCCAGCGCCGCCTGCTTCTTCTTGTCGATGTTGAGCGTGACGGTCCAGCCGCCGGCGCTGACCATCGCCTCGGCTTCCTTGGCGCTGCTCGCGGTGCCCTCGGCGACGAGCTGCTTCTCCAGTGCCGCGTTGGCCGCGTTGACCAGGTAGCCCTTCTGGCCCTCCATGCCGGGAGCGGGCCTGGGCTCCTTCGGCACCGGGAACTTCATGCCGGCCCGCTCGGACTGGCTCAGCCAGCCCTCGTCGACCATGTTGTTCAGGACGTAGTTCCAGCGGGCCTTCACCAACTTCTTACCCCCCGGGGAGGCGACCGCCCAGTCGTACTGGCTCGGGGCCTGGAGCAGCGCGGCGAGGTAGGCGCCCTGCGCGACGGAGAGTTTCTCGGCGTCGGTGCGGTAGTAGGCCTGGGCGGCGGCCTGGATGCCGTAGGCGTTGCGGCCGTAGTAGCTGGTGTTGATGTAGCCGGCGAGGATGTAGTCCTTGGACTTCTCCCGGTCCAGCTTCAGGGAGATGACCAGTTCCTTGAGCTTGCGGGAGACGGTCTGTTCCTGCGTCAGGTAGTAGTTCTTGACGTACTGCTGGGTGATCGTCGAACCGCCCTGCGCGCCCCGGCCCGAGAGCGTGTTGAACAGGCCGCGGGCGGTGCCCTTGAGGTCGACGCCGGCGTCCTTGTAGAAGGTCTTGTTCTCGGCCGCGACGAAGGTGAGCCGCACGCCCTTGGGGACCCTGGACAGATCGACGACCTCGCGGTTGACCTTGCCGTCGCGGGCCATGATCGCGCCGTCGCTGTACTTGTAGATGTTGCTCTGCCGCTTGGCGTCGGCGTTGCCCTCGGGGATGCCGATCATCATGTACAGCACGATGAAGGCGCCCATACCGAGCAGGCACAGGCCGAAGAAGGTGCCGAGGATCTTCTTCCAGGTGAAGAGCCGGCGTATGCCGCCCTTCCCGGCCGCGCCCGACGAACGGCGGCGCTTGGGTGCCGCCCGGCGCCCACCGCGCTGTCTGGCGCGTCTTTCTTCCGCTCGTCCCATGGGTCCGATCCGCTCCGCTTCGTTCATGTGTGCTCACATGTCACACAGGTTCGCCGCTCAGGTCAGCTCAGAAAGCTAACACCGGGAGATAAGAGAGAGGGCTGCCGATCCGGCCCTTTACGGACGTGACAATCAGCACCCACCCCAACGGAACCGACGTTCGAGACACGCGTAGGGTTGCCAGGACGAGAAAAAGTGATATCACTTAGCTAGATGGAAGCTATGCAGGAAAAGCTTCCCGGGAGGAACGGGGGATCATCCATGTCCACACACCAACCGCAGGTCACCGCAGACGTGCCCGAGATGCCGGCGCCCCGTGTGCGGGAGTTCGCCGCGCACAGCATCGGCGGCGGGCTCGCCCTGCTGCTCGGCCTGGTCGGGCTGCTGGCCGGCGCGGGGCTGATCGCGGCCGCCACGGCGGTCGACGGGGGCGGAGCCAAGGCCGCCCTGATCATCGGCGGCATCCTGGTCGGGCTTGCGGCGTTCCTGGCCATGTGCGGGCTGAACATGGTGGCGCCCGGGGAGGCCCGGGTCGTCCAGCTCTTCGGCCGCTACCGCGGGACGATCCGGCAGGACGGGCTGCGCTGGGTGAACCCGCTCACCTCGCGCACCAAGATCTCCACGCGCGTGCGCAACCACGAGACCGCCGTCCTGAAGGTCAACGACGCCTACGGCAACCCGATCGAGCTCGCCGCGGTCGTGGTGTGGCGGGTCGAGGACACCGCCCAGGCCATCTTCGAGGTGGACGACTACGTCGAGTTCGTCTCCACGCAGACCGAGGCGGCCGTGCGGCACATCGCCATCGAGTACCCCTACGACGCCCACGAGGAGGACGGCCTCTCGCTGCGCGGCAACGCCGAGGAGATCACCGAGAAGCTCGCCGTCGAACTGCACGCGCGCGTGGAGGCGGCCGGGGTGCAGATCATCGAGTCGCGCTTCACCCACCTCGCGTACGCCCCCGAGATCGCCTCGGCGATGCTCCAGCGGCAGCAGGCGGGAGCGGTCGTCGCGGCCCGGCGGCAGATCGTCGACGGTGCGGTGGGCATGGTCGAGGCCGCGATCGCCCGGATCACCGAGCGGGACATCGTCGAGCTGGACTCCGAGCGGAAGGCGGCGATGGTCTCCAACCTGATGGTGGTGCTGTGCGGGGACCGCGCCGCGCAGCCGGTCCTCAACACCGGGTCGCTGTACCAGTGACGGAGCCGTCCGAGGGTCCGGGTTCCCGGCGCCGGCCGCCGCAGCAGCGCAAGCAGGTGCTGCTGCGGCTGGACCCTGCGGTGTACGAGGCGCTGGCGCGGTGGGCCGGGGACGAACTGCGGTCGGCCAACGCGCAGATCGAGTTCCTGCTGCGGAAGGCGCTCGCCGAGGCGGGGCGGCTGCCGCGGGAGACCGGGCCGCTGCCCCGGCGGGGACGACCACCCGGCGGCTCTGAGCAATAGCCTGTTGCACAACCGTGACAACAGCCCCCGACCTGCGGAGTCGTACCGCACGCCATGAACTGCACACTCGGCGTATACATGCCGCGTATACACCCCGTGTACAGTCCTGGTCATGTCCATCGGTCACACTCTCCTGGGGCTCCTGGAGTCCGGCCCGCGCCACGGTTACGACCTGAAGCGGGCCTTCGACGAGAAGTTCGGTCACGACCGGCCGCTGCACTACGGCCAGGTCTACTCGACGATGTCCCGGCTGCTGAAGAACGGGCTCGTCGAGGTCGACGGCATCGAGGCCGGCGGCGGACCCGAGCGCAAGCGGTACGCGATCACCGAGGCCGGCATCACCGATGTCGAGCGGTGGCTCGCGACGCCGGAGAAGCCGGAGCCGTACCTCCAGTCGACCCTCTACACCAAGGTCGTCCTCGCGCTGCTCACGCACCGCGACGCCGCCGACATTCTCGACACGCAGCGCTCGGAGCACCTGCGCAGCATGCGGATCCTCACCGACCGCAAGCGCAAGGGCGATCTGGCCGACCAGCTGATCTGCGACCACGCCCTGTTCCACCTGGAGGCGGACCTGCGCTGGCTGGAACTGACCGCGGCGCGTCTGGACAAGCTCCGTGAGGCGGTGACCCGGTGACCATTCCCGCTGGTTCGCTGCTCACCGCCCAGGACCTGCGCAAGGCGTACGGGCCGACCACCGCGCTCGACGGTGCCGAGTTCTCCATCCACCCGGGCGAGGTCGTCGCCGTGATGGGTCCGTCCGGCTCGGGCAAGTCGACGCTGCTGCACTGCCTCGCCGGGATCGTGATGCCCGACTCGGGCTCGATCACGTACAACGGGCGTGAGGTGACGGCGATGAGCGACGCCGAGCGCAGTGCGCTCAGGCGCTCGGAGTTCGGGTTCGTGTTCCAGTTCGGCCAGCTCGTGCCCGAACTCACCTGCGTGGAGAACGTGGCGCTCCCGATGCGCCTGAACGGGTCGTCCCGCAAGGAGGCCGAGCGGACGGCGCTGGCGTGGATGGAGCGGCTGGAGGTCGACGAGCTGCGCAAGAAGCGGCCCGGCGAGGTGTCCGGCGGTCAGGGGCAACGGGTCGCCGTCGCCCGCGCGCTGGTGACGAACCCGCGTGTGGTGTTCGCCGACGAACCGACCGGCGCGCTCGACTCCTTCAACGGCGAGCGCGTGATGGAGCTGCTCACGGACGCCGCCCGGTCCGCCAACGCGGCCGTGGTGCTCGTCACGCACGAGGCCCGGGTGGCCGCGTACTCCGACCGCGAGATCGTCGTACGCGACGGCAAGTCCCGGGACATGGAGCGCGTCGTATGAGCGCCGGTCAGTGGGCGCGGGATCTTTCCATGGGGGTCCGGTTCGCCTTCGCGGGCGGACGCGAGGGGTGGATCCGGGCGCTGCTGACGGCCGTCGGCGTCGGGCTCGGAGTGGCACTGCTGCTGCTCACCACCGCCCTCCCGAACGCGCTGGCGGAACGGGACCGGCGCGAGGCGGCGCGCAGCGACCACACCTTCAGCCAGCAGAAGATACCGAAGGCCGACGACACCCTGATCGTCCTGGACTCGGACACCACGTTCCGGGACCGGGACGTGCGCGGCCGGATGCTGGAGGCGGAGGGCCCGCGGGCGCCGCTGCCCCCGGGGGTCGCGCGGTTCCCGGCCGCGGGCGAGATGGTCGTCTCCCCCGCGCTGAAGGAGCTGCTCGCCTCCGACGACGGCAAGCTGCTGCGGGAGCGGCTGAACTACCGGATCGCGGGCACCATCGGCGAGCAGGGGCTCGTCGGCTCCCAGGAACTCGCCTACTTCGCGGGCGGCACGGGGCTCGAGAAGCTGCTGGACGGCCTCGCCAGTGGGGCCCGGATCGACAGCTTCGGCAGCGACGGCCTGGCGTCGTCCGATCCCTGGGACCCGGTGCTGCTCCTGCTGGTGCTGGTCGTCTTCGTGGTGCTGCTGATGCCGGTCGCCGTGTTCATCGCCGCGGCCGTGCGCTTCGGCGGCGAGCGGCGCGACCGCCGGCTGGCGGCGCTGCGGCTGGTGGGTTCCGACAGCCGGATGACCCGGCGGATCGCCGCCGGCGAGGCGCTCGCCGGATCGGTGCTGGGACTCGTCCTCGGAGCCGGCTTCTTCCTGCTGGGGCGGCAACTGGCGGCTTCCTTCGAGGTGTTCCACGTCAGTGTGTTCCCGAGCTATCTGAACCCCTCGCCCGTGCTGGCCCTTCTGGTCGCGCTGGTGGTGCCGGCGGCCGCGGTCGTGGTGACGATCCTCGCCCTGCGCGGGGTGGTCATCGAGCCGCTCGGCGTGGTCCGCACGGCCAAGCCCGCGCGGCGCCGGCTGTGGTGGCGGCTGCTGCTGCCGCTCGGCGGGCTCGCGCTGCTCTTCCCGATGATCGGGCAGGGCGACGACGGCGGGGAGTTCAATCAGTACCTCGTCGTCGGCGGCGTGATGCTCCTCCTGGTCGGCGTCACGGCCCTGCTGCCCTGGGTGGTGGAGACGGTCGTGGCCCGGCTCGGCTCGGGCGGGGTCGCCTGGCAACTGGCTGTGCGCAGGCTTCAGCTGAGCAGCGGTGCGGCGGCCCGGATGGTCAACGGCATCGCGGTGGCGGTGGCCGGGGCGATCGCGCTGCAGATGCTGTTCGCCGGGGTGGAGGGCAACTACACCAGGGCGTCGCAGTACGACGTCTCCCGGGCCCAGATGCAGGTGAACGTGCCGGACGGAGCCGAACCCGCCTCCATCGCCGAGGAGTTCCGCACCACCGAGGGCGTACGGAGGGTCACCGTACTGTCCGACGGCTACCTCGGCGACCGACGGGGCGAGGGGGACACCTACGTCCGCTTCACCGTCGCCGACTGCGCGTCGCTGCGCGAGGTGGCCACGCTGCCGTCCTGCCGCGACGGTGACGTCTTCGCCGTCCAGGGCGCGGAGGAGGACACCGGAACCGACACGATGGCCAAGCCCGGCACCACCCTCTGGGCCGACCCGGCCGACACCTCCCGCCCCGACGACCGCGGGGTCTCCTGGACCGTGCCGCAGGACATCCGGCAGGCCCAGGCCCGGGAGGATCCCACCGGGTACGAGCGCGGCGGCATCCTGATCACACCCGGCGCGCTGCCCGGGAAGCTCGGTCCGCTCGCCTCCACACAGCTCTACCTGAGCCTCGACCGTTCCGTGCCCGACGCGTACGAGTACGTGCGCAACACGGCCGTGCGGCTCGACCCGACGGCCCAGCCGATGACCTGGAACAGCGTCGAGAGCAACGACCGCTACGCCACCATCCGCACCGGCCTGTCCGTCGGCGCCGCCTGCGTGCTGGCGCTGATCGGCGCGAGCCTGCTGGTCTCGCAGCTGGAGCAGTTGCGCGAACGCCGCAAGCTGCTGTCGTCGCTGGTCGCCTTCGGCACCCGGCGCCGGACCCTCAGCCTGTCGGTGCTGTGGCAGACGGCGATCCCGATCGGACTGGGCCTGCTGCTCGCTGCGACGGTGGGCATGGCCCTGGGCGCGGTCCTGCTGCGGATGACCAACACGTCGGTCCGGGTGGACTGGCCGAGCGTGCTGTCGATGACCGGCATCGGCGCGGGCGTCGTCCTCGTCGTGACGCTGCTGAGCCTGCCGCCGCTGCTGAGGATGATGCGGCCGGACGGGCTGCGCACGGAGTAGCCGCCCCGGGCTCTTTTGCGCCGGCCGTCAGGCGTCCTGGTCGAGGACCCGGACGGGCAGGGGCCGGAGCGCCTCCCGCAGCGCCGCCGCCAGTTCCTCGTACTCCGCGCCGCGCGCGGCCCCTGCCCGCATCGCCAGAGCGACCCTGCGGGTGGGGGCCGGGTCGGTGAAGTAGCCGGTGAGGAGCTGGCTGCTGCGGGAGATCTCGACCTTGAGGGCGGTGCGCGGCAGCAGCGTGAGGCCGAGCCCGCCCGCGACGAGCTGCACCAGGGTGGACAGCCCGGCGGCGGTCGTGGTGACCGGCGCGTCCTCGCGTCCGGCCTCCCGGCAGATGTCGAGGGCCTGGTCGCGCAGGCAGTGCCCCTCGTCCAGCAGCAGCAGGTTCAGCTCGCGCAGCGCCTCGCGCGGGATGCCCTCGCGCCCGCCGAGCGGGTGATCGAGCGGGGTGACGAGCACGAAGTCCTCGTCGAACAGTGGCAGTTCTTCGACGCCCGGCACACCGAGCGGGACGGCGAGCAGCAGCAGGTCGAGCCGTCCGCTGGTGAGGCCGTCGAGCAGGCTTGCGGTCTGCTCCTCGTGCACCTGGAGGTCGAGGTCCGGATACCGTTCGTGCACGAGCCGCAGGACGGTCGGCAGCAGATACGGCGCCACGGTCGGGATGACCCCCAGCCGCAGCACGCCGGTGAACGGCGCCCGGACCGCCTCGGCCTCCTCCATGAGGGCGCCCACCTCCGCCAGTACGGCCTTGGCCCGTACGGCGATCCGCTCGCCCTCGGGTGAGAGCAGCACCTTGCGCGTCGTACGCTCGAGGAGCGTCACTCCGAGTGTCTCCTCCAGCGCCGAGACGGCGCCCGAGAGAGCGGGCTGGCTCATGCCGATGGCCCCTGCGGCGTCCCGGAAGTGCAGGTGCTCGGCGACGGCCGCGAAGGCCCGCAGCTGGGCGAGACTGGGCTGCCTGCGCTTATTACCCACAGTCACTAATAACTACCTCCGATCAACCCGACCGAGTGTAGCTATTTCCGTAATCAATCGACCCTGTGCCAACATCAATAACGTCCAACCCATGGGAAACACCCGCAATCCGGGTGTTTCTTCGCTGCAAGGAGAGCGTGTGCTCACTGTCGGTGACAAGTTCCCCGAGTTCGATCTGACCGCCTGCGTCTCGCTGGAGAAGGGCAAGGAGTTCCAGCAGATCAACCACAAGACCTACGAGGGTCAGTGGAAGGTCATCTTCGCGTGGCCCAAGGACTTCACCTTCGTGTGCCCGACCGAGATCGCCGCCTTCGGCAAGCTGAACGACGAGTTCGCCGACCGCGACGCCCAGGTCCTCGGCTTCTCCGGCGACTCCGAGTTCGTCCACCACGCCTGGCGCAAGGACCACGACGACCTGCGTGACCTGCCGTTCCCGATGATGGCCGACTCCAAGCACGAGCTGATGCGCGACCTCGGCATCGAGGGTGAGGACGGCTTCGCCAAGCGCGCGGTGTTCATCGTGGACCAGAACAACGAGATCCAGTTCTCGATGGTGACCGCGGGATCGGTCGGCCGTAACCCGAAGGAGGTCCTGCGGGTCCTGGACGCCCTCCAGACGGACGAGCTGTGCCCCTGCAACTGGTCGAAGGGCGACGAGACCCTCGACCCGGTCGCGCTGCTCGCCGGAGAGTGATCTGACATGTCCCTCGACGCACTCAAGTCCGCCATACCGGACTACGCCAAGGACCTGAAGCTCAACCTGGGCTCGGTCATCGGCAACTCGGACCTGCCGGCCCAGCAGCTGTGGGGCACGGTGCTGGCGACCGCGATCGCCTCGCGCTCCCCGATCGTGCTGCGCGAGCTGGAGCCGGAGGCGAAGGCCAACCTGTCGCCCGAGGCCTACACGGCGGCGAAGGCCGCCGCCGCGGTGATGGCGATGAACAACGTCTTCTACCGCACGCGGCACCTGCTGTCGGACCACGAGTACGGCAACCTGCGCGCGGGCCTGCGGATGAACGTCATCGGCAACCCGGGCGTCGACAAGGTCGACTTCGAACTGTGGTCCTTCGCGGTCTCCGCCATCAACGGCTGCGGCATGTGCCTGGACTCCCACGAGCAGGTCCTGCGCAAGGCCGGCCTCGACCGCGAGGTCATCCAGGAGGCGTTCAAGATCGCGTCCGTGATCCAGGCGGTCGGCGTGACGCTGGACGCCGAGGCGGCACTGGCCGAGTAACCCCCGGCCGTACGCCCCGCATTGCAGGGCCCCGCCCACCTGACCGGTGGGCGGGGCCCTGTTGCCTTTCACGGCAGGCTGCTCGGGAGGCTCGGACTACTCCGACGGCGCCTGCCGTTCGGGCTCCGCACTCATCGCCGTAGCACCCCGCGGGCGGACCGAATGCCGCATTGCCGACTGCCGCGAGTACGCCCGCAGATACCCCGCGACCGTGTTCGTCACGGCGACCAACGGCACGGCCACCACCGCGCCACCGATCCCGGCGACCATCCCCCCGCACGCCACGGACAGCACCACGGCCAGCGGATGCACCCGCACCGCCCGCCCCAGAATGAACGGCTGCAGGATGTGGCCCTCGATCTGCTGCACCGCCAGCACCACCACCAGCGTCATGACAGCCGTGAACACCCCCTGGGTGACCAGCGCGACCACCACCGCCAGCGCCCCGGACACCACCGCACCCACCAGCGGGATGAACGCGAACAGGAAGATGAACACCGCCAGCGGCACGGCCATCGGCACGTCGAGGAAGTAGATCCCCAGCCCGATGAAGATCGCGTCGATCAGCGCGACGATCACCGTGCCCCGCACATACGCCGTCAGCGTCCGCCACGCCGCCGGCCCGGCCCCGGCCACGCCCGGCCGCGCCGCCGCCGGCACCAGCTTCAGCGTCCACTCCCAGATCCGCTTGCCGTCGTAGAGCAGGAACAGCGTCGAGAAGACCGCCAGCAGAATCCCCGTCAGCGACTCGACGACGACCGTCACGCCCTCCAGCCCCGCCGAGGTGATCTGGTCGGTGTTCGCTCCGACCGCCTCCCGCAGGTTCTTGGCGATCTCGTTGATCTGCTTGTCCGTGACGTGGAAGGGGCTGTTCAGCAGCCAGTTCCGCAGCTCGTCGATGCCGTCCTGGATCTGGCCCGAGAGGTCGTCGATGTTCTCCATGACCTGCCAGGTCACGAACCAGCCGATGAGCCCCATGACGACGAAGCCGAGGATCGCGGTCAGCGCCGTGGCCGGCCCGCGCGGCACTCCGAGCCGCCGCAGCCGCGCCACGGTCGGCTGGAGGATCGCGGTGATGAGCAGCGCGCTCACGAACGCCAGCACCACCAGCTGTACGGCGCTGATGATCCGCGTGAGCACCCACAGCGTGCCCGCGAGGACGAGCAGCCGCCAGCCGGCCTCCGCCGCGACCCGCATCCCCCACGGCACGGCCAGCGCCGGATCGGGCCGGGCGGGCACATCGGGCGCGTAGTCCGGGGGCGGCGGCACGTGTTCGTCGGACGACGTCCGGGACTCGGTCTCGTCCCGCTCCCGTTCGGCCTCGGCGCGGCGTTCGTTCCACCGCTCGCTCATCTCGGTCAGTCCGGCACCGAGCCGGCCGAGCCACCCTGGCACTCGCGACATGATCCGTCCTTTTCCCCCGTCTCTCCGCACCACTCCCCCCTGGAGTCGTCCGTCAAGACCGTACATGGCGCGAGCCCCTCACCGTACGACGGTGAGGGGCTCGCGCTGAGGATCGCTGCGGCTGAAGGGCCGCGGGCTCAGTACCAGTTGTTGGCCTGCCAGAACGACCAGGCGTCACACGGGCTGCCGTAGCGGTCGTTCATGTAGTTCAGGCCCCACTTGATCTGGGTGGCCGGGTTGGTCCGCCAGTCGTCACCGACGGACGACATCTTGGAACCGGGCAGCGCCTGGAACATTCCGTAGGCCCCGGAGGAAGGGTTGACCGCCTTGTAGTTCCAGTCGGACTCGTGGTCCACGATGTTGCTGAAGCACTGGAACTGACCCGCCGGCACCATCTGCCGCGCCATCGCCTGGATCTGGGCGATGGAGTAGGAGGTCGCGACGGGGAAGTCGGAGATGTCCTTGGAGCGGCTGGCGGCCTCCTTGGCCTCCGCGCGCTCCTTGGCGGCCTTCTCGGCCGCGGCGGCCTTCTCGGCGGCTTCCTTCTTCTTGGCGATGGCCGTCTCGGCGGCAGCCTTGCGGGCGGCCTCCTCGGCGTCCTTCTTCGCGCTCACGTCCGCGGCGATGGCCTGTGCGTCGGCCTGCTGCGTCAGCGACGCCGTCTGCACCTGGGCCTGCTGGCCCGCGGGAATGTCTGCGAGCAGCGTGGTGCCGCTGGCCGTCGCTTCGGCGTCGTTGTTCTGTGCGGTGCTGCCCGAGGCAACGCCGACGACGCTTCCGACAGCGGTGACCGCCGTGGCCGAGGCCACTGCGAATCCCCGGACCGAGATCCGGCTCACACGGTTTCCTTCCAGCATCGCCCGCTTCGGTGACCCTCGCGGACGCAATCGTGCCCCTGGCACTGGCCTCCCCAACTGCGGGGTCACGGGAGGCGCGGGCCCGGTGGGCAACTCCCTCACGGGAGCGCCGCGTAGTGCTCGGGCGGCATACGACATCGCTATGAAGTTGAAGCTGTGCTCTTAGTGGTGCCGTACCGCTGGGGGTACAGGTGTGTCGTATGCGGGGCCTGACAGGAGTGAGACTCTGCCGCAACTCGACGGGGCAAGGCAATTCCAAGTTGCGTGTGAAAGCTCACATCCCGTTTGACCCGGGAGATTCACAGAAAGCCCACACGCGAAGGCGCCGCCCGGCTAGGCTCTTCGCCTTTCCGGACGGCGCCAACTACTGCGTAACCGCCTCCGTTTGGGGCAGGACGGTCAGATGTGTCCGTCTTCGAGCATTTCGGTCACAAGAGCAGCGATCTGCGACCTCTCGGACCGGGTCAGGGTCACGTGCGCGAAAAGCGGATGACCCTTCAGTTTCTCGACGACGGCGACGACTCCGTCGTACCGGCCGACCCTCAGGTTGTCCCGCTGGGCCACGTCGTGGGTGAGAACCACCCGTGAATTGGCTCCGATACGGGACAGAACGGTAAGAAGTACGTTCCGTTCCAGCGACTGTGCCTCGTCGACGATCACGAACGCGTCGTGCAGCGAACGGCCGCGGATGTGGGTGAGCGGCAGCACCTCCAGCATCCCGCGGGCGGTGACCTCCTCGATGACCTCCCGGCTGGTGACCGCCGACAGCGTGTCGAACACGGCCTGGGCCCAGGGGCTCATCTTCTCCGCCTCGGAGCCTGGCAGATAGCCGAGCTCCTGCCCGCCCACCGCGTACAGCGGACGGAAGACCATCACCTTCTGGTGCTGACGGCGCTCCAGCACCGCCTCCAGGCCCGCGCACAGCGCCAGCGCCGACTTGCCGGTGCCGGCCCGGCCGCCCATCGAGACGATCCCGACGTCCGGGTCCAGCAGCAGGTCGAGCGCGATCCGCTGCTCGGCGCTGCGGCCCTTGATGCCGAACGCCTCACGATCCCCGCGCACGACACGGATGTCGCCCTCGGCCGTGACCCGCCCGAGCGCCTTGCCGCGCTCCGACTGGATCATCAGGCCCGTGTGCACCGGCAGGCCGGCCGCCTCGGGGACATGGACGTGCCCCTCCTCGAAGAGGACGTCCACCTGCTCGCCGGTCAGGGTCAGTTCGGACATTCCGGTCCAGCCGGAGGAGTCCGTGATGGCGAGTTCCGCGCGGTACTCCTCGGCGAGGAGCCCGACGGAGGACGCCTTGATCCTGAGCGGGAGGTCCTTCGACACGACGGTGACGTCGAACCCCTCCGCCTGGAGGTTGCGGGCGACCGCCAGGATGCGGGAGTCGTTGTCCCCCAGGCGGTAGCCGCTGGGCAGCACGCTGGGGTCCGAGTGATTGAGCTCGACACGGACGGTTCCGCCGAGGTCCCCGGTGGGGATGGGGGCATCGAGGCGGCCGTACCGCACCCGGTAGTCGTCGAGCAGACGCAGGGCCTGCCGTGCGAAGTAGCCGAGTTCGGGATGGTTCCGCTTGGCCTCCAGTTCCGTCACCACGACGATGGGAAGCACGACCTCGTGCTCGTCGAAGCGGCTCAGGGCGTTCGGGTCGGCCAGCAGGACGCTGGTGTCGAGAACATAGGTGCGCCGGTCGGGCTTGTGGCGCTTTGTGCTGGTCACCACGGAAGGACGTACCCCCTCGGATGAGGTCGGGGAGCGACGGAGTGGAGCTGGACCGGTCGTCGGCCGCCCTGCGCGGGCCGAGAACCGGCCCTCCGCCTCTTCGTCCGTGCTGTGACCGCACGATCGGGCTGGTGCAAAGGGCCTCCCGGGCGGACGGCCCCGTGCCGTCCGCTGAGATCCGACACCCGGGGTTCGGGCGTCGACCTGACTGGCTTATGCCCTCGAACGGGCGTCGCCATGCCACGGCATATGACGGCGGGCCGGTTAACTCCGCGTTACGTGCGCCTTCGGAGGGGTACCGGGAAGGTTTGCGACGTGCGGCGACCGCGGTACCGGCGGTCTGCGGGATCCCGCGAAGTCCCATGCCCGGCGGCGTGCGCCGGAGCGCGGTTCAGCCATCGTGGCCGCCGGTCGCGGGCGGCGCAGCGCGGTTCAGCCGCCGTGGCCGCGGTCGCGGGCGGAGCGGCGCTGTTCAGCCGCCGTAGCGCCGGTGGCGGGCGGCGTAGTCACGCATGGCGCGCAGGAAGTCGACCTTGCGGAACGCCGGCCAGAACACGTCGCAGAAGTAGTACTCGGAGTGCGCGGTCTGCCAGAGCATGAATCCGGACAGCCGCTGTTCGCCGCTGGTGCGGATCACCAGGTCGGGGTCGGGCTGGTCGCTCGTGTAGAGGTGACGCCCGATCATGTCGATGTCGACGGCCTCGGCGAGCTCCTCCATCGAGGTGCCCCGGTCCTGGGCGTCGAGCAGCATGGAGCGCACGGCGTCGGCGATCTCCTGGCGGCCGCCGTAGCCGATGGCGACGTTGACCAGTATCCCGTCGACGTGGGCGGTGGTCTCCTCGGCCTCCTTCAGCACCGTCTGCATCCCGGAGGGCAGCAGATCGGGCGTGCCCACGTGGTGCACGCGCCAGCGGCCGTCGGCGGCCAGGGTGCGCACGACGTCCTCGATGATGCCGAGCAGGGGGACGAGCTCCTCCTGCGGCCGGTCGAAGTTGTCCGTGGACAGCAGCCAGAGGGTGACGACCTCGACGTCCGTCTCGGAGCACCAGCCGAGGAACTCCTCGATCTTCTCGGCACCGGCCCGGTGTCCGTGGACGGTGCTGGAACCGGCTGCCTTCGCCCAGCGCCGGTTGCCGTCCATGATGACGCCGATGTGCTTGGGCACCTGAGCGTGGTCCAGGTGGCCTTCCACCCGGCGTGCGTACAGCCTGACCAGCAGGCCACGCAGCTTGTCGCGCAGGTTCACGTGATTGTCAGCCCCTCCGTACGGATCGGACAGGCCGCGGCGTGCGGCCCGGTCGTGGCCGCGGGCGGTCCCTGCCCGTGTGGCAGTCCCCGGAGGCGAAGCCTACCCCTGCTGCCGCCGTGGGCCGCCCACGGGTGCGGAACGCAAGATTCCGGCCGGTGTTCCGGGCCGGTCCCGGCGCACAAAAAAACGGGCCGGTCCGTGGGGGGGATACGGACCGGCCCGAGGGGGTTTCCACCATAACCCTTCGTAAGTGATGCTGCGTGCATCGGCGTGCCACAACTACTCTCCGGAGCCGCCCGGCGACGCGGCGATGCCCCCGGAACCCTTCGCTCCCGGCTTGCCCTTGGCCGAAACGCAGCCCCTGAGCAGCCCCTAAACAGGGGAATCGTGCGCCCTGAGGAGGGATCGGGCGGATTTCCCGCACCTTGGGGCGCGCTCGCCGGCTTGTCTCCCGCATCCCCCCGATGGGCGACGCCGTCCGCGAACGCCCGCTTGACCCCTCGCGACGCCTCTCGACGCCTCTCGACGCCTCTCGACGCCTCGAGACCGAGGCTCTGCCTCGACGAGGAGGCCCTGGCACCGCGCAGCCGTACCCTGCTCACGGGCGATAACGATGTGAGTCCATTTAGGTCAGTACCTGTCCTCCTTCGGGTCTAGCGTCGTGCCATGACGACGATCTCGAAGATCACGTGGGACGCGGCGAGCGCACGGCGGACCCAACGGCAACACCTGGCCGGGCCGGCCGGGGACGGGACGCCGGTCGCCGAGGTGGTCGGGGCGATGATGGGGGCGCACGCGCAGGTGCCGTCCGCGGCCGAGGTGTCGGTGGGGGTGCGGACGTCCGGGCTGACCCGGGCGGACGTACGGACGGCGCTCTGGGACGAACGATCGCTGGTCAAGACGTACGGGCCGCGCGGAACGGTACATCTCCTCCCGACGCGGGAACTTCCCCTCTGGTCGGCCGCGCTGACCGCGGTCCCGACCGGGCCGAGCCCTTTCCCGCCCGACGTCCGGCTCACCGAGGAACAGGCCGCCCAGGTCGTGGCGGCGATCGGGGAAGCGCTCGAAGACACCTGCCTGACGCTCGACGAACTGACCGAAGAGATCGTCGCGCGGACGGGCCCGTGGGCCGGCGACCGCGTGATGCCGGCCTTCCAGGACCTGTGGCCGCGCTGGCGGCAGGTGCTGCACCGGGCGGGCTGGGCGGGCACGCTGTGCTTCGGCCCGAACCGCGGCCGGAAGGCGACGTACACGCGCCCGCCGGTCGCGGGGGCGGCCGGGGGGACAGGCGGGGCGCTGAGGACTGGCGAGGCCTTGGGTCCTGGTGAGGCGTTGGGGGCGTTCGTACGCCGTTATCTGTATGCGTACGGGCCGGCGACCCCGCAGCACTTCGCGAAATGGCTGGCGGCGCCAACCGGCTGGGCCGGAGCCGTGTTCCGGGAGCTGGCCGCGGCGGACGGCATCGAGGAGGTCGACTTCCAGGGCACGCGGGCGTGGGTGGCCGCGGGTGACACCGCGTTCCCGGACGGGCCCGTGCGGGGCGTGCGACTGCTGCCGTACTTCGACGCGTACGTCATCGCCGCGCAGCCCCGCGAACGGCTCTTCCCCGGTGCGGCCTACGAGCGTGCCCTGGCGGGCGGCCAGGCGGGCAACTATCCCGTGCTGCTGGTCGACGGTGTGGTGGCGGGCGTCTGGCACCAGCGGCGCCAGGGCCGTCGTACGACCGTCACCGTCGAGCCACTCGTCCGGCTGACGGCACGGCAGGAACGGGAACTGGGTGAGCGGGTGGAGCGGGTCGGCGAAGTGCTGGAGGCGAAGGCGGAGTTGGTGGTGGGGGAGGTGAGGGTGGGTCCGCATGCGTGAGCAGGCTTGTGGTGCGTGCCTGATCAGAGCCGGTGGTTCTCCGGCTTGCGTGCGTCGAAGAGGTGGCGGGTGCTGTGCGCCACGAAGGGCCCTTCGTCCTGGATCCGCCGATGCAACGCTCGGAGTTGCGGCTCGTACGCCTCGACGGTGAAGCCGGGCACCATCCACACCACCTTCCGCAGGAAGTGCACGACCGCGCCGATGTCGTGGAACTCCATGCGGAGCCGCTCCGCTCGCAGATCGACGACGTCGAGCCCCGCGGCCTCGGCGTCGGCTCGCTCGCGCTCGGGGTGACGACCACCGCGCACCCCGTCCGGCTGGGGTCCGAGGAAGTGCTCGACCAGCTCGAAGACGCTGGCCGGCCCCACGTGCTGGGCGAAGTACGTCCCTGAGGGCTGGAGGACGCGGGCGATCTCGTCCCAGTGCGGACGGACGGGATGCCGGCTCACGACCAGGTCGAAGGCACCGTCGGCGAAGGGCAGCGGGGCGTCCTCGGACACGGCGACGACCGCGACTCCGCGCGGACGGAGCAGGGCGGTCGCCTTGGCGGCGTTCGGCGGCCAGCCCTCGGTGGCGACGGCGAGCAGGGGCCGCTTCGGGGCCTGAGCGAGGGCGAAGTCCAGCACTTCCCCGCCGCCGGTCTGGATGTCGAGCACGGCGCTCGCCCGTCCCAGCCGCGCGGCCATCGACGTCGCGTACCCCCAGGAGGGCCGCGCCTCGGTGGCCCGCCCCTGGAACCAGGAGAAGTCCCAGCCTTCGGTGGGGACGGAGGCGCCTTCGGCCACGAGGTCCTCGAAGGTGCGGTGCATCTGCTACGCCAGAACGAGCAGGACGTGCTCGTTCTCTCCGTACTGGACGGTGCCGGCGGGACGGAAGCCGTGCTTCTCGAGGAGACGTACGGAACCGGTGTTACCGATGAAGGGATCGGCGTGCAGGGGCCGGTTCTTCTCCCGCTCCAGGAAGAGTTCCAGAGCCCGGGTGCCGATGCCGCGTCCCCAGTACGCGCGCCCGAGCCAGTACCCCAGGAAGCGGCGGTCCTCCTCCCACCAGGCGACGAAGCTGCCGGCGACCTCACCGTCCACGGTCACGGTCTGCACGAAGTTGGCGTCGTCGCCGAGGACCCGCTGCTTCCAGTGCGCCATGAAGGCATCCCGCGGCCGGGGCGTGAACCTCGACCGCCGGGCTGCCTCGGGATCCTGCTCGTAGTCGCAGAACGCCTCGAGATCGTCTTCCACGACATCACGCAGCCGCACGTCTTCGGTAGTCATGCCGATGAGTGTGGCACCGGCCACTGACAACGGCACCGGGGAAGCCGTCGCACCCAGGGTGCCCAGGGACCCAGGGCGGCTTACGGAACGAGCGGCCGTACTTCCTCCGCGGCGAACCGCACGAAACCCTCGGGGTCCGGTTCGTCACCGGTGGGCTGGAGGACCACGGTGTCGGCCCCGGCCTCGGCCAGCCGCTCGACGGCCTTGGCCACGGCACCGGCGTCCCCGCCGACACCGAGATCCGAAACGGATTCGAGCCCTTCGTCGTCCAGCTCGGCACGCAGCCGGTCGGCGGCGTCGGCCCCGGTGGCGGTGAGCAGATACACGACGACAGGGTGCGGCCCTGCCCCGCGACCGACCACTTCCCTGCCCTCCTCGATGAGCTGCCGCGCCTTCCGCACGCCCTCCGGATTGGTGGAGGCGGTGAGAATGGTGCCGTCGGCGGCCTCCCCGGTGAGCCGCAGCGAACGCGGCCCGGTGGCCCCGGCCAGCACCCCGCCCCCACCACCCTCCGGCGGCCAGTCGAGGGCGACGTCGTCGAGCCTGACGTACCGCCCGTCGGTGGTCACCCGCTCCCCGCCCAGCAGAGCGCGCAGCGCGACGAGATGCTCCCGCAACAAGGTCACCGGCGACTCGACCTGCGCCCCCACCTGCCCCATCCAGTCCTGCACGCCATGCCCCACACCGACGATTGCCCGCCCCGGGAACATCCGGTGCAGCGAGGCCACCTCCATGGCGGTGATGGCAACGTTCCGCAACGGCACGGGCAACAGCCCGACACCGATCCGCACGCGCTCGGTCCAGGCGAGGGCAGCGGCGGCGGTGGAGATACCCCCCTCTCTGAAACAGTCTTCCCAGAGCCAGAGCTCTTCGAGGCCTGCGGCGTCTGCAACGCGGGCGACGGCTTGCAGTCGTTCGGGGGCGAGTTGGGGGCGAAAGACAGCGCCGAGCCCGGTCATGTTGCTCTTCCTACCCGCGCCAGGAGGAGACGGACAAGGCATTTTGCAGTCTCCTACGCATCGACCAACGGCGACTCGAAACTCGTGAGCTCCGCGATCTGCCGCAGGATCTCGCGGTACTGCGCGCGTCGCCCGACCTCCGGCGTGCTCAGCCAGAGCAGAAGCAACCCGTGCCGGTGGTCCGTATCAAGGCCGGCACTTCTCGCTCCCCCGCTCCGAGATCAGTCGCTCGGTGACCCATACGCCGTTGTCGTTCTTGCGCAGGGTGCCTGCGTAAGCGACGTAACTGTCCTTCGTCACCGGCGTGACGTCGGTCTTACCGGTCTCCAGGAATTTGTTGAACGCCTTGCTCTGGTCCTCGCAGTAAACGAGTGCGGCGGTTCCGTCGCCCTTGAGGTCGACGCGCTCGTTGTAGTACCGGGTCAGGCCGGTCGTGCGCGCCTTGTGGTCCACGAACTCCTGGATGTACTCCTGGCTTCCGGCGGCGGCCGTGCCCTCCGAGTAGAGGCGATAGGCCTTGTCCAGCGGCTCCTGCTTGGCGATCGCCATGTCCACGGCCTTGATGCGCTGCTCGGCATCGTTGAGCACGGCGTCCTTCTGCGGGTCGCCGGTCTTCTGCCACTCGAACTCGTACGTGATGTCCGACGGCAACTCGATCTTCGGTCTGCCTGCGGGGGTTTGGGCCGACGTGCTCGGGGAGGCCAGCTTCTCTGCACCGGTACCGGCTTCCGCGATCTTGTCGTTGTGCTTGCCCTCGGAGCTGTCATCACTCCCGCAGGCCGACAGCGTCAGGGCCGCAGCGGCGGTCAGCGTGGGCACTGCGAGGAGGATGGGGCGGCGGTTCACGGTCGGCTCCCGGTAAGAGGTTCGAGGCTTCGCTTGAGCGAACCAAAGCTATACAGCGGTGTGGAGCCGCATCAGGGTGAAGGTTGTGTGCACTGGGACAGATTCGCCTGGGTCACGGTGGGCCGCAACGCCCGGCAGCCCAGGCCGGCAGGGCGAGCCTTGAGCGTGATGCGCGGGAGCCGCACGGTCATCGGTCGGACACGAGGTGGAGTACGGCCGTTCCGTCCTCCCCGGTCGCCGCCTGGATCACCACCGCGTCCGGCTGGGGACTCGGCCGCCCTGCGGTTCCGACGCCACCGCACGAGTTTCCGCTGCCGTTGCTGCGGAGGACGGTGATGCAGCCCTGCCCCGGGCCGCTCGCGCTGCCCTTGGACTGGCCATTGCCCGACTTCACCGTGTACGCGATGGCGTTCGGGCCGACCTCGGTGACGGACAGGGTGGCCGGGCCACGCGGACCCTTGAAGGGGATCTTCACCGGCTCGGAGACCACGATCTCGCAGTTGCCGTCCGCGCATGCCGTGATGTCCCGGCCGTCCGCGGCGGACACCGAGGGCTTGGGCGTGGGCTCGGGTCGTTTCGGGGGATCGGCCTTTGACGGCCGCTCACCAGGTGGAGACGACGACACCTTCGCGGGCTCGTCCGAGTCGCTTCCGCAGCCGGCCGCCGCCGTCAGGGCGATCAGTGCGGCGAGTACGGCTCCGCTTCTGCGCAGTCCGCGTGGTTTGGTCCCGGCCATGGTGTTCCCCCGTGTGCTGTGCTCCGGCGTGCGTGCCTCGGTTCCGGTGTTCAGGCAGCATTCCCTCGAGTCGCTGTCGTCACGCGCCGACGGCCGCGACCACCTCACCGGCGAGCCGGGCCGAAGGCATTGGGCGGGGCCTGAAAACCGTTAACGGTTGACGGACTGGATCTCCTGGACAACGACATCCTGGTCAGCGCCGAACGTCCCGTCGGGCAGGGGTCGTTGGCCTTGGACACCAGTCCCTGTCCAGTGGATCTTCCAGGTGATAGTTGCCCTGAGTTTGTACGAGCCGTCACCGGACGAACGCGAATATCTCACTCCACACGGTGGATTCTGGTCAGCCTTGCCCTTTGCGTACGGTTCACCGATCGAGCCATCCGCATTGATCCGGCACTCGCCCGAGGCGGGATAGGTGACGGCGTCAGCCGTGCCCGGCTCGATCTTCAGAGAGACCGGTTCGGCGGTGGTCGTCGCCTGGATGTCCAGCAACGGGACGCTGGCCGTCACCGACACCGGCTTGAACTTCGCCGCATCCAGCCACGCCCAGGTCGGCAAGTTCACCTTCGTGGTTTGCTGAGGCGCGAGTTCGACCGTGGTCGAAGGGACCCGGATCTCGGCGTACGCGAGCTGGGCCAGTATCTCGGGCGTGATGGCCTCGGGGACGTCCGCGGGCGGCGGGTCGCCGTTGTCCACCCAGAAAATCGGCTTGGTGCAGTCGAGCGAGCCCGGGGCACCGACCTGGCTCTCGGGGACATAGGCGTCCCACCAGTAACCTTCACCGGACTTGTCCTTGTTGAAGTCCTTGTACGGATGTCCGTTGACGTACCGGTCACGCTGCTGCGCGTCCCACTGGTACCCCGTCGACTCCGACTCCCAGACGGGCTCCATGGTTTTCTGGAGTTGCTCAGGCGTGTACTTCGGAGCGTAGTAACACGGAGGTGGGGTCCATGAACTGGTGGACGTGACACCCCCCGCGGACTCACCCGAGCCGTTCTTCGAACGGTCAAAGACGATCACGCCGCCGGCCGACGACGCGAGCGTGTCACCCTTCACGGATCCCGAGGGCTTCGACGTGCTCGTGTCGCTTTCGGTGGTGCCGTCGGGAGTGACTTTGGCCCAGGCACTCGGTGTGCCCAGAACTACAAGGGCCGCGGCCAGGACGAGGCCGCCGAGCGCTCTCCGTTTCACTTCAGGCATTGCTTCGCTCCTGCGGTCGAAACGATGCGGGCGGTCTGCCAGACCCCGTCGCTGTTCTTCTCCAGCCGCGTGTTGTAAAGGATGAAGTCCTCATCGGAGGGCGTGGTGACCTTGGGCTTGTTCGTCTTGAGGTCCTTGGCGTAGCCCTTGCTCTCGTCGGCGCAGAACACGACAGAGGCCGCCTTGCTGCCATCGAGTGTCACGGTCCGGTCGTAGTACCGGATGGTGCCCGTGATGCCGAGATCGGCCTTCTTGAACTTGTCCACCCAGATCGCGGCCGCCTCCAACGCCCTGCCGGTGTTGTAGAAGTTCAGCGCCTTCGCCTCGGGGTCCGTTCCCGCGATCGCCGCGTTGACCGAGCGCATACGCTCGGCGTTGTCAGCGAGTACGGCGTCCTTGACGGCGTCACCCGTCTTGCCGCCTTCGAAGGTCATGGTCAGGTCGGACGGCAGCTTGATCTCCGGGCGGCCGGCGGCCTGCTGGGCCGATGCGCTGGGCGAGGCGGTACCGGCACCGGTATCGGCTCCCGCGATCTTGTCGTTGTCCTTGCCCTCGGGGCTGTCATCGCTCCCGCACGCGGACAGCGTCAGGGCCGCAGCGGCGGTCAGCGTGAGCGCTGCGAGGAGGGTGGGGCGGCGGTTCACGGTCGGCTCCCGTTAAGAGGCGAGGCTTCTCTTGAGCGAACCAAAGCTATACAGCGGTGTGGAGCCGCACCAGAGTGAAGGTTGTCAACTCACGGGGCTGTATGGGGAGGAATCGGCGTTTCGCCGACCAGTTCAAGCCGTAACGGTTGCATAACGCGCCAATCCGCCCGTCAGGCGTGACGTCATGCCGGGCGTTTCACTCACGAACCAGCAAAGGGCATGGGCCCGTGGACCCATGTGAGGCCTACGCCTCTATGGATACGTTCGGGTTCGTACAGCCGTTGGCAAGTGGCAGGTGACGCGGTCGGAGGGGGGCCCGTATGGGGCGGCGTTGGCGGGACGGGCGCGGGGAGTTGGTCGTACATGGGGGTGGTGAAGGGCCGCCTGTCACTGTTCCTCTGGAGATCGCCACCTCCTATCGAGCCCGGACGAAGGGGCTGTTGGGACGGGATTCCGTCGACGGGGCGATCCTCCTCTCCCCCGCCAACAGCGTGCACACCTTTCGTATGCGCATGCCGATCGATGTCGCCTATCTCGATCGGCACCTTCGCGTCATCGCCGTGCGGACCATGCGGCCGGGGCGGTTGGGGATGCCGCGGCTGCGGGCCCGGCACGTGGTGGAGGCGGAGGCAGGGGTGATGGCGGGGTGGGGGGTACGGAGGGGTGTGTCGGTCGAGGTCATCACGTAGCTCAGGGCCGGCCGATGCGGATCTGAGGCCATGACGAGCCGCGCCGGCGCCACTACCTGTCACCCTCTTTGCGGGCGATCTCCGGCAGGTCACTGACACGGATGTGTGGGAGTTGGGCGACCGCGGACTCAACCGCGTCGATCGTGTACACGGGAGGTTCGTCGTCCGACGCGTACAGCCGGGCGCGGACGGACTCTCCTGACGAGGTCGCCAGCCAGTAAGCCGACGGAAGGTCCTCCTCGGCCGGATACAGAACAAACGACAGGTCGCCGCGCAGCCTGAGGTAGCCGCACAGGACAGGTGCGGTCCAGTCGCGTCGGCTCTGGTCGCCGTCCCGGTCGGCCACGTCGACGTCGGCGCCTTCGGTCCTCACCGCCCCCGCCAGGGCCTCGGCGAGCGACCTGGGCGAAACCGGCGGCCCGACCAAGAGGACGTCATGGATCATCAGGGGTCCCATCCCTCCACCGGTCGAAGAGCGTGCCCTGGGCCGCTTCCGCGTTCTCCCAACTCGCCGGACCGTCCGGCTTCACCGACAGGCGCCGCAGTGCCGCCCTGGCCGCTGGACCGCCCATCGCGCCCAGCAGTTCGATGGCCGAGTCGGCACCGATGCCCTCGGTCACGCAACGCTCGGCCAGGCCCACTGCCCAGTCGGCGAAGCGGCCCGGGTCAGGATCGAGAGTCAGCCAACGGAAGACCGAGTCGGCGATGTCGTTCCGCAGTGACGGGATCATGGCCAGCACCGCCGCTTCGACGTGCCGTACGACGTGCCGTTGCAGCGGACAAGGGTGCGGACGGTCCCGCCACGCGCGGACCAGCTCGTCCACACCGGACCATGTCACGTCGCTCGTGCGGGGCATGCTCTTCCCGACGGCCTGGTGGAACTCCTCCCACACGTGCCACAACAGGCCGGGCGACGGCGGCTGAGGTACATGCCGAGTCAGTTCCGGGTCGTCCAGGAGTACGGTCACCACCCGCCGGGCTTCCGCCAGCCGCTCGTCGGTGCGGGGCAGTTCCGCGATCCGCCTCCAGTCGGCCTCGTCCCAGGGCTGGGGCAGGGACCGCAGCGCGTGGGGCAGGACGTAGTCACCCTCCGGTTCGCGCCACCGTGCCACCTGCGGGTCCCACGTCTCCTCCGCATTCGGCTCCGTATCGGACTCGCTCATCCCTGCCGTCCCGCCATCCCGCCACGTCTGGTCTCCGCCGTCCGGTCAGTCGACGCCCCGGTACGCCTGGTGCTCTCCGGATCCTTACAGTGACCTTGCGGCCGGGGCGCTTGCTCACGCGTCAATGACGACCGCTGATTGCGCCTCCGACGGACGCATCACGGCTGGCACTTGGGACTCCCGCTCTGCGAAACGATCTTCTGGATCACCCAGACACCCTTGTCGTTCTTCTTGAGCGACGTGCGGTAGAGGACGTAGCTCTTGGCAGTGACCTTCGTCTTCTTGACCTTGTCGGTCTTGAGGTACTTCACGTAGGCCTTGCCCTGGTCCTCGCAGTAACTGAGCGACGCCGTTCCGTCCTTGTCGACCGCCACCTCAGGGGCGTAGAAGCGGTAGGCGCCCGTGATGGCGGCCTCGTGATCGACGTAGTTCTGGATGAACTTCTGCGTGGTGGCGGCGGCCTCGCCCTCGTAGTAGTAGAGGTACGGCTTGTCGAGCGCGTCCTGGTTCACGATCGCCAAGTCGACAGCCTCGATGGACTGCTCGCCGTCCGAAAGGACCGCGTCTTTCTCCTTGTCCCCGGTCTCCGGCCAGTCGAAGGTGTAGGGGCGGCGGTTCACGGTCGGCTCCCGGTAAGAGGCGAGGCTTGGCTTCAGCGAGCCAAAGCTATCCGGTGGTGGGAGCAACGCCGCGATGGAAGTGCCCCGTGGGCGTCCTAGTCGGGGAACCCCTCATAGGAACCGGTCACCCCGGCGAACAGCACGACCGGCTCCTCTTTGTCCTCATGGCCGACGCTCGCAGCGACCAGACGGTCGCCGACCCGCCAGTACAGGAGGTCGCCGAAGTATCCGCTCTCGCACAGCTCCCGGAAGAAGGGCGGGAGTTCGTCGTCGTCCGGGTCCAGGAAGGCGTTGGCGTAGTCCTCCATGGACATGGACCCGTGCCGACCCCACCGGGCGTCCAACGCGGCTGCCAGGTCTTTCAGCTCCGCCTCGAACTCCTCGCTGGTCCGCATGAGTTCGTCCCAGTCGTCGTTCGGCGGGGCGAAGTCCCGGCTCTCGTGCAGGGTCACGAGGTGGTAGGCGTCGCCGCCGGTCAGGGGGCGGGCCAGGAGTTCGTCGATGCGGGCGATGTACTGCTGCACGCTCATCGAGGGGCACTCACTGTTTCGTCGTTCACCGAGATCTTGAACCGCTCACCGACCCGCACCGTCACAGCTTCGCCTCCGTGGCCGGAACCGGCAGGGGGTCCAGAGCACCGGTCCCGGCAAGCGTCTTGTGGGCGGCGAGCACCGTCTGGGTGGACGGCGTTCCGCCGGAGCTGTCCGCGATCTCCAGAACAACACCGCCGTGCCTGCCGGGCAGGCGCCGGAGAGCCGAGAAGCCGTCTGGGACGCGCGCGGCGCGGCTCTCCGACAGGTACACCGCCCACCCCGCGCGTGGGTGGGAGGCCCGCAGGCCATAGGCCGACCTGAGCTCGTTGTACAGCGGCCGGTCGTAAGTCAGCCCATGGTCCGCGTCCCACACGTCCGCCAGAAGCGCCAGCACCTCGGTGAACCGGCCCGTGAGCGGTACGGCCGTACAACCGGACGCGGGGAACAGGTGCACCACCGCCGTGAACGGGGAGTATTCGTTCGAGCCTCCCGCGATCACCCTGGCCCGCTGGTATGCGCCGTCCGGCTGAGTGGCCACGACATTGGCTGTGTAGCCGAGGATGTCCCGGTCGTCCTGGGTATTGGCCGCCTCCAGTGCCGCGGCGAAATCCTCGGACTCCACGGGTACGAGCTGCCCCGGGCCGGAATCCTCCTCCCAGCGCCACTCGGCCGGCGCCCCCTCCGACGACTCCGACAGCTCCGACAGCCCGGTCAGGAGCTCCAGCCACCGCTGAGCCAATTGCAGAGGCGTCTCCGGCCTGGGGCCCCAGGAGACCTTCACGACCACTTCGCCCGACATACGTGCTCCTCTTTCCTACTTCTCCGGCGGGATGTGCTTGACCACTACGTCCAGATCGGCGTCGTCGAACGCCTTCTGTGCGGCCTCGGCCACCCGTTTGTTGGAGAAGTTCCATTCGACGGGCTTGCCGTTCGCAGCCCGCAGCTGGCGCTGCGCCTGCTCGATGAACTTGTCCGCCTGCGCCTTATGAAGAGTCCCGTCCTCGCCGACCTTCTTGCCGTATCCGAACTTCGCCTCGATGTAAGTCTGCCGTGACGAGTCCCAGCCATCGAAGTCGACGTCCCTGCCCGTCCTCGGATCCTTGACAGCGTATTCCTTGCCCCGCTTCACATGGGTGACCTGCTCCTGATAACGCATCCAGCGCTCCATGCTCGGCCAGTACGCCACCGCCTTCTTGGCCTTCCACTGGCCGTCACCGCCGTCCTTGGAGCCCTTTCGCGGGTTCTTCAGGTCGTTGTACCAGGACGGCTTCTTCCACTTGGCGACCTTCTTGCGGCTTTCTTCCTTCTTCGCCTCCTTCTCGGCCGCCTCGGCCTCCTCGGCCTGCTTGCGGGCTTCCTCCGCCTGTTCTTTGGCCTCCTCGTCGCAGCCGCCTTCGGCCAGTACGACATAGGGAGCGCGGGACCCGCCGGCGGCGAGGACCGTGGTGCCGCTGCCTGCGGACCCGGTCAGGCCCGGGATGTCGCCGTAGGGGACACGGCGGCCGGGAGCAGAGGCAATGGTGCAGCCGGATTTCCTCGCCCTCTCCTCGGCCTCGTCGGCCGCCTCGTCGGCCTCCTTCGCCGCCTTCGCTGCGGCGTCGGCGTCACCGGCCTTGGCCGCCTTCCTGGCGTCCTCCGCCGCCTTCGCGGCGTTCTCGGTGAGCTTCCCGAGCTTCCCGAGTTTGCCGAGTTTCTGAACGATCTTGGCTTCGCCGTAGCCGGGGATGAAGAGCGAGCCCACGTTCCAGGCGACGGTGGTGACCGCGCGGGTTTTCTCGCCGTCGTTCCACTGGTCGCGGACCTCGTCGCCCACGAACGTGTCGTCCAGGACCTTGACGCCCGTGTTCCACGACGCGCCGCCCCAGTCGGTGAGCGCGTCGAAGTAGTCGCCGTTCTCCCACTTCTCGCCTGCGTCCTTGGCGTCCTCGGACCACTGGTCGCCCAGCGAGCTGCCGTAGTCCTTCAGGCCCTCCCATGCCTCACCCGGGTTGGTGACCGTGTCCCAGATGCCCGTGACGTCACCCCAGATGCCGTCGACGAACAGGCCCTGTCCCACCTGCTTGAACTGGTCCCCCACACAGCCGAAGAAGGCCCCGACGCCGGAGGTGCAGCCTTCGTCGCCCCCGTCGTCGCCGCTGTCCCCGGCGGCCTGCTCGTCCTCCTCCCATCCAGGCTCGCCCTCGGCTGCGTCGTTCTTCTCCTCGTCGGTCTCCTCGGGGTACGAGACGGTGGTGTCCTCGCGGCCCTGCGAGGCGGAGCCGTTGCCGACACCCTCCTCACCGACCTGGCCGCCCGAGCCGGATCCGGGGGTGTCCTGGCCTCCGGAATCGGCTCCGCCGGGCCCGTTTCCGCCGGAGCCGTCGTTCCCGGTATCGCCGTTGCCCGTGTCTCCGTTGCCTGTATCGCCGCTCCCGGTGCCGCCGTCAGCGGATCCGCCGTTCTCGGCGCCTTGGCCGCCCTCGTCCTGGCCGCCCTGGCCCTGACCCTGGCCGACTGTGTCTTCACCGTCGGTCCCGTCCGCGCCGTCGCCGGCCTGGACCTCCTCGCCGCCGTTTCCTGTTTCCGCCGGGCATGCCGTGCCGGTGACCTTGCAGATCGCCGACTGGAGGCCGCCATAGACCTGGGTGCCCAGGCCGCTGACGACGAGGGCGGTGATGATCGCGGCGACTACCGCGATCAGCCCCGCGTACTCCACCGCCGTCTGGCCCTCGTCCCGGCGCCAGCGGATCATCCGGGCCAGGGAGAAGGGGCGGCGTTCGGCTCTGGCCGATTCGGGGAGGCGGTACCAGTCGCGGCTGTCCCCACGGGTGAGGAAGTAGAGGATCAGCGTGGGGAGGAAGAGCTGGGTGTAGCCGCGCGGTGATCCGTCGGTGATGTTGGATATCGAGCCGAGGATCAGCCAGATCTGTACGGCGATCAGCCCGCCCCTGATCCTGGCTCCGCCCTCCCAGGTACGCCGGGCCAACCACCAGCCGACTGCTCCTGGGGCGGCGGCGTAGGCCGTCTGGGCGAGTACGCCGCCGTCCAGGGCGTCGTACGAGGCCGCGGTGAGCAGGAGGCCGAGGCCACCGACGACCGTGACTGCGAAAAGAGTGTGGACGAGGACCAGCGCCGTCGCGAGCGAGCCCGGCATGTCCCTCTGCCGACCAGGCCCCGACGGCCACCCGGCCCCGAACTCCGGCGCTCCCCCGATCGAGGCCATGTCCCCCCACCTTCGCTCTACGACACGGCCCGAGAGTAGGAAGGGGCCGGCGGGACGGGATGGGCCCGTGGCCCCAAAACGGGGCCCAAATGGCGGGGACTATCGCTTGAGTACGCCGCCGCCGCGTACGTACGCCCGGGCGCCGTGGTGCGGAAGCACGGCCCACATGCGCGTACCGCCGCCGGGTTCGCGCGCCTCACCGAAACCCCAGTTGCCGCCGCACGCCCGGACCACACAGGCGAGCACCCGCAGGGCCGCTCGGCGGCGGGTGTCGCAGGCGGCCGCCAGGTGGGGATTCACGTGACGCGGGTGGCCGTCGTAGAGGATCACGCGCAGGGCGGACTCCCGGTAGCGAAGCGACACGTAGACCTCTGCGGAGGGTGTGAACCGGCAGGCGCAGGCCGCGAGTTCGCCGACCGCTTGCACCGCTGCGTCGGTGACGTCCTCCAGGCCGTGGGCTCGCAGGATCGTCCGCGTCGCCGTGCGGGCGATGGCCGGGCTTTGGAGTGCGGCAGGAAGCGTGAGGCTGTAGGCGAGGGTTTCGGGCGTCGAGGGTGTGGGGGCGGTGGCCGGGGACGAGCAGGTGGTCACGGACGCGGGCATGGCAACTCCCTTGGTCGTCGGGGATTCTGCTCCGCCGGGTGGCTCGTCTCCCTGACGCGGGCCCACCCCTCCCAGGGCAGGAGTGTGTGGGTGGGCACGCGTGATGCGCTTCCGTTTTCGGCGGAGAGTTGTGTAGTCGATCTGTCACTGACCGTATAGGGACCAGAGTCACAGTGTCCATCAGATTGGAGATAATTACCCCTATCGCGATGGACCTTGGCGTCGCGCACCGGCAGACTGAGGGGCACCACAGCTGAAGAAGGGGCGGCATGGCCACGAGAAGTACGCCGACGGAGCGACAGAAGCGTCTGGGTGCCGAGTTGCGGAAGATGAGACTCGCGGCGGGGGCGACCACGGAGTACGCCGCCGGATTGCTGGGCATCGACCGAACCCGGCTGTCCAACATGGAGTCGGGGATCCGCCCGTTCTCAGCCGACCGTGTCCGCACGCTCGCCTGCAACTACGCATGTGCGGACGCACGTTACGTCGAGGCGCTGGTCGCCATGGCCGACAGCAAAGAGCGGGGCTGGTGGGAACGCCACCGGGGCACGCTGCCCGCCGGGCTGCTGGACATCGCCGAGTTGGAGTGGCATGCGACGCGCGTACGGACCGCACAGGTCATGCACGTGCCGGGACTCCTCCAGACCGAGGAGTACGCCCGTGCCGTCTTCGCCGCCGTCCTCCCCGCGCTGAGCCGGCTGGAGGTGGAGCTGCGCGTGGCGCACCGCATGGAGCGGCAGCAGGTCTTCGACCGGCCCGAGTCACTGCCGTACGTCGCCTACGTCCACGAAGCCGCGCTCCGTATGCCGTACGGCGGCGTCGAGGTGACCCGGCAGCAACTGGAGCACCTGGCCGAGCGGTCCGAGCACGACACGATCGACGTACGGGTGATCCCGACGAGCGTGGGCGGGTTCCCCGGGGCAGGGCACGCGCTCCTGTACGCCGACGGGGCCGTGCCCCAACTCGACACCGTGCAGCTGGACTCCGCACACGGACCGGAATTCACCGGCGCGGAGGCGCAGCTCACCAAGTACCGTGCTCATCTGGACTGGATGGACGACTCAGCGCTGCCGACGGCGGCCTCGCGTGACCTCATTCGCAGCGTCGTCCGCGAACTCTGACCGTAAGGAAGCCACCGTGACCGGCATCACCTGGGAAGACCCGTACTGCGGCGAGGGCAACAACTGCTTCCGCATAGGCACCGACGCGGACGGAAACGCCTACATCGCCGTCGCCGGGCAGGAGGAGCGCCATCTGACCGACAGCCGTGATGCCCTCCGGGCGCTCATCCGGGAGATCAAGGCAGGTAAGGCCGACCACCTGCTGTAGGACCGGCCCCAGGTATGAACTGTCGATGAGGCCGTATGGGGGCCCAGTTGCTCGGCCCCATTGCCACGGCTTCAGGAGTGGACATCCGCCGCCTCGGAGAGCAGGACTGATGCCTGCTCGACGGCGACACGGCGTTCTGCGTACAGGGTTGCCAGTTCCGTCGACCCAGCGGGGAAGTGCAACGCGAGCCAAGAGAAGATCCACTCCACAATCCAGGCGCCGATGCGGGTAACCCATCGGTCGATGAAGTCCTCGCGCCCGGAGTCCTGCAGGCCAATACCGAGCCGTACGCACTCGTGCCAGCCCTCGGTCATTCGTTCCCTGGTGACCCGCCGTGCGTTCGGCATCAACCCGGGGAGCACGATGCAGACTTCTGCCCACCCTGGCAGCCCCTCTTCCCGCTCCCACCAGCGATCTTCCGGTTCGGGCGGCGGCTCCGGCCACTCCAGCGGGCGGTCGAGCAGCAGCGCTTCGAGAACGGCCCGAGCGTGGGCGATGAGCTCCTCCGTGGCCTCCGGGTCATCGGGTGTGGTGACACCGCCGTGCCTTCCATACGCGAAGTCGCGTACAACCTGGAGAAGCAGAGGTTCCTCGCCCTCGACCGAGCGGGCCGCCATCTCCTCATACACTGGCGCCCGCAGCCGGATGAGATGCGCGCGGGCCCAGCACCGGTCGTACTCGCCCACCGACTCGTCGACCACCACACGAGCCAGCGCCTGCTCGCCGTAGGGCGTGCCGAGTACCTTGAACAGGTCGATCGCCGACAGCGCGGCCAGATCGGCGCGAACGCACGACTCAGTCGCTTCCGCGATCTCGGCGGAAGCCGAGACCTCACCCAGTCGAACGGCCTCCTTCAGCGAGTGCAATAGATCTTCGATCCGGTACACCGCCCGTTGGCGGGCGCGCGCGGCGGCGAAGCGTTGTCGCTGCTCGTCGGTGAGCCGCAGGTCGGGTTCCTTCTCGAACCGGTCGTAGAGCTCGTACTCGTCCTCGGTCCAGCCGTCGGTGGTGGGCGGCGCGGCTGCGATCGCCGCCGAGATGTCGTAGAGGATCGTGGCCGCCCGCTCGGCGTGCGTCATGCGACGCCCGCTAGTCCATCGTGGTCTTCGGCTCCTTCATTTCGCCGGAGCGGTGGCCGCGGGACCGACCGCCGCGATGCCTTCCGTACTCCCATCCGGGAAACATCAAGGCGGGCCAGGCCGACCACCTGCTGTAGGCCCTAACTGCGGGGGGCTGCGGTAGCCGGCCTCCGCCGCCTCGGAGAGCAGGCGGGTCGCTTCGGCCACCGCGACGTTCCGGTCGATGTAGCGCATGGCGAAGTCTTGGGCCCAGGGGGCGAAGCAGTCCTCGCGCCATAGCCATTCGAGCATTCCTCGGGCCAGGTTTCCGGCGATGCGGGCGGCCCACCGCTCGGCGAACGCCTCGGGGTTGGTGTCCTCCAAGTCGATGCCCAGTCGCTCACACTCGTACCAGGCCCAGATCAGACGCTCCCGCGTGACCAACCGTGCGTCGGGCATCAGGGGGATGAGGACCATGTGGACTTCCAGCCACGCCGGCCGGTCCTCCGCATCCTCCAGCCACTCTCCCTCCCATTCGGGAGGTTCCTCCGGCGCAAGCCGTTTGCCTGGCAGCAGCGCTTCGAGAACGGCCCGGGCCTGGGCAAAGCGTTCCGGTGTCGGTTCGTTCTCGATCTCCCAGCCGCCGGACCAGCCGGATGTCAGATCGCGTACCACCTTGGGCAGGAGCAGCTCCTCGCCGTCGGCGGGACGAGCCGCCCGTGCCCTGTACTCCGGTCTCCTCAGCTTCGCGAGCCACTCACGGGCGTCCTGTCGATCGCCTTCGCCCACGGACTCGTCCTTCACCAGGCGCGCCAGCGCCTGCTCGCCGTGCGGGCGGCCGAGGTCGCGGAGCAGGGCGATGTCCTGACGGACACCGAGACCGCGGTGCGCGGATGTTTCGGCCAGCGCAGCAGCTCGTAGGACGTCCAGGACCTCGCCACGTTCCACGGCTTCTTGCAGGGAACGCAGCAGCCGTTGGACCTTGAACGACGCCTCCCAATCTTCCCGACGGGCCGCGAAGTGCTGACGCTGCTCGTCAGTGAGCGGGAGACCGGGCTCCTCGTGGGCCCGATCCCAGAGGTCCTCCAGTTCCTCCGGCCAGCCGCTCGTTCTCGGCGGGGCAGCGGCGATCGCCGCCTCCAACTCTCCTAGGAGCGCAGTTGTGCGGTCCTCGGGAACCTCCGCGTGCGCCTCTTCGTATGCCACGGCTTCAGGAACCGCTCTCCGCCGCCTCGGACAGCAGGCGAGTCGCCTCGGTCACGGCGACATTCCGGTCGATGTAGCGCCTGGCGAGGTCCTGGGCCCATGGGGAGAACTGGTCCTCTCGCCAAAGCCAGGACAGAATGCCTTCCGCGGTCCAGGCACCAATGCGCGTGGCCCATCGGTCACCGAACTCCTCAGCCCCTTCGCCTTGCAAATCCAGCCCCAGCTGCTTGCACTCGTACCAGCCCTCGGTCATGCGCTCTCGGGTAACCAACCCGACATCCGGCATCAGATCTCGCAGCACCATGCGGATCTCCAGCCAATCGGGGCGCTCATCCTCGTCTTCGTCCCAGTCCCCCTCCCCTTCCGGAGTGGGCTCCGGAAACGGCAGCCTCGTGCTGGGCAAAAGCGCTTCAAGAATGGCGCGGGCCTGAGCGAAGCGCGCCTGCGTCGGTTCTTCCTCGATCTCCCAGCCGCCCTGCCAACCGACTGTCAGGTTCCGTACCAGCTCTGGCAGCAATGGCTCCTCACCTTCGACAGGACGGCTCGCCATCCCCCGGTACATCGGCTCCCGCAGGCGCCTCAGCCACCAGCGGCCCCAGCGTCGATCGCTGTCGCCCACATGCCTGTCGGAAACCAGTCGTGCCAGCGCCTGCTCGCCGTACGGCACACCCAGGCGGTAGAGGACGCTGATCGCATCGAACGCCGCGAGTCTGGCGCGCACACACGCCTCAGCAAGAACGGCAGCGTCTGGGACGGCGGTCACCTGGCCGTGCTCCACAGCCTTCTCCAGCGAGCGCAACAGACTATGGACACGTGACGACGCCGCACTGCGGGCTCGTTGGGCCATGAAGAGCCGCCGCTGACCATCGGAAAGCGGCAGGTCAGGCTCCTTCTCAAACCGCTCGTAGAGGTCGTGCAATTCTTCGGAGGTCCAGTAGCCGTCGGTGGTCGGCGGAGCGTCGGCCATCGCTGCCGCCAGTTCCCCGAGGATCTCAGGCACCTGCTGATCACCGGTCATGAGCCCCCCCAGATACTCCATCACGGTTTTCGGGTCCTTACGTGTCAGCACTGGTCACCATGGCCGAAGGCACGGAACGAGGGTGGTGGGAACAGTACCTGGGTGCCCTGCCTGTCGTACTGCTGGACATCGCCTAGTTCGAGTGGCATGCCACGCGCGTGCGGACGGCCCTGGTCATGCACGTACCAGGGCTGCTGCGGACCGAGGAGTACGCCCGCACCGTCTTCGTCGCCGTACTCCCCCGGCTGAGTCACCTCGAAGGCGAGGGACTCCGCGCATGGGCCGGACGCCGGCATCCGCTGAAGAGCGTTATCGGTCCCTCGCCCCGTCGTACACCTTTTGCGGGTCAGCAACGAATGTTGGGGCGTCATGGCGCCCACTCCTGCGCGGCGTTCCTCGTAGTGACCGGCAGGCTCGGGTCGAAGGCCAGTCGCGCCAGGGCTTCCCGGCTGTCCGGCACGTCATCCGTGCGATGGAGGAACCAGATGGCCTCCTCTACCGCGCTGCCGCACCGGACACACCGCTCGGCGAGTTCCGCGGCCCAAAGGGTCGTTGCCGACAGAACAGCCAGTTCCCTGTCGCCTGCCGCTCCTCCGCCTTGCGGGAGGTCAGCGAGCCAGCGGAAGACCGCTGCGGCGACCCGGTCAGCAATCCTCTTGCACCAGACCTTGGCGAAGGACGCGGCGTCCATGCCTTGGAAATCGAATCCCAACGACTGGCACTCGCGCCACGCCTCCTTCATTCGCTCGCGAGTGACCAGTCGTGGGTACGGCATCAGGGCACGCACCACCTCAGCGATGGCACTGCTGTCCGCCGGGGCGTTACTGCACATCTGCGCGTCAGCCGGCACTCGCTCGACAGTCAGACACGCCTCCAGTGCTGAACGCGCCTGGGCGAGGCTGTGTGAATCCGGCGCGGTCGCGCCCCAGTCGAAGTCGTTCTGCCAGGAATGCGGAAGGCCCTGCAGCCCTTCGGGCAGCAGCGGCTCCTCGTCGCGGGTGACTTCCCGGGCTCGATCCTCGTACACCGAACGGCGCAGCCCGAGAAGCCGGGAACGCACATACGGGCGGAAGTCCCGGACCTCGTCGTCGTGTACGAGCTCCATCAGGGCCTGTTCACCGCGCGGACGACCGAGCGAGACAAGCAGGCGCACCGCCGCCTCGACCGCCATGCCGACCCGCACGAACGCCGCTGCGAGCAGCGCGGCGTCTTCAGACTCCCCATCGTTCAGCAATCCCGCGGTAGTTGCGCGCTCTATGAAAGCGAAGGCGTCGTACGCCAGTGCCTGCCGCACCGAGGCGGCCCACTCCGCCGCCACCCTGTCGACCCACTGTTCAGTCGGTGGCTCAGGCACTGTAGGAATCCCCATGTCAGCCCAGGCTCCGACCACCTGTACCACCCGCTCCCGAGTGACCTGGGAAGTGGTCGGCATGATCCGGGTCAACCAGGCGTCTGCCTCGTCCAAGGTGTGGTCATCGCGGTCGTCGTAGAAGTCCCGTAGTTCCTCGTCCCAGTCGTGCACACTCTGCCGCCGGTCGGGCAGGCACGCGCGCAGCACGTGCCGGGCCTGCTCACGTCTCTCCTCCGTGGGGGCAAGTGCCTCCGGGGCCTGAGACCTGCGGTATGTCAGATCGTGCCAAGGCGGTGGCAACTCGCGCATGGCAACGGGCAGCAGGTAGGTGTCCACAAGTCGCCCTCCGTGTCGGTGAAGCGGCCGGGGTCGGGGTCAATAGCCAGCCATTAGAACACTCAGCAGCGGCAGCATTGGATAGAGTCGCTTATATGAGTGCCGACTTGTATGGATGGCTGGAATGCAGACCCCAGCCTGGACGCTATGGCACTGAACACGTGCTGTGGGAGACCTTCTCCGAACTCCGGTACCTTCACTGGGCCCGCGATTACATGTCGTGGTCAGCACTCTTTGACGTCCGGAGTGTGGAGCCTGTCAGAGCTCTCTTCCCTGAGCGCGGAGCCCCTGTAGATATGTCGGACACGGTACGAAGGGATGCGGACGATTTCGCTGGCCACAGCCATTCGTGGTTCTCGTGGCGTGAACTGTCGGCTGTCGACTGGAATGCCCCCTGCACCGACGGCCCGTCTCGGCACTGGGTCCGGCGCTGGTCCCGTACCCAGGACGGATCCTTCGTACCTGACGGATTGGCCGCACTCCCGGATGCGCTGTACGACTCGGCCGCCGCCAAGTTCGGAGAAGGCAACATCGCTCCCTCCCGGTGGCCCGCCGACGGAGAGCTCCTGCTCGGCGACGAGGTGTACCGACCTGTCATCCCTGCTTATCGCGACCTGGTACCGACCGACGGGCCGTGGCAACCTGTGTGGAATGTGATGGGCACGCTGTCCGAACTCCATGGTGAGGACAACGTCCGCCTCGTCGTCTGGTTCGGCGGCTGAACGGAAACCTGGCGGCACCAGTCGTGCGTCACGGGGTGATGGCTATCCATTTATCAGGCTTGTCGCTCTCAACTCGAGCCGTTCTGCTCGGATTCGCCTTCTTCCACTCAGAGAGTGTGTTGATCTCCCCGACGAATTCCGGCTGACACGTCGGGTTCACCGTGTTCTTCACTTCGCCGTGATGCCCCCGGGCGCTCATCCGGGACGTCAAGGCGGGCCAGGCCGACCACCTGCTGTGGGCCCCCACTGCGAGCCGACCTCCGCCGCCTCGGTGAGCAGTCGCGTCGCCTCGGCCACTGCGACGTTCCGGTCGATGTAGCGCATGGCGAGGTCCAGGGCCCAAGGAGCGAAGCAGTCCTCGCGCCACAGCCATTCGAGCATTCCCCGTGCCAGAAATGCGGCGATGCGGGTTGCCCAGCGGTCGGCGAAAGCCTCCGGATCCGTGTCCTCCAGGTCGATGCCGAGCCGCTTGCACTCATGCCAGCCCCAGATCAGGCGCTCCCGTGTGACCGATCGCGCATCCGGGACGAGGGGTTGGAGCACCATCTCGACTTCAAGCCACGCGGGCCGGTCATCCGCATCCTCCAGCCAATCCCCACCCCACTCGGGAGGTTCCTCCGACGCCAACCGCTTGTCAGGCAACAGCGCTTCGAGAACCGCCCGGGCCTGGGCGAAGCGTTCCGGAGCCGGCTCGTTCTCGATCTCCCAGCCGCCGGCCCGGCCGGTCGTCAGATCGCGTACCACTTGCGGCAGGAGCAGTTCCTCGCCGTTGACAGGATGAGCCGCCCGCATCTTGTACTCCGATTCACGCAGCTTCGCGAGCCACTCGCGGGCCTCCCGACGGTCGCCTTCGTCCACCGACTCGTCCTGTACGAGGCGCGCCAGTGCCTGCTCACCGTGCGGGCGGCCGAGATCGCGGAGCAGCCAGATGTCGTTATAGACACCCAGACGGGCGTGTACGCACGCCTCGGCAAGCGCAGCGGCCCGGGAGGCGTCAAGGAGCCCACCTCGCTGCACGGCTTCCCGCAGGGACTGCAGCAACCGCTGCACCTTAAACGAAGCCTCCCAGCGTTCCCGTCGGGCCGCGAAGTGCTGACGCTGCTCGTCGGTGAGCGGGAGACCGGGCTCATCCTGGGTCCGATCCCAGAGGTCCTCCAGCTCGTCCGGCCAGCCGCTCGTTCTCGGCGGCGCAGCGGCCATCGCCGCCTCCAGCTCTCCGAGGAGCGCAGCTGTACGGTCCTCGGGAACCTGCGCATGGTCCTCGTCGTACGTCATGACACCCCCAGGTGCTCCATCGCGGTCCTCGGATCCTTCATCTTGCCGGAGCGTAGAGCGTCGTACTTCTCAGCCTCGCTCTTGGCATTCCAGGCATCGTTCATCGCCCTGAGCTGTGCGGGGGTCACGTCCTGGCCGGCGATGCGGGCGCCGACCCCGTTGTCCGCCATGCTGGAGGCTGGCGTTCCTTCGGGAGGGACCTCGCCCCGTTTCTTGGGCTTGAACCCGTCGAAGATCTTCTGCCACCCCTTGGTGGAGGCGATCTCATAGCGGGCGACGCGGCCAGGCTCCGCCTTCTGCCACTCGCCCAACCTCGTCACTTGGGTGGCGATGGAGCTCTTGGTCGTCGCGTTCCCCGTGTTCTTGACCTCCACGACGTGCACCTTGCCGTCCTTGCCACGGTAGGCCACATCGGCGTCCGGTATGCCCGTGACGTCGATCTCGCCACCCCGGCCGTCCGGACGTACCGGCGACTCGCCCTTGTCCCGCCGCTCCTTGGTGTCACCGATGTCCGAGTACACCGTGCTGCCATCCGCCGCCTCGTCCTGCGCCACACGCTTCGTAGCGTTCACCTCGGCGAGGTTCTCGGCGAGCTGGTCCTTGGTCTTGGAGTTCAGCACCTTGGCGGCGAGCTTCTCCCTGCTGATGTTGTGGATGTTCTTCTGGTTCACCAGCTCCGAGACGTCGGCGATGGCGTCGGCCGCCTCCTTCTTGCTGATGTCCTTGGAGTTCGGGTCGACGTCGTCCTTGGCCCGCCTGAGCAGGTTCTCGAGCTGGGCCTCCTGCAGGTTGACCTTCTCGTCCCCCGGGAGCCGCTTGGACGCCTTGATCTGCTCCCGCAGCAGATCGGCCCGCGCGTCCAGCGCCTCCTGCTGGGCCTGGCGGGCGTCGTCGGCGTCGTCGCCCGTGCATTCCTTGCCGCCTCCTGCGGCGACGACGATCCGGCCGGCCTGCGGGGCTGCCAGGACGCCTGTGCCGGTGCCCGGGACTCCGCGCAGGCTGCCGCCACCGCCGTACGGGACGCGCCCGATCGCGATCGTGCAGCTGCCGTTCTCCTCGGCCTTCTTCTTCGTCTCGTCGGCGTGCTTCTGCGCCTCGTCCGCGGCCTTCTTCGCGCCGTCGAAGTCGCCCGCCTTCGCCGCCTTGCGGGCCTTCTCCGCGGCGTCCGCCGCCTTGTCGAGGGATTCACCGACCTCGGCCAGCTTCTTGAACTTGGTGAACTTCGTGATGGTCTTCGGGCTGAAGATGCCGACGACGCCGACGACGGTGTTGCCGATGGAGGCGCCGTAGTTGCCCTTCTCCCAGTTCTCCTTGTCGATGAGCGTGTCGGTCGCAAGGTCGGACACGAAGTCCTCGGGCGAGTTGACCCAGCCCCATACGGAGGAGACGTAGTTCCCCTTGTCCCACTCCTTGCCCAGCTCGTCGGCCTTGTCGCCCCACCAGTTCGTGGTGTAGCCCTTCAGGCCGTTCCAGCTGTCCTTGATCGAGCCGACCGGGTCGCTGACGACGTCCATGGTGCTGGCCAGGAAGCTCTTGGTCGGGGCCACGAAGAAGCCACGGACGTGGTCCATGAACGTCCTGTCGTGGCGTTCCTGGTCGTGTACGTCGTCCCAGAGCGACCTCTCGTCGAACGGCCCCGGAGCGAGGGGGACTGTGTCGTTCGTCCCCGCGCCGTCATAGGTGATGATCCGGGTCTCCCATGCCGGACCACCTTCGCTGTTGTTGCCGCCGCCCGTAGCACCGTCGGCGGTCGTGCCTTCCTGGCCACCGGGACCGGCCTGGGTGCCCGAGTCGCCTTCTGTGCCTGTCTCGCCGTTCGCGCCCCCAGCGCCATTTGTCCCCGTGCCACCGTCCGCGTTCTGGCCGCCGTCCGGGTCCGCGCCGTTGCCGCCGTCGGCGCCGGCGCTGGTGTCCGAACCGTCTCGCTGCGCACCGTCGTTGTCCCCGGCCGCACCCGCCTCCGTACCATCGCCCTGCGGAGCGGGGCAGTCCGTGCCCGTCACCGAGCAGACCGCCGACTGGATGCCGTCGGCGATACGCCCGCCGAGGCCGCCCACCGACAGCGCGACGATGATCGCCGCGACCACCGCGATGAGCCCCGCGTACTCCACCGCGGTCTGGCCCTCGTCCCGCCGCCAGCGGATCATCCTGGCCAGGTTGAACGCCCGGCGCTCCTCCCTGTCCTGGGGAAGGATCTCGAACCACTCTCGCGACCGGGCCCGGCGCAACAGCACGATGACCGCAACCGGCATCGCCGCCTGCGTGAAGCCCCGCAGATCACCGTGTAACAGCGTCCCGAGCGACAGCCACACGATCCACGCCTGTACGGCGATCAGTGCGCGGCTCGTCCACACCCCGCCCCGCCACAGGCGCCGGGCCAGGTAGATCCCCGCCACGCTGGGCAGCGAGTCGTACACCAGGATCCCGAAGATCTCCCCGGAGTAGTACGACACCACCGACAGCACGGTGACCACGTACATCGCCGTCAGCGCGAACTGCACCCACAGGAATACCTGCGCCCAGCCCAGCTCCCGTGGCAACGGCGAACGCCGGTCCCAGGAAGGGGTGTTCTGCGCACCCCAAATCCCGCTCGGGGGTATCGGGTTACCGGCACCGGACATGTGTGACCTCAGTTCAGCGGGCGGGCATTCAAGGCGGGCACCCGGCTGAGGCTATGGAGAATCGAACACTGACACATGGGCCCCCGGACCCACCCTTGGCCCAACTTGAACCGCAGGGCCCGGGCCCGTCCCTGCCTGCGGTGGCGCGAGACGGGCCCCGGGTGAGGGGCGCTGGTGACTCAGCTCTCCGTGCGCGGGAAGGAGACCTCGACGCGCCGGTTCTTCTTACGGCCGGCCTCCGTGGAGTTGTCCGCGATCGGGTACTGCTCGCCGTAGCCGCGTACCTCGTAGGTGACGTTGGAGTCGTTCAGCTCCTGGTCCAGGACCTCCTGTACGGCGTTTGCGCGCTGCTTGGACAGGACGTCGCCGTGGGCGGAGGAGCCGAGGTTGTCGGTGAAGCCGAAGACGCGGATCTTCGTCGCGTTCTGAGTCTTGATCTCCTCGGCGATCGCGGAGATACGGGCCTTCGCCTGGGCGCCGAGCTTCGCGCTGTCCTTGCCGAAGAGGACCTCGGCCTGGAGGGCGAACTTGACGTCGGCGTTGGTGTCTTCCCGGCGTTCGTCGCCGCTTTGGTCTTCTACGACCTGTTTGATGTCGAGGACCTTGGCGGCGGCCAGGGTGGCGCCCTCAGGGAGTTTGAGGTCGGGGTCGTTCGGGTCGACCTTGACGGGGGCGGAGGCCGAGGCCTCGGTGCCGGGGGGCACGCTGGGGCTTTCGTCGGCATGGGCCGATACGGCGCCGTAGAGGTTCGTGGCGACCATGACCGAAGCGGCCGTGAGGACCAGGGCGAGGCGTGGTGTCGCCTTCCGGGTGTGTGTACGGGTCATGACCGGCCTCACCCGGAGATCTTGATCGTGCCGCTGGAGAACGTCGGTACCTGCAAACTGACCTCGGTGGTGCTCGTCGGCGGTGCGGGGAACTGCATGAAGACCGGGAGGGTCTGGCCCGCTTCGAGGTTTCCGAGCCCGGTCGTCGTCAGCGGGCGTCCTTCGGTGTCACGCAGCGTGTAATAGCGCTTTTTACCCTTGGAATCCACGATGGTGGCGCCGCCCAGTGAGGGACCGTGCGCGATGACCTCAGTCTCGTCACCGCTTGTCTGCGGAGGAATCACGGCGGACTTGGCTCCGTCGTTCTTCACGGTTCCGTTCACGGTGAGGAAGCCGCCCGAGTCCCTCTGGGCAGAGGTGATCTGGAGGAGCAGACCGTCCGTGCCCTTGAGTTCGGCCAGGGGCGTCTCCGACTGCCCCTTCTGAGCACTCGGCTTGGAGCCACTGTTCTTCGACGTGGACGCCGACGGGCTCGACTTGTTGTCGTCCTCTCCGCCGCCGCCGCAGCCGGCCACGCCAAGAGCCAGTCCGGCCGCAACGGTCAACGCGACCATCCCCCTGCGGGCCTTCGCAGTGAACCGAATGCTCATCTGTCTGCTTCCTTCATCACTCGTCGTTCGCTTGTCAGTCGGCCAGATGGACGTCGAAGAGGTCCTCGGGTTTCGGCAGAACATCGAGATCGAGATCGTCCGGATCCAGGTCCCAGTTCCGGCCGTCCTTGCACAGAAGCCGCGGGAGTATGTCGGGCTTGGCGTCCGCAGCTGGGGGGTCGAAGTCGCAGCGGGGCTCGATCACGGCCGTGGCGGACGCGTTCGATTTCCGGTTCGCCTCGCCGGGGACAACGGAGTCCCCCATGGGCTTGTTGGTCTCGACCTCGACCGTGAAGCGCAGCGGACCTTCCTGATCGGAGCAGCTGATCACTCGGGCATCGTTCCGTTCGGCGAGCTGATGTGCCCGCCAGCACGACGGACCGAGCCCTTCGGCGATCCCGTTGAAGATGCCCTGCCACTTACTCGGGTCGAGTACGTCTTTCACCCATGCGCCCGCGAGCTGGTCCCGCCTGTCCTGGGCAGCCGCGAGTGCCGCCGCGTCGGCTGCGGTCTGGGCGCCGTTCCGATTCGCCGCGGCCTGGCCGACCGCAAAGTAGGCAAACGCGAGGAAGAGCAGGCCCCCCACCACCGTGATGTAGATGGGGAAGGCCTGCCCTGCGTCGCCGCACCGGCGAAGTCGCATCAAGGAGCGACCTTGGCGATCTGCGCCTGAATCTTTCCGAGGATCGTCTGACCGAGGTTGGTACCCGTGATCGCCAGCACGATCGCCACAACCACCGCGATGATGCCCAGGTACTCGACCGCGGTCTGGCCCTTGTCGCCGGACCGGCGCTGCATGGCCTCGACGGTGGTGTTCTTCCAGCCGTTCACGCGGACCTTGGTCGCAACAGCCGTCTTCAGCATCAGGTCGCTCATGGTGTACCCCTCCGGTTTCGGCGGTGCCGCTTTCGACACCAGAAACGTACGGCGGAACGCCCGGTCCGCCAGAGGGTCCCAGGGCCCAATCCAGGGCCCAATCGCACGGGCCCAACGAACTCTTCCCCCATACCGTCACCGATGGTCACCCCAGTCCTCGGTGTGAGCCCGGTGCCGTGCCGAGCCACTTCGCCGCGGCCTCGGAGCGGCTGGTGCTGTGGAGCTTGGCGAAGATGCGGTTGATGTGGTTCTTGACCGTCTTCTCGCTGATGAAGCAGGTGGCGGCGATCTGCTGGTTGTTCATGCCGGACGCGATGAGGTCCATGATCTCCGCCTCCCTCGTACTCAGTTGGAACCGCGACCTGTCGGGAGCGGCCGGACGGCCACTCGTCCACCCAGACGAAGACTGTCCCACATCCGGTTGCACTTGCGAAAGGTTTTCTGGGGAAGTGGGTGGGGGCGGGACGTGCGGGAGACTCATATCGGCTGGTTGAGTGGGTAGTTGGGTTTGATTATGCGGCCATGCGGAAGCGGAATTTCCGTATGCATTCGCATTCGCCTGGCCCAGTCCATCCGGTAGCGGCGAGTCCCCCGGAGCCTGGCCGTGGCCCTGCCCCTGGCCCTGCCGGAGCTGGGCCAGCAGCGCTCCCGCTGCCGTGGGCGTGAAGTGGGCCCTGCCCTGCTTGATGTCCCTGACCGCGTCGACCAGCTGACCGGCCGTGAACTCGCCGTGGACCAGGTAGCCGCCCGCTCCCCGGCGGAGGGCCTCCTGGACGATCTCCGACTCCCTGCTGTAGGTCAGCATGACGACCGGGGCGATCCGCACCAGGTACGGGAGCGCCGAGATGCCGTCCACGCCGGGCATGCGGACGTCGAGGAGGACGACGTCGGGCCGGTGCTGTTGGGCGGCCTCGTAGGCCTCGCGGCCGTCGGCCGCCTCCGCCACCACCGTGATGTCCTCACGGCCGGAGAGCAGGGCGGTGAGGCCGGCGCGGACCACCGGGTTGTCATCGGCCACGACGACCCTGAGTCGGCTCGGCTCTGCGGGCTGCGGGAAGTCGAACGGGTTCTGTTGCGGTGGCGGCTGTGAGGCGCCGGGGTGTGGGGTCGTCTGGTCCGGCATCGGCTGCCTCCTCTCGTGTCGTGGGGGGCGTATGCGGCGTGGTCATGGAGGGTCATGGATGGTCTGGGTGGTCAGCCGTGGGGTGCGGTCAGGGCCGCCAGCGGTAGCTCCAGGCGGACTTCCGTTCCCTTGGGGTGGCCGCCCCGGCCGATGCGGATGCGGGCGCCCACCGAGGCGGCCCGCTCGACCATGCCGACCAGGCCGAAGTGACCCGCTCGGCGTAGTTGTTCGAGGGTGGTTCCGGGCGGAAGGCCGCGGCCGTCGTCGTAGACGCTGATGCGGAGCAGGTCGCCGTGGACGCCCGCGCGGACGTCGACCCGGGTCGGGCCCGCGTGGCGGTGGGCGTTCTCCATGGCCTCCGAGGCGATGGTGAGGAGCTGGCGGGCCACGGCGGGCGGCACGGGGGGTACGGAGTGGTCACCGGTGGGGCGGTAGACCGCCGAGAGGCCCGTGCGGGCGCTGAAGTCGCGGGTGCGCGCCGCCAGTTCGACCAGTACGTCCGTGCCCTGGCCGGGGTCCGATTCGCGGCGCAGGTCCGCCAGGAGTTCGCGGGATTCGGCGGCGGCTCGGCGGGCTGACCGGGCGACCAGGTCGGCCTGCTGCTTCACCAGGGCCACGTCCATGTGGGCGGCGCCCGCCGAGCCCGCCAGACCGTCCGCGGCCAGGGCGACGCCGTGCAGGGTCTTGGCGACCGAGTCGTGCATCTCGCGGGCCAGTCGGGCCCGTTCCGCGCCGACCGCCTCCGTGACGGCCAGGCGGGCCTGGACCGTCGTCAGGGCCTGGGTGGCCGCGCCGAAGCGGAGCATGAGGTTGCGGAGGCTGGAGCCGACGGCACCGGCGATGACGCAGAGGCCGGGCAGGAGGGACGACTCGGCGATGCCGGGCTGGGGGTCCTCCATCGCCGCCTGGATCAGGAGGAGCAGCAGGGCCTGCAGGGAGGCGAACACGGCCGCTCCGCGCCAGCCGTAGACCAGGCCGGCGAGGAGAGGGGTGCAGACACTGACGTAGGCGAGGGTGCTGCCCGGGCCCGCCGAGATGAGCAGGAGGGCCCCGAAGAGGGTGTCCGCGGCCAGGAGAGTGGGGTGGCGCAGGAGAAGGGGGCCGAAGCGTTCCCAGTCCCTGAACAGGACGTAGGAGGTCATGAAGGTGATGACCACGGCCGCGCCCACCAGGCGGGTGGGGAGGCCCTCGTTGGCGTTGATGAGGGCGGTGGGGGTGGCCAGGGCGATCATGGCCAGCCGGAAGCCGAAGACCTGCCGGCACATGGCCTGCAGGGCATTGATCTGGATGGGTATCGCCGGGTGTTCGGGGGCGGGTTTCGCCCGGCCTTCGGCCGGGACCGGCCTATTAGTCGCACCACCGGTACCGCCGCCGCGGCTTTCGTCCGCGGGTGCGGGTGACCCGTGTGGCGGCTGAGCACCGTCGGCGGCCGGACCTCCGTTCGCGGGGACCGGCACGGCCGTGTGCGCCCCGCCCATCGCCCGGCCCACCGCCCCGCCCACCGACGCGTCCGCCCGCTCCCACCCCGGCGGCAGCGCCGGTGTCGCCGACGTCACCGGGATGTCGGGGGCGCCTGTGCGGACGTGTGCCGGCAGGACGGTGCCTGCCGGTGGGGTGGTGATCTCCGGTGTTCTCGGGCGGCGGCGCAGCCGCCCGGTGCGTTCTCCTGTCATCGACATGGTCTCGCCCCCTACTCGCCCGTGACAACGCCGAAGTCGGTGCCCGAGCCGAGGATCAGTCCGGCGCCGAGGAGGAGCATCGTGGCCGGGACCATGAAGGTCGTGATCATCATCGTGGCCTTGGGAACGGCACGCGCGGCCTTGCGGCGGGCGTTCTGCGCATCCGTACGCCGCATGTCCTTGGCGAGGGCGACCAGCGTGTCGACGATCGGGGCGCCCAGTTCCTCGCCCTGCTGCAACGCCGTGACGAACATGGCGACCTGCTCGGAGTCGTTGCGGCGGCGCAGTTCCGCGAAGGCCTGGCGGCGGCTCATGCCCAGGTCCATCTGGCGAAGCGTGATGCGCAGTTCGTCGGCCCAGGGGCCCTCGTACTTCGAGGCGACGCGGTCCAGGGCCTGGCGGAATCCCAGGCCCGCGCTCACCACGACCGCCAGCACGTCCAGGAAGTCCGGCAGGGTCCGCTCGATCACGTCCTTGCGGATGCGGATCGCCGCCCAGATGCCGACCTCCGTCCAGAACGCCCCGAAGGCGAGCAGGAGCAGCGCCACGACGAGCTGGCCGCGCATCAGGAAGACCAGGCAGCCGACCCCGCCGAGAGCCCCGTACACCGCCCGCCGGGCCGCGTAGCGGTCGATCGTCAGGCCGCCGGGGTTGCCCGCGAGGTCGATCTTGCGTCGGTACTTGGCGACCTGCTTGGGGCCCATCAGGCGCAGGACCGCGGGGGCATAGCGCATGCCGAGGCGGTCGATGAGCGAGTCCACGGCGCCCGTACGGGTGGAGCCGACCTCCAGGGCGAGCGCGAGGTCGCCGGGGAGTTTGGCCTCGGCGCGGTACATGCGGATGCCGGCGAAGACGCCCCAGACGCTGAGGCCCATGACCAGTGCGAGAAGAAGTCCCATGATTCTGCTCCGGCCTTCTCAGACGTCGATGCGGGACAGGCGGCGGATGAGGATGAAGCCGACGGCGTAGAGGGAGAAGGCGATGATGACCGCCCCCTGGCCGAGCGGTGAGCCCGTCATGCGCTCCAGTGCCCCGTCCTTCACGCCGTTCATCAGGAACAGGGAGCCCACGCCCAGCACCGGCACCGCGTACGAGGTCATGTTCACCTGCGACAGCTGGGTGCGGACCTCCCGTCGCGTCTCCTTGCGTTCCTCCAGCGTCTCCGTCAGGTTCCGCAGCGCGCTGACCACCTGGCCGCCCGCGCGGTTGGACAGGACGAGTGTGGTGACCAGGACGACCAGTTCACGGGAGGGGAGTCGGTCCGCCAGTTCGCCCAGGGCGTCGTCCATCGACGCGCCGATCGCCAGTTGGTCGGCCACCTTGCCGAGTTCCTCGCCCGCCGGGGCCTCCAGTTCCTCCGCGGCCATGCCGATCGCCGTGCGCAGCGCGAGTCCGGCCTGGGTCGCGTTGGCGAGGATGCGGGCCAGTTCCGGGAGCTGGTTGATGAACTTCTCGATGCGTTTCTGCCGCTGCCAGTTGAGGAACTGCAGGGCCACCCAGATGCCCAGCAGACCGGCCAGCGGGCCGAAGAACGGGGCCAGGGCCGCCTGGCCGATCAGCCACAGGCCCGCCACCGTGGCGAGCATGTAGACGAAGAACTCGCCCGGGGTGATGTCCAGGCCGGTGGCCGCCAGGCGGAGTTCCAGTTTCTTGCCGAGCTTGGTGCGCCGCAGGCGGCGGTCGATCCCGCGGAAGTTCCGGCGGCGGCCGCCGACCTGGATCTGGCCGGTGGCCGACAGGCGGTCGACGAGCGCCTGCCGCTGCGCCTTGCCCATGGCGTAGGAGTGCAGGCCCATGACCGTCAGGACGCAGGTCAGCAAGGTGATGCCGGTCGTGAGCGTGATGAGCGTGTGCAGTTCCATGGGGACGGTTCCTACCTGGCTTCTCGGGTGGCTAGCTGGTCCGCGGACTGGGCGATGCCGAAGGCCTGGGGAATGGGCTGGCTCGCCATGTAGAGGCGGTCGGCGGTGCGGCGCGGGAGGGGGTGGTACTCGAAGGCGCCGTGGATACGGCCGTCCGCCGCCATGGGTTGGGCGTTGAAGCGGGCGACCGTGACCAGTCGGTACGGCTCGCTGCCGTGGCTCTCCAGCAGCGCGATCTCGGTGATACGGCGGGCACCGTCCGCGAAGCGGGTGAGCTGGACGATGACGTCGACCGCGCTGTTGATCTGGTCGTGCAGCGCCACGAACGGGATCTCCACCTCCGACATGGAGGCCAGGGTCTGCAGGCGCATCAGCGCGTCCTCCGCGCTGTTGGCGTGGACGGTGGCCAGCGAGCCGTCGTGGCCCGTCGACATCGCCTGGAGCATGTCCAGCGACTCGCCGCCGCGGACCTCACCGACGACGATGCGGTCGGGGCGCATACGGAGGGAGTTGCGGACCAGGTCGCGGATCGTGATCTGGCCCTTGCCCTCCACGTTCGCCGGGCGGGATTCCAGGCGGATCACGTGCGCCTGCTGGAGCTGGAGTTCGGCCGAGTCCTCGATGGTGATGATGCGCTCGCCCTCCGGGATCAGGCCCGACAGAGCGTTGAGCAGGGTCGTCTTTCCGGTGCCCGTCGCGCCCGAGACGATGACGTTGAACTTCGCCTGCACCAGGCCCGCCAGCAGGTACAGCATGTGCTCGTCCAGCGAGCCCAGGCCGATCAGCTCCTGGAGTGTGAAGGAGCGCGGGAAGCGGCGGATCGTGAGGGTGGCGCCGGTCAGGGACAGGGGCGGGATGATGACGTTGACGCGTTCGCCGGAGGGGAGGCGGGCGTCGACCATCGGGTTCGACTCGTCCACGCGGCGGTTGACGGTCGAGACGATCCGCTCGATCGTCTGCATCAGCTGGTCGTTCGAGGCGAAGCGCATCGGCAGCTGCTCCACGCGGCCGCCGCGCTCCACGAAGATCGCGTCCGGGCCGTTGACCATGATCTCCGTGATGGACGCGTCCTCCAGCAGCGGCTCCAGGATGCCGAGGCCCAGCGCCTCGTCCACCACCCTGCGGATCAGCTGCGAGCGTTCCACCGTCGACAGCACCGGGCCCTCACGGCTGATGATGTGCCCGAGCACCCGCTCCAGCCGCGCCCTGCGCTCGGCGGCGGCCAGCGAACTCATCTCCGCGAGGTCGATCTCCTCCAGGAGCTTGGCCCGGTAGGAGGCGACCATGTGGCCGTCCTCGCCCCGGTTGCCGTTGTCCTCCGGGGAGTTGATGCGTGCTCGCAGGCTCATGGTCTCCCGTGCTCCTCGTTCGTTGCCGACAGCCTCAGTGGTCGTTGCCGACGGCCTCAGTGGTCGAGCGGCATGGTGGCGGTCTTCCGTGCCGGGTCGAATTCCCAGCCGGGGACGATGGACGGGATCTCGACGGTGGCGGTGACCGTGACCTCGTCACCTCCCGGCGCCTCGGAACAGTCGGTCTCGTCGGCCAGCCAGCCGCTGACCGCGATCGTGCAGGCCTGCTGGGCGCTGCCCTGCTGGAGAGACGCACTGCGCGCCCCCGCCCGTGCCGCCGTCCCCGCCTGCTGCGCCGTGTAGGCGATCAGGCCGAGCTGTACGGCCGCCATGGCGACGAGCAGCAGGATCGGGAGGAACCCGAGGTACTCGATGGCGACCTGGCCGCGATCGCGCTCTCTACGGACGTACGCCATCTCACTTCGCCTCCTCGACCGCACCCGCGTGGCCTTTGACCGTGAACGGGAAGGCGATCGTGCCCGGGAAGAGGACGGGGACCTGGAGCTCGACGTCGGAGATGATGTAGCCGGAGCCGGTACCTCCGCAGCTCACCTCGGCGCCGGACCGCCACGCGTCCGACAGCTTGTCCAGTCCCGCCTGCTCGCACTTGCCCGGACGGTCGTACTCCGCCGCCGTCCCCGCCCGCACCGCCTCGTCCGCGGCATTCCCCGCGAGCGTGTAGGTGTAGCCCACCAGCACGAGCTGCCACAGCACCACCAGCGTCACGATGATCGTCGGCATCATGCCGAGGAACTCGATGGTGACCTGGCCGTCGTCCCGCCGTCTCGCGGGCCTGGGCATTCTCATCCCCCTCCTTCCTTCCGCCGCCGGAAGTTCACCGACCCCCGGTCCCCCCGCAACCGGCCCGCCTTCTGGGCGCCCTCGGGGACCTTGACCAGCCCCAGTTCGCCGGCCAGGCCCCACAGGGCCTGCTTCACCGAGCTCTTGCTCTCCAGTTCGTGGATGCGGCCCGCGTCCACGACGCTCTGCAGTTCCTTGAAGTTGGCGGGGACCGCGGTGGCCGCGACGGCCGTGCCGGTGATCTTCTGGATCAGCGGCGGCTGGATCTCCGTACCGCGCGAGTACCGGTTGACGACGATGGTCGTCTCCTCCGCCTTGCGGATCTGGAGCCGGTCCCACATCCGCACCGCCCGCTTGGCGCCCCGTACCGCGACCACGTCCGGCGTCGTGACCAGCAGGGCCCTGTCGGCCATCTCCACGGCGGCCGCCCCCGCGCCGTTCAGCTGGGCGCCGCAGTCGATGACGACGACCTCGTAGCGGGAGCGCAGGGCGCTGACGATCTGGCGGGCGGCGCGGTCGGTGACGTCCTCGCCGCGTTCCCCTTCGGCCGGGGCGAGCAGCAGGACGAGTCCGGTGTCGTGGCGGAAGACCGCGTCGGCCAGGACACGCGGGGAGATGTCCGTGATGGCGGCCAGGTCGACCACGGACCGGCGGAACTGGACGTCCAGGTACGAGGCCACATCACCGGTCTGCAGGTCCATGTCGACCAGCGCCGTGCTGCGGCCGGAGGCCTGGGCGGCGAGGGCCAGTTGGATCGCCGTCAGGGTCGTGCCCACGCCGCCCTTGGCTCCGCTCACCGTGACCACCGTGCCTCCGACACCGGTGAACACGTCGGCGCCGGCGCCCAGGTGCCGGCGTACGCCGACGGACCACTGGGCGACCGCCTGGACGCGGCTGGCGAGTTCCTCGTAGCTCAGGGGCAGGGCGACCATGCCGCGGGCGCCGTAGTCCATGGCGGCCTGCATGAGGCCGGGGCTCGCGTCCGAGGTGACGAGGATGACGCCGACGGCCGGGAAGCGCAGGGCGACTTCGCGGATCAGTTCCAGCGCGGGGACCGGGCCGATGCGCTCGTGCACGACCACGACCTCGGGCAGTTCGTCGACGGACTCGGCGGCCAGTCGCGCGAGGGTGTCGATGAGCTGGGTGGAGTCGACCACCGGTGCCACCGGCTCGGCGTCCGGGAGCTGGCTGAGCAGCGTCGTGATCGACCGGACCGCGTCCGCGTCACCGACTGCCGGGAGGATCCTCGTGGGCATGCGGGCCTCTCACTTGTCCTTCGCGAGTTCGTACGTCCGGTCCTGCTCGGGGACGGTGGTGTCGCTGCCGGGCGCGACCAGCGCGAGCCGGACCCGCTGGGCGAACGACTCGGCGTAGGTGAGGCGCTGGGCGTCGAGGGCGGACAGCGCGAAGGTGATGGGGACGGCGTCGGTGGGCTGCTGGGTGCGGTTGTTCTCGTCCGGTTTCAGCGCGGTGAGTTCGCCGACGTCGAGGACCTTGGCGTTGGTCACGATGATCTTCGACTGGTCGGGGTCGCCCTCGCGCTTGCCCTCGAAGGTGGCGTAGACGTTGACCGAGGAACCGGGCGTGATCTTGCCCGCCACACCGGTCGCCGCGTCGATCATGATGGCGACCTCCTGCTGGCCGGGCTGGAGGGCCGGCTGGCGGACGATCATGTCGGACTGGAGCAGCGAGCCCGCTTGCAGCGTGGTCACGGCGATCTTGCCCTGGATCTCGCGCAGGTCGGTGACGGCGTTGTCCGACAGCCACCGTTCGGGCATCTCGATCTTCTCGAACTGGCCCGTGCTGAGGGTGGTGTAGGGCGGTACGTCGGACTTGAGCCGGTAGGCGGTGACCTCGGGGCCGACCTTGGACTTCACGTCGCTGATGACGGACAGCACGCCGGCGAAGGCGCCGAGGGCGCAGACGACCGACAGGAGCAGGAGAATCACGCCGCGGCGCTGACGGGAATTCATGAACCGTACAACCTCATTGGGGATATCGGTCGAGCGGAAACGAACGGGTGTGAGCGGTGGTCCGTGCGGGCCGGGGCCAGGACCCTGTGACGCGAGTCCCGTGGCGCGCCCTGTGGTTCAGGACTCACCCGACGGGCGTTTGGTTCTCGTGCGGGTTCTGGCGGGGTTGGTCGTGGACGGGCGGCGTGGCCGAGCAGAACACGCAGCGGTCGCCGATGACGTCGATGCCGCACCAGTGGCAGCGGGTCCGCCGTACGGAGGTGACCAGTTGGTAGAGGACCGACAGGTCGGGCAGGTAACTGCAGAACTCGATCAGCTTGCCGGTGCCCCACCAACCCGGTGACTCGGCTGGGAGCGGGGTCTCGCGCAGGCCCTGCACCTTCCAGGACGGGGCGAGGGTGCCCGTGACCCAGTCGGACGGGAGCTGCCCCTTGGCGACCAGCATCCAGGTGCCGAACTCGGGGCCGGGCAGCTCGGCTTCGGGGGTGATCCGGACCAGCTGCGGCTCCGGGTGGGCGAGGACGCCGAACTGGCTGCCGGGCACCCAGGACTTGGCGTGCGACTTCAGGCCGACGGGGACCCGGTCGAGCCGGGCGACGGAGTTGAGCAGCGCCCCGGCGTGGATGTAGTGCACGAGCAGCCGCCCGGCGGAGGCGAGGACGCCGGGGCTGATGTCGCAGGACGCGAGCTGTCGTAACTGGCGGGCCAGGACGGCGAGTCCGAGCGGGGGCAGATCGGGCTGGAAGAGGGCGATCCGGTCGGTCTCCATGAGGGAGCGCAGGGTGTACAGCCGTCGCTGCACGGTGATGGGCGCGGCCTGTGAGCACACCACGATCACATGGCCGTGGTGTTCGACCAGGGCCTGCATGTCTGCGAGCGCCTGCTCCAGCGGGCGCCGGTCGACGTCTCGCAGCACCACGGCGGGCAGGGTGCGTTCGTCCTGTGGCGGCAGCGCCATGTCGGCACTGGTCACGGCAATGGCAGTTGGCACGCGCAGCTCCCCGTTTCCCCATGCCCTCGGCGCGCCGCCTTGTTACCGCGGCACACCGTGGTGACTTCACTGCGTGACTACCTCAGCACTGTATCCACGGCTCTGTGACCGGAGAACAGCGTTTGTGTAGCTGAGGAGCAACTGTCGTTGCACAAGATGCGTCAAAACGGGGCAGGTTGAGCATCTTGCCGGTCGCGGCGGGGGCTCGGGTAGTCCCGGCCGGTGGTCCCGGAGGGCCCAGTGTTGACGGTGGGTCTCCGTTTGGGCCCTGAGACCCACGCCTCCCGCCGGGGTGCGTCCCTACTCTCACCGTCCACAGGCACGTGGTTCGGGCAAGGAGGTGTGCCGTATGGCCGGCGGGGGTGGCATACGGACGTACGGACACAGACCGGTCTTCGACGATCGCGGCGCGACCGGCACCGAGTACCTCGGCATGGTCGTCGTCAGCGCCGCGATCGTCCTGGCCGTCTCGGCCACCGGCGTCGGGCAGCTCGTCTACGACAAGATCGCCGCGCAGATCTGCAAGGTGGCCGGTGGCGGCGACTGCGCCTCGGGCGGGCCCGGGCCGGGCAAGCCCCTCACCGACGCCGACTTCGAGCCGGCGCTGTGCCAGGTCTCCTCCGTCACGGACAAGGCGGGCTCCAAGGCGAAGATCCTCTTCTGGGAGATCGGCAAGGAGTACGGCTTCCAGGAGCAGCACATCAAGGCGAACACGGACGTCAACGGCGACGGCACGGTCGACGACAAGGACCAGCTGGTCTATCTGACCTTCACGGACGCCGCGTCGGTCGCCGCGAAGAAGGACTTCAAACCGGGCATGAAGGTGGGCCGGTTCGGCGCCGACAAGGTGGAGCTCGGGCTCGGCATCAAGGTCACCAACGGCGACACCTGGGTCTTCGAGAGTCCCGAGGAGGCCCAGCGGTTCCGGGACGACGTGGAGAAGCTGCAGATGTACGAGATGCGGCGCACCATGCCCGGGGGCGCCGAGGCCAGTCTCGGCGACAGCATCGCCTATCTCTTCGGGACCGGTCCGCTCAAGGACGAAGAGGACACCCAGAACCGGATCAAGGACCAGCTGGGCGACAACCGGCAGATCACCTACGGCAAGGTGGGCCTGGAGGCCTCGGCGTCGGCGGGCCTGAAGATCTCGGCGGGCGACGAGAAGAAACTGAGCGCCGCGCTCGGCGGCACGTTCAAGTACTCCCCCGACGTCACCTGGACGGACAACGCCTACAAGAACACCAAGTCGTACACGTACTCCTCGTCCATCGAGTACGGCTCCAATGTGGGCTACGAGGCGGGCCCGCTCAGCGGCGAGTACGCGGCGAACACGACGCAGACCGGCACCATCACGGTCACCTACGACAAGAAGACCGGCAAGCTGGTCCGCGTCGACATGACCCGCACCGTCGAGGAGGGCGGCCAGAAGGACGGCGCCAAGGCGGGCGGCGACAACGGCAAGAAGGACGGCGACAAGCGGGGCGGGAACGCCGGCGTGAAGGGCACGGACTCGCAGACCGGCATCGAGATCGTCACCAACTCCGTCAGTTTCGACCCCGGCCCCGAGGGCGACGCGGACCGGGCGGTCGCCGAGCGCTGGCTGGACAGCAACAACGAGCAGGTCGCCACGCCCTTCCAGTACATGTTCGACGACCACGCGCCGACGTCCCGCCCGGGCGCCGACGACCCCTTCGGGCAACTGATGTTCGACAAGGGCAGGTCGAGCCGGATGACGTACACGGGTGAGGTGAACGCGGCCGAGTACGGCTTCGAGTTGAATCTCGGGCTCAGTCTGGGCATGACGATCAGCACGGAGAAGAAGTCGGAGACGCTGACCGACGCCCGGTTCCTGGGGGCGCCCCGCGGGAACGGTCGCTCCTATCTTCCCTACAGCTACTGTGCGAACTGACGAGACGGAGTCCAAGCCGATGAAGACCCGCCGTGCCCTCCTGGCCGCCGCCCTGCTGACGGCCTCCGTGGCCCTGACCGGCTGCGGGAGCTCCGACGCCGGCTCGGTGCCCGTCGGCTGGGGCACCCTGAAGACCAAGGGCGTCGACGTCTCGTATCCGAAGGGGTACGAGGAGCAGAGCGCCGGCGAGCGCGGCAAGCACAACGCGGCCGCGGCAGTGCGCACGGAGGGCGGCAGGAAGGTCTCGGTCATCACCGTGCAGCTCGGGTTCACCGAGGCGAACTCCGCCGAGCAGGCCGCGATCGCCGCCGAGGCGGGCATCCAGATGGGCGCGGACGTCAAGGGCCAGAAGGACGTGGAGCTGGCCGGTGCGGACGAGGCGAAGCGGATCGACTTCACCTTCGAGGCGACCGGCGAGGACGGCGGTCCGGCGAAGGGCACCCCGGTCGAGGGCGTGATCCTGGCCGGTCTCGACTCGACCGACTCCGCCTTCGCGATCCGGGTCGACGCGCAGAAGGGGTCCCTGTCGGACGGTGACCTGGACCGGATCATCGACTCGGTCGAGGTGCACTAGCCATGGAGGTGCCGGGCGCCGGCTACGTCGTACTCGCGCTGCTCGTGGCACTGTTCGGCGCGCTGTCGTGGAAGTACGCGCGGCGGCTGGTGACGGTGGCGCGGGTGCTGCGGCGAGGGGTGCGGGCGCAGGGCGAGTGCGTCCGGGTGGAGACGGAGCCGTACCACCGCTCGGACGCCCGGCGGCACTTCTTCGCCTTCCGTACGGCCGACGGCACGCCGGTCGAGTTCGAGGACCTGGCGGGCTGGTCGACGACGGAGGGCACCCGCGTCACCGTCACCTACGACCCGCACGATCCGCAGGGCACGGCGACGGTGGCGGGCCGGGGCAGCTGGTCCCCGGTACTCCAGTCGCTCGCCCTGGTCGCGGGCTGCGGCATGGCCGCGCTGGGCTTCGCGGTCCTCCTCTACGTCGAGATCTTCGGGAGCGGTTGATGGCGCTCGTCCGCTGCTGGGCCGTCGGCATCGTCGTCCTGGTCGTCAGCGAGTACGTCCAGATGACGCTGGTGTACGGCCCGTTCGTCGGCCCTCGGGGCGTCGGCTCGTTCGGTGCCGCGCTGGCGCTGGTGCACCTGCCGAACCTGGTGTGTGTCGTGCTCGCCACCTGGGCGGCGGCGCGGGTGCATCCGCAGCCGTGGCGGGAGATGCCGGGGCGGCATCTGGCGGCGGCGTGCGCGGCTCCTGCGGCGGCGCAGGTGCTGCTGCTGGCGCTGCGGCCGGGGGTGCTGGACCCGGCGGGGCCGGCGTTGTGGATGTCGACGGGCGTGCTGCTGGCAGGGTGTGCGGTCGGGCTGCTGCTGGACAGGTTGGTCTGGACCTCTTGACAGTGTCGTTGGTCTGGACCATTTTCTTGTCATGTCCAGACACAGACGATCCCTGCGGCTGTGGTCGGGCGCCCTCACGGCGGCCCTGGCCCTCACTGTCACGACCGTCGGCCAGGCATCCGCCGCCGACGTCAACAACGCCAGGAACGCCGGCTTCGAGTCGGGCCTGAGCGACTGGACCTGCTCGGCGGGCAGCGGTACGACCGTCTCCTCCCCGGTGCACGCCGGCACGGCAGCGCTGAAGGCGACCCCGGCGGGGCAGGACAACGCCCGGTGCGCCCAGACGGTCAGGGTGAAGCCCGGATCGACGTACACGCTGGGCGCCTGGGTCCGGGGCGGTTACGCCTACCTCGGTGTCTCGGGCACGGGCACGACGGACGTGTCCACCTGGACGCCGGACTCCGCTTCCTGGAAGCAGCTGTCGACGACCTTCACCACGGGTTCGTCGACGACGTCGGTGACGGTGTACACGCACGGCTGGTACGGGCAGGCGGCGTACTACGCGGACGACGTGTCGGTGTTCGGCCCCGACGGGGGCGGCGGCACGGACCCGGGCCCGACGGTCCCGTCCGCGCCGGGCGGCCTGAGTGTCTCCGGCACGACGTCCTCCTCGGTCTCCCTCGCCTGGAACGCGGTCTCGGGAGCGACGGGTTACACCGTCTACCGCGACGGCACGAAGGTCACGGCGGTCTCCGGCACCTCGGCGACGGTGACCGGCCTCGCGGCCTCGACGTCGTACTCCTTCCAGGTCACGGCGACGAACGCGGCGGGTGAGTCGCCGAGGTCGGCGGCGGTGACGGGGACCACCACCAAGCCGAACGGCCCGGGCCCCGCGCTTCCCGAGCACGCGGTGACGGGCTACTGGCAGAACTTCAACAACGGGGCGACGGTCCAGAAGCTGGCCGACGTGCCCTCCCACTACGACATCATCGCCGTCTCGTTCGCGGACGCGACGTCCACGCCGGGTGCGGTGACCTTCACCCTGGACTCGGCCGGACTGAACGGCTACACGGTCGACCAGTTCAAGGCGGACATCAGGGCCAAGCAGGCGGCCGGCAAGAAGGTCGTCATCTCGGTGGGCGGTGAACGCGGCACCGTGGCGGTGAACGACGCGGCGTCGGCGGCGAACTTCGCGAACTCCGTGTACTCCCTGATGCAGACGTACGGCTTCGACGGCGTCGACATCGACCTGGAGAACGGCCTGAACGCGACCTACATGACGCAGGCGCTGCGGTCGCTCTCGGCGAAGGCGGGCTCGTCGCTGATCATCACGATGGCCCCGCAGACCATCGACATGCAGTCGACGTCGAACTCCTACTTCCAGACCGCGCTGAACATCAAGGACATCCTGACGGTCGTCAACATGCAGTACTACAACAGCGGTTCCATGCTCGGCTGCGACGGCAAGGTCTACAGCCAGGGCTCGGTGGACTTCCTGACCGCCCTGGCCTGCATCCAGCTGGAGAACGGCCTCGCCCCGTCCCAGGTCGGCCTGGGCGTGCCGGCCTCGACCCGGGCGGCGGGCAGCGGGTACGTGGCACCGTCCGTGGTGAACAGCGCCCTGGACTGCCTGACCAGGGGCACGGGCTGCGGCTCGTTCAAGCCGCCCCGGACGTATCCGGACCTCAGGGGCGCGATGACCTGGTCGACCAACTGGGACGCCACGGCCGGCAACGCGTGGTCCAACGCGGTGGGTCCGCATGTGCACGGGCTGCCGTAGCGGCCCCTATCCCATCGGACGGTAGTGGCCGAGGACCCAGGCCAGCTGCGGGAACCACTCCTGAAGCCGCGTCCTGGGCTTGGCCTCCACCACGCACTCGTAGAACCTGCCGTCCATGTGGACCACGGCGACCATCAGCGCCTTGCCGTCCGGGCTCGCCCGGTAGTGGACGCCGCGGATCTCCGGCCAGCGGAACTCGACCGTGAGGCCTGACGTCTCGAAGGCGACGCCGGACGCGTCGACGACGACCGCGTTGCGCTTGTCGACGGCCAGGAAGTCCGGGCCGGCCGCCGCCTGCTGAGGCGGCGGCGGAGCCTGGATGTACGGAGGCTGTGCGGGGGCGTACGGGGGCGCAGGCGCGTACTGCGGCGGGGGCGGGCCGAAGCCCGGGCCGGGTGGCGGGTGCTGGGTCATCCGGCCATTCTCCCGCTCTAGAAGAACTCCCCCCACGGCTGGTCCCAGATCTGCTTCACGCACAGGACCAGGAACAGCAGGCCCGCGACGGCGAGCATCACGTTGCTGAGCGGTCCGTTGCGCCACTCCCTGGGCGTGCGGGAGGAGTTCAGGAGCCAGATCAGCGTGCCGGCGAGGAAGGGCAGGAAGGCCGCGCCGAGGACGCCGTAGATGATGATCAGGCGGAAGGGCTGGCCCTCGAAGAGGAGGATCATGGGCGGGAAGGTCAGCCAGAGCAGGTAGGCGCGGAAGGGCCAGGAGCGTTCACGGGTCCCCGAGGCGACCTCCTCGCCCTTGGCCTGGCCCGTGCCCGACAGGCGGGCCACGAAGTCGGCGAACATCAGGCTCACGCCGTGCCAGACACCGATCAGCGAGGTGAACGACGTGGCGAAGAAGCCGATCAGGAAGAACTTCGCCGTCGCCGCGCCGTACTCGTCCTCCAGGATGTCGCCCAGCTGGATCAGGCCCTTGTCGCCGCTCGCGATCGCGACGTTCGCCGAGTGCAGGAGTTCGGCGCCGACGAAGAGCATGGCGATCACGAAGATGCCGGTCGTGGCGTAGGCGACGCGGTTGTCCAGGCGCATGACCTTCATCCAGCCGGTGTCGGTCCAGCCCTTGGCGTTGACCCAGTAGCCGTAGGCCGCGAGGGTGATCGTGCCGCCGACGCCGCCGATCAGGCCCAGGGTGTTGAGGATCGAGTCCTTCTCGTCGGGCAGCACCGGGAGGAGGCCCGCGAAGGCGTCGGGGATGTTGGGCGTGACCCGGATCGCCAGATACACCGTCACCAGGAACATGACGCCCACCAGGACGGTCATGACCTTCTCGAACACCGCGTACTTGTTGAACCAGACGAAGACCAGGCCGACCAGGCCGCAGGCGATGCCCCACCACTTCAGGTCCATCACATCGGGGAACAGCGCCTGGAGCGGCAGCGCGCTCGACGACATCGCCGCCGCGCCGTAGACGAAGCCCCAGACCACGACGTAGACGGCGAAGAACCAGGTGGTCCAGCGACCGAGGCTCGCCCAGCCGTCGAACAGTGTGCGGCCCGTGGACAGATGCCAGCGGCCCGCCGCCTCGGCCAGGGAGATCTTCACCAGGCAGCCGATGATCGCGGCCCACAGGAGGGTGTAGCCGAAGTTGCTGCCCGCGATCAGTGTGGCGACCAGGTCGCCCGCGCCGACACCGGTCGCCGCGACGACGATGCCCGGACCGATGTACTTCCAACTCGCTTTACGAGGCTGAGGGTGTCGCGACGCCTCGTGGTCCCTGGTGTTTCCCGTGGTCTCCGCCATGCAGGTCAACAAACCGCAAAGAGCCCGGCCCGACAAGAGGGCAGGAGGGGTCCGACCTCAGGGGCGCGGGGAACTGCGCGATCGACCACGACGGACCCGCGGCCCGAAGACGGGCCCAGGCGGGCAGGACGCACCGCCAGGGCCCACCCAGCGGAGCGTCACGGCTGTCGCCGACCACAGCCGTCCGATCCGCACGTGCCGAGCTCGAACCACACGGTCTTGCCCGGCCCGTCCCGGTGGCAGCCCCAGCGCTGGGCCAGCGCGTCCACCAGGAACATCCCACGGCCGCTCTCCCCGGTGCCCGCGTCCAGCACCCGGGGCACGCGGCGTTCGGTGTCGGCCACCTCGCAGCGCAGTACGCCGTGTGCGGCGAAGAGCGTGAGCCGGAAGCGGCTCTCGGCGTGCACCAGGGCGTTGGTGGCCAGTTCACCGACGAGCAGTTCCGCCACGTCCGCCACCTCACCGCGCTCCGCGAGCCCCCATCCCTCCAACTGCCTGCGCACCTGAGCGCGGGCCTCGCGGACGGCGGAGGGTTCGGGGGCGTACTCGACGCTCAGGTGGCCGGCCCCCAGGGGTGGTTGCGGGAACGGGCCGTACCTGGCGTCGGGGTCCGGGAGGTGGCGCCCGGAGAGTTGCAGCATGCCCCCAGGGTGCCCCTGGGGCCGCTCCGGCGCAGGGGGAGGACTACCCGATCCCCTACCTGCTTGCGCAGGTGGGCGGCTTACGCGTACTGGAGGCGGACCGTGGCTCCCCCCGCGTCGTCGCGGATGTCCACGTACGCGCAGACCTGCCGCGCGTACCACAGCCCCGGGCCGGGCTCCGGCCCGGCGGGCGGTGGCGGGACGAAGCCGGCGAGCGGGTCGCCGACGGGGCGGGCCGAGCGCAGCTCGCAGACGCAGGCGGGCGCCTCGCCCCACAGCAGGGCGGTGCCGTCGAGGGGCGCCAGGGCCGCCGCCGTCTCCGCGACGGCGGCGGCGAACAACTCGGCGTCGGCGGCGGGCAGTCCCCGGGTCTGTGCCCAGGCCTGCACGGCCGCGGCGTGCGGCTCCAGGAGGGGCTGCGCACCGGCCGGGGGCAGCGGCAGCGGTACGGCGTCGAGTTCGGCCGCGAGCCGCACCGGGTCCTCGTACACCTCCGTGTCGGGGTGGGCGCGGCGGGCCGCCGCGACGACGGCGGGGCCGGCGGTGCGGGTGTCGTACGCGCACAGCGCGGTCGTGGCCATGGGCGCGAAGAGGAGGTTGGCGAGGGCCTCGTAGCGGATCCACTCGGTGGTCTCGCGGGCCGAGCGGCCGGCCCGGCCGCTCCAGACGGGCTCCATGAGGAGGTGGATCCTGCCCCCGGGACCGGCGTGGGCGGTGAGGTAGGAGGCAGCCTGGGCGACGGCGTTGGCGGCCGAGCCGGTGTACCAGTCGGTGTGCGGGATGCAGGTGACGTCCTTGGCGTCCGCGCCGAGGGCGTCCCGCAGGAGGTCCAGGTTGCGGGGGTCGGCGATGGCCACGGGGGGTGGTTCGCCGGGGGCGGCGAGGCCTTCGCCGAGGAAGGGCAGGGCGGCGGCCACGAAGTCGTCGTCGGTGCCGAAGACGGCCATGCGGTGGCCGAACGCGGGGGGCGTCGGGGGCTGTCGGGTGGTCATGGTTCCCCTCGGGGTTCGCGGTACGGACGGGTCAGCGCTGGGCGGTCACCCAGGCGGCGATCTGGCTGCGGTTGCTGAAGCCGAGCTTGCTGAGGATGCGTTCCACATGGCCTTCGGCGGTGCGGCGGGCGATCACCAGGCGGTCGGCGATCTGCTGGTTGGCGAGCCCTTCGGCGACGAGCCGGGCGACCTCGGTCTCACGCCGGGTGAGACGGACCGGGGTGTCGTCGTGCGGGGCCCTGGACTCGCGGGGGCGCGGGCGGGCCGGTTCCTGGAGCGCCTGGCCGACGAGCTCGGCGAGACCGAGGCCGGCGCCGCGCCGGTGAGCCCGTTCGAACGCGTCCCGTCCCAGGGCCAGGCAGGCCCGCTCCTCGCTGTCCCGGCGGGCGGCGTTCAGGGTGCGCGCGCCCCAGCGGGCGGCGTCGATGTCGGCCCAGACGCGGTCGGCGCCGCCCAGCAGCACGGCCGCGTGCCGGTGGGCGCCGCGTTCGGTGGCGATCGACGCGAGCAGGTCGAGTGTCAGGGCGATGCCGATGACGTCGTGGACGGCGAGCTTGAGGCGCAGGGCCTCGCGGGCGTGCCGCTCGGCCCGGGCCCAGTCGCGGCGCACGCTGTGCGCGAGGGCGAGGATGCGCAGCACGTACGACCGTACCCACAGCTCGCCGTGCCGCTCGCACAGTCCGAGAGCCCGCTCGCACACCTCGACGGCCCGGTCGGCCTCGCCCAGGAAACCCAGCGCGCAGGCGAGTTCGACCTGGTCGAGTCCTACGACGCTGAGGTGTTGGCCGGGCACGGGGCCGCGGGCGACGGTGGTCTCGAAGTGCCGCAGCGCGCCGGGCAGGTCGTCGCCGAACAGCCTGAGGACGCCGATGACGTACTCGGCGTGGGCGGCCTCGGCGGCGTGGCCCAGGAGCCGGGCGAGGGCGAGGGCGTCCCTGGCGTGCCGGCGGCCGCGGGGGAAGTCCTGGGTGGCGGCGGCGAGCAGTCCGGCGACCCAGAGGCCGCGGGCCCGTTCCGGGGTCGGCTCGGGGTTGGCGGCCAGGGCCCGGTCGAGCCAGTACAGGCCTTCGCGCGGTGCGCCGCAGGCGTGCCAGTAGAACCAGAGGGTGCCGGCGAGCCGCAGCCCGGCGCGCGCCTCGCCCGGGGTGGAGAGGCTGAAGTCGAGGGCGGCGCGCAGGTTGTCCCGGTCGGCGCGCAGCCGGGCGACGGTCTCCGGCTGCCCGGGCCCGAACCAGCCGCGCTCGCACGCCTCGACCGACCGCAGCGTCCAGTCCCGCTGCCGCCGCCGGGCGGCGCCCTCCTCCCCGACGGTCCGCCGCAACTGCTCCAGCCCGTACTGCCGCAGCGTGTCGAGCATCCGGTACCGCACCCCGCCGGGTCCCGGCTCCCGGCACAGCACGGACTTGTCCACGAGCCCGGCGACGGCGTCGAGCACGTCGTCGGCACGGAGGCCTCCGGGCCGCGGGGTCCAGTTGCCTGCGGCGCCCGCGGTCGGCGGGGGCAGCGTCAGGCCCCCGCCGGTGCTCGGGACGATCAGGGACTCGGGGCGCATCACGGGCAACGGCACGGGCCCGCCTGCCGGAGCGGGGGCAGGCGGGAACGCGCTCCCCACCGTCACAGTCCCCGAGAGCGCCTGCACGGGCCGGGTGAGTTCACAGGAGCCGTCCGCGAACCGGGGCCCGCCCGGCAGGAGCGCTTCCGCCGGTGCCGGGCCAGTCCCCCACCCGGCGTCCGGCTCCCCGGTGTCGTCCGCGCACACCGCCTCCGCCGTCTCCAGGTCGAAGCTGCCCGCCAGGACCGACAGCCGGGCCCACACCAGTTGCTCGGGGCCGGTGCACAGGTCGTGGCTCCAGGCGACCGCCGCGCGCAGGGTCTGGTGGCGGGGCAGGGCGGCGGGGCTGCCGGTGGTGAGGAATCGGTAGCGGTCGTCGAGGCGGTCCAGGAGCTGGTCGACGTCGAGGACGCGCATGCGGACGGCGGCGAGTTCGATGGCGAGGGGGAGGCCCTCCAGGCGGTGGCACAGGCGGGCCACGGAGGCGCGGTTGTCCGGGGTGAGGCGGAAGCCGGGGACGACCGCGGCGGCCCGGTCGGCGAAGAGCGTGAGGGCCGGATAGCCCTCGGCGGCGGAGAGGTCGCCGTCCGGGTCGGGCACCGGCAGGGGCCGCACCTCCAGCAGGTGCTCCTCGGTGAGGCCGAGCCGGTGCCGGCTGGTGGCGAGGACGCGGACGCCCTCGGTGCCGTGCAGCAGGGCCGCGGCGAGCTGCGCACACGCCCCCGCCAGATGTTCGCAGTTGTCGACGACGAGCAGCAGCCGCCGGTCCCGCACCTGCTCGACGAGGGCGTCCAGGGGCGGCTGGGCGGAGTGGTCGTGCAGCCCCAGCGCATCGGCGGCGGCGAGTGGCACGAGCGCCGGGTCGTGCAGCCCGGAGAGGTGCACGAAGCGCACGCCGTCGGGGAAGGCCCGCTGCACCCGGGCCGCGATGCGCGCGGCGAGCCGGGTCTTGCCGACGCCGCCCGGCCCGGTCAGGGTCACCAGCCGTGCGCGGGCCAACAGCTCGCGGCCCTGGGTCAGTTCGCCACGCCGGTCGACGAAGCTGGTCGTCTCGACCGGCAGCTGGTGGTCCCGTCGTGGCGCTGATCCGCCCATGATCAGCCAGTCCTCTGGGGGTGTGGTCCGAGGATCCGGACACTCCTTGCGCGGACCCTCACTCTCCCCCGCTGCGTACATATATGCACGCTCGGGTCACACCCGTGGGTGTACTTCGACCAGGACAGCTCGACCGCCGCGCCGCCCGCGTACTATGCGCGACCGCTTTCCATCTTGACCTGCTCATGCCATTGGCAGAACGATGTGCGCCACCCGCACCACGTACGTCGCACGGAACAACCCCACCTCCCACAAGGAGATTTCATGCGACTCCGCATACGAGGCTCCGGTGCCCGCACCGGCAGACGCACCGCCGCCCTCGCGGCCCTCCTCGCACTCGCCCTCGCGGCGCCCCTGACCGCGACGACCTCGGACGCCACCGCCGACAGCGCCCGCAAGGCGGCCCCGTCGGCCGACGACGTCCGGCAGTACGAGATCCACCTGCACGCGACGGCCGAGGACCGCACGGCACTTCAGCGCACCGGCGTGACCGTGGACGAGGCCCACGGCCACGGTGTCGTCGTCTCCGGACGCGCGGACCAGATCAAGAAGCTGCGCGCGCTGGGCTACGAGGTCACCCCGCTCGGCGCCGCGCCCGACCGGTCCGCCGGCGACGACGACGTCCGGATCCACGACTTCCCGTCCGCCGACTCGCGTTACCACAACTACGCGGAGATGACGAGCGCGATCGACTCGATCGTCTCGGCCAACCCGTCCATCGTGAGCCGGCGCGTGATCGGCAAGTCGTACCAGGGCCGGGACATCGTCGCCGTCAAGATCAGCGACAACGTGGGCAGCGACGAGTCCGAGCCGGAGGTGCTGTTCACCCATCACCAGCACGCCCGCGAGCACCTCACCGTCGAGATGGCGCTCTACCTGCTGCGCGAGCTGACCTCCGACTACGGCTCCGACTCGCGCGTCACCAGCATGGTGAACAACCGTGAGATCTGGATCGTCCCGGACATCAACCCGGACGGCGGCGAGTACGACATCGCGACGGGGTCGTACCGCTCGTGGCGCAAGAACCGCCAGCCCAACAGCGGCAGTTCGTACGTCGGTACCGACCTCAACCGCAACTGGAACTACCGCTGGGGCTGCTGCGGCGGCTCCTCGGGCTCGACGTCCTCCGATACGTACCGGGGCCGGGCGGCGGAGTCGGCACCCGAGGTGAAGGTCGTCGCCGACTTCGTGCGCAGCCGGGTCGTCGGCGGGGTGCAGCAGATCAAGGCCGGCATCGACTTCCACACGTACAGCGAGCTGGTGCTGTGGCCGTTCGGCTACACGTACTCCGACACGACCACCGGCATGACCGCGGACGACAACGCGGCGTTCAAGGCGGTCGGGCAGAAGATGGCCGCGAGCAACGGGTACACGGCCGAGCAGTCCAGCGACCTGTACATCACGGACGGGTCGATCGACGACTACCTCTGGGGCACGCACAAGATCTTCGGGTACACCTTCGAGATGTATCCGAGGTCCGGCGGTGGCGGGTTCTACCCGCCCGACGAGGTGATCGAGCGGGAGACCTCCCGTAACCGCGACGCGGTGCTGCAACTCCTGGAGAACGCGGACTGCATGTACCGGGCCATCGGGAAAGAAGCCCAGTACTGCCGGTAGTGGACCGGCCGGCTACTCGGCGTCTTCCTCGAAGTAGGCGTCCAGTACCGCGTCCAACTGCGTGTCCCACTCGGTGAAGTGGCTCCTGGCCGGTGCTTCGATCTCGATCGGGTACCAGCGCCGGTCAGGGGTGTGGACGGTGACGGTGTAGCGCTTGCCGAAGCGGGCGGTCTCCGTCTCCACCGCCCCGATCTCGTCCCAGCGGAACTCGCATCCCTGGTCGTCCAGGGACAGGCGTACGCCTCTGTGGTCCGCGACTATTCTCGCGCGGCGGTCGGACGCCTCGAAGACGGGACCGTCGACGTCGGCCTCCTCCTCCGGCTCGGAGGGCGAGGCCGCCTCGGCCGTCTCCTCCGGCTCGGGGGCGGACTCCTCGGCGTCCTGCGCCGCGGCGACCTCCGGCTCCTTCTCCGGCCCGTCGTCCTCCGTCCTCGCCGACGCGGGTGACGTGAGCCCGGGGATGAAGGCCGGGTCGAATCCGGCGCCCTCCAGGGGCTGGCTGCTCGAACCTATGCGCTGCTCCACAGCGGAGCAGTATGGTCGACAAACCTGTGCCGCACACAGCCAGCCCCGACTTCGTTATAAGACGCCTACACGAAACAGGACGTCTACACGAACAGGCTCAGTACCGCCGCCACCGCGAACCCCGCCACCGACAGGACACTCTCCAGCACGGTCCACGACTTGAGCGTGTCCCGTTCGCTGATGCCGAAGTACTTGGCGACCATCCAGAAGCCGCCGTCGTTGACGTGCGAGGCGAAGATGGAGCCGGCGGAGATGGCCATGATGACCAGGGCGACGAAGGCCTGGGAGTGGTCGCCCTCGGACAGCAGGGGCGCCACGATGCCCGCCGTCGTCACGATGGCCACCGTCGCGGAGCCCTGGGCGACGCGCAGGACCACGGAGATCAGGTAGGAGAGGACGAGCACCGGCAGGCCCACGTCGTTGAACGTGTCCGAGAGGGCCTGGGCGACGCCGCTGGCCTTGAGGACGGCGCCGAAGATGCCGCCCGCGCCGACCACGAGCAGGATGTTGCCGACCGGCTTCAGGGACGCCGTGGACACCGTCTCCAGCGACTTGCGGGACCAGCCGCGCCGGATGCCCAGCAGGTAGTACGCGAGGAACAGGGCGAGGGTGAGCGCCACGAACGGGTTGCCGAAGAACTCGATCACCGAGCGGAGGGTGGAGGGGTCCAGGGCGATCGAGGAGAAGGTCGCGGCGAGGATGAGGACCAGCGGGGTGCCGATGATGCCCAGGACCGTGCCGAGGGAGACCGGCTGCTCGCGCGGCTCCGTGCCGACCGCCCGCTGCTCGTCGACGACGGCCTGCTTGGCCTCCTCCGCCGCCTCGACCATGTCCTGCGGCACGGCGACGAAGATGCGGCGGCCGATCCACGCCGAGTACGCCCAGGCGGCGGCCACGGCGGGCAGACCGCAGACGATGCCCATGAGGATGACCCAGCCGAGGTCGACGTGGAGGAGACCGGCGGCGGCCACCGGGCCCGGGTGCGGCGGCAGGAACGCGTGGGTGACCGACAGGCCCGCGAGCAGGGGCAGGCAGTAGAGCAGGATCGACTTGCCCGAGCGCTTGGCGGCGGCGTAGACGATGGGCGCCAGGACGAAGATGCCGACGTCGAAGAAGACCGGGATGCCGAAGATCAGACCGGTGAGGCCCATGGCGAGCGGGGCGCGCTTCTCGCCGAACAGGCCGAGCAGGCGACCGGCCAGTACCTCGGCGCCGCCGCTGACTTCGAGGATCGCGCCGAGCATGGTGCCCAGGCCGATGATGATCGCGACATGGCCGAGGATGCCGCCCATGCCGGACTCGATGGTGGAGACGGCGTCCGACTTCTGGACCGTGCCGAAGAGTTCGGTGACCGACAGGCCGGCCGCGAGGCCGACGGCTATGGAGACCGCGAGCAGGGCGACGAACGGCTGGAGTCTCATCCTGATGATGAGGAACAGCAGCAGCCCGATGCCGAGCGCGGCGGTGAGCAGGAGTCCGGCCGTACCGTCGACCAGGAGGAGCAGGCCTCCGGTGTGGGGTGGGGTCTCGGCTGGGGCGGACGCGGCGAGCGGATGGGACATTCGGGGGTCCTCTACGTAAATGCATGCAGCTTCTGGGTAGGGGGGAGCGCGACGCGGCGCATCGAGGGCGCCGCGCCTCACGGACGTGCGGGGGTGGGGGTGGGTCAGCCGAGGACGGCCAGCGCGTCGATCTCGACGAGGAGACCCGCGGGCAGGCCGACGTAGACCGTCGTGCGCGCGGCGGGCGGCCGGGTCAGGCCCTGCTCCTCGAAGTACGCGTTGTAGATCTCGTTGAACTCGGCGAAGTGGGCCACGTCGGTGAGGTAGACGCGGATCATCATCGCGTCGTCCCAGCCGGCGCCGCCCTCTTCGAGGACGGCCTTGACGTTGGCCAGGGTCTGGAGGGTCTGCTCGCGCAGGGTCGGCCCGGCGGGCGTGGGCGGCTTGCCCTCCTCGGCGGGCAGGAAGCCGACCTGTCCGGCGACCTGGAGGATGTTGCCCTTCCTCACACCGTGCGAGAACTTCGCCGGCGGGGTGGTGTGGGTCTTGGGGGTGAGTGCGGTCTTGTCCGTCATTCGGTGCCCTTCACTGGTGTTCTGCCGGAGTACTCGCCGCTGATGGCGTCCGCCGTACGGCGCACCAGCGGCAGGAGGGTGAGGAGTTCGTCGGCGGTGACGACGACGTTCGGCGCGGAGACCGACATCGCGGCGACGACCCGGCCGTCGGCGCCGCGGATGGGCGCCGCGACGCAGTTGATGGACTCCTCGTGGCCGCCGAGGTCGGTGGCCCAGCCCTGTTCGCGCACCTTCTCCAGCTCGCGCAGGAACGCGCCGGCGTTCGGTGTCGAACGGGACGTGTAGGTCGGGTAGTCGAGCTTCTCCGCCACGGCCCGCCGCTCGTGCTCGGGCAGGTCGGCCAGCAGCAGCTTCGCGACCGCGGCGACGGTGATGGCGACGGGCTTGCCGATGCGGGAGTACATCCGCACCGGGTAGCGGCTCTCGACCTTGTCGATGTAGAGGACCTCGTTCTCCTCGTACACGGCGAGGTGCACGGTGTGCCCGCAGCTCTCGTTGAGGCGGACCAGGTGGGGATGGGCGATCTCGCGGACGTCGAGGTTCTCCATCGCCTCCTGGGCGAGGGCGAAGAGGCGGGCGCCGAGGCGGTAGCGCTGGTCGGACTGGCGGTAGACGAGGCCGTGCTCGTGGAGGGTGCGCAGCAGGCGCAGGGCCGTGGACTTGTGCACGCCGAGGCGGTCGGCGACCTGCCCCAGGTCGGCGGGGCCCTCGGCGAGCAGCGGCAGGATGCTGAGCGCGCGGTCGACGGTCTGGCTCATGGCGTACGTACCTCCTCGGGGGCCCGCTGTGTGTCATCGGTCCAGCCCGGGCCGAGTCGCAGTCTCCCCCATGCGGCGTCGTCCAGGGCGGCGAGGCGGTCGGCGTGCTCCCGCGCGGGCGGCGCGGCGAGGTCGCCGGGGGCGGTGAGCGCGGCGGCGGCCAGCAGATGCCCGTGCCGCAGCCGGTCGCGGACGGGCAGTCCGCGCAGGGTGGCGGAGAGGAACCCGGCGGCGAAGGCGTCCCCGGCACCGACGGCGGCGACGACGTCGACCCGCGGGGCGGGCACGAAGGTGACGTCCCGCCGGTCGAAGACGGTGGCTCCCGCGGCGCCCTGCTTCACGACCAGCACCTCGGGTTCGGGGAGGGCGGCGCGGACGGCCTCGGCGCCGCGCAGCCCCCAGGCCTCGTCCTGCCCGACGAACACGAGGTCCGCGCCGCGCGCGAGATCCCGCAGCACCTCCGGAGCGTCCGTGTCGCGCCACAGGCCGGGCCGGTGGTTGACGTCGAAGGAGACCAGGGGGCGGCCGGGCCGGCGGGCGGTCAGCTCGCGCATCAGGTCCAGGCAGGTCGCGGACAGTGCGGCCGTGATCCCGGACAGGTGCAGTACGCGGCCGGCGCGGACCGCGTCCAGGTCCACGTTGCCGGCCGACATGGCCGAGGCCGCTGACCCGGTCCGGTAGTACGCCACCTCGTGCGCGTCGGTGGCCCGGTCGCCGGCGGTGCGGAAGTAGATGCCGGTGGGGCGGGCGGGGTCGCGCCGGACGTGTGCCACGTCGACCCCGTACCCGCCGATCGCCCCGACCAGGTGGTCGCCGAACGGGTCGTCCCCCACCCGGCTGACCCACCGCACGGAGTGCCCGGCGGCGGCCAGCACGCACGCCGTGTTGGACTCCGCGCCACCGATGCCCCGGTCGAAGGAGGGGACGTCGGCGAGCCGTCCCGGCCGGGACGGCAGGAACGTGACCATGGACTCGCCGAGCGCGACGACGTCCACGACGTCGGGGGCGTTGCAGGGTCCGGTGGGGGTCACGATGCTCGTAGCTCCTCGTCGGGTCGGTGGGTGGCGGTTTCATTGACCGGCGGTGGCCGAGATGTTAGACAGCGTTCAGCGACATACGCAATGAAGGTTGCAGCTACTGCAACAGTGCTGATCAGGAGGCTCCATGACAGCCGACAGCCCCGCCGAGTCCCTCGCCCGGCTCGCCGCCGAGCGCGTCGACCACCGCTTCAAGGGCCTCCCGCCGGACGCCGACGGGCTGACCGTGGGCGAGCTGGCCGCCCAGCGCCGGAACCTGTTCACGGGCGGCTTCGCCACGCCCGTGCTCGCGCTGTCCGCCGAGCGCCTGGAGCACAACCTGAGGCTCATGGAGACCTACGCGGACCGGCACGGCCTGGCCTTCGCGCCGCACGGCAAGACCTCCATGGCGCCGCAGCTGTTCCAGCGGCAGATCGAGCACGGGGCGTGGGGCATCACGCTGGCGGTGCCGCACCAGGTGCGGGTGGCGCGCGCGTTCGGGACCCGACGCGTCTTCCTGGCGAACGAGCTGGTCGACCCGGCGGCCCTGCGCTGGGTCTCCGCCGAGCTCGACGCCGACCCGGAGTTCCGCTTCGTCGCTTACGTCGACTCGGTGCGCGGGGTGGAACTGATGGACGCCGCGCTGGGTGATGCCCGGCGCCCGCTGGACGTCGTCGTGGAACTGGCCGCCGGGGAGGGCGCCCGGACCGGTGTGCGGACGGAGGCGGAGTGCGCGGCGGTCGCGGACGCGGTGGCGGGCACCCGGTCCCTGCGGCTGGTCGGCGTCGCGGGCTACGAGGGCGAGGTGCCGAAGGCCGACCCGGAGCGGGTGACGGCGTGGCTGCGGCGGCTCGTCGCGCTGGCCGCCGGCTTCGACGAGGCGGGGCGTTTCACGGACGTGGACGAGATCGTCGTCAGCGCGGGCGGCAGCGCCTGGTTCGACGCGGTCGCCGACGTCTTCGCGGAGATCCCCGAACTCTCCCGGCCGGTCCTGAAGTTGCTGCGCTCGGGCGCCTACGTCTCGCACGACGACGGCCACTACCGCAAGCTGACCCCGTTCAACCGGGTGCCCGAGGAGGGCGCCCTGGAGCCGGCGTTCCGGCTGTGGACGCAGGTGGTGTCACGGCCCTCGGCCGAGCAGGCCTTCGTCAACGCGGGCAAGCGGGACGCGGCCTACGACCTCGACCTGCCCTTCGCCCAGGTGATCCGCCGGGACGGCGCCGAGCGCCCGGCCACCGGCGTGTCGGTGACGGCCCTGTCCGACCAGCACGCCTGGCTGAGCACCACGCCGGAGGCGGATCTGGAGGTGGGCGACTGGGTCGGTCTGGGGCTGTCCCATCCGTGCACGTCGTTCGACAAGTGGCCGCTGATCCCGGTCGCGGAGGCGGACGGCACGGTCGTCGACTACGTCCGTACGTTCTTCTAGGAGGCCGGCGCGATGGAAGAACTCGTCATCCGGGACGCGGACGTCGTGGACGGCTCCGGCGAACCGTCCTACCGGGCCGATGTCGTGGTCGACGGCGGCCGGATCGTGTCCATCGTCAAGGAGGCCGCCGCGGCCGGCTGCCAGCGGCCGAAGGCGCGCCGGGAACTGGACGCCGAGGGACTCGTCCTCTCCCCCGGCTTCGTCGACATGCACGCCCACAGCGACCTGGCCCTGCTGCGCGACCCCGACCACAGCGCCAAGGCCGCGCAGGGCGTCACGCTGGAGGTCATCGGCCAGGACGGACTGTCGTACGCGCCGGTCGACGACCGCACGCTCGGCGAGGTGCGCCGGGCGATCGCCGGGTGGAACGGCTCCGGCGACGACATCGACTTCGACTGGCGGACGGTGGGCGAGTACCTCGACCGCCTCGACCGCGGCATCGCCGTCAACGCGGCCTACCTCGTCCCCCAGGGCACGGTCCGTGCGCTCGCCGTCGGCTGGGAGGACCGGGAGGCCACCCCGCGGGAGCTGGACCGGATGCGGCAGTTGGTCGCCGAGGGCATGGAGCAGGGCGCCGTCGGCATGTCGTCGGGGCTGACGTACACGCCCGGCATGTACGCCAAGGACGCCGAACTGACGGAGCTGTGCCGGGTGGTGGCGTCGTACGGCGGCTACTACTGCCCGCACCACCGCTCCTACGGCGCGGGCGCCCTGGAGGCGTACCGGGAGATGGTCACGCTGGCCCGGGAGGCGGGCTGCTCCCTGCATCTCGCCCACGCCACCATGAACTTCGGCGTGAACAAGGGCCGGGCGCCCGAGCTGCTGGCCCTGCTGGACGAGGCGCTGGCGGCCGGGGCGGACATCAGCCTCGACACCTACCCCTACACCCCGGGCTGTACGACGCTGGCGGCCATGCTGCCGAGCTGGGCGAGCGAGGGCGGGCCCGAGCGGGTCATCGAGCGGCTGGCGGACGAGGAGACGGCCGAGCGGATCCGCCACGACCTGGAGGTCACCGGCTCGGACGGCTGCCACGGCGTGCCCATCGAGTGGGACACGATCGAGATCTCGGGCGTGGGCGACCCGGCCCTGGCCGATTACGTCGGCCGGACGGTGCAGGAGTCGGCCGACCGGCGGGGCGAGGCCCCCTGGGTGACCGCGCGCGGGCTGCTGCTGGCCGACCGGCTGGCGCCGACGATCCTGCAGCACGTCGGCCACGAGGAGAACGTCCGGGCGATCATGCGCCACCGCGTGCACACCGGCGGCTCGGACGGCATCCTCCAGGGCGCCAAACCGCACCCTCGCGCGTACGGCACGTTCCCGCACTACCTCGGGCACTACGTGCGGGAGTTGGGGGTGCTGTCGCTGGAGGAGTGCGTCGCGCACCTCACCTCGCGCCCGGCGGCCCGGCTCCGGCTGCCGGACCGGGGCCTGGTGCGCGAGGGGTACGTCGCCGACCTGGTGCTCTTCGACCCGGTGACGGTCGCGGCGGGGTCGAGCTTCGCCGAGCCGCGCGTGCTCCCGACGGGCATCCCGTACGTGCTGGTCGACGGGCGGTTCGTGATCGAGGACGGGCGCCGCACGGACGCCCTGGCGGGCCGGGCGGTCCGCAGGACTCCCGCGTGACCGCCCGACCCGGGGACCTCCCTTACGGCTTGGGCAGGGTGCAGCCGCTCGCGCTCAGGTCGAGCTTGTTGTCGATGCCGAAGCAGGACGGGATCTGGTAGGTCTGCTGGGCGTAGTTGATGCCCTTGCGGACGGTCACGTTGCCGCTCTTGTCGACCTCACAGGGGTTGTTCACCGTGCAGCGCTCGCCGTCCTCGTTGCCGGTGTTGTTGATGGCGACGACCTTGCCGGTGGCCTGGTCGACGACGGGCGAGCCGGACGTGCCGCCGATGGTGTTGCAGGCGGAGGTGTAACGGACCGAGTCCTTCCAGGTCCAGTCGCCCTCCTTCAGGCGGTACGCGAACCCGTCGATGTCGCAGCTGTAGATCCGCTTCCAGTAGCCGGAGGGGATGCTGATGGCGGTGCCGGCGACGGGGTGCGAGTCGTTCAGCGTCAGCGGGCTGATGCCGTAGGAGCTCTTGATCTGCGCGTAGCTGGTGGTGAGCTGGTAGAACGCGACGTCCGTGTCGGTCATCGTGGCGTACGCGAGCTTGGCGGCGCGCAGGGTCGCCACGCGCGAGCCGGAGGCGTTGAGCAGGCTGAAGGTGCGGCTGGAGGCCTTGTCGACCTGGACCTCGCCGGGGCCGGGGAAGCCGGACTCCAGGCAGTGGCCGTTGGTCATCACCAGCGCCGGGTCGCCGGCCTCGGAGTCCGGCATGCGGACGACGGAGCCGGAGCAGTTGCTGAGCGCGACCGTGCCGGCGAAGTTCACGCCCTTGGGCGCCGGGTTGGTGAGCCCGGACACGGTCTCCGCTGCGGACGTGACCACGTCCGAGACGGCGGACGTGACCGCGCCCGTGTCCGCGACCTTGCCGACGCCCGTGGGGGCGGCCTCGGCTGCGGTCGCGGGAGCCGCGCCGGCCCCGGCTATCGCCAGGGCGCAGAACGCGGCTGCGAGAGGTTTTCTCATGGGGGGTCCCCTCTTGCGACGGAGGCGGCCGGAAATCTTCCGGCCGCCCGCACTGTTGTCATGCGCATTGTGATCGTCGCAAGGCGGGTGGGGCAAGGAGTTGTTCCGCGCGGGGGACCTGCGCGTCCGGCCCGACCCTACTCAACGGCCTTGCAGGCCGGATTACTTGGGGTCCTGGGTACCGCCGGCACCTTTTCCGGGCTGCGGCGCAGGTCGGACAGCCGGTCGAGGAGCTGCTCGCGGACGGCGACGAGGCCATTGATGCGCTGCTGGAGAAGGGCGAGGCGGTGCTCGAAAACGTCGATCTTGGGAGTCGGGTCGGCGCAGGCATGGTCCCCGACCAGCTCGTCACGCAGGCAGTCGTCGAGGAGACGCAGGTCGTCCGTGGTCAGGCCGGCGGCCAGGAACAGCCGGATGTTCTCGACGACGCGTACGGCGCTGTCCGGGTAGCTGCGGTAGCCGTTGGCGGAACGGTCGGGTCGCAGCAGGCCCTGTTCCTCGTAGTAGCGAAGCGCCCGGGTCGTGACACCGGTGACACGGGCGAGTTCCCCGATGCGCATCCTGCCTCCCTCCTTGATCCACGCGGTCAGGGGGAGCGTAGACCTTGCCGTCGACGTGAAGGTCAATCCGGAGCGGTGAGCGGCGCCGACGCCTCGTCAGGGGAAGGAGATCGAACGGGTTCATGCCGAAGCTCCACTCGTCGCGTCGGAGCGCCGCGGGGCGTCCTGCCCGGTGTCGCCGATCGCTTCCCCTCGTCGGCTGCCGCGGTGTTCGGCACAGACGACGACCAGTGCCAGGACTGCGATCAGCCCGCCGACGAGAGGAAGCCGGCGCAGGTCCCCGCCGCCGGCGATGGCTTCTCCGCCCGCCCAGCCGCCCGCGGCGATGCCGAGGTTGAACGCGGAGCTCTGCACGGTCAGGGCCAGAGTCCGTGCCCGGCGCGAAGCCACGTTCAGCATGCGGGTGTTCACCGCCGGGATGACGGCGTAGTAGGCGGCGCCGAAGAGGAAGAGGAACAGTACGGCGAGCGGCTTGATGGTGACCGTCGCTCCCAGGAGCAGCAGGGAGCCTGCGAGCGCCGCCACGGCCAGGCACGCCGCCCGGGTCGCGGACCGGTCGGTGAGCTTGCCGCCGAGGAGGTTGCCGACCGTGCCGCCGATCCCGAAGAGCAGCAGCAGGATCGTCACGCCGGAAGGAGTGAAGCCCACGGCGCTGGTGAGCAGGGGCGTGATGTAGGTGTATGCGGTGAATGCGGCGGCAGCGGTCAGCGTGGTGACCACGACGACTGCCTGGACGCGGCGTTCGGCGAGCACTCGGATCTCCGCCCTGCGGTTCGCCGCTGCGCCGGGCTCCTCGGCGGCAGGCGTCCCCTTGGCCAGGGTGAGTACCGGACCGGTGGCGGCGAGGGCGAGCAGGGCCACGGCGGCGAAGGGGGCCCGCCAGGAGAGCCACTGGCCCAGCGCCGTCCCGATCGGCAGGCCCACGAGCATGGCGAGGCTGAGCCCCAGGGACACCCGGGCCACCGCGGTGCCGCGCTTGTGGGCAGGCACCGCGTCAGCTGCGAGGCCGAAGAACAGCGGCATCAGGGCCGAGTGTGCGAGGGCAGCCGCGATCCTCCCCGTGGTCATGACGGCAAACGACGAGGTCAGCGCGGACAGGGCAGTGCCCAGCACGAACAGCGACAGCAGCACGCCCAGCAGTCGGCTGCGGCGCGCGGTCGTCGTGGTCAGAGCCAGTACCGGGCCTCCCACGACCACGGTCAGCGCGAACATGCTGACGAGCAGGCCGGCGGTGGACAACGAGACGTCGGCGGCCGCCGCGAGGTCCGGCAGTATTCCGGCGATCATGATCTCGCCGGTACCGAGCGTGAACGCGCACAAGGTCAGGATGGTCAGCGCCCACGCCGATCCGCTGCGTGCGGGACGGCCGGCGTCGTGTTCCGAAACGTTCATGGCGCCACCCTCGACGTTCACGTCGGCGTGAACGTCAAGCCGGCGGCTTCGGCGGACAGGAGCGCAGGACCGAAGCCGTGGTGACAGGGCTGTGGAGACCGACTACTTGGGTCCCTTCGTGCCGCCGGGGCCGTGTCCGGGCTTTCCGTCGGTTCGGCCGGGGGGCGTGGCGGTGACGGCGGGAGCGGAGGTCGTCGGGGTGCCGGCCGTGGGTGTGCCGGCCGAGGGACTCTGGGGGTCCGGCGCCGACTCGGACGGGGTGGGGCTCGCCGCCGTGGTCGGGCTCACGGACGCCGGCCCGGACGGCTCGTCACCGTTCGCCGGCCGGCCGACGAGGGGGGTCCCGGTGGTCGGTGTCCGGTCGGCACCGGTCGAGGGAACGGTCGGCGACTCCCCCGCGGTCGGACCCGTGCGGCCACCGCCACCCTCACGCGTCCCGCCGGAGGGCGCGTCCGGGAAACCGAGACCGGCTATCAGCGCGGCCGCCGAGACGGCACCCACGGCTCCGGCGGCCACCGCCCAAGGGCGGGCACGCCACGGCCCCAGTCCACGCCGGGAGTGGCGTCCCGCACCGGACCGGCCATGCCCCGGCACCGGCACCGGCACCGGCACCGGCACCGGCGGCAGCTCACGCGTGTCGCCCATGTCTCGCGTGTCGCCGGTGCCGCGCGCGGCGTCCTGGCCGTCCAGCGGGTCGTACACGTCCTGCCATCCGTGCGCCGCCGCCGGATCGGCGTACGCGTCGTAGGCCGGAGGCGGATCGGCCTGCGGCAGGTACACGTTCGGCGGCTCCTGGGGGGCACCGCTCGTCGCTCCGTCGGCGTACTCGGATGGCCTGGACATGGCGGCGCATTCTAGGCACCGATGGTGCTGGTGGGACAGCGCGTGGCGATATCCACCCAAAGCGACGCGTCTCACGTGGCGGAAAACACGACCCGTGGCGCATTACCGCGCCGTAAGCTCCCAGACATGCAGGTGATCCAGTCGACCAAGCTCGCCAACGTCTGTTACGAGATCCGGGGTCCGGTGCTCGAGGAGGCGATGCGGCTGGAAGCGGCCGGTCACCGCATCCTCAAGCTGAACACCGGCAACCCGGCGGCGTTCGGCTTCGAGTGCCCGCCCGAGATCCTGGAGGACATCCTCCGGAACGTGTCCTCGGCGCACGGGTACGGAGACGCCAAGGGGCTGCTGGCCGCCCGCCGCGCGGTCGTGATGCACAACCAGACACTCGGCATCGAGACGGACGTCGAGCACGTCTTCATCGGCAACGGCGTCTCCGAGCTGATCGTGATGGCCATGCAGGGCCTGCTGGACGACGGGGACGAGGTGCTCGTGCCCGCCCCGGACTATCCGCTGTGGACCGCCGCCGTCTCCCTGTCCGGCGGCACCGCCGTGCACTACCGGTGCGACGAGCAGTCCGACTGGATGCCCGACCTGGCCGACGTCGAGCGCAAGGTCACCGACCGCACCAAGGCGCTCGTGATCATCAACCCCAACAACCCGACCGGGGCCGTCTACGACGAGGCGATGATCAAGGGGCTCACCGACATCGCCCGCCGTCACAACCTGCTGATCTGCTCGGACGAGATCTACGACAAGATCCTCTACGACGGTGCCACGCACACCCCGACCGCCGCCGTCGCCCCCGACCTGCTGACCCTCACCTTCAACGGCATGTCGAAGGCGTACCGCGTGGCCGGCTACCGGGTCGGCTGGATGTCGATCTCCGGGCCCCGCGCGCACGCCGACTCCTACATCGAGGGCCTGACGATCCTGGCGAACATGCGGCTGTGCGCGAACATGCCGGGCCAGCACGGTGTCGTCGCGGCGCTCAGCGGACGCCAGACGATCAACGACCTGGTGCTGCCGGGCGGCCGGCTGCACGAGCAGCGGGACGTCGCCTACGAGCTGCTGACCCAGATCCCGGGCGTGAGCTGCGTGAAGCCGAAGGGGGCCCTGTATCTCTTCCCGCGCCTCGACCCCAAGGTCTTCAAGATCAAGGACGACCGGCGGATGGTCCTGGACCTGCTCCGGCGCGAAAAGATCATGGTCGTCCAGGGCACCGGGTTCAACTGGCCGGAGCAGGACCACTTCCGGGTGGTGACCCTGCCGACGGTCGGCGACCTGCGGGACGCGGTGGGTCGGATCGGGCACTTCCTGGACGGCTACAGCCAGGCCTGACCGGTCACCTCGCTCACGGTACGTGTGCAGCCCGTCCGGGTTTGTGAGCAACTCAACTTTAGACGAAATCTAAGCTAGGATGGCTTCCTGAAGCACTCAGGAGGCCCTCCCATGTACGAACCGATCCGCACCAAGTCGGTCCACAGCACGGTGGACGGCCCCGCCCCCGACTTTCCCCACCGTTCCCGCGAGGAAGAGCTGGACATCCAGCTCGCGGGCCATCTCGCCGCCCTGCTCGCCGTCACGGACGAGCTGCGAGCGAGGGAGAGCTCGGCCGACCTGGACACCGCGGCGGAGCGGCTCGCGGAACAGGTGGGCCGGCTGCGGGGAGGGCGTACGCCGGTCCGCGCGCCGATGAGCGGCACCCGGCGCGAGCGCAGCGCGACAGCCCTGCACCGGCGGGCGCACGCTCTGGCGGGCCGCGCGCTGGTCGTCGCCGCCTCCCGCGCCGACACGGCGGCCGCCATCCTGTCCGCCGAGCGGATGGACGCGCACGCCGCTGCTCTGGAGCCGCGCGAACTCGCGTCCCGCTGAGCCCCCGCGGGGGCTCCCCCCGACGGCCCCGGTCCGCGCGCTCCCGCAGCGACGCGCGGACCGGGTGCCACAGCACTGCCTTGGCTTGAGCCGGTTATCGCCGTTGTGGTTTTGGGCTGGGGGTTTGCGCGGGTTGAGTGTGGCTGGTCGCGCCCACGCGGCGGAGCCGCACATCGATACAGCCCCGCGCCCCTAAAGGGCGTGCCCCCGCCCGGCGTCGCAGTGGCTAGCGCCTTACATACACCTCGGCCGAGGCCGTTGCGCCCTCGTGCAGGTCGTCGCCCGGCCAGGTGACCGTGTAGGTCACCTCGCGGCGGGTGCGCGGCACGTCGTTGATCGTGAACGTGCCGTCCGCGGCGACGGTCACCGACGACAGCGTGCCCGTGCCGAGCCGGTCCTCGCGTACGACCTTGAGCACGGCCCGCTCGGGCAGCGCCTTGCCCCGGGCGGTGAACGTGCCGGTGATCTCGATGCCGCCGGACATGCTCGCCTCCTCGGGTGCGGCGAGCGCGATCGAGGTGGGCGCCTTGCCGACCGTCACGGTGTGGGTGACGTCGGTGGCCGGACGGTGGGTCAGATCACCGAGGTACGACACCGTGTACGTGGCCTCGCCGACCAGGCCGGGCTCGTCGAGGACGGTGAAGGTGCCGTCGGCCTTGACGGTGGCGGTGCCGAGGTCGTGGGTGCCGTCGGCGTCCGTGCGGGTCGCCTTGACCTTCAGCGGCTCGGCGGGCGCGGGCCCGTCCTGCTCCAGCCTGCCGCGCACGGCCAGCGGCTCGCCCGCCACGGCCTGAGCGGGGCTGTGGGTGAGACCGCCGGTGAAGCGGGTGTCGTACTGGACGGCGGGCGGCTTGATGACGTGCAGCCAGTACTGGCCGCCGGTCGCGTTGGTGGTGACCGCGAACAGCCGGGAGCCGTCCGCCGACCACTCCATGCCGCGCGGCACCACCCGGTCGCCGTCGAGGCTGCCCTCGAAGACGAACTCCAGCGGGGTGGTGGAGTCGCCCGGGTCGGCCGGCTGCACCAGCAGGTCGGGGACGGCACCGGTGGCGGCGGATCCGCGGGCGATGTACTTGCCGTCGCCGCTGAAGGCGACCGCGCTGGCGGTGGCACCTTCGGGCAGGGCCTGGTAGCCGGTCGCCGCGTCCGACAGGTCGCCGGTGTTCAGCAGCCGGGTGCCGGCGGTGGCGTCGGCGACGGCGACCTTGCTGCCGTCGGCGGACAGCGCCAGATCCTTGAGGTTCAGGGCGCCGTTGCCCGCGCCGTCGGCGAAGCGGCGCGCGGCGTTACGGACCAGGGCGCCGTTGCCGGTGTCGTACACGGCGAGGAAGGGGTCGGCCGCCTTCGCGTTGAGCGGCTGGCCCATGAGCATGCGGTCCCCGGCGCCGGACTCCAGCAGCAGATCGCCGTAGTCGTTCCAGCCCGTGTACGTGTACGCGCCGTTCACGACCCCCGCGAGGTGGGTCTCGGACGTGGCGCACTGGGAGACCGAGGACGCGTACGGCGCCGTGAAGTAGAGCTGGCCGCTGGACTGGGCGACCTCGCGGCCGCAGTAGTCGGTGCCGACGGAGGCGACGGTGGTGCGCTGGTAGGTGACGGTGTCGTAGGCCTCGATGCGGTCGCGCAGACCCGCGTACAGCTTGCTGCCGTCGGCGCTGACCGCGAGGCCCGAGACGTGGGCCTGGTTGGTGGTGAGGGTCGTCAGGCGCTCGCCCTCGAAGTTGTAGACGGCGATGGTGCCGGAGTTGAGGTAGTAGCCGACGTTGCTGTCCGCCACGAAGACACGCTGGTGGACGTTGTCGACGGCCAGTGCCGAGTACGACGAGATCGGCAGCTTGGCCACGGCGTCGGAGGCCGCCGCGTGCGCCGCGGGCGCGGCGGCGACGGTGAGCCCGGTCCCGGCGAGGATCGCGGCGGACAACGTGGCCGCGAGCCGTCTGGAACGGTGTGCAGTATTCAACTGTGCCCCCCACAGGCTGGCTTGGGTCTCACCGGGACCGGCGAGACACCTGTAGAGAGCATGAAACAGGCGTGAAGATCCTGTGAGCAAGGGGGCGCGACGTAAGCAGTGAAAGGCAGGGGCCCGCACGCCGTTGTGCGAACCCCTGCCTCCTGTGGTGCTGTCACCGCGGCCGGCCGTGACGATGTTGCTGGTCAGGGCACGATCGGAGCCGGCCGCGGCGTCGGTGGAGGGCTGTCTCAGCCCAGGCGCTGCACCAGCGCGCGGTACTCGTCCCACAGTTCCTTGGGCGTGTGCTCGCCGAAGGTGTTGAGGTGCTCGGGGACCAGGGCGGCCTCCTCGCGCCAGACCTCCTTGTCGACCCTGAGCAGGAACTCCAGGTCGGAGTCGGCCAGCTCCAGGCCGTTGGTGTCGAGGGCATCCTTGGTCGGCAGGACGCCGATCGGCGTCTCGACGCCCTCGGCCGTGCCCTCCAGGCGCTCCACGATCCACTTCAGGACGCGGGAGTTCTCACCGAAGCCGGGCCAGACGAACTTGCCGTCGTCGTCCTTGCGGAACCAGTTGACGTAGTAGATCTTCGGCAGCTTGGACTGGTCCTTGTCCTTGGCCACGTCGATCCAGTGGGCCATGTAGTCGCCCATGTTGTAGCCGCAGAACGGCAGCATCGCGAAGGGGTCGCGGCGCAGTTCGCCGACCTTGCCCTCGGCGGCGGCGGTCTTCTCGGAGGCCACGTTGGCGCCGAGGAAGACGCCGTGGTTCCAGTCGAAGGACTCCGTCACCAGCGGTACGGCGGTGGCCCGGCGCCCGCCGAAGAGGATCGCCGAGATCGGCACGCCCTTGGGGTCCTCCCACTCGGGCGCGATGATCGGGCACTGGGCGGCTGGGACGGTGAAGCGGGCGTTGGGGTGGGCGGCCGGGGTCTCGGACTCGGGCGTCCAGTCATTGCCCTTCCAGTCGGTGAGGTGGGCCGGGGCCTCCTCGGTCATGCCCTCCCACCAGACGTCACCGTCGTCCGTCAGCGCGACGTTGGTGAAGACCGCGTTGCCCCACAGCGTCTTCATCGCGTTGGCGTTGGTGTGCTCGCCGGTGCCGGGCGCGACACCGAAGAAGCCCGCCTCGGGGTTGATGGCGTAGAGCCGGCCGTCCTCGCCGAAGCGCATCCAGGCGATGTCGTCGCCGATGGTCTCGACCGTCCAGCCGGGGATGGTCGGCTCCAGCATGGCGAGGTTGGTCTTGCCGCAGGCGCTCGGGAAGGCGGCGGCGACGTACTTGGCCTCGCCGCGCGGCGGGGTCAGCTTCAGCACGAGCATGTGCTCGGCCAGCCAGCCCTCGTCACGCGCCATCACGGAGGCGATGCGCAGGGCGTAGCACTTCTTGCCGAGCAGGGCGTTGCCGCCGTAGCCGGAGCCGTAGGACCAGATCTCGCGGTCCTCGGGGAAGTGCGAGATGTACTTGGTCGTGTTGCAGGGCCAGGGGACGTCCTCCTGGCCGGGCTCCAGCGGGGCGCCCAGGGTGTGCACGGCCTTGACGAAGAAGCCGTCGGAGCCGAGCTCGTCGAGCACCGCCTGGCCCATGCGCGTCATCGTGCGCATGGAGACGGCGACGTAGGCCGAGTCGGTGATCTCGACGCCGAGCGCGGACAGCGGGGAGCCGAGCGGGCCCATGCAGAACGGCACGACGTACATGGTCCGGCCGCGCATCGAGCCGCGGAACAGGCCGCCCTGGCCCTCGGAGCCCTGGAAGATCTCCCGCATCTCGGCGGGGGCCTTCCAGTGGTTGGTCGGGCCCGCGTCCGCCTCCTTCTCGGAGCAGATGAACGTCCGGTCCTCCACGCGGGCGACGTCGGTGGGGTCGGAGGCCGCGTAGTAGGAGTGGGGGCGCTTGATCGGGTCGAGTTTGCGGAAGGTGCCCTTCTGGACGAGCTCCTCGCACAGTCGCTCGTACTCGGCTTCGGATCCGTCACACCAGACCACGTTGTCCGGCTGGGTCAGCTCGGCGATCTCGTTCACCCACGAGATCAGGCCCTTATGGGTGGTGGGGACGGTGGGAGCCGCGATGTCGCGCGCCACGATTGCTCCTAAATGAGGGATTTTTTTGATGTGGAGGCCCCGTGGGGGCTGCGACCCGGATGCTTCACGGTGAAACTTGGCGCTCATCCGGTGCCGACCGCACTCATTTGATCATCCGACGCGTGCGCCCATCTGTCCAGAGGAGCGCACAGGTGAGCAACGTGAGGATCGCCACGGTTTCTCGCGCCCCTTTACATGCACGTTGGGTTCACCTGACCGTTCGTTTGCGTAACCATCGTTCGGCCAGGATGAGAGGATGGCCACTCTTCATCGGCCAATCGACCCGACTGATGGGTCACTTACGGTTCCGTAGCTACCATTCGGCCATGACTGCGTTCGCCCCCGACGCGCCTACGGACACGCCGGCCGACGGCCGTGGTCCGACGGCGCTCTCCCTGCCGCACCCGGTCAAGCCCAAACTGCGCGGCTGGCTGCACCTCGGCATGTTCCCGGCGGTTCTCGTCGCGGGACTGGTGCTGACCGCCCTCGCCGACTCGACCAGAGGGCGCATAGCCTGCGGGATCTTCGCACTGACGGCATGCCTGCTGTTCGGTGTGAGCGCGCTGTACCACCGGGGCGACTGGAGTCCGCGCATGGACGGCGTGCTGCGCCGCCTGGATCACGCCAACATCTTCCTGATCATCGCGGGCACCTACACTCCGCTGGCCATGCTGCTCCTGCCTGGCGCCAAGGGCGAGTGGCTGTTGTGGGGCATCTGGGCCGCGGCGGCGGCCGGCATCCTCTTCCGCGTCTTCTGGGTCGGCGCCCCGCGCTGGCTGTACACGCCGTGCTACATCGCGATGGGCTGGGCGGCCGTCTTCTACCTGCCGGACTTCATGCGGACCGGCGGCATCGCCGTCCTGGTCCTCGTCATCGTCGGCGGCGTGCTCTACAGCGCGGGCGGCGTGATCTACGGGATCAAGCGACCCAACCCGTCACCGCGCTGGTTCGGCTTCCACGAGGTGTTCCACTCCTTCACCCTGGCGGCCTTCATCGCGCACTACGTGGGGATCTCGCTGGTGGCCTACCAGCACGGGTAGTGACAGTGGGTAGTGATTGACAGTTACTGTCGATTCATGGCTGACGTCACGCCCGCCGACCGGCCCCCACTGGGACTCCGGGAGCGGAAGAAGATCAAGACCCGCCAGGCGATCCGCGCCGCGACCTACGCGCTGATCGAGGAGCAGGGTTACGACGCCACGACGGTCGAGCAGATCGCCGACCGGGCCGAGGTGTCGCCTTCGACCGTCTTCCGGTACTTCCCGACCAAGGAGGACATCGTCATCACCGACGAGTGGGACCCGGTGATACTGGCGGAGCTGCGGGCCCGGCCGGAGGACGAGTCGTGGGCCGACGTCCTGCGGCACGTGATGCGCACGGCCCTCGACCTGAGCCTCGCCGAGGAACCCGAGGTGACCCGGCTGCGGAGCCGGCTCGGGGTCGAGGTCCCCGCCGTCCGCGCCCGCATGACGGAGAGCATGGCGGCGACCGGCCGGCTGCTCCGCGAGGCCCTCGCCGAGCGCTCCGGGCTGGACCCCGACAGCCTGGAGCTCCGCGTCTTCGCCATGTCCGTGATGGGCGGGCTGCTGGAGGTCTCCCACTACTGGGCCGAGACCGGCCACCGGGACGACGTCCGGGAACTCGTCGACCGTGCCCTGGACGTCCTGGAACACGGCCTGACGACCGGAAAAGCCTGAGGCCGGCGCCCGCCGCCGTGGCATCCTGACCGGGTGAACGGTCCCGAGATCCACGTCGAGTTCGCTCCCGAGCTGCACGTGTTCGTCCCCCAGGCCCGGCGGGTGGGCACCCTGCGGGCCACCACGGACGGCCTCTCCAGTCTGGGCCATGTCGTCGAGTCGCTGGGTGTGCCGCTGACCGAGGTGGGCGCCCTGGTCGTGGACGGCCGCGAGGTGCCCGTCTCGCACGTCCCGGCGGCCGGAGAGTCGGTGACCGTTCGGACCGTCGCCCGACCCCAGCGGGTGCCGGGCGCGCCCCTGCGCTTCCTCCTCGACGTACACCTCGGCACACTGGCCCGCCGGCTGCGGCTGCTCGGCGTGGACACGGCCTACGAGTCGACCGACATCGGCGACCCCGCCCTCGCGGCGCGTTCGGCGGCCGAGCGGCGGGTCATGCTGAGCCGCGACCGGGGGTTGCTGCGGCGGCGCGAGCTGTGGGCGGGGGCGTTCGTGTACAGCACCCGGCCGGAGGAGCAGCTTCGGGACGTCCTGGAGCGCTTCCAGCCCGAGTTGCTCCCCTGGACGCGGTGCACGGCCTGCAACGGGGTGCTCCGCAAGGCGACCAAGGACGAGGTCGCCGATCAGCTGAAGCACGGGACGCATGCGATGTACGACGTGTTCGCGCAGTGCACCGCGTGCGGCCGGGCGTACTGGAAGGGTGCGCATCACGAGCAGCTCGAAGCGATCGTGGAGCGGGCGATGGCGCTTCGGTCGGAGCGCCGTTGACAGTTGGGCGCCGCGGGGAACTGCGGGCCGTCGGTGGCTGGTCGCGCAGTTCCCCGCGCCCCTTGGAGGGCGTCTAACGCCTGGTCAGGTCCTTCTTGCCGCAGGCGATGCCGTCCCTGTCGCGGTCCAGCCCGAGCGGATCGTCCCTGCCGTTGACCTTCAGGCGGCCGTAGTCGTTCGCCTTGAGCCACGCACAGCGGGACGCCGTCGTCTTCTTCACCTCCGCCGGGAAGTCGGTCGGCACGCAGACGTTGATCGAGCCGTAGTGCCGGTCGCAGCCGGAGATCGTCGGGCTGACCTTCTGTGCCACCCGCTTCTTGCCGGGGCCCGTGACCTTGCCCTCGGGCGCGTCCGCGAAGTCGTGGACATGGGCCGAGGCGTCCGTCGCCTTGAGCGCCTGCGGGCCCTGGAGGTGCACCCACTTCGCCACCGACGGCACCCCGTTCGCGTCCACCGCGAAGAGCATGTACCAGCCGGGCGGAGCCAGGTTGGGGTTGCTCGTCACGTTCAGGTCGACGTTGTCGCCGTCGACGGACAGTGGCAGGTCCACGAACCGCTGGTTCGGGTCGGAGGAGTGCGTGACGGCGGCCGGACGGATCAGCTCGGCCTTGGCGATGGGCCGGTCGACGGTGATCCGCTGGGTGTCGCCGTAGTTCCACTCGGTGTCGATCACCGAGGTGATCGAGGGGCGCGGGCCCTTGAACAGATAGGGCGGGCTGTAGACCGACACGTCGTGGTTCCAGGAGCCGTTGCCCGGGTTGTCGCCGGTGGTCATCACCCGGCCGTCAGGGAGCAGGAACGCCGAGGAGTGGTAGCCGCGCGCCTCGGGGTCGACGGCCACCGGGTCGAAGGTCTCCGACGCGGGGTCGAAGATCGACGTCTCGTAGACCGGGTTGGCGCGGTTGTGCAGCGCGCCGCCCGTCTCCAGCACCTTGCCGTCGGGCAGGAGCACGGCGGAGACGTACATCTTGCCCTGGTTCCCGGTCTGCGGCACCGGGCCGTTGCCCAGGTCGACCGTGCCCTGTGGGATCGGCGGCCCGGCCATGTACGCGGGGCTGGGCTGCTTGAGGTCGATGATGTCGGTCAGGCGGTTCGCCTCCGGGTTGGAGTCGATGTTGCCGCCTCCGAGGGTGAGGACCTTCTGGTCCTGTGCCGGGGGCAGCAGCACGCTGGCCGACTGGTCGCGCTCGTCCTTCTTCTGGAGGCCGGGGACCTGGGTGATGGTGTTGGCGCCGTAGTCGTAGATCGCCGAGCCGGTGCCGGGGATGTTGTTGCCGAAGACGTGGCTGCCCGAGTAGAAGAGGCGGCCGTCCTGCATGAGGATCATCGACGGGTACAGGCCCCAGTACGACCAGGTCTGGTTGACCTTCCACAGCGGCTGCCACTGCTGCTCGGCCTCGGAGAACAGCTCGGCGGTGACCGAGCCGCTGGAGTCCTCGCGCAGGCCGCCGAAGGAGATGACGTCACCGTTGCCGAGGATCGTGGCCGACGGGTACCAGTGGCCGTCGTTCATGTCGTTGGTCTTCGTGTAGGCCTCGGTCTCCGGGTCGAAGATGTACGAGTCCTTGTAGCCCTGGTAGCCGACGCGGCCGTCCGCCGTCGGGTAGCCCTTGTTGCCGCTCATCACCAGCACGCGCCCGTCCTGGAGCTGCACATGGCCGGCGCAGAACATGTCCTTCGGTGTGGGGATGACCTTGTAGGAGCCGTTCGCCGGGTCGTAGACGGCCGAGGTGAAGGTGCCGGCCTTGAACATCGACTCGTCGTTGCCGGAGCCCGCGATGAGCAGCACCTTGCCGTTGTGGAGGACGACGGAGTGCATGGAGCGGACCGGGTTCTTCGTGGGCAGCACGTCCCACGTGCCGTTGGCGCACTGCTCGGCCGTGCCGGTGCAGTCCGGCGGCGGGACCGGGGCGGCGACCTGCTCCATCGTGTAGTCGTCGGTGGTGGCCGAGCCGGTGCCGTAGACGGAGACGCCCCAGGAGATGCGGTCGGTGCCGGCCGGGACCTCGGGGGTGCGGACGGTGGCCTCGGTCCAGGTGCCGGCCATGTCCAGCGTCTTGAGGTCGGTCCAGTACTGCCAGCCGGCCGTCTTGTCGTGCCGGAAGAGGGTGACCGAGGCGTCCGGGGTGGTCGTCTTGTACCAGAGCCCGAGGTCGTACTGCCTGCCCGGCGTCACCACCGGCGCGCACTCGGCGGACTCGGTGATCAGGGCCTTGCGGTCGCCGTCGACACGGCGGGTCAGCTCGACCTTCATGGCCTTGGAGCCGGTGTGCGCGTCGGCCGTGGCGGTGAAGGTGAAGTCGTTGTCGCCCCAGCCGGACTTCTCCCAGCAGTACGGCATGTCGCCGGTGCCGGCGGTCTCGAAGCCGGGGTTCCTGATGAGGTTGGCGGCGGAGGCGGGCTGGGGTGCGGTCAGCAGGAGGCCGGCCGTGAGGGCGCCCACGCCGACGAGTGCGGTTCTTCTCCGGTACTTGTTCACACGGCTCTCCTTGCGGTGCGGCCGTCGCGCACGGGCTTCTCACCGGCCCGGCGCGGCAGGTAGACCAGCGCTTCGGTCGCCACGAAGCGCAGGACGAAAGTCGTCACCAGCGCGAGCGCGGTGGCGGACAGCACGCCCAGGTGCAACTGGTGCACGAACAGGGCGATCAGCGGGATACGCAGCACCAGATCGGCGTTGGCGAGCAGCGCGAACCGGCCCGCCCGGTCCCACCAGCGCCGGTGCCGGCGCCGCTCGCGGAACAGCAGGTGCTCGATGAGCACGAAGTTCCAGGCGACGCCGAGCTGGTTGGCGAGGATCTCCGCCGGTACGTAGTGCATGCCGGCGGCGGTCAGCGCCCACAGGCCGAGCAGGTTCGGCAGGAAGCCGGTGAGCCCGATCAGGCCGAAGCCGACCATGCGCGCGACCGGCGAGGCGGCGCGCAGCCCGGCCAGGTGGCGCAGGAACCGCAGGCCCTCCTGCGCGGTCGACTTGGACTCCCCGGCGAACCGGTCCTGGAAGACGAAGGGCACCTCGGTGACCTTGCGCGGGCGGCTGCGGACGGCGAGTTCGAGGAGGATCTTGTAACCGAGCGGCTGGAGCACCTCGGCGGTGACCGCGCTGCGGCGGATCGCGAAGAAGCCGCTCATCGGGTCGCTGATGCCGTGCAGCCGGCGCGGGAACAGTGCCTTGGTCAGCCAGGTCGCCCCGCGCGAGACGGCCACCCGGTAGCTGCCCGCGAGCCCGGCCCGGCTGCCGCCCTTGATGTACCGGGAGGCGACGACGAGCCCGGCGTTCGCCCGCTCGCCCGTGGCGACCAGGTCGGGCACCAGGGACGGCGGGTGCTGGCAGTCGCCGTCCATGACGACGATCCAGTCGGACGTGGCGGCCTTCAGTCCCTCGACGACCGCGCCGCCGAGCCCGCCCACCGGTTCCTGCCGGTGCAGGACGGTCACCGGGAAGGGGCAGTCCTGCGCCGCCTTCTCGATGACCTCGGGCGTGTCGTCGGTGGAGTCGTCCACGAAGAGGACTTCGCAGGGCAGCCGGGCGGGTACGGCCTCGGTGATCTGGTGCAGCAACTGCCGTACGTTCGCCGACTCGTTGAACGTCGGTACGACGATGGTGACGGCGCCCGGCTCGGGGATCTCGGCGGTCTCGACGACCTCTCCGGGGACGGTGGACTCCTGGCTCATCGCGCGCCTCCGGCGGACGTCTGGATCTGGCGGATCTCGATGCGGTCCTCGCCGGTGCCGAAGGTGGCGACCGGGTCCGAGTGCTCCATGGCGGCCTTGACGTTGGGCAGGTCGGCCGCGTCGCGCCGCACGGTCGGCGAGGCGACGACGTAGTCCAGGTCCTTCCAGCCGCGCGGCATCGTCTTCGTCACCGCCGGGTCGAGGTCGGCCTTGTAGAACCAGATGACGCCGAGGCCCGGCCGGTAGCCCTGGTGCACCAGGTCCAGCCAGAGGGCGTCGTCGACCAGGACGCGGGTGCGCTCCGGGTGCTCGACCTCGGTGGCCAGCCACTTGGACGCGGCCTTGTAGGGGGCGTTGGCGTCGGTGGTGACGGCGGTGCGGGCGCCGTCGTACCAGTGCGGTACGACGTAGGCGCCGGCGGCGAGGGCGAGGACCGTGGCGAGCGCGTACCGGCCCACGCTGACGTACCGTTTCTCCGCCTCGGAGCGCCAGCGGCTCAGCACCGCGTGGGCGACGGAGGCGGTTCCTCCGGCGAGGACCAGGGCGAGGAACGGCAGGGCCTGGATGACGTACATCGCGGGCAGGTAGCCGTTGGGGCGCAGGGCCAGGGCGGCGAAGATCGCGACGGCCAGGGCGGGTCCGGCCAGGGCGCGCGCGGTGACGGACCAGCGCCAGGTGACGAGGAGCAGGAGGGCGCCCGCGAGGCCGCCGAGGGGCAGGATCCTGTCGTAGTACAGCCACGACTGGAGTACGCCCCAGGAGCCGGAGCCCTGGTCCAGGATGAAGCCCGAACCGGGCCTGGTCATCTGGTACTTGACGCCGTCCCAGAGGGAGACGTGCCCGGCGCCCGGCAGCAGCTCGCCCTTGAGCAGGGCGAACAGCGGATACGAGAAGCCGATCAGGGCGCAGGCCGTGACGGCTCCGGTGAGGGCGAACTTGCGGGTGTCCTTGTGGCTGTGCCGCCACATGGTGAGGAACAGGGCCGGCAGGACGATGAGCATCGTCTCTTTGGTGAGGACGGCCGTGGCGGCCGCGATCCCGGCCCCGAAGTGGTGCCAGAGGTGGCGGCTCGGGGAGGCGGCCAGGGTGAAGGCCAGCAGCGTCCACATCACCGCGAGGTTGTCGAGGAAGATCTCCCGCTGGAGGACGACGGCCAGCGGCGAGAGGCCGAAGAACACCATGCCGAGCGCGGCCGCCCAGCGAGGCAGGGCGAGGCGGCGGCCCAGGACGTAGACGAGGACCGCGCTGATGCCGCTGATCACCAGCATCGCGGCCCGCATGGTGCCGACCGTCATCGACTCGGGGCTGATCAACGCCGGGATCCAGGTCAGCACGGCGATCTGGATCCAGCCCAGCGGCGGGTGGTCGTACCAGTAGGTGTAGTGGGCCAGGCCGTTGCCCTGCTGGACCGACCAGGCCTGGGCGAGGTAGGTGCCCTCGTCGTCGCTGAGCGCCGGGTAGTCGGCGATGTTCCAGCCCTGCACGACGAGGATCGCCACGAGGAGGACACCGCACAGCAGCAGGTCGGACCGGGAGGAGCGCAGCCGGCTCGGCGGCTCCGGTCGTCGGTGGGCACCGGTGCGGGGCGCGGGCTGCCGCTGCGCGGGGACCTTGGCAGTGGTCACCGCGGGAAGGGTGGAGGTCACGCGGGAACGTCCTCTCGGGTCACGGGAACGTCCTGCCGGCTCACGGCCGTCTCGTCGAGATGCGCGCCCACATGGGTCGTCAGCTCCCAGTCGTTGCGGCCGCGCTGCTCGCGCCATACGGCACGGACGGCCGCCCCGGCGAGCAGGACCTGGTAGAAGGGGCCGCCCAGGACCAGCTTCAGGTAGTGCGCGAACCGCACGCGCAGTCCGTACTGCTTGCCGAAGTCGTGCAGTCCGACGATCTCGAAGACGAAGGTGACCAGGGCGGTGACGGCCGGCAGGAAGGTGATGAAGGCGATGCCGACCGGTACGTCCAGGAACAGCGCGATCGCCACGTTCAGCGGGATGATCAGGCCGGTGAAGGCCTGCATGAACGGTGTCATCAGGGTGTAGCGGGCGAGCAGCCGCTGCCCGAGGGTGGGCAGTTGCTTCCAGTCCTTCTTCCGGTACACCTGGAGGAACCCCTGGTTCCAGCGGGTGCGCTGCTTCAGCAGGGACATCAGCGAGCCCGGGGTCTCCTCCCGGGTCACCATGTCGGAGTCGTAGGCGACGACGACCTTCTTGCCGACGCTGGAGAGCCTGACGCCCAGGTCGCAGTCCTCGGCGAGGCAGTTCGGGTCCCAGCCGTCGGCTTTCCTGAGGACGTCCGTGCGGACGAAGACCGTGTTGCCGCCGAGCGGAATGAAACCTTTCTGCGCGTGCAGGTGGAGCCGCGAGCGGAACCAGAAGAAGTACTCCAGGCAGTTGCGCAGGCTGTACCAGCTGGAGTGGAAGTTGATCAGCTGCACCCCGCCCTGGACGACGTCCGCGCCGGTGGTGCGGAAGGCGTGGTCGACGTGGGCGAGGAGCTCGGGGTGGACCTGGTCCTCCGCGTCGAAGACGCCGACGACGTCGCCGCGGCAGTGCGGCAGTGCCGTGTTCATGGCCTTCGGCTTGTTCTTCTTCTCGTGGCGGTCGACGACGACCCGGACCCGTGGATCACGCGCCGCGGCCTGCTCGGCCACGGCGGTGGTCTCCGGGTCGTCGTGTCCGACGATCACGATGATCTCGAAGTCGGTGTGGCTCGATTCCAGCAGCCGCTGGATCGTGTGGTCCAGCACCGCCTGTTCGTGCCGTGCGGGCAGCAGCAGCGAGAACGAGACGTGCTCGGTCCCGTCCGGACTGCTGAACCGCGTGGAGGCGAGCACTTCCGGCGTACGCCAGGCGTGCATCTGCCACCACAGGGTGAACGCCGCCATCCAGAACAGGGCCAGTGAAACGGCAGCGATGAAGACAGACGTCAGCAAACAGATCCCCCCAGATCCCAGAACCCCCCGCCGTGACGGTCTATCTCAGCCATCACGGCACTGTGCAGAGATTAAGGGGGAACTGTGAAGCCTGGGGGCCGTTCAGATAAAGAGCGTGTTGCCGTTGGTTCCCGACGTCAGTCGCTCAGCACCGCACGCAACCTGTCAGCTTCGGTCGTCGGGGCATCGCAGGTGAAGTTGCGGCAGACGTACGCGGCCGGTTCACCGCCGACCAGCGGACGGTCCGCGAGCAGCGGAAACTCGTCACTCTCGGGGGCACCGACGGCGACGACCGCGCCTGGCGCGGTGCCCAGAAGTGCCGTGCGGTGCAAGGTCCTCGTCCCCTCGTGATCGAGGGACGGTCCCACGATCGCGACCTCGCGCGGCCCGTCCAGCGCGGCCTCGGCGGCGGCGAGCCCCCAGCCGATGAAGCGGGGCACGCGCGGCCCGAGCGCCTTGACGACGCCGAGGGCCTTCTCCGCGGCGGTGCGGTGGGGCTCCGACCCGGTGTGCGCGGCGTAGCTCAGCAGGGCGCCCGCCGCCGCGGTCCAGCCGGACGGGGCGGCGTTGTCGGTCGGGTCCTGCGGGCGCCGGATCAGCCGCTCGGCGTCTGCGGCGGTGTCGAACAGGGCGCCCGACTCCTCGTCGGTGAAGCGGGCCAGGACGTGGTCGAGGAGGAACCCGGCGAACTCCAGCCAGACGCCCTCCCCCGTGACGGACGCCAGCGCGAGGAAGCCCTCCGCCACGTCGGCGTAGTCCTCCAGCACGCCCGCGTTGGCGCCGGCGTGGCCGTCCTTGCTGGTGCGGGTGAGCCGGGCCTGCTCGTCGAGGTGCAGCCGGACGAGGAGGTCGGCGGCGGCGAGGGCGGCCTCGACGAGGTCGGGCCGGTCGAAGTAGGCACCGGTCTCGGCGAGCGCGGCGATCGCGAGGCCGTTCCACGCGGCGACGACCTTGTCGTCCCGGCCCGGGGCGGGACGCCCGGCTCGCTCCGCCAGCAGCCGTTCCCGGATGGAGGCGATCTTTTCGGCGTCGAACAGGCCGTCCTGCTGCGGCAGTTGGAGGACGGACTGACCGTGTTCGAACGTGCCTTCCTCGGTCACCCCGAAGTACTGGACCGCGAGCTCGGCGTCCTGCTCGCCGAGCACCTCGCGCAACTGCCCGGGCGTCCACACGTAGTACGCGCCCTCGACGTGCTTGCCGGTGCCGTCGTCGCTGTCGGCGTCCAGTGCGGAGGCGAACCCGCCCTCGGCGGTTCGCAGTTCGCGCACCATGAAGTCGGCGGTCTCCAGGGCGACCCGACGGGCCAGCTCGGAGCCGGTGGCGCGCCAGAGGTGGGCGTAGACCCGGCACAGCAGGGCGTTGTCGTACAGCATCTTCTCGAAGTGCGGCACGATCCAGTCGCGGTCGACGGAGTAGCGGGCGAAGCCGCCGCCGAGCTGGTCGTAGATGCCGCCCCGGGCCATGCGCTCACAGGTGTCCTGCGCCATCTGGAGAGCGCCCTCGGCACCGGTGCGGGCGTGGTGGCGCAGCAGGAACTCCAGCACCATGGACGGCGGGAACTTCGGCGCCCCGCCGAATCCGCCGCGCTGCGGGTCGTACTCGCGGGTGAGCGCGAGCAGCGCCTGCGCGAGCTCCTGCTCGCCGGGCGTCTGCGCGTCACCGTAGGAGATCTCCCGCCCGGCCAGGTCCCGGACGATCTTCCCGGCGACCTCGGTGACCTCGTCCCGCCGCTCCTCCCACGCCTGGTGGACGCCCTGGAGCACCTGCCGGAAGGACGGCATGCCCTGGCGCGGGGCGGGTGGGAAGTACGTGCCGAAGTAGAACGGCTCGGCGTCCGGGGTGAGGAAGACGGTCATGGGCCAGCCGCCCTGGCCGGTCGCCGCCTGCACGGCCTCCATGTAGACCGCGTCGACGTCCGGGCGCTCCTCACGGTCGACCTTCACGCTCACGAAGTGCGCGTTGAGGTACTCGGCGGTCTGCTGGTCCTCGAAGGACTCGTGCGCCATCACGTGACACCAGTGACAGCTGCTGTAGCCGATGCTGAGCAGCACGGGCACGTTCCGCTTGCGGGCCTCCTCGAAGGCCTCCGCCGACCAGGGCCACCAGTCCACGGGGTTGTCGGCGTGCTGCAGGAGGTAGGGGGACGTCTCGTGCGCCAGTCGGTTCGGCATGGTGTCCATCCTGCCGCAGTACCCCGCCCGGCACGCGTCAGGCGCCGCGCGGGCGCCGCCCGGGGCGCACACCCGACGGACGCGCGGCGCCTCAACCCGCCCGCGTCTTCACATAATCGGGCCGGGCACGCCCCCTCGCCCCGATGCGCCGTCGGCAGCACACTTGACCAAGGAAACGACCAGTACGACGACCTAGGTGCGCCGGTGCCGCCGGAGGGGGACGTGACATGCGGGACAGTCATCGGGCGGAAGCCGAGCGGCTGTTGGCACAGGCCGTGGAGGAGGAGGTGCGCCGGACGGGCGGGCGCACGGACGGGAAGGTGCTGCTCGCGCGGGCACGCGGGGCGCTCGACACGATGGCGCAGAGCGCGGCCGAGGAGTACGAGGCCTACACGCGCGCCCTGGACGAGGCGGCGGCCGGGCAGCTCACCTTCGGGCAGCGCTACGCCCGGGAAGGCGCCGGGACACCGCTGCTGGTGGCCGGGGTCGCGGCGGTCGCGGCCGTGGTCGCCGACATGGCCCTCGGCACGGACACCGGGACGGCGCTGGGCGCGGGCGTGACCGTGGGTGTCGTGGGCGCCGCGGCGACCGTCGTGAAGGTGGTCGGCTCACATCTGCCGGCCGCGCACCACCGGGCCGGGGCCGCGAGCCAGCCGGGCGGGCCCGAACAGCTGCGGCTGCAGTGGCTGACGGCACTGGAGGTGCGGGGCATCCGGCCGTTCCTGGACCAGCAGCGGGTGCTCGCCGCCTCCACGGGGCCGAAGAAGACCGGGCCGCGGCTGCGGGGCGCCGACAAGAGCGCGGCGGCGCGCGGGCGCAACGTGCTGGAGCAGTCCTTCGCGCAGCTCCCGGAACCGGCGGAGCCGTTCGCGGGGCGCCGGCACGAGCTGGCGCAGATCCGGCAGTGGGTGCAGGCGGCCCGGGCGAGCACTCAGACCCAGCCGACGGTGGTCGTCCTGCACGGCACGCCCGGCAGCGGCCGTACGGCCCTCGCGGTGCACGCCACGCACGATCTGAAGGACTACTTCCGCGGCGCCTGCGTCGTCGACCTGCGCGCCGAGGGCCGGGGCGAGTCCCCGCTGTCCACCCGCGACGCCCTGCTGCACCTGCTCAACCGGCTCGGCGCGCCCCGCGAGCAACTGCTGTTCCGCGAGCGCTCCTCCCCCGACCAGCAGGTCAAGCGGCTGAGCGAGCTGTACCACCAGCATCTGACCGGCCTGCCGGTCACGGTCGTCCTGGACGACGCCTCGGACGCGGGGCAGGTCCGGGCCCTGGTCCCGGAGCGGTCCGACAGCCTGGTGCTGGTGACCGCGCGGGGCCCGCTGGAGCTGGGCGAGCTGCCCGCGCGGGTGCACCAGCTGGCGGTGGCGCCGCTGGACGCGGCGGGTGCGGAGGAACTGCTGGGCGCGGCGGCCCAGGACCGGTCCGGACCGTACGACGCCGAGTCCGCCGACCGGGTCCGGGAGCTGTGCGGCGGGCTGCCGCTGGCGCTGCGCATCGCCGGCTCGTGCCTCGGCCCGCGCTCCCCGCGCGCGCTGGCCACGGACCTCGGCGCGTACGGCCCGGTCGATCCCGTCGAACGCGCCCTGTGGCTGCGCTACACCGACCAGCCCGAGCCCGTACGGCGGCTGCTGCGCCGCCTGGCCCTGGCCGGCCGGGCCTCGCTGGGCGCCGCCGCGGCCGCCGCCCTGCTGGCCACCGACGAGGCGGAGGCCACACGCCACCTCCAGGCCCTGACCCGGGCGGGCCTGATCGACCACGTGCGGGGCGACCGCTACCGGCTGCACGACCTGGTCCGTGCCTTCGCGCAGGCCCGGCTCCTCGACGAGGAGGAACCGGCCGAGCGCACGGCGGCGCAGGAACGGCTGATCGTGAACTACGCCGAGCTGGCCGACTCGGTGCTGCGCATGGTCGACGGCAACATGTCGACCCGCACGAACCGCTTCAGCCCGTACGGCTTCCCCTCCCTCGACGAAGCGCTGCGCTGGCTGGACGACGAGTCGAGCTTCATCACGGCGGCGCTGCGGCACGCCGAGGGCGTGAACCAGGCGTCGGTCCTGAACCTCCTGGGCGCCCTGTGCGACTACTGCCTGCTGCGCGGCGACCTCTACCGCCTGGGCGAGATCAGCGAGCTGGCCCAGGCGGTGGACGAGGGCCTGCTGGTCCGCTCGGTGCAGTGGCGCACCGGCATCGCGGCACGGCAGCTCGGCGAACTGGACAAGGCGCGCACGACCCTCGCCTCGGTCGTCGACCTGTACCGGGAGGCCCATCACGACGCGGGTGCCGCCCGCGCCCTGTGCTCCCTCGGCATCACCCTGCACCACCAGGGCAATCTGACGGAGGCGTCGGCGAAGCTCCGCGAGGCACTCGCCCTGCAGTCCTCCCCCGAGCTGGCGACGGACCGGGCGTGGACGATGCACGCCCTGGCGGCGGTGGAGCGGGACCGGGCCCGGGTGGCGGAGGCGCTGGACCTGCTGACCGAGTCGCTGGTGCTGCACCGGCGGGGCGAGTCCGTGCACGGTCAGGCCTGGGCCCACTTCCAGCTCGGCCAGCTCGGCCTGCGCATGGGCGACGTCCCGCGGGCCGAGGCCGAGCTGCGCGCGGCCCTGGAGCTGTACGGCCGCACCCGTGACGCCCGCGGCGAAGCCTGGGCCCTGACCCAGCTGGCCCGGGCGCTGCTGGTCGCCGGTGACGCGTCCCCGGCCGTGGAGGAACTGCGCGGGGCCGCCGCCCGGCACCGCGAGAACGAGGACGCGCGCGGCGAGGCGTGGACGCTGTACTACCTCGGCCAGGCCCTGGAGGAGACGGGCAACCTGGACCAGGCGGTCCGTGAACTGGAACGCTCCCGCACGATGTTCTCCCGTATGCGGGACGTCTACGGCCTGGCCTGCGCTCGCCACCACTCGGCCCGCGTCACCCGCGACCAGCGCGCGGCCCAGACGGGTTCCCTGCGCAACTCCGGCTTCGCCCGCCAGCTCCTGGTGGACGCCCGCGCCGACTTCCAACGCATCGGCGTCGCCCACGGCGAGGCGTGGACCTGCCTGGAGCTTGCGGTGGTGGACGCGGGCAACGCCCGCACCCAGCAGGCCCTGGCACTGTGCGACGAGGCGGCGGATCTCTTCATGTCGTACGGCGACCGCCGGGGCGAGGACTGGGCCCGCTTCCTGCGCTGCACGCTGCTGCCGTACGCGGCCCCCGGCGGTATGGAGGTCGGCACGGCCGTGGCCCAGGAGGAACTGGCCCAGCTGTCCCGCGCGAGCCATCCGCTGCGCGACCAGAAACTGGACGACTACCTCGACGCGTACGCCCTGCTGCTGGAACGCGGCGTGACCCTGGAGGCGGGCTGGCAGGCCTGGCGCCTGGGCATGGTGCCGAACCGGCATGCGCGGGAGGTGATGGGCGTGGCCGTGGAGTCGAAGGCGTAGGGACGCCCCCCTGGGCGGGCACGCGACGCACCCGTCGGCGGCGGACGGCCACCGACGGGTGCCCCCCCGGGGAGAGACGGACGCCCCGGGAGGGGGCGTCAGCCCTGCTTCTGCTTGCCCTGGCCGGAGGCCTCCGCGTCCGCGGGCTCCGGTTCAGCCTGCTCGGCCTGCTCGGCCTGCTCGGCCTGCTCGGCCTTGGGGTCGGGAACCTGCGTGAAGTCGACCCTGTTCATGTGCCGGCTCATGGACTTCATCAGGGCCCACACCGCCAGGGCCATCGCCGCGAAGACGATGAAGCCGAGGACGCCGGGGGTGACCTTGTCCTCGTCGACCTCTTTGGCGAAGGTGACGAGGTGCGTCATTGCCAGGCTTGCGCTTGCGCTCATGTCAGGCATTGTCGCGGACGCCCGCGAAGAGGTCGTCCTCGGGGAGGGAGGTATCGACGAGGGACTTCGCCAGCTCGTACTCCTCCGTCGGCCAGACCTCCTTCTGGATGTCCATCGGCACCTTGAACCAGCCGCCGTCCGGGTCGATCTGCGTGGCGTGCGCGATCAGCGCCTTGTCGCGGATCTCGTAGAAGTCGCCGCAGGGGACGTGCGTGGTGAGCGTGCGCTCCTTCATCCCGAATTCGTCCCAGCGCTTGAGCCAGTCCCCGTAGGGCGACTCCAGACCCCGGTCGAGCATCGCCTGGTGCAGCGCCTCGGTGCGGGGGCGGTTGAAGCCCTGGTTGTAGTAGAGCTTCTGCGGCTGGTACGCGGGGCCGTACTCGGCCTCCGGGTACTTCTCGGTGTCCGCCGCCCCCTCGAACGCCACCATCGAGATCTTGTGGGTCATGATGTGGTCGGGGTGCGGGTAGCCGCCGTTCTCGTCGTAGGTCGTGATCACCTGCGGACGGAAGGAGCGGATCTTGCGCACCAGCTCACCGGCCGCGTGGTCGACGTCCTGCAGGGCGAAGCAGCCCTCCGGCAGCGGCGGCAGCGGGTCGCCCTCGGGCAGGCCCGAGTCGACGAAGCCGAGCCACTCCTGCTTGACGCCCAGGATCTCCCGGGCCTCGTCCATCTCCTTCTTGCGTACCTCGTGGATGTGCTCCTCGACGTACTTGTCCCCCTGGAGCTTCGGATTGAGGATGGAGCCGCGTTCCCCGCCTGTGCAGGTCACGACCAGCACGTCCACCCCCTCGGACACGTACTTGGCCATGGTCGCCGCGCCCTTGCTCGACTCGTCGTCGGGGTGGGCGTGAACGGCCATCAGTCGCAACTGGTCAGTCAAGACTCATTCCTCAGTAAGTCGGCGCCCTGTGTGCGTCGGCGCAATCAGCGGCTTCTATAGTGACCGAACCGGGGGGCGAATAATTCCGGGCCCCGGTCACGAGCCCCCTTACGGGACGTTCGTCCCGGCCCTGTCTGGAGGACGATCATGAGTACGGCGACCACGCGACTGCCCGAGGGACGTTACGGCCGTTCCTCGGACGAGCGCGCCGACCGCACACTCAAGATCGTCGGCGCCGTCCTCGCGGTGGCGCTGCTGGGGCTCGTCGGCTGGTTCGGCTACCACTACGTCGCCCAGAGCGAGATCAGCGCCGAGGTGATCAGCTTCGAGCCCGGCAAGGAGTCCGTGCAGGTGCACCTGGAGGTCCGCAAGGACGCCGGTGCCGACGGCTACTGCACCGTGCGCTCGCAGGCCGAGAACGGTGCCGAGGTCGGCCGGGCCGATTTCCGCTTCGACGGGGACGCCACCCGCATCGACAAGGTCGTCACGCTCCGTACGACCTCCCCGGGGACGACGGCCGAGCTGCTGGGCTGCCACACCGGCTGAGACCCCGCCCGAGTCACCTGCAATACGTAGCGCCTGACCTGCGTTGACGTGAAACTGGTGGCTTATGTCCTCCCCCTTCCGCTCCTGAATTGTTAGGCTCGTGGTTTCGCCCATCCGTGAAGGAACATGCTTCTGGGTAGGGCGATGCTTTGTATTCCCAGTACCTACGAGGAGCACCTGTGACCCAGACCAGCGAGAACGTCACCTGGCTGACCCAGGAGGCGTACAACAAGCTCAAGGCTGAGCTTGAGTACCTTACTGGTCCCGCGCGGGCTGAGATCTCCGCGAAGATCGCCGCCGCGCGCGAGGAGGGCGACCTGCGTGAGAACGGCGGGTACCACGCAGCCAAGGAGGAGCAGGGCAAGCAGGAACTCCGTGTGCGCCAGCTCACCCAGCTCCTCGAGAGCGCCAAGGTCGGCGAGGCGCCCGCGGCGGACGGCGCCGTGGCGCCCGGCATGGTCGTCACGATCGCCTTCGACGGTGACGAGGACGACACTCTGACGTTCCTGCTCGCCTCGCGCGAGTACGCGAGCACCGACATCGAGACGTACTCACCGCAGTCCCCGCTGGGCACCGGCGTGATCGGCCACAAGGTCGGCGAGGACGCCGAGTACGAGCTGCCGAACGGCAAGAAGGCATCGGTGAAGATCCTCAAGGCCGAGCCGTACGAGGGCTGAACCGCCTCGACCGACGTCTTGCCTGCCCCCGGCGCCGCGCGGCGCCGGGGGCATCGTCATGCCGTCGCGGACCGGTACTTGCGCACCGCCAGCGTCCGGAAGACGACCAGGATCAGGACCGAGTAGATCAGCGAGGCCCAGACGGGGTGTTGCATGGGCCAGGCGTCCGACGGTGACTGGCCCGGGTTGGCGAACAGCACTCGGCAGGCCTGGACCGTGGCGCTGAAGGGGTTCCACTCGGCGATGTGGCGCAGCCACGGGGTCATGTGGCTGGTGTCCACGAACGCGTTCGAGATGAAGGTGACCGGGAAGAGCCAGATCAGACCGCTGGACGTGGCCGCCTCAGGGGTCCGGACGGACATGCCGATCAGGGCGCCGATCCAGGTGAACGCGTACCCGAGCAGGAGCAGCAGGCCGAAGGCCCCGAGCACCTTGCCGAGGTTGGTGTCGCCGTCCGACCCGACGCGCCAGCCGACCAGGAGGGCGACCACCGCGAGGACGACCAGGGTGAGGGCCGTCTGCACCGAGTCGGCGAGGGTGCGCCCGGTGAGGACCGCGCCGCGTGCCATGGGCAGGGACCGGAAGCGGTCGATGAGGCCCTTGTGCATGTCGTCGGCGATACCGGCGCCGGAGCTGGCGGTGGCGAACGTGACGGTCTGCGCGAAGATGCCCGCCATCAGGAAGTTCTTGTAGTCGACGGCGCTGGTGCTGCTGCCGATCTGCATGGAACCGCCGAAGACGTAGGTGAACAGCACCACGAACATGATCGGCTGGATCAGTCCGTAGATGATCATCTCCGGGATCCTGGACATGCGGATCAGGTTGCGTTGCGCGACGACCATCGAGTCCCGGATGGACTGGCTGACCGGGTTCGTGGCCGGCGCGACGCGCACGGTGTCGGTGACGGCACTCACTTCACGGCCTCCTCGTCGTTCTCCTCGTTCTTCGCCTCGGCCACGTGTCCCGTCAGCGACAGGAAGACGTCGTCGAGGGTCGGCCGGCGCAGGCCGATGTCGTCGATCTCGATGCCCCGGGTGTCCAGTTCCCGGATGACCTCCGCCAGGAGCTTGGCGCCGCCGGTCACGGGCGCGGTGAGCTTGCGCATGTGCTCCTCGACCGTGGTGTCGCCCTTGCCGAAGCCGGCGAGCACCTCGGCGGCGGCCGGGATGTGCTCGCGCTCGTGCACCACGACCTCGACGCGCTCGCCGCCGGTGCGGGCCTTGAGCTGGTCGGAGGTGCCCTTGGCGATGACCTTGCCGTGGTCGACCACCGCGATGTCGTGTGCCAGGTGGTCGGCCTCTTCCAGGTACTGCGTGGTCAGCAGCAGCGTCGTGCCGCCGGAGACCAGTTGCTTGATGACCTCCCACAGCTGCTGGCGGTTGCGGGGGTCGAGGCCGGTCGTCGGCTCGTCCATGAACATCACGGGCGGCGAGACGACCAGGGCCGCCGCGAGGTCGAGCCGGCGGCGCATGCCTCCGGAGTAGGTCTTGGTGGGGCGGTCGGCCGCGTCCGCGAGGTGGAACTGCTCCAGCAGCTCGGCCGCGCGCTCCTTCGCCGCCTTGGCCTTCATCTGGTAGAGCCGGCCGACCATCTGCAGGTTCTCGCGGCCGGTCAGGTATTCGTCGACGGCCGCGAACTGGCCGGACAGACCGATGGAGCGGCGGACGGCGTCGGGCTGTTTGAGCACGTCGATGCCCGCTACGACCGCCCGTCCGCTGTCGGGGCGCAGCAGGGTGGTCAGGCAGCGGACGGTCGTCGTCTTGCCCGCGCCGTTCGGCCCGAGCAGGCCGAGGACCGTGCCCTCGGGCACGTCGAGGTCGACGCCGTCCAAGGCCCTTACGTCACCGAAGGTCTTGACCAGACCTTCGGCATAGATGGCGCCTGGCATAAAAGTCTCCACGTCTTCGGGGATCGCCGGACAGGATGGATCAGGTATCGCACGGACACACCATAACGCGATGTATCGCGTCTCACAACGAGGTTTTCCGCGTGGTGCTCGGTGTGACGAAAGGATCTTGAGCCCGGCTCCGGAGGCGGTCAGCCCATGACCGTGTAGCCCGCCTCGCGCAGCGCCTGGCCCACCTCGGCGCAGTGCGCCGGGCCCTTCGTCTCCAGGTGCAGCTCGACCTCCGCCTCCGTGAGCCCGAGCCGTGGGTCGGTTCGTACGTGACTCACATCGAGGACATTAGCGTCGACCACTGACAACACACCCAGAAGTGTGGCCAGAGCTCCGGGCCGGTCCGTCAGCCGCAGCCGGACGGCCAGGTAGCGGCCCTGCGCGGCCATGCCGTGCCGCAGCACCCGCTGCATCAGCACCGGGTCGACGTTGCCGCCGGACAGCACCGCGACGACCGGCCCCTCGAAGGAGCCGGGCCGGCTCAGCAGCGCCGCGACCGGGCTCGCCCCGGCCGGCTCCACGACCAGCTTGGCCCGCTCCAGGCACAGCAGCAGCGCGGCGGACAGCTCGTCCTCGCTGACCGTGCGCACCTCGTCGACCAGCTCGCCGACGATCCCGAACGGCACGTCGCCGGGCCGCCCGACCTTGATGCCGTCGGCCATCGTCGCCGGATTCTCGACCGTGACGGGCCGGCCCGCCGCCAGCGAGGGCGGATAGGCCGCCGCGCCCTCCGCCTGGACGCCCACGATCCGCAGATCCGGCCGCAGGGCCTTCACCGACACCGCGATCCCGGCGGCCAGCCCGCCCCCGCCGATACCGACCACGATCGTCCGCGCCTCCGGGCACTGCTCCAGGATCTCCAGGCCGACCGTGCCCTGGCCCGCGATGATGTCGGGGTGGTCGAAGGGATGGATGAACACCGCGCCCGTCTCGGCCGCGTACTCCTGCGCGGCGGCCAGCGTCTCGTCGACCACCTGGCCGTGCAGCCGCACCTCGGCACCGTAGTCCCGGGTGGCGCTGACCTTGGGCAGCGGGGCGCCCTTCGGCATGAACACCGTGGAGCGCACGCCGAGCAGCGCGGACGCCAGGGCCACGCCCTGCGCGTGGTTGCCGGCGCTCGCGGCGACGACACCGGCGGCGCGTTCCTCGGGCAGCAGTCCGGCGATCCGGACGTAGGCGCCGCGCAGCTTGAACGAACCCGTCCGCTGGAGGTTCTCGCACTTGAGATGCACCGGCGCGCCGACCAGCTGGGACAGGTGCCTGCTGCCCTCCATCGCGGTCACCCGCGCCACGCCCGAGAGCATCTTCTGGGCGCCGCGCACGTCGTCGAGGGTGACGGGCCGCAAGGAGTCAGCCGTGCTGTAGCTCATGACTCCAGCATCGCAGTTCACGAGCGGGAACGGCCGTTGTGACCAACCTCCGAGACCCGCTTTGCGCAGCGCCGGTACGGCCCGCCCCCCGGCCGCGTACCCTGTCCCCCAATCAGCCAGCCCTCCACGAAGTGAGCCCCCGGCCATGCCCACAACACCTGAAATGTCGATGGACATGACGACCGTCGGTGACACCGGTCTTCTCGACACCCTCCAGCACGAGGTGGCGGTGTTCGCACGCCGTGCCGAACAGACCCGGCTCGGCGGGGTCGGGCAGGTGCGCAACTCCATGGACCGCGCCGCATACCTGCTGCTCAACCGCCTCGACAAGGAAGGCCCGATGGGCGTCAAGGCCCTCGCCGCGAGCATGGGGATCGACTCCTCGACGGTCACCCGACAGGTGGCTCCGCTCGTCGACACCGGCCTGGTCAAGCGCACGTCGCACCCCGAGGACGGGCGGGCGGTGGTGCTCCAGCTGTCCCCGCGCGGGCAGTCCCGGCTGGAGGAAGTGCGCTCGTCCCGGCGGCAGTTGATGGCCGAGCTGACCGAGGACTGGGAGCCGGAGGAGCGCGAGGCGTTCTGCTCGCTCCTCACGCGCTTCAACAGCGCGCTGTCCGCCCGGATGTCGGTACAGGGGGTGCCGGGGCCGGAGGCGCAGTCGCCGTCCTGACCCCCACGCGCGCGTGGCCAGTGGAGCGGGCGGGACGCCGACGCCGTCCGCCGGCGGGCCGCGACGCAGTTGCTGCAGGCGGTCGGCCGGGCCCGGGTGAGGCTCTGGCCGCGGTGCGGCCCGCGCCCGCCGCCATCCGCCGTCCCGACCCGGTGCGCGACTCTTGACCCCGGGGCCACCCCTGGCCTGATATGAGACCGGGTCTCCGTGGTACGCGGCCGTCGCGCGCGTACCCGGCCGGGCCCGCATCCTCAGGGTCGCCGTCGGGCGGGAGGCGCGATGCGAGAGCGGCATGCGTCCCGGGCAACCCGTCGAGCCCGGGAGTTCGAGGCGTTCGTCGCGGGCGCGGCCGGGCGGCTGCTGCACGCCGCCACCCTGCTCACGGCGGAGGCCCCGGACGACAACCCGCGCGCGCGGCGCCTGCTGACCCTGTCGCTGGCGCACACGTACGCGTGCTGGGACCGGCTGCGCGGCGAGGATCCGTACGACCGCACCCGCCAGTACCTGGCGACCCGCTTCGCGCGCGGCGCGTGGCACCACCACGGCGCTCTCGGCCGCTCCCGGCCGCACCCGGCGAGCCCCTTGGCCCCGCTCACTCCGCAGGAGCGGCTCATCCTGGTTCTCAGGCTTTACGAGGGCGTCGCCGAGGAGCAGACGGCGGCCCTGCTCGGCCTGTCCGCGGAGCGCGTACGGGCCATCTGCCACCGGGCGACGACGACCCTGCTGCACCGCTCGCGGGGCGCGGCCCCGACGGTGACGGCCGCGAAGGCGGTGCCGTCATGAGCGGGAACGACCGCGACGCGGCCGTACGGCGGCTGCTGGAGCAGGCGTCGTCGCGGTCCGTGCCGCCCGAGATTCACGCGGAGGCCGTGCGCCGGGGCGGCCGGATGGTGCGGCGCAGGACGATCGCCCGGCGCCTGCTGTGGCTGCTGCTGTTCGCGGCGGCCGTGGCGTTCACGGTCTGGGCGCTGACGGCCCGCCCGTGGGTGGAGCCGCCGTCGGACACGACTCCACCTCTCACCGGCTGGTGACCCCGCCGGGGCCGACCTAGCCGAGCGCCTGCTGGAGGTCCTCCAGCAGGTCGTCGGCGTTCTCGATGCCGACGGACAGCCGCACCAGGTCGCCGGGCACCTCCAGGAGCGAGCCGGCCGCGGAGGCGTGCGTCATCCGGCCGGGGTGCTCGATCAGCGACTCGACGCCGCCCAGGGACTCGCCCAGCGTGAACACCTTGGCGCGGTTGCAGACCTCGACGGCCGCCTCCTCGCCGCCCGCCACGCGGAAGGAGACCATGCCGCCGAACGACTTCATCTGCTTGGCGGCGACCTCGTGCCCGGGGTGCTCCGGCAGGCCCGGGTACAGGACGCTCGTCACGCGCGCGTGCCGGGTGAGCATGTCGGCGATCTTCGCGGCGTTCTCGCTGTGCCGGTCCATGCGCACGGAGAGGGTCTTGGTGCCGCGCAGCACCAGCCAGGAGTCGAAGGGGCCGGCGACCGCGCCCATCGCGTTCTGGTGGAAGGTCAGCTCCTCGCCCAGCTCCGGGTCGTTCGTGATCAGGGCGCCGCCGACGACGTCCGAGTGGCCGCCCATGTACTTCGTCAGCGAGTGCACGACGACGTCCGCGCCGAGCGAGAGCGGCTGCTGGAGGTAGGGCGTGGCGAAGGTGTTGTCGACGACGAGGCGCGCGCCCGCGTCCCGGGTGACCTGAGCGACGGCGGCGATGTCCGTGATGCCGAGGAGCGGGTTGGAGGGGGTCTCCACCCAGACGACCTTGGTCTTCGGGGTGATGGCGGCCCGTACGGCGGCCGGGTCGCTGGTGTCGGCCACCGACCACTCCACTCCCCAGCGCGCGACGACCTTGGCGAAGAGGCGGAACGTGCCGCCGTAGGCGTCGTTGGGGATGACCACGTGGTCGCTGGGGCTGAGCAGCGTACGCAGCAGGCAGTCCTCGGCCGCCAGCCCGGACGCGAACGCGAGACCGCGACGGCCGCCCTCCAGGGCGGCGAGGTTCTCCTCCAGCGCGGTCCTGGTCGGGTTGGCGCTGCGGCTGTACTCATAGCCGCCGCGCAGGCCCCCGACGCCGTCCTGCTTGTAGGTGGACACCTGGTAGATCGGCGGGACCACCGCGCCCGTCAGGGGGTCGGCGGTGTTGCCCGCATGGATCGCGAGCGTCTCGAAGTGCTGACTGATAGGCCTGTCGCTCATGGGCACCGAGGGTAATGCGCCGACGCGATGAGTGCCGGGGGAAGCGCCGGGGGCCGAGGCGGCACGGGCCCGGGGCCGGGGTTTCCACAGGGCGGCGGATGCGGCCCGGCCGGGTTTTCCACAGGTTCGGGGACCAGGTTGGCCAATTGTCGGCGCGGTCTGGTTCGCTTGTTGCATGGAGATTCTCTGGGTCCTGATCGCACTGGTCATGCTGGGCTTCGTGCTGCTTCCCTTCCTGCGGCGCAGGCGCGGGGCCGCGATCGGGCTGGTCTCGCCCGACCACCCGGACGCCGCGGACCCGGCGAACTACGGCTTCGTCCGCGAGGAGGAGCTGGACATCCGCATGCCCGGTCCCGACCAGGACCTGCTGGACGTCCTGGACGTGGTGCAGCGCACGCAGGACTACCGCGCCGCGCAGCAGCTCCTCGCCGGTACGGAGACGGAGGGCGAGCGCCGCTGGCAGCGCGTGCAGGCCTTCGCGGGTGCGGCGTCGCTGGAGCTGCAGCAGCGGCCCGGCGGGGTGAGCGAGGCGCCGGGCGGGCAGTGGCTGCGGGTGTGGCGGGCCGAGGCGCCCAAGGACGCGGGCGGGGCCGCGGTGCACGCCGAGTTCCTGGTGCAGCAGGCGTGGCGGACGGCCACGCCCGGCACGGACGAGTTCCGGATCATCATGGAGGAGGCGAAGGCGGCGTGCGGCGAGGCGGCGCTGCTGGCCCCCGGCGACCCGATCCCGTACATCGTGGAGCTGTCGGTGGCCCGTGGGCTGGGCTACTCCCAGAAGGACTTCGAGCAGCTCTGGCTGAAGATCCTGGACCGCGCCCCGGCCCACATGGGAGCGCACCTGGCCGCGCTGCACTACTGGTGCGAGAAGTGGCACGGCTCGCGTGCGCTGGCGTACGAGTTCGCGGAGGCCGCGGCGGCCCGCGCGCCCAAGGGCTCCCTGCTGGCGGCGATGCCCCTCTTCGCCGTGTTCGAGCACCTCCCCGAGGTGACCCTGGTCAGCAGCTTCTGGCAGACCGAGGTCGTCACGAAGGCGGTCCACGGCGCGCTGCACGCGGTGCACTCGGCCCGCCCCGACGACCCGATGCTGGCGCACGTGCGGCACATGCTGGTCTTCTTCCTGGTCCGCAGCGAGCGCTGGGCGGAGGCCATGAACCAGCTGGTGCACATCGACGGCCACGTCGGCGCCCTGCCCTGGACCCTCTCCACCGACCCGGCGGCTGAGTTCGCGGTGTACCGCGCCCTGGCGGTCGCAGGCTACGAGGCGAACGGCGGCAGCCCGGCGAGCCTCCCGCACTGAACCGCGAGCGGGGGCGAAGCCCCGGGGCGTGGGCCCGGACCACCCCCGGGCACGGCCCCCGGCCGGAATTCCCCCCGGCCCTCGCGCGTTGAACTGGGCGTCGCCCCCGCGTGGGTGTCGTGCCGATTGGAGACCGCATGTTCCTGCACAGCCGTACGCCCCAGCTGCCGACCCCCGAGCAGGCGCTGCCCGGCCGCCCGGAGCCGGCGTTCACGGTCCCCGACCGCCACACCGTCCTCGGCAACCCGCTGCTCGGCCCGTACCCCGAGGGCCTGGAGACCGCCGACTTCGGTCTGGGCTGCTTCTGGGGCGCCGAGCGCAAGTTCTGGCAGCTTCCGGCAGGGGTGTGGACGACCCTGGCCGGCTACCAGGGCGGTCACACGGAGAACCCCACGTACGAGGAGGTCTGCTCGGGCCTGACCGGCCACACGGAGGTCGTCCGCGTGGTCTACGACCCGAAGCAGATCTCGTACGAGCGCCTCCTGAAGACGTTCTGGGAGTCCCACGACCCCACACAGGGCTTCCGCCAGGGCAACGACGTGGGCACGCAGTACCGTTCGGCGATCTACACCCACACACCCGAGCAGGCGGCCACCGCCAAGTCCTCCCGCGACTCCTACCAGAAGGTCCTCACCGCGTCCGGCTACGGCGAGATCACCACGGAGATCGTCCCGGCAGAGGGCCGCCCGTTCTACCCGGCGGAGGGCTACCACCAGCAGTACCTGGACAAGAACCCGGCGGGTTACTGCGGCATCGGCGGTACGGGCGTGTCCTGCCCGATCGGCGTGGCGAAGGCCGAGGGGTGACGACCGGCGTCACCCCTGGACGAGACGCCCCGGGCCCGAGCGGATCGCACCGCGCCTCGACCGTAGCGAAGTGATCGGACGTGGCAATGGGAGTCGGTGGCAATAAAGTGCCTCCGTGACTGCGCCCTTGAGTTCCACGAAGACCCGTGACGCGCTCCGGATATCCGCCCGCGTCTCCGCAGAGTTGCTGCTGGTGCTTGTGATGCTTGCGGTGGCTCTGTGGCTGCTGGGGCGGATGTGGTCGGTGGTCTGGCCGCTCGTCGTCGGGTTGCTGCTGACCACCCTGACCTGGCCCGCGGCCCGCTTCCTGCGGCGGCGCGGGTGGCCGCCCGCACTCGCCGCGTCGGTGGTGACCGTGCTGTTCCTGCTGGTGGCCGCGGGTGTCGTGGCGCTGATCGCCGTGCCCGTGGCGTCCCAGTCCGGTCAGCTGACCGACGGCGTGGTCGAGGGCATCCAGAAGATGCGCGAGTGGGCCGCCGGGCCGCCGCTGAACATCGGCGACGCCCAGATCAACAAGGCTTTCGACACCGCGGTCTCCCGCGCTCAGGAGGGCGTCGGCAGCATGGTCGGCGCTGTCGTCACGGGGGTGAGCACCGTGGTGAACGGCCTGGTCACCGCCGTTCTCGCCCTCTTCCTGATGTTCTTCTTCCTCAAGGACGGCCCGCGGTTCCTGCCGTGGCTCTCCCGTCAGCTGCCCGGCCGGCTCGCCGCCGACGTCCCGACCGTGTTCGAGCGCGGCTGGAACACTCTGGGCGCCTTTGTGCGTTCCCAGGCGGCCGTCGGCCTGCTCGACGCCGTGCTGATCGGACTGGGCCTGTGGATCCTGGGCGTACCGCTGGTGCTCCCGCTGGCGGTGCTGACCTTCGTGTCCGCGTTCGTGCCGATCATCGGCGCCCTGTTCGCCGGTTTCGTCGCGGTCCTCATCGCGCTCGTCTCCAGCGGCCTGACGGACGCGCTGATCGTGCTGGCCATCATCGTCGTGGTGCAGCAACTGGAGGGCAATGTGTTCCAGCCCATGATCCAGAGCCGGGGGCTGGGCCTGCACGCGGCCGTGGTGCTGCTGGCGGTGACGCTGGGCGGCAGTCTGGCCGGGATCGTGGGCAGTCTGCTCGCCGTCCCCGTCGCCGCGCTGATCGCGGTGGTCTGGAACTACGTGCGCGAGCAGCTCGTCGATCCACCGCGGGAACCTGACGGCGCCGATGAACCTGACGGCACCGACGAGCCGGACAGCGCCGCCCCCGTCCCGTCGTAACGGTCCGGACGCACGAACCCACCTCGGACGCACGAACGCCCCCGGACCCACGAACCCGCCCCGGACGCGCGAACGGCCCCGTCCAGGTCGCGGGGCTCCCCTTCGCTTGCGAGCCTGCAAGCGAAGGGAGTGCCACCCCATGGTTCCTGTCACCGCGTCGCCCGTGCGTCTCGAGGCGTCCGTCGACGCCCGGTTGTCCCGATGGCTGTGGCTGGTGAAGTGGCTGCTCGCCATCCCCCACTACATCGTGCTGTTCTTCCTGTGGATCGCGTTCGTCGTCGTGAGCGTCGTCGCATTCTTCGCCATCCTGTTCACCGCCCGGTACCCCCGGTCCCTCTTCGACTTCAACGTCGGCGTGCTGCGGTGGAACTGGCGGGTCACCTACTACGCACACACCGCGCTCGGCACCGACCGGTACCCGCCGTTCACCCTCGCCGACGTGCCCGACTATCCGGCCCACTTCGACGTCGCCTACCCCGAGCAACTCTCGCGCGGACTCGTGCTGGTGAAGTGGTGGCTGCTGGCGATCCCGCAGTACATCGTCGTCGCGATGTTCGTCGGCGGCGGCTGGGGCTGGGACGACGGGGACGGCTGGCGCGGCACGGGGCTGATGCCGTTCCTCTCACTGGTGGCGGTGGTCGTCCTGCTGTTCACCGCCCGCTATCCGCGGCACCTCTTCGACTTCCTGCTCGGCCTCGCCCGCTGGTGTGCCCGGGTGACCGCGTACGCCGCCCTGATGACCGACCAGTACCCGCCGTTCCGCCTCGACATGGGCGGCCAGGAGTCACCTGACCGAGGGCCACTGATCAAGGGCCAGTGACCAGGGGCCCCGCAAACGGCCCTGACAAACGCCGCAATCCCCGGCGGAAGCGATTCCTCCCGCTCTACGCTCCTGCGCATGACGGTCAGACGAGCATTACAGATGATCATGGTCGTCGCCCTGGCCCTCGCGGGGGCGGTCCAGGGCGGAGTGAGCTCCGCGCAGGCCGAGGACGGCGCACGGCAGCTCCTCTTCTACAACCACGCCTACGGCGTCCTCGACCGGGAGACCGCCGACGCCATCGAGCACTCCGCCTATCTGCGGGACTTCGCGAACTTCCAGGTCCGCACCACGACCGGTGCCGGCGGGCAGACCTGGACCGGCCGCTATCTGATGGGCCGCGAGACCTACATCGAGCTGTTCGGGATCGGTGACGTCCCCGGCAAGGACGGCACCCTCGGCGCCGGCGGCATGGGCGTCTCGGCCGAGCGGGAGGGCGACCTGGCGACGGTGACCGCGCGGCTGCGCGAGCTGGGGATCAGCGACCCCGTCGAGTTCCGGCAGACCCGCGACTTCGGCGACGGCGTCCCGGTGCCCTGGTTCGACGCCGTCTTCACCACCGAGGAGTACGACCTCTTCGGCGCCTGGGGCATGGAGTACCGGCCGGAGTACTTCGCCGACCCCCGGAGCAAGACCGAGCCCGCCGCACACCCCGGTGACGTGGGCCGGGAGCGCTATCTGCCCGACGCCTACCGCGACCACCTGATGCGGGACGTGACCGGCATCCGGCTCGCGGTGACCGCCCGGGACCTCGCCAACACGCTGCCGCTGCTGAAGGCCGGAGGGTTCGCCGTCCGGTCCCTGCCCGGCGGGGGCGCCGTCGCGAAGGGCGGCGGCACCACGCTGCGGTTCGACGCCGTGCCGCTGGACCAGGTGGGACTGCGGCAGGTCGAGATGTCGCTGAACAGGCCGGTGTCGTACCGGCACGAGGAGCGGATCGGTCACTCCGCCCTCGTCGTCGGCCCGGGGTCCCGTGCCGTGTGGACCTTCGGCGAGCAGGACCGGCAGGACCGGCCGACGGCCCGCTGACACCCGGCCGGCAAGGATCAGCGCAGCTTCTCCGCCAGGAACTCCTCCCAGGTCCGCTTCCCTTCCTCCGCCCCCTCCAGCGTCAGGTTCGCCCCCGCCCGGTACGCCCGCCCCGCCTTCCCGGGGATGCGCACCGGCAGCATCGGGCGGCGCCGGCCGCTGCGGCGGAGGTAGGGGCGGGCCAGGGCGGCGAGATCGTAGAGGTGCGGGCCGGTCAGGTCCGGGACGAGGCCGGACGGGGCGCCGAGGGTCAGTTCCGCGAGGCGGGCGGCGACCTCCCGTGAGTCCACCGGCTGGAGCCGGAGGCCGCCGGGCACCGGGAGGACCGGCAGCTTCGCCATCTTCTCGACCATGGTCAGTGCCAGGTCGTGGAACTGGGCCGCGCGCAGGATCGTCCACGGGATGCCCGAGTCGGCGACGGCCCGTTCCGACTCCAGCTTCGTCCGCATCCAGGCCAGCGGTACCCGGTCCGCGCCGACGACCGAGATGTACACCAGGTGCCGTACGCCCGCTGCCGACGCGGCGCGAACCAGGGTGCGGGTCGCCTCGTCGTCGTCCTTCGGTCCGCCCGCCAGGTGCAGCACGGTCTCCACGCCGTCGACGGCGGCCTCGACGCCCTCGCCCTTCAGCAGGTCGCCGGTGACGTACTCGACACCGGCCGTGGCGGGGCGCGGGCGCCGGGTGAGGATCCGCACGTCGTGGCCGGAGGCGCGCAACAGCGGGACGACGTGACCGCCCAGCGTGCCCGTGCCACCAGTGACCAGGATGGGTGTCGTCATGACTGCTCCCCTGTCCGGAGCGCCCGGGCCTCGCCCGGGCGCCTCTCGTGTGCCTTCACCGCTATGACGGCGGCCGGCGGGGAGATGTGACGGGCGGAGCGCTCCGGGAGATCACCCGCCGCTGCCGTACGGCCGCGTGATGATCTCCAGGCGGTGGCCGTCGGGGTCGTCGAAGTACGCGCCGCGGCCGCCGTCGTTGTGGTTGATCTCGCCGGGACGGCTGTGGAACGGATCCGCCCAGTACGTCAGACCGGCCTGCTGGATCCGCGCGAAGATCTGGTCGAACTCGTCCTCCGAGACGAGGAAGGCGTAGTGCTGCGGCGTGATGGCGCCGGGGCTGTCCATGTAGTCGAGCGTCACGGCGTTGGGTATCTCGACCGGGAGGAACGGGCCGTAGGGCGGGCCCACGTCCAGCCCCAGGATGTCGGCGAGGAACCGGGCCGACACGCGCTTGTCGTGCGCGACGACGATGGTGTGGTTCAGCTGCACGGTCATGGCGGGCCTCCCCTCCCACTCCACGATACGGCGGTACCCGCTGAGGCTGCCCGGACGGCGCTGAGGGCCCCGGCACGCGGCCGGGGCCCTCACGGGGCGATACGGATCAGATCGTCGCCGTGTCGATCACGAACCGGTAGCGCACGTCGCTGGCGACCACCCGCTCGTACGCCTCGTTGATCTGGTCACCGCGGATCAGCTCGATCTCGGCACCGAGGCCGTGCTCGGCACAGAAGTCCAGCATCTCCTGGGTCTCCGCGATGCCGCCGATCATGGAACCGGCGAGGGACTTGCCGCCGCCGATCACCGAGAAGAGGTTCAGGGAGATGGGCTCCTCGGGGGCGCCGACGTTGGCCAGCGTGCCCTCGGTCTTCAGCAGCGACAGGTAGGCGCCGAAGTCCAGCGGGGCCGAGACGGTGGAGACGATCAGGTCGAAGGTGCCGGCCAGCTCCTCGAAGGTCTTCGGGTCGCTGGTGGCGTAGTAGTGGTCCGCGCCCAGCTTCAGGCCGTCCTCCTGCTTGCGCAGGGACTGCGACAGCACCGTCACCTCGGCGCCCAGCGCGTGCGCGATCTTCACGCCCATGTGGCCGAGGCCGCCCAGGCCGACGATCGCGACCTTCTTGCCGGGGCCGGCGCCGAAGCGCTTCAGCGGGGAGTAGAGGGTGATGCCGGCGCACAGCAGCGGCGCGGCGACGTCGAGGGAGAGGCCGTCGGGGATGCGGACGACGAAGTTCTCGTCGACGACGACCTTCTGCGAGTAGCCGCCGTAGGTGGGCTCGCCGTCCTTGCCGATGCCGTTGTACGTCGGGACGTTGCCCTTGACGCAGTACTGCTCGCGTCCGGCCTTGCAGTTCTCGCACTCGCGGCAGGAGTCGACCATGCAGCCGACGCCCACGCGGTCGCCGACGGCGAACTTCGTGACGCCCGAGCCGACCTCGGAGACGACACCGGCGATCTCGTGGCCGGGGACCATCGGGAAGATCGCCTCGCCCCAGCCCTCGCGGGCCTGGTGGATGTCCGAGTGGCAGATACCGGCGAACTTGATGTCGATCAGGACGTCGAACTCGCCGACCTCACGGCGCTCGATGGTGGTGCGCTCCAGCGGAGCCTTGGGCGCGGGGGCGGCGTACGCAGCAACAGTGGTCATGCCGGGGGTTCTCCTAGCAGGGTTCCGTGCCCGGCTGCCTTCTGGATCTTCTGACCGGGCACGATCACCACCGTGCCAAACCCGCGAGCGTCTACCCAGACCACGGTTTTGCGTACGCACAGCGTGCGTACCACTGGCGGGGTCAGGCTCGTGTGCGTACGACCGTGCAAACTGGGGGCATGGACGAACAGCCCGAACCGGTACAGGAGCCCGCACCGCAGACCGGCGGGGGCCTGGACCGGCGTGCCGAGCTCAGTGAGTTCCTGCGCACCCGGCGTGCCCGGCTGAAGCCGGAGGACGTGGGGCTGCCCGACTTCGGGCGGCGGCGGGTGCCGGGGCTGCGCCGTGAGGAGCTGGCGCAGCTGGCCGGGGTGTCCGTGGCGTACTACACACGCCTGGAGCAGGGCAACGGGCGCAACGTCTCCGCGGAGGTGCTGGACGCGATCGCGCGCGCCCTGCGGCTGACCGGCGCCGAGCACGCCCACCTGATGCACCTGGCGAAGCCGAAGCAGCACAAGAAGAAGCAGACGGCGCGGGCCCAGCAGGTGCGGCCGGCGTTGCGGCATCTGCTGGACTCGATCGACACCGTCCCGGCGTACGTCGTCGGGCGCCGCTCGGACATCCTGGCCTGGAACCGGATGGCCGCGGCCCTCTTCGGCGACTGGGCGGAGCTGCCGGCGCCGGAGCGGAACTGGGCGCGGCTGGTGTTCCTCAGGCCCGACTACCGCGAGCTGTTCGTCGAGTGGGACCAGAAGGCGTCCGACATCGTCGGTTATCTGCGCATGGACGCGGGCTGCCATCCGGACGACCCGAAGCTGTCCGCCCTGGTGGGCGAGCTCTCCGTGAAGAGCGAGGAGTTCCGCCGGCTGTGGGCCGCGCACGACGTCAAGGAGAAGAGCTACGGCGTGAAGCGGATGCGCCACCCGCTGGTCGGCGACCTGACCCTGTCCTTCGAGACGTTCCGCCTGGTCGACGACGCCGAGCAGTCCCTGATCACGTTCCACGCGGAACCGGGCTCCCCGTCGGCGGAGGCGCTGCGGCTGCTGGCGAGCTGGGGCGCGGACGCGACCCGGGCGGGGAGCGGTACACCGGCCCGGTGAACGGGAACGGCCCGCCGGAAACCGAGGCTTCCGACGGGCCGCTCACCGACGAGTCCTACAGCTCACCCTGCGGCGCAGGGCGGCGTCTCACTTGCCGTAGTACGCGTTGTAGATCGAGATCGTCGACTTGTTGCCCTTCTTGTCGGCGATCTTGGCGTGGAAGGAGATGGCCTTCCCCTTCGCCGGGTTCTTGAAGCTGACCTTGCCCTTCTTGACGGTGAGCTTCTTCCAGGTCTTGCCGTAGTCGTACGACACGTACACCGACAGCGACTTCAGGTTGCTGCCCTTGGCCGCGCCCTCGACGGTGACCGGGACACTGACCGTCTTGCCGGCCGGGACCTTGCTGTCCAGACCCGTGACCGCGTTGAAGCGGACCGTGGAGGCGGGCAGCTGCTTGATGCCCGAGGTCTTCTTCGAGCGGAACGTCCAGCTCGCGTCGATGCGGGTGGAGGCCGCCGCGACCTTGACGCTGCGCTTGACCGACGTCGTCAGCTTGTACTCGGCGTCACCGGCCGGGACCTTGAACTGCTTCTCGCCGAACAGCGGGTCGTCGTTGCTGCCGACCTTCTTGCCGTTGCGGTACAGCGTCGTGTCGACCGCGGAGAAGGTCGAGTAGCCCGCGTTGCCCTTGCCGTCCGCGAACAGCGGCAGGGAGCCGTAGATCTGGTTGTCCTCGCGGAAGAGGCCGAAGTCGGCGTTGAGACGCGGTCCGAAGACGGCCGTGTTGACGGTCTTCGAGTAGGTCTTGCCGGCGGCGAACTTGTGCGTGCCCATCGCGTAGCCGGCCTCGTCGATCGGGAAGCCGTCCTCGTCGACACCGCCGGACTGGGCGAACTCGAGCTGCCACTTCACATCGCCCACGGTGGACAGGTGCAGCGTCCGCGTGCTGGGCAGGGACTGCTGGATGCCGATCGAGGAGGCGCTGTTGCTCCACGGCAGCCAGCCGACGGCGCTGATGGCGCCCTTCTTGCCCTTCGCCGCGGCGCCGAGGCCCGCCTTCACCGTGGCGAGCTCGCTCGCCTTGTAGTGCTTGGTGTAGCCGGTGGCGAGCTGCTTGACCTTGCCGCCGCCGGTGACGTCGTACTGCTCCTTGTCACCCTTGGTCCAGTGGCCGTCCCACTGCTGGGTCACGGAACCGTCGGTGATCTGCGGGCCGACGTGCGCGGTGCGGATGTCGGCGTAGGAGTCGAGGAACCAGCCGAAGCCGTAGCTGGAGTCCTTCGTCTCCACCGTGTAGTCGGGCGAGGCGAACTCCGACTTGGCGGCCTTGTCCGGCACGGTGATGTCCACCGGCTTGGCCTTGCGGGCGTCCAGCGTGACCGTCGTGTTCTTGGTGACGTCCAGCTTGGGCTGGGCGAGCCAGTCGGCGCCCTGGAACTTCTCGGGGTCGTCGCCCACGAAGATGTTGGTGTTGAGGATGAAACCACCCTTGGGCACCCGGGTGGTGACGGTGCCGTCCGCGTCGTACGGCGCGTAGAACTTGCCCTTGCCGAGGCCGGAGACGGCGGCCAGGTCGGCGCTGTAGTTCTTGGCGGGCTTGCCGTCACGGTCGAGGAACTTCAGCGTGACGTCGTACGACTCGACCTCGCGCTGCACCGCGGCGGCCGTGCGGACCGTCTGGCCGCCGCCCGTCGCCGTCACGTACGACGAGTAGGCGCCGTCGAGCGTGCCGCCCAGCTTGGTGTTCACCGTGAACGGGACGGAGGCCTTACCGCCGGCCGGGACGGTCACCGAGGTGGCGCCGAGCTTGAAGAAGCCGGCCGGAGCGGCCTTGCCCTTCGGGTCGGTGGCGGTCGACGCCAGCTTCAGCGTGACGTCCTTCGTACCGAGGTTGCGGTACGTCAGTTCTTTGGTGACCGGCTTGTCGTCGGTGTGCGGCCACTGCTGGACGCCGAAGCTCACCGAGGACGGGTTGGCGATCACGGACTGCTTGATGGCCTGGTCGACCTGGATGCGGCCCGAACCCTGCTGGAACGGCGTGTACTTGCCGCCCTTCGTGGAGCCGGTGAGGGCGCCCTTCAGCTCGGCGTACTTCCACTCCGGGTGCTGCTGCTTCAGCAGCGCCGCGGCGCCCGCGACGTGCGGGGTCGCCATCGACGTACCGGAGATCGTCATGTAGCCGGCCGGCTTCTCGCCGACCTCGGCGGCTATCTGGTTGCCGGGGGCGGAGGCCGCGGTGATGTCCACGCCGGGCGCGGTCACGTCGGGCTTGAGGGCGCCGTCCATGCCGGGGCCGCGGCTGGAGAAGTCGGCCAGCACGTCCTTGTCGTCGACCGCGCCGACGGTCAGGGCCGCCTCGGCGCTGCCCGGGGAGCCGATGGTCTGCTCGCCGAAGTCGCCCTCGTTGCCGGCCGCGATGGCGAACAGGATGCCCTTCTCCTCGGACAGCTTGTTCACCGCCGCTTCCAGCGGGTCGATCGCGGGCGTGTCGCCGCCGCCCAGGCTCATGTTGACGACGTCGGCGCCCTCCGCGGCGGCCCACTCGATGCCGGCGAGGACCTCGGAGTCGCTGCCGAATCCGCCGTCGTCGAGCACCTTGCCGTTGATGATCTTCGCGCCGGGCGCGACACCCTTGTACTTGCCGCCGGACTTCGCGCCGGTACCGGCCGCGATGGAGGCGACGTGCGTGCCATGGCCGACCTTGTCGGTGGTGTCGGGCGAGGTGGTGAAGTTCTTGGCGCCGATCACCTGCCCCTTGAGGTCGGGGTGGGTGGCGTCGACACCGGTGTCCAGGACGGCGATCTTCACGCCCTTGCCGTCGTAGCCGGCGGCCCACGCCTTGGGGGCGCCGATCTGCGGGACGGACTTGTCGAGGCTGGCCTTGCGGACGCCGTCGAGCCAGACGTGCGCGATACCGGAGGCGGTCTTGTCGCCGTTGGTGACCGCGTCCCACAGCTCGGGCGCGTCCTCCTGCGGCGTCTGAACAGCGTCCGCGTTCACGGTCTTCAGAGCGTGGCTCAGCCGGCCGGCGTCGCGGACGTCGGCCTTGGTGGCCGCGGCGCTGCCCTGGTAGCCGACGATGACCTTCAGGCCCTTCTTCTGGGCCTTGCGGGTCGCGGACTTGTTGAGCTCGGTGACGTCGAAGAGCCGCTGGTCGAGCTTGCCGGTGGCGACCAGGCGTGCCGCGTCGGCCGGGATCACGAGCGTGTGGCCGTCGAGCTTGCGGACCTGGAAGGGAATGTCCTCGCGTCCCTTGGCCCGCTCCAGACCGATGACCCGGCCCTTGGCGTCCAGGACGACCCGGTCGCCGGTGATCAGTGTGATGCGGTGCTTGGCGGTGACCGACGCCTGCTTCGCGGCTGCGGTCGTCTGCTCGCCGTTCGCCGACGCCGGGCTGGTCATACCCGCCGCCAGGGCCACGGCTGCTGCTGTGGCGACCGTGGCCGCGCACGCCCTTTTCACTTGTCTGCGCAAGTTTCCCCCTTGCAGAAGTACCGGGCGAATTCCCCGTTCACCCGGCCGGGGGTGGTCTCGTACGCATGGACGTACACCCCCCGGAATACGCAGTATGCCGACGGGTGATCAGGCACTCAATAGTTGAGAGAGAGGTAAGAAATCCGTGGGCCGGCTGTTACACGGCTGCCGGAACTCCGTTACAGGGTAGGACCATTGCGCACGCGTGTTCTCCTTGACACCAGAGCCGCGGAGAAACGGAAGCCGCCGCTCGCCCCCCAAATCGGGGCAGAGCGGCGGCTCTTGAGTGCAGCTACGGCGCCGTCAGACCGCCGAACCGGCCTTCCAGTCGGCCCAGTTCATGTTCCAGCCGTTGAGGCCGTTGTCCGGCGCGACGGTCTTGTCGCCGGTGTTCTCGACGACCACCACGTCACCGATCATCGAGTTGTTGTAGAACCACGCGCCCGGGGTGTTCGGGTCGTTCGCGCCCTTCGCGTCCTGGAGACCGACGCAGCCGTGGCTCGTGTTCACGTTGCCGAAGATGGACTTCGCGCCCCAGTAGTTGCCGTGGATGAACGTGCCCGAGCTGGACAGGCGGATGGCGTGCGGCACGTCCTTGATGTCGTACTCGCCCTTGCCGTCGTCGTCCGTGAAGCCCACGGTCGCGCCGTTCATGCGCGTCTCCTTGAACTTCTCGGACATCACCATGATGCCCTCGTAGGTCTTGTTCGCCGGCGAGCCGGCGGAGATCGGGATCGTCCGGACGACCTTGCCGTCCTGGGTGATCTTCATCTGCTTCGTCTTCGCGTCGACGTACGAGACCTGGTTGCGGCCGATCTTGAAGGTGACCGTCTTCTGCTGGACACCGTAGACGCCCTCGGCACCCTGGACACCGTCGAGCGCGAGCTTCAGCGTGACGGTGGAGCCTTCCTTCCAGTAGTCCTCGGGACGGCAGTCCATGCGGTTGGCGTTGAACCAGTGACAGGCGACCTCCTGGCCGCTGGTCGTGCTGACCTTGATGCCCTTCTGGACGGCGGCCTTGTTGGTGATCGCCTTGTCGAAGTTGATCGAGACCGGCATGCCGACGCCCACGGTGGTGCCGTCGTCCGGAGTGAAGGTGCCGATGAAGCTGTTGGCCGGGGAGACCGTGGTGAACGAGGCGTTCTCGTGGGCGACACGACCGTCGGAGTCCTTCGCCTCCGCCGCCAGCTTGTAGGTGGTGGAGCGCTCCAGCTGCGTGCTGGGCTTCCAGCTGGTCTTGTCGGCGGATATCTGGCCGCTGACCTCCGTGCCGTCGGACGTCGTCATCTTGACGCTCGTGAGCGTGCCCTTGCTCACGGTGACGGCGGCGGAGTTGTTGATGGAGGCGTTGTCGGAGCCGTCCTCGGGCGTGATCTTGATCTGGGCCTTGGAGGCCTTCTTGGCCGCGGCCTCGTCGACCTTCGACTGGGAGCTGCCGCCGTCGCTCCCGGAGGCGCTGTCATCGCCGCCGGAACAGGCCGAGAGCACCAGCACTCCGCCGAGCAGTGCGGACGCGACCGTCAGGCCCTTGCGCCGCTTACTGACCGTCATCACACGCTTCTCCATCGTTGCCGATTTCCCCAAAACCCCGAGTGTCCCCGTCAAAAGTCCAAGTGCCCCCGTCAGGACTCGTGAGTCCTCGCCCGGAACTTTCAACGCTACGACTGGTTCGTCCGGTTCCCCATGTCGCGCACGTGTGGGGATCACCACGCCCGCGCCGGTCCACGGCGCACGGGCGCGGACGGTGCGGCTCAGGGCGGTGCGCCGCCTGAGACGCAGAGACCCCGGACGACGGTTGCCGCCCGGGGTCACTGTTTTCTCAAGTGCCTCAGCTGTCACTGTCGTCGTCTACATCATCCTCGTCGAGGTCCCAGTCCGGCGAATCGGGGTCGTAGTCGATCCGCTCGCTGCTCCAGGAGGCCTGCTGGAGTTCCACCCCCGGCACCTGGCTGACCAGGTCGAACGGGTCCACGAGGTATGCGAGGGCCTCGGCAGTGTCTTCCGTCACAGCGGCCTCGCCGTGGGCCCGTTCCGCCGTCGGCATCTCACCGTCGTCGGCGATCCGGCGCAGCGCGGCTTTGGTGATCGCGTCCGCGTCCTCGACTTCAAGAACGAGTTCCACCCGAAGCCGGACAAAACGTGATTTCTCTGGAGTGCTCATGGCGCGAGCGTACGTCCAGGGCCTCCCGTGACTTTCCCGTGACCCGCGACTTTCACTAACATCGCCCCACACGGCCAATTCGCCAGCGCCACAAGGGGATCGATATTCCGTGTCATCCGCTCGCCGTCCGTTGCTGACCGCCACCGCCGCGGCGACCCTGCTGGGCGCCCTGTGGTTCGTCCCGTCCGCCAACGCGACGTCAGACTCGCCGGTGAGAGACGCGGTCGCGGCGAGCCCGTCGCCGCAGGTCACGGAGCAGGCGCGGATCGCGGCCACGACCGCGGGCGACTCCGTCACCGGCACCCGCCTCGCCGACACGGGCAGCTTCGACAGCACGCCGTACGTCATCGGCGGCACGTTCTTCCTCACGCTGGGCGCGGGCTTCGTCGCGTACTCGGTCCGCCGGGAACGGCTCGGCTTCTGAGATTCACGCGCCCGGGACCCCCGCCGCACGGCGGGGCCCCGGGCGGCCCTCTCCTGCCTACTGGAGCGGACCGGTGACCGTCTCCACCGCGGCCAGCAGCCGCCCGTCGCGCACGAACGCGTCCGCCGCGGCCAGGTCGGGCGCCAGGAACCGGTCCGGGCCCGGACCCTGAACCCCTGCTTCCCGCAGGGCGTCGATGACCGCCCGCGTCGCGGGCGCCGGGGTCAGCCCCTCGCGCAGTTCGATCGCGCGCGTGGCGGCGTACAGCTCGACGGCCAGGACCCGGGTGAGGTTGTCGACGGCCGTGCGCAGCTTGCGCGCGGCCGACCAGCCCATCGAGACATGGTCCTCCTGCATGGCGGAGGACGGGATCGAGTCGGCGGACGCCGGTACGGCGAGCCGCTTCAGCTCGCTCACCAGCGCGGCCTGGGTGTACTGGGCGATCATCAGGCCCGAGTCCACGCCGGCGTCGTCGGCGAGGAAGGGCGGCAGGCCGTGGCTGCGGTTCTTGTCGAGCAGCCGGTCGGTGCGCCGCTCGGCGATGGAGCCGAGGTCGGCGACGGCGACGGCGAGGAAGTCCAGGACGTAGGCGACCGGCGCGCCATGGAAGTTGCCGTTGGACTCCACACGCCCGTCGGGCAGCACCACCGGGTTGTCCACCGCGGAGGCCAGCTCACGGTCGGCGACCAGCCGGGCGTGGGCCATGGTGTCCCGCCCGGCCCCGGCGACCTGCGGGGCGCAGCGCACCGAGTAAGCGTCCTGGACGCGGGGCGCGTCGTCCTGGTGATGCCCGGTCAGGCCCGAACCCTTCAGCACGGCCAGCATGTTGGCGGCACTGGCGGCCTGCCCCGGGTGCGGCCGGATGGCGTGCAGCTCGGGCGCGAGGACCTTGTCGGTGCCGAGCAGGGCCTCCAGCGACAGCGCGGCGGTGACGTCGGCGGACCGGTAGAGCATGTCCAGGTCGGCCAGGGCCATGACCAGCATGCCGAGCATGCCGTCGGTGCCGTTGAGGAGGGCGAGACCTTCCTTCTCACGCAGTTCGACCGGCTGGATGCCGTGCGCCGCCAGCAGTTCGGCGGCCGGGCGTACGACACCGTCGGGGCCCTCGGCGTCGCCCTCGCCCATGAGCGCGAGCGCGCAGTGGGACAGCGGGGCGAGGTCGCCGGAGCAGCCGAGGGAGCCGTACTCGTGCACGACCGGGGTGATACCGGCGTTGAGCAGGTCGGCCATGGTCTGCGCGACCTCGGGCCGTACGCCGGTGTGCCCGGAACAGACGGTCTTCAGCCGCAGGAACATCAGGGCCCGTACGACGTCCCGCTCCACCCTCGGCCCCATGCCGGCGGCGTGCGAGCGGACGATGTTGCGCTGGAGCTGTGCGCGCAGCTCAGGGCTGATGTGCCGGGTCGCCAGGGCACCGAAGCCGGTGCTCACGCCGTACACGGGGTCGGGCTTGGCCGCCAGCGCGTCCACGATCTCGCGGGCCGCGGCGAGGGCGGCCAGCGCCTCCTCGGAGAGCTGGACGCGGGCGCCGCCGCGCGCCACGGCGAGCACGTCGGACGCGGTCACCCCGGACGTCCCCACCACCACAGTGTGCATATCCATATTCAGGAGCGTACGCAGTGAATTCGATGATGTCACCACTGGGGACCCGGTTCACCCCTTACCGATACGTCACACGCGGGCCGTCCCTAGGGTGCGTGCCGCCCCCGGAAGCGCCGGCGCTCGCCGTCGGTCTCCCGGGACGGTTCGTCCGCGAGCCGCACGACGGGGTCGTCGGGCCCGGCCCGCCCGGCGACGACCGGCCGCGTGGCCTGCTCGGCCTTCGCCCGGTACTGGGCCGCGTCGGCGAGCCGGAACAGCCGCCGGGCGGAGCGCACCGGCCCGATCGGATCCTCGGTGGACGCGACCCCGCAGGCCACGCCGTCCCCGAGCTCCAACTCCGCTGCCCGGCGGCACAGTTCACCGGCCGCCTTCACGACCTGGTCGGCGGGCGGCCCGACCGCGAGCAGACAGAACTCGTCCCCGCCGAGCCGTGCCGCCAGGGCCCCCGGCAGCATGGCCCCGCACAGCGACAGCACCGAGCCGAAACGCTCCAGGAGCCGGTCGCCGGCGGCGTGCCCGTGGGTGTCGTTGACGCGCTTGAGCCCGTTCAGATCGCAGACGACGAGGCTGACGACGGCTCCGTCCCTGCGGTGCCGCTCGATCGCCTGCTCCAGGTGTACGTCGACGGCACGGCGGTTGGCCAGTCCCGTCAGCGCGTCGGTGAACGCGAGGCGCCGGGCCTCCTCCAGCCGCTCGGTCTGGGCGATGCCGGCGGCGACGACGGCGGCCAGGACGGTGGCGAAGTCGGCGTCGGCCCGCTCGAAGACGGGCTCCCCGGCCGGCCGGGCGACGTACAGCTCGCCCCAGGCCCTGCCGTGCAGCACGATGGGCGCGACCACGCAGCAGCCGCGGCCCCGGCGGCGCAGGGCGGCGACGCGCTGGTGGCAGTACCCGGGACGCCGCCCGGCGGCAGGCCCCTCGGCGGTCTCCACCCAGGCGTCCGGCTCCCCGCCACCGGCCCACTGCTCGTGCAGGAACTCGGTGATCTCCGCGAACTGGTGCACCGGGTAGGACTCGTCCTCCGGGAACTCCTCTTCCCCCTCGGCCAGCTCACCGACGTTCACGAGGACCTTCAGCCGCCCGAGCTCCCGCTCCCACACCGACAGCGCGGCAAAGCTCCCGCCCAGCGCCCGGCACGCCCCGACGGCCGCCGCACGCCACGCCTCATGCAACCCGTGCGCGGCCGCCATCCCCTGAGCCAACGCGACGACAGCCACGAGCCGTCTGTCCTCACCCATCACCCCAGGCTAGGCAGTTTCCAGCCATTTGGTTCGGTTGACGGCGCGAACGGGGAGAACCGGACGCCCCACGGCCGGCCCAGCGACCTCAGCTCACTCGCCCGGCCACTGAGGCCTGCGCTTCTCATTGAACGCAGCGACCCCTTCCGCCCGGTCCCCCGAAAACGCCACAGACCGCCAGGCCGCGTCCTCCACCTCGAGGCCGGCCCGTAGATCCAGCCCCTGCCCCAACCGCAACGCCCGCTTCGCCGCCCGCAACCCCACAGGCGAATTCCCGGCGATCCGAGCGGCCAGCTCCAAGGCCGACTCCCGGTCCCGCCCCTCCTCCACCACCTGATCGACCAGCCCCAACTCCCCCGCCTCAGCGGCCTCCACCCGCCGCGCCGAGAAGATCAGCTCAGCCGCCCGCGCCGCCCCCACCCGCCGCGGCAGCAACTGCGTCCCCCCGCCTCCGGGAATCACCCCCACCGACACCTCCGGCAGCCCCACCACCGCGGTCCGGTCCGCCACGATCACGTCACACGCCAGCGCCAGCTCGAACCCGCCCCCCAAGGCGAACCCGTGCACCGCCGCCACCGTCGGCACCGGCAGCTCCAGCACCCCGGTGTACGCGCCCCGCGCCACCGGCCGCTGCCGCACCAGCTCCGCGTCACTGAAGGAGTTCCGCTCCTTCAGATCGGCCCCGACACAGAACGCTCGCTCATGCGACGAGGTCAGTACGACCACCCGTACGTCCCGGTCCTCCCCCAGCGCCGCACAGGCCCCGGCGAGGGACCGCGCCATCTCCGTCGACACCGCGTTCATGGCCTTGGGCCGGTCGAGGACGAGCTCCGCGACATGTCCCTGCTCATGCCGCCGCACCAGCACGAACTCCCCGAACCGTTCCTCACTCATGACACCCTCCGGTTAACGCGGGTTAACAACATCACCGCTCCGATCATCGCAGCCCCACCCCACCCGCGAAAGAGCGGACGCGTCCGGTTCCCGCACCACGACCCCGCCCACCCGTTCGAGTGACATCAGCCCAACTCCGGTCCGATCGCCCATGGGAGCGCATAGCGTGCATCCGCCACGGCGCACTGGGGGCGCGTGCGTACCGGGGAGGGACCATGACGACGACGAACACGTCGGCGAAGCCGCAGCGGGACACCGGAGCACCGGGGGAAACCGACTCCTTCTCACCCCGCGCCCGAGGCGGCCGCCACCGCAAACCCCGCCCCCGCAAGGCCCTGCTCGCCGCCGGCGGCCTCGCCCTGGCAGCCGGCGCCCTGAGCCTCGTACGTCTGACCTCCGGCCCCGGCCCCAGCACCGACAGTGTCGGCACGGTCGAGGCCGAGCCCCGCCCGGACCCCGTCACGACCGGCACGGACGAGGCCACGAACACCGCCGCCACCGCCACCCCCGAGGCGAGCCCCTCGTCACCCACCGCCCTGGGCGGCCTGACCCCGTCGCCGGGCACCCGCGGCCCGGTCGCCGCCCCGCCCGCCCCGTCCACGTCCATCGACACCCGAGGGGCGGATACGGCCGCGAATCCCCGGACCACGACCGTCCCCGACACGACGAACCCCCCGGCGCCGACGTCCAGGGGCGAGGCCCCACGCCCGGCCCCGACCCAGCCCTCACCACCGAGCCGGACCACACCTGCCCCGGCACCCGAGCCCGAGAAGCCCGAGAAGCCGGAGAAACCGCAGGACCCGGACCTGTGCGTGCCGGTCATCGGCGTGTGTGTGGACCCGCTGGACTGAGCGCCCGCGTCGGCCTCGTCAGCCGCTGTCCCGTCGCGTGAGCAGCCACGGCTCCACGACGCCCAGCCCACGCACCGGCCGCTGCCACATCGGCTGCAACGCGAACCGGTACGCCGGCGGCTCCTCGCCCTCCTTCTCCGCCGCCGCGGCCTCCTCGGCCGCCTCCGCCTCCGAGGAGGGGGCGTCCTGCGTGCGGATCAGCTCCTCGGCGAAGGCGGTGTCGACGAGGACGGCGTCCTTCGGAGCTATCGAGGTGAGCCGGGAGGCCAGGTTCACGGTCGTACCGAAGACATCACCCATACGGGTGGTCACCGTGCCGAACGCCATGCCGACGCGCAGCTCCGGCATCGTCTCGTCGTGCGCCATGGTCTCGATCAGCCGCAGGGCGATCTCGGCGGCCACGCCCGCGTCGTCGGCGGCGTACAGCACCTCGTCGCCGAGAGTCTTGATCAGCCGGCCGCCGTTCGCGGCGACCAGGTCCGCGGCGGTGGTCTCGAAGGCCTCGACCAGCTCGCCGAGCTCCTCCTCCTCCATCCGGCGGGTCAGCCGCGTGAACCCGACCAGATCGGCGAAGCCGACCGCGAGCCGCCGGTCCACCATCTCCTCGTCGTCGGCGGCCTGCACGACCCGTCCGGCCGAGGCGGCGAGCTGCCGCCGCCAGACGTAGACCAGGAACTCCTCCAGCTCGGGCAGGAGCAGCTCGACGATCGGGTACGTCACCTCGGTGCGCGTCATGCCCGGCTCGGGCGGCTCGGTCAGCCCCTCCAGGAAGGAGTCGATCTGCCACTCGGCGAGCCGCGCGGTGGTCTGCCCGGTGGACCGGGCCACCTGTACGGCCATCGCCTCGCTCAGCAGCCCCGCCTCGACGAGACCGGCGAGGCGCCGCAGCGCGAGGACGTCCGCCTCCGTGAGCGCCTTGGCCTGGCCGATGTCGGCGAAGCCCATGGCCCGCCAGAAGCGGGAGGCCAGTTCCATGGAGACGCCGGCGCTGCGGGCCGCCTGGAACGGGGTGTAGCGGCGCTCGGCGCCCAGGATGAGCCCTTCGAGGCGCAGGGCGAGCGGATCCTCGCCGGAGTCGGCGCCCTGCGCGTCCTCGCCGGAACCCGAGTCGTCGACGGTCACGCGTGCTGCCCTTCCGATCTGTCACGGTCATGTATCGACCGGCCTCAACTCTACGGCAGGTGTGCGCCAGCTCACTCCGTTAGGTTCGGCCGGGGGGTGGGGTGAGGTACCCGGCGTGTCCGAGGCACCCGGCGCTGCGAAGGCCGGCGCTGCCGTAATCCGCGGGCATGCGTGCCGCCTGGGGCGGCACGGGTGGGCGCGGGCGGCACCCCGCAGCGCCGGGCTGCGCAACGCCCCGACCCGAGCGACAACGCCGAGCAACCGTCACGCAGGCCTCAGGTGCACGATGTCCCCCGCGCCGACAGGCTCCTGCACCCCCTCCCCCGTGGCCAGCACCAACCGCCCGTCCCCGTCCACCGCAACCGCTTCCCCCACCACGGCCCGATCCCCCGGCAACTCCGCCCGTACTTCCCTCCCGAGCGTCGCGCACCCCGCCGCGTACGCCTCCAGCAGCCCACAGGCACCCGCGTCACCCCGGGCCGCACGCCACTTCCCGTACCACTCCTCCAGAGCCCGCAGCACCCCCCGCAACAACGGATCCCGGTCCGTGCTCACCGCCCCGGCCAGCCCCAGCGACCCCGCCGTGGGCACCGGCAGCTCGTCCTCCTTCAGCGTCACATTGATGCCGACCCCGATGACGACCCCGCCGTCCCCCGCCCGCTCCGCCAGGATCCCCCCGGCCTTGCGCTCCTCGCCCCGCACGGTGACCAGCAGGTCGTTCGGCCACTTCAGCGCCGTGTCGACACCCGCAGCGCGCGACAGCCCGGTCGCCACCGCGACACCCGTGAGCAGCGGCAGCCACCCCCACCGCTCCACGGGCACCTCGCCCGGCGTGAGCAGCACGGAGAAGAACAGACCGGAGCGGGGCGGCGCCGTCCACTGCCGGTCGAGACGCCCGCGCCCTGCCGTCTGCTCCTCGGCGACGAGCACCGCACCCTCGGCGGCCCTGCCCTCGGCCGCCCGGGCCACCAGGTCGGAGTTCGTGGAGCCGGTGCGCTGCACCACGTCCACCTCGGACCACAGCCCGCCCTCATGCACCAGGCCCCGGCGCAGGGCGGTGATGTTGAGGGGCGGACGGTCCAGGTCGGACCAACGGCTACCGTTCGGCTCTGATGCATCTCGCGGCGTCATGCAACCCACCCTAGGTGTGGTAAACGCCGCACTGCCGATACCGAGGCACCCCACTACTCTACGGATGAGTAACCGTCCCCCCTTTTGAGCAGGCAGGGAGCCGCATCCCGATGTCCGAGCCGGAAGAGCAGCAGCCTGACATTCACACGACCGCGGGCAAGCTCGCGGATCTGAAGCGCCGCATCGAGGAAGCGACGCACGCCGGCTCCGCACGCGCCGTCGAGAAGCAGCACGCCAAGGGCAAGCTGACGGCACGTGAGCGGATCGAACTCCTGCTGGACGAGGGCTCCTTCGTCGAGCTGGACGAATTCGCCCGGCACCGCTCCACCAACTTCGGCCTCGACAAGAACCGGCCGTACGGGGACGGGGTCGTCACCGGTTACGGCACCGTCGACGGCCGCCCCGTCGCCGTGTTCTCGCAGGACTTCACCGTCTTCGGCGGGGCCCTCGGCGAGGTCTACGGGCAGAAGATCGTCAAGGTCATGGACTTCGCCCTGAAGACCGGCTGCCCGGTCATCGGCATCAACGACTCCGGCGGCGCCCGGATCCAGGAGGGCGTCGCCTCCCTCGGTGCCTACGGCGAGATCTTCCGCCGCAACACCCACGCGTCGGGTGTCATCCCGCAGATCAGCCTGGTCGTCGGCCCGTGTGCGGGCGGGGCCGTCTACTCCCCGGCCATCACCGACTTCACGGTCATGGTCGACCAGACCTCGCACATGTTCATCACCGGCCCCGACGTCATCAAGACCGTCACCGGCGAGGACGTCGGCTTCGAGGAGCTGGGCGGGGCCAGGACCCACAACTCGACGTCCGGAGTCGCCCACCACATGGCGGGGGACGAGAAGGACGCCATCGAGTACATCAAGCAGCTGCTGTCGTACCTGCCGTCCAACAACCTCTCCGAGCCGCCGGCCTTCCCCGAGGAGGCGGACCTGGAGGTCACCGACGAGGACCGCGAGCTGGACACGATCGTCCCGGACAGCGCGAACCAGCCGTACGACATGCACGCGGTGATCGAGCACGTCCTGGACGACGCCGAGTTCTTCGAGACGCAGCCGCTGTACGCGCCGAACATCGTCACCGGCTTCGGCCGGGTCGAGGGCCACCCGGTCGGCATCATCGCCAACCAGCCGACGCAGCTCGCCGGGTGCCTGGACATCAAGGCCAGCGAGAAGGCCGCCCGCTTCGTGCGCACCTGCGACGCCTTCAACGTCCCGGTCATCACCTTCGTCGACGTCCCCGGCTTCCTGCCCGGCGTCGACCAGGAGCACGACGGCATCATCCGCCGCGGCGCCAAGCTGATCTACGCCTACGCCGAGGCGACCGTCCCGCTGATCACGATCATCACGCGCAAGGCGTTCGGCGGCGCCTACGACGTCATGGGCTCCAAGCACCTGGGCGCCGACCTCAACCTCGCCTGGCCCACCGCCCAGATCGCCGTCATGGGCGCCCAGGGCGCGGTCAACATCCTGCACCGCCGCACGATCGCCGAGGCCGAGGCGGGCGGCGAGGATCTGGAGGCGGTCCGGGCCCGGCTGATCCAGGAGTACGAGGACGCCCTCCTCAACCCCTACGTCGCGGCCGAGCGCGGCTACGTCGACGCGGTGATCCTGCCGTCCGAGACCCGCCGGCACGTCGTACGCGGCCTGCGTCAGCTGCGTACGAAGCGGGAATCCCTGCCTCCGAAGAAGCACGGCAACATCCCCCTCTAGTCCCGGCGAGCCCAGGAGGCCCACATGACGATCAAGGTCGTACGGGGCAACCCGACCCCGGAGGAGCTGGCCGCCGCCCTGGCGGTGGTCAGGGCCCGCGCCGCGGCGGCGGCCGCAACGCCGCCCGGCGCGCCGGCCACCCGCGACTCCTGGTCCGACCCGTCCCGCATCGCAGCTCACCGCCTGCCCCAGCCGGGGCCGGCGGCCTGGGGCCGCACGTACTGGCCGGGCTGACCCCTAGGGGTGGGGGCCGGACAAGTTGAGTACTCGTACTCAGGCGTCGCCCCCACCCCCGGTCCGACGATGGAAGGCATGCTGTGGTCCGACCCCGAGAACGAACCGCCGAAAGAGCTGCGGGACACGCAGGACATGCTTCGGCGGCTGGGCGTTCTCATGGCGTTGGCCATGGTGCTGGCGATGATCGTGATCGGCGTGAGGTGAGAGGCGACAGGTGACGCCGATACGCTGAACGCATGACAGATCAGCCGCGCCGCCGACTCGTCCTCGCCTCCCAGTCCCCCGCCCGGCTCGGCCTGCTCCGCCAGGCCGGTCTCGCCCCCGAGGTGATCGTGAGCGGCGTCGACGAGGACGCCGTCACCGCACCCACCCCCGCCGAGCTGGCGCTCGCCCTGGCCGAGGCGAAGGCCTCCGTCGTGGCGGCCCGGCCGGAGGCCAAGGGCGCGATCGTGATCGGCTGCGACTCGGTGCTCGACCTGGACGGCCAGGCCCTCGGCAAGCCCGAGGACGCCGAGGAGGCCACCGCCCGCTGGAAGGCGATGCGCGGACGCGCCGGAACCCTCCAGACCGGCCACTGTGTCTACGACACGCTCTCCGGCCGCTACGCCTCCGCCACCGCGTCGACCGTCGTCCATTTCGGCGACCCCACCGACGAGGAGATCGCCGCCTACGTCGCCTCCGGCGAACCCCTCTACGTCGCCGGGGCGTTCACGCTGGACGGCCGCTCGGCCCCGTTCATCGACGGCATCGACGGCGACCACGGCAACGTGATCGGCATCAGCCTGCCCCTCGTACGGCGGCTCCTCGCCGAACTGGGCGTCGGGATCACGGAGTTGTGGGCGCCGGCGGAGAAGTGACCGGGGAGCCGTCGCCGCCCGCCCCGTCCTGGGGCGCGGCGTCGGCGGGCTCGGCCGGACGGTCGTACGTCATCAGCACCAGCACGATCAGACCGAGCACCAGCACCATGAAGAGGAACGCGGGCCAGCCCACGAGCCCCCAGGTGAACGCGCCGAGCAGCCCGTGCACGACCGCCGCGCTGATCAGCAGCACCCGCCCGAAGCCCGCCGGGGGCCGGTCCCGCAGCGCCACCAGCAGGGCGACCAGGCCGCACAGCGCGAAGTAGGCCGAAGGCGATCCCGCCGATCTTCGACGACACGGACATCATGTGCGGGTCGAGCCCGGCCAGGGACATCTCCTGCCGGTCGACGACGACGCCGAGAAACCAGTTCAGCGCGGCGATGCCGAGCGCCTCACCGAAGAGCAACACCGCCACGATCCACGCCACCGGCCTGCGCACCACCGGGCCCACCCACTTACCCCTAGTACGTTCGAGACATCGCGAACGCTACTAACGAGTAAACCCTGGGACAAGGGTTCTGCGGCGGGCAAAGAATCATTGGGCCATTCGTAGGGACTCCACAAAGAAACCGAGTGGCCCGCAGCACGTGATGACAGAGACCTTGACCACAGGGGAGGGCTAGGGTTTCCCGGAGGAGTACCGCGTATCGCGGTGCGACAAGGGATTTTGCGGGTCGAGCGAGCCTCGCATCACGCTCCGTGTGGGCAAGCTCACCACTGGGGACGGGTCGAAGTGCCGTGTCGGCAGTCCCTAAACTCGGCTTGTTTCAAGGAGGGAGCCTCATCGTGCGCAAGGTGCTCATCGCCAACCGTGGCGAAATCGCTGTCCGCGTGGCCCGGGCCTGCCGGGATGCCGGCATCAAGAGCGTGGCCGTCTACGCCGACCCGGACCGGGACGCTCTGCATGTCCGCGCCGCGGATGAGGCGTTCGCCCTGGGCGGTGACACGCCGGGCACCAGCTACCTCGACATCGAGAAGGTGCTGAAGGCCGCCCGCGAGTCGGGCGCGGACGCGATCCACCCCGGCTACGGCTTCCTCTCCGAGAACGCGGACTTCGCGCAGGCGGTCCTGGACGCGGGCCTGATCTGGATCGGCCCGCCCCCGCAGGCGATCCGCGACCTGGGTGACAAGGTCGCGGCCCGGCACATCGCGCAGCGCGCGGGCGCCCCGCTGGTGGCGGGCACGCCCGACCCGGTGTCCGGTGCGGAGGAGGTCGTCGCCTTCGCCGAGCAGCACGGTCTGCCGATCGCCATCAAGGCGGCGTTCGGCGGTGGCGGCCGCGGTCTGAAGGTCGCGCGCACGCTCGAAGAGGTCCCGGAGCTGTACGACTCGGCGGTCCGCGAGGCCGTGGCGGCCTTCGGCCGGGGCGAGTGCTTCGTCGAGCGCTACCTCGACAAGCCGCGGCACGTGGAGACCCAGTGCCTCGCCGACCAGCACGGCAACGTGGTCGTGGTGTCCACGCGTGACTGCTCCCTCCAGCGCCGGCACCAGAAGCTGGTCGAGGAGGCACCCGCCCCCTTCCTGTCCGACGCGCAGGTGGAGCAGCTGTACTCGGCCTCCAAGGCGATCCTGAAGGAAGCCGGCTACGTCGGCGCGGGCACGGTCGAGTTCCTCGTCGGCAACGACGGCACGATCTCCTTCCTGGAGGTCAACACCCGTCTCCAGGTCGAGCACCCGGTCACCGAGGAGGTCGCCGGCATCGACCTCGTCCGCGAGATGTTCCGCATCGCCGACGGCGAGGAGCTCGGCTACGACGACCCGGCGCTGCGGGGGCACTCCTTCGAGTTCCGCATCAACGGCGAGGACCCGGGCCGCAACTTCCTGCCGGCCCCCGGCACGGTCACGACGTTCGCCCCGCCGTCCGGCCCGGGTGTCCGTCTGGACGCGGGCGTGGAGTCCGGGTCGGTCATCGGTCCGGCGTGGGACTCCCTGCTGGCCAAGCTGATCGTCACCGGCCGCACGCGCAAGGAGGCGCTGGAGCGGGCCGCGCGTGCCCTGGAGGAGTTCCAGGTCGAGGGCATGGCGACGGCGATCCCGTTCCACCGTGCGGTGGTGCAGGACCCGGCGTTCGCACCCGAGCTCACCGGCTCGTCCGACCCGTTCACGGTCCACACCCGCTGGATCGAGACGGAGTTCGTCAACGAGATCAAGCCGTTCGCGGCGGCCGCGGACGCCCTGGAGGCGGACGAGGAGCCCGGGCGCGAGACGGTGGTCGTCGAGGTCGGCGGCAAGCGCCTGGAGGTCTCCCTCCCGGTGTCCCTGGGCATGTCCCTCGCCCGCACGGGCCTCGCGGCCGGGGCCAAGCCCAAGCGCCGCGCGGCGAAGAAGTCGGGCCCCGCCGCCTCCGGCGACACCCTCGCCTCCCCCATGCAGGGCACGATCGTCAAGGTCGCGGTGGAGGAGGGCCAGGAGGTCAAGGAAGGCGATCTGATCGTCGTCCTGGAAGCCATGAAGATGGAGCAGCCCCTCAACGCCCACAGGTCCGGCACGATCAAGGGCCTCAGCGCGGAAATCGGCGCGTCGGTCACGTCGGGCGCGGCGATCTGCGAGATCAAGGACTGAGCGAGCACGACGGACAACACCTACGGCGCGGCCCCGAACCGGGGCCGCGCCGGGGGTTACCGGCTGAGCTGCTGCCCTGGCTGCGGGCAATCATGCCGCTAAGGGCGATGGGGGTCCCCCCTGCTCGAGCGAAGCCGAGAGCTTGGGGGAGGGTGGGCGCAGCGGCACCCCGCAGCGCCGGGGTTGCGCGACGCCCCGGCCTCAGCAGCAACGCCGAGCACCTGGCAACCAGCAGAGATTCAACCGACCCGCCGGCTCAACGCCGCCGCAGATCCGCAACCCTCGCCCGCTCCGCCCCAGGACTCTGCTCCCCGAGCATCGAGGCGGACCGCAACCCACTCCCCGCCCCCGGCACCTGCCGCCGAGGCCCGGGCAACGGCACATCCCGACGCTGCTGACGCGCCGGAGCGGCATCACCCCCGGGCCCTCCCGCTCCCGCCGAACCCCCCGGCGCCCCCGCGACAGCGATCTGCACTCCCTGATCGGCGAGCGCCTGAAGCTCCGTAGCCGCACGGTCGTCGTGGGCGGGCGGCTCGTCCGTCACGAGGCGCGTGATGAGATCCGTCGGCACGGTCTGGAACATCGTGTCCGTCCCGAGCTTGGTGTGGTCCGCGAGGACCACCACCTCCGCGGCGGCCTGCACCAGCGCCCGGTCGACAGACGCCGACAGCATGTTGGACGTGGACAGCCCGCGCTCCGCGGTCAGACCGCTCCCGGACAGGAACGCCCGCGACACCCGCAGCCCGTGCAGGGACTGCTCGGCACCGCTGCCGACCAGGGCGTAGTTCGAGCCGCGGAGCGTACCGCCGGTCATCACGACCTCGACCCGGTTGGCATGGGCCAGCGCCTGGGCGACCAGCAGTGAGTTGGTGACGACGGTCAGCCCGGGCACCCGGGCGAGCCGGCGGGCCAGCTCCTGGGTCGTCGTACCCGCCCCGACCACGATCGCCTCGCCCTCCTCCACGAGGTTCGCGGCGAGGTCGGCGATGGCGGTCTTCTCGGCGGTCGCGAGATGAGACTTCTGCGGAAAGCCGGACTCCCGCGTGAAACCGCCCGGCAGTACCGCACCGCCGTGCCGGCGGTCGAGGAGTCCTTCTGCCTCCAGCGCGCGCACGTCCCGCCGTACGGTCACTTCGGAGGTCTGGACGACGCGGGCGAGCTCACGGAGCGACACGGCCCCGTTCGCTCGCACCATTTCGAGGATCAATTGGCGACGTTCTGCAGCGAACACGAAACTGACAGTAACGCCAGCGACCGTCTGCTTTCAGCAGTTTGCGCTGAATAGCAGAAGATGTTCGCACGGAGCAGCGGGAGGTGGTATAGGACCTAGTCCGGCCGCCTATGCCGTACGCATGGTCGAACACTCCCCGTGACCAGCGAGGATCCGGATCCGGCCTCAGCTCTCGCCGGTCTCCTTACGGGTGTGCAACTGCCGTGCCACCTCGGCGATCGAGCCCGACAACGAGGGATAGACGGTGAAGGCGTTCGCAATCTGTTCGACTGTCAGATTGTTGTCGACCGCGATCGAGATGGGGTGGATCAGTTCCGAGGCGCGCGGCGCCACGACCACACCACCGACCACGATCCCGGTCCCCGGCCGGCAGAAGATCTTGACGAAGCCGTCGCGGATGCCCTGCATCTTGGCGCGCGGGTTGCGCAGCAGCGGCAGCTTCACGACCCGGGCGTCGATCTTCCCGCCGTCGACGTCGGCCTGGGTGTAGCCGACGGTGGCGATCTCCGGGTCGGTGAAGACGTTCGACGAGACGGTCTTCAGGTTCAGCGGGGCCACGGCATCGCCCAGGAAGTGGTACATGGCGATACGTCCCTGCATGGCGGCCACGGAGGCGAGGGCGAACACGCCCGTCACGTCACCGGCCGCGTACACGCCCGGAGCGGTCGTACGCGACACCTTGTCGGTCCAGATGTGACCGGACTCGCGCAGCCGGACCCCGGCCTCCTCCAGCCCCATGCCCGAGCTGTTCGGAACGGCACCGACGGCCATGAGGCAGTGCGACCCGGTGATGACCCGCCCGTCGGAGAGGGTCACCTCGACACGGTCCCCGACCCGCTTGGCGGACTGCGCCCGGGTGCGTCCCATGACGTTCATGCCGCGCCGCCGGAAGACCTCCTCCAGCACGGCGGCCGCGTCCGGGTCCTCACCCGGCAGCACCCGGTCCCGCGACGACACGAGCGTCACCTTCGACCCGAGCGCCTGGTAGGCACCGGCGAACTCGGCACCGGTCACACCCGACCCGACCACGATCAGCTCCTCGGGGAGCTCGTCGAGGTCGTACACCTGGGTCCAGTTCAGGATCCGCTCGCCGTCGGGCTGGGCGTCGGGCAGCTCGCGGGGATGCCCACCGGTGGCGATGAGCACGGCGTCCGCCGTCAGAGTCTCTTCACTCCCGTCGGCGGCGCGCACCACTACCTTGCGCGACCCGTCGAGCGCCTGCATGCCCTCCAGCCGCCCGCGTCCGCGCAGGACACGCGCCCCGGCACGGGTCACGGAGGCCGTGATGTCATGCGACTGGGCGAGCGCGAGCCGCTTCACACGCCGGTTGACCTTGCCCAGGTCCACCCCCACCACCCGGGCGGCCTGCTCCACGTGGGGAGTGTCGTCAGCAACGATGATCCCCAGCTCCTCGTAGGAGGAGTCGAAGGTGGTCATCACCTCGGCCGTGGCGATCAGGGTCTTCGACGGCACGCAGTCGGTCAGCACCGACGCCCCGCCCAGACCGTCGCAATCGACGACGGTCACCTCCGCGCCGAGTTGAGCGGCCACCAGCGCCGCTTCGTATCCGCCGGGTCCGCCACCGATGATCACGATCCGAGTCACGTACCCCATTGTCCCGCACCCATCAACATGGCACCGCCCCGGGGCCCGCCGCCGATGCGGCTCCGTTACGCGAGTGACTCCGGGGCACTGCCGTACCCTCTCCCCATGTCGCTCTACGCCGCGTACGCCGGCAACCTCGACGCGCGGCTGATGTCCCGCCGCGCCCCGCACTCGCCGCTGCGCGCCACCGGCTGGCTGAACGGGTGGCGACTGACGTTCGGCGGCGAGCACATGGGCTGGGAGGGCGCCCTGCCGACGATCGTCGAGGACCCCGTCTCACAGGTCTTCGTCGCGCTCTACGACATCGCCCCCATGGACGAGGAGTCGCTCGACCGCTGGGAGGGCGTGGGACTCGACATCTACCGCCGCACACGCGTACGGGTCCACACCCTGGAGGGTGACGAGCAGGCGTGGGCCTTCACCCTCAACGCGTACGAGGGCGGCCTGCCCTCCGCCCGCTACCTGGGCGAGATCGCCGACGCGGCCGAGTCGGCCGGCGCCCCGCACGACTACGTGATGGAACTGCGCAAGCGCCCCTGCTGAGCCTCTTCGTCGGAAACGACAAGACAACGATCGCCACCCCGTGAGGTCCACCATCTACGCGCGTAGGCAATCACCGGCTACCCTCGTGCGCGTGAACGCATCTCTTCTTCCGGACGACATCCAGGGCGACCCCCACGCCGCCGCCGACGCCGCCGCGGCCCGCCTGCGCGAACTCACGGGCGCCGAGACCCACGACGTCGCCCTCGTGATGGGCTCCGGCTGGGCTCCGGCCGTGGACGCCCTCGGCGCTCCCGAGGCCGAGCTCCAGGTCACCGAGCTGCCCGGCTTCCCGCCCCCGGCGGTCGAGGGCCACGGAGGCAAGATCCGCTCGTACCGGATCGGCAACAAGCGCGCCCTGGTCTTCCTCGGCCGTACGCACTACTACGAGGGCCGCGGCGTGGCAGCGGTCGCCCACGGCGTCCGCACCGCGGTCTCGGCCGGCTGCAAGACGATCGTCCTCACGAACGGCTGCGGAGGCCTGCGCGAGGGCATGCGCCCCGGCCAGCCGGTCCTCATCAGCGACCACATCAACCTCACCGCCACCTCCCCCATCATCGGCGCCAACTTCGTCGACCTCACCGACCTCTACTCCCCGCGCCTTCGGGCCCTGTGCAAGGAGGTCGACCCCACGCTGGAGGAGGGCGTCTACGCCCAGTTCCCCGGCCCGCACTACGAGACTCCGGCGGAGATCCGTATGGCCCGGGTCATCGGTGCGGACCTGGTGGGCATGTCGACGGTCCTTGAGGCGATCGCCGCGCGTGAGGCGGGTGCGGAGGTTCTGGGCATCTCCCTCGTCACGAACCTGGCGGCGGGCATGACCGGGGAGCCCCTCAACCACGAAGAGGTCCTCCAGGCCGGCCGTGACTCCGCGACGCGCATGGGTTCACTGCTCGCCCAGGTCCTGGGCCGCCTGTAAGCAACCCGGCGCCGCTCCTGAGGCGGGGCGGGTCCGCAGCCCGGCGGAACGGGGTGCCGCTGCGCCCACCCGTGCCGCCTGGGGGCACCTCCCAGGCCCTTAAGGCACTGGGGGAGGCACGACTGCCCGCAGCGCGACGGCCTGCGGCAGCTAAGCCGAGACGCGCCCGCACCCGCGTACGCACGGAAGGGGACGTGTCGGGGGGTGTCCGCCCGCAGCGGTTGGCGCGTCAACGGGGGGTTAGTCGGTACGCAACCCCATCGCGCCGTTCCGAGGACGGACACCCCCCGGCGCGGCCCCGACCCCCCACTCGGCGTAAGGCGCTACGCGCACCCCACCGCAGCCGCACAGGCCGCCGCAGGCACCCCGCACCACCCACAACGGAGAGGCTGACACAGACCGTGCACGACGAACTCATCGCACAGGCCCAGGCGTGGCTCACCGAGGACCCCGACCCGGAAACCCGCACCGAGCTCGCCCGCCTCATCGACGCCCAGGACCACACCGAACTCGCCGCCCGCTTCAGCGGCACCCTCCAGTTCGGCACCGCCGGCCTCCGCGGCGAACTCGGCGCGGGCCCCATGCGCATGAACAGCTCGGTCGTCATCCGCGCGGCCGCCGGCCTCGCCGCCTACCTCAAGAAGCAGGGCCACCACGACGGCCTCGTCGTCATCGGCTACGACGCCCGCCACAAATCGCGCGACTTCGCCCGCGACACCGCCGCCGTCATGACCGGCGCCGGCCTCCGCGCCGCCGTCCTCCCCCGCCCCCTCCCCACCCCCGTCCTCGCCTTCGCGACAAGGCACCTCGGCGCGGTCGCGGGCGTGGAGGTCACCGCCAGCCACAACCCGCCCCGCGACAACGGCTACAAGGTCTACCTCGGCGACGGCTCCCAGATCGTCCCCCCGGCGGACATCGACATCGCGGCGGAGATCGCCGCCGTCCCGTCCCTCACCACCGTCCGGCGCCCCACCGAAGGCTGGGAGACCCTCGACGACAGCGTCCTCGACGCCTACCTCGCCCGCACCGACGCCGTCCTGTCCAAGGATTCCCCCCGCACCGCCCGCACGGTGTACACGGCGATGCACGGCGTCGGCAAGGACGTCCTCCTCGCCGCCTTCGCCCGCGCCGGCTTCCCGGAACCGGCCCTCGTCACGGAGCAGGCCGACCCCGACCCGGACTTCCCGACCGTCGCGTTCCCCAACCCGGAGGAGCCCGGCGCGATGGACCTGGCGTTCGCGAAGGCCCGCGCGACGACCCCCGCCCCTGACCTGATCATCGCCAACGACCCGGACGCGGACCGCTGTGCCGTCGCCGTACAGGACGGCAAGGACCGCGCCGACTGGCGCATGCTCCGCGGCGACGAGGTCGGCGCCCTGCTCGCCGCCCACCTGGTCCGCCGCGGAGCGACCGGCACCTTCGCGGAGTCGATCGTCTCCTCCTCCCTCCTCGGCCGTATCGCCGAGAAGGCCGGCCTCCCCCACGTCGAGACCCTCACCGGCTTCAAGTGGATCGCCCGCGCGGAGGGCCTGCGCTACGGCTACGAGGAGGCCCTCGGCTACTGCGTCGACCCGGACGGAGTACGCGACAAGGACGGCATCACGGCCGCGCTCCTGATCACGGAACTGGCGTCGCAGCTCAAGGAGGAGGGCCGCACGCTCCTCGACCTCCTCGACGACCTGGCGGTGGAACACGGCCTGCACGCCACGGACCAGCTCTCGGTCCGCGTGGAGGACCTCTCCCTCATCACGGCCGCGATGCGCCGCCTGCGCGAACAGCCCCCGACCGGACTCGCCGGCCTGCCGATCACCCGCACCGACGACCTGACCCAGGGCACGGACACCCTCCCGCCCACCGACGGCCTGCGCTACACCCTCGACGGCGCCCGGGTGATCGTCCGCCCGAGCGGCACGGAACCGAAGCTGAAGTGCTACCTGGAGGTCGTGCTCCCGGTGGCGACCCACGCCGACCTCCCCGAGGCCCGCGCACAGGCGACGGCCCTACTGGAGTCGATCAAGCGCGACCTCTCGACGGCGGCGGGCATCTGACCACACCCCCGGTCGGACACTGACAGGTCGGCCCCACCGAAGCCAGCACCCCGGGGCCGACCCCAGTCAGCCCGCAACCAGGTCAAACCACATCCCGGTCAACCCACAACCCGGTCAACCCGCATCCCCGTCAACCCACGACCCGGTCAACCCACAACCACCAGAATCAGCACCAACAACGCCCCGGCAACCGCCGGCCCCATCACCTCGTACGCCCACCGCACGGTCACCTCCCCCTGCGCCGTCTCCGCCTGGTGCCGCGCCTCGTGCAGCCCCCGCAGCTCATCCATGATCCGGTCGGTCTCCGCCCGCACGGGCCCGTCCGCCACAGGGCCTCCACCGAGGCCCTGCCCATGCCCCGAACCCAGTCCACCCAGCCCCGCACGCATCCCGAGCGCACTCCCGCGCCCCTCGTCCCGCCCCATCTCCCGCCGCGCCTGCGCGGTCGCCCGCATCTCACGCCGTGCGGCCTTCTTACGGGCGCGCAGCGAGACGGGCACGGCCCACAGCTGGTACTTCGCGCCGGACTCGGTGATGACCTCGTTCGAGTAGGCGGACTTCAGCGAGGCGACCTGCCCCCACGGCACCACGATGACGCGGAACGGGTTGCGGATACGCAGCCGGTCGTCACCCGCGTACACGGCGGGCCGCAGCGTGAAGGCGGCGACGAGCGGCACGATCAGGATCAGCACGGCGAGCGCCATCCACGGCGTCCGCCCCTCGCCCGAGACGATCGCGTCGATGCCGAGCCACCCGGCGATGGCGAGCAGCAGCGCACCACCGGCGATGGCCGGAACCGACCGGTACACCCGGTCCTTGGACTCGGGCTCCGGAGGCTGCGGCGCGGGCGACTGGGACTCGGGGCTCGTCATGCCCCGATTCTGCCGGACCGCCCCTCGACCACCCACCGCACCCCACCACCACGACCACCCGCACCACCCCGCACCGTCCCGCACCGCCCCACCCCACCCGACCAAACCCAGGGGCTGTACAGCCGCTACGCGCGTAGATATGCTCGTCTGGTGACCATGCCCAGTTCTGCACTCACCGCAGCTCACCACCTCAAGGACGTCACCTCGTCCGACAGCGCGCTGCGCCGCTTCCTCCACGGGCTCCCGGGCGTCGACGCGGTCGGTCTCGAGGGGCGTGCGGCCTCCCTCGGTACGCGTTCGATCAAGACGACCGCGAAGGCGTACGCCATCGACCTCGCCATCTCGATGGTCGACCTGACGACGCTGGAAGGCGCGGACACCCCCGGCAAGGTCCGGGCGCTCGGCGCGAAGGCGGTCCGGCCCGACCCGACCGACCGTACGACGCCCACGACGGCCGCCGTCTGCGTCTACCCCGACATGGTGGCCGTGGCCAAGGAGGCCGTCGCCGGCTCCGGCGTGAAGGTCGCCTCCGTCGCCACGGCGTTCCCGGCCGGCCGTGCCCCGCTCACCGTCAAGCTGGCCGACGTCCGTGAGGCCGTCGCCGCGGGCGCCGACGAGATCGACATGGTCATCGACCGCGGGGCGTTCCTCTCGGGCCGATACTTGAAGGTGTACGACGAGATCACCGCCGTGAAGGAGGCCTGCGGCACGTCCGCGCGCCTGAAGGTCATCTTCGAGACGGGCGAGCTGTCGACGTACGACAACATCCGCCGCGCGAGCTGGCTCGGGATGCTGGCGGGCGCGGACTTCATCAAGACGTCCACCGGAAAGGTCGCCGTCAACGCGACCCCGGCGAACACGCTCCTCATGCTGGAGGCGGTACGTGACTTCCGTGCACAGACCGGCATCCAGGTCGGCGTGAAGCCGGCCGGCGGCATCCGCACCTCCAAGGACGCCATCAAGTTCCTCGTCCTGGTCAACGAGACCGCCGGCGAGGACTGGCTGGACAACCACTGGTTCCGCTTCGGCGCCTCCTCGCTGCTGAACGATCTGCTGATGCAGCGCCAGAAGCTGGCCACCGGCCGCTACTCCGGCCCCGACTACGTGACGGTGGACTGATCACCATGGCATCGGTATTCGAATACGCCCCGGCCCCGGAATCCCGCGCGATCGTCGACATCGCGCCGTCCTACGGCCTGTTCATCGACGGCGAGTTCACCGAGGCGGCGGACGGCAAGGTCTTCAAGACGGTCAGCCCCTCCTCCGAAGAGGTCCTCGCCGAGATCGCCCAGGCGGGCGAGGCGGACGTGGACCGCGCCGTACAGGCCGCCCGCAAGGCCTTCGAGAAGTGGTCGGCGCTGCCCGGCTCGGAGCGCGCCAAGTACCTGTTCCGCATCGCGCGGATCATCCAGGAGCGCTCCCGCGAGCTGGCCGTCCTCGAAACCCTCGACAACGGCAAGCCGATCAAGGAGACCCGCGACGCGGACCTCCCCCTGGTCGCGGCGCACTTCTTCTACTACGCGGGCTGGGCCGACAAGCTCGACCACGCCGGCTTCGGCGCGAACCCGCGGCCGCTGGGCGTGGCGGGCCAGGTCATCCCCTGGAACTTCCCGCTGCTGATGCTGGCGTGGAAGATCGCGCCCGCCCTCGCGACCGGCAACACGGTCGTCCTGAAGCCGGCCGAGACCACCCCGCTCTCGGCGCTCTTCTTCGCGGACATCTGCCGCCAGGCGGGCCTGCCGAAGGGCGTCGTCAACATCCTCCCCGGCTACGGCGGCGCGGGAGCTGCGCTGGTGGCCCACCCGGACGTGAACAAGGTCGCCTTCACGGGCTCCACGGCCGTGGGCAAGGAGATCGCCCGCACGGTCGCCGGCACCCGCAAGAAGGTCACGCTCGAACTGGGCGGCAAGGGCGCCAACATCGTCTTCGACGACGCTCCGGTCGACCAGGCCGTCGAGGGCATCGTCAACGGCATCTTCTTCAACCAGGGCCAGGTCTGCTGCGCCGGCAGCCGCCTCCTGGTCCAGGAGTCGATCCACGACGAGCTCCTCGACTCCCTCAAGCGCCGCCTGTCGACCCTCCGCCTCGGCGACCCGCTCGACAAGAACACCGACATCGGCGCGATCAACTCCGAGGAGCAGCTCACGCGCATCACCTCCCTCGTCGAGCAGGGCGAGGCGGAGGGCGCCGAGCGCTGGTCACCGGCCTGCGAACTGCCGGAGAGCGGCTACTGGTTCGCCCCGACGCTGTTCACGAACGTCACCCAGGCGCACACCGTCGCCCGCGACGAGATCTTCGGCCCGGTGCTGTCGGTGCTGACGTTCCGCACGCCGGACGAGGCGGTCGCCAAGGCCAACAACACGCCCTACGGCCTCTCCGCCGGCATCTGGACGGAGAAGGGCTCCCGCATCCTGGCGGTCGCGAACAAGCTCCGCGCGGGCGTCGTCTGGTCCAACACGTTCAACAAGTTCGACCCGACGTCGCCGTTCGGCGGCTACAAGGAGTCGGGCTTCGGCCGCGAGGGCGGCCGCCACGGCCTGGAGGCGTACCTCGATGTCTGACACGCGACTCAGTGTCCTCAAGACCTACAAGCTGTACGTGGGCGGCAAGTTCCCGCGTTCCGAGAGCGGCCGGGTGTACGAGGTGACCGACGCAAAGGGCAACTGGCTGGCCAACGCGCCCCTGTCCTCCCGCAAGGACGCCCGTGACGCGGTCGTCGCGGCCCGTAAGGCGTTCGGCGGCTGGTCCGGCGCGACGGCGTACAACCGCGGCCAGGTCCTGTACCGCGTCGCGGAGATGCTGGAGGGCCGCCGCGACCAGTTCACGCGTGAGGTGGCCGACGCCGAGGGGCTGTCCAAGTCCAAGGCGGCGGCGGTCGTGGACGCGACGATCGACCGCTGGGTCTGGTACGCGGGCTGGACCGACAAGATCGCCCAGGTGGTCGGCGGCGGCAACCCGGTGGCGGGCCCGTTCTTCAACCTCTCCTCCCCCGAGCCGACGGGCGTGGTCGCGGTCCTGGCCCCTCAGGAGTCGTCCTTCCTGGGCCTGGTGTCGGTGCTGGCCCCGGTGATCGCGACCGGCAACACGGCGGTCGTGGTGGCGAGCGAGAAGTCCCCGCTGCCCGCGCTGTCCCTCGCCGAGGTGCTGGCCACCTCGGACGTCCCCGGCGGCGTGGCCAACGTCCTGTCGGGCCGCACGGCGGAGATCGCGCCCCCGCTGGCGGCCCACCAGGACGTCAACGCGATCGACCTCGCGGGCGCCGACGAGGCCCTCGCGAAGGAACTGGAGATCGCCGCGGCCGACAACCTCAAGCGCGTTCTCCGTCCACAGCCTGTGGATTACGCGGAGACTCCCGGCATCGACCGCATGACGGCGTTCCTGGAGACGAAAACGGTCTGGCACCCCACGGGGTCACTGGGCGCGTCCGGTTCCTCGTACTAGACCGCCCCTCACAGCGGAAGCCCCGGCCCTCCTCCGTCCGGGAGGGCCGGGGCTTCTCTCGTGCGCGTCTGACGTCGCACACGGCCTACCGCGAGAACACCCCCGCCGCCTGCCCCGCCACCGGAATGCTCTCGACCGACGGCGCCTGCGCCACCGGCCCCGTCAGCTCCCGGGACTCCACCGGCTTGAAGTCCGCGACCTCGGTGCCGACGCCGTTGTCGAGCGGGTCGACTCCCGTGCCGGCGAGGGGGTTGGGCTTGAGGTTCCTGGCGGCGCCGGTGGCATGGCCGACGGAGCCGGTGGCGGCCCGGAGGGCGGTCTGGGGGTCGGTCCTGCCGAGGGAGGTGTGGACCACGTCCAGGACCGAGCCGGTGCCCGCAGCCGCGGCCGTCGCCGCCCCCGCCCCCGCCCCCAGCACCACTCCCGTGGTCGCGAGGACGGCCAGGGCACGCTGGACGGTCGGCTTCTTGGAAGAGTCGTGTCGGGCCATCGCTGCCACCTTCTGATGCACTTGGTAATCGGTTCGACACAAAGGGTAGTTGAGGTGTGACGCGCACATCAAAGCCGACCCGCGGGGTCGTACGGCCCCCGATGGATGCCTCACACTGGTGTCCCGTGAGTTCCCCTCTGGCCATACCGACGCGAGTCGTGCTGCTCTGCGGCCCATCCGGCTCCGGCAAGTCCCTCCTCGCGGCCCGCTCCGGCCTCCCGGTGCTGCGGCTCGACGACTTCTACAAGGAGGGCGACGACCCGACGCTGCCGCTGGTGGCGGGGAGTTCGGACATCGACTGGGACCATCCGGAGTCGTGGGACGCGGACACGGCCGTCGCCGCGATCACCCGGCTGTGCCGCACGGGCCGTACGGACGTCCCCGTCTACGACATCGCGCGCAGCGCCCGCACCGGCACGGAGACGGTGGACATCGGACGGACCCCGCTGTTCATCGCGGAGGGCGTCTTCGCCGCGGAGATCGTCGCGCACTGCCGGGAGCTCGGCGTCCTCGCCGACGCGCTGTGCCTGAGCCGCGGCCCGGTGAAGACGTTCCGCCGCCGCTTCCTGCGGGACCTGAAGGAGGGCCGCAAGTCGGTGCCGTTCCTGCTGCGCCGCGGCTGGCGTCTGATGCGGGAGGAGCGCTCGATCGTCGCCCGCCAGACCGCGCTGGGCGCGTACGCCTGCGATCGCGACGAGGCGATGGGCCGGCTGGCGGCTGCGGCGGCGGGCCGGTGCGCGAGCCTCGGTACGGCGGCCTAGGCAGCGAGAAAAAAGCGGGAGACGAGAAAAGCGGGACTGGACGGACCCCCCGGCCCTCCAGTCCCGCTCTTGTGCTCCCCCCTTTTGCTCCCCCGTTGTCCTCCCCCGTGTTCCCCCACTGTCCTGAGGAGACGCCCCCAGCGTCTCCGCAGTTCCCCCGTGGGCCCCGGTTCCAGTCCCCCGTGGGGCCCTTTTGGTGCTTCCCCCCCCGACCTTCAGGCGACGAGCTCGCCGAAGGCGTCCTCCTCGTCACGGCCGAAGCTGAGGACCTCGTCCTCGCGCAGCCGGCGGAGCGACCGCCAGATGCTGGACTTCACCGTGCCGACACTGATGTCGAGGATCTCCGCGATCTCCGGGTCCGTGCGGCCCTCGTAGTAGCGCAGGACCAGCATGGTGCGCTGGAGCTCGGGCAGCCGGGCCAGCGCCTGCCACAGGACCGCGCGCAGTTCGGTGCCGCGCATCGCGTCCGTGTCGCCGGGCGTCTCCGGCAGTTCCTCGGTCGGGTACTCGTTGAGCTTGCGGCGCCGCCAGGCGCTGATGTGCAGGTTGGTCATGGTGCGGCGGAGGTATCCGCCGACCGCGGCCTTGTCACTGATCCGGTCCCACGCCCGGTACGTCGAGAACAGCGCGCTCTGGAGCAGGTCCTCGGCCTCGAAGCGGTCGCCGGTGAGGTGGTAGGCGGTGGCGTACAGGGAGGCGCGGCGCTCCTGGACGTAGGCGGTGAACTCCGCCTCCGACAGCGAGCGGCGCTCCCCCGAGTCCTCCCTGTACGCGGCTCCCCCGTGAGCCCCCTTGATCTCCCCCGTAGGTGCGTCAACCACCGTCATGAACGCGGTGTGCTGACGCCCGGTGCCGCGAGCGCACCCCCGCCCGCTCACGGCACCGGACTTCTCGGAACCCCGGTGCACGTCGTGCAGACGCGTGACCACTGCGCTGGTGCTGGTGCCGTGCAGCGTGTTCATCTCGCGCCCCCCGTCGTGGACTTCCGGTGTGCGGCCCGCCGGTCGGGCGGGCTTTCCTGCTTGTGCCGAAAAGCTTGCCGCGGCACTTTCATGGCCGTGTCCGCCGACTGTCACAGAGCTGTCACAGGGGTCTGGGACAGGACGGGCACGGCCCGTACACAGGCATCGGCGCTGTGCGCGGCCCTCATCTCGGCCCACAGGTCGAACCCCGACCCCTCCATGGGCCAGAATGAGCCCGTGCCTTCCCTGTTGCTGATCGAGGACGACGACGCCATCCGGACGGCCCTGGAGCTCTCACTGACGCGCCAGGGTCACCGGGTGGCGACCGCTGCCAGTGGTGAGGACGGTCTGAAGCTGCTGCGCGAGCAGCGGCCGGATCTGATCGTGCTGGACGTGATGCTGCCCGGCATCGACGGGTTCGAGGTGTGCCGACGCATCCGGCGCACGGACCAGTTGCCGATCATTCTGCTGACCGCGCGCAGCGACGACATCGACGTGGTCGTCGGGCTGGAGTCCGGCGCCGACGACTATGTCGTCAAGCCGGTGCAGGGGCGGGTGCTGGACGCCCGGATCCGGGCCGTGCTGCGGCGCGGCGAACGGGAGTCCAACGACGCGGCGACGTTCGGCAGCCTCGTCATCGACCGCTCGGCGATGACCGTGACGAAGAACGGCGAGGACCTCCAGCTCACGCCGACCGAGCTGCGGCTGCTGCTGGAGCTGAGCCGGCGGCCGGGGCAGGCGCTGTCGCGGCAGCAACTGCTGCGGCTGGTGTGGGAGCACGACTACCTGGGCGACTCGCGACTCGTGGACGCGTGTGTCCAGCGGCTGCGCGCCAAGGTCGAGGACGTGCCCTCGTCCCCGACGCTGATCCGTACCGTGCGGGGTGTCGGTTACCGGCTGGATCCGCCTCAGTGACACAGCGGCACCACCAAGGGGGGGACCGCGGCTGGACCGCGGCGCGCAAGGGAGTTCTGTCGCGGCTGCGCTTCACCAGCCTGCGGCTGAGACTGGTCGTCGTCTTCGGCCTGGTGGCGCTGACGGCCGCCGTGTCCGCGTCCGGCATCGCGTACTGGCTCAACCGCGAGGCCGTGCTCACCCGCGCCCAGGACGCCGTGCTGCGCGACTTCGAGCAGGAGATGCAGAACCGGGCCGGTGCGCTGCCCGAGCATCCGACGCAGGACGAGCTCCAGCACACCGCGGGCCAGATGGCCGGCAGCGACCAGCGCTTCAGCGTGCTGCTGGTCGCGAGCAACGCCGACGGCAGGACCGTCTACGGCAGCTCCGGAGGGCTCAGCGGCTTCTCGCTGCGGGACGTGCCGGTCTCGCTGCGCACGGCGGTGAACAAGACGCAGAAGGTCGACGGGTCCAACAAGCACCCGTACCACCTGTACTGGCAGCGGGTCGTCGACCACGACACGCCGTATCTCGTGGCCGGTACGCGGGTGATCGGCGGCGGTCCGACCGGTTACATGCTGAAGTCGCTGGAGCCGGAGGCGAAGGACCTCAACTCGCTGTCCTGGTCGCTGGGGATCGCCACGGGGCTCGCGCTGATCGGCTCGGCGCTGCTCGCGCAGGCCGCCGCGACCACCGTGCTGAAGCCGGTGCAGCGGCTCGGGGCGGCCGCGCGGCGGCTCGGTGAGGGCAAGCTGGACACCCGCCTCAGGGTGTCCGGGACCGACGAGCTCGCCGACTTGTCGCGGACGTTCAACAAGGCGGCCGAGGCGCTGGAGAAACGGGTCGCCGACATGGCCTCGCGGGACGAGGCGTCCCGGCGGTTCGTGGCCGACATGAGCCATGAGCTGCGGACGCCGCTCACCGCCATCACCGCCGTGACGGAGGTGCTGGAGGAGGAGCTGGAGGCGGAGACCGGGAGCATGGACCCGATGATCGAGCCCGCCGTCCGGCTGGTGGTCAGCGAGACGCGGCGGCTGAACGACCTGGTCGAGAACCTGATGGAGGTCACCCGCTTCGACGCGGGCACGGCCCGGCTCGTCCTGGACGACGTCGACATCGCCGACCAGATCACCGCGTGCATCGACGCCCGCGCCTGGCTGGACGCGGTCGAGCTGGACGCCGACCGCGGTATCCACGCCCGGCTGGATCCGCGCCGTCTGGACGTCATCCTGGCCAACCTGATCGGCAACGCGCTCAAGCACGGCGGCTCCCCGGTGCGGGTGTCCGTCCGTGAGGCCGACGACTCGCTCGTCATCGAGGTGCAGGACCACGGGCCCGGCATCCCCGAGGACGTCCTGCCGCACGTCTTCGACCGTTTCTACAAGGCGAGCGCCTCCCGGCCGCGCTCCGAGGGCAGCGGCCTGGGCCTGTCCATCGCCCTGGAGAACGCCCACATCCACGGCGGTGAGATCACCGCGGCCAACTCGCCCGACTCGGGCGCGGTGTTCACCCTGCGGCTCCCACGCCACACGTACGCGCCGGGGGAACAGCCCGCCGGGGACGGGCACAAGCCCGGGGACGACACCGGCCAGGACCGGGGCGCGGACTCGAAGGGGGACGCCTGATGACCACACGTCTCGTGTCCGGGGCCCGGCTCGGTGCCGTGTCCGTGCTGGCCCTGCTGCTCGCCGGCTGCGGGATCCGGGCCACGGAGGTGCCGACGAACTTCGGGCCGGCGCCCTCGCGGGTGCGGTGTTCGCTCGCCGAGCCGGACGTGTCGACGCAGGCCGCCCGGGGGCTGCCCGTGCAGGTGTTCCTGCTGTGCGGGTCCTCGCTGGTGACCGTCGACCGGACCGTACGGGTCCCGGACGGCGCTGCCGACTCCGAGCGGCGGATGCTGGTGGCGCAGGGCCTGCTGGACCAGCTCGCGGAGCCGCCGTCGCCCGCCGAGAAGGAGGCCGGCTACAGCACGGACGTACGCGGCGGCATCACCGTGGGCCGGCCCCGGTCCGGCGACCCGGAGGACACGCTGCGGCTGAGCATGGCGCCGGACAGCCTCACCTCGTACGCCCTCGCCCAGATCGTCTGCACCTTCTCCGACTCGGCGGCCGCCGAGGGCGACGGCTCCGTGGTCCTCGGCGGGCCCGGCGCCGACTCCGCGCGCCGCTACGAGTGCACGGACGAGGTGCGGGCCCGCCCGGGCAGCAAGGAACCGCCCTCCAAGGACGCGGCCGGGGAGTGAGCCGGCGGGCTCCGCCGGGGCTGTGGCGCATGCCTCACAGGCCGACCGGGGCCCATCCCGGAACCGATCCTGCCGGAGGCCGCGTCTTGGGGGGCGTGCGTCAAGGCTCCATCGGCGGCAGCGCCGCGTTCCGCATCCGTGTGACAGGAGGTGTCCTCCTCGTCGCACACCTCGCGTTCGTCGCCTGGCTCACGCTGCGGCCGCTGGACGTGCCCTGGGTGATGCCGGCCAATCTGCGGCCGTTCGACGGCATCCGGGCCGATCTCGCCCTGGGCTGGCCCGAGGCGGCCCGGCGGATCTGCGAGGGGCTGGCCCTGCTCGCCCCGCTGGGCGTGCTGCTGCCGATGGCGAGCGGCAGGCTGGTCGTCTCGCCGCTGGCGTCCCTGCTGAACACCGTCACGGTCGGCGCCCTGCTGTCACTGGGCATCGAACTGCTCCAGACCGGCGTTCCCGGTCAGGTCGTCGACGTCGACTCGCTGTTCCTGAACACCATGGGCGTGGCCCTCGCGCATCTCGCGCTCGTCCCCGCCGGCCGCTCCTGGCTGCGCCGCCGCACACCCGCGCGCCCGTCCCGTACGCCCCTGCCCCCGGAGGAGCCGGCTCAGGGTCGGACCCCGACGATTCCCAGGGTCGGGATCGCCCCGTGGAGCGACGCTTTGCCCCCTTCGTCTCCGTAGCGTGGAGTGCAGATGGGGTACTCGGACGAGAGGCCTCACGACACCTCACGAAGGAGCCGCACATGTCACGCCTCGCCCGCCCCACCCACGGCCGCATGATCGGCGGAGTGTGCGCCGCGCTGGCACGGCGCTTCGGCACCTCCACGACGACGATGCGAGTGATCTTCCTGGTCTCGTGCCTGCTGCCCGGTCCGCAGTTCCTGCTGTACATCGCGCTGTGGATCCTGCTGCCCTCGGAGAGCAAGGTGCAGAACAAGGCACAGACGGCCTGGTAGCCACCCGTCGCGGAAATGCCGATGGGGCGCACCCTGTGTCCAGGGGTGCGCCCCATCGGCGTGTGTGCGCCTGGGCGGGAGGGTCAGGCGCCCGGAAGGCCGTTCACCGGGAGCCCGCCGAGCAGCCCCGCGGCCGGGCCGGTCGGGCCCTGGGCGAGCAGCTGCCCCGCGACCGGCTGGGCGGCGGCGAGACCGGTGCTCGCCAGGGTCTGCCCCTGGCCCACCGCCTCGCCCGAGCCCGCCGGCAGCGTCCGGGAGAGCTGCTCCGCCGGGAGCGCCTGGGTGACGGTCTCCATCGCCTGGGCGGTGTCCGGGACGGCCGGGGCGGCCTGGGCGGCGCCCGCACCGGTGGCGGCGAAGGCGGCACCGAGAGCGGCGACACCGAGGGACTTGGCAGCAGACTGCTTCATGAAAATGCGTCCTCGCAATGGGATGACGGGGTGTGTGAGCGGTGCGGCGACCGTAATCACGCGGCACCACCCGCCGCAAACATCGAAATGCGGACGGCTTGTGAACACCGTCCGCATTCCCTGTGTGCCGACAACCCCGGGATCAGCCCTCCGAAGTCGCAGAACCGCTGGTGGAAGCGGTCTGCCGGAACAGCCATTCGGATTTCAGCTCGGCATAACCGGGCTTGATCACGTCATTGATCATGGCGAGTCGTTCATCGAAAGGAATGAACGCTGATTTCATCGCATTGACTGAGAACCACTGCATGTCGTCGAGCGTGTAAGCGAACGCCTCGACGAGGTGCTCGAATTCCCGGCTCATGCTCGTGTGGGACATCAGGCGGTTGTCCGTGTTCACCGTGGCCCGGAAGTGCAGCCGGCGCAGCAGCCCGATGGGGTGCTCGGCGTACGAGGCCGCCGCCCCGGTCTGGAGGTTGGAGCTCGGGCACAGCTCCAGCGGGATGCGCTTGTCGCGGACGTAGGAGGCGAGCCGCCCGAGTTCGACCCGGCCGTCCTCGTGGACCTGGATGTCGTCGATGATCCGCACGCCGTGCCCGAGCCGGTCGGCGCCGCACCACTGGAGGGCCTGCCAGATGGACGGCAGTCCGAAGGCCTCGCCGGCGTGGATGGTGAAGTGGTTGTTCTCGCGCTTGAGGTACTCGAAGGCGTCCAGGTGCCGGGTGGGCGGGTAGCCGGCCTCGGCGCCCGCGATGTCGAAGCCGACGACGCCCAGGTCGCGGTAGCGGTTGGCGAGTTCGGCGATCTCCAGGGCGCGGGCCGCGTGCCGCATGGCGGTGAGCAGCGCACCGACGCGGATGCGCAGGCCGTTCTCCCGGGCGCGGCGCTCCCCTTCCCGGAAGCCCTCGTTGACGGCCTCGACGACCTCTTCGAGGCTCAGACCGCCTTCGAGGTGCTGCTCGGGGGCGTAGCGCACCTCGGCGTAGACGACGCCGTCCGCGGCGAGGTCCTCGGCGCACTCGGCGGCGACCCGCACCAGGGCGTCGCGGGTCTGCATGACGCCGACGGTGTGGGAGAAGGTCTCCAAGTACCGTTCCAGCGATCCGGAGTCGGCGGCTTCGCGGAACCAGATGCCCAGTTTCTCCGGATCGGTCTCCGGGAGCTGGGTGTAGCCCGTCGCGCGGGCGAGCTCGACGATCGTGCCGGGGCGCAGACCGCCGTCGAGGTGGTCGTGCAGCAGGACCTTGGGCGCCCGGTGGATCTGGTCCGGTGTCGGGGTGTTCGCGATGGTCTGGCTCGTCATTTCCGCACTCTAACTCCTACGCGCGTAGATGGCGCGTTCCCGGATCCTTTACGTTTCCGTCGATACGTAACGGTGACCGCAAGGACGGGTCGAGTACACCCGCGCTTCTGACACTGTTCTGTCATGGCACACCAACCGACGCCGGTGCGCAGGGCCCGGCTGGGCAGGACATTCGGTCCGGAGCCGTCGGCGGTCAGCGGCGTGGTGCTGCTGCTCCCCGGCGGCGACGAGGTCTCCGGCCGCAGGCCGTCCCCCATGGTGGCGACCGCCTCCGTACGCGCCCTGGGGCGCCGCCTGGCCCGCGCGGGCCGGGACGAGGGCCTCGTCACGCACGTGGTGCACTACCGCTACCGCGGCTGGAACGGCAGCGAGGCCAATCTCGCGGCCGATGCGGCCTGGGCGGCCGACGAGGTCGTACGGCGTTACGGAGACGTTCCCGTCTGCCTCGCCGGCATCGGCATGGGCGGCCGGGCCGGGTTGCGGGCGGGGGGCCACGAGGCCGTCAACTCCGTGCTGGCGCTCGCTCCTTGGCTGCCGGAGGAGGATGTGGCCGCGCCACCCGAACCGGTGAAGCAGTTGGTCGGGCGGCAGGTGCTGATCGTGCACGGCACGAACGACGCGCGGACAGATCCCGAGTTGTCGTTCCGGCTGGCGGCGCGGGCGAAGAAGGCGAATCGGGACGTGTGCCGGTTCGAAGTGCACGCGGACGGGCACGGGTTGAATCAGTACCGGGACGAAGTGCTGGCGTTGGCCGAGGACTTCGTGATGGGGGCCTTGTTCGGGCGGGCCGTGTCCCGGCCTGTGCGGGATGCGCTGGCCGCGCCGCCGCCGTTGGGGTTGCGGATGCCGTTGGCTGCGGGGTTCAGTCCTTCGAGGCGGTAGCGCCGTTTGGGTGGCTGTGTTTTCGGGGTGCGGGTTGTTTGTGGTTGCTCGCGCAGTTCCCCGCGCCCCTCAAGCCAGGAGACTTCCCCTCCTTGAAAGCAAGAACTTCTTGAATGCTGCCACCGGGGGTGTGTCCGGGTGGCCTTCCAGCCAGGCCACGCCGATTTCGCGGGCCGCTCGGGGGGACGTGACCGTCAGTTCCACCACCCCCGGTCGGGGGACGGCCGGCGGGGGCAGGAGGGCGACCCCGAGGCCCGCTGCCACCAGGCCCCTCAGGGTTTCCGCCTCCTCGCCCTCGAAGGCGATGCGGGGCTTGAAGCCGGCCTCCTTGCAGAGGTCGTCGGTGATGCGGCGCATGCCGTAGCCGGGTTCCAGGGTGACGAACATTTCGTCCGCCGCCTCGGCGAGGCGGATGCGGCGGCGGCCCGCGAGGGGGTGGTCGGCCGGGACGACGAGGCGGAGCTTCTGCTCGTCGAGACGGCGGGCGACCAGGTCGGGGGCGTCGGGGACGGGGGAAGTCAGGCACAGGTCCAGTTCGCCGGCGCGGAGGCGTTCGAGCATGGCCTCGCCGTAGTTCTGGACCAGGCTGAAGCGGACGCGCGGATGGTCGGCGCGGAAGGCCTGGAGGAGGCCCGGGACCGTCTCGGCGCCCATGGTGTGCAGGAAGCCGAAGGCGACCTTGCCGGTGGCGGGGTCGGCGTCGGCCCGCACCTCCTCGGCGGCGCGCTCGACCTCGGCCAGGGCCCGTTCCACGGAGGTGAGGAAGGTGCGCCCGGCCGGGGTGAGGGAGACCGTACGGCCGTGGCGGGCGAAGAGGTCGACGCCGAGGTCCTGCTCCAGACGGGCCATGGACCGGGAGAGGGTCGACTGGGGGACGTTCATCTCCTGGGCGGCACGGGTGACGTGCTCGGTGCGGGCGACGCCGGCGAAGTACGCGAGACGGGGAGCCAGCACCTTGGACATCTCCGCCATGTCTTCTGTGTCACTGGACGGTGACAGTCGAGCCGCTGAACTGTGTTGATGCGCCATGGGAACGATTATGGCGGTTCCATGCATTGGACGGATCAGTGGGCGCGTACGTAGCTTCGAAGCATGTCTCCCGCCAGTACCGGGGCGCCCACCATCGTGGGCGCCGATACCGCTGTCCCTGCTGCCGACTCACGTATGTCCCCGGGCGGGCCCGGCTACCGCCGGATGAGCCTCGCCCTCTTCCTCGCGGGTGTCGCGACCTTCGCGCTGCTGTACTCCACACAGGCGCTGCTCCCGCTGATCTCCGGCGAGTTCGGGGTGGCGGCGAGCGACGCGAGCTGGACGGTGGCCGCCGCGACGGGCGGGCTGGCGCTGTTCGTCCTGCCGATGAGCGCCCTGTCGGAGCGCTTCGGACGGCGTGCGGTCATGACGGCCTCACTGGCCGTGGCGGTGACCGTCGGACTGCTGGTGCCCTTCGCCCCGTCGCTGGGGGTCCTGGTCGTGCTGCGGGCGCTCCAGGGCGCGGCCCTGGCCGGGCTGCCCGCGTCGGCGACGGCGTACCTCGCGGAGGAGGTCAGCCCGAAGGCGCTGGTCACCGCGATCGGACTGTTCGTCGCGGGTAACAGCGTCGGCGGGATGAGCGGCCGGGTCATCACCGGCTGGGTCGCGCAGGAGTGGGGCTGGCGGGTCGCCGTCGGTGTGATCGGCGCGCTCGCGGTGGCGTGCGCGGTGGCCTTCCGGCTGCTGCTCCCCGCCCCGAAGAACTTCAAGGCCGGTTCGCTGCGGCCGCGCGTGCTGGCCCGGACTGTCCGTGACCACCTGTCGAACCCGCTGCTGTGCCGGCTGTACGCGATCGGCGCGCTGTTCATGACGGTGTTCGGCGGTGTGTACACGGTCATCGGCTACCGGCTGACCGAGGCGCCGTTCTCACTGCCGCAGGGCATCATCGGCTCGGTCTTCCTGGTGTACCTCGTCGGTACGGTGTCGGCGTCCACGGCCGGTCGGCTGGTGGGCCGGCTGGGCCGCCGGGGCGCGCTGTACGCGGGCGGCGGTACGACGGCGGCGGGTCTGCTGCTGTCCCTGGCCGGCTCCCTCCCGCTGGTCCTGCTGGGCCTGGTCCTCATCACGGCGGGCTTCTTCGCGGGCCACGCGGTGGCCTCCTCGGCGGTCAGCAAGACGGCCACGACCGGCCGCGCCCAGGCCTCGGCGCTCTACCAGTCGGCCTACTACGTCGGCTCCAGTGCGGGCAGCACGGTCGGCGCGATCGCCTTCCACGCGGGCGGCTGGGCCGGGACGGTCGGGGTCGGCCTGCTGGCGGTCCTGGGCGTCGTCACGATCACGGTCTTCGGGACCCGGGCGGCCCGGATGCAGCGGCGACTGGCCACGGCCGCCTGAGCTCGGAGCCCGGGCCGTTCCCCCTGGTCGGGTCCGGTTGTCAGTGGGCGCGGATAACGTCCGCCTCCGCTGACCACCGGATTCGAGCAGGGGGATTTTTCATGGAGTTCCGCATCGACCGTACGGCGTTCGCCGAGGCCGTGGGCCGGGCCGTACGGGCGCTGCCCGCGCGGACGCCGGTGCCGGTGCTGGGCGGGCTGTTGCTGGAGGCGGACGCGGGGCGGCTGGCCGTGACGGGGTTCGACTTCGAGGCGGCGGTGCGGGTGGCGGCCGACGCCGAGGTCGCGGTGCCCGGGCGGGTGCTCGTGCTGGGTCGGCGGCTGCTGGACGTCTGCCGGGTCCTGCCGGACGGGCCGGTGAGCTGCGCGCTGGAGGCCTCGCGGTTCACTGTGGAGGCGGACGGTACGCGGTTCGGGCTGTCGACGCTGCCCGTCGCCGAGTACCCGGCCCTGCCGGTGCCGCCCGCGCCGTACGGCACGGTGGACGGCGCCGCGTTCGCGACGGCCGTCGCCCAGGTCGCGGTGGCGGCCGGGCGCGACGACACGCTGCCGCTCCTGACGGGCGTCCAACTGCGTCTGGACGGCAGGGAGATGACACTCGCCGCTTCCGACCGCTACCGGTACGCCGTGCGGCGGCTGGAGTGGCAGCCGGGGGCGGCGGCGGACGGTGTGGTGGAAGCGCTGCTGCCCGCACGGCGCCTGCTGGACGTCGCGCGGTCGCTGGGGCGCTGCGAGGACGTGCTGATCGGGTGGGACCCGGCCGCCGGCGGCGGGCTGATCGGCTTCGCGTGCGGGCCGACGCGGACGGCACTGCGGCTCCTGGACGGGCGGCTGCCGACGTACAAGTCGCTGTTCGACATGGCGGGGGCCGCGGTCGCCGAAGTGGAGCGCGAAGGGCTCGCGGAAGCCGTGCGGCGGGTCGCGGTGGTGGCGGAGGCGAACAGTCCGGTGCGGCTGGACTTCTCGCCCGACGGGTCCGTCATGCTCCGCGCCGGCTACGGCGACGACGTGGCGGTCCAGCGCCTGCCGGCCACGCTGACCGGCGCCGACGAGATGCCGGTGGCCTTCAACCCGGGCTATCTGCTGGACGCGCTGACGTCCTTCGAGAGCCCGCGCGTACGGCTGGAACTGCTCGGGGCGGGGCAGCGGGCGCTGCTGCACGCGGTGCCGGACGGCGGGGCCCCCGAGATGGCCGGGGAGCTTGCCGGGGAGACGGCCGGGGAGCACCGGCATCTGCTGATGTCGGTGAAACAGCTGGTCTGAAGCGCTGCTCCCACCTGCGCTTTTGTGCGCTCGGGGGGCCGTTGTCAGTGGGCTGCGGTAGCTTCCGAAGTGCTGGACGCGACGGCGCGTGACAGAAATTCCACAGGGGTGGGTGGACGATGACGAACGGCACGGCGACACCGACAGATCTGGACACCAGGCTGGAGGCACACCGCACCGAGCTGACGGGGTACTGCTACCGGATGCTCGGCTCCTCCTTCGAGGCCGAGGACGCGGTGCAGGACACGATGGTCCGCGCCTGGCGCAGCTACGACAAGTTCGAGGGCCGCTCCAGCCTCCGCTCCTGGCTCTACCGCATCGCGACCAACGTGTGCCTGGACATGCTGACCGCGGGCAACAAGCGCGCCAGGCCCATGGACCTGACCGAGTCCACCCCGCTCGCCCAGGCCGCCCTCTCCCCCCGACCGGACAACACCTGGCTGGAGCCCATGCCGGACGCCCGTGTGCTGCCCACGACCGGCGACCCGGCGGAGGCGGCGATCGCCAAGGAGTCCGTGCGGCTCGCCTTCATGGCCGCCCTGCAGAAGCTGCCGGCCAAGCAGCGGGCCGTGCTGATCCTGCGCGAGGTGCTGGCCTGGAAGGCCAGCGAGGTCGCCGAGCTGCTGGGCACGTCGGTGGCGTCGGTCAACAGCGCCCTCCAGCGGGCTCGCGCCACTCTGGCCGAGCGGCAGGAGCCGGGCGCCGAAGCGGCCGTCTCCGACCCGCTGGACGAGGACCAGCAGAAGCTGCTGGACCGCTATGTCGCGGCCTTCGAGGGCTACGACATGACGGCGCTGACGGCCCTGCTGCACGAGGACGCGGTCATGACGATGCCGCCGTTCGACCTGTGGCTGACCGGCGTCGGCGACATCACCGGCTTCATGACGACGCTCGGCGCGCCCTGCGCGGGTTCCCGGCTGGTGCCGGTCCAGGTCAACGGCCTGCCGGGGTTCGCTCAGTACAAGCCGGACCCGGAGAAGGGCGGCTTCTCGCCGTGGGCGGTCCAGGTGCTGGAGATCTCAGACGGCCGGATCACCGGGTTCCACTGTTTCCTCGACACCCAGCGCTGGTTCCCGCTCTTCGGCCTGCCCCTCCACCTCGAAGCGGAGACCGACCAGGTCGAGCAGGGCGCGTAGGGCCGGGTCGGGGTCGCGCAGCCGTATCCGGCCCCCGGCCCGCCGGGCGGCCAGCTGGAGCCGCGCCAGCAGGTCGACGGCGGCGAGCCCGGGCGGCCCGAGGCCTCCGACATCGCACACCACGACCCGGGCACGGCTGGTTCGCAGCAGTGCCCTGACGTCGTCGCTCAGTCCGCTCACCTCGTCCCGGGCGACGGGACCGGGGAGCACGAGCACGGGGGGTGTCATGGCGTCCACGATCGGTAGACCGGGCGGGCGGCGGTAACTCATCGCGGCTGTCCGTCCTCTCGGCGCCGTAAGGATCACATTGACCTCGGTACGGCCTTCCCCGGAGGGTTGGCTGTATGCCCCATGCATCTGCCCCTCCCGCGCTGTCCGATGCACGTGTCGCCGGTGAGGGGGCCTCGTGCAGGGGGTGCTGAGTGGCTTCGCGGTCATCGCGGTCGTCATCGGGGTCGGCTATCTGATCGGCCGCCGGGGGTATCTGGGCGACGGCGGGCGCGAGGTCCTGACGAAGCTGGCCTTCCATGTGGCGTCTCCCGCCCTGCTCTTCACGACGCTCGCCCGGGCCGACCTGTCGGTGATCTTCTCGGACCGGCTGCTGGTCACGGCGATGAGCACGGCAGCGGCGGCGGGTGTGTTCGTGGCGGTGGGTGCCGTGCGCGGCTGGGGTGTGGGCCGGACGACGATCGGCGCGCTGTGCTCCAGCTACGTCAACTCGGGCAACCTCGGCATCCCGATCGCGGTGTACGTGCTGGGCGACGCGTCACTGGTCGCGCCGGTGCTGCTGTTCCAGCTGGTGGGCGTCACGCCGGTGGCGCTGACGGTCCTGGACCTGGCGAGCGGCGGCGAGAAGCGGCCTCTGTGGCAACGGCTGCTCACGCCGCTGCGCAATCCGATAGCCCTGGGCTCCCTGGCCGGTGTGGCGGCGTCGGCGTCGGGCCTGCACGTCCCCGGTCCCTTGATGGACCCGCTCACCCTGATCGGCAACATGTCGGTCCCGGCGGTGCTGCTGGCCTTCGGCATCTCCCTGCGCGGCAGCACGCTCCCGCTGCGCGGCGCGGAACGGGCCCCTGTCCTCCTCGCCGTGACCCTCAAGGCGGTCATCCAGCCCCTGGTCGCCTGGGCCCTCGCAGCGGGCGTCTTCGGTCTCCACGGGGCCTCGCTGCTCGACGTGGTGGTGACGTCGGCGCTTCCGGCGGCGCAGAACCTGTTCACGTACGCGAGCAGTTATCGGGTGGGCGAGGTGCTGGCGAGGGAGGCGATCTTGTTGTCGACGGTGTTGGCGGTGCCGGTGCTTGTGGTGGTGGCGGCGGTGTTGGGGTGACTCAGTGCTCCGGGAACTCGCCGGTGTCGAGTTCGAGGGCGAAGGGCTCCGGCAAGGCAATGAGTTCTCCGAACTTGCCTGCGTGCAGAACCCGGTAGACGTCCCCTTGCGGTTCGCCGTAGAGCGTGATGGTGGGACCGCCAGGTGCCCAGCCGTCGATGAGCAGGTACAGCGGAACGCCGGCCTGGGCGTAACCTGCGGCCTTCTTGATCCGGTCGTGGGCCGCATTCGACTTGGACGTGATCTCGACGATGAGTTCAGCGGCAGCCGCTGGGATGAAGTTGCCGCCCTCGTCACGCAGCACCTGCCGGGGGGCGATCGCGAGATCGGGAATGTAGAGCCCGTCACGGGACGGGACCGCCGTACCCAGGGTCTGGTAGATGCCCCAATGCCTGGGGATGACCTCGTACAGGGCTCGCTGAACCAGGTCAGCGATGTCGTTGTGGGCATTGGACGGCGGTGGTGCCACGGTGACGATCCCCTCGATGATCTCCACCTTGCAGCCCTCTGGCGCGTCCGTCTCCTGCCAGATCCGAACGAGGTCGTCCCACTCGTGGCCGCTGGCCGTCGAGTGGTCGACGGTGAGTGCGCTCATGGCGGTTCTCCAATCAGTGCGTCACCGATCCCAGCATGCCGAACGGGACTGGTGCGGGTCCACCAGTCCCGTTCGCCCAAACGAGAAAACCCCAGCTCAGGCGATACGTTCCAGCACCACCGGCGACGCCGTGAAGGCCGTCCCCGGCGTCGCGATGTCGTACGAGCCCTCGACCGCCTCCAGCGCGTACTCGAAGCGTTCCGGCGTGTCCGTGTGGAGGGTCAGAAGGGGCTGGCCCTCGGTGACCTGGTCGCCGGGCTTGGCATGCATCTCGATGCCCGCGCCCGCCTGCACCGGGTCCTCCTTGCGGGCGCGGCCCGCGCCCAGGCGCCAGGCGGCGACGCCGATGTCGTAGGCGTCGAGGCGGGTGAGGACGCCCGAGGACGGGGCCTTGATCACGTGCTGTTCGCGGGCCACCGGAAGCGCCGCGTCCGGGTCGCCGCCCTGGGCCGTGATCATGCGGCGCCAGACGTCCATCGCCGAGCCGTCGGCCAGGGCCTTCGCCGGGTCGGCGTCCCTGACGCCCGCCGCGTCGAGCATCTCGCGGGCCAGGGCGATGGTCAGCTCGACCACGTCCGCCGGGCCGCCGCCCGCCAGGACCTCCACCGACTCGCGGACCTCCAGCGCGTTGCCCGCCGTCAGACCGAGCGGGGTCGACATGTCGGTGAGCAGCGCGACCGTCTTCACGCCGTGGTCGGTGCCGAGGCCCACCATCGTGGAGGCCAGTTCGCGGGCGTCCTCCAGGGTCTTCATGAAGGCGCCCGTGCCGACCTTCACGTCCAGGACCAGCGAGCCCGTGCCCTCGGCGATCTTCTTCGACATGATCGAGGAGGCGATCAGCGGGATCGCCTCGACCGTGCCCGTGACGTCGCGCAGGGCGTACAGCTTCTTGTCGGCCGGGGCCAGGCCGTCGCCCGCCGCGCAGATCACCGCGCCGGTGCCGTCCAGGACGGAGAGCATCTCCTCGTTCGAGAGCAGGGCGCGCCAGCCGGGGATCGACTCCAGCTTGTCCAGCGTGCCGCCCGTGTGGCCGAGGCCGCGGCCGGAGAGCTGGGGGACCGCGGCGCCGCAGGCGGCGACCAGGGGGGCCAGCGGGAGGGTGATCTTGTCGCCGACGCCGCCGGTGGAGTGCTTGTCGGCCGTCGGGCGGGACAGGGACGAGAAGTCCATGCGCTCGCCGGAGGCGATCATCGCGGCCGTCCAGCGGGCGATCTCGCGCCGGTTCATGCCGTTGAGCAGGATGGCCATCGCGAGGGCCGACATCTGCTCGTCGGCCACCTCCCCGCGGGTGTACGCGTCGATGACCCAGTCGATCTGCTCGTCGCTGAGTTCGCCGCGGTCCCGCTTGGTGCGGATGACGGAGATGGCGTCCATGGCCATGGCTTGGGCTTCCTTCCGAGGGTTCCAGAAGCCGTACGGCCCCCCTGAGCCGGTCGCATGAGCAACTCAGGGGGGCCGCACGGGGATTACTTGGTGAGGTGCTCCGGGCCGAAGGCCTGGGGCAGCATCTCCGACAGCGGCAGGATCCCCGCCGGGGTCTCCAGCAGCAGGTCCGGGCCGCCGAACTCGTGCAGCAGCTGGCGGCAGCGGCCGCACGGCACGAGCGTGGCGCCGTCACGGTCGACGCAGGTGAAGTGCGTCAGCCGGCCGCCGCCGGTGTTGTGCAGCTCCGAGACCAGGCCGCACTCGGCGCACAGGCCGAGCCCGTACGAGGCGTTCTCGACGTTGCAGCCGGAGATGATGCGGCCGTCGTCGACCAGGGCCGCCACGCCCACCGGGTAACCGGAGTACGGGGCGTACGCCCGGGACATGGCGTCCCGGGCCACCGCGCGCAGCTTCTCCCAGTCGACGTCCGGGCCGACGGCGGTCACTTGCCCTGCCCCTTCCGGTACGGCATGCCGTTCGCCCTCGGCATCCGCAGGCGCTGGGCGGACAGGGCGAGGACCACCAGGGTGATGACGTACGGCGTGGCGGAGACGACCTGGTTCGGGACCTCGTTGGTGGTCGCGTACCAGGCGAACACCAGGCCGCCGACGACCACGGTGACCACGGCCTGGACGTACTTCTTGCGGACCACCAGCCAGATGGCGCCGATGAGCAGCAGCAGGGCGCCGAGCAGCAGCAGGGCGTGGACGTTGGCCGAGCCGCCGCGCAGGTTGAGGCTGTCGGTGTAGCCGAACAGACCCGCGCCGAGGGCGAGGCCGCCGGGCATCCAGTTGCCGAAGATCATCGCGGCGAGACCGATGTAGCCGCGGCCGCTGACCTGGCCCTCCAGGTAGAAGGGGTTGGCCACGATGGACAGGAAGACGCCGCCGAGGCCGGCCAGACCGCCGGAGATGATCACGGCGATGTACTTGTACTTGTAGACGTTGACGCCGAGGGACTCGGCCGCGACCGGGTTCTCGCCGCAGGAGCGCAGCCGCAGGCCGAACGCGGTGCGCCACAGGATCCACCAGGTGCCGGGGATCAGGGCGACGGCGATCAGGGTCAGCCAGGAGACGTTGGTGACCAGGCCGCCGAGCAGGCCGGCGATGTCGGAGATGAAGAACCAGCCCTGGTTGTTGAGGTCCCTGAGCGCGTCGGACAGGCCCGGCACGGTGAAGTTGCCGAGGGAGTCCACCGCCGGGGACTGCTTGGCGGAGCCGCCCGTGTGGCCCTCGAAGGCGAGGGGCGCGAGGTAGCGGGTGGCGCCGAGGGCGAGGATGTTGATGGCCACACCGGAGACGATGTGGTTGACGTTGAAGGTGACGGTCACGAAGGCGTGCAGCAGGCCGCCGATCGCGCCGCCGGCGACGCCGACCAGGACACCCGTCCACGGGCCCCACTGGAAGCCGGCCCAGGCGCCGAACCAGGTGCCGAGGATCATCATGCCCTCGAGGCCGATGTTGACCACGCCCGCGCGCTCGGCCCACAGGCCGCCGAGACCGGCCAGGCCGATCGGCACGGCGAGCTGGAGCGCGGTGGACATCTGGCTGACGTTGGTGATGCCGTCGGCGCCCGTGATGAGGCGGACGATCGAGGTGAGCGCCAGCCCTCCGGCGATGATCAGCAGCAGGACGGGCCACGACAGGCGGCGGCCGGTCGGCGCCGCGGGCTGCAGCGTGGGCTGGTTGAGGTCGGTCGCGGTGGTCATCGGCCAGCCACCTCCTTCGTGGTGTTGTTGTTGCCGAGGACGTGACCGGCGGCCAGTTCGGCGCCGACCCGGCGCTGCTGGCGGCGCAGGCCCCACTCGCGCACGGCCTCGTAGGAGACGACGACCGAGAGCACGATCAGGCCCTGCATGATGACCGCGATCTCCTTGTCGTAGCCGTGGAAGTCCAGCTCGGGCGAGGCCTTGTCGAGCCAGGCCCACAGCAGGGCGGCGAAGGCGATGCCCACGGGGCTGTTGCGGCCGAGGAGGGCGATGCCGATGCCCAGGAAGCCGATGCCGGTGGGGAAGTTCAGGCTGTACGTGTGGGTGTCGCCGAGCAGGATCGGCAGGCCGGCGAGGCCCGCGATGCCGCCGGAGATCAGCATGGCGCTGAGCACCATGCGCTTGGGGTCCACACCGCTGGCCGCGGCGGCGGTCTGCGAGGCGCCGGAGGCGCGCAGGTCGAAGCCGAAGCGGGTGCGGTTGAGGACGACCCAGTAGCCGATGCCGAGCAGGACGGCGAGGAGCACCAGGCCGTAGATCTCGCCGGCCGCGCCCATGCTGATGCCCGGGATCCAGCCGGACTCGTGCATCTCGCCGGTGGTGTTGTTGTTGCCGACCTTCACACCGAAGACGTTCGGCAGCCACAGGTAGGCGATCACGGAGGTGGCGATCGCGTTGAGCATGATCGTGGCGACGACCTCGCTGACGCCGCGGGTGACCTTGAGGACGCCGGCGATGCCGGCCCAGAAGGCGCCGGTGAGGACGGCGGTCAGGAGCAGCAGCGGGACCTGGAGGGGTGCCGGCAGCGCGACGTGGGCGCCGACGACCGCGGCCAGCATCGCGCCGAGCTGGTACTGCCCGTCGACGCCGATGTTGAACAGGTTCATCCGGAAGCCGATGGCCACCGCGAGGGCCGCGATGTAGTACATCGAGGCCTGGTTGATGATCAGGACCTGGATGTCGGAGAAGCTCAGCTGCTCGAACATCAGGGCGTACGGCTCGACGGGGCTCTTGCCCGACGCGACCAGCACGATCGAGGTCAGGGCGAAGGCCACGGCGAGCGCGATGACCGGTCCGGCCACCGCGAGGAGCACGCGCTCCCTGTCGAACTTCTTCATCAGCGGGCCTCGTCTTCCGGAGACTCGGGGGCGTCGGCCTTCGAGGTCTCGGGGGTCTCTTCGTGCGCGAGGTGCCCGGTGGCGGCGCCGGTCATGGCCGAGCCGAGCTCCTCGGGGGTGATGGTGGCCGGGTCGGCGTCCGCGACCAGCTTGCCGTTGTAGATCACGCGCAGCGTGTCGGACAGGCCGATGAGCTCGTCCAGGTCGGCGGAGATCAGCAGGACGGCCAGGCCCTCGCGGCGGGCCTCGCGGATGTGGTCCCAGATGGCGGCCTGGGCGCCGACGTCCACGCCCCGCGTGGGGTGGGCGGCGATCAGGAAGCGCGGCTTGTGGCTCATCTCGCGGCCGACGATCAGCTTCTGCTGGTTGCCGCCGGAGAGGGAGGCGGCGGTGACGTCGATGCCGGGGGTGCGGACGTCGTACTCGGTGACGATCCGGCGGGTGTCCTCCTGGGCCGCCTTCGGGTCCAGCCAGACGCCCTTGGCGAGCGGCTTCTCGGTGACGTGGCCGAGGATGCGGTTCTCCCAGAGGGGTGCCTCCAGGAGCAGGCCGTGGCGGTGCCGGTCCTCGGGGATGTAGCCGATGCCCTGCTCGCGGCGCCTGCGGGTGGGCCAGGCGGTGATCTCCTCGTCGGCGAGCCGGATGGTGCCGGAGTCGGCGGCCCGCAGGCCGATGAGCGCGTCGACCAGCTCGGTCTGGCCGTTGCCCTCGACACCGGCGATGCCGAGGACCTCGCCCGCGTGGATGGTGAAGCTGATGTCGTCGAGGAGGGCCTTGCCGCCGGGGGCGGCCAGGCGGAGCCTGTCGACGCTGATGACCGGGCGGTCGGTGACCGTGGACTCGGCCGTCTCGGGGGTGGGCAGTTCGCTGCCGACCATCATCTCGGCGAGCTGGCGCGGGGTGGTCTCGGCGGGGACGGCCGTGCCGACGGTGGTGCCGCGGCGGATGACGGTGATCTCGTCGGCGACGGAGAGCACCTCGCCGAGCTTGTGCGAGATGAAGATGACCGACAGGCCCTCGGACCGCAGTTCGCGCAGGTTGGCGAAGAGGGCGTCGACCTCCTGCGGGACGAGCACGGCGGTCGGCTCGTCCAGGATGAGGGTGCGGGCGCCGCGGTAGAGGACCTTGAGGATCTCCACGCGCTGGCGGGCGGCGACGCCGAGCTCCTCGATCAGGAGGTCGGGCTTGACGTCGAGGCCGTAGCGCTCGGAGAGTTCCTTGATCTTGCGGCGGGCCTTGGCGCCGATGCCGTACAGCTGCTCGCTGCCGAGCACGACGTTCTCGAGGACCGTGAGGTTGTCGGCGAGCATGAAGTGCTGGTGGACCATGCCGATGCCGCGGACGATGGCGTCGGCCGGCGACGAGAAGCTGACCTGCTCGCCGTCGACGGCGATGGTGCCCTCGTCCGGCTTCTGCATGCCGTAGAGGATCTTCATCAGCGTCGACTTGCCGGCGCCGTTCTCGCCGACGAGGGCGTGCACGGTGCCCTTGCGGACGCTGAGGTGGATGTCGTGGTTGGCCACGACGCCCGGGAAACGCTTCGTGATCCCGGCGAGCTCGACGGCGGTCACCGATTCCTTGACCGCCGCTCCGGCCGGAGGGCTGCTGGACGCGTTGATGACGCACTCTCCTGGGGACGGGGGCCGTCTACGCGCGTAGCGCCCCTACGGCATACAAAGGGGCCGACGCACCGCGACAACGGGGTACGAGGAGCAGCCTCCCCGTACCCCGTCGAGCGGACGTAACCCCGGGGGTTACCGCCTGCTTCGAGGCAGTCGGTCGTCAGCTGCTCTTGACCTTGATCTCGCCGCTGATGATCTTCTCCTTGGCCGTCTTGATGGCTTCCTGAAGCTCGGCGTCGTCCGCGAACTTCGGGTTGGAGTCCGACAGGCTCACCTCGCCGGTCTTCAGATCGCCACGAACGATACCGGTCTCGGGCTTGCCGTCCTCGACCGACTTCGCCAGGTTGTACACCGCCTTGGCGACGTCCTTCATCGCCGAGGTCAGGATGAAGTCCTTGTACTTGGCGAGGGCCTCCTGCTTGTACTGGTCGGAGTCGACACCGATGGCCCACACCTTCTTGGCGGCGGCGGCCTCGATGACGCCCTGGCCGGACAGGCCGGCGGCCGCGTAGACGACGTCGGCCTTCTTCTCGATCTGGCCCTCGGCAGCCGTCTTGCCCTTGTCGGGGCTGGAGAAACCGCCCTCCTCGGCCGTCTGCGTCAGGTACTGCGACAGGACCTTCACCTTCGGGTTCGTGTCCTTGACGCCCTGCTCGAAGCCCGCCTGGAACTTGTGGATCAGCGGGATGTCCACACCTCCGACGAAGCCGACGACGTTCGACTTGGTGCTCTTGGCGGCGGCGACACCGGCCAGGTACGAGGCCTGCTCCTCGCTGAAGACGAGGTCGGCGACGTTCTTGGAGTTGATCGTGGCGTCGTCGACGATGCCGAAGGTGGTCTTCGGGAACTTCTCAGCGGCACCCTTGACGGCCGCGGCGTACGCGTAGCCGACGCCGATGACCGGGTCGTAGCCCTGCTTCGCCAGCGAGACCAGACGCTGCTCCTTGTCGGCGTCCGTCTCGCCCTCGGTGGGCTCCAGGTCGGCCGTCTGGTAGCCGAACTCCTTCTTCGCCTGCTCCAGGCCGGCGTACGCGGCGTCGTTGAACGACTGGTCACCCTTGCCGCCGACGTCGTACGCGATGGCGAGGCCCTTGCCCCCCTTCGAGTCCGACGACCCGGAGGTCGAGGTGCTGCCACAGGCGGAGAGGGCGAGGGCCAGGGAGGCGGTCGCTGCGCCTGCGACCGTGATCCGGGAAATCCGGCGCATGTGTGGGTGCTCCTGTCGTACTACCGGGGCCGCATAGCGCCGGGACGGTTCAGCTTCGGCGCTGGCTTCGCCGCAGATTAACGCGCGTAGACCTGCCTGAAAACCCCTTCTGTCCACCTTGTTATGCGCCCGTGGCCAAGCCATCACCCGGCCTTGGCCGGGGCGTTGCCGACTGCGAACGGAGGGTGGCGCTGGGTGATCCGGGCCCGGCGCGCCCCGGGAACGTAGGAGCGGGCGGGCACCCCGGGGTGCCCGCCCGCTCCTACGGCCTCACGGCCGGACAGCTGGACGGCCTACTCGGTCTTGACCTTGATCGAGCCGTCGTCGATGCCTTCCTTGGCCTTGTTCACGGCGTCCTCGAGCCCCGGGATCTTGGCGTACTCCGGGTTCGACTCGGAGAGGCCGACGCCGTTGACCTTCAGGTCGAAGGTCTGGGTGCCGGTCAGGGGCTTGCCGTCGTGGACGGACTTGGACAGCGCGTAGACCGCGCCGCCGACGTCCTTGAGGGCGGAGGTGAGGATGTAGTTCTTGTACGGGGCGAGGGCGGCCTGCTTGTACTGGTCGGAGTCGACGCCGATCGCCCAGACCTTCGCCTTGGCGGCGGCCTCGATGACGCCCTGGCCGGACAGTCCGGCGGCCGCGTAGAGCACGTCGGCCTTCTTCTCGATCTGGCCCTCGGCGGCGGCCTTGCCCTTGTCGGGGCTGGAGAAGCCGCCCTCCTCGGCCGTCTGCGTCAGGTACTGGGACAGGACCTTCACCTTGGGGTTGGTGTCCTGCACGCCCTGCTTGTAGCCGGCCTCGAACTTGTGGATCAGCGGGACGTCGACACCGCCCACGAAGCCGACGATGTCCGACTTGGTGGCCTTGGCGGCGGCGACGCCGGCGAGGTACGAGGCTTGCTCCTCGGCGAAGACGAGGGAGGCGACGTTCTTGCCCTCGACCACGGAGTCGACGATGCCGAAGGTGGTGTCCGGGTACTTGGGCGCCACGGCCTTCATCGCCAGCGTGTAGGCGAACCCGACGCCGATGACCGGGTTGTAGCCCTGCTTGGCCAGCGAGGCCAGGCGCTGTTCCTTGTCCGCGTCGGTCTCGCCCTCGGTGGGCTCGATGTCGGCGGTCGTGTAGCCGTACTCGTCCTTTGCCTTGGTCAGGCCGGCGTAGGCGGCGTCGTTGAAGGACTGGTCGCCCTTGCCGCCGACGTCGTACGCGATGGCGACGCCACGGTCCTTGCTGTCGCCGCCACCACTCTCACCGCTGGTGCCGCCACAGGCCGTGGCGACGAGCCCGAGCGACGCGACCCCCACCGCGACGCGGGTCAGTTTGGAAATCCGACGCATCGTGAAGTTCCCCATTCTCCAAAGCCCCGCAGTGGGTGCTCGGTTCGGCGCACATTAACGCGCGTAGACACTCCTGGGAACGGTTCGCTGCGGGGCCGTTATCCATTCGTGCCGATGGCCGGTTACGCCCTTGTGAACCACGGGATCGAACGGGGTCGAAAGGTGTACTCGGGCACACGGCGCATGCCTCCTCGTCACGCGCACCAGGCTGCCCCGTGGGCACCCGGGGCGCAACCGGAGGCTGCGGACTTGAAGGGGGCGGGTGGGGAGGGCTCCGCCGGGCGGGGCGGGGCAGGCTGCGCCGGGCGGGGGCGGGCGCCAGCTGGAGGCTCGCCGGGCAGGACAAGTGGTGGGGCGCCGGGCGGGGCGGCGGGAGGTCCCGCCGCGCCCCCTGGCAGCCGGCCGTCAGCGCAGGCCGTTGACCAAGGCCGCAGCTGTGAAGAGTTCCACGCCTACCGTGATCGCGGACTCGTCGACGTCGAAGTCGCCCTGGTGGAGGTCGCGTACGTGGCGTTCGCCCGGGGTGCGTACGCCCAGGCGGGCCATCGCGCCGGGGACGTGTTCCAGGTACCAGGAGAAGTCCTCGCCGCCGAGGCTCTGCTCCGTGCCGACGACCGAGTCGACGCCGCGTCGGGAGATCATGGCGTCGCGCAGCAGCTCCGTCACGCCGGCCTCGTTGACGACGGGCGGGACGCCGCGGACGTAGTTGATCTCCGACTTGGCGCGGTACAGGTTGGCGATCTCGTCGATCGCGGCGACCACGACGTCGGGGGCCTGCCGCCACGCCTCGATGTCGAGGCACCGCACGGTGCCGGAGAGCTCGGCGTGCTGCGGGATGACGTTGGGCGCGTGCCCGGACTCCACGCGGCCCCAGGTGATGGCGAGCCCGCTCCGGCTGTCGAAGCGCCGGCCGACCAGGGCGGGTACGTCGGTGACCACGCGGGCGGCCGCGGTGACCAGGTCGGTCGTGAGGTGGGGGCGTGCGGTGTGCCCGCCCGGGCCGTTCAGGGCGATCTCCAGCCGGTCGCAGGCCGAGGTGATGGGGCCCTCCCGGAGTCCGACCTGCCCCGCGTCCACCCGGGGGTCGCAGTGCACGGCGATGATCGCTCCGACCCCCTCCAGCGCCCCGCACTTGATGACGTCGGCGGCACCGCCGGGCAGTACCTCCTCGGCGGGCTGGAAGATCAGCCGGACGGGGCGCGGCAGCAGGCCCTGCTTGTGCAGTTCGGCCAGGACGAGACCGGCGCCGAGGACGACGGTGGTGTGCACGTCGTGGCCGCAGGCGTGCGCGCGGTCGGGCACGGTCGAGCGGTACGGGCAGTCGCTCTTCATGTCCGGGATGGGCAGGCCGTCGATGTCGGCCCGCATGGCGAGCATGCTGGGGCCTCCGGCCCACTGTTCGCCCTCTACGCCGATGTCACAGACGAGTCCTGTCCCGACGGCGAGTACGCGCGGCTTGAGGCCGGCCCTCTCCAGCCGCTCCTTGATCGCGGCTGTCGTGCGGAACTCCTGGTTGCCCAGCTCCGGGTGCATGTGCAGGTCGCGTCGGAACGCGATGAGCTCGGCGCGCAGAGCGTCGGGCAGCGCACCGGGAAGTACGGCTCCCCCGGGAAGATCGACCTCGGACTCCAGTGACATCAATTGCTTCACCCTCTGAAGGGTAGGGCGCCAGGGCGGTCGGCTGACCCTCGATCAACAAAACTTCAACCCGTTAGGGGCAGAAAATATGACCGCCGAACGTATAGCTATCAAGTGAGATGGGTAAACTCGCCCGCCTTTAGGGCCGAGCCGGTCACCACGACCCACAGAGTGTGACATCGACCACACCTGCGCCACGGCGCCGTTATCCATCCATCCTCCTCCACGGATACCACGCCCTGCGCGGGGAACACGGCCTTGTTCGTCTGGCGGACGCCCGGCCCGGATAGTGTGCGCCCCGTGCGCGCCGACACCCCCGACTTCGTCCAGTCCACCCAGGCCTCGTACGACGCCATCGCCGAGGACTATGCCGCCGGGTTCCCGGACAGTCTCGCCGGGAGGCCGCTGGAGCGGGCTCTCCTTGCGGCCTTCGTCGATCTGGTGCGTGCCCCCGGGGCGCCGGTGCAGCCGCCGGTCGCCGACATCGGCAGCGGTCCCGGGTACGTGGCGGCCCGGCTGCACGACCTGGGGCTGCCGGTGTTCGGGGTGGACGTCTCACCGCGCATGGTGGCCCTGGCCCGCCGGGCGCACCCGGGGCTGCGGTTCCACGTCGGTTCGATGACGGCGCTGGACCTGCCGGACGAGACGCTCGGCGGCATCGTCGCGCTGTACTCGATCATTCATGTGCCGGACGAGCATCTGCCCTCGGTCTTCGCCGGGTTCCACCGCGTCCTGGTGCCGGGCGCGCCCGTGCTGCTCGGGTTCCAGTCCGGTGCCGAGGACGGCCGTGCGCGTCTCACCGAGCGCTTCGGGCAGGAGATCTCGCTCGACTGCTACTGGCGCACGCCGGAGACCGTCGCGGCGCAGCTCAGGCAGGCCGGCCTGGAGCTGCATTCCCGTGTTCTGCGGGAGGCAGAGGGCGAGGAGCAGCGCCCCCGGGCGTTCCTGTTGGCACGCAAGCCGGCTCCTGCCGGAGCGTGAGCCGCCGCGGGGCTTCGGCCGGCCGCGCCCCCACGTCCGCGAGGTATCCCGGAACCGCCGGCCCGCCGAGCCGCCAAGCTGCCCAGTCGCCTGACAGGCCGCTGACGCGGTCGACCCCGCTGGTGTCCGAGGCGCCTCCGGGACATCAGCCGGCAGTCACCGCACCCGCCGCACCCGCCGGGCCGGCGACACCTGCCGAGCCCACCGCCCCGGCCGAGCGGGCCATGCTCCCCGAGCCCGCCGAGCCCGCCGAGCGCGGCGTCCCGGTCGAGCCCGCCGTACCCGTGGCACTCCCCGGGCCGGCCGTACCCACGGGACCGGTCGGGTCTCCGGCGGGCGCCGAGCCTCTCGGACCACCGAAGCCGGGCGTACTCGCGGGACCCCCCGGCCCGGCCGTGCTCGCCGGGCCCTCCTGACCGCCCGTCCCCTCCCCCGGCCCCGCCGCCGACAGCCGGTGCACATCCCGTGCCGCCCCCGTCACTCCCGACAGGAAGCCCTGGGCTCGAGGGGAGGCGTGGTCGGTCAGCCAGGTGGGGTCGATGTCGCAGACCGCGACGCGGACCTCCGTGCCGGAGAGGGCGAGCGGGAGGGTGTGGACGACCGTGGAGGGGAAGCTGAGGATCGTCCGGCCGATGGGGCCGCGGCGGGCGATCAGTTCGAGGGGGAGTTCGGGGCGGACGATCTCCAGGCCCGTCTCGACCGCGAGCCGGTGGAGCTTGTCCGTGCTCTCGCGGCGGTGGGCGAAGTAGCGGGTCGCGCCGTGGGCCCCGGCCAGCGTGCGGACGGCCTCCAGGTAGCGGTGGTCGTCGACCACGCCCGTCTCCACCAGGGACGTGCCCACCATGTCGGCGCCCTTGGTGATGCGGGGCGGGCCGAAGCGGGCCCGGGTCCAGGCGAAGTCGTTGGCGCTGACGGTGACGCCCGCCGGGGTCTCCTCCATCGGCATGGAGGAGAAGATCTCGACGTGGCGATCGCCGCCGGGGGTCAGGCGGCGGCGGGCCGAGGCCGACACCGGCGCGAAGATCAGGTCGCGCGGGCCGGGGCGGCCGCCCTTGCGGTGCCAGCGCACCAGCCGTTCCCCCCGGGCCAGTTGGCCGACGAACTCCATGGTCGCCGTGCCGTCGTCGACGACGACCAGGTCACGGGCCCGGGTGATCGTCAGCAGCAGTTGGACGTAGCGGGAGAAGGGGTCCCCCAGTACGACCCGGCGCGCCCTGCGGAGCAGGCCGGTCAGGCCGCCGATGGTCTGGAAGGGCGCCAGGGGCCCGCCGCGGGCTTCCTCCCAGCGGACCTGGTGCCCCTCGTCGCGGGCCAGGTCGGACATCCGCCGCAGCTGGCCGCGCGTCATCGGGTCGACGGGCGACAGCACCACGAGGGTGAGCCCCACGCCGGGCGCATGCGCGTGCGCCCACTCCAGCACGTTCAGCAGCTGTACCGGACTCTCGACGAACGCGAGAGTGTGGGGGCCGGCGTTCCCGGCGCGGGGGCTCATCGACGTACGACCGTCCCGTCGTAAGGGGGGTTGTGGGGGTGGTGCGCTCAGACGCCGACCGGCTCGCCCGCCGCGTCGGCGATCTCCGCCTCGGCGACCACACCGGCGACGCGGCGCAGCTTCTTCATCGGGGCCAGCTCGGACTCGTAGACCTTCTTGACGCCGTCACCGAGGGAGGCCTCGATGGTGCGGATGTCGCGGACGAGGCGGGTGAGGCCCTGCGGCTCCACGGAGGCGGCCTGGTCCGAGCCCCACATGGCGCGGTCGAGGGTGATGTGACGCTCGACGAAGGTGGCGCCCAGGGCGACCGCGGCGAGGGTGGTCTGCAGGCCGGTCTCGTGGCCGGAGTAGCCGATCGGAACGTTCGGGTACTCCTGCTGGAGCGTGTTGATGACGCGCAGGTTGAGCTCCTCGGCCTTCGCCGGGTAGGTCGACGTGGCGTGGCACATCAGGATGTTGTCGGAGCCGAGGACCTCCACCGCGTGGCGGATCTGCTTCGGGGTCGACATGCCGGTGGAGAGGATCACCGCGCGGCCGGTGGAGCGCAGGGCGCGCAGCAGCTCGTCGTCGGTGAGGGACGCGGAGGCGACCTTGTGGGCGGGGACGTCGAACTTCTCCAGGAAGGCGACGGCCTCGGTGTCCCACGGGGAGGCGAACCAGTCGATGTTCTTCGACTTGCAGTACTCGTCGATCGCGCGGTACTCGTCCTCGCCGAACTCCACGCGGTGGCGGTAGTCGATGTAGGTCATCCGGCCCCAGGGGGTGTCGCGCTCGATGTCCCACTGGTCGCGCGGGGTGCAGATCTCGGGGGTGCGCTTCTGGAACTTGACGGCGTCGCAGCCGGCCTCGGCGGCGGCGTCGATCAGCTTGAAGGCGTTCTCGAGCTCGCCGTTGTGGTTGATGCCGATCTCACCGCAGACGTAGACCGGGCGGCCCGGGCCGACCTCGCGCGTGCCGAACCGGCGGATACGGGAGTTGGTGCTCATGGCAGAGATGTCCTTACTTGGTGAGGGAATCGAGAGAGGGGCCGAGGATCCAGCTGGCGATCTCTCGGATCGCGCCGTCGCCGCCGGGGACGGTGGTGACCGCGCGTGCGGCGCCGCGCACGACGTCGTGGGCGCTCGCGACCGCCACGGGCCAGCCCACGAGGGCGAAGCACGGGAGGTCATTGACGTCGTTGCCGACGTAGAGCACGCGCTCCGGCGCGATGCCCTGCTCCTCGCACCACTGCTTCAGCGCGAGGTCCTTGCGGTCGATGCCGTGCAGCACCGGGAGCTTGAGCTTCCGGGCCCGGGCGGCGACCACAGGGTTCTGTTCCGTGGACAGGATCAGCATCTTCAGGCCGCTCCTGCGGAGGGCCGCGATGCCGAGTCCGTCCCCGCGGTGCACGGAGACGAACTCCCGTCCGTCGGAGTCGACCAGCACCCGGTCGTCGGTCTGGGTGCCGTCGAAGTCGAGGACGACCGCGTCGATGTCGTCGGCGGTCGGCAGCGCGCCGGGGCGGTCCGCGTCGAAGAGCGGCGCGAGGGCCCGGGCGCGGGCGAGGTCGTGCGGGTCGTCGACCTCCAGCACGCGTGCGGCGTCGGTGCGGACCAGTTCGGTCCGGCCGAAGAAGCGGTGCTGGTGCTTGCGGAAGCCGGCCGCCTCCATGGCGTAGGCGGCGCCGGTCTCCAGCAGGTCCTGGGGGCGGTCCTGGCGGCGGGGGCGGAAGGACTTGTCGTGGTTGACGCCGTAGCCGCCGCCTACGGCCGCGTCGGCCTCCGCGACGGACCCGGCCGCGGCCTCGTCGTCGGCGTCCCGCCAGACGAATCCGTGGAAGGGCGCCACGGTCACCGCGGTGTCGGCCCCGTTCTCGGTGATCGCCCCGGCGACTCCGTCGATGTCCTCGCGGACGAGGAAGGGGCTGGTGCACTGCACGAGCAGGACCACGTCCACCGGCGCCCCGTGCAGGGCCTCGTGCGCGTCCATGGCGTGCAGGACGGCGGCCTCCGAGGTGGCCGTGTCGCCGGCGATGGCGGCGGGCCGCAGTACGACCTCGGCGCCGGCCTGGCGGGCGGCGGAAGCGATGGCCTGGTCGTCGGTGGAGACCACGACGTCCGTCACGAGCCGGGCGGCGCGGCACTCGCGCACCGCCCGCGCCACCAGCGGGACGCCGCCGACCGGGAGGAGGTTCTTCGCGGGCACGCCCTTGGAGCCGCCGCGCGCGGGGATCACCGCGAGCACGCGGCGCACCGAGGCACCTCGGCCCGCTTCGGGTCGGGACATGGGGTCTACTCCTTGGGCTGCTTGGGCGGAGGGCTCGGGGCGGCTCACAGCTCCCCCATCCGCCGGATGACGGGCGCCACGCGCTGCACGCCGTGCCGGTAGGCGCCGCGCGCCGCCCGGCGCACGATCTGCCGGACCGGGCCGGGCTCCCGGTCGGCGGCCGGCGCGCCGGGCAGCGGGGTGCCGTCCGGGCCGAGGTGGTGGCGGGCGAGGATCCCGGGCAGATAGCCGGGGGCGGTGACGGGTGTGTAGTACGGGGCCAGCGGCGGCAGTCCGCCGGGCCGGTCGAGCAGCTTGGCGATGCGTTCGCGTGCCGCGTCGAAGGCGGACTCGTAGGAACCGTCCGCGACCACGCCCTGCCGGGCGACCCACTCCTCGTCGGGCGCCGGCCGGTGTCCGGCGTCGAGCTGGTCCCAGGAGGCGAGGCAGCCGGAGCCCACGAAGTGGTGGTTGCCGAGGGCCTCACGGACGCCCAGGTCGGTCAGCACGACGGTCGGGATGCGGCGGTGCAGCGATTCCAGGGCGGCCGTGGAGCTGACCGTCACGAGCAGGTCGGTGCGGTCGAGAACCTCGCCCATGTTCCCGTAGACCAGGCGGAAGTTGGCCGGCGGATCGAGGCGCTGCACCAGCTTCTGGTACGGCAACTCCTCGATGTGGGTGGTGTGTTCGCCCGGCTTGGACCGCAGCTTCAGCAGCACCTCGCGCTCGGGGTGCCTGTGGGCGTGCTGCACGAGCCGGTTCAGCAGGTACGTACGGTCCTTGCGGCTCTCCGGTACGGAGGGCTGGGCGGCGAAGACGACCGTGTACGGGTCGTGTTCCCCTTCGTAGGGCGCACCGCCGAGGAACGGCAGGGCCACCTCGGTCACCGACGTGGCGTCGGCGCCCACCCCTTCGTAGACGGCCCGGAAACGGTCCGCGTCCTGACGGGAGTTGGCGAGGACGAGGTCCGCGCCGTGCCGCAGCAGCAGGCCGTCGGCGAGCTTCTCGTAGACGACACCGACGTAGCCGGTGACGACGACGGGCCGCGAGGTCCGGTTCTGCCAGGCGCGCCCCAGGCCGTGCAGCATCGCCTGCACACCGCCGCCGACGAGGGCGAGGACGAGGACGTCGTAGGACTCCTCGGCCATGGTGCGCAGGAACTCGACGGCGGTGACCTCCCGCAGCGAGTCGGCGCGCACGCCCACTTCCTCCAGCTGGCGCGGCGTGGGCGTGGCCCGGCCGCGCAGCAGGAATCCGTCGAGTGCGGGGCCGGCTTGCGCGCTCTCGCGCGGTCCGGTTTCCATGGACTGTCCCGGGGCGATGCGGTGCGCGGTGAGCGCACCCCATTTCCATCGGGTGTCGGAGTCCGCGAGGACGGCGATTCGCGGGCGCTTCGGTGTACTTGCTGGCACGTCGAAGACGCTAGGAAGCAATTCCTAGGTATGGCGGAACCACGACTCAACGAAAAGTTAACAACACCCCACCGGGAGCCGAACTGGCCCGTGGCGAACGGGGAAGTACACGGGGTGCACCGTTCTGACACATTGAGTTCACCCAGTGTATGTTCACCGGAAAGTTCCGGAGCCGGACGGCCTCCTAACGTTTTGCGGGTGCCTAAGCTTTCCGTGATCGTGCCGTTCTACAACGTGCAGCAATACGCCCCGGACACCCTCAGAAGCCTTCGGTTGAACGCCGACCGTGATTTCGAGTTCATTCTGGTCGACGACCATTCGAAGGACGAAACACCGGCCATTCTCGAACGGGCGGCCGAGGACCTTTCGGATGTCGCGCAGGTGCGTTACATCCGACACGAGAAGAACGGGGGGCTCGCCACCGCCCGCAACACCGGCCTGGACGCGGCGCAGGGCGAGTACCTGACGTTCCTGGACGGCGACGACTGGCTGGCCCCCGGCTACCTCGCCGAACTGGTGTCCGCCCTGGACGAGTTGGGCTGCGACTTCATCCGCACCGACCATGTGCAGGCCACCGCGCGCGCCCGTTCCGTCTCCCGGGTCCCGGTCGGCCGGCGCTGGGAGGCGTTCAGTCCGCGGGACGCGATCCTCCCCTCCCACCGCTCGACCTCGGTGGACTACGCCTACGCCTGGGCCGGCGCCTACCACCGCCGCCTCCTCGACCGGGGCGTGCTCCACTTCACCGACGGTCTGCGCACGGCCGAGGACCGGCCGTGGATCTGGAAGCTGCACCGCGAGGCGGAGTCGTTCGCCGTGGTGAGCCTGCTGGGCGTGTTCTACCGGCGCGGGGTGGCCTCGTCCCTGACCCAGATCGGCGATGTCCGCCAGCTCGACTTCATCCGCGCCTTCGACCAGGTGATCGAGGAGACGGCCGCCGACCGCGAGGCCGACCGGCTGCTGCCCAAGGCGGTACGGACGTACTGCGCGATCATCGCGCACCACCTTTCCAACGAAGACAGGTTCGAACCGGCCGTGGCGAGGCAGCTGCGGTCGATGAGCGCGGCGGCCATCAAGCGGATGCCGCAGGACGCGCTCGGTGACGCACTGGAGGCCATGGACATGGACCGCTCGTCCAAGCTGCGGCGGCTGCGGCGCAGGGTCACCCCGGCGGGAGCGGCCGCCTGATGCCCGGGACCACACAGATCTTCTGCGCCTCGACGCTGTACGGCGTCGCCACCCTGGCCGCCGCGATCGACTCCGACCTCTTCGAGGAGCCGGACCGCCGGGTGCTGCTGGTGTTCAACAACTCAGCGAACCCGGAGACCACTCCGGCCCTCGACGAGATGCCGGGTTTCGCGCCGCTGCGCGAGCACTTCGACGACGTGCTGTCCTGGAACGACGCCATCCGCCCGTTCCACCCCGGGGCGTGGACGCCGCGCTCCGACGACATCCCGCTGTTCGAGCGCTATCTGCGGATGCTGTGGGGCCTCGGCGACGACCGGGTGAGCCTGGTCCTGGAGTCCATCCAGGTGGCGCCCGCGCTGACGGTGGCGCAGTTGTTCACCGACGCCCCCATCGACGTCTACGCCGACGGGCTGATGAGCTACGGGCCCACGCGCAACAAGCTCGACCCGCTGGTCGGCACGCGCGTGCGGCGGCTGCTGCACCTCGACCTGGTGCCGGGGCTCACGCCGATGCTGCTGACCGAGTTCGAGGTGCCGGCGCGGCTGGTGCCGTCGCCCGCGTTCCTGAAGGTGCTGGGCGAGGTCACCGAGACCGTGCCCGAGCTGCCCGACCTGCCCGGCGACGCGGCGCTGCTGCTCGGCCAGTACCTGTCGGCGCTGAACATCCTCTCCCCCGAGGAGGAAGAGGACCTGCACGTGCGGATGATGCGGGGCGCGGTCGCCCGCGGCCACCGCACGGTCGTCTTCAAGCCGCACCCGACCGCGCCGGCCCGCTACAGCCGCGCCCTGGAGACCGAGGCCGAGAAGCTCGGCGTGGACCTCACCGTGCTGGACACGCCCGTGCTCGCCGAGGTGCTGTTCGACCGGACCCGGCCCGCGCTCGTCATCGGCTGCTTCTCCACAGCGCTGTTCACGGCCTCGGTGTTCTACGAGCTGCCGGTCGCGCGCATCGGCACCGAGCTGCTGCTGGAGCGGCTGACGCCGTACCAGAACAGCAACCGGATCCCCACCACCCTGGCGGACGCGCTGCTGCCCGACCTGGACGGCGGCGAGGACGGCGACCTGCTGCCCGCCGAGTTGCTGTCCGACCTGGTGACCGCCGTCGGGTTCACCATGCAGCCGCAGATCTACCCGGACCTGCGTCCGCGGGCGGAAGCGTTCCTGTCCCGGCACCTCGGTCCGCGCACCCGGCGGTACTTCAAGAAGCGCCGTCTCACCTCGCTCGGACTGCCCGGCGGCATTCCGCAGCGGCTGGCTTTCCTGCCCCGCAACTCCACGGCACGCCGGGTGGTCCGGCGGGCACGGGCGCTGCGCAAGGCGGTGCGCCGCTGAAGAAGGTGTGCCCGGCGGCCGGGCTCGGCGACATCCAGATGAACCCATGGAGACCGGCAGGCGAAGGGTGCCTCTGTCGAACGTTTTAGCGTCAACCTCGGTCCTAGGGTGACAGTCGGCGCCCTGCCCGCCCACAGGCGGCTCAGGTGAAGGACATACGAGCTACAGAGGTTTTCAGCGTGACCGAGACGGTCGTCAGCACCCGTAAGCCCGGGCCCCAAGTCGCCGTGCTGGTCGAACCACCGGGCGCCACGACCATCCCACGCCGGAAGGACTCCGGCGGCCGGCTGCGCGCTCTGGACGGACTGCGGCTGGTGGCCGCGCTGATGGTGGCGGCGTACCACTACGGCGGGCGCGACGGTGAGGTCTCCCAGGCCTGGGGCACCTCACCCAAGGAGCAGTTCCCGACGCTGCACGAGTACTTCGCCTACGGCTGCCTCGGCGTCCAGGTCTTCTTCGTGATCAGCGGGTTCGTGATCTGTATGAGCGGCTGGGGCCGGCCCCTGAAGTCGTTCTTCGCCTCCCGCGCCTCCCGGCTGCTGCCCGCCTACTGGGTGGCGGTCGTGCTCGTGACGGCGGTGTTCGCACTGCCCGTGGTGGCGTACAAGGCGGTCTCGCCGAGCGACGCGCTGGTGAACCTGACCATGCTGCAGATGCCGCTGGGCGTGGACCGGGTGCTCGGGGTGTGCTGGACGCTGTGGGCGGAGGTCCGCTTCTACGCGCTGTTCGCGCTGTGTGTCGTGCTCCCCGGGGCGAACCGCCGCCGGGTGATCATGTTCTGCGCCGGCTGGACGCTGGCGGCGGTGATCGCGCAGAACGCGAAGATGCCGCTGCTCGACATCGTCGTGATGCCCGAGTACGCCCCCTTCTTCATCGGCGGTGTCGGCCTCTACCTCGTCCACCTCGACCGCCGGGACGTCTACGGCTGGGGCATCGTCGCCGTGAGCTGGCTGATCGGGCAGCACTACGCGGTGCAGAGTCTGTGGCACGCGCCCGGCGCGGACGGCTTCTCGTACCGCTCCTCGGTCGGCATCATGCTGGTCGTCACCTTCGGCTTCGTGGCGGTCGCGGCGATCGCGCTGGGCTGGCTGCGCTGGGCGAACTGGCGCTGGCTGACGGTGGCGGGGGCGCTGACGTATCCGTTCTACCTGGTCCACGAACACCTCGGCTGGGTGGTGATACACGCCCTGCACCGCGGCCTGGACCTGCCATCCGGGGCGACATTCGCCCTGACCGTGGCCTCAATGCTGCTGCTGGCGTGGCTGCTGAACAAGTATGTGGAGAAGCCACTGACGCCACGGCTGCGGGCAGCGCTGGCGAAGACTCGCTGAGCTGTTCACGGGACGTTCAACCCACCGTCGGTTTGGGCAACGCTCAGAGAGAAGGCTCGTCTCATGACCAACGCACAAGCGACCGACACGTACCCCGGCGAACTCGCCGACGTCCCCGGCTGGTTCCCGCCACTGGACCAGATGCTGTTCACCTGGTTCCTGGAGCGGCAGCAGAAGCAGGGCATGAGCGGAGACCTGCTGGAGCTCGGTGTCTACATGGGCAAGAGCGCGATCCTCCTCGGCCACCACCTCCAGGGCGGTGAGAAGTTCACGGTCTGCGACCTGTTCGAGGGCGACGCCCCGGACGAGGCCAACAAGGCGGAGTCCACGAAGTCGTACGCCTCGCTCACCCAGCAGGCCTTCGAGCGGAACTACCTCTCCTTCCACGACACCCTGCCGACAGTGATCGCGGCCCCCAGCTCGGTGGTGTCCGAGAAGGTGGCCCCGGACAGCTGCCGCTTCGTCCACGTCGACGCCTCGCACCTGTACGAGCACGTGTACGGCGACATCGGCGCCGCCCAGGACATCCTGCTGCCCGAGGGCATCGTCGTCCTCGACGACTTCCGCTCCGAGCACACGCCGGGTGTCTCGGTCGCCGCCTGGGAGGCCGTCCTCAACCGCGGCCTGCGCCCGGTCTGCCTCAGCACGCAGAAGCTCTACGGCACCTGGGGCGACCCCGAGCCGCTCCAGGAGGAGCTGCTCGACATGCTGCGGCAGCGCACGGACGTCGGGCTGAGCGTGCAGGAGGCGGCCGGGCACCGGCTGGTCCGCGCCCGGTCCCGGGGCATGAAGCCGCCGCCCTTCCCGCCGTCCCGGCACTACACGGCACCGGTGCCGGCCAGTGCCCCGGCCGCCGGGGTCACCGAGTCCCGCGCCGCGCGCCCGGCCCGGCCCGCCCCCTCCCGGGCCCGCCGGCTCGCCAAGGACCTGCTGCCCCCCGTGGTCACCCGGGCCGTACGGCGGGCACGCGCGCAGCGGTCCTGACCCAGGGGTGTCATGAGACCCCGTACCGCGCCCCGATCCCCTCGATCACGAGCGCGAGTCCCTCCTCGAAGTGCCCGTCGTAGTCCTCGAAGATCTCCGCGCCCGCCTGGGCCGACAGTGGAAAGTCGGCCATCAGGCGGGCGCGTTCGTCCATGTCGTAGCCCTCGCGCCGCTCGCCCGGCAGCGGCTGGACGCCCTGTTCCTCGGTGACGAAGCCCAGCGTGTACAGATACGTCGTGGTGAGCGCGCGGACCGCCTGGGCGAGGGTGAAGCCGGCGGCCGTGAACAGGCGCAGGTTGTCCTCCATCTGCCCGGCGTGCTCGATCCCGGTGAAGCGTGAGCCGCTGAACACCTTGGCGCCGTCCCGGTAGCCCAGCAGGGCGCCACGCAGTCCCCGGTTGGCCTTCAGCAGCCTCTCCCGCCAGGTGTCGGCAGGGTCGAGCGAGGCCCCGGCGACCATCCGGCGGTACATCTCCGTCGCCATCTCGTCGAGCAGCGCCTGCTTGTCCTTGAAGTGCCAGTAGAGGGCGGGCGCCTTCACGTCCAGTTCCCGGGCGATGGCGCGCAGGGTCAGGCCGTCCAGGCCCACCTCGTTCAGCAGCCGCAGCGCGGTGTCCGCGACCCGTCGACGGTCCAGGGGCGCGCGTCGTTCCGTACTCACGCTTGACAACTTAACACCGTTAAGGCCACGCTCGGAAACGACGGAACTTAACAGCGTTAAGGAGAAGGTGGCTCATGGACACGGACGTACTGGTGGTGGGTGCGGGCCCGACCGGTCTGGCACTCGGCATCGATCTCGCCCGGCGCGGCGTGGCCGCGCTGGTGGTCGAGCGGGCGGAGGGGCTGTTCCCCGGTTCGCGCGGCAAGGGCATCCAGCCGCGCACGATGGAGGTCTTCGACGACCTGGGCGTGCTCGGCGCGATCCGCGCGGCGGGCGGCCCCTACCCGGTGGGGATGATCTGGCAGGACGGCAGGCGAGTCGGAGAGCACCGGATGTTCGACCCGGGCGAGGAGAGCGAGGACTCGCCGTACACCGAGCCGTGGATGGTGCCGCAGTGGCGCACGCAGCAGATCCTGCGGGCACGGCTGGAGGAACTGGGCGGGCAGGTGGCCTTCGGCCGGGAGGTCGTCGGCCTGACGCAGGACGCGGACGCGGTCCGCGCGGAGTTCACCGCCGGTGCGCCGGTCACCGCCCGGTACGCCGTCGCGGCGGACGGCGGCCGCTCGACGGTGCGCCGGCTGCTCGGCATCGGCATGACGGGTGAGACCGTCGACCCGAACCCGACGCTGGTGGCGGACGTCCGGATCAGCGGCCTGGACCGCGACAACTGGCACATCTTCCCACCGCGCGGGGACGGCGACGGCTTCCTCGCGCTCTGCCCGCTGGCCGGCACGGAGGACTTCCAGCTGATGGCGCAGTTCCCGGAGGGGACGCCCCCGGACCTCTCCCTTGAGGGCGTGCGGAAGGTCGTCGGCGCCCGCTCGCACCTCGCGCCGGAGGCCGTGACCCAGGTGCGCTGGGCCTCGGACTTCCGCCCCCGGGCGGCCCTGGCGGACCGCTTCCGCTCCGGGCGGGTCTTCCTCGCCGGCGACGCGGCACACGTGCACTCCCCGGCCGGCGGCCAGGGCCTCAACACCAGCGTCCAGGACGCCTACAACCTGGGGTGGAAGCTGGGCGCGGTGCTGACGGGCGGTGCGCCGGCGTCACTCCTCGACACCTACGAGGAGGAACGGCGCCCGGTCGCCGCGGACATGCTCGGCCTGTCGACGCGCGTCCACCGCGGGGAGACGCGGCGCGGCGAAGCGACCCGCCAGCTGGGGCTGGGATACCGGGAGTCGTCCCTCACCCAGGAGACCCGCACGGCCCCGGGCGCCCTCCGGGCCGGCGACCGCGCACCCGACGGCACGCTGGACGGCGTACGGCTCTTCGACGCGTTCCGGGGACCGCACTGGACGCTGGTGGCGGTGGGGACGACGGCGCCGGCGCTGCCGGAGCCGGTGCACGCGGTCAGCGGCGCGGAGCAGTCGACATACGGAAAGGGCCTGTTCCTGGTACGGCCGGACGGCTATGTGGGCTGGGCGGGCGAAACGGGCGACGGACTGCGGCAGTACCTGGGGTGCGCCGGACTCTGATCACGCGCTCGCGAGGGACAGCTTCACCGCGAACCCGAGGAACAGCGCGCCCGCCGCCGAGGTCACCCCCGCCGACAGACGCCTGCGGCGGCGGAAGGCTGCGGCCAGCCTGGTGCCGCCGAATATCAGCGCGCTGAGGTAGAGCACGCTGGCGAGCTGGGCGAGAGCGCCGAGGACGACGAAGGACAGGGCGGGATAGGCGTACCCCGGGTCGACGAACTGCACGAAGAAGGCGACGAAGAAGAGGATCGCCTTGGGGTTCAGCAGACTGACCACGAAGGCACGGCGGAAGGGCCGCTCCCCGGCGGGCGCGGAAGCCTCCGCACCGGCGGACCGCTCCGCACGCGTCCGCCACATGGCCCACGCGGCCCGCAGCATGCCGACGGCCAGCCACGCCAGATAGCCGGCCCCCAGGTACTTCACGATGCCGAACAGCACCGCGTTGGCCTGCAACAGGGACGCGACCCCGGCCGCCGACAGCGTCATCAGCACAGTGTCCCCGCACCAGACACCGGCCGCGGCGGTGTACCCGGCACGCACACCGCGCCGGGCGGCGACGGACAGGACGTACAGGGAGTTGGGACCGGGCAGCAGAACGATCAGGACGAGGCCCGCCAGGTAGGTGGGCAGATCGATGACACCGAACATGGAAGGGAGTGTCGCACGGGGGCGGCGGGAGGATCAGAACGCGTCGCTCGGGACGTACGTCCCCCACACCTCCCGCAGGGCGTTGCACACCTCGCCCACCGTGGCCCGGGCCTTCAGCGCGTCCTTCATCGGGTACAGGACGTTGTCCTCGCCCTCGGCGGCCTTCTTCAGGGCGGCCAGGGCCGCGTCCACCGCCGGCTGGTCGCGCTCCGCGCGGAGCCCGGCCAGGCGTTGCGCCTGCTGTGCCTCGATCGCGGGGTCGACGCGCAGGGGCTCGTACGGCTCCTCCTCGTCGAGCTGGAAGCGGTTGACGCCGACGACGACCCGCTCGCCGGAGTCGGTCTCCTGCGCGATGCGGTAGGCGCTGCGCTCGATCTCGTCCTTCTGGAAGCCGCGCTCGATCGCCTCGACCGCGCCGCCCAGCTCCTCCACCCGGGCCATCAGCTCGACGGCCGCGGCCTCGACGTCGTCCGTCATCCTCTCGATGGCGTAGGAGCCGGCGAACGGGTCGACGGTCGCCGTCACGTCCGTCTCGTGGGCGAGGACCTGCTGAGTGCGCAGGGCGAGGCGCGCGGACTTGTCCGTGGGCAGCGCGATCGCCTCGTCGAAGGAGTTGGTGTGCAGCGACTGGGTGCCGCCCAGCACCGCCGCCAGCGCCTGGACCGAGACCCGGACCAGGTTCACCTCCGGCTGCTGGGCCGTCAGCTGGACGCCCGCCGTCTGCGTGTGGAAGCGCAGCATCAGCGACTTGGGGTTCTCCGCGCCGAACTCCTCCCTCATCACCCGCGCCCAGATCCGGCGTGCGGCGCGGAACTTGGCGACCTCCTCCAGGAGCGTCGTACGAGCGACGAAGAAGAAGGACAGGCGGGGCGCGAAGTCGTCGACGTCCATGCCGGCCGCCACCGCCGTGCGGACGTACTCGATGCCGTTGGCGAGGGTGAAGGCGATCTCCTGCGCCGGGCTCGCACCCGCCTCGGCCATGTGGTAGCCGGAGATCGAGATCGTGTTCCACTTCGGGATCTCGGCCCGGCAGTACTTGAAGATGTCGGCGATCAGGCGCAGCGAGGGCTTCGGCGGGAAGATGTACGTCCCGCGGGCGATGTACTCCTTCAGCACGTCGTTCTGGATCGTGCCGGTCAGCCGGCCGGCGTCGACGCCCTGTTCCTCGGCGAGCAGTTGGTAGAGGAGCAGCAGCAGGGCCGCGGGGGCGTTGATCGTCATCGACGTCGAGACCTGGTCCAGCGGGATGCCGCCGAACAGCACCCGCATGTCGTCGATCGAGTCGACGGCGACGCCCACCCTGCCGACCTCGCCGTGCGCGAGCGGGGCGTCGGAGTCGTGGCCCATCTGGGTGGGCAGGTCGAAGGCGACCGACAGGCCCGTCGTGCCGTGGGCGATCAGCTGCCGGTAGCGGGCGTTGGACTCGGCGGCCGTGCCGAAGCCCGCGTACTGGCGCATCGTCCAGGGCCGGCCGGTGTACATGGTCGGGTACACGCCACGGGTGAAGGGATACGCCCCCGGCTCCCCCAGCTTCTGCGCCGGGTCCCAGTCCCGCAGGTCCTGCGGCCCGTAGACCGGTTCGATGGGCAGTCCGGACTCCGACTCGCGCGCCATGGTCTGATGCCTCCCGCAGGACGGACTGTAGGGACCTCGCTCACCACCATGCCCCGTGGTTCGCGACGGGTCATCCCCGGGGAACATCTCAGGTGACATCCGGGCACACCGGTGAGACGACGGAGGGCCGCGTGCGTACCACGGGCATGGGGAGAGCAGCGATCGCAGTGGCAGTCGCCGGGGCGGCCGTCCTGGCCGGCTGCACCGTGCAGGCCCCCGACGGCAGCGGGAAGAGCCGCTCACCGGTGCACATCGAGTTACCCGGCGACACCCCCTCCCCGGCCCGTACCCCCGCCGACGGTGGCGGACCGGGCACCACCGCTCCCACCGCTCCCGGCGACGACAAACCGAGCGCCGCCGCCGTGCCGCCCCGCGTGCTGTGGTCCCGCGGCGACACCGGCCGGGACGTCCGCGAGCTCCAGGCCCGGCTGCGGCAGGTCGCCTGGCTCTTCGACGGACCGACCGGCACGTACGACGAGTCGACGCAGCGGGCGGTCAGCGGCTTCCAGGGCAAGCGAGGGCTGCCGCGCACCGGGAAGACCGACACCGTCACCTGGCAGCGGCTGCTGCGGATGACCCGCGAGCCGGGCACCTGGGACCTCTACCTCATGGGCGGGCAGCCGGCCGACCCACCGGACCCGCGCTGCAGGACCGGGCGGGTGCTGTGCATCGACAAGACCAGCAGGACCCTGCGCTGGATGATCGACGGCCGGACCGTGTCGACGATGGCCGTCCGCTTCGGCTCACGCGGCACACCGACCCGGGAGGGTGTGTTCAGCGTCTACTGGAAGTCCCGCGACCACGTGTCGACGCTCTATGACTCGCCCATGCCCTACGCGATGTTCTTCAGCGGCGGCCAGGCCGTGCACTACTCCCCGGACTTCGCGGCCCGGGGCTACGCGGGCGCCTCCCACGGCTGCGTCAACGTCCGGGACGAGGGGGCGATCGCGGAGCTCTACGCGCAGGTCCGCGACGGCGACAAGGTCGTCGTGTCCTGGTGAGGACGCGGAAGGGGAATTGGGGCGCGGGCGGGACCGGGGAACGTGTCCCGCCCGCGCTCAGGTGCACGAGCCGTAGGTACGGGGGGAACCCCGGCTCCGTGCGACGGCCGATGACCAGTCGGCTCACTCATTACTGCGCCGGGGCGGCCGAAAACGTCACACCCTCGGCCAGGATATTTTCGCGGGGTACGAAACCGCAGGTCGGAGGGGTGCGAGAGACCGTGTGGACCGGCCGCGGTCCGCGGCGGCGTCGCCGTCCTGCCGCTCGGCACGCTTCCCGGCCCGCTTCTCGGCCTTCTTTCCGGCCTCGTCCTGCACACGGTCACCGTCCTGCTCGCGGTCGTGTTTCCGGTGCTGCTTCCCGGACCTGTCGTCGCGATCGCGCCGGTCGGTGTCCTCGTCGTGCCGCTCCGCCGAGCGTCCGCCGGACCCGGACAGAACGCCCTTGCAGTACTTCCAGACCCGGGAGCCGCCCGCCGCGTCGCGCAGGGCCCGCCTGCGGTCGGCGTCCAGCCGCTTGCCGTCGCGGAGGTCGCGGCAGGCGGCAGCGAGCTTCCCGCGGCTGTCGCTGTGGCTGTCGCCCCGGTCGCCGGAGCCGGGCTTCTGGGCCGGGTCGTCGCCTGCCACGTCCCGCCCGGGGTCGCCGCCACTCGGGTTGTCGTCGGGCGTGGACCCGCCCTGCACGGCGTCGCTCGGCGAGGGCGACACCAGCGGGCGCTCGGGCGGAGTGACGGCCGCCGAGACCGAGGAGCCGGGCCGGGGCTCGTCGTTGCCGAACGGTGCTTTCAGGGCTCCGGTTCCGGCCACGAGGGCGGCACCGCCGGCCATGCCTACCGCCAGCGCGGCGGCCAGGGCGAGGCGCGCCGGACGAGCCCAGCGAGGCCTCCGGACGTCGCCGGAGCCGCTGCCGCGCGGGGTTCCGATCCGGACCAGCCCGGCGTCGGCGACCTCGCTGCGGGCCCGCCCGCCGTCGGCCCCGGGGGCCGCCGCGGTGTCGGCGCGTTCCGCGCGCGCCTTGCGGAAGGCGGCCATCGCCGCGGCCTCACCGGGGAGTTCGTCGCTGGTCGGCGGGGGTGCGGCGGAGAGCGCGCGGAGCGCTGCGGCGAGCCGTTCGGCCTCGGCCCGGGAGGCGCCGTCGACAGCTTCGGGTGGCTCTCCGCTCAGCAAACGCTCCGCCGTTTCGCGGTCCAGCCACCTGTACTGCTCGTCGGCCATCACACATCCTTCTGCGTCCGCGCGACGCTTTGCGTCACACGTGCGGACGCCATGGCACCGCCGCGCGGTTCTCGCTGGGACGGCAGGGCGTCGAGGACTCCGGCGGATTCCGGATCGGCCTCCGGATCGTCGCCGAGCAGCTCGGCGAGCCGCTTCAGGCCCCGGTGGGCCGCCGTGCGTACGGCGCCCGGGCGCTTGCCGAGGGTCTCGGCGGCGGTCTTCGCGTCGAGCCCCACCACCACGCGCAGCACGACCGCCTCCGCCTGGTCCTGCGGCAGCCGGGAGATCAGGGAGAACGTGCCGTCGGTGGCGAGTGCTTCGATGGCCTCGTCGGCGGTGTCGGACTCGGCGGCCCGGCCGGCCAGTTCCGTCTCGTCGCCGCCGATCGCGGGCCGGCGGCCGCGCATGCGTATGTGATCCAGCGCACGGTTGCGGGCGATACGGGCGGCCCAGCCGCGGAAGCGGTCCGCGTCACCGGTGAACCGCTCCAGGTCCCGGGCGATCTGCAACCAGGCCTCGGAGGTCACGTCCTCGGCGTCGGGGTCGCCGACCAGCGTCCGTACGTACCCGAGCAGCCGCGGGTGCACGGCCCGGTACACAGTCCGGAACGCGGTTTCGTCTCCGTCCTGTGCCGCGCGCACCGCGGCGGTCAGCTCCGCGTCGTCCCCCAGCACCGCGCGCCCTTCTGCGCCTGAGCCGGCGCCGCTTTCGCGGACCGGGTTCTCGCCGTCGTGGTTCCTCAATTGATGGTTGCGGTGTGATCACCGCAAGTGGTTGCGGTGTGATGACCGCAGGTGGTTGCGGTGGTCTTGGTGCCTCCGCGTTGGCGCGAAAGGCACGTTACGACCTGAAACCACTCCCCGTCCATGTCCGCCCAGGATGCAACTAAGCCGTGACACGGTGGGGTGTGACAGAAAACGCACCCCGGGCGCTGTAGGTAGTACGGGCCGCCGCGCGGCCCGTGCCGCGCGACGGCCGGGGCCTCTCCTGTGGGGGGTGGCGGCCTCGGCCGTTGCCATGGCGGGACCCACCGGTGACCTGGCGAGGCGGCCGGGCACCTGCGCGATACGGCCTGGCACCCGGGCGGTGCGGCCGGGCGTGGACACGTGACTCTCTGGCTCCTGATGCCGAATTCTGCTACGGACGGCGGTCATTGGGCTGGGCGGGCTTGCCCTTGGCCCCGGCCGAGGTGCCGTCGGCGGGGTCGTCCCCGCCGTTGCGCGCGGCTCCCGATCCGTTCTCCGCGTTGCCCGCGCCGCTGTCCGCGTTGCCCGAGCCGCTGTCCGCGTTGCCGGGCCCGCTGTCCGCGTTGCCCGAGCCGTTGTCCGCGCCGGCGGCACCGGAGGCGCCTTCGCTCTTCTCCGGTCGTGCGGTGCTGCCGGGCTTCGCCTTCGCCCGGGCCAGTTGCTCGGCGCAGTACGCCGTGACGTTCCTCTCACCGCCCGCGGCCTCGACGAGGCGCTTCCAGGCCGTCGCGTCCATGGCCTTGCCCCGGCCGTCGGCCTGCTCGTAGGCACGGCAGTGGGCCTCGGTGTCCCGGGAGGGAGCGGGGCGGTCCGGGCGTGCGGACGCGGAACCGGACGGAGTGCCGGTGGCCCCGCCCGCCGAGGCGCCGGGGGCGCGGGTGGCGGCGGGCGGGCGACCGCGGTCACCGGCACCGTCCGTGGAGCCCACCGAGCCGATCGCCGCGACCGCGACCCCGCCCAGCGTGAGACTGGCGAGCAGCACGGAGAGCGTGGCCTTCAGCGAACGCCCCGGATACCGCCGCTCCCGGGGCCGCCAGTCGTCGCGGCGGCGAGTGCGGGCCCGGCGCACGCCGGCGTCCCGGGCGGCCAGGAACGCGGCCACAGCCCGCTGCTCGGCCTCGGCGTCGATCCGGTCCCGGACCAGCGCGGTCACGAGCAGCGCCTCCAGCTCGGCTTCGTCGAAGACGTGCCGGGCGCCGAGGCCCGGGCTGTCGAAGCCGGCCGTCCCGCGGTGGCCGGGCAGCCGGCCGTCGGCGTCACGCGCCGCCCGGTGGTCGCAGGCGGAGCCCCCAGGGTGCACACGCCGACGGCCCGGAAACCCGCCGCCGCTCCGATGGTCACCCATGTCCTGTTCCGTCCCTGCTCGATCCACGCGTCCCGCGGTGCCCGCCGGGTCCATACGACCCGGCCGGCCCGGCCGACCGGCCCGGCATTCCGGGTCCGATCCATACGTATCGTTCGTCCGCCCTGTTCAGGGCACCGGACCCGGCGACGCCGCCCGGCCAGCCGGCATCGTTCATTTCGACTCCCCCAGCGTCCGGGGAGCCTCATCCGTCACACCCTCTGCGCCCAGCCGGGTGGCGAGGCGTTTCAGGCCCCGGTACGCGGCCGTCCGCACGGCACCCGGCCGCTTGCCCAGGACCCGGGCGGCGGCGGGTCCGTCCAGCCCCACCACGACACGCAGCAGCACGGCCTCGGCCTGGTCCTGCGGCAGGCCCCCGACCAGCCGCAGCGCCTGCTCGGTGGACATGGCCTCCAGCGCCTGGTCGTGCGTGCTGTGCGGCCCGGGCAGGTCCAGGACGTCCTGCTCCAGCGCGGACGACCTCGGCCGTACGCGCTGGCGGCGCAGGTGGTCCAGCGCCCGGTGCCGGGCGATGGTCGCCGTCCAGCCGCGGAACCCGGCCCCGTCGCCCTTGAACCGTCCCAGGTCCCGGGCGATCTCCAGCCAGGCGTCGGAGGCCACGTCCTCCGCGTCGTCCCCGACCAGTCCGCGCAGATAGCCGAGCAGCCCGGGCTGCACGATCCGGTAGGCGACCGCGAAGGCCGCCTCGTCACCGTCCTGAGCCCGCTCGACGGCCTCGCCCAGTTCCCCGTCACGAGCCTGCGCGCGCCGGGGTTCCTCTCGCTGGCCCAAGAACCGTCCTCGTCCGTACTGATTTGCCCTCCACGATCATCAGCGCCGGACTACGGAGAAGTGTCACAGCAGACGTGGGCTCCGGCCCGGTAGGACGCGGCATCGACACAACCGGGTGACGTTTGGCCATAGCTGTGCGCTGGGTGAATGGCATCTGTGTGACAGCGGGTGCGAATGTGACCAGTTCTAGGGGTGGGGTAGTTGAGTCCTCGCAGCACGCGTGCGTACAAACCGCTCAGTCTGAAGAGACGGGCGTGGCTGACCATCGGCGCCGTGGTCCTGAGCGGAGCAGGGGTCGTCACGTACGCGATGGCTGATCCGCCCGGCGGTCCCGGCGGCGCGTCCCAGAGCCGCAAGCCGGCCGTCCACACCGTGAAGCTCGAGGAGAAGGGCTCCGGGCGCAAGGGCCTGGGCAAACAGGACACGGACCGGTTCAGCGCGGTACTGCTGACCTGGAACGACCCGGACGCCCGGGTCCGGGGCACGGCCGAGGTGCGGACCAGGGATCTGGAGAGCCGGCGCTGGTCGGGCTGGCAGAAGCTGGCGGCCGACCCCAGCCAGGCCGACGGCGCGGAAGGCGAGCGGGCCGCGCTGCGCGGTGGCACCGAGTCCCTCTGGACCGGCGACGCGGACGGCGTCGAGGTGCGGGTCGTGAACGCGGACGGCACGGAGGCGGGCGGTCAGCCCGCCGGCATGGACGTGAAGCTCCTCGACCCGGGCACCGACCCGAAGGGCGCCATCCGGCCCGCGGCCTACGCCGAGGAGACCCCCACCCCGACGACGGAGCCGACGGCCCCCACCCAGACCCCGACGACTCCCACCGAGGCCCCGACGGAGACGGCCACCCCGACCGAGACGGCCACGCCGACAGGCACCCCCGGCGACACGGCGTCCCCGACCACGTCCGCGTCTCCCACCACGCCCGCGTCCCCCACCCCGACGGCATCCCCCTCCCCGACGCCCACGGTCCCCGCGCCCCGCCCCTCCACCGTCGTCAAGCCGCCGGTCATCACGCAGGCCGAATGGGGCGCCTCCACGGACTACGACGGCACACCGGCCTACGGCACCGAGATCAAGGCCGCCGTCGTCCACCACACCGGCATGGACAGCGACAACACCCTGTCCTGCGCGCAGTCCCGGGCCCGAATGCGCTCCATCCAGCAGGAGCACTTCGCCCGCGGCTACTACGACATCGGCTACAACTTCGTCGTCGACAAGTGCGGCCAGATCTTCGAGGGCCGCAGCGGCGGCATGGACCTGCCGGTCACCGGCGCCCACGACGTCGGCTTCAACACCGACACCGTCGGCATCTCCTACATCGGCAACTTCGAGAAGGCCCGGCCGAGCCGCGCCGCGCTCGACGCGATCTCCCGTCTGGTCGCCTGGAAGTTCGGCATGTACGGCATCGACCCGACCGGCAAGGTGACGCTCACCTCCGGCAGCCCGGCCGGCCAGGACGGCAACAAGGTCGACAAGGGCGTCTCGATCACCCTGCCCCGGGTCTTCGGCCACCGGGACACCAACGCCACCGCCTGCCCCGGCGCGAACCTCTACTCCCAGCTCTCCCGCATCGCCCAGGTCGCCAAGACCCCGGGCATCTCGCACGCCCTCGCCACCTCCGACTACAACCGCGACGGCCTCACCGACCTGGTCGCGGGCACGCCCAAGGCGCTGAGCGGCGGCGGCACCGTCACCGTCGTCCCGGGCGGCATCGACGGCCCGGTCACCGCCGCCAAGGTGACGCTCAGCCAGAGCAGCCCGGGCGTGCCCGGCTCCCACGAGTCCGGCGACGGCTTCGGCACGTCCACCGCGTGGGGCGACGTCAACGGCGACGGCTACGCCGACCTCGCGATCGGCGCACCAGGCGAGGACGACACCAGCGGCCACGCCGACCGCGGCGCTGTCACGGTGATGTACGGTCCCGCCCTCGACACCGGCTTCTCCTACACCACGTCAGGACTCACCTCGACGGGCGCCAAACTCGGCTCCACGGTCGCCGTCGGCGACTTCAACGGCGACGGCAAGGCGGACGTCTTCTCCGCCGGCACCGGCAGGGGCGGCAACTGGAACGCCCGGCTGACGGGCGGCGCCACCAAGTACGGCACGCTCACCACGGCCACGGGCGCCGTCTCCTACCTCGACGCCGCGACCGGCGACTTCAACCGGGACGGCTACGCGGACATCGCCCTGAACTACCGCGACACCGGCGGCATCGGCCGGGTCGTCCGCTTCGCGGGCTCCGCGACCGGTCTGACCAAGGTGGGCGTCATCTCCGTCAAGGGCGGCTGCTCCCTCGCCGCCGGTGACATCAACGGCAACGGCTACGACGACATCGTCATCGGCCAGCCGGTCGCGTCCGAGTCCGGCGGGAAGTCCGGCGGCCAGATCACCATGGTCCCGGGCACGGCCACGGGCTTCACGACCACCGGCATGACCGTGATCCACCAGGACACGGCGTACGTGCCGGGCGGCAACGAGTCCGGTGACGCCCTCGGCACCTCCGTCTCGGTCGGCGACTACAACGCCGACGGTTACGCGGACGCCCTCGCGGGCGCCCCGGGCGAGGACCTGACCCGGGACGGCGTCAACCGCGCCGACGCGGGCGACGCGATCCTCGTCAAGGGCACCGCGTCCGGTCTGACCGGCTCCGGCTCGGTGGGGATCTCGCAGGACACCTCCGGCGTCCCGGGCTCGACGGAGACCGGCGACCGCTTCGGCTCGTCGGTGTCGCTGACGGACCTGTCCGGCTACGGCCGGGCGGACCTCACGTTCGGCGCCGACGGCGAGGACGGGGGCGACGGCGTCCTGCTGTACCTGCCGAGCAACAGCACCGGCCTCGGTTACGCCGACTCCGTCGTCTTCGGCAAGTCCACGCTGGGCACCCCGACGGACGCTCACCTGGGCCAGACGCTGACGCCGTGACAACTCGACCGGTCCTCGGCCGTTCGCCGGATTTCTCCGGAAGACCGAACGGACGGGTGGGCGATGGGGAAAGCCTCCCCCATCGCCCCCAAGAGGACCGGAATCGAGCCACGCATGACACGCCTTCTGCTGCACACCGCCGTCGCCACCGCCCTGGCCGCCGGCACGCTCGGCCTGACCCAGCCCGCCCGGACCTCCTCCTCCGACGGCGTGCACACCGTCCGGGTGCCGGACGGTGACCCGCACCAGCGGTCCCTCGCCCCGCGCACCACCGAGCCGTTCAGCATGATCGGTGTCACCTGGGACGACCCGGACGCGGCCCTGGACGGCACCGCGCATGTGCGCACCCGCTCCCGCGAGAGCGGCGCATGGAGCGCGTGGCGCGCGCTCGACACCGACGTCCGGACGCCCGAGACGGGCCCCGACCGCCACCGCGCCGGAGTCCGCGGCGGCACGCAGCCGCTGTGGACCGGGCCTTCGGACGGCGTCCAGGTGCGGGTGTCGGGCGGGCGGCTGCCCAAGGGGCTGCGCGTCGAACTGGTCGATCCGGACGGCGGGGCGGACGCCGTGCAGGCCACGGCCGTCGAACCGGACGTGGTGGAACCGGACGTCGTCGAACCGGCCGCCGGTGCGCCCCACGCCGAACGTCCCGCCGTCACGTCGCGTTCCGCCTGGGGCGCCGACGAGTCCCTGGTGAAGGACCCGCCCACCTACACCACCGACACCAAGGCGATGTTCGTCCACCACACGGCGGGCACCAACGACTACACCTGCGCCCAGTCGGCGTCGATCGTGCGCGGCGTGTTCCTCTACCACGTGCAGAGCAACGGCTGGAACGACATCGGCTACCACTTCCTCGTCGACAAGTGCGGCACGGTCTTCGAGGGCCGTGCGGGCGGCATGGACAAGCCCGTCCTCGGCGCGCACACCTACGGTTTCAACACCGCCACCAGCAGCGTCTCGGTGCTCGGCGACTACAGCAAGACGACCGCGAACACCGCCGTGCGCGAGTCGGTCGCCAAGGTCGCGGCCTGGAAGCTCGGCCTGTACGGCATCGACCCGACCGGCACGGTGGTGCTGACCGCCGGTGCCGGCAACGGCAAGTACAAGGCGGGCCAGAAGGCCACGCTGCACCGCATCTCCGGGCACCGCGACGGCTACCCGACCGAGTGTCCCGGCCGGCACCTCTACAGCGACCTGCCCGGGATCCGCACCCTCGCCGGGAAGGCCGCCAGGCCCGACGAGATGGCCGCGGGGCACGACGAGATGGCGACGGGGCCCGACGAGATGGCCGCGGATCCGGCCGGTCCCGGAACCGAGGACACCACGGTGGCGTTCCCGCGCTGAGCTACCGCCGGGGCGCGGCCGTCGTCGCGTCCCGGCACAGCAGCCGCAGCGAGCCGTGCCCGGCGTAGCAGCGGCGGGCCTCGTCGATCGGGTCCCAGAGGCGCCCGTCGGGGGTGCGGATCCAGTGGTCGCCGCCCGTCGCCCACCACTCGGCCCCGGCCTGACGTGCCATCACCTCACCGGCGTAGGCCCCGAATCCGCGCAGCACCTCCTGCACGGCGGCGTACGGCGCTCCTTCCCGCCGTATCCCCTCGATCATCCGGTCGATGCTCCACAGGCTCTGTGCCGAGTAGTCGAGGCGCAGCCGTGCTCCCTCGCGCATCGTCGCCACCGTGTCCGCCGCCCACCGCAGCGGCTTCGCCGCGGCCGAGGGCCTGGTTTCCGCTTGAGTCGTCACACCCCGGAAAGCGCTGCGGCGTGGCGTTTCGTCACACGGAATCGGCGACTTCCCCGAAGCGGCGCAGGACCGCCCCACCTCGCCCAACGGACGGTCACAGGACTCTCCCAGGAACGGGGGTTTAGGCCGGTCAGGGAGCCGGGCGCGGTGTCCGTCAGGTCTGTTGCCGGCTCCGGCGCGAGACGACCGCGCGCAGCACCCGTCGCCCCTCGGTCGACACCTCCAGCGCCCGCCGCAGCCCGGCCGGGCCGTGTCCGGCCAGGACCTCCAGGACGGTGATCTGGCGGCGCAGTTCCGCGGCGACGAGCGGCGACATGCCCTCCGTACGGCCCTCGCGGCGCACGGCGACCGACGAGGCGTCGTCGGCCGCGGTGTCGAGGAGGCGGTGGATCTGGAGGGACGCGACGGAGCAGGCGTCGGCCCACACCCGCACCCCGCCGGGGGACCGCTCGGCGGGAGCGGCCTCGAGCATCCGGTGGGCGAGCACGATCGCCTCGTCCCCGGTACCGGCGGCGTCCAGCTTCTTGCGCACCTGCTCCAGCCCCTCACCCCAGTCGCCGCTGCCGGCGCCGTCGCTGAGGCTCGCCCACAGCGGCCGCAGGGTCTCGTCGTCGCCGCCCAGCAGGGGCACGCACCGATCCAGACAAGCCAGCCCGCTCGCGGCCAGCCCGCGTTCGTCGGCCTGTGCGATCAACTCCACCAGGCTCATCCACGCCTCCCTCCGCGGGCCTTGCAGGGGCCCTACCAGGCCGCTTCCGGCCCTCACCCCTCACGGAACCCGCACTTCCCCTTACTGCGCGCAACGGCCCCGGAACGTCACAGGGGCACGACGCCCAGTCGGTCGAGGAAGCGGAAGAAGAGGTTTTCGGCCAGCGGGTCGGGGTCTGAAGTGAGTACGTCCACAAGAGCGTCGGCGTTCACTTCGTGCCCGGCCTCGGCGGACCAGCGGACCGCGCGCTCGGCGGCGTCGCGGGGTTCGAGGAAGTAGTCCTCCAGAGTGAGGCCCTCCCGGTCGGCCCCCAGGTACCCGGCCATGGCGGCCCGGGCGAGGCAGGTCGTCCACGTCCCGCTCTCCGGCGCCGCGGCCTCCAGCACCACGCACTCGCTGTTCATGACGTACCCGAACAGCGCGGGCGCCCCGGTCTCCCGGGCGAGGGCGTTCATGTTCCCCACGTCGCCGTCGCTGCTCGGGTACTCCCAGACCTGCCACCCGCCCGGCGCCGAGGTGCGCCGCACCATCCCGTCCGTCACACCCGTCAGAGCGTCCAGCTCCGCCAGCGGCCGCTCCCCACGGCCCACGACGAAGTACCCCCAGTACCCCATGCTCCGGTTCCCCCCGGCATATTCGATTCGGCTCGCGTCAGAAGACCACCACACCCGTACGGCAGTTCGCAGCCGTACGGGCCAATTCGTGTGCAGTCAGCCGAGCCTGTCCGCAAGCGCCCGGAACTCCGCCCAGGACAGCTCGGGCCGGCCCGGGTCCCACAGCTTCTGGACGGTCGCCCGCAGCGGCATCCGGATCCCGGCCGCCACCTGGTCCTGCGTCTGCGCGTTCGGGACGTCTCCCCAGACGGCGAAGACCCCGCCGAGGATCTGCCCGTCGTAACGCTCCGGCACGGCCTGCGTGTCGCGCAGCACCCGTGGCGTCCACTGCTCGTAGATCCGCTGCCCCGTCGGGTAGACGAAGGTCTGCGGCTCGCCGAGCACGTAGTACAGGAACTCGTCGTTGTAGTTGATCACCTTCCGGCCCGCGCTCAGGTACACCGCCGGCGGCCGGGCCCCGATCTCCTTGCCGGTCCAGTAGCCGACCTGGATGTCCTTGTCGGCGTCGACGGAGGTGTCCCTGAAGAAGCCGTCGTTCCACGCGCGCGGGACGCGCTCGTGATTGCGGACGGTGGCGGCCCGGTCGTTGAGCCAGCCGGTGGTGAGGTCGGCGACCGTCGCTCCGGAGCCGTACTTCTCCCGCGCGGCGGCGGCCAGCTGCGGGAACGACGCCTCCGGGTCGGAGCGCACCAGTGCCTGGTACTCGTCGCCGCCCAGGTGCCACGGCTCGCCGGGGAACAGGTCCGCGTACTCGTTCAGCAGGTCGTCGACGATCTCGGCGCTCTCGCTCTTGGAGATGTCGATGGCCCCTTGCACCGCCGACCCCTGCGCGGTGCGCAGCTGGAGGTCGGGGTGGGCGTCGAGGACGGCGCCGAGGTGCCCGGGCGAGTCGATCTCGGGCACGACGGTGATGTGCCGGCTCTCCGCGAGGTCGACGATCTTCCGCACCTGCGCCTTGGTCAGATGCTGCTGGGACACGATCTCCGGATGCGAGTCGGACTCGATCCGGAATCCCTGGTCGTCGGAGAAGTGCAGACCGAGCTGGTTGAACTTCAGATCGCCCAGTTCGCGGATCCGGTCCTCGATCCAGCCGGCCGTGTAGTTCTTGCGCGCGATGTCCAGCATGAACCCGCGCTCCGGCTTGGCCGGCTCGTCCCGCACCACGCCCTCGGGCGCGGTACCGCCGTCGTGCACCTCCTGCTTGAGGGTGCGGGTGCCGTAGAAGACGCCCGCGTCGGCGGGACCGCTGATCTCCACCCGCCCGTCGCGCACGGTCATGACGTACGACTCGGGATTCGCCTTCTTGTCGTCGTCCAGCGTCAGCCGTACGTCCCCGGCACGCCGGTCGTCCTTCTCGCCGTCGTACCTCAGCCCGAGCTCACCGGCGATCAGCCGGCCCTCGTCGGCCAGCGCCGGGTCGTCCACGACGACACGGTTCCCGCTCGCGGGGCGCCAGCCCGGGCCGCGCGCCGCGGTGTGCTCGCGCACGGCGGGGATCGTCTGCGGCGCCTTGGACAGGGCGTACGAGCGGCTCGGACTCGGGGCGCCCTCCGGCGAGGTGCCCCGCGGGGCGGCCGCGGACCGGCCCTGGGACGATCTGGCCTCCGGCCCGGTGGCCCCGCCGTCGCCGCCCGAGGCCGCCCAGAGCCCCAGGCTCACCCCGGCCGCGATCACGACCAGGGCGACGGCCATGGCCACGACCAGCACCTGCCGCTGCTTCCCCTGCTTTCCCTGCTTCGCCGCACCTCGGCGCCTGTGCTGACTCACATCGCCAACCTAAGACCCCCCGTCACCTCACGCCCGTCCACCACGCGTGCCGAATCTCTCTCTCCCGGGTGAAATTCGGGCATCCGTCGGACACGTCATGGTCGTACTCGATAGCGTGACGTCACATCTCTCACAACACACCCTGCCGACACACGTGACGCCCACGAGGACCCACGCTGCCTGCGCACCGTCTCCCAGACCTCCCCGGCCGACTCGCCATACCGGTGGAGCACTTCAACGCGGCCTCCGAGGAGGCCCTGGAGCAGACCCTCCTGTCCTGCCTGCGCAGCCCCCGCTGGCGTCGGCGTGTCGCGGAACACCGCCCTTATCCGGACCTGGACTCCCTGCTGGCCGCGGCGGACGAGGCGGCCTACGACCTCACCTGGCCCGACCTGACCGAGGCCCTGGCAGCGGAGTCCTTGCCGACGCTCCCGCCCGGCACGTACTCAGCGGCCTACACGGCCCTCAGCGCAGCCCACGCCGCATACGAGGCCCGCTTCGGACATGTGTTCGTCATCTGCCTGGAGGGGGTGCCGCGGGGTGAATGCCTGGACCACATCCTCGAGGGCATCCGGTCACGATTGACCAACGATCCAGAGGAAGAACGCGTGGTGGTGGCGGAAGAGCTCCGCCGCCTGGCGAGAGAACGGTTGGTACATGCCCTCAGGGGCGCGGGGAACTGCGCGAGCAACCACAACGAACCCGCACCAGGCAGATAACAGGACACCCCACCCCACAAGCCGCAAGGCTAGCCCGTACGCATGCCAGTTTGATCACACAGCCAGACCCCGGCTCAGCCCAGCGGCAGCGCCTCGCTACGATGCTGGGGGCCGGTGGACCGTACCCGGCCGGGCCCGACCGACACACCAAGCCGGCGCGGCCCCAATCCCCGCTCCCGGAGGAAACTTCCGTGCCGGCTGGAACGCTGTACCGCGGCCGGGAAGGAATGTGGTCCTGGGTGGCTCACCGAGTCACCGGCGTCCTCATCTTCTTCTTCCTGTTCGTTCACGTGCTGGACACCGCACTCGTCCGTGTGTCGCCCGAGGCCTACGACAAGGTCGTGGCCACGTACAAGACGCCGATCGTCGCGCTGCTGGAGTACGGCCTCGTCGCCGCCATCCTCTTCCATGCGCTCAACGGCCTGCGCGTCATCGCCGTCGACTTCTGGATCAAGGGCGCCCGCTACCAGAAGCAGATGCTCTGGACCGTCGTCGCCCTGTGGGTCGTGCTGATGCTCGGGGCGATCTACCCCGTCCTCGGCCACGCCGCTCGTGAACTGTTCGGGAGCTGACGCCAATGTCCACGTCTGAGAAGACCGCCGCCGGCGTCGGCCCCGTCGAGGGTGGCGCCGTCTACACCGTCGACAACCCCGCGCCCTTCATCGAGGCCCCGCGCAAGCGCACCAAGAAGACCCCGAAGTCCACCCGGGGCAACTTCGAGCTGGCCGCGTGGCTGTTCATGCGCCTGTCCGGCGTCGTGCTGGTCGTGCTGGTCCTCGGCCACCTGCTGATCCAGCTGGTGCTGGACGGCGGTGTCTCCAAGATCGGCTTCGCCTTCGTGGCGGGCCGCTGGGCGAGCCCCTTCTGGCAGGTCTGGGACCTGCTGATGCTGTGGCTCGCGATGCTGCACGGCGCCAACGGCCTGCGCACGGTCATCAACGACTACGCGGAGCGCGCGAACACCCGGCTGTGGCTCAAGGGCCTGCTCTACACCGCCACGGTGTTCACCATCCTGCTGGGCACGCTGGTGATCTTCACCTTCGACCCGAACATCCGCTAGGCACGGGGCTGCGAGAATCATGAAGATCCACAAGTACGACACCGTCATCGTCGGCGCCGGTGGCGCCGGTATGCGCGCCGCCATCGAGTCGACGAAGCGCAGCCGCACCGCCGTGCTCACCAAGCTCTACCCCACTCGCTCCCACACGGGCGCCGCGCAGGGCGGCATGGCCGCCGCGCTGGCCAACGTGGAGGAGGACAACTGGGAGTGGCACACCTTCGACACGGTCAAGGGCGGTGACTACCTGGTCGACCAGGACGCCGCCGAGATCCTGGCGAAGGAGGCCATCGACTCCGTCCTCGACCTGGAGAAGATGGGCCTGCCGTTCAACCGCACCCCGAACGGCACGATCGACCAGCGCCGCTTCGGCGGTCACAGCCGCAACCACGGCGAGGCCCCGGTCCGCCGCTCCTGCTACGCGGCCGACCGCACGGGCCACATGATCCTCCAGACGCTGTACCAGAACTGCGTCAAGGAGGGCGTGGAGTTCTTCAACGAGTTCTACGTCCTGGACCAGCTGATCACCGAGGTCGACGGCGTCAAGCGTTCGGCCGGTGTGGTGGCGTACGAGCTGGCCACCGGCGAGATCCACGTCTTCCAGGCGAAGGCCGTGATCTACGCCTCCGGCGGCTGCGGCAAGTTCTTCAAGGTGACGTCGAACGCGCACACGCTGACGGGTGACGGCCAGGCGGCGGTCTACCGCCGGGGCATCCCGCTGGAGGACATGGAGTTCTTCCAGTTCCACCCGACCGGCATCTGGCGCATGGGCATCCTGCTGACGGAGGGCGCCCGCGGTGAGGGCGGCATCCTCCGCAACAAGGACGGCGAGCGCTTCATGGAGAAGTACGCGCCGGTCATGAAGGACCTCGCCTCGCGTGACGTCGTCTCGCGCTCCATCTACACGGAGATCCGGGAAGGCCGCGGCTGCGGCCCCGAGGGCGACCACGTCTACCTCGACCTCACCCACCTCCCGCCGGAGCAGCTGGACGCCAAGCTGCCCGACATCACCGAGTTCGCCCGTACGTACCTCGGCATCGAGCCGTACACGGACCCGATCCCGATCCAGCCCACCGCGCACTACGCGATGGGCGGCATCCCGACGAACGTCGAGGGTGAGGTCCTGGCGGACAACACCACGGTCGTCCCGGGCCTGTACGCGGCCGGCGAGGTCGCCTGCGTGTCGGTGCACGGCGCGAACCGCCTCGGCACGAACTCCCTCCTGGACATCAACGTCTTCGGCAAGCGGGCCGGCATCGCCGCGGCCGAGTACTCCCAGACGGCGGACTTCGTCGAGCTGCCGGAGAACCCGGCCGAGTTCGTGCTCAAGCAGGTGGAGATGCTGCGCGACTCCACCGGCACCGAGCGCGTGACGACGCTGCGCAAGGAGCTGCAGGAGACCATGGACGCCAACGTCATGGTGTTCCGCACCGAGCAGACGATCAAGACGGCGGTCGAGAAGATCGCGGAGCTGCGCGAGCGCTACAAGAACGTGTCCATCCAGGACAAGGGCAAGCGGTTCAACACGGACCTGCTGGAGGCCATCGAGCTGGGCAACCTGCTCGACCTCGCCGAGGTCATGGCGGTCTCCGCGCTCGCCCGCAAGGAGTCCCGCGGCGGTCACTACCGCGAGGACTACCCGAACCGCGACGACGTCAACTTCATGCGGCACACCATGGCGTACCGCGAGGTCGGCGCCGACGGCTCCGAAACCGTCCGTCTCGACTACAAGCCGGTCGTCCAGACCCGCTACCAGCCGATGGAGCGTAAGTACTGATGGCTACCCCCGTTCTGGACAAGTCGGACGCGGCCGGAAAGCCCGAGCCCGGCTTCGCCGACTCCCCCTACATCACGGTCACCTTCCGCATCCGCCGGTTCAACCCGGAGGTCGCGGCGGAGGCCAGCTGGGAAGACTTCCAGCTGGAGATCGACCCGAAGGAGCGCGTCCTCGACGCCCTCCACAAGATCAAGTGGGACCTCGACGGCACGCTGACGTTCCGCCGTTCCTGCGCGCACGGCATCTGCGGCTCCGATGCCATGCGGATCAACGGCAAGAACCGCCTTGCCTGCAAGACGCTGATCAAGGACATCAACCCCGAGAAGCCGATCACGGTCGAGGCCATAAAGGGCCTGACGGTCCTGAAGGACCTGGTCGTGGACATGGAGCCGTTCTTCCAGGCGTACCGGGACGTCATGCCCTTCCTCATCACGAAGGACACGAACGAGCCCACGCGCGAGCGTCTGCAGACGGCCGAGGACCGCGAGCGCTTCGACGACACGACGAAGTGCATCCTCTGCGCGGCGTGCACCACGTCGTGCCCGGTCTTCTGGAACGACGGCCAGTACTTCGGCCCGGCGGCCATCGTCAACGCGCACCGCTTCATCTTCGACTCGCGTGACGAGGCGGGCGAACAGCGCCTGGAGATCCTCAACGACCGCGACGGCGTCTGGCGCTGCCGCACGACCTTCAACTGCACGGACGCCTGCCCGCGCGGTATCGAGGTCACGAAGGCGATCGCGGAGGTCAAGCGAGCGCTGATCACGCGTCGCTACTGAGGTCTTCCTCGGCAGTCCCTCGAGGGCCCCGTCTCCGGTTCCGCACCGGGGCGGGGCCCTCGCCGTGCCTCGTTCGAGTGAGTTGCCCAGGGTCGACCCGTACGCCTACGTGATTGTCGGCAGGACGCGAACGCCTCCACGTCCTCACTGGTCCGGCCCGGGACGGCTCGGCGCCAAGGTGGCTCTGGACGTCGCAGCGATCCTGAAGGCCGGCCGGCCGAAAAAGGCCGAGTGACCTGATCCGGACAGAAACGGGACGTGACCGGCCACTTGGGGAGCAACTACTGTCACGGCTGTAACTCCCGTGGCCAGACTCCCCGCATGGCAAACCTCAGAAGGACCGCCGCCGCGCTCCTGGCCACGGCTTCCGCGCTGCTCCCGGTATCCCCCACAGCCTCTGCAGCCCCCTCTCCGGTCCTCGCACGGGAGAGCTTCGACCGCCTTCCCCTCGGCCCGGTCACCGAAGGCCGCGACTGGACCTCGGACGCCTCCGACGGCACGCTGACCGTCACCCGCGCCTCGACCGGCCACGGACGTGAACTCCGCATCCGCACCGAGGGCAACGGCCGCGCCTTCCTGGTGTTCCCGCACCTCGCCCCGCCCGGCAACAGCTTCTGGGCCCGGATGCGGCTGAAGGTGGACGCGTTCCCGACCGCCCCCGACTGGGCGCACTGGACCCTGGCGGAGGCCTCCGGCCTGGACTCCCCGACGCTCGTCCGCCCGCTCGGCGGCCAGTACGTGCCCACGGAGAAGCGCAACTTCTACGGTGTCGGCTCCGACCTCGGACCCACCGGCGACTGGACCGCGTGGCAGACCTCCGCGCCGGCGACGGCCGGGAAGTGGCAGTGCGTCGAGTTCCACCTGGACGCCACGGACAACCGCGTCACGGTCTACTTCGACGGCGTACCCCAGCCCGACCTGACCGTCTCCACCGACCGGCACGGCGGTACGACGGACCCGTTCATCTTCCCGACCTTCGACAAACTCAAGCTGGGCTGGCAGCTGTACCAGTCCGACCCGAGCCCGTCGTCGTACGACGTCCGGCTGGACGACATCGCGCTGAGCACGCGGAGGATCGGGGGGTGCGCGGACTGACGGGACGCCGGCAATCACCCTGGGCCACGTGTTGAACATGTTCAAAAAGGGGTCTAGAGTCATCCCCGACAGCGTTTTGAACGTGTTCAAGAAGGGTGGGGCAATGGACCGCACGGTCATCGCCTACGTCATCTACCTGCTGGTCAGCATCGGTCTGACCATCTGGGTGGCCCGCACGCTCAGCCGGAACGGGAGGATCTTCCTCGCCGACGTGCTGCACGGCAACGAGAAGCTCGCCGACGCCGTCAACCACCTCCTGGTGGTCGGCTTCTACCTCGTCAACCTCGGGTTCGTCGCGCTGTACCTGAGCGGCGACGGAACCATCACCGACACGCGCGGTGTCTTCGAGGCCCTGTCGACCAAGCTCGGCGTGGTGCTGCTGGTGCTCGGCGTGATGCACCTGGCCAACGTCTACGTGCTCAACCGGATCCGGCGGCGCGGTGCCATGGAGCGCGAGCAGGTGCCGCCGGTGCCGCCGCAGGGCTGGGCCGCCCCGCAGGCCCAGGCCTGAGCGGAGCGCGGCATGAACGCCACCGCACCGGTCCGCCGCCTCACCGTCCTGTACGACGCCGAGTGCTCCCTGTGCGCGTTCCTGCGCGACTGGCTCCTGCGGCAACCGAAGCTGGTGCCGCTGGAGCTGGTCCCGGCCGCCTCCGAGGAGGCCCGGGGGCGGTTTCCCGGCCTCGACCACGGCGCCACCCTCGAAGAGATCACCGTCGTCGGCGACGCCGGGCAGGTCTACCGGGGCCCCGCCGCCTGGATCGTCACCCTGTGGGCGCTGCGCGAGTACCGGCCGCTCGCCCACCGGCTCAGCACCCCGTCCGGCGCCCGGCTCGCCAAGGGCGCGGTGCTGGCCGCCGCCAAGTGGCGCGGCGCGCAGTGGAACCGGGGGCAGGGAGGCGGGGCGCACTGGGGCGAGGCTCAGTGGGGCGGCCGGGTGTACCGGCGGGCGGACGGATGGGCGTACGACCCGGACGTCGGCTGGACCCATACCGCGCCGGGCTGCGCCGACGGCACCTGCGCCCCTGACCGGGCGCCGGGGCGCTGACGTTAGGCTCTCTTCCCGTGTCCGCGAAGAACGACGGCCCCGACGACGGCGCCACCCCGAGCAAGTCCGAGCAGACCCGCGCCCTGATCCTGGAGACGGCCATGCGGCTGTTCCAGGAGCGCGGCTACGACAAGACGACGATGCGGGCCATCGCCAAGGAGGCCGGGGTCTCCGTCGGCAACGCGTACTACTACTTCGAGGGCAAGGAACACCTGATCCAGGGCTTCTACGACCGGATCGCCGCCGAGCACCAGGTGGCGGTCCGGGAGATCCTGGACCGGGAGACCGATCTGGAGGCCCGGCTCGCGGGCGTGCTGCGGGCGTGGCTGGACATCGCCGCGCCCTACCACGAGTTCGCGGTGCAGTTCTTCAAGAACGCCGCCGACCCGGACAGCCCGCTCAGCCCCTTCTCCCCGGAGTCGGAGCACGCGCGCGAGGAGGCCATCAGCGTCCACCGGGAGGTGCTGGCCGGGGCGACGAAGACCAAGGTGGCCGAGGAACTGCGGGGCATCCTGCCCGAGTTGATGTGGCTGTCCCAGATGGGCCTCGTCCTGTACTGGATCTTCGACCGGACCGAGGGCCGGGAGCGCAGCTACCGGCTCGCCGAGCGCGGGGCCCGGCTCACCGCGCGGGGCGTCTCGCTGGCCCGCTTCCGGGTGCTGCGGCCGCTGGTGCGCGAGGTGCACGAGCTGTTCACGGACTTCCTGCCGGGCATGACCCGGGCGATCCCGGACCCGGCCGCGCGCCGGACCGAATCCTAGACCGCCGGCGCCAGGAGCCCGTCAGAGCTGCGTGAGGCTCCAGAGGCGGAACACGCCCGTGCCGTCCGACAGGTACTGGCCGCCGCCGATGTCCTCGGTGGTGACGACGTACTCCTTCGCCTGCCACAGCGGCAGCACCGGCACGTCCTGGGCGACGGTCTGCTGCACCGACTGGAAGTCCCGGTCGGCCTCGCCGCGGTCGGCGTAGCGGCGGCTGTCCTTGATGAGCCGGTCGACGGCCTTGCTGCTGTAGCCGGTGTTCATGGCGCTGCCGGTGCCGACGAGCGCGGCCTGGAAGGTGTCCGGGTCGGGGTAGTCGGCGACCCAGCCGACGGCGTACGCGTCGAGCTCGCCGCTCGCCCAGCGCTTCTGGAAGTCGGTCCACTCGTAGCCCTTGAGGGTGACCTTGAACAGGCCGCTCGCCTCCAGCTCCCGTTTGATCTCGGCGGCCTCCTGCGCACCGGCGCCGCGGCCCTTGGCGTAGCCGTAGGTGAAGCGGACGGGCAGGGTCACGCCGGCCTGGGTGAGCAGCTTGCGCGCCTTCTTCGGGTCCTGCCGGGGGTAGTCGTCGAAGAACGAGGCGGTGTGCCCGGTGAGGCCCGCCGGGATCAGGGAGTACAGGGGGTCGACGGTGCCGTCGTAGACGGTGGCGGCCAGCCGCTCGCGGTCGATGAGCCAGGCCATGGCCTGCCGGACCTTCGGATTGTGCAGGGGCTTGCCCGCGCGGGTGTTGAAGTACAGGTTGCGGGTCTCGGAGCCGTCCGCCTCGAAGACGCGCTGCGCGGGATCGCTCGGGTTCAGGTCGGCGAGGACCGCGGGCGGCAGCTGGTCGGTCGTGACCTCGACGCGCTTGTCCTTCCACGCGGTGTCCAGGGCAGCGGGGGTGGCGTAGTAGCGCAGTTCGACGGGCCTGTTCGCACCGCCTTTGACCGCGCCCCGGTAGCGGCTGTTGGGCGCGAGGACCGCCGTGGCGTCCTTCGTGTAGGAGGTGAGGGTGTACGGGCCGGTGCCGTCGACACGGCTGCCGGTGCGCAGCTTGCCTGCCGGGTAGGCGGTGTGGTCGACGATCGAGCCCGCGCCGGTGGCCACCTTGAACGGGAACGTGGCGTCGGGCGAGGACAGGTGGAAGGTGACGGTCAGCCCGTCGGCGTCCACGGAACGGAGGGTGTCGAGCAGGGACGCCGGGCCGACCGGGGACTTGATCCTCATGATCCGGTCGAAGGAGTACTTCACGTCCTCGCCGGTCATCGTCCGGCCGCTCGGGAAGGTGAGGCCGGAGCGCAGTTCGCAGCGGTACGTGGTCAGGTCGCCGTTGGCGAACGCGCAGCTCCTGGCCGCGTCCGGTACGGGTGCGGTGCCGCCCGGGGCGAAGGTGAGCAGCGACTGGAAGACGTTGCTGAACAGCGCCCAGGAACCGGCGTCGTAGGCGCCCGCCGGGTCGAGTGACGTGACGGCGTCCGTCGTGCCGACCGTGATGGCCGTGCCGTCCTTCTTCGAGGGCACGAGCTGCCAGGCGCCCACCCCCACGGCCGCCAGGACGAGCAGTCCCGCGAGTATCCGCATGCGAACCGATCGCATCGGCCTTGCCCTCCCAGGCCCGTGGGCCCTTGTGCCAGTGCCACACCCCTTTGTGGCGGCCTCACCCAATCACAGGTGTTTGAGCGGGCGGAAGGGAGATCTGCCGAGTTGGGAAAAAACTTACCGATGGGCCTTTCGGTCCGGTTTCACAGCGCTCTCACAGGGTCAGGCCTGCCGCGACGCCAGCTCGATCAGGGTGATGTCCGACGGTGCCCCCACCCGCGTGGGCGGGCCCCAGGCGCCGGCGCCGCGGGAGACGTAGAGCTGGGTGTCGCCGTAGCGCTCCAGGCCCGCGACGGTCGGGTTCGCGGCGGCGGCGATGAGGTTGCCGGGCCAGAGCTGGCCGCCGTGGGTGTGGCCGGACAGCTGGAGGTCGACGCCGTGCTCGACGGCGTCGTGGATCTGCACGGGCTGGTGGGCGAGCAGTACGCACGCGCGTGCCGTGTCGCGGTCGCCGAGGGCGCGGGCGTAGTCGGGGCCCTGGCCCTCGTCCTCGCCGGTGACGTCGTTGACTCCGGCCAGGTCGAAGTACGGCATCTCCCTGCGGGCATTCTCCAAGGGGGTGAGTCCGAGGCGGCGGACCTCCTCGACCCACTGCTCGGCGCCGGAGAAGTACTCGTGGTTGCCGGTGACGAAGTAGGACCCGTGACGGGCCTTCAGCTGGGCCAGGGGGGCCGCCGCGGGGCCCAGGTCCTTCACACTGCCGTCGACCAGGTCGCCGACGACCGCGATCAGGTCGGGCTGGGTCGCGTTGATCGTGTCGACGACCTTCTGCGCGAAGCCGCGGCCCAGGACCGGGCCGAGGTGCACATCACTGACCACGGCGATCCGGTACCCGTGCGCTGCGCGCGGCAGTTTGGCCAGGGGCACGGTGACCCGCTTCACCTTGGGCCCACGCAGCACGCCGTACGTCCCGTACCCCACGGTCCCGGCAGCAGCGGCCGCGGCGGCCCCGGCGACGACCCGGGAGACGAAGAGACGGCGGGAGGGGCCGGTGGGAGCGGAGGCGGTGCTGTCGGGGGCGCCTGGGGTGGTGAGCGGCTGCGGGGAGCTGTCGGGGGTGGCGGGTGCGGGGCCGGCCTGCGGGTGGGGGTCGGTGACGGGGGCGGTCACCGTGCCGCCGGGGTCGGCGTGCATGGCGGTCGCCGCCACGGACGTGGGTACACCGCCGGGCGCACCGGCACCGTCATCCGTCCGCGGGCCGCTCGCCGTCGCGGACAGGGGTGCCCCGCCGGCCCGGTCCGTCTGTGGTGCGGCAGCGGGGTCACCGGCGGCGCCGGGCGCACCGGCACCGGGCTCAAAGCCCGTGCCGTTCGCCCTCGCCCTCGCCCGCCGCTCGAGGAACCACCGCAGCACCGGCCGTACGGCCTCCCCCGCGACGACCGCCAGCAGCAGGTATACCGACAGGGCCAGCCACAGGAAGCCCGGCCAGGCGAGGACCTGCTGGAGCCAGAAGGGGGCGCCGGTGCGTTCGGCGACCAGGGCCGTGATCGCGAGGAGCCAGCCGCCGGCGATCAGGGCCGCGCCCGCGCGGCGGGTGAGGCCCGGGCCGCGGGTCGTGTCGCGGAACAGGCGGCGCCACACGTACCAGTTGGCCGTCACGATGACGGCCAGGACGAGCGTTGCGACGAGTACGAAGACGAAGGCCACGGTGTCGTGTCTCCCGATTGCCGTTATGACGTCCGGCGCAGTGCGCGCAGACCACGCAACCCGATGGCCCCGATGGCCGTCCCCAATACGAAGGAGACGACGGCGAGCAGCAGGTGCACCCAGAAGTACGCCGTGGGATGACCGTCGTCGAAGGCGAGCCCGCTGCTGTCCTTGACAAGGTTCTTGACGAAAGTGATCCAGATGACCCAGCTCCACACCCCGAAGGCGAGCAGGAACCAGGAGACGGGGCGGCTGAGCTTCATGAGACCAGTATCGCCAAGGCCTGTCCGGTTCCGTTCGCGGGGTGGGGGCGGAGGCGGGACTTCCCTGCGTACTGCATGTACGTTTCCGGTCGTGCCCGCTCCGAAGAAGACCGCCAGGCGATCCCTGCTGGTCACCTCCGCCGTCCTGTCGTCCCTCGCCCTGGCCGCGCCCGCCGCCGTCGCGGCCCCGAGTCCCTCGGGCAGTCCGTCGGCGAGCCCTTCGGGCAGTCCGTCGGCCACTCCCCCGGCGTCGATGTCGACCGTGGGCGGCGCCCGGCTCGGGCAGCCGGGCACGCAGGTGAACCTCGCGAGCGGCGTGCCGGTGCTGCCGAAGGACGTGAGCGCCCGCTCCTGGATCGTCGCCGACGCCGAGTCGGGTGACGTGCTGGCCGCGCACAACGCGCACTGGCGGCTGGCCCCGGCGAGCACGCTGAAGATGCTGTTCGCGGACACGCTGCTGCCGAAGTTCCCGAGGACGGCCAAGCACAAGGTCGTCCCCTCCGACCTGGCGGGCATCGGCTCGGGCTCCAGCCTGGTCGGGATAAAGGAGGACGAGACCTACACGGTCCACGACCTGTGGCTCGGCGTCTTCCTGCGCTCCGGAAACGACGCCGTGCACGTGCTGTCGGCCATGAACAAGGGCGTCGACAACACCGTCAAGGAGATGAACGAGCACGCCGAGGAGCTTCAGGCCCTCGACACGCACGTCGTCAGCCCGGACGGCTACGACGCCGAGGGGCAGGTCTCGTCGGCGTACGACCTGACGCTGATCGCCCGCTCGGGGCTGCAGAAGAAGGACTTCCGGGAGTACTGCTCGACGGTCAGCGCGAAGTTCCCGGGCCAGACGAAGAAGAACAAGAAGGGCAAGCCGGCCCGCGAGTCCTTCGAGATCCAGAACACCAACCGGCTGCTGAGCGGCGACGCGGGCCTGCCCGTCTACCAGGGCATCGCCGGCGTCAAGAACGGCAACACCACCAACGCCGGTGCCACCTTCACCGGTGTCGCCGAGCGGGACGGCAAGGTGCTGCTGGTGACGGTGATGAATCCGGAGAAGCAGGAGCACAACGAGGTCTACAAGGAGACCGCGCGGCTGTTCGACTGGGGCTTCAAGGCGGCCGGGAAGGTGCAGCCGGTGGGTGAGCTGGTGCCGCCGAAGGGCGCCGCGCAGGCCAGTTCCCAGCCCGGTGCGAACCCCTCCGGGGAGGCCGGCGGCTCCGGGAGCGGCGCGGGCAGCACGGCCGGGACCGGTTCGAAGCCGGTGGCCAGCGGCCCTGCCGCGGACGGCTCCAGCGGCATCGGGATCGCGCTCGGCATCACCGGCGGTGTGCTGGTGCTGCTCGCGGGCGGCGCGTTCCTGGTCAACCGCCGTTGGCCGCTGCCGGATCTGGTGCGCCGCCGGACCCGCCCCTGACCTCCGGGACGTCCGGGAGTTCGTCCTCCTTGCTCTGCGTCGCCGTCCAGGAGGCGCAGAACAGCACCAGCTTCGAGGTGAAGTTGATCCACAGCAGCAGCGCGACGGGCACGCCGAACGCGCCGTACATGCTCTTCGCGGCCACACCCTGCAAGTAGCCGCTGAGCAGCAGCTTCAGCAGCTCGAAGCCGACCGCGCCGGTCAGCGCCGCCACGAACAGGCGGTGGCGCGTGGGCTCCACGCCCGGCAGCAGCGTCAGGACGTAGAGCAGGAGCAGGAAGTCGGCGAGTACGGCGATCAGGAACGCGGCGATGTGCAGCAGGACGCCGCTCCAGCCGCCCTCGTCGATGCCCAGGTGCCGGGTGATCCAGCCGATCATCGCGGAGGCGACGGTGGAGGCGGCGATGGTGACGAGGAGCGCGCCGCCGAGGCCGATCAGGACGCCCGCGTCCTTGACGTAGCGCAGGACCGGGTTCTCCTCGTCGTCGGGCAGTTCCCACACCGCGCGCAGGCACTCGCGCATCGAGCCGGCCCAGCTGATGCCGGTGAAGAGCAGCAGGGCGCCCGCGATGAGGCCGATGGTGCCGGCGTTGTCCACCAGGCCGGCGATGTCCAGCTGGTCGGAGATGCCGGGCACCTGCTCGGCGAGCTTGTCCTGGAGCTTGTCCTGCTGCTCCGTGCTGAGCGTGGCGGCGGCGATGGTGGCGGACACCGTCAGCAGCGGGAACAGCGCGACGAAGCTGGTGAAGGTCATCGCGGCGGCCAGCCGTGTCCACTTCACGCGGTCCAGCCGCTCGTACGACCGCCACGCGTGGGTGATCATCAGCCGCTCCGCCCACGGCCCGATGACCGGGAGCCTTTTCAGCCAGTCCATGATCCGACTCTGCCCTCCGCCCGGAAGACCCATGTACGGGTACCCCAGAACCGGAGGACTGTGGCCAACGCCATACCGACGACCGCGCCGGAGACGGTGTCCGCGCGCTGCGAGGTGAGTCCGAGGCCGTAGTGGCTGACGGCCAGGCACAGCAGTTGTACGGCGGCGCCGGCGAGGTTCACCAGGAAGAACGCGGCGTACGGGCGCAGGCCGCTGATCCGCCTGTCCCGGTAGGTGCCGAGGGCGTTGCCCGCGTAGGCGACCGAGCAGGCCGCCACGAAGGACAGGGCCTTGGCGGTGAGCGGGCCGAGTCCGGCGGGGCCGCGCAGGCAGGTGAACAGGGCCAAGTCGACGGCGTAGGCGAGGAGACCGGCGGCGGCGAAACCCAGGAGCTCCCGGCGGCAGGGGGCCGTGGGGCGCGACCACGCGCGCGTGGTCACCAATTGGCCACCGCCAGGCCGTACATCGCCATCCACACCAGACCGATGAGGGCGAGCGCCCGGTCGCGCAGGACGACGTCCTCGGGTTCGCCGGCCGTGCCGCGGTCGGCGAAGACGGCGTACCGGAGGATCGCGAGGATGAAGGCGACCATGGACAGCTGGCGCCAGGGCAGCACGCTGGTGTGCGGGACGCCGCCCTCCTCCATGGCCCACAGGCAGTAGCCGAGGACGGCGACACCGGCGGCGAGCTGCCAGACGAAGCGGAGATAGCCGGTGGTGTACTCGGTGAGCAACGCGCGCGTGACGCCCTCCTTTCCGGCCATCTGCACGGCTTCGGAGTAGCGCTTGGCCGACACCATGAACAGCGCGCCGAAGCCGGTCGTGATCAGGAACCAGCGCGACAGCGGGATGCCGAGGGCGAGTCCGCCGACCATCGCCCGCATCAGGAAGCCGGTCGTGACGACGGCGAGGTCGACGACGAGGACGTGCTTGAGGCTGACGCAGTAGGCCAGTTGCATGCCGAGGTAGGCGGTCAGCAGGGCGGTGACGGCCGGGGGGCAGAGCCAGGCCGCGGCGGCGGGCGCGAGGACGGCGAGGCCGCCGCCGACGGCGTAGGCGAGGGGTACGGGGACCTGTCCGGCGGCGACCGGGCGGTGCCGCTTGGTGGGGTGGGCGCGGTCGGCGTCGGCGTCGCGGGCGTCGTTGACGAGGTAGACGGCGGCGGCGCAGGCGGTGAAGAGGACGAAGACGAGGGCGAGTCGGGTCAGGGCGTGCCGGGAGAAGAGCTCGCCGGCGGCCGCCGGGGCGGCGACCACCAGGACGTTCTTCACCCACTGTTTGGGTCGCGCGGTCCAAAGCAGACCGGCCAGGAGACCGCCCTTGCGGGGTGGCGCGGGCCGCTCCTCGTGGGTGCGCTGCCGCAGGACGGCCGCCTCAGTCATGGTGGGCCTCTCCCTTCATCCAGCGGGCGCCGAGCCGGGCCGTGAGTGCGCCGAGGGCCGCGCCCGCCGCGACGTCCGAGGGGTAGTGGACGCCGGCCACCAGCCGCGAGACGCACACGGCGGCGGCTAGCGGCGGGACGGCGCGCGCTCCGAGGGCGCCGAAGGCGACGGCGGCGGCAGCGGCGGAAGTGGCGTGCGAGCTGGGGAAGGAGTGCCGCCCGGCGGTGCGCACCAGGGGCTCGACGTGCGGGGGGCGCGGTCGGCGCACGACCCGCTTCACCCCCATGCTGACGAGGTGCGCCCCCGCGGTGAGCGCTGCGCCGCGCAGCCAGGCGCCGCGTCTTGTGCCGTCGACGGCGGCTCCGGCGAGCCCCGCCGCCAGCCACAGCGCCGCGTGTTCCCCCGCCCAGGACAGGGCGCGTGCGGCGCCCGCCACGCGCGGGTCGGTGCCGCACGCCCTGAGCGCCGAAACGATCCGGTGGTCCATGTCGTGCAGGTCGTCGAGGTCGTCCATGTGGACTCACTGTTCACGCCCACATGGCCTGAACTCCGGCAATATTGAGCGACATCCCATTAATCACCCGTTTCGGGGAGGGGCACCATGTTCTCTAACTAAGAGCTCACATGGGGACGATACGGTCACGGACATGTCTGCCGACACCGCTTTCGTCCCGGACGTCTCGGGCCTGGACCACACCACCGTCACCGGCTGGGGCCGCACCGCTCCCACCGCCGCCCGGCTGATCCGCCCGCGGACGTACGAGGAGGCCGTGGCGGCCGTCCGCGACTGCGGGGCCCGCGGCGGGATCCCCCGGGGCCTGGGACGGGCGTACGGGGACGCGGCGCAGAACGCGGGCGGGTCCGTGCTCGACATGACGGGCCTGGACCGCGTCCACGCGATCGACGCCGCCGGCGGCACCGTGCTGTGCGACGCGGGCGTCTCCCTGCACCGGCTGATGGAGGTGCTGCTGCCGCTCGGCTGGTTCGTGCCGGTCACCCCCGGCACGCGCTACGTCACCGTCGGCGGGGCGATCGGCGCCGACATCCACGGCAAGAACCACCACGTCTCGGGCTCCTTCGCGCGCCACGTGCTCGCCCTCGAACTGCTCACCGCCGACGGCGAGATCCGCACGGTGATCCCCGGCACGCCCCTGTTCGACGCCACCGCGGGCGGCATGGGACTGACCGGGGTGATCCTCACCGCGACGATCCGGCTCCAGCCGGTCGAGACCTCGCTGATGTCGGTCGACACCGAACGCGCGGCGGACCTCGACGACCTGATGGCCCGGCTGGCGGCCACCGACCACCGCTACCGCTACTCGGTCGCCTGGATCGACCTGCTGGCCCGGGGCGCCGCCACCGGCCGCGCGGTCCTCACCCGCGGCGACCACGCGCCCCTGGACACCCTCCCCGCCCGTGTGCGCCGGGACCCGCTGTCCTTCCGCACCTCCCGCTTCCCGGCCGCCCCCTCCCTCCTCCCCGAGGGCCTGCTCAGCCGCACGACCGTGGGCCTCTTCAACGAGCTCTGGTATCACAAGGCCCCCCGCGCGCGGTCCGGCCAACTCCAGCGCATCTCCGCCTTCTTCCACCCCCTGGACGGCGTGCCCCACTGGAACCGCGTCTACGGCCGGGGCGGTTTCGTGCAGTACCAGTTCGTCGTCGGCTACGGCCAGGAGGACGCCCTGCGCCGCATCGTGCGCCGTATCTCCGAGCGCCGCTGCCCGTCCTTCCTGGCCGTCCTCAAGCGCTTCGGGGAGTCCGACCCGGGCTGGCTGTCCTTCCCGGTGCCCGGCTGGACGCTGGCGCTGGACATCCCGGCGGGCCTGCCCGGCCTCGGCGCGTTCCTCGACGAACTCGACGAGGAGGTCGCCACCGCCGGCGGCCGCGTCTACCTCGCCAAGGACGCCCGGCTGCGCCCGGAACTGCTCGCGGCCATGTACCCGCGGCTGGACGACTTCCGCGCCCTGCGCGCCGAGCTGGACCCGCACGGGGTGTTCGTGTCCGACCTGGCCCGCCGCCTCCACCTCTGAGCGATCCCTAGGAGCTGTCATGAAGGACGCCTTCGGTCTCCCCCAGTCCCTGCTCGTCCTCGGCGGTACGTCGGAGATCGCGCTGGCCACCGCCCGCCGGCTGATCGCCCGCCGCACCCGCACGGTCTGGCTGGCCGGCCGCCCGTCGCCCGCCCTGGAGGAGGCCGCCGGGCAGCTGCGCGGGCTCGGGGCCGACGTGCACACCGTCGCCTTCGACGCGCTCGACCCGACCTCCCACGAGGCCGTGCTCGGCAAGGTCTTCGCCGAGGGCGACATCGACATGGTGCTGCTCGCCTTCGGCCTCCTCGGCGACCAGGCCCGCGACGAGCGGGACCCGGAGGCGGCGGTACGGGTCGCGCAGACCAACTACACCGGCGCGGTCTCGGCGGGCCTGGTGTGCGCCCGCTCACTCCAGTCCCAGGGGCACGGCTCGCTGGTCGTGATGTCCTCCGTCGCGGGCGAGCGGGCCCGCCGCGCGAACTTCATCTACGGCTCCAGCAAGGCCGGACTCGACGCCTTCGCGCAGGGCCTGGGCGACGCGCTGCACGGCACGGGCGTGCACGTCATGGTCGTACGCCCCGGATTCGTGCGGACGCGGATGACCGCCGGGCTGCCCGAGGCGCCGCTGGCGACCACGCCCGAGGCGGTGGCGACGGCCGTCGAGCTGGGGCTGCGGCGCCGCTCGGAGACGGTGTGGGTGCCGGGGGCGCTGCGCGTGGTGATGGCGGCGCTGCGGCACCTGCCGCGCGGGTTGTTCCGGCGGCTGCCGATCTGATCTACGGGCGGATCACCAGGTCGGGACCGAGCCGCGCTCCACGTGCCCGGCCTGGGGCGGGACGACCGAACCGCCGAAGGGGAACTCGCGCAGCTTGCGCCAGACGCCGTCGGCGCCCTGTTCGTAGAGGGCAAAGCCGGTGCACGGCCACTCGGCCTCGTAGTCGGCGAGTTCCTCGAAGGCGCGGTCCATCGCCGCCTCCTCGATGCCGTGGGCCACCGTGACGTGGGGGTGGTACGGGAACTGCAGTTCCCGTACGACCGGCCCGGCGGGGTCGCGGACCTGCTCCTGGAGCCGCGTGCAGGCCTCCGCTCCCGCGACGACCCGGACGAAGACGACCGGGGACAGGGGCCGGAAGGTCCCGGTCCCCGACAGCCGCATCGGGAAGGGCCGGCCGGCCGCGGCGACCTCGGTCAGATGCGCCTCGACGGCCGGCAGGGCGGACTCGTCGATCTCCGTCGGCGGCAGCAGGGTGACGTGCGTGGGAATGCCGTGAGCCGCGGCGTCGCCGAAGCCCGCGCGCAGCTGCTGAAGCCGGCTGCCGTGAGGCTCCGGGACCGCGATCGAGACACCGATCGTTACGGTCCCCACGTCGTCTCCTGTCGTTAAGTTTGCGGGTCGCTGATACGACCACCCGGTTATCGACTGTACGGCCACGACCCGGTTACGGGCAGGCGCAACCGAAGTGATGTACAGCGCTGTTCGGTGGTACGGCTGTGCGCGGGAGCGGGTTCAGTGCTTGGCGGGCAGGAAGCCGACCTTGTCGTACGCCTGGGCGAGGGTCTCCGCGGCGACGGCGCGGGCCTTCTCGGCGCCCTTGGCGAGGATCGAGTCGAGCGTCTCCGGGTCGTCCAGGTACTGCTGGGTCCGCTCCCGGAACGGCGTGACGAAGTCGACCATGATCTCGGCGAGGTCCGTCTTGAGCGCGCCGTACATCTTGCCGGTGTACTTCTCCTCCAGCTCACCGATGGTCTCGCCGGTGAGGGTCGAGTAGATCGTGAGGAGGTTGCTGACGCCCGGCTTGTTCTCGGCGTCGTAGCGGATCACCGTGTCCGTGTCGGTGACCGCGCTCTTGACCTTCTTCGCGGTGGCCTTCGGCTCGTCAAGGAGGTTGATGAGGCCCTTCGGCGTGGACGCCGACTTGCTCATCTTGATCGACGGGTCCTGAAGGTCGTAGATCTTCGCCGTCTCCCGGAGGATGTACGGCTTCGGGACGGTGAACGTCTGGCCGAAACGGCCGTTGAAGCGCTCGGCGAGGTCGCGGGTGAGCTCGACGTGCTGGCGCTGGTCCTCGCCGACCGGGACCTCGTGCGCCTGGTAGAGCAGGATGTCCGCGACCTGGAGGATCGGGTACGTGAACAGGCCGACGGAGGCGCGCTCGGCGCCCTGCTTGGCGGCCTTGTCCTTGAACTGGGTCATCCGGCTCGCCTCGCCGAAGCCGGTGAGGCAGTTCATGACCCACGCGAGCTGGGCGTGCTCGGGGACGTGGCTCTGGACGAAGAGCGTGCAGCGGTCCGGGTCAAGACCCGCGGCGAGCAGCTGGGCGGCGGCCAGGCGCGTGTTCGCACGCAGGTCCTTCGGGTCCTGCGGGATGGTGATCGCGTGCAGGTCGACGACCATGTAGAACGCGTCGTGGGTCTCCTGCAGGGCCACCCACTGGCGGACGGCGCCGAGGTAGTTGCCGAGGTGGAACGAGCCGGCGGTGGGCTGGATACCGGAGAGCACGCGGGGTCGGTCAGAGGCCATGTTGCTTATTGTCTCAGAGGGCCGCGGGTGGTTTCGGCGGGTGGGGAACCGCGGACCCTTGTGGCTGGTCGCGCCCCGCGGCGGAGCCGCAAATCGATGCGGCCCCGCGCCCCTTACGAGGCCTTCAGCCGAGGTCGATTTCCGGGTACAGGGGGAAGCCGGCGACCAGGTCGGTCGCCCGGTGGGAGATCTCGTCGGCGATCTTCGCGTCGAGGACGTGGGCCGCCTTGGAGGGGGCGCCCGACTTGGTCGTGCCCGGCTCCGTGGTGGTGAGGACACGGTCGATCAGGCCGGCGACCTCGTCCATCTCCGCCGTACCCAGGCCGCGGGTGGTCAGGGCCGGGGTGCCGATGCGGATGCCGGAGGTGTACCAGGCGCCGTTCGGGTCGGCGGGGATGGCGTTGCGGTTGGTGACGATGCCCGAGTCGAGCAGCGCGGCCTCGGCCTGGCGGCCGGTGAGGCCGTAGGAGGAGGCGACGTCGATCAGGTTCAGGTGGTTGTCCGTGCCGCCGGTCACGAGGGTCGCGCCGCGGCGCATCAGGCCTTCGGCGAGCGCCCGGGAGTTGTCGACGATGCGCTGGGCGTAGTCGCGGAAGGACTCCTGGCGGGCCTCCGCGAGGGCGACGGCCTTGGCGGCCATGACGTGCGGGAGCGGGCCGCCGAGGACCATCGGGCAGCCGCGGTCGACCTGGTCCTTCAGGGAGTCGTCGCACAGGACCATGCCGCCGCGCGGGCCGCGCAGCGACTTGTGGGTGGTCGTCGTCACGATCTGGGCGTGCGGGACCGGGTCGAAGTCGCCGGTCAGGACCTTGCCCGCGACCAGGCCGGCGAAGTGCGCCATGTCGACCATGAGCGTCGCGCCGACCTCGTCGGCGATCTCGCGCATGATCCGGAAGTTCACCAGGCGGGGGTAGGCCGAGTAGCCCGCGACGATGATCAGCGGCTTGAACTCGCGGGCCGAGGTGCGCAGGGCCTCGTAGTCGATGAGGCCGGTGGCCGGGTCCGTGCCGTAGGAGCGCTGGTCGAACATCTTGCCGGAGATGTTCGGGCGGAAGCCGTGGGTGAGGTGGCCGCCGGCGTCCAGGGACATGCCGAGCATGCGCTGGTTGCCGAAGGCGCGGCGCAGCTCCGCCCAGTCGGCCTCGGAGAGGTCGTTGACCTGGCGGGCTCCGGCCTTCTCCAGGGCCGGGACCTCGACGCGCTGGGCGAGGACCGACCAGAAGGCGACGAGGTTGGCGTCGATGCCGGAGTGCGGCTGGACGTAGGCGTGGCGGGCGCCGAAGAGCTCCTTGGCGTGCTCGGCGGCGAGGGACTCGACGGTGTCGACGTTGCGGCAGCCGGCGTAGAAGCGGCGGCCGATGGTGCCCTCGGCGTACTTGTCGCTGAACCAGTTGCCCATCGCCAGCAGCGTGGCCGGGGAGGCGTAGTTCTCCGAGGCGATCAGCTTGAGCATCTCGCGCTGGTCGGCGACCTCCTGGCCGATGGCGTCGGCTACGCGCGGCTCGACGGCGCGGATGACGTCGAGGGCGGCGCGGTAGGCGGTGGAAGCGGTGGAGAGGGGCTCGGCTGGCATGTGGGACCTCCGGACGTTGCGTTCAGCGTTCACGGTACGGCCCAGGCGCACGGCTCTGTCTGCTCGGGCCGCTCCCCGATGGTTTTGTCCATCCCAGCGCGCCAGTCACGGCCCGGCGATCAGCCTACCGGCTGGGTCGGGGAAGCGTCTGCCGGGTTGGTGAGCGTTGCCGGGTGCGGGGTGCGTTGTGGCTGGTCGCGCAGTTCCCCGCGCCCCTGAAAAGCAGGTCGCTAAAGGATCACGTGGGGCAGGAAGCGGGCGTACTCGTCCGTGATCAGGCCCGAGGACTCCCGGATGCCCAGGCCCGCCGACTCGTTCTCGACCACCCACGCGCCCAGGACCACGCGGTTGCCGTCGAAGTCGGGCAGGGGGGCCAGTTGCTGGTAGCAGCAGGGCTCGTCGCGGAGGACGGGGTCCGTGCCGGGCTCGTGGATCGTGACGCCGGCTCCCTCCCGGCCCAGGAGGGGCTTGGCGACCCAGCCCTTGGCGGGCAGGTCCCGGGGGCCGTCCAGGTAGGCCGGGAGGAGGTTGGGGTGGCCGGGGTGCAACTCCCAGAGGACGGCCAGGAGCGCCTTGTTGCTGAGGAGCATTTTCCAGGCCGGCTCGATCCAGAGGGTCGTGCCCGTGCCGCCGCCGTTGTCGAGGGTGTCCAGGACGTGGCCGGCGAAGCGGTCGGTGGTGAGCCACTCCCAGGGGTAGAGCTTGAAGATGCTGCGGATGAAGCGGAGGCGGTTGTCGACGAAGCGGCCGGAGAGGCGGTCCCAGCCGATCTCCTCCATGGAGATCCAGTCGGTGTCCAGGCCTGCCTGCTCGGCGGTTTCCTTGAGGTAGGCGACCGTCATCAGGTCCTCGCCGAGTTCGTCGGCGGAGGAGTACGCGAAGTACAGGGGACTGCCCGGCGGGAGCAGGGCGGCCTGTTTCCGCCAGGCGTCGATCAGGCGTTCGTGGAGGGAGTTCCACTGGTCGGCGCCGGGGAAGCGGTCCTCCATCCAGAACCACTGGGGGGACGCGGCCTCCACCAGTGAGGTGGGGGTGTCGGCGTTGTACTCCAGGAGCTTGGCCGGGCCGGTGCCGTCGTAGCGGAGGTCGAAGCGGCCGTAGACGGAGGGGAGTTCGGCGCGGCGGTGCCAGGACTCGGCGACCGTGCGGGCCACGCGGGGGTCGGTGATGCCCAGGTCCGCGAAACGTTCCTGCGTGACGATGTGGTCGGCCGCCGCCAGGCACATGCGGTGGAGCTCCTCGACGACCTCTTCCAGGGCCTCGATCTCCGGGAGGGTGAAGGTGTAGTAGGCGCTTTCGTCCCAGTAGGGACGCAGGGAGCCGTCGGGGTAGCGGGTGAGGGGGTAGATCAGGCCCTGTTCCTCGACGGTCTGCTGCCAGGCGGGGCGGGGGGTGATGGTGCGGCGTTCCATGTGCGTACGACCCCGGTCAGCCGCCGCCGCTGCCGGAGCCCGAGCAGCCGAAGCCGCCCCGGTCGACGGCCTCGCTGCGGCTGAAGGTGCCGTTGTCGGCGTAGCGGCCGCTGACGTCGGCGTCGTAGTACCAGTCGGCGTCCGTGGTGCCGGTCTTGCCGGTCTTCTTGCGGCCCTTGCCGTACGAGGAGGACGAGGAGCCCGACTTGCAGTTCTTGTCGGCGACGATCTTGTAGCCGTTGATGTAGTCGTAGCTGTCCCGGTCCACGCAGCGGCGGTCCGGGTCGGAGCCGCACGCGGACAGGGCCGCCGCGAGGACACCCATGCCGCCCAGCACCACCGTGCTCGAGCGCAGTCGTCGCCGTGTTTCAGCCATGGGCGTGTCTCCCCGTGTCCCCGTGTACTGCGTGTCCCTGTCATGTACTGCCGAGCGGTCAGCCTAGAGACCGGTGTGAACGGGCCTGCATGACCCCCCGGCTCACGCCCCCTCCCCTACTGTCGTTTTGTGATCTTTGGAATGGTGTGCGCCCTTGGTGCGGCGGTCTGCTTCGGTACGGCGACAGTGCTGCAGGCGATGGCCGCGCGGGCGGTGGCGAGCGGCCCGGGCGGGGACGTGGCGCTGTTGTGGCGGGCGCTGCGGCAGTGGCGGTATCTGGCCGGGCTCGGGATGGACGGGCTCGGTTTCCTGCTCCAGATCGTCGCACTGCGGTCGGTGCCGATCTACGCCGTGGGGGCGGCGCTGGCCGCGAGCCTCGCGGTGACGGCCGTGGTGGCGGCGCGGCTGCTCAAGGTGCGGCTGAGCCGCGTGGAGTGGGCGGCGGTGGGGGTCGTGTGCGCCGGGCTCGCGCTGCTGGGGCTGGCGTCCGGCGCGGAGGGCGACGAGGGCGGGCCGGTCTGGCTGAAGTGGGCGATGCTCGCGGCGGCGGGCGGGGTGCTGCTGCTCGGGGCGGTGGGCGGGCGACTGCCGGAGCGGGGGCGGGCGCTGGCGCTCGGAATGGGTGCCGGGCTCGGATTCGGGGTGGTGGAGGTGGCGGTGCGGCTCATCGACGGGCTGACGCCCGGTGCGCTCCTCACGAACCCTGCGGTGTACGCGCTGCTGCTCGGCGGCGGGGCCGCGTTCCTGTTGCTGACCTCCGCCCTCCAGCGCGGGTCGGTGACCACGGCGACCGCCGGGCTGGTGCTCGGGGAGACCGTCGCGCCCGCGCTGATCGGCGTGGTGTGGCTCGGCGACCGTACGCGGCCCGGGCTGGGCTGGCTGGCGGTGTTCGGTTTCGCGGTGGCGGTGGCCGGGGCGCTGGCGCTGTCGCGGTTCGGGGAGGCGCCGGTCGAGCAGGAGGAGAGCGCGGTCACGCCTGGGTGATCCGGGGGCTGGCGCCCAGGTGATCCGGGGCTCGCGCCCAGGTGATCGAGGCTCACGCCGACGCGCTCCGAGGTGTTTCCCACCTGCCGAAAAGCTTCACTTTCCGGACGATCGGAAAATTGTTTGTTGAATCTTGAACGCGGGTGAACCGCTTTCCGTATGGGACGGCGTGACCAGTAATCCCGTCACGGTCACCGTGGCCTATCGCGTGACGCCGGGCCGTGCGGCCGACTTCCACTCCTGGGGGTGGGCCATGCTGGGCGCGACCGCGCGGCAACCGGGGTTTCTGGGGGGTGGGGTACTTGTCGACGGAGGGGCGGAGTGGCATGTCGTCTATCGCTTCGCCAGCGAGGGTTCGGCCCTGGCCTGGGAGAAATCACCTTCCCGGGCACAGTGGGACGCCCGGCTGGAGGGACTTGCCCAGGAGGCGGCGCGCAGGCGGGTGCGGGGGGCCCGGGCCTGGTTCGAGGCGCAGACTCTGACACCCGCGCCGCCGGCTCCGCCGTCGAAATGGAAACTGTGGTTCGTGAATATGAGCGCGGTTTTTCCCCCGGTGCTCCTGTTCAACCTGACGGTGCTTCCCTATCTCGGTGACCTCAATGCGCTGATCCGCACGTTGTTGTTATGCCTGTGCGTGACGGCCCTTGTCACCTGGATTCTCATGCCGCGGCTCCAGCGTTTCTTCAGGAAATGGCTGTACCCGTCGCTCCAGGCGCTCCGCGGACGGCACAAACGCCGGGCCACGTAGGCCCGCGAACGAACAGAGGGAGGTGGGCGGGTGAAGACCCTGCTCATCGACAATTACGACTCGTACACGTACAACCTGTTCCAGCTGATCGCCGAGGTCAACGGCGAGGAGCCGGTGGTCGTCCGCAACGACGCCGCCGTCGACGGGATCCCTGATCTCCGGGATTTCGACAACCTGGTGGTGTCCCCGGGCCCCGGGCACCCGGCGGACGCGCGTGACTTCGGCATCGCGGCGAGGCTGGTGGCGACCTCCCCGGTTCCGGTGCTCGGCGTGTGTCTCGGCCATCAGGGGATCGCGCTCGGGGAGCGGGCGGTGGTGGGGCCCGCTCCGGAGCCGCGGCACGGGCATCTCTCCACGATCCGGCACGACGAACGCGACCTCTTCCAGGGCCTGCCGCAGAACTTCACCGCCGTCCGCTACCACTCGCTGTCCGTGCGCGAACCGCTGCCGGAGATGCTGGAGGCCACGGCCTGGGCGGAGGACGGCGTCCTGATGGGACTGCGGCACCGCACCCGGCCGCTGTGGGGCGTGCAGTTCCACCCGGAGTCCGTCCTCACGGAGTTCGGCCATCGCATGCTCGTGAACTTCCGCAACCTGACCGCGGAGCGGGCCGGCAAGCTGCGGACGAAGAACACGGCGGTGCCGTCACCGGAGGCGGCCCGACGCCGCGTGGTGGTACCGGAGTGCGAGGTCGGGATCGCCCGGCCATCGGCCTCGGGCCATCGGCCTGCGGCCGCGCTTCAGGCGGCGGTGATCCCGGTGACCGGGGCAGCTGCAGCGGCCGCCGGGGGCGGGTGGCGGGGCGAGGTGGACCGCGAGGGTGAGGCGGGCGCAGGGCGTGGCGAGGGCGGGGCGGCCAGGGACTCCGGCCCCTCCGACGCCGTCGCCCCTCCCACCGCCACCATCCCCCGCCCCCGTCGCCCCCACCGCGTCGGGTACCGGCTGCACAGTCGGCGGATCGTCGGGGCCGTGGATGTCGAGGCGGCCTTCGGGCGGATGTACGCGGGGGCCCCGCGGGCGTTCTGGCTGGACAGTTCACTCGTGGAGCCGGGGCGGTCGCGGTTCTCGTTCTTCGGGGACGGCAGCGGGCCGCTCGCCGAGTTCGTGCGCTACGACGTCGAAACCGGGCGCTGTGAGATCGAGCGGGCGGGGCGGCCGGTGAGGAAGGTCGCGGCCAGTGTCTTCGACTACCTCAAGCGGCAGTTGGGCAACCGCCGTGTGGACGCGACCGGGCTGCCGTTCGACTTCACCGGAGGGTACGTCGGCTACTTCGGCTACGAGGTGAAGGCGGACTGCGGTTCGCCCAACCGGCACCGCTCCCCAGTCCCGGACGCCGCCTGGCTGTTCGCCGACCGGGTGATCGCGGTGGACCACCAGGAGGGCTTCACGTACGCCGTCTGCCTCGCGGAGGACACCCCGCAGGCCGCGCGGGAGGCCGCCGACTGGCTGGAGAGCACCCTGGCCGACCTCACCTGCGTGGCGACGCAGCGCCCGCTCCTGCCCGTGGCGCCCGCCCCGGCGGACCCCGGCGCCGCCGAGCCGTGGCTGGTGCGCGACCGGGCGACGTACCTCGCGGACATCGAGGCGTGCAAGCGGGAGTTGCGCGCGGGCACCAGTTACGAGGTCTGCCTGACCAACGCCGCCCGGCTGCCGGCTCCGCCCGACGCGCTGGAGTTCTACCGGACGCTGCGCCGCGACAACCCGGCCCCGTACGCGGCGTTCCTGAGGTTCGGGGAGCTGGAGGTGGCCGGGTCCTCGCCCGAGCGGTTCCTGCGGATCGGGCGGGACGGCACCGCCGAGGCCAAGCCGATCAAGGGGACCGCACCGAGGGGCGAGGGGCCGGAGGAAGACGCCCGGCTGCGGGACGCGCTGGCGTCGGACGCCAAGACCAGGGCCGAGAACCTGATGATCGTCGATCTGCTCCGCAACGACCTGGGCCGGGTCTGCCGGACGGGGTCGGTGCGGGTCTCCAAGCTCATGGCCACGGAGACGTACGCCACCGTGCACCAGCTCGTCTCGACCGTGCAGGGCAGACTGCGGGCGGACACGGACGCGGTGGACTGTGTCCGGGCCTGTTTCCCCGGCGGCTCGATGACCGGCGCGCCGAAGCTGCGCACCCTGGAGATCATCGACTCGCTGGAGTCCGAGGCCCGGGGGGTGTACTCGGGCGCCCTCGGTTACTTCGGGTGCGGCGGCGGAGCGGATCTCAGCATCGTCATCCGTACCGCCGTGTTCGCCGACGGCCAGATGCACCTGGGCGCGGGCGGGGCGATCGTCCTCGGCTCGGATCCGGACGCGGAGTACGCGGAGATGCTGCTGAAGACCGCGGCCCCGATGCGGGCCCTGCACCAGCACACGGCCGAGCGGATCCGGCGGCAGGCCCCGCCGGGTGACCGGGCCGGGGCCACCGAGGAGGCGCGGCGATGACCAGTCCGCAGGCGGTGCTGCACCCCGCTGCGGCCGAGGCGCCCGGGAACCTCGCGGCCCAGCTCGAAGAGCTCGCCGAGCGGCGCGGATGGAGCGGACGGACCGCCTTCCACCAGGGGCACCGGGCGTGGACCCACGGCGAGGTGCACGACCTCGCGGCCCGGGCCGCCACCGTGCTCGCCGGCCACGGGGTGCGCCCCGGGGACCGCGTACTGCTGGCGCTGCCCGACTCCCTCGCCTGGGTGACGGCCTTCCTCGCCACCGCCCGCCTCGGCGCCGTCGCGGTCCTGGTCAACCCCGAACTCACCGCGGCCGACCACGCGTTCATGGCCGACGACACCGAGGCCGTGCTCTGTGTGACGGGCCCGGGCCTGGAGGAGCGGTTCGCCGGACGGGCCCGCCTGGGCGCCGACCAGCTCATGGCGCTCGCCCCCGCCGCCGAGCCCGCGCCCGCCCACCAGGTCCACGCGCACACCCCGCTCTACGTCCAGTACACCTCCGGCACCACGGGCCGCCCCAAGGGCGTCGTGCACACGCACGGCGATCCACGGACGTACCACGACCTCGTCGGCCGGCGGGTGCTGCGGATCACCGCGGAGGACGTCACCCTGTCGGTGTCGAAGCTGTTCTTCGCCTACGGCTTCGGCAACGCCTTCGTCTTCCCGCTGTTCTCCGGCTCGTCCGCGGTGCTGGTGGACCGGCGCCCCACCCCGGCGACCATCGACGAACTCGTCGCCCGGCACCGGGTGACGCTGCTGTACTCGGTGCCGTCCGCGTACGCCGCGCTGGTGGCCGAGCGGGGCCACGGGCACGAGGGCTGCTTCGCCTCGGTACGGGCCGCGGTGTCGGCCGGCGAGGGGCTGCCCGAGGGGCTCGCCCGGCAGGTGACCGCGCTGCTCGGCGCGCCCGTGCTGGAGCAGATCGGCTCCACGGAGGCCGGTCACGCGTTCTGCGCCAACGGTTTCACCCACAACCACCCGGGCACCGTCGGCCGTCCCGTGCCCGGCTTCGAGGTGGAGCTGCGGGACCGGGACGGCCGCCCGGTGCCGGACGGCGAGGAGGGCGAGATGTGGGTGCGCGGGCCGACGGTGACGCCCGGCTATCTGAACCGGCCCGAGGAGACCGCCCGGACCCTGGTGGGCGGCTGGCTGGCCACCCGCGACCGGGCGTGCCGCGAACCGGACGGCTCCTACCGGCATCTGGGCCGCGCCGACGACATGGAGATGGTCGGCGGCATCACCGTCTCCCCGCTGGAGGTGGAGGCCGTGCTGCGCGGCCATCCGGTGGTGCGGGAGGTGGCGGTCGCGGCCGTGCCCGACGGGCGGGGCGCGAGCCGGCTGCGGGCCTTCGTGGTCCCCGCGTCGCCGGTGCGGGACGGCCTGGCGGACGAGCTCGTCGGCCTGGCGCGGGAGAGCCTCGCCGCGTTCAAGGTCCCCCGCAGCGTCAGCTTCGTCCCGTCGCTGCCGCGCACCCCGACCGGGAAGCTGCGCCGCCATCTGGTGCGACGGGGCGCCTGGTGAACCCCGTAGAGAGGCACCTGATGAGCCCCGTGGAGATGCGCCCGGTGAGCCCCGCAGAGAGGAACGACCGCATGCGAGCACCCCTGTTCACCGACCGCGGCTTCTATCTCGGACCGGTCTTCCGGCGTGCGGCCGACCGGCACGGAGCCGTCTTCGTCACCCTGGACCGGCCGCTGGACGTCGCCCCCTCCCTCGGGGTCGACCTGAGCTACACCGTGCTGGCCGACCTGGTCGAGGACCTGTCCGGGCGGCTGTGGGAGGCCGGGGTGCGGCCCTCGGAGCAGGTCGTCGTGCACAAGGCGGACAACGTCGACATCATGCTGCTGACCTGTGCCGTCTCCCGTATCGGCGCCGTGCCGGTGCTGTTGTCGCCCGCGCTGGCCCCCGCCGTGGCAGCGCAGCTGCTCGAACGGCTGCGCAGGCCCTGGCTGATCACCGACAGGCCCACCCTGGACGGCCTGCGGGAGCTCGCCCTGTCCGGGCTGGTGCGGCGGACGCTCTGCGTGGACGACGCGGCCGGGGCCGAGCCCCTGGCGAAGTTCGCCGGCGCCGAGCCGCCCCCGCCGGTCCGGCTGCACCCCCGCGAACCCGCCCTGATCACCCACAGTTCGGGCACCACCGGCGTCCCCAAACTGGCCGTGCACTGCGCGCACACCATGTGGAACAGGCTCGTGCCGCAGCAGGCGATGGGCTGGCCCACTCGGGGCGAGCCTGCGGCGCTGCACATGTCGTTCGTGCACTCGCGCTTCTACCACCTGCTCGGCGTCCTGCTGCACTTCGGCAGCCCGCTGGTGCTGATCACCGACCCGGATCCGGCCGCGGTGGGCCCGCTGCTGGTCCGGCACCGGCCCGGCATCGTGGAGACGCACCCCAACACGTTCGTGCTGTGGGAGGAGCTGGCCGACGCGCCCGGCGCCCCGCTGTCCCGGGTGCGGGCGTACGGCTCCACGTTCGACGCGATCCATCCGCGCACCGTCCGGCGGCTGCTGGGCGCCTCGCGGCGCCGTACGCCCTGGCTGGTCCAGCTGTACGGGCAGAGCGAGACGGGCCCGGTGGCGTTCCAGGTGGTGACCCGGCGCAGCGCGGCCCGCGCGGATGGCCGCCGGGTCGGGTTCGGGATACCGGGCTTCACCCGGGTCCGGGTCACCGGCGCCGGGGGCGGGCGGGTCCCGCCCGGCACCCCGGGCCGGATCGAGGCCCGCACCCGGGGCCGGATCCTCACCTACCTCGGCATGCCGGAGCGTTACGACCGTCAGCTCACCGACGGCTGGTGGGAGATGGGCGACATGGGCTACCGGAGCCGTCTGGGCGCGCTGTACCTGATCGACCGGGAGGTGGACCAGATCGACGCCGTGCACAGCAATCTGGAGGTCGAGGACACGCTGATGTCCCGGCTGGAGGAGCTGCGCGAGGTCGTCATCGTGCCGGGCGCGGACCGGGAGCCGGTGCCGGTGGTGTGCGTGCGCGGCGAACGGCCCCTGGACCCGGAGCGCTGGCGCCGGGCGACGGCAGGGCTGCCGGCGATGGCCGAGCCACGGCAGTGGCGGTTCGAGGACCTGCCGATGACCGCGACCTGGAAGGTGAAGCGGGTGGAGATCGCCCGGATGCTCACCGAAGGCGTCCGGGCATGACCCCGGTCCTGGTCGTGGGCGCCGGACCCGTGGGCCTGTCGGCGGCTCTGGCGCTGCGGGCGCACGGGCTGCCGGCCGTCCTGCTGGAGGCGGAGCCGGAGGACCGTGAACGGCCCGGCAGCCGGGCCCTGTTCGTGCACCGGGAGACCCTCGGCCTGCTGGACGCGATGCGGCCCGGCCTCGCCGCCGAGATCACCTCCTACGGGCGGACCTGGCACACCAGGCGCACCCTCTACCGGGGACGTGAGGTGTACTCCCGCACCTTCCCGCCCCCGTCCGGCCCGCCGCCCTTCACCAGCCTGCGCCAGACGGACACCGAGCGGTTCCTGCGCGCGGCCTGCGCGGAGGCCGGGGTGGAGTTCGTGTGGGGCGCGCGCGTGACGGGCGTGAGCGCCGGCGAGACGGAGGTCCGGCTGACGGGTGAGGACGGGCGGGTGTGGTCCGGCGCGTTCGCGATCGCCGCCGACGGGGCCCGCTCCACGGTCCGGCGCGAGCTGGGCATCGCCCTGGAGGGCACGCACGGCGAGGGCTTCCACGTCGTCGTGGACGTCGCCGACGTGCCGGGCGCGGAGCTGCCGCTGGAGCGGGTCTTCCACTACGAGCATCCCGGGGTGGGCGGACGCAGTGTGATGCGGGTGCCGTTCACCGGGGGCTTCCAGGTCGACCTCCAGTGCCGGGACGACGACCGGCCGGAGGAGTTCGGCACCGAGGAGGCCGTACGGCGCTGGCTGCCCTCGGTCGTCGGGGACGGCTACGGTGAGCGGATCCTGTGGGTGTCGACGTACCGCTTCCTGCGCAAGGTGGCGGCGTCGTTCACCGATCCGCACCGGCGGGTGCTGCTGGCCGGCGAGGCGGCGCATCTCTTTCCGCCGTTCGGGGCACGCGGCATGAACAGCGGGATCGCGGACGCGGCGGCCGCCGCCGAGGCGACCGCCGCGGGGACCGGCGAGGCGGTCGCCGGGTTCGCGGAGGTGCGGCGGGCGGCCGGCCTGTTCAACAGTGCCGCCGCCGGTGCCGCCCTGGACCATCTGCGGCCGCGCCGCCGGATCGTCCGGGTCAGGCAGCGGACGGCGGCGGCCCTGGCGCCGGTGCTGCCGTGGTGCGGGTCATGGCTGGAGCACGCGCCGTACGGGCCCCGGCACGGGGCGCCGGCCGTGGCGGGACGCAAGTACTGAGGAGGGTGTGGGTGACGACACCGGCGGTGGCGGAAGGCCTGTGGGCGTGGACGCCCGGCCGTGGCCTGGCCCCGGCCGCGGACCAGGCGGCCGGGGGGCGGCTGCTCGTCGCGGACTCGTGGCTGGTGCGCGAGGGCCGGGTGCGGGCCTATGACCGGCACCGGGAGCGGTTCGCGCGGGCCTGCGCCGACTGCGGCGGGCCACAGCCGCGCCGGCTTGTCGCGTTCTGGCAGGACGTGACGGCCGTACTGCCACGCACGGGTGCGTGGTTCCCGCGGGTGGAACTCGCGGCGGGCTCCCTGGAGCTGCGGCTGCTGCTGCGGCCCGCACCGCCGCTCGGCACGGGGGTGCGGTTGTGGGCGGCGGGCCAGTCCGATCCGCGGACCGTGCCCCGCCGTAAGGGCCCGGACCTGGACACCCTGGCGCGGGTGCGTCGCCGGGCCTGCGGCGAGGGCGCGGAGGAGGCGGTGCTGATCGCGCCCTCGGGAACCGTGCTGGAGTCGGCCACGGCCAGTGTCCTGTGGTGGGAGGACGACACCCTGTGCCTGCCCCCGCCCCGGCTGCCCGTCCTGCCGAGCGTGACGTCCGGGCTGGTCCAGGAGCGGGCACTGCGCTCCGGGATCCGGATCGCGCACCGGGAGCGGACCGTGGCCGAACTGGACGGCCGGGAGGTGTGGCTGGTGAACGCGCTGCACGGGATCCGGCCCGTGACGGGCTGGGTCGGGCGGCCGATGGGAGTGCCTCCGGCTCAGCGCGCCGGGGAATGGCGGAACTGGCTGGACGGCCTCATGGAGCCGCTGCCGGCCGACTGAGTCGAGGAAATGGCGACGCCGGGTCGAATTCGACCCGGCGCGTTTTTCGCTGACTGCTTCGATTATTTTTCAGTTCTTCGGAACCATGCGCGTCGCTATCGCGATCCGGTTGTACGCGTTGATGACCGTGGCCGACCAGATGAGCGCCGCGATCTGGTTCTCCTCGAACACCCCGGCCGCCTCGGCGTACACCGCGTCCGGGACGTGGCCGTCGTGGACGAGCGTCACGGCCTCGGTCAACGCCAGTGCCGCACGCTCGCGTTCGGTGAAGAACGGCGTCTCCCGCCAGGCGTTCAGGGCGTAGATGCGCTGCTCGGTCTCGCCCTGGCCGCGGGCGTCCCTGGTGTGCATGTCGATGCAGAACGCGCAGCCGTTGATCTGCGAGGCGCGGATCCTGACCAGTTCCAGCAGTTCCGGTTCGAGTTTGGCGTCCTGCGCCGCGGAAACGGCGGCGGCGTGCAGGGAGCCCATTGCGGCGGAGACGTCGGGAGTTATTTTCTTCAGGGCCACGCGGGGCAGGGAAGTGCTTTCGCTCATGGGGTGACCATATCCGTTGAGCGGCATTCCGGAGGGGAATTCGCGCGATTATCCGGCCAGTACCGCGCACAGCGCGTCCAGCGCCCCCGACCACGCGTGGTCCGGCGGTGTCCCGTAGCCGACGACGAGGGCGTCGGCCGGCTCGGCGACCGCGGCGGCGTGCCGGTAGCGGGTGAGTCCGTGGACCGCCAGGCCCTGCCAGTGGGCCGCCTGGACCACCGACTGCTCGGTGCCGGGCGGCAGTCGCAGCAGGACGTGCAGCCCGGCCGCGATGCCGGTGACCCGGGCCTGGGGCGCCCGGGCCGCGACGGCGGCGACCAGGGCGTCGCGGCGGCGGCGGTAGCGCAGGCGGGTCGCGCGGACATGGCGGTCGTAGGCCCCGGCGTCGAGGAACTCGGCCAGGGTCAGCTGGTCCAGCGCCCCGCAGGTGTCGATCCCGCCCTTGGCCGCGGCGGTCTCCTGCGCGAGGCCCGGCGGCAGCACCATCCAGGCCAGCCGCAGCCCGGGTGCCAGGGCCTTGCTCGCGGTGCCGAGGTAGACCACCCGGTCGGGGTCCAGCCCCTGGAGCGCGCCCACGGGCTGACGGTCGTAGCGGAACTCGCCGTCGTAGTCGTCCTCCAGCACCAGCCCGCCGGTGCGGCGCGCCCAGTCCACGACGGCCGCGCGGCGGTCGCGGTGCAGGGGGACGCCCATGGGGAACTGGTGGGCGGGAGTGAGGAGGACCGCGTCGGCGGCGGACAATGCGCCGGGGTCGGTGCCCAGCCGGTCGAAGGGCAGGGGGACCGTGCGCAGACCGGACGCGGCCAGGAGTCTCCAGTGCACATCGAGCCCGTACGACTCGACGGCGACCGTCCGTGCCCCGCGCGCCCTCAGGGCCGTGCCGAGCAGCTTCAGGCCGTGCGCGAACCCGGAGCACACCACGATCCGTTCGGGGTCGACGCGTACGCCCCGGGCCCGGGAGAGGTAGCCGGCGAGCGCGGCGCGCAGCTCGGGGCGGCCCCGGGGGTCGCCGTAGTCGAGGGCGTGGTGGGGGGCGGCGGTCAGGGCGCGGCGGGCGGCCTTGAGCCACTCCGCGCGCGGGAAGGAGGCGAGGTCGGGGCTGCCGGGGCGCAGGTCGTAGGCGGGGCGGCCGCGTTCACGGGGATGGGGCGCCGTGCCGGCCGGCGGTACCACCGTCCGGGCGGCGACCCGGGTCCCCGAGCCCTGCCGGGCGGTGAGCCAGCCCTCGGCGACCAGGTCGGCGTAGGCGTCGGCGACCGTGTTGCGGGCGATGCCCAGGTCGGCGGCGAGCGCGCGGGAGGAGGGCAGCCGGGTGCCGGGGGCCAGCCGGCCGGAGCGCACCGCCTCGCGCAGGGCGTCGGTCAGCCCCCGGCGCAGGCCCGGGCCGGTCGGCTCCAGGTGCAGGTCGATGCCCAAAGTGGCCCAATGTTCCGCCATGGAAATGGACCATACCCCTGGGCTGCTTTCTTCCTAGGGTCGAGGACATGACGACGCACAGCGATGAAACGACCGACACGACGACCGTGGAGTACGCCCCCGAGGAGCCCGCCCGCCTGGACTGGGCCAAGCACGCGCCCGAGGTCTACAAGGCGATGGTCCGGCTGGAGATCGCCGCCCGGCAGGGCCTCGACCACAAGCTGTACGAGCTGGTGAAGATCCGCGCCTCCCAGATCAACCACTGCGCCTTCTGCATCGACATGCACACCAAGGACACCCTCGCGGCGGGCGAGAGCGTCGAACGGATCCTCCAGCTCAGCGCCTGGGACGAGTCGCGGCACTTCTACACCGCGAAGGAGCTCGCGGCCCTGGAGCTGACGGAGGCCGTGACGGTCCTGACGGACGGTTTCGTGCCGGACGAGGTGTACGAGAACGCCGCGAAGCACTTCGAGGAGGCCGAGCTGGCGCAGCTCATCGCCGCGATCACGACGATCAACGCCTGGAACCGGTTCGGGGTGACCTGCCGGATGACGCCGGGCCACTACCAGCCGGGCCAGTACAAGTGACGGCTCGGACGCGGGCGCTCGACCCGGCGGTCGGCCGCGCCCTGTCAGCGCTGAGCGCCACAGCGAAGAAGGGCCTCGGCGACCCGGCCCTGGCCGAACTCGTGGTGATCCGCGCCTCGCAGCTCAACCACTGCGCGTTCTGCCTCGACATGCACCTCGCGATCGCCCGCGAGCACGGCGTGAGCGAGAAGCAGCTCGATCTGCTGGCGGCCTGGGAGGAGGCGGGGGACGTCTTCGACGAGCGGGAGCGGGCCGCACTCGCGCTGACGGAGGCGGTGACGGTCCTGACGGACGGTTTTGTGCCGGACGAGGTGTTCGAGCAGGCCGCGAAGCACTTCGACGAGGCCCGGCTCGCCCATCTGATCGGTCTGGCCGTCGCCATCAACAACTGGAACCGGGTGATGGTCAGCCGCCGGATTCCGCCGGGAGGTCACACGCCATGAGCAAGGCCGAGAAGTTCCGCGCCCTGCACCACCACCGGGCGCCCGGCGATCCCCTGGTGCTGCCCGGACCCTGGGACGCGGCCAGCGCCCGGGTGTTCGCCGAGGCCGGGTTCCCGGCGCTCGCCACGCCCAGTGCCGGGGTCGCCGCCTCCCTCGGGTACGAGGACGGGCAGGTCCCGGCCGACGAGATGTTCGCGGCGGTCGCCCGGATCGTCCGGGCCGTCGACGTGCCGGTCTCGGCGGACGTGGAGGGCGGGTACGGGCTCGCGCCGAAGGAGCTCGTGGAGCGGCTGCTGGAGGCCGGGGCGGTGGGCTGCAACCTGGAGGACTCCGAGGGCGGGGTGCTCAAGGACCCGCACGCGCACGCCGACTGGCTGGCCGAGGTGCGGGAGGCGGCCGGCGACCGGGTCTTCGTCAACGCGCGCGTGGACACCTTCGCCTGCGGGGTCGCCGATCCCCAACGGGCCGTCGAGCGGGCCGCGTTGTACGTCGCCGCGGGCGCCGACTGCGTCTATCCGATCGGGGCCCCGCCTGAGGTGCTGCCGCTGCTGCGGGCCGGAATCCAGGGGCCGATCAACGTGGGTGCCCCGACCGAGGGTGGCCCCACACCCGCCGAACTCGGCGCGCGAGGGGCCACCCGGATCACCTTCGGGCCGGGGCTCCAGCGGCGGGCCGCCCGCGCGCTGCGGGAGATCGCCGCCGGCCTGCGACCGTAGGGACGCTCAGGACAGCCACTTCTTCCACGTGGAGCGGTGGCTGTCCACCCACTTCTTCGCCGCGTCCTCCGGCGTCATCTTCTTGTCGGCGATCATCAGGGAGACCTCGTTCTGGTCCTCGGTCGTCCACTTGAACTTCTTCAGGAAGGCCGCCGCCTTGCCGCCGTTCTTCGCGAAGCCCGAGTTCAGGTACTTCTGCAGCGGCGTGTGCGGATAGGCGCAGGCGACCTTCTCCGGGTCGGCGTCGCAGCCCTCCTTGTACGGCGGCAGCTTCACCTCGGTCATCGGGACCTTCTTGAAGAGCCACTGCGGCGAGTACCAGTAGGTGAGGAAGGGCTTCTTCTCCTTGGCGAACTGCCGCATCTGCGTGATCTGCGCGGCCTCGGACCCGGCGAACACCACCTGGTAGTCCAGCTTCAGGTTCTTCACCAGCGCCTTGTCGTTGGTGACGTAGGACGGCGAACCGTCCATCAGCTGGCCCTTGTCGCCGCTCTCCGGGGTGCGGAACAGGTGGGAGTACTTGTTGAGGTTCTTCCAGTTCGTGATGTCCGGGTGCTGCTTGGCGAGGTACGTCGGGACGAACCAGCCGATGTGTCCGGTGACGCCGAGTTCGCCGCCGGCGGTGATCGTCTTCTTGTCCTTGACGTACCGCTGCTCCTGCTCGGGGTGGCCCCAGTCCTCCAGGAGCGCGTCGACGCGGCCCTGGCTGAGGGCGTCCCAGGCGGGCACCTCGTCGACCTGGACGGTGTCGACACGGTAGCCCAGCTCGTGCTCCAGGATGTACTGGGCGACGGCCACGTTGGCCTGGGCGCCCACCCAGGACTGCACGGACAGGGTCACGGTCTTGGCGCCCTGCGCGTTGGCGAAGGGCGAGGCCTGCTTGGTCATGTCGGCGGCACCGCAGCCGGTGAGCAGCGCCAGGGAGCTCACCGCGGCGACCGCGGCTGTCGTACGGACTCGCATGTCACGCTCCCTTCTTCGCGCGGCGTTCGGTGGGCTGGGTCACCCGGTCGAGCATCAGTCCGAGGCAGACGATCGCCGCGCCGGCCACCAGACCGGTCGCCAGGTCGCCCTGGGCGAGGCCGAAGACGACGTCGTAGCCGAGCGCGCCTCCGCCGACCAGGCCGCCGATGACGACGACGGCGAGGACCAGGACCAGGCCCTGGTTGACGGCGAGCAGCAGGGCCGGGCGGGCCAGCGGGAGCTGGACCTGACGCAGTTGCTGCCAGCTGGTCGCGCCGAGCGAACCGGAGGCCTCCAGCGCGGCCGGGTCGACCTGGCGCAGGCCCTGGGTGGTGATGCGGACGACGGCCGGGAGGGCGTAGACGATCGCGGCCGCGACGGCCGGGGCGCGGCCGACGCCGAACAGGGCGACGACCGGGATCAGGTACACGAACTGCGGCATCGTCTGGAAGACGTCCAGGACCGGCCGCAGCAGCCGTTCCAGGCGGTCGCTGCGGGCCGCCGCGATGCCGGTGGCGAAGCCGACGACGAGGGTGACGGCGACGGCCGCGAGGACCTGCGACAGGGTGTCGAGGGACGGCTTCCAGACGCCGAGCGCGCCGATCGCGGCCATGGCGAGGACGGCGGTCAGCGCGGTGCGCCAGGTGCCGATCACCCAGGCCAGCGCGGCGACGATCAGCAGGACCGACCACCAGGGCAGCCCCTGCAGGCCGTCACGCATCGGGTCGAGGACCCAGGTGGTGAAGTGGCCGGCCCAGTCGGCGGTGCCGCCGATCACGGGGACACCCGAGTACAGGTGCGCGGTCATCCAGTCGACCACGCGGTTGACCGGCTCGGCGATGCCGACGACCCAGGAGTCGGGCCAGTCGAGCCGGCCCGCGAGACGCCCGGCGACCGCCACGGCGACGACACCGAGCAGGGCGTACAGCCAGCCGAGCCCGCGCCGGGGCTCCGGGTCGGCGCCGAGCCGCTCCCCCGCCGCGCCCGTGACGCGGTCCAGGACGACGGCCAGCAGCACGATCGGGATACCGGCGGCGAGCGCGGCGCCCACGTCGACCGAGGCCAGCGCCTGGTAGACGCGGTCACCGAGACCGCCCGCGCCGATGACGGCCGCGATGACGGCCATGGACAGCGCCATCATGATCGTCTGGTTGACGCCGAGGAGGAGTTCCTTGCGGGCCAGCGGGAGACGGGCGGTCAGCAGCCGCTGCCGTGCGGTGGAGCCGAGCGACGCGACGGCCTCCAGCACCTCCTTGTCGGCGCCGCGCAGCCCGAGCGAGGTGAGTCGCGCCATGGGCGGGGCGGCGTAGATGACGGTGGCCAGGACGGCCGCCGGGACGCCGATACCGAAGATCAGCACGACCGGCAGCAGGTAGGCGAAGGCCGGGAGTACCTGCATGGTGTCCAGGACAGGGCGCAGGACGCGGTCCATCCGGTCGGACAGCCCGGCGGCCAGCCCGAGCAGCAGGCCCACCACGACCGACGCGACGACCGCGACGACCATCAGGGCGAGCGTCTGCATGGTCGGCACCCACATGCCGAGCAGGCCGCAGGCCAGGAACGCGGTGCCCGTGCCGAGGGCGAGCCGGATGCCCGCGACGCGCCAGGCGACCAGCGCGCCCAGGGCCGTGACGCCCGCCCAGCCCACGGCCAGGAGGGTGAGGTAGACGGCCCGTACGGCGATGACGACGACGTTGCTGACGTGGCCGAGGAAGTACAGGAACAGCGGGTGGCTGTCGCGGTTGTCGATGATCCAGTCGCTGGCCTTGGCGAGCGGCTCGGAGAAGTCGACGGTCAGGGCGCTCGGCCAGGTGCCGCTCGCCCAGCGGGCGTTCGCCAGCGGGACGAGGATCGCTGCCGCGAGGGCCAGGAAGAGAAGCTTGCGGACAGCCGGGTGCTTGAGGAGGCCGGGCAGGCCGATACGCGGCGGGGAGGCGGTGATGGTCGCCATCACACCGCCTCCTTGGGCTGCTCGGTCCCCGGCGGGGCGGGCTGCTCCGTGCCGGCGACGACGCCGAGCAGCGTGTCGGAGTCGACCACGCCCACGCAGCGGCCCTTGTCCATGACACGGGCCGGTGCGCCGGCGCGGGCGACCGCCTCGATCGCCTCGGAGACCGTCGCCTCGGGCCGGACCGCCGGCCCGCTGCCGTCCTGGTCCGCCGCGGGGCGGCGCATGGCCGTACGGACGGTCATGACCTGCTCGCGCGGGACGTCCCGGACGAACTCGCGGACGTAGTCGTCGGCGGGCGAGCCGACGATCTCCTCGGGCGTGCCGAGCTGCACGACCTGCCCGTCGCGCATCAGGGCGATGCGGTCGCCCAGCTTGAGGGCCTCCTGGAGGTCGTGGGTGATGAAGACCATGGTGCGGCCCTCCTCGTGGTGCAGCCGGACCACCTCTTCCTGCATCTCCCGCCGGATGAGGGGGTCGAGCGCGCTGAACGGCTCGTCGAACAGCAGGACTTCGGGGTCGACGGCGAGCGCGCGGGCGAGGCCCACGCGCTGCCGCTGGCCGCCGGAGAGCTGGCCGGGGCGGCGGTGCTCCATGCCTTCCAGGCCGACCTTGGCGACGACCTCGGCGGCCCGCTCACGCCGCTCGGCCTTGCCCATGCCCTGGATCTCCAGGCCGTAGGCGACGTTGTCGAGGACCGTGCGGTGTGGCAGCAGGCCGAAGTGCTGGAAGACCATGGCGGCGCGGTGGCGGCGCAGTTCGCGCAGCCGGGAGCGGTCCATGGCGCGGACGTCCTCGCCGTCGATGGCGATGGTGCCGGCCGTCGGCTCGATCAGCCGGGTCAGACAGCGCACCAGCGTGGACTTGCCGGAGCCGGACAGGCCCATGACGACGAAGACCTCGCCCTTGCGCACGTCGAAGCTGACGTCCCGGACGGCGGCCGTGCAGCCGGTGCGGGCGCGCAGTTCGGCGGGGTCGAGGGCGGTGAGCTCGGGGTCGCCGGGAACGCGGTCGGCCTTGGGGCCGAACACCTTCCACAGGCCCTCCACCGAGAAGACGGGGGTCGTGTCCATGGTCTGCTCCGTGGGGGGTTCGAGGGTCGCGGTCACTTGGCACCACCACCGATCAGCTCGGCGGCACGCTCCCCGACCATGAGCACGCCGATCATCGGGTTCACGGTGGTCATCGTGGGGAACACGGAGGCATCGGCGACGCGGATGCCCTCCAGGCCGCGGATGCGCAGCTCGGGGTCGACGACGGCGAGCCGGTCGTCGGCGCCGCCCATCTTGCAGGTGCCGGCCGGGTGGTAGACGGTGTGGGCTACCTTGCGGGCGTACTCGCCGAGCTCCTCGTCACCGGTGACGTCCGGGCCGGGGGCCACCTCGCGCTTGAGCCAGCCGGCCAGCGGTTCGGTCTTGGCGATCTCGCGGGCGATCTTGATGCCGTCGACGAGGGTGCGGCCGTCGTAGTCGTCCTCGTCGGTGAAGTAGCGGAAGTCCAGGGCGGGCTTGACCTCGGGGTCGGCGCTGGTCAGGTACAGCCGGCCGCGGCTCTTCGGCTTGGGGATGTTCGGGGTCATCGAGACGCCGAACTCCGGCCGCTGATAGCCCAGTCGCTCCGGGTTGTCCGTGAACGGGATCTGGTAGAAGTGGAACATCAGGTCCGGGTGCGGCAGTTCGGGGTCGCGGCGCACGAACAGGCCCGCGTCCGAGTCCATCGCCGAGTTCTCCGGGATGGGGCCGTTGGTCTCCCAGACGATGACCGACTCGGGGTGGTCGAGCAGGTTCTCGCCGACGCCCGGCAGGTCGTGCGTGACGGGGATGCCGAGCTTCTCCAGGTCCGTCTTCGGGCCGATGCCGGAGTGCATCAGCAGCCGGGGCGAGTCGACGGCGCCGGCGCACAGCAGGACCTCGTTACGGGCCTTGACGAGGATCTCCTCGCCGTCCTTGGTGCGCACGTGCACGCCCTCGGCGCGGTTGCCGTCCAGCTCCAGCTTGTACGCCCAGGTCTCCAGCAGGATCGTGAGGTTGGGGCGCTCGTCCATCACCGGGTGCAGATACGCCACCGACGCCGAGGACCGCTTGTTGTTCTCGGGGTGGTAGGCGAGGTCGAAGAAGCCGACGCCCTCGGTGAACGGCTTCTGGTTGAAGCCCTCCACGCGCGGCACGTCCAGCGCCGCCTGGGCCGCGTCGACGAAGTCGCGGGCGATGGCGTTCCGGTCCTGCTCGTCTACGGGGACGATGTTGTTGAGCAGGCGTGCGAAGTACGCCTCCATCTGCACCGCGCCCCAGCCCTTGGCGCCGGCGGCCTCCCACTCGTCCCAGTCGGCGGGCAGCGGCTTGAAGGCGATCAGGGTGTTGTGCGAGGAACAGCCGCCCAGCACACGTGCCCGGCTGTGCCGGATATGCGAGTTTCCGCGTGGCTGCTCGGTGGTGGGGTAGTCGTAGTCGAGCTCGCCGCCCAGCAGGCCCATCCAGCGGCGCAGGGTCAGCACGTCGTCGCGGCCGACGTCGCTGGGGCCGCCCTCGATGACGGCGACGGAGACGTCGGGGTTCTCGGTCAGGCGGGAGGCGATGACGGAACCGGCTGTTCCGCCGCCTATCACGACATAGTCGTACTCATGGTTGTGGGACATGGCGTGCTTGCTCCAGAGGGGATGAACCAGAGGGGACGAAGGGATCGGGCTCGGAGGGTGGCGGGGTCGGCCCTGGGGAGGGAGGTCAGCCCGCGAACCAGCGCACCGGCTTCGGCGCGAGGTTCTGGTAGACGTGCTTGGTCTCGCGGTACTCGGCGAGGCCGGCCGGGCCGAGTTCGCGGCCCACACCGCTCTTGCCGAAACCGCCCCATTCAGCCTGCGGCAGGTAGGGGTGGAAGTCGTTGATCCAGATCGTGCCGTGCCGCAGCCGGCCGGCCACGCGCCGGGCGCGGCCCGCGTCGGTGGTCCAGACGCCGCCCGCGAGGCCGTACTCGGTGTCGTTGGCGAGCGCGACGGCCTCGTCCTCGGTGCGGAAGGTTTCGACGGTGACGACCGGCCCGAAGACCTCCTCCCGTACGACGCGCATCTCGCGGTGGCAGTGGTCGAGGACGGTCGGCTCGTAGAAGTAGCCGTTCTCCGGGCGCTCGGGGGACGGCTCGGGGCGCTTCCCGCCGGAGCGCAGCACCGCGCCCTCCTTGAGGGCGGACTCGACGTACGTCTCGACCTTGGCGCGCTGCTGCTCGGAGACCAGCGGGCCGCACTCGACGCCGTCTTCGGTGCCGCGGCCGAGGCGGATCTTCTCGGCGCGCCGGGCGAGTTCGGCGACGAAACGGTCCCGCACGGACTCCTCGATGATGAGGCGGGCGCCGGCCGAGCAGACCTGGCCGCTGTGGATGAAGGCGGCGTTGAGGGCCTGGTCGACGGCGGTGTCGAAGTCCTCGTCGGTGGCGCAGGCGTCGGCGAAGACCACGTTGGGGTTCTTGCCGCCGAGTTCGAGGGCGACCTTCTTCACGGTCGGCGCGGCGGCCTGGGCCACCTTGGTGCCGCTGATCAGGCCGCCGGTGAAGGAGACCAGGTCGACGTCGGGGTGTTCGGAGAGCCGGGCGCCGACCGAGTGGCCCGGCCCGGTGACGATGTTGGCGACCCCGGCGGGCAGTCCGGCCTCGACGAGCAGCTCGATCAGCGCGATGGTCGTCATCGGGGTGATCTCGCTCGGCTTGACGACGAAGGTGTTGCCGGCGGCCAGGGCCGGGGCGATCTTCCAACTGGCCTGGAGCAGCGGGTAGTTCCAGGGCGTGATCATCGAGCAGACGCCGATGGGCTCGTGCACGACGACGCTGTGGATGTCGGGCGAGCCGGCGTCCACGACCCGGCCCGGGCTCTCGGCCGCGACCAGGTCGGCGAAGTACCGGAAGGCGTCGGCGACGCAGTCGATGTCGACGCGCCCTTCCTCGACGGTCTTGCCGGCGTCACGGCTCTCCAGCAGCCCGAGCTGCTCGCGGTCGCGCACGAGCAGGTCGGCGACGCGGCGCAGCAGCGCGGCCCGCTCGGCGGCGGGCGTGCGCGGCCACTCCCCCTCGTCGAAGGCGCGCCGGGCGGCGGCGATCGCCAGATCGGTGTCCTTCTCGTCACCTTCCGCGACCACGGCGAACGGCAGGGCGTCCGCGGGGTCGAGGATCTCGCGCGTGGCGCCGGAGACGGCCGCACGCCATTCCCCTCCCGCGTGGATGGTGCTGCGCGCCTGCAGTTCGTTGCTTTCCGCCATGATCGCTTTCGCCTTCCGTTCCTGATCAGCGCCCCTGTGTCACACATGTGTCACTAAGAGACCGAGTGCGCCTGCCCCCCTCCCCCGGATGCATGCGCGATCCGTGGCCGAAAGTGCGCTGTGTCACTGGAGATGCGGGCAATCATGGGCAAAGCGGGCGCAGAGCGGGGTGGATGATGCGGCTAGAGGGCGTCCGACCACTCGGCGAGAATTTCCCGCACCGCCCCCCGGAGCCAGCCGTGAGCGGGGTCGGCGTCGTGGCGCGGGTGCCACGCCAGTCCGACGTGGACCGGTGGGAGCCGCAGGGGGACGTCGAAGGTGGTCAGACCCAGGGCCCGCGCCAGCGGCACGCTCCAGGAGTTGATCAGACCCGCCAGGTCGGTGGCCCGCAGGACGAAGAGGGAGGCGGGAAAGGTACCCACCGACCCCACCACCCGCCGGGCCAGGCGGAGTCCGGCGAGCGCCTCGTCCACCGGCCCGTGCAGCTTCCCCCGCCGGGAGACGGTCAGGTGATCGGCCTCCAGGGCGAACCGCTCGGGCGTCAACTCGCCCTCCAGCAGCGGATGCCCGGCCCGGACGACCCCCACCATCCGGTCCTCGTACAGCGACTCCACCCGCACCTCCGGCGCCACCGTGTCGATCACGCCGACCTCCAGATCGGCGGTGCCCTCGCGCAGGAAGGGCCCGTCCACATGGCTCTCGGTGAGGAAGCGGAGGCGGATCCCGGGGGCGTCGCGGGCCGCCCGGGTGAAGAGGTCCGGGCCGCAGGCGGCGGCGACGGCGTCGTGGCAGAGGACGGTGAACGTACGGGTCACCGTCCTCAGGTCGGTGTCGGCGGGCGCGAACAGCGCCCGGGCCCGTTCCACCACCGCGCTCACCTCGGCCCGGACGGCCAGCGCACGCGGCGTCGGCACCATCCGCCGCCCGGCCCGCACCAGCACCGGGTCACCGAGCGCCTTGCGGATCCGCCCCAGGGTGCGGCTCATCGCGGGTTCGGACAGATGCAGCCGCCGTGCCGCACCGCCGACGCTCTGCTCCTCCAGCAGCACGTCCAGGGCGACCAGCAGATTCAGGTCCAGGCCACTTGATTGCGTCACACGCATCGATCCCTTGCAAAGGTTGCACTGGAGTACGGGTACGGCCCGAGCCTACGGTGACGAGGCGATCCCCCCATCCACCGAGCTCCCGGGAGGAGCCTTGCCCCCGCACGCCCTGAAACGGCGGACCCTGCTCGCCCTGTGCGCCTGCGTCCTGGTCGCCCAGAGCATGGTCGCCGCCATCAACCTGCTGATCCCGCAGCTGAGTTCGTCGTCCCTGCACCCCTCGTCCAGCGAGATCCTGTGGACGGTCGACGCGTACGTCATCGTCTTCGCCGGGCTCCTCGTCCCGGCCGGCGCCCTCGGCGACCGGTACGGCCGCAAGGGCGCCCTGCTCACCGGACTCGCCCTGTTCGCGGCGGGCGCCGGCCTCAGCGCCCTCGCCCGGGACCCGGCGCTGCTCATCGCCGGGCGCGGTGTCTCTGGAGCCGGGGCCGCGCTGATCACACCGGCGACGATGTCGATCCTGCTGCACCTCGCCGGACCGCACGGGCGCGCCCGGGCCATGGCCTCCTGGACACTGGCGATCGGACTCGGCGGGCTGGCCGGCAATCTCGGCGGCGGACTGGCCGGCCAGTTCCTGTCCTGGCGCGCCCTGTTCGCCGTCATGGTGCCGCTGGCCGCGCTGCTCGCCCTCGCGGTGGCCGTCACCACCCCGCGCACCGACCGCTCACCGCACAGCCACCTCGCCCCTGGCGGCACGCTGCTCCTCACCGCCGGGCTGGTCGCCGTGCTCTTCGGCATCATCGAGGGCCCGGAGTACGGCTGGAGCGCACCGCGGATCCTGCTCGCGTTCGCGGCGGGCGCCCTGCTGATCGCCCTGTTCACGGTCCAGTCCCTGCGCTCGCGCACCCCGCTGTTCGACCCGCGTGTCTTCCGGGCGCCCCGGCTGCGCGCGGCCACCCTCGGGATGGCGACCGGCTTCTTCGGCCTGTTCGCCCTCTTCTACCTCAACTCGCAGTACCTCCAGGGCGTCAAGGGCTACGGCCCCGCCCGCACCGGCGTCGCCATCGTCCCGCTCATCGTCGGCATGGCGCTCGTGCCGAGGCTGGCGGCACGCTGGGCCGCCCACCCCCGGCCGGTCATCGGCGGCGGCCTGGCCCTCATCGGCCTCGGTCTGCTCGGCGTGTCGACGGCCGGCGCGGGCACGCCCTACGCGGTGTACGCCTGCTGGCTGCTGGTCATCTCGGCGGGCACCGGGCTGTGCATGCCGACGCTGACCCTGGGCGTCGTCACGTCCCTGCCGCCCCACCAGGCGGGTCTCGGGTCCGGCCTCGGCACCGCCGCCCGGGAGATCGGCGCGGCGCTCGGCGTCGCGGTCACCGGGACGGTCCTGGCCTCCCGCGGCGACCTCCACGAGGGCATGGCCCCGGCCCTGCGCACGGTCGCGCTGCTGGTCCTGGTGGCCACGGCGGCGGTGGTCGCCGGGTACGGGGGCTCGCGGAAGGGCGCCGGAAAGCCCGCAGGCCCCGCACCGGACGGAACCGGTACGGGGCCTGCGCGCGAACGCGGAGAGGCTCCGGTCAGATGAGGCCGAGGCCGCGGACCGCCTCGCGCTCCTCCTCGAGCTCCTTGACGGAGGCGTCGATCCGGGCGCGGGAGAACTCGTTGATCTCCAGGCCCTGGACGATCTCGTACTTGCCGTCCTTGCAGGTGACCGGGAAGGAGGAGATCAGGCCCTCCGGGACGCCGTAGGAGCCGTCCGACGGGATGCCCATCGAGACCCAGTCGCCGTCGGCGGTGCCGTTGACCCAGGAGTAGACGTGGTCGATCGCGGCGTTGGCGGCGGACGCGGCCGACGAGGCGCCGCGGGCCTCGATGATGGCGGCGCCGCGCTTGGCGACGGTCGGGATGAAGTCCTCGGCCAGCCACTTCTCGTCGTTCACGACCTCGGCGGCGTTCTTGCCGGCGACCGTGGCGTGGAAGATGTCCGGGTACTGAGTGGCGGAGTGGTTGCCCCAGATGGTGAGCCGCTTGATGTCGGCGACCGTGGAGCCGGTCTTCTTCGCGAGCTGGGTCAGGGCGCGGTTGTGGTCCAGACGGGTCATGGCCGTGAACCGCTCGGCGGGTACGTCCGGCGCGGCGGCCTGCGCGATGAGCGCGTTGGTGTTGGCCGGGTTGCCGACGACGAGGACCTTGACGTCGTCCGCGGCGTGGTCGTTGATGGCCTTGCCCTGCGGCTTGAAGATGCCGCCGTTGGCCTCCAGCAGGTCGCCGCGCTCCATGCCCTTGGTGCGGGGGCGGGCGCCGACGAGCAGGCCCACGTTCGTGCCGTCGAAGGCGACGTTCGGGTCGTCCGTGATGTCGATGCCCTGCAGGAGCGGGAACGCGCAGTCGTCCAGCTCCATGGCCGTGCCCTCGGCCGCCTTCAGGGCGGGCGTGATCTCCAGCAGGCGCAGCTTCACCGGCACGTCCGCGCCGAGCAGCTGACCGGAGGCGATGCGGAAGAGCAGGGCGTAACCGATCTGGCCGGCCGCGCCGGTGACGGTGACGTTCACGGGAGTGCGGGTCATGGCGTTCTCCGTATGACAGCTGGCGGTGGGGCGTCCCTGCCCCGGACGTTTGATCGATCTCTTGGCGTCAAGAGATCCATCCAGCGGTCAGGCTATCGCGCATCCGGGATCCCGGACGGCCGGGTCGGTGTGGCCCACCCCACAACCGACCGACACCCGTACAAAAAGGCGGCCGCCCGTCCGGGAGAGGAGGACGAAGGCGGCCGCCGGGGGAACCGACCAAGCCGGACTCCCGTGGGGGTACGGTTCGCGTGCCCCCGATTCCCCCGGCCATGCCACCCTCCCCGAAATTCATCCCCGCCCGGCCCTGCCACCGACGCCTCCGGCCGCTGGCGGGACGCTGCGACCAGGCGCGATGAACCCCACCCGGTGCGAAACGCCCCGCGTTTCACCGGGCACCGACGGACCCTCGGACCTCCGGCCGGAGATCAGGCGCCCCACCGGACACAGACGGCCCCAACCGGCGCACAACGCCCCCGTTTACCGCGCATCCACGGCCCGCCGGACGTCCGGCGGAAGGCCAGGCAACCCACCGGGCCCAGGCGCCGGCTCCGGGCGCCAGGCGCTACCCGGTCCCACCCGCCCCACTCCCGGCCGGAAGCCACGCCCTCAGAGGCAAGGCGGCCCACCGCGTGCAGAGCACCCCGGATCCCAGCCCGCGGCCGGAAGCTCGACGCGCCGCGCCCGTCGAGACAGCCTTGGTCGGGCGCTGGGGCCAAGTGCTGGGTTCCCCCGGCGCGAGGCACCCGCCGGGTGACGGGCACTCGCGGGGTGACGGGCACTCGCCGGCCCTGAGGTTTCGGCCTGCAAGTCAGGCGCCCGCCGAGCACAGGGCAGCCCACGGCGCGCAGAGCACCACCGAGTCCCGACACCAGCCAGCAGCCACACGCCCCGCCAGGGCAAGGCAGCCCGCCCTGTGCCAAGCGCCCGCCGGACCCCCAGCCCCGGCCGGATCACCCCGCCGGATCGCCCCGGCCGGAAGCCACGGGCGCCCCCGCAGCCACTCGTCCCGCCAGGGGCAGCCGGTCGTCCCCCTACTCCGTGCAGCCCTGGTCGCCGGAGGCCAGGATTGCGCAGGCCTTGGCGTCGGCGGCGTTCTTGACGGCGACCATCGGCGTGTACGCGATGGTGTCGCCCGTGGCGGTGATGCTCCCGGACTGCTTCGCCTTGCCCGCGCTGACCTGGACCTCGTCGCCCTGGGCCGCCTGGGTGATACGGCCCCAGGCCGCCTTGCAGGTCTCGCTGTAGCGGACCTCGACGACGGTCGTGCCGACGGTCGCGGTCTCGGCCGTGGTCACCAGGTCACCACTGCACCCCATGTTCTCCGCGTCCTTGCCCGTGCAGCTGTCGCCGCTGCACTTCACGCCGGGCGGCAGCTCCTGGTTCGTGCCGGCGGTCGGCGTCGGCGACTTGGTGCCGCCCCTGGCCTCGTCGTCGCCACCGCCACCGGTGAGGTAGAACGCGCCGGCGATCACCACGAGCACACCCACGACACCCGCGAGGAACGTCGCGGTCCGCCGCTTGCCGCCGGAGCCACCGGAGCCGGCAGAACCGCCGGTGCCGCCGGCACCACCCGCGCCCGCCGGGACGGCGTCCCGCGGCGGTGTGCCCTGCGAGCCCGCCCCGACGCCCGGCATCCGGGCGGTGCCTGGACCCGAACCGGGCGTGCCGGTCCCCGTTCCGGCGGGACGCCCGAGGCCCTGGGACGGGCCCTGGTACCCGGCCACTCCCCACGAGTTGACCCCGGTCCCACCGCTGCCGGTGGAGTCCTGCACCTCGGGGGCCGTCGGCTGCGCCGGCACGGTCGGGGCGACGCCCGCCGGCCCCGCGATCCCCGGCGTCACCGTGGCGCTGCCGCTTCTGCGGGCCGTCCCGCCACCGCCCGCGGAGGACGTCTTGCCGTCACCCTTGGAACCGGCCGGGGGACTCCCGAAGTCCTGCCCGCCGAACTCACCGAGCGCGGCACGCGCCTGGGAGATCCGGATGGCCTCCATCGTCATGTCGTGCCGCATCTCCGAGCGGCTCCAGGCGCGCTCGGCGAGCTCCCACATGGTGGTGAGGTGCACCGGATTGGTCCCGGTGACCTCGGCCAGCGCCACGATCGCGCCCTTGGGCGCGAGCAGCCGGCCGTTCAGATAACGCTCCCACGACGTCTTGCTGTAGCCCGTGCGGTCCGCCACCGACGCGATGCTCAGACCGCTGCGGTCCACGAGTCTGCGCAGTTGGCTGGTGAACTCCCTGATCTGTGGATCGAGCTCCTCCGGCAAGGCCCTCCAACGAGGCATTGCTTCCCCCCTCTTCCCCCCGGTACGTGCTGTTCTGTCCCGCGCTGTTCGCCCCGCGCGTTGGCGGCCTTGGCCGAGTCCCCGTTCTGGCTACCCACAGGGATGCGCCCACCCAGGATCTCAGTTCCCTGACCGGGGGCGCACAGGAGCACAGCACCGGCGCGCGAAACACCCTGGACCGTCCCGATTGTCCACGCCAACCCCGTGGATGCACCACTTCATGCCGAATCTCCCGACGGACGTACCGGAACTGTCACTTCCGTGCCACAGCGCACTGACAGCCGTTGAACAGGCCGTTCGCCGTGCAGGAGGGTTGGCCGTGACGGCGGCCCGTCCTTCCTCGGGGGAGAGGACGGACCGCCGTCCGGTCACTCGCTGGTGACCGTGAAGTGCAGTGTGTCCTTCAGGAACGGGATCTGGAGCCAGGGATTCGGCTGCGCCATCATCGCCAGCAGAACGATCGCCAGGCCCATGATCCCGTACGTGACGATGTCCGTGAACCGGGAGCGGACGGCGAGCATACCGACGTCCGGCAGCAGCCAGCGCATCGCGCCACCGCCCAGCAGGGCGGTGCCGATCAGCAGCGTCCCGAGCCGGAACTGCCCGAACGCGGTCACGAGCAGCCCGAGTCCGACCAGTCCCAGCACGGCGAGGACGGGCCACTGCCGCGCCGGCGCGAACGCGTCCCCGGGCGCGGCCCGGCCACCGCCCTCGGGCCGCGCGGTGTCCTTGGTGAACAACGGAAACCGCCGGGTGACCCGCCGCGGCCGCCCCTCGGCATCGGGGGCGCTGACGGGATCCCGCACGGTGAGATCGCCGTCCTCGTCCCGCACCACCGCATCGGCGTCACCGTCGACCACACCAGGCGCATCCTGCTCGCCCTGCACGGCCTGCGCACTCGTGACGGCCGGGGCGCCCTCCGTGTCCCCGGCCTGCGAGGCGCTGCCCGCGCTCCGCTCAGCCGACACTGCGCTCCGCCGCCTCGACCACGTTGACGAGCAGCTGGGCGCGGGTCATCGGGCCGACTCCGCCGGGGTTCGGGGAGATCCAGCCGGCGACCTCGGCCACGTCGGGGTGGACGTCGCCCACGATCTTGCCCTCGGCGCTGCGGGAGACGCCGACGTCGAGGACGGCCGCGCCCGGCTTGACGTCCTCGGCGCGGATCAGATGGGCGGAACCGGCCGCGGCGACGATGATGTCCGCGCGCTTGAGGTGCGCCGACAGGTCACGCGTGCCGGTGTGGCACTGGGTCACGGTCGCGTTCTCGCTGCGCCGGGTCAGCAGCAGCGGCATCGGTCGGCCGATGGTCACACCCCGGCCGACCACCACGACCTCCGCACCCTTGATCTCCACGCCGTACCGGCGGAGCAGGGTGAGGACGCCGTTGGGGGTGCAGGGCAGCGGGGCCGGCTCGTTCAGGACCAGGCGGCCGAGGTTCATCGGGTGCAGGCCGTCCGCGTCCTTGTCCGGGTCCATCAGTTCCAGGATGCGGTTCTCGTCGATGCCCTTGGGCAGCGGCAGTTGCACGATGTAACCCGTGCAGGCCGGGTCCTCGTTCAGCTCGCGGACGGCCGCCTCGATCTCCTCCTGCGTCGCCGTGGCCGGCAGCTCGCGCTGGATGGAGGCGATGCCGACCTGCGCACAGTCACGGTGCTTGCCGGCGACGTACTTCTGGCTGCCGGGGTCGTCCCCGACCAGGATCGTGCCGAGGCCGGGCGTGACGCCCTTCTCCTTCAGCGCCGCCACGCGGGCGGTCAGATCGGACTTGATCGCGGCTGCGGTGGCCTTGCCATCGAGAATCTGGGCGGTCATGCCCCCATCCTCGCGGATGACCCGCCCACGGTTCCAATCCGGCCGCAATACGGGCACCGCGGTGCCCCTCCTCCCGTATCCGCCCATGATCAGTGATGTTGCACTTGCACAACACATCGGGAATGCGGCTGGACAAGCCCGTCTGTGGTGAAGAACGATGACCTGACAAGTGCCGCGGGCAGCTCAACGGGGGGACGGTCGCTGTCTGAAGAACTCTCCTCCGTGCGGATGCCACGCGCGTCCCCGCACTCGGAACAACGGAGGAAAGTCCCCCATGAGCTACGGCGATCCGAACAACCCCTACGGTGCTCCCCAGGGGCAGCCGCAGCAGCAGCCCCAGCAGGGCTACGGCTACCCGCAGCAGCAGGGGCAGGCGCCCGGTTACGGCTACCCGCAGGCCCCTCCGGTGTCCCAGTACGGCGGTCCCGCCGCGCCGACGACGATGCCCGGCTCGGTGGGCGCGGCCCGCGTGATGATGTGGGTCATCGTCGGCCTCCAGGTCATAGGCGTGGCGTTCTTCGCCTTCGCCGCCGCGGCCCTCAACGCCGCGAAGGACGACGAGTCCCTCAAGGACAACACCGCTTTCCAGGACCTGGTCGGCCAGTCGACCGGCGTGATCTGGGGTTACGTGGTGTTCGGCCTGGCCTGGCTGGTGTTCGCGGCCGTCCTGGCGACCAAGTTCAAGAACGGCGGCAACGGCGCTCGCGTCACCATCCTGGTCTTCGCCATCATCACCGCCGTCCTCGGCATCTACCCGTTCATCCTCGTGGGCCTGGTGCACACCGTCCTGGCCATCCTGGTCGCCGTGTTCGTCGGCAACGCCAATGGCAAGGCCTGGTTCAACCGTCCCCGTTACTGAACGGACCCCGGCGAGCGGACCAGTTCACGCCAATCACATCCAAGGGCCGTGTCTCACCCGTACGAGGGGGGCACGGCCCTGGTGCGTCGCCCTAGTCTGACGTCCATAGCCGTCAGGCACGGGGAGAGCACACCTTGTACAGCATCATCGTGGTACCTCCGCCGACCACGGAGGACGAGCGAGACCTGAGCCAGATCCGACTCGCGCCCGGTGAACGCCTCACGTTCGGCCGGTCCGCGCACGACAACGACCTCCGCATCACCCACGACGGAGTCTCCCGCCGGGCCGGTGAGATCACCGCGCAGGGCGCCTTCTGGATACTCAGCAACCTCAGCCGCGAACAGACCTACGTGGTGGAGAACCCGGAGGGCGCGGGCGAACACGTCAAGATCGCACCCGGGCGGCTGGACGCGCCCATCCCCTTCGAGTTCTCGCGGATCGTGCTGCCCGCCGCCGGCGACCTGCTGGCGCTCCAGGTGTGGGCGCCGCGCCACGACTACCTGAGCGGCACGGGCGGCCTCGACGGCGCCACGACCGCACCGGCCTTCTCCCTCGACCGCACCAAACGCTACTTCGCGGTCCTGGCCGCCCTGTGCGAACCGCGCCTGCGCGGTACCCCGCACGCCCCGCTGCCCACCGTCGACCAGGTCGCCGACCGCCTGCGCCCCACCTGGCCGGCCGCGTCCCGCACGTCGGTGCAGTGGAACATCGACTACCTCGCCGTGAAACTGCGCCTCAAGCCGGGCCCGGAGAGCGCGGACACCGGCCCGCGGCTCAACGGCAAGAAGGAGTCCCTGGTCTCGCTGGCGCTCCGCTTCGACCTGGTCCGCGAGGACGACCTGGCCGTTCTGGCAAGCCGGTCGTCGGGCCGGGTGCCCCGGTGACCGAGCCCTACGCCGTCGCGGTGCCGAAGGGCTACCGGGTCGGCGTCTGGGAGGTGCGCGAGCCCCTCGCGACCGGCGCTTTCGGCAGTGTGTACGCGGCCCGGCGCACGGCGGAGAGCACGGAACTGCCCCGGACGGCCGCCCTGAAGTTCCTGCCCACGGGCACGGCCACGCCCCGCCGGCTGACCCATCTGCGGGAGCTGGTCGAGCGGGAGGTCGAGCTGTACCGGCGGCTGAAGCAGCCGCGCCTGGTGCGGATGTACGAGACGCTGACGGTCGACGACCCGGACCGGCCGGAACTGGACGGCGCCACCGTCCTCGTCCTGGAGCGGGCCGAGGGCTCCCTGTCCGCCCTGCTCACCGCGGAGCCCCGGCCCGAGGCCGGTCCCGCGTTGCTCGCGCAGATCTGCGAGGGCCTGGCCCAGCTGCACGGCGCCGGCTGGGTGCACGGCGACCTGAAGCCGGCCAACGTGCTGCTGATGGACGACGGTTCGGTCCGCCTCGCCGACTTCAACATGGCCGCCGAGCTGGAGGGCACCCACGCCTACACCCCGGCGTTCTCCACCCCCGACTACACCCCGCCCGAGCTCCTGTGGACCGAGATCGGCGAACGGGGCCGCCGGATCCGCCCGTCCGCCGACGTATGGGCCTTCGGGGTCCTAGCGCACCTCGTCCTCACCGACTCCTTCCCGCTGCCCGGCGGGACTCCGACGGCCCGCCGCGACGCGGCCGCCGCCTACGCCCGCGGTACAGACGAGCTGCGTCTGTCGCCCGAACTGCCCGACGACTGGCGGCAGATCATCTCCGCCTGCCTCACCCGCACCCACCAGGACCGCGTCTGTGGCGAGGCCCTGCTCGACCGCGTCCGGGCGGCCGCCGGCACCGGCCACCGCTCCTTCCGCCTGCCGCGCCTGCGCCCGGCCCACCGCCGCTCCCGCCGCATCGCGGTCCTCGCGGCCGGTGCCGCGCTCGCCGCCCTCGGCTACGGCATCACCACCTGGACCGGTCCCGGCGACGACGGCGGGAGCAAGGCCGGCGAGACCCGCAAGGTGACGCCCGCCACCTACGGCGCCTCCGAACTGCGCACCGACAAGGGCGTCCCGGTCGCCTACCGGCGGCTCATCGTCGACTCGGCCCACGACTGCGTCCAGCCGGAGATCACCCCGGCGCTCATCGCCGCGATGCTGAAGGTGGAGAGCGACTTCGACCCCGATCTCTCCGACCCGGACGCGGGCGAGGAGGGCGAGTACGGCATCGCCCGCTGGACCCCGAGCATCCTGCGCTGGTGGATCCGCGCCGACGGCGTCCCCGCGAAGGAGACCCCCAGGCCGCCGCTCACCCCCTCCGAGTCCATCCCGGCCATGGCCCGCTACCTGTGCTTCGCCGAACCACGCCTGGAGGCCGGGCTGAGCGGCGACCGCCGGGTGCTGGTCGCCGCCGCGTACCGGACGTCGTACAAGAGCGTGAACAACGCGGGCGGTGTTCCCCCGAAGTACCGCGACTACGCCGCCCGCGTCGCCCACTACCTCAAGGAGTACACCCCGGCCGTGAAGAAGTGACCCTCAGAGTTCACAGGTACTCCCGGGGCGCCGGGCACGTCAGGCCGGCGGGCCTGCTCCGGTACCGTTTCCCGCATCGCTGCCAGGACCACAGCCGGGGGATCCATGTCAGACGCCGCCTTCGCGCAGACCGGTTGCGTGCCGCTGCGGCCCACCGATCCGGTGCGGGTCGGACCGTACGTACCGCTGGGGCTGCTCGGCAGGGGTGGCATGGGCCGGGTCTATCTGGCGCGGCACGGGGACGGGGCGCCCGGGCTCGCCGCGGTGAAGGTCATCCGGCCCGAGTACGCCGAGGACGCGCCCTTCCGGCGGCGGTTCGAGCGGGAGGCCACCGTGCACGCGCGCGTGGGCGCGCCCTACACCCCCGAGTTGCTGGGCACGGGCTTCGAGCCGGACAGCGAGCTGCTGTGGATGGCCACCGTGTACTTACCCGGTCTCAACCTGGCCGAGGCGGTGCGGGATTGCGGTGTCCTGCCACCGGACGACGCCTGGCGGCTGGTGGCCGATCTCGGGCGGGCGCTCGGCGCGCTGGCCGCCACCGGGATCGTGCACCGGGACTTCAAGCCCTCCAACGTTCTCCTGACCCGGCAGGGCGCACACGTCGTCGACTTCGGCATCGCGCAGGCCGTCGACGCCAGCGCGATCACCACGACCGGCAACCGCGTCGGCACACCCGCCTTCATGTCCCCGGAGTACCTCAGGGACGGCCGCTGCGACACGGCCTCCGACGTGTTCTGCTGCGCGAGCACCGTCGTCCACGCGGTCACCGGACACGCCCCCTTCGGCGACGGCACCGGCGTGGACGTCCTGCACCGCATCGCCTCGGAGGAGCCGAACGCGGAGGTCATGTCCGAGGTGCGGACGGCCGACCCGGACCTGGCCGACCTCCTCACGGCGTGCCTCTCCAAGGACCCGGCCCTGCGCCCCGGCCCCCAGGACCTGGTCGACACGGCCTCGGCACAGCCCCGGTCCGCCTCCTGGCAGGAGCCGCTGGGCAGCCGCATCCTGGTCCGGCAGCAGGCGTACGAGGCGCTGAAGGACAGTCCGTTACCGCCGCCGCGGGTGCAGCGGGCGGTGGGACATCCGGCTGCTGCGGGGCCGGGGTACGGGCCGCCGGGACCGGCGCCCGTATCCGGCGTACCGGCGGCGGGGCAGCCGGGCTTCGGGTCCCCGGGAGCGGGGAGTACGCCGGTGGCGCCACCGGCGGCCGGAACTCCCGCCCGGCGGCGGCTGAAGCCGTACGCCGCCCTCGCCGCCGTACTCACCGTGTGCGCCCTCGCCCTGACGGCCTTTCTGGCCACGCGCCCCTCGTCGGCCGGCGACACCGGCTCAGCCGCCCCCACGGCCGGTGCGTCCCGCGACGGTCACGACCGGACGTCCCTGCCGGGCTTCGACCGCCCGGACTCCGCCTCACCGACCAGGCAGGTCCCGCAGAGTGAGGGGGCGACGGGAACCTCGCCCAGCCCCTCGGGCGACGAGGCCGAGGCGGACACCCGTACCACCGCCCCCGCTCCTTCGCCGGAGACGACGAAGCCCCGGCCCTCCGCCACGCAAGCGCCGAAGACGCCGACCGCCTCGGCCGGGCCCCCGTGGCTCACCGACTGCACCTACTACTCCGGCACCGAACTCACCCGCCGCGGCGACAGCGGCCAGCGCGTCGTGCAGGTGCAGTGCATGCTGGCCAAGCGCGGCTACGACGTGGGCGGCGCGGGCGTGGACGGCCGGTTCGGCAAGGACACCGCCACGGCGGTACGCGGCTTCCAGCGCGCCAAGGGGCTGGACCCCGACGGCAAGGTCGGCCCCAGGACGTGGGCGGCGCTGCGCTCCCCGACCTGAAAAAGGGAGCTGCCTCGCGCGGCGGGGAATGTGAGGATGTCCGCACCGGGGCCCAGGCACCCGCCTGGCACCGCCCGGCTTCACCAACTCCCCTGACCCTGAGGAAGGTTCACGCATGAGACCCGCCCGCGGTGCCCTGATCGTCGCCGCCGCCCTGACGCCGGCCCTCCTGTTCACCACCCCGGCCCTCGCCGCCGGCCCGGCCCCGGCGACCCCCGCCGTGACCGCCGCCGCGGTGACGGACGGCACGCCGGTGGACGAGATGTCGGAGGACGATCTGCGGATCGCGATCCTCCGCATCATCGCCGACGAGGACAGCGGCCGCGGCGTCAGCAGGGAGGCCAACGAGGCCCTCGACGGCACCGTGGAGGACATGCGGGAGTTCCTGAAGACGGGCTACCGCCTCGCCCAGGCCGAGGACGACCGCGTCGCCATCGCCCGCATCCTGGCCGACCCGGTCTCCGGCCGGGGTGTCAAGCGGGAAGCCGGCAAAGCACTCGACGTGAACACCCCGGAGGCCCTGCGCGCGTTCCTGGAGACCGGCTACCGCCTCGCCCAGGCCGAGGACGACCGCGTCGCCATCGCCCGCATCCTGGCCGACCCGACCATCAGCGCGGCGCTCCGGGCCGCCGCCGAGGAGGCCATCGACGGCACTCCGGAGGAGCTGCGGTACTTCCTGGAGGTCGGGCAGTACGAGGTCGACGGCTGAGTCGTACGGAGAGCGGGTCGGTGTTGATCACCGACCCGCTCGCCACCGTCAGTGGAAGAAGTGCCGCGTCCCGGTGAAGTACATCGTGATGCCGGCCTTCTGCGCGGCCTCGACGACCAGTTCGTCACGGACGGAACCGCCGGGCTGCACGATGGCCTTGACGCCGGCGGCGCCCAGGACGTCGATGTTGTCGGGGAACGGGAAGAACGCGTCAGACGCGACGTACGCGCCCCGGGCCCGCTCGGCCCCGGCCCGCTCCACCGCCAGCTTGCAGGAGTCGACCCGGTTGACCTGTCCCATGCCGACGCCCACCGAAGCACCGTCCTTGGCGAGCAGGATGGCGTTGGACTTCACCGCGCGGCAGGCCTTCCAGGCGAAGGCGAGCTGCTGGAGCTCGTCGGCGTCCAGCGCCTCGCCGGTCGCCAGCGTCCAGTTGGCCGGGTCGTCGCCGTCGGCCTGGAGCCGGTCGGTCACCTGGAGCAGCGCGCCGCCGTCGATCGGCTTGACCTCGACCGGGGCGGCGGGCCCGTCGGGGCAGCGCAGCACGCGGATGTTCTTCTTCTTGGTGAGGGCCTCCAGGGCGCCGTCCTCGTAGTCCGGCGCGACGATGACCTCGGTGAAGATCTCCGCGACCTGCTCGGCCATCTCCTTGCTGACCGGGCGGTTGACCGCGATCACGCCGCCGAACGCCGACAGCGGGTCACAGGCGTGCGCCTTGCGGTGCGCCTCGGCGACGTCCGCGCCCACCGCGATACCGCAGGGGTTGGCGTGCTTGATGATCGCGACGCACGGCTCGGCGTGGTCGTACGCGGCACGGCGGGCGGCGTCCGTGTCCGTGTAGTTGTTGTACGACATCTCCTTGCCGTGCAGCTGCTCGGCCTGGGCGAGACCGCCGCCCTCCGGGGAGACGTAGAGCGCGGCCGGCTGGTGCGGGTTCTCGCCGTAGCGCAGGGTGTGCTCGCGCTCCCAGGTGGCGCCGAGGAAGTCGGGGAACTGCCCCGCGGCGGAGCCGCTATCGGCCGCAGCGTCGACGGGCGCGTAGGAGGAGGCGAACCAGGAGGCGACGGCGACGTCGTAGGCGGCCGTGTGCTGGAAGGCCTCGGCGGCGAGCCGCTTGCGGGTGGCGAGGTCGAAGCCGCCGTTCTGGACGGCCTTGAGCACGTCGGCGTAGCGGGCCGGGCTGGTGACGACCGCGACGGACGGGTGGTTCTTGGCGGCGGCCCGGACCATCGAAGGTCCGCCGATGTCGATCTGCTCCACGCACTCGTCGGGCGAGGCGCCGGAGGCGACGGTCTCGCGGAACGGGTAGAGGTTGACGACGACGAGGTCGAACGGCTCGACACCCAGCTCGGCGAGCTGCCGCCGGTGGTCCTCCAGGCGCAGGTCGGCGAGGATGCCGGCGTGCACGCGCGGGTGCAGCGTCTTGACGCGGCCGTCCAGGCACTCGGGGAAGCCGGTGAGTTCCTCGACCTTGGTGACGGGGACGCCGGCAGCGGCGATCTTCGCGGCGGTGGAGCCGGTGGAGACGAGCTCGACCCCGGCCTCGTGGAGCCCGCGCGCGAGGTCCTCGAGCCCGGTCTTGTCGTAGACGCTGACGAGCGCCCGGCGAAGGGGCCGCTTGTTGCTCTCGGCGGTCACTGGATAACTACCTTTCGTCCCTCAATGCGATAGCCGTTGCGGGCGAGCCGCCCCACGACCTCGACGAGCAGCCTTCGCTCGACTTCCTTGATGCGCTCGTGCAGAGCGCTCTCGTCGTCCTCGTCCCGGACCTCGACCACGCCCTGGGCGATGATCGGGCCGGTGTCGACGCCGTCGTCGACGAAGTGGACGGTGCAGCCGGTGACCTTGGCGCCGTACGCGAGCGCGTCCCGCACGCCGTGGGCTCCCGGGAAACTGGGCAGCAGGGCCGGGTGCGTGTTGACGAACCGCCCGCCGAACCGCGTGAGGAACTCCTTGCCGACGATCTTCATGAACCCGGCGGAGACGACGAGGTCGGGCTCGAAGGCGGCGACGGCCTCGGCGAGCGCGGCGTCCCACTCCTCGCGGCTGCCGTAATCCCTGACCTTCCGCACGAAGGTCGGCAGCCCGGCGCGCTCGGCGCGGGCCAGCCCCTCAATGCCCTCACGGTCGGCGCCGACGGCCACGATCTCGGCCCCGTACTCCTGCGCACCGTCGGCGTCGATCTCGTCGAGCAGCGCCTGAAGGTTGGTGCCGGATCCGGAGACCAGCACGACGAGGCGCTTGGCGCGCGGGGCCACGGGCTTGGCGGCCACGGTGGGGGCCTTTCTCGAAGGGAGCGTCTGTCCAGGTGGCCGGCCTTGGCGTTTGTACATTCATACGAATGCTTCGCGCCCCCGGATACGGGGAAGCCTACGAACCGGCCGACCGTCAGCAACGATACCGGCACACCGGGCAGCCCCCACGGGACGGGGGCTTGGCCGGAAGGTAGCGTCTGGGCGGAGCCGGTTCGGGAACGCCGTTTGGACGTGATGCGTTCAAGAGGTGGCGGGCCCGGGTCCGACACCGCTCGGTTCTGTCCACCCATTCCTGCTCAGCAACTCGTTCCTACTCATCAACGGGAAGACGCTCACTTGATGCCGGACCGCAGCCTGCGACTCCTCACGTTCCCCCACCTGTCGGCGCAGGGAGGGGAGCGCGGCAGCGTGCTGCTGCGGGAGCGCCCCAGCTCACCACCCGACGCGCCGTCGGACGGCGACCGCGGCGACGAGCGAGGGCGCGGGTCCCAGGAGGACAACCCGTTCGCCCCGCCGCCCGAGGGCACCCCGGACCGGCCCTGGCAGCCGCGGCGCCCGTCGGGCGACGACTCCCAGGACGACGGCGAGGACGACCGCGCGCCCTGGGGCAGGCAGTGGAGCGACCGGCAGCCCGGCCGCTCCTCCGGCGGCTTCGGCGAACGCCCCCGCGGTGGCCCCGAGGGCCCGGGCGGCCCCCAGGGCGGACCGAACCCGCGCTGGGACCCGACGGACCCGGCCCAGCGCCGCGCGCGCTATGCCCTGCTGTCGGGCATGTGGGCCTTCTTCTTCGCCCTCTTCAGCTGGCCGTACGTGGCACTGCTGCTCGGCGCGCTCGCCCTCTACTGGGGCATCAGCGCCCTGCGCGCCAAGCCCCGCAGGCCCGACCCGGACTCCCCGGCCCCCGAGCAGCAGGGCCGCCCCCAGACGACCGCAGCGGTGAGCGGCCTGGTCACGGCGTCCCTGGCCATCGCCCTGGTCGCCGCGTCCTTCACGGCCCAGCTGGTCTACCGCGACTACTACACCTGCACGAACGACGCCCTCACGAACGAGGCGAAGCAGTCCTGCACGGAGCTGCTGCCGAAGGAGCTGCGGGGCTTCCTGGGCACGGACGGCTGACGGGCGGTCTGCTGCTTCAGGGGGTGTCCCGTTCAGGGGGTGTCCGGCTTGGGGGCGGGGTCGGTCGGGGGCAGGACGTCGTAGTGCTCGGGGGCCGGGTCGGCCGGCAGGAAGTCGTACGGTCCGAATGGGGGGTCGTCCAGGTCCTGGAGGCCGTAGGGGGCGTCGTGGTAGGGGGCGTAAGGGACGTAGGGGTCGTCCGGCGTGGGGGATGAGGTCCCCGGCTCCGTTGTCCCGTCGGGCGGGGAGGCACCGTCCCGGGAGGCTCCGGCGGCTCCCGCGCTTCCGGCGGACCTGGCGCTCCCGGCGGCGCCGGCGGCCCCGGCGCTGCCCGCACCCCCCGCGACTCCGGCGATCCCGGCGATTCCGGTGCGCGTGAACCAGCCCCGGGCGCGGCGCGAGCCCTTCGGCAGGTGCCCGCCCTGCCGAGCGCCCTCGGCCGGTTCTTCCCGCTGTCTGCCGATGCTCGGCCCGTCCGACCGGGGCGCCCGGCATCGCCAGGCCCGTACGGACACCGCAGTCGGGACGGCCACCAGGACCAGCCACGCCAGTGTCGCCGTACCCACCTGCCACCACACCGGTCCGAACCGGGCCAGGACGGTGACCCCGAGCGGCCCGCCCGCCAGCGCGGCGAGCCCCGCGAGTACGGCCGCGCACAGCACGGCCGCGACGGCGGCGGCACGGGCGGTGCGCCCCGGCGACCGGACGACACCCCGCCCACCGCCCGGCCGCGTCCCGCCGCACTCCCCGGAGGCCGCCTCCCGCGCCACGACCCAGCCGACCACCACCCCGGCGGCCACCGGCACGGCCCCGGCCGCCGCCCAGTGCACCAGCCGCCCCTCCCCCGCCTCCGGCACCGCCGCCAGCAGCGGAAACGGCGGCAGGAACGGAGCCGGCGCGGAGGACAGCGGGCTGACGACATGGCCGGTGCCGAGGGCGAAGCCGGGGCCGAGGGCGTAGGCGGCGCCCCACACCGCCGCGTTCGGCACCAGGGCCGCACACAGCAGCAGCACCGTGAACCGCCCCGACCACCCCTCCGTCAGCCGCAGCAACGCCGCCTGGGCCGCCGCGCCGTGTCCCACCAGCGACAGCGCCACCAGCAGCGCACCGCCCCCGAGGAGTACCGCCGTCCCGGCCGCCGCGGCCCGGGCGGCGACACCCGGGCGCCCGTCCGGCCCGAGGACCAGCGGCCGTACCCCGACCGGCAGCACGCCCAGCAGTCGCCGCAGCGGCCCGCCCGGACGGCCGTACGCCGACCACACGCCCGCTCCGGTGGCCACGACGGCGACCAGCGGCACGCACACCCCGCTCGACACCCACGACGGCCGCAGCGCACCGCCCGCGGCGTACAGGGCGGCCGGAGCGGCGACGGCGAGGTAGCCGAGGACGACGCCCGTCCACGCGTTGCGGGCGGAGACCAGCGGCGGTCCCGCGACCACCGCGATGCCGGCCACCTCCCCGACGTCCTCGTCGATGCCGTCGTCCCCGTCGCCCGCCCCGCCGTCCGTGGCGTCCCGCGCCGCCCGGTACAGCAGCCACACCGGCAGCGCGAGCAGCAGCAGCGGCGGGACACCCACGGGGGCCGGGACGCCGGCGAGCGTGTCGGTGCGGAGCAGTTCGGCGCCGTGGGCCAGCAGCCACAACGCCGCCGCCACGTGCAGCGCGCCGCCGGGCCCGCTGTCGGGGTAGGGCGAGGTGATCCACAGCATCATCACCAGCACGGCGAACGACGCGAGCCCGAGGCCCGCCGCGACCGCGCCCCCCATGAGGGCGCCGCCCAGTCCGGGCGAACGGTCGCGCATCCGGGTGAGCAGGGGCGACGGCGGACGGCGGCGAGCGGTCATCTCGATCACGCCCGCCATGCTCCCAACGACACGCGCTTTCCTGTCGTAACAGGCGAACCATCGTTGTGTCGCTCAATATACGTTTATGTACTTTTCCGCACGGAGGGGCGCCCTGTGACACAGAGCACTGCCATCCTTCTCCCGCCGCCCAAGGAACGCCGACGCCTGCGCGAGGCCGCCGCGCTGACGCGGGCTCAACTGGCTTCCCGGGTGGGCGTCACCAGCGAGACGGTGCGCGGGTGGGAGACCGGCCGCTCGACGCCGCGCGGCCGGAAAGGGGAGAGGTACGCGAAGCTGCTGAACTCACTGGAGACGGAGGCGGAAGTGCCACCGCCTCATGCGGAGCGCGGGGCCGCCGCCGCGAGCGATCGGAGCCGCCCCTCGGCCGGGGACCGCGGCCGCGCCGCCGGCAGGAACCGGGGCCGCACCTCCGCCACGGACCAGGACCGCACCACTGTCGGCCACCGCAGCCGCGCCTCGGCCACCGAACACAGCCGTGCCGCCGGCAGCGTGCAGAGCCGCGGCCCCGCCGCCGACCATCGCCACACCACCGTTGCCGACCACCGGCACACCACTACCGTCGCCGACCACAGCCACACCACCGTCACCGACCGGCGCCCCGGCCCCGCCCGGGCAACGGCCCTGCGTCGGCCGGACGATGCGACCGCCGGCCTGACACCCGATCAGGCCTTCGACGCGCTGTACGCGTTCTGCGCGCCCGCGCTCGTCCGGCAGACCTACCTGCTGACCGGCCGCCGCGAGCTGGCGCGGGAGTCGGTCGAGCGGGCCTTTCACATCGCCTGGCAGCGCTGGCCCGAGGTGGCCCGCGACCCCGACCCGGCGGGCTGGGTGCGGGCGGTGGCCTACGACTGCGCCCTCTCCCCCTGGCACCGGTTGCGCCTACGCCACCGGTGTCCCGAGCCGCCGCCCTCCGACGCGTTCGACCGCGCACTGCTGGACACCCTGCTGAAGCTGCCGCCCTCGTACCGCCGCACGCTGCTGCTGTACGACGGGGTCGGTCTCGGCCTGCCGGAGACGGCGGCGGAGACGGAGGCGAGCAGCCGCGCGGCCGCGAACCGGCTGATGCACGCGCGGGAGGCGGTCGCCGAGCGGCTGCCGGAGCTGGCGGACCCGGAGGTGCTCCACTGGCGGCTGGTCGGACTGGCCTCCATCGAACGGCTGCGGGCCGCCAAACCACTGGTGGTGCGGCGGGCCGGGGAACGCCGGGCCCGTTTCTGGACCCGGGCCGCCATCGCCTTCACGATCGCCCTGATCGGAGCCACCGCGCTCACCGCGCGCACGGCCCCCACCCACTACGAGCCACCGGTGCCGCAGGGCGAGACCGTTCAGGGCGTGCCGCCACCGGTCGCGCCCGGGCCGCTGTCGGAGTCGGAGCAGGAGCTGCGGGCGAAGCTGCGCAGGGAGGAGCAGCGGGGGCCGGTCCGGCTGATGCCGCAGCCACGCTGACGCCTGTCTCATGAAACGGACGCCTGTTCCACGAAAAGGCGGTGGGCCCGCCCCCGTGCAGGGAGCGGGCCCACCTATGAGCTGTACGACCGAGCCGTAGGGCGTTGCCCCCTGCTCAGCCGGCGAGGATCGCGCGCGCCAGCTTCGCCGTCTCGGTCGGGGTCTTGCCGACCTTGACGCCGGCGGCCTCGAGGGCCTCCTTCTTCGCGGCGGCCGTACCGGAGGAGCCGGAGACGATGGCGCCGGCGTGGCCCATGGTCTTGCCCTCGGGGGCGGTGAAGCCCGCGACGTAGCCGACGACCGGCTTCTTCACGTTCTCCTTGATGAAGGCCGCGGCCCGCTCCTCGGCGTCGCCGCCGATCTCACCGATCATCACGATCAGGTCGGTGTCGGGGTCGGCCTCGAACGCGGCGAGGGCGTCGATGTGGGTCGTCCCGATGACCGGGTCGCCACCGATGCCGACGGCGGAGGAGAAGCCGATGTCCCGCAGCTCGTACATCATCTGGTACGTCAGCGTGCCGGACTTCGAGACCAGGCCGATGCGGCCCGGCTTGGTGATGTCGCCCGGGATGATGCCGGCGTTGGACTGGCCCGGCGTGATGAGACCGGGGCAGTTCGGGCCGATGATCCGGGTCTTGTTGCCCTTGGACACGGCGTAGGCGTAGAACGCGGCCGAGTCGTGGACCGCGATGCCCTCGGTGATGACGACCGCGAGCGGGATCTCGGCGTCGATGGCCTCGACGACGGCGGCCTTGGCGAAGGCCGGCGGGACGAAGAGGACGGATACGTTCGCGCCCGTCTTCTCGATCGCCTCGGCGACCGTGCCGAAGACCGGGATCTCGTTGCCGTCGATGTCGACCGACGTGCCCGCCTTGCGGGGGTTCACGCCACCGACGATGTTGGTGCCGTCGGCCAGCATGAGCTTGGTGTGCTTCATGCCCGTGGCACCGGTCATGCCCTGGACGATGACCTTGCTGTCCTTGTTGAGGAAGATAGCCATGGCTGTTTAGTCCCTCGTCCCTTACTTCGCAGCCGCGAGCTCGGCGGCCTTGTCGGCCGCGCCGTCCATGGTGTCCACGCGCTGGACCAGCGGGTGGTTGGCGTCGGAGAGGATCTTGCGACCCAGCTCGGCGTTGTTGCCGTCGAGACGGACAACGAGGGGCTTGGTGACTTCCTCGCCCTTGTCCTTGAGCAGCTGCAGCGCCTGCACGATGCCGTTGGCGACCTCGTCACAGGCGGTGATGCCACCGAAGACGTTGACGAACACCGACTTGACGTCCGGGTCGCCGAGGATGATCTCCAGGCCGTTCGCCATGACGGCGGCGGAGGCGCCACCGCCGATGTCGAGGAAGTTGGCGGGCTTGACGCCACCGTGCGCCTCACCGGCGTACGCGACGACGTCCAGGGTGCTCATGACGAGACCCGCGCCGTTGCCGATGATGCCGACCTCGCCGTCGAGCTTGACGTAGTTGAGGTTCTTCTCCTTGGCGGCGGCCTCGAGCGGGTTGGCCGCCTCCTTGTCCTGGAGGGCCTCGTGCTCCGGCTGACGGAACTCGGCGTTCTCGTCCAGGGAGACCTTGCCGTCCAGGGCGATGACCTCACCGGAGGCGACCTTGGCCAGCGGGTTGACCTCGACCAGGAGGGCGTCCTCCTTGATGAAGGTGTCCCACAGCTTGACGAGGACGTTCACGACCTTGTCGGCGACCTCGGCCGGGAACTTCGCGGCCGCGACGATCTCGCGGGCCTTGGCCTCGGTGACACCCTCGTTGGCGTCGATCGGCGTCTTGGCGACGGCCTCGGGGCGGGTGGCCGCCACCTCCTCGATCTCCATGCCGCCCTCGACGGACGCGATGGAGAGGAAGGTGCGGTTGGCACGGTCCAGGAGGAAGGAGACGTAGTACTCCTCCACGATCTCCGGGGCCGTCTCGGCGATCATCACCTTGTGGACCGTGTGGCCCTTGATGTCCATGCCGAGGATGTTGGTCGCGTGCTCGACCGCCTCGTCGGGGGTGGCGGCGAGCTTCACGCCACCGGCCTTGCCACGGCCGCCGACCTTCACCTGGGCCTTGACGACGGACTTGCCACCGAGGCGCTCGGTGGCTGCGCGGGCCGCCTCAGGCGTGTCGATGACTTCACCGGCCAGCACCGGTACATCGTGCTTGGCGAAGAGGTCCCTCGCCTGGTACTCGAACAGGTCCACGCGCTTCCGTCCCTATCAGTGATCTCGCGGTTCGTTGTCTGCGTGGGCGTGCCGCGAGGGCAACGTGACGTCCGCTGTCTGTCACAAGGGAGGCGCACACGGTGTCCGAGCGCGCGGCATGTCCGTCTCGCAGGTTATCGCTGCTTGCGGGGGGCCTCTAAATCGAGGGTCACACCTGAGCGGTGATACCTGTCACATGATGCCGCGCTCTCTGGCACGGCGTGCCTGAGGTGAGGGGCCTCACCGGGCTGGGGTTGACCCGGTGAGGCCCGTCTGGCATCCCCGAAGGAACACAGAGGCCCGGTTCAGGGCCCGGCTCTCCGGGGTGCGGGGTGGTTGGTCCCCACCCCAATGGGGACCACCCGACCCCATCCACGAGGTCTCGGCCTCGGACGACCGACGGTTTTCGACCGCCCGGAGGGGGTGCCTCGTGGAGTCGGTGGGGGAGGGGGAGGGGTGATGTGATCCGGGGTGCTGGGGGGTGGTGGAGTGCTAGCCGGGGAAGACGGGGACGTCTCGGCGACTGTCCCGGGTGCCTGCGGTGCAAGAGGGGGCCGCTACACCGGGCAGGAGTCTCAGCGGGGCCGTATGGCTCGGGTTGACGGCATGCGCGTCGCCGTGGCGTGACGTACCGCCGTGGGCCGTGGACCGGTCGCCGAGCGCGCCGCCAGGCCGGTCTGCGGGCACGTGCGCGCCCAGGCCGTGTCCGAGGCGGTCAGACGGGCCTGCGTGGTTTGTGCGTCTGAGGTGGCCCGGGTCTGTGAGTCTGATGTGACTGGGGCGCTCTGCGAGTCCGGCGGCGTGGTGCGGGGCACCGCGCACCACGGTGTCCGCCCTCCCGGTGACGACCTCCGTCGCCCTGGCCCGTCCGACGGAGGCGGGGGCGTCGACCGGGGGCGCTTCCGGGAGCGTGACTTCGCCGGTGGGGGGTGGGGGCAGGAAATCGCTCGGGAGTGCGGGTGCCGTTGGCAGGTCGGACAGGGCGGGCAGCTCTGCCGGCACAGGCAGCTTGAGCGACGGCAACGCCGACGGCAACGGCAACGGCAACGGCGAGGAAGACGGCAGCGGCAGCGGCTCCTTCGCCCGCGCCTCTCCCCGCCCCGGACTCATCGGCTCGCCCGTATCACCGACCACCCGCACGACCCGCTCCCCCACGGCCGCCACGTCGGCCCCTGCCCGGGAAGCACTGCCGACTCCGGACAGGGAAGGGAGACCCGGCGAGTCGATCCGCCCGGCCGTGACGTCCGCGCCCGTCAGCCCTCGCACGCCGTCCGCCGCATACGCCCGCTCTCCGCACAGGAGCCCGATGACGAGCACCCCGCCTACCAGCAGCGCCACCCGGAGCGCACGCCACCCGGCCGCTGTGCGCAGCATGCGCACAGCGGCACCGGGCAGGGCTGCTGACCAGATCAAGAGGGGGAGCTTCCTCCCGTGCTACGGAACAAGCGCAGCGCGACGCACCGCCGAGCAGGCGCCGATCCTCGCACGGGAGTGCGGAGTTGACGCAAGTCCCCTGCAAGCTGACGGGCAGTCATATCCGTTTCGCGGGCCGCAGTCGGACCACTGCGGCCCTCCGCAGGTCACGCCGCGTCCGGTATCGGAAGCGGGCGCTTCTCGATCGCCGCCGCCATCACCTCGGGGAACAGATCGGGCGTGCAGGCGAACGCCGGTGCCCCCAGCGCGGCGAGCGCTGCCGCGTGCTCCCGGTCGTACGCCGGTGCCCCCTCGTCGGAGAGCGCCAGCAGCGTCACGAACTGCACCCCCGAGGCCTTCATCGCCGCGACCCGCTTGAGCATCTCGTCCCGGATGCCTCCCTCGTAGAGGTCGCTGATCAGCACGACCACCGTCTCCGCGGGCCGGGTGATCTGCGACTGGCAGTAGGCCAGTGCCCGGTTGATGTCCGTGCCGCCGCCCAGCTGCGTCCCGAACAGGACGTCGACGGGGTCGTCGAGCTGGTCCGTGAGGTCGACGACCGCCGTGTCGAAGACGACGAGTCGCGTGGAGATCGTCCGCATCGAGGCGAGCACCGCTCCGAACACCGATGCGTACACGACAGATGCCGCCATGGATCCCGACTGGTCGATACAGAGGATGACCTCCTTCTTCGTGGACTGGGACGCCCGCCCGTACCCGATGAGCCGCTCCGGCACGATCGTTCGGTACTCGGGCAGGTAGTGCTTGAGGTTGGCCGCGATCGTGCGGTTCCAGTCGATGTCGTGATGGCGGGGCCGGTTGATCCGGGCGCTGCGGTCGAGGGCGCCGGTGAGGGTGGCCCGGGTGCGCGTGGCGAGCCGCTTCTCCAGGTCCTCGACGACCTTGCGCACGACGGCCCGTGCCGTCTCCTTCGTCGTCTCGGGCATCGCCTTGTTGAGCGACAGCAGCGTGCCGACGAGGTGCACGTCGGCCTCCACCGCCTCCAGCATCTCCGGCTCCAGCAGGAGCGTGGCGAGACCGAGCCGGTCGATGGCGTCGCGCTGCATGACCTGTACGACGGAGGACGGGAAGTACGTCCGGATGTCCCCGAGCCAGCGCGCCACGGACGGCGCCGACGCCCCGAGCCCCGCCGAACGGTCCCGGCCCCCCTGCGGCTTCTCCCCCTTTCCGTAGAGCGCGGTGAGCGCTCCGTCCATCGCCGCGTCCCGCCCGGACAGTTCGCACCCGGTGCCGTCCGCCGCGTCGCCCCCGAGCACGAGCCGCCACCGCCGCAACCGCTCCTGCGCCGGGTCCGTCACCTCCGCCGTCATCCGTGTCCTCCCTTGCGAGGCCGTTGCCACAGCGGGATCACGTGCACGGCCGTCGTCGGCCGGCCTTCCGCCCGCGCCCCGTTCCCGTCGGGGTCTCCCGCTCCCGCGCCCGCGCTCGGCGCCGGCTGCCGCAGTTCGTCGGTCGTCATCCCGTCACCCCCACCAGGTCCTTGCCGATGTCCTCTGCCACTTCGTCCAGCCCGAGCAACAGCCGCAGGACCGGCAACACGGCGTCCGCGCGCGCCGGGTCGAGCTCTGCCGCGAAGCCGGGTATGCCGGGGCCGGCCCCTGTCGCACCGGTCCCGGCCCCGGGCCCGCGTCGGACCAGTTCGCCGAGGGTCCGCCGCACACCGGGCTCGTACGCCGAGAACGTCCGCCGCAGCAGGGGCAGCACGTCCGTGAACGCCTCCGCCGGCACCCCGGTCAGCCACGCGTCGACCAGCCCGAGCAGCCGCTCGTCGTGCACCAGGAGCATCCCGCCCCCGGAGCCTCCTCCGACGAAGCCCTCGATCCACGCGGCCGCGTCCGCCGGTGGCGTGCCCGGGGACAGGACGAGCCCCATGAGGCGCGCCGCCTCCTCCTGCGCCAACTCCCCGTCGTCCAGCAGGAGCCGCACGGCCCGTCCTCTGATCACTCCGGGTACGGTGTCCCGCCCGGACAGCACACGCAGCACCGACTGCCAACGGGCTCTCAGGTGACCTTGCCCCGCCGCGGGGGCGTCTCCCAGGAGTCCCACGGCCCCGTGCACGGCGTCGACGTGGCGTCGCATCTCCTCGGCGCCGTCCGCGTCGAGTGCCGCACAGGCCGGGGGCAGGCCGACGAAGACCCGCTCGGCCAGACCCGCCGCGACCTCTCCCAGGGCCCCGGTGTCCGTGCCGCGCACATCGCCGTAGCGCAGGGAGCGGACCAGGGCCGGCAGCGCCTGGGCGAGCTGGCCGACATCCGTGTCGAGGGCCGCGCGGTCGGCGAGGATCCGCATCACCGTGGGCAGCGCGTCGGGCAGTTCGCCCAGCAGGCAGCGCTCGGCGAGTGCGGTGACGTCGGCCAGCCCCTGCGCGGTGACGGCGTCCGCCTCCGCCTTGGCGGTCGCGGCGGACAGGACGGTCGTCCCCCACACGCCGGCCTCGGCGACCCGCACCGACAGCTCGGGCTCCCAGCGCAGCCGCCACGTCTCCCGGAAGGTGCCCGTGCTGCCCCGCGAGGCGGCCGGTTCGCCCCATGCGATGCCGAGCAACCGCAGCCGGTGCAGCAGCCTGCCGCGGGCGGCGTCGGTCTCCTTGCGCAGGTCGAGCTCCAACTCCCGCTCCAGCGCCTCCGGCTTCAGCCGCAGCCGACGCTGGAGCCGGGCGAGGTCCCGCTGCAACGGAACCGCCGGTGCCGCCGACGGCACCTCCCCCAGTACGTCCCCCACGACCAGCCGGTCCTCAACCAGCGCCAGCGGCACGTCCGAGCCCTCGCACATCACCGCCCGCACCGCGTCGGTCGTCTCGCTCAGGCCGGGCAGCGGGCGGCCGCGCATCGCGGCGAGCGTCTCGGCCAGCCGCACGGCCTCGATGACGTGCGCGGAGGACACGAGCCGGTCCTCGGCGCGCAGCAGCCCCGCCACTTTGGTCATCCACCGCTCGACCGGCCGGTCCGGGGCGCTGAACAAGTGCCCGTACCAACCCGGCGAGTCGATGCCGGCCCCGTAGCCGCTCACCCGGGACAGCCGGCGGTGCGTCCACGGCACCCACGTCATGTCCGTCTTGACCTTGGGCAGTCCCTTCAGCAGCGCCTTGTCGGCGGCGACGGTGGTCTTCCGCCGCAAGGCGGGCACATGCCACGCCCCGCAGACGACGGCCACGCCGTCCTCGAACTCCCGCTGCGCGGCCCGCACCTGGAGCCGCATGTACGCCTCGCGCACCAGGTCCCGGTCGTGTCCCCCGCTGCCGTAGGTCTCCCGCAGCGCCCCCATCGCCTCCTCGAGCACGGTGAACGGCGCGAGCGCGTCCCCCTTCCCGACTCCCCGGTGCTCCACGACGTCCTCCCACCACCGCTCCGGGTCGTCGTAGCCGGCGGTCTCGGCGAGCACGCCGAGCGGATCGATCCGCACGTCGGCGGGGCCGGGTCCGCAGGCGGGTTCGGGTCCAGAGGCAGGTTCGGGTCCAGAGGCGGGTTCGGGTCCGCAGGCGGGTTCGGAGTCACCCTCGCTGTCCGCCGTCTCGGCGTCCAGCGGTGATTCCCCCGCCACTCCGGCCTCGTCCTCCTGCCTCCCCCAGGCCAGCGTGTGCGTGGCCGGCAGGTCGATGAAGCGGGCCGGGACGTCGTGTTCCAGGGCCCAGCGGATGGCGACCCACTCCGGGGAGAACTCGGCCAGCGGCCAGAACGCCGAGCGGCCGGGCTCGTCCACGGCATGGGCGAGCAGGGCGACCGGCGGCCTCATCTCCTCGTCGGCGGCGAGCGGAATCAGGGCATCGGCCTCGGGCGGCCCCTCGATCAGCACGACCCGCGGCCGGGCCTCCTCCAGCGCCGCCCGCACGGCCCGCGCCGACCCCGGCCCGTGATGCCGCACCCCGAGCAACAACGGCCCCGCCCCGGCCGCCCGGCCCTCAGCTTCTTCCGAGCCTGTCACTTGATCCCCTCCCATCGCCTACCCGGTCCCGCAACCGACCCCCGCCCGGCGTCGCTCACACGCTCACCTCCCGGCAGGCCCGGTAGAAGTCCTTCCAGCCGTCCCGCTCACGGACCACCGTCTCCAGGTACTCCTGCCAGATCACGCGGTCGGCCGCCGGGTCGCGGACCACCGCGCCGAGGATGCCCGCGGCCACGTCGCCCGGCCGCAGCACGCCGTCGCCGAAGTGGGCCGCCAGGGCCAGCCCGTTGGTGACGACGGAGATCGCCTCGGCCGTGGACAGCGTGCCGCTCGGCGACTTCAGCTTCGTCCGGCCGTCGGTCGTGATCCCGTCGCGCAGCTCGCGGAAGACCGTGACCACCCGGCGGATCTCGTCCAGGCCGTCGGGCGCGGCCGGCAGGTCGAGGGAGCGGCCGATCTGGTCGACACGGCGCGAGACGATGTCGACCTCGGCCTCGGGGCTCTCCGGCAACGGCAGCACCACCGTGTTGAACCGGCGACGCAGGGCGCTGGACAGGTCGTTGACCCCGCGGTCGCGGTCGTTGGCCGTGGCGATCAGGTTGAAGCCGCGGACCGCCTGCACCTCCTGGCCCAGCTCCGGTATCGGCAGCGTCTTCTCCGACAGGATCGTGATGAGCGTGTCCTGCACGTCGGCCGGGATACGCGTCAGCTCCTCGACGCGGGCGGTCATGCCCTCGGCCATGGCCCGCATGACCGGGCTGGGCACGAGGGCGTCGCGGCTCGGGCCGTGGGCGAGCAGCTGCGCGTAGTTCCAGCCGTACCGGATGGCCTCCTCCGGTGTGCCGGCGGTGCCCTGCACCAGCAGCGTGGAGTCGCCGCTGACCGCCGCGGCCAGATGCTCGGAGACCCAGGTCTTCGCCGTGCCGGGCACCCCGAGCAGGAGCAGGGCGCGGTCGGTGGCGAGCGTGGTGACGGCGACCTCGACGATGCGGCGCGGGCCCACGTACTTCGGCGTGATCACCGTGCCGTCCGGCAGCGTGCCGCCGAGCAGGTAGGTCGCGACGGCCCACGGCGACAGCTTCCAGCGGGCCGGACGCGGACGGTCGTCCTGCGCGGCCAGCGCGGCGAGTTCGCCGGCGAAGGCGTCCTCGGCGTGCGGTCGCAGTGCTTCCGCCTCAGGTACGTCCGCGGGTGTGCCCGTACCCGCGTTCGCGGGCGCGGACCCGTTCTGGCTCGGGTCGACGGACGTCGGTTCTACGGACACAGGCATGGCTGAGTCCCCCTCCAGCTCGGCCGGTTCGGATCTGGCATCCACGTTGCACCACACCACTGACAATGCGTTCCGACCTGCGCAAACGACCAGCCCGAGGCGCTCGCCGACCCGATTGTCAGTGGTGGGATCTACCTTCGATGGCATGACTCAGCAGGGGGTGCGCTGGACCGCGGACCAGGTGCTGGCACTGGCGCCTGACGCCGCATCACGCAAAGCGGCAAGCAAACTCGGCGCGGCGGGGCCGTGGTCCGAGGCGGGGAGTTCCGACGAGGGGACGGTGTGGGGGCTGTGCAAGGGCAGCGGAAGCAAGCCGTATCAGACGATCGTGGACATCGCGGACGCCTCCGGGCCCGCGTACAAGTGCAGTTGTCCGAGCCGCAAGTTCCCGTGCAAGCACGCGCTGGGGCTGCTGCTGCTCTGGGCGGGCGGCGACGGAGCGGTGCCGACGGGAGAGGCGCCGGAATGGGCCGGGCAGTGGATAGCGGGGCGGCGCAAGCGCGCGGAGGAGAAGAGGAGCGGGGACAGCTCCGGTTCGCCGTCCGGGTCCGCTGATCCGGAGGCGGCGCGCCGCCGGGCGGAGCGGCGGGCCGAGCGGGTCACGGCGGGCGCGGTGGAGCTGGAGCAGCGCCTGACGGACCTGTTGCGCGGGGGCTTGGCCTCGGCGGAGCAGGCGGGTTACGGCCTGTGGGAGGAGACGGCGGCCCGCATGGTCGACGCCCAGGCACAGGGACTCGCCTCGCGCGTGAGGGAGTTGGGGGCCATACCGTCCACCGGCCCGGGCTGGCCGGTGCGTCTGCTGGAGGAGTGTGCGCTGCTGCATCTCCTCGGTCAGGGCTGGCTGCGCCGCGAGCGGCTGCCCGATGCCCTCGCCGCGACGGTCCGCTCCCGCATCGGTCTGCCGGGCTCCGCGGACGGACCGCCGGTGCGGGACCGCTGGCTGGTGCTCGCCCAGTACGACACGGTGGACACGCGCCTGACGACCCGCCGTATCTGGCTGTACGGCGCCGATTCGAACCGCACCGCGCTGCTCCTCTCCTACGGCGCCGCCGGCCGCGCCCCGGAGCTGGCGCTACCGGTCGGGCTGACCCTGGAGGCCGAGGTGTCCGCCTACCCGGGCGCCGGGCAGCTGCGGGTGGCCCTGGGCGAACAGTTCGCCCCACCCGCGCCGACGGCGATACGCCCGCAGGGGATGACGACGTCCCAGGCGGCCGCCCGTTACGGCGACGCCCTGCGCGACGACCCCTGGCTGGAGTCCGTCCCGGTGACGCTGGACCGGGTCGTCCCCACCCCGGACGGCGACTCCTGGCAGTTGGCGGACGCGGACGAGGACGCGGCGTTGCCGCTCACGCCCGCCGCGCGTTCCCGGCCGGGCCTGTGGCGGCTCGTCGCGCTGTCGGGCGGCGCCCCGGTCCGGGTCTTCGGCGAATGCGGCCACCAGGGCTTCACGCCGCTGACGGCCTGGCCCGAAGGCCCGGGCGAGGCGATAGCCCTGTGCTGAGCCGACGCCGACTCCGGCGCCAGCGTCGGCGGCCCGGCCTTTCCGCCCCGCCCCACCTCCCCCACACATCCGCGAATTTTTCAGGCATCCCGGGACAACCGGTAAGGGTGAGCCTTCAACCACCCCCGGGCGCCCCACGGAAAGGAAGCTCATGACCAGGACCTCCGCTCCTGTGGACGCGCCCGCGACGGGTGCCTGGGAGGGGCTCGTCACCACGGCACTGCTGGGCACGGACCGGCGCACCCCGCCGGGCACCGGCCCGGGCCCGGAGGCCCCGGTGGCCCTGCTGGACGCGGCGGCCGTGGAAACCGTACGCCGACGGGCCGGTCTGCGTCCGGCGCGGGCGTCCCAGCGTCCTCAACCGGCGCCGGAGGACCCGCGTCCGCCGCTGCCGCAGGCGGCCGCCCACAGACTCGCCGTACTGCTGGCCGACCGCCCCGGCGCGTCCGGCGGCGGTCGTCGGGGCACCACGCCCGACCTGACGGAGTTGCTGCCCCAGTGGCTCGCGGCGGCCAACGCCCGTGGTTTTGCCCCACCTCCGCAGCTGCTGCCCGCACTGCTGGACGCGGCTCGGGGGCGTACCGACCTGCGTCCGGCGGCGCTGGAGTTCGCGGGGCCGCGGGCCCTGTGGCTGGCCCGGCTGAACCCGGACTGGCGGTTCGCCCTGCGCTCGACACCGGGCGGCGGAGCGGCCCTTCCGCATCTCGACGACGCCGACAGCATCCGGCAGCTGTGGCAGGAGGGACTGTTCGCCGAACGGGTCGCCCTCCTGTCCGCCCTGCGCTCCCGCGACCCGGCCGCGGCACGCGAACTGCTCGAGACGACCTGGGCGACGGAACGGGCCGAGGACCGGCTGATGTTCCTCGACTCCCTGCGCACGGGCCTGGGCCCGGACGACGAGCCGTTCATGGAGCAGGCCCTGGCCGACCGCAGCCGCAATGTCCGGGCGACGGCGGCGGAGCTCCTGTCGGCGCTGCCCGGTTCGGCGCTCGCGGCACGGATGGCGGTCAGGGCGGAGGCCTGCGTCGCCATCGACCACATGCAGCCCACCCAGCCCACCCAAGATTCCCCGGCCACCGGATCCACGGTGGCCACGCCGACGATCACCGTCGAAGCGCCTCACGAGTGCGACCCCGGCATGGAGCGCGACGGTGTCGTGGCGAAGGCGCCGGCCGGCCGGGGTCAACGTTCGTGGTGGTTCGGCCAATTGGTGGAGGCGGCTCCGCTCGGGACCTGGTCGCGGCGGCTGGGCGGGCGGACACCCCGGGAGATCGTGGCGCTGCCGGTCACGGACGACTGGCAGGGCGAACTGCACGCGGCGTGGTGCCGGGCCGCCGTGCGCCAGCGGGACGCCGAGTGGTCGCGCGCGCTGCTCGGAGAGCCCTCGGCACCGGAGGCGGGCGGTCCGGGCTCGGTGTCCTTGGCCGAACGCGCCAAGCTGCTCGGCACGCTGGACGCAGCAGAGCGCGCCGAGTGGGTGGCCGGCTTCATCTCGACGCACGGCCTGTCCGAAGCGTTTCAACTGCTCGGGGTGTGCGCGGTGCCGTGGGCGCCGCCGCTCGGCCGGGCCGTGGTGGACGCGCTCAACATCGCGCGGGACGCGGGGAGTTATCCATGGAGTTTCAGCGGAGTCATGGGCCTGGCGGAGCGCTGCCTGGACCCGTCCGAGGCCGGCCGCCTCGACGGTCTGCTGGCCGTACCGGACGAGCCGGAGAACGCGTCTCCCGGCGCCGGCGGCTACTGGGCGGAGGCATTCCAGCGCCTGGTCACGACGTTGCGCCTGCGCGCGGCGATGACGGAGGAGCTGAACACTTCCTGACCCCGGCCCGCGTCACGGAGCCCGGTAGCCACCCACCGAGGCCGACCCTGGCAGACCAGAACCACTCGCCGACGACACCCCGGGCCACCGGCCCACACCCCGGCACCACCGCCGGAGGCCTACGCCCCGGCCGGCTGGCGTGCGTTCGCCCGGACCCAGTCCACGATCGACGCCGTCGTCGCGCCGGGGGTGAAGATCTCCGCGACGCCCTTCTCCTTGAGCAGGGGAATGTCCGCCTCGGGGATGATCCCGCCGCCGAAGACCAGGATGTCCTCCGCGTCCCGCTCCTTGAGCAGGTCGATCACCGCGGCGAAGAGCGTGTTGTGCGCGCCGGAGAGGATGGACAGCCCGATCGCGTCGGCGTCCTCCTGGAGCGCCGTGTCGACGATCTGCTCGGGAGTCTGGTGGAGCCCGGTGTAGATGACCTCCATACCGGCGTCGCGCAGGGCCCGTGCGATGACCTTGGCTCCGCGATCGTGGCCGTCGAGGCCCGGCTTGGCCACCACCACGCGGATCGGACCGGCTGCCACACCCATCACTGCCTCCATGAAGCGACTACATCCATCCGTATCGACAAGTACCGCACATATCGCGCTCGCCGTACACGCCGCACCGCACGGACACCCTGCCCCGATTCGTCCCGGCAAGTGAACGAACGTTATCTCCAGGATCCCGCGACCGGCAGTTTCGCGGTGTGGACCGAGGGGGAAATCACACGATGGGACAAGCGCAAGGGGAGCCGCGACGAGGTCGCCGTACCGCCGCCCCACCCACCACGCACAGCGGCGGTACGGCACTTCGGCGAAGGCACGCGGGACACGCAGGGCACGCACAGCACGCAGGGCAGACACGGCGCAACAGCGGGGAGCCTCGTCGCCGCACCGACAGGGGACCTCGTCGCACCACCGGCGTCACACGCGCCACTAGCCGCGCTCCGACCCCACGGCTCACGCCGCTCACGCAGTCATCAGCCGTCTTCGCCGCTGCTTTCCACGAGGGCATACGGGGGGCGGCTGTCCTCCCGCGTGCCGACAGGAGGTCGGCCATGAAGGTCACCAGGGCAGCTCTGCCCTTTCTTCCGTACTGCCAGCGTCTGCTGCCGAGCCGGCTGGCGGGACTCTCCCTGGCACTCCTGAAGGCCACCGCCCTGGAGATCGCGATCCTGGCCGGGCATCTCCTCCTCTATCCCTCCGGCATCACGCAGGAGCGACGGGCGCCCGCTCCAACCCTGCCCACGGCCGGAGCCGCCCAACTGCCGACGGAGGCCAAGCCCCCGGTCGTCCTGCTGCACGGCTTCATCGACAACCGCTCGGTCTTCGTCCTGCTGCGCCGCAGCCTCGCCCAGCACGGCAGGCAGCAGATCGAGTCCCTCAACTACTCGCCGCTGACCTGCGACATACGCGTCGCGGCCGAGCTGCTCGGCCGCCACATAGAGGAGGTCTGCGAGCGCACCGGAGCCCAGCAGGTCGACGTCGTAGGGCACAGCCTCGGCGGCCTGATAGCGCGTTACTACGTGCAGCGGCTCGGCGGCGACGCGCGCGTGCGGACCCTCGTGACACTCGGCACGCCGCACTCGGGCACCCGGGTGGTGCCCCTGGCGAACGCGCACCCCATCGTGCGCCAGATGCGCCCCGGCTCACCGGTGCTCGAGGAGCTCACTCGGCCTGCCCCGGGCTGCCGCACGCACTTCGTCAGCTTCTGGAGCGACCTGGACCACGTGATGGACCCGCTGGAGACGGCCTGCATCGACCATCCGGATCTGACAGTGCAGAACGTGCGGGTGACCGGCATCGGTCATCTCGCCCTGCCCGTGCACCCCGCCGTCGCCAACGGAATACGGCAGGTTCTCGACACGGCCCGCCCGGGTGAACCGTCGGCCGGCCGGACCGATGGTCTGACGGTGGCCTGAGACTCGTCATACAGCCGGCACACAGCGCCGAAGCACCGACGGACCTCGAACAAACTTCGAACACAGGGCCAAGCTCGTGCCCGCAGTCCGCCAAAACACGGCCGAATGCCCGTTTCCTGCGCGCGCGAAACCTGCCGAAGATTGTCGTGCCCGCGTACCGCCGGGTACAGTCGCCGCACTGCTCTGGCAGCCCCTGTTGTCGAGGCGAAAGAGAAGTTGGTGAACGACCGTCACCCGTCGGGGACCATGACCCCGGCTCCGGCTTCCGACGCCGACTCGGCGCACTACGCGTCGTACGGCACCCAGGAAGCCCAGTACGGCGACTTCACCACGTACGGCGACTACGCCGCCACCGGATTTGACACCACCGGTACGGACGGCGCCGGTTTTGAAGCCACCGGCCACACCACCGCGACGTTCGCCACCGACCCCCTCTTCGGTGACATGCCAGGCAGCGGCCACGACACCGGCGCGTACGACACCGGCCACTGGCCCACCGGCACGCAGGACAACCCGCACTACGACGCTTACGCGGCCCAGCACCACGCCGCCTATGACACCGGCGTCTACGACACGACGACCTGGACGGCCGCGCAGCAGCCGCTCTCGGTCATCCCGCCGCAGGCCACCTCCCCGGACAGCACCGGGCAGTGGGACGCCGGTGCCTGGCTCCAGCCCGACCAGTCCGGCAATCCGGCCGACCAGACCCAGCAGTGGGAATGGGGCACGCAGGCCTTCGACACCGGTGCCTACGACGCCACGCAGTGGAACACCGACGGTGCAGGCGCCCCGGCCCCCGACGCGTACGAACAGCACGGCGAAACCTTCGAGCAGCACGAGACCGGGACGTTCGAGCAGGTCACCTACGACGAAGCCGACGGGGCCGACTACCACGACCCCGCCACCGACGGCGGCGACCCGGCCACCGGCGAACTGCCCACCGTCGCCCCGCTCCTGGACGGCCAGGAAGAGGTGAGCCCGCGCGCCGGCTCACGGGCGGCCTCGCGCGCCGGGTCCCGTTCCCGCCGCCGCACGCCGCCCAAGCGCTCGGCGCTGCTGACCATCGCGGTGCCCTCGGCGTGTGTCATGGGCGTCGCGGGCATCGCCGCCGCCTCCGTCGGCACCTTCACCGACGACGGCGCCGCGGAGGCGCAGACGACGGCGGCGGACGTGCAGCCGGTGAAACCGGCCACCGCCAACAACAAGCTGGACACACAGCTCCAGAGCCTCGCCGCCGGCGCGGACGACTTCGCCGACCGGGCCAGCCGTACGCAGGAGCGCATCGACCTCAAGGCCCAGCAGGCGGCCGAGCGCAAGCGCGCGGCGGAGGAGGCGGCCCGCAAGGAGCGGCTGCGCCCCAAGTTCGCCCTGCCGGTCGCCCGGCACGGACTCAGCGCCTACTACGGCCAGTCCGGCATCAACTGGATGTCCCTGCACACCGGCATCGACTTCCCCGTCTCGTACGGCACGACCGTGATGGCCGCGACCGACGGCACGGTCCGCACGCAGTGGAACAGCGCGTACGGCAACATGATGATCGTGACCGCGAAGGACGGCACGGAGACGTGGTACTGCCACCTCTCCACCTACACGGTCCCCTCCGGTACGACCGTGAAGGCCGGCGATCCGATCGCACGCTCCGGCAACTCCGGCAACTCGACCGGCCCTCATCTGCACTTCGAGGTGCGCCCGGCCGGCGGCTCGGCGATCGACCCGCTCCCGTGGCTGCGCAGCCACGGCATCGACCCGACGTAACGTCCCGGCAGCCCCCGCCCGTCGGGCGAACGGGGGCTGATCTCACACGGCTACAGCTTCTCCACCGGCGCGTACCGCAGCAGCAGGCGCTTCGGCTTGGTGTCCCCGAAGTCGATGGTCGCCTCGGCGTTCCCGCCCGTGCCCTTCACCGCCACGACGGTCCCGAGCCCGAACTGGTCGTGCGTGACCCGGTCCCCGACCGCCAGGGACACGACCGGCTTCTCGGAGGTCCGGCGCGTGGCGAAACCGGACGCGCCCGACGCGGACGAACGGGAGCGGGACGACGACAGCGAGGCCGCCACCCCGGAGACCGGGCCGGAGGACGCGGGCGCGGTGGCACCCGTCCGCTTCCACTCCACGTAGGCCGGCGGGATCTCCTCCAGGAAGCGCGAGGGCGGGTTGTACGACGGCTGGCCCCAGGCGCTGCGCAGCGTGGACCGCGTCAGATACAGCCGTTCCCGCGCACGCGTGATCCCGACGTACGCCAGGCGCCGCTCCTCCTCCAGCTCCTTGGTCTGGCCGAGGGCGCGCATGTGCGGGAAGACGCCGTCCTCCATGCCGGTCAGGAAGACGACCGGGAACTCCAGGCCCTTGGCGGTGTGCAGGGTCATCAGCGTGATGACGCCGTCGCCGTCCTCCTCGTCGGGGATCTGGTCGGAGTCGGCGACCAGCGCGACCTGCTCGAGGAAGTCGGACAGGGTGCCCCGCTCCTCCTCGCCGCGCTCCTGCTCGAACTCCATGGCGACGGCGGCGAGTTCCTGGAGGTTCTCGATCCGGGTCTCGTCCTGCGGGTCGGTGGAGGCCTGCAACTCGGCGAGGTACCCGGTGCGTTCCAGGACGGCCTCCAGCACGGTGGCCGGTCCGGCGCCGGACTCGACGATCGTACGGAGGTCCTCCATCAGCGTGTTGAACCGCTTGACGGCGTTGGTGGAGCGCGCGGCCATGCCGTACGCCTCGTCGACGCGCTTGAGCGCCTGCGGGAAGCTGATCTTCTCCCGCTGGGCGAGGGCGTCGATCATCGCCTCGGCGCGGTCGCCGATGCCCCGCTTGGGGACGTTGAGGATCCGGCGCAGCGGCACCGAGTCCTCCGGGTTGGCCAGCACGCGCAGGTAGGCCAGGACGTCCCGGACCTCCTTGCGCTCGTAGAAGCGGACGCCGCCGACGACCTTGTAGGGCAGGCCGACGCGGATGAAGACCTCTTCGAAGACACGGGACTGGGCGTTGGTGCGGTAGAACACGGCGACGTCGCCGGCCTTGGCCTTGCCGGCGTCCGTGAGGCGGTCTATCTCGTCGGCGACGAACTGCGCCTCGTCGTGCTCGGTGTCGGCGACGTACCCGGTGATCGTGGCGCCCGCGCCCGCGTTGGTCCACAGGTTCTTGGGACGGCGGGACTCGTTGCGCTCGATGACCGCGTTGGCCGCGCTGAGGATCGTCTGGGTGGAGCGGTAGTTCTGCTCCAGCAGGATCGTCGTCGCGTCCGGGTAGTCCTCCTCGAACTGGAGGATGTTGCGGATCGTCGCGCCGCGGAAGGCGTAGATCGACTGGTCGGCGTCACCCACCACGCACAGCTCGGCGGGCGGGACCTCGGCCTCGGGCGGTACGTCGACGGGGTGCTCGGAGGTGCCGACGAGCTCCCGGACGAGGGCGTACTGGGCGTGGTTGGTGTCCTGGTACTCGTCGACCAGCACGTGGCGGAAGCGGCGGCGGTAGTGCTCGGCGACGTCCGGGAAGGCGCGCAGCAGGTTGACCGTCGTCATGATCAGGTCGTCGAAGTCGAGGGCGTTCGCCTCGCGCAGCCGCGACTGGTACATCGCGTAGGCCTGGGCGAGGGTCTTCTCGAAGCCGTCCGTGGCCTGGGCGGCGAAGTCCTCCTCGTCGATCAGCTCGTTCTTCAGGTTGCTGATCTTGGCGCTGAAGGACTTCGGCGGGAAGCGCTTGGGGTCGAGGTCCAGGTCACGGCAGACCAGGGCCATCAGGCGCTTGGAGTCGGCGGCGTCATAGATCGAGAAGGAGGACGTGAAGCCGAGCTTCTTGCTCTCGCGCCGCAGGATGCGCACGCACGCACTGTGGAAGGTCATCACCCACATCGCGTTGGCCCGCGGGCCGACGAGCTGCTCGACGCGCTCCTTCATCTCGCCCGCGGCCTTGTTGGTGAAGGTGATCGCGAGGATCTGGCCCGGGTGTACGTCCCGCTCGGCGAGCAGGTGGGCGATGCGGTGGGTGAGCACACGGGTCTTGCCGGAGCCGGCGCCGGCCACGATGAGCAGCGGGGAGCCGGAGTGCACGACGGCGGCGCGCTGGTTGTCGTTCAGCCCCTCCAGGAGGGCGGCGGTGTCCACCACCGGGCGCGGGGCGCCGTCGCGGTAGTAGGCGTCCCGGTCCGGGGGCACGTCGAACTTCCCGCCGAACAGATCGTCCGGAACCGGCTCCGGTACGTGATCGTCCTCGGGTGGCGGCGGGGGCTCGTCCGCGGGGCCCCGCTGGGCCTGGAGGTCCGCCAGGAAGCTGTCGTCAAAGAGGCTGCTCATCGCTCTCCGAGTCTAGGGCGCCCCACTGACAGCCCGCCGCCGCCCTGAGAACATCGCCGAAAGGACCCCCTCGTCACCCTGTATCCCCGCATGATCACAGCCCGCTACGGACGTCACGATTATGGACGACTCGTGACCAACCCCCCTCGACCGGTCACTCTCGGCGACGCTCCGGGATAAGGTCACGAAAATGTATCGGGCATATCACCCATCAACCTTCACAAGGGCCACACGAGTTGGCTACCGTGCGGGCAGGCCGCACGACCCCCACCGGCGAACGTCGCCGGGCCGCGCGGCCTCCGCCGAGTCCGGTGTGCCGCAGCGGCAGCCGGAGCCGGGGACCCAACCGAGAACTCTGGGGTGAATCGGCCCGACTCCCTCCGCGGAGACGGCCGTAGGGCAACCCTTCCGATGTACCCGCCCGAACCCGACAGCTAACCCGGTAGGCGGAGCACGGAAGGAGTCGCCTCCCTTGGCGTCGCACCGCAAGTCGCGTCCCGCTGGTACGCGCGTCGCAGGCATACGGACCCCCGCCCTTGCAACGGCGGCCCTCACGTCCGTCGCCCTGCTGTCCCAGTCGGCCAACGCCGCCCCCGAGGCCGACGACAAGCCGAGTCTCGAGGAAGTCGAGAAGAAGGTCGACGACCTGTACCGCCAGGCCGAGTCGGCGACCGAAAAGTACAACTCGGCCAAGGAGAAGACCACCAAGCAGCGCAAGCGCGTCGACACCCTCCTCGACGACGTCGCCAAGCGCACCCAGAAGCTCAACGAGGCACGGGAGGAACTCGGTTCCTTCGCCGCCGCCCAGTACCGCACCGGCGCCTCCGCCCCGGACACGGCGACGTTCCTGCTCGCGGACACCCCGCAGGACTACTTCGACCAGACCCAGCTGATGGACCGGATGACCGGCCGTCAGAAGGTCGCGGTCGACGACTACGTCACCCAGCAGTCCGAGACGATGAAGAAGCGCCAGGAGGCCACCGAGAGCCTCCAGACGCTCACCGAGACCCAGGGCGACCTGAAGACGGCCAAGGCCACCGTCCAGCGGAAGCTCGCCGACGCGCGCGACCTGCTGTCGAAGCTGACCGCCGAGGAGAAGGCGCGGCTCGCGGCGATCGAGCGGGAGAAGCAGCAGGAGGCCGCCCGCAAGGCCGCCGAGCTGGCCCGGCAGCAGGCCGCGCAGCAACAGGCGCAGGAGCAGGAGCAGACCGCCCAGCAGCAGGACAGCGGCTCCTCGTCGGCGGGCTCCGGCTCGTCCACCTCGACGGCCCCGGCCGACTCCTCGTACGCCACCAAGGCCGAGAAGGCGCTCGCCTTCGCCCGCGCCCAGATCGGCAAGCCGTACGTCTGGGGCGCCGTCGGCCCCGGTTCCTACGACTGCTCCGGCCTCACCCAGGCCGCCTGGAAGGCCGCGGGCGTCACCCTGCCGCGCACGACCTACGACCAGGTCAACGCCGGCACCACGGTCCCGCTGGCCGACGCCCAGCCCGGTGACCTGGTCTTCTTCTACGACGACGTCACCCACGTCGGCATCTACATCGGCAACGGCATGATGATCCACGCCCCGAAGCCCGGCACCTACGTGCGCGAGGAGTCGATCTACTACGACGGCGAGTCGGCGATCCACAGCGTGGTGCGGCCGGCCTGAGGGCCGTAGTCACGGCAGGCGGGTCACTGAGGGCACGCGCGCGTGAGGGCGCTCGCGCGTTTTTGAGGCGCCCCGCGCGCGTGCCCCGCTCACATCGCGCGCGGCGCCTCCTAGCATCGGCCCCATGCCCGGCCCCTCCCCCTCCCCCTCCACCGACTGGTGGGCGCAGCGCGCGCCGTCCGCCAGTGCCGCCGTGCTGACGACCGGCACCCTGTCGGTCGGCCTGGATCTGGCGGGGTACGGCGTCCTCTCCCGCATCGCCCTCGGCCTGGCCTGCGCGGCCTGGCTGATGTTCGCCGCGGACTTCACCCTGCGGCTGCTGCCGGCCGGCACGAGGTGGCGGGCGCAGGCGGGGGTGCCGGGTCTTGTGGACACCGTGGCGCCGGCCGCCCTCACCACCGTGGCGGCGACGGCCGTCCTGGGCACCGGCTTCTCGGCGGCCGGCTCGCAGGCTCTGGCCGCGGCCCTGCTGGTGCTGGCCGTACTGCTCTGGCCCGTGTCGCTGGCCCTCCCCGCGCAGGGCGGGGAGCGGCGCAGGCCCGGGACGGTGTTCGCGCGCTGCATGGCCACGCAGGGGCTCGCCGTGCTCGGCGCCACGCTCGCCGCTGCCGAGTCGGCCGCCTGGCTCGCCCACGCGGCGCTGGTGCTGTTCTGGCTGGGGCTCGTGCTGTACGTCCTCGCCCTGGCCCGTTTCGATGTGCGGCAGGTGGACGAGGGACGCGGTGACCAATGGCTCGTGGCCGGGGCGCTCGCGCTCTCGGCGCTTGCCGGGGCGCGGCTGATCAGCTCCGACAGCGCGCACCTGTACCTGTGGAACGTCGACGACCGCGGCGTCCTGCGCCATGTGACCGTCGTGCTGCTCGTGGTCACACTGGTCTGCTGCGCCGTCCTGCTCGCCGCCGAGTTCCTACGGCCCCGGCCCCGCACCGACATCCGCCGCTGGGCGACCGTGTTCACCTGGGCCAAGACGGCGACGGCGGCACTGGCCGTCGCCGCCGCCCTCGACGTCTCCTGGCTCGACGGCCTCGGGGAGGTACTGCTGTGGGTCTCGGTGGCCGCGTGGCTCGTGGTCACCGCCTGGGCGGTCACCTCGGCCCGGGCCTGCGTCGTGCCCGGCCGGGTCAGGTCCAGAGCACGGCGATGAAGACGTTCGCCGTGGTCAGCGCCCCGACCAGGCCGAACAGGCCCTTGTCCACCTTCTCGTCGTCCCGCTTCACATAGACCAGGCCGAGGATCACGATCAGCAGGGCCAGCTTCACGCCGATCTTGATGTTGTTCACGGACTGGTCGTCGGCCTGGTTGAGGCCGACCAGGATCACACCGGTGACCAGCATCGTCAGCGCGCCGTGCAGCATCGCCGGGGTGTAGCGGGCGGTGCCCTCGCCCATCGCCTTCATCTGGGTGAGGAAGCCGCCCAGGAGGGACGCGATGCCGATGATGTGGAGGCCGACGAAGAGGTGGATGAGTACGTCCATGAGGCCGGAGCCTAATGAGGGGCTCCACAGCCGCCCGCACCGGCCCGTCGGTTGCATATATGCGCCCCATAGCACCCGTCCGCCGCCCCGCGCCCGTGATTCGGCGCATCGGTCATCACGCTGAGTTAAGTCGACGGCGCTGAGACGAGATCTCGGTCGCATACGGTCACCGCCGGTCCTCTCGGGACACTTCCGCGCACCCGCCACCGGGCCGCCGCGGCGAGGTTTAGCGTCCTCCACCAGGTGCCCGGCTCCCCACCGCCGCCCGGGCCAGGGGCGGCAGTCGGACACCACCGCCGAAAGGTCCGGCGGCGGTCCGCTTCCCCTGTGCGGGCCGCCGCCGGACGCGCGCCGCCCGTCCGCTCCCCCTGGCGGCCGTACACACCCGTCGGCGGTCGCAGGAAAGGACGTGGCCCCCAGGTGGCAGCGCACCGCAAGCCCCGCCGGCGCTCCGCGAGCGGCAACACGGCCCGTACGGCCGCCACGATCGCCCTCGCGGGCGCGGCGACCGCGACGGGCTTCGACGGCACCGGACACGCCGAACCCGAGCTCACCCCCGGCCAGGTCAAGGCCAAGGTGGACGAGCTGTACCAGGAAGCGGAGGTCGCCACCGAGAAGTACAACGGCGCGAAGGAGCAGGCCGAGGCTGCCGGACGGCGGCTGAAGGACCTCCAGGACCAGGCGGCACGCAAGGAGGAACGGCTCAACTCCGCCCGCGAGGCACTGGGTTCGGTCGCCGCCGCCCAGTACCGCGCGGGCGGCCTCGACCCCGCGCTCCAGCTCGCCCTGTCCGACGACCCCGACCGGTACCTCGACAACGCCGAGTTCGTCGAGCGGGCCGGCAACCGGCAGCGGGCCGACGTCGCGCGCGTACGACGGCAGCTCCGGGAGATCGAGCAGCTGCGCGGGGCCGCCCACATCGAGCTGACCTCCCTGAAATCGCGGCAGACGGAGCTGAGAGGGCACAAGAAGACGATCACCGGCAAGCTGGGATCCGCGCGTCAGCTGCTGTCCCGGCTCACCGCGCAGGAACGTGCCCGCATCGGCGACACCAGGAGCACGGACCGCGCCTCACGCTCCTCGACGGGTGCGCGTGACGGCCTGACCGTCCCCGGGTCCGTCAGCGCACAGGCGCCCAACTCCCGTGCGGCCGCCGCCGTCTCGTACGCCTACCGGAAGCTCGGCAGCCCCTACGTGTGGGGTGCGACGGGCCCGAACGCCTTCGACTGCTCGGGCCTCGTCCAGGCCGCGTACCGCTCCGCGGGCGTCTCCCTGCCCCGCACGACGTACTCCCAGATCGACGCGGGCCGCCGCGTCTCCCGCTCCGAACTGCTCCCCGGCGACCTGGTGTTCTTCTACGCCGGCATCAGCCACGTCGGCATCTATGTGGGCGACGGCCGGATGATCCACGCCCCGAGCCCCTCCGCCCCGGTCCGGGTCGCCCCGCTCGACGAGATGCCGTTCACGGGGGCGACCCGGGTGGTGTGAGGGCTGTCCGGCGGCAATCGGCCAGCGGAGGAGGTACGAGGTCAGGTTTTTTCTGGGAAGTCTCCGAGCCACAACCGACGCCCGAGGTCATCCAGCTCTGTTTTGCGTTCCTCGCACTCCGGGATGGCCTGCCGGAGCAGAGACCAGTAGTCGGCTCCGTGCCCCGGAATCCTGGTGTGAGCGAGTTCGTGAGCGATGACGTAGTCGACCAGGTGAGCTGGCAGCTGGAACAGAGCCCAGTGCAGCGCCATGGTCCCGCGAGCACCGTGGCCCTGCCGGTAGGTGCCCCATCGGTTGCCGACATCTCGTACGACGACGTCCGGCTCCCGGACCTCCATACGCGCGGCCCATGGCTGAAGCCTGCCCTGTGCCCAGCGTTGTCCTGTACTCCGGTACCAGCCGATCAGGGCACGTCGAGCCGCGACCGGGTCCCGTACGAGACCTTCACCGATCACCATCCGACCGGCGACAAGCCGGACAGTGGCCTGCCCCTCGCCGCCGATTTGGAGCCGGTAGGCACGGCCCAGATAGGCAAACGTCTCGCCGTCCCGGAACTCACGCACAGGGTGGGCCGACGGATGGTCCTCGCGTCGTCGCAGCTTGTCGGCGAGCCACGTCTCGCCCTCCCGCAGGAAGGTCTCCGCCCGCTCGGCGTCACAGCCCTGCGGCGCGCGCAGGACGAGGGATCCGTCGCGTTCCACCGTGAGCCCAAGGCGTCGGCGGCGTTCGCTGACGACCACACGGAACTCCCTGCCTCCCACAACGATCACCTGACCGTCCTCCAGGACGGTTCGGCACGGGTCTCGCGGGTCGGCAGTCGTCGGCACGCCGCCTATTGTCCCCGAGCCGCTGCCCGGAACGCCGCCGCATGCCGCTGGGCGTGCCCGGTCAGCGCTTGCGACAGGTTCTCCAGGGGCTCCTTGGCACGCTCCCTCGGCTTGACGCCCGCCCGGCGCAGTCCACGCCACAGCTCGCTGTGCAGCGAGTCCAGGCTCGCCTCGCTGTCCGACCAGGCGGCACTCGACACGTGGCGCTCGATGATCGCGGCGAGCTCGACCGTCACGCTCCTGAGCACGGCGGGATCTGGCAGGTCGAAGGCCGGGTCCTCGGTCATCCGGTCGGAGAGCTTCGTGTAGAGCTGCTGCTCGGCCGCCGTCAGGTCGGCGACCTCGGGATCGACCTCCTCGGCCTGCCGGGCCCGGTCGATCAACGGACCGATACGTATCTTGATCTCATCCCAGCGTCCCGCGAACTCCTCCAGGATCACTTCCAGCTCCTCGGAGAGGGTCCGCAGCACGGGCCGGTCCTCCGTCTTCCGCCTCTCCTCCAGGTGGTAGCGCAGCGCCTGCACCTGCTCGGCGGCGGACTCCCGCACGTCCGGGATGCGCTCCACCACCTCGTCGAAGTCCGGGGCCAGGATGGAGACCGGCGCGATGACCTGCTCGATCTCGGGCATTTCGAGGTGATCCGCCACCATGGCGCGCACCTTGCGTCCATACGCCCGTACGGAGAAGGTTCCGCCCTCGGCGTCCCGGTAGTGCCGCCGTACCCGCTTCTGCAGCAGCGTCCAGTTCCGTGCCTCGGGTACCAGCTTCAGCGCCGCCTCGTGCGGCAAGACGCGCTCCAGCGCGGAGGTGAAGCGGCTCATACGGGCGTCGAACTCGGTTCTGGCGCCCTCGTCGCCGAGCGTGAGCATGCCCTGGGCGATGCCGCCGGGGGTGTCGAGGCCGGTGATACCCAGGTCTGTGAGGAACTCCCTCAGCTTCTTCGCCGCCTCCCACATCTCCGGGACCTCGACCTTGTCGAGGCTGCGGACCGTCCGCAGCGCGCGCCCGTCACCCTTGTACGCGGGCAGGGTGACCGCAAGGTCACTCAGCACGCCGTAGTAGTCCACGACCCGGCCCTCGTACTTGCCGCGTCGCGGGCGGTTCACGCGGGCGATGGCCTGGAGCAGTTCGGCGTCCTGGATCGGGCGGTCGAGGTACAGCGCCTGCTCGATGGGGGCGTCGAAGCCGGTGAGCAGCATGGACTTCACGATGAGGAAGGCCACGGGCCTCGGTTCCTCGACGTGCGGGTCGGCCACCCCGCTCCAGGGGTTCCGGCTGATGCCGCCCGCCGGCACGGGATCATCCTCGGGGATATGGTGCGTCACCCACGGGTTGTCCGGCGGGAGCTGTGGGAACGGCTCCAGGAACCGCTCGACGTGCTCCTGCTGGGCCACCGGGTCGGTCCACTCACGCCATTGCCCGCGCTTCTTCTCGCTTCCCGCTGAGATGACGGGCACGAAGTCGATCCGGCGCAGGATCTCCTGGTAATGCCAGGCCCGCAACAGCACCAGCTCGTCCCAGGTGTAGTCGGCGAGGTCCTTGTGCCGCAGGGACTTGGGGTCGAAATCCCGTACCCGCGCCAGGAGTTCGGCACGGGCGTCGTTAAGCATGTGCCGGTAGAGCACGGCGGCACTGCGGCTCACTGCCGCCACCTGCGCCTTGAATCCGCCGGTCAGCGGCCCGGTGACGTAGTGCTCCAGCATGTCCTTGGCCTTGGCGCGGATCACGGGGAGCGACTCAGCGACGGTACGGCTGGTCGGCTTGAGCTGCCTCCGTATCTTCGCCTGCTGCCCGGTCCGCAGCTGGGCGATCAGGTTCTCGAACTTCCCGTTCAGCTCTTCCTTGTCGCGTACCCCGGCCGGGCCCGTACGGCCCTCGTAGCGCACGGGCACGACGACTTTGTCCCGCTCGGCCTCGTCCATAAGGTACGAGTCGAGGAATGCGCCGTCCGGCTCCATTCCGAAGATCCGCCCGGTGTCCGAGAGGCGCCCCTTCATGATCGGCGTACCCGTGAAGCCGACCCGTGCCGCCTTCGGTACGGAGTCGCGGAGGCAGGCGTGCAGCACCGAGGTGTGAGACCGGTGCGCCTCGTCGACGAGCACGAGGACGTACGGCGAAGGGCTGCACTCGGTGAAACGACGGCGCACCTCGTCGACAGCCGCGTCGACGGGTGTGGGATCGGACGCCTCCTCGGCCGACGCGCCCTCGGCCAGGCGCTCCTGTGCGGCCTCGAACTCCGCCACCGGGTCACGGTCGTCGCTGGACTCGCCCTCTCCGGTGCCGATGACGCCGGGGATCCGCCCGAGGTACTTCTGGATCATCGTGAAGATGACGGCACGTCCGCCGCGCCTGCCCGCGCGTTCCAGCATGCCCTCCACGTCGGAGCGGGACTGCGCGACCCGCACGTCGGCCCCACTGACCCGAACCGCGGCGGCCAGTTGCTGTTCCAACTGTCGCCGGTCGGTGACGACCAGCAGAGTGAAGCGGTTGAGCTCGGGATCACGGCTGGTCTGGAGCCTCCGGGCAAGGAAGGCCATCGTGAGGCTCTTGCCGGACCCCTGGGTGTGCCAGATGACCCCGCCGCGCTCGTCCCGCCCGGCGGCCGGATCGTCCACGGTCCGCCCGGTACGCAGCTTGCGCACGATCTTCTCGACGGCACGGTACTGCTGGTGGCGGCAGACGGCCTTGACGGTGACGGGCGGCTCCCCCGGCTTCGTCTTCACGGGCATCTCGAAAACGTAGTGCCGCACGATGTTCAGCAGATTGCGGGGCTTGAGCACGATGCCGACGAGACGCTGGAGGTCGGTGGGCGCCCCGCCCGGTTCGAGCAACCGCGTCCCGTCGGTCCGCCGCACCTCCTGCAACGCGCGGGCGAAGCCCTTGTCGTCGTTGTAGTCCGGCGTCACGCTGCGCCAGGCCGCGAAGTGGTTCTCGTCGGACGTGATGGTGCCCAGCGCCGCGTGCTTCCCGGCGGCGGCTATGAGCAGCTGCACGGGGGCGAAAAACTCGGGCACCTGGGAGCGCGGGTCACGGCGGTCGCGCCCGTTGTCGTCGTCGAGCGGTACACCCGCGTAACCGCGCAGGTCACGGATGGCCTCGCCGATGGCGTCCTTGACGTCCGGGCCCTTGCACTCGACGACGGCGAGGGGGACGCCGTTCACGAACAGCACGAGATCGAGGATGATCTCCGCTCCGTCAAAGGTGCGTACGCGCAGCTGGTCGACGACGAGAAAATCGTTCCTGTTCAGGATCTGGGCGTCGTCCAGGCCCTCCAGGTCCCAGTCGATGAACTGGGCGTGCACGGTGGAGCCGTGGTGATGCTCCTCGTCACCGGTGACCGGCGTTCCCTTGATCAGCCGGCTGGTCACTTCACCGTTGACGGCGACGAGAGAAGTGGTCGCGACATTACGTGCCGTACGCCGCAGGTCGTCGATGGCGGCATCGGCGTCCGCGTCCGTCATCCAGGAGCCGCCGTTGCCGGGGAGCCGGTTGACGCGCCGGACGGCGGAGCGCAGCCGCTTGAGCAGGAGCAGATCGCTGTAGGCACGTTCGTCGCCGTCGGGGTCCGCCTTGCTGAGGTCGGGCCCGTGGACGTGCCGCCATCCCATCGCCTTCATCTGGTCGATGATCGGCAGTTCCGTCTCGTCCCGCTCGGCCGTGCCCCGTGTCATGTCCCCCGTGCCTCTCCGTGCGACCGCGCTGACGCTCGGGCAACGACCGTCAAGCCGCTGACCGTTCCCTCATTCTGCGACCCGTGAGGCGTGGGTGACACGAGTCCGCGCAGCTACGACGGGTGACTTGCCGTGTGAGGGCGCAATTTGGCTGATTGTCGACGGTCACGGGCGGCGAGAGCTTCGCGGACGAGGCCGTCCGTGCTCTGTCGGCGCGGCTGTGAACCGGACTGAGGCACTGGGCTGGGAGCACCTTGTACGGCGGTCGTACGGCAGCCCCGGCACAGGCCACCGACGAAGGCAGCGGGGCGTCCTGGAACGCCGCATTCGGTGCACTCCGGCATGAGACGGCGGGGACGGTCCGAGTGGGGCTCATCGGAAACCGTCGATACGGAGGCGGGCATAGGTTGGGGCGGCAGCTTGTCCCGCAGTCGGCGGGCGACGAACCCACGTGGCGCGTGGACGGCGTCGGGCAGGCCGGCGGTCAGGGCCTGGATCACGGACACGGTGCTTGCTCCGCGCTCCAGCCAGGGGATGACCAAGTCGGTGAGGGCATCGCAGTCCGCGGCAGACAGGGCGAGCCGGGGTTCGATGCTGCCGAGCCGGGCGAGGACGCGGTAGGCGGTGGTGGCGCGCGGTTCGGCGGACGCGGGCTCGGCTGGGGCGTCGGTGGATGGAGTGGTGTGGTCGGGCGTCGGGTTGACGTCCGGCGCGACAGTGCTGTCCGGGGCCGGTACGTCACCGCCCTGGGCTGTGTCCGGGGCCTCGCCGCTGCCCAGGAAGGTCGCCCACCAGGCGTCGTCCCGTGCGGTGCGGGACCAGTACGTACGGAACACCCAGCGTGTGCCGTTGTCGCCGGTGGCGGCCAGACCCCGAGCGCGGTGCAGGTGCCCGGCGCGGGACAGGGCGGTGAGGGCGCTACTGACAGCCTGCTGACCGTACAGGGGCAGTGCTTTGGCGAGGCTCTTGATGTCCATGGCAGCGCCGTCGGGCAGCCGGTCGATGAATGCGGCGATGTAGGCCTCGCGGGGAGGCATGTGCGAGAAGTCGGCGGCGCGGGCGGCGGCGCCGGGCTCGGCCCGGACGGTTCGTTTTCCGTAGCCGGGGTTGGCCGTGGGGTGTGCGGGGGTGGGCAGAGCAGCGTTAGAGTTTTCACAAGCCACGAGATCGTCCTAACCGATCTTGGGGTGAGACCCCGGCGGGTGTTGGTAGCACCCGACCGGGGTTGTTTGTTGTCGCGAACGCTAGAGGGTGACGACGGCGCGTCGCAAGCCGGTCACAAAAAGTCATGTCGCCTGGCAGGGGCGCAGGTTGAGCACTGGACGACTCGCCACTGCGAGCCCGGGAGGGTGGGTGGTGGGTTCAAACCAACCACCCATTCCTTACAAACGGCGCTCGACTCCCGGGCCTTGACGCTCGAAACTCAAGCGTCGGTACGGGCGTACGCGACGAACGCGGTCCAGGCGGCTCCGGCGACGGCGAACCGGTGGCTCCGGGAGCCGAGCTTCGAGTCTCGGACATGGATGACATGGGGGCAGGGGGCCACTTCGAGGCAGGCGCCACCCTGACTGTCACTGCGGCTGGACTTGCGCCGCTCGAGGGCGACTTCGAGGCAGTTGCTGCCTTCACTGTCGCTATAGCTGGACTTGATCCATATGAGGTGGTCGCTCACTGATTCTCAGCCACCCTTCTGATGAACTCGGCAGACTCCTCAACGCTGAGAGCGTGCATGCGGATCATGCCATGCTTGCGCGCCAGCTCACTGACCTTGCTCGGGTTGGCGTACAGGGCACTCGTTCCCTGCCCTTCAGCGAAGGCATAGAGCTCATGCTTCCCAGTCTCCAGCAGCACGATCGGCCCGTTAAGCGCGACTCCGCCACAGCGACCGAACGGCAAGATCTGGATCGACACATTGCGAAGGCTGCCGACCTTCAGCAGATGCTGTAACTGATTCTGCATGACTTCTGCTCCGCCCACCCCGGTATGCAACGCAGCCTCGTAGATGACGAAGCCGTACATCACGCCGGTTCTGCGCCTCAGCGCCTCCGCCCTGCGCAGCCTGGCGGCGACACGTTCAGCAACGGTCTCATCGTCAAGCGGCGGGCAGCTACCCCCGATCAGAGCCCGCGCGTACTCCTCCGTCTGCAACAAGCCGGGCATGAGCAGCGGCTCGTAACAGGAGAAGCTGATGGCCTCCGCCTCGATGGCCATGAACTCCTTTGATCGGGCGGGAAACGGCTCTGGCTTCAAGTACTCCTGAGCCGCAACGAGCTTCCCACCGGCCCCGCAGACCTGGTCGGCGATCTGCAGCAACCGCAGCGTGGGCCGACGGCGGCCGTTCTCCATGGATTTGACGTACTCGTAGTCGTAACCGGCCTCGTTGGCCAGCGCCTCCCGACCGACACCGGCGTCCGTACGCCACAGCTTGATCTGGCTGCCGCAGTACCGCCACGCAATCGGCGGCTGGGAGTTCGCCTCGGTCGCCACACACACCTCCGCCGGATCCACACCGGGTACAACCACCCGCTGTACCCACGCCGTTACTCGCGAGGCTAGGCGCGACCCGGGACCGTGATCTGGCCAAACGCCAAAACATCAACGCAAGGGGTGTACAGCGCATGCAGACCCCGTGGCCCCCACTCCCTACGACAGTCGCCCCAAAGGACATCGAGTGGCGCCTGCCGCGTCACGCCCGAAGCGTGGGCAGGGCACGCGCCCTGTTCCGCGAACAGGCGGCGTCCTGGGGGCTGCCACAGGAGGTGACGGACACGGCGGAGCTTCTCCTGAGCGAACTGATGACGAACGCGTACCGCCACACGAAGGTCCCGGTCGGCCGTGAGATCTGGGCGCGTTGCGTCGTCACGGAGGACCGGGTCCGTGTCAAGGTGTCCGACGCGGACGACACACTCCCGACCCCGGGCACGACATCCCTGGACGCCGAGTCGGGCCGGGGCCTCGCGCTGGTGGCAGCGCTGGCGGACGACTGGGGCGCAGAGAGAAGGGAGTGCGGCATCGGCAAGGAGGTGTGGTACGAGCTGGCCCTCAGCGCCGTGGAGTAGCTACGCGGTGAGTTCGCAGGGTTTCCCCGACAGCAGGTTATCCAATACGCCCCGGCGGAGCGTTCGAAGCTTCTCCAACTCCAACGCGTCCGACCTGAGCTTGGCGTCGAATGCTTCAATGGGAGCAACGATGGCACCCTGCTCTTCGACTGGCGGAAGCGGAAGCCGAATTGCCGCGACAAGAGCACCGTTCAAGTTCGTCTGGTTGGACCCATGGCCGACCTTACGGATCTCCTCGTAGTGCCCCTCGAGCCAGTAGTAGAGATACCTGTAGTCGATCTTTTGTGGATCACAGACGATGGCCGCAGTAGCCTGATTGACAGTCGCATGGGTTCCCAGGACTGCACTTCTCCCCCGCGTGACCCCTTCGCCGTACATGGCCAGAAGCACGCTTCCAGGCGGATAAACGCGAAGGCCGGTTTCCGCTACCGCCTTCCTCGTAATGCACTCAGAAGTTTCACTAATCACGTCGAAGCAGATTTCAGCCGTACGCACCCAGGGGATGGCGCCTTCCGTCCAATAATCCGAGCGGGAGCGGGACGGGGTGCTGCCAGATCCCACAACAGCAACGTCCTCGACAGCTACAAACGCCGTCCCCGCACGCGACAACAACTGACGGGCGACTTCTTGACGAATCAAACGCGCTTTGGCAATCGCCGCCTCGATGGCACGCTCCTTCTCGCCCAGCGCATCAAGCACCTCGACAATGTGCCGCTGCTTGCCGAGATTTGCAGGCATGTCGATTTCCAACTGACATAGTCGGGTCGGATTGACGTTGACCTGCTGGACGGCGACCGTCGCAATAGCCCGAACGCGTTGACGAGTGACTGGATGCTGAAGCCACTCGACCAAGTACTCCGGCAGGATTCTTTCCTTGTTCGGGTTCAAGCGGACAAGGTAGGAGGCAAACGTCGCCGCTGGCAGCTCATTCGTCCAGAGCGCCGATTTCCCAACGAGGTCGATGCTGTTCGTGCGGTTGAACAACACATCCCCACGCCGCAGATAGAGTCGTTCGGGCACGCGGCCGGGACAGTATCTTAGGTCACTGACCTCGGGCCGGCCGTCCTGCAGGTTGTTCATGCGCAGAACTGGTAGCCCGGAAGGATCGTTGACTAGGGGTTCCGAGATCCCGTAATCGACGGAAGTGACCACGTCGTTCAGCGGAACCCGCAGCCAGCCACTATCCGACATATCCCAGCTCCTTCAAAAATCCTTCCAACGCCTCCGCAGCCGCTTCCCGCCGCCCTTCGATCTCCCGCAAAGAGGCCCCGTACTTCTGCTCCCATACCCGATAAGCCTCCACCAACTTCCGTCGGCGCCGCACCACATGACCGTCGAGCTTGGTCGACAGGTCGGCACGGAGGATGTCGAGTACCACGTCCCGTTCGCCACCTCTCTCGGCCAGCTCTCTGCGAGCCTTGGTGAGGCCCGCTTCCAACGGCTCGGAGGCAACCGGTGTCTCTACCTCAGTAGTAACGGGGAGCTCTATGAGCGCCCCCTGGCCGGTCCCCTCCTCCGCCGCAACCGCCCGCTTTCGCTTGCCGGAACCCGGAACCGCCTTCTTCTTCGCGGCCTTCTCCCGCTCCGCCTCCCGTCGTAGGCGAATCGCGGCCACCGGCCAGAACCCGTCCTCCAGGTCCTCGACCAGCCGCTTCGCCTCCGTACGCCGCTTCACGAGGTCCCGCATCTCGGTCTTGCTCAGGACGGCCTCCGCCAGCGCCGGATCGATGCCGCCGCCCTCGTCCGTACCCGACTCGGAGTCGTCGCCGTCCAGTGCTGCCTGCCGGGCCTCGGCCAGCGCAGCCTCCGCCTCCTGTGCCGCCTTCACCTTCGCGTCCAGTTCAGCGTGGGTGCGCTCCGCCGACGCAAGGTCCTCCAGGAACTTCGGCGCGATCGCGGCAATCACCTTGTGGTCGTAGGCCTGCCGCCGCTCCGCCGCCGTCCGCTCCCGGCGGCCTCCCGTGCGCGGGTCCGGCTCCGGGGCCAGCATCGTATGGACCGTTTCGACCCAGCCGTCGACCACGCCCGCGAAGCCGTTCACCGACAACGCCTTCAACTCGTTCTTCGCGTCGTGCCACCAGCCGGCCACCGCACCCGCGAGTGCGTACCGGTCGAGGAGCCCCACCGACAGCAGACGCTCGCGGAAGCTGCCGATCAGGTCCCCCCGCAGCCGCGCCAGCTGGGCCTTGCGCTCCTGGTCGGTGCGGTCGTCGCCGTCCACGGGCTCAAGCGCCGCGATCTGCTCAGCCTCCGCCGCCCACCACGCGTCGAAGGCATCCCACAGCTTCCGCTCCCGCCCGCTCGCTAGCTCAGCGAGACGCGCCGCGTCCGGACGACGCTCCGGCTCGGGGAAGTCGACATAGGCCGGGTCGTCATCCCGTACGTCGAACAGGTCCGACACCTCGATGTCGTACGCGTCCAGCAGCGGCTTCTTCGCTTCGATCTCCGCCACCGGCACGCCACCCACCAGGTGCGCCCGAACGTCCTGCGGTTCCGGTGGCGGGGTGTTGTCGACGTAGCTGCGGATGTTGAAGTTGAAGTCGTTCTCCGCCAGTTCGTCGCGCGTCACCGCGCGCGCGAAACCGGAGACGTCCTCGAAGACCTCGTCGTCCTGCCACGAGTGGAACGTCGAGACGATCTTTTCGATGTGCTCGGGAAGGAGGACGTTCTGCGCTCGCTCGGCGTGGAACTCACGGTCCGCGTTGATGAAGAGGACCTTGCCCCGGCGGTCGGGGCGGCGCCGGCTCGGCGGGCGCAGGACCAGCACGCAGGCCGGGATGCCGGTGCCGTAGAACAGATTCGGCGCGAGGCCGATGACGGCCTCGATCAGGTCGTGCTCCATCAGCAGCTTCGCGCGGATCTTCTGTTCCTCGCCACCCCGGAAGAGCACACCGTGCGGCATGACCGTGAAAACCGCGCCCGACCGCTGCTTCACCATGTCCAGCATGTGCTGGAGGAACATCAGGTCCGCCTTGCCACGCTCGGACGTCTCGCCGTGGGGCATGCGCGCCTTCAGGCGCGGGACCTCGTCCTTCTTGTAGTCCATCGAGAAGGGCGGGTTGCTGAGGACGAGGTCGAAGCCGCCCTCGGGGTGGAGGGGGTTAGTCAGGGTGTCGCCTGTGCGCAGGGAGAACTTCTTCGCACCGTGGAACAACATGTTCATCGTGGCCATCACCCAGGAGCCGCTGTTGGCGTCCTGCCCGGCGAGGCCCAGGTTGCGGGAGTCGCCGCCGTGCTCGTCTACGTACTCCATGGCGTGGATGAGCATGCCGCCCGAGCCCACGCACGGGTCGTACACCCTCATGTCACCGTGCGGGCGGGCCAGTTCCACCATCATGCGGACGACGGCACGGGGGGTGTAGAACTCGCCGCCCTTGCTCCCCGCCGAGTCCGCGAAGTCCTTGATCAGGTACTCGTACGCGGCACCGATCATGTCGGGGAACTCGAAGTCCTCCCCGCGCAGCCGGATGCTGCCGAAGTGGTCGATCAGAGCAGCGAGGCGCTTGTCGGCCAGTTCGGCGGCCGACTGGCGGGCACTGCCGCCGCCGATGCGGTTGAAATTGACGTGCGCGAAGAGGCCACGCAGCTCGCTGTTGCCGGGTTGGCGTTCGAGGGCGTCCAGGGCGGGCTGGAGATACTCACTGGCCACGTTGTCGACCGCGCCCGCCAGGTGGTCCCAGCGGGCGGTCTCCGGGACGAAGATCGCGCCGTGTGCGTCGTACCACTGGTACGACTCGGCCTCGTCCTCCGCCTCCTCCTGGGTGTCACCCTCCGCGAGGCGCTCCTTGATGATCGCCTCGCGGGCCGCCTCGAACTCGTCGTTGACCCTCTTAAGGAACAGCAGCACGAAGATGAAGTCGCGGTACTCGGCGGCGTCCATCGTGCCGCGCAGGATGTCGGCCGCCGCGAAGAGATGGCGTTCCAACTGCGCGAGCGTGAGCTTGGCCACGTACGGCTCTCCCCTGGTGACTGATCGACTTCCGGTCGCCCCCTCGTATGGCAACGCGAGGATGCAAACGGAAGCCTACGGTCTTCGGTAAGGCCGCATTCACCGTATGCGCGCGGTGGCCTTGAATGGTCCGGGGACCGCCCGGTCAGTAGTCGGAGACGTCCAGGCCGTCCTCGACAAACCTCCAGACGTCCGTGTACGGGTCCCATCCGTTCTGGTCCTGGCGGCCGGCGTGGCGGCGAGCGAGACGCTCCGCGTAACGCTGCGCCGTCTTGTACCGGCCGCTCAGCTGACCGGGCATGATCTGCTTGGCCTGTTCCGGGGAGACGGAACGGATCGTGGGACCGTAGGTCTGCGCGAAACCCGACTGCTGCTTCAGCATGTCCGCCGCGCTGTCGCACACTCCCGCGAAGGTGCTCGTGTAGTTCTGGTAGTGCAGCAGTCGCCACAGTTCGAAACACGGGTGGGAGTAGGCAACGTGTATGGCCTCCCTCCTGGCCCTGGAGAACGCCGTGGAGATGTCCTCGTGCTGATCCCGGTCGAACAGACACCACACCTGTGGCCAGTTCCAGTCGTCAGGCCCGATTCCGGCCTTCCTGGCCGCGCGCTGGACCTCACGCCACTTGGTGATGGCCTCTTCCACCAGGGGAAGCGGCTTGCGGCGCTTGGTCGGCGCACTGCGGTTCTCGACCTTGCAGACGATCTCGTGGCCGGGCTCCTTGCGCGTGCCGTTCTCGGTCACGAAGGTGATGAAGCCCGGTTCCGTGACCGCGCCCTCGGTGAAGACGTACACCTCGCGCCGCAGCTTCCGCTGTCGCTTGGCCCGTGCCGGATTGTCCCGCCCCTTGTCCCTCGCCATCAGGAACGCTCTGCCTCCCCTGCCAGTGCCGTGAGCACCTTGCGTCCGATCTGGCCCTGGTCGACGTTCGGTACGGCACCGTAGGCACCGGCCAGGTACGAGTCCTCGAGGTCTTCTTCAGGCTTGGGGTCGAAGTCGCTCAGCGGGTACAGCTCGGTGGCTCCGCGCTTGTCCTTCTCCGTCAGCCAGATCTGCCCCGGTTCGAGAAGCCGCCCTCCTCGGGGACTCTTCAGGAGGGAAGCGTCATGCGAGGTGAAGAGCAACTGGGCGTTCTTCTTGTTGGACCAGGGGGCCTGGAACAGCCTGACCACCTCGGATGCGAACTTCGGGTGCAGGCTCGCGTCGAGTTCGTCGATGAGCAGTACGGCGCCACTGTCGAGGGCCAAGAGGAGCGGGCCGATCAGAGCGAACCAGGAACGGGTACCGAACGACTCCTTAGCCCAGTCGAGGGCCACCGCCGTGTCACGGTCGTTTCCGTGCAGCAACCTCACCGTGGGGGCTCTGCCTCCCGGCTGGCGTTCTACTTCGGCACCCTGGATTCCCAGGTCAGCGACTCTCAGCAGGTCCCGGACCCGCTCGCTGTTCCTGTCGTCGAGGAGTTGCTGGGCCGTGTAGCCTTCTCGGTCCTTCAGCTCGGTCTCAGGAGTGATGTCCCAGAGGTTCGACCGGAACCAACTGTAGATGCGGGACAGCTGGGGATGGTTGTCGCTCGCGGCGCGACTGAGAAGCAGCGCATTGGGACGCGTGGAACGTGCCAGACGAGCCCGGTCCTGAACACGGTCGCCCGGGAAGTCGTAAACGTTGTCCCTCGTAGCATCCCGGTCCAGCCAGACCTGCCGACGGCCTTTGGGATAGGCGTGAAGCCATTCCGACTCGACCCGTCGGTCCCCGAGCTCGAAGCCGTAGGTCCAACGCACCCCGTCGTCCAGGACGAAGTCCGCCTCGTAAAAGGTGCTCTTGCCTGCCGACTCGACATCAAGGACGAAGGGCTCGCGTTCGGGGACACCGGTGTAGGAAGTCCACAACCCATAGGAATCCAGGACCGCACTTCTCATCTTCTTCAATGCGGTGATGACGTTGGATTTCCCCGAGGCGTTGGCGCCGAAGACTCCTATCACTGGGTAGATACCCAGTTGCTTGCCATCCGAGAGCTGCACCGTTCGCGCCGCGTCGGATTCCTCACCCGGTGGGACGACGAAGGACAGCTCCTGCTCGTCGCGCAGTGACCGTAGGTTCGCCGTACGGAAACGCAGCAGCATGCGAGCCCTCCTCCCGTCGGGCACAGCGTAACGGGATGATCGTCGGCGCGACTACCGGACGGTCACACCAGCCGGCGGGCCGTCGCCCAGCGCGTCAGCTCGTGCCGGTTGGAGAGCTGGAGCTTGCGGAGGACCGCCGAGACGTGCGACTCGACCGTCTTCACGGAGATGAACAGCTGCTTGGCGATCTCCTTGTACGCGTATCCCCGGGCGATGAGCCGCAGCACCTCGCGCTCGCGCTGGGTGAGGCGGTCCAGGTCCTCGTCGACCGGCGGCGCGTCCGTGGAGGCGAAGGCGTCGAGGACGAACCCGGCCAGCCGCGGGGAGAAGACCGCGTCGCCCTCCTGGACACGGAAGATGGAGTCGACCAGGTCCGTGCCGGTGATCGTCTTGGTGACGTACCCGCGGGCCCCGCCGCGGATCACGCCGATCACGTCCTCGGCGGCGTCCGACACGGACAGCGCGAGGAAGCGGACGGGCTGCTCGGTGTCGGCCATCAACGGGGCACAGCGGCGCAGCACTTCGACACCGCCGCCACCGGGCAGGTGCACGTCGAGGAGGACCACCTCGGGCCGGGTCGCGGTGATGACCGTGACCGCCTGGTCGACGTCCGCGGCCTCGCCGACGACCTCGACTCCGGTCTGCTCGGTCTGCCCGATCTCGGCCTGGACCCCCGTACGGAACATGCGGTGGTCGTCGACCAGGACCACGCGCACACGGCGACCGCCGGTGCCGCCGTCCGACTCCGCGGGCCCGGCCGCCTCCGCCGATCCCGCCGTACCGTTCGCCTCGGTCGGGTCGCTCATGACGTCTTCTCCGCCCTCTCCATCTCCAGCTCGACCTCCGTGCCGCCGTCCGGCACCGCGCGCAGCCGCGCCGTACCGCCGTTGCGCTCCATGCGGCCGATGATCGATTCTCTGACACCCATCCGGTCGGCGGGTATCGAGTCGAGGTCGAAGCCGGGGCCGCGGTCCCGGACGGACACGAAGACCGTCTTCCCCTCGACCTCGGCGAAGACCTGTACGGCTCCGCCCTCGCCACCGTACTTGGCGGCGTTCACCATTGCTTCGCGCGCGGCCTGCATCTGTGCGGCGATCCTCTCGTCGAGCGGGCAGTCGCCGACGACCACGACCTCGATGGGCACGCCGTGCTTGTCCTCCACCTCCGCCGCGTTGCGCCGCACGGCGTCGGCGAGGGTGGCGGGCTCGTCGGCCTCGTCCTTGCCCGTGCCCTCCGGCTTGTACAGCCAGGTGCGCAGGTCACGCTCCTGGGCGCGGGCGAGGCGGCGCACCTCGCTCGCGTTCTCCGCGTTGCGCTGGATCAGGGTGAGGGTGTGCAGCACCGAGTCGTGCACATGCGCGGCGACCTCCGCCCGCTCCTGGGCGCGGATGCGCATCAGGCGCTCCTCGGAGAGGTCCTGCGTCATGCGCACCAGATACGGCCCGGCGAGAAGCGTTATCCCGACGAGGACCGCGAGCGCCGCCTGCAGGACGGAGCCGAGGTGGGCGGCGGAGCCCTGCATGACGAAGATGCCGGAGACGCCGGCCGTCACCAGCAGCACACCGCCCACCGAGCGCAGCAGCGTGACCGTACGCCGGCGGCGGCCGACCTCGGCCCAGCGGGCCCGGCGGGCGTTGTCGGCCTGCCGCCAGACCAGGGCGACGCCCGCGCCGACGAGCACCGCCGGCCAGAGATACGCCCTGGCCCCGCCGCTGAGGTTCACATTGCCCACGAACACCATGGCCACGACGACCATGAGGAGCAGGGCCACGATCTGGCCCTTGTCGGGCCTGCGGGCGACGAGTCTGCGGCGGCCGTCGGGCGAGGTCTCCGAGGCGACCGGCGACGGCGGCTTCTGCGCCTCGACGCCGCCGACGCCGAGCGGGACGAAGAACCAGAACGCGGCGTACAGCAGCGCACCGAGGCCGTCGGCCATGAACAGGCCGATGAAGACGAGCCGAACCCAGACCACGGGGAGCCCGAGGTGCCCGGCGAGCCCTCGCGCCACACCACCGAGCCAGCGTCCGTCACTGCTGCGGTAGAGCTTGCGCGGCGGCCGCGGTTCGGCGAGTGGCGCTGCTGCGGCTTCCGACATGCCATTGATGGTCACACGGCCGGAAGTCCGGAGCATCAGGGTCGGCCCCTAAGACTCCCCTGATCTCCGAGCCCAGGCCTTCGAACGCTTCCCGAGCCGCCCCTCAGGGCCGATATCAGGGTCCGGCCAGGGTCATTCCGGCTGCCGCAGCGCCGCCGCGCCCGTCACCATGGACCCATGACCGATCACGAGCACGCCGCGACGGGTCCGGGACCCGGCTCCGGCCCGCGCCCCGCACCGGGCGCCGGGTCGCAGGATGCCGCGCCCGCCGCGGCCGGCCCCGTGGGGGAAGCCGCCCCGCCCGGACCACCGCACAGGTTCCGGCGCGACCGCCGCCACAAGGCCCTGGCCGGCGTCTGCGCCGGGCTCGGACGGCAGTGCGACATGGACCCGGTGATCTTCCGGATCACCCTCGCGGTGCTGTCCGCCACCGGCGGCATCGGCCTCCTCTTCTACGGCTTCGCCTGGCTCGTCGTGCCCTACGACGACGAGGACGAGAACGAGGTGCGCAAGCTGCTGACCGGCCGCGTCGACGGCCAGGCCCTGACAGCGGTGCTGTTCGCGCTGGTCGGCTGCGGCGTGTTCCTGACGCTGCTGAACAACGGCGGGGTGCTGACCTTCGCCGTCGTCCTCTCCCTCCTCCTCGCGGGCGCCGGCTACTGGTCGCGCCAGCGCGGCGCGCCCAGCCCCGACCCGCTGGCCGCCCAGGCCGCCGCCGACGCCCCGCCCGAACCCCAGGCACCGCCGGTGTTCATCACCTACCCGTCCTGGTGGCGCGATCCCATCGTCAAGGACGGCACCCACATCGGTGGCACGGGCTACCTCTGGGGCCCGCGCGACACCCGCGACCTGGACGTCGCCGCGGCCATCAACATCAGCCTCGGCACCCAGGCCGGCGACCGCGAGGACATACCCGTCCCGCGCACCCGGCCGCCCCAGCCGCGCGGCCCCCGCCGGATCGGCGGCTGGGTCTTCCTGCTGGCCCTGCTCGCGGGTGCGCTGGGCACGAGCCTGACCTGGGACCAGCACCCGCTCGGCACGAGTCTGCAGACCGGCCTGTCCTGCGCGCTCGCCGTTCTGGGTCTGGGCATAGCGGTCAGCGCCTTCCTGGGGCGGACCGGCGCCGGCTCGATCCTCCTGGCGATCATCACGGCCGGGCTGCTCGCCGGCTCGGCGGCACTGCCCAAGGACATCGGCACGCAGTGGGAGCGCACGACCTGGCAGCCCACCACGGTGGCGGGCGTACACCGGCAGTACGACCTGGGCACGGGCGTCGGCACCCTGGACCTGACCAGGGTGGCCCTGGACCGGAACCAGACCGTCACGACCCGCGCCGACATCGGCGTGGGCCGGGTGAAAGTACTCGTGCCCGAGGACGTGACCGTGCGGCTGAGCGTCGAGGTCGGGATCGGAGACCTCCAGCTGCCGGGCGACGACGAGAAGGACGTGGACGTGCAACCGGGCCGGCACAAGGAGATAACCCTCTCCCCCGCCCAGGGCGTCACGAAGTCGGGCACCATCGACCTGGATCTCCAGGTCGGCATGGGACAGGCGGAGGTGGCCCGTGCTGCGTCATGAACTCCACCCCGGAAAGCTGGTCGCCGGCACCGTCCTCGCCCTGGCGGGCGTCCTCTACGCCGGTGACGCGGGCGGCGCCTGGGAGACGCCGTGGTTCGCGGCGATACCCCTCGTCACGGGCGGGCTCTTCCTGGCCGGCGCGGTGGCGTTCGTGACGGGCCGGATACGCCGGCGCCGGGCGTCGGGCCGTGCCACCGACGAGCCCGGCCCGGACATGGCCGCCTGACGCAGACCACGCCCACCGCGCAGCCTCCGGACGCTACCGGTAACCCCCTGTCCGCTGCCGTCGCCGCGACCGCAAGGCGGCGTCCACGGAGAACAGGGGAGCGCCGGCGAGCACGAGGGGGATCCAGGCCATGAGGTAGGCGAGGTCGTTGCCGTAGTAGTACGGGTCGGAGGCCCAGCTCACGGTCAGCCACAGGCTGAGGGAGATCAGCGCGCCGCCGAGTGCGGCCAGACGGGCGAGGAGGCCGAGCAGCGTGCCGATGCCGACGGCCAGTTCTCCGAAGGCGATGGCATATCCGAAGCCGACAGGGCTCTTCAGGGAGAGGTCCACCAGGGCGGGGATGGCGGAGGAGTCGCGGACGGCGCGCATCATGTCGCCGATCGAGCCGGAACCGGCGTCTTTCATGAAGGCGCTGTCGGTGAGTTTGTCCAGGCCGGCGTAGATGAAGGTGACGCCGAGGAAGACCCGTAGGGGAAGGAGGGCGTAGCGGACGGCGGTGTCCCGCCAGTCTCCTCCGTTGCCGAAGTGGGGGGTGTGCGTGTCCGTTCTCATACCGTGAGTCATCGCTGCTAGCCGCCTCTCGCCCGCCGGTGCCGAGACCCCCTCAACGACCATACGTACGACAAACCGACCCCGCTCAATCCTGTGCGGCGGCTTTTGTTACCGGGGCCCGGCAACCGGCGTTTCCAGGTGCTCGGTTTCACCACGACCGCGCAGGCGCAGCCGTCATTCCGTCACGTCGACCGCATACCGGTTCGTCTCCACGCCCGCCGCCGTGACCACCTGCACCTCCACCCGCCCCGGCTCGACATCCGCCGGTACCGGCACGGTCAGCAGCGTGTTCGTCGGGTTGTCGAAACCCCCGGGCACCGGCACCAACGGCACGTGCACGTGCACGGCACCGACGCGGACGACCATCCGGGCCAGCCGGTCCGGCCCCTGCGCACCCGGCGGCACGAACCCGGCGCCCCGGATCTCGATGTCGTCGCCCGTGCGGATCGGCCCGTCCAGGTCACCCGCCTCCCGTGACCGCACGACGGAGAGGATGACCGGCCGGCCGCCCTCCGCGTACTTGCCGGCCAGGTACGTCGCCGCCGACACCAGGACCACCACCGCCAGCCCCCACGGCAGATCCGGCAACTGGTCAGGCCGCCGGGCCAGCCGTACCGCGGCGAAGACCAGGGCGACGGCGCTGATCACGACGTACTGGATGTCGGCGAAGGTGCCCCGGCCCGCGTCGTCGGTCAGCAGGTCGGCGGCTCGCGGCCGGTCGGCGGGTACCTTCTGGAGCCGCTGCCCCAGCACCCGAAGACCGACCACCCGCCGCACGAGCACGGCGATCCCGCACACCACCGCGAGCACGGTCACCATCCCCGCCCCGCGGGCGAGTTCCAGCCCGGAGAGCAGCGCGTCCCGGTCGGTGTGCCGGGAGGCGCCCGCCAGCCGCCCGGCCAGCACGAGCACCGAGTAGGCCACGAACAGCACCCACACGGCGGCGACCGTACGGGAGGTGGACAGCCGGTTGTCCTCACCGATGACGGGCGCCAGCGCACCGCCCTTCGCCCGGTGGAACCACGACGCCGCCGTCAGCGCCCCGGCGACCACCAGCGCGGCGGCCAGCCCGGCCGTGCGCGCCGAAGTCCAGCCGGCGCCGACCGCGGTGAGGGACTGGCCGAGGAGCAACAGCACGACGGCCGCCCACACGACACCCGCCGTGCGGCGCCACAGGCCGGCCAGCCAGGCCTGGCCCTCGGCCCGGCCGCGCTCGGCGACGAGTTCCGCGGACTGCGCCAGTTCCTCCGAGACCCACTGGCGGGAAGCCGAGGCGGAGTGGGCCACCGCGGCGGGCAGCCCGTGCCCGGCCGCGAACTCGTCGCGCCTGCGCAGAAACGCGGCGACGGCCCTCCGGTGCCCCTCACGCGCCCCGTGCGGGCAGTCCCCGCAGGCGCACCCCCCTCCGTGCCCACCGTTGTGCACACCACCGTGGCCACCGCCGTCCATACCTCCGGGCGCACTCCCCTGCACGGCGCCGCGTCCGCCCGCGTACCCACCGGCATACGCCCCCGCGGCTCCACCGGTGTACCGCCCCGCATACGCACCCGCGTCCGCATACGGACCCGCGTCCGCACCGCCCTGTCCCGCCTCGCGCACCGTCACGCCCGACGCCCGCCTTCCCGCGACCCAACCACCGTCGGCCTTCCGGACCCCGGAAACACCGCTGTACAACTCCCGTGCGACGACAGCGGATTATCCCTTCACGACCTGGTCCGCGTCCGCCCCGTCTGGTCAACACGGGTGAAGTTCGGCGTGCCATGTTGACCAGGCTGCGAGAATTCCCTTATGGCCGAGATCATCCAGCGTGACGGGACCTGGGCCTTCGACGGCAGTACGGTGCGGATCACGCCCGGTCTGCACCGCTCCGTGCCGCTGTTCCGGCAGACGTACGGTGAGATCTCCGTGCCGCTGGAGGCGGTCTCGGGTGTCGTCCTCGAACCGGAACGCAGGCGCGGACGGCTCCGGTTGCGGCTGCGGGAGGGCGCCGACCCGCTGCTCCAGGCGACCGGAGGGCGGCTGCCGGACGCGGCCGATCCGTACCGGCTGGCAGTGGAGGTCGACCGGACGGGGGTCGCCGAGTACGTCGCCGAGGAGATCCGCCGCGCGCTGCTTCTCGACCAGGTCCCGAAGGAACCGGCCAAGGCCTACCTGCTGCCCGGCCCGCCGGTTCCGGTGTCGGTGCGCTCGTCCGACGGGACGGTCTCCTTCGACGGGACCCGGGTACGGATCGACTGGGCCGACACCTCCGAGCGGGTCAAACGCGCCACCGGCCCACGCATCATCGACCTGGGCGACCTGGTGCGGGTCGAGTGGCTGCCGAACTCCGGCCACGAGGACGGCTTTCTGCGTTTCGTGACCCGCGAGACGGTGTTCTCGAAACTGCCACCGGAGAAGGACCCGTACGCCCTGGACCTGTGGGGCAGCGTGCGCCGCGACCTGCTGACCGCGCTGGTCGCGACGGCGGTCACCGCCCGGCTGCCGCACCCGTCCACCCGCACCGCGGCCGGGAACCACCAGGCCGGCGCGCACGGCCCCCGCACGGCCCCCGCCGTACCGCCCGCGGCCGACCACCACGACGTACTGCTGCGCCGCCTGCGCGAGTTGGGCGAGCTGCACCGGGACGGTGTGCTCACCGACGAGGAGTTCGCCAGGACGAAGGCCGTGGTGCTCCGCGGCTTCTGACGGCGGCCGCTCAGCTCAGCAGATCCGGCTCGCTCCGGCTGACCTCCTGCCACATCGGCTGGTAGTTGATCCACGCCACCAGGTCGCCTCCCAGCTGTTCCCGTGTCGCGACCGCCATCCGGTGGTCGATGCGGACCGGCCGCCCGGCGGCCTGCGCCGTCAGCTGCACCTGGCAGGACCGTTCCATCGACACGAACCACCAGGCGGCGGCGTCCACCGAGTCGCCGACGGTCAGCAGCCCGTGGTTGCGCAGCACGAGCGCCTTGCGGGAGCCGAGCGCGGCCGCGATGCGCCGCCCCTCCTCGGCGTCGACGGCGACGCCGGTGTAGGCGTCGTAGAGGGCGTGATCCTCGTAGAAGGCGCAGCTCTCCTGGGTGATCGGTTCCAGCAGCTCGCCGAGGGCGGCGAGCGCCCGGCCGTGCACCGAGTGGCAGTGGGCGACGGCGACCACGTCGGGGCGGGCGGCGTGGACCTGGGCGTGCACGGTGAAGGCGGCCTGGTTGACGTGGTAACCGCCCTCGACGACCTGGCCGTCCTGGTTGGCGAGCACCAGGTCACTCACGGTGACGTGCCGGAAGGGCATCCCGAACGGGTTGACCCAGAAGCAGTCGGTGTACTCGGGGTCGCGGGCGGTGATGTGCCCGGACACGCCGTCCTCGTAGCCGAGCCGCCCGAAGATCCGCAGTGCGCCCGCGAGCCGTTCCTTGCGGTGCCGGCGCTCGTCCTCGACCGACTCGTGCATGGGCGGCATCGCGAACCGCAGCCGGTCGGTGGGCAGCGGCAGGGGCGGGGTGGGCCCGTGCATAGGTCCTCCAGCGCTGGTTCTACGTACGGGGCGGAAGCTACCGCCGGTCGGGCAGGAAAGAACAGAACCGTTTGGTGAAGATGAGACGAGCGACCCGGCGAGCGCCCCATGAGCGCCCACGAGTACCCGTGAGCGCCGGCGAGCACCCGTGCGCACCCCGTTCGCCCCCGGTCTCCCCCACCCCACGAATAGCCGACAGAGGATGTCGGGTTTCGGCGCCAGACTCTCCGTATGACAGCGAACTGGGCGGCATTCGCCACCGCCGAACCGGATCTGGCCGGCACCGTCGAGAAGCGCTTCGGCGCCTACACCCACCACGTCCTCGCCACCCTCCGGAAGGACGGCTCGCCCCGCACCAGCGGCCTGGAGGTGCGGTTCCTGAACGGCGAGCTGTGGCTCGGCATGATGCCGGACTCGCTCAAGGCGCTCGACCTGCGCCGCGACCCGCGCTTCGCGCTCCAGGCGAACCCCGGGGAGGGCACGGGCATGGGCGGCGGCGACGTGCGGATCAGCGGGCGGGCGATCGAGGTCGACGACGTGGAGACGAAGGCGCGGTACGTCGAAGAGGTGGAACCGCCGGAGCCGTTCCACCTCTTCCGCACCGAGCTCACGGAGGTCGTGCGGACCTACGTCGAGGACGACAAGTACCTCGTCGTCCAGATCTGGACGCCCGGCGAGCCCCTGCGCACGATCAAGCGCACGTAGGGGTCACTCCCACTCGATCGTCCCCGGCGGCTTCGAGGTGACGTCGAGGACGACCCGGTTGACGTCCTTGACCTCGTTGGTGATGCGCGTGGAGATCCGGGCCAGGACGTCGTACGGCAGGCGCGACCAGTCGGCGGTCATCGCGTCCTCGGAGGAGACGGGCCGCAGGACGATCGGGTGGCCGTACGTCCGGCCGTCGCCCTGGACGCCGACGCTGCGGACGTCCGCGAGCAGGACCACCGGGCACTGCCAGATGTCCCGGTCGAGGCCGGCCGCCGTGAGCTCCTCGCGGGCGATGGCGTCGGCCTCGCGCAGCAGGTCCAGGCGGTCCTTGGTGACCTCGCCGACGATCCGGATGCCGAGGCCGGGGCCGGGGAAGGGCTGGCGCTGGACGATCTCGTCCGGCAGGCCGAGCTCCTGGCCGACCATGCGGACCTCGTCCTTGAAGAGCTTGCGCAGCGGCTCGATCAGCTGGAACTCGAGGTCCTCGGGGAGGCCGCCCACGTTGTGGTGGGACTTGATGTTGGCGGTGCCGGTGCCGCCGCCGGACTCGACCACGTCGGGGTAGAGGGTGCCCTGCACGAGGAACTCCACCGCCGGGCCCTCGTCCGCGATGATCTCGGCCTGGGCCTGCTCGAAGACCCGGATGAACTCGCGGCCGATGATCTTCCGCTTCTCCTCGGGGTCGGAGACCCCGGCGAGCGCCTTGAGGAACCGCTCCTCGGCGTCCACGACCTTCAGCTGCACGCCGGTCGCGGCCACGAAGTCCTTCTCGACCTGCTCGGTCTCGCCCTTGCGCATCAGGCCGTGGTCGACGTACACGCAGGTCAGCTGGGAGCCGATGGCCTTCTGGACGAGGGCCGCGGCGACCGCGGAGTCCACGCCGCCGGACAGCCCGCAGATGGCGCGCTTGTCGCCGACCTGCTCACGGATCGCGGCGACCTGCTCCTCGATCACGCTGCCCGTGGTCCAGGACGGGGTCAGGCCCGCGCCCCGGTACAGGAAGTGCTCCAGCACCTGCTGCCCGTGCGTGGAGTGCATCACCTCGGGGTGGTACTGGACTCCGTACAGCTTCTTCTCGTCGTTCTCGAACGCGGCGACCGGCACGACGTCCGTGGAGGCCGTGACGGAGAAGCCCTCGGGGGCGGCGGAGCAGGCGTCGCCGTGCGACATCCAGACGGCCTGCTCGGCGGGGGTGCCCTCGAAGAGGGTGGAGGACGACTTGGAGACGTGCAGGTCGGTGCGGCCGTACTCGCGGGCTCCGGTGTTGTCGACGGTGCCGCCGAGGGTCTGCGCCATCAGCTGGAAGCCGTAGCACATGCCGAAGACGGGGACGCCGGCCTCGAAGAGCGCGCGGTCCAGGCGCGGGGCGCCTTCCTCGTAGACCGACGAGGGGCCGCCGGAGAGGATGATCGCCGCGGGGTTCTTGGCGAGCATCTCGGCGACCGGCATGGTGCTCGGCACGATCTCGCTGTAGACCCGCGCCTCGCGGACACGACGGGCGATGAGCTGGGCGTACTGCGCGCCGAAGTCGACGACCAGGACGGTGTCGGCGGCGCTGGCAGCGGGAGTCGCTGATGACACAGGGTGCCTTCCGGCGGTGGGGCGGGGGTCTTGTGCCACCCGATTCTACCGGGGTGCCGGGGGGCGTCGTCCGGGCGCCGGGAGCCGGGGCCGTCTCAGGATGCGAACCGGGTTGGACGCCCCCGGGGAGCGGGGCATACTGGCCCCATGCTCCAGCACCAGACGTTCGTCTTTACCTATGGCACCCGGCCCGCCGGCTGCCATGGTCGTGCTGCTTGAGCAACTGACAAGCGACTTCCCAGGCGCCCCGGGCCGACAAGGCCCGGGGCGTCTGCCGTCGTCCGGGCCTTGCCGCTCCGGGGCACCCCTTGACGACAAGGAGCCCCCATGAACGCCACCGACGTGACCGGCGCCCGCACCCCCGAGGCCGTCGGCGTGATCACCGGCGCGCGTGAACGCATCGACGCGCTGGACGACCGGATCATCGGCCTGATCCAGGAACGGGCGGCCGTCTCCGCCGTCATCCAGGAGGCCCGGATCTCCTCCGGCGGCCGGCGCGTGAACCTCTCCCGTGAGATGGAGGTCCTCGGCCACTACCGGGAGGCGCTGGGCAAGCCGGGCACGGCCCTCGCGATGACCCTGCTGGAGCTGTGCCGGGGCAGGATCTGAATCCCCGTTCCCAGGACAGACGTGCGCCCCCTTCTCACCCGTACGGCGCGTGACCGTCCCGCGAGCCGCTTCGTTGTCCCGGTGTCCGTGCCAGCCAGGGGCGGGCCCGAGAGAACCACGCGTGGCTCACTGGAGCGATGAGACGTACGGATCGTGCCGTGCGTCGTGGGACCTCGCTCCAGGGAAGTGACCGGACGGCAGGGGACAGCAGCCCGGTCACCCAAGAGAACGGTCGGCTCCGGGGACGCCCGGAGCCGACCGGCGGACCTTGCAAAAATGCACAAGACCGGATCGAACGGTTGCGGGCGCCGCGTTCATCCAGCACGATGCGTAGACAGCCCAAGTCCCCTCGTCGGCATCCGCATTGCCCCCTTGCCAGAGGTACAGACCAGCGGCGCAACCCCCCGGCGCCGCTCCCAAAGCACCGGCGCTGCCCTGACGTCGGTGCTGACGAGAAGAAGGGCCCCGCGGCTCCACCCCGCGGGGCCCTTCGCTCTGCGTCGCCGGCCGTCCCGAGGGGCGGTCAGGTGCGCGACACCGTCCCGCACTCGTCCTGGTCGTGGTCGATGTCCTTGCTCCGGTCGTACGGATCCGTCGTCGGGCCGCTCGGCTCAGCGCCCGTGGGCCCGCTCGACGGGAACTCCGGGTGCAGATAGCCGTCGTGGACGTCGCAGGAGGAGTTGCCGATCTCCTGGTCGTACTCCATGAGCAGCAGCCGGCCCTGGGTGACCTGGTATCGCGCGGGGTCGGCGAGTTCGACGTCGAGCACCCGGCGCACGATGGTGCGGGTGACCTCGGTGGGACCGTCGGCCCGTACGACGGGGTAGACGAAGGTGTAGTCGGCGCGCACGGCCACGCCCCCCTGCGTTCCCTTCTTGAACGTCATGCGGCCGCGGGTCTTGATCACGTCGCCGACCGGACGCACCTCGTCGGGGTCGAACCGGCTGAACAGCGTCACCGGGTCGTGCTTCCTGCTCGGGGAGCGCAGGGCGGTGCCGAGGCCGTCGAGGACGCCCGGCTGCTTGGGGTCCAGTACGGAGAGCGCGGCCTCGGGGCGGGCGCCGCGCACCGCCTTCGGGTCGAGGTTGGCGCCCACCAGCAGCTTCTTCGTCAGCTTCAGCGCCTGCTCCACACGGTCCTTGGGGACCGGACCGACGGCTTCGGCCTCGGGCAGCACGATGCCGGCCTCGCCGTCGGCCCAGCGCAGCGCCGGGGAGCCGGCGAACGGCTTGTCCAGGGTGGGGGTCTCGGGGTCCGACGCCCCGGGCGCGGCACTGGGGGCCGCGGTCTCGTCGGGCAGCGGTGAGGCCGCGGCCGGTGACTCGTCCGTGCCGAAGGGGTCGCCGGGCAGCAGCGACGGTTTCAGCGCCACCAACGCCACTGCGACGGCGAGGGGCACGCCGAGGACGGCCCACAGCTTGCGGCGCCGCGCCGCCCGGCCGTTCATCTCCTGCCAGGCCGGGCCCGTCCGCCACCCGGGAGGCGACTCGCCCCGGGCTTCCTGCTGGCGCAGGCGCTCGGTCACCATGCGCGCCCGTGCGGACGGCTCCTTCGGGACGGAGGACTGACTGTTCCGCTCGGCGTCGCGGAGGAACTGCTCCCAGGCGTCGTCGGGGAGCTCCGAGGCCGACGGCTCATCGTCGGACGGCTTTTCAGGCACGAAGTCAAGATCTAAGCGGGTGGGCGGCGGCTTCACAAGAAGGTCTTGAGTGTGACTCAGCCCACATAAAAGTTCTGTGAATGCCAGCACAACCATTCACAGGCTTCACGGATCAAACCTGCCGAACCAAGGGCACTCCCGCGCCCCACACGCGGAGGCCTCCCCCAACGTTCGTACCGCACCCTGCGGTACGCCCGGACTCTCCGAGGTCTTCATGAAGCTTCGCCGCGCCATGGCAGCAGCGGCCGCTACGGCGGTCATAGCCCCGGTCGCACTGCTCGCGGCACCGGCCGCGTACGCGACCGACGAAACGTCGCCCAGCCCGAGCACGTCCGCGAGCGAGTCGGCCACCGAGACGCCGCCCGCGCCGAGCACGTCCGCGAGCGAGTCCGCCACCCAGACACCGCCCGCACCGAGCACGTCCGCGAGCGAGTCCGCCACCCAGACACCGCCCGCACCGAGCACGTCCGCGAGCGACTCCGCCACCCCGGCGCCGTCCACCTCCGAGCCCGAGGAGTCGGAGTCCCCCGACCCCGAGCCCTCGGTGTGCGAGGACACCAAGGTCGACGTCAGCATCTCCGGTCTGCCCGGCAAGATCGCCGCGGGCAGCGGCTGGCACAAGTTCTCGCTGAACGTGCTCAACAACTCCGACTCCACGCTCAACGACCTCGACTTCTTCGCCGGGGCCTCCCCCGACAAGAACGGCGAGGAGCTGTTCTCCAGCAAGCAGGTCCAGCTCCAGGCCTGGGACCCCCAGGACAAGATCTGGGTCGACCTCAACGAGGGCGGCTACGCGGTCGGTTACGTCGGTTACACCGACGAGCTGAAGCCCGACTACCAGGTCAACATCCCGCTGCGCCTCAACGTCAAGCCGTCCGCCCCCGTCGGCGCCGGCTTCTCGCTGGGCGCGACGATCTACGGTGACAACGACGCCGAGTGCACCGGCTTCGGCGATGTGTCGTACAAGTTCCAGATCGTTTCGGCCGGTACGGACACCGGTGGCACCAAGCCGACTGAAGGCGGCAAGGCGCCGGTCACCGACGAGAAGCCGAGCGGCAACACGCCGGAGGTCACCGGCAGCCTCGCCGAGACCGGCTCCAGCTCCGCCCTGCCGATGATCAGCCTCGTCGGCGGTGCCGCGGTCGTCGCCGGTGCCGGCGCGATCTTCGTCGTGCGTCGCCGCAAGGCCGGCGTCCAGGCGTAAGCCACAGCGGCCGACAGGCCGTTGCACAAGCAGAAGAGGGACCTGCGCTCGGAGGGGGCGCAGGTCCCTCTTCTGCTGTCCGTTGCCGGTCAGCTCTTCGGCGGCATGGCCGGCAGGCCGAGGAACGGCAGCCGCAGCGCGCCGAACGCCTCCGCCGGGACCGCCGGAGACTTGGGCTCGACCGGCTGAAGGCGCTCGTAGGCCGCGCCCTGCCGCGGTCGCGGGTCGGGCTCGCCCTTGTTGGGCCAGAAGGACATCGCCCGCTCGGCCTGGGCGGTGATGGTGAGGGACGGGTTGACGCCCAGGTTGGCGGAGACCGCGGCGCCGTCGACCACCGAGATGCCGGGGTGGCCGTAGAGGCGGTGGTACGGGTCGATCACGCCGGTCTCGCGGGAGTCGCCGATCGGGCAGCCGCCCAGGAAGTGGGCCGTGAGCGGGGTGCCCATCAGTTCGCCGACGTTCGAGCCGGCGAAGCCGTTGATCTCGGCGGCCAGGGCCGACGCGCTCTCCGTGGCCGCCTTGATCTGCTTCGGGTTGGGCGCGCCGTGGCCCTGCCGGGCGGTGAGCAGGCCGCGGCCGACACCCGACGGTTTGAGGTACGTCGTCAGGGAGTTGTCCAGCGACTGCATCACCAGGCCGATGATGGTCCGCTCCGACCAGCGGCGGTTGGACAGGGAGCGCAGCACCAGCAAGGGGTGTTTCGCCGCGTGGGCGAGGAAGCCCAGGACCCGTGAGGTGCCCGAGCCGCTCCCGGCGTACGGGACCTGGAGGATCGACAGGCTGCCCATCGAGTTGGAGCCCTTGCCGTAGCGGACGGGCTCGATGTGGGTGTTCTCGTCCGGGTGGATCGAGGACGTGATGGCCACGCCCCGCGTGAAGTCGGCCTTCGGCGCGCCGTGCGCCTTGCGGTAGCGCCGGTCGTCGGTCTGGGCGCCGACCAGGGCCTCCGAGTTGGTGCGGGTCAGCCCGCCCAACCTGTCCGATAGGTGCGGCAGCTGTCCGCCGGCCTTCATGCGGTGCAGCAGCGTCTGGGTGCCGTACGTGCCGGCGGCGAGGACGACCTGGCGGGCCCTGTAGGTCCGGCCCCCGGCCTTGCGGCGGTCGTCGGTGGGCAGAGTGGCGACCGCGTACCCGCCGCGCGAGTCGTCGGTGACCGAGACGACCGTCGTCAGGGGGTGCACGACCGCGCCGGCCTTCTCGGCGAGGTACAGGTAGTTCTCGTTGAGGGTGTTCTTCGCGCCGTGCCGGCAGCCGGTCATGCACTCGCCGCACTCCGCGCAGGCCCTGCGGGCCGGGCCCGCTCCGCCGAAGTACGGGTCGGGCACCTCCTGGCCCGGCTTCGCCTTCGCCGTGCCGTCGGCGTCCTCGCCGTCGCCGAAGAAGACGCCGACCGGGGCGAGGTGGAAGGAGTCGCCGCAGCCCATGCGCTCCGCGGCGGCCTTCAGGTGCACGTCGGACGGGGTCATGGTCGGGTTGAGCCGTACGCCGAGCATGCGGCGGGCCTGGTCGTAGTACGGCTTCAGCTCCTCCTGCCAGTCCGTGATGTCCCGCCACTGGGGGTCCTCGAAGAACGGCTCGGGCGGGACGTAGAGGGTGTTGGCGTAGTTGAGGGAGCCGCCGCCCACGCCCGCTCCCGCCAGGACCATGACGTTGCCCAGCAGGTGGATGCGCTGGATGCCGTACATGCCGAGTTTCGGCGCCCAGAGGTAGTTCTTGAGGTCCCAGGAGTTCTTGGGCAGGGTCTCGCGGGTGAAGCGGCGGCCGGCCTCCAGGACGCCTACGCGATACCCCTTCTCCGTGAGGCGCAGGGCGGTCACCGAGCCGCCGAAGCCGGAGCCGACGACGATGACGTCGTAGTCGTAGGTGTCCTGGGGCACGGGCTCTCCTCGTCGAGAACGGGTGTGGTCTGGCTCTAGCGGAACCGGAACGCCTTCATCAGGCGGAGGCTCCTGCTCATGAACTGGGCGTACTTCTCGTCGTCCATGCCCAGTGAGGGGGCCATGGGGAGCACGCGCTGGTGGGCGACCGTCTGGGCCTCGGTGTACTTGAGGATGCCCTCGGCGCCGTGGCGGCGGCCGAGGCCGGAGTCCTTCATGCCACCCATGGGCGACTGGACGCTGCCGTAGGCGGGGGCGTAGCCCTCGTTGATGTTGACCGTGCCGGTGCGCAGGCGGGCCGCGACCTCCTGGCCGCGGCGGCCGTTCTTCGTCCAGACCGAGGAGTTCAGGCCGTACGCCGTGGCGTTGGCGCGCTCGATCACCTCGTCCTCGTCCGTGAAGCGGTAGACCGAGACGACCGGGCCGAAGGTCTCCTCCGTGCAGACGGACATGTCCGTGCCGACCCCGTCGAGGATCGTGGGCTCGAAGAAGTACGGGCCGATGTCCGGTCGCGCCACACCGCCCGCGACGACCTTCGCACCCTTGGCGACCGCCTCCTCCACGTGCCGGGTGACGGTCTCCAGCTGGCGTTCGCCGACCAGGGAGCCCATGTCGGCGCCGTACGCCAGGGACGTGCCGAGGCGGATGGCCTTCGTGCGGGCGGCGAAGCGCTCCAGGAAGGCGTCCGCGATCGACTCGTGGACGTAGAGCCGCTCGATGGAGATGCACAGCTGGCCCGCCGAGGAGAAGCAGGCGCGGACGGCACCGGCCGCGGCCTTCTCGATGTCGGCGTCCTCCAGCACCAGCATGGCGTTCTTGCCGCCGAGTTCGAGGGAGACGCCGACCAGCCGGGCGGCGGCGCCCTGGGCGACCTCGCGGCCGGTGCGGGTGGAGCCGGTGAAGGAGACGTAGTCGGCGTGCCGGACGACCTCCGGGCCGACGACCGGGCCGTCACCGAGGACGACCTGGAAGACGTCGGCGGGCAGACCGGCCTCGATGAGCAGGTCACGGGCCCACAGGGCGGTCAGGCAGGTCTCGGTGTCAGGCTTCATGACGACCGCGTTGCCCGCGACGAAGGCGGGGAGCGCGTCGCCGACCGACAGTTCCAGCGGGTAGTTCCAGGGCGCGATCTGGCCGACGACGCCGCGCGGGTGGCGCAGTTCGGTGACCTTGGTGAGGGTCGGCATGGCGCCGGCGTGCCGCTTCGGGCGGAGGTAGGCGGGGGCCTTGCGGCCGTAGTGCCGGGCGGCGACCGCGACGGCCTGGACCTCCTCGTGGGCGTGCAGCCGGGCCTTGCCGGTCTCCAGCTGGATCAGGTCGAGCACCTCGGCCTGGCGCTCCAGCACCAGGTCGTGGAAGCGCAGCAGGACGGCGGCGCGCTGCCGTACCGGGGTCTGCGCCCACACGGCCTGGGCGGCGCGGGCCAGTTCGAAGGCCTTCGCCACGTCCTCGGGCGTCGACTCGGGCAGGTCGGCCAGCTTCTCGCCGGTGAACGGCGTGTGGTTGGCGGTCCGGCCGGAGCCGGCCACGCCCTTGGTGAGCTGGGCGACCAGCTCGGGGGTGACCACGTCGGCGGCGGTGCGGGCGCCCTCCGGGGCGGGGGCGAGGGGGTTCGTGCCGGTGTGTGCCGTGCCGGTCTTCTCCGGGGCGTGCGCGTCCGTCATGAGGCGCAGGGTATGCCCCGGCGGAGCCTTTGGGTACCCGTCGGTAATACGGCTTCACCGACTGCACACAAGGCGCCAGTGGCTGCTGGCAACGAACGCCCTGATCAGGGCGTTGTGCGGTGACCAGTTGGTGTGATTCAGCCTTTTACGATCCCGAGCCGGTCCCGGGCGCCCTTGAACACCGAGGTGCCCTCCTTCTCCTCGGGCGTGCCCTTGGGCATGTCGACGCGCAGTTCGTACATGCGGTCGTCGTCGGTGCGGATCACCACTCGCATCACCCGCCTGGGGTCCTCGTCCAGGTTGTAGGTGGTGTCGGCGAGGGCGGCCTCGTAGCCCTGGACGCTGGTACGGGTGTACTGCGTGTCCCCCCGAACGACCGGTACGTCCCGGACCTGGTCCATCGGGGAGCCCGAGGCCCGGTCCCAGAGGAGGAGGCGGACCTGGACGGTGCCGCCCTGTTCGTCGCCGTAGAGCACCGTGCGGGGCTGGTCGGTCGCGCTGCCGGTCCGGTCGAGTTCGCGGTAGTGGCTCGGGAGATGGAGTACGGCCGCCAGGTCCGGATCGCGGTGCGGGGTCCAGGTCTCCATCGCTTCGGCGGTCTCCGCGCTGCTGGTGTCGCCGAGGTGGGTGGCGACGCCTATGCCGCCGGCGAGGAGGGCGCTCATCAGGGCGAGGGGGCCGGGGCGGAGAAGGCTCTGGCGCTTCGGCGGTACAGGGTCGTGCTGCGTTGCGGAGTCGTTCCGCGTCACGGGGCCGGGGCGGGGTTCCTCCGGCGGTGCGGCCGTGGGGTCTGCGAGCCGGAGCGTGTTGGGGTCCTCCGCCGCGGAATCCCGTACGTTCGGGGACTTCCGTATGTCCGCGGCCTGCTGAGACTCCTTCGGTATCTCCTCCGCCGCCGGCCACTGCCCGGCCGCCGCCTCCAGCGCCTTCGCGACCTCATCGGCGTCCGGCCGCTGTTCGGGTTCCTGCACCAGCAGTCGTGCGATCAGCTCTCCGAGCGGTCCGGCCTGCTTCGGTTCGGGCGGCTCGGCGGCGAGGATCGCGGCGATGGTGGCCTCCGGCGTGCCCCGGCGGAACGGGGACGCCCCTTCGACGGCCGCATACAGCAGTACGCCCAGGGACCACAGGTCGGAGGCGGGCCCGGCGATGCGGCCGGACATCCGCTCGGGCGCGACGAACTCCAGCGAGCCGACGAACTCGCCACCCGCCGTGAGCGATTCCTCGCCCTGCACATGGGCGATGCCGAAGTCGGTGAGGACGACGCGCCGATGCGGGCCGAGCAGCACATTGGCCGGTTTCACGTCCCGGTGCACGATGCCGACGGAGTGCGCGGCACGCAGGGCACCGAGGACGGCGAGGCCGATCCGGGCGGCTTCGCGCGCCTCCACGGGGCCGCGCCGGAGCACCTCGTGCAGGGACTCGCCCGGCACCAACTCCATGACGATCCAGGGGTGTCCGTCGAGCACCGCGTCGACCGCGTCCAGCCCGTCGCGTCCGAGCCGGCCGGGGCGGTCGATCCGCCCGGCGGGTGCCTGCCGCTGCCGCTCCGGCTCGACGACCACGTCGTGGATGGTGACGGCGGCGGGATGGTCGACGCGGGCGGCGGCGCGGGCCTCGCGGTAGAGCCGGTGGGCCGCACGCCGACGGCTCTCGTCCTCCGGGTCGTCCGGACCGCCCGGCAACCGGGGCTGCTTGACGGCGACTTCCCGCTGCACGAGCTCGTCGTAGGCCCGCCAGACGGTGCCCATCCCGCCGGAGCCGATGCGCTCGATCAGCCGGTACCGCCCGCCGACCGACCGGCCTTGGGCGCCCGTCCCGCCCCCGTCGTTGCTCATGCCCCATCAGTACCCCGCGGGGCGGCCGCTTGTCGACGTGAGGCCGTGGCGGAGGGTCCTGGAGCAGCACACCGCCGCACACCGCGTCAGGGCGAGGGGGAGACGGCCGCGGTGGTGGTGGCGCCGGTGGCCGCCGGGGTGCTCGGAGCGCCCGTGCCGCGGGAGGAGGGTCCGGCCGAAGGCGTCTTGGGCGCCGAACTCTTCGGCGTACGGCCGCCGTCCCCGCCGCCCTCGTCCATGAGCAGCGCCGCCGCCGACACACCCGCCCCGGCCATCGCGGCGACCAGCAGCGCGGCCACGAGCACCCGGCGCGTGGGCTGCCGGAGCAACTGCTCGTGCCGCCGGTCCGGGCCGGGCAGGTCCGTCGGCGGCATCGGCGGTTGCCGATCGGCGCTGTCCTGCGGCCGTCCGTGCGGGGCACCCCGCACCATCGGCGCGTACCCGGGCGGCGGAGCCTGCGGCGTGCTGCCCGTCTCGCGGAACACCCGCAGCATCCGCTCCGCCCGGTCCGCATCCAGCCGCCGGTCCGGATCGCGTTCCAGCAGGCCCTGTACGACGGGCAGGAGCGGCCCGGCCTGCGCGGGCGGACGAATGTCGCCGACGACGACCGCGTGCAGGACGCCGCCCAGCGAGTCGCGATGGAACGGCGACTCGCCGCTGAGGGCCGCGCACAGCAGCGCGCCCAGCGACCACAGGTCGGATTCGGGCCCGGTCCTGACTCCGGACATCCGCTCGGGCGCGGTGTACTCGGGCGAGCCGACGAAGGACCCGTTCTCGGTGAGCGTGGGGGCGCCCGCGACCTGGGCGATGCCGAAGTCGGTGAGGACGACCCGGTCGGTACCGGCCTCCAGCAGCACGTTGTCGGGCTTGAGGTCGCGGTGCAGAACCCCGGCCGCGTGCGCGGCGCGCAGCGCGCCGAGCAGGGCGATGCCGATCCGTGCGGCCTCGGCGGCCTCGACCGGGCCTTCGGTCGCGAGCCGGTCGGCGAGCGAACCGCCCTCGATCAGCTCCATGACGATGTACGGGCGTTCGTCGTCCTCGACGACGTCGTGGACGACGATGATGTGCGGATGGCTCAGCTGGGCGACCGCCCGCGCCTCGCGCAGCGTACGGTCCCGCTGCCGGCGCGCTTCCGCCGCGGAGAGCGTCTCGTCGAAGGGGAGCTCCTTGACGGCCACGCCCCGGCCGAGCAGCTGGTCGGTCGCCCGCCAGACCACGCCCATGCCACCGCGCCCGAGCCTCGCCTCGAGCCGGTACCGGCCCGCGATGACACGCATGTTGTGCCCCTCGGTCCCCATGCGGCAATCATGCCCCACCGGAGGGGCGGGCTCCGGGGCAACGGCCCCCGGGTGGCCGAAACACACGGCCCTGCGTCAGGGGGTCTTCTCGTGCCAGCCCTGCAGCAGCGACGTGAACTGCTTGCGCGCCTTCGCCCAGTCCTGCGCGGGCGCCGACATGTAGAGCGCGTACTCGGTGCCGTCACGGGCGACGTACGTCTCCTCGATGGCCCTGCGCGGACCGGGGAACTTGGTGTCCTTCGGCTGCGCGGTCCAGGTGTACTCCCACAGCGCGCCGTCCCGGTCGCGGTAGACGTTGCGTTCCAGCTTCACTCGCTTGTAGTCGACCAGCCGCTGCAACTGCTGCTCCAGGTCGAGCTGGTGGGCGTACGGGTCGGCGAAGTCCGGGGAGGTGTCGACGGCGATCCGGACGAAGTGCCGGCCGCCGTCGGGCGTGTAGTCGATCTGCTTGAGCTCGCCCTGCGGGCCGAAGGTCTGGCGCTTCCAGCCCTTGGGCAGGTAGAGGCTGAAACCCGCGGGGTCGTCGCGGCGGGTCCAGCCGGCGGGAACCGAGCCCCCGGGCTGCTCCGTGCTCGTGGTACGGGAGGAGCCGGATGCGCTGCCCGACGTCTGCCGGCTCTCGTTCCACTGCTGGAGCACCACCGCGGTGCCTCCGCCGATGATGGCCGCGAGAGCGACGACGAGGGCGAGGGTACGAAGCCGGCGGCGCCGGCCCGAGCCGGTCGGCTGCTGCCCCGTCGCCATCGGGCCGATCATGGTGGGATCGGGAGTCCCGTGCCCGGTGGCGAAGGCCCCGGCTGCGGGAGTGCCGGCCGTGGTGGCGCCGGCCGGTGTCCCGGCCAGCGGCGGGAGCGGCGTCCGGGTGTGCGATCCGGAGCCGGTACCGACCGTGCCCGTGCCGGACGGATGCGTGCCGGACGGATTCGTGCCGCTGTGCGCGTCCCGGTACGGCGACGATCCGCCGTACTGCGTCGGCACATACGCCTGCGCCCCGCTCGGCCGCCGGCCCTCCGCCGCCTCGGCGAGCATCTGCTCGGCCTCGGACGCGTCGGGCCGGGTGGCGGGATCCTTGCGCAGCAGGGCGGTGATGACGGGCGTGAGCGCGTCCGCGTGCCGAAGCTCGGCGGCCTCCTCCTCGACCACCGCCTGCATGGTGGTGAGCGGTGTGGTGCGGCGGAACGGCGAGCGGCCCTCCACCGCCGTGTAGAGCGTCGCGCCGAGCGCCCACAGGTCGGAGGACGGGCCGGGGTCGTGGCCGCGCACGCGCTCGGGCGCCAGGTAGTCGACCGAGCCGACGACCTCTCCGGTCCGGGTGATGGTGGTGTCGCCCTCGATCTGGGCGATGCCGAAGTCGGTGAGCAGGACCCGCCCGTCCCGGGCGAGGAGGACGTTGCCCGGCTTGACGTCGCGGTGCAGGACGCCGGCGGTGTGCGCGGCGCGCAGGGCCCGCAGCACCCACATGCCGATGCGCGCCGCCTCGCGCGGCTCGACGCGCCCCTCCTCCTTGACCGCGTCGGCCAGGGAGCGGCCCTCGACCAGCTCCATCACGATCCACGGGCGGCCGTCGTGCTCCAGCACGTCGTGCACGGTGACGACTGCCGAGTGGTTGATCCGCGCGGCGGCCCTGGCCTCGGCCCGGGTGCGCGCCAGCAGGATGGCCTGCTCGCTCTCGGAGACGTAGAGCGCGGCCGTCAGCTCCTTGATGGCGACGGACCGGTGCAGCACCTCGTCATGTGCCCGCCATACCCGGCCCATACCGCCACTGCCGATGGAGTCGGCAAGCCGGTAGCGGCCCGCGACGAGCAGGCCCTGCATCTGATTCACGTTGCCCCGCAATGGTCTTGACAGGGTCAGCGTAAGGACCCGCCCTTCCCCAGGGAACAAGCGGGGTACCACGGTGACCGCACTGTGACGGTTGTGGCGCCTGAGACAAGAGGGAACCGTGAGGTGAACTCCAGCGCACGGCAGTCGGGTCAGAAGATCATTTCGTCGCCTTGTACGTCGCCGCCGCCTGCTCGTACAGCCGCGTCACCTCGTCCCGTTCGGACTCCGGGCCGCGCACCTGGACCACGTGGTACCGCCCGCCGACCAGCATCGCGAGATTGCGCACATACAGCTCGCCCCCGTCGTCGCCGGTCCAGGTGAACTGCCCCTCGGCCATGGTCCGCCCGCCCACCTCGATCGTCTTCAGCCCCGTGGAGGTGGCCCAGCTGGAGTCGCGGTACGGCTGCAACTCACGCTCCTTCTCCCGCTGGTAGACCATCGGATCGCCGCCGTACTCGGACGCGCTGTCCCGGCCCGGTACGACGATGAGCTCGAAGTCGCCCTTCGCGTAGACCACCTGACCGCTGGCCCGCGAGGTGCGGTCCCAGCCCTTGGCGACGGCGACCTGGAAGCCCGCCGAGTCCTTGCGCAGGGTGAAGCCGTCGGCGACCTCGGGGCCGGTGGTCTGCGTCTGAGTGGAACCGGCCGACGTCGACGGGCTCTTCTCCGGCTCGGGCGACGCCCGGTCGGGCCGGGGCTCGCCGCTGGCCTCCGGCTCGGGCGCCTGGCCGGCCTCACCGGCGGCTCCGGTGCGGTCCGTGCCCTGCGCGCCGTCGGTCTGCGACTTGGGCATGAAGAGCATGGCGTAGGCGATCGCCGCGGCCATCACGAGCAGGACGAGGAGGAGCAGGGTGCGGCCGAGGCGGTGCGGCGACCGGGACTCCTTCCTGGCCCGCTTGTGCCGCCCGTGGTGCGCGGGCAGCCCGGCCCGCCGCCTGCGCACGAGCTCGCCCCGGCGCCGTACGACGGGCAGCCGGCTCGCGTCGGCGGGCGGCGCAGCGACGACGTGCACACCGGCCTCCGGCTCGGGCGCCGAGCGCACGAGCGAGCGCAGCCAGCCGCGCAGTTCCTCGAAGTCGAGGCGCTCGGTCGGGTCCTGACGCAGCAGCGACTCCACGACCGGCCTGAGCGGCCCGCACTCCTCGGCGTACGCGGGCGGTTCCGCGCACACCATCTGCACCAGCTCGGCCGTCGACTCCTCCGGATAGGGCGCATGCCCCTGTACGGCCCTGAAGAGCAGCGCGCCGAGCGCCCACAGGTCGGTGGCGGGACCGATCGGCGCGGCCAACTGCCAGTTCTCGTGCACGGGTCCGGCCTGCTCGGGCGCCCAGCGCTCCGTCACGGGACCCACCACGGCCATCCGGGCCTGCCGCGCCCGCTCGGCGGCCAGCGCCGTGGCCGGGCCGCGCCGGGGTGCGGGGGTGTGGGCGACCAGGTCGTCCCACCGCGTGGGCTCGCCGGGGGCAGCGGGGTCCGGGGCCGGGGGGAGAGCCGTCTGCTCCTGTCCCTGCGGCAAGGGCGCGTTGCCGGTTGCGCCGCGGGGTGTTGCGCCGTGCCAGGCGGTCGTCCGGGGGGCGCCGCCCACGCCGTAGGGGTCGGCTATCTGCCCTGGCGGGACCGCCCCGGGCCCGGTGCTCTGCCCGGGGACGTACGGCGACTGCGCCGAGCCGTTGGCGTGGGGCCCGGGTCCGCCGTCCGGGGCGGGCCGGGCACCGGGCAGTGCCGCCCGGCCGTTCTGCTGCGTCTCCTGGACCCGGGCCGCGGCCCGGGCACCCGCCCGGTAGGCGGCGATCGCCCCGGCTCGTGCGGCCCGCGGGTCCTCGCTGTCCTCCGCGCTCCTGCGGGCCGGCACGGGTGAGCCCCCACTGCCCGTGTCGACTCCGGTTGCCGGCAGCCCCCGGGCCTCCCGGGCCTCTATGGCGGCCCGTCGCGCGGCCTCGGGATCACCCGCGCCACCGACGCCTCCCGGGCCACCGGCACCGCCCGCGCCATTGACCATCCCGGCGCCACCGGTCTCGTGGCCGGGCTCGTCGAAGGCCGGAGCCGGCACGGGGTCGTACCCGCACAGCGCCTCCTCTGCCGCACCCACCGCCAGCCCGGTCAGCATCACCCGGCCGTCGTCGCAGACGAGGACCGTGCGCGCGGTGATGTTCCGGTGCACCCAGCCGTGCGCGTGCAGCACCCGCAGCGCCATGAGGACGTCGGAGGCCACCTCGGCCGCCCGGTACGGCGTCAGCGGCTTCTCGGCGAGCAGCGCCGCCAGGGGACGCGCGGCCACCAGCTCGCTGACGATCCACAGCGAACCGCCCTCGGCGAACACGTCGAAGACCTGGTCGAGACGGGGATGGTCGGGAATGGCCGCCGCGGCCTGCGCGGCCTCGACCGCGCGCCGTACCACCGGATCCGTGGGCCGCCGGGTGCCCGGACGGGCGCCGGGCCTGCGCGAGCCACCGTCACGTGCCGTGAAGCCGTCGGGCAGCCCCTCGGCGTCGAGGACCTCCGCCTCGACCACCTCCGGCAACGGCACTGCCCTGGCCAGGACTTCCTGTCCGCTGTAGGTGTCGAAGGCCCGGGACTCGGTCAGTTCGTACTCGTCGGACGGCGGCAGCGGCAGGCGGTAGCGGTCGGCGAGCACCCGTCCCGCATAGTCGTCCACGATGCCTCCCCCGGCAGCCTGGTCGGTCACATCCGTTCGCCCCACGGTCCGTTCCGGCTGCGTACGGTCCGCAAACATTTACGATACGTGCCGCAGGCAACCCGCATGCGGGGATGCCAGATCTCACTCCCCAAACCCGGGGCCGCTCATGCTCAGGACTTGGGTTCGAAGGTCTTGGTCAGCGTCCGCCAGGTCTGCTTGCGCAGTTCACCGCCCCAGCCGGCCGCTTTCGCCGTGTACATCAGCGCGTAGCCCTGCCGGTCGTCGACGACGAAACCCCGGTCGATGGTCCGGTACTTGGTGCCACTCTCCACGTAGGTGAACTCCCAGTCGGCCGTGTTCCAGCCGCGGTAGTCCACCTGCTCTATTCGGATCTTCTTGTACTGCGCGCGCTGCATGTAGCGCTCCTGGCTCTTCCAGTCCGCCACCGGGTCACCCTTGGGCGTGGACGTCCAGGCGATGAGCAGCTTCTGCCCGTCGGGCCCGGTGAACCGGTCGCCCGCGGCACCCGTGGACTGGTACTTCCACCCCTTCGGCAGTCCGATCGAGTATCCCTGGCTGCCCTGGTGCGTCGACTCCGCGGCGGTGCCCTTGCCGCCACCGGAAGACTCGCTCGCGCGGCCGCTGGGCGTGCTGTTCGAGGCGGGCCCCGACGGCGCGGGCTGCGTCGCCGTGCTGTCGGTGCGCGTGCCGTCGCTCTTGTCGCCCTTGGTGTCCGCGCTGCTCGACGCGGAGGCGACGGTCTTGCCGCCGCTCTCGCCGGCGGCCCCCTTCGGGTCCTTGTCGTCTCCGCTGAGCGCGATGGCGAGTACCGTGCCGATCACGGCGAGCACCACGACCGCCGCGATGATCATCATGGTCCGCCGCGGCACCACGTCGGTGAGCGGCGCCCTGGGCGCGGGCCGCGGCGGCAGGTCCGGCCGCTGCATGACGGGCCACCCCGAACTCCGGCCCCCGGGCTCGGCCTTCGCCCCCTGCGCACCGGCACCGCCAGTCGCCCCCGAGGCCGACTCCGACGCCGAACCGGACTCCGGCACGGACGCACCCGCGTCCCCGGCCCCGGCCTTCCCGCCTGCCGGTCCGGAAGCGGTCGTACCGCCCTCGGACCCGGTCCGGGACGCGGCCGACGCCCCGGCCGTTCCCACGGCGGCCTTGCGCACGGAACGCAGCGCTCCGCGCAACCGCTCCCCGGCCTCCTCGCTCCGCTTGCCCCCGGAACCCGCCGGACTCCCCTTGCGCGAGGACTTGTCCGGCTGCGCCGGCAGCGGCACGACCTTCGTCGCGTCCATCGGCTCCGGCTCGGCCGTCGCCGGCGCGTGGATGACCGAGTTCAGCATCGCCCGGGCGCCCGCGTCGTCGAGCCGCTTGGCGGGGTCCTTGGTGAGCAGTCCGTGGATGACGTCCCTCAGCGGGCCGGCGTTCTTCGGCTCCTCCAGCGGCTCGGTCATCACCGCCGTGAGAGTCGCTATGGCCGACCCCTTGTCGTACGGCGGCGTGCCCTCCACCGCCGCGTACAGCAGCCCGCCGAGCGACCACAGGTCGGCCGCCGGGCCCGGCTTGTGCCCGCGCGCCCGCTCCGGGGAGATGTAGGAGGGCGCGCCGACGAGCATGCCGGTCGAGGTGATGGACGGGTCGCCCTCGACCTGGGCGATGCCGAAGTCCGTGAGCACGACCCGGCCGTCCTCGGCGATGAGCACGTTGGACGGCTTCACGTCGCGGTGCAGGATGCCCTCGCGGTGCGCGGACCGCAGCACGTCCAGGACGGCGAGCCCGACCTCGGCGGCCCGCTTCGGCTCGAGGAGGCCGTCCTCCCGGATGACCTCGGCGAGCGACTTGCCCTCGACGAGCTCCATCACGATCCAGGGCCGGTCGTCCTCCTGGACCACGTCGAAGACCGTCACGGCGCTGTTGTTGCGGATCCGCGCGATCGCCTTGGCCTCGCGCAGCGTCCGCGTGATCAGCCGCCGCTTCTCCTCCTCGTCGATGTTCGACGGGAACCGCAGCTCCTTGACGGCGACCGTCCGCCCGAGGGTTTCGTCCTGGGCCCGCCACACCGTGCCCATGCCCCCGCGGCCGAGCACCTCGCCCAGCCGGTAACGCCCCGCGAGGAGACGCTCCCTGTTGTCCTGACGAGTGTCCTGACGAGATGTGCCCGCCCGCTCCGCCTCCGACATGCGTCCCCTCATACAACCCGCCCTGACAGAGCCTCCATTGTCTCTCACCCGACAAGTGCCCAGCGCCCAGGGGCCCCCTGGCGACACGCCCTCGCCGGCCCACCCGCCCGGAACCCGGGTGCGGCGCCGCGCGCGCAGCCTTGCATGATGGGTCCCCGACGCCCCGACCAGGGAGGAGCCGGCGTGCCGCCCTTTCGGACCTTGCTGGCGCTGCCTGTGTCCGTCGCCCTGCTCGGCCTGCCTCCGGCCGACTCGTCGGCTCTCTCCGCTCCGCCCACGGACGCGGTGCTCCCCCTGCTGGTGACCCGGGGCGGAGCGCCCGCCGCGGCCCTGCTCGCCCAGGAGGGAACCACCACCCGCTATGCCCATGCCGGGCAGGGAATCGCCCGGTCGGACCGCTTCCGCGGCGGCAGCGTCACGAAGACGTTCATCGCGACGGTCGTGCTGCAACTGGCCGCCGAGCACCGGCTGTCACTGTCCGACACCGTGGAGCAGCACCTGCCGGGCCTGGTGCGGGGAGCGGGCAACGACGGCCGCGCGCTGACCCTGCGCTCCCTGCTCACCCACACCAGCGGCCTGTACGACTACACGAGGGACACCGGCGGAACCGCACCCGTCACACCCCGTCAGGCCGTACGCATCGCACTCACCCACCCCCCGGCCGCACGCGGCCGCTTCTCCTACTCGAACACCAACTACGTCCTGCTCGGCCTGGTCGTGCAGCAGGTCACCGGTCACTCGTACGCCACCGAGGCCGAGCGGCGCATCATCACTCCCCTGCGTCTGACGGGCACCTCCTTCCCCGGATCCCGCTCCTCGCTGCCTTCTCCGCACGGCCGCGCCTACGCCGCCGACGGAACCGACGTCACCGATCTCGACCCGCGGGTGGCCGGCGCCGCGGGCGAGCTGGTGACCACGCTCGCCGATCTCGACCGCTTCTACTCGGCCCTGCTCGGCGGCCGGCTGCTGCCCCCGCGCCGGCTGCGCGAGATGCTCGACACCCGTGCCGCACACGGCGCGTACGGCATGGGCCTGTTTCCCGAGAAACTGCCGTGCGGCACCACGGTGTGGGGGCACAACGGGCACATCTCCGGCAGCTACGTGCGCACCGCGGCCACCGTCGACGGCCGACGTGTCCTCACCTTCCGCGTGAACACGGACGCGATCGCGGACCCCGGTCTCGAACCCGCGGTGCTCGCGGCCGAGTTCTGCCCCCGCACCTCGTAGAACGACCGGGTTCCGAACGAAGATCCCGGCTCCCGACACTCGTTCGGGTGATGTCGAAAGCAGTGATGCCGAAAGCACCGCCCGGTTCGCGGAAGCAGCCGCCTACAGCGGCACGATGTCCGGCGCCCCCAGCCGCGCCGCGTCCGCCGTCAGGTCGTCCGGCTGGCGCTGCGACTCCCGCTCCGCCTCCACCCGCTTCTCGTAGTGCTGCACCTCGCGCTCTATCTGGTCCTTGTCCCAGCCGAGGACCGTCGCCATCAGCTCGGCGGCGTCGCGTGCGCTGCGCGTGCCCCGGTCGAAGGTCTCGATGGAGATGCGGGTCCGCCGGGTCAGCACGTCGTCCAGGTGCCGCGCCCCCTCGTGCGAGGCCGCGTACACGATCTCGGCGCGCAGGTAGTCGTCGGCCGCCGGCAGGGGCTCGCCCAGGGACGGGTCCTCGGCGATGAGCGCGAGGAGTTCCTCGGTCATCGTCCCGTACCGGTTCAGCAGGTGTTCCACCCGCACCACATGCAGCCCGGTCCGGGCGGCGATCCGCGCCCGGGCGTTCCACAGCGCCCGGTAGCCCTCGGCGCCCAGCAGCGGCACGTCCTCGGTGACGCACTCGGCGACGCGCATGTCGAGCCCGTGCACCGCCGCGTCCACCGCGTCCTTGGCCATGACCCGGTAGGTGGTGTACTTGCCGCCCGCCACGACGACGAGCCCGGGCACCGGATGCGCCACGGTGTGCTCGCGCGACAGCTTGCTGGTGGCGTCCGACTCGCCCGCGAGCAGTGGCCGCAGGCCCGCGTACACACCCTGGACGTCGTCCCTCGTGAGCGGCACCGCGAGGACCGAGTTCACATGTTCCAGCAGGTAGTCGATGTCGGCGCTGGACGCGGCCGGGTGGGCCTTGTCGAGGTCCCAGTCGGTGTCCGTGGTGCCGACGATCCAGTGCCGGCCCCAGGGGATGACGAACAGCACGGACTTCTCCGTGCGCAGGATCAGTCCGGTCGTGGAGTGGATCCGGTCGCGCGGTACGACCAGGTGGATGCCCTTGGACGCCCGGACGTGGAACCGGCCGCGCTCCCCGACCATCGCCTGGGTGTCGTCCGTCCACACACCGGTCGCGTTGACGACCTGCTTGGCGCGGATCTCGTACTCGCCGCCCGCCTCGACGTCCTGCACCTTCGCGCCGACGACCCGCTCGCCCTCGCGCAGGAAGCCCGTGACCCTCGCGCGGTTGGCGGCCTTCGCGCCGTACGCCACCGCCGTACGCACCAGGGTCGCCACGTACCGGGCGTCGTCCATCTGGGCGTCGTAGTACTGCAGCGCCCCGACCAGCGCGTCCTTCTTCAAGCAGGGCGCCACGCGCAGGGCGTGAGAGCGGGTCAGGTGGCGGTGCATGGGCAGGCCACGGCCATGACCCCGGGCCATGGACATGGCGTCGTACATCGCGACGCCCGACCCGGCGTACAGGCGCTCCCAGCCCTTGTGCTGCAAGGGGTACAGGAACGGCACGGGCTTCACCAGGTGCGGGGCGAGCCGCTCCAGCAGCAGGCCGCGCTCCTTCAGGGCCTCCCGGACGAGCGCGAAGTCGAGCATCTCCAGATAGCGCAGGCCGCCGTGGATCAGCTTGCTGGACCGGCTGGAGGTGCCGGACGCCCAGTCACGCGCCTCGACCAGTCCCGTGGACAGGCCTCTGGTCGCGGCGTCGAGGGCGGTGCCCGCACCGACCACGCCTGCGCCCACCACCAGCACGTCCAGCTCGCGCTCGGCCATTGATGCGAGTGACTCGACGCGCTGCGCCGGCCCGAGTGTCGCTGTCCTCACCGCTGCCTCCCGCTCATCGCGGCGGCTGGTGCCGCCTCGGTCGCGCCGGCCGCACCCGTCGGGTGAGGCCCCGTCCGTATCCCATGCCCAAATTCTGACCGTGTTGCCCGACTTCAGCCACCACGGGCCGTCAGCCTGTGGACAACGCCCACGGGACACTCACCGAAACTCGGGCCAGCAATCCCACATAACGGTCATATTTACTCCTAGTCTGACATTGCGCTCGCCCGTCCTGTCCACAGGGCTTGCGCACCTGTCCCACTTCGGCTATCGGGAAGGACGGCCACGCCATGCCCGCAGATCTCGCCGTCATCGGACTCGGCCCGTACGGCCTGCCCCTGGCGCAGGCCGCCGTCGCCGCAGGCGTCGCCACCATCGGCTACCGGACCGGTCCGGAGGCCGGCTCCCTCAGCCCCGCCGAACAGCGCCGGATGCTCTCGGGGGGCTTCCGGCCGACCACGAACGCGGCCGAGCTCGGCCGGGTGCGCACCGCTGTCATCTGCGCACCGACCCCGCGGGGTGCGGACGGCGGACTCGACCTGAGCCAGCTGGAGGCGGCCGCCCGCACGCTGGCCGCGCACCTGCGCCCGCACACCACCGTGATCCTTGAGTCCCCTGTGTACCCGGGGACGACAGAGGAATGTCTGCGCCCCCTCCTCGAAGAGGGATCGGGTCTGCGCGCGGGCCGCGACTTCCACCTCGCCTACTCCCCCAGCCGCGTCGACCCCGGCAACCGCGACTTCACCCCCGCCAACACCCCCAAGGTCATCGGCGGCCTCACCCCGGCCTGCACGGAGTCGGCCGCGGCCTTCTACGGACGGCTCACCGACAAAGTGGTACGCGCGCGTGGACCCCGCGAGGCGGAGACCGTGCAGCTCCTGGAGACCAACTACCGGCACGTGAACATCGCCCTCGTCAACGAGATGGCCGTCCTCTGCCACGACCTGGGCGTCGACCTGTGGGACGTCGTCCGCTGCGCGGAGACCAAGCCGTTCGGCTTCCAGGCCTTCCGCCCCGGCCCCGGCGTCGGTGGCCACGCCGTCCCGCAGGACCTGACCGCCCACGGCGGCCGCACCCTGCGCATGGTGGAACTGGCCCAGCAGGTCAACAGCCGCATGCCCGGCTACGTGGTCCAGCGCGGCGCCACGCTCCTCAACGAGCACGGCAAGTCGGCCCGCGGCGCACGCGTGCTGCTCCTGGGCGTCACCTACAAGCCCGACCTCGCCGACCTGCACGGCACGCCCGCCCAGGAGGTCGCCCTGCGTCTGATGGAACTGGGCGCCTCGGTCAGCTACCACGACCCGTACGTCCCCGCCTGGAGCGTCCTGGACCGCCCCGTCCCCCGCGTGGACTCCCTCTACGAGGCGGTCGCCGACGCGGACCTGACCATCCTCCTCCAGCAGCACCGCACGTACGACCTGCAAGGCCTGTCGGTGAAGGCACAGCTGCTGCTGGACACCCGGGGGGCGGCGCCCACGGGGGCGGCGCATCGGTTGTGAAGAGGGGCGCGTGGGGGCGCTGAGCCCCTTGGGCTGGTGGCGGCGGGCACCCCGCCGCCAGTACCTTGGGAGACGGCGGAGCCCACCGCAGGGGCCACTGCGGCAAGCTCCTGGATGGATCACGGAATGTCCGCCCCTAGGTTTCGTGGGGGCGGCCGCTCACCATCCGAAAAGTCGCAAGATCCACCTCCTCCGGCACCGCACCACCCGAAGACGGAGTCGGTCCCAGCGGGTGGGCTTGCGGTGGCGTCCCATGGGCGCCCCCTTCCACGACGCCACCCACCCGAAGGCAACCACGCGCCCCCATACGGCAACACGCGCCCCGTCAGGGCCAGTTGGGCACGCAGAAGGGCCTGGTCACTCACACGAGTGACCAGGCCCTTCCTCGTCCTGAGGGCTACCGACTACCGCCGGTGCTGCGAGTCCGCCACCGTCACCTCGACCCGCTGGAACTCCTTCAGCTCGCTGTACCCGGTCGTGGCCATCGCCCGACGCAGCGCGCCGAAGAGGTTCATCGAGCCGTCGGGGGTGTGGGACGGGCCCGTGAGGATCTCCTCGATCGTGCCGACCGTGCCGAGGTCGACCTTCTGGCCGCGCGGCAGCTCCTCGTTCACTGCCTCCATGCCCCAGTGGTGGCCCTTGCCCGGGCCGTCGGTCGCGCGGGCCAGCGGGGAGCCCATCATGACCGCGTCGGCGCCGCAGGCGATCGCCTTGGGCAGGTCGCCGGACCAGCCGACACCGCCGTCCGCGATCACGTGCACGTAGCGGCCGCCGGACTCGTCCATGTAGTCGCGGCGGGCCGCGGCCACATCGGCGACCGCGGTGGCCATCGGGACCTGGATGCCCAGCACGTTGCGCGTGGTGTGCGCGGCGCCGCCGCCGAAGCCGACCAGCACGCCCGCCGCGCCCGTGCGCATCAGGTGCAGGGCCGCGGTGTACGTGGCGCAGCCGCCGACGATCACCGGGACGTCCAGTTCGTAGATGAACTGCTTCAGGTTCAGCGGCTCGTGCGAGCCGGAGACGTGCTCGGCGGAGACCGTCGTACCGCGGATGACGAAGATGTCCACGCCCGCGTCGACGACGGCCTTGGAGAACTGGGCCGTGCGCTGCGGGGAGAGCGCCGCGGCCGTGACCACGCCCGAGTCGCGCACCTCCTTGATCCGCGCGCCGATCAGCTCTTCCTTGATGGGCGCGGCGTAGATCTCCTGGAGGCGCCGGGTCGCCGCCTCGGCGGGCAGCTCGGCGATCTCGTCGAGCAGCGGCTGCGGGTCCTCGTAGCGCGTCCACAGACCTTCGAGGTTCAGCACGCCGAGGCCGCCGAGCTCGCCGATGCGGATGGCGGTGGCCGGGGAGACGACCGAGTCCATGGGGGCGGCCAGGAACGGCAGCTCGAAGCGGTAGGCGTCGATCTGCCAGGCGATCGAGACCTCCTTCGGGTCCCGCGTACGGCGGCTGGGGACGACGGCGATGTCGTCGAAGGCGTACGCCCGGCGGCCGCGCTTGCCGCGCCCGATCTCGATCTCAGTCACGTTGGTGGCCTTTCCCTTTGCGTTTCAGCGTCTTCCAGTATCGCCGACGGGCATGGCAAGGGCGGCCCCGGATGCTCCGGAACCGCCCTCGGCAGGCCTGGGGACTACTTACTACGGCTGTAGTTGGGCGCCTCGACCGTCATCTGGATGTCGTGCGGGTGGCTCTCCTTGAGACCGGCGGAGGTGATCCGGACGAAGCGGCCCTTGGTGTCCATCTCCTCGATGGAGGCGGCACCCACGTAGCCCATCGTCTGGCGCAGACCGCCGACGAGCTGGTGCAGGACATTGGCCAGCGGGCCGCGGTAGGGCACCTGGCCCTCGATGCCCTCGGGCACGAGCTTGTCGTCGGAGCCGACCTCGGCCTGGAAGTAGCGGTCCTTGGAGTAGGACTTGGCCTGGCCTCGGGACTGCATCGCACCGAGCGAGCCCATGCCGCGGTACGACTTGAACTGCTTGCCGTTGATGAACTGAAGCTCGCCCGGGGACTCCTCACAGCCGGCGAGCAGGCTGCCCAGCATGACCGTGTCGGCGCCCGCGGCGAGCGCCTTGCCGATGTCACCCGAGTACTGCAGACCGCCGTCGCCGATCAGCGGCACGCCGGCCGGACGGGCGGCGAGGGACGCCTCGTAGATGGCGGTGACCTGCGGGACGCCGATACCGGCGACGACCCGGGTGGTACAGATCGAGCCGGGGCCGACGCCCACCTTGATGCCGTCGACACCGGCGTCGATCAGCGCCTGGGCACCGTCGCGCGTGGCGACGTTGCCGCCGATCACATCGATGCCGACGCTCGACTTGATCTTCGACATCCAGCTGAGGGCGTTGCTGTTGTGGCCGTGCGAGGTGTCGACGACCAGGAAGTCCACACCGGCCGCGGCGAGCGCCTGGGCCCGCTCGAGCGCCTCGGGGCTGGCGCCCACGGCGGCACCGACGATCAGACGGCCCTCGGCGTCCTTGGCCGCGTTGGGGTACTGCTCGGCCTTGACGAAGTCCTTGACCGTGATGAGGCCCTTGAGGACACCCGCGTCGTCGACCAGCGGCAGCTTCTCGATCTTGTGGCGGCGCAGCAGCTCCATGGCGTCGGGGCCGGAGATGCCGACCTTGCCGGTCACCAGGGGCATGGGGGTCATGACCTCGCGCACCTGACGGGAGCGGTCGGTCTCGAAGGCCATGTCGCGGTTGGTGACGATGCCGAGCAGCTTGCCGTTGCCGTCGGTGACGGGGACGCCGCTGATGCGGAACTTGGCGCACAGGGCGTCGGCCTCGCCGAGCGTCGCGTCCGGGTGCACCGTGATCGGGTCGGTGACCATCCCGGACTCGGAACGCTTCACCAGGTCGACCTGGTTGACCTGGTCCTCGACGGAGAGGTTGCGGTGCAGGACGCCGACGCCGCCCTGGCGGGCCATGGCGATCGCCATGCGCGACTCGGTGACCTTGTCCATGGCGGCGGACAGCAGCGGGATGTTGACCCGCACGTTGCGGGAGATGCGGGACGAGGTGTCGACCGCGTTGGGGAGCACTTCGGATGCACCCGGCAGCAGCAGCACGTCGTCGTAGGTCAGCCCGAGTGTCGCGAATTTACCGGGCACTCCGTCGACGTTGGCAGTCATGACACCTTCCCCAAATGGCCTTGATCGGTGCGGATGTCCATGCTAACGGGAAGCGCGGCTGTCTCATTCCACGGTTCCGCCTGGCTCCGGGCTTCGTATGTTCGTACGGAAGCGGCACACCGCCTGTTCAACAAAGGGGTTGTTCCCGCGGGCTACTGCTCGGCCAGCGCCCGCAGCCGGCTCAGCGCCCTGTGCTGCGCCACCCGGACCGCGCCGGGTGACATTCCCAACATCTGGCCCGTCTCCTCGGCCGTGAGGCCCACCGCGATCCGCAGCAACAGCAGCTCCCGCTGGTTCTCGGGCAGGTTGGCCAGCAGTTTCTTGGCCCATTCCGCGTCGCTGCTGAGCAGGGCGCGCTCCTCCGGTCCCAGGGAGTCGTCCGGGCGCTCGGGCATCTCGTCCGAGGGGACAGCCGTCGAACCGGGGTGACGCATCGCCGCGCGCTGGAGGTCGGCGACCTTGTGGGCGGCGATGGCGAAGACGAACGCCTCGAAGGGGCGCCCGGTGTCCCGGTAGCGGGGCAGTGCGAGGAGCACCGCCACGCAGACCTCCTGGGCGAGGTCCTCGACGAAGTGCCGGGCGTCGCCCGGGAGGCGGGACAGACGGGTGCGGCAGTAGCGCAGGGCCAGGGGGTGGACATGGGCGAGCAGGTCGTGCGTGGCCTGCTCGTCCCCGTCGACGGCGCGGTGGACGAGCGCGCCGATCGCCCCTTGGGCATTGACCGCCTCGTCGTCGCGCATCGGTCCATGGTGCCTTGCGGCCGCCGGGTCCGTGGCACCGCGCCCGTTGTTGTGCACCGAAGCGTTATGAGCAGGTGCGCCGGAACTCATCCCCTGCGCCCTCCCCTTCCGCTCGACCGACTCGTCCCCGAGGAACTCCACACCCTCAAGGATGCGGCATCCGCGGCGAAACGAGCAGCGGGCTCCCGGCGGACCCCGGGTCCACCCCCGCCGACCTGGCTTTCCGTGCCCCCACTGCGACCGCCGCGATCGCCCCTGGGGCCTGCCGTTCGGATCATTCCGGGGCCGCGGCTCCTCGCGTGCACCCTCCCGAGCTCTCGGCGTCGCCCGGGCGGGGACGGATCCCCTCCGGGGCTGTCGTCGGCCGCCGGCTTCGGCACACGCGTGTACGGCTCGCGCGGGGGCATCCGCGTGCCCCCGCTCTCCGGCCCCGGCCGGAGACCGCGCGTCGAAGCCGGCCCGGTCCGGAGGATCCGAAGGACAGGCCCTAGCGCACCAGACCCCACCGGAAGCCGAGCGCCACGGCGTGGGCCCGGTCCGAGGCGCCGAGCTTCTTGAACAGGCGCCTGGCGTGCGTCTTGACGGTGTCCTCGGAGAGGAACAGCTCGCGGCCGATCTCCGCGTTGGAGCGGCCGTGGCTCATGCCTTCGAGGACCTGGATCTCACGCGCCGTGAGCGTCGGCGCGGCGCCCATCTCGGCCGAGCGCAGCCGGCGCGGGGCGAGCCGCCAGGTCGGGTCGGCGAGGGCCTGCGTCACCGTCGCGCGGAGCTCCGCGCGGGAGGCGTCCTTGTGCAGATAGCCGCGGGCACCGGCGGCGACCGCGAGGGCCACGCCGTCCAGGTCCTCGGCGACGGTGAGCATGATGATGCGCGCACCGGGGTCGGCGGACAGCAGCCGCCGGACCGTCTCGACGCCGCCCAGGCCGGGCATGCGTACGTCCATCAGAATCAGGTCCGAGCGGTCGGCCCCCCAGCGGCGGAGGACTTCCTCGCCGTTGGCCGCCGTCGTCACGCGCTCTACGCCGGGCACGGTCGCCACCGCACGACGGAGCGCCTCTCGGGCAAGCGGGGAGTCGTCGCAGACGAGGACGGAAGTCATGACCGCCCTCCGCAGCTGATGCGCGTCACCTTGAGCCTCCAGGCTGGTACGAAATCGTCACCTGTGCGGTCGACCGTCTCGGACGCCTGCCCGAGCGCTTGTTCCTTCAACCGCCTCGCACTCTCAACGACGGTCACTCGAAAGAGTTACGGGGGCGGTTGCCATCTTCGGCACTCTACGTGAGGGGCCGGACACGGTGCAGACATGCGCAACAGACCCTCGAACTTTCATCACAACCTATGCCCCGTTCGGACCTATTTCTTCCGCTTTGCCAGTGTCTGGAGCTAGATTCGCAATGAGTCATATTTTCATCTCCTTAGATCGTAGTTGTACGGTCGTGGACACCGGATCCGCCCATAACGGCTACAAGGGGTCACGTAATGGCAGATTTCTCCCGCCTTCCCGGACCGAACGCGGACCTGTGGGACTGGCAACTGCTGGCTGCCTGTCGCGGGGTGGACAGCTCGCTCTTCTTCCATCCGGAGGGTGAGCGCGGTGCGGCTCGGAGCGCTCGCGAGAACTCGGCCAAAGAGGTCTGCATGAGGTGCCCGGTGCGTGCCGAGTGCGCCGCCCACGCGCTGGCGGTACGGGAACCGTACGGCGTGTGGGGCGGGCTGACCGAGGACGAGCGTGAAGAGCTGATGGGGCGGGCGCGCAACCGGCTGGTGTCGGCGTCGGCATCGGGCGGGCACGCCGCCTCGAACACCTGAAAGAACGTTTCTGCGAGACAGGCACGCGCACGCGTGCCGTTGGTTTTTGACGCGCTTGCGCCATGACTGGACGCGTTTGCGCTGTGGCGGGACGCGCTTGCGCTGTGGCGGGACGCGCTTGCGCTGTGGCTAGCGGTGGGCGGCCCGTGCCAGTTGGCCGAGCGTCGCCGCCACCGCCGGGACCTGTGCGAGGTCGGGCAGGGTGAGCGCGACGATCTCCCGGCGCACCGCCGGTTCCAGCGTCACGGTCCGTACCCCCCGGGGCCGCACGGACTCGATGGCCAGCTGGGGCAGCACGGCCACGCCCAGACCGGCGCCGACCAGGCCGGCGACCGCCGGGTAGTCGTCGGTCGCGAAGTCGATGCGCGGGGTGAAGCCGGCCGCCGCACACACCTCGACGAGCTGGCCGCGGCAGCGCGGGCAGCCCGCGATCCACGGCTCCCGCGCGAGTTCCCCGATCGCGACGGACTGCGCGCCCGCGAGCCGGTGCCGCTCCGGCACGAGTGCGACGAGCCGGTCCGTCAGCAGCGGCCGTACGACGAGGTCCTCCCACTCCTCGGCGCCCGCCGCCCCCTCGTAGCGGAAGGCCAGCGCCACGTCGCAGTCGCCCTCGCGCAGCATGCCGACGGACGCGGGCGGTTCGGCCTCCTCCAGGAAGACCCGGGTGCCGGGGTGCGCGTCGCGCAGGGCGGCGAGGGCGGTCGGCACGAGGGTGGAGCTGCCGCTGGGGAAGGAGACGAGCCGGACCCGGCCCGCCCGCAGCCCGGCGATGGCGGCGACCTCCTCCTCGGCGGCCGTGAGTCCGGCGAGGATCCCGGCGGCGTGCCGCACCAGCGCCTCGCCTGCCTGGGTCAGGCGCATCTCGCGTCCCGTGCGGATCAGCAGAGGCGTGCCGACGGAGGCTTCCAGGGCCTTCATCTGCTGACTGATTGCGGGCTGGGTGCAGCCCAGTTCGCGGCCGGCGGCGGAGAAGGAGCCGGTGGCCGCGACGGCGCGCAGGACGCGGAGATGACGTGCTTCGATCACCCTTCGAGGATAAGCGACCCTTTGAAGGCACTCCGAATAATGCGTCGACGCTTTGGGGCCGGGTCCCCTACCGTGCGGGCATGAAGCTTCTGTCTGTGAATCTGGGCCGAGCCAAGGCTGTGCCGTACACGGACAACCCGGAGGGTGTGACCGGAATCGACAAGCGGCCGGTGGACGGGCCGGTGCGGGTCTCGGCGCCAGGTCCCAAGGGCGTCGGCGGGAGCGGGCTGGCCGGGGACGCGGTGTGCAAGCTGGAGCACCACGGCGGCGACGACCAGGCGGTCTACGCCATGGCGCGCGAGGACATGGACGTGTGGGAGCGCGAGCTGGGCCGGACACTGACCGACGGGGCGTTCGGCGAGAACCTCACGACACAGGGTCTCGACGTGTCCGGCGCGCGGATCGGCGAGCGCTGGCGCATCGGGCCCGAGGTGGTGCTGGAGGTCACCTGCGGGCGGATCCCGTGCCGCACGTTCCAGGGCCATCTGGACGAGAAGCACTGGATGAAGCGGTTCACGCAGCGCGGCGCGCCCGGGGCGTATCTGCGGGTGATCGAGCCCGGCGTGATACGGGCGGGCGACCCCGTCGAGATCGTGCACCGGCCGGACCACGACGTGACGGTGACCCTCCAGTTCCGGGCGGTGACCACCGAGCGGACGCTGCTGCCGCGGCTGCTGCCGGCGGGCGAGGCGCTGCACCCGGAGTCGCTGAGGCTGGCGCGGGAGTACGCGGAGAAGCACGGGGTCTGACGGCTGCTCGCCGCTCGGACCTCACGGGCCGGTCGCCGCGCGGGTCTCCACCGACCCTTCACCGGCGGGACCCCCGCAGGCAAACCGATGCACGTAGTCCAGGTCACTAACCTGCTGCCATGACAACGGCTCTGATTACGGGATCGACGGCAGGCATCGGGGCCGCGTTCGCGCGGCGACTGGCGGCGGACGGGCACAACCTCGTGCTGGTGGCCCGCGACACCAAGCGGCTCCGGGAGCAGGCGACCGAGCTGCACGACCGGCACGGCATCGAGGCGGAGGTGCTGACGGCCGACCTCGCCGAGGACAAGGGCATCGAGTCGGTGGCCGACCGGCTGGGCGACCGCAAGAACCCCGTCGACCTGCTGGTCAACAACGCCGGCTTCGGCAACAAGGGCCGCTATCTCGACGTCTCCATGGCCGACGAGCTGCGGATGCTGAAGGTGCACTGCGAGGCGGTGCTGCGGCTGACGTCGGCGGCGACGGAGGCCATGCGGGAGCGCGGTCGCGGCGGCGTCGTGAATGTCGCGTCGGTGGCCGCGTTCGTCCCGCGGGGCACCTACGGCGCGTCCAAGGCCTGGGTCGTGCAGTTCACCCAGGGCGCCGCGCGGGACCTGGCCGGCAGCGGCGTACGGCTGATGGCGCTCTGCCCCGGTTTCGTGCGCACCGAGTTCCACGAGCGGGCCGGCATGGGCACGGACAACATCCCGGCCTGGATGTGGCTCGACGCGGACAAGCTGGTGGCGGCGGCACTGCACGACCTGGCCCGCGGCAAGACGCTGTCCATTCCGGACCCGCGCTACAAGGCGCTGATGGGGGCGGCGAAGCTGGTGCCGCGGGGAATGCTCGGGGCGGTGTCGTCCAGGACGGGGCGGAAGTACGGGCCGCAGTAGGCGCCCCGTGGTGCTACCCGCAGGCGGACTTCATCGCGTCGGCCGCCTCCACCACGAGCGGAACCGCGTCCGGTGCCTGCCTGAGGAGGGCGGGCAGGGCCGACACCCACTCACCGCCCTGGAGGGCCAGGGCAGTCAGTCGTCGGGCCTGTTCGCCGTCGGTCGTCGCGGCCGCGATGCGCGCCCGGGCCCTGGCCAGCGTCGCCGGAGCGGACAGCGTCCGTGCGAGTTCCTCGGCGCGGGCGCACTCTCCCGACGCGGCCAGCACCTCGACCAGGGCGAGCGTCCCCTGAGCGCGGTCGTACGGGTCCTCGATGGTCTGCAGCGTTTCCCTGGCCCGCTCGTGGTGCCCGAGGGCGGTCAGGGCCTCGGCCACGGCTGTGGCCCCGATGTACCAGGCGGAACCGCTCGGCGGGCCCGGAGGCGGCATGGCGTCGAGCGCGGCCCGGGCGGCCTCGGTCTCCCCCGCCGCGGCCAGGGCCCTGACAAGAGCGCTCAGTTCCATCGTGGAGGGGCGGTCGTACTCGCCCTGGAGCGTGATCACTTCGTCGACGATGCGCCGCGCCCTGTCGGTGTGACCCGTTTCGGTCAGCGTCACGGCGAGTTCGCAGAGTGCCGAGGTAACGGTCCCGGGCCAGGCGTCCTGGCGCACGCGGGCCTCGGCCGCGTCGAGGTCGCCGGCTTCGGCCAGCCCTCGGGCGAACGGCACGACCAGCGGCGACAGGATTCCCGCGAAGGCGGAATCCGCCTCGGCCTCGGCCCTCATCACCGCTTCGGCCGGGGCCACCTCCCCGGACCTGGCCCATGCCCGCACCACCGGGACCAGGAGGTGTCGTCGCTCGAAGTCGTCCGGCGCCCACCCTGCCAGCCTCTCCGCCCGGTCCAGCTCTCCGGTGGCCGTGCGGGCGGCGACCAGCTCCCGCAGGGCCAGGCTGTAGTCCCCCGGCGAAGTGTGGGGTTCGCTCGGGCGGTTCATGACGAGCGGCTCGGCCCCGTCGAGCACCGCGAGCGCCGCTTCCCGGTGCCCCGCTTCGGCCAGAGCCGTGGCGGCGACGCCGAGTTTCCGGGCGGCCGTCAGCGGATGGAGCACTCGGGTCCGGCTCTCGACGTCGAGCAGGAGCCGCTCGGCCTCCTCGCTCCGTCCTGCCCGCGCCAGTGCGGCAGCCACTTCGACCGACGCGTGCGTGTGCTCCACCGGGCGGGCCAAGGAGTCGGCGAGCGTCCGGGCCCGATCCGGGTCCCCGGACTGCGCGAGGGATTCGACGACCTCATAGAGGGCTGACGGGCCCTCCGCCCGGGGGCCGAGGGTGCGTGCCAGCGCCTCGGCCCGGTCGGCCTCGCCCCCGTCCGCCATGATGCGCACGATCGAGCACAGCGTCGCCCACGCGACATCCGCCGCGGGGATCTGCCGGGCCAGTTCCTCGGCCTGCTCGTAGCGCCCGGCTCTCGCCCGGGCCTGTGCCACCTCCCGCAGCACGTGGTGCTCTCTGCCAGGGCCGACCGTGTCGAGCAGTGCCTCGGCCCGGTCGAGCTGCCCGGCCCACGCCAGCCACCCGGCCAGCCCCTCCGTGGCCTCCCAGTGGCCCGCCTCGCCGTGCAGACCGGCCAGGAACGCCTCGGCCTGGTCGAACTCGCCCGCCTCGGCCAGGAGGTCCACCACCTGATCGGGCTCCGCACGGTCCCGCGCCGACGCCACGGCCTCGGCGCACAGGGCGTCAGCGCGCTGCTGCTGCCCCGACTCGCGCAGTGCGGAGGCCAGAGCGATCAGCGCGCCGGCGCGGGCGCCCGGTTCGCCGGCTCTGGCCATCGCTTCTGCCTCGGCATGACGGCCTGCCGCCGCGTGGGCCTCGATCACGGTGTTCCTCATACCGGTGCGGCACTCCTGGTTCGGCGCGCCGTCGACCATCTCCTGGGCGAGATCCCACCGCTGGGCCGCGAGGCAGGCCTTGCCGACCTGAACGTACGTGTGGATGGCGAAGTACTGGGTGCTGACCGTCCGCGCGAGCGCTGCCGCCCGGTCGAACTGCCCGGCCCGGGCCAGGAGGTCCGCCACCGTGCAGCGCGCCAGGTCGTCCCGGCCCTGTCCCTCGCCCTGGCGCGCCGCTTGCTCCGCCTCGGCGAGCAGTTCCAGCGCCCCGTCGACGTCTCCCCGCTCCAGCAGTACATCGGCGACGGCGGCCAGGCCCATGGCCCGGCGACGGCCGTTCGGGAGGCTGCGGGCCAGTGCGACGGCCCGGCCGGTCTGGCCGGCCAGGGCCCAGGCGTGCGGCAGGGAGTCCGGGGCGCCCGCGCTGCGGTCGACCAGCCGTTCCCGGTGGATCGCCAGGCGCAGTGAGTCGAGCGGCCGGCGCGCACCGCGCTCGATGATGAGGTCCTCGGTGAGGTGGATCTCGTTCACGGCGGTCGCGTCACTGCCGGTGCGGGCCAGCATGCGCTCCTGGCGTCGGGTGTCCGCCCCGCATCGGAGCATCCGCTCCAGGTCACCGGTGGAGCGGAGCATCCGGAAGTACCCCCGCAACAGATACTCCGGGGTCTCCTCCGGCCAGTCGCGCCCGCGCCACTCCTCCGCCCAGGTGTGCAGTTTCGCGCGGTAGAGGTCCGTCTCGGACGTGCCGAGCATCTCCTCCGCCTGGGACTGCAACTCCTCGTGACCGAGCAGGTAGACGTCGACGCGCAGGCCGAAGGTCCGCCCCGCCCGGGTGCTCAGGACATCCCGTACCCGGTACGGAACGGCTCCGGTGAGCGCGGCCAGGTCCTCGGCCGTCAGGCCACCGCCCGCCACCGCCACCAGGCCCAGCAGGTCGTGCTCCAGGCCGCCCGCCTCGATCAGCCGCTTCAGCTCCCGTTCCGCCTCCGCGCGGATCGCCCGGGCGTACGGGGACGGCGACAGCGTCCGTACGATCGCGGGGTCGCGCAGCGGATGGTCCTCGGGTACGTCACCGGGCAGCGGCGGGTTGAGCCGCCCCGCGACCAGGACCCGCATCCCGGCCTCCGGGCGGGTGGGCAGCAGGCTCGCGATGCTGTGGGCGTCCGGGCCGGTGGTGACGCCACGGTCCTCGTCCAGGCCGTCCACCAGGAGGACCAGGCGTTCCCCGCGCTCGGCGCAGGCGCGGGCGGCGGCGCCGTACAGGTACAGGAGGTGGGCCTCGCGGGTCGCCACGGTCAGGTGGGCGGGGAGGGCTTCTCCGGACAGCTCCGCCAGCTGTTCGAGTACGACGTCCACGTACGCCGCGACGTCGTTCTGGGCGCCCAGGCGGGCCGTGATGAAGAACGGCACGATCCGTACGTCCTGCGGAGGGTGCAGGGCGAACCACGACAGCAGCGCCGTCTTGCCGGCCCAGGCGCCCGCGCGCCACCAGGCGTACGCCGGGCCGGAGTCGGCCGTGCAGAAGGCGGACAGCTCGGCCGACTCCTCCTCGCGGTCGACGAGTCGGGGCGGGGCGATGCGGCGGACCTGCTCCCAGTACGCCGAACGGACCGGCGGGGTGAGCAGGATGCGGTTGTGATCGCCGGTGACGGCCACCGCGATGTCACCGCCCGCGGTCACCGACCGCTCCCCCCGCTTCCCCCACCAGCGCATGGCCTCATGATGCCAAAGGGCCGGGAGGCGACGAGCGGCTCTCGCGGGGACAATGGAGCTGTTCAGCCGGACCCAGGGGGGCCGGAGGCGAGGCCATGACCTTCGTACAGCTCATCGAATGCAGGACCAGCCGGCTCGACGAGATGAACCGGCTGATGGACAGGTGGGTCGAGCAGACCAAGGGGAAGCGGACCGCGACGCACAGTGTGGTGGCCAAGGACCGGGCCGACTCCTCGCACATCGTCGAGATCGTGGAGTTCCCGTCGTACGAGGAGGCGATGCGCAACTCCGGGCTTCCGGAGACCGACCGGATCTTCCAGGACATGGTGGCGCTCTGCGACGAGACGCCGACGTTCACGGACCTGGACGTGGTGCGGGACGAGCAGCTGAACTCGGCCACCGCGCGCAGGTTCTTCGAGCTGGCGCCCGGGCAGGGTGCGGCGCCCCCGTTCAACGACGTGTTCATCGAGGGCTACCACGACCACGATCCGTCCAATGTGCAGGACGTCATCGGGCTGGACGCGTTCCGGCGCGAGGTGGAGGTGTGGCGGGGAGGCTTCGACTTCTCGTTCACGATCGAGGACCAGATCGCCCAGGGCGACCGGGTGTGCACGCGGTGGACCTGGAAGGGGCACCACAAGGGGGAGTTCCTCGGGATTCCGCCGACCGGGAAGGACGTCACCATGACCGGGACGACCGTCCACCGGTGCACGCCGGACGGGAAGATCGCCGAGGGCTGGTGGCAGTACGACCGGCTGGGGCTGATGCAGCAGCTCGGGGCGCTGGACCCGCTGGAGTTGTGACGGGACCCGCATACGGGAGAAGCCCCCGTTCCGCGCGAGGCGGGGCGGGGGCTTCTCGCAGAGGTCGGTGCCTCAGTGGGCGTGGCCGTGGCCGTGGCCCGCGGCGGCCGGCTCCTCCTCTTCCTTCTTCTCGACGACCAGGGTCTCGGTCGTGAGCAGGAGGGAGGCGATGGAGGCGGCGTTCTCCAGGGCGGAGCGGGTGACCTTGACCGGGTCGATGACGCCGGCCTTGACCAGGTCGCCGTACTCGCCGGTGGCGGCGTTGAAGCCCTGGCCCTTGTCGAGCTCGGCGACCTTGGAGGTGATGACGTAGCCCTCCAGGCCGGCGTTCTCGGCGATCCAGCGCAGCGGCTCGACGACGGCGCGGCGGACGACCGCGACACCGGTGGCCTCGTCGCCGGTCTTGCCGAGGCTGCCCTCGAGGACCTTGGCGGCGTGGACCAGGGCGGAGCCACCACCGGAGACGATGCCCTCCTCGACCGCGGCGCGGGTCGCGGAGATGGCGTCCTCCAGACGGTGCTTGCGCTCCTTGAGCTCGACCTCGGTGGCGGCACCCACACGGATGACGCACACGCCGCCGGCCAGCTTCGCGAGGCGCTCCTGGAGCTTCTCGCGGTCCCAGTCGGAGTCGGTGGTCTCGATCTCGGCCTTGATCTGGGCGACGCGGCCCTGCACGTCGTCCTTGTTGCCGGCGCCGTCGACGACCGTGGTGTCGTCCTTGGTGACGGTGACGCGGCGGGCGGAGCCGAGGACGTCCAGGCCGACCTGGTCGAGCTTGAGGCCGACCTCCTCGGAGACGACCGTGGCGCCGGTGAGGACCGCCAGGTCCTGCAGCATCGCCTTGCGGCGGTCGCCGAAGCCGGGGGCCTTCACCGCGACGGCGTTGAAGGTGCCGCGGATCTTGTTCACGACGAGGGTCGACAGGGCCTCGCCCTCGACGTCCTCGGCGATGATCAGCAGCGGCTTGGAGGCGTTGGCCTGGATGACCTTCTCCAGCAGCGGCAGCAGGTCCGCGATGGCGGAGATCTTGCCCTGCGTGATGAGGATGTACGGGTCGTCCAGGACGGCTTCCATGCGCTCCTGGTCCGTCACGAAGTACGGCGACAGGTAGCCCTTGTCGAAGGCCATGCCCTCGGTGAAGTCCAGCTCCAGACCGAAGGTGTTGGACTCCTCGACGGTGATGACACCGTCCTTGCCGACCTTGTCCATCGCCTCGGCGATGAGCTCGCCGACCTGCTGGTCCTGGGCGGACAGCGCGGCGACGGCGGCGATGTCGGACTTCTCGTCGATCGGGCGGGCCGAGGCGAGCAGGTCCTCGGAGATCGCGGCGACGGCCGCGTCGATGCCCTTCTTCAGGGCGGCCGGGGAGGCACCGGCGGCGACGTTCTTCAGGCCCTCGCGCACGAGCGCCTGGGCGAGCACGGTCGCGGTGGTCGTACCGTCACCCGCGATGTCGTTGGTCTTGGTCGCCACCTCCTTGACCAGCTGGGCGCCGAGGTTCTCGTACGGGTCCTCGATCTCGACCTCGCGGGCGATCGTGACACCGTCGTTGGTGATGGTGGGGGCGCCGAACTTCTTGTCGATGACGACGTTGCGGCCCTTGGGGCCGATCGTCACCTTGACCGTGTCGGCAAGCTTGTTGACGCCGCGCTCGAGGGCGCGACGGGCGTCCTCGTCGAACTTCAGGATCTTCGCCATGGGAGCGTGAGCCCTCTTCCGGAATCAGGGTTAACGGCACTGCGCCCCGGGCGCCCGGCTTCTTAGCGATCGCGGGGGGCCAGGGGCGCAGCTCAAAGCAATGTGCTTGGGGTGAATTACTTCTCGACGATCGCGAGCACGTCGCGGGCCGAGAGGACGAGGTACTCCTCGCCGTTGTACTTCACCTCGGTGCCGCCGTACTTGCTGTAGAGCACGACGTCGCCGACGGAGACGTCGAGCGGAAGACGGTTGCCGTCCTCGAAGCGGCCCGGGCCCACGGCCAGGACGACGCCCTCCTGGGGCTTCTCCTTGGCGGTGTCCGGGATGACCAGGCCAGAGGCGGTGGTCTGCTCGGCGTCGAGCGGCTGGACCACGATGCGGTCCTCGAGCGGCTTGATGGCAACCTTGGAGCTGGTGGTCGTCACGATCCGACCTCCCCCTTCGGAGATCTCACGGGGTTAACTGTCTGAGGTGGCGACCAGGTGGATCCGTCGTCGCGGGTGCCGGACCTGCCCGTCGCTGTGTTGGCACTCTCCAGTGGGGAGTGCCAGAGCCGAGACTATGACTGTGATTAGCACTCGGTCAAGCGGAGTGCCAATTGCCGGGCGGCGCGTCGGCCAGGATGTGGTGCCGGGCGAGACATCACAGGTAGTCCTCCAGCCGCCCGACCCGCAGTCCTCGCGCCTCGATCTCCCGCAGCAGTCGCACGGTCCGTTCCGTCAGGGTCGGGGACGCGGGCTCCCCCGACGGTACGGAGACGATGTCGCCGGGGCGCAGGCCGGGCTTGCCACGGGTGTAGGTCAGGGTGCCGCCGGGCTCCAGGGACGCCCGCCAGAGGACGACCGCCCGGATGCCGCAGTCGGCGGCGGCGTGCAGGGTCGTCGTGTCGTACGTGCCGTAGGGCGGGCGGAAGAGGCGGGGGCGGATGCCGAAGAGGGAGCGGAGCTTGTGCTGCTGGCCGCAGATCTCGGCGCGCTGGCCGGCGTAGGGCAGGCCGCGCAGGGCGGGGTGGTCGAGGGTGTGGTTCTGGATGGACGCGCCGACCGCGCGGAGGCGGGCGAAGTGGCCGTAGCCGGGCCCTACGACGCTGTCCGTGAGGAACATGCTGACCGGAAGCCGCCGTTCGCGGACGAGGCCGACGAAGCGGGGGTCGCGCTCGGCGCCGTCGTCGTAGGTCAGGAAGACCACCCGGTCGTGGGTGCGGACGTGGTCCACGACGGGCGGGAGGCCGCCCGGGTCCGGCCCGCGGACGTCGCTCGAACGTTGTGTCGGGGACCGGCCCCGGCCGTCCGCGCCCGCGCGCTCCCCGACGGCTCCGGCGCAGCCGGCCAGCAGGATCGCTCCCGCGCACACCACGGCGGCCGGCGACCCACGCCTCACAGGTAGTCCTCCAGCCGGCCCACCGCGTACCCCTCGGCCGTGACCTTGTTCAGGAAGCGGCGGATCATGTCCGGCATCGTGCCCTGCCACTGGTCACGGCCGCGGAAGTGGGTGAGGACGATGTCGCCCGGGTGCAGCCTCCGGTCCCACTCCCGGTACTCCCAGCGGTCGGCGAAGACCTCCTCGTTCCAGAGGGGGGCGTACTCGATGCCGCAGGCCTTGGCGGCGCGCAGGGTCGCCCTGTCGTAGCTGCCGAACGGCGGGCGGAAGAGGGTCGGGCGGGTGCCGTAGCGCCTCTCGATGAGGCGCTGCATGCCGCAGATCTCGCGTTTCTGCGCGCGGTACGACAGGCCGCGCATGTAGCGGTGGCGCAGGGTGTGGTTGTTCAGGACCACGCCTCGGTCCTGCATCTTCTCGAAGTAGCGGTAGTCGTCCTTGATCAGGTAACCGCTGAGGAAGGCGCTGTAGGGGACCTTCAGGTCGGTCATCATGCGCAGGAACGCCGGGTCCTTCTCCGCGCCGTCGTCGATGGTGAGGAAGACGACCTTGTCCCGGGTGGGGACGGTGGTGAAGACGGGCGGGAGGTTCAGTCTGCGGTGGCCGCGCACCTCGAAGCCCTCGCGGGTCCTGATCCTCGGCTTCTTCGCGGGGGCCGGCGGGGCGGTCAGCGGGACCGCCCTCAGCCCCCAGCGCTGCGCGGCGGCGACCCGGACGGCATGCGCGCCGCGCAGTTTGGAGGCGTAGGAGTCGAGCGCGCGGGCCGGGGGCGCGTCCAGGGGCTGCTGGCCGCCGGCCGGGGGGATCCGGCCGCTGTCGCCCTGCGCGCAGCCCGAGGCGATGGCGGCGAGGGTGAGTACGGCGAGGCCGATCCGCACACCGCCAGATGCCCGGCTTTTGTCATTTTGTACGACTGCTCGCATGATGCGGGATCCTCGCAGCCGGTCCTCCCGGATCGGCCTCGACACCGCGACGGGCGGCGCACCATCCACCGAGTGGCCCACACACCGTCCGGACCGGACCCGGGCCGACTTTTCGGCGCGCACACAGACGGACCACGGCCCGCCGCCCAGTCCGGGGCGGGCCGAACTCCGCGGCACGACGGACCACCGGGCCGGATGCCTCGTTCCGGCGGCGCCCCAGGTTGCCGGAGCCGGCGCCGCGCCCGGTGCCACCGGAGCAGCGGACGCCCACGGAGCAGGAGCCCGCCGCGCGGGACCCGGGCCGCCCCGCGTGCCGGCCCGGACCGACCGGCGTCCCGGGCGGACCGACGGGCACCAGCCCGGACTGCTCCACCGCCCACACCACCCGTGGCCCACAATGATCCGGTGAACGACCTCGCCCTCCTCCTCAGCCCCGAAGGCCGCGCCCTCCTCGACGAGGTGCGGGACACCGATCCGGCGCGGGAGCTGGCCGTCGCGACCCGGTTGCGCCGCGAGCACCCCGCCGAGCTGGTGTCGGCGGCGCTGGGCCAGGCGCGGCTGCGGCAGCGGGCGGTGGTGAAGTTCGGGGCACAGGACGCGGCGCGGATGTTCTTCACGCCGAACGGGGTGGAGCAGTCGACCCGGGCGAGTGTGGCGGCCTACCGGGCGCGGCGGTTCGCGGAGTCGGGCGTGACCTCGGTCGCCGACCTGTGCTGCGGCATCGGCGGTGACGCGATCGCGCTGGCCCGGGCCGGGATCCGGGTCCTGGCCGTCGACCGGGACCCGGCGACGGCCGCGGCGGCGCGGGCGAACGCCGAGGTGCTGGGGCTGTCCGGCCTGATCGAGGTGCGGGAGGCGGATGTCACGGAGGTGGACACGGCCGGTCACGACGCCGTGTTCGTCGATCCGGCCAGGCGCGGCGGCCGGGGCCGGATCTTCGACCCCGAGGCGTACTCACCGCCGCTGTCCTGGGCGGTGTCCGCGGCCCGCCGCGCCCCTAGCACCGCCGCGCTGAAGATCGCCCCCGGCATCCCGCACGAGGCGGTCCCCGAGGACGCCGAGGCCGAGTGGATCTCCGACGGCGGCGACGTGAAGGAGGCGGTGCTGTGGTTCGGCACCGAGCCCGGGGCGGTACGGGCCACCCTGCTGCCGGGCCCCCGTACCCTGCTCTCCCGCGGCCTGCCCGACCCGGAGGTCCGCCCGCCCGGCCGTTACCTGTACGAGCCCGACGGCGCCGCCATCCGGGCCCACCTGGTCGCCGAGGTGGCCGAGGAACTCGACGGCGGCCTGCTGGACGCGACGATCGCGTACGTCACCGCGGACGAGCTGCGCCCGACCCCGTACGCCACCGCCTATGAGATCACCGACCACCTCCCCTTCAACGTCAAGAAGCTGAAGGCCCTGCTGCGGGAGCGGGAGGTCGGCAACCTCACCGTGAAGAAGCGGGGTTCGGCGGTCGAGCCGGAGGAACTCCGCAGGAAGGTCAAGCCGCACGGCCCGCACGCGGCGACGGTGTTCCTGACGCGGGTGGCGGGAGCGCCGGCGATGCTCATCGGGCATCCGGCCTGACCTTCAGGACTGCTGCGCCGCCCGCCGCAGCAGCAGTTCCCGCTCCCGCTCGTTCCGCGTCAGGGAGGCCGCCCGTTCGAACTCCGCCCGGGCCTCCGCCGTGCGGCCGAGGCGGGCGAGGAGGTCACCGCGGACGCTGGGCAGCAGGTGGTAGTCCCGCAGGGCGGGGTCGCCGCGCAGCGCGTCGATGAGGGGCAGGGCGGCCTCCGGGCCCTCGGCCATCGAGACGGCCACCGCGCGGTTCAGCTCCACGACCGGGGACGGGGTACGGGCGGCCAGGAGGCCGTACAGCGTGGCGATGCGGGGCCAGTCGGTCTCCTCGTACGTGTAAGCGTGCGCGTGGCAGGCGGCGATGGCGGCCTGGAGGAGGTACGGGCCCGGGGCGCCGGAGGAGGTGGCCTCGGCCCTGCCCAGTGCGGCGACGCCGCGGGCGATGAGCATGCGGTTCCAGCGGGCGCGGTTCTGGTCCTTGAGGAGGACCGGTTCGCCGGAGGGGCCCGTGCGCGCCGCCGTGCGGGACGCCTGGAACTCCAGGAGCGCGGTCAGGCCGTGCACTTCGGGTTCCTTCGGCATGAGGGCCGAGAGCACCCGGGCCAGGCGCAGGGCGTCCTCGCACAGGGACGGGCGGAGCCAGTCGTCGCCGGCCGTGGCGGCGTACCCCTCGTTGAAGACGAGGTAGATGACGTCGAGGACCGAGCCGAGGCGGGCCTCGCGGTCGGGGCCGTAGGGCACCTCGAAGGCGATGTTCTTCGTGGCCAGGGTGCGCTTGGCGCGGACGATGCGCTGCGCGACGGTCGGCTCGGGGACCAGGAACGCGCGGGCGATCTCGGCCGTGGTCAGGCCGCCGAGGAGGCGCAGGGTGAGGGCGGTGCGGGCCTCGGTGGACAGGACCGGGTGGCAGGCGGTGAAGACCAGGCGGAGCAGGTCGTCGTCGATGTCGTCCGGGTCGGCGGGCTCCTCCGGGGGAGACACCGCCGACAGGTCCCGGCCGATCTCCGCCAGCTTGCGGGCGTAGTTCTCGCGGCGGCGGACCAGATCGACGGCGCGATTGCGGGCGGTGGCCATGAGCCAGGCGCCCGGGTTGTCGGGCACCCCGTCCCGCGGCCACCGCTCCAGCGCGGCGACCAGCGCGTCCTGCGCGAGTTCCTCGGCGATGCCGACGTCCCGGACGACCCGGGTGACGCCGGCGATGATGCGGGGCGACTCGATGCGGAAGACCGTCTCGATGGCCTCGGCGGTCCGGTCGGGCCGGGGCGCCGGGGAGGGGGTGGGCTGCGGGGTCACAACCCACCATCAGACACCCCTGGCGCCGCCCGGCCAAGGAGGACCGGTCAGCCCTCGGCGATCTGCCGGACCTCCGCGGTGATCGTCCAGTAGTCCTCGTGCAGGGCCAGGAACCGCTTGGTCCACTCGATCGCCTCGGCCTTGTCCTTGCACTGGCTGATCGAGTAGCCGCCGATGACCTCCTTGGACTCGGTGAACGGCCCGTCGGTGACGGACAGCTGCCCGCCTTCCCAGGTCACCCGGGTGCCGTCCGAGGTCGGGGTGAGACCGGCCGTGTCGAGCATGACCCCGGCCTTGGTGATCTCCTCCAGGAGCTTGCCCATGCGCTCCTGGAGTTCGGGGCTCGGGCCCTCGGCGGGGGCGTTCTTCTCGTCGATGCGGATCAGGGTGAGAAAGCGCGGCATGGTGACTCCTCGGGGCTCTGCGGAGCGAGGCCTTTCCTCGCTCTCACCCCTGCGTCGACCGGGAGACCGCCGGATCGACACGCTCGACGGATTTTTCTCCGGGAATTTTCGCTGGGCACGTTCGCGCAGGTCAGCGCAGCGACTTCCACAGTTCCCGGGCCTCCGGCTCCTCGGCCACCACCCGGTTGGGGTCCGACGGCGCCCGCACCACCGGCATCGTCACCGTCCGCACCGCGCTCGCCGACAGGCCCTGCAGGCTCTGCCCGAGCCGGGTCAGCTCGGCGAGGGAGTCCAGGCCGGTGTCGGTGGTGAGGCCGGCGGTCACGGCGTCCGCGACCCGGTACAGCTTCGCCGGGTCGGTGAGCAGGTCCTGCGCGGCGATCTGGTCCAGCAGTGCCTTCACCAGCTTCTGCTGGAGGCCTATGCGGCCCAGGTCGCTGCCGTCGCCTATGCCGTGCCGGGTGCGGGCCAGGGCGAGGGCCTGTGTGCCGTCCAGGTGGTGGGTGCCCGCCTTGAGGCGCAGATGGCTGTCGTCGTCGGCGATGTCCTCGTCCGTGGTGACGGTGACGCCGCCGAGCGCGTCCACGAGTTTGGCGAAGCCGGAGAAGTCGATCTCGATGTAGTGGTCCATGCGGACGTCGGTCATCGACTCGACCGTCTTCACCGCGCAGACCGGACCGCCCACCGCGTACGCGTTGTTGAACATGGAGTTGTAGGCGACGGCCGTCGACCCGCCGGACGGGCGCGGGCAGGAGGGGCGGGTGACCAGGGTGTCGCGCGGGATGCTCACCACCGTCGCGCTGGTACGCCCGGCGTCGAGGTGGACGACCATCGCCGTGTCGGAGCGGGCACCGGTGCTGTCGCCGCCGCCGAGCCTCTGGTTCTCCTCGCCGCTGCGCGAGTCGGACCCCAGGACCAGGATGTTGAGGGCCTCGCCGGGCAGGGCCGAGGCGGAGGGAGACGGCGTGACCACCGGCTTGGGCGGGCGGTTGTCGCCCAGCGCGTTGTCGATGTCGACGCTGGTGATGTTGTCGTTGAGATGCCAGTAGGCCCAGCCCGCCGAGCCGATGCCCAGCACCAGCGCACCCGCCAGGGCGAGGCCGGCGATCCGCAGCGCTCTCGGCCGCCGGCCCACTGCTCTGCCCGCGTCCTCGTTCCCGCCCCCGTGTCCGTCACGTCCCGTCACGGGCAGGAACGTAAGTCCGAATTATGACGAGCAGGGACCCCAGGGAGCTTTTTCTTCGGAAATTCTCAGACTTCTCGGTCCGTTCTCACCCCAAGGCCGCCAAGCACCGACCCGTCATGCCGCGAGCGAGCGCCTCCGAAAGTTTCGATGGTGCAACCGATTGGCTTCGTGCAGGGGTGGAGGCGTCCGGAACACCCGTCGATGCAGCAACACAGGTCAGCCGGCGGGCGCCGACGTACTGCTGCGCACCACCAGGCTGGTCGCCAGCTCCACCCGGGTGGCGGCCGGGGTGCCCGCCTCGCGGCCGAGGTCGAGGACCAGCTTGGCCGCCGCCTCGGCCATCTCCGTCAGCGGCTGCCGTACGGTCGTCAGCGGCGGCCCGACCAGGGGCGCCAGCGGCAGATCGTCGAACCCGACCACGCTGAGGTCCTCGGGGATGCGCAGGCCCAGCTCGCGCGCGGCCTCGTACAGACCGAGCGCCTGCAGGTCGTTCCCGGCGAAGACGGCGGTCGGCCGGTCCGGGCGGCGCAGCAGCTCCAGGCCCAGCCGGTAGCCGGCCTCGTGGTGGAAGTCGCCGTTCGCGATCAGCGCGGGGTCGACCGGCAGCCCGGCCGTCTCCAGCGCGGCCCGGTAGCCGTCGACCCGGGCGCGGCTGCACATCATCTGCGTCGGCCCGCTGATCGCGCCGATCCTGCGGTGCCCTAGCTCGACCAGATGCCGGGTGGCCGCGAGACCGCCCTGCCAGTTGGTCGCGCCGATCGAGGGCACGTCGGCGCCCGGGTCGCCGGCCGGGTCCATCACCACGAACGGGATGGCACGGCTGGTCAGCAGCGCCCGCTGGGACTCGTCGAGCCCGGACAGGACCAGGATCACGCCGTGCGGGCGGCGAGCGGCGACCTGGTCGGCCCAGGTCCGCCCGGGGGTGAGCCGCCCCGCGCTCTCCGACAGCACCACGCTCAGCCCCGCGTCCCGGGCCACGTTCTCCACGCCCCGGATGACTTCCAGCGCCCAGGCGCTCTCCAGCTCGTGGAAGACCAGGTCGATCAGGGGCGAGCGGGTCGCCTCGGCACGGCGGCGCCGGTAGCCGTGGGCGCGCAGCAGTTCCTCGACGCGGGCCCGGGTGGCGGGGGCGACGTCGGCCCGGCCGTTGAGGACCTTCGAAACAGTCGGCGCCGACACACCGGCCTCACGGGCGATCTCGGCGAGCGTCGCCGTCTGCGCGCTGCGCCCCTGCGTCCGTGTTTGCGTCCGGCTTTCAACCGGCTCCGGGGATGTCATGGCGGCGATCGTATCCCTGCGGGCCCCCTTGACGAAGTCCCCCGGGCGCCATAGGTTCCCGGAACATTCGACATACTTACCGAAACATTCGTTGAGAGGGCCGTCCGTCCACCCGACAGGAGCTTCATGACCACCGCGCCCTGGCGTGACCCCGCCCTGCCCGCCACCGCCCGCGTCGACGACCTGCTCTCCCGGATGACCCTGGAGGAGAAGACCGCCCAGCTGTACGGCGTGTGGGTGGGCGCTTCGACGGACGGCGACGGAGTCGCTCCGCACCAGCACGACATGACGGTCGACTACTCCGACGAAGCATGGTCCGAACTGATCACCCGCGGCCTGGGCCAGCTCACGCGCTCCTTCGGCACCGCCCCCGTGGACCCGGCGCTGGGTGCGCAGGCACTGGCCCGCGCCCAGCGCCGCATCACCGAGGCCGGCCGCTTCGGCATCCCGGCGGTCGCGCACGAGGAGTGCCTGGCCGGCTTCACCGCCTGGCAGGCCACGGCCTACCCGGTCCCGCTGGCCTGGGGCGCAACCTGGGATCCCCCGCTGGTCGAGGAGATGGCCCGCCGCATCGGCGAAGACCTGCGCTCGGCCGGCGTCCACCAGGGCCTCGCGCCCGTCCTGGACGTCGTACGCGATCCGCGCTGGGGCCGCGTGGAGGAGACGATCGGCGAGGACCCGTACCTGGTCGGCACGGTCGGCACGGCCTATGTGCGGGGCCTGGAGTCGGCCGGGGTCGTCGCCACGCTGAAGCACTTCGCCGGGTACGCCTCCTCGGCCGGCGCCCGCAACCTGGCCCCGGTACGGGCCGGCACCCGCGAGTTCGCGGACGTCACGCTCCCGCCCTTCGAGATGGCGCTGCGCGAGGGCGGGGCCCGTTCGGTGATGGCCGCCTACACGGAACGGGACGGCGTCCCGGCCTCGGGGGACCCCGAGCTGCTGACCGGACTCCTGCGCGAGGAGTGGGGCTTCACCGGCACGGTCGTCGCGGACTACTTCGGCATCGGCTTCCTCCAGACCCTCCACCGGGTCGCCGGCACCCCGGCCGAGGCGGCCCACGCGGCCCTGGAGGCCGGCATCGACGTGGAACTGCCGAGCCTCAAGTGCTACGGCGAGCCGCTGGTGGACGCGGTCCGCTCAGGCGAGATCCCCGAGGAGCTCGTGGACCGCGCGGCCCGCCGCGTCCTGCTCCAGAAATGCGAACTGGGCCTGCTGGACGAGGACTGGACTCCCGAGCCGGCCGCCCCGGTCGACCTCGACTCGACGGGCAACCGGATCCTGGCCCGCCGTCTGGCCGAGGAGTCCGTCGTCCTGCTCGACAACCCCGACGGCCTGCTCCCGCTCGCCCCCGACACCCGGATCGCGGTGATCGGCCCCCGGGCGGCCGACGCCCTGGCCATGCTGGGCTGCTACTCGTTCCCGTCGCATGTCCTCACCCACCACCCCGGCGTCCCGACCGGCATCGAGATCCCGACGGTCCTCGACGCCCTGCGCACCGAACTCCCCGACGCCAAGGTGACGTTCGCGCAGGGCTGTGACGTGACGGACCCGGACACCTCCGGCTTCGAGGAGGCCATCGCCCGCACCGCCGAGGCGGACGTGTGCGTGGCGGTCCTCGGCGACCGGGCGGGCCTGTTCGGCCGCGGCACCTCGGGCGAGGGCTGCGACGCGACGGACCTCGCCCTGCCGGGCGCCCAGGGCGAACTGCTGGACGCGCTGGTGGCCACGGGCGTCCCCGTGGTGCTGGTGCTGCTGACCGGCCGTCCCTACGCGCTCGGCCGCTGGCACGGCCGCCTGGGCGCCGTCGTCCAGGCGTTCTTCCCGGGGGAGGAGGGCGGCCCGGCGGTGGCGGGAGTGCTGTCGGGCCGCGTCAACCCGTCGGGCCGCCTCCCGGTCAGCGTCCCGCAGGTCCCCGGCGGCCAGCCCTGGACGTACCTCCAGCCGCCCCTCGGCCTCGCGGGCGAGGTCAGCAACCTCGACCCGACCCCGCTCTACGCCTTCGGGCACGGCCGCTCGTACACGACGTTCGCCTGGGAGGCCGGCACGGGCGGCGAGGAGCCGGCGGAGATCGGCACGGACGGGACGTACGAGGTCTCGGTGACCGTCCGCAACACCGGCGACCGCGAGGGCGCGGAGGTCGTGCAGCTGTATCTGCACGACCCGGTGGCGTCGGTGACCCGCCCCGACGTACGGCTGATCGGCTACCAGCGCGTGCGGCTGGCGCCGGGGGAGGCGGCCCGGGTGCTGTTCCGTTTCCACACGGACCTGTCGGCGTTCACCGACCGTTCAGGCCGCAGGGTGGTCGAACCGGGCGCCCTGGAACTACGGTTGGCGGCGTCCAGCGCGGACGTACGCCACACGGCCCACCTCACCCTCACGGGCCCGGTCCGGGTGCTCGGCACCGACCGGCGGCTGCGGTGCGAGACGGAGGTGTCAGGGGTGGGGTGACCCAACGCGCGGGGGATCACGGGGGATGCGGGGGCGCATGGACAGGCTGGTGCACCACGAACTGCGGGCCGTCGTCTCGGTCCTGGCCGCCATGGCCGTCGCCCTGACGACCGTGGGCCTGGTCCACGGCTTCTCCGCACCGTCCGAACCCGGCCGGCTGGGACTCTACGCCGCCGCCGTGCTCGCCTGGATCCTGGTGTGGACGCTCCTCAAGGCCACCAGGATCAAGTGGTTCAGCGAGGTACGGGACTTCGAGAAGGCGGTCCCCGTCGAGGAGTCCGGCGCGGTCCTGCCCACCGAGCGCTTCCTGCGGGACCAGCCGTTCAGCCCGCGCCTCTTCGTGCTGTATCTGCTGTTCGCCGTGCCCCTGTCCCTGTGGGAACCGTGGGCGGTCCTGCTGCCCCTGTGGTCGGCCCTGGACTCGCTGGGCAAGGCCGCTGTGGTCGCACACTGGGAGCGCGGGCACGGCCTGCTGCTGTGGCGGGGCCACGTCGCGAGCAGGCCGTGGGAGCTGTCGGTCAGCCGGCGTCCACCGACTCGAACCGCCACCGGTGCACGGCCCGTGTGACCAACTCCCCGCCTGGCTCCGGCAGTTCCGGCAACTCGGCGTCGTACGGGGCGTCCCACCAGGTGATGACGAGGACCCGGTCCTGGGGAGCGCGCAGGGTCTCGCGGCGCAGGGGTTCGCCGGGGAGCTCCTGCGCCCGTGCCCAGGCCAGCAGGTCCTCGCCCCGGCCGGGCACCGCCCGCGCCTCCCACATCAGGGCGACCGTCACGAGTAGAGGTTCTCCTTGCTGATCTCGTGCACATGGTCGTGGCCGTGGTGGTGGCCCGGGACGTGCGGCTCCGTCACGGGCAGCGAGGAGTCCGCCGGCAGGTCCCAGTCCGACGCGGCCCGGTTGCGGGCCACCATCTCGGCGCCGAGCGCGGCGACCATCGCGCCGTTGTCCGTGCACAGCTTGGGCCGCGGCACCCGCAGCCGGATCCCGGCCGCCTCGCAGCGCTCCTGGGCCAGGGCGCGCAGCCGGGAGTTGGCGGCCACCCCGCCGCCGATCATCAGGTGGTCGACGCCCTCGTCCTTGCAGGCCCGGACGGCCTTGCGGGTCAGCACGTCCACGACCGCCTCCTGGAAGGAGGCCGCCACGTCCCGCACCGGCACCTCCTCCCCCGCCGCCCGCTTCGCCTCGATCCAGCGGGCCACGGCCGTCTTCAGCCCGGAGAAGGAGAAGTCGTAGGCCGGGTCGCGCGGACCGGTCAGACCGCGCGGGAAGGCGATCGCGTCCGGGTCGCCCTCGCGTGCGTACCGGTCGATGACCGGGCCGCCCGGGAAGCCCAGGTTCAGCACGCGGGCGATCTTGTCGAAGGCCTCACCGGCCGCGTCGTCGATGGTCGCGCCCATCGGGCGGACGTCGGAGGTGATGTCCGAGGACAGCAGCAGCGAGGAGTGGCCGCCGGACACCAGCAGCGCCATGGTCGGCTCGGGCAGCGCGCCGTGCTCCAGCTGGTCGACGCAGATGTGCGAGGCGAGGTGGTTGACGCCGTACAGGGGCTTGCCGAGCGCGTAGGCGTAGGCCTTCGCCGCCGAGACGCCGACCAGCAGGGCACCGGCGAGGCCGGGACCGGCGGTGACGGCGATGCCGTCGAGGTCGCGGGCGCTGACTCCCGCTTCCTTCAGCGCGCGGTCGATGGTCGGGACCATCGCCTCCAGGTGCGCCCGGGAGGCGACCTCGGGCACGACACCGCCGAACCGGGCGTGTTCGTCGACGCTGGAGGCGACGGCGTCGGCGAGCAGCGTGGTGCCGCGGACGATGCCGACACCGGTCTCGTCGCAGGAGGTCTCGATGCCGAGAACGAGAGGCTCGTCGCGTGAGTCAGTCATTGATCTGGGTTCCTTGTACGGGAGCCGAACCCGCGGCGGAGCCGCTGTCGGGTTTCGTGGTCAGTCGCATCACCAGGGCGTCCACGTTCCCCGGCTGGTAGTAGCCGCGCCTGAAGCCGATGGCCTCGAAGCCGAAGCGCTCGTACAGCTTCTGCGCGCGGACGTTGTCCACCCGGCACTCCAGCATCACTTCGGCGCACTCGAAGGCGGTCGCGGCCCGCAGCAGTTCGGTGAGGAGCCGGCCGCCCAGCCCCGTCCCCCAGTACTCCCGGGTGACGGCGATGGTCTGGATGTCGGCCTGCTCGCCGGAGGAGGCGACACCGGCGTACCCGACGATCCGCTCCCCCGCCTCGGCCACGAGGTACTTCCGGGTCGCCTCCGGCCCGCGCGCATGGGCCAGCTCGGACCAGAACATGCCCCGCGACCAGGCGTCGTCGGGGAACAGGTCCCGCTCCAGCTCCAGCACGGGGTCGATGTCCCACCAGCGCATCTCGCGCAGCACACACGTCTCGGACCCGGTCACTTGGGGGTGACCACCTTGTAGTTCTTGGGGACCTGGGCATCGGGGCGGCGCAGATACAGCGGCCGGGGCGCGGGGAGTTCCGCGCCCGCCGCCAGCTTCTCCGCTGCCAGCCGGGCGAGCGCGGCGGCGGACACGTGCTCGGGTTCGTGGGCCTGGGGGAAGGTGTCCGGGTACAGCAGCGCGCCCGCGCCGACCGCGGGCAGGCCCGCGACCTGCTCGGCGATGTCGGCGGGCCGGTCGACCGCCGGGTCGGTGACGCGGGTGCGGGAGTCGGCGTAGCGCGCCCAGTACACCTCCTTGCGGCGGGCGTCGGTCGCCACCACGAACGGGCCCTCGAGGTCGGCGGCGTAGGCGAGACCGTCCAGCGTGCACACGCCGTGCACGGGGACGCCGAGTGCGAGCCCGAAGGTCTCGGCGGTCATCAGACCGACGCGCAGTCCGGTGTACGGGCCCGGACCGATGCCGGCGACGACCCCGGTGACGGCGTCGAGCTTCAGACCGGCGTCGGCGAGCACCCGGTCGATCGCGGGCAGCAGCAGCTCCCCGTGCCGGCGCGCGTCCACCTGACTCGACGAGGCGATGACGTCCCGGCCGTCGTGCAGCGCGACGGTGACGGCGGGTGTGGCGGTATCCAGAGCGAGCAAGAGCACGCAAACAGCCTACGGCTCCCCGGGGCCCGTGTCGGACGTACCTGTCGAGCCGTCACCTGCTGCTACCGTCACCTTCCGTCACGGCGCGGCAGGCGCACCGTGCACGACAGGGACGTACGACGCGGAGGTGGACGCCGGTGGCAGTCAGCAGCTCGGGGATCGTGGCCGGGCTCACCGCCGCGGCCCTCGCGACGGTCGGCTACCTCGCCCACCAGGCGGCCCAGACCCTCCCGGCCGGCCTGGGCCGGGCGCACGCGGGCGCCGCGCCGTCCGCCGACGCTTCGAAGGCGCCGCCCCGGACCAGGAAGGACCCCGCCCCGCTGCCCGTCGGATCCGGTGAGGGCGCACGGGTCGTGTACTCCCTGCGCGGCGACCGGGTGTGGCTGGTCGGCGCGGACGAGGTGATCACCCGCACGTTCGAGGTGGCCCCGAGCGCGGTGGACCCGGCCCCGGGCAATTACGCGGTCACGTCCCGCTCGAACGCGGTCACCGGCTCCGACGGTGTCCCCGTCGAGCACGTCGTGCGCTTCACTACCGTGGGCGGCGTGGTGATCGGCTTCAGCGCGGCCGTGGACGGCTCGACCGCCGCACCGGCCACGAAGGTACGCACGGGCGGCATCCGCGAGTCACGCGCGGACGGCGAGGCCATGTGGACGTTCGCGACGATCGGCCGCAAGGTCGTGGTCGTCCCCTAGGCCGCTTCGCGGTGGTCGGCCAAGGGCTCGACCGGCTCGGCGAGCTCCGGCTCGGGAGCCCGCGGTGGCGTGGAGATCAGCGCCGCCGCCTCGCCCGCCGCCAGCAGGTCACGCATGGACACCCCGGCGACCGCGAACGGCAGCGGCCGCCCCTTGCTCTCTGTAGCCGACATGGACGCCTCCCGAAGGCGGGGCGGACGTAGTTAGGTACACCTAACTACGGACTGGGTACCATGTGACCACGCACAAGACGCCGAACGCAACATTTTGCCGACGCCTTGTCGGAACGTTCATCAAAACACCACGCGCCGGGAGCTACGCCGCGAGCACGCTCAGGTCCGCCGACGCCCAGCGTTCCCCCACACCGGTGATCGTCATCTGCCGGACCTCGTCGGTCGTGTCGCCCACCGCGCGGTGGATCACCACCTGGAGCCGGTCCTCGGTCAGCTCCTCGACCTTGCCCTCGCCCCACTCCACGACGACCACGGACTCGGGCAGCGAGACGTCGAGATCGAGGTCCTCCATCTCGTCCAGCCCGCCGGACAGCCGGTAGGCGTCGACATGGACCAGCGGCGGCCCGTCACCGAGCGAGGGGTGCACCCGGGCGATCACGAACGTCGGCGAGGTGACGGCCCCGCGCACGCCGAGCCCCTCGCCCAGCCCACGCGCCAGTGTCGTCTTGCCCGCCCCGAGCTCTCCGCTGAGCATCACCAGGTCACCGGCGCGCAGCAGTTTCGCGAGCCGGCGACCCAGCTCCCGCATCTGCTCGGGGGACGTGACGACGATCTGGACGGACCCGGGCTCAGCCGGGCTGTGCGGTGCTGCTGCTTCCATAGCCCTTCACGGTAGCCCCTGCAGGCACGGCACCCGTGCGGGTGAGCAGGTCGGCGAGGCGGTCGGTGACCACTTCCGGGTGTTCCAGCATCACCAGGTGCCCCGCGTCCGGCACCAGCACCAGCTCGGCGTCCGGCAGCAGATCGGCGATGGCCTCGCTGTGCTCACTCGGCGTGACCAGGTCCTGCACCCCGGCCAGGACCAGGACCGGCATGTCGGCGAAGTGGGCGAGCGCCTCGGTCTTGTCGTGGTCGTTGAACGCCGGGTAGTACTCGGCGACCACGTCGATGGGCGTGCTCTCGATCATCCGCTCGGCGAACCGGGCGACGGCCGGGTCGACGTCCCGGGACGCGAACGAGTACCGCTTGATGACCCCGGCGAACAGGTCCGCGGTGGCCCGGCGCCCCTTCTCCACCAGCTCGGCCCGCTGCCCCATCACCTTCAGCACACCGGGCAGCACCCGCCGCACCGCGTTGACCCCGGCCACCGGAAGCCCGTAGTTGACCTCGCCGAGCCGCCCCGAGGACGTCCCCACGAAGGCCACCCCGACGACCCGCTCCCGGACCAGCTCGGGGTACTGGTCGGCCAGCGCCATCACCGTCATGCCGCCCATCGAGTGGCCGACCAGCACGATCGGCCCCTCGGGCGCGGCCGCGTCGATGACGGCCTTCAGGTCGCGGCCCAGCTGCTCGATCGTGACCGGCTCGTCCCGCCCCTGGGCCACGCCCCGTCCGGACCGGCCGTGGCTGCGCTGGTCCCAGTGGACGGTCCGTACGACACCTCGGAGCGCCGCCCGCTGGAAGTGCCAGGAGTCCTGGCTGAGGCAGTAGCCGTGGCTGAAGACGACGGTGACGGGGGCGGGGGCCTTGCGGCCGAAGAGCCGGCGGCGGCGCGGGCCGATGGCGGCGGGGGCGGCCTCCGGGTCGAGGTCGTCGACCTCGTAGTACAGCTCCGTGCCGTCGTCGGCGAACGCTTTGCCGGGCATGCCGCGCAGCGAGCCGTAGGGTCCCGCGGAGTCGAGGGCGAGCCGGGCCTTCTGGCGCATGCCCCGGCCGACCGTCATCCGCTCCAGGGCGACACCGGCGGCCGCGCCCGCGGCCACCACGCCTATCGCGACACCGGCGATGCCGGTCGCCCGGCGCCAGCCTCCCGCCGCCCCCGCGGCGGAGGCCGCGACGGCCGCGGTGGCGGCGTTCGCGACGACCTCCGCACTGCTCTCGCTCACGTACCGCTCCTCTTCGCCGGGCTGCTGCCGATGCTCGTGGTGATGGTGATGGTGGTGCTGGTGTTGTCAGGGTGCCTGTTGTTCTGCGCGTGACCGGTCCTCTGTGCGAGTTACCCGTCCTGTTCCTCATTCACATAGACGCGAGGAACGCGCGTTCCGATCCGGGTCACGATCTCGTAGGCGATGGTTCCGGCCGCCTGGGCCCAGTCCTCGGCGGTGGGCTCGCCGCGGTCCCCGGGACCGAAGAGCACCGCCTCGGCGCCCGGCGCGGGCTCGTCGCCGCCCAGGTCGACCACGAACTGGTCCATGGCGACCCGCCCCGCGATCGTGCGCCACTTGCCCTCGACCAGGACCGGCCCGGCCGAGGAGGCGTGCCGTGGGATGCCGTCGGCGTAGCCCAGCGGGACGAGGCCGAGGGTGGTCTCGCCGGGCGTCACGTACCGGTGGCCGTAGCTGACGCCGTGCCCGCCCGGCACGTGCTTGACCAGGGCGAGCGAGGCGGACAGCGTCATCACCGGGCGCAGCCCGAAGTCGGCCGGGGTGCCCAGCTCGGGGCTGGGCGAGATGCCGTAGGTGGCGATGCCGGCGCGGACCAGGTCGAAGTGGCTCTCGGGCAGCGTGAGCGTGGCCGGCGAGTTGGCGATGTGCCGGACCTCGGGGCGGGCGCCCCGCTCCTCGGCGTACGCGACCATCTCCCGGAAGCGGCCGAGCTGGGCGGCGATGGAGGGGTGGCCGGGCTCGTCGGCACAGGCGAAGTGCGACCACAGCCCCGTCACGCGCAGGACCCCCTCGGCCTCGGCGCGCAGCGCCTCCCGGACCAGATCGGCCCAGTCCTCACCGGGCTGGCAGCCGCCCCGCCCGAGCCCGGTGTCGGCCTTGAGCTGCACGCGCGCGGACCGGTCCGCCCGCCGGGCGGCCTCGGTGACCTCCCGCAGGGCCCACATCCCGCTGACGGACACGTCGACGTCCGCCTCGATCGCCTCGCGCCAGGGCCCGCCCGGCGTCCACAGCCAGCACATGATCCGGCCCGGCAGCCCGGCGGCCCGCAGGGCGAGGGCCTCCTCGGGCGTCGCAGTGCCCAGCCAGTCCGCTCCCGCGGCGACGGCCGCGCGAGCACACGGCACGGCCCCGTGGCCGTACGCCTCGGACTTCACCACGGCCATCAGGGCAGCACCCGGCGCGTGGGCACGCAGCGCCCGCACATTGGCCCGCAGGGCGGCCAGGTCGATCTCCGCGCGGGCCCGCAGGGGCGCGGTCCGCGGGGCTGTTCTCTCGCTCATCGCGCCCAGTGTCTCAGAGGGGCCCGGCCCGCCCGAGGCAGCGGCCCCCGACGGCAACCGCTACGTCCCGGGCCTGCGCCCCCACACGAACACCCGGTCACCCTTCTTCAGCACGCTCCACAGCCACCGCGCGGCGGGGACGGAGAGATTGACGCAGCCCATGGAGCCGACGGTGGTGTGGAGGCCGCCGTAGACGCCGTGGAAGGCCTGCCCGCCGCTGAAGAACTGGGCGTACGGCATGGGCGTGTTGTACAGCGTCGACCAGTGACAGGTACTGCATCCGGCCCCACGTCACGGGCCCGGCGAACCCAATGGCCGGTTTGATCCCCTGCCGCACCTGGAACGCCCGGATGACCCGGCAGTCGGCCGCCGACTGCACCCCGCCCGCCCTCAGCCCCGGCCACCGCTCGACCTGCCGCTGATACGGCCCGGCCTTCCCGGTACAGCTCACCCGCGCGACCGCCTCCCCCAACGGCACGTACTCGACGAGCGCGTACGTCCCCTCCACCGCCCTCCGCGGCTCGACGGCCTCCTCCTCGGCCGACGGTGTGTACACCAGCGGCGGCAGCGCCTGGTCGGGCGTGTCGACGGACCAGGGCTGCGCGGGCCCCGGCGCGACGCCCGGGACGAGCTCGCCGAGGGGGCCGGGAGCGGGCGGTACGGGAGCGGCACCGGCGATTCCGACGGGCAGCGCGGTGACAGCGGCGAGCAGGAGGGCGAGGGCGCGCCCGGCGGTGCGCCTGCTGGTCATGTGATCAGAGAAACGGGGTGGTGGGGGCGGCCCGGGGTTGCCGCGCGGCGTGGGTCACCCAGACGCATCAGCCGTATGTCAGCCCGTCCGGCGCTTGAGGACGAGGCCGTCCAGGCCGAAGCGGGGGCCCGGGGGCGGCAGCCCCCGGACCGGGACGGGAAGGGAGGAGGGGGCGACCCACCGCCACAGCAACCCCCACTGCCCCCTCCCTCTCACTCAGCCGAGAACGTTGCGCCACGCCTCCGAAACCGCCTCCGCCACGTCATGCGCCCCCACCGGCGCCCCGTCCGCCGCCAGCCTCCCGGCCAGCCCGTGCACATACGCCGCCACACTCCCCGCGTCCACCGCCGAAAGACCCGCCGCCAGCAACGACCCCGCGAGCCCCGACAGCACGTCCCCACTCCCCGCCGTGGCCAGCCAGGACGTCCCCGTCGGATTCACCCGCACCGCGCCGCCCCCCGAGTCGGCGACCAAGGTCGTGGACCCCTTCAGCAGCACGGTCGCCCCGTACCGCCCGGCCAGCTCCCGAGCCGCCGCCAGCCGACCGCCCTCGACCTCCGCCCGGTCGACCCCGAGCAGGGCCGCCGCCTCCCCGGCATGCGGCGTCATCAGCGTCGGCGCCCGCCGCGCCCGTACGACCCCCGCCTCGGCCAGCCGCAACCCGTCCGCGTCGACCAGCACCGGGACATCTGCCGCCAGCACCTCCCCCACCGTCGCCGCGTCGTCCCCGGCCCCCGGCCCTACGACCCACGCCTGCACCCGCCCGGCGTGCTTCGGCCCCTGGTCGGACACGAGCGTCTCGGGGAACCGCGTGATGACGGCGTCCCCGGCCGGCCCGACGTACCGCACGGCCCCGGCCCCGCCCCGCAGCGCACCGGCGACGGCGAGCACGGCGGCCCCGGGGTAGCGCGCGGACCCGGCGGCGATGCCGACGACACCCCGCCGGTACTTGTCGCTCTCGGCCCGCGGCACCGGCAGCAACTCCGCCACGTCCGCGTGCTGCAACGCCTCCAGCTCCGGCTCGACCGGCAGATCGAGACCGATGTCGACCAGCCGCACCGACCCCGCGTACTCCCGCGCCGGATCGATCAGCAGCCCCGGCTTGTGCGTACCGAACGTCACCGTCAGATCGGCCCGGACCGCGACGCCGCGCACCTCCCCGGTGTCGGCGTCGACCCCGCTCGGCAGATCGACGGCGACGACGGCGCCCCGCGACCGCCGGGCGGCGGCGGCCAGCGGCACCGCGTCCGGCCGCAGCCCGCCCTTCCCGCCGATCCCGACGATGCCGTCGACGACGAGGTCCGCCCGCTCGACCAGTTCCTCGACGCCCTGCGCGCCCCCGCCGGCACCTTCATCAGCGCCACCGGCGCTCACGACCCGCCCCCCGGCACGCCGCAGCGCCGCGAGTCCCCCGGCGTGAACCCGCTCCGGCGCGAGCAGCACCGCCGTGACACCGGCCCCCCGCCGGGCAAGCCGGGCCCCGGCGTACAACGCGTCGCCCCCGTTGTCGCCGCTCCCGACCAGCAGCACGACCCTGCTCCCGTACACCCGCCCCAGCAGGTCGGCGCAGGCCGCGGCGAGTCCGGCGGCGGCGCGTTGCATCAGCGCCCCCTCCGGCAGCCGCGCCATCAGCTCCCGTTCGGCGGTCCTGACCGTCTCCACGCTGTACGCACTACGCATGCGGTCGAGTTTCCCGTACGACCGCCCGGCCACTCCCCCGTATCTCCCGCAACTCCGAAGCGTGTCGCATCCATTGACGCTTTGCCTGCCCTTTGCCAGACTCACCGGCCGCGCAGAAAGCGCTTGCACACCCCCCACATTCGACGAATCCGAGGCCACCATGGGACGCAGAGCCGCATTCCTCGCCGCCGCCGGTGCCACCGCTGTCCTCACCGCCGCCGGCACGCTGACCGCCCCCGCCACCGCCGCCCCGACCCGGGCGGCGGCCTGCGGGGACGGCTCCTACCAGGCCGAGGCGGTGCAGAACGGCAGCAACTGGACCGCCCGGCGCGGCAGCAGCACCGTCTACACCGGCACCGACATGCGCGCCGCCGTCCAGGCAGCCGTCAACAGCCTCACCTCGGGCCGCACGTCGAAGGAGCGGGTCGTGGTCCGCGGCTCGGGCTCGGTCTCGGCAGGCTCACGCATCTCGCTCCCGAGCTACACCGTCCTCGACGTCTGCGGCACCATCAACGTCACCGGCAGCGGCTCCGGCGACCAGGCGCCGGTCTACTCCCGCGGCACCCGCGACGTGGAGGTCCAGAACCTCAAGCTCACCGGCACCCCGCTCTACGGCATCTTCATGCGCAACGTCCAGAACGTCGTGCTCGGCCAGATAGACATGCGCCTCTCCCGCGGCCTGGGCATCCGCATCGACAACCGCGGCGACACCAGCCAGTGGACGCGCAACGTCCGCATCGACAGCGTCTACGTCTCCGGCGCGTCCAGCCACGCCGTCGAGACCTACGGCGTCGACGGCATCACCATCGGCACGGTCACCGCCCGCAACGTCGGCGAGTCCGGCCTGCTGCTCAACCAGACGATCAACGCGAGCGTCACCAAGGTGGACGCGGAGAACGCCGGCACCGGCACCGGCTACGCGGCCTTCCGCATGGCCAACCGCAACGGCCGGGTCGGCAGCGGCTACCCGACCAACATCCGGGTCGGCGAGGTCATCGCGCGCGGCGGCGGACGCGGGGTGTTCTGCGTCTCGGAGAGCGGCGGAGCGACGATCAACAAGGTGACGATCTCCAACACCGGCAACAACTCCGTCCTGATCGAGAACTGCTACAACGTCAACCTCGCGGCGCAGAGCGGCACGATCTCGGGCGGCGGCGAACTGCGCCTGGCCGCCCGCTCGGAGTTCCCGAACAACAAGGACATCACCATCCAGAACCTGACGGTCACCAACTCGGCCATCAGGGAGAGCCCGTGCGGTGAGAACACGACGTTCCGCAACCTCACACGGGTGAACAGCAGCCAGTCGATCTGCTGACGCCCGCGCCGGCGAAGCCCGCGCGCCCGTGAAGCCCTCGCCGTCATCCGGCGGGGGCTTCACCACGCAGGCGGCTCAGCGATTCCATGGCTTCGCGTTCGATGCGCGCGATGTCGCGGAGGACGGTGCCTGCCCGTGCGAGGCACTGCTCGTCGCCCGACTCGCCGGCGTTCGTGATGAGCGCCGCGACCTCCGTCCACAAGCCGGCCGCTTCCGAGTACAGCCTGTGGCCGGTGCGCAGATGGCCGCTGTCGACCACCTGGGCGCATTCGGCGAGGAAGTCACGGTAGAGGTTGCGGAACAGTGCACCGCCGGTGCCGGCCTTCTCCATCAGCAGGGCCGCCTGCGGCAGGTCCCGTCGGGGAGCGTCGGTGCGCTGGAGCCAGCCGGGGACGAGCTTCCCGGCCTTCTCGATGCCTCGGTGGCCGAGGTTGGCGATGGGCGGGTCGAGGAAGGCGTCGGCGCATTCGGTGATGGCCGGAATGATCCGGCTCTCCAGGGAGGGCACCTTCCCGGCGGCGGTGAGCGTGAAGGACCGGTGCCTGGCGGTCATCGGCCCGCGCGCGGCCCGGGCCCGGGCGAGGCTGTTCAGGCCGGTGGACACGGCTCCGCCCTGCTGGTCGGTGTCCACCAGGTGGGCGTCGTGCTCGTCGTAGCCGTACAGGGCGACGATGTGACCGCCGAAGTGCACCTTCGTGGAGAAGTAGTCCAGGTGGTAGCTGTCGAGCTGGAGCCCGACGGGCCGGCCGGCGTCGATGGCGGTCGCCACGTTCTCCCACGCCTTGCGGGCGGAGCCGGTCTCCTGCACCACGAGCTCCAGCCCCAGCCCGGCGGCCAGGTTCCTGGTGAGCTCGAAGGGCTTGACGCGCCCGCCGAGGAAGGGGAAGTCCATGTTCTTGCTGTCCCAGTAGATGAAGGACAGTCCGGCCCCGAGGCCGAAGAGCATGGGCTCGGACAGATCGAGTCCCTGGTGCCGCAGCAGCACCCCCAGAGCCGACGTCTCGCAGTGCTGCGTACCGCGAGGGTCGACGCCCTTCACCGTGACCATGTGCCCTCCTGGTCCATGTCGCGACTCCCCGGCCTCCGGCTCACCCCTCCGCGATCACCACGGCCGAGGCGACACCCGCGTCATGGCTCAGGGACACGTGCCAGGACCGCACCCCGAGCTCGGCGGCCCGCGCGGCCACGGTCCCGGTCACCCGCAGCCACGGCTGCCCACTGTCCTCGACACACACCTCGGCATCGGTCCACAGCAGCCCGGCCGGAGCCCCGAGCGCCTTGGCCAGGGCCTCCTTGGCGGCGAACCGGGCAGCCAGGGAGGCGACCCCCCGGCGCTCCCCACTGGGCAGCAACAACTCCCGCTCCACGAACAGCCGTCCGGCCAACGCGGGCGTACGCTCCAGCGACGCCGCGAACCGATCGATCTCGGCGACGTCGATCCCGACCCCGATGATGCTCATGCGCAGCACCCTACGGTGAGACCCGCGCCGCCACCGGTCTCGACGGCGTCACTAGCATGATCAGCATGGAATGGGACGGCCTCACCGACCGCGAGCGCTACGGCGACTGGTACCTGAAGGAGCGGGACCGGTTCTCGGACCTGGCCCGGGACGCCGACTGGGACGGCCTGTTCGGGGAGCTGGTGAAGAATCCCGAGCGGGTCAATCTCGCCCGCCCCGGGAACCGCAGCGGGTTCGCCCCGCTGCACCAGGCCGCCTGGCACGGCGCCACGATCGCGGTCGTCTCCCGGCTGATCGCGCACGGCGCCTGGCGCACGCAGCGCACCCGGGACGGACGGCGCCCGGTGGACATCGCGCGGGAGCGGGGTCACACGCACCTGCTGGAGCTTCTGGAGCCGGTCGCGATGCGGCAACTCCCCGCTCCCTCCGAAGCGTTGGAGCGCCACTTCCACGCGATGCTGCGGGAGCGCACCGGCAGCTGCTTCGACGAGATCGAGCACCTCCTGCCGCCGCTGTCCCCCCTGACGGAGGGTGCGGACGTGCGGATCTTCTTCCGGGTGGTCGGCATGATGGGCGGCTTCCACTACCGCCTTCACGCGGACATCGTGCACGTGCACGGCAGCTCGCGGATGGACGGCGACAACGGGGACTTCTACCAGGTGACCCCCGACGGCTGGACCAAGCTCCCCTACAGCCCCAAGCCGCCTCCGCCCTGGAACTACCCGTACTGAACCCCCGATCTTGAACTCCCCCTCCCCCTTGTACAGTTCGCGATGACCGCGATGTGCAAACGGCATCGCACAACGGGAGGAACGCACCACCATGAAGTTCAAGTCGCTGGGAACCGCGGCCACTTCGATAGCTCTCTTCGCAACGGCCCTCACCGGCACCGTCGCGACCGCCGGTACCGCCGCAGCGGCCCCGCCGAAGGACTGCAGCAAGGCGATCGTCAACGTCAAGGCCAAGGAGACCGTCAAGGTCCGGACCTCGCCGAAGACGTCCGCCACCGCCCTCGGCATCTGGGGCAAGGGCAAGCGCGGCGGGATCTGCAACGACGGCAAGGCCTACAAGGGCGGTTCGTACACGGCCTGCGGCAAGAAGAGCAACATGTGGTACTACGGCGGCGACAAGGTCAACGGCTGGGTCCCGAAGACCTGCATCAACTGGTGATCACCCGGCCGACCGGCTGAAGAGGGGCGAACGGCAGTCGGCCGTTCGCCCCTTTCCTCACTCCACCGTCACCGACTTCGCCAGGTTCCGAGGCTGATCCACCTCGTTCCCGCGAGCCGTCGCCAGCTCGCACGCGAACACCTGGAGCGGCACCGCCGCCACGAGCGGCTGGAGCAGGGTCGGCGTGGCCGGCACCCGGATCAGGTGGTCCGCGTACGGCACCACCGCCTCGTCCCCCTCCTCCGCGATGACGATCGTCCGCGCACCCCGCGCCCGGATCTCCTGGATGTTCGACACGATCTTGTCGTGCAGCACGGACCGCCCGCGCGGCGACGGCACCACGACGACCACCGGCAGATCCTCCTCGATCAAGGCGATCGGCCCGTGCTTCAACTCCCCCGCCGCGAACCCCTCGGCGTGCATGTACGCCAGCTCCTTGAGCTTCAGCGCGCCCTCCAGCGCCACCGGATATCCCACATGGCGGCCGAGGAACAGCACCGTGTTCTTCGAGGCGAGCGTGCGCGCCAGCTCCCGCACCGGCTCCATCGTGCCCAGCACCTGTTCCACCGCACCGGCGATCGAGGACAGGTCGCGGATCACCGCCCGGATCTCGTCGCCCCACTTGGTCCCCCGCACCTGGCCCAGATACAGGGCGACCAGGTAGCACGCGACGAGCTGCGTCAGGAACGCCTTGGTGGAGGCGACGGCCACCTCGGGACCGGCATGCGTGTACAGCACCGCGTCCGACTCGCGCGGGATCGTCGAGCCGTTGGTGTTGCAGATCGCCAGCACCTTGGAGCCCTGCTCGCGGGCATGCCGCAGCGCCATGAGCGTGTCCATGGTCTCGCCGGACTGGGAGATGGCGATGACGAGGGTCTGCGCGTCCAGGATCGGATCCCGGTACCGGAACTCACTGGCCAGTTCCACCTCGCACGGCAGGCGCGTCCAGTGCTCGATGGCGTACTTGGCGATCATCCCGGCGTGGAAGGCCGTACCGCAGGCGACGATGACGACCTTGTCGATCTCCCGCAGCACCCCCGCGGGGATCCGCACCTCGTCCAGGCTCAGCGAACCGGAGCCGTCGATCCGGCCCAGCAGCGTGTCGGCGACCGCCTTGGGCTGCTCGGCGATCTCCTTGAGCATGAAGTAGTCGTAGCCCCCCTTTTCCGCGGCCGACGCGTCCCAGTCGACGTGGTACGAGCGGACATCGGCCGGGCGGCCGTCGAAGCCCGTCACCGTCACGCCGTCCCGGCGCAGCTCCACCACCTGGTCCTGGCCCAGCTCGATCGCCGACCGTGTGTGGGCGATGAACGCGGCGACGTCCGAGGCGAGAAAGGCCTCACCCTCTCCGACGCCCACCACCAGCGGCGAGTTCCGCCGCGCGCCCACCACCACGTCCGGCTCGTCGGCGTGCACCGCGACCAGCGTGAACGCGCCCTCCAGCCGCCGGCACACCAGCCGCATCGCCTCGGCGAGGTCCGCGCACGACGAGAACTCCTCGGCGAGCAGATGCGCGACGACCTCGGTGTCGGTCTCGGAGGCCAGCTCGTGCCCCCGCTCCTCCAACTCGGCCCGCAGCAGGGCGAAGTTCTCGATGATGCCGTTGTGCACCACCGCGACCCGTCCCGCGTTGTCGATGTGCGGGTGGGCGTTGGCGTCGGTCGGGCCGCCGTGTGTGGCCCACCGGGTGTGTCCGATGCCCGTCGTGCCGGCCGGGAGCGGCCGACCGTCCAGTTCCTTCTCCAGGTTGAGGAGCTTGCCGGCCTTCTTCCCCGTCGCCAGCCCGCCGTCGGCCAGCACGGCGACGCCCGCCGAGTCGTACCCCCGGTACTCCAGCCGCTTCAGCCCGGCCATCACGACCTCGAGCGCCGACTGCGGCCCCACGTATCCCACGATTCCACACATGGGCGGCAGCTTAGGGTCGTTTTCCGCGCCGAACCGGCCGCAGCGTGCCCGAAATCGGAAATTCCCACCGGGGTACGAACAGCTCGGTCCTCTGCCCTCAGACCTTCGCCCGATACGCCCTCATGGCCAGCGGATAGAACACGAGCGCGATCCCCGCCGCCCACACCAGCGACCACAGCACCGGCTCCGCCACCGCCCCGCCGAGCAGCAGCCCGCGGAAGGCGTCGGACAGGTGCGTGACCGGGTTGACGTCGCTCCACGCCTGGAGCCAGCCCGGCATGGTGTCGACGACGACGAAGGCGCTGCTGGTGAAGGTGATCGGGAAGATGAGGGTGAAGGCGAAGGCCTGCACCTTCTCCGCGTCACCGGCCAGCATCCCGATCAGTACGGCGCTCCACGACACGGCCGCGGCGAACACCACCACGAGCAGCAGCCCGAGCAGGAACCCGCCGAAGCCGCCGGTCACTCGGAAGCCGAGGGCGAGCCCGAGGCCGATCATCAGCAGCATCGCCCAGACATGCTTCGCGAGGTCGGCGGTGATCCGCCCGATCAGCGGGGCCGAGCGCGCGATGGGGAGGCTGCGCAGCCGGTCGAAGACGCCCTTGGTGAGGTCGGTGTTGAGCGCCATGGCCGTGTACATCGTCATGAACAGGGTGTTCTGCACGATGATCCCGGGCAGCGCGTACTTCAGATACGCCTCCGGCGATCCGGCCATCTGCCCGCCCAGCACGTAGGTGAACAGGAACACGAACATGATCGGCGTGATGCTGTAGTCGACCAGTTCGAGCGGGTTGTGCTTGACGGCGACCAGGCTCCGCCAGGCCATCGTGAAGGTCTGCCGCACCCCCGCGAGGGGCGGCACGCGGCCCGACGCGGTGACCGGCGCGGTGATGGTGGTGGTGGCGGTCATGCCCGGCTCACCGCCTTCTCCAGCGTGTCGTCGTCCCGGTCGGCCGCACCGCCGTTCTGCTCTGGAGCGCCCGGTTCGGCCCGGTGGCCGGTCAGGGCGAGGAAGACCTCGTCGAGCGAGGAGCGGCGCAGGGCCAGCTCGCCCACCGCGATCCCCTCCCCGTCCAGCGCGCGCACGACGGCCGGCATCAGCTCGGGGTCCTTCACCGGCGCGGTGATCCTCTCGCCGTCGATCCTGGCCTCCGGGCCAGCGGCGGCGGCCACCAGCGCGTGCGCCCGTGTGAGGTCCTGCCCGAGGATCGGCCGGAGCTCCAGCACCTGGCCGCCGACCTGGGCCTTCAGCTGGTCCGGCGCGCCCTCGGCGATCACCCGGCCCTTGTCGATCACCACGATGTCGTCGGCGAGCACATCGGCCTCGTTCAGATACTGCGTGGTCAGCAGGGCGGTCGCACCGTCCGCGACCAGGCCGCGCAGCAGGTCCCACAGCTCACCGCGGCTGTGGGGGTCCAGGCCCGTGGTCGGCTCGTCGAGGAAGAGGATGCTGGGCCGCCCCACCAGGCTGGCCGCGAGGTCCAGGCGCCGGCGCATGCCTCCCGAGTAGGTCTTCGTGGCCCGGCCGGCCGCGTGCGTCAGCTGGAAGCGCTCCAGCAGTTCCCCGGCCCGCGCCTTCGCCTCCCGTCTCGGCAGCCCCAGCAGCCTGCCGATGAGCAGCAGGTTCTCCGTGCCGGTCAGGTTCTCGTCGACCGCCGCGTACTGCCCGGTCAGCCCGACCGTGGCCCGCACGACCCCGGCCTCCCGGACCACGTCGTGGCCGGCCACCCGGGCCCTGCCCCCGTCCGGGCGGAGCAGCGTCGCGAAGATCCGCACCGCGGTCGTCTTCCCCGCACCGTTGGGGCCCAGCAGCCCGAGCACCGTGCCCTTTCGGGCCGCCAGGTCGACACCGGCCAGCGCCTCGGTCTCCTTGAACCGTTTGACCAGGCCTTCCGCCTCTATCGCATACGTCATGGGTCACCCCTCGGCGTTCCTGGACCCCGGCCCGGGCCCACCTCTCCCACAACTGTGACGCACACCACTGACATTCCTCCCTTTGGCCGCTTTTCTCCCATACAGGAGAAGCCGAGGACGCTGCGTGACGGATCCCACCTCACCGTCCGTTCGTACGCCCGTAACAATGGACTGTGATCTCTCCGGTCTCCTCGATACCCCGGAGCGCCCACCGGCAGCGGCCGGAGGCGACTCCCTACGTCGACCTCACCCGAGCCGAGTGGAGCGCGTTGCGCGACAAGACGCCGCTGCCGCTGACGGCCGAGGAGGTCGAGAAGCTGCGCGGTCTCGGCGATGTCATCGACCTCGACGAGGTGCGGGACATCTACCTCCCGCTGTCCAGACTTCTCAACCTCTACGTCGGTGCCACGGACGGCCTCAGAGGCGCGCTCAACACGTTCCTGGGCGAGCAGGGCTCCCAGTCCGGCACCCCGTTCGTCATAGGAGTCGCCGGCTCGGTCGCCGTGGGCAAGTCGACGGTCGCCCGGCTCCTCCAGGCCCTGCTCTCGCGCTGGCCGGAACACCCGCGCGTCGAGCTGGTCACCACCGACGGCTTCCTGCTCCCCACCAAGGAGCTCCAGTCCCGCGGCCTGATGTCGCGGAAGGGATTCCCCGAGTCCTACGACCGCCGCGCGCTGACCCGCTTCGTCGCCGACATCAAGGCCGGCAAGGACGAGGTCACGGCCCCCGTCTACTCCCACCTGATCTACGACATCGTCCCCGACAGGAAGCTCACGGTCCGCCGCCCCGACATCCTGATCGTCGAGGGCCTGAACGTCCTGCAGCCCGCCCTCCCCGGCAAGGACGGCCGCACCCGGGTCGGCCTCGCCGACTACTTCGACTTCAGCGTCTACGTCGACGCCCGTGTCGAGGACATCGAGCGCTGGTACCTCAACCGCTTCCGCAAGCTGCGCGCGACCGCCTTCCAGAACCCGTCCTCGTACTTCCGCAAGTACACCCAGGTCTCGGAGGACGAGGCCCTCGACTACGCCCGGACGATGTGGCGCACGATCAACCAGCCCAACCTGGTCGAGAACATCGCCCCCACCCGCGGCCGCGCCACCCTCGTCCTGCGCAAGGGCCCGGACCACAAGGTGCAGCGCCTCAGCCTGCGCAAGCTGTGACGCCCGGGGCAAAGGCCGGTTAGATAGTCGCCATGCTCCACCTGCGACTGATCACACCGTCCGGGCAGACCGACGACGTGCTGCGGCTGATCGAGAAGACGGTCGGCACCACCCACCTCGTCGTGCTGCCGGACGCCGCCCGCAACCCCGCCGGGGACGTCGTGATGTGCGACGTGGCGCGGGAGGCGGGCGACGAACTGCTCACCGGCCTGCGGAAACTCGGCATCGACACCAGCGGTTCCATCGCCGTCGAGACCATCGACCTGTCACTGTCGGAGCGGGCCGAGCAGGCCGCGGCCGACGCACCCGGCGAGGGCGCCGACGCGGTCCTGTGGGAGCACCTCAGCGACGCGACGCACGAGGAGTCGACCCTCTCCGTCACCTACCTCGCGTTCATCACCCTCGCCACGATGATCGCGGCCTGCGGCGTGGTCCTGGACAACGCGATCCTGATCGTGGGCGCCATGGCGGTCGGCCCGGAGTTCGGCCCGCTCGCCGGTATCTGCACCGCCGTCGTCCGCCGCAGAGCCCGCCTGGCCCTGCGCTGCGCGATCGCCCTCCTGGTGGGCTTCGCGGTGGCCATGGCGGTGACGGTCGGCTTCAGCCTCTTCATGGACGGCGTCGGACTCTTCACCCAGGCCCGGTTGGATGCCGACCGCCCCAACACCGGGTTCATCTACGCCCCCGACTGGTTCTCCTTCGTCGTGGCGGTCCTGGCCGGCATCGCCGGCACGCTCTCCCTGACCTCCGCCAAGTCGGGCGCTCTGGTGGGCGTGGCCATCTCGGTGACCACGGTCCCGGCCGCCGCGAACGCCGCCGTCGCCCTCAGCTACGGCGACACGAACCAGACCTGGGGCTCCACGGAACAACTCCTGCTGAACCTGCTGGGCATCATCGTCGCCGGCACCCTGACGCTGCTGGCGCAGAGGTGGTTCTGGTCCATGCAGCGCAAGAAGACGCCGTAGGGGCAGCGTCCTCAGGGGCGCGGGGAACTGCGCGACAAGCCACACACGACCCGCAGCCCGCCCACAACAGAACCCCCCACCCCCGGGCCCGCTCCCTAGCCGAGCGCGGACTTCACCACATCGGCCAACCGCCCGGCCACAGACCGAGCCTGCTCGATATCAGCCGCCTCCACCATCACCCGCACCAACGGCTCGGTCCCCGAGGACCGCAACAACACCCGCCCGGTGGCCCCGAGCTCCCGCTCGGCGTCGGCAACCGCCGAGGACAGCTCGGCCGACGTCGTCACCCGGGACTTGTCGACATCCCGCACATTGATCAGCACCTGCGGCAGCCGCTCCATCACAGAGGCCAGCTCCCGCAGCGAACGCCCGCTCTGCGCGACCCGCGCAGCCAGCAGCAGCCCGGTCAGCGTGCCGTCGCCGGTCGTCGCGTGGTCGAGGATGATCACGTGCCCGGACTGCTCGCCCCCGAGGGCGAACCCGTGCTCCTTCATCTCCTCCAGCACGTACCGGTCGCCCACGGCGGTCTGCACGAGCCGGATGCCCTCTCGCTCCATGGCGAGCTTGAAGCCCAGGTTGGACATCACCGTCGCCACGACCGTGTCGGACCGCAGCGTGGAAGCCTCCCGCATCGCCAGGGCGAGCACGGCCAGGATCTGGTCGCCGTCCACCTCCTCGCCGGTGTGGTCCACGGCGAGGCACCGGTCGGCGTCACCGTCGTGCGCGATGCCCAGGTCGGCCCCGTGCTCGACGACCGCGGCCTTGATCTTGTCCAGGTGCGTGGAGCCGCACCCGTCGTTGATGTTGAGCCCGTCCGGCTCGGCGCCGATCGTGACGACCTCCGCGCCGGCCCGCTGGAACGCCTCGGGCGAGACCCGGTAGGCGGCGCCGTGCGCCTCGTCGAGGACGACCTTCAGCCCGTCGAGCCGGTTCGGCAGGACGCGCAGCAGATGCTCGACGTACCGGTCGGCGCCCTCCTCGGAGTCGCGCACGCGGCCCACTCCGGCCCCGGTCGGCCGGTCCCACGGGGCGCCGGTGCGGTGCTCCTCGTAGACGGACTCGATCCGGTCCTCCAGCTCGTCGGCGAGCTTGTGCCCGCCGCGGGCGAAGAACTTGACGCCGTTGTCGGGCATGGCGTTGTGGCTCGCGGAGAGCATCACACCGAGGTCGGCGCCGAGCTCTCCGGTCAGGTACGCCACCGCCGGCGTCGGCAGCACGCCGACCCGCAGGACGTCCACGCCGGCGCTGGCGAGGCCCGCGACCACGGCGGCCTCCAGGAACTCCCCGGACGCGCGCGGGTCACGTCCGACCACCGCGGTCGGCCGGTGTCCCTCGAACGTGCCCGCCTCGGCCAGTACGTGCGCCGCGGCCACGGAGAGGCCGAGGGCCATCTCCGCCGTCAGGTCCGCGTTGGCGACACCGCGCACGCCGTCCGTGCCGAAGAGTCGTCCCACTGTGGTGTCCTCCGAATTACGAGAGAGTGCGGCTCCAGTACATCCCCTGAGACCTGAAACGGTCCGGCATCCGCAGGGGTTGTGTACGGGAACGCCCCGGCGGCACAGAACGTGCCGCCGGGGCGATCGTTGCGAAAACAGTCGCAACGTGCGAAGACAGTCGCAAGGACAGCGACGCGATTAACGCTTGCTGTACTGCGGGGCCTTGCGGGCCTTCTTCAGACCGGCCTTCTTGCGCTCGACCGCACGGTCGTCGCGCTTGAGGAAGCCGGCCTTCTTCAGCGGGCCGCGGTTGTTGTCGACGTCCGCCTCGTTCAGCGCACGGGCGACACCGAGACGGAGCGCACCGGCCTGGCCGGAGACACCGCCACCGGCGATGCGGGCGACGACGTCGTAGCGGCCCTCGAGCTCGAGCACCTTGAAGGGCTCGTTGACTTCCTGCTGGTGCACCTTGTTCGGGAAGTAGTCCTCGAGGGTGCGACCGTTGATCTTCCACTTGCCGGTGCCCGGGACGATCCGGACACGGGCGATGGCGTTCTTGCGACGGCCCAGGCCGGCGGCCGGCTGGGGCTCGCCGAAGCGGGAGGCCATGGACTCCGAGGTGTACTCGCCCTCGACGGGGACCTCGGACTCGGTGGTGTAGCTGTCGATGTCAAGCTCTTCGAGCGGCTGCTCGGCAGTGGTCTCGGCCACGATTCTCCTCAGATTCTCTTCAGTCTTAGGGGGTGGCCGGACTTACTGCGCGACCTGGGTGATCTCGTACGGCTGCGGCTGCTGCGCGCCGTGCGGGTGCTGGTCACCCTTGTAGACCTTCAGCTTCGAGAGCATCTGACGGCCCAGAGTGTTCTTGGGGAGCATGCCCTTGACGGCCTTCTCGATGGCCTTCTCGGGGTTCTTGTCGAGCAGCTCGTCGTAACGGACGGAGCGCAGACCACCCGGGTAGCCGGAGTGGCGGTACGCCATCTTCTGGGTCCGCTTGTTGCCGGACAGGTGCACCTTGTCCGCGTTGATGATGATGACGAAGTCACCAGCGTCGACGTGGGGCGCGTAGATCGGCTTGTGCTTGCCCCGGAGGAGGGTCGCTGCGGTGGTGGCGAGACGACCCAGGACAACGTCCTGAGCGTCGATGACGTGCCACTGGCGCGTCACATCGCCGGGCTTGGGGCTGTACGTACGCACGGTTCGTAGCCTTCGCTTCGAGTGAATGGTCCTGAACAGGTCACCGAAACGATCACGACAGCCTTGACCGCACAGCGGTGACGCAAACCGCGTGCTGGTCGCTGGTCATCGGCCCGGTGGACCGGTGTAAGGGCCCGTCCCGTGAGAATGAGCAAGCCAATACACAACGAAAGAGCAGAATACCGGGGCTCACCACAAGGGTCAAAACGCGGGATCATCGCCGCCCATTGACTACGGAGACGCACAGGCCTGCACAGAGAGTAACAGCCCTCCGCAGGGTCCGTCGCCGCACCAGCGGCATCGGCCGCGCATACGGAAACACCGACGGAAGCAGCACGTCGGCGAGCACTGCGACGCACCGGCGCGGCAGCGAGCCGCCACCGCGCGGAAGGCGCAGCGCCCGCAGCACCCCGGCCGCGACCGACGGCCACACCCCGATCGCGGCCGCGGCCGCCGGCCAGGACCGCAGGCACACCAGCAGCGCCACGGTCGGCAGCAGCCGTCCCAACCACCCGCAGATGTCGCCTTTGCCCGTCCGCATGGGAGGAACGCTAGGTGCTGCAGGGCCCATCCAGGCGGACCAGCACGCCCCATGTCCCGTCTAAGATGCGCCCCATGAGCTTTGGGCAGGGGGGACCTCAGTCCCAGTGGGATCCCTGGAAACCGCAGTCGCAGCAGCCCTGGAACAGCGGGGGCGGCCAGTCTCCGGACTGGGCCGCGCTCGCCGAGGCGTCCGAGGCCCGTAACAAGCGACGCCGGCTGTTCCTGGTCGGCGGCGGCGCGCTCGCCACCGTCGCGATCGGCGCCGCCGTCGCCGTGGCCGTGGTCTCCGCGGGCAGCGACAGCCAGGCGGGCAGCCCGACCTCCCAGGTGCCCTCGGCCGACATCCCGAGCGAGTCCGCCTCGGCCCCGTCCTTCGCCCCGACCAGCGCCCCGCCCCCGCTGGACCCGAAGGACTTCATCGCCAGCGCGAAGAAGGACACGGCTCCGCTCAGCCCGGAGACCCTCTTCCCGGGCACGCAGCTGACCATGGGCGAGACGACGTACAAGAAGGGCCCCACGGCCGACACCAAGAACTGCGCCTCGGCGTCGGGCGGCACGCTGCCGAAGATCCTCACGGCGAACGACTGCACGCGTCTGATACGCGTCACCTACTCCGCGGACGGCATAGCCGTGACGGTCGGCGTGGCGGTCTTCGACACCGAGGCGCAGGCCGCCAAGGCCAAGGGCCAGACCAACAAGAAGAGCTTCGTCAAGTCGCTCTCCGGCGGCGGAGTGAAGCCCTTCTGCGAATCCGGGTTCTGCCGTACGACCAGCAACTCCTACGGCCGCTACGCCTACTTCACCAACGCCGGCTTCACCAGCGGCAAGGACGTGACGACGAAGGACACCGAGGTGTTCACCACGGGCGACAACCTCCAGCTGTTCACGTTCCGTCAGATCCACCGCCGCGGCCAGGCCCAGGCGTCGGCGGCGGCCAACGGGTGACCGGCCGCCGCGCGCCCGGTCACAGCCGCTTCGCGCTGCGCAGCGTCTTGGCGTAGTAGCCGTTGCCGTCCAGCCGGGAGACTCCGCCGACATCACCGATGGTCGGTCCGTTGACCTCCTCGCGGCTGGAGACGAAGAGCAGGTGGCCCTCGGTGTCGTAGCCGAGCACCATGCCGACGTGGTCCAGGCGCTGCTTCGTCCGGGTGTCGAGCTTGAAGAAGACGAGGTCCCCGGGCTGCAGCTGGTCGATGCCGGTGGGCCGGTCGTCGGGCGAGATGCCGGTGAGCGGCAGGATGTCGGTCCCCTGCTTGGACCGGGCCATGCCGTTGGCGGTGCGCGGCAGGCCGTCGCCCGAGTCGTCCGAGGACATCAGCGGGTAGCGGGCGCGGTAGCCGAACACCATCCGCATGTATCCCGAGCAGTCGACCGACCGGGCGCGCGCGGTCTCCGGCTGGCCGATCACGCCGTCCCGGAAGGGGTACTGGACGCCGAGGTAGTCGTAGAAGTCGGACTGCTCCAGGCGCAGGTCGCCGCCCTCCGCCCCGCTCGTGTTGAGGGGCCCGAAGTTGGCGTCACCGGCGTAGACGGTGCCCTGCTCGTCCTTCTTCTGCTTGGCGCCCGCGACGTACTGGAAGGCGATGGCCAGGAGGTCGTCCTCCTTGCTGGTCTCGTACTCGGCGTACCAGTCCTTGAACCACTTCTCCTTGTCCGCGCCCTTCTTCCAGGGCTCGGGCATGAGGCGGACCCAGTCGGTGGTGGAGACCTTGGAGCTCGTCGACGAGGGCTCGGCGAAGGTGCGGGCCGGTCCGGTCAGGGTCGCGGTGCGCGCCCCGTCGGTGAACACCGCCCTGACCTGGCCGTCGGACCCGCGCAGCACGGAGCGGGCGGGGTTCTCCAGCCGGGACCAGCTCTCCCCGCCCTTGTCCCGGGTCTTAGCCGCGCCGCCGGCCCGGTCCGAGCCGTCCAGCACGCCGACGTTCGTGATCTCCGGGACGCCCTTGTCCTCCTGCTTGCGGAGCTCCACGGTGAGGTAGCCGGAGGTCGCGACGAGCCCCAGCACCACGAGGCCGGACAGGACCGGCCTCGATTTCTTCTTCCCTGCCATGTGTTCTCTCCTGGGTTGTCGGTCGCCGGGACGCCGGTCTCAGACGGTGGGCATGATGCCGAGCAGCAGTCCGGCGGCGACGACGATGTAGGCCATGAGCGAGACGGTGCCGGTCGCCAGCAGCGTCGCCCCCTTGGGCTGGCGGACCATCTGGTACGCGATCAGGCCGGGCACGATGAAGCCGAGGGTCTGGTTGCCGTAGAGCAGCGGGAACTCGATCGAGAGCACGATCATCACGGTGGCCTGGAGCAGCACGCCCAGCAGGACCACGGCGGCGAACAGCCGCTTGCCGTAGAGGATCACCAGCCGCTGCATGACCTTGGTGCCCGCGTAGGTGAGGGCGGTGACGCCGACCACCATGGCCGCCCGCTGCAGGTCCTCGATGAGGGTCAGGGCGAGCCAGCCGGGCGTGATCATGCCGCCGGGCGACAGGTTGGTGGTCAGGTAGCACAGCAACGAGAAGAACAGGCCGATGGCGATGCCGAGGGCGGCCATCTCGGGGGTCAGGGCGGCGGTGGTCAACGAAGTCTCCGGGCACGGGTGCGGGTGCGGGCGAGCGGTGGGCGTGAGTCGTGGGGTCCCGCCCGTGGACGTCAGGGACGGGGAGGTTGTCCCCCCTCGTCGGCCGGGACGTACCCGTAGGGCTCGTCGGCGTACTGCTGCCACGTCTGCTGGGCCGGAGCGGCGTACGGCCCCCGCTGGTGGGGAGCCGGGTCGGCGTACCCGGCGTCGGCGTACGGCCCCGACGGCTGGACGGGGATGCGGACCACCGGGATCTCCTGGGTCTGGGAGGCCTGGTAGCGCTCCTCGTAGGCCATGGGGTACGAGGCGTAGGGGTCCAGGCGCGCCGGCTGTGCCGGTGCGGCCGTGGCCGAGGGCCGGGCGGCGTCGGCGGTCGCGGCCTCGTCCGCCGGGAGTTCGGCCAGGTACTCCAGCAGTTCCTCGCCCTGGCCGTGGATGTTGCCGATGGCGACCAGGGAGGAGTCGGCGGACAGACGCCCCAGCAGGGCGGGCATGAACTCCTCGGCCGACCGCCGTTCGCCCCCGAGGTCGACCGCGCGGTCGCGCCATTCGGCGGGGATGGCGTCGATCGCGCTCTTGGCGGGGTGCCCGATGACGAAGACGTGGTCCGGCTGGAGGTCGGGGATGATCTCGCCCATCTGCCCGTTGCGCTCCACGCGGTCGGGCCGGCAGTTGATCACGACGTTCAGCGGCCGGTGGATGGCTCCGAGGTCGAGCAGCTGGTTGATGTTCATCAGCGTCGACTCGGGGTCGTTGGCCGCGAAGACGTTGGCGAAGGCGAGCCGCTTGCCCTCGGGCGCCGCGTAGCGCTCGACGGACAGCACGCCCGGGTCCGGCGGGGCGTCGTACATGCCCTGCAGGGCGACCCGCCGTTCCACGCCGAGCAGTTCGGCCACGACGAGGGCGATCGCGACGTTCTCCTTGAAGGTGAACCAGCTGAAGCCGCGCAGCTCCTCGTCGGTGACGGTCTCCGGGTCGGCGTAGATCAACTGGCAGTTACGGGCGTCCGCCTCCTCCTGGAGGATGTGGAAGCGCTCCTTCTCGGCGGTGACGCAGATGCCGTCCTCCGGCATGGAGCGGCACAGCGACCGCGCCACGTCGTCGAGGGTGGGCCCCATCTCGGCGAGGTGGTCCTCGCGGACGTTGCAGAGCACGCCGATCGTGGAGCGGATCAGCTTGCTCTGGTTGACCTCCTGCAGGGCCGGCATGACGGCCATGCACTCGATGACGAGGGCGTCGGGCCGGTAGGTGGCGGCCCGGCGCACGATGCCGATCTGCTCCACCACGTTGGCGATGCCGAACTTGCGGTAGACCGGCTCCTCGGTGGCGTCCGGGTGGATGAACCGGGCCGCCGTGCCCGTGGTCTTCGCCACGGTGACCAGGTCGCCGCCGCGCAGCGCCCCGGCGCACAGCCGGGTGATGGAGGACTTGCCGCGGATGCCGTTCACGAGCACGCGCGACGGGATGCTGTGCAGGCTGGCGTAGTGCCGCCGCTGTTCCACGATGCCCGCCACCAGCAGCAGCACGCTGCCGGTGAGCAGGACGAAGTACAGATAGAGCACGGCTGGGTCACCTTCCCCGAACGCCGGCTTCCGGCTCCACGAGCCGGCGCGCCTGGGTCTGCTTACGGGCGTGGAGTTGCTGGCGCAGCAGTTCGAGGCTGCGCACGACGGCGCCGACCTCGTCCTGGTAGCGGGGGTACAGCACGGACTTGAGGTCGCCGTCGGCCAGCTTCTCCGCACTGGCCGCCAGGGCCCGCATGGGCCGGGCCACGACCAGGTACACCCAGCCGAGGCAGACGACGATCAGGGCCAGGCCGAGCAGTCCGGCCAGGACGCTGCGGTCCTCGCGCTGGTACGGGGTGATCTGGAAGTCCTTGGCGTTCTGCCAGCTCACCACGGTCCAGCCGATGTCGGCCGCCACGCCGCCGCCGGAGAACGGGGCGGCCGCGGCGACCGTGGTCCCGCGTCCCTCGCGGATCAGCAGGCCGTTCTCGACGGGACCGGCACCGACGTGGACGCTGCCGGCCCGGACGAGGTCGGCGAGCGCGTCGCGCGGCAGGTCCTCGAAGGCCAGGAAGCCGTCGCTGGCGGCGATGGTCTGCGTCTTGGAGTCGACCACACGGACCTCACCGAGCCCCGGCCGCTTCAGCAGCGAGTTGAGGAACTCGACCCGGACCTCGCCGACCAGGGTCATGCCCTTGCCGCCCGGCAGGGGCGCGGCGGCCTGGACGACCGGCTTCTTCCCGCCCTTGCCGGCGACCCGGACCAGCGGCAGATCGTCCCCGTCGGCGAAGTCGGCGCGCGGCTCCTTACCGGCGCGGGCGACGACCTCGCCGTCCTCGTCGAGGAGGTACAGCGCCTGGTAGCGGGTGTGCTCGCGCAGCGTCTCCTCCAGCAGCGCGCGGCCGGCGTCGGCGTCGTCCGGGTCGATCAGCCGGGACGTGGACACCAGGTCGGCCTGCGCCTCGTTGAGCGCCCGGCGCACCCGGTCGGCGACCAGGTCGGTACGGTCGCGCTGGTCCGCGACCATGCTGGCCGGGATGCTGACGGAGTCGTCGGTGCGGTTCAGCAGGAGGCCGACGGGCAGGCACCACAGGAGCAGCAGTACGGCGGTCAGCGCGAGCGGACCGCGCACCCCGAACCGCCCCTTGACGCGCTGACGCCCGCCGGAATCACCGGCCGGGCCGCCCAGCTGCGCGCGCAGCCTCTCCAGGGCGGAACCGATGCGCGCGGCCTCGCCCCAGCGGGGCACGTCCACCGGGCGGGTCAGGTCGCCCCGGGCCAGTCGGCGGGACTCCAGGAACAGCCGCAGCAGCGGCCGCTGCACGGTCGCCCACAGCACGGCGGCGGCGAGCAGTCCGAGCACCACCAGGGCTCCGGCCGCCAGCAGCCCGTAGAGCTCCCGGTCCGGACCGGCGGCCTGCTGCCGGACCACGGGCAGCAGGGCGACGACGGTGAGCCCGAGGCCCGCACCGACGCTCTTCTTCTCCTCCGGGTCGGCGGAGGAGAGGGAGGCGTAACCGGCGGTGGCGACACGGCCGTTGTAGCTCTCCCCGACCAGGGTCCCGCTGACCCCGGGGTAGCCGCGGGAGCCCGGTTCCCTGGCGCTGACCGGGTCCTGCTCGGTCTCCCGTGCCGCCTGGGCGGACAGCCCGCTCATCTGCTTCTGGAGGAAGGACAGCTCCTTGCGCTCCTGGTCGGTGTTGAGCGCCTCGGACTGCTCGAAGCCGGCCGTGGCGAGGACCTCCCCGCCGGTGGCGACGACCGCCATGGAGCGGAACTGGCCCAGGTTGATGGCGGGCACGGACAGGCTGTTGGAGGCGAGCAGCAGTTGCTGCGGCCGGTCGTCGAAGTCGAGGACCGCCATGGTCATCAGGCGTACGTCGCCGGTCTCCAGCCGCACCATGCGGGGCTTGAGGGCCGCGTCCCCGGTGAGGACGTCCTTGTCCAGCCACTCGAGGGGAATCGTTTCCCCCCTGGCGGCCAGCACCTTGCCGCTCTCCAGGTCCAGGACGGTGGTGCCCGTCCACTTCTGGTACGTCTTGCCCAGGTCGGACAGGACACGCTCGGGCTTGACCGGCGGCCCCGCGTTCAGCGCGGCGGCGGTGCGGTTCAGGTCGGTGACCCGCTCGTCGATCGAGGCACGCAGGGCGATGGCGCCGTCCTCCGCGAAGTGCTGCTGCGAAGAGAGCACCGCCTGCGGTACGGCCTGCTCGCCGGCAGGGCCGAGCACCTGGGCGGTGAGGCCCGCGAGGGCCAGCACGAGGACGCACAGCAGCGCGATCGGGGGACGGACGCCGCCGAGCAGCGGCATGTCCGCGCGTCGTCGACTGCGCCGCCGTCCCCCCTTCACGGGGCGCTCGGCGCGGGTGGGTGTCACCGGTGGTCTCCTCCGGCCTCTGGGTGAAGAACGGCCGCTCCGACACCGCTCCCGAGGGAGGGGTGACGGACCGCCGTATACAAGACTGTTGGGGAGGGCCGAGGTTGTGCCGCTCGCCCCCTGTGCGCTGTGGTGCTAGTCACGCTCCAGCGGGAGCTCCTTCAGGCCGTCGCCGCCCGGCGCCCCGCGGTTGTACAGGAAGCCGCGCGTACGGTCGGCCGCCAGCCGGTAGCGGGCGAGGCGCTCCTCGGAGAGGTCGCCCGGCGTGTCGAGCGCCCGCCGCACGTCCACCACCCGGTGGTCCTCGACCGCGCCGGCGGGCGGCTTCTCACCGGCCTCCACCTCGGGCGGGATGTCCACCAGCGTCGTGGCGTAGCGGGCGGAGACGTCCCAGCCGTCGGTCGCCTCACGGAACTCGAACCAGCCGATCGCGCCCTCCTCGGTGACCCCGGTGGGCGAGGAGTGCCGGGCGACCTGGTTGCCCAGGCTGTAGGCGACCCAGGTGCCGTTCACCTTCTGGATCGGCTGCACCGCATGGGAGTGGTGCCCGATCACCAGGTCGATCCCGGTCTCCTCGCTGAGCCGTTCCGCCAACCGCAGTTGGGCGACGCTCGGTTCGTTGTAGTGCTCGGCTCCCCAGTGGAGCGAGAGGATGACCACCTCGGCGCCCTTCTCGCGGGCCCGGGCCTCGGCGTCCTTGATCGCGTCCGCGTCGAGCTCGTTGAAGGCCCATTTCTCCTTCTCCGGCGTCGGGTGGCGGAACGACATCCAGGAGAACGAGAGGTGGGCGACCTTGACGCCCTTCACGTCACGGATGTTGATCCGTTCCGCTTCCTCGGGTGTGCGAGCCGAGCCGGTGTGCCCGAGGCCGGCCTTGTCCATGGCGTTCAAGGTGCGCCGCACGGCCCCCAGGCCGTGGTCGTAGGTGTGGTTGGAGGCCGTCGAGCAGGTGTCGTAGCCCACGTCCTTGAGCGTCGTCAGGATCTGCGGCGGGACGAGGAACTCCGGGTACCCCTCGAAGGGCCCCCGGGGCTTTCCGACGGGCGTCTCCATGTGACAGATGGCCAGATCGGCCTTGCTGATGACCGGCTTCACCCCGGCGAGCAGCGGCCCGAAGTCCAGTCCGGCCTCTCCTTCGCCGGTCTTCTTGGCATCCTTGGCAGCCTGGTCGACCAGCTCGGGGTGGATCAGCACGTCACCTGCGGCGGCGACGGTGAACGAGCGCCCGCCCGGCTTCAGCTGCGGGGCGGAGGCCGCGGAGGTGCACGCGGTCGCCACGGCGGCAGTGGCCAGGAAAGCGGTTGCCACCCGAGCGATCCGGAGAGGATTACGAAGTGTCACCGCATCATATTCACATGAAGCACACAAGCACCACGGAAGTTACCGTCACAAGACAGTCACATTTGACTCGCATTTTGGTCCAATTCGGACTCGTCCTCGCCTTGTTCGGCTGTCAATCGGCACCAGACCGGTCAACGGACGACTCCACTCCGCACGCCCGGGAGCTGGTGGACCTCCGCAGCAGGATCCTCACGTACACGGCGGATCTGGAGCCCGACGCCGGGTACTCCCCACCGGACGACACCCAGCGCGAGCGCGTCGCCGAGAGCGTCGGCCACCTCCTGGACGGCGACGCCCCACAGGCCGAAGAACTGCTCGCCCCCCTCGGCCTCAAGCTCACCCGCCTCACCGACACCGAGTCAGGCCGCAGGTACGACGAGATCGCCGCCGCCCGGCCGGGCCGGGCCGAACGCTGGGGGCGCCTCTACCTGACCGCCGACTCCGACGTCCGCTGGAACGCCCAGGTACCGCACCCGGTCTCCGACCGCGACACCGAACGCCTGGGCGTGCGGCTGCTGGAGGACAACCCCGGCGGCTCGCTGGTCCTGGCCGGCGCGCACCGCGAGGCGGGCCGGGGCGACGCCGCCGACGTCGCCCACCGGGAAGACAGCCTCTTCCACGCGATCGTCGTCGAGCTCCAGAAACGCGACGTCCCGGGCGTGCAACTGCACGGCTTCGCCAAGGACTCGGAGCGCCCCTACGACGCCGTCCTCTCCACCGGAGCCGCACGGAGCACCCTCACCGAGGCCGCCGCCCTGGCCGACGGCATGCAGGCCGACGGGCTGCGGGTCTGCCGGAGCTGGTCGGCCCGCTGCCCCTTGGAAGGCACCACGAACGTCCAGGGCAAGGCCGCGGAGCGGCACCACGCCAGGTTCCTCCACGTGGAGCTCTCCCCCAAGGCACGCGGCGACGGCTCCGACGCCGCCGCCGCCGCGAGGGCCCTGTCCGGACTGGTCGGGACCTGGAACTCCGCCCGCCGGTGAGGACGGTGGACATCCGGTCAGCAGCATCCCGCCGACGGCAACGACCGCTTGTTCCGCGCCTCCTTGTTGCGCGCGGCCAGCAACTCGTCGGCCGGGTAGCCGACCTCCTCCAGCGTCAGCCCGTGCGGCCGCACGACGTGCACGGCCGAGTCCCGTACGCCGGCCGCCAGCACCTTCGCGGGCCAGTCCGGCGGCCGGTGCCCGTCGCCCACGAACAGCAGCGCCCCGATGAGCGAGCGCACCATGTTGTGGCAGAAGGCGTCGGCCCGCACGGTCGCGGTGATGATCCCGTCGTCGCCCTTCACGAGACTCAGCTCCTGGAGCGTGCGGATCGTCGTCGCGCCCTCCCGCTTCTTGCAGTAGGCGGCGAAGTCGTGCTCCCCGAGCAGCCGCCGCGCGGCCTCGTTCATGGCGTCGACGTCCAAGGGCCAGTCGTGCCACAGCACATGGTTGCGCAGCAGCGGATCGACGCCCCCTGGGTTGTCGGTGACCCGGTACGCGTACCGCCGCCAGATCGCCGAGAACCGCGCGTTGAAGCCGCTGGGCGCCTCCCTGAGGGCCCACACCCGTACGTCCCTGGGCAGCCGCCCGGCGAGCCGCTTCAGCAGCTTCTGGTGGTGCTCGGCCCAGACCTCACGCGGCAGATCGACATGCGCCACCTGTCCCCGGGCGTGCACCCCGGCATCGGTACGCCCCGCCACGGTCAGCTCGTACGTCCGACCCGACCGCGTCACGGTCCGCAGGGCGTCCTCGATCTCCCCCTGCACGGTCCGCCGCCCCCCGGCCTGCTTGGCCCACCCGGAGAACTCGCTCCCGTCGTAGGACAGATCAAGACGCACACGAACAAGACCGGGTGCCACTTCGTCACTCACACGCAGATCCTCTCAGCAACACAAAAGCGGGCCCGCCCCTCAAAGAGGAACGGACCCGCCAACGCCCTTCAGGGGCGCGGGGAACTGCGCGACAAGCCACAACAAACCCGTAGCCGCCGGCAAACAGCCCCCGGCAGACGCTTAGGCGTCCTTGGACTCCTCGGCGTCATCAGCCTTGGTCACATCGACCTGAGCCTCGGCAGCCTCGGCGTCCTTGGCGGCACGCTTGGTCGCGGCCTCGGCCTCACCCGTCGCCTCCTGCGCCACCGTCAGCGCCTCGACCAGCTCGATGACAGCCATGGGCGCGTTGTCGCCACGGCGGTTACCGATCTTGGTGATGCGGGTGTAGCCACCCGGACGGTTCTCGTAGCGCGGGCCGATCTCGGTGAAGAGCGTGTGGACGATGCTCTTGTCCGTGATGACCTGGAGCACCTGACGGCGGTTGTGAAGGTCGCCCTTCTTCGCCTTGGTGACCAGACGCTCGGCGTACGGACGCAGCTTGCGCGCCTTCGCCTCGGTGGTGGTGATGCGACCGTGCTCGAACAGCGCCTTCGCGAGGTTCGCGAGGAGCAGCTTCTCGTGCGCGGCGCTGCCGCCCATACGGGCACCCTTGGTGGGCTTCGGCATGGTGTTTCTCCTAGGTGTCTGCCCCGGCCGTATCAGGTACCGGGGTCAGTATCCGAGCAGGCGGGTTTGCCTGTCGGAGATCCGGGGTCCGCTGACGCGAACCCCGGAAGCAGAGACTCAGTACTGCTCGGTCTCCACGAAGCCCGCGTCCGCGTCGTCGTCGGCGCCGAAGGCGTCCGCCGCAGCGGTCGGGTCGAATCCGGGCGGGCTGTCCTTCAGGGCCAGGCCCATGCCGGCCAGCTTCGCCTTGACCTCGTCGATGGACTTCGCACCGAAGTTACGAATGTCGAGGAGGTCGGCCTCGGAACGAGCCACGAGCTCACCCACGGAGTGGATGCCCTCGCGCTTGAGGCAGTTGTACGACCGAACGGTGAGCTCCAGCTCCTCGATCGGCAGCGCCAGGTCGGCGGCAAGGGCGGCGTCCGTGGGGGACGGGCCCATGTCGATGCCCTCGGCGTCGATGTTCAGCTCGCGGGCGAGACCGAACAGCTCGACCAGGGTCTTACCGGCGGACGCCATGGCGTCACGCGGACGCATGGCCTGCTTCGTCTCGACGTCGACGATCAGCTTGTCGAAGTCGGTCCGCTGCTCGACACGCGTGGCCTCGACCTTGTACGTGACCTTGAGCACCGGCGAGTAGATCGAGTCGACCGGGATCCGGCCGATCTCCTGGCCGACCTGCTTGTTCTGCACGGCGGAGACGTAACCGCGGCCACGCTCGACCGTGAGCTCCATCTCCAGCTTGCCCTTGCCGTTGAGCGTGGCGAGGACGAGGTCGGGGTTGTGCACCTCGACACCGGCCGGGGGCGCGATGTCGGCGGCGGTGACCAGACCCGGGCCCTGCTTGCGCAGGTACATCACGACCGGCTCGTCGTGCTCCGAGGAGACGACCAGCTGCTTGATGTTGAGGATCAGGTCGGTGACGTCCTCCTTGACGCCCGGCACGGTGGTGAACTCGTGCAGGACACCGTCGATGCGGATGGACGTGACCGCCGCACCCGGGATCGAGGACAGGAGGGTCCGGCGGAGGGAGTTGCCGAGGGTGTAACCGAAGCCCGGCTCCAGCGGCTCGATCACGAACCGGGAGCGGAATTCGTCGACGACCTCTTCGGTCAACGAGGGACGCTGAGCGATCAGCATGTGTGGATCAGATCCTTCAGTCGGGGGCGCCCGCTATATGACGCCCGACTCGACCGTCCCCGACAAAAAGGGACGGGTACTGCAAGGGTACGGGCGATACGGCCCGAAGGAGCCGTACCGCCCGAAAACCGAGAACCCGAAGGCGTCGCGTCAGACGCGGCGGCGCTTCGGCGGACGGCAGCCGTTGTGCGGGGTCGGGGTGACGTCCTGGATGGAGCCGACCTCGAGACCGGTCGCCTGGAGCGAACGGATGGCGGTCTCACGACCGGAACCCGGGCCCTTGACGAACACGTCGACCTTGCGCATGCCGTGCTCCTGGGCGCGGCGGGCAGCCGACTCGGCGGCCATCTGCGCGGCGAACGGCGTGGACTTCCGGGAGCCCTTGAAGCCGACGTGGCCGGCGGAGGCCCAGGAGATCACGTTGCCGGACGGGTCCGTGATCGAGACGATCGTGTTGTTGAACGTGCTCTTGATGTGCGCGTGGCCGTGAGCGACGTTCTTCTTTTCCTTGCGGCGCACCTTCTTGGCAGCGCCCTGACGACCCTTGGGGGGCATCTATAACTCCTACGGGAGGTGGTCGGTCCTGCAGCGAAGACCGCTGACGAGCGTCCGCTGAGGACTACTTCTTGCCCGGCTTCTTCTTGCCGGCGATGGCGCGACGCGGGCCCTTGCGGGTGCGGGCGTTGGTGCTGGTGCGCTGACCGCGGACGGGCAGACCGCGACGGTGACGCAGACCCTGGTAGGTACCGATCTCGACCTTGCGGCGGATGTCGGCCTGGATCTCGCGACGGAGGTCACCCTCGGTCTTGATGTTGTTGTCGACGTACTCGCGGATCGCGACGAGCTGCTCCTCGGAGAGGTCGCGAACGCGGGTGTTCGGGTCGACGCCGGTGGCGGCCAGCGTCTGCTGCGAGAGGGTCCGGCCGATGCCGAACACGTAGGTGAGGGCGATCTCCACGCGCTTGTCGCGCGGGATGTCAACACCGGAAACGCGTGCCATTCAATGGCTCCAGTTACTTGACGGAGGTCTTCCGCAGAACCGACTCCCAGCCGCCGTATGAGGTACGAACTGGGTCCCCGGCCTCCGACCGGGGGTGTCAGACCCGGGGGTCTGGGTCCTGCGTATGAACATATTCAGCTTGCGTCGCGCGAATCCCTGCGATGAAGGCAGAGGGATCGGTCGTGCGTCAGCCCTGGCGCTGCTTGTGGCGCGGGTTGTCGCAGATGACCATGACCCGGCCGTGACGGCGGATCACCCTGCACTTGTCGCAGATCTTCTTGACGCTCGGCTTGACCTTCATGGGTGAGGTTCTCCGGGTCAGTGCCACCACCCCGGAAGCCGGGGCGCGGGCAAGATCTACTTGTAGCGGTAGACGATCCGGCCACGCGTCAGGTCGTACGGAGACAGCTCCACCACGACCCGGTCGTCAGGGAGGATGCGGATGTAGTGCATACGCATCTTGCCGCTGATGTGTGCCAGGACCTGGTGGCCGTTCTGGAGCTCGACCTTGAACATGGCGTTCGGAAGAGACTCGACGACAGTGCCCTCGATCTCGATGGCACCTTGCTTCTTGGCCACGCTTCGCCCTTCGAATCGACTACCTTGATCGACTCAGTGCGAGCGCATGCAGACATGCGGATGCACAAGAGCCGACGAGTCAGTCTACGTCAGGGCCCTCGGAAACACGAATCGAGAGAGCCTGCCCCAGCGGACAGATCTTTAAGCGCGCCGCATAGGGGCGCGAGGCTGTGTCGATATGCGGCTCCGCCGCGTGGGCGCGACAAGCCCCCACGCACCCGCAGCCGCCGGCCGACAGTACGCGCCGCCCCGGTAGGCGACTCAGCCCAGAGGATCCGGCGCGGCGACGATGCCGAGCTCGGCGAGTTTCGCCTTACCGCCGTCGGGAGACGTCAGCACCAGGGGGCCCTCCTCCGTCAGTGCGACGGAGTGCTCCCAGTGGGACGACCACGTGCCGTCCGTGGTGACGACCGTCCAGTCGTCCTGGAGGACCTCGGTCTTCGGGGTGCCGAGGGAGACCATGGGCTCGATCGCGAGGCAGAACCCGGGGACGAGCTTGGGCCCCTTGCCCCGACGCCGGTCGACGTAGTTCAGCAGGTGCGGGTCCATGTGCATCTCGGTGCCGATGCCGTGGCCGCCGTAGTCCTCGATGATCCCGTAGCGGCCGCCGCCGAGCTTGGGCTGGCGGCGGATGTACGTCTCGATCGCCCGGGAGACGTCGACCAGCCGGTTGCCCTGCTTCATGGCCGCGATGCCGGCCCACATCGACTCCTCGGTCACCCGGGAGAGCTCGACCAGCTCCGGGGCGTGACCGGAGCCCACGAAGGCCGTGAACGCCGCGTCGCCGTGCCAGCCGTCGATGATCGCGCCGCAGTCGATGGAGATCACGTCCCCGTCCTTGAGGACGACGTCGTCGGACGGGATGCCGTGGACGACGACCTCGTTCACCGAGGTGCAGATGGTCGCGGGGAAGCCGCCGTAGCCGAGGAAGTTCGGCTTGGCGTTGTGCTCGGCGAGCACCTTGCGGGCTACCTGGTCCAGATCCTTCGTCGTGGCCCCCGGCACGGCGGCTTCGCGGGTCGCCGCGTGTATGGCGGCGACGACCAGCCCCGCCTCACGCATCTTGGCGATCTGCTCGGGGGTCTTGATCTGCACCATGATGGGTTGCGCCTCCTGGCCACTGGTATCGCGACGCACCAGGATACGCGTACGCACAGACGTACGCCGAAGCGGAGGACGGGTCCGCGGGACACGACCCAACTTGCTTGCAGCAAAGAAGCCCCCGTCGTCCACCAGGGGACGCCGGGGGCTTCTCACGGACTCTCGGACGCTTCTACTGACCGTCCTCGTCACGCTGCAGCGCCTCCATGGCGCGAGCCGTGACCTCCTCGACCTTGCCGAGCGCGGAGATGGTCACGACCAGCCCCTGCGCCTTGTAGTAGTCGATGATCGGCTCGGTCTGCGTGTGGTAGACCTCCAGCCGCTTGCGGACGGTCTCCTCGGAGTCGTCGTCCCGCTGGTACAGCTCGCCGCCGCAGACGTCGCAGACGCCCTCCTTGGCCGGCTGCTTGTACGTCACGTGGAAGACGTGCGCGGAGTCGTTGCGGCAGATGCGGCGGCCGGCGATCCGCTTGACCACCTCGTCCTCGGGGACCTCCAGGTCCAGCACCGCGTCGAGCTGCATGCTCTCGGTCTCGAGCAGCTCATCGAGGGCTTCGGCCTGGGAGACGTTGCGGGGGAAACCGTCCAGCAGGAAGCCGTTCTCGGCGTCCGGCTGCTCCATGCGGTCCTTCGCCATCGCGATGGTGACCTCGTCGGGCACGAGATTGCCCGCGTCCATGTAGGACTTCGCCAGTTTGCCGAGTTCCGTCTGCTGGCTGATGTTGGCCCGGAACAGGTCGCCCGTGGAGATGTGCGGGATCGACAGGTTCTTGGCCAGGAACGCGGCCTGCGTTCCCTTACCGGCACCCGGCGGCCCGACGAGGACGATACGCATCAGCGGAGGAACCCTTCGTAATTGCGCTGCTGGAGCTGGCTCTCGATCTGCTTCACCGTCTCGAGACCGACACCCACGATGATCAGGATGCTGGTCCCGCCGAACGGGAAGTTCTGGTTTGCCCCGAAACCAACCAACGCCATCGTCGGTACGAGAGCGATCAGACCCAGGTACAGCGAACCCGGCCAGGTGATCCGGTTGAGTACGTAGCTCAGGTACTCAGCGGTCGGTCGGCCAGCCCGGATGCCCGGGATGAAGCCACCATACTTCTTCATGTTGTCGGCGACTTCCTCGGGGTTGAAGGAGATCGCGACGTAGAAGAATGCGAAGAAAACGATCAGCAGGAAGTACGTGGCGATGTAATACGGGTGGTCCCCCTTGACGAAGTGTTGCTCGATCCAGGTTTTCCAGCCCGAGGTGCCTCCGGCGAACTGGGCGATCAGCGCCGGGATGTAGAGCAGCGACGAGGCGAAGATGACGGGAATCACACCCGCCTGGTTCACCTTCAGCGGGATGTACGTGGACGTACCACCGTAGGAGCGGCGGCCGATCATGCGCTTGGCGTACTGAACCGGGATGCGGCGCTGAGCCTGCTCGACGAAGACCACCAGGCCGACCATGACGAGGCCGACCGCGATGACGGTGCCGAACTCGATCCAGCCGCCGGCCAGGTCGCCCTGCTCCTTGATGGCCCACAGGGCGGACGGGAAGGTGGCGGCGATCGAGATGAACATCAGGATCGACATGCCGTTGCCGATGCCGCGGTCGGTGATGAGCTCGCCGAGCCACATCACGAACGCCGTACCGGCGGTCATGGTGATGACCATGGTGATGGTGACGAAGATCGACTGGTCCGGGACGATCTGGCTGGCCACCGGGCAGCCCTGGAACAGAGCGCCGCTGCGGGCGGTGGCGACGAGGCCGGTGCCCTGAAGGATGGCGAGGGCCACCGTCAGGTAACGGGTGTACTGCGTGATCTTCGCCGTACCGGCCTGGCCCTCCTTCTTCAGGGCTTCCAGGCGCGGAATCACCACGGTCAGCAGCTGCAGAATGATGCTCGCCGTGATGTACGGCATGATGCCCAGCGCGAAGATCGTGATCTGGAGCAGCGCGCCGCCGCTGAACATGTTGACCAGACCGAACAGGCCCTGGTTGGCCTGGGCGGCGTCGATACAGGTCTGGACGTTCCGGTAGTCGACTCCTGGGATCGGGACGTGCGTACCGATCCGGTAGACCACGATGATGCCGAGCGTGAAGAGCAGCTTCTTGCGCAGGTCGGGCGTCTTGAACGCCCGGGCGAACGCGGTGAGCACGGTGCCTCCTGCGACCCCCGCGCAACTGCGTCAAGGGTGACGGTCTTGAGGTTCGACGAATAAGTAACGGGCAACTGCCGCTCAGAGTGCCCGAAGTGCAGCACCCTGTGAAAAGTGGGCAGTGCAGGCCACCTTACCGGCGAGACTGCCGCCCTAGGAACGACCAACCGGGGATACCCCATTTGTGGAGTATCCCCGGTCGGGATCGCTCAGGTCATCGAGACGCCTGCGGAATTCAGACGAGCTCGGTGACGGAACCGCCGGCGGCGGTGATCTTCTCCTTGGCGGAGCCGGAGACGGCGTCGACCGTCACCTGCAGCGCCACGGAGATCTCGCCCTGGCCGAGGACCTTGACGAGGCTGTTCTTGCGAACAGCGCCCTTGGCCACCAGCGACTCGACGGTGACCTCGCCACCCTCGGGGTAGAGGGAAGCCAGCTTGTCGAGGTTCACGACCTGGTACTCGGTCTTGAACGGGTTCTTGAAGCCCTTCAGCTTCGGGAGACGCATGTGGAGGGGCATCTGCCCACCCTCGAAGCGCTCCGGAACCTGGTAGCGGGCCTTCGTGCCCTTGGTACCACGACCGGCCGTCTTACCCTTCGACGCCTCACCACGACCGACACGGGTCTTGGCGGTCTTGGCGCCCGGGGCGGGACGGAGGTTGTGGATCTTGAGCGGGTTCTGCTCCGCCATGATCAGTCGACCTCCTCGACCGTCACGAGGTGGCGGACGGTGTGCACCATGCCGCGGAACTCGGGGCGGTCCTCCTTGACGACCTGCGTGTTGATCCCCTTGAGACCAAGGGAGCGCAGGGTGTCACGGTGGTTCTGCTTGCTGCCGATGTAGGACTTGACCTGCGTGATCTTGAGCTGCGCCATGATTACGCACCCGCCCCGGCACGCGCACGCAGGAGAGCCGCGGGAGCGACGTCCTCGAGGGGCAGACCACGGCGGGCCGCGATCTCCTCGGGACGCTGCAGGCCCTTCAGGGCCTCCACGGTGGCGTGCACGATGTTGATCGCGTTGTCGGAGCCGAGCGACTTCGACAGCACGTCGTGGATACCGGCGCACTCGAGCACGGCACGCACCGGACCACCGGCGATAACACCGGTACCGGGCGACGCGGGCTTGAGCAGGACGACGCCGGCAGCCTTCTCACCCTGGATGGGGTGCGGGATGGTGCCCTGGATACGCGGGACCTTGAAGAAGTGCTTCTTGGCCTCCTCAACACCCTTGGCGATGGCGGCCGGCACCTCCTTGGCCTTGCCGTATCCGACACCCACGGTGCCGTCACCGTCGCCCACCACGACCAGCGCGGTGAAGCTGAAGCGACGACCACCCTTCACAACCTTGGCGACGCGGTTGATCGCGACAACGCGCTCAACGTACGCGGTCTTCTCGGCGGCAGCTGCGCCGCCGTCACGGCCCTTCCGGTCCCGCCGCTCGCCGCCACCGGCACCGCCACCGCGGCGCTGGGGTCCAGCCATTGGAATTACCTCTCTCTGTCTCCGCTAGCTACGGAACCAGGACTCAGAACTTGAGTCCGGCCTCGCGGGCGGCGTCCGCCAGGGCGGCGATGCGCCCCGCGTACTGGTTACCACCACGGTCGAACACGACGGCCTCGACACCGGCGGCCTTGGCGCGCTCGGCGACCAGGGCGCCGACCTGCTTGGCCTGCGCGGACTTGTCGCCCTCGCCACCGCGGATCGAGCTGTCCAGGGTGGACGCCGACGCCAGGGTGTGACCCTTGATGTCGTCGATCACCTGGGCCACGATGTGGCGGTTCGAGCGGGTAACGACCAGACGCGGACGCTCCGCCGTACCGTTGATGTGCTTACGGATCCGGATGTGGCGGCGCTTGATCGCGGCGCGCTTGTAGGCGTCGCCCTTAAGGATCTTCTGTCCGTATGCCATGGCTTACTTACCCGCCTTTCCGACCTTGCGGCGGATGACTTCGCCCTCGTACTTGACGCCCTTGGCCTTGTACGGGTCGGGCCTGCGCAGCTTGCGGATGTTGGCCGCAACCTCGCCGACCTTCTGCTTGTCGATGCCCTCGACCGAGAAACGGGTCGGGGACTCCACCTTGAAGGTGATGCCCTCGGGGGCCTCGACCAGGATCGGGTGGCTGTAGCCGAGGGAGAACTCCAGGTTGGAGCCCTTCGCCACGACGCGGTAGCCGACACCGCTGATTTCGAGCTTCTTGACGTATCCCTGGGTCACACCGGTGATCATGTTCGCCACCAGCGTGCGGGACAGGCCGTGCAGGGCCTTGCTCTGCCGCTCGTCGTTGGGCCGCAGCACCTGAAGGGTGCCGTCCTCGGCCTTGGCGATGTCGATCGGCGCGATGACGGTGTGGGTCAGTTCGCCCTTGGGGCCCTTGACCGCGACCGTACGGCCGTCGATGGTGACGTCCACGCCGGCGGGAACCGGGATGGGGAGCTTGCCGATACGCGACATTGTGTCTCTCCTCCGTTCCCGAACTACCAGACGTAGGCGAGGACTTCCCCACCCACGCCCTTCTTCTGCGCCTGCTTGTCGGTCAGGAGACCGTGGGACGTGGAGATGATGGCCACGCCCAGGCCGCCCAGCACCTTCGGCAGGTTGGTGGACTTCGCGTACACCCGGAGACCGGGCTTGGAGATCCGCTTGATGCCCGCGATGGAGCGCTCACGGTTGGGGCCGAACTTCAGCTCCAGGACGAGGTTCTTGCCGACCTCGGCGTCCTCGACCTTCCAGCCCGTGATGAAGCCCTCCTGCTGGAGGATCTCCGCGATGTGCGACTTGATCTTCGAGTGCGGCATCGCCACGGAGTCGTGGTACGCCGAGTTCGCGTTCCGCAGACGCGTCAGCATGTCTGCGATCGGATCAGTCATGGTCATGAATTGGCCTTCGGCCTCTCTCGCCGGGGTTTCCTGGTGCGCCATCCCTCTCCCCGATCCGAGACGGGACGGGTGCGGCGCGGTGGACCTACGGCGTAGTAAGTCGTAAGGGCGGCGGCAGACGCCCAACCCCACAAGCCTAAGGCATGTGAGCTGGACGTCCTGCCGCCCCAGATGCTTACCGAGAGCCCTGCTAATCCCTGATTGGGGGGATTACCAGGAGCTCTTGGTCACGCCCGGCAGCTCGCCACGGTGAGCCATCTCACGAAGGCACACGCGGCACAGGCCGAACTTGCGGTACACGGAGTGCGGGCGGCCGCAGCGCTGGCAGCGGGTGTAGCCACGCACACCGAACTTGGGCTTGCGAGCAGCCTTGGCAATCAGAGCCTTCTTCGCCATCTCGCTCACGCCTCCTTGAAGGGGAAGCCGAGGTGACGAAGGAGCGCGCGGCCCTCAGCGTCGTTGGTCGCCGTGGTGACCACGGTGATGTCCATACCCCGGACGCGGTCGATCTTGTCCTGGTCGATCTCGTGGAACATGACCTGCTCCGTGAGACCGAAGGTGTAGTTGCCACGGCCGTCGAACTGCTTGGGGGACAGGCCGCGGAAGTCGCGGATGCGCGGGAGCGCGAGCGACAGGGTGCGGTCCAGGAACTCCCACATGCGGTCGCCACGGAGCGTGACGTGGGCACCGATCGGCTGGCCCTCACGCAGCTTGAACTGCGCGATGGACTTGCGGGCCTTGGTGACGGCCGGCTTCTGACCGGTGATCGTGGTGAGGTCCTTGATGGCGCCCTCGATCAGCTTGGAGTCGCGGGCGGCGTCGCCCACACCCATGTTGACCACGATCTTGACGAGACCGGGGATCTGCATGACGTTCTCGTACTTGAACTCGTCACGCAGCTTGCCCGTGATCTCCTCACGGTACTTCTGCTTCAGGCGCGGAGTGGTGGTGGTCGTCATCAGATGTCCTCACCCGTCCGCTTGGCAACGCGGATCTTGTTGCCTTCGTCGTCGAAGCGGTAACCGACGCGGGTCACGACCTTCTTGCCGTCCTTCTCCACGACCAGCTGGACGTTGGAGACGTGGATCGGCGCCTCGGTGGTGACGATGCCGCCGGCCTGCGAACCGCGAGCCGTCGGACCGGCCTTGGTGTGCTTCTTGACCCGGTTGACACCCTCGACCAGGACACGGTCCTCGCGGGGGAAGGCCGCGATGACCTTGCCCTGCTTGCCCTTGTCCTTACCGGTGATGACCTGGACCAGGTCGCCCTTCTTGATCTTCATGCTCACAGCACCTCCGGCGCGAGGGAGATGATCTTCATGAACTTCTTCTCGCGCAGCTCACGGCCGACCGGGCCGAAGATACGGGTGCCACGAGGGTCGCCGTCGTTCTTCAGAATGACGGCGGCGTTCTCGTCGAAGCGGATGTACGAGCCGTCCGGACGGCGGCGCTCCTTGACGGTGCGAACGATGACCGCCTTGACGACGTCACCCTTCTTCACGTTGCCACCGGGGATCGCGTCCTTGACGGTGGCGACGATGACGTCACCGATACCCGCGTAGCGGCGACCGGAGCCGCCGAGCACACGGATGCAGAGGATCTCCTTCGCACCCGTGTTGTCGGCGACACGCAGTCGCGACTCCTGCTGGATCACGTCTATCTCCTGGTTGTCTGCCGGTTCCCGCAGGGCCCTTTCGGGACGCACCTGCGAGCCTGGCGGAACTGTCCTGCGGGGTGGCCCCCCGAAGGAATTACTTAAGCCTCTGTGGGCGAAAACCCGCGCCGGGGGCCGCATGGCCGCCCCCGGCGGGGGTCAGCAGAGGGCTTGCGCCCCCGCTTGGTTACTTCGCCTTCTCGAGGATCTCCACGACGCGCCAGCGCTTCGTCGCCGAGAGCGGGCGGGTCTCCATCAGGAGAACCCGGTCGCCGACGCCGGCGGCGTTCTGCTCGTCGTGCGCCTTGAGCTTGTTCGTACGGCGGATGACCTTGCCGTACAGCGCGTGCTTGACGCGGTCCTCGACGGCGACGACGACGGTCTTGTCCATCTTGTCGCTGACGACCAGACCCTCACGGGTCTTGCGGAATCCGCGGTCCGTCTTGGTCTCTTCAGTCACGTTGCTCTCGCTCATCAGGCGCTCTCCACCGTCTCGATGCCCAGCTCGCGCTCACGCATCAGGGTGTAGATCCGCGCGATGTCCTTGCGGACGGCCTTGAGCCGACCGTGGTTCTCGAGCTGGCCCGTCGCCGCCTGGAAGCGGAGGTTGAACAGCTCTTCCTTGGCCTCGCGGAGCTTGTTGAGCAGCTCCTCGTTGCCCAGCTCGCGCAGCTCGGACGCCTTGGTACCGGCCGACATCACGCTTCACCTGCCTCGCGCTTGACGATCTTGCACTTCATCGGCAGCTTGTGAGCCGCACGGGTCAGGGCCTCGCGCGCGATCTTCTCGTTGGGGTACGACAGCTCGAACATCACGCGTCCGGGCTTGACGTTGGCCACCCACCACTCCGGCGAGCCCTTACCGGAACCCATGCGGGTCTCGGCCGGCTTCTTGGTGAGGGGGCGGTCCGGGTAGATGTTGATCCAGACCTTGCCACCACGCTTGATGTGACGCGTCATGGCGATACGAGCGGCCTCGATCTGGCGGTTCGTCACATAGGCCGGGGTCAGCGCCTGGATGCCGTACTCGCCGAACGCAACCTGCGTGCCACCCTTGGACATGCCGTTGCGCTTGGGGTGGTGCTGCTTGCGGTGCTTGACCCTACGGGGGATCAGCATGTCGGTCAGGCCTCCGTTCCGGTGCTCTCAGCCGGAGCGGCGGACGCGGGAGCCTCGGCCTTGGGGGCCTCGGCGCCGGCAGCCTGCTGCGGCTTGCGACCGCGCCGCTCGCCACCGCGGCCACCACGGGCCGGGCGGTCGGCACCGCCGCGGGCCGGGCGGTTACCCGCACGGGCAGCGGCGTTCTCGGCGCGGACCTCGGCGATGTTCTTGACGTCGCCCTTGTAGATCCAGACCTTCACACCGATGCGGCCGAAGGTCGTCTTGGCCTCGAAGAAGCCGTAGTCCACGTTCGCGCGGAGCGTGTGCAGGGGCACACGGCCCTCGCGGTAGAACTCCGAGCGGGACATCTCGGCGCCACCGAGGCGGCCACCGCACTGGATCTTGATGCCCTTGGCGCCGGCCTTCATCGCCGACTGCATGCTCTTACGCATGGCGCGGCGGAAGGAGACGCGGGAGGAGAGCTGCTCGGCGACGGCCTGGGCAACCAGCTGAGCGTCGGTCTCGGGGTTCTTGACCTCGAGGATGTTCAGCTGGACCTGCTTGCCGGTGAGCTTCTCGAGGTCACCGCGGATGCGGTCGGCCTCGGCGCCGCGGCGGCCGATGACGATGCCCGGACGAGCGGTGTGGATGTCCACACGCACGCGGTCACGGGTGCGCTCGATCTCGACCTTGGAGATGCCGGCGCGCTCCATGCCGGACGTCATCATCCGACGGATGGCGACGTCTTCCTTGACGTAGTCCTTGTACAGCTTGTCGGCGTACCAGCGCGACTTGAAGTCGGTCGTAACGCCGAGCCGGAACCCGTGCGGGTTTACCTTCTGGCCCATTACCGGGTTCCTTCCTTGCTGCTGACGACCACGGTGATGTGGCTGGTCCGCTTGCGGATCCGGTAGGCACGGCCCTGGGCGCGCGGACGGAACCGCTTCAGGGTCGGGCCCTCGTCGACGTAGGCCTCGGAGATGTAGAGGCTGTCGACATCGGTGTGGTCGTAGTTGTGCGCGGCGTTGGCAATGGCGCTGTCCAGCACCTTGCCGACCGGCACGCTCGCGGCCTGCGGGGCGAAACGCAGGACCGCCTGAGCCTCCGTGGCGTTCAGGCCACGGATGAGGTCCACCACGCGGCGGGCCTTCATGGGCGTGACGCGGATGTACCGCGCCTGGGCCCTGGCTTCCATGGTTGTCCCTTCAGTGTCTGTCATGATCATTCACACCCCGCTGACTAGCGGCGCTTCGACTTCCGGTCGTCCTTGACGTGACCCCGGAAGGTGCGCGTCGGCGAGAACTCGCCGAGCTTGTGGCCGACCATCGACTCGGTGACAAACACCGGGATGTGGGTCTTGCCGTTGTGCACCGCGATCGTGTGGCCGAGCATGGCCGGGACGATCATCGAGCGGCGGGACCAGGTCTTGATGACGTTCTTGGTGCCGGCTTCGTTCTGGGCGTCCACCTTCTTGATCAGGTGGTCGTCGACGAAGGGCCCCTTCTTGAGACTGCGCGGCATCTAAACCCGCTCCTAGCGCTTCTTGTTCGTCTTGCGGCGGCGGACGATGTACTTGTTCGACGCCTTCTTGGGCGAACGAGTACGGCCTTCCTTCTTGCCCCACGGGGACACCGGGTGGCGACCACCGGAGGTACGGCCTTCACCACCACCGTGCGGGTGGTCAACCGGGTTCATGACCACACCACGCACGGTCGGGCGGACGCCCAGCCAGCGCTTGCGACCGGCCTTGCCCCAGTTGATGTTGCTCTGCTCGGCGTTGCCGACCTCGCCGACGGTGGCGCGGCAGCGGACGTCGACCAGGCGGATCTCACCGGACGGCATGCGCAGGTGGGCCATCTGGCCCTCCTTCGCGAGCAGCTGCACGGAGGCGCCGGCGGAGCGGGCGAACTTCGCGCCGCCGCCCGGACGCAGCTCGATGGCGTGCAGCGTGGTACCGACCGGGATGTTGCGCAGGGCAAGGTTGTTGCCCGGCTTGATGTCGGCCCCGGGACCGTTCTCGACGCGGTCGCCCTGCGACAGGCCACGCGGCGCGAGGATGTAGCGCTTCTCGCCGTCCGCGTAGTGCAGCAGCGCGATACGCGCGGTGCGGTTGGGGTCGTACTCGATGTGCGCGACCTTCGCCGGCACGCCGTCCTTGTCGTGACGACGGAAGTCGATCACGCGGTAGGCGCGCTTGTGGCCACCACCCTGGTGGCGGACGGTCACACGACCGGAGTTGTTACGGCCACCCTTGCTGTGCAGGGGGCGGACCAACGACTTCTCCGGCGTGGACCGCGTGACCTCGACGAAGTCGGCGACGCTGGCACCACGACGGCCAGGAGTCGTCGGCTTGTACTTGCGGATACCCATTTCTCAGTCCTCGTCCGATTCCGGACGATCCTGACCGCTTACGCGGTCGGACCGCCGAAGATGTCGATACGGTCGCCCTCGGCGAGGGTCACGATCGCGCGCTTGGTGGACGCGCGCTGGCCGAAGCCCGTGCGGGTCCGCTTGCGCTTGCCCTGGCGGTTGATCGTGTTGACCCCGGTGACCTTGACCGAGAAGACCGCCTGAACGGCCTGCTTGATCTGGGTCTTGTTGGCGCTCGGGTCGACGATGAACGTGTACTTGCCCTCGTCGAGGAGCGCGTAGCTCTTCTCCGAGACGACCGGCTTGAGCAGCACGTCACGGGGGTCCGTGAAGGACTTGCTCAGCGGGGTCTCGACGGTGTTCTTGCCCTCGGTGGCGTGGCGACGCGCCTTCTTGACGCGAGCCTCCTTGGCCTTCTTCGCGGCCTTCGAGGCGATAGCGGGGTGACGGATGGCCATCAGACCTCGCTCCCTTCGGTGTCGTTGGCCTTCGGGCCGGCGACGAAGGACTCGAAAGCGGCCTTGGTGAAGACCACGTCGTCCGAGACGAGAACGTCGTACGTGTTCAGCTGGCCCGGCTCCAGGATGTGGACCTGGGGCAGGTTGCGGGCGGACAGCCACGCGGCCTCGTCGGCGCGGTCGACGACCAGGAGCAGGTTCTTGCGCTCGCTGATCTTGCCGAACAGGCTCTTGGCGGCCTTCGTGGACGGCGTCTCGCCCTCGACCACGCCGGAGACGACGTGGATGCGGTTGTGACGGGCCCGGTCGGTGAGGGCGTGACGCAGCGCGGCAGCCTTCATCTTCTTGGGCGTCCGCTGCGAGTAGTCACGCGGCACGGGACCGTGCACGACGCCACCACCGGCGAACTGCGGCGCGCGGGTCGAACCCTGACGGGCGCGACCGGTGCCCTTCTGGCGGTACGGCTTCTTGCCACCGCCGCGGACCTCGCCACGGGTCTTGGTCTTGTGCGTGCCCTGGCGGGCAGCGGCCAGCTGCGCGACGACGACCTGGTGGATCAGCGGAATGCTGACCTTCTCGACGTCGAAGATCTCCGCGGGGAGCTCGACGGAACCGGCCTTGTCGCCCGCCGGCGAAAGGATGTCAACAGTGCTCATTACCTCAGGCCCCCTTGGCCGCGGTGCGGACCAGGACGAGGCCGCCGTTCGGACCGGGAACCGCGCCCTTGATGAGCAGCAGACCCTTCTCCGCGTCAACGGCGTGGACGGTCAGGTTCTGGGTGGTGACCCGCTCGTTGCCCATGCGACCCGCCATGCGGAGGCCCTTGAACACACGGCCCGGGGTGGCGCAGCCACCGATGGAACCGGGAGAGCGGTGCTTGCGCTGGGTGCCGTGTCCGGCGCCGAGGCCACGGAAGTTGTGGCGCTTCATGACACCGGCGAAGCCCTTGCCCTTGCTCTTGCCGGTCACGTCGACCTTCACGCCGGCCTCGAACACCTCAGCGGTGATCTCCTGGCCCAGCGTGTACTCGGAGGCGTCCGCGGTGCGGATCTCGACGAGGTGGCGACGGGGGGTGACGTCGGCCTTGGCGAAGTGGCCCTTGAGGGGCTTGTTCACCTTGCGCGGGTCGATCTCGCCGAAAGCGATCTGGACGGACTCGTAGCCGTCGACATCGTTCGTACGGACCTGGGTGACGACGTTGGGGCCGGCCTTGACGACGGTGACCGGGACGACGCGGTTGTTCGCGTCCCACACCTGCGTCATGCCGAGCTTCTCGCCCAGGATGCCCTTGATCTGCTTAGCCATCTCTCAGATCACCGGCCTCAGAGCTTGATCTCGATGTCGACACCGGCCGGGAGGTCGAGTCGCATCAGAGAGTCAACGGTCTTGGGGGTGGGGTCGAGGATGTCGATCAGGCGCTTGTGCGTGCGCATCTCGAAGTGCTCGCGCGAGTCCTTGTACTTGTGCGGCGACTTGATGACGCAGTACACGTTCTTCTCAGTGGGCAGCGGCACCGGGCCCGCGACCGACGCACCAGTACGCGTCACCGTCTCAACGATCTTCTTCGCCGAGCTGTCGATGACCTCGTGGTCGTAGGCCTTGAGCCGGATGCGGATCTTCTGTCCCGCCATGGCTACTCAGTAGTCCTGTCTCTCGTAACGCTCTGGAACCCGGTGTTCCATTTCTCTTCCCTCTCCGACCCACGCGGTCGGGCGTGTCGCTCTCCCGCTGACACAGATGCCCCTTGTTCGAACATCCCTGCGGGATTGCACACGGCCCTTCCGGTACCGCGAGCCGGAGGCGAAAGCCCACCGGGTGCCTGGCCGGCGCCGCACTGACACTTCCCGAAAGATTCCCGTACGTCCGCCCCAGCGCTGCCTTACGGCAGTTGGAACGACGAGTACTGTGGGACTCGCTTCCGGTCCTCCCGGCGGGAGGCGCGCAGCATCAACACTCGACCGAGCAACTCGGACAGTCTGCCATACGGGGCACGGCGGACGCCAATCGAGCCGGAGAGAATACCCCGGGGGTGACGTAGGTCAAACCGGGGCGGCCGTGGGCCCGCCGAAGGACGCCAGGAAGTCATCGACAACACTCCTGGAGAACGGGTCCGTGTCCGGGGTGTGACGATGCTGACGGCGTAGCCGTGTTCCTCCAGAAGTCCTCCGTCTCCTGGCCAGAGCTGAACGTGACGATGCCCGAGAGGCCGTCGTCCTCCGGCTCGGGCAACCGCCAGTCGGCCGGGACGCCGGGCGAAAGCGGTTCCCCGTACAGGAAGATCCCGGGCCACCGCTGCCGGCCGAGTCGCACGAAGCGAGGCATGCCCTCGGGGAATGACGCGTCCACGACGAAGTCGGTCCGGTGAGATCCATGAGAGTGCCTCGCGGTGGTGTGGAGTGTCTGCGGCCGGTGCTGCGGTCAGGCCTTCCAACCCGATGTCGGACCGTGATACCTGATCGCGTCGCGTGGGATGGCCACGTCGCTGTTGGAGAACCAGATGTGATCGCGACCACCCCTGAGGCGTCCCGAGAAGAGCAGCAACCGTGCCTGTGCGCGACTCGCCGCCAGGACGCGTGTAGGTGTCAACCGCGCAGCTGACGAGGTGGTGATCGAATCAGCAAATCGGCCACTCCGCCGTACGCAGGACGACGACGAGCTGCACCGGTGCCTCGTTGTCATCGTGTTTGACCCCTGCCAGAGGGATCTTGCCGGAGACCCTCCATGCGGTGTGGTCGATGAAGTCCGCCCCGTCCGTCAGGTCCTCGTCGGACACCTCGAGGCGAGTTCCGAGCGCTCCGGACTGGAGCTGGGAGACGACGGCCGGGAGTTCGGCGGCAGCGATGTCACTAACGGCGCCTGTCAGCCCGGATGGGGAAGGCTCGTCGTCAGTCGTTCGACCGCGGCCGTCACAAGTCGTTCGCGCTCCGCCTCCGAGAGCACGTCCGGGAGAGTGAGCTGCTCGACGATCAGCCAGTTGAGCGTGAGGTACAGCAACTGGACGGCGGTGGCGTCGCCGGGCAGGCCGGATTCCTCGTGGTAGGCCACGTTGGCCCCGAGGTCGGCACGCACCTGTTCGGTCAGCACCTTGCGGAGCTGTGGCCGCCGGGTGGCCTCCAGGCGCAGTTCGAGGAGTGCGAGGTAGCCAGTGCGGAAGTCGCTGATCCGGCCGACGAGTTCGCGCATCAGGGTCGCGTAGGTCTCCCGGTCCCGCGCCCTCGTACTCGCCCGCTGCCGGGCGATGGTCGCCTCGTCGGGCTGGAGCCGCTCGTAGACACGCGCGCCGGCCTGGGTGAGCAGGTCGTCGCGGTTGGCGAAGTAGTTGGAGGCCGTACCGGCCGGCACAGCAGCCTCGGTGTCCACCGCCCGGAACGTCAGACCGCGCGCGCCCTCCCTGGCCAGGACCTCGATGGCGCCGTCCACGAGGGCCGCCCTGCGTTCGTCGTTCCTGCGCACCATTGACACCACTCCAGACGTAGTACTACGTTCACAGTACTCCGAGCAGAGTACTACGAATGGAGTTGCATCGATGCGAGAACTCGTCTACTACGTCGCCGTCTCCCTCGACGGCCGGATCGCCGGCCCCGGCGGAGAGTTCGACTTCTACCCGGCAGGCGACGATGAGCAGGCAGCCGCCTACAGCGCCTGGATGAATGAGCGCTATCCCGAGACCGTCCCCACCGCGCTGCGCGCCGCGCACGGCTTAGCCGATGCGCCCAACCTCCACTTCGACACCGTGCTGATGGGGCTGGGCACCTATCGCGCCGTGCTGGATGCGGGCATCACCAGCCCGTACAGACACCTGCGTCAGTACGTGGTGTCGAGCACGCTCGGGGTCGGCCCCGACCCGAACGTGACCGTGGTCAAGGACAGCCCGCTCGAACTGGTCCGCAAGCTCAAGGCAGAAGAAGGGAAGGACATCTGGCTGTGCGGAGGCGGTCGGCTCGCGGGATCTCTGTTGCCCGAGATCGACAGACTGATCATCAAGAGCTATCCGGTGGTGGCCGGGGCCGGTATCCCGGCGTTCGACGGGGCGTTCGACCCCACGCTCTTCAGCGTGACGGAACGCCGGTCGTTCGCCAATGACGTCACGGCGACCTGGTTCACGCGGCGGTAGGGAAAAGGATCAGTGCCGGGAACGACGCCCGCGCCCCGCCCGCCGCGTCTCCCCGACGGCGTCCGCGAACTGCAGCCACCAGCCCTCCACCTTGTTCCGCACCGTCGCGAGTCAGGGTGTCGTTGATGGCGTCCTCGGCCAGGCCCTTGGGCCCCTCCCTGCGCAGCACCGCGTACAGCTCCGGCGTCAGCTCCCGGTTGAGTCGCGCTGCGGTACCCGCGGCGGTGAAGGCGTACCCCCGCTGCTCGGGGTGCGGCAACTGCGTCGCCCTCACGATCCGAGGCGAGGCCTCCTCCAGCGAACACTGGAGCGCCAACCCGATCGCCGCTGTGCCGAGACAACTCTCACCGCGCTCCCACGCGGCATCCCACTCGGCGGGGTCGTCGATGCCCAGCAGGCCCTTGCCGCTTTCCCAGTCACGATCCGACGCCATGAGCAGTATCCCTACCGATACCAATCCTCGCCGTCGCTCTCCAGCGCACTGCGCACATACCGCTCCAGGCTCGGCGCCACGAGGATTCTGCTGTCCGTCTCATGGTCCCAGACGAACACCTCGTGGCGTTCGAGTCGCCGGACGAAGGCGAACTGGTCTCCCCCGCCGTTGTCTCCGAAGAACATGAGCGAATCGAACTTCATGTACAGGGACTTGTACTGTTCGTCGTTGCGGAACGAGAGATTGTCACCGAGGATCCGCTCGGCGGACCAGACGACGTCGAAGCGGGACTCCGCGTTCGACCGCGCGGTGAGCGTCCTGCGGAACGACGGCTAGACCGACGCCACGAAGTCCGACCAGGCCTCCGGCGCGAGGGCGAGCCGGGGGCCTGCGGCCTGCTTTGAGTCGCGGACGTGAATCACACCCGGAGTGGTCGCGATCTCCACGCAGGAGTCGCCATCAGGGCCACTGCTGTAGCTGCTCTTGAACCACGCCAGTTCGGAGGCGTCCCCGATCGAGGGCTTGCGGATCATGTCTCTCCCAGCAGTTGCTCAATGAAGGCCAGCGACTCCCGTGGTGGAAGGGCCTGAGCTCGGATGGTGCCATACCGCAGTTCGAGGATCCGGATCTGCTTCGGATCAGTGGTCGGTCGCCCGTTGAAGGCGCCGTCGGACCGGCCCACCGCAGTACCGTCCCCGAACTTCAGCACCTCGATCCTCCCGTTCAGACCGGGATGGGCCTCGCTGCTCGTCGGCATCACCTGAAGCCTGACGTTACGCAACCGCCCCACCTCCAGCAGGCGCTCAAGCTGCTGACGCCAGACCATTGTGCCCCCAACCGGGCGCCGCAGCGTCGCCTCCTCCTGGACGAAGCTGAGCGACGGCGCCGGTGACCGCTCGAACACGGACTGCCGGGCCGTGCGCGCAGCCACCAGACGCTCCACCTCGTCCGGCGCGTACGCAGGCTGCCAGGACTCGAACAGGGCTCGCGCGTGATCCGGGGTCTGCAACAGGCCGTTGATGCTGATGCTTTCGTACACCCCGATCTCAACCGCCTGCCCCTCCAACTTGGCCAGCTCCCGCACCCGCTTGGGATACCGAACCCTCTTCACGTCCTCCCACGTCGCCGCAATCAGCCCACCCGCCCCCAACACCTCATCTGCCCTGACCAGATAGTCCTGCCGAGGAATCCGCTTCCCGCCCTCGATCTTGTAGACCATGTCCTCGCCGTACCCGACCGCCGTCCCGAACTCGGCTGCGCGCATCCCCACTGCCTCCCGCCGCAGCTTGAGCTGCCGCCCTACGGTCGCGATGACGGCGACACCCCACTCGTCGTCCGGATCCACCTCCCAACCCGGCTCGTCCGCCTCGCCCTTGAGCCGACCCGCGTCCGCCTCGACCGCCGTCATCCCGCACCCTTCCGTCGCACGACCGTGCCCAGCGCCCTACCCGTACGCCCGGCCCCGACAGCCCGGACACGACCGGACAAGCTCCGGACAGTTACCGTACGCACCCGCTGAGTCACTGTTCACTGTAAGCACGGACGGCCACGCTGAGTGACGTGAAGCAGCAACCCCCTGAACTCACCACCCCTGTCCGCAACTTCAGCGTCCAGCTGTCTCCCACTCCCCGCGGCGCCCGCCTGGCCCGTCTCCTGGCCACCGAACAACTGCGCTCCTGGGGACTGCCGTTGGACCCGGCGAGGCAGGTCATCGCAGAGCTGTCGGCCAACGCGGCGGAACACGGCCGCATCCCGGGCCGCGACTTCCGCCTGCTCCTCTACGTCGTGGCCGGCACCCTCCGCATCGAGGTCACGGACACCCGCGGCGACCGACTGCCGACACCCCAACTGCCCAGCCACGAGCCCGAGTCCGGCCGCGGCCTGCTCATCGTCGACGCGCTCGCCGACCGCTGGGGTGTCACCCCGGGCCTGCCGCCGCGCAAGACCGTCTGGGCCGAACTCACCCTCTGACCTGGAGCACCGGGTCCCAACACCTCGCGCTCCGGTGCCGCAGGCGGTCTCCTTCAAGGACCACGAGGAGGAAAGAACCCCACCAAGCCCCACCCCTCCCGCCCAGGCCGCCGACTCACTCGCTCGCTCACTCACGCGAGTGAACATCGCCAACTCAGCTGGATTCGGGAGCCATTGCCTGCCCTACGCTCAGCGCAACACAACCGCAGACATGCGACGGCCCTCGCCGGGACTGGCATCCCAGTGCGAGGGCCTGACCACCGAGGAAGAGAGAGCTTCCCGATGGATACGCAGAACCCTAACGTGCCCTCGCACGCCCACACCCCCGTAACCGGGAAGAAGCACCCGAACCGGCGGCACCCCCACGCCGGCCTGGTTCACGACAACACCCGCCACACCGCCCGCTTCACGGTGATCGGCAACCATCTCGCTCAGCACGCGGAGCTGTCGCTCCTCGCAATCGGGCTGGCCGTGCACATCCAGTCGCTCCCGGCGGGCGCCCGAATCGACATCAAGACCCTCGCCGCCCGCTTCCCGGAGGGCACAACGCGTATCGCCGCGGCTCTGCGCGAGTTGGAGACCCACGGCTACCTACGACGCGTGCGCGAACGCGTCCCCGGCGGCCGGATCATCACCCGCACGATCTCCTGCAACCAGCCAGGTCACGGCCGTACGGACGCCCTTCGCCCAGCCCCGGGAAAGCAAACGAGGCCGCCCGGCAGCAAGCTCCTCCCGGCCGTACCGCACCCGGCCTACCCCGCACCCGCCCTCCTCCGACAGGCCACGGACCTCCTCGCAGGCCTCCACCGCGAGGACACCCGCCTCCTGCTCTCCACCCGCGACGTCGCCCACCTCGCCCCCGGTGTCGCCGCCTGGCTGGAACGCGACGTCTCCGCCACAGCCGTACGCCACGCCCTGACGGCCGACCTCCCACCCGAGTCCCTCCACCGCCCGGCCGCCCTCCTGGCCCACCGCCTCACGGCTCAGCTGCCACCCCCGCCCCCGTTCCGCGCGCCTGCGCCCCGGCCGACCGCACCTCACCGATTCCAGACCTGCGACGGCTGCGACCGCGCCTTCCGCGCACCGGCCCCCGGCCACTGCCGCGATTGCCGATCAAGTCTCCCGGAGGCCGCTTAGCATGAGAGCGACGATCCTTGCCCCTGGGCACAGACGAGGAGCGAGCGCCATGACCACCGCCTCGGAGAACGAGCAGCAGGGCGCCTCCCACCGGTATCGGGCCATGCGGGACTTCGTCCAGACCACGGACGACTCCCTGCCCGGCAAGTTCGAGGTCACCAAGGAAGGAATCGTCCACGACATGATGGCGCCCGTGGGTCCGCACGAGCTGACCACCCTCCACCTGCGGAGACGCCTCGAAAAGGTGATGCCGGAGGAGATCGTGGCCCACACCGGCGAACCCGATGTGGAGGACGAGTCCGAGGGCATCATGCGCCGTCCCGACGTGATGGTGATCGCCCTGGAGGACATGGACGTCCCGGGTTCCTTCGACCCCCGCACGCTGGTCGCCGCCATCGAAGTCGTCTCCCGCTCGAACCCGGACAACGACTGGGTCACCAAGATGCGCGACTACCCCCTCATCGGCATCGCCGTCTACGCCGTCTTCGACCCCCGCACCGGCACCGGCACCGTCCTCACCGACATCCACCCCACACCGGACGGCCCGCGCTACGCGACCCGCAAGGACTTCGTCTACGGCGAGGACGTGACCATCGCCGACTGGACGATCGCGACGGACGGCCTGCCCCTGTACCGGGACAGCGGCGCCCCGCAGGAGTGAGCCGATAGCGGCGCCCTTTAGGCTCCCTGCCCATGGCACGCACCACCCCACCGCGCCCTGTCGACGTCCTAGCCCACTTCCCCGAGCTGACACCACACGCCCGGACCACCGTGCGGCTGCACCCCCGCGCCGGTGCGCCCACCACCGGCGACAGTTCGATCGGTGGCCCGCTGCTGTGGCCGGCCGACGAACCGTGGCCGACCTGCCCGGACCACTCCGGCCCCTGGCAACGCGGCGTCGTGCCCGACGACGTACGGCTCCGCCGGCGCATCCTGGACGAGGCGTGGAGCAGGCCCCGGGCCGATGGTGCGGACCTGCTGACGGCCGAGGAACGTGTGATCGTCGACCGCGCGGAAAAGCGCCGGCGCGTACCGCAGGAGAACGACGAGGCCCTGATGGTCCCCGTCGCCCAGCTCTACGCCCGGGACGTCCCCGGCCTGCCCCGCCCGGACGGCCGCGACGTGCTGCAGGTGCTGTGGTGCGCGGCCGACCATGCCGGGGACTACCTGCCACGCACCGCACTGCGCTGGCGCACCGCCACCGACGTGACCGACCGGCTCGCGGCCACCCCGCAGCCGTCGGTCATCGGCAAGGGCAACTTCCTGCCCGAGCCCTGCGTCCTGCACCCGGAACAGGCCACCGAATACCCGGCTCCGCACGAACTGCCCGAAGAACTGGCCGACCGGATAGAGGCCTGGGAGGACAGCCAGGGGGTGGTCTACCAGTATGACCTGGCGGTGGCGCCCGGCTGCAAGGTCGGCGGCCACGCCCCGTGGAGCTTCACCGACCCTTTCCCCATGGCCTGCGCGGAGTGCGGATCGGACGTCATGCCGCTGCTCTACGTCAAAGGCAGCGAGTGGGACGGCGGCAGCCTGAGCTGGCGACCGGTCGAGGACGTGGACCGCACCGGTCCTGGGCTGCGCCGCCCGGGCAACGCCACTCAACTCACCATCGGCCGCGGCTACGGCATGCAGATCTACCTCTGCACGGCCTCGTACGACCACCCCCACCTACAGAACCTGCAATAACCAAAGGCAAAGGGGCCCGCACGACCGAAGTCGTGCGGGCCCTCCGAGCCACTCAGGTCAGTGGACCCTCAAGCCAGTCCGAAGACTCACTTGTTGATCTTGGTGACCTGGCCGGCGCCCACGGTCCGGCCACCCTCACGGATGGCGAACTTCAGGCCCTCCTCCATGGCGACGGGCTGGATGAGCTCCACCTTCATCTCGGTGTTGTCACCCGGCATGACCATCTCGGTGCCCTCGGGGAGGGTCACCACGCCGGTCACGTCCGTCGTACGGAAGTAGAACTGCGGGCGGTAGTTGTTGAAGAACGGCGTGTGGCGGCCACCCTCGTCCTTGGACAGGATGTAGGCCTGCGCCTCGAACTCGGTGTGCGGGGTGACCGAGCCCGGCTTGATGATGACCTGGCCGCGCTCGACGTCCTCGCGCTTGATGCCACGGAGGAGCAGACCGACGTTCTCACCGGCCTGGCCCTCGTCGAGGAGCTTCCGGAACATCTCGATGCCGGTGACCGTGGTGGTGGTCTTCTCCTGCTTGATGCCGATGATGTCAACGGTCTCGTTGACCTTCAGGACACCACGCTCGATACGGCCGGTGACGACCGTACCGCGACCGGTGATCGTGAAGACGTCCTCGATCGGCATGAGGAACGGCTTGTCGACGTCGCGCTCCGGCTCCGGAATGGCGGTGTCGACGGCGTTCATGAGCTCGAGGACGGAGTTGCCCCACTCCTTGTCGCCCTCGAGGGCCTTCAGAGCGGAGACCTTGACGACGGGAACGTCGTCGCCCGGGAACTCGTACTCGGTGAGGAGCTCACGGACCTCGAGCTCGACGAGCTCCAGGATCTCCTCGTCGTCCACCATGTCGGCCTTGTTCAGGGCGACGACGATGTACGGAACGCCGACCTGGCGGGCCAGGAGCACGTGCTCCTTGGTCTGCGGCATCGGGCCGTCGGTGGCGGCGACCACGAGGATGGCGCCGTCCATCTGCGCCGCACCCGTGATCATGTTCTTGATGTAGTCCGCGTGACCGGGGCAGTCGACGTGGGCGTAGTGACGCGTCTCGGTCTGGTACTCGACGTGCGCGATGGAGATGGTGATACCGCGCTGGCGCTCCTCAGGAGCCTTGTCGATCTGGTCGAAGGCCGAGGCCTCGTTCAGGTCCGGGTACGCGTCGTGCAGCACCTTGGTAATGGCGGCCGTGAGGGTCGTCTTACCGTGGTCGATGTGACCGATGGTGCCGATGTTGACGTGCGGCTTAGTCCGCTCGAACTTCGCCTTCGCCACTGGGGTCCTCCTGTGGAGTGGTTCTGGTACGCCTTACTCATCGGCGCCAGGTGATCTTTGCTGGAAAGCCCGGGCCCCGGGGCACTCTCACCAGATTGCGGCGGAATGCCCCTCAAGGCTCCGGAGTCAAGCCTACGGCGTGCAGACGCTGTGCGTTACTCGCCCTTGGCCTTCGCGATGATCTCCTCGGCGACGTTCCGCGGAACCTCGGCGTAGGAGTCGAACTGCATGGAGTAGCTGGCGCGGCCGGACGTCTTGCTGCGCAGGTCGCCGACGTAGCCGAACATCTCCGAAAGGGGCACGAGGCCCTTCACGACGCGGGCACCGGCCCGCTCCTCCATGGCCTGGATCTGGCCACGGCGGGAGTTGATGTCACCGACGACCTCACCCATGTAGTCCTCGGGCGTGGTGACCTCGACGGCCATCATCGGCTCGAGCAGTACGGGGCTGGCCTTGCGCGCGGCCTCCTTGAAGGCCTGCGAACCGGCGATCTTGAACGCGAGCTCGGAGGAGTCGACCTCGTGGTAGGCACCGTCGAGCAGCGTCACGCGGACACCGGTCATCTCGTAACCGGCGAGGATGCCGAACTGCATGGCCTCCTGCGCACCGGCGTCCACCGAAGGGATGTACTCCTTCGGCACACGGCCACCGGTCACCTTGTTGATGAACTCGTAAGAGGCGTCGCCGCCCTCGATCGGCTCGATCGCGATGATCACGCGAGCGAACTGGCCGGTACCACCCGTCTGCTTCTTGTGGGTGAACTCGACCTTCTCGACGGCCTTGCGGATCGTCTCGCGGTACGCGACCTGCGGCTTGCCGACGTTGGCCTCGACCTTGAACTCGCGCTTCATGCGGTCGACGAGCACCTCGAGGTGAAGCTCGCCCATACCGCCGATGACGGTCTGGCCGGTCTCCTCGTTGGTGTGCACCTGGAAGGAGGGGTCCTCCTCGGCCAGGCGCTGGATCGCGACGCCGAGCTTCTCCTGGTCGCCCTTCGACTTGGGCTCGATGGCGACCTCGATGACCGGCGCCGGGAAGTCCATGGACTCCAGGATCACCGGGTTCTTCTCGTCCGCCAGCGTCTCACCGGTGGTGGTCTGCTTCAGGCCCATGACGGCGACGATGTCGCCGGCGCCCACCGACTCGATCTCCTCACGCTTGTTGGCGTGCATGCGGTAGATCTTGCCGATGCGCTCCTTGCGGCCCTTGACCGAGTTCAGCACGGCGGTGCCGGAGTGCAGGCGGCCGGAGTACACGCGGACGAAGGTGAGCTTGCCGAGGTGCGGGTCGCTCATGATCTTGAACGCGAGCGCGGCGAGGGGCTCCTCGTCCGACGGCTTGCGCGCGATGACCTGCTCCGGGTCCTTGACGTCGTGGCCCTCGATGGCCTCGACGTCGAGCGGGGTGGGCAGGTAGCGCACGACCGCGTCGAGCAGGGGCTGAACGCCCTTGTTCTTGAACGCGGTACCGCAGAACACGGGGGTGACGGTGGTGCCGCCGCCCTTGCCGGACGCGATGGTGATGCGACGGATCGCGGCGTAGAGCTGCTCCACGGTGGGCTCGGTGCCCTCCAGGTACAGCTCCATCAGCTCGTCGTCGTTCTCGGCGACGGCCTCGAGCAGCTTGCCGCGGTACTCCTCGGCAGCCTCGACGTGGGTGTCCGGGATGTCGACGGTGTCGTACATCTCGCCCTTGGTCGCCTCGGCCGACCAGACCAGGGCCTTCATCGTCACGAGGTCGATGACGCCCTTGAAGTCCGCCTCGGCACCGATCGGCAGCTGCATGACCAGCGGCTGCGCGCCCAGGCGGTCGCTGATCATGTCGACGCAGCGGTGGAACTCCGCGCCGGTGCGGTCGAGCTTGTTGACGAAGCAGATACGCGGAACGCCGTAGCGGTCCGCCTGACGCCACACGGTCTCGGACTGGGGCTCAACGCCGGCGACACCGTCGAACACCGTCACGGCACCGTCGAGCACGCGCAGGGAGCGCTCCACCTCGACGGTGAAGTCGACGTGACCCGGGGTGTCGATGATGTTGATGGTGTAGTCGTCGCCCTCGAGCGGCCAGTGACAGGTGGTGGCAGCAGAGGTGATCGTGATGCCACGCTCCTGCTCCTGCTCCATCCAGTCCATGGTGGCGGCGCCGTCGTGGACCTCACCGATCTTGTACGAAACGCCGGTGTAGAACAGGATCCGCTCGGTGGTGGTCGTCTTGCCCGCGTCGATGTGGGCCATGATCCCGATGTTGCGGACCCTGGCCAGGTCAAGCGAAGTGGTAGCCATAAGGCTTCAGTCTTCTCTCGGTCTCGATGGGGTCTGCGACTACCAGCGGTAGTGCGCGAAGGCCTTGTTGGACTCGGCCATCTTGTGCGTGTCCTCGCGCTTCTTCACAGCGGCACCCAGGCCGTTGCTGGCGTCGAGGAGCTCGTTGAGCAGACGCTCGGTCATGGTCTTCTCGCGACGGGCGCGGGAGTAACCGACGAGCCAGCGCAGCGCCAGGGTGTTGGCACGGCCGGGCTTGACCTCGACCGGGACCTGGTAGGTGGCACCACCGACACGGCGGGACTTGACCTCGAGGGTCGGCTTGATGTTCTCGAGAGCGCGCTTCAGCGTGATGACCGGGTCGTTGCCGGTCTTCTCGCGCAGGCCCTCCATGGCGCCGTAGACGATGCGCTCGGCGGTGGAGCGCTTGCCGTTCAGCAGCACCTTGTTGATCAGGGAGGTCACCAGAGGAGAGCCGTAGACCGGGTCGATGATGACCGGGCGCTTCGGGGCGGGGCCCTTACGAGGCATTCTTACTTCTCCTTCTTGGCGCCGTAGCGGCTGCGGGCCTGCTTGCGGTTCTTGACACCCTGGGTGTCGAGCGAGCCGCGGATGATCTTGTAGCGAACACCCGGCAGGTCCTTCACACGGCCGCCGCGCACGAGCACGATGGAGTGCTCCTGCAGGTTGTGTCCCTCACCCGGAATGTAAGCGGTGACCTCGATCCCGCTGGTCAGACGCACACGCGCGACCTTACGCAGGGCCGAGTTCGGCTTCTTCGGGGTGGTCGTGAACACACGCGTGCAGACGCCGCGACGCTGGGGCGAACCCTCGAGTGCGGGCGTCTTGTTCTTCTCGACCTTGTCCTGCCGGCCCTTGCGGACCAGCTGCTGGATCGTAGGCACTACTTCTCCGGTTTCTGTGTGCCGAATGGTGAAGCTAACCTGGAACGTCGCCGACCCACGCGGTCGGGTGTGTCGAATCTCGCGGACTCCCGCCGCCAGGCAGAATTAAGCGCAGATTGCGGTGGCCGGTGTCAGCTCGCAGTGCGGGTGATGGCACGCACGAGAGCCAGGGCACACCCCAGGCACAAGGTCTGAGCGTACCTATCGCAACCACTCCGGTCAAAACAATGGGCCGGCCCCCCAACACGCCGGACGAGCTGATCGCGGGTGGTGCCGGAGGTGGGAGACGGTGGACGAGTGGGCACGCGTCGTGCTCGCGGGAAGGGCGATGACGGAACGTGATGTACGGGACCTTCGACTGTGAGCGGTGCCGGGCTCCCTATATGGAACTGCTCGCCGCCTCGTACATCGACGAGGATCGCCGGCCGCTGCACCAGATCCTCGTGGACGCCTACTTCGTCCAGCACCCCGGCGGCGACGATCACCGCGCGGTGCAGCGGCTGTCGATCTGCCTGATGACCCTGGGCATGTTCGTGGAGGACGATGCCGATCCCCGGCTCGGCCCGCGGCTCCACAAGCGCATGGTGGCCCACGGGGGGTTCCGCCCGCTGGAACCGCGGCCGTCCGCCGAGACACTGCACTCCCGGATGTCCGCCGCCGACGTGGTGCGCGCGGCGGGCGCCCAGGAGTACCGGACGCTGCTGCGGGCCTGGGGCGCGCAGGTGTCGGAAGCCTGGGCCGCCCACCACGCCCAGGTGCGCGAGTGGATCGGCCGGACCCTCAGCTGACCGGCCGCTGCGGGGGGTGCGGGGCCGGGGCCGCTGGGATGAAGGCGTCCTTGCCGGGCGGCAGGAACTCGCGGGGCCGGGTCAGCGGTTCCGGCGCCCCCTCCCGGTAGGCCAGCCCGAGCCCCGCGACGAGCGGCCCGACCGGGCTCGGGCCCTCGGTGGCCGCCTCGACGCTGAAGTACCGGCGCTCGGTGGGGCGGTATCCGATGAGCTCGACGACCTTCGACACCCCGGGCGGCCGCCCGTACGCGGCCTCCTCGGTGTCCCACAGGTAGACGGCGCCCCACTGCTCGCCCTCGGGGCCGGTCGAGGAGATCCACACCTTCTGGCGCAGTCCCGGCGTCTTCGCGTACGCCTCGACCGCGTAATCACGCAGGTAGCTCCGCAGTGACGCGACCGTCTGCTGCGAGCGGGACAGGTCCCACAGGATGACCGTGCAGTACAGCGGGCACGTCTCCCCGGCCGTCTCCTCGGTCGTCTTCTCGGTCATGACCACACCACCGTGAGTTCGCGCGGATAACGGTGAAAGAGGTTGGCGGTGAACTCCACCGCCTCCGGACTGTCGTGGGGACGCAGCGTGGGGAACCTCCGCAGGAGCCGGGCGATCCCCTCCTGGAGCTCCACGCGGGCGAGCGCCGCGCCCAGGCAGAAGTGCGATCCCGCGCCGAAGGTGAGGTGGTGGTGGGGAGCGCCCTGGCCCAGGTCGAACTCGTCAGGGCGGTCGGTGTGGCTCTCGTCCCGGCCCGCCGAGTCCAGTGAGATGAAGACGGTGGATCCGGCGGGGATGGTCTCCCCGCCCAGCCGGACGTCCTCCGTGGTGACGGTCGTACCGGCGAAACCCGTGCCGGCCTGCGCGTACCGGAGGATCTCCTCCACGGCCGCCGCCGCGGAGACCTGGCCCGCACGCAGCCGTGCCGCCTCGCCGGGGTGCTGGAACAGCGCCAGCAGTCCGTTCGCGAACTGGACGGCGGTGGACTCGTAGCCGGCGGTCGCCAGCAGCATCACCGTCGTGAGCAGTTCTTCGTCGGTCGGCGCGGCCTCCTCCCCCGCGGCGGTGAGCAGCAGACCGATGACGCCCTGGCCGGGAGCGGCGCGTTCCTTGTCCACCAGGCGCCGGGCGACGCCGTACAGCGAGCCCATCGCCTCGCCGAAGGCGGCCGTGGACGGGGCGGCGGCTCGTACCAGCGCGGCCCAGGCGCGGAAGGCCGGGCGTACGTCCTCGGGCAGGTCGAACAGCTCGCACAGGACCCGCACGGGCACCTGGTAGGCGAAGCCGGAGACCAGGTCCGCGGGCTGCGGGCCGCCCTGGAGCTCGTCCAGGGTCTCCTCGACGGCCCGGGCGACCCTCTCCCGGAGCGATTCGGCGTGCCTGGGTGTGAGGACCGAGGCGAGCGTACGCCGCCATGCGGCATGGCGGTCCGGGTCGGACAGCGACATCCCGAAGTCGAACCGGCCGGACGGAGGCGGGGTGATACGGGCGCTGCCGCCCTGGGGCGCCGGGGCCGGGGCGCCCGGCGGGCCGCCGCGCACGGCGGCCTCGCGGACCTGACGGCGGCTGAAGCGCGGGTCCGTCAGCACGGTGCGGACGTCGTCGTACCGCGTGACGAGCCACGCCGTGCCGCCGTTGGCCAGCCGCACCTGGGACACGGGGGCGTTCCTGCGCCGCCAGGTGAGCTCCTCCGGCGGGGCGAAGGGGCACTTCTGCTCGAAGGGATACACGCTCTGAGCTGCTGCTTCCACGGCCGCCTCCTCAGACCCGCACCGGCAGTACGGCCGGGTAGAACGTGAACAGGTTGCTGGCGAGCGGGACGCCGTCCAGATCGGGGCCGTCGAACCTGAGGTCCGGGAACCGGGCCAGCATCCGGGCGATGCCCTCCTGCATCTCGGCCCTGGCCAGTGCCGCGCCCAGGCAGAAGTGGGGCCCGTGGCCGAAGGCGGTCTGCCGGTGGGCGCAGCCGCGGCCGACGTCGAACACGGCGGCGTCGTCGCCGAAGATCTTCTCGTCCCGATTGGCCGAGGCGAGCGAGACGAAGACCGTGGAGCCGGCCGGGATCTTCGTGCCCGACACCTCGAGGTCCTCGGTGGTGAACTTGGCGATCGCATAGCCGGTGCCCATCTGGGCGTAGCGCAGTATCTCCTCGACCGCGCCCTGGATCAGCTGCGGCTCGGCCCGCAGCCTGCGCATCTGCTCGGGGTGGCGCAAGAGTGCGTAGAAGGCGTTGCCGAGCTGGACGGCGGTGGACTCGTAGCCGGCCATCAGCAGCAGGATCACCGTGGAGACCAGCTCCTCGTTGTTGAGCCGCCCGTCGTCCTCGTCCCGCAGGCCGATCAGGGTGCTCAGCAGGTCGTCGCCGAGGTTCTGCCGTTTGCGGACGATCAGGCCGATGGCGTAGCGGCCGATGGACTGGAGTGCCTGGCCGAATTCGATGAAGGAGGACTGCATGTCGCGCCGGGTGAGCTGGGCGGCCAGGGCGGTGAACTCGGGGCGGGCCTCGTCCTCCAGGCCCAGCAGGTCGCAGATGACCCGGATGGGCAGTTTGTAGGCGTAGTCGGCCATCAGGTCGAAGCCGCCGTCACGCGAGGCCAGGTCGTCCAGCAGTTCGTCGGTGTGCGCGGCGATCGCGCCGCGCATGGCCTCCGCCTGCCGTGCGGTGAACGCCTGGTTGACGATCCGCCGCCAGCGGGTGTGGCCGGGCGGCTCGGATATCGAACCGCCGAAGTTGAAGACAGGACTGGACGCGTCGGCCTGGAAGCCGGTGTCCACCCGCGCGGCGCCTTCGCGGTTGATGGTCCGGCTGAAGCGCTGGTCGGTGAGGGCCGCGCGCACGTCCTCGTACCGGGTGATCAGCCAGGCGGTGTCACCGCTCTCCAGGCGTACCTGGCTGACGGGCCGGTTCGCCCGCAGCCAGGCGAACTCCTCCGGCATCTGAAAGGGGACGTGGCGGGTGAAGGGATAGGTACGGTCGGCGATGTCCAAGGGAGTCTCCTGTTCAGTAGTGCCCGGACGGCACTTCGGGATGCGCCGCGAGACGTGCCCTGCGGTGTTCGCGTACGCGGTCGAGCAGACCGGCCGACGGGTCGGTGCCGGCGACGTCGCTGACGACGTGGTGGCCGAGGTATCCCAGGAACGACTCCTGTTCGGGGATCAGGCCCAGCCTGTTGTTGTGCGTGTGCAGGTAGCTGAGCAGGACGATCTGCCGCCGGCGTTCCGGCGAGGCGTCGTCGCCGCCGAGCGTGACCGCGGGCAGCACGCTGCCGCTCGCGCCGTCCAGCGCCTGCCACGCCTCGTGCACGGCCCGGCCGAACGGGTCCGACGGCGCGTCCGGCGGGTGCGGCAGGCCCAGCAGCCGTGCGGCGTGCGCGGCGGTGGGGGCCCGGCGCCGGCTCAGCAGGTCCGGCCAGGTGTCGAGGAACCGGTCGAAGACGTACGGCGACCACACCAGGCAGTAGTGGGCGAAGAAGGCCGCCATGTCGGCCGGGGACAGCCGGGCGGCGCCCAGACCGCGCAGCATCATGGAGAAGGCAGTGCCGAGCCGCTTGGCGGAGGACCCGTCGATGGCGCGCAGCGCGGCCAGCGCCACCGCGCTGCTGCGGTCGAAGAACCGCTCGGCGATGGCGACGCCGTCCTCTCCCCCGTACTTGCCGTACTCCGGCGTGTACGGGACCCGGTGGATGGAGTCCGGCGGGCGCAGCTCGTCGGGCGTCTCCGACTCCAGCGCCGCCATGGTGGCCTGGGCGTCCCGGAACTCCTCGGCGGTGGGACCGGTGCCTCCGGGGAACTCGGCCAGGTGGGCGGCGAGCCGGCCGGCCACCTCGCGTACGTGCCGCTCCCCGGACTCGGGGTCGGGCCCGGCGAGACGCAGTCGCAGGCGGATGTGGTGGCCGCCCTGCCAGTAGCGGAGGAAGAAGGAGCGCTCCAGGACCCCCGAGTCGTACAGCGGGGCGACGGCCGGGGCCACCGCGTCCACCAGGAAGGCGTCCTGCTCGGTGTAGCGGTGGATGTGCAGGCCGTACCACTCAGTCGTTGACATCGTCGTCCCCTCGGGTGTGCGGGTCCGCGTCGGCCGCCGAGGGTCCGAGGGTGAGCTCGACGAAGAACTCCTCGGCGCCGGTGGGGCGGCCGTCCCGTCCGTCGTAGTCCTCGGCGTGCGGCAGGCATTCGTGGAAGGTGACCGTGGCCCCGTCGCCGGCCTCCGCGAGCTGCCGGGCCAGGATCTGGAGCAGGAAGGGGTTGCGGGCGTCGAGGTAGTGCGGTTTGTGCAGCCTGGCCGTGCGCGCTTCGAGAGCCCACCGCCTGGTCTCCGCCAGCAGGTCGTGCTCGCCCGGCGCGACGGCCGGTGCCGCGGTGATGCGGAAGAAGGTGTGCCGGGGTATGCCCCGGTCCCGGCGCCAGCGGTCGAACGCGGCGAGGGCGCCGGCCTCCTGGCGTTCCAGACCCTCCCCGGCCGGAACGGCATCGGTGGGACACCGCCACGACGCGCGGTCGAGCACCATGTCCCCGAGGAGTACGCGCGGCCGCGTCCGCTCGGCCGTCGGTGCGCCGGTGTGCCCGGCGGCCCGTCCCGCGAGGGCGTCGGCCCGGTCCAGCTGGTCCCACAGCCCGCCCCGGTATGTACGCGTGGGGGCGAACGCGCACAGCAGCCGGTAGAGGGCGGGCGCCGCCGCGGGGTAGAGGAAGTTGAGCGGTACGAGGTCCAGCGGCTGCCCGTCCCGGACGCTGACCAGCGTCAGCACGCGCCGCGCCGGATCGGGCCGGACGACGAGGTCCGCGAGGGTGAGCGTGTGGTCGCGGTCGGCGGCGGTGTGCGGGACGGAGCCGGGGTAGACGAGTTCGTACGGGCTGAGGCGTGGGTGCAGGTTGAAGTTGAGGCCGAGCACCGCCGTGATGTCGCACTGCCGGGGTGTCGTCTCGGCGATCCGGTCGCGCAGAGCCTCGGTGAGGCTCCAGGTGTCCGGCCGGTCCGGCTCCAGCAGTTCGCAGAAGCGGGAGAAGAACACGCCGTGTCCGGTGGTGACGCCGTTGACGACGGCGATCCGCCGGCCGGGGTCGGCGGCGAACTGCACGCGGTAGGCGGCGGACCGCCAGGGGGCCAGGGCCGGGGGCAGCCGGTCCGCGAACGCGCGCAACCGGTCCGGGTCGAGGCGGAGTTCGGTACGTGCTTCGGTACGCGGTCCGGTACGCAGTTCGGTACGCAGCAGATCAGCGAACTCCCGGCGCAGCCGGCGGATGTCGTCGCAGTGCGGATCGCCGAGGCCGCCGGCGACCGCGCTCGCCTCGGCCGGGGACAGCTCGGAGAAGGCCCGGTAGAACTCGGTGAACGGCACGTCGGCCGCCGGCTCCCCGTACCGGCCGGTGAAGAAGGCGTACAGGCCCGCCTTCTCGATGCTCGCGTCGTCCAGCACGGGGACGACCCGCTGGAACACCTCCAGGGCCCAGCGGTTCTCCTCCAGGAGCGCTGGCTGCCAGGTGCGGGCGGGTTCCCGGGTGCCGACGTCCTCGTACAGCGTGGAGCGCATCGCCTCGGGGGCCGGTGCCCGGCAGCCGACGGCGGCCACGAAGGCGTCGACCTGTTCCCGTACCTCGGCCAGGAGCGCGGCACGGCGCCGCGCCGTCGCGGCGGAGAAACCGTCCTCGATGGCCTGGAGGCGCTCGAAGACCACGGCGCAACCGCCCGCCTGGTCGGTGCCCAGTCCGCGCAGCCGCTGGGCGATGGCCTGAGCCGGACGCGGGTGCTGGTCCGGCAGCCCGAGTCCACGGTGGCAGATACCGGCCCGGACGAGCTGGTCCAGGGCCTTGGCCGCGGCCTGCGGGGCCAGTCCGGCCGCCACCAGCCTGTCGCGGACGTACCGTTCGGGCCGTTCGCCGTCCGCGAGCAGCTGCCGCAGCAGGTGCAGCAAGGCGGTGTCGCGGGCGCTGACGACGCGCGAGGTGCCGTACGCGGCCTCCTCGGCGCCGTCGGGGGCGCGCTGGACGCAGAACACCCGGTCGCCCCGCGCGGTCAGCGAGTTGTTGAGCCGGATGCGCATGAGCTCGTCGGCGCGGTCGAGCCGGTGCAGTTCGTACGCCATCCAGGAGAGCAGGCCGGCGCTGAGCCGCGCCTGCACGGGCCGTCCCTTCGGCGCGGGCTCCGGCTGGTGCTCGGTGGTGCCCGGTTGCCACGGGGCGGCGCCGATCTCGGTGAAGGACGCGAACGGCGAGGGCTTGAAGACGACCCGGTACGCGAAGCTGGTCAGGGTGTTCTCGACGCGGCGTCTCCGGCTGGGCTTGCGGCGAGGTGAGAACGGATCGGCGGCGTAGTCGAGCACGGTCCGCCAGGTGCGCTCGTCCGACAGCTGGAGCCCTCGCTGGAAGTCCTCCTGGTGGGCGGTGTCCGCCAGGACACGGCGGCCCGCGTCCAGTTCGGCGGCGAGCGCGGCCTCCGCCTCCCGCATCAGCCGCGTGCCGTCGGCGCGGTGCCGCAGCCATGCCTCCAGCAGCTCGCGCGGCTCGTCCTCCAGGAGCCGGACGGCGTCCGGGGCGTCGGGGAGGCGGTCGTTGTGGATGGCACGACGCAGCCCCAGGATCTCGTGCCGCTCCTCGGTGGCCAGCGCCGGTACGGCTTCGTACAGCGCGTCCTCCAGCCGGTCGCGCAGCTCCTCGCGGCGAGCCCTCGCGCGCTCGGCCTCCGCCAGGAGCGGCCACGTCCGGCTCGGTGCCAGCCCTTCCAGCGCGGGCAGGCCGAGCGTGCCGCGGCGGAAGAGGTAGTACGGGCTGAATCCGGCCGCCTGCTGTGCCCGGTCGCGTGCCGTGACGTCCTGCGCTGAGCTGCGCAGCACTGCTGCGTCCCGCGCTGCTGCGTGATGTGGCGTGTCATGGTCGGTCGTCGTCACCGCGGAATCACCGCAATCTCCCAGTTCGGATCGGAGCGCAACGCCCCCACGCAGACCTGCGCCTGTGTGCCGCTGCCGCTGTCTTCGAGGCCGTAGGCCCGGTCCATCGCCGTCACGTCGAACCCGAGCACGGCGTGCCCGCTGAGGTCCTCCGCCGCGGCCGCCGCGCAGAGCGTCACGCCCTCGACCGCCGCGCCGACGGCCAGTTGCTGCTCGCGGTAGGGCCGCGCCCCCACCGCGCCGCGCCAGTCGAGCGGGGTCACCACGTGCACCGTGAAGGCGGCCAGCTCGGCGTTGAAGGAGGCCGCGAACAGAGCCTCCTGGACCCGCCGCGCACAGTCCGGGTCGGCTCCCGCGCCGACCGGCAGCAGGGCGTGCGGACCCGCCAGGTAGCGGTACCAGCCCGGGGCGACACCGTGGACGCGGTGCACCGCGCAGTACAGCGCCGTCTCCGCCGCTCGCGCGCCGAGTCCGTCGGGACAGTCGCGTGCCAGCTCGCGCAGCCCCTCGGCGGTGTGGTGCAGCACGGTCGCGAGCCGCTCTCCGGTCACCTCGGAACCGGTGAACAGCCGCCCGCGCGAGGCGCGCCGGGCGAGCACGGGCGCGGCCAGCAGGTCGGGTCGGTGCGGTGCGGGCAGGCCGAGGGTCACGTCATCGGCCGGGACGGTGGGGGGAGAACTCGGCGGGCGTGGCGGCGTCCGGCCTGGGGCGCGAGCGGCCCGCTGGAGCGCGTCGAAACGGACGGAGCGCTTGATCACACGCGAGCGCTCCAGTACGGCGGGCACGGGTCCGGGGGCGGCAGCCGGCGTGGCGCCTTTGCCGGTGCCCGTGACCGGGTGGCCGAGGCCGATGACCGTGAGGACGTTCTCCACCGTCTCGTCCAGGCCCAGGCAGGCGTGCAGCGCCGTGTCGTCGAACGCCGAGCGCACATCGGCGTGTCCGAAGGCGGCGCGGGCCAGCCGTACGGCCCGTCCCACCGCCACACCGGCGTCGACCGCACCCAGCCGGGCGGAGAAGTCGCCGTACTTGTAGAAGTTCTTCCAGAAGCGGCTGGTGATCACGAGCAGCGCGGGCGGGAGGGGCTCGTGGGCGGACATGCCCAGGGCCGTACGGACGGCCCGGACCGTCCCGCGGCCCCGCACGCGGGTCAGCTCATGCCGGTAGGGGTCGTAGTGGCATCCCAGGTCCTCGCCGGTGAGGACGGTGTACGCCTCCGTCGGGTACATCGACCCGCCCGACGGGATCGGACGGCGCAGCTGCACGCTGGAGCCCCGGTGCGGCCGCGGGTCGGACGGGGTGGCGTGCACTCCGCCCGCCGGGTCGGCGCGCACCCGGCTGATCGCGAAGGCGTCGTACAGCAGCCGGTGCAGGGCGGCGAGGTGCGGGGCGCCGTCCGGCCCCAGCCGCAGCCGGCGTCCGCCGGTGTAGACCTTGACCGGCCACGGCCCGTCGTGCCAGTCGACCCGCCAGTCCTCCGGGTTGGCCGTCCGGGGGTCGAGCCGGAGCCCGGAGGTGTAGGCGTACGCCTCGTCCGCCGTGAGGGCAGCCGGTGCGCCGGTCGCCGTGCCGGTCGCGGGTGTGCGCGGCTCGTTCATCACTGTGTGCTCTCCCTTCCGGAGCCTGCCGGTCCGATGCGCGTCACGGGAACGGGTGCGGGACGGAGCCGATCTCGTGCTCCGGCGCGAGCCTGCTGCGGTAGGGCAGCCCCGTTCCCTCCGTGAGCCGGGGCAGGCCCCGGGTGCGCCGGTTGCGGTGGCCGAAGGTCATCGGGATCAGCCCCGGGACCAGGACCCGTACGCAGCTCAGCCTGTTGCGCCCCAGCTCGGGCATGGTCTGGTCGACGACCAGCACGTCCAGGCCGCGGTCGAGGATCCCGGACACGGCGGTGAACAGATCCGCCCTCAGATCGGGCGCGTCGGAGCGGAGCGTCTTCGGCACCCGGGCCAGCGGCACCGGACCGGGGCCCTGTCCGCCGTCGTCCCGGTCGAGGAGGAACGAGAACCGTTCGCGTGCCTCGGGCAGGGCCCCCACCGTGGAGTGGTCCTCCATGCGCCGTATCAGGTACGGGTCGTCGAGCATGCGCAGGGCCTCGGGCCGGCGGCGCTCGTAGGCGTCGCGGGTGGCGAGGATCGTGCCGACGAGCTCCTGCAACCCGCCCGCGACCGCCTGTACGGGATCGGGGTGGGAGCCGCAGCCCGCGAAGATCCGTGGGCCTGCGGCGTCCTCGTTCTCGGCCGTCAGGACGAGGGCGGGGATGCCGTACTCCATCGTGGCGTCGAAGCAGCGGAACCCGAACCCGGTGAACAGCCGGGCCTTGGCGAGCAGATGGTCCAGGGTTCGGTCGGCGCCTTCCATGGAGACCTCGGGGAGATCCAGTTCGCGGTACCAGGTGAGCAGGAAGGCGTCCCGCTCGGCCAGCTCACGCAGGCCGTGCAGGACCGCCTCCTCCACCGAGTTGCCCAGCGCGCAGCCGTTGGAGGTGTCGTAGAAGAACGAGACCTCGTCGTCGTGGCGCGGTCCCCAGAACGCCGCCCGCTCCGGTACGAGGACGCGGTCGTCCCTGCGGAAGGAGTACGCCCAGACCCAGTCGACCTCGGTGTCCGGGTCGAAAGGGCGGTAGCGGAACCCTTCCGACCGGTAGCTCTCCTCGGGGTGCGTGCCCAGGTCCGGCGGGTACAGCGCGCGGTCCGCGATGTCCGCGTACCGCGCCCGTACGGGCGGTGCGGCGCCGCCGCGGTGGAGGCCGGCGTACCGCTCCAGCCCTTCCAGTACGGCGATGGTGCGGCTCGTCCGGTAGTCGGCGGCCCGGCCGATGGCGGGTTCGCGGCGGCCCCAGCGGGCCGGCAGCTCCACCGAGCAGGCGCCGAAGGGGCTCTGCAGGTCCTGGCGGAGTTCCTTGAACAGGCCGAGCCCGGGATAGAGGTAGTCGCGGCGTACGGTCTCCTGGTCCACCTCGCGCGTACGCAGCACGGACGGGGTGATCTTGGTGAGCGGTACGTCGCGCGGGGTGAGGGCGGGTGCCGTGTCCCCGCGCAGCACACCGCAGCTCGGACAGGCGGAGTCGGCGAGGAGGGTCTGTTCCTCGACCGTCCCGGTGGCGCCGTCCACCACGACGACCCTCCCGCCGGGGTCCGGGCGCCGCCGGGCGAGGCAGGCCCGGACGTGGTGCTCGACCAGGCGCAGCACGCCCGGCCCCCACACGCGGACCTCGGGCCCGTGCGACCAGGACTCGGCGAAGTCGTCGCCCACCAGGTCGGGGCCGAACGGGGAGTTCGCGGTCCGGGTCACCAGACAGTTGGGGCAGCAGCCCTGCGAGCCGGGAACCCACATCGGTCCCAGGTAGGCCAGCGACCGCCAGGTGCCGACGAACAGGAGCGGACCGCCCGTCACCAGGCAGTCCACCACGGTGTCCTGGAAGTCACCGATCCCGTCGAGTTCGGCCACCAGCACCGTCGTCGCGGGTGCCGCGCCGTGCGCCGCCCCCAGTGCCATGCCCTGTGCCGCCCCCTGTGCCGTACGGTGACCGGCTTCGCCGGCGGCGAACCGTTCGGCCAGGTGGTCGGCGAGCACTCCCCTGCCGACGACGGCCGGTGCGGTCACCGGGCTCATGCGGGCACCTCCGGCGACGGTACGGCGACGACATGGGGGCCGCCGGAGCCGAGGAACGGCAGCATGGCGGTGAACTCCAGGGCACCGTCGGGTCCGGGTTCGCGCAGCGTGTCGGTCCAGGTCGCGACGGGCGGGGCGAGGAACGCCACCACTTCCCGGTCGTCCGCCCCGGCGGTGCCGCCCGCGCCCGTGGCGGCGTGCCGTGCGACGGCCCGGGCCAGGGCGTGCCCGACCGCCTGGTCGCGGTGGGTACCCACGCCGGTGACGGTGGCTCCGCTTCCGGTACGGACGTGCGCGCGGACGACACCGTGGGGCAGCGTCTCCACCGCCGTCGCCTTCCACGGGTCGCCCTCCACGGTCAGCGCCCCGGCGAGGAACCGTGACTCCGGCCCGCCGACGTCCGAGCCGCCGGGAGCCGGTGCCCAGTCCAGGACGCCGGCCGGCGCGGCGAGCGCGGCGTTCAGACGGGCCCTGCAGTGTGCCTCGGCGGACGACCATCCGGCGCCGAACCGGTAGCCCTGGCCCGGAGCGGCCGCGCCGGCAGCGGCGGCCGCGGCGAGCCCGTTCTCCCGGGCGACCCGTTCGGCCAGCCACTCCAACGCGAACAGCACGGCCTGGTTGCGGGCCTCGCGGGGAGCCAGCGCCCGGCACACCACCCGCAGGCCGCCGGGGTCGGCGGCGTCGCGCGCCGGGTCGGCGATCCGGCAGGCGCTCGCCGACAGCGGCAGCTGACCGAGATCGTCCTCGCCGAGGGCGAGCAGCGGGCCGGTGAGCGGGTCGGTGAGGCGTGCGCTCACGGCGACGATGCGGTCCGAGACCTCGACCCGGGTCGGCGGGTCCTCCGGGGCGGGTATGTCGGGCCGTACCGCGTCCTCCGGCGTCACCACCCGGGGCGAGGCGTCCGCCGGCACGGGCCGCAGCGGTGGATGGTGGGGGCAGCACGGGTGGCGCGCCACGGAGTGGTTGCGTACGACCGGGGCGAGCGGTTCCACCGTGGTCACCGGTTTCCCGTCGAGCGGTGTCCCGTCGACGGGCTCGACTCCGGCCAGGAGGACGAAGGTGTGCTCCGCCAACCGCAGGGCGCCGACGGCCGACGGTGCGACGGCCGGTTCCAGTCCCTCGGTCTCCCCGACAGCCCTGCCCGCCACGGAGCGGTGGACGCACTCCCAGCACCAGGGCGTGTCCCGGCCGGGTGCCACGGCGGTCACGAAGTCACCGCACCCGGCCAGCACGCCGACGGCGGCACCACCCGCCCACAGCGCGCGCTGCGCCCGGGCCAGCCCGGCCGCGTCCGCATAGTCGTAGGCCAGCAGGACCACGTCGGCCCCGGCCACTGTGGGATGGTCCGCGACGGCGGCCGGGTCGGCCGGGCCGAGGCCGTCGTGCAGGCGCCAGCGCGCGCCGGGATCCGCCGCGGCCGTGTCGGCCAGCAGCGGCTCCAGACCGGGGTCGCCGTCGGCCAGGACGTCCACCCGGGCGATGCCGAAGTCGCGGAGCGCGTCGAGGAGGGCGCGCAGCGCCGTACCCCGCCCGGCGCACACCACGCGGCCGGTGCGGACCCGCTGGAGCCGGGTGACCGGCCGGTCGGCGTGGTGCTCCAGGAAGGCGAGGTGGGTGGCGTACCGCTCGCGCATCCACGCGGGGACCGGTTCAGCCGGGTGCGAGACCTCCTTGATGAGGCCGTTGCGCAGCAGCGCGTTGACCACGCTGAGCACCGAGCGACGGGCCCGTTCCGGGACGTTGCCGTAGATGTCCAGCAGGGTGCGTTCGCCGTCCAGGCCCGCGAAGAGGGAGCTGACCAGCTCGTACGCCCCCTGACCGCGTACGGAGAAGGAGCCGGTGTTGTTGCCCAGCCATACGCCGTCCTGCTGGCGTACGTAGAAGGCGTCGGCGCGGACGCGGAAGGTCCTGTTCAGCCCCGGGTCGGCGGCCGCGGCCGGACCGGGCGTCGTCGCGGTGCGCGTCGTGTCGGTTGCCTCGTCTGGTGCCATGCCTGATGCCATGTCAGAGCTTTCCGTGCGTGCTGTAGGCGGATGCGGCCTCGCGCTCGGACGCGCAGGTGATACGGGCGGGCCGGCTCCGTTCCGGGAGGGCGGCGCAGTGCTCCCGCACCGTGTGCGCGTCGACGCTGCCGACGACCTTGGCGGTCAGGAACTCCAGGCCGGTGGACGCGCGTTCGACGGTGACCCGTACATCGCTGACGCCGGTGAGGTCGAGGACGTGGCGCTCGATCTCGCGCGGGTAGACCAGGACGCCGGCCAGCTTCTCGCCACCGTCGACGCGCCCTTCCAGGCAGAGGTTGCCGTCGGCGTCGAACCGGGCGTAGTCGGTGCCGGTGGCGTGGCCGGGCGGGCTGGCGACCGGGTCCGTACCCGGACGCCACAGGTGATGGCAGCGGCCCGGCCCGTCCACGGCGAGGGCTCCGATGCCGCGCTGGTCGGCGTCCCGCACCCAGACGGCCTTGCCGGGCACCGGGCGGCCGACGTGCCGGTTGTGTCCGGGGTCGTGGTCGAGAGCGATGGCGCCGGTCTCCGCGGTGCCGTACAGGTTGCTGACGGCCACGCCGGTGAACCGCTCCCTGATGAGGTCCACCCGGGGGGCGCTCAGATGCCCGCCGCCGAGGAACAGGGCGACGGAGCTCAGGTCGACGGCGGACTCCTCGGTCAGGCAGGCGGCGGCGGCCAGGGCCGGCACGCCGAGCGCCAGCACGCGCCGGCCGGCCGCCAGCTCGTACAGCGGCCTCCAGTCGTGCGCCGGGAAGACGAGCAGGTCGCGGCGGAAGTACAGGGCGGGCAGCACGGACATGAAGAAGGCGGCCGAGAAGCCCAGGGGCAGGCACGTCGCGAGGGCCTCGGGCGGGCCGCCGGGAAAGACGTCCCCGTACATCGCGGCCTCGCAGTGCAGGGCGATGAGCTCCCACTCGTCCGCGTAGCCGATCGCCGCCTTGGGCCGGCCGGAGCTGCCGGAAGTGCACACGCCCCACAGCGGGCGGTGGTCCTCGCGGGGCAGCGGCAGCTCACCGTCCGCCACCTCGAACAGGGCCGGCGCGACCTGCCGGTGGGGCACGCCGAGGGTCACCGGGGACGCCCACAGCAGCACCGTGCCGGCGACGGTGGCCACGGCGAACAGGGAGGCCAGCGACTCCGGCCCGGCGGCCGGGTCCACGGCGTACGTCGCTCCGGGGCGGACCTCCGACGACCGTTCACGGCCGCGAGCCAGCAGGGCGTCCCAGGTGACGAACGCGTCGTCCCACCGCACTCCGGTGGGCGGCGTCCCGGCGGCGGTGTGCTGCCGGCCCGTCAGGAACCGGAGGAACGCCGGACGGCCCATGTCACCCACCCTTCGATGGTCTTCGGGGCGTCGGCGGGTCCGGGGACGGCGCCCGCTTCCGGGATGCGCTTGGTGAAGTACGCCCTCACCACGACGTTTTCGAGCGAGTCGAGCTGCCGGTGCGGGTCGCTCTCCTGAAGGAGGGCGGTGAGTCCGGCGCGCAGCTCCGACTCCGTTTCCGTTCCCGGCCCCGTTCCCGACTTCGTCCCTGGCGGTGGTGTCGCTGCTGTCACGCGTTGTCCCTCTCGCTCGTCTGCCAGAAGGCCTCCACGGCCTCGTTGAACTCCTCCGGCCTGTCGTGGCAGACCAGGTGCCCGGCTCCCTCGACGACCCGCCCGCGCACTCGCCCGCCCAGGCCGTCGGCGCGCTCCGCCGCGGCCTTCTCGGCCGACTTCAGCGAGCCGTTGAGGATGAACACGGGGACGCGCAGGGAGGCGAGGTCCTCCGAGCGCACGAGCACCGTCCGCTCGAAGTCCCGGCCGCAGTGCCCCGTGACCGCGGCGAGCGTCTGCTTCCAGCGCCCGGTGTGCAGCCGCTCGTACTCGGCCGCCAGAGCCGGCTGCTCCGCGGCCAGCCGGTCGAACCCCGCGATGAGTGAGAGGAAGGCCTCCCTGCCGGCATCCGGGGCGAAGCCGGTGAGGACCAGGGAGGAGACCAGGTCGGGCCGGGTGGCCGCGCAGCGGAAGGCGAGCGGACCGCCCAGGTACGAGGCGCCGACGAGCCGTCCCCGGCCGAAACCGTCCACAAGCGTGACGAGGTGACGCAGAGCCCCGTCGAAGTAGTCCTCCTCCGCGTCCCGTGGGCAGCGGCCGTGTCCTGGCAGGTCCACCGGGATCACCCGGTAGCGGTCGCGCCACGCCCCGATCTGCCGGCTGAAGTGGGCGTAGCCCGTACCGAGCAGGCCGTGCACCAGGTAGACGGTCGGTTTCCCGCCGGTCGCGGTCTCCTCCGCCATGGGACGTCAGCCCGCCGTGGGAGCCGACGAGGACGGGTCCACGAAGTGTTCGACCGGGCGTCCCCCCGCTTCGATACGGCTCAGGATGTGTCGTGGCCTGCGCAGGTCCGCCACCAGGAACTGCGAGCTGGCCTCGTCGTTACGGGCGCGGGAGTCCGGTCGGTAGGGGGCGACGTCGGGGCTGCCGGGCGAGATCACCCCGGCCAGGCCCATCGCCACGTCCTGGAACTCCTGCGGTTCCCGGGTGGTGAGGACCAGCCGCTGCTCGGGGCAGGTGAAGGCGACCGCCGACATCATCCGCAGGTAGTCGTCGTCGTTGACCCGGGTGGTGTCCCGTGACGTCATCGCGGGGCGCATCCGGGGCACCGACAGGTCGACGACCGCACCCCGGGCCCGCAGGTGCGCGCCGTGGGAGACCAGGCTGACGATCTCGGCGGAGAGGTCGTCGTGCAGGCCCACCAGCACGCCGGGGTTGACGTACCGGAAGCCCGCGTCGAGCCAGCGGTCGAAGGAGACCACCCGGCGGTCGAAGTTCGCCTTGGGGACCTGGGCGGAGGTCTGGCCCATGAACCGGCCGTAGGTCTCCTTGTCGTAGCTCTCCTGGAAGACGCACATGGTGACCGGTTCCTCGTGGCCGATCCACTCGCCGAGGACGTCGATCTCGTCCGGCTCCATGCTGCCGATGTTGAAGTAGACCCGCTCGTAGCCCATGTCGAGGGCGGTGCGGATGGCCCAGCCGATCCGGAAGGCCGAGCTGAGCCGGGTGTGCTTGTCCTCGTACTCGCCGGTGAGGAAGCCGACTCCGCGGACGCCCTCGTGGTGGTAGAGGATCTCCAGCTGTGCGGTGATCTCCTTGCGGCCGGAGAACTTGCGGTCGAGGCGGAGGTTGCCCTTCCGCATGGAGCACATCTTGCACTCGGAGTCGCAGTAGTTGGTCGTGTAGAGCGGCACGAAGGTGTGCAGGCGGGGCGTGCGGGCGGCGCACCGGGCCTCGGCGGCGGCCTTCAGCTCCTCGGTGCTGATCGACCGGTCCTCCCACAGCGCCAGGGCCATCGCCTCCCTGGACCAGGCCGGCTCCTCGCTCTCCGGAAGCGCCAGAACGGCATGGGTGTCGACCTTGGCGGCCTCGCGTCGTACGTCCTCCAGTTCCGGGAGCGTGAAGTCGCCGGCAACTGCTTCTGGGCTCTGCGTCATACGAAGATCTCCCTGCGGTGGACTCCGGAAGAGACGCTGAATTTATATCTGCCGCAAAGCAGCGGGAACAAGGAAGAGGAAAACCAGAACCCCGACTCCATGACGAAAACACACCAGCAGTACAGCAGCGGTTGAGCGCGGCTTTAGCGGTGATTTAGCGGCAACACAGCGAGAAGGCAGCGGGAAAATTGAATATCTTGTTCCTTGACGCCGACAAACCAACCCGCATAGCCTCCGAGTCGTGCGCAAAAATTGCGCTCTACATTTCACCGGAAACGAAAGGAGCCTCCAGTGGACGCTGTGCACCTGTCCGAGCTGGACGTCGACGCCCTTGAGATCTCCGAGTTCCTGGACGACAGCCGCCTCGAGGACAGCGAGGTCGTGGCCAAGGTCATGTCGGCCTCCTGCACCACCTGTGAGTGCTGCTGCTCCTGCTCCTCCTGACGCGGTGCGCCAGGTCGGGTGAGCCAGCGGCACAGTGATGTGCCGACCGGTGCCCCGGGCCGAATCTCCGGCCCGGGGCACCGCTGCAAGTCCTCAGCAGCGTCAGCATCGAAAGGAATCCCATGGGCGGCCTGGAGACACGACTACTGGACACTCAACTCGCGGAACTCCCCTCCAGCTCTCCGCAGCGGAACCTGCTGATGCTCTATGTGCACGTACCTTTCTGCCATTCCAAGTGCACCTTCTGCGACTGGGTCCAGGCGATTCCCACCAAGGACCTCCTCCGCAAGCCGGATGATTCGGTACGGCAGAAATACATCACCGCACTGTGCAAGGAAATAGAGGTACGCGGTGCGGCCCACCGGTCTGCCGGGGACATTCCGTACGTCATTTACTGGGGCGGCGGTACGGCGAGCAGCCTGGACGAGCGCGAGGCGACCGCCGTCATGGAGGCGCTGCGCACCTCCTTCGACCTGAGCGAGGTCGCCGAGGCCACCATCGAGTGCAGCCCCGACACTGTGGACGCGAGGAAGCTGGCGTTCTTCCGCGGCCTGGGCTTCAACCGGGTGTCCAGCGGAGTGCAGTCCTTCGACGACACCCGGCTGCGCCGCCTCGGTCGTCGGCACACCGCCGCGCAGGCCACCCGTATCGTCCACGCCGCCCGCGAGGCCGGCTTCGAGGACGTGTCCATCGACCTCATGTCCGGCTTTCCGGACCAGGAGGCCGACGAGCTGGCCCGGACCGTCGACAAGGCCCTGGAACTGCCCGTCAACCACTTGTCGCTCTATTCGTTCCGGCCGACACCGGGCACCTTCATGCGCCGCCGGATGGAGACCTCCGAGCGGCGGGACTATCTGCGGCGTCAGCAGGTCCTGTTCGCCCGCGCCCGCCGGGCCATCGACGCCTCCGGGCTCACCGAATACGCCAACGGTTACTTCGGCAAGGTGTCGCCGTTCGCGGCCATGTACTTCCAGCTGCGAGCCGACACCGTGGGCCTCGGCTCGGGCGCGATCTCCTTGGTCAACCAGCAGTTCCAGTCCCATGCGAAGGGCCTGCTGCACCCCTACATCGCCGATCCGCTCGGCTTCGACATCGATGTGCCCGCCGGGCAGGACCGGGTACTGGTCTCGCTCCTCCAGGCGGGCCTCGCGATGTTCGATGGCGTACCGAGGAAGGACTGGTCCTACCGGACCGGCACGGACCTGGCCGAAGTCCTCACCCGGCCCGCCATCGCCCCGCTCGCCGACTTCCTCCGGGGCCGCGGCCTGATCGAGGACGACCGGGGCATCCGGCTGCCGCGCCGGCAGGCCGGTCTCACCCTGATCGAGCTCGCCTTCGAGATGGCGATGTCCCAGCCGGAACTCGTATGACGGCGCCCACGCCCCGGACAGACGCCGGGAGCACCGCTCACCATCGGCAATGGCTGGAGATCGCGCTGACGGCGCCACCCGGTACCGCCGACCTGCTGCTGGCCGGGATCGTGCGACCGCTGCTCACCGAGCCCCCGGCCACGGACGCGCCGACACCGGCATTCTTCGTACGCGGTACCGGTCCGGCGCAGCCCACCCTGTCCGTGCAGCTGGCCCTGGGGCCGGAGGACGGCGAGGCCGCGCGCGAGTACGCCGCACGAGCACGGGAGCTGGCGGGCCGACTGGGCTCCGGAGCCGGGACCGGGGCCGGGGGCCGAGTCGGCACGGAAGTGCAGGTCGTGACGGGGCCCGCCCGGCTCGTTCCGCTCACCGGCTCCGTGTTCGACGGTCCTGCCCTGGCGCCGTTCACCCGCACGGTGCTGGCCGACCTGTGCCCGGCCCTCCTCGCGGTCGGTGCGGCCGGAGAGGCGGGCCGCCCGGCCCTGCTGGCGGCCGCCGCCGCGCTGATGGCCGCCCACCTGCGCGGCGTCAGCGCCTCGGGGGCGCCGACCGCACAGGACTACGAGCTGGGCAGGGACGGCGTGCCGCTCGGCTTCCTCAGCTACCGCTCGCACGCGGAGGCGTTCCTCGCCACCAGCCGGAATCCGCAGGCCGCGCGGTCGGCGATGAGCGAGCAGTACGCGCGGGTCGCCCCCACGCTGCTGGGCTTGGTCGACGCGGTGCTCACCCAGTGCGAGGGCCGTGGACCGGTGGTGTCCGAACCCGCCCGGCAGTGGTTCGAGGCCGTTCGCCCGGCGAAGCCCACGGCGACCGATCTGTTCCGGTCGGGTACGGAGCTGAGGCTGCTGGGGGACGAGGAGGAACAGGACGCCACCGCGCTGGACGAGAGCGCCTTCCACCGGATCGTCGGCGCGTCCGACGGGCTGCGCGACTTCCTCAACCGCGACCCGGCCTTCCTGGCCGCGCGCCTGCTGACCAGCCTGCTGTACCTGGGTCTGCACAGTGCAGGGCTGACCCTCACGGAGCGCTACTTCCTCTGCTACGCGGTGAGCCGCGCCTGTGAGGTCCTCTATGAGACGGACGCCCTGACGGTGCTCTCCGGGCTGGCCGGCGTACATCGCTTTTGAGACGGAAAATACGCCGTACGACACCGCCCGGCGGGAGTCGCGGCCGGTCGATCCGGGCGCTGTCCTCCGACCACTGCACCGAAGCGCCACCGCACGAGCATATCGCTGCATTGGCCACATATCACGTCTCATCTGCGGATTACCCCCGCGGCCACTAAACCGCGCTCCGGTGAAATCGCTTTCCCCTTGCGCCATGACCCGCTGGCCACTTTCCACGCATGACCATGAAAGATCAACTGAACTTCACGTAATGTCAGGTGTCGCAAATACGATCAAGCATCCAGTATGTGCCACAGGTCGGGGGACAGGTGCCCGTGCGGGAGCAGGCGAGAGAAAAACAGAGCGTCGGCCAGGTCCTTGGTTCCTACGGCGTGAACATCGCCGACGTGATGAATGAGTTCCTTGAGAGCTCCGCAGCCCACCGCGGCCTCCACGGCGACAAGGCCCGGCTGCGCATTCAGCGCCAAGGCAATGTGAGCTCTCCGTTCTCGTCTGTTTCTCCACCACCACGGGAAAACGTTTCCTCAGTAGTCGGCATCAACCGCATGTGTCTCACAACGGGGGAATTCCATGGAGGTCGATGTACTGGGACCGCTCGCGGTCTCACAGCAAACCGCTTCGATCGTACCGACGGCCGCCAAACCGCGGACCGTGCTGGCCATGCTTGCCGTGCAGGCCAACCAGTTCGTCCCTCTCGCGTCCCTGATGGACGAACTGTGGTCGACGGAGAAGAAGCCTGCCAGCGCCAAGACAGCGATGCAGAGTTACATCCTGCATCTGCGTAAGAACATCGCCACGGCCGCCGGAAGGGATCCCGACGGCTGTCCCGCCAAGACGCCCGGGGCCAAGGACATCCTGGTCACCCTGCCCGGCGGCTACCTCCTGCGGGCCCCCGTCGGGCGAGTCGTGCTGGACAACTTCGAGCAACTGGCCGCGGCCGGCCACCGGGCCAGGGAGAAGGGCGATTTCGAGGCCGCATCGGAGAATTTCGCGCAGGCGCTGGGGCTCTGCCGCGGCCAGGCCCTGGCGGACGTGCAGGCCGGCCCCCGATTGCAACGGGAGGTGGAGAGGATAGAGGAAGCCCGGCTCAACTGCCTGGACCGCAGAATCGAATCCGACCTTCGCCTGGGCAGGCACCACGAGCTGCTCAGCGAGCTGCGGAGCATCATTGCGCAGCACCCGACCCATGAAGGCCTGTGCGCGCATCTGATGCTCGCGCTGTACCGCTCGGGGCGCCGATCGGAAGCTCTGGACGTCTACCAGCGCATGCGCGCCACTCTGGTCACCGAACTGGGCCTCGAACCCTCGCCGGCGCTCAGGCGCCTACAGCGCTCCATGCTGCTCTCGGACCACGGGCTCAGCGAGCTCAACGTCACCTGGGACGTCTCCACCTTCTGACCTGTACGCCAAAGGGCGGCCACCCCTCACCGAGGGATGGCCGCCCTTCACATGGCTGCTCGCTTACTGGTTGTACGGACCGTAGTCGTAGTCCTCCAGCGGCACGGCCTGGCCGGAGCCCGTGCCGAACGGCGAGTAGTCGATGTCGTCGTAGCCGACGGCCGAGTACATCGCGGCCTTGGCCTCCTCGGTCGGCTCCACCCGGATGTTGCGGTAGCGGGACAGACCCGTACCGGCCGGGATGAGCTTACCGATGATGACGTTCTCCTTGAGGCCGATGAGCGAGTCGGACTTGGCGTTGATCGCCGCGTCGGTGAGGACTCGCGTCGTCTCCTGGAAGGACGCCGCCGACAGCCAGGACTCCGTGGCCAGCGAGGCCTTGGTGATACCCATGAGCTGCGGACGACCGGAGGCCGGGTGACCGCCCTCCTGGACCACACGACGGTTCTCGGTCTCGAACTTCGAGCGCTCGACCAGCTCGCCGGGCAGCAGCTCGGCGTCGCCGGACTCGATGATCGTCACACGGCGGAGCATCTGCCGGATGATGATCTCGATGTGCTTGTCGTGGATCGACACACCCTGCGAGTTGTAGACCTTCTGGACCTCGCCGACCAGGTGGACCTGGACGGCACGCTGGCCCAGGATGCGCAGCACGTCGTGCGGGTTGGTGGCACCCACGGTGAGCTTCTGGCCCACCTCGACGTGCTCGCCCTCGCTGACCAGGAGTCGGGCGCGCTTCGAGATCGGGTACGCCGTCTCGTCGCTGCCGTCGTCCGGCGTGATGACGATCTTCTTGGTCTTCTCGGTCTCCTCGATCCGCACGCGGCCGGAGGCCTCGGAGATCGGGGCGACACCCTTCGGGGTACGGGCCTCGAAGAGCTCGACGACACGCGGCAGACCCTGGGTGATGTCGTCACCGGCCACACCACCGGTGTGGAAGGTACGCATCGTCAGCTGGGTACCGGGCTCACCGATGGACTGGGCGGCGATGATGCCGACCGCCTCACCGATGTCGACCAGCTTGCCGGTGGCCAGCGAACGGCCGTAGCACATCGCGCAGGTGCCGACGGCGGACTCGCAGGTCAGGACCGAGCGGGTCTTGACCTCCTCGACGCCGTGGCGGACCAGCTCGTCGATGAGCACGTCGCCGAGGTCGGTACCGGCCGGGGCCAGCACCTTGCCGTCGACCACGATGTCCTCGGCGAGGCAGCGCGCGTACACGGACGTCTCAACGTCCTCCGCCTTGAGCAGCGTGCCCTCGGCGTTCCGGCTCGCGATCTGCAGACGCAGACCGCGCTCGGTGCCGCAGTCCTCCTCGCGAATGATGACGTCCTGGGAGACGTCGACCAGACGACGGGTGAGGTAACCCGAGTCGGCGGTACGCAGAGCGGTGTCCGCCAGACCCTTACGGGCACCGTGCGTGGAGATGAAGTACTCCAGCACGGACAGGCCCTCACGGAAGGAGGCCTTGATCGGACGCGGGATCGTCTCGTTCTTCGCGTTCGACACCAGACCACGCATACCGGCGATCTGACGCATCTGCATCATGTTGCCTCGTGCACCCGAGTTCACCATCATGAAGATCGGGTTGGTCTTCGGGAAGTTGTCGTTCATCGCCTCGGCGACCTCGTTGGTCGCCTTGGTCCAGATCGCGATGAGCTCCTGCGTGCGCTCGTCCTTGGTGATCAGACCGCGCTCGTACTGCTTCTGGACCTTCTCGTCCTGCGCCTCGTAGCCCTTGACGATCTCCTTCTTCGCCTCGGGAACGACGACGTCGGAGATGGCCACGGTGACACCGGAACGGGTCGCCCAGAAGAAGCCGGCCGCCTTCAGGTTGTCGAGCGTCGCCGCCACGATGACCTTCGGGTAGCGCTCGGCGAGGTCGTTGACGATCTCGGAGAGCTGCTTCTTGCCGACCTCGTAGTCGACGAACGGGTAGTCCTCGGGCAGCAGCTCGTTGAACAGCGCACGGCCCAGGGTGGTGTTCAGCCGGAAGCTGTCACCCTGCTGCCACTCGGGCTCACCCTCCTCACGCGCCGGCGGGGTCCAGCCACGCGGCGGGATGGTGCCGACCGGGAAGCGGACGTCGATCCTCGACTGGAGCGACAGCTCGCCCGCGTCGAAGGCCATGATCGCCTCGGCGACCGAGGCGAAGGAACGGCCCTCGCCCTTGAGGTCGCGCATCTCGCCGTCGGTGGTGAGGAAGAACAGACCGAGGACCATGTCCTGGGTCGGCATCGTCACCGGACGGCCGTCGGCCGGCTTGAGGATGTTGTTCGAGGACAGCATCAGGATGCGGGCCTCGGCCTGCGCCTCCGCGGACAGCGGCAGGTGCACGGCCATCTGGTCACCGTCGAAGTCCGCGTTGAACGCGGTGCAGACGAGCGGGTGGATCTGGATGGCCTTGCCCTCGACCAGCTGCGGCTCGAAGGCCTGGATGCCGAGGCGGTGCAGCGTGGGCGCACGGTTCAGCAGAACCGGGTGCTCCGCGATGACCTCTTCCAGCACGTCGTACACGACCGTGCGGCCGCGCTCGACCATGCGCTTCGCCGACTTGATGTTCTGCGCGTGGTTCAGGTCGACCAGGCGCTTCATCACGAACGGCTTGAAGAGCTCCAGCGCCATCGCCTTCGGCAGACCGCACTGGTGCAGCTTGAGCTGCGGACCGACGACGATCACGGAACGCGCGGAGTAGTCCACACGCTTACCGAGCAGGTTCTGACGGAAGCGACCCTGCTTACCCTTCAGCATGTCGCTGAGGGACTTCAGCGGGCGGTTACCGGGACCGGTGACCGGACGGCCACGGCGGCCGTTGTCGAACAGCGCGTCGACGGCCTCCTGGAGCATGCGCTTCTCGTTGTTCACGATGATCTCGGGCGCACCGAGGTCGAGAAGCCGCTTCAGTCGGTTGTTCCGGTTGATCACACGGCGGTACAGGTCGTTCAGGTCGGAGGTCGCGAAGCGGCCACCGTCCAGCTGCACCATCGGACGCAGGTCCGGCGGGATGACCGGGACGCAGTCCAGCACCATGCCCTTGGGGCTGTTGCTGGTCTGCAGGAACGCGGAGACGACCTTCAGGCGCTTGAGCGCACGGGTCTTCTTCTGGCCCTTGCCGGTCCGGATGATCTCGCGGAGGCGCTCGGCCTCCTCGTCGAGGTCGAAGGACTCCAGGCGCTTCTGCAGCGCCGCGGCACCCATCGAGCCGTCGAAGTACGTGCCGAAGCGGTCACGCAGCTCGCGGTAGAGCAGCTCGTCGCCCTCGAGGTCCTGGACCTTGAGGTTCTTGAAGCGGTTCCACACCTCGTCGAGACGGTCGATCTCGCGCTGCGCACGGTCACGCAGCTGCTTCATCTCGCGCTCGGCACCCTCGCGCACCTTGCGGCGCACGTCGGCCTTGGCGCCCTCGGCCTCCAGCTCGGCCAGGTCGGTCTCGAGCTTCTTGGCGCGGGCCTCCAGGTCGGCGTCGCGGCGCTGCTCGATCTGCTGGCGCTCGACGGAGACGTGGGCCTCCAGCGAGGGCAGGTCGCGCGTACGGCGCTCCTCGTCCACGTACGTGATCATGTACGCCGCGAAGTAGATGACCTTCTCCAGGTCCTTCGGGGCGAGGTCGAGCAGGTAACCCAGCCGCGACGGAACGCCCTTGAAGTACCAGATGTGCGTCACGGGCGCGGCGAGCTCGATGTGGCCCATCCGCTCACGGCGCACCTTGGCACGGGTGACCTCGACGCCACACCGCTCACAGATGATGCCCTTGAAGCGGACGCGCTTGTACTTGCCGCAGTAGCACTCCCAGTCCCGGGTCGGACCGAAGATCTTCTCGCAGAAGAGTCCGTCCTTTTCGGGCTTGAGCGTGCGGTAGTTGATGGTCTCGGGCTTCTTGACCTCGCCGTGGCTCCACTGACGGATGTCGTCAGCGGTAGCCAGACCGATCCGGAGCTCGTCGAAGAAGTTGACGTCGAGCACTATGCGTCAATCCCTCTCAGGGTTGTAAGTCTTTGGTCTGATACGGGGGTCCTGGGGCCGGCGGGCCTTGGTCTCCCAAGGCCCGCCGGACTCCCGTCAGACCTCTTCGACGCTGCTCGGCTCGCGCCGGGACAGGTCGATGCCGAGCTCCTCCGCAGCGCGGAAGACGTCCTCGTCGGTGTCACGCATCTCGATGGACATACCGTCGCTGGACAGCACCTCCACGTTCAGGCAGAGAGACTGCATCTCCTTGATGAGCACCTTGAAGGACTCGGGGATGCCGGGCTCGGGGATGTTCTCGCCCTTGACGATGGCCTCGTAGACCTTCACGCGGCCGGTCACGTCGTCGGACTTGATGGTCAGCAGCTCCTGGAGGGCGTACGCGGCGCCGTAAGCCTCCAGCGCCCACACCTCCATCTCACCGAAGCGCTGGCCACCGAACTGGGCCTTACCACCCAGCGGCTGCTGGGTGATCATCGAGTAGGGGCCGGTCGAACGGGCGTGCAGCTTGTCGTCGACCAGGTGGTGCAGCTTGAGGATGTACATGTAGCCGACCGAGATCGGCTCCGGGAACGGCTCACCGGAGCGGCCGTCGAACAGCCGCGCCTTGCCGGACGGGAGCACCATGCGCTCGCCGTCGCGGTTCGGGATGGTGTGCTCCAGCAGACCGGCCAGCTCGTCCTCGCGGGCACCGTCGAAGACCGGCGTCGCGACGTTGGTCCGCGGCGGGACCTGGTCGGCGTCGATGGCCTGGAGACGCTGCGCCCACTCGTCGGCGAGACCGGAGACGTCCCAGCCCTGGCTGGCGAGCCAGCCGAGGTGGATCTCCAGCACCTGTCCCGGGTTCATTCGGGACGGGACACCGAGCGGGTTGAGGATGATGTCGACCGGGGTGCCGTCCTCCAGGAACGGCATGTCCTCGATCGGCAGGATCTTCGAGATGACGCCCTTGTTGCCGTGACGGCCGGCGAGCTTGTCACCGTCGGTGATCTTGCGCTTCTGCGCGACGTAGACGCGCACCAGCTGGTTCACACCGGGGGGAAGCTCGTCGCCCTCCTCGCGGTCGAAGACGCGCACACCGATGACCTTGCCGGTCTCGCCGTGCGGCACCTTCAGCGAGGTGTCACGGACCTCACGGGCCTTCTCACCGAAGATCGCGCGCAGCAGGCGCTCCTCGGGCGTCAGCTCGGTCTCACCCTTGGGCGTGACCTTGCCGACGAGGATGTCACCGGCGATGACCTCGGCACCGATGCGGATGATGCCGCGCTCGTCGAGGTCGGCGAGGACCTCCTCGGAGACGTTCGGGATGTCCCGGGTGATCTCCTCGGGGCCGAGCTTGGTGTCACGGGCGTCGACCTCGTGCTCCTCGATGTGGATCGAGGAGAGGACGTCGTCCTGCACGAGGCGCTGCGACAGGATGATCGCGTCCTCGTAGTTGTGACCCTCCCACGGCATGAACGCCACGAGCAGGTTCTTGCCCAGCGCCATCTCGCCCCGCTGGGTGGCCGGACCGTCGGCGAGGACCTGGCCCTCGATGATCCGGTCGCCCTCGGCCACGATGACCTTCTGGTTGACCGAGGTGCCCTGGTTGGAGCGGGCGAACTTGGCCAGGCGGTACGTGATGTACGTGCCGTCGTCGTTGGCGGTGGTGATGTAGTCCGCGGAGACCTCCTGGACCACACCGGCCTTCTCGGCCTTGACCACGTCGCCGGCGTCGACCGCGGAGCGGTACTCCATGCCGGTGCCGACGAGCGGGGACTCCGCCTGGATCAGCGGAACGGCCTGGCGCATCATGTTCGCGCCCATGAGGGCACGGTTGGCGTCGTCGTGCTCCAGGAAGGGGATCATGGCGGTCGCGACCGACACCATCTGGCGCGGCGAGACGTCCATGTAGTCCACGTCCTCGGGGCCGACGTAGTCGACCTCGCCGCCCTTACGGCGGACCAGCACGCGGGCCTCGGCGAAGCGGAGGTCGTCCGTCAGCGGCGCGTTGGCCTGCGCGATGACGAAGCGGTCCTCCTCGTCGGCCGTGAGGTAGTCGACCTGGTCGGTGACCTGGCCCTCGAACACCTTGCGGTACGGGGTCTCGACGAAACCGAACGCGTTCACACGACCATAGGTGGCGAGCGAGCCGATCAGACCGATGTTCGGGCCTTCAGGGGTCTCGATCGGGCACATGCGGCCGTAGTGCGAGGGGTGCACGTCACGGACCTCGAAGCCGGCCCGCTCACGGGACAGACCACCCGGGCCGAGCGCGGAAAGACGCCGCTTGTGCGTCAGACCCGACAGCGGGTTGTTCTGGTCCATGAACTGGGACAGCTGGCTGGTGCCGAAGAACTCCTTGATGGAGGCGACGACCGGCCGGATGTTGATCAGGGTCTGCGGCGTGATCGCCTCGACGTCCTGGGTCGTCATCCGCTCGCGGACGACACGCTCCATACGCGCCAGACCCGTACGGACCTGGTTCTGGATGAGCTCGCCGACGCTGCGCAGGCGGCGGTTGCCGAAGTGGTCGATGTCGTCGGTCTCGACGACCACGGACGTGCCGTTGTCACCGACCGTCTCGGTCTCGCCGGCGTGCAGCTTCACCAGGTACTTGATCGTCGCGATGATGTCCTCGACGGTCAGGATCCCGGCGTCCAGCGGGGTGTCCGTACCCAGCTTCTTGTTGACCTTGTAACGGCCGACCTTGGCCAGGTCGTAGCGCTTGGGGTTGAAGTAGAGGTTCTCGAGCAGCGTCTGCGCGGCCTCACGCGTGGGGGGCTCGCCCGGGCGCAGCTTGCGGTAGATGTCGAGCAGCGCGTCGTCCTGGCCCTGGGTGTGGTCCTTCTCCAGGGTGGCGCGCATGGACTCGTACTCGCCGAACTCCTCGAGGATCTGCTCGGTGGTCCAGCCGAGCGCCTTGAGCAGGACGGTGACGGACTGCTTGCGCTTGCGGTCGATGCGGACACCGACCATGTCGCGCTTGTCGATCTCCATCTCCAGCCAGGCACCCCGGGACGGGATGATCTTCGCGGAGAAGATGTCCTTGTCGGACGTCTTGTCGATGGAGGAGTCGAAGTAGACGCCGGGCGAACGGACGAGCTGCGACACCACGACACGCTCGGTGCCGTTGATGACGAAGGTGCCCTTGTTCGTCATGAGCGGGAAGTCGCCCATGAAGACCGTCTGAGACTTGATCTCACCGGTCTCGTTGTTGGTGAACTCGGCGGTGACGAAGAGCGGGGCCGCGTACGTGAAGTCGCGCTCCTTGCACTCGTCGATCGAGTTCTTCGGCGGCTCGAAGCGGTGGTCGCGGAAGGTCAGCGACATCGACCCGCTGAAGTCCTCGATCGGGGAGATCTCCTCGAAGATCTCCTCGAGCCCGGACTTGGTGGGGACGTCCTGACCGTTCTCGAGAGCCTCCTCGACCCGACTCTGCCAGGCGGTGTTGCCGAGCAGCCAGTCGAAGCTCTCGGTCTGCAGCGCGAGCAGGTTCGGAACCTCGAGAGGCTCCTTGATCTTTGCAAAAGAGATGCGCAGCGGGGCAGTGCTGGCGGCGTTGTTCGTATTCGCGGTCGAGGCGTTGCGCGAGGCGGCCAAGAGGGGGTCCTTCCGAGGGCTCGGACTCACTACGCGCGTACCGGCCCCTCTCCCGTACACAGAGACAAGCTGCGTCGGTCCGGCCTAAAGGCCAGGTCAGACAGCTCTTGTCGTCGATGCTCGGGCGAGGGCAGACCCCTGGTGACGGGCAGGGGACAGCTAACAGGCAGCGCAAAGGGTCAGTGTAGCCACTTGGCACACTGATGTCCAGTCCGGGTTGTGAAACCCGTGTTGACCCTCGTTGTTCCACTCCTGCGACAAGGCGCTGCCCTCAACGCACGTTGATACTGCCCTCTTCGTCGCCGATCCATACCTCGGATTCGGATCCTTGTGACGACGCGTCCTGAGAATTGCGCGCTGCGTGCGGTTCGTCAAGGCCCCCCTGCCCGAACCGGGGCCCCGCCCAGAGACACGACGAAGATCACCATACCCCCCGCCACAGAGGGTGCAAGGCAACCGTGGCCGGACCCCGGAAACGCCGAAGAGCGACCACCCGGATGGATGATCGCTCTTCCGCGCTTACGCGTTACACGCCCAGCGGGACGTGTCGTGGATCCTGGCGGATCCGGGAGGTCTTACTTGACCTCGACGGAGGCACCGGCGCCCTCGAGGGACTCCTTGGCCTTGTCGGCGGCCTCCTTGTTGACCTTCTCCAGAACCGGCTTCGGCGCACCGTCGACCAGGTCCTTGGCCTCCTTCAGGCCCAGGGAGGTCAGCTCACGCACGACCTTGATGACCTGGATCTTCTTGTCGCCGGCACCGGTGAGGATGACGTCGAACTCGTCCTTCTCCGGCTCGGCCTCGGCGGCGGCGGCGCCACCGGCGCCACCGGCCATGACGACCGGGGCGGCCGCGGCGGCGGTGACGTCGAACTTCTCCTCGAACGCCTTCACGAACTCGGAGAGCTCGATGAGGGTCATCTCCTCGAACTGCGCGAGCAGGTCTTCCTGGCTGAGCTTCGCCATGATTGGCGGTCCTTCCACTAAATCGGCAGGTGCCGGATGTACATGTGAGGCGGGCGTACTACTGGCCCGCGACGGCCTCCGCGTTCAGGCAGCGGGGGCCGGGATGCGAGCCGAGTTACTCGGCACCGCCCTGCTCGTCCTGCTTGGCACGGAGCGCGTCCACGGTGCGGACGAGCTTCGACGGCAGCGCCTGGAAGACAGAGGCAGCCTGGGACTGCTTGCCCTTCATGGCACCGGCCAGCTTGGAGAGCAGAACCTCGCGGGACTCGAGGTCCGCAAGCTTCTTGATCTCATCGGCGGACAACGCCTTGCCGTCAAGGACGCCGCCCTTGATGACCAGGTTGGGGTTGTCCTTGGCGAAGTCACGGAGACCCTTCGCCGCCTCGACCGGGTCACCGGTCACGAAGGCGACGGCCGACGAACCCGTGAAGAGGTCGTCGATCGCGGTGATCCCGGCCTCGTTGGCCGCAATCTTGGTCAGCGTGTTCTTCGCCACACGGTAATGAGCGTTCTCACCGAGTGAACGACGCAGCTGCTGCAGCTGCGCCACGGTGAGACCGGTGTACGCAGTAACGACAGCGCCGTTGGAGTCGCGGAACTTGTCCCGCATCTCCTCGACGGCATCGACCTTGTCAGGCCTCGCCATGAGCCTCGGCCTCCTTCCGGGTGATTCGGACCGCGCGGACCCGAAGGAGGACTGGGGAAAACGAAACGCCCCGGCGCAGGGGCACGGGGCGCAGCTCGACCGCTTGCACGCACGCACGGGGCGGCGGACTACGGGAGCTTCTCCAAGTGTCACCTGCGCGGGCCGTCCGCCGTTCAGCGGATCCTTCGGCCACCGCGCCCTCGTCCGAGCGCGCGGTAAACGACCAGCGGTCTTTGGCTTCTGTAGGAGGGTACGGGAACGGATCGCCGTCAAGCAAATCCGCCCGTACGACGGATCAGCTCGCGTCGAGTTCCTTGAACAGGTCGGCGAGGTCGGCGACGTCCTTGGCCGGCGGGGCCGTGACGTTCACCGGCTTGTTGTAGTCGAGGAAAGTGATGGTCATGTCGAGCGGGCCCTTGTCGGCGTCGCCCTTCATCCGGAACTGCTTGGTGTGGTCGTCGCCGTCGACCCACATGTCCATCGTGAGCTTGTCGACGCCCAGCTTCTCGTACTGCTTGATGCTCTTCTCCCGCTGCTCGCGGGTGTCCGCCTTGCCGTCCTTGAGGGACGCGCGGAGGTCCTTGAGCGTGACGGTGCCCGTGTAGTGGGTCGTCTCGACGCCCTCGACCTTCTCGGAGCCGACCTTCTTCACGTCCTTGGCGCCCGTGAGGAAGGTGGACTCCGCCGCCGGGTTCTGCTCGGCCTGGCTGGTGGACCCCAGTTTGTCCAGGTCCTTGCCCGCGTCGGACCCGGACAGGTCGAACTTCATCCAGGTCTTGCCGTCCATCTCCTTGGCCATCTCGGCTCCCCCACCGATGTACATGGCCTTGTCGACGAGGCGAATCTCCACGGCCTCGGTGGCTCCCTGGGCGGGCGCCGTCATCTTCATGCTCATGGCGATCGTGGGCTTCAGGCGCATCGACGCCTCACCCTTGACCTGGCCCGACTCCGGCACGGTGCCGCTCATGCGGTAGCGGAGGGACGTGATGTCCTCCGTGTTCTTCGCCGCCTTGGCGACGGCGGCCGCGGGCGTCATCTCCGGCGACTGCTCCGAACCGCAGCCGACCGCGCCGGCGGCGAGCAGCAGGGCACCCAGCCCGGCGACAGGTATGGATGTCTTCATTGATTCCCCCCAAGGAATGCGTGGTTGCTTCACAGCAAGGCCGTGAGCCTATCCCAGAGGGGCACAAGTGATCTATGCGGATTCACGGGGAGCTCAGGGCGTACCCGCCTTCTTCCGCATCAGGTCCTCGAAGTCCCCGGTGTCGGACACCGGGGGCCGCTCGGCCCGGACCGGCACGCCGTAGTCGCCGTAGTGCGCGGTCTGGGTCATCAGGCCCGTGCTCATCCGCGCCTTCTCCACCTTCTTGACCAGCAGGTTCCGCTCGTCGATCCAGATGTCGACGGTCTCGGTGGTGACACCGGCCTCCGTGAGCTGCTTCTTCAGGGCGGCGTCGGTGACGTCCGCGGCGGCCACGGTGCCGGAGTAGTGCGTGGCGCGCCGGCCGCGCACGGACTCCTCGCCGGCCTTCCTGACGTCCCCGGAGGCCAGCAGGAGCTTCACGGACTGGTTCGGTGTGGTGCTGCGCATCTGGTCGCCGAGATGGGCTCCGGAACCCCCGGCGAGGGCCTTCAGGTCCTCGTAGGCGTACCGGATCCAGTGCTTGCCGCCGGCCTGCTCGGCGAACTTTTCGCCCATGCGCGCGTAGTAGGCGTCGGGCAGGTAGCGGGCCTCCATGGAGGTGCTGCCGAGCCTGCGCATCGTGTCGGCCAGGGCGCCGCCGGTGTACGTGATGCTCAGGGTGCCGGTGATGCCGTCGCCCCAGCCGAGGGTGCCGTCGGCGGTCATGGACATCAGCGAGCCCATGGTCGTCGTGGACTCGACCCGGGCCGATCCGGCCCGCTCGGTGGCGCGCTCGGCGGAGCGCAGGGCCGCGACGGACCGGCCGTGGGCGGCGCGGTCGTCCTTGCGGGGGCCGTCGGAGGAGTCCGCGGAGGTGCAGGCGGCCACCCCCGTCAGCGCGCTCGCCACCGCGAGCACCAGGCCCACGCTGCGCACGGTCCTGCCCTGCATACGTCCCCCCGTTCGCATCCGGTTCCCGCACGTTAACCCAGGCCACCGGCGTACGTACCGGAAAAGGGAACGGGCCCCGCACCTGTGAGAGGTGCGGGGCCCGTGACCGGTTGCGTGAGCTGTCAGGCTCAGACCGCGGCCGGGTCCTCCTCGACGAGGAGGTTGCGGGTGCGGTTCGGGTCGACCGGGATGCCGGGGCCCATCGTGGTGGTGATGGCGGCCTTCTTGATGTACCGGCCCTTGGCGGCGGACGGCTTCAGACGGAGGATCTCCTCCAGCGCGGCGCCGTAGTTCTCCACCAGCTTGGTGTCGTCGAAGGACGACTTGCCGATGATGAAGTGCAGGTTCGCGTGCTTGTCCACACGGAACTCGATCTTGCCGCCCTTGATCTCGGTCACGGCCTTGGCCACGTCCGGGGTCACGGTGCCCGTCTTCGGGTTCGGCATCAGACCACGCGGACCGAGCACACGGCCGAGGCGGCCGACCTTGCCCATGAGGTCCGGGGTGGCGACGACGGCGTCGAAGTCCAGACGGCCCTTCGACACCTCGTCGATCAGCTCGTCGGCGCCGACGATGTCGGCGCCCGCGGCACGCGCGGCCTCGGCACGGTCGCCGGTCGCGAAGACCAGGACCCGGGCGGTCTTACCGGTGCCGTGCGGGAGGTTCACGGTGCCACGGACCATCTGGTCGGCCTTGCGCGGGTCGACACCCAGACGGAAGGCGACCTCGACGGTGCCGTCGAACTTGGTCGTGGAGGTCTCCTTGGCGAGACGGACGGCCTCGAGCGGGGCGTAGAGCTTCTCCCGGTCGATCTTGGCGTCCGCAGCGCGAAGGGACTTGCTGCGCTTGCTCACTACTGCTCCTGTGGATTCTTAGGAGTCGTGGTCCGGGCCGAGCAGGCCCTGCCACTTCTGCTGATGGGGTTGGGGCTCAGCCCTCGACCGTGACGCCCATGGAACGGGCGGTGCCGGCGATGATCTTCTCGGCGGCGTCCAGGTCGTTGACGTTGAGGTCGGGCATCTTGGTGGTGGCGATCTCGCGGACCTGGTCACGCGTGATCTTCGCGACCTTGGTCTTGTGCGGCTCGCTCGAGCCCTTCGCCACGCCCGCGGCCTTGAGGATCATCTTCGCGGCCGGCGGGGTCTTGGTGATGAAGGTGAAGGAGCGGTCCTCGTAGACCGTGATCTCCACCGGCACGACCCAGCCACGCTGCGACTCGGTCGCGGCGTTGTAGGCCTTGCAGAACTCCATGATGTTGACGCCGTGCTGGCCCAGCGCGGGGCCGACCGGCGGGGCCGGGTTGGCGGCACCGGCCTGGATCTGGAGCTTGATGAGCCCCGTGACCTTCTTCTTCTTGGGAGGCATGTGCTCTCTCCGGGTCCTAGTGAGAGTTTTCCAGCCTCCGATCCGGATCAGCCGGATGGAGGCATACCGCACAACGATAACGGGTATCTATGCGCGGCCAAAAACCGAGCAGGTCAGGCAGACTCCAGGAGCCCGTCTGACCTGCTCGGAAGCCGGGGTGGTGCTAGTTCTTCTGGATCTGGTCGAAGGAGAGCTCGACCGGCGTCTCGCGGCCGAAGATCTCCACGAGGCCCTTGACCTTCTTCGAGTCCGGGTTGATCTCGTTGATGGTCGCCTGGAGCGTGGCGAACGGGCCGTCAGTGACGGTGACCGAGTCGCCGACCTCGAAGTCCAGCACCTGGACCTCGACCTTGCGCTGCGGAGCCGGCTTGCCCTCGGCCTCGGCGGCCTCGCGGGCGGCCTTCTCCTCGGCCTCCGGGGCGAGCATCTTGACGATCTCGTCCAGCGTCAGCGGGTACGGGTCGTAGGCGTTGCCCACGAAGCCGGTGACACCCGGGGTGTTGCGGACGACGCCCCAGGACTCGTTCGTCAGGTCCATACGGACCAGGACGTAGCCCGGGAGCTTGTTCTGCTTGATCGTCTTGCGATCGCCGTTCTTGATCTGGACGACCTCTTCCTGCGGCACCTCGGCCTGGAAGATGTAGTCCTCGACGTTCAGCGAGACGGCGCGCTGCTCCAGGTTGGTCTTCACGCGGTTCTCGTAGCCGGCGTAGGTGTGGATGACGTACCACTCGCCGGGCAGGACCCGCAGTTCCTCGCGGAGCTTCTCGATCGGGTCGCGGTCGTCCTCGGGCTCTTCCTCGAGTTCTTCCGCGGCCTCTTCGGCGTCCTCGGTCTCCGCCTCGGCGGCGTCGTCCGCGACGGCGTCGGCAGCCTCGACCTCGGCGGAGGTCTCGGTGTCCTCGCTGTCCGCGCCCTCGACGGTGTCGAGCTCGTCCTCGACGGACTCGACAGGCTCGATGGCGTCGTTCACGTTCGGGTCAGACACGGTGGCTGCTTCTTCCTGGATACATAGGGGTGGAACATGCGAAAGGAGCGCCGGGTACCTCGGCGCTCTTCGCGGGCGGCTCAGCCGAACACGTACTTGGCGGCGTTGCTGAGTCCATAGTCAATCACGGTGACGAGGCCGATCATGACGACCACGAAGATGATCACCACGGTCGTGTATGTCGTCAGCTGGTTGCGGGTCGGCCAGACGACCTTCCGCAGCTCCGCGACGATCTGGCGGTAGAAGAGGGCAAGCCGCTTGAGCGGGCCCTTCTTGCCGCGCTTGCCGCCCTTGCGGGCCTTCTTGGACTCCGGCGCCTCGTCCTGGGCATCAGGCATGTCGATGGAGCCCACGGCGTCCGTCACTCGTCCTCACCTGATTCCGGGTCGTGGCCGTGCCGCGCCCGGTCTGAGCCGCACGGCGGTGCATTGCTGTACGTACATGCGCACACATCCTGGCGAAGGTGTGTGTAGCAGGGCCGGAGGGACTTGAACCCCCAACCGCTGGTTTTGGAGACCAGTGCTCTACCAATTGAGCTACGACCCTTTGTGTGTCCCCCAACGTACCGCATCCGTCCGGATGCTTGGTGTGCACCGAACGGGCGCGGCCTGCGGGAGGCCAACGAGGTGAGAGTGTACGTGGTCTGCGGCCGGTCGTCGAACAGAAAGGGCTCCGGCGGGGCCTCGTTGGCGGAAGATCGCCTGCGGAACAGGGTGCGGACGGCTGGACTCCGGCTGAAGATCGCCCAGGCCGTGCGGTCGATCCGGACTGTTGTTCAGGGGTTTGCCCGGCGTTGTTCAGTCTGTGAAACCCCCGTGCCGCGCACGTTTCCAGTCTGAAACGATGGGGCGCATGAGCGCTGCAACCCCTCCCACCGAGCGCCGGGTCTCCGCCCGAGTCGGCGCGATCTCCGAGTCCGCCACCCTCGCCGTGGACGCCAAGGCCAAGGCCCTCAAGGCCGCCGGGCGGCCGGTGATCGGCTTCGGCGCCGGTGAACCCGACTTCCCGACTCCGGACTACATCGTCGAGGCCGCGATCGAGGCCTGCAAGAACCCGAAGTTCCACCGCTACACGCCCGCCGGCGGTCTGCCCGAGCTGAAGGCAGCGATCGCCGCGAAGACGCTGCGCGACTCCGGCCTCGAGGTCGACGCGTCGCAGATCCTCGTCACCAACGGCGGCAAGCAGGCCATCTACGAGGCCTTCGCCGCGATCCTCGACCCGGGCGACGAGGTCATCGTGCCCGCGCCGTACTGGACGACGTACCCGGAGTCGATCCGGCTGGCCGGGGGTGTCCCGGTGGAGGTCGTCGCCGACGAGACCACCGGCTACCGGGTGACCGTCGAGCAGCTGGAGGCGGCCCGTACGGAGAAGACGAAGGTCGTCCTGTTCGTCTCGCCGTCGAACCCGACCGGCGCGGTCTACGGCGAGCAGGAGACCGAGGCGATCGGCCGCTGGGCCGTCGAGCACGGTCTGTGGGTGATGACCGACGAGATCTACGAGCACCTGGTCTACGGCGACGCCTCCGCCGTGTCGCTGCCGGCGGTGCTGCCCGAGCTGCGCGACAAGTGCATCGTGGTGAACGGTGTCGCGAAGACGTACGCGATGACCGGCTGGCGGGTCGGCTGGATCATCGGCCCGAAGGACGTGGTCAAGGCCGCGACGAACCTCCAGTCGCACGCCACGTCGAACGTGTCCAACGTCGCCCAGGCCGCCGCGCTGGCCGCCGTCTCCGGCGACCTGGTCGCCGTCGAGAAGATGCGGGAGGCCTTCGACCGGCGCCGCAAGACCATCGTGCGGATGCTGAACGAGATCGACGGCGTGGTGTGCCCGGAGCCGGAGGGCGCGTTCTACGCCTACCCGTCGGTCAAGGCGCTGGTCGGCAAGGAGATCCGGGGCCGGCGGCCCAAGGACACGGTCGAGCTGGCCGCGCTGATCCTGGAGGAGGCCGAGGTCGCGGTGGTGCCGGGTGAGGCGTTCGGTACGCCCGGGTATCTGCGGCTGTCGTACGCGCTGGGTGACGAGGATCTCGTCGAGGGCGTGAGCCGGATGCAGAAGCTGCTGGCGGAGGCGCGGGACTGACGTCCGCTCCGTCGGCCTGGGGCACATACCGAATTCGGTATGTGCCCCATTTGTTTGTGCGAGCAAGACCACTAAAGGGGAAACAGCTTCCGGGACGGCTGGGGCGTACGGCAGGATCCTGGAATGGAGCGTGTACGTGATGTCTCTGAGCTGCCGAAAGCCCATCTGCACCTGCACTTCACCGGGTCGATGCGGCCCTCGACCGTGCTGGAACTGGCCGACAAGCACGGGGTGCGTCTTCCTGACGCGCTGACCGATGCGCTGGCCGGCGGGGAGCCGCCGAGACTGCGGGCGACGGACGAGCGGGGCTGGTTCCGCTTTCAGCGGCTGTACGACGCGGCGCGCTCGTGTCTGCGGGAGCCGGAGGACATCCAGCGGCTGGTGCGGGAGGCCGCGGAGGAGGACCTGCGGGACGGGTCGGGGTGGCTGGAGATCCAGGTCGATCCGACGTCGTACGCGCCGCGGCTGGGCGGGCTGATCCCGGCGCTGGAGATCATCCTGGACGCGGTGGAGACGACGTCGCGGGAGACCGGGCTCGGGATGCGGGTGCTGGTCGCGGCGAACCGGATGAAGCACCCGTTGGACGCGCGCACCCTGGCGCGGCTGGCGGTGCGGTACGCGGACCGGGGGGTCGTCGGGTTCGGGCTGTCGAACGACGAGCGGCGGGGCATGGCGCGGGACTTCGACCGGGCGTTCGCGATCGCCCGGGAGGCCGGGCTGCTGTCGGCACCGCACGGGGGTGAGCTTGCGGGAGCGTCGTCGGTGCGGGACTGTCTGGACGACCTGGGGGCGAACCGGGTGGGGCACGGGGTGCGGGCGGCGGAGAATCCGTGGCTGCTGCGGCAGCTGGCCGAGCGCGGTGTGACGTGTGAGGTGTGCCCGGCGTCGAACGTGGCGCTGGGGGTGTACGAGAAGCCGGAGGACGTGCCGCTGCGGACGCTGTTCGAGGCGGGTGTCCCGATGGCGCTGGGCGCGGACGATCCTCTGCTGTTCGGCTCCCGGCTGGCGGCGCAGTACGAGATCGCGCGGCGGCATCACGGGTTCACGGACGAGGAACTGGCGGAGGTGGCACGGCAGTCGGTACGAGGGTCGGCGGCGCCGGAGGATGTGAAGGCGAAGCTGCTGGCCGGGGTGGACGACTGGCTGCTGTCGTAGCGCCTATCGGGGTGCGGTGGGTCGGGGCCGCGCCGGGGGGTGTCCGTCCTCGGAACGGCGCGATGGGGTCGGATACCGACTAACCGTCCGTTGACGCGCCAACCGCTGCGGGCCGCCGGTCCCGCTCAGCTGCGGGCAATCGTGCCGCTAAGGGCGGCACGGGTGGGCGCAGCGGCACCTCGTCGCGCCGAGCTGCGCACCCACCCGTCCTCGGCACCGACGCCGGGTGCCTACAGGCTCACTCCCACCGTCACCGGCTCGTTCACCAGCGTGATCCCGAAGGCCTCGCGGACCCCGGCCACGACTTCCCGGGCCAGGGCGAGCAGGTCCTCCGTGGTCGCCGTGCCCCGGTTGGTCAGGGCCAGGGTGTGCTTCGTGGAGATGCGGGCCGGCCCGTCGCCGTACCCCTTCGTGAAGCCCGCCTTGTCGATCAGCCAGGCCGCGGAGGTCTTGGTGCGGCCCTCCCCCGCGGGATACGCGGGCGGCTCCACACCCTCGCCGAGCCGCTCACGCACGCGCGCGCGGAACGTCGCGAAGTCGGCATCCGTGAGGATCGGATTGGTGAAGAAGGACCCGGCCGACCAGGTGTCGTGGTCCTCGGGGTCCAGGACCATGCCCTTGCCGGCGCGCAGCTTGAGGACCGTGTCGCGGGCCGAGGCGAGCGGGACGCGGTCACCGGCCTCGACTCCGAGGGCGCGGGCCGTCTCGGCGTACCTGAGGGGGGCGGAGAGGCCGTCCGCGTCCTCCAGGGAGAAACGGACGCGCAGGACCACGTATCGCTCCGGGTCGGCCTTGAAGCGGCTGTGGCGGTAGGAGAAGGCGCAGTCCTCGTTGGCCAGGGTGACCGTCTCGCCGGTGCGGCGGTCGTAGGCGACGACCTCCATGATCGTCGAGGAGACCTCCTGGCCGTACGCCCCGACGTTCTGGATGGGGGTCGCGCCCGCCGAGCCGGGGATGCCGGCCAGGCACTCGATGCCGGCCAGGCCCGCCTCCACCGTGCGGGCGACGGCGTCGGTCCACACCTCACCGGCGGCCAGCTCCAGCCTCGTGCCGTCGAGGGAGTAGCCCTTGGTGGCGATGACGAGGGCGGTGCCCTCGAAGCCCTTGTCGCCGATGACCAGGTTCGAGCCGCCACCGATGAGCAGCAGCGGGGTGCCCGTCTCGTCGGCTTCGCGTACGACGGCGATCACCTCGTCGTCCGTCGTCGCGGTGACCAGCCGGGTCGCGGGGCCGCCCAGCCGGAAGGTGGTCAGCGGGGCGAGGGGGGCGTCGTGGAGTTCCTGCACGGGCTCAAGAGTACGAGACGGCACCGACAGCCTCCGGCACGCGTACGTGCGGCCCTCGTCCGGGAGACGAGGGCCGCACGCGCGTGGTGTCGGTTTCAGGGCAGGCGGCGGAACGCCTCCGCCCAGGAGAGCGGCAGGTCGTCGCTGTTCGCCTGCCATGTGGTGAAGCTCGCGTCCCTCATCTGCGGGGCGAGGCCCCGGGCAGCGGGTCCGTGGGCGCCCGCGCGGACGAAGTCCTGGAGTGCGGCCTTCGACTCCCAGGCGGACAGTGTCCAGAAGGTCCGTTTGAGGGGCTTCGCCTTCAGCGTGGCCCCGTAGACGCCGGGGCTGCGGCGCACCTGGCGCCAGACGGCGGGTGTCCCGGCGAGGAACTTCAGCGCTCCCCACAGGGTGCGTGTCTCGAAGCGGGAGGCGAAGACGTGCACCTCGGTGTCGCGGGGCGGAGTGTTGGGGACGGTCCAGGGAAGAGTCGGCATGACCGTTTCTCCTTCGGGTCGTCGGGGTCAGTGGGAGGCGGTTTCCAGCACGGGGGCCGGTTCGGCCGGGGCGGCCTGCCGCTCGGCGCGTCGCCGGGTCGGGATCAGCAGGGCCGCGACGCCCGCGAGGGCGACCACCGCGGAGCCCGTGACCAGCGCGGGGCGCATGCCGTCGACGAAGGTCTGGCCGGTCTCGTAGCCGCCCTGCGCCGCGAAGATCGACGCCATGACGGCGATGCCGAGCGCTCCGCCCACCTCGCGCAGGGCGTTGTTGGCGCCGGAGGCGATGCCCTGCTCCGAGGGCCGGACGCTGGACATCACCAGGTGCGAGGCGGGGGCGAAGAACAGGGCCATGCCGATGCCGCTGACGATCAGGGCGGGCAGCTGGGCGGCGTAGGAGGCGTCGGCCGTGGCCACGACCGACATGTAGCCGAGACCCAGGGCCTGGAGGAACAGGCCCGCGGCGACGACCGGGCGGCCGCCGATGCGGTCGGCGAGGATGCCGGCGATCGGGGCGACCAGCATCGGCATGCCGGTCCAGGGCAGCATCCTGAGGCCCGCCTCGGTGGGCGAGTAGCCGAGGACGCCCTGCATGTACTGGCTGAGCAGGAAGATCGAGCCGAACATGCCGAGGAACATCAGCAGGCTCGCCGCGTTGATGCCGGCGAAGGCCCGGGAGCGGAAGAGCCGCATCGGGAGCATGGGGTTGGCGGCGCGCGTGCTGTAGAGGACGAAACCGGCGAGCAGCGCGGAGCCCGCGAACAGGCCCGTGAGGACCATCGAGCCGGTCCAGCCGTCGACGGGGCCGCGGACCAGGCCGTAGACGATGCCGAAGAGGCCGCCGCTGGCGAGCAGGGTGCCGGGGATGTCGAGCGGGGCTCCGGTGCCGTGGGACTCGGCGAGGCGGAGTCGGGCGAGGGGCAGCAGCGCCAGACCGAGCGGAACGTTCAGCCAGAAGATCCACTGCCAGGAGATGTGTTCGGTGAGGGTGCCGCCGACCAGCGGCCCCGAGGCGACGGCGAGTCCGTTGACGGCTCCCCAGATGCCGTAGGCCATACCCCGCTTGGCCGCGGGCACGGCCGCGGTGAGCAGGGTGAGCGTCAGCGGCATCATCACCGCCGCGCCCGCGCCCTGGATCGCGCGGGCGGCGATGAGGGAGTCGATGCCGGGCGCCAGGGCCGCCGCGGCGGAGGCGCCGGTGAAGACGGCGAGCCCGGCGATGAAGAGCCGGCGGCGGCCGAACCGGTCGCCGAGGGCCGCACCGAACATCAGCAGGACGGCGAAGGTGAGCGTGTAGGCGCTCACGGTCCATTCCAGATCGTGCAGGCCCCCGCCGAGGTCCTCGCGGATGGAGGGCAGGGCGGTGGTGACGACGAGATTGTCGAGAGCCGCCATGAATCCGGCGACGCTGGTGATGACGAGGGCCCAGGCGGCTCCCCCGCGGCGTGCGGTCTGCTGTGACATCTCTCCCCCAGAGAGGTGATTCGCTTGATCGGTTAGTTATTGATCACTAACTTTTGAGATCATGAAAAAGCGCAGCGCTCTCGCCTTCCCTGTCAGATCTCCAGCCGGCCCTTGAGCCGCGCCGACGGGTACAGCCCCTCCCAGACGCGGTGCTCGGGAGGGAAGCCCATGGCCGCCAGGCAGTTGACGAGCATCCCGTAGGCCATGAAGGTCGTCGTCTCGTTGACGTCGGCGCCCAGCGGCAGGTGAACCGTGTCCCACAGCCGCATCCAGCCGGCGCGCACCGACTCGCCGAACTCGTGGTCGCCCTCTTCCTCGGCGGCCTTCACTGCGACGTACATCTGCATCTGCATCATGAGCCGCTCGGGCCGCTCCGCGATGACCTTGGTGTACGCGTTCCCCATGGCGTGCAGGGCCTCTTCCCCTTGAAGCCCCTCCGAGGCGTCCGCGAATGTGCGGATCGTGTCCTCCACGCACCGCTCGGCCGCCGCCAGGAAGATCGCCTTCTTGCCGGGGAAGAGCCGGAAGAGATACGGCTGCGAGACGCCGACCCGCCGGGCGATCGCCTCGGTCGACGTGCCGTGGTAGCCGCCGCGGGCGAACTCGATCGTCGCCGCACGGATGACGCTCTCGCGCCTCTCCTCCGCGCTCATCCTGACCATGCGAGTAAGTTAGTACTCAATCACTAACTACGTCAAGCGGTAACGATGGCCCGTACGCGTAAGGGGCGCCTCGCAATGGAGAGCGCCCCTTACCCGTCACCCGTCGGTCTGCCGTCTCAGGCCAGCCGTACGACCGCACGCGACATGCCGAGCACCTTCTGCCCCGCGCACGTCGCCGTGAGGTCCACGCGGACGGTGTTGTCGTCGAGCTTGGCCGCGACCTTGCCGGCGACCTCGATCACGGCGCCCTGGTCGTCGTTCGGGACGACGACGGGCTTGGTGAAGCGGACGCCGTACTCGACGACCGCGCCCGGGTCACCGGCCCAGTCGGTGACCACGCGGATCGCCTCGGCCATGGTGAACATGCCGTGCGCGATGACGTCCGGCAGGCCGACCTCCTTGGCGAACTTCTCGTTCCAGTGGATCGGGTTGAAGTCGCCGGAGGCGCCCGCGTACTGGACGAGGGTCGCGCGGGTCACCGGGAAGGTCTGCGCGGGCAGTTCGGTGCCGACCTCGACGTCGGAGTAGGAGATCTTCGCCGTCATGGGATCGCTCACGCCTCCTCGGCCGCGCGGGCCACGAGCTTGGTCCAGGCGGTCACGACGTGCTCGCCGGCCTCGTCGTGGACCTCGCCGCGGATGTCCAGGATGTCGTTGCCCGCGAGGGACTTGATCGCCTCGATGGTGGAGGTGACCGTGAGCCGGTCGCCGGCGCGGACCGGACGGCGGTAGGCGAACTTCTGGTCGCCGTGCACCACTCGGCTGTAGTCCAGGCCGAGCTGGGGGTCCTGGACGACCTGCCCGGCGGCCTTGAAGGTGATCGAGAAGACGAAGGTCGGCGGCGCGATCACATCGGGGTGGCCGAGCGCCTTGGCGGCCTCCGCGTCCGTGTACGCCGGGTTGGCGTCCCCGACCGCCTCGGCGAACTCACGGATCTTCTCCCGGCCCACCTCGTAGGGCTCGGTGGGCGGGTACGTCCGCCCCACGAAGGACTGGTCGAGCGCCATGCCCCGGCACCTCCTGGTTGCGCTGCTGAACGGTACGGGTCATTCAACGACGCGAGGCCGCCCCCGATCACTCGGGAACGGCCTCGCGTACGAGCCTGATTTATCGCGTTTCGCGGTGCGCGGTGTGCGCGTTGCAACGCGGGCAGTGCTTCTTCATCTCAAGACGGTCCGGGTTGTTACGCCGGTTCTTCTTGGTGATGTAGTTCCGCTCCTTGCACTCCACGCAGGCCAGCGTGATCTTCGGGCGGACGTCGGTGGCAGCCACGTGAGTGCTCCTAAGACGAACGGATGGACTGTTTAACGCAAGAAGAGTAGCCGATCGAAGGACCGACCCCACAATCGGCTACTGTCAGTAGCGGTGACCGGACTTGAACCGGTGACACAGCGATTATGAGCCGCTTGCTCTACCGACTGAGCTACACCGCTTTGATGTGGTCCGGACCCCGCCTCGCGGCGGGAACCAGTCACACCAGAGCCCCAAAACGGAATCGAACCGTTGACCTTCTCCTTACCATGGAGACGCTCTGCCGACTGAGCTATTGGGGCGAGCGATGAAGACATTACACGCTCCGCCGCCGTTCGCCCAAATCCGTTTCGGGGTACCCGCCCGGGTCGCACGGACCGTCCTCCCAGCAGCCTCGTGCGTGCCTGTCGTACCGATCTCGTTCCGTGCGGCGGGCCACGCCGGTACGACTATTGCGCTCCTCCCCGCTACGGGCGGGAGGCCGTCCTAGGCTCGACTCACTCTGAGTGATCATGCGTCCTCGCGTGCGCAGCCGAGCCCCAGGAGCGCGATGCCCGACAGCCAGCCGCAGCCACCGCCGCCCCCGTCGTCCTCCCCAGGTCCGGCCGACCACTCGTCGCTGCTGCTGTGCGGGGCGCGGCTCACCGACGGCCGGACCGTGGACGTACGGCTGGGCGGCGGCCGGATCGAGGCGGTCGGCACGGCCGGCAGCCTGGCGGCGGGCGGCACGCGCGCGTGCGGGGCGCGAGTGGACCTCGGCGGCTATCTGCTGCTGCCGGCCCCGGCCGAGCCGCACGCCCATGCCGACACGGCACTGTCGGCCGACGCAGGGGGCCCGGTCTCCTACGAGCCCCAGGACGTACAGCGGCGGGCGACCGAGGCCGCGCTGCTCCAGCTCGGGCACGGGGCGACGGCGGTGCGGGCCCACGTGCGCGTGGGGGACGTCCAGGGGCTGGGCGCGCTGGCGGCCGTGTTGCAGGCGCGGCGGGCGCTGCGGGGGCTGGCCGAGCTGACGACGGTGGCGATGCCCCGGGTGCTGACCGGGGTGGCCGGGGCGGACGGGCTGGCGGTGCTGCGGGACGCGGTGAAGATGGGCGCCTCGGTGGTGGGCGGCCGGCCGGATCTCGACCCGGATCCGACGGGGTACGTGGAGGCGGTCCTGGAGGTGGCCTCCGAGCACGGCTGCCCCGTCGACCTGCACACGGACGCCGGGGATCCGGCCCGGCTGGCCCGGCTCGCCGCGATGGCGGGCGGGCTGCGTTCCGGGGTGACCCTCAGCCCGTGCGGCGATCTCGGCCGGCTGCCCTCCGAGGTGGCCTCGCGGACCGCCGACCAACTGGCGGCGGCCGGGGTGACGGTGGTGATGCTGCCGCAGGGCGGCTGCGGAGGCGTGGACCGGCGGGGCGCGGCTCCGGTACGGCTGCTGCGCGCGGCCGGGGTGCGGGTGGCCGCCGGGAGCGGAGCGCTGCGGGACGTGTCGAACCCGGTGGGGCGCGGGGACCCGCTGGAGGCGGCGTTCCTCCTGGCCTCGCGCTACGGCCTGTCGCCCGAGGAGGCGTACGACGCGGTGAGCGGGTCGGCGCGGGCGGTGCTGGGGCTGCCGGAGGTGCGGGTGGAGGCGGGTTTCCCGGCCGAGTTGCTCGCGGTGCGCGGGGGCGGGCTCGCGGGGGCGCTCTCGCTGGCGTACAGCCGGGTGGTGGTGCACCGGGGGCTCGTGGTGGCGCGGACCAGCGCGGTGCGGGAGTACTGCAGTTCGGCGGCTTCTGTGGAGCTGGGGCTGCCGCGGCAGGGGCGGGGGCAGTTGTCGTAGGGCCCTTGGTGGGTGGGGTGTCGGGATGTGGCGGCAGAGCGTGGCGCCGGGGTGTGGAGTCAGGGCGTGGCGTCGGGGGGTGGCTCAAGTCGTGCGGCGGACGGGGCTGTCCGGGCGTACGGTCGAAGGCATGCGTACTGTCATCGCTGGTGGTCATGGTCAGATCGCGCTGCGGCTGGAACGGCTGCTCGCCGCGCGCGGGGACGAGGTCGCGGGGATCATCCGCAAGGCCGAACAGGCCGACGATCTGCGGGAGGCCGGTGCCGAACCGGTCGTGCTCGACCTGGAGTCGGCGTCCGTGGACGAGGTCGCGGAGCGGCTGCGGGGTGCCGACGCGGCGGTGTTCGCGGCGGGCGCGGGCCCGGGCAGCGGGGCGGCCCGCAAGGACACGGTGGACAAGGCCGCGGCGGTCCTCTTCGCGGACGCGGCGGTTCAGGCGGGCGTACGGCGCTTCGTGATCGTGTCGTCCATGGGCGCCGACCCGCGGCACCAGGGCGACGAGATCTTCGACGTGTACCTGCGTGCCAAGGGCGAGGCGGACGCGTACGTGCGCGGGCTGGACGCCCTGGACTGGACGATTCTGCGCCCCGGTCAGCTCACCGACGACGCCGGCACCGGCCTCGTACGCCTGGAGGCGCACACGGGCCGTGGGCCGATCCCGCGTGACGACGTGGCCGCCGTGCTGGCGGAGCTGGTGGACACGCCCGCGACGGCCGGCCTCACGCTGGAGCTGATCAGCGGGCCGGCTCCGGTGTCCGTGGCGGTGAAGTCCGTGGCGGGGAACTGACGACGCCCCAACCCGCCCTTAGAACAAGGGCAGTTGGCCCGGAAAATCGGGCACCGCGTAGCCGTCCAGGGAAGGCTGTTCCGGGCCGGGCCTCGCCTGGCGGCGGGAGCCCGGGCATGAGGTGAGTTCGCCGTGTTCCCGGGCGCCGGGCGGGTCGTGGCGCGCGTACCGCCCGGCGACGACGGCGATCTCGCGACGGCACTCGGGACAGGTTCTGCGACGGGAGGACATGGGGCCAGTGTGCCGCGCGAGCGGCTCGCGTATGCCTGTGGACCGGCCCCGCGGTTTCTCGGTCTGCTTACCGCGTCTCCACCTCTTGCCGTGCTTCGACGCCAACCTCTTGCCGTGCCTCCACCTCCATCAGATTGCTTAAGTCAATCAATCGGCTTAGCTTTGACGGGTCGCGCTGTCCCTGACGCCCCTACGGAGGCCCGGCCATGTCCCAAGCCCTTCCCCGACCCGCCGGCGACGGGAGGACCGCCGCACCGCGGGCGAACGCCGTCGTGGCGGTCCTGGCCTTCGGCGGGATCGTGGTCTCACTGATGCAGACCCTGGTGATCCCGATCGTCCCGGAGCTCCCCCGGCTGCTGAACGCCCCTGCGTCGGACACCGCCTGGGCCGTCACCGCCACGCTGCTCGCCGCCGCCGTCGCCACCCCGATGACGGGCCGGCTCGGCGACATGTACGGCAAGCGACGGATGCTTCTGATCAGCCTGGTCATGCTGGTGGCCGGCTCGGTGACCGCCGCGCTCAGCGACTCGCTCGCCCCGATGGTCGTCGGACGGGCGCTGCAGGGCCTCGCGTCCGGTGTCATCCCGCTCGGCATCAGCATCATGCGGGACGAACTGCCCGCCGAGCGGCTCGGCTCGGCGACCGCGCTCATGAGCGCCTCCCTCGGTGTCGGCGGCGCCCTCGGGCTGCCCGCCGCCGCGCTGATCGCGGACAACTTCGACTGGCACGCCCTGTTCTGGGCCTCGGCCGGACTCGGTGTCGTCGCCCTCGTGCTGGTGCCGGCCCTCGTGCCCGAGTCGGCGGTACGCACCGGCGGGCGCTTCGACCTGGTCGGCGGCGTCGGCATGGCGGCGGGGCTGGTGTGTCTGCTGCTGGCGATCTCCAAGGGTGCCGACTGGGGCTGGAGCAGCGGCACCACGGTCGGTCTGTTCGCGGCGGCGGTCGTCGTCCTGCTGGTGTGGGGCCGGTGGGAACTGCGCGTCCGGGAACCGCTGGTCGACCTGCGCACCACCGCCCGCCGTCAGGTGCTGGTCACCAATCTCGCCTCGATCGCCGTCGGGTTCGCGATGTTCGCGATGTCCCTCGTCATTCCGCAGCTCCTGCAGTTGCCTGAGGCGACCGGCTACGGGCTCGGCAGGTCGCTGCTCGTCGCCGGTCTGACGATGGCGCCGTCCGGCCTGGTCATGATGGCCACGGCCCCGGTCTCCGCCGCCCTGTCCAAGGCCAAGGGGCCGAAGATCACCCTGATGACCGGCGCGCTGATCGTGGCCGCCGGGTACGGGCTGAACATCGTGCTGATGTCCGAGCTCTGGCACTTCGTGCTCGTCACCTGCGTCATCGGCGCCGGTATCGGCTTCACGTACGGTGCGATGCCCGCGCTCATCATGAGCGCCGTGCCCGCCTCGGAGACGGGCGCGGCGAACAGCCTCAACACGCTCATGCGGTCCATCGGTACGTCGACCGCCAGCGCGGTGGCCGGGGTGATCCTGGCGCAGATGACGACGGCCTTCGGACAGACCGCCCTGCCGTCCCAGGACGGATTCAAGGTCGTCCTGGCCATCGGGGCCGGGGCCGCGCTGCTCGCCTTCGCCGTCGCGTCGTTGATTCCACGGCAGCGGGTGGCGGAGGGGCGGCGGACGGGGTGGCGGCCGAGGCCACTGAGGCTGTCGAGGCTGTCGAGGCCGCTGAAGTCTTCGAGGCGATTGGGGTGACGGAGGCGGGCGAGGAACCGGTCGCGGCGGCCGGGATCCCCGTGCGGGGGCGTGTTCTGGGCGCCGAGCGGGCGCCGGTCGCCGGGGCCGCGGTGACGTTGATCTCGCTCGGCGGGAAGCAGCTCGGGCGGGCGGTCTCGCGGGACGACGGATCGTACGACGTAGGTGCGCCGGGCGCCGGTTCGTACGTGCTGATCGCCTCGTCGGACGGCTGCCAGCCGCAGGCCTCGACGATCGTCGTGGCCGATGAGCCGGTGGCGTACGACGTGCTGCTGAGCGGCACCAGCGGCCTCGCCGGTGTGGTGCGGTCCGCGGACGGTGGGACTCCGGTCACCGAGGCCGTCGTCATCGTGACGGACGTACGCGGGGACGTACTGGCCACCGCACGCACGGACGTGCTGGGCGAGTTCACCGTCACCGGCCTGGTGCCGGGCCCGGTGACCCTCGCGGTCAACTCCCCCAAGCACCGCCCGCTGGCCCAGGTCGTCGAGGTCGGCGGGGCCGGAACCACCCGGGTCGAGCTGGAGTTGCGGCCCGGCGCGCAGGTGCGGGGCACGGTGCGCGGAGGGGGCGCTCCGCTGAGCGACGCGCGGGTGACTCTGGTGGACGCGGCGGGGAACGTGGTCGCCACGACGCGGACCGGCGTCGACGGGGCGTACGCCTTCTCCGACCTGGACACCGGTGCGTACACGGTCATCGCGACGGGCTACCCGCCGCAGGCGGCGCCGGTGACGGTCCCGGGCACCGGTGTGGACGACCACGACATCGAACTCGCCCACGCCGACGAGTAGACCGCCGCCCGTTCGAGCCCCGCCTGACAGGATGGCGCGGACCATCACACGAAACGGGGGTCGAGCATGCTCGTGCTCATACTGTCGGTCGTCGTCCTGCTCGTCATCGGCGGCTGCGTCTGCGTCTTCTGGACGGCCCGGGGCGACGCCCCGCGCTGGGCACGTGGTGTGGCCAAGGCGACGCTGCTCGGCAGCGAACTGGCCCGCAGCGCGAGCCGGAATTCCCGCTCACAGCGCAGCGGCGGGGACGACTAGGTCCTGCCGCAAGCGGCCCGCCGACCACGCGGTCGCCCTTATGATCTTCCTCACGCCGCGGTGTCCACGTGGCTCAGCTCCGGCGTCGAACCTCAGCTCGTCACCGAACGGACCGGCCCCAGTCCGGGCCCTGCTGTTCCGCATGTGAGCCCTGCTCGTCTCCGCCCTTCAGGCACCGACTGATCGGTGTGGACGGCCGTCCTCGCCCCGTCCACACAGCCCGAGACGGGACGGACGAAGACGGTCGGACACGAGACACGGTGGGACAGCCGGATGAACTGGCGACTGCATGACGAAGGGCCCCTGACCTGCGTTCTTCGCAGATCGGGGCCCTTCGTTCCCGTGTGGCGGCGCCAGGATTCGAACCTGGGAAGGCTGAGCCGGCAGATTTACAGTCTGCTCCCTTTGGCCGCTCGGGCACACCGCCGGGGTTGCTGCCCGTCGAACCGCCTTCTGCGGCGGTGCTCCGTGGCAACGACGTAAACAATACCTGATGCAGAGGGGTGCTTCGCCACCCGATTGATCGGCGCCCGTAGGGCGGGGGGTGGCTAGGCTTGTCCGGATGCGGCCCGGGACCTGAACCGGCCCGGCGGCCGCCCACGTACGCCGGTACGCACGATTCGCACCCCGATACAAGGAGCCACAGGACATGGCCGACTCCAGTTTCGACATCGTCTCGAAGGTCGAGCGGCAGGAGGTCGACAACGCACTCAACCAGGCCGCCAAGGAGATCTCGCAGCGCTACGACTTCAAGGGCGTGGGTGCTTCGATCTCGTGGTCCGGCGAGAACATCCTCATGGAGGCGAACTCCGAGGACCGGGTGAAGGCGATCCTCGACGTCTTCCAGTCCAAGCTGATCAAGCGTGGCATCTCGCTGAAGGCTCTGGACGCGGGCGAGCCCCAGCTCTCCGGCAAGGAGTACAAGATCTTCGCGTCGATCAAGGAGGGCATCTCCCAGGAGAACGCGAAGAAGGTGGCGAAGACCATCCGCGACGAGGGCCCCAAGGGCGTGAAGGCGCAGGTGCAGGGTGAGGAGCTGCGGGTCAGCTCCAAGAGCCGTGACGATCTTCAGGCCGTCATCACCCTGCTGAAGGGCAAGGACTTCGACTTCGCCATGCAGTTCGTGAACTACCGGTAGGTCCGGTCGGGTCCTCGGAGCTCCTGATCTGCGTGGGCTCCCGGTCTGCGCGGTGACGAGGAAGGGTGGGCACCTGCTGGGTGCCCACCCTTCTCGCCTGCTGGCTGCGGTCGATGGGCGCGTGCTGCCGCGGGCGCGGTCAGTTGCGGGAGTTGCCGAACAGGAGGCGGTAGGCGACCAGGAGGACGAGCGATCCGCCGATCGCCGCGGCCCAGGTGGCGCCGTCGTAGAAGTCCTTGGTGATCGGGTGGTCCATCCAGCGAGCCGATATCCAGCCGCCGATGAACGCGCCCGCGATGCCGATCAGAGTCGTGCCGATGAGGCCGCCCGGGTCACGTCCCGGCAGCAGGAACTTCGCGATGGCTCCGGCCAACAGTCCCAGGATGATCCAGCTGATGATGGTCATGCCGTGAACCTGCCCTTTCACGCTGTGCCCGCACTGTCCCGCCCATGTGATCTTGCTCCCGGCGGACCGTGCTCGTGCGTCGTACGCCTGGCGTTCCGCGTGCGTCGTCCTCGCCGCGCGCGTTCACGCCGTGTTGTTGGGGAGGACGCCCTGGCGGCGCCCGCCGGTTGCACTGATCAGTAGGGTGCGATGCATGACAGCCTCCGCTCCTGGACTGCGCCGCACCCTCGGCGTCGGGGACGCCGTCGTCGTCGGGCTCGGCTCGATGGTGGGAGCCGGGATCTTCGCCGCCCTCGCGCCCGCGGCGCACGCGGCCGGCTCCGGACTGCTCCTCGGGCTCGCCGTCGCCGCTGTCGTCGCGTACTGCAACGCCATGTCGTCGGCGCGGCTCGCCGCCCTGTATCCCGCCTCGGGCGGGACGTACGTGTACGGGCGTGAGCGACTCGGGGAGTTCTGGGGGTATCTCGCGGGCTGGTCGTTCGTGGTGGGGAAGACGGCCTCCTGTGCGGCGATGGCGCTCACCGTGGGCACGTACGTCTGGCCGGGGCAGGCGCACGCGGTGGCGGTCGCGGCCGTGGTGGCGCTGACCGCGGTGAACTACGGCGGTGTCCAGAAGTCCGCGTGGCTGACGCGGGTGATCGTGGCGGTGGTCCTGGCTGTCCTCGCTGCCGTGGTGGTCGGGTGTCTGGTGTCGGGCGAGGCCGATGCCGGGCGGCTGGACATCGGTACCTCGGACGGCGTGGGCGGTGTGCTTCAGGCGGCAGGGCTGCTGTTCTTCGCGTTCGCGGGGTACGCCCGGATCGCGACCCTCGGTGAGGAGGTACGGGACCCGGCGCGCACCATTCCGCGGGCGATCCCGCTGGCGCTGGGCATCGCTCTGGTGGTGTACGCGGGCGTGGCGGTGGCTGTCCTTTCGGTGCTGGGGTCGGACGGTCTCGGGGACGCGACGGCGCCGCTGGCCGACGCCGTGCGAGCGGCCGGGATGCCCTGGCTCGTGCCGGTGGTGCGGGTCGGTGCGGCCGTGGCCGCGCTGGGGTCGCTGCTCGCCCTGATCCTGGGCGTCTCACGGACGACGCTGGCCATGGCCCGGGACCGTCATCTGCCGGGCGCGCTGGCGGCCGTGCATCCGCGCTTCCGGGTGCCGCACCGGGCGGAGCTCGCCGTCGGTGCGGTGGTCGCGGTCCTGGCCGCCACAGTGGACGTCCGGGGCGCGATCGGGTTCTCCTCCTTCGGGGTGCTGGCGTACTACGCCGTGGCCAACGCCTCGGCCTGGACGCTGGATTCGGCGCCGACGGCGCGGGTGGTGCCGGTCGTCGGCCTGCTCGGGTGTGCGGTGCTGGCGTTCTCGCTGCCCGGGGTTTCCGTCGTCGTGGGCGCGGCTGTGCTGGTGGTGGGGGCGGTTGCGTACGGAGTGCGGCGGTCGGTGCGGGCGAAGGCTGGGAGGGCCTAGGGCTGCCCTCTTGGCCGTGTTCGGGGCCTTCTTGGCCACGGTCCCGTTTTATCGGCTGCTGCCGGAGCGCGCTGGGCCGACTGGGGGCCTCTCAACTGCTCGATCGCGGTCATGGGTTCATGATGCAGGCCGCCGCTGACAGCCGGGCGGACCTGTGGACAACCCCGGACCTGTGGAAACCGGGCCGCGTTGCCTGTCGTCAGCGGGCCGCGAACGGCTCGTTCGTCCGCACGATGTCGCGGCCCAGCGGGAGCAGCGAGACCGGGATGAGCTTGAAGTTGGCGACGCCGAGCGGGATGCCGATGATCGTGACGCACAGCGCGATGCCGGTGGCGATGTGGCCGAGGGCCAGCCACCAGCCCGCCAGTACCAGCCACAGCACGTTGCCGACGCAGGACGGCGCGCCCGCGTCACGGCGTTCGACCGTCGTGTACCCGAAGGGCCACAGCGCGTAGACGCCGATGCGGAAGGCCGCGACGCCGAACGGGATGCCGATGATGGTGATGCAGAGGAGCAGGCCCGCGAGCATGTAGGCGAGGAACAGCCAGAAGCCGCTGAAGACGAGCCATATGACGTTCAGGATGGTCTTCATTGATTCCCACCTGCCATCTTCTCGAGCCGGGCGATGCGTTCCGCCATCGGCGGGTGTGTGGAGAACATCTTCGACAGGCCCTGGCCGGGGCGGAACGGGTTCGCGATCATCATGTGGCTGGCGGTCTCGATGCGCGGCTCGGGCGGCAGCGGGAGTTGCTTCGTGCCGAGTTCGAGCTTGCGCAGGGCGCTGGCCAGGGCGAGCGGGTCGCCGGTGAGCTGGGCGCCGGAGGCGTCCGCCTGGTACTCCCGGGAGCGGCTGATGGCCAGTTGGATGAGAGAGGCGGCCAGCGGGCCCAGGATCATGATCAGCAGCATGCCGAGCAGGCCGGGGCCGTCGTCGTCGTCCGAGCGCCCGATCGGGATCAGCCAGGCGAAGTTGACCAGGAACATGATCACGGAGGCGAGGGCACCGGCGACCGACGAGATGAGGATGTCGCGGTTGTAGACGTGGCTGAGCTCGTGGCCGATGACGCCGCGCAGCTCGCGCTCGTCCAGGAGGCGCAGGATGCCATCGGTGCAGCACACTGCGGCGTTGCGCGGGTTGCGGCCCGTGGCGAAGGCGTTGGGCGCCTCCGTCGGGGAGATGTACAGGCGCGGCATGGGCTGGCGGGCCTGGGTGGAGAGCTCGCGGACCATGCGGTAGAGCCCGGGCGCCTCGAACTCGCTCACCGGGCGGGCGCGCATCGCGCGGAGGGCCAGCTTGTCGCTGTTCCAGTACGCGTACGCGTTGGTGGCCAGCGCTACCAGGACGGCGATGACGAGCCCCATGCGGCCGAAGAAGCTGCCGATGACGATGATGAGTGCGGACAGTCCCCCGAGGAGGACTGCTGTCCTGAGCCCGTTGTGCCGGCGGTGCACGGTACGCCCTCCAGGTGGTGCGGCAGGGGGACCCTTGCTTGCTGATTGCGGTGCCACTGGTGCCGTGATGTCACGTCCAGTGGACCCTCCCGTACTGGTCAACGCCAGGCGGGAGGCACTAGTTCCCTTGTGCGCACGGCGGCGGAGTGTGGACCGTCCGGGTGAACGGCTCCCGTACGCGGCACGCGCGCGTGGAGGGCCGGGTGCCCCACGCGCGCGTGGCGAATGCGGCTGTTGTTCAGAAGAGGGCGGTGTCGGTGAACCGCAGGACCAGCTGTGGCGCTCCGGACAGGGCGATGCCGAGGACTCCGGTCAGGGCGATCGCGGCGGTGAGCGGGGCGGGGACGCGGTGCTCCTCGGGTTCGCCCTCCGGGGCGCGGAAGAGCAGGGCGGTCCACTGGAGGTAGTAGAACAGCGCGATGACGACGTTGACCGCCATGATCACTGCCAGCCAGCCGAGGCCGGCGTCGACGGCCGCCGAGAAGACGGTGACCTTGGCGAAGAGGCCGATGATGCCCGGCGGCAGCCCGGCGAGGCAGAGCAGGAAGAACGCCAGGAGCAGCGCGGACAGGGGGCTCGACGCGTACAGGCCGCGGTAGTCGGAGACGCGGTTGAGGGACTTCGTCCGGCCGACGAGCGCGGCCACGGCGAAGGCGCCGAGGTTCACGGCGCCGTACATCAGGGCGTAGGCGACGGTGGAACCGATCGACTTCTCGGCGTCCCCGGAGTACGCGGCGGCCGCGATCGGCACCAGGAGGTAGCCGGCCTGGCCGACGGACGACCAGGCGAGCAGGCGTACCGCGCTGTACGCGCGCGTGGCCTGCTGGCGCAGGGCGCCGACGTTGCCCACGGTCATGGTGAGGGCGGCCAGGGCGGCCAGGGCCGGGCCCCAGACGTCGGCGTACGAGGGGAGCGCGACGACCGTGACGAGGATCAGGCCGCTGAAGCCGACCGCCTTGCCGATGACCGACAGGTAGGCGGCGATGGGCAGGGGCGCACCCACGTAGGTGTCGGGCACCCAGAAGTGGAAGGGCACGGCGGCCGTCTTGAAGGCGAAGCCGACGAGGGTGAGGACGACGCCGGTCTGGGCGAGCGTGTGGAGTTGTCCGTCGACGTTCTGGATGCGGTCGGCGACCTGGGTGAGGTAGAGGGTGCCCGTGGAGGCGTACACGAAGCTGATGCCCATGAGGCTGACCGCGGTCGCGGTGACCGAGGACAGGAAGAACTTCAGGGCCGCCTCGGAGGACTTCCGATCGCCGTGCCTGAGGCCGACCAGCGCGAAGGCGGGCAGCGAGGCGACCTCCAGGGCGACGATCAGGGTCGCGAGGTCGCGGGAGGCGGGCAGGAGGGCGGCGCCGGCCGCGGAGGACAGCAGCAGGAACCAGTACTCCCCTTCGGGCAGCTCCTTGCGGGCGTCCTTCAGGGCGGTGACCGACAGGAGGGCGGCGAGGAGGGCGCCGCCGAGGACCAGGAACTGGATGACCAGGGTGAAGCGGTCGGCCGTGTAGCTGCACACGGTGGCGTCGCCGGTCAGGCAGAAAGTGCTGCGGTCGCCGTCCAGGAGGGGCAGCAGCATCAGCGTGGCGGCGGCCAGGCCGGCCACGGACGTCCAGCCGAGCAGCGTCTTGCGGTGCTCGGCGACGAACAGGTCGGCGACCAGGACGACGAGGCCGATGACCGCCGCGATGGTGGGCGGTGCGATGGCGAGCCAGTCGACGGACTGGACCAGCGACGCGGCCAGGGGCTGGGCCGGGGAGCTCATCGGGTGCCTCCTGCGAGGAGCTGCTGGACGGCCGGGTCGCTCAGGCCGAGGAGGGCCTTGGGCCACAGACCCGCGACGACGGTGAGGACGACGAGCGGGGTCCAGGCCGCGAACTCGTAACTGCGGACGTCGGTGAGCCTCGGGGCGTCCTGCGGCAGGGCGCCCATGCACACGCGGCGGACCACGACCAGCAGGTACGCGGCCGTCAGGAGCGTCCCGAACGCGCCGATCGCCATGAACGTGAGGAAGGCGGGACGGCTGAGGCCGGCTGCCGGCTGGAACGCGCCGAACAGGGCCAGCATCTCGCCCCAGAACCCGGCCAGGCCCGGCAGGCCGAGCGAGGCGACCGCGGCGAAGGCGAGCAGGCCGCCGAGGCGCGGGGCCCTGCCGTAGAGCGCGGCTCCGGTCTCCTCGGCGAGGGTGTCGAGGTCGGTGGTGCCGGTGCGGTCCTTCAGGGCGCCGACGAGGAAGAAGAGCAGGCCGGTGATGAGGCCGTGGGCGATGTTGGCGAACAGGGCGCCGTTCACGCCGGTCGGGGTCATCGTGGCGATGCCGAGCAGGACGAAGCCCATGTGGCCGACGGAGGAGTAGGCGATGAGGCGCTTGAGGTCGCCCTTCGCGCCCTGCTTGGCGAGGGCAAGGCAGGCCAGGGATCCGTAGATGATGCCGACGACGGCGAGCGCCGCGAGGTAGGGCGCGAAGGTGCGGAAGCCGTCCGGTGCGATGGGGAGGAGGATTCGGACGAACCCGTACGTACCCATCTTCAGCAGGACACCGGCCAGCAGGACCGAGCCGACGGTCGGCGCGGCGGTGTGGGCGTCGGGCAGCCAGCTGTGCAGCGGCCACATCGGTGTCTTGACCGCGAGGCCGATCCCGATCGCCAGAACGGCGATGACCTGCACGGATGTGGTCAGGGACCGGCCGTTGTCGGTGGCGAGTGCCATCATGTCGAACGTGCCCGCCTTGAGCCCGATCAGGAGCAGGCCGAGCAGCATGACCACGGAGCCGAGCAGCGTGTAGAGGATGAACCGCCACGCGGCCTGGCTCCGGCCCTCGCCGCCCCAGCGGGCGATGAGGAAGTACATCGGGATGAGGACCATCTCGAAGGCCAGGAAGAACAGCAGCAGGTCGAGGACGGCGAAGGTCGCGAGCGTGCCGGACTCGAGGACGAGCAGCAGAGCGACGAAGGCCTTCGGGCTCGGGCCTTCGGGCATTTTGAAGTACGAGTAGAGCGCGCAGAGGAAGGTCAGCAGCGCGGTCAGGACCAGAAGGGGGAGGGAGATGCCGTCGATGCCGAGGTGGATGCGCACGTCGAGTGCGGGGATCCAGCTGATGTCCGTGCTGGCCTGCATCTTCGACGGCTGGTCGTGGTCGAAGCCGAGCGCGAGGACGATCGCCGCGATGAGGATGGCGCCGGTGACGGTGACGCCGTGCCGGAGCACGGCCTGCTCGGGCGACTTCCCCTTCAGCCCGGGCGGGGCCGGCAGGAGAGCCGCGGCGGCGCCGAGGAGCGGGCCGACGACGACGAATGCCAGAAGGAACTGCATCACGGACTCGTTGATATCGATCACGCCTGCTCACGCTCCCGTGGCGACGAGGACGACGGCGACCGCGAGGACGACGGTGCCGGCGAGCAGCGCGCTCACATAGGTCTGGACGTTGCCGGTCTGGGCGCGCCGTACGGCGGCGCCCAGCCAGCGAGGCAGCGCACCCGCACCGCGGACGTAGGTCTCGACGACCTCCCGGTCGAGGAACCGGACGAGGCTCGCCCCGGCCTGGACCGGTCGGACGAAGAGGGCCCTGTACACGGCGTCCATGTGGAAGCCGGCGGCCGCGTGGCGGTGCAGCGGGCCGAGCAGGAGCCGTCCGGGGTCGGCGGGGTCGGGCGCGTAGGCGATGTCGCCGTAGGCCGGCTCGTGGGTGGCGATGGCCTCCGCCTCGACCTGGGCGGCGTCGCCCTCGGGATGGGCGGCGACCGCGCCCAGCGGGGCACGTTCGGTGAGCGCGGTGGTGTGCCGCCAGGCGCCGTAGGTGACGATGCCGCCGACCAGGGCCACGCCCGTGCCGAGCACGGAGGTGGTGAGGGTCGGGCTGAGGTCGCGGCCGTCGAACCAGTCGGGCAGCAGGCGGAACGCGAACCCGCCGAGGGCCAGGGACGGGGCGGCGAGCACCCACAGCACGACGGTCATCGTCAGCGGCTGCCTGCCGTGGTCGGGAGCTTCGGCGCCCCGGCCGCGGAAGGCCAGCAGCCACAGGCGCATCGCGTAGGCGGCGGTGAGCACAGCCGTGAGCAGGCCGGCGACGAGGACGATCCAGCCCGCGGCGGCGGGGGCGTGCTCGGTGTGACCGGTGACGACGTGTTCGGCGACGCCGAGGACGGCCTCCTTGGAGAAGAAGCCGCTGAACGGCGGGATCGCGGCGAGCGCGAGCAGCGCCACGGTCATCGTCCAGTAGGCGTCGGGGACGCGATCGCGCAGGTTCCGCATGCGGGACATGGCGGCGAGCGAGTTGGTACCGGCGGCGTGGATGATCACGCCGGCCGCGAGGAACAGCAGCGCCTTGAAGGCGCCGTGGGACAGGAGGTGGAAGACGGCGGCTCCGCGGTCGCCGACGGCGAGGGCGCCGGTCATGTAGCCGAGCTGACCGATCGTCGAGTAGGCGAGGACGCGCTTGATGTCGTCCTGGGCGAGCGCGGCGAGCGCCGAGCCGGCCATCGTGACGGCGGCCATGACGGCGAGGACGACCATCGCGGCCTGCGAGGCCTCGAAGACCGGGAGGAGACGGGCGATGAAGTAGACACCGGCGGCGACCATCGTCGCAGCGTGGATCAGCGCGGAGACGGGGGTCGGGCCGGCCATCGCGTCGGGGAGCCAGGTGTGCAGCGGGAACTGCGCGGACTTGCCCGCCACGCCCGCCAGGAGCAGCAGGGCGATCAGCGTCGGATGGTCGAGCGAGCCGCTTGCGACGGCACCCAGGACCCGGGTGATGCGGAACGAACCGGCGTCGGTGGCCAGGGCGAACAGACCGATGAGGAAGGGGACGTCGCCGAGCTTGGTGACCAGGAAGGCCTTGAGGGAGGCGGCGCGGGCCTGAGGGGTCTCCCAGTAGTGGCCGACCAGGAAGTAGGAGCAGATGCCCATGACTTCCCAGCCGACCAGCAGCACGATCAGGTCGCCGGAATAGACGACCAGGAACATCGCGGAGGTGAACAGCGAGACCAGGGCGGCGTACGAGGGGTAGCGCGGGTCGTCGCGCAGGTAGCCCGTCGAGTAGATCTGCACGCAGGAGGCGACCAGGCCGACCAGGACGGCGACGAGGGCGGCGAAGCCGTCGATGTGCAGGGCGAGTTCGATCGGGACGGAGCCGGTGGGGGTGAGTTCCGTGGCCGCGTTGACGGCCGCGTCACCGCCCTGCCGCACGGCGACCAGCGCGGCGAGCACCAAGGAGGTGAGCGTCGGCAGGACGGCGAGCGGGCGGACGAAGCCGGGTGCCGTGCGACCCAGGAGCAGGCCGGCGACGGCGCCGAGGAACGGAAGGAGGGGGACGAGGACGGCGAGGGTGGTCGTGGTCACGCGGTGGCCTCAGCCTTCTGGGCCTCGCCGGACTGCTCGGCCGTAAGGGCGTCGTGGTCGGTGCCGTCGGGGTCGTGCCGTTCGGCGGTGTCGCGGAGTTTGTCGATGTCCGCCGTGCCGCGGTTGCGGTGGACGGCGAGGACGATGGCCAGGCCGATGCCGATCTCGGCGGCGGCGATGGCGATGGTGAACAGGGTCAGGGCCTGGCCGGAGTGCAGGGTCTCCTCGGCGGTCCTGCTGAGCCAGACGTCGAAGGCGACCAGGTTGAGGTTGACGGCGTTGAGCATCAGCTCGACCGACATCAGGACCAGGATCGCGTTGCGGCGGGCGAGGACGCCGTACAGGCCCGTGCAGAAGAGGAGGGCGGAGAGGACGGCGGGATAGGCGAGGTGCATCAGCGGGTCCCTTCCTTCTCGATCCCGTCCTTCTCGATCCCGTCCTTCTCGCTTCGGCCCTTGTCGCTTCGGTCCTTCTCGATCCGGTCCTCCTCGCTCCGGGCGGCCGGGGTGCTCTCGGTCGCGATCGCCGCGGCGGCCTTCGCCTTGCGGGACAGGACGATCGCGCCGACCAGGGCGGCGAGGAGGAGGACGGAGAGGGCCTCGAAGGGGAGGACCCAGTTCTGGAAGAGGCTCGCGCCGGTGGCCTCGGTGGAGCCGGCGGCGGGGCCGTCCAGGTCGATCCAGGTGGTGCGGAAGGCGTCGACGACGACCCAGACCAGGGCGGCAGCGGCGGCGACGGCGACGGTGAGGGCGGCCCAGCGGTTGCCTGAGTCGGCGTCCGGGGAGCGGCCGATGGGGGCCCTGGTGAGCATCAGACCGAACAGGAGGAGGACGACGACGGAACCGACGTAGATGAGGACCTGCACCCAGGCGATGAACTCGGCGGTGAGCAGGAGGTACTCGACGGCCAGGCCGCCGAGGGTGACCACCAGCCACAGGGCGGCGTGCACCAGTTGCCGGGTGGTGACGGTGACGAGCGCGGCGCCGAAGGTGACCAGACCGACGAGGAGGAAGGCGATCTCGACGCCCGTCGGGGAGAGGAAGCCGTGGGTTTCGGCCGCGGCCCTGGTGGTCGGGCCTGCCGTGAGGAGGCCTGCAGTCGCTGCGAGGGTCATTCCCGGCCCTCCTGCCCCGGCCTGGGCTGGTCCGTCTGCTGCTTGGAGTCGCCCTGCGGGCGGGTCGGTCGCTCGGCTGCCCGGGCCTGCTCGTCGGCGTGCGGTTCGGTGGCGGGCGGGGCCTGCTGGGCGGCCAGCTTGTCGGCGGTCTTGCGGGCGGTGGCGAGTTCCTTCGGTTCCTCCGCGCCGGGGTCGAGGGCCGGCGGGGCCGGGACGGTCCACATCCACTCGCGGAGCTTGTCGCGCTCGTGGGTGAGGTCGCGGATGTCGGTCTCGGCGTACTCGAACTCCGGGGACCAGAACAGGGCGTCGAAAGGACAGACCTCGATGCAGATACCGCAGTACATGCACAGGGAGAAGTCGATGGCGAAGCGGTCGAGGACGTTGCGGCTGCGTTCGCGGCCGCCGGGGGTCGCCGCCGGGACCGTCTCCTTGTGGGAGTCGATGTAGATGCACCAGTCCGGGCACTCGCGGGCGCACAGCATGCAGACCGTGCAGTTCTCCTCGAACAGGCCGATCACGCCGCGGGTGCGGGGCGGGAGGTCGGGCTGGGCGTCGGGGTACTGCGCGGTGACGGACTTCTTCGTCATCGTGCGGAGGGTGACGGCCAGGCCCTTGGCCAGGCCGCTGCCGGGGATGGGGGCCATGGTTACTGGATCACCACCTTGACGATGCCGGTGAGGGCGATCTGGGCGAGGGAGAGGGGGACGAGGAGGGTCCAGGACAGTTTCTGGAGCTGGTCCTCGCGCAGGCGGGGGTAGGTGACGCGCAGCCAGATGACGAGGAAGGCGAGGACGGCGGTCTTCAGCAGGGTCCAGACCCAGCCGAGGCCGTCGGCGCCCCAGGGGCCGTGCCAGCCACCCAGGAAGAGGACGGTGGTCAGGCCGCACAGGACGACGATTCCGGCGTACTCGGCGAGGAGGAAGAGGGCGAAGCGGAGGCCGGTGTACTCGGTGTACGCGCCGAAGATGATCTCCGAGTCGGCGACGGGCATGTCGAAGGGCGGGCGCTGGAGTTCGGCGAGGCCGGCCACGAAGAAGACGATCGCGCCGACGATCTGCCAGGGCAGCCACCACCACTCGAAGGCGTCGAGGATGCCGGGGATGGAGACGGTGCCGGCCGCCATCGCCACCGAGGCGGCGGTGAGGAGCATCGGCAGTTCGTAGGCGAGGAGCTGTGCGGCGGTGCGCAGGCCCCCGAGGAGGGAGAACTTGTTCGCGGACGCCCAGCCGGCCATGAGCGAGCCGAGGACGCCGACGCCCATGACGGCCAGGACGAAGAAGACACCGGCGTCGATGACCTGGCCGACGGCTCCCTCGTCCGGGCCGATGGGGATGGCGAGCAGGACGAGGAGGTACGGCAGGAGGGCGACGGCGGGTGCCAGTTGGAAGATGCGGCGGTCCGCGCCCGCGGGGACGACGTCCTCCTTCTGCGCGAACTTCACGCCGTCGGCGATCAGCTGGGCCCAGCCGTGGAAGCCGCCGGCGTACATGGGGCCGAGGCGGCCCTGCATGTGGGCCATCACCTTGTGTTCGGTCTGGCCGATGATCAGCGGGAAGGTGAGGAAGACGACGAAGACGATCAGGAGACGCAGGGTGACGTCGAGCACGTCGTTCACCGCGGGCCTCCTGTGGGGTCTTCGGGGTTGTCGGTGGGCTGCGGGTTGTTCGCCGGTTCTGAGGGTTCGGGGGTGTCCGGTGACTCCGAGGTGGTGTTCGGGGTCTTCGGGTCATCCGACGGCTCGGGGGTCGGCAGCGCGCCGGCCTCGGGGGACGGTTCGGGAGCCGGTTCCTCGAAGGCCGGGCGGGCGTGGTGCCAGGGGGCGTCCGAGCTGCGCGGGGGCCGTGCTGCCCTGCCCGGCCGGCTGTCGCCGGGGCCGGAATCGGACCGCTGACTGCCGGATCCCTCCGAAGCGCTGCGCGCGCGGCGAGGGCCGGCAGCGGCATCTGGCTGGGCCTGCTGCGATGCCGAGCCGTCACTCGCGCTGCGCGCCCGGCGCGGCTCCGGCGAGGCGGCCGGGGTTCCGGGCCCGGTGTCCGGCGACTCCGGCTCGGTGACCGGTGGCTGAGCGCCGGTCGCGGTCGCCGCTGATTCGCCTTCGGTCGCCCGGGCTTCGGAGCCGGAGGTCGTGGGTTCGGGACCGGAGGTCGTGGCTTCGGGACGGTTGGACGTCTGGCTCGCCGAGCCCTCCGCCGCCGTCCGCGCACGGCGCGGGGCAGCCGCAGACGGCGTGGCCGCATCACCGGCAGCGGCCTGACTGGCCGAGCCCTCCGCCGCCGAGCGGCTACGGCGCGGCCCCGCCGAACCCGGAGCAGCCGACTCCCCGGTCGCGGCCTGGCTCGCCGACCCCTCCCCCGCCGTGCGGGTCCGCCGCACCGGGCGTTCGCCCGCGGGGCGGGCCGTGCCCCGGGCCGGGCGGTCGCCTGCCGTGCGGCCGGCGCCGCGGGCCGGGGCCGGGGGGAGCTGGCCCTTCAGGGGGCCCCATTCGTTGGGGTCGGGGACTCCGGGGGGAAGCATCTGGCGGCGCTTGGGGCCGCCGTGTTCCGACTCGCCGGGTTCCTTCGCGCCGGGCCAGGCCTTGGCGACGCGGGCGGCCAGGACGAAGTCCTTGCGCAGGGGGTGGCCTTCGAAGTTCTCCGGCAGGAGCAGGTGGTCCAGTGCCGGGTGGCCTTCGAAGGCGATGCCGAACATCTCGTGCGTTTCGCGTTCGTGCCAGGCGGCGCCCGCGTAGACACCGACCGCCGAGGGCAGGGTCGGGGACTCGTGCGGGACCGTCGTACGCAGGAGGAGGCGTCGGAGCGGAGACAGTGCCGCGACGTGGGCCGTGACGCGCAAGCCCGTGCCCGGTTCGTCGACCGCGCTCAGCCAGTCGAAGTACGTGCAGGTCAGGCGGTCGCGGGCGGTCTCCAGGGCGGAGATCCAGGTCGTCGGTGGTACGTCGACCGTCAGGACCTCGTACGACTCCTCGGCCGTGGCGTCCGTGCCGAAGAGTTCCTCGACGTCGGCGGGGAGCCAGCCGACCGCGGTCATCGCCCCTCCCCCGGCGTCGAGTCGGTGCCCGGGGCGGGGGCCGGCGGCTGCACCAGACCGCTCTGCAGCGCCGCTGCCGAAGGACGGGCGGCGCCGCTTCCGTACCGCTCCCCCAGCGACTCGCGGGCGATCTTCTCCTGGAGCTTGAGGATGCCCTGGAGCAGCGCTTCGGGCCGGGGCGGGCAGCCGGGGACGTAGACGTCGACGGGGATGATCTGGTCGACGCCCTTGGTGACGGAGTACGAGTCCCAGTAGGGGCCGCCGCAGTTGCTGCACGCGCCGAAGGAGATGACGTACTTGGGTTCCGGCATCTGCTCGTAGAGGCGCTTCACCGCCGGCGCCATCTTGTCCGTGACCGTGCCGGACACCACCATCAGGTCGGCCTGGCGCGGGCCCGGGGCGAAGGGGATGACGCCGAGCCGGATGAAGTCGTGGCGGGCCATCGACGCGGCGATGAACTCGATCGCGCAGCAGGCGAGGCCGAAGTTGAAGACCCAGAGCGAGTAGCGGCGGCCCCAGTTCAGGATCACCTTCATCGGCTCGGGTGCGAGACGCGCCAGGGCGCCGAGCCGCTTCGGCTCGGGAAGCAGCACGGGCTCGGTGCCGGCGGGGGTCACGTCCATGCCAGGACGCCCTTCTTGTATGCGTAGAGCAGGCCCACGGCCAGGAAGCCGAGGAAGATGAACATCTCCACCAGGGTCGTCGCGCCGTAGCCGGGGGCTGCGAAGACGGTCGCCCAGGGGAACAGGAAGATCGAGTCGACGGCGAAGATCACGTACAGGAACGCGTAGACGTAGTAGCGGACCTGGGTGTGGGCCCAGCCCTCGCCGACGGGGTCGACTCCGCACTCGTACGTCAGGAGCTTCTCGGGGGTGGGGACCACGGGCCGCAGCAGGCGGCCGGCCCCGAAGGCGACGGCGACGAACAGCACGCCGACGACGGCGAGCAGTCCGACGACCGAATAGGACTGGAAGTAGTCCGCCGCGACGACGGTCGTGGTGACGACGGTCGGTTCCGGCACGTCCGTCCCTCGCTCCCTGAAACTCGGACTGGATCCTGCGACGGTTCCGCGGCTCCGGGGCACGGCCGGGAACAACGGACGCCGCCGTTCGTCGAACGACGGGTGCCGCCGTTCGACGATCTGTACGCACGGGAGTCTAGGCCCTGATAAAGGCAGGGTAAGCAGCCCGTCACGCCCTGGCACGCGGGGGTGGGGTTTACCTCAGTTGTTCCTGGCGGTCTGCCTCATGGCGCGGCTGCCCGCCGCCGGGCACGCTAACGCATATGACCGAACGCATTCCGTCCTCCGGCACGAGCTCGGCCACTGCGGCGGCCGGGCAGGACGACCGCCCGCCGCCGCCCCGTCTCGCCTACGACCGGCACACCTGGAAGGAGATCGCGCACCTCCTGGCGAACCTTCCGGTCGCGCTGCTCGGATTCACCTATGTCGTGACGGTGCTGTTCACCAGCTTCGGGCTGACGATCACGGTGATCGGGTTCCCACTGCTCGCGGCCGGACTCATGGGCGCGCGGCTGCTGGGCCGGATGGAGCGGACGAGGGCCAGGGCGTTGCTCGGGGTGCGGGTGGACGAACCGAGCCGGCTGCCGCTGCGCGGGGCGGGCGGCTTCCTCCCGCAGCTGTGGATGTCGCTGAAGGACCCGGTGGGCTGGCGCACGGTGCTGTACGAGTTCATACGGCTGCCGTGGGGTGTCCTCACCTTCGTCATCACGCTGACCTCGCTGTTCGTGCTGTGGCCGGTGCTGCCGTTCATCGCGCGGGGCCTGGCCAACGCCGACCGGGCCATGGTGCGCGGGCTGCTGTCGCCCTCCGACGAGCTGGAGCGGCGCATCGTCGAGCTGGAGTCGGACCGGGGGGTCGTGGTCGACACGGCGGCGGCCGATCTGCGCCGCATCGAGCGGGATCTGCACGACGGGGCGCAGGCCCGGCTGGTCAATCTGGCCATGGGGCTGGGCCTGGCCAAGGAGAAGGTGCTGGAGGACCCCGACGCGGCGGCGGCGATGGTCGAGGAGGCGCACGGCGAGGTGAAGCTGGCGCTCCAGGAGCTGCGCGACCTGGCCCGGGGCATCCACCCGGCGGTCCTGACCGACCGCGGCCTGGACGCGGCCCTGTCCGCGGTCTCCTCGCGCTGCACCGTCCCGGTCAAGGTGACGGTCGACCTGCCGGCGCGGCCGGCCGCGGCCATCGAGGGCATCGCCTACTTCACCGTCTCCGAGCTGCTGCAGAACGTCAGCAAGCACAGCGCGGCGAAGTCGGCGTCGGTGGATGTGTGGCGGACGAACGACCGGCTGCTGATCCAGGTGTGGGACGACGGCCGCGGGGGCGCGAGCCTCGACGGCGGTACGGGGATGAGGGGCCTGGCCGAGCGGCTGGACGCCGTCGACGGGCTGTTCGTCCTGGAGTCCCCCGAGGGCGGCCCGACGACGGTCACGGCGGAACTGCCCTGGCGCGACCGCACGGACGACTCGGGCACTGGCGCCCCCTGAGGGGTGCACGGAGGTAGGGAAAACCCCCCGTCCAAGACGCCGACGGACTCCATGGTCCGCCGACCTGCGGCGGAGCAGGGTGGAGGTACGGGAAGACAGCCGCAGGACGAGGGAGAAGGACGACGCCGATGGCCACGGAGTACGGACAGGAGTACGGGCTCGACGGCAGGCCCGGGTTTTCCGGGAGCACCGAGCGGCGGCACCGGCTGCCCGCCGCGCTGCGGGCGCCGGTCGAGGGCCGCACCTGGCGCGAGCTCGGATATGTGCTGCTCAGCCTGCCGATCAGCATCCTGCTGTTCACCTACGCGGTCACGATGGTGTCGCTGGGGGCGGGACTGCTGGTGACGTTCCTCGGCATTCCGGTGCTGGCGGCGGCGCTCGCCGGGTGCCGTGGTCTCGGGTCGCTGGAGCGGCTGCGGGCGCGGGCGCTGCTGGACCTGGAGGTGGCCGGCCCGGAGCCGCTGCAGATGAAGAAGCCGGGCGCCATGGCGTGGATGGGGGCCGTGCTCAAGAGCGGCGCCTCGTGGCGGGCCCTGCTGTACGCGGTGCTGCATCTGCCGTGGGCGGTGTTCTCGTTCGTCGTCGCCGTGAACCTCTGGGTGCTGGGCTGGGCGCTGCTGACGTACCCGCTGTGGTTCTGGGTGTTCCCCATGTACGCCGGGCAGGACGGGGTCCAGCTCTACGGCGACGAGACGCACCGGGTGTACCTCGACAACCCCTTCGAAATCACGGTGACCGCGCTGGTGGGTCTGCTGCTGACGATCGCCACGCCGTGGATCGTGCGGGCGCTGACGATGGTGGACCGGCTGCTGGTGTACGGGCTGCTCGGACCGTCGCGGCTGGCCTCGCGGGTGGTGGAGCTGGAGTCGGACCGGGGGGTCGTGGTCGACACGGCGGCGGCCGACCTGCGGCGCATCGAGCGGGATCTGCACGACGGGGCGCAGGCCCGGCTGGTGGCGCTGGCCATGGATCTGGGACTGGCGAAGGAGAAGCTCCAGGAGGATCCGGAGGCGGCCCAGCGGATGGTGGACGAGGCGCACGGCGAGGTGAAGACGGCGCTCCAGGAGCTGCGCGACCTGGCCCGGGGCATCCACCCGGCGGTCCTGACCGACCGCGGTCTGGACGCGGCCCTGTCCGCGGTCTCCTCGCGCTGCACGGTGCCGGTGCAGGTCGAGGTCGACCTGGCGGAGCGGCCGGCGCCGGCGATCGAGGGGATCGCGTACTTCACGGTGTCGGAGCTGCTCCAGAACGTCAGCAAGCACGCGCGGGCGACCTGGGCCGGGGTGGAGGTCTGGAGGACGGAGAACCGGCTGATGCTCCAGGTCGTGGACAACGGCGTGGGCGGGGCCGACGTGTCCCAGGGGTCCGGCCTTGCGGGGCTCGCTGAGCGGCTCGACGCGGTGGACGGGATCCTGGTGGTGGACTCGCCGGCGGGCGGGCCGACCCGGGTGACCGCGGAGTTGCCGTGGCGGGGCGCGCACGTGAGGTGACCTTCGGATCCCCACCCGAATCGGCCGGATCCCCCCATCGAGCCGGTCGGATCACCACCACCTCGCCGCCACCCGAATCGGTCGGATCGGCCGGGCAACAAGCCGGTCCACCCCCATCCAGCGCCCGTTCCTGAAATGCTGGACCCGTCGCACGGGTGGGCGCGGAGCCGTTGTGGGCTGCGGACGGGCGGCGTCGGGCTGTGGGGGGCCGAACATCGTGGAGGACAGGGTGCGGGTCGTCATCGCCGAGGATTCAGTGCTGCTCAGAGAGGGCCTGACGCGGCTGCTGACCGACCGGGGGCACGAGGTGGTCGCCGGGGTCGGCGACGGCGCGGCGCTGATCAAGACCATCACGGAGCTGGACGCGCAGGGCGAGCTGCCGGACGTCGTGGTCGCCGATGTGCGGATGCCGCCGACGCACACCGACGAGGGGGTGCGGGCGGCGGTGCAGTTGCGCAAGGCGCACCCGGGGCTCGGCGTGCTGGTGCTGTCGCAGTACGTGGAGGAGCGCTACGCCACGGAGCTGCTCGCGGGGTCCAGCCGGGGGGTCGGCTATCTGCTGAAGGACCGGGTGGCCGAGGTGCGGGAGTTCGTGGACGCGGTGGTGCGGGTGGCCGAGGGCGGTACGGCCCTCGACCCGGAGGTCGTCGCGCAGTTGCTGGGCCGCAGCCGTAAGCAGGACGTGCTCGCGGGGCTGACCCCGCGGGAGCGGGAGGTGCTGGGGCTGATGGCCGAGGGGCGGACGAACTCGGCGATCGCCCGGCAGCTCGTGGTCAGCGACGGAGCGGTCGAGAAGCACGTCAGCAACATCTTCCTGAAGCTGGGGCTCTCCCAGAGCGAGGGAGACCACCGCCGGGTGCTGGCCGTGCTGACGTATCTGAATTCCTGACCGCCGGCGATTCCGGACACCGGAGAGCGGAAAACAGGACAAGTCCGGGCCTGTGATCGTCTCAAAGTCGTGTCCAAGATGCGAATGACCCGAAGAAGGCGACCCTTACGGTCGTAGTGTTGATCCTGGGAACGCCTGCGGGAAGGCCTTCCCAGGACAGCCGCCTCGAGGGAGGTCCAGTTCAGTGACCAGCCAGGTCAGTAGCCCAGCGGAGCAGGCCGACGAAACAGTCGTAGGAGAGCAGCGCAAAGCGGCGGGCACGAAGGACGTTCGTCGCCTCGACCGAGTGATCATCAGGTTCGCGGGGGACTCGGGTGACGGTATGCAGCTCACCGGTGACCGTTTCACCTCGGAGACCGCGTCGTTCGGCAACGACCTGTCGACGCTGCCGAACTTCCCGGCCGAGATCAGGGCGCCCGCCGGGACCCTGCCGGGCGTGTCGTCCTTCCAGCTGCACTTCGCCGATCACGACATCCTCACGCCCGGTGACGCGCCGAACGTGCTGGTGGCGATGAACCCGGCCGCGCTGAAGGCGAACATCGGCGACCTGCCGCGTGGTGCCGAGGTGATCGTCAACACGGACGAGTTCACCAAGCGGGCGATGCAGAAGGTCGGCTACGAGACGTCTCCGCTGGAGGACGGGTCGCTGGACGGCTACCAGGTCCACCCCGTGCCGCTGACCACGCTCACCGTGGAGGCGCTGAAGGAGTTCGACCTCACCCGCAAGGAGGCCGAGCGCAGCAAGAACATGTTCGCGCTGGGCCTGCTGAGCTGGATGTACCACCGGCCCACCGAGGGCACGGAGAGATTCCTCCGAGCGAAGTTCGCGAAGAAGCCCGACATCGCGGCGGCCAACCTCGCCGCCTTCCGGGCCGGCTGGAACTTCGGCGAGACCACCGAGGACTTCGCCGTCTCCTACGAGGTCGCCCCGGCCGCCACGGCGTTCCCGCCGGGCATCTACCGCAATATCTCCGGCAACCTGGCCTTGTCGTACGGCCTGGTGGCCGCGAGCCGGCAGGCGGATCTGCCGCTGTACCTGGGGTCGTACCCGATCACGCCGGCGTCGGACATCCTGCACGAGCTGAGCAAGCACAAGAACTTCGGGGTGCGGACGTTCCAGGCCGAGGACGAGATCGCCGGTATCGGGGCGGCGCTGGGCGCGGCCTTCGGCGGTTCGCTGGCCGTGACCACGACGAGCGGCCCCGGTGTGGCGCTGAAGTCGGAGACGATCGGTCTCGCGGTCTCGCTGGAGCTGCCGCTGCTGATCGTGGACATCCAGCGCGGTGGCCCGTCGACGGGTCTGCCCACCAAGACCGAGCAGGCGGACCTGCTCCAGGCGATGTACGGGCGCAACGGCGAGGCTCCGGTCCCGGTGGTCGCGCCCCGTACGCCGGCGGACTGCTTCGACGCTGCGCTGGAGGCGGCGCGGATCGCGCTGACGTACCGCACGCCGGTGTTCCTCCTCTCCGACGGTTACCTGGCCAACGGCTCCGAGCCGTGGCGCGTCCCGGACCTGGAGGAGCTGCCCGACCTGCGGGTGCAGTTCGCGCAGGGCCCGAACCACACGCTCGACGACGGCACCGAGGTGTTCTGGCCGTACAAGCGCGACCCGCAGACCCTGGCCCGCCCGTGGGCGATCCCGGGCACGCCGGGTCTCGAGCACCGGATCGGCGGCATCGAGAAGGAGGACGGCACGGGCAACATCTCCTACGCCCCGGCCAACCACGACTTCATGGTGCGCACCCGGCAGGCGAAGGTGGACGGCATCGAGGTCCCGGACCTCGACGTGGACGACCCGAACGGAGCCAGGACCCTGGTCCTCGGCTGGGGCTCGACGTACGGGCCGATCACGGCCGCGGTGCGGCGGCTGCGCCGGGCCGGGGAGTCGATCGCGCAGGCGCATCTGCGCCATGTGAACCCCTTCCCGAAGAACCTCGGCACGGTCCTCGAGCGTTACGACAAGGTGGTGATCCCCGAGATGAACCTCGGGCAGCTCGCCACGCTCATCCGGGCGAAGTACCTGGTGGACGCCCACTCGTACACCCAGGTCAACGGTATGCCGTTCAAGGCGGAGCAGCTCGCCACGGCTCTGAAGGAGGCCATCGATGGCTGAGACGTCCACACACGGCGCGGGCACCATCGAGGCGCTTTCCCTCGTCCCCAAGGCCGAGGGCAGGCAGTCGATGAAGGACTTCAAGTCCGACCAGGAAGTGCGCTGGTGCCCCGGCTGCGGCGACTACGCCATCCTCGCCGCGGTGCAGGGCTTCATGCCCGAGCTGGGGCTGGCGAAGGAGAACATCGTCTTCGTCTCGGGCATCGGCTGCTCCTCCCGCTTCCCGTACTACATGAACACCTACGGGATGCACTCCATCCACGGCCGCGCCCCGGCCATCGCCACGGGCCTGGCCAGCTCCCGCCGCGACCTGTCGGTGTGGGTCGTCACGGGTGACGGTGACGCGCTGTCCATCGGCGGCAACCACCTGATCCACGCGCTGCGGCGCAACGTCAACCTCAAGATCCTGCTGTTCAACAACCGGATCTACGGTCTGACCAAGGGCCAGTACTCGCCGACCTCCGAGGTCGGGAAGATCACCAAGTCGACGCCGATGGGCTCGCTGGACGCGCCCTTCAACCCGGTGTCGCTGGCGATCGGCGCGGAAGCGTCGTTCGTGGCCCGGACGGTCGACTCCGACCGCAAGCACCTGACGGAGGTGCTGCGCCAGGCCTCCGCCCACCAGGGCACGGCCCTGATCGAGATCTACCAGAACTGCAACATCTTCAACGACGGCGCCTTCGACGCCCTCAAGGACAAGCAGCAGGCCGAGGAGGCCGTGATCCGGCTGGAGCACGGCAAGCCCATCCGGTTCGGCGGCGACCTGGCCAAGGGTGTCGTCCGGGACCCGGTCACCGGTGATCTGAAGGTGGTGGCGGTGACGCCGGACAACGAGGACCAGGTGCTCGTCCACGACGCGCACGCCGAGTCCCCGACCACGGCGTTCGCCCTGTCCCGCCTGGCCGACCCGGACACCCTGCACCACACGCCGATCGGTGTCCTGCGCTCCGTCGACCGGCCCGTCTACGACACGCAGATGGCCGACCAGCTGGACCACGCGATCGAGCAGCACGGCAAGGGCGACCTGGCGGCGCTGCTGGCGGGCGGCGACACCTGGACGGTCGTCGGCTGAGCATGCTCCTCGGAGATCGAGGCCCGGGACCGTCTCAGGACGCGGACCGGGCCTCGTCGTATGCCCGGCGTGCCTTTTCCACCTCGTCCATGCGCCGGTGCGTCCACTGGGTGAGGGCCCGCACCTGCTCGGCGGCCTCGCGGCCGAGGTCGGTGAGGGAGTAGTCGACGCGGGGCGGGATCACGGGCTTGGCGTCGCGGTTTACGAGGCCGTCGCGCTCCAGGGTCTGGAGCGTCTGGGTGAGCATCTTCTCGCTGACGCCCCGGCCCCCGTAACGGCCGATCGCCCGGCGCAGCTCGCTGAACCGGTGCGGGCGTTCCAGAAGCTCGATCAGCACGAGCACGCCCCAGCGGCTGGTGACGTGCTCGAGCACCAGCCGGTACGGGCACAGGGCCTCGGCCTCGCCATTACTTACTCCCATGCCAGTACCTTACTTCAAAGTGGGTACTTTCCAAGAGTTAGCGCCTCTCGTAGGGTTAGTGCCATCGCACCCCACAAGGAGAGTCGCCCTCATGAGCATCATCGTCACCGGAGCCACCGGAAACCTCGGCCGTCACGTCGTGGAGCAGCTGCTGGAGAAGGTCCCCGCCGAGCAGATCACCGCGGTCGTCCGCAACGCGGAGAAGGCCGCCGACTTCGCGGAGCGCGGTGTGAAGATCGCGCTGGCCGACTACAACGCGCCGGCGTCCTTCGACGGGCTCTTCTCCGCCGGTGACAAGGTGCTGCTGGTCTCCGGCAACGAGTTCGACAAGGGCCGTGTGCAGCAGCACAAGGTCGTCATCGACGCCGCCAAGGCGGCCGGTGTGGCCCTGCTCGCCTACACCAGCGCCCCGGGCACGCTGACGGCCGCGCTCGCCGACGACCACCGCGGCACCGAGGAGCTGCTGCTGGACTCCGGCGTGCCCTACACCCTGCTGCGCAACGGCTGGTACCACGAGAACTACACCGAGAACCTCGCCCCGGTGCTGGAGCACAACGCGGTCGTGGCCGCCGCCGGCGAGGGCAAGGTGTCCTCCGCCGCCCGCGCCGACTACGCCGCCGCCGCCGTCGCCGTACTGACCGGCGAGGGGCACGAGAACAAGACGTACGAGCTGGGCGGCGACACCGCGTGGAGCTTCGCCGAGTACGCGGCCGAGCTGAGCCGTCAGACCGGCAAGGAGATCACCTACAACGCGGTCTCGACCGAGGTGCTCACCGGGATCCTGACCGGCGCCGGCCTTCCCGAGCCGCTGGCCCAGACGCTCGCGGGCGTGGACGCCTCCATCGAGAAGGGCGAGCTGGTCGTCTCCACCGGCGACCTGTCCCGGCTGACCGGCCGCCCGACCACCCCGTTCTCCGAGGCCATCGCCGCGGCACTCAAGGGCTGAACTCCCCCCGGCGGGCCCTTGAGCCGCCCCACCCCCGGCTGTCATGACCGTATACCGATACGGGCATGACAGCCGGGGTGCTCGGCGTTACCGTCGTGACCGCGGAACACACGTACGGAGGAGGGGCCCGTGAGCGGCAAGCCGAGGGGCGAGCGGCACATAGGACTGCTGAACGGCTTCGCGGCCTACGGGATGTGGGGCCTCGTTCCGCTGTTCTGGCCCCTGCTGAAGCCCGCCGGGGCGCTGGAGATCCTGGCCCACCGGATGGTGTGGTCGCTGGTCTTCGTGGGCGCCGCCCTGCTCGTGCTGCGCCGCTGGGCCTGGGCCGGTGAGCTGCTGCGGCAGCCGCGCAGGCTGGGCCTCGTCGCGGTCGCCGCGACGTTCATCACCCTCAACTGGGGCCTGTACATCTGGTCCGTGAACTCCGGGCACGTCGTCGAGGCCTCGCTCGGGTACTTCATCAATCCGCTGGTCACCATCGCGATGGGTGTGCTGCTGCTGAAGGAGTGGCTGCGGCCGGTGCAGTGGCTGGCGGTCGGGACCGGCGCCGCGGCGGTCGTCGTGCTGACCGTCGGCTACGGCCGGCCGCCGTGGATCTCCCTCGGCCTCGCCTTCTCCTTCGCCACGTACGGGCTGGTGAAGAAGAAGCTGAACCTCGGCGGCGTGGAGTCGCTGGCCGCCGAGACCGTGGTCCAGTTCCTGCCCGCCCTCGCCTTCCTGGTGTGGCTGAGCGCGCGGGGCGAGTCCACCTTCGCCGCCGAGGGCGCGGGGCACGCGGCGCTGCTCGCCTCGGCCGGCATCGTCACCGCGCTGCCCCTGGTCTGCTTCGGCGCCGCCGCCATCCGCGTGCCCCTGTCCACGATCGGCCTGTTGCAGTACCTGACGCCGGTCTTCCAGTTCCTGCTCGGCGTCTTCTACTTCCACGAGGAGATGCCACCGGAGCGCTGGGCCGGGTTCGCGCTGGTGTGGCTGGCGCTGACACTGCTCACCTGGGACGCCCTGCGCACCGCCCGCCGGGCCTCCCGGGCACTGACCAGCGAGATCAGCGCGCCCAGCACCACCAGGGCCACCGGCACGATCAGCGCCACCCGGAAGGCCGACAGCGTGGCCTCGGGGCCGGACCCGGTGGACGCCAGGCCGTAGACCGCGGTCACCGCCGCGATGCCGATGGCGGAGCCGAACTGCGTGGCGGTGGTCAGCAGCCCGCCGGCCAGACCCTGCTCCGACCCGGTGACCCCGTCCGTGGCCGCGATCGTCAGCGGCCCGTAGGCCAGGGCGAAGGCGAGGCCCGAGAGGAACAGGGTGGGGAACATCGCGGCGTAGGACCAGTCCATGCCGACCGGCAGGAACAGCCCGTACGCGATCACGGCCAGGACGAAGCCGCCGACGATCACCTGGGCGTTGCCGAAGCGGGCGACCAGTTTCGGGGTGAGCGTCGGGGCGAGGACGGCGTCGACGCCCATGACGATCAGGGCCACCGCCGTCTGGAGGGGCGACCAGCCGCGCAGTTCCTGCAGGTAGAGCGTCACGATGAACTGGAAACCGAAGAAGGCGCCGAGGAAGAGCAGCGCTCCCAGGTCGGCGCGCACCACCGGGCCCTGGCGCAGGATGCCGAGGCGGACGAGCGGATCCGGGCAGCGGCGTTCGACCACGACGAAGGCACCGGCCAGGACGAGCGCCGCGAGGCCGGAGACCAGGGTGAGCGGCCAGTCGTGCAGGCCGTGTTCGAGGCGTACGACGGTGTAGGCGGCCAGCAGCATGGCGCCGGCGGCGGTGATCACACCGGGCAGGTCGAACCCGCGTCGGCGCGCCGGCGGGCCGTCCTGCCGGGGTACCAGGCGTACGGCCGCGACGAGCAGCGCCGCGGCCAGCAGTACCGGCGCGAAGAACACCCAGCGCCAGCCGAGCTGGGTGAGCAGACCGCCGATGACCAGGCCGAGGGAGAAACCGGCCGCGCCCGTGCCGGCGAAGACCAGCAGGGCCTTGTTGCGCCGCGGGCCCTCCGCGTACGAGGTCGTGATCAGGGAGAGCGCGGCCGGGGTCATGAACGCGGCGGCGACGCCCGTGACGAAACGGGCGACGACCAGCATCCAGCCCTCCGTCGCGAGGCCGCCGAGCCCCGAGAAGGCGAGGAAGACGCCCAGCCAGAGCAGGAACATCCGCCGCCGCCCGAGCAGATCGGCTGCCCGGCCGCCCAGCAGGGTGAACCCGGCGTAGCCGAGCACATAGCCGCTCATCACCCAGGCCGCGGTGTCGGTGGCCAGCCCGAGGTCGGAGCGGATGGCCGGGATCGCCACCGCCATCATCGCGACGTCGATGCCTTCGAGGAAGATCGTTCCACAGAGGACGAACAGCAGCGCCCAGCCCCGGGTGCCCATGGGGCAACCCTCCTCTTGTGAGGCTCGGTCACGCAACTGAGTTGTTCGACCGCGTGGGCCGCGGAGGCTACGACGTCCTGGGAGCCTGCCGCGACCGGTGGACCCGGGCCTTCTCGCGGTTGCCGCAGTGCTCCATCGCGCACCAGCGGCGGCGGCCCGGGCGGGAAGTGTCGACGAAGAGCAGGTAGCAGTTGTGGGCGCCGCACTCACGGACGCGGTGGGCGTAGGGGCCGGTGAACAGGTCGATCGCGTCCCGGGCGACCGTGGAGAGCAGTTGGGCTCCGGTCGCGCCCGGGGCCCAGGCGCGGGTGCCGTCCGGCTCGATGCGGGCGACCAGCGGGGGCCCGGCCGCGGCGGCGTTGACGACGTCCAGATGGGCTGCCTGCAGCGGGCGGCCGTGGGCGCGGTCGGCGGCGAGCGGGAACACGGCGTCGCGCAGGGCGCGGAGGCGCTCCAGCTCGTCCGCGGTGACGGTGATGTCGAGGCCGTCCGGGAGGCGGCTGCGTGCGGTCCAGGCGACCAGGTCGGCGGGCTCGTGCAGCACTTCGTACCGCGCGAACTCCCCGGGGCCGCCCGTCGTCAGCAGCTCCAGGCACAGGGCGCCGGGGTCGAAGCGGTAGGCCTTCCCCTGGTGCGAGACCAGCGTCAGGCCGGGCGTCCGGTCCGGCGTTTCCCCTGCGCGTCCACTCACCTAACCAGTATAAGTGGTTACATGACACAGACCCCGGCACCATCCGCCCCCGTGCACTGGAAGATCGTCATCGACGCGAACGATCCGCACGCGCAGGCCGACTTCTGGGCCGCCGCCCTCCGGTACGAGGCCGAGGACAACAGCGCCCTCATCGAGAAGCTGCTCGGCTTCGGCGCCCTGCCCGAAGAGGCCACGGTCGAGTTCCACGGCCGCCGCGCCTTCCGTGACCTGATCGCCGTACGGCACCCCGAGGACCCCTTCGAGGAGGAGAGCGGGACCGGGCTGGGGCGACGGCTGCTGTTCCAGCGGGTGCCGGAGGCGAAGACGGTCAAGAACCGGCTCCACCTCGATCTGCACCCGGGCGAGGGGCGGCGCGAGGAGGAGGTCGCACGGCTGGAGGGGCTCGGTGCGCGTGTGCTGCGGCGGGTGGCGGAGCAGGGCGGCGAGTGGGTCGTGATGGCGGACCCGGAAGGGAACGAGTTCTGCGTGCAGTGACCTTCCCGGGCCGGTCCGGCTCATCACAACGCCCTGGCCGGATACGCCTCTTGACGGAGAGTCAGTAACAGCTTCACCATCCAGGCACCCCATTCACTGTGGGCTGCCCGTGGACACCCCACGGGCTTCCCCATGGAATTCGGAGCCCCCACATGAAGCTCTCCGTTTCCGCGCGTGCCGTGGTGTCAGGTGCCGTGGCGACCGCCATGCTCCTGGCCGGCGGTGCCGTGGCGGACGCCGCGTCCACTCCCCCGAGACCGGCCGCCGCGCCCGACATACCCCTGGCGGGCGTCAAGGCGCACCTGTCCCAGCTCCAGTCCATAGCCACGGCCAACGGCGGCAACCGCGCGCACGGCCGCCCCGGCTACAAGGCCTCGATCGACCACATCAAGGCCAAGCTGGACGCGGCCGGGTACACCACCACGGTCCAGCAGTTCACCGCCTCCGGCCGCACCGGCTACAACCTGATCGCCGACTGGCCGGGCGGCGACGCGAACCAGGTCGTGATGGCCGGCTCGCACCTCGACAGCGTCTCCTCCGGGCCCGGCATCAACGACAACGGGTCCGGCTCGGCCGCCGTCCTGGAAACGGCCCTCGCCGTGTCCCGGGCGCAGTACAAGCCCGCCAAGCACCTGCGGTTCGCCTGGTGGGGCGCGGAGGAACTCGGCCTGGTCGGCTCCCGCCACTACGTCAACCGGCTGGCCACCGGCGACCGTTCGCGGATCGGCGCCTACCTCAACTTCGACATGATCGGCTCCCCGAACCCCGGCTACTTCGTCTACGACGACGACCCGGCGATCGAGAAGACGTTCAAGGAGTACTTCAGCGGCCTCGGCGTCCCGACCGAGATCGAGACCGAGGGCGACGGCCGCTCCGACCACGCGCCCTTCAAGAGCGCGGGCGTGCCGGTGGGCGGCCTGTTCACGGGGGCCAGCCGGACGAAGACGGCGGCGCAGGCGGCCAAGTGGGGCGGTACGGCCGGGCGGGCCTTCGACCGCTGCTACCACTCCTCCTGCGACACCACCGCCAACATCGACGACACCGCCCTGGACCGCAACAGCGACGCCGTCGCGTACGCGGTGTGGGAGCTGTCGGAGTAACGGCGCCTACTGGTTGCGGGCCCGTTCGGTCAGCCGGCCCATGCGGGCGCGGGCCGACTCCAGTTGCTCGATCTCCTCGGCGGCGGGGCCGTCCTCGGCGGCGAGTTCGGTCCACAGGCCGATCAGGTCCCGCCCCAGCTCCAGCCCCACCGCCGGGTCGCGCACGGCGCGCCAGGCGGTGGCCGCGCTCTGCACGTTGCCGTAGGCGGCCTCCGCGTCGCCCGAGCGGCGGCGGGCGCCGGCCAGGTCGAGGGAGAGATGGAAGGCCCGGAGCGGGTCGCCCGCCAGGTAGGAGATGTACGCGGTCAGTTCGCGCAGCCGGAGCACCTCGGGGTGCTCCGGCCCGAGCGTCCCCGACGCCTCCACGACGGTCCGGTCCGCCAGCCCGGCCGCCGCGTCGATCCGGCCTTCCTTGACGGCCTCGTTGATCCGGGCGATCGGCTCCGCGAGGAGGGCAGGGGCGGCGGGGTCGTCCGGGGCGCCGAGGGGTTCGTCGCCGAGCACGGCCTCCGCGACGGCGTCGAAGCCGCGGGCGGGGGTCGGCTTGGCGTCGGCTTCGGCCGCGAGCAGCTCCGCTTCGGACATCGGCTCGGGTTCCCGCCTGCGGTGCGGGGCCGGGCCGGTGCCGGGGACGGGGAGCGGCCTGACGTCCATGAGCGGAGGCGGACCGAACTCACCGGTCGGCGGTGCGACGGTGCCGGGGGGCGTCGTGGCCGGGCCCGGTGGTGCGTCTTCCGGCTCGGACTGCGGCGGTTCCGGTACGGCGCGCAGCTCGAAGGTCGGTACGGGCTGATCGGCCGGCTGCGGTTCGGGCACGGCCCGCAGCGGGAACGTCGAGGCCGGGCCACGGCCGGGCTCCGGCACGGGGCGCAGGACGTGCGTGACCCTGTCGTCCTGCGGGTGCTGCGGCTCCGGCTCCGGCTCCGGCGCGGGCGGTGTCGGACCGGGTGGGGGAACGGGCGGCGTCGGACCGGGCGGTGGAACGGGCGGCTTCGTCGCCGTACCCGCCGCAGGCGTTCCCGCGGCGGCGACGGCGTCGTCCGGCGGGGCCGTGCGGACCGGCTCGGCGGTGAAGCGGCTGGAGCCGTCCGGGTCGACCTGGAGCGGCACGACGTAGCCGATGCGCTCGTCGTGGATCGTGGCGAGGACGGGATGGCCGGTGGCCAGGGCGATGTGGTGGAGGCGGTTCAGGACAGCCTGCTGGATCTCCTCGCCGGGAGCCGCGAAGACGGGGACACCGCCGACCGACGCACCGTCGGAGACACCCCCCGCGCCGGCTCCCCGCCCCGCTGCGGCCGGGTCCGCTCCTGCCGGGTCCGCTCCTGCCCCGGGGACACGGACGTCGATCGGCGCCGCCGGGGTCGCCGCGCGCGCGGCCTGCTTCTGTTCCCGCTTCTTCTCGCGGCTGAGTCGAGCCATCGTCCCCTCATTCGGCGTCGTCCTACTGTCGAGTGTGTCCGCTCGCTCCCGTTTCTCACGTCACCGCGGTGTCACAGGCTCGTCCCAAGGGTTCCAGGTCCCGGTATGGATCGTTCCGGATGGCATGAGGATCGGCAGCACGAGGGAGGAGAGAGGCATGCAGACAGGCATGCGACAGGGGCCGGAGATCTGGATCCGCGGCCCGGTGGCCACACAGGAGCCGGGGCCGCCGGAGCCCGCTCACGCCCATGCCGCGGCACGGCGTTTCTCCTGGGTCGGCACACACGGCGGCGCGGGCGTCTCCACCCTCGCCGCGGTCTACGGCGGCCATGACAGCGGCCGCGCCTGGCCCGGCCCGGGCGATCCGGCGTCGGTCCTGCTGGTCGCGCGGACACACGCGGCCGGGCTGGACACGGTCGCCGGTGCCGTGGAGATCTTCCGGCGCGGTCAGGCCCCGCCCGGGCTGGACCTCGACGCCGTCGTCCTCGTGGCGGACGCCCCGGGCCGGCTGCCGCGTCCGCTCGCCCAGCGGGTCAGGTCCCTGGAGTCGGTCATCGACGTGTACCGCGTGCCGTGGGTGCCGGCCTGGCGGCTGGGCGAGCTGGGGCATCCGCCGCGCGAGACATCCGCCCTGGTACGGCTGACGGGAGCGGCACACTGACGGCGGTGCCCCTGCCGGCCGGGGAGATCGCGGCGGGCGTACGGGCCCGGGAGTTGCGCGCGGTCGACGTGGTCGCGGCGGCGCTGGAGCGGATCGAGCGGGCCGACCCGGAGCTGTGCGCGTTCGTCGAGGTGTGGCGCGAGGACGCCTTGCGGCGGGCGCGCGAGGTGGACGCACTGCTCGAAGGGCGTGCCGCAGATGTCACTCGAAAGAGGGAAGCGCTGCCGCTGGCCGGGGTGCCGATCGCCGTGAAGGGGCGGCACGGGCTGCGTGCGGCGGGGCCGCTGCTCGCGGCCGGTGGTGTCGCCGTGGGCGCGACGTCCGTGCCCGGGCCGGGAACGCCCTGGCAGACCTGGGGACTCGGCGCCCGTGGCCGGACCGTCAACCCGTGGCGGGCGGACCGTACGCCGGGCGGCTCGTCGGCCGGGGCCGCGGTGGCGGTGGCGGCCGGGCTGGTGCCGCTGGCGACGGGCAGCGACGGGGCCGGGTCGGTGCGGATCCCGGCGGCGTGGTGCGGTGTGACCGGCCTGAAGACCACGGCCGGACGGCTGCCCTCCGCCGACCGTACGGGGCTCGCCGTCCCCGGTGTGCTCGCGCGCTCGGCGTCGGACGCGGCGAGCTGGTGGCACGTGGTGTCGGACGAGCCGGTGCCGACCGGCACACGGCTCCCCGTCACCGCCGTCTGGTCGTCCGACCTGGGCTTCGCCGGGCCCGACCCGGAGCCCGTCGCGCTCGCCCGGGCGGCGGTCGAACGGCTCGTGGCGGCGGGCGTCGTACGGCTCGTACGGCCGCGGGTGCCGTTGCGGCTCACGGACCCCGGGCCCGCCTGGCTCGCCCTGCGCACCCCCGGCGCCGATCCGGGCGAAGCCCACCGCGTCCGGGCGGAGAACGACCGGCGGCTGGCCGGGCTGTTCGCCGAGGCGGAGCTGCTGCTGACGCCGACCACGCCCACCCCGCCGCACGGCCACGACGGCCCGGGCGACCGCTACTCCACCTCTCTCACCTGGGCGTTCAACCTCAGCGGACATCCGGCGCTGAGCCTCCCGGCGGGCTTCGGCGGGGACGGCTGCCCGGCCGGGCTGCAGCTGGTGGCGCCGCACGGCCGGGAGGCGCTGCTGCTGGGCGTGGCGCGGGAGGCGGAGCTGCGCATCGGGAGCTGACGACCCCTCTGGCGGATCCCCTGGCGGATCCGCCTGGCGGATTTAGATGCGCGCGCATATGATGCAAGCGCGTGTAATTGACCCGCGCCTATTTTCTGGGGGACACCCATGACCCGTCGCTTCCTCTTCGTCCTGGGCAGCGCCCGTGCCGACGGCAACACCGAACTGCTGGCCCGCAGGGCCGCCGAGCAACTGTCCTCCGATGTCGAACAGCAGTGGATCGACCTCGCCGAGCATCCGGTGCCCGACTTCCAGGACCTGCGGCACGACAGCGACCACGTCCGCCCGACCGAGGGCAACCTGGCGCTGCTGCTCGACGCCACCCTCGCGGCCACGGACATCGTGATCGCCTCGCCCCTGTACTGGTACTCGGTCTCCGCGCACACCAAGCGTTACCTGGACTACTGGTCGGGCTGGCTGCGCACGCCCGGCCTCGACTTCAAGGCGACCATGGCCGGACGCACCCTGTGGGGCGTCACCGCGCTCGCGGACACGCAGCCGGAGGTGGCCGACCCGCTGGTCGGGACGCTCAACAACTCGGCCGCGTACCTGGGGATGCGGTTCGGCGGAGTGCTGCTCGGCAACGGCAGCAAGCCCGGTGACGTGCTGAACGACACCGAGGCGCTGACCCGGGCGAAGACGTTCTTCGCGCAGGAGGCGCCGCCGGCCCGGTTCGTGTACGAGGACTGAGGCTTACGCGGACTGAGCGCTACGAGGACCGAGCGCTACGCGGTGATGTCCTTCGTCGTGAAGCGGGCCCAGGCCGCCGAGCCGAACACCGCCGCGTACAGGGCCTGGAGGCCGAGGTTCTTCGCCAGGTCGTCCCAGTAGACGGGTTCGCGCATGAGGTCGGCGAAGGACAGCCAGTAGTGCGAGAAGAAGTACGGCTGGAGGGCGTGCAGTTGCGGGATCTGGTCGAGGATCTGGACCGTGATCAGCAGGCCGACGGTGGTCGCCATCGCCGCGATGCCGCTGCCCGTGAGCGTCGAGACGAACAGCCCGAGCGCCGCGACGCCGATCAGTGACGCGGCGACGGCCAGGGCGATCAGCAGGGCTCTGCCCAGGCCCTCGGCGAAGCTGATCTGCGTGCCGGAGATGGTCGTCAGGTCGCCGAGCGGGAACAGCAGCGCGCCGACGGTCAGCGCCGAGACGGCGACGACGAGGGTGGCGGCCAGGCAGAAGATGACGACGGTCGCGTACTTGGTGAGTAGCAGGCGGCTGCGGCCGGCCGGGGCGACGAGCAGGTAGCGGAGCGTGCCGGCGTTCGACTCGCCGGCGATCGCGTCGCCCGCGACGACGCCGATCGCCATCGGCAGGAAGAACGGGAGGGTGGCGGCCAGCGCGGTGAAGACGAGGAACAGGCCGTTGTTGGTGATCTGCGAGATGAACGCCGGTCCCCCGCCACCGCCGCCGGGTGACGAACCGTCGCTCGTCTCCATCTTGACGGCGATGCCGACCAGGACGGGAACGGCCGCCAGCACGGCCAGCAGCGCGAGGGTGCGCCAGCGCCGGAAGGTGGTGGTGAGCTCGCTGCGCAGCAGCCCGAAGGTCCACAGCGGGCTCACCGGCCGTACGGGCTCCACGACTTCAGCCTGCGACATCGAAGCCCTCCCCGGTCAGCGCCACGAACGCGTCCTCCAGCGAGGCCCGTTCGACCGTGAAGCCGCGGACGCGCACACCGGCCGTGACCAGCGCGGCGTTCACCTCGGCGAGGTCGCTCTCCGGTGGTTCGCCGGTCACCCGGTCGTCCGTGACGACGACGTCGCCGACGCCCTGCTCCTTCAGCACCCGGGCCGCCTCCGCCGGGTCCGGCGTGGTCACCACCAGCCGGCCGCGCGCCCCGGCGGACAGCTCGGCGACCGGGCCCTGGGTGATCAGACGGCCCTGCGTCATCACGGCCGCGTGCGTGCAGACCTGCTCGATCTCGTCGAGCAGGTGGGAGGAGAGGAAGACGGTCGTGCCGTCCGAGGCCAGCTCCCGTATCAGGGTGCGGATCTCGCGCATGCCCTGCGGGTCGAGGCCGTTGGTCGGCTCGTCGAGCACGAGCATCCGGCGCGGCTGGAGCAGCGCGGCCGCGAGGCCCAGGCGCTGTTTCATGCCCAGCGAGTACGCCTTGGCCTTCTTGCCCGCGGCGGCCGTCAGGCCCACCCGGTCCAGCGCGGCGGCGACCCGGGCCTTGCGGGTGCGCGGATCGGCGGCCGGATCGGCGGAGTCGTACCGGATGAGGTTGTCGCGGCCGGAGAGGAAGCCGTACAGGGCGGGGCCCTCGATGAGGGCGCCGACGTGCGGCAGCACGGCGCGGGTGGCCCGGGGCATGGGCTGCCCGAGCACCGTCGCCGTGCCGGAGGTGGGCTCGATGAGGCCCATCAGCATGCGGATGGTGGTGGTCTTGCCGGAGCCGTTGGGGCCGAGGAAGCCGAAGACGCTGCCCGCCGGGACGGTCAGGTCGAGGCCGTCGACGGCGAGCTGTCCGCCGCGGTAGCGCTTGGTGAGCGCGCGGGTGTCGATGACCGGGTCCCCGGCCTGATCGCCCCGCTGCTCCGGCTCCGTGGCGGACGGTTCGCCCATCGGCTTCCTCGTTCTCTCGACAGGACTTACTTCCCGGCGTCGGCCGCCTTGACGAGCGCGTCCTTGGTGACGGCGCCCACGTAGACCTTGCCGTCGTCGGTGATCAGGGCGTTGATCAGCCGGGTCGAGAAGACCGTGCCCGAGCCGAACTTGCCGGTGACCTTGTCGCCGAGCGAGTCGATGAAGCCGCCGAACTCGCCGCCGGCCTTGCCCGAGGGCATGCCCTCGCCGCCGGTGTCGAAGGTGGCTATGGAACTCCAGCCCTCGCCGATGGTCTTCATGCCGTCGAGGCCCTTGCCGTGGTCCTCACCGGCCTTGGGGGCGTGCTCGCGCGCCCGGCCCTTGTCGAAGCCCTTGCCGAAGTCCTTCTCGGAGCCCTTGCCGAACTCCTTGGCGGCGTCCTTCTCCTCGGTGACCTTCGCGCCCTTGGGCGGGGTGAAGTCGAAGGTCGACGCGGCCGGCTGGGCGAAGCTGACCTGGGTGAAGCCCGCGTCGACGACGGCCGCGCCGCCGCTCGCCGGGGTCAGCGTGAACTTCAGCGGCATGCCGGTCTTCGCATCCACCGCCACGGTGACCGCGCCGACGGTCGAGCCGGACTGCTTGGGCTTGATGACCAGCTTGTAGGCGTCCCGGCCGGCGACCTGGGCGGTGCCGTCCACGGTCACGGAGGTCGTGTCGTCGGTGGCCTTCAGGGCCTCCTCGGCGAAGTCCTTCGGCGTGGCCGGCGGCTGCTGGTCCTTCCCGCGCTCCGGGCTTTCGGAGGCGGTGCCGTGGTAGACCTCGTTCGACTTGCTGTCGTAGCCCCAGACGTCCTTGCCGTTGTGGACGATGCTGTACTCGGCGGCGTTCTCCAGCAGCGACAGCTTCTGCTTGTCCGGGCCGTCGGCCGCGACGCGCAGGGTGTGCGTGCCGGAGGCCAGTTCCGTGAGCTTGGCCGTCGGGTCGGCGGAGGAGCCGCCCTCGCCCTGGCCCGCGGCACCGGACATCAGGCTGCTCTCCAGCCCGCCGAGGTCCGGCAGGCCGAGGTCCGTGCTGATCTTCACGGTGCCGGACAGCTGCTGGACGTCCGACTTGGCGATCTTCTCGATGAGCTGCTGTGCAGTGATCTTCGGGAGGTCGGGGTCACCGGAGTCGGCGAGTGCGGGGACCAGCCCGATCGTCGCGGCCGCCACCCCCACCACCGTGACCGGGACGATGTACCGCGCGGCTTTGCGCCGCCCGGAGCGCTGCTCGTCGACCTCCCCGGCGGTCGTGCTGTCGTCGGATGCGTACGGTGCCATGTGTGCCCTACCTCCGTGATCGGCGGCGGCTGTCCGTGTCGTGCACGCACTCGTCCCTGAGCCGCCATTCTCACCCGAACTGGTGAGGAGTGGTGATTTCCGTGGTGACTATCTGACCAAATCGGCCGGCGAGATACGTCAGACCCCGGGCTCAACTCCACGTACTGCTCCGGTATGACACGAGAGGGCTGCTTCTCCCCCGACCCGTAGGGGTCGTGGGGGAAAAGGGCGCTAGCCGGCCCGGTGCACCACGGCGTCGGACAGCTCCACCAGCGCCGTCTTCGCGGCGCACTCGGGCAGCGGGGCCAGCGCCGAGCGGGCGTCCTGGGCGTAGCGGACGGTGTCCCGCCGGGCCTGTTCCAGCGCCGGGTGGGCCCGCAGCAGGCGCAGGGCCTCGGCGTGCCGGTCGTCGTCGGTGAGGTCGGAGTCCAGCAGCTCGCACAGGGCGATGTCGTCCGCGAGCCCGAGCCGGGCCGCGCGCTCGCGCAGCCGCAGCACCGGCAGCGTGGGGATGCCCTCGCGCAGGTCGGTGCCGGGGGTCTTGCCGGACTCGTGGGAGTCGGAGGCGATGTCCAGGACGTCGTCCGCGAGCTGGAAGGCGACGCCGAGCCGCTCGCCGTACTGGGTCAGCACGTCCACGACCGTCTCGTCGGCGCCGGACATCATCGCGCCGAACCGGCACGACACCGCCACCAGCGAGCCGGTCTTGCCGCCCAGCACGTCCAGGTAGTGCTCGACCGGGTCGCGGCCGTCCTGCGGTCCGGCCGTCTCCAGGATCTGCCCGGTCACCAGCCGCTCGAACGCCTCGGCCTGCACCCGCACCGCCTCCGGGCCGAGGTCGGCCAGGATGTGCGAGGCGCGGGCGAAGAGGAAGTCACCGGTGAGGACCGCGACGGAGTTGCCCCAGCGGGCGTTCGCGCTCGCCACCCCGCGCCGCACGGCGGCCTCGTCCATCACGTCGTCGTGGTACAGCGTGGCGAGGTGGGTCAGCTCCACGACGACGGCCGACGGCACGATCCCGGGCGCGTACCGGTCGCCGAACTGGGCGGCGAGCATCACGAGCAGCGGACGGAACCGCTTGCCGCCGGCCCGGACCAGGTGCTGGGCGGCCTCCGTGATGAAGGGCACCTCACTCTTGGTGGCCTCGAGCAAGCCTTCCTCGACAGCCGCCAATCCGGCCTGGACATCGGCTTCCAGAGCCTGGTCCCGCACGCTCAGCCCGAACGGCCCGACGTCGGTCACGAGGGGTCTCCTGTCTGCTGGTGTCTGCCGGTGATTACGCGGTTTGTCGATAGGTCGCTGCCATCACTCGAGTCAGCGTATCCGGTCACGTTTCGATCACCACCAGCGCCCAGGGTTACAGGCCGGGTGGTATCCGATCACGACCGCTATGTTTTCGATCAGCTCATAAGAGTAGACATTTATCGACTTACCACGCGATAGCGAGCTATGCACGATTTGCGGTGTTGGATAAGCGAATTCCCCTTGGTGCAAATTGCCCCACGGACTTGTGATCAGTGAGTTGAATCACGTTATCCCCTGCGACATCCCACTCCGGCACCGACCCGTACCTCCTTCCGCCGCACGCAAGTTGAGCCTTGGCTTCAGCAAAGGATCAAGTGCCTCATACGCCCCTGACCAAGGTCAACCGCTCGATATGTGACTCCGGTGCTTGTTCCCGACATGTGCTCTCGCATACGTTCCGGGCCTGTCCGGCGGACGCCGAATCCTGCCACCGCCCGGACACCCCACGAACCCACTCACTCACGCAGGGCAGGAGCGGGGGACCCAGGTAAGTCGCCGGTCCGCGCAGCGGAACGGCTCGGGGTGAAGCCGCGTACGGCACACAGCGCCGTAGGCGGCCGGGCACCTCCCGGCCCGAACCCGACAGCTCACCTCGCAGGCGCCGGAGAGGAACATCGCCATGCCCCGAGGCAAGCACCGTCGCCCCAGAAGCAGTCAGCTCACCCGTCGTGTCGTAGCCGCCGGCACCGGCGGAGCGGCACTCACCCTCCCGCTGCTCGGCGCGACGCAGGCCAGCGCCGCCCAGCCGGCTCAGAGCGCACCCACCACCGTCGCGCAGTCCGTGCCGCAGGCGGCCAAGACCGCCAAGTCCGTCACGTACACCGTCACCAAGGGCGACTCGCTCGCCCGCATCGCGGACAAGTTCGACGTGTCGGGCGGCTGGAAGCAGCTGTACAAGGACAACCGCGCCGCCGTCGGCGACGACCCGAAGCTGATCCACCCGGGTCTGAAGCTGAAGGTGAAGACGGCCAAGGCGGACGCCGCGAAGAAGACGGCGACCAAGTCCTCCGCCCCCGCCAAGCCGGCCGGCGGCGTCGCCCAGGCCACCCAGGCCTCCGCGAAGACCTACGCGAACAACCTGGACGGCTGGATCCGCGAGGCGCTGGACGTCATGGCGCAGAAGGGGATTCCGGGTTCGTACGACGGCATCTACCGCAACATCATGCGGGAGTCGTCCGGCAACCCCCTGGCGATCAACAACTGGGACTCGAACGCCGCCCAGGGCACCCCGTCCAAGGGTCTGCTCCAGGTCATCGACCCGACCTTCGCCGCCTACCACGTGCCCGGCACCTCCTTCGACCCGTACGACCCGGTCGCCAACATCACGGCGGCCTGCAACTACGCGGCGGCCCGCTACGGCTCGATCGACAACGTCAACGGCCCGTACTGAGCCGTCCCGCCCAGCAGTCGTTCGAGGACGACGGCGATGCCGTCGTCCTCGTTCGACAGGGTGATCTCGTCGGCCACGGCCTTGAGTTCGGGATGGGCGTTGGCCATGGCGACGCCGTGGGCGGCCCAGTCGAACATCGGGATGTCGTTGGGCATGTCCCCGAAGGCGACGGTGTCCGCCGGCCGAAGGCCCAGGTGCTCGGCGGCCAGCGCCAGGCCCGTCGCCTTGGTGACGCCGCACGGCTGGAGCTCGACCGTGCCGGGCCCCGACATCGTCACCGTCGCCAGTGAACCGACCACCGAGCGGGCCGTCGCCGCCAACTCGTCGTCGCTCAGGCAGGGGTGGCGCAGCAGCACCTTGCTGATGGGCTCGCCCCACAGGTCGTCGCGCCGGTCGACCCGCACCGCCGGCAGGGTCGGGTGCGGCATGAGATAGCCCGGCTCGATGAGCGTGAGCCCGTCGACCCCGTCCTGGTCGACCGCGGCGTACACCTGCCCGACCTCGGCCTCGATCTTGCCGAGGGCGGTCTCCGCCAGCTCCCGGTCCAGGGTGATGGACCACAGCAGCCGGTCCGCGCCGGCGTCGTACACCTGCGCGCCCTGCCCGCACACCGCGAGCCCCGTACAGCCGAGGTCGTCCAGGAGCGGCCGCACTCTCGGCGCCGGCCGGCCCGTCACCACGAGGTGCTGGGCACCGGCGTCCGCCACCCGCGCGAGCGCGGCGAGGGACCGGTCGGACAGGGTGTCGTCGCCGCGCAGCAGCGTCCCGTCCAGGTCGGTGGCGATGAGTGAATATGCGATGGGTGCGGCCATGATCAGAGAATACGGACAGTGCGCCCTTTCGTTTCATCCCGCGGCGGACACCGATTGCCCGGTTGAAGGCCTCTGCACCAGTTGGCAACAACATGGTCCGCTACCTACCGTCGAGGCCGTCTCGGGCGGTACCTTCCAAGTGTCCAGGGGGGACTTGATCGGGGGGTCGGGTTGAGCAGTGGGCGTGTTCGTGTGGGTGTGCCCGGGGAGCTCGGCGAGGGGGAGAAGGAGCGCTGGCGCGCGCTGCGCGCGGCGTCGGAGACACCGCGCAACCCCTTCATGGAACCGGAGTTCACCGAAGCCGTCGGGCTGGTGAGGCCACAGGCGCGGGTCGCGGTGGTGTACGAAGGGCTGGAGCCGGCCGGCTTCCTGCCCCATGAGCGGGGCCCGTTGGGGCAGGGCCGGGCGATCGGGCTGGGCGTCTCGGACGCGCAGGGCGCGATCCTGCGGCCGGGCCTGCGTCTGGACACGGGCGAACTGCTGCGGGCCTGCTCGCTGTCGAGCTTCGCCTTCGACAACCTGGAGGCCGAGCAGCGGCTGTTCGTCCGGTACGCGGCCGAGGAGCACGCCACCTACGTCATCGACGTGGAGAAGGGCTACGAGACGTACGAGTCGGTGCTGCGCGCCCAGTCGCCGAAGTTCCTGAAGACCACCCTGGCCAAGGAGCGCAGGCTGGGCCGGCAGGTCGGCGAGCTGCGGTTCGTCTTCGACGAACGCGAGCCGGCCGCGCTGCGCACGCTCATGGAGTGGAAGTCGGCGCAGTACCGCAGGACCGGCCGCCGGGACCGGTTCGCCCAGGAGTGGATCACCCGGCTCGTGGGGCGGCTGGCCGCGACCCGGGCACCGGAGTGCAGCGGCACGCTGTCCGTGCTGTACGCCGGTCGGCGGCCGCTGGCCGCGCACTTCGGACTGCGCTCGGCATCCGTCCTGGCCTGCTGGTTCCCGGCCTACGACCCGGAGTTCGCGAAGTACTCGCCGGGTCTGGTGCTGCACCTGCGCATGGCCGAGGCGGCGGCCGCCGAGGGCATCGGCATGCTCGATCTGGGGCGGGGCGCGGCCGAGTACAAGGACGCGCTGAAGACGGGCGAACTGCCCGTGTACGAGGGCGCGGTGACGCGCCCGGGGGTGGGCGCGGCGCTGCACTGGCTGAGCCGCGAGCCGGCGCGCCGCGCGCACAGCTACGTCCGCGGCAGGCCGCAGCTCGCGGCGCTGGCCGCGCGGACCTTGAAGGGCGCGGCCCGGCTGCGCCGTACCTGACGACGAGGGGGGTGGGGCCCATGGCCCGTTCGGGACATGCGCAGGAGGAGATACGGCGGTTCCTGGACATCGGGGCGGTGCAGGTCGCCGAGCTGGACCTCGACGGTGACGAGGCGGTGCTCAGACCGGGCCCGGGGAGCCCGCCGGTGACGCACGGCGAGGTGTTCGTACTGGTCAGGCGGCGCGGGCGGCCGGTGGGGACGCTGCTCGGGCGGGTGCCTGAGGGGGCGGACGCGAAGACGGTGCTCGCGGCGCGGGCGCGGGCGGAGTATGCGGCCGTGCAGGGTGGTGAGCCCGGGGAAGGCGGCGGGGCCGGAGAGCCTCCGTACGCGAGTGTCGTCGTCGCCACCCGGGAGCGTGCCGGGCAGCTGGCCCGGGCGCTCGACTCGCTGCTGGCGCAGGACCATCCGCGGTTCGAGATCGTCGTCGTGGACAACGCCCCGGTGACGAGCGAGACGCGGGAGCTGATCGAGCGGAAGTACGCCGAGCGCGTGCGGTACGTCTGCGAGCCGGTGCCCGGCCTCGCGGTCGCGCACAACACGGGGCTCGCGGCCGTGCGGGGCGAGGTCGTCGCCTTCACGGACGACGACGTGGTCGCCGATCCGCGCTGGCTGACCGAGCTGACCGTGCCCTTCGCCGCCGACCCCGGACTCGGGTGCAGCACCGGGCTGATCCTGCCCGCGCGGCTGACCACCCCGGCCCAGGTGCTGCTGGAGAGCCACGGCGGCTTCGCGAAAGGCTTCACTCCAAGGACGTACGACCCGGCGCGTCCGCCGGGCGACGAGCCGCTGTTCCCGTTCACGGCGGGGCGGTTCGGCTCGGGTGCGAACATGGCCTTCCGGACGGCCGCCCTGCGTTCCGTCGGCGGTTTCGACCCGGCCACCGGTGCCGGCACGGCCGCCCGGGGCGGCGACGACCTCTACGGCTTCGTCCGGGTCCTCGCCCAGGGCCACCGGCTGCGCTACACCCCGTCCGCCCTGGTGTGGCACCACCACCGGGAGACCTGGCAGGACCTGGAGACCCAGGCCTACGGCTACGGCGCCGGGCTCACCGCGTATCTCACCGCGGTGCTGGTGAACCGCCCCGCGCTGCTGCCGGCGTTCCTCGCGAAACTGCCCCGCGGCCTCGCCCACGCTCGCGCGCTGACCGCCGTACGCGAGACGGAGGGCGGCGGGGCGCCGGGCGACCACGACACACGGACGCATCCGTGGCCGCGGCGGCTGTCGCGGTTGCAGCGCCGGGGGATGGTGTACGGGCCTGTCGGCTATCTGCGCGCGCGGCGGGCGCTGCGCACGCGGGGTGAGGGGGCGAGATGAGGACGTCGGCACGTGCGCGGGACGAGGGCCAGGGGGACGGCAGAGGCCGGGCGGAGCGGGGCGCGCAGGATGGTGAGGGGCCGATATCGCCACCGGGTGCCATCGGCTCCCCGGCCATCCCCGTCTTCCTGTACCACTCGGTGATGGACGATCCGCCGGACTGGATCGCGGAGTTCACGGTCACTCCGACGCAGTTCGCCGCGCATCTCGACGCCGTGGTCCGCAGCGGCCGTACGCCCGTCACCATCAGCGCGATCGCCGACCATCTGGCCGGGCGCGCGCCCCTGCCGCCCCGGCCGGTGCTGCTCACCTTCGACGACGGCTTCGCCGATCTGCCCGGCCCCACCGCCGAGGCGCTGGCCGAGCGGGCGCTGCCCGCCACCGCCTACCTCACCACCGGCGCCATCGCCCCGGGCGGCCACAGCCTGCTGCCGCCCGCACCGATGATGACCCTGGACCGGGCGGCGGAGCTGGAACGTTACGGCATGGAGATCGGCAGCCACACGGTCACGCACGCGCAGCTCGACACCCTGTCCGGCAAGGGCCTGGCGTACGAACTGCGCTCGTCGAAGGCCGTGCTGGAGGACGCCCTCGGGCACGAGGTCCGCCATCTCGCCTATCCGCACGGCTACAACAGCCCGCGCGTGCGGGCGATGTCGGCCCGGGCCGGCTACGAGACGGCGACGGCCGTGCGGCACGCGCTCAGCTCCGACCGCGACGAGCGCTACCGCATCGCCCGGCTCATCGTCCGGCGTACCCACACCGTCGCCGACGTCGAGGGCTGGCTGGCGGGTGCGGGCGCCCGGGTCGCGCCGTACCGGGACGGGCCCAAGACGATCGCGTGGCGGTGGTACCGGCGGGCCCGCGCGGTGGTGCACGGGCCCGAGTTCGCGGGCTGAGGGTGCTGCGGGGTCATTTCCGCGGCTGGTCGAAGTACGGGTCGGCGACCGCCTTGCGCAGGCTCTCCCAGGCCGCGTCGTTCGCCAGGGCCAGGTTGCAGTGCGGTCCGGGGTCGCGGTAGTTCCACTGGAGGGCGGCCTTGACGCCGTCCAGGCCCTTCAGCACGCCGGGCACCTGCGCGTACCACTGGGCCTGCCGCTGCGGGCGGGACGGGTCCGCGGCGGTGCCGAACTCCGAGAGCATCAGCGGCTTGTCGTCGGAGATGTTCTCGCGGATCCAGTCGTGCACGGAGTGCTGTGTCTGCGCGAAGGTGCGCCAGCCCGTGTTGTGGCAGCGGTAGTAGTTGTACTGGTTGTAGCCGATCCAGTCGACGTACTCGTCGCCGGGATACATCCGCTTCATCTCGTCGGCGTGGTCGAGGTAGCCGGTGGTGATCCACGTCCACACCACGTTGTCGACGCCCAGTTCGCGGAACCGGTCGTGGATGTGCCGGTACGCCTTCACGTACTCGGCGGGGGTGCCGTTGGCCGGGGTGCGCGTGTCCATCTCCAGGTCGAAGGAGAGGAACACCTTCTTGCCGTAGTCCTTGACGCGCTCGGCCTGGACGTCGATGACGGTCTTGTCCAGCTCGCCGGAGGCGATCTGCTTCCAGGTCGGCTGCTGCTCCTTCGTGCCGCCCCACCACTTGCTCTCCCAGGACAGCAGCAGCAGACGGTCCTCGCCGACGCGCTGCTCCTCCGGGGTGAGCAACTGGCCCTCGCGGCGGGTGCCCTCGGGCAGCGACATGTCGTGGTACGTGTACACGATGTCGAGTTCGCGGCCGACGCGCTTCTCGTAGGCGCGCACCTTCTCCGGCAGGTCGTCCCGCTCGTGCGGCACGAACGCCCCGAACCAGGCGCCGCAGGGCGGCTCCAGGATCGCCGTGGGGCGGCAGTCCGCCTGGGAACCGGTGGCTCCCGGGTCCGGCCCGGAGGCGTTCCGGAGGGCGAGTGCGCCGACCAGGACCGCGCTGACGATCGTGGCGGACGTGATCAGCAGTCGGCGCCGGCTCGATGTGAACGGGCCGGCGGACGGCTGCTCCCCGTGTGGCTGTGACCTCCTGCGGTGCTGTCCGGTCGTGGTCGGCGTGCGGCGAAAGGGACGGTGGGGACGGTTGAACCTCACTGAGCAGAACCCTTCGGTGTCCTCGGTGTCGTCCTCGGCGGCGGGGAGGCGCGCAGCGGCGGACAGAACGCGGCGAGTGTGGTCAGCAGCGTCAGTGTCAGCAGCACGCGCTGCGCGCTGAAGGCGTGCGTGGCGATCAGCACGGTCGCGACGAGCATCACGGCGCCGATGCTCACGAACAGCACCAGCATCAGCCGCTCCAGCAGGTCGGAGTGGCGGGCGAAGTCCGGGTCGCGACGCTCGACGGGGCCTTCGGCGGGGCGCGCCCCCAGCGCGGGGGCGCAGACTCTGACCACGGCCGCGCCCGGGCCCGCCGCCAGGAAGAGGGCGACGGCGGCGCCCCGCAGCGGCGATCCGCCGGGCAGCGCGAGGGCGGCGAGCGCGAGCCAGCCGCTGAACGGCGGCAGCATCCGGACCACGAGTTCCTGCGGTGTCATCGCTCCACTCCCCCGGTCTGCTTCAGTACGTAGAGCCATCCCGCGCTGTTCTCCGCCACGAGCTGGAAGCGTGGTGAGGCGGCGACGGACTTCTGGATGCGGCTCAACTGGGCGTGGTCGAGCTGCCCGTTCATCTCGGAGTTGGCCAGCTGCCCCTGGGTGAGCAGGAAGTAGGCCCGGGCCGGCCGCTCCACCCCGGCCATGTCACTGGCGAGCGTGCCGGCCGGGTTCTCGACGATCCGGTCGACGTGACTGCGGGCGTCGTCCAGGAACCAGTAGTGGTCGACGCTCCAGTAGGAGGCGTACGCGAGCGGGTAGTTGCGGTTGGCCGCCACGACCAGCGAGCCGTCGGGCGCCTGGTCGAAGAGCTGCCGTACGAGGGCCACTTCCTGCGGCGGGAAGTAGTTGATCCGGTCCTTGCCCGAATAGGCCGGGACGAACGCCAGGGTTCCGCCGAGCAGTGCGGCCAGCCCCACCCAGGTGCCGAGCCCACGTCTGCGGGCCTGCACGGGGGCGGCCTGCCGGCTGCCGGCCTCCTTCGCGGCGGCGTCGGCGGCGAGCGTGCGGACCTTGGGCAGCAGCGCGGCGGCGGCGAAGAACGCGGCGCCGGGCAGCATGAACAGCAGCACCCGGAAGATCATCTCGCTGCCGTAGCTGCTCGCCGCGAACATCGGCAGCGGGGCCGCCGCGATCAGCAGCAGGGGCCGGGCCCGGTGCCGCAACACCCGTTGGCGCAGGACGCCGACGGCCGCGAGCAGCAGGACGGAGGCGGACAGCAGCCGGGCCGCCCAGGAGGTGGCGATCGCTCCGGTGCCGGTCGGGGTGGCGCCGTACCCCGTCTCCACGTTGGCGCCGACGTCACCGACGGAGCGGATCATGTCCGGCATCGCCGCGGACAGGAAGGGCAGCGCGGCCGTCAGACACCAGGCCAGGAAGATCACGACGGTCGTGACCACCGGGACCCAGTCGCGGTAGCGGCGGCTCAGGCACAGGGCGAGCAGGCAGACGACCAGCATGCCCGGGGTGAGCTGGTGGGAGATGACGATCGCCACGACCATGACGATGAGCACCACCGTCCACACGGCCTGCCGGGGCCGCCCGCCCCGCACGGCGGACCGGCCGAAGCGGCGCAGGACCAGGGCCAGGACGCCGACGTGCAGCGCGTACGCCACGGACTGGGGGGAGAAGTAGTCCTGCCCGACCCAGTTGGCGACGTAGAAGAGCCAGACCGCGGTCCAGATCAGTCGCCGGTCCTCCGTGAAGGTGCGGTAGATCAGCAGCAGCGGGAGCAGCAGCATCAGGCTGGAGACCAGGGGCCACCAGGCCATGAACATCGCCACCGAGTCCACGCCCAGCAGCCGCAGCAGGGCGGCCTGCGCGGCGAAGAAGCCGGGCCACTGGTCGTACACCGCCATGTCGCCGACCTGGTCGGCCGTTTGCAGACCGCCCGCCGTCAGCAGATGGTGGATGACCGCCTCGTGCTTCCACGCCCAGGCGTACAGCGGGGTCGGGTAGACCACGGCCTGCGTGACCCGCTCCATCACCAGCAGCCCGAGGACGTACGCCGCCGCCCAGGCGCCCGGCCGGCGCGGATCGCGGACCGTGAACCAGAAGCCGGTGGTGAGCACCGCGAGGCCGGCCCAGAAGGCCGGGTGCAGCGCGGTGACCAGCCCGTAGTCGTCGAGCCGCGAGACGTCGGTGTGCCGCACGGCGTACGCCCACAGGGCGAGCGCGACGAGCAGCGGAACGCCGGGCCATGCCAGTGCGCGCCGCCCGGACCAGGCGGGAGGCAGGTCGGACAGATCCGTCACGGGCTCATGGGCGGGGCTCGACGACTCCGAGGAGGAGGAGCTGGAGGACTGGCCGGCGGTCTCGGGGCTGCTGCCGGGGGTGCTCGCGCCGTCCCGTGCCGGTGTGGGTTCTGGCGTGGATCTCTCCCTCGGAGTTACTGGCGGACGCACGGTGGTTCCCCCCTGGCGGTTCGGCTCTGTTCGGCTCTGGTGCTTGATCAGGCGCTGGGTCGGCCGTTCGGATGTCTGCGGTGCGGTCGTCCCATGGCCGACGCGGCACGGCGGCAGAGCGGCAGGAGCAGGACGAGTACGACGAGTACGGCGAGCAGGGGCGGCGCGACCGGTGCGAGCTCCTCACGCCACACCCAGCCGCCGACCGCGACGAGATACAGAACCCCCCAGCGCCCCGGCCACGTCAGCCGTCCGCCCGCGCTCGCGAGCAGCAGCCACAGCGGTACGAGGCACAGCAGCTGGCAGACCGGCGGCGCCCAGCGAAGCAGCGGCTCGGGCCCGTCGAGCCCGAACGCGTCCGCGAGGAAGCCGGCCGTCTTCACATACAACGCCCCGTCCACCGCCCGCGGTTCCCGCCCGAGGGCGACCGGTGCGGCGTACAGGGCGAGCAGGGCGGCGCACAGCGCCGTGCCGGGCAGCCACGGGTCGCGCCGGGCGCACAGCGTGACGGCGGCGACGAACACCACGAGCAGCAGGCCTCCCGCCGTGAGCGACGGCAACGGCAGGCCCTCCAGCAGCTGACGTCCCGTCAGTGCCGCTTCGCCGGCGCCGTCGAGCCAGGGCAGGTCGCGCAACGGCGCCCAGAAGAAGACGGTGGCGACACCGAGCAGGCTCCACAGGGCGCCTCTCAGCCGCCGCTCCTGCGGCTCCTGGTCCGGTTCCGCCGGTTTCGCGAACTCGTGGCGCGGTGGCTCGCCGGCCGTCCCTTCCGGCCGCACGATCAGCGCCAGCGTGTCCGCCTGGAGCGCCTCACGTTCGTATCCGGGGCGCCCTATGAACAGCGTGACCGTGTCCTCGTCGCCGTCCTTGGGCTGGTACGCCGCCCGGCGGGCCCAGGTCGTGCCGTACCCGGCGGTGGCGTTCAGCTTCGCCCAGCGGGTGCCGTAGGAAGGGTGGGAGGGGTCGGCGGACGTACGGGCCGCGGGCGCGCTGTCGTTGTGCCGCAGGGCCGACCTCAGCCCGGCCGTGGAGACGACCGCGATCAGCGTCATGCTCAGCAGCACCGCCCAGCCGGCGCCCGCGATCCCGGCCGGGGTGAACAGTACGGCCGCGCTGCCCAGCACCAGGGCGCACATGGCGCCCTGGAGCGCGGCAAGCACACCCGTGCGCCCCTGCACGCGCAGTACGCCGATGTACAGCTCCACCACCACCCGCGGCAGCGCGCCGAGGGCGAGCAGCCGCAGGACGGTCGAGCCGTGCTCGGCGTAGTCCGGGCTGAAGGGCGTGAGGATGTACGGGGCGAAGAGGACCAGCACCAGCACGACCGGGACCAGCAGCAGCGTCATGCGCCGCAGGGCCCCCCGGACGCCGTCTGCGAGTTGTCGCGGGTCGTGGGAGGCGTGCGCGGTGAGGGACGAGGCCATGTTGATGGCCATGAACTCCATCGTGCCGCCGACGGTGTACGCCACGTAGAAGTAGCCGTTCTCCGCGGCGCTGAAGCGGACCGCGACCATCACGGGCAGCAAATTGATCATCGCCAGGCTGAACAGCGCGCCCAGCGAGTCCCCGGCCAGGAAGCGGCCCATGTCGCGGAGCTTGGGGGGCTCCTTCTCACGTTCGAGTTCGGCCTGGCGCGGGATGAGCCGGCGGAAGATCAGCCAGCCCAGCGGCAGTGTGGAGAAGGCGATCGCCACGGCCCAGGAGACGAAGATGCCGAGGACGGGCAGCGTGCCGGCGAAGACGGCCAGCAGGGCCAGTTTCCCGACCGAGAACACCGCGTTCCCGGCGGGCACCCACTCCGCCTTGCGCAGTCCCGTGAGCACCCCGTCCTGGAGCGTGAGCAGCGCCCAGGCCACGCACGCCGCGACGAACACCGCGCCCGCCATGGGCGTGCCCAGCGGGGCGTACGACGCTCCCCACGCGTCCAGCGTGAGCAGGAAGACGGCGGCCGCGAGCGCCACGATGAGCGAACTGGCCGCGTACGTGCCCCACACCAGGCGTCCGGTCTCCCGGCCCGCGCGGGGGACGAAACGGACGACGGCGCCGATCATCGTCGTCGCCGTGATGCTGGCGAGCAGCCGCATCGCGGCGATGGCGGCGGAGCCCTGGCCGACGGCCTCCTCGGAGTAGTAACGGGCGGCCACCAGCCAGAACCCCAGGCCCAGTACGGCGGACACGCCGGTGCTGAGCATGAGGAAGTAGGCGTTCTTGAACAGCGAGTCGTGCGTGTGCTCGTCGGCGGCAGGCTTCGGTCCGCCGCCGTCGGCGCGCGTGGTGGCGGGCTCGTGCACCTGGATCTCAGCCACGGGACTGAACCGGCCCTTCCGGTGCCGGCCTGCCGCGGGGTGGTTCTCCCGGTGCCTCGACCGGCCGCGCGCCGGACCGCTCCAGCACCTCGACGACCGTCCGGGCCCGCAGCGGGTCCACGGGCAGCGCGTGCCGCGCGAACCAGCGGGCCGCCTCGGGGGCCGGTGAGAGGTCGGTGAACTGCTCCCCGGCGTAGTCGTCCAGGGGCGGGTCGTAGAGGTAGCCGACGACGATGCCCTGCCGTGCCAGCGCGGTGATCGCCGCGTCCCGGTCCGCCACGAACAGCGGGACGCGGAACAACGGCTGGGTGCCGTACGCGTCACGCGGCTTGGCCCAGGGCGTGGACAGCAACAGCTCCGTGCCCGCCCGGCAGGCGTCCAGCACCTCGTCCAGCCGGTCGAGCTTGCGCCCGACGCGCCGCAGCCGCAGCCGGCCGGACTCCTGGCGGTAGTCGTGCATGTCGACGCGTACCCAGGGGTGGTGGGCGTCGAGCCCGGGGGCCCGGTGGGCGGCCCGCGCGAGTTCTTCCGGGCGCAGCGGCATCCGGATCTCCTCGCGGTCCGCCAGCCCCAGCAGCCGGATCGCGGCCCAGGCGGCGCGCCGCAGCCGCAGCCCGCGCACCGCCGCCTCCGCGTACGGCCGGATCACATAGGCCAGTTCGGAGCTCGGCCGGCCCGGCGTGAGCAGCCCCGCGCAGGTGTTCTCCACCGCTTCCCGCAGCCCCGGGTCGGCGAGGGAGAGCATGCCTCCGGCCTTGGCCCCGACGTGCTTGGACAGGCTGAACGCGGAGGCCTCGCCCCACGCCCCGACCGGCCGGTCCCCCACCCGGCTGCCGATGGCGTGCGCCGCGTCCTCGAACAGCGGGATCCCCAGCGCGTCGCACTTCTGCCTGAGGCTCGGGGCCGGGTCCGGGTTCCCGTACAGGTTCGTCGTGAGCACGGCCGACACCGATCTCCACGTCTCGTCCGGCACGGCATCGACGTCGATGGACGCGTCGAGCGGGTTCAACGGCGCCTGCACCGGACGCAGTCCGGCCGCGAGCACGACGAAGAAGATGACGTCGTCGTTGACCGGCGACATCAGCACCCGGCCGCCGGGCGGGCACCAGTGGCGCAGCGCCACGTACAGCCCCAAACGGCATGACGGTACATACACGCATTCCCGGCCGAGCCGCACGCGCATGGTCTCTTCCAGCCGTTTGAGCTGCGAACCATGCCGTACCGAGCCCGGACCGGCCTCCCCAATGGCCATCCGCCCCCCTGGTGTGCCGTCGGAACGCCCCCTCCCCGAGGCCTTCCGGCACCCGCCCAGAGTCGCCCCGTTCGCACCGCTCCGTCAAGATTGCGTCGCGTCCTGTGGATAACTTCCGGCACGCACGAATATGACGCCCCGTCCGCTGCGCCGGAGCCGCGCCGTCCGGTCCCACCCGGGCCCACCTGCCCCGTTCGCCCGTATTCGCCTCCTCGGACACTGCCCAGGACCGGTGTGCCACCCGTAACGTGTGGCACGACCACGAACACGTGGCGACGACACGGCACACCCGAAAGCGAGGCAGCACCCGATGCCCCCCTTCGATGTCCCCGAGGGCGACCCCTTCGGCCCGCACAACCTGCCGTACGGCGTGTTCTCCCTCCCCGGCTCCTCCCACCGGACCGTGGGCGTCCGGCTCGGCGACCACGTACTGGACGCCGGCGCGGCGGCCCACGCGCTCGGCTCCCCGTACGCCTCACTGCTCGCACAGCCGACCCTCAACCCGCTGCTGGCCGCTGGCCGCACGGCCTGGTCGGACGTCCGCCGGGCGCTGACGGCGTGGGTGACCGTGCCGTCCCACCGCGAGACCGTCGCACCGATGTTCCACCCCCTGTCCTCGGTGACCCTGCACCTCCCCTTCGAGGTCGCGGACTACGTCGACTTCTACGCCTCCGAGAACCACGCCCGGAACGTCGGCCGGATCTTCCGCCCCGACGCCGAGGACTCCTTGACCCCCAACTGGAAGCACCTGCCGATCGGCTACCACGGCCGCTCCGGCACGGTCGTCGTCTCGGGCACGGACGTCGCACGCCCGTCGGGCCAGCGCAAGGCGCCCGCGGACCCGGCTCCGGTCTTCGGCCCCTCCGTGCGCCTGGACATCGAGGCGGAGGTCGGTTTCGTGGTCGGCGTGCCGTCCCGGATGGGCTCGCCGGTGTCCCTCGACGGCTTCCGCGACCACGTCTTCGGCCTCTGCCTCCTCAACGACTGGTCCGCGCGCGACATCCAGGCCTGGGAGTACGTCCCGCTCGGCCCGTTCCTCGGCAAGTCCTTCGCCACGTCGGTGTCGGCGTGGATCACCCCCCTGGACGCCCTGGAGGAGGCCCGGGTGAACCCGCCGGCCCGGACGCACGGGCTGCTGCACTACCTGGACGACAGCGACGAGGAACCCGGCGGCTACGACCTGCGGATCAGCGTCGCCGTCAACGGCCACGTCGTCTCCGAGCCGCCCTTCTCCACCATGTACTGGACGGCCGCCCAGCAACTGGCCCACATGACCGTCAACGGCGCCTCCCTGCGCACCGGCGACCTGTACGGCTCGGGCACGGTCAGCGGCCCGGCGGACCGCGAACGCGGCTCCCTCCTCGAACTGACCTGGAACGGCCGCGACCCGCTCGAACTCCCCGACGGCAAGCGGACGTTCCTGGAGGACGGCGACGTGGTGACCCTGTCGGCCTGGGCCCCGGGGCCGGACGGTGCGCGGGTGGGGCTGGGCGAGGTGACGGGGCGGGTGGTGCCGGCCTGACGGTTCCGCGCGGCCCTGGTCCGGCCGGCAGTCGCCCCTCCCGGCGCTTGTGATGCCGCTCGACACCTGACTCACACCGCCCGGCACCGTCATACTGGGCGTCGGGCGGTGTGCCCGCACGTGCGCGGTGCACGGCACGTTCGGGGCGCTCGTCGGTGTGCACTTCAGCCGCGTCATCGGTGCGCTCGGCAGCCGCCCTCCCCCGCACGACCCGTAGCCGCCCCTCTTCCGACCCACCGGAGCCCGTGGCCATGACCGTCTGCCTGCTCCTGCTGAGCGTTGTCGCCGTGACGGCCGCCGTACCCGTTCCCCGTGCGCTGACCCGGGCCGCCTGGCCCGAGCGGGAACCGGTGGTCGGGCTGTGGGTGTGGCAGTGCCTGGTCGCCACCGTCCTGCTGTGCTGCGTGACAGCACTCGCCCTGGGCGCCGCCGCCGTCTTCGGCACGGTCCGCGCCCAGCTCTTCGCCCCGGCTCCGCCTGCCGTGACGGCGGCGTACGACCTGTCCACCGCCCCGCTGTGGGCCGCGGCCTTCACCCTGCTGCTGGCCTGCGGTGCCGCCTGGACGACCGCGATGCTCGCGCGGGAACTCGTCGAGGCGCGCCGGCGCCGCGCCCAGGCCCGCGCCCACCTCCGCGAACGCGCCCCCGACCTGCCGGCCGGCCTGCCCGCCGCCCGCGGACCGCTGCTGGTCCTGGAGGACGAGTACCCCGACGCCTGGTGGATGCCCGGCAGCCCGCCCCAGCTGATCGTCACCACGGGCGCCCTGCACCGCCTCACGGACCACCAGCTCGACGCCGTCCTCACCCACGAGCGCGGCCACGCCCGCGCCCGCCACGACTGGCTGCTGCACCTGTCCACCGCCCTGGCCACGGGCTTTCCCCGCATCCCGCTGTTCGCCCACTTCTGCGACCAGACCCACCGCCTGGTCGAACTGGCCGCCGACGACACGGCCTCCCGCCGCTGCGGCCACCTGACCACGGCCCTGGCGCTGATCGAGCTCAACCAGCACCGCGGCGTGCTGTCCTGCGCCTCCAGCCACCGCCTGCTGGGCGAGCGGGTCGACCGGCTCCTGGAACCGCCGCCGCGGCTGGGCCGCCGGCACCGGGCCCTGACGACGACCACGGCCGCGCTGGTACCGCTGCTGCCCCTGCTGATCGTGTTCGCGCCGGGGCTGACCGCCCTGTCGTAGCCGTACCGGGGCGGCGGTCGATGGCGGATGTCCTGACCGGCGCGTCGAAAGTCCAGCTCAGCAGCCCCACCGGTCGCCCTCCCGATGGCGCAACATTCCCGCAACACCACTTTTCCTATCGGATAGGTATGGTCCGAGCCATGCCCAGCGACCGCATCCGAGACCACGCCGGCCAAGGAGCCGCGACCACCGTCGCCGCCCACCGCGCGCGGCGCCGGCTGCGCGCCGACCGGGCCCGGCAACTGGCCGACCTGCTCCGCAGGCAACTGCTCACGGGCGCCTTCCCCGACGGCGCCCTCCCCCACGAGTCGGCCCTCGCCAGCGACTACGACGCCAGCCGCAACACGGTCCGCGAGGCGCTCGACCTGCTGCGGGCCGAGGGCCTCGTGGCGCGCCAGCCCGGCGTCGGCACCGTGGTCGTGGCCCACAAGTACCCCCACGGCCTCGACCGTCTGATGGGCCTCGCGGAAACCCTCCGCGAACACGGCCGGGTCACCAACGAGGTCCGCACCATGGGCCCCGCCCCGGCACCCGCACCCGTCGCCGGACGCCTCCAGCTCGCGCCCGGCACCGACGTCCTCTACATCGAACGCCTGCGCCGCCTGAACGGCCTCCCCCTGTCTCTCGACCTCACCTACATCCCCCTCGACATCGGCACCGAACTGCTCGGCGCCGACCTGGAGAACACCGACGTCTTCCGCCTCCTGGAAGCCGTCACCGGCCGGCGCCTCGGCCACGCCGAGATCACCCTGGAAGCGGTCAGCGCGGACACCCACTCGGCCGCCGTGCTCGAGGCCCCGCGCGGCACCGCCGTCCTCATGCTGGAACGCCTCACCCACCTCGCGGACGGCCGCCCGGTCGACCTGGAGTTCATCCGCTTCCGCGGCGACCGCATCACCATGAGCGGCCTGCTGCACCGGTCCCAGTAACCAACCCGCTCGCGCAGATTCCTGGAGACAGCCATGACCTTGGCGCCCCAGCGGGCCGACGTGCCCGTGACCATCGACGAGTCGAAGTGCATCGACGGCTGCACGCTCTGCGTGGACATGTGCCCGCTGGACTCCCTCGCCATCGACGAGCGCAACGGCAAGGCCTACATGCATGTCGACGAGTGCTGGTACTGCGGCCCGTGCGCGGCCCGCTGCCCCACCGGAGCCGTCACGGTCAACATGCCCTATCTGCTCCGGTGAGAGGCCCGAACCGCCATGTCCCGAACCACCCGTCCCAGAACACCCATGAAACGCACAGCGGTCGCCGTAACCGCGGTCGCCCTCCTGCTCCCGCTCAGCGCCTGCGGCGGTGACGCCGAGGCCGGCAGCGGCTCCACGGTCACCGTCACCGTCGGCTACCAGTCCAGGACGATCAACACCGTCACGGCGGGCACCCTCCTGCGTTCCCTCGGCTCCTTCGAGAAGCAGCTGAACGCCCTGCACGACGGCGTCCGCTACAAGGTCGACTGGCAGGACTACGCCACCGGCGCGCCCATCACCGCCCAGATGACCGCCGGGAAGATCGACATCGGCTCGATGGGCGACTTCCCGCTGCTCATCAACGCGGCCCGCGGCAAGCAGCTGAACAGCCCGACCCGGCTGGTCTCGGTCACCGGCTACAATCTGCGCGGCGGCCTGAACACCATCGTCACCGCGCCCGATTCGAAGCTCGCCGCGCTGCGGGACCTGAAGGGCAAGAAGGTCTCCACGAGCGTCGGCTCGGCCGCCGACGGCACCCTCGTCCGGGCCCTCCAGCGCGCCGGCATCGACCCGGACAGCGGCATCGAGAAGCTCAACCAGCAGCCCTCCGTCGGCGCCTCCGCCCTCACGGCGGGCAGCACGGACGCGCTGTCGCAGTTCGTCGCCTGGCCGGGCCTGCTCGCCTACCAGGGCAAGGCGAAGGCGATCTACGACGGTGCCCGGCTGAACCTGCCCACCTTCCACGGCGTCACCGCCCGCGAGGACTTCGCGAAAGAGCGCCCAGCCGTGCTGGAAGCGTTCCTGAAGGCCCAGGCGGAGGCGACCGACTACCTGAACGACCACCCGGTGGACGCCGCCGAGAAGGTCGCGAAGGCGACGGGGCTGCCCGCCGAGGTCGTCTACCTCTACAACGGCGCTCACGGCATCGCCACCTTCGACCCGGCGATCAAACCCCGGCTGGTCTCCGCGCTGAAGCAGGACGTCTCGATCCTCAAGTCGGCGAAACTCACCGGCGACGTGGACGTCGACTCCTTCGTCGACGACCAGTACGTGAAGAAGGCCCTCGGACCTGAGGCGTACGCCGAGCGGCTCGCCGCGAAGCCCGCACCGGCCGCGAGCGAGGCCTGGCCCAAGGGCGCCTCGAAGACCGTCACCTTCAACTCCCCCTCTCAGCTGCTGCGTTACGTGGCCGGGCATCGCGACGCCCTGCGCGCCGCCTACGTCCCCGACACCACCACCGGCACCCTCTGGTTCGCCGACAAGGCCGTGTGGGTGGCCGACGGCGACAAGCTGCTGCCCTTCGTCGCCCCCGACACCGCGCAGGCGTACGTCGCCGGGCACGGCGGGGCGCGGGTCGTCCCGTACGCCGACGCTCTGGAGCGGGCGTCGTGAGGCGGTATGTGCTCCGCGCGGTCTCGCTGGCCGCCGCCCTCGGCCTGTGGCAGGCCCTGACCAGCCTCAACATCGACCTGTGGCTGCGCTTCTCGCAGTTCCCGACGGTCACCGACGTGGCCCGGGCCTTCGCCGTCCGGCTGTCCGGGCCCGACTACTGGACGGACCTGACCGACAGCCTCACCCGGATCCTCACCGGCTTCCTGCTGGCCGCCGTCCTGGGCGTGGCCACGGGCGTGCTCGTGGCCCGCTCGCGTCTCGCCGAGGACCTGCTCGGCCCGCTGCTGGAAGTGGTCCGGCCGATCCCGGCCATCGCGCTCGTCCCCGTCGCGATCCTGCTCTTCCCCTCCAACGAACAGGGCATCGTCTTCATCACGTTCACCGCCGCGTTCTTCCCGGTCCTGGTCTCCACCCGGCACGCGGTGCGCGCCCTGACCCCCACGTGGGAGGAGGCCGTGCGCACCATGGGCGGCGGCCGGTGGCGGATCCTCGGCTCCGTCGTCCTGCCGGGCGCGCTGCCCGGCGTGTTCGGCGGCCTGTCCGTCGGTATCGGCGTCTCGTGGATCTGTGTGATCTCCGCCGAGATGATCTCCGGCCAGTACGGCGTCGGCTACCGCACCTGGCAGGACTACACCGTCGTCGACTACCCGGGCGTGTTCGTCGGCATGGTCACCATCGGCGTGCTCGGCTGGGTCACCTCCACGGCCGTGGAACTGCTCGGCCGCCGCCTCACCCGCTGGCTGCCCCGCACCGCGTACGCACCCGGTGCCCGGCCGCCCAGGCCCGCCCGGTTCGTCCGGTCCGTGAAGCCCGCGCCCGCTGCCTCCGCCGCCGTGCCCGGCGGGCCCGCATCCGAGGAGGTACGCGATGAGCACCTCGTCTGAGACCGTTGTGAGCACCTCGTCCGAGGCCGTCGCCGCCGGCGCGCCGGTCCGCGGCACCCGGCTCACCCTGTCCGGCGCCTGTCTCGGCCGCCCGGGCGCGCCCGCCCTGGACGGTGTCGACCTGGACATCGCCCCCGGCGGGATCCTCACGGTCGTCGGCCCCTCCGGCTGCGGCAAGTCGACCCTGCTGCGCACCCTGGCCGGCCTGCTGTCGCCGCTCGCCGGGGAGATCGCCCAGGACGGGCACCCGCTGACCGGCCCCTCGGCCGACCGCGCCCTGGTCTTCCAGGAGGACGCCCTGCTGCCGTGGCGCACCCTGCGCGCCAACGTCGAACTCCCCCTCGCCATCCGCGGCGTGGCCCGAGCCCAGCGCCGGGAACAGGCCCAGGCCTGGCTGGAGCGGGTCGGGCTCGGCACGCAGGCGCGGCAGTTGCCGCACCGGGTCTCCGGCGGCCAGCGCCAGCGGGTCCAGCTGGCCCGCGCCCTGGCCGCGCGCCCCCGCGCCGTCCTGATGGACGAGCCGTTCGGCGCGCTCGACGCCCAGACCCGCGCTGGCATGCAGGACCTGCTGGTCGAGGTGCTGCACGGCACCGGCGCGACCGTCGTCTTCGTCACCCACGACGTGGACGAGGCGCTCTTCCTCGGCGACCGCGTGGCCCTGCTCGGCGCGGGCGGCCTCGTCGCCGTACGGGACGTGCCCCGCCCTCGAGACCGCGGCGCGCACGACGACCCGGCGCGCCTGGCCCTGCGGCGCGACGTCCTCACCTCGCTCGGTACGTGAAAGGCACCCCGGTGACCACCTCCGTGAACCCCCCTGCGGACGCTCCCCTGGCCGTCCCGTCCCTCGCCGACGCCGAGGAACTGACCTGCGACGTCCTCGTCATCGGCGGCGGCACCGCCGGCACCATGGCGGCCCTGACCGCCGCCGAGCACGGCGCGAACGTGCTGCTCCTGGAGAAGGCCCACGTCCGCCACTCCGGCGCGCTCGCCATGGGCATGGACGGCGTCAACAACGCGGTCATCCCGGGCCGCGCCGAACCCGACGACTACGTCGCCGAGATCACCCGCGCCAACGACGGCATCGTCGACCAGTCCACCGTCCGCCAGACCGCCACCCGCGGCTTCGCCATGGTGCAGCGGCTGGAGTCGTACGGCGTGAAGTTCGAGAAGGACGAGCACGGCGACTACGCGGTCCGCCAGGTCCACCGCTCCGGCTCCTACGTCCTGCCGATGCCGGAGGGCAAGGACGTCAAGAAGGTCCTGTACCGGCAGCTGCGGCGGCGCGAGATGCGGGAGAGGATCCGCATCGAGAACCGGGTGATGCCGGTGCGGGTCCTCACGGCGGACGGGCGAGCGGTCGGGGCGGCCGGCTTCAACACCCGCACGGGGCGGTTCGTCCAGGTCCGCGCCGGTGCGGTGATCCTCGCGACGGGCGCCTGCGGCCGCCTCGGCCTGCCCGCCTCCGGCTACCTCTACGGCACCTACGAGAACCCCACCAACGCGGGCGACGGCTACGCCATGGCCTACCACGCGGGCGCCGAGCTCACCGGCATCGAGTGCTTCCAGATCAACCCGCTGATCAAGGACTACAACGGCCCCGCCTGCGCCTATGTCGCCAACCCCTTCGGGGGCTACCAGGTCAACCGGCACGGTGAACGCTTCGTCGACTCCGACTACTGGTCCGGCCAGATGATGGCCGAGTTCGCGGCGGAGGTGGCCTCCGACCGGGGCCCGGTCTACCTGAAGCTGAGCCATCTCCCCGAGGAGTCCGTCTCCGCCCTGGAGACGATCCTCCACTCGACCGAACGCCCGACCCGCGGCACCTTCCACTCCGGCCGCGGCCATGACTACCGCACCCACGACGTCGAGATGCACATCTCCGAGATCGGCCTGTGCGGCGGCCACTCCGCCTCCGGCGTCCGCGTGGACGACCATGCCCGCACGACCGTCCCCCGTCTGTACGCGGCCGGCGACCTGGCCTGCGTCCCGCACAACTACATGATCGGCGCGTTCGTCTTCGGCGACCTGGCCGGCGCGGACGCGTCCCAGTACTCGGCGTACGAAGGGGAGTTGCCCGGTGAGCAGCTCCGGGAGGCGCACGAGCTGATCTACCGTCCGCTGCGCAACCCCGACGGCCCGCCGCAGCCCCAGGTCGAGTACAAGCTGCGCCGCTTCGTGAACGACTACGTGGCCCCGCCGAAGTCCGGTGCCCGCCTGTCGCTGGCCCTGGAGGCGTTCGAGCGGATGCGCGCCGACATCGCGGCGATGGGCGCCCGCACCGCGCACGAGCTGATGCGCTGCGCGGAGGTCACCTTCATCCGCGACTGCGCGGAGATGGCCGCGCGGTCCTCCCTGGCCCGGACGGAGTCCCGCTGGGGCCTCTACCACGACCGTCTCGACCATCCCGCTCGCGACGACGCGTCCTGGTTCCACCATCTCGATCTGCACAAGTCCCCCTCTGGTGCGATGGAGTTCACGGCTCGTCCCGTGGCTCCCTATCTCGTTCCGGTCGACGGCTTCGCCCCCGTCGGCGGCCTGTCCCGTTCCCTCGGCGAGGTCCACGCCGAGGACGTGGCGACGGCGGGGTCGCGGGATGTGGCACCGGTGGCGACCCGGGCGGGGACGGCGGAGCCGGAGGCGGCTTCGACTCCGCATGCCTCGCCCACCGCGCCGTCCGGCGAGCGGTCCGCCGCCCGTCTCCTCGAACTCGTCGCCCTCGCCGACGAGGAGCCCGAACTCGGCGCCCTTCTCCCCTACCTGACCGACCCGGTGCCCGCTGTACGCCGTGAGGCCGTCGCCGTGCTCACCGAGACGCTGCCACCGGGGACGGCGACCGCCCTCGCCGCCGCTCTGCGCGACACCGCCGCCGAGGTGCGTGCCGCCGCCGCAGCGTCACTGCGCGAGCTCGTCGAGACGCTCCCGGCCGAGCCCGACCTGCGCGACGGCCTCGCCGCCGCCCTGGCCGAGCCGGACCCGGTGGTCCGCGCCGCGGCGCTGGACGTCCTGCGTGCCCTGCGCCTGGGAGACGCCGCCTTGTTCGCCGTCTCCCTGGCCGACTCCGAGATCGCCGTCCGCATCGAGGCCGTGCGCGCCCTCGTGTCGGTCGACGCCGCCGGTGAACTGGCCCGGGCGGCGGCCGGCGACCCGTCCCGCGAGGTCCGAGTGGCGATCGCCAAGGGCCTCGCCACGGTGGGTGCCGAGCGGCCGGCGCATGACACCACGGCCGCCGCCGATCCCGCCGCCGACGCCATCGAAGCGGCCCTCACCGGCCTCCTCGACGACCCCGACGCCCTGGTCCGCGCAGCGGCCTACGGAGCACTGGGCACCACCGGCTGCCCCGAGCCCCTCACCGCCCGTGCTGTGGCCGCCCTGTCCGAGTCGGCCTGGCAGGTCCGGGCCGGAGCCGCCACGGCCCTGTCCGTCGCCGACCCCGAGGTGGCCGTCCCGGCGCTCGCCAAGGCCCTCGCGGACGCCAACGCCGATGTCCGCAAGGCCGCCGTCCTGGCACTGACCCGGCACCGCGTCACCGAGGAGGCCCGGGCGGCCCTCGCCACGGCGACGACGGACTCCGACGCGGATGTCAGGGCGTACGCGGGAAGGGCGCTGTGACCGGCCCGGCTCCCCACTCCCTGTGAACTCGGCCGGAGCCCGGCCCTATATCCAGTCGTCGGGCTCCGGCTCCGCGTCCGTCTCCGGCCAGTGGTCCGGCTCCCCCGCGTCCTGACCGGCGGCGGCGTGGGCCGGAGCCTGGCCGGACGGCTGAGCCGAGGGCGAGCCGCCCGCAGGAGCAGAGCCTGCCGGCCCGCCCAGCGAGGCGAGCACCTCCAGCACGCCCTCCCCGTACGTCGCGAGCTTCTTCTCCCCCACTCCGCTGATCCCGCCGAGCTCGGCCACCGAGTTCGGCCACACCGTGGCGATCTCCCGCAGCGTGGCGTCGTGGAAGATGACGTACGCCGGGACGCCCTGTTCGCGAGCCTGCTCGGCCCGCCAGGCGCGCAGTGCCTCGAAGGCCAGCAGCAGTTCCTCGGGCAGCTCGGCGGCGGCCGTCTTGCCCTTGCGCTCGCCCCTCCCCGAGCCCGAGGACGACGAGGACCCCGAGCGGGAGGTCACCGGCTTCTTCGGCTCCTTGCGCAGCGGCACCTCACGCTCCCGCCGCAGCACCGCCCCGCTCGCCTCGGTCAGCACCAGCGTGCCGTACTCGCCCTCCACCGCGAGCAGCCCCTGGGCCAGCAACTGCCGGATGACGCCCCGCCATTCGCCCTCGGTGAGATCGTCGCCGATGCCGAACACCGACAGCTGGTCGTGGTCGAACTGGATGACCTTGCCGGTCCGCTTGCCCAGCAGGATGTCGACGATCTGCACCGCGCCGAACTTCTGCCCGCGCTCCCGCTGGAGCCGCACCACCGTCGACAGCACCTTCTGCGCCGCGATCGTGCCGTCCCAGGTCTCCGGCGGGGTCAGGCAGGTGTCGCAGTTGCCGCAGGCAGGCTGGTCCGGGTCCTGGCCGAAGTAGGCGAGGAGCTGGCCCCGGCGGCACTGGGCCGTCTCGCACAGCGCCAGCATCGAGTCCAGGTGGGCCTGGGCCCGCCGCCGGAACGCCTCGTCGCCCTCGCCCGACTGGATCAGCTTGCGCTGCTGTATGACGTCGTTCAGCCCGTACGCCATCCAGGCCGTCGACGGCAGCCCGTCACGCCCCGCCCGGCCCGTCTCCTGGTAGTAGCCCTCGACCGACTTGGGCAGGTCGAGGTGGGCGACGAAGCGGACGTCCGGCTTGTCGATGCCCATCCCGAAGGCGATGGTCGCCACCACGACCAGGCCGTCCTCCCGCAGGAAGCGGGACTGGTGGGCCGCGCGCGTGCCCGCGTCCAGGCCCGCGTGGTACGGCACCGCCGCGATGCCGTTGCGGCTGAGGAACTCCGCGGTCTTCTCGACCGAGTTGCGCGAAAGGCAGTAGACGATGCCCGCGTCGCCCGCGTGCTCCTCACGCAGGAAGCTCAGCAGCTGCTTCTTCGGGTCCGCCTTCGGCACGATCCGGTACTGGATGTTGGGCCGGTCGAAGCTCGCCACGAAGTGCCGGGCCGCCGGCATGTTCAGCCGCTCGGTGATCTCCTGGTGCGTCGCACGCGTGGCCGTCGCCGTGAGCGCGATCCGCGGTACGTCCGGCCAGCGCTCCCCGAGCAGTGACAGCGCGAGGTAGTCCGGCCGGAAGTCGTGGCCCCACTGGGACACGCAGTGCGCCTCGTCGATCGCGAAGACGGAGATCTTCCCGCGTGAGAGCAGGTCGAGCGTGTTCTCCAGCCGCAGCCGCTCCGGCGCCAGGTACAGCAGGTCCAGCTCGCCGGCGAGGAACTCGGCCTCGACCATCCGCCGCTCGTCGAAGTCCTGCGTGGAGTTCATGAACCCGGCCCGCACGCCGAGCGCCCGCAGCGCGTCCACCTGGTCCTGCATGAGGGCGATGAGCGGGGAGACGACCACACCCGTACCCGGCCTGACCAGGGACGGGATCTGGTAGCACAACGACTTGCCGCCGCCGGTAGGCATGAGCACGACAGCGTCGCCGCCCGCCACGACGTGCTCGATGACGGCTTCCTGCTCACCACGGAAGGCCCCATAGCCGAAGACCCGGTGCAGGGCGGCCAGCGCCTCGCTCGCGTCGGCGCCGAGGGGCCCGGCGAGGCCGCCGCCCGCACCGCTCCCGTTCCCGGTCACCGCGTCCAGTTCCGTCATCACACCCGTCCCGCCCGTAGCGCCCATCGTTCCGTCCCCCGTGCGTCGCGCCTCGACCACTGCGTCCACCATAGGCGCCCGCACCGACAGCCCCGGAGTTATCCACAGGCCGCCCCGAACGCCTGCGTCAAGGACACGATCGTCGTTCACACGTTCGCGGGAGACCCCGTCCGTTTCCGCCCGATAGCCTGAAAGACCCGGCGAGCCTCCGTCCCATGGGAGCACTGATGAGCGTCGCACCGAAGGCGTCCACGCCCACCTGGCCGACCCCGCCGGAAGGCGGCTGGACCGCCGACGACCTGGACCGCCTCCCGAATCTGCCGCCGCACACGGAATTGATCGACGGAAGCCTGGTCTTCGTGAGTCCGCAGACCCTATTCCGCTCGCGCGCTGTGAGTTTCTTCGAATGGCAGCTCCAGTCTCTGGCCCCCTAGGAATTCGAGGTCATTCGCGAATTCACCATCGATATCGACCGCCAGAACCGCCCCGAGCCGGATGTGATATCCGCTCACGGAAGATCCCGGTGCTGGTGTACGCACCGGTGGTGGGCTCCAGCTCGAAGGTCAGCGCCCCGTTCCCCGTGGATCTGGATCTCACCGGCATCAAACCCCGCCGCAAGAGCGGCGAGTAACCGCCACGACGCACAGGACAGCGGCCCGGCACCCCCGAGGGGAACCGGGCCGCTGTCTCGCACCGAGCGGAGCGTCAGCGCACGAACACCCCCGCCTGCCCCGCCAGATCCAGGAAGTACTGCGGCGCCACACCGAGCACCAGCGTGACCGCCACGCCGACCCCGATCGCCGTCATCGTCAGCGGCGACGGCACCGCCACCGTCGGGCCCTCCGGCCGCGGCTCGCTGAAGAACATCAGCACGATGACGCGGATGTAGAAGAACGCCGCGATCGCCGACGAGATCACACCGATCACGACGAGCGGGGCGGCCCCGCCCTCCGCCGCCGCCTTGAACACGGCGAACTTCCCGGCGAAGCCGGAGGTCAGCGGAATGCCTGCGAAGGCCAGCAGGAACACCGCGAACACGGCCGCCACCAGCGGCGAACGCCGGCCGAGCCCCGCCCACTTCGACAGGTGCGTCGCCTCACCGCCCGCGTCGCGTACGAGCGTGACGACCGCGAAGGCACCGATCGTCACGAACGAGTACGCGGCCAGGTAGAAGAGGACGGACGACACACCGTCCGGCGTGGTCGCGATGACACCCGCGAGGATGAACCCGGCGTGCGCGATCGACGAGTACGCCAGCAGCCGCTTGATGTCGGTCTGTGTGATCGCGACGATGGCTCCGCCCAGCATGGTGACGATCGCCACGGCCCACATCACCGGCCGCCAGTCCCAGCGCAGGCCCGGCAGGACGACGTACAGCAACCGCAGCAGCGCGCCGAACGCCGCCACCTTCGTCGCCGCCGCCATGAAACCGGTCACCGGCGTCGGCGCGCCCTGGTACACGTCCGGCGTCCACATGTGGAACGGCACCGCGCCCACCTTGAACAGCAGGCCCATCACCACCAGCGCCGCACCGATCAGCAGCAGCGCGTCGTTGCCCATGGTGTCGGCGAGCGCCGGGTTGACGTCGGCGACCGTACCCTCGACGACCTGCGCGATCGTCGCGTACGACATCGAGCCCGCGTAGCCGTACAGCAGGGCGATGCCGAACAGGGTGAACGCGGAGGCGAACGCGCCGAGCAGGAAGTACTTGACCGCCGCCTCCTGCGACATGAGCCGCTTGCGGCGGGCCAGCGCGCACAGCAGGTACAGCGGGAGCGAGAGGACCTCCAGCGCCACGAAGAGCGTCAGCAGGTCGTTGGCCGCCGGGAAGATCAGCATGCCGGCGACGGCGAACAGCAGCAGCGGGAACACCTCGGTGGTGGTGAACCCGGCCTTGACCGCCGCCTTCTCGCTCTCGCTGCCCGGCACGGACGCGGCCTGCGCGGCGAAGGAGTCGACCCGGTTGCCGTGCACCACCGGGTCGAGCCGCCGCTCGGCGAAGGTGAACAGGCCTACCAGGGCCGCCAGCAGGATCGTGCCCTGCAGGAAGAGGGCCGGTCCGTCGACGGCGATCGCGCCCATCGCCGCGATGCGCGCCTTGGTCGTGCCGTAGCCGTCGGCCGCGAGGGCGACGACCGCGGCGAAGGCGGCAGCGAGCGCGACGACGGACACGAACATCTGGACGTAATAACGCGATTTGCGCGGTACGAACGCCTCGACGAGGATCCCGACGATCGCCGCTCCGACGACGATCAGGGTGGGCGCCAACTGTCCGTACTCGAACTTCGGCGCGTCGATCTTGGTGATCGGTTCGGCCGCGGTTGTCCACAGGCTGTGGACGGCTGTTGCGCTCACTTGGCCGCCTCCACCTCGGGCTGGGGGTCCTTCTTCTGTACATCGGACATGGTCTGTTTCACCGCAGGGTTGACGATGTCCGTGACGGGCTTCGGGTAGACGCCCAGGAAGATCAGCAGTGCGACCAGCGGGGCGACGACCACGAGTTCCCGCACCCTGAGGTCCGGCATCGCGCTGACCTCGGGTTTCACCGGCCCGGTCATCGTCCGCTGGTAGAGGACGAGGGTGTAGAGGGCGGCGAGGACGATGCCGAAGGTGGCGATGATGCCGATCACCGGGTAACGCGTGAACGTGCCGACCAGAACCAGGAACTCGCTCACGAACGGCGCCAGTCCCGGCAGGGAGAGGGTCGCGAGGCTGCCGATCAGGAACGTGCCGGCCAGCACCGGGGCCACCTTCTGCACTCCGCCGTAGTCGGCGATGAGCCGCGAGCCGCGTCGGGAGATCAGGAAGCCCGCCACCAGCATCAGCGCGGCGGTCGAGATGCCGTGGTTGACCATGTAGAGCGTCGCGCCGGACTGGCCCTGGCTGGTCATCGCGAAGATGCCCATGATGATGAAGCCGAAGTGGGAGATCGACGCGTAGGCGATCAGCCGCTTGATGTCCCGCTGGCCGACCGCGAGCAGCGCCCCGTAGATGATGCTGATCAGGGCCAGGACGAGGATCGCGGGCGTCGCCCACTTGCTGGCCTCCGGGAACAGCTGGAGGCAGAAGCGGAGCATCGCGAAGGTGCCGACCTTGTCGACGACCGCCGTGATCAGCACGGCGACCGGGGCGGTGGACTCCTGCATCGCGTTGGGCAGCCAGGTGTGCAGCGGCCACAGCGGCGCCTTCACCGCGAAGGCGAAGAAGAAGCCCAGGAACAGCCAGCGTTCGGTGTTGGTCGCCATGTCCAGCGAGCCGTTGGCGCGGGCGGCGGCGATCTCCTGAAGGGAGAAGTTCCCGGCGACCACGTACAGGCCGATCACCGCGGCCAGCATGATCAGACCGCCGACCAGGTTGTAGAGGAGGAACTTCACCGCCGCGTACGACCGTTGCGTCGCCGCCGTCTTCTCGCCGTGCTCGTGGGCTCGGTCCCCGAAGCCGCCGATGAGGAAGTACATCGGGATCAGCATGGCTTCGAAGAAGATGTAGAAGAGGAAGACGTCGGTGGCCTCGAAGGAGAGGATCACCATCGCCTCGACGGCGAGGATCAGGGCGAAGAAGCCCTGCGTGGGCCGCCACCGGGTGCTTCCTGTCTCCAGCGGGTCGGCGTCGTGCCAGCCCGCGAGGATGATGAACGGGATCAGCAGGGCGGTCAGCGCGATCAGCGCCACCGCGATGCCGTCCACGCCCAGTTCGTAGCGGACACCGAAGTCCGCGATCCAGGCGTGGGACTCGGTGAGCTGGTAGCGCTCGCCGCCCGGGTCGAAACGCACCAGGACGGTGATCGCCAGGACGAGCGTGGCGAGCGAGAAGAGCAGCGCCAGCCACTTGGCGGCGGTGCGCCGCGCGGCCGGTACGGCGGCCGTGGCGATCGCCCCGACGGCCGGGAGGACCGCTGTCGCTGTCAGCAGAGGAAAGGACATCGGTATCAGACCGCCCTCATCAGCAGGGTCGCGGCGACGATGACCGCCGCGCCGCCGAACATCGAGACCGCGTAGGAGCGGGCGAAGCCGTTCTGCAGCCTGCGCATCCGCCCGGAGAGGCCGCCGACCGAGGCCGCCGTGCCGTTGACGACGCCGTCGACCAGGGTGTGGTCGACATAGACCAGGGACCGCGTGAGGTGCTCGCCGCCGCGGACCAGGACGACGTGGTTGAAGTCGTCCTGGAGCAGGTCGCGCCGGGCGGCGCGGGTGAGGAGCGAGCCGCGCGGGGCGACGGCCGGGACCGGGCGGCGGCCGTACTGCGCCCACGCCAGGGCGACACCGATGATCATGCACGCTACGGTCGCGCCGGTGACCACACCCGCGCTGATCGGCGGGTTGCCGTGACTGTGCCCGGTGATCGGCTCCAGCCAGTGCAGGAAGCGGTCGCCGATGCTGAAGAACGCACCGCCGGCCACCGACCCGACGGCCAGCACGATCATGGGGATCGTCATGACCTTGGGCGACTCGTGCGGGTGGGGCGGGGTGTACTCGCCGCGGGTCTCGGCGGCGGGCTCCACGTCCGGTTCGGCCGGCGACGGCGTCGGGGCGTTGCGCCAGCGCTCCTCGCCGAAGAACGTCATCAGCATCACGCGCGTCATGTAGTACGCGGTGATGGCCGCGCCGAGCAGGGCGCAGGCGCCGAGGATCCAGCCCTCGGTGCCGCCCTTGGCGAACGCCGCCTCGATGATCTTGTCCTTGGAGAAGAAGCCGGACAGGCCCGGGAAGCCGATGATGGCCAGATAACCGAGGCCGAAGGTGACGAAGGTGACCGGCATGTACTTCCGCAGGCCGCCGTACCTCCTCATGTCCACCTCGTCGTTCATGCCGTGCATGACCGAACCGGCGCCGAGGAACAGCCCGGCCTTGAAGAAGCCGTGCGTCACCAGGTGCATGATCGCGAAGACGTAGCCGATGGGGCCGAGGCCCGCGGCGAGGATCATGTAGCCGATCTGCGACATGGTCGAGCCGGCCAGGGCCTTCTTGATGTCGTCCTTCGCGCAACCGACGATCGCACCGAAGAGGAGCGTGACCGCACCGACGATGGTGACGACCAGCTGCGCGTCCGGGGCGCCGTTGAAGACGGCTGCGGAGCGGACGATCAGGTACACGCCCGCCGTCACCATGGTCGCGGCGTGGATGAGGGCCGAGACCGGGGTCGGGCCCTCCATCGCGTCCCCGAGCCAGGACTGCAGCGGCACCTGGGCGGACTTGCCGCAGGCGGCGAGCAGCAGCATCAGCGCGATCGCGGTCAGCTTGTCCTCACCGGCGGCACCGGCGAGCCCGGCCTCCGCGTGGTCGCCGAGCACCGGCCCGAAGGCGAAAGTGCCGAACCACAGGAACATCAGCATGATCGCGATGGACAGGCCCATGTCGCCGACGCGGTTGACCAGGAAGGCCTTCTTCGCGGCCGTGGCAGCGCTGGGCTTGTGCTGCCAGAAGCCGATCAGCAGGTAGGAGGCGAGACCGACACCCTCCCAGCCGACGTACAGCAGCAGGTAGTTGTCGGCGAGGACGAGCAGCAGCATCGCCGCGAGGAAGAGGTTCAGGTAGCCGAAGAAGCGGCGGCGCCGCTCGTCGTGCTCCATGTACCCGACGGAGTAGAGGTGGATCAGCGATCCGACGCCCGTGATGAGCAGGACGAACGTCATGGACAGCTGGTCTAGCTGGAAGGCGACGTCCGCCTGGAAGCCCTCGACAGGGATCCAGCTGAACAGGTGCTGGCTCATGACGCGGTGTTCGGGGTCCTGGGCCAGCATGTCGCTGAACAGCACCAGGCCGAGCACGAAGGAGGCGGCCGCGAGCAGCGTGCCGATCCAGTGGCCCACGGCGTCCAGCCGGCGTCCGCCGCACAGCAGGACCGCCGCTCCGAGCAGAGGCGCCGCCACCAGCAGCGCAATGAGGTTCTCCACGATTCTTCCGACCCCTTACAGCTTCATCAGGCTGGCGTCGTCGACCGAGGCCGAGTGGCGGGCGCGGAACAGGGACACGATGATCGCGAGCCCGACCACGACCTCCGCGGCGGCGACGACCATCGTGAAGAAGGCGATGATCTGGCCGTCGAGGTTGCCGTGCATCCGGGAGAAGGCGACGAACGCGAGGTTGCAGGCGTTGAGCATGAGCTCGATGCACATGAAGACGACGATCGCGTTGCGCCTGATCAGCACGCCGGTGGCACCGATCGTGAACAACAGGGCCGCGAGATACAGATAGTTGACCGGGTTCACTTCGACGCCTCCTCGGGCCGCTTGAACGTGGTCGGCTCGATGGCCTTCCGCTCCAGGCGCTCCTCGGCACGCTGCTCCAGGGCCCGCAGGTCGTTGAGCGCCTCCTGCGACACGTCCCGGATCTGGCCCCGCTCCCGCAGCGTCTTGCTGACGGTGAGGTCGGACGGTGTGCCGTCGGGCAGCAGGCCCGCGATGTCGACCGCGTTGTGCCGGGCGTACACACCAGGGGCCGGCAGGGGCGGCAGCTGCCTGCCTTCGCGCACCCGCTCCTCGGAGAGTTCGCGCTGCGTCTTGGCGCGCTCGGTGCGCTCGCGGTGCGTGAGCACCATCGCGCCGACGGCGGCCGTGATGAGCAGGGCTCCGGTGATCTCGAACGCGAACACGTACCGGGTGAAGAGGAGGGTGGCGATGCCCTCCACGTTGCCGCCGGCGTTCGCCTGGCCGATGCCGTTGAACTCGCTGAGGGAGGCGTTGCCGATGCCGGCGATCAGCAGGACGCCGAAGCCGAGGCCGCACAGCGCGGCCAGCCAGCGCTGGCCCTTGATGGTCTCCTTCAGGGAGTCCGCCGCGGTGACGCCGACGAGCATCACCACGAACAGGAACAGCATCATGATCGCGCCGGTGTAGACGACGATCTGGACGACGCCCAGGAAGTAGGCGCCGTTGGCGAGGTAGAACACCGCCAGGATGATCATGGTCCCGGCGAGGCAGAGCGCGCTGTGCACGGCTCTCTTCATGAGGATGGTGCACAGGGCGCCGATCACCGCGACGGTGCCGAGGATCCAGAACTGGACGGCCTCTCCGGTGGAGGTGGAGTAGGCGGCGAGCTGGGTGGTCATCGGCCGATCACCTCCTCCGACGCCGGTTCCGTCCCGCCGAAGGTCGAGTCGCCCTCCTGGACGACCTCGCCCTTGGAGTGGGCGACCTGCCGCTCGGTGCCGGGTGCGGCTTCCGTCACCAGGCCCCGGTAGTAGTCCTGTTCGTCCGTGCCCGGGTAGATGGCGTGGGGCGTGTCGACCATGCCCTCGTCCAGACCGGCGAGCAGCTGCTCCTTGGTGTAGATGAGGTTGGCCCGGCTGGAGTCGGCGAGCTCGAACTCGTTCGTCATCGTCAGCGCGCGTGTGGGGCACGCCTCGATGCACAGGCCGCACAGGATGCAGCGGGCGTAGTTGATCTGGTAGACGCGGCCGTACCGCTCGCCCGGCGAGTAGCGCTCCTCTTCGGTGTTGTCCGCGCCCTCCACGTAGATCGCGTCGGCGGGGCAGGCCCATGCGCACAGTTCGCAGCCGACGCACTTCTCCAGGCCGTCGGGATGGCGGTTGAGCTGGTGCCGTCCGTGGAAGCGCGGAGCCGTGGTCTTCTGCTGCTCCGGATACTGCTCGGTCAGCCGCTTCTTGAACATGGCCTTGAAGGTCACGCCGAAGCCGGCCACCGGGTTCTGGAAACCGGGCTTGGTGTCCTTCGGTTCCTCAGCCATCGGACGCCTCCTTTCCATCCGTAGTTCCGCCCAGAGATTCGTCACTCTGAGTATCGGGCCCACCACTGACAATCAGCTCCCGCTCGCGGCGCGAGCGGCGTCGCGGGACCGGTGGCAGCTCCTGTCCCGGCAGTGGCGGTACGGGGAATCCGCCCGCCATCGGGTCGAAGGCGGCCGGGGTCTCGGCCGGCTGCTCGGCCTCCTTCGCCTTCTCGCGGAACATGTCGACGACGAAGGAGAGCACCAGCAGAGCCAGCACGCCGCCGCCGACGTAGAGGGCGATGTCGGCGAAGTCGTAGCCCTCGTTCCTGAAGGCACGCACGGTCGCGACGAGCATCAGCCACACCAGCGAGACCGGGATGAGGACCTTCCAGCCGAGCTTCATCAGCTGGTCGTAGCGGACGCGTGGGAGCGTGCCGCGGATCCAGATGAACATGAACAGCAGCAACTGGACCTTGACCGTGAACCAGAGCATCGGCCACCAGCCGTGGTTCGCGCCCTCCCAGAAGGTGCTGATCGGCCAGGGGGCCCGCCAGCCGCCGAGGAACAGCGTCGTGGCGACGGCCGAGACGGTCACCATGTTGACGTACTCGGCGAGCATGAACATCGCGAACTTGATCGACGAGTACTCGGTGTTGAAGCCGCCGACCAGGTCACCCTCGGACTCCGGCATGTCGAACGGGGCGCGGTTGGTCTCGCCGACCATCGTCACGATGTAGATGACGAAGGAGAGCGGCAGCAGCAGGACGTACCACCGGTCGGTCTGCTGCTCGACGATCGTCGACGTCGACATCGACCCCGAGTAGAGGAACACGGAGGCGAAGGCGGCGCCCATCGCGATCTCGTACGAGATCATCTGCGCGCAGGACCGCAGACCGCCCAGCAGCGGATACGTCGATCCGGAGCTCCAGCCCGCCAGCACGATGCCGTAGATGCCGACGGAGGCGACCGCGAGGATGTAGAGCATCGCGATCGGCAGGTCGGTGAGCTGCATCGTGGTGCGCTGGCCGAAGATCGAGATCTCGTTGCCGGCCGGGCCGAAGGGGATCACCGCGATCGCCATGAAGGCCGGGATGGCCGCGACGATCGGCGCGAGGACGTACACCGCCTTGTCCGCGCGCTTGACGATGACGTCTTCCTTGAGCATCAGCTTGATGCCGTCGGCGAGCGACTGGAGCATGCCCCAGGGCCCGTGCCGGTTGGGGCCGATGCGCAGCTGCATCCAGGCGACGACCTTGCGCTCCATGACGATGGAGATCAGCACGGTCACCATCAGGAAGGCGAAGCAGAACACCGCCTTGATGACCACCAGCCACCAGGGGTCGGTGCCGAACATCGAGAGGTCTTCAGCAGCGAGGTACGACGGGCTCATGCCTCCACCTCCTTGGGGGCCTCGCCGGCGAGGGTCGCCGGGCCGATGCGGACGAGGGAGCCGGGCCGCGCCCCGGTGTCGGAGGCGACGCCGCCACCGGTGGAGTTCAGCGGGAGCCACACCACGCGGTCGGGCATCTCACTGATCTGGAGCGGGAGTTCGACGACTCCCTGGGGACCGGTCACCGCGAGGAGGTCGCCGTCCTTGACGCCCGCCTCGGCCGCCGTCGCGGCCGACACACGCGCGCGGGCGGCGTGCCGGGTGCCGGCGAGCGCCTCGTCGCCCTGCTGGAGGACGCCCTGGTCGAGCAGCAGCCGGTGTCCGGCGAGCACTGCCTCGCCGGCGGCCGGACGGGGCAGGGCGCCCGCCGTCTCCAGGGGTTCGGTGGCCCGCGGGCCGTCCCAGGCGCCGAGCCGGTCGATCTCCGCCCGTACGGTGCGCAGATCGGGCAGTCCGAGGTGGACGTCCATGGCGTCGGCCACCATCTGCAGCACGCGCGCGTCGGTGGGCGCGAGGCGGCGCGTCATGTGGTCGGGCTTGAGCGCGGCCTCGAAGAAGCGGACCCGGCCTTCCCAGTTGAGGAAGGTGCCGGCCTTCTCGGCGACCGCGGCGACGGGCAGGACGACATCGGCCTTGCGGCTGATCTCGCCGGGCCGCAGTTCGAGCGAGACCAGGAAGCCGACCTCGTCGAGTGCCGCACGCGCGCGTGCCGGGTCGGGCAGGTCGGCGATCTCGACGCCCGCCACCAGCAGGGCCTGGAGTTCGCCGGTCGCGGCGGCCTCCACGATCTGGCCGGTGTCACGGCCGTAGCGGTGCGGGAGGCCCGCCACGCCCCAGACGGTGGCGACTTCGTCACGCGCGCGTGGGTCGGTGGCCGGACGCCCGCCCGGCAGCAGCGACGGCAGCGCGCCCGCCTCGATGGCACCGCGTTCCCCGGCCCGGCGCGGGATCCACGCCAGCCGGGCACCGGTGGCGGAGGAGATGCGCACGGCGGCGGTGAGACCGCCGGCCACCGCGGCCAGCCGCTCACCGACGACGATCACGGACCCCTCGGCGCGCAGCGCCTCGGCGGCCGCGGCGCCGTCGCCCTCCAGGCCGACGTTGCTCGCGAGCGCGTCCAGCCACTCGGTCTCGGTGCCGGGGGCGGCCGGCAGCAGCGTCCCGCCGGCCTTCTCCAGACCGCGCGTGACGTGTGTGGCCAGGGAGAAGACCTTCTGCCCGTGCTTGCGCCAGGCCTTGCGCAGCCGCAGGAAGACGCCGGGCGCCTCCTCCTCCGCCTCGAAACCGACCAGCAGGACGGCCGGTGCCTTCTCCAGCGCGGTGTACGTGACGCCCGTGCCGTCGAGGTCCCGGCCGCGCCCGGCGACCTGGGCGGCGAGGAAGTCGGCCTCCTCGCTGCTGTGCACGCGCGCGCGGAAGTCGATGTCGTTGGTGTCGAGCGCCACGCGCGCGAACTTGCTGTACGCGTAGGCGTCCTCGATGGTGAGCCGTCCGCCGGTCAGGACACCGGTGCGGCCCCGGGAGGCCAGCAGCCCCTGGGCCGCGATCTGGAGCGCCTCGGGCCAGGAGGCCGGTTCCAGCTCGCCCTCGGCGTTGCGCACCAAAGGCGTCTCCAGCCGGTCCCGCTGCTGCGCGTACCGGAACCCGAACCGCCCCTTGTCGCAGATCCACTCCTCGTTGACCTCGGGGTCGTTGGCGGCGAGCCGCCGCATGACCTTGCCGCGCCGGTGGTCGGTGCGCGTGGCGCAGCCGCCGGAGCAGTGCTCGCACACCGACGGGGAGGAGACGAGGTCGAAGGGGCGGGAGCGGAATCGGTACGCCGCCGAGGTCAGCGCGCCGACCGGGCAGATCTGGATGGTGTTGCCGGAGAAGTACGACTCGAACGGGTCGCCCTCGCCGGTGCCGACCTGCTGGAGCGCGCCCCGCTCGATCAACTCGATCATCGGGTCGCCCGCGACCTGGTTGGAGAACCGGGTGCAGCGGGCGCACAGCACGCACCGCTCACGGTCGAGCAGCACCTGCGTGGAGATCGGGACGGGCTTCTCGTAGGTCCGCTTGCGGCCCTCGAAGCGGGACTCGGCGTCACCGTGCGACATGGCCTGGTTCTGCAGCGGGCACTCGCCGCCCTTGTCGCAGACCGGGCAGTCCAGGGGGTGGTTGATGAGCAGGAGCTCCATCACACCCTTCTGGGCCTTCTCCGCGACCGGCGAGGTGAGGTGGGTCTTGACCACCATCCCGTCGGTGCAGGTGATGGTGCAGGACGCCATGGGCTTGCGCTGGCCCTCGACGTCGACGATGCACTGGCGGCAGGCGCCGGCCGGGTCGAGGAGGGGGTGGTCGCAGAACCGGGGGATCTCGATGCCGAGTTGTTCGGCGGCCCGGATGACCAGGGTGCCCTTGGGCACGCTGATCTCGATGCCGTCGATCGTCAGCGTCACGAGGTCCTCCGGCGGGACCGCCGCCTCTCCCCCGCCTGAGGGAGCGTTGGTGGTCACGGTCATGCGTTCACCTCCGTGCGGTCGGCCCAGGCCGTCGACTTGGCCGGGTCGAAGGGGCAGCCCCGGCCCGTGATGTGCTGCTCGTACTCCTCGCGGAAGTACTTGAGCGAGGAGAAGATCGGCGAGGCGGCACCGTCGCCGAGGGCGCAGAAGGACTTGCCGTTGATGTTGTCGGCGATGTCGTTCAGCTTGTCGAGGTCGGACATCCGTCCCTTGCCGGCCTCGATGTCGCGCAGCAACTGCACGAGCCAGTAGGTCCCTTCGCGGCAGGGCGTGCACTTGCCGCAGGACTCGTGGGCGTAGAACTCGGTCCAGCGCGTCACGGCCCGCACCACGCAGGTCGTCTCGTCGAAGCACTGGAGAGCTTTTGTGCCGAGCATGGAACCCGCGGCGCCCACTCCTTCGTAATCAAGAGGGACGTCGAGGTGCTCGTCGGTGAACATCGGGGTCGAGGAGCCGCCCGGCGTCCAGAACTTGAGGCGGTGCCCGGGGCGCATCCCGCCGCTCATGTCGAGGAGCTGGCGGAGGGTGATCCCGAGCGGCGCCTCGTACTGGCCGGGGCTGGCGACGTGGCCGGACAGGGAGTAGAGCGTGAAGCCGGGCGACTTCTCGCTCCCCATCGACCGGAACCATTCCTTGCCCCGCTGCATGATCGCGGGAACCGACGCGATCGATTCGACGTTGTTCACCACAGTCGGGCACGCGTAGAGGCCCGCGACGGCAGGGAAGGGGGGACGAAGCCGCGGTTGACCCCGGCGGCCTTCGAGCGAGTCGAGCAGTGCGGTCTCCTCACCGCAGATGTACGCGCCCGCGCCCGCGTGCACGGTGATGTCGAGGTCGAGTCCGCTGCCCAGGATGTTCTCGCCGAGGAAGCCCGCCTCGTAGGCCTCGCGTACGGCCGAGTGCAACCGCCGCAGCACCGGGACGACTTCACCACGCAGATAGATGAAGGCGTGCGACGACCTGATGGCGTAGCACGCGATGATCATGCCCTCGATGAGGCTGTGCGGGTTCGCGAAGAGGAGCGGGATGTCCTTGCACGTCCCGGGCTCCGACTCGTCGGCGTTGACAACCAGATAGTGCGGCTTTCCATCCCCCTGGGGAATGAACTGCCACTTCATCCCCGTGGGGAAGCCCGCGCCGCCGCGCCCGCGCAGACCGGACTCCTTGACGTACGCGATCACGTCGTCCGGCGACATGGCGAGCGCCTTGCGGAGTCCGTCGTACCCCTCGTGCCTCCGGTAGACGTCCAGCGTCCAGGACTTGTCCTCGTCCCAGAAGGCCGACAGCACCGGTGCGAGCAGCTTCTCGGGGCTCATGTCTTTCAGCTCGGGTGCCAAGGTCATCACTCCCCCTCCTCGGCGACGGGCCCGGCCGGGTGGGCCGGGTCGGAGGCCGACGTGTCCTGCGGCGCGTCGTGCGAGCTGAGGTGTTCCGTCGGTGACGGCTCGTGCGGCGGCTCGTCCCGGGGCGCCTCGCCGCGCGGATGCACCACACGCGCGGGAGCGGACTCGCCCTTGGCGAGCTTCAGGCCGACCAGGGAGGCGGGTCCCGCGCTTCCCCCGGACTCGACGGCCCCGTCCCGCTCGTCGGGGAAACCGGCCAGGACCCGGGCGGTCTCCTTGAAGGTGCACATCCGTGCCCCTCGCGTGGGGGTGACCGGCCGGCCCGCGCGCAGGTCGTCGACGAGGCTTTTGGCGCTCGCCGGGGTCTGGTTGTCGAAGAACTCCCAGTTGACCATCACGACCGGCGCGAAGTCGCAGGCGGCGTTGCACTCGATGTGCTCCAGGGTGACCTTGCCGTCGCCGGTGGTCTCGCCGTTGCCGACGCCCAGGTGCTCCTGGAGCTCCTCGAAGATCGCGTCCCCGCCCATCACGGCGCACAGGGTGTTGGTGCACACCCCGACCTGGTAGTCACCGCTCGGCTTGCGCCGGTACATGGTGTAGAAGGTGGCGACCGCGGTGACCTCCGCCGTGGTGAGGCCGAGCATGTCCGCGCAGAACCGCATGCCCGTGCGCGTGACGTGGCCTTCCTCGGACTGCACGAGGTGCAGCAGCGGCAGGAGGGCGGACCGGGAGTCCGGGTAGCGGGCGATGATCTCGCGCGCGTCGGTCTCCAGACGGGCCCGGACGTCGTCCGGGTAGGCGGGTGCGGGCAGTTCGGGCATGCCCAGGCTGACGCCCCGCTCGGAAGAAGAGGTGGTCACCGGTCGACGCCTCCCATCACGGGGTCGATGGACGCGACGGCGACGATGACGTCGGCGACCTGGCCGCCCTCGCACATCGCCGCCATGGCCTGAAGGTTGGTGAAGGACGGGTCTCGGAAGTGGACCCGGTAGGGGCGAGTGCCGCCGTCGGAGACGACGTGCACCCCGAGTTCGCCCTTGGGCGACTCGACCGCCGCGTACGTCTGTCCCGGTGGGACGCGGAAGCCCTCGGTGACCAGCTTGAAGTGGTGGATCAGGGCCTCCATGGAGGTGCCCATGATCTTCTTGATGTGGTCGAGGGAGTTGCCGAGGCCGTCGGGCCCCAGGGCGAGCTGGGCCGGCCAGGCGATCTTCTTGTCGGCGACCATGACCGGGCCGGGCTGGAGCCGGTCCAGGCACTGCTCGACGATCCTGAGCGACTGGCGCATCTCCTCCAGGCGGATGAGGAAGCGGCCGTAGGCGTCGCAGGTGTCGGCGGTCGGGATGTCGAAGTCGTACGTCTCGTAGCCGCAGTAGGGCTGCGTCTTGCGCAGGTCGTGCGGCAGGCCGGTGGAGCGCAGGATCGGGCCGGTCGCGCCGAGGGCCATGCAGCCGGCCAGGTCGAGGTAGCCGACGTCCTGCATGCGGGCCTTGAAGATGGGGTTCCCGGTGGCGAGCTTGTCGTACTCCGGGAGGTTCTTCTTCATCTTCTTCACGAACTCGCGGATCTGGTCCACCGCGCCGGGCGGCAGGTCCTGGGCGAGTCCGCCGGGGCGGATGTACGCGTGGTTCATCCGCAGGCCGGTGATCAGCTCGTAGATGTCGAGAATGAGTTCACGATCACGGAATCCGTAGATCATGATCGTGGTGGCGCCGAGCTCCATGCCGCCGGTGGCGATGCACACCAGGTGCGAGGAGAGCCGGTTCAGCTCCATCAGGAGCACACGGATGATCGTGGCCCGGTCCGGGATCTGGTCCTCGATGCCGAGGAGCTTCTCGACGCCGAGGCAGTACGCCGTCTCGTTGAAGAACGACGTCAGGTAGTCCATGCGCGTCACGAACGTGGTGCCCTGCGTCCACGTCCGGTACTCGAGGTTCTTCTCGATGCCGGTGTGCAGGTATCCGATGCCGCAGCGGGCCTCGGTGACGGTCTCGCCGTCGATCTCCAGGATCAGACGGAGCACGCCGTGCGTGGACGGGTGCTGCGGGCCCATGTTCACGACGATGCGCTCGTCGTCGGCGCGGGCCGCGGACTGGACGACCTCGTCCCAGTCACCGCCGGTGACCGTGTAGACGGTGCCCTCGGTGGTCTCGCGCGCCGCGGCGGCCGCGGCGGCGGCGTCGGATGCGTGCGACGTGCTCATGAGTACGACCTCCGCTGGTCCGGAGCCGGGATCTGGGCGCCCTTGTACTCGACGGGGATGCCGCCGAGGGGATAGTCCTTGCGCTGCGGAAAGCCCTGCCAGTCGTCCGGCATCATGATCCGTGTCAGGGCGGGGTGGCCGTCGAAGACGATGCCGAAGAAGTCGTACGTCTCGCGCTCGTGCCAGTCGTTCGTCGGATAGACCGAGAACAGCGACGGGATGTGCGGGTCGCTGTCGGGGCAGCTGACCTCCAGGCGGATCAGCCGGTTGTGGGTGATCGAGCGCAGGTGGTAGACGGCGTGCAGCTCGCGGCCCTTGTCGTTCGGGTAGTGGACGCCGCTGACGCCGGTGCACAGCTCGAAGCGCAGGGCGGGGTCGTCGCGCAGGGTGCGCGCGACGCGGAGCAGGTGCTCGCGCTCGATGTGGAAGGTCAGCTCGTCGCGGTCGACGACCGTCTTCTCGATGGCGTTCCCGGGGAGGAGTCCCTGCTCCTCCAGGGCGCCTTCCAGTTCGTCGGCGACCTCGTCGAACCATCCGCCGTAGGGGCGGGTCGCCGGTCCCGGGAGCCGGACCGAGCGGACCAGGCCGCCGTAGCCGGAGGTGTCGCCGCCGTTGTTCGCGCCGAACATGCCGCGCTGAACTCGGATCTCCTCGCCGCCCTGGCCTCGCCGGCCCGGGAGGTTCGACGCGCTGAGGTCCTTCTCGGGGTTGACCCCGTTCGACCCGTTCGCGCCGTTGGTGCCGTTCGCGTCGCTCACCGCAGCAGCCCCTTCATCTCGATCGTGGGCAGGGCCTTGAGCGCCGCCTCCTCCGCCTCGCGGGCCGCCTCCTCGGCGTTCACGCCGAGCTTGGAGGTCTGGATCTTCTGGTGGAGCTTGAGGATGGCGTCCATCAGCATCTCCGGCCGGGGCGGGCAGCCGGGCAGGTAGATGTCGACCGGCACGATGTGGTCGACGCCCTGGACGATGGCGTAGTTGTTGAACATGCCGCCGGAGGAGGCGCAGACCCCCATGGAGATCACCCACTTGGGGTTCGGCATCTGGTCGTAGACCTGCCTGAGCACCGGCGCCATCTTCTGGCTCACCCGGCCGGCGACGATCATCAGGTCCGCCTGGCGCGGTGAGCCCCGGAAGACCTCCATGCCGAAGCGCGCCAGGTCGTAGCGCCCGGCGCCGGTGGTCATCATCTCGATGGCGCAGCAGGCGAGGCCGAACGTGGCGGGGAAGACGGACGACTTGCGCACCCAGCCCGCGGCCTGTTCGACGGTGGTCAGCAGGAAGCCGCTCGGCAGCTTTTCTTCGAGTCCCATGACTTGTGGCCCCTCAGTCCCATTCCAGGCCGCCGCGCCGCCATACGTACGCGTACGCGACGAAGACGGTGAGCACGAAGAGCAGCATCTCCACGAGCCCGAAAATCCCCAGGGCGTCGAAGGTGACGGCCCAGGGGTAGAGGAAGACGATCTCGATATCGAAAATGATGAAGAGCATCGCCGTCAGGTAGTACTTGATGGGGAAGCGCCCGCCGCCGGCCGGCGTGGGGGTCGGCTCGATCCCGCATTCGTAGGCCTCGAGCTTGGCCCGGTTGTACCGCTTGGGCCCGATCAACGTGGCCATGACCACGGAGAAGATCGCAAAGCCTGCCCCGAGGGCTCCCAGTACGAGGATGGGCGCATAAGCGTTCACCGCTCCTCGCTCCTCTCAGTCGGCACTGACTGCTGGCGGTTTGCGTCAGGCTCACATCCGGCCCACCCGTCCCTCGAACCCCGCCCGCCCCGGCGAAGATCGGGAACATGTGAAGCAGGTCACAAGCCCAACCGCGTGCATCTTATGCCCGACGCTCTGTGATCTGCGACACGGGGTATTGCACAAGCTTTGTGATCTCCACCACCTGACGATCGATCATGAAGTCGGATGAGCGGTGATCTTCACACCCGAAGCGTCCGAGTGATCACCAGACGTGACATTTTGGCTCGTCAGCGCAGGCCGGAGGGGGCGTCTCAATATCAAGAGAGTTCCCTTGCATGCAAATTGGCGATGGAATCGATCTCTTGATAGTGGCGCGTTCACACGTCAGAGGGCGCGCGGAGCGGGGTGTGGACGCGTGCATTCGTTCACGATCTTCGCGAGGCCGTGATCCGGCCGTGATCTCCGACGCCGGACGCACCGACCGCGACAGCCGTTCCGTGACCTCCGTCACACACATGAGAGGTCCATGAGAACGGGGCTTGGCCAACCAGCCCAACCGATGGTAGGTGCGGGGCAATTCGGGCGTATTGATCAAAGACCGTGATCACAGGCCGATCACGGTGCGCCCGCAATGTCCGTTACGGCGTCAATAAAGGGCCTCGCGCAGGGGTTTTGGGGACCCGATTGAACAACTGTGGCGCAGCCCACGTTTCTTGAAGATATGAAGGAGCCCCTGGTACCGGTTGTTCCCATGTCCCACACCGCTCACATACGCAGCCACCGGAAGCCCCGCCGCAGCGCGACCTCTTCGATCGCCCTGCGTGCCGGAGTTGCCGGTGGCGTTCTCAGCATGGCAGCGGCGGGTGCCTCGGCCTCGGCGAACGCCGCCGAGCCGGTCACCCAGACCATCGAACTGCCCACCCTGACGGCCGACATGTCCGCTCAGGTCGCCCAGTCCGCCGCCGCCACCCAGCAGGCGGCCGCGAACTACGAACTGCGCGCCGAGCGTGACGCCGCCGCCGCCAAGGCCGCCGCGGAGGCAAAGAAGGACCTCGCAGAGGCGAAGAAGAAGGCGGAGGCCAAGAAGAAGGCCGCCGAGGCCGCCCGCAAGGCCGCCGCCGAGCGCGCCACGCGCAGCACCGAGCGCGCCACGCTCTCCGCTTCCGCGTCCGCGTCCGCCTCCACGTCGGTGTCGGCGCCCTCCAGCGGCAGCGTCGCGACCGTCATCGCCTTCCTGAAGGCTCAGGTGGGCGACGCCTACGTCATGGGCGCCACCGGTCCCAACGCCTGGGACTGCTCCTCCCTCGTGCAGGCCGCGTACAAGCAGGTTGGTGTGGACCTGCCGCGCGTCTCGCAGGACCAGTCGATGGCCGGCACGGACGTGCCGCTGTCCGACGTCCAGGTCGGCGACATCCTCTACTGGGGCGGCAAGGGTTCCGCGTACCACGTCGGTGTCTACATCGGCGACGGCCAGTACCTGGACGCGGCCAACCCGTCCAAGGGCGTCGTCATCCAGGACCTGTCGGGCTACCCGGCGTCGGGCGCAGTTCGCGTCCTCTGACCGCACGCATACGGGCTTGAGGGCCGCTGCCACTCGGGGGCAGCGGCCCTCCCGGCATGTCCGGAGGAGGGGCGAGGCGCCCTGCTGCCGCAGGAGGCCGCCGCGGCGGCCGCGAGGCCCGGCCCCTCGGCGATGGCCCCGGCGGCTCCCCTGGCGGCCGTCAGGGGCGTCTACGGGTGTGGCCGGACTGCTGCTGGGACTGCTGCGGGTGTTCTGCTGTGATGCTCCCTGACGGCAGGGAGGGGGTTCCGAGGCGGAAGCTTCCGTTCCCTGCCACCCACAGCAGGCTCAGCAGACAGGGAGAGACAGATGCCGAGCGTCTTCGTACAGGGACGGCCCGTCGACTCGTACCCGCGGCTCGCGCCCGAGGCCCGGCGCGGCCGGGTCCGGCGGATCACCGAGGTCGGTGAGGAGGTCCTGCACAAGCCGTGCCGGGACGTCACCGAGTTCGGTCCGGACCTCGCCGCGCTGATCGACGACATGTTCCTGACGATGTACACCGCGGACGGTGCCGGACTCGCGGCGAACCAGGTCGGGGTCGACCTGCGGCTGTTCGTGTACGACTGCCCGGACGACGAGGGGGTGCGGCACGTCGGGCACATCGTCAACCCGGTGCTGGAGCCGCTGGACGCCGCTCACCGGAGGCTGCTCGACGAGGGCGAGGGGTGCCTGTCGGTGCCGGGGGCCACGATGGACGTGCCGCGTCCGGACCGGGCCGTGGTGCACGGGTACGACCGGGACGGCGAACCGCTCGTGATCGAGGGCACGGGTTACTTCGCCCGCTGCCTGGAGCACGAGACCGACCATGTGAACGGACAGGTGTACCTGGACCGGTTGTCCGGGCGGGAGCGCAAGGACGCGCTGCGGCAGATGGCGGACCGGCGCGAGGCGGTGTTCGCGCGCCGGGCCGCCAACATCGCGGCTTTGAGCGGCTGAGCGGCTGAGCGGCTGAGCGGGCCTTCGGCACCGAAGGCCCGCGTACGCGAGTGCCAGCGTGCCTGATCAGGCCTTCGGCGCCACCTTGCTCAGGCCGTTGATGATGCGGTCCATCGCGTCGCCGCCGGTCGGGTCGGTGAGGTTCGCGAGGAGCTTCAGCGTGAACCTCATCAGCATCGGGTGCGTGAGTCCGCGCTGGGCCGCGATCTGCATGACCTTCGGGTTGCCGATGAGCTTCACGAAGGCCCGGCCGAGCGTGTAGTAGCCGCCGTAAGTGTCCTTGAGGACGCGCGGGTAGCGCTGGAGGGCCATCTCACGGCCGGCCGGCGTCGCCCTCGCGTGCGCCTGGACGATGACGTCGGCGGCGATCTGGCCGGACTCCATGGCGTAGGCGATGCCCTCGCCGTTGAAGGGGTTCACCAGGCCGCCGGCGTCGCCCACCAGCAACAGCCCCTTGGTGTAGTGGGGCTGGCGGTTGAAGGCCATGGGGAGGGCGGCGCCGCGGATGGGCCCGGTCATGTTGTCGGGGGTGTAGCCCCAGTCCTCCGGCATGGATGCGCACCAGGCCTTCAGGACCTCGCGCCAGTCCAGTTCCTTGAAGGAGTCGGAGGTGTTGAGGACACCCAGACCGACGTTGGACGTGCCGTCGCCCATGCCGAAGATCCAGCCGTAGCCGGGCAGGAGACGGTCCACGGGGCCGCGGCGGTCCCACAGTTCCAGCCAGGACTCCAGGTAGTCGTCCTCGTGGCGCGGGCTGGTGAAGTACGTCCGTACGGCCACGCCCATCGGGCGGTCCTCGCGGCGGTGCAGGCCCATCGCCAGGGACAGCCGCGTGGAGTTGCCGTCGGCGGCCACGACGAGCGGGGCGCGGAAGGTGACCTCGCGCTTCTCCTCGCCGAGCTTGGCGTGCACGCCGGTGATGCGGCCCGTGCGGTCGTCCAGGATCGGCGCGCCCACGTTGCAGCGCTCGAACAGCCGGGCGCCCGCCTTCTGGGCCTGCCGGGCGAGCTGCTCGTCGAAGTCGTCGCGCTTGCGGACGAGGCCGTAGTCGGGGAAGGACGCGAGATCCGGCCAGTCGAGCTGGAGCCGCACCCCGCCGCCGATGATGCGCAGGCCCTTGTTGCGCAGCCAGCCGGCCTCCTCCGAGATGTCGATGCCCATCGCCACGAGCTGCTTGACGGCGCGTGGGGTGAGGCCGTCGCCGCAGACCTTCTCGCGCGGGAACTCGGTCTTCTCCAGCAGCAGGACGTCGAGGCCCGCCTTGGCGAGGTGGTAGGCGGTCGTGGAGCCGGCCGGCCCCGCGCCCACGACGATCACATCGGCGGTGTTCTCGGAGAGGGGCTCGGTCACGACGGTCACGGCGGGATCTCCCCCAGTTCGGAATCTGCGTGCCGACCGGCACTGGACACGGGCAGTCTATGCAGCGGCACTGATCACCCGGCTGAAGGGCCGCCTTCAACGAACCGGGCGTCCAGCAGCAGAGAGTAGTCGACTGTCACAGAAAGACACCTGTCGCTTCCGGTCGCTGTGGAGCGGGAGTTACCCTTCCTGTACCGCTGGGGGTGACATCTGTGCACATATCCCGCAAAACACCCGGAGTGCGTGTACCGCGTCTGGTGGGCCTGATGGCCGTGGACGCGCGTGAGACGGCCCGGGCGCAGGGCCTGCTTCTCAACGCACCGGACCGGCCCGACATCCATCTCGCCGTCGTCGACTACGTCGTCCGCCAGTACCCGCACCCCGGTGCCGAGGTGCCGCGGGACTCGATGGTCTACGTGTGGTTCGATTTCGGTCCCGGCGAGGGCGGCGGGGGCGTGCACGAGCCGCGGATCCCGAAGCCCCCCAGGGGCGGTCTCCGGCGCGAGCTGGACGAGCCCGGCGACCCGTACCCGGCCCTCAGCTCCCCGTAGGGTTCAGCTCTCCTTGAAACCCCGGTGCAGGGCGACGATGCCGCCGCTCAGGTTCCGCCAGGCCACCCGGGACCAGCCGGCCTTGCCCAGCCGCTCGGCCAGCGCGGGCTGGTCGGGCCAGGCCCGGATGGACTCGGCGAGGTAGACGTAGGCGTCGGGGCTGGAGGACACGGCCCGCGCCACCGGCGGCAGGGCCCGCATCAGGTACTCGGTGTAGACGGTGCGCAGCGGCGCCCAGGTCGGATGCGAGAACTCGCAGATCACGACCCGCCCGCCGGGCCGGGTCACCCGGTACATCTCGCGCAGGGCGGCGTCCGTGTCCTGCACGTTGCGCAGCCCGAAGGAGATGGTGACGGCGTCGAAGGTGTCGTCCCTGAAGGGGAGCCGCGTCGCGTCCCCGGCGGTGTAGGGCAGCCAGGGCTGCCGCTGCTTGCCGACCTTGAGCATGCCCTGGGAGAAGTCGCAGGGGACGACGTAGGCGCCGGTGCGGGCGAAGGGCAGCGAGGACGTGCCCGTGCCCGCCGCCAGGTCGAGGACCTTCTGCGCGGGGCGCGCGTCGACCGCCTTGGCGACCTCCTTGCGCCATCGCCGGTCCTGGCCGAGGGACAGCACGTCGTTGGTCAGGTCGTACCGTTCCGCCACGTCGTCGAACATCGAGGCGACTTCGTGCGGCTGCTTGTCCAGGGATGCGCGGGTCACGGGCCCATTCTTGCAGTACGCCCGCCCGGGAGAAGCCGCGGCTTGCGCCGTGCCGCCACGTCCTCCAACCCACCCGCACAGCAGCACGGATACGCCTCGAACGCGGGCACGTCCCGGAACCGGTCGATCAGCGGTACGACGAGGACCAGCGTGATCTCGTGCCAGAGGCAGATCGTCACCGCCCGGGCGTTGAGCCGGCCGTCCGGCGGCTGCCGGGCATACCGGAGGACGACGACCGGGACGAGGGACGGCGGCAGGACCGGGACGGGCGCGAGCCGGAACACCTCCGGGAGGGGGCGCGGCGGCGGCCGCGGGAGGGGGGTCGTGGACATACGGCGACCCTCGGTCAGTCGGCGACCGCGGAGGCGGACGTGGATGCGGACGTGGATGCGGACGGCGAGAGGGACCGGGACGGGGCCGACGTGGGACCGACAGTGGCGCTTCCCTGCGGCGGAGCCGAGGGGACACCGCCGGGCCGGACACCCCGCCCCCCGGGACCGCCGGGCCCACCGGAGCCACCCCCGGGCCCCGCACCCGCGAACGGCAGCAACTGCGACGGCGTGAGCGAGGTGCCCCGGCCAAGGCCGCGCCGAACACTGTCGCCTATCCGAGGCGGACGGCCCCAGGAGGAGGCCGATCCGGCGCAGCAGCCGGGCCCGGCGTCCGGAATTGGCAATGAACACGGGACCTTCGGCGGACTCGTTGCCGCGTTTGCGGCGGCGACCGCGGGTGACGCGGCTTTCGATGGCCGGCTCGGAATGTATTCCCCGGACACCAGGAGGCGTTCATGTGCCCTAAACTCGGGTTTTCATGTGAGAGAACCACGAGAAACGACTCAGCCTGTCCTTTCTCCGAGAGTTCTCGCGTTTGTCTGCGGAACTCGCCCTGGGCACCAGAATTGATGTGAGACGTTTGCGGCCGGGAAACGTATGGGGTCTTGAACCGCGGACAGCGACATCAGGAGAACGGGAGCGTGCGCCATGAGGAGTTACCGGAAACCGGCGGCGGTCGGGCTGGGCGGCCTGCTCGCCCTGGTCACCACGGGGTGCTCCGAACAGGCCGAACCGGTCGACCGAGCACGCCCGGCGCCCTCGGCGACAGCCGCTCCCAGCACCTCGTCCCCTGCCGGGACCGGCACCGCGTACGCCCCGTACGTCAGCGCCACCGATGCCGCCGGCACGGACTCGGCCGGCTCCCCGACGACGTACAACCTGGCCTTCGTCCTGGCCGACGGCGACGACTGCACCCCGCGCTGGGACGGCAGCCACGCGATCGGCGACCCGGCGGTGAAGTCCCGTGTCGCGCGACTGGTGGAGAACGGCGCCCAGGTCCGGGTCTCCTTCGGCGGCGCCTCCGGCAAGGAACTCGCGGCGGTGTGCGACAGCGCGACGGAACTGGCGGCGGCGTACGGCACAGCCCTCGACGCGGCCGGTGCCACCCGGGCCGACTTCGACGTCGAGGGCGACGAGCTGGCCGACTCCGCCTCCGTCGACCTGCGCTCGAAGGCGATCGCGCTGCTCCAGAAGGAACGTACGGATCTGGAGGTCTCCTTCACGCTCCCGGTCATGCCCTCGGGCCTGGGCAAGGACAGCCTGGCGCTGCTCGGCTCCGCCAACGACAACGGCGTCCAGGTCGCCACGGTCAACCTGATGACGATGAACTACGGCACCTCGTACGACGGCGACATGGGCGGCTACGCGCTCACGGCCGCCAAGGCCGCGCACACCCAGCTGAAGGAGGTCTTCGGCACCTCGGACGCGGCCGCCTGGCGGGGCATGGCGCTCACCTCGATGATCGGCGTCAACGACGTCAAGGGCGAGACCTTCACGCTCGCCGACGCGGCCGAGGTCCGGGCCTTCGCCGAGGAGAAGGGCATCGGGTGGGTGTCGATGTGGTCGGCCGCGCGGGACCGGCAGTGCGCGGACGGCTCCGCCTCGGACCGGCCCGCGACCGATTGCAGTGGGGTGAAGCAGCGTTCGGGGGCGTTCGGGGAGGCGTTCGCGGGCTGACGGATCACCTGTGCGGACTGACGGATCAAGCGGACCGACGGATCAAGGGACGCTGATCAGCGCCGCCGGTGCACGAGCCGCCCCGCGCACACCGTCACGACGCACTCCCCCGCGTCGTCGAAGACGGCGAGGTCGGCGCGGCCGGTCGGGACGATCGCGGTGCCGCGCGCACGCGGCAGGACGACGACGTCGTTGCGCTCGGCGGCGGACCGGAGTTCCGGCGAGTCGACGTACTCCTCCAGGACCGCGACCGCGCCGAGCTTCAGCACCTCGTGGACGCGTTCGCGCGGGCTCGGGGCGTCCGGGAGCGGGCCCTCGTGGACCCGGGCGGGACCGAGGGTCCCGGGCCACCTGCGGACCCGGGCCCGGGGGAACGCCTCGCGTACGTCGTCGAGCTTTCCGACGGCACCGATCCGGTCCCGTCCGACGGCCACGGCACCGCCCTTGACGGGCTCGGAGTCCCAGGTGACGCGGACGGCGTCGGCCGTGTGAATGGTTTCCAACTACCTCTCCGCGGCCGCTCAGTTGGAGGCGAGCAGCTTCAGCTCGGGGTGAGCCGTGCCGCCGTCGATCGCCGTGGACGAGATGTGCGAGACCACGCGGTCGTCGACGGGGTCGTTCGCCGGGTCGTCGTGCAGGACGAGGTGCTCGTACGTGGTCGACCGCTGCGCGGGCACCCGCCCGGCCTTGCGGATCAGGTCGATGATCTCCATCCGGTTGGACCGGTGCTTGGCGCCCGCGGAGGAGACGACGTTCTCCTCCAGCATGATCGAGCCGAGGTCGTCGGCGCCGTAGTGCAGGGAGAGCTGCCCGACCTCCTTGCCCGTGGTCAGCCACGAGCCCTGGATGTGGGCGATGTTGTCCATGAACAGCCGGGCGATCGCGATCATCCGCAGGTACTCGAAGAGGGTCGCCTGCGTCCGGCCCTTCAGGTGGTTGTTCTCGGGCTGGTAGGTGTACGGGATGAAGGCGCGGAAGCCGCCCGTGCGGTCCTGGACGTCCCGGATCATCCGCAGGTGCTCGATGCGCTCGGCGTTGGTCTCGCCGGTGCCCATGAGCATGGTGGACGTGGACTCCACGCCCAGGCCGTGCGCGATCTCCATGATCTCCAGCCAGCGCTCGCCGGACTCCTTCAGCGGGGCGATGGCCTTGCGGGGCCGCTCGGGCAGCAGCTCGGCACCGGCACCGGCGAAGGAGTCGAGCCCGGCGGCGTGGATGCGCCGGATGGCCTCCTCGACCGACACCTTGGAGATGCGGGCCATGTGCTCGACCTCGGAGGCCCCCAGGCTGTGGATGACCAGCTGGGGGAACTCCTTCTTGATCGCCGCGAAGTGCTTCTCGTAGTACTCGACGCCGTAGTCCGGGTGGTGTCCGCCCTGGAACATGATCTGGGTGCCGCCCAGCTCGACCGTCTCGGCGCACCGGCGCAGGATGTCGTCCAGGTCGCGCGTCCAGCCCTTGGCGGTGTCCTTGGGGGCGGCGTAGAAGGCGCAGAACTTGCACGCCGTGACGCACACGTTCGTGTAGTTGATGTTGCGCTCGATGATGTACGTCGCGATGTGCTCGGTGCCGGCGTACCTGCGGCGGCGTACGGCGTCGGCCGCGGCGCCCAGCGCGTGCAGCGGGGCGTCCCGGTACAGCGCGAGCGCCTCGTCGGGGGTGATCCGCCCACCGGCGGCTGCACGGTCGAGGATGGGCTGAAGGTCGGCCTTCTCGGTCACCGGGCGTCCCTTTCGTAAGGGTTGTGGACGGACCAGCCCAGCGTACGCCAGCCGTTCGGGCCGCTGGACGTCAGGCCGCGTAGGCCCCGGCCAGGAGTCCGAGGAAGGCGCCGGAGATCAGGAACGGCCCGAAGGGGATGGCCGTCTTGCGCCCGGCCCGCCGCGCGACCACGAGGGCACCGCCGTACAGCGCGCCCAGCAGGAACCCGGCGAAGGTGCCGAGCATCACCGTCGGCCAGCCGTACCAGCCGAGCACCGCCCCCGCGCCCAGGGCGAGCTTGACGTCGCCGAAGCCCATCCCGGCGGGGTTGATGAGGAACAGCACGAAGTAGCCGCCGCCCAGCGCGAGCGAGCCGAGCAGGGCGGTCGTCCACTCCCCCGCGTGCTCGGGCACGAGCGCGGTGAGGCCGAGCAGTACGAGCGCGGCCGCGGCAAAAGGGAGGGTGAGCGGGTCGGGCAGCCGCCGTACCCGGAAGTCGACGGCCGTCAGCAGCACCCCGACGGGCGCGAGCAGCAGCCAGACGCCGAGCTCGGGCCGGGTGCCGGTGGCGGCGGCGAGGGCGGCACAGACGAGGGCGGTGGCGATCACCAGTGGTGTCGTACGAGGCCCGTATCCGGCCTCGTCGCGCTCTGCGGCCTCCGCGCACTCCGGGCACGCGGCCCGTCCGAGCCAGCCCGTGAGCCGGCCCTTGAGGGCGTGCCCGCCCGGGCACCGCTCCCGCCACGGCTCCCCCGAGGGGGCCGAGAACCGGTAGGCCGCGCGCGGCAGGAACGCGCCCGCCGCCGCGCCCCACAGCGCGGCGGCGATGACCAGGACCCCGGTGTTCATCCCACCGCGGCGATCGCGTCGCGCCACGTCGGCAGCAGCTCGTCGAGCAGTGCCTCGGTACGCGGCGGCAGCCCGCGGGCCCCGCTGCGGCCGATGAGATCGGTGGCGAGCGCGGTCAGCCGGGACGTGTCGCCGGTGGCGTGGGTGGCGCGCAGCAGCTCGTGCCACAGGCGCTCGTCGGCCGGGGCGGTGCGCAGGGCGGCGTTGAGGGCCTCGATGGCCTTCTCGGCGCGGTTCTTCTCCATGTGGAACTCGCACAGCGCGAGCCCGGTGTCCGCGACGAGCAGCGGCAGCTGGGCGTCGACGATCTCGTGGGTGAGCCACCGGTAGCGGCCCTCGGGCCGGTCGGCGAGCAGCGGCCCGCGCACCAGCACGAGCGCGTCGGTGAGCAGTCGCCCGCGCACGGCCCGGCTGCCGACGCCCTTGCCCTGCGTGGCCTCGTGGTAGAGGGACCGCAGTACGTCCAGGTCGGAGACGACGGACTTGGCGAGCGTGAGCCGTCCGGTCGCGTCCCTGCCGAGGCGGGGTGTGCCGTCGGGGTCGGCGCCGAGCCAGTCGCGCAGCCGGTCCAGGAGCGCGCCCCGTACGTCGTCGGTGACGCCGCGCGGCCACAGCGCGGAGGACAGCACGCGCGGGTGCACGCCCTCGCGGTGCAGGAGCAGCAGGGCGAGCGCCTCGTGCAGCAGTGCGCTGCGCTCCCCGTCCGGGGTGTCGAGGCCGATGATCTCGTACGGTCCGACGAGCCGGGCGTAGACGGCCGGCCGGCCCTGCTCGCTGATGTCGACGAGGAACGGCGGGGTGTTCGCGGGCCTGTCGGATTCGCGCTCCGGGTCCGCCTCGACGAACAGCTCGACCACGGCCCGCTGCTGCGCGACCGGCAGCAACTGGGCGTCGAGTTCGAGCCCGAGGAGGGGGGCGAGGAGCTTGCCCTGGCCGGTGATCTCCATCTCCCAGGCGGCGCCCGGCAGGTCGCCGGTCTCGGTGCCGACGAGGTAGCCGATGCCGAGCCGGCTCGCGTCGGAGGCGAGTTCGGCGAGCTTGACGGCGTTCTCGGCGGACGGCTGGGCGGCGAGCAGGACCAGGTGCGGGGCCCAACGGGTGTGCTGGGCGGGCCCGGTGCGCCCGGTGAGGACGGAGTCGTGCCCGGCGGCGCCCAGCGCTCCGCGCCGCTGCCGCGTCTCGGCCTCCATGGTCTCGACGAGCGCCTCGATGTCCTCGAGGTGCCGGATCCGGTTGGGGGCGAGCGGCGTCAGGTCCTCACCGAAGCCGACGAGCGTGATGGTCATGCGGTCGGACCACCCGTTCGTCGCCAACTCGGCGGCGACGGACGCGAAGACGGCGGCCCGGTCGGCCTCCCGGCCGGAGAGGGAGACGATGCCGGGCACGGCCTCCAGGTTGAGCAGCAGCCGCGAGTCGTCCATGGTGCCGAGGCTGACGAGCCCCGGGTAGGGCGCGGCCGTGTCGACGTCCTCGTAGCGCTCGGCGTCCGTGCGGGCCAGCATCCAGAAGGTCTGGTCCTGCCCCTGCTGCCAGGGGGCCGGGGGCTTCCCGGCGGGCTGGGCGAGCTGGAGGTGCAGGTCGCCGTTGCTGAGCCAGGCCGCGTACACGACCGGCAGCGCGCGCGACTCCTCGGCGAGGGAGGCGGCGAGACCGCGCAGCGACCGGTCGAGCAACCGCACACCCTCGGGGTCGGCCCCGACGAGCAGCGCGTCCTGCACGTCCTGCGCGTCCCCGCTCGGCGTGGGCGGTTCCATACCGCGCCGCCCGCCGACGGCCCCGAACGCCGACTGCCACAGCGCCTGCCGGCGCCGCCGCCCCAGGGCACCGAGGAGACCGGCGGCGAGGAGGGGAGCGCCGAGGAGGGCTTCGGGCAGACCGAAGGAGCTCTCGGACTCGGCGTCGACGCCGGTGGCCTGCTGGTGGCCGGAGTCGGGGGCGGGGCGCTGCTCGGGCAGGGACACCTGGGATGCGGAGGGGCCGCCACCGGCGTGCTCGTGCCCGCCGCCCTGGGCACCGCTGCCTCCGCCCTGGGCGTGGTCCCCCGTCTGGGCGTAGTCGGCGATCTGCTGCTGCACGTCCGGCGACACGTTGGGAGCCTCGTCCGGCATCTCCACGAGCTCGCCGCCGCGCGCGTCGCCCGGCATCTCCATGATCCATCCAGGCCGGATGAGGCTGGCCTCGGAGAGCTTGGACCCGTCCGGCTGGATGCGGTCCTTGTTGAGCTCGAAGATCTCCTTGTAGCGACGCCCGTCGCCGAGGTGCCGTTCCGCTATCTCCCACAGGGAGTCGTGGTGACGTCCCTCGGGCGGCTGGATCCGGTAGTACTTCGTGTCGCCCTGCTTGGCGGTGCTGCCACCGGCGTCGGCGTGCGAGGCCTGCTCGGCGAGGGCGGACGCGGTGTCGGCGGCCTGCTCCTGCTGCTGGGCGAAGAAGCCCGGGGTCTGCTGGGCCGCGGCGACGGTGGGCTTCTGGTTGGCGTCGTACCCGCTCTGCCCGAGCTGCGACAGCCCGGGCGTGAAGCTGGCCGCGGTGGCGCCGACGAGCAGCAGCGCGGCGACGAGCTGCCGGGCGAGCAACTGACTGGGCCCGGCGCCCGGTACCCGCCCCGGCACACCGACACCGGACAGCGCGGCCTTCATCTCCACGAGCACGCAGGCGGTGAACTGGGCCCACGCGAGCCACACCACGACGGTGAGGATGTTCAGGAACGTCTGAACGGTGATCTCTTGCTGGAGCCAGTCGAGACTCGGCACCCCGTTCGGCAACGGCCACCCGATCTGCGTGGCCAGCGCGCCGGGCACGCCGACGAGGAGAACGGCCAGGGCGACGAAGGCGAGGAACGCCTTGACGAAGTCCCCGAACGACCGCCGCCGCACCCTCACCGGCTGCGGCGTCCGGTTCCTCGGAGTCGTCGTCGGGGCCGTCGTTCCCGTCGTACTTCCCGTCGAGCTTGACGAGCTGGAGGTGCGGCGTCGCGGCATGGCGGGTGTCCTGGGGTCGTGTGTGAGCGCGGTGAGGCGAACTGGTGGCGAGAGGTGTGCTGAGCCTGAGGTGTGCTGAGCCTACAGAGATCTTATGGACTCTTATTGAGGTCGTCGAAGGGCGTGGGGAACGAACGGGGTTGACGTCCGATTTGCCCCGCCGGCCGCAGGCGGTTGACCGTGCGACCGAGGCGCCGCGAGCACGTCTTCGCGACTGCCACGCATGCTCCTCACACGTCCCACACAGTCCCCCATGGTCACGCATGGAGGCACGAACGGCCCCTGATAGCTTCGTTCTCTGTCGCACACGCCGAACCTCGGGGGAGAAACCGTGGCACGCCGCGCTCTGACCACCACAGCTGCCGCGCTCGCCGCAACGGCGGCGCTTCTGCTCACCGCATGCGGCGGAGGCGGAGACGACAAGTCGTCGGACGACATCAAGGGGGCGGACGCGGGCACGAGGAGCCCGTCGGCAACCGCGTCCGGCTCCGCGGGGGCAGACCGCCCGGACGTCAGCGTGCCGAAGGATCTGAAGCTGGTCTTCGACTTCGACCAGCCGTCCGATGCGAAGCACGCAGCCGCGCTCACCGACGCACAGAACTACATCCGGGCGCTGGACCACGGCATCGCCAAGCAGGACCCGAACGACCCGGCCTACCAGTTCTATTCCATTCCCGGTGGACAGGCCGCGCAGTACGCCAAGTCGCAGATCGAGGGCTGGACGAAGCGAGGACTGACCGTCACCGGGACGGACAAGTACTACGACGAAGACGTCACCACGCTGAACGGCGGCCAGGGCATCCTCGTCTCGTTCTGCAGGAACCAAGCCAAGTTCTTCAGCAAGGAAATCAAGACGGAGAAGATCCTCTACACCAAGGAGAGCCTGAGCAGCTATCAGAAATTCAGGCTGCGCATGGTCCGCCCGTCCGGCTCCTCCAAGGTCTTGAAGGCCTGGAACATCGAGGTCATCGGCGAGGCGAAGGAGTGCCGGCGGTGATCTCACGACGGTCGCTGCGCTGGAGCGCTGCCATGGCCGCCGGCGGAGTGCTGTGGACGAGTGGCGTGGCTCACGCCGACGGCTCCTTTGGAAACACGACGGTTCCCCCGGCTTCCTCCGGCCCTTCGGGCAACGCGAACAGCGGAGAGCTGTCGGCTTCCGTCACCCAGTCCCGGATCAAGGTCACCCAGGAGAGCGGCCCCACCGGCGGCAACAGCGGCAACCTCTCGTCGACGGACGTGAACTGGGAACCCCCGCCCTGCTGGTACGAGCCCGTCTACACGCCGGAGCAGCTCAAGGAGTTCTCGGAGACAGGCCTCGCCATGGGCCACGTCAGCCCCCACATGGAGTGGGGCGGCCAGAAGCTGTGGACGGATCACTACCGGGACGGCAAGGACGCCTACAACTACAACGACAAGGAACAGTCCCTCATCCCCCGCGAGGGCTACAAGAACTACAACATCGGCAAGGACGGCTACTTCTGGCGCGGCGTGGCCCGCGATCCCGACGACCCCAACTCGTACGGCTGTGAACGCGTGATGTTCTGGCAGGACGCCGGCGAGATCCCCGAGGTACCGAACGCCCCCACACCCAAGACGCTCGCCGAGTACGCCTACGACAAGGTCAAGGTCCCGGACACGGAGATCGACCTGAAGCCGGAGAACAAGTCCACGGTCAACCTGCCGACCTGGGTCTGGCTGGACAAGGGCACCTTCAAGGAGGTCAAGGTCCGCGCCGAACTGCCCGACACCGGCCTGTGGGCGGAGACGACCGCCAAGCCGGTCGCCCTCCACCTGGAACCGGGCACGGACGATGCCGAGACCTTCCCCGCCTCCGGCGACTGCCAGATCAACGAGGACGGCTCCATCGGCACCCCCTACACCAAGGGCGACGCCAAGAAGACCCCGCCCTGCGGCATCCGCTACCTCCGCGCCACCAACAGCACCCCGTACCAGCTCTCCGCCAGCGTCACCTGGCAGATCTCATGGGAGGGCACGGGCGGCGAAAACGGCGACCTCCCGGACGGCACCTTCGAGACGACCCAGGACATGAACGTCCAAGAGATCCAGTCGATCAACCGCTGACGCGTTCCCGCCACCGCCTCTCAAGGTTCCATTGCCCGCCCCTGCCAACTTCGTTCCCTGTCGCACACGCCGAATTTCGGGGGAGAAACCGTGGCCCGCCGCGCTCTGACCACCACAGCTGCCGCGTTCACCGCAACAGCGGCGCTTCTGCTCACCGCATGCGGCGGGGGCGGAGACGACTCGTCGGACGACTTCAAGGGAGCCGACAAGGGGGCGAGCAGTCCTTCCGCTTCGCCCTCCGGCTCGGCGTCGACGGATGTCGGCCGGCCTGACGTGAGTCTTCCGAAGGACCTCGACGTGGTCTTCGACTTCGAGAAGCCGTCGGATCAGGACAGCGCTGCAGCCCTCGATGACGCCGCCAACTACATCCGAGCGCTGAACCACGGCATCACGAAGCAGGATCCGGGAGATTCCGCCTTCCAGTTCTACTCGTCGGGCCAGGCCTCCCGGTACGCGCACTCGCGGATCAAGGAGTACGTGGACGGCGGCTGGACGCTCACGGGCAAGGACCGGTACTACCAGGCCGAAACCAGCCCGGACGACGAGTCGGAGAAGGTCAAGACGGTCAGCGTCACCTTCTGTGAGGACCAGTCCAGGGTCTACGGCAAGGAAGTCACGTCGGAGAAGGTGCACCGCACGAAGGAAAGCCTGGCCAGCTTCCAGAAATTCACCGTCCTCATGGCGTCCGTGAAGGGCAATCCGGTGTGGCGCGCCCAGCGGGTCACCGTCGAGGGGAAGGCGGAGGAATGCCGAGGCTGACCGGCGCCGGGCGCACGAAGCCGGTCGTGGCCCTGGCCGCGGGATGCCTCGTCTGCGCCGCCGGCCCGGCGCGCCGACGAACAGCACCGCCGAGGGCCAGAAGAATGAACGTCCAGGAAACCCAGTCGATCAACCGCTGACGCGTTCCCACATCGTTCGCAATCGCCACGCTACTTTCCTCACCTCCCCACACAATCCACCATTGCCCCTCAAGGGCCCATTACCGACCCCTGATAGCTTCGTTCCCTGCCGCACATCGGATGACGATCGAACACCGGGGGAGACGAACCGTGGCACGCCGCGCTCTGACCACCACCGCCGCCGTATTCACCGCGACAGCGGCACTCCTGCTCAGCGGATGCGGCGGAGGTAACGACAAGTCGCCGGACGACATCAAGGGCGCGGACACCGATGCGGGGAGCCCTTCGGCTTCCGCCTCTGCCGTCGCCGGTCGGCCGGACGTAAGCCTGCCGAGCGACCTCGAGGTCGAGTTCGACATCACGAAGCCGTCCGACACACGGCACGCGGCAGCCCTCGACGGCGCAGAGAACTACATCCTGGCGTTGAACCACGGCATCACAGCCCAGGACCCGGAGGATCCGGCATACAAGTTCTACTCACTGGGAAACGCCACGAAGTACGCCCAGTCACAGATCCAGGCATGGGTTGACGACGACTGGACGGCGACGGGAACGGACAGCTATTACCAGGGCAAGACCGACGATGTCGGCACGTCCAAAGGCGTCCTCGTGACCATGTGCCGAGACCAGGGCAAGTTCTACGGCAAGAACGTCAAGACGAAGAAGATTCGGTACACGAAGCCAAGCCTCAACGACTTCCAGGAGTTCCGCCTCCTGATGAAGCCGCCCCAAGGATCCCAGAAGGTCTGGAAGGTCCTGCAGATCGAGGTGGAGGGGCGAGTGGAGGGTTGCCGGCGATGAGCCGCACGCGACGCACTCTGGCCTGGTCAGCCGGTCTGACGGCAGCCACCGTTCTGTGGTCCGGAAGCATCGCATACGCCGCGGGACCGGAAGACAACACCAATGTGCCGCCGGCCGACGAGCAGAGCGGCGGTGGCACTGACGGCAAGGGCAGCCTGTCGGCATCCGTCTCCAACATTCAGATCAAGTACGTGAGCGGTGGGGACGGCGGCGGCAAGGAAGGCAACCTTGGCACGGTCGACCCCAACTGGAAGCCTCCGGCTTGTTGGTACGAACCCGCCTTCAGCCCCGCACAGTTGAAGAGGTTCGTTGACACGGACGGCGGCGGTGATGTCGGCATCCACGAGTCCTGGATCGGCAAGGGGCTCTGGACGGACCACTATCGAGACGGCAAGCCGGCGGACAACTTCGATCTGGAAGCGCCGACGAACAGCACCGCCGAGGGGTACAAGAACTACAACCTCGGCAAGGACGGCTACTTCTGGCGCGGCGTGGCGCCCGACCCCGGTGACTCCGACTCCTGGGACTGCGGCCGCATCATGTTCTGGGTCGACGCCGGCGAGGTCCCGGACGACCCGAACACGCCCACCCCGAAGACGCTCGCCGAGTACGCATACAACAAGGTCAAGGTTCCGGAAACGAAGGTCGACCTGAAACCGGAAGGCAAATCCACGGTCAACCTGCCGACCTGGGTCTGGCTGGACAAGGGCACCTTCAAGGAGGTCAAGGTCCGCGCCGAGCTGCCGAACACAGGGCTGTGGGCCGAGACCACCGCCAAGCCGATCGCGCTCCACCTGGAGCCGGGCACCGAGGACGCCGAGGTCTTCCCCGCTTCCGGCGACTGCGAGATCAATGAGGACGGTTCGATCGGTACCCCGTACACCAAGGGCGACGCCGACAAGACCCCGCCCTGCGGCATCCGCTACCTCCGCGCCACCAACGGCACCCCGTACCAGCTCTCCGCCAGCGTCACCTGGCAGATCACCTGGGAAGGCTCCGACGGCACCAACGGCGACCTCCCCGACGGCACCTTCGAGACCACTCAGGACATGAACGTCCAGGAGATCCAGTCGATCAACCGCTGACGCTTTCCCACGTCATTCGCAATCGCCACGCCACACTCCTCACCTCCCCCACACAACCCACCACTGCCTCCCAAGGGCCCATTACCGGCCCCTGATAGCTTCGTTCTCTTCCGCACATCGGATGACGATCGAACACCGGGGAGACGAACCGTGGCACGCCGCGCTCCGACCACCACCGCCGCTACGCTGACCGCGACGGTTGCGCTGCTTCTGACCGCCTGCGGTGGAGGTGACGACAAGTCACCGGAGGACACCAAGGGCGCTGGTTCAGGATCGAGCCCCTCGACTTCGGCATCGGCATCGACGCCATCCGGTCCCGAGCGCCCCGACATCACCATCCCGAGCAGCTTCCAGCTCACCTTCGAGAACTGGACAAGCAGCGATCCCGTCGAGCAGGCCGTGCTCAACGACGGCAAGGAGGAAGTCCGGGCCGGGTACGCGGCGATCATCGAGAACGACCCCGACAGCGAGGCCGTCGCCTTCTACGACACAGAAGGGGTTCGCGGGCTGACCAAGGAGTGGATCAAGTCCTACACGGACAAGAACGTCACCGTCATCGGCAAGCTGCCCGCCTTCAACCCCAAGGTCAACCTGGCCGAGAACGGCAAGGGAGCATCGCTCAGTTACTGCACGGACGAGAGCGCGGCGAAGACCAGGAACCGCAAGACCGGCAAGGTCGAGGGCAACCCGGCAGGCACGGACCCCTACGTCCTCTACTCGGTCTCCCTGGCGAAGAACGAGCAGGGTGTGTGGCAGAACGCGTCGGTGCACTCCGAGCGAGGAGGATGCTCCAGGTGACTACGAGGGGCGCCGGTGCAACTGCATCCGGGGGACCTGAGCTGGTTCTGGCGGTCAGGTGCGGGAGCGATCCCCGCAGCGGTGCGGACGTGGAGACGGAACCGAGGGATTCCTCGCCGTGGGACTGCTTGACGGTCCCGGGTTGTTGCGGATGACGATCGCGCCGGACGCGTGCGGATCGTGGCGGTCGGGCCGGAGCAGGCACACGACTTTGTAGCCGTCCATCGGGCAGCGTGGGACGGGTCGAGGTTCACGGATGAGCGCTGACATCGTGGTCATCACTACGGCAGGCCCATCAGCATCGCCGCGGCGGCCGCACCCCAGGAGCTGGGCTCGTCCAGCGCGATCGTCTGCACCCCGAGCTCCAACGCCGGCGCCGTCGCCACCTACGAGTCAGCGAGCCTCCGGCAACTCCCCCGATCCGGGACCGAATACGGACGCCTGATGTCTGGCGCTCGGATGCCATCGTGCTGTTCGACTGGCTGATGAAGACCGACCTGAACGCCGTACCAATTACGCGAGGAAGAGATCGCCGCAGCCCAGGAAGAGGTGGCCAAGGATATGGGCTGGTAGGCGGCCGGTACGGTGTCGCGGACGTGCTCGTGCCATGACATCTTCGACGCTGTGATGCGTATGTACCGTTTCATCTGAGCCGTCTGAACACGGCAAGAGCGACCTCGCGCTCCCGCTGACCGAGTTGGAGAGTTACAAACTGGGAGGACGGGCGCGAGGACATCACGCAGCAGCTCGATGCGCTGGCGAGTATGTCCGATGCCATCGTCCGTGAGTTCAAGAAGCTTGATGACGAGCTCGCCAAGCAGGTCAACGATGCGATGAAGACCGAGGACAAGCGGGGCGGGAAAGGCGGTAAAGGGGGCGGGGGTAAGTAGGCCCGCAAGCCCGCTATCCGCTATCCGCTATCCGCTGACGTGAAAAGGCCCCGGATCCTGAGATCCGGGGCCTTTCGTGTGCCTGCGGTCAGGAAGCGACCGCGGCGTTGAGGTGCAGGTCCGCCGCGATGCCCGCGGGCGAGACGGCGAGGCCCACGCCGCCGCCGACACCGGTGGTGACACCGGCGGCCGTCGTCTCGACGTAGAGACCGGCCGCGGCGCCGGCACCCGCGGTGCCGCCCGCCTGGCCGCCGGCGATGGTGTCCAGCTCGGCGTCGGACATGTGGGCGGTCTGGATCTGCGGGGTGAAGGCCATGGAGGGCGGTTCCCTTCGTTTAAATCATTCGAAGTGCTGGAGTGCGACCGATCAAAGCACGTCGGGAGAAGGAACGGCCAGTCAGTGGTTATCGGGGTGCGACGGAGTTCGGTGACCGAAGTCATGAATGTGAGCCTTCGGTCACCGAAATGCCTGTCGTCTTCACATGTTCTGCCACTGCGCGGTACCGGAGGGCAATGCACGGCGGGGTGAGTGAGTGGTGCTCGGTTCCCGCCCTCGTTTCTCACGACCTCGCGGTGAACGGTGTGCAGATCCACCGAATGTTCCGGATCAGCGGTTCACCGACTGGATCTCCTGCACCGTCACGTCCTGCGTCGTACCGAATGTGCCGTCGGGGAGGTCACCGCCCTCGCCGTTCGTGCTCGTCCAGCTGATCTTCCAGGTGACCGTGGCGCGCAGCGGGTAGGGGCCGTCGGAGCCGGACGAGCGCAGGTAGCTGACGCCGCAGGGCGGTGTCTGGTCGGCCTTGCCCTTCGCGTACGGTGCGCCGATGCTGCCGTCCGCGTTGATCGCGCATTCGCCGGAGGCCGGGTAGGTCTGGGCGTCGGCCGTGCCCGGTTCGACGTGCAGGGAGACGGGTTCTGCAGTGGTGGTCGCGGACAAGCCCGTCCCGGGCAGGCTCGCCGTCACCGACAGCTTCTTGAACTTGGCCTTGTCGAGCCAGATCCAAGTGGGCAGGTTCACGGTCGACTTGCCCGTGGGTGCCATCTCGATCTCCGTGTCGGGGACGGGGAGTTCGTCGTAGGCGTATTCGGCCAGGACCTGGGGGGAGACGGCCAGGGGCTCGTTGGGGGGTTCACCCTCGTCGACCCAGAAGGGTTGTTTGTCGCAGGAGTTGGCTTCGGGGTCGTCCTTGCGCTTCGGGTTCTTCACCGCCGCCCAGAACATTCCCTCGCCCTGCTTGTCGAGGTTGTAGTCCTTGTAGGGGTGCCCGTCCTTGTAGCGGTGGTCCAGCATGTCGCCGACGAAATCCCCGACGCCGGGCAGCACGAACCCATCGATACTCCGCCACAGCTTCACCGTGGTCTCGATCTCCTTGGGCGAGAAGGACGGCTCGTACCAGCATGCGGGCGGTGTCCAGTTGCTGTTCGACGGGGTCAGGGTTCCCGTGGAGGATCGGGAGCCGCCGTCGGTGGTGACCCTGATCTTGGTCTGGGCCCTGATCACGCGGTCGTTCGCGGAGCCCTCCGCGCTGCCCTCGTAGCCGCCGTTCTCACCGCCGCCGCGACCGCCACCAGCCGTGGCCGTTGACGGCACAGCCGCCACGGCGAGGGCCAGAGCCGATGCTGCGACGGCGCGCGGCACAGTCGTACGCCGCATCACATGCACCTCTTCGCGGCCTCCGTGGACGAGACAGTGGTGGTCTGCCAGACGCCTTTGGCGTTCTTCTCGAGACGGGTGTTGTAGAAGACGTAGTCGCTCGGGGACGCCTTGACCGACCGGTCGACCTTGCCGGTCGTCCCGTCCTTCGGGTACGTCTGTGTCGCGTCCATGCAGTACGTGACGGAGGCGGCGCCGGCCTTGTGGAGCGTGACCTCGCGGTCGTAGTACCGGGTCTTGCCGGTGAAGCTCCGGTTCTCGTCACGGAAGGACATGATGTAGGAGGCCGCCGACACCAGCGCGTCGCCCTTGGAGTAGAACTTCAGGGCGGGGTACTTCTTGGCGTTGACGGTGATCGCCTGGTCGATGGAGTTGATGCGCCGTTCGTTGTCCGCCAGCACCGCATCCTTCGCCGGATCCCCGGTCGTACCGCCCTCGAAGACGTTCTCCACGTCGGACGGCAGCTTGATCTCCGGCCGCTCGATGTCGTCACCAGTGGCGGACGTCGACGGCTTCGAAGATCCCGAACCCGAATCCGCTCCCGCGATCTTGTCCGAGTCCTTCGAGCCCGACGAGTCCGAGCCGCCACAGCCCGTCAGCAGCAGCGCCACCGCCGCGGTCAGGGCGGTCGCGGCCGCCGTGGTCGTGCATGTGCGCATGGGGGTGTACCTCCAGTGGGGGAAATCGTGCTCAGTGCTCAGCGGAGCCGAGAGGGTCGGGAAACGGGCGCGGCGGGCATCAGCCGACCTCGTTCTCCGCCACCGCCTGCCCGTGCACGACCACGTCGCCGCCGTAGAACATCCCCGTGAAGACCGGGGAGTAGGTGAGCTGCACCTCGACCTGTACCTGCTGGGCGTCCGCCGCCACGCAGTGGGTCGCCGCGATGTCCGCGCCCGTCATGTCCATCTCGCGGGCGAAGGTCTTCACGCGGGCGTTGCAGTTCTCGAAGTTGATCGGGGCGGGGCCGCCCTCGTTCTCGTAGAGGGCGTCGCGGTCGATGTCCTGGGCGGCGTAGCGGGCCGCCTGTTCCGCGATGTCGGCCGCCCGTTCCCGCTTGGAGATGGACAGGCCGCCGTCGATCACGAACGCGGAGAGGGAGAGGAAGACCAGCGCGAAGATGATGACCGCGCCGGCGCCGGAGCCTCGGTCGTCCAGGTGTCCGCGACGGGAGGCCCACCACGACCGGCAGCAGGGCGGGAGGCTTCTCACGCCGACCTCCGGAACGGGTCGAGCGGGGAGCTGAAGCTCGCCGACAGCGTCGTCGGGACGTCGAGGCCGAGCATGGCGAGGCCGCGCACCTGGCAGCTCACCTCGACGGTGAAGATGGTGTCGGGCTCGAAGCCCTGGCTCGTCTGGACGACCGACACGGGGCCGGAGCAGACGTCCGCCAGGTTCGCCTCGGCGGCCTTCTCGGCCTCGGCCATGGCGGTGGCGTGGTCCTTCTGGATCGAGCCCGCGCGGGCGGCGTCCCGGGCGGCTCCGTCGAGCGCTCCGCGGCCGTCGACGAGCTGGCCGAAGGCCACCAGGACGAGGATGAAGAGGATCATCACCGGGGCGAGGATCACGACCTCGATCGTGGACAGGCCCCGGTCGTCCGCCCGTCGGTTGTCCTTCCAGGAAGCCGGAGGAGACGGAGTCATCAGTTCTCCTCCTGTACGAACCGCTCCACCGGGCCGGCCGACTGCGCGTGCACCGTCAGGTCAAGCCCCGGGAACACCGTCGGCACCCGGGCCTCGATCTCCACACCGACGGTGTTCTGGTCCGGCTGGAGCATCTTCACGTCAGGCCCCAGCACCAGTTGCGGGCCCAGCTGCTGGATGTAGCTGTCCACCACGTCCTGGGCCTCGCCCCGCCACGCGCCCGGCTGTTCGTCGGCCGTGGCACGCGCCTTGCGCGCTCCCGCCTGGGCCGCCGCCTGGGCGACGTGGTCCGCGAAGAAGTACAGGGCGAACTGCACGGTCGCGAAGATCATGAAGAACAGTACGGGAGTGAGCAGCACGAACTCGATCGCGGTCATGCCGGAGTCACCGCGGGCGGCCGCCGCTCTCCGCGCGGCCCGCACCCTGCGGCGTATCCGTCTGCTCACGTCTGCCGGCATCCCCGTGAATCCCGTTGTCCGTACGACTGTCGTGACTGCCCCTGCGACCGTCCCTGTGACGGATCAGCAGGTCTTGCCCGCGTCCGCGCCCTTGATGCAGTCGCCGACCTTGTTGGCGCCCTCGCTCAGCGCGGCGTTGATGATGGCGGCCACGACACCGACGATCGCCACGACGACCGCCGAGATGATGACCCACTCGACCGCGGAGGCGCCGCGGTCCAGCTCGCCGGAGCGGGCGCGCTCGGTACGGGCCTGGAGGAAGGTGACCAGGAAGTCCACGGCCGGGATGCCCGTGTGGAAGTTGCGTCCGATCATGACGACTTGTCCTTTCGAAATCAGTTCCGGGAAGTTCTGGAGTTGTGAAGGTCGGCTCACTGCACGGCTCACTGCACCTGGAACACCCGCATCGCCGCCGGAAAGATCAGGAACACCAGGAACCCGGCGCACAGCAGCAGCTGCGCCACGAGCATCGACTGGGACTTCTCGCCCGCGCTGCCCTCGATCTCGGCGAGTTCGCGGTGCCGCATGGTCTCGGCCCGGGAGGCGAGGGACTCGCGCACCTTCGCACCGTCGTCCGCGACCAGGGCCAGGGAGGCGGAGAGGTCCTTGAGCTCCTCGACGCCGATCTCCTCGCCGAGCTGGCCGAGCGCCTGCCACTGGCTGAGGCCGGTGATGCGGGCGTCGGAGAGGGCGTTGCGGATGCGCTGGTTGGCCCAGCCGTCGGAGATCTCGGCCGCCGCCATCAGGGCCTCGGGCAGACCGCGTCCGCCGGCGAGGCTCATCGACACCAGGTCGAGGTACGCGCCGATCACGCGCCGCAGGTCACGCCGCTTCTCGGCCGCGTCCCGCCGTACCTCCAGGTCGGGCAGGAAGAAGAAGATCACCGCGAAGAGCAGCGCCAGCCACACCGGGATGATCGGGCTGCGGCCGACGCCGAGCGTGTAGACGATGGCGAACAGGAACGGGCCGAAGAACAGGCCCGCCACACCCAGCAGCACCTTCGTCGCCAGGAACTTCTCCCAGCTGCGGTCCAGGACCGACAGGTCCGCGCGCAGCGAGCGCTGCTCCCAGCCCTGCTGGAGGTAGAACTCGGAGACCCGCAGGCCGACTTCGGCCCGCAGGGCGCCCAGGCGCCCCTTCTCGCGTTCTACGCGGGCCGACTCGTAGGCCGAGCCGCGGGCCCGCATCGCGTCGATCCGCGCGACCTGTGAGATCGCGCTGCGCTTGCTGGGCATGAGGGCGCGGACGAGGGCGTAGATGCCCAGGCCGAGGACGGCGCCGACGACGAGCGGCATCGTGAGGTCCATCAGCGTGCCCCCTCTTCCTGCGGCAGCCGCTGCTGGGACTGCGCTTGCGACGGCGTCCTGGGGCGGACGAACTGGACGGATGCCTCGTCGCGGACCAGGAAACGCTCGGGCGTCTCGATGGTGGACAGCTTGCGCAGCCACCAGAAGCCGAGTGCGAACAGACCGCAGACACAGGCCAGGACGAGCTGTCCGACGGGGGTGCCGTACGGCTCCACGAAGTCACGGTTGAAGATCGACAGGCCGAGGACGAAGGCGATCGAGACCGCGACGACGATCTGCACGGACCGCCGGGTCGAGGCGCGCTGGGCCATCACCCGCTGCCGCATGTCCACTTCCTCGCGCGCCGACTTGGCCAGCGCGCCGAGCACCTGGCGCAGACCGGGTCCGCGCAGGCGGGCGTTGAGGATCAGGGCCGCGACGATGATGTCGGCGGAGGCGTCGTCGATCTCGTCGGCGAGGTGCTGGAGTGCCTCGGGCAGCGGGGTGCGGGCGCGCAGGCGGTCGACGAGGGCGTCGAGGTGGGGGCGCAGGACCGGGGCGGCGGCGCGGGCGGAGGCCGGGATGGCCTGCTCCAGGCCCACCGCGCCGGCGATGGTGTCGCGCAGCGACTCGGTCCAGGAGGCCAGGGCCTCCACGCGGCGCATGGCGGCCCGCTCCTCACCGGCGCCGCCGAACAGGCGGTCCCAGAAGAAGACGAGGACACCGGCCGCGATACCGGCGACGGCCCAGCGGGTGAGGACGAGGACGACCAGGCCGACGATGGCGGCGAGCGAGCCGCGCTGGCCGGCGAACCGGATGAGTTCGCTCGCCCGCTGAGCGGCCTTCTGCTTCTCGTGGTCGGGCTTGACGGGCAGTCCACGTACGGCGACGAGGAGGAGGGCGATGCCGCCGCCGACGGCGACGCCGCTTCCTATCGAGTACAGGACGGTGGTGGAGAACAGGCCGCCCATGGAGCCGAGCGAGCCGAGTGCGGCGAGAGTCGTGTTCGTCGTGTTCATCCCCGGCTCACCCCCAGGTCCCGGACGGCCGGTAGCCGTGTGCCATCAGTTCCTCCAGGCAGGCTATGGGGGCGTGCGGCACGATCCGGCCGTCGGGGGCCTCCGCGAACACCTCGCTGGACAGGACGCGTCCGTCGACGCCGTTGACCTCGCGGACGGAGGTGACCATGCGCTGGAGGCGGCCGCCGTTGCCGAAGTCGTTGCGCCGCTGGATGAAGACGACGAAGTTCACCGCGCCCGCGATCAGCAGCTGGCTGGCCTCGATGGGCAGCCGCTCGGAGGCCTGCAACGCGTAGGTGGAAATACGGTTGAAGACCTCGCTGGAGCTGTTGGCGTGGATCGTGGACAGCGAGCCGTCGTTGCCCTGCGACATGGCGTTGAGCATGGTGACGATCTCGTCGCCGAGGACCTCACCGACGATGACGCGGGAGGGGTTCATACGCAGCGAGCGGCGCACCAGTTCCGCCATGGAGATGGCGCCCTGGCCCTCGGAGTTGGGCAGGCGCTCTTCGAAGGCGACGACGTTGGGGTGCAGGTCGGGGAAGGTGTCGAGCCCGAGCTCCAGGGCGCGCTCGACGGTGATGAGGCGCTCGTGCGGCGGGATCTCGTTGGCGAGGGCGCGCAGGAGCGTCGTCTTACCGGCGTTGGTGGCGCCGGCGATCATGATGTTCTTGCGGGCGCGGACCGCGCAGGCCAGGAAGTGGGCGACCTCGGGGGTCAGCGTGCCGTTGCCGACGAGGTCGGAGATGAACACCTTGCCCATGCGCGCGCGGCGGATGGACAGCGCGGGGCGCCGGGCGACGTCCATGACGGCGGACAGACGCGAACCGTCCGGAAGCCGCAGGTCGAGCTGCGGGTTGGCCGAGTCGAAGGGGCGGGAGGACAGACCCGAGTAGGCGCCGAGGACCTGGATGAGCTCGATGAGCTCCTCGTCGGTCTCGGCCACGGGGTCGCCCTTCACCTCGCGCCCGTCGGCGTAGCCGACGAAGACCTGGTCGCACCCGTTGATGTCGATGTTCTCGACCTCGGGGTTGTCCAGCAGCGGCTGGAGCCGGCCGACGCCGAACAGCGCCGCGTGCACGGCGGCCGCGTACTGCTCCTCGGTCTCGGCGTCCAGCGGCGTACGGCCCGCGTTGATCTCCGCGCGGGCGTACTCCTCCAGGATCTGGGCTATGACGGCACGCGCGTACTGCCGTTCGTCCTCCGTGGACATCGGAGTGACGTTGTTGAGCTGGTCCTGTCGGCGCTGCTCGGCGATGCGGTCGCCGGCGTCCTGGCGGAACCGCTTGACCAACTGGTGGTCGACAGCGGTCATGTGCCGGCCCCCGCGTGGCCCTGCATCTGGCCCGGGTGGTTGTGCTGGACGTGGTGGGCCTGCTGAACGTGGTGGGCCTGGTTCGCCTGGGCGGAGGCGGCCCAGGCGGCGCCGTACTGCTGGTAGAGGTCGGCGGCGACCTTGCGGGCCGAGCGGATCAGCAGCGACTTGTCGAGACGGCCGCGCCTGCGGCCGGCCAGCTGTCCGGCGCCGGCCGGGTCGTCGGCGATGGTGCCGACCACGCGGGCGCCGGTCTGGGCGTGCACGAGCATGTCGTTGACCTGTGAGGCGAGCTTGCCGGCGTTGCCCGTGTCGGCGATCAGGACGACGCCGATCACCGGGTTGGCGAGGCTCGCGGCGCCGCGCGGTCCGCCGTGCAGCTTGCCGGCGAGCGCCGCGGCACGGTCACGCACCCGTGCGATCGCCTCCGGCTCGGTGCGGGAGAGCAGCAGCACGAGGGAGGCGTGCGGGAACAGCTCGACGGCAGGGGTGTCCCCGCTGATGCGTCCGCAGTCGGCGATGACGTCGGCGGCGGCGTTCGGGGAGTCGGCGAGGGAGGCGAAGGCGTGCCCGAGGGTGGGCCACAGCCCCGCGAGCCCGGCGGCCTGCTCGGCGATACCGAGCCCGACGAGCACTTCCAGTCCCCCGCTGAGCGGCTGTACGTGGTCCCAGAGCTGGTCCGGTACGAGTCCGCGGCGCGCGGTGGCGGCGATGGACAGCATGCCGGTGTTGGGGTTGAGCGGTCCGCCGTGCGCGGCGGCACTGCGGTAGACGAGGTCACCGCCCGCCGGGTCCGTCTCGGCGAGCAGGACGCGCCGCGGCCAGACCGCCGCGAGGGCGACGGCCGCGGTGGTGACGCCGGGGGAACCCTTGTCGGCGGCGAGAGCGATGAGCGCCATGGGTCGGGTGCCGCCTTCTAGTTGCCGGGGACGTGCACGATGGCGACCTCGTTCGCGGCCGCCGCCGAGGCGAGCGCGGCCGCGTCGGCCTGGTCGACGAGGAGGGTGAGCGAGAGGTTGCCCGTGCTCACGGTGGCGTCGCTGTCGTCCTCGACGGCGTTCACGCGGGCGTTGTCGACGAGGGCGCCGCCGCCGGAGGTCGAGGTGCCGCCCGAGCCGGTGCTGTCGTCGGAGCTGTTCGAGCTGGAGCCGGTGGTGCCGACGCGGTAGGCGGAGACGACGTCACCGGCCTTGATGTCCGACGGGTACTGGCCCGCCTTGAGGGCGAGACCGACGGAGGCCTTGCCGGCGGGCAGGCTCGCCTTCTTGGCGAACATCTCACCGACCGCGATGGTCCCGGGGTAGATCGTGGACTTGGCCTTGTACGTCTGGATGGTGGCCAGCTGGGACCACTCGACGTAGTGGATGCTGTCGTCCTTGGCAACCATGACGGAGGTCACGTCGCTCTTCTTGAGGGACTCCCCGGCCTGGACCTCGTTCGTCACCTTGACGACCTCGATCCGGTCACCGGCCTGGAGCACGAGCATCGTCGCGCCCAGCGCACCCACCAGGATGAGCAGCACGGCGAGGGCCGCCAGTGCCGGTTTGCGCTCGCGAGGTGGTGTGGGAAGCCGGTCACCGACCGACGGCTGAGCCGGAGCGGCGGAACGACCGGCGCCCGCCCCCGTACGCTCTTGGATCTTCACGCAACCGCTCCCCGTACACCCAAGAAGTTATTTACCAAATAGGACACTTCGCACTTCTCGGCCCGTTGGATTGATGCCTGAGCTGGCCGAATAACCAGCGCCGAAGTGAGTGTCAAGCCATGGCACCGTATCAGCCGCACATAAGCCCCTCAAGGCGCGTCCGAACTCAGAGAACACACCACCCGCACCGTTATCCGTCTGCAACTTCTGGCAGGTGAACGCTGGTTGCGACAAGGGCCGAACTATCGGGTCTGGTGTGCTGCAGCGAACTCGCCGCGGCAGCGGGTGCGCACCCGCCCCGGGGCGGTCAACACCTCCCGGCCATCATGCCTGCACGATTCACTCACAAGGCGCGCTCCGGGGCATCGAGGTCCAGGCGCCCCCGGATGCCGGTACTCCGGGAGGTTCCACGCTGCCCGTCGCAACCTCCTGGAAGAGAGGATTTGCTCCAGCACTTCATGGGCCCGTCGGGAGCGGACAGTGGGTTCAGTAGAGTGCGGCGGCGACCTCATCTCGGTCACCATCCCCCCAGGAGGAGTCCCCCCGTGAAGCGCGTCACCCTGGCAGCCGTCTCCCTCTTGGCCTTGGCCTCCGCACTGACGGCCTGCTCGGGCAGCGAGGACACGCCCGCCAGTTCGCCGTCGGCGCCGAAGGCCAAGCCGGTCACTCCGGCGCAGCGGCTGGCGAAGGTCATGGTGACGAAGGACGACCTGCCCGGCTACAACGTGTCCAAGCCCGACGCCGAGTACGCCTTCGCCAAGTCCTCGGACGAGGTCACGGTCGACAAGCCAGGCTGCACCCCGCTGGTCTACGCGATGAACCAACTCCCACTCGGTGAACCGCAGGCCGACCTCACGCGCAGTGCCGGGGCTGGTTACGGCAAGGAGATCACGTCCATCACTCTCGCCTCGTACGAGCCGGCGGCAAAGGCCGAGTCGGTGTTGGCCGGTTTGGCGAAGGCCGTGTCCGAGTGCGGCGACGGTTTCACCGCCAAGGCGGGCAAGAACACCTCGGCCTACGACTCGGTCACCGCCGAGAAGGGCAGGACGACTGGTGCCGTCGCCTTCCGGTCGACGATGACGTTCCGGGGTGTCACCCACACTCTGCACACCGAAGCCGTCCGCCACGGCGACGTGCTCGCCGTCTACTTCTCGGTGAACGGCTTCGCCATCGCCGACGGCATCCGGCCCAGCGACGCCAAGATTCCCACGAACGTAGTGAAGGCGCAGAACGCGAAGCTGGGCTGAGGCCGGCCGCCCCTACGAATCCTCAGCTACCGGCACCGGTCCTCGGCCCCCACGGCGCCACCCGGGGTCGGACCGCGCCGCAACCAGCCGACCTGTAGCACTCGCGAAGCCCCGAGTAGAGTGCGGCGCGGACAGTGATCGGGCCGCGGGGGGTCACACCGGTGAGGGCAGTCACGGCAAGCGAGTCCTACGCAGGACAGACATGGGCAAGAAGCGGTGGCGGAACTCGTGTCCTCTGGCTGTTTCTCGCCCTCTGGACGCTGACGGCCGTCTTCGCAAACGCCACCCCGGCCAGAGCAGCGGACACGATCCCCGCCACCCAGGCCGCCTACCTCGCCGACCGCCTCCGCGAGAACCCGGTCCACGTCACCGACCAACTCCCCCGCGAGGTCCCCCGGTCCACCGCCCCCGACTTCGCCAGGCTCGCGAAGAGGACCGGCGTCCCGACCTACGTCCTGGTCCTGCCCATGCAGAGCAGCACGGACGGCAAGCAGCTGCTCGGCGCGGTGCACGACCGGCTCGGGCGTGATGGGCTGTACGTCCTGTTCGAGGGGACGGATCTCGCGGCGGCCACGGCTTACGGCGTCCGCGCCCCTGCGGACGCCGCCGCCACCGTCGCTCTGTACGAACTCCCCTACGACGCGGGCCCGTTGCGCAGGTTCGAGCGCTTCGTCGACGTCATCGCGCAGGGCGAGGAGAAGGCCACCGCCCGTGCGGAGGCCGCTCGCCAGAAGTACCAGGACGACGAGCCCGCCGAGATGTACATCGGCCCGTCCGACCGCCGCAACCAGTCGTTCCTCACGGGGAGCCTGCTGACCGGCGTACCGCTGCTGATCGTGCTGGGGGCCTGGTACGTGCGGCGCCGCCGTCGGCGTTCCGGGGCGGAGCGGCGCGTCCCCCGGTGGGTCGTGCCCGGGGCGGCCGTCCTCACCGCCACGGCGATCGCCCTCACCGCTCCCGTCGTCTTCGACCAGACCAAGTCGAGCGCGGCTGAGCCGCCCACCCCCACCGATCTGACCGCCCGTGTGGAACGCGTCGCGTCGGGACTGAAGCAGGACCCGGTCTATGCCGACCCGGAGAGCCCCCGCGTACTCGACTCCCGCCAACTCGACGCGCTGCACGACCGGATCCGGGACTTCCGGCGCTCCGACGGCGGCGGCCCGGTGTTCGTCTCCCTCGTGCCGCAGACGCCCGAGAGCGAGTCGGCCGGTGACGCGATGCTGTTCGCCGCGGCGGTGCACGCCAAGGTGGGCGAGGACGGGGTGTACGTCGTCGCCGATCCGGACGACGGCACGATCGACGTCTACAACCACGGGCTGCGGCTGGACTCCACCCGCCTGTCCTTCGGCCTGCCGGACTCCGTCACGTTGGGCGACAGCAGGGCGGACGAGGCCGACGACCACCTCCTCGGCGAGCGCCTCGACAAGCTCATGACGTTCATCGACGAGACCCCCCGCACTGACCGGCCGCAATCCGAACCCGCCCCGGCCCCCGCCCCGAGGGCCGCCGACGAGAACACCCTCCCTCCCCTGTTCGCCACCGACTTCTGGCCCGGCCTGTTCGTGGGCGCCTTCCTGGCTCTTCTGCTGTCCGGTCTGGTGGCCGGACTGACGTGGGGTTTCGGCGGCCTGCTGCGGTGGCGCTCTCCCGCCCCCGAGCCGACCCACCGCCTGCCCCTCACGGCCCCGACCGAGCCGTCGGTGTCCTACCTCCGGCGTACCGCCTACGCCGAACTCACCACCCTCACCGAGGAATTCGCCGGCCGGGACGAACGCGGTCGCGCCTGGGACCACCTCGACGCGGCGCTGCTCCTCGTCGACGGCGACCTCGACCGCGTCAGGGAGTCGGGCACCGACCCCGCGACCCTGGTCGCGGTCATCGTGCTCGCTCGAGCGGGCCGTGCCGCGCTCGCCGACGACACGACGGACCTGTGCTGCGGCGTCAACCCCCTGCACGGGCCCGGCGTCAGCCGCCACCACGTCCGCGTCTCGACCGAGGGTGTCGCCCGCCGCCTGCTCCCCGTCTGCGAGTTCTGCCGCAACACGGCCATCGCCGACCCGAGCGGCATCCCGGGCAGTTTGCTCAAGCTGCCCGACCCGTCCTCGGGCAACAACCGCCTGCCGTACTACGCCGTGACCGACGGACCGCTGACCGCCCTGCCCCACGGAATCGCCCGGCTCGTCGACAAGGTGAGGGAGACCGCAGGTGTCCACTGACGTCAAGCGCCTGATCACCGTCCTCGCGGCGCTGCTGCTGGCGGCGCTCACCACCACGCCGGCCCGTGCGGCGGACGGTGACGCCCCGAGCGCCGGGCAGCGCATCGCCGAGGCCCTGCGTACCTCGCCCGTCTACGTCGACGAGGCGTACGCCGATGCCGTACCGCCCTCCCGGCAGCGGCAGTTGGCGGACCGGATCCGCCGGACGGGCCTGCCGGTCAAGGTCGTTCTCACGCCGCTCACCAAGGGCGACGCCTTCGACGGCGACTCCGGTGTCCTGGCCGGAATCGTCCGTGACCGGCTCCAGGACCAGCGCGAACTCATCCTCATCACCACGGACGGCGACTTCCCGGACTCCCTGAACGGCTACGAGTGGCCCGCCGACACCCACCAGACGCGGGATGCCGTGGCCGCCGCCGGTTTGCTGGACGAGACGCGGGACGCGGGGCTGGCCGACCTGACCGCCGAGGCGGTGGATCTGGTGGCGGAGGGGAAGGGCACGCAGCGGTACGAGGAGGCGGTGAAGGAGCTGGACGGCTCGGCAGCACCCGATGCGCAGGCCTCCGGCTCACCGGCGTCCGAGTCGTCTTCGGACGGCACCGGCGGGTGGTGGCTCTGGCCGCTCATCGCCGTGCCCACCCTGGCCCTGACCGCCCTCGCGACCCGCGCCCTGGTCCGTTCCCGCAGGACCCCCTCGGCCATCCCCCAGCTCGTGTTCGCCACGGCCCGTGCGGCCGACGAGGCGGAGCTGCGGCACCGGGCCGAGGCGGAGGTGCTGGCCCTCGGCGAGGCGACCCAGGCGGCCGACGTCTCCACGACACCCGCTCTGCAGCGCGCCCTCGACGCTTACGCCGCCGCCGGCAGGGTCCTCGACGAGGCCCGGGGCGTGCCGGACCTGGCGGGCGTCCTGGCCCTGGCGCAGGAGGGCCGCGACGCCCTCGCCTGCTCCCCGGCCCTTCCCCTCTGCTTCTTCGACCCCCGGCACGGCCGTGCCGCCCTCCGCACCGGCTGGCGCCAACTCGGCCGACGCGACCGGCTCGACGTGGCGGTGTGCCAGGGGTGCGCGGACGCGCTGCGGGCCCGCAGGGCGCCCGAGGTGCTCACCGACACGGACGAGGACGGCCGTACCGTGCCCTACTTCGAGCTGCAGGCCGGGCGGAGCGTGTGGGCGGCCACGGGGTACGGCTCGCTGATGTCACCTCTGGACGGTTTCAACGCCCGCCGTACCGCGACTCGTTGATCAGCCGGTCGGCCGGTCCTCCCGCAATGCCGTGAACAGGGCGCGGGCCCGCCGGTCGTCCCACTTCACCGCACTGCCCTTGGGCGTACGCAGGTCCGGGTCGGCCACGGGCACGTTGAGCTGTCTGCCCCCGCCGGACGCGGCCTTCCGCAGGGCCTCGAACAGCGACATCAGGTCGGGCAGCTCCGTCTCCTCGTCCACGATGAGCGTGTCGAGGCCGGCGCGCAGGGTCGGGAAGGACTTGGACGGGTCGGCGAGGGTGGACGGAGTGACCGCCTTGCGGGCCAGGGCGGCGAGGAACTTCTGCTGGTTGCGGGTGCGGCCCAGGTCCCCCTGGGCCTCCTGCTTGCGCTGCCGTACGAAGGCGAGCGCCTCGGCACCGTCGAGCGTCTGGCAGCCGGCCGGCAGGTCGGCGCCGGAGTCCTTGTCCCGTACGGGCTTGTCCAGGCACATGTCCACGCCGCCGACCGCGTCCACCACCCCCACGAAACCGGCGAAGCCGATCTCCGCGTAGTGGTCGATGTGCACACCGGTGTTGCGTTCCACGGTGCGTACGAGCAGATCGGGGCCGCCCAGGGAGAACGCCGCGTTCAGTTTGTCCGGCGCGGCCCGGTAGCTGCGGCCGGTGTCGGGGTCGACGTAGGGAGGCAGGGTCACCCAGGAGTCGCGCGGCAGGCTGAGCATGGTGGTGCCGTTCGCCCCGGTGTGCAGCAGGATCACCGAGTCGGTGCGGCGCCCCTCGGCCGAGCCGGTGTTCAGCTCCTTCCGGTCCTGCTGGGACAGTCCCTCGCGGCTGTCGGAGCCCACGACCAGGTAGTTGGTGCCCTCGCCGCGCGGCACCCGGCCGGAGAGCGTGCCGAGGTCGACCTCCTGGTTGAGCCGGGTGTCGGCCCAGACGTACGTACCGGCGCCGGCGAGCAGCAGGACGGACGACAGGACGGCCGCAGTACGCACGAACCGGCGGCGCCGGCTGGGACGGCGCCGGTTCCTGCTGCCGCGGCCGTCGCGTGGGTGGATGCTGGTGGCATAGCGTCCGGGGGCGGCGGGCGAGGGCATGCCCGGCAGGGGGGCGGTGCGGGTCGAGGGCGGTGGTGCGAGGGAGGGGGCGGGCGGTTCCTGCCGTGGAGCCCACCCGGGACGGGGTTCTCCCGGACGGTCGGTCCAGTCGCTCATCGACGCCTCGAAGGTGCTGTGGGGGTCTCTCAGGTCAACGCATCGGCACGCTCCCGCTCCTATACGGAACCGGCCCGCCGATCTGTTCAGCGGCCGTCCCGGAGCGCTTCATCCGCTGCCACCGCAGCCGGCTGCCGAGCAGCAGCGCGACGAGCGACTGGATGACGACGAGATACATCAACTGCCGGTAGACGACGATCTGGAACGGCATCGACCACAGGGCCCGGACCGGCTCGCCGTCGAGTCTCAGCGCGTAGCCGGAGCAGACGATCTGCACGCCGAGGAACGCGAACCACACCGCAGCCGACTCCCACGGGTCGCGGAACAGCACGCCGTACAGGGCGTAGACGTCGATGACGGGCGCGAGCAGCGGCAGGGCGACCTGGAAGAGCGCGAGGTAGGTCAGCCCGCGCCGCCCGAACCGCCCGGCGGGCCCCATGGCGAAGAGGGCCCCGCGATGCTTCCACATCGCCTGCAGGGTGCCGTAGCACCACCGATAGCGCTGCCGCCACAACTGCCTCACGCTGGTGGGAACTTCGGTCCAGGCGACGGCGGACTCCTCGTACAGCACCCGCCAGCCGGCCCGCCACAGGGCCATCGTCAGGTCGGTGTCCTCGGCGAGGGTGTCCTCGCTGACCCCGCCGACGCCGATCACCGCGTCCCGGCGGAAGGCCCCGATGGCGCCCGGCACGGTCGGCATGCACTCCAGCACCTCGAACATGCGCCGGTCGAGGTTGAACCCGAAGACGTACTCGAGGTGCTGCCAACGGGCCAGCAGGCTGCGCCGGTTGCCGACCTTGGTGTTGCCGCTGACGGCCCCCACGGCGGGATGCGCGAGCGGCTGCACGATCCGCTCGATGGCATCGGGCTCGAAGACGGTGTCGGCGTCGACCATCACGACGATGTCGTACCGCGCGTGCGCGAGCCCGGTGTTGAGGGCGGCGGCCTTGCCGGAGTTGGGCTGCCGTACGACCTCCACCCGCGGATCCCCCGTGCTCTCGGCGATGTCGGCGGTCCGGTCGCTCGACCCGTCGTCGATGACGACGACCTGGAGCTCCCGATGGGTGGAGTCGAGCAGCGACCGCAGGGTCGACCCGATCCCGGCCACCTCGTTGTACGCCGGAACGAGCACAGTCACGGGTCCGGAAGTGTCCCGCATCCAGGGCGCCCCGGTCCGGAACCGCTCCAGCCGGCGCACATGGGCCCGGGCGAACAGGGCGAGCAGCAACAGCCGCAGCACGCCGAGCCCCCCGGCGACGCCGAGGATCCAGATCATGGCGGTGGAGAAGGCCTGCCCGAGTCGCGTGACCTGGATCAGCCCCTGCCCCAGCCACCGCTCGACGAGGGACGGGGACGTGTAGGGAACGAGCCCGAGCCCCTGGGACACGGTGGTGAACCGGTCGACACTCCGGTCCCTCAGCAGCCTGCGCGCTTCCAGATAGGCGCTCTCCGTCTGGCCGAGCTGCCGCACGATCCCCTGCGCCGGCTTGCGCGCCCCCTTGTCGGCGGCGACGAGCACGTACCCGTACCCGGTGGCGCGCCGCGCCGCCTGCCACTCACGACCGCACAGGGTGTCGGGGGTGGTGGTCCGCGGCATCCGCAGCAGATTCGTACGCAGCCCGGTGGCGCCGGCCAGCGCGCTCTGGGTCAGTTCGAGCTCGGACCGGAAGCGGGGCGCGGACGACTCGCCCAGCACGGCCCCGGTGTACGTGTTGGACCCGATCTCGTGCCCCTCGGCACGGATGCGACGGACGAGTTCCGGGTGCCGGGCAGCCTGTGCGCCATGCAGGAAGAAGGTGGCGCGAGCCCCGTTCTGCTTGAGGAGTTCGAGCAGCCGTGGGGTCCAGACGGGGTCGGGCCCCCCGTCGAAGGTGAGGGCGACGGTCCGGGCGGGCATCGAACCGGACCGGATCCCGTCCCGGTTGATCCCGATCACGGGCCCGCCCTTCGCGACGGCCTCCGGCACGGGCGAGGCACAAGGCGTCCGCGCCTTCGCGGCGTCGACCTCGTGCTGGGTCCAGCCCTCGAAGATCAGGAGGGCGAAGACGATAGGGAGGGTGAGGGCGAGTAACAGCCAGTGGGCGCGGGGGTCTCGGGACTGCTTGTGACGGGCTCGGGCTTTGGATATGGCGGAGGTCAGGGCGCGTCACCGCCCCCGGGCCCGGACCGAACACCGACTCCCGCGGACCGTCTTCTCCACACGCTTCCGTAGAACTCACCGGGTGAAGCGGACGTCTTTATGCTGCGGGAGTTACGCATGGGGCGCGAGTGTAGTTTCGGATGTCTGGCTGTTGGGGCGGAACGGTGAGCTTCACAGGCCGGGGGCTCCCGCCGATGGCCCCACTCGGCGATTCGAACACTCGGCACTCTTAGTGACCTGAGCCGGACTGCGTGGACGTGTCCCTGCCCAGCGAACATGGACCTGTCTTCGAGTGGGACAAGCCGAAGGATAAGAACGAGGCGGCTGCGATGGAGGATGCCGCGAACTACTTCCGGGCCATTTATCGGGGCGTGGCCAAGCGCACCACCAAGGACCCGGCCGTTACCGCTTACGCCGCCGGCGATGGGGTGCACTACGCGGGTACGCAGATCAACGCCTGGATCGACGGCGGCTGGACCGCTACCGGGACACTGCGCCACTACGACGCCGCCACGTGCTCCGCTACGAACCGCAAGTCGGTGGACGTGGCGTTCTGCGCGGACACAGGCAAGTTCTACGGCAAGGAAGTCAAGACGGACAAGAATCTCAAGACCAAGCCCATCATTGAGGACTTCGACTATTTCAAGATCGTCACGGTCAAGTTCCCCACGGTCATGGAACCGTGGCAGGCATCAAGGTGTTCGTCGAGACCAAGGCGGAGAAGTGCCGGTGAGCCAGTCACACCGTGGAGCCTCGGCACCAGCGCTCCGGACGACGCACACTGCGGCGCGCGGGGACATCCCTGCATAGGCACGATCAAGGCGCAACAAGCTCCCCAAGGCCCCATACAGACCGACCACCCGGGTTCCTCATCGAGCAGCCGGGGCCGGTCGCCAGAACGCGGACGATCCGGACGCGGCGTAGATCACAAACCATCCGGTAAGTCCAATATCACCCACGTTTGCATCAAAGTTCAGTATGGCGAAACCGAGAACCTCACCGATACCTTCAGATCACTTGACTGAGTCTTTGTCACACCGGGGAGCCATCTTGAAACGCCGTCCTCTGTCCGCCGCTGCCGCGCTCACGGCGACCGCTGCCTTGCTCCTAGCGGGCTGTGGCAGCGGCACCGACTCGTCGAAGGGCAACGACAAGATCACGGGTGCAGATCAGGGCAGGACGAACGACACGTCCTCACCAAGCGGCAGTGCGTCCGGTGCGGCAAAGCGTCCGAAGATCACGCTGCCGAGCGATGTCAAGAACGTCTTCGAGAACTGGAAGACCGGAGACGCGACCAAAGACGCGCTCCTCGGGGACGTCAAGGAACGGATCAACGCGACCGACGCCGCCATCGTGGCTGCGAACCCCGGCTCCGAGGCCCTCAAGTTCTACTACAAGGGCGAGGCCCTCTCCGGCGCAGCCGAGTGGATCCAAGGGTACGTGGACGACGGCAAGTCGATCACGGGGACCGTGCGCTTCTACAATCCAGATCTTCTAATGGTCGACAAAGACACGGCCGCCCTCGCTTACTGTGCTGACGAGAGCAAGGCATTTGATAAGGACCGCAAGAGCGACAAGGCCGAGAAGGACCCCGTGACCAGGGACTCCTACGTGGCATACAACACGCGCGTCCAGAGGACGGAGCAGGGTGTCTGGCAGACCACAAGCCTCCTCTCGGACAGGGGGAACGCGAAGTGCACATCGTGAGGTCTCGGAGGACCTGGCTCCTGGCGGGAGTGACAGCTGTGGCCTTGGCTCTGACCTCAGGTACCGCGTTCGCGGGGCGGGGAGATGGCCGTGCGCAAGGGAGTAATCCTGCCGAAACGAGCGGCACCCGGTCAGGCAAGTACCTGTCTTCGGTGGTCCGCTTCTCTGGCAACACGGTCAGTAGCGGCGACACCGGCACCCAAAAGGTCCTGCCAGTGGGTGACTGGAGCCCGCCTGCTTGCTGGTACGAGCCCCGCACGGCGCAGGAGTTCTCCAAGTACGTCGAAGACAACTACAACGACACCATCAACACTCCAGGGCAGCACAGCTACGCCAAGGCGCTTGTCGGCCAGTTCCGAAACCGGTACAAGGACGGGAAGTACAAGAACTACAACCTCGACAAAGCAGACGAGGGCAGCTGGTGGGTAGCTGTGCGCGACGAAGACCGCTGGATGGAACCAGAGGCACAGGTCTGCGACAGGGACCCGTTCTGGGTGGAGACCGGCGCCACCCCCGACGTCCCCAACGCCGTCACCCCGCAAGTCCTCGCCGAACTCGCCTACAACCGCATCCAGCTGCCGTCGACCGAAGTAGCCCTCGCCCCAGAGGCGGTCACCAAGGTCAACCTCCCGACCTGGGCCTGGCTGGACAAAGCCAGGTTCAAGGAGGTATCCGTAACTGCGGCGCTCAACGTGGGCGGCCTCAACATCCAGGCGACCACCACTGCCAAGCCGGTCTCGCTCAGACTGGAGCCCGGTACGCCCGACGCCGAGACCTATCCCGCCTCCAGCGAGTGCACGATCAACGACGACGGCTCGATCGGCGAGCCGTACGGCAAGGGCAAGGCCGACCAGAACCCGCCTTGCGGCATCAGGTACCTCCGCTCCTCCGGCGACGGCACCTTCAACCTCCAGGCCACCGTCACCTGGGAGATTACCTGGACCGGCACGGGCAACCCCAACCCGACGCAGCTCCCCAACGGCACCTTCGGGAACGAGCAGAAGGTCACCGTTCAGGAGATCCAGTCCGTCAACAGGTGATGGGGCCGAATAGGAGACAGAAGGCGTGGAAGGCACACCCCACCCCCCGACGACGTAATGCGGCTGCCCCTCCGCTGCGGTACGAGCGGCATTGGGGCAGTCGGGGTACGAGCGGCAAGAAGCCCGAGAGCGGTGCTGACCGACGATGGGCGGGACCGCGGGTTCGGCGATCGGCGACAGGTAGCGGGCCCACTATGTAGCCGCTACGAGCTTGTGCTCCCTGGGACTGCTCTCCAGCCGGGCATTCAATATAAATTAAGGAAATCCGTTTCCAGGCAATGAAGGGCGCGGCCAAGGTTATGCAATACGAAGAAAAGACGCCAAAAACATGGTCCGGGATATGCATCATCTCCTATCTGGCCGGCATGGGTTACATGGCACTAGACACGATTCCCGATGAGACCGGTCTCTGGCTCGGCCTGTGCGCATTGTTCCTCTTGGTTCTACTGCCCTGTCTGGCTGTTCCGGCCTCCAAATTTATCTACAACCGAATTCAGATAGGTACACAGACGCTCCGAGTGGGTCGAGAGTGCATTGCACTCGCCGACATCGACCCCAATTCCATACGAGAGGCCTCCCAAGCGGTGCTTCCCACCGCAGCCCATCGGTACACCGAATCAATAAACGGGATTAACGCATCCGGACAAGGACAACACGGGAATGGACCAAGCAATCCCCGGCTTGTGGGTGGCGGTTGGGGTGTTCCCATGGGTATGGACAGTGTCGTGATCCGCACTCGGAATGGCGAGCAGCTCCGCTTCGCCACACGTGATCGCGTGGCCTTTCTCACCGCACTACTCCAGGCAGTGACCGCCCATAACGAAACGCGTCGTCCGTAGGTGCTGATCAGAACCTCAAAAGGGCTTTAGCGGACATCGCGTTGGCCGAGAACTGGGTACCGCGTGCAGTGGACGACCACGGTGCGGCCCTTCTCCGCCCCAGGTACGGCCCGACCTGATTGGAACGTATGCCGGGTTGGCCAGCCGGACGCGGACCGCTTCCGTGTCCTGCTCGACCACCCGCCTATCCGTGGCACGCGTCCACAGTTGCCCAGCCTGGTCCACGCGCAGGAGCGGTGATCTAGTACGGCCTGCCGGATCCTGCCGCTCGGCCTCATCGAGAACCTCATGTTCGCCGACCCGGCGCCCGCGTAGCTGGGCGCCAGCGCCTCCCGCCCGCCCTGCCAGTCACTCGCCCACCACTTGTCGACGGCCTTGAGAGAGACCTGGAGGACTGCCCTGCCGCGCAACATCCTCGCGAGGCCAGCCCGCCACCGCCCGTATCCGAAGGGCCTCCTACGCAGGCGGCAATTGCCGTGCGTTCCCCCGGCAGTGCACTCACCCAGGGATCAAGCCCTGCCTCTTAATCTCCAGTTTGGCCTTCACCACTCAACAGCTCACAGGATGGGGGTCCGGTAAGCGCCGCAGCTGGAAAAACGATATTTGCGGCTGTCTCCTGCCCTACACCTCTCGAGGGCAAAATCAGTCAAAGGGATTGAGTGCACTGCCCAACTCCTTCGCCCCATCGACGAGCTTCCCCGCCCCCTCGCCGATTTTCTTCCCTGCCCAGGCTCCGGCGTCCGCGACCTTTCCAGGGAACTCTTTGACGGTTTCCCAGTTGTCGACGATGGACGCAACACCGTAAACCGCGCCTGTGACAACTGCCGCACCAAACGTCACGGGATTGGGCGCGACCATGGCGGCAGTGAGCGAGGCATTGAAGGCCACACCCGACACCTTGGCAACGTATCCCGCCTTGTCTCGCTTGAAGGCCTTGGCAGGGTTTCCCTCCTGAAAGACGTCAACCGCCCCGATGCCCGTGGCCAGGACGCTGCCGCCGATGCCTGTCGCACGCCAGAATCCGGCGGTACGCAGTGCGCCCCCCGCCCCGGAGGCGAACGCCCCCAGTCGGCTCGCCCCGGCGACCCGCGAGGCCGCGCCCATGTTCTTCCCGACCCTGAGGAGGTTCGCTTCCCAGGCGTGCAGGCGCCCGCCGTGTAGTTGGGCGAGTGTGTCAGATCCGGTGAGGATCTTGAGGACGACGGGGGGCGTGTTCCGGCCGATCTGCGCACCGAGCAACCTTATTCGGGCCGGGAGGAGTTTGGATCCCTGGCCCTTGAGGATCTGGGCGAGTGTCGTCCCTGGCGCCTTCATCAAGTCGCCGTGCTTGAAACGCTTGTACAGCTTCCACGTTCCCAGGGCTGCCGTCGAGAAGGCGCCCGGAACGGTCGAGACGAGGGCCGTCAGGTCGATGTAGTCGCTGACGACCTCGCCGAGGTTCTTATTGCCGCTGATCTTGCCTACAGCGTCACCCGGGATACGTTGCAGCCAATCCTGGTACGTCTCGCCCGGCTTGCGTTGCAGCCAGGCGGCATCAAACTTGTCACCATTCGCGATAGCGGCGTTCGCGATGAGCATGGCGTCAGGCGGGAGTTCCCCAGACTTGAGATCCTCTGGCCGGAATCCCGCGTACAGCGCAGCCGCCCTGGGGTCCCCGTTCTCGGCCCGCAGAATGGCCGCCCGCCGGCGTAGGTCGACTGCCGTGTCGTCGGTCCACGACCTCAGCGGTTTGATGGGACCCAGCTTGTCCCCTACCCCAAGTCGAGAAGCCCGGCTGAAGGCCTCGTCCAGCTTGTCCCGCAGATTGCCTCTGCCATCGAGTAGCTTGGCCAAGTGCTCCATGTCCTCGGGATTGGCCATGCGCTTGGAACTGTCGCTCATTCTTCCCCGTCATGTGCTGCGCTATGTGGTTAGGCCGGTGCCGCTAAGCGAAAGGCTCGAACGCCACGGACTGCTTCAGAAACGCCGAGGCGTGCGCCGGGCTAGGACATGGCCTGGGAATGCTGTGCGGAGGCGAGCTGCGCCCCGTCCGGAAGTAGATCCGTGATCATCTGCCATAGTTCTTTGGCCGAGGTACGCCGAACCCGCAGTTCACTGCTCGCGTCCACCTGGCGCTCGATGATGGGCTCGGCAGGCAACTCCCGCAGCCAGTACCCCTCGATTCCGCAGTCCCACACTACGAGGGCCCGTACTGCCAGGCCGCTGCCCTTCGTTTCAGCCCCCCGCCAGGCCATGGTGATACGCCACATGCAGTTCAGCTGGGCCAGCACCTCGGCCAGCCGCACCGGGGCGTCCACTGCTCGGGCCACAGCCTCCGGCTCTTCGAACTGCCCCGCCTCCATACGCTCGACCACACGATCGAACGTGCTCATCGTCGACGTAATCACTTCACCGGAGTCCCCCTCTTCGGTGAAGTCCCGGTGCAGATCGACCATCCGGGCCAGCGCCCACACCAGCGTTTCGGGCTCTGCGGGAACGTACTCCGACTCGGCGTCACCAGGCCAGTTCTCGTGCGTGTAAATGAAATCGTCCCCGATGACGGCTCCACTCTGGGTGACACCCTGCGGCCCGGTCATCTCGACTCGGGCGATGAGCCGGGGCTCCATGAGCGTCGCAACGATCGGATAGAGATCGGCCGAGATCTTGTCCTCGGCGTCGAGCATCCCTGCCTCTCGCAACTCGGCCCGTACCTGCAGCAGCTCGTCGGGGATCTGCTCTTCTTCCACAAGAAATCCCAGCACGCTGACATGGGAATCGGTCAGCCGAAATCGGCGCCGGGCCGCATCCATGGAAGGCATTCTGTTGTGTCCCCCTGAAGTCATGAAGTCAGAGATAATTGAAGAATCAGAGATCGTTTGACGGGTGATCATAGAGAGCTGAACCGGTTGAGGAAACGTCCGGGCAGCGACACGAGCGCACCGCGCGTCGTGAGGTTCCGCGTGTAGACGCCCTCAAGGACGAGAGCGAGACTGATGTCCAGGGCATCCGCCTCGCCCAGGCATGTCCCAGAAAGGGTGCGTGGGTTACTCCAGCTTGAACGCCTCATGTGCACGGCGGCACCTGAGCGCACCAGTTCGTGGCTGCGCTTGCCGCCCCGCTCGGCGTAGGTGTACTCACGCCCCTTGACCAAGATCCGCAGAGCACGCCCCCTGCGGCCGGGCCACCACACGTTCCTGGAGAGCTCCGCTGGATCCCAATCGACTCGCAGCTCCCCACTGGCCAGCAGGGGGCGACGGAGATAGCGCAGCCCGAGATATGTGGTGAGCGGCAAGTTCTGCCCGCTCGCGGCCACCTCGCAATATTCCGACGGGTAGTCGCTGTACTCCGTAGGGAAGGCCAGCTCGATACGCCCGAGTCCCTCCACGTGCCCCACCCACGAGTAGGTATCGCCATGAGGACCCTTGCCGGATGACGCAGCACGCTGCAGCTCGAACGACACCCCGCTCATACGCTTGACGCCTTCCCCTCATCCATCAGTCCGGTCACTTCCATGCCCACCAGATCTATACGGCCACAGACAGGCGCGACATCAGGCACTTGAGAACAGCGTCTCACCCAGCCCAGCAAGCCGCACAGCGCAACTGGCCTGCCACGTCAAGGCACGCAAAGCAAAGGCAATCGAACCACATGGCAGGCTGGCCGGGGGCACACAGCACACATCGTTGCATGCGGGCAAACAGCAAAAAGGTCAATTGCCCTATCCACCTCAAAGCATCATGCAAGCTGACATCTGCGGCGTCGGCGGCGAGAGAGGCCCTCCAGAAGCAGCTGCATGTGGCGAGAGAGAGTGACGGCTCATGGAAATTCCGACCATCTGCTCCTACCAGATGGTCCTGAATCCGCAGGACGAGGAAGTCAAGGCCGCGGTGGCGGCAGCCCCGACTCGCTCAAGCCGGAACCGACCCCGCGTGCTGTCATACGAGGGCATTGGGTGTCGCTTTCGTCAGCGGAAACGTTTGGCGGTGATGGCTCAGGGAATACATGCGGGTCACTGAAATACGTCCAGCCACTGCAGCGACCTGGCGAAGAAGGCGCGGACGGCCCCTGCTCTGGTGAGATTTCGAGTGTTGACGCCGCACATCACGGCGGCCAAGGCGAGGTCGGTGGCGTCGGCCGGGCCCAGGACGGTGAACGTGGCCTTTTTCCGTGCACCGCTGCCGTGGCGACGGATCCGGACCTCCACACCGTTCCGGATCAAGGCCCGGTCGCCGTGCCGTGCGCTGGTCGCGAGGTAGCGATACTCCCGCCCGGCCACCTGCATCCGCAGCGCACGACCGGCTCTGGTCTGTGCCCATCGGTTGCGCTTGAGCCGGACTCCGGCCCCGCCGACACTTAGCTCCGCTATGTAAAGCGAGGGCTTTCGTCCGTAGGCCCAGCCCATGAAGGAGGTGACGGGCACCGCGTCACCCCTGACCTCAGTGACATGACGGTCGCCGCGCCGGCTCGACGGATAGACCACCTCGATCCTGCCGAACCCCCCTACTGTGCCCCGATACCCGAACTTCCAGGTCAACCGATGACCTGAACGGTCCTCCCAGTGGTCGAGCGTATACGTGTGCTGCTCCATGGTTCCTTCCCTCGCGCCGCCCGGCGCGGATGTGCCACAGTCGGCTTCAGTCGAACGGATTGAGGGCGCTCCCGATCTTCTTGGCACCGTCGGAGATGGCCTCGCCAGCCTTCACCGCCTTGTCACCGACCCAGTCGGCGGCCTCCTCCGCACCCTCGACGTTTTTGTCCCCGTTGTCCCACGGCAGAGTTCCTGCATAAGCAACTCCAGTGCCGACGGCCAGACCGACGGTGACAGGGCTGGGGGCAACCATAGCGAGGGTGAGCGAGGCGTTGAACGCCGTACCTGTCCAGTTGGAAAGGTACTTGGCTTTGTCCTCTTTCCACGCCTTGCCGTGATCCATGGTCGCCGGGTTGGCCGCACCCCAGGCGGTAGCACCGACAGAACCGACAATGCCTACGCCGCGCATCCACCCGGCGGTCTTGGCCGCGTTGGCGAGACCGCCGCGTTGCGCGACGCGGAGCAGGTTGGCCTCGGTGGAAGTGGGCATATAGAAGGCGCCGTTGCGCATGTACCCGGCGAGCATCGCCGCCTCATCGGAGCCGGCGATCACACTGGTCAGCACCCGGGTCCGCCAACTCCTGGCCCTGGGAATCCGAGACAGCTTGTCCCAGTGGCCGTTGATCAGGCGGGAAGTGAGGGTGCACGGGACTTGAGCACTGGGGACGTTTTGAGGTACTTGATGAGCGATGTGCCGCCCGCCAGCGCTGTGGTCGACGAGGTGAAGAACGCCGGCAGGTTGGCGGCCCCTCGATGTATGTCGCGACGGTCTTGCCGAGCTTCTCGTTGCCTGTGAGCTGGGTGACAGCATCGCCCTGCACCCCGACAAGCCAGTCGTCGAGGGTATCGCCGTCCTTCTTCTATAACCAGTCCTCGTCGAGATCGCTGTCGGACCGGTTGCATTGGCGACCAACACGATGTCTGGTGGCAGGTCCTTGTTCTTCAGGTACTCAGGGGTACGGCGAGCCGCTGCTGCCGCAGCGCGAGCGGCGCTTCAGGTACCCGGGCCGCAAGCCGCTGCCGGACCGGGATGTGCTGTGCGGGATCCTCTACGTACTGCACACCGGGATCCAGTGTGAGTACATGCCGAAGCAACTCGGTTTCGGCTCGGGCATGACGTGCTGGCGACGGCTGCGGGACTGGAACGAGGCCGGCGTGTGGCAGCGGCTGCACGAGGTACTGCTCGCCGAGCTGAACGCGGCGGCGAAGCTCGACTGGTCCCGCTGCGTGGTCGACTCCTCGCACGTCAGGGCATTAAAGGGGGATCCACACGGGCCCCTCGCCGGTCGACCGGCGCCGGGCCGGCTCGAAACATCACCTGATCACCGACGGGCACGGCACCCCGCTCGCGGTCCTGGTGACGGGTGGCAACCGCAATGACGTCACCCAGCTGCTGCCGTTGCTCGACGCGACCCCACCGGTCCGTGGCCGGGTCGGCCGTCCCCGCCGCAAGCCGGACCGCGGCGATGGTCGCACCCAATCCGGTCACGGTCGGTCTCGCCGTAGGGACCGGCATCGTCTACGGAGGACTGAAGGTCGTCGAGCACTGGGACGACATCACGGAAGGTGCCGGCAAGGCAGCCGACTGGGTGGGCGACAAGGCGAGCGACATCGGGAACGACATCGCCGACGGCGCCAAGAAGCTGGGCAGTGCACTCAACCCGTTCGACTAGCAACAACGGGGGCCGCAGGGCAGCGAGATTCAGAGCTCCAGAAAAACGTCCGCATGAAATGAGCAGGTGTCGTCATGGAAACGAGTAGTGATTCCCTGAAGTTCGATCTGACGCCGTACAGAATCAGCTCCAAGAAAGAGCTGCCCAAGGCCGGAATCAAGGGAGAGGTGGAGCACTTCGGATCCTTCACAGTGGAGCGCTGCCCGCTCTATCGGCCGCTCGAAAAGGGAATGGACACCGCTCGGCTGAGCGGTCCCGCCTTCCCGGAGACAACCTTCCGCGGGAAGCGCAGGTCGGGACAGCCTTCGCTGTTCAAGGCCGAGCTCACCCTTGACGGCAGGCACGCGGAGCTGCGGTTCAACGCGCGGGCCCTGCGAAAGGAAGACCGGGCGTTGCGCATCGCATACGAGGGCCGGGAGTACGTCTACTCCGTGGAGGGCCTGGGCGCGGCGAATGTTCTGGAGAGAGAGGGTGTTCGGGTCGCCATCGAGCCCGGTCAGTACATCCCGTCTGCCGGGACCGTCCGGGCGGGCACAGCCACCGGCCCGGTCGACGCCGTGGACCTGGCGATCGCCATCGTGCTGGAGGAGGTGGACACCGATGTCCTCACCCTGGGCGGCGCCGTGATGTCGTCCCCATTCGCCCTGATGCAAAGATTCTCGGACACGGCGGAGTAGCGAACGCTCAAATCAGAGGGGGACCGGCGGAATCGGCGCGAGTTGTTCGGGAATCAAGGTGGCCGGTTAAGAGGACCTACGGACAGGTGACGCGACTGAGCTCGCGGGCGTCTTGTCCAAGGTATCCGAGTTGTCCGACGACGTCATACGGATGAAGCGGACAAGCGCGTAGCGCACTGGAGTGCGCAGCTCGACCTCAGCCTCCGGATGCCCGGCCGTCCGCGACCTCACCGGCTGGGGTTATGGTCGGAACCCATCCCCGCAGTGACCCGGAGAGGCACCGTGTTCGGCAAGAACAGGCACGTAGACGAACCTCCTATTCACGTCGTCCCTTGGACGGACGTCTGGGAATTCGTGATCACCGACGAGGAACGGCCTGCCACAGATCAGCGCAAGCGTGCCGCGCTCGGCGTCCGTGCCTTCAGGGTTCCGCAGGGCTCAGGTGTCCAACGCGTCAACGCCCCCTGTGCCTTCTTTCCGCCGCAGTCGTCGGCTGCGGACGATCGGCGCTTGTACGAGGACGCGGAAGGCGGCAGGCTGCTCTGCTCCATCGACGAGCCGCAGGACGTGGAGGGCCAGCGTCACTACGCGGTGCGTGACGTGCAAGGGCAGGTCATCGGGACGATTCAGCGCATCGCTCCGCTGAAGCACGCCTTGAAGCCGACCTGGCGCATCGCCCAGCCAGGGCACCCCGAGATCGTGACCAGCGCGGAGTGGGCAAAGGGTGGCCCCAAGGAGATGGTCCAGCGCGGCGCGGGCAAGATGCTGCTGGGCGTGGTCCAAGCCGTCGCCGACATGGGGGCGGAGGGCGGTGACCAGCCGGCCAAGTCGCGGGTCCTCGAGTGGAAGGCCGGCGACGAACTCGTCCTGACCTCCGAGGGCGACCGTAGGTTCCTACTCCGGGCCGCGTGGCTGGACCGGCGCCTCGTCTTCGCATATGCGCTCCTGCGTACCATCTGAGCACAGCCGAAGAGCGTGCCGAGTCAAGGCTTCTCTTAAGAGCGCGTTTGCATACAGTAAAGAGATGGTGATCAAACGATCTTACGGGAAACCTCTTCCCTATCCTGGAGCAGCGACTCCACAGCCTTGACCGGCTGGTTCCGGGACACACGCTCTGGGGAATGAAACGTGGGCATGAGGACGGTCAATCCGGACGACCTGGACCAGCTCGCGAAGCTGCTCGACGGGCGCGGCGGGGTGCAGGACCGACTGGATGAAGCATTCACCAGAGCCTCGAGGCTGGGCGTCACGAGCAAGTTGACTGCGCTCAAGCCGCTGCGCGGCTGGGCCAAGGACACGGCACCGGATTTGCGCAAGCGGGCCGTCTTCGCCCGGTTGGAAAGCGGTGACCCCCAAGCCGGACTCATGTGGGCCGGGTTCAGCCCCAAAGAGATCGAGAAGTACAAGAGCGAGGGGCTCGGCCCCGACGCTCTCCTCCTGGCCAACTCCGTCGCGGCCAGCGACGATCCGAACGCCTACAAGTTCAAGCGACAGCCCGACGAGTCGCTGGCGGACTGGATCCAGCGGCTGGAGGCTCACGCCATAGCTCAGATCCCCGGGCTGCAGCCGCACGAAGAGACGATCGCCTCCATGATCGGTCTGTACGGCGACTGGGGCTCCGTGACCGCTGCCACGGCCGTCGTCACGCTCCAGGGCACGTCACTGACCAAGGTGCTGCTGGGTAACTCTCTGAAGGCGGGCGCCCTTCGGACCTGGAAGACGCGGCTCGGCGTGGTCCTGCGCGGCTCCGAGAGCGGACTCATACGGTCCGCTGGGAACGGCCTGATCAAGTGGACACCCAAGCTGCGTTCACTGAGTGCGCCGGGCAGTTGGCTGCCCGGTCAGCTCGGCTCGCTCTTCGGCCGTAGCACCACCTATCAGAGCCTCTCCCGTATCCCCCTCACCAGCGGCATTCGCGGAGACCTGATCGGGCAGGGCTACAACTGGGTGCGCGCCACGCCCTTGATGAATACGCTTCGCGCCAACGGCGTCATCGACTTCCTGGTCGGCTCCGACCAGGCGGCCAGGATGTACGGCGGTTTCACACACTCCGGTCAGGCTGTCGCCCGCGCGGGTAACGCGAGCCTGATCAAGGTGTTCACCAAGGCCGCGAACAGCCAGCGGTTCGCCAACTCCGTGGCGGAGGCCACGAATGCCGCACGAGGCGCAGGGGCCCTGCGCACCGGCCTCGGCGCCGCTGCCAAGACCGCCGGGTTCCTGCGCGGCGCCGGCATCGTGGGCGGTGTCATGTCGACCGGCTTCAGTGCCGCCAACGTCATTTCTCAGGGCAACCCCGTCGACGCCTTCAAGAGGAAGGGTGCCGCATACGTCGCCGACGTTGCCGAGGTCGGCTTCAACGCCTCTCTCACGGCGGCCATGGTCGCCCCGAACCCGGTCACGATCGGCCTCGCGGTGGGGACGGGTCTCATCTACGGCGGCGCGAAGGTCGTCCAGCACTGGGACGACATCAAGGAGGGCGCAGGCAAGGCGGCCGGCTGGGTCGGTGACAAGGCGAAAGACCTGGGGAAGAGTATCGCCAAGTCCAAGGCGAATCCGATGAACTGGTTCTGACTTCCGCTCAGGGGCTGAGGGCTAAGCCCGCAGCCCCCCGCCGCCGAAGCCGTCCGTACAGTACAAAAGTTTCTGTCGCGGTGAGCAACCCTGCGGACGTCCAGACCAGGTATGGCGCCACGCCGTTGACGTGACTGCCCAGCCGTGGCTTCAGCCAGCCCTCCGGATCGACCACCAGAGTCACGTTCTGCCCTTCCCTGAGGTCGCCGTCACAGCCGTCGGGGTCGTCCACCTCGCAGGCGTCGGACTTGTCGGTATCAGTTGTCACGACCCCGGCCCCACAAAGAGCATGAAGGCAAACCCGGAGACTGCTACGCACGCACCCGGTCCGGCACCACACATGGCCCAGGCAACTACCAGCGAGAGCATGGCCAGGATCGCGCCCGCCAACATCAGTGGGCCTTGGTGCTGAGCCAGCCACGCTTACCCGGTCAGCGCCAGGGGCAGAAAGACGAGGACCCCCAGCGTGCCGAGCCGACGCCGCAGTTCCTGTCGGCTCGCACGCGGATACACCTCGGTCGTGTCCGAGACTCCGGTCTCACTCGCCCGCGATCAGCAGTTCTTCCTTGTCCGGCAACAGATCCGTCAGTTTCTCCCACACCTCGGCGGAGTCGGACTTCACCAGAACGAGCGCGCTGTCCGGGCCGACTTGGCCCGGCATGATGGGTTCTTCGGGCTGCTCGCGGATCCAGTAGCCGAGGGGGCCGCAGTCCCAGACGGCCAGGGCGCGGACCATGGTGGAGCGCTGGCCCTCGTGTTCGCCGTCCCAGGCGGTGGTGATGCGCCAAGTGGCGTTCAAGGAGACGACCAAATCCAGGAGTTGGCCCAGGACCGGGTCCTTGAGCTTGGTGTCCGCCTCGCTGAGTGCCTTGCGAACGAGGTCGCGGGTCGTGTCCTCGTCGGCGCCGGACTCTTCCAGAGTGACGAACGCGGCGTCCAGAGCACCCATGGTCGTCTCGACTCGTACTTCGGGAGCGCCTTCCACCGGCTTGTCCCCGCGATGCAGGTTGACCTTGCGGGCCAGTTCCCACACGAGGGTGTTCGGCTCGATGGAGACGTACTCGGACTCTTCCTCGCCCGGCCAGCCGTCGTGTGAGATCACGGCCTCCTGGCCCACGACCACACCGTGGTTGACCACGCCGTGCTCGCCCGTGATCTCCACCTGGATCATGACCATCGGGTCGGCCAGGGCGCCGAGCGGCTCGCGGAGAACCGGAGCCAGTTCTCCCTCCTCGCCTACCAGGCCGATGCGCTGGAGCTCGACCAGTGACTCCCACAGCTCCTCAGGCGGCGTCTCACCGTCCAAGAGGTGTGCGAACACAGCGATGTGGCGGTCGGCCAGCCGGAAACGGGCCCGGGAGCTGTCGTACGAGGGCACTGGTACAGGTTCCTCTCGCCGTAGCGGGGGCAGCGCCCGCTACTTCTTCTCGTCCTTCAGGTCCTTGGCGTCCTGCGCGCACTTGTGCGCTTCGTCGCGCAGCGCCTTGGCGACCGTGCCGCACGTGGTCTGCCAGCCCTTGAGCCGCCCGCGCACGTCGTCCGCGTTGGGGCCCGACCAGGTCTTCATCCCGATGGTGCTGTGCTTCTTGGCGGCATCGACAAGTGAGTCGATGTGGTCGGCCAGCGACCTCAGCTGGCTGGCCCGCTGGTTGAGTTCCTGAATGTCAGGATTTGCCATAGCAGCCTCCCCCGCTGTCCCTGGAGCCTCAGCATACTGGGGCTCCGTGTAGACCTTCGTCGGGCTCCCGGCCCAGGCCAACACCACTCGTTCACACGAAGCTCCCATCTCCCAAGGCGCTGGACTGCAACTACGTCTGGTGCGGTAGCGTCCCTTGTTGCAAACGGATAGTCCGTTTACCTAACGTGACACGGGGAGGATCGCCATGGATCGCGGTGCAGATCTCACTCAGCTTCGGGAGCTGTCAAAGCTCTTCGGCAAGAAGGCCACCGACCTTCAGGGCCTCATCAAGGCTCTGGAGACGGCCACCAGCCGGAGCTCGGGTTACTGGAAGGGCCCCAAGGCCGACCGCTTCCGGAACGACTGGCACGACGTGAAGCCGACGTTCGACAAGTGGGTCGACACGCTGAACGAAGCCAGCAAGTCGGCCAACACCAGCGCCGACAACATCGAGCGCGCCACCTGAGCCGACGCGGCCGCGCCGATGCCACAGCCTGCCGGGGCATTCCTTCGAGGTCATCAAACCTCGTACGGGGTGCCCCCGGCGGCGTTTTAGCAGGGCACACGGACTCGATAAGAAGGCCGCGCTCTTCTGTGGCCGGTTCACGAAGGACCCGACAGCCGCATTCAACCGGGCACTGATGCAGAGCCTTGGGGCCAACGATGAAGAAGAAGCAGCAGCAGCGCCGTCCTGCAGACAACTATCGGCTACCCCCTAGGGCAGAACGCGCACGGCAGGCTGCCGCCAGAGTGGCACAATTCAAGCCACGGCCACCGCTCCCAGGATTGCGTGTTATCTGGGCTTGCATCGGCTTGTGCGCGTCGTTTGTCGGGATGGCTCTTTTCTTCTGGCTTCCGTCGCGCTCCTTGGTTGAGGATCTGCGCTCCCATGGCGTCACCGTGGCCGCCACGGTCATTGACGTCGACACCAAGCCCAAGTACGTCAAAATCCGTCTCGTTCAGGGCCCTGAGAAAGGTACCGCGGTCGAGCTCTCTGAGATCGCCGGGATGCTTCCCGACGCACATACCGGTGATTCGATGCTGGTGACCTACGATCCCAAGGATCCGTCGCGCATTCTTGCCCGCAGTTGGGTGACGGCTCCCCCCGCTGACCTGCCGACGTACGGCACAGCGGCTCTCGCTGCCTTCTTCCTATCCGGATCGGTCGCCTTGACGCTCCGCCGCCGTTGGATCCTCCGAACCTGGCCTCCGGACTCCTTGGTTCCCGATCCAGCGCAGCCGCAAGAGCCCGGCTCCAAATCCGTCCGTCTCACCAAGCCGTAACCGCGGAACCAACACAGCGGACCCCGTCTGCAAAGGCAGGGCCCGCTGTGTCGTCATTGGCCCTCGGTCAGCCGTTCATCACTGCCTGAACCGGTACGAACGCCCCGCCAGTCACGAACAACCCGCTGCCGGCTGCCCCGCCACCGCTGTTCGCAGGCAGCCGGATGCCGAACAGTTCGCCGTCCGACGTGCTTTGCGGCGTCAGCAACATGCCGTTGCGGGACTTGCGGGCCTCAACTGCGAAGCCCCGGTACTGGCCGGACAGTGAGTCCGTCGTGCCGGCGGCGAGCAGGCCCACACCGCCGTCGGCTCCCTGACGGATGACCCCTTCCAGCGGCTCGTCCAGTGGCGCGTCATAGAGGAGTTCGGCGTCGTCGACCACGACGACGTACGGTCGCCCGTCGAGTTGGTCCTGGAGATCTTCCAGGTCGTCACCCGAGCTTTCCGCGTTGAGCACGCCGAGTACCCCTTCTCGACCCTCGAGCTCCCGCAGCGGGGACCGGCGAGGTGTCACGACCACCAGAGGAGTGCCTGCTCGCAGAAGGGACTCGGCGGCGGACAGCAGTGCAGTCGAACGGCCGGACTTCGGTGGTCCGGCAATGACAAAGCCGGGTCCGTTCTCCTCCAAGTCGATGCCGATGGGGTGGAGTTCGTCGCCTCCCACGGCGACCAGCGCCCACAACGGCGACGGCGGCACGAAGTCCGGGTCCAGGGCCATCGCCTCCGACGCTGTGATGCGCGTCGGCAGAGCGTCGACGCGCAGGGGGCGGCGGCCCGCCGGGACTCGGCCGTAGCGCGTTCGCGCCTCCTCCGCGATCTCGCGGAGGGCGCGGACCTGGGCCTGGCCGGCCGGATCCGGCGCCAGCAGACCGATCTGTGTCTCGTCCACGCCCGTGTCCGTGATACGCAGGGCGCGCCCGGGCGGCATGTTCTTCGGAACCTCGCGGGCGTGGAGACCGGCCGTTGAATAGTCGTTCGGGTCGGCGAAGCGCATGACGAGTCGGTCGGCGAAGGCCGAGGAGACGTGACCGCTCAGACCACTGCGGTCGGCCGTCATGACGACCTTCAGGCCCGCTGCGGATCCCTCACGGAAGAGTCTCTGGGCCGCTTCCAGCAACTGGCCGTAGTTGTAGTTCTCGAAGGTCGACGCGAAACCTTCCCAACTGTCCAGGAGCAGAACCATCCAGGGCAGGCGCTCCTCCGGGGAAGCTCCCGCGCGCTGCTCCGCCGCGCTCGACGCGCCCTCCATCGCCAGTAGTTGCTGACGGCGGGCGATCTCCACCTGGAGGCGCTGGATCAGCCTGCGGACCCGGTCCGGCTCATCGCGTGTCACGACGGCGCCGACGTGCGGCATACGCACCAGGGGCAGTAGAGCGTTGGAGCCGCAGTCGATGGCATAGACGTGCACGTCGTGCGGGGATGTGTTGCGGGCCAGTGAGCCGGCGAGCGTGCGCAGTGCCGTCGAGCGTCCGGAACGAGCGCCACCGAGCAGCAGGGTGTGCTCACCGTGCACCAGGTCCAAGGACACCGGCATGCGGGTCTGCTTCGCCGGCAGGTCGATCAGGCCGTACGGGATGGGAGCCACGTCGTCGCCAGGGATGGTGGCCGGTGCGCCACCGTAAGTGGACAGTTCGTCCAGCGTGACGGACTCCGCCAGCGGCGGAAGCCACGGGCTGCGCTGTTCGCCGAAGCCCATCCGCTCCGCACCGTTGCGCACCGCGTCCACGAGGACGGCCAGGTCGGTGACCATCGTGCCGTCGTCCTCGGCCTCTTCCCGCTTGGGCAGCGGGCGAGCGTAGGCGTTCCAGGGCAAGGGCACAAGCGTGGCCTTCGGCCCCGTCTGCCCCGTGGCCGGGCGACGGCCACCGATACGGGCCGACTGCACACCGACGAGTGACTGGGCGCCGGAACGGACGTACATACGACCTGGCGTCGACTTCGAGATCGCGCCCGAGTCCGGTGCATCGATGACGTCCATCGACTCGGCGGCGTCCGTCACCCGGAGGGCGATGCGGAGGTTGGTGTTGGCCCGGATGTCGGCGCTCACCACACCCGCGGGACGCTGCGTCGCGAGAATCAGGTGCACGCCGAGAGAGCGGCCTCGGCGTGCGATGTCGACCAGTCCCGCGATGAAGTCGGGCAATTCCGCGACCAGGGACGCGAACTCGTCGATGACCAGGACGAGCCGGGGCATCGGCTCCAGTTCGGGGCGGAGCTTGCGGGTGTCGTTGTAGTCCTCGATGTCCTTGGCGGCGGCGTCGAAGAGAATCCGCTCCCGGCGATGCAGCTCGGCGGCGAGCGAGGCAAGGGCCCGCTCGGTCAAGTGGGCGTCGAGGTCGCTGACCATGCCGACGGTGTGCGGCAGGCGAGCGCAGTCCATGAAGGCGCTGCCGCCCTTGTAGTCGATGAGGACGTAGTTCAGGGCGTCGGGGCGATTCGCCACCGCCAGCGAGGCGATGATCGTCTGCAAGAGCTCGGACTTACCGGCACCCGTCGTACCGGCGACCAGGGCATGCGGCCCATCGCGGCGGATGTCCAGGACGAATACGCCATCGGCGGCGATTCCAATGGGTGCGGACGTCGTCGAACCACCGGCCTGCCAGATGCGCTCCACGTCGACGCCCGCCGGGTTGGGCATGTTCAGCAGGTTCAGCAGTCGGGCCGAGGTGGGCAGTGCGGAATTCGCGTCGTCACGACTGACATCCCGGATGGGGGCGAGAGACCGGGCCAGGAGTTCGCACCATTCGTAAGGCACCTGGTCGGCGAGGACGTCACCGACGGCCTCCAGGCCGTAACCGCGCACCCGGACGTGGTGGGCCGCGTCGGGCGACCACGCCACGACGGCCTTGCACTCCTCGGGAAGCAGCCGCTCGTCCTCGTCGATGCAGAGGGCGAAGATCCCGTACTGCGGGCCCTCGGCCAGGAGTTGGGGAACGCCGGGTACGCGCCGCAGCAACCGTGCCCCGTCGAGTATCAGGAGCACGTTGGCGTCCGGATACAGCTGGCCTGTCATGTTGTGCTGCTCGCGGGCCGCCTTGCGTCGAGCCAGCTCGTTCAGAAGTTCGTTGACTCGGCGGCTGATGCCCTCCGAGTCGAAGCCGACCAGAGCGACGCAGTCCTGTCCCTCGTCGGGGTTGGTGTGGGGCAGCCAGTGTGCCCAGTGCCACTCGGCGCCGGCGGCGGGTGTCGCAGCCAGCGACACCAGTGACAGGTCTCGGGGGCTGTGCAGCACGGCGGCCTGCACGCTCAGCCAGCGCGCAGTGGCGAGGGCGCGGGCGCGGTCCCCCGCGATACCGACCACGCCGAGCCGGGCAAAGGGCAGGGTGACCGGGACATCCGGCAGGAGCGGGGGCTCCGGGGGCTCCTCGTCGTGCGACGAGCCGCCGCGTGCGAAAACGAGTTCCACGTCGGACGGCAGAGCGCCGACCCCGATACGCAGTTGCATCGCGTCCGGGTCGGTGAGGCGGCGCTCCCACAGACGGCGGCGGGGGCCGGTCGCGTAGAGGAGGACCTCGGCCGGGTCGGGGTTGTCCTCGCGCCGGGCGCGCTGTTCTTCCTTGCTGAGGGTGACGAGTTCGGCCTCATAGGCCGCGAGGTCCTTCTTGTACTGCTTGAGGGACGTCTTGTGCTTCTTCTTGCCCTCGCGGTTCTCACTGATCCACTGGCCCAGCATCATGAGCGGGCTCATCAGGCAGAACAGCAGCATGTAGATCTGCTTGGTGAAGAGGTACATGGCCAGCCCGAACAGCATGGGCATGAACGCCATGATGAACTGGAAACGCGCGCGGTCCCCCTTCGTGGGGGGCACCGGCACGGCCAGCCTCCGCCGAGGCCGCAACGGCGAAAGGCGAGGAGGGCGGTTGTAGGCGAGGCCGCCCTCGCTCATCGGAGCCAAGTGCGCGTCCGGCTCGACCACCTTGTCGAGTACGAGCAGCGTGTCACCGACCCGTACGACACCGCCGAGCGGCCAAGGAGTCCCGGCCGTCACCGGATCGTCGTTCAGCCGGATGTCGGCGCCGGCCTCCGGTGCGAGCACGACGTTGCCCTGGAGGTCGACCGTCAGCCGGAGGGCGATCGGCGGCAGCGAGACATCCGGCAAGGGCAACGAACAGGTGGGTGCCGATCCCGCGGTGGCCGCGCCGACACCCAGCCGGACCACCCGTCCGGAACCGGGACCACCGGTTACCCGCAACTCGTACTGTCCTACGGGCTCACCCTTGCGCAGCAACGGGCCTATCGAGCTGTCGACGGAGACGCGCATGCCGTCCCGCAGGACTCCGGCCGCCGGTGCCTCCGGATCACACAGCACACCATCGGCCCACAGCGCCGGCGCTCCGGTCACCGCCGTCCCGTAGCCAGGCAGCGAAGCCAGTGAGGTGCCGGGCATGGCCACGACGTTCCCTGTCCCACCGCCATGCGGTGCGACGCTCTGTCCGACGGCCTGCGCCAGTACCTCCGCGACATCGCCTGCCGTGGCGGTGTCGTCGGCGGTGACGACGACGTCCTCCGGCTCACCGCCTTCGCGTACGACCGTGACCAGCATCTGCATGGTGGTCATCCTCCCCGTCGGCCCCTGCGGCCACGTTCGTTAACTTCAGCTAACGGAGACTATGGCAGTCCCCGGCCTCGCTCCCCAGCGCCCCGGCGTCAGACTGCCGGCATCGCGTAGATCTCCGGCCCGTTCGTCACCAACAGCCGGTTTCCGGCATGGGCTATCTGCCACGGGGCGCCGGAGTCCTTGTCGTCGGTCCAGGTCCAGCGCACCTTGCCGGTCTTGGCAGCAAGGGCGATGACACCCCCCGACAGGGGTCCGGAGGCGCAGTACAGCGTCGTGCCGACCCTCACGAAGGTCTCCGGCCCGCCACGGTCCTGGTCCTCACACAGCCAGAGCCGCTGCACGCTCTTGACGTCGACGGCCCATACGCCGCGGTCGTAGTCGCTGACATAGAGCACGCCGTCGATGACGGCAGGGTTGTTGAAGCCGCGGCGTCCCTTGGGTGAGAGCGTCCACCGTGTGCTGCCTGTCTCCGCGTCGACCGCCGTGAGCTTCTCGCCGGGCAGAAAGACGAGGCCGTTCGCGACCGTCGGCTGCCAGGCCCAGTCGTCGCCGATCTTCTGGGTCCACAGCTGGTCACCGGTCGCGGTGTCGCGCACGGTGAGGTTGTAGTTGGAGTCCGTGTAGACGAGGTGCTTGCCGGAGACGGTGCCCTGCACGTCGTAATCCTTCGTGCCCCAGTCGCGGTGCTGCAGCCACACCTTTCCACCGGTGCTGTGACTGACCGCGGCGACCGCAGTGCGGTACTCGGTGGCGCTCGCGGCCCGGGAGTAGTCGGTCACCGTGACGTACACGTTCTTGTCGTCGATGGCGATGGTGCCCTCGATGCCGAGTTGCTTGCCGAGGCGGCTGCGCCACACCTCCTCGCCGGTCTTCACATCCCGCGCGACGAGGACTCCCTCGGCGCCGCCATCGGTCAGGAACACCTTGCCGTCACGGAACAGTAGCTGGGAGCCGGGGGCACAGATGTCAGGCTTCGACCAGCGGGCCTTTCCGGTCTTCACGTCGTACGCCACCAGGGGATCGCCGCTGACCAGGAGCAGGCCGTCATGGATGAGGAGCGGTACGTCCGTGGTGGTGCTGTCCTCCGCCGCCTGCTCGTGCCACAGAGGTTGGGGGGCGACTCCGGCCGGCGGGGTGGTGAAGTTCTCCTCGACTGGTTGCGCGGAACCGCCGACGCCACTCCTGCCGGTCGCCGTGCCGGAGGGGTCACCGTCCCGGCCGAGCCACCAAGCGACGGCTCCGCCCGTCACAGCCACAGCGCCGGCACCGCCGAGCGCAAGACCGAGGACGCGGCGGCGGGAGGGAGCGGTGGCGAGGACTGGCGCGGTGCTCCCGTGTCCCGGGGTCTGCGCGTCACCCGGCGGTGTGGCGTAGCCGGGCATCGGGGTGCTGTAGGCAGCCGCAGGGGTGCCGCCATGTCCAGAGGCCGACGGGTACCCGTACCCCGGCGTCGGTGTGCTCGCCGACGCCGCCGTCCCACCCGTCATCGCCGGTGCGGGCCCGAAGGACGCAGCGACCGGGGTCTGAGGCTGCTGCGGTGCCTCCAAGTCCAGTATTCCGGCCGCATGCGTGGCGATCGTCGATGCCACCGCCGACGGCAGCCAGTCGCTGAGGACACCCTCGACGCCCTGTGGTGCGAGTGCCGCCACGATTTCCGACGGCGCCGGTCGATGCGCCGGGTCCTTCGCGAGACATGCGCGTACGAGGCCCAGCAGTTGCTGCGGTACGCCCTCCAGATCGGGCTCGCCATGCACAACCTGGTAGAGCAACGAGGCGTGCGAGACGGCTCCGTGACCGAACGTGCCCCTGCCTGTCGCCGCAAACGCGAGCACGGCACCCAGCGAGAAAACATCACCCGCCGGGCCGACATCCTTACCGAGCGCCTGCTCCGGTGACATGTAACCGGGTGAGCCGACCACGACTCCCGTCTGTGTCATACGGTTTCCGTCCACCGCACGCGCGATACCGAAGTCGATGACGCGCGGGCCATCTGCCGCCAGCAGGACGTTCGACGGCTTGAGGTCCCGGTGGATCAACCCCGCCGCGTGCACCTCCTGGAGGGCAGCGGCGAGGCCTGCGGCCAGTGCCCGCACGGTCCGCTCCGGCAAGGCACCGTGCGCGGCGACCACATCCGTGAGATCCGGACCGAGCACGTACGACGTCGCCAGCCACGGCAGCGGCGCGTCAGGGTCGGCGTCCACGACAGGGGCGGTGAAGCGGCCGGAGACTGCCTTGGCTATCTCGACCTCGTGCCGGAAGCGGCCGCGGAAGTCGCCATCCGCTGCCAGATCCGGACGTACGACCTTCACGGCGACGGTACGGCCACCGGGCGAACGGGCCAGGTAGACGCGGCCCATGCCGCCGGCACCGAGTCTTCGCAGGAGACGGTAGGTGCCCAACTCCGTTGGATCGTCCGGTTGCAGCGTCTCCATTTGTGGGCCTTCCCCGTGTCACGCGTTGCGATGTGCTGGGCGCATCTGATGGTGTTCGCTATCGCAGACACAGTAGTGACCGCTTGAGCAGGGTGAGAGTCAGGGGCCATGGGCGGAAGTTCGGCGAAGCCGAAGCGGAGAAAGGCGGCCAAGGCCGCCCTGCGGTACAAGCACCGGCCCGGCCGGCCCGCCGCCGGGCGGCTGAAGAAGCCGGACTGGGGATGTGCCGTGGGTTGTGCGGTGATCCCCGGCGTCTTCGTCCTGCTGACGCCGCTGTACTTCTTCGACATGTACTGGGGGGACGACCTCTGGAGCGGCTTCGCCGCCGCGTGGCCCGGCGGCGCGTATGCCTTCGCCGCCACCGTGGGGGCACTGGTACCGCTGGTCTTCCTCGCCTGGGCCTGGCCCCTGACCCGGATGAACTGGAAGAAGAGCAAGCCGCGTTCGCTGGCCTGGGCTGCCGCCTCGCTGCCCGGGCTGGCGGCGGGGTACCTGGTCGCCGGGGTGATCGTGGGGACCACACGGCCCAAGCGGCGCCGCGACTGGGACTCCGACTGTTACAGCGAGGGCGGGCCCTGCTGGGTGCATGTGCACTACCCGTGGCTGTGGGCCGTCGGTCTCGTCGCCACCCTCGCCGCGGCCGCGCTGCTGATCACCCTGTTCTTCAAGTACGGCGGTCGGTCCTCCGCTACCGCACCTTCGACATCCGAGCCTGAGGACGACCCGAGTCCTCGCTCTCCGACCGGTACTGGAGATCGTCACCCACCGGCGTGAAGCGCACCGTCGTGGGGGCCGGGTTGCAGCCGCTGTGGTTGGTCTTCGCGCCGACCGACGTCGCGACGAGCTCCTTCTTCGTCACCTGCTTCAGGGTCAGTACGTCGACGCAGACGCCGCCGATCTGGTCGGTCTGGCGGAGCCTGCCCAACTCTTCGCCGACGGCGGCCCGTTCGATCGTGATGCGGAATGTGCCGAGGGGCAGTCTGCCGTCGAGGGCGACGCCCTGGCCCTCCCAGGTGCCGAGGTACGCGGCGGGCACCGCGCCGGCGGAGGGGGCGGAGCTCGCGGTCGCCGCCGGGGGCGAGTCGGACCCACTGCCCGAGTCCGCGTCGTCCTGGCCGCCCCGGCCCGGCAGCAGGTCGAAGACGAACACCGAGCCGATCGTCACGGCCGCCATCGCCCCGGCGACCGCCAGTGCCACGGTGCAGCTCAGCCTCCGCACCCGCCCGCCGCCCTCCGGCGTGGACGTCGCCGCCACGGAGAGGGACACCCTGCCGGGGCGCCGGCCGGTGGGCGACGGGGCGGCGGTGTCGTCGTGCGGACCGGCGTCCCGGGGTGCGGGTACGGCGGCCGGTACGGCGGTGGAGGGGGCGGGCGGCGTGGGCATCACCGGCGGCGGTCCGAATGCACCGGGCGTACCTGCCTCCGTCGGCGTCACTGCCTCCGCCGGCGTCACTGCCTCCGCCGGCGTCACTGCCTCCGCCGGCGTCACTGCCTCCGCCGGCGTCACTGCCTCCGCCGGCGTCACTGTCTCCAGCGGCGTCACTGTCTCCAGCGGGGCCACGGACGGGCTGCTGAAACCGACCGGCCCCGAAGGGCCCCCGGCCCCGCCTCCGGTCCCCGGCCCCGTCGCCTCCAGGTTCAGCAGCCGCACGGCGCTCCGGCTCACCTGCTCCACCAGCGCCCCCGGCAGCCACCCGCCCGCCACCAGCCGGGCCGCGCCCTCGGGCGCCAACCGCCGGGCCACCTCGGCGGGGGCGGGCCGCGCGCCCGGGTCCTTCGTCAGGCAGGCCGCCGTGAGCTCCCGCAACTGTCCGTCCAGCCCGCCCAGTTCCGGCTGCTCGTGGACGACCTTGTAGAGCAGGGCCGCCGAGGAGTCCCCGGGGAAGGGCGGTTCGCCGGTCGCCGCGTAGGCCAGGACCGCGCCGAGTGAGAAGACGTCCGCCGCGCCCGTGACGCCCTTGCCGAGGATCTGCTCGGGCGACATGTAGCCGGGCGAGCCGATCGACACGCCCGTGGACGTCAGGGACGCCGTACCGTCCGTGGCCCGCGCGATGCCGAAGTCGATCAGCAGCGGGCCGTCGAGCGTGAGCAGGACGTTCGACGGCTTCACGTCCCGGTGCACCAGGCCCAGCTCGTGCACCGCCGCCAGCGCCTCGGCCAGCCCCGCCCCCAGCACCCGTACGGTGTGGGCCGGCAGCGCGCCGCCCTCGCCGACCGCGGCCGACAGTGAAGGGCCCGCCGCGTACGCCGTCGCCACCCACGGCACGCGCGCGTCCGGGTCCGCGTCCAGGACGGGCGCCGTCCACGCGCCGCCCACCCGGCGCGCGGCCTCGACCTCGCGGCGGAAGCGGGCCCGGAACTCCTCGTCGAGCGCGAAGTGCGGATGGACGATCTTCACCGCGACCGTACGGCCGCCGGCGCTGCGGCCCAGATAGACCCGGCCCATGCCGCCGGAGCCCAGCCGGCCGAGCAGCCGGTAGGGTCCCACGACGGTGGGTTCGTCGACTTCGAGCGGCCGCATGGCGTCACCCCTCCCCCGTAGGCGCCCGCAGGCCCTCGCCGGCCCCCGTACGCGCGCACGTCCCAGCAGCGTAGTGCGGGAGCGCGTGCCCGCTCAGGGGTGGAGCAGGTCCACCTTCACGTCCGCGGGGAAGCCGGTCGTCGGGCCGACCCGGCGGGCGAACTCGGCGACCGCCTCCAGCTGCGGGCCGCCGAAGCGGAAGTCGAGCGTCGTGAAGTAGCGGGCGAGGGTCTCCTCGTCGAAGGCCTCCCAGCGGGCGGCCTGCTCGGCGACCTTGCCGACCTCCTCCAGGGAGAGGTTGCGGGACTCGAGGAAGGCCTCGTGCACCTTGCGTGTGATGACCGGCTCGCGCTCCGCGTAGTCGCGGCGCGCCGCCCAGACCGCGAAGACGAACGGCAGGCCCGTCCACTCCTTCCACAGCGCGCCGAGGTCGTGCACGTCCAGGCCGAAGCGGGGCCCGTCGACCATGTTGGCGCGCAGCGCCGCGTCGCCGATGAGGACGGCGGCCTCGGCCTCCTGCATCATCAGGCTGAGGTCGGGCGGGCAGGTGTAGTAGTCCGGCTGTACGCCGTAGCGCTCGGCGAGGAGCAGCTGGGCGAGGCGGACGGAGGTGCGGGAGGTCGAGCCGAGCGCGACGCGGGCGCCGTCCAGGCGGTCCAGCGGGACCTGCGAGACGATCACGCAGGACATGACCGGGCCGTCGCAGCCGACGGCGATGTCGGGGAAGGCGACGAGGTCGTCGGCGTTCTTGAGGAACTCGACCAGGGTGATCGGACCGATGTCGAGATCGCCCTGCACCAGCTTCTCGCTGAGCTTCTCCGGGGTGTCCTTGGTGAGCTCGAAGTCGAGGAGCGTGCCCGTTCTGGCGAGCCCCCAGTACAGGGGCAGGCAGTTCAGGAACTGGATGTGGCCGACGCGCGGCCGGGTGCGAGGATTGTCCACATCGTGAGGCTAGCCCTCTTGGCGTAGGGGGTAGCGCCCGGCCCCGCCGTGGGCCCGGGACGGGCGGTCGGCGCCTGCACCGCCAGTCGGCGGTGCGGGTTCAAACATTCGGGTGACGTGATCTTGACCCCTATTGCATTCCGGGGCCTGCGTGCTACGCTCGTCGCAAGTTGCAGTTTGGTTTCCCTTGCAGTACAGAGCCTGCGGAGCATGTGACCGCGGGCTCTCGTCATTCTCAGACGTATGCAGTTGTGCAGAATTCATCTTCACACTTGCTGGTTCTGGAGCAGGGCAACCCTTTTGAGCCCAAGGAGGGCTTATGGCTACCGGAACCGTGAAGTGGTTCAACGCCGAAAAGGGCTTTGGTTTCATCGCCCAGGAGGGCGGCGGCCCCGACGTCTTCGTCCACTACTCCGCGATCAACGCGAGCGGCTTCCGCTCTCTCGAGGAGAACCAGCAGGTGTCTTTCGACGTCACGCAGGGCCCGAAGGGTCCGCAGGCTGAGAACGTCACGCCGGTCTGATCAGTAGTACCCAAGGAGCCCCGCGCCGTCAGGCGGCGGGGCTCCTGCCTTTTGTCCCTTACCCCCCGGTGAATTTCCGGCGAATTCTCCACGTGGCCCCTGCTCCTCGTGGCCCCTGAGAGAATGGCCGGATGCAGACAGACCCGCAGCACGAGGGGGGAGACAGCGGCACCCCCGCCGACAAACGCCTGGCCTTTGGCCTGTCCCTCGGCCTGTCCCTCGGCACGGCAGCAGGACTCGCCCTCGGCCTGACCGTCTTCGACAACATCGGTCTGGGCCTGGCTCTGGGCATGGGCTTGGGCACGGCGATCGGCGCGGGGGCCGGGCTCGGGGCACGGCAGGCGGACGAGGACCGGGGAGACGGACCTACGCGGTAGGACGCAGATCGCCTGCCCAGCTCGTCCGCACGCCGGGCCCGGTCCCGTGCCGGGTCCGCCCCGCCGCCGACCGCAGCGCCGCCGGGGCCCGCGCCGCGAGGGGCGCCGGCCGTGACGGGCACGGTGGTCGCGACGAGCACTGGCCGTGTCGGGCACGCCGACGACCACCGGCCATGACCGGTACGCGGGCGGTGTCGGGCACGCCGACGGCGGCGAGCACTGGCCGTGATGGGCACGGTGGCGGCGACGAGCACTGGCTGTGTCGGCGCGGGCGGCGACGAGCACTGGCCATGACGGACACGCCGGACGACGACGGACGCCGCCCCCTGACGGACACGCCAGACGACGACGGACGCCGCCCCCTGATGGACACGCCGGACGACGACGGACGCCGCCCCCTGACGGACACGCCGGACGACGACGGACGCCGCCCCCTGACGGACACGCCGGACGACGACGGACGCCGCCCCCTGACGGACACGCCGGACGACGACAACCACCGGCCACGACGGACACACCGACGGCGGACGCTGGCCATGACAAGCACGCCGGACGGCGGACGCTGGTCGTGACAAGCGTCGAGGGTGACGGGCAGGCCGGGCTGGTCCCGGAGCACCCCGCGATCACGTACCCAGACGGTGGACGAGCCCGTGACGACCGCCCCGCCATGACCACCCCGGCGCGGTGGCGGGCTCCGGCCGAGCCGGCCGCCCCCGCTGACCGGCCCGGGCGGTGCACCAGCCCCCGCCACCACCACCCGGGCCCGAGGCGAAACCCGTGACGACAGCCCTGCCCTGACCGGACCGCGGCGGCAGGTCGCTGTACGGCGGCCGTGTGAGGGCGGCGGGACGCCGCAGGAGCGCCCCGCGATGTCAGACGCCCGCAATAGGGTCGGGCCATGACCGAAGTCGACTTCCTGACCGAGACCCGGGCCTTCTACGACGCCGTGGCGGAGGACTACGCCGTCCACTTCAGCGAGCCGCTCGTGGGGACACCGTTGGACCGCGGGGTGCTGTACGGATTCGCGGAACTCGTGGGTGAGGGGGGCGAGGTCGCCGATCTCGGGTGTGGGCCGGGGCGGGTGACCGCGTACCTGGCGTCACGGGGGCTGTCCGTGTTCGGGCTGGACCTGTCGGAGTCGATGCTCGCGATCGCCCGGCGCGAGCATCCCGGCCTGCGGTTCGAGCAGGGCTCGATGCTGGAGCTGGACCTGCCCGACGGCTCGCTCGACGGCGTCGTGTCCTGGTACTCGACCATCCACACCCCGCTCGACCGGCTGCCGGCCGTCTTCGCCGAGTTCCGCCGGGTCCTGCGGCCCGGAGGGCACCTGCTCCTCGGCTTCCAGGCCGGTGAGGAGCCCCGCCGCTACGAGGAGGCCTTCGGGCACCGGGTTGCCCTGACCTTCCGGCGGCGGCAGCCGGAGCAGATCGCCGCCCTGCTGGAAGCCGCCGGTTTCGTCCTGCGCTCGCGGACCGTCCGGGAGCCCGACGAGGAACTCGGGGAGCCGGTCCGCCAGGCGTGCCTGGTCGCCCGCAAGCCCCCCGAGCCGGTGTCCTAGGAGGACCCGCCCCCAACGGCACCCCCGCGACACCCCCTACAACACCCCCGCGACATCCCTCGCCGCGATGTACCCGAACGTCATCGCCGGCCCGATCGTCGAGCCCGCGCCCGCGTAACTGTGGCCCATCACCGCCGCGCTGGCGTTGCCCGCCGCGTACAGGCCCGGGATCACCGAGCCGTCGGGGCGCAGGACGCGGGCTCGGGCGTCCGTCCGCATGCCACCCTTCGTGCCGAGGTCGCCGGGGACGATGCGGAAGGCGTGGTAGGGCGGCAGCCGGAGGGGCGCCAGGCAGGGGTTCGGGAGGACCGACGGGTCGGTGTAGTAGTGGTCGTAGGCGCTGTCGCCGCGGTGGAAGTCGGGGTCCTCGCCCCGCCGTGCCTGCGCGTTGAAGCGGTCGACGGTCGTGCGCAGGGCCGCCGCCGGAACGCCGATCGACGCGGCCAGGGCGTCCAGGGTCCAGGCTTTGTGCGCGGCGCCCGAGTCGTACCAGGCGTCGGGGAGGGGCAGGGCCGGCAGGACGTCCTTGAAGAGGTACCGGTTGCGGTAGTTCTGGTCGACGATCAGCCAGGACGGGATGGCCGGGTCGGTGTCGTGGACGTCGTACATGGTGTGGACGACGTCGCTGTAGGGCGCGGCCTCGTTGACGAAGCGCCTGCCCGATCCGTTCACCAGCAGCCCGCCGGGGAGGGTGCGTTCGGCGAGGCAGAAGTACGGCTGGCCCGGGACCGGGATCGCCGGGCCCCACCACGCGTCGTCCATCAGGTCGAGCGCCGCGCCGAGCCGCTCCCCCGCCCGGATGCCGTCGCCGGTGTTCTCCTTGGCGCCGACCGTCCAGTCCGTGCCGATGGGCGGGCGCTGGTAGCGGTCGCGCATCGCCGCGTTGTGCTCGAAGCCGCCGGAGCCGACGATCACGCCCCGGCGGGCGCGGACCAGCCCCGGACTGCCGTCGCGGGTGACGACCGCGCCGGTGACCCTGCCGTTCTCGACGTGCAGGTCGCTCAGGGGCGTGTTCAGCCATACCGGTACGCCTGCGGATCGCAGTCCGGCTCGCAGGCCCGCCGCCAGGGCCTGGCCCATCGTCAGGGGCTTCTGGCCGAGCGCCGCGGCCTTCGTGCCACGGGCCAGGCACTGGGCGGCGACGGCGGCGCCCCGGGCGTTCACGGCGGCCAGGGCCAGCCACTTGTAGTCGGCGCTGAAGACCACCATCCCGGCGGGGACGTCCATGTACGGCGGGTTCAGCCGGGCCAGTTCGGCCCCGAGGAGCTTGCCGTCGAGCTGGTCGGGCTCGATGGAACGGCCGTTCGGCAAGCCGCCGGGCAGCTCGGGGTAGTAGTCGCTGTAGCCCTCCATCCAGCGGAAGCGCAGGGGGCTGTGGGCCATGACGTAGGAGATCGTCGCCGGGCCGTGGGTGAGGAAGGCTCGCTGCCGGTCGGCGGGGACCTCCGGGCCGACAACGGCGGCGAGGTAGGCGGCGGCCTTGGCCGGGGTGTCGGGGACGCCGGCCGCGAGGATCACCGGGTTGTTCGGGATCCAGATCCCGGCACCGGAGCGGGCGGTCGAGCCGCCGAAGGCCGGGGCCTTCTCCACGACGACGCAGCTCAGGCCCTGCCCGGCGGCGGTCAGCGCGGCGGTCATCCCGGCGGCGCCGGAGCCGATGACGACGACGTCGTAGGTGCCGAGCGGAGGTAAGTCGGCGGCGTGGGCGCCCTGTTGCACTCCTGCGGCGACCGCGAGGCCGGCACCCGCGGCACCGGCCAGCACTCGTCTTCGGGACGGGGCCCCGGGAGTCCCGACGGAGTTCGTGCTCATGGTCATGGCCACTCCAGCCCGAAGAGGAACGCGAAGGGGTGGGGAATGTCGCGCGAGAGCCTTGCGAAGTCAAGAGCCGTGCAGGCAAGGCGAGTTCAGACCCGCTCCCGGGACGCGGAGCCTGCGGGGGCCGGACGTCGGGCGGGGCGAGTCGGCTCCGCGGGCGTCCCTGGCCGCCCGCGGGTGAGCTCGGGCAGCAGGGTCGTCAGCCCGAGGACGGCCATACCGGCACCGAGCCAGAGGGTGGCCCGCAGGCCCCACGTTTCGATCGCGACGGCACCGAGCGAGGAGCCGAGGATGACACCGAGGGTGATGAAGGAGGTGTGGACGGTGTTGACCAGTGGGCCGGCGTTGCCGGTCCGCTGGACGCGGGTGACCATCGCCGGGTTCATGGTGACGCCGACCAGCCCGATGCCCAGCATGCAGACGACGGCGGGTGCGGGCATGTCGGCGAGGAGTGCGAACCCGGTGAGGAACAGCGCGTTGAGCAGGAGGCCGACGGCGAGGACGGGCACGGTCCGGCGGTCGGCGAGGCGGCCGACGACGGTGTTGCCGAGGACGGTGGTGGCGCCGTAGGCGATCAGAAGGGCGGGGACGGTGCCGGTGGAGAAGCCGGTGACCTCGGTGAGGATGGGGTTGAAGTAGCTGAAGGCAGAGAACGTCGCGCCGATGATCAGCGTGCTGGTGGAGAGGGCCAGCCAGAGCTTCGGGGTGCGGAAGACGCCGAGTTCCTCGCGGAGTGAGCCGCCGCTTCCCGTCCGCTCCAGAGGGGGTATCCCGGCGCGGGTCACGGCCGCGGCGACGAGTGCCAGTGCCGTGATCGCCCAGAACGCCGCGCGCCAGCCGAACCGCTCACCGACCAGGGTGGACAGCGGCAGTCCGAGCAGCGTGCCGAGCATCAGCCCGTTCATGACGACCGCGATCGCCCGGCCGCGCACCTCCGGGCGGGTGAGCTGGACGCACAGCGAGACGGCGACACCGAAGAAGGCCTGGGAGGCCACGCCGGTGATGACGCGGGCGGTTGTCATCACCGCGTAGCCGGGTGCGGTCGCGGCCAGGACGTTGCCCGCGAGGAAGACGGCGAACAGCGTCATCAGCGCCGTACGTGGGGGGAGTTTGGCCACCGCCATGGTCAGGAACGGGCCGCCGGCCGCCATGGCCACGGCGAAGGCGGTGATCAGGTACCCGATCTGCGGGACGGTGACGTGCAGGCCCTCCGCCATCTGGGGCATCAGCCCGGCGACCACGAACTCGCTGGTCACCATGGCGAAGATGCCGAGCGCCAGGATGTATACGGCACGGGGCACGATGAGGCTCCTTGTCTTCGGCTGCTTGTTTTGTATCGGTCAGTTCAAAATGTAAGCACGTGAAAGCCCGAGGGCCGCTGAGGCGCCGGGCTCAGGGAGTCAGCGCGTCCATCGCGGTCTCGGCGATCGCCTCCAACTCGGCCCGGCCCGCGCCGCCCTGACTGGAGACGCGCAGACCGGCGACCGTCGCGTTGAGGAAACGGGCCAGCGCCTCCGCATCGCGCGAGGAGGTGATACTGCCGTCACGCCGGCCGGCCTCCATCACGGCCCGGTAGACGGCCAGGCGCCGGACGGTGTCGCGCTCCAGCAGCGCGGCCGCCGCGGGGTCGCGCCCGGCCAGCTCCACGACGGTGTTGACCCCCAGGCAGCCGAGGGCGCGCCCGGAGCCCTTGCGGCACTCCGCCTCACCCTCGACCACGAGGGCGAGCAGTGCGCGCACCCGGTCGGCGGCCGGCCGCTCCACGTCGTCCAGGACGGCCGTCTGCGTCACGGTCATCGCGTCCAGGTAGCGGGCGAGGGCCCTCTCGAACAGCGCGTGCTTGCTCTGGAAGGTGTTGTAGATGCTGCTGCGCCCCAGACCGGTGGCGTCGCACAGGTCCTGAGTGGAGGTGGCCTCGTAGCCACGCTCCCAGAACACGTGCACCGCCGCGTCCAGGGCCCGCTCCTCGTCGAACATCCTCGGCCGGGCCATGGCAGCACGCTAACAGTTTTGAACTGAAGGTTCCAATACTCTGGGGGCGACCTAGTCGAGGCCGATCGCCGCGCAGTCCGCCTTGTACTCAGCCGTGCAGATGTCCTTGACGGTGTAGACCCCGTCCGTGATCACCGTCTCCTTGATGTTGTCCTTGGTGAGCGCGACCACCGGCACCAGCATCGCCGGGATGTCCTTCTGCGTGGGGCTGTCCACCGTCTCCCGGGTCAGCGCGGCGAACTCGATCGAGCGCCCCTGGACCTTGGCCACGGCGATCTTCGCGGCGTTCGTCGCCTCCAGCAGGAACGACTTGTACACGGTCATGTACTGCTCCCCCGACACGATCCGCTGCACCGCGTCCAGGTTGGCGTCCTGCCCGGTCACCGGCGGGATCTTCGTGGCACCCGCCTCCTTCAGCGCCTCGATGACCGCGCCCGCCATGCCGTCGTTGGCGGAGTAGACGGCGGCGATGTCGTCCAGCCCGACGGCCTGGATCGCCTTCTTCATGTTGGCCTTGGCGATCGAGGGCTTCCACTCCTTGGTGTCGTACTGCTGGACGATGTCCACCTGCCCCTGGAGCTCGCTGAGCGCGCCGTCCTTGAACCGTGCCGTGTTCGGGTCGGCGGGGTCGCCGTTCATCATGACGACCTTGCTCTTCTGGGCCTTGTCACCGAGCTCCCCGACGATGGCGCGGCCCTGCACCTGCCCGACGAGTTCGTTGTCGTGGGAGACGTAGGCGTCGATCGGGCCCTCGGCGAGCCGGTCGTAGGCGATGACCGGGATGCCGGCGTCCTTGGCCTTCTGCACATCCGAGGCGATGGTCTTGGAGTTCAGCGCGTCCACCAGGATGACGTCGACCTTGTCGTCGATCATCTTCTGGAACTGCTCGCTCTGTCTGGACACGCTCGCCTCGGCGTTGGCGTACTTGACCTTGCCCTGGTTCTCGGTGAGGGAGGCGACCTCCTTCTTGATCAGGGGGTAGTCGAACTTCTCGAAGCGTGCCGTGTCCCGGTCGGGCAGCAGCAGGCCCACCGTGATGTCGTTGCCCTTCTTCACGCCCGCGGAGTCGTCGCTCCCGCTGTCGCCGCAGGCGGTGAGGGACAGGGCCGCTGTGGAGACCGCCAGGGCTATGGAGAGGGGACGCACAGCGGACCGACGGGTGTTACGCGCTTTCACTGGTGAAGCCTTCCGATGGGGGGGAGCATCGTGACGCGGTGGCTGAAAGCCAAAGGGCAGACGCCTTGCGACGTCAAGAACCCCGTGTGAAGAGATCGCAAAGGTGCCTCACCGCGTGTACAGACCCTCTACTTCTGCCGCGAAGGCGCGCATCACCGCCTCGCGGCGCAGCTTCATCGACGGGGTCAGATGGCCCGCCTCCTCGGAGAAGTCCTCGGGGAGGATCGCGAAGCGGCGGATGGACTCGGGGCGGGAGACCATCTTGTTGGCCTCGTCGACGGCGCGCTGGAGGACGGCGCGGAGCTCCTCGTCGTCGACGAGGAGCTTGGGCGGTACGGGATGTTTGCCGTTCATCTGGCGCCAGTGGGTGATGCCGTCCGGGTCCAGGGTGATCAGGGCCGAGACGAAGGGGCGGCCGTCGCCCACGACCATGCACTGGGAGATCAGCGGGTGGGAGCGCAGCCAGTTCTCCAGGGGCGCCGGGGCGACGCTCTTGCCGCCCGCGGTGATCAGCAGCTCCTTCTTGCGGCCGGTGATCGTCAGATAGCCCTCGTCGTCCAGTTCGCCGATGTCGCCCGTGGCGAGCCAGCCGTCGGGGGCGGCGGGTACGACGCCACCGGCCTGGGGGTCCCAGTAGCCGCGCAGGACGTGGTCGCCGGCGAGGAGGATCTCGCCGTCGGCGGCGATCCGGACGCGGGTGCCGGGCAGCGGCCAGCCGACCGTGCCCAGACGGGGTTTCAGGGGCGGGGTGACGGTCGACGCCCCCGTGGTCTCCGTCAGGCCGTAGCCCTCGAAGATCTCGATGCCGGCTCCGGCGTAGAACGCGGCGAGGCGGCGGCCCAGCGGTGAGCCGCCGCAGATGGCGTAGCGGACCCTGCCGCCCATGGCGTTGCGGATGCGGCGGTAGACCAGGGGGTCGTAGAAGACCCGGGCGGCCCTGAGGGCGTGGGAAGGGCCGGGGCCGGTGCCCGTCTGCTGGGCCTCCATCGCCTCGCCGTAACGCCGCGCCACCGCCACCGCGCGGTCGAACGACGTCACCCGGCCGCCCGCCTCGGCCTTGGCGCGGGCCGCGTTGAAGACCTTCTCCAGCATGTACGGGATGGCGAGCAGACAGGTCGGCCGGAAGCTCGCCAGGTCCGGCAGCAGGTTGTCCGCCTTGATGCTCGGGGCGTGGCCCAGCCGTACGCGGGCGCGGACGCAGGCGATCGCCACCATGCGCCCGAAGACGTGGGACATCGGCAGGAACAGCAGGACCGAGGCCTCTTCGCTGGTCTTGGCCCTGAAGACGGGGTAGAGCAGCTCGATCGCGTTGTCGACCTCGGCGAAGAAGTTGCCGTGGGTGAGCGCGCAGCCCTTGGGGCGGCCCGTGGTGCCCGAGGTGTAGACGAGGGTGGCGAGGGTGTCGGGTCCCAGCATGCCGCGCCGCACCTCGACCTCCTGGTCGCTGAGATGCGCGCCGGCTTCGGCCAGCCGCTCGATGTGGCCCTTCTCCACGACCCACATGTGCCGCAGGTCGGGCAGGCGTTCGCGTTCCGGGCCGAGGGCTGCGGCCTGCCCGGCGAACTCGGTGACCAGGGCGACCGCGCCGGAGTCCTGGAGGATCCAGCGGGCCTGGAAGACGGAGGACGTGGGATAGATGGGCACGGTGACCAGACCGGCCGCCCAGGCCGCGAAGTCCAGGACGGTCCACTCGTAGATCGTGCGGGCCATCACGGCGATCCGGTCGCCGGGCATCAGTCCTTCGGCGATCAGCCCTTTCGCCACGGCCAGCACCTGGCCGGCGAACCGCGCCGCCGTGACGTCGTTCCAGCGCCCGTCGGCGTCCTTGCGGCTGAGCGCCACGGCGTCCGGGTCCGCGCTCGCGTTGTCGAACGGCAGGTCGGCGAGCGACCCGTGGGTCCACGGCGGCGCCAGCGGCGGTACGGACGCCTCCCGCACGGCCCCGTCCAGCCGCCGCGTCTCGGGTTCGACCAGGACCGGTCCGCCGTAGATGTCGCCGTAGGCGGAGGAGGGATGGGCAGTGGACACGGGCGGCTCCTGGGGCGCGCAGCGAAGGAACTGCTTGCTGCATGAGTACGTGCCTCGCACGCCGAGGCGCTCAACCGGCTGAACCCCCAGAAAGGGGTTACTGACGGTAGGAACGGGATCGTACGGGCCTCACGTGGCGGGTTTGTGCGGGTTCGGGGATGGTCCGGAGCCAGGCCTGTGCATTCTCGGGGGTTACGTGAGGGGCCTTCATGTTCGGTACGCCGTCGCCCTCAGGCCCGCTCCAGGATCGCCGTCACGCCCTGCCCGCCCGCCGCGCAGACGGAGATCAACCCGCGGGCGGGCGCGTCCCGTTCGGCGAGCAGTTTGGCCAGGGTCGCCACGATCCGGGCGCCGGTGGCGGCGAAGGGATGGCCGGTGGCGAGGGACGAGCCCGCGACGTTCAGCCGGGCGCGGTCCACCGAGCCCAGGCCCCGCTTCTCCCAGGCCGCGAGCGTCGCCAGCACCTGGGAGGCGAAGGCCTCGTGGATCTCCACCAGGTCGAAGTCGGCCAGGCCGAGCCCGGCCCGCTCCAGCATGCGCGGCACGGCGTACGCGGGCGCCATGAGCAGCCCGTCCTCGCCGCCCGCGACGTCTCCGCCGACGAAGTCGACGGCCGCCGTCTCGTAGGCGGTGAGATACGCCAGCGGCTCCAGGCCGCGTTCCCTCGCCCACTCCTCGCTCGCCAGCAGAACGGTCGCCGCCCCGTCGGTCAGCGGGGTCGAGTTGCCGGCCGTCATGGTCGGTTCGGGGTGGTCGAGGCCGAACACCGGCTTGAGGGAGGCGAGTTTCTCCACGGTCGAGCCGGGGCGCAGGTTCTGGTCTCGGGCCAGACCCCGGAAGGGGACCACCAGGTCCTGGAAGAAGCCGCGTTCGTACGCCGCCGCCAGCCGCTGGTGACTGGCCGCCGCCAGTTCGTCCTGCGCCTCGCGTCCGATGCCCCAGGCGCGGGCGGTGACGGCGGCGTGTTCGCCCATGGACAGCCCGGTGCGCGGCTCGGCGTTGCGCGGGATGTCGGGGACGAGGTGCCCCGGGCGCACCTTCGCCAGGGCCTTCACGCGCCCGCCCAGCGACGTCGCCCGGCGCGCCTCCAGCAGGATGCGGCGCAGGCGGTCGTTGACACCCAGGGGCGCGTCGCTGGCCGTGTCGGCGCCGCCCGCGACCGCCGACTCGGTCTGGCCGAGTGCGATCTTGTTCGCGGCGGCGATGACGGCCTGGAGTCCGGTGCCGCAGGCCTGCTGGATGTCGTAGGCCGGGGTGGTGGGGTGCAGACGCGAGCCGAGGACGGTCTCGCGGGCCAGGTTGAAGTCGCGGCTGTGCTTGAGGACCGCGCCGGCCACGAACTCGCCGACCGCGCCCGGCTCCTGGAGCCCGTACCGCTCCACCAGGCCGTCGAGAGCGGCGGTGAGCATCTGCTGGTTGGAGGCGGTGGCGTACGGGCCGTCGGTGCGGGCGAACGGGATGCGCGCTCCGCCGACGACCGCCACACGCCGCACCGACATCTTCTGGGGGCTCATCTCGACCCGCTCCTCGCCTGTGACGTAGCCTTACCTACGGTAACCTTACTCCAGAGTAAGCAATTGCGAGCAGTCATCCGAGCTGGGAGTCGCCATGGCCGACCGCTATCTGAGCTTCACCGCCACCGCGCCCGGCCGATTCCTCACCCGTCGGCTCGGTCTGCCCCAGCCGGCGGCGCTGGCCCGCTGGTCCCCCGAGCGGCCCGCCCTGGACGGAGGCCTGCGCCACCTCACCGCCGGCCGGTCCGCCCTCGACCTGGCGCCGGTCCTCGCCCGTACGGGGATCGGCCCGGCCGGCTCCGACCGGGCGGCGGCCGTCGTCCTGGACGCGAGCGGGGTGCGGGACGTCGAGGGCTTGGCCGAGGTGCACGCGGCCCTGCACCCCGTCGTACGGTCGGTCGTCGCGAGCGGGCGCGTAGTCGTGGTCGGCGCGCCGCTCGACCCCGCCGACCACCATCAGGCCGCCGCCCAGCAGGCCCTGGAGGGTTTCACGCGCTCCCTGGGCAAGGAGATCGGCCGGGGCAGGACCGTGAACCTGGTCCGGCTCACGGACGCCTCGGCCGCCGAGTCCACGCTCCGTTTCCTGCTGTCGCCCAAGTCGGCGTACGTGAGCGGGCAGGTGATCGAGGTCGGATCCGGCGACGAACCCTCCACCCCCTTCGACTGGGACCGGCCCCTGACCGGCCGCACCGCCCTGGTCACCGGTGCCGCGCGCGGCATCGGGGAGGCGGTCGCCGAGACGCTCGCCCGGGACGGGGCCCGGGTCGTCGTCCTGGATGTGCCACAGGCCGAGCAGGACGCCCGGCGCGTCGCCGACCGGCTCGGCGGCACCGCGCTGCTCCTCGACATCACGGCCGCCGACGCGGGCGCGCGGATCGCCGAGGCCCTGCCGGACGGCCTGGACCTGCTGATCCACAACGCGGGCATCACGCGGGACCGGCGACTGGTGAACATGCCCGCCGAGCGCTGGATCCCGGTGCTGGAGGTGAACCTGGCGAGCGTGCTGCGCACGACGGACGCGCTGCTGAAGGCCGGGACGCTGAACCGGGGCGGCCGGATCGTGGCGACCGCCTCGATCGCGGGCATCGCCGGCAACGCGGGCCAGACCAACTATGGGGCGAGCAAGGCGGGCATCGTCGGCCTGGTCCGCTCCCTCGCGCCGCGCGCGCTCGCCGAGCACGGGGTGACGGTCAACGCGGTCGCGCCGGGCTTCATCGAGACGAAGATGACGGCCGCCGTCCCGCTGTTCATCCGCGAGGCCGGCCGTCGCATGAACTCCCTCGCGCAGGGCGGTCTTCCGGTCGACGTCGCCGAGACCACCGCCTGGTTCGCGCACCCGGCCTCGGGCGCGGTCAACGGGCAGGTCGTACGCGTATGCGGCCAGAGCCTGCTGGGGGCGTGATGGCCGACGCCGCTCTCGTCCTCACCGGGTCCCCCTCCCTCGCCCCGCTCCTCGCGCGCGGCGCTGTGCTGTCCCCCTTCAAACGCCCGGCCCCCGACGCGGAGTTCCCGCGCACCCGGCTCGTCCTGCCCGGCCTGCGCGTCGACCTCGCGCGGCTGGCGGCGTACGAGCGGGTCTGCGGGTTCCCGACCGGGGAGGACGCGCTGCCTGTGACCTATCCGCACGTGCTGGGATTCCCCCTGGCCATGCGGCTGATGAGCGGCCGGGACTTTCCGCTGCCGCTGCTGGGACTCGTCCACACGTCGATCACGATCACCCGGCACCGGGCGATGCCGGCCACCGGCGCGCACGAACTCACGGTGTACGTCCAGGGGTTGGCACCCCACCGGCGCGGCACGGAGGCGACGGTCGTCACCGAGGTGCGCGAGGACGGGGACGTCGTATGGGAGTCGAGGAGCACCTACCTCGCCCGGCACCGCACGCGCCGGCCCGCCGAGGCGCCCCGGGAGGAGACCGGGATGTCCCGGGAGGGGACCGGGATGCCCCGGGAGGAGGTACGGAAGCCGCTGCCTGCCGTCGGCGAGTGGCGGCTCGCCGAGGATGTCGGACGGCGGTACGCGGCGGCGTCCGGCGACCGCAACCCGATCCACCTCCACCCGCTCACGGCCCGCCTGTTCGGCTTCCCCCGGGCCATCGCCCACGGCATGTGGACCGTCGCCCGCTGCCTCGCCGCACACGGCACGCCGGCCTCCTGCCACGTACGCGCGGAGTTCCGGGCGCCGGTCCTGCTGCCCGGGACGGTGACGTACGGGGCACAGGACGGCCGGTTCGAACTGCGGGGCCGGGAGGACCGGATCCACCTGACGGGCGACGTCTACCCCACCTGAGTGCCCGCCTGCTCCTCCGGCGGTGACCACGGCCGCCCCGCCATGAGGTCGCCCAGCCCCGCCCAGGCGAAGTTCATCATCGTGGCCGCGGCCTGCCGGGCCGTGACGCCCGGGGTGGCGTTGGCCCAGGCGGCGAGCGACTCGGCGGCGCCGACCAGTGCCTCGGCGAGGCCGGCGACCTCCCGCTCCGGCAGGTCGGGGTCGCGGTGGGCCTCGCGTGCCGCGGCGAGGATCAGCTGCGTCACGAACGTGACGATCTCCTCGCGCATCGCGGCGACTTCGGAGGCGAAGGGCTCGCCGTGCGTACGGGCCTGGAGGTGCAGGACCGCCCATGCGTCCGGGTTGCGCGCGGTGTGCTCGAAGAACGCGCCGAGCCCTTCCCAGAGTTGCCGGTCGGCGGGCAGATCGGGCCGGACACCGGCCCGGACGGCCTCGACGAGTGCCTTGGCCTCGCGGCGGATGCAGGCGGTGAAGAGGTCTTCCTTGGAGTTCAGGTACAGGTAGACCAACGGCTTGGACACGCCCGCGAGTTCGGCTATCTCGTCCATCGACGCGGCCATGTACCCCCGTTGTCCGAAGATCTGCACGGCGGCGTCCAGCATCTGCTGTTCACGGACCGCACGCGGCATCCGCTTGGTCTTCACGGCACCCATACCGCTTAGCGTACGGTCCCCCGGCCGGCCCCCGGCCGGGAAACCGGAGGAGGGCCGGCCGGGGGGCGTCGTCTGCGTCAGGCCGCGGCCGGGACCTGCTCGGCCTGTGCCTCGCGCGGTTCGTCCAGGGAGGAGCCGTCGGCCGTGGCGTAGGCCTCGCGGTCGAGCAGGTTCTCGCGGGCGGAGACCAGGACCGGGATCAGGGCCTGACCGGCGACGTTGGTCGCGGTGCGGATCATGTCGAGGATCGGGTCGATCGCGAGGAGCAGGCCCACGCCCTCCATGGGCAGGCCGAGGGTGGAGAGGGTGAGGGTCAGCATGACCGTCGCGCCGGTGAGACCGGCGGTGGCCGCGGAGCCGACCACCGAGACGAACGCGATCAGCAGGTAGTCGCCGACACCCAGCTGGATGTCGAAGATCTGGGCGACGAAGATCGCGGCGATGGCCGGGTAGATCGCGGCGCAGCCGTCCATCTTGGTCGTGGCGCCGAACGGCACCGCGAAGGACGCGTACTCCTTCGGCACGCCGAGCCGCTCGGTGACCTTCTGGGTCAGCGGCATCGTGCCCACGGAGGAGCGGGAGACGAAGGCCAGCTGGATCGCGGGCCAGGCGCCCTTGAAGAACTGGACCGGGTTGGCCTTGGCGACGGTCGCGAGCAGCGCAGGGTAGACGCCGAACAGCACGATCAGGCAGCCGACGTAGATGTCGGCGGTGAACGTCGCGTACTTGCCGATCAGGTCCCAGCCGTAGGTGGCGATGGCGTTGCCGATGAGGCCGACGGTGCCGAGCGGGGCGAGCCGGATGACCCACCACAGGGCCTTCTGGAGCAGTTCGAGGACGGACTCGCTGAGGGTGAGGATCGGCTGGGCCCTCTCACCGAGCTGGAGGGCGGCGATACCGGCGACGGCGGCCATGAAGACGATCTGGAGGACGTTCAGCTGGGTGAACGGCGTGATGACGTCGGTCGGCACGATGCCGGTCAGGAAGTCGATCCAGGAGCCGGTCTCGTCGGGCTTCGCACCGTCCTTGGGGGTGAGACCGGTGCCGGCGCCCGGGTTGGTGACCAGGCCGATGACGAGGCCGATGCTCACCGCGATCAGCGACGTGGCCATGAACCACAGGAGGGTGCGCGAGGCCAGGCGGGCCGCGTTGTTGACCTTCCGCAGGTTGGTTATGGAGACCAGGATCGCGAAGAAGACGAGCGGGGCGACGGCGAGCTTCAGCAGGCCTATGAAGGTGTCGCCGACCTTCTCCAGGGACGTGACCAGCCAGGACAGGTCCTGGCTGCGGGCGAGCCAGCCGAGCAGCACGCCCAGGACGAGACCGGCGATGATCTGGGCCCAGAAGGGCACCTTGAAGGACTTCGTGCGTGAGGACACGGACGGGCTCCGTTGGGGGACGCGTAGGGACTGACGTGGGAGACGACGGGGGGGTTGCGTGACGTCAGGGACGACAGGCAGCGGACGCGCACCGGCAGAGATCCACGTGCAGGCGCGCCACGAGCGGAACGCTCTCAGGCATGGGGGGCGCGACTGCTGACTTCATGACATCGACCTTAACACCCGAGCTTTGAGGACCCCAAAGCCTGCCTTTGACAGGCGGAAACGCATACTCACCCACACAACACAAAGCGCCCCGTTTCCGCGTATACACGGAAACAGGGCGCTGTACGCCTGTGTGAGAGGACCTACGAGGCCTGGCCCTGCGCCCGCGACGTGTCGTCGGCGGCGTCCTCCTGGCTGCGGTTGGCCTCCAGGTTGGCCTTCATCCGGTCCACCCGCTGCACGATCTGCACGGACGCCCGGTCCCGCTCCTTGCGCAGCACGACGAAGCTGATCGGCGCGGAGAGCAGCAGGGCGAGCAGCACGACCCACAGGCCGTTGCTGGAGCCGAGGCCGCGCGGGGCGAGGCCGGAGTAGACGAGGCCCCAGACGACCACGAGGCAGCCTGCGAAGATCCCGAGGCGCATCAGCGTGTAGCGGAGCATCTCAATCCACTCTTCCGGTTCGAACGGTCAGAACGCACCCAAAGGGGCACCGTCCAGTGAAGCACGCCGGACCGTCGATCTTGCAGGGGGGTACGAGGCGGGGTTCAGGCGAGCGGCAGCAGCATGAAGATGTCGTCCCGGTCTTCACCGGGCCCCACCCGGATCGCGCCGGGGACGCGGCCGACCTCCTTGTACCCGCACGACGCGTAGAAGCGCTCCAGGCCGAGACCACCCCGGCAGGTGAGGCGGATCGCCTCGAAGCCGAGGCCACGGGCCGCGTCCTCGGCGGCGGCCAGCAGATCACGCCCGTAGCCCTTGCCCTGGTGACGCGGATGCACCATCACCGTGTAGAGCCACAGCCAGTGCGTCATCAGGCGGTGCGTGTTGAACGTCAGAAACGCGGTCGCCGCGACCCGGCCCTCCTCGTCCTGCCCGACGAGCAGTCTTGCCCGGCCCTCCGACATCGCCGCGAAGTGCCTCAGCAACTCGGGGCGCACGTCCTCGCGCGTCACCGGCGGCACGAAGCCGACGGCTCCCCCGGCGTCGGTGACATCGGTCCACAGATCGAGCAGGCCGTCGCGCAGGGCGGGGGTGATGGCGGGGTCGAGGGTGAAGGTAAGGGGCATAGGCCGATAATAGCTATTACGAGAGCGCCTGCGCCGCCACTTTCAGGTCGGACAGCAGCCCCCGGTACGCCGCTTCCCGGTCGTCCGCCCGCAGCACCGACGACGGGTGCACCGTCGGCACCAGCCGCTCCGGCCGGCCGTGGATCTCCTCCTGAAGCACCGTGCCCCGCACCTGCGTGACCCGGAAGGAGGACCCGAGCAGCGCCTTCCCGGCGGTGGCCCCGAGGACGACGATCAGCTCCGGCTCCACGACCGCGAGCTCGGCGGCCAGCCAGGGACCGCAGGCGGTCATCTCCCGCAGGTTGGGCGCCTTGTGGATCCGGCGCTTGCGCGGCTCGGCCTGGGTGAACTTGAAGTGCTTGACCGCGTTGGTGACATAGGCCTCGGAGGGATCGATGCCCGCCTCCTCCAGGGCCCGGTCCAGAAGCCGCCCGGCGGGCCCGACGAACGGCTTCCCCTGCCGGTCCTCCTGATCCCCGGGCTGCTCCCCCACGAGCATGACGCGGGCGTCCTTGCTCCCGGCCCCGAACACGGTCTGGGTGGCGTCCCGGTGCAAGGGACACCCCCGGCACTCGGCAGCGGCCCGCCGCAGAGCGGGCAACCCTCCGCGATCCGGAACGAACGGTTCAGCGGTGTAGGCGTCCTCAGGCGCCTTGATGGCGACCATGCCCTCCGGGTACCCAGCTCAGGGTCAGACCCGCATCGGCTGAGGAGACTCCCGACGCTCCGGGTCGGGCCCGTCGTACTCCCGAATGATCTCGTACCGCGTATTCCGCTCCACCGGCCGGAACCCGGCATCGCGAATGAGATCCAGCAAGTCCTCACGGGTCAGCTTGTTCGGCGTACCGAAGTTGTCCGCGTCATGCGTGATCTTGTACTCGACGACCGACCCGTCCATGTCATCGGCACCGTGCTGCAGCGCGAGCTGCGCGGTCTGCACGCCGTGCATGACCCAGAAGACCTTGACGTGCGGCACGTTGTCGAACAGCAGCCGCGACACGGCGAAGGTCTTCAGCGCCTCCGCCCCGGTCGCCATCTGCGTCCGGGCCTGCAGCCGGTTGCGAACCTTCCCGTCCTGCATGTCGACGAAGTCGTGCTGGTACCGCAGCGGGATGAAGACCTGGAAACCCCCGGTCTCGTCCTGGAGCTCACGCAGCCGCAGCACATGGTCCACCCGGTGCCGCGGCTCCTCGATGTGGCCGTACAGCATCGTGCAGGGGGTCTTCAGACCCTTCTCGTGCGCCAGCCGGTGAATCCGGGACCAGTCCTCCCAGTGGGTCCGGTGGTCCACGATGTGCTGCCGGACCTCCCAGTCGAAGATCTCCGCACCGCCGCCGGTCAGCGACTCAAGACCCGCGTCGATCAGCTCGTCGAGGATCTCCGACGCGCTCATCCCGGAGATGGTCTCGAAGTGGTGGATCTCGGTCGCCGTGAAGGCCTTCAGCGAGACGTGCGGCAGCGCGGCCTTCAGCTCCCGCAGTGAGCGCGGGTAGTAGCGCCACGGCAGGTTCGGGTGCAGACCGTTGACGATGTGCAGCTCGGTGAGGTTCTCGCTCTCCATCGCCTTGGCGAGCTTGACGGCCTCCTCGATGCGCATCGTGTACGCGTCCTTCTCCCCCGGCTTGCGCTGGAAGGAGCAGTACGCGCAGGAGGCCGTGCACACGTTGGTCATGTTGAGGTGGCGGTTGACGTTGAAGTGCACGACGTCGCCGTTCTTGCGCGTGCGCACCTCGTGCGCGAGGCCGCCGAGCCAGGCCAGGTCGTCCGACTCGTACAGCGCGATGCCGTCCTCACGGGTCAGCCGCTCACCGGAACGGACCTTCTCCTCCAGCTCGCGCTTGAGCCCGACGTCCATGTGCACACCTTTCTCCGACAGCCCGACCAACCGTACGCCTACACCTCTTCCGGCAGCTCTCCGACCCGGTTCTCCCACTTGGTGGACAGAACGATGGTCGTACGCGTCCGGGACACACCCTTCGTGCCGCTGAGCCGTCGGATGATCTTCTCCAGGCCGTCCACGTTCTCGGCCCGCACCTTGAGCATGTACGAGTCGTCGCCCGCGATGAACCAGCAGTCCTCGATCTCCGAGAGGTCCCGCAGCCGCTGCGCCACGTCCTCGTGGTCCGTGGCGTCGGAGAGCGAGATGCCGATGAGGGCGGTGACACCGAGGCCGAGCGAGGCGGCGTCGACGGTGGCCCGGTAACCGGTGATGACTCCGGCCGCCTCCAGCCGGTTGATGCGGTCGGTGACGCTGGGTCCCGACAGCCCGACGAGGCGTCCCAGCTCCGCGTAGGAGGCCCGGCCGTTCTCCCTCAGGGCCTGGATGAGCTGCCTGTCCACCGCGTCCATTGCGATCGAAGCCTTCCGCTGAAGTTGTCTGAAAAGTCTGTGGTTGTGATGACGTACAGGTGCTGTGCAGGGGGTGTGGCTCAGTCGGCGCGGTGTGATCCGCCGCCGAGCTCACCTTGCCAACGGCGGTAGAGCCGGTGCGGCACGCCCGCCGCGTCGAGTACGCGTCCGGCGACGAAGTCCACCAGGTCCTGGATGTGCGTCGCGCCCGCGTAGAAGGCGGGTGAGGCGGGCACGACGGTCGCGCCCGCGTCGTCGAGGGTGACCAGGTGCCGCAGGGTCTGGCCGTTCAGCGGGGTCTCGCGTACGGCCACGACCAGGGGGCGGCTCTCCTTCAGGGTCACGCTCGCCGCCCGCTGCAGCAGGTCCTTCGACAGCCCGAGCGCGACACCGGCCACGCTCGCGGTCGAGGCGGGCACGATCAGCATGCCCTTGGTGGGGTACGACCCCGAGGAGGGCCCGGCGGCCAGGTCGCCGGCGCTCCAGTGCCGTACGGCACCGATGTCCACGGAGAACGTGCCGGGCTTGCCGTCGGCGCCCCGGGACAGCCATTCCCGCAGGTCGTCCTGCCAGTGGGCGTCCCGGAAGGAGATCCCGGTCTCGTCGAGCAGGGTGAGGCGGGAGGCCCGGGACACCACGAGGTCGACGCTCTCGCCGACGGCGAGGAGCGCCCGCAGCACGGCAGCGGCATACGGGGTGCCGGAGGCGCCGGACACCCCTACGATCCAAGGCGTACGCGGTGTCTCGCCTGGCTTGACTGGGTTCACAACACCGAGCCTATCCGGCGTCGCAGGGTGGGAACCGGCCAAGGGGGGCGGGGCGTTCCCCGGAGGGACGAGCGAGCACTGGGGGTCGCCATGTCGGGTAGCGGAGCCGGATGGTCACGCGGCGACCGTGCGAGGGCCGCGGGCAAGCTGATGCTGGCCTGGGTGGCGCTGCTGTGGCTGCTGGAAGTGGTGGACGTGCTGAGCGGGCACGCGCTGGACGGCCTCGGTGTCACGCCGCGCACACCGTCCGAGCTGGTCGACGTCGTCCCGTCGGCCTTCATCCACTTCGGCTTCGCCCATCTGGCGGCGAACACGGTGCCGCTGCTGGTCCTCGGCTTCCTCGCCGCGCTGGCGGGCCTGCACCGTTTCCTGCTGGTCTGCGCGCTGATCGTGCTCGTCGACGGCCTGGGCGTCTGGCTCATAGCCCCGGCCCACACCAACACGGCGGGCGCCTCCGGCCTGATCTTCGGCCTCTTCGGCTTCCTCCTGGTCAGCGGCTTCGTCGAGCGCCGCCCCTGGGGAGTCCTGGTCGGCATCCTGATCGCCGCGATCTGGGGCGGCTCGATCCTGTCGGGCCTGGCCCCCACCCAGACGGGCGTCAGCTGGCAGGGCCACCTCCTGGGCCTGCTGGCGGGGGTGGCGGCGGCGTTCGTGTTCAGCCGCCGGGCCACGCCCCACGCGCTCACACCGTGAGGCCACGCACCAGGAGATCCAGCAGCGCGCACACGAACAGAGCTATGCCGATGAAGCCGTTGACGCTGAAGAACGCGCGGTTCACCCGGGACAGGTCGTGGGGGCGGACGATGGTGTGTTCGTAGAGGAACGCGGCGGCGACGATCAGCAGGCCCAGCCAGAAGAAGGCGCCGGCGTCGGTGACGAGGGCGTACCAGACGAACAGGGCCGTCGTGAAGGTGTGGCAGACCCGCGCGCCCCAGATCGCCGCCGGGATGCCGAAGCGGGCCGGGACGGACATGACGCCGATCTCGCGGTCGGTCTCGACGTCCTGGCAGGCGTAGATCAGGTCGAAGCCGCCGATCCAGATGCCGACGGCCAGACCGAGGATCACCGCGTCCCAGGACCAGGAACCCGTGACGGCCAGCCAGCCGCCGACCGGGCCCATCGCCTGGGCCAGGCCCAGGATGGCCTGCGGGAAGTTCGTGAACCGCTTGCCGTACGGGTAGACCACCATCGGGATCACCGCGATGGGGGCCAGCGCCAGGCACAGCGGGTTGAGCAGGGCCGCCGCGCCGAGGAAGACGACCAGGGCGATCAGGGCCCCGGTCCACGCGTGCCGGACCGACATCGCGCCGGTCACCAGTTCGCGGTGCGCGGTGCGCGGGTTACGGGCGTCGATCTCGCGGTCGATGATCCGGTTGACCGCCATCGCGAAGGTCCGCAGCCCCACCATGCAGACGGTGACCAGCAGCAGCCGGCCCCAGTGGATGTTCTTGTCCAGCTGGAACATGGCCGTCAGCGTGGCGATGTAGGCGAAGGGCAGCGCGAAGACCGAGTGCTCGATCATCACCAGCCGGAGGAACGCCTTCGTGCGTCCCGGCTGCGGGATCGCGGCGGAAGCGGAAGTCACAGGCCGTACTCCTTCCAGCGGCGGTCCACCTTCGCCGCCGTCTCCGGATCGGACTCCACCATGTCGGGCCAGCCGCCGTCACGCGTGTAGCCCTCCTCGGGCCACTTCCTCGTCGCGTCGATACCGGCCTTGCCGCCCCAGAACTGCTGGTAGGAGGCGTGGTCGAGGTGGTCGACCGGCCCCTCGACGATGCTCAGGTCGCGGGCGTAGTCCGTGTTGCCGAGCGCCCGCCAGGCGACCTCGTGCAGGTCGTGGACGTCGCAGTCGGAGTCGACGACCACGATGAGCTTGGTCAGCGACATCATGTGCGCGCCCCAGATGGCGTGCATGACCTTCTGCGCGTGCTTCGGGTACTTCTTGTCGATCGAGACGATCGCGCAGTTGTGGAAGCCGCCCGCCTCGGGCAGGTGGTAGTCCACGATGTCCGGGACGATGATCTTCAGCAGCGGCAGGAAGAAGCGTTCCGTCGCACGGCCGAGCGGTCCGTCCTCCGTCGGGGGCCTGCCCACGACGATCGACTGGAGCAGGGGCCGCTTCCGCATCGTCACACAGTCGATCTTCAGCGCGGGGAAGGGTTCCTGCGGCGTGTAGAAGCCGGTGTGGTCGCCGAACGGGCCCTCCGGCAGCATCTCGCCCGGCTCCAGCCAGCCCTCGATGACGACCTCCGCCTGCGCCGGCACCTGGAGCGGCACGGTCTTGCAGTCGACCATCTCGATCCGCTTGCCCGCGAGGAACCCGGCGAACAGGTACTCGTCGATGTCCCCGGGCAGCGGGGCCGTGGACGCGTACGTCACGGCGGGCGGGCACCCGAAGGCGATCGCGACGGGCAGCCGCTCACCGCGCCGGGCCGCCACCTGGTAGTGGTTGCGGCTGTCCTTGTGGATCTGCCAGTGCATGCCGATCGTGCGCTTGTCGTGGCGCTGGAGGCGGTACAGCCCGAGGTTGCGGATGCCCGTCTCCGGGTCCTTGGTGTGGGTCAGCCCGAGGTTGAAGAAGGAGCCGCCGTCCTTGGGCCAGGTGAACAGGGCCGGGAGCTGGTCCAGGTCGACGTCGTCCCCGGTGAGGACGACCTCCTGCACCGGGCCGTCCTTCACCTTCTTCGGCGGTACGTGCGTCATCGCGCCGAGCTTCCCGAAGGCCTCCCGCACGCCGACGAACCCGTGCGGCAGCTCGGGCTTCAGCAGCCCGCCGATCCGCTCCGAGATCTCGGCGTACGACTTCAGGCCCAGCGCCTTCAGCAGGCGCCGGTCCGTGCCGTACACGTTCATCGCGAGCGGCATGCGCGACCCGCGTACGTTCTCGAAGAGCAGCGCGGGGCCGCCGGACTTCTGCACCCGGTCGACGATCTCCCCGACCTCCAGATACGGGTCGACCTCGGCCTTGATGCGCTTGAGGTCGCCCTCGCGCTCCAGAGCCCTGAGCAGGGAGCGAAGATCGTCGTAAGCCATGCGGTCCAGTATCCCCGAGCCGCTACCCTGGCCCTGAACCGCCCACCCGCTTTCGCTGAGAGGCCGCGCATGCTCCGGGTACTGATGTTCCTCGTGCCGCTGGCGCTGAGCGTGTACGCGTTCATCGACTGCATCAGCACGAAGGACGACGAGATCCGGCACATGCCCAAGCCGCTGTGGGCGATCCTCGTGCTGCTGTTTCCGCTCGTCGGCTCGATCTCCTGGCTGATCGCCGGCAAGAAGCGAGGTGCCGCGGCGGGAGGCCGTCCGCGTCCCCGGCAGTGGGTGGCGCCCGACGACAACCCCGACTTCCTGAAGTCCCTCGACGAGGAGAAGCGGGACGACGACCCCAGGCGCGACGACTCCTGAAACCACTTGCCCTCGGGCAACGCATGGTCGTCAATGGTGTTCGGACAGTTACGGCTGTCACTCAGAACCCGTCGGCCCCCAGAAGGACTTCATGGAGACCCAGCAGCAGCCGCCGGGGCAGTGGGACGTCCCGCCCCCGCCCGCCACTCCGCCCCAGGCCATGACCGACATCGAACTGCGCGTCAGCAAGCGGCTGTTATGGGTCGGCGGCGCGGCCTACCCGTTGCGGAACATCGCGCGGGTGTACACCTTCACCCTCCACCCGAGGCGCAAGGAGGCGGTCATCCGCTTCCTGACACGCACCGGGATCACCCTCGCCGTGGCCATCGGCCTGTCGATCATCGGCAGCGTGACGTTCCTCGCGAGCAGGTCCACGGGCAGCGGTCTCCTCACCTTCGTGTGGATCGGCTCCGGCGCGGCGCTGCTCTACTTCCTCGTGGACATGCTCTCCGTCGTCACCGCCCAGTCGCACTACGTCCTCGCCATCGAGACGGCCGGCCCCTCCACCGCGATGGTGACCAGCCGGAACCCGCAGCACCTGGACCAGCTCGTGGGCTACGTCGCCGGCGCGCTGGAGAACCCTGACACCGAGTTCCATGTGACGGTCGAGCGTCTCACCATCAGCTCGCCCACCAACTACTACTTCGGCGACAACGTGAACATGTACGGCGGCAACGGCAACGTGGGGATCGCGGCATGAGCGGCAACAACTACTACTACGGCGACAACGTCACCATGCACGGCGGCAGCGGCAACACGGGCATCGTGAAGAACGGGGCGACCGGCGACGCGATGGATCCCACCCTGCGGCTGGCCATCGCGGAGCTGCTCCAGGGCGTCCGCGAGTTGCGCGAGCAGCTACCGCAGCCGAGCGCGCAGCTCATCGACGAGTCCCTGCCGGTGCTGTCGGCTGACGCCGCGCCTCCCGAGGAACGGCACCGGGCGCTGATGGCTGTCGCCGCGATCGCCGCAGCCGTCGGGGCCGTGGGCCAACCGGTGGCGGAGGCGGCCAACCGGATCCTGCAGATGCTGGGCGGGCAGTAGTTCAGCGCACGCCGGAGAGGAACGCGGACCAGGCGGACCGGGTGACGAGCAGGACCGGTCCGTCAGGGGTTTTGCTGTCGCGGACGGGGACGGTGTCGGGGAAACCGGGGGCTATTTCCACGCAGTTGCCGCCGTTGTCGTCGCTGTAGCTGCTCTTGATCCATTGCGCCGCGCAGAGCTCGTACCGGTCCATGATGCTCGTACCCCTCCATCGCGTCGCTGATCAGGGCGGCGGATTCGCGGGCTGACGGGATGTCGGCCCTGAGCACATCATAGGTCTGGGAATGCCGCTGGTAGACGGCCGGATCGTTGTTGAAGTGGCCACGGTCCAGGGACTCCGAGTACACCCATCGCTCGTCAGCCAGTTCGATCAGCGACATGGATCCTCGGGGCCGGACGAGCCCGAAAGCGTCTGATGGGGCGACCTGGATACGGATGTTCCGGCGCTGCCCGACCGTCAGCAGGTGCGCGCACTGCTCACGCATGATCTCCGTGCTGCCCACACCGTTGCGCAGACAGCTCTCGTCAAGGATGACGACGTACAGCGGACCGCCGTCGGCCAGGAAGCGTTGCTGTCGGCTCAGACGAGCCCGGACGCGCGAGTCCACCTCCTCGGCATCCGCACCACGGCGACTGAACAGCGCACGGGCGTAGTCCGCTGTCTGCAACAACCCCGGAATCACTCGCTCCTGGTACTCCCGCAAGGCGACGGCCACCTCGTCCATCTCGGCCCATCGCCGAAACCAGTCAGGATGCTCCACCTGCGGATACCAGTCGATCCGCCCCCACAACCGCAGCAACACCCCACCCGTGCCAAGAAGTTCGTCGCACTTCTTCGCGAAACCCTCCTGCGGAACCCTCGTGCCCGCCTCCACCCGCGCCACGTGCGAGCGGTCGCACGGGATCTGCCTCGCCAAGCCCTCCTGCGTGAGCAGCGCCGCCTCGCGGAAATGCCGCAGCACCTCGCCGAACACGGCCGCCGTGCTCGCCCCCGACTCCGCCCCGCCATTCCGTCGGCTCACGGCTTCCCCCTCCGTGACAGTGCACCGGTGTCACACGCCAAGCATTGAACCAGACTGTTCCCCTGCGCAACGCTCGATACACCCAGAGTTACGGAGGTGCACGGAATGGAACCGGGAACGCTCGTCTACGACCCTGCGACGCGCAAGGTCGGCGAGTACCAGGACAGGACCGGCCCGTATGTGATGCTGCGCCCGGTCGGCGGCGGCCGGGAGTGGCAGGCGGACCCGGCGCGGATCCGGGTGGCCACCCTGGAGGAACGGCTCAGCGCGGGCGTACGCGCGGCCAACGACCGTTCCAGGGAAGGGCTGTCGGCCGACCCGAGCCGGCCGCCCGTGCCCGTGTCCGGGTGCGCGGTGTGCGAGGAGCTGGCCGTCCGCCGGGACCAGGCACGTGCCGCGTTCGACGGGAGTGCCGTGACGGACGCGAACGTGCTGCTGCGCCAGCACCAGCGGCAGGAGCACGGCGGGGAACCGGCGGGGCGCCGGATCTTCCGGTACGTGCCGTACTCGATCGTCCAGGACGCGTCGGCCGTCCCGGAGTACCAGGCGTACTGCGTCTCGGGAGAGGAGGAGGACTGCGGGGCGAGTTCGGGGCCGCGGCAGACCCCGGCCGAGGTGGAGGAGTGGCAGCGCAGGCACACCCAGGAGACCCGGCACCTGCGCTACCGCCGCAGCTTCGCCGACTACGCGGTGCTGGAGAGGCAGGGCTGACGGGGCACGACTCCGCCGAGGAAGCGGGCCATCCCGAGAGCCCTGCGCAGGTCACCCGGCCAGAAACCCGCCGGTCCGCGACGCCTGCACGGCCGCCACCTCCCGCGGGGTCCCCTCGGCCACCACCCGGCCCCCGCCGGCCCCGCCGACCGGCCCGAGGTCGATCAGCCAGTCCGACGCCCGCATGACATCGACGTTGTGCTCGATGGTGACGACGGAGTGGCCCGAGTCGACCAGCCGTTGCAGCACCTCCAGCAGGCGTGCCGTGTCCGCCGCGTGCAGGCCGGTCGTCGGCTCGTCGAGGACGTAGAGCGTCCGGTCGGCCGCCCGGCGGCCCAGCTCCTTCGCCAGCTTGAGGCGCTGGGCCTCGCCCCCGGACAGTGTGGGCGCGGGCTGTCCGAGCGGGAGGTAGCCGAGGCCGACGTCCGCCATGCGCTGAAGTCGGCCGGCCACGTTGGGCACGTCCCGGAACACTCCGAGCGCCTCGTCCACCGTCGCCTCCAGCACCTCGGCGATGTCGTACCCCTGGTACCGCACCGCCAGCACCTCGGCCCGGAAGCGGCGGCCCTGGCAGGTCGGGCAGCGCACCTCCACGGCCGGGAGGAAGTGCATCCGTACGGTGAGAACGCCCGCGCCCTCACAGCGTTCGCAGCGTCCGCCGGGGACGTTGAAGGAGAACCGGCCCGCAGTCAGGCGCCCTTCGCTGCTCGCGGCGAAGACCTCCCGGATGGGTGTGAAGACGTCCGAGTACGTCGCGGCGTTGGAGCGCGGGACGCGGCTGATCGGCTCCTGGTCGATGAGGACGGCCTTGGAGAGGTGCTCCCAGCCGTCCATGCCGTCGTGTTCGGCCGGGAGTTCCCCCGCCCCGTGGAAGTGGCGGCGGGCGGCCCGGCCGAGGATGTCCAGCAGCAGCGTCGACTTGCCCGAGCCGGACGGGCCCGTGACCGTGACCAGGCGGTTCAGCGGGATCCGTACGGTCACGTCCTTGAGGTTGTGGGCCCGGGCCCCGCGGATCACGACCGCTGAAGTGCTGTCGCCGCGGCCACGGGACGCGGGCGCGGGCAGCCGGCCCGACAGATACGCGCCGGTCACCGAGCCTTCGGCCCGGCCCACCTCCTGCGGCGTGCCGGCCGCCACGATCCGGCCGCCGTTCCGGCCGGCCCCGGGGCCGACGTCCACCACGTGGTCCGCCGCCCGCAGCACGTCCAGGTCGTGCTCGACGACCAGCACGGTGTTGCCCAGGTCGCGCAGCCGGCGCAGGACGCCGATCAGGCGGGCGGTGTCCGAGGGGTGCAGACCGATGGTCGGCTCATCGAGGACGTACAGCACGCCGGTCAGGCCGGAGCCGAGCAGGGCGGCGAGCCGCAGCCGCTGGGTCTCCCCGGCGGAGAGGCTCGGCGTGGACTGCTCCAGGCTGAGGTAACCGACTCCGACGTCCACCAGGCGCCGTACCCGCTCCTCCAGGTCGGCGACGACCGGCTCGACGAGCAGCCACTCGTCCCCGGCCGACCGCTCCTTGAGGGCGGCCAGCCAGCCGTCGAGTTCGGTGAGCGGCAGTCGCGCCGCCTCGACGATCGTCAGTCCGTGCACGGTCACCGCCCGGCTCTCCGGCCGCAGCCGGGTGCCCTCGCACTCCCGGCAGGGCTGTTTCACCAGGCCCTGTTTCTCGGCCCGTTCGCGGTACTCGGGGTCGTCGGCGCGCTCGGTGTAGCGCCGCAGCAGCGCCGTCGCGACCCCTTCGAAGCGGCCCGCCGCCACGGTCGTCGGCGCCTCGACCGACGGGAAGTGCCTGCGGAACTCGGGGCTTTCGACGCCGTACACCAGCAAGTCCCGCTGCGGCTCGCCCAGTTCATCGACCGGGAGGTCCGCGTCGAAGATGAAGTCGTAGTGGCGGGCGGCGGCCCGCAGCGCGGTGAGGTTCCAGTCGGTGAGCTTGGGGTTCCAGCCCCGTACCGCGCCCTGGGCCAGCGAGCGGGAGCCGTCGACCAGGCGTCGTACGTCGGGCCGGATGACCTCGCCGAGGCCGGTGCAGGACGGGCAGGCGCCCGCGGGCTTGTTGAAGGAGAAGGAGCCCATCACCAGCTCGGGCACGAGCGTGCCGCAGTGCGGGCAGGGGATGTGCTCGCCCTCGGCGTCCTCGTCGGCCGCGGTGGCCTCGGCGGCGTTCGCGTACGACGGCGGGATGCTCTTGCCGCAGCCGGGGCAGGGGCGGGTCCCGATCCGCGACCACAGCAGCCGAAGATAGGTGAACACCTCGGTGACCGTGCCGACCGTGGAGCGCGGGCTGCGGTTGGTGAGGTGCTGGTCGACGCTGATGGACGGGGACAGGCCGCTGATCGAGTCGACGGCGGGTTTGCTGACGAAGCCGGTGACCATGCCCAGCGACTCCAGGTACTGCCGCTGGCCTTCCTGGTGGAGGGTGTCGAAGGCGAGCGTGGACTTGCCGGATCCGGACAGGCCGGTCAGGACGACCAGCTTGTTCTTCGGGACGGAGAGGGAGACGTTTTTGAGGTTGTGGAGGCGGGCGCCGGTGACCCGGATGCTGTTGTCCATTCCTTCAAGTCTTCCATTGAAGTGCGATGTTGAGACTTTTCCGGCATGGCGGCTGGTCCCTCTGCCGTAACCTTCAAATCGATGACCAACGAACGCCGTCTCCGCCCCGTCGATCTCGCCCGGCTGGCCGGTGTCTCGACGCAGCAGATCCGCAACTACGAGGACGCCGGAGTACTGCCGCCGGCCGCGCGCACCGAGTCCGGCTACCGCGTCTTCACCGATATCCATCGCAGCGCGCTGCTGGCGTACCGGGCCCTGATGCGGGGGTACGGGCCGCTGACGGCGACGCGGATCATGCGCGCCCTGCACGACGATGACGTCCCGGGCGCGCTCGCGCTGGTCGACGCCGCGCACGCCGCCCTGCACGAGGAGCGGGTCTCCCTGCGGGCCGCGAGCGAGGCCCTGGAGCTGCTGGCGGCCGAGCCGCCCGCCCCGCTGCCCCGCTCCGGCGGGCTGCGCATCGGGGAGGTGGCCGCGCTGCTGGGCGTACGGACGTCCGCGCTGCGGGTGTGGGAGGGGGCCGGGCTGCTCACGCCGGGCCGCGAGCGCGGCACGGGGTACCGGGTCTACGAACCCGCCGATGTGCGCGACGCCCGGCTCGTGCACACGCTGCGCCGCAGTCACTATCTCTTCGACCAGATCCGTCCGGTGCTTCAGGGGCTGCGCCGGGAGGGCAGCAGCGACGCCCTGCGGGCGGCGATCGCGGCCCGCGGAGAGGCCCTGACGGCTCGCACCAGGGGCATGGTCGAGGGGGCGGGCGCCCTCCACGCCCACCTCGAACGGGTCACCGCGTCAACCGAACGCACCGGTCAGAGCTCGTAACACCGTTCGAGATGCCATCCGATCCATTGAAAAACCGGCGACACCCGGTGTCGCCGGTAGCGGGTTCGCCATTCGTTTGGTCGGGTCTATCCCACCTGCGAACGGAGACCCCCTGTGCGAATGACTGATATCCAGCGCTGCGAGGTCCGACCTGGGCGACTCGTCGAATGGACACTCAGTCCGGCGACCGTCGCGACGGCGAAGGCTCTGCCAGAAGACTCCAGGCCACCGGCGTACATCCAGGAGTCGCACATCCGGACGGCCCGGTCCGTGCGGGAGGACGGACTGTTCGTCCCGACCTGGCTGGGCGCGGCGTTCGACATCCCGGGACGGGCCGACCTGGACGCGCTGGGCGAGGCGCTGCGCGGCTGGACGCTGCGCCATGAAACGCTGCGCAGCGGCTTCCGCTGGGCGGGCGGGCCCGGCGACTCGATCCGCCGCTTCACACTCGACCCGTCCTCCGTGTCCCTGCACCGGGAGGACGTCGGCGACTTCACCGACCCGGCGGCCCTGGCCCAGCACCTCCAGGACCGCTTCGACACCACGGCCGACGCCCTGCGCTGGCCCAACCTCATCTACACGGCGGTCGTCCGGGACGACTGCACCAGCGTGTACATGGCCTTCGACCACAGCAATGTCGACGCCTACTCCATCCACCGCATCCCCGCCGAGATCCACGAGCTGTACGAGGCCGGGGTCGCGGGCAGGGCCGAGGGGCCGGAGCCGGCGAGCAGTTACGTCGACTTCTGCGAGGCCGAGCGGGCGGACGCCGACCGCATCGACGCGGACCACGACATCGTCGCCCGCTGGCGGGAGTTCATCCAACGCTGCGGCGGACGGCTGCCGAGCTTCCCCGTCGACCTCGGCCTGGAACCCGGGGGCGGACTGCCCACGCAGAAGTTCATGCGCGAGATGATGGTGGACGCGGATGCCGCCGCCGCGTTCGAGTCGTACTGCCGCCCGTACGGCGGGAGTCTGGTCGGGGTCCTCGCGGCCACCGCCCTCATCGTCCACGAGATCGGCGGCGAGCCCGTCTACCGCACGGTCGTGCCGTTCCACACCCGCGTGAAGTCCCAGTGGTCGCAGTCGGTCGGCTGGTACGTGGGCGGCGCCCCGATCGAGATTCCCATGTCCGAAGCCGTCGACTTCCCGAGCGCCCTGCGCACCGTGCGCGCCGCCCTCCAGGCCAACCGCCGGCTGGCCCGCATCCCCCTGGCCCGCGTCCTCCACCTGCTCGGCAGCGACTTCCGCCCGACCTCCCCCGACCTGTACTCGATCGTCTCGTTCGTCGACACCCGCGGTATCCCCGGCTCCGACCACTGGACGGACCAGAAGGCGTACGGGCTGCTCAGGGTCTCCTACGGTGACCAGGTCTGCGCCTGGATCACCCGCCTCCACGAGGGCCTGTGGTTCGCCGGCCGTTACCCGGACACGGACATCGCGTACAAGAACATGCGGCTGTACGCCGAGCGGCTGCGGGACATCGTGACGGGCACGGCCGGCAGGCCCTGAACGACGTCGAAGGCCGGTTCCCGTGACCCGAGTGGTCACGGGAACCGGCCTTCGACGGTACGGGGCTAGACGCCCGCGTAGGAGTGCTTGCCGGAGACGAAGATGTTCACGCCGTAGTAGTTGAACAGCCAGCAGCCGAAGGCGATCAGGGCCAGGTAGGCGGCCTTGCGGCCCTTCCAGCCGGCGGTCGCGCGGGCGTGCAGGTAACAGGCGTAGGCGACCCAGGTGATGAAGGACCAGGTCTCCTTCGGGTCCCAGCCCCAGTACCGGCCCCAGGCGTCACCGGCCCAGATGGCGCCCGCGATGATCGTGAACGTCCACAGCGGGAAGACGGCCGCGTTGACGCGGTAGGAGAACTTGTCGAGGGAGGCGGAGGAGGGCAGCCGCTCCAGGACGGACGTCGCGAAGGTGCCGGGCGTGCCGCCGCTCGCGAGCTTGTTCTCGTAGGAGTCCTTGAAGAGGTACAGGATCGTGGCGACCGCGCCGACGTAGAAGACGGCGCCGCAGAAGATCGCCGTGGAGACGTGGATGTACAGCCAGTACGAGTGCAGGGCCGGGACCAGCTGGTCGCTGGCGGTGTAGAGGACCGTGACCGCGAGGCCCAGGTCCAGCAGGACCGAGGTGATCAGGAACAGGCCGAGCCAGCGCACGTTCTTCTTCAGCGCCAGCAGCCCGAGGTACACGCCGACGGCGACCGTGGAGAACGTGATGTTGAACTCGTACATGTTGCCCCACGGCGCCCGCTCCACCGAGGCCGCGCGGGCGACGACGCCGCCCAGCTCGACCAGGAAGGCGAGCACAGTGAGGGAGATGGCGATCCGGCCGTACAGGTCGCCCTGTTCGTCACCGCCGTGCGCCCCGGGCCCGTCCGGCACGTCCCGCTGCCCGGTCGCGGCCCGCACCGTGACCTTGGGCCGCTCCAGGACGGCGGTGCCGCCCGCCTGGTTCACGGTGACGGCGGGCGTCTTCTTCGCCTCGGCCGGCTTGGCCGTGAGTGCGGCGGCGGTCTTGGCGACCTTGCTGCGGCTGCCGAAGAGCCATTCGGCGATGTACGCGAAGAACGCCAGGGTGTAGACGGCCATCGCGGAGTAGATCAGCACATTGCTGATGTTCGCGAGGTTTTCGTTGGTGGCGGCGGCGAGAGTCACTTCTCAGCCCCTTCGGCAGGTACGGGGGTTTCGGTACCCGGCTCCTGGTCGGTGTCGGGGGAATCTGCGGGGTCGTCGGGGCCGGGCGCGGCCGGTGCCTGGTCGTAGAGGATCCCGGCGAGGTCGCCGAGTTCCTCGGGGACCTTGGCGGACTCGCTGCGGCCGAGGCCGGCCATCTCCACGACGGTGACGCCGTCGGCGCCCTTGACCGCGCGCACCCAGACGCGGCGGCGCTGGATGAACAGGGAGGCGGCGAGGCCGCCGATGGCCGCGAGGGCCCCGGCGAGGGCCCAGCCGCCGCCGGGCTCCTGGACGACCTGGAAGCCGGCCCACTCCTTGACGTCCTTGCCGAAGGTGACCGAACCGGCGCCGTTCGGGAGCTTCATGGTCTCGCCGGGCCGCAGCAGCTTCTTGAACAGCTTGCCCTTGGAGTCCTTGAACTCCTTCATGTTGGTCTTGTCCATCTGGTACACGCTCTGCGGGATGCCGGAGTCGGCCCCCAGGTCGCCGTGGTAGGCGGACAGCGCGAGCACCGGATAGTCCAGCGCGGGGAACTGCGACAGCATCGTGCCGCTGGCGGCGCCGCCGAAGGTCGGCACGAAGAACGCGTTGAAGCCGAGCTGTTCCTTCTTGCCCTCGGGGTTGCGGTAGCCGTCGAGGACCTTGACGACGCCGGAGGAGGTGACGTTGGCGTCGAGCGGCAGCAGCGGTACGGCGTCGTCGTAGACGACGTCGCCCTTGGCGTCGCGGACGGTGATGACCGGGGCGTAGCCGTGGCTGACCAGGTAGACCTTGGCGTCGCCGATCTGCAGCGGGTGGTTGACCTTGACGGTGGTCTTCTCGTCCTTGCCGTAGGGGCCGTCGCTGTAGGTGAGGTCGGCCTGGTAGACGCGAGGAGTGCCCTTGTTGGGGCCGCTGCGCTCGTAGGTGCCGGTGAACTTCTTCAGGTTGAAGCTGAAGGGCACCAGGTCGTCGGAGGTGAAGAGGCTGCCGGACTTGAAGTCGTCGTACTGGGTGAGGGTGTTGGAGAAGCCGTCGCCCTCGACGACGAGCTTGTTGCCCTCGGACTTGTACAGCTGGCCCCAGGCGAAGGCGACCAGCAGCACGATGAGGGCGATGTGGAAGACGAGGTTGCCCAGTTCGCGCAGGTAGCCCTTCTCGGCGGCGACGGCGTCACCGGCGAGGTGGGCGCGGAAGCGGCGCTTCTTCAGCAGGGCCAGGGCGGCGCTGTGGACCTGCTCGGGCTCGGCCGTGGTGCGCCAGGTGGTGTGGGCGGGCAGCCGGTTCAGCCGCCGGGGCGCGCGGGGCGGACGGCCGCGCAGCTGGCCCACGAACTGCCAGGTGCGGGGGACGATGCAGCCGATGAGGGAGATGAACAGCAGGATGTAGATCGCGGAGAACCACACCGAGCTGTAGACGTGGAACAGGCCGAGCTTGTCGTAGACGTCCCCGAGGGCCGGGTGGGCCTTGCGGAAGTCGGCGACCTTCGTCTCGTCGGTGCCGGTCTGCGGGATGAGCGAGCCGGGGATCGCGCCGAGGGAGAGCAGCAGGAGCAGCAGCAGCGCGACCCGCATGGAGGTCAGCTGCCGCCAGAACCAGCGGGCCCAGCCGATGACGCCGAGGGCGGGCAGGTTGGGCGCGTCCTCCGTGGGGGCGGTGGACAGCTGGGAGCCGGCGTCGCCGAGTTCCTGGTCCTCTGCGGCTGTCGGGGCCGGGTCGGAGGCGGTGGTCTTGCTCATCGATCAGATCCCCACAGTGAAGCCGTCGGACCAGACCTGCATCTCCTGCACGATGCGGTCCCAGGCGCCGGTCAGCAGCAGCAGACCGGTCACGATCATCATGGTGCCGCCGATCCGCATCACCCAGACGTAGTGGCGCTTGATCCACCCGAAGGCGCCGAGGGCCTTGCGGAAGGCGACCGCGGCGAGCACGAACGGCACGCCCAGGCCCAGACAGTACGCGATGGTCAGTACCGCCCCGCGACCCGCGCTGCCCTGGTTCAGGGCGAGGGTCTGGACGGCGGCCAGCGTCGGGCCGATGCAGGGCGTCCAGCCGATGCCGAACAGCGCGCCGAGCACCGGGGCGCCGACGAGACCGGCCGCCGGCTTCCGGTGGAAACGGAACTCGCGCTGGGTGAGCCAGGGCATCAGGCCCATGAAGAAGACGCCCATGAGGATCATGAAGACGCCCAGCACCTTGGACAGCACGCCCCGCTCTTCCTGGAGCGTCTGGCCGAAGTATCCGAAGAAGGCCCCGCCGGAGACGAAGACGGCGGTGAAGCCGAGCACGAACAGCGAGGCCCCGGCGACCATCCGGCCGCGCCGGGCCTCGGCCAGGTCGGTGCCGCTGACTCCGGTGACGTAGGACAGGTAGCCGGGCACGAGCGGCAGCACGCAGGGCGAGAAGAAGGAGACGAGTCCACCGAGCAGGGCGATGGGCAGGGCCACCAGCAGGGCGCCGTTGAGCACCGTGCCGTTGGGGTCCGCTACCGCGGCGAGGGTGAGCGCGCTCACGTCACTACTCCGCTCACTTCTCGGCGACGACCGGCTTGAGCATCTTCACAAGCCGTTCCTCACTGAGGGCGGACAGCGAGCGGGCCGCGATCTTCCCGTTCCGGTCGAGGATCAGGGTGGAGGGGATGGCCTGCGGGTTGAGGGTGCCCTTGTCGAAGCGGAGCAGCAGCTTGCCGGTCGGGTCGTAGAGGCTGGGGTAGGTGATGCCCCAGTCCTTCTCGAAGGCGAGCGCGGCGCCGGTGGAGGTGTCGCGGGTGTTGATGCCGACGAACTGCACGCCCTTGCCGGCGTACTCCTTGGAGACCTTCGCGAAGTACTTGGCCTCGGCGCGGCAGGGGTTGCACCAGGATCCCCACACGTTGAGGACGACGACCTTGCCCTTGTAGTCGGCGACGTCGAGGGTCTTGCCGGCGATGGTCTTGCCGGACAGGTCGGGTGCCGGGGTGCGCTCGCCCTTGGCGACCGTGGCGATGCCGTCGGTGCCGGTGACGAAGTTGGTGTTGCCGCCCCCGCCGGAAGTGCCGCCCGAGCCGCACGCGGTGACGAGCAGCGCGGCCACGGCGGCACCGGCGGTCAGGGCGGCGCGGCGACGGACCCGGTTCGAGGGGGTCGTGCGGGGCGAGCGGTTCGAGCGCAGGGGGGCGCGGCTGGCGGCACTCATGTGAAAAGTTTCGCATGTCCGTTCCGGGGCTCTCGCCCACCCCCCTTGCGGGCGGAAAACCGCATTTCAGGCGGCGTTCCGGGAGGGCGTACCGGCACCTGACGGCGTCTTCTCGACGAACCCCTTCCAGCCACCTGCCGGTTGCTGCCCGACCTCGAGCGTACGGAGCTTTTCGAGCACCTCGGGCTTCTGCACGTCCAGCCAGTCGGTGAACTGCCGGAAGGAGACGAGACGCACATCGGCGCCCTTCTCCTTCTCCCGCGCGATGTGCTTGAAGGCCTCCTCCACGGCGTCCATGTAGATGCCGCCGTTCCACTGCTCGAAGTGATTACCTATGAAGAGCGGCGCCCGATTAGTCTCGTATGCCCGCTTGAATCCCTGGATGTACGCCTGGGCCGACTGCTGCCGCCAGCCCGGGTAGTTGTGCGCCGGGGCCTTGGTGGTGCTGATGGACTGGTTCGCCAGCATGTTGTAGTCCATGGAGAGGACCTCGAAGCCACGGCCGGGGAAAGGTATCTGCTGCAACGGCAGGTCCCAGATCCCCTGCCGCTTCACCGGCCAGACCTGGCGGCCACCGGGCGAGGAGGCGTCGTAGCGCCAGCCCAGCTCACGGGCGGTGGGCAGCAGGTTGTCCTGGCCGAGCAGACAGGGCGTACGGCCGCCGACGAGTTCCTTGTCGTAGTCGAACGGCAGCGGCGGCATATCGGTCCAGCCGGTGTTGGTGCGCCACTCCTTGACGAAGGACTTCGCCTGGTCGATCTCGCTGCGCCACTGCCGGGGCGTCCAGTTCTTGACCGAGCCGTAGGTCTCGCCGCAGAAGTGCCCGTTGAAGTGGGTGCCGATCTCGTGGCCCTCCAGCCAGGCCCGGCGGACGTTCTTCAGCGTCTCCTTGACGTGCTCGTCGGTGAGGTAGCCGATGTCGGAGGCGCCGCGCGGGTTGTTCGGCGGGTCGTAGAGGCGCTTCTTCGACTCGGGCAGCAGGTACAGCCCGGACAGGAAGAAGGTCATGCTCGCGCCGTGCTCCTTGGCGAGGTCAAGGAAGCGCGGGAAGAGGCCGTTGCCGACCTCGCCGGCGCCGTCCCAGGAGAACACGACGAACTGCGGCGGCGTCTGACCCGGCTCCAGCGGCTCGGGCTTGGCGGGCTGGTGGGGCTGCTTGCCGGTGTAGGCGGTGGAGCCGTCGCCGATGGGCCGGGCGGCCGGCTTCGGCTTCGACCCGCCCTGTGCGGATTCCCCGGAACCGTCGGCGTGGCTGGACCCGTCCGACCCGGTGAGTCCGCCGCACCCGGCGAGCGAGACGGCGGCCGCGGCCCCCGCGCCGATTCCGAGCATTCCCCTGCGGGAGTAAGGGCGCATTGCATCCCCGTTCATCACGTTCTCTGGTGGTCACCCAGTCAGAGGACGTGACGAACGGGGAGGTTCCGTCGATATTTGCAGATTCCGTAACGAGGCCGTCAGAAGCGAACAGAAAGGGCCTACGCGCCGAACGCCTTGGCCTTCCCCTTCACCGGCTTGGCACCGGCGAGGAGATGCGCCGGGACGAGATCGCGGGCCGGCTCGGTGTAGCCGACGGAAACGATCCTGTCGCCCCGGTAGGTGAAGGTCGTCAGCGAGGCGAGCGTGCACTGCCGCTTCCGCGGGTCGTGCCAGAGCCGCCGCCGCTCGACGTACGACCGCACGATCCAGATCGGCAGCTGATGGCTGACCACGACGGCCTCGTGGCCCCGCGCCCGGTCCTTCGCCGTGCTGAGCGCGTTCATCATCCGCACGACCTGGTCGACGTACGGCTCGCCCCAGGACGGCCGGAACGGATTGACCAGGTGCTTCCAGTTGCCGGGCCTGCGCAGCGCCCCGTCCCCGACGCCGAACGTCTTGCCCTGGAAGATGTTGCCGGCCTCGATCAGCCGCTCGTCGGTGGCGAGGTCAAGCCCGTGCGCCTTGGCGATCGGCTCCGCCGTCTCCTGCGCCCGCTCCAGCGGCGAGGCCACGACGTACGTCACATCGCGGGTCGCGAGGTGCTCGGCGACCCGGTCGGCCATGCGCCGGCCCAGCTCGGAGAGGTGGTAGCCCGGCAGCCGCCCGTAGAGGATGCCGTCCGGGTTGGCGACCTCGCCGTGCCGCATGACGTGGACGACGGTGATGTCGCCGTTCGTGTCGTGGTTCGTCTCGTTGCTCATGCCGTGGCCTCCGCGGCAGCTCGGGCCGCAGCCGGGAGGGCGTCGGCGATCCGCTGCACGGCCCGCTCGTCGTGCGCGGTGGAGACGAACCAGGACTCGAAGGACGACGGCGGCAGGTAGACGCCGCTCGCGAGCAGCGAGTGGAAGAACGCGGTGAAGCGGAAGGACTCCTGCGCCTTGGCGTCCTCGTAGTTCCGCACGGGCCGGTCGGTGAAGAACACGGAGAACATGTTGGAGGCGTTCTGGAGCCGGTGCGCGACGCCCTCCTTGGTCAGCGCCTCGCTGACGAGCTCCTGGATCTGCTTCGACACGGCGTCGACCTTGTCGTAGGCGGCGTCGTCGAGGAGGCGAAGCTGGGCGAGCCCGGCCGCCGTGGCGACGGGGTTCCCGGAGAGGGTGCCGGCCTGGTAGACGGGCCCGGCCGGGGCGAGATGAGCCATCACGTCCGCACGCCCGCCGAAGGCCGCGGCGGGGAAGCCACCGCCCATGACCTTGCCGAAGGTCATGAGGTCGGGCCGGACCCCGTCGACCCCGTACCACCCGGCCCGGCTGGTCCGGAACCCGGTCATGACCTCGTCGGAGATGTAGAGGGCGCCGTTCTCGGCGCACAGGTCCTTCAGGCCCTGGTTGAAGCCGTCCGCGGGCGGGACGACGCCCATGTTGCCCGGGGAGGCCTCGGTGATCACGCAGGCGATCTCGCCGGGGTGGGCGGCGAAGGCGGCGCGTACGGCGTCGAGGTCGTTGTACGGCAGGACGACGGTGTCGCCGGCCTGGGCGCCGGTGACGCCGGGGGTGTCGGGCAGCGCGAAGGTGGCGACGCCACTGCCCGCCGCGGCGAGCAGCGAGTCGACGTGCCCGTGGTAGCACCCGGCGAACTTGATCACCTTGCTGCGCTGGGTGAACCCGCGCGCGAGCCGGATCGCGGACATGGTCGCCTCGGTCCCGCTGGACACCAGGCGTACCTGCTCCAGCGGCTCGATCCGCGCGACCATCTCCTCGGCGAGTGCGACCTCGCCCTCACCGGGCGTGCCGAAGGACGTACCGCGGGCGACGGCGTCCTGCACGGCGGCGATGACCTCGGGGTGCGAGTGCCCGAGGATCATGGGCCCCCAGGAGCACACCAGGTCGACGTACTCCCGCCCGTCGGCATCGGTCAGATACGGCCCCTTGCCGGACACCATGAACCGCGGTGTGCCGCCGACGGCGCGGAAGGCCCGCACCGGCGAGTTCACGCCACCGGGTGTGACGGCCGCCGCACGGTCGAACAGAGCCTGCGAGGCCGGTGCTTCATACGGATATGCCAGTTCGCTCATGACCTGCGACTTCTCCGACCTTCTCCGACGTCGTCGGGATCCGGGTGCGTGTGACCTGTTCAGGGTAGGACAGTGCCCTGCAACCGGTCCCCGAACCTCTGTCGTCTGCGAGACTGGGGCGTGATACACACAGCTCAAACGGCCCAGGGTGGTCGGAGGCTGCGAAGATCCCGCGGGCAGATGTTTCAGCGCACGTTTCGGCGAGCGGCCGCGGGGGAGGTCACTGACACGATGATCGGGTTGCGCGGCGGGGGCGACGCGTCCTAGAAAAGCAGTCGGGTGGAGATATGCATCGCGGTGGCGGACTGGGCGAGGGGACTGATGACCTGGGTCCTCGACGTGCCCGGCGGGGAAGGCACCGGCGCGAAGCGGAGGACACGCAGGAAGCACGTCAGACGCAGGGGCTGCCGAGTGAACCGGACCGGCTCGACCGCCGTACTGAACGTCGGATGGACGATCTTCGGACGGGGAGCAGGAATGGTGGTCGGGTGGGGGTGACGTACAAGTACTTCGGCGCGCCCGACGGGGCGACCGCGGCCCGCGTCCCGATCTCGATGCGTCCCGAGGAACTCGGCGGCGACGAGCTCGGCATGAACGGCATGTTCACGAAGATCAAGCCGGAGACCATGGCGGCGATGGTCCTGACGGGCATCGAGGGCGTTCCCCTGCACAAGGTGCCGCCCCTGGAACTGGTCGTCCTGCACCCCGACTACGCGGTGGTCAAACTCCCGATGACCGTCGTCGACCCCCTGCGGGGCATCGGCGAGGAGGCGGTGGGCGCGGCGGCCTTCATCTGGTCGACGGTCCCGGACCGGGGCGGGCCTCGGGACGCGTTCAATGTGTACCAACTGCTGCACGAGTGGCAGGACTTCAGCCATCGGTTGCATGAGGCGGGGCATCAGCCGTACTGCTTGGTGTGGCCCTGAGCCGGGGTTTCCTGGGTTCGGGCGGGGACTTCGGGCCTCGCCCTTTCAGTGCCGGAGAGGGGCAGTCAGGCGGCCAGGGCACATTGAGAGCCCCGCGCTGGCGGGGGCCTTCGCCGCCTGGTCCCAGGCCGTGTCCCTCATGGAGGGCATGACCTCGGACCGCACGCGCAAGGCGATCACCTCACTCCGTTCCACCCTCGCCCTCTACCAGCGTCGCAGAGTGCCCGGAGCCTCCGAACTCGCCCGTCCCGCACGCCAAGCACTGGCCTGAGCTGCCCACCAACCGGCCGGCGAAGGGGTCTGCGTGCTGGACGAGATCCGACCGGCCCGATCACGTCACGGCCTGGAGAACAGACCGGGCCCCGGAGGCGAGGAGCCATCGGCGCGGACGCCGTTCGTGACCCGCAGGAACTCCAACTTTTCCGCATCGGCGGAACCCGCCGCCACCGTGTAGACGACGAGGCGTACGTCGCAGCCCGGGACGGTGAGCACGTCGCAGTCGCATGTCACCTCGCCGACCTGGGGGTGCACGATGGTCTTGCGGGCCGAGACGTGCGGACCGACCGCACCCTCGTCCCACTGCCGGGTGAACTCCGCACTGGTGGAGCGCAGTTCCGCGACAAGATCGATCAGTTCACGGTCGCGGGGGTAGTTGACGAGAGCCGTGCGCAGATCGGCCACGAGGGCGGGGCCAAGGGCGTCGTCGTCCTGGAGCACGGGCCAGGCCGCGAGCCCTGAGGGGCCTGCGGCGAAGACCGCCCGCACCAGGTTGCGCTCGGCGTGTGTCCGTGCGCTGGGGTCGCCCAGCAGCACTGCCCATGCAGGAGTCCAGGACAGCAAGGTCCAGTCGGCACTGAACACGCCCACGGGGAACTCCCCGAGGCGAGCCAGCATCCGTTGGACCCCCGCTGGAACATGCGTGGAAATCGTCCCCTCCTGGGGAGGGAGGAGGCCGGCCAGCCGGTAGGCGTAATCGCGCTCCACGGGTTGCAGCTGGAGGGCCCTGGCCAGGCTCGCGACGACCTGCGCCGAAGGGCTCGTGGCGCGGCCCTGCTCCAGCCGCACCACATAGTCGACCGACAGCCCCGCGAGCTCGGCCAGCTCCTCGCGTCGCAGCCCCACCGCACGGCGTCCGGCTCGCGAAGTCCGCCCTACGTCGGTGGGAGAAAGCCGGTCGCGCCAGCGGCGCAGTGCCGTGCCAAGGGTCTCGTCCACTCGACCATTGTGTCCGCCGGACAGCCGATGTGCCTGGTACTGGCCGTCCTACCGTCGCCCAGGGCACTGGTCGTCCTCTCGTCACGGACCGAGGGTGAACGCATGACAACAACGTTCATCACAGGAGCCAACAAGTCCCTCGGGTACGAGACCGCCCGCCGCTTGATCGAGGCCGGCCACACCGTCCTCATCGGCGCTCGTGATCCCGAGCGTGGCCAGGCGGCCGCCGACGCACTCGGTGCCCGTTTCGTCCAGATCGATGTGACGGACGACGCGTCGGTGGCTGCGGCCGCCGCCGACGTCGAGGCTCGCGAGGGCAGCATCGACGTCCTGATCAATAACGCCGGCGTCTTCGGAACACACCGTCCCACCGACGAGATCACGGCCGCTGACGCCAGCGAGGTGTTCGAGGTCAATGTCGTGGGGATCGTCCGGGTGACACACGCGTTCCTGCCCCTGCTGCGCAAGTCCGCGAACCCCGTCATCGTCAATGTGTCCAGCGGCATGGGGTCGTTCGCGGCCACCCATGACACCGGGCGCGTCGAGGGCCGGGCCACCGCGCCGCTCTACACGGCGTCGAAGGCTGCTGTGACCATGCTGACCACGCAGTACGCGAAGTCCTGGCCGGACGTGAAAGTGAACGCGGCCGACCCGGGCTACACCGCGACCGACTTCAACGGGCACAGTGGCCCGCAGACGGTGACCGAGGGGACCGACGCGATCGTCGAACTCGCCACCGTCGGGGCGGACGGACCGACCGGAACCTTCCGTGACCGTCACGGTGAGATGCCCTGGTGATCCGCCTCTGAATTCGGACGCGCCCGGCACGGACGAGGGTTCTGGAGTGGCGAACTCGTGCCGACGTCGTTCATCTCGCGGGGCATGGCGCCCGGGGTCGCCTTGGTTTGGCTGGGCTGGATCATGGCGTGTGCTGCACCTCGAAGCCGTGGGTCGCCACCTCACGCAGGGCCTCCCGGTCGCGCTCGTCGGCGAGGACGGCGGGACACTCGCTCCAGCCCGGCAGCACAACTCGCGTACCCGAGGTGCCGCGCCGCATCCAGCGGCGAGCGGGCTCACAGGCGCCCGGCCAGGTGTTCGAGGTCGCGTGCGACATGCCCGGTCGCCCTTGCCATCCAGGGCACGGGGCCCCTCTCCCACCTGGAGCAGAACATGGCCGCCGCCGCGATCACCCTCACCGAGGAAGACCTCGCCGACCTCGCGTGACACCGACCCGAACCCGTAGACGAAAGACGCCCATGTCATGAAGCTGTTGATCCTCGGAGCGACCGGCCCCACCGGCCGCCGCCTCGTCGAGCTGGCCCTGCGCGCAGGCGACCAAGTCACCGCCCTGGTCCGTAACCCGGCGGGGCTGGGGGACCTGGCGGATCAGGTCACGGTGGTCATGGGAGACGCGACCTCCCACCGCGACGTCTCCGCCGCCCTCGCCGGGCAGGATGCCGTCGTCTCCGCCCTCGGCCGGGGCGCTTCAGTGATCGCCGGCGACCTCTTCATGCGCGCCTCGGCGGCTTTGATCGCGGCGGTGGAGGAGACCGGCGTGTCCCGTGTGGTGTGGCTGTCGTCCTTCGGGGTCGGCCACACCCTCTCGTGGGCGAGCGTGCCGCAGAAGGTCATCTACCGGACCTTGCTGCGCTCGATCTACGCCGACAAGGAGATCGCCGACGACGCTGTCCGCGCCAGCGGGCTGGACTGGACCGTGGTCTACCCGACCAGGCTGACCCACGGCCAGGCCAAGGGCACCTACCGCGCGGACGACCGGCTGCCGATGAAGGGCAACCCGACGATCAGTCGGGCGGACGTAGCCGTCTTCATGCACGAGGCGGTGCACGGGAGCGAGTGGATCGGCCGCTCGGCTGTCATCTCCGACTGAGCGTTCACAGCACCGATATGACAGTCGTTATAGACGGGGTGTAGCGTGACCAGCGCCTATAACGACTGTCATAGGAGGATGCCGTGACGATCATCACGGTGAGCACCCCGAAGGGCCGCCTGAGCCAGGAGCAGCGCCGGAAGCTGGCCGAGACACTGACGGACGCGGTGCTCGTGCCGGAGGTCGGGCAGGTCGCACCGGCCGCGCGGGCCGGGTTCCAGGTGCATTTCGTCGAGCGTGCGGCCGACATGATGGCCATCGGCGGGCGGCTCCTCGCGGACACCGGCCCGGACGCCGACGTCATGGTGATCGACGTGACGGTGATGGACGGGGACTGGCGCCAGGAGGTCCGGGCCGAGGTCATCGAACGCGTCCTGGCCGCGATGACCGACGCCTGCGGCCTCCCCGAGCCGTCACCGGCCTGGTGGGTCACCTTCCGGGTGATCGACGAGGGCAGCTGGGGATCGCGCGGCGGTGTGCTGTCCGTCCTCTCCCTCCTCGACACCGGCGTGTTCACCCAGGAGAAGGCCGAGGCCGTCCGCGCCGCACTCGGCGCCTGACCCGGGTCCGTGCACCCTGGCGGGTGTCAGTGCTTGATCGCGCCGGCGATGAGCGCCTGCAACTGCTCGGCGGTGTCGTCGAGCGGCTGTGCGCTGCGCTTGGCGCGGCACATGGCGACCGTGCCCTCGACGGCCGCCACGACGAGGGTCGCGAGCTGGGCGGCCTGTTCCGCCTCGGTGCCGTGCTCGCGCAGCGAGGCGGCCAGCAGGGCCTCCCACTGGGCGAACACCGCTGCCGCGGCAGCCACAGCGGGCGGGATCTCGTCGGCCGGGGGCTCCTCGATGGCCACGGCCAACACGGGGCAACCGGCGTGGAAGTCGCTCTCGACGACGATCTTGCGCCACAGGGCGAGGAATGCCCGCAGCCCTTCGACCGGCCCCGACTCCAGCTCCTTGCGCAGGCTGCGGGCGACCCACTCGCCCGTGTACCGGACGGCTTCGGTGGCCAGTTGCTGCTTGCCCTCGGGGAAGTAGTGATACGTCGAGCCGAGCGGCGCCTTGGCGTGCTTGGCCATCTCCCGGATGCTCGTGGCGCTCAGACCACGCCGACTGATCATGTCGGCGGCCCCGGCCACGATCCGCTCACGCGACGGCGCACTTCGCTCGGCCACTTGTGCACATCCCCTCTGGCTATAACAGCCGTCATAGTCTAGCGTGATCACTCGTTATAACGACCGTCATAGACGGTGACTGTCGGCGATTCGAGGAGCTGCCATGCCGATGATCAGGCTGACCGTCCCGACCGGTGCCCTCACCGATCAGGGGCGCACGACCGTCCAGCGCGACCTGGCCGCCGTGCTGCTGCGCTGGGAGGGCGCGCCCGACACCCCCTTCTTCCGCGCTCAGGCGTGGAGCTACCTCGTCGAACTGCCCGAGGGTGCCCAGACCACCGCCGGGGACGACGAACCGCGCTTCCTGGTGGAGGTCGTCGTCCCACAGGGCGCCCTGTCCGAGCGCCGCAAGGCGGGGTTGGTCGAGGAGGCGACGAAGACCGTCCTGGGCGCCGCCGGTCTCGGCCCGGACGCCACGCTGCGGGTGTGGGTGCTGGTGCACGAACAGCCCGACGGCACCTGGGGCGCGGGCGGCTCCGTCGTCCGGTACGCCGATCTGGTGGCACTGGCGAAGGGGCAGCGCACCGATGCGTGAACTGGCCTACGTCGCCAAGCGCACCGTCGCATGGCGAGAAGCACCCGATCCCAGGATCCAGTCGGACGGCGAGGCGATCGTCGCGCCGGTGGCCGCCACCCCGTGTGACGTCGACTCCGCCATCCTCGCCGGGCACGGCTTCATCGAGCCGCCCTTCGCCCTCGGCCACGAGTGCGTCGCCCGGGTCGTGGAGACCGGCGACGCCGTCACCGCCGTCGCCCCCGGCGATCTCGTGGTCGTCCCGTGGTCCGTCAACTGCGGCGACTGCGACCGCTGCCGGGCCGGACTGACCGCGCACTGCACCGCCGTGCCCTACATGGCGATGTACGGCGCGCCGATCGGCGGCACCTGGGGCGGACTCTTCTCCGACCTGGTCCGCGTGCCCTACGCCGACGCCATGCTCGTCCCCCTGCCCACCGGTCTCGACCCGGTCGCCATGGCCTCCGCCAGCGACAACTGGTCCCTGGCCTGGCGCCTGGTCGCACCTCACCTCAAGGCCCGGCCCGGAGCACGGGTGCTGGTCGTCGCCCGCGGCAGCATCGGCCTCTACGTGTGCGACATCGCCCGCGCGCTCGGCGCCTGCGAGGTGCTCTACGTCGACCCCGCCCCCGAACACCGCGAACTGGCCCGCGCGTTCGGGGCCGCCACCGCCGAGACGCTGGAGGCGGTCCCGCAGGGCTTCGACATCGCCGTGGAGGCCACCGGCCGCGTCGACCAGCTCGGCCTGGCCGTCAAGTGCCTCACCCCGGAGGGGATCTGCGAGAGCGCGGGCAACCACTTCCGCCCTGGGGAACTGCCCCTGCTCGACATGTACCTCACCGGCGTCACCCTGCGCGTCGCCCGCGACAACGTACGCGCCCACATCCCCGACGCCCTCGCCCTCGCCGCCTCCGGCAAGGTCGCCCCCGAACGGGTCGTCTCCCACGTCATCGACTGGGAGGACCTGCCGGCCGCACTGCCGGAGAAACACCTCAAGCCGGTCTTCGTCCGGGCAGACGACGGCTGCTCACCGACCTCGGCAACGTGACCGCTCAGTCGTCGACGCACTTGGGGTACTTAGAGCCCCGGTTGCAGTCGTGGTAGTCGTACTTGCTGACCCTGAACTTCTTCTCGCCGCCGGCCTTGGCAGGATCGACGACCAGGTAGAACTTCTTCCCGTCCTTGACCTTCTCGGTGACCTTGCCCTCGGGGCCCTGGTCGAAGTTCTGCGCGCACCCGGCGACTGCGAGGACGCCGGCCGCCACGAGAACAGCGGCAAGGCGACGATGCATGTCGTACTCCGATCATCTTGAAAACGCGGCTCAGTGTAGGGGTGAGCACGCTGCAGTTCATGATCGCGAAGGTTCCCGGGTGTGGATGAGGAAGGCCTGTGGAGGGCAGTGTGTGCAGTGCGGACAACTCCCTTGTCCCGCCGCCTATCTGAGGGGTTCTCATGCGCGATCTCACGGACTCGATCGAATCGGTGGAGCAGCTCGCCACGGTGTGGCGGGTCATGGTGCTCGACCGGGATCCGCAGGCGGACGTCCGCGACCTGCCGGGGATCGCCGTCCGCTGGGCCGACTGCCGGTTCGCCTTCTGGAACTGCGTCACGCTGACCGAGCCCGGCACGACCTCCGGACTGCTGAAGCAGCGGCTGGACGAGGCCGCGGAGGTCATGCGGGCCAAGAAGCACCCCGGTTTTCTGTGGGTCTTCGAGGATCTGCTGGACGACGAGGCGCGCGCGGGGCTCGGGGACGCCGCCGAGCGAGCCGGGCTCGTGCACGCCTTCGCCGGGACGGGCATGGCGGGGGATCTGCTGCCCCTTCCCGAACCCACCCATCCCGAGCTGACGTTCTTACGCGTGACCACGGACGATCAGCTGCGCGCCTTCGCCGACATCAACTCGCGTGCCTACGGCTTCCCCTTGGAGGACGGTCGTGACGGTCTCGGGCGCTCCTCGCTGTGGAAGAACCAGGTGTACGCCTACCTGGGCGTGCGCGCCGACGGCACCCCCGTGACCTGCGCCGCCACCGTCGAGGCCGACGGCCGCCTCTTCGTCCTGCTCGTCGCCACCGATCCGGCGTGGGAGCGCCGGGGATACGGAGAAGCGGTGACGCGCAAGGCCCTGCACGAGGGTGGCCGGGCCACCGGACTGGCCCGGGCGACCCTGCACGCCACCGCCGCCGGAGCGCCCGTGTATCCGCGCATCGGCTTCGAGGCGAACTCACCGATGCGGTTCTTCGCCCTCGCGGAGGGCTGACACGCCGGTCCAGGCGCGTCCGCCCCGCGCGTCACCCGGGTGCCGGCTCGCCGGCCTGCTCCCCCTCGCCCCAGGCCATGGCCCGGGCCACCGGAGCGGTCGTGGCCCGCGGGATCACATACGTCGGCAGTACGACATGCCGCTCGTGGTCGGCCCCGGAGTCGTCGATGAGCTTCAGCGCCAGCTCCCCGGCCTCCCGCCCCATGTCCGACGGTGACTGGGCGACCGTGGACAGGTCGAACCAGTCGGCCAGCGGCTGATCGTCGAAGCCGAGCACGGAGATGCGTTCGGGTACGGCGATCTGCGTCCTGCGCAGGTTCCAGATGAGGGCGACGGCGACCTCGTCCTGCTCGGCGAAGACGGCGGTGGGCGGCTCGCGCAGGCTCAGCAGCATGCCGAGCACCTCGGCGGCGGCGCGCTTGTCGCCGGCCCTCGTGGACACCACCAGGTCGTCGTCGAGCGGGACCCCCGCCTCGGTGAGGGCCTGCTGGTAGCCCAGCAGCCGTTCGTCGGAGCTGAAGGAGAAGCCGCTCGAACCCGCCGTCTGGACGAAGGCGATCCGGCGGTGGCCGAGGTTGAGCAGGTGCCGGGTGCCGTTCAGGGCGCCGGCCACGTCGTCGACGTAGATGCTCGGGCGTCCTTCGACGTGCCGGCTGACGTAGATCACCGGCATGCCGAGGTCGTCCAGCCGGGCGGTCTCCTCGTCGGTGAGGTCGAAGGAGAACACCAGGAGCGCGTCGGCGTTGCGGCGTGCCGGGAGGTGCTCGAAGAACGCGGTGCGCTCGGCCAGGTCGGGGATCTCGTAGACGTTCAGCTGCATGCCCGCCGCCCGCAGCAGCGGGGCCAGGCTGGACAGCGCGGATCCCATGAACCAGGAGTTGAGGGTCGGGACCAGCACCGCCACCGTCCCGGTCCGGCCCGTGACCAGGCTCGCGGCCTGCCGGGACACGGCGAAGTTCAGCTCGCGCGCGGCCTTCTCGACGCGGGCCCGCACCTCCGGCGAGACCGTGGACAGGCCGCGCAGCGTGCGCGAGACGGTGGAGGTGGAGACCCCGGCCCGTTCGGCGACGTCGGCCATCGTGGGGTGCCGTTGAGCTGGAGGCATGAGCGGACGGTAGCACCGCGTTCAAAAGCAGTTGACCGCTCCCGGCAGCCCTCGGGCACGATCACGGTTCCGCTCCCGTCCACAAAAGGAGTTCCGTCCGTGACTTCAGCCCCCTTCCCGGACCTGACCACCCCCGGCACGCTGGTGATCGGCACGCAGTACGCCGACGGCCTGGAGCGGCAACAGGCTGTCGTAGCAGCCGAGTTACAGTCCCTGACGACCCCACCCGCCGGGCCCACCGCCGTCAGCTGGTTCCTCAGTACGGACGGGGAGACGGTGCTGACGCTCGCCCAGTGGGCCGACGACACCGCCGTTCCGCCGGCCGGTCCGCCCCGTTACCGGCTGTACCGCAGCCTCGTCGAGGAGCACGAGACGCGCGTCCCGGGGTGTCTCATCACCGCCGCCTTCGACGTCGACGGGCCCGAGCGGCAGCGCTCCTTCACCGACGCGGTGGTCGAGGCCCAGCCGCGCGAAGGCGGTCACCCCGGGGCGATCTCCGCCCACTTCCTGCACAGCATCGACGGCAGCCGGGTGCTGCTCTATACCGAGTGGACCACCGTGCAGGCCCACCAGGAGTCCGCCGAGGCCGGGGACCACGACAAGGGGCACGAGCTGTTCTCGGGGACGCCCGGGGTGCGGCTCACGCACGGTGGGCGGTTTCACCTGTACCGCGCCCTGCGCCGGGATCGCGCGGGGGGAGCCTCACGCGGAGGCGGGTGACGTCAGTCCAGCCCCCCGCCCACCGTGAACCCGATCACCGTCCCGCCCCCCTCCCGCCGGAACGCGAACGGCGCTCCCCCGTGGGCGAGAGCCACCTCCCGGACGATGGACAGGCCCAGGCCGGAGCCCGGCAGGGAGCGGGCGTCGGCGGCGCGGTAGAAGCGGTCGAAGACGCGGTCGAGGTCCTTGTCGGCGATGCCGGGGCCGCGGTCGAGGACCTCCACGCGGATCGTGCCCGGCCGGGCGGGCCCGGCCACGACGATCTCGATGGGGGCCGTGCCGCCCTGGTCGAACTTGACCGCGTTCTCGACGAGGTTGGACAGCGCCCGGGTCAGCATCCCGGGCCGCCCGTCGGTGGTGGTGTCACCGCTCGCGCGGAGCAGGATCCGCCGGCCGCTGCGGCGCCGGGCGAGGCCCGCCACCTCCTCCGCGATGTCGGCGACGCTCACCCGCTGCGGCGGCTCGGTGTCGGACTGCCCGGCCGCGAGGTCGACGAGCTCGTTGACCAGGTCGGTCAGCTCGCGGGCCTCCTGGCCCAGATCGGCGACCAGTTCCTCACGGGTCCCGGGCGGGAGTTCGTCGATCCGGCGGAGCAGGGAGATGTTCGTACGCAGGGAGGTCAGGGGCGTACGCAGCTCGTGGCCCGCGTCCTGGACGAGGCGGCGCTGGTCCTCCTCGGACTGGGCGAGCCGCCCCAGCATGCGGTCGAAGGCCCGGCCGAGCCGGCCCACCTCGTCGTGACCGGCGACGGGCACCTGGATGCCCAGCCGGCGGGTGCGGGCGACGTCCTCGGCGGCGTCGGTCAGGACGACCAGGCGGCGGGTGATCCGCCGGGCCAGCCACCAGCCGAACAGGCCGGCGGCGATCACGACGGCGGCCATCAGCAGGAGCGTCCGCCGCTGGAGCGCCCGCAGCAGGTCCTCGACATCGCTGAACTCCTGCGCGACCTGCACCGCGCCCCGGCCGCCGCCGAGGGAGACGGTCGCGACGCGGTAGACGTCGTCGCCCACGTCGACGTCCTTGTGCTCGGCCACCCGCCCGGACGTCGCGGCCCCGGCGATCCGTACGTCGGCGCCGGTGACCGGCAGTCCGGGGCTGCCCGGGTCGACGACATGGCCGTCCGGGCCGAGCACCTGCACGTCGGTACGGGCGGGCCGGACCAGGTCGTGGCCCGGCGCGGCGGACGAGAAGTCGCCGGGCGTCATGTGGTTCTGCCGCACCTCGTCGCGCAGGTCCTGCACGACCTCGTCGAACACGGTCTGCTGGTCCACCCGCACCAGCCGGGCCGCCGCGCTGTACGACAGGATGCCGACCAGGATCGTCACGGCCGCCGTCACCGCCGCGAACGACACGGCGAACGTGGTGCGCAGCGAGACCAGCTTCAGCCGCCGCCCGCCCAGCATCCGGCCGAGGCGGCCCACTCAGTCCTCCCGCAGCACGTAACCCACGCCACGCACCGTGTGGATCAGCTGCGGCGCGTCCGGCTCGTCGAGCTTGCGGCGCAGATAGCCGACGTAGACGGCGAGGTTCTTCGAGCCGGGGCCGAAGTCGTAGCCCCAGATGCGGTCGTAGATCGTCGAGTGGTCGAGGACGATGCCCGCGTTGCGGACCAGCAGCTCCAGCAGTTCGAACTCGGTGCGGGTCAGCTCCAGCTCGCGGGCGCCCCGCCAGGCCCGGCGCGCCTGCGGGTCCATGCGGATGCCGGCCGCCTCGATGAACCGCTCGGGGACCGGCCGGGGCGCCTCGGCGGGCGCGGCCGCGCTCCCGACGCCGACCGGGCTGGTGCGGCGCAGCAGGGCGCGCAGCCGGGCGAAGACCTCCTCCACGTCGAAGGGCTTCACCACGTAGTCGTCGGCGCCCGCGTCCAGGCCGGCGATCCGGTCGGCGGTCTCCACGAGGGCGGTCAGCATCAGGATCGGCGTCCGGTCGCCCTCGGCGCGCAGCACGCGGCACACCTGGAGCCCGTCGATGCCGGGCATCATCACGTCCAGGACGAGGACGTCCGGACGGTTGCGGTGGGCCTGCGCCAGTGCCTCGACACCGTCGGCGACCGCCATGACCTGGTAACCCTCCAGGGTCAGGGCGCGCTCCAGGGCGTTGCGGATGGCGCGGTCGTCTTCGGCGAGCAGCACTGTTTGGGACACGCGTCCCAGTGTGCCCCGCCGCCGGGTCCACGGGACCGGATGAGCTGCGCCGGAGCGTCCTTCTTACTGCCCTCTCACCAGGGGGCACGCAACCACAGCCCCGGTGACTACCGTCCTCTCACCCTCGGGCCGCGGCGAGCCGGGCCGCGTGCGTCGGCGCCTCCGGCACGTCCGCCGGGCGGCCCACGGCGAACTCCTTGCGCAGCACCGGTACGACCTCCTCGCCCAGCAGGTCGATCTGCTCCAGCACGGTCTTCAGCGGCAGCCCGGCGTGGTCGACCAGGAACAGCTGGCGCTGGTAGTCACCGGCATAGTCGCGGAAGGCCAGCGTCTTCTCGATGACCTGCTGCGGGGAGCCGACGGTCAGCGGCGTCTGCGCCATGAAGTCCTCCAGCGACGGCCCGTGCCCGTACACCGGCGCGACGTCGAAGTACGGCCGGAACTCGCGCACGGCGTCCTGCGCGTTCCGCCGCATGAACACGTGCCCGCCGAGCCCGACGATCGCCTGCTCGGGCGTGCCGTGCCCGTGGTGCGCGTACCGCGTCCGGTACAGCTCGACCATGCGCTTGGTGTGCTCGGCCGGCCAGAAGATGTTGTTGTGGAAGAAGCCGTCGCCGTAGTACGCGGCCTGCTCGGCGATCTCGGGCGAGCGGATCGACCCGTGCCAGACGAACGGCGGTACGCCGTCCAGCGGACGGGGCGTGGCGGTGAAGCCCTGCAACGGCGTACGGAACTTCCCCTCCCAGTCGACGGCCTCCTCGCGCCACAGCCGGTGGAGGAGGGCGTAGTTCTCGATCGCGAGGGGGATGCCCTGCCGGATGTCCTGGCCGAACCAGGGGTAGACGGGGGCGGTGTTGCCGCGGCCCAGCATGAGGTCCACCCGGCCGTCGGCCAGGTGCTGGAGCATCGCGAAGTCCTCGGCGATCTTCACCGGGTCGTTGGTGGTGATGAGGGTGGTGGCGGTGGAGAGGATCAGCCGCTCGGTGCGGGCGGCGATGTGGCCGAGCATGGTGGTCGGGGAAGACGGCACGAACGGCGGGTTGTGGTGCTCGCCGGTGGCGAAGACGTCGAGGCCGGCCTCCTCGGCCTTCAGCGCGATGGCGACCATGGCTTTGATGCGCTCGCGTTCTGTCGGCGTCCGGCCCGTGGTCGGGTCGGGCGTGACGTCGCCGACGCTGAAGATCCCGAACTGCATGGTCGCTCACCCTCCAGGTTGTTTACCCTTCAACCGTACCTGGGAGGGGGCAACAGGCAGGTCGTCACGTCCGGTACGGGTCCCTGCCGGTCTGCCCGAGCAGCCGCTCGAAGGCCGACGCACCCTCCGCCACCGGCACCGGCTCCGCGAACACGCCGGTCGACCGGGCCGTCGGGGCCAGCTCGGCGACCGTGCCGGCGAGCTGCTCCAGGACCGGTACCAGCTCGTCGTCCGCCCGGTACTCCTGACCCGTGGCCCGGGCCAGGTCCCACGCGTGCACCGTCAGATCGAGCAACGCCATCGCCCCGACCAGCCGCGCGGGCATCCGCCACGCCCCTGCCGTGCCCTCCTCGGCACCGGGCGCCGACCAGGCCGCCACCAGCCTGTCCGTCTCCTCGGCGAACCGCTCCCTCCAGTCCGACCCGGCACCGACCCGGTCGGGCGTCGTGGAGAAGTCCGACTCGCCCTTGGCGGCCAGTTTCTGGAACTCCACGACCACCTGGAAGAGGTGGTTGACCAGGGACTTCACGTCGTAGTCGGCACACGGTGTGGGCGCGGAGAGCGCCTCGTCGGGAACCCCCCGGACCACGGGCACGGCCCGCTCACGCGCCACCGCCAGAAGTTCGCCCAGGGTGTGGCTCTTCGCTGCACTGCGCTTGGTGTCCATACAGCGACCGTAGGGACACCCGGGGCCGCCCCTCTTGAAGAAACGCGACGTACGATCCGGCCATGGAGGCACCCCGCCACGACACCCGCGGGATCGTCGACCCGTCCGGGCTGCTGAACCACGTGCGATTCCGCCGCCACGAGCCCGCCGAGCCGCTGCGCCGGTACGTCGAGTGGTACTGGCTCATCGACTGGGACCTGCCCGCGCCCTACGCCTCCCACATCGTCCCGCACCCCGCCGTCAACCTCACCTTCCAGTGGGACGGGGCCGACGAGAAGGACGCGCCCTACGGCGAGGTCACCGGCGTCGCGCTCGGCCTGTACACCAGGAAGCTGTCGGGCCGGGGCCGGGTCTGCGGGGCGAAGTTCCGGCCCGGCGGCTTCCGGCCGTACGCCCCAGAGGCGCCGGTTTCCCGGTGGACCGGCTGCACGCTGCCCGTCCGGGAGGTGTTCCCGCAGGCCACCGGCGACACCGCCCGCTCGGTCGTCACCCCCGCGGACGACCGCGGCCGGGTGGCCGCCCTCGATGCCTTCCTGCTCTCCCTGCCCTGCGCCCCGGATCCCCAGGCAGACCTCGCGATCGACCTCGTCCGACGCATCCAGGCGGACCGCACCGTACGCCGCGTCGGCGACTTCGCCCATGCGCGAGGACTGTCGGTACGGGCCCTGCAACGGCTCTTCTCGACCCATGTCGGCGTCAGCCCCAAGTGGGTCATCCTCCGCTACCGCATCCACGAGGCCCTGGAACAGGCCGGCAGCCGCAGCGACGTCGACTGGGCCGCCCTCGCCGCCGACCTCGGCTACGCCGACCAGGCCCATCTGGTACGCGACTTCACGACGACGGTGGGAGTGTCCCCGGCGGCGTACGCCGCCGGAGCCCGAGCCGGGCGTTAGGGGGCTTCCCACCGAGGCGGAGGTCGGGGCGCGTGCGAAGCTGACCACCATGCTCGTGCTCCGCTCCGCCGCCCTCTTCGTCGTCGCCGCCCTCTTCGAGATCGGCGGCGCGTGGCTGGTCTGGCAGGGCGTGCGCGAGAACAGGGGCTGGCTGTGGGCGGCCGGCGGCGTCCTCGCGCTCGGCGCGTACGGCTTCGTCGCCACGTTCCAGCCCGACGCCCACTTCGGCCGCGTCCTCGCCGCGTACGGCGGGATCTTCGTCGCCGGTTCGATCCTGTGGGGCGTGGTCGCGGACGGCTACCGACCGGACCGCTGGGACATCACGGGCGCACTGATCTGCCTCGCGGGCATGGCGGTGATCATGTACGCCCCGCGAGGAAACTGACCGGCCTGCGGGCCGGGGGGCTCAGAACGGCTCGTCGGGCAGCAGCCCCAGCTGACCCAGGAAATCCATCTCGTCGAAGTACAGGCGGTAGTCGACGATCCGGCCGTCCTTCACGGTGGCGATGTCCACCCCGCGGATCCTGATCTCCTTCTGCGTCGGCGGCAGCGTCTCGCCGTTGGGCAGCTCCAGCGGCCCGGTGTTGCGCCCGCTGAAGATCCCCTCGTCGATGGCCGTGTCACCGACCTCGTAGGAGTGCAGCGACTGGAACGTCGCCTCGGGGAGCGCCTCCGTCATCGTCCGCCAGTACTCGACGATGCTGTCCCGCCCGCGCAGCTCGCCCTCGTCGGGCGTGAAGGCGACCGCGTCCTCGGCGTACAGCTCGCTGATGACCTTCAGATCGGCGTGCGTGGTGACCGCGTCGGTGAGCCGGTCCATGACCTCACGTGCCTCGCCCATGATCCACCTCCGGTGGTGTCAGGGGATCACCCGCACTCATTCTCCCACCGCGAGGCCCGCCTATCCTGGCCGGAGCCCTGAGGCCGACGCCGGCCCGACACCGCACACCACGTCCGAGGAGCTCCCATGGCCACCGCCGCCCCGTCCGCAGCCTCCCGCATCGCCGTCGTCACCGGTGCGAGCAGCGGAATCGGCGCCGCCACGGCCCGGCAGCTCGCCGCCGCGGGCTACCGCGTCGTCCTCACCGCCCGCCGCAAGGACCGCATCGAGGCGCTCGCGGAGGAGATCACCAAGGCCGGCCACCAGGCCACGGCCTACGCCCTCGACGTCACCGACCGCGCGGCGGTCGACGAGTTCGCCACGGCCTTCAAGACGATCGGCGTGCTGGTCAACAACGCGGGCGGCGCGCTCGGCGCCGACCCGGTCGCCACCGGCGACCCGGCCGACTGGCGCCAGATGTACGAGACGAACGTCATCGGCACGCTCAACCTCACCCAGGCCCTGCTGCCCAAGCTGATCGCGAGCGGCGACGGCACGGTCGTGGTCGTCTCCTCCACCGCGGGCCACGGCACCTACGAGGGCGGCGCGGGCTACGTCGCCGCCAAGCACGGCGCGCACGTCCTCGCCGAGACCCTGCGCCTGGAGATCGTCGGCCGGCCGGTCCGCGTCATCGAGATCGCCCCCGGCATGGTCAAGACGGACGAGTTCGCCCTCACCCGCTTCTCCGGCGACAAGGAGAAGGCGGAGAAGGTCTACGAGGGCGTCGCCGAGCCCCTCACGGCCGACGACGTCGCCGACACCATCACCTGGGCGGTCACCCGCCCCAGCCACGTCAACGTCGACCTCCTGGTCCTGCGCCCCCGCGCCCAGGCCTCCAACACGAAGGTCCACCGGGACCTGTGATGCCGGCCGCCGAAGGGGACCGGGAACGGGAACAGCAGCGCCTCGCCCAGGAGACGAAGAACGAACGCCACATGTGGTGGTGGCTCGCCTACTTCCTCTTCGGCATCCACATCGTGGCGTTCGTCATGATCTACGCGGTGCTGCACGCCCCGAAGTAGCTCCCACCCACAGGAGTGAACATCCTGCTGCAATCTCCGGCTCTGGCGCCTGCGCAGTGGGCAAGTACCCCGACCCGTCAGCGAATAAGGGAAACCAAGTGCCCCGGTTCTGACCGGGGCACTTGTGCGTCAGCCCTTCACGCAAACCACCTGCTTGATCTGCGCCACGACCTCCACGAGGTCCCGCTGCTGGTCGATGACCTGCTCGATCGGCTTGTAGGCGCTCGGGATCTCGTCCACGACGCCGGAGTCCTTACGGCACTCCACGCCCCGCGTCTGCTCCTCCAGGTCCTTCGTCGAGAAGCGGCGCTTGGCCGCGTTGCGGCTCATGCGCCGGCCCGCGCCGTGCGAGGCGGAGTTGAAGGACTTGTCGTTGCCGAGGCCCTTCACGATGTACGAACCCGTACCCATGGAGCCGGGGATGATCCCGTAGTCGCCGGATCCGGCCCGGATCGCGCCCTTGCGGGTCACGAGCAGGTCCATCCCGTCGTAGCGCTCCTCGGCCACGTAGTTGTGGTGCGCGCTGATCTCCGGCTCGAAGGTCGGCTTGGCCTTCTTGAACTCCTTGCGGATCACGTCCTTCAGGAGCGCCATCATGATCGAGCGGTTGTACTTCGCGTACTCCTGCGCCCAGAACAGGTCGTTGCGGTACGCCGCCATCTGCGGGGTGTCCGCGACGAAGACGGCGAGGTCGCGGTCGACGAGGCCCTGGTTGTGCGGGAGCTTCTGAGCCACGCCGATGTGGTGCTCGGCCAGTTCCTTGCCGATGTTGCGGGAACCGGAGTGAAGCATCAACCAGACAGAACCGGTCGTATCCGTGCAGACTTCGACGAAATGGTTACCCCCACCGAGCGTTCCCATCTGCTTCGTGGCACGTTCCTGACGGAACTTGACCGCCTCCGCCACCCCGTCGAACCGCCCCCAGAAGTCCTCCCACCCGGCAGTGGCCAACCCATGGAACCGCCCGGGGTCGACGGGATCGTCATGCATCCCCCGCCCCACCGGAATCACCTGCTCGATCCGCGACCGCAGCCGGGACAGATCCCCGGGCAGGTCGTTCGCCGTCAGGGACGTCTTCACCGCCGACATTCCGCAGCCGATGTCGACACCCACCGCCGCCGGGCACACCGCGCCCTGCATGGCGATGACCGAGCCGACCGTCGCACCCTTGCCGTAGTGCACGTCGGGCATGACGGCCAGGCCCTTGATCCAGGGCAGCGTGGCGACGTTCTGGAGCTGCTGGAGCGCGGAGCCCTCGACCGTGGCCGGGTCGGCCCACATCCGGATCGGCACTTTCGCACCAGGTATCTCTACATACGACATAGCGTCCTCAATCCCCCGTAAACGAACAGAAGTCCTCAACAGCAAATACCGGAGCCAAGGTCGACGAAAGGGAATCCGGACCGGCGTCCACGGCAGTGCGTGCGATACACATTGTGTTCATCGGCTGCCCCGAAGCGGCAAGCCGATATCCGCGTCGAGAGGAGCCACCACGTGCAACGGAAGGCGTACGCACCCGGTATCGCCGCGCTCCTCGCGGCCCTGCTGGCCGGCTGCACCGGCGGCTCCGGCGACGGCGGCCCGACGGACGACTCCAACCCGGGTGACACGGGCACGGCCTCGGCCGCCGCCGAGCCGGGCCGGTACCGCACCCTGCCCGAGCCCTGCGGCGCCGTCGGCCAGAGCTCCCTCGACGAACTCCTGCCCGGTATCCGGCAGATCACCGACGAGGAACAGCGCGAGAAGGCCTACGAGGGCGAGGCGACGGTCACGTACGACACCGACCGCAAGGTCGGCTGCCAGTGGAAGGTCGACGCACCGCAGGCCACCGACCATCTGCTCGTCGACTTCGAACGGGTCGTCTCCTACGACAACGCGGTCAGCGACGACAGCCAGGCCGAGCAGCTCTTCGCGGAGAAGGAGGCGGCGGCCCACCTGCCCGCGCCGACCGCCACCGAGTCGACGACCCCGGGCAGCACCCCGGCCGGCGGAGCCACCCCCGCGCCGAGCGGCTCCCCGTCCCCGTCCGGCACCTCCTCGCCCTCACCCTCGACGTCCGCCTCCGCCTCCGCCACCCCGACCGACCTCCAGCCCCGCGTTCTGGAGGAGGTCGGCGACGAAGCCTTCCTCGACGACGAGCTGAGCAGCTCCGGTTCGACGGCCAAGCAGCGGACGGTGACTGTGGCATTCCGCACGTCCAACGTCATCGTGACCATCGAGTACGCCGAGCAGCCGGCCACCGTCGGCGTCGTCCCGGACAGCAAGGAAATGCAGGACAAGGCCCGGAAACTGGCCTCGCAGCTGGCCGATTCGCTGAGCGACTGAGGCCCCTTCACGCCCCCTTCACGCGCACCCGCAAAGCACCCGAAGGAAGAACACACCGCTGCCTCACGGCGTACCGTGACCACTCGGACCCGTTCCGACCGCAGGAACCACGAGCGTCATGAGTGAAGGAACCATGCAGCGACGAGCACAGCGAGACCAGCGAGATCAGCGAGCGAAGCGAGTCAACCGCGTCCTTGTCTGCGCGGCCGCCGTCCCCGTGATGCTGGTCGCCGCCGGCTGCTCCTCGGACTCCGGCTCCGGCGACAGCACGGACAAGGCCGCCAAGGCCGCCGCTTCGGCGTCCGCGAGCCCGTCGCCGACCGTTGAGGCGGCGGCGTACGGCAAGCTCCCGGAGCCCTGCAAGACGCTGTCGAAGAAGACGCTGAAGGACCTCGTCCCGGAGAGCAAGTCCGGCAAGGAGGGCAAGTCGGACGACATTTCGACCCGCGGCAGCTGCTCCTGGAACAGCCTCGACAACAACGGCGTCAAGGGCTCGCAGTTCCGCTGGCTGAACGTGTCGATGCTGCGCTTCGAGTCGGACGTCACCCGCGGCCCGGCCGACAAGCTGGCCCAGGAGTACTTGGAGAAGCAGGTCCAGGACGCCCAGGCTGTGGCGGGTGCCAAGAGCACCAAGTCGGAGCCGGTGCCCGGGACCGGCGACGAGGCGACGGCCGTGCGGTACGAGCTGAAGAAGAAGGAAGGCACCTTCAAGCAGCAGACGGTCGTGGCACGCGTCGAGAACGTCGTCGTCACCCTCGACTACAACGGCGCGGGCCTGGCCGGCGACAAGAGCCCGAGCGCCGACGACCTGATGAAGGACGCGAAGAAGGCCGCCAAGGAGGCGGTGGCGGCGGTGTCCGACGCGAACGGCGCGGGCGGCGGCAAGGCGAGCGGCGCCCCCTCCAAGGCGCCTTCCAAGGCCCCGTCGAAGTCGGCGTCCAAGTCTCCGTCGAAGGATGCCTCCGAGGAGCCCGCCAAGGAAGCCTCGACGTCGCCGTCGAAGAAGCCCGCGTCGAAGAGCTGAACGTCTCCGACCGGATCCGGCCACCCGTTCTCCGTACACATGTGCCACCCTGTTGCGCGCAACAACACGCAAGGGGAGGGGAGTACGGGTGGCCGCGCCACTACAGCTGACTCGGATGCACCGCGTTCTCATCGGTGTGGTCGTGGCCGGCGCCGTGATCATCGCCGGCATCGGCTTCGCCGGTTCGTACGCGGCGGTCCGCGAGTTGGCCCTGAAAAAGGGCTTCGGGAACTTCTCCTACGTCTTCCCGATCGGCATCGACGCGGGCATCTGCGTCCTGCTGGCCCTGGACCTGCTCCTCACCTGGATCAGGATCCCCTTCCCGCTGCTGCGCCAGACGGCCTGGCTGCTGACGGCGGCGACGATCGCCTTCAACGGCGCGGCCGCCTGGCCGGATCCGCTCGGTGTCGGCATGCACGCGGTGATCCCGATCCTGTTCGTGGTCGCGGTGGAGGCGGCCCGGCACGCGATCGGCCGGATCGCCGACATCACGGCGGACAAGCACATGGAGGGCGTCCGCCTCACCCGCTGGCTGCTCTCCCCCGTCCCGACGTTCCTCCTGTGGCGCCGCATGAAGCTCTGGGAGCTCCGCTCCTACGACCAGGTCATCAAGCTGGAGCAGGAACGTCTCGTCTACCAGGCCCGGCTGCGTTCCCGCTTCGGCCGGGCGTGGCGCAGGAAGGCCCCGGTGGAGTCCCTGATGCCCCTGCGCCTGGCCCGCTACGGCGTCCCTCTGGCGGAAACGGCCCCGGCGGGCTTGGCAGCGGCAGGCATAGAGCCTGCCTTGATCCCCCCGCCGCCGCAGCCGCAACTGGACACAGGCATGGCTGCGGGCAGTCGTGCCGCTGGGCCGGCACCCGTCCCACAGAGAGCGGCACCTCCCAGCGAGCAGCGCCCCCAACTCGAGAGCAACCAGGACGCCGAGCAACCGGACAACACCCCGGAGCCGGACCAGAGCCCCTGGTTCAACACCCCCCGCGAGGTCGAGTACCAGGGCGGCTACGACCCCGACTACGATCCCGCGGAGCAGTACGCCCAGTGGATCGCGGAACAACAAGAAGCCGAGCAGTACCAGACCCAGTACGAGCAGGAACCCACCCCGGAGGACACCGGCAGCTTCCCCATCCCGGTGGGCCCGGGCCGCACCCGGGAACTGGGCGACGGCGGCGGCACCCCGCCCGCTCCCGAGCCGGACGAGGAGTCGTACTACCAGGTGTTCCGTCAGTCGATCGACGGCAGCTACCCCACGCCCCGCGCCCTCGGCGACAACATCCAGGCGACCTACGGGACGACGCTGAGTCCCAGCGCCCTGAAGACCCTGGCGGAACGCTTCCAGAAGCGCCACACGGCGGAACTGGAAGAGGACCACATCGCATGACGGCATGAAGGAAGGGGCCCTGCGAACAGGGCCCCTTCCTTCAACACCGGCGACTACTCCCCGAGCAGAGCCCGGACCCGCTCCTGCCCCACCGCCAGCAACAGGGTGGGCAGCCGCGGTCCCGTGTCCCGCCCCACCAGCAGGTGGTACAGCAGGGCGAAGAAGGACCGCTGCGCGGTCTTGATCTCCGGCGGCAGCTCCTTCGGCGTGGCGTCGGCCGAGAACCCGGCCTGCACCTTGGGCACGCCGTACACCAGGTGAGTCAGCCCGTCGAGCGACCAGTGGTCGGCCAGCCCGTCGAGCAGGAGCCGCAGTGACTGCTGGGACGCCTCGTCCAACGACTTCAGCAGCTCCGCGTCCGGCTCGTCCCGCACGATCGTCCGCTGCTCGGCCGGCACGTGCGTGTTGATCCAGGCCTCGGCCTTGTCGTACCGCGGCCGGGCCTCGTCGAGCGAGGTCAGCGGCTGCTCCGGGTCCAGCTCGCTGAGGATCCGCAGCGCCTGGTCCTCGTGCCCGGCGGTGATGTCCGCGACGGACGCCAGCGTCCGGTACGGCAGCGGCCGGGCCGTCCGCGGCAGCTCACCGGCGGCCGTGCGCACCGCACGCGAGTGCGCGGCGACGTCGGCCGGCAGGGCGCTGCCGTCGGCGACCTTGGCGTCGAGCCGGTCCCACTCGTCGTACAGCCGCTGGATCTCCTGGTCGAAGGCGACCTTGAAGGACTGGTTGGGCCTGCGCCGGGCGTACAGCCAGCGCAGCAGCTGCGGCTCCATGATCTGCAGGGCGTCGGCCGGGGTGGGCACGCCGCCCTTCGAGGAGGACATCTTCGCCATGCCGGAGATCCCGACGAACGCGTACATCGGCCCGATCGGCTGCTTGCCGCCGAAGATCCCGACGATCTGCCCGCCGACCTGGAACGACGACCCGGGCGACGTGTGGTCGACGCCGCTCGGCTCGAACACGACCCCTTCGTACGCCCACCGCATCGGCCAGTCGACCTTCCAGACCAGCTTGCCGCGGTTGAACTCGCTGAGCCGGACCGTCTCCGAGAAGCCGCAGGCGGTGCAGGCGTAGGTCAGCTCGGTGGAGTCGTCGTCGTAGGAGGTGACGGTGGTGAGGTCCTTCTCGCAGTTGCCGCAGTACGGCTTGTACGGGAAGTACCCGGCGGAGCCGGAGCTGCCGTCGTCCTCGGCGGCCGCGCCGGAGCCCTCGGCGGCCTCCAGCTCGGCCTCGTCGACCGGCTTCTGCCCCTGCTGCTTCTTGGCCGGGGCCTTCTTCGTCCGGTACTGGGCGAGGATCGCGTCGATGTCGCCGCGGTGCTTGATGGCGTGCAGGATCTGCTCGCGGTACACCCCTGAGGTGTACTGCGCGGTCTGGCTGATGCCGTCGAACTCCACGCCCAGCTCGGCCAGCGACTCGACCATCGCGGCCTTGAAGTGCTCGGCCCAGTTGGGGTGGGAGGAGCCCTTCGGCGCCGGGACGGACGTCAGCGGCTTGCCGATGTGCTCGGCCCACGACTCGTCGACGCCGGCGATGCCCTGGGGCACCTTGCGGTACCGGTCGTAGTCGTCCCAGGAGATCAGGTGCCGCACCTGGTACCCCCGGCGGCGGATCTCGTCGGCGACGAGGTGCGGGGTCATGACCTCGCGCAGGTTGCCGAGGTGGATGGGGCCCGACGGTGAGAGGCCGGACGCGACGACGACGGGTTTGCCCGGGGCCCGACGCTCCGACTCCTCGATGACCTCATCCGCGAAACGGGAGACCCAGTCGGTGGTCTCGGTGCTCTGAGCCACGATCGGCACGTCCTTCTTTCTGCATCGGGCAGCCGGTACGGTCGCACGGCTGACCGCACCATTGTCCCAGACCTCCTCGCGCCCGGAAAAACGGCTTTACCGGTCCTGAGGACTGAGCGGGAGTGAGTCCTGTTGCCAGGGCTCGTGCTCAGCCGCGTGCTCCGAGCGGTGTTGGGCACGCTGGTCGCCCGCTTTCGCTCCGCGTCCGGGCGGCACGCATCTGATGCGTGGTCCGGGATTGCGGGGGCGGGGTCCCTCACGCCCCGGGGTCTCCGGTCCGGCCTGGACGGTCCGATGCGCGTACCGCCCACGCACCCGCATCATGCGGCACACCCTGCCGCGAGCGCACCGAAAGATCCCACGACGCCAGTGAGCCGAGGAAGGAGCCGACCTCGCGCAGCCCACCCACCCCGCTCACCCCCCACGCCTGGCACCGAAGACCCGACACCGACCCAACGAGCCACGCCCCCGAGCGCACCCCACTGCAGACCGCTGCTCACTCACACTCGCCCCAGTACGCTCGCTTTCAATCAAGCGGCAGCAGCACAACCCCCCATGGGATACTGGCCGTGTCTATCCATTCCCTCGAGGAGAACGGCACCCTTTCCTATGGCCTCGGTCACGTCCCTCAGCGACTCCGTCCACCAGCGCCTCGCGGCGGCCCTGTCGGCGGCTCTGCCGCAGGCCGGCTCCGCGGACCCGCTGCTGCGACGAAGCGACCGGGCCGACTTCCAGGCCAACGGGATCCTGGCCCTCGCGAAGAAGGAGAAGGCGAACCCGCGGGAGCTGGCGACGCAGGTCGTCTCCCGGGTCGAGTCGGGTGACGTGATCAAGGACGTCGAGGTCTCCGGCCCCGGCTTCCTGAACATCACGATCACCGACCGGGCGATCACCCAGAACCTCGCCGCGCGCTACGCGGACGACACCGGCCGCCTCGGCGTGCCGCACACCGAGCACCCGGGCACCACGGTCATCGACTACGCCCAGCCGAACGTGGCGAAGGAGATGCACGTCGGTCACCTGCGCTCCGCGGTGATCGGCGACTCGGTGGCGCAGCTGCTGGAGTTCACCGGCGAGAGCGTGGTCCGGCGTCACCACATCGGCGACTGGGGCACCCAGTTCGGCATGCTCATCCAGTACCTGGAGGAGCACCCGCACGAGCTGGACCACCACGACGGCGAAGACCTCCAGGCCTCCGGCGAGCAGGCGATGTCGAACCTGGACCGCCTCTACAAGGCCGCGCGCAAGTTCTTCGACTCCGACGAGGAGTTCAAGACGCGGGCCCGGCGCCGGGTGGTGGACCTCCAGGCGGGCGATCCGCAGACGCTCGCCATGTGGCAGAAGTTCGTGGACGAGTCGAAGATCTACTTCTTCTCCGTCTTCGAGAAGCTGGACATGGAGATCCGGGACCCGGACATCGTCGGCGAGTCCGGCTACAACGACATGCTCGCGGAGACCTGCCGCCTGCTGGAGGAGTCGGGCGTCGCGGTCCGCTCCGAGGGCGCGCTCTGTGTCTTCTTCGACGACATCAAGGGCCCGGACGGCAACCCGGTCCCGCTGATCGTGCAGAAGTCGGACGGCGGCTACGGCTACGCGGCGACCGACCTCTCCGCGATCCGCGACCGCGTCTTCAACATCAAGGCCAACACGCTCCTCTACGTCGTGGACGCCCGCCAGTCGCTGCACTTCAAGATGGTCTTCGAGACGGCCCGCCGGGCGGGCTGGCTGAACGAGGACGTGCACGCGGTGCAGCTCGCCTTCGGCACGGTCCTCGGCAAGGACGGCAAGCCGTTCAAGACCCGTGAGGGCGAGACGGTCCGGCTGGTGGACCTGCTGGACGAGGCGATCGACCGTGCCTCGGCGGTGGTCCGGGAGAAGGCGCAGGACCTCTCCGAGGAGGAGATCGCCGAGCGGGGCACGCAGGTCGGCATCGGCGCGGTGAAGTACGCGGACCTGTCGACGTCGGCGAACCGCGACTACAAGTTCGACCTGGACCAGATGGTCTCGCTGAACGGCGACACGTCCGTCTATCTCCAGTACGCCTACGCCCGGATCCGGTCGATCCTGCGCAAGGCCGGCGAGGCCCGGCCGGTGGCGCACCCGGAGCTGGACCTGCACGAGGCGGAGCGTGCGCTGGGTCTGCACGCCGACTCGTTCGCGGCGACGGTGGCGGAGGCGGCGGCGGAGTTCGCCCCGCACAAGCTGACGGCGTACCTGTACCAGCTGGCGTCGCTGTACACGACGTTCTACGACAAGTGCCCGGTCCTGAAGGCCGAGTCGCCGGAGCAGATCGAGAACCGCCTGTTCCTCTGCGACATCACGGCCCGCACGCTCCACCAGGGCATGGCCCTGCTGGGCATCCGGACGCCCGAGCGGCTCTGACGCCCGCGTACGGGTGCGGCCCAGCCCTCCGCATACGGGTGCGGCCCGTCCTCTCCCCCGCTGGGAGGACGGGCCGCAGTCAGTTGACGGAGCCGGCCGGGGCCGGGGTCAGCAGTTGGGGCAGGCGTTCGCCATGCGCTTGAACGCGGCCCGGGTACCCGACCCGGGGTCGCCGTCGATCTTGCCCTTGTACCCCCACTTGGCCTTCAGCCAGCGCTGCAGCGCCTTCACCGTGTTCGGGCCGACCTTCCCGTCGATCTTGTCCTTGTAGGCGTAGTTCTTCTTGAGGAAGCGCTGCAACGCCTTCCAGCTCTCGGTGCCGAGCTGCCCGTCGATCTTGCCCTTGTACTGCCAGTGCTCCTTCAGGACGCGCTGGACCTTCTTGGCCTCACCGGACGTCAGACCGAGGTTGACGACCGCGAGCGGGCTGACCTCGGCGCCGGCCGCCGGCCGCGTCTCCGCCGCGACACCGGGACCGGCGGTGGCCAGGCCCCCGACGGCGATCCCGATGGCGGTGGTGGCACAGACGAGTGTCTTCGTGAGTGCTCGCATGAGTTCCCCTCCGATGGTTGCGAGTGCTCTGGGTGCTGCGTGGCAACGAGACTGCGGCCCGGGGACCCGGAGCCGCCACAGTCGCCGCGGAAGTGACGTCCTGACGGGACGTCCCACGCGCTGACCTGCGGTGACGCCGTACGCCGGGACGACGTGGCGGGACGGTCGCGGCGAGGTGTGGCCGAATCGGTAGGGGGCGGCGGGGAGAACGGAACCGATGTATGGGGCACCGCGTGGATGCTGATGCAGAATGCGGCGTTGACGGGACCGCTGACCACGGTCCACGAACGCGAGTGGGGGGAACATGTCGCGTTGGAAAGGGCTGCCCGAAGAACTCGACCCGTGCGTACGGCAGTTGGTGGTGCGCTTACGCCGGGTGAAGGACCACAGCGGACTGAGCCTGCGCCAGCTCGCGGCCAAGACGGGGTACAGCACGTCGTCCTGGGAGCGCTACCTGGCCGGCAGGTCGCTTCCGCCCAGGGAGGCCGTCGAGGCGATGGCCCGCCTCGGCGGTGACGACCCGACCCGCCTCCTCGCCCTGCACGAGGTCGCCACCGAGGCGTGGGGCAAGGGGGCGGACCCGGCACAGCCCGGAACCGGGCCCGGAACCGAGCCGGGACCCGGCGCACCCCGCCCCCACGGCCGGGCGCTGCGCATCACGCTCACAGCCGGATCGGTGGCCCTGGTACTGGCCGTGGCCGCCTCGGTCCTGCTGGCCGTACGGCTCACGGACGGCGAGGGCAGAGCGGCGGCGGCCGGCCTCACCGCCACCGCCACGACGGCAGCGGGGTCGCCCGAGGAGTCGGACCGGCCCCGGTACACCTGCCGGGCGGAGCGGATCGAGGGCCGCTGGTACGCGGGCAACAGCCGCACCATGAAGGCCGTCCTGGCCGAGGGGCACGCCGGACCGGAGGTGGCCGAGGCACAGTGTCTGCTGCGCGAGGCGGGCCTCTCACCGGGCGCCGTGGACGGCATCTTCGGCCCGCACACGAAACGTGCGGTCAGGGACCTGCAGAAGAGGGCGCACCTGGTCGTGGACGGCATCATCGGCCCGCACACCTGGAAGGCCCTGCGGGAATGACGCGGACCCCGCCCGGCCCGCTGCCGCCCGAACGCGCCCGGCTCGCCTCCGCGCTGCGGGAGCTGAGGGCGGGCACGGGCCTGAGCCTGGCGGCCCTCGCGGCGAAGACCACGTTCAGCAAGTCGTCCTGGGAGCGCTACCTCAACGGCAGGACGCTTCCGCCGCGCGAGGCGGTGCAGGAGCTGTGCCGGCTCGCGGGCGAACCGGAGGGCCGGTGTCTCGCGCTGTGGGAACTGGCGGAGTCGGAGTGGAGCGGCCGGGCCGCACCGTCGACACCGAGCGCGCCCACAGACCCGCCCTCGCCCCCGGAGGCGGACGTCTCGAAGCCTGCCGCCGGCGGCAGGGGCGCGGTCCTGGCCGTCCTCGCGTCGGTGTGCGCGACAGCGGCCGGCGGCCTGTCCGTGGCCCTGGTCCTCCTCGCGGGCCAGTCCGGCGACCCCCGGCCGTCCCTGCCGTCCCCGCCACCCCCGTCCGCCCCGGCACCCCGCTGCCGTGGAGCCACCTGCGAGGGCAAGAGCCCCATGCACATGAGATGCGGCACGGCCCCGCTCACCCTCGCCTCGCACCGCACGTCCACCGGAGCCCAGCTCGAACTGCGCTACAGCGACAAGTGCGCGGCCGGCTGGGCCCGGATGTGGAGCACGCGGATCGGCGACCGGCTGGAGCTGAACAGGACCGACGGAGGCCGCCGTCCGCACGCCGCCGAGATCACGGACGGCCTCGCCGCCCAGTCCTACGTCTACACACCCATGACCGAAGCCCTCCCCGGCGCGACCGTGCGGGCCTGCTTCCGTCCGGTGACGGGAGGCAGCAGCGAGTGCTTCGACGCCCGCGTGGAACAGTAGGAAGAAGCCCGGTGTCCTCTAAAGCAGCGTCATCTCCTCCGGCGCGGTGATGCCGAACTCCTCCTCCAGGAGCCGCCGCGCCTCCGCTTCACCGGTCACCTCCCGCTCGGTGACCGTGCCGTCGGAGCGGGTCTCGGTGAGAAGCCGGCCGTCGAGCAGGAGGTGTCGGGTGGCGCCGAGGTGCTGGACGTAGAGGCGCCGGCTGAAGGGCGAGCGCGGGTTGGTCGCGATGTGCCAGTTGATGACGTCGAAGTCGGGCTTCTCGAAGGGCTCCAGGGTGAAGGCGTACTGGCCGCTCCAGTCGTCCTTCCCGGGGTCGTGGGCCTGGAGCAGCCACATCTCCAGCGGTCCGTCGTGCGGCACGTGCACCAGGCGGTGCCGCCGCCCGGCCCCGGCGAACTCCACGTCCGCGACCAGGGGCACCGGCTCCAGCAGCGCGCCGATCGCTCCGAAGCCGACGTCCGCGAGGTACGGCCGCGGTTCGCCGGGGACCTCGGCCAGCAACGCCATGTGGGTGCGCGGCCGGCTCGCGATGCTGTCGGCGCCGACGACCACCCGCGCGGCCAGCAGGGTCACCCGGAAGCCCAGCGCCTCCAGCGCGCGGGCGAACAGCGTGTTGTGCTCGTAGCAGTAGCCGCCGCGCCGGCTGTGGACCAGCTTCGCCGTCAGGTCGGCCGGATCGAGGGAGGGAGCCCCGCCGCGCAGCGCGTCGAGGTTCTCGAACGGGATGGCCCGCATGTGCGCCAGATGCACACCGCGCAGCGTGGCCGGGTCGGCCCGCCGTTCCCCCTCCCACCCGATCCGCCGGAGGTACACGTCGAGGTCGAACGGTATGGAATCGAGCATGACGGCACCGTAATCACACCCGGCCCACCCTGTCCGCGGTCCACAGCCGGAAACGCCGCTCCCCCGTTGGTCCTAGGGCCCGTCCTAGGCCCCCGGCGTACCGGCCCGAAGCCCCTTGCCCAGCCGCCGCAGCCCTTCCTCGATCTCCTCGGGCGTCTGCGTCACGAAGCACAGCCGCAGGGTCGTACGGTCGGGCGGGCCGGCGTAGAAGGGAGCGCCGGGGACGTACGCCACGTCGTGCCGCACCACCTGCGGCAGCAGGGCCGTGGTGTCGTACGGCTCCGGCAGGCGCGCCCAGAGGAACATGCCGCCCTCGGGCCGGGTCCAGACCGACCCCTCGGGCAGCGCGCCGGGCAGCGCCGCGAGCATGGCGTCCCGGCGTTCGCGGTACACGCCGGCGACGCGCGTGACGTGGGCGTCCAGGTCGTGGTCGGCGAGGTACCGGGCCGCGGCGAGCTGGTTGACGGTCGGCGTGTGCAGGTCGGCGGCCTGCTTGGCGACGGCACAGGCGCGCCGCAGCTCATCGGGCGCGCGCAGCCAGCCCAGCCGCAGACCGGGCGCCATCACCTTGGAGAAGCTGCCGAGCAGGACCGTACGGTCCTCGGCGCCCGGGAGGGAGGCGATCCAGGGCACGCGTTCACCGTCGTACCGCAACTCCCCGTAGGGGTCGTCCTCTATGATCCACAGCCCGCGGCGGGCGGCGACCGCGGCCACGGCGGCGCGCCGCTCGGCGGGCAGCGTGCGGCCGGTGGGGTTCTGGAAGGTGGGCACGGTGTAGAGCAGCTTGGGCCGCTCGCGCACCACGAGCTCCTCCAGCGCCTCGGGATCGACACCGTGCTCGTCACCGGGCACGGGCACGACCCGTGCTCCGGCGAAGCCGAACGCCTGAAGGGCCGCCAGATAGCAGGGGTTCTCGACGAGGACGGTGTCCCCGGGTTCGAGCAGCGCGGTGGCGAGGAGCGAGAGGGCCTGCTGGGAGCCGGTGGTGACGAGCAGGTCGTCGGGACCGGTCGGCAGCCCGCGGACCGTGGTGCGGCCGGCGAGCGCGGCCCGCAGCGTGGGCTCGCCCTCGGTCGTGGAGTACTGCAGCGCCCGCGCGGGTTCCTCGGCGAGCACGGCCCGGTACGCGGCCGCGATGCCCGCCGCGTCGAACAGCTCCGGCGCCGGCAGCCCGCCCGCGAAGTTGATCACCTCGGGACGGGCGGTCACGGCGAGGATGTCCCGCACGGGAGAACCGCCGACCGACCGCGCCCGCGCGGCGAGCGGCGGCACGGGAGAGTGGGCGGGCGCGGGCTCGGTGACGGTCATACACGGCTCCTTCGACTGCGGTGACGAGTTGTCCGCCGCAGCCTAGAGAAGTGCATGCCGCCTACAAGCACCTTTCCGCGATCCGGACGCCCTGCTCAGCCCTTGGCGGCCAGCCCCGCGTACACGTTGATGTCCGCGTCCGTGACGTCGTTGATGTCGCGGTAGCGGACCTTCTCGATGTCGTCGAGACCGGCGAGGTACGACTCCTCCGGCTGCTCGGGGACGGGAGCCGCGCCATCGGGCCGCCAGCGGTGCGCCGGGACGACCCCCGGGTCGGCGATCTCCAGGGAGTTCTCCGTGAAGAACCGCTCGACCTCCGCCCGGGACCGCAGCACGAAGGTGAACCCCCGCTCGGTGTACGTCCGCTGAACCGCGCGGATGTTCTCGGGGTTGAGGTCCTCGGTGAGGTGGCTGAGCACCAGCCGGCTGCCGACGGGCAGTGCGTCGATCAGCTCGCGCACCAGCGGATAGGCCTCCTCGTCCGCGACGAAGTGCAGGATGGCGACCAGGCAGAGCGCGACCGGCCGGTCGAAGTCCAGGGTTTTGGCGGCCTGTTCCAGGATGCGGGCCGGATCCCGCAGATCGGCGTCGATGTAGTCCGTACGCCCCTCGGGACCGCTCGTCAGCAGGGCCCGCGCGTGCGCGAGTACCACCGGGTCGTTGTCGACGTACACGACCCGCGAGTCGGGCGCGATGCGCTGCGCGATCTGGTGCACGTTCTCGGCGGTCGGCAGTCCCGTGCCGATGTCGAGGAACTGCCGGATGCCGTCCTGCTCCACCAGCGTGGTCACGGCGCGGCGCAGGAAGTCTCGGTTGTGCCGTACGTCGAGGTACCCGCGCGGGTTGGCGGCGAGCGCGGCGGCGGCCGCGTCCCGGTCGGCCGGGTAGTGGTCCTTGCCGCCGAGGAAGACGTCGTAGACCCGGGCCGGGTGCGCCTTGCTGCTGTCGATCCTCCTCTGCAGCTCGGCGGGATCGTGGCTGAGGGCGTCACCGGTCATGGACGTCTCCCTGAAGAGTAGGTGGTTCAATCAGCAACCACTTCGACGGTCAACAACCTAACGGTTCAAGCGATTTGATGGTGCCCGTGCGCGTTCCACCGAGTCAGTCGGTGGTTCCGGCCGGGACCCACTTGTCGCCGCCCAGCGGGAACTCGTACGCCGGGCGCCCGTTGTTGCCGCTCGTGCGGAAGGGCCGGCCCCGGTCGTCCACCGCCAGCGTGCCGCTCCGGCCACCGCTGGACCATCTCAGCTCCAGGTACCAGCTGACGTCGTACGCGGAGGCGTCGGCCCGGATGTAGTAGACCTCCGGGTCGGACTCGCTCACCTTGAACGGGAAGTCGTCGTGCCCCGCCTCCGGGACGACGGCGGGACGCGCGGCGTCGAGAGCGACCGTGAAGGAACGGGTCGGCACGTTGCCGCCGCAGCCGACGCCCGGATAGCCCATGGCGTAGTCGTTCCACGCGAGCGGCGCACGCTTGGCGGCCATCCGGACCGTCAGCCGGTCGACGACCACCGTCTCCTTCCCGGTGCCCTGCACGGTGACCTTCAGATACTGCTCCCCCGACGGCACGGCACCCATCGCCCCCACCCAGGCGGGCGCGTCCTGCTCCGGCGGCGGCGGCCCCACGCGCCCCGGCGGCCGGTTCACCAGGTAGCGCTGGGAGCAGGGGCTCTCCCAGGCGTGCGGGTCGGTGCGCACGTTGAGGGGGCGGCGCCCGAGGGGGCGGTGGCGTCCCGCCCCCTCGGGCGCTCGGCCCCGGCACCGCTACCGCTACCACTACCGGTGGCGGAGGCGGAGGCGGACGAGGTCGGCGTGGCGGAGGCGGCGTCCCTTCCGCCGCCCTTCTTCCCGCCGCTGCCGGAGGAGGGACTGCCAGAGGGCGACACCGATGCGGCCGGGCCGCCGTCCGGCTGCTGCCGGTGCCCGTCGGAGACCGCCACCGAGCCACGACGCCCGTCGTCGTCCTCCCTGCCGGAGGGCAGGGCCACGGCGAGCCCGACCCCACTCAGGACGACGGCGACGACGGCAGCGGCGAGCAGGGCGGGACGGGGGTGGCGTGGACGACGCGGCCGGCGGTCCACCGGCACCCCTGACACAACGTCGCCCGGCTCCTCCGAAGCCCCGGCCCGATCCTCGGTGACGCGCTCGCCCGGCTCCTCGGCAACGCGCTCGCCCGGCTCCTCCGCAATGCCACCGCCCGGCTCCTCGACAACGCGCTCGGCCGGAGGGGCGCCAGTCCCTTTACGCCCTCGGCCGGCATCCGCCAGCACCCACCGCCGATGCAGCTCGACAAGCTCCTGCGGCGACGCCTTGCACAGCCGGGCGAGCCTCTCCACAGGCGCGTAGTCGGTGGGTACGGCATCCCCGTTGCAGTACCGGTGCAGCGTCGACGTACTCATGTGGAGCCGCTTGGCGAGCACCCCGTAGCTCAGCCCGGACCGCTCCTTCAACTCCCCCAGCAACGCGGCGAAGTCCGCCGCGGCCGTGCCCTCCGACACCGTTCCTCCATCCCCCATGTCCCGTTCCCCCGTTCCAGGGGAGGGTCGTTTCCCCTGGTCAAGGCCGGTGCGGGCGTTCCAGCGTCCCTGATCGCCCGCCGACTGTGGCGGCTGGGACGGGTCACCGCACAAGCTCTGGTCATCCAAGCACGCCGCTCCCAGCCGACCGGTAGAGCGGCTCGCTCAGGCCTTCTTGCCGACAACGTTTGTCCGAAAGGGAACCACCATGCGCAAGTACCACGCTCTCCCCGCCGCCCTCCTCGCCGCCCTCGCCCTCACGGCGTGCCAGGACGGCACGGGCACGCAGGACGAGGGCGCAGCCAAGCCGCAGCTGACGGCGACGGCGAACACCGCGCCCACCGACGCGGCCTCCGGCAAGGCGGACAACACGGCTGCCGACACGGCCACGATCGCGAAGGCCACGAAGGCCGCGAAGGCGTCGAAGCCCGGGAACACGAAGGGCACGAACGCGAAGGGCACGAAGCCCGGGTCGGCCCCCGCCCCCGCCGCGCGGATCTCCTGCAACGGCACCAACACCACCGTCACGGCCAAGCAGGTCCGCCGCCCCGTCAACCACATGCTGATCACGGTCAAGAACACCGGCTCGAAGATGTGCGACCTCACCTACTACCCGGTGCTGCGCTTCGACGAGATGCAGTGGGCCCCGCAGCCGATCGAGGACTCCAAGCCGCAGGCGGTGACCACCCTGGCCCCCGGCGAGTCCGGCTACGCGGGTGTCCTGCTGTCGGCGGCCGACGGCAGCGGCACCGGCGGCACCACCGGCCGCAAGCTCACGGTCGGCTTCCAGGGCCCCACGCCGAACAGCAGCGGCGGCCCCTCGGCGATCCCGCAGCTGCCCGCCGAGGGCGTGTACTACGACAGCTCGCTGTCCGCCACGTACTGGCTGCGGGACATGGAGCAGGCCCTGTCCTACTGATCCTTGAGCCGCTGGGCCACTTCGGTGGCCCAGTAGGTGAGGATGTTCCGGGCGCCGGCCCGCCGGATACCCGTCAGGGCCTCCATGATCGCGCGATCCCGGTCGATCCAGCCCTTCTCGGCGGCGGCCTCGATCATCGAGTACTCGCCGGAGATCTGGTAGGCGGCGACGGGCACGTCCACGGCGTCCGCGACCCGGGCGAGGATGTCCAGGTACGGCCCGGCGGGCTTGACCATGACCATGTCGGCGCCCTCCTCGAGATCGAGGGCGAGTTCCCGCAGGGACTCACGCGCGTTCGCCGGATCCTGCTGATAGGTCTTCCGGTCGCCCTGCAGGGACGAGCCGACGGCCTCCCGGAACGGCCCGTAGAACGCGGAGGCGTACTTCACGGTGTAGGCGAGGATGGCGACGTCCTCCCGCCCGATCTGGTCGAGGGCGTCACGGACGACGCCGATCTGCCCGTCCATCATCCCGCTGGGCCCGACCACATGGGCGCCGGCATCGGCCTGCACCTGGGCCATCTCGGCGTACCGCTCCAGGGTCGCGTCGTTGTCGACCCGCCCCTGGGCGTCGAGCACCCCGCAGTGCCCGTGATCGGTGGTCTCGTCGAGACACAGGTCGGACATGACGAGAAGATCGTCACCGACCTCGGCCCGCACGTCCCGGATGGCGACCTGGAGAATCCCGTCCGGGTCGGTGCCCGGCGTCCCCAGGGCGTCCTTCTTCGACTCCTCCGGCACGCCGAACAGCATGATCCCGGAGACCCCCGCCGCGACGGCCTCGGCGGCGGCCTTCTTCAGGGTGTCCCGGGTGTGCTGCACGACCCCCGGCATGGCCGCGATCGGCACCGGCTCGCTGACGCCCTCCCGTACGAAGGCCGGAAGAATGAGATCGGCAGGGTGCAACCGGGTCTCGGCGACCATCCGACGCATGACGGGAGTGCTCCGCAAACGCCGCGGCCGCGTACCGGGAAAAGATCCGTACGTCGTCATGCCACCTACGCTACGCCCGCCCTATACCCCCCGATGCCGACGCACTGTCGGACCCAGCTGCGGGCATGCGTGCCTCCCCCAGTGCCTTAAGGGCCGGGGAGGTACCCCCAGGGCGGCACGGGTGGGCGCAGCGGCACCTCGTCGCGCCGAGTTGCGCACCCACCCGGCCCCAGCACCCACGCCGAGCACCCCACAGCCCCGCAATGCGCCCACCACCCCCCAGGTCCATCCTGAAAACAACACCTAAGGACAAGGACCCCGACGGCCGACACCACCCCCGCCGCCGCCGTCCCTCCGTACGCCCCCCACGGAGGACGCGATGACCGCCCGCCACGACACGCCCGACCTCTTCGCCCTCTCGGAAATCCACGGCCCGGTCCTGCGCCCCGGCGACCCCGCCTACGCCGACGAGGTCACCGGCTTCAACCTGGCCGCCCTCCACACCCCCGACGTGGTCATCGGAGCGGCCTCCCCCGACGACATCGTCACCGCCATGCGCTGGGCGAAAGCCACCGACACCCCCGTCGCCGTCCAGGCAACCGGCCACGGCGCCAACTTCCCCATCGAGAAGGGCCTGTTGATCAACACGGCCCGCATGACCGACGTACGGGTGGATCCCGCCACCCGCACGGCCACCATCGCCGCGGGCGCGAAGTGGAGCCACGTCATGGCCGCGGCCGCCCCGCACGGCCTCGCCGGCCTCAGCGGCACCTCCACGGACGCGGGCGTCGTCGGCTACACCCTCGGCGGCGGCCTCCCCGTCCTCGGCCGTGCCTACGGCTATTCCTCCGACCTGGTCCGCTCCTTCCAGGTCGTCACCCCGGACGGTCACCTGCGCGAAACGGATCCCCAGCACGAACCGGAACTGTTCTGGGCCCTGCGCGGCGGCAAGGGCAACGTGGGCGTCGTCACCTCACTGGTCACCGAACTGCTCCCCCTCCCCCGCATCTACGGCGGCGGCATCTACTGCCGGGGCGAGCACACCGAGGCCCTGCTCCAGGCCTGGGCGGACTGGACCCGCACCGTCCCGGACCAGATGTGCAGCGCGTTCACGATCCTCCGTCTGCCGCCCATCCCCCAGATCCCGGAGCCCCTGCGCGGCGGCTTCTGGGCCCGCGTGGCGATCGCCTGGCCCGGCCTCCCGGCCGAGGGCGAGGCCCTGATCGCGCCTCTCCGCGCAGCCGCCCCCGTGGCCGTCGACACGGTCGAGGTGATGGACCACGCGGCCCTGGACCGCATCCACATGGAACCGCAGGACCCGCTCCCCGGAAGGGAGTCCTGCCTGCTCCTGCGCGACCTGACGCCCGACGCCATCGGCACGTTCCTGGACCAGGCCGGCCCCACGGCCGGCGCCGACCACCCGCTGCTGATGGTCGAGATACGCCACATGGGCGGCGCGATGTCCCGCCCGTCCCCCGTCGAGGACGCCGTCTGCGCCCGCGACGCCCTGTACTTCATCGACTCCGTCGGCATCATGGCCGCGCCACCCGCCGCCGAGGCCATCGAGCAAGCGACGCAGCAGCTCTACACGGCCATGGCCCCTTACGGCACGGGCCGCACCATGGTCAACATCCACGGCACCCCGGGCGACGACCAGGACCGCGCCCGCGCCTGGACCCCGGAGGTCTACGAACGCCTGCGCCACGACAAGGCCACCTACGACCCGTCCAACCTGCTCCGCTACGGCCACGCGGTGACTCCCGCGTAGCCGCAGCGAACACTGGAACCGCCTACGTCGTCGAACGCCGCCGCCGAGCCCCCGGCCGCCGCTCACTGGGCCGCGTCACCGGATCCCCGGCCTCCACAGCGGCGGCTCTGCGCTTCGCGCCGAAGTCGGCCAGCGCCTCCGCCAGCTTGTGCACGGACGGCTCCGGAGCCATGACATCCACCCGGAGCCCGTGCTCCTCGGCCGTCTTGGCGGTGGCGGGGCCGATACACGCGATCACGGTCACGTTGTGCGGCTTGCCGGCGATACCGACCAGGTTCCGCACGGTCGACGACGACGTGAACAGCACGGCGTCGAAGCCACCGCCCTTGATCGCCTCACGCGTCTCCGCCGGCGGCGGCGAGGCCCGCACGGTCCGGTAGGCCGTGACGTCGTCGACCTCCCAGCCCAGCTCGATCAGCCCGGCGACCAGCGTCTCCGTGGCGATGTCGGCACGCGGCAGGAACACCCGGTCGATCGGGTCGAAGACCGGGTCGTAGGGCGGCCAGTCCTCCAGCAGCCCGGCGGCCGACTGCTCGCCGCTCGGCACCAGGTCCGGCTTCACGCCGAAGGCGATCAGCGCCTTGGCCGTCTGCTCGCCCACGGCCGCGACCTTGATGCCCGCGAAGGCACGCGCGTCGAGCCCGTACTCCTCGAACTTCTCCCGCACGGCCTTGACCGCGTTCACCGAGGTGAAGGCGATCCACTCGTAGCGGCCCGTCACGAGCCCCTTGACCGCCCGCTCCATCTGCTGGGGCGTGCGCGGCGGCTCGACGGCGATGGTCGGCACCTCGTGCGGCACGGCCCCGTACGACCGCAGCTGGTCGGAGAGCGACGCCGCCTGCTCCTTGGTGCGCGGCACGAGCACCTTCCAGCCGAACAGCGGCTTGGACTCGAACCACGCGAGCTGGTCGCGCTGGGCGGCGGCGGAACGCTCACCGACCACGGCTATCACCGGCCGGCCGCCCTCGGGCGAGGGCAGCACCTTGGCTTGCTTCAGCGTCTGCGCGATCGTGCCGAGCGTGGCGGTCCAGGTGCGCTGCCGGGTGGTCGTACCGGCGACGGTGACCGTCATCGGGGTGTCCGGCTTGCGGCCCGCGGAGACGAGCTCGCCGGCCGCCGCGGCGACGGAGTCCAGCGTGGTGGACACGACGACCGTGCCGTCCGACGCCCCCACCTCCGTCCAGCACCGGTCCGACGCCGTGCGCGCGTCGACGAACCGCACGTCCGCACCCTGCGCGTCCCGCAGCGGCACACCGGCGTACGCGGGCACACCGACGGCACTCGCGATACCGGGGACCACCTCGAAGGGCACCCCGGCGGCGGCGCACGCCAGCATCTCCTCGGCGGCGTACGTGTCGAGGCCCGGGTCCCCGGACACCGCACGCACGACCCGCCTGCCGCCCCGCGCGGCCTCCATGACAAGATGTGCGGCATCCCGCACCGCGGGGGCGGCTGCGGCGGTTGACGTACCGTCAACAACCGTCAGCTGGGGCGTTCCTGTGCCCGGAGCCGGATCCTGGGAAGGATCCGAATCCGTGTTCACTTCGGAGACGCCCTGCCTGGCGTGCTGACGTACGACGTCGAGCACCTCGTGCTCGGCGACGAGGACGTCCGCGTTCGCCAGCGCCTCGACGGCGCGCAGAGTCAGTAGTCCCGGATCTCCGGGTCCGGCACCCAGGAAGGTGACGTGCCCGTGTTCAGGACCGGCGGAAAGGGTGGTGGGGCTCAATGTGCTCGCTCCCCCATCAGACCGGCCGCGCCCTGGGCGAGCATCTCGGCCGCGAGTTCGCGACCGAGCGCCGTTGCCCGGTCGTGCGTCTCGGGCACGGGACCGGTGGTGGACAGCTGCACCATCCGCGTGCCGTCGGTCGTGCCGACGACGCCGCGCAGGCGCATTTCCTTGACAATCTGCCCGTCGGCCAAAAGGTCGGCCAGCGCGCCCACAGGGGCGCTGCAACCGGCCTCCAGGGCGGCGAGCAGTGACCGCTCGGCCGTCACGGCGATCCGCGTGAACGGGTCGTCGAGTTCGGCGAGCGCGGCGACGAGGTCCGCGTTGCCCGCGGTGCACTCGATCGCCAGGGCCCCCTGGCCGGGGGCGGGCAAAACCGTGTCGACCGACAGGAAGTCGGTCACTTCGTCACCCCGGCCGATCCGGTTCAGTCCGGCGGCGGCCAGCACGACCGCGTCGAGCTCACCGGAGCGTACGTATCCGATCCGGGTGTCGACGTTGCCGCGGATCGGGACGGTCGCTATGTCCAGGCCGTGGCTGCGCGCGTACGCGTTGAGCTGGGCCATGCGGCGCGGCGAACCGGTGCCGATGCGGGCCCCGCTGGGCAGATCGGTGAACTTCAGCGCGTCCCGGGCGACGATCACGTCCCGCGGGTCCTCCCGCGTCGGCACGGCGGCCACCACCAGCTCGTCGGGCTGCGTGGTCGGCAGGTCCTTCAGCGAGTGCACCGCGAAGTCGACCTCGCCCTTGAGCAGCGCGTCGCGCAGGGCGGTCACGAACACGCCCGTGCCGCCGATCTGGGCGAGCTGCTCGCGCGAGACGTCGCCGTACGTGGTGATCTCGACGAGCTCCACGGGCCGCCCGGTCACCCGGCTCACGGCCTCGGCCACCTGCCCGGACTGGGCCATGGCGAGCCTGCTCCGCCGGGTGCCGAGCCTCAGCGCCTTGTCGTTCATGCCGGCCCTCGGTCTTTCTCTGTGCTGTCCTCGGCCCGGGAGACGGCGGCAACCGTCTCCGGGTCGAGGTCGAACAGGGTGCGCAGCGCGTCCGCGTACCCGGCGCCGCCGGGCTCGGCCGCGAGTTGCTTGACCCGTACGGTCGGCGCGTGCAGCAGCTTGTCCACCACGCGCCGCACGGTCTGGGTGATCTCCGCGCGGTGCTTGTCGTCGAGGCCGGGAAGCCGTCCGTCCAGGCGGGCGATCTCGCTGGCCACGACATCGGCGGCCATGGTGCGCAGGGCGACCACGGTCGGCGTGATGTGCGCGGCCTTCAGTGCTGCCCCGAAGGCCGCGACCTCGTCGGAGACGATACGCCGGACCTGGTCCACATCGGCAGCCATCGGAGCGCCCGCGGAGGCCTCCGCCAGCGACTCGATGTCCACCAGCCGCACCCCGGTCAGCCGGTGTGCGGCCGCGTCTATGTCGCGCGGCATCGCCAGGTCGAGCAGGAAGAGCACGGGCTCGGGCCGCGGCGGCTCGTCGGCCGGCTCGGGCCTGCGCCGCTCGGGGATCCGGCCGACGGTGGCCACGGTCGCGGCGAGGGCCGCGATGGCGTCGGCGTCCGGTGCGGGGTCGAGCGGGCCGGCCGTCCCCGGCCGGGCCGCGCGCTGGGCGCCGCCCACCGTGCCGTTGTCCACCCACGCCGCGTGCTGCTCCAGGTCGGCGGCGGCCATACCGGCCACGGCCGCCTCGCCCAGCACGGAGAATCCGGCGGTGCCCTGCACCGCGGGCAGGTCCAGCGGACAGCCGTCCTCGCCGCCGAGTCCGGTGGCCGGCAGGTTGCCCCGCTGCGCTCCCGTGGCTGCCGTCCGGCCCGGTCCGCCGCCCGGAGCGGGCGGTCCGTCGCCGTCGGGCGCGGCCGGCGGGGCTGTCGTACGGCCCTCCACCGCGGCGGCGACCGACTCGGCCGTCAGGACCAGACCGGTCGCGCCGGTGCAGGAGACGGCGACGTCGGCACGTGTCAGTTCGACCGGCACCGATTCCATCGGGACCGCACGGGCCAGCACGTCCGTGTCGTCGCCCTCGGTCAGGATCTGGGCGAGGCGCTCGGCGCGGTCGAGGGTGCGGTTGGCGACGACGACCTCGGCGACCCCGGCCCGCGCGAGCGTCGCGGCGGCCAGCGAGGACATCGACCCGGCGCCGATGACCAGGGCCTTCTTGCCCCGGGCCCAGGTCTCCACATCGCCGCCCGCGGCCAGCTGCTCCAGGCCGAAGGTGACCAGGGACTGGCCGGCCCGGTCGATGCCGGTCTCGGAGTGGGCGCGCTTGCCGACCCGCAGGGCCTGCTGGAACAGGTCGTTCAGCAGCCGGCCCGCGGAGTTCAGCTCCTGCGCGCGGGCCAGGGAGTCCTTGATCTGGCCGAGGATCTGCCCCTCGCCGACGACCATCGAGTCCAGGCCGCAGGCCACCGAGAACAGATGGTGGACGGCCCGGTCCTCGTAGTGCACGTAGAGATAGGGGGTGAGTTCCTCCAGGCCGACCCCGCTGTGCTGGGCGAGCAGCGTGGACAGCTCGGCGACACCGGCGTGGAACTTGTCCACGTCGGCGTAGAGCTCGATGCGGTTGCAGGTGGCGAGCACCGCGGCCTCGGCGGCCGGTTCGGCGGCGACCGTGTCCTGGAGCAGCTTGGTCTGCGCGTCCGTGTTGAGCGAGGCCCGCTCCAGCACGCTGACCGGGGCGCTGCGGTGGCTGAGTCCGACGACGAGGAGGCTCATGCCGGCATCACGGCGGGCATGTCCCCGTCGGGTCCCTGGTCGGCGGAGTCGCTGCGCGCGGCGGCGGCCGGGACGCCGCCGTCGGAGGCGGCGGCCTCCTCGCCGGCCTTGCGCTGCTCGTGGAAGGCGAGGATCTGCAGCTCGATGGAGAGGTCGACCTTGCGCACGTCGACGCCGTCGGGCACGGACAGCACGGTCGGCGCGAAGTTCAGGATGGAGGTGACACCGGCGGCCACGAGCCGGTCGCAGACCGCCTGGGCGGCACCGGCGGGAGTGGCGATGACACCGATCGACACGCCGTTGTCCTGGATGATCTTCTCCAGGTCGTCGGAGTGCTGCACGGGGATCCCCGCGACCGGCTTGCCCGCCATGGCCGGGTCGGCGTCGATGAGCGCGGCGACCCGGAAGCCGCGGGAGGCGAACCCGCCGTAGTTGGCCAGGGCGGCGCCGAGATTACCGATACCGACGATCACGACCGGCCAGTCCTGGGTGAGGCCCAGTTCGCGGGAGATCTGGTAGACGAGATACTCGACGTCGTAGCCGACGCCCCGGGTCCCGTAGGAGCCGAGGTAGGAGAAGTCCTTGCGCAGCTTCGCGGAGTTGACCCCGGCAGCGGCCGCGAGCTCCTCGGAGGAGACCGTGGGCACCGAGCGTTCCGACAGCGCGGTCAGAGCGCGGAGGTACAGCGGAAGCCGGGCGACGGTGGCCTCGGGAATCCCTCGGCTGCGGGTCGCCGGTCGGTGAGTTCGGCCAGTTGCCACGGTGCTCCTGCGGGTAGAGCGGGGCTGTAGGCGGTCATACGTCCCTACATGACCGCCCCGTCGAAAGCAGGCTATGTCTTTGTGAACGCGTGCACAAAGATGGTGTCCGATTTGCCCGCCCAACGTGACCGGGCTCACGCACCCCCGGCGCACTCGTGGGGAACCGGCGCATACGCACCACCGTTCCTTTGCTTCTGGGGGCAAAACCGCACACTCTCCTCTGTGTATCCCGCCCCCGAGACCAGCCACCGACGATCCTAAGCGACCTGACGGCCTCTTTGGACTGCTCGGTCAGTTGCCGGACCGGGCGTGATCAGCGGGATCAGTCGGTCAGCGCCTTGCGCAGGCGGTCCTCGCCGACGCGCCAGAACGTGTGCTGCCTGCCGTCCACCAGCACGACCGGGATCTGCTCCCAGTACTGGTCGTGCAGTTCCCGATCCTCGGTGATGTCCTTCGCCTCCCAGGGGACTCCCAGATCACCGCACACCTTCTCCACAACGACCTGTGCGTCATCACACAGATGACAGCCGGGTTTGCGGATCAGGGTGACGAGCCGGTCCCGAGGGGGCCTGCGACGAAAGAGGGGACTCATGTCGGCCATTGTCGCGCGCCCGTGAACGAGGGGAACCCTCACGAAAGCACCGGCGACGCGCCGACCACGTCCGTCCGGAACGACCTCTTTAACGGCACGCTTGCCGAGAGTTCACAGGCTCCAAACCTCTCGACTCCGGAAACCCCGAACAAACTGGCTATGCTCACGCCATGGCCGCTCTCGGATGGCTCACCCCCCGTAGGCGCTCTGCCACGGCGCGGAGCGTTTTGGCAGGCGAGGCCTCGGCGGAGGCTGCCCGCAAGTCCTCACAGGAGGCCGCCGGCACCACCGAGGAACCGCAGTTCCCGGTCCACGGCGACGACCGGGCCGCCGCCTTCTTCGACCTGGACAACACCGTCATGCAGGGCGCCGCCCTCTTCCACTTCGGGCGGGGCCTGTACAAACGGAAGTTCTTCGAGACACGGGAACTCGCCCGGTTCGCCTGGCAGCAGGCGTGGTTCCGGCTGGCCGGGGTCGAGGACCCCGAACACATGCAGGAGGCCCGCGACTCGGCGCTGTCGATCGTCAAGGGCCACCGCGTCGCCGAGCTCCAGTCGATCGGCGAGGAGATCTACGACGAGTACATGGCCGAGCGCATCTGGCCCGGCACCCGTGCCCTGGCCCAGGCCCACCTGGACGCGGGCCAGAAGGTCTGGCTCGTCACGGCGGCCCCCGTCGAGATCGCCCAGGTCATCGCCCGCCGCCTGGGCCTGACCGGCGCCCTGGGCACGGTCGCCGAGTCCGTCGACGGCGTCTACACGGGCAAGCTGGTCGGCGAACCGCTGCACGGCCCCGCGAAGGCCGAGGCGGTCCGCGCCCTGGCCGCGGCCGAGGGTCTGGACCTCAGCCGCTGCGCCGCCTACAGCGACTCGCACAACGACATCCCGATGCTGTCCCTGGTCGGCCACCCCTACGCCATCAACCCGGACTCCAAGCTGCGCAAGCACGCCCGCGACCTGGACTGGCGCCTGCGCGACTACCGCACCGGCCGCAAGGCGGCCAAGGTCGGCATCCCGGCCGCGGCCGGCGTGGGCGCGGTGGCCGGCGGCACGGCGGCGGCGATCGCCCTGCACCGCCGTCGCCGCTGACGACCGACCAGGCAGGCGACCGATCAATCCGGGACACCTTCGTTTACGGGATGACAAGCCCCGTAAATCCAACTGGCGTACCCCCACAACCTCGCATCCAGTCCTCTTGGCTGGACACGGCCACAACACGCCCTGGACCCAGCCTGAATCCGAACCTTTTCGATCAACAACCGTTCACACTCTGGCACTTGATGCGGCGTCAATCGGTTACGGAAGCGACGTAACCGATGATTTGAGCAACTCGGTGTAGCAGGGCCTACACGAAGCGTTATTCTCCTCAGACGCAATCCGGTACCCCTCCGTCGCTACGACGGGTGAAAGGTCCCGCACTGCACGTGATGGAAGCTCTGCCTCTGGGAGTCCCGTGTACCCACACGTCGGGGTTGACGCCTCGGGCCTGGCTACGCTGCGCGCAACGGTCCTCGACCTGTTGCGCGGCTTCGTCCCCACCGCGTACGCCGGCCCCGCATTCGCCACCGCCGCGCCCGTAGGCCCGTGCTATGCACTGGCCGACGGCAGCGCCGCGGTCGGCAGACGAGGGCGCCCGTCCGGCGCGGCCACCGCCCGACGGCCGGCGGCGGACAGCGACAGCGCCCGCATGATGGACCTCGTGGAGCGCGCCCAGGCCGGCGAGGCCGACGCCTTCGGCCGTCTCTACGACCAATACAGCGACACCGTCTACCGGTACATCTACTACCGGGTCGGAGGAAAGGCGACCGCCGAGGACCTCACCAGCGAGACCTTTCTGCGCGCCCTGCGCCGCATCGGCACGTTCACCTGGCAGGGCCGTGACTTCGGCGCCTGGCTGGTCACCATCGCCCGGAACCTCGTCGCGGACCACTTCAAGTCCAGCCGCTTCCGCCTCGAGGTCACCACCGGCGAGATGCTCGACGCCAACGAGGTCGAGCGCTCCCCCGAGGACTCCGTCCTGGAGTCCCTCTCCAACGCCGCCCTGCTCGACGCCGTACGGCGGCTCAACCCCCAGCAGCAGGAGTGCGTGACGCTCCGCTTCCTCCAGGGCCTCTCCGTCGCCGAGACCGCCCGTGTCATGGGCAAGAACGAGGGCGCCATCAAGACCCTCCAGTACCGGGCCGTCCGCACCCTCGCCCGGCTCCTCCCGGAAGACGCCCGCTGACCCGGCCGCACGCTCGGCGACGGCCAACTCACGTTCCGTGACAGTCCGTTGACTTCGGCATCCGATCATCCGGCGTCCGTAACCCAAGTGCCGCGCCGCTCGTTGTGCGGGATGCAGGCTCCCTGTGGTCACCCCCTGACCGGCTCCGATCACCCGATCGTGTGGTCGTGGTCAGGGTGTGCAACCCTCAGGACCCCCTGGGGAGTCGACCGTCATGACGAGAGGAGGTGCCGCCAGTGATCGCGAACGTATCGGCGCACCGGCGGGCGAACGCCTTCGCCCAGGCCCTTCAGGAGCAGTCCGAGCAGGGCACGGCGGCCGAGCAGTCCGAAGGATCGGCACCTGCCCCGGCCGCTGCGGAGCCGACCGAACAGGCACGCCTGCTGGCGCTCGCCTCCGGTCTCGGCGCGCTGCCCAAGCCGGAGCTCGACCCGGAGGTCAAGGTCGTCCAGCGGGCCCAGCTGGTGGCCGCGTTCGAGGCCATGCTCCAGGAGGGCACCGCGGGCGGCGGGGCGACGGACGGCGCGTTCCCCGAGCAGCGCTCCCCCCGGGCCCATGGCGCCCACCGAGCGAGCCCACTGAAGAAGTTCCGGCCCCGTTCCCGCCTCGCCAAGGGCCTCACCGCGGGCGGGCTCAGCGTGGGCGTGGCCGCGAGCGCCCTCGGCGGCGTCGCCGCCGCCAGCTCCGACGCGCTGCCCGGCGACTCGCTCTACGGCCTCAAGCGCGGCATCGAGGACGTCAAGCTCGGCCTCGCCGACGGCGTCGACGAGCGCGGCCGGGTCTATCTCGACCACGCCTCCACCCGGCTCAGCGAAGCCCGCCGCCTGATGGAGCGGGGCCGCAGCGGCCCGCTCGACCACGAGTCCCTGGGCGAGATCCGCCGCGCCCTGTCCGGCATGCGGCACGACGCGTCGGAAGGCCACCGGCTGCTGAGCGAGGCGTACGAGCGCGACCCGGACTCCCTGGAGCCCATCCAGGCCCTGTCCGCCTTCTCCCGCTCCCACCGCGAGGCCTGGGGCGAACTGCGCGAGAAGCTCCCCGTCCAGCTCGGCGACGTCAGCGACCAGGTGTCGTCGGTGTTCGACGCCATAGAGCAGGACGTCGCCCCGCTGCGGTCCCTGCTGCCCGAGCCCCCGTCCCGGAGCGGCGGCGGCGACGGCAATCGGCGGGGCACCTCCGAGTCGGCCTCCAGCGGCTCCTCGGCCACCGACCGGTCGACCCGGCCCAGCGACAGCGGCCGCGGCCACTCCGACAAGGGCGGCACCGGCAGCGACAGCCCCAGCCACTCGGCAGGCAGCGACAAGGACGGCCTGATCGGCGGCAACACCGGCGGCCTGCTCGACCCGCCGCGGCAGTCCAGCGACGCGAGCACCTCGCCGTCGGCGGAAGGCGTCCCGTCCGTCCCCCAGCCGGACGTGACGCTCCCGCCGCTCCTGCCCGACCTGCTGCCCGGACTGGGCATCGACGGCGAGGACACCGACTAGCCGACGGTTCGACAGTGGGGGCGCCCTCGTCAGGGGGGCGCCCCCATCGTCGTAGGCCCTGCCTCAGTGGTGCGCGTGCCTCAGAAGAAGACCGACCGGCGCTGCACCAGCAGCTTGTACAGCGTGTGCTGGATCTGCTCCCTGACCTGGTCGGTCAGGTTGAACATCAACATCGGGTCCTCGGCCGCCTCCGGCGGATAGCCGTCCGTGGGGATCGGCTCGCCGAACTGGATCGTCCACTTGGTCGGCAGCGGAACCGCCCCGAGCGGACCGAGCCACGGGAACGTCGGCGTGATCGGAAAGTACGGGAAACCCAGCAGCCGCGCGACCGTCTTGGCGTTGCCGATCATCGGGTAGATCTCCTCGGCCCCCACGATCGAGCAGGGCACGATCGGCGTACCGGCGCGCAGGGCCGTCGAGACGAAGCCGCCGCGGCCGAAGCGCTGGAGCTTGTAGCGGTCCGCGAAGGGCTTGCCGAGGCCCTTGAAGCCCTCCGGCATCACCCCGACCAGCTCGCCCTGCTCCAGCAGCCGGGACGCGTCCTCGGCGCAGGCCAGGGTGTGACCGAGCTTGCGGGCCAGCTCGTTGACCACCGGCAGCATGAACACCAGGTCGGCGGCGAGCAGCCGCAGGTGCCGGCCCGCCGGGTGGTTGTCGTGCACGGCGACCTGCATCATCAGGCCGTCCATCGGCAGCGTCCCGGAGTGGTTGGCGACGATCAGGGCGCCCCCCTCGGCCGGGATGTTCTCGATGCCCTTCACCTCGACCCGGAAGTACTTCTCGTACAGCGGGCGCAGCAGGGACATCAGGACCTGGTCGGTGAGCTCCTCGTCGTAGCCGAAGTCGTCGACCTCGTAGTCCCCGGTGAGGCGGCGGCGCAGGAAGGCCAGGCCGCCCGCGATACGCCGCTCCAGGCCGCCCTCGCCGCCCTGGGACCCCTCCGGCGGTTGTTCCTCAGGTGTCACAGGAACATCATCCTGCGGAACAGCCCTGGTGGGCAGGGGCTGCACCTCACGTACCGGCACGGAATCCGTGCCCGGGCGACGGTTCCCGGCACTCCGGCGCCGCTGCGGACGCTGCACGGCGCCCCCGCGGGACCGGTCGTCGTCGAACGGAATGACCTTGGCATCCGCCATCGTTGATGCGCTCCTCAGTTGGCGCTCTGCGTCGGGGGGTGGCCGCCGCCCGCGAGGGGCAGCGCGGCGATCCGGTCGACGGCCCCCGCAAGGGCCTCCGGCGGAAGAAGTCCGGGACCTTGACTGCGTGCGAAGTCCGCGAACGTCTCCGCGGTCGTGTACTTGGGCTGGAATCCCAGCGTCTCGCGCATCTGGCCCGTGGCCACGACCCGGCCGTGGGTGAGCAGCCTGATCTGCTCCGGCGAGAAGTCCGTCATCCCCAGCGTACGCACCAGCGAGCCCGCCCAGGTGACGGCGGGGAGCAGCAGGGGCACGGTCGGGCGCCCGAGGCGCCGGGAGCACTGCGAGAGCAGCAGCACGCCGTCACCGGCGATGTTGAAGGTGCCACTGTTGAGCGTGCCCCGCCGCGGCTCGTGCGAGGCGATCCGCAGCACCTCGATCACGTCCTCCTCGTGCACGAACTGAAGCCGCGGGTCGTAGCCGAACACGGTCGGCAGGACCGGCAGCGCGAAGTACGAGGCGAGCGGGGTGTCCGCGGTCGGGCCCAGGATGTTGGCGAACCGCAGCACGCACACCGCCACGTCGGGCCGGCGGCGCGCGAAGCCGCGGACATAGCCCTCGACCTCCACCGTGTCCTTGGCGAAGCCGCCGCTGGGCAGGGACTTGGGCGGGGTCGTCTCGGTGAAGACGGCCGGGTCGCGGGGCGCCGACCCGTAGACGTTCGTGCTGGACTTCACGACCAGCCGCCGCACGTTCGGGGACTTCTGGCAGGCACCGAGCAGCTGCATGGTGCCGATGACGTTGGTCTCCTTCAGGGAGGCCCGGTTGCCGCTGCCCAGCGGCGTGCCCGTCACGTCCAGGTGGACGATCGTGTCTGCGCCCGTCTCGGCGAGCACCCGCGCGATTCCGGGCTGCCGGATGTCGGCCTGGACGAAGTCCGCACCGCCCAGATGGTGCTCGGGCGGCACCGCGTCCACGGCGACGACCCGGTCCACCTCGGGGTCACGCTGGATCCGCCGTACGAACCGGCCCCCCAGCTGGCGGGCCACACCGGTCACGAGCACGACCTTGCCCAAGATCCGCGCCTTCCTTCCAGAAAACCTCTTGCCCCGCCGCGTTCCCCCGTGGGGCCAACTTAGCGGTTCGGTGTTGCGCTGTGATGACCGCCCGATGCGCGAAGTGACGACAAGCAGCCGGACGCAGGAGCCGGAACACGCGTGGCCCCCCACCGGTGGGTGGGGGGCCACAGCAACGCTCTCGCGGCGTCCGCGTCGCGAACTTACTTCTTGTTGCGACGCTGAACGCGCGTGCGCTTGAGCAGCTTGCGGTGCTTCTTCTTGGCCATCCGCTTGCGCCGCTTCTTGATAACAGAGCCCACGACTACCCTCGCTCACTTCTCATCACTCGGTTGTTTGGGCGCCATGGGCCCACACGACCTACGAGGGGCTAGCCTACCCGCCCGAGCGCTGAGGTCGTAATCGAGGAGGCCAGGGTGATCCCGAGTGCCCTGTGAGGGACCACCCCGCCCCAGCCGTCAGGCGGTTTCCACCCCCACGTAACTCTCGCGGAGGTACTCGTGAACCGCTTGCTCCGGGACGCGGAAGGACCGCCCCACACGGATCGCGGGCAGATGACCGCTGTGCACCAACCGGTACACGGTCATCTTCGACACTCGCATGACCGAGGCGACTTCCGCCACGGTAAGGAACTGAACCTCGTTCAGAGGCCTCTCGCCAGCTGCAGCCATGACACACCTGAACCTTCCGCACTCGACGGCCACCGGCTTCCCCTTCCGGTGACTCTTCGTCGCTGCGTGCTCACTCCCCAATGTAGGGGCGGGTGATGCGAGTGGGGAAGAGGTGCACCCATCGGCGGACTACTGTGACAGACACGCCCGATTGAGTACGTAGCGGGTAAGCGGCAGGTAGTAATCAGACCGCACACCGTCATCAAGTGGAACGACGACGGAGACGGACCCCTCCGCCTCACCGACGAACGGGGCGGGATCGTCCGTATCGGCCGCCCCGATGGCCTCGAACCCCAGCTGACCTGCCCCGCAGACCCACCCGTGATCCCCGATGACCAGCTCGGGAAGGGGCCCGCCGGCCTCCGCGGCAGCGGTCAACACGGTACGAACCGGGAGAGGTGAGTGCGTATGTGCGCCGGGCTCACAACCGGGGCGTTCCGTGCGGGGCCCCCGCACCAGCGCGACTCCTCGTACGTAGTCGAGGTTGTACGTGCGTAGGCCGAACCGGGTCGTTATGTCGACACGACGACCCTGCGCCGGAGTGAGGACAGCACACCCCGCCGCCGACAGCGCGTCTGCCAGAGCGGCGTAGAAACCGAGCAGCCGGTGAGGGTGCCCGGTGCCGAGGAGCACGGGTGCGCCGCGCCGGGCGATCTCGGCGAGGCGCTCCGCGAAGGCGTCCAGCGCGGCCAGGGTGCGCTCCGGATCGATCACGTCCTGGCCGGAAGTCCATCGGGAATCGGCCGAAACCCCGCACCTGTCCGCCATCAGCTCGATCACATCCCGCTGACGCCAGGCTCCTTCGGGATCGAGGCCGAGGAGCACCCGGGGATCCCGGGCGGCGAACAGCCGGTAACTCCGCAGGCTCTCCTCACGAGACGTGGCCACGGTCCCGGCGAGGCGTGCGCCCACCAGGTGCGCACGAAGGGCTTCGGGGGTCAGCACGAGGAGATCGTGCGCGACGAGGGCCCCACGTGTCCCGAGAACGGACGAACACCGCACGGCCGGCCTACCGGGCACCCGTTGCCCACTGGTCCCCCGGTCAGGCCAGCAGACCCCGCAGCGGGAACACCGCCCGCCGAGCCGCCAGCACCGCCTGGTCCAGCCGGTCCGCGGGGTCGTAGCCCTCCTCCCAGCCGGGGAACGCCACGGGCCAGCGCCCGTCCGTCATCCGCGCCGGGGCCAACTGCCGCGTCCTCGCGAAAACTTCCTGCCGCCAGCCCTCGGGAATCACCGCCTCGGGCGCCACGGCCCGGCCCGCCGCGATCCCGACCAGATGCGTCCACGACCGAGGTACGACGTCCACCACGGCGTAGCCGCCCCCGCCCAGCGCCACCCACCGCCCGTCGGCGTATTCGTGCGCCAGGTCGTGACAGGCCGCCTGCACCGCCCGCTGCGCGTCCAGCGACACCGCCAGATGCGCCAGCGGGTCCTCGAAGTGCGTGTCGGCCCCGTGCTGCGTCACCAGCACCTGCGGCCGGAAGTCGGCGATCAGCTCCGGCACGACCGCGTGGAACGCCCGCAGCCAGCCCGCGTCCCCCGTCCCGGCCGGCAGCGCCACGTTCACCGAAGAGCCCTCCGCGCTGTCGGCGCCCGTCTCCTCCGGCCACCCGGTCTGCGGGAACAGCGTCCGCGGATGCTCGTGCAGCGAGATCGTCAGCACCCGCGGATCCTCCCAGAACGCCGCCTGCACCCCGTCCCCGTGATGCACGTCCACGTCGACGTACGCCACCCGCTCGGCCCCCAGCTCCAGCAGCCGGGCGATCGCCAGCGACGCGTCGTTGTAGATGCAGAACCCGGACGCACCGCCGGGCATCGCGTGGTGCAGCCCGCCCGCGAAGTTCACCGCATGCAGCGCCTGACCGCGCCACACCGCCTCCGCGGCCCCCACCGACTGCCCGGCGATCAGCGCCGACACCTCGTGCATCCCGGCGAAGGCCGGATCGTCCATCGTCCCCAGCCCGTACGACTGGTCCGCCGCCCCCGGATCCGCCGACGCGGCCTTCACCGCCTCGATGTAGTCCTGCCGGTGGACGAGCCGCAGCGTCGACTCCCCGGCCGCCTTCGCGGCGACCACCTCCACCTCACGGTCCAGCCCGAAGGCATCGACCAGTGTCCGGGTCAGGGCGAGCCGGACCGGGTCCATCGGATGCCCCGGACCGAAGTCATAGCCCGTTACTGCCTCGTCCCACATCAGCTGTGCGCGGCCGCTCATGCCCGCCACCGTATCGGTCCGGTTGAGCAGCGAACGACCGGGCGTACACCAGCGTCACCAGCACCAACACCATCGGCACGAGCATGGCCCCGCGGTAGCTCCACAGGTCCCCGAGCGCACCGACCAACGGCGAACCGATCAAAAAGCCCACATAGTTGAAGACATTCAGCCGCGCCACGGCAGCGTCCGAAGCACCGGGGAACAACCGCCCGGCCGCCGCGAACGTCTGCGGCACCAGCACACACAACCCGAGCCCCAGCAGCGTGAACCCCAGCATCCCCACCCACGCCCCGGGCGCCGCGGCCACCACGGCGAACCCACCCGCCGCCACCAGCGCACCACCCCGTACGACGGCGACGGCCCCGAACCGCCGCACCCCGAGATCCCCGATCGCCCGCCCCAGCAGCGTGGTCACCATGTACACGTTGTACGGCACGGTCGCCATCTGCTCCGAGCTCCCCAGCACGTCCTGGAGGTACTTCGCGCTCCAGTTGGAGACCGTGGAGTCCCCGATGTAGGCGACGGTCATCACCAGACACAACGGCAGCAGCCACTTGAACACGACGGCCTGACCCTCACCCGCCGCCTTCTCCTCCACCGCCGGCGCCACATCCCCGTCGTCGACGTACCACCGGCTCCCCACCAGCACAGCCGGCAGCAGCACCGCCACGACCGGCAGATAGGACACCCACAACGCCAGATCCCAGTGCGCCCCCACCCACGCCAGCGAGGCCCCCACGATCCCGCCCAGGCTGTAGGCCGCGTGGAAACTGAGCATGATGCTGCGCCCGTACGACCGCTGCAGGCTCACCCCGAGCATGTTCATCGACGCGTCCAGCACTCCGACGGCGAGCCCGAACGCCGCGAGCGCGACGCCCAGTTCCACCATCCGCTCCCCGGCCCCGACCCCGAGCAGCGCCAACAGCACCACGGGCTGGGACCACCGCAGCAGCCGGCTCGGGCGCACCCGCTTCACCAGGCGCTCGGTGGTCACGCTCCCGACACCGGCGAGGATCGGCACAGCGGCCAGGAACGCCGGCAGTAACGCGTCGGAGACCCCGTACCGGTCCTGGATGGCCGGAATCCGCGTCACGAGCAGAGCGAAGGCGACCCCCTGCACCAAGAAGCTGAACGCCAACGAGGCCCTGCCGCGCCGCAGCACATCAGTCATGGCGGCGAGCGTAGGGCCCAGACTTACTCATGGGTAGATCCAGCCAAAGATGAATTCGCCTCAGCTTCTACGTCCTCACATGAGCAGCTCGGTCAGTTCCCTCATATCGGAGAAGAGCCGCCCGGCCCCGGCCAGCCTCTCCGCCGGCGTCATGGCGGTGAAGCCGTACACGTCCATCCCCGCAGCGACCGCCGCCCGCACCCCCAGCGGACTGTCCTCGATGACGACACACCGCTCCGGCGCGACCCCCATCCGCTCGGCCGCGTACAGGAACAGATCGGGAGCCGGCTTCCCCCTCCCCACATCCTCCGAGCTGAAGATCCGCCCCTCGTCGAACCACCGGTCGAGCCCGGTCGTCCGGTGCCCCACCCGGATCCGCTCATGGCTCCCGGACGACGCCACGCAGTACGGCACGGAGTCGGCGGCGAGCTTCTGCAGGACCTCCTCGACGCCGGCGACCGGCTTCAAGTCCCGCTCGAAGGCCCCGAAGACCCGAGCATGGAACACGTCGTCGAAGTCCACCGGCAGCCGCTGCCCGGTCCGCTCCGCGACGAGGTCGTGCACGCGGTGCATGGCAGCTCCCATGTAGTCGCGGAGGGAGTCCTCGTACGACGTGGGGTGCCCGAGTTCGGTCAGATAAGCGGCCAGGAGCCGGTTGGAGATGGGCTCACTGTCGACGAGGACACCGTCGTTGTCGAAGATCACGAGGCCATAGCGCATGGCTCGACCCTAAACGCAGAAAACCCCCGCATCCGAAGATGCGGGGGTTTTCCCAATAATTGTTCGGCGGCGTCCTACTCTCCCACAGGGTCCCCCCTGCAGTACCATCGGCGCTGTAAGGCTTAGCTTCCGGGTTCGGAATGTAACCGGGCGTTTCCCCTACGCTATAACCACCGAAACACTATGAAACTATCCAGCCGCACCACGTGTGGCAACGTGGGGCTGTTCGTGGTTTCAGAACCAACACAGTGGACGCGAGCAACTGAGGACAAGCCCTCGGCCTATTAGTACCGGTCAACTCCACACGTTACCGTGCTTCCATATCCGGCCTATCAACCCAGTCGTCTACTGGGAGCCTTACCCTCTCTAGGAGGTGGGAGTCCTCATCTCGAAGCAGGCTTCCCGCTTAGATGCTTTCAGCGGTTATCCCTCCCGAACGTAGCCAACCAGCCATGCCCTTGGCAGAACAACTGGCACACCAGAGGTTCGTCCGTCCCGGTCCTCTCGTACTAGGGACAGCCCTTCTCAAGACTCCTACGCGCACAGCGGATAGGGACCGAACTGTCTCACGACGTTCTAAACCCAGCTCGCGTACCGCTTTAATGGGCGAACAGCCCAACCCTTGGGACCGACTCCAGCCCCAGGATGCGACGAGCCGACATCGAGGTGCCAAACCATCCCGTCGATATGGACTCTTGGGGAAGATCAGCCTGTTATCCCCGGGGTACCTTTTATCCGTTGAGCGACGGCGCTTCCACAAGCCACCGCCGGATCACTAGTCCCGACTTTCGTCCCTGCTCGACCCGTCGGTCTCACAGTCAAGCTCCCTTGTGCACTTACACTCAACACCTGATTGCCAACCAGGCTGAGGGAACCTTTGGGCGCCTCCGTTACTCTTTAGGAGGCAACCGCCCCAGTTAAACTACCCATCAGACACTGTCCCTGATCCGGATCACGGACCCAGGTTAGACATCCAGCACGACCAGACTGGTATTTCAACGACGACTCCACACTAACTGGCGTTAGCGCTTCACAGTCTCCCAGCTATCCTACACAAGCCGAACCGAACACCAATATCAAACTGTAGTAAAGGTCCCGGGGTCTTTCCGTCCTGCTGCGCGAAACGAGCATCTTTACTCGTAGTGCAATTTCACCGGGCCTATGGTTGAGACAGTCGAGAAGTCGTTACGCCATTCGTGCAGGTCGGAACTTACCCGACAAGGAATTTCGCTACCTTAGGATGGTTATAGTTACCACCGCCGTTTACTGGCGCTTAAGTTCTCAGCTTCGCCCCACCGAAATGGAGCTAACCGGTCCCCTTAACGTTCCAGCACCGGGCAGGCGTCAGTCCGTATACATCGCCTTACGGCTTCGCACGGACCTGTGTTTTTAGTAAACAGTCGCTTCTCGCTGGTCTCTGCGGCCACCCCCAGCTCAGAGCGCAAAGCTCATCACCAGATGTGGCCCCCTTCTCCCGAAGTTACGGGGGCATTTTGCCGAGTTCCTTAACCATAGTTCACCCGAACGCCTCGGTATTCTCTACCTGACCACCTGAGTCGGTTTAGGGTACGGGCCGCCATGAAACTCGCTAGAGGCTTTTCTCGACAGCATAGGATCATCCACTTCACCACAATCGGCTCGGCATCAGGTCTCAGCCTTGTGTGCGACGGATTTACCTACCGCACGGCCTACACCCTTACCCCGGGACAACCACCGCCCGGGCTGGACTACCTTCCTGCGTCACCCCATCACTCACCTACTACCAGATCGGGTCACCGGCTCCACCACTTTCCTTTCCCCGAAGGGTCCGGAACGGCTTCACGGGCTTAGCATCACTGGATTCGATGTTTGACGCTTCACAGCGGGTACCGGAATATCAACCGGTTATCCATCGACTACGCCTGTCGGCCTCGCCTTAGGTCCCGACTTACCCTGGGCAGATCAGCTTGACCCAGGAACCCTTAGTCAATCGGCGCACACGTTTCTCACGTGTGAATCGCTACTCATGCCTGCATTCTCACTCGTGAACCGTCCACAACTACCTTCCGGTGCTGCTTCACCCGGCACACGACGCTCCCCTACCCATCACAGCCGGCGTTGGCCGTATTGCTGCAATGACACGACTTCGGCGGTACGCTTGAGCCCCGCTACATTGTCGGCGCGGAATCACTAGACCAGTGAGCTATTACGCACTCTTTCAAGGGTGGCTGCTTCTAAGCCAACCTCCTGGTTGTCTGTGCGACTCCACATCCTTTCCCACTTAGCGTACGCTTAGGGGCCTTAGTCGATGCTCTGGGCTGTTTCCCTCTCGACCATGGAGCTTATCCCCCACAGTCTCACTGCCGCGCTCTCACTTACCGGCATTCGGAGTTTGGCTAAGGTCAGTAACCCGGTAGGGCCCATCGCCTATCCAGTGCTCTACCTCCGGCAAGAAACACACGACGCTGCACCTAAATGCATTTCGGGGAGAACCAGCTATCACGGAGTTTGATTGGCCTTTCACCCCTAACCACAGGTCATCCCCCAGGTTTTCAACCCTGGTGGGTTCGGTCCTCCACGAAGTCTTACCTCCGCTTCAACCTGCCCATGGCTAGATCACTCCGCTTCGGGTCTTGAGCGTGCTACTGAAACGCCCTATTCGGACTCGCTTTCGCTACGGCTTCCCCACCCGGGTTAACCTCGCAACACACCGCAAACTCGCAGGCTCATTCTTCAAAAGGCACGCAGTCACGAGATGGAAGCAAGCTTCCATCCGACGCTCCCACGGCTTGTAGGCACACGGTTTCAGGTACTATTTCACTCCGCTCCCGCGGTACTTTTCACCATTCCCTCACGGTACTATCCGCTATCGGTCACCAGGGAATATTTAGGCTTAGCGGGTGGTCCCGCCAGATTCACACGGGATTTCTCGGGCCCCGTGCTACTTGGGTGTCTCTCAAACGAGCCGCTGACGTTTCGACTACGGGGGTCTTACCCTCTACGCCGGACCTTTCGCATGTCCTTCGCCTACATCAACGGTTTCTGACTCGTCCTGTTGCCGGCAGACAACAGAAGAGAGATCCCACAACCCCGTATACGCAACCCCTGCCGGGTCTCACACGCATACGGTTTGGCCTCATCCGGTTTCGCTCGCCACTACTCCCGGAATCACGGTTGTTTTCTCTTCCTGCGGGTACTGAGATGTTTCACTTCCCCGCGTTCCCTCCACACTGCCTATGTGTTCAGCAGCGGGTGACAGCCCATGACGACTGCCGGGTTTCCCCATTCGGAAACCCCCGGATCAAAGCCTGGTTGACGACTCCCCGGGGACTATCGTGGCCTCCCACGTCCTTCATCGGTTCCTGGTGCCAAGGCATCCACCGTGCGCCCTTAAAAACTTGGCCACAGATGCTCGCGTCCACTGTGCAGTTCTCAAACAACGACCAGCCACCCGTCACAGCCCACTCTCGTGGACTTTTACCGGGGCCGGCACTGAGGAAAGTTCATTCCCTCAGACACCCAACAGCGTGCCCGACCAGCTCCCGTCCGAAGATCATGCGTTCCACGCTCTTGCGAGCAGTACTAGCAGCCTCCGGCCCAAGATCCTGGCCGAGTAGTCAACGTTCCACCCATGAGCAACCAGCATCAGACGTTCGCTGATGTACTGGCCTCTGAACCAGCCCCGAAGGACCGGCTTAGAAGTGCTCCTTAGAAAGGAGGTGATCCAGCCGCACCTTCCGGTACGGCTACCTTGTTACGACTTCGTCCCAATCGCCAGTCCCACCTTCGACAGCTCCCTCCCCACAAGGGGGTTGGGCCACCGGCTTCGGGTGTTACCGACTTTCGTGACGTGACGGGCGGTGTGTACAAGGCCCGGGAACGTATTCACCGCAGCAATGCTGATCTGCGATTACTAGCGACTCCGACTTCATGGGGTCGAGTTGCAGACCCCAATCCGAACTGAGACCGGCTTTTTGAGATTCGCTCCACCTCGCGGTATCGCAGCTCATTGTACCGGCCATTGTAGCACGTGTGCAGCCCAAGACATAAGGGGCATGATGACTTGACGTCGTCCCCACCTTCCTCCGAGTTGACCCCGGCGGTCTCCCGTGAGTCCCCAGCACCACAAGGGCCTGCTGGCAACACGGGACAAGGGTTGCGCTCGTTGCGGGACTTAACCCAACATCTCACGACACGAGCTGACGACAGCCATGCACCACCTGTACACCGACCACAAGGGGGACCCTGTCTCCAGGGTTTTCCGGTGTATGTCAAGCCTTGGTAAGGTTCTTCGCGTTGCGTCGAATTAAGCCACATGCTCCGCCGCTTGTGCGGGCCCCCGTCAATTCCTTTGAGTTTTAGCCTTGCGGCCGTACTCCCCAGGCGGGGCACTTAATGCGTTAGCTGCGGCACGGACAACGTGGAATGTTGCCCACACCTAGTGCCCACCGTTTACGGCGTGGACTACCAGGGTATCTAATCCTGTTCGCTCCCCACGCTTTCGCTCCTCAGCGTCAGTATCGGCCCAGAGATCCGCCTTCGCCACCGGTGTTCCTCCTGATATCTGCGCATTTCACCGCTACACCAGGAATTCCGATCTCCCCTACCGAACTCTAGCCTGCCCGTATCGACTGCAGACCCGGGGTTAAGCCCCGGGCTTTCACAACCGACGTGACAAGCCGCCTACGAGCTCTTTACGCCCAATAATTCCGGACAACGCTCGCGCCCTACGTATTACCGCGGCTGCTGGCACGTAGTTAGCCGGCGCTTCTTCTGCAGGTACCGTCACTTTCGCTTCTTCCCTGCTGAAAGAGGTTTACAACCCGAAGGCCGTCATCCCTCACGCGGCGTCGCTGCATCAGGCTTTCGCCCATTGTGCAATATTCCCCACTGCTGCCTCCCGTAGGAGTCTGGGCCGTGTCTCAGTCCCAGTGTGGCCGGTCGCCCTCTCAGGCCGGCTACCCGTCGTCGCCTTGGTGAGCCATTACCTCACCAACAAGCTGATAGGCCGCGGGCTCATCCTGCACCGCCGGAGCTTTCCACCACCAAGAGATGCCCCTAGTGGTTGTATCCGGTATTAGACCCCGTTTCCAGGGCTTGTCCCAGAGTGCAGGGCAGATTGCCCACGTGTTACTCACCCGTTCGCCACTAATCCCCACCGAAGTGGTTCATCGTTCGACTTGCATGTGTTAAGCACGCCGCCAGCGTTCGTCCTGAGCCAGGATCAAACTCTCCGTGAATGTTTTCCCGTAATCGGGATGAACACCACGAGAGCGGAACAGCCAGGCGGAATAAGCCCGGCCGTTCACAGCGTCCTCGCTGTGTTTTTTCAAAGGAACCTCGCCCCAGCAGATGCTGGAGACGGGGTATCAACATATCTGGCGTTGACTTTTGGCACGCTGTTGAGTTCTCAAGGAACGGTCGCTTCCTTTGTACTCACCCTCTCGGGCTTTCCTCCGGGCGCTTCCCTTCGGTCTTGCGTTTCCGACTCTATCAGATCTTTTCTCGACCCGATTTCCTCGGCGCTTTCCAGGTTCCCGCTTCCGCGTTTCCCTTTCCGGCGGCTCCGACTCTATCAGATCCTTTCGGGCCTGATTCCCAGTCAGCGGGGTTTGTCTTCGCGGCTGTTGGGCCGTTCCGACGAGTGAGACTTTAGCGGATTCCCCTGCTCCCGAGCCAATCGGGGGCCGCGTCCTTTCGAACGGGGATTCCTCATTCCGTAAATACGCATGCCAATGAAACGACGACAGAACTACTTCGTCGAGTAGTGGTTGGTACTTGCGGATTGGCTGCCCGGGGACCGACCGGGGTCGGCGCTCACGTCGGGCAACTCGGAGAACACTACGGATGGGGTCTGGGCGTGTCAACTCAAGGGCGGACGGCACTCCGGGGGCGTAGTCTGGGGGGCATGACGACGCGTACGTGTAGCCAGCTGTGGTGGGCCGCCTGACGGCGGCCGTCCTCACGTATGCACTCAACGGCCGCCGCTTCGGCGGCCGTTCTTGTTTCTCCCTCCAGGACCACCGGGGGGCGGCCGCCGGAGCGGCGGTCTCGGCCAGGAGGTGGAGGAGAGATGACACGGGTCTTCAGCGGGGTCAAGCCGACGGGGCATCTGACGCTGGGGAACTACCTGGGAGCCATGCGGCGGTGGGCTGCCGTCGACCAGCACGAGGCGGACGCCTTGTTCTGCGTCGTCGATCTGCACGCTCTGACCGTGGACCACGATCCCGCGCGGGTGCGCAGGCTGAGCCGGCAGGCGGCGACCTTGTTGCTGGCGTCCGGGCTGGATCCGGAGCTCTGCACGCTGTTCGTGCAGAGCCATGTGGACGAGCATGCGCGGCTGTCGTACGTGCTGGAGTGCGTGGCCACCGACGGTGAGATGCGGCGGATGATCCAGTACAAGGAGAAGGCCGCGCGGGAGCAGCGGCGGGGCGGGAGTGTGCGGCTGTCGCTGCTGACGTATCCCGTGCTGATGGCGGCGGACATCCTGGCGTACGCGGCCGATGAGGTGCCCGTGGGGGACGACCAGGTTCAGCACGTTGAGCTGACGCGGGATCTGGCGGTGCGGTTCAACCAGCGGTACGGGCATACGTTCGTGGTGCCTCGGGCCACGCGTCCGGGGGTGGCTGCGCGGGTGATGAACCTGCAGGATCCGACGTCGAAGATGGGCAAGAGCGATGACGTCGGGCCGGGGATCGTCTATCTGCTGGACGAGCCGGACGTGGTGCGGAAGAAGGTCATGCGGGCCGTGACCGACAGCGGGCAGGAGGTCGTGTACGACCGGGAGGCCCGGCCGGGGCTCGCCAATCTGCTGGAGATCCTCGCCGCGTGCTCGGGTGGGACTCCTGAGGAGCTGAGCGGTGCGTACGCGTCGTACGGGGACTTGAAGAAGGACACCGCTGAGGCTGTGGTCGAGGTGCTCAGGCCCGTCCAGGAGCGGCACAAGGAGTTGTGTGCGGATCCCGGTTATGTGGAGCGCGTGCTGCGGGACGGCGCGGAGCGGGCTCGGGGGATGGCTCGGCCGACCGTGGATGCGGCTTATCGCGCGATCGGGTTGCTGCCCGCCGTGCCGGAAGCGGCGGCGGACGCGGGTGGGGTCGGCGTGCTGAGGGTGTGAGGTGGTGCGGGCGTCGGGGGCGGGTCGGCCCCGACGCCCGCAGTGCTCCTCAGTTGTTGCCGGAGGCCAGGGCGCGGCTGCGGTCGCGGGCGGCTTCGAGGGCGGCGATGAGGGCGGCTCGTACGCCGTGGTTCTCGAGTTCTCGGATGGCGTTGATCGTCGTGCCGGCGGGGGACGTGACGTTCTCGCGGAGCTTGACGGGGTGTTCACCGCTGTCGCGGAGCATCGTCGCGGCGCCGATGGCGGACTGGACGATCAGGTCGTGGGCCTTGTCGCGGGGCAGGCCGAGGAGGATGCCCGCGTCGGTCATGGCTTCGACCAGGTAGAAGAAGTAGGCCGGGCCGGAGCCGGAGAGGGCCGTGCAGGCGTCCTGCTGGGACTCGGGGACGCGGAGCGTCTTGCCGACGGCGCCGAAGATCTCCTCGGTGTGGGCCAGGTGGTCGGCGGTGGCGTGCGTGCCGGCGGAGATGACGGACATGGCCTCGTCCACCAGGGCGGGGGTGTTCGTCATGACGCGGATGACCGGGGTGCCGGGGGCGAGGCGTTCCTCGAAGTACGCGGTGGTGATGCCGGCGGCGCCGCTGACGACCAGGCGGTCGGCGGGGACGTGGGGGGCGAGTTCGTCGAGGAGGGTGCCCATGTCCTGCGGTTTGACCGTGAGGATCAGGGTGTCGGCGATCTTCGCGGCTTCGGGGTTGGTGACCGGGGTGACGCCGTAGCGGGTGTGGAGTTCTTCGGCTCGTTCCTGGCGGCGGGTGGTGACCAGGAGGTCGGCCGGGGTCCAGCCGGCTCGGATCATTCCGCTGAGCAGGGCTTCACCGATCTTGCCGGTGCCGAGGACTGCGACTTTCTGGGTCATGGCGCGGGGTGCCTCCGGGGGTGCGTCGTCCGGGGTCCATCCTCGCATCGGGGAGGGGCCGGCGGCTTGGGTGTCCGTTGGGCGGGATGTCGGTGGTGCCCCGGGCGGCGCTGCCGGCTTATGCCGTCCTGCGTCGTAGGGTCGCCGCGCCCAGGGTGAGGACCAGCAGGGCGCAGCCGGCGACTATCAGGGTGTCGCGTACGAACGTGGCGGTCATGTCCGTGTGGCGGAGGACCTCGTTCATGCCGTCCACCGCGTAGGACATGGGGAGGACGTCGGAGATGACCTCCAGGGCCGGGTGCATGTTGTCGCGGGGTGTGAACAGGCCACAGAGGAGGAGCTGGGGGAAGATCACCGCCGGCATGAACTGGACCGCCTGGAATTCCGAGGCCGCGAAGGCCGAGACGAAGAGGCCGAGGGCCGTGCCGAGGAGGGCGTCGAGGAGGGCCACCAGGAGGAGGAGCCAGGGGCTGCCGGTGACGTCGAGGCCGAGGAACCAGACCGCGAGGCCCGTGGCCAGGGCGGACTGGATGATCGCGAGGGTGCCGAAGGCGAGGGCGTAGCCGGCGATGAGGTCGGCTTTGCCGAGGGGCATGGCGAGGAGGCGTTCGAGGGTGCCCGAGGTGCGTTCGCGCAGGGTGGCGATGGACGTCACCAGGAACATCGTGATCAGCGGGAAGATCCCGAGCAGGGACGCGCCGATGCTGTCGAAGGTGCGGGGGCTGCCGTCGAAGACGTAGCGCAGCAGGAACAGCATCACGCAGGGGATGAGGATCAGCAGTGCGATGGTGCGGGGGTCGTGGGTCAGCTGGCGCAGGACGCGGGTGGCGGTGGCCATGGTTCGGGACGCGCTCAGGGTCCGCGGCCGGGTGGGGGTGATCGTGGTGGTCATCGGGTCGTCTCCTTGGTGCGGGCTGCGGCCTTGGCCTCGTCCACCAGGTGCAGGAAGGCTTCCTCGACCGTGTCCGCGCCGGTGCGGGTGCGCAGGGCCTCGGGGGTGTCGTCGGCGAGGAGCTCGCCCTCGCGCATGAGGAGGAGGCGGTGGCAGCGCTCGGCCTCGTCCATGACGTGGGAGGAGACGAGGAGGGTCGCGCCGCGGCTCGCCGCGATGTCGTGGAAGAGGGTCCACAGGTCGCGGCGCAGGACAGGGTCGAGGCCGACGGTCGGTTCGTCGAGGACCAGGAGCTCGGGCGTGCCGAGGAGGGCGACGGCCAGGGAGACGCGGCTGCGCTGGCCGCCGGAGAGGTTGCCGGCCAGGGCGTCGGCGTGGGTGGTGAGGTCGACGTCGGCTATCGCGCGGGTGACGTTGTCGTGGCGGCGGTCGGCGGCGGGCCGGCCGGGGTCGAGTATCGCAGCGAAGTAGTCGAGGTTCTGGCGGACGGTCAGGTCGTCGTAGACGGACGGGGCCTGGGTGACGTAGCCGATGCGGGTGCGGAGGGTGGGGTGGCCTGCGGGGTGGCCTAGGACGTCGAGGGTGCCGGTGACCTTGGCCTGGGTGCCGACGATGGCGCGCATGAGGGTGGACTTGCCGCAGCCGGAGGGGCCCAGCAGGCCGGTGATCTGGCCTCGGGGGACGGTGAAGGCGAGATTGCGCAGGACCTTGCGGGGGCCGCGGGTGACGGTGAGGTCTTCGGCGTGGACGGCCGGGGGGTTCTTGGTGTGGGTTGCTGTGGGTTCCGTGGTGGTGCTGGTGACGGTGTTTGTGGTGCCTGTGGGGGTGCCTGTGGTGCCTGTGGGGGTGTCGGGGTGTGGTGGATCGGGAGCATTATTCATCATGTGATGAATAATGCTCCTGAGGGCTGGGGGCGTCAAGCGGGTGTCTTCGCCAGGAGGAGGATTACGTCGTAGACCTCTTCGACGATGCCGTCCGGGAAGGCCTTGAGGAGGTGCTCGCGTTCCTCGGCCAGGAAGGCCGCGGTGTGTTCCTCGCCGTGTACGAGGAAGACCGAGTGGCTGCCGATGTTGGCGAGGTGGGTGTCGATCGGGATGCGGCGGCTCCAGCGGACCGTGCGGCGGGTGAAGTCGAGGCGGCCGGTGGGGTCGGCGGCGCGGGCGTTGACGTTTCGTCGCTCGGCGGCCGTGTCGATGTCGAAGTGGCGTTCCGTGCGGGCGGCGGCTTCGGCGATCCACGGGACGTCCAGGGCGTCGGTGTTCCACCAGAGGGCGAGGGCGCCGCCGGGGCGCAGGACGCGGAGGGCCTCCGGGACGGAGCGGGACTGGTCGGTCCAGTGCCAGGCCTGGGCGTAGGTGACGAAGTCGACGGAGGCGTCGGCGAGGGGGAGGTCGTCGCCGGTGCCGCGGACGATCGGGACGTCGGGGAGGGTGCTGCGGAACTGGGCCGCCATGCCGTCGCCCGGTTCTACGGCGATGACGTGCGCGCCTCGGGCGTGGAGGAGGGCGGTCGCTATGCCGGTGCCGGCGCCGATGTCTGCGACGCGGGAGCCGGGGAGGGGGTGGTCGGCCAGGGCTTCTATCGCGTCGAAGAGGGCTGGAGGGTAGGAGGGGCGGTTGGCCGCGTATTGGGCTGCGGCCGTGTTGAAGGAGTGGGCGCGGGCGGCGCGGGTGGGGTGGTGGGCGGAGGAGTGTGTGGTCATACGGCCATGGTGGCCGGGGTGGGGGCGGGAGCTGGTGAGATTCCGGTGAGAGGCCCGGGAGTTATGCGGAGCGGCGCTTTTTCGACGGGTTGCCCGAGCGGCGGGTCGTGCGCTTCTCGTGGTGCCTGCGGGCTGCCTCGTACTCCTCGCGGTGGAGCTTTTCGCCGGGGGCCTCGGTGAGGGAGCGGAAGAAGTACGCGAGGAGGGAGCCGACGAAGCCGATGGTCAGGAGGCCGCGGAGGGAGGCCTGGCGGTCGGGGTCGGGGCGGCGGGTGAAGCCGTCCCAGGTGTGGCGGAAGGCCATCGCGCTGCAGATCGCGAACATCACGACCATGAGCAGGGTCACGAAGTTGCCGATCGCGGCGATCTGGAGGCCCTGGTAGGCGAGGCGGAGGACGAGGCAGGAGGCGACTGCGGTGGCCAGCGAGCCGAGGGCGACGCCGATGCGGCGGGCGGTGTAGCCGTTGTCGTGGTTCAGCCAGGTCGTGCCGAAGAAGCGGATCGGCTCGGGGCGGGGGGCGAGGGGGGCGTTCTCTGCGCTCACCGGTCGATTATGGCTTGGGGGTGTGGTCGTTGTATGCCTGCGGCGGCCTGGGGCTGCTTCGGTGGGGGGTGCGCGTAGCGCCTACCGGGGTGCGGTGGGTCGGGGCCGCGCCGGGGGTGTCCGTCCTCGGAACGGCGCGATGGGGTCGGATACCGACTAACCGTCCGTTGACGCGCCAACCGCTGCGGGCGGACACCCCCCGACACGTCCCCTTCCGTGCGTCGGCGGGTGCGGGCGCGTCTCGGCTTAGCTGCCGCAGGCCGCCGCGCTGCGGGCCGCATTAGCTGCGGGCAGTCGTGCCGCTTGGGGCGGCACGGGTGGGCGCAGCGGCACCCTCGTCGCGCCGAGTTGGGCGCCCACCCGGCCCCAGCATCTGCTGCCGCAGGTCACCCGCAGCGGGGGCGGATGTAGCCGTCGCTGCCCGTGTTCACGTAAGCGTCCGAGACGTACTGGCCGCTCGCGATGTTGTCCCAGATGTTCGTCGTGCCGTAGGGGCCCGTGACCGTGGTGCCGGGTGTCTGGCAGTGGATCGGGACTCGGGAGCCCTCGGGCAGGACCTTGACGATCGGGTAGCCGGTGCCGGGACCGCTGCGGACGTTGAGGCGGACGCCCGGTGCGACCGAGAAGTACGTGGCCGCGGCGGCCAGCGTGGTGACCAGCGGCTTGCCGGCCTCGTGTGTGCTGCGCTCGGCCTCTTCTACTGACATGAAAACCTCCCCCGTTGACCCCATGGCTGCCATGGGATCCCGTTGATTCCCCTGAATCACGCCATCAAACACCTGTACGTGACTCGCCAGCGGAGGCTAGCAAGCCGCCTCTGTCCCGTACGAGTCATCGACTAGGCTCCGTGCGTCGCGCGCGCGGACGAACAGCACGGGGGTGGTCCCATGGCGCCACAGCGGAACGTCGGAGCGGGCCCGGAAGCGGAACTTCCTGAGTACGCCGGTCACTACCGACTGGAGTCCTGTCTGGGCTCGGGCGGCATGGGCGTCGTCCATCTGGCCCGGAGCACGTCCGGGATGAAGGTCGCCGTGAAGGTCGTGCATGCGGAGTTCGCCAAGGACCCCGAGTTCAGGGGCCGTTTCCGGCAGGAGGTCGGGGCGGCGCGGCGGGTCAGCGGGGCTTTCACCGCGCCCGTCGTTGATGCCGATCCCGAGGCCGGACGGCCCTGGATGGCCACACTGTTCATTCCGGGCCCGACGCTGGCCCAGGAGGTGAAGCGGAACGGGCCCCTGGCCTCGGCGCAGTTGCGTCGGCTGATGGCCGGGCTCGCCGAGGCGCTGCGGGACATCCACCGGGTCGGGGTCGTGCACCGGGATCTGAAGCCGAGCAACGTGCTGCTCGCCGAGGACGGGCCGAAGGTCATCGACTTCGGCATTTCCCGGCCGAAAGACAGCGAGTTGCGGACCGAGACCGGGAAGTTGATCGGAACGCCGCCCTTCATGGCGCCGGAGCAGTTCCGGCGGCCCAGGGAAGTGGGGCCCGCCGCCGACGTGTTCGCCCTCGGGTCCGTCATGGTGCATGCGGCCACCGGGCGCGGGCCGTTCGACTCCGACAGTCCCTACGTCGTCGCCTACCAGGTGGTGCACGACGAGCCCGAGCTGGCCGGCGTACCGGAAGAGCTGGCGCCGCTCGTGCTGCGGTGTCTCGCCAAGGAGCCCGAGGACCGGCCCTCTCCCGACGAGTTGATGCGGGAGCTGCGGTCGGTGGCGGCCTCGTACGACACACAGGCGTTCATACCGGCCCAGCGTGTCGACGAGGTGGTGGTGGAGGAGGAAGCGGCGGCTGTTGCGGGGCAGGGCGGCGGGGTTTCTGACGCCGACCCGTCCGGGGTCGAGCAGCCGTCGCGTCGGTCCAGGTTGCGGCTCGGCAAGCGGGCCGCCCTCGGTGCCGGGGCTCTCGGGCTGGCCGTCGTCGGTGCGCTGGCGGCCGTTCCGCTCCTCGTGGGCGGGAGTCCGGCGTCCGAAGTCACCGCGCCGCGGACGACGGCGGCCGCGTTCTCGGCGTGGGAGGCGCCGCCGTTGTCCGGGGAGAGCATGCCTCAGTGTGCGTACGGGGCGGGGAAGCTGCTGTGTGCGCAGACCGGGCTGGTCTTCGCTCTCGATCCTGTCGACGGGCGGCTGCTGTGGCGGCATCCTCTGGACGGGGTCGCCGCGAGCGGGCCGCCGAGCGGCGCTCCGGTCGTGTCGGGTGGGCTGGTGCCGGCCGGGCTGGGCCAGGGGCGGCGGATGACGATGCTCGATCCCGGCTCGGGTGACGTGGAGCGGCGGCAGGAGCTGCCCGCGTACGGGGGGCTGCGGGCCGTCGGCGGCATGCTGCTGCTCACGGCGGCCGACGGGACGGTGAGCGGGGTGGAGAGCGCCTCGGGTGAGGTGAAGTGGAGTCATCGGATTCCGGGGCAGGACGTGCCGTATTTCGTCTCGTTCCCCGGGGATCCGCTGGCCTACGCGGCGAGTACGTCCGGTGATGGGGCCCGCACGACAGTCACGGCGGTGGACCCGGGCACGGGTGACGTGCGGTGGCACGCGCGGCTGGAGGGGGCCTTGCAGCCTCTCGGCACTGGGGACGGGGCGGTCGTGTTCGTGGCGGTCGACGCCGTGCGCGGGGAGGCTCGGGCCGTGGTCCGTTACGACCCGGAGCGCCGGGCGAGTGTGCGGGTGCCGTTGCGCATCCCGCTGCAGCAGGTGGCGGGGAGTGTGCACGGGGACGTCGTGCACCTCATGGCGACGGGTGGTGCGCTGGTCGCCGTCGATCTGGAGGCGCGCAGGCAGCGGTGGAGTCTGGAGACGGGGGTCGTCCGGGGGTCGACGCCGGTCGCCGACGACCGGTACGTGTACGTCACCGCGCCGGACGGGCGGCTGCTCGCCGTCGACGCGCGGCGCGGGAAGCTCGTCGGGCAGACGTCTCCGCGGCTGGGCGAACGGTCGGACCGGGTGCCGGCCGCGCTTCCCGAGCCCGTGCTCGTGGGCGACCGTGTCTATGCCGGTGCGCCGGACGGGTCCGTCTTCGCCGTGAGCGGGCGTGATCCGTCGGGGTGGTAGTGCGTACGCGGAAGGGCCGCGCCCGGGAGACCGGGGGCGGCCCTTGTGCGTGGAGTGGTCAGCCCAGCTTCGTGACGTCCCGCACGGCGCCCTTGTCGGCGCTGGTCGCCATCGCCGCGTAGGCCCGCAGTGCCGCCGAGACCTTGCGGTCGCGGTTCTTCGGGGCGTACACGCCGTTCAGCGCCTGCTCGCGGCGGGCCAGCTCGGCGTCGTCGACGAGGAGCTCGATGGTGCGGTTCGGGATGTCGATGCGGATGCGGTCGCCGTCCTCGACGAGGGCGATGGTGCCGCCGGCGGCCGCCTCGGGCGAGGCGTGGCCGATGGAGAGGCCGGACGTGCCGCCGGAGAAGCGGCCGTCGGTGATCAGGGCGCAGGCCTTGCCGAGGCCGCGGCCCTTCAGGTACGAGGTCGGGTAGAGCATCTCCTGCATGCCGGGGCCGCCCTTGGGGCCCTCGTAGCGGATGACGACGACGTCGCCCTCCTTGACCTGCTTCAGCAGGATCTTCTCGACGGCCTCCTCCTGCGACTCGCAGACGACCGCCGGGCCCTCGAAGGTCCAGATCGACTCGTCGACGCCGGCCGTCTTCACCACGCAGCCGTCGACCGCGAGGTTGCCCTTGAGGACCGCGAGGCCGCCGTCCTTGGAGTACGCGTGCTCGACGGAGCGGATGCAGCCGCCCTCGGCGTCCTCGTCGAGGGCCTCCCAGCGCTCGGACTGGGAGAAGGCCTCGGCGGAGCGGACGCAGCCGGGGGCCGCGTGCCACAGCTCGACCGCCTCGGGGGACGGGGAGCCGCCGCGCACGTCCCAGGTCTTCAGCCAGTCGGACAGGGACGGGCTGTGGACCGCGTGCACGTCCTCGTTGAGCAGGCCCGCGCGGTGCAGCTCGCCGAGGAGGGCGGGGATGCCGCCGGCGCGGTGCACGTCCTCCATGTAGTACGTGCGGTCCTTGGCGACGTTCGGCGCCACCTTGGCCAGGCAGGGGACCCTGCGGGAGACCGCGTCGATCTCCTCCAGGCCGAAGGGGACGCCGGCCTCCTGGGCCGCCGCCAGCAGGTGCAGGATCGTGTTGGTCGAGCCGCCCATCGCGATGTCGAGGGCCATCGCGTTCTCGAAGGCCGCGAAGGTGGCGACGTTGCGCGGCAGGACCGTCTCGTCGTCCTGCTCGTAGTAGCGGCGGGTGATGTCCATGACCGTGTTGGCCGCGTCGACGTAGAGCTGCTTGCGCGCGGTGTGGGTGGCCAGGACCGAGCCGTTGCCGGGGAGGGAGAGGCCGATGGCCTCGGTCAGGCAGTTCATCGAGTTGGCGGTGAACATGCCGGAACAGCTGCCGCAGGTCGGACAGGCGTTCTCCTCGATGCGGAGGATGTCCTCGTCCGAGATCTTCTCGTTCACGGCCTCGGACATCGCGTCGACCAGGTCCAGCGTGCGGACCGTGCCGTCGACGAGCGTGGCCCGGCCGGACTCCATCGGGCCGCCGGAGACGAAGACCGTCGGGATGTTCAGGCGCAGGGCCGCGTTGAGCATGCCCGGGGTGATCTTGTCGCAGTTGGAGATGCAGATCAGGGCGTCGGCGCAGTGGGCCTCGACCATGTACTCCACGCTGTCCGCGATCAGGTCGCGGGAGGGGAGGCTGTAGAGCATGCCGCCGTGGCCCATGGCGATGCCGTCGTCGACGGCGATCGTGTTGAACTCGCGCGGGATGCCGCCGGCCTCGACGATCGCCTCGCTGACGATCCTGCCCACCGGCTGGAGGTGGGTGTGGCCCGGCACGAACTCCGTGAAACTGTTGGCGACCGCGATGATCGGCTTGCGGCCGATGTCCGCACCCGGTACACCGGAGGCGCGCATAAGGGCGCGGGCGCCCGCCATGTTGCGGCCGTGGGTGACTGTGCGGGACCTCAGCTCGGGCATCGTCGCTCGCTCCTTCAGAGACTGCGTCAGAGGATTCGGAGATTTCTGACTCCTACCGAGCGTACGCCGGTCATCCAGAGGGCGGGACGGAGTGTCCGGAATGCGGGATGCATGTCTCGGCCGGCGGCGGTTCAGGACCCGGTGAGGTGGCCCTGCACGACCGGTGCCAGGCGCGCGATGATCTGCTCGGGGTCCGCCGAGGCCAGCGGCTCGACCTTGATGACGTACCGCAGCATCGCGGTGCCCACGAGCTGGGCGGCGGCGAGCTCGGCCCGCAATTCCGCGTCCGGCAGGTCCAGTTGTCCCGCGATGCGGCGCAGCACCTGGGTGGCGACGATACGGCGGAAGACGGCGGCCGCCGTGTCGTTGGTGACGGCGGAGCGGACGATGGCGAGCAGGGGCGCGCGGGTCGCCGGGTTCTCCCAGACGCCGAAGAAGAAGCGGGCCAGGCGCTCCCCGACGCCGTCGAGCGGGCCCTCCTCGATGGCCTTCGGCGCGTCGAGGGCGGGTCCGAAGGACAGGGTGATCGCCGCCTCGAAGACCTGCTCCTTCGTCCCGAAGTAGTGGTGCACGAGCGCCGGGTCGACCCCGGCCGCCTTGGCGATGCCGCGTACGGACGTCTTCTCGTAGCCGCGCTCGGAGAACTCCTCACGGGCGGCGGTCAGGATGCGGTCCCTGGTGTCGGCCGACTCCGTGCGCGGCGGGCGGCCTCGGCGGCGGGCGGTGGCCCCCGTGCCCGGGCCGGTGCCGGCCGGGGGCACGTCGCTCATCGCCTCGGCACCTTCACCGCCGAGGCCAGGTGCAGGCGCGTGAAGGCCAGTGCCTCCGCAAGGTCGGCCTCGCGCTCCGCGCTGGACATGGCGCGGCGGGTGTTGACCTCGATCACGACGTGCCCGTCGAAGCCGGTGAGGGCGAGCCGCTCCAGCACCTCTGCGCAGGGCTGGGTGCCGCGGCCGGGCACGAGGTGCTCGTCCTTGGCCGAGCCCCTGCCGTCGGCGAGGTGGACGTGGCCCAGGCGGTCGCCCATGCGGTCGACCATGGCCAGCGCGTCGCTGCGGGCCGTCGCGGTGTGGCTGAGGTCGATCGTGAAGTGGCGGTAGTCGTCCTTCGTCACGTCCCAGTCGGGGGCGTACGCCAGCATCTCGCGGTCGCGGTAGCGCCAGGGGTACATGTTCTCGACGGCGAACCGTACGTCCGTCTCGTTGGCCATGCGCCAGATGCCGGCGACGAAGTCCCTGGCGTACTGGCGCTGCCAGCGGAACGGGGGGTGGACGACGACCGTGCTCGCGTCGAGCTTCTCGGCCGCCGCGCGGGCCCGCTGGAGCTTGGTCCAGGGGTCCGTGGACCAGACGCGCTGCGTGATGAGCAGGCAGGGGGCGTGGACGGCCAGGACCGGGATCTGGTGGTAGTCGCTGAGTCTGCGCAGGGCCTCGATGTCCTGGCTGACCGGGTCGGTCCAGACCATGACCTCGACTCCGTCGTAGCCCAGGCGCGCGGCGATCTCGAAGGCCGTGGCCGTCGACTCCGGGTAGACCGAGGCCGTCGACAGGGCGACCTTCGCGTCCGGGATCCTTACGGCTGGCTCTGCCATGCAGGACAGATTACGGGGTGTGGTCGGGGTGGAGCGGGGTGCCTATTCGCCGTTGTGGTGTTTGCCATAGACGGCCCCGCCCTCGCTGCGGGCTCACACCGACTCCATGTGATCCAGGCGGCGGAGGATCACGCCCTCTCTCAGTGCCCACGGGCAGATCTCCAGGCGCTCCACGCCGAAGAGGTCCATCGCGGCCTCGGCCACCAGGGCGCCCGCCAGCAGCTGGCCCGCCCTGCCCTCCGAGACGCCCGGGAGCTCGGCCCGTTCCGCCTCCGTCATGCCGGCCAGCCTCGGGACCCATTCCTCCAGGGACTTCCGCTTGAGTTCGCGCTGGACGTAGAGGCCCTCGGCGGAGCGGGCCGCGCCGGCGATGCGGGCGAGTTGCTTGAAGGTCTTGGACGTGGCGACGACGCGGTCGGGCGGGCCGAAGCGGCTGAACTCGCCGACCGTGCGGGCGACCTCGGTCCGGACGTGGCGGCGCAGCGCCCGGACGTCGTCCGGGGCGGGCGGGTCGCCGGGCAGCCAGCCTGCGGTGAGGCGGCCGGCGCCCAGCGGCAGGGAGGCGGCCGCGTCGGGCTCCTCGTCGATGCCGTAGGCGATCTCCAGGGAGCCGCCACCGATGTCCAGGACCAGCAGTTTCCCGGCCGACCAGCCGAACCAGCGGCGGGCGGCGAGGAAGGTGAGGCGGGCTTCCTCCTCGCCCGTGAGGACCTGGAGCTCGACGCCGGTCTCGGTGCGCACGCGCGCGAGGACGTCGTCGGCGTTGCGGGCCTCGCGCACGGCGGAGGTGGCGAACGTCAGGAGGTCCTCGACGCCCTTGTCCTCGGCGGCCTGGAGCGACTCCTGGACGACCGAGATCAGCCGGTCGACGCCCTGGGGGCCTATCGCGCCGTCGTCGTCGAGGAGCTGGGCGAGGCGCAGTTCCGCCTTGTGCGAGTGCGCGGGCAACGGGCACGCGCCGGGGTGCGCGTCCACCACGAGCAGATGCACCGTGTTCGATCCCACGTCGAGGACACCGAGTCTCATGTACGGAACGCTACTGCCAGCCGTGCCGTCCGCCGTCCTCGGTGTGGGTACAAGGCCCGTACTCTGGACTCGTGCCAAAGACGAAAAAGGCGAAGCGCGACAAATCACCGGGCGTCCCGCGCTCCGGCGAGAAGGGTCCCGACGAGAAGGGCCTCGACTTCGCCCGCGCGTGGGTGGAGTTTCCTGATCCGGCGGACGACGAGCAGGTCTTCCGCTGCGATCTGACATGGCTGACCTCTCGCTGGAACTGCATCTTCGGCAGCGGCTGCCAGGGCATCCAGGCCGGCCGCGCGGACGACGGGTGCTGCACGCTGGGTGCCCACTTCTCCGACGAGGACGACGAGAAGCGGGTCGCCGAGCATGTGGCGAGGCTCACCCCGGACATCTGGCAGCACCACGCCGAGGGCACGAGCAACGGCTGGATCTCCGAGGACGAGGACGGGGACCGGCAGACGCGCCCCTTCCAGGGCTCGTGCATCTTCCAGAACCGGCCCGGCTTCGCGGGCGGCGCGGGCTGCTCGCTGCACATCCTCGCCCTGAAGGAGGGCCGGGAACCGCTGGAGACCAAGCCGGACGTGTGCTGGCAGCTGCCGGTGCGGCGGACCTACGAGTGGATCGACCGGCCCGACGACACGCGCGTGCTCCAGGTGTCGATCGGTGAGTACGACCGCCGCGGCTGGGGGCCGGGCGGCCACGACCTGCACTGGTGGTGCACCTCGGCGACCTCGGCGCACGGCGCGGGCGAGCCGGTGTACGTCTCCTACCGGCCGGAGCTGATCGAACTGATGGGCAAGGCCGGCTACGACCGGCTGGTCGAGCTGTGCGAGGAGCGGCTTGCTTCGCAGCTGCCGTTGCTGGCGCCGCATCCTGCGGATCCGGTCGACTGACCGTCTAGGACGTGGACGGGCTCGGGTCGCCGCTGTCCGAGGGCGGGGGCGACGAGTCCGTCGGGTCCGACGGGTCCGGGTCCGTGGGTGTGGGGTCCGGGTCGGGTGACGGGGGCGGAGTGGTCGGCGCCGGGTCCGGTGGTGCCGAGGTCGAGGGCGTCGGGTCGGGCTGGGTCGGGGGCGGGTCGCCCGGGTCGCTGGGGTGGGGGTCCGGGCGCGGGCCGGGGCCGGAGGGGCTGGGCGCGGTGCCGTAGCCCGCGATGTGGACGACGGCGCCCACCGGTGCGACCGCCACCTGCGCGTGCCAGGGGCCGGCGGGCTCCCGCAGATGGTCGACGTACACCTTGATCGTCAACGACTCGCCGGGCCGGAGCGTTCCCGACGACTGGCTCAGGTAGAGCCAGTCCGCTCCCGTGGACGCGGACCAGCGGACCGGGGCCGGGCCCGTGGCGGTCAGGGTGACGAGTGTGGTGTCGCCGCTGTTGTCCGCCGTGACGTCCAGGGTGCTCGTACGGCCGGCGCCGGCGACGCCGAGGACCTCCACGGAGACGTCGGCCTTGCCGTCCTTGCGGAAGCGGGGGCCGGGCCTGGTGCTCGCGTTGCCGGTGTTCTCGTAGCCGCCGCCGGCCATCTCGCCGTCCAGGGCGAACGGGTCGTCCGCCTCGCGTGCGGAGGCGGAGCGGCCGTCCTGGGCCTCGCCGACGGGGGTGCCCCGGTAGGCGGCCCACAGGGCGAGCACGGGGGCGGCCACGACGGTGGCGACGACGGTCGTCGTGACGGCACGCGCGCGGAGGCGGTCCCTTCGGGCGGCGCGGTCCTTGGGGTCCATCGGGAAGCCGCGCCGGTCGAAGCGGGGTCCGGCGCCACGCGCGCGTGCGTGCCGGCCCATGGCGACGTGCAGGGCCGCGCGCGGGGCGGACAGGACGGGCAGTTCGGCGGGTGTGACGCTGGTGCCGGGCCAGCGGCCGGGGATGGCGCGCTCGGCGGTGCGGCGGCAGCGCGGGCAGTCGTCGACGTGCCGGACGAGTTCGCGGCGCAGGGTCGTGCCGAGCACGGGCCGGTCCTCGCCGACGAGGTGGGCGACGCTCGGACACGCCCCGGTCTCGACGACGGCGAGGGCCGCACGCGTGCGTTCGACCTCGCAGGCGGCGGAGGCGAGCAGGTCGCGGGCGGCGGCCAGGTCCATGCCCAGGACGGCGGCGACCTCGTGGGCGGCGAGGTGGTGGCGCACGGCCAGTTCGAGCGCCTCGCGCTGCTCCGGGGCGGTGCCGGCGGCCTCCGGCCAGGCCAGCAGGGCCAGTTCCTGCCGCCGCCGCTCCTGGACCTCCTCGGAGACGGCCGGGCCGGACGGCCGGTCGGCGGACTGCGTGCGGCCGGCGGCATGACTGCTCTGACGTTTCTGCTTGGCCTCGGCCAGCTTGCGCAGGCACGCCCAGCGGGCCAGCGCGTACAGCCACGCCCGGCGGTCGGCGGGGGCGTCGGGGACGTGCCGGCCGCGGCGTTCGGCGAGGGCGAGGGCGTCGCCCAGGGCTGCGGTCGCGGCGTCGTGGTCGCACAGCACGGACAGGCAGTAGGTGAACAGGCCGTCCAGGTAGGGCTCGTAGCGCGCGGGCGGCCGCTGCGCCAGCGTGCGCGCCGCCCCGCGGTCACGCGCTTCCCGGTGCGCCCGGTGCGGGCCGGCCGTGCGGGTGGAGCGGGTCGAGATCTCCGGAGTACTGCTCATCATTCGGCGACCGTAGGGGGCCGGGAGTGACACCTTACGGCGGCTTGAGCACATTTAATCCGTACGGGTGAAACGATCCCTCAATCGGGGACATGAACCAGTGGTTCCGGCGCTGGCGCGGGGTGGCGGGGCCCTGGCGCACAGGTGGCCGCCCCGGTCGGTCCGCGCGTTGTCAGTGCCGACGGCTACGGTTTCGTCCATGGCTGCCCGTACGAAGACCACCAAGGACCGCCCGTCCTACCGCTGCACGGAGTGCGGCTGGCAGACGGCGAAGTGGCTCGGCCGCTGCCCCGAGTGCCAGGCCTGGGGGACGGTCGAGGAGTACGGCGCGCCCGCGGTCCGTACGACGACGCCGGGCCGGGTCACCACCTCCGCCCTGCCCATCGGCCAGGTGGACGGCCGCCAGGCCACCGCCCGCCCCACCGGCGTGCCCGAGCTGGACCGCGTGCTCGGCGGCGGACTCGTCCCCGGCGCGGTCGTGCTGGTCGCGGGCGAGCCGGGTGTCGGCAAGTCGACGCTGCTGCTCGACGTGGCGGCCAAGTCGGCGAGCGACGAGCACCGCACGCTGTACGTCACGGGCGAGGAGTCGGCGAGCCAGGTCCGGCTGCGCGCCGACCGCATCGGCGCCATCGACGACCACCTCTACCTGGCCGCGGAGACGGATCTGGCGGCGGTGCTGGGCCACTTGGACGCGGTGAAGCCGTCGCTGCTGATCATGGACTCGGTGCAGACGGTGGCCTCACCGGAGATCGACGGCGCGCCCGGCGGCATGGCCCAGGTGCGGGAGGTGGCCGGAGCCCTGATCCGGGCCTCCAAGGAGCGCGGCATGTCCACGCTGCTCGTGGGCCATGTCACCAAGGACGGCGCCATCGCGGGCCCGCGCCTCCTGGAGCACCTCGTGGACGTCGTCCTGAGCTTCGAGGGCGACCGGCACGCCCGCCTCCGGCTCGTCCGGGGCGTCAAGAACCGCTACGGCACCACCGACGAGGTCGGCTGCTTCGAGCTGCACGACGAGGGCATCACGGGCCTGGCCGACCCGAGCGGACTCTTCCTGACCCGTCGGGCCGAACCGGTCCCGGGCACCTGCCTGACCGTCACCCTGGAGGGCCGCCGCCCGCTGGTCGCCGAGGTCCAGGCGCTCACGGTCGACTCGCAGATCCCCTCCCCGCGCCGCACCACCTCGGGCCTGGAGACCTCCCGCGTGTCGATGATGCTCGCGGTGCTGGAACAGCGCGGCCGGATCAGCGCCTTGGGCAAGAGGGACATCTACTCCGCGACGGTCGGCGGTGTGAAGCTCTCGGAGCCCGCCGCGGACCTGGCCGTCGCCCTCGCCCTGGCCAGCGCGGCGAGTGACACACCTCTCCCCAAGAACCTCGTCGCGATCGGGGAAGTCGGTCTCGCCGGCGAGGTGAGACGGGTCACTGGTGTGCAGCGCAGGCTGGCCGAAGCCCACCGTCTGGGCTTCACACACGCCCTCGTACCGGGCGACCCGGGCAAGATTCCCTCGGGTATGAAGGTCCTGGAGGTAGCGGACATAGGGGACGCCCTGCGGGTCCTCCCCCGGTCCCGTCGCAGAGAGGCCCCCCGGGACGAGGAGGGTCGCCGGTAGACTTTGCCCTGGTCTCGCCCGTCCGTGCGAACCGAGCGCGCGACACGGGGGCGCCCAGAACCTGCGACCGGAGGAGTGCAGTGGCAGCCAACGACCGGGCATCAGCTCCCGGAAAGTCCGGCGGGAGTGCCGGTACCGATGGCCTGATGCGCGCCTCGCTGAGCGCCGTGGCACCCGGCACCGCCCTGCGTGACGGCCTGGAGCGCGTGCTCCGCGGCAACACCGGCGGACTCATCGTCCTCGGCTCCGACAAGACGGTCGAGGCGCTCTGTACCGGCGGTTTCGTGCTGGACGTCGAGTTCACCGCGACCCGTCTGCGCGAGCTGTGCAAGCTGGACGGCGGCATCGTGCTGTCCTCGGACCTGTCGAAGATCCTGCGCGCGGGCGTGCAGCTGGTCCCGGACCCGACGATCCCCACGGAGGAGACGGGCACCCGGCACCGCACCGCGGACCGCGTCAGCAAGCAGGTCGGCTTCCCGGTCGTCTCGGTCTCCCAGTCGATGCGGCTGATCGCCCTGTACGTGGACGGCCAGCGCCGCGTCCTGGAGGACTCGGCGGCGATCCTGTCCCGTGCCAACCAGGCCCTGGCGACCCTGGAGCGCTACAAGCTCCGCCTCGACGAGGTCGCGGGCACGCTGTCGGCGCTGGAGATCGAGGACCTGGTGACCGTCCGGGACGTCTCGGCGGTCGCCCAGCGCCTGGAGATGGTGCGCCGCATCGCCACGGAGATCGCCGAGTACGTGGTGGAGCTGGGCACGGACGGCCGGCTGCTGGCCCTCCAGCTCGACGAGCTGATCGCCGGCGTGGAGCCCGAGCGCGAGCTGGTCGTCCGGGACTACGTGCCCGAGCCCACCGCCAAGCGCTCCCGCACGGTCGACGAGGCGCTGGCCGAGCTGGACGCCCTCACCCACGCCGAGCTTCTCGAACTGCCCACGGTGGCCCGGGCGTTGGGCTACACCGGCTCGCCCGAGACGCTGGACTCGGCGGTGTCTCCGCGTGGCTTCCGCCTGCTCGCCAAGGTGCCCCGGCTCCCCGGCGCGATCATCGACCGCCTGGTCGAGCACTTCGGCGGCCTCCAGAAGCTGCTCGCCGCGAGCGTCGACGACCTCCAGACGGTGGACGGCGTCGGCGAGGCCCGGGCGCGCAGCGTCCGGGAGGGGCTGTCGCGGCTGGCGGAGTCGTCGATCCTGGAGCGGTACGTCTGACGCTCACGTCATCGCTTGAGCTGGGACGGCTGCACCGGCTGGAACCCTTGAAACGGCTGAGGGCGGTACCCCGGCAAGGGGTACCGCCCTCAGGTGTCTGAGCCGCCGGGTGCTAGTCGGCCGACAGCACGAACGACGTCTGCACCTTCGCAAAGCCCGGAGCCTTCGCTTCCACCAGGTACGTGCCCGTCCCGGCCGAGCCCGCCGGAGGCGTGGCGCACTCGGGAGCGCTCGGCTTGCGGTCCCAGTTCACGGTGTAGGTGATGCCGCTGCCGGCGGGCACCCGGTACAGCTGGTGCGCGGCGGCCTTGGGGCAGTCCTTGGACGACCAGTAGTCGTCGTCGGAGCTCGCCGGGGTGACCGTGAACACCGCGTTCTTCGGCCCGAGATCGATCTTGCAGTCGCTGCCGGAGATGTTCCGCGCGGTCAGCAGGAACGTGGGCGTCTGCTCGGGGTCGTAGGTGTTGTGCCGGCTGCGCAGGCTGAACTTGACGACGCTGGCGGTGCAGTTGGGCAGCGTGGAACCGGCCGGCAGCGTGTCACCCACGCCCACGCCGACGCCGCCCACCGCCGTACCGCCACCGGATCCACCGACACCGCTCGACCCCTCGGAGCCACCCGAGCCGCCCGAGCCGGAACCGCCGCCGGAGCCCGAGCCGGAACCGTCCCCGGAGCCGTCACCCGAGCCGTCGCCGGAACCGTCCCCGGACCCGGACGACGAGCCGCCGGAGCCCGCGCCGCCCGACTCGTCACGTCCGCCCGGCGCTTGGCTGATGGCCGGACCCGAGCTCGACGGGCCGGGTGTGATGGAGGGCGCGGGATTCTTGCCGTTGGCGCCGTTGTCGCCGTCCTTGCCGCCCCCGCCGCCCATGGTCACGATCCAGGTGATCAGCAGCGCCAACAGGGCGACTACAGACACCAGTACGACCCTCCGACGCCAGTAGATGGAGGAGGGAAGCGGCCCGACCGGATTGCGCAGAGATCCCACGGCGCAAACCTTACGAGAGATCGGCGCGTTCGCCGGTCCCACCCGCCGCTCGGGGCCACAACTTTTCCGGATCATCATCTCGGAATCCCGGGGTCCACCCCTGTCTTTCGACAGGTACGGCACGCGACGATCGCTGGGTGTGACGGTACCGACCTTCCGCCTACCGTCCGTGACCATGAACTCCGAGGACAGCGCGCTCTACCGCGACATCACCGACTTCGCCCATGACACCCCGATGTGGGTACAGCACGGGGCCGGCATATGGACGGAGGCCGGACTGCTCGTCTTCGTCGCGCTGTTCGCCACCGCCTGGTGGCGTGCCCGCCGCGACACTCCCCACGCGTTCGCGATCGCGGCCCTTGCACCCGTGGCCACGGCCGTGGCGTACGTGTGCAGCGAGGTGCTCAAGTCCGCGGTCACACAGGAGCGTCCGTGCCGGGCGGTCGCCGGTGCGGCCGCGTCCCTCGCCGAGTGCCCGCCGCACGGCGACTGGTCGTTCCCGTCCAACCACGCCACGATCGCGGGCGCGGCGGCGGTCGCCCTGGCCCTGGTCCGGCGCGCGCTCCTGTGGCTGACGGCACCGCTCGCGCTGCTCATGGCCTTCTCCCGGGTCTTCGTCGGCGTGCACTATCCGCACGACGTCCTCGCGGGGCTGGTGCTGGGCACGCTCGTCGCCCTCGTCGCCGTACGGCTGGGCAGGGGCCCGGCGACGCGGCTGGCCGAGGCGATGCGCACCTCGTCGGCGCCGGCCATGCGGTGGTTCACCGGACCGGGCGCGGCGCGAGTCACGTCGTACGGCTCGCACGCGCGGCGCTGAGGGGGCCCGCATGCGCGTCGCCGAGCCGGGACGCGCCCCCACCGCTGGGCCGACCCGAGGCGTCACGACTCCGCTGAGCCGGTCCGGGGCGTCACGACTCCGCTGAGCCGGTCCGGGGCGTCACGACTCCACGAGCCCCGCCTCGTACGCCACGATCGCCGCCTGCACCCGGTTGCGCACGCCCAGCCGGTCCAGGACCGCGCTCACATACGCCTTCACCGTGCCCTCGACGAGGTGCAGCCGGGCGGCGATCTCCGGGTTGGAGAGGCCGGCCCCGACCAGGCCGAGCACCTCGCGTTCGCGGGGGCTCAGCACGGCCACGCGCGCGCGTGCCCGGGCCTCTCGGGTGAGACGGCCGCCGCCGAGGCCCTCGTCGATGACGTACCGGGCCACCTTGGGTGAGAGGAACGCGGCCCCGGCCGCCACCGCCCGTACGCCGGCGATGAGTTCGTACGGGTCCCCGGACTTCAGCAGGAAGCCGGTGGCGCCGCCGCCGAGGGCGCGGGTCACGTAGGCGCCCTCGGAGAAGGTGGTGAGCATCGCGACGGCCGTGCCGGGCACGGTCCGTACGATCTCCTCCGCCGCCGTGAGGCCGTCCATGCGCGGCATGCGGATGTCGAGCAGGGCCACGTCGGGGCGGTGGGCGCGGGCCAGCTCGACCGCCTCGCGGCCGTCGCCCGCCTCGGCGACGACGTCCGTCACGCCGCTGCTGCCCAGGATGGCGCGTACTCCCGCCCGGACCATGGCCTCGTCGTCGGCCAGCAGAACGCGGATCACTGTGCGAACTCCTCGTATTCCTCTCGGCCCTCGCCGGGCAGACCGATACGCGGGACGACGTCCTTGGCGACGAGCCGGCCGGCGTCGAAGCACAGTCTGAAGTGGTCGACGGAGACGAACAGTTCACCGCTCGCCCGGTAGTAGCGGCAGTCGGCTCCCTCGGGCGGGGCAGGGGCCCGGTCGTCGGGCGGGTCGTGCACGTCGCGTTCGGGCAGCACGTGTTCGACCTCGGCCGCCGGGGTGCCCAGGCGCAGTTTCGCGTACGCGGCGGGTTCGAGCACCGAGTGCTTCTCCGCGTACGCGTACCAGCCGAACGCCACGCCGACCAGAACGACGCCCACACCGGCCGCCGTGCCGAAGCCGACGGCGACGCGGCGGCGGGCGTGCCGGAAGGGCGCGGGGCCCGGGGGCCTGGCGGTGGACTGCTGCTCGGGGGCGTCGGGGACGTATGCCGATACCCGGAACCCCTCCTCGTGTGGTCCCGACTCGAACGTGCCGCCGACGGCGGTCACGGCGGCCCGCAGCCCGAGCAGGCCCGTACCACCGCCGGCGGGGCGGGAACCCTTCTGGGCGGGCGGGCCGTTGGTGACGGTGACGGACGTCCCCGCGGCCCTCCCCGTGCCCGCGGTCCGTCCCGTCACCGCCACGGTCACGGGAGCGCCCGGCGCGTGCCGTGCCGCGTTGGTCAGTGCCTCCCGGACCACGCGGTGCAGCAGCCGTTCGGCGACCCCGCCGGGCTCCGCGGCCGGGCCGCCCTGCCCGGCGGGCTCCCAGCGCACCGGCAGACCCGATTCCGCGGCGCGGGCGACGAGTTGCTCCAGCGTCTCGCCCGCCGGGGCGAGCGGCACGGGCTCGTCGTCCTCGCGCAGGACGCCGATGATGCGGTGCAGCCGGTCCGTCGCGTCGGCGGCGGCCGCGCGCAGGTCGGCCGCCGCGGACCGGTGCTCACCGGCGAGGCCGGGGGCGACCTGGAGGGCGCTCGCGCGCAGGGCGATGAGGCTCAGCTCGTGGCCGAGGGAGTCGTGCATGTCCTGGGCGATCCGGGCCCGTTCGCGCAGCCGGGCGCGTTCCTCTGCGAAGCGGGCCTCGTCCTCCAGCCGGGCGGCGCGCAGCCAGCCCGCCTCGGCCAGCTCGCGGCTCTGCCGCCAGTAGCGACCGCCGAGCCAGGGGAAGACGCAGCCGAAGAGCAGCGTGCCCGTCATGACGAGCCACTCCGGGGCCGGGTCGACGCCGACGACCACGATCCGGGCGGTGCCGGCGCAGCCGACGGCCGCGAAGCACAGCACCGCGCGGCGCGCCCGGCCCGCCCGCAGACCGAGCAGCAGCGCGAACACGCCGAGGGCGGGGCCGTAGGAGACGGTGAACAGGGCCGGCGCGGCGGCGAGGCCCAGGGCTGCGGTCAGCCCGAAAGCCGCGAGCGGCAGCCGCCGGGACAGGGCCACCGCGACCGCCAGCACCGCCACACCGGCCGCCTGCTGCCAGGCCGGACGCGGCTCGTTCAGCCCGAGCCGGTCCGCCGTGAGTGCGGGCAGGGCGAGGGCCGCCCAGAGCAGGGCTTGGCCGCCCAGTACCCCGACAGGCCGGGTGGGACGAGGACGTTCCATTCGCCCGACGCTATAGGCGGGCGGCAGGGCGGCACTGCTGCTGATCGTCAGGTACGCCTGTCCCTCCTGGGTGGTGGTGTGCCCGGATCGCCGTCTCCGCGTGGCAGGATCGAATGGCCATGACTGCTCCCACGAAGCCCCCGCACACCAGCCCCGCCGGCCCCGCCTCCGGCCCGCCCTCCGGCGAGCACCTGCACGCCCCCGTCATCGACTGGTTCGACGAGAACGCCCGTGACCTGCCGTGGCGGCGCCCCGAGGCCGGGGCGTGGGGGGTGATGGTCAGTGAGTTCATGCTCCAGCAGACGCCGGTGAACCGCGTCCTGCCCGTCTACGAGCAGTGGCTGGCCCGCTGGCCGCGCCCCGCCGACCTGGCCAAGGAGGCGCCGGGTGAGGCGGTCCGCGCCTGGGGCCGGCTCGGCTACCCGCGCCGCGCCCTCAGGCTGCACGGCGCCGCCGTCGCGATAACGGAACGGCACGGCGGTGACGTACCGGCCGACCACGCCCGGCTGCTGGCGCTGCCCGGCATCGGCGAGTACACGGCCGCCGCCGTCGCCTCCTTCGCCTACGGGCAGCGCCACCCGGTGCTGGACACCAACGTGCGCCGGGTCTTCGCCCGCGCGGTCACCGGCGTGCAGTACCCGCCGAACGCCACCACCGCCGCCGAACGCAAGCTGGCCCGCGCGCTGCTGCCCGAGGACGAACCGACGGCCGCCCGCTGGGCCGCCGCCTCGATGGAGCTGGGCGCGCTGGTGTGCACGGCGAAGAGCGAGTCGTGCCACCGCTGCCCGATCGCCGCGCAGTGCGCGTGGCGGCTGGCGGGCAAGCCGGAGCACGACGGGCCGCCGCGCCGCGGTCAGACGTACGCGGGCACCGACCGGCAGGTGCGCGGGCGGCTGCTCGCCGTGCTGCGGGAGGCCCACGGTCCGGTGCCGCAGTCGGCGCTGGACCGGGTGTGGCACGAGCCGGTGCAGCGGGCCCGCGCGCTGGACGGCCTCGTCGCCGACGGTCTCGTGGAGCCGCTGGCGGGCGGGCTGTACCGGCTGCCGCTGACCTGACGTACAGGCAGGTCACAGACGCGGGTCGCGCGTCACAGTGATCGCGGGGCGGGCAAATCACCCGGAACCCGCCCCAAAGCGCCCACGGTTTTACCCCGTTCCGACGTCCGTTACACAACCGACGGACAGCCGAGTGCTAGCCGAAGGCTGCTTCGGACAGTGCCGTGACAACGCCTCCGTACCTTCAATTCCGTTCCCGGAAGACACGGGACGACCAAGGAACACAGGCAGTGCACGGGCGGCGGGAAGTCGGCCGTAACGGGGAAACGGGAGGCGGTTCACCATGGCGCAGGGCGAGGTGCTCGAGTTCGAGGAGTACGTCCGCACGCGGCAGGACGCGCTGCTGCGCAGTGCCCGCCGCCTGGTCCCGGACCCGACGGACGCGCAGGACCTGCTCCAGACCGCACTGGTCCGGACGTACGGCCGCTGGGAGACCATCGAGGACAAGCGGCTGGCGGACGCCTACCTGCGCCGGGTGATGATCAACACGCGGACGGAGTGGTGGCGGGCCCGCAAGCTGGAGGAGGTGCCGACCGAGCAGCTCCCGGACGCCTCGGTCGACGACTCCACCGAGCAGCACGCGGACCGCGCCCTGCTGATGGACGTCCTGAAGGTGCTCGCCCCGAAGCAGCGCAGTGTCGTCGTACTGCGACACTGGGAGCAGATGTCCACGGAGGAGACGGCCGCCGCCCTCGGCATGTCGGCCGGAACGGTCAAGAGCACGCTGCACCGGGCGCTCGCCCGGCTCCGCGAGGAGCTGGAGTCCCGCGACCTGGACGCACGCGCGCTGGAGCGTGAGGAGCGGGAGCGGTGCGCGGCCTGACCGGCGAGGGGTCTGCACGGACCCCGGGCAGCATCCAGGCGGTGAGTACGGCCCTGGCCGTGCTCGCCGCCCTCGGCCTTTCCGTGTCCGCGTGCGGTGCGGGCGGCACCGGCGCCCGTGACGAGGGCCCGGCCCACTCCGACTCGGTGGCGGGCGCCGCTGCCGCCACACCGTCCGCAGCGCCGTCGAAGACGCCCGAAACGGTCGACGCCGTCCGGCTCGTCAAGCACGACCCGAAGGTCTCCCCCGAGGTGAAGCGCGAGCTGAAGCCGTGCGTCGCCGACGAGTACCCCGTCGACGTGTCCTACGGCAACCTGACCGGCGGATCGGGCGACGACGTGGTTGTCAACGTGCTGACCTGCGGTGACGCTGTGGGTGTGGGCAGTTACGTGTACCGCGAGCAGGACGGCTCGTACAAGAATGTGTTCAAGGCGGAGGAGACCCCGGTCTACGCGGAGATCGACCGCGGCGACCTGGTCGTGACCAAGCAGGTGTACGAGAAGGGCGACCCGGTGTCGAGCCCCTCCGGGGAGAACGTGATCACGTACAGATGGGCCTCCGGCCGGTTCGACGAGGAGTACCGCACGCACAACGACTACGGGAAGGTCGGCGGCGACACCCCCTCGCCGGAGCCCGCGAGCTGACGTGGGCGCAGGGCGCGTGAACCGATCGGGCCGCTCGGACCGATCCCCCGGTGAACGCATCACACGGATCGCGCGTCCCCCTCAGAGAACGCGACAGAACGCACCCCACGAACCACACGAGGACTGAGAGCACCGGGATGGCAGACCAGACCCACGTCCTGTTCGTCGAGGACGACGACGTCATCCGTGAGGCCACGCAGCTCGCCCTGGAACGGGACGGCTTCGTGGTCACCGCCATGCCCGACGGGCTGTCGGGCCTGGAGGCGTTCCGAGCGGACCGCCCCGACATCGCGCTGCTGGACGTCATGGTTCCCGGCCTCGACGGGGTCAGCCTGTGCCGCCGTATCCGGGACGAGTCGACCGTGCCGGTCATCATGCTGTCGGCGCGGGCCGACTCCATCGATGTCGTGCTGGGACTGGAGGCGGGCGCCGACGACTATGTGACCAAGCCGTTCGACGGTGCCGTGCTGGTCGCCCGGATCCGCGCGGTGCTGCGCCGGTTCGGGCACGCGGGCGGCGGCCGGGCCGAGGAGCCGGCCTCCCCGGCCAGCGGCGGTGTGCTGACCTTCGGGGATCTGGAGGTCGACACCGAGGGCATGGAGGTCCACCGGGCCGGGCAGCCGGTGGCGCTGACGCCGACCGAGATGCGGCTGCTGCTGGAGTTCTCCACGGCGCCGGGCACCGTGCTCTCCCGCGACAAGCTGCTGGAGCGGGTGTGGGACTACGGCTGGGGCGGGGACACCCGCGTCGTCGACGTGCACGTGCAGCGGCTGCGGCAGAAGATCGGCCAGGACCGCATCGAGACGGTCCGCGGCTTCGGCTACAAGTTGAAGGCCTGAGCAGGGGTTATGAGGGGGCACTTCCGGCGCCTGGTCGCCACGGGCTTGGAGCGGGCGGGCATCCGCACGGGCCTCAGATGGAAGCTGAGCGCGGCCATCGCGCTGGTCGGGGCGTTGGTGGCGGTCGCGCTGAGCCTGGTCGTGCACAACGCCGCCCGGGTGTCGATGCTGGACAACGCGCGCGACCTCGCCGACGAGCGCATCATGATCGCCCAGCGCAACTTCGAGCTGTCGGGGCGGATGAACTTCCCCAACACCAAGATCGACGACCCGAACCTGCCGGCGGCGCTGCGGCAGCGGGTGGAGGCGGGCCAGCGGGCGACGTACGTGGCGGACCGGCCCGGTGACGTGCCCGACATATGGGCCGCGGTGCCGCTGAAGAACGGGCATGTCATGTCCCTGCACTCGGGCTTCACCGACCGCAGCTCGGACATCCTCCAGGACCTCGACCAGGCCCTGCTCATCGGCTCCATCGCGGTCGTCCTGGGCGGTAGCGCGCTCGGCGTGCTCATCGGCGGGCACCTCTCGCGGCGGCTGCGCAAGGCGGCCGTCGCGGCCAGCCAGCTCGCCGGCGGCGAGACGGACGTGCGGGTGCGGGATGCCATGGGCGGGGTCGTCCGGGACGAGACCGACGACCTGGCGAGCGCGGTGGACGCCATGGCGGACACGCTGCGGCAGCGGATCGAGGCCGAGCGGCGGGTCACCGCCGACATCGCGCACGAGCTGCGCACGCCGGTGACCGGGCTGCTGACCGCCGCCGAACTGCTGCCGCCCGGACGCCCGACCGAGCTGGTGCTGGACCGGGCGAAGGCCATGCGCACGCTCGTGGAGGACGTGCTGGAGGTGGCCCGGCTGGACGGGGCCTCGGAGCGGGCGGAGCTCCAGGACATCATGCTGGGCGAGTTCGTCGCCCGGCGGGTGGCGGCCAAGGACCCGGATGCCGAGGTGCGGATCGTGCACGAGTCGGCGGTCACCACCGACCCCCGGCGCCTGGAGCGGGTGCTGTTCAACCTGCTCGCCAACGCGGCCCGGCACGGCAAGCCGCCCATCGAGGTCACCGTCGAGGGCCGGGTCATCCGCGTCCGGGACCACGGCCCGGGCTTCCCCGAGGACCTGCTCGCCGAGGGGCCGAGCCGCTTCCGCACCGGCAGCAAGGACCGGGCCGGGCACGGCCACGGCCTCGGCCTGACCATCGCGGCCGGGCAGGCCCGGGTGCTGGGCGCCCGGCTGACCTTCCGGAACGTCCGCACACCGGGCGCGCCGGAGGGCGTACCGGCCGAGGGCGCGGTGGCGGTGCTGTGGCTGCCGGAGCACGCGCCGACGAACACGGGGAGTTATCCGATGCTGTCCTAGGGCGTGTCCGCAGGGCGGTCAGCAGGTCCAGTCCTGGTCCAGGTCGAGTCCGCCCTCCCGGGGCTGTGTGAAGGAGAACCAGTTGCCGGAGTCGTCACGGAACAGCGCCTCCGTGCCGTACGGGCGCTCCTGCGGCTCCTGGAGGAACTCCACGCCCCGGTCCTTGAGCTTCTTGTAGTCGCCGTGGATGTCGTCGGTGGTCAGCACGCCGGCGCCGAGCGCGCCCTTCGTCACCAGCTTGCGGAGCATCTCGGCGGACTCGGGGTCCATCGCGGGCCCGCCGGGCACCATCAGCGTGAGCTCCACGTCGGGCTGGTTCGGCGAGCCGACGGTGAGCCAGCGCATGCCGCCCTCGCCCATGGTCATGTCCGTACGGACCTCCAGGCCCAGTTTCTCGGTGTAGAACTTCTTGGCCCGGTCCTGGTCGAGGACCCAGACGGTCGAGATGGCGAGACCCTTGATCATGGCGTGCTCCTGCTGGTCGGGGCCGGTTGGGGCTTGCCCTGCAACCGTAGGCAGCGGGGGTGTCAGCCCGCTTCTCCGGAATTGCGCTGTTGCCCTGGGCCGGGTGCCGATCGGAAGCCGCCGGCCCACAGCATGGCGTAGCAGCCCGGTATGAGTGCCGCTCCGCGGCCCACGTGCTTCGTCCGGTACTCGCTGGGCGTCAGGCCGGTCCAGGCCTTGAACCGGGCCGAGAACGTGCCGACGCTGCTGAAGCCGACCAGGTGGCAGATCTCCGTCACCGACAGGTTCGCGGTGCGCAGCAGGTCCTCGGCGCGTTCTATGCGGCGGTGCGTGAGGTACTGCCCGGGGGTCTCGCCGTACGCCTCCTTGAAGGCGCGGATGAAGTGATACCGCGAGTACCCGGCGTGTGCGGCCACGGCGCCCAGGTCCAGGTCCGGATCGGCCCAGTCCCGGTCCATGGCGTCCTTGGCGAGGCGCACCTGCCGCATCTTGTCCATGGATCCGATGGTGGCACGAGGGTCTGACAGCGGGGTCTGTGCGACCGGCGCATGACGGAGGCCCCCGGGGTGGAGAACCCCGGGGGCCTTTGTCATGCGGTCCGGTCAGACGGTCTCCGCCACGGGCGGCTGCGCCGCCGGGGCGTCCGGCTCGTCCTCCGCCTTCGGTCCCGCCCCCTTGAGCGGGACCTCCTTGACGAACACGGCCGCCGCCAGGGCGAACACCGCCACCACGGCTCCCAGCAGGAACGCCGAGTGCGTACCGGCGGACACCGCGTGCTGGTACGCCTCCCGGACCAGCACCGGGAGCTTCTCCAGGCTCTTGGCGTCGAGCTGCGCCGACTGCTCGGTGATCTTGGAGCCCAGCGCACCGCCCCGCTCGGCCATGACGTCCTGGACGCGGTTGTTGAAGAGCGCGCCCATGATCGCGACGCCGAAGGAGGACCCGAGGGTGCGGAAGAGGGTGGTCGACGAGGACGCCACGCCCATGTCCTTCATCTCCACGCTGTTCTGCGCGACCAGCATGGTGATCTGCATCAGGCAGCCCATGCCGAACCCGACCACGGCCATGAAGACGCCGGACGTGAACCGCGAGGTCCCCGTGTCCATCGTGGACAGCAGGTACAGGCCGACGGTCATCAGGACGCTGCCGAGGATCGGGAAGACCTTGTACCGTCCGGTGTTCGTGGTGACCCGGCCGGCGACCATCGAGGTCACCAGCATCGCGCCGAGCATCGGCAGGAGCAGCAGCCCGGAGTTCGTCGCGGAGGCGCCCTGCACGGACTGCTGGTACAGCGGCAGGAACAGCGTCGCGCCGAACATCACGAACCCGGTGATGAAGCCGATGACCGACATCAGCGTGAAGTTGCGGCTGCGGAAGATGTGCAGCGGCACCACCGGCTCGGCCGCCTTGGTCTGCCAGAACACGAACCCGACGAGCGCGGCGACACCGATGCCGATCAGCTCCATGATCCGCGCGGAGCTCCAGGCGTACTCCGTGCCGCCCCAGGTGGTGACGAGCACGATCGCGGTGATGCCGACGGTCAGCAGGGCGGCGCCCAGGTAGTCGATCCGCGCCTCGGAGCGCTTCTTCGGCAGGTGCAGCACCACACTGATGGCGGCCAGCGCGACCACGCCGAGGGGCAGGTTGATGTAGAACGCCCAGCGCCAGCCCCAGTGGTCGGTGATCGTGCCGCCGACCAGCGGGCCGCCGATCATCGCCAGCGCCATGACGCCGGCCATCATGCCCTGGTACTTGCCGCGCTCCCGGGGCGGGATCAGGTCACCGATGATCGCCATGACGCCGACCATCAGACCGCCGGCACCGAGGCCCTGGATCGCGCGGAAGCCGATCAGCTCGCCCATGTTCTGGGCCATGCCGCTGAGCGCGGAGCCGATCAGGAAGAGGACGATCGACGTCATGAACGTGCCCTTGCGGCCGTACATGTCGCCGAGCTTGCCCCACAGCGGGGTGGAGGCCGCGGTCGCGAGCGTGTACGCGGTGACCACCCACGAGAGGTGTTCGAGGCCGCCCAGCTCACCGACGATCGTCGGCATCGCCGTACCGATGATCATGTTGTCGAGCATCGCGAGCATCATCGCGATCATCAGCGCGAGCAGGACGACCCGCACGCTCCTCGGCTGTTTGCCCCCGGTGTCGGCGCCGACCGCCGGTGTGTCCGTCGTGTCCGCCATTGCTTTCCCACTCCCCCAGCTACCGCTACTTACTTGCCGACCGGCTAGTGAATACACTGGGAAGCTAGCCGCGGAACTAGCCGGGCGTCAAGTAAGTTTTATGGAAAGGGAGCGGCGTAGGAGGATGGGCGGCACCATGGACGGCACCAGGCATCGGCGCCGCGGGGACACCCGCCAGCGCATCCAGGACGTGGCCCTCGAACTCTTCGCGGAGCAGGGCTACGAGAAGACCTCACTGCGCGAGATCGCGGAACGCCTGGAGGTCACCAAGGCGGCGCTCTACTACCACTTCAAGACGAAGGAAGAGATCCTCGTCAGCATCTTCGAGGACCTCACGAAGCCGATCGAGGAGCTGATCGAGTGGGGGCGGCAGCAGCCGCACACGCTCGACACCAAACAGGAGATCATCCGCCGTTACGCGGAGACCCTGGCCGGCGCCACGCCGCTGTTCCGGTTCATGCACGACAACCAGGCGACGGTGCGGGAGCTGCGGATCGGCGACTCCTTCAAGGAGCGCATCCGCGGTCTGCGCGACATCATCATCGACCCGGAGGCCGACCTGGTCGACCAGGTCCGCTGCGTCAGCGCGATCTTCACGCTGCACGCCGGGATGTTCCTGCTCCAGGACCTGGAAGGCGACCCCGAGGACAAGAACAAAGCCGTCCTCGAGGTCGCCACGGACCTGGTGACCCAGGCCCACGAAGGAGCTCAGGGCTCCTAGGGCCGGTGGCCCGAGTCGTCAGACCTTGACGCCCTTGGCGCGCAGGAACTTCACCGGGTCGACCGCCGAGCCGTAGTTCGGGGTCGTACGGATCTCGAAGTGCAGGTGCGGGCCGCTCGAGTTACCGGTGTTGCCGGAGCGGGCTATCTCCTGGCCGGTCTTGACGACCTGGCCGGTCCTCACCTCGACCTTCGACAGGTGGGCGTACTGCGAGTACGTGCCGTTGCCGTGCTTGATCACGACGGCGTTGCCGTACGCGGGGCCGTCACCGGCGCCGTTGCCGCCGGCCTTGACGACGGTGCCGCCGTGGGCGGCGACGACCTGGGTGCCGCTCGGCACGGCGAAGTCCTGCCCGCTGTGCTTGGACTGCCACATGCCACCGGCCTGGGCGAAGCTCGCGGAGAGCGTGTACTTCTTCACCGGGTCGACCCAGGACGGCTTGGCCTTCTGGGCGGCCTTCTTCACGGCGGCCTTCTTGGCGGCGGCGGCCTTCTTCGCTGCGGCGGCCTTGGCGGCCTTCTCCGCCTTCGCGGCCTCGGCCTTGGCGGCCTTGGCCTGGGCGGCGGCCTGCGCCTGGACGGCACTGGCGGTACCGGACGCGGCCGTGGTGTCGGCGGCGGACGCGACCCCGGCTCCCAGTGCGACCGAGACACCGAGGCCGGCGGCCAGCACGGTCGCACGGGTGCGGAGCTGGGACGTACGGGAAGAACGGGACGTGACGCGCTGGGACATCGAAACCTCGCGTGGAAGGGGACGGAGAAAACCACCCGGCGCACAGTCGCTCGCCGAATGGCCATCCCTTGGTAACCCGAAGTCCGACAAACTCCCAAAAGGGTGATCTACGGCCTAAGTTAGTAACTTCGTTCAGTGTTCTACGTCTCTTGACATGACACTCATTCGGGACGAATCACCGCAACACACTGCAGTTCGGCCCGCCCTACAGGGCAAGAATCCCTTTCCTCCCGGCCCGTTCAGCACTATTCCGCCTAGTAACGGACATATCGCCTGTGCGGCATGTCACCGGGGGCCCTCTTCAGCCATTCCGGAAATGTGGCGCACGCCTCTATGCACCTACCGTCCGGTAACCCTACGGTTCCCCTCGCGCCACCCTCGCCCACGAACATGCACACGACATGTTGAAGCGTCACGGACGTGAGAGGACCCCCACGACATGCAGACCCGACGCCCCTGGCTGCGCCGCGCATCAGTGACCGCCGTCTCGGCGGCCGCCCTCGTGGCGATGGCCGCACCGGCCGACGCCGCGGCCCCCGCCGGTGCCACCACCGCGGTCACCGCGGCCGCCGCCGCAGACGTCGACTACGCGACCTGGCAGAAGGACTGCCAGGCGGTGATGGACCAGGCACTGCCCTATCTGAAGCAGCGGATCGCGGCAGCCAAGCCGGGCGAGAAGCAGGCGATCGTCTTCGACATCGACAACACCACGCTGGAGACCGACTTCGGCTTCAGCTACCCGCAGCCGGCCAACAAGCCGGTCCTGGAGGCCGCCAGATACGCCCAGGAGCGCGGCGTCGCCCTGTTCTTCGTGACCGCCCGCCCGGACATCATCTACTCGTTCACCGAGTACAACCTCAAGCAGGCCGGATACCAGGTCTCCGGCCTCTACGTCCGGAACTTCATCGACCTCTTCAAGAACGTCGCCGAATACAAGACGGCCCAGCGCGTCGACGTCGAGAAGAAGGGCTACACGATCATCGCGAACATCGGCAACAGCGCCACCGACCTCTCCGGCGGCCACGCCGAGAAGACGTACAAGCTGCCGGACTACGACGGGCAGCTGTCGTAGGGCGGGAGCTCGTCCGCCCTCGGGGCATGCAAGAGGGCCGGTGCTTTTCAGCACCGGCCCCTCTCATTCGACCGTGACGCTTACACGTCCTTGCTCAGGTTCGGACCCGTGCCACCGGCCGCCTGCTCGATCGGCGGGACGTCCGGCAGGGCCGACTTCTCCTCACCCCGGAAGGTGAAGGTCTTGGTCTCGCCCTCGCCCTCGGTGTCCACGACCACGATGTGACCGGGGCGCAGCTCGCCGAAGAGGATCTTCTCCGACAGGCTGTCCTCGATCTCGCGCTGGATCGTCCGGCGCAGCGGCCGGGCGCCCATGACGGGGTCGTAGCCCTTCTTGGCGAGGAGCTCCTTGGCGGACTGGGCGAGCTCGATGCCCATGTCCCGGTCCTTCAGGCGCTCGTCCACCTTGCTGATCATCAGGTCGACGATCCGCAGGATGTCTTCCTGGGTCAGCTGCGGGAACACGACCACGTCGTCGACGCGGTTGAGGAACTCGGGCCGGAAGTGCTGCTTGAGCTCGTCCGAGACCTTGTTCTTCATGCGCTCGTAGTTGGTCTTCGTGTCACCCGAGGCCGCGAAGCCCAGGTTGAAGCCCTTGGAGATGTCCCGGGTGCCGAGGTTGGTCGTCATGATGATGACCGTGTTCTTGAAGTCCACGACCCGGCCCTGGGAGTCGGTCAGGCGACCGTCCTCCAGGATCTGCAGCAGCGAGTTGAAGATGTCCGGGTGAGCCTTCTCGACCTCGTCGAAGAGGACGACCGAGAACGGCTTGCGGCGGACCTTCTCCGTCAGCTGGCCGCCCTCTTCGTAGCCCACGTAACCGGGGGGCGAACCGAAGAGACGCGACACCGTGTGCTTCTCGCTGAACTCCGACATGTCGAGGGAGATCAGCGCGTCCTCGTCACCGAAGAGGAACTCGGCGAGCGCCTTGGACAGCTCGGTCTTACCGACACCGGACGGGCCGGCGAAGATGAACGAGCCACCGGGACGCTTCGGGTCCTTCAGACCGGCACGCGTACGGCGGATCGCCTTCGACAGCGCCTTGACGGCGTCGTTCTGGCCGATGACCCGCTTGTGGAGCTCGTCCTCCATGCGGAGCAGGCGGCTGGACTCCTCCTCGGTCAGCTTGAAGACCGGGATGCCCGTGGCCGTGGCGAGGACCTCGGCGATCAGCTCGCCGTCGACCTCGGCGACGACATCCATGTCGCCGGCCTTCCACTCCTTCTCCCGCTTGGCCTTGGCGGCCAGGAGCTGCTTCTCCTTGTCGCGGAGGGAGGCGGCCTTCTCGAAGTCCTGCGAGTCGATCGCGGACTCCTTGTCGCGGCGGACGCCGGCGATCTTCTCGTCGAACTCGCGCAGGTCCGGCGGCGCGGTCATCCGGCGGATGCGCATCCTGGATCCGGCCTCGTCGATCAGGTCGATCGCCTTGTCCGGCAGGAAGCGGTCCGAGATGTACCGGTCGGCCAGGGTGGCGGCCTGGACCAGCGCCTCGTCCGTGATGGAGACGCGGTGGTGCGCCTCGTAACGGTCACGGAGACCCTTGAGGATCTCGATCGTGTGCGGCAGGGACGGCTCCGCGACCTGGATGGGCTGGAAGCGGCGCTCGAGGGCCGCGTCCTTCTCCAGGTGCTTGCGGTACTCGTCCAGCGTGGTCGCACCGATGGTCTGGAGCTCGCCGCGGGCCAGCATCGGCTTCAGGATCGAAGCCGCGTCGATGGCGCCCTCGGCGGCACCCGCACCGACCAGCGTGTGCAGCTCGTCGATGAACAGGATGATGTCGCCGCGGGTGCGGATCTCCTTGAGCACCTTCTTCAGGCGCTCCTCGAAGTCACCGCGGTAGCGGGAGCCGGCGACCAGGGCGCCGAGGTCCAGGGTGTAGAGGTGCTTGTCCTTGAGGGTCTCGGGCACCTCGCCCTTGACGATGGCCTGGGCGAGGCCCTCGACGACGGCGGTCTTGCCGACACCGGGCTCACCGATCAGGACCGGGTTGTTCTTCGTCCGGCGGGACAGCACCTGCATGACCCGCTCGATCTCCTTCTCGCGCCCGATGACCGGGTCGAGCTTGGACTCACGAGCGGCCTGGGTGAGGTTCCGGCCGAACTGGTCGAGGACCAGGGACGTGGAGGGCGTGCCCTCGGCAGGACCGCCGGCGGTGGCGGTCTCCTTGCCCTGGTAACCGGAGAGCAGCTGGATCACCTGCTGCCGCACGCGGTTCAGATCTGCGCCCAGCTTGACCAGGACCTGGGCGGCGACGCCCTCGCCCTCGCGGATCAGGCCGAGCAGGATGTGCTCCGTGCCGATGTAGTTGTGGCCCAGCTGAAGGGCCTCGCGGAGCGACAGCTCCAGGACCTTCTTGGCACGGGGGGTGAAGGGGATGTGACCCGACGGGGCCTGCTGGCCCTGGCCGATGATCTCCTCCACCTGCTGGCGGACCGCCTCGAGCGAAATCCCGAGGCTCTCAAGGGCCTTGGCGGCGACACCTTCACCCTCGTGGATCAGGCCCAGGAGGATGTGCTCAGTGCCGATGTAGTTGTGGTTGAGCATCCGGGCTTCTTCCTGAGCCAGGACGACAACCCGCCGCGCGCGGTCGGTGAACCTCTCGAACATCGTTAATCGCTCCTCAGAGCGGTCAGGCAGTGGGGGGAACTTCCCCTCCCTGTCCTTCCGCAGCTTAGTCCCGCAAGCGGGGACCGCTCATTCCAACTGCCGACACCGTCCTTGGCCTCCTGACCCCGAACGCCGACATCTGCTCCAACCCGATGGTGCGAGACGATGTTCCCGCAGGCCAGGCAGTTACCCCCTTCGCCAGTACGCCCATGGCGAACGTGAGACGGCCTTTCCTGCGTGTCGCCCCCTCCCACTAGGGATGTCTTACCCGTACGGACCCGAAGTCCATGCCGAGCGCCCCCGTTCCCTCCGCTACGGGCGAACAACCTTGCGCCTCCCCGCACCCCCCACACGCCCCCATTTCGCCACACTGTGCACATGTGACGCCACCCAGCGTAACCCGCACGTCCTTCCGGCTGTTGCACTTGGCATGTTCGGTGCCTCTCGCCCCGTCCCGCTCCCCCGCCGGCCGCTCGACGCGAGCTGCCGGGCCCGGCGGTGGTACGAGAACGAACTGGGCTGGCCGACGGTGCCCGGCGATCCCCTGCGGCTGGTGGTGGGGGTGCGCTACGACGTCCTGGACGTGCCGGCCGAGGCGGGCCACGCGGCCCTGCGGCGCCTGGCGCCGGGCTCTCCGGTGGCCGTGCTCGGCGACCGGATGCGACTGCTCGTGGCCGCGGGCACCGCGGAGGAACTGCCCGGGCTGCTGGAGTGGCTGGAGTGGGGGACGCTGCCGCTCGACCTGACGGCGATCGGGGCCGGAGGCACCATGGAGGCGCCTCGGCCGCCGGGGATGAATACGCCGCCGCGGACATGCGAGAGGGACCAGCGGCTGCCTCAGAGGGCGGGCGGGGCGTTGCCGCCTCAGGATGCGGGCGCGTGGTTCTGCCGCGGGGCGGGCGGCTCGAGGTCGGGCGAGGAGTGCGGGGCGCTGCCCTGCGAGACGAACGCGCCGTTCTTGCGAGAGACGGACGCGCAGTGCCTCGACGAGTGGGACGCGCCGTCCTTTCGAGAGACGGACGCGCAGTGCCTCCACGAGCCGGACGCGCCGTCCTTGCGAGAGACGGACGCGCAGTGCCTCCACGAGCCGGACGCGCCGTCCTTGCGGGAGAGGGACGCGCAGTGCCTCCACGAGAGGTACGCGCCGTCCTTGCGCGGGGCGGGCGGCTCGATGCGGCGTGAGAGCGGCGGGCCGTTGCCTGAGGAGAGGGGCGGGGCTCTGCCCTGCGGGAGGGATGCCTCGTGCTTCCGTGAGGCGGGTGGGGCGCTACTGCGCGTAAGCGGCGGGACCCTATCCTCCGAGACCGCCTCGCTGCCTGAGGAGAGGGACGGGACTCTGCCCTGCGGGAGGGATGCCTCGTGCTCCCGTGAGGCGGGTGGGGCGCTGCACTGTGGGGCAGGCGCGTCGTTCCTCCGTGAGTCGGACGGCTCGGTGTCGCGCGGGAGGGGTGGGTCGCTGCCTCCCGACGGGTTTATCGCGTCGGGTTCCGAGCGGGGCGGGCTCCTGCCCCGGCAGGCGTTCGTGCCGTCGGCCGCCGAGGCGGACGGCGCGCAGCCCCCCGAGCCCGGCTTTTCCGGCAGCCGGCCGCTTCCCCTGGGCCGGTTCGGTTCCCAGGGGGCCGCTGTGTGGCTGCGGCCCCCCGAGCCGGGATGCGAGGTCGAGGCCTCGCTGCCGACGCTGTCGGCCTTGGGGGGCGGTGGAGACGCCCCCGATCTCGTACGGCTGGTGAACACGGTGGCCACGCAGTGCCACCGGGTCCGGCTGCGGCGCGCGTGCGCCCGGCCGCCGGCCTTGCGTGCGCAGGGTCGGTAGTGCGGCTGTTCAGCCGTTGGCCTTCTCGTAGGCCTCGCGGATGGTCGCGGGAACACGGCCGCGGTCGTTGACCTCGTAGCCGTTCTCCTTCGCCCAGGCGCGGATGGCCGCGGTGTCCTGGCTGCCGCTCGAAGCCGCGCGCGCCTTTCCGCGCCCGCCCGCAGCACGGCCTCCGGTACGACGACCGCCCTTCACGTAAGGCTCGAGAAGGCCGCGGAGCTTGTCCGCATTAGCGGTGGTGAGATCGATCTCGTACGTCTTGCCGTCCAGCGCGAACGTGACGGTCTCGTCCGCCTCGCCGCCGTCGAGGTCGTCGACAAGAAGGACCTGAACCTTCTGTGCCACCGGATTTCCTTTCATCGATATCTTCAGGGCCGGGGTGTGCCGGCGTCCGCCGTATCGCCGTCCCCTGTTATATGCAGTACTGCAGTACCTCGGAAAGCAAACCGCTTTTGCCGGAAAAACACAAACCCTCGGCAGAGACCGGCAGCCCCGCCTCCGTCCGGAAACGTGCGCGTTTCGGACATAGGGCACCCGGGCGGGGCGGCGGTACGGAATATGTCTTGACGAACCGGGCCGGCGGTCTTGCGACCGGCTTGCGACTGGCTTGTGTGTCCGTCCCGGCGATCACAGATGCAGAAGCATCCGGCTGTTGCCCAAGGTGTTCGGTTTCACCCGTTCGAGACCGAGGAACTCCGCGACACCCTCGTCATAGGAACGCAGCAGCTCCGCGTAGACATCCGTGTCGACAGGCGTCTCGCCGATCTCCACGAAGCCGTGCTTGCCGAAGAAGTCCACTTCGAAGGTCAGACAGAAAACGCGGCGAACGCCGAGCCAGCGGGCGGTGTGCAGCAACTTCTCCAGCAACTGGTGACCGACGCCCGCGCCCTTCAGGCCGGGCTTCACGGCGAGAGTGCGCACTTCGGCGAGGTCTTCCCACATCACGTGCAGGGCGCCGCAGCCGACGACCTCGGCGTTGTCGTCCCGTTCCGCGACCCAGAACTCCTGGATGTCCTCGTAAAGCGTCACCGTTGCTTTGTCGAGCAGGATGCCGCCGCGGACGTAGGCGTCAAGGAGGCGGCGCACGGCCGGGACATCGCTGGTACGTGCCCGTCGGACGGTGATGGCTTTTGCGGGTGCTTCAGGGCTCTTCGCGGACATGCCGGGACGCTATCGCCCGTCGGGGTCCTGAGCAGAGGCGGGGTTCTCCGGCGGTTCGGTTCGTTCCGGCGGTTCCGTTCCTTCCGGCGGAACGGCCAGTTCCGACGGTCCGGTCGGTTTCTGGGTTTCCGGGCCCTGAGCGATGCGTACGGCATCGCGGAGAGTCTCTCGCTGTTCCTCGCTCATCATGCCGAAGAAGGCGACGAGAGCCGCGGCGGGGTTGTCGCTCTGCGACCAGGCGTCGTTCATCAGGGCGGCTGCGTAGGCGGCGCGTGTGGAGACCGCCTCATATCGATAGGCGCGGCCTTCCGCCTCGCGGCGCACCCAGCCCTTCTGATGGAGATTGTCCAAAACGGTCATCACGGTGGTGTACGCGATGGACCGCTCCTTCTGAAGATCTTCCAGGACTTCTCGAACGGTCACCGGGCGGTTCCACTTCCACACCCGCGACATGACCGCGTCTTCGAGTTCTCCCAATGGGCGAGGCACACCTCAGAACAATAGTGGGAGATCTGGGTAATGGCGTGGCGGACGTGCACTTCACCGGCGAACGGGAGCAAAAAGGGCGTACGACTCGAAAGTGCGGGCCTCAAGGCCTCACCAGGGAGGGCGGGCCGCACGGAGTCGTACGCCGTCGGAGCGCTGTGCCGGGCGGGCGGCAGGCAGCGGTCGGGTCAGGCTTCGGCCTTCGGGGGCGTCGCGGAGGACTGCCGGGCACCCTCCACGCGCGCGAGGGCGGCGTCGACGGCCGCGTCCTCCTTGGCCTTGTTGGCGCCGCCCTGTGTCTTCACGATCACCCGGATCACGCCGATGAAGAAAACGGCCATGACGACCGGGGGCAGGAGCGCGGAGACATAGTCCATGGATCCAGAGTAGCCACGTCAGCCCGCGGCGAGCTGCTGGGGGTTCGACGGGGGTGGCGGGGTGGGCTTGCGGCGCGGGAAGACCTCGCCCGGGGTGGGGATCGGGCGGCTGGGTTTCGGGGTGCCCGGGGTGGGGGCCGGGGTGGGCTTGGGGGCGGGCTTCGGGGCCGCCGGCTTCCGTGCGGGCTTCTTCTCGGGCTGCTTCTCGGGCTGCTGTTCCGGGGCGTTCTCGGCGGCGTTGGAGAGGCCTCCGGGGAGGGGGAGGAGACGGAGGCGGGAGCGTGAGGCGGGGATGGTGGGGGTGCCGGGGGCCACCGGGCGGGGGTGAGTGGCCGACGAGTACGTGTGCGAGCGGGTGCGGACGGGCTGCTGCCCGTCGAGCAGGTGACAGCGGTCCAGGAGGGCGGCCGCGGTGGGGTTGCCGCGCAGGGCGCGAAGGGCGGCGAGGTCGTCGGGGTGGGGGCGGTATCCGGCGCCCAGTGCCTCGTCCAGGAGCGTGAGGTAGCCGGCGGCGGTGCCGGGGAGGGCGGCGCGGTACCGGCCGAGGTCGGCCACGAGGAAGGCGCGCAGCCTGACCCCTTCCCGCATCGCCTCGTCGAGCGACTGTGCGAGGCGGAGGCAGTCCTGGACGTCGTCGGCCGAGGCGGAGGTGGGGTGGAGGGCGAGGGCGAGAGCGCGGCGGAGCACACGCAGCTCCTCCACGCCGAACGCCATGCCGCCGCGGGATCCGTATGGCGTGGGCATGCTGCGACGATACGCGCTAATCAGACAAATTCCGCATAAAGGGTGGGTGTGGCGCGGGGGACCACCCGGGTGGGCGGGGTGCGTGGCCGCCCTAGCGGGCAATCGTGCCTCCCCCAGTGCCTTAAGGGCCTGGGAGGTACCCCCAGGGCGGCACGGGTGGGCAGCGGCGCACCAGCGCCGCTGCCCGGCTCACATACGCGACACGTTCCGCTCGTACACCAGGCGCAACCCGATCAGCGTCAGCCACGGCTCGTGCTCGTCGATGACCGACGACTCGCCCAGGACCATCGGTGCCAGGCCGCCCGTCGCGATGACCGTGACATCGTCCGGGTCCTCGGACAGCTCGCGGGCCACGCGGTTGACGACCCCGTCGACCTGGCCGGCGAAGCCGTAGATGATGCCCGACTGCATCGCCTCGACCGTGTTCTTGCCGATGACGCTGCGGGGCCGGGCCACCTCGATCTTGCGGAGCTGGGCGCCGCGGACGCCGAGGGCCTCGACGGAGATCTCGATGCCGGGGGCGATGACCCCGCCGACGTACTCGCCGCGCGCGCTGACCGCGTCGAACGTCGTCGCCGTGCCGAAGTCGACGACGATCGCGGGGCCGCCGTAGAGCTCGACCGCCGCGACCGCGTTGATGATGCGGTCCGCGCCGACCTCCTTGGGGTTGTCCATGAGGATCGGGACGCCCGTCTTGACGCCCGGTTCCACGAGGACCGCCGGGACGTCGCCGTAGTAGCGGCGCGTCACCTCGCGGAGCTCGTGCAGGACCGAGGGGACGGTCGCGCAGATGGCGATGCCGTCGATGCCGTCGCCCAGTTCGTCCCCGAGGAGCGGGTGCATGCCCATCAGGCCCTGGAGGAGGACCGCCAGCTCGTCGGCGGTGCGGCGCGCGTCCGTGGAGATGCGCCAGTGTTCGACGATGTCCTCGCCGTCGAACAGGCCCAGGACGGTGTGGGTGTTCCCTACGTCGATCGTCAGCAGCATGACCCGTACCCGCTCCCCTACTCCGCCGGCCGCAGGTCCAGGCCGATGTCCAGGATCGGCGAGGAGTGGGTGAGGGCTCCGACGGCGAGGTAGTCGACGCCGGTGTCCGCGTAGGCCTTGGCGTTGTCGAGCGTGAGGCGGCCCGAGGCCTCCAGGAGGGCGCGGCCCTGGACGAGGGCGACCGCCTCCTCGCACTCGCCCGGTGTGAAGTTGTCCAGGAGGATCAGGTCGGCGCCGGCGTCCAGAACCTCGCGGAGCTGGTGCAGGGTGTCGACCTCGACCTCGATGGGGATGTCGGGGAAGCGTTCGCGGACCGCCTTGAAGGCCTCGGCGACGCCGCCCGCGGCGACCACGTGGTTGTCCTTGACGAGGGCCGCGTCCGACAGGGACATGCGGTGGTTGACGCCGCCGCCGCAGCGGACCGCGTACTTCTCCAGGGAGCGCAGGCCGGGTGTCGTCTTGCGGGTGTCGCGGACCTTGGCCTTCGTGCCGTCCAGGACGTCCGCCCACGCGCGCGTGGCCGTCGCGATGCCCGACAGACGGCACAGGATGTTCAGCGCGCTGCGCTCGGCCGTGAGGAGGTCGCGGGTGCGGGTGGTGACCGACAGGAGCTTCTGGCCCGCCTCGACGCGGTCGCCGTCCTCCGCGTGGCGCTCGATCTCGAGCTCCTCCTCGCAGACGACCGAGATGACCGCTTCGGCGACGCGCAGGCCGGCCACGACGCCCGCCTCGCGGGCGGTGAAGTCGGCGGTGGACACCGCGTCCTCGGGGATCGTCGCCACCGTCGTCACGTCCACGCCGTGGGCCAGGTCCTCCTGGAGGGCCACGTTGGCGATGTCCTCGACCTCCACGGGGTCGAGGCCGGCGTCGGCCAGGAGCTGGGCGAGTGCGGGGTCCAGGCCGCACTCCAGGTATGCCTCGTCGTCCGCGCCGCAGGCGCAGCCGTCGCCGCAGCCTCCGGACGAGGCCAGGGGAAGGTCGGGGGTGCTCACGTCGGTCACTGCTCCTGGGGGGCCTTGTGCGGGAGGGTCGTGGGGAAGTTTGTGGTGTCCGTGGTGTGCACGGCCAGCGTGCGGTCGGGGTTCAGGCGTACGACGATGTGGCGCCGCCAGGTGGTGTCGTCGCGCTCGGGGCGGTCCTCGCGCCAGTGGCAGCCCCGGGTCTCCTCGCGCAGCCGGGCCGCGGCGACCAGGACCCGGGCCACGCACAGCAGGTTGGTGGCCTCCCAGGTGTCGACGCCGGCCTCGGCGGTCTTGCCGTTCTCGGCGAGGGCGTCGCGGGCGTCGGTGTGCAGCTGCTGGAGCTGGTCGGCGGCCTTGGTGAGGGACTCGGCGGAGCGCAGGACACCGGCCCCGTTCGTCATGATCCGCTGGATCGTGAAGCGGGCCTCCGGGGTGAGCAGCGGGTGCTCGGGGGTCTCCGGGTGCGGCAGCGGCTGCGGCACCCGGGCTTCGAGGCCGTTCGCCGCGATGTCGGCCGCGATGCGCTCGGCGTAGACGAGGCCTTCGAGGAGGGAGTTGGAGGCCAGGCGATTGGCGCCGTGCACGCCGGTGCAGGCGACCTCGCCGCACGCGTACAGGCCGGGGACGGTCGTACGGCCCCGGGAGTCGGTGCGGACGCCGCCGGAGGCGTAGTGGGCGGCCGGGGCGACCGGGATGGGCTCGGTGACCGGGTCGATGCCGTGCGCGCGGCAGGCGGCGAGGATCGTCGGGAAGCGGTGTTCCCACATGTCGGCGCCGAAGTGCCGGGCGTCGAGGAACATGTGCTCGGCGTCCCGCTCCTGCATGCGGCGCGTGATGCCCTTGGCGACGATGTCCCGCGGGGCGAGCTCGGCCAGTTCGTGCTGCCCCTGCATGAAGCGCACGCCGTCGGCGTCGACGAGGTGGGCGCCCTCGCCGCGTACCGCCTCGGAGACCAGGGGCTGCTGGCCCTCCGCGTCGGAGCCCAGGAAGAGGACCGTCGGGTGGAACTGGACGAACTCCAGGTCGCTCACCTCGGCGCCCGCGCGCAGCGCCAGTGCCACGCCGTCGCCCGTGGAGACGGAGGGGTTGGTCGTCGCCGAGAAGACCTGGCCCATGCCGCCGGTCGCCAGGACCACCGCAGGGGCGTGGACCGCGCCCACGCCGTCGTGCTGGCCCTCGCCCATGACGTGCAGGGTGACGCCCGCCGTGCGGCCCTCGGCGTCCGTGAGGAGGTCCAGGACGAGCGCGTTCTCGACCGTGCGCAGACCACGCGCGCGTACCGCCTCGACCAGGGCCCTGGAGATCTCGGCCCCGGTGGCGTCGCCGCCGGCGTGGGCGATGCGGCGGCGGTGGTGGCCGCCCTCGCGGGTGAGTTCCAGGCCGCCCGCGGAGGACTCGTCGAACTGGGCGCCGGTCTCGATGAGGCGTCGTACGGCGTCGGGGCCCTCGGTGACGAGGAGGCGGACCGCTTCCTCGTCGCACAGGCCCGCGCCCGCGACCAGGGTGTCGTCCAGGTGCTGTTCGGGGGTGTCGCCCTCGCCGAGGGCCGCGGCGATGCCGCCCTGGGCCCAGCGGGTGGAGCCGTCGTCCAGGCGGGCCTTGGTAACGACGACGGTGGTGAGGCCGGCCGCCTCGCAGCGCAGGGCGGCGGTGAGGCCGGCGACGCCGGAGCCGACGACGACCACGTCCGCGGAGATGGACCACCCGGGGGCGGGCGCGTGCAGTCGTATGCCTGTGGTGGTCACGAGGCGGCTCCGAAGGTTCCGAAGGTGAGCGGGATGTTGTCGATCAGCCGGGTCGTCCCGACCCGGGCGGCGACGGCGAGGACCGCCTCGCCGGTGAAGTCGTCCCCGATCTCGGTGAAGTCGGACGGGTCGACCAGGGCGAGGTAGTCCAGCACCAGCGGCGGATCGAGGCGGGCGGCCTCGTCGAGGACCTGGCGGGCGGCGGCGCGCACGGCGGCCGGGCCGCCCGGGACGGCCGTCGCGACGGCGTGCGCGTCCGCTGCCGCGCGGGACTCGCCTATGGCGCTGAGGGCCTCGGCACGCGCGCGTGTGGCGGGCACCTCGCGGGCCCGGGCGCGCAGCGCCTCCTGCGCGGCGTGCCGGTCCTGGCCCGCGAACAGGGCACTGGACAGCGCGAGGGCGGTGCGCCGCTCGGCGGGCGACAGGTAGCGGTTGCGGCTGGACAGGGCCAGGCCGTCCTCCTCGCGGACGGTGGGGACGCCGACGATCTCCACCCCGAAGTTCAGGTCCCGCACCATGCGGCGGATCAGGGCGAGCTGCTGGGCGTCCTTCTGGCCGTACAGGGCGACGTCGGGGCGGGTGAGGTGCAGCAGCTTGGCGACGACCGTGAGCATGCCGTCGAAGTGGCCCGGGCGGGAGGCGCCCTCGAGCCGCTCGCCCATGGGGCCCGCGGTGATGCGGACCTGGGGCTCGCCGCCGGGGTAGACCTCGCCGACGGCCGGGGCGAACACGACGTCCGCGCCCGACTCCCCGGCCAGCTTCACGTCGGCGTCCAGGGTCCGGGGATAGCGGTCGAGGTCCTCGCCCGCGCCGAACTGGAGCGGGTTGACGAAGACGGTGACGACGACCTCGCCGTCGGGCCCGGCGAGGGCGCGCGCGGTGCGGATCAGCGTGGCGTGTCCCTCGTGCAGCGCGCCCATGGTCATCACCACGGCGCGGCGGCCCGCACGCGCGCGTGCGTGCAGTTCACCGGCGGTGCTGAGCAGGGTGGTGGTCATCGGGCGTCCCCTTCGGTGCCGTCGGTGCCCTCGGTCCCGTGGGCGAGTACCCCGAGGAGGTCCTCGGCGAGCTCCGGCTTCAGCAGGCCGTGGGCCAGGGCCCGGTCGGCGGTCGCGCGGGCCATCGCCAGGTAGCCGTCCACGGCCTGCGGGGCGTGCCGGCGCAGCTCGGTGACGTGCGCGGCGACCGTGCCCGCGTCCCCGCGCGCGACCGGGCCCGTCAGGGCCGCGTCGCCCGAGCGCAGGGCGTTGTCCAGGGCCGCGCCGAGCAGCGGGCCGAGCATCCGGTCGGGGGCCGAGACACCGGCCGTGCGCAGCAGCTCCAGGGACTGGGCGACCAGGGTGACCAGGTGGTTGGCGCCGAGCGCGAGGGCCGCGTGGTAGAGCGGCCGGTTCTCCTCGGCGATCCACTCCGGCTCGCCGCCCATCTCGATGACCAGGGCCTCGGCGGCCAGCCGCAGCTCCTCGGGCGCGGTGACGCCGAAGGAGCAGCCGGCCAGCCGCTGGACGTCCACGGGCGTGCCGGTGAAGGTCATCGCGGGGTGCAGGGCCAGCGGCAGGGCGCCCGCGCGCAGGGCGGGGTCGAGCACCCGCGCGCCGTACCGCCCGGAGGTGTGGACGAGCAGTTGTCCCGGCCGTACCGACCCGGTGTCGGCGAGGCCCGTGACCAGCTCGGGCAGGGCGTCGTCGGGAACCGTCAGCAGGACCAGGTCGGCCCGCTGGAGGACCTCGGCGGGCGGCATCACCGGCACGTCGGGCAGCAGTTGCGCGGCACGGCGCCGGGAGACCTCCGAGACCGCGGAGACGGCGACCGGGCGGTGCCCGGCGAGCTGGAGGGACGCGGCCAGTGCGGGTCCCACGCGGCCGGCGCCGACGACGCCGACGGTGAGCCGCGCGGGGCGGTCCCTGGGGTCTGGCTGTGGGGTTGTGTTCACTCGACGGCGGCCTTCCCGTTCCAGTCCGCTCCGGGTACCGGACGATTTCTCGTCATGTTAACGCGATCGGTTCGAGGGGCGTTCGGTTGTCCACAGGATGTGCGTTCAGGCATGGAAAACCGGGTGTCCGCCCGCATCCGCGCGCGGGATGATCCGGGCCATGAGCGACACGGCGGAACAGGACGAGCAGGCGACCGGGCAACTGTCGGACGAGGACCGGAGGTCACAGCTCCGGGAGCGGCGGCTGGCCGCCCACCGCGGCGCACAGCGCGTGTTCGCGCGCTTCGCCTTCCACAAGTCGCTCCGGGAGCGGCTGGCGGAGCTGGACGGGGCGGCGGACCTGTACGACCTGGACGAGCGGTCCGACGTGTACGGCGACGGCGTCGTCGAGGCACTGGAGTCGAAGGTCGCCGGGCTGCTCGGCACCGAGGCCGCCGCGTTCTTCCCGACGGGCACGATGGCCCAGCAGGTGGCGCTGCGCTGCTGGGCGGGCCGTAGCGGCAACCCGACCGTCGCCCTGCACGCGCTCAGCCATCCCGAGGTGCACGAGCGGAACGCGTTCAGCGAGGTCGGCGGCCTGCGGCCGGTGCGCCTGAGCAGCGAGCCGCGGCTGCCCACCGCCGCCGAGGTGCGCGACTTCGAGGAGCCCTTCGGAGCGCTGATGCTGGAACTGCCCCTGAGGGACGCCGGTTTCGTCCTGCCCTCCTGGGAGGAGCTCACCGAGGTGGTGGCGGCCGCGCGGGAGCGGGACGCCGTGGTGCACTTCGACGGGGCCCGCCTGTGGGAGTCCACGGCCCACTTCGGCCGGTCCCTGGCGGAGATCGCGGGCCTGGCCGACAGCGTCTACGTGTCGTTCTACAAGTCCCTTGAGGCGTTCGGCGGTGCGGCGCTCGCCGGGCCGACGGAGCTCGTGGAGGAGGCGAGGGCCTGGCGGCACCGGTACGGCGGCCTGGTCTTCCAGCAGTTCCCGACGGCTCTGTCGGCGCTGGTCGGGCTGGAGCGGCAACTGCCCCGGCTGCCGGAGTACGTCGCCCACGCGCGCGTGGTGGCCGCCGCGCTGCGCGAGGGGTTCGCGGCGGCCGGGGTGCCGTGGGCGCGCGTGCACCCGGAGGTGCCGCACACCCACGACTTCCAGGTGTGGCTGCCGTACGACGCCGACGTCCTCTCGGAGGCGGCGGTGCGGACGGCCGAGGAGACCGGCACCGTCCTGTTCTCCTTCGCCTGGGACCGGACCGGCCCGGGCCTGGCCCGCACGGAGGTGCAGGTGCGGTCCGCCGGGCTGGAGTGGACCGCCGAGGACGTGAAGACCGCGGTCGCCGAGTTCGCCGCCCGGCTGCCCGAGGAGGCCGGCCGGGCGACGAGCGGGGCCGCCGACGGGGAACGCACGGTCAGCCGGTAGAACGCCGCACCAGGCGCGGCCGGCGGCTCATGGCGTGCCGGATCCGTGTCCGGGCGCGGGCCGGGCGCCCGGCGAGGACCGCCCGGAACTGCCGTTCGTCGCGCCATTCCCGTACCACCTGCCAGTCGTGCACACCCGGGGCGGGCGGGGCGGCCTCGTCGTGCTGCCGGGCGCGGTAGGTGTCGAGGAGGTACTGCTGCGTGATGCTCATGGTGGATCGCCTCTGCGGGACGGGGTGATGGAGGTCCGGAGGCTCCGCGGCTGCCCCGGTGGTCCCACAGTGCGCCCGTGCCGAGGGCGGCGTCGCGCCGATTGACGAGGCCCGTCAATCGACGGGGGCGCTGTCAGTGGCGGGGTGCACCATGAGGTCATGAGCGTGCACATCGACATCGCTGGGTTGAGGCGGGAACAGGTCGCCGTCGTGCCCTCGCCCCTGGCCGAGCTGGGCATGGCGCTGCACGCGCTGTCCGAGCCGGGGCACCACCCTGGCCTCCAGGGCTGGGTGACGGGCGTGACCGCCCGGCTCGACCCGCATCTGGCCGACCGGATGTGCGAGGCCGACTTCCTGTGGCGGACGACGTTCTCGGACCTGTTCATGCCCTTCGCCGGCATCCCGGGCCGGAGCACACTGCCGGGCGCCACGCTCGCCGATGAACTGGACCTGCTGGACAAACTGACGGACGAGCAGTTCGTGGACGCGGCCCTGGAGTTCACGTGCTCGCTGCCGTACTGCTCGCACGGCCCGGACGCGCTGTCCGACGCGGAGGTGCGCCGGCGCGCCCTGGACCTGGCCGCCGCGCGCGGGCCGCGGCAGTTGCGCTTCAGCGAGCGGCTGCTGGCCGACCCGCCCAGGATCCGGGCGTGGCTGCGGCAGTTCCTGCAGGACTGTGACGCGGCGTTCTTCGCGGAGGCCTGGTCGCGGCTGCGCCACCAGCTCGCGGCGGACACCCGGCACAAGACGGACCTGCTCAGGCACAAGGGCCTGGCCGAGATGCTGGCCGCGGTGTCCCCGGCGCTGACGCTCGACGAGGCCGCCGCCGACATCACGGTCGACAAGCTGGGCGAGGGCCGTACGACCACGGGGGACGGCGGTCTGCTGCTCGTCCCGACGAGCCTGGGCTGGCCCCATCTGGCGGTCCTGCACCGGTACGGCTGGCAGCCGGTGCTGCACTACCCGGTCGGCTCCCCCGAGCTCGCCGCCCCGCCCACGCTGGAGCAGCTGGCCCTGCGCATGACCGCGCTGTCCCACCCCGTGCGCATGCGCATGTGCCGCCATCTGGCCCGCAGCGCGTACACCACCGGCGAGCTGGCGCAGGTGCACGGCATGACGGCTCCGGAGATATCCCGGCATCTGGCAGTGCTGAAGAAGGCGGGCCTGATCACCACCCGCCGCCGGGGGCGCTACGTCCTGCACCAGCTGGACGTGACGGTGGTGGCCCGGCTCGGCAGCGAGTTCCTGGAGGGGATCCTGAGGTAGGTCCCGGGCGTCCGGGTCAGCCGTGCCCGCCGGCCCGCACCAGCCCCGTCTCGTAGGCCAGCACCACGACCTGCACCCGGTCCCTGAGCCCCAGTTTGGTCAGGATGCGGCCCACGTGCGTCTTCACGGTCGCCTCGGACAGCACGAGCCGGGCCGCGATCTCGCCGTTGGACAGGCCCTGCGCGACCAGCACCATGACCTCGCGCTCGCGCCCGGTGAGCCGCTCCAGCTCCTGGTGCTGGGGCTGCTTCGCGGTGCCCGGCAGCATCGGCGCGAAGCGGTCCAGGAGCCGCCGGGTGGTGGAGGGCGCGACGACCGCGTCCCCGCTGTGCACGGAGCGGATCGCGGCGAGGAGCTCCCCGGGCGGCACGTCCTTGAGCATGAAGCCGGAGGCGCCCGCCTTCAGCCCGGAGAAGGCGTACTCGTCGAGGTCGAAGGTGGTCAGGATGAGCACCTTCGGCGGGTCGGTGTCCGAGCAGATCCGGCGGGTCGCCTCCACCCCGTCGAGCTTCGGCATGCGGACGTCCATCAGCACCACGTCGACCTCCGTCGAGCGCAGCACCTGAAGGGCCTCGACACCGTCGCCCGCCTCCGCCACGACCTCCATGTCCGGCTGGGCGGCGAGCACCATCCGGAACCCGGTGCGCAGCAGCACCTGGTCGTCGACGAGCATCACGCGGATCGTCATCGGGGCCTCTTCCAGTCTCTGTTGCAGGTAGGAGCGTTACAGGTGTCAGCGAGGGGCGTGTGCCCGGGTCAGCCGGCGGGTTTGAGCGGCAGCAGGGCACTGATGCGGAATCCTCCGCCCGGGCGCGGGCCGGCGTCCAGGGTCCCGCCGACCATGCCGACCCGTTCCCGCATGCCGATCAGGCCGTGGCCCTGGCCGTCGAACCCGCCCTCCTCGTACAGCTCGTGCGGGGCGCCCTTGCCGTCGTCCTCGACGAGCAGGCCTAGGCCGTCGTCGAAGTACACCAGGCGCACGCTCGCGCCCGCGTTGGGCCCACCGTGCTTACGGGTGTTCGTGAGCGCTTCCTGCACGATGCGGTAGGCGGTGAGCTCGACGCCGCTGGGCAGTGGGCGGGGGGTGCCCTCGACCTTGAAGTCGACGGGCAGTCCGTGCCCACGGCACTGTTCGACGAGGTCCTCGATCTGCTGGACGTCGGGCTGCGGCACGTATTCGCCGCCCTCCTCGTGCTCCCCGGTACGCAGCACGCCGAGCAGGCGGCGCATCTCGGCGAGGGCCTGGCGGCCGGTGGAGGAGATGGTCTCCAGGGCCTTCTTCGCCTGGTCGGGGGCGGCGTCGAGGACGTAGGCGGCGCCGTCGGCCTGCACCACCATCACCGAGACGTTGTGCGCGACGACGTCGTGCAACTCGCGGGCGATGCGGGCGCGTTCCGCGGCGACCGCGACCTTGGACTGTGCCTCGCGCTCCCTCTCCAGGCGGGCGGCCCGCTCCTCCAGCTGCGCGAAGTAGGCACGGCGGGTACGGATGGAGTCGCCGAGCACCCAGGCGAGGGCGAAGGGCACGGTCATGAAGACCGTCGCGGCGATGCCGGCCGCGACGCTCGTCTGGTCGCTCGGCCAGCGCAGGTGGGCCACGGGGGCCGCGCACAGGCCGGCGACCAGCGCGAAGCGGGACGCCCAGCGCGCTCCCTCCGCCGCCACCGTGTAGACGATCACCAGCATGGCGAAGTCGTGGGGGCCCATCTCGACATCGGTGATCAGCTGGGCCAGACCGACTGCGGTCGCGAGCAGCAGCATCTTCTCCGGCATGCGGCGGCGCAGCGCGACCACCAGGCACAACAGCAGCGAGAGCGGAACGGCGACGGCCGGGGAGCCGAATCCGCCCGACGCTCCGCCGACCACGGAAATCCCGAGGAGGACCACGGCCCACGAGCCGTCGACCCACATCGGGTGCCTGCGGAGGAAGTCATAGAGGCGCTGCACGTAACCCAGCGTAGGGAAGCGGGATAGGTGCAGGGGTCAACCGGAGGGCCGATCCGCACCGGGCGCGCGTACTCCGCAAGGTGGAGTTGCGTTCGTTGTGTCCGCATAGCCTGGCCCCGTGACGGAAGTGACGAGGGGCGAGGGACCGGAGGAGCACGAGGCACCGGAGTGGCGCGGGTGGCGTGCGGCGGCTCGGGAGGCCCTGTACGGGCCGGGCGGCTTCTACCGCCGGGCCGAGGGGCCGGCCGGGCACTTCCGCACGTCCGTGCACGCGTCACCGCTGTTCGCCGGGGCCGTGGCGGGGCTGCTGTGCCGGGTCGACGAGGCGCTGGGGCGGCCCGCGACGCTGGACTTCGTCGACATGGCGGCCGGGCGGGGCGAGCTGGCCGCCGGGGTGCTCGCCGTGCTCCCGGCCGAGGTGGCGGTCCGCACGCGCGCGTACGCCGTCGAAGTCGCCGAGCGGCCCGAGGGGCTCGATCACCGGATCGAGTGGCTGGCCGAACCGCCGCAGGGCACGAACGGGCTGCTGTTCGCCAACGAGTGGCTGGACAACGTACCGGTGGAGGTCGCGGAGGTGGACTCCTCGGGCGTGGCGCGGCTGGTGCTGGTCCGGCCGGACGGGACCGAACGGCTCGGGGAGCCGGTCGACGGGCCGCAGGCGCGGTGGCTGGCACGCTGGTGGCCACTGTCCGGCGAGGCGGGGCTGCGGGCCGAGATCGGCCTGCCCAGGGACGAGGCCTGGGCCTCTGCGGTCGCCACGCTCGACCGGGGACTCGCCGTCGCCGTGGACTACGCGCACACGGCGAAGACGCGGCCGCCGTTCGGGACGCTCACCGGCTTCCGGGAGGGCCGCGAGACGGCGGCCGTCCCGGACGGCTCGTGCGACATCACGGCCCATGTGGCGCTCGACGCGTGCGCGCTGCCCGGTGGGCGCGTGCTCCCGCAGCGCGAGGCACTGCGGGCCCTCGGCGTGACCGGCGCACGCCCCCCGCTCACGCTGGCGTCCACCGACCCCGCCGCCTACGTACGCGCCCTCGCGAGCGCCGGGGAGGCCGCCGAGCTCACGGCGTCGGGCGGCCTGGGCGACTTCGGGTGGCTGCTGCAGCCGGTCGGGATCGGGGACCCGCTGTAGGGCAGGGCCCGGGACGCTACTTGTCGATGTCGCCCACGACGAAGAACATCGAACCCAGGATCGCCACCATGTCCGCCACCAGCGTCCCCGGCAGCAGCTCCGTCAGCGCCTGGATGTTGTTGTACGAGGCCGAGCGCAGCTTCAGCCGGTACGGCGTCTTCTCGCCCTTGCTGACCAGGTAGTAGCCGTTGATGCCGAGCGGGTTCTCGGTCCAGGCGTAGGTGTGGCCCTCGGGTGCCTTCAGGACCTTCGGGAGCCGCTGGTTGACGGGCCCGGGCGGCAGTTCGGCGAGCCGGTCGAGGCAGGCGTCGGCCAGGTCGAGCGCGTTGTGCGTCTGCTCCAGGAGGCACTCGAAGCGTGCGAGGCAGTCGCCCTCCTGCCGGGTCACCACCTTCAGGGTGTCCTGGAGGTCGCCGTAGGCGAGGTACGGCTCGTCCCGGCGCAGGTCGAAGTCGACGCCCGAGGCGCGCCCGAGCGGCCCGCTCACCCCGTACGCGTGCACGGCCTGAGGCGTGAGCCGGCCCACGCCCCGGGTGCGGCCCCGGAAGATCTCGTTGCCGAGCACCAGGTCGTCGAACCGGTCCATCCGGGACCGCACGTCGGCGACGGCGGTCCGCGCGCGCGTGGTCCACCCGGCGGGCAGGTCCTCCTTGAGACCGCCCACGCGGTTGAACATGTAGTGCATCCGCCCGCCGGAGACCTCCTCCATGACGTGCTGGAGCTCCTCGCGCTCCCGGAAGGCGTAGAAGATCGGGGTGATCCCGCCGAGCTCCAGCGGGTACGAGCCGAGGAACATCAGGTGGTTGAGCACCCGGTTCAGCTCGGCGAGCAGCGTGCGCAGCCACACCGCGCGCTCGGGGACCTCCATGCCGAGCATCCGCTCCACGGCGAGGACCACGCCCAGCTCGTTGGAGAACGCCGACAGCCAGTCGTGGCGGTTGGCGAGCATGATGATCTGGCGGTAGTCGCGCGCCTCGAACAGCTTCTCCGCGCCGCGGTGCATATAGCCGATCACGGGCTCCGCGTGCGTGATGCGCTCGCCGTCCAGGACGAGCTTCAGCCGCAGCACGCCGTGCGTGGACGGGTGCTGCGGCCCGATGTTGAGCACCATGTCGGTGCTCTCCGCGGCGCCGCCGATTCCGACCATGGTCTCCGTCGTAGGAGTCATGGACACAGTCTCTCCTACGTACGCTGGCCTCATGGAGACGGGGAGCCCGCAGGACACGGGGCCGGCGGGGACAGAGGGCGCGGCGGAGACGCAGGGCGCGGCGGGGACAGAGGGCGCGGCGGGAACGCAGGACGGCGCCGAGACACCCGGCGCAGCGGGCACGCAGGGCGCGGCGGAGACGCAGAGCGCGGCGGAGACGCAGAGCGCGGCGGGGGCAGGGGGCGCAGTGGAGACGCAGAGCGCAGCGGGGGCAGCGGGCGCCACCATGACACCGGGCGCGGCGGACACGCAGAGCACCACCAAGACACCAGGCGCGGCCAAAACTCCAGGCGCCGCAGAGACGCAGAGCGCGGTGAGGGCAGGGGGCGCGGCGGGGGCAGAGGGCGCGGCGAAGACGCAGGGCGCGGCCGGAACGCAGGGCGCCGCCGAAGCAGCGGGCGCGGACAGAACACCGGGCGCAGCAGAGACGCAGAGCGCGCTGGCGGCAGAGGGCGCGGAGGCCACGCAGGGCGCGGCGGACACGCAGAGCGCCACCAAGACACCAGGCGCGGCCAAAACCCCAGGCGCAGCGGACACACAGGGCGCCGGCAACGCTCCAGGCGCCGCCGACACACCGCGCGCCGCCGGCACACCAGGCTCTGCCGGCACACCAGGCTCCGCCAACAAACCGGGCGCAGCCAAGACGCAGGACGCCGCGGAGGCCGTCGACGCCGAGCCGGTGTGGATCGCGCTGCCGCCCGGGCTGCTGAAGATGCGGCGGTTGCTGCTGGTGGTGTGGCTGGGGCTGATCAGCCTGGCCGCCGGGCTGGTGCCGGGCCTGCTGGCCGGGCCCGCCTGGGCCGCCTTCGCGCTGCCGCCGCTCGCGCTGATGGCCTGGGGCTGGGTGATGACCGGCCGCAACTGGCGCTCCTGGCGATACGCCGAGCGCGCCGACGACCTGCTGATCAGCCGCGGTGTGCTGTGGCGCGAGGAGACGGTCGTGCCGTACGGGCGGATGCAGCTGGTCGAGGTCACCTCCGGGCCCGTGGAACGGCACTTCGGGCTGGCCAGCGTGCAGCTGCACACGGCCGCCGCGGCGACCGACGCGACCATCCCCGGCCTGGACCCGGCCGAGGCCGAACGGCTGCGCGACCGGCTCACCTCGCTGGGCGAGGCCCGATCGGCGGGGCTGTGACAGCGCCCGACGCCGCCGAGGCCGCTGAGCCCGCCGCGGCCGGGAACGGCATCGCCGAGCGGCGGCTGCACCCCGTCACACCGCTGAGGCGGGCCTGGGCGCCGGTCGCCGTGGTGATCGGCTGGGCGGTGCACGACCCCGACGGGGCGCAGCGCCATCTGACGCGGCTGGACACGACCACGCTGCTGATCGGCCTCGCCGTGATCCTCCCGGCCGCCGCCCTGTACGGCTTCTGCTCGTGGTGGTTCACGCACTTCGCGGTGACGGAGACCGAACTGCGCATCCGCACCGGCCTCGTCTTCCGCCGCACCGCGCACATCAGGCTGGAGCGGATCCAGGCCATCGACGTCACCCAGCCGCTGCTCGCGCGGGTCGCGGGCGTCGCCAAGCTCCGACTCGACGTCATAGGCACCGACAAGAAGGACGAGCTGGCCTTCCTGGGCGCGGACGAGGCGGGTGCCCTGCGGGCCGAACTGCTCGCCCGGGCGGCGGGATTCGCGCCCGAGACCGCGCACGAGGTCGGGGAGGCGCCGTCGCGGCAGATGCTGCGGGTGCCGCCGGGCGTCCTCGCCGTGTCGCTGCTGCTGAGCGGGGCGACCTGGGGGTCGCTGGCCGCGGCGCTCGTCGTGCCGCCGGTGCTGTGGCTGGCCACGGAGAGCGTGTGGACGGTCCTGGCCGTCGCCCTGCCGTTGCTGGGCGCGGCGGGCGCGAGCAGCGTGGGGCGGTTCGTCGGCGAGTACGACTGGACGGTGGCCGAGTCGCCCGACGGGCTGCGCATCGACCACGGCCTGCTGGACCGGGCCCATGAGACGGTGCCGCCGGGGCGGGTGCAGACCGTGCGGATCGTGGAGCCCCTGCTGTGGCGGCGGCGCGGCTGGGTGCGCGTGGAGCTGGACGTGGCGGGCTCCTCCAACTCCGTACTGGTGCCGGTCGCTCCGCGCGAGATCGCTGAGGTCGTCGTCGCGCGCGTGCTGCCCGGGGTGACCGTGCCGGAGCAGGCGGCCCTGTCGCCGTCGCCGCGCCGCGCCCGGTGGTGCGTGCCGGTGTGGTGGCGCGGGTACGGGCTCGCCGTCACGGACGCGGTGTTCGCGGCGCGCTCCGGGCTGCTGCGGCGGAGCCTCGCGCTGGTGCCGCACGCGAAGGTGCAGAGCGTACGGATGACGCAGGGGCCGTGGGAGCGGGCCCGGGGCGTGGCCGACGTGTGTGTGGACACGGGCGCGAACAAGACGGTGAGGGCACGGCTGCGGGACGCGACCGAGGCACGCGAGCTGCTGGCGGCACAGGCGGAACGGTCACGCACGGGACGCAGGGACGCGCGGCCGGACCGCTGGATGGCATGACCCACTGAAAATGGCATGACCCACTTGCATGACCCACTTGAAGGCGAAGGCCCCCCGACCGCAGCCGGGGGGCCTTTCGGCAGCGTGGGCGTCAGGAAACCGCGCTCCGCAGCCCCTGCACGTCGATCTGCTCCGTCTCGTCGTGCGCCGTCAGGTCGATGACCTGGCCGATCCCGCGCGACTCCTCGTCGGCAGGCTTGTACCCGGCCTCTGCCTCGGCCTTGTGCAGCGCGAGAGCCTCCTGACCGACGACATCGGCCAGGTCCTCGTTCTGCACGGCCTCCAGGGCGGCCCGTGACGTCTCCTGCTTGGTACCGAAGAAGTCGAACCCGCCTTCGGACACGGGGCGCCGCACCGGCGTCTGCGGTGCCACGGCCACAGCGGTCGGCACCGTGTAGTGACCTGAAGAGGCAGGCTGCACGAGCCGCTCGGCCTCGGCTCCGGCCGCGGTGGAGGTGCCGGCGGTCGCGTGCTCGTGCCCGGCGACCGCCTCGGACTGCCCCTGCGCCTCGCTCTCCCTGTCGTCCTTCGACTGCTCCCGCTGGTCGTCCTTGCGGTCGTCCCCCGCGGGCTCCGCGTCGTCGCCCTTCGGTACGCCGTCGCCGTCGCCGCCCCCGTCCGGGTCCGGGGCCGAGTCGCTGTCGAGCCGGGCGAGCGCCGCCGCGGCACGCAGGAACAGCCGGGAGCCCTCCGGCGAGAACACCGCGGGAATCGCCGTCCGCTCCTCGACGGCAAGGCCCTCGGCCCCGGTGGCGGCAGTCGCCTCGTCCGCCTCTCCCGGAGCGTCCGCCGTCCGGTCCGCCCCCGCGGGCAGCGCGGCCCGCACCGGAGCCGTCGCCTCGATCTCGAGCACCCGGCGTTCCTCCAGGACGCTCGCGCGCTCGGTCTCGGCGGTGGCGTACCGGCGCAGCAGAGAGGCGTGCTCGTTGCGCAGCCCGGCCAGTTCGGTGCGCTTGGCGCGCAGCCGCTGCTCCAGCTTGGCGCGCAGCTCGCGGGACTCCTCGAGGTCGGCCTCCAGTTCGGCGACCCGCTCCTCGAAGCGCCATTCGTCGCTCGCCCGCGCGCGCGTGAGGTCGGCGACGCGTTTGCCCGCCTGGATGTCCCAGCGGCGGAGCACGACCGCGCCGACGACCGCCGTCGCCGCGGCGGCCGCGGCCAGACCGCGGAGCACCGTCGGCTCCGTGAACACCCAGGGCCCCAGGGCGCAGACGAGGGAGACGCCTGCGATCGCCGACGGGGGCAGCAGCCTGTGCAAGGGCGGGGAATGGCGGTGACGTCCACGTGGCATGGCCAGAAACTTACCGCGCGTAGGCGAATCTTGGTGACCCACCCCGCAAAAACAAAGCCACAGAAGCGTTCACACGGCACCGGAACTCGGGAAGGAGCGGAATCGGACCTTCACCCAATTCCCAAGATCATTTTCAACGGCCGTTCAGCCGCCCGCCCATCCACTCCAGCGTCGCCGGAATCTCGCGCCGCCAGGTGTTGAAGTTGTGCCCGCCGCTTTCCAGGATGATCGACGAGATCCGCGTCCGCCCGGTGGCCTCCACCCGCTCTATGAACCGCATCGTGTCCTTGTAGTTGGACTCGCCGGATCTGCTGCTGGTGACGAGAAGTGAAGTGTCGGGAGCGGGCCTGTGCTTGAGGTACCACCACAGGTCGGCGCGATTCCGGAGCCCCTTGTCGCCCTGGAAGAGATCGCCCGTGGTGGCGTCGATCGGCGCCTTGTAGTACGCGGACAAGCCCGCCCCGGCGCCATACACACCGGGATGGTGCATGGCGATCTTCAAGGCGCAGTAGCCGCCCGTCGAGTTGCCGATGATGCCCAGCCCGCCCGGCTTTTCGGCCACCCGGTAGTGCGTGCGCAACGCGTCGGGCAGATCCCTGGCGAAGAACGACTCGGTCTGCGGACCGCCCGGGACGTCCACGCACTCCGTGTCCCGGGGCGGCGCCACCGTGGGCCGCAGCATCACGAGGATCATCGGCCGCATCCGGCCCGCCCGGGCCAGTTCCAGTGCCGTGCGCGGGTAGTGGAGCTTCTCCACCAGCGCCGACGCCGTGCCCGGGTAACCGGTCAGCACGACGGCCGCGGGGAACGTACGGGTGCGGTACCGCGGCTGGAAGTACTCCGGCGGCAGATAGACGTACGCGGGCGTGGCGATGTGCGTCGTACGGCCCACGATGTCGATCTGCTGGATCCGGCCGCCCGCCCGGGCGCTCACCCCGGCCGCCCCCGGCACCCGGCGCGAGCCGACCACCTCCAACGGGCCGCCGCCCGGCGTGTGGTCGACGACCACGCCCTGGCCCTTCTCCTGCCCGAACAGGTCCGCCCAGCTCGCGTAGAAACCGAAGGACTGGTTGGCGGCGAGCCCCACCGCGGCGAACAGCGCCACCTGTGTGGCGAGCAGCAGGCCGACCCGCCCGCCCACGGCCCGCAGGCTCCGCCGGGCCAGGCGTGGCCACAGCCAGACCGTGCCGGCGAACAGCAGCACGGCGGACAGTACCGCCAGCACCAGCACCTTGTTGCTCGTGAGACCCAGACCCATCGGTGGTTACCTGTCCGCGCTTCCCGTCCGGGGCAGCCCTGCGCGCTCACACCTTCGCACGGGCTTGTCCCGGACTTTCCTTTGCCTTTGAAACGGCTTTGACGACGGGAGTGAACCTCTTCCCCCTAGACACCGTCCTAGAGGGCGCAATGTCGCCGGATGCCCGAATCGGCACCGGATCCAAGGTCTCTCGCAGAACTACGGGATGCGATGTCTGTCAGGACAGATGAGGAAATGTCGGGTGAGGTTCCGAGTCGTGGCAACGCCACGGCGGGAACCGGCCGGATGAACCGCGTGCGCCACCTGCTGCGCGGACCACGCCCCGAGGCCGTCCCCCTCCTCGTCGGCAGAGCCTGCGCCCTGGTGGGCGCCTTGGACATCGCCGCGGGCGTCTTCCCGCGCTTCCGGCACAGCCGCATGCACGCCATCGCCGAGGTGCTGCCCGGCGCGCTCGGCCCGTTCGCGGCCGCCCTTTCCCTCAGCACCGGCGTGCTGTTGCTGCTCCTCGCCCACGGTCTCAAGCGGGGCAAGCGCCGGGCCTGGCGGGCGGCCGTGGCCCTGCTGCCGGCCGGTGCCGTCGCGCAGTTCACCTACCGGCACTCGATCGTGGGCGTGCTGATCTCCCTGGCCCTGCTGGCACCCCTGCTGCGCCACCGCGACCAGTTCGACGCCCTGCCCGACCCGCGCAGCCGCTGGCGGGCGCTGGCCAACTTCGTGCTGATGAGCGCCGGTTCGCTGCTGCTCGGCCTGCTCATCGTCAGCGTCCACACCGAGCGCATGGTCGGCGACCCGAGCCTGGCCGACCGCATCACCCACGTCATCTACGGCCTGTTCGGCTTCGAGGGCCCGGTCGACTACCAGGGCAACACCTCCTGGACCGTCGCCTTCTCGCTCGGCGCCCTCGGCCTGCTCACCGCCGTCACCACCATCTACCTGGCCTTCCGCCCCGAACACCCGGCCGCACACCTCACCGAGGAGGACGAGGCGAAGCTGCGCGCCCTGCTGGAGCGGCATGGCGGCCGCGACTCCCTCGGCCACTTCGCGCTCCGCCGCGACAAGGCCGTCGTCTTCTCCCCCAGCGGCAAGGCGGCCGTGACGTACCGCGTGGTCTCCGGTGTGATGCTCGCCAGCGGCGACCCGATCGGCGACGTCGAGGCCTGGCCCGGCGCCATCGAACGGTTCATGGACGAGGCCAGGGCCCACTCCTGGACACCGGCCGTCATGGGCTGCTCCGAGACCGGCGGCGAGGTGTGGACCCGCGAGACCGGGCTCGACGCCCTCGAACTGGGCGACGAGGCGGTGGTGGACGTCGCGGATTTCTCCCTCGCCGGCCGCGCGATGCGCAACGTGCGCCAGATGGTCAAACGCATCGAGCGCGCCGGTTACGAAACCCGGGTACGACGTGTCCGTGACCTCGGCGACGCCGAGCTGGAGCGCATCCGGCGCGCCGCCGACGACTGGCGCGGCACCGACACCGAGCGCGGCTTCTCCATGGCCCTGGGCCGCGTCGGCGACCCCGCCGACGGCGACTGCCTCATCGCCACCGCCCACAAGCAGGACGACCACCCCGGCCCCTACGGCGACCTGAAGGCGATCCTGCACTTCGTGCCCTGGGGCACCGACGGCGCCTCCCTCGACCTCATGCGCCGCGACCGCTCGGCCGACCCCGGCATGAACGAACTGCTCATCGTCGCCGCCCTCCAGGCCGCCCCGAAGTTCGGCATCGCGCGCGTCTCCCTCAACTTCGCGATGTTCCGCTCGGCGCTGGCCCGCGGCGAGAAGATCGGCGCCGGCCCGGTGCTGCGCGCCTGGCGCGGACTGCTCGTCTTCCTCTCCCGCTGGTTCCAGATCGAGTCGCTGTACAAGTTCAACGCCAAGTTCCAGCCGCGCTGGGAGCCCCGCTTCGTCGTCTACCGGGCCTCCGCCGACCTGCCCCGCATCGGCTTCGCCGCCATGCAGGCCGAGGGCTTCGTCAACCTGGCGCTGCCGCTGCCGCGTTTCCTGCGCCGCCGTCGCCCGGCCGGCCGCCGCCCCTGCGCCCACGGCACGACGACGGAACGGAGCGTCAGAGCGGCGTGACCTGTCGGGACCGACCCGGGCCGCAGCGCCTGGCGGCCGTCCCCTGGGCCTACGCTGAACATATGAGCAACCAGAGCGGACGCGGGCGCGTGGCGGGCCTACCGGAATGGGACCGCTGCGCGGTCATGGGAGTCGTGAACGTCACCCCCGATTCCTTCTCCGACGGCGGCCGCTTCTTCGACACCACGGCCGCCGTCAAGCACGGCCTCGACCTGGTCACCGAGGGGGCGGACCTGGTCGACGTCGGCGGCGAGTCGACCCGCCCCGGCGCCACCCGGGTGGACGAGGCCGAGGAACTCCGCCGCGTCGTCCCCGTCGTGCGCGGCCTGGCCTCCGAGGGCGTCACCGTCTCGGTCGACACCATGCGCGCCTCCGTCGCCGAACGGGCCCTCGCGGCCGGCGCCGCCCTCGTCAACGACGTCAGCGGCGGCCTCGCCGACCCCCGCATGATCCCGGCCGTCGCCGACGCCGGCGCCCCCTTCGTCGTCATGCACTGGCGCGGCTTCCTCCAGGGCGGCAACGTCCGCGGCGAGTACGCCGACGTCGTCACCGAGGTCGTCGACGAGCTCCACGCGCGCGTGGAGGCCGTCCTGGCGGGCGGCGTCGCCCCCGACCGCATCGTCGTCGACCCGGGCCTCGGCTTCTCCAAGGACGCCGAGCACGACCTCGCGCTCCTCGCCGGCCTCGACCGGGTCCTCGCCCTCGGCCACCCGCTGCTCGTCGCCGCCTCCCGCAAACGCTTCCTCGGCCGGGTCCTGGCCGGCCCGGACGGCCCGCCACCGCCCGCACGCGAACGTGACGCCGCCACCGCGGCCGTCTCCGCGCTCGCGGCGCACGCCGGCGCGTGGGCGGTGCGCGTGCACGAGGTGCTCGCCACGGCGGACGCCGTACGCGTCGCCCGCGCCATCGCAGCGGCCCGCACCGGCGCAGAAGGAACCCGGTGAGCGCCCCGCACACCGACGTCGAACAGGTCGAGGCCGCCAACACCGCCTTCTACGAGGCACTGGAACGGGGCGACTTCGAGGAACTGGCGTCGCTCTGGCTGACCCCTGCCGACCTGGGCGTCGACGAGACCTACCACGACCCGGCCGACAGCGGCGTGGTCTCCTGCGTGCACCCCGGCTGGCCCGTACTCACCGGGCGCGGCGAGGTCCTCCGGTCGTACGCGCTGATCATGGCGAACACCGACTACATCCAGTTCTTCCTGACCGACGTGCACGTCTCCGTCACCGGCGACACCGCCCTGGTGACCTGCACGGAGAACATCCTCAGCGGCGGCCCCGCCCCCAAGGGCGACGAGGAGCTCGGTCCGCTCGTCGGCCAGCTCGTGGTCGCCACGAACGTGTTCCGGCGCACGCCCGCGGGGTGGAAACTCTGGTCGCACCACGCATCCCCCGTTCTGGCCGAAAACGACGAGGACGAACAGGACGACACCCCCGAGTGAGTGGGTACGCGCCAGGAAGTGGTTGGAATCACGGATGCACGGGTATGGGCGGCTACCAGCCCGTGAGCCGCCGGGTTCTCCAGGGGAAACGCCGGGTGAATCCTGCCGGGTCCGGCCCGGGCCCACGCCCCCGAGGCCCGGCCCCGCCCAGGCTCGCAGGTAGATTCGACTGAGGCCGGTGGCCGCCCGCACACGGCACGGACCGGCCGGCACCGACGATTGCAGGAGTGATTCGCGTGGATCGTGTCGCGCTGCGCGGCCTGAAGGCCCGCGGGCACCACGGGGTGTTCCCGAGGGAACGCGAGGAGGGCCAGACCTTCGTCGTGGACCTCGTCCTCGGCCTGGACACCCGGCCGGCCGCGGCCGACGACGACCTGGCGAAGACCGTGCACTACGGCATCGTGGCCGAGGAGGTCGTGGCCGTCGTCCAGGGCGAGCCCGTCAACCTCATCGAGACGCTCGCCGAGCGCATCGCCCAGGTATGTCTGAAGCACGAGGGGGTTCAGGAGGTCGAGGTCTGCGTCCACAAGCCGGACGCCCCGATCACCGTCCCCTTCGACGACGTGACCGTCACCATCACCCGGAGCCGAGTATGACTGCACCCTTCCTCAAGGGCCCCAGCGACCCGACCGTACAGCCGGTACCCGCCTCCGTCGTCGAGAAGGTCGACGCCGCCGACACCACGCTCAGCAATCCGAAACGGGCCGTGGTCGCCCTCGGCTCCAACCTCGGGAACCGCCTGGAGACCCTCCAGGGAGCCATCGACGCCCTGGAGGACACCCCCGGCGTCCGCATCAAGGCCGTCTCCCCCGTGTACGAGACCGAGCCCTGGGGCGTGGAGCCCGGCAGCCAGCCCGCCTACTTCAACGCGGTCGTCGTGCTGAAGACCACCCTGCCGCCGTCCTCGCTGCTGGAGCGCGCGCACGCGGTCGAGGAGGCCTTCCACCGCGTCCGGGACGAGCACTGGGGCCCGCGCACCCTGGACGTCGACATCGTCTCCTACGCCGACGTCGTCTCCGACGACCCGCAGCTCACCCTCCCCCACCCCCGCGCCCACGAGCGCGCCTTCGTCCTGGCCCCCTGGCACGACCTGGACCCCGAGGCGCAGCTGCCCGGCCGCGGCCCCGTCGCCGGTCTGCTGGACTCCGTCACCCGCGAGGGCGTGGCGCCGCGCACGGACCTGGAACTCCGGCTGCCCGAGTAGCCGTTAAGGTCGAGACGGCTGCACAACCGGGCCGGAGCCGGGGGAACCGAAGGGACACTGTGAAAGAGCTGCGCATCAGGGTGCTGGCCGGCGTCTTCGTCGTGGCAGGGGTGCTGTCCTGGGCGGGCGCCCGCCTGTGGAACTCGATCGGCACGCTCCCCAGCGTCCCCCTGGCCGCCCCCATCGTCCTGGCCCTGATCGCCGTGGTCCTGCTGGCCACGGCGCTCTCGCTGCGCGCCCGGCTGAGGGCCCAGCGCGAGCGTCAGCCCGACGCCAAGGGCGTCGACCCCATGATGGCGGCCCGCGCGGTCGTCTTCGGCCAGGCCAGCGCCCTGGTCGCCGCCCTGGTCTCCGGCATGTACGGCGGCACCGGCGTCTTCCTGCTGGAGTCCCTCGACATCCCCGCCCGCCGCGACCAGGCCATCTACGCCGGCTTCTCCGTCCTCGCGGGCATCGGCGTCATAGCGGCGGCCATCTTCCTGGAGCGCGTCTGCAAGCTCCCGGACGACGACGAACACGAGGGCACGGGGGCGGCCCCGACCGTGTGACGTGAGGCGTCAGCGCGCCATGATGAGGCTCATCGCCTCGTTCCGCGTCGCCGCGTCCCGCAGCTGCCCCCGCACGGCCGACGTCAGCGTCTTGGCGCCGGGCTTGCGTATCCCGCGCATCGACATGCACATGTGCTCGCACTCCACGACCACGATGACGCCACGCGGTTCCAGGATCTCCATCAGCGAGTCCGCGATCTGCGTGGTGAGTCGTTCCTGCACCTGCGGACGACGGGCGTAGACGTCCACGAGCCGGGCCAGCTTGGACAGCCCGGTGATCTTTCCGCTGTGGGCGGGGATGTACCCGACGTGGGCGACGCCCCGGAACGGCACCAGATGGTGTTCACAGGTCGAGTACACCTCGATGTCCTTCACGAGGACCATCTCGTCGTGCCCGATGTCGAACGTCGTCGTCAGCACGTCCTCGGGTTTCTGCCACAGCCCCGCGAATATCTCCCTGTACGCCCGCGCCACCCGCGCCGGAGTCTCCCGGAGCCCCTCGCGGTCAGGGTCCTCGCCGACCGCGATCAGCAGCTCCCGTACGGCGTTCTCGGCCCGCTTCTCGTCGAACTCGCCGATCTGGCCCTCGCCGTCCAGCATCACGGGGTCGGTCATCTGGTGCCTCGTTCCTGTTTCCATCACGGGCGGCCTGCACAAATGGCGGAAAGCCGCGCCCCCCAGGCTAAAACCTGGGGGGCGCGGCATCCATTCCGGGCCCGGTGGGCCACCGGGAGAGCGCTGATCAGCTCTCGGGGCGGTCCTCCGGGGCTCGCTCGGGCGCCGGGGCGGGCTCCGCCGCGGTGCTCTTCGCGGTGGTGATGGCCGGCGTCGCGCCGTTCGCCCCGTTCGTCAGGGCCAGCTCCTTGGGGGAGAGGACCGGCGGGCGGGTGGACGGCGTACGGCGGGAGGAGCCGGTCCAGGCGGGCCGCGGCGGGCGCTTGACGACCGGGGCGAAGATCTCGGCGATCTCCTCCTTGCCCAGCGTCTCCTTCTCCAGCAACTGCAGCACCAGGTTGTCGAGGACGTCGCGGTTCTCGACCAGGATCTCCCAGGCCTCGTTGTGCGCGGTCTCGATGAGCTTCTTGACCTCTTCGTCGACCAGCGCGGCGACCTCTTCCGAGTAGTCGCGCTGGTGAGACATCTCACGTCCGAGGAAGGGCTCGGTGTTGTCGCCGCCGAACTTGATCGCGCCGAGACGCTCGGTCATGCCGTACTGCGTGACCATCGCCCGGGCCAGGCCCGTGGCCTTCTCGATGTCGTTGGCGGCACCCGTCGTCGGGTCGTGGAAGACGAGCTCCTCGGCCGCGCGGCCGCCCAGCATGTAGGCCAGCTGGTCCAGCATCTCGTTGCGCGTGGTCGAGTACTTGTCCTCGTCCGGCAGCACCATCGTGTAGCCGAGGGCGCGGCCTCTCGACAGGATCGTGATCTTGTGGACGGGATCGGAGTTCGGCGAGGCCGCCGCGACCAGGGCGTGTCCGCCCTCGTGGTACGCGGTGATCTTCTTCTCCTTGTCCGACATGATCCGGGTCCGCTTCTGCGGGCCCGCGACCACACGGTCGATCGCCTCGTCCAGCATGTGGTTGTCGATCAGCTTCTGGTCGCTGCGGGCCGTCAGCAGGGCGGCCTCGTTCAGCACGTTGGCCAGATCGGCACCCGTCATACCGGGCGTACGGCGGGCGACGGCCGACAGGTCGACGTCCGGGGCGACCGGCTTGCCCTTCTGGTGAACCTTGAGGATCTCCAGACGGCCCTGCATGTCCGGGCGGTCGACGGCGATCTGCCGGTCGAATCGGCCGGGGCGCAGCAGCGCCGGGTCGAGGATGTCGGGCCGGTTCGTCGCGGCGATGAGGATCACGCCGCCCTTGACGTCGAAGCCGTCCATCTCGACGAGCAGCTGGTTCAGCGTCTGCTCGCGCTCGTCGTGACCACCGCCGAGGCCGGCGCCGCGGTGGCGGCCGACCGCGTCGATCTCGTCGACGAAGACGATCGCCGGGGCGTTCGCCTTGGCCTGCTCGAACAGGTCACGGACCCGGGAGGCACCGACACCGACGAACATCTCGACGAAGTCGGAACCGGAGATCGAGTAGAACGGCACCCCGGCCTCACCCGCGACGGCACGCGCGAGCAGGGTCTTGCCGGTACCGGGCGGGCCGTACAGCAGCACGCCCTTGGGGATCTTGGCGCCGACGGCCTGGAACTTGGCCGGTTCCTGGAGGAACTCCTTGATCTCGTGGAGCTCCTCGACGGCCTCGTCCGAGCCGGCGACGTCCGAGAACGTCGTCTTCGGGGTGTCCTTGGTGATGAGCTTGGCCTTGGACTTCCCGAAGTTCATGACCCGGGAGCCGCCGCCCTGCATCTGATTCATCAGGAACAGGAAGACGACGACGATGAGGACGAAGGGGAGCAGCGAGAGCAGGATCCCGACGAACGGGTTCTGCTTGGACGGCGAGACCGTGTAGCCGTCCGGGATCTGCTTGTCCTGGAACTTCGCCTGGAGCGTGTTGGCAATCGTCACGCCCTGGTCGCCGATATAGCTCGCCTGGATCTTCGAGCTGCCCTCGATCTTTACGCCGTCCTTGAGCGACGCCTTGATGGTCTGCTCGTCGCCGGTGGTCAGCTTGGCCGACTCGACCTTGTTGTCATTGATCGCCTGGACGACCTGGCCGGTGTCCACCGTCTTGTAGCCGCCGGACGAGCCGACGACCTGCATCAACACGACCACGGCAAGGACGGCCAGCACGATCCACATGACCGGCCCACGGAAGTATCGCTTCACGTCCATCCATACGGAGCGGTGCCGCCCCGTCCCTCCTGCCATAGTGAGTTTGATAAAGGCTGTTCTTCGGACGGTACCCCAGCATTGTCACCTGAAGCCGCGCGGGACGACTGGCGATCCGTCTACGCATGCTCCAACGGCGGGAAGCCCGCCGGGGTTCCCGATCTCCGTCACGGCACCCCGGCCGGAGTTTCAGCCGCCGTACACGTGGGGCGCGAGCGTACCGACGAACGGGAGGTTGCGGTACTTCTCTGCGTAGTCGAGCCCGTAGCCGACGACGAATTCGTTGGGGATGTCGAACCCGACCCATTCCACGTCGATGGCGACCTTCGCGGCCTCGGGCTTGCGCAGCAGCGTGCACACCTTGAGGGAGGCGGGCTCGCGCGAGCCGAGGTTGGAGATCAGCCAGGACAGGGTCAGGCCGGAGTCGATGATGTCCTCGACGATGAGGACGTGCTTGCCCTTGATGTCGGTGTCGAGGTCCTTGAGGATCCGCACCACACCGGAGGACTGGGTGCCCGCCCCGTACGAGGATACGGCCATCCAGTCCATGGTGAGGGGGGTGGACAGCGCCCGGGCGAGATCGGCCATGACCATCACCGCGCCCTTGAGGACGCCGACGATCAGCAGGTCCTTGCCCGCGTACTCCGCGTCGATCTTCGCGGCCAGCTCGGCCAGCTTGGCGTCGATCTCTTCCTTGGTGATGAGTACCTGCTGAAGGTCGGCACCCATGTCTTTCGCGTCCACCCGCATCACTTTCGGTCGTCCCTGACTGAGCGGCCCCTCCACCGACTGCTCGGAGGGGGACGTGATTCAGCCTTGCCGAATCACCAGTCTGCCACCCTGCCGCCGGGCCATGACCTTGCCGGGGAGGTTGATGGCACCCTGACCGCGCCAGCCGGTGATCAACCGGTCGACTTCCTCGAGGTGACGGGCGAACAGCGAACCGGCCGGGGCACCGGCTGCGATGGCGGCCCGGCGCAGCACTCGGCGGCGTACGGCGGGCGGCAGGGCGTAGAGCTTCGCGCACTCCAGTTGCCCGGCGGAGTCACGGACGGTGGCCTCGGCCTGGGTGGCCCAGGAGTCGAGGGCGTCGGCGTCGTCGCGGGACAGCTGGGCCGTACGGGCGAGGGCCTCGACGACGCCCTTGCCGAGGGCCTTCTCCAGTGCGGGCAGGCCCTCGTGGCGCAGCCGGGAGCGGGTGTAGGCCGGGTCGGCGTTGTGGGGGTCGTCCCAGACGGGCAGGGACTGGACCATGCAGGCCTTGCGGGCGGTCTGCCGGTCGAGTTCCAGGAAGGGCCGCCGGTAACGGCCGCCGGCCCCCGAGACCGCGGCCATGCCGGACAGGGAGCGGATGCCGGAGCCCCGGGCGAGGCCCAGCAGGACGGTTTCGGCCTGGTCGTCCCGGGTGTGGCCGAGCAGGACCGCGGCGGCGCCGTGGCGTTCGGCGGCGGTGTCGAGTGCGGCGTAGCGGGCGTCGCGGGCGGCGGCTTCGGGGCCGCCCGCGCGGCCGACGGTCACGGCGACGGAGTCGACGGGGTCGAGGCCGAGTTCACGCAGGCGCTGGACGACTTCCGCGGCCCGTACGTCGGAGCCGGGCTGGAGGCCGTGGTCGACGGTCACGCCGCCGGCTCTGATGCCGAGCTTGGGGGACTCGAAGGCGAGGGCGGAGGCGAGGGCCATGGAGTCGGCGCCGCCGGAGCATGCCACGAGCACGAGCGGCGGGGGCGGCGGCTCGTGCGAGGGGGCGTGCGGGAGTGCGGCGGCGGTGCGGTGTTCGGTGAGCAGGTCGTGGAGGACGCGGCGGACCGCCAGGCGTATCGCCGCGACCGCAGGATGGGGACCCATGTCCGGTTCCCTTCATGAAGTTTTCGGGGGGTGAACCCGAGTGTCGGTCACGCAGAGTGTGTAGATGGTGACAGAACCGGGCCGTTCCCCGAGCATTGCACGCCTACCCCTCGCTCACGGTCCCTCGGACGGGTGATTGGAGGGGCGTTCGCCTGCCGTCGGCCCGTTTCCTTTCACGACCCAACCGCGATGTGCACTACTCGGTCCTGCGATGCACCCGCGCGATCCAGTCCGCCGGTTTGGCGATCTCCGTCTTGGTGGGGAGGGTGTTGGGCGAGGTCCACACGCGGTTGAAGCCGTCCATGCCGACCTCGTCGACGACGGCCCGTACGAAGCGTTCGCCGTCCCGGTACTGACGGAGCTTGGCGTCCAGGCCGAGCAGCTTGCGCAGGGCCAGGTCCAGGCGGGAGGCGCCCTTGGCGCGGCGCTGCTGGAACTTCTCGCGGATCTCCCCGACGGTCGGCACGACGTCCGGTCCGACGCCGTCCATCACGAAGTCGGCGTGGCCCTCCAGCAGGGACATCACGGCCGTGAGGCGGGCGAGGATCTCGCGCTGGGCGGGCGTCTGCACGATCTCGACGAGGGAGCGGCCGCCGTCGTCCTCCTCGGCCTCGGGGCGGCCCCCGGCGAGGCTCTGCGCGGCCTCCCGTACCCGTTCCAGGACGGTCATGGGGTCGACGTCGGTCTCGCCCAGGAAGGACTGGATCTCGCCCTCGAGGTGGTCGCGCAGCCAGGGCACGGCCGTGAACTGCGTGCGGTGTGTCTCCTCGTGCAGGCACACCCAGAGCCTGAAGTCGTGCGGGTCGACGTCGAGTTCGCGCTCCACGTGCACGATGTTCGGGGCGACGAGCAGGAGCCGGCCGCCGCCGTTCTCCCCCGCCGGGAGCTGGCGCGTGGCCGGGGCGAAGGTCTCGTACTGGCCGAGGACGCGGGAGGCCAGGAAGGACAGGAGCATCCCGAGCTCGACGCCGGTGACCTTGCCGCCGACGGCGCTCATGACCGCGCCGCCGGGGGTGTTGCCGCGCCGGTCCTGCATCTTGTCGAGCAGGGGCTTCAGCAGTTCCCGGAAGCCGGCGACGTTCGCCCGGATCCAGCCCGGGCGGTCGACGACCAGGACGGGGGTGTCGTGGCCCTCCTCCGTGCCCAGACGAGTGAAGCCCCGGACGTGACCCTCCGAGGCCTTGGCATGCCGGCGCAGCTCCGCGACGACGGCCCGGGCCTCGTCGCGGCTGACGTCGGGGCCCGGCCGCACGAGCCGGGTCGCGGTCGCGACCGCGAGGTTCCAGTCGACCATGCCGGTTGAAGCACCACCGATGCTCGTCATGCGTCAACCGTACGTGAGCGCCGGCCGCTGGGGCAGGGCGGCGAGGGGGTGGTGGAGCTGGGGGTGCGTTTTGGCTGGCGGCGTCGTAGCCGGCGTGCTGGGTCGGCAGGGCTGGGGTGTCTTGGCCGGTACTCGGCGTTGCAGGCCGTGCCCACCCGTTCCGCCCCAGCGGAACGACTGCCCACGGCGGGGCGGATCGGCTGCCCACGGCCGTGCCTACCGGCAGCCGCAGGCCGCCAGTGTCGTTGCCGCCCTGTCCAGGGCCGTCTGGGCCGCTGCCGGGTCGGTCGTGTTGTTGGCCATGAAGGCGAAGGCCAGCAGGCGGCCGTCCTGGTCGACGACCGTGCCCGCGAGGGTGTTCACGCCGGTCAGGGTGCCTGTCTTGGCGCGGACGACGCCGGCTGCGCCGTCCGTGTAGCGGGTGGTCAGGGTGCCGGTGAAGCCGGCCACGGGGAGGCCGGTGAGGGCCGGGCGGAGTTCGGGGTGGGCGGGGTCGGCCGCCTTGGCCAGGAGGGCGGTGAGGAGGCCGGCGGTCAGACGGTCGGAGCGGTTCAGGCCGCTGCCGTCCTTGAAGGCCGCCCCCTTGAGGGGCAGGCCGAGCTTGCGGAGCTGCGCGTTGATCGCCTGGTCGGCGCCGGCGAAGTCGGCCCGGTGGCCGGTGGCGATCGCCGTCTGGCGGGCGAGGGCCTCGGCGATGTCGTTGTCGCTGTTGGTCAGCATCCGTTCGACGAGGGCCGAGAGCGGGGGCGAGTCCACCGTGGCCAGGGTCTTCGCGCGGGACGTGGCCTTCGACGGCCCGGGGGACGTTGCCTTGATGCCGCGGGACCTCAGCAGGTCCCCGAAGCGGCGGGCCGCGTCCGCGGCCGGGTCGGTCACGCGGGCGACCGGGCCGCTGGTCGAGTCGTCCGTGCGGCCCTCGTCCACCATCAGAGGGCTGACGAGGGCGAGATTGGGGTTGACCCCGATCGGGTGCTTCTGGGTGCCCGCGTACCGGGTCGTGTCGTAGGAGAGCGTCACGTCACGGATGCCGCGCTGGGCCAGGGCCGCGGCCGTCTGGTCGGCCAGGAGGCGCAGACTGGCCGAGCCGTCGGAGGCCTCGCGGGCCGTGAGGGTGGGGTCGCCGCCGCCGACCAGGACGACTTCCTGCGTGTCGGGTTCCAGCGCGGCGCGGGTGGTGAGGCGGTGGTCGGCGCCCATCGCGGACAGCGCGGCGACGGCCGTGGCGATCTTCGTCGTCGAGGCCGGGGTGAGCGCGGCGTCCGAGTCCGTGCCGTACAGGCGCCTGCCGGTCGTGATGTCCACGACCGCCGCTGCCGGCCGGGGGCCGAGCGCCGGGTCCTTCAGCAGGGGCGTGAGGGTCTTCGCGAGGGCCTTGCCGTCCGGGGCGGACTTCACGGTGCTGACACCGCCGAGGCCGGTCAGGACGGGTCCGGCGCTGGGGGCGGGCCGGGGCTGCGCGGGCGCGCCGGGGGCCCGGCCGTGATCTGTGCCACCCGCGCGGCCCAGGGCCACGGCACGGTCCCGCTCGGCCGTACGCTGACCCGAGGAGTCCCAGGGGCCGGCGGCGGTCACCACACCGGCGGCCAGTGCGAGGCCGGCGGTGGCGGCGCCCGCCGTGTAGTGCCAGGTCTTCGGCCGGGTGACCCGCGCGACCTGCGGTTTTCCGGCTCGGGCGAGCCGCGCGATCCGTGGTTTCGCGGCCGCGGCGGCCCTGGCCAGGCGCGGTCGCAGGGCCTGCGCGATCCGCACCGCGTGCGGTTTCGCGGCCCGCCAAGGACGCAGCTCCGGCACGACCACCAGCCCCTTTCGCGATCACACACCTGCGTGAGGGACACTTAACCACCAGAACTATGTGTTGATCATGGAGGAGCCACCGGTGGAGTTCGACGTCACGATCGAGATTCCGAAGGGTTCGCGCAACAAGTACGAGGTGGACCACGAGACCGGTCGTATCCGCCTGGACCGGCGACTCTTCACCTCGACCGCCTACCCGACCGACTACGGCTTCGTCGAGAACACCCTCGGCGAGGACGGCGACCCGCTGGACGCGCTGGTCATCCTGGACGAGCCGACGTTCCCGGGCTGCCTCATCAAGTGCCGGGCGATCGGCATGTTCCGGATGACGGACGAGGCCGGTGGCGACGACAAGCTGCTGTGCGTGCCGGCCACGGACCCGCGTGTGGAGCACCTGCGGGACATCCACCACGTGTCGGAGTTCGACCGCCTGGAGATCCAGCACTTCTTCGAGGTCTACAAGGACCTGGAGCCCGGCAAGTCGGTCGAGGGCGCCGACTGGGTGGGCCGCACCGAGGCCGAGGCCGAGATCGAGCGGTCGTACAAGCGCTTCAAGGACCAGGGCGGTCACTGACCTTTCTGATGCTCACGGGCCGTACGCCTGCGCGTGCGGCCCGTTCGCCTGTATGTGCGCATACTGAGGCTGGGGGGTACTGAGGCTTACGTGTCGTACAGGGAGCGCCAGGCAGTGACGGACGCGGAGGACCGCAAGCCGAAGTCGGACGAGGCGAGGAGCGCCTTCATGCCTCCGGCCGGGGCCGCCGTCGACGGGGACATGTCGACGACGTCGGAGTTCGCGATCCCGGAGGGGCTGGCCGTGCCCCGAACGACCGGTACGGAGTCGGAGACGACGTCCGAGTTCGTCTTCCCCAAGGGACTCGACGTCCCGCAGGCGCCCGCGGCGGAGCCGGAGGGTTCGGCGTTCAACCCGCCGAGGACCTACAGCGCCAAAAACGCCCCGCCCGCCTTCACGCCGCCGACCGGCATCCCCGTGATCAGTCTGACCAAGGACGTGCCCTGGCAGGACCGGATGCGCACGATGCTGCGGATGCCGGTGGCCGAGCGGCCCGCGCCGGAGCCCGCGCACAAGGCGGAAGAGGACGAGGGTCCGGCTGTTCCGCGTGTGCTCGACCTGACGCTGCGTATCGGTGAACTGCTGCTGGCGGGCGGCGAGGGCGCCGAGGACGTGGAGGCGGCGATGTTCGCCGTCTGCCGGTCCTACGGCCTGGACCGCTGCGAGCCGAACGTCACCTTCACCCTGCTGTCGATCTCCCACCAGCCGTCCCTGGTCGACGACCCCGTGACGGCGTCCCGGACGGTACGCCGCCGGGGCACCGACTACACGCGTCTGGCGGCCGTGTACCAGCTGGTGGACGACCTCAGCGACCCGGAGGCGCAGATCTCCCTGGAGGAGGCCTACGGGCGACTCGCCGAGATCCGCCGCAACCGGCACCCCTATCCCGGCTGGGTACTGACCGCCGCAAGCGGGCTGCTGGCGGGCTCGGCATCGGTGCTGGTCGGTGGTGACCTGATCGTCTTCTTCGCGGCCGTGCTGGGCGCGATGCTCGGCGACCGGCTGGCTTGGCTGTGCGCGGGGCGCGGGCTGCCGGAGTTCTACCAGTTCACGGTCGCCGCGACGCCTCCGGCCGCGATCGGGATCGCGCTGACGCTGGCGCACGTGGATGTCGAGGCGTCCGCGGTGATCACTGGTGGGCTGTTCGCGCTGCTGCCCGGGCGGGCGTTGGTGGCGGGCGTGCAGGACGGTCTGACCGGCTACTACATCACGGCGTCCGCACGGCTGCTGGAAGTCATGTACTTCTTCGTGGGCATCGTCGTCGGAGTGCTGGTGATGCTCTACGTCGGCGTCCAGTTGGGCGCCCGCCTCACCCCCGAGGCGGCTCTGAGTACCGATCCACGGCCGCTGTTGCAGATCGGCGCGTCGATGCTGTTGTCCCTGGCCTTCGCGATACTGCTTCAGCAGGAACGATCCACCGTGCTGGCGGTGACGTTGAACGGCGGTGTCGCGTGGTCGGTGTACGGCGCGATGCACTACACGGGCGAATTCTCGCCGGTTGCCTCGACGGCGGTTGCGGCGGGGCTGGTGGGGCTGTTCGGGCAGTTGCTGTCCCGGTACCGGTTCGCGTCGGCGCTCCCGTACACGACGGCGGCCATCGGGCCCCTGCTGCCCGGTTCCGCGTCGTACTTCGGGCTGTTGTCGATCTCGCAGAACAATGTCGACGCGGGGCTGGTGTGGCTGTCGAAGGCCGCGGCGCTGGCGATGGCCATCGCGATCGGAGTGAACCTGGGAACGGAAATCTCGCGGCTATTCCTGCGGATCGGGTCTGCCGAGAAGCGGCGGGCCGCCAAGCGGACCAGGGGTTTCTAGCGCCTCTGCCTGTGCTCGGGCTTCCTGTCCGTTGGCGGCCGCGAGTCGTCTGTCAGTAACCCCCGTTGTACGGGGGCTGGCCCCCGCCCTGCTGGGTGCCGTAGGGCTGCTGCTGGCCGTAGCCCGGGGCCTGGGGGTACTGGCCGTAGTACTGCTGGTCGTTGTAACCGTTCGGGCTGCCGTACGGGGGCTGCTGCGGCTGCTGGTGGGGCTGGTCGTCCGGGGTGATGCGGCGGAGCTGGGTCGTCGCGTCGTCCATGACGGGGGGATGGGGCTGGGCCGCCGGGGCCTCGGCGGCGGCGCGCTTCTTCTTGGAGCGGTCGCGGAGGTACTCGATGACGATCGGGACGACGGAGAGCAGGACGATCAGGATGAGGATCGACTCCACGTTCTTCTTGATGAAGTCGATCTGTCCCAGCCAGTACCCCGCGAGGGTGACGCCGGTGCCCCAGGCGATGCCGCCGATGACGTTGTACGTGAGGAACGTGCGGTACTTCATGCGGCCGGCGCCGGCGACGATGGGGGCGAAGGTGCGCACGATCGGGACGAAGCGGGCCAGGACGATCGCCTTGGGGCCGTACTTCTCCATGAACTCGTGGGCCTTGTCCAGGTTCTCCTGCTTGAAGAGCTTGGAGTTGGGACGGTTGAAGAGCTTCGGGCCCAGGAACTTGCCGATCATGTAGCCCACTTGGTCGCCGATGACGGCGGCGAGCACGATCAGCGTGCAGACCAGCCACAGGGGCTGCGTGATGTAGGTGCCCTCGGCCACGAAGAGGCCCGCCGTGAACAGCAGGGAGTCGCCGGGCAGGAAGGCGAAGAGCCCGGACTCCGCGAAGACGATGAGCAGGATGCCGGGCAGGCTGAACGTCGAGATCAGATAGTCCGGGCTGAGCCACTCGGGGCCGAGCGCAAGCGTGGTCACGGGGATGTGGCTCCTGCTGCTGGGGGTACGGGCTGGGGGCTGACTGCTTCAAAGTATCAACGCAGCCGTCATGGCCCAGGTTCCATGGGCGTACTCAGGATGCACTGTGCGCGGTCCCGGTCAAAGCTGTGAACCATGGGCATCGATGAATACGGCGGCGGACAGGGCCCTCGGCCCGACGTCCTCGTCGTCACCACGAACGACGTACCCGGCCACCGCGTGCAGGAAGTACTCGGCGAGGTCTTCGGACTGACCGTGCGCTCCCGGCACCTGGGGAGCCAGATCGGCGCCGGGCTGAAGTCGATGGTCGGCGGCGAGCTGCGCGGGCTCACCAAGACGCTCGTACAGACCCGCAACCAGGCCATGGAACGGCTCGTCGAACAGGCACGCGCGCGTGGAGCCAACGGTGTGCTCGCGTTCCGCTTCGACGTGACGGAGGCGGCGGACGTGGGCACCGAGGTGTGCGCGTACGGCACGGCGGTGGTCCTGGCCCGGGAGTGAGGCCCGCGCGCGAGCGTGTTTCTGATTTGCGGCGTTTGATCCCTTTATCGTGTGCCCGTGGTCGACACCGAGCAGCAGGCGCCTTCCGTCACTCCGTCGACCCCCGCCCGCGCCCTGCTGCCGTCGATCCTGCCCGCGGTGGCCGTCGGCGTGATGTCCAGCCTGCTCCTGGTGGGGGTGGAGGTCGCCGCCGAGGAGCTCCAGGGCGTGCTGTGGAAGACCGTGCCGGACGCACTGGGCATCGGCCGGTACTCCGTGGCGTGGATGTTCGTGATGCTCGTCGCGACCGGTGTCGCGGTCGGGCTGGTGGTGTGGAAGGTGCCGGGGCACGCAGGACCGGATCCGGCGACCGTGGGGCTGGACGCGCCGGTCCTGCCGCCCTTCGCGCTGCCGGGGCTGCTGCTGGCGACCGCGCTGATGCTGGCCGGCGGGCCGAGCCTCGGCCCGGAGAACCCGATCATCGCCGTGAACGTCGGCCTGGCGGTCTGGCTGGGTGGAAAGGCCATCCCCCGGGCCCCGGGCCGGATCTGGCCGGCGCTGGCGGAGGCGGCGACACTCGGCGCCCTGTTCGGCACGCCCGTGGGGGCCGCCCTCGTCATCTCCGAGGTGCTGTCCCGGCAGGAGACGCGCGGCCTGCTCTGGGACAACCTCTTCGCGCCGCTGACCGCCGCCGTGGCCGGTGCCCTGACGGCCACGCTCATCGACCGCCCGAGCTTCGACCTGGACCTGCCGTCCTTCGGCCGGCCGGGCTGGGCGGACCTGCTGGCGGCCGTCGTGGTCGCCGCGGCGGGGGCGCTGCTCGGCATGTGCGTCGTGCGTGCGCTCCCGTACGTCCACGGTGTCTTCCGCCGGCTGCGGCACCCGATGCTGATGCTCCCGGCGGGCGGGGCCGTCCTGGGCGCTCTCGCGGCCCTGGGCGGCCATCTGACGCTGTTCAAGGGGCTCGACGAGATCGCCGAGCTGGCGCACGACCCGGACGGCTGGTCGGCCGGGGAGTTCGCCGTCATGACGGTGGTGAAGCTGGCCGCGCTGCTCGTCGCCGCGTCCTGCGGTTTCCGCGGCGGGCGCATCTTCCCGGCCGTGTTCGCCGGCACCGCCCTGGGTCTGTGCGCGCACGCCCTGGTGTCCGGGGTGCATCCGTCGGTGGGGGTGTCCGCCGGTGTGCTCGGGATGCTGCTGGCGATCACCCGGCAGGGCTGGATCAGCCTGTTCGTCGCCGCGGTGCTGATCGACTCGCCGGGGATCCTCGTCCTGCTCTGCGTCGCCTCGCTGCCGGCCTGGCTGCTGGTGACGGGCCGGCAGCAGATGCAACTGCGGCCGGACGGGACGCCGGTCCGATGACCCCACCTCTCCCCCGCCAACCCTTCCGGAGCCCCTCATGCCACTGAACGAAGGCCCCCGCCGGCCCGGCGAACGCCGCCTGTCGGTCAACCCCTTCTACGGCCCCGCCAACCCGCTCGGCGACATGGCCGAGGCCCCGCCCACGCACCGGCTCCCGGACCAGCCCATGGCGCCGGTGACCGCCCACCAGCTGGTGCGCGACGAGCTGATGCTCGACGGCAACGCGCGGCTGAACCTCGCCACCTTCGTCACCACCTGGATGGAGCCGGAGGCCGGGGTGCTGATGGCGGAGTGCCGGGACAAGAACATGATCGACAAGGACGAGTACCCGCGCACGGCCGAGCTGGAGCGGCGGTGCGTGGCGATGCTCGCCGACCTGTGGCACGCGCCCGATCCGGCGGCGGCCGTGGGCTGTTCGACGACCGGGTCGAGCGAGGCGTGCATGCTCGCCGGGATGGCCCTGAAGCGGCGGTGGGCGCGGCGCAACGCCGACCGGTACCCGGGGGCACGGCCGAATCTGGTGATGGGCGTGAACGTGCAGGTCTGCTGGGAGAAGTTCTGCAACTTCTGGGAGGTCGAGGCCCGGCTGGTCCCCATGGAGGGCGAGCGGTTCCACCTGGATCCGCAGGCAGCGGCCGAGCTGTGCGACGAGAACACCATCGGGGTCGTCGGGATCCTGGGCTCGACCTTCGACGGGTCCTACGAGCCGGTCGCGGAGCTGTGCGCGGCGCTGGACGCGGTGCAGGAGCGGACCGGGCTCGACATCCCCGTGCATGTCGACGGGGCGTCCGGTGCCATGGTCGCGCCGTTCCTCGACGAGGACCTGGTGTGGGACTTCCGGCTGCCGAGGGTGGCGTCGATCAACACCTCGGGGCACAAGTACGGCCTCGTCTACCCGGGCGTGGGCTGGGCGCTGTGGCGGGACGCGGAGGCGCTGCCGGAGGAGCTGGTGTTCCGGGTGAACTACCTGGGCGGCGACATGCCGACGTTCGCGCTCAACTTCTCCCGGCCCGGCGCGCAGGTCGTGGCCCAGTACTACACGTTCCTGCGGCTGGGCCGGGACGGCTACCGGGCCGTGCAGCAGGCCGCGCGGGACGTGGCCACGGGCATGGCCGCGCGGATCGAGGCGCTGGGCGACTTCCGGCTGCTGACCCGGGGCGAGCAGTTGCCGGTGTTCGCCTTCACGACCGCGCCGGACGTCACGGCGTACGACGTCTTCGACGTCTCGCGGCGGCTGCGCGAGAGCGGCTGGCTGGTGCCCGCGTACACCTTCCCGGCCAACCGCGAGGACCTGTCCGTGCTGCGCGTGGTGTGCCGCAACGGGTTCTCGGCCGACCTCGCCGAGCTTCTCACGCAGGACCTGGAACGGCTGCTGCCGGAACTGCGCCGGCAGCAGCGCCCCTTCACCCGGGACAAGGGTGCGGCCACCGGGTTCCACCACTAGCGGCTCAGGACTCCATGACTAGCGGCTCAGCCGCCCGAACCTCCGTACCGCCAGCGGGAAGAACACCGTCAGCAGGGCCAGGGGCCAGACGATCGCCGCCCACACGTGCCCGGACTCCGCGCCGGGGCTGCCGAACAGGTCCCGTACGGCCGTGGCCGTGTGGGACATCGGGTTCCACTCGACGACCGTGCCGAGCCAGCCGGGCATGGTGTCGGGCAGGGCCAGGGCGTTGGACAGGAAGCCGACCGGCCAGACCAGGATCTGCACGGCCTGGACCATTTCCGGCTTCCCGGCCACCAGCGCCAGGTGGATGCCGATCCACAGCATGGCGAAGCGGAACAGGAGCAGCAGGCCCACGGCTCCCAGGAAGGCCGCCGGAGTGCCGTGGGTCCGCCAGCCCAGGGCGGCGCCCACGCCGATGAGGACCACCAGGGCCATCGCCGACTGGAGCATGTCGGCGGCCGAACGGCCCACCAGTACCGCTCCGTTAGTCATGGGCATGGCGCGGAAGCGGTCGATCACACCCTTGTTGAGGTCCTGCGTGACGGCGAGCATCGTGCCCTCCAGGCCGAAGGCCATGGTGAGCGCGAGCATGCCGGGGATCAGATAGTCGCGGTACTCGCCGCCCACGCCCCGGCCGCCGCCGACCAGGTAGCCGAACATGAGCAGCAGCATCACCGGGAAGACGAGGTTGACGACCAGCTGGACCGGCTGCCGCCCCCAGCGGGCGAGTTCCCGGCGGGTCATGGTCCAGGAGTCGGTCAGGGCGTGGGCGGTCACGCGGCCTCCTTCACTCGGCGGTCGTCTCCGGTCAGGTGCAGGAACACCTCGTCCAGCGTCGGGCGGCGCAGCGCGACGTCCTCCGCCTCGATCCCGGCCTCCTGAAGGGCCCGTACGACCCCGGAGAGCGCCTCCATGCGGTCGGTCACCGGGGCGCTCAGCAGCCGGCGGTCGGTGTCGACGCTGACCCCGGTGAGGGGCAACAGGGCGACGGCGGCCCCCAGTTGGCCGGCGTGCCGCAGGACCACGTCGATGCGGTCGCCGCCGGCCCGCGCCTTCAGCTCGTCCGCCGTGCCCTCGGCGATGACCCGGCCGGCGTCGACGACCGAGATGCGGTCGGCGAGCTGGTCGGCCTCCTCCAGGTACTGCGTGGTGAGCAGGACCGTCGCACCGCCGCCGACCAAGGAGCGGACGGAGTCCCACACTTCGGCGCGACCACGCGGGTCGAGGCCGGTGGTCGGCTCGTCCAGGAACAGCACCTCCGGTTCGGTGATCAGGGAGGCCGCGAGGTCCAGGCGGCGCCGCATGCCACCGCTGTACTGCCGGACCGCCTTGCGGCCGGTGCCGGCCAGACCGAAGCGCTCCAGGAGTTCGTCGGCACGCGCGCGTGCCCGCCGCGCGCCCAGGTGGTGCAGCCGGCCGAACAGCTCCAGGTTCTGCCGCCCGCCGAGCTCCTCGTCGAGCGCGGCGTGCTGGCCGAGCAGGCCGATCCGCAGCCGCACGGCGTACGCCTCGCGCACCACGTCGTGCCCGGCCACCTCGATCCGGCCCGCGTCGGGGCGCAGCAGTGTGGACAGGATCCTCACCAGGGTGGTCTTGCCCGCGCCGTTCGGGCCGAGCACCCCGTGCACCGTGCCGCGCGCGACCGTGAGGTCGAGCCCGTCCAGCGCCTTCTTGTCGCCGTATCTCTTCTCCGCGCCTTCGACGGTGATCGCCGTGTCGGCCACAGGGACTCCCTTGCTAGTCAAACTTGACTACAAGCTCGAACGTAACCCCGTCCGAGCCACTCGTCAAATTTGATTAGAGCGCGTCCCCGGGGTGCGGCTCCCCCGTGGCGTACGGGTTCTCCTCACCCTCGGCCAGGAGCCCGACGAACGGGTCACCCTCGTCGGCGAAGGTGTAGGCGCCGCCCTCGATGCGCTCGATGAGACCGCGGGTCCACTCGGCCTCGGAGTCGGCCGTGTGGACCCACATGTTCATGATCTCGCCGATGTGGCCCAGCTGGCCGGGCCCCTCCTCGGGGACGTAGTGCTCCAGGACGGAGGCCCGCCACTGCTCGATCCGCAGGGTGCGCTCCTTCAGCAGCGCGACCGCCTCGGCGCGCGGCAGGTCGACGATGAAGCCGACGGCCGCCGTCTTCGCGTCCGCGCGCTGGTCATAGGTGACCAGCGCCTCCCGCAGCAGCCGGAAGTACTCCTCGCTGCCCTGCCCGGTGACCTCGTACTCGGTGCGCGGCGGGCCGCCGGCCGTGGACGGGGCGATCTCGTGCGCGTGCAGCAGGCCCTGCTTCGCCATCTGCTTCATGGCGTGGTAGATCGAGCCGGGCTTGGCCGTGGACCACTCGTGCGCGCCCCAGTACTCCAGGTCGTTGCGCACCTGGTAGCCGTGGGCGCGGCCGTGCATGCGGACCGCGCCGAGCACGAGGAGGCGGATCGTTGACATGCGGCCAAGGTTATGCCTCGGCCACCGCCCGCTGTTCCTCGGCCACCAGCTCGAAAGCCGTCCGGCCGTCGAGCGACTCGCGGATGACGTCGGCGTGGCCGGCGTGCCGGGCCGTCTCGCGGATCAGGTGCAGGCACAGCCAGCGCATGGAGACCCGCCCGTCCGGCGGGAACCAGGGCTGGGGCGGCAGCGCGAAGGTGTCGTCGAGGCTCGGCACCGAGCGGATGAAGGCCTCCGTCTCCGCGGCGACCTTCTCCCAGTACGCCAGCTGCGACTCGACGGTCTCGTCCCTCACCAGCCGGAAGCACTCGTGCCAGTTGCTCTGGTCCCGCTCGACGGCCGGCGGCTCGCCCTTGGCCAGGGCGAGCCACAACTGCTCGACCTCGACGACGTGCTTGAGCAGCCCGGCGAGCGACAGCTCACTGGCGCTGGGCGTGCTCATGGCCTGCTCGTCGGTCAGACCCAGCACCGCCCGCCGGATGCCGCCGCGCTGCTCCTCGATGAAGGAAAGCAGCGCTCCGCGCTCGTCGCCGTGTGCCTCCGCGGGAACGTGAGTGACCATGACCGCCGCCTTTCGTCGGCCCGGGGGCCTCTTCCCCCTGACACCGACGAAGCTACGCACCCTTGCGGTCAGTTTCTGTCCGCAAGGACAGCCGCTCTTAGCGAGAGAGCCCTCCAGTCCGACAGCGGGCCGAGCACCAACCGCCCGGCCCGCCCGTCGTCTGGGATGCCGACGCCGTCCGCGACGACGTGCGCGAATACATCGTCGAGCACCTCCATGACGAGGCAGCGATGCTGGTCGTCGACGAGACCGGCGACGTGAAGAAGGGCGCCGACACGGTCGGGGTCCAGCACCAGCACCAGCACTCCGGAACGGCCGGGCGGATCGAGAACTCCCGGGTCGCCGTCCACCTCGTCTACGCCGACGAGCGGGGACACGCGGCGGTGGACCGAGAGCTGTACATCCCGCGCTCCTGGAAGTGCCCATCCGGATTGCTGTCGGGCAGCCCGAAACCGCGCACGGCTCTGGAGGGACTGGGCATCAGAAGCCCCCTAGGTCCTCGCGGTGGCCTGTTCCGCTGGACGCGCCGGAGATAGCGCTGTGGATGACGCCGGATCAAGAAGGACTCCAGCCTGATCCATCACAGCGACCGCGGCTCGCAGGCCGAGATCAGGCCGTACCGGCCGCAGTACTCGGAGCCGTCGGCGAGCATCGCCCCGTAGGGGCCGACGGGCGCCGCCCCCCACAGCGGGGCTCTGCCTGGGCCCGGTGCGCGCTCTCGCGAACCATGCCCACGCTCGCGGCGATTGCTCGGCCGCCCGCGCACGCCAGCCTCACACCAGGCGAGATGCGCCTCGGCGATCGCCTCGGGCCGCTCGGCGAGCAGCCGCGTCGGCCACAGCTCGTCGCTCAGGTCGTGCCCGGCGGAATCCAACTGGTTGGACATGCCGCCGACGGCAGTCGAAGCGCGGGTGTGAGCGGCCCGCCATGTCCGGTATGTGGGAGGCCTGTGGTGACGGCGCCGTGTACGGCCCCGTGAGGTGACGAACGCGGCCGGCCACCCCGGGCCGGCCCCGCCGGTCCGTCCTCAGCAGGTCAAGCGGCGCTCGGCGCTCTCATAGGTGGCGAGGTTGGAGTCGACGCCCACGACGGTCTTGTAGGTGTAGGTGCCGGAACCCGTGCACTTCCAATACGCGATCTTGGAGCCGCTCTCGAGCGGGGTCCAGTCCATCTCCTCCCAGCCGTACCAGCGGTGGCGCAGCAGGGATATCGTGGCGTCCCTGCACTTGCTGCTGGTCTTGCTGGCCGCGCCGATGATCTCACTGATGCCCTTGTAGGGGGCCGAGATCTTGTAGCAGCTCCGGTCCCAGTCCTCGGCGGAGGCCGGTGTGGCCGGCATCAGTAGCGTGGCCGCGCAGGCCAGAGCGACGGCGGCGCATGACTTTCCAGCGAACCCGAGAGTTCTCATGACAGAAGCTCCTGTCTGCGGGAATGTGGGGGGATACAGGATGAAAGAATCCTTTCATCAGGGCCAAGACAAGATCAAGTCGGCGCGGCCATGTCTGGCTTTCCGTCAAAGTCCTGCGTCACCCTGCCACTTGGCGTCGAACGGCACGGCACGGCGCGGCACTGTGCGGCGTTTCCGTGCTGCGTCGGGCGGGGCCGGGCCCGGGTCCTGGCTCGCGGCCGCGTTCTGCCTCGCCCGACCCGTCGACCTCCCCGGACCGCACCCTTACCACCCGCTGAACAGCCCCAACCGCCACACCGGTATCCAGGCCCTCGACTGCAACCCCGACGGCGGCGGCGCTCCTTGACAAGCCGTTCGGAGACGTCCTACGCGCACTCCTGCGGCGGGCGCGAACACCCGCCATGGGGGAGCTCACCTTCGGGACCGAGTTGGGCGCGGCTCTCGTCGCCTGGAGCGAGGCGGCTTCAGGCCACTGACAAGGTCGGCCCTCATGGCCCGAACACCCTCAGAACGGGAAGCCGCTCCGGCCGTGCTGCACGGAGATCCACTTCAGCGTGGTGAAGGAGTCCAGCATCGTCTCGCCGTTGAGCCGGCCGAGGCCCGAGTGCTTCTCGCCGCCGAACGGGACGATCGGCTCGTCGTGGACGGTGCCGTCGTTCACGTGGAACATGCCCGTGTCGATCTGCTTGGCGAAGTTCACGCCGCGCTCGATGTCAGCGGTGTGCACGGCGCCGCTCAGGCCGTACGGGGTGTCGTTGACGAGGCGTACGGCCTCCTCCTCGCCGTCGAACGGGACGAGGAACGCGACCGGGCCGAAGACCTCCTGCCGCAGCAGGGCCGAGTCGGCGGGCAGGCCCGTCAGCACGGACGGTTCGACGAGGTTGTCGGTCCGCCCGCCGCGCACCAGGGCCGTGGCGCCCTCGGCGAGGGCCTGCTCGACCACGCCCGCGACGGCGTCCGCCTGCGAGGAGTTGATGACCGGGCCGATGACGGTCTCCGGGTCGCGCGGGTCGCCCGCCTTGAGGGTCTTCACCTTGGCGACGAACTTCTCGGTGAACTCGTCGGCGACGGACCGGTCGACCAGGACGCGGTTGGCGGCCATGCAGACCTGGCCCTGATGGACGTAGCGGCTGAAGACGGCCGCGTCGACCGCGTAGTCGATGTCGGCGTCGTCGAGGACCACCAGCGCGCTGTTGCCGCCCAGTTCGAGGACCGAGCGCTTGAACTGCCGGGCGCAGACGGTCGCCACGTGCCGGCCGACCTGGTCGGAGCCGGTGAAGGAGATGACCTTGGGGATCGGGTGCTCGAGGAAGGCGTCGCCGATCTCCGCGATGTCGGTGATGAGGACGTTCAGCAGACCGCCGGGCAGCCCCGCGTCCTCGAAGATCTTCGCGACCAGGGCGCCGCCGACGATCGGCGTGTTCTGGTGCGGCTTGAGCACCACGGCGTTGCCGAGGGCGAGCGCCGGGGCGACGGACTTGATCGAGAGCAGGAACGGGAAGTTGAAGGGGCTGATCACGCCCACGACGCCGACCGGCACGCGGTAGACGCGGTTCTCCTTGCCGTCCACCGGCGAGGGGAGGATCCGGCCTTCGGGGCGCAGCGCGAGCTGGACCGCCTCGCGCAGGAACTCCTTGGCGAGGTGCAGTTCGAAGGCGGCCTTCAGACGCGTCCCGCCGAGCTCGGCGATGATCGCCTCGGATATCTCGGCCTCGCGCTCCTCGATGAGCCTCAGGGCCTTCTCGAAGACGGCACGGCGGGCGTAGGGGTTGGTCGCGGCCCACTGCTTCTGGGCGCGGGCGGCCGCCTGGTACGCCTGGTCGACCTCGTCGACCGTGGCTATGGTGATCGACGCCAGCTTCTCGTCGTCGTACGGGTTGAAGTCGATGATGTCCCAGGAGCCGGTACCCGGGCGCCACTCACCGTCGATGTACTGCTGTGCAAGGTCGGTGAAGTAGGACGACGACATGTGATCCCTCGATCCCTAGCAGACCCTCGATCGCGCCTTCACGATCTGATCACACGTCATCGTACTTAGGTTTCGGGAGAGTTGGAGGTTTCAGGAGAGTTGGAGGAGCCCCCGGAGAAGGTCCCGGCTCTCCGAAGGGCCCGGGCTGTCGCTCTGGAGTTCCTTGAGCGCCTTCTCGTACTGGGCGACGTCCTCGGGCTTGTCCAGGTACAGCGCGCTGGTGAGCTGCTCCAGGTAGACGACGTCCGAGAGGTCGGACTCCGGGAAGCTGAGGATCGTGAACGCGCCACTTTCGCCGGAGTGGCCGCCGAGGCTGAACGGCATCACCTGGAGCCGTACGTTGGGCCGCTCGGAGATCTCGATGAGGTGCTGGAGCTGGCCGCGCATCACCTCGCGGTCGCCGTAGGGGCGGCGCAGGGCGGCCTCGTCCAGGATGATGTGGAAGTCGGGCGCCCTCTCGTCGACGAGGTACTTCTGCCGCTCCAGGCGCAGCGCCACGCGCCGCTCGACATCGGCCTCGCTGGCGCCCTGCATGCCACGCCGGACCACCGCGTGCGCGTACGCCTCCGTCTGGAGCAGGCCGTGCACGAACTGCACCTCGTAGGCCCGGATCAGCGAGGCGGCGCCTTCCAGGCCGACGTAGGTGGGGAACCAGCTCGGCAGCACGTCCGAGTAACTGTGCCACCAGCCCGCGACGTTGGCCTCCTTCGCCAGGGACAGCAGGGAGGCGCGCTCCTGCTCGTCCGTGATGCCGTACAGCGTGAGCAGGTCCTCGACGTCTCTGGTCTTGAAGCTCACCCGGCCCAGCTCCATCCGGCTGATCTTCGACTCGGAGGCGCGGATCGAGTAGCCCGCCGCCTCGCGCGTGATGCCCCGAGCCTCACGCAGTCGCCTGAGTTGTGATCCGAGCAGCATGCGCCGCACCACCGATCCCGGCTCTCCCGCGCTCACGTTCGCCAGCCTCCCCAACGTCTTCAGGGGCCGAAGTCTGCCACTAAAACACTCCGAGCAGTACTCGTCCGGTTACGGAAACGGAATCGAGACAGGGGACGCACGCGCGCGGATTCAAGAAAGAGGCAAGCGAACGGGCAGACAGGGCCGTGAAGACGACGGAAAAATTAACCAACAAGCGGTACGGGACGACTCATTCCGGTCACGTGCACGTGCATCTGCCCTTGCATCTGCTGTACGCATCCGAAACCATGGTCCCGCACCACCGCCGCATCGCACCGACCGCGAATTCCCGGGAGTGCCTCGCATGGGGACGAATGGATCGACCATGCTCGAGCCGTTACGGCAGGGCCTTCCGCCGCTGGACCCCGCGGCCGTGTCCGACGCCGCCTCCTGCGCTCTGCCCGCCCGCTACGAAGCGGTGCGCGAAGCACGGCGGTTCACCCGCAGAACGCTCGACCAGTGGGACATGGGCGACCGTTTCGACGACGTCTGCCTGGTGGTCTCGGAACTGGTCACCAACGCCCTGCGGCACGGCCTGCCGGCGAGCACCCGGTGCGCCACCACCGGCCAGGAGCCTCCCGTACGGCTGCACCTGATGCGCTGGACCGAGCGCCTGGTGTGCGCGGTGCGCGATCCCAGTCACGACAGTCCCGTAGCGCGGGAGACCGACGACTTCTCGGCCGAGTCGGGCCGGGGGCTGTTCCTCGTCGACTCCTTCAGCGACAGCTGGGGCTGGCATCCGCTCGCGGGCGCGCTCAGCGGGAAGGTGGTCTGGGCGCTGTTCCGGCTGCCGCGGCCCGGTTCGGAGCCGCACGCGGAATGAGAAACCGCGGCGCTTCCGTGCGCCGCGGTTCTACGCGCGTCGCCGCGCGTTGAATACCGATTGCCCCGTTTCGGGAAGGGGATGCCGGGGCGTCAGCCCCCCACCAGGTGGTCGAACTCGCCGTCCTTCACGCCCAGCAGCATGGCCTCGATCTCCGCACGGGTGTAGACCAGCGCGGGGCCGTCGGGGAAGCGCGAGTTGCGGACGGCCACGTCACCGCCCGGCAGCCGGGCGAACTCCACGCACGAGCCCTGCGAGTTGCTGTGCCGGCTCTTCTGCCAGGCCACACCACGCAGCCCGGCGGCCGCCATACCGTTGTACACGTCGTGGTCCACAGGTCGCTCCCCGGTGGTGCACTGGCTGGTGTGGCCATTGATGCAGTGGTCAACTGACCCGGATCATAGCTGTGTTCATGTGCAGATGCATGGGCAGATGCACGTGCACGCGGGGTGGTCCTCCGGTTACAGCTTTGACGACTGCTTTACCGAAAGCTCTTGCCTGTTTGACGGGACTGCCCGGCCACGCGTTCCCGGCCACCGGCGACGAAGTCGGCGGGTTCGGCGGAGGTCTGATGGAGGCGGAGCATCCGCTCGGCTGCGGGCGCGAGGAACCGCGCGGGGGCGTGCGGGAGAAACAGGAGCTGGGGACGCGGGGGCGGGGGCTGCGGCAGTGCCGGCAGGCCTCCATCCGGAAGACGACCGCCGCTTGCGGGAGCAGGGAGAAATGGGCCGCGCGGATGACCGTGACGTCCTCCTCGGGGCCGGTACCGAGGTCGGACCATCGCCGGACAGGCGGTCGGCCGACCGGCCCTGACGGACCGCCCGGCGTGCGTCCCGTGGGGCCTCGCGGCAGATGCATGAGGTTCCCCACCCGTCAAGCGTGGGGAACCTCACCCGGGTCGGGACGGTCAGCGGCCGGCGTACGGCATCAGCGGCTGGCGTAGGGCAGCAGCGCCATCTCGCGGGCGTTCTTGATCGCCCGGGCCAGCTGCCGCTGCTGCTGGGCCGACACGCGGGTGACCCGGCGGCTGCGGATCTTGCCGCGGTCGGAGATGAACTTCCGCAGCAGGTCGGTGTCCTTGTAGTCGATGTACTCGATCCCGGCCTGGTCCAACGGGTTGGGACGGTTCTTGACGGGCTTGCGGTCGATCTTGCGGGGCATGTCGGTTCAGACCTCCAGGAGGGTGTCGAAGGCGTGCGGCAGCCGCTGCCAGGCGTCGCGCCCGGCCGCGTACTCGGCGTCGGTCAGCAGGCAGGACTCCAGCAGCCGCTCCAGGCCGTCCCGGTCGAGACCGGGCGAGGTGAAGACCAGGTGCTGGCCGCGGTCGCCGTGCTCGGGGTGCCAGTCCAGCGCGGCGGCGGCGCGGCGCACCGGCGGGACCATCTCCCAGGCCGCGTCCGGCAGGGAGGCGAGCCACGGTCCCGCGCTCTCCACGCACAGGGCCCCGCCCGCGGCGTCCCAGTGGAACAGCGTGTCGGGCTTGTCGGCGAGCCAGAACCGGCCCCGGCTGCGGGCTGCCGCGCAGGTCAGGTCCTCCAGGGCGGCGTAGAGCCGCTCCGGGTGGAAGGGGCGGCGCTGCTGCCAGACCAGGGTGGAGACGCCGTGCGCGTCGGCCTCGGCGGGGAGCAGGGCGCAGGCCGGGTGCTGGGCGGCCGCCGCCGACTCCACGTCGAAGCCGGCCAGGGCGGCCTCGGCCAGCGGGGAGAGCGGGCGGCGCCGCGGGGCCGGCACGGTCAGGCCGTCGGCCGTGTCCGCCGCGAAGGCGCCGGGTGCGGGTGCGCCCGCCAGGTCACCGTGGCCGATCGGGACCTGGCGGGCCGTCGGGTGCAGCTGCGCGAGCAGCTCGCGGTCCTCGTCGTCGGCCTCGGGCGACTCGGCGATCGCGAGGACGGGGGCGTACTCCAGCTGGCGGGCGAAGGTGTCGGCGACCGTGCGCTGGTCGGTGGCGGCGGCGGCGAGACCGCCGTCGGCCAGGTCGTCGCCGTTGCCGAGGTACGGCAGGAGCAGGGCCGGGTCGACGGCGGTGATCACGCCGGTGACGGTGAGCCCGCCGGCGGTGACGACCTCGGCCATGGCCTTGGGCTCGACGGAGTCCCACAGCTCGACGACGGCCAAGGGCGTCCGCCCGGCGTCCGCGAGCCGCTCCAGCTCCGGAACCAGGTCCTCGCGCAGGGCGCAGCAGGCACAGTCGTTGACGAGCGGCGCCTCCCCCGCGTCCAGGACGCCGGTGGCGTCCCGGACGGTGCGGACGACCGTGCCGGCCGCGGCCGTCGCCAGGTCGTGGTGGAGCGCGACGCTGCCGGGCACGTCTGCGAGCAGGCGGGCCACGGCCGCCCTGCGGGCGTCGGCGTGCAGCCCGCCGACGATCACGACGGGGAGCCCAGGAGGGACAGCCACGGGGTCAGCCCTTCTTTCCGTACCGGCGCTCGAAGCGCTCGACGCGTCCCGCGGTGTCCATGACGCGGGCGGTGCCGGTGTAGAAGGGGTGGCTGACGTCGGAGATCTCGACGTCCACGACCGGGTAGGTGTTGCCGTCCTCCCACTCGATCGTCTTCTCGCTCGTCATGGTCGAGCGGGTGAGGAAGGCGTAGTTCGCGGCACGGTCGCGGAAGACGACGGGACCGTAGTCCGGGTGGATTCCCTTGCGCATGGTCAGCGCTCCTCTCGGAAGTCGACATGGCGGCCGACGACCGGATCGAACTTGCGCAGGGTCAGTCGGTCCGGGTCGTTGCGACGGTTCTTGCGGGTCACGTAGGTGTAGCCGGTCCCGGCGGTGGACCGGAGCTTGATGACCGGCCGGAGTTCATTGCGTGCCATGCCGCTATGCTACTGAAAATGAATTCCATTTACATCTCCTGAGCCAGAGAGGTACGTCACCACATGTCCGCGCACTGCATGCTGACCGGCACCCAGCCCGGCTTCGGCAACCGCATCTCGCACTCCCACCGGCGCACGTCACGCCGGTTCGACCCCAACATCCAGTCCAAGCGCTACTGGCTGCCGAGCGAGGGCCGGTACGTACGCCTGCGGCTGAGCGCCAGGGCGATCAAGACCGTCGACACGATCGGGGTCGAGGCGGCTGTCGCCCGGATCCGCGCCCGGGGAGTGAAGGTCTGATGGCGAAGAAGAGCAAGATCGCGAAGAACGACAAGCGGCAGGAGGTCGTCGCGCGGTACGCCGCCCGGCGGGCCGAACTGAAGGAGATCATCCGGCGGCCGTCGTCCACGGACGCCGAACGGCTCGCCGCGCAGGCGGAACTGCGCAGGCAGCCGCGCGACGCCAGCGCCACGCGGGTGCGCAACCGGGACCAGGTGGACGGGCGCCCGCGCGGTTACTTCCGGGCGTTCGGGCTGTCCCGGGTGAGTCTGCGGGAGCAGGCGCACGCGGGATATCTGCCGGGGGTGCGCAAGTCGTCCTGGTGAGCCGGGGGCTTGCCGGTAAGAGGCCCTCGGGGGTTCGCCCCGGGGCCTCTTGACCGGCCCTGGTAGCTTGCTGCGGGTTCCGGCATGGGCCGGCAGGCTCCGCCGGGGCCGGTCGGCCGGCTACAGCTTGGGGGCTTGCAGTGACTTCGGTGATCTTCTCGCGTCGCCCGGGAGCGAGTCGGCGGGTGCGGGTGCGGGTCGCGGCGGCGGCCGCGGGACTGGCGGGCGTGCTCGTCCTGTCCGCGTGCAGCGGTGACGGCGACTCCGGGAACGACTCGGCGTCCACCCCGGCCCCGTCCGCCACGGCGTCCGTCGGCACGGGCGGCGACTCCGGCTCCAGCTCCGATTCCGGTTCCGGTTCCGACGGGTCGGCCGGGGGCGAGCTCGCGGGCAGCTGGCTCGCCACGACCGACGGCAAGGCCGTGGCCCTGGTGATCACCGGGAAGCAGGCCGCGCTCTTCGCCACCGGCGGCAGCGTGTGCACCGGCACCGCGGGCGAGCAGTCCGGGATGCGGATGATCCGCCTGAAGTGCACGGACGGCTCCAAGGACCGGACGACCGGCATGGTCGACTCCGTGAACGGGAGCAGCCTGAAGGTCACCTGGGAGGGCGGCCTCGGCGCGGAGACGTACCAGAAGGCGGAGGGCGGGAAGCTGCCGACGGGGCTGCCGACGGGGGGCCTTGGGTAGGAGCGGGGTTTTGCCGGGCGGAGGTTTTGTGAGGCCGCCCCGGCGGGCGGCCTGCCCGGGTGCGTGACGGTCCCCGCGTCCGAGATGATCCGTACGTCGGAACCGCTCATCGCCATCACGCACCAGAGGACCCCATGCGCACCTTTCCTCCCCTCGCCCTGGCCGCCGCTCTCGCAGCGACACTCCTGCTGACCGCCTGCGACGACGACAAGACCAGTGGCGACGACGCCAAGAACGCGGACCGGCCGGGCGGTTCGCCCTGTGCGATCGGCGACCTGGGCATGGAGGTCGGGGCCGGTGCGGCCCCGGCGGCCGGGGACACCGGCAACGTCACCGTCACCCTCACGAACAACGGTGCCCAGTGCACCCTGAAGGGCTTCCCCGCCGTCGACCTCTTGGCGGAGGACACCACGACGTCCGTGCCTCCGGAGCAGTCCGCGAAGGCCCAGCCGCTCACCCTGGGGAAGGGCGCCACCACGTCCTTCACGATCACCTACGTCCGGGGCGAGGCGGACTCCCCGAAGAGCCTTGCCGTCCGGAAGGCGTCCTTCGCCCTGCCAGGCGCCACCGCGGACGCACGCGACCTGCCGTGGTCGTACGGCGAGGTCGCCAGGAGGGACGGGAGCGGCGGCGCGGCGCAGGCCTCGGTGAGCGGCTTCGAGTCCTCGGGCGACTGACGGCAGGTCAGCGCAGCGGCGGGCGGTGGCCGACCTGGGCGCGGTCCGCCGCCTGTGCGCCCTCCGACCAGCCCGCCGCGTCACGCACGCCGCGCAGGCGGGTCGTGGTCGTCTCCGGAAACATCCGGTCCAGCCGGCCGGTGACCGCCACCTCTCGGGAGGCGAGGACCGGGAGCAGGTCCTGTGTCACCTGGGTCTCGGCGGCAGCCGCCAGACGGGTGCCGATGCGGTGGGCGTAGGCCGCGAGGAAGGACTGGCGGAACGTCTTGGTGCGCTTGCGGCCGCCCGCCCGCTGGGCGGCTTCCGCCTTCGTCATCGCGGTCGTGGCCTGCACCAGGAGTGAGGTGTAGAGGAGTTCGACCGCTTCCAGGTCGGTTTCGAAGCCGACGACGGTGGAGAAGCCGAGCGGCTCGTTCCACACCGCCCGGCAGTGGTTGGCGGCGGCGACGGCGTCCAGCAGCACCGCCTTGGCCTGCTCGTACGGCGGTTCGACACCGATCCGGCAGGCCCCGGGCGTCTCGGGCGAGGGTGCCCGGGCCGCGAGCAGCGCCTCGTCGACACTGTGCCGGGCCATCAGCTCCTGCGCCTTGGCGCTGAGCGCCTCCGCCTCCTCCGGGAACCCGGTGGCCTCCGCCTTGGCGAGCAGGGCGCGGATCCGGCCGAGCATCCGGGACTCTGTCCTCGGCTCCCCGGGTGAGTCGTCGAGGGACTCGAGCACGGGCAGGCGCAGCAGCAGGCGGTACAGCTCCAGCACGGCGGTGGCGTACGAGAAGCGGTCGGTGCGGGGCGGGGCCTCGGCGGGAAGTTCCGCGAGCTGCGCGCTCCAGCGGCGGCCGCGCGGGCGGTCGTGCGGCACCTGCGCGCGGATCAGTGCCGCCACCAGTCGTACGTGTACGTCGTCCAGTTCGCGCCGCACGATGCGTACGACGTCGGCCGGCTGCCAGCCGCGCCGCCAGGCCGCCGCCACGAACTCCGCACCGCGCCGGGCGAGTTCGTCATCGGCCGCCAGGTCGGACGCGAGCAGGGACGCGCCGGTGTCGAGGGCCGTCTCGCCGGTGTCGTACAGGGCGGCCTCGAACGCGCGGTCGACGGTGGTGGGCGTACTCACGGGGCCGATGGTGCCATGCCGGCACGGGCGGCCCGGCAGGCGGGACAGAGTGTCAACTCGCGGTTGACACCCGGCGGGGCGCAACCTACGGTTGACACCATGACGACGAACCCCGACATCACGTCATCCGTGCGCCTCGACGACCTGATCGCGGCCATCAAGACGGTGCACCAGGAACCCCTCGAACAGCTCCAGGACGCGGTGCTCGCCGCCGATCACCTCGGCGAGGTGGCCGACCACCTGATCGGCCACTTCGTGGACCAGGCCCGACGTTCGGGTGCCTCCTGGACGGACATCGGCAAGAGCATGGGGGTCACCCGGCAGGCCGCGCAGAAGCGCTTCGTGCCGAAGGAGTCGGCCGACCTCGACCCGAGCCAGGGCTTCAACCGCTACACGCCCCGCGCCCGCAACACGGTGATGGCCGCGCACAACGCGGCCAAGTCCGCGCGCAACGCCGAGGGCGTGCCCGAGCACCTCGTCCTCGGTCTGCTGGCCGAGCCCGACGGCCTCGCCGCGAAGGCGCTCGTCGAGCAGGGCGTCTCCCTCGACACGGTGCGCGAGGCGGCGACCGCCGCACTGCCGCCGGCCGTCGAGGAGGCCCCCGAGCTGGTGCCGTACGGCCAGGCCGCGAAGAAGGTTCTGGAGCTCACGTTCCGCGAGGCCCTGCGCCTCGGCCACAACTACATCGGCACCGAGCACATCCTGCTCGCCCTGCTGGAGCACGAGAACGGCGAGGGCGTCCTCAGCGGCCTGGGCATCGGCAAGGAACGGACCGAGCAGTACGTGGCGGAGGTGCTGGAGAAGATCGTGCAGGCACAGAAGGAGACACCGGACGGGGCGTGACGGGTCCGCCGAGCTGCGGGCAGTCGTGCCACTGGGGCCACACGGGTGGGCCCAGCCGCACCCCCGCTCCGCCGGGCTGCCCGCCCGGGCGGGGGCCGGGACCTAGGCCGGCCATCGCGGCTGACGGAGACCCCGCCCGGAGCGGGGTCGGGCGGCCACCGCCCCGGCCCCGGACGGCGCCCCCGACGTGATCGGGGCCGGCCGGCCACCGTGCCCGGGCGGCGCTCGAGACCGCGACCGCACCAAGGCCGGGACAGCCACCGTGGCCGGGGCGGCGGCTGCAACGATGACGGGCACCATGGCTGGGACGCACCCCAGAGCGGGACGGCCACCGCGACTGGGACGGCGACCGAGCCGAGGCCGGGACCGGCGCGGCCACCGCGACGGGGACCGCGACCGGGACAGCCACCGCAACCCGAACCCGGACCAGAACAGCCACCGCAACCCGAACCCGGACCAGGACAGCCACCCGGGCCGGGCCGTGGTGAGGGGGCGTTGTCAGACCCCCCTGGCACACTCGCAGCATGGCCGACCGGTGGGCGCTCGCTCCGGCCGAGGACGGTGGCGTGGACGTCGCCCCCCTCGGTCCGGACGGGGTGCCCGCCGGGCCGGTGCGGCGGGAGGCGGATCCCGCCGAGGCCGTACGGAGCCGTCCCGGCGTCACGCGGTGGGTGTGGCGGTCCACCGCCGAGGTCTACCCGCGCCTGCTCGCCACGGGGGTGCGAGTCGAGCGGTGCTACGACGTCGAGGCCGCCGAGACGCTCCTCCTCGGCCACGAGGGGCGGTACGGGGAACCCCGCTCGGCCGGGGCCGCCCTGGCCCGGCTGCGCGGCGGCCCCGTACCGCCCGATCCGCCGCAGCGTTCCGCCGAACCGGGCTCCCAGTCCTCCCTGTTCGAACCACAGGGCGTCCACCTGCCCCTGGCGGACCTCCTCGCGGTCTACGCCGAGCAGCAGAAGCGGCACGCGCAGGCCGAGCACCCCGAGCGGATGCGCCTGCTGACCGCCTCCGAGTCGGCCGGCATGCTGGTGGCCGCCGAGATGAACCGCGCCGGGCTGCCCTGGCGCGCCGAGGTCCATCGCACGGTGCTGCACGACCTGCTGGGCGAGCGGTACGCGGGCGGTGGCGAGCCGCGCCGCCTGGCCGAGCTGGCCGACGAGGTGTCCGCGGCGTTCGGCCGCCGGGTGCGGCCCGATCTGCCCGCCGACGTGGTCAAGGCCTTCGCGCAGGCCGGGATCAAGGTCGCCTCGACCCGCCGCTGGGAGATCGAGTCCGTCGACCACCCGGCCGTGAAACCCCTGCTGGAGTACAAGAAGCTGTACCGCATCTGGGTCGCCCACGGCTGGTCCTGGCTCCAGGACTGGGTGCGCGACGGTCGCTTCCGGCCCGAGTTCCTCGCGGGCGGGACGGTGACCGGGCGCTGGGTGACCAACGGCGGGGGCGGGCTCCAGATCCCCAAGGTGATCAGGCGGGCCGTGGTCGCCGACCCCGGCTGGCGGCTCGTCGTCGCCGACGCCGACCAGATGGAGCCGCGCGTCCTCGCCGCGATCTCCCGCGACCCCGGCCTGATGGAGGTGGCCGGCCGCGACAGCGACCTGTACCAGTCCGTCTCCGACCGCGCCTTCTCCGGCGACCGCGCCCAGGCCAAACTCGCCGTGCTCGGCGCGGTCTACGGCCAGACCTCCGGCGACGGCCTGAAGAACCTCGCCGCGCTCAGACGCCGCTTCCCCCGCGCGGTGGCGTACGTCGACGAGGCGGCCCGCGCCGGCGAGGAGGGCCGGCTCGTGCGGACGTGGCTCGGCCGGACCTGCCCGCCGGCAGCCCGGGGGACGGACGACGCGACGGAGGAGGCCGGCATCCCGGCCACCGACGAGGAGCAGCCCGACAGCGGACAGTGGGTGCCCGGGTACGCCTCCACCAACGCCCGCGCCCGCGGCCGCTTCGCCCGCAACTTCGTCGTCCAGGGCAGCGCCGCCGACTGGGCCCTGCTGCTGCTCGCCGCGCTGCGCAGATCCTGCGCGGACCTGGCGGCCGAGCTGGTCTTCTTCCAGCACGACGAGGTGATCGTGCACTGCCCCGAGGAGGAGACGGAGACGGTCGTCGCGGCGATCCGCGAGGCGGCGGCCCTGGCCGGCCGGCTGACCTTCGGGGAGACGCCGGTGCGGTTCCCGTTCACGACGGCGGTGGTGGAGTGTTACGCGGACGCCAAATAGCCCAATAGCCCAGTAGCCCGACAGCCGGGCTCACGGTGTCAGTCGGTGGGAGCGAGCAGCTCGCGGAGTTCGGTGACCACCGCGTGCGCGTCGGTCCCCTCCAGTGCCGCGAGAGCCGAGCGCCACTCCTCGCGTGCCGCTCCGGCCTGCCCCCGTTCCCGTAGCAGCAGCCCGTGCTGGTGGCGGGCGAGACCGCCGGCGTAGTGGTCGGCGCGGGCGTCGGCCCGGTCCAGCAACTCGGCGCACTCGCGGGCGGCCCGCCCGGTGCTGCCCAGCAGTCGCAGCGCGCGGACCAGGCCGAGCCGGGTCTGGGACTCGCCGTGCCAGTCGCCGTGGCCGCCCAGGATGCGCAGACTCTCCTCGAAGTGCGGGAGGGCGGCGGCCGGTTCCCCGAGCCGCAGATGGGCGTACCCGATGTTGCAGTGCGCGGAGTGCCGCACGATCACGGCGCCGATCTCGTCCCCGATGGCGAGCGAACGCCGGTGCTGCTCGATGGCGGCCCGCGGGTCGGTGTGCTCGTAGAGGTTGCCGAGGTGGCTGTGGGTGACGGCCTCGCCGTACGGGTCGTTCAGCTGCCGTGCGTACTCCAGGCTCCGGGTCAGCGCCTCGCTCGCCTCGACGTGCCGGCCGAGCCCGTCGAGCAGCAGACCGCGGTTGTTGAGGCAGCGGCGGATCCAGGACGGGTCGTCGAGCCGTCGCCAGATGGCCAGCGCGCGGTCGTTGAGGTCGAGGGCGTCGCTCTGGCGGCCGGTCAGGAAGTGCAGCCCGGCGAGGTCGACCAGCGCGTACGCCTCCGCGGCCGCGTCCCCGAGCCGCCGCGCCACGCCCAGACCGGCCCGGCCGAGCACCTCCATCTCGGCGACGCGGCCCCGGCGGTGCGCGCAGGGGAGGATCAGCCGTACGAGAGTGGAGACGAGGCCCGCGCGCCGCCGGCACGGGTCGTCCGCGTACCGCTCGACCAGGGTGACGACGTTCGCCAGCTCGCTGTCGCCCCAGGCGAAGGCCTCCTCGGGGCTGCCGAAGAGGGCGACGGTCTCGACGTGCGCCGCGTGCCCGGGCGGCTGGGCCGCGGTGGGGCGGCGACGGTCGTCCTGGTCGGGGCCGGGCTCGACGATCGCGACGAGCACCCGCTCGGCGACGGCGGCGTACCAGCGCAGGGCGGTTTCGCAGGCGTCGGTGCCCTCCGTACCCCACTCCCCCGCCAGCTCACGGGCGAAATCGCGGACGAGGTCGTGCGGCGCGTAGCGGCCGTACGCCGGCTCCTGGAGCAGGGCCACGTCGACGAGGCGGTCCAGGGCGGCCTCGGTGCGGCGTTCGCCCGTGCCGGTGAGGCGGGCGAGCAGGGGTGCGCCGTACGTGGGCAGGTCGAGCGCCCCGATACGGCGGAGGGTGAGGGCCGCGTCCCGGTCGGCCTCGCGCTCGGAGCCGGCGAGCGCGTCGTGCGCGACGGCCAGGGAGCGGCGCACACTCAGGTCGTCGTACTCGAGGTGCCGCAACCGCCCTTCCGTCTCGGACAGTTGCCCGGCGAGGACCTCCGGTGTGAGGGCATGCCGGGCGGCGAGCCGCGCGGCGACGACGCGCAGGGCCAGGGGCAGCCGGCCGGTGAGTTCGACGAGACGGCGGGCGGCGTCCGAACCGCCCAGGCCGTCCCGCCCCGAGGCCGCGGCCAGGAGCGCCGCGCTCTCCTCGTCCGACAACGGGCCGAGCGGAAAGCGGGCGACGCCGTCGAGAGCGGTGAGCGGCGAACGGCTGGTGACGATCACCGCGCACCCGGCACCGCCCGGCAGCAGCGGCCGTACCTGCGCGGCACTCGCGGCGTCGTCCAGCACCAGCAGCGTGCGGGTCGGCGCTAGCAGCGAGCGCAGCAGAGCGGATGCCGCGTCGGGGCGTTCGGGGATGCGGCAGGGCTCGGCCCCGAGGTCACGCAACAGGGCGGTGAGCGCCTGACCTGGGGTCAGAGGGGCCATGCCCGGGGTCGCACCGTGCAGGTCGAGGTAGAGCTGCCCATCGGGGAAACGTTCCGCCAACTCGTGCGCGACGTGCAGCGCGAGTGCGCTCTTGCCGACGCCGGGCATGCCGCTGATGACGGCGGCGGCGGGGAAAGCCGGGGTGTTCGGGGCACTGGAGGCAGTCGGGCCGCTCGGGGACGGCGGTCCCGGTGTCGTGAGGGAGCGGCGCAGGGCGTCGCGTACGGCGGCACGCCCCGTGAAATGCGCCGGCGGCGGGGGAAGCTGAGCGGGCGGCGGCTGAGCGGACGAGGGTGGCCTCCCCACGGCCCCCCGCAACACCTCCACATGCGCCTCCCGCACCCCCGGCCCCGGCTCGATGCCGAGTTGGTCGACCAGTCGGGTGCGCAGGTCGTGGTGGACGGCCAGGGCCTCGGCCTGGCGGCCGGTCCGGTGCAGGGCGAGCATGAGCTGGCGGTGGTACACCTCCCGCAGCGGGTACTCGGCGGTCAACGCCGCCAGCTCCGGCACGAGCCCGTCGAGACGCGGGCCGCCCAGCGCCAACTCGGCGTCGTGGCGCCACTCCAGAAGCAGCAGCCGGGCCTCGCGCAACCGCCGTGCGAGGGCGTACCCGCCCACCTCGGACGGCAACCCGGCGAGCGGCGCACCCCGCCACAGCGCGAGCGCGGCGGCGCACTCACGCACGACGCGCTCCCATTCCTGCCCGGCGTGCGCGGCCCGCGCCGCGGCGACGTGGGCATCGAACACATGGACGTCCAGCTCACCCTCGTCGACCCGCAGCACATACCCGGACGGCACGGTTCGCAGCCGCTCGGGGGCGTCGAGCACCCGCCGCAACCGGGCTATGTGGTTGTGCAGCGAGGCCTGGGCGGAAACGGGCGGCGCCCCGCCCCACAGCGCCTCCTTGAGCGACTCGACGGAGACGACCCGTCCGGCGTCGAGCAGCAACGCGGTCAGCAGCACCCGGGACTTGGGACTTGCGACGTCCCTCGCTTCCCTCCGGCCGCGCCCGTTGACGTCGTAGTACAGCGCCGGCGACCCGAGCAGCCCGAAGCGCAGCCCGCACCGCTCACCGGAACCGTCCTCGCTGCCCGAACAGGCAGATGCCCCCATCTCACGCCCCCCGTCTCCCCGCACCACCGCCCTTGACGAGTTTCCGCCCCCGGGGCAGCGGTTTTCCGCCACCTTCGTTCTCATGTTCTCCACCGGAACAGCCCCGCACAGGCCGTCGTCCGTCATGGTTCGGCAACTTCACGCCAATCGGCAGACGACGCAACGGAGAACCGTTGGCCACATGTTAGCGATCCGTTGGCAAACCCTGATGTGATCACTACGTCGGATCTGGCCCGGCGGCGCGCGCGTCTGGACGCGCAACTCGGGGGAGTGTCGCCGCCGCGGCCGGGTCCGGGTCCCGGTCGGCGGAGGTGAACGGCCGGGGCCCCACCAACTTCCTGCCGCCTGGCGGAGTCCTCGGCGTCAGATGACCGGCGGCCGCCCCAGCCGCGTGAGCCGCCACACCGTCCGCCAGCGCATGGGCCGCCGCTCACCGGCCGACTCCCGTACGCCTTCCACGAACCCGCCGAACCATGCCCGCAGCCCCGCACGCGACCGGTTCCGTGCGAGGGTGAGCAGCACCCAGACGCCGAGGTGGACGGGGACGAGCGCGAGCGGCAGCCGGCGGCGGGCCAGCCAGACCCGGTTGCGGGCGTTCACCCGGTAGTAGATGGCGTGCCGGGCGGGCGAGGTCTTCGGGTGCTGGAGCAGCAGTTCGGGCGCGTACAGGATGCGCCAGCCCGCGTCGGCCGCGCGCCAGGCCAGGTCGGTCTCCTCGTGCGCGAAGAAGAACTCGGCAGGCCAGTCGCCGACTTGGTCGAGCATGGCCATCCGCAGCGCGTGCCCGCCGCCGAGGAACCCGGTGACGTACCCGCCCCGCAGGGGGTCCGAGTTGCCGATCCGGGGCACGTGCCGCTGCTGCGTCTCGCCCAGCTCGTCGGCGATGCGGAAGCCGACGATGCCGAGCCGCTCGTCGGCGGCGTACAACTCCTGCACGCGGCGCAGCACATCGGCGTCGACGAGCAGCCCGTCGTCGTCCAGATCCACGACGACGTCGATGTCGCCGAACTCCCGCAGCCGCGCGAGGGCCGCGTTCCGGCCGCCGGGACAGCCGAGGTTCTCGTCGAGCTCGATCGGGGTGACCTCGCCGGGCAGCGACAGCCGCCGGGCGAACTCGGGCAGCGGGCAGCCGTTGCCGACGATCACGATCCGCTCGGGCGGCACGTCCTGCTTGGCCACGGACCGCAGCAGCGCGTCGACCTCCTCGGGCCGATTGCCCATCGTCACCACGGCGACGGCGATCCTGGGCGCCCCCATGTCCTCACCTCGTCCCGGTCGGCAACTGACGGGTTGCCGGGCGATGCTAGCCGTTCACGGTAAAGACCCCTTAAGTACGCCTGCCGGACGGCGGTGCGCCTACGCCGTTCGGCGGATGCGGCACCCGACCCGATCGGGCACAGGATGTCGGGTGCGGCAGGGTGCGCGCTGCCTAGCGTGGTGATCACCGAAGAGGAAGGAACCGGGCGTGCTGGAGCGGCTCAACCAGGCGATGGAGCACATCGAGCGCCATCTCGACGAGTCCGTGGACGGCGCCGAACTGGCGCGGATCGCGACCACGTCGGAGTACCACCTGCGCCGGATGTTCTCCGCGCTGGCAGGTATGCCCCTGTCGGAGTACATCCGCCGCCGACGGCTGACGGTCGCGGGCTCGGAAGTGCTCGCGGGCGGCGAGACGCTGCTGGAGATCGCGGTGCGCTACGGCTACGGCTCGGGCGAGGCGTTCGCACGGGCGTTCCGCGCGATGCACGGCGTGGGTCCGGGCGAGGCCCGGCGCACCGGCGCCGCGCTCGTCTCCCAGCCCCGGCTGACCTTCCGCCTCACCATCGAAGGGAGCAGCAGCATGCACTACCGAGTAGTGGACCGCCCGGCCTTCACCGCCGTCGGCTTCAAGACCCGGGTACCGCTCGTGCACTCGGGCCCGAACCAGGCGATCGTCGACTTCGTCCGGGGGCTCGACAAACAGGCCCTGGAGCAGCTCGGAAAGCTCTCGGACCTGGAGCCGCACGGCATCGTCGCGGTCTGCGACGACCTGGACCCGAGCCGCGCCGAGGGCACCGAACTCGACTACTACCAGGCGGCGCTCACCACGGCGTCCGCACCGGCCGGCGCCCCCGCGGGCACCACCACCCTGCCCGTCCCGCCCGGCACCTGGGCGGTCTTCACCGCCTCCGGCCCGGCACCGCGGGCCATCCAGGAGCTGTGGCGGGACGTGTTCACCGAGTGGTTCCCGTCCAACCCGTACCGCAGCCGCCCCGGCCCGGAGATCCTCCGGACCGACCTCTCGGCGGACGGGACGACAGCGGACGCCGAGCTGTGGCTGCCGGTGGAGCGGGAGACGAGCCGCTGAACGCCGAGAGCCCCGGGCCGGAATCGGTCCGGCCCGGGGCTCTCGGGGGCGGCTACCGCGGCGCGGCCGTCTCCGCGGTGTCCTTCCGGCGGGCCCGCTCCCGGACCAGCGAGATCGCGATCACCAGCGCGGCGACGAGCACCGAGAGCAGCACCTGGCTGCGGCCGCCGCCCTCCTTGCCGTCGGTGAGCATGTAGAGGAGGACGAACGTGATCATCCCGATCGTCGCCCACGTCAGATAGGGGAACAGCCACATCCGGACGACGAGCTTCTCCGGGCTCTCGCGCAGGATGATCCCCCGCATCCGCAGCTGCGAGAAGCAGATGACCAGCCAGACGAAGAGCGCGACGGCGCCCGAGGAGTTCAGCAGGAACTGAAAGACCGTGTCCGGCCACAGGTAGTTGAAGGCGACCGCCACGAAGCCGAAGACCACGGAGGCCAGGATCGCGGCCTGCGGGACACCTCGCGGGTTCGTCCGCGCGAAGGAGTGCGGGGCGTCGCCGCGCTGCCCGAGGGAGAAGGCCATCCTGGAGGCGGTGTAGAGGCCGGAGTTGAGACAGGACAGCACGGCGGTCAGCACGATGAAGTTCATGATCTCGCCGGCGTGCGGGATGCCGATCGAGTCGAGGGCCGCGACGTACGAGCCCTTCTTCTCGATCGCGGGGTCGTTCCACGGCAGCAGGGCGACCACGACGAGGATCGAGCCGACGTAGAAGACACCGACCCGCCAGATCACGCTCCTGGTGGCCTTGGCCACCGCCCGCCGCGCGTCCGAGGACTCACCGGCGGCGAGGGTGACGATCTCGCTGCCCATGAAGGAGAAGACGACCAACAGGATGCCGGTGAGGATCGCCCCCGGTCCGTTCGGCAGGAAGCCGCCGTGCTCGGTGAGATTTCCGAATCCCGTAGAGGCGTGGTCGGAGCCGGGCAGCACACCGAAGATGGCCAGCCCGCCGAGGACGATGAAGCCCGCGATGGCGACGACCTTGATGCCGGCGAACCAGAACTCGAACTCGCCGAAGGAGCCGACCGAGGCCAGGTTCGTGGCGGTGAGGACCGTCATCACGATCAGGGCCCAGGCCCACTGCGGTACGGCCGGCACCCACCCTTCCAGGATGACGGCGCCCGCGGTCGCCTCCACGGCGAGGACGACGACCCAGAAGAACCAGTACAGCCAGCCGATCGAGAACCCGGCCCAACGGCCGAGCGCCCGGTCCGCGTAGGCCGAGAAGGACCCGGAAGTCGGGTTGGCCGCGGCCATCTCGCCGAGCATCCGCATCACGAAGACGACCAGGGCGCCGACCAGTGCGTAGGACACGAGGATGCCGGGCCCGGCGGCGGCGATGCCGGAGGCGGAGCCCACAAAGAGACCGGCACCGATCACCCCGCCGATGGCGATCATGGACAGATGGCGGTTCTTGAGACCGGCCTTCAGACCTGCCTGCTGCTCCGGAGGCTGACCACTGGTGGACGGAGCGGTATCAGGGGTCAGTGAATCGGGGGGACGTGTAGTCATGTTCGACATCCATGGGGTCGTTGGGAGTGCCGTGCTGTGCGTCAGGAGGGACGGTCGGGGCACTGACGATTCCCGGAAGCGTTCACGGTGCGGTTCGCGGAATCCGGATGTCGCGCCGGTGATCGGGTCGTCACCGCACGTCCGCGTTTCGCTCCGTCTCCTCGTGGGAGGTGGGCCGCATCACTTGCGGAAATGGATTTGCGCAAGCGTATGGGGGTTCATGGGGTCAAATGTTTGTGAAGGCTGAACAAACTCGACCTCGATGGCTGTACGACCGGCCAATGCGGAAGCGGTTCAGCCGGTGGGCGGCAGCCGCAACTGGAGCATGGCCAGCAGCCGCTGGTCGGGACGGCTGAGATCGAGGCCGGTCAGCTGCTCGGCCCGGCGAAGGCGGTACCGCAGCGTGTTGGGGTGCACATGGAGCTGTGCGGCCGCCGCTCGTATGTCACCGAAGGAGTTGAGGTACGTCAGAAGCGTCTCGGCGAGCCGGCCCTGATGCCGGCTGTCGTGCGAGACCAGGGCCGTCAGCCGGGGATCCCGTATCTCGGGGTGGGCGGAGAGCAACGTCAATATCTCGCTGACCAGCACCTCCGCCTGGATGTCCGGCAGCGCGGCGACGGCGACGGTCACTCCGGCGCTCACCATGGCGTCGAGTATGCGGTCGGCCTCCCGGCGTGACTCGAAAACGTCCCCGAGCCCCGGCACCAGGCAACCGACCGAGCCGCGCAGTGGCAGGCCGAGGTGGCGGCGTGCGGCGTCGGTGATCTCCTGGGTCCAGCCGCGCAGCGTGTCCGTGTCGACGCCGCGGGGCAGCTGGGGCAGCAGCACATAGATACGGGGATCGACCTGGGTGACCAGGGCGCTGCGGTGCCGGGCGGCGATGTGCACGGAGACCAGGTTGGTGACCTCGGAGTGAGTCAGTTCCGGTGCGGCGGCGCCCTCCGGGATCTCGTACCCCTCTGTGGTCCCGTATGCCTCTGTGGTCCCGTACGAGAAACCCAGCACGGCGGCCGGGCGGCCGGCGTCGAATCCCAGGTGCGTGGCCAGCGGCTGCGGTCCGGTGCTCCCGTCGAGGAGTCCGGCCAGCAGGGTCCGGGTGAGCGTCACATCGTCCGAGAGCTCCCGGCGACGGCGCACGAGATGGAGCGCCGCGACCCGGGCGGCACCCAGCAGTGCCTGGCGCGAGCGTTCGGACAGCGGAACCGAGCCCTCCTGCACCCAGATGGTGCCCAGCTGCCGGTCCCCGGACCTGATCGCCACTGCGAGCCGACGACGGATGCCCAGCTCGGGGTGGCTGTCGATACCGATCACCTCGTCGCTGGAGTGCAGGTGCTGGAACACGCCCCACTCGCGCAGCTTCGCCAGATACCCTTCCGGTCCCTGCCAGCCGAGGATGGAGCGCCGGCGCAGGTCGTCCGCCTCGTCGGAGTCGGTGGTGCGGGAGTAGGCCAGCACCCGGTTCGCGGCGTCCTCGATGCTGACGATGCCGCTGGTGAGGATGGCGGTGGTCTGGGCGAGCGAGAACAGGTCGCCCTCCTCGGCCCCCATGCCCGGCCCGCCCGGCGGTGCGTCGTCGAGGGCGGCCCGGGCCAGCGCGTTCACCTGCTCCCAGCGTGCTTCGCTGCGCAGCGAGAGCAGGGCGACCCCGGCCTCGGCAGCGGTCTCGCTGAGCGCCGCGGCCTGGCCTGGCCCGTCCAGCTTGACCACGACTGCGGCGGCTCCGTCCCGCCCGGCGGCCCGTAGCGCGGGGAAAGCGGCCCGGCCCCGGGCACCGATCACGAGAACCAGCTCGCCCGGCTGCGCGGTCGGCGGATCCTCCGGATCGAGCAGCGAGACGCCACGGATCTCGACGTCCAGCCCGGCGGGAGCGGCCTGCACCTCCACCAACGAATCACCCAGCACCATCAGCAACTGACGCAGGCCGATGCTCGCTGCGGTGGGAGACACTGCGGCCGGGTCCATGATCGTCGCCTCCAGCACAAAGGGCCAGGTCAGAGATCATCTGACCTGGCCCTTGAGAAGAGCCGCCTTCGGGATTCGAACCCGAGACCTACGCATTACGAGTGCGTTGCTCTGGCCATCTGAGCTAAGGCGGCGCGCTGTCCGCACTATGGTGCGATCAGCAACGACGGTAAGTCTACACAGTTTCCGAGGGTGCTCCGCACCAGCCCCGGAGGCTGGGTCTCCGGGGCCGGCGCAGGGGTTATGAGCAGCGCTTGCCGTCCGTGGGTGGGGTGCCGCGCAGGAGGTACGCGTTGATCGTGCGGTCGATGCAGGAGCTGCCGCGGCCGTACGCGGTGTGCCCGTCGCCCTCGTAGGTGAGCAGGCGGGCCGAGGAGAGCTGGCCCGCCAGGGCCTTCGCCCAGCGGTACGGGGTCGCTGGGTCGCGGGTGGTGCCGACCACGACGATGGGGGCGGCGCCCTTCGCCTCGATGCGGTGCGGCTCGCCGGTGGCGTGCACGGGCCAGTACGCGCAGTTCAGGGAGGCCCACGCCAGGCCCTCGCCGAAGACCGGGGACGCCTTCTCGAACGTGGGCAGCGCCCTGCGCACCTCGTCGGGGGTGTCGAAGGCGGGGGGCAGGTCCAGGCAGTTCACGGCCGCGTTGGCGAACATCAGGTTGCTGTAGCCGCCGTCGGCGTCCCGCTCGTAGTAGCCGTCGGAGAGGACGAGGAGGCCGGAGCCGTCGTTCTTCTTCATCGCGGACGTCAGCGCCTCGCGCAACTGCTGCCAGGCGCCCTCGTCGTACATGGCCGCGATCACGCCCGTCGTGGCGAGCGACTCGGTGAGGCGGCGGCCGTCGGGGGCGCCGGTGGCGGCCGGCCGCGCGTCCAGCTTCTCGAAGAACGCCTTGAGGTTCTCGCCGACCTGCTCGGGCGAGGTGCCCGCGCCGCCCAGCGGGCAGTCCTTGTGCCGTACGCAGTCCCGCGCGAACGACCGGAACGCCGTCTCGAAGCCCGCCGTCTGTTCGAGGTTCAGCCGCCGCGCGGGCAGCGACGGGTCCATCGCGCCGTCCAGCACCAGCCGGCCCGCCCGTTCCGGGAAGAGCCCGGCGTACGTCGCCCCGAGGAACGTTCCGTAGGAGGCGCCGACGTAGTTCAGCTTCTTGTCACCGAGCGCCGCCCGCACGATGTCCATGTCCCGGGCCGCCTCGACGGTGGACACATGGCGCAGCAGCCGGGGCGAGTCCGCGCCGCAGCCCTCGGCGAACGTCCGGTACGCCCTGACCAGTCCGTCGGTCTCCTTGACGTCGTCGGGTGTGTTGTCCGTCTGCGTGTAGGTGTCCATCGCCGGCCCGTTCAGACACCTGACGGGCTCGCTGCGGGCCACGCCGCGCGGGTCGACCGCCACCATGTCGTAGCGGGCACGGACCTCGGCCGGGTAGCCGATGCCGGCGTACGCCTGGACGTAGCCGATCGCCGAGCCGCCCGGCCCGCCGGGGTTCACGAGCAGCGAACCCAGCCGCTTCCCCGGACCTGTGGCCTTCTTGCGGGCGACGGCGAGCCGGACGTCTCCGGCGGCCGGCTTGGCGTAGTCGAGCGGCGCCTTGATCGTGGCGCACTCGAAACCGGAGACGCCGCAGCCGCGCCAGGCCGGCTTCTGTCCGTAGTACGGAGTGAGCGCCGCGGGGGTGGCCCGCGGCAGCGCGACCAGTGCCGCTTGCTCCGCCGCGGCCGTGGCGGACGTCGTCGAGCTCCCGGAGGAGCAGGCGGAGACGAGCAGCACGGCCGTGGCGAGGAGGCCGGCCGCGGTCCTGGCTCCGCCGCGGGTCCGGCGGTGCAGACCGCCGGAACGGGAGACAGAGCGGTCGGCGGAGCGGGGGGTGCGCCTTGTGTCCATCCTGCGAGCGTAACTCTGGGCGACGAAATGGATGCCCAGCGTGCGTGTCGTGCCTCGTACGAGTTACGGCGTCAATTCCTCGTCTGCTTCGTGCGCGGCGCCAGGCGGTACCAGGCGGTGGCGCTCTGCCGGCTCAGCCCGCTCTGAGTGCCATCGTCATGGCCTCCACCGCGAGCAGCGGGGCCACGTTGCGGTCGAGGGCGTCGCTGCAGGCGGCGATCGCCTCGATGCGGCGGAGCGTGGACTCCGGAGAGCTGCCGCGGGCGAGGCGCTCCAGGGCGTCCTCGGCGTCGGCGTTGGCGATGGCCACGCGGGAGCCGAGCTGGAGGGCGAGGACGTCGCGGTAGAAGGCCGTGAGGTCGGTCAGGGCGAGGTCGAGGCTGTCACGCTGCGTGCGCGTTCTGCGGCGCTTCTGCTTGTCCTCCAGGTCCTTGATCACGCCCGCCGTGCCGCGCGGCATCCGGCCGCCCTGGGCCGCGCCGAGGGCGGCCCTCAGCTCCTCGGTCTCCTTGGCGTCCGTCTCCTCCGCGAGCTGCTTGGCGTCCTCGGCGGCCGCGTCGACGAGCTCCTGGGCGGCCTTGAGCGCGCCGCCGATGTCCTCGACCCGCAACGGCAGCCTGAGCACGGCGGCACGGCGCTCGCGCGCGGCCGGGTCGGTGGCCAGGCGGCGGGCCCGGTCGACATGGCCCTGGGTCGCGCGGGCCGCCGCGGCGGCGACGCCGGGCTCGATGCCCTCCCGGCGTACGAGCATGTCGGCGACGGCGTCGACCGACGGCGTGCTCAGGTTCAGGTGGCGGCAGCGGGAGCGGATGGTCGGCAGGACGTCCTCGATGGAGGGGGCGCACAGCAGCCAGACCGTGCGCGGGGCGGGCTCCTCCACGGCCTTGAGGACGGCGTTGGCCGACTTCTCGTTCAGCCGCTCGGCGTCTTCGACGAGGATGACCTGCCAGCGGCCGTTCGCCGGTGACGTGAACGACTTGCGGACCGTGTCGCGCATGTCGTCGGCGAGGATCTGCGTGCCGACCGCGGCGACGGTGGTGACGTCGGCGTGCGTGCCGATCAGCGCCGTGTGACATCCGTCGCAGAAGCCGCAGCCCGGGGAGCCGCCGAGGGCCCGGTCCGGGCTGACGCACTGCAGGGCCGCCGCGAACGCCCGCGCCGCCTGGTTCCGCCCGGCCCCGGGCGGGCCCGTGAACAGCCACGCGTGCGTCATCTTCGACGCCTCGGGCGGGGGAACGTCGGTCCCGGCCGCGGTGACCAGGGCGTCGGCGTCCCGCGCGGCGGCGTCCAGCTGCGCGCTCACCCTCTCCTGCCCGACGAGGTCGTCCCACACGGTCATGGGTCACGCCGCCCTTTCGTCACGTTCCACGGTGCCGGATCCATTGTGGGGGTGACCACTGACAACGCCTGCCCTCGCCTGCTCCCCCGGGCCCGGCCCGTGGCCCGTCTCCGGCGTCGGCCCGGGCTTCCCTGGCGGACGAGCCGGAGGCCTCAGCGGCCCCGGCCGCCCTTGCCCCGGCGCCCCCGCCCCTCGTCCGGCTCGTCCTCGTGCGGTCCGAGCAGCTCGTCCGCCAGCGACGGCAGGTCGTCCAGCGGCGTCTCCTCCGCCCAGTCGGACCGCGGGCGGCGAGGCCGGCCCTCGGCGTCGACCTGGGGCAGCTCGCGCGTACGGTCCTCGGTCCCGTCGGGCCGGGCGGCCGGGGCGTCCTTCCGGAAGTACCCGGGCGGCACCCGGTCCGCGGGTTCGTCCCCGCGTACGGGCGGCAGCACGGCCGTCTCCTCGGCGTCCCCCGGCCGGACCGGAGGCAGCACGGCCGTCTCGTCGCCCGCCCCGGAGGGCACCTGGGGCAGCACCTCGGTCTCGTCCCCGGAACCGGATCCGGACCAGGACCCGGAGCTGGGGCGAACCGGCGGCAGTACCTCCGTCTCCTCCCCCGCCCCCGGCGGAACCGGCGGCTTGGGCAGCTCGGCCGTCACCTCGGCGTCGGACCCACCGGAGGTCCCGCCCCGGCCCTGCTCCTCGTCCCGCACCGGGCGCAGCACAGTCGTCTCGTCCGCCGAGCCGCCCGGTGTCACCACGGGCGTGGGCACCGTCGCCGCGTCCTGAGCGGCCGTCGAACCGGAGGCACCCCGCGGGGCGGAGCTCTTCGGCCCGGCCTCCGCGGCAGCGGCCGCCGCCTCCGCCAGACGCCGGGCCTCCTCGGCCCGCAGCAGGGCCTCCTCGGCCTTGCGCTGCTTCTCCAGGCGGAGCGCCTCGGCCTCGGCGCGCAGCCGGGCCTCTTCCTCGGCCTGCTTGCGCCGGCGTTCCTCCTCGGCCTTGCGCCGGGCTTCCTCCTCGGCGCGGGCCTTCTCCTCCGCGAGGAGCCTTGCCCGCTCCTCCTCGGCCTTCTTGCGCGCTTCCTCGGCCCGTCGCCGGGCCTCCTCCGCCTGCCGTTCGGCCTCGCGCCGCTGCGCCTCCTCCAGCTCGCGCCGCTTGCGCTCCTCCTCCTCGGCGCGCAGCCTGGCGAGCTGCTCCTGGCGCTCACGCTCCAGGCGCTCCTCCTCCGCCTTGCGGGCGGCCTCTTCCTCGGCCTTCCGGCGGGCCTCCTCCTCGGCCTTCTTCCGAGCCTCCTCCTGGGCCTTGATCTCGGCCTCGGACAGCGGCAGCACCTGGTCGAGCCGGTGCCGGATGACGGTCGTGACGGCCTCGGGCTCCTGGCCCGCGTCCACCACCAGGTACCGCCCGGCGTCGGCCGCGGCCAGGGTCAGGAAACCGGCCCGCACGCGCGCGTGGAACTCGGCCGGCTCCGACTCCAGCCGGTCCGGCGCCTCGGTGAACCGCTCGCGCGCCGTCTCCGGCGCGACGTCCAGCAGGACGGTCAGATGCGGCACCAGTCCGTTCGTGGCCCAGCGGTTGATCCGGGCGATCTCGGTCGGCGACAGGTCACGGCCCGCCCCCTGGTAGGCCACGGACGAGTCGATGTACCGGTCGGAGATGACGACGGCGCCGCGCTCCAGGGCGGGTCGCACGACGGTGTCGATGTGCTCGGCCCGGTCGGCCGCGTACAGCAGCGCCTCCGCGCGGTGCGACAGGCCCTCGCTCGACACGTCCAGCAGGATCGACCGCAGCCGCTTGCCCACCGGCGTGGCCCCCGGCTCGCGCGTCAGCACGACCTCGTGGCCCTTGCCCCGGATCCACTCGGCGAGCGCCTCGGCCTGCGTGGACTTCCCGGCCCCGTCGCCGCCCTCCAGGGCGATGAAGAAACCGGAGGCGGCGGGCGCCTGGTCCGGGTCGTCGCCGCGGAGCAGCGCGTCGCGCAGATCCTGGCGCAGCGGTACTCCGGAACGGTCGTCGACCTTGGCCAGCACCAGCGCGGCCACCGGCAGCAGCAGGGCGCCGGCCAGCATCAGCGTGAAGGCCGCGCCGCCGTGCGCGAAGACGAACTTGCCGCTCTCCAGCCGGTGCGGCCCGATCCCCGCCGCCACCACCGGGGCGATCACCGCGCCGAGCGCCACGCAGACCCGGACGACCGCGTGCAGGTGCTCCGTCGTACGGGACCGCCGGTACTCCTCGGTCTCCTGGTCGAGCAGTGTGTGGCCGATGTTGGCGGACATGCCCGCGCCGACGCCGGCCAGCGCGAGGATCAGCAGCACGCTGGTGACGTCCGGGACGAGCCCGGCGGCCAGCAGCGCGACACCGGTGAAGGCGATGGCCAGCGCGAGCAGCCGGCGGCGTGACAGGGCGGGCAGCAGCGCGGGCGCCGTACGGATGCCGACGACGACACCGCCGGTCAGCGCGCCCACGAACAGCCCGTAGAGCACGGGGCCGCCGCCCAGGTCCTTGGCGTGCAGCACGGCCACGGCGACGGCGGCGGACACCGCGGCGGCGACGGCCGCGCAGGCCAGCACCAGCAGCGGCATCACGCCGGTGCGGCCCTTGTCGGCGCCGGCGGTCGTCTTCGGGCGGCGCAGCCCCTCGAGCGGCGACCGCGCGCGCGGGGTGCGCGTGGCGGGCAGCTCCAGGAAGGTCAGCACGGACAGGGAGGCGGCGAACAGCCCCGCCGCCACGTAGGAGGCGAGGGCCGCCTGGTGCTGCCCGAACCAGTCGATGCCGGCGCCCAGGAGGTTGTTGAACAGGGACGCGACGACGAGCGCGACGGCCGCGAGCGGGATCGCGACGAAGCCGGTGCGCAGCGACAGGCGGCGCAGCGCGTCCATGTGGTCCGGCAGCGGCCGGACCGTCGCGCCTTCCGGCGGCGGGGGCGGCAGCAGCGCGGGGGCCGCGCTCTCGCGGCACACCGTCCAGAACCGCTCGGCGACTCCGGTCACGAAGGCCGTGACGAGGAGGACGGCCAGCGCGTCCTCGGGCGTCCAGTCGATCCACAGCGGCGCGACGATGAGCAGCGCCGCACGCAGCCCGTCCGCGCCCACCATGGTCCAGCGGCGGTCCAGCGGGCCGTCCTGGGAGGTGAGCGCGGTGAGCGGGCCGAGGAGCACGGCGCCGAACAGGAGCGTCGCCAGGATGCGCACCCCGAAAACGGTCGCCACTGCGAACGCCACGCCCCGGTAGCCGCCCCCGAACGAGCCCTCGGCGACAGCCGCTTGGAGGGCGAGGACGACCAGCACGAGAAGGGCGAGGGTGTCGCCCACGCCGCCCACGAGCTGCGCGCTCCACAACCGCTTCAACTGCGGACGGCGCAGCAGGGCGCGGACGGCACGCTCGCGGGAGTCCGCGACAAGGGCGTCGTCAGGGGCCGGCTGAGAGGCCGTTGGATGCTCGGCTCGCGTCATGCGTTCAGCCTATCGGGAGCCACCGACACCCCGGGAAGCCCGGCCTGGCATGCGCACGCCCCGACACCGAAGTGTTGCCGGGGCGTTCGCTTTCCGAACCCTGGGCGAAGATCCGGACCTTGGAGGTCCGGATTCCGAACGGGTCCCGCGGGATCCCGAACGGGCCCTGAACGGTCCTCAGTCCTCCGCCGGCTCGGAGGCGGTCGCCGTCTTGGCGGCCGCCTTCTTCGCGGTGGTGGTCTTCTTGGCCGTCGTCTTCTTCGCGGTCGTGGTCTTCTTCGCCGCGGTCTTCTTGGCCGCCGTCGTCTTCTTCGCCGGAGCCTTCTTGGCCGCCTTCTTCGCAGTCTTCTTCGCGGGCCCCTTCGCGCGCTTCTCGGCGAGCAGCTCGAAACCGCGCTCCGGGGTGATCGTCTCGACGCTGTCACCGGAGCGCAGGGTCGCGTTGGTCTCGCCGTCGGTGACGTACGGCCCGAAGCGGCCGTCCTTGACGACGACCGGCTTCTCGCTCACCGGGTCGGTGCCCAGCTCCTTCAGCGGCGGCTTGGCGGCCGCCCGGCCACGCTGCTTCGGCTGGGCGTAGATCGCCAGCGCCTCCTCCAGCGTGATCGTGAAGAGCTGCTCCTCGGCCTGGAGCGAGCGCGAGTCCGTGCCCTTCTTCAGATACGGGCCGTAGCGGCCGTTCTGCGCGGTGATCTCCTGGCCCTCGGCATCGGTGCCGACGACGCGCGGCAACGACATCAGCTTCAGGGCGTCGTCGAGTGTCACCGTGTCCAGGGACATCGTCTTGAACAGGGACGCCGTGCGCGGCTTGACCGCGTTCTTGCCCGTCTTCGGGGTGCCCTCGGGGAGGATCTCCGTCACGTACGGGCCGTAGCGGCCGTCCTTGGCGACGATGGTGTGGCCGGTGGCCGGGTCCGTGCCCAGCTCGTAGTCGCCGCTCGGCTTGGCGAGCAGCTCCTCCGCGAGGTCCACGGTCAGCTCGTCCGGCGCCAGGTCGTCCGGGATGTCGGCGCGCTGGTGCTGCTCGGTGTCCTTCTCGCCGCGCTCGATGTACGGCCCGTAGCGGCCGACCCGCAGCACGATGTCGTTGCCCACCGGGAACGACGACACCTCGCGCGCGTCGATCGCGCCCAGGTCGGTCACGAGTTCCTTGAGGCCGCCGAGGTGGTCCCCGTCGCCGTTGCCGGCGTCGGCGGCACCGCCCCCGCCTGTGCCCTCACCGAAGTAGAACCGCTTCAGCCACGGCACGGACTGCGCCTCACCGCGGGCGATGCGGTCGAGGTCGTCCTCCATCTTGGCGGTGAAGTCGTAGTCGACGAGCCGCCCGAAGTGCTTCTCCAGGAGGTTGACCACGGCGAAGGACAGGAAGGACGGGACGAGCGCCGTGCCCTTCTTGAACACGTAGCCGCGGTCCAGGATCGTGCCGATGATCGACGCGTACGTCGACGGGCGGCCGATCTCGCGCTCTTCCAGCTCCTTGACCAGGGAGGCCTCGGTGTAGCGGGCCGGAGGCTTGGTGGCGTGCCCGTCGACCGTGATCTCCTCGGCGCTCAGGGCGTCGCCCTCGGAGACCTGGGGCAGCCGGCGCTCGCGGTCGTCGAGCTCGGCGTTCGGGTCGTCGGCACCCTCGACGTAGGCCTTGAGGAAGCCGTGGAAGGTGATCGTCTTGCCGGACGCGCTGAACTCGACGTCCCGGCCGTCGGCCGCCGTGCCGCCGATCTTCACCGTGACGCTGTTGCCGGTCGCGTCCTTCATCTGGGAGGCGACGGTCCGCTTCCAGATCAGCTCGTACAGCTTGAACTGGTCGCCGGTCAGTCCGGTCTCGGCAGGCGTGCGGAAACGATCACCCGAGGGGCGGATCGCCTCGTGGGCCTCCTGCGCGTTCTTGACCTTCCCGGCGTACGTCCTCGGCTGCGGCGGCAGATATTCGGCGCCGTACAGCTGCGTGACCTGGGCGCGGGCGGCGGCGACCGCCGTGTCGCTCAGGGTCGTGGAGTCCGTACGCATGTACGTGATGTAGCCGTTCTCGTACAGCTTCTGGGCGATCTGCATCGTCGCCTTCGCGCCGAAGCCGAGCTTGCGGCTGGCCTCCTGCTGCAACGTCGTCGTACGGAACGGGGCGTACGGCGAGCGGCGATAGGGCTTGGACTCGACGGACCGGACCGCGAAGCTCGTGTTCTCCAGGGCTGCGGCCAGGGCGCGGGCGTTCGCCTCGTCGAGGTGGAGGGTGTTCGCGCTCTTCAGCTGTCCCAGGGAGTCGAAGTCGCGGCCCTGCGCGACCCGCCTGCCGTCGACGGTCTGGAGGCGTGCGACCAGCGACGACGGGTCCGACGAGTCTCCCGCACGGCCGGTCGCGAAGGTGCCCGTCAGGTCCCAGTACTCAGCCGAACGGAAGGCGATGCGCTCGCGTTCCCGCTCGACGACGAGCCGCGTGGCGACCGACTGGACTCGGCCCGCGGACAGCCGCGGCATGACCTTCTTCCACAGGACCGGCGAGACCTCGTAACCGTAGAGACGGTCGAGGATGCGGCGGGTCTCCTGGGCGTCGACGAGCTTCTGGTTGAGCTGGCGCGGGTTGGCCACGGCGGCCTGGATCGCGGCCTTGGTGATCTCGTGGAAGACCATCCGCTTGACCGGGACCTTGGGCTTGAGCACCTCCTGGAGGTGCCAGGCGATGGCCTCGCCCTCGCGGTCCTCATCGGTGGCGAGGAAGAGCTCGTCGGAGTCCTTCAGCAGATCCTTGAGCTTCTTGACCTGCGCCTTCTTATCGGCGTTGACCACATAGATCGGCTGGAAGTCGTGTTCGACGTCCACACCGAGGCGGCGGACCTCGCCGGTGTACTTCTCGGGCACCTCGGCAGCGCCGTTGGGAAGGTCGCGGATGTGCCCGACGCTCGCCTCGACTACGTAGCCGGGGCCCAGGTAGCCCTTGATCGTCTTCGCCTTGGCAGGCGACTCGACGATGACGAGTCGGCGGCCGCCCTGTGCGGTCTCGCTGGTCGGGGACAACTTCGCTCTTCTCTCCGGTCGACGCTGGGGCCTCCCCAGGGTTCGCCTCCCGGGGTCGGGTCGTGGTGACGCTGCGGAGTGTGACGGTACATCCCGCCCCCGTGTCAAACGGGAAAAGCCCGCAACGGCCACTCGAACGGTAACCCGACTACCACCATTCCTGCCGCCCGGAGTGCCCGGAGCCGGCCCGGGCCCATGCGGAGGGCAACCTCTCGGTCACCCACAGGCGCGGCGCCGGCACGGGCCTCAGAGGCGGGTGAAGCACCAGGTTCCGGCCGCCAGGGCCAGCACCGCGACGACGCTCGCGAGGGTCGCCGACGCGACGGGGCTCACGCCCTGGGCGACGGGCCGATGCCGGCGGACGCATGTCACGGTCCACGCCAGCAGTCCGCCTCCGAACAGGGAGAACACCGCTCCCGCGAAGATCGCCGGTTCGCTCTCCATGGCTCGCCGTGCCCCTTTTCTCCGGTCCGCGTCTCCCCAGCCACGGGAGGCTGACACGCGTGGGCGGCGGGCAGGCGAACCGGAGGTGAACGCCGGGGCGACACAGCTGCGGATCGGGGACTTCCGACCCCCCACGGACCGTTTCGGGCGAGGTGTTCAAATCGACTCGAATTTGTTGGCGAGTCTCCTCGACGAGGGCCCCGTGGTGTGTGGGACGGGGGCGGTGGGACGTGAGGGGTGAGCGCGGAGCGTGCACCGTGGGGCGCTGGTGGTCCCCTCGGCAGGGGTGCCTGCCGGGTCCCTCAGCGGACCGGCTCCAGGAATCCCTGCTCGACGAGCAGCCGGATCTGCGCCGGAGTGCGGTCGCGCAGCAGCACCGGGTCCTCGCCGATCAGCTGGGCGATGGCGTCGAGGATGCGACCGGCGCTCATCGTGCCGTCGCACACGCCCGCGAAGCCCGCGCCGACCGTGTCCACCCGGGTCGCCCTCCGCATGCCGCGGTTCTGGCGCAGCACGACATGCTCGGGGTCCTCCGCGCCGGGCAGCCCGACCTGTTCCTGTACGACCTCCGCGCCGAGCCGGAAGTGTCCTTCGAGCAGGGCGGCGTCGTCGTGGTCGCGCAGGTAGTCGAGCCGGTCGAAGTGGGCCCGGATGGTGTCCCCGAGCGGCTGCTCGACCGGATGCGGCCACTCCTCCACCGTGACCGAGGGCACGGCGGCGCCCGTCCTGCGCAGGGTGATCCAGCCGAAGCCGACGGCCTTCACCTTGCGCGCCTCGAACTCGTCGAGCCATGCGTCGTACCGCGCCTGGTACTCCGCCACGTCCTCACGGTGGTCGCCCGCGTCCCGCAGCCACAGCTCGGCGTACTGATTGACGTCCTGTACCTCGCGCTGCACGATCCACGCGTCGCAGCCCCGGGGCACCCACGCCCTGAGCCGGTCCTGCCAGTCCTCCCCTTCCACGTGCTGCCAGTTGGCGAGGAACTGCGCGAACCCGCCCTCGTTCAGCCGCTCCCCCGCCTCCTGAACGAGCGTGCGGCACAGATCGTCCCCGCCCATCCCGCCGTCGCGGTAGGTGAGCCGGGCGCCGGGAGAGATCACGAACGGCGGGTTCGAGACGATCAGGTCGTACTTCTCGTCGTCCCGCACCGGCTCGAAGAGGGAGCCCTCGCGCAGCTCGGCGGCCGGAGTGCCGGACAGCGCCAGGGTGAGGGCGGTGATGTGCAGCGCGCGCGGGTTGAGGTCGGTGGCCGTCACGCGCGTGGCGTGATGGGCGGCGTGCAGCGCCTGGATGCCGGAGCCGGTGCCGAGGTCGAGCGCGGCGGCGACGGGCGTACGGACCGTGATGCCGGCGAGGGTCGTGGAGGCGCCGCCGACTCCCAGGACGACTCCCTCGTCACGCCGGCCGATCCCGCCGGCGCCACCGACCGCGCAGCCCAGGTCCGACACGATGAACCAGTCCTCGCCGCCCGGCCCGCCGTACGGCCGTACGTCCACGGTGGCGGCGAGCTCGTCGCCACCGACGCGCGTCAGCCAGCCGCTCTCCAGGCAGGCCTCGACGGGCAGGACGTCCGCCACGCGCGCGCGGGGCACGGGCTGCTGAAGGAGGAACAGCCGGACGAGCAACTCCAGCGGCGTGTCCCCCCGGGTCGCCCGGAGCGCGGGCACGGTCTCGCTCCGGGCCAGGGCCGCGTACGCGGGGGCGCCGAGCAGTTCGAGCAGCCCGTCGGCGGTGAAGGAGGCTCCGAGCAGGGCGTCCCGGAGCCGGGCGGCGACATCGGGACGGTCGGAGGAGGGCAGCGGGGACAGGGGTGACTGGCTGGCGTTACTCACGCCCCCCATTGTGGCCGCCGACACCGGTATCGCACGCGCCCGTGCCGGGCAACGGGCGCGGCTCGGCGGACCGCCCGGGCAATCACTCTGATACTCGGCAGTCCCGCCCGCCTCGGAAATGCTCCTCGCTCAGCTCTGGGTCGCCGGCGCCGTGGCCGCCTTGCAGCTGTCCTGCCGGGCCATCGCCTGGCCGACCTCGCCCTCCTCCAGGGTCCGGAGCGCGTCGTTCCCGCTCTTGCCCAGCTTGTCGAGCTCCGTGGCGATGTCCTTGAGGCCGTCCGCGAACTTGCCCTGGTCCTTGGTGTCGAGCCCGTCGACCTGCTTCTTCAGGGAGGCGTACGAGGAGGAGATCGCGTTGAGCTCCTTGACGGCGTCCTGCTGCTTCTTCTCGCCGTTCTCGACGTCCGGCGCCCCGGCCTTGGTCACCGCGGCCCCGATGGCCTTGTAGGCGTCGGACATGTCCTGGAAGGCCTGTGCGTCGGTCTTCTGGACGTCCTCCGGCTTGCTGTTGTCCGAGGTTTCCTTCTGGATCGAGGCATTGGCCGACTCGATCTTCTTGGCCTGCGGCTGCACGGCGTCGCAGACCTCCTTGGCCCAGGAGTCCAGCTTCTCGTTGTCGTCGCCGCCGCACCCCGACAGCGCCAGTACCAGTACCGCACCGCCGGACAGTGCGGCCGCGAGCTTCTTGTTCACCGGTTTGGTCCCTTCCATGGCTCTCGGCCCCGGAACATACACGCCAGATGCACGGCAACCGCACGCCGAACGTCTATTAAGACCCTTTTGTAACCTTTTGCACCAAGCGAGAGAAGCCTCACGACGCGATGGTGCACACACAGAGCGGGCGGGCGACGCGTCAACGCGCGCCGCCCGCCCGCACCTTGAGCTGGGGCTTGGACGACCTCCCTACGAAACCACCGCCGGGTCCGCCGACTTGGGCTTCGCATCGGCGTTGTCTTCGTCACCCATGGCGATTCCACGCCGCTTTGACACGTACACCGCGCCGACGATCACGAGGAACGCCAGGGCCGCGACCAGGATCCGCACCCCGATGCTCTTGTCGGCGCCGTAGGAGAACTTGATCACCGCAGGCGCGATGAGCAGCGACACCAGGTTCATGACCTTCAGCAGCGGGTTGATCGCGGGACCGGCGGTGTCCTTGAAGGGGTCGCCGACGGTGTCGCCGATCACGGTCGCCGCGTGGGCCTCACTGCCCTTGCCTCCGTGGTGGCCGTCCTCGACGAGCTTCTTGGCGTTGTCCCAGGCGCCACCGGAGTTGGCCAGGAACACCGCCATCAGCGTGCCCGCACCGATCGCGCCCGCCAGGAACGCGCCGAGCGGCCCGACACCGAGCGTGAACCCGATGAAGATGGGCGCCATCACGGCGAGCAGACCGGGCGTGGCCAGCTCGCGCAACGCGTCCTTGGTGCAGATGTCGACGACCTTGCCGTACTCCGGGGTCTCGCTGTAGTCCATGATCCCGGGCTTCTCGCGGAACTGCCGCCGGACCTCGTAGACCACGGAACCCGCCGACCGCGACACGGCGTTGATCGCCAGCCCCGAGAAGAGGAAGACGACCGCCGCGCCCGCGATGAGACCCACGAGGTTGTTGGGCTGCGAGATGTCCATCATCAGGCTCATCGGGGCACCGTCCCCGCTGAGCTTCTCGCCCACGTCCCGCGCGCCGGTGAAGATCGCGTCACGGTACGACCCGAACAGCGCCGCCGCCGCGAGCACGGCCGTGGCGATCGCGATGCCCTTGGTGATCGCCTTGGTGGTGTTGCCGACCGCGTCCAGGTTCGTGAGCACCTGCGCGCCCGCGCCCTCGACGTCGCCGGACATCTCCGCGATGCCCTGCGCGTTGTCGGAGACCGGCCCGAAGGTGTCCATCGCGACGATCACGCCGACCGTGGTGAGCAGGCCGGTGCCCGCCAGCGCCACCGCGAACAGTGCCAGCATGATCGACGTACCGCCGAGCAGGAACGCCCCGTACACGCCGAGGCCGATCAACAGGGCGGTGTAGACGGCCGATTCGAGACCCACGGAGATACCGGCGAGGACGACGGTGGCCGGGCCGGTGAGCGAGGTCTTGCCGATGTCCCGGACGGGACGCCGGGTGGTCTCGGTGAAGTAGCCGGTCAGTTGCTGGATCAGGGCGGCGAGCACGATACCGATGGCCACCGCGACGAGCGCGAGGACCCGCGGGTCGCCGTCCTTGCCCGTGATCGCCGCGTCGGTCACGCCGTCGAGCTCCGAGTACTTCCCGGGCAGGTAGACGAAGACGGCCACGGCCACCAGCACGAGCGAGATCGCCGCGGAGATGAAGAACCCGCGGTTGATGGCGCTCATGCCGCTGCGGTCGGCCCGCCTCGGCGCCACCGCGAAGATGCCGATCATCGCGGTGATCACACCGATCGCCGGCACGAGCAGCGGGAATCCGAGCCCGGCGTCGCCGAAGGCCGCCGTGCCCAGGATCAGCGCGGCGACCAGGGTCACGGCGTACGACTCGAAGAGGTCGGCCGCCATGCCCGCGCAGTCGCCGACGTTGTCGCCCACGTTGTCGGCGATGGTCGCGGCATTGCGCGGGTCGTCCTCCGGAATGCCCTGTTCGACCTTGCCGACCAGGTCGGCGCCGACGTCGGCGGCCTTGGTGAAGATGCCGCCGCCGACACGCATGAACATCGCGATCAGCGCGGCTCCGAGACCGAAGCCTTCGAGCACCTTCGGCGCGTCGGCCGCGTACACCAGCACCACGCAGGAGGCGCCCAGCAGGCCGAGGCCCACTGTGAACATGCCGACGACGCCGCCCGTGCGAAATGCGATCTTCATCGCTTTGTGCGATACCGCGGTGAGATCTTTTTCCGGCTCGCCTGCCGCCGGAGTGGCTTCCCGCGCCGCCGCGGCGACACGCACATTGCTGCGCACGGCGAGCCACATGCCGATATAGCCGGTGGCCGCCGAGAACGCCGCTCCGATCAGGAAGAACACCGACCGTCCGGCACGCTGATTCCAGTCGTCCGCGGGCAGCAGCATGAGCAGGAAGAACACGACCACGGCGAATACGGCGAGCGTGCGCAGCTGACGTGCCAGATAGGCGTTCGCGCCTTCCTGGACCGCCGCCGCGATCTTCTTCATGCTGTCGGTGCCCTCGCCGGCCGCGAGTACCTGGCGCACCAGGACGCCCGCGACCACGAGTGCCGCCAGCGCGACGACCGCGATGACCACGACGAGAACGCGGTTGCCATCGGTCAGTACGGCGGCTGCGAGGTCTGTGGGATGGCCCGACTGTGGTGAGAGAGAAAGCCCCGCCATTCGTCCTCCTTGACGCTTGGGCTGAGCTCAAGATGTGGACGGGATTGTAGGTACCGGAACCTGATCAAAACAGAGCGCGATAAGCGGAATTGGCCTTCTGAGGTAATGCCCTGAAAGCATTCTCGGACTGCCCTGGAGCATGCGAATGATCGTGAACGAATTCACGCGATGAACGGCACAGGAACTACTGTAAAGGCGAGCACTGACACCCGCACATGACGAAGGGCCCCACGGGTGGGGCCCTTCGTCAGGAACGGTGTGCGCGGTGGCTTGTCAGGCCAGGATGGTGGGCGGCGGGGTGGTCGGCCATGTCATCTTGATCGACCCGCCGTGCTCCCCCGCGCTGACCTCGACATCGTCGACGAGCCCGCTGATGACCGCGAGGCCCATCTCGTCCTCCTCGGCCTCACCGTCGGGGTCACCTGGTCCGGCGCCGGGTCCGCGCTCGCCGGGGACCGCGTGCGGGGCCTCGTCGCCGACCTCGATGGAGAACTGTTTCTCCTCCTCGATCAGCAGCACCTTCACCGGTGCCGAGATCCCGCCGGTCTGGTGCAGCCCGACGGCCCGCGTGCAGGCCTCGCCGACAGCGAGCCTGACCTCGTCGAGGACGGCCTCGTCCACTCCGGCCCTGCGCGCCACCGCGGCCGCCACCAGTCGGGCGGTCCTGACGTGCTCGGGCAGCGCGCTGAAGCGGAGCTCAACGGTGGCCATGCATCCCCCTCGCAACTACGGGCGTGCTTTTCGAGAGGCTCCGGGCCGCCGAAAGCCCGGGCCCCCTCGGTCTTCACTTCTGCCGAACTCTTGCCGCGACTTCGGCCGGCCCGGGCGCGAGGCCCGGGTCCGGTGGTCAGTCGGTCGCCGCCACCGCTTCCTCGACCGAGGTGTGAATCGGGAACACCTTGGTGAGGCCGGTGATGCGGAAGATCTTCAGAATGCGCTCCTGGTTGCAGACCAGGCGCAGGGAGCCCTCATGGGCCCGCACACGCTTCAGGCCGCCGACCAGCACGCCGAGCCCGGTGGAGTCGAGGAAGTCCACGCCCTCCATGTCGACGACAAGGTGGAAACTGCCGTCGTTCACCAGCTCGACCAACTGCTCGCGCAGCTTGGGCGCGGTATATACGTCGATTTCGCCACCGACCCTGACGATCGTGCGATCGCCCATGGTCTCGGTCGACAGGGACAGGTCCACGGATCCTCCAGCACCTTGCTATCGAGCGGTCGCCCTTGGGGCACCTCGGCTTCGTCCCCTGGACGGTTCGCCAGCCGCGATGGCATTCAATCACTTACGGGCAGGCGTGCACGACGCCTTGGCTCCATTGTCCGTCACGCCAGTGACACACTCGGTGCCGATGGCCAAGAATCACCGATCCGATGGACCCCCGACGGACCCCGCCTCCCGACCCGCGCCGGGCGCGGTCCTGGACCGGCTCGCGTCCGGTCCGAGCAGGGCTTCGCGCATTACTCATACGGAGCACTTGCCCCCGCGCGAGGGTCGGCATGCCGTCTGGTCGGAACGGATCCGCGCGGAGGTCGTGGCGGCCGTGCAGGCCGCGGGCATCGAGCACCCCTGGGCCCATCAGGCGCGCGCGGCGGAGCACGCGCTGGACGGCGAATCGGTCGTCGTCGCCACCGGCACGGCCTCCGGCAAGTCCCTGGCCTACCTCGTGCCGGTCCTGTCCACCCTCCTGGACGGCGCCGAGGCCCCGAACGGCCGCGGCGCGACCGCCCTCTACCTCGCCCCCACCAAGGCCCTTGCGGCGGATCAGTGCCGCTCCGTGAAGGAACTTTCACATCCGTTGGGCCATTCGGTACGCACGGCCGTGTACGACGGCGACACTCCGTTCGAAGAGCGCGAGTGGATCCGCCAGTACGCCAACTACGTCCTGACCAACCCGGACATGCTGCACCGCGGCATCCTGCCGTCCCACCCCCGCTGGTCCTCCTTCCTGAAGTCGCTGAAGTACGTCGTCGTCGACGAGTGCCACACCTACCGCGGCGTCTTCGGCTCGCACGTCGCCCAGGTGTTGCGCCGGCTGCGGCGCCTGTGCGCCCGCTACGGCTCCTCACCCGTGTTCCTGCTGGCCTCCGCCACTGCCGCCGAGCCCGCGGTGGCCGCCCGCCGCCTCACCGGTCTGCCGGTGGTGGAGGTCGCCGACGATGCCTCCCCGCGTGGTGAACTGGTGTTCGCACTCTGGGAACCGCCGCTGACCGAGCTGCACGGCGAGAAGGGCGCCCCCGTCCGCCGCACGGCCACCGCCGAGGCCGCCGACCTGCTCACCGACCTCACCGTGCAGGGCGTGCGCTCGGTCGCCTTCGTGCGGTCCCGGCGCGGTGCCGAGCTGATTTCCGTCATCTCCCAGGAGCGACTGGCCGAGGTCGACCGGTCGCTGGCCCGGCGTGTCGCGGCGTACCGGGGCGGTTATCTGCCGGAAGAGCGTCGCGCACTCGAACAAGCCCTCCATTCGGGTGAACTGCTGGGCCTCGCCGCGACGAACGCCCTCGAACTCGGCATCGACATCTCCGGCCTGGACGCGGTCGTCATCGCCGGCTACCCGGGCACACGCGCCTCCCTGTGGCAGCAGGCGGGCCGGGCCGGGCGGTCCGGCCAGGGGGCGCTGGCTGTCCTGGTCGCCCGTGACGACCCGCTGGACACCTTCCTCGTCCACCACCCGGAGGCCCTGTTCGACCAGCCCGTCGAGTCGACGGTCCTCGACCCGGACAACCCCTACGTGCTGGCCCCGCACCTGTGTGCGGCCGCCGAGGAACTGCCCCTGACGGACGAGGACCTCGACCTGTTCGGCCCGGCCTGCGAGGACCTCCTTCCTCAGCTCGAAGCCGCCAAGCTGCTGCGCCGCCGCACCAAGGCCTGGCACTGGACCCGCCGCGAGCGGGCAGCCGACCTCACCGACATCCGCGGTGAGGGCGGGCGCCCGGTCCAGGTCGTCGAGGCCGGCACGGGCCGGTTGCTCGGCACGGTCGACGCGGGCGCCGCGCACTCGACCGTCCACGAGGGGGCGGTCCACCTCCACCAGGGCCGCACGTACCTGGTGCGGTCGCTGGACCTGGAGGACTCCGTCGCCCTCGTCGAGGAGGCAGCCCCGCCCTACTCCACGGTCGCCCGCGACACGACGTCGATCTCCGTGCTGGAAACGGACGTCGAGGTCCCCTGGGGCGACGGCCGCCTCTGCTACGGCTCCGTCGAGGTCACCAACCAGGTCGTCTCCTTCCTCCGCAGACGGCTCATGACCGGTGAGGTGCTGGGCGAGACGAAACTCGACCTCCCTCCTCGTACGCTGCGCACCCGGGCCGTGTGGTGGACCGTCACCGAGGACCAGCTCGACCGCGCGCGGATCAACCCGGAGATCCTCGGCGGCTCCCTGCACGCCGCCGAGCACGCGTCGATCGGCCTGCTGCCCCTCTTCGCGACCTGCGACCGCTGGGACATCGGCGGCGTGTCGATCCCGCTCCACCCCGACACGCTCCTGCCCACGGTCTTCGTCTACGACGGCCACCCCGGCGGCGCGGGCTTCGCTGAGCGCGCCTTCCACACCGCCCGCACCTGGCTGACCGCCACCCGCCAGGCCATCGCCTCCTGCGAGTGCGACGCCGGCTGCCCGTCCTGCATCCAGTCCCCCAAGTGCGGCAACGGCAACGACCCGCTGCACAAGAGGGGCGCGGTGCGGCTGCTCACGGTGCTGCTGGAGGGGGCTCCCGAAGAGAAGGAGGCGGAGGCGCAGGAGCGGCCGACGGAAGGCCCGAGGGAACCGACGGAGGCCCCGCCCGCGCCCTGACCTCCGCCGTGAACGGCCCCCGGCCCGACGCCGCCGTCACGTCCGAGGTCTCTCCGACGACCTCGCACCGCACGAGCCGGACGCCCTGTGCCCGGGCCACCCGGCCGGCCCGGGCGCAGGCCGCCGTACCGCCCTCGGCCCAGTGGTCCGCCGCCGCGAGCGCCGCGAGATCCGCACCGCCCGCCGCACGGTGCCGGATCACGACGGCCTGCCCCAGCGCGAGGACGACGCCGAACACCACGCACAGGACGGCGATCGCCCCGGCACTCCAGACGGTGGCGGACCCCTGGTCCGATGCGACACCTCGCAACGGCCTGCGCCCCGCCTCCCGGCGCCCCGCGTCCCGGCGCCTCGCACCCCGCCCCCGCCTCTGCGGCCGCCGTCTCATGTGCCCACCCCCACCGTCTCCTCCACCGACGCCACGGCCTCCTCCCGCACGGCGAAGGACAGGCCGCGCAGTACCGGCGGCTCGGCCACGACGACCACCCGGACATGTTCCGCGCCCCGGTCGACGGTGACCTTCGCGCCGGGCGGTGCCGCCTCACGGGTCAGTCGCACGACCGCGTCGGGCGGGTCCTGGCGGGCCGCCGCGCGGGCGCCCGTCCTCGCCGCGTCCACGCACTGGATCTGCGCGGCCACGACCAGCAGTCCCCACACCAGCGCCATCGCGAACATCACCAGCACGGGCAGCACCACGGCCGACTCCGCCGTGACGAACCCCCGGTCCGCGCCCCGCTCACATCCGCGCATCGAGGGCTTCCTTCACGATGTTCTGGAGCTCCGCGCTGACCGCGCCACTCGTGACGACCTTGTAGAGCACCACCGCGAAGGCCACCGCCGCGACGATTCCCATCGCGTACTCGGACGTGACCATCCCCGCGTCCCTCCGCGCCGCACGCGCCCCGCACACCAGGGCACCCACCCGTGCCCGTACCGCCTGATACATCTCGACCCCCGTGGGAAAGTTCCGAACTTCTGTTGCCAATCGCTGACTTGTTCCGCCGCTGATCCGGGTCTTTGCAGCCTCACGCACCACCCCCTCCGAGCACCCCGCCCGCGAGCCCGATCACCACGGGCAGCACGCCGACCGCGATGAACGCGGGCAGGAAGCACAGCCCGACCGGCGCGCTGACCATGACGCCCGCTCGGCGCGCCCTGGCCGTCGCGGCGCGCCCCCAGTCGGCACGGGCCTCGGCGGCGAGGCGTGCGACCGGCGTGGCGGCGGGCAGTCCGGACACATCGGCCCGTTCGAGCAGCCGGGCCAGGCCTCCGGCGCCCGGGAGGGCGGACAGCCTCCGCCAGGCCGGGCCCGGTTCGCCGCCCAGCCGTACCTCAGCCGCACCGTGGGCGAGGGCGTCGCCCACCGGGCCGCCCAGGGCCTCGCCCACCGCCTGTGCGGCGACCACCGGGCCGGCGCCCGCCGCGATGCAGGCAGCCAGCAGGTCGGCGGCCAGGGGCAGTTGCCGCGCTGCCTCGGCGAGGTCGGGTGCCCGCGTGTCCGCACCGGCCGCCTCCTGCCGCAGCCGCCACCGCCACATCCCCACCGCGCCGGCCAGTCCGACGGCGACGCCGACCGGGCCGCCGATCAGCGCCCAGCCGGCGCATGCCACGCCGACGGGCACCGACCATCTGCGCGCGGCCCGGCTCCAGGCGAGGCGCGGGGCCGGAGCGGTCGCTTCGCGGGGCGACAGCTCGGCCAGCCGACGCCGCATCCTGCGGCGGCGCCCCGCCTCCTCGAGCCGGCACACCGACCACCGGAGAACCAGCAGAACCCCCACCGTTACCCCCAGCCTGTGGACAACTTCCCCGCTCATGCCGCCACCTCCGCACCCCGCACGATCCGCTGCACCCACCACAGCCCGAGGCCCTCCAGCACACCGCCGGCCACCAGACAGCCCAGGCCCGCCGTGGTGTGCAGCAGGACATGGAGGGGGTCGGCGCCGAGAGCGGTGCCGATGAGGAGCCCCAGGGCCGGCAGCCCGGCGAGCAGCACCGCGGTGGCCCGGGCACCGGCCAACTGGGCGCGCAGGTCGGACCGTTGGTCCCGTTCGGCGCGCAGGGCGGCGGCGAGCCGGTCGAGTCCCGCCGCGAGCCCCGCGCCCTGGTCCACGGCGACCCGCCAGCACGCCGCGAGTCCCCGCAGCCCCTCGGCCCCCGGCTGCCCGGCAGCGGTCGCGAGCGCGTCCGGCACGTCACCGCCGAACCGTGCCGCCGCCAGCACCGTCCCCTGTGCGTCCGCGAGGCCGCCGCAGTCCCGGGCGGCCCGCAGCAACGCCTCTCCCGGCTGGCGCCCGGCCCGCACCTCCCCGGCGAGCACCCCGCACAGCGCGATCACCGCGTCGGCCCGGCGCTCCCGGTCCCGCCGCACCCGGCCGGCCAGCCGGATCCGTCGCAGCAGCGGCACGCCGGCCGCTCCCAGGACGACGGGCAGCACCGACGACCCGAGCACCGCCAGCACCAGCCCGGCCACCGGTGCCCACCACTCGGCCCGCAGCCGCCCGCGGACCCGCCGCAGCCCCTCAACCGTCCGGCGCAACCCGGGCGGTCCGCTCCCGACGGTCCCGCCGCCGGAGAGCAGCAACCGCGCCCGCCGTGCCGCCGAGTGACGCTCACCCAGCAGCCAGACCGCGGCCCCCATGCACACCGCGGCCGCACCCATGGACATCTCAGCCGCTCCCGTCATCACTCGCCCCCTTCATGGCGGCCGCACCCGGCCCGCCCTCGCTTCCCCCGCTCCGAAGCAGCCCCCGCAGCCGCTCCCACCCCCGTTCGCGCACGAAGGCCTCCGTTCCCCACCGCAGCGCCGGCACCGTCCGCACCAGCCCCGACGACTCCCGCTCCAGCACATGCACCTCGGCGATCCGCCGCCGCCCGGTCCGGTCGCGTACGAGGTGCAGCACCACGGAGAGGGCGGCCGCCACCTGGCTGTGCAGCGCGGCCCGGTCGAGCCCGGCGGCCGTACCGAGCGCCTCCAGGCGGGCCGGTACATCGGCGGCGGCATTGGCGTGCACGGTTCCGCAGCCGCCCTCGTGGCCGGTGTTCAACGCGGCCAGCAGGTGCACCACTTCGGGTCCGCGGACCTCGCCCACGACCAGCCGGTCGGGCCGCATCCGCAGCGCCTGGCGCACCAGGTCCTCGAGCGTGACGAGGCCGGCGCCCTCCTGGTTGGCGGGTCTGGTCTCCAGCCGCACCACGTGCGGATGGTCCGGCCGCAGTTCCGCCGAGTCCTCGGCGAGGACGATCCGCTCGTCCGGCCCCACCAGCCCCAGAAGGGCGCTCAGCAGGGTCGTCTTGCCGCTGCCCGTGCCGCCGCTGACGAGGAAGGACAGCCGTGCGTCGAGGAGCGCGCGCAGCACGCGCTCCCCGCCCGGCGGCACCGTGCCCGCCGCGACCAGCTCGCCGAGCGTGAAGGCACGCGGCCGTACGACCCGCAGGGACAGGCAGGCGCAGCCCACGGCGACCGGCGGCAGCACCGCGTGCAGCCGGGTCCCGTCGGGCAGGCGGGCGTCGGCCCAGGGCCGGGCGTCGTCCAGCCGGCGCCCGGCCACGGCGGCGAGGCGCTGGGCGAGCCGCCGTACGGCCGCCGCGTCCGCGAAGCGCACCTGCGTGAGCTCCAGTCCGCCGCCGCGGTCCACCCAGACCCGGTCCGGGGCCGACACCAGCACGTCGGTCACCGACGGGTCGGCGAGCAGGGGCTCCAGCGGCCCACTGCCGACCAGCTCGGACCTCAACCGCGCGGCGGCCCCCAGGACTTCCGCGTCCCCGAGCACCCGTCCCTGCTCCCGCAGGGCCTGTGCCACGCGCGCGGGGGTGGGTTCGGCCCCGCTCTCGGCCAGCCACCGCCGCACCCCGTCTAGCAGTTCCACGCCCTCCAGCCCGGCCAGGCTGTTCACGCCGCACCCGCCTCGACGAGCGCCCGCTCCCAGAACTCCCTGCAGAACCGGGCGAGCGGTCCGCGCGGAGCGGCGCCCGGGGGTGCCGTGCCCTCGTCCCGGCGCAGCAGTTGCGGCTCGACCGGCACCTCGCCGACCAGGGGCAGTCCGAGCAGCCGGGCCACTTCCCGGTCGTCGAGCCCCGGCGGGTACGGCCCGCGGACCGCCACCCGCAGATCGCGCACGACCATGCCGACCGCGGACGCCACCCGCCCGGCGGCCGCGACGGCGCGCAGCTCGGCGGGCACCACCAGAACGCCGACGTCGAGCTGGGTGAGGACCTCGGCGACGCCGTCGTCGATGCGGCGCGGCAGGTCGACCACGACCGTGCCGCCCCGGCGCCGGGCCGCGGCGAGCACCGCGCGCACCGCCTGGGGCGGGACGGCGATCCGGTCGCCGCGGTCCCAGCTGAGCACCCGCAGCGAGTGCAGCTCGGGCAGCGACTCCTCCAGAGCGCCCCCGCCGACCCGCCCGCGTGAGGAGGCGAACGCGGGCCAGCGCAGCCCGTCGGCCGTCTCGCCGCCGAGCAGTACGTCGAGTCCGCCGCCCAGCGGATCGGCGTCCACGAGGAGTGTGCGCAGCCCCTCGCGCGCGGAGGTGACGGCGAGGGCGCACGCGAGCGTGGACGCTCCGGCCCCGCCCCGGCCGCCGATCACGCCCACGGTGAGGGCGGGCCGGCCGACGCCCTCGGCCACGTCGGCGATGCGGTCGACGAGCCACTGCTCGCCGTCGGGCAGCATCAGGACGTGCTCGGCGCCGATCTCGACGGCCCGGCGCCACACCCCGGAGTCGTCCTGATCCCGGCCGACGAGGACGACTCCTCTTCTGCGCGCGGCCCCGCGCACCCGCCGCGCGGCGTCGTCGCCCACGAGGACGAGCGGCGCGGTCTCCCAGCCGCCTCTGCGGTCGGGCACCCCGTGGTGCACCTCGGGTGTGGCGCCCGCCGCCGCGCACAGGCGCAGCAGGTCGTCGAGGAGTTCGGTGTCCTCGGTGACGATCAGCGGTCCGCCCTGCCGCCCTCCGGCGGCCGGCGGCGGATCGTGTGTGACGGCTCCGGCCACGGTCTCCATCCCCCTTCGCTGCATGACTCGCACGGCCCCTTCGGCCCCGCGATTCCCCATCGTGGGAAGAGCCGGCAAGGCGGCCTCCCTTTGAACGGCCGACACAAACCGGCCATACGCCCCCGGCAATCGGAGCCGGGCCATGAACCCGCCGCGAGTGGGGTGCGCTGGAATCACGGTGCAGCGATCCCGGAAATCGTGTGGATCTTGGTGGATAACTGTGGACGCCTCGGCGGTTGTGAATATCGCCGTCACCCATACCGGTGACGTCCGCAGGCCCTCCGTGCGACTTCCACAGAGCAGTCCGACGGCTACTCACCGTGACAGATCATGGGCATGCCAACAGGCGCCTCGAGGCGACAGCGGAGCGGCACTCCGGCCGCGTGAAGGGGAAGAAAACCCACCCGGACATGCGACGACCCCCGCCGGGGGGGAGAGCGGGGGTCGTCCCCACGGCCGACTCGGGGGGGGAGGAGTCGGGCCGGGTTAGCACGGTCGCGAACGATCCGTGACTTCCATGGTGTACCCGAGAGCCCTCTCAGGCAAACCCACACGCCCCACCTTACGCCGAATGGGCTGCCCCTATGCTCAAGGGCGTGGAAAACCACTCGTCGCCCCGCACAGCGGCCTTCTTTGACCTGGACAAGACGGTCATTGCGAAGTCGAGCACGCTCACGTTCAGCAAGTCGTTCTACCAAGGCGGTCTGATCAACCGCAGGGCCGTCTTGCGAACTGCATATGCCCAGTTCGTCTTCCTGGCCGGCGGCGCCGACCACGACCAGATGGAGCGCATGCGCGCGTACCTGTCCGCGCTCTGCCGCGGCTGGAACGTGCAGCAGGTCAAGGAGATCGTCGCCGAGACGCTGCACGATCTGATCGACCCGATCATCTACGACGAGGCCGCCTCCCTCATCGAGGAGCACCACACGGCCGGCCGCGACGTCGTGATCGTGTCCACGTCGGGCGCGGAGGTGGTCGAGCCGATCGGCGAGCTGCTCGGCGCGGACCGGGTGGTGGCGACCCGCATGGTCGTGGGCGACGACGGCTGCTTCACCGGCGAGGTGGAGTACTACGCCTACGGCCCGACCAAGGCCGAGGCCATCAGGGAGCTGGCCGCGTCCGAGGGGTACGACCTCAGCCGCTGCTACGCCTACAGCGACTCGGCGACCGACGTGCCGATGCTGGAGGCCGTCGGGCGCCCCCATGCCGTGAACCCGGACCGGGCGCTGCGCCGCGAGGCCCTCGCGCGCGGGTGGCCCATTCTGGACTTCCACCGGCCGGTCCGGCTCAAGCAGCGCATCCCCGGGTTCTCCGTACCGCCGCGTCCGGCGCTCGTCGCGGTCGCCGCGATAGGCGCCGCGGCGGCCACCGCCGGCCTCGTCTGGTACGCGAACCGGCGCCGCGCGCCCGTCGCTTGACCCGGAACGACCCGAAGTCCTATTTGAACCCAAAAGTAAAGAAGTGCAGCCTGGACTTCCGCTTATCCCGGGGCAGGAGTACAAAGGAGTCAACGGCCCGCGAGACCAAGGACATCCGAGAGGATCACCTTAATTACGCATTTGGCCCCACGGACCGAGCATGAACACCGGGCACCCACGCGACGTCGACCCGTCGATTACGGGCCAGCCGCACCAGGGACGGGCAAAGTTCCCGACCTGATGGGCATATATCGAGGACGCTTGGTACCCCGATGCTCATGCCAGCGGCGGTACGAGTTCTCGTACCGCCGCATCTCTTTGCCGGCCCGGTTTCACGCCGCTCCGCGCTGCAACGCCTCGCACACCGCCGTCGACTCGCGCGCCCCCAGTTCGACCGCCCTGCCGCAGTGGGCGATCCAGGCGGCCATGCCCTCCGGGGTACCGGAGACGTACCCGTCGAGAGCTTCCAGGTAGGCCTCACGGCCCAGCTCGGCATGGCCCACCTCGGCCGCGCAGACCGATTTCGGATCCAGGCCGCTGCCGATCAGGACGATGCGTTCGGCCGTGCGCGCGACCAGGCCGTTGTGGGACGTGAAAGGGCGCAGCGCGAGGAGCTCGCCGTGCACGACGGCGGCCGTCACCAGCGCCGGCGCGGAGCCGCCCGCGATGATCAGCCCGGCCAGCCCCTCCAGCCGGCCATGCGCCTCGGCCGCGCTCGGCAGCGGCAGCCCGACGAGCGGCTCGTCGACCGGCTCGCCCTCCTGCCGGGGCCGTCCCACCTGGTCGGCCTTGTCGGCCGCCGCCACCAGGTGCAGCCGGGCCAGCACCCGCAGCGGCGACTGCCGCCAGATGGACAGCAGCTGGCCCGCCTCGGCGGTGAGCCGAAGAGCGGCACCCACGGTGCGCGCCTCGTCGTCGCCGCTGAAGTCCGTACGCCGGCGGACCTCCTCCAGGGCCCAGTCCGCTCCGGCCAGCGCCGCCGAGCCACGGGCACCGCGCAGGGCCGCCTCGGAGGTGATCGCGTTGCTGCGCCGCCGCATGATGCGGTGCCCGTAGACCCGGTCCACGGACTTGCGCACGGACTCCACGGAATCGGCAACCCCGGGCAGCGCCCCCAGGGCCGCGAGAGGGTCGGCGGTCGCGCCTGCTGTACTCATGAGTACGACCCTACGCACCCCGAGGGCCCGCCCCACGGCGGAGTGGCCATCTTCACTCGGGGCCGCTACCTCGCTGCCGGAGCCCCGGGCACGCCCTTCGGGGCGGGGGCGGGCCGGCCAGCGAGGAACGACGCCCAGCCCTGCTTCGGCGCCTCGCCGACCTTCAGCGTGCGCAGCTTCTCCAGCGCCGTCGGGTCCTGGGCGTCCAGCCAGTCCACGAGCTGCCGGAACGAGACGCAGCGCACCTCCTCCTTGGTGCACACCGTCTCGATGACCTCCTCGACGGCCCGCATGTAGGTGCCGCCGTTCCAGGACTCGAAGTGGTTGCCGATGATCAGAGGCGCGCGGTTGCCGTTGTAGGCCCGGTAGAAGCCCTTGAGCAGGCCGTCGCGCATCTGGTCGCCCCAGAAATCGTGCATGGCGCGCTTGCCCTGGGTGGTGGTGCCCGACTGGTTGATCATGAAGTTGTAGTCCATGCTCAGCTGCTCGTAGGAGTGCCCGGGGAACGGCACGAGCTGCATGGACACGTCCCACAGGCCGTGCTTCTTCTTCGGCCAGACCTGGTCGTTGACGCCGCTGGTGTCATAGCGGAAGCCCAGGTCGCGGGCCGCCTTCACGAAGTTCCGCTGGCCCTCCAGGCAGGGTGTGCGGGCGCCGATGAGCTCCCTGTCGTAGTCGAAGGGCAGCGGGGGCGCTCCCTTCAGGCCGGCGTTGGTCTTCCAGGTCTTCACGAACTGCTTGGCCTGGGCGATCTCGTCCTTCCAGTCCTGCACGGACCACTCGCCGACCCCGCCGCCGCTGCCGCAGAAGTGGCCGTTGAAGTGGGTGCCGATCTCGTTGCCCTCCAGCCACGCCAGCCGCAGCTGCTTCACGGTGGCGGCGATGCCGCGGCGGTCGTTGAAGCCGATGTCTGAGCGCCCCGGGGAGTGCTGCGGCGGCCGGTACCGGTCGCGCTTCTCGTCCGGCAGCAGGTACACGCCGCTCAGGAAGTAGGTCATGGTCGCGTTGTTCTCCTTGGCGACCTTGCGGAAGTGCGAGAACAGCTTCTGGCTGTCCTCGCCCGCGCCGTCCCAGGAGAAGACGACGAACTGCGGGGGCTTCTGGCCGGGCCGCAGCCGCTCGGGCCTGGGCAGGTGGGGCTGGGCGCCGGTGTAGGCGGTGGAACCGTCCCCGATCAGCCGGATCGCGCTCTTCGGAGCCGGAGCCGGCTTCGCCTTCCGCGGAGCAGGGGTCTCGTGCGGCGATGTACCGGTCCCGCAACCGGCGAGCGATACGGCGCAGACCGCGACGATCACGGAGCCCGCGGCGATCCTGTGGCTGGCGGCCATGTTCCGCCCACCTTCTTCCTTCTCTCGGGTGCGGACAGCGCCGCCAAATTCGCACGAGACCGAGAAGGAATTAGTACGACAAGCCGATCAGATAGCCACTTCACCCTTCAGGGTGATTTATTCGCCCATTTGCCCGTAAAGTCTATGCTCGTCCTTTACTCTGCATTACGATCCGTTTACCGAGCGTTGATTCATCCCGCCGATTTACACCGTGACCACGGCCGCGACCGGCCCCCGCCCCGAGCGGGGAGCCCGTCGCTCGACCGCGCAGCCCCGGAGGAGACGGGAAACACATGTCAGCCTGCGTCCCCACCCGCGCCGACGATCCGAGCCGGACCGAGCGCACCCATCCACCCCACAGCCCGCCGTCCCATGGCCCCCGCCGTTTCCGGATCGCGGGTGCCGACGTGTCGGCCTCGATCGCGGTCTTCCTGATCGCTCTGCCCCTTTCCCTGGGCATCGCCCTCGCCACCGGCGCACCGCTCCAGGCCGGCCTCGTCGCCGCCGCCGTGGGCGGGCTCGTCGCCGGACGGCTCGGCGGCTCCCCGCTCCAGGTGAGCGGACCGGCCGCCGGACTCACCGTCGTCACCGCCGATCTCATCCAGCGCTACGGCTGGCGGACGACCTGCGCCATCACCGTCCTGGCCGGTCTCGCCCAACTGGGCCTCGGCTGCCTGCGCGTGGCCCGTGGCGCCCTCGCCGTCAGCCCCGCCATCGTGCACGGCATGCTCGCCGGGATCGGCGTCACCATCGCCGTCGCCCAGCTGCACATCGTGCTCGGCGGCACACCGCAGAGTTCTGTCCCGGACAACCTCCGCGCCCTGCCCGCCCAGTTGGCGGACATGCGCCTGGCGTCCGTGTCGGTGAGCGCGCTGACCCTGGCGCTGCTCATGCTCTGGCCGAGACTGCCCGGCCGGGCCGGACGCCTGCTGCGCAAGGTCCCGGCCGCGCTCGTCGCCGTCGCCGGAGCCAGCGTCGCCGCCGCCCTCGCCGGGCTCCGCCTGCCCAAGGTCGACCTGCCGTCCTGGAGCAACCACGCCCTGGCCGGACTGCCCGAGGGCCCCGTGCTCGGCATCGTCGCCGCGGTGCTCACCACCACGCTGGTGTGCAGCGTGCAGTCACTGCTCGGCGCGGTCGCCGTGGACAAGCTGGTGGCCGGCCGCCCGGGCCTGTCCGCCCGCGTCCGGCGTTCCGACCTCGACCGCGAGCTGCTCGGGCAGGGCGCCGCGAACATCGTCTCCGGCTCGCTCGGCGGACTGCCCATCGCGGGTGTGGCCGTGCGGACTTCGGCGAATGTGCACGCGGGCGCGGTGAGCCGGAACTCCACGATGCTGCACGGCGTTCTCGTAGTGATCGCCGCGCTGCTGATGGTCCCGATCCTGGAGCTCATCCCGCTCGCCTCGCTCGCCGCCCTGGTGATGGCCGTCGGCATCCAGATGGTGTCCCTGCACCACATCCGCACGGTGACGCGCCACCGAGAAGTGTGGGTGTACGCCGTCACGACCCTCGGTGTCGTGTCCCTCGGCGTCCTGGAGGGCGTCGCGCTGGGCATCGCCATGGCCGTCGGCGTCGCCCTGCACCGCCTCACCCGCACCCGCATCACGCACGAAGAGACGGAAGGAGTCCATCACGTACACGTCCGAGGGCAGTTGACGTTCCTCGCGGTGCCACGGCTCAGCCGGGCCCTGCATCTCGTACCCCACGGTGCCGACACCGTCGTCGAGCTGGACGGGTCGTTCATGGACCACGCGGCGTACGAGACGTTGCAGGACTGGCAGAAGACGCACACCGCGCAGGGCGGCACCGTCGAGATCACCGGCCGGCACCCCGGCACCCGCATCTCCGAGCCCCAGGCCTTCACCGGCTGCCGTTGCCGGCCCTGGACGCCCTGGCGCAACCACCAGTGCGACCGTCCCCAGTACGCTCCCCCTTCCCGGAACGACCCGGCCGGGTCGGACCGCACCGCCCCGGCGCCGAAGGGCACCGGCGGAGCCAGTGGACACGAACTGGCGCGTGGCATCAGCGCGTTCCAGCGCAACACCGCGCCCCTGGTGCGCAACGAGCTGGCCCGGCTGGCGCGTGAGGGGCAGCGGCCGTCACAGCTCTTCCTGACCTGCGCCGACTCGCGGCTGGTCACATCGATGATCACCTCCAGTGGCCCCGGCGACCTGTTCGTCGTGCGCAACGTGGGCAACCTCGTCCCACGCCCGGGCGAGGAGAGCGGCGACGACTCGGTGGCGGCCGCGATCGAGTACGCCGTGGACGTGCTTCAGGTGCGGTCCATCACGGTGTGCGGGCATTCGGGCTGCGGCGCCATGCAGGCGCTGCTCAACTCCGAGCCCGGCGGCGCCCGGACGCCGCTGAAGCGGTGGCTGCGGCACGGGCTGCCGAGCCTGGAGCGCATGGCCGACGACAGCGGGCCGTGGGGCAGGCTGGCCGGGCGGGCTCCCGAGGACGCGGTCGAGCAGCTCTGCCTGACCAACGTGGTCCAGCAGCTGGAGCACCTGCGCGCCCACGACTCGGTAGCACGGGCCCTCGCCAAGGGCTCCCTGGAGCTGCACGGAATGTACTTCCACGTGGGCGAGGCCGAGGCCTATCTGCTCACCGAGACGGACAGCGGCAGCGTCTTCGACCGCGTACGCGAGGCGGGCCTGACGGCCTGAGCCCGGCTCGCGCACGGGTGTGCGGCCCGGACAGCGCCGGTGACCCCGACAGCCCCGGTGGCCCGGACGGCTCCGACGGCCCGACGGCCTTCAGGCCGCACACCCCCGCCTCCGACACCCCCGCCACCCGCACGCCACACCCCCGCCCCCTGCGTGACGCGCGTTACACAGGCTGAACTTTCCCTGGTCGGCGTCCGTGGGTACGGATGACGCCGCCCGCCGACACCGCCGCCCGACAGGTCTAAACCAATCGGCGGTCGGCCCTTGTCATCGCACCCCCGGGTCTGATGAGCTGTGGCCTGGGACACAACGGACACCCTGGGAAAGGCAGATGCCGTGAGCAACGAAAGCCTGGCCAACCTGCTCAAGGAAGAGCGCAGGTTCGCACCCCCCGCCGACCTGGCCGCCAACGCCAACGTCACCGCGGAGGCGTATGAACAGGCCAAGGCTGACAGGCTCGGCTTCTGGGCCGAGCAGGCCCGTCGGCTGACCTGGGCCAAGGAGCCCACCGAGACCCTCGACTGGTCGAACCCGCCGTTCGCCAAGTGGTTCAAGGACGGCGAGCTCAACGTCGCCTACAACTGCGTCGACCGGCATGTGGAGGCCGGGCACGGCGACCGTGTCGCGATCCACTTCGAGGGCGAGCCCGGCGACAGCCGCGCCCTCACCTATGCCGAGCTCAAGGACGAGGTCTCCAAGGCCGCCAACGCCCTGCTGGAACTGGGAGTTCAGGCCGGCGACCGGGTCGCCGTCTACATGCCGATGATCCCCGAGACGGCGATCGCGATGCTGGCCTGCGCCCGCATCGGCGCCGCGCACTCCGTCGTCTTCGGCGGTTTCTCCTCGGACGCGCTCGCCACCCGCATCCAGGACGCCGACGCGCGCGTGGTCATCACCTCCGACGGCGGTTACCGGCGCGGCAAGCCGTCCGCGCTGAAGCCGGCCGTGGACGAGGCCGTCGAGAAGGCGGGCAACGTGGAGCACGTCCTGGTCGTGCGCCGCACGGGCCAGGAAGTCGCCTTCACCGAGGGCCGCGACGTGTGGTGGCACGACCTCGTCGGGCGGCAGAGCGCCGAGCACACCCCGCAGCCGTTCAACGCCGAGCACCCGCTGTTCATCCTCTACACCTCGGGCACCACGGGTAAGCCGAAGGGCATCCTGCACACCTCCGGCGGCTACCTCACCCAGACCGCCTACACCCACCACGCCGTCTTCGACCTCAAGCCGGAGACGGACGTCTACTGGTGCACCGCCGACGTCGGCTGGGTCACCGGCCACTCGTACATCGTCTACGGCCCGCTCGCCAACGGCGCGACGCAGGTCATGTACGAGGGCACGCCCGACACCCCGCACCAGGGCCGCTTCTGGGAGATCGTGCAGAAGTACGGCGTGACGATCCTCTACACCGCGCCGACCGCGATCCGTACGTTCATGAAGTGGGGCGACGACATCCCCGCCAAGTTCGACCTGTCGAGTCTGCGCGTGCTGGGCTCGGTGGGCGAGCCGATCAACCCCGAGGCGTGGATCTGGTACCGCAAGAACATCGGCGGCGACCGCACCCCGGTCGTGGACACCTGGTGGCAGACCGAGACCGGCTCGATGATGATCACCCCGCTGCCGGGTGTGACGGCGGCCAAGCCCGGGTCCGCGCAGACGCCGCTGCCCGGCATCTCCGCGACGGTCGTCGACGACGAGGCGAACGAGGTGCCCAACGGCGGTGGCGGCTACCTGGTGCTGACCGAGCCGTGGCCGTCGATGCTGCGCACCATCTGGGGCGACGACCAGCGGTTCATCGACACGTACTGGTCGCGCTTCGAGGGCAAGTACTTCGCCGGTGACGGTGCCAAGAAGGACGACGACGGCGACATCTGGCTGCTCGGCCGGGTCGACGACGTCATGCTCGTCTCCGGGCACAACATCTCCACCACGGAGGTCGAGTCCGCGCTCGTCTCGCACCCCTCGGTCGCCGAGGCGGCCGTGGTCGGCGCGGCGGACGAGACGACCGGGCAGGCGATCGTCGCGTTCGTGATCCTGCGCGGCACGGCCTCCGAGACCGAGACCCTGGTCGCCGAGCTGCGCGCCCATGTCGGCAACGCGCTGGGCCCGATCGCCAAGCCCAAGCGGATCCTGCCGGTGGCCGAGCTGCCCAAGACCCGCTCCGGCAAGATCATGCGCCGTCTGCTGCGGGACGTTGCCGAGAACCGCCAGCTCGGTGACGTCACCACGCTGACCGACTCCACCGTCATGGACCTGATCCAGGCCAAGCTGCCGGCCGCGCCCAGCGAGGACTGATCACGGCACAGGCATAACGCAGTGCGCGAAGGGGCACCCGGCGGTCGGTACGCCGGGTGCCCCTCGGCACTCCCGGTGTCGAGCACCGAGGTGCCTCGGCACCCCCGGTGATGATCGCCGGATGCGCCCGGCCATATGTTTACCTAGACTAAGAAAAACAACTGCTTCATGGTGCGCCGGGAAGTCTGGTCGGCATGCGTTCAGCCCTGCCCACCGACCGGAGGTCTCCCCCGTGACCGCGCCCCGCCCCGACACCCCCCGCAAGGTCCTCGGCCGGCTTTCCCTCCCCGAGCGGACCTACGTCGCGGACGCACTGCGCACCGAGACCGTCGGTGGTGTGCTGCTGCTGGCCGCCGCGGTCACCGCGCTGCTCTGGGCGAACATCCCCGCGCTGCACGACAGCTACGAGAGCGTCTCCCACTTCCACTTCGGCCCCGCCGCCCTCGGCCTGGACCTGTCGGTCGCGCACTGGGCCGCCGACGGGCTGCTGGCGGTCTTCTTCTTCGTCGCCGGGATCGAGCTCAAGCGCGAGCTCGTCGCCGGTGATCTGCGCGACCCCAAGGCCGCCGCGCTGCCGGTCGTCGCCGCGCTGTGCGGGATGGCCGTGCCGGCGCTCGTCTACGTCCTCACCAACGTCACCGGCGGCGGCTCACTGGCCGGCTGGGCCGTGCCGACCGCCACGGACATCGCCTTCGCGCTCGCCGTACTGGCGGTCATCGGCACGTCCCTGCCGAGCGCGTTGCGGGCGTTCCTGCTCACGCTCGCCGTCGTCGACGACCTCTTCGCGATCCTGATCATCGCGGTGTTCTTCACCGACAGCCTGAACTTCGCCGCGCTCGGCGGCGCCGTCGCGGGCCTGGCCGTCTTCTGGCTGCTGCTGCGGGGCGGCGTACGCGGCTGGTACGTGTACGTGCCGCTCGCGCTCGTCGTCTGGGCGCTGATGTACAACAGCGGCGTCCACGCCACCATCGCCGGCGTCGCCATGGGCCTGATGCTGCGCTGCCACCGGCACGAGGGCGAGGCGCACTCCCCCGGCGAGCACATCGAGCACCTCGTACGGCCCCTGTCGGCAGGGCTGGCAGTGCCGCTGTTCGCGCTCTTCAGCGCCGGTGTCGTCGTCTCCGGCGGCGCGCTCGCCGATGTGTTCACCCAGCCCGAGACCCTCGGCGTCGTCCTCGGCCTGGTCGTCGGCAAGGCACTCGGCATCTTCGGCGGGACGTGGCTGACGGCCCGTTTCACCCGGGCGTCGCTCAGCGACGACCTCGCCTGGGCGGACGTGTTCGCGGTGGCCAGTCTCGCCGGCATCGGCTTCACCGTGTCGCTGCTCATCGGCGAACTCGCCTTCGAGGGCGACCAGGCGATGACCGACGAGATCAAGGCCGCGGTGCTGGCGGGCTCGCTGATCGCCGCGACACTCGCGACCGTCCTGCTGAAGATGCGCAACGCCAAGTACCGTCGCCTGTGGGAGAACGAGGAGCGCGACGAGGACGCCGACGGCATCCCGGACATCTACGAGGAGGACGACCCGGCGTACCACGAGCGGCTGGCCGACCTCTACGAACGCAAGGCCGCGGAACACCGCCGGATCGCCCGGGAGAAGGCAGCCGCGCGCCACGGGCTTGCCGAAGTACCGGGCGGGGCAGGCGATGACCACCACCGTCCGGCATGATCTGACGAGACGGTACAAAAGACGGGACCGTACGCAGTCGGGCCGTACACAGTGGGACGACTGTGGCGAGTCAGGCACAAGACGCGGAAATCGGACCGTACGCAGAAGAGGGAGACCGCGATGAGCGCACCCGACGGCAGCCCGGTCGGCGCCGAACGCACCATCGGCCAGCTGTTCGCCTCGGCGACGGCGGAAATGTCGGCGCTGGTGCACGACGAGATCGCGCTGGCGAAGGCGCAGCTCAAGCAGGACGTGAAGCGCGGCGCGACCAGCGGCGGCGCCTTCTCGATGGCGGGGGCGGTACTGCTGTTCTCCCTGCCGATGCTGAACTTCGCGCTGGCGTACGGCATCCGCACCTGGTCGGACTGGAACCTCGCGATCTGCTTCCTGCTGTCCTTCGCGGCGAACGTGCTCGTCGCGGTCGTGCTCGCGCTGATCGGCGTGGTCTTCGCGAAGAAGGCCAAGAAGAGCAAGGGCCCGCAGAAGGTCGCCGCCTCGATGAAGGAGACCGCGGGCGTCCTGCAGAAGGCCAAGCCGCACCCGCGTCCGGAGCTCGCGCAGGACCGGGTCCCCGAGGCCATCGAGGCTGTGGCACGCTCGTCGTCATGACCGATCCCGCCACACCTTCGGCACAACCGGCTTCGGCCGTGCGGCTGGACGGCCCCTGGAGCCACCGCGACGTCGCCGCCAACGGCGCCCGCTTCCACATCGCCGAGCTGGGCGACGGGCCGCTGGTCCTGCTGCTGCACGGCTTCCCGCAGTTCTGGTGGACCTGGCGGCACCAGCTGGTTGCGCTCGCCGACGCGGGCTTCCGGGCCGTGGCCATGGACCTGCGGGGCGTCGGGGGCAGCGACCGTACGCCGCGCGGTTACGACCCGGCCAACCTCGCGCTCGACGTCACCGGCGTCATCCGCTCGCTCGGTGAGCCGGACGCCGCGCTGGTCGGCCACGACCTGGGCGGATACCTGGCGTGGACGGCGGCCGCGATGCGTCCCAAGCTCGTGCGGCGGCTGGCGGTCGCGTCCATGCCACATCCGCGGCGCTGGCGCGCGGCGATGCTGCGGGACATGAAGCAGACCCGCGCCGGTTCACACATCTGGGGGTTCCAGCGGCCCTGGATCCCGGAGCGGCAGCTCACCGCCGACGACGGGGCGCTCGTGGCCGAACTGATCCAGGACTGGTCCGGGCCGCGCCCGCCGGAGGACGAGGCGCTGGAGAACTACCGCCGGGCCATGTGCATCCCCTCCGCGGCGCACTGCGCGGTCGAGCCGTACCGCTGGATGGTGCGCTCCCTGGCCCGCCCGGACGGCATCCAGTTCAACCGCAGGATGAAGCGGCCCGTGCGCGTGCCGACGCTCCATCTGCACGGCTCGCTCGACCCCGTGATGCGCACCCGCAGCGCGGCCGGCTCCGGCGAGTACGTCGAAGCCCCCTACCGCTGGCGCCTGTTCGACGGTCTCGGTCACTTCCCGCACGAGGAGGACCCGGTCGCGTTCTCCTCGGAACTCATCAACTGGCTGAAGGATCCCGAACCCGATCGGTGACCGGGTGACCGCGGCCGGTGTCCGCGCGTGAACGCTTGTCCGACGAACGGCCAATTGCCTGGCGCATAGGCCAATTGGGCCCTCCGGGGGCGGTTATCGACCATGGGGCAGGGGCACACGTCGGGGTATGGGCTGGACGCACGACTACAGTGACGCAAGCCGCAATCGCCGCTCGGCGGGCGGTGCGAATCCCCACCAGCGGAGCGGTGCACCGCAGATGGCGACCGCGGACCCCAGGGTCGGGATCCCGCGTATCCTCCGCCGCCGGGCCCGCTGGGTCTCCGTACGTCTGCGCCACACACGCGACTGAGGCGTCACCCGCGCGAGTGACCCGCCGGCGGCCCCGCCCCAGCACTCCTAGAGCGCGCAGCTGTCGCTGCCCACCTGCTGGTTGGCGGTGCGCCCCTTGGTGATGTCCTCCTGGATCTCGTCCACGGTCAGCGCGTAACCCGTTTCGGCGTCGTCGAGGGACTTGGCGAAGACGACGCCGTAGACCCTGCCGTCGGGTGTGAGCAGCGGACCGCCGGAGTTGCCCTGGCGGACGTTCGCGTAGAGGGAGTAGACGTCGCGGCGGACCGTGCCGCGGTGGTAGATGTCCGGGCCGTTGGCCGTGATGCGTCCTCGCACGCGTGCGGCCCGCACGTCGTACGCCCCGTTCTCCGGGAAGCCCGCGACGATCGCGCCGTCGCCGCTGCCCGCGTCCTTGGTGGTGAACCGCAGCACCGGCGCCTTGAGGTCCGGCACGTCGAGCACGGCGATGTCGCGCCGCCAGTCGTAGAGCACGACCGTGGCGTCGTACTTCCTGCCCTCGCCGCCTATCTGCACGGTCGGCTCGTCGACGCCGCCCACCACGTGCGCGTTGGTCATGACACGGCGGTCGTCGAAGACGAAGCCGGTGCCTTCGAGGACCTTGCCGCAGCTCGGGGCCGTGCCCATGACCTTGACGATGGAACGCTGGGCGCGGGTCGCCACCGGGCTGCCCGCCAGGGCCGGGTCGGGCGGCTGGACGTCGGTGATCGGCTCGTTCGAGAACGGGCTGAAGACCTGCGGGAAGCCGTTCTGCGCGAGGACCGAGGAGAAGTCCGCGAACCAGGTAGCGGCCTGGTCCGGCAGCGCCTGGGAGACGCCGAGCAGCACCTTGGAGTTGCGGACCTCCTTGCCGAGGGTCGGCAGCGTGGTGCCCGCGAGGGCCGAGCCGATCAGCCAGGCGACCAGGAGCATCGCCACGACGTTGACCAGGGCGCCGCCCGTGGCGTCCAGGGCCCTGGCCGGGGACCAGGTGATGTGCCGGCGCAGCTTGTTGCCGAGGTGGGTGGTGAGGGCCTGGCCGACGGAGGCGCAGACGATGACGACGACGACCGCGACGACGGCCGCGGTCGTGTTCACCTCCGCGTTGTCCGTGATCGCGTCCCAGATGACGGGCAGCGCGTAGACCGCGACGAGACCGCCGCCCAGGAAGCCGGTCACCGACAGGATGCCGACGACGAACCCCTGGCGGTACCCCACGACCGCGAACCACACGGCGGCGACCAGCAACAAGATGTCCAGCACGTTCACGGAGGCCACCCTGTCATGCGCGCCAGTCGAGCGGGACCTGCTTCTCGCGGTCCCAGGGCCGCTCCCAGCCCGCGTAGTGCAGCAGCCGGTCGATGATTCCGGCCGTGAAACCCCAGACAAGTGCCGATTCGACCAGAAATGCCGGGCCTCGGTGGCCGCTGGGATGGACGGTGGTGGCGCGGTTCGCGGGATCCGTGAGATCCACCACGGGGACGGTGAAGACTCTGGCGGTTTCGTTCGGATCGACGACGCCTACCGGGCTGGGCTCACGCCACCAGCCCAGCACCGGGGTGACGACGAAGCCGCTGACCGGGATGTACAGCCTGGGCAGAACGCCGAAGAGCTGGACGCCCGAGGGATCGAGGCCGGTCTCCTCCTCAGCCTCGCGCAGGGCGGCCCGCAATGGGCCGTCCCCCCGCGGGTCGCCGTCCTCCGGGTCGAGGGCGCCGCCGGGGAAGGAGGGCTGGCCGGCGTGCGAACGCAGAGAGCTCGCACGCTCCATGAGCAGCAGCTCCGGCCCGCGCTCGCCCTCCCCGAACAGGATCAGCACGGCGGACTGGCGCCCGGCGCCGTCCTCCGGCGGCAGGAAGCGGCTCAGCTGCCGCGGCCGGACCGTCTCCACGGCGTGCACCACCGGGTCCAGCCAGGCGGGCAGCCCTTCCTTGCTGACTGTCACTCGGCCGCCCTGTGTGTTGCTCGCCCGCGTCATCGCCACCCCCGTCGTCCTGCCGCTTCCAACGCGCAGCGCCCCTGAGATCGTTCCGTGAAGGGCCGCGAACCCCTGATCGAGGGGGTCGTGGGGCGGCTCATCCGGCCCCCAGCGGCGGTGCCGGTTTGCCGCCCGCGTCCAGATAGGCCTGCGGGGGGTTCAGACGCTGGCCGGGGAAGCCGCCCTTCTCGTACTTGAGCAGCTTCTTCGCCTTCTCCGGGTCGGTCTCGCCCTCGCCGTACGCCGGGCAGAGCGGGGCGATCGGGCAGGCGCCGCAGGCGGGCTTGCGGGCGTGGCAGATACGGCGGCCGTGCCAGATCACGTGGTGCGAGAGGTCCGTCCAGTCGCTCTTCGGGAAGAGCGCGCCGACCGCCGCTTCGATCTTGTCCGGGTCGGTCTCGGCGGTCCACTGCCAGCGGCGCACCAGGCGCTGGAAGTGCGTGTCCACGGTGATGCCGGGCCGGCCGAACGCGTTCCCGAGCACGACGAACGCGGTCTTGCGGCCGACGCCGGGCAGCTTGACCAGGTCCTCCAGCCGGCCGGGGACCTCGCCGCCGAAGTTCTCCGCCAGAGCCTTGGACAGCCCTATGACCGACTTCGTCTTGGCCCGGAAGAAGCCGCACGGGCGGAGGATCTCCTCCACCTCCTCCGGGTTGGCGGCGGCCAGGTCCTCGGGGGTGGGGTACTTGGCGAAGAGGGCGGGGGTCGTCTGGTTGACGCGCAGGTCGGTGGTCTGAGCGGACAGGACCGTGGCGACCACCAGCTGGAAGGGGTTGGCGAAGTCCAGCTCGGGGTGGGCGTACGGGTAGACCTCGGCGAGCTCGCGGTTGATGCGGCGGGCCCGGCGGACCAGGGCGGTACGCGACTCGCCGCTGGGCGGGTGGACGACGGTCCGGGCCGGTGCGGTGCCCTTGAGACGGGCCGTGGCCTTCTTGGGCGCGACGGTGACCTTCTTGGCGGCGGGGGCCTTTTTCGCAGGCGCCGTCTTCTTCGCTGACGCGGCTTTCTTCGCGGACGCCGTCTTCTTCTCAGACGCCGTCTTCTTCGCAGACGCGGCCTTCTTCGCAGACGCGGCCTTCTTCGCAGACGCAGCCTGCATCGCAGATGCCTGCTTGCTCGCGGCCCCGGCCTTCCCGGCAAGCCCCTTCTTCACCGGCTTCGACTTCCCGGAAGGCGCCGCCTCCCCTGTCGCTTTCGCCGTTTTCCTACCGCCATCGGGGCCCTGTTCGCCCACAGCGGAATCGCGACGTACAACCACCCGCTAAGCCCCCTCGGCCTGTGCTCTCACCGGCGATTTGGACACCCGGCCAGCCTAAGGCCCGGCACCGACATCCGCCCCGGACCCCGAAGATCGGCGCCCAATTGGACCCCTGCCGCGTACCCCGGGACACGTGTGCGGCATCCTTGTGACAGATCACACTGTTTGGACCGTCAGGCAAAATGGGCACCACGGTGCCTTGGTACGCGGGGGCAACAGCCCCTGAGCAGGTCGACAAGGAGAGAACTCGTGGACGACGTTCTGCGGCGCAATCCGCTCTTCGCGGCGCTCGACGACGAGCAGGCCGCGGAGCTCCGCGCCTCCATGAGTGAGGTGACCCTCGCGCGCGGCGACTCGCTGTTCCACGAGGGTGACCCCGGCGACCGCCTGTACGTGGTCACGGAGGGCAAGGTCAAGCTCCACCGCACGTCCCCCGACGGCCGCGAGAACATGCTGGCCGTGGTCGGCCCCGGCGAGCTCATCGGCGAGCTGTCGCTGTTCGACCCGGGCCCGCGCACCGCGACCGCCACGGCGCTGACGGAGGTCAAGCTGCTCGGCCTCGGCCACGGCGACCTCCAGCCCTGGCTGAACGCCCGCCCCGAGGTGGCCACGGCGCTCCTGCGCGCCGTCGCGCGCCGGCTGCGCAAGACCAACGACGCGATGTCCGACCTCGTCTTCTCGGACGTCCCGGGCCGTGTCGCCCGCGCCCTGCTGGACCTCTCCCGCCGGTTCGGCGTGCAGTCCGAGGAGGGCATCCACGTCGTCCACGACCTCACGCAGGAGGAGCTGGCCCAGCTGGTCGGCGCGTCCCGCGAGACGGTCAACAAGGCGCTGGCGGACTTCGCCCAGCGTGGCTGGCTGCGCCTGGAGGCCCGCGCGGTGATCCTCCTGGATGTGGAACGCCTCGCCAAGCGCTCGCGCTGACGCGCACGCACCCTGGCCGTACGTCGTCGGGCCCCGTCTCCCCGTGAGACGGGGCCCGACGACGTAACCGGGCACGGTCAGATGAGCCCGTGCTCCTCCAGGTAGTCCAACTGCGCCCGCACCGACAGTTCCGCCGCCGGCCACAGGGAGCGGTCGACGTCGGCGTAGACGTGGGCGACGACCTGCCCGGGGGTGCGGTAGCCGTCCTCGACGGCCGTCTCCACCTGGGCGAGGCGGTGGGCGCGGTGGGCGAGGTAGTACTCGACGACGCCCTGGGCGTCCTCCAGGACCGGCCCGTGGCCCGGCAGCACCGTGTGGACGCCGTCGTCGACCGTGAGGGACCTGAGGCGCCGCAGGGAGTCCAGGTAGTCGCCGAGACGGCCGTCTGGGTGGGCCACCACCGTCGTACCGCGGCCCAGGATCGTGTCGCCGGTCAGGACGGCCTGGTCGGCCGGGAGATGGAAGGAGAGGGAGTCGCCGGTGTGGCCGGGGGTCGGGACGACCCTCAGTTCGAGCCCGCCGGTGGTGATCACGTCTCCGGCGGCCAGACCCTCGTCACCCAGCCGCAGTGCCGGATCGAGCGCACGCACGCGCGTGCCGGTCAGTTCGGCGAACCGGGCGGCGCCCGCCGCGTGGTCGGGATGACCGTGGGTCAGCAGGGTCAGGGCGACGCGCTTGCCGGCCTGCTCGGCCGTGGCGACGACATGCCGCAGGTGCCCGTCGTCGAGGGGGCCGGGGTCGACCACCACCGCCAGGTCCGAGTCGGGCTCGGAGAGGATCCAGGTGTTCGTGCCGTCCAGGGTCATCGCCGACGGGTTGGGGGCCAGGACGTTGACGGCCCGGGCGGTGGCGGGCCCCGAGAGGACCCCGCCGCGGGGCTGGCCGGGAAGGGCTGCTGCGTCCGTCATGCGCTGGCTCCACCGGTCGGGGCGGTCGGGATGTGCTTGGTGAACTCGTCGTGACCCGGCCAGGAGAGCACGATCTCGCCGTCCACCAGGCGGGCGGTGGCCAGGACGGGCGTGAGGTCACGGCCCGGGGCGGCCGCGAGCGCCTGGGCGGCGCTCTCGTACGCCGTCAGCTGGCGCAGGGTCGCGATGGTCGGCGGCATCATCAGCAGCTCACCCTTGTCGTACCCGGCCGCCGCCTCGCCCGGGGCGATCCACACCGTACGGTCGGCCTCCGTGGAGGCGTTGCGGGTGCGCTGCCCCTCGGGGAGGGCGGCCACGAAGAACCAGGTGTCATAGCGGCGGGCCTCGAACTCCGGGGTGATCCAGCGGGTCCAGGCACCGAGCAGGTCGGAGCGCAGGACCAGGCCGCGGCGGTCCAGGAACTCCGCGAAGGACAGGTCCCGGGCGACCAGGGCGGCACGGTCGGCCTCCCAGTCGGCGCCGGTGGTGTCGCCGACGACCGAGTCGGGTGTCTCGCCGGCGAGCAGCACGCCCGCCTCCTCGTACGTCTCCCGGACGGCCGCGCAGACGATCGCCTGGGCCGTCGTCTCGTCGACGCCGAGCCGGCCCGCCCACCACGCGCGCGTGGGGCCCGCCCAGCGGACCTGGTGGTCGTCGTCCCGGGGGTCGACACCGCCGCCCGGATACGCGTACGCGCCTCCGGCGAAGGCCATGGAGGCGCGTCTGCGCAGCATGTGGACGGCGGGGCCGGTGCCGGTGTCCTTCAGGAGCATGACGGTGGCCGCACGCTTGGGGGTCACCGGGGTGAGGGTGCCGGCCGCGAGTGCGCGGATGCGGTCCGGCCACTCCGGGGGGTACCACTGACCGTTCGCCATGGGCGCGAGGCTATCCCGTGACGGGCGGATGTTCGAGTGGCCCTCGGGGCCGATGCCGCAGCGTGCCCCTCGGGGACGACGCCGCAGCTCGAGGCCACCGAAAGGGTGCTACGCGAGCTCCACCTGGATCTCGACCTCCACCGGCGCGTCCAGCGGCAGCACCGCCACGCCCACCGCGCTGCGCGCGTGCACGCCCTTGTCGCCGAGGACCTCGCCGAGCAGCTCGCTGGCGCCGTTGAGCACCGCGGGCTGGCCCGTGAAGTCCGAGGCCGAGGCCACGAAGCCCACGACCTTCACCACGCGCGCGATGCGGTCCAGGTCACCGGCGACGGACTTGACGGCGGCCAGGGCGTTCAGCGCACACGTGCGTGCCAGCTCCTTGGCCTCCTCCGGGGTGACCTCCGCACCGACCTTGCCGGTGACCGGAAGCTTGCCCTCCACCATCGGGAGCTGCCCGGCGGTGTAGACGTACGGCCCGGACTGCACGGCCGGCTGGTACGCGGCGAGCGGCGGGACGACGTCGGGCAGGGTCAGGCCGAGCTCGGCCAGTTTCGCCTCGACGGCGCTCATTACTGGTTCTCCGCCTTCATCTGCTTCTCCCGCTTCAGGTAGGCCACGAGCTGCTCGGGGTTGTTCGGCCCGGGCACGACCTGGACGAGCTCCCAGCCGTCCTCGCCCCAGGTGTCCAGAATCTGCTTCGTGGCGTGGACGAGCAGCGGCACGGTTGCGTATTCCCACTTGGTCATGCGGCCGACTCTAGCCGCTGCCGGAGAGGGGTCACGCGGCCGACCACGTCCCGGGCGTCCGCCCGCCTCGCCGACGGTTATCCACAGCCTCCGGCGTAGCCCGGGCACGGACTGGTTAGGCTCGAATACGTGAGCAGGCTCCAGGTCGTCAGCGGCAAGGGCGGTACCGGCAAGACCACGGTGGCCGCGGCCCTAGCGCTGGCCCTGGCCACGGAGGGGAAGCGGACGCTTCTCGTCGAGGTCGAGGGCCGCCAGGGAATCGCGCAGCTCTTCGAAACGGAGGCGCTGCCTTATGAGGAACGGAAGATCGCGGTCGCTCCCGGGGGCGGGGAGGTGTACGCGCTGGCCATCGACCCCGAACTGGCCCTTCTGGACTACCTCCAGATGTTCTACAAACTGGGGGGCGCCGGACGGGCCCTGAAGAAGCTCGGGGCGATCGACTTCGCCACCACCATCGCGCCCGGCCTGAGGGACGTACTCCTCACCGGCAAGGCGTGCGAGGCGGTACGGCGGAAGGACAAGAGCGGGCGGTTCGCGTACGACTACGTCGTCATGGACGCCCCGCCCACCGGCCGCATCACGCGCTTCCTCAACGTCAACGACGAGGTCGCCGGCCTCGCCAAGATCGGCCCGATACACAATCAGGCCCAGGCGGTGATGCGGGTGCTGAAGTCGCCGGAGACGGCCGTGCATCTGGTGACGTTGCTGGAGGAGATGCCCGTCCAGGAAACGGTGGACGGCATCGCCGAGCTGCGGTCGGCGCGGCTGCCGGTGGGGCGGATCATCGTGAACATGGTGCGGCCGGAGGTGTTGGACGCGGCCGATCTGGAACTCGTCCGGACGGTCCCGCGTTCCACGGTTGCGCGGTCGCTGTCGTCCGCCGGGCTCGGCGGGGCGCGGCGCGGCGGGCGCGCGGAGCGGCTGGTGGATCCGCTGCTCACGCAGGCCGAGGAGTACGCCGAGCGGTACGCGCTGGAGCACGAGCAGCGCGCGGTGCTCACCGAGCTGGGCCTGCCGCTGCACGAACTGCCGCTGTTCGCCGAGGGCATGGACCTGGCGGGGCTGTACGAGCTGGCCCGCGAGCTGCGCGAGCAGGGCGTGTCATGAGCCGGGCAGGCCGCGGCCCCGGGAACAGCACACAGGCAAGGCCCGTCATGAGTCGGAAGCAGGGGATGTCATGAGTCGTCCGGACCCGGCCCACACCCACGACCCGGCCCGCCATCTGTCCCCCGCGCGCGTCCTCGACGTCGATCCGCTGCTGGCGGACCCGAAGACCCGGATCGTGGTCTGCTGCGGCTCGGGCGGGGTCGGCAAGACCACGACCGCGGCGGCCCTGGGCCTGCGCGCGGCCGAGCGGGGCCGCAAGGTCGTCGTCCTCACCATCGACCCGGCCCGTCGGCTCGCCCAGTCCATGGGCATCGACTCCCTCGACAACACCCCGCGCCGGGTGAAGGGCATCGACGACTCCGCGGGCGGCGAGCTGCACGCGATGATGCTCGACATGAAGCGCACCTTCGACGAGATCGTCGAGGCGCACGCGGATCCCGAGCGGGCCGCCGCGATCCTGGGCAACCCCTTCTACCAGTCGCTCTCGGCGGGCTTCGCGGGCACGCAGGAGTACATGGCGATGGAGAAGCTCGGGCAGCTGCGGGCCCGGGACGAGTGGGACCTGATCGTCGTCGACACCCCGCCGTCCCGCTCGGCGCTGGACTTCCTGGACGCGCCCAAGCGGCTCGGGTCGTTCCTGGACGGGCGGCTGATCCGGCTGCTGACGGCACCGGCGAAGCTGGGCGGCCGCGCCGGGATGAAGTTCCTGAACGTCGGGATGTCGATGATGACCGGCACCCTCGGCAAGCTGCTCGGCGGCCAGCTCCTCAAGGACGTCCAGACCTTCGTGTCCGCGATGGACACGACCTTCGGCGGGTTCCGCACGCGTGCGGACGCCACGTACAAGCTGCTCCAGGCGCCCGGCACGGCGTTCCTCGTGGTCGCGGCCCCGGAGCGGGACGCGCTGCGCGAGGCCGCGTATTTCGTGGAGCGGCTGGCCGCGGAGGACATGCCGCTCGCCGGGCTGGTGCTCAACCGGGTCCACGGCAGCGGCGCCGGCCGGCTGTCGGCCGAGCGGGCGCTCGCCGCCGCGGAAAATCTTGAAGAGCCCCGCATTGTGGATCAGGAGGGCGGGAAAGCAGTACTTCGTAACTCCCTCGACACGTACGACAGTTCAGACTCTCCCGCATCCGAAACACCAGCTCCTGCTGCTGCTGAGGCTTCTGACGGTGGCTCCCCCGCCGAGGACGCCGAGAACACGGAGAACACCGAGCGGTCCGTCGACCAGCTCACGGCAGGCCTGCTGAGGCTGCACGCCGAACGCATGCAGCTGCTCTCCCGTGAGCAGCGCACGCGTGACCGCTTCACCGCGCTCCACCCCGAGGTGGCCGTGACGGAAGTGGGCGCGCTGCCCGGCGATGTGCACGACCTCGCGGGCCTGCGCGACATCGGCGACCGGCTCGCGGCGAACGAGCGCGAGCTTCCCGACCCCGCCGACGACTCCGAGCCGCCCCACGCGGACAGTCGACCCGAGGCGAGTGCCTGAGCACCCCAGCGCGAGTGCATGAGCAAGTGCCTGAGGGCAACCCGGCGATGGCGAAGGGCCCGTCAAGGGCCCTCGGACCTTCGAAGCTCCCGGAGGGAACCCCTCAGCTCACCGCCGCGTAGTTCTCGTAGACCTCGTCGTCGTCGAGGGGCACGATGCCCGTGCCGCGCTCGTACTCCGTACGCGCCGTCTCCAGCAGCCGGCGCCAGGAGGTCACGGTGGGACGCCTGCGCAGCAGTGCGCGGCGCTCCCGCTCCGTCATGCCTCCCCACACGCCGAACTCGACGCGGTTGTCCAGCGCGTCGGCCAGGCACTCCGTGCGCACCGGGCATCCGGTGCACACCGCCTTGGCCCTGTTCTGCGCCGCTCCTTGAACGAACAGTTCATCCGGATCGGTAGTGCGGCAGGCCGCCTGCGCACTCCAGTCGACTACCCAGCCCATACCGGCGCCGTCCTCTCCCGAATCGAGGCTCCCCCACGGCGGCAGCGGCATATTCACCGCCGCCAGTTGAGGACGTTACGGAAGGTGGGCACAGCGCAACACCCCCAGCGGGCCCAATCTTGAATGGTCCGAACGGACTATGGGTAAGCGGCAGATCACCCGGGGGAGTGAGCTGGCGACATACGTAACCTTCCCGGCAAACCAGGACAGTTCGCATGCGTCACAACGGACGCCGTATGACACACAAGGCGGATTCGGACACGACCCCAACAAAAAAGTTGGGGAACACCCGGAACGATTCGGGGTCGCCGGACGTATTGATACGTGGCCTCACTGCTGTGACAGTTGAGAGCAGCTTAGGCCAAGGCCTATACGCCTGTCCGGCGAATGAGAACGTAGGCTGCCCTCATGCCAAAGAAGCGCTCGGGCGGTGGTCTGTCACCCACGCAGCAGGCCGCCAAGTTCCTCGGTGTCAGTGTTCTCGCGGGAGCCGTGCTGGCCGGTATCGCGCTGCCCGCGGTGGGCGCGCTGGGGCTGGCGGCGAAGGGATCGGTCGAGAGCTTCGACGAGCTCCCGGCCAACATGAAGACCCCGCCCCTGAGCCAGCGCACCACGATCCTCGACGCCGACGGCGGCCAGATCGCCACGGTCTACTCGCGCGACCGCACGGTGGTCCCCCTCAAGGACGTCTCGCCGTACATGCAGAAGGCGATCGTCGCGATCGAGGACTCGCGCTTCTACCAGCACGGCGCGGTCGACCTGAAGGGCGTCCTGCGCGCCCTCAACAAGAACGCGCGCAGCGGTGAGGTCGCCCAGGGCGCCTCGACCCTGACGCAGCAGTACGTGAAGAACGTCTTCGTCGAGGAGGCCGGCGACGACCCGACGAAGGTCGCGCAGGCCACCCAGCAGACCATCGGCCGCAAGATCCGCGAACTCAAGTACGCGATCCAGGTCGAGGAGGAGCTCGGGAAGAAGAAGATCCTCGAGAACTACCTGAACATCACGTTCTTCGGCCAGCAGGCCTACGGCGTCGAGGCGGCGGCCCAGCGCTACTTCTCCAAGTCCGCCAAGGACCTGAACGTCCAGGAGGCGGCCCTCCTCGCCGGCATCGTCCAGTCGCCCAGCCGGTACGACCCGGTCAACGACGAGGCGGAGGCCACCAAGCGCCGCAACACCGTGCTCCGGCGCATGGCCGACGTCGGCGACATCTCCCGGGCGCAGGCCGCCGAGGCGATGAAGGCGCCGCTGGGCCTGAAGGTCAGCAAGCCCAAGAACGGCTGCATCACGGCGGTCAAGGGCGCGGGCTTCTTCTGCGACTACGTGCGCGAGGTCTTCCTCAACGACTCGGTCTTCGGCAAGACCAAGGAGGCGCGGGCGAAGGTCTGGAACCAGGGCGGCCTCACCATCCGCACCACCATGGATCCGCAGGCCCAGGACGCGGCACAGCGGTCCATCAAGGACCACGTCTACAAGAGCGACGAGGTGGCCACCGCCGCCTCCCTCGTCCAGCCCGGCACCGGCAAGATCCTCGCCATGGGCCAGTCGCGCCCCTACGGCTTCGGCAAGAACCAGACGCAGATCAACCTCTCCGTCGACCAGTCGATGGGCGGCGGCATGGGCTACCAGCCCGGTTCGACGTTCAAGCCGATCGTGGCCGCCGCGGCCATCGAGGACGGCATGCCGGCGAACAAGGTGTACCCCTCGCCGTACGAGATGCCGTACCCGAGCCCGGTCGCGGCCTGCGACGGCAGGACCTGGAAGAACGATCCGGCCTCCCCCGCCGAGGTCGCCAACGAGAACAGGTCCGAGGTCGGTCCGTACGACATGAAGGAGGCGACCGCAAAGTCGGTCAACACCTACTACGTGCAGATGATCAGCGACATCGGCATCTGCCCGGTGACGTCGATGGCGAAGAAGATGGGCGTCGAGCGGGCCGACGGCGACAAGATGCCCCAGGTGCCCTCCATCGCCCTCGGCACTCAGGAGATGTCGCCGCTGACCATGGCGAACGCGTACGCCACGTTCGCCTCGCGCGGCATGTACTGCACGCCGGTCGCCATCGAGTCGATCAGCCAGCGCGTCGGCGACAGCAAGAAGTCGCTCGAGGTCCCGAAGTCGACCTGCTCGCGCGCGATGTCGGAGAAGACCGCCGACACCATCAACACGCTGCTGCGGGGCGTCGTCGAGGACGGTACGGGCAAGAAGGCCGGCCTGGGCAGCCGCCCCAGCGCCGGTAAGACCGGTACGACGGACGAGCGCTACGCGGCCTGGTTCGTGGGCTACACGCCGAACATGGCCGGTGCCGTCTGGGTCGGCGACCCCGCGCACAAGCGGAAGATGGTCGGCATCACCATCGGCGGCGTCCCGTACGACAAGGTCTTCGGTGGCGAGGTCCCCGGACCCATCTGGGGCGACATGATGACCGGCGCGCTGGAGGGCAAGCCCGTCGAGAACTTCAACACCGTCCACATCCCCGACGGCATCGACCGGGACCGCGGCGACGGAAACGGCGACGACGAAGGCCGCGACGACGGGGACGACGGCGGCAACGACGACGGCGGCTTCATCGGCGGCCTGGTCGGCGGCAACAACGGCGGCGGAGGCGACCAGACCTTCCCGACGCCTTCGTTCTCCATCCCGGAAGGGTTCTTCCGGGGCCAGGGCAACGGGGGCAACGGGAACGGGGGGCGTGGCTGACCCGGCTGGCGCGGCTGCCGCGGCGTCCTGAACGCGGACGGCCCCTTCCCTCCGAACGGTCTTCGTACGGAGGGAAGGGGCCGCGAGTTTCTGTCAGCGCATGGGGTTCAGAGTCGGCTGAAGGCAACGCCCGACCGGTCGGTCAGCCCGCGAGGATCTTCTTCACGGCCGCGGCGACGCGGCCGCCCTCGGCCTGGCCCGCGACCTTCGGGTTCACGATCTTCATGACCGCACCCATGGCCCGCGGCCCCTCCGCCCCGGCCGCCTTCGCCTCCTCGACGGCCTGGGCGACGATCCGGTTCAGCTCGTCGTCGCTGAGCTGCTTCGGCAGGTACGCGGCGAGCACCTCGCCCTCCGCCTTCTCCCGCTCCGCGCTCTCGGCGCGACCACCCTGCGCGAAGGCCTCGGCCGCCTCACGGCGCTTCTTCGCCTCCCGGGTGATCACCTTCTGCACCTCGTCGTCCGAGAGCTCGCGCTTCTCCTTGCCCGCGACCTCCTCCTTGGTGATCGCGGCGAGGGTCAGCCGGAGCGTCGAGGAGCGGAGCTCGTCGCGCTCCTTGATCGCGGCGTTGAGGTCGTCCTGCAGCTTCGACTTGAGCGTGGTCATGGGGTTGATTGTCGCAGGTGCGGGCGGACAATCGCCCCTTGATTTGCGGGGTGCTGGTTCAAAGGGTGGCCGAAGGGCCGGTGACGTCAGGGGATTTCGGGCCGGTGACGTCAGTGCTTTCGGGCCGGTGACGTCACGGGACTTCGGGCACCGCCGGACGGAGGCAACCGGCGCGGTCTGACACGATGGTCGTATGCACGCGCGATACGGAGTCCCCCTGGGAATCGCGGCGGCTGGTGCCGCCGGTCTGTTGTACGCGGCGGGCTTCGAGGCCCGCTCCTTCCGCCTCCGCCGGGTCACGGTCCCGGTCCTGCCCTCGGGCATGCGCCCCCTGCGCGTGTTGCAGGTCTCCGACATCCACATGGTCAGCGGTCAGCGCAAGAAGCAGCGCTGGCTGCGCTCCCTGGCGGGCCTGCGCCCCGACTTCGTGATCAACACGGGTGACAACCTCTCCGACGCGGAGGGCATCCCGGAGGTCCTGGACGCACTCGGCCCCCTGATGGAGTTCCCGGGCGCGTACGTCTTCGGCTCCAACGACTACTACGGCCCGAGGTTCCGCAACCCCGCCCGCTACCTGTGGGAAAAGACGCAGGGCCGCCACGGCCTGAACGGCAACCCGCCGGCCGTCGGCGTGGCGCACATCCCGTGGGAGGACATGCGGGACGCCTTCGACGCGGCGGGCTGGCTGAACCTCACGAACACGCGCGGCACGCTCAAGATCGAGGGCGTCTCGCTGGAGCTGACGGGCCTGGACGACCCGCACATCAAGCGGGACCGCTACGAGCAGGTGGCCGGCGGCCCGTCGGACTCGGCCGACTTCTCCATGGGCGTGGTCCACGCGCCGTACCTGCGCACGCTGGACGCCTTCACGGCCGATGGCTATCCCTTGATCCTGGCCGGCCACACCCACGGCGGCCAGCTGTGCATCCCCTTCTACGGCGCCCTGGTCACCAACTGCGACCTGGACACGGACCGCGTGAAGGGCCTGTCCACGCACACAGCGGAGGGCCGTACGTCGCACCTGCACGTCTCGGCGGGCTGCGGCACGAACCGCTACACACCGGTACGGTTCGCATGCCCGCCGGAGGCGACGCTGCTGACGTTGGTGGGGCGAGAGTAGCGGGTGGACTAGCGGGGGATCTGCGGGCCCGTTAACCCACACAGCCCGCCCGCATCGCCCCCTATGTCCGTTTCTGTCAGCGTGGGGGCATGACCGCCCCGATACCCCGGGACATACCGGATCTCCCCGCGATTCCGGGCAAGCCCGCACTGAAGCCCTCCCCCGTCCCCGCCACGGCCGTCGTCACCCCGGTCCGCCGCCCGGCGGCCGCGGCCTTCCGCCTGCTGGTCGCCCTCACGGCGACCGTGGGCGTGACGCTCGAAGTACTCCTGGGCGACCCGTCCCGGACCCTCGGCTACTTCGCGATCCAGAGCAACATCCTCCTCGCGCTGGTCATGGCCCTCTCGGCCCGCCGCGCGTGGACGGCCAGCCGCCCGCTCCCAGGAGCCGTACTGGGCGCGACCCTGCTCTACGTCGTCATCGCGGCCCTGGTCCACCACCTGCTTCTGATGAACGAGGCGAGCCCCTTCTCCCTCACGGGCGAGGCAGCCGCCCCGACGGGCTGGCAGGCCCTCGCCCACCACACGCTCCACACGGTGACCCCGATCGCGGCGGTACTGGACTGGCTCCTGCTCACGGGCCCCGGCCGCCTGCACCTGCGCCAGGCCAGCACGTGGCTGCTCTACCCCCTGGCGTACCTGGCCTTCTCCCTCATCCGAGGCGAGCTGCTCCTCCCGGGCACCTCCGACCGCTACCTCTACCCCTTCCTGGACGTCGACCAGGACGGCTACAAGAAGGTCCTCGGCAACGCCCTCCTCCTGGGCCTCTCCTTCTACGCCCTGGCAATCCTCCTCGTGGCCCTCGACCACGCCCGCCCGAACCCTCTCCGCTACCCCTGGAAAACCGGATTTCGTCTCTAGCCACCAGTGGGCTAAAGTAAACGTCGTCGCCGCGACAGCAGCGACATCGGGGTGTAGCGCAGCTTGGCAGCGCGCTTCGTTCGGGACGAAGAGGTCGTGGGTTCAAATCCCGCCACCCCGACAGTGAGTACCAGGTCAGGGGCCTGATCCAGTGAGTGGATCAGGCCCCTGACGGGTTTCTGGAGATCGTTTTGGCCAGGTCGCGTCGCAGGTGCACGTGTGCTGTTCTGGAAGCAGCCGCAGGAGACAACACCGATGCGTCGCAGCCGGACTACCGCCTTCGTACCCACCCGGTCGCCCGCCCCCACCGGAGCGGGCGGGGGGTTGCTGCCCACGCGGGATCTCGCGGCCGCCTGGATCCTCGTCGTCCTGATCGCGGTGCCCGCCTGGGCGCTGACGATCGGACAGGCCCGGGACATGGGGGTCGAGCCCGGCACCATGGGGATGGCGCTGCCCCTGTTCCTGCTGCTCTGGGTGACGATGATGGCGGCCATGATGCTGCCGTCCATGGCACCGGTGGCCCTCACCTGGGTGCGGGGCATCGGACGGCAGTCCTCGGGCTGGACCCGGGCCGCCCGCTCCATCGAGTTCGTGGGCGGATATCTGTTGGTGTGGACGGCCTTCGGACTGCTCGCCTACGCGGCCCTGGCCTTCACCGGCGGCTTGGTGAACGACCATCCGACCACCGGACGCTGGATCGGCTCGATCGCCTTCCTGCTGGCCGGCCTGTACCAACTCGGCCCCCTCAAGCACGTCTGTCTACGGCACTGCCGCGACCCGCTGAGCCATCTGGTGCGCTACGCCGGCTTCCGGCGACCGGCCCGCGACCTGCGGGTGGGCGTCCACCACGGCGCCTACTGTGTCGGCTGCTGCGCCGGACTGATGGTCGTCCTCATTCCGCTCGGCGTGATGAACGTGGCGGCGATGGCCGGACTGGCCTTGGTGATCTTCATGGAGAAACTGTGGTCCCGGGGCTTGCTTCTCACCAGCGTCATGGGCGTCGCCTTCCTCGTCATGGCCCTGCTCGCCCCGTTCCAGGACTGGCTGCTGCCGGGGCTGCAGGGCTCGATGCCGTCAATGGACGGCATGTGATCAGCCCTGTACGTACCGGGTCACTGTTGCCGACGTGGTCCGGTTTCCCGACCGGGACGTGAGGTGCAAGCTGGAGGCGAGGCCACCCTCCCGATCCCGGGAGCGGGCTCGGGATACGCGGTCTCGCCACTCCGAGTGAGCTCTTTCGGGCTCGGCAGGAGGGAAGCGAGATGACAGAAAAGGCCACCACCGTTACGCGCTGGCACCTGGCCGGCGACTGGTTCGACGTGTGCAAGTGCGCCATACCCTGCCCCTGCACGTTCGCGCAGCCCCCGACCTACGGTGACTGCGAAGGCGTACTGGTCTGGCACATCCGGGAAGGCAACTTCGGCGACGTACAGCTCGACGATCTCAACGTCCTGATGCTCGGCTCCTTCGAGGGCAACCCGTGGGCCGGCACGCATACCGATCCGTACGCCGCGGTCTTCCTCGACGAACGCGCCGACGACCAGCAGCGGGCTGCACTCGGGGCCGTTTTCGGCGGTGAGGCGGGCGGATGGCCGGCACAGTTCGGGGAGATGTTCCACCCCGAGATGCGTGGCATGGACATCGCCCCCATCCACGTGGAGATCGACGAGGACCTTGCCACCTGGCGAGCGGAGATCCCAGGCCGTGTCACGGCGACCGCCGAGGCTCTCACCGGCCCGACCACCCCGAACGGCACACGCGTCCAGGTCCACAACGCCCCAGGCGCCGAAGTGGGGCCGGGCCAGATCGCCACGTGGGGCCGGGCCACCGTCGACCGCGCCGACGCATTCGGCTTCTCCTGGGAACGCTCCGGCAAATCGAGCAAGTACTTCCCATTCGACTGGAGCGGCCCTGACTGAAGAGACAGCGGGCGACGCCTCACGCGCAGCGGCGCCCGCGCGCCCTCGGAGCGCGACCTTCTCGATTGGTGTTCCGCTGTGGGAGCGCACCGAGCGCTTCCGCTGGAAGCAAGCGTCGAATTGATCTCGGCACATCTCAACGTCGTCAGGACAGCGCCCCGGCCAGCGTCCCCGCCACTGTGAGCGTGAGGAAGGCCGCGCCCCAGGCCATCGCCCGGCGTGTGCAGCGGTACTTGAGCCGGGCGGTGCGGGACAGGGCCTCCAACTGCGTCACGTCGGAGGAAGAGGAACAGGAGGCCTGGGGAGTGCGTCGGGGGGATACGGCCAGGCCGAGGAGGACGAGGGACGGGGCGCAGGCGGCGCAGCCGGACCAGACCAGGAGTTGTGGGATCACGGCGTACTGGCCCGGCACGATGAGGCCGCCGGCGATCGCGCCGAGCAAGGCGGTCAGGGCCGCGCCCAGTGTCGCCAGCGTCAGTCCGGCCTTGCTGTCGGCCTTCGCGAGTTGCTCGCGGGCCTCGGTCAGGAGGTCTCGGGTGGGTTCCGCCGCGCGGTCGGGCCGCGTCCCGGTCTCGCGAGTCGATGTGGTCATGCCTCCCCCTCGCTGATCAGCGAGATTCCCGGGTACCCGGAAGTGGCTCTTCTAGTACGCGGCGTGGTGACAACTGGTACGCGGGGCTCAGGTGTTCCACGTCTCGTCGTACGGGTCGGACGGTGTCGGCACGGGTCTGGCGCTGGTGACTTCGAGGTACGGGATCGGGCCGTCGTTGACCGGGTCCTTGGTCCGGCGGGGTGTGTAACGGCCGGTGATCTCCAGCCAGGTGTCCGGGCTCAGGACCGGGGGGATGTCGCCGGTCAGGGCGATCTTGACCGGCTGGGCGTCCGCCGCGCAGCAGTTGAGGCCCATGCGGACCAGGTAGGGGGTGCCCGACCGGTCCAGGGTGACGAAGCCGGTGATCTTCAGGTCGCGGTCGCGGAGGGAGCGGCCGTCGTCGTACACCGCTCGGCCCGCGTAGTCGGCCACGCCGAGGCGGAGGGGTCCGCCGGCGGGGAGGTCCGGGAAGCCGAAGGGCTTCGTCAGGGCCGTGCCCGTGTGGGCCGCGCTGTAGGAGCCGAGGGCCGGCGGGGAGACCAGGATCAGGGCGAGGACGGGGAGGGTGAGGAGCCAGGAGATACGGGGCTCGTGGTGGTGGTGTTGCTGTTGCTCGCGTGCCCGGCGGCGTTCGTACCAGAGCGTCGCCACCGCTGTCGCGATCAGCACCACGCCCGCCAGCAGCACCAGCGGGCGCAGGCCCGCCTTGACGTAGCGCAGGTAGAGGTCGGTCAGGCCGGCGTGCAGGAGTGTCGCGCCGAGCAGGAAGAGGAGGGCCGTCTGGGCCAGGCGGTTCACAGCAGGACCGTTCCGGTCAGGGCCGACACGACGACGGCCAGGGCGAACGTCGCGGGGGCGAAGCGCAGGGCGAAGGCCCGGCCGAAGGTGCCCGCCTGCATCGCGAAGAGCTTCAGGTCGATCATCGGCCCCACGACCAGGAACGTCAGACGGGCCGTCAGCGAGAACTGGGTCAGGGACGCCGCCACGAACGCGTCCGCCTCCGAGCAGATGGACAGCAGGACGGCGAGCACCGCGAGGGCCAGCACCGAGAACACCGGGTTCCCGGCCGCCGCGCGCAGCCACTCCTCCGGCACGACCGCCTTCAGCGTCGCCGCGGCCATCGCACCGATCACCAGGAAACCACCCGCGTGCGTCACGTCGTGGCGCACCGAACCCCAGAAGGCCGCTCCCTTGCCCTGCCCCTCGTACGTCGGTCTGTCCGGCGGGCGCAGCCAGTCCGTGCGGCCGACGCGGTGCCAGAGCCAGCCCATCGCGCAGGCCACCAGCAGGCTCGCGACGAAGCGGGCCAGCACCATCTCCGGGTCGCCGGGGAAGGCCACGGCCGTCGCCGTCAGCACGATCGGGTTGATGGCGGGCGCCGAGAGGAGGAACGCCAGCGCCGCCGCCGGTGTGACCCCGCGGCGGACCAGCGCCCCCGCCACCGGCACCGACGCGCACTCGCAGCCCGGCAGGACCGCGCCCGCCACGCCCGCGACCGGGACGGCCAGGGCCGGGCGCTTCGGCAGGGCCCGGGCGAAGAAGGACGGCGGCACGAACACCGCGATCGCCGCCGACAGCAGCACGCCGAGCACCAGGAACGGCAGCGCCTGGACCATGACCGCGACGAACACCGTCATCCAGCTCTGCATCACCGGTGCGGACAGGGCCCCGCGGATCGGGCCCTGGAGCATCACCGCCGTGAGCAGGAAGAGAGTGAGCAGGAGGGGGGAGTTGAAGTGGCGGGCCTCGTCGGGGCTCGGTTGGCGGGCGTCGTCCGGGCTCGGGTGGCGGGCGTCGTCCGGGCCTGGGCCCTTGTCGGCGACCGGTTCGGTGGTCTCGTGTCCGACCGTCTCGTCGGTCTCCTGCGGGGCGGGGTTCGTGGTGGCCACGGGCCCGGTACCTCCGGTCGTGCGCACGGGCATTGCCTCCCCTTCTGTACGGCCGGGCCACGCCGGGCGTTCAGCCACCGCTGTTCCCTTCTGGAACCGGCCGTCCCGGTGAGGCAGTCTTCTCCCTTGTGGGGAGCGTTCCGAACCAAGGTCTGCCAGGTGATCCGGCCACGCACATGATCGTGTGCGGGGACGACGGGCTCGCGCACCGGCTGGCCGCCGAACTGCGAGGTGTGTACGGCGAGCAGGTCACGCTCGTGGTGCCGCCCTCGGGGCGCCGGGTGCGGCAGCCGGTGGTCGGCCGGGCCCGGGCCGCCTCGGCGGCCCTGCTCGACCGGGTCAGCGCGGCCGTCAACCGCACGGGCACGGCCGGCGCCGAACCGGCCGCGAACGAGCAGATCGTGGAGACCCCCGAGGTCACCGAGGCCGTACTCACCGACGTGGGCGCCGACCGGGCGGCCGCCCTGGCGCTCGTGTACGACGACGACGAGACCAACATCCGCGCCGCACTCACCGCCCGCCGGCTCAACCCCCGCCTCAGGCTCGTACTGCGGCTGTACAACCGGCGGTTGGGCCAGCACATCGAGGAACTGCTCGACCAGACGGCGGCGGTGGCCTCCGGCACGGGGCCGGGCACGGGCGGTGGACTGGACGCGTCGACGACCGTGCTGTCCGACGCCGACACGGCCGCTCCCGCGCTGGCCGCGACCGCCCTCGTCGGCACCAGCAAGGTCGTCCAGACCGAAGGGCTCGTCCTGCGTGCCGTGGAGCGGCAGCCGCCGCGGCCGGGCGAGGTGGCCGACCCCGGCCTGTGCACCCTGGCGCTGCTGTCCGCGACCAGCAACGACCCGGCCGGGGCGGACGGTTCGGAGGGCAGCGGGGAGCAGGGGCCGCAACTGCTGCCGGACGAGACGGCGGTGGCGTCGGCGACCGGGCGCGGGACCGTCGTCCTGGAGCAGGTGTCGTACTCCGGGCCGTCCCTGCCGACCGGGCGGGGCGGTGTGCCGCCGTTCGCCTCGCTGTTCTCACGCCGGCTGCGGTGGTCGCTGGCCGGTCTCGTGGGGTGTGTGCTCGCGCTCGCCGTCGCGTTGATGTTCGTGACCGGGGAGCATCCGCTGTACGCCACGTACGTCACGCTCCTCGACCTGTTCGGCATCAACGATCCCGCGTACCACAAGTCGACCGGGCGGCAGGTGCTGCAACTGCTGTCCGGGCTGGTCGGGTTGCTGCTGCTGCCGGTGCTGCTGGCCGCGGTGCTGGAGGCACTGGGCACGTTCCGCAGCGCGTCGGCGCTGCGGAAGCCGCCACGGGGGCTCGGCGGGCATGTGGTGCTGCTCGGGCTCGGCAAGATCGGCACGCGGGTGCTGACGCGGCTGCGGGAACTGCACATTCCCGTGGTGTGCGTCGAGTCCGATCCGGAGGCCAGGGGGATGGCCACGGCGCGGCGGCTGCGGGTGCCGGTGGTGCTCGGGGACGTCACGCAGGAGGGGGTGCTGGAGGCCGCGAAGATCCATCGGGCGCATGCGCTGCTGGCGTTGACCAGTGCGGACACGACGAATCTGGAGGCCGCGCTGTACGCCCGGTCCGTGCGGCCCGATCTGCGGGTCGTGCTGCGGCTGTACGACGACGACTTCGCGACCGCGGTGTACCGGACGCTGCGGGCCGCGCATCCCTTCGCCCTCACGCGGAGCCGGAGTGTGTCCCATCTGGCCGCGCCCGCGTTCGCCGGGGCGATGATGGGGCGGCAGATTCTGGGGGCGATTCCGGTCGAGCGGCGGGTGTTGCTGTTCGCGGAGGTGGATGTGGCCGGGCATCCGCAGTTGGAGGGGCGGACGGTGGGGCAGGCGTTCCGGGCGGGGGCCTGGCGGGTGCTGGCGCTCAACACGGCACCTCCTGGGGGGCGGCGGGGCGAGGGTGAGAGTCCGGAGGAGGAAGGGGCGCCGGCTTCGGGGCTGGTGTGGGATCTGCCTCCTACGTATGTGCTGGGGGCCGGTGATCGGGTGGTGCTGGCGGCTACGCGGCGGGGGTTGGCGGAGTTGCTGGGGCGGAGGCGGCGGGAGCGGGCGGGGGCGTGATCGCCGAGCGGTGGGCGAGGCGCGGAGTTGCGCAGCCCGGCGTTATGAGGTGCTCGGCGTCGGGGCTGGAGCCGGGGCGTGGCGCAACCCGGCGCAGCGGGGTGCCGCCCGCGCCCACCCGTGCCGCCCCAGCGGCACGACTGCCCGCGGGCTGGGACGGCTACGCACGGCGGGCGGCGCGGTTACTTCTTCAGGTGCCTCTCCGCGAACTCCAGTTCCAGCCTCACCTGCTTGATCCGTTCGTCCACCACCAGTGAGCCGTGCCCGGCGTCGTAGCGGTACACCTCGTGGACCGCGCCCCTCGCCTCCAGGCGCTTGACGTAGTTCTCGATCTGGCGGATCGGGCAGCGCGGGTCGTTGACGCCGGCCGAGATGTAGACCGGGGCCTTGACCCGGTCGACGTAGGTGAGGGGAGAGGAGGCCTCGAAGCGGTCGGGGACCTCCTCGGGGGTGCCGCCGAGGAGCGTGCGGTCCATCGCCTTCAGCGCTTCCATCTCGTCGTGGTACGCCGTGACGTAGTCGGCGACGGGGACCGCCGCGATGCCCAGGGACCACGCGTCGGGCTGGACGCCGAGGCCGAGGAGGGTGAGGTAGCCGCCCCAGGAACCGCCGGTCAGGACGAGGCGGTCGGGGTCCGCGAGGCCGGAGGTGACGGCCCATTCGCGGACCGCGGCGATGTCCTCCAGTTCGATGAGGCCCACGCGGTGCTTCAGGGCGTCCGTCCAGGCACGGCCGTAGCCCGTGGAGCCGCGGTAGTTGACACGGATCACCGCGTAGCCGTGGTCGACCCACGCCGCCGGGCCCGCCGCGAAGGAGTCGCTGTCGTGCCAGGTCGGGCCGCCGTGGATGTCGAAGACCGTGGGCAGCGGGCCGCTGCTGCCCTCGGGCTTCTGGACGAGTGCGTGGATGCGGCCGCCGGGGCCCTCCACCCACACGTCCTCCACCGGCACCGAGCCGGGCGACTTCATGCCGGGCGGGTCGAGCACGACACCGCCGGACGTGGAACGGACCGCCGACGGCTCGGCGGCCGAGGACCACAGGTACTCCACGCTGCCGTCGGGCCGGGCCGTGGCTCCGGACACCGTGCCGGGAGGGGTCGGGATCTCGGTCAGGGCGCGGCTCGCCAGGTCGTAGCGGAACAGCTCGCTTCGGGCCTCGAAGCTGTGCGCGATGAGCAGGCCGGTGCCGTCCGGGTACCACTCGGCGCTGACGTCGCCCGGCAGCTCCAGCGCCAGGTCCGTCTCCTCGCCGGAGGCGACGTCCCAGACCAGCGGCTCCCAGCGGCCCCGGCGCTGGTGGCCGATGAGGAGGCGGGTGTCGCCGTCGACGGGAGCGAAGCCGAGGACCTCCAGGCCGAGCTCGCGCGTACCGCCCTCGGTGTCGTCGAGGTCGGCGACCGGGGTGCCGTCGGTGCGCAGGACGCGCAGGGCGGAGTGCATGGCGTCGCCGTGCTCGGTGTGCTCGATGGCGATGAGCGAGCCGTCGTGGGAGAGGTCGCCGACACCGGCCGACTCGCGGTGGCGGTAGATCTCCACCGGCTCCTCGCCCGTGCGGACCAGGTGGATCGTCGTGCCGTCCTCGTCGGTCGAGCGGCCGATGACCGCCGTACGCCCGTCACGGCCGAGGGCGAGGCCCGCCGGGTAGGAGGCGTCCAGGCCCTCGGCGGCGAGCTCGTCCGCGCCGCCAGCGAAGGGCTGGCGGCGCCAGACGCCGAACTCGTCGCCGTCCTTGTCGTCGAACCACCAGATCCAGGCGCCGTCCGGGGACAGCACGCCGTCCGTCGTGCCGTTCGGCCGGTCCGTCACCTGGCGCTGCTCGCCCGTCTTCCGGTCCCAGGCGTACAGCTCGTACGTCCCCGTCGCGTTCGACACGAACAGGGAGCGGTCCGGCGCGTCCTCCGCCCAGTCGGGCAGGGACACCCGGGGCGCCCGGAAGCGCTTCTCCCAGTCCGGCATCCGCTCCTGCTGTGCCGCCCGTACCTCTTGCTCCTGCTGGTCCCGCTGATCCCGCGCGTCGGATCCGTTGCTCTCAGTCATGGCCCCATACTGCCCGCCCTCACCGACAATTCGCTGGCGAGGTCCTCAGCCTGTGGATAACCTCCACCGGTCCCCCTTCCCAGCAGGTCAGGAGACACCCCCTATGTACTCCCCCGCCCCGGCCGACTGGCACGAGGCCAACCGCGCCCACTGGGACGAGCGTGTCCCGCTGCACGCCGCGGGCGACTTCTACGACCTCGACTCCTTCCGCGCCGGCCAGGACCCCTTGCGCGACTTCGAACTCGCCGAGGTCGGCGACGTCTCCGGCCGCTCGCTGCTGCACCTCCAGTGCCATATCGGCCTCGACACCCTGTCTTGGGCCCGGCACGGCGCCGACCGCGTCGTCGGCCTCGACTTCTCCGAACCGGCGGTCGGCATCGCCCGCGACCTCGCCCGCGATCTCGGCCTCGGCCAGGACCGGGCCGCCTTCGTCGCGGCGGACGTGTACGACGCGGCCACCGCGGTTCCGGACCCGTCGTACGACATCGTCTACACCGGCGTCGGCGCGCTGTGCTGGCTGCCCGACATCGGGCGCTGGGCCGAGACGGCGGCCTCGCTGGTGGCACCCGGCGGGTTCCTGTACCTGTCCGAGTTCCACCCGCTCACCGACGTCCTCGACGACGAGACCGGCTCGCGGATCACGTACGACTACTTCGCCCGTGACGCCTGGATCGAGGAGAGGCCGGGGTCGTACGCGGCCGAGGGCACCGAGTTCGTCCACAACCGGCGCGTGGAGTGGCAGCACCCGGTCGGCGAGGTCGTCTCGGCGCTGGCGGCGGCCGGGCTGCGCATCGAGTTCCTGCACGAGCACGACGTCTCGCTGTTCCGGCGGTTCGGGTGCTTCGAGCGGCGGGACGGCTACTTCCGCTATCCGGCGGACCGGCCTCGGATCCCGCTGATGTACTCCGTCCGGGCCCGCAAGGACTGACGGCCGACCCCGCGGGCCGGGTCCGCCCGGCTGCCCCGTACCGTAAGGGTGTGTACCGGTTTCTGCTGACGCCCCGATGGTGGGGGATCAACGTCTTCGTGCTGTTGTCCATCCCCTTCTGCATCTTCATGGGGTCCTGGCAGCTGGGCCGGTTCGAGGACCGGGTGCAGGACCACCGCACGGCGACCGAGCAGGTTTCCGAGGCGCGGCACGAGGCGCCCCGGCCGCTCGGCGAGATGCTGCCGGTGACCAAGGCGACGTCCGGCAAGCTGGTCACCGCGACCGGCCGCTACGGCAAGCAGCTGCTGGTGCCCGGCCGGGAGCTCGACGGCAAGCAGGGCTTCTACGTCCTGACGCTGCTGCGTACCGACTCGGGCGAGGCGCTGCCGGTGGTACGGGGCTGGCTGCCCGGGGCCGCCGACGCCGCGAAGGCGCCCGCCGCGCCCACGGGTGAGGTCACGGTCACCGGGGCGCTCCAGGCGTCCGAGACGCCGGGTGACAACGGCGTCAGTGCGCAGGGCGGTCTGCCGTCCGGGCAGACCGGGGCGATCAGCGCGGCGTCCCTGGTGAATCTGGTGCCGTACGACGTGTACGACGCGTGGGTCACGTTGGCGAAGGGTGACTCGGGGATGAAGGCGGTGCCGGCGAGTGCGCCGCCGGACACGGGGCTGGACCTGAAGGCGTTCCAGAACCTCGGTTACACCGCCGAGTGGTTCGCCTTCGTGGGGTTCGTGATCTTCATGTGGTTCCGGTTGCTGCGGCGGGAAATCGAGTTCGCGCGGGATGCGGAGCTGGGGCTGGTGGCGGAAGAGGAGCAGCCTGTCGCTGCGGACGCCGGAGCGAAGTGACTCGGCGTCGCCGCTGAGGGCGGGTGGGTCCGCAGCCCGGCGGAGCGGGGTGCCGCTGCGCCCACCCGTGCCGCCCCTAGCGGCACGATTGCCCGCAGCGAGGCAGCTACGCGGCTACGACGCCGCCAGTACGCCCGTCCAGTAGACCGTGCCCGCGCACGCGTTGGTCACCGTCACCGAGGTCGCGCCCGAGCCGGTCGCCGGGGTGTACGTCACCGTCACGCTGCCGTCGGCCGTGCCGTCCTCCGTGGCCAGTTGCGGGGCCGTGCCCGTGTCGCCGCCGGTGGAGGTGCCGCCCGTGGTGCCGCTGTCCGGCGTCGGTGTGGGGTCGGGAGTGGGGTCGCCGGGGTCGCCCGGGTCGCCGCCGGGGGTGGGGCAGGTCTCCGTGGGGACCCACGCGAACTTCACGTCGTAGGCGACGCCCGGCGCGAGCACCAGCTGGGCGGCCTCCAGGGACGGGTCGGGGAGGCCGGCCGCCGCGTCCCCGGCCGTGTGCCGGACCGAACCGATCTTGGTGGCGTCGGCCGAACCCTGCGCCAGCGCGCTCACGTCGCCGGGGCCGGTGACCGTACAGCTCGCCGCGGAGACGTTGGTGACACGGAACGAGCCGTAGACCGCGCCGGTGGAGTCGGGGGCGACGCTGCTGCCGGAGGCGGGGCCGAGCTGGGCGGCGGTGCACGCCGGGATGCCGGCGGCGGTGGTGGAGGACGGGCCGACGCCCTGGGACGCGCCGGTCGAGGCGCCGCCGGTGGCCTTGCCTTCCTTCTCCTTCTCCTTCTTGTCGCCCTTGCCCTTGCCCTCGGTCTTGCCGGGGGAGCTGCCCGCGGTGCTCTCGCCGCCGTCCGGGCCCTTGCCCTGGCTGGAGCCGCCCTGGGTCTCGGAGGCGTGGCCGGCGACCGACGGGTTGGCGTCGGAGCCGGTGGAGTTGGAGACGTGCACCAGGGCGGGGATGGCCGTGCCGATGAACAGCGCGGCGGCGGCCATGCCGACGACGGCCTGCCGCTTGCGGGCCCGGCGCTGGGGCACCGCCTTCCGCAGATAGTCCAGGGTGCCGTCGCGCGGCTCCACCTCCTGCACCACCTGGTGCAGCATCGTGCGCAGGTCCAGCTCGTCCGAGTCGAACCCCTCGGGGCTCTGGTCGTCCAGGCCGTGGTTCACAGTTCCGTTCCCAGCGTGCGATTGCTTCGGATCTTGCCCGTGCAGCCTTGTCGGCTCGTGCCACTCGAAAGGTTCGTGCCGGTCGCGCCCGTCGCGGGGCACGCCGTTGCCGTCGCTCATGCCGGCGCCTCCATGGCCAGCCGGAGCGCCGCGATGCCGCGCGAGCCGTAGGCCTTGACCGAGCCCAGGGATATGCCGAGGGTCTCGGCGACCTGGGCCTCCGTCATGTCCGCGAAGTAGCGCAGCACCAGCACCTCGCGCTGGCGGCGCTGGAGGCCCTTCATCGCCTTGATGAGGGAGTCGCGCTCCAACTGGTCGTAGGCGCCTTCCTCGGCGCTCGCCATGTCGGGCATGGGCTTCGACAGCAGCTTGAGGCCGAGGATGCGGCGGCGCAGCGCGGAGCGCGACAGGTTGACGACCGTCTGCCGCAGGTAGGCCAGGGTCTTCTCGGGGTCGCGGACGCGCTTGCGGGCCGAGTGGACACGGATGAAGGCCTCCTGGACGACGTCCTCGCAGGAGGCCGTGTCGTCGAGGAGGAGGGCGGCGAGACCGAGCAGCGAGCGGTAGTGCGCCCGGTAGGTCTCGGTGAGGTGGTCGACGGTGGTCCCGGCCGCGACACCGTCCTCGGCGCCGTCACGCTGGTTCGGGATGCGGGCCGGCCGCGCTGCGGGCACGGGCGCGATCACCGGCATGCCACCGGCGGTACCGGGCATGCGGGGTCGTAGAGCCGCCGGACGGGGCGGTCGGAGGACCGTGCCGCGTGCCGCGCTGAAGTCGAGTACCTCTGCCACGTCTGTTGGACACGCTCCCCCCCGTGAGGGTTGTACGTGCCGGGCATCACTTTCACGCCGACCTTGGCCGTCGACGGTCTACCCGCGTCAGGCAGCACAACCGGTGGTGCCTCAAATGCCCTCATGCGTCCCGCTCTTCCCCTATGTCCATTTGTGAACGGGCGTCCCCACGCCCGGTTCCAGGCGTCCCCACGCCTGAATGCACGTCCCGCGGCCCGGAAGGGCGACCGCAAAGACGCTCCCCGCCCTCCGCGTGGTTGCGGAGGGCGGGGAGGTAAATCCTCGGATGCCGATGGGGTCCGGGACAAGTGGTCCGGACCATCGATCGGCTCACATGTCGTACACAGATCCTACAAACCGCCTATGACAGGCGGCGGGGGTTTCGGCGTGGCGAAACTTCCCGAAAACCCGGCGGCCACCACGCCGGCCCGTCGCGAAGGCCGACGACCACCCATCCGGCACACCACGAAAGATCGACGAGGCGTCGGCCCGGAGCGGTACGCGCTCGCGGAGGAGAGCCTGGCCGGCGGTCCGGCCCGGCTGGTGAACTCGGTGCCCGAGCAGGACGTTGGCCCGAGGACCGGGAGCCGGGCCGACGGCCATCACATCGGCCCGCCACGAAAGCCGGTGACCGCCGTCCGGCACGTCACGAAAGCTCGACACCCGCCGCCCGGCACGTCACCAAAGCTCGACACCCGCCATCCGCACGGCACCAAAGCTCAACGCCCGCCGCCCGGCACGTCACCAAAGCTCAACGCCCGCCATCCGGCACGTCACCAAAGCTCAACGCCCGCCGCCCGGCACGTCACCAAAGCTCGACGGCCGCCGCCCGGAACGTCAAGAAAGCTCGGCCGCCACCAGTTCGGCGATCTGGGCGGTGTTGAGCGCGGAGCCCTTGCGCAGGTTGTCCCCGCAGACGAACAGTTCGAGCGCCGTCGGGTCGTCCAGCGCCCGCCGCACCCGGCCTACCCACGTCGGGTCGGTGCCGACCACGTCGGCGGGGGTCGGGAACTCCCCCGCGGCCGGGTTGTCGAACAGCACGACCCCGGGCGCCGTGGCGAGGATCTCGCGGGCCTTGTCGACGGTGACCTCGCCCTCGAAGCGGGCGTGCACGGTCAGCGAGTGCGTGGTGATCACCGGTACGCGCACGCAGGTGACGGCCACGGGCAGGGCGGGCAGCCCGAGGATCTTGCGGGACTCGTCCCGGACCTTCAGCTCCTCCGACGACCAGCCGTCCTCGCGCGGCGACCCGGCCCACGGCACGACGTTCAGCGCGACCGGCTCCGGGAACGGCCCGGTGCCGTCCCCCACGGCCCGCCGTACGTCACCGGGACTGGTCCCCAGCTCCGTGCCGGCGACCAGGGACAACTGCTGCCGCAGCGTCGCCACGCCCGCGCGGCCGGCGCCGCTGACCGCCTGGTACGAGGAGACCACCAGCTCGCGCAGCCCGAACTCGGCGTGCAGCGCGCCCAGGGCGACGATCATGGAGAGCGTCGTGCAGCTGGGGTTGGCGATGATCCCGCGCGGGCGCATCCGCACGGCGTGCGGGTTGACCTCAGGCACCACGAGGGGCACCTCCGGGTCCATCCGGAACGTGCCGGAGTTGTCGACCACCACCGCGCCCTTGGCGGCGGCCAGGGGCGCCCACCGCTCGGCGACCTCGTCGGGGACGTCGAACATGGCGACGTCGACCCCGTCGAAGGCCTCCTCGGTGAGCGCCACGACCTCGGTCTCCTCGCCGCGCACGGACAGCTTGCGGCCGGCCGAGCGCGGGGAGGCGATCAGTCGGATCTCGCCCCAGACGTCCGCCCGCTGGGACAGGATCTGGAGCATGACCGTGCCGACGGCCCCGGTCGCTCCCACGACGGCGAGCGTCGGCCGTCCGGACCGGCCGGGCCCGTCGGCCCGTCGGAGGTCGGCCATCAGCGGCCGGTGCCTCCGTAGACGACGGCCTCGTCGCTGTCGGAGTCGAGCCCGAACGCGGTGTGCACGGCACGGACGGCCTCGGGCACGTCGTCGGCGCGCGTGACGACCGAGATACGGATCTCGGAGGTCGAGATCAGCTCGATGTTCACACCGGCGTCGGACAGCGCCTTGAAGAAGTCGGCCGTGACACCCGGGTTGGTCTTCATCCCGGCGCCGACGAGGGAGATCTTGCCGATCTGGTCGTCGTAGCGCAGGGAGTCGAAGCCGATGGTGCCCTTGTTCTTCTCCAGGGCGTCGATGGCCTTGCGGCCCTCGGCCTTGGGGAGCGTGAAGGAGATGTCCGTCAGCCCCGTGGAGGCGGCGGACACGTTCTGCACGATCATGTCGATGTTGATCTCGGCGTCCGAGATCGTCCGGAAGATCGCGGCCGCCTCGCCCGGCTTGTCCGGCACGCCGACGACCGTGACCTTGGCCTCGGAGGTGTCGTGCGCGACACCGGAGATGATGGCCTGCTCCACCTGCTTGTCCCCTTGCGTAATCGGCTCACTGCTGACCCACGTCCCCTGAAGTCCGCTGAAGCTGGACCGGACGTGGATCGGGATGTCGTACCGGCGGGCGTACTCCACGCAGCGGTGGAGCAGCACCTTCGACCCGGATGCCGCCAGCTCGAGCATGTCCTCGAGGGAGATCCAGTCGATCTTCCGGGCCTTCTTCACCACGCGCGGGTCGGCGGTGAACACGCCGTCGACGTCGGTGTAGATCTCGCACACATCGGCGCCGAGGGCGGCCGCGAGGGCCACCGCGGTGGTGTCGGAGCCGCCGCGGCCGAGCGTGGTGATGTCCTTGGTGTCCTGGCTGACGCCCTGGAAACCCGCCACGATCGCGATGTTGCCCTCGTCCACCGAGGTCTTGATCCGGCCCGGCGTGACGTCGATGATCCGGGCCTTGTTGTGGACCGAGTCGGTGATGACACCTGCCTGGCTGCCGGTGAACGACTGGGCCTCGTGGCCCAGCTTTTTGATCGCCATGGCCAGCAGTGCCATGGAGATCCGCTCTCCGGCGGTCAGCAGCATGTCGAGCTCGCGCCCGGCAGGCATCGGGGAAACCTGCTCGGCGAGATCGATCAGCTCGTCCGTCGTGTCGCCCATCGCGGAAACGACGGCAACCACCTGGTTGCCGTTCTGCTTCGCTTCCACGATCCGCTTGGCGACGCGCTTGATGCCCTCGGCATCGGCTACGGAGGAGCCTCCGTACTTCTGCACGACAAGGCCCACGTGCGCTCCTCGCTCAATCCGTCTCTATCCGCTCATACGCATTCGTACTGCGGTCGGCTCAGTCTAACGAGCGTCCGAAAAACCCCTCCGCGATATCGCATGGTGAGACTTCCCGGGGTACTCGTTCAGGTCTGCTCATGCCCATCTGGGCACAGGCCACGCGAGAAAGTGCCCGGCGTCACAATTGCACGCGCCCGCTCACGGTGGCTCAACTTTCAAGCACTAGGGTTCGCCTGTGCGCGTACTTCTGGTGGAAGACGATGAACCGGTCGCCGAGTCCCTCAGGCGGGGCCTGAAGCGCTACGGCTTCGAGGTGGAGTGGGTCACCACGGGCCGGGCGGCGCTGGACCACACCGGCCCCTACGACGTCGTCCTGCTGGACCTCGGCCTGCCCGACACCGACGGCCTGGACGTCTGCAAGACGCTGCGCGCACGCGGCGACGTCCCGATCATCGTGATCAGCGCCCGCAGCGACGAGACGGACCGGGTGGTGGGCCTGGAGATCGGCGCGGACGACTACGTCTCCAAGCCGTTCGGCGTCCGCGAGGTCATCGCCCGCATCCGGGCCGTCATGCGCCGCGCGCAGCCCCGCACCCCCGCCGCCGGGGCGCCCGGGAGCGGCTCCGACCGCTACGGCCCCCGCCTGACCGTCGACCGCAAGGCGGCCCGGGTGCGGCTCGACGGTGAGGAGGTGGCCCTCGCTCCCAAGGAGTACGACCTGCTGGCCTTCCTCACCGAGGAGCCCGGGGCGCTGATGTCGCGCGAGCAGATCATGGAAGCGGTCTGGGACGCGAACTGGTTCGGGCCCACGAAGACGCTGGACGTGCACGTGGCGGCGCTGCGGCGGAAACTCGCGGGCGCGATCACGATCGAGGCGGTGCGCGGGGTCGGCTTCCGGCTGGAGATCGTCGAGGACGGCGACGGCGACAAGGGCAGCGGCGGCGACGCGAGCACGGACAGCGCCGCCTCATGATCCGCCAGCTCGTCCGCAGCTACATCTTCCTCGTCGCGATCGCCATCGCCCTGTTCACGGTGCCGGTGGCCTTCTCCCTCACCTCCCAGCTGCGGGGCGACACCGAGGGATCCGTGCTGCGCGAGGCCGAGACCATGGCGCTGCTGCTGGCCAACGGCGACTCCACCTCGTGCGAGGCGCTCCAGAAGATGGCCACCGCGTACGCCGCCGAGACGCCCGGCGACGTCCAGGTGACCGGAGCTGCGGGCTGCGCACCGGACCTGCCCCGCCCGAGGCAGGACGCGGCCCTGACAGCGGCCCTCGACCGGAACGATGCCACGACCGACTGGGGCTCCTCCTTCATCTGGGGACCCGAGCTGGTGATCACGGTCCCCGCCCAGGCGGCCGCCGAGGACCGGGTCGTCGGTGCCGTGCGCATCGTGTACTCGACGGACGAGATGACCGACCGCCTGTGGACGATCTGGGGCTTCCGGGCGATCCTCGCGGTGCTGGTCCTCGTGGTTGCCGCCCTGCTCGGCGTGGGGGTGGCGCGGCGCCTCACCCGCCCGCTGCGCCAGCTCAACGACATGGCGAGCAAGTTCAGCGACGGCGACCTGACCGCCCGCTCTCCCGTGACGGGCCCGCCGGAGACCCAGACGCTGGCGCGCACCCTCAACCAGGGCGCGGAACGCCTGGACACGCTGGTCGCGGCCCAGCGCATCTTCGTGGCGGACGCCTCGCACCAGCTGCGCACGCCGCTCACGGCCCTGCGGCTGTCCCTGGACAACATCGCGGACGGTGTGGACGACGAGTTCGTACGGGAGGACGTGGAGCAGGCCACCGCCGAGGTCGTCCGGATGAATCGCCTGGTCAACGGCCTGCTGGTGCTGGCTCGGGCCGAGGCGAAGGTGACGGCCGCCGAGCCGCTCCCGCTGCTGGAAATTGTGCGGGAGCGGCTCGCCGTGTGGAGGCCGGCCGCCGACGAGCGCGGAGTCACCGTCGCGCTCAGGGGGAGTATCGACGGCCGGCCGTCTGTACTGTCCGGCCCCGGTCATCTGGACCAGATGCTGGACAACGTGCTCTCCAACGCCCTGGAGGTCTCACCGGACGGCGGGACGATCACCGTGCGGGTGGATCCCCGGGGCGATGTGGTGGGGGTGTCGGTCCTGGACGAGGGACCCGGCATGTCGGACGCCGAGAAGTCCCGCGCCTTCGACCGCTTCTGGCGCGGCCAGGGACTGACCGGGAAGGGCGGCTCCGGTCTCGGTCTCGCCGTCGTCAAGCAACTCGCGACGGACGACGGCGGGACCGTGGCTCTCACGGACGCGCCCGGGGGCGGTCTGTGCGTGACCATCACCCTCCGGTCGGTCAGCTCTCGGGCATCTTCGAGGAGTGGTGGTTGACGATCAGCCACTTGCCGTCGGCCTGCTTCTCGTAGGCGTACGTGTAGCGGGCCTTGACGGTGTTCTTCGCGCCCGTCTGGGGGTCGGTGAGCGCGAACTCGTACACACCGGTGTCGATGGCGGTGTCCCGGTCGAGAACATTGACGACCGACTCGACCTTCGTGCCGGCCGGCTTGTTCTGGAGGAAGTGCTCGAAGTAGTCGACGATCTCGGCTCTGTCCGTACGGACGTTGTTCGAGACGGTCGGCAGCAGGACGGCGTCCTTCGCGTACAGGCCGGCGACCTTGTGCGGGTCGCCGGTCTGCAGCGCCGCGTTCCACTGGTCGAAGAGTCCGAGCACCTGGGCCTTGGTGGCCGTCTTGGCGGACTTCTTCCCGGAGGCGCCGCGCGAGTCGGCTCCGGCGACTCCGGCGCCGACGGCGAAGGTGCCGGCGGCGAGGACGGCGACGGCGGTGGTGACGGCGACGCGCTTGCGTATGGACGGGGCCGCGAGGCGACGGGTCATCTTCATCTCCGGTGAGTTCGAGGGGAGTTGGTGAAGTGCCTCCAGACTCGCGTGTCACCGGTTAGGGGCCGTGCAGCTGTCGTACAGGGGACGGCCAGGACGGGGCCAACTCACTCAGGGTGAGGTGTCCGTCACGTCGAGGAGAGGCGCGAACTCCTCTCGGAGCTGCCGCACATAAGCGGTATCGCCGAGCACGCGTTCCCAGTCGGCGAGCAGGGGGACGAGCACCTGGCGGGCGCGCGCGGGGTCGTCCACCGCCCTCCAGAGGAACCGGACAAACCAGGTGCGGGAGGTCAGGGCGTACCTGTCCGTCGCCCCACGGCTGCGGATGCTGCTCTCCACGAGCTCGGCGTACATGGCCGTGGCGCCCGTGGTGTCACCCACCAGCCGCCTGGTCCATGCCAGTTGGAGCCGGAGCTGGAGGCAAACGGTGCTGTCCCGGCCCGTGGCGGCCACTGCCCTGGGGAGCAGCTGCTCGATGGCCTCGCGGGCCTGCGCCGCGTGCCGGTCGGGATCCTTCGCGGCCGCGTCCGCAAGCGCCGAGGCCCGGGCCGACCAGGCACGCAGAGCCGCGTAGGCGTCTTTGCCCAGCACGCGCTCTGCCTTCTTGGCGTTCCTCTCCGCGAGCGCCAGCCCGTCCCCCAGACGTCCCGCCCCCGAAAGCGCCCGGGCCAGCTCCGTCCTCGCCTCGAAGGTCCGTTCGTCCCGGCGCCCGAACACCCGCCTGTGGTCGGTCACGTTCCGTTCGAGTAACCCGATCTCGCGTTCTTTGTCACCGGCGACCCCGTACGACTGCGCCAGGTCCCTGCGCACACGGAGTGTGACCTCGCCACGAGGGCCGTACACGCGCTGCGCCGCCGCCAGGGCTCTTTTGTGGAACGCGATGGCGCGGGTGACGTCGAGATGGGTGTAGCTGAGCCCGCTCGACTCGAACAGCCAGACCTCGCCCTCCCCATCGTCCTCCGGTGCCACGTGCGAGGCCATCGCGTCGACATGGGTGAGCCACCTGAGCTCAGCGGCCATGTCGCGCGTCTTCGAACCGAGCAGCAGCTTGGCAGCACCGTGGGCGGATTCCACTCCCTCCGCCCGTGTCACCGCCTGCACCAGCCGGTGCACGGAGATCGTGCCGTCGTCGTGCAGCGAGATCATGCTGTACGCCGCCAGCCGCCGGACGGCGTCCGTCACCTCGACCGGGCTGCCCAACGGCTCCAGATACGCCCGCGGAATCCCTTCCGGCGCCCACCAGGCGATGATCCGCAGGATCGCTCCCGCCAGCGGCGTGTCCGAGAGCCGGTCGAGTGTCACACGCCAGACCCGGGCCACCGTGCGCTCACCGTCCGACCCCTCCGCCGACTGCGCGAACACCTCCTCGGGATACTCGGCCAGCAGCTCCCGGTAGCGCCCGGGGGCGATCCCGGCCTCGGCGCAGTAGGCCGCCGCCTGTTCCACGGCCAGGGGCAGACAGCCGAGTTCCCTGCACAGCTCGGTGACGTCCGGGTCCTCACCGTGACCGCTGATACGGCCGAACAGCTCGACGGCCTCGTCCAGTTGGAGGACGTCCAGCGACAGCGGCTCCGCGATGCCGTGCCACCCGGTCGCCCGCCGCGTGGTGATGAGGAAACGGCCGCCTGCCGCTCTGGCCAGGAGTGGCTTGACGTCGTTCGGGGACGTGACGTTGTCGAGCACGACCAGCCAGCCCTCGTGCGCCGCGAGCCACTGCACGGCCCGCTCCCGCAGCGCCTCCCGGGACTGTACGTCCCGCAGGGCGGGCCGCAGGGCGACGGCGAGGTCGGCGAGCCCGGCGTCGAGGTCGGCGGGGGTCTCGGCGTTGATCCACCACACCGGGTTGAAGACGTCGGTACGCCCTGCCGCCCAGCGCGCGGCGAGCGTCGACTTGCCGATGCCGCCCAGCCCGTGAACAGCCTGGACGACCACGCCACCGGTCGATCGCAAGGCCTCGTCGAGCAGGGCGAGTTCCCGGGTCCTCCCGACGAACAGGGCTGCCGCGTCGGGCAGGTTGGCCAGCCCCGGCGGCGCGACGTCGGGCAGGGTGAAGGCCTCCGGCGGCAGGGCGAACGACTTCTCGGTGTACATCCCGACCGCGCCGTCCCCGGAGAGCGCCTGGCGGATGCCGTGCCCGGCGGCGATGGAGCGGTCCCCGGAGGCCTCCGCCGAGGTGCTCATGTATCGCCCGTGGAGGCGGAACCGATGTCACCGCCCGCGGCGATGGAACGCTCGCCGGAGGCGGTGACGTTCCGAGGCTGCGGAGGCGTGGAAGAGGGCGGGGGCGGGGTCGAGGAGTTCGCCGGCGGGGCGGGTGCGGGGGTTCCCGCGCCGTCGCCGGTCGAGACGGTTCCGATGCTCCCGCCGGCGGCGACGGACCTCGTACCGCTCGCGTTCACCGCCGTACCAGAGGTACCAGCACCACCGGACGTACCGGACGTACCCGCCGAGCCCTGGAACCCCGCGTACACCGCGAGCGCCAGGCCGATCAACGCGGCGACGCCGCCGGACACACTGGCCCAGGGATCCGCCGCCTCCACGTCCAGGACGGCGCCGACGACGAGCCCCAGGGCCCCGGCGGCGCAGAGCCCGATGCCCGTCCACATCAATGCCTTCGACTGACCGGTCATACGGCCATCATCGCGCTCGGGGACGGGCTGTGGTGCGAAAAGCCGTGGAGGCGGGGGCGGTTACTTGGCCGGGCGCAGGCCCAGCGGGCCCGCGATCTCCTCCGCCATCACCCTGCCCGCCTCGATCTCCAGGGTGTCGTCGCCCATGTCCTGGTCCGTGTCGAGGCCGTCGAGTTCGGCCAGGGGCTGATTCAGGCGGACGTGGGCGAGGACCGACTGCAGGGCCCGGAGGGTCGCGGAGGCGGTGGAGCCCCAGTTGGAGAAGTAGGAGAACTGCCACCACCACAGGGCCTCCGTGGTGCGGCCCGCCCGGTAGTGGACCATGCCGTGTCGCAGGTCGGTGATGACGTCGGTGAGGTCGTCGGAGATCCGGGCCGGGACCGGAGCCTTGCGCGGCTCGTAGGGGTCGAAGACCTCGGAGTAGACGTCGACGGGGTCGAGGAGGCGGGCCAGGTTCTCGCGGAGTTCGTCGACGTCCGGCTCGGGGCCCGGGTCGGGCTCGTAGCGCTCGTCGGGCACGATGTCCTCGTGCGCGCCGAGACGGCCGCCGGCGAGGAGGAGCTGGGAGACCTCCAGGAGCAGGAAGGGGACCGCCGATTCCGGCTCGTCGCCCTTCGCGATCTCCGTGACGGCGACCAGGAAGCTCTCGACCTGGTCCGCGATCTGGACGGCGAAGTCGTCCGGGTTCTGGTCGGTCGCGTGCAGCGTGGCGTCAGACATCTAGGAGTCGTCTCCCCTCGAAGGCGCGACCGAGGGTCACCTCGTCCGCGTATTCCAGGTCGCCACCCACCGGGAGGCCGCTGGCCAGGCGGGTGACCTTCAGGCCCATGGGCTTGATCATGCGGGCGAGGTACGTGGCGGTCGCCTCGCCTTCGAGATTGGGGTCCGTGGCGAGGATGAGCTCCGTGACCGTGCCGTCGGCCAGGCGGGCCAGGAGTTCCCTGATCCGCAGGTCGTCCGGCCCCACCCCGTCGATCGGGCTGATCGCGCCGCCCAGGACGTGGTACCGGCCCCGGAACTCACGCGTGCGCTCGATCGCCACGACGTCCTTCGGCTCCTCGACCACGCAGATGACGGCGGGATCGCGGCGGGCGTCGCGGCAGATGTTGCACAGCTCCTCCTGCGCGACGTTGCCGCAGGTCGCGCAGAAGCGGACCTTCGCCTTGACCTCCATGAGGGCCTGGGCGAGCCGCCGTACGTCCGTGGGCTCCGCCTGCAGGATGTGGAAGGCGATCCGCTGGGCGCTCTTCGGACCGACGCCGGGCAGCCGCCCCAGCTCGTCGATCAGGTCCTGGACCACGCCTTCGTACAACGGACTGCCTTTCCTGGGTCATCGAGGTCGTTCGCGCCGTACGGCCTTCCCGTACGTACCGTAGTTGTCAGCCGCCTGTCCGAGGAAGGCGGCGGGCGTCTCAGAACGGCAGACCGGGGATGCCGCCGCCGCCCAGACCCTGCGCGAGCGGGCCCAGCTTCTGCTGCTGGAGCGCCTGCGCGTTCTCGTTGGCCGCCTGCACTGCCGCCACGACCAGGTCGGCGAGGGTCTCGGTGTCTTCCGGATCCACCGCCTTCGGGTCGATCTTCAGGTTGCGCAGCTCGCCGGCGCCGGTGACGGTCGCGGTCACGAGTCCGCCGCCCGCCTGGCCGTCGACCTCCGTCTGCGCCAGTTCCTCCTGCGCCTGTGCCAGGTCCTGTTGCATCTTCTGGGCCTGCTGGAGCAGCTGCTGCATATTGGGCTGGCCACCACCGGGGATCACGATCAGCTCCTTGCTCGGTACGGGTTTTCCCGTTCGGCACGAGCCTACGTGGTCGGGCCTGCCGTCGCCCCAGCACTCTTTCGAGTGAGTTCCCCTCGCGCCCTATAACTGATCAAGGAATACTTCCGGGCGGAAAAGCGGCGAAAGCTACATCTCGCCACCCGTTGGGGGGTAGGAAGGGTCCGGCGCGTGTGCGTCATGTGTGTCGCTTGTCACGCAGCGTGGTCAGTTGGGAGTGCCGGGTGGGTCAGCCGGAGATGCAGCCCGAGGGGCCGCCGCAGGACGGACGGGGCGAGAGGGCGGCCCGGCTGGGGCCGGGCGATCTGACCGGGCGGGCCTTTCCGCTCGGGGACTGGGGGGAGCCGGCGGTCCGGCTGGACGAGCTGTACCGGTGGGTGGAGCGCGGGGCGCTGCAGACGGCGGCCTGGTATCTCGAGGACCGGGTGTGGAAGCGGCGGGGCGCGCGGATGCTGCGCTGTGGGGCCGCGGCCGGGGCGGTCACCGGGGTCGCGCTGCCGCTGCTGGATCTGACCGGGGCCGCGGGCGGGATCGCGCCCTGGGGGTGTCTGGCGCTGCTGCTGGGGGTGGCGTGTGTGGCCGTCGACCGGTACTTCGGGGTGACGTCGGGGTGGATGCGGGACGTGGCCACCGCGCAGGCCGTGCAGCGGCGGTTGCAGGCGCTTCAGTTCGACTGGGCGGCGGAGTGCGTGCGGGAGGTTCTGGGGCCGGCGGAGGGCACGGCGAGTGAGGCGGCGGAGCGATGTCTCGGGGTGCTGCGGAGGTTCTCCGAGGATGTGAGTGAGCTGGTGCGCGGGGAGACGGCGGAGTGGGTGGGGGAGTTCCGGAGCGGGGGTGCGCCCGTGGGGTTGCAGGCGGCGGTGTTCCCCGGAGGCGGGCGCGGGGCCGAGGCGGCGGGTTTCAACGGGCGGTTCTCCGTGCCCCCTGCGGGGGGCACGCGGCCGAACATGCCCCGGCAGCGGCCGCCGGAGCCCAGATGACCGGTGGGCCGGGGTTCAGTCCTGCGCGCACAGGGTCAGGCCCTCGGGTGTCCAGCACGGCAGGTGGCCGTGTGTGCGGATGACGTCCTGGCCGTTGCCGCGGGCGAGGTAGGTGAGGAAGCTCGACGCCAGGGAGTCGGCCGGGGGCCGGCCGTAGGTGTAGGCGTACTCGATCTCGCGGTAGGGGTAGTCGCTCGTGCCGTGTTCGATGGCGTCGGCGGAGGCGGGGTCGCCGTCCAGGCGCAGGGAGTGCAGGCCCTTGGCGCGGCCGGCCAGGTTGAGTTCGCTGTAGCCGATGGCGCCCGGCAGGTCGGCGACCGTGGTCAGCACCTGGTCCGTCGAGTCGAGTTCACAGCGGATGACGGCCGCCGTCGGGTCGTCCTTGTGGACGCAGTCGACGGAGGAGTTGGCGATCTCGCCCCGTCCCAGCACCCGGCGCTGGAACACCTGTCTCGTCCCGGAGTTGGCGTCCCGGCTGACCAGGTGCACGGGCAGGTCGGGGCCGCCGAGCTGCCGCCAGTTGCGGATCTCGCCTCGGTAGAGGCGCCGTACGTCGTTCGTGGACAGGTTCGTCAGGCGTACGTCGTCGTTGACCACGAGCGCGAAGACCGACACCGCCACCCTGTTCTCGCGCAGTTCGGGCAGGCCGGCCGGCTTGGGGCCGTCCGACAGGGCGACCACCGGCGGTGAGCCCTGCCCGTCCCGCCCCGCCTGCGCGCCGGCCGCCGCGAGCTCCCGTATCCCGGACGTCGAGCCGTGCGGGTCCACGTCGATGACCGGGTCGCCGCCGCAGTCCCGCTCGTACTTCGCGGCCACCTCGCGCAGCACGGGCGCGAACGCGGTCGAGCCGGTGAGGGTGAGCCTGCCGCCCGCGCAGCCGATCGGGGGCGGGGTGTCGTCCTGGGCGACGACGATCGCCGCCAGGGTGACCACGCACAGCGTGAGCATGATGGTGATCAGCCGGGCGGCCCGGCTGAAAAGCGGTGGTGTGTCGTCCGGGGCGGCGGCGCGGTTGGGGCGCACCTCGCCCTCCCGCAGACCCCCGGTCAGCCGCACCTCCCGGCCCACGTCGCCGCCGGACAGCAGCACGAGGAGTTTGAAGTGGTCGCCGCGGTTGAGCGGGACGCGCGGGATGCGCAGCGTGTTGTCCTCGTAGCCGAAGCCCCGGGCCGCGGTGAAGTGGTCCATGAGGTGCTCGGTGTCGGAGGGCTGGGTGACCGAGACCCCGCGGATGGTGCGGTCGGTGAACACCGCGGTGAGGCCGTGGACTTCGGGGCCCGTGTAGTCGTCGCGGTCGATGGCCAGTGAGCCGTCGTTCTCTATGCGCAGCAGGACCAGGGTCGCGTCCGTCATGTCGGGCGCCTCGTCGAACAGCCCCAGTCTGCGGTTGGCGCGGCCCGAGCGCACGTCGTCGCCGATGGGGTTGTCCATCTGGACGCGGTAGCCGATCCTCTTGCGGCGCGGCACCCGGCGTTCGTACCAGACCATGACGCCCGAGGCGATGATGCCGAGGACGGCCGTCGCCACGGCCACGAGGTTCTCCGCGCTCAGCCACTCCATCGTCGGTGCCCCCGCCGCCGCCCGGACGATTCGATCGTCTGGTCACCGTACGGCCGTGCGAGCGCCTCTCCGGTCTTCGTCGGCCGGAATTCGCCCAACGTTCAACCACCCCGTGCCCACGAGGAGTTGGTCACTGTCTCGTGTACGTCAGCCGCTCCCCGCTGCTGGTGTTCACACGCTGGAGCGTGCCGTCCGGCAGGAGGGTCACCTCGGTGGCCGCGCCCGGGCTGCAGGCGGAGCGCGGCTGCCCGACCTTCACGGTGGACGGGCCGATCCTCAGCGCGCCGTCGGTGCCGGGTTCCGCGGTCAACTGCCCCTCGAACACGCAGTGGTAGGTGCCGCCGCCCTTGGTCGGGCCGTCGGCCACGAGGGACAGGACCGTGTCGCCCGGGTCGCCCTGCTGGATGGTGAGCGAACGGCTGTGCTCACCGTCGGCGTTGTCGATGGTCGTGCTCCAGGTGCCGAGGTACCCGGTCGGGATCGTGCCGTCCGCCGGGGAGGGGGAGATGTCCGGCTGCGAGGTCGTCGGCGACGGGCCCGGGGTGGTCGGGGCCGCGTCCGTGCTGTGCGTGGGGCCGGGCCCGCCGTCGGCCCGGTCGTCGCCGCCCTGCATCAGGGCGTACACCGACCCGCCCGCGGCGAGCGCGACGACCAGGGCGATCACCACGAGCAGCGCGGTGGAACGGCCGTCCCTTCCCCGCTGCGGCTGCGGGGGGCCGTACGGCGGGGTCGTGCCGTACGGCGGCGGGCCGTAGGGCGGGGTGGAGCCGAGGCCGCCGTAGGCCGGGTAGGGCTGGGCGATGCCCGGGGCGCCGGGCTGGGGGTGCTGCTGGGGGTAGCCGTAGGCCGGGTGCGGTTGCGGGGGCATCTGCGGCTGCGCCTGGGACGGGACGCCCGGGAGTTGCCGGGGTGCCGGGGGCGCACTCTGACCGGCGACCATGGTGGGCAGATGGTTCACCGGCGGGCCCTCGCCGGGCAGGCCCGGCGGGGGCGGGCCGGCGGCCGCAGGTGCCGTCGCGGGGGCCGGGGGCAGCGCGGGGCGCGGCGACGACTCGTCGGCGGCGGGGGCGTGTTCGGGGGTGGGGCCGGGGCCGGGGTTCTCGTCAGGGCCGGAACCCCGCTTCTCGGCAGGCGGCGGCTCGGGAGAATCCAATCCCTCGGCGGAGCCTGCTCCCTCCGGATCCTCCGCGTCCAGCAACCGCACCGCGTGCCGCCCGAGCTGGGCGACCAGGCCGCTCGGCAGCCAGGGGTCGAGGGCGCGGCCGTCGGAGACGGTGTCGTCCGCACCCGTGCGTTCCAGGACGCGGTCGAGGGACGGGCGTGCGGCGGGATCCTTGCGCAGGCAGTCGCGGACGAGGTCGGCGATGCCCTCGGGGACGCCCTCCAGGTCCGGTTCCTCCTGGGCGATGCGGAACATCAGGGCGTGCACGCCGCTGTTGGCGGTGCCGAAGGGCAGGGCGCCGGTGGCGGCGTAGGCGAGGACCGAGCCGAGGCAGAAGACGTCGCACGCCGGGGTGATGCGGTCGCCGCGCACCTGCTCGGGCGCCATGAAACCGGGCGATCCGACGAGCGCGCCGGTGCGGGTGAGCCCACCGTCCGTCACGGTCTGCAGGGCCCGGGCGATACCGAAGTCGATGACGCGCGGGCCGTCGATGGTGACCAGGACGTTGGACGGTTTGAGGTCACGGTGGACGATGCCGGCCGCGTGGATGTCCTTGAGCGCGTGCGCGAGCCCGGCCGCGAGGATGCGGACCGTCCGCTCGGGCAGGGCACCGTGGTCGTGTCCGACGACCTGCTGGAGGCTCGGCCCGGCGACGTACCCGGTGGCCACCCAGGGCACCGCCGCCTCGGTGTCCGCGTCCAGCACCGGCGCCGTCCAGTACCCGCCGACCCGCCGCGCGGCCTGCACCTCCTGCCGGAAGCGCTCCCGGAACTCCTCCTGCGCGGCCAGCTCCTCGCGCACCAGTTTCACGGCGACCGTACGGCCCCGCTCCGAGCGGGCCAGATACACGTGCCCCATGCCGCCCGCACCGAGCCGCGCCAGCAGCCGGTAGGCACCGATGCGCTGCGGATCCCCGGGCCCCAGCTTCTCCATCGCTCAGCCGCCTTCCCCCCACACGCGAGCAATAGATCGAGAATAGTGCGGGGCCCGGGCGGGGCAGGCCCGAACGACCCCTACGGTTCCGTAACAGGCGGCCCCACCTCGTCGAGCACCTTCGACAGCCGTTCCAGCATCTGCACCGCCTCCGCCAGGTCCGCCTCTCCGAACGCCTCCGCCAGCCGGTCGGCGAAGGCCGCGTGCCCCGGGTCGATACGGGCGATCGCCGCGCGCCCCTGGCCCGTCGGTGCGAGGAGCTTGGCGCGGCGGTGCGCGGGGTTCGGCCGGTACTCGGCGAGCCCGCGCTCCACCAGCAGGTCGGCGATGCGCTGCACGCTCTGCCGTGTGATGCCCATGGCGCGGGCGATGCCGGAGACGGGCAGCGGCTCGCCCAGGACCGCGCCGAGCACCTGCCACCAGGCGGCGGTGAGCCCCGCGGGCCGGGCCAGTTCCTCCGCCACGGCGAGGAACTGGCCGTTCAGCCGGAACACCCCGAGGGCGCTGCGGCTGAGCAGGTCCTGACGCTCCCGGCTCATGCCGCCCCGGCCTTCTCCAGCACGGCGTACGCCGCCGCGTCGGAGTCGTGGAACAGCCGGTACCAGGCGTCGAGCACCTCGCCCTCGTACACCCCGAGCAGCCGGAAGACCTCCCGGGCGAAGGCGACGGGCTCGGTCGGTCCCGCGGTGACCAGGTTCTGGTCGGTGACCGCGTCGGTCTCGACGTAGCGCTCGCCGCCCGCGTAGCCGGTCGCGGCCAGGTAGAAGGAGACCGCGCTCGTGTGGTCGCGGTCGTCGAGCAGGCCCTCCCGGGCGAGCCCGGCGGTGGCCCCGCAGATCGCGGCGACCGGCACCCCCGCGTCGAGGAACGCCCGGGCCTTGCGGGCGAAGGGCGCGAGGTCGCCGGATGTGTCCCAGAGGTCCGCGCCCGGGAGGATCAGCAGGGAGCTGTCCTCGGGCCGTACGTCGTCCAGGGCCGTGTCGGGCTGGATGCGCAGTCCGCCGATGCTGGTGACCTGGTCCGTGGACGGGCCGACCGTCCGGATCCGGTACCCGGCGCGGGCGAGATGGGCCGTGGCGTGGCCCGTCTCCCAGTCGGCGAGGGTGTCGTAGACGGCGAGATGGACGGGCTTGCGTTCTGCGGTGGCGTTCATGGTTCCTCCTCGGGCCCCTGTGCCATATGACAACATGCTGCCATCTCGACAGCACGCTGTCAATTGATTCCGCCCCGCCTGGACAACCTGTCGCGGAATGCCGCCGACGGCAGACAGGCCGCCGATTTCACCGCCCTCTCCCCCGCACCTACGCTCGCCCGCATGACCCCTCAGCCGAACCCCGAAGCCGGTGCCGCCGTCAAGGCCGCCGACCGTGACCACGTGTTCCACTCCTGGTCCGCTCAGGAGCTCATCGACCCGCTCGCCGTCGCCGGGGCGGAGGGGTCGTACTTCTGGGACTACGACGGCCGGCGCTACCTCGACTTCTCCAGCGGGCTCGTCTACACGAACATCGGCTACCAGCACCCCAGGGTCGTCGCCGCGATCCAGGAGCAGGCGGCGAGGATGACGACCTTCGCGCCCGCCTTCGCGATCGAGGCCCGGTCGGAGGCAGCCCGGCTGATCGCCGAGCGGACGCCGGGCGACCTGGACAAGATCTTCTTCACCAACGGCGGCGCCGACGCCGTCGAGCACGCCATCCGGATGGCCCGGCTGCACACGGGCCGCCCGAAGGTGCTCTCGGCGTACCGCTCGTACCACGGCGGTACGCAGCAGGCCGTGAACATCACCGGCGACCCGCGCCGCTGGGCCTCCGACAGCGGCACCGCCGGGGTCGTGCACTTCTGGGCGCCCTACCTCTACCGCTCCCGCTTCTACGCGGAGACCGAGGAGCAGGAGTGCGCGCGGGCGCTGGAGCACCTGGAGACGACGATCGCCTTCGAGGGGCCCTCGACCGTCGCGGCGATCATCCTGGAGACGATCCCGGGGACGGCCGGGATCATGGTCCCGCCGCCCGGCTATCTCGCCGGGGTGCGGGAGCTGTGCGACAAGTACGGGATCGTCTTCGTCCTGGACGAGGTCATGGCCGGGTTCGGGCGGACCGGTGAGTGGTTCGCGGCCGACCTGTTCGGCGTCACGCCCGACCTGCTGACCTTCGCCAAGGGCGTGAACAGCGGGTACGTGCCGCTGGGCGGGGTCGCGATCTCCGGCGCGATCGCGGAGACCTTCGGGAAGCGGCCGTACCCCGGCGGCCTGACGTACTCCGGGCATCCGCTGGCGTGCGCCGCCGCCGTCGCGACGATCAACGTCATGGCGGAGGAGGGCGTCGTCGAGAACGCGGCCCGGCTCGGCGCGTCCGTCGTCGGTCCGCAGCTGCGCGAGCTGGCCGCGCGCCACCCGAGCGTGGGCGAGGTGCGCGGTGTCGGGATGTTCTGGGCGCTGGAGCTGGTGCGGAACAGGGAGACGCGCGAGCCGCTGGTGCCCTACAACGCGGCCGGGGAGGCGAACGCGCCGATGGCCGCCTTCGCCGCCGCCGCGAAGGGCAGCGGACTGTGGCCGTTCGTGAACATGAACCGGACGCACGTGGTGCCGCCCTGCACCGTCAGCGAGGCGGAGCTGAAGGAGGGCCTCGCGGCCCTGGACGGGGCGCTGTCGGTGGCGGACGAATACACGCGGTAAACAGCTGTCATTCCGCCAGTAGCCGACCACAACCCGTCAGTAGCCGACCACCTCGAACCTCGTTCGAACGCGTAGGGTGGCGTGGCCGTAGACATATACGTGCACGCCACCCGAACGCGACGAGGGAGACGCCCTGACCATGCCCCGCAGCTCCGGCAACGGCGCCGTGACGCGCAGCACCCTGCGACAGCAGATCGCCGACGCGCTTCGTGACGAGGTTCTGGCGGGGCGGCTCCAGCCGGGGCAGGAGTTCACGGTCAAGGAGATCGCCGACCAGTACGGGGTGTCCGCCACGCCGGTCCGGGAGGCGCTGGTCGACCTCTCCGCGCAGGGGCTCCTCGACGCCGACCAGCACCGCGGCTTCCGCGTCCACGAGTACTCGGCCGAGGACTTCCGCGGCATGATCGAGGCCCGCGACCTGGTCATCGAGGGGATGTTCCACGCCCTCACCACCGGGCAGCACGCCTCCGGGCAGCCGGGCGACCCCCGGGTCGCCGCCGTGCTCGCCGGGGTCCGGCGCCGCGGCGAGGAGGCACAGCGGGCCGCCGCGGCCGGCGACCTCACCGTCCTCATCGGCTACGACCTGCGCTTCTGGCGCGAGCTCGCCGCCCTCTTCGGCAACCCCTACCTCGCCGACTTCCTGCACCGGCTGCGCGTGCAGACCTGGGTCTGCGCGGTGCAGCACCTGCGCCGGCTCAGGGACCTGCGGGGCGAGCTGTGGGCCGGCCACACCGAGCTGGTCGACGCCCTGGGCGCCCGCGACACCGCCACCGCCCGGTCGATCATCGCCGGCTACAACGCCCACTCCATCGCCCTGATCGAGCGCCTCGCCTCAGGATGACTGCGTCGCAGCTGTCCGTATGGGTATGGGACATGCACGGCAGGGGCCGCTTTCCGTGCCGCACCGATACCCTTCCCTGACCACCGCGCCACCGACCCACCGAGCTGAGCGAGGAGCCTTCTTTGGCCTGTGACCTGTGGCTGGTACCGCTCGTCGACGTGTTGTGCCACACGCCGGACAACCCGTTCGCCGAGGAACTCGCGCAATACAACAAGGTGCTCGCCGAGGCCGGGCTGCCGCCGGTGCCGGTGTACCAGTACATGCCGGGACTGTCGGGCGACGTCGCCCCGGTGGCGGGCTTCGACTACGACGCGCTGCACTTCCTGCGCCGCGCCTACCTGCTCCAGATGTGCGGCCTGCCGGTGACCCCCGTGGACGAACTCGGCGGCGACTACGAGCAGTTGCTGGAGATGTTCGAGTCGACGGCCCAGCAGTCGCACCTCGTCTGGCACTACGACCACGCGGGCGCGTACGTCCCCGTCGACTTCCCCAGCCCGCTCGCCGACGACGAACTCCTCGCGGGCGGCGGTCCGCTGGGCTCCTCCCACGCCCTGCTGCGGGAACTGGAGCTGGTCGCCCCGGCCATCGGCATCGACCCGGCCAACCCGCCGGCCGCGCCGCAACCGCCGCTCGTGCCCACGGAGCTGGAGGAACCCGCCGTCCCGCCTCCGTACGATCCCAGCCCCTTCGCCCGGGAACGCCACGTCTGGCTCGGTCTGCACGCGGCCGTGACGCGGAGTCTGGCCCAGGGGTCGATGATCGTGTTCAGCTGAGGGTCAGCGCAGCTGGGACAGCCCCTTTTGCAGGTCGTCGCTGTTCATGATCGGGAACACCTCGATCTCGGCACTGAGGTCGGTGAAGAACGGCTCCAGCGCGGGAGGCATCTGGGAGCTTTCCTGCATGTCGAAGACGAGGAAGCAGGTCCTGCGACCGCCCGCCGGGCCGAAGTAGGCCGCCTCCGGCTTGAGCTTCTCCATGGCCTCCTGCATGATCTGCGGCATCTTGCCGCCCCGGATCGCCTCGTTGCCCTTTTCCGTGTCCAGCGTCGCCTTGAGCATCACACGCATGGCTCTCACTCCTTGTGTCCCGTCGGGGTGTGACTGCCGCGTTCGGCAAGCACAGCGTATGACCCGATTTGCCCGATAAGCCTCCTTTGACTGCTCCATCGGGAGCAGACAGCAGAACGTCCCGGCGACCACGAGGGTCGCCGGGACGTAGGACGTATGCCGCTCGGTCCGGCTACAGGAACGAGTTGATCTGGATCGTCTCGTCCCGGCCCGGGCCCACGCCGATCGCGGAGATCGGGGCGCCGGACATCTCCTCCAGCGCCTTGACGTAGCTCTGGGCGTTCTTCGGCAGGTCGGAGAAGGACTTGGCCTTGCTGATGTCCTCGCTCCAGCCCGGCAGCATCTCGTAGACCGGCTTCGCGTGGTGGAAGTCGGTCTGGGAGTACGGAAGCTCCTCGACGCGCTTGCCGTCGATCTCGTACGCCACGCAGACCGGGATCTGCTCCCAGCCGGTGAGGACGTCGAGCTTGGTGAGGAAGAAGTCCGTCAGGCCGTTCACGCGGGTCGCGTAGCGGGCGATCACCGCGTCGAACCAGCCGCAGCGCCGGTCACGGCCGGTGGTGACACCGCGCTCGCCGCCGATCCGGCGCAACGCCTCGCCGTCCTCGTCGAACAGCTCCGTCGGGAACGGGCCCGCGCCGACGCGGGTCGTGTAGGCCTTCAGGATGCCGATGACACGGCTGATCTTCGTCGGGCCGACCCCCGCGCCCGTGCAGGCGCCGCCCGCGGTCGGGTTGGAGGAGGTGACGAAGGGGTACGTGCCGTGGTCGATGTCCAGGAGCGTGCCCTGGCCGCCCTCGAACAGGACGACCTTGTCCTCCTCCAGCGCCTGGTTGATGACCAGGACGGTGTCGGCGACGTACGGCGCGAGCTTGTCGGCGTAGTCCAGCAGCTCCTCGACGACCTGGTCGACGGCGATCGCGCGCCGGTTGTAGAGCTTGGTGAGGATCTGGTTCTTGACGTCGAGGGCCGCCTCGACCTTCTGCGTGAGGATCGACTCGTCGTAGAGGTCCTGCACACGGATACCGACGCGGTTGATCTTGTCGGCGTAGGTCGGGCCGATGCCGCGCCCGGTCGTGCCGATCTTCCGCTTGCCGAGGAAGCGCTCCGTCACCTTGTCGACCGTGACGTTGTACGGCGTGATGATGTGCGCGTTTCCGCTGAGGAGGAGCTTGGAGGTGTCGACACCACGCTCGTTCAGACCGCTCAGCTCGGAGAGCAGGACCGACGGGTCGACGACGACACCGTTACCGATGACCGGCGTGCAGCCGGGGGACAGGATTCCGGAAGGGAGGAGGTGCAGTGCGTACTTCTGGTCTCCGACGACCACCGTGTGGCCGGCGTTGTTGCCGCCCTGGTAGCGCACTACATAGTCCACGGATCCACCGAGCAGGTCGGTGGCCTTTCCCTTGCCTTCGTCACCCCACTGAGCACCGAGCAGCACAAGTGCGGGCACGCGCGTACACCCCTTCCGGGCGGGGCATGTCCATGGTCGAGGGCGAACGCGGAGGTAGCAAGCCGCGTACACCGCGACCGCCGTTGGCCGCCAACCGTCGGACCGGATGCCCCGGAATAGACGAAGCCCCTGGCGCAATAGCGCAAGGGGCTCTTGCACAAAGATGCTACCCGAGGAAGCGAGGCATGGCCGAGGTGGCGACTTCCGCGACGTCCGAGCAGCTGCTGGTGGTGGTCGACCCGGTCGCCCGTCGGTCCGACGGCGAGTCCGTACGGATCGCGAAAGACGTGCTCGGAGCGGGTGCGGCCGTGAAGCTGTGCCTGCCGGAGGGGCCGGAGGAGTTCGCCCGGGCGCTGGCCCGGCGGGGCTCGCGGCGCCCGGTGGTGGTGGGTGACGACCGGGCCCTGATCCGCGCGGTGTCGCTGCTGCACCGGCATCGGGAGCTGGCCGGATGTGCGCTGTCGGTGGTGCCGGTCGGGGGCGCGCTGTCCCTCGCCCGGTCGCTGGGGGTGCCGACGGGGACGGTGGCGGCGGCGCGGGCGGTGCTCGACGGGGTCGAGCGGCGGATGGACCTGATGGTGGACGACAGCGACGGGGTGGTGCTGGGCGCGCTGCGGATACCGCCGGTGACGGCCGACGCTCGGGCGCCGGATACCGAGGACGCGCCGGGCCGCCCCTGGCTGCGGACCTGCCAGTCCCTGGTGCGCACGCTGGTCCCGGCCGCCCGCCCGTCCCGGCTCGCCTCCGCACCGGAGCCCGGCCCCTCCCGGCTGCGGGTCGAGGTCGACGGGGAGACCCTCGTCGACCTGGACCAGCCGGTCGAGGCGGTGTCGGTGTCGCCCTCGGCCTCCGGTGTGGCGGCGGTGGAGGTCCGTCCGGTGTCGGTGGGCGCCGAGGCCTCGCCCTTGTTCGCGGAGGGCCGGACGGTGACGGTGTCGGGGGCCCACTTCCGCTACCGGGCGGACACGGTGGTGTCCGGGCCGGTACGGACCCGGACGTGGGTGGTCCGGGAGGGGGCCTGGGGGCTGACGGTGCCGGCGGCACCGTGAGCCGCACCCGCGCGTCATTCCGGGCCGAACGTCTTCTCCCGGTGCACCCGCCAGCGCTCCATCATCTCCACGATCTCGGCTTCGATGAACTCGAAGAACGCGAGCGTTTCGGCCATGCGGCGGCCGGCCGGGGTGTCGGCGCCGAGGCTGGTGACGCCCTCGCGCAGGGCGCCTTCCCAGCGCTTGATGACGGCCTCGCGGTTGGTCAGTGCCTCGTACCACTGGTTGCCGTGCACGCGGTAGCGCTCGCGGCGCGAACCGGGCTCCCGTTCGCGCGAGACCATGTGCGTCTGGGCCAGGTAGCGCACCGCCCCGGACACCGCCGCGGGACTGATCCGGAGCTGTTCGCCCAGCTCGGCCGAGGTCATCGAGCCCTCGTCCGAGGAGAGGAGCGCGGCGAAGACCCGGGCGGGCATCCGCTGCATCCCGGCCTCGACGAGCTGCGCCGCGAAGGACTCGACGAACCTCGACACGGCCTCCGCGTCCCGCGCGCCCCTGGCTGATTCCGTCATGTGGTTCATCCTATCCACGCTTCATACGCTTCCTTAACTTCACAAATTTCTGAAGGAACCGTACGTTCTGAAACATGACGAAGGCCATCACCGTCTCCGGACTGCACAAGTCCTTCGGACGGACGCACGCACTCGACGGGCTCGACCTGGAGGTCGCCTCCGGCGAGGTCCACGGCTTCCTCGGCCCCAACGGCTCGGGCAAGTCCACCACCATCCGGGTCCTGCTCGGCCTGCTGCGCGCCGACTCGGGCGCCGCACAGGTGCTGGGCCACGACCCCTGGACGGACGCGGTGGAGGCGCACCGCCGTATCGCCTACGTCCCCGGGGACGTGACGCTGTGGCGCAACCTCTCCGGCGGCGAGGTCATCGACCTGTACGGCAGGCTGCGCGGCGGGCTGGACCCCCGGCGCCGGGCGGAGCTGATCGAGCGGTTCGAGCTCGACCCCACCAAGAAGGGCCGCACCTACTCCAAGGGCAACCGGCAGAAGGTCGCCCTGGTCGCCGCGTTCGCCTCGGACGTCGACCTGCTGATCCTGGACGAGCCGACCTCGGGCCTGGACCCGCTGATGGAGGAAGTCTTCCAGCGCTGTGTGGCCGAGGAGCGCGACCGGGGCCGCACGATCCTGCTCTCCTCCCACATCCTGAGCGAGGTCGAGGAGCTGTGCGACCGGGTGAGCATCATCCGCAAGGGCCGCACGGTCGAGAGCGGTTCGCTCGCCGACCTGCGCCACCTGACCCGTACCAGTGTCGTCGCCGAACTCGCGGGCCCGCCCAACGGGCTGGCGAACCTGCCCGGCGTCCACGACCTCGACGTACAGGGGCGCCGGGTCCGGCTCCAGGTCGACACCGACGAGCTGGACGCCGTCCTGCGGTCCCTGAGCGAGTCGGGCGTGCGGTCACTGACGTCCACGCCGCCGACGCTGGAGGAACTGTTCCTGCGGCACTACCAGGACGAGGCGGCTGCCTGATGACGACCTTCGCGCTTCGGGCGAGGCCCGGCAGCTCACGCCAGCTGGCCGGGACGGGCACGCTGCTGCGGTTCGCCCTGCGCCGCGACCGGCTGATGATGCCGGTGTGGATCGCGGTGAACGCCCTGATGGTCCTCTCCATGCCGAACACCCTGGAGAGCCTCTACGGCACCCCGGCCGAACGCGCCGACCTGATCCGGCAGATGGGGACCAACTCCTCGCTGCGCGCGATGGTCGGCCCGGTCTTCGGCGACTCGCTGGGCGCCCTGACGGCCTGGCGGGTCGGCGTCTACGCGGGCGCCCTGGCCGCCGTGATGAGCCTGCTGGTCGTCGTCCGGCACACCCGGGACGAGGAGGAGAGCGGCCGTCAGGAGCTGGTGGCGTCCGGGACGGTGGGCCGCCGGGCCTCCCTGACGGCGGCGCTGCTGGCGGCGGCGGTCGCGAACGGGGTACTCGCGCTGCTGCTCACCGCCGGCCTGGCCGGCCAGGGTACGACCGGGGCACTGGCCCTGGGCCTCGGCATCGCCGGAGTGGGGATGGTCTTCGCCACGATGGCGGCGATCGTCGCCCAGCTCACGGAGAGCGCGCGGCTGGCGCGTGGTCTGACGGCGGCGGTGCTGGGCGCCGCGTTCGTGCTGCGCGCGGCGGGCGACTCGGCGACGGACGACGGCTCGTCCGTCCTGACGTGGGTGTCGCCGCTGGGCTGGCTGGAGAACCTGCGCCCGTACGCGGACGAACGCTGGTGGGTGCTGGCGCTGCTCGCCGGTGCTGTCCTGCTCCAGGGCGCGGTGGCGTACGGGCTGGCCGGCCGCCGGGACATCGGCATGAGCTTCCTGCCCACCCGGCCCGGCCCGGCGACCGGGCGCCTGGGCAGCGCGGGGGCGCTGGCCTGGCGGTTGCAGCGGGGCAGCGTGCTGGGCTGGAGCATCGGTTTCCTCCTCGCCGGGGTCGTCTACGGCGGCATGACCGAGGGCGCGGCCGACCTGGTCGGCGACAACGAGAACGCCCGGCGGATCTTCGAGCGGATGGGCGGCCGGTCCGGCCTGACGGACACGTTCCTGGCCTCGATGACCGGCATGCTCGGCCTGGTCGCGGCGCTGTACATCGTGGCGTCGGTGCTCCGCCCGCACGGCGAGGAGACCTCCGGCCGGGCGGAACCGGTGCTGGCGAACGCGGTCGGGCGACTGCGGTGGGCCGCGGGCCACCTGCTGATCGCCTTCGGCGGTTCGGCGCTCATCATGCTCCTGGCCGGCCTCGGCCTGGCGGCCGGCTACGGCAAGGAGACCGGCCCGATCCTGGGGGCGTGCCTGGTGCAGCTGCCGGCGATCTGGGTGATCGGCGGGGTGGCGGTGCTGCTGCACGGGGTGCTGCCCCGCGCAGCCGCGGCGGCATGGGGCGTGGCCGGGACGGCCCTGCTGATCGGCTGGGTCGGCCCCGCACTGGACGTCCCGCAGGCGGTGCTGGACGTCTCGCCGTTCGGGCATCTGCCGAAGCTGCCGGGCGGATCCATGGAGTGGGGGCCGGTGGTGGTGCTGACCGGGCTGGCCGTGGTGCTGGTGGCGGCGGGGCTGGCGGGGTTGCGCAGGCGGGACATGACCACGTGATCAGTCGACGTACTGCTTGATCAGCCGTGATCCCTCCACTTGATCAGCAGTGATCACCCCACCTCGACCGGCAGCCCCTCCAACCCCCGGATCACGAAGTTCGGCTTGCGTGCGGGCTCGGCGGCCGGTCGCAGCGTCGGTGCCCGCTCCAGCAACGCCCCCATCGACGCCGCCAGTTCGATACGGGCCAGGGGGGCGCCGATGCAGTAGTGGATGCCGGCGCTGAAGGAGATGTGGGGGTTGTCCGGGCGGGTCAGGTCCAGGGCGGACGGGTTCTCGAACACCGTCGGGTCGTGGTTGGCGGAGCCGAAGAGCAGGGCGACCTCCGCGCCGCGGGGGATCGTCGTACCGTCGAGTTCGATCTCGTCCAGGACCCAGCGCTCGAAGAGCTGGAGCGGGGTGTCATAGCGCATGAGTTCCTCGACGGCGGAGGGGATCAGCGTGTGGTCCGCGCGCAGCAGCTCCAGCTGGGCCGGGTTGCGGAACAGGGCGTACCAGCCGTTCACCGTGGCGTTCACCGTGGCCTCGTGGCCGGCGTTGAGGAGGAGGACCGCCGTCGAGATCATCTCCTGCTCGGTGAGGCGGTCGCCCTCGTCGTGGGCCGCGATCAGGCCCGAGATCAGGTCCTCGCCGGGCTCCTTGCGGCGGGCCGCGATCAGTTCGCGCAGGTAGTCGGAGAACTCCACCGACGCCCTGACCGCCTTCGCCGCCGTCTCCTCGGTCGGGTTCAGCTCGTACATTCCGCAGATGTCCGCCGACCAGGGGCGCAGCGGGGCCCGGTCGGACTCCGGGATGCCGAGCATCTCGGCGATCACCGCCACCGGGAGGGGCTCGGCGACGTCCTTCAGCAGGTCGCCGCCGCCCGCTGCGACCAGGGCCGAGGCGAGCTGCTCCGCCAAACCCCGCACATACGGCTTCAGCCGCTCCACCGTGCGCGGTGTGAACGCCTTCGACACCAGGCGCCGGATCCGGGTGTGGTCCGGCGGCTCCAGGTCGAGCATCCCGTGGTCGTTGAGCGTGTGGAACGGCTCCTGCTCCGGCGGGGGCGGCGTGCGGCCGAACTCCTCGTGGGTGAACCGGTGCTGGTACGTCCGGCCCAGGCGCCGGTCGCGCAGCAGCGCCGAGACGTCCGCGTGCTGCGGGACGAGCCACTGGTTCGTGGGCTCGTAGTAGTGCACCCGGCCCCGCGCACGCAGCTCGGCGTAGGCGGGGTACGGGTCGGCGAGGAACGCCGGGTCCCACGGGTCGAACGCGAGGTCGGAAGCAGCTGCCATGGACGGACGCTAGCTCCACATCCCCCTGTCTGACCAGGGACGACCAAGATCGTTAAGCTGGGCGGGCCGCCTGAGCGGCATCTGACTTCTCAAGGAAAGAACGTCATGACACAGCAGCGAGCCAAGCTCCGCACCCGCGTCCCCGCCCGTCTGGCCGCCTCGGCCGTGCTGGCCCTGTCGCTGACCGCCGGCGCGGTCGCGACCACCGCCCCGGCCGCCACCGCCGCCGAGATGCCGTGCAAGCCGCGCGTCTACTACTACGTCTACAAGAGCAGCGGCGTGAACTTCCGCACGGGCCCCGGCACCGGCTACAAGTCCAAGGGCATCCTCCACAAGGACGACTGGGGCAAGAAGGTCGGCACCAAGGGCTCCTGGATCAAGCTGAAGCTGGGCCAGAAGTCCAAGAGCGGCCTGGCCAAGGGCACCACCGGCTGGGTCTCCAAGTCGTACGTGAGCGACTGCACGCCGATGCAGCTGGACTGATCCGGCCCGTCGCCCCCGGCCCGCGGGCCTGCGGGGCGACACCCCGGCTAGCCGGGCGTCACCAGCCGCGCCTCGTACGCGAACACCGCCGCTTGCGTCCGGTCCCTGAGCCCCAGCTTCACCAGGATCCGGCTGACATGCGTCTTGATCGTCGACTCGGCGACCACCAGCCGCTCGGCGATCTCCGCGTTCGACAGGCCCTGCGCGATGAGGACCAGCACCTCCGTCTCCCGGTCGGTGAGGTCGCCGTACGCCGCCTGCGCGGAGGGCATGAGGCGCGGGGTCTCGGAGAGCTTGGAGAACTCGGTGATCAGCCGCCTGGTCACCGACGGGGCCAGGAGGGCCTCACCGGCGGCCACGACCCGCACCCCGTCGGCGAGCTGCCGGGCCGAGGCGTCCTTGAGGAGGAACCCGGAGGCCCCCGCGCGCAGCGCCTGGTAGACGTACTCGTCGAGGTCGAAGGTGGTGAGCACCAGCACCTTGGCCGCTCCGTCGGCGGCGACGATCTCGCGGGTCGCCTCGATGCCGTTCAGCTCGGGCATGCGGATGTCCATCAGCACGACGTCCGGGGCGAGCTCGCGGACCTTCGCCACGGCTTCCCGGCCGTTCACCGCCTCGCCGACGACCTCGATGTCCGGCATCGCGTTCAGCAGGACCGAGAAGCCCTCGCGCACCATCATCTGGTCGTCCGCGATCAGCACGCGAATGGTCATGCGTCGTCCTCGTCCGGCAGGGCGACCGGCAGGAACACCGCCACCTCGTAACCTCCGTCGTCCGTGCCGCCCGCCGTCATCCCGCCGTTCAGCATCGTCACACGCTCCCGCATGCCCGTGATGCCGTGCCCGGCGCCCGGCGAGGGCTTGATCAGGCTGGGGTTGGGCGGCGGGCCGTTGACTATGCGCAGGCCCAGGCCGCCGAGTACGTACCCGATCTCGACGCGGGCACTCGCACCCGGTGCGTGCCGCAGCGTGTTGCTCAGGGCCTCCTGCACGATCCGGTACGCCGACAGCTCCACACCCTGCGGCAGCTCGCGCACCGCGCCGGTCACCACCTTCTCGACGCCCAGACCGGCCTCCCGCACATTGGCCAGCAGCCCCTCCAGGTCGGCGAGCGTGGGCTGCGGGGCGTCCGGCGCCTCGTAGTCCTCGGCGCGGACGACGCCCAGGACGCGGCGCAGCTCGGTCAGGGCCGCCACCGCGTTCTCCCTGATCGTGGCGAAGGCCTTCTCCAGCTCCGGCGGCGGGTTCTCCACCCGGTAGGGCGCGGCCTCCGCCTGGATGGCGACCACCGACATGTGGTGGGCGACCACGTCGTGCAGTTCGCGGGCGATCGTCGTGCGCTCCTCCAGCAGCGTGCGGCGGGAGCGCTCGTGCGCGGTGACCGTCTGCTGCGCGGTGACCTCCTGCTCCGCGTGCCGGCGGATGTGCCAGACGGTGACGGCGAGGAGGACGAACGCGGAGACGACGAGCATGGGGCCGGTGTTGGTGCCGTAACGGCCCGCCGAGCCGAAGAGCGTCTCCGCGAGGATGCCGTAGACCGCGGTCAGCGCCCACATCCAGGCGGCCGTGCGCGGCCTGGTGCGGATGGCCACGACCGTCAGCACCGTCAGGTGGCAGGCGAAGCTGCCCGGCAGCCACGGCCAGCCGCCCCACTGGTCACCGAACGGGAGGGCCAGCGGGGTGGCGGCCATGGACACCCAGAACGCACCGACCGGCCGGGCCATGGTCAGCAGGATCGGGATCACGGCGAGCAGGCCGAGCGCCAGGGCCATGCCCTGGTCGACCGTGGCGATGGCCAGGGTGAGCAGGGCTGCCGCGCAGATCACGGCGTGCGGCGTGAAGGCCGCGTACTCCCGCAGGCGGCCTGGCAGCCTCCTGGTCAGCGGGCCGTCGACGCGCATGCGCGGCAGCAGACGGTAGGCGAAGGCGTCGTGGAGGAGGTCCTGTCGCAGCCCGCGCAGGGCGTCCACGGCCAGCCGGTACTCCGGGCTGCGGGGCTTGTCCTCGCCCGCCGGCGGCGTGATCTGCGGATGAGTCGTCTCGGTCACGTACAGAACGGTATGCGCCCTCCGGGGCGTGGTCGTCCCCAGTGAGAGGGGTTCCACAGCGTCCTTCTCAGGTACTACGGGGCCCCGGGGCCCTCCCTCAGTACCCCGCCGGCCGGACCAGCCCCGACTCGTACGCGAACACCGCCGCCTGCGTCCGGTCCCTCAGACCCAGCTTCACCAGGATCCGGCCCACATGGGTCTTCACCGTCTGCTCGGCGACGAACAGGTGCTTGGAGATCTCCGCGTTCGACAGGCCCTGCGCGATCAGGGCGAGCACCTCCGTCTCGCGCTCGGTCAGGTCACCGATCCGTTCCTTGAGAGGGGCGCGGGGCCGGTCGTCCAGCCGGGAGAACTCGGCGATCAGCTTGCGGGTGATGACCGGGGCGAGCAGCGCGTCGCCGGCCGCGATCACCCGGACCGCCTCGGCGAGCTGCTCCGACGACGCGTCCTTGAGCAGGAACCCGGAGGCTCCGGCGCGCAACGCGTCGTACACGTACTCGTCGAGGTCGAAGGTGGTGAGCACCAGCACCTTGATGTCCGGGTTGGCGGTCGTGATGCGCTCGGTGGCCTCGATGCCGCCGATCCCGGGCATGCGGATGTCCATGAGGACGACGTCCGGGGCGGTCTCGGCGGCCCTCGCGACACCGCCCTCTCCGTCCTTCGCGTCGCCGACGACCTCTATGTCGGGCTGGGTGCCGAGCAGCACGGTGAAGCCCTGCCGGACCATCGCCTGGTCGTCGACGATGAGAACCCGGATGGGTCGGCCGGAGCTGCTCGTCATGAGGTCCTTCCCCGGGGATCGGTGGTGTTCTCGGTGGAGCGGGCGGTGCCCGGGGCGTCGGCGGGCGGGACGTCCGGGAGGAACGCGGTGACCTTGAAGCCGTCCCAGTGCCACGGGTGCGCCGTCATGGTGCCGCCGAGCATCGCGACCCGCTCCCGCATGCCGAGCAGTCCGTGTCCCGCTCCCGTCGACGGCGGTGCGGGTCCGGTCGGCCGGCCGTTGACGACCTCCACCTCCAGCCCGTCCGGCTGATACGTGAGACGGACCGTGGCTCTCGCGCCGGGCGCGTGCCGCAGGACGTTGCTCAGCGCCTCCTGCACGATCCGGTACGCGGACAGCTCCACGCCGGGCGGCAGCGGCCGCCGCTCGCCGTTGATCTCGGTGATGACCTCGCGGCCGGCGGCCCGGGTGTTCTCCACCAGCGCGTCGAGCCGGTCGAGGGTGGGCTGCGGGGCGTGGCCGGCGATGCCGCCGTCCGGGCCGGCGGGCTCCCCCGGCCCGGGGTGCTCCGAGCGCAGCACGCCCAGCACGCGGCGCAGCTCGGTCAGCGCCTCCAGGGCGTTCTCCCGGATGCCGGCGAGGTTCTCCTTGAGCTCGTCGGGCGGGTTCTCCACCAGGTGCGGGGCGACCTGCGCCTGGATGGAGATGACCGACATGTGGTGGGCCACCACGTCGTGCAGCTCCCGGGCTATGCGGCTGCGCTCCTCCAGCAGGGTGCGCCGGGTGCGCTCCTCGGCGGTGAGCGTGGTCTGCTCGACGAGTTGCGCACGGGCCTCGCGGCGGCCGCGCAGGGCTGTGCCGACGACCACGACGACGGTGAACAGGGTGACCGCGAGCACCCCGGTGGGCGAATAGCCGCCCGCGCCCAGCAGCCCCTGGATGACGTAGGTGACGAGCACGGTCAGCGCGAGCGCCTCGACGGACACCCGGGTCCGCACCCGCAGGGCGAGCAGCAACAGCACCGCCATGTGTCCGATGATCCCCGCCGACGTCCAGGGCCAGGTGAAGTCGGGGGCGCCACCGGCCAGCAGCTGGCGACGCACCTCCAGGGCGCACAGCACCATGGCCGTCGTCGAGAGCCACCACGCCGGGATGGGCCGCCACAGCGAGAGCACCACGGCACCGCCCTGCGCCAGCCCGAGCAGGAAGGCGATCTGCGGGCCCACCCCTCCGTTGTCGCCGAGCTGCGCCATCCCGCCGAGGGCGACCCCGAACGCGACCAGGCACAGCACGCCATGGGGAAACCAGCGCAACCACACGGAGGGCGGCAGCGGATCCGCCCGGACCGTCCACAGGTCCTCGCGCAGCACCCGCCGCCAGCTCTCGACGCGCGCCCGCAGCGCGCGGCCCACCCCCGTGTCCGTCACGCGCCCCAGCCTAGACATGGCGTGCTTCCATCGCTGTCCCCCGGTCGGACGGACGGTGCGCCCGCACCACCCGCGACCTGCGGCCCCGGCCGCCCGCGCCCTGCTCGAAGAACCGGAAGGCGGCCCAGCACACGGCGAGGGCCAGCGCGAACACGGGCAGCCAGAGCAGCCGGGCCCCGACCCAGCCGAGGCTGTCGGGCGGCGTGTGCAGGCCCGGGAGGTGCCCCGCGAGGAGGCCGGTGGCCGTCGTGGCCATCAGAGCCGTCTGGTGCCACAGGAAGACGGTCATCGCGGCGAGGTTGACGAGGGCCACCGCCGCCCACGCCACGGGCCGGCGCATCGCCCGCCGCAGCCGCTCGCGCAGCAGCAGGGCGAGACCGCACTGGGCCAGCCCGAAGGTGACGACGGCCAGCGTCGGCGGGTCCAGGTTGGACATGCCCTCGCCCGGGACGCCGACCATCGACGCCGGATAACCCGCCCACGCGACGAGCCCCGCGGTCGCCGCCGCACCGCCGGCCAGCAGGACCCAGCCCGCGTGGCGGCGCTCCAGCTCGCCCCGGGTCCAGGCCGCGCCCAGCGTGTAGGGCACCAGCCAGCCCGCCGCCACGTTCACCCAGCCCAGCCAGGAAGGGCCGCCGAGGCCGAAGCGCAGCAGGTCCACATGCAGGACGACGGCCAGCGGCCAGAGCGGGTGGAGCCGGGTCAGCAGCGGGGTCGCCGCCGTCAGGGCCGCGAACACCACGAGGAACCACAGCGGGGACAGGGCCAGCTTCACCAGCGTCCGGACCGTCCCGAACTCGGCGCCCGACAGCAGCAGGGCGAGCGCGGCGATTGTCCACAGGGTGAGGACGGCGGCGACCGGTGCGAACAGCCGGGTCAGCCGGGCCGTCAGCCAGTGGTGGTACGGGATGCCACGGGCCCGGGCCGAGGCCAGGCCGCGGGTCGCGACATGCCCGCCGACCAGGAAGAACACGGCGAGCGTCTGGAACATCCAGGAGACGGGCGTCAGCCAGGGCATGCGCTGGAGGGGGCTCGCCGTGCGCAGGGTGCCGCTGTCGGCGACCAGGGCCGTGACCAGCCAGTGCCCGAGGACGACGCCGAGGACCGCGGCGGCGCGCAGGGCGTCCACGGCCCGGTCACGGTCGGCCGGGGTGGCCGCGGCGACGCGTTCGGCGCCGCGGCGCACCGCATGCCGGACACCTCGCACTCCGAGTACTTCGCGTACTCCGACGTCAGTCATGGGTCACCGCCTTGGTCTCGCCCAGGACGATCCGGGTCAGGTTGGTCAGGGAGGTCGAGCCGGGTCTGAAGTAGTCGCTGTGGCCGCCGTCGCCGGCCGCGAAGACCCGGGCGCCGAAGGCCGGGGAGACGGGATCGGTGCCGAAGCCGACGGTGGTGCCGAACAGGTCCGCGCTGAGGTGCGGGATGTTCTCCACCCAGTCGTCGCCACCGCGGGCCGCCCAGACGCGGGCGCGGGTGTGCAGGGCGGCCACGGAGTCCGCGCCGGTGCCGGGGCTGCCGACGAACACGATGTCGTCGACGGCGAGCCCGGCGGCGGCCCGGCCGCAGACGACCGAGCCGTACGAGTGGCACAGCAACGAGATGCGCGGTGCGCCGCCCGCTATGGCACGCAGGTCGGCGACGAGCGCGCGCAGCCGCGGCGCCGCCTGCTCCGCCCTGCCGGTCGTGGTGACCGTCGCGCTCACCGTGCCCGGCGTCTCGTAGCCCAGCCAGGCCACGACCGCCGTGCGCGTGCCCGCGGGGGCCTGCCGGACGAGCTGCCCGTACAGGGCGGCGGCTGCCGCGTGGAACCGGCCGTAGGTGTCGAGGCTCGTGTCGGAGCCGGGGACCAGGACGGCGATGCGGTCGGCGCGGGCGAGGTCGCCCAGGACCTCCGCCACCCGGCCGGAGCCCCGGCCGTCGAAACGGAGGAGGTGGCGGGCCGGGGCGGCCAGCTGACGGTCCGTCGCGGCCCGGTCCCGGTCGTGGTGGGCGGCGGCCATGCGGGCCGCTTCGGCGGCGTTGGCACGGTTGGCCGCGTACGCCTCGTCGAGCGTCGACGCGCTGAGGGGTGCGAGGGACGCGGGGGCCGGAGCGGGGATCTCGGGGCGTCCCGCCGCGGAGAGGGGGAACACCACCGCACCCGCGATGAGGGCGGCGAGTGCGGCACGACGCCATCGGTGGGCGCGGCGCCGAGCACCTTCATCCAAGCGGTACTCGGCCGCGAACCCCATGGTCGTCCCCCTCCGCGCACCCGGCCATCGGGTCCGTACGGAAGGGAAGTTACGGATCGGGACTCGTCGTTCGCGTCACACCGGGGAGCTCACTTGCGGCCTGGCTCTCAGGTACTACGGGTATGACCTAAGGGGGAGGCTCGCTCACCACGCCAGTTGCGCGATCTCCTCTACCACCACCGCGCACGCGTCCGCCGCCGGGTCGATGAGCGGGAAGTGCCCCACGTCCTCCAGCAGCGTCACTCCCACCATCTCCCCGGCCTTCGCCGCCGCGTCCGCGTACGACTCGGCGACCGCCTGCGGCACGGTGAGATCCGTGCGGCCCTGGACGAGGGTGGTGGCGATGCCGGTGGGCAGCAACAGCGCCGGGTCCGCGTACGGCTGCCGCTCGGCGAAGTGCTCGTCCCCGCCCAGGAGTTGCCGTACGGCCCCGCCGCACACGTCCAGCTTGTCGGCGACCGCGAGGTTCGCGATCGGAGCGAGGGCGACCACGCCGCGCAGGGCCGTCGGGCTGTCGCTGCGCCAGGGCGAGCCGGCCGGCAGGACGTGCCGGGACGCGGCCCACAGCGCGAGGTGCCCGCCCGCCGAGTGACCGGTGAGGACCGTACGGCGCGGGTCGGCCTGCGGCAGCAGCTCCCGGACGAGCCCGGGAAGGGCGTCCAGCGCCGCCGCGACGTCGTCGAACGTGTCGGGCCAGCGCCCCGCGACGGAGTCGTCGTCACCACCGCGCCGGTACTCGGCGCTGGCCACGGCGAACCCGCGCCGGGCGAGGAAGTCCGCGAACGGGCTGATGTGACGCCGGTCGTAGGGCGCCCGCCAGGCACCGCCGTGCAGCACGAGGACGACCGGGGCGGGCCCGCCCGGGCCGCCCTGCGCGCGCGGGGCGTAGAAGTCGATCACCTGGTCGGGGTGGTCGCCGTAGGCGGCGGTGGCGTCGGGGGCGACGGGCGCGTGGGAGAACGCCGACTTCTCCTCGGCGGCGGCCCGTGCTGCTGCGACGTCGTCCGTCATGCTCCAACCTCTCAGCGATCAAACGTAGATGGCGGACCAGGCGGGGGTCCGGCCGTTGGCCGGGACGGTATCAGGCGCGTGACATGCGCGGACACGGGGATGTCACGCTGGGTGAAGACCGAAACGGCCCCCGCGGCGGCAGGGGCCGTTCGTCACGGGGAACTCATCCCAGCGTCTGAGCCAGCACCCGCGCCGCCCGCTCCACGTCGGCGAAGCCCACGTACAGCGGTGTGAAGCCGAAGCGCAGTACGTCCGGCGCCCGGAAGTCGCCGACCACCCCCTGCTCGACGAGCCGTTTCATCACGTCACCGGCGTCGTCACAGCGCAGGGCGATCTGGCTGCCCCGCTCCGCGTGCGGCACCGGCGTCAGGCACTCGACCCTGCCCTCGGGCACGTACTCCGCCACGCACTCCAGGAAGAAGTCCGTCAGCGCGAGCGACTTGGCCCGCACCGCCTCGACCGGCACCCCGTCCCACACCTCCAGGGCCGCCTCCAGGGCGAGCATGGAGAGGATGTCCGGCGTGCCGACCCGGCCGCGCAGGGCGCCGGGGGCCGGCTCGTACCCGCTGCGCATCCCGAACGGCTCGGCGTGGGAGTTCCAGCCGGGCAGCGGGGAGTCGAAGCGGTCCTGAAGCTCCCGGCGCACGTACAGGTACGCCGGTGAACCCGGACCGCCGTTCAGGTACTTGTAGGTGCAGCCGACCGCGAGGTCCACGCCGTGCTCGTCCAGCCCCACCGGCAGCGCGCCCGCGCTGTGGCACAGGTCCCAGACGGCGTACGCCCCCGCCCCGTGCGCGGCGGCCGTCAGCGCCGGCAGGTCGTGCAGCCGGCCGGTGCGGTAGTCGACGTGGTTGAGGAGCACGGCGGCGGTACGGTCGCCCAGCGCGCCCGGCACGTCCGCCGGTGCCACCGGCCGCAGCGTGCAGCCGGTCATCCGGGCGGCGGACTCGGCGATGTACCCGTCGGTCGGGAAGGTCGTGGCGTCGACGAGGATCTCGTCGCGGCCCTCCCCGGCCATCCGCACCGCCCCCACAAGTGCCTTGAAGACATTGACACTCGTCGAGTCGCCCACCACGATCTGGCCCGGCGCCGCCCCGACCAGCGGGGCGATCCGGTCACCGATCCGCTCGGGCGCCGTCCACCAGCCGCTCTCCTCCCAGGACCGGATGCGCAGCTCGCCCCACTGGCGGCGCACGACGTCCTCGACCCGCCCGGGGACGACGGCCGGCAGCGCGCCGAGCGAGTTGCCGTCGAGGTACACCACGTCGTCGAGAACGAAGGCGTCCCGCTTGCCGCGCAACTCGTCGGCGGCGTCCAGCTTCTCCGCGCGCATCGCGAGTTCAGACATAGGACCGCGCCGTCCACAGCTCGGGGAACACGTGCTTCTGCGCCCGCTTCTCCAGCCAGGCCACTCCGGCGGAGCCTCCCGTGCCGGTCTTGGCGCCCATCGCGCGGCGGGTGGCGACGAGGTGGTCGTTGCGCCAGCGCCACACCAGCTCGGCGACATCCGTCAGCGCCTCGCCGAGCCGGGCGAGGTCGCCGCTCTCGTCACCCGAGTAGACGGCCGTCCAGGCGGCCTCCACCTCCTGGGACGGCTCGTAGCGGAGCGACACGTCACGCCCCAGCACGGCCTGGGGGATGTCGTACCCGCGCCGCGCGAGCAGCCGCACCACCTCGTCGTACAGGCTCGGCTCGTGCAGCGCCTTCTCCAGCTCGGCGTGCACACGCGGCGCGCCCCGGTGCGGGACGAGCATCGACGCGGACTTGTCGCCGAGCAGGAACTCCATCCGCCGGTACATCGCCGACTGGAACCCGGAGCCCTCGCCGAGGGCGGACCGGTACGAGTTGAACTGGGCCGGCGTGAGCTGGCCGAGCGGCTTCCAGGAGGCGTTGAGCGCCTCCAGCTCGCGCACGGACCTCTTCAGCGCGGCGGTCGCGGTGGGGACGTCGTCGCGGCGCAGCGCGTGTGCCGCCGTCTCCCACTCGTGGACGATGACGGTGAACCACAGCTCCATCACCTGGGTCGTGACCAGGAAGACCATCTCTCCGGGGTCGTCGGAGAGGGTGTGCTGGAGGTGGGTGAGCACGTCCGCCTTGACGTAGTCCTCGTAGGGCGTCGTGCCGTGGAAATCGAGATGCGGGGTCTCGGGCTCGTGAGCCTCGTGGGACATCGCTGTCTCCTGCTTTGTAACTCCGGGTAGCGGTCCGCCCCTGCCGATGCCGGCACGGGGGCCCCGGTCCCCACGGGCATACTCCGCAATCGTCCCCCGAAACCGCAAGGCCCGCCCGCTCGGCGGACGGACCTCACGCACACGGACCGCCGTCAGCCCAGGACCTGCGCCGCCTCCGGCGAGGAGTCCTTGAGGAACTGGGAGCAGCGCTCGTACTCCTCCTGCTCGCCGATCGCCTGTGCGGCACGGGCGAGGGCGTGCAGGGCACGCAGGAAGCCGCGGTTCGGCTCGTGCTCCCACGGGACGGGGCCGTGGCCCTTCCAGCCGTTGCGGCGCAGCGCGTCGAGGCCGCGGTGGTAGCCCGTACGGGCGTACGCGTACGACTCGACGGTCGCGCCCCGCTCGAACGCCTCGTCGGCGAGCTGCGCCCAGGCGAGCGAGGAGGTGGGGTGCGCGGCGGCGACGTCGACCGGCGCGGTACCCGACGCGAGCATTTCCCGTGGCCCGGGGTCGTCGGGGAGGTGGGTCGGGGGCGGGCCCCCGAGGAGGTTCTCGTGAATGGACATGGGTCAAGTCTGCCGCAGCCGTGAGCTGCGGGCAGTCGTGCCTCCCTCAGTGCTTTGAAGGCCTGGGAGGTACCCCCGGGGCGGCACGGGTGGGCGCAGCGGCAGCCCGCCCCGCCGGCTGCGCAACGCCCCCGGCCTCAGCACCAACCTCCCGGGCCCCTACGACAACCGCTTCCGCACCGGCTCCCCCTCCAGCGGCGGTGCCGTCACGCCCCCGTGCCTCAGACACTCCGGCCGCTTGCAGCCCGGCGGCGGCCTCCGTACGACCGCCGCCGCGACGACCGCCCCCACCACCAACGCCCCCGCACACCACGCCATCGCCTTTCCGAAGGCGACGTCGAACGCCTCCGGCTCCCGGTACGCCTCCTCCCCCATCCCCGCCAGCAACGGCAGCGCCGCCACCGCCACCAGCCCCGCCGCCCTGGCCGCCGCGTTGTTGATCCCGCTGGCCAGCCCCGCCCGGGCCACGTCCACCGACCCCAGCACGGTCGCCGTCAGCGGCGCCACCAGCGTGACCATGCCCAGCCCGAGCACCATCAGCGCCGGCAGCACATCGGCCACGTACGACGCCCCGGGCCCGACCCGCAGCATCAGCAGCATCCCGGCCGCGCACAGCAGCGGCCCCACCGTCAGCGGGATCCGCGGTCCGATCCGGTCAGCCAGTTCCCCGGACCGCGCGGACAGCAGCAGCATCAGCACGGTCGTGGGCAGCAGCGCCGTACCGGCGGCGAGGGCCGAGTAGCCCACGACCACCTGGAGCTGGAGCGCGGCGAGGAAGAAGAAACCGCCGAGGGCCGCGTACACGCACAGCGTGACGAGGTTGACGGCCGTGAACTGGCGGGACGCGAAGATGTCGGTCGGCATCATCGGATCGGGCCGGCGCCGCTCGACGACCACGAACGCGACGGCCGCGGTCAGCCCGGCCACCGCCGAGACCGCCACCACCGCACCGTCCCCGCCGGCCTCGATCAGCGCGTAGGTCACCAGCGCGAGCGCCAGCGCCCCCAGCACGGCTCCGAGCACGTCGAACCGCCCGTGCACCCGCTGGTCCCCCGACTCGGGCACGTGCCGCAAGGCGACCGGCACGCACAGCAGCGCCAGCGGAACGTTCAGCAGGAACACCCACCGCCAGCCCGGCCCGTCCACCAGCCAGCCGCCGACGAAGGGCCCGACCGCCGCCCCGACCCCGCCGAAGCCGGACCACAGGCCCACCGCGCGGCCCCGGTCGTCGGGGTGGAAGGACGCCTGGATCAGCGCCAGCGACCCCGGTGTGAGCAGGGCGCCGCCCACCCCTTGCAGGGCACGCGCGGCGATCAGCACCCCGGCGTTCGGCGCGATCCCGCACAGCAGGGACGCCACCGCGAACCACACCACGCCGACGACGAACACCTTCCGGCGCCCGAAACGGTCGCCCAGCGCACCGCCCAGCAGGATCAGCCCGGCCAGCGTGACCATGTACGCGTTGACGGTCCACTGCAGGGCGGCCAGGTCCGCGTCGAGGTCACGGCCGATGCGGGGCAGCGCGATGTTGACCACGGTCGAGTCCAGCAGGGCCATGCTGGAGCCGAGGACGGTGGTGAGCAGGATCCACCGGCCCTGGGGCGAGGCGATCCGCACATCGGGCATGCAGGGAGCATACGGAAGAGCCCGGCACCAGGAGAGGTGCCGGGCTCGAACGCGTGGACCGAACCGGACTTACTTGATCTTGGTGCCGGTCGAGCGGAGGTGGCCGCAGGCCTCGACGACGCGCTGGGACATGGAGGCCTCGGCCAGCTTGCCCCAGGTGCGCGGGTCGTAGGTCTTCTTGGAGCCGACCTCGCCGTCGACCTTCAGGACACCGTCGTAGTTGCGGAACATGTGGTCCGCGACCGGACGCGTGAAGGCGTACTGCGTGTCCGTGTCGATGTTCATCTTGACCACGCCGTTCTCCAGCGCGGTGCGGATCTCCTCCTCCGAGGAGCCCGAGCCGCCGTGGAAGACGAAGTCGAACGGGGAGGCCTTGCCGAACTTCGCGGCGACGCCCTCGTTCAGCTCCTTCAGCAGGTCGGGACGGAGGACGACGTTGCCCGGCTTGTACACGCCGTGCACGTTGCCGAAGGACGCGGCGAGCAGGTAGCGGCCCTTCTCGCCCAGGCCCAGGGCCTCGGCGGTGCGGATCGCGTCGTCGACCGTGGTGTAGAGGGAGTCGTTGATCTCGTGGGAGACACCGTCCTCCTCGCCACCGGTCGGGGTGATCTCCACCTCGAGGATGATCTTCGCGGCGCGGGCCTGCTCCAGCAGCTCCTGCGCGATGGAGAGGTTGTCGGCGAGGGTCTCGGCGGAGCCGTCCCACATGTGGGACTGGAACAGGGGGGCCAGACCGGCGTCGACGCGCTTCTTGGAGAGCGCCAGCAGCGGGCGTACGTACCCGTCGAGCTTGTCCTTCGGGCAGTGGTCCGTGTGCAGCGCGATGTTCACCGGGTACTTCTCGGCGACGATGTGCGCGAACTCGGCCAGGGCGACCGCGCCGGTCACCATGTCCTTGCTGTACTGGCCGCCCAGGAACTCGGCGCCACCCGTGGAGATCTGGACGATGCCGTCGCTCTCCGCCTCGGCGAAACCGCGCAGTGCCGCGTGCAGGGTCTGGGTGGAGGTCACGTTGATGGCCGGGTAGGCGAACTTTCCTGCCTTCGCCCGGTCCAGCATCTCGTTGTAGACCTCGGGAGTTGCGATGGGCATGCGTCCGCTCCTTGTATCTGCGGGTTGGCGTACTGCGTTGTCGGCCCTGACCTAGACCTTGGGGTGCGACGTCATCGTCGGCCCCATCTTTCCAGACTTGGCCGGAAGGTCCAGGCCACCGTCCACGCCCTGGTCAGTCGAGGCCCAGCTCGTCCTTCGAGAAGGCGAAGAGGTACGGCACCCCGGCGCCCTCCTGGATCTTCTCCGCGGCGCCGGTCGCCCGGTCGACGATGGTCGCGACGGCGACGACCTCGGCCCCGGCCTCACGCACGGCCTCGACGGCGGTGAGCGGGGAGCCGCCGGTGGTGGAGGTGTCCTCGACGACCAGCACCCGGCGGCCCGCGATGTCCGGGCCCTCGACACGCCGCTGCAGGCCGTGCGCCTTGGCGGCCTTCCGTACGACGAAGGCGTCCAGGCGCTGCCCGCGCGCGGCGGCGGCGTGCAGCATCGCGGCGGCGACCGGATCGGCGCCCATGGTGAGCCCGCCCACCGCGTCGAACTCCAGCTCGGCGGTCAGGTCGAGCAGCACCTGCCCGACCAGCGGCGCGGCCTCGCCGTCGAGGGTGATGCGCCGGAGATCGACGTAGTAGTCGGCCTCCAGACCCGACGACAGGGTCACCTTGCCGTGCACCACGGCCTTGTCCTTGATCTGCTGCAGCAGCGCGCCGCGTACATCCGTCATGCCGCCCAGCTTAGAGGCGGCGCCAGCTCCAGGTCGTGCTGGCCTCCAGCGGCTCCAGGGGCGTGACCAGGCGCGGCGCGGTGTTGAGCCCGTTGGGCGGGCCGGTCTGCGGCTCCACGCACACGGCCGCGTCCTGCTCGTCGTAGACGACGACCCACTCCTGGCGGCTGGTCACCTTCAGCTCCAGCTGCCCGGGCCAGGTGAGGGTCACGTCGACGCCGCCGGGCATCCCGAAGCAGTCGTCCCAGGGGCCGGGCTTCGGCTCGACGCGGTTGCCGGTGGGCAGGTGGTCGTCGCCGCGCTCCTCCTGCCACGCCGGGTCGAAGTCGAGTGTCACGTCCTCGCCGCCGAGGTTCCGGTTGAACCACGGGTGCCAGCCGATCTGCGCCGGGAACGACGACTCGTACGTCTCCACGGACATGGTCAGCGTGAGCGCGTCCTCGGTGAGGGCGACGACCTGGGTGACGCGGCCCGGGTGGGGCCAGGGGTCGACGAGCTCGTAGGTGATGACGGCCTCGGCCGTGCTCGTGCGGGCGGTGCGCCAGGCGCCGTCGCGGGCGGTGCCGTGGATGGCGTGGGGCGGGGCGTTGAGGGGCATCTGCCGCACGGCGGCGCCGTCCAGGAACCGCCCGTCCCGGATCCGTCCGCACCAGGGCACCATCGGGAAGCAGCCGAACCGCTGCCCCTGCCGGAGCAGCTCCACGCCGCCGATCCGCAGCCCTCCGACCCGGCCGCCGTTGCCCGGCTGCACGGTCACCTCCGCGTCGCCCGCGGTCAGCGTGATGTCTTCGTCACTCACGGGTCGACCCTACTGGGGTGATCAAGAGGGCCTCACGTGGTGCGGGGCGTTTTCAGCGGCGTCGGCGCAGGGCCCGGACCGCCACGACGGCCGACGCCAGCGCGAGTGCCGCGGCGGGGGCCGCCCAGCGCAGCGGGGCCGAGGGCATCACGGTCTGCGGCGCGGGCACCGGCGCGTACCGCCCGCGCGGCGGCGCGTGATCGACCTCCTCGGCACTCCGCCCGATCATCGTCCGCCGCGCATGCGCCGCCTCGGCGATGTCCTCGTCGTCTTCGTCGTCCATGTCGTCCTCGTCCGTGGGCCCGAGCGAAGACGGCGGAACATCGGCGCCGAAGGTGGTGGGGGCTCGGGGGCAGGGGCGGGGGGTTCGTCGGCGGGGGCGGAGGCGGAAGCGTCGTCGCCGGGGGCGGGGGCAGGGGGCGCGTCGTCCGCGTCCGGGGTCGTTTCGTAGTCGGTCGTGGCGCGGGGTTCGAAGTCCTGGGTGGCGATGGGCGCGGTCGGGTCCGGGGCTGCCGCGGCCAGGTGTTCCGCGAAACGGTTCAGCAGGCGGGTGACGGCGCCCTCGACCGCATCGGCCGGGAGGTCCTTGATCCGTCCGTCCCCGGCGGCCGTACCGTCGAACACGACCGTCGTGCCGTCCTCCGCGTCCCGCAGGGCGATCCGCAGGGCCAGCTTCACCGAGCCGGTGCCGCGGGCCTCGATGGCGTCGCCCTCGACGGCGTACGCCCCGTCGTCCCCCATGGACACCCGTACGGCACCCCGGTACGTGACCGAGTGGCTGCCGACCCGGATCTTCAGCCGCCCGGCGACTGGCTCGGCGCCGGCGTCCTGCTGGAGCCCCGGAACCGCCCGGGCGACCCGCGCGGGGTCGTCCAGCACCTCCCTGAGCCGCTCGGCCGGAACCGGAACGAACACCTCGTGCTCCATGTGGACGGACTCTACCCAGCACGCGCCGAAACGCACCCCCGCCTTCGGGATTCCCCCTGATCCGCCCCCCGCCAGGCGTATCCTCCGCGCCCGCATCCGCCTCACCAGGCCGTCCCGGCCCGCTCAGTAGCGCGGATGCACCAGCGTCGACGCGGGCAGCCCCGCGATCCGCGTGGCCCGCGCCGCCCGCTCCCCCGCCGCGAGGGACGCGTCGTCGACGACGTACGGGCGCGGGCCGTCCGGGTCGAGGCGCGGCCGCGCCTCCGTACGGGCGGCCAGGACGAAACCCCAGTCCCGGGGTGCCCGGGAGCGGTCGGTGGGTGTGCGGTCGGGGCCGACGGCGAAACCGGCGTGTCGGCCGCCCGTGCCGTACGGGGCGGTGCGGAAACCGGCCGCGCGCAGGGTCGCGTCCACCGTCCAGAACACCCGCGGGCTGGACGCGACGGGCCCGGCGTGCACCACGAGCCGGCCGCCGGGGGCGAGCACCCGCCGCGCGAGGCCGTAGAACTCCTGCGAGTACAGCTTCGTACTCGCCGTGATGCCCGGGTCCGGCAGATCCGAGAGGACCACGTCGTACGCCCCCGGGGGCGCTCCGCGCAGCCAGCCGAAGGCGTCCTGCGTGGTCACGCGCACGCGCGGGTCGCCGAACGCGTGCCTGTTCAGCGCCGACAGGGCCGGGTCGGTGCGGGCCAGCCGCACCACCTCCTCGTCGAGTTCGACGACGTCGACCCGTTCCACCCGGGGATGCCGCAGCACCTCGCGTGCCGCCAGTCCGTCACCGCCGCCGAGGATCAGCACGCGCGCGTGCGGCCCGGTCATGGCCGGGTGGACGAGGGCCTCGTGGTAGCGCAGTTCGTCGCGTCCGCTGACCCGCAGCCGGCCGTCGAGGAACAGGTCGAGGGGCCGGCCGTCCGTACCGCCGGCGAGGACCACCTCCTGTACGCCGGTCTGGAGCGCCACGCGTACGTCGCCGCCGTACACCGCCTGCCGCGCGGCCCGTTCGAAGTCGTCGACGAGGACGGCGGCCGAGGCGAGGACCGCCAGCACGAGCGCGTTGGCGGCCAGCAGCAGCCAGCGGGCGCGCCGGGTCAGGTCCCGGCGGAACAGGCCGAGGACCAGCGCGCCCCCGACGACCGCGTTGACGGCGCCGGTGAGCAGCGCGCCGGTCAGCTGGCCGAGGAACGGCAGCAGCAGGAAGGGGAAGGCGAGTCCGCCGACGAGCGCACCGACGTAGTCCGCGGCGAACAGGTCGGCCACCGCGCCGCCCGCGTCCTGACGGCGGATGCGCTGGATCAGCTCCATCAGCAGCGGGACCTCGGCGCCGATGAGCAGCCCGGTCGCGAGGGAGAAGGCGACCAGGAGGCAGCGCGGCCCGCTGGCCCACATCCCGCCCCAGTCGCCGGTCCAGGCGAAGACCGCGTACAGGGCCATCGCGCTGCACCCGCCGACGAGGGCGAGGGTCGCCTCGACCGCGCCGAAGCCGGCCGCGGCGAGCCCGCGCAGCCGCTTCGCGGCGAGGGAGCCGATGCCCATCGCGAAGACCATGACGGACAGCACGACGGACGCCTGGGTGACGGAGTCGCCCATCAAGTACGAGGCGAGCGCGACGAGTTCCAGCTCGTACACCAGTCCGCAGGCCGCGCAGACGAACACGCCCGCGAGGACCAGGAACCGTCCGGTGCCGGGCCGGACGGGCAGCCGCGCCGGGCCGCCGGGGCCGGCCGGGGCGCTCCAGGGCGGCGGGGAACCGGGCGGGGCGGGCGCGTGCGGCTCGATCACGCTGCGACGTTACGTCACGCCTCGACTGCGGTTCGTCACCCACACGTGTGGTGCTGGTTTACAGAGGGCCGATCACGGTGCGAGATCGGGTTCGCCGCGTGCGTGCCATGTGGGCGGAGATTCAGTTGGCGGTGGCCGCCGCCGGCATCCGTACGCCCACCTTCGTGCGGGTCGCGACCAACTGGCCGTCCTGCGGGTACGCGTGCCAGGTCCGCCAGTGCACCTGGCCCTCGTGGTACTGGGCCAGCAGTGCCGTGAAGGCGTGCGGGCTGCCGGGGAAGACGCCGGCCAGACCCTGCGGGTGGTCGGAGACGAGGGCCAGCAACTCCTGGGCGCGGCCGGCGAAGGAGCCTGGCGAGAGGACCTCGACCCGGGCCGCGAACTCGTACTCCCAGTCGCCCACCCGCTTGGCGACGCCGAGCGGGAGCGGAGTGCTGCTGCCCGGGATGCACGCCACCGTCTCCGAGCAGATGCCCCGCTCCTCCTCCAGCAGGACCTGGTGGGACGCGCCGAGAAGTCGCAACTGAAGTTTGACGCCCGCCAGTTCGAGGTCCAGCGTGGCCAGTGCGGGAAGCGGCTCGCGCCCCAGGGCCCAGGCGAGATCGGCCGCGCGCGTGTCGGTGTAGGCGGTGTTCAGGGTCGTGAGCATGGATCGGCTCCGCAAGCACACAAGGAGAGGGAGATGGGTCCGCTGCACCCCGGTCGCACCGGGGGATTCGGCCCGGGGCAAACCGGTCGGCCGGTTTCGGGAAGGTGTCCGCAGAACGTCCGAGAGGCTGCGTTGGTGATTGAGAGGGAATCATGAACTGTCGCGCCGCAACAGCGTTTTTACCCAAGTTCGTAGGGTTTCCATCCCTCAGAGGGCTCCACAGCTCAACTGTTCAACTACGGCGTGCGCCGGTTGCGGGGAGGCGTGCGCCGGTGCGCCGTGACTCCCGCCTGGAGCGGGGACGGACGGGCGCCCGGGCCACGGACGGGCCCGTGAAGTGCCCGCTTGACGGGCGCAGTTGCCGCAGTCACGCCTCGCCGCGGCGCTCCATGGCAACAGTTGTCCTACAGGCATGCGAAGTTGCCAGAACGCACTCCGAGTCACCCGACAGAGGTTCGACTCTTCCACCGGACGGGAACCTCGGACTCCGTCCGCACGGGATCCCTGGTCCTGGGGCCGGCACGAGCCCCAGCGCCGGGCTCGGCGTGCTGCCCCCCCGGCCGCACGGCCCCGGACATTCGGGCCCGCACAGGCCCCCGGCCCTCCGCCGACACGAAGACTCGGGGCCTCAAGCGCGCACACGCCCCCAGACCTCCCGCCGACACGGAAACCCCGGACACCCCGCCGGCACTGAGACCCCGGACCTCAAGCCGCACACGCCCCCGGGCTTCCGGCCCGCACGGGCCCCGGGCCTCCGACCCGCGCGGGATCCAGGCCTCGGTCCCGCACCCGCCCCCGGCCCTCGGGCCCACACACCCTCGGCCCCCCGGCCGGCACAGAAACGCAACGCGGGGCCCGCCCCAGGTGCGGACCCCGCGTTCGGTGGTTGCGGCTTCCCCGTCGGGAGCGCGGCCGACGTGTGTCAGCTGCCTCCGCCGCCGCAGCCACCTCCTCCACCACCCCCACCGCAGGACGACCCGCCGCCGCAGGACGAGCCGCCGCCGCAGGAGTGTCCCCCGTGGTGTCCGCCGGACGAGCCGGAGTCTCCGCCCCCGGCCCACCAGCTGCCGCCGCTGTCGTGGCGCGACGACCCGGTGGACGCCCACCCCCCGCGACGGGCCGTCCGTCCGGATCCGCCGCTGCGGGCCTTCGATACCAGCGCCCCGACCAAAAGGACTCCGATCACCGCCAGGATGATGCCGACGACCATGGCGTCACCCTCCTTCCGTTTCCCCCGAAGCGGCCCCCCGTGGGCGCCTCGCTCTTGCGTGAACTGGGGATGCCCGCCCCTCGCACGCCCCAAAGCAGAGTTGAGGAACTCCAGAGCTTCGGCGGAGGATGGCCCGCATGACCTCCAGCGCGCGCCCCCTCCTCAACCGCCGGCTCGCCGAGTTCGGGACGACGATCTTCGCCGAGATGTCCGCCCTGGCCCTGAGCACCGGCGCCATCAACCTCGGGCAGGGCTTCCCCGACACCGACGGCCCCGAGGAGGTCAGGGAGGCCGCCGTGCGGGCGCTGCGGGACGGCCTCGGCAACCAGTACCCGCCGGGCCCCGGCGTCCCCGAGCTGCGTACCGCGATCGCCGCCCACCAGCAGCGGCGCTACGGACTGTCCTGCGACCCGGACAGGGAGGTGCTCGTCACCGCGGGCGCCACGGAGGCCATCGCCGCCTCGCTGCTCGCCCTGCTGGAGCCGGGTGACGAGGTGATCGCCCTCGAGCCGTACTACGACTCGTACGCGGCGTGCATCGCGATGGCGGGCGGGCGCCGGGTGCCGGTCACGCTCCGCCCGGACGACGACGGCTTCCGCCTGGACCTCGACGAGCTGCGGGACGCCGTCACCGACCGCACCCGGCTGCTGCTGATCAACACCCCGCACAACCCGACCGGCACGGTCCTCACCCGCGCGGAGCTGGCCGCGATCGCCGAGCTCGCGGTGGAGCGGGACCTGCTCGTGGTGACGGACGAGGTCTACGAGCACCTGGTCTTCGACGACGCCGAGCACGTGCCGCTGGCGACGTTCCCGGGGATGCGGGAGCGTACGGTCACCATTTCCAGCAGCGGCAAGACGTTCTCGTTCACCGGCTGGAAGGTCGGCTGGGTGACCGGCACCCAGGAACTCGTGACCGCCGTCCGGACGGCCAAGCAGTACCTGACCTATGTCAGCGCGGGCCCGTTCCAGTACGCGGTCGCCGAGGCGCTGCGCCTGCCGGACTCGTACTTCGACGGCTTCCGCGCCGACCTCCGCCGCAAGCGCGACCTGCTCGGCGACGGCCTGCGCACGGCCGGCTTCGAGGTCTACCAACCCAAGGGCACCTACTTCATCACCACCGACATCACCCCCTTCGGTGAGAAGGACGCCCACCGCTTCTGCCGCGCACTGCCCGAACGCTGCGGCGTCGTCGCCATCCCCAACTCCGTCTTCTACGACGACCCGGCCGCCGGCCGCAGCCAGGTCCGCTTCGCCTTCTGCAAGAGGGACGACGTTCTCCACGAGGCCGCCGTTCGGCTGCGGCGCCTGGCTTCGTGACATCACCTTCCCCTGCCGGCACGACCCGCCCAACGTCCGGCCAGAAGCGCGCCCGCATGATCGGGTAACAGGTTCTTCAAAGGTTCTTCATCACCTCCGGCCTACGGTCGGGCTGCCCGCCGCGCCCGCGGTCGGGCCCGACAGGAGGCGGGAGAACCGATGAGGACGAACCGGGTGCTGATGGCCGTGGTGACGGCGTCGGTCATGGCGATCACCCTGGCCGGCTGCGGCGGCGAGGGCGACGCTCCGAAGGTCCCCACGGCCGGCGGCGACAACGCGTCCGCGGGGTCCGGCAAGACGGCCGCCCCGGGCGGCGGCGACGACGTGGCCGCGTACGTGAGCGCCCAGCGGGAGTGGGTGAAGTGCCTGCGGGAGAACGGGGTCGACGCCCCCGACCCGGACGCCAAGGGGCAGGTCGACTTCGGCGACAACGCGGCGCTGAAGAAGGACACGAAGTTCCTGAACGCCTCCGAGAAGTGCGCCTCGCTCGTGGCGGCCGTCCCCGAGAGCCTGGAGAACGCCAACCAGCCCAAGCTCACCCCCCAGCAGATCAAGGTCAAGCGGGACTACGCCGACTGCATGCAGAAGAACGGCGCCCCCGACTTCCCCGATCCCGGCCCCGACGGGACCGCGCAGGGCTCCGAGTGGGACCAGACGTCGGCGGGGGCCAAGCGTGCCACCCGTGTCTGCGCTCCGATCATCGGCGACCCGGTGGACCAGCCCGAGGGCAAGGGCTGACGATGACGGAGACGGTCATGCAGACCGATCACGAGCGCGGGGCGGCTCCCGCGCCGCCGCCGCGCGGGCGGCGCGGCCGGCGTACGGTCCTGGTGGCCTCGGCTCTGGTCGTCGTGACGGCAGTCGCCGTGGTCGGTGCGCTGGGCCTCGGCGGAGGCGGGGCGGAGGACGGCTCCTCCGCCCCGCCCCGCTCGGGCTCCACCGTCCCGGTCACCCGGGCAACGCTGACCGAACGCACCACGGTGGACGGCCAGTTGGGCTACGGCACCGAGATACCGCTGCCGATCAAGTCGACGGGCACCGTGACCTGGCTGCCCACGGAGGGCAGGACGGTGAAGCGCGGCGGCACTCTGCTGCGCGTCGACGACCGGCCGGTGGTGCTGCTGTACGGGACGCTGCCGATGTACCGGGATCTGGGCCTGACCGCGGGCACCGGACAGGGCGCCCGGCAGGACGCCGGGAACGCCGGGAACGCCGGGAACGCCGGGAACGCCGGGAACAAGGGGGACGCCCAGGGCGCCGGTGACCAGGGCCTCACGGACGACACCTCCAGGGCCCCGGCTCCCTCCGGATCGCCGACGCCGGGTGGCGCCGGGGCAGGAGGGACACGGAGCACTCTGCGCGGGATGGACGTCCTGCAGTTCGAGAGCAATCTCGCCGCTCTCGGCTACACGGGCTTCACGATCGACGAGGAGTTCACCGACGCCACCGCCCGCGCGGTCAAGCGCTGGCAGAAATCCCTCGGGCTTCCCCAGACCGGCACGGTCGGCGTCGGGGACGTCGTCTACTCCGCCGGCAAGGTGCGGATCGGCCACGCGGGTGTCCGGCTCGGCTCGGCGGTCACCGAGGAGGTCCTCACGTACACCGGTACGTCTCGGAAGGTCGTCGTCAACGCCTCTGCGGCGGAGGACTCCTGGGCCGTGCGCGGCGCCGCCGTCACGATCGGGCTGCCCGACGGGACATCGGTGAAGGGCGAGGTGGCCTCGGTGGGGAAGAAGGCGACCGACCCCGAGGAGGGAGGCGGGGAGGGCGGCTCCGGGGCACCGACGGTTCCGGTGACCATCACCATCAAGGACCAGAAATCCGTGGGAAGGCTGGAGAGCGCGCCGGTCACCGTCGAGTACGTGGGGCGGGAACGGGCGGACGTCCTCACCGTCCCGGTCGCCGCGCTGGTCGCCCTTGCCGAGGGCGGCCACGGCCTGGAGACCGCGGACGGCCGGTTCGTCGCGGTGAAGACCGGGCTCTTCGCGGACGGCCGGGTGGAAGTGAGCGGAAGCGCGGTTCGCGAGGGCATGAAGGTGAGGATCCCCGAGTGAGCGGAGCGTCGGCGGTCGTGGAGTTCGACGGGGTCTCCAAGACGTACCCCGGTGGTGTGGCGGCGGTACGGGACGTGAGCCTGAGCATCGGGCGCGGCGAACTCGTCGCGGTCGTCGGCCCGTCGGGTTCGGGCAAGTCCAGCATGCTGAACCTCATGGGCAGCCTCGACCGGCCATCCGCCGGGCGGGTGCTGGTCGACGGCCACGACGTGGCGAAGCTGACGGACCGTGAGGTGTCGGCACTGCGGGCCACCCGGATCGGCTTCGTCTTCCAGCAGTTCCATCTGGCGGTGGGGGTTCCGGTCCTGGACTCCGTGGCCGACGGGCTGCTGTACGCCGGGGTACCGCTGCGCCGCCGCCGGTCCAGGGCGGCGGTGGCGCTGGAACGAGTCGGCCTCAGCCACCGCGTCCACCACCTCCCGCACCAGCTGTCCGGCGGCGAGCGCCAGCGGGTGGCGGTGGCCCGGGCGGTGATCGGCGAACCGGCGGTCCTGCTGGCGGATGAACCGACCGGCAACCTGGACTCCGCTTCCGGGGAGGCCGTACTCGGTCTGCTGCGCGAGCTGCACGCCGCCGGGACCACGGTCGTGATCATCACCCACGACCGGGAGATCGCGGCCGGGCTGCCCCGCCGTATCGAGATGCGCGACGGCCGCGTGGTGGCGGACACCGCGACCACTGCCGCGCCTAGCGAGGCGGTCCGATGACCGACGGCACGACGAACGGCCTCCCCATGGACGACGCCCCACCCACCCTGCCGTCCGGCCCCCGCAGGGGCGCCGGGCGTGGCCGCGGACGAGCGCGCGGTGCCGTCGGCGGCACGGACGGCGGGCTGCGGGCCGCCCGGCTCGGTCCCCAGGACATCGTGCGACTCGGCGGGACCGGGCTGCGGACTCGTCCCCTGCGGGTCTTCCTCTCCGCGCTCGGGATCGCCATCGGCGTCGCCGCCATGATCGCGGTGGTCGGAATCTCCGGCTCCGGCCGGTCGGAGGTGGACCGCCGGCTCGACGCGCTCGGCACCAACCTGCTGCGGGTCGCCCCCGGCGACGCGCTCGACGGCACCGAGGCCAAACTGCCCCACGAGGCCGTCGCGATGATCGGCCGCGTCCCGCCCGTGCAGCAGGTCGCCGCCACCGGCGCGACCGCCGCACACATCTACCGCAATGAGCACATCGCCATCGGCCGCACCGGCTCCCTCGAGGTCCTCGCGGCCGACAGGCACCTGCTGCCAGCCGTCGGCGGCCAAGTCCGCCGAGGCCGCTGGCTGGATTCCGCGACCGAGAAGTACCCGGCGGTCGTGCTCGGTTCCACGGCCGCGGGGCGGCTCGACGTGTACACGCCGGGGACCCGGGTCTGGCTCGGCGGCCGCTGGTTCTCCCTCGTCGGCGTCCTCGATCCCGTACCGCTCGCGCCGGAGCTCGACAGCGCGGCGTTGGTCGGCTGGCCGGCGGCCCGGACGTACCTGCGCTTCGACGGCCATCCGTCCACGGTCTATGTCCGCGCCGAGGACAGCCAGGTCGCGGAGGTACGGGCCGTGCTGCCGGCCACGGCGTACCCGGAGAAACCGGGCCAGGTCCGCATCTCCCGGCCCTCCGACGCGCTCGCCGCCCGCGAGGCCACCGAGTCGGCGCTGACCGGGCTGCTGCTCGGCCTCGGTGGCGTGGCCCTGCTCGTCGGTGGCGTGGGGGTCGGCAACACGATGGTCATCTCGGTCCTGGAGCGGCGCCCGGAGATCGGCCTGCGCCGGGCGCTGGGGGCGACCCGCGGCCAGATCAGGACCCAGTTCGTCACGGAGTCGCTGCTGCTGTCGCTCATCGGCGGCCTCGGGGGGACGGTGCTGGGGACCGCGATCACGGCGGCCTACGCCCTCAGCCGCGACTGGCCGACGGTCGTCCCGGTGTGGGCGAGTGCGGCGGGGATCGGCTGCACGCTCGTCATCGGCATGATCGCCGGACTGTATCCGGCGGTACGGGCGAGCCGGCTGTCCCCTACGGAGGCCCTGTCCGGCTCCTGAGCGGCCCGCCCGTCGTACGGGTCAGGGGCGGCCTCGGTGAGACCGCCCCTGACCCACTGTCAGTCCAGCCTGCTCAGCACTCCCGCGGGAGTGCCGGCGGGGTGCTAGAAGCCGCAGTAAGTGAGGCTGCCGCCGTCGTTCAGCAGGTCGTCGCGGACCCAGCCGGTCGTACCGGTGGTGTCGTTCCGGAGGTACGTCCAGGTCTCACTGGTGTTCCCGATGCGCGTGTAGCAGTGGTAGTCGAGGTTGTGCGTGTTGTAGGCGATGCCGAGGATGGCACAGCCGGTGCTGGAACCGCTTCTCTGGTTGGCGCCGTTGGCCGTCCTGTCCCAAGAGCTGCTGTCCATGTCGGAGGCGGTCCTGCCGCAGGACGCGGCCGCGGAGGCCGGGGTGGAGAGGGCGAGCGGGACGGCCATGGCCACCGCCGCAAGGGCAGGTACGACAGCCGCAAGTCGACGCTTCATTTCTGTACCCCCACGAATCCATTTTCTGTTGGCACTGCTTCCCCGGGCACCGTTTGATACCTGAGCAAAACAGCCACCACTGCATCAATCGGTGTGCAAGTGGCGTCAGTACAATCGCAGTCACAAAAATCCTGAAGAAAGAATTCCGCCCACAACTGTCCGGATCCCGTCGACGGGGGACCGAAAATGTCAGGAGCGAAAATGCGCCGCTCTCCAGCCTTTTTGGCCCATGGCGCCCCCTTGACGGGCATCCGACGCCCGCACCTCACCACTCCCAGTGGTGGCACGCGATGAGCTTCCGGCTCCGGGTACTCGGCCTGCTGATGCTGGTCGCGATGGCCGCGACCGCCGCCACCGCCTGGCTGACCCTGCGTCAGGCGAACCGCCAGGTCCAGGAGAGTGTCACCGCAGGACGGCAGGAGGTCTCCCGGATCACCGGCGAGCTCCGCGCGTACGGGGTCGCGCACGGCACCTGGGAGGGCCTCTCACCGACGGTGAGCCGCCTGGCCGAGGACACCGGCCAGCGCATCCGGGTCGCCACCGAGAACGACGTCCTGCTCGCCGATTCCGACGCGCTCCAGGGCCGTGCCCCCCGCCCGGTGAGCAGCCAGCCGCCGGTGCTGGTCGACCCGCGTCCCCTCCTGCGGATCCCCGCGGGACAGATACCGCGGACCTCGATGAAGCGGACGGCGACAGCGATCGCCCAGTACCGCGCCGAAGCGGCGTACGCGGCCTGTCTGACCCGGGCGGGGGCCAAGGTGACGGCCCGGCCGGACGACACCGGCGTGCCGCGGATCCGCACGGAGCGCCGGCCGAAACAGTGCGAGGAGCCGACAGGCGAACCCGACCCGCGGACTTCGCAGGACCTCGAGGCGATCAGGACATGCGAGTCCGAGCAGCAGTTCATCGCCTGCCTGCAGCGGGTGTTCAACGAGCGGGTGGGCTCCGCCGCCCCGCCACGCCTGGAGATCCGTCTCGGCGTCCGGGACGAGTCCCCGCCCACCCTGGCCGCAGCACCCACGGTGGCCGTCGCGGGGGGTGTCGCCCTCGCCGCCGTGGTCGGCGCCCTGCTCCTGAGCCGGGCGGTGCTGCGCCCGGTCCGTGCCATGACCCTGGCCGCCGGGGGGCTGGGCGAGGGAGACCTGGGGCGGCGGGTGCCCGTCTCCGGCCGGGACGAGATCGCCCAACTCGGCCGTGCCTTCAACCGGATGGCCGACTCCATACAGGCCGGCGAGGAACGCCAGCGCCGCCTCACCGGGGACATCGCCCACGAGCTGCGCACCCCGCTGGCCAATCTGCGCGGCTATCTGGAGGCCCTGCGGGACGGGATCGTCGAACCGACCCCCGAGCTGCTCGATTCCCTCCACGAGGAGGCACTGCTGCAGCAGCGGATCGTGGACGACCTGCAGGTTCTCGCGCTGGCCGAGGCCGGTGCGCTCACCTACCACCGCGCGCGCGTCGACCTGCGCGAGCTCCTCGAAGCCGCCGGCACGGCCCACCGCGCCCAGGCCGACGCGGCGGGTGTCGCGCTGCGACTGGAGGCGCCGCAGCCTGTGTACGTCATCGCCGACGCCGACCGTCTGCGCCAGGTCGTCGGCAATCTGGTCGGCAACGCCCTGAGGGCCACGGCACCGGGCGGCACGGTGACACTCGCCCTGGTCCACAGCGGCGATCTCGCGATCGTTCAGGTGCGGGACACCGGCAAGGGCATACCCGCCGAGGACCTGCCGCATCTCTTCAACCGCTTCTGGCGGGCGGACGCGGCACGGGGCCGCGCCACCGGAGGGAGTGGCCTCGGGCTGTCCATCGCCCGCCAGATCGTGACCGATCACCAGGGGACGATCGACGTGGAGAGCGCCGTCGGCGTCGGCACGACCTTCACCGTCGCGCTCTCCACGGCCCGGCCGCAGGCCCACGCCGACTGATCAACCCCGGTCAGGATCCCGGGAGCACTCGGGTGGGGGCCGAGCCGTCCAGCAGGCGGTACCCCCGGCCGTAGACGGTCTCCAGGTGGCGTGGCCGGGCCGGGTCGTCCCCCAGCTTCCGGCGCAGGTTGCGCACATGGGCGTCCACCGTGCGCTCGAGTACATCGCTGTCGAAGCCGAAGGCGCACTCGATGATCTGGGCCCGGGTGAACACCCGTCCCGGCTTGCGGGCCAGAGCCTCCAGGATGGAGAACTCCTTGGAGGTCAGCGCCACCGGACGGCCCGCCACCCGGACCTCGAAGCGGGCGGTGTCCACTTCGATCGCGCCGACTCGCAGCACCTCGCTCCCGGCCACACCGCCTTTCCTGGAGCGCCGCAGCAGCGCCCGTACCCGCGCGGTGAGTTCGCGGGGACTGTAGGGCTTGGTGAGGTAGTCGTCGGCCCCCAGATCGAGGCCGAGAAGCATGTCCTCCTCGGTGCTGCGGGCGGTCAGCAGCAGAATCGGCACCTCGGAGGCCTCGGCACGCAGAATGCGGCATACGTCGAGGCCGTCGACGAGCGGCAGCATCACATCGAGAACGATGAGATCCAGCCCCGTCGAACGCGCCCGTTCCAGCGCTGCCCTGCCGTCGGCCACGACCTGCACGGCGTTGCCTTCCCGTTCCAGATAAATCCGGATGAGACGAGATTGTTTCTCGTCGTCTTCGGCGACCAGGATGCGCGCGCTCAACGATTCTCCTCAGCGAGGCCCAGCACGATTCCATCACCGTTGATACCAACGCACCCCCGGAATTCCCACCTCCGGGAAACTCCCGGTTCCCGCGCCGGTCGGCGATCTCGTGGCAGATGCGCTCCTGTGGGCCACAACGGAGGACGTGAGCCTCGGCGACTGCGATGAAGGGCACCGAGGGCTGCCCCGTGCGCAACGGCTCGACCTGGTGCACCAAGGGCGCCCCCGCAGCCCTGCCCTTGAGCCACGAGTGGAGCGTCGACTGCGGAATTTCCAGGTAGGAGGCTGTTTCCGTGGGAGTCAGGAGTCCGTCCCTGAACCTGTCGACCATACCCACCGGCTCAGCCGGCCGCACGCAGGCGTTCCTCGCCAAAGCGCTCCCGGCAGCCCCGGCAGTGTCCGGGCACAGGGGCGCGGAAGGCACGCTCGCAGCCGTCACAGGTCTGGAAGGGCAGTGCGGCCGGGCGCTCGACGTTCGGGGGCAGTGGAAACGGAGGAGGCGCCGGCAGCGGTGTCTCCCGGAGCCGGAAGGCGAGGACGCTTGCCGGTCGGGCGCGGAAACGGTCGGGGAGCCGTACGGTCAGCAACTCCGTGATCTCCCGTGGTCCGACACCGGCCGCCAGCCACTCCGCGACGGCCGGCGCCAGTCGGGCGGCCTCCTGGGCGGACAGGACGAGACGAGGGTCGACCCGGCGCAGGGCGGTCAGTACGGCGACCGCCTTCGGGTCGGCGTCGGCGAGTGTGGGTGCCCGGCTCTCGGTCTCCTCAGGACCGTAAGCGGGCGCCGCCTCCCGTCGGGGCGCGGCCTCCCGGACAGCGGGCCGGGGGCGGGGCGGCTCGGGCGGGTCGTCAGGGCCTTCGCCGCGGGGGACGTCGTAGAAGTACGTCCTGGTACGCACCTGTCCGGTGGGCATCCGTTCGCGACGGCGCTCCAGGTATCCGGCTGCTTCGAGCTCCCTGAGCGCCCGCGAGACGAGGATTTCGCCCTCGCTGAAGTGCTCGCACAGAGCGGTGATGGTCACCGGGGAGCCGTCGGGCAGAGAGGCGATATACGCCGCGACACCGACCGTGACCGCGCTGCCGCGTCGCTGGGCGAGGGCGTTGGAGATCACGGTGAAGTCGGCCGTCAGCCGGGTTCGTACGTGGATCACGCCGGAGGTCGGAGCTCCGGCGTCAGCGCGCAGGCGCGCGTTAGACTGCGGTTCAGCCATCGGGAAGTGCACTCTTCCTGATCGGTCAGGCCCTCGATCGGGATTGCCGTCCCGGCCGGGGGCCGTATCTGTTTGCGGTTGTCGCGGCGAACGTAATGGTCCGTGTCCCGCCCCTGCAAGCCGGTCACTCGCACGGGTGACGCCCGCCCGCCGGCGCGGGGAGGGTGGGTGGGCGGGTAGTTCTTTCCCCGGTTCTTTGAGGAGGTCAGCGGCCGACCGGACCCTCGCCGACAAGGGCCCGGTGAGTCCGGGAGCCGCCTCAGGGACGGTGGTGCCCGGCCTTCAACTCGCCGGTGCCGTGTCACCGGGCCTGCCGGCACCGGCCCCGAAAAAGGCATACGGCGCGTACAGCACGTACCTGCTCGTACGCGCCGACGCGCCGCTGGGGCGGAGGCCTGCCGGCCTACTCCTCGTCCTCGGGCTTCTCCGCCTCGTTGATCTCCTCCTCGAGACCGAGCTGCTCGATGAGCCACTTGTCGAACTCGATCGCGGCCCGCACCCAGCTGACCGTCGAGGAGACGAAGTGCTCCAGGCTCACGCCCATGCCGATCAGCATCTGGGCCTCGCCGATGAGGCGGACCGTGCCGTCGTCGTGGGTGTGGCTGTAGACCTTGGGCCACAGGGTGCGGCGGTTCCAGTCGTCGATGGACTCCAGGATCTGCGGCTTGGCCTCGATCTCGTGGGGCCGGTCGTAGAACGTCCGCACGGAGAAGACCTGCTGGTCTCCCTCACCCCGGAACATGAAGTAGGTGCGGAACTGCTCCCACGGCGCCGCGAGGTCTCCCTCGTCGTCGACGACGTACTTGAGCTCCATCTGGTCGAGGAGCTGCTTCACGAGGTCCTGATCCGGGACGACGGGGCCCGCCGGTCCTTGCGGCTGCGGCTCGGGCTGGCCCCCGAAGTTCGGAATCGAGGACGGGTCGATGGTCACCGTGAATTTCCCTTCGTACGGATTCCGCCATCCTCCCCCATGCGGGGAGGGGGGTGGCAAGCCCAGACAGACCCTCTAAGCCCATGGCTGACACGATCCGGTCAACCGCAACCTCCAGGTGCCGCACACCGTCCTCCTGAATGACGGACGGAGGGGGTCACGGTGGCGGAACCGGGCAGGGGTCACACGCGGTGGCGGCTGATCCTGCCCGTCCTGGCCGTGCCGGTGCTCGTCCTCGGGTTCCTGACCGCCGGCCTCTTCACCTGGGCCCTGTCGGACGAGGGGGATCCACGCGAGGGGGCCCTGCAGGAGGTGCCCTGCGCGGAGGCGCTGGCCTTCGGCGGTGCCTCGTCCCCGGCCCACGCCCAGGTCGGGAACTGCACGGTGCAGCAGGGCATCGACACCGCGTACACGGCGGTGCTGCGGATGCCGCGCGAGGACGTGCGCGGCTGGCTGCGCGAGACGTACCCGAACGCGCCCGAGGCCCGCTCGGACGCCTCCTGCGGGGCGCTCTGTCTCGACGTGAGCCACGAGGACGGCCTGCCCGCCGCGGCCGGGGCGCACGTGGTGCAGGTGCGGGTGGAGTACGAGAACGCCGAGACAGCGCGGGTGCGCTTCTCGGCGTTCACGATGTGATCGACGGTCCTACAACGTCTTGCCCGTCGCCGGGCCCACCAGCAGTTCGTCGCCGACACGGTCCACCCGGACCGTGTCGCCGTCCTTGATCTCGCCGGAGAGGATCTCCTTGGCGAGGCGGTCACCGATGGCGGACTGGACGAGGCGGCGCAGCGGGCGGGCGCCGTACGCCGGGTCCATGCCCTCCTCCGCGAGCCAGGCCAGGGCCTCGGGCGTGATGTCCAGGGTGAGGCGCCGCTCGGCGAGCCGCTTGGCCAGGCGTTCGATCTGGAGCTTCGCGATGCGCTCCAGCTCGGGCTTGGTCAGGGCGGCGAAGACGACCAGGTCGTCCAGGCGGTTGAGGAACTCCGGCTTGAAGGAGGTCCGCACCACCTCCAGGACCTGCTCCTTCTTCTCCTCCTCGCTGGTGATCGGATCGACCAGGAACTGGCTGCCCAGGTTCGACGTCAGCACCAGGATGGTGTTGCGGAAGTCGACCGTGCGGCCCTGGCCGTCCGTGAGACGCCCGTCGTCGAGCACCTGGAGCAGGATGTCGAAGACCTCGGGGTGGGCCTTCTCCACCTCGTCCAGCAGGACGACGGAGTACGGACGGCGGCGCACCGCCTCCGTGAGCTGGCCGCCCTCCTCGTAGCCGACGTATCCGGGCGGGGCGCCGACCAGCCGGGCCACGCTGTGCTTCTCGCTGTACTCCGACATGTCGATGCGGACCATCGCCCGCTCGTCGTCGAAGAGGAAGTCGGCGAGGGCCTTGGCCAGCTCGGTCTTGCCGACGCCGGTCGGACCGAGGAAGAGGAAGGAGCCGGTCGGGCGGTCGGGGTCGGAGATCCCGGCCCGCGAGCGCCGCACGGCATCGCTGACCGCGCGCACGGCCTCGGTCTGGCCGATGAGCCGCTTGCCCAGCTCGTCCTCCATGCGGAGCAGCTTCTGGGTCTCGCCCTCCAGCAGGCGCCCGGCGGGGATGCCGGTCCAGGAGGCGACGACGTCGGCGATGTCGTCGGCGCCGACCTCCTCCTTGACCATGGTGTCCCTGGCGACCTCTTCCTCGGCCTCGGAGGCGGCCTCCAGTTCCTTCTCCAGGGCGGGGATCTCGCCGTAGAGCAGCTTGGAGGCGGTGTCGAAGTCGCCGTCGCGCTGGGCGCGCTCGGCCTGGCCGCGCAGTTCGTCGAGGCGTTCCTTCAGCTCGCCGACCCGGTTGAGGGACTGCTTCTCCTTCTCCCAGCGGGCGGTCAGGCCGCGCAGCTCCTCCTCCTTGTCGGCGAGGTCGCGGCGCAGCTTCTCCAGGCGCTCGCGGGAGGCCGGGTCGGACTCCTTGCCGATCGCGAGCTCCTCCATCTTCAGCCGGTCGACGGCGCGCTGGAGTTCGTCGATCTCGACGGGGGACGAGTCGATCTCCATCCGCAGCCGCGAGGCCGCCTCGTCGACGAGGTCGATGGCCTTGTCGGGCAGGAAGCGGGAGGTGATGTACCGGTCGGAGAGGGCGGCGGCGGCGACCAGCGCACTGTCGGCGATCTGCACCTTGTGGTGAGCCTCGTACCGTCCCTTGAGGCCGCGCAGGATCGCGATGGAGTCCTCGACGCTCGGCTCGGCGACCAGCACCTGCTGGAAGCGCCGCTCCAGGGCGGCGTCCTTCTCGATCCGCTCCCGGTACTCGTCCAGCGTGGTGGCACCCACCATGCGCAGCTCACCGCGGGCGAGCATGGGCTTGAGCATGTTGCCCGCGTCCATGGCGGAGTCGCCGCCGGCGCCGGCCCCCACGACGGTGTGCAGCTCGTCGATGAAGGTGATGATCTGCCCGTCGGAGTCCTTGATCTCGGCGAGGACGGTCTTCAGCCGCTCCTCGAACTCGCCGCGGTACTTCGCGCCCGCAACCATGGCGCCCAGATCGAGCGCGACGAGCCGCTTGTCCTTGAGGGACTCCGGCACGTCCCCCTTGACGATCCGCTGGGCGAGCCCTTCGACGACGGCGGTCTTGCCGACGCCGGGCTCGCCGATGAGCACGGGGTTGTTCTTGGTGCGGCGGGACAGCACCTGCACCACGCGCCGGATCTCCTGGTCCCGTCCGATGACGGGGTCGAGCTTCCCTTCCCGCGCGGCGGCGGTGAAGTCGGTCCCGAACTTCTCCAGGGCCTTGTACTGCCCCTCGGGGTCTGCCGTGGTCACGCGCCGCTGTCCCCGCGTCTTCTGGAAGGCGTCCTGCAGCTTCCTGGCGTCGGCGCCCTGCTGGGACAGCACCTCGCCGGCCGCGCCGCCCTTCGCGGCGATGCCGATGAGCAGGTGCTCCGTGGAGAGGTACTCGTCCCCGAGGTCCTTGGCGCGGGCCTGCGCGTCGGCGACGACGGCGAGCATCTCGCGGTTGGGCTGGGGCGGCGCCACGGTGGAACCGGTCACGCTGGGCAGCCCGGCGAGCACGCGCTCGGCTCCGGCGCGTACGGCCGCCTGGTCGGCGTCGACCGCGGCGAGCAGGTCGGTGATGTTCTCGTTGTCCTGCCCCTGGAGCAGCGCGAGAAGCAGATGGGCTGGGGTGAGGTCGGGGTGCCCCTCGGTCACGGCCCGGTTGCTGGCCGCGTTGATGGCGTCCCGGCTCCGGTTGGTCAGCTCGGCGTCCACGTTCGCGTTCTCCTCCTTGCACTGACCCGAACGACTTGCACAAAGTTGAGTCTAGTGCACTCAAGGAAGGTTCGGGGCGGAGACAGGGGCTAAGTTCCGGGGCATGGCGACCAAGTACTCCGTCGATCCGGGTGCCCCGGACCCGCCGTATCTCGCCTTCTGGCGGGAGCGGCACGTGTGCACCCTGACGACTCCCCGCCCGGACGGCACTCCGCACGTGGTACCCGTCGGGGTCACATACGATCCCGAGGCCCGGCTCGCTCGGGTGATCACGAACAAGGCGAGCGCCAAGGTGCGGCACGTGCTGGCCGCCGGGGAGCAGGGAGCGGCGGTCGCCGTCTGCCAGATGGAGGGCCGGCGCTGGGCGACCCTGGAGGGCCGGGCCTTCGTCCGCACGGAACCGGAGCGGGTGGCGGAGGCGGAGCGCCGCTACGCGGAACGCTACGGACGGACCCCCTCACCGAACCCCGCGCGCGTGGTGATCGAGATCCAGCTGACGCGAGCGATGGGGCGAGGGTGAGGGCGATGGCGGTGGCGATGGCGCGGCCGACGGAGAAGTTGATCGAAGTGAAAATCCACACCGATGATCGATTGGATCCGGCCACTGCGCGACTCGGGTGATACCCGGAAATGTCCCCAGAAACTGCAGCGGCGTCACCGTGTTCAGGTCACGGTGACGCCGCTGCGGGGAAGCACCTGAGCGATCTGTTACGACGGGGGAATCGCGTCAGGCACTGCGGGGGGTGGCAGAGATGGTCCTCGGGACAGGAGAGTCGGCTTCCACCTGCTCGTGGTCCCTCTGGTCCAGGTTCACAAAGATCATTCCGTACCGTACGGCACACCGCACGGGCTGCGGCGCCCCCCGAGGCCGCCGCAGACACCGGTAAGCCCGTACGTCCTCGTCCTCGTCCCGCGTGACGACCACCGGCTCGCCGAAAACGGTCACCATCAACGAGTCGCCGCTGTGGGGGATGGCGGTGACCAGGTCGATGAAGTGCCAGCCGGAGCGGTAGGCGGTGGCCATTTCGCGGCGGAAGGAGCGGTCGTCGGGTGGAGTGGTCACGGTCAGCTCCCGGCTTCGTCAGCACCGGAAGCCGTGGGGTTTCCACTGCTGACGGTGTCGGCGTTCACCGCCACCGAAGGCCAGGTACTGTTCGCCCGCACCTCGTCCTTCGCGTCGGAGAAGCCCCCGAGCACACCCAGGGCCACGGCGGCGGAGAAGGCGGCGACAAGCACCGAGCGAAGCATTCTGCTGCACATAGTCGGCTTCGTCCTCACTTGAAGGTCCCCTTTTCCCCCGTCAGATACGACGATGGCTCATTCGGGCACGTCATGGCCACAGAATCAATGCATCATGTTCCTGCATGTTCAGGACCCTGGGGGGTGGAGATTTGGGATCGAATCAGACTAATGCGACACATCCCCATCCGATTACGGAGTTGTGCGAGGAAGGCGGCCGTCTATACACCATCGCGCTGCGCGCCGGACGCCTGGCGCGCGAGGACGCCGACCCCGCTCCCTGCCTGATCGAGCTGGCCCTGCTCCACCCCGATCCCGACGACCCGACCTGGCTTCGGCCGGTTCCCCCTGTGGTGGCCCTCTCCCGGCAGCTCAACCCCTTGGAACAGGAGATAGCGGCGCGCAGGCGGCGGGCGGTCGAACTCGCAGAGACCTTTCAGCCGTTCATGACGCTCGGCGCCCAGATGGCCACGACCAGCGACTCCATCACCGTCCTGGAGGGCGGCGAGCGGATCAACGCCGCGCTGAACATGGCCACGTCCCAGTGCCAGAGCGAGATGCTCACGCTGCAACCGAGCGACCGCGTGTCCGAACACAGCCTCCTCCAGGGGATGAAGCGCGACCGGCCGTTGATAGAACGCGGTGTGCGGATACGCACGGTGTACCAGCACACCGCCCGGTACAACCCGGAACAACTGGCCTACTCCGCCCGGCTCGCCGACGGCAAGGCGGAGTACCGCACGATCGACGAGCTGGTGGAACGCCTGATCATCTGCGACGAGACCGTCGCTTTCATCCCCACCCGCGACGACCAGCAGGTCGCGCTGGAGCTGCGGCACCCGGGGATCATCCGCTACCTGATCAAGGTGTTCGAGTTCATGTGGAACCGTGCGGTCCCGCTGAGCGAGAGTACTCCCTACGAGATCGCGCCGGACGGCATCACAGAGATCCAGTACTCCATCGCCAAGCTCCTCGTCGAGGGCCACGTCGACGAGGCCATCGCCCGCCGTCTGGGCATGAACGTGCGTACCTGCCGAGCCCACATAGCCAAGCTGGCCTCGCTCCTGGGCAGCGGCAGCAGGGCCCAACTCGGCTATCTCATCGCACAGTCGGGGATCCTGGAACGGGAGGGAGTGCCCGAGTGAGCGCGCCGCACCGCGAGCACGGCATGGAGGACCTGTGCTCCGCGGGCACGGAGTTGTACGAACGGGCCCTGCGGCTGGGGCAGTTGCCGACGGAGGACGCCCAGGCCGCCCCCTGCCTCGTCGACCTGGGGTTGCTGCACCCTGCCGTCGACGAACCGATCCGGCTGGAGCCCGTCGCCCCGGTCGTCGCGCTGCACCGGCTGCTGCGGACCTCCGAGGAGCGGATCGCGAGCGAGCGGCGGCGTGAGGCTCGGCTGGCCGAGACATTCGGCTCCCTCATGAGGCTCGCCGGCCCGCACCCCGCGGTCACCGACACCCCGACGATCCGGCTGCTCACCGGCACGGAGCGGATCAACCAGGCCATCACCGAAGCCATGGCCGAAGCCTCTGAGGAAACCGTCACCGTCCAGCCCCGCGCCGGACTCACCGGCGAACGCGGCCAGGTGGCCGACGCCACGGCGTTCGACCGCGATCAGGCCGCGCTGGACCGCGGCTGCCGCCTGCGCACCCTGTACCCGCACACGATGCGCCACTTCCCGACGATCACCGCCCGTCACGAACGTCTGAAGGGCGATGTCGAAGCGCGCTCGCTGGACGAAGTCCCCGACCGTCTCATCCTCGTCGATCGCACCGTGGCCTTCGTCCCGGCCGACAAGGACGGCGGACTCGCCCTGGAGATCCGGCAACCGGCCATCGTCGACCACCTGGCCACCACCTTCGACCGCCTCTGGCGCCTGGCCACCCCGATGTTCCCCGAAGCCGCACCCGAGCCCTCCCCGAAGGGCATCACCGCACGCCAGCGCGCCATCGCAGCCCTCCTCACCGAAGGCCACACCGACGCCGTCATAGCCGACCGCCTCGGCATGAACATCCGCACCGCCCGCGTCCACATCGCCAAGCTCGCGGCGACGCTGGGCAGTCAGAGCAGAGCCCAACTGGGCTATCTCATCGGGCAGTCCGGGATTCTTGACCAGGAACGCTGAGGGGCGGGGAGACGGTCGGCCGCGGCGCACCGTCGAGTCCCGCCTGGGCGATCCGCACACCCAACTGCGTCCGGCTCGCCGCCCCCAGCGTCTCCGACAGCCGGGCGATGTGCGCCCGGCACGTCCGCACGCTTATGCCCAGCCGCTCCGCGATCACCGCGTCCTGGTGTCCCTCCGCCAGCAGCGCCGCGATCGACTGCTCCCGGTGGGAGATGCCCTCGATGCCGGTGTCGGGCAGCGGCGCGGTCAGCGGGATGGCCAGGCGCCAGAGCCGCTCGAACACCGTGACCAGGTACTCGACGATCGCCGGGTGCCGTAGCTCCAGGGCCATCGTGCGGTCGGTGTTGGCGGGGATGAAGGCCACCGTCCGGTCGAAGAGGATCAGCCGGTCGATCACCTCGTCCAGCGTGCGGGCCTCCACGGCGTCGCCCATCAGCTCCAGATAGTTCAGCAGCCCCTGCCCGTGCCGGGCGACATGCGTGTACAGATCCCGCATCCGCACGCCCCGGCTGCGCAGCGCCAGCGCCCGGTGCAGCCCCTCGGAGAGTTCCGCCTCGCGCCGGATGCCGCCCGGCTGCACCGTGAGCACCTCGGTCGTGCACGCCTGGGTCGCCTCGTCCATCGCGGCCTGGATCCGGGCGAGCCCGTCCAGCACCCGGATCGCCGAGCCCTCGGCCGCGGGCGGAGCCGGCTGCACCTGACGCCCCAGCCCGGCGTACCACTCGAACGCCGCCACGGCCGAACCCACCCGCCGCTGGCTCGCGCTGACCTCGTCGTACATCCCGCGCAGCAGCCGGGTCATGACCTCCTGAGGGGAGGTCGGCACCAGCCAGTCCATGTCGTCGGGGTCCGGATGCAGCAGGGCGAGTTCCAGCAGGCAGGGCACCGGATCAGCGTCCCGGCGCGGCACGCGGCCCCGCCGTACGGCCCGGGAATACACCCGATCCCCGGCCTCGCACAGTCGGTCGGCACCATGTGGATGCTCTTCCACCCCGTGCCCGGCCATCGCCGATCCCACCCCCGGTTTCGCCGTCCTTCGCAGCGCAACTATGCGCGGACCGGACCTGCTCCGCAACACGGCTTCACGACACCGGCACCGCTCTTCGCCCCACTTACTTCCTGTATGTGCAGCCCCCTCATGGGCTGTTACAGCAAGATGGGGTGGTGCGAATGCAGCCGATCTGCAACCGGGCAGGTCTACCGGCGGCGGGAGGCCCCGTGAGCATGCGGACACGAGTCGGCCTTCGGCGTCTTCCCGCCGTCGACGCGTTACGCGGTTTCGCCCTGCTGGGCATCCTTACGGTCAACAGCGCACAGATCATGAGTCCCTATGTGTCGGAAGGGGTCCGCGAGCCCGGGGCGCCCCTCGGGGACCAGGTCGCCATGTGGCTGGTGACGGCGTTCGCGGCCAGCAAGTTCTACCTCTTGTTCTCGTTCCTGTTCGGCTACAGCTTCACCCTGCAGACGCTCTCCGCCGAACGGGACGGAGCAAACGTCACCGCACGCTTCCTGCGCCGGTCCCTGGGCCTGGTGCTGCTCGGTGTGGTGCACGCCGTCCTGCTGTACGACGGCGACATCCTCATGGCGTACGGCGTCCTGGGACTGGCCCTGTTGTGCGCGCGGCGGATCAGGCCGGCCACCGCCGTGAAGGCCGCCGCCTGGATCTACGGGGTCTTCGGTGTCCTCCTCACCGGGCTGGGGGCGCTGGCCGGGTGGGCGGACGACGAGGAGTCCGCCCCTCAGCAGGAGATCGAGAGGGCCGTGGCCGCCTACCACGGCAGCGCCGGCACGGTCCTGCGGGAGAACCTGGACCGGCTGCCCCTCGCGCTCCTCGGCGTTCTCCTCATGGCTCCGGGCGTGCTCGCCGCGTTCTTCCTCGGCCTGGCCGCGGGAAAGCGGCGCCTGCTCGCACCGGGCGGAGCGGAGCGCTCTCAGCTGCTCCGGATCACGGCCGTCGGACTGGTCGTCGGAGTCCCGGGGGCCGTCTTCTTCGCCTCCGCCGCACAGGGGCCGCTGGACGACCGATGGCACTTCCTGGGCATCGGCATCGGCATGCTGACGGCACCCGCCCTGTCGGCCGCGTACGCCGGCCTGGTGCTGCTCCTCCTGGAGTCGTCGTGGGGAGACCGGCTCCAGCGGCTGTTCGTCCCGGCGGGCCGCCTCGCCCTCACGAACTACCTCGGGCAGTCCCTCATCATGATGTTCGTGGCCACGGCGTACGGCCTGTCCCTCTACGGGCAGGTGGGAGCGGCTGCCGTGCTGGTGCTCGCGGGCGCCGTGTACGCGCTCCAGCTCGCTCTCAGCACGGCGTGGACACGACGCTTCCGGCACGGGCCCGCCGAGTGGCTGCTCCGGGCGATCACGCTGGCCGGACGCCCGGGACGGGCCGGCCCGGCGCGAGCGTCCGAACCCGATCCGGCCCTGCCTACTTGAGGCCGATCGCCTCGCAAGCCGACTCGTACTTCGCCGTGCAGATGTCCGACAGCTTGTAGATGTCGTCGGCGACGACCGTGTCCTTGATGTTGGACTTGGTCAGGGCGACCACCGGCACGAGATGGGCGGGGATGCCCTTGTGGGTGGGGCTGTCGACCTTGTCGCGGGCGAGGGCGGCGAACTGGATGTCCCGGCCCTGGACCTTGGCCACGGCCATCTCCGCGGCGTTCTCGGCCTCCTGCGGGTACGACTTGTACACGCTCATGTACTGGTCACCGGTGATGATCCGCTGCACCGCCGGGAGCTCCGCGTCCTGCCCGGTGATCGGCGGCAGGTCGGTCACGCCCGCGGCCTGAAGCGCCTTGACGATGCCGCCCGCCATGCCGTCGTTGGCGGAGTACACCGCGGCGATGTCGTCCTTGCCGATCTTCCCGATCGCCTCGGCCATGTTGGCCTCGGCGTTCTCCGGCTTCCAGTCCTTGGTGTCGAAGGACTGCGCGATCGTCACCTGGCCGTTCAGCTCGGACATCGCACCGGCCTTGAACTGCTTGGCGTTCGGGTCCGTCGGCGAGCCGTTCATCATCACGATCTTGTCGGAGAGGCTCGCCTTCTCGCCGATCGCCTCCAGCAGGGTGCGCCCCTGGACCTCGCCGACCAGTTCGTTGTCGAAGGAGATGTACGCGTCGATCGGGCCCTCGGCCAGCCGGTCGTAGGCGATGACCGGGATGCCGGCGTCCTTGGCCTTCTGCACGCCGCCGGCGATGGCGTGCGAGTCGACGGCGTCCAGCAGGATCACGTCGACCCGGTCGTCGATCATCTGCTGCAGCTGGGCCGCCTGCGTGTCGGCGCTCGCCTCGGCGTTGGCGTACTCGACGCGGCCCCGGTCGTTGGTGAGGGACTCGACCTTCCTCTTGATGATGGGGTAGTCGAAGTTCTCGTACCGGGTGTTCGCCTTCTCCGGGAGCAGCAGGCCCACCGTGATGTCGTTGCCCTTGGTCGGGCTCGCCTCGTCGCTGCTCCCGGTCGCGTTGAGCACGCCGCAGCCGGCGAGCGTGACGGACATCGCGGCCGCGGCCACGGATATGGAGATACGACGGCGCATGCGGGAGCTCACTTCGCGTGTGATTCGGACGTGGGCGCACTTTGTGGCCCATGTGACTGAAAAGCCAACGCGGGTGCGCCCCCCAGCGTCAAGCGGAACCACTTAACGAGATGACAACACCACGCTCCGCAGCAGTTGTGAAGACTCTGCGGAATCACCGCCAAGTGACTTGCACCATCCGGTCATCCACAGGAGGCCCGGCGAAAGCGCCCCAAGACAGCCCAAGACATAGGAAAGGGGCCGGGAGTCTCCTCCCGGCCCCTTTCACAGGCGTACGCGCGTCAGTCGCGTCAGTCCGACTGCTGCTGCCGTTTCGGCCGCCACACCACCAGCGCGCTGGTCTGCTGGACCTCCTGGTACGGCACCAGGTCCCGGCGGTACGACGCGTGCACCGCCGCCTCGCGCTGCCGCATGGCCGCCGCCGCGCCGTCGAGCGCGTCCTCCAACTCGGCCACCCGGGCCTGGAGCGCGGCGACCTGGTTCTCCAGTTCGATGATGCGCTTGATGCCCGCCAGGTTGATGCCCTCGTCCTGCGACAACTGCTGGACGGTGCGCAGCAGTTCGATGTCGCGGGCCGAGTAGCGGCGGCCCCGGCCCGGAGTGCGGTCCGGAGACACCAGGCCCAGACGGTCGTACTGGCGCAGGGTCTGCGGGTGCAGGCCGGACAGCTGGGCCGCCACCGAGATGACGTAGACCGGGGTCTCCTCGGTCAGTTCATACGGGTTGCGTCGACGACCGTCCATCTGACTCATGCTCCCTTCGCGGCCTGGAACAGCTCCGCCCGCGGATCCTCACCCGCGGTCGCCTCGCGATACGCCTCGAGCGCGTCACGAGCCTTCCCCGTCAGGTCCTTCGGAACACTCACCTCGACGGTGACCAGGAGGTCGCCGCGGGTGCCGTCCTTGCGGACCGCGCCCTTGCCCCGGGCGCGCATCGTACGGCCGTTCGGCGTGCCCGGCGGCAGCTTCAGCGTGACGGGCGGGCCGCCCAGCGTCGGCACCCGGACCTCGCCGCCGAGGGCCGCCTCGGCGAACGTCACCGGGACGGTGACGGTGAGGTTGTCGTCCTTGCGGCCGAACACCGGGTGGGAGTCCACGTGCACGACCACGTACAGATCGCCCGCCGGGCCGCCGCGCTCGCCCGGCGCTCCCTTGCCGCGCAGCCGGATCCGCTGGCCGTCGCTGACGCCCGCGGGGATGCGCACCTGCATGGTCCGCGAGGACTTGGCCCGGCCGCTGCCCTTGCAGACCTCGCAGGCGTTCTCCGCGATCAGGCCGCGGCCCTTGCAGTCCGGGCAGGGGTCGGTGAGGGAGAAACCGCCGCCGCTGCCCCGGGCGACCTGCCCGGTGCCGACGCAGGTCGGGCACACCCGCGGTGTGCCGTTCTTGTCGCCGGTGCCCGAGCAGGCCTTGCAGGGCGACTGCGAGGACATCCGCAGCGGGACGGTCGCGCCCTCGATCGCCTCGGTGAAGCTGAGCGTGACCTCGGACTCGATGTCCTGGCCGCGCCGCGGGTGCGTACGCGTCCCCGGTCCGCCCGCGCCGCCGCGGTTGAACAGGCCCCCGAAAACGTCACCGAGTCCGCCGCCGAAGCCGCCGGCTCCCTGGCCGCCGCCCTGGGCGCCGCCTCCGAAGAGGTCGCCCAGGTCGAAGTTGAAGGAGCCGCCCGCGCCGCCCGGCCCCGGGCGGAAACCGCCGTTGCCGAAGAGGGCGCGCGCGTCGTCGTACTCCTTGCGCTTCTTGGGGTCGCCGAGGATGTCGTTGGCCTCGGAGATCTCCTTGAAGCGCTCCTCCGCCTTGACGTTGCCCTTGTTGGCGTCCGGGTGGTACTCGCGGGCGAGCTTCCGGTACGCCTTCTTGATCTCGGCCTCGGTGGCGTCCTTGGGGACGCCGAGGACCTTGTAGTAGTCCTTCTCGATGAAGTCCTTGGTGCTCATCCTCGACGCCCCTCCTTCCCTTCGTCCGCTATGACGTCAGCCCTCTTCCGGGCCACCGCTCTCCTTGTCGTCGGCTTCGGCGGACTCGTCCGCCTTGACCGTCTGCGCCCCCGGCTGGGGCTCGGCCACGGCCACCCGCGCGGGGCGGATGGTGCGCTCGCCGATCCGGTACCCGGGCTGCAGGATCGCGACGCACGTCGTCTCGGTGACGTCCGGTGCGTAGCTGTGCATCAGGGCTTCGTGGATCGTCGGGTCGAAGGGCTCGCCCTCCTTGCCGAACTGCTGGAGGCCCATCTTGGCCGCCGTGCTCTCCAGCGACTCGGCGACGGACTTGAAGCCGCCGACCAGTTCGCCGTGTTCACGCGCGCGGCCGATGTCGTCGAGCACGGGCAGGAGCTCGGTCAGGAGGTTCGCGATGGCGATCTCCTTGACCGCGATCCGGTCGCGCTCGACCCGGCGGCGGTAGTTCTGGAACTCGGCCTGGAGGCGCTGGAGGTCCGCCGTGCGCTCGCTGAGCGCCGTGCGGGCCTGGTCCAGCTGGGCCACCAGAGCCACGTCCTGGCCCGTGTCCCCGGCCGGGGCCGCCTGCTCCTCCGTCGAGGGGGAGTCGGCGGCCTTCGGCTCGGCGTCATCGGAGGTGGCGCCGGAAGGGACGTCGGGCTGCTGCTCGTCGAAGCCCGGGGTCTCCTCCGTCACGCGGCACCGTCCTTCCGCTCGTCGTCCACGATCTCGGCGTCCACGACGTCGTCGTCGGCCTTGGCGTCACCGGCACCGGCACCCGCGCCGGCTCCGGCGGAGTCGCCGCCGGCGGCCTGCGCGGCGTTCGCGTCGGCGTACATGGCCTGGCCGAGCTTCTGCGAGACGGCCGCGACCTTCTCCGTGGCGGTGCGGATCTCGGCCGTGTCCTCGCCCTTGAGCTTCTCCTTCAGCTCGGCGACGGCTTCCTCGACCTCGGTCTTGATCTCACCGGGGACCTTGTCCTCGTTGTCCTTGAGGAACTTCTCCGTCTGGTAGACGAGCTGCTCGCCCTGGTTGCGGGACTCGGCGGCCTCGCGGCGCTTGTGGTCCTCCTCCGCGTACTGCTCGGCCTCCTGGCGCATGCGGTCGACCTCGTCCTTCGGCAGCGAGGAGCCGCCGGTGACGGTCATCTTCTGCTCCTTGCCCGTGCCCAGGTCCTTCGCGGTCACGTGCATGATGCCGTTGGCGTCGATGTCGAAGGAGACCTCGATCTGCGGGACGCCGCGCGGCGCCGGGGGCAGACCGGTCAGCTCGAACATCCCGAGCTTCTTGTTGTACGCCGCGATCTCGCGCTCGCCCTGGTAGACCTGGATCTGCACGGACGGCTGGTTGTCCTCGGCCGTCGTGAAGATCTCGGACCGCTTGGTCGGGATCGTGGTGTTGCGCTCGATGAGCTTGGTCATGATGCCGCCCTTGGTCTCGATACCGAGGGACAGCGGGGTGACGTCGAGGAGCAGGACGTCCTTGACCTCGCCCTTGAGGACACCGGCCTGCAGGGCGGCGCCGATGGCGACGACCTCGTCCGGGTTCACGCCCTTGTTGGCGTCCTTGCCGCCGGTCAGCTCCTTGACGAGCTCGGCGACGGCGGGCATACGGGTCGAGCCGCCGACCAGGACGACGTGGTCGATCTCGCTGATGGAGATGCCGGCGTCCTTGATGACGTTGTGGAACGGCGTCTTGCAGCGCTCCAGGAGGTCCGCGGTCAGCTGCTGGAACTGGGCGCGGGTGAGCTTCTCGTCGAGGTGCAGGGGGCCCTCGGCGGAGGCGGTGATGTAGGGCAGGTTGATCGAGGTCTCGGTGGACGAGGACAGCTCGATCTTCGCCTTCTCGGCGGCCTCGCGCAGACGCTGCAGGGCCATCTTGTCCTTGCCCAGGTCCACGCCGTGGCCGGACTGGAACTGCTGGACCAGGTAGTCGACGATGCGCTGGTCCCAGTCGTCACCACCGAGGTGGTTGTCACCGTTGGTGGCCTTCACCTCGACGACACCGTCGCCGATCTCCAGCAGCGAGACGTCGAACGTACCGCCACCGAGGTCGAAGACCAGGATGGTCTGGTCGTCCTTGTCGAGGCCGTACGCCAGCGCGGCCGCGGTGGGCTCGTTGACGATGCGCAGCACGTTCAGACCGGCGATCTCGCCGGCCTCCTTCGTGGCCTGGCGCTCGGAGTCGTTGAAGTACGCCGGGACGGTGATGACCGCGTCGGTCACCTTCTCGCCCAGGTAGGACTCGGCGTCCCGCTTCAGCTTCTGGAGCACGAAGGCGCTGATCTGCTGCGGGTTGAAGGGCTTCCCGTCCAGCTCGATCTTCCAGTCGGTGCCCATGTGCCGCTTGACCGAGCGAATGGTCCGGTCCACGTTGGTGACCGCCTGACGCTTGGCCACCTCTCCGACGAGCACCTCACCGTTCTTGGCGAAGGCGACGACGGACGGCGTGGTCCTGGCGCCCTCGGCGTTGGTGATGACGGTGGGCTCGCCGCCCTCCAGAACGCTGACGACGGAGTTAGTCGTGCCCAGGTCGATGCCGACCGCACGTGCCATGGTTGATTCCTCCAGCTGACTTGAGTGGAACGGACTCAAGTGTGCACGACGGCTCCCAACCGGTCAACAGAGCTGAGTCGACCGGGCTCAACTCTTATCCGTTCCTTACGCGCAACGGCGCTCTGACCTGCGGCGATACGGTGTGTCGATCGGCGTACACGGGGACACACAAAAGGGCGAACACGACCAGGAGAGCCCCTCCCGCCACCCACCACAGGGCGTCACCCCCGACCCGGCCGATGTGCGCGAGTACCCCGACGAGCGCCGCGGAGAACGCGCCGGTCCCCAGCAGCAGAGCCGCTCCCGGCGCGGTCAGCCCGATCCGCCGCAGCCGGTGCGTGAGATGATCCGGCCCGCTGCGGACGACGGGCCGCCCGCCCAACCGCCGCGAGAGCAGGACGAGTACGGCATCGGCGCCCACCACCGCGGTCAGCGCGAACAGCACCCCGGCGCTCTCCCCGACGCCGAACCCGGCACGGACGTGCACGGCACTCACGGCGATCACGAACCCCGCGGACATGGACCCGCAACTTCCCAGCGCCACGCGCGCGGGGTGCCAGTTGTGCAGCAGGAACCCGGTCAGCGCGGCGGCCAGCACGCTCATCAGCACCGCGATCCCGTCCATCACGTCGACGGCGGCGCAGGCCGCCACCCCGAACGCCGCGACGACCCCGGCCGTCCCCGCGAGCCCGTCGGCATGGTCGAGCCCCCGGAACCCGAAGGTCACCCCCACGACCCATACGGCCCCCAGCAGCCCGGTCCCCACGCCCGCCTCCGCGTACGGCACGACACACGCGGCCGCCACAGCCGTACCGGCGACCAGCACCCGCCGCCGCAGCCGCCACACGTCGTCGATCAGCCCGAGCAGGGCGACCACGCCGCCGGCGACGAGCAGCCCGCCGATCCCGCTTCCGGCCGACGCCCCGTCCTTCAGGGCGACGACCGACCCGGTGACGGCCACCACCGCCACGCCCCCGGACAACGGCACCTCCCGCTGCCGTCGCCGGTCGAGGACGCGCAGGCGCAGGACGGGGACCCGGAGGAGGGCCGCGAGCAGGGCGGTGAGGAGAAGGGCGGTGGCGGCGGCGACGATCCCGTAGAGCACGGATATAAGTTAGGCGTCACTATGACAATTCGGTATGAATAACACGACGAGATCACGACCGGATCGGGGGCATTTTCTGAGGCAACCCTGAGCGATTCAGATCACTGCCCACCCGGCTACAGTGCGGCGGAAGATAGGGGTAGTCTCAGACGGACTGCATAAGTTACCGCTTAGTAATCTCGGGGAACCCTCGATAACGACAGGTTCCCCCGACAGACCCTCGCAGGCCCGAGGAGCCCCCATGCAACTCGCCGCGATCATCGTGTCGCTGGTCTTGACCGTGGTCGGCGTCGCGCTGCTCGCACGCGCGATCGGCCAGTTCGTCCGGTACTTCAAGCTGGGCCAGCCCGTGCCCGCCGGTACCCGGACCGACAACCCCTACCAGCGCAGCGTGACGCTGGTGAAGGAGTTCCTCGGCCACACGCGCATGAACCGGTGGGGCATCGTCGGTGTCGCCCACTGGTTCGTGGCGATCGGCTTCCTGACGCTGCCGCCGACGATCATCACCGCGTACGGCCAGCTGTTCCAGGCCGACTGGACGCTGCCGGTGCTCGGCGGCTTCCTCCCGTACGAGCTCTACATCGAGTTCATCGCCGCGATGACCACCCTCGGCATCGCGACCCTCATGGTCATCCGCCTGCTGAACCTGCCGTCGCGCCCGGGCCGCAAGTCCCGCTTCGCCGGCTCGAAGATGGGCCAGGCGTACTTCGTCGAGTACGTCATCCTCACGATCGGCCTGGCGATCTACGTACTGCGGGGCCTGGAGGGCGCACTGCACCACGTGGAGGGCTATGAGGCGGCGTACTTCGCCTCGTACCCGCTGGTCCTGGCCTTCAAGGGCCTGAGCGTGGCGGCGCTGCAGAACCTGGTCTACTTCTTCGCGATGATCAAGCTGGGCACGACCATGATCTGGATGATCACGGTCAGCCTGAACACCAACATGGGTGTCGCCTGGCACCGCTTCCTGGCGTTCCCGAACATCTGGTTCAAGCGCGAGGCGACGGGCGGGACGGCACTGGGCGCGCTCCAGCCCATGACCTCCGGCGGCGAGCCGATCGACTTCACCGACCCGGGTGAGGACGACGTCTTCGGCGTCTCCCAGGTCGAGCAGTTCTCCTGGAAGGGTCTGCTCGACTTCTCCACCTGCACCGAGTGCGGCCGCTGCCAGTCGCAGTGCCCGGCGTGGAACACGGGCAAGCCCCTCTCCCCCAAGCTGCTGATCATGTCGCTGCGCGACCACGCGCACGCCAAGGCGCCGTACCTGCTGGCCGGCGGCGGCAAGACGATGGAGGGCGAGGAGAAGGCGTCCGAGGAGCAGCTGAAGGACGTGCCCGCGGCGGCTCTCGCCGAGGCCGAGCGCCCGCTGATCGGCACGGCCGAGGACAACGGCGTCATCGACCCGGACGTCCTGTGGTCCTGCACCACCTGCGGTGCCTGTGTCGAGCAGTGCCCGGTGGACATCGAGCACGTCGACCACATCGTCGACATGCGCCGCTACCAGGTGATGATCGAGTCCGCGTTCCCGTCCGAGGCGGGCACGATGCTCAAGAACCTGGAGAAGAAGGGCAACCCCTGGGGCCTGGCGAAGAAGCAGCGCCTGGAGTGGCTCAAGGAGGTCGACTTCGAGGTCCCGGTCGTCGGCAAGGACATCGAGGACCTGTCCGAGGTCGAGTACCTGTACTGGGTCGGCTGCGCCGGCGCCCTGGAGGACCGCGCGAAGAAGACCACGAAGGCCTTCGCGGAGCTCCTGCACATCGCGGGCGTCAAGTTCGCCATCATGGGCGGCGACGAGAAGTGCACCGGCGACTCCGCCCGCCGCCTGGGTAACGAGCCCCTGTTCCAGGAGCTCGGCATGGAGAACGTCATGGCGCTGAACATGGCGTTCGGCGAGGAGATGGACGACGAGGGCAAGGTGACGCCCGAGTCCGCGAAGCCCAAGTCGGCGAAGAAGATCGTCGCGACCTGCCCGCACTGCCTCAACACGCTCGGCAACGAGTACCCGCAGCTCGGCGGCGACTACGAGGTCATCCACCACACGCAGCTGCTCCAGCACCTGGTGGACGAGGGCAAGCTCATTCCGGTGACCCCGGTCGAGGGCATCATCACGTACCACGACCCCTGCTACCTGGGCCGCCACAACAAGATCTACACGCCCCCGCGCGAGATCATCGCCAGCGTCCCCGGCATCCGCAACGAGGAGATGCACCGCCACAAGGAGCGGGGCTTCTGCTGTGGCGCGGGCGGTGCGCGGATGTGGATGGAAGAGCGCATCGGCAAGCGCATCAACAACGAGCGGGTGGACGAGGCGCTGTCCCTGAACCCCGACATCGTGTCGACGGCGTGCCCCTTCTGCCTCGTCATGCTGACCGACTCGGTCAACGGCAAGAAGAACGACGGCAAGGCGAAGGAGTCCATCACGGTCGTGGACGTCGCCCAGCTCCTGCTGGACTCGGTGAAGACGCCGGTCCCCGCGGAGGGCGGGGACGACGACGGCGGCGAGCCGCCGGCGGGGACGTCGGACTCGGAGAACGCGCCGGAGCCGGAGCCGGTGAAGTAGACGGTCACCGCGGGTTGTTGTCGACGCCCCCTGTCCGAGTTGTCGGGCGGGGGGCGTCGGTGCTTCCTACCGTTCACAGGCCCGTAGGACTCACGCTGTTGTACCTGTGTCAGGCGCATTCACAGTGTGGCTGGAGCAGGATGCCGAAGGCGAAGGGCAAGGGCAGGTCGCGGGTCTGGCGGCAGTCGGCGTGCAGGTCGTGGTAGCTGGGGCGGGTGGCGAGGGTGCACTCGGGGGACAAGGGCGCTTCTGACGCCGCGGCACTCATCGGCAGGACCGCTCCTTATTGCCGCATGGCCTCGCCCGCCGGCTCTCGGCGATGCGAAGTGGTCACGAAGGGCTTCGGTCAGGCGCTCGGCCAGGCTAACTGGACCTCTTCTGCGATGTCGGCCAGGCGAGACACACGTCCACCGTCGCCGTCCGTGATCAGGAAGCACGGCTTGGCCTCCGGGCCCGTCCATGGCAAGAGACGGAGCCTGCGGCGTGGATGGGCGCTCTCGGGTTCTGCCGCATCGTCCTCTGTTGTCATAGGGCCCCCACCACCCTGTGGAGCCAGTAAGGCCTGCTGCTGGCGACCGCGTAGCGAGCCAAGCCGGTTCATGACGCCGTTGCCACTGCTCCTGAGCGACGAGGTAGGGACGCACGGCCACCGTGGAGGAGCCGTCGATACGCGTGTCCAAGCCGTACGGGCTGCGATGAGCGGGCAGAGGAGCGGGGGCAGGGGACGCCGGAACGGCATACGAAGGCAGCGAACGGGTGGGCATCCGGTCGACGCCCCGCCATCCGCCTCCTGGCGGCCGACATGGCCGCCCGTGACCACCGACGTACGCTGCCGGAACTGCACCGCTTCAGCCACCGACTGGGAGTCCCCGCGTGACCGAGTCCACCGTGCAGGGAAAAAGCCCTTCCTGTACGTCGTCGTGTGCGCGGCCGGAGTCGCCGGCGGTGTCGGCGAACTGATTACGCAGGCACAGGAACGGCACCGAGACGTGGGCGTCATCGCTACTCCTCATGGCCTCGGCTTCCTGGACACCGAGGCGATCGAAACCCAGACCGGCTACCCGATCCGCTCCGCCTGGCGCACACCCGGCGAAACCCGCCCGCTGCCACCCGCCGACGCCATCGCGGTCGCCCCGGCGACCTTCAACACGATCAACAAGTGGGCGGCGGGCATCTCGGACACTCTCGCCCTGGGAATCCTGTGCGAGGCATACGGCATGGGCATCCCCACAGCCGCACTCCCCTACCTGAACAGGGCCCAGGCTGCGCACCCCGCCTACCACCGGAGCCTGGAACGACTGCGAGAGATGGGCGTCCTGATCGGCTCCTACGAGCCCCACCGCCCCAAGGCCGGCGGAGGCGCAGATCGATTCCGTTGGAGGGAGGCAATCGACCTATTGGAGCCAAGGCCTACTGACCGTTTCAGAATGAGTTGAGCTGTGCGTCTTGTGTTCGACGATCTTGGTCGGCAGGTGTCCGGGGTTCGTGTTGATCTTGTTCCTGACGACCTGTGGGAGCGGGGAGCTCGGCTGTTGCCCCCTGCTCCCGAGCGCTGGACTTGGACGACTGTGCCGTGGACGGCTCGCGCATCCGGGCCCTCAAAGGGGGGGACCTCGTCGGTCCTTCACCGGTCGACCGGGCCTGACCCGGCTCCAAGCACCACCTGATCGTCGATCGGCACGGGACCCCGCTCGCCGTCACACTCACCGACGGCAACCGGCACGACGTCACCCTGCTTCTGCCCCTGCTGAAGGCGGTTCCCCCGATTCAGGGCCTGCGGGGACGCCCTCGACGCAAGCCCCGGCGACTGTAAGCCGACCGGGGCTATGACTTCGACAAGCACCGCCGCCTCCTGTGGAAACGCGGCATCAAACCGCTCGAACTGGCATGCAGCCTCATATGCCTCCGCCGCCTGCGGACCTCGCTGTGAAACGATCAGTCAGTCGCCGAGGACCCGCTCCCACAGCAGCGCGTCCCGCCAGTTCTCGTCGAGGAAGATCGAGGAGTGCGCGACACCGTACGGGCTGAAGCCGTTGCGGCGCAGCACTCGCTGCGACGGCAGATTCTCCAGGTTGGTGGACGCCTCGGCGCGGTGCAACCCGAGTTCGTCCGTCATCACCCGGAGTACGAGCCCGACGCCACGCCCGGCGTGCCCTTGATTCTGGGCGACGCTGGCGATCCAGTATCCGACGGAGCCGCGGCGCAGGTGCGGCTGCGGCAGGATGCCTCCGACGGTGACCTGCCCGATCACCTGGTTGTCGGCGAGTACCACGCCTGGCCAGACCGTGCCGGCCCGGTATCGGGCCAGCAGCCCCTCGATCCGCTCCGCCTGGCCCTCCGGGGTGAAGAAGTCGGCCGGCTGGTCTGGTTCCCACGGCCGGAAAGCCTCGAAGTCCCGCACCCGGTGCGCGGCGATCGGGGCGGCATCGGTGGGCTCTATCAGGCGGATCCTGGTGCTGTTGTGCATGGGCCGATCCTCGTCGCGGTGCGTCGGATGAGACCGGCCAGCCTATGCAAGCCGAAGGAGCCGGCACCTCTGGCCAACCGGTTCATTCTGAAACGATCAGTTACTCAGGGGCTTTGATGGATGGAGACTCGCGTCGGAGCAGGGCACAGCAGGCGACTCGGGCGAGGTCTCAGCGGTCTTGGCCACTTTCACCGTGGTGCCCCACTGTGCGCCCTGTGGTTGCTGGTGCGGGTGCCGGTGCGGGCGATGAGGCCACCGGCGATGCGAGGCGCCGAGGCTGATGACGTCGGGCGAGCCACAGCACGAGCGCGGCGTAGAGCAGGGTCGTTGCCACGTCCGCGAGGGCGAGTTGCCAGGGTGAGTCGGCGGCGGTCTCGTCGGACGACAGCCCGTCGACGACCGCGGCGGCGACGCCGAAGCCCAGCAGGTTGTTCAGGACGTGCAGGGCGACGGCCGCCTCCAGACCCCCGGTACGGATGGTCAGCCACCCGGCGACCACACCGAAGACCAGCAGGCCGAGGAAGCCCCACGTGGTGCCCCAGCCGTGGGCGGCGGCGAACAGCGGGGCCTGCGGGAGCACCGCGAACCACGGAGAACGGACGAAAGCGCCGACCGCCTGCGTCAGCCAGCCCCGGAAGACGTACTCCTCGGCCGCGGCCTGCACCGGGACGAGGACGGCCAGCACGGCCAGGGAGGTGAGGAACGACCGCCAGCCCACCCATGCGCCGAACTCCCCCGAGTCGCTCCCGCTGTCGGGCAGGAGGGCGGCGGTGACCGCCAGCACGGCCACGGGGAGCACCGCGGCGAGCAGACACCGGGCCAGCCAGCGCCACCGCAACCGTCCGTCGACCGACGACAGGGTGCCCGGCGGTCGCCGCCCCGGCCACCACACGGCAAGCAGAATCAGGGGCAGGGCGATCGCGATGGACGTCAGGTCCAGGGCCGTGTTGGCAAGCGGCCCGAAGTCATGGCCTCCGTCGGGCAGTTCACGGAGCCCGGCCGCTGCCCCGACGCCGTAGGAGAGGGCGAACAGCACGAGGCTGAGTACAAGGTAGGCACCGAGAAACAGCAGAGTGCCGAGCAGGGGCCGCCACCAGCGGTGACGGCCCGTGCAGTGGCCCATGCGGTGGTAGGCGAGGCCGGTGGGGTGCGGTAACGGCGCTGTCATGATCCCTACTATGCAGTGGATCACCTTGATCAGCACCGTAGTTGGGGCCGTGATCGCCACCGGGTCCGCCATGCTGCTCGAAGCGCGCCGGTGGCGACGGGAGAGTTCGGACCGTGAGACACAGATGCGGCGCGGCGCAACGCACGACCGCCCGTGAGGCGTTCGGCCCCTGCATCGGGATGCGGTACCAGATGACCATCACCGCGCCGTCCCCAGTCGTGGACAGCTCCGAGGACGCCTTCCGCCGGCTGCGGGCCCTCCGCGACCGCGTCATGGAGGGGGTGCTGGCCGATGATCCGGCGTACCTGGAGGGACGCCGGGACTACGACGACGCGCTGGCGAGGCTACGGGTCCAGATGCGGGAGGACCTGCGCGGCAGGGGAGGCGGGGGCGGCAGCGGCGGCAGCGGCGGCAGGGCTTAGACGCGAGTATCGACTGGAGCGGGCAGGCGCAGCCCCCACTTGTCAGTGCCACCGGCTACGTTTCGTACGCGCGGTCGGCTTCCGAGGTGTCCAGCTCTGCAGAGCAGCTGCATCCCCGGACCTGTCGGGGGCGGCCCGGTAACCAGCCCGGGACCCAACCGACGACCGGGCTTCGTCGATGGCCAAGAGGAGACCTGCCAGCGCCGACCGCGCGCCCATCGCTCGTTTCCCACTGGAAGGCGGCGGCAGCGGGCAAGAGGACCATGACGAAGGCCCCGACCCGACCGGCCGGGGCCTCCACCCGCTGTCGCGATACGTCAGCGGCGCACCTTCACGGCCTCCGACGTCGCCCCGCGGAACGACTCCGTCGCCTCGAAGACCGCGCGGAAGTAACCCCGCCGCGCATCGGCGATGTCGGCCGAGAAGGCGTGACCGCCGCTGCCCGACCAGGTCGCCTCCGTCGTGAGCAGGTCCGTCCACTTCGCGCCGTCACGCGAGTACTGGATGTGCACCGGGATGGTGGCGGGCGTCCAGCCGTCGGGGAAGTCCATCAGACCCTCGACGTGCACGCCGCGGTCCTGCGTACGGGTCGCCGAGAACGAGGTGAAGACCGAGGCGCGCAGGACGGTGATCTCGGCGCTGTTCGAGGAGGCGGAGGCGATGAACGGGTCGTCGCTGTGCGACGTCACACGGAAGGTGCCCGTCTCCCACGGTGTGTGGGTGAAGCTGACCTTGCCGTCCTCGCCGGTGGTGAAGTAGCCGACGCTGGCCCAGTGGGTGCCGGAGGAGGCCTCGTAGAGCACGCCACCGCTCTGGCCCTCGAACGGAACCCAGCCCTGCGGGGTCTCGCGCTCCAGCGTCGCCGTGACGGTGACCTCTTGGCCGTAGTCGATCGTCCGGGCCTGAGCCGGGGCCTGGATGGTCCAGCGCGTGGCCACCTGCCGGATGCCGATCCGCGTCGACTCGGACTCGCCGTACAGGACGAACGGGTGAGCCGTGTCGTGCCGGTAGACGGCCTGGACCGGTACCGCGTCGTTCACGGTGACCGTGCCGGAGAAGTGTCCCTCGGCGTCGGTGCGGACGGTGTTCTCCGTCCAGTTGTCCACGTCGAGGTCCACCCGGTGGTCCGCCAAGGGCTTCAGCTCACGGGTCCCCGGCCAGCGTCCCTTCAGCGTGCCGTCGACGCGCACCTGGCGGTGATCGGTGTCGATCTCCGTGCGGTCGGGGCGCACGTCCTCGAACACCGCCGCCACGTAATAGGCGAGAGTGCCCGCGGAGTTGTCGACGGTGTGGTCACCGTCGGCGTCCGTGGTTTCGATGCGCACGGTGTAACTGCCCAGGTCCGGAAGGTCCAGGGGCTGCTTCGTGCGCCACACGCCGTTGTCCGGTGTGCCCGAGGCGAGGTCGAACGCGTCGTTCTCCACGACGGCGACTTCCTGCTGGGTGGCCGCGGAGACGATGTGCGCCTTGATCGCCGTGATGGCGCTGTCTGAGCTGATACCGACTTCCAGCGTGCCGAGGTCGTCCGAGACGCTGTGCGCCCACCGGACGTCAGGAGCCTGGCCCTCCGCGGCGTTCGCCGCCGGAGTGCCGGTCAACAGGAGTGCGACGGTCCCGATGGCGGCCCAGGCCGCCCGAGTTCTGAACAAGGTCCCCCCACAGGGATTGTGTCGAAAGCCGCGCCTTGCGGTCCGTCCGCGTGTCTGCGCGACGGGCGGCGCGTTCGAAAGCCTTTTCTATCGCACGGCTGTGGAAGTGGTCCCATGAGTTTCACGGGGGGTGGTACAGGGGGCGTACGTGGTGGCGTACGGACTTCGCGAGTGCATCCGGCCGCGCCTCGCTTCCTGGAAGCGCGCCGTGCTGGAGATGTGAAGATCAATTTTTCGGACCTTGCTGCGTCGACGCTTCGCACCCCCCGCGCTTGACCTCCGCAACGCGTGCGTGCGGTCCACCGGAGCGGGTCGCGAACCACCTCGTCAGTAGCACTTGACCGGGCGTCATCCCGCAACGCGGCTCATCCCCACGGCGCTTCACAGATATCGAAACAGTAAACAGGGTTCCGTTCAGCGAATTTTTGTTGAACCATGAAGGTCCACAAATGAGGGGGGTTTGTGAAGGTCGCTGGTTGCGCTTCGCGCACGCTCGGGCAGGGGGCCCTGGCAGACCGGTGACGCGCGGTGGTGGTGCCGTTCCCACACCGCTTCTCACGCAGTACCACGCCACGGCCGCCTGCTTCAGGAACGGGCGGCCGTACTTCAGGGTTGAGGAAAACCACCATGCACGTTTGTGTGCTGGGGCAGGGCTATGTCGGCCTGCCCCTGGCCGTGAGGGCCGCCGAGGTCGGGCACACCGTCACCGGCTACGAGCCCGACCGGGCGCGTTGCGCCGCGCTGGCCGCCGGGTCGTCGTACGTCGAGGACATAGGTGACGACCGGCTTCAGGCGGTGCTCGGTTCGGATGCGTATTACGCGAGCTCCGACCCGCAGGACCTCAAGGGGTTCGACGTCGCGGTCATCACCGTCCCCACGCCGCTCACCGACCGCGCCCCGGACCTGAGTTGCGTACGGGACGCCGGTCGCGTGCTCGCCGAGTGGATCGAGCCGGGCGCCACCGTCGTCCTCGAGTCGACGACTCACCCCGGTACCACCCGTGACGTGCTCGTCCCGCTGCTGGAGGAGGGCTCCGGGCTCGTCGCCGGGCGGGACTTCCACGTCGGGTTCAGTCCCGAGCGCATCGACCCGGGCAACGCCGACTGGCGGCTGGAGAACACGCCGAAGATCGTCGCCGGGCTGACCGAGGGCTGTCTGGAGCGTGTGAAGGAGTTCTACGACAGCGTCACCGACGTCACCGTACCCGCCTCCGGGCTCGAAGAGGCCGAGCTGGCCAAGGTGTTCGAGAACACCTACCGGCACGTCAACATCGCCCTGGTCAACGAGCTGTCGCGGATGGCCCACACGTTGGGCGTGGACGTATGGCACACGCTGGAGCTGGCGGCGACCAAGCCGTTCGGGTTCACCAAGTTCCTGCCCGGGCCCGGCGTCGGCGGGCACTGTCTGCCCATCGACCCGGTCTACCTCAGCCATCACGTCAAGGCACGGCACGGTCAGACCTTCCGGCTCATCGAGCTGGCCCAGGACATCAACGAGAGCCAGCCGGACTATGTGGTGCGCCGGCTTCAGGACGCCCTCAGCCGACGCTTCCGGCGGAGCATGCACGGGGCGCGCGTCCTCGCGCTCGGGGCCGCCTACAAGCCGGGCACCTCGGACGCCCGTCAGTCGCCGGCCGTCGAAGTCACCGACCGGCTGCGGGCGATGGGGGCGGACGTCACCGTCGTAGACCCCTATCTGCCGGAGGCGGACGGCGGTTGCCGCGACATCCCCTTCGGCGCGGGCACGGACACCGTCGGCGACTTCGACGCCGTCGTCCTGCTCACCCCGCACGGCGAGTTCGACCTCGACCGGCTCGCCGCCGAGGCCGCCTACGTGCTCGACACCCGCGGCGTCATGGCCGCCGCACCCCACATCGAACGGCTCTAGAGAGCCCTGGAAACCCCTGGAATCCCCGGGAAACCGGGAACCCCGGAAAGAAAGAGGAACAACATGTACGGACAGAACGGTGTGGGCGCCGCGATCGGGACCGCCACCGGCGGAGCCGCCCTGGCCGCCACCGGCGGAACCGCGCTCGGGTGGATCGTGCTGGGAGCCATGCTCCTCGTGATCGGCGGCGTCGCGGTGTTCCGCACGGCGACCCGCGGCAAGCGAGTGACCGCTTGAGCACGTTGCCGGGCCGCGCCTCACGCATGAGGTTCACGGTGGTGACGACCGTGGTGGTGGCGGCTCTGGCCGCTGCCACCGTGGTGGTGCACCTCCAGTCGAAGAGCCCGATCCTGACGTTCTACTGGTGGCTGGGCATGTCGGTGATCGTGCTCTGCCTGGTCTCGTTCCTGAAGGGCCGGTCCTTCACCCACCTCCCGGTCGCTCCGGGCCGGACGGTGGCGATCATCCCGGCCTTCGAGGAGCCCTCGGAGAACCTGCACCGCACGGTGCGGTCGCTGCTGGCGCAGACGCACCCGGTCGACGAGATCCATGTCATCGACGACGGCTCCCGGCAGCACCCCGTGGAACCCTTCGAACACCCCCGGGTCTTCTGGCACCGGCAGGAGAACAAGGGCAAGCGCGGGGCGCAGGTCACCGTGCTGCGGCACCTCCAGGAGCAGCAGAAGCACTTCGACTACGTCCTCACCATCGACTCCGACGGCGAGCCCTTCCCGGACGCGCTCGAACACCAGCTGCGGGCCATGAGCAACCCGCGGATCCAGGCCACCACCGGCATGATCTACATCCGCAACTTCGAGGAGACCTGGGTCTCCCGGGCCGCGGACATCGACATCGGCACCTCCTGCGTGATGATGCGCTCCTCGCGCTCCATGCTCGGAGCCCTGGAGACGACCTCGGGCGCGCTCGCGCTCTACCGGGCCGAGCTGCTCTACGACCACCTGGACGCCTACGAGGTGGAGTGCGGCACGGGCGACGACCGCTGGCTGGCGCTGAGGGCACTCATGCGCGGCGAGGTCGTGGCCGTCAACGAGGCCGGCGTCGTCACCGACATGCCGACGACGCTGAGGAAGACCTACCGGCAGCGGCTGCGCTGGGCCCGGTCCTGGTGGTGGATGCTGCCGTTCGTGTACGCGCGGCTGTCGCTGAAGCAGCTCATATCACCGACCTTCGGGCTGCTCCAGCTCGTCGTCACCCCGGTGATGCTGGCCTGGATCGTCGTCATGACGCTCATGACCCTGGGCGGGCGGTACCACAACCCGGGCATCGCCCTGGTGTACCTGGCCGTGTACCTGGTCGTCCGGTTCGGCCAGTCCGGGCTGTACGTGCTCATGCGGCCGGACATGACGGCTCGCCAGCGGTGGCGCTCCTGGCTCGTCGGCACCCCGACCGCCGTCTTCATGAACATCGTGCTGCTCTGTCCCACCCGCTACTGGGCCCTGTTCAAGCTCCGCGACAACGCCTGGCAGTCGCGCGGCCTGACGGCGAAGACGGCGCTGCCGAAGGGTGGCCGTCACCGTGCCGGTTCCGAGGACCTGCTGAACGCCTGACGGCCTCGTCCGGAAATGGTGGTGGTGTCGCACCGGCCCCGGCCCGACGGGTGGCACCCGGACGCGCCGTTCCACTTGGTCGACGGTGTGGAGGCGGCCGTCGCCAAGGCCAAGGAGCTGACCGGGGAAGACCGTGACGTGGGTGTGGCGGCGGGCGACGTCGGCGGGCAGGCGTTCGCGCTCGGGCTGGTCGACGAGGTGGCGATGGACGTCGTGCCGGTGGTGTTCGGCTCGGGCAAGCGGTACTTCGGGTCGGTCGACGCCCGGCATCTGCTCGAGGACCCGCACATCGTCATCCAGGGCGACCGGGTGCTGCGCCTGCGCTACCGGGTCCGCAAGCAGCCGTGACCACGGGTTCCGGCTGTTCGGCACCCCTCGAGAATTAACCGAACTCACGTACAACCCTTACGTCCCCACACAGGTCTCCTGATCGCCGACCACCCGTGAACGCCCGGACAACTCCCGGCGAACGCGGACAGTCCGGCCCTCCATCGACTGTGGATGCCCGCCAGGCATCCCCGCATGCAGCAGGAGACCTCGCATGCATCAGCACGAGCGCCCCGCCGGGCGCCCGCACGCGCACCCGTTCCGCCGCCCCCGCCTGCGCCTCGCCCTGGCGACCGCCGCCGCGGCCGCCCTCACCGGCACGCTGCTCGCGGCCACGGCCGGTACGGCGACGGCCGCGGACCCGACGCAGGCCCCACGGGCCGACTTCAACCACGACGGCATCGGTGACGTGGCGTTCTCCGCCTCCGGCGCGTACGTGAACGGCAAGAAGGACGCCGGCCAGCTCGTCGTCCTCTATGGCACGAAGACCGGGGTGTCCTCAGCGAAGCGGTCCGCCATCAGCCAGAACACCGCCGGCAACCCGGGCACCGCCGAGAGCGGTGACGTGTTCGGCGCCGACAGCGCCTACGCCGACTTCAACGGCGACGGCTACGACGACCTCGCCGTCTCCTCCCCGCTGGAGGACGTCGGCAGCGACAAGGACGGCGGCGGTGTCGCGGTCCTGTGGGGCTCGGCCCAGGGCATCACCGGCAAGGGCGTCTCGATCGCGGACCCGGCCCCCACCAAGCACGACCGGTGGGGCAGGAACCTCGCCGCCGGAGACTTCGACGGCGACGGCAAGGCGGACCTGGCCGTCGGCACCACCTCCAACGTCGTCTACGTCCACAAGGGCGGCATCAGCGCCTCCGGCACCGCGGTCAAGGGCCGGTACAGCGTCAAGGCACCGATCCAGGCGTCGGGCGACGGGTCCGGCCCGCTCAACCTCACCGCGGGCGACGTCAACGGCGACCACCGCACCGACCTGGTCGTCGACGGCTTCGAGACCGCCACCGGCCAGTACTGGAACGCCAACTACCTCCTCCTCGGCACGGGGTCGGGGCTGTCCGCCGCCGACGCCCGGCCGCTGAAGGCCGGTGTCATCACCGGCATCGGCGACATCAACGGCGACGGCTACGGCGACATCGTCACCGGCATGCACTGGAACCGGACCGACGACGACGGGGTGTCCTTCCCCGAGGCCTCCGACGGCGGCAAGGTGTGGGTCACCTACGGCGCGCCGGCCGGCGTCGGCTCCACCACCGGCATCACCCAGAACACCGGCAACGTCCCCGGCAGCTCGGAGCGCAACGACTACTTCGGCTACGAGCTGGACCTCGGTGACATCAACGGCGACGGCTACCAGGACCTCGTGGTCGGTGTCGCGGGCGAGAACATCGGCTCGGTCGCCGACGCCGGCCAGCTCGTCGTGCTGTACGGCTCGGCCTCGGGCATCGACACCTCCACCGGCACCCAGTCCTTCGCGCAGAGCACCGCGGGCGTCCCCGGCTCGGACGAGAAGGGCGACTTCCTCGGCACCGACGTGAAGCTCGACGACGTCACCGGCGACGGCCGCGCCGACCTGATGGCCGGCTCGTACGAGAACGACGGCAACGGCGCGGTCCTCTACCTGCCGTCCAGCGGCACGAAGATCACCGCGACCGGTTCCCGCACCGTCTCCCCCAGCTCCTCGGGCGTCTCGACGACGGGCTACCCGAACTTCGGCGCGAACTTCGCCGACTGAGCCACCCCGCACCCCCGGGGCCGGGCCTCCCAGGTCCGGCCCCTTCCCACCCGGAGCCCCCTCTTGCGCAAGCGCACCCTCCTCCTGGCCGCCACGCTCACCACCGGCCTGCTCACCGTCACCCCGGCCGCCGCCGCGCCCTCGGGCCTCGCCGGGGACTTCAACGGCGACGGGTACCGGGACGTCGCCGTCGGCGCCCCGTGCACCGACGTGGGCTCGATGTCCTGCGCCGGCGCCGTCGTCGTGCTCTACGGCTCGTCGTCCGGCGTCTCGGCCACCCGTAAGGCGATCATCACCCAGAACTCCCCCGGCGTCCCGGGCACCGCCGAGTCGACCGACCTGTTCGGCTCCGCCCTCGCCGCCGCCGACCTGGACCGCGACGGCTACTCCGACCTCGTCGTGGGCGCCACCGGCGAGAGCATCGGCGACCGGGACGGCGTCGGCTCCGGCACCGTCCTGTGGGGCGGCACGTCCGGCCTGTCCGGCGGCAAGGGCCTGCCGCAGCCGGCCGACCTCTCCGAGTGGGGCGGCTTCTCCCGGGGCATCGCGACAGGCGACTTCGACGGCGACGGCGACACGGACGTGACGCTCACCGGCCAGAGCCACATCCGCCTGTACCAGGGCCCCTTCACCCGCACCGGCGGCCCGCTGAGCCACTACCGCGCCGGCGAGCTCGGCGGCGGGTACGAGGTGATCGCGGGCGACATGACCGGCGACGGCGCCGCCGAGCGCGTCCACCCGCACGCCGTGGACGGCGACTCCGGCGGCCAGATCTGGTACTACCGCTGGACCGGCACGAGCTACAAGTTCGCCGAGCTGCCGAACGCCGACGGCTTCCCCGGCTCGGTCGGCGACATCAACGGCGACGGCTACGGCGACCTCGTCCTCGGTGACTCCACGGACCCGTCCAGCCACAAGCCCGGCGGCCACAAGGGCGGCCAGATCACCGTCTGGTACGGCGGCCCGAACGGCCCCGACCCGGCGCAGACGCCGACCGTCGTACACCAGGACACCACCGGCGTGCCCGGCTCGGGCGAGACCGACGACGCCTTCGGCTCGGCCGTCAGCACCGGCGACATCAACGGCGACGGCTACGCCGACGTCGCGGTCGCCGCTCACGGCGAGGACCTCGGCACCGTGGCGGAGGCGGGCTCCGTGACCGTCCTGTTCGGCTCCGCCTCCGGCCTGAAGACCAGCGGCGCCACGTCCTACACGCAGGACACCAGCGGCGTCCCCGGCACCGCCGAGGCCTGGGACCGCTTCGGCTCCGCCGTCGACCTGACCGACCTCACCAAGGACGGCAAGGCGGACCTGGTCATCGGCGTCGACGGCGAGAACGGCTCCGGCGGCGTCTGGACCCTGCGCGGCACCTCCACCGGCCCGACCACCACGGGCTCCACGGGCCTGACCGCCACCGGCGTCTCCCTGAAGGCCGGCAACGGCTTCGGCTCGGTGATCGCCCAGTGACATCCCGTCAGCTCACTCCCGGAGCCCTCATGCGCCCCCGTGTCACCGCCGCCGTCCTCGCGGCGGCCCTCACCCCGCTCGCCCTGACCCTGTCCGCACCCGGCGCCCACGCCGCCACCGCCGCCGCCCCGTACGACTTCAACGGCGACGGCCGCATCGACCTGGCCATCGGTGCGCCGGGGGCCACGGTCGCCGGGAAGGCGAAGGCGGGCGCCGTGTCCGTCGTCTACGGCAGCACCAGCGGGCCGAAGAGCTCGACGCGCACGCTCCTCACCCAGGACACGGCCGGAATGCCCGGTGCCGCCGAGGCCGACGACGCCTTCGGCTCCGCCCTCGCCTCGGCGGACCTCAACACCGACGGCTACGCCGACCTGCTGATCGGCACGCCCGGCGAGGACGGCAGCGACACCAACGACGGCACCGTCACCATCGTCTGGGGCTCCACGTCCGGACTGTCCGGCGCCCGTTCGCTGTTCACCTTCTTCAGCACCGACTACGACCGCTACGGCCAGTCCCTGGCCGCGGGCGACTTCGACAACGACGGCGACCTCGACGTGGCGGTCGGCTCCACCGGCCCGGTCACCCTCTCCCTCGTCGCCGGACCGCTGACCAAGACCGGCCCGCACAACGGTGGTTCGGGCTCCCGCAACGACTCGTGGTCCACCTCGTACGGCATCACCCACGTCTCGTCCGGCGACATCACCGGCGACGGCCACCCCCGGGTGGTCCTGCACGGCCGCACCGCCGGCACCGACGACGCGACCACCGCCCTGGCCGACCTGGAGATCGGCAACTACAACGACTGGCTCCAGGACCTGCCCGCCGGACACGTCTCGGCCGTGGGCGACATCGACAAGGACGGCTACGCCGACATCGCCGTCGGCAACGACCGCGACACCTCCGCCGACCCGGCGGGAGCCCTCGGCGGCAAGGTCACCGTCGTCCACGGCGGTCCCGGCGGCCGCGACACCAGCCGCGCCCCCCTCGTCCTCACCCAGGACACCGCAGGGGTGCCCGGCGCCGCCGAGAAGGGCGACCGCTTCGGCAGCGACGTCTCCCTCGGCGACATCAACGGCGACGGGTTCGCCGACCTGGCCATCGGCACCGCGGGCGAGAACTCCGCCGCCGGTGCGGTCACCGTGCTGTACGGCTCGGCGTCCGGCCTCACCACCAAGGGCGCCACCTCGTACACCCAGAACACCGCGGGCGTGCCCGGCGGCTCGGAGAAGGGCGACCGCTTCGGCGAGCGCGTCACCCTCACCGACCACACCGGCGACCGCCGCGCCGACCTGTCCGTCTCCGCGCCGGGCGAGAACGCCGGCGACGGCGCGGTCTGGTCCCTGCGCTCCACCACCACCGGCCCGACGGCCACCGGCTCCGTCAGCTTCGGCCCGGGCACGACCGGTATCTCCACGGCCGGCACGCCGGGCTACGGCACGGCACTCAACTCCTGATCACGACACCTGGGACTCGACAATGCGCAAGCGCACCCTCTTCCTGGCCGCGACCCTCACCACCGGCCTCCTCACCACCCTGCCCGCGACACCGGCCACCGCCGCGCCCTCCGGCCTCTCCGGCGACTTCAACGGCGACGGCCACCGCGACCTCGCCATCGCCGCCCCGCTCGGCAAGATCGGCGGCAAGACCGCGGCCGGCTACGTCGCCGTCGTCTACGGCACGGCGAACGGCCTCGACAGCTCCAAGCACCAGATCATCAGCCAGGCCACCGACGGCATCCCGGGCGTCCCGGAGACGCAGGACTACTTCGGCGACCGTCTCACCACCGGCGACCTGGACGACGACGGCTACACGGACCTGATCGTGGGCGTGCACGCCGAGCACATCGGCTCCACCGACGATTCGGGCGTACTCACCGTCGTCTGGGGCGGCGCGAGCGGCCTGAAGACAGCGACCGACATGTCCGCCCCGCTCCCGGAGAACCGCAACGAGCTGGGCTGGTCCGTTGCCACCGGCGACTTCGACGGCGACGGCGACACCGACCTGGCCGCCGCCAACCTCGCCTACCCCGAGCTGAACATCTTCAAGGGCCCGATCAGCCGCACCGGCAAGGCCACCGAGCTCACCGGCATCGACACCTCCGCCCAGACCGGTATCAACACCGACAACATCGTCGCGGGTGACGTCACCGGCGACGGCAAGGCGGACCTGCTGGTCATGGGCCAGGAGGAGGCCGGCGACGGCTACCGCACCCGTAGCGTGCTGTACAAGGGCTCGGCAACCGGCCTGACGGCGGGCGGCAAGCTCGCCGGGGGCTACGCGGCCGTCATCGCGGACGTGAACAAGGACGGCTTCGGCGACATCGTCACCGGCAACTTCATGGAGAAGTCGGCCACCGAGCCGAACGGCGGCCCCGGCGGCGCGATCACGGTGACGTACGGCGCGGCCGGCGGCCTCAGCACCCGCACTCCCGTCCGCATCACCCAGGACACCACGGGCGTGCCCGGCGCCGCCGAGCGGAACGACCGCTTCGGCTGGAGCCTGTCGGCCGGCGACACCAACGGTGACGGCTACGCCGACATCGCGGTCGGCGCCCCGTACGAGGTCATCGGCTCGCTGAAGCAGGCGGGCACGGTCACGGTGCTGCGCGGCTCGGCCTCCGGCCTGACCGGCAGCGGCGCCAAGTCCTTCTCCCAGGACACCGCGGGCGTCCCCGGCACCGCCGAGGCGTACGACTCCTTCGGCTACGCCGTGCGGCTCACCGACGCGAGCGGCGACGGCCGCGCGGAGCTGGTGGCGAGCGCCTCCGCCGAGAACACCGCTGACGGCGCGGTCTGGCTGCTGAAGTCCACCGCGTCCGGCGTCACGGCCACCGGGTCCAAGTCCTTCGGCGCCGCGACCGTGGGTGGCCCGGCGGGCGACGCGTACTTCGGTGACGTACTCGCGGGCTGACCCCCCGACGTACCTCACAGCCCCTACCAGGAGGAACACTCATGCGCAGGCACACCGCGGCGACCCTCACCGCCGCCGCCCTGCTGACCGCCGGTATCACCCCGCTCACCCTGGCGGCCCCGGCCTCCGCCGCCCCCGCCGAGCATGCCGACGACTTCAACGGCGACGGCTACCGCGATCTCGCCACCGCCGCCCCCTACGCCCCCGTCGGCGGCAAGACCGACGCGGGCGCCGTCGTCGTCACCTACGGCTCCGCGAGCGGCATCAGCGCCACCCGCCGCACCGTCCTCACCCAGGACACCGCCGGCATCCCCGGCACCGCCGAGCAGGGCGACCGCTTCGGCAAGTCCCTCACCTCCGGCGACCTCAACGCCGACGGGTACGCCGACCTCGTGATCGGCAGCGTCGGCGAGGACGTCGGATCCGACGCCGACGGCGGCTCCGTCACGGTGGTCTGGGGCGGCAAGAGCGGCCTGTCCGGCGGCATCGGCGTCCCCGACCCGGCCGTGTCGGCCCACGACGAGTACGGCATGTCCCTCACCGTCGGCGACTTCGGCGGGGACGGCCGCCCCGACCTCGCCGTCGGCAGCACCGGCAGCGACATCTGGATCCACGAGGGCTTCACCAAATCCTCCGGCCCCGGCTCCCGCCACGAACTCGCCACCGGCCTCCAGACCGGCAGCAGCATCTACGGCGCCCAGGACCTCTCCGCCGGCGACCTCGACAACGACGGCGCCGACGACCTGGTCGTCACAGGCAGCGAGGCGTCGACGTACGACGACGGCAACATGATCTACCTCGGTTCCGACGGCGGCCTCACCTACCAGACGTTCCTCAAGAGCGGCGGCTGGGAGCTGGCCACCGTCGGCGACCTGAACGGCGACGGCTACGACGACGTCGTCTCGGCGGCGTACGGCGGCGACGGCAAGAGCCTCGGCGGCTCCGTCAGCGCGTACCTCGGCAGCGCGAACGGCGTCCGCACCCAGCCCCAGGCCACGATCGACCAGGACACCGCCGGGGTCCCGGGCGCCGACGAGGAGGGCGACTGGTTCGGCAACGCGCTCTCCATCGCCGACGTCAACGGCGACGGCTACGGCGACCTGGCCGTCGGCACGCTCCACGAGACCGTCGGCACCGCGGAGATCGCCGGCAGCGTCACCGTCCTGCGCGGCTCGGCCGCCGGCCTGACCGCCACCGGCGCCCAGTCGTTCACCCAGAACACCGCCGGCGTCCCCGGCACCGCCGAGTCCGCCGACCGTTTCGGCGCGTCCGTACGCCTGTCCGACCTCACCGGCGACGGCAAGGCGGACCTGTCCGTGGGCTCCGACGGCGAGAACCACCCCTCCGGCGCCGTCTACAGCCTGCGCGGCTCGGCCTCGGGCGTGACGACGAAGAACGCGATCAGCGTCGGCCCCGGCTCGCTGGGCATGTCGACGACCGGCTACCTGAGGCTGGGCCAGGACATGCTGGGCTGACGCCCGGGCGAGGGCCGAGGCGAACCCCGTACGGCCGAACCCCTACAACCCACGGACACCCAAAGGCCCTTACCCCCTAGGGGATGTCACAGCTCGGCCGCAAAGCCGGGCCCGGAAGCCCGGGCCCGGCACGCCACCGCCCGGGACCAGGTACGTTCGAAGACGTGGCTGGATTCAGGATCGGACGCGGCCGGAACAACGGCGCTCCTCAGACGCGACCGCACAACCCTCCGAACGGGCAGCAGACGCCGCAGGGACCGTCGTACGGCTACCCGCCGGCGCCGCAGCCGTACCCGCAGCAGCCGCCCTACGGCAACGGCGGCGGCCCCACCTGGCCGCAGCCGAACGCCGGGCGGCCGGGCGGCGGCTACGGCGACCAGGGCGAGCCGGAGTACTTCGGCGACGGCGCGTACCCGCCCGGCCCGCAGGGCCCGCACGACCCGTACGCGGCGAACAACCCGGGCCACACCCAGGCCTTCTCGGTCGGCGAGGACCCCTACAGCCAGGGCGACACCTACCGCGCCGGCTCGGCCGCCCCGCCGCCCGGCCCGGTCGGCCCGCGCCTGCACTGGAAGGCCCTGCTGAGGGGCATCGTCCTCGCCCCCAACCAGACGTTCCTCCAGATGCGGGACTACACGATGTGGGGCCCGGCCCTCATCGTCACGTTCCTCTACGGCCTGCTCGCCGTCTTCGGCTTCGACGGCGCCCGCAAGGATGCGATAAACGCCACACTCTCGAACGCCATCCCCATCGTCCTGACGACGGCGGTCGCGATGGTGATCAGCGCGTTCATCCTGGGCGTGGTCACCCACACCCTGGCCCGCCAGCTCGGCGGCGACGGCGCCTGGCAGCCCACGGTCGGCCTGTCCATGCTGATCATGTCCCTCACGGACGCGCCCCGCCTGGTCTTCGCCATGTTCTTCGGCGGCGACGCGACGTTCGTGCAGCTGCTGGGCTGGGCCACCTGGGTCGCGGGCGGCGCGCTGCTGACCCTCATGGTCGGCCGCTCCCACGACCTGCCCTGGCCGAAGGCGCTGGGCGCGTCGGCGATCCAGCTGATCGCACTGCTGTCGATCGTGAAGCTGGGCACGGTCTGAGGTCTGCCGCACGGCATAAGAAAAGGGGCTCCCCGGAAGGGGGAGCCCCTTTTCTCTGTGTCTCTCGGAGTGGTGTCAGGCGTCGAGCACCTGGTCGGCCCGCCGCACCACGGGCGGCTCCACGGACCACGGGAAGTTGATCCACTCGTCGGTCCGCTTCCACACGTACTCGCACTTCACCAGCGACTGGGACTTCTCGTAGACGACGGCGCTGCGCACCTCGGCGACGGTGTCGAGGCAGAAGTCGCGGACCAGCTTGAGCGTCTTGCCGGTGTCGGCGACGTCGTCGGTGATCAGCACCTTCTTCTCGGAGAAGTCGATCACGTTCGGGACGGGAGCGAGCATGACGGGCATCTCGAGCGTCGTCCCCACACCCGTGTAGAACTCGACATTCACAAGGTGGATGTTCTTGCAGTCGAGGGCGTAGGCGAGCCCGCCGGCCACGAAGACACCGCCGCGGGCGATGCTGAGGACTATGTCGGGCTCGTACCCGTCGTCGGCGATGGTCTGCGCGAGCTCGCGCACGGCGACGCCGAACTGCTCGTAGGAGAGGTTCTCCCGCACTTCACTCATGCTCGGGTCACTCACACCTGGGTCCGATGGAAGTTGAGGAAGGACCGGGAGGCGGTCGGCCCCCGCTGCCCCTGGTACCGCGACCCGTACCGCTCACTGCCGTACGGGAAGTCGGCGGGCGAGCTGAGCCGGAACATGCACAGCTGCCCGATCTTCATCCCCGGCCACAGCTTGATGGGCAGGGTGGCCAGGTTGGACAGCTCAAGGGTGACGTGTCCGCTGAACCCGGGGTCGATGAACCCGGCCGTCGAATGCGTGACCAGCCCGAGCCGCCCGAGCGAGCTCTTCCCCTCCAGCCGGGAGGCGAGATCGTCGGGCAGCGAGATGACCTCGTACGTACTGGCGAGCACGAACTCCCCGGGATGCAGGATGAACGGCTCGTCCCCCTCCGGCTCGACGAGCCGGGTCAGATCGGCCTGCTCGATCGAGGGGTCGATGTGCGGGTACCGGTGATTCTCGAACACCCGGAAATAGCGGTCCAGCCGCACGTCGATGCTCGACGGCTGCACCATGGCGTCGTCATAGGGATCGATCCGCACGCGCCCGGCATCGATCTCGGCCCGGATGTCCTTGTCTGAGAGAAGCACGCCCCGAGGATACGCAAGGCGCGCGGAGCGACCACAACCGGACGTCTCCGCGCGCCTGCCTGCGTACTTCTGGCGGTCCGTGCCGCTACCGCTTCTGAGCCGCTACTACCGCTTCTCGTAGCTCACGGGCACCACGCTCCGCAGCCGCGCACATCGCGGACAGCGAAGCAGCCGGCCGGGGCCGAGCCGGTCGGCCTGCTGCATCGGGAACGAAGCGGTGGTGAACACGTGCCCATCCGCACAACGGACGACGGTGCGCTCCATCAAGTCCAAGAGTCCCTTCCCCAAGAGCCGCGTCGGGCTGCTGCTTGCCTGACGACAAAAGCCACGGTACGGGATCAAAAGGAGGGCCCTCCAGGCGGCACTCCGGTCCCGCCCGGACCCTCGCCCACGCCCCCACCGTACGCCCCAACTCCGGCCACCCGCAGCCGCATCCCGCCCCTGAAACGCCCTCAGGCTCCGCGGCATGAACACCGGGAGCCTGACATGAGGTAAAGTGGCGACCGTTCGGACACCGACTCGGTCGGCGTCTTACGCGGGTGTAGTTTAATGGTAGAACATCAGCTTCCCAAGCTGAGAGCGCGAGTTCGATTCTCGTCACCCGCTCCACGAAGAAGGCCCAGGTCAGAGACCTGGGCCGTTTTGCTGTCCGCTGTAATCACCGGCCGCGTGCCAGAACGCTTCTCGGCGGCCTTCCGGGCAGCCTCCTCGCGGGCCTTCCGGACCGTGCCGTCGAGGCCGGCGGCGACCTCTTCCTGCCTCTCCTCGTCGGAGTGCTGATAGATCAGCGCGGCCTTCTCAGACGACTGCCCGGCGCGCACCATCGTGTCCTTCAGGGTGGCACCGGAACGGGTGGAGAGGGTGTGCCCAGTGTGCCGCAGGTCGTAGAACCGGAAGCCCTCCGGCATGCCGACGACCTCCCGAGCTTTCCGCCACTTACGCCCGAAGGTGCTGCGCCGGAAGGGAGCCCCCTTCTCACCGACAAAGAGCAGCCCGTCCGGACCCGGCTCGGCGTACGACTCCAGGTGCCAGCGGAGTTCCCGGCGAAGGAAGGCGGGAAGAATCACAGTCCTGGTTCCCGCTTCGGACTTGGTGTCGCCCTGGACGCGGCGCCCGTTCATCCGCTCCGGCTCGGCGAGGCGGCTGCCTGCCTCGAATGCATCCAGCCCATGAGGGCTGGTGGCTTCGTGCTCTCCAGGCGGTAGGACGACGGCCAGCGGGCCTGCCGGTCACTGTGAAGGTGCCCCGGTGGGCGTGTCTGGTGGAGCTGGGCCGACCAACCGGACCAGCGCATGGAGACCCTTCCGACACCAGAGCTGTTCTTTGACATCCACCTCTGACATCAACGAGCCCGGACGTCCGCAGACCTTGACGGCTGACGGTGTAACCCTCGCCAGCCCTCGTCGTCGGACAGCGCAGCGTCACGCGGGCCGAGATCGAACTCCTACTGCGGTACTCACGTACCAGCGCGCCCTCCCGGGTGTACGGACACTGGTGCAGCAAGCGCCACCACCAACTGGTGCGACACCTAAGCCAAATGAAGCAGACAAGACTTTCCAGATGAAGGTTGAGACTAAACAGCAGCTGTCAGGGTGCTACATCGCCCCGGGAGTATTCCCTGTATTTTTGCAGGTAATCACACGGAGTGTGGAAGTAGTACAAATCCGGTTTCTGTGAGGCTCTATTCAGGGCCACGCCTTCGTCATCTGTGCCTCCATGCCATATCGTTGCGTCAGCGATAGAGGGGACCGCCATCGGTTCGGGCTGATTATGCATCTGAACTTTGAGCACGACTTGAATGCTGTTAAATTTCGGGCGCGGCCGAGGGGTGCCGCCGACCCATCTGCGGACACGGAAGGAACGCCGCAATAGAAAATTCAAGAAGCGCCGCCTCTCGTATTTCCGCTTCACCCAACGCAGATTCTTCGGGTCGGTGCTCCATCGAGCCGCTGCATATGTTGCAAACGTACGGCCGCCGGCAATGATGTAGACATAGTTAGCGCAATTTAGGGGGTCCAGTGTTCGGATAATGAATGCAGAGTCCTCCTCGCTCGACTCCGGGGGGCTGATGATTCGGTCACGCCGCTTATTTTTAAGCCCCTTGTAGTCATGCTCGACATCTTCGTGGTCGTATGCGTGCAAGGGGGGAGCAAGTGCGGCAAGAAGGCAGCGTGAGGTCACATTACCCTTTCCGCCACCAATGAGGACAACGGTGCGACCCCATGCTCTTACTGTGCTTTGCGGGTCTGAATAGAATACATTGACAAGCCCACGGAAATTGCGCTTCAGTAGCGACGTTACTTCAGCCATTGTGAGGGTGTCGCCTGTTGGGATATAAGCGGTACCTTCGGCGGGATCATAATTATGGACGCTTGCGGATATCAGAACCTCTTTATTCTCAGGTGGGAGTTGCCAGAACCAGCGAACAGGCCTCCTGAGCCGAAGACGCTGGAAGGATGCCCCCAGCCAGAAGCCGATAGGCGTCCAGATAGCCGCCGCGATAACGCCAGCTAATACACTTACGGAAAAAGTATCCATTGTTTGCCCATGGTCTTGGATCGAAGCACGAGCGTCTCCATCAACTCTTGCACCATCGGTGGTGGACGGCCACCTGTGCGGTGATGGTGCCGCTGTCTACTGCCGGGATGTTCAATGCTGAGACCGGCGAGCTCCTCAGGCTCGGGCCATGCGGCACTGGCAAGCGAGGAGGTGTCGGAACTGACGCCGGCCGAGTGGCTCTCGCCGTGCCGGGCATGGCCCATTAGCACTCATCAACTACCGCCGCTGCCTGGTGCACCCGTGGTTCTGCGAACATGAACAACCACCGCACGAGGACCCCGGCGTGGTGCGCGTCCGCGCCTACGACCTGCGCTCTAACGCCCAAGAAGCCCTTTTCCGAGTGCAGATGCTCACCGATGATGAGGCCTTGAGCCAGGCGGCAGAAGCTGTACTTGCGGACGTCACAGCGCTGCCCAAGACGGATAGCAGGACCGAGCTCGACCAGCGCAGGGTAAAGACCTGCGACGACATCAGCCGACTGGTCAGAGCGTCCAAACGCCATCTCTGAGACGCCTTCCACGCGTCTGCACGTACGCCCATCAGGCCGTGCGCCGGGCAGGCCGCACCACAAGCGCACCAGATCGAGCGGGGAACAGTGGGGAACCACGGTGGAAACAGCCCGGCCTGACAAGGCCGCGACCTATCCGTTCGCCCAGGTCAGCACCCCAACCGCCCGCAAATGATCGCAGCTTCCGCTTCAAGTACCGCATGGCGAGGAGTTCCTGGATACCCATTCTCGATCCGCAAACTAGGTGCAGCGAAATCAATTCGCGTCAATCGGCAATTGTCACTGCACCACTCCGAGGAATGGATCGATAAACGGCGAAGGGGATAAGCGAGAAGCCTGGATGCTGCGGAAGGTCAATAAATCCCAAGCGGCCCAGGTTTCGCATCTGAGCGTTCATGGTCTCCGCAAACTCCGCTCTGTTTATACTTCCGTCCGCATTGTAGAAATCCATGTCAGGTAGAGAGGTTTCCTCAGTGCCGTAGCTGCCAATGCTGCCGACTACTGTCCACTCCTGCTGCTCCGTCCCGTATCGGGCGAATAGGATATCTGCTTCACTGTCCAAGTACTGGCGCCCTTCTTGGAGTCGCGAGTTTATAAGGACGCCTTTCGTTGGAGTAAGGTTCACGTGAAGGCCAGGCGCAAAGACGCCCTTGGAAATGCGCACGAAAGCTCTCAGCATTCTCCCGTCAGCACCTCCAATGTCAGGGAAGTCGGGGATTGAGTCTTCCAACGCGGCTGGCCCGTCTGCCGGTTTCTGCTTAGGTGTATGCCTCTGCTGGCCCCCCTGCTTCCCTTTGCTTTGACTGGCTTGTTTGACAACCGGTAGATGACCCATGTCGTTCAAGCCAACCATCACAGATCCAAAGGCCGAGAATGCCGAAGTCGCATAGCGAGTATCGAACAGAGAGCCCATGGCTGTAACTCTGACCAGGGACCCTACAGGCAGTCTTCCTTTCAGTTCACCGGAACTCCACTGCTCTGGGTCGCAGACTTCTTCTGATATATCTCGAAGCAGTGACTCTGACTCTAGAGCCTGTTCGAGCATCGGAAACAACGCATCGCCTAGAGACTTATTCGTATACGTCTCACTTCCAGATCCTTGAAAATATTGCCCAGCGACCCGTGGGCCGACAGTGGTCCTTTTTTCTTTGCGCTCGGTCTCCCGTGATTCTTCCGCGACCCCTCCATCGATTTGGGCTAGCATTGCCCTGACTTTATCAGTATCTACGTACAGGAACTCGCGGAGTATCACTTGCACCCCTCCTCTTAGACTGGGCCACATCGTAAGAGACAGGTGAGTCTGCAATGGTGCGTATCGCGAGTATTGGCACCAGGTGCGTGGTGTATGGCACCGAGTGCCAGAACCGCGCCCGCCGCCACGGCTTGCTCTGGGCCATAGCAATGCAGCGTGGCTAAGGTCAGGGGTACGGCGAGGCATACGCGCGCCTGGTCGGGCGACGCACCCGCGGTCGTGGCTGACTGGCGTCGGCTGAGGTTCGTGCCACTACCGTGCCAGATGGCAGGGGTCAGCCACCGTCAACGCGGGTGCCTAGCGGGCTCGACCACGGCCGACAGCTCCACCACTAAAGGTGCAGGTCACCGGCAGTACACCCCCGCCTCTCTCCTACAGTGGTTGTCCAGCGTGATCACCACGTCCACACTCGCTGGAACTCCTCGGCCGGGATGGCCTCCAGCGAATCCTCTTCAGGGTCGAACGCTTGGTCCGTCAGGCCACCGTGCTCGTCCTCCAGGTGCTCCCAGCTGTACCGGTGGAGTCGGCCGGCCGAAGTCAGTTCGGCTTGCTTGATGACGATCAACTCGCCGCAGTCGGGTACGGCTTCGATGTACCACAGACCGCCCTCCTCGTCGGCATGGGGGAAGTGGTACCGCAGGGTGCCGTTCTCATCGAGCGCTTGGAAGTACGCCACGGTCTCTGCTCTGGTGCACTCCAGGCCAACCACGCGACCATCGTGCCAGCGAGCGAGCGCGGGTCGCTCCGTTCTGACATCCACAAGTGACATCAACGGCACCGGATGCCAGTACTCCTCAATGCTCCGGCACGGCTAGCGTGGCCGGGCAGTACCTCAGCAGAACCAGGAAGCGATCGAACTCCAGCCGTCGAGATGCCCCGTCGGATCCTCGCCCGGCTGCAGAAATACCAGCGCCACGATTTGCGTGACCTTCGGTGCCGTCGCTGACGGCTCAACTTGACGTGTGCTCAATGATCAGGTTGTGGCACTGCCGTGCCCGGCCAGCCACCCTGGCTCCCACAACAGAGAGCTCAGCCAAATAGCTCAGTATCTCCGTGAGGTTGCCCGGCCCCGGTTGTGTAGCGAGCAAATTCTCTGTTGCTTCCGGCACACGGTTTCCCGGTTCGACGAGCAGGGCTCGAAAAAGGTCCAAGGTCTCTGCACTAGCCCCGTCCGGCGGGCTGATAGGGGACCCGAGCAGTTGACTCCACCGTTCGGCACACCCTTCGAGCCCTCCCTCCACGGTGTCGAACATGAGCTTCTCGAACCTGCAGGAGAGGTCTTCGGGATCTACTTCCACTGCCCGCTCCAGGTCTACTCGCGCCTGCTCGTAATGACCTGCTTGTCGGTGTGCCCTGCCGCGGATGCTAAGTGCCCAGGCGAGTGTGGGGTCGATTTCGAGCGCGGCGGTGAGGTCGGCGATGGCCTGGTCATACCGACCGGCCTGCTGGTGTGTTTCACCGCGGGTGCCGAGGGCCCAGGCATAGGTGGGCTTGATTTCGAGCGCGGCGGTGAGGTCGGCGATGGCCTGGTCATACCGGCCGGCCTGCCGGTATGTCTCACCGCGGGTGCCGAGGGCCCAGGCATAGGTGGGGTCGATTTCGAGCGCGGCGGTGAGGTCGGCGATGGCCTGGTCATACCGACCGGCCTGCTGGTGTGTTTCACCGCGGGTGCCGAGGGCCCAGGCATAGGTGGGCTTGATTTCGAGCGCGGCGGTGAGGTCGGCGATGGCCTGGTCATACCGACCGGCCTGCCGGTATGTCTCACCGCGGGTGCCGAGGGCCCAGGCATAGGTGGGGTCGATTTCGAGCGCGGCGGTGAGGTCGGCGATGGCCTGGTCATACCGACCGGCCTGCTGGTGTGTTTCACCGCGGATTCCGAGTACCCAGGGGAGCGTGGGGTCGATTTCGAGTGCGGCGGTGAAGTCGGCAATGGCCCGGTCATACTGCCCTGCTTGTCGGTGAGCCTCTCCGCGGATGCCAAGTGCCCAGGTGTCGGTGGGGTCGATTTCGAGTGCGGCGGTGAGGTCGGCGATGGCCTGGTCATACCGATCCCCTTGTAGATGTGCTTTGCCGCGGGAGGCGAGGGCCCAGGCGAGTGTGGGGTCGATTTCAAGTGCGGCGGTGAGGTCGGCGATGGCCTGGTCCTGCCGGTCCCCTGGAAGGTGTGCTTGGCCGCGGGAGGCGAGGGCCCAGGCGAGTGTGGGGTCGATTTCAAGTGCGGCGGTGAAATCGGCGATGGCCTGGTCGGAGTTATCGAGCCAGCGATGGGTCTCCCCGCGACGAGCCCAGGCATGAGCGTTACGGGTGTTGTGCGCGATGGCGCGGTCCAACTCGGTGAGCGCCTCTCCCTCCCGGTCACAGAGGTAGAGACGGCTGCCACGGTAGGTGTGAGCCCAGCTCCTGATCTCAGCGCTCAGCTGGCTGTGGGAGAGCAGGACGCCAAGGCATGTGAGTACAGGTTCGTCACCGCCGAGAGCATCCCGGAGCCGCCTTGACCAGGTGAGCAGGGCTGCGTCGGTGGTGTCCTGTGCGGCTTGTTCTAGTGCCTCGATCCATTGCCGCAGCACAGCGGTGTCCTGGCCCGCAGCATGCACCACCTGTTCGAGGGCGGGCGTCAGCTGTGTACCCGGGTGGGCACACAGACGGTGGTACGTCTCATCAAGGCAGTATCGGCGCCATATAGGGTCTGTCCATTGTTTCGCCTCGGGGAGCCGTTCCTCGAGCGCGGCACGCCAGGCGGCATGCGTGTCAGCGAGCCGTAGATGTGCCGAAGCCCAGCCTTGAGGGGAGTGGGTGCGCTCCTGACGGACCATGCTGGCGCGGACCACTGCATGGTAGTGCTTGAATCCGCCGCGGCCGCTGACGAACGGCTGCCCGCACAGCCAGTCCCACACCCCCTCTGCCCTAGGCCCGGCAGCGGCAGCGACGATGTCCTCGTTCAGTTGCAGCGGCAGCGCACACGCCCGCACCGCCTCGCGTTGCTCAGGATCCGTGATCCACTGTACGAAGCGCTCGACGGCCACGTCCGCGAGGTCCCCGCCCGCGTCCACTGCCTCAACTGTGTGGGGGCGGGCCAGAGCAAGGAGCTCCACAAGCAGAGGCAGCCCCATCGACAGCTGCAGGACCGCTTCCACCACACTCGGATCGGTCACACCGCGCGCGGTGAGCAGCGAGCGCGTCTCGGATTCGGTGAAGACCTCCAACGGCACGTCCGCGACCTGCGCCCGCAGCGGTGCCCACTGCCGCTCCGCGAGTTCATCCCGACCGGCCAGCACCACCATGACGTTCGCTGGCACTGGCCCGAATTCTTCCTCCAGCAAACTCAGCAGCCACACGTCGAGGTACCGGGCTGTTTGTTCCCATGTGTCAAAGAACAGCACCACCCATTTGTGGCGACGGCACAACCGCTCCAGCTCGGCGACGAAAGCCCTGCTCATACCCGCCTCATCGCCTCGGGTTCCCCGCCGGCGGGCACGAGCCTGGGATGCCGACCGGAGCCGGTCCAACCCCCGGGCCGCGGCATCCGGACTCGCCATCGCCGTCACCACACCGGCCCCCGGAATGAGCGACGCCGCTCCCAAAGCGGCCTGCGTCACCACCCGGCTCGACACCGATACCTCGCCCTCCACGGGCATTGGCTCCTCCTGCGACGCCTGACCCCGTTGGAACTGCTCGACTGCCTTGTCGAAGTCCTTACACGGGCCGGCCTGCTCCGCCAACTGCCTGGCCAGCTCGACCAAGGCCTGCTGTACCCCGTGGACGTCGTTCTCGTCCACCAAGGCCGTCACCGCATCCGCACGCCGCGCCGCCTCCTGCCATTGCCGCAGCAGAGTGGACTTCCCCACCCCACCCACACCACGCACATGGACCAGGAATTCCGCCGGGTCCTCCTCAGACTGCGGGTCCTTCGATAGGTTCTCCGCGAACAGCGCCAACTGCGCCCGCCGACCCACGAACCGTGCCTTTGCCCGCTGCCGGATCAGCGCACCCCTCGACAGACCTCGATTACCCGACCCTGGCATCTCCGCACCCCGTCACTTCGCTCACCACGTCCCTGAGACTGGCACGACACCCACCCGAAGCAGTGGCGTCAGCTGCAGGTCATAAGTGTCCGATCCGGTTCCTTCGTTTGTCAGCCAAAGCCACGCCCGCGCCGGCACGGAAGTTGGGGCGCAGGCGGGACGGATGCGCGCTCGTCTGACCCTCCAGAGGTCACACGCACCTGGCCCCGGCGTCCCTGTACACGCCTCGCCTGCCCTGGAGCCGGTCGCCAACGACTTCCCCGGCCGTCACGCAGTGGCCAGCTGCAGTACCTCAGCACCCCGGCGACTGTGTACTGATCCGACGCCTGTTCGCACTGATCCAGAGCACCGCACGAACGGCCTTCTGGTACATGCTCCTTACCGCGAGACGGGAAACGATTGCATGGCGCGGCTCCGGCTCAGTCGGACCTCGCCTATGCAATGTTCTAGGGCAGTAGACCGGCCAGCTTGCAGCCGCCATCGGGGGACTGGTGCTGGTCAGGGCCGAAAGTGCGCCGCCACGTCGTCAAGCATGTCCAGATAGTCGCCCGCTCCGACCACTCCCCCAGACGCCTTCGAGCCGTGCAGTGCTGCCGTCAGGGTGATGCCGCGACACGCGGCTGGCTGCCTAGGTTCTCCATTCCTGAAATGCCAACGGTTGCCGTGAGCAGAGGCGTTGCGGAAGTGCCGGACGAACTCAAGCAGTGGGTTGGTCCTGTCGCGTAGCCCGGCACGCTCGATCGCATCACCGAGGCGTGTAGCACCGTGCATTGCCGCAAAGTTCAGCAGGTCCTCCCCCAGCCCGGCACCAGGAGTCGAACTGGCCATGGCGAAGGTGTCCGTCAGGCGCTCCGCAGAGTGGGGTGTGCCGTCGTTGCGGTACACGACCAGCGGCGAGTTAACCGTCTGCTCGTACAGGTCGCGGTAGATGGCCATAAGCGGCTGCCGGGGGTCAGCAAGCGGCAGTATGGCTAGGTTGAGACCGCAGAACCCAATCTTGAGTTCGTCAGCCACCTGCGCGATGCGTTCCGCCTCCAAGCCCATAGCTCGGCATGCTAGGGCTCACTACCCGAACCACGCCTCCCATTTGTGAAGCACCGAAAGCTAAACTTGGTATGCGGATAACTTGATGTCCAGCCCTTCGGTCTGAGCTTGTTCCGCTCCACGTGGACTTGTCCTCATAGCGAGCCTCACTGGGCCGTGACGACCGACAGCCCGATCGCGGTGTGGTCGCCGACCCACAGCCCCGCCACATTCCGCTCGCCCTCGGTATCACACCAGGCCCAAGCCCGGTCCCCACAGACGCGCTGAGCCGACGTGGCTGACATCAACGACGGCATAGGTGTGTACGCCAGGGCGGCCGCTCATGGTCGTCCCATCCTGGGGGTACCACGGGCTTTCTGGCCGCTGATCGGACTCCTGAAGCGGTGCTCAACCAGCCGTGGACTATCCGTGGACTCGTTCGCCCTGAACTGCCGCGGTGAGGGTCGTGACCTGCCGCGTTGCCCAGGTCCGAAGCGGCCTCCGGAGCCGTTGCTGTGTTGGTGACGCAGAGTTCAACGCAGGGACCGCCGCTCGTCTACGTGACGTGCCGGCACACCTAGGAACACGTCGGGCGTCGCAGGGCCGTAAAGGATGTTGAACGTCTCCAGTCGATAGGACCATGCTCCGTCACAGCGGCCGACGAACCGGTAGTTGATCTGCCATTGCAGCCATTGGCCAGGAGCCAGACGAACGGCGGGCGGGCGCCGATTGCGTCGTGGCATGGCAAACATGCTCACCCCTGGAGGATCCACGCGCAGCAGCCCATCGACCTCGCGGAGGATCATCCCGGGTGCCGACAGATCCTGCACCTGTGTACGAGGCTCGAAGGAATCGGATTCCCGCATGGCGACCTCGTGGAGGCCAGCAGTCATGCCCGGAGGCAGCAAGAAGGCCGTGGGGGCGGCGTTTCTGCGAGCAGCTTCAGAGCCGCCGCGCGACTTCTTCGTCCACGACGTGCACACCCGCTGAACGACAACATCCATGGCCCCCATCATCGGGCGTGACGCCGCACTGCGGCCACAGAGTTACGTGTCGTGCCACAACCGTGCCAGATACTGCGGGGAACCACGGGGAACAGCGGTCACCCACCCAGAGACAGCCTCAGGTCATGACGCCGCTCAGCAGCAGGTCAGCGGGGACTGTCGACCCCGTAGAACCCAAGCTTCCCAAGCTGAGAGCGCGAGTTCGATTCTCGTCACCCGCTCCATGAAGAAGGCCCAGGTCAGAGACCCGGGCCTTTTGCTGTCCGTGGTGGTCAGCGGTCGCGTGCCAGATTCGTGCCCCCGCTCCGAGGACTGGCCGGCGCGGGCCATGAGGTTCTGAGCTTGGCGCCGGTGTCGGCGGCGAGGGTGTTGCCGGTGTGCCGGGCGGGCATAGTGACAGGCCCCCTAAGGGCTGCGGCCGTAGTACTGGCGGAGGAGAAGCTGGACCGTGCGGCGCGCGCGACGTGGATCAACGAGCCGCGCCTCGCAGGATGAAAACCGGCCGACTGAACGAGCATGCCGGTGGCGATGAGGGGTTTGCGGCCGATCCGGTCGGCGAGGTGGCCGGTGGGGCCTGTCCGGTGCCTCCACGAGATCGGGTAGAGGCCCTGTGGAAGGGAACCAGCGTCAGCACCTTGGCCGAGAGATACGGGGCCAGGTCGCGTTCCGCGAAGTAGCGCCGATCCGCGTCTGGCGGGTTGTGCTCAGGCGGGCCGGGTGGGGGCCCGTAGTTCGATCTTGTATCCGCCCTGTGGGGAAGGCTCGGCGGTGAGGGTGCCGTTGAGCAGTTCGGCGCGTTCTCTCAGGCCGATCAGACCGTGCCGGGCGCTGGGCAGGGCGACGGACGGGCGGGTGGGGGCGGTGTTGGTGACGGTGACGCCGAAGTGCTGCGCGTCGCGCCACAGGCGTACCTCGGCGCGGGCGCCGGGTGCGTGCTTGCGTACGTTCGTGAGGGCTTCTTGGACCGTGCGGTAAATGGTGCGTTGGGCGGTGGTGCTGATGCCGGGCGGGAGTTCGCCGGTCAGGGTGGTCTCGATGCCGCTGTTGGCGATCAGCTGCTGGAGGTCGGCGAGGGTGGGCTGGGGGGTGAGTTCGGTGTCCTTGCCGCCGGAGGCGCGCAGCAGGGTGACCATGTGGCGGAGTTCGTCGAGGGTGTTCACGCTCAGGGTGCGGATGGTGCGGGCGGCGTCGCGGGCGTCGGGGTCCTTGGCGGCGACCTGCAGGGCTCCGGCCTGTACGGCGATGAGGCTGACCTGGTGGGAGACGACGTCGTGCATCTCGCGGGCCAGTTGGGCGCGTTCGCGGGCGAGGACGGTCTGGGCGTACAGGGCGCGTTCGTGTTCGCGGGCCACTTCGACCTCGACGAGCTGGCGGGCCACGTCGTGTCTGGCCTGCACGAGCTGGCCGAACAGGATCGGGGCGAAGGCCGTGGCCAGCGTGTAGACGAACTGGATGAGCGTCCAGGTGCGGTCGCCGGGAAACGTGTCGCCGGAAAACGTGTCGGACAGGGGCCAGGCGAGGGTGCTCGCCGCCGCGTTCAGCAGGGCGCAGCCGGCCAGCAGGCGGCGGTTGCGGGTGCGCGTGGCCAGCGTGTACAGGGCGGCGATCGGCGCGACCGCCACGTCCATGAACAGGGTCATGGGCAGGGTCAACAGGAAGACGGTCAGTGGAAAGCGCCTGCGCAGGAGCAGTCCGGCGCAGCCGAGGGCGGCGCAGGCCCATATGAACGGTGTCGCCTCGCCGTAGAGGTTGATCCAGGCGTCGAGGGCGGCCAGCACGACGAGGCCCGCGTCGACGGCCCAGGGCGGCACCCGCCGCCACCGTTCCTGAGCCGTGCTCATCATCCGTTGCCCCGTGCCGTGCCGGCGCCGTCGTCGCTGAGCAGTCCGGCCCGCTCCGCGAGGAGCGCCGCCTGGACGCGGCTGGAGACCCGGAGCTTGGTCAGGATCGAGCTGACGTGGTCCTTGACGGTGCCCGCGCTCAGATGGATGCGGGTGCCGATGTCGGCGTTGGACAGTCCTTCCGCGATCAGGACGAGGACGTCACGTTCGCGGTCGGTGAGCAGGTTCACGCGCGCCACGTCCTCCGCGACCTGGGGCGTGTCCGCCCCAGGATGGCCGCGCAGCAGAGCCCGCGAGGCTTTCGGGGACATCACCACGCCACCGGCGGCCAGGGTGCGTACGAGGTGGGCGAGTTGTTCGGGCTCGGTGTCCTTGAGCAGGAAGCCCGCGGCTCCCGAGCGCAGCGCGGTCAGGATGTACTCGTCGGTGTCGAAGGTGGTCAGCATGGCCACCGTCGGCGGCTCGGGCAGCGTCCGGATCTCCCTCAGGACGGTCAGGCCGTCCACATCCGGCATGCGGATGTCGAGGAGCACGACGTCCGGGTGCTCGCGCCGGATCACGTCGGCGGCCTGCGCTCCTTCCGCGGTCGCCACGACCTGGATGCCGTCGGAGGCGTTCAGGATCAGCTCGAACCCGGACCGCACCAGCGCCTCGTCGTCCACCACCACTACCCGGATCACCGGCGTTCCGCCTCACACTCGTCTGCTCTGTCCACCGCTGCCGTCGACACTACGTCCGGCACGGCGCGCGGCGGTGCGGCTGCTGTGGACACCCGCCACCCGGCAGGCCGGTTCCAGCCGGTCGGGGGGAGCGCTCCAACCCGTCGGCGGGCGGGTGGGTGAGGCTCGGCGGATGGTGTCCGTGGTTGTCGTCCGGTGGGATCGGTCCGTGGGCCCGCCCGAGTCTGCGGGCCGCAGTCGATTTCCGTACCGTCAGAGGACCACCCAGCCATGCCCCGCCTGTACCCGCGTCAGCCTGTCCGTGCTCTGCGCCGCTGTGCGGCGCGGCCCCATGTGCTGTTCGGGGGCGTGTACGGGGCGGTAGTGGCCAGCTCCATGGTGGCCGCCCTGACGGAGCAGGGTGAGACGGCGCCCGCCGACCGGTTCAGCAGCGCCCAGTGGCTCCTGGTCACGGCCGTCGCATCGGCCCTGGCGCACGGTTACGCACATCTGATCGCCCTGCGCGGCGACCGGACCCATCACGGTGTGCGCGCCGGGGTGCGGCTGTTGCTGTCCGAGTGGCCCTTGGTGGTGGCGACGGTGCCGACGCTGGTCCTGCTGCTCGGTGCGGCCTGGGGGTGGTGGCCCTCGGCGGGCGTCGAGTACGTGGTCTTCGCCGTGAACGTGGTGCTGCTGTTCGCCTGGGGCCTGCTCGCGGCCCGGGCCGCCGGTCGCACGTGGGGCTCCGCCTTGCGGATCGGCATGGTGGACGCGTTGCTCGGGCTTGTGGTCGTGGTGGCCAACGCCCTCATCAAGTAGGGCAGTTGGCAGTGGCCGTCCGGGGCCCGCCGAACGGCCGACGCGGCGCTGTTCCGCCGGTCGGCGGGGCAGACCCGGCCGGTCGGCGGGGGTGCTACCGAAGCCTGCCGGATGGTCCGTCTCCTGACGGCACCGAAGGATTTTCCGTATGACACAGATACAGCCGCCCCAGGAGACACCGGCTCCGCAGGAGAGCGCGCCTCCACGGTCCCGAACCTCGCCCGACTCCGCCGGGCAGACCCCCGGCGGTCCCTCGACGGGACGCCTGGTCGGGGTGGACCTGGCCCGCGCGCTGGCGGTGTTCGGCATGTACGTCGTGCACATCGGCCCGCCGCTGTCGGCCACACACGGCGTCGGCAGCTGGGTCCGGTACATCGCGGACGGCCACTCGTCGGTCCTGTTCGCCACCCTCGCCGGGTTCTCGCTGATGCTGATCGCGGGCCGCTTCGAGCCGAAGACCGGCCTGGCGGGCCGGCAGGCGAAGGCCCGGATCGCGATCCGCGCCGTGATCCTCCTGGCGCTGGGCACCGTGATGGCGATGGAGTACGGGGGCGTGATCATCCTCGGCTTCTACGGCGTCTACTTCCTCCTCGCCCTGCCCCTGGTGCGACTGAGCGCGAGGACCCTCGCGATGATCGCGGCGGGGCTCGCGCTCGTCATGCCGCAGCTGGCGTTCGTCCTGACCACGCGGCTGAGCGAATCCGTCCAGCAGAGCATCAACGCCTACGACCCGCTCCGCCACCTCAGCGAGGTGGGAGTGCTCGATCTGCTGCTCACCGGTTTCTACCCGGCGCTCACGTGGATGTCGTTCGTGATCGCCGGCATGGCGCTGGGTCGCATGGACCTGTCGGCGGCCGCCGTCCAGCGGCGCCTGGCGGCGATCGGCGCCGGCCTCGTCGTGGGGGCTTACGGCTTGTCCCTGCTGCTGGCGGGCAAGAACGCGTTGAGGAGCACGGCGGAGGACGGGGCGTCGTCCAGTGGCTCCGGGTCGGCGTCCATGGGCAGTGGGTCGATGAAGCCCCAGCTGTCGTTCTCGGATCTGTTGGCCGCCGGGCCGCACAGCGGCACCACGTTCGACATCATCGGCAGCGTGGGCGTCGCGATCCTCGTGATCGTGGGCGCGACGGTGGTGATGGACCGCCTGCCGCGTCTGCGCCGCCTGGCGAAGCCGGTCATCGCCGTGGGCACCATGTCCCTGACCGCCTACGTCGGCCACTTCGTCGCGCAGTCCGTGCTGTCCACGCCCGCCGGGACAGGGACCCAGCAGTCCTGGGTGCCGCTGCTCATGTACGTCCTCGGGGCGATCGTGTTCGCCACCGTCTGGTCCCGCTTCTTCCGCCGCGGCCCTCTGGAGCACCTGCTCAACACCGCCACCAAGCCCGCCAAGTACGTCCGGTGAGGTCCGGCCGGGGTGGCTCGGCTTCCTGCCCCATCCCGGCCTGAACGGTCTGCCGAAGCCCGCAGGGGGATCGCCCTTGCGGGCTTCGGCTGTTGTTCTTGGCCGACTGATGTCGGGGACATGCGTGGGCAGGGTGCCGGCGCGGCCCGGGGGCGATCGTCAGTACTGGCAGGCGCGCAGGGAGTGTTGATCAGGACGTGGCGTACGTGTGCGTCGGCTCGCGCCTGGCGCACGGGCACCGAGCGAACGATCCCCGCACCACTCGGCGCCGCAGGCAGTCTCCGAGGTGCTGCCGTCGAGGGAGCTGCCGGAGAAGACGGTGTGATCCACGTGGGGAGGCAGCCGGGACAGGCAGGCGAAGAGCGACTCGGTGTCCCCTTCGCCCGAGGGTGTACTCCACCCTGGGGCCGGCGATGTGCTCGACGGGCTCGTCCGGGTCGCGGGGCTGTCGGCGAGCAGAACGTCGAGGAACCGGCCGTGGCGGTACAGCACGGCGTATCCGGCAGATGTCCGACGCCACCATCCCGCCACCCGGTACGGCCGGCGGCACCGGCGAGCCCATGGTCAGGCCCGTCTCAGTCGCGGGGGCGTCCCGCCGAGGTCAGCAGCTGTGTCGCCGCGAGCTGCGCGTACAGCTCGTCCTCGGCCACCAGCTCCTCATGAGTGCCGACCGCGCGGACCGTGCCCGCGTCCATGACGACGATGCGGTCGGCGTCCGTGACGGTCGACAGGCGGTGGGCCACCACCAGCACGGTCGTCTCGCGTGCCGTCTCGGCGATGGCGTCCCTCAGTGCCAGCTCGTTGACGGCGTCGAGCTGCGAGGTCGCCTCGTCCAGGAGCAGCAGCCGGGGCCTGCGCAGCAGCGCGCGGGCGATCGCGACGCGCTGACGCTCGCCGCCGGACAGTTTCGTGCCACGGTGCCCGACCGGGGTGTCCAGGCCGTGCGGGAGACGCTCGACGAGGGCGTCGAGCCTGGTCCGGGCGAGGACCTCGCGTATCTCGTCGTCGGTCGCGCCGGGCGCGGCGAAGACCAGGTTCTCCCGCAGCGTGCCGGCCAGCACCGGCGCGTCCTGCTCGACGTACCCGATGACGGACCGCAGCTCGGACAGCGGCCACTTGGTCACGTCCTTGCCGTCGACCAGGACCCGGCCGCCGGTCGCTTCGTAGAACCGCTCGACGAGCGCGAAGACCGTCGACTTGCCCGCGCCCGAGGGGCCGACGAACGCCGTCATCCCGCCGCCCGGCACCTCGAAGTCCACCCGCTGGTGGATGTCCGGCAGCCGGGGCCCGTACCGGAAGGACACCTCCTCGAAGCGAACCGACGCCGGACGCGGCCGCACCGCCTTGGTCACCGCGGGCTGCACCGACCGGTGCCGGTCCTGCGGCTCCGTCGCCAGGCCGTCCACCTGCGCGATCCGGGCGATCGCGGCCGCGCCCTCCTGGTAGTGGGACGCTGCCTCGACCAGCTGGTACACCGGCTCCATCAGGTAGAAGAGGTACAGCAGGAACGCGATCAGCGTGGACACGGGCATGTCCCCGGACGCCACCCGCGCCCCGCCGACGGCGAGCACCGCGAGGAACGCGAGCTCGACGGCGAGGTTGTCGGCCGAACCCAGCACGGCCTCCCACTTCGCGCTGCGCACGCCGTGGCGCCACGCCCTGCGTGCCGTCGCCTCGACGCGAGCGGTCTCCCGCTCCTCGGCGCCGGACGCCTTCACCGTACGGAACGCACCGAAGACCCGCTCCAGGCCCGTGGACATCTCCCCGACAGCCGCCTGCGCACGCTCGGCGGCCTGCCCGATCTTCGGCATCACCAGCACGGCACCCACACCGACGACCGCGACCACGCCGAGCGTGACGCCCAGCAGGACGGCATCGAGGAACGCCATCACCACGACCGCCGCGACCAGTGTCACCGCCCCCGTCGCCGCGGAGACCACCGCCTGGGTGCTGACCGCCCGCAACAGCGTGGTGTCGGAGGTCACCCGCGACATCAGATCGCCCGGCTGCATCCGGTCCACCTCCGCGAGGCGCAGCCGCAGCAACCGTCCGATGAGGCTGCGGCGGGCGGCGAGCACCACCGACTCCGCCGTCCGTTCCAGCACGTAGGCACCGAACGCCTCGGCCACCATGCTCAGCAGGACCAGAACGGTCATGGCCAGCAGGATGGTGCCGATCGTGCCACCGGACGAGAGCCGGTCGACCAGCGCCTTCGTGGCCAGGGGCTGGAGCAGTCCGCCGGCGGCCCCTGCCAGCGCCAACAGCAGACCGAGTACGACGGCCCACCGGTGCGGGCGGACATACCCGTACAGCGCCTTGAGCGTCTCGCTGGTGCGCAGGGACTCGGCACCCGTCGCCTCCGGGGCGGATGCGGTGTTCACAGAATTCCTTTCCTACGTGGTCGGCCGCGCAGCGCGTCAGCGGTGAGGACACCGGCCGGCGCGGGGGCCTGTCATCGCGGAGTTCAGGGCGTACGACGGCCAGGCAGAAAGGGTTCAGCCTGGCGGGGGCACACCCGACGGACGCCGGATGGTCGAACCCCAGGGACTCCCTGGGCGGATGTGCTCGCCGATCGCCGGCTCAGTGGACCAGTGAGGCCGCCCGCGTGGCGATGATGTGCGCCCCTGCCTCGTAGACGTCAGGACGGACGACGAACAGGACACCGGCGCCCGCCACCAGCGTCAGGCCGAGAAGTTCCAGCAACCGGCTACCGCGAGGTGTGACGTCACGGCCGGGCACATCGGTGTCGGCCGACGCCCCGACCGTGGTCTCGGGCTCCTTGTCACGAACCTGCTGTGTCATGCCTCCAGCCTGGGCGCCCGGCCGCTCTCCGCACATCCGGCGACTGTCGGGTCCACCCCCGCCGAGTGGCTGGAGAAGACCGGCCTGGGGTAGGAGCCGTCGGGGCCGCGAGGCGGACGCGCCGCAAGCAGGCCAGCACCGCAGGGCACCGCAGCACCGCATGGCACGCAGCACCGCAAGACATCACAGCACCGCGAAGCACGCGGCACCGCCAGGCACGTCAACTCCGCTTGGCGGCGACCTGTGACTCCGGCTCGTCGGTCCCCGGGGAGCCGGGGCCGCCGCCGGCCGACGGGGGCGGGCCGGTCAGGGACCGGGCGATGACCACCGAGCCGCCGCCGTGGAGCAGAACGCTGCCGAGCACCGTCAGGGTCATGGCGTACAGGGCGGTGTCGGCGTACCGCCCGTCCGGCAGAGCGTTGAACGCGAGCAGGCCGAACACGATGGAGGTGGTGCCGCGTGGGCCGAGCGCGCCGACCATGAGCCGTTCTCGCCAGGTGAACGTCGAGCCGAGGAAGGCGAGCATGATCGGAAGGATGCGCACGACGGTGAGCGCGGCGACGCAGAGCACGATGGCGGGCCAGTCGACGCCCTCGCCCAGTGCGAGCACCACCGCGTTGCCGAAGAAGAACCACATGCACATCGTCATCATCGAGTTGGTGTCCTCGATGAGCTGGAAGTCCGAGGCGTGGGGAGCCGAGGCGCCCCGTCGGCGGACCGGCGCCTGCCTGACGTAGCGGAAGGCGATCCCGCACACGAACGAGGCCACGAAGCCATTGCCGTCCATCGCCGTGGTCACGGTGTAGGCGAGCAGCGGTGTGACCAGCACGACGATCCGCCGGGACTGCTCCGTCATCCACTCCGCGCGGTCAGCCAGATTGATCAGCCACGCCACCAGCGCCCCCACCACGAAGCCGGCCACGAGGGCCTTCAACGCGAACGGCACGGCCGTGCCGAGGGCCTGCTCGGGCGTTCGGCTGACGGAGTTGGTGCCGACGAGGATCAGGGCGAACAGGAAGAGGGGCGAGACGATGCCGTCGTTGTAGCCGCTCTCCACGTTGAGCACGCTGCGCACCCTTGCCGGGATACGCCGGTCGCGGACCAGCGTCTCGGCCGGAGCGAAGTCGGTCGGGACGACGATGCACGCGATGAGCAGCAGCAACGCCACCGGCAGCCCGGGCAGCAGCAGCGTTCCCAGCAGGACCATCGTGAGCAGGCTCAGCGGCAGGGCCACCAGCAGTGCCCGCGCGGCGGAGCCGGGGTCGTTGCCGAACAGCCGCCCGCCCGGCAGCTCGGTGGCGTCGACGAACAGCAGGACGGCCAGGATGACCTCGGCCACATGCTGGGCGACCTCGGAGTTCAGGGTGACGGCGATGTGGCTGTGGGTGAACACCCCCGTGACCACGCCCGCGAGCACCAGCACCAGAGGAGCCCGCACATGCCGTTGCTCCAGCCGGCCGGCGACCAGCGACCACCCGGCCACCACCGTGGTGATCACAATCAGGACAGGGATCATTTGATTCCGCTTCAGAACTCGGCACAGACCACCGGCCGCCCCACCGGGACCTCCACAAGGGCGTCGACCGGCGTGAGCACAGGCAGAAGGTACATCGGACGAGGGCCGGCAGACAGCACCGGCCCTTGCGCCCGGCTCCGGCATACCGCCGGAGCTTGCACCAGCGCCCGGCCGATGTGAGCGAACCAAGGCGTCGACCCGGTCGGAGCGCGGTCAGAGGCGTCGTGCCCCGCGCAGCCCTTGTGCGTAGTAGCCGTCACCGTCGAGCCGTGAGGTGCCGCCCTTGTCACCCATGGTGGGGCCGCCCGCGTTCTTCCGGCTGGAGATGAAGCGCGGGTGGTCGGCGGTGTCCAGGCCGAGGTAGATACCGATGTGGCCGATCCGTCCGCCGGGCAGTTCCCGTGTCCTGAAGAACACCAGGTCGCCGGGCTGGAGCTGCTGGATGACGGCGGGGCGGCGGTCGGTGAGGGGGATCACGGGTACGCCGAGCCGCCCGCGGGCGATCGCGTCGGGGCTCCGCTGCAGCCCGTTGCCCGCCGCGTTGTCCCTGCTGTTCAGCGGGAATCCAGAGCGGTATCCGTACACCAGCCGGACATAGCCGGAGCTGTCGACGGAGCGCGCGCGGTCCTTCTCGGGGCGGCGGGTGACCGCGTCGGGGAAGGTCCAGGGGATGCCCAGGTAGTCGTAGAAGTCCGAGCCCGTGCGCGGCTTCGGCTTCCCCTGCACAGCACGCCCGGAGTCGCCGGGGGTGCTGGGCGTGTAGCGGGCGGCACCGCTGTATCTGACTCCCGCTGCCGTCGTCCGGGCCGGGGCACCGGCGATGTAGTCGAAGGCGGTGGCGAGGATGTCGGGGTCGCGGCTGCCGAGCCGGGACCTGAGCCAGTTCTTGAACCAGGCGCTCCGCTCCGCGCCACGGGCCCATGGCTTGGGCAGCAGCCGCACCCAGCTCTTGGTGACGACCTTGGCAGCCGTCGTACGCGGCTCCGCGAAGGTCCTGCTGGGTCCTGTCAGTACGGCTGTACGGGCGCCGTCGGTGAACGTGGCGATGACGGTGCCGCGCGGGTCGCGGGCGACCGTGCGGGCGGGGTTGCCGATCCGCTCGAAGCGCAGCGGGCCGCTCCTGGTCCGGATTCCGGCACCCCGTGATGCATGCGATGCACGCGATGCCCTTGTTGCCTGTGATGCCTGTGGTGCCTGCGAGGCCTCCGGAGAGTCGGTGCGGTGCCTGAGCTGCACGGTCAGCGCGTAGCTCGTCGTGAGTAGGACGGCTGTCACCAGAAACAGGGCCGTGTTCCTGGTCAGGGAGAACCTACGGTTTCTTGGCAGGAGGCGTTTCACTGATCAACTCCGGTGTGGGGGAAGAAGAGATGGCGCCGTATGTCGGGGAGGGGGCGGCTCATGTCGTGGGCAGGGCGCCCAGCAGCAGCCCGGACACCAAGATCACGTAGGTGGCGAAAGTGACCGCGCCGGTGGAGAGGACCGTCGCTGTCTTCGGCTGCCTCTCGAGCTGGTAGGCGATGAGACCGGGGACGATGAACCCGAGGGCCTGATGGGCGAACAGCAGGGGGAACTCCTGCTGGAGCAACAGGGAGAGCCCGGCCTGAAGCAGGACACCGATGAGCACGACGGCGGCGAACAGCCGCTTGCCGTAGAGGATGACGAAGCGCTGGAGCAGCTTGGTCAGCAGGTAGGTCAGGCCTGCCACGGCCGCGACCATGGCGGCGCGCCGCAGATCGTCGACGAGGGTGAGGGCGAGCCAGCCGGGGGTGATCATGCCGCCCGGTGAGAGGTTCGTGGTCAGGTAGCACAGGAGGGAGAACACCAGACCGAGGGCGATGCCGATGGCGGCGATCTGGGGTGTGACTACTGCGGGGATCAACGGAACTCTCCATGCGAGGAGTTGTGGTGGGCGACGAGTGAGGTGGGGGCGTCGCTCGGGTCGGAGGGACCTGCGGGGTCGGCGGCGGCGTCGGGGTGGTCGGGCGCGAGTGCCGCGAGCCGTTCCAGGAAGAGTTCGCCCTGGCCGTGGATGTTGCCGATGGCGACGAGCGAGGAGTCCGGACCCAGGTGAGCCAGCAGCTCGGTGGTGAGCTGGTCGGGGTCGCGACGGTCGCCGCCGAGATCGACGACGTTCCCGGCCCAGTGGGTGGGTATGGCGTCGGCGGCCGACTTGGTCGGCTGGCCGATGAGGAACACCGTCTCCGGGTCGAGCTGGGGGATGAGCGCGCCCATCTGCCCGTTGCGCTCCACACGGTCGGGACGGCAGTTGATGACGACGTGCAACGGACGGTGGATCGCGCCCAGTTCGAGCAGCTGGTTGATGTTCATCAGCGTCGACTCGGGGTCGTTGGCGGCGAAGACGTTCGCGAATCGCAGCCGCTTTCCGTCAGGGGTGCGGTACCGCTCGACGGACAGCACACCCGGGTCCGGTGGCGCCTCGTACATTCCCTTCAGCGCGGTCGCGCGGTCGACGCCGAGCAGTTCGGCGACCGCGAGTGCGATGGCGACGTTCTCCTTGAAGGTGAACCAGCTGAAGCCGCGCAGTTCCTCGTCGGTGACGGTTTCCGGGTCGGCGTAGATCAGCTCGCAGTTCCGGGCCTCGGCCTCCTCCTGGAGGATGTGGAAGCGCTCCTTCTCCGCGGTGACACAGACGCCGCCCTCCGGCAGGGACCGGCACAGGGAGCGGGCCACGTCGTCCAGCGTCGGGCCCATCTCGGCGAGATGGTCCTCGCGGACGTTGCAGAGCACGCCGATGGTGGAGCGGATCAGCTTGGACTGGTTGATCTCCTGGAGTGCGGGCATGACGGCCATGCACTCCATGACCAGGACATCGGGCCGGTAGCCGGCGGCCCGCCGGACGATGCCGATCTGCTCCACGACGTTGGCGATGCCGAACTTGCGGTAGACCGGCTCCTCGGTGGCATCGGGGTGGATGAACCTGGCCGCGGTGCCCGTGGTCTTGGCGACGGTCACCAGGCCGCTGCCGCGCAGCGCGCCCGCGCACAGCCGGGTGATGGAGGACTTGCCGCGAATGCCGTTGACCAGCACTCGGGTGGGTATGACGGCGAGATTCGCGTCATGGCGGCGCTGTTCGACGATGCCTGCGACGAGCAGGCCGACGCAGCACGTCGCGAGGACGCAGTACAGGAAGAGCACGGCGGGTCAGCTCCTGGGACCGGGGCCGGAGGGGGAAACGGAGGGAGTGGGCGCACCGTCCGGGGAACCGGGCGCGGGCGGTGCGTCGGTGCGCGGGAGTCGCTGTCTGATCAGTTCGAGGCTGCGGGCGACGGATCCCACCTCGTCGTGGTAGCGCGGGTAGAGCACCGTTCTGCGGTCCCCGGCTACCAACGCCTCGGCGCCCTGCGCGAGTTCACGTAGCGGCCGTACGACGACGAGGTACAGCCAGCCGATGCAGAGGGCGCCCGTGGTCACCCCCAGCAGACCGGCGAGCATGATCCGCCGCTGTGCCTCGTACTCAGGCAGGCCGATCCAGAACACCGGCCTGATCGAGGCGACCTCCCAGCCGAGTGCGCTCGCGACTCCCGGCTTGTTGTTGAACGACGCCACGGCGGCGACCGCCGGATCCCGCCAGCCGAGCAGCAGCTCTGTGGAGCCCTTGGTCGTGCCGACGGCCTTCATCTGGGCCCGCAGCCGGCCGTCGGAGACCCGCCCGAAGGCCACGAACCCCTTGTTGGACGCGATGACCCGGTGCGCGGAGTCCACCAGCCACACCGAGCCGAGACCGGGTCGGTCGAGGATGCCGGTCAGGTACTGGACCTTGAACTCGCCCACGACATAGTGGCGTCCGGATGTCGCCGTCCCACCCTTGACCGGCTGAGCGGCCACGGCGGCGAGCACCGGCTCCGTGCCGGAGGTGTTCGTCTGCCTGACCCCGGGCCTGATGCGGACCTTCGTCGGGGTACGGGGTTCATCACCGGCGCGGGCGAGAATCTTGCCGGCGCCGTCGACGACGTACAGGGACCGATACCGGCCGTGCTGCTCCAGGGATCTGTCGAGGACCTTGCGCGCCTCCTCCGACCGGGAAGCGTCGAGAACGGTGGCGAGATGGGTGAGATCCGCGTACCCGTCGTTGATCCCCCTGCGCACGCGATCCGCCGTCGTCTCGGTGCGTTGCCGCTGGTCGTCCGAGATCAGCCGCGGTACGACCGCGGCCGGGCGCGGCAGGGTGCTGCCGATCGTCAGCAGCATCGACGCGGGCCAGGCCAGCAGAGCGAACGCGCACACCACGAGGACGGTGCGCAGTCCGAGCCGACGTCGGCCGCTGCCCGTCCCGAGCAGAACACGCCTCTTGGCCGGTGGCCGCGCGGCCGTGTCCTGCGACGGCCCGCCCCTGCCGAGGAGTTGAAGGCGCAGTGCCTCCAGCGCGGCACCGACCCGGGCAGGTTCCCCGAAGCGGGGCACGTGGACGGGAGCCGTGAGGTCACCCGAGCCGAGCCTGTGCGCTTCGCGGCGCAACCGCAGCACAGGCCGCTGCACCACCAGGTGGAGGGCGGCGGTGACCCCGGCCGCGAGGGCCAGGAGTACGGCGGCGGCGAGGAGGGCCAGACGAAGGTCACCGGTCCCGGCCCCGTGATGCCCGGTTCGCACCGTCGTGACGACCGTCAGTCCGAGTGCGCTGCTCGGACTCTCTTTCGCGGCGGTTCCTCGGGCGACTGCGGCGTATCCGACGGCGGTACGGGTGTTGCCGTCCGCCGCCCTGACAAGACTGCCGCTCGGACCGTCGAAGCCTCCGGCGGCGGCGGTTTCCGACGGCCCTTTGCTCTGCGCCTCGCGGGCGGCGGTGCCGGCCAGCGCCTTCGCCCCGTCGGTGCCGGATCCCGGCCCGGCCGAGGTGAGAGTGGCCCCGTCACGGTCCACGACGGTGAGCGTGTGCTTCTTGCCGACGGAGATGCCCGGCGGCTTCAGGCTCTGGGAGGCGACGAGCAACTCCTGCCTGCCGCCTTGCGACAGCGTCGCGAAGGCCAGCAGCCGGGTGACGCCCGAGTCGTCCCGCACCAGCCTCGGAGGCGGGTTCGCCGGCAGCCCCCGAAGGTTCACCTTCCCCAGCGGTAGGGCCTCGCCGTGCGAGGCGAGCAGCCGACCTGTGGACACGTCGACGACGGCGGTACCCCGCCACCTTCGGGAGGACCGGTCGAGACGGTTCAGCATCGCGTCCGCCGGTACGGCCTTGGAGCCACCGAAGTCCGCGGCCGCTGCCCGCAGATCGGTGACGCTCTGGTCGACGGCGCCCTGCAGCGCGACCGCCCCGTCCTCGGCGATGTGCTGCTGGGAGCTGAGAACGGCCTCGGGGACGCCCCGTTCGGCATCGCTCCCGACCGCGAACACCGTCAGGCCCGCGACGAGCGCCAGCAGAACCGGCAGGGCCGCCAGTGGCGGCCGTACACCTCCCAACACAGCCATGTCCGCCCGACGCCGAGCGGTGCCCTGCGTGGATATCGGAGATCGAGTGGTGGTCAAGAAGAATCCTTTCCAGGCTCTGCCGATGTCGCGTGGAACAACGGGAAAAAGTTCTCGACCTGCTTGACGATGGAAATACCTGGCCGGTTTATCAGGGAAGTGTGACGGCGCTCACGCACCGGCGATAAAGTGCCGTTTCGCGGAGCAAGAAAGAGTCACACCACCACCCCGACCTGCAAGTTTGCGGGATCGCGAAAGTTGACTCAATGACTGAAACGCTCGATGAGAAACACCTGAAAGAATGGTGAAGCCAGGCTTCACAAGATGCGAACAAATTGCGATGAGCCGCCCGCAAGTGAGACAACAATTGCCCGCGTGGATTATTTTGCATTTCTTCTTCCTTGCCCATCCCGCAGTCGGCTGCTCCACCCCCGCCGATCGGCGGGGGTACGTTCTGCTCAGCCCTGCACGCGGCAGTCGTAAAGGCCGAAGTTGCCCCTGGTGCGCCAGCCGTAGGCCCCGGAGCGGACACGCTCGCAGTGGGACTTCACCCACGTCGTGGCGGGGGTGGTGGGTCGCAGGTGAGTGAGCAGCACGTAGCGGAGTTGGTGGGTGGCGATCAGGTTGCCGAGCTGCGGGGCGCTGGGGAAGGGGGCCTTCCCGGTGAATCCCCCCATGACGAGCACGGGTTGGGCCTGCGCGCGCAGCAGACGTTCCGCGGGGTAGGCGGCCTGGGTCGCGAGCAGGTACTTCTCGCCCTTGCGGTGCGCGATGAGGTAGTCCAGCAGGGCGGTGTCGCGGGCGCTGGGCCGGCCGAGCTCGGCCCGGCGGAGAGCGCGCGGGTGGTGGAGGGCCCGGTGGTGGAACTCGCCGACCGGACCGGCCGTCGGGGACGTGGAGGCGCCCGCGTAGCGCGGGTCGAGGGACGAGACGGCCCAGCCGGCGGGTACGAGCAGAGTGGCCGCGATTCCGGCGGCCACAGAGCCCTGGGCCAGCCGCCGGGAGGCGCGTGACCCGCTGGGCCACAGGCCGATCGTCCCGCACACCGCGAAGATCACGGCGAACACCAGCAGCCGGGAGGCGAACCAGGTCGGCCGGTCGAGTACGAGCGCCCAGGCCACCGTCAGCACGATCGCCGACGGCAGCCACAGCCGTCGCCGGCCGCCCGCCTCGTACGCGGAGCGAAAGAGCGCGAGCCCCCCTCCGGCCAGCGCGGCGATCGCCGGTGCGAGCACGGCCGTGTAGTAGACGTGATTGCCATTGGAGACGCTGAACACCACGGCATGGACGGCGAGCCAGCCGCCCCAGAGGAGGAAACCCGCACGCAGCAGGTCGGTCCGCGGCTCACGGGCGCGCCAGACCAGAGCCATGACGACGGCGAGCACGGCGAGCGGCAGGAACCAGGCGATCTGCGGACCGACGGTGTGGTTGACGAGCATCCCCCAGCCGGTGTTTCCGGTCATACGGCTGGCGGCGGTGGCCGGGACGGCGCCGAGCGCGGTGCCGTCGTCGCTGAAGCGACTCATGCCGTTGTAGCCGAAGACCAGGCTGAAGGGGTTGTTGTTCGACGTACCGTCGACATACGGGCGGTTGTCCGCCGGCGTCACCCACGCGATCAGCGCCCACGAGCAGGAGACGGCCAGCGTGACCGCACCACTGAGCAGCAGGCGCAGAGCCCTCCGCAACGGCGGGCTCCCCGCCGCGAGTTGATAGACCACGGCGAAGACCGGCAGTACGAGCCAGGCCTGCAGCATCTTCGTCTGGAAGGCGAGCCCGACCCAGACGCCACACGTGATCAGCGGGAGCAGCCGCCCGGTCCGCACCGCCTTCAGCAGGGCTCCGGCGGCCGCCACCAGCAGCAGAGTGAGTGCGGTGTCCGGGATGGTGGCCCTGTTCAGTACCACGGTGACCGGAGTGGAAGTGAGCGTCAGCGCGGCGGTCAGCGCGGCGAACGGCCCGGCCCATGCCCGTACGATCCGGTGCAGCAGCCATACGGTGAGCACGCCCTCGATCACATGGGGCAGCGGCCGCCCACGTGTGCGGCCCGAAGATCCATACGGAGACGGCATCGGGCCAGAAGGCGCCGGGCAACTTGTCGAGGGTGATCGAACCACTGGTGTCGAGACCGCCGAAGAAGAAGGCCCGCCAACCGGTGGCCATCGACCGTATCGCCGCGCTGTAGTAGGGGTGGATCGCGGCGTGCCCCATGCCCCAGGCGTACAGCATCGCGGCGACGCCCAGCACCGCGGCCAGCGCCGGGCGTTCCCAACGCGCCGGAGCTTCCGGCCGGTCGGCACGGCAGTGCGCTTCCTGGCGGAGGCCATGAGGGCCGGTGCTCCGGGCGGTGGGGATGGCGGCCACGGCGAAGGTCCTTGGAGTCGGAGTCGAGGCGGAACGGCACGTGAGAGGCGGAAGGCTGCGCGGGAGCCGCGGGGCCACGGCCTCCGGCGCCCGCACGCCGGAGGCCGACTCACGCTCGGACTTCCCGGGGTGCCCACCCGAGGCTCATCGGACGCGACTTGCCAGTTTCGTGGCGTTGTTGAGCAGGTACTCCAGAGGGCCGCGGCGGAAGAAGCGGGACCAGACCGCCGCGAACACGGTGGCCCCGACGACGAAGCAGAGCAGCAGCCCGAAAGAGGCGGACTGCGGCGGGGTGGCTGTTTCGCCGGGCAGGGCGAGGATTGCCAGGATGTGGCCCACGTAGAGGGTCAGGGACATGGTGCCGACGGCGATGACCGGCGTTGCCGGCCGGCGCAGCCACGGCAGTCGGTCCATCGCCACCGTCGCGCACAGGAGCACGGTGATCGCGATCCCAAGGCAGCCGACGAGGTCGAACGTGGAAGCGCTGTGCGGCTCGGCCGCCAGCAGCCCCCATGCGTCGGGCCCCCACAGCCCCCTGCCGACCGGCAGGTCGAAGGATCCCGCTGCCATGCCGGGATCCTTCATGGCCGAGGGGTCCTTCATGGCGCCGAAGTCCTTCATGTCAGGCATCCCGGCCATGATCTTCTCCGCACCGCCGGTCAACCGGAGCGCCAGCCACGAGACGCCGTATCCGAACGCGATCAGCGCGGGCCCGACCACGGCCAGCCGACGCCGCACCGCGCCTGAGGCGAGGTCCAGCCGACCCAACGCCATGCCGGTGACCACGAACGTCATCCAGGTGATCGCCGGGTAGAAGCCGGTGAGCAGGAAGTCGAGCACGCCCACGCCGGAGAGGCGCGCGATCGGGTCGTACGAGTCGATGGTGTTCACGATCGACTCACTGAGCAGCGCTCGAAGGGCGTACGCCACCTGCGGCGTGACAACCGCCAGCGCGACCGCGATGAGCGCGAGCGCCCTGGCCCGCAGCCGCAGCAGGGGCAGGGACAGCAGGAAGTACACCGCGTAGTAGTTGATGATCACGGCGCCGCCGAAGTCGGTCATCGCCAGCGCGGTGCCCACCACCAGCAAGATCACGGCCCGGATCACGATCCTGGCCTTCGCCTGCCGGCCGGCCAGTCCGGTCTTCGGCTCCAGACGACCGGCGATCAGCACCAACGAGAACCCGGCGAGGGTGGCGAACAGCGCCGAGGCCCGGCCGCTCGCCAGCCAGACGAACCATTCGCCAACGCCGCTGCCGGACGTCGGGAAGGGGTTGAAGGGGCCCGTGTGCACGGCGAACATTCCGAACACGGCCAGTGCACGGGCGAGGTCCACCCCGACCAGCCGCGCCGTCGACGAAGGGCGTTCCGTCGCCGTGGCGGACTCGGATGCGGGTAAGGACTGGCGAGGCGCCTCCTTGGCGCTTTCGATGTCGGTCACCGGGACAACCCTTGCCGAGGCGGGGGCGGTCGACCATCCGCCGGGCTTCGGGAGATGTCCCGCCGGTCAGCCGACCGACCCCCTCCGATCGGCGGGGGTCGGTCTCGGCCGCGTGGCAGGCTCGTCGCTGCCGGCACCGAAAGGCGGCATCTGACCTGCTCTCGGCCTGTGCAGTCGATCGTAGAAGCGGAAGCCGTCCGGGAGGCCAACGACCCTGCGAGCCCTGCCACTTCCGCCCGAAGGAGGTGCGCCGGAAGGGAGCGCAGGTTCGGGCCGAGGGCCGCCCACGCCTTGAGCTTGCCCTCGTAGGAGTGCCGATGTGCTCGATGGCGATCGGGGTGGCGACGAAGGCGGCGTCGGGGAATGCGTCGGCGAGGACCTCGGTGCCGAAGTAGAGGTCGGGGTCGCCGTGGCTGACGAAGACGGTGGTCAGCTTCTTGCCGGAGTCGAGGATCTCGGCGGCGAGGCGGTGGCCGTCGGCGCGGGTGAAGCCGGCGTCGACCAGCAGCGCCTCCTGCTCACCGGTGACGAGTGTGGCGGTCTTGTTCTTGCTGCCGGCCGGGAAGTCGAGGTCGAGGACCTTGAAGGAGAGGGTGCTCTGCGGGGCCTCCGGGAGGTGGAGTTCAGCGGATGGGGGCGGTGGTGAGGGCGGCCAGTCGTCGGTCGATCTCGTCGGCGGTGGCGTGGCCTTGGGCCAGGGTGGCGACTCGGTCGCGGTCCGCGGCGCGGGACGTCCACCGGCCCTGGGTACGCCGCACCCAACCCCGCCGCCTCACCCGGCCCCCGATCGCCGCGGGTTCGCAACCTCCGCGACGCGACCGCCGCGAGACCGGCGGCCGCGCCGAAACCCACACGCCCAGGCCCTGGACGGCCTCCCGGCTCGAAGACCAAGCCCCGGGCCAGGCGTCACGACGTCGGCAAGACGGTCAACGCGCCGAGTCGATCAAGGAACACCCGGCTCACCGAGGCAAACGTCAAGCTCAGGCCGCCGTGTGGGTGGCCATGACTTCCACCCCTCTGGTGGGGAGCAATGGGAGGCGGAGAAGGACCCGTCAGCCCTGGGTGCCGTCCTGGTCGACGGGGTACAGGCCGAGCACGCCCTTCGGGTCGGAGGGGTTCACGCCCTTGACGTCGCCGACGTAGAGGTTGACGCGGGCCTTGTAGCGGTCGAGGGCGGTGCGGTTGCTCATGAACTCGCCGAGACCGAGCGGGTTCATGTTCTCGTAGTCGAAGATGCCCTTGCGGCCCGCCGGCGGGGCGACGTCGGTGCGGGCGCTCCAGGTGCCGATGGAGTTCTGTTGGGCATCCTTGGACAGCAACCAGCTCAGGTAGAGCTTGGCGGCGGCCTTGTGCGGGGCGTCCTTGAGCATGGCACCGGTCTGCGGCCAGGCGACCCACGGCGACCTCTTCGGCAGGCTGGTCTCAGCGACGCCCGGGGCGCCTCCGCTCGTGCCGAAGCTCGCCACGTAGTCACCGGAGCCGACCAGGTCGGCGGAGTCCTGGGTGCCGCGGACGAACTTCGGGTTCTGGGCGAGCAGCTTCTTCAGGTAGTCGAAGCCGTACTTGTCGGTGAGCTGTTTGAAGTAGTAGAGGACGGCGTCGTCGTCGTTCGGGTAGGTGAAGACGAGCTTGTTCTTGAACTCGGGCTTGAGGAAGTCCTTGGCCTCGACGGGAGCGTCGTCGCCGAGCTTGGTGGCCGTGACGTTGGAGAAGGCGAAGAAGAACAGGCCGGTGTAGTAGCCGTCCTTGTCCTTGATCTGGTCGAAGACCTTGTCCCAGCCGACCGGCTTGTACTTCTGCAGCACTCCTTCCTTCTTCCAGCGCGGAAAGTCGTCGACGGTCTGGAGGTGGACGACGTCGGCAACCACGTGGTGCTCGGCGATCTGGTTGTCGACGCGGGCGTCGTGGTTCTTGCTGAAGTCGACGACGATGTCGACCTTCATCTTGGGGAACTTCTTGACGAACGCGTCCTTGAGGTAGTCCGCCTGGCCCGGCTTGTCACCGCCGGCGTAGACGACCAGGCGGCCGCCCTCGGCCACGGCCTCCTTGTACAGCTTCTGCAGCTGGTCTTCTTCGCTCGTGTGCTTGGGGGCGGGTTTCGGGGAAGGGGTGGCGGCGGCGATGGTGGCACCGCTTGCGGCCAGGACGCCCAGGGTGGCGGCGACGGCCCACGCCTTGTGGGGGGACTTCACACTCGGCTCCTTCGTGGTGGGGCAAGAAGGGGAAGCTTGATACTTCAAGCATCTGATTTCACCCTAGGACAGGTATTGCAAATCTGCAAGAAATTGCGATGAGTGCCTGAACGGTCATGCAGGGTAGCCAGGGAGGCTGGGAGTCCGGCGGGCTCGCCTCCGCCTCTGCCTCTGGAGGGAGGTCAGCGGCGCCAGGGGAGGTCGGCGGGGAAGGCCGGGCGGTCCGGCCCCGTGAGGCCGGTGAGGATGATCTCGCACGCTTCACCGAAGGCTCGTGCCTGCTCAGGCGTCAGCCGGTCGAAGACGGCAGCCCGAACGGTGGCGACGTGACTGGGGGCCGCCTGCTCAAGGGCGGTCAGCCCCTCCTCCGTCAGCACAGCGAGCTGGGCCCGCCCGTCTCCCGGCGCGTCCTCGCGGCGCACCCAGCCGCGCTCCTCCATGCGGCTGACGGTGTAGGAGAGCCGTGTCCTGGCGATCTTCAGCTGTTCGGCGAGGTCTGTCATGCGCAGCCGTCGCTCGGGGGCCTCCGAGAGAAACACCATCACCGAGTAGTACAGGTGGCTGAGGTCGGCCTTGTGTCGCAGTTGCTGGTCGAGGACGTCCTCCAGTACCAGGCTGAGGTCGCGGTAGGCACGCCAGGCGCGCTGCTCCTCGGGGGAGAGCCAACGGGGTTCCATGGATCGCACTCTAGTGAGAGCTCCTTCGAGGGTCGTCTCTCCGACCCGGTTCCGGGGGCCTGACAGCGCCGGCATCAGGTGGTTATCCGTACTGAATGAGGCGAGGACCGGCGACTTGCGCGCGGCTTTGAGGGGCAGGCGGTGCCTGCTGGGTACTGCTGCCATCACCCGGCAACGGCCCTACGTCGCCCGTCCCGAACGGCGCCGGACACCTACCTCGCATCGCATCTTGGCAGGAGGGGGCCAAGCCCCGTGCGGGAGAGGGCGCTTGGCCCCAGAGGATCTCGTGTCAGAGCGGGAGGTCGTCGGGGAGCCCCCCATCCCCGCTGGGGACGAACGTCAAACTCCCTCCATCCGCAAGCAGTCAGGCCCTGAAGATCCGCACCCCACGAGCGCGGCGTCGAGGCGGAAGCCCTGACGGAATCTCGCCCAATCCGCGGGATGGCCGCTTGGCCGGGCGTGGCAGCCCTCGGGCATGCCACGGTCCGCTGTAGAGAATGGGCATGATTCTCAAGCATCCCTCCGACCGCGGAGGCTCGCGGAGCAAGCCGTTTGAGAGGCTGGCCGAGAATGCCTCGCGGTTCACCAGTTCGGCAACGTTCTTCGGGGTCTGCCTGCTCCTGGTCGCCGTGGCTGTCACGTTGCACGTGATCGGTTTGCCGATCACGTGGCTTCTCTTCGTGGGCGAGGCGATGTCGGCGGTGACCCTGCTCATGGTGGCGCTGCTGAAGAACTCCGAGCTGCGGGCCGAACGCGCCGTCCAGCGCAAGCTCGACGCCATCGCGGCAGCCCTGCTGGAAGGACAGGAGGGCGACGGTCCAGGAGAAGCACACCAGAAGCTACGGTCCGCCCTCGGTAGGGAAGAGAACTCCTGATGCGCTCGGTTCTCACACGCTTGCCCGGCACCGACGCTTGGGTCCCGGTTCCACGAGACTTCCCCCATAGGAATGCCTGTCGTGCCCACCTGAGCTGACAGCGGAGCCGCCTCACAGAACGTCGGCGGCATGCTCCGGCCTGCCCAACGGCGGTACGCCTGGCAGTCGCATGCTGTCGCGGTGTGAGACCTGCCCCGCAGGGAACCCGCATTCAGACAAGGGCCTGAGCTCCCGCTGGCCGACGAAGCAGACGTCGTCCTTGCTCGGCGGCGCTATGCGCCTCCCCCAGGGCGGAAGCGCATCCCTCCGTACGGCCCGGTCTCAGCAGCTCCCGAGGCGGCGCCGAGCCATCTGCCTCCTTCGGAGAGAGTGTCACCATCATGGCCAGAAGTACCACGCTTCACCCGCCGTCCTCGGCGATGCCCGGCAGTGACTTCGCCCGGCTGTCGAGGAAGATCGCCGATGCCGGCCTGATGGGCCGCCGTCCCGGCTACTACGCACTGCGGATCACCGTGGTCGCCGGGCTCTACGTCGGCGGGTGGGCCACCGTCGCGCTCATCGGTGACAGCTGGTGGACCCTGACCGTCGCCGCTTTCCTGGCCGTTGTCTTCGGTCAGGTCGCCCTGCTCGCCCACGACGCGGCCCACCGTCAGGTGTTCCGCCGGCGCCGGGCCAGCGAGGTGTCCGGACGGATCGCCGGTGCCGGTATCGGGATGGGCTACGGGTGGTGGCAGGACAAGCACACCCGCCACCACGCCAACCCCAACCACGAGGACCTCGACCCCGACCTCGACCCCGACCTGCTGGTCTGGTCCCAGGACCAGGCCCGGGCCGCCACCGGGCTCCCCCGCCTGATCGGCCGCTGGCAGGCGTTCCTGTTCTTCCCGCTCCTGACACTGGAGGGCTTCAACCTGCACGTGTCGAGCGTGCGAGCGCTGGCCAATCGCTCGCTCAAGCACCGAGCGCTCGACGGCGTCCTGCTGTTCGCGCACTTCGCGGTGTACCTGACCGTCCTGTTCTGGCTGCTGCCCCTCGGTATGGCGATCGCCTTCCTGGCCGTCCACCAGTGCCTCTTCGGTGTCTACCTCGGCTCCCTCTTCGCGCCCAACCACAAGGGCATGCCGATCCTGAAGGGCGAAGACCGCCCGGACTTCCTGCGCCGCCAGGTGCTCACCTCGCGCAACGTGCGCGGCGGTCGGCTCACCGACATCGCGCTGGGCGGGCTGAACCACCAGATCGAGCATCACCTGTTCCCCAGCATGCCCAGTCCCAATCTGCGCAGGGCACGGACCATCGTCCGGCGCTACTGCGAGGACCTGGGCGTGGACTACGTGGAGACCGGGCTGATCACCTCCTACCGGCTGGCCCTCACCAGTCTCCATCAGGCGGGAGCACCGCTCCGGAGGACCCGGGTTCCCGCGTAGGGACCGAGCAGGAAGAAGAACCCGAGAACGTGGCCTTCAGGCGACGCGGTCGGCGCGGTGGCGGGCTTCCCGGAGTCTGACCTTCGACGGGAGGCGGTCCAAACCGGCCGAGTCCCGCGCGTGCGCGAGGGTTTCCCGGCTCAGTTGCCCCAGAATCCGCTCCGGGTCCGCGTGAGGCTCCAGCAGCAGCCGCACGCGTGCGGCCGGAGCTGTACGTCTGCCGGTCAGCCGTACATGTGCCCGTGAGACCCCGTCCAGGGCCTGCGCCTCTTCCTCGATCACGTCTGCCAGCGTGCGGCCGTCGAGTCGGGCCGCCGCGCCGTCCTCGCTGTCGACGAGAACGTGGCCCAGGCGGTGTCTGCGCTGTGCGAAGAGCCACCACAGCAGCAGAGCCAGCAGCACGGCGAGCACCGCGATCACGGTCGGCCACCACCAGCCCTCTTCCCGCCACCGGGTGCGTCCCTCGGTGCCCAGCACCACATCGTCCGGCCCGCGGAAGGGCCACCAGCCCGGCACGCCGAAACCCCAGTGGCGCTGCAGATCCAGCCCGCCCAGCAGCACCCCGCCGCCCAAGGCGAAGAGCCCGAGGCCGAGTAGCCCCAGCAGCACCCGGTTCACTGGCTTGAGCATCGGGATCACCTCAGCCCTTCTTCGGGCGCCGGACGTGCACGGTCAGCGCGGGTTGCCGGGCGAGACCCATGGACGTCACGGCTTCGCCCAGCTTGGCGTCCAGGTCCGCGCGGACCTCCTCGAGATCGCGGAAGTGTGCCTCTGCCCGGGCTTTGACCTTCCGGCGGCCGACAGCGACCCGTGCCGACTGGACACCGGGCACCTGCACGGCCCGGTCGCGCAGCACCAGGGCGACCGCGCGGCGGTCGAGTCCGGCGTGGACATCCTCTGCCCCGGGGGTACCGGTGGGCTGCCGCATGGGCAGCAGCCTGCGCAGTCCCGGCGTCACCGCCAGCAGGAAAAGCCAGAGGCCGAGGGCCATCGCCACGGCGGCCCCGACGATCATCCAGGTGTCATCCAGTGGCCGTGTGGCCAGCTCCTCGGCGAGCCGACGCCGCCAGCGCATCGCGGACCGGCCTGCCCGCACCGAGACCACGTCGTACAGGAGCAGTCCAATCGCCGCGACGGACAGCAGGGCCACCAAGGCCGCGGGAATCCGCCGCGCAGACCAGAAACGGTGCTCCGACCGGCCTGCCGTGTCGACCGCTGCTGTCGAACCCGTGCCCGGAGCGCCGTCTGCGGACGAAGCTTCCTGTCCGGGATCGGAGGGAACGTCGCTGTCACCGGCAGTCTGCCTCCAGGTGCTCGGGCTCATCTCACCCTCTCCTGGTCCGTGTGCCGCGCATGCACCGAGTGGAGCCTCTCGACCGACACCGCGAGGTCTGACACGTCCATGCCGGCCCATGTCCTGAGCCTTTCGGATACCTCCCGGCGCACTGCGGCGCACTGCGCCCCGATGTCGGACGGATAGCCGAGCTCGACGGTGATGCGCATCCGTACCTCGCCGATCACCGCCTGCCGTCCGGCGGCGGACCCGTCGCCTCCTCCGGCGGTGTTCCGCTCCGGTGCCCGCCGCACGGTTGTGGTCACTTGTGGCGTCCGGCGGCCGGGCGGTACGCGGCCGACCGACTCGGTGAACCGGCTCAGCGCCTCGCCCGCCACGTGGGAAGCGATCTTCGCAACGACCCGGTCGGCGACGGTGATCGCACCGCGCTCCCCGCGCGGGATACCCGGGCGCCGGTCGGCTTCACCGGTCACTGCCGCCAGTCTCCCCGAGCCCGTCGCCGGTCATCGCGGATCCGATCCTGCCGGTCTCGGCGGCGGACGAAGTCGCCCGGTTCGAGATCACCTTCCGCGAACCGCCCGACCACGAGACCGACGACGCCCAGACCGAGCACCAGCAGGAAAGCCCAGAAGCTACCGAAATACGCGGCGAAACCCAGCGCCATTCCGGCCATCAAGCCAACCACGGCCCTGCTCATCACGTGCTCCTTCATTCAAGCGGGCTGCTCCCGGCCCGGCTACTGGATCCGCTGCCGCGCTTCTCCTTCGTCCTCCTCGTCGGGGAGCTTCACGTCGCTGACCATGATGTTGACTTCCACGACGTCCCGACCCGCCATCCGCTCCACCGCGGAGATCACGTTCTCCCGCACCTCACCGGCCACGTCCGTGATCGAGACGCCGTAGTCCACGACGATCTCCAGATCGATGGCCGCCTGCAGCTCGCCGACTTCGACACTGACCCCGCGCGTGGCGGATTTGCCGCTACCGGCGCCGGGCATCCGCTCCCGCATGGATCCCATCGAGCGGGCGAAACCGCTGCCCAGGGCATAGACGCCGCGCACGTCCCGTGCCGCCATTCCGGCGATCTTCTCCACCACCACATCGGCGACGGTCGTCCGGCCGCGAGAACCGGGCGCACCACCGTGCCTTACGCCGGTGTTCTCAGCCATCGGGATATTCCTCCCTAAGAAGCACACCTGGCACTGTTCATTCGATTATATTCGATTTAGCACCTTTTGACCGAGGTGCGAATTTTGACGGGTGGTCCGAGAGTGGCCCGAAGAAGAGGACCGCGGCCGTGGAAGAAGGAGGGTGAGAGGCCGGTGACCGAGGCGTGGACGCAGGCAGTACGGCGCCAGCTCGACCTGGGTCGGCTGCTCCCGCTCGGCGGGCCCGACGACGGGACATGGATCACCGAGCAAGCGGCCGTCCGGGCCCTGAGGCGCGCGGCCGCCGAGGTTCCCGATGTCCGGGTCGAGACCCTGCGTGTCGGGTCGGCACCGCTCGAGCCCGTGTCCGAGCCGGCCGTCCGTCCGCCGGCCAGCGCGCTGCCGCCCGGCCCGCTCAGGATCGAAGCCGCATTCACAGCATCCCTCGGGCAGCCACTGCCTCAGACCGCCGACCAGTTGAGGAGCACACTGCTCACCGTGGCCGCTGAAGCGCTCGGCCTGGCCACCGTGACCGCCGACTTGCGCGTCACAGATCTCCATGAGGGCCCGGAGACAGCCGTAAGGTCGCGAGCCTCAAAGGGGGCCATGGAGCCCGCGCCGGAAGCTGCAGCCGTGCGAAGTTCACCTCCGGTGGCCGGTACAGGATCCATGCGGGGGCCCGTCGGTGAGCTGGCGGACGTCGCGGCGGCCGTTCGGGGCGTCGCCCGCCTCACCGCCGCGCTGGGAAGCCGCCCGATCAAGGTGGTGCACCAGGACGATCCCCCCAGCCGCCACATCCAGGTCCAGCTCGCTGTCGCCCCCGGACACCATCCACTGGAAGTCGCCCGCGCCGTCCGGGCCGCCCTGGCGGAAGCAGCCACCTCTGACACCCCCGGCCCGGTCACCGCCGCCGTCCTCATCACAGAAACCGCGCCCTAGCCAGGCAGGTGTCAACGGCAGCTCGATGCAACGATTCCGGATGAAACCGTGCAATCGGGGTGTCGGTTCAGGTCTTCCCCGCCCAGGTCACGCGTCGGCCGTCAGTCGGGCCGTTGGGTGCGGTTCTCGTGTGCGAGGCCGTCCGTGCGAGCAGTCGTGCGTGACCCGAGGGGGAGGACCAGGGCCCGCAGCGGCGCGGGGGCCGGTGGCCGGAGGACCGTGGGATCCGTCGGCCGGCGGATCGCGCCGATGTCCTGCCATCCCCACGACAGGAAGGCGTCGCGGGCCGGCGCGTCGGCCTGGTCGACCAGCGTCGCCCCGAGCGAGGCGTGGTGGTCGGCGAGCAGCCGTTCCTGGAGCCTGCGGGCGAGGCCCTGGTCGTCCGTATGGGGATGCACCACGATCTCGGTGATGGCGAAGACGTGTCCGGAGGCGGTGAGCTGTTCGACGCTCTGCGGAAGGGTCCCGTCGAACCCTCTCCACCAGGTCCCCTCGCGTGGTACGGGGAATCCGTAGGCACACCCGGCGAAGGCCGTGTCCTCCCCGATCAGCAGGGCGAAGCCGGCCCGCCGGATGTCGCCGGTGAGTCGCCGCAGGAACGCCTCCCGGCCTCGGTATCCCTGGCCCGCCTGTGCGCGGGAGGACTCCACGTACAGATCGGCCAGGTCCTCCCGCAGGGTCTCGGCCTGCCAGCGGTTCAGCCGGCGCAGACGTACGGCGTGGGCGGGAGTCGGTGTGCTTCCCTCACCCTGTGGCGGCTCCCGGCGGAGCGGGGCCGTCACGGTGAACCGCCCGCAGGGGCGGGAAACCGACGTGATGGTGGGCGAGCGCTGTGCACCTCGTGGAGCAGGAAACCGGAGCCGGTGATCTCGATGATGCGGGCCATGATCGGTGGCGGATGGTGCAGTCGGAGGATCGTTCCGGCTTCGGTGGCGAGCCCCGATGCCGCGAGGAAGGCGTTGAGTCCGCTGGCGTCGCAGAAGGTGACCTCCGTGAGATCGACGTCGGTGGTGCGGATGCCGTCGTGCAGGCATTCGGCCAGCGCGACACGCACGAGCGGGGCGGTGGCCAGGTCGATCTCTCCTGCGAGGGTGATCAGCGTGCAGGTGGTGGTGTGGTCGTGCCGGTGGACGTTCAGCCGTGGAAGGGGCATGGCTCCTCGGTTCGGAGTGCCCGTCGGAGAGCCCCGTGGCCGGACCGGGTCCGGTCCTCGCGGCGGGCCGCCGATGCGGGGTGTGCGAGATGGGCGGTGAACGGCCGCCCCTCAAGGATGAGTTGCGAAGCGCCGGGGTGGATCGGTCGTCCGGGGATACGCCACGAATCGGACGGAAGGCCCGCGCCCGACGGGGATCGTGTCTTGGAGGGATGGTGGCTCTGTGCCGCCCCGATCCCACGCTGCCTCGACCCGGGGCACAGGACGCGGGAGGACCCCGGCCTGTCGTGTGCGTACTACGGTCGGGCCCCGGGCTGCGGGCTGTGGTGAGGGTTCGCTGCGGGCTGCGGTGACGGTTCGGTCAGGCCGGCCCGTTCGGCGACGGGCCCGGGAGAGCCCCCCTCGTCCGCCGCGCCCGCGATCATCGCGACGGCGGCCGGTGCCGCTCTCTCCCGCCGGCCGCGGGCCTTGCGCGGAGCCGGTCCCGCGACAGGCATCCCGGAGTGGCCGTAGTGGATGGCGGCCATGCGGTCGCCGTGCTGCGAGTTCAGCAGACGGATGAGGAGCACCCCGAGGGCGATCATTCCCAGCATCACGGCCACGGTCACGAACGTCTCCACGGTCCTCACCTTCCCATCGGCTGCTGCGGCATCGCGGCGGTCATGGCCGGGCTCCGTGGACGTGCGGCCCCGTCCTGGGACTCAATCCCTCCTTCGGAGTCCCAGACCGCCTCCACAGCCCGGTCGGCGTCGTGCAGTGTCCGCAGGCGCGTCGCCTCCTCCACCAGCCGGCTCGCGGTCGACATGCAGCGTGGGTCACTCGCGGCGGCCATGAGCCAGGCGGCCGAGTCGGGAGCCGTCTGCGGTGGGACGACCAAGAGGTTCCAGCGGCCCACGTGGTAGGAGAGCAACAGCAGTTCATGCGGGTCCTGCTCGTCCCGGACACAGCCCACGTTCACCACGTGCCCGGCGACGGGCACCTTGCGCGCGATGACCGGCCACTGGGTGGGATTCACCGTGACCCGGGTGATCCGCCCCCACAGCGGATCCAGTACGGCGCTGAGGGACGGGAGTTCCGCCCCGAGATCGCGGGAGCGGGGCCACCAGGCGCCGTCCAGCAGAGCCGGGGCGGAGCCGGCGGGAGCCAGCGACAGACGCAGAAAGGCCGGGGAGAACCGGTCATCGGCCTCGGTCGTCGGCGGGCGGGAAATGGTCGCAGTCATGACGCGAACCCTGCCCCGGGCCGACATGAGCCGGCCCGGAATATTCGATCGCCGAAAACGACACGAGCCTGAAAGCCAGTGCGCGGAACATCCTCGGTAGTTCCAGGGTACTCCTCGAACAGGCCCAACGGACCGTACCGACAACGGAGGAACGGTCCCATGCGCCCCTCCCCGGAACCGTCGTCCCTCAGGCAACGATTCCGGGCTCGGGCAGTGAGCACCCCTCGGCGGGATCGCGGCTGACTTCGATCTGACGCGCCGTCGGCAGGGCCCGGTCGGTCATCGGCGTTCGCCTGACCACCCCGCCGACAGCTTCACAAGGGCGACTCTCCGGGTACGCATGAGCGAAGGCACACGCGGCCGGTTCCCGGCACGTGGTCGGTGCGCGAGCGGAGCGGCGGTCCCCGCGCCCCGGACAGGCAAGCCCGGATGTCGTGCCCTTGGCGTGCCCGGTTTCTTGTCTGGTCCAATTCCGCTTCGGCACCCAGTCCGTCCCGCCGCTTCGCGGAATCCAGGCCGTACGGCCAGACCCCTCGCGGTCCACTTCACAGGAGCGCGAGCCTCGCCGCCCAGCATGTCGTCACTGTGTGTGACATAGGAGGAACATAGAGGCGGCGCGAATACTTGGCGGGCTGGCATTCACCGCTTCGATGGGATGACATGAACCCGAAAAGACGCAACGTCACGTTACTGGCCGCGACGTTCCTCGCCGCCTCCGCAGTGACTGGCATCGCACCGTCCGCCCAGGCCGCCCCTCAGGCCGCTGCCCAGGCCTGCGCGTACAAGGCGACCCACCTGCCGGTGCCGGAGGGCATCAAGGCCGGGGCCGTGACGGCGACGGCCGGGGCCGGGGTGTACGCGGGGGAGGTCGAGTTCCCGGAGGAGGACTCGCTGCAGCATGCCGTCCTCTGGTCGGGCGGTAAGGTCACGGACCTGGGGCCCGCGGCCGGGGCCGACTTCGACCTCATGGTCAGCGACGTGAACACCAAGGGCACCGTCGTGGGGCAGGGCGCCAAGATCACCGGTGCGACGGAGGGCTTCCCGACCTGGTCCTGGTTCCCGGTCGTCTCCCGCAACGGCAAGCTGGAGAAGCTCCCGGTGCTCCCCAACACCCACGACGTGCACACGAGCGCGATCACGGAGAACGGGGACATCTACGGCCACGGCTACGGCGCCGACCCGAACTACACCGAGGTCTACAAGTGGCCGGCCGACCAGCCCGGCACCGTGGTCAAGCTGCCCGGCCTCCCCCGCGGCAGCCAGGTCGAGGGCGTCGACAGCGACGGCACGGTAGCGATCACGGTCGTCGACAACCGAAAGGGCACCTGGCTGCCGTACCTGTGGAAGGACGGCGTCGCCAAGCAGCTGCCGATCCCGGCCGGCTCGGCGCACGCCCAGGTCACGGGGATCTCGAACGGCTATGTCATCGGCAAGGCCTTGACCTCCGACTTCGACCCGTCCGCCGTCCTGTGGAACAAGGACGGCAAGGCGACGGCCCTGCCGAAGGGTCAGAGCGCCTCCGCCATCAACAGCCAGGGCCTGATCCTCGGCACCGACACGAGGCTGGTCGCCAGCCTGTGGCAGCTGACCACCGGCGTGGGTGCCGCCCCGAGCGACGGCGCGCTCCACGCGCTCGCCGACGACGGGACGCTGGCAGGCGCGAAGGCCCGCACAGGCAGCACCTTCCCGCGGTTCCCGGCCGTGTGGCGCTGCGGCTGATCTGTTCCACCACCAGAAGGGCGTCTCGCCGGTCGGCGGGGCGCCCTTCCTGTTCCTTGGACGCCGCCATTGCATGTGCTCACTCCACCAGGCAGTTGACACCTCGCTCTAGCACCTGCAAGTATTTGTTTGCAGATGGAGGAGGAGCATGGAGCTTTCCGAAGTGACGGGTGACCGGCTGGTACAGATCCTGGCCACGCTCGCCAACCCGCACCGGATGCGCATCCTGGCCGCCCTGGCGGGCGGCGAGGACTACGTGAGCCGGCTGGCGCGCGAAATGGGGATCAGCCGTGCGCTGCTCCAGGTCCACCTGCGCAAGCTGGAAGCGGCAGGGCTGGTCACCTCGAGACTCGTGCTCTCCGAGGACGGCAAGGCCATGAAGTACTACGACATCGAGCCGTTCTCGCTGCACCTCACGCCCGAGGCCCTCGCAGCGGCCGCGCTCTCACTCACCGCTGACCAAAGTCAAGGAGACCGTAAATGAGCTCTGTGCAGCTGGCCGCTTACGACGACGGCATGATCTGGTCCTTCGGGTCCATGGGATTCATCCTCGTGTGCGCGGTTCTCGTGATCTGGCCGACGATCGCGGTGTGGCGTGCCAAGACCGTGATGTCCAGGGAGAGCGACTACAAGAGCATCGCGGAGAAGGCCGTGATGGCCCAGCAGGACATGGAGCGGGAACTGGTCGAGGTGCGCCTCCAGCTCAACGACATGAGCGACCGGGTCAAGACCGTCGAGCGGGTCCTCAAGGACGTCGAGTGACTCGACGCCGCCCGGTTATACGTCTCTAGGGGCTCATCCTCAGAGCCCCTCACCCGCACCCCCCGGCTGGAAGGACAAACTCCGTGTTCAGGAACGCCGTAATGACCGAGACGCCGACGGCCGCCCTGGCGGTGGCCCCCGAACCGGTGGCCGAGCCCGCTCCGCGCCAGGACGGAGTCCGTCCGCCGGGTGCCGGCGGTGACCTGGTGCTGGCGAACAGCGGCATCGTGGTCCGGCTGGTTCCGAACCCGGCGTTCAACGGCCGCCCCGCACTCGCCCTGCTGTCCGATGACGAACCGGTGGCGCTGACCCCGGCCCTGGCCGGTTCCGGCCGAGTGCTGGCCGGGGCGCTGCACGGCCGGCGCGGTGAGCGGCCGTGGTCACTGACCTGGGGCCGGTTGCCCGCCGGTGAGTTCAGCGTCTGCGCGGAGTTCGTCGGCGAGACGCAAGGGGGCGCCCCGCGCACGATTCTGGCCACGCGGCTGGGCCCCGACTTCTGGCTCGCCGAGACCGCGGGGGACTATCGCGGGGTCACCGTCACGACCGCACAGAACCGGCTGTACAGCGCCCTGTGGCCGGCACCTGCAACGCCTCACATGCTCTGAAACTGTCCTGAGATCACTTTGGCATCGTCCTGTCATTGCAGGAGGTTGACAGTCTGACGAGCTGACAGTTCCGCGCCAAAGCGGCAGGATTCTGACCGACGGGGGAATCCTGATGGTTCGCGAGCGAGCCTGATCATTTCTGAACGAGCGCTGAACGAACCTGACCTGTATCGGGATCGTCCCCTCGACATGACCTGTTTGTACCTCGCCTCCGGCGAGGTGGTGGGGGGAGTCCTGGATGTCCAAAGGCGTGACGACACCATCGTTCGCCGTCATCTCCGGCGCGCAGGTGCGGGACGCACTGCACGGCCAGGAGAAGAGGATCGCCGAACTGGTCGAGGAGACCTACCGGCTGCACGGAGCCGGACAGACCGTCAATCCTCCGTCCTACTTCCTGCGCTTTCAGGACCGCCCCACGGCCCGGATCATCGCTCTTCCGGCCTCCCTCGGCGGCCGGCAGCGGCTGGACGGCCTGAAGTGGATCTCCAGCTTTCCCGAGAACGTCGCGGGCGGGCTTCCCCGGGCCTCCGCGGTGCTCGTCCTCAACGACCACGACACCGGCTACCCCTTCGCCTGTCTGGAAAGCTCCATCGTCAGCGCCACCCGCACCGCCGCCTCCGCGGCCCTGGCGGCAGACGTCCTCACCCGTGACCGCCGGCGCCCCACTCGGGTCGGCTTCATCGGCACCGGACTGATCGCGCGGTACATCCACACCTACCTCACGGGCACCGGCTGGTCCTTCGAGGAGACCGGGCTGTACGACCTGTCCGCGGAGTCCGCCGAGGGCTTCCGCTCCTACCTCGAAAACACCGGCGACGACAGCCCGGTCACTGTGCACGACAGCGCCGAGGACCTGATCCGCTCCTGCGACCTGGTGGTCTGCGCCACCGTCGCGGCGGCACCGCACATCACGGACCCGTCGTGGTTCGCCCACAACCCGCTGGTGCTGAACGTGTCGCTGCGCGACCTGTCGCCCGAGATCATCCTCTCCGCCACGAACGTCGTCGACGACGTCGAACACTGTCTGAAGGCGGACACCTCACCGCACCTGGCCGAACAGCGCGTCGGACACCGGGACTTCCTGCACGCCACCCTCCCCGAGGTGCTGGAAGGCAAGGCCGACCTGCCCGCCGGCCGGCCCCTGGTGTTCTCCCCGTTCGGTCTCGGTGTCCTCGACCTCGCGGTCGGCGGCTTCGTCTACGAGGAGATCCAGCGACGTGGCGAACTGGCCGTCGTCGACGACTTCTTCCACGAACTGGACCGATACGGGCGCGGCTGAGCCGGCCCACCCGATCGACTCTTCCCGCCGGTGACGCACGGCCACAAGCCGTGACCCCGGTCGCGCCGCGGGTGCCCCCACCGCCTGCCGCGCCGGCCCGAGAGCGTGCGGAACGACAGCCTTTCCCACAAGCACGGTTCCCGCTCACTCGCCAGTACGCACCACAGCCACAGCATGCGGGCGTCCTCAGTGGGGACGCACCCCTCTTGCGCATGCACTGAGAGGGAGAACATGAGATTCCTGGTTCTGGGCTCGGTCGAAGCGTGGACGACGCCCCACCACAAGATCGCCCTCAGCGGGTCCAAGCTGAGAACCGCCTTCGCCGCGTTGGTCCTCGCGCGAGGCAGAGTAGTACCGGACTCCAGGCTCTCCGCCCTTCTGTGGGGCGAGGAGCCCCCCACGACGTCGGCCGCCCAGATCCAGACCTACATGTCGCGGCTGCGCCAACTGCTCGGCGACCACGCCGAGGTGGTCCGGCAGCGGCCCGGTTACCTCCTGCGACTGCCGGACGGCCCCGGGCAGGAGGGCACGTGGGACACCGACGTGGCCGAGTTCGAGCACTTCGCCGCGCTCGGCCGTGACGCGCTGGCCGCGGGCGAGGCGGACCGTGCAGCGGACCTGCTGCGCCGGGCGCTGGCGGTCTGGCGCGGGCCCGTGCTCGGCGGCGTGACCGAGTTCCTGGCCGAGGCCGAGCGCGGCCGGCTGGAGGAGATGCGGCTGACCGTCCTGGAGCGACGCATCGACGCCGACTTCGCCCTCGGGCGCCACGCCGAACTCGTCTCCGAACTGATCGGCCTGTCCGCCGCCCACCCGCTCCGCGAGCAGCTGTGCGGCCAGCTCATGACCGCCCTGTACCGGTGCGGCAGGCAGGCCGACGCGCTCACCGTGTACCAGGACTGCCGCCGGACCCTGGCCGACGAACTGGGCATCGACCCCACCCCGTCGCTCCAGGGGCTGTACCAGTCCATCCTGGTCGCCGCACCCGTACTGGCCACTCCGGGCGAGGCGGCCCCCCGGGCCGAGGAACACAGACAGGCGCCCGCCGAACTGCCGCCCGCGCTCTGGGACTTCACCGGCCGTGAGCAGGAGGCCATCCGGCTGCGGACCCAGCTGGCCACCCGGCCCCGCGCCGGGACACCGGCCGTAGGCGTGGTCACCGGCATGCCCGGCGTGGGCAAGACCTCGCTCGTGCTGCATGTCGCGCACCAACTCGTCGACGACTACGTCGACGGCCAGCTCTGGGTGGACCTGCGCGGTAGCTCGTCGTCCCCGCTGGACCCCGCCGACGCGCTCGCAGACCTGCTGAGGGCACTGGGCGTCGACAGCCGGGACATCCCGGCCGGCCTGCCCGAGCGCACCCGGCTCTACCGCAGCACGCTGGCCGACCGGCGCTGTCTGATCATGCTGGACGACGCCGCGGGTGCCTGGCAGGTCCGGCCCCTGGTGCCCGCCGCGCCCGGCTGCGGTGTGCTGGTCACCGGCCGGTCCCGGCTGAGCGCCCTGGAAGGCGTACGTCCCCTCGTCCTCGGTACCTTCACCCGGGCCGAGGCGACCGCTCTGTTGTGCAGGACGGTCGGCGAGGAGCGGCTCGCCGCCGATCCGGAGTCCGCCGAGGAACTCGCGGAGGCGTGCGGGGGGCTGCCGTTGGCAGTGCGGATAGCCGGATCGCGACTGGCCGCCAGGCCGCACTGGACGCCGCGCAGCCTGGCCGACCGGCTCACCGATCCGCGGCGCACCCTGGACGAGCTGTGCCTCGCGGATCTGCGGGTGCGCGACACCCTGGAAGCCGGCTACCGCCGGCTGGCCGAGCCCGCCCAGCGCGCGCTGCGCATGCTGGCACGGCACGACGTCCCCTCGTTCAGCGCCCGCACGGCGTCGCTGCTGCTCGAACTGCCGCTGGACGCGGCGCAGGACGTGCTGGACCTCCTCGTCGACGACCACCTGCTGGAGCCCGTCGAGGGCGAGAACCGCGGCTACCGCATGCACCGGCTGGTCCGGGCGTTCGGTCTGGAGCGGGCGACATGGGGAGAGCCGGGCCGGGAACAGCACACGGCGCTCGACCGGGCCGGCCGGCCGCATCGGCGACTGGTCAGCAAGCGCGGCGAAGTGGCCTGAACCCGCTGTCCCTTCTCCCGCCGGGGAGAAGGGACAGCGGGTGGTCTCGTAGCTCAGGCCTCAGGGCCTCAGGAGGTGACGGAGACCGAGCCGCCGCCGGACCTGGCGATCACCTTGTGCGACGAGGCGGGGTCTGTCTTGACGGTCACCTTCTCCTCCCCGCCCTCGGCGTCCGCGTCGACGGCGTACGACCCGGCGGGCAGCCGTACGGTGAGGTCACCGCCGTCGGTGCTCACATCGGCGCTGTCCGGCGCGGACGTGAACACGGCGTCGGCGTCACCGCCACCGCTGGCGATCTTGACGGTGGTGGAGGCCAGTTGCTCCGCGGTCGCACTGCCGCCCTCGGTCTCGACGGTGAGCTTTCCGGCCAGGCCCTTGACTTCGGCGTCACCGCCCTCGGAGTTGAGGCTGACGGTCAGCTTCCGCGGCACCTCGATCCGGTACGAGACCTCACAGGGCGAGGAGTCCCCCGAACAGCCGCGGGTTTCGAGGGAGAGCGTGGAGCCGCTCACCGCGTGCCGCGTCTCCGGCTTGGAGCCCGAGTAGAGGAACTTCTCGGTGACCTGTACGGTCGTGCGGTCGCTCGCAACCAGTTCGATGAGGCCGCCGTTGCTCTTCACGCTCAGCGCCGAGACGGCTTCCTTCACCGTGTACGAGCTGCTCTCGGACGTCTCGTCGCCCGACGTGCAGCCGGCTACGAGCGCCATGAGCGTCAGTGCTGCTGCGGCGGAAGCCTTGGTCTTCACGGAGTGTTTCCTTTGCCTTGAGTGACACGGCGCACGGAGGCCCCAAGGCCCCAGTCGACAAGTCTGCTCAACCCGTGTAAGTGCTGTCAGGCGACTGCGTTGGCAGGAGCCTGCGGTGGCAGGTTGTTGCCGCCGCGGGCACACCGGGCACCCCCCTCCGGCCGGTTCCGGTGTGCCATGGTGATGCGGTGCCCCGGCCGACCGCCCGGGCCGCCGCGTTCGCCGTCCGGACGCGAGAGAACCCACACCCCCGGCCTCGGCCGCCATGGTGTGCGCGGACCGATGGGGGGCCTGGGACATGGACGTTCGTGGTGGTCAGGCACCCGTGCGGGCCGGTGGGAAGTCGTTGCCATGGATGCGCGATAGGTGCGCCATAGAGGAGCCCTCCAGGCTGATCGCCGTCAGCCGGCGGCCCGCGGCATCTGCCCACGGGCCCCGGAACAAAACGATCACGCAGCGGAGGGCAGCCACTATGGGCCGTCCCGTGCTCAACGGAATTCTGGCGGCCATTGGGGAAACACCCTTGGTGGAGCTGGGAAAGATCTTCCCTGGGCTTGGTTCCAGGGTCTTCGCCAAGATGGAGAGGTTCAACCCGGGAGGAAGTGTCAAGGACCGGTCCGCCCTCGGGATGCTGCTGCGCAGAATCCAGGACGGCGAACTCGTCCCGGGGCGCTCGGTCGTCGTCGAGTCGAGCTCCGGCAACCTGGCCGTCGGGATCGCGCAGATCTGCCGCTACTACGGAATCGACTTCATCTGTGTCGTCGATGCCAAGACCACACAGCAGAACCTGGCGCTGCTGCGCGCCTACGGCGCCAGGCCCGAAGTGGTCCTGACACCGGACCCCGAGTCGGGCGAGTACCTGGCTGCGCGGCTGGCGCGGGTGCGCGAACTGGTGGCCACCGTGCCGGGCGCCTACTGGCCCAACCAGTACTCCAACCTGCACAACCCGCAGGCACATCGCAACACGATGAGGGAGATCGTCGAATCGCTGGACGGGAAGGTGGACTACCTGTTCGCCGCCGTCAGCACCTTCGGCACCCTGCGCGGATGCTCCGAGTACCTGCGCGAACAGGGGATGGACACCACCGTCGTGGCGGTCGACGCGGTGGGCAGCAGGATCTTCGGAAAGCAGGGAGCACCCCGGCTCATCCCCGGGCACGGGGCCTCCGTACCGCCGGCACTCCTGGACCCTGACGCCGCCGACCACGTGGTGCACGTGTCCGACATCGACTGTGTCGTGGCCTGCCGTCGGCTGGTGCTCTCCGAGGCGGTCCTCGCCGGAGGCTCCTCCGGCGCGACCGTGGCGGCGCTGGAGAAGTTCGCCGACCGCATCACTCCCGACTCCAACTGCGTTCTGATCTTCCCGGACGGGGGCGACAGATACCTGGACACCATCTACTCGGACCGGTGGGTCAGTTCGTCCTTCGGAGAGATCTCCCATCTGTGGAAGCAGCAGAAGGACAGCGACGGCTGATCCCTGCCGCCCGCCCCGTCCCGGTCAGCCGGCTCCCGCACAGCGCCCCGGCGGGCCCTCAGGCGTGTCGCGCATGTCCGCGCGGTACTTGAAGGAATCGAACGAGAAGGGAGAGCCGCTCGTGCCCTCCAACGGTCCGCCGGCTACCCCCACAACCCCATCTCAGCCGGGAAGAGGCCAGCCGGAACCCCTGGTCGAGAGAGTGGCCGCGTGGTCGGCACGCCGCCGCAAGACCGCACTGTTCGGCTGGCTGCTCTTCGTCGTGCTCACCTTCGTGGTGGGCGCGGCCGTGGGCGGCAAAGGTCCGCAGAACCACGACCCGGGAGAGTCGGGCCGGGCCCAGGTCATGGTCGAGGAGGCGGGCGACGACACCCGGCCGCCCAGTGAGAACATCCTGGTCCAGGCTCGCGACGGCTCCCCGGGCTTCCGCAGCGACACCGCACTTCAGCAGGCGGTCCAGGACGTCGGCACGGCGCTGCGCGGCCTGACCGGCAAGGTGTCGGACGTGGTGGTCCCGACACCCGCCGAACCCGGCGGCCTGGTCTCCGCCGACGGCCGCTCCGTGCTCGTCACGTTCTCGCTCGCCGGACCCGGTCACGGCTGGGACAACGCGGCGGGCGTCGTGGAAGAGACCCAGCGGCGCATCGCGCAGGTCGCCGAGGACCACAAGGGACTGAAGATCGTCCAGGCCGGTGACGCCAGTGTCGACTTCGCCGTCGAGCAGGCCACCAGCGAGGACTTCGGCACCGCCGAACTGACCTCCATCCCCCTCACGTTGGCCATCCTCCTCGTGGTGTTCGGCGCGCTGATCGCGGCGGGCATCCCGCTGCTGCTCGCCGTGACGGCCGTCCTCGCCTCCATGGGGCTGCTGACCCTCGCGGCCAACTGGCTCCCGGTGAACGACACGGCCTCCTCCGTGGTGCTCCTCGTCGGCATGGCCGTGGGCGTCGACTACACCCTGTTCTATCTGCGTCGGGAGCGGGAGGAACGGCTGGCCGGACGCGACACGGAACAGGCCCTGCGGGTCACCGCGGCCACCTCCGGGCGGGCCGTCGTGATCTCCGGGCTCACCGTCGCCGTCTCCATGGCGGGCCTCTTCCTCACCGGCATCGACACCTTCACCGGCATGGCCGTCGGCACCATCGCCGTGGTTCTGCTCGCCGTCGTGGGCTCGCTGACCGCGCTGCCCGCCGTGCTGTCCATGCTCGGTCCCAAGGTGGACGGCCTGCGCCTGCCCTGGATCGGCCGACGCCGCGCCGAGCCCCGCGAATCCCGGGTCTGGACGGCCGTCGTGACTCAGGTCGTGCGTCGGCCGCTGCTCTGGGGCGGTGCGGCGGTCGCCGCGCTCGTACTGGCCGCGCTGCCGGCCGCCGGGATGCGGCTGGCCGATCCCGGGCTCCAGGAGCGGTTCCCGGACAGCGTGCCGGAGATCTCCCACCTGGTCGCCATCCAGGAGGCGTTCCCCGGCAAGCCGGCCCCTGCCCAGGTCGTGGTCACCGGCGACGCCGTGGGCACCGGCGCCTTCGACAAGGCGGTCACCGCCCTGCGCGAGCAGGTCGCCAAGAGCGGCGGAGCGCTCGCCGAACCGGTGCGGACCGCGGAGATCGGCGACGGCGGGACCGTCGTCGTCACCGTCCCGCTGGCGGGTACCGGGAACGACGCCAAGTCGCTGAAGGCGCTGGAGCTGCTGCGTGAGGAGGCACTGCCGCGCAGCCTCGGCGAGGTGGACGGACTGCGCTACGCGGTCACCGGCCAGACGGCCGGCCCGGCCGACATGGCGGCCGCCCTGGACAGCCGTACGCCGGTCGTCTTCGCCTTCGTGCTGATCTTCGCGTTCCTGCTGCTCGTCTCTGCGTTCCGGTCACTGGCGATCCCGCTGGTGTCCATCGCGCTGAACGTCCTGTCCATCGGCGCCGCGTACGGAGTCGTCACGCTGATCTTCCAGGACGGCCACCTCAGCGGCCTGCTGGGCTTCGAGTCGTACGGCGGGATCATCAGCTGGCTCCCGCTCTTCATGTTCGTGATCCTCTTCGGTCTGTCGATGGACTACCACGTCTTCATCCTCAGCCGGATCAGGGAACTGCGCATGGACGGCGCCGACACGAGTACCGCGGTGACACGGGGCATCGGCGGCAGCGCCGGCGTCGTCACCAGCGCCGCCGTGGTCATGATCGCCGTGTTCTCGATCTTCGCCACGCTGTCCATGCTCGACTACAAGATGCTCGGCATCGGCATGGCGGTGGCCATCCTGGTGGACGCCACGCTGGTGCGCGGAGTACTGCTGCCGGCGGCACTGGCCCTGCTCGGGGACCGCAGCTGGAGGCTGCCACGAGCGCTCGCCTGGATTCCAGCCGTAGCCGCCGAGAAGACCCCGCAGCCGCCCGCCGGCCCCGAGGAGGTGGCGCCGGACAGCGGTACGGAGGACCGGACGAAGGACGTCGAACGGGTCTGAGCCCCGGCTCTCGGAAACCACACGGCCCGGCCGCCCCCACCCACGGGGCGGCCGGGCCGTGCTCTGTCGCCACCATGGCCAGATAGCTCCGGTAGAGCCGGAGTATGGGAGCGCTCGACAGGATGAACAGCACGATGCCCGCAGCCTGACGGACGTGAATCCCGGGCCGCGGAGCCCGCTGCGGCCGACTGGCCGGCAGCACCACTCATCATCCGACGAGGAGAACTGTCATGGCCGACGAGCGTGCCGACGACCGCATCTACCACGTGGTCCTCAACGACGAAGAGCAGTACTCGATCTGGCCGGCGGACCGTGACATCCCGGCCGGCTGGCGAGCGGCGGGTACCACGGGGAGCCGCGAGGAGTGCCTCGCCCGGATCGGCGAGGTCTGGACGGACATGCGCCCGCTGAGCCTGCGCCGGCGCATGGAGCAGGCGAGCGCCTGACCCTCACCCTCACCGCCGTCGGCCTGCCGCTGGCGAGTCGGGCGCCACCGCGCCGCACCCCATCCACCGCTGACCACCCAGGAGTACCCATGAAGTCCGAGTCGGCACGGAACGGCTCGCTCGACGAGGCCATCACCGTCCATGAACTCGTCGCGAACCAGGCGGCTCGGACGCCGGACGCGATCGCCGTCACCGACGGGTCACAGAGCCTCACCTACGCGGAACTGGCCGAGCGGTCGGGCCGGCTGGCCCACCTCTTGCGCGACCACGGAGTTGTCGCGGACTCCAGGGTCGGCATCTGCCTGGGCCGCGGTCTGGACCTGGTGACCGCGGTACTGGGCGTGTGGAAGGCGGGTGCGGCGTACGCGCCGCTGGACCCGGCCCAGCCGAGCGCCCGGCTGGAATGGCTGCTTCAGGATCTGGGAGCCGGTCTCGTCCTGACCGACGGGGCGATGGCGCCCACCGTCGAGCGCGCGGGCGTACGCGCACTGGACCTCTCATCCGTCGACGCCCGCCGGGAGCTCGCCCGGCGCCCGGTCGACGGCCCGGCCGTCGAGGTGGACCCGGCTCAGGCGGCGTACGCCATTTACACCTCCGGATCCACCGGCCGGCCCAAGGGTGTGGTCATCACTCACGAAGGCATCGCCAACCGGGTCCGCTGGGCGGTCGACACGCATGCGCTCGGCTCCCGGGACCGGGTTCTGCAGAAGACGGCCGTCACCTTCGACGCCTCCTGCTGGGAGATCTTCGCCCCGCTCGTCAGCGGCGGCACGCTGGTGCTCGCCCCGGCCGGAGCCGAACGCGACCCCGCCGTCCTGCTGCGGGCGGTGGCCGAGCACGACGTGACCGTCCTCCAGGTCGTCCCCTCGGTCCTCCAGGCGCTCGCCGAGGAGTCCGGCTGGGAGCAGTGCACCGCGCTGCGGCTGCTGTTCTCGGCCGGTGAACCCCTGCACGCCGAACTGGCCCAGCGTGTCCTGGCCCGGCGGTCCGGCCTGACCATCTGGAACACCTACGGCCCCACCGAGTGCGCCATCGATGTCACCGCGCACCGCTTCGACCCGGCCGTCAAGACCGGACCGGTGCCCATCGGCCGGCCCATTCCCGGCATGCGCGTGCTGGTGCTCGACGCGGCCGGCGCCCCCGCCGCGGTCGGCGCACCCGGCGAACTGCACGTCGGCGGTGTCGGTGTGGCTCGCGGCTATCTCGGCCGGCCGGACCTCACCGCGGACCGCTTCGTGCCCGACCCGTACGGCAGGACCGGCGGCGCCCGGCTCTACCGCACCGGCGACAAGGTCCGCTGGAACCGGAACGGCTACCTGGAGTACCTCGGCCGGTTCGACGACCAGACCAAGGTGAACGGCGTCCGCCTCGAACCCGCCGAGATCGAGGCCGCGCTGGTCGCCCACCCCGGTCTCAAAAGCGCCGTCGTCGTCCCTGTCAAGACCGACGACGGAGCCACCCGGCTTGCCGCCCATGTGCTGACGCACACCCCCGACGTCCTCGGTGAACTCCGGGACTTCCTGCGCGACCGGCTGCCCGAGAGTCACATCCCCGCCGCCTTCATGGACGCGGGCGAGTTCCCGCTCACCGCACACGGCAAGGTCGACCGCTCCGCGCTCGCCGCACGAGGCCTGGACGTCGGTGCGGCCCGCACGGCGCCCCGCACCGACGCCGAGAAACTCGTCGCAAAGATGTGGGAGCAGCTGCTGAAGAGCGAGGACATCGGCGTCCACGACGACTTCTTCCAGCTCGGCGGCTCCTCACTCCAGCTCACCCGGCTCGCCAACCAACTGCGCGCCGCGGCCAAGCGGGACATCCCGCTGCGCGGCCTGCTGACGGCCACCACCGTCGAGGCCCAGGCCCTGTTGATCGCCCCCGAGCCCGCCGAAACGGCAGCCTCCATCGCACAGCCGAAGGACCCCGACGGCATCCCGCCCGTCCCGCGCGGCAACACCCTGCCGGTCTCCTCGGGACAGCGCCGGCTGTGGGCCCTGGACCGGATGAACCCGGGCAGCGCCGAGTGGGTGGCCGGTGTCTTCCTGCCGGTCGTACCCGAAGCGGACACCGAGGCGGTACGCACCGCGCTGGACGCCCTGGTCGCCCGCCACGAGTCGCTGCGCACCCGGTACGTCACCGTGGACGGCGAACCCCGTCAGCACATCGACAGTCCCGCCCCCGTGGCGCTGCGCGAGACGGACACCACCCGGGAGGAGCTCGCCGACCTGCTCGGCACCGCGCTCGGGCACGGCTTCGACCTGGAACGCGGACCACTGGTGCGGGCCACGCTGGTGCGCACCCTCGACGACGGGCAGCGGGTCCTGGTGCTGGCCGTGCACCACATCTGCAGCGACGGCTGGTCGACGCAGGTCCTCCAGCGGGACTTCCAGGAGCTGCTCACCGCCGCCGTCACCGGCCGCGACCCGCTCCTGCCGCCTCTCGGTGTGCAGTACGCCGACTACGCCGACTGGCAGCGCGCCCGGCTGACCGACGAGGTGATCGAGCGCGAACTCACCCACTGGCGCGCCGCTCTGGACGGCTCCACCCCGGTGGCTCTCCCCACCGACCGGCCTCGGCCCGCCGCCCGTGACGGCCGTGGCTCGGTGGCGGCCTTCACCGTTGCGGCCCCCGTCGTGACGGCGCTCACCGACCTCGGACGCAGCCGGGGCGCCACGCCGTTCATGACGCTGCTGACCGCCTACGCCACGCTGGTGGCCCGCCACACCGCGCAATGGGACCTGCCGGTCGGCACGCCCGTCGCCGGGCGCGACCGGCCCGAACTCGAGGACGTCGTCGGCTTCTTCCTCAACAACGTGGTGCTGCGCTGCGGGCTGGACGCGGACCTCACCTTCGTCGAGGCCCTGGACCGCGTCCGGGACGCCTGCCGGGACGCCTTCGCCCACCAGGATCTGCCGTTCGACCTCCTGGTGGAGGCCCTGGCCCCCGAGCGGGACCTGTCCAGGACGCCGCTGTACCAGGTCGCCTTCGACCTGCATGACCAGGAGTTCACCGGCCGCGCCACGACCCTGGAGGACACCGGCACCGTCGTGGACTCCTGGCGCCTGGCCCACACCGACCTCACCCTGCTGATGCGCCGGACCGCCGACGGCGGCATGGAGGGCGCCTTCGAGTACGCCACCGCGCTTTTCGAGCCCGCCACGATGGAGCGCCTGGCCGACCGGTTCCAGAACCTGCTGCGGGCGGCCGCGGATGCCCCGGCCACCAGGCTGGCCGACCTGCCCGTCGTGCCCGCGCGCGAGGCCGAACTGCTGACGCTGTGGTCGGTGGGTGGGGGGCCGGTGGTGGAGCGGCCGGTGGTGGAGGTGTTCGAGGAGCAGGCTGCCCGGGTGCCGGATGCGGTGGCGGTGGCCTGTGGTGAGGTGTCGCTGACGTATGCGGAGCTGGACGGCCGGGCGAATCGTCTGGCGCATCATCTGCGGGCTTCGGGCGTGGGTGCGGAGTCGCTGGTCGGGGTGCTGCTGGAGCGGGACGTCGACCTGATGGTGGGGCTTTTGGCGGTGTGGAAGGCCGGAGCCGGCTACGTGCCGCTGGATCCGGTGCTGCCCGGTGCACGGGTCTCGGGCATGCTGGCGGACGCCGGGGCCCGGGCACTGATCACGCGGGGCGGGCCGGTGGACGGCTTCGAGGGCACGGTCGTCGACGTGGACGTGGACGCGGCAGTGATCGCGGCACGGTCGTCGTCGCGGCCCCAGGGCCGTGTCGATGCCGATGGTGTGGCCTATGTGGTGTTCACGTCCGGCTCGACCGGCCGCCCCAAGGGTGTGCTGGTCTCCCACCGCGGCCTGGGCAATCACGTGGGCTGGGCCGTGCGTGAGCTGGCCTCGTGCGGCGAGGGCGGCGGCGCCGTGTTCTCCTCCGTCGCCTTCGACCTGGTCGTCCCCAACCTGTGGGCACCGCTGTGCGCGGGCCAGCGCGTAGCACTGCTGCCGTCCACATCGGACCTGGACGAACTGGGCGCATGGCTCGTGCAGCAAGGGCCGTTCAGCTTCCTCAAGCTCACCCCCGGCCACCTGGAGGTCCTCTCGCACCAGGTCACACCCGAACAGGCCGCCGGGCTTGCGGGCGTGATCGTGGTGGCCGGTGAAGCCCTGGCCGGTTCGCTGGGCGCGCGCTGGGCGGGCTGGCTCGGAGAGGGCCGCCTGATCAACGAGTACGGGCCGACCGAAGCCTCCGTCGGCACCACCATCCACCCCGTCCCGGCCGACGCCGAGGGCGTGGTGCCCATCGGCCACCCCCTGCCCGGCATGCGCGTACACGTCCTGGACGAATCGATGCAGCCCGTACCGGTCGGCGCCCTGGGCGAACTGTACGTCGGCGGTGCCGGTGTGGCCCGCGGCTACGTGGGCCGCCCGGAACTGACCGCGCAGCGCTTCGTCCCCGACCCCTTCACAGGAGCGGGTGCACGCCTGTACCGGACCGGGGACGTGGTGCGGTGGAACACCGCCGGCGCGGTGGAATTCCTCGGACGCGCCGACGACCAGGTCAAGATCCGCGGCTACCGGGTCGAACCCGCCGAGGTCGCCGCAGTGCTGGCGGGGTGTCCGCTGGTGAGTGAAGCCGTCGTGACCGCCCCCACCGACGACGGCGAAACCCGCCTGATCGGCTACGTCGTACCGGCGGACGGCCCAGGAACCGCACCCGGAGACGAACTGGCCACATACCTGGCCGAATCGCTGCCGGAATACATGGTGCCCTCCGTGTTCGTCGAACTCGACACCATGCCGCTGAACGCCAACGGCAAAGTCGACCGCAAGGCACTGCCCACCCCCACCCACGACACCGGACACGCCGGGCGGGTCGCGCCGCGCAACGGCGTGGAGGAGCGGATCGCCGAGCTGTGGGAGGACGTCCTCGGCACATCCGGGTTCGGCGTTCACGACAGCTTCTTCAAGGTCGGCGGCAACTCCATCCTCGCCATCCGCCTGATCGCCGCACTGCGCGGCGAGTACGAGATCGACCTCCCGGTCCGTGCCCTCTTCGAAGGGCCGACCATCGCCGCGCTCGCCGACTCGGTCGAGACCTGCATCAGAACCGAAATCGACATGATGTCCGACCGAGACGTGGCGGACTCGATGCTGCCGAAGGAGCAGAACCGATGAGCAACGGGGGCCACGAATCCAAGGCCGTTCCTTCCGCCGCGGGAACCGACCGTGAGGAACTGCTGCGCCGACGACTGGCCGGCCGTCGGACGGGCGGCCGCCGCTCGGTGATCCCGAAGGCCGACCGCAGCGCGCCCCTTCCGCTGGCCGCCGGGCAGCAGCAGATGTGGTTCCTCAGCCGCCTCGACCCGGACAGCACCGAGTACCTGATTCCCCTCGTGGTGCGCCTGCGCGGCGCGCTGGACGTCTCCGCGCTGGAGCGTGCCCTGGGCGAGATCAGCGCACGGCACGAGGTCCTGCGCACCCGTTACGCGATGACGCCGGACGGACAGCCGGTCCAGGTCGTCGACGCGCCCGCCGAGTCGACCGCCGTCCTGACGGTCGAGCAGGTACCCGGCGGAACTCCCGCCGAGCGTGAGCGTCGGCTGACGGCACTGGTCGCGGCGCAGACCGCGGCCCCGTTCGACCTGGAGACCGACTGGCCGTTGCGGGCCCGGGTGTTCCGCCTCACCGAGAACGACCACGTCCTGTGCCTGGTCTTCCACCACATCGCCTGCGACGCCTGGTCCACCCGCATCCTGCTGACCGAGATCAGCGCCCTGTACGGCGCTTTCACCGCCGGGCGTCCGTCCCCGCTGGAGCCGCTGCCGGTGCAGTACGCGGACTATGCGGCCTGGCAGCGCGGGCAGCTGTCCGGCGATGGCCTCCAGCGGCAGCTCGCGCACTGGCGCACGGCACTTGACGGCGCGGCCCCGACCGAACTGCCCACGGACCGGCCCCGCCCGGCAACGCGGAGCTACGCGGGTGCCGAGGTGCTCTTCGACTTCCCCGCCGAGCTGCCTCAGGCGGTGCGCGAACTCGCCGCCGCGCAGGAGACGACTCCGTTCACGGTGATGATGGCCGCCTTCCAGGCGGTCATCGCCCGCAGCACCGGTCAGAGCGACATCTCCGTCGGCACGGTCGTCTCCGGCCGCGCGCGGCCGGAGCTCCAGTCGCTGATCGGCTACGGCATCAACAGCCTGGTTCTGCGCGGGCACTGGGACGAGGGCACCGACCCCGCCTTCACCGACCTGCTCGACCGCACGCGCCGCACGGTCCTGGACGCCTTCGACCACCAGGACGTGCCGTTCGCCCAGCTCGTGGACGAACTCCAGCCGGAGCGCGACCTGTCGCGTACGCCGCTGTACCAGATCGCGTTCACGATGCACGAGTCTCGGCTGGACGCCGTCGACCTGCCGGGTCTGCGCGTCGAGCCGTACTCCGGCGGCGCACCCGTGGCCAAGTGCGACCTGACCCTGCAGGTCGAGGAGTCGGCCGATGGCTCGTTCCACGGGCGCGTCGAGTACGCGAGCGCCCTGTTCGACCGGGAGACCGCACAGCGCACGGCACGCCACTTCCTGCAGCTCCTCCAGAGCGCCGTCGCCGCTCCGTCCACTCCGATATCCCGGCTGAGCATGCTCGACCCGGCCGAACACGCCATCGTCAGCGGAAGCCTCGACGGACATCGTCCGTCGGCTGCGGTGGAGCGGTGTGTGCATGAGATCTTCGCGGAGCGTGCGGTGCTGTCGCCGGATGCGGTAGCGGTGATCGCCGGCGATGTGGAGCTGACCTACGCCCAGTTGGATGCGCGTGCCAACCAGCTGGCGCATCACCTGCGAGAGCTGGGTGTGGGCCCGGAATCGCTGGTGGGTGTGTGCCTGGAGCGCGGCCCCGATCTGATGCCGACCCTGCTGGGCGTGCTGAAGGCCGGTGCCGGATACCTGCCGCTGGACCCGGCCAACCCCGCGGACCGCTTCGGGTTCGTGCTCGCGGACGCCGGCGCCCAGGTGGTGGTCACCTCCGGCGAGCTGGTCACGGTCCTGGACGAGGTCTTCGACGGTGAACTGGTCGTGCTCGACCGGGACGCGCAGACGATCGCCACCCGCCCGCAGACCGCTCCCGAGACACCGGTCACGCCGGACAACATCGTCTACGTCATCTACACCTCCGGCTCCACCGGCCGCCCCAAGGGCGTCACGCTGGCGCACACCCAGGTCGTGCGGCTGCTGGAGACGGCGCAGGAGCACTACGGCTTCGACGAACACGACGTGTGGACGATGTTCCACTCCTACGCCTTCGACGTGTCGGTATTCGAGATGTGGGGTGCGCTGTTCCACGGCGGGACCCTCGTCGTGGTGCCCCGCGAGGTGACGCGTTCACCGGAGGACTTCCTGGACCTCCTGGTGGAACGCAAGGTCACCGTCCTGTCCCAGACCCCGACGGCGTTCCGCTCGCTGGTGGCGGCCGCAGGCCAGAACGACCCCCGCATCGGGCAGCTGTCCCTGCGCGCGGTCATCTTCGCGGGCGAGAAACTCGAGGTCGGTGAGCTGCGTCCGTGGACGGACCGCCTCGGCCTTGACGCCCCGCACCTGGTGAACATGTACGGCATCACCGAAACCACCGTCCACACCACCTACTACCGCATCACCGACGAGGACTTCGACCCGGCTGCCGCCAACCGCGTCGGCTACCCCCTCAGCGACCTGCGGGTCTACCTCCTGGACCGCTTCGGCGAGCTCGTCCCGGTCGGTGTCCCCGGCGAGATCTACGTCGGCGGCCCCGGCGTCGCCCGCGGCTACCTCAACCGACCCGAGCTCACCGCCGAACGGTTCGTTCCCGACCCCTTCGGACCCGCCGGCTCACGCCTGTACCGCAGCGGCGACCTCGCCCGCCGACGTACCGACGGAAGCCTGGAATTCCTGGGACGTGCCGACGACCAGGTCAAGGTACGCGGCTACCGCATCGAACCCGGCGAGATCAGCGCCCGCCTGTCGGAGCATCCGGCCGTGCGCGAAGCGGTCGTGATCGTCCGCGACGAACGCCTCGTCGCCTACCTCGTCGTCGACAGCGAGCTGCCCTCCACGACCGAACTGCGGCAGTTCGTGGCGGGTGCATTGCCGGAATACATGGTCCCGGCGGCCTTCGTCGAACTGGAGCGGATCCCGCTCACCGTGAACGGCAAGCTCGACCGCCGTGCCCTGCCCGAGCCGGGCGGGAGTGCGTTCGCGGAGTCGGCTTTCGTGGCCCCTCGTACGCCGACCGAGGAGCGAGTGGCGGAGGTCTGGCAAGAGGTACTCGGCGTCGAGCGCGTCGGTGTCGAGGACGGATTCTTCGAACTGGGCGGTGACTCCATCCGTGCCGTCGCCCTGGTCGGCGCGCTGCGAGCGGCCGGGTTCGACGTGGCCGTACGGGACGTCTTCGAACACCGCACGGTCGCCGGCCTGACCGAGTTGATCACGGGACGTCCCGCGGTCACGGACGCCGACCGGCGGGTCCAGCCGTTCGCCCTGATCGGCGATGAGGACCGGGCCAAGCTCCCCGAAGGCGTCGTCGACGCCTACCCCCTGTCCCAGGTCCAGCTCGGCATGGTCGTCGAAATGCTCGTCGACGACAGCCGGAACAACTACCACAACGTCAGCACGTTCCGCGTGCTGGACGACAAGCCCTTCTCCCTCGACGCTCTGCAGGCCGCCGGCCGGCTGGTCGTCGAGCGGCATGAGGCGCTGCGCACCTCCATCGAGCTCAACGCCTACTCGGTACCCCTGCAGCTGGTCCACGCCACCGCCGAACTCCCGCTCGGCCAACAGGACCTGCGTGGCCTGGACGCGGAGACGGTGGAGCGGGAACTCCGCGACTTCACCGTGCGCGAGCGCGCCACGCTGTTCGATCTCGGTACGCCGTCCCTCATGCGCTTCTTCGCGCATGTCACCGACGGCGACTGCTGGTGGATCTCGGTCACCGAGTGCCACCCTGTCCTGGAGGGCTGGAGCCATCACTCCCTCCTGATGGAGCTCCTGGCTCTCTACCGGCAGCTGCGGGACGGCCTGGAGCCGGAGCCGTACGAGGCCCCTGCCGTGCGCTTCGCCGACTTCGTGGCCGGCGAGCTGGAGTCCCTGGCCTCCACCGAGGACCGCGCCTACTGGCGGGGCGTCGTCGACCGGCACGCCCCCTTCTCTCTCCCCACGGGCTGGGGCGAGCAGCAGGACGGGCCGCGCGAGCTGTACCAGGCCTGGACGCAGTGGGAGGACCTGGAGCGCGACCTGCGCAAGCTGGCGACGGACTCGAAGGTCTCGCTGAAGAGCGTGATGCTGGCGGCGCACCTGAAGGTGATGAGCCAGCTCACCGGTGAGGAGGCCTTCCACACGGGCGTCGTCTGCGACGCACGGCCCGAGGTGCTCGGCGCCGACCGGGTGCTCGGCATGTACCTCAACACGCTGCCGTTCGCGGTGGACCGCAGCGCACGCACCTGGCGGGAGCTGGTCCAGCAGGTCTTCGCCCGCGAGGTCGAGCTCTGGCCGCACCGACGGTTCCCCATGCCGGAGATTCAGCGCGACGCGGCCGGCGGCCGACGGCTGCTGGACGTCATGTTCAACTACCAGGACTTCCGGCAGATGGACGCCACCGTCGTGGACGACCGGGCGGGACTGGACGACAGCCCGACCGAGTTCCCGCTGACGGTCTCGTCCCGTGCCGGGCACGTCATCATCACCGCGGACCCGCGCATGCTCAGCCGCGTCAACGGCGAGCGGCTGGTCGGCATGTACCGCGCCGTCCTGGAGTCCATGGCCGCCGACCCGGACGGCGACGCGCAGGCCGTGTACCTGCCCGTCGGCGAGCGGGACCTGCTGCTCTCCGACGCGGGTCCGGTGGTGGCGTCGGCGCCGGTGGAACGGTGTGTGCACGAGATCTTCGAGGAGCGTGCCGCGGCCTCTCCGGATGCGGTGGCGGTGGTCTTCGGTGAGTCGTCGCTGACGTATGCCGAGGTCGAGATCCGTGCGAACCGACTCGCCCATCACTTGCGGTCATTGGGGGTGGTCGAGGGTTCGCTGGTGGGTGTGTGTCTGGAGCGTGGCCTGGATCTGGTGCCGTCACTGCTGGGTGTACTGAAGGCGGGCGCGGGCTATCTGCCGCTGGACCCGGCCTCCCCCGCGGACCGGCTGGGCTATGTGCTGGCGGACGCGGGCGCCCGGGTCGTGGTCACCTCCGGCGGGCTGGTGCCCATGCTGGAGGGTGTGCACGGCGGCGAACTGGTCGTCCTGGACCGGGACGCGGAGGTGATCGCATCCCGCCCGAAGACCGCGCCGGTGGTGTCGGTGGTGCCGGACAGCGTCGTGTACGTGATCTACACCTCGGGTTCGACGGGACGGCCGAAGGGCGTGGTGCTGGGGCACGCCAACGTGGTGCGGCTGTTCGAGACGGCGCAGGCGCAGTTCGGGTTCGGCCCCTCCGATGTGTGGACGTTGTTCCACTCGTACGCGTTCGACTTCTCGGTGTGGGAGATCTTCGGGGCGCTGCTGCACGGTGGCCGGCTGGTGGTGGTGCCGGAGATGACGGCACGCGAGCCGAGCCGCTTCCACGAACTGCTCGTCCGTGAGGGCGTGACGGTACTGAACCAGACACCGTCCGCTTTCACACAGCTCATCGAGGAGGACCGCACCCGCAACAACAGCGGCCAACTCGCTCTGCGCACCGTCATCTTCGGCGGCGAGGCCCTCGACTACCGTCCGCTCCAGACCTGGGTGGCGCGTCATGGTCTGGAGTCGCCGCGGCTGGTGAACATGTACGGCATCACCGAGACGACGGTGCATGTCACGTACTACCCGGTCGGCGAGGAAGACGTCGCCGCCGGTGGCTCGGCGAGCCCGATCGGCCGTCCGCTGAACGACCTGAGCCTCCACCTCCTGGACGCGCGCGGCGAGCTCGTGCCCGTCGGTGTCCCCGGCGAGATCTACGTCGGCGGCCCCGGCGTCGCCCGCGGCTACCTCAACCGGCCCGAGCTCACGGCCGAACGGTTCGTTCCCGACCCCTTCGGACCCGCCGGCTCACGCCTCTATCGCAGCGGCGACCTCGCCCGCCGGCGTACCGACGGAAGCCTGGAGTTCCTGGGACGTGCCGACGACCAGGTCAAGGTACGCGGCTACCGCATCGAACCCGGCGAGATCAGCGCCCGCCTGTCGGAGCATCCGGCCGTGCGCGAAGCCGTGGTCATCGTCCGCGACGAACGCCTCGTCGCCTACCTCGTCATCGACGACGAGCTGCCCTCCACGGCCGAGCTGCGGGCGTTCGTGGCGGGTGCATTGCCGGAGTACATGGTCCCGGCGGCCTTCGTCGAACTGGAGCGGATCCCGCTCACCGTCAACGGCAAACTCGACCGCCGTGCCCTGCCCGAGCCCGATGCCTCCGTCGAGACCGGTCACACCTTCGTCGCTCCCCGCACTCCCACGGAGGAGCGGGTGGCGCAGGTCTGGCAAGAGGTACTCGGCGTCGAACGCGTCGGTGCCGAAGACGGATTCTTCGAACTGGGCGGAGACTCCATCCGTGCCGTCGCCCTGGTCGGCGCGCTGCGAGCGGCCGGGTTCGACGTGGCCGTGCGGGACGTCTTCGAGCACCGCACGGTCGCCGGCCTCGGCGAACTGATCACCGGCCTGCCCGCTCCGCAACCGGAGCAGTTGTCCGTCGAGCCCTTCTCCCTCATCGGCGAGGAGGACCGGACGCAGCTCCCGCAGGACGTCGTGGACGCCTACCCGCTGTCCCAGGTCCAGCTCGGCATGATCGCCGAGCAGTTCGCCGACGACCGCCGGAACAACTACCACAACGTCAGCCTCTTCAGAGTCCGCGACGGTCGCCCCTTCGACGCCGAGGCACTGCGCGAGGCTGTCGACATCCTCGTGCAGCGGCACGAGGTGCTGCGCACCTCCGTGCACCTCGACGGGTTCGCGGTGCCACTGCAGATCGTCCGCCGGGCCGCGCAGGCCCCGGTGTCCGTGCACGACCTGCGCACGGCGGAGGACGCCGACGCGCGCGAGCGTGCGCTGCAGAGCTTCGTCGCCACGGAGCGCCGGCGGGTGTTCGACCTGACGGCGGCCCCGCTGCTGCGCGTCTCCGCGCACCTGGAGAGCGACGAGGCCTGGTGGCTCGGGCTCACGGAGTCCCATGTCCTCCTTGAGGGCTGGAGCGTGAACTCGCTCTACAGCGAACTGCTGGAGGTCTACGGCCTGCTGCGCGACGGCGCGCGTCCGGAACCCCACCAGGCGCCCCCCGTACGGTTCGCCGACGCCATCGCCGCGGAACTGCGGGCGCTGGAGTCGAAGGAGGACCGCGCGTACTGGCGTGACGTGGTCGCCGAGCACGCCAAGTTCGTCCTCCCGGCGGGCTGGCACGGCGACCTGTCCGCCCCGGCCGAACCCGTGGGTACGGCATTCCGCCTGAACGACCTCGAACCGGGTCTGCGCGCGCTGGCTTCGGCGGCCCAGGCCTCGATGAAGAGCGTGCTGCTGGCGGCGCACCTGAAGGTGATGAGCCAGCTCACCGACGAGGACGCGTTCCACACCGGCGTCGTCCACCACACCCGTCCGGAGGCCCCGGGTGCCGACCGGGTGCTCGGCATGCACCTCAACACCCTGCCGTTCCCGGCCGACCGGTCCGCCCGCACCTGGCGCGAGCTGGTCCAGCAGGTCTTCGCACGCGAGATGGCCAACTGGTCCCACCGCCACTTCCCGATGCCGGCGATCCAGCGGGAGGCCGGCGGCGGCAGCCGACTCGTCGACGTCTTCTTCAACTACCTCGACTTCCACCAGGTCGACGGTGAACTGGTGGACGAGGCAGCGGAGATGGGCGAGAACCCGAATGAGTTCTCCCTCGCAGTGACGGCGATCAGCGGCGTGCTCGGCGTGCGCGGCGACTCCCACGTCATCAGCCACGCCAACGTCGAGCGCCTGGTCGAGATGTACCGGGCCGTCCTGGAGTCGATGGCCGCGGATTCCGAGGGCGACGCGCGTGCCGTGTACCTGCCCGCCGGTGAGCGGGAGACGGTGCTCGGCGCGGTTCCGTCGGTTCCGTCGGCTGCGGTGGAGCGGTGTGTGCATGAGATCTTCGCGGAGCGTGCGGTGCTGTCGCCGGATGCGGTAGCGGTGATCGCCGGCGATGTGGAGCTGACCTACGCCCAGTTGGATGCGCGTGCCAACCAGCTGGCGCATCACCTGCGGGACCTGGGTGTGGGCCCGGAATCGCTGGTGGGTGTGTGCCTGGAGCGCGGCCCCGATCTGATGCCGACCCTGCTGGGCGTGCTGAAGGCCGGTGCCGGATACCTGCCGCTGGACCCGGCCAACCCCGCGGACCGCTTCGGGTTCGTGCTCGCGGACGCCGGCGCCCAGGTGGTGGTCACCTCCGGCGAGCTGGTCACGGTCCTGGACGAGGTCTTCGACGGTGAACTGGTCGTGCTGGACCGGGACGCGCAGACGATCGCCACCCGCCCGCAGACCGCTCCCGAGACACCGGTCGCACCGGACAACATCGTCTACGTCATCTACACCTCCGGCTCCACCGGCCGCCCCAAGGGCGTCACGCTGACGCACACCCAGGTCGTGCGGCTGCTGGAGACGGCCCAGGAGCACTACGGCTTCGACGAGGGTGACGTGTGGACGATGTTCCACTCCTACGCCTTCGACGTGTCGGTATTCGAGATGTGGGGTGCGCTGTTCCACGGCGGGACCCTCGTCGTGGTGCCCCGCGAGGTGACGCGTTCACCGGAGGACTTCCTGGACCTCCTGGTGGAACGCAAGGTCACCGTCCTGTCCCAGACCCCGACGGCGTTCCGCTCGCTGGTGGCGGCCGCAGGCCAGAACGACCCCCGCATCGGGCAGCTGTCCCTGCGCGCGGTCATCTTCGCGGGCGAGAAACTCGAGGTCGGTGAGCTGCGTCCGTGGACGGACCGCCTCGGCCTTGACGCCCCGCACCTGGTGAACATGTACGGCATCACCGAAACCACCGTCCACACCACCTACTACCGCATCACCGACGAGGACTTCGACCCGGCTGCCGCCAACCGCGTCGGCTACCCCCTCAGCGACCTGCGGGTCTACCTCCTGGACCGCTTCGGCGAGCTCGTCCCGGTCGGTGTCCCCGGCGAAATCTACGTCGGCGGCCCCGGCGTCGCCCGCGGCTACCTCAACCGACCCGAGCTCACCGCCGAACGGTTCGTTCCCGACCCCTTCGGACCCGCCGGCTCACGCCTCTACCGCAGCGGCGACCTCGCCCGCCGACGTACCGACGGAAGCCTGGAATTCCTGGGACGCGCCGACGACCAGGTCAAGGTACGCGGCTACCGCATCGAACCCGGCGAGATCAGCACCCGCCTGTCCGAGCATCCGGCCGTGCGCGAAGCGGTCGTCATCGTCCGCGACGAACGCCTCGTCGCCTACCTCGTCATCGACAGCGAGCTGCCCTCCACGACCGAACTGCGGCAGTTCGTGGCGGGTGCATTGCCGGAATACATGGTCCCGGCGGCCTTCGTCGAACTGGAGCGGATCCCGCTCACCGTCAACGGCAAACTCGACCGCCGTGCCCTGCCCGAGCCCGATGCCTCCGTCGAGACCGGTCACACTTTCGTCGCTCCCCGCACACCCACGGAGGAGCGGGTGGCGGAGGTCTGGCAAGAGGTACTCGGCGTCGAGCGCGTCGGTGTCGAAGACGGATTCTTCGAACTGGGCGGAGACTCCATCCGTGCCGTCGCCCTGGTCGGCGCGCTGCGAGCGGCCGGGTTCGACGTGGCCGTACGGGACGTCTTCGAACACCGCACGGTCGCCGGCCTGACCGAGTTGATCACGGGACGTCCCGCGGTCACGGACGCCGACCGGCGGGTCGAGCCGTTCGCCCTGATCGGCGATGAGGACCGGGCCAAGCTCCCCGAAGGCGTCGTCGACGCCTACCCCCTGTCCCAGGTCCAGCTCGGCATGGTCGTCGAAATGCTCGTCGACGACAGCCGGAACAACTACCACAACGTCAGCGGCTTCCGGATCCGGGACGACCAGCCCTTCGACGCCGACGCGCTGCGGAAGGCCCTGCACCTGGTCGCCGGGCGGCACGACATCCTGCGTACGGCGTTCGACATGCACACCTACACCGTGCCGATGCAAGTCGTGTACGCCGGGGCCGACGTTCCGCTGGCCGTGCACGACATACGACAGCTGGACGAGGACGCGCGCCGAAAGGTGCTGCGGGACTTCGTGGTGACCGAGCGGGACACGGTGTTCGACCTGACCGCAGCGCCCCTGCTGCGGGCCGCCGTACACGTGGAGGACGACGCCGGCTGGCGGCTGTCCTTCACCCAGACCCACGCCATCACCGAGGGATGGAGCCAGCACTCGCTGCTGACCGAGGTGGTCTCCTGCTACCGGCGGCTGCGGGACGGCCTGGAGCCGGAGCCGTACGAGGCCCCTGCCGTGCGCTTCGCCGACTTCGTGGCCGGCGAGCTGGAGTCCCTGGACTCCACCGAGGACCGCGCCTACTGGCGGGGCATCTGCGAGGAGTACACGCCGCTGTCGCTTCCGGGCACCCTGTCCCCGGCCGACGAACCGGACACGGACTACACGGTCGTCGTGCCGCTGCGGGACCTGGAGGGGCAGCTGCGCGCGTTCGCCACCCGGTCCAGGGTGTCGCTGAAGAGCGTGCTGCTCGCCGCACACCTGAAGGTGATGAGCCAGCTCACCGACGAGGACGCCTTCCACACCGGACTGGTCTGCGACGCACGCCCCGAGGCGCTGGGCGCCGACCGGGTGCCGGGCATGTACCTCAACACCCTCCCGTTCGCCGTGGACCGCGGCGCACGCACCTGGCGCGAGCTGGTCCAGCAGGTCTTCGCCCGCGAGGTCGAGCTCTGGCCGCACCGACGCCACCCGTTGCCCGAGATCCAGCGGCAGGCCCGGGGCGGGCGGCTCCTGGACGTGATGTTCAACTACCTGAACTTCACGGGCGCCGTTGACACCGACGTCGTCGACGTCGACGCAGGTCTGGGCGCCGGCTCGATGGAGTTCTCGCTCGCCGTGACCACGGCGGCCGAGGGCCTGGTTCTGAAGACCGGCACCCAGCACTTCAGCCGGGCCGACGGCGAGCGGCTCGCCGCGATGTACCGGGCGGTGCTGGAGTCGATGGCCGCGGACGACGAGGCCGACGCCGTCGTTCCGAGGCTGCCCGCCGGGGAGCTGGAGCGCATCGTCGGTACCTGGAACGACACGGGTGCCGAGCAGGTCGACGCCTGCCTGCACGAGCTGTTCGAGCAGCAGGTCGAGGCGACGCCCGAGGCCGTGGCCGTGGTCTTCGAGGAGGTGGAGCTCACCTACGCCGAGCTCAACGCCCGGGCCAACCGGCTCGCCCACCACCTGCGGGGCACGGGTGTGCTTCCGGGCACCCTCGTCGGCGTCTGCGTGGAGCGGTCGGTCGAGCTGCTCGTCACCGTGCTCGCGGTGTTCAAGTCGGGCGGTGTGTACGTGCCGTTGGACCCGGACTACCCCGCCGAGCGGATCTCCCACATGGTCCGCGACGCCAAGGTCGCCGTCCTGGTCACCCGGGACGAACTGCTTCCGCTGGTCGAGGGCAGCGGCGCCACCGAGGTGCTGCTGGACGACGAGGACCGCTGGAGCGGTCGCAGCGAACGGAACCCGGAGCCCGTCACCGGCCCGGACGACGCCGCCTACCTCATCTACACATCGGGCTCGACCGGCCGGCCCAAGGGCGTGCTCTGCGACCACCGCGGCCTGGTCAACCGGCTCGACTGGACGCAGCACACCTACCTGCGGCTGACCGCCGCCGATGTGGTGCTGCAGAAGATCCCGATCGGCTTCGACCCGTCGCTCGCGGAGATCTTCGGCCCGCTCATGGCCGGCGCCCGGATCGCGGTGGCCCGGCCCGGCGGTCACCGTGACCCCGGCTATCTGCGGGCGGCGATCGCCCGGTACGGCGTCACGAACCTGCACTTCGTGCCGTCGATGCTGGCCGCAGTCCTCGCCGTGGACGACCTGTCCGAGCTGCGGTCCCTGCGGATCGTGGTGTCCGGTGGCGAGGACCTCCCCGTCGCCCTCGCGAAGGAGTTCACCACCCGTCTGACGTGGGCGGAGCTGCACAACCAGTACGGTCCGTGCGAGGCCGCGGTCGATGTCACGGCCTGGCACTGCGCGCCCGACAGGCTGGACGGGCTGCACCGTGTGCCGCTCGGCTCACCGATGCAGAACGTCACGGTCCACGTCCTGGACGCCCGTATGCACCCGGTCCCGGTCGGCGCCCCCGGCGAGCTGTACATCGGCGGTGTCAACCTGGCCTTCGGCTATCTGAACCGGCCCGACCTGACCGCGCGTTCCTTCGTGCCGGACCCGTTCGGCCCGGCGGGCGCCCGGCTCTACCGGACCGGCGACCGGGCGCGGTGGCGGGCCGACGGCACGGTCGAGTTCCTCGGCCGCACCGACGACCAGGTCAAGATCCGCGGCGCACGCGTGGAACCCGGCGAGACCGAGGCGGCGCTGAGCGCTCTGCCCGAGGTGTCGAGCGCCGTCGTCGTGGTCCGCGAGGACAGCGCGGGCCTGCCGCGGCTGGTCGCCTATGTCGTCCCGGCCCCGGGACGGTCGGCCGACCCGGCCGAGCTGCGCGCCCGGCTCTCCCATGAGCTGCCCGAGGCGCTGCTGCCGTCGGCCTACGTACGGCTGGACGCCATGCCGCTGGGCGCGAACGGCAAGGCCGACCGGCGTGCCCTTCCGGCTCCCGGCGCGGACGCTTTCGCGGCCGGCGAGTACGTGGCGCCGCGCTCCTGGCTGGAGGCCCGCGTGGCGGCCGTCTGGAGGGAGGTACTCGACCTCGAACGGGTGGGTGTCGAGGACGGCTTCTTCGAGCTGGGCGGCGACTCCATCCGGGCCGTCGCCCTGGCGGGCGCACTGCGCGGTGCCGGCTTCGAGGTCGGCGTACAGGAGGTCTTCGAGCACCGCACGGTCGCGCAGCTGGCCGTGATGCTGGCGGGCCGTGACCCGGCCGGCGGACCGGTCGCGGACGAGAACGCCGTACAGCCGTTCGCGCTGCTGCCGGAGACGGACCGGGCGCGGCTGCCCGAGGACGCGGTCGACGCCTACCCGCTGACGCAGGCGCAGCTGGGCATGGCAGCCGAGCTGCTCTCCGGGGACGGCCGGAACAACTATCACAACGTGACGATGGTCCGGGTCCGGGACGACGGCCCGTTCTCCGCCGAGGCGCTGCGCTCCGCCGTGGCGCTGCTGGTGGAGAGGCACGAGGTGCTGCGGACGTCGGTGCACCTGTCGGGCCACTCGGTGCCGCTGCAGATCGTCCACCGCACGGCCGAGGTGCCGGTGGGCTGGGCGGACCTGCGCGGGACGACGGACCGCAAGGCCGGCGAGCAGCGGCTCGTCGACCACGCGGCCCACGAACGCGCCACGCTGTTCGACCTGTCCCAGCCGCCGTTGCTGCGTGTCTTCGCCCACCTGGAGAGCGACGACGCGTGGTGGCTGACGCTCACCCAGTCGCACGTCATCCTGGAGGGCTGGAGCCACCACTCCCTGCAGACGGAGCTGCTGGATTGCTACCGGCTGCTCCGGGACGGCCGCGAACCGGAGCCCTACCAGGCGCCCGCCGTGCGTTTCGCGGACTGCGTCGCCGGTGAACTGGAGTCCCTGGCTTCGGCCGAGGACCGCGCGTACTGGGAGCGGGTGGCCCTCGACCACCGGCCGTTCGCGCTGCCGGACGACTGGGCCGACACCTCGGGCCGCCCACAGGAGGTGTACAGCGTCCGCGTCCCGGTCGACGACCTCGCCGACCGGCTGAGGACCCTGGCCGCCGAGGCACAGGTACCGGTGAAGAGCGTGCTGCTGGCGGCACACCTGAAGGTGATGAGCCAGCTCACCGAGGACGACACCTTCCACACGGGCGTGGTCTTCCACACCCGTCCGGAGGCCCCGGGTGCCGACCGGGTGCTCGGCATGCACCTCAACACCCTGCCGTTCCCGGCCGGCCGGTCCGCCCGGACCTGGCGGGAGACGGTGCGCGAGGTGCTCGCCACGGAACTGGCCGGCTGGCGGCACCGGCGTTACCCGATGCCGGAGATACAGCGCCAGTGGGGCGGCGGCCGCCGCCTGGTCGACGCCTACTTCAACTACGTCGACTTCCACCAGGTGGATACGGACGTCGTCGACACCGGCACCGGCATCAGCGACGCCCCCAACGAGTTCGAGCTGTCCGTGCACAGCCACGGCACCCACCACCTGACCCTGGCCACCCACACGCACGCCGTCAGCCGTGCCAACGGCGACCGGCTGGCGGGGATGTACCGGGCGGTTCTGGAGTCGATGGCGGCGGATGCCGACGGTGACGCGCGCGCGGTGTACCTGCCCGCCGGTGAGCGGGAGGCGCTGCTCGGCGCGGTGTCGTCCGTGCAGAGCGCCTCGGTGGAGCAGTGTGTCCACGAGATCTTCGCGGAGCGTGCCGCGGCGGCGCCGGACGCGGTCGCCGTGATCGCGGGCGGGGTGTCCCTGACATACGCGGAGCTCGACGCGCGTGCCAACCAGCTGGCGCATCACCTGCGTTCGCTGGGCGTGGGCCCGGAGTCGCTGGTGGGTGTGTGCCTGGAGCGCGGCCCCGATCTGATGCCGACCCTGCTGGGCGTGCTGAAGGCGGGTGCCGGATACCTGCCGCTGGACCCGGCGAACCCGGCGGAACGGCTCGGGTTCGTGGTCGCGGACGCGGGTGCGCGGGTCGTGGTGACCACCGGGGGCCTCGGGCCGGTGCTGGAGGACGTGTACGACGGTGAGCTGGTCGTGCTGGACCGGGATGCGGAGACGATCGCCTCCCGCCCGCAGACCGCTCCCGAGACGCCGGTGGCACCGGACAACATCGTCTACGTCATCTACACGTCCGGTTCGACGGGCCGGCCGAAGGGTGTGACGCTGGCGCACACCCAGGTCGTGCGGCTGCTGGAGACGGCACAGGAGCACTACGGCTTCGACGAACACGACGTGTGGGCGCTGTTCCACTCGTACGCCTTCGACGTGTCGGTGTTCGAGATGTGGGGTGCGCTGCTGCACGGCGGGACCCTCGTCGTGGTGCCGCGCGAGGTGACGCGTTCGCCGGAGGAGTTCCTGGAGCTGCTCGTCGAGCGCGAGGTCACGGTGCTGGCCCAGACCCCGACCGCCTTCCGCTCGCTGATCGCCACGGCGACCGCACCGGGCGAGAAGCGGCTCAAGCAGCTGTCGCTGCGCGCGGTGGTCCTGGCCGGCGAGAAGCTGGAGGTGGCCGACGTACGCCCGTGGACCGAACGGCTCGGCCTCGGCCGTACCGCGCTGGTGAACATGTACGGGCCTACGGAGACGACGGTCTACTGCACCTACCACCGGCTCACCCCGCGCGATGTCGTGCCGGGTGCGGTGTCGCCGATCGGACGTCCGCTCAGCGACACGACGATGCACCTGCTGGACCGGTTCGGTGAGCTGGTCCCGATGGGCGCACCGGGTGAGATCCACGTAGGCGGCCCGGGCGTGGCCCGTGGCTACCTCGGCCGGCCGGAACTGACCGCGGAACGCTTCGTGCCGGACCCGTTCGGCCCGCCCGGTGCCCGCTTGTACCGCACCGGTGACCTCGCGCGCCGCCGGCAGGACGGCAGTCTTGAGTTCATCGGACGGACCGACGACCAGGTCAAGCTGCACGGGTACCGGATCGAGCCGGGCGAGATCAGCGCCCGGCTGGCCGCCCACCCGGCGATCCGCGAAGCGGTGGTGATCGTCGGTGACGAGCGGCTGGTCGCCTACGTCGTCCCGGACGGCGAGCTGCCCGCCACCGTCGAGCTGCGGGCGTTCGTCGCCCTGGAACTGCCCGAGTACATGGTCCCGGCGGCCTTTGTGACCGTCGAGCGCATCCCGCTCACGGTCAACGGCAAGCTCGACCGCCGTGCCCTGCCCGCCCCCGACGCCTCCGCGATCAGCACCGGGCGCGGCCATGTCGCCCCGCGTACCCCGCTGGAGGAACGGGTTGCCGCGATCTGGCGGGCGACCCTGGGCGTGGAGCGGGTCGGTGTCGAGGACGGCTTCTACGAGCTGGGCGGCGACTCCATTCGCGCCGTGATGCTGGTAGGTGCCCTGCGGGAGGCCGGATACGACGTCACCGTCCGCGAGACCCTGGAGGCGCAGACGCTCGGCGCGCTGTGCGAGCGGCTCTCGGGCCGACCGGCCGACGGCGGCCCCCTCACCTCGGCGGCGGTCAAGCCGTTCGCGCTGGTCGGAGACGCCGACCGGGCACTGCTGCCCGAGGGCCTGACCGACGCCTACCCGATGATGCAGAACCAGATCGGCATGCTGGTGGAGATGCTGGGCGCCGGTGATCGGCTCAACTACCACCTCGTGACGTCCCTGCGGGTCCGGGACGGACGGCCGGTGGTGGAGGAGGCCATGCGGTCCGCGGTGGCGGAACTGCTGCGCAGACACGACGTGTTGCGCACCTCACTGGAGCTGGACCGCTACTCGGTGCCCATGCAGCTGGTGCACGCCGATGTGCCCACGCCCGTGCGGTTCTTCGACCTGAGTGACTGCGGCGAGGACGAACAGGAGCACGCGCTGCGGGAGTTCGTCGCCGAGGAGAACTCGACGGCGTTCGACCACACGGCCGGGCCCCTCGTGCGTATCGCGATCCATCAGTGCGCCGACGGAAGCTGGCAGTTCACCATCGCGCAGTCCCATGTGATCCTCGAAGGCTGGAGCTTCAGCGGACTGCTGACCGAACTGCTGGAGATCTACCGCGCCCACGCCGACGGCCGGGATCCGGAGCGGCTGCCCGCACCGGCCATTCGGTTCGCCGACACCGTCGCCGCGGAACTCTCCGCACTGGCGTCGGACCGGCACCGCGACCACTGGCGTGACGTCGTCGTCGGCCGGGAGAAGTTCACCATGCCCGAGGGCTGGGGCGACGCCGGCGACGCCGATCCGGAGAAGTACAAGCTGGAGGTGACCTTCGACGACCTGACGGACGGGCTCCAGCGTCTCGCGGCGGCGGCGAAGGTGTCACTGAAGAGCGTGCTGCACACCGCGCACCTGAAGGTGATGAGCCAGCTCACCCGTGAGGAGGAGTTCTTCACCGGCCTGGTCGCGCACGTCCGGCCCGAGGCGGTGGGCGCCGAGCGGGTGTACGGGATGTACCTCAACATCCTCCCGTTCGCGGTCGATCGCACGGCCGGGACGTGGCAGGAGATGGTGCAGGACGTCTTCCGGCAGGAACTCGGCATGTGGGAGCACCGCAACTTCCCGATGCCCGCCGTCCAGCAGGAGTTCGGCAATGGCAGCAGGCTCGTCGACGTGTACTTCAGCTACCAGGACTTCAGCGGTAGCGACACCAGCATGATCGACGCCTCCGCCAGCACCGGGAACAGCACCAACGAGTTCGGCTTCTCGGTGTCGACGGCCCCCGGCCGGATCAACCTGCGGGCCGATTCGCGCACCCTCAGCCGTGCGCACGCGGCGCGGCTGGCCGGCATGTACCGCGCCGTCCTCGAGGCGATGGCCGCCGACCCGAACGGCGACGCCCGACTCGTCCTCCTGCCGGAGGAGGAGGCGAAGACGCTCGCCGACTGGTCGGTGGGTGGGGGGCCGGTGGTGGAGCGGCCGGTGGTGGAGGTGTTCGAGGAGCAGGTTGCCCGGGTGCCGGATGCGGTGGCGGTGGTCTGTGGTGAGGTGTCGCTGACGTATGCGGAGCTGGACGGCCGGGCGAATCGTCTGGCGCATCATCTGCGGGCTTCGGGCGTGGGTGCGGAGTCGCTGGTCGGGGTGCTGCTGGAGCGGGACGTCGACCTGATGGTGGGGCTTTTGGCGGTGTGGAAGGCCGGGGCCGGTTACGTGCCGCTGGATCCGGTGCTGCCGGGCGCGCGGGTGTCGGGGATGCTGACGGATGCCGGGGCCCGCGTGCTGATCACGCGGGGCGGACCGGTGGCCGGCTTCGAGGGCACGGTCATCGACGTGGACGCGGACGCGGCAGTGATCGCGGCACGGTCGTCGTCACGGCCCCAGGGCCGTGTCGATGCCGATGGTGTGGCCTATGTGGTGTTCACGTCCGGCTCGACCGGCCGCCCCAAGGGTGTGCTGGTCTCCCACCGCGGCCTGGGCAACCACGTGGGCTGGGCGGTGCGTGAGCTGGCCTCGTGCGGTGAGGGCGGCGGCGCCGTGTTCTCCTCCGTCGCCTTCGACCTGGTGGTGCCCAACGTGTGGGCGCCGCTGTGCGCCGGGCAGCGGGTAGCGCTGTTCCCGTCCACATCGGACCTGGACGAGCTGGGCGGATGGCTGCTCAAGCAGGGACCGTTCAGCTTCCTCAAGCTCACCCCGGGACACCTGGAGGTCCTCTCGCACCAGGTCACACCCGAACAGGCCGCCAGGCTCGCGGGCGTGGTCGTGGTGGCCGGTGAAGCCCTGGCCGGTTCGCTGGGCGCGCGCTGGGCGGGCTGGCTCGGAGAGGGCCGCCTGATCAACGAGTACGGGCCGACCGAAGCCTCCGTCGGCACCACCATCCACCCCGTCCCGGCCGACGCCGAGGGCGTGGTGCCCATCGGCCACCCCCTGCCCGGCATGCGCGTACACGTCCTGGACGAATCGATGCAGCCCGTACCGGTCGGCGCCCTGGGCGAACTGTACGTCGGCGGTGCCGGTGTGGCCCGCGGCTACGTGGGCCGCCCGGAACTGACCGCGCAGCGCTTCGTCCCCGACCCCTTCGCAGGAGCGGGTGCACGCCTGTACCGGACCGGGGACGTGGTGCGGTGGAACACCGCCGGCGCGGTGGAATTCCTCGGACGCGCCGACGACCAGGTCAAAATCCGCGGCTACCGAGTCGAACCCGCCGAAGTCGCCGCAGTACTGGCGGGGTGTCCGCTGGTCAGTGAAGCCGTCGTGACCGCCCCCACCGACGACGGCGAAACCCGCCTGATCGGCTACGTCGTACCGGCGGACGGCCCAGGCACCGCACCCGGAGACGAACTGGCCGCATACCTGGCCGAACTGCTGCCGGAATACATGGTGCCCTCCGTGTTCGTCGAACTCGACACGGTGCCGTTGAACGCCAACGGCAAGGTCGACCGCAAGGCACTGCCCACCCCCACCCACCACACCGATCAGGCGCAGCACGTGGCACCCGGCACGCCCACCGAGCGCAAGCTCGCGGAGATATGGAGCGAGGTCCTCGGCAAGGAACGGATCAGCACGACGGACAGCTTCTTCGAGCTGGGCGGACACTCGATCCTGGTCATCCAGGTCATCGCGGCCGCCCGCCGGGAAGGACTCCCGCTGTCGCTGTTCATGCACTACCAGGCTCAGGACCTGGCGGAGCTCGCCGCACTGGTCGACGCGGCCGCCGTGCTCGAGACGGAGGCTGCCGATACCGGGCAGCAGGCGGAGCTTTCTGCGCCGTCGGCCGGAACGGCGTTGTCCGCCGCGCTGCCCGCCGCGCTGGACCGGCACAAGGTTCCCGGAGCCCTCGTCGCCGTGGTCGAGGGCGGTGAACTCGTCGCCGTCGAGGGCTTCGGCTCCCTGACCGCGGGCGGGGGCGAGCCGGTCACCCAGGAGACCGTCTTCCACGTCGGCTCGCTGAGCAAGCACATCACCGCGCTCGGCGTGCTCAAGCTCGTGGACGAGGGGCGGCTGGATCTGGACGCGGACGTCAACGAGTACCTGGTCGGCTGGCGGGTGCCGCAGGACGCCGACGCGGTGCCGGTGACCGCCCGGCACCTGCTGGGGCACCTGTCCGGGCTCACCCCGACCCCGGGCAAGGGCTTCCGGCGCGACGCCGGCCCCGTGCCGTCGCTGCTCGACCTGCTGCACGGCAGGGCCCCGGCGACGACGCCTCCGGTCGGGCGTGAGGGTGTTCCCGGCAGGGAGTTCCGCAAGGCGAACGTCCACTACTCGGTGCTCCAGCAGCTCATGACCGACGTCACCGGCCGCCCGTTCGACGAGCTGATGCGGGACCTCGTCCTCGAACCGCTGGGCATGCGGGCCACCAGCTTCGACCAGGCGTTCCCCGAGCGGTCCGGCCGCCCGGTGGCCCTGGGGCACGACGAGGAGGGCCGCCCCGTCGACGGCGGCTGGCTGATCCGGCCGGACCAGGCGGCGGCCGGTCTGTGGACGACCGCCGCCGACCTGGCGAAGGTCGCGCTGGAGATCCGCCGCTCCGCGCTGGGCCGCCCGCTCAGCCTGCTGTCGAGGGGGACGGCGCAGCTCATGCTCGCGCCCAGCAGCGACAGCTTCTACGGCCTGGGCACGGTCGTGGACGCCACGAACGACGAGGTGCAGTTCGGCCACGCCGGCTCGCCGGTCGGCTACCAGGCGGTGTCCCTCTGCCATCTGCGCAGCGGTGACGGCTTCGTCGCCCTCACCAACGGCGCAGCCGGCAAGGACGTCGTGGCCGACATCGCCGAAGCGCTGGGCCATGGTGCCCGGCGGTCCTCCCTGGGCCTGCACGGCCAGGGCTGATCCACCAGCGGGCCCGCCAGGCAGGGCCGACCCGCAGGCGTCGGCGGACCGATCCCCGGTCCGCCGACGCCCTCCAGCAGACGGAACGCGTGCCCCGAGACCTCCGTCGCCGTCCGACCACTCGTACGCCCCATGCCGAGGAGCGCCGCATGACCGCACGACACCTGATATCCCTCGACGACCTCACCGACGCCGACCTGCGCCACCTCGTGGAGCGGGGAGCCGCCTTCTCGGGCGGCACGGCCACCCCGGGCCCCGTGCTCGACGGCACGATCGCCGGCATCTACTTCCGGCGCACCTCGACCCGCACCCGTACCGCCTTCTCGGCGGGGGCGCTGCGGCTCGGGGCGCGGATCATCACGTACAACGGCGGCGACCTGCAGACCAACACCGGGGAGACCAGCGAGGACACCGGGCAGGTCTTCTCCCGGATGCTCGACGTCCTGGTCGCCCGGACGGCCGACGACCCGGCGGAGATGCGGGGCTGGGCGGCCCAGCCCCGCATGTCCGTGATCAACGCCATGAGCGCCGACGAGCACCCCACCCAGGGTCTGACCGACCTGAGCACACTCATGTGCCGCTTCGGCCGCGTCGAGGGGCTGCGGCTGCTGTACGTGGGGGAGGGCAACAACACCGCTGCCGCCCTGGCGCTGGGCCTGACCCGCTTCCCCGGCACCGAACTCGAGCTGCGCACCCCGACCGGCTACGGGCTGCCCGAGGACATTCTGGCCCGGGCGCGCGCCCACGCGGAGCGCTCCGGTGCCACCGTGACCGAGCGGCACACGATGGACGACCTGCCCAAGGACCTCGACGTCATCTACACCACCCGCTGGCAGACGACCGGGACCAGCAAGCCCGACCCCGACTGGCGCTCACTGTTCGCCCCCTTCCAGGTCACCCGGGACCTGTGGACGCACAACGCCGACGCCGTGTTCATGCACGACCTGCCCGCCCACCGGGGTGAGGAGGTCACCGCCGAGGTGCTCGACGGCCCGGCGAGCATCGCCTTCGACCAGGCCGAGAACAAGATGCACAGCGCCATGGCGGTCCTCGAATGGTGCCGCCTCGGCACCGTCGGTACGCCCGGCACGTCCGAATGAGCCTGACGGAGGAGCACCGCGAAGACGGTGGCGCCCAGCCCGGCACGGCGCCACCACCCCCACTGCGGAAGAACAGGGATTTCCTGCTGCTGTGGACCGGCGCCGGGCTCTCGCTGTTCGGCACCCGGGCGAGCACCGTCGCCTACCCCCTGCTGATGGTCTGGTACGGCGGCTCCCCGACCGGCGCCGGACTCGTCGGGTTCGCCGCGCTGCTGCCCCAGCTGCTCCTGCAACTCCCGGCCGGGGCCCTGGTGGACCGCCTGGACCGGCGCCGGCTGATGATCCTGTGCGACCTCGCCGGGCTGACCGCCATGGGCAGTGTCGCGGCCGCGCTGATCGGCGGGCACCTGTGGCTGCCGCACCTGATGGCCGCCGCGTTCGTGGAGGGCTCGGCGGCGATCTTCTACCGGCTCGCCGAGCGGGCCGCGGTGCGCAATCTCGTCCACCCGGACCACCTGACCGTCGCGCTGACCCGCAACGAGGCACGCGGACAGGGCGCCGGGCTGCTCGGGCAGCTCGGCGGCAGCTCCCTGTACGCGGTGGCCCGATGGCTGCCGTTCCTGCTCACGGCGGTGTCCCATCTGACCGCGCTGGTCACGCTGCTGCTGATCCGGAAGAAGTTCCAGTCGGAGCGCCCGCAGGCGCCCCGCGATCTGCGCCAGGAGGTCGGCGAGGGGCTCGCCTGGGTGTGGCGGCAGCGGTTCATGCGGGCCGCCGTGGGGCTGATCGCGGGCAGCAACATCCTCTTCCAGGTGCTGTCCCTGGCTCTCGTGCTGATCGTCAAGGAGAACGGCGGCTCCCCGGCCACCATCGGCCTCATCGGGACCGTGTCGGGTGTGGGCGGCATCCTCGGAGCCCTCACCGGCTCGTGGTTCCTGAAGCGGCTGTCGCCCGGCGCCATCGTCACCGGCACGCTGGCGGTGTGGGCGCTGCTGATGACGCCCGTCGCCCTGGTCGACCAACCGGTGCTCATCGGCTCGCTGTTCGCGGGGATGTCCTTCGCCGGTGCCCTGCTGAACGTGGCGGCCGGCGTGTACCAGGTGCAGATCACCCCGGACGAGATGCAGGGCCGGGTGACCAGCGTCTTCGCTCTCATCGGCTCCGGCATGAACTCCGCCGGGGCGCTCGTCGGCGGCCTGCTGCTCGCGGCCTTCGGCACCACGCCCACCGTCACGGCGGTCGCCGCCGCGATGGCAGCCATGGCGCTGGTCGCCGTACTGAGCCCGGTCATCAGGACCGCGGGGCGTACACCGGAGAAATGACCGAAGAAATATAGGCCTCCCCCGCACAGTGGGGAGGCGGACGGGCAGCTCGCGCACGAGCGCCCGTACCCACGCGACCGGGGCCGAACGCGGACACACGCACGCCTCCGGCACCCAACACCCTTTCAGGAAGGCATGCCACCACGATGTCCGCCCATCGCACAGCACCAGCGGGACAGCCGCTGCCGCTCCTGGTCGAGGCCGAGTCCGCGGACCGGGACGTCATCCGCCTGATCAAGTCGGACCGAGAACGGCTGCGGGCGTCACTGAGGACCCACGGTGCGCTGCTGCTGCGCGGCTTCGACATCGGCGGGATCGACGGGTTCGACCAGGTGGTCAGGGAACTGTCCGGTGACCCGCTCACCTACTCCGAGCGGTCCTCCCCGCGCAGCACCATCAAGGGGAACGTCTACACCTCCACCGACTATCCGCCGGAGGAGGAGATCTTCGTCCACAACGAGAACTCCTACCAGGCGAGTTGGCCCCGGACGCTCTACTTCTACTGCGACCAGCCGCCCGAGACGCAGGGCGCCACCCCGCTGACCGACATCCGCAAGGTGTACGCCTCCATCGACCCGGCGGTCCGCGAGGAGTTCGCCCGGCGTGGCTGGATGGTCGTGCGCAACTTCCACGACCACTTCGGCGTGGCCTGGCGGGAGCTGTTCAACACCGACGAGCGGGCCGAGGTGGAGGCCTACTGCCGCTCCAAGGACATCGAGTTCGAGTGGCTCGGCGACGACGCGCTGCGAACCCGGGCGCGCCGCAAAGCGATCCACACCCACCCCGAGACGGGGGAGACGGTGTGGTTCAACCACATCGTGTTCTTCCACCACACCACGCTGCCCGCCGAGGTCCGTGAGGGGCTGCTCGGCCTGTTCGGCGAGGAGGACCTGCCGACCAACACCTACTACGGTGACGGCGGCCGCATTCCCGATGAGGTCACGGACCATCTGCGGGCCTGCTACCGGGCGCAGACGGTGCGTTTCGACTACCAGCAGGACGACGTGCTCGTCGTGGACAACATGCTGGCCGCGCACGGCCGGGAACCGTTCACCGGAGCCCGCCGTATCGCAGTCGCCATGGCGGAGCCGTACGCGCCGAACGCGCGGTCCGAGCGCGGCGGGGAGTGACCACGCCATGACCGTGCACCACTCCACACCCGGGAGCGCATGGCTGCGCCGCTATGTGCCGCGCGCCGACGCCCGGCTGCGGCTGGTCTGCTTTCCGCACGCCGGCGGCAGCGCGAGCGCCTTCAGGGACTGGCCGGAGCTGCTGCCGCCCGACATCGAGCTGATCGCCGTCCAGTACCCCGGCCGGCAGGACCGGTACGGCGAGCCGCTGATCGGGGACTTCCCGGTCCTGGTGTCCGAGGCCGCGCGGGCCGTCCTGCACTGTTTCGACCGGCCCGTGGCGTTCTTCGGCCACAGCCTCGGCGCCACCGTGGCCTACGAGGTCGCCCGCGCCCTGCGGGCCTCCGGGGCACCGGCGCTGACCCGGCTGTTCGTGTCCGCGCGCAAGGCGCCCTCGGTTCCCCGCCCGGACACCGTCCGGTTCGGCACCGAGGAGCAGATCATGGCGTACATCCGGAACCTGGGCGGATCCGGCGCGGCCCTGCTGGAGCAGGGCGACGACCTGCTCGAGCTGATGCTGCCCATGCTGCGCAACGACTTCGGGCTCGTCGCCTCGTACCGCTACGTCCCCGGATCCCCGCTCGACTGCCCCGTGACCGCCGTCATCGGCGACCAGGACGGTTCCGTGAACGAGGACGAGGCCCGGCAGTGGTCCCGGCACACCGTGCGGCCGTTCGACCTGCACACCCTGCCCGGCGGTCACTTCTACACCGAGACGGCCACCGACCGGCTCGTGACCCTGGTGGCCGACACACTCAGCGACGTGGCGAAGAGGAGCTGACCACCCCATGAGCACCCACCCGTTCGAGGACCCGGACGCCGCGTACCACGTCCTGGTCAACGAGGAGGGACAGCACTCGCTGTGGCCCGCCTTCGCCGAGGTCCCGGCCGGCTGGACCGTCGTCCTGCGCCAGGCGGGGCGCGAGGCGTGCGTCGACTACGTCAACACCCACTGGACGGACATGCGGCCCGGAAGCCTGGGCCGGCGGGTGGCGTGACGCCGCCGTAGACACGCCCTGCCCGTACCGCTTTCGGCCGACGCCCTCGCGTCGTCACGCCGTCGCCCGATCTTCTTCGATACCCGGACCCTGGTGGTGGAAAGCCATGCCCATACCCGAAACAGCACAAACCGTGAGTCTCCCTCTGTCGGCAGCGCAAGCGGGTGTCTGGGCAGGCCATGAACTCGACCCGACCGGTGCGAAGTACAACATCTCCGAGTACATCACCTTCCACGGCGACGTCGACCACCGTCTGCTGGAGGCCGCCTGGCACCAGCTCCTCCAGGACGCGGAGACGCTCCGGGTGCGCGCCATCGTCAAGGAAGGCGAGGAGCTGCGCCAGCTGGTCGTCCCGGAGCTGAGCCCCGGGCTGCCGCTGATCGATCTCACCGGGGAGGACGACCCCGAGGCCGCCGCCCAGGAGTGGATGCACCGCGACCGGCACCGGCCCGTCGACCTCGCCGAGGGCGGCCTGACCACCTTTGCCCTGCTGAAGGTGGCAGAGGAGCGCTTCCACTTCTACGAGCGCATCCACCACATCCTGATCGACGCCTCCGGCGGCCCGTTGATCAGCGGCCGGATGGCGGAGGTGTACTCCGCCCTGGCACGTGGCGAGGAGTTCGGCCCGAGCGGGTTCGCCCCGCTGTCCCAGCTGCTGGAGGAGGACGCCGACTACCGTCGCTCGCCGGCCCGCACGGCGGACCGTGAGTACTGGTCCGCGCTTCTCGCCGACACCCCGGAACCGCCCCGGCTGGTGGACACCCAGGAACTCACGCCCCCGGTGGGGCAGGTCCTGTTCCTGCGGCGCAACGTCCGGCTGCCCGCCGCCGACTTCGAGCAACTGCGGGTCGTGGCCCGGCGGCTGCGCTCGATGTGGCCCATCCTCACCATCACCGCCACGGCCGCCTATCTGGCGCGGACGACCGGCAGACAGGACGTCGTCCTCGGTCTTCCGGTCACCGCCCGGACCACACCGGCCGACCGCCGCACTCCCGTCCTGCGTTCCAACGTGGTGCCCCTGCGGGTGCGGGTGGCCCCGGACGACTCCCTCGCGCAGCTCGTCGCCCAGGTCACCCGGGCCACCCGCGCCGCACTGAAGCACCAGCGCTACCGCTACGAGGACATACGGCGCGACCTCAAGCTCCTCGGTGACGGCCAGTCCCTGGTCGGCCCCGTCGTCAACATGATGGACTTCGACTACGACCTGGACTTCGCGGGGCTGCGCACCACTGCCCACAACCTGTCCAACGGCCCGGTGGACGAGCTGTCCATCGCGGCCTACCACCGCGCCGACGGCGAAGGGCTGACACTCGCCTTCGACGCGAACCCGGCCTTCTACGACACCGACCGGCTCGCCGCCCACCAGGACCGTTTCCTGCGGTTCCTGAGGGGTCTGATCGCCGAGCCGGAGCGCCCGACGGGCGAGGTGGAGGTGCTGTCCCCCGAGGAGCGGCGGCTGCTGCTGACGGAGTGGAACGCGACCGCCCGGGCCGTGCCCGCCGGGGCGCTCGGCGAGCTGTTCGCCGCGCAGGCCGCGGCCACCCCCGACCGGGTCGCCGTGGCGGCCGACGGGGTGGAGCTGACCTATGCCGCGCTGGACGCGAGGGCGAACCGGCTGGCGCGACGGCTGATGACGCTGGGCGTGACGGTGGAATCCCCGGTGGCGCTGCTGCTGGAGCGCTCCGTCGACGCCGTGGTGGCGACGCTGGCCGTGGTGCGGGCCGGCGGCACGTATGTGCCGCTGCACTCGGGCCTCCCGCCCGAGCGACTGGCGTGGGTGATACGTGACGTCGGCGCCACGGTGCTGCTCACGGATCGCGAGGTGCCGGAACTGTCGACGCGCGTGGTGACCCTCGACCGGATGGCATGGTCGAGCGAGCAGGCCGAGGACGACCAGGAGAACCCCGGGGCTCCCGACATCACCGTGCACCCCGACCGGCTGGCGTACGTGATGTACACGTCGGGTTCGACGGGGGTGCCCAAGGGCGTCGGGGTGCGCCACCGCGATGTCTCGGACTTCGCCTTCGACCGGCGCTGGGTCGGCGGCGACCACGACCGCATCCTCATGCACGCCCCCCAGTCCTTCGACGCCTCCACGTATGAGCTCTGGGTGCCCCTTCTGAACGGCGGCCGGGTCGTGGTGGCACCGCCGGGCCAGGTGGACGGCGCGGTGGTGGAGCGGATGGTCACCGAACACGGCGTGACCGCCGCCTTCCTGACGACGGCCCTGTTCAATCTGATCGCCGACGAGCACCCCAAGGCCTTCGCCGGGATGCACACCGTCTGGACCGGCGGCGACGCCGGCTCCGCGGCGGCCATGCGCCGCGTCCTCGAAGCCTGCCCCGGAATCACCGTCGGCAACGGCTACGGCCCCACGGAGACCACGACGTTCGCCGTGACCGCCCTCGCGCGGACGGCCGACGACATCGGCACGGTTCCCCCCATCGGTACGCCGCTGGACAACATGCGGTGCTACGTCCTGGACTCCGGCCTGCGGCCGGCACCGGTCGGTGTGGTGGGCGAACTCTTCGTCGCGGGCACCGGCCTGGCCCGCGGCTACCACAACCGCCCGGGCCTGACGGCGGAGCGGTTCGTGGCCTGTCCGTTCGGTGCTCCCGGAGAGCGCATGTACCGCACCGGCGACCTCGTCCGCTGGCGTGCGGACGGGCAGCTGGAGTACGTGGGGCGCGCCGACTTCCAGGTGAAGGTGCGCGGCTTCCGCATCGAACTGGGCGAGGTGGAGGCGGCATTGGCCACGCATCCGTCGGTCGCCCAGGTCGTCGTGGTCGCGCGGGAGGACCGCCCCGGGGACCGCCGTCTGGTCGCCTACGTCGTACCGGAGGGCGAGCCCGCCGACCCGGCCGACCTGCGCACCCATGTCGCCCGGGAACTGCCGGAATACATGGTGCCGGCGGCGTTCGTGGTGCTGGAGCGGCTGCCGCTGACGGTGAACGGAAAGGTGGACCGGGGGGTTCTGCCCGCGCCGGAGTTCGTTTCGGGTGCGGGACGTGCGCCAGCCTCCGGTGTGGAGGAGGTGTTGTGTTCCCTGTTCGCTGAGGTGTTGGGCCTGGAGCGGGTGGGGGTGGGCGATTCCTTCTTCGACTGTGGTGGCGACAGCATCATGGCGATTCAGCTGGTGTCGCGTGCGCGTCGTGCGGGATGGGTGTTGTCCGCACGGGATGTGTTCCAGCATCCGTCGGTGGAGGCTTTGGCGCGGATCGCGGCGCCGATGGGTGCCGGTGGTGTGGTGGCGGAGTCGGTGGGTGCCGGGGTGGGCGTGGTGCCGTTGACTCCGGTGATGGGGTGGTTGCGGGACCTGTCGGGGCCGGTGGAGGGCTTCCACCAGCATGTGGTGGTGTCGTTGCCGGATTCGGTGAGTCGTGGCGCGCTGGTGGGCGCGTTGCAGGCCGTGGTGGACCGGCATGACATGTTGCGTTCGCGTCTGGTGCGTGAGGACGGCCGGTGGTCGTTGGAGGTTGCGGCGCCGGGTGGGGTGGACGCGGGCGACTTGTTGGAGCAGGTCACCGTCCCCGACCTCGACGAAGCGACCGTGACACAGCACGTACGCCACGCCGGCGGCCTGCTCGCCCCTGACGCCGGGAGCATGCTGCGCGCGGTCTGGCTGGAGCCGGGTCGGCTGCTGCTGGTGGCGCATCACCTGGTGGTGGACGGGGTGTCGTGGCGGATCCTGCTGGAGGACCTGAAGGCGGCCTGGGAGGGCCGCGAGCTGGAGCCCGTGCCGCTGTCGTTCCGCAGTTGGGCGCGACGCCTGCACGAGCACGCCGAACAGGGCACCTACGCCGGACGCCTGGACTTCTGGCGAGAACTGGTCGGACGGCCGAACCCCCCGCTCGGCTCCAGGACTCTGACCCCCGCCGAGGACACCGCCGCCACACAGCGCGAGATCACTCTGCCGCTTCCGGTGGAGCTGACGGAGGCGCTGCTGACGCGGGTTCCGGCGCTGTTCCGTGGCGGGGTGAACGATGTGCTGCTGGCAGGTCTGGCGCCGGCGGTGCAGGAGTGGCAGCGGCGGCGTGGCCGGGAGTCGGACGCGGGGGTGCTGCTCGATCTTGAGGGTCATGGCCGTGTCGAGGAGCCGGGGGTCGATCTGTCGCGGACGGTGGGCTGGTTCACGTCGATCCATCCGGTGCGTCTGGACGCGGGCGGGGAGTCCTGGGACGAGGTGTGTGCCGGTGGTGCGGCTGCCGGGCGGGTGCTGAAGCGGGTCAAGGAGCAGATGCGGGCCGTCCCCGACGACGGCATCGGCTACGGCGTCCTGCGCTACCTCGACCCGGCGGCGGGCGCGGAACTGGCCGCCGGCGCACGGGCCGAGCTGGCGTTCAACTACCTGGGCCGGTTCGCCGGCGATGCCGGCGCCTGGGAGATGAGTTCTCGTCCGGGCATGGTGGGCGCTGGTGCCGATGCGGGGCTGCCGTTGGCGCACGCGCTGGAGCTCAACGCGGTGACGTACGACCTGGCCGGGGGGCCGCGGTTGCATGCGAGCTGGTCGTGGGCGGACGGGGTGCTGTCCGAGGCGGAGGTGCGGGAGCTGGCACAGCTGTGGTTCGAGGCCCTGGAGGGTCTGGCCCGGCACGCCGACGCACCAGGCGCGGGCGGTCTGACCCCCTCCGACCTGGACCTCGTCCAGCTCAGCCAGGACGAGATCGAAGCGATCGAGGGCTTCGAGAACGACGACGACTACGACCTCGACTGGGAGTTCTCAAAGTGACCAGGTCGCGCATCGAAGACATCCTTCCACTGCAGCCGCTGCAGGAGGGGCTTCTGTTCCATTCGCTGGTGGCGGATGGGTCGGTGGATGTGTACACCTCGCAGCTTCGCTTCGACATCGCCGGTGAGGTGGACGGGGCGGCGTTGCGGCGTGCGGGTGAGCGGCTGCTGGCCCGGCATGCGAATCTGCGGGCGGGGTTCCGGCACGAGGGTGTGAGCCGGCCGGTGCAGGTGGTGTACCGGCGGGTGCGGCTGCCGTGGGCCGAGGTGGACCTCTCAGGCGTGGCGGATGCGGAGGCGCGGGCGGCGGAGCTGGCGTCCGAGGACCGCTTGCGTCCCTTCGATCTGGGTCGTCCTCCGCTGTTGCGGCTGTCGCTGCTGAAGCTGGGCGAGCGCCGCTACCGCATCCTGCTGACGGGCCACCACATTCTGTGGGACGGCTGGTCGGTTCCGGTGCTGGTGGAGGAGTTGTTCCGGCTGTATGCGGCCAGGAGTGACGACGCGGCGCTGCCGCCGGTGACGCCGTACCGGCAGTATCTGGCATGGCTGGCACGCCAGGACCGGCCGGCGGCGGAACAAGCCTGGACCTCGGCCCTGGAAGGACTGCCCGAACCGACCCTCGTCGCCCCCGACACCACCCACGACAAGACGGCCCTCCAGGAGTACGTCTCCACTGACCTCCCCCGTGACCTGCTCGACCGGGTCACCGCACTGGCCCGCCGGCACGGGATGACGCTCAATACCGTCATCCAGGGTGTGTGGGGTCTGCTGCTGGCGCGGCAGACGGGCCGGGAGGACGTGGTCTTCGGTGCCACCGTCTCGGGCCGGCCACCGGAGCTGGAGGGGGTCGAGCGGATGCTCGGCCTGTTCATCAACACCCTCCCGGTACGCGTACGGCTGCGCCCGGAGGAGCCGGTGATCGGGCTGCTCACCCGGCTGCAGGAGGAGCAGGCACAGCTGATCCCGCACCACCACTACGGCCTGTCCGACATCCAGCGCCACACCGGCTTCGGCACCCTCTTCGACACCAGCATGGTCGTCGAGAACTATCCCCTGGATCCGTCCGTCTTCACCACCGTCCTCGGCGACCTCGAACTCGTGGGCATCGGCTTCGACGACGCCACCCACTACCCCCTGTCCCTCGCCGCCATACCCCTCCCCGGAGCCGGTCTCACCCTCAAGGTGAGCTACCGTCCGGACGTCTACGACCACGACGAGGCCCAGCGGATCAGCGGCCGCCTGGTCCATCTGCTCGAGACCCTCGTGGAAGACCCGGAGAAGCGGACGGACGCAGTGAACGTACTGCCCGCCTACGAACGTGAGTTCCTCCTGGCCGCCGCGGGTCCGGTGGTGGCGTCGGCGCCGGTGGAACGGTGTGTGCACGAGATCTTCGAGGAGCGTGCCGCGGCCTCTCCGGATGCGGTGGCGGTGGTCTTCGGTGAGTCGTCGCTGACGTATGCCGAGGTCGAGATCCGTGCGAACCGACTCGCCCATCACTTGCGGTCGTTGGGGGTGGTCGAGGGTTCGCTGGTGGGTGTGTGCCTGGAACGTGGCCTGGATCTGGTGCCGTCACTGCTGGGTGTACTGAAGGCGGGCGCGGGCTATCTGCCGCTGGACCCGGCCTCCCCCGCGGACCGGCTGGGCTATGTGCTGGCGGACGCGGGCGCCCGGGTCGTGGTCACCTCCGGCGGGCTGGTGCCCGTGCTGGGCGAGGTCTTCGACGGTGAACTCGTGGTGCTGGACCGGGACGCGGAGGTGATCGCATCCCGCCCGAAGACCGCGCCGGTGGTGTCGGTGGTGCCGGACAGCGTCGTGTACGTGATCTACACCTCGGGTTCGACCGGACGGCCGAAGGGCGTGGTGCTGGGGCACGCCAACGTGGTGCGGCTGTTCGAGACGGCGCAGGCGCAGTTCGGGTTCGGCCCCTCCGATGCGTGGACGCTGTTCCACTCGTACGCGTTCGACTTCTCGGTGTGGGAGATCTTCGGGGCGCTGCTGCACGGTGGCCGGCTGGTGGTGGTGCCGGAGATGACGGCACGCGAGCCGAGCCGCTTCCACGAACTGCTCGTCCGTGAGGGCGTGACGGTACTGAACCAGACACCGTCCGCTTTCACACAGCTCATCGAGGAGGACCGCACCCGCAACAACAGCGGCCAACTCGCTCTGCGCACCGTCATCTTCGGCGGTGAGGCCCTGGACTGTGGGGCTCTTCAGGGCTGGGTGGCGCGTCATGGCCTGGAGTCGCCGCGGCTGGTGAACATGTACGGCATCACCGAGACGACGGTGCATGTCACGTACTACCCGGTCGGCGAGGAAGACGTCGCCGCCGGTGGCTCGGCGAGCCCGATCGGCCGTCCGCTGAACGACCTGAGCCTCCACCTCCTGGACGCGCGCGGCGAGCTCGTGCCCGTCGGTGTCCCCGGCGAGATCTACGTCGGCGGCCCCGGCGTCGCCCGCGGCTACCTCAACCGGCCCGAGCTCACGGCCGAACGGTTCGTTCCCGACCCCTTCGGACCCGCCGGCTCACGCCTCTATCGCAGCGGCGACCTCGCCCGCCGACGTACCGACGGAAGCCTGGAGTTCCTGGGACGTGCCGACGACCAGGTCAAGGTACGCGGCTACCGCATCGAACCCGGCGAGATCAGCGCCCGCCTGACCACCCACCCCGCGATCCGCGACGCAGTGGTCATCGTCCGTGACGAACGCCTGATCGCCTACCTCGTCGTCGACGGCGAGCTGCCGTCCACGGCCGACCTGCGGGCGTTCCTGGGGGAATCCCTGCCGGAGTACATGGTGCCGGCGGCCTTCGTGGTGTTGGAGCGGCTGCCGTTGACGGTGAACGGGAAGGTGGACCGGCGGGCGTTGCCGGCGCCGGAGTTCAGCTCCGGTGCCGGTCGTGAGCCACGCCCGGGTGCGGAGCAGGTGTTGTGCTCCTTGTTCGCCGAGGTGCTGGGCCTGGACCAGGTCGGGGTCGAGGACTCCTTCTTCGATTGTGGTGGCGACAGCATCATGGCGATTCAGCTGGTGTCGCGTGCGCGACGGGCGGGTTGGGTGCTGTCGGCGCGGGATGTGTTCCAGCACCCGACGGTCGAACGGCTGGCCCAGGCCGCGGCACCGGTGGGCACCGACAGTGCGGTGACGGAGCCTGCCGGTGCCGGGCTCGGTACGGTGCCCCTGACTCCGGTCATGGGCTGGCTGCGCGGGCTGGGCGGGCCCGTGGAGGGGTTCCACCAGCATGTGGTGGTGTCCCTCCCGGATGCGGTGAACCGTGCCGGTCTGGTACGGGCGTTGCAGGCAGTGATCGAGCGGCACGACATGCTGCGTTCACGTCTGGTGCGTGAGGGCGACGCGTGGTCGCTGGAGGTGGCTGCGCCGGGTGCGGTGGACGCCGACGGACTGCTGGAGCACGCCGCGGTCTGCGACCTCGACGAAGCGGCCGTACTGACCGCCATCGACGAACGTGCCGAGGCCGAGCGCCGACGGCTCGATCCCGACGCCGGTGTCGTCTTCCGCGCGGTGTGGTTCGAGCCGGGTCGGCTGTTGCTGGTGGCGCATCACCTGGTGGTGGACGGGGTGTCGTGGCGGATCCTGCTGGAGGACCTGAAGGCGGCCTGGGAGGGCCGTGAGCTGGAGCCCGTGCCGTCGTCGTTCCGGAGCTGGGCACGACGGCTGCACGAGCAGGCCGGCCAGGGAACGTACGCCGCCCAGTTGGACCTCTGGCGTCACATCGCCGGCGAGCCTGCGCGGCCGCTTGGTTCGCGGGCTCTGGACGCGGCGAAGGACACCGTGGTCACCCGCCGGGTGCTGGACCTGTCTCTCCCGGTGGAGTTGACGGAGGCGCTGCTGACGCGGGTTCCGGCGTTGTTCCGTGGCGGGGTGAACGATGTGCTGCTGGCAGGTCTGGCGCCGGCGGTGCAGGAGTGGCAGCGGCGGCGTGGCCGGGAGTCGGACGCGGGGGTGCTGCTCGATCTTGAGGGGCATGGCCGTGTCGAGGAGCCGGGGGTCGATCTGTCGCGGACGGTGGGCTGGTTCACGTCGATCCATCCGGTGCGTCTGGACGCGGGCGGGGTCTCCTGGGACGAGGTGTGTGCCGGGGACGCGGCTGCCGGGCGGGTGCTGAAGCGGGTCAAGGAGCAGATGCGGGCCGTCCCCGACGACGGCATCGGCTACGGCGTCCTGCGCCACCTCGACCCGGCCGCCGGGGCCGAACTCGCGACGTGCGGGCAGGCCGAGGCGGGCTTCAACTATCTCGGCCGGTTCACCAACGGCAGTAACGGCGCCTGGGAGTTGAGTGCCCGCGCCGGCATGATCGGTGGTGGTGCCGATGCGGGGCTGCCGTTGGCGCACGCGCTGGAGCTCAACGCGGTGACGTACGACCTGGCCGAGGGGCCGTGTCTGCACGCGAGCTGGGCGTGGGCCGACGGGGTGCTGTCCGAGGCGGAGGTGCGGGAGCTGGCACAGCTGTGGTTCGAGGCCCTGGAGGGTCTGGCCCGGCACGCCGACGCACCAGGCGCGGGCGGTCTGACCCCCTCCGACCTGGACCTCGTCCAGCTCGGCCAGGACGAGATCGAAGTGCTGGAGGACGGCGCGGCTGAGGTCGAGGACATTCTTCCGCTGCAGCCGCTGCAGGAGGGGCTTCTGTTCCATTCGCTGGTGGCGGATGGGTCGGTGGATGTGTACACCTCGCAGGTGCGGTTCGATCTGGCCGGTGAGGTAGATGCTGGGGCGTTGCGGCGTGCGGGTGAGCGGCTGCTGGCCCGGCATGCGAATCTGCGGGCGGGGTTCCGGCACGAGGGTGTGAGCCGGCCGGTGCAGGTGGTGTACCGGCGGGTGCGGCTGCCGTGGGCCGAAGTGGACCTCTCAGGCGTGGCGGATGCGGAGGCGCGGGCGGCGGAGCTGGCGTCCGAGGACCGCTTGCGTCCCTTCGATCTGGGTCGTCCTCCGCTGTTGCGGCTGTCGCTGCTGAAGCTGGGCGAGCGCCGCTACCGCATCCTGCTGACGGGCCACCACATTCTGTGGGACGGCTGGTCGGTTCCGGTGCTGGTGGAGGAGTTGTTCCGGCTGTATGCGGCCAGGAGTGACGACGCGGCGCTGCCGCCGGTGACGCCGTACCGGCAGTATCTGGCATGGCTGGCACGCCAGGACCGGCCGGCGGCGGAACAAGCCTGGACCTCGGCCCTGGAAGGACTGCCCGAACCGACCCTCGTCGCCCCCGACACCACCCACGACCACAGCCCCGTGCAGGACATGGTCCGTACGGAGATGCCCAAGGAACTCGCCGAGGCGCTGGCCGCGACCGGGCGCCGGTACGGGGTGACGCTGAACACGGTGATCCAGGGTGTGTGGGGTCTGCTGCTGGCGCGGCAGACGGGCCGGGAGGACGTGGTCTTCGGTGCCACCGTCTCGGGCCGGCCGCCGGAGCTGGAGGGGGTCGAGCGGATGCTCGGCCTGTTCATCAACACCCTCCCGGTACGCGTACGGCTGCGCCCGGAGGAGCCGGTGATCGGGCTGCTCACCCGGCTGCAGGAGGAGCAGGCACAGCTGATCCCGCACCACCACTACGGCCTGTCCGACATCCAGCGCCACACCGGCTTCGGCACCCTCTTCGACACCACCACGGTGCTGACGAACTACCCCCTGGACCCGTCGGTCCTCGACACGGTCCTCGGCGACCTCGATGTGCTCGACATCGACAATGAGGACGCCACCCACTACCCGCTCCGCATGGCCGTCGTGCCGGACGGCGACAGCCTCGGTCTGCGACTGGGATACCTGCCGGACCTCTACACGCGCGACGAGGCCCAGCGGCTGCTCGACCGGGTTTTGCACCTGCTGGAGACCCTGGCGGAGGACCCGGAGCGCCCCGTGAGTGGCATCGACATCCTCACGGAGGAGGAGCGTCACCAACTCCTGGTGGAGTGGGGGGGATACTGACCTTTCCGGTGGCAGGCTCCTGCCACCGGCAGAAGCGGACATGAAATGTGCTGGCGACCCGTGGAATTGCGCTGAAAGAATCAAAACACGGGCCACACCATGAAGTTCGCGAGCCGAAGGCGCAAGAACCGGTGCGGTCGAAAGAAGGTAGAAAAGCCAACAAGAAAGGTGTGCCGTGAAGGGCTTGGGACGACTGAAGCTCGCACTGCTGGTGCCCATCGTCGCCGTTCTGACCGCGACGGCGGCTGTCGGCGCGTCCCCGGTGACCGGTGACCACGTCGGGCAGGTGTCCGCGTCCGGCCAGGAGGATGCTTCGGTCCGTCTGGACAACACCTGGGGACCGTGAACCACGGCCGGAGATCAACCGCGCACCCAGCCCCGCGCCACGGCCAGCACGCCGGCCTGGAAACGGCTGCTCGCGTTCAGGCGGTTCATCAGGCCGGCTGTCATACGACGCACGGTACGCACGGAAACCGCCAGCTTGCGGGCGATCATCTCGTCGGTCAGCCCCCGGGCGAGGAGCTCCAGTACGGCACGGTCCTGGGCGGTGAGCCCGTGTGAGTCGCGGGTGCGGTCCTCGCCGAGTGGGGAGGAGTGGTCCCAGGTCCTTTCGAAGAGGGCTTGCAGCGCACTGACCACGCCCACATCCTCGAGAGCGAGCACGGCAGCATCCGCGACCTGCGGATTCACGGGAACGATCGCCAGTGAGCGGTCGTAGATGAGCAGTCGCGTGGGCAGGTGCGGCACCGTCCGCACCTGCCCGCCCTGCTGGGTCAGCCACTGTGCGTATGCCGTGGTGGCTCCGTCGTTGCGGACGCTGTCGAGGTAGACGTAGCGCACGCTCACCCCCCGCTTCAGAACAGCGGAGTCGAGCGGCTTGGCCGCATCCAGACTCTCCGCCGGCTGGCCACCCCCGGTGGCAAAGACGGCGACCTCGGATGTGCAGGTCTCGGCCATGGTCCGGATGAAGGACTGGATCACCTCCCTGCCCTCCAGCCGCCGGGCCCCCCTGTGTTGATCGGCCGTATCGGCCTCAGCGTGCTCGGCGAGCAGCTGGAAGACCACCTGACGGCTGGCGGCAATCTCCTTCTGGCGCCGGATCAGCTCCTCTTCCTGCCGGTCCAGGAAGGAGATGAGGCTGCGCCTGATCCGGGTGATTCTGGCTTTCGCGTCCTCGCTCCCGGGACTCAGCGAGGACAGGTGGATCAATTTATTGAAGGCCGCGGCCACTCTTTCCGGAGACCAACCGAGAACTTCAGAAAGGTCGACCACGCTGAGATCCGGTTTCTCCAGCAGCACCTGGTAAACAGATTCTTCATCGCGATTTATTTCCAAGTTTTCCGACATACTGTTCCCCGTTTTTCTCGTCACCGCCGCGTGTCGACTGGCTGTTCTGCCCCGGCATCGTGATGACAGAATGAGAGTCACCTGTCGGCCTTCGGCTCAGTCGCCGCGCGCGGTGGGTCGTCCTGGGGCTCGGGTGGCAGTACCCAGCCACGAGTCGCCGCCAGCACGCCCGCCTGGAAGCGGCTGCGGGCACCGAGGCGGCTCATGAGCCCCGAGGTGAGGCGCCGGCCAGTGCGCACGGACACACCCAGCCTGCGCGCGATCACCTCGTCGGTGTCGCCAGCGCACAACAGTTCGAGCAGGGTGCGTTCCTGGTCGGTGAACTCGTCCGCGCCGTTGTCCGCCGTCGAGCCCAGGGGCGTGGCCTGCTCCCACACGTGGTCGAAGAGGGTGAGCAGAGCCCTGACTGCGCCCGTGCCCTGGATCGCCACGGCTTCGGCGTTCGGTTGCGCCGGGTCGATCGGCACGATGGCCGAGTAGCGGTCGAATATGATCATTTGGGGCGGCAGACGCCGTGCCGTACGCACCTGCCCGCCCCGGGCGGTCAGCCGGTCGGCGTACTGGACGGTCGCCGTGTCTGTGAGCACGCTGTCGGAATAGACGCGGCGGAGGTCGACTCCGCGGTCCAGCATCGCCGAGTCGAGTCGCTCGGCGGCCTCGAGACGCTCCGCGGAGGGGGAGCTGCCGACCTCCAGCGCCGCGATCTCCACCTGGCAGGCCGCCGCGAACTGGTCGATCCTCTCCTGCACCGCCTCCGGACCCGGCAGTCGCACGACATCGGGGCGGTCTTCCGGGGCGTTGTACGCGGCTATCACCTGGGTGACCGCGGTGCTGCTGGCGGCGACGCGCCTGCGGTGGTCGAGCAGAGTCGCCTCCTCGTCGAGGAGCAACGCTGCCAGGGCCAGTTCGGGCCGGACGAGTACCGGTCTGCCGGTGCTGTCCGGGGGTAGCTGGACGAGTGAGCGCCGGGCCAGGCGGTTGATGGCGGCCGAGACTCTGCCGGTGGGCCAGCCGAGGTGGGTCGCGAGTTCGGTCACGCTCATGTGGGAGTTCGTCAGCATGGCCCGGTACGCGGACTCCTCGTCCGGGTGCAAGCCGAGACTGCTGGTCAACACCGGCGGCTCCAAAGTACCCCTGCGTTCTGGGCCGGGTCGCCCACCGGAGGGAATGAGGAGCGGGTGTACTTCGTCCAGCACATTCCCTCACGTGTGAGCTGTATGTCGGGTTATCGGTCGTAGATCTCCTACGGATTGTAAAACAGTTGGTTCGATCTTGTGTCGTTGAGTTTCACAACTTCAGAATTCAGTAAATTTCCTGATCAATGTCCTTTCGGCGTCAGCCCGCTGCGGGAACATGCCAGGTCAGGTCGGCATTCACGGCGGCGGCCCCGGTCACACTCGTGTGCATCGCGGGCGGCCGGGGCCGGAGAAGGGAACGGGGCCAGGACCGGTGACGAACCGGCCCTGGCCCCGCTGCGGGCCGGAATCGGAAAGCGCTCAGTCCGACATGGCGACGAGAACCCGCCGCGGGCCGGTGAACGGGCGGCGGCCATGGCCGACCAGCAGGTTGTCGATGACCAGCAGATCGCCCTCGTGCCAGTCGACGTCGACCGCGTTCTCCAGACCCCGGTCACGCACCTGGAGCACGTACGCGTCCGGGATCGGACTGCCGTCCGCGAAGGTCACGTACTGCGGCAGCTCGCTCGCCGGCATGATCTGGGCCAGGGCCTTGGCCGTCTCGTCGCCGAGCGAGGCCGGGTGCCACTGGTCGGACTGGTTGAACCAGACCTCGGTCCCGGTGTCCGGGTGGCGGACCGTGGAGTGGCGCACCTGGCTGACCATCAGGCTGTTGCCCGGCCCCCAGCTCCAGTCGGCATCGGCCTCCTTGAGGAAGGCGTCGACCTCGTCCCGGTCCTCCGTCTCGAAGGTGTCCTGCCAGCTCTTGCCGAGCCCTCTGCCGCCGTGCAGGTTCTGTGTGTAGCGCACGCCGCTCCGGAAGGCCTCGCGCACCTCGTCGTCCAGGGACTCCAGCCACAATGCCGCGTCGACGACCGGGGTGGCGCCGCCGGTCGCGGGTGCGACCGCACAGTAGAAGGTGAGGCGGGTGGGCCACGCGTGGGCGTACGACATCTCGTTGTGCATCGAGATGGTGTACTCCTGCGGATACTCCGTGGAGGTGTACACGTTCGAGCCCACCTTGGTGCGGGGCGAGTTGCCGTGCACATAGGCCAGGCGGCGCGGCAGCAGGCGATCGAGCACCGGGTCGAGGCCGTCGGCGGGCACCTTGAACCCGCGGAAGACCACGGCCTTCTCCCGGACGAGCAGCGCGTCCAAGTCGATGGCGTCCAGGTGGGCGACGAGCGCCTCGGGCGTGGCGTCGGTGCCGATGTCGCCCGGACCGACCTCCGCAGGAGCCCAGCCGTTGCGATCGCTCATGAAGCGTTTCCTTTCCTGTGGGGCGGTGCGGGTCAGCGAGCGGCCGGCGGGGCGAGCCGGGACAGGAAGGCGTTGTACCAGAACACCGAGTTGCCCTCGCTGTGGACGGCGTACAGCGAGCCGTCGGGGGCCGTGGTCAGCTGGTCGACCTGGGCGCCCTGGGTGAGGGAGCTGTCCGTCACCCACGCGCTGCCGCTCCAGCGGACCAGCTTCGGGGACCCGGCGAGACCGGCGTAGAGCTGCCCCCCGTGGTATGCGAAGGTCGGCCAGGAGGCGGGAGTGTCATGACGGGTCCAGGTCTTGCCGTTCCAGTGGCTCACCTTGTTCCCGGCGGCGACCCATGTGTCGTTCGGTCCGTTGCTGATCACCTCGCGCAGGATGTACATCGTGCCTGGCGTCTCGGGCACGGGCACCTCGCTCCACGTGGTGCCGTCGTAATGCATGGCGAGCGGCTGGTAACCACCGGTGCCACCGCCCTTGTTGCGGTAGCCGACGGCCCAGATGTCGGTGGGGGAGTTGACGTCGACGGCGTCGAACTGGCCGTCGATCCCGGTGAGCTTGGTCGTCTTCCAGCTGCTGCCGTTCCATCGGGTCACCATCGGGTGCCAGCCGCCGTCGGTGGCACGGTAGTTGCCGACCGCCCACACGTCGTTGCGGCTGACCGCCTGGGCGTCGAGGACCTCGGCGTTCTTCGGCTCCGGGTTGAGGTTCGACGTCCACTTGGTGCCGTCGTAGTGGTTGAACCGGTAGCTGCCGGTCGTCGCGTACCTGCTTCCGAAGACCCACAGGTCGTTCACGCCGGTGCCGGCGAGGACGCCGACCTCGGCGTCCGAGGGCGTGGTCACCTGCTTCCAGGCGGTGCCTGTCTTCTGCCACAGCTTGGGCGAGGACGTGCACTCGTCGAAGCAGAAGGGCACGCTCTTGGCGTAGGCGTTCTGGCTGTCGAACGGCAGGACGGAGATGCTCGCGTAGGTGGTGGGCACCGTCAGCGACTCCCAGGAGGTCGCGGCGCTCGCGGGCGACGCGACGAGCCCGACACCGACGGTCGCGGCCGCGGCCGCGGCGAGGACCGCGGCGGTGTGCCGTCCGCGGGAGGTGCTCTTGGTCATGTGTGCTCCCATGTCGTGGTTGGTCGGGGTGCGTACGGCCGTGACGTGGTCGCCTTACGGCAGGAAGCCCTCGACCAGCACACCGAGCCCTCTGGCCCGGGCGGAGGCGAGGACGTCGTCGGCGAGGGCCATGTCCAGCACGCCCAGCCCGAACGGCGCGTAGACGACCGTGCGGTCCGGCTCGGGCGCGAATCCGTCCTCGGAGCCCTCCTCCAGGAGGAGCCGGCCGATCGTGGGGTCGATGAAGTCCCGGTGCCCCGCGGCCTGCACGGCCAGGTCGAGTGAAGTACGCTCGCGCACCGCGTGATCGACGTCGTCGACGATGTTGTGCGCGTCGAGCAGCGACTCGGGCAGCAGGTCGCGCAGTGAGATGTGCAGGACGACCGTGCCCGGCACGGCTGCCTTCAGGTCCAGGTGCGGTTCGATCGCCGAGGTGGCGATGGAGACCAGTCCGTGTGCCGCCAACGCCCGCTCCGCGCTGTCGAGCGTGACGATCTCGGCACCCGGGAGCACCGCGGCGGCCCGAGCGGCGAACTCGACGGCCCGCTGCGGGGAACTGTCGTACAGGGACAGCGTCTTCAGCCCGGGCACAGCTGACCGCACATGGCGCAGGATCTCCAGGTTGATGACCCCACAGCCGATCAGCGCCAGGCCGTCCGGGCGGCGGTCGCGGGTGAGCAGCTCCGCGGCGAGCGCGGCGCTGGCGGCGGTGCGCGTGGCGGAGATCAGCGAGCCCTCGATCAGGGCCTCGGGTCGGCCGGTCTCCAGCGAGTTGAGGATGATCGACGCGCTGGCCCGCTCGATGCCCCGCTCGATGTTGGCCGGGAAGGAAGCGATCCACTTCATGCCCGCGACCGGCGTCTGCCCGCCCCGGTAGGCGGGCAGGCCGATGATGCGGTTGCGCGGCTGGCCGGGGAAGCGGAGGAACACGGAGTGCGGTACCGCGGTGTCGCCCTGCGCGTGCACGCGGTAGGCGTCGCCCACGGTCCGGATGTTGTCGAGTTCACGGCCGTCGAGGATCTGCGCGACCTCGGAGTGCCGCAGGATGAGCATGACGGGTTTCAGTCCTTCCACAGGTGCGCGCGGCGGCCCGGGAACACAACCGGGCGCCGGCACGTCGGAACGGATCGTGTCGAGGCCGAGTGCGCGATCACCGCCGCGCGGCCCTGGAGGTGGCGACAACCGGGCCGGGTTCTCCACGAGCACCGGCACATGGATCACTGGGTACGACGGCCCCCCAGCACATCGATCCTGCGGGGGGCTCCTATCAAGGACCTATACGGCCGGTATGCGGTCGTCCCCGCGCGCGGGCAGGTCCGGGTCGGGGCCGCCCGAGGCCGGGTGGGCGGCGGCCCGGACGGCGGGCACCGCGGCCGCCGCCAGGGCGGTCACCGCCATCAGCACGGCGACCGCGAGGACGGTGTGGCGGCTGCCCCAGCCGTCCAGCATGAACCCGCCCGCGAGCGCCCCGAGCGCGCTGGCGCCGTACGCGACCATGCCCGCCGCCCCAGCCGTACGGCCCAGAATCTCGTCGGGGGTGATCCTCAGCTGGTAGACGGCGGCCACCACGTTGAACAGCCCGCTGACATAGCTCATCGCTCCGCACGCCAACCCCATCAGCAGCGGCTGACGTACGACCGCCACCAGCGGCACGAGCACCGCCCACACTCCGAGCCCGCCGATCAGCACGGTCCGCAGGTACAGGCGTGGGATCCACCACTGGGCGCTCAGCGCGCCCAGCATTCCGCCGATCCCGCCGGCCGCCAGCACGACGCCGACCGCCACCGGGGACCGGCCCTCCTCCTCGACCAGCGCGAACGGAACGGCCAGCATGACCACTTGGAACAGCACGTTCGTGGCGGCCACCAGCGACACCGCCGCCCGCAGGAACCGCTGTCCGAGAAGCCACTTCACCCCCTCGCGCATCTCCCGGACCAGCGACCGATTGGCGTCGCGCTTCCTGCGGTCCTGGAAATCCCGGCGGATCAGCAGCAGGGTGAGCAGCGACAACAGCTGACCGAGGGCGGCGAAGGCGAACGGCAGCCAGCGGGTCAGGGCGAACAGGGCGGTCCCCAGTGGCCCACCGATCAGCCCGGCGGCCCTGAAACGCGTTTCGTTGCGGGAGAGGGCGGCCCCCAGTTGGTGCGGGGCGACCACATGGCGCACCGCACCCTGCTCGGCCAGCTGGTGGACCAGGCCGAGGCTCGTCTCCAACAGGGCCACCGCCATCAGATGCGGCAACCAGAACCACCCGGCGGCAGCCGTCACGGCCACGCTCAGCAGGGCCACCGCCCTGCCCACCTCACAGGCCACCATCAGCCGCTTCCGGTCCCACCGGTCCACCAGCGCACCGGCCGGCAACTGGACCACCAGGTTCGGCAGCAGCGCGGCGAACGCCACCAGACCGGCGGCCTGCCCTGACCCCGTGTGCCAGAGCGCCAGCAGCGCGTACCCCGCCGCGCCGGCCCGCGACCCGAGCACGGACAGTCCGCTGCCGCTCCACAGCAACCAGAAGTCCCGGTTTCGGCTCAACGGCGGCGTCCGGTCCACCGCGTCCCCTTCGGCGACGGTACTCATCGCGCACCGCCGATCCGGCGCAGCACATCACCGAGAATCCCGCCGATGGCAGCCACCGGAGCGGCGTCCATCATGCCGGCGTGGCTGGACTCGATGCCGTACTCCTCGATCGGACCCGCCGAGTACGGCTCCCAGGCGGTGAAATCCGGGCTGCCCGGGGGCCGCTCCAGCAGCGCCGTGAAGTACACCAGTGGCACATCCAGCGGCTCGGGCACGTAATCCCGCAGGATCAGGCTGGTGTTCACCGAGGTGTCCCACATGGCGCCGATCTGCTCCCGGGACAGCCCCTTCATCACGCTGAGTTCCTTTCGCAGGGTGCGTCCGAGCTCGGAGTCGTCCCGCTCGAGCCACTCGAAGGCCGCCGCGTCCACGTCGAAGTCGGCGACCACCTTGTGGAGCCGCTCGCGCTCCATCGCGGGCGTGGGCTTGTCCATCAGGTCGCTGGGGCAGGAGTCGAGCAGCGCGACGAGCGTGACCGGCTCGCCGAGCCGACGCAGCCGCACCGCGACCGCGTGCGCCACGTTGCCGCCCACCGACCAGCCCAGCAGCTGGTACGGCCCGTGCGGCTGAACCCGGAGGATCTGCTCGACGTAGTCGTCGGCCATCTCCTCGATCGTCCGCGCCCAGCGCTTCCCGTCGCCGGCGATGCCCCGGGCCTGGAGCCCGTACACCGGGAACTCCTCGCCGAGGTACGGCACCAGCCGGCCGTAGCACCAGCTCAGACCGCCCACCGGGTGCATGCAGAACAGTGGCGTGCCGGTGCCCTGCGGCCGGAGCGGCAGCAGGACGTCGAGCGAGTTGTCGGGCCCGCCGTCCTGCTCCACGAGCGCGGCGAGCGAGGCCACGGTCGGCGCCTGGAACAGGCTGCGAAGGTGCAGCTCCACCCCGAGCACCGCCTGCACCCGGCTCACCAGTCGGGCCGCCAGCAGTGAATGCCCGCCCAGGGTGAAGAAGTTGTCGTCCACCCCGACCCGGTCCAGCCCGAGAACATCGCAGAACAGCTCCACCAGCGTCTTCTCGACCGGTGTGGCGGCGTCCCGGACCTCGCCCTGGCCCTGCTCCGGCGTGGGCAGCGCCTTGCGGTCCAGCTTCCCGTTCGGACTGAGCGGCAGCGCGTCCAACACCACGAACGCCCCCGGCACCAGCTGCGCGGGCAGCCGCTTTTCCAATGCCCGCCGCAAGGTGTCCGCTGTCGGCTCGGCCCCGGGCTCGGGCACGACATATCCGGTCAGCAGCTGCCGCCCCGGCACGTCCTCCCGCACCACGACACCGGCCTGCGCAACTCCGTCCACAGCCGCCAGCACCGCCTGGATCTCCCCCAGTTCGACGCGGATGCCCCTCAGTTTGACCTGGTCGTCGATGCGCCCGTGGAACTCCAGCGTGCCGTCGGCCCGCCACCGCGCGATGTCGCCGGTCCGGTACATCCGGGCACCCGGACGCGATCCGTACGGGTCCGCCACGAACCGCTCCGCGGTCAGCCCCGGACGGTTCACGTACCCGTCCGCCAGATCGTCACCGGCGAGATACAGCTCACCCGTGGATCCCACAGGCACCGGCCGCAGCCACCGGTCGAGCACATAGCAGCGGGCGCCCTTGATCGGCCGCCCGATCGGCAACCGGGCACCGTCCCGCGCCTCCTCCTCCGTCACCGGATGGAAGGTCGCCGTCATCGTCGACTCGGTGGGCCCGTATTGGTTCACCAGCTGCCAGTCCGCCCCGACCGCCGCGGCCCGCCGTACATGCGCGGCCGTCAGCTCCTCGCCGCTGACCAGCCCCATCCGCAGCCACGGCGAGGGTACGTCGTCCTCGTCGGCCGCGTCCCGCGCCGCGTCCGCAAGCGCGTCCAGCATGGTCGGCACCAGCGCCGGCAGCACGGTCACCCGGTGCCGCCGCAGCAGCCCCAACAGCGCCGCCGGATTCTTCGCTTCCTCCGGCTCCGCCACGACGAGCCGCGCGCCGGCCGTCAATGGCCCGAAGATGTCCCGAACGGACGGGTCGAAGGACACCGAGGCGAGGTTCAGCACCGTGTCGTCGGCCCCGAGGCCGGTCAGTCCGTGCAGGTACGCGAGGTAATTCACCGCCGCGTCATGGCGGATGACCACGCCCTTGGGACGCCCGGTCGAGCCGGAGGTGTAGATGACGTACGCGGGCATCCGGGCGGCCGCGCCCGCGTCCGCCGGGGCGAGCGGGTCGGTCGTGGCCCACTCGCCCGGCTCCCGCACCTGCTCAAGGTCGTCCAGGAGAGCGACCGACTCGACATCCTCCAGCATGAACGCGATCCGTTCCGCCGGATACGTGGGATCGACCGGCAGATAGGCGGCCCCCGACTTCAGGACGCCGAGCAGCGCGACGATCAGTTCCATGGAACGCGGCAGCGATACGGCTACGACCCTGCCGGGCCCCGCCCCGTCCGCGACGAGCCGATGGGCGAGTCGGTTGGCCCGTGCATTGAGCTCGGCGTAGGTGAGCTGTTCGTCGCCGTGAACCAGAGCGATCCGGTCGGGGGTGGCGGTGGCCTGCACCTCGAAGAGGTGGTGCAGGGTGTCGGGGCTCGTCGCGGAGGCAGTGCCGTTCGGAGGGCGGTTCCACTCCTCCAGGAGTCGATGGTGTTCCTCGGGGGTGAGGAGTTCGTACCGCGAGAGCGGTTCGTCGGGGCGTTCGACGACGGCTTGGAGGAAGCGTACGAGCCGCTGGCCGAGCACGTCGACGGTCTCCTGGTCGAACAGGTCGGCCGCGTACTCGATCGCACCGTGCAGCCCGCCGTCCGGCGCATCGCGCACGGTGAAGGACAGATCGAACTTGGCCTGCCCGCGCTGCACTTCGAGCTCGCTCACCGTGATGTCGTCCCCGAGGTCCAGGATGCCTTCGCTGTTGTTCTGGAAGTTCAGGGCGACCTGGAAGAGGGGGTGGCGGGCGAGGGAGCGTTCGGGGTTGAGGACCTCGACGAGGCGCTCGAAGGGGGTGTCCTGGTGGGTGTAGGCGTGGAGGTCCGTCTCCCGGGTGCGGTGGAGGAGGGTGCGGAAGGTGGGATTGCCGCTGGTGTCGGTGCGCAGGACGAGGGTGTTGACGAAGAACCCGACGAGGTCGTTGAGTGCCTCGTCGGTACGTCCGGCGATGGGCGCGCCGATGGGGATGTCCTCGCCCGCGCCGAGCCGGGTGAGCAGTCCGGCGAGGGCGGCCTGCACGAGCATGAACAGGCTCGCGCCGGACTCCCGGGCGAGCGCCTGAAGCCTTCCGAGCAGTTCGGCGTCGATGTTCCAGTACGCGAATCCGCCCCGATGGCCGGCCACGGCGGGCCTCGGCCGGTCAGTGATCAGGCTGAGCTCGGCGGGCAGCCCGTCGAGCTCGGTACGCCAGTGGGCGAGCTGGCGGGCGGCCCGGCTGGCGGGGTCGTGTTCGTCCCCGAGCAACTCCTGCTGCCACAGCATGTAGTCGGCGTACTGAACGGGCAGCGGCTGCCAGTCCGGTGCCGAGCCGTGGACGCGGCTGCGGTAGGCGGTGGACAGGTCGTGGGCGAAGGGCGCGAAGGACCAGCCGTCGGCCGCGATGTGGTGCACGACCAGAAGCAGCACGTGCTCGGCCCCTACGGCGAACAGCACTGCGCGTACCGGGAGTTCGGCAGCCAGGTCGAAGGGCCGCGCGACGGCGGACGCCAGCAGGTTCGTCAACTGCTCCTCGGATGCCACCACCCGGTCGAGTTCGGGCTTGGCCTCGGCACAGGACAGCACCTTCTGTACGGGTTCACCGTCGTGCTCCTCGAAGACGGTACGAAGACTTTCGTGCCGGTGCACGACATCGGTGAGGGCCTGCCGCAGTGCATCGGCATCGAGGTCGCCGTTGAGGCGGACGGCGAGGGGCATGTGGTAGGTGGGGCTGCCGCCCTCCATCTTGTCGAGGAACCACAGACGCTGTTGGGCATGCGACAGCGGAGTGCGCTCGGGCCGAGGGAGGCGGGCCATGAGGGGCGGACGACGGTCGCCGCTGTCCTGCATGTGTTCGGCCAGCAGGGCCACCGTGGGGGCTTCGAAGATCGTGCGCAGGGGCAGTTCGGCGCCCAGAGCGGTACGGATGCGACTGGCCAGGCGCGTGGCAAGCAGGGAGTGCCCGCCCAGGGCGAAGAAGTTGTCGTCGATACCGATGGCGGTGTCGATCCCGAGAACCTGGCCGAAGAGCGTGCACAGAAGTTCTTCACGCGGGTCACGTGGCGGGCGGGTCGTGGTGGGAGTGAGGTCCGGGGCGGGGAGGGCCTTGCGGTCGAGTTTGCCGTTCGGGGTGAGGGGAAGTGCCTCCAGCTCGACATAGGCGGAGGGGACCATGTGGTCGGGCAGGTGCTCTCGCAGGGTGGCGAGGTCCGGCGTGCTGCCGGCTTCGGCGACGTAGTAGGCGATGAGGCGGTCGTCGCGGATCAGGACGGCGGCTTGGGTGATACCGGGCAGGTCGGCGAGATGGGTCTGGATCTCACCGAGCTCAACCCGCTGACCACGGATCTTGACCTGGTCATCGACACGACCCAGATACCGCAGCTGCCCGTCGGCAGTCCAAGTGGCGATATCGCCGGTGCGATACATACGCGCACCCGAAACACCGTGCGGGTCGGGCAGGAAAGCCTCGGCCGTCAGGTCGGGACGCTGAACATAACCGCGAGCCAGCTGCACACCGGCGAGATAGAGATCACCGGGAGTACCCGTGGGGACAGGCCGAAGACCCTCATCCAGCACGTAGACGCGGGTGTTCCACACAGGCCGGCCGATAGTGACCGTCGCATCGCCCGGAAGACACGGCGTATAAGTGACATCGATGGAAGCCTCGGTAGGGCCGTAGAGGTTGTGCAGCTCGGCGTGGGGCAAAGCCTGGAAGAAGGCATCACGGGTCGCGGGAGGCAGAGCCTCACCGGAACACATCACCCGGCGCAGACAACCGCACGCACCACCCTCAGCCTCACCGAGGAACACCTGCAGCATCGACGGCACAAAGTGAGCCGTAGTCACCCGCTGCCCCTCGATCAACCGAGCCAGATACAGCGGGTCCTTGTGCCCCTCAGGCTCCGCGATCACCATCACGGCCCCCTGCAGCAGAGGCCAGAACAACTCCCACACGGAAACGTCGAACCCGATCGGCGTCTTATGCAGGACACGATCGTGGACGCCCAGCCCATACTCACCCTGCATCCACGCCAACCGGTTCACCACACCAGCGTGAGGAACCACCACGCCCTTCGGACGCCCCGTAGAACCCGACGTGTAGATCACATACGCGGCACAAGCCGGATCGACCGCGATACGCGGATCACGGTCCGGCTGCTGGTCGAGCAGGTCCGCAAGGGTCATCTCGTCGATGACATAAGCCGCACGGGCGTTGTCCAGCATGTACCGACGCCGCTCAGCGGGATAACCGAGATCAACGGGCAGATACGCAGCCCCCGCCTTCAGCACACCAAGCAGCGCAGCAACCATCTCGACAGACCGAGGCAACGCTACGGCCACCACCGACTCCGGCCCCACACCCCGCCCCAGCAGCCCATGAGCAACCCGGTTGGCCCTGGCATTCAACTCGCCATAACTGACCCGCTCCTCACCGAAGACCAAGGCACAAGCATCCGGCGTCGCAGCAACCTGCTCCTCGAAGCGCTCATGCAAAGTGCCGCGACCACCGACCTCGACAGCCGTGTCGTTCCACTCCCCCAGCAGCCGACGCCGCTCGGTCTCGCCCAGGACCTCCACCCGGTGGAGCAGGGTGCCGGGGGCTGATTCGAGTGCTACGACCATGTGCTCGGCTGTCACGCTCACGAGTTCGCACATCGCCTGTGGATCGATCGAGGCCGCGGTCTGGGCGGTGATCGTGAACGCCCCGCCGGTGTCGTCCACCGAGACGGTGACGGGGTAGTTGGTGCGCTCATGAGCGTGCACCAGCTCGATGCCTTCCAGCACCGTACCCGTGCCGGAAGCCTCGTCGAAGTCCTGGCTGTGCCGGTAGTTCAGCAGTGAGGTGAACAGAGGTGTGCGAGCCGGCACACCACTGAGCTGTTGGGCCAGGGAAAGCGGGGCGTGTTCGTGGACGACGAGGTCGGCCAACTGGTCCCGCATGCCGGAGACGGCTTCGGCCACGGTGGCCGAACCACCGCGCACCCGTACCGGCAAGGTGTTGATGAACAGGCCGGGTATGCGGTCTGCTCCGGCTCCGGCGTGCATACGGCCGAACAGGACGGTGCCGAAGACGACGTCGTCCCGTCCGGACGTCGCAGCCGTCACACGGCTCCATATGACGTGGAACAGCGTGGCCGGGCTGGTGCCGTGGCGCCGAGCCTGTTCCCGCAGGCGGCCGGAGAGTGCGGAGTCCAGCGGCAGCGACGCCTGGGCGACGCCTGAGCCGTCGCCATGGACCTCGAGGACGCCGTACGGAGCGGACGGCTCGGTCACGTCACCCAAGAGGCAGGCGAAGTAGGCCTCGTGTTCCTCCTGCGGCACGCCCAGATGCGCCTGGGCGACCACTTCGCGGAACGGCAGCGGTGGCGGAAGCTCGTTCTCCCTGCCGTCGAGTATCGCGCGCACTTCCTCCAGTACGACGGAGAGTGCGGTGTGGTCCTGGATCATGTGGTGGAACTGAAGAACGGCATGCAGGTGCTGCCCTTCGTCCGGTTCGGTGACGTGCAGGCGCACCAGAGGCGCCGTACGCAGGTCCATCACGGGGGGACAGGCCGCCAACAACCGCTCCACCACGGTTCCGCCAGGCTCCGGCCGGAGGGTGATGACGGGGATCTCGGCATGACGCAGCACGACCTGGACGGGCTCTGCGATTCCTTCCCAGAGGACGGCGGTGCGCAGGATGTCGTGCCGGTCGACCACTTTCTGCAACGCCGAACGGAAACGGTCGAACCGTTTCCGGGAGTCGAAGCGAAGCACCACCGGCAATACGTAGACGTCGTCGCCACCGCCGGCGGTCATGAGGTGGTGGAACAGAATGCCTTCCTGCAGAGGCGCCAGCGGGTACACGTCCGCGATGTTGGACACGCCGCCCGGAATCTGGGTGAGGACCGACTCCACCTCCTCCGCGCTCAGGTCGACCAAGGGCAGCATGTCGGGAGTGATCGCCACCGCGTTCGTCGGGATGAGGTTGGGGGGCACCGCCACCGTGGCGCGCCCGGCCGCCGCCGCCAGACTGGCCACGGTCGGGGCGGAGAACAGGGTCCGTACGTCGATCGACACGCCGCGTTCACGGAGACGCTCCACCAGGGTGACGCCCAGCAGGGAGTGTCCGCCGAGGGCGAAGAAGTTGTCGTCGATGCCGATGGGGGTGTCGATGCCGAGGACCTGGCCGAAGACGGTGCACAGGAGCTCTTCGCGGGGGTTGCGTGGCGGGCGGGTGGTGATGGGAGTGAGGTCCGGGGCGGGGAGGGCCTTGCGGTCGAGTTTGCCGTTCGGGGTGAGGGGAAGTGCCTCCAGCTCGACATAGGCGGAGGGGACCATGTGGTCGGGCAGGTGCTCTCGCAGGGTGGCGAGGTCCGGCGTGCTGCCGGGTTCGGCGACGTAGTAGGCGATGAGACGGTCGTCGCGGATCAGGACGGCGGCTTGGGTGATACCGGGCAGGTCGGCGAGATGGGTCTGGATCTCACCGAGCTCAACCCGCTGACCACGGATCTTGACCTGGTCATCGGCACGACCCAGATACCGCAGCTGACCATCGGCAGTCCAAGTGGCGATATCGCCGGTGCGATACATACGCGCACCCGAAACACCGTGCGGGTCGGGCAGGAAAGCCTCGGCCGTCAGGTCGGGACGCTGAACATAACCGCGAGCCAGCTGCACACCGGCGAGATAGAGATCACCGGGAGTACCCGTGGGGACAGGCCGAAGACCCTCATCCAGCACGTAGACGCGGGTGTTCCACACAGGCCGGCCGATAGTGACCGTCGCATCGCCCGGAAGACACGGCGTATAAGTGACATCGATGGAAGCCTCAGTGGGGCCATATAGGTTGTGCAGCTCGGCGTGGGGCAAAGCCTGGAAGAAGGCATCGCGGGTCGCGGGAGGCAGAGCCTCACCGGAACACATCACCCGGCGCAGACAACCGCACGCACCACCCTCAGCCTCACCGAGGAACACCTGCAGCATCGACGGCACAAAGTGAGCCGTAGTCACCCGCTGCCGCTCGATCAACCGAGCCAGATACAGCGGGTCCTTGTGCCCCTCAGGCTCCGCGATCACCATCACGGCCCCCTGCAGCAGAGGCCAGAACAACTCCCACACGGAAACGTCGAACCCGATCGGCGTCTTATGCAGGACACGATCGTGGACGCCCAGCCCATACTCACCCTGCATCCACGCCAACCGGTTCACCACACCAGCGTGAGGAACCACCACGCCCTTCGGACGCCCCGTAGAACCCGACGTGTAGATCACATACGCGGCACAAGCCGGATCGACGAAGACGAACGGATTGTCCTCCCGCCCATCCCGGAACTCAGGAAGAGTGCTCTCGTCGATGACATAAGCCGCACGGGCGTTGTCCAGCATGTACCGACGCCGCTCAGCGGGATAACCGAGATCAACAGGCAGATACGCAGCCCCCGCCTTCAGCACACCAAGCAGCGCAGCAACCATCTCGACAGACCGAGGCAACGCTACGGCCACCACCGACTCCGGCCCCACACCCCGCCCCAGCAACCCATGAGCAACCCGGTTGGCCCTGGCATTCAACTCGCCATAACTGACCCGCTCCTCACCGAAAACCAAGGCACAAGCATCCGGCGTCGCAGCAACCTGCTCCTCAAAACGCCCATGCAAAGTGCCGCGACCACCGACCTCGACAGCCGTGTCGTTCCACTCCCCCAGCAGCCGACGCCGCTCATCGCGAGTGAGGAGTCCGTAGTCGGCCAGCGGACGGTCAGGGTCGGCGGCGACAGCCTCGCAGAGCCTGACGAATCGCTCGGCCATGCCCTGCACGGTTGCGTGATCGAACAGGTCGGTCGCGAAGTCGACGCTGCCACGCAGCGCGCCGTCGGCAGCGGTGACCACGTTGAACATGAGGTCGAACTTGGCCGCGTCCACCGCTACTGCCTCGGCGCTCACCTCAATGCCGGGCAGTTCGAAGGGGGAGGCCGCCAGGTCGTCCTCGAGGTTCAGCATGACCTGGAACAGAGGGTGCCGACCAGCCGAGCGCACGGGGTTGAGCTCTTCGACGATTCGCTCGAAGGGGATGTCCTGGTGGCTGTAGGCGTGAAGCCCCACTTCCCGGGTGCGGTGGAGGAGGGTGCGGAAGGTGGGATTGCCGCTGGTGTCGGTGCGCAGGACGAGGGTGTTGACGAAGAACCCGATCTGGTGGTGAAGGGCTTCGTCGGTGCGTCCGGCGATGGGTGCGCCGATGGGGATGTCGTGGCCTGCCCCGAGCCGGGTGAGGAGGCCGGCGAGCGTGGCATGGACGAGCAGGAAGAGGCTGGCCCCGGACTCCCGTGCTAGCGCCTCCAGCTTTTGGCGTACGGCAGCGGGGAGCTCCCACGCCACGCTGCCGCCCCGGTGACTGGGGTGGCGTGGACGCGGGCTGTCGTAGGGCAGCGCGAGTTCATCGGACAGATCGGCGAGTTCGGTTCGCCAATAAGCGAGTTGGCGGGCAGCCCGGCTGGCGGGATCGTGTTCGTCGCCGAGAAGCTCGTGTTGCCAAAGGGTGTAGTCGGCATATTGGACCGGAAGGGGCGCCCACTCCGGTGCCTCGCCCTGAGTCCGGGCCCGGTAGGCGGCGGACAGGTCTTGGGCCAGCGGCGTCAAGGACCAGCCGTCGGCCGCGATGTGGTGCACGACGAGGAGCAGCACGTGCTCAGCCGGACTGACGGTGAACAGCGTTGCCCGTAGGGGCATATCGGCCTTCAGGCTGAATGGCTGTGCCGCGGCGGATGTCAGCAGATCTGTGAGCTGCTCCTCGGAGGCCGACACCCGTTCAAGCGTGGGTATTGCCTCGGTGCAGGGCAGCACTTTCTGTATGGGTTCGTCGTCGTGTTCTTCGAAGACGGTGCGGAGGGTTTCGTGCCGGTGGATGACGTCGGTGAGGGCTTGTTGGAGTGCGTGGGTGTCGAGGTCGCCGTTGAGGCGGACGGCGAGGGGCATGTGGTAGGTGGGGCTGCCGCCCTCCATCTTGTCGAGGAACCACAGGCGGCGCTGGGCGTGGGAGAGGGGGATGCGGTCGGGCCGCGGGTTCTGGGCGGTGAGGGGCGACCGGTGCTCGGTGTCACCGTCAATGTGTTGGGCCAGCAGGGCCACCGTGGGGGCTTCGAAGATCGTGCGCAGGGGCAGTTCGGCGCCCAGAGCGGTACGGATACGGCTGGCCAGGCGCGTGGCAAGCAGGGAGTGCCCGCCCAGGGCGAAGAAGTTGTCGTCGATACCGATGGCGGTGTCGATCCCGAGAACCTGGCCGAAGACGGTGCACAGGAGCTCTTCGCGGGGGTTGCGTGGCGGGCGGGTGGTGATGGGAGTGACGTCCGGGGCGGGGAGGGCCTTGCGGTCGAGTTTGCCGTTCGGGGTGAGGGGAAGTGCCTCCAGCTCGACATAGGCGGAGGGGACCATGTGGTCGGGCAGGTGCTCTCGCAGGGTGGCGAGGTCCGGCGTGCTGCCGGCTTCGGCAACGTAGTAGGCGATGAGGCGGTCGTCGCGGATCAGGACCGCAGCTTGGGTGATACCGGGCAGCTCGGCGAGATGGGTCTGGATCTCACCGAGCTCAACCCGCTGACCACGGATCTTGACCTGGTCATCGACACGACCCAGATACCGCAGCTGCCCGTCGGCAGTCCAAGTGGCGATATCGCCGGTGCGATACATACGCGCACCCGAAACACCGTGCGGGTCGGGCAGGAAAGCCTCGGCCGTCAGGTCGGGACGCTGAACATAACCGCGAGCCAGCTGCACACCGGCGAGATAGAGATCACCGGGAGTACCCGTGGGGACAGGCCGAAGACCCTCATCCAGCACGTAGACGCGGGTGTTCCACACAGGCCGGCCGATAGTGACCATCGCATCGCCCGGAAGACACGGCGTATAAGTGACATCGATGGAAGCCTCAGTGGGGCCGTAGAGGTTGTGCAGCTCGGCGTGGGGCAAAGCCTGGAAGAAGGCATCGCGGGTCGCGGGAGGCAGAGCCTCACCGGAACACATCACCCGGCGCAGACAACCGCACGCACCACCCTCAGCCTCACCGAGGAACACCTGCAGCATCGACGGCACAAAGTGAGCCGTAGTCACCCGCTGCCGCTCGATCAACCGAGCCAGATACAGCGGGTCCTTGTGCCCCTCAGGCTCCGCGATCACCATCACGGCCCCCTGCAGCAGAGGCCAGAACAACTCCCACACGGAAACGTCAAACCCGATCGGCGTCTTATGCAGGACACGATCGTGGACGCCCAGCCCATACTCACCCTGCATCCACGCCAACCGGTTCACCACACCAGCGTGAGGAACCACCACGCCCTTCGGACGCCCCGTAGAACCCGACGTGTAGATCACATACGCGGCACAAGCCGGATCGACCGCGATACGCGGATCACGGTCCCGCTGCTGGTCGAGCAGGTCCGCAAGGGTCATCTCGTCGATGACATAAGCCGCACGGGCGTTGTCCAGCATGTACCGACGCCGCTCAGCGGGATAACCGAGATCAACAGGCAGATACGCAGCCCCCGCCTTCAGCACACCAAGCAGCGCAGCAACCATCTCGACAGACCGAGGCAACGCTACGGCCACCACCGACTCCGGCCCCACACCCCGCCCCAGCAACCCATGAGCAACCCGGTTAGCCCTGGCATTCAACTCGCCATAACTGACCCGCTCCTCACCGAAGACCAAGGCACAAGCATCCGGCGTCGCAGCAACCTGCTCCTCGAAGCGCTCATGCAAAGTGCCGGGGCCACCGACCTCGACAGCCGTGTCGTTCCACTCCCCCAGCAGCCGATGCCGCTCACCCGGCAGCAGGAGCGGCAGGTCGGCGATGTCTGAGTCCGGACTGTCGGCGAAGGCGGCGAGGAACTCGACGAAGCGGCTCTGATGGGAGGCGAGTTCGGCCTCGCTGTACCGGCTGGGGTTCGCGGTGAGCTGGAGCTGGAGGCCGCCTTCGCCAGGCACCGGGTAGACCGCGAATTCCATGTCCTCGATGGGGCCCGCGGTGAGTCGGTGTGCCGTGCCGGGGCTTTCGGCGAAGGAGACGTTCAGGTCGAAGCCCAGGACGTTCACGACGGGGCCGAACTGCCGCCCGGCGCGCATGGAGCCGGCGCCTCCGGAAGGGGAGGCCTCCCGGAGATCGCGCAGTATCTCCTCGTACCGATACTGCTGGTGACGCAGTGTCCCGCGGGTCGCGTCCAGCGCCCGGCGGATGAGGGAGCGGACGGTCGTGCCCCGGCTCGCCTCGACGCGTACCGGAAGGATGTTGGCCGTCATGCCCGGAGTCTGCTTCTCCACGGCGGTGGCGCGGTTGGCGACGGGCAGGCTGAACAGGATGTCGTCCTGTCCGGTCATCCGCTGCAGATAGGCGACGACGGCGGCGATGAGGCCGGTCGACCAGTTGGTACGGGCGAGGCGGGCCGTCGCGGTGAGGCGGTCCAGGGTCTCCTGCGGGATACGACCGGCACAGCGCAGCGGGTTGTACCCGGCTGCCTGTAACGCGTGTGCGCCGAGGCTCAGGGTGGAGGCTTCAGGCAGGTCCACGAGCCGTTCGGCCCAGTGAGCGCGGTCGGCGGCGTACCGTTCGGAGGCCCGGTACGCGACCTCGGCGGAGTGCAGCTCGGAGAGACTGGGCAGCGCACCTTCGGCAGGGTCCCGTCTTTCGCGCAGGGCCGTGTAGATCTCCGCGGTCCGGCGCAGCACGAGGACGCCGCTGTGTCCGTCGACCGTGAGGTGATGGGCGCGCTGGTAGAAGAAGTGGCGCTCCGGCGAGAGCGCTATCAGCGCGTAGGTGAAGAGCGGGTCTCGGGTGACATCCGTGGCGCGGGCGAGGTCGGCGCGCATCCAGGCCTGGGCCGCCTCCTCGTCCGCGGCTTCGATCACGGGCAGCGTCCAGTTGTCGTCCAGGTCCTCGATCTGCTGTGTCGGCCCGCTCTCGTCGTCGTCCGCAACGAACCGGACCCGGAGCGCCTCGGTCTCGGCCACGGCCATGCGGGCGGCCGTACGGAAGTCCCGGAGATCCAGTGGGCCTCGGATGTCGGTGTAGAGACTGACGTAGTACTGCTGCCCGGCAGCGCCCAGCTGCAGGTCGAACCAGATTCCGGACTGTCCGGCGAGGAGCGGGAGCCGACGTGCTGTGTCAGACGGAGTCGTTACGGGCGCGAGGTCGGGGCTGGACATCGGTCACTCCATCCAGGAACGGGGTTTGGGAGAGGCGGACACATGTCGGTTCAGGGCTGGCGGCGGGCGCGCTGAGCCGGAAGCGGGAGAGGGGTGGAACGTGGGTGCGGCTGAGCTGAGCGGCCTCGCCTGTCCTGCGGGCGGAGTCGACGTGGAGCCGCCGAGGGGGCCGGAGCTCGAGACACGGCCTTCGTGGTACGCCCGGCGCGCAGGCACCGGGGGCGGGTGTCGTGCGCGGCTGCTCGAGACGCCCCGGGACCTTCGTGCGTCGGGGAGCAGGCCAGTTCCGGCGTGGTCCTGTGGCTCTGCGGCGCGGGCCGTGTCAGTAAGGGGCCGCCCGCCCGGTGCGCCATGCGGTGGCGGCAACCGGCATCGCGGGGTGGCGGAGCATGGACCTCCAATGGCGAGCGGTCATGGACGACGGACACCCACCAAGATTCAGGACCGACCTATATCCCACCTCTAACGAGATCCCTAGCTTTGCAAGCGTGGACCGGTGGACCAGGAGGGGCGCGAGACGGGCGGGCCGGTTCGGCCGTCTGTGTGTTCAACCGCAACGGCGTACGGCCCAGCAGCGCCGACATCCACGAGGTCGTCGACACGTCTTCCCTGCATCGCCGAAGCTCTGGTCTTCGGCGCGGAGGGGCCGGACGGCGGCCACTGGATGCCCCTCGTCGTGCCAGATCGTGCGGGCAACCACGGGGAATGACGTGGACCAGGCCGCTGGCTAAGCAGGCCCTGCTGCCGCTCCTCATCTGAGTGCTGATAGACCAGCGCACCTTTCTCCGAGGACTGCCCGGCACGGACCATGGCGTCCTTCAGGGTGGCGCCCGAGCGCGTCGACAGAGTGTGTCCGGCGTGAGCTCGGCCGACACCCAGGCTGTGGCGGGGTGTCGCCACCCTCCGGGCCGTCGAGGCCGATTACGGCGTGGAAGTGGAACGGCGCCGCGCTTCTGGTACTCGGCGACCTCGGCACATGAAATGTGTGCGTGGTCACGGAAGGCCCGTTGGGGAGCCCGGCCCGCTTGGCAACCTCCCGGCGTAGGTAGATCGAGAAGTGCCGCCAGAGAGCGCCGGCGTGCGCATTCCACAGCACGGCCGCACCCGATTTGGCCGTTTCGGATTCCTTCCTTTCACTTGGACGAATCCGCCGTTTGATCACCCTTCGTGGTTGATGATGGGAGTATGAGGGGACGGCAGCGGGTTCTGTGCTGGTCAGTGGCGGCGGTGGGAGCTGGCGCCAGCATTGTGTTGAGCGGATTGGTAGTGGTCGGGGATCTGAGCACCGCGGACCGGCTTGCGAGCGTGGTGGGCGCGGTGGCGGGCGTGGTGGCGCTGACCGTGTCGGTGTACACGATGTCCCGACAACCTGCGCCTGACTCTGGGCCGGTCCGTGCGCGGGACGGTTCGAACGCGGCGGCGGGAAGCATGCGTAACGTCTCGGCCCGGGACACCACCTCGGCCCCGGCCACGCCGGACAGCGGCGGGGGAGTCTCGGCGAGTGGCGGGTCCAACGCCGCTGGCGGGGACATCGACGGCAGCACCGCGTACAAAGGTTCCTGATGGGACGCCACGGCGACAACAGGTCCAAGAACCCAGGTGTTCCTGCGGTCGAGGCAAGCAGCGGTGCGAATGCGGCCGGCCATGACATTGTGAATTCGGTTGCCCTGCACATCGACAGCGCTGTGATCATTTTTCCGGAGGCGTACCCACACCTCACGGACCTACCGAAGCAGGCCCAGCGGGCCGACGACAGGGCGGCCACCCAGGTGCTGTATGGGCAGGAGCTGACCCACCTCGAAGCTGAGGCGAAGCAGCTGAGGGTAAGGCTGCTTCTGGCACGCGACGAGCTGACCGCTTGTCGGCCGGTGACACAGGCGCTGACAGCGGCCCGAGAGGAGGCTGCTGGGTTCGCCACGCGGCTGACCGCTGTGGAGGCCGAGCTGTCAGAGGCTCGGACGCGGGCGGAGGCTGCTGAAGCAGACCGAGATCGGCTGGCAGACCAGGCCGCTGGTCAGCGACATCAACTGAAGCATGCCGTCGCCTATAGCCGCGAACAGCAGAGCGCCCTAGCCGTCCAGCGGGAACGCGTCAAAACCCTGCAGGTTGAGCTCCAAGTCTTTCAGCACCAAGTGCAACCCCTGCTGCATCAGCCATCAGACGCCGATCCCCAGCAGGGAAACCCCGCCGAGATCGTGCTCGCGTCCCTTACAGCCCCGGGTGAGGTAGCGGGAGCGCATGCCCCAGCTGACGCACTCGCTGTCGTTCAGGCCAGCGTTCCTGTACCGGATTGGCAGCCTGCCCCCGTCAGGCGATGGCGGCCTGAGCGTGAACTTGCGTACCCGGAGCCCTGGAATATGGACGAACCACTCTCCGCGCCACAGCGAGAGCGCCTTGACATGCTACGTAAGTCCTGGAGGGAATTCACTAAGGACCTCAAGACCACCCGGAGCCGCCTGGGGGTGCCGTTTCACGTGCGGGCTGCCCGGCGCACCATCAATTGGCTGCACCGCTCCACCGGCGACTCACGATGGCTACTCCTCGGTGAATCCATCGAGGCATTGCAGCACTTCGATATCGGGTACGGACCTACTGGGGAGGCAACCCCTGACGCTGCCGTCCCCAAGCCGCCCGAGTACGAACTAACCATGGCCACCGTGATCGCCTACCGCTGCTCCGTGGACCAGTTGCGCACCGACCTACGCAAGCTGACCGGCCTGCACTTTGATCGGCATAGGTAGCACCACTGGCCGTTTGGTTGGTCGAGTTACAGAGCAGAGCGCATTGGCGAGCGCACTTCCTATCTCGGCCCTTGGGCACGGATTCCACTCTCAAGCCGGGGTAGCGGCTTCGGCCGTGCCAGGCGCGTACCAGATCAGGTGGGGAACCACGGGGTACAGCAGCGAACGAGCCGGCCGCGGAGCGAGCCCAGGCGCCGCCGTCGCCGCAGGTCAGGCGGATCGACAATCGCGGGGCACCCGAGCTTCCCAAGCGCCCGCTGCTTTCTGCGCGGTGACGTCGAGCAGTACGGATGGGACCGGACGGCAGCCGCCGGTCCCATCCCCGCATGCCCCATCCCGGGGGCATCGGCGTCACAACACGGTCAGGTAAATCTTGCGCACGGTTTCGATGGTCTTCCAGACACCGACGAAGCCCGGCTTCATGACAAAGCTGTCGCCTGCCTTGTAGACCACCGGTTCGCCACCCTCCGGCGTGATTTCGACGATGCCGGAGAGGATGTGGCAGAACTCGAAGATCTCGCCCTTGATCGAGCGCGTCTCGCCGGGCGTGGCTTCCCAGACGCCCGTCTTGATCGTTTCCCCGCGGGCGGCGTCCTGGGCCCAGGTCTTGTACGTCGGGTCGCCGGAAATCAGGCGTTCCGGTAGCGGGCCGGACTCGCGGGGTGCGAAGGACGGGTCGGCATCGATGGTCTTCAGGAGCGACATGCTTTTCCTCTGCTGGTTTCGGGAACGACACAGATCGGAAGCGGACATACCAGGGAATACCAGGCTGTTGCGGTCCATCGAGTCTCTCCGACGTCCCGCACGGAGCCCACGCGTGATCTGTCCGTCGCGGGCACGATGTTCGGACGTTGTGTCAAGCGTGGGACTGGGAGGCGGCACTCACGCCTCCGTGCGCTTCGAGCGGTGGAGACTTGGCCGGCGCGCCACTGGCAGCACGCAAGTCGCACCGCCGGCTGGGCATACGTGCCTCGGTGCCGGGTGGCGGAGCCGTGAGGCGCATACTCGGTGATCGTTGTGGTGCCGTCAGGGCGGTGGCTGCTGCGATCGATTCGGTGGTCAGACGAGGAAGGGCATGGGGGACATGCGTGGTGGCAACCGGCCGATAATGCCGGAGTCGGTGGACAGTCCGGCTCTGCGGACGCCGCCGACGGGCAAGGCGGCGCGGTGGCTGCTGCGTCACCAGGTGCAGCCGGTGGGGCCGGCGGCCGGTGAGAGTCGTGCCGAGCAGCATGCCTGGTGGAAGGTGATGTGCCTGACCGGGGTCGACTACTTCTCCAGCCTGGCCTACGTGCCGGCGATCGCAGCGTTGGCTGCGGGGGCCGTTTCGCCTCTGGCGACGCTGCTGATCGTGGCGTTGACGTTGCTGGGGATGCTGCCGATGTACCGGAAGGTGGCCAGGGAGAGCCCGAACGGCGCGGGGTCGGTGGCCATGCTGGAGGATCTGCTGCCGTTCTGGTGGGGCAAGCTCTTCGTGCTGGTCCTGCTCGGGTTCGTGGCCACCTCGTGGATCATCACCATCACGCTGTCCACGGCGGACGCCTCCGTACACGTGATGGAGAATCCCTTCTTCCCCTCTGTACTTCATGGCCACGAGGTCGCCCTGACCGTGGCGCTGCTGCTGGTGCTGGGAGGTGTTTTCCTGCTCGGGTTCAGTGAGGCGGTCAGTGTCGCCATCCCGCTGGTCGCCGTCTTCCTGGCGCTCAACGCGGTGGTCATCGGTGTGGGACTGGTCCATGTGTTCACGACGGACGGCGCGCTGTCGGCCTGGACCGACGCGCTCGTCGAAGGTGGAGGCGGCTTCGGTGACCTCGCCGGTCCGGCACTGCTGGCCTTCCCGCTGCTGGTGCTGGGCCTGTCGGGCTTCGAGACCGGTGTGAGCATGATGCCGCTCGTGGCGGCCGAGGGTGCCGACGCCGAGCAGCGGCTGCGCGCCAGGATCCGCAACGCCCGCAGGCTCCTGACCACGGCCGCTGTGATCATGAGCGTCTACCTGCTGGCCGCCAGCTTCGTGACCACCGTCCTCATTCCGGAGAAGGAGTTCGAGCCCGGCGGTGCGGCCAACGGCCGGGCGCTGGCCTGGCTGGCGCACGAGCATGTCAGTGAGGCGTTCGGCACCGCCTACGACATCAGCACCATCCTCATCCTGTGGTTCGCCGGCGCGTCCGCCATGGCAGGGTTGATCAACATCGTTCCCCGCTACCTGCCCGACTACGGCATGGCACCCGAGTGGGGGCGCGCGGTGCGTCCGGTCGTCATCGTCTACACGGCTCTGTGCATCCTGATCACCATTGCCTTCGACGCCGACGTCGATGCCCAGGCCGGTGCCTACGCCACCGGGATCCTGGCGATGATGGTCTCCGGTGCCTTCGCCGTGACCGTCTTCGTCGCACGCAATCGTCGGCGCGTGGCCACCGCCGGCTTCGCCCTGCTCACAGCGGTCCTGTTCTACGCGCTGGTGGCCAACATCGTCGACAAGCCCGACGGCATCGCCATCTCCGGCTTCTTCATCCTGGGCATCATCGTCGTGTCGCTGATCTCCCGCGTCTCGCGCACCACCGAACTGCGCGCCGACCGCATCGTCTTCGACGAGGCCGCCCGCCGGTTCATCGACGACACCCTCGCCCACGACGAGTCCATCAACATCATCGCCAACCGCCGCCAGGCCGGCGACTTCGCCGAGTACAGCGCCAAGGAACGCGAACAACGCGGCACCAACCCGGTGCCGGGCCCCGCTGACGTGCTCTTCCTGGAGATCGACGTGGTCGACCCGTCCGACTTCAGTGAAACCCTCACCGTCCACGGCGTCGAAGTCGACGGCTACCGCATCCTGCGCGCCGAGGCACCGGCCGCCCCCAACGCCATCGCCGCCATCCTTCTCGCCCTGCGCGACGCCACGGGCGCGCGGCCGCACTGCTACTTCGCCTGGGCCGAAGGCAGCCCCCTGGTGCACATGGTCCGTTACTTCCTCCTCGGCCGCGGTGACACCGCCCCGGTCACCCGCGAGATCATCCGCAGCAACGAACCCGAGCCCGACCGCCGCCCCGGTATCCACGTCGGCGGCTGAGACGGGCACCTCCGCCTGGGTGACGCGGCGGACCGCCGACCGCAAAGGAACAGGTGCGATGACGCACTCTGACGACTCCGACCGCGGTACTCGGCGCACCCGGTACGGCCTTCTGCTGCTGCGGCTCCCCTGAGCCGGGTGGCGTCAGAGTCCCGTTAAAGCAGTGGGTCTCGCCGTCAGAGAGCCGTCAAGGACCGGGTCGGTCCGGACGAAGAGGCGCTTTCCTCGAATCGTCCGTTTCACCGAACCTCACTCCAGGAGTTCGCGATGGCCGATCCGGCCTTCGTCGTCACCGTGCTCGCGGCGTTCGCGCTGGTGGCTCTCGTCGCCAAGGGGGTGACGAAGCTGTGACCGCCGAGAACGTCGTCGGCCTGGTCGTGGCCGTGTCCCTGCTGGGCTATCTCGTCCTCGCCCTGATCTTCCCGGAGAGGTTCTGAGCCCGATGGGTCCCGTCCTCGCCGGCGTGCTCCAGCTGCTCGCACTCATAGCCGCGCTGGCTCTCGCCTGTATCCCGCTCGGCAACTACATGGCCAAGGTCTACTCCTCCGACAAGCACTGGCGCGTCGAGAAGTGGGTCTACAAGGGCATCGGTGCCAACCCCGACACCGAAATGACCTGGTCCGCGTACCTGCGCGGCGTGCTCGCCTTCTCGGCCGTCGGCGTCCTCTTCCTCTACCTGCTGATGCGGCTCCAGGGCGTTCTGCCCGGCTCGCTGGGGTTCTCCTCGGTCGATCCGGCGCAGTCGTTCAACACGGCCGTGTCGTTCGTGACCAACACCAACTGGCAGTCGTACTACGGCGAGCAGACCATGGGGCACGTCGTGCAGACCGCCGGTCTCGCCGTGCAGAACTTCGTCTCCGCGGCCGTCGGCATGGCCGTCGCCGTGGCGCTGGTGCGCGGCTTCGCACGCTCGCGCACCGGTGCGCTCGGCAACTTCTGGTCCGACCTGGTGCGCGGCACCCTGCGGATCCTGGTGCCGGCGGCGGCGATCGCCGCGATCGTGCTGGTGGCGTGCGGCGTGATCCAGAACTTCTCCGGCATCCACGAGGTCGGACAGTTCATGGGCGGCTCGCAGCAGTGGAACGGCGGCGCGGTCGCCTCGCAGGAGGCCATCAAGGAGGTGGGCACGAACGGCGGCGGGTACTTCAACGCCAACTCCGCCCACCCCTTCGAGAACCCGACGCCCTTCACCAACCTCTTCGAGATCTTCCTGATCCTGGTGATCCCGTTCTCGCTGACCCGCACCTTCGGTGTCATGGTCGGCTCGGTCAGGCAGGGCTACGCCATCCTCGCCACCATGTTCACCATCTGGCTGAGCTTCGTGGCCCTGATGATGTGGACCGAGTTCGCCCACCACGGCCCGGCGTTCCAGGCCGCGGGCGGGGCGTACGAGGGCAAGGAGGTCCGCTTCGGCGTCGGCGCGTCCTCGATCTTCGCGGTGTCGACCACGCTCACCTCGACCGGCGCGGTGGACTCCTTCCACTCCTCCTTCACCGGCCTCGGCGGCGGCATCACGATGCTCGGCATGATGCTCGGCGAGATCGCGCCCGGCGGTGTCGGCTCCGGCCTCTACGGCATGTTGATCATGGCGGTCATCGCGGTGTTCATCGCCGGCCTGATGGTCGGCCGTACGCCCGAGTACCTGGGCAAGAAGATCGGCACCCGCGAGATCAAGCTGGCCGCCTGCTACCTCCTCATCACGCCGGCGCTGGTGCTCGTCTTCACCGCCGTGTCCATGGCCCTGCCGACCCCGCCGCACTCGATGCTGAACTCCGGCGCGCACGGCTTCTCCGAGGTGCTCTACGCCTTCACTTCCGCGTCGAACAACAACGGCTCGGCCTTCGCCGGGCTGAACGCGAACACCGACTGGTTCAACACCATGACCGGCCTCGCGATGCTGCTGGGCCGCTTCCTGCCGATGGTGTTCGTCCTGGCGCTGGCCGGCTCGCTCGCCGAGCAGAAGCCGGTGCCCGTGACCGCGGGCACCCTGCGCACCGAAAAGCCGTTGTTCACCGGCCTGCTGGTGGGCGCGATCGTGGTCATCACCGGTCTCACGTACTTCCCCGCCCTCGCGCTGGGCCCGCTCGCCGAGGGGCTGGCGTCATGACCACCCGTACAGAGAAGCAAGAGGACTCCATGTCCACCGCCACCACTCCCACCCGGGCGCCGCACAGCGATGTACCCACCGGGCACAAGGAGGACCGGGTCGGCGCCGGCCTGTTCGACCCCAGGCAGCTGGTGAAGTCGCTGCCGGACGCCTTCCGCAAGCTCGACCCGCGGGTGATGATCAAGTCGCCCGTGATGTTCGTCGTGCTGGTCGGCTCTGTGCTGACCACGGTGTTCTCCTTCAAGGACCCGGGCGACTGGTTCGGCTGGACCATCAGCGCCTGGCTCTGGCTGACCGTGGTCTTCGCCAACCTGGCCGAGGCGGTCGCCGAGGGCCGCGGCAAGGCGCAGGCCGACACCCTGCGCAAAGCCAAGACCGACACCGTCGCCCGCCGTCTCGTGGGGGACACCGAAGAGCGGGTGCCGGGTACGGAGCTGCGCGTCGGCGACCTGGTGGTGTGCGAGGCCGGGGATGTCATCCCCGGTGACGGGGACGTCGTCGAGGGTGTCGCGTCGGTCGACGAGTCGGCGATCACCGGTGAGTCGGCCCCGGTCATCCGCGAGTCGGGCGGCGACCGCAGCGCCGTCACCGGCGGCACGAAGGTGCTGTCCGACCGCATCGTCATCAAGATCACGACGAAGCCGGGCGAGACCTTCATCGACCGGATGATCAATCTCGTGGAGGGCGCCGCGCGGCAGAAGACGCCCAACGAGATCGCGCTGAACATCCTGCTCGCCTCGCTGACCATCGTCTTCCTCCTCGCCTGCGCCACCCTCCCGCCGTTCGCGGACTACGCCGGTACGCAGCTGACGATGGTCGTGCTGATCGCCCTGCTGGTCTGCCTGATACCGACCACCATCGGCGCACTGCTGTCCGCGATCGGCATCGCCGGCATGGACCGGCTGGTGCAGCGCAACGTGCTGGCCATGTCGGGCCGGGCGGTCGAGGCCGCCGGCGACGTCTCCACCCTGCTCCTCGACAAGACCGGCACCATCACCCTCGGCAACCGGCAGGCAGCCGAGTTCGTCCCGGTGGGCGACACGACGGAGGCGGATGTCGCGGATGCGGCCCAGCTGTCGTCACTGGCCGACGAGACGCCCGAGGGCCGTTCCATCGTCGTCCTGGCCAAGGAGAAGTACGGGCTGCGCGAGCGCCACCAGGACGAACTCTTCGGCGCCGAGTGGATCGAGTTCACCGCTCAGACCCGGATGTCGGGCGTCGACGTGGACGGTCGCAAAATCCGCAAGGGCGCCACGGCCTCGGTCATCTCCTGGGTCGAGGAGCAGGGCGGCACGGTCGCGGAGGACGCGGACGAGATCGCCGACCGCATCTCCGAGGCGGGCGGGACCCCGCTGCTGGTCGCGGTGGACGACGAGCAGGGCGCGCGCGTCCTGGGCGTCATCCACCTCAAGGACGTCGTCAAGGACGGCATGCGCGAGCGGTTCGAGGAACTGCGCCGCATGGGCATCAGGACCGTCATGATCACGGGCGACAACCCGCTGACCGCGAAGGCGATCGCCGAGGAGGCCGGTGTCGACGACTTCCTCGCCGAGGCCACTCCCGAGGACAAGATGGCCCTCATCAAGCGCGAGCAGGCGGGCGGCAAGCTGGTCGCGATGACCGGCGACGGCACCAACGACGCCCCGGCCCTCGCCCAGGCCGACGTCGGCGTGGCGATGAACACGGGCACGTCGGCCGCGAAGGAGGCCGGCAACATGGTCGACCTCGACTCGAACCCGACCAAGCTCATCGAGATCGTCGAGATCGGCAAGCAACTCCTCATCACCAGGGGCGCGTTGACGACGTTCTCGATCGCCAACGACGTCGCCAAGTACTTCGCGATCATCCCCGCGCTGTTCGCGGCGGTCTACCCGGGCCTGAACAAGCTCAACATCATGGGTCTGGCATCGCCGGACTCCGCCATCCTGTCGGCCGTGATCTTCAACGCGCTGATCATCATCGCGTTGGTGCCGCTGTCCCTGAAGGGCGTGCGGTACCGGCCGGTCAGCGCGGACCGCATGCTGCGACGGAACCTCACGATCTACGGGCTGGGCGGCCTGATCGCCCCGTTCATCGGCATCAAGCTCATCGACCTGCTCATCTCCCTCATCCCCGGGATCGGCTGACCGCCATGAACAACTCCGTTGTGAACACCGCCCGGTTGCTCGGAGCGGGCCTGCGCGCCCTCCTCGTACTGACCCTGGTCACCGGCGTCATCTACCCGCTCGTCGTCACCGGCATCGCCCAGGGGCTGTTCCCCGGCAAGGCCAACGGCTCCGAGATCAGGGCGGACGGCAAGGTCGTGGGCTCCTCACTGATCGGGCAACAGGGCTACAGCCTGGACTACTTCCAACCGCGCCCGGCGAACGGGCTCGGCGAGAACTCGCTCAACACCCAGTACAGACTGCTTCTTTCGGGCGCCACCAACCTGTCCGCCGACAACGACAAGCTCGTCAAGTCGGTGGAGGCGGCCAAGGCGAAGGTGGTCAAGGACAACTCCACTGCCGACCACAAGGTCGAGCCGTCCCAGGTCCCGGCAGACGCCGTGACGTCATCGGGCTCCGGCCTCGACCCGGACATCTCCCCGGCCTACGCCGACCTCCAGGTCCACCGTGTCGCCGAGCGCAACGGCCTGACCGACGCCCGGGTCCGAAAGCTCGTCGACGAGCACACCGAGGGCCGCACGCTCGGCTTCGTCGGCGAGCCCCGGGTCAACGTGCTCGAACTCAACATCGCGCTCAAGGACCTCGTGGCCAAGGCCCGCCCATGACCCGGGTGCTCGTGGTGGAGGACGACCCGCAGCTCGTACGGGCCCTCGTCATCAACTTGCAGGCACGTCACTACGGCGTCGATGCCGCCCCCGACGGCGCCACGGCCCTGCGTCTCGCCACCGCGCGGCAGCCCGACGCGGTGCTGCTCGACCTCGGTCTGCCCGACATGGACGGCGTCGACGTCATCAAGGCCCTGCGGGGCTGGAGCCGGGTCCCCGTCCTGGTTCTGTCCGCCCGGCAGGCGTCGGACGAGAAGGTGGCCGCGCTCGACGCCGGCGCCGACGACTACATCACCAAGCCGTTCAGCATCGACGAGCTGCTGGCCCGGCTGCGCGCCGCGGTCCGCCGTACCGACGACACCCCGCACGCGGCCGGGACGGTGCTCGTCGAGACGGCGGACTTCACCGTCGACCTGATCGCCAAGAGGGTCGTCAGGGACGGGCAGGACGTGCGGCTGACCCCGACCGAGTGGCACCTGCTGGAGGTCCTGGTGACCAGTCCGGGCCGGCTGATCACGCAGAAGCACCTCCTCCAGGAGGTCTGGGGTGTTCCGCAGCGCAGCAAGACCAACTACCTGCGGGTGTACATGGCCCAGCTGCGCCGCAAACTGGAGACGGATCCCTCCCATCCCCGTCATCTGATAACCGAGCCCGGCATGGGCTACCGCTTCGAGGGATGACAACGTCCCAGGCTCCCGCAACACCGAGCGCCGGCAGGACGTCGAGGAACTGCCGGCGGCCGGCATCGACGTGATGTCGACCGTCAGCATCCGGCACCTGGAGACAAGGTCGACGCCGCCCTCTCCAACTACTCCGGGCCCGGCAACCTGACCGCCCTGCGCGAGCGGGCGCCTGTTACGCCAGGAGGCCGCGCCAGCGGTCGGCCGACTCCGTCAGGTCCCCGGTGACCCGCTCCAGGAACGTCCCCACCTTGGCCAGCCGCTGCCCCACGGGCGTGTCCGGCCCGAGCGTCTCGGCCGCCGCCAGCGCGGCCTGCGCCGACTCCAGCGTCTGCCGTGAGCTGATCACGACCGAGCGGTACCAGGCGTCGTCGTCGACGACATAGATGTCGCGACGCCGCTGCGGATCGCGCTCGCGCCGGACATACCCCTGCTCGACCAGGAAGTTCACGGCCACGGAGACGGAGGCCGGGCTGACCTTCAGCCGGTGGGTCAGCTCGGCGGCGGTGCGCCTGCCGTCCTCGGACAGCAACAGGTCGACGTGCACGCGCGCTGTCATCCGCGGCATCCCCGACCTGACCGCCAGCTCGATGATCTCCTCCTCCATCGTGCCGCTCGGCACTCCGCCCCCGCGCGGGGGTGCGGGTGTGCCGCGCTGCGCCCGCTGGACCGTCGCCCGGTGCGCCTGCTGGGGCCGGTAGCCGGCGGGGCCGCCGTTGCGTGCGACCTCCCGGCTGATCGTCGAGGTCGGCCGGTCGAGGCGCCTGGCGATCTCGGCATAGGAGAGCCCGTCGGCGAGTCCGGCCGCGATGCGCTGGCGCTCCTGCTGGGTCAACCGTCCTCCTGGCATGCCGCCAGTATTGCCTTCGCCGCTACCCATTGCAACGAACCATTGCATTCACTCTCAGCGTCATTGCATCAAATTACCGCCCTCCGCCTGCTCGAACGCTATTCGATTGATTGACGTCTCCCTGAACGCAACGTAGCTTTCGCTACACACAAAACACGTGATGTCGCGAGATGAGGAATGGCCATGAGCGAATCCCTCCACACCGTCACGACCCTGCCGACGGAGCGTCAGCCCGGCTGTCCCTTCGACCCGCCGACGGAGCTGATCGATGCCCGCCGGCACGGCCCCATCAGCCGCTACACCCACCCCGACGGAAAACCCGGCTGGATGATCACCGGATACGACCTCGTCAGATCGGTCCTGGCCGACCCGCGGTTCAGCTCGCGCAAAGAGCTCATGAACGTGGTCGACTTCGAGCTCCCACCGGCGCCTCCCGGAGAGTTCCTCCTCATGGACGAGCCGCAGCACGGGCGTTACCGGAAACCGCTCGCGGGAAGGTTCACCGCACGGCGGATGCGACTGCTGACCGAACGCATCGGGCAGATCACCACCGACTGCCTGGACGCCATGGAGAAGGCCGGTCCGCCGGCGGACCTGGTGACGGCGTTCGGCAAGCCGATCCCCACCATCGTGATCTGCGAGCTGCTGGGAGTGCCGTACGAGGACCGCGGCTCCTTCCAGGAGCAGATCGACACGTTCATGGGCGGGGCCACCAGCGACGAGGAGCTGATAGCGGCCTACACCGCGACCCAGGAGTACCTCGCGGAGCTGGTGGCCGCCAAGCGCGCGAACCCCACCGACGACGTGCTCAGCGAACTCACCGACAGCGATCTGACCGATGAGGAGCTGAAGGGGATCAGCCTGATCCTGCTGGCGGCCGGGTTCGACACCACCGCGAACATGCTGTCCCTCGGCACCTTCGCGCTGCTGCAGAACCCGGCGCAACTGGCCGCGCTGCGCGCCGATCCCGCGCTCGTCGACGGGGCCGTGGAGGAGCTGCTGCGGTATCTGAGCGTCGCCAAGTCATTCATGAGGACGGCGCTGGAGGATGTCGAGGTGGGCGGCCAGACCATCGAGGCCGGCACGACGGTCGTCCTGTCGTACAACACCGCCAACCGCGACCCCGAGCGCTTCACCGATCCCCACGTGCTCGACCTGCACCGGCAGGACGGCGGGCACCTGGCCTTCGGCCACGGCATCCATCTGTGCCTGGGCCACCAGCTGGCCCGCATCGAGATGCGGGTCGCCTTCTCCGCGCTGCTCGACCGCTTCCCCACGCTGCGCCTGGCCGTACCCGCCGAGGACGTTCCCCTGCGCCCGGAGAGCGCGGACATCTACGGGGTGAAGAGCCTCCCGGTGACCTGGGACGCGTGACCGCGACGCGGTGACGGGTGAGGTCGCGTACGGTTGCGTCGCACACGCCGCACGCGCCGCACACGCTGCCTCGTCCGATCAGCCGTACTCGGGCTGCCACATGGCGTCCTGGATCTGCTGGACCACGTCGTCCAGGCGGGCCCGGGCGACGCCCTCCTCGGTGGCGCGGCGGGCGACGGCCGTGGCGACCACGGCCGAGGAGGTGCGCAGGTTCTGCACCTCCGGCAGGAGGGCGGCGCCGGGTTCCGAGAGGTCGGCGAGGCCGGCGACGGCTTCCGCCGCGGCCTGGAGCATGCCGTCGGTGATCCGCTCGGCGCGGGCCACCACGGCGCCCAGCCCCAACCCCGGGTAGACGAGGGCGTTGTTGGCCTGGCCGATCACGTACGTGGTGTCGCCCAGCTCCACCGGAGGTACCGGGATGCCGGTGGCGACCAGGGCCTTGCCCTCGGTCCACCGCAGCACGTCCGCGGGCATGGCCTCGATCTTCTCCGTGGGGTTGGACAACGGCAGGACGACCGGCCGGTCCACGTGGCGGACCATGGCACGCACCACGTCCCGGGTGAAGGCCCCGTGCTGGGTGGAGGTTCCCACCAGCACGGTCGGGTGCACGTGGTCCACCACGCCGTGCAGGTCGGCCGGCCCGTCGTCGGGCCACTCGTCGTCGGGCCGCGCGTACGGCCGCTGGTAGTCGCGGAGTCCCTCGGTGGACTGCCGCAGCAGGCCCTGGCGGTCCACGCACCAGATGCGGCGGGTGGCCTCCTCCCGGTCCAGTCCGTCGCGGACCATGGCGTCGCGCAGCTGGTCGGCGATCCCCACGCCCGCGGTCCCGGCGCCGAAGACCACGATCCGCTGATCCCGCATGGGCGTGCCCGTGACTCGTACCGCGTTCATGACGCAGGCCAGCGTGATCGCGCCGGTGCCCTGCATGTCGTCGTTGAACGTGCAGATCTTCTCGCCGTACCGCTGGAGGATCCGGCGGCCGTTGCCGGGGCCGAAGTCCTCCCAGTGCAGCAGCGCCTGCGGGAACAGCTCCGCCACCGCCTCCACGAAGGCGGCGACGAACTTGTCGTACGCCTCGCCGCGCACCCTGTTGTGCTGGTTGCCGACGTACAGCGGGTCGTTGAGCAGCGCCTGGTTTCCGGTGCCGACGTCGAGCATCACCGGGACGGCCCGCCCCGGGTGGATGCCCGCGGCGGCCGTGTAGACCGCCAGCTTGCCGACCGAGAGCTGCATGCCGCCGACGCCCCAGTCGCCGATGCCGAGGAGTTGTTCCGCATCGGTGGCCACGAGCAGGTCGACGTCGTCGGGGCCCAGGCCCAGCGCCTGGAACGCCGGGCGGATGTCCTGGGGGCGGTCGACGGACAGGTAGACGCCGCGCGGCCGCCGGTATTCGTGGCTGTAGCGCTTGACCGCCTCGCCCACAGTCGGGTCGTAGACGATCGGCAGCAGCTGAGTGAGGTGGTCGCAGAGCAGCCGGAAATAGAGGACCTCATTGCGGTCGTGGAGCTGCTCCAGGTACACGTTCTTCGCCAAGTCGTCCGGCTGCGCCTGTAGTTGCTCCCAGGCGCGGCGCGCCTGGAGCTCCAGCGAAAGCACTGCGGGCGGCAGCATCCCGACCAGTCCGTGGCGTTCCCGCTCCTCCTGGGTGAAGGCGACGCCCTTGTTGCTCAGCGGGTCCGTGAGCAGCGCGCGACCGCTCGGTCCGTCCTGTGCGCGGTTCCGGGGCGGGGCCATCGGATCTCCTTACGTCGGGCGTGTGCCGTCAGGACTCGTTGTCCCGTGAGGGCTCGTTTGTCCCCACGCACCCGGGTAACCCGCTCGACGGGACAGGGCACTGCCGCCCCTCCCTTTTTTTCGGCTCCTCTGGCGTCGGTGCGTCGATCATCGCCGCGGGCAGCCCGTTCTCTGACATCCCATCAGCGACTTTACGGTCGAAGGAGAGCCATGGGCGACATCACCACCAGCGACGGTGTCACGATCCACTACGAGGAACAGGGCGCCGGCCCTCCTCTCGTCCTGATCCACGGCTGGGGCTTCAGCGGCCGCTTCTTCACCCGCAACCTGGACGCCCTCGCCGAACACGCTCGCGTCATCACCGTCGATCTGCGCGGTCACGGCGACTCCGGCAAACCCCGCCACGGCTACCGCGTGTCGCGGCTGGCCAAGGACCTGTCCGAACTCCTCGAAGCACTCGACCTGCGCGAGGTCACCGTCCTGGGCTGGTCATTGGGCTGCCCGGTCATCTGGAGCTATCTGGAACTGTTCGGCAGCCACCGCCTGGCCCGCGCGGTGCACGTCCAGCAGGCCCCCCGCCAGTACTACGCACCGGACTGGAAGCACGCACACGCCACCTGCTACGACGAACCCTCCCTGGCCGCCCTGCAGACCCAGCTCACCTGCGATCCCCCGGCCTTCGACGAGGACCAGATCGGCACCGTCTTCGCGGGCGAACCCACCTCGCAGGAGAGCAAGTTGCTCCTGGCCGAGATGGCCAAGTCACCCGCGTACGCACGCAACGCCCTGATGGCCGACCACACCCGCCACGACTGGCGCGACCTGCTGCCCACGATCCGGCTGCCCAGCCTGGTCCTGGTGGCCCGGCGGGACCAGGTGTTCCCCTGGCAGGGTCCCGCCTGGGTCGGCCAGGCGATCCCGGGCGCCCGGACCGTCTTCTTCGAGCACAGCGGCCACGCGCTGTTCTTCGACGAGCCGGAGAAGTTCCACCACACGGTCACCGGTTTCCTGACCGACAGCGGGAACGACACGGGAGGACGCGCATGAACATGAACAGGCCCACGCCGCCGTTCCCCTTCCCTTACGGCGTCAACCAGTTCACCACCATGCCCTGGTCCTTCGACGAGGACCTGGCGCACTACGCCGACCTCGGTGTCGGAGCGATCGAGCTGTGCGAGACCAAGCTCCACCACGACCATGAGCGCGCCAAGGCGCAACTCGCCTCCGTCGCCGAGACGGGACTGCCGATCAGCTCGGTCCAGCCCCTCGTACGGACCGTGTTCCCGAGCGAGACCCAGCCGGAGCCCGCCGGTCGGCGTGACCGGCTGGCCCGCTTCCGCCGCAGCGTGGAGCTGATCGCACCGTTCGCCCCGGGCGCGGTCTTCGTCACCAACACCGGGCCGGCGCCCGGCGGAAACCTGCACGAGGCGATCCGCCAGGTCGTCACCCATCACCGCGAACTGGCGGACATCGCGGCCGACCACGGTGTACGGATCGCGCTGGAGCCCCTCAATCCCGTCCTGCTCAACGCGGAGACCGCCATCTGGACCTACCGGCAGGCGCTCGGCATCGTCCAGGAGGTCGACCGCGAGAACGTGGGCGTCTGCCTCGACCTGTGGAACCTGTGGCAGGACCCGGACCTCGTCCCCCGCCTCGCCGACGCTCCCGACCGCCTGTTCCTGCTCCAGGTCAGCGACTGGCGCACACCCCGCTCGCGGATGGACCGGCGCAGCGTCGGCACGGGCGACATCCCGGTCGGCCGACTTCTGCACGCCGCCTACAGCGTCGGCTACCGCGGCCCCTGCGTCCTGGAGATCTTCTCCGACAACGTGCCGGACTCGCTCTACGAGACGGACCTGGACGATCTCCTGCGCGCCAACCGGACGGCCCTCGAGTCGGCTTGGCGGGCCGGCTGAGCGCGTTCAGACCGGTTCGGGTTGTGGTTCCGGTCGGCGCGCGACTGCAGCCGTCGGTTCCCACAGTCTGGCGGTCCGTACGTAGCCGTAGACCACCGAGGCCATCGCCAGGATGAGAAGTGGTCCGGACACCTCCTGATGCCTGGCCATCTCCAACGGGATAAAGCGGTACGACACCAGGAGCGCGGCGAAGACCGCAGTCCCGTAGGCCACGAGCTGGATCCCCTGCCGGTCCCAGCCACGGTCGAGCGCACGCAGCGCTGCCTCGACGGTGAGCGCGAACACCACGCCGGCGACGAGGTCCACGCCGTAGTGGTAGCCGAATCCCAGCGTCGCGGCGAGCGTGGCAACCAGCCAGAACGTGCCGGCGAATCGCAGGATTCGCGAACCCTTGCGGGTATGAATGAAGATCGCGACGGCCCACGCCGTGTGCAGGCTGGGCATGCAGTTCCGTGGGGTGATCCGGTCGTACGGCATCAGCTGCGGCGTGGTGATCGGCAGCGGCGTGTGCGGCCATAGATTGGCCGCCGCCCATTCCACGCCGCCGGTGCCGGAGGCGCCCGGGCCGTAGGCGAAGACCGGTCCGACCACCGGAAAGAGCATGTAGATGCCCGGCCCGAGGAGGCCGATCACCAGGAACGTGCGCACCAGATGATGGCTCGGGAAGCGGCGCTCGACACTTACGTGACGCAGCTGGTACAGCGCGACGACGATCGCGGCCACCGCGAGCTTCGCGTAGACCAGGTCGAGAACATGGATGCCGAACGGGCCGGTGGCCTGGAGGAGGCGGCCTGCCAGCCACGAAGGGTTGCCCAGCGCGTGGTCGGCGGTTGCCACGTACTGGTCGAGCACCAGCGGGCGGGTCTTCGACGTGATCAGGAGCCAGGAGTCGCCGGTCTTGCGGCCGGCCACCAGCAGCAGGCCCAACCCGACGCCCTGCAACAGGAGGAGACGTTCCGGGCCGGTGCGGCGCGTGACGGCGATGACCGCGTAACCCAGCATCACCAGCAACGCGCCATTGCCGAAGAAATGGCCGTCGGCCACCTTGACGTCGGCCGCCCACCGCACCAGCACGAGGACGGCGTCCAAGCCGATCGCGACGCCTGCCGCGATGATCCGTTGCGGCCAGGTGAGCACCACCGACATCAACGCCAAACCGCCGTACAGCGGCCCCGGTTTCGGGGCGAATATCGCCCCTGCCAGTTGGTCGGCGATCGGCCCCGGCTGACCGTAGCGGCGTGCGGCGATCTCCAGAGCGACGAAGAGCCCGAGAGCCGCCACACCCGCCGTGACCCACAGCATCACTCGCCACTGACGCCAAGCAGTCGACGCACTTCTGCTGTTTATTCGCGAAAACACATGCAACGCCCTGGATATGAATTTTTCGACCGATTTGCTTGATATGGGCTCATTGGGTGAACAGCGATGGGACAATCATCGCGAGTTTCCAAGATGCTATGAGCTCGTCACACAAGTCGGCTACGGGCGCTTCACAAAGGTAGGTGCTCTAGTCGCGCATGGCGTCGCGGACCAGGGCGGTGTCGACGAACTGCTCGAAGCGGACGATGAGGCCGCCGCGGACCACGAAGTGGTGGGCGACACGCACGTCGATCGGTTTGCCGGTGGCCTTGTTGGTCGCGGTGTAGCGGGCGAGGACGACGACGTTCTCCCCGTCGACGACATAGGTGTCGTCGTGCGCGGTCCAGCCGTCCCACTCCTTGCCCAGCTGCTCCATGACGTGGGAGGTGACCCCGTCGGGGGTGCGGTAGGTGCCGGCGAGAGGGAAGCCCGCCATCTCCTTCCACTCCACGTCCGGGGCGAGGGTGGCGCGCAGGGCCTCCAGGTCGCCGGCCGCGGAGGCCAGGTACTGGCGGCGGACCACGTCGGCCGGGGCCGTGGAGGTCGCGAAGTCGGTGTGCTCGTGGTCCATGACTCTCAGCCCCACTTCATCTCGCCCTTGGCGACCTTCGCCCCGATCTGGGCGGCGATCAGCATGCCGTTGCCGGGGTAGCGGGCCACGAGCGCCTCGGTCAGCGCGGCGCCGTCGGCCGCCTTGCCGAGCTCCTCCTCGAAGGCGACGAGATAGTCGCGGGTGGCGGTGATGGCGGAGGCGTCGGCCGCCGTGCCGGGCAGGCGGTGGCCCGGGACGACCAGCGCCGGCTGCAGGGCGGCCATCTCGTCGAGCAACTCGATCCAGGCGGAGCGATCGGCGGGGGTGGGGGTGTCGGCGACCCAGACATGCTCCTGCTGGAAGAGCAGGACGCCGCCGAGGAGGGCGCGGTGCTCGGCCTGCCACAGGTAGTGGCGGTCGGGCAGGCCGGCCGGGCCGCCCTTGAGCTCGAAGCGGTGGCCTTCGAGGGTGAGGTCACCGGTCAGCGGGGTGAGGCCGACCAGGCGGGTGGGCAGGTTCGGGCCGAGGGCCGCCCACGCCTTGAGCTTGCCCTCGTAGGAGTGCCGGATGTGCTCGATGACGATCGGGGTGGCGACGAAGGCGGCGTCGGGGAAGGCGTCGGCGAGTACCTCGGCGCCGAAGTAGAAGTCGGGGTCGCCGTGGCTGACGAAGACGGTCTTCAGCTTCTTGCCGGAGTCGAGGATCTCGGCGGCGAGGCGGTGGCCGTCGGCGCGGGTGAAGCCGGCGTCGACCAGCAGCGCCTCCTGCTCACCGGTGACGAGTGTGGCGGTCTTGTTCTTGCTGCCGGCCGGGAAGTCGAGGTCGAGGACCTTGAAGGAGAGGGTGCTCATGCGGGCCTCCGGGGGGATGGAGTTCAGTGGGTGGGGGCGGTGGTGAGGGCGGCCAGTCGCCGGTCGATCTCGTCGGCGGTGGCGTGGCCTTGGGCCAGGACGGTGACTCGGCCGCCGTCGACGGCGAGCAGCGTGGGGAAGCCGGTGACACCCAGTTCGGCGGAGCGGCGGAAGTCGTCCGCCGCCGCGTTGCGCGCCTCGGGCGCTTCGAAGGCGGCGACGACGGCGTCGGCGTCCAGACCGGCCTCCTCGGCGACCTTCCGGTAGGTGGCGGGGTCGGAGAGGCTGAGGCCGTGGACGTAGAAGGCCCGCTGGAGGGCGCCGGCCAGTTCCGCCGCACGGTCGGGGGCCGCCCGGCGCAGGGCGACGACGCCGCGGGCGGCGGCCTCGGAGTCCATCACGAACGAACCGTCGGCGATCAGCCGCTCGTAGCCCTCGCCGAACTCGGCGCCGGTCTGCTCGGCGATCCGGGCGTTGGCGCCTTGGACGTATCCGAACTCGCGGATCGGCACCCGGCGTGGCCCGGTGAACAGACCGCCGGAGACCACCTCGACCGGCAGCGCGGGATGACGGGAGACGACCTCGCGCAGAGTCCCGGAGAAACCGTGCGACCAGCCGCAGTAGGCGTCGAAGGCGTAGACGAGCTTCATGGAAGGTCCCAGCGAAGGTGTGGCGCCCGCCGGCCGCGAGCGGTTCGTCTGAGAAAACAGTAACTGACTCGTCAGATATTTCTGCGGTTGTGTGACGTCCGCCACGTGCGAGCCCTGGATGTCAGCCCAAAGGGGCCGTTCAGGGCAGGCGGGGCAGCTCGTCCCGTGCGGAGTGGCTCAGGATCCGCAGGTCCTCGGCGAACCGCTCCCGGTCCTCGGGCGGCAGCGGCGCCAGGAAGTAGCGCCGGATGTTCTCCACGTGCAACCGGGACGCCCGCACCGTGGTCTCCTCCCCCAGCCGGGTCAGCCGTACCAGCCGCCCGCGCCGGTCACCGGGATCCTCGGCGCGCTCCACCAGCCCGGCGGCCTCCATCCGGTCCACCAGGCGCGTCGCCCCGCCTGTGGTCAGCACCTGCTCCTGGGCGATGGACCGCATCGAGAGCCCGGGATCGCCCGCCCGCCCCAGGATGAGCAGCACCTCGAACATCAGATGGCTGATGCCGCACTCCAGCTCCAGTGACCGCCCGAGGATGTACTCCAGCCGGTTCGCCGCCCCCTGCAACCGCCCGAACGCCAGCACCAGCGCATTGTCCGCGGCCTCCTTCGGCGACGAGATCTCCGACGGCTCTTCCACGTTCCCACCGCCCGACTGGGCCTCCGCACCATGCATCCACCGATGATGCCTCGTGCGGCCTGGGGCGCCGGCACTCAACCGGGCGTGGGCAGTGACTCAGCGGTCGATGTAGCTGAAGTCACCCACGGTCCAAGCGCTGACGTCCTTGATCGCGACTCGGTACATGCCGCCCGTCTCGGGGATACCGAGGCTGCCCTGGAGGATCCGGGCGAGATGGAAGTGCAGGTGCGTGGGCGTCTCACCGCGGCCGGGCCGGTTCTCCCGGGAGCCGCGAGCGAAGACGTCGGCGAAGGGACCGAGCCGGTCCGAGTCCTTCAGGACGTCCGCCACCCGCTCCCGCCACACTGCCTCCGGAGCCAGTCGGCCGGTGATGACGGCACCGCCGACGACCACGGTCAGTGACATCTGATTGCTTCGCTCGGACTCAACCGCGGCGGAGATGGCGACGAGCAGCTCATCAGGGTTCGACATGAGCGCACATCTTATCCAGCTGCCTGCCCCGGAACCCACCGCGGGCGGGTGAAGCGGCGGCGACGCAAGGCGGCGCGTCGGGGAACCGCCGTCCACAGCCGATGTGTTGCCGTGTCACGGCCGTGCCACGGCGGTGTCCGGAAGGGAGGACGGGCGTGACCCGAGGGCTCCGGGGCTCCTCTTGGTCAGCACAGAGCGGGAAGCCGGCGGAAACGCCGCCGGGGCCCTGCTACTGACCGCCCTGCTACTCACCGCCTCGGAAGGGACCTCCCGTGAAGAACCGCCACCTGCGCAAGGCCGTCGTCGCCACCGCCGCGATCACCGCCGGGCTGCTGATGACGGCGTGCCAGAGCAGCACGGCCGACAGCTCGTCCGGCAAGAGCGGAACGGGCGCGGCGGCAGTCGCGGAGAAGGCCTCGGACTCCAAGGGCTCCAAGGGCTCCGTGGCCTCCAACGGCTCCGTGGACTCCGCGGGCTCCAAGGGCTCCAAGGGCTCCAAGGGCTCCAAGGGCTCCAAGAACTCGAACGGCGTCAGCGGCTCGTTCAAGAACGGCAAGGTCACCTATCTCGCCCCGGGCAAGTACATCGTGTCCGTGCCGGGCAAGGGCGACCAGCAGTTCCTGGTCGCCGACGACACCGAGGTCTACGGCGTCGGCACGATATGCGGCGACGCGGGGTCCGAGGTGGACGCGCCGTGCACCCTGGATCAGCTGGAGGCCGCCACGAAGAAGGCCGCCGTGAGCGCCGATGTCGAGATGCGGAACGGCATCGCGACCCTGGTGACCGAGCGGCGTGCCGCTCAGCAGGGCAACGGGGGCAAGGGTGTCAACGGGACCTGGTTCGGCAACGTCTCCTACCTCGCGCCCGGCAAGTACACGGTCTCCGACATGAAGGGCACCGAGCAGCAGTTCCTCGTCGCCGAGGACACCAGGATCTGGGGCTACGGCGACATCTGCGGTGACGCGAACACGGGCGAAGGCGGCCAGGGCGGCACCGAGTGCACCGAGGCGGAACTGGAGACGGCCGCCAAGAAGGGCTTCAGCGCCGAGGTCGTGATCAGCAACGGCATCGCGACCACCGTCCGCGACGACCACTGAGCCGCGGGACGGGCCGGGGACGCCGGCCGGGCGATGGCGAGATGATGGCGGGATGATGGCAGCCATGCGCATCCGCATCGACGCCGTCGACCTGCCCGGCCTCACCCGCCCCGCCTCCGCCGCCGGCGACCTCCACGTCGCCGTACAACGCCGCGACCGTCCCGCCGAACTCCTCGCACCACAGCCCGGCGACGCACCGTCGGCGACCTGGACCCTGGAGTGCACCACGAGCACCTCGCCCACCGGCACCGAGGTCAAGGGCCCCTACGTGCAGGACCGTCTGGGCCGGCGGTTCATCTACCTGTCGTGGGGCACGGTCGACGACTCGGGCACCTTCACGATGTTCCGCCGCGCCAAGCTCATGCTCGACGTCATCCCCGACGACGTACTCGCCGCCGCCGCACGCGACGGACTGCTGGTCGGACGCCTCGGCCTGACCGACGAGCAGGGCGGGCCCCGGTGCGGACGCGTCGAGCCCCCGCACATCACCTGGACCGCCGCACGCGCCGACTAGTCCAGCGCCCCGTCGTCGAGGCCGGCGTTCGCCGGAGGGCACAGAGCGCACGAATGGCTCCTCCCGGAGTGCCTCGCCCGCCCCGGCTGCTTAGCGTCGTCCTGCGAAGCCCACGCGGTCCGCGCCGCAACCGCGCCCGCTCCGAGGCGATCGAGGCGATTGAGAGGCACGTTCATGGCAGTCGTGATGACCTTCGTCTGGCCCGAGATCACGCCCGAGCTGTACGACACGGCGCGCAAGAGGGTGCGCTGGGAAGATGAGTCCCCGGACGGGTGCGTGTTGCACGCGGCGTGGTTCACGGCCGACGGCTTGAACGTGCTCGACATCTGGGAGTCGGAGGAGCACTTCGCCCGGTTCATCGCCGGCCGGATCGAGCCTGTGCTCAAGGGCGAGCTGGGGGTGAAGAGCGACCCGCAGCCGGAGTTCTTCCCTCTCCACAGGCGTTTCGTCGCCCCGGGCGTCAGCGGCGCTGCCTGACGTCCGCGTCAGCGGATCAAGCGGGCAGCGATGACGGACGACAGCGGGCGGAGGCCGGACCGGATCGGGGTCGACCGGTCGGAGGGGTTCGGCGAACGCCTGCTGGGTGTACTGCTGGACCGGGCCCACGAGATGCCTCCGGACCTGATCGCCCCACTCGTCGCGGAAGAGGTGGCCAGGGTCGGGGGGCGGGACGTCTCCATCCTGCTGCAGGACTACGAACAGGTGCTGTTGGTGCCGCTGCCGGGCCGGGGGCTGAAGGTCGGCGGCCCCGAGTCGGTCGAGGACTCCCCCGCCGGTGAGGCGTTCCTGACCCTCAGAACGGTGGAGGTGCCGCAGGACGGCAGTGTGCGGATGTACCTGCCGCTGCTGGACGGCAGCGACCAGATCGGGGTGATGGCCGTCACCCTGGACAGGGTCGACGAGGACGACCGGCGGCTGCTCCGCAGACTCGCCGGTCTGGTCGCGGACATGATCGTCACCAAGGACGCCTACACCGACCAGTTCTTCCAGGCCCGTCGCAGCGCCCCGATGAGCGTGGCCGCGGAGATCCAGTGGTCGTTGCTGCCCCCGCTGTCGATGACTGTTCCGCAGGTCGAGGTGGCCGGAATCCTGGAACCCGCCTACGACGTGGCCGGCGACAGCTTCGACTACGCACTCAACGGCGACATCCTCCACGTGGCCATGCTCGACGCGATGGGCCACGGGCTGGATGCGGCGACCATGGCGACGGTGGCCGTCGGTGCCTACCGCCACACGCGACGGGCCCATACCGATCTGTCCCAGGTGTACGCGTTCATGGACAGGGCCATCAACGAGCAGTTCGGCCAGGACCACTTCGTCACCGCGCAGATGATGGTGCTGAACATCGCCACCGGACGGCTGCAGTGGGTCAACGCCGGTCACCCGGCTCCGTTCCTGATCCGGGACCGCGCCGTGGTGGACCGGCTGGAGAGCCCGACCACGTTGCCGGTCGGCTTCGGCGGTGAGGAGCCGGTGGTCAGCGAGCGGATTCTGCGGCCCGGGGACCGGTTGCTGTGCTTCACCGACGGCCTGATCGAGGAGCACCAGGCCGGCGGAGCACTGTTCGGTGAGGCGCAGCTCATCGAGTGGACCAACCGGATCCTGCGCGAGCGCACCGAGGTACGGGCGGTGGTGCGGGCGCTCTCCCACGCCCTGAAACACCAACGCCGCGGCACGACGACCGACGACGCGACCATCTTCCTCGTCGAGTGGCGCGGCGGCGACGCCGATCACCTCGCCGCCCTCGACTGACTTCGACCGTGCGGGCACGCCCCGTCACCCGTATGCCGATGTGACCTTCCTCGCGATCGTGGGGTTCCGGCGCACTCGCCCTCGTCCCGTCCGCTGATGGCGACGGCCGCCGCGCATGGCTCATCGGGGGAGGTCATGGCGCTGCGGGCGGACGCGGCGGCAGGAACAGTGCAGCCTCGCGGAGCCAATATCTGTTTTTGCGAGATGAGAAATTGGCGCGGCCCCCGGCGAGTATTCCTCGATCGCCGGCCGGGGCGGATTTAGTGCTCCGTACATGGCCGGTCGCGCCATGCTACTGTCGATCTCAGTTGCAGGTGTGGTTGCCAAAAGGTTCATTTTCCTACGGGGTAATCAGCACGGCGACGCGGAATCCGCACAGGGCGAATTCCGAACATCGTCTCCGAAGGAGAATTAACATGGCTACTGGCACCGTGAAGTGGTTCAACGCGGAAAAGGGCTTCGGCTTCATCGAGCAGGACGGCGGCGGCGCCGACGTCTTCGCCCACTACTCGAACATCGCTGCCCAGGGCTTCCGTGAGCTGCTGGAAGGCCAGAAGGTGTCCTTCGACATCGCCCAGGGCCAGAAGGGCCCGACGGCCGAGAACATCGTTCCCGCCTGACATCGCGGCAGCAACGCATATTTCGCAGCTGGGGCCCGCACCTTGGGGTGCGGGCCCCAGCTCGCTGCTTTTCAGGGCGCGTGACAAGAACGCCGCGCCCAACATCTCAGGCTCGTTCTCGCGATTCTCTGCGCCGTTCGTTTTGCTGCGGAAATTCCTTGATACGTGCCTACCAGCTCACATCGAGGAAGGTTCCGCTTGAACCGCGCACGCACCACCCGCACGCCCCGCACCTACGACCGCTCCCGGGGTGGCGTCACCAAGGGCTCGGGGGCTCCGCGCCGCTCCAAGGGCTACGACCGCCGGCCGGCCGCTCCCCAGGGGGAGTTCGCGCTGCCGGTGACGACCACGCCGGCGCTGCCCGCCGTCGAGGCGTTCGCCGACCTCGCCCTGCCGGCGCCGCTGCTGGCCGCGCTGGGCCACGAGGGCGTGACGGTGCCGTTCCCCATCCAGGGGGCGACCCTGCCGAACTCGCTCGCCGGGCGTGACGTGCTCGGCCGCGGCCGTACCGGGTCGGGCAAGACCCTCGCCTTCGGCCTCGCGCTGCTGGCCCGTACCGCCGGCCGGCGTGCGGCCCCCCGGCAGCCGCTCGCCCTGGTCCTGGTCCCCACCCGCGAGCTCGCCCAGCAGGTGACCGACGCGCTCACCCCGTACGCCCGCTCGGTGCGGCTGAAGCTGGCCACCGTGGTCGGCGGCATGTCGATCGGCAGGCAGGCGGGTGCGCTGCGGGCCGGTGCGGAGGTCGTCGTCGCGACACCGGGGCGGCTGAAGGACCTCATCGACCGCGGCGACTGCCGGCTGGACGACGTCGCCATCACCGTCCTCGACGAGGCCGACCAGATGGCCGACATGGGCTTCATGCCCCAGGTCACGGCCCTGCTCGACCAGGTGCGCCCCGAAGGGCAGCGGATGCTCTTCTCGGCCACCCTGGACCGCAACGTCGACCGCCTGGTCCGCACCTACCTGTCGGACCCCGTGGTGCACTCCGTCGACCCGTCGGCGGGTGCGGTCACCACGATGGAGCACCATGTGCTGCACGTGCACGAAGCGGACAAGCACCGCACGACGACCGAGATCGCGGCGCGGGACGGCCGGGTGATCATGTTCCTGGACACCAAGCGCGCCGTGGACCGGCTGACCGAGCACCTGCTGAACAACGGCGTCCGCGCCGCGGCTCTGCACGGCGGCAAGTCCCAGCCCCAGCGCACGCGGACCCTCGCCCAGTTCAAGACGGGCCATGTGACGGTGCTGGTGGCGACCAACGTCGCGGCCCGCGGCATCCACGTCGACAACCTCGACCTGGTCGTCAACGTGGATCCGCCCACCGACCACAAGGACTACCTGCACCGCGGCGGCCGTACGGCCCGCGCCGGCGAGTCCGGCAGCGTCGTCACCCTCGTGACACCCGGCCAGCGCCGCGGCATGACCCGGCTGATGGCCTCGGCCGCCATCACCCCCCAGGTCACGCCGGTGCGTTCGGGTGAAGCCGAGCTGAGCCGGATCACGGGCGCCCAGACCCCGTCCGGTGTCCCGGTCGTCATCACCGCGCCGGCCCCGGCACATCCCCGCCGCGGCACATCCTCCGGGGCCCCCTCCTCCCGGGGCCGCCGCCCCTCCCGGGGACGCCCCACCGGACAGGCGGGGCGGCGCACGGCGCAGCGGCCCGCCTACGACCCGGCGGCCTAGTGGCGTCGATCGGCAGTCGGGCCAGTAGCTCACCCATCTCCGAGGAGGCAGCTTTGACACCGGTTCAGACGCAGCGCCGGCAGGGGGATCCCTGCCCCGTGACCGTGATCGACGGCATGGACGGATCCGGCCCCCGGGTCCGGGACGACATGACCGTCGAGGTCGCCCTGTCCGTCATGGCCGGTGCCCGGGTCGACCACCTCCTGCTGTGCGACGCGGACGACCAGTGCACGGGCTCGGTCACCAGGGCCGAACTCGCCGTGCACCGCGGCAGCGCCACGTACACGGACCGGACCCGGCTGCGGGACGTCCTCGGCGGACCGTTCGCCTCGCCCGTCCCCCGGCTCGCCGCTCTCCGGGAGCACGACCGGACCCCGGGCGTCCTCGCCCTCTCCAGCTGATCCGCCTCGCCCGGTCAGCCCGTTCTCCTTCTCCCTGAGGGGCATCATGCGCTGTGTCATCGCCCGGTACCCGTTCGACCTGACCAAGGACGGGGTGCTGGCCTCGATGAAGGGCATCACGCCCGAGCTCGTCACCGGTGAGTCCGTGACCATCGGCCGCCGCCGCTATCCCGTCAAGCAGGTGGGCCAGGTCATCACCCGGCAGGACCCGCGCGACTTCACCGCCGGCGAGGTCGTCCGGGCCATGACCCGCCTCGGCTTCACCTGCCACGCCCACCCCGAGGCCGCGCCCGTGCGCGCGGCCACCCCGCTCCAGACCGCGTCGGCACTGCTCGGCGCCGCATCCCTGGACGCATGAGGACGGGCGGACCACCGCCCACCCCGATCCCGATGAGGGCCCTGCCGACGCGCGTCGGCAGGGCCCTCGTCGTCGTCTCGCGGTCCTTGCGGGCCACAAGCAATGTGCGCCTCCAGCGAACGAAAATCTACTCTTGTCAGAGTAGACATTGGGCTCCGGTGCGGTTAGCCTTTTTCTCGTTGACACGGATCACTGATCGAAGAAGGACGGAGGAGCAGACGCCATCAGGATCGCCCGGCCCGAGCAGCGCTCGGCCGGGTACCGCAAGACCCCGGATTGGAAGGTGGTCCCCGGTCACGCAGCCGCGATCCCCGCATCCCCCCTCCTGCAGGGCCGGTAGCGGAAACAGAAGGTCGGCGCAGCATTAGGGCCGACAGATGGTGTTCAATTTCCTTCGGGGCCCTGGTGCCGTACGGCACCAGGGCCCCTCGACGCGTGCGTTGCACTACGAGGTGACATGACAGCAGATACCCCGCTCAGCGATCGTCTGGACGACGACGACTACCCCGCGTACACCATGGGGCGGGCCGCCGAGATGCTCGGCACCACCCCTGCCTTCCTCCGGGCCATCGGTGAGGCCCGTCTGATCACTCCGCTGCGCTCGGAGGGCGGACACCGCCGGTACTCCCGCTACCAACTGCGCGTCGCCGCGCGTGCCCGCGAGCTCGTCGACCGGGGCACCCCGATCGAGGCCGCCTGCCGCATCGTCATCCTCGAGGACCAGCTCGAGGAGGCTCAGCGCATCAACGCCGAGTACCGCCGCCGCGCCGGGCACGACGCGCCCGAAGGTTCCGTGGCCGAAACCGGCTGATCATCCGGGCGCGGTGACGCCGCCTGTGCACGGACAGCATGACCGTCCCGGCCTGCCGGGTCACGGGGCTCATCAGCGTGTAGGGCGTCCGGGTCACCTTGCCGGCCAGTTGCCTGATGTCGGCTGCGGTGGCCGTCCCGTTGTACGTGATGTCCCAGACCCTTTCGCCAGACACGTGTTGCCTCACTGCGGCTGCCTCGCGCTCACGTTCCTGGTAGGCGTGGTACGCCCACAGGGAAGGTCAGACGTTCCACAGACCCTGCCGGGCGGTGGTGTCGGCGTACTCGGAGAAGTCCCGGGGAGCCCGGCCCAGGGCCTTGTGGACGCCGTCGCCGAGCGAGGCCAGGCCGCCCGAGCCGACGTGGTCGTAGAGGCCGACCGTCAGCCGCACCCACTCCTCGGGCACACCCCGCGCCCGCTGCTCCTGCGCGTACGCCTCCGGCGTGAGCGGGACGTAGCGGAGGTCGCGGCCGGTGGCCCGGGCGATCTCGGCGACCGCGTCCCCGAAGGTCATCAGCCGGGGGCCGCTGAGCTCGTAGTGCCACCCGGCGTGCCCGGCCTCCGTCAGGGCGAGGGCCGCCACCTCGGCGATGTCCTCGGCGTCGACGAACGCCTCCTTGCCGTCCCCGGCCGGCAACCGCACCTCGCCGCTCAGCACCGGGTCGTACAGGAAGTCCTCGCTGAAGTTCTGGAAGAACCACCGCACCCGCAGCACGGTCCAGTCCAGGCCCGCGTGCTCCAGCGCCCGCTCCGCGGCCAGGACATGCTCCTGGGCAGGGCCCCAGGCGTCGGAGGGTGTGGACAGCAGCACCGCGTGCCGGGCTCCTGCAGCCGCGGCCTGCCGGGCGAACGCGGCGACATCGTCAGCGGCCTGCGGACCGCCCAAGTCGGGGTGCACGACGTACATCCCCGTCACCCCGCGCAGCGCCGGCTCCCAGGTCCCGCGGTCCGTCCAGTCGAAGGACGGCGTGGCGGACCGGGACGCCGCGCGGACGGGCACGCCCCGCTCCCGAAGCAGCCGCGCCACGCGGCGGCCGGTCTTGCCCGTGGCCCCTGTCACCAGGATCATCTCGTCGCTCATGGGCTCCAGCGAACCAGTCGCCGTCCGCCCGGGACATGCCGTGCGGACTCACGTCCATATCCGTTCGTCTACGCTGACCGGCATGGATCCCATGGGGCTGACCAGCACGGATCCGCTGACTGACCTTCTGAACGGGGTCCGGACCAGTGGCGCCGTCTTCCACCAGTCCTCCCTCACCGGCTCCTGGGCGGCACGCTTCGAGGACGGCTCGCCGCTGGGCCTCGCGGTGCTCGTGCGCGGCTCCGCCTGGATCACCCCCCAGGGGGGCGACCCCGTCCGGATCCGCGCCGGAGACGTCGCGGTGCTGTGCGGCGGCGCGCCGTACGTGGTCGCGGACGACCCCGGCACCGAACCGGACGTGGTGATCCGTCCCGCCGGCCGCTGCACGACCCCGCAGGGCGAGGAACTGGCCCGCCCCCAGATTCCGGACGCCGGCACGTGGGACGAAGCAGGGGCGGACGGCACACTCCTGCTCAGCGGGCTCTACACCGTGGACAGCGGCGCCCCTGGCCGGCTGCTCGCCGCGCTGCCGCCGCTGGCGGTCATCGAGTCGGACGTGGGCACCTGCCCGGTCAGCCGGACGACCTTCGAGGAGATCACCCGCGAGGAGCCCGGGCAGCAGCTCCTCCTGGACCGGACGCTGGACCTGATGCTCATCACCGCACTGCGCGCCTGGTTCACCCGCCCAGGCGCCGAGGCCCCCGCCTGGTACCGGGCCCACAGCGACCCCGTGGTCGGCCCCGCCCTGCGCATGCTGCACAGCGATCCGGCCCGTCCCTGGACCCTGCCGGGCCTGGCGGCGCGGACCGGGGTGTCCCGGGCCGGCCTCGCGCGCCGCTTCACCGCCCTGGTCGGCCGGCCGCCCATGACGTACCTGCGGGAACAGCGCCTCGCCCTGGCCGCCGACCTGCTGCGCGAACCCGACGCGACGCTCGCCGTGGTGGCGGCCCGCGTCGGTTTCGCCAACGCCTTCGCCTTCAGCGCCGCGTTCAAGCGGGAACACGGCATCAGTCCGAGCGAGTACCGCATGCGCGAAGGAGTGCCATCCCGCCCGGGTCACGCATAGGGGGTGTCAGACGGGCCGCCGGGTGCGGCGCCGGGAGAACCGGCCGCGGGCCTTGCGCCGGCCCGCCGGCGCCGGTCCCGCGACAGGCAGACCGGAGCGGCCGTAGTGGAAAGCGGCGATGCGGTCGCTGTGCTGGGAGTTCAGCTGGTGGATGAGGAACACGCCGAGGACGATCATCCCCAGGATCGCGGCCACGGTCACGAATGTCTCCACGGTTCTCACCTTCCCATCGGCTGCGGCGGCGCCGCGGCGGTCACGGCCGGGATCCGCGGACGGACGGCTCGCCGGCCTCGCCGATCGGGGTGCGGGCCTCGTGTCCTCCCTCGGAGTCCCAGACCGCCTCGACGGCCCGGTCGGCCTCGTACGCCGCCCGCGAGCGCGCCTCCTCCTCCATCAACCGGCTCGCGGTCGACGTGCCGAACGGGTCGCTCGCGGCGACCATCAGCCGGGCGGCCGAGTCGGGAGGCGTCTGCGGCGGGACCACCAGGAGGTTCCAGCGGCCGGCGCGGTACGAGAGCAACAGCAGTTCGTGCGGGTCCTGCTCGGCCAGGAACCAGCCCACCTTCACCACGTGCCCGGCGACGGGCACCCTGCGGGGAACGGCCGGCCAGTGCGTGGGATTCACCGTCACCCGGGTGATCCGCCCCCACAGCGGGTCCAGTACGGCGGCGAGGGAGGGGAGTTCCGCCCGGAGATCGCGGGAGCGGGGCCACCAGGCGCCGTCCAGCAGCGGTGGTGCGGGACCGACGGGAGCGAGCGACAGACGCGGAGAGGACGAGGAGAACCGGTCATCGGCTTCGGCTGTCAGGGGGTGGGAAACGGTCGCAGTCATGGCGCGAACCCTGCCCCGGGCCGGCCACGACCGGCCCGGCATATTCGATCGCCGAAAACGACACGAGCCTGGAAGCCGGTGTGCGAAATGTCCTCGGTGACTCCACCGTACTCCTCAGTCCGCCCGCTCGGCGCCCGTGTCGACGAGGATCTGTTCGGCCTGTGCCACGCTGCCGGCGCGGACGGCCTCGGCCATGGCGGCGCGCGCGGCGTCGGGCGTCGCGTGCGGCGGGACCACGAGGAGGGAGAAGAGGTCCTGCCCGGCCCGGGTGATGAGGACGGTGTCGTCGCCGACGGGCGAGGAGTCGATGTGGACGACACGGTCGTCGACGGTCATCCGCGTCGGCAGCGCTTCCCAGGCACCGGCGTCCAGGCCGACACGGGTGATGGGCCCGAGGTGCTCGGTCAGCGCGGTGATCAGGCCGGGGAGCTCGGCGGCGATGTCGCGGGAGCGCGGCCACCACGCCCCGTCGAGCACGCCCTGCCGGTCGTGTGTCGTCTCCAGCCGTACGACGGCCGTGCCGGGCCGCACGGCCTGGTGGACGGCGTCCGGCAGGAGCCTGGTCACACGCGGGGAGTCGGAATCGGACATCGCTCTCGCCTGCCTGCCCTGAAACGGGGTCCTGCCGGGATCCGGAAACCGAGCGGCTTCCTCGTTTCACGGTACTCTCGGGCCGCCGGCGCCCGGAGATCCCGGAGTAGAGTGAGAGATCCGGCCCGTTTCATTCCGGACCGTTTCATTCCGGGACGTCTCATTCCGGGACATCGAACTCCGAGGTCGCCATGCAGTCCACGGAACCATCCTCGGACGGGCACGCCGAGGTCCGCATCGTCGCCGCCTCGCCCGAGGTCGCCCGTCGGGTCGCGGAGATCCTCCGCCATTGCTTCGCCGCCACCGAGCAGCGCAGCTACCCCGCGGGCCCCGACGGAGGAACCCGCCTCGACCTCACCGTGGACACCACCCGCCCGGCGGAAGCCGCACGGTCGTGGCTGGAGACCAGCCGGGCCATGGAGGACAGCCACCGCCGGAGGTGAGACACCGCCGGAGGTGGGACGCGCCCGGCGGGTGCGGTCACACCTGGCCGCTCGCGGCGGCCGCCATCAGCGGTCCCGCGGCCTCCTCGGTCGTCTCCGGCGGCACGACCAGCAGGTCCCAACGGCCCCGGCCGGGGGCGAGCAGGACGACGGTGTGCGGGGCGGACGCCGCGAGGGCTCTGTGCAGTCCCACGACCTGGTTGAAGACGAGCATCCTGCCGGGTGCCGCGGACCACGTCGCCCCGTTGACGGTGACGCTGGTGATGTGGCCCCAGGCCCGCGGCAACCCGGCGAGCAGCGACGGGAGTTCCGCGAGCAGGTCGTACGAGCGGGGCCACCACGCCCCGTCGATGGGCCGGGGCATGGTGCTGCGGGGTGCGAGACGCAGCCGGAGAACCGGGTGGGAGGGAAGCGGGGGCTGTAGGGCGGTGCTCATGAGGGCTCCTGCCGACGGTCACGAGGGGTCGGGTGGGCGGTGTCAGACGCGACGGGCCGCGACCCGTTCCGCGGTCGGCCAGCGCACGTCGTGCACCCAGCCGAGGCGTTCGAGGAGGCGGATGACGGCGGCCGAGGGGTCGACCTGGCCGCGGTCGACGCCGTGGCGGGCGCTGGTGGGGTCGGCGTGGTGGAGGTTGTGCCAGCTCTCGCCGAACGAGAGCAGGGCGAGGGGCCACAGGTTGGTGGCGCGGTCGTGGCGGCGGGTGCGGAACGGGCGCTCACCGATCAGGTGGCACAGGGAGTTCACGCTCCAGGTGACGTGGTGGAGCAGCGCGATGCGCACGAGTCCCGCCCACAGCAGGGCTGTCACGCCGTACAGCCACGTGCCGCCGATGGCCCAGCCCAGCCCGAACGGCAGGGCGAGCGTGAGGACGGACAGGGCCGGGAAGGCGCGGGAGACGGCACGGATGTCGGGGTCGGCGAGGAGGTCGGGGGCGTACCGGTCGGCGGGTGTGCGGTCGTTGCGGAACAGCCAGCCGACGTGCGCGTGCAGCAGCCCGCGCAACTGACCCCGCAGATGCGTGCCGTAGCGGTAGGGGGAGTGCGGGTCCCCCGGCCGGTCGGTGAAGGCGTGGTGGCGGCGGTGGGTGGCGACCCAGCCGATGACGTCGCCCTGGAAACTCATCGAGCCCGCCACCGCGAGTGCGATGCGCACGGGGCGGGCGGCCCGGTAGCCGCCGTGGGTGAGGCCGCGGTGGAAGCCGACGGTGACGCCGAGACCCGTGATCGTGTACAGGACGAGGGCGAGCACGATGTCGACGGGATGGATGAGACTCCCCCACAGCAGCCAGCCGGCGAGACCGATCGCCACGAACGGCAGGATGACGATCACCGCCGTCACCGCGACGTACAGCCGCTCACCGCCATCGCGGGCGGGCGCCGGGCCGTCCGACGGGAAGGGGGACGACCCGTCGTAGCCCTGGGGCGACGGGGCGGGATCCGGCGGGGGGACGGTCGTGGACGTGTTGGAACTGTGCGGCGATGGCATACGTGGCTCCTCGGCCTGGATGCGGATGCGCGGCCGGGGTCACGGGCTGCCCATGCGAGGACGGTGGCGTGCGATGTCCGGAACCGGTCAGAATTCCGGCATACGGAAAGTCCTCGTCCTCCCCACCGTACTCCGGCCCGGGCGGGAGTAGGGTGAATTGGGCGAACCAGACAGGGGGCGCGGCATGATCCGTTCGGCCGACATCCGCGAATGGCGCGACCATGACGTGGTCGACCCGAAGCAGCACAAGATCGGCATGCTCGAAGCGGTCTACGTGGACACCGCCACCGACGAACCGGCCATGGCCACCGTTCGGACCGGGCTGCCCAGCCGTCGGCGCCTGGTCTTCGTCCCCCTCGACGACGCCGTTCTCGGGCCGGGCTACGTCAAGGTGCCCTACGCCAGGGGACAGGTGCGCAAAGCCCCCTCGATCGGGACGGACGACGTCCTGCCGGCCGAGCGGGAGGAGGAAATCTTCCAGCACTACGGCATGACGTACCAGGCGGGGGCAGGTGGCGAACGCCGGCTCGCCCGCGGGTGACCGGCAGGCACGTGGCACAGGGGAGGTGGTCCGTGGTGATGGCGCTCTTCCTTCTGGTCGTCCTCGTGGCCGTCGTCCTGGGAATCATCGGTGTGGCAGCGGACGGTCTGGGCTATCTCCTGGCCATCGCCATCGTGCTCTTCGCCGTCGACGTGATCTTCTTCGCGGTCCGCGTGTCCCGGCGCGCGGGGCGGCGGCCCGTGCGCTGACGAGGGGTCTCCCTGTCGGGCTCCCTGTTCCGGTCAGGAATCGAGAAGCGCGGGTCCCGTGCCGCGCCTAGCGTCGGTGTCATGACTTCCATCGAATCCGTCACCCTCGAGGTGGACGACCCCGCAGCCGCCCGCCGTTTCTACAGCACCGCGTTCGGACTGGACAGACAGGTGCGCGTGCGGGCCGCGGACGCTCCGACGACCGGCTTCCGCGGGTTCACGCTGTCGCTCGTGGTGTCCCAGCCGGCCGATGTCAACGCCCTCGTCGACGCCGCCGTGGAGGCCGGTGCCACGACGCTGAAGCCCGCAGCCAAGTCGCTGTGGGGTTACGGCGGTGTCGTGCAGGCGCCGGACGGGACGATCTGGCAGGTCGCGTCGTCGTCGAAGAAGGACACCGGGCCGGCCACCCGGCGGATCGACGAGATCGTGCTCCTGCTGGGGGTCGCGGACATGGCCGGGAGCAAGCGGTTCTACGTCGAGCACGGCGTCCCCGTGGCGAAGAGCTTCGGCAGCAAGTACGTCGAGTTCGACACCGGGTCGGGCGCCGTCAAGCTGGCGCTGTACAAGCGCCGGGGCCTGGCCAAGCTCGTCGGTGTCGCTCCCGACGGGACCGGATCGCACCGGCTCACGGTCAACGGCGACACCGGGCCCTTCACCGATCCGGACGGGTTCGCGTGGGCGACCGCTTCGGAGACCGCGTCGCTGTGACCGCGACCGCGACCGTGGGCGACCTTACGGAGTCGTGACGTGCGGGCGCGGTCCCGTCGTGCGGCGGGGTCGCGGGCCTAGCGTGGCCGTATGCGCGTACTGGTCACCGGCGGTGCCGGGTTCATCGGGTCCCATGTGGTCGCCGCCCTCCGGGAGCGCGGGCACGAGGCGGTCGTGTTCGACGTGCGGGAGGACACCGCCGACGACGTGCGGGATCCGGCCGCCGTCGGCCGTGCCCTGGCGGGCGTGGACGCCGTGTGTCACCAGGCCGCGAGGGTCGGGCTCGGCAACGGGGTCGAAGACGCGGCGGAGTACGCCTCCCACAACGACCTCGGGACCGCCGTGCTGCTCGCCGCCATGGCGGAGGCAGGGGTACGGCGTCTCGTGCTGGCCGGATCGATGGTGGTCTACGGGGAGGGGCGGTACGAGTGCCCCCGGCACGGGGTCGTACGGCCCGGGCCGCGTGCCGTCACCGACCTCGACGCCGGCCGGTTCGAGCCGCCGTGCCCGGTGTGCGGGGCGGACCTCGCCCCCGGGCTGGTCGGCGAGGACGCCCCGGCCGACCCGAGGAACGTGTACGCGACGACCAAGCTGGCCCAGGAGCACCTGGCCGCCGCCTGGGCCCGCTGCACCGGCGGGTCGGCGGTGTCGCTGCGCTACCACAACGTGTACGGGCCCGGCATGCCCCGGGACACCCCGTACTCCGGTGTCGCCTCCTTCTTCCGCTCGGCGCTCGCCCGGGGCGAGGCCCCGCGGGTGTTCGAGGACGGGCGGCAGCGGCGGGACTTCGTTCACGTCCGGGACGTGGCGGCCGCCAATGCGGCGGCTCTGGCGGCGGAGTCCGCCCCGGGCGCGCTCACGGCGTACAACACCGGCAGCGGCGACCCGCACACCGTCGGCGAGATGGCCCGGGCGCTGGCCGCCGCGTACGGCGGGCCCGAGCCCGTGGTCACCGGCGAGTACCGGCTCGGGGACGTACGGCACATCACCGCCGACTCCGCGCGGCTGCGGGACGCGCTGGGCTGGAAGCCGGAGGTCGGATTCGAGGAGGGCATGGCGGAGTTCGCGCGGGCCGGGATGCGGGACGCGTAGGAGCCGCCGCCCCCCGGGGTCCGGCTCGGCTCGTGAAAGACCGGTGGTGCTGCCCGTGTTACGAAGCGGCGGCGGGCAGCACCACCTCGAAACGGCAGCCGCCGGGGATGTTCCGTACGGTGGCCCGGCCCTGGTGCGCCTCCACGATCCCCCGGACGATGGCGAGGCCGAGGCCCGCGCCGGCCGGGGGCGTCCGGGCGTGCGTGCCGCGCCAGCCGGTGTCGAAGACGCGCGGCAGGTCCTCGTCGGGGATGCCGCCGCAGCCGTCCGTCACGGACAGCACCACACCCTCGGTGGAGCGTTCCGCGGTGACGGCGACCGTGCCGTCGGCCGGGGTCCGGCGGATGGCGTTGACCAGCAGATTGCCCAGCACCCGGCTCATCTCCTTGCCGTCCACCTCCACCGGCACCGGCTCGATACGGCCGCCCACCAGCCGCACCCCGTGCTCCCGGGCGAGCGGGTCGGCTCCCGCCAGAGCGTCGCCCACCAAGTCGTACAGGGAGATCCGGCTGGGGGCCAGGGCGAGCGCGCCGGCGTGGATGCGGGAGAGTTCGAAGAGGTCGCCGACCATGTCGTTGAGGCGTTCGACCTCGGTGCGGATCTGCTTCAGATAGCGGCCGGGGTCGGCGGCGACGCCGTCCTCCAGGGCCTCCGACATGGCGCGCAGACCGGCCAGCGGGGTGCGCAGGTCGTGCGAGATCCAGGCGACGAGCTCCCGTCGGGACGCCTCCAGCGCGCGTTCCCGCTCCCGGGACTCGGCGAGCCGGGCGCTGGTGGCGGCCAGTTCACGGCTCAGGTGGTCCAGTTCGGCGGTCGTCGGGCCGTCGGGGGCGGCGAAGGCCCCGCCGTCGCCGAAGGAGCGGGCGGCCACGGCCAGTTCGCGGCTGCGGGCGACGACCCAGCGGCCCAGCAGCAGCGCGGTGGCCAGGGAGACGACGGCCGCCATGGCGACGACGGTCGTGACGACGGACAGGTCGTGCGGGGAGAGGAACATCGCCCAGGCGACGGCGAGCGTGCCCGCGAGCATCGCGACGACCCCGACCGCCGCGACCACCGCGAGCGAGGCGGTCAGCGACCGGCGCCGGATCAGGCGCAGCGCCCCGGCCCCGGCCAGGCCGGTGGTCGCGGCACCGGCGAAGGCGTAGACGGCGATGAGGAGGGTGTCGTTCACGATCCGGCCTCCTCTCCGGTGGTTCCCGTGGCGTCGAAGCGGTAGCCCACGCCCCACACGGTCTGGATCAGCCGGGGCCGGGCCGGGTCGTCCTCGACCTTGCCGCGCAGGCGGCGGACGTGGACCGTGACGGTCGACAGGTCACCGAAGTCCCACCCCCACACCTCGCGCATCAGATCCTCGCGGCCGAAGGCCCGCCCCGGGTGCCGCAGGAAGAAGGAGAGCAGGTCGAACTCGCGGAGGGTGAGGGCGAGTTCGGTGCCGTTCTTGGTGGCCCGGCGGGCCGCCGGGTCGACGGTCAGACCGGCCGCCCCCAGCCGGTGCCCGGGGGCGGCCGGCCGGCTGCGGCGCAGCACCGACTCCACCCGCAGCACCAGTTCGCGGGGGCTGAAGGGCTTGGTGACGTAGTCGTCGGCGCCGACCTCCAGGCCCAGGACGCGGTCGTCCTCGTCGCCGCGGGCGGTGAGCATGATGACCGGGACCGGCCCCTGTCCGCGCATCCGCCGGCACACCTCCAGGCCGTCCATCCCGGGCAGCATCAGGTCGAGGACGACCAGGTCCGGCCAGTGCGCGGCGGCGCGGGTGAGGGCGGTCGGGCCGTCGTCGGCGCGGTCCACGACGTAACCGGCACGGTCCAGATACCCGGCGACGACCTCGGCGACGGTCGGATCGTCGTCGACGACCAGGACCCGCGGGGACCCGCCGGGGGTCGGCTCCTGCTGATGGGGCTGCTGCATGGCTCCAGCGTCGCACCGGGCCGCCGCCGATGACCCGTCCGGACGCCTCCCCGGCCGCCGACGTCCGCGTTTCGTAAGGAGCCGTAGTCCGGTATGCCCGTTTCGCGTTCGTAGGGTGAGACCGTGACGACGACATCTTCCGACGTCGACGTGGTGCTGCCCTGCCTGAACGAGGCCGAGGCCCTGCCCTGGGTGCTCGAACGGATCCCGCCGGGCTGGCGCGCACTCGTCGTCGACAACGGCTCCACCGACGGCTCCGCCCGGGTCGCCCGCGCGCTCGGCGCGACGGTCGTGCCCGAGCCGCGCAGGGGCTTCGGCGCGGCCTGCCACGCCGGGCTGACGGCCGCCACCGCCGACGTGGTGTGCTTCTGCGACTGCGACGCCTCCCTCGACCCGTCGCTCCTCGTCCCCTTCGTGCGCGAGGTGCGCGACGGCGAGGCCGACCTCGTGCTCGGCCGGCGGCGTCCGCAGGGCCGGGGCGCCTGGCCCGCGCACGCCCGCGCCGGAAACCTCGCGCTCGCGCGGATGCTGCGCCGCCGCACCGGGCTGCGGCTGCACGACCTCGGTCCCCTGCGCGCCGCCCGCCGCGAACCGCTGCTCGCCCTCGGTCTCACCGACCGGCGCAGCGGCTATCCGCTCCAGATGGTGGTGCGCGCGGCCGACGCCGGCTGGCGGATCACCGAGCACGACGTGCCGTATCTCCCGCGCACCGGGGCCTCGAAGGTGACGGGCACGTGGCGCGGCACCTGGCAGGCCGTACGGGACATGAGCCGCGTGCTGGGCGAGGCGCCCGGCGGGACTCCGGCCGTGGAAAGGAGCGTTCGGTGACCACCCTGCCCGTGACCACCCTGCCCGCGACCACCCTGCTCGTCATCGCGAAGGAGCCGCGCCCCGGCCGGGTCAAGACCCGGCTCACCCCGCCGTTCACGCCCCGTCAGGCCGCGTCCCTCGCCGAGGCGTCCCTCGCCGACACCCTGGACACGGTCGCGGCGGTTCCGGCCTGCCGCAGGGTCCTCGTCCTCGACGGGGAGCCCGGCCCCTGGCTGCCGCCCGGCTTCGACGTCGTACCGCAGTGCGCGGGCGGTCTCGACGAGCGGCTGGCGGACGCGTTCGCGCGCTGCGCCGGCCCGGCCCTGCTCATCGGCATGGACACGCCGCAGGTGACGCCGGAGCTGCTCACCGTGGACTTCGCCGGCTGCGACGCCTGGTTCGGCCCGGCCGAGGACGGCGGCTTCTGGGCCCTCGGCCTGGCCCGCCCCGACCCCGCCCTGCTGCGTGGCGTGCCCATGTCGACCGCCGCGACGGGAGCCGTCCAACGGGACCGGCTCGTCGCGGCGGGCCTGCGGGTCCGCGACCTGCCCCGCCTGCGCGACGTCGACACGGCGGCCGACGCCCACGCCGTCGCCGCGCTGGCCCCGGACGGGCGGTTCGCGGCGCGGCTGGCTCGGTGTGCGGCGCCGGCCTCCCGTACGGACGGGCCGTTCGCGGCGCGGCCGGCTGGGTCTGCGGCGCCGGACTCGCGCCCGGACGGCTTCACGGGGCGGCCGGGCGAGTCTGCGGCGCCGACCGCCCGCCCGGACGGATTCGCGGCGCGGCTTTCTCGGTCTGCGGCGCCGGACTCCCGCCCGGCCGGGCCCCGATGAGCGCCCCGCCCGCCACCACCGTCGCCTGGGCGGCCGCCGACCCCTACGCCGACGCCCTGCGTGCCGGTCAGGGGCCGCTGTTCCTGCGGCGGGCCGACGGCTGGCTGCTGCCGCTGGAGGTGGAGCGCTGGTGTGCGCGGGCCGACGCGGTGGACCGGGGCGTGCTGGACCGGTGCGAGGGAGCCGTGCTGGACGTGGGATGCGGGCCCGGGCGGCTGGTGGCGGAACTCGCCGCGCGAGGCCGGGCCGTACTCGGCATCGACGTCAGCGCCGCCGCCGTCGACCACACCGTACGCATGGGAGGCCAGGCGCTGCGGCGCTCGGTGTTCGAGCCGCTGCCCGGCGAGGGCCGCTGGGACACCGTCCTGCTCATGGACGGCAACATCGGCATCGGCGGTGACCCGCGCGCCCTGCTGGACCGGGTGGCCGGTCTCCTGCGCCCCGGCGGCCTGTTGATCGCCGAGACCGCGCCGGTGGACATCGACGAACGCGCCCACGTGCGGGTCGTCGGCCGCATGGACACCCGCGGCACCGGCGACCCCTTCCCCTGGGCGCGGCTCGGCACGCCCGCCCTGCTCCGGTACGCCCGGGGCTGGACGCGGGCCGGTCAGTGGACGGCCGACGGGCGCCGCTTCGCCGCCCTGCGCACCCGAAGCAGCCGCACCGCCAGCAGCAGCGCCGAGCCGCCGAAGAGGACGGCGGTGATCAGCAGCCAGCGGGCCGGGAACACGTCCGCGGGCAGGCCGGTTCCGGACCGGTAACGCCGCTCCACCATGCCGCTGATCAGCGGGAACCACACGAGGAGCAGCAGCCCGGAGAGGGCCGCCGGTACGCGCACGTAGGCCACCCACTCCCGGCGCCGGACCGCACCGAGCCCTCGCACGACCGCCCGGTCCAGGGCCGCGTACAACGGCAGCAGCACGAGGTCGTGCAGCAGCGCCGCGCCGACGAACCACAGCGCCACGCCGAACCAGTCACCGGCGAGCAGCCGTACGCCCGCGTAGGCGGCGAGCGCGAACGAGCAGGCGAGCAGGAAGAGTTGGAAGGGGCTTCCGACGGGGAGCCGTGGTCGATGCAGCACAGGTCGACGCATCACAGGTCGACGCATCACAGGTCGACGCATCACAGGTCGACGCATCACAGGTCGACGCATCACAGGTCTCCGAACGTCATCCGGGCCACCCACTTGGTGTTCAGCACACCGGGTGCCGCGGGCACGATGATCCGCGCCGGGTGGCCGTGGTCGGGGGACAGCTCCTCGCCGTTGACGTACAGGGCGAGCAGGGAACGCGGGTCGGCTACCTGGTTGGCGCGCAGGGCGGCCCTGCGGAAGGCGCCGCGGCGCTGGAGGGACTCGACGAACACGTCCGGCCGGTCGTCGGCGTCGTAGCCGACGAGCGCCGCCAGGTCGCGCAGCCGCACCCCGCGCCACCACTGGTCCGATGTGGACCAGCCCTCCACACAGGCGATGGGCAACGCCGAGCTGTGCAAGGGGAGTTCGGCGAGCTGGGCGCGGCTGAGGCGGACCGTGCCCGTGCGCCCGGTGACGACGAGCCGCCAGGCGTCCTCGCCCCTCTCGGCCGCGCTGATCCCGGCGTAGGCGGCGGTCTTGTTGATCTGGAAGCCGTTCGGGCCGCTGCCGGGTTCGCCGCCGCCGTGCGGTGCGAGGAGGGCGGTGCGCCGCAGCGCACCGTCGAAGTTCTGCCCGGCCGTCGTCACGAAGAGCAGCAGCGAGCCGCCCCCGACGAACCACAGGGCGCCCCGGCGGGAGACGGTCGGCTCGGCGGGGCGGGGAGTCACGAGGTCGTTTTGCTCCTCCCCCGGATGCCGCAGCTGCCGCAGGTTGCGCAGCGCCGTGGGCGACTTCAGCAGCACATGGGCGACGAAGGCGGCGAAGAACACCCACGCTCCGTAGAAGTGCAGCGGGTAGAAGGAGCCGGGGAAGACGTAGTCGAGCTGGACGTTGAGCACACCGGTCACGAACTCGAACAGCGCGCCGCCCACCAGGAGCAGCAGCGAGATCCGCTCCAGGGCGTGCGTGAGGGAGCGGGCCGGCGGCAGCGCGAACAGCCTCGGGATCACGGACCACAGCTTGGCGAGCAGGACGGGGATCAGGGTGATGCCGAGGGTGACGTGGACGCCCTGGTTGAGCCGGTACAGCCAGTGCGGATGCGTCGGCCAGGCGAAGAGGTAGAAGCCGAGGATCCCCTTGTCCGGGGTCTTGTCGTTCACCGGCGACAGGTCCGGGTTGTAGGCGGCGTACGAGACCAGGCCCGTCACGAACAGCACGGTGATGCCGGCGAGCAGGACGAGGCCCAGCACGGAGGTGAACCAGGGGCCGCGCAGGGGGCTGCGCCAGAAGCCGGGCGAGGAGGGGAGCCGGGGGGCGTCGGGGTCGCGCATGTCCTGACCGTAGGCCCGGATCACCCCGGGAATGGGTGCGCAACCCATGACGAAACGCTGACGTCCGGCCCGGACGGCGGCCCGCGCCCGCCCTGTCGGCCTAGCGTTCCGCTGTGACCCGCTCCCTCCCCCCTGACCTGCGCCGTGACCTGTACGCCGCCGGGGCAGCCGTGCTGCTCGTGACGGCGGCCGTACTGATCGGCCGCCACATCCAGGGCACCAGTCGCACCCTGTTCGTCGACTGGCCCCCGCTGCTGGCGTCCTGGGGCCCCCACCTGGGCCCCGGCACCCCGGCGGCCGTACTCCTGGCGATCGCCACCGTGGCGTACGGCCCCGCCCTCGCGGCCCGGCTCCCCTGGCGCGCTCTGCTCCCCCTGACCTGGGCCACGGCGACGGCGTGGATCTGCTCCCTGGCCCTGATCGACGGCTGGGACCGGGGCATCGCGCGCCGCCTCACCACCCGCTACGAGTACCTCCAGGTCATCGACCGCTTCGACGACATCCCGGCAGCACTACGCGACTTCACCCAGCACATCCTGCTCGACTCCCCCGACAACTGGCCCGCCCACATCGCCGGCCACCCGCCCGCGGCCACACTCACCTTCGTCCTCCTCGACCGGATCGGGCTGCGGGGCGGCGGCTGGGCGGGCTTGTGGTGCATCACCGTCGGGGCGACGGCCTGCGTCGCCGTACTGCTCACGATCCGCACCCTGGCCGACGAGACCCTCGCGCGCAGGGCGGCCCCCTTCCTAGTCCTGGCCCCGGCGGCGGTGTGGATGGGCACGTCGGCCGACGCGTACTTCGCGGCGGTGGCGGCGTGGGCGGTTGCGCTGCTGGCCCTGGCGGTCACGAGACGCTCGCTGTGGCGGGCGGGGGCATCCGGCCTCCTCTTCGGCCTGACCTGCTACCTCTCCTACGGCCTCACACTCGTCGCCCTGATCGCGGCGGCGGTCCTGGTGCTCGGCCGGCACGGGGTCCGGGAGCACCCTGCCGTGCTGGTGCCGCTGCTGGCGGGCTTTGTCGTGGTCCCGGCGTCGTTCACGCTCGCCGGGTTCGACTGGTGGGAGGCGTACCGCCTGCTGGTCACGCGCTACCACCAGGGCGCGGGCGGCATCCGCCCCTACGGCTACTGGGTGTGGGCCAACCTGGCCTGCACGGTGCTCATCACGGGCCTGGCGACGGTGGCGGGCCTACGCCGGACGGGCGCGGTGCTGCTCCACCGCCGCACCGAGGCCACCCCCGACCGGGCGGCCGAGCCCCGCCTCGCGCTCCTCGTCTCCGCCGCCCTCCTCGCCCTGCTGGTCGCCGACCTGTCCGGCATGAGCAAGGCGGAGACGGAACGCATCTGGCTGCCCTTCGCGGTGTGGCTTCTCCCGTCCTGCACGTTGCTTCCCTACCCGCGTGCATGGCTCACCGGGCAGGTGGTGCTGGCGTTGCTGCTCAACCATGTGCTGTTGACGGGGTGGTGACGCGGACAGCCGCAGCACGAGGAAACGGCCCGGTCAATGGAGGGAACCAGTGGCCCGTACCGAGTACTACGACGGGCATGTCGCAGCGCACGCAGATCACTGGTCAACTCCTTGGGGACGTCGCAGGGCGGTGCACGGCTGGCAGGCGTACACCTCGACGTCGAGGTCGTAGGCGCCTACGCCTCCGCGGGAGACGCCCACGCTGATTCCGCCGTCTCGCAGTGAGGCGTTGCACCAGACGCAGTTCCAGCCTGCGTACTGCCCGCGCCCAAGAGAGGTGGGATGCGCGCTCCCGGAGCGGCCACCGACCTGCGCAGGTTCTTCGCACGGATGCGGAACACGGCAGAACAGGCGGCCGCGACCCGACCCCTGCGCGACCGGCTGCCAGTGATGTTGGATGGCCAGGAGTTGCCGGCTCGCGCTCGCCGTGAAAGAGCTGACCCAGGTGGCACGGTTCCTGTACGAAGCCGGGACGCTCAAGCAGTCGAGGCGCACCGGGTGGTGGATGGCCGGGGTGCGCGACCCGGAGAGTGTTGCCGAGCACTCCTGGCGTACCTCGCTGATCGCGTCGATCATCGCCAAACTGGAGGGTGCGGACCCTGCCCGTGCCGCATTCCTGGCGGTGTGGCACGACTCGCAGGAGACCAGGACCGGAGACGTCAACCACCTGGCCAAGAAATACGGCGCCGGCGAAGCCGACCCCGCGGTGGTCACCGTGCATGCTGCAGGGCATCGAGTACAAAGCCCTGGGCTACGAGGACGCACAGCGGTGGATCGACAACAGCCGCGGCCGCCTCGTCACGAAGACGGCGAACGAGCCGGCCGACCAGCTGCTGGCGACCGACCCGTTGGACTGGCTGCGCAGCACGATGGGCGAGTTGGACTGACTCTTCCTGCCATTCACCCACCGGCGATAGAACACTGAGCTGCACAGTCGCGGTCGTCTGGGCAGTCCGGCCTGAGCGGGCCCTGCTCACCAGCCACACTCCTCACCTGCTGCTGTCTTGATCAGAGGTTCAGCAGGTGTGCCGCGTTGCGGTGTGCGATGCGTTCGAGGGCGGCGCGGGAGAACGGCGCTGTGCGGAGGAACTCGACTGCCTCTGCCGTTGATTCGTAGGGGTAGTCGACGGCGAACAGCAGCCGGTCGGCGCCGATGGCCTGGACGGCTCCGAGGAGGGCCGCGTGGGAGAAGACGCCGCTGGTGGTCGCGTAGAGGTTGTGCCGCAGGTAGTGGGAGGGCAGGTGTCGTGGCCTGCTCTTGGGGTCGGCCTGGTGGTAGCGGCTGTCGAGTCGGGCCAGTTGGAAAGGCAGTAGTTCTCCCATGTGCCCCAGCGTCACCGAGGCCCCGGGGAACTCGTCGAACACTCCCCCGTAGATCAGGCGAAGTGCGTGGGCGCCGACCTGCGCTGTCCATCCCCACGACGGCCCGCTCAGCACGGGATGCCCCTGGAACACGCGCCACTGGTCGGCGGGGAAGAGCGCGGGATGGAGGTAGAGCGTCACGCCGAGCCGTTCGAGCTCGGCCCACACCGGCCGGAACTGCGACTCGTCGAGGTAGTGGCCCTGAACGTGGTCGTTGTGCAGGACTCCCTTGAGGCCGAGTTGCTCCACCGCCCGGCGCAGTTCGACCACGGCGGCCTTCGGGTCCTGAAACGGCAGGGTGGCGAAGCCGGCGAACCGTGTCGGGTGGGCGGCGACCACTTCGGCCAGGCGGTCGTTGACCCGCCGGGCCGTGGTCACGGCCTCGGAGGGGTCCTCGATGGCCTCCACGCCGGGTGAGGTGAGCGACAGGACCTGTATGTCCACGCCATGCTCGTCCATGTCCGCCAGCCGCAACTCCGTGAGGTCGGCGAGCCGGCGCCCCCATTCCTGTCCCCAGTCGGCAGGCATACGGGCCTCGCCCGGCCACGGGAGCAGCTCCGGAACGGAGAACGCCTCTTCGACCGCGATCACCTTCATGCCGTGCCCCGGGCGGCCGGCGGCGGTCCCGGGCGACGTGGAGGTGGCGGCCTGGGCGGCGGCGGGCGGGACCGCGGGGGATGCCGTGCCGGCGGTGGCGCCGGCCGCGGCGAGGGGGGATGCAGACGATCCTGTCGTCATCGTCCTGCCTTTCCATCGATTTCAGGCGAATTGGGGCATGGGGTCGGGGCTGGGGATCGATCGAGCTCAGCATTAGGTAACCTAATCGTAGGCTACCTAATGAATGGTGATCCAGGAAGCTCCGGTGATGTTGGGCGCCAGTTCTGACCGGCTTACGATCGGCAGACCGCGCCGAACCGACCGCCCCAGCGTGAAAGCAGAACCACATGGCCTCCTCCCCGTCTGAACCCGAGCCGCTCATCCGGCTGCTGTGGCGCGCACACAACTGGTTCCGAACCGCCCTGACCACTGCGTTCGAAGCCCAGGAAGACGGGTCGGCCATCAGTGCGGCACACGTGACTCTGCTGAGTCAGCTCCCGTCGGAGGGGGCGAGCATCGCCGAGCTGGCTCGGCGTCTGGGCGTCAGCGCCCCGACAGCGCACCAGTGGGTCCACGAACTTGTCGCCGCGGGCGTGGTGACCGTGGAGAGCGATCCGCGGTCCGCCCGGTCGAAGCTCGTACTCCTCTCGGCGGCCGGCGCCCGGCGCCGCGCGGAGACGATGCAGGTCCTGGCCGGGCTCGAAGCCGCGCTCGCCGGGCGCGTCGGTGCGGATACCGTCACTGCCCTTCGGGCCGCACTGGAAGGACCGTGGGGATCTCCGGAATCGGCGGCAGCGGATCTCCCCGGCCCTCCCACCCCTTAACTCTGTTGACTCCCGGGCGCAGTGGCCAGCCCCTCCCCGGGCAGCAGACGCAGGACCACCGCGCGGCATCACCTGCAAGGGCATGGGGTCCTCGAACCGCCTGGGCCCGCCACCGCTGGACGATCGAACGCACCGCCTCCTGGCTGGCCGGATGCCGCCGCCTGCACCCTCGCCTCCTTCCGCTGGCTCACCAAATGAGATGACTTCCAGGACAACGCTCAACGCCAAGCCCTTTCGGAACTGCCTGCGCAAGATTAGGCTTTCATAGGCAGCTCAGCATGCTCTTGCCTTTCTTAACGATCACCGGTCCCATCGTCGGTGCCGTCGTCGTCGCAATCGTTACGTACCTCACCTCGCGGCCTCGAATGCGGGCAGAAGTTCGGAAGTTGGAAGCCGAGTCAGAACGCACCATCGCCGAGACCAGCAGGATCCTCGCAGAGTTCCAGACGCGACCCTCGAATGCCGTCGGCGATAACGCTTTGCCAACAGGCTGGTACGTGACCGGAGCACGTCCTGAAGACTACGAATTTGGCGTCGACACGCAGGTATTCCGTAGCGGGCGAGTCAGCGCCTTCATTGAAGCCCGGCCTGGCGCAAAGGAGTTTGCATCCCTCGCCCAGGTGTTCAAGGCGGACGCTTCGAGGCAAGCGAATGCGCCTGTCCGCGATGCTCAAGACCAGAGACGTCGCCAACTGGGCAGGACTATGGCTACGAGTGGACGACGCCTTGCACAACGTGCTGGCGTTCGACAACACAGCAGACTCTCGAAGCTCATCGGGCACCCAAAGCTGGGCTCATCGCGATGTCGTACTTGATGTCCCCAGGGAGGGTGCGACGATCCGGATCGGCTTCATCCTCACGGGTGAGGGGCGGGTATGGTGTGACGATGTGAAATTCGAGGAAGTCGGACTCGATATACCCGTTACCCGCAACATCGAGGAGTTGCGAGAACACCCGGAGAATCTGAACTTTGAGGATGGAACTGGCTGACATGGAGGCCTCCTCCGGTCCAGTACACAACCGCGGCAGTAGCTGCGGCTTCAGCGACCACAGGGGCAAAGTGCTGAAAGGACCCATATGGCCACCCCGGAGCATGTAAGAGAAGCACTCACCCAAAAACTTTCAGGACTGCAGAGCGAGGGAGGAGGAACCTCTCTTGAAGTCCTTGAGGTGCAGGTGCCGGCTGTCTTCCCTGCATTGCTTCTGAAAGTCCAGATCGGCGTCGCAGGGCAGCTCTGGGAAGTCTCACTCGACTACCAGGGGCATGAAGCGAGTCTGGTGAGCGGAGACCTCTCCGAGGACTCCCTGAACTACCTCGGGTTCCTTGTGCGCACCCACTTGTTCGAGTGGTGGCACACGAAGGACAAAGAGAAGTTTTCAGCGCGTATGGGGAAGAGACTGGCCTGAGAGAGTGGGTAGGAGTGCGAGGCGATGGGCCCAAGCGGTCGTAGCACTAGCCTCGGCTGCGCATCATCATCGACATCAGCAGCCCATGGGTCTCGTCGTCGGCGGCGGCCACAAGACCACGACCCGTCTTACCGATCGGGGCACCGTCGATCCCGGTGACAACGCAGCCGGTGCCCGGGGCCGGCGTCGTCACCCTGCCCGGCGCCTCCCACCATTCCGTCCCCACCGAGCGACCTGCCGAACTCAACCGGCTGCTGGCGGAATTCCTGGCCTGAGAACGCCCGACCGCGTCATACCCAGGTAGGACCTCTCGCTCCACAGGGAACGCACAGGCACTCTTCCTCCTCTTGCACGGCGTCACCCCCCAACTGAAGGGAATGCGCCGTGCGTTCACGTACACGTACACGTATACGCCTGTATCCGGCCGGGTCGGTGGTCCTGGCTCTCGCCGCCGCCGGGTCCGTGCTGGCCGGGCCGGTCGGCTCCGCTTCCGCTGCCGACGCGGCCGGACGTGCCGATCTGCGCGCGGATGTGAACCGCGACGGACGGGTCGATGTCACCGGTGGCAGCGACACGAGAGGGGAGGACAGCTGGTCGGTCGGGCGCGGAGCCGTCTACCTGCCCAACATCGACGACGACAGCAAGCGGTGCCCGGTGACCGGGCCGGGCGGCAAGCCGCTGTCCGACGCCAAGCTGGCCGCGTGCAACGACGGCACGGACACGAAGGTCAACGGCAGCGCGGACGCCGCCGACCTCGCCCGGGTCCGTTCCGTCCCCATGCCGGGCCTGGGCAAGGACGCCCAGGGCAAGCTGAAGGTCACCACGGGAGGCGAGCACGCCCGCCTCTTCCTCAAGCGGTCCGGCAAGTGGACAGCGGTGACGTCCAAGACCCGGCTGACCGCCGCCGAGCTGCGTGCCGGTGTCGAGTTCGGTGTCGAGGGCACCGATGTCGTCCGGGACAGCGCCAAGTGGGACGGCCGTGCCGTGGTCCGGCTGACGGTGACGTCCGGGCAGAAGTCCACCTCCGACGCCGTGACCCTGCGCGTCGCGCCGCTGCTGACCCACCATCACCTGCAGAACACCCAGCAGGTGATGGTGACCGAGGTCCAGGGCCAGGGCACGTACAGCCGTCTCCAGCAGAAGTTCGTCGCTGAGCTCGGCAAGGAAGTCAAGAAGGCCGGAATCACCGCACCGCTGGTCAAATTCAAGAAGTACGCCGACCCCTGGGCCCAGGACTTCGTCGAACCGGCCTACGTCAGCATGACCGGGCCGGGCGGTCAGCGGCACGTGATGCGCGTGATGCTGCGGTCCGCCCAGCCGGACCGGGACGCGGGCCGGGAGCTGTTCGAGAAGGTGCGCGGCCGGGACACCGGTGTCGTGCAGGTGACCGACCGGGCCGAGCCCGACGACTGGTCGCTCAACTCCATGGGGAACCTGGAGACCATCCCGCCCTACGCGCACGGCGGGCGCTCCTTCCCGGCCGGGCGGATCATCATGGGCGAGCGCAAGGACAGCGGGGCGCGCCCGTCCAAGGTGATGCGGACGATGCTCAAGTCGCAGGGGTTGCAGGATCCGCTGCTGCTGGACACCTCCTGGCTGGGGGTCGGGCATGTCGACGAGTTCGTGCAGTTCCTGCCCGCCGACACTCCGCGCGGCTGGCGCATGGGTGTCGCCGACCCGGAGGCGGGACTGGAACTGCTGCGCGACGCAAAGCGCGACGGCCACGGCAAGACCAAGATGTTCTCCGTCCCGGGCCGGAGTGACAGCCCGGCGCCCAAGGAGACCATCGACCAGGCACTCGCCTCCAAGCATCTGGTGGCCGACAACGAGATGGCCGCACGGCGCATCGCGGCCAACCTGGAGATCCTGAAGCGGGAGACGGGGGTCACCGACGCGGAGATCGTGCGGGTGCCCGCGCTGTACACCCGCGAGTCGGAGGTCATGACCGCCGAAGGCGACGAGATTCCCGTGCCGCGCCTGACGCGCATGGGCGCCGGTTCCGACCTCGTGGACAGCCTCGGGGACCGCGGCCAGCAGAAGTGGCTCGCCGAGAACCCGGCGGGCTCACGTGCGAAGGCCGCGGCGACGGTGATGACCAGCGCGTACGTTCCCGGAGCGGTCAACGGTGTGCTGCTCGGGCGCGACCGCTACCTCGCCCCGCGCCAGTGGGGGCCCGTCATCGGCGGCAAGGACATCTTCACGCAGGCCGTCAACGCCGCTTACCAGCGGGTCGGCCTGAAGGTGTCGTACATCGACGACTGGTACACGTACCACCTCGGCATGGGCGAGGTGCACTGCGGCACCAACACCCTGCGCGACGCTACGGCCGCGTGGTGGCAGCGCCCGGCACGCTGATCCGTAACGAGGAGTGGGCGGCGGGTGGTGCGGGCCGCCCGTCGGCCCGGGGCGGCGGATCCGGACGGTCAGGAGCCGTACGGTCCGTCGCCGCGCCCGCCGTCCTGCCGGGCACGCCCAGGCGCGAGGCGGCGGTAGGCCGCGCGGGCGTGGGCGAGGCGCGCCAGAGACGTGCCGACGAGCGTGGCGGTGAGCAGGCAGGCGAGCCATGTGGTGTCGCGGGGGCCGGCCCAGGTGAGGGTGCCCGCGGGCGGGATGGCGAAGCCGTTGAGGAACAGCCAGCACAGGACGGCCGTGCCGGGGGCCGCCGTGAAGCGGGCGCACAGGCCGAGCACGGCGGCCAGCAGCGACAGCGCGAGCAGAGCCAGTCCCGGACGGCCGGTCCCCACCACGGCGTTGAGGACTGCCACCAGCACCAGCGCGCCGCCGAACGCCCCGGCCCACACCAGCGGTGTCGCCACGGGCCGCGGAACGGGCCTGGCTCCGGTGCCCAGCGGCCTCCACTCGATCATGCCGGCGCTTCCTTCCCCGAGGGTGCTCGTCAGGGTCCCACTCACAGCTGTTCAGTGAAACACCCGAACCGGACAGTCGGGCGACGCCGCCGAGCATGACGAAACCCCAGGTCCAAGACCTGGGGTTGCTTCGTCCTGACCTGGTTGGTCCGCGTCACACGAACGCGCTCTGGCCCGTGATCGCCTTGCCGACGATCAGGGTGTTCATCTCGCGCGTGCCCTCGAAGGAGTAGATCGCCTCCGCATCGGCGAAGAAGCGCGCGATGTCGTGATCCAGGAGGATTCCGTTGCCGCCGAAGATCTCCCGGCTCCAGGCCACGACCTCCCGCATCCGCGCGGTGACGAACGCCTTGGCCAGGGAGGAGTGTTCGTCGCGGAAGACGCCGGCGTCCTGCAGCCGGGCGAGCTGCACGAGCATGCCCCACGAGGCGGTGATGTTGCCCAGGCTCTTGACCAGCAGGTCCTGCACGAGCTGGAAACCGCCGATCGGACGGCCGAACTGCCGCCGCTCACGCGCGTAGTCGAGGGCCAGTTCGTAGGCGCCGGTCATGACGCCCAGCGCCTGCCAGGCCACCCCGCTGCGCGTGGCGCGCAGGATCTCGGCGACGTCGCGGAAGGAGTTGATGTTCTGGAGGCGGTTCGCCTCCGGCACCCGGACGTCGGTGAGAGTGATCTCGGCGTTCTCGACGATCCGGAAGGCGATCTTGCCCTCGATCTTCGCCGGTTCGAAGCCGGGCGTGCCCTTCTCGACGACGAAGCCCTTGACGTGGTTGTCGTCGGCATCCCGCGCCCACACCACGACGTAGTCGGCGAAGGTCGCGTTGCCGATCCACTTCTTGGCGCCGTTCAGGATCCAGGTGTCGCCCTCGCGCTTGGCGGTGGTGCGCATGCCGCCCGCGACGTCGGAGCCGCCGAGCGGCTCGGTCATGGCGAACGCGCCGATCTTGTCCATCGCGGCCATCTCCGGGAGCCAGCGGTCGCGCTGCTCCTGGTCGCCGCCGGACTGGACGGAGTACATCGCGAGGCCGTTGTGGACGCCGAAGAAGGTGGCCACCGAGGCGTCGGTGCGGCTCAGTTCCATCGCCAGCATGCCGCTGAGCAGGTTGGAGACGGCGGGCCGGTGCTCGCCGTAGCCCTCGTAGGGCAGGCCCGCGAGGCCGCTGTCGCGGAAGATGCCGACGAGTTCCCGGGGGAATTCGCCCTTGGCCCAGTTGGCGTTGACCAGCGGCTTGATCTCGTCGCGCATGAGGGCGCGGGCCCTGAGGAGTATCTTGCGCTCCTCGTCCGGCAGCAGCGCCTCGTAGGCGTAGAAGTCCGCGGTGAGCTGGTCTTCGAGCGGTTCCATGGCGGTGGTCATCTCAGTTCTCCTCCTTGTCGGCGCTGTCCAGGGCGGACAGGACGGCGAGTTGCCTGCGGTCGCGGGTCTCGGTGAGTTCCGGGTACGCGGCGGAGCCGTAGGCCTGTTCCACGGCTGCGATGAGCCGTTCCTGCTGGGCCTGGTTCTGTGACGGGGTGCCGAGGCTCGCCCACATCCGCTTCATCGAGGGGCCGATGTGCTCGGCCAGGTGCCGGTAGCCGCCGGGTCCGCCGCCCAGGTGCGAGCCGAGGAACGGCCCGACCGTGGCCCAGCGCAGGCCCAGCGAGTTGGTCATCACCGTGTCGAGTTCCTCGGGCGTCACCACGCCCTGCTCGACGAGGTACACCGCCTCGCGGCTGAGGGCGTTCTGCAGCCGGTTCCCGACGAAGCCGGGGATCTCCTTGCGTTCGACGACCGGGGTGCGGCCGACGGAGGTGTAGAAGTCGACGGCGGCCCGTACGGCGTCCTCGCCGGTGCGTTCGCCGGGCACGACCTCGACGAGCGGGACGAGGTGCGGCGGGTTGAAGGGGTGGCCGATCAGGACGCGGGCGGCGTCTTCGTCGGCCAGCTCCTTGGTGAACTCGGTCGACGGGATGGCCGACGAGGAGCTGAGCAGCAGCGCGTGGCCGGGTGCCTCCCGGGCCAGGCCGGCGAACAGGTCCTGCTTGAACTCGACGCGCTCGGGGCCGTTCTCCTGGACGACGTCCGCGTCCCGGACCGCCTCGGTGACACCGGCGGCGATGTGCACCCGGCCGGCGAGGTCCGTCACGTCCAGGCCGCGGGCGGCCAGGTGCGGGGCGGACTGCGCGAGGGCCTCGTCCACGGCCTCGGCGAGGTCCGGTCGCGGGTCGCTCACCCGGACGGTCAGGCCGTGGGCGGCGAACAGTGCCGTCCAGGACAGGCCGATGGTCCCGGCGCCGATCACCGCGGCCGTACGGAAGGTGCGGGTCATGACGCGGCTCCCTTCAGGTAGTCGTGGACCGGCTCGGCGCCGGACAGCGTCAGGTCGGTGAGGATGTGGCTCGCGGAGACGACCTCCAGCACCGGCAGGTCGGCCAGCGGGGCGAGCACGTGCGCGAAGAGCTGGAGTCGGGCGGGCCCGGTCCAGGCCTCCTTGACGGTGACGTCGGTGATGCGCGTGCGGACGAGTTCCTGCACCCGGGGCAGCCCGTCGTAGCCGGGAATGGTCTTGAGCATGAAGGTCGGCACGGTGATCTGTGCCTCGGCCTCGCGCCGGTCCAGCTCGTGGTGCTTGTAGCCCATGGTCGCGGTGGCGACCCGCAGGCTGCCGTGGTCGAGGGTGCCGACGAGCGCGCCGGAGTCGACGGTGAGCGACGGGGAGCCGAGCACCTTCGGGTAGGCGGAGACCTCGCGGCCGGAGGCGGTCGCCGGGAAGTTGTCGAGGTACATGGCGTGCAGGTACTCGCCCTGCTCGCCCTCGAAGGAGACGGGGATCGCCTGGCCGGCCTCCGTGTAGGGGCCGTAGCCGCTGACGTCGCCCATCTTCATGACCTCGAACCGGGCCAGGGGTTCACCGATCCGCAGCGGTTCGGGGACGACGGCCCGCAGCGCGTCGGGGTCGGTGCGGTAGACGACGTTGAGGTACTCCCGGTCGGTGAACCGGGGGACCGCCGGCGCGTACGCCGGGCTGGTGAGCGGGGTGGTGAGGTGCTGTCGTACGTCCTCGGCCTGCATGGCGGCTCACCGTCCCGTCCACCGCGCGGGGCGGCGCTCGGCGAAGGCGGTCATGCCCTCGCGTACGTCCGCCGAGGCCATCAGCGTCTTCATCTCCCCGCGCTGGAAGGCGAAGGCGTCGGCGTCGGGCGTTCCGTCGGCGGCGCGGACGACGCGCTTGACGGCCGCGAGCGCGAGCGGGGCGTTCTCCGCGAGCCGTTCGGCCAGCCGGAGCGCCTCGGCGACGGCCTGGCCGGAGGCCGTGACCCGGTTGGCCAGGCCCAGTTCACCGGCGCGGCGGCCGTCGACGGGATCACCGGTCAGCAGGAGTTCCATGGCCAGGTGGTGCGGGATGCGCTTGGGCAGCCGGATCACGCCGCCGCCCGCGGCGATCAGCCCGCGCTTGACCTCGGGCAGCCCGAACCGGGCGTCCTCGGCCGCGACGATCAGGTCGCAGGCCAGGGCCAGTTCGAAGCCGCCGCCCATGGCATAGCCCTCCACGGCGGCGATCAGGGGCTTGGCCGGTCCGGCCTCGGTCAGTCCGCCGAAGCCACGGCCTTCGACCTCGGGCGACTCGCCGCGCAGCGCGGCCTTGAGGTCCATGCCGGCGCTGAACGTGCCGCCCTCGCCGGTCAGGACGCCGGCCCGCAGCTCGGGGTCGGCCTCCAGTTCGTCCAGTGCGGCGGTCAGGCCGGTGGCGACCGCGGCGTTCACGGCGTTGCGGGCCTCGGGGCGGTCGAGGGTGATCAGCAGGGTGGAGCCGATCCGTTCGGTGCGTACGACGGGGGTGGTGGGGGTGCTCATGGCTGTCCTCCTGTGACGGTCAGCGGGCGGCGGTGTCGAGCTCGGCGAGGACGTCCTCGGTGTCCTGACCGGCGACCGGCGCCAGGCGGCGGATCGAGCCGGGCGTGGCGGAGAAGCGCAGCGGGATGCCGATGGTGCGGACGGTGCCCTCGGTCGGGTGCTCGACGGTGTCGAGCAGGTGGCCGCCCTGGACGTAGGGGTCCTCGTGGGCGCGGTCCAGTTCCAGCACCGGGGCCATCGGGATGCTGTGCTTGGCGCACACCTCCGCCCACTCCTCGGTGGTCAGCGCCGGGGCGCAGGCGTCGACCAGGGCTGCGAGGTCCTCGTGGTCGGCGCTGTCGACGGCGTCCCCGTTGACGCGCGGGTCCTCGGCGAGGTCCGGGCGTCCGGCGGCGGTGAAGAAGTCCCGGTAGTTCTGCGGGTTGTACGGGATGACGCAGGCCAGGCCGTCCTTGGTGCGCACCGCCTTGTGGCCCTTCAGCATCGACAGGGGGAAGCCGGTGGAACCGGTCTCGGGCACGTGGGTGTGCCCCGCCAGGTGCTCGACCAGGTTGAACGCGATCAGGGTGTCGGTCATCGGGATCTCGACGAGCTGGCCCTGTCCGGTCCTGTTCCGGTGCAGCAGGGCGGCGAGCACGCTGTAGGCGATGGTCAGGGAGGAGACCTTGTCGCCGATGATGGTCGGCAGGTAGACGGGCTCGCCCAGCGCCCGGTCGGCGATGTCGACCAGGCCGGACGCGGCCTGCACGGTCTCGTCGTAGGCGGCGTTGCCCGCCCGGTCCGAGTCGCTGCGGAAGCCCTGGGCGTGCGCGTAGACGAGGCCCGGGTTGCGGACGGCGATGTCGTCGTGGGACAGGCCGAGGCGGTGCAGTGCGCCCGGCCGCATGTTGGTGATCAGCACGTCCGCGGTGTCGATCAGCTTCAGTGCTCGCTCGCGGTCGGTGTCGTCCTTGAGGTTGAGGGCGACGCTGCGCTTGTTGCGGTTGACGTTGAGGTTCAGCGGGGTCATGCCCGGCGTGGTGCGGTAGTGGCCCACGCGTACGGTGTCGGCGGGCGACTCGATCTTGATCACGTCGGCGCCCAGGTCGCCGAGGATCTGTGCCGCGTAGGGGCCCATCACCACGGTCGACAGGTCGATCACGCGGATGCCTTCCAGGGGGCCGGTGGCGGTGTCCGTGATGTCCGTCATCGCTTTTCCTTCAACTCCTCGCTTCGCTATGTATGTGTATCTGGAAACTAAGTTAGCAAGGAGGAGCTGGAGAACGGAAACAAATGGAGTGACCAATAAACGAAAGGCGGTATGACCGCAGTGGTCATACCGCCTTTGGTGAATATTTTTCGAATGCTTGGGATGGGTCAGGTGTGGAGCGGCTCAGCGAAGATCTCGCGGGCGGCGGCGACGACTTCCTCCAGGTCACCGCCGTGCGCCCGATCCTTGCGCCAAAGCAGGCCGGTCTCCAGTCGGGGATGGAAATCCGAGAAGGGAAGGACGGTCACATTGTCGAGACGGTAATTCTGCACAGGGCTCCGCGGATCCAGCATGGAAATCGAGAAAGCCAGGCCGCTGGACACTATCTCGGAGACTCCCTCGAACGTCGCGCTGCCGATTTCGATCCGTTTCTTGATGCCGAGCTCGGCCAGCTGCTGGTCGAGACCGCGGAAATACGCGTTGGTCACGGCCGTGGGCGAGCCCGCGTAGGCGAGTCCGGACAGTTCCGCCAGGGCGACCGACTCCCGCCCCGCGAACCGGTCCCTGGGCACGACCGCGCCGAGCCGCTCCGACATCACCGGCAGCTGTTCCAGCGCCGGGTCGCCGCCGACCGGGAGCCGGGCGAGGGTCAGTGCCAGTCTGCCGTCGCACACCGCGTCGACCAGCCGCTCGGTGCCGCCCGGCCAGCGTTTGATCTCGAACCGGTCGCCGACCCGCTCGGCGAGGGCGGCCATCCGTGCGCGCAGGTCCGGATGGATGCCGCTGGGGACACCGAGCAGCAGGGTGGTCCGCCGCGGCCGGGTCGTCTCGTCCAGCCGCCACTGGATGGAGTCGACCTGCTCCAGGACCCCGCGGGCGATCGGCAGCAGCGCGCTGCCGGCCGGGGTGAGCCGCACGTGGTGGGTGTCGCGGTCGAACAGCCGGTGTCCGAGTTCGTTCTCGAGATCCTTGATCCGCCTGCTCAACGGGGAGGCGGCCATGTGCAGTTTGCGGGCCGCGGTGGAGAAGTTCAGTTCTTGGGCGACGGCGACGAAATAACGCAGGTGCAGGAGCTCCACGCGGTTCACCCTAACCGCTGGGGCTTTCGGTCCCCGGGGCCGTGGGACCGGAGAGTTCCTTCTCCATCAGCTCCTTCTCCATCAGCGTGAAGGACTTGGGCGCCCCGCCCGGCTGCGGTTTGCCCTCCTTGTGGCCGACGACGCGGTAACCGGCGTCCCGGTAGTAGGCGTTGAGCTGTGCGTTGCCCGCCAGGCAGTCCAGGCGGACCCGGGTCCGTCCGGCCTCGGCCACCCGGTGTTCCGCGGCCTCCAGCAGCAGTCGCCCTGTCCCGGGCGGGGCGGTGCTCCGGTCCACCATGAGCCGGTGCACGTACCCGGCCACGGGCGGCTGCGGCCCCCAGGCGGTTTCGTCCTCCCACCACAGCTCCCAGGCTCCGCCGACGCGCCCGCCGGCCTCCGCGAGCCACACCTCGCCATGCGCCATGACCCGGCGGAAGTGCTCCTCGCCCAACTCCCCCGGCCGCCACTGCCCGGTGATACCGCGGGCCAGCATCCAGCGGGCCGCGTCGTCACGGAGGCGGACGAGGGCGGCCAGGTCGGCCTCGGTGGCCGGGCGGAGGAGCAGGTCATTCACCCGAGGATCGTCGCACAACCGTCCGATGACGATCCGTGAGGACTGCTGCCCGTAACGCACTTGACCGATCCGACCCCGCCGCGTCCTCGCCTGATGGAAACTCTTGGGGCAGGTCGGAGGGGGAACCGGGGGAACGAGTGGCGGACGACAGGCGTATTGCCCTGCTCATCGGGGTGGGCGAGAACCCGGGGGCGGAGCGTGTGCTGCCCTCGCTGGCTGCGACGGTCGATGCCGATCTGCATGTCCTGCGCGCCTCCCTGGAGGGCAGCGGCTACGAGGTGCAGGCGCTGGCGGATCCCACCCGGAACGAGATCACCGAGCGCGTCTCCGAGGTGTCCGCGAGCGCGCCGCCCGGCAGCACCCTGCTCCTCTACTTCACCGGGCACGGCGTGCGGATCGGCACCACCGACTACCTGGTGCCCGCCGACGCCCGTGCCCCCGCCGACGACGGTGACGATGCGGCCGGGTGGGAGCGGCCCCACGTACGGGAATCGCTCCTGGAGGCCGACATCAGCCGGTATCTGGCCAACTGCCGTGCCGGCACCGTGCTGTGGCTGATCGACGCCTGCCGCGCGGCGGACGCCGGGCGAGGCGGTGTCTTCGGCAGCAACGTCGTCAAGGGGCCCCCGCACAGCGGCTTCGCCATGATGACGAGCTGCGGCCCCGGCGAGCTCAGCGGCGGCGCGAAGACGGGCAGTTTCTTCACGGCGGCGCTCGCCCGGGCCTTCGACCCGCTGACCGAGGCCACAACGGTCGAGCAGGTGTACGAGAAGGCCAAGCACGGCACGCGGGCACTCGCGGTCGAGGCGCAGGCCGGACCGCAGCAGGTTCTGATCCACTACGGCACCGACCTGGCGGAGCGCACCAAGTCCCTGGTGGTCGCCGAGGGCAGAGGGCTGCTGGAGGCGTGGCAGGACGCCGTGCGCACACCGGCCCTGTGGGAACGGGTCCAGGAGTGCGACGCGGGCACCGTGGCGCATTTCCAGGACTGTCTGTCCGCGCTGGCCACGCAGGCCGCCCGACACGTCCACCACGCCCAGCGGCGGCTGCCCGACCCGTGGACCGACGACGAGTATCCGGTCCGGCTGCTGAGCGACCGCCTCCCCCTGCTGCTGCCCAAGGGCGCCGAACTGTCCGCCCTGGAGGTCACCGCGCTGATCGCCGGTGTCCTGTTGCACGAGACGGCCTGGGCGGAGCGGCTGGGCCAGGCCGCCGGATTCCGTCCGCGGCTGGTGTGGCGTGACGACGAGGCCGACGACCAGCGGCGGCACTACGAGCAGATCACCGAGCACTATCCCCAGATCACCGAGAAGCTCACGGACTCGTACCGCTGGCTCGGGGACCCCGCGGACGACCGGCACGCCGTCACGCTGTGGCTGGTGCACCGCTGGATCGAAGAGCGGTTCGCGACGGACGAGGAGGCCGTGCCCGCGCTGTTCGCCGACCGCTTCACGGCCCGGCTCCTCGACGTTGCACCGCCGGCCGCGGGTGAGCGGCTCGGCGGCCGGGCGGAGGCGCTGTCCCAGGCGCTGCGCACGGTCGCCGCGGGCCTCGCCCTCGGGGCCCCGCCGGAGGACGAGCGGCTGCCGCCGGACCGGCACGTCGTCCGCAGGACACCGTGGCGCCTGCGCGTGCGGCCCCTCGCGGCGCTGCTGCGGCTCGCGGGGCTGCTCGCCTTCGACACCCGGTGCCTGCCCGAGGTCCTGGCCGAACATCTCGCCGTCTCCGACCCGGTGCTGCCGCGCGAGGTGATCACCGTGTTCCGGGACGCCTACTGGGTCCCCGACCGGGACGGAAGCGCTGCCTCGTATCTGCATCTGGACGCGGTCTGCCCGCATCCGGCGCTGCACGCCGCACTGGCCGCCGTCGTCGAGGACGCCGACGACCTCGGTCACCTGCTGCGCGAGTCGGCCCGCCGCCTTCCGCAGGACGAGGCCGAACTGCTCCGGGGACTCCCCGCGCGGCTGTCCGACCACGGCCTCCGGCCGGACCGCCCGGACGGCACGGACGCCTACGACGTGCCGCTCGCCCGTTTCTCACTGGCGCAGACGGAGATCCGCCGCCTGCTGATGGGCGACAAGCTGTACGACGGCGAGCCCGAACTCGCCCTGCGGGAGCTGTACCAGAACGCCATGGACGCCTGCCGTTACCGGGAGATGCGCGTCCGGTACCTGCGGGACCTCGGCCGGGATCCGGTGCCCTGGGCGGGCCGGATCCGTATCGAGACGGGCGAGGACAGCCGCGGACGCTACGTCGAGTGCGTCGACAACGGCGTCGGCATGACCGTCGACCAGCTCAAGAACACCTTCACCCGGGCCGGCCGCCGCTTCGACCAGTCCCACGCCTTCCGCCGGGAGCAGGCCGCCTGGCTCCGGCACGACAGCTCGCTGCGGCTCTACCCCAACAGCCGTTTCGGCATCGGCGTCTTCAGCTACTTCATGCTCGCCGACGAGATGACCCTCGTGACCCGGCCGGTCGGCACGGACGGCCGCCCGGCCGAAAAGGCGCTGCGCGTCGAGATCCCCGTCAGCGGCAGCCTCTTCCGGGTCCGGGAGGAGGACGAACGCGACGGCACGGCACTGCCCGAGGGCGGCACGCGCGTCCGGCTGCACCTGCGCCGTGCCGGGGCGCTGCCCGGGGGCTCCGCCGTGTCGGTGCTGCGCTCGCTGGTCCTGATCAGCGAGTTCCTGCTGGAGGTGCGCGACCAGGACGGCACCGAGGAGATCTGGCTGCCCGGGGACCTCAAGTCCGGTGAGGAACCCGGCGCGTTCTCCACCCGGTTCGCCGTCGAGGCGGTGCCGGGCACGCTGTGGTGGGTCTCCGACAAGGGAGCGATCGTCTGCGACGGCATCGCCACGGACCAGCGGCCCTTCGGGTACGTGCTCAATCTGTCGGGCGCGCACGCGGGCGAACTCAGCGTCAACCGCAAGAAGCTGGAGAGGTACGACGTCCTCTGGGCGCAGGAGCAGTTCCGGCAGGGTGCCCGGGCGTTCCTCGGCCAGGAGACGCCAGGTCTGGAGTGGCTGTGGAGCATGGAGTCGCGCGAGTCCTCGATCGCCCGCGTCCTGTGGGAGGTTCTGCGGGGCCACGGGGTACGCGCGTCGCTCGGCCACGGCCGGCGGATCGACCTTGACGAACTCGGCTGGTTCAGGCTGGACGGCGGCGTGCACGGCGGGCGCGGCCACAGGGAGGGGGAGGAGGCCTCCAGGCTGGTCCGGCCCTGGCGGCTGGCCGCCCTCGGTTCCGAGCACCGCGACCGGCACACAGCGCCGCCGCTGTCCCTCTCGGGCCACCCGGTACCGCAGCCGGGCTGGGCTGACATCGCGGAGAAGGTCGAGGGCGACTGGCGGGTCGCGGTCCGGATGGCCGACGCGCAGAACACGACCGTGGCGGAGGTGCTCCGCGCGACGCGAGGCCTGCGCATCGCGCATCCGCAGCTGGCCGGGCCGGCCGTCCTCGGTGACGGCGACCTGGACTGGGAACCCGGCATCACCGACTGGTACGTCACGACCGGGCTCCTCGGCAGGAAGCGTGATCCGCTGGACGGCTTCGCCGCCCCCTGGGGGAGCCGTGTGGCCAAGCGGCGGGCGGGCGACGACATTCACTACCGGCACCCGCCCGAGGACCTCTCCGGCATCGCCCGCGCCTCCGCCATGTTCCAGAGGCCGCTCGGCGAGCTGGCCGAGGTGTGCGCCCGGTACGCGCCGTTCGTGGGCAGGCCGCTGGGCACCGTCCCGGACCACCACCGGGACCACGTCTGCACCGACGACGAGCTGAAGCTCCTCTACCTCCGGGAGGACAAGTACGACTGGCGGCCCGCCGTCCACCCCTGGGACGTGCCGGTGGTGGCCGACGCCACGGGCCTCGACACGGGCGAGGCGCAACGGCGCATGGCCGGCTTCGGCTGGCTGGGCCGCCCCGTACCCGACCCGGTTCTGACCGCACGCTGGGGCGCCGTACCGGCCGAGCTGCTCGGCGTCCTGCGCACCTACCTCGTCCCCCGCGCCGGCGGCCGCCCCGTGCTGCCCTGGGCCGCCACCATCGAAGTGGCCGCGGAGCACGATCTCTCCGTGTGGGAGGCCGAACGCCTCCTGGCCCGTGAGACGGAGAAGCTCGGAGTGGACCACCGACGGCGCTACACCAGGCGGTCGCCCGGACGGGACGTGTTCCCCTCACCCGACGTCGCCCAACTCGTCCGGTGGCTCCACCAGTCGGACATCCGCCTGGAGAACGGCGTCTCGCTCCGGGACCTCGCGTCGGTCCGCTCCCACAACACGCCGTGGGAGGAAATGTCCTGGTACGCGGACGAGTTGCGAGAGGCAGGGGTGGACATCCCCGACGCCGGAAGCCTGCTGCGCGCCTGGGACGAGCTGCCCACGCCCAGCAGATACGCGTTCTCCGGGGAGGATCCCAACTGGGACGGTGCCGACTATCCCGTGCCGGCCACCTCGGCCGTGCTGTTCACCGCCAGCCAACGGCTCCGGCAGCGGCTGTCGGTCCTGTGGGACACCGCGCACCGGGAGGCCCGCAACCTGGGGCTGGACGCCGGGCTCGTGGCTCCGCGCCCGCCCGAGGCGCTGCGGATGTTCGTCCCGACGTACGACGAGATAGCGGCGCTGGTCGACGCGGGCCCGCACGAGGACGTCGACTACGAGTGGTTCGAGACCCCTCGCTGGATCCCGCTCACCGCGGCGCGTCTCGTGGGCTACGCCCGCGCACGCAATCTCGGTGCGCGGGCGGCCTACCGGGCGCTGGCTCCCCTGCGTGCCATCGGGGCGCTCGTGCCGGAGCTGTCCGCGGAGGCGGAGGCCGCCCTGCCGGACGACGTGCCCACCGCCCACGACGCCGTGGCGGTCGACCCGGCGTACCGCGTCTCCGCGCCCGGGGATCCGCTGCACCCGCTCGACCTGGTCGGCATCGCCGGCCGCCTCGGTGAGCCGGTACGGCACACCTGGGAACGGCGCATCACTCCGTACCTCGCCCTGGAGGCGTCACCCCCGTCGGTCACCGACGTACCGGACGTCGTGCCCGGCTGGCAGGACCTGGCGATCCTCTCCGAGGGCCTCGACGGGCGACTTCCCGCACTGACCGGCCCGGTCGGGCAGGACCGGATCGAACGCTGTGCCCGTGCGGTGGGTGAGACGCCCGAGTGGGTATGCCGGCGCCTGGAGATCTACGCGGGGCTGTTCGGTCTCCGGCTCTGATGCGCCGGCGTCAGGAGTCCTCGATGGTGATGAAGGGATCCCACTGGAAGTAGCCCTTCAACTGGCGGTGGCGGTCCAGGATCTGGAAGTAGAAGTGGTAGGTGACCTTGCCGGGCTGTTTCACGGTCGTGCGCCAGTAGTGGTCCTGGTAACGCTGGGTCTCGAACTCCGGCCTGCCCTCGGTGCCCTCCTTCGGCAGGGGGTAGATGCCGCTGACCACCTCGATCGTCGGCGGCTTGATGAGCTGGTACTGACTGTCGCTGCTGACGTACCGGTAGAGCAGGGCCTTGTACTCGCTGCCGAGCGACAGGGTCGTCTCGCGCCACTTGATGAAGTCCCCTGGTTCGGCGCGCAGGTTCAGCTCGGCGCCCGACGTGCCGATGATGTGATCGTGGCGGGTGGTCATGTAGATCAGGCGCGGGTCGACCTGCGTGGGCGCGTCGGGGTTGCGGGACGCGTTGGGGTTCCGTTCGACGATGGTGGCCGCGTCGAACGAGATCAGTACGTTGAGTTCAGCCATGCTGCTGCTCCTTCTTCGTGGGCACCTTGTAGGCCATCGCCCTCGGGTAGTCGTGGCGGTGCAGGTGGACGCGGACCAGGAGCGGGCCCGCGTTGAGCGGGTCGGACGGGTCGGTGAGGCGGTCCAGGAGGTCGTCGAGTTCCGCGGTGTGCGCGACGGTGACGCCGTGCGCCGGGGTGTGTTTGCCGGCGAAGACGTCCGCGAGACGGTCGTAGTGCCAGGGGTGGAGGACGTTGTAGAAGTCCGCTTCGGTGGCGTCCTCGTCGGCGTAGTACCGCGGATGCACCAGCATCTGCTCGACGCCGTAGAAGTGGCCGTTGTCCATGACGAACACCACCGACCGCAGCCCGTGCCGGGTGTGCGTGGAGATTTCCTGGCAGGTCTCCTGGAAGGCGCCGTCGCCGACGAACACCATCGGGCGGGCGGCGCCGCGCTCGGGGGCGAGCGCGGCGCCGGTGGCCGCCCCGACCGACCAGCCGATGGACAGCCAGCTGACCTGCGAGAGGAACCCGCCCGCGGGCAGGGACAGGTTCATCGAGCCGATGAGGGAGAACGCGGCGTCGGAGACGACCGTCCAGTCCTCCCGTGTCTCGTGGTTGAGGAAGTGGTTGACCCGGTCGAAGACGGCGTCGTAGGTGAGGCGCCGGCCGGCCCCGTGCGGGGCGGCCGAACCGGCGGCGCGGAGTGAGGCGCGGTGGTGTTCGAGGGCCGCGGGGCGGTCGCCGCGCGGCCCGTGGTGGGCGTAGGACTCCGCGTAGTAGTCGGCGGCCAGGCCTCCTGAGCCGTACGTCTTCACCAGCGCGTCCTGGAGGGCGGGCAGCAGCCAGGTGAGCTGGACGTCGGGGAAGTAGGAGGTGCCGACGCTGATGCCGCCGTGCGCGGCCATCACCCAGTCGCCGCCGACGCACTGCTCCCCGCCGAGGTTCTTCGACGTGGACCAGGCGCCGAGCCCGATGCGGCAGGTGGCCCAGTCCTTGAAGACGGCGTGCACGTCCGGGTGACTGGCGCCGCCGTTGTAGACACCGTGGAACTGCTGCAGGTCCTCGTCGACGACGGCCTTGGCGCCGACGGTGGTGCAGAACGGCACGCCCGTCGCCTCCACCAGGTCGGTGAGCTGCCCGCCGAGGCCGAACCGGTCGATCTCCTCGCCGGCCCAGACGATCGGGCGTGGCCTGCCGTCCGGGCCGGGGTGCTCCTCGACCAGGCCGAGGACCGCCTGCACGGCGTGGTCCAGCATGGGCTGGTTGCGCGCGCTGAACGGCCGCTCCCGGGGGACGATCGGCGCCTCAGGGCCGGGGCAGGGCTCGTCCCAGAGGTCCTCCATGACCTCCAGGTAGACCGGCCGGCGCTCGGAGAGGCACGCGGTGAGCGCGGCGTCGATCTGGCCGGGGGCGAGACCCGGGTTGGAGATGACCTGGGCGTCCACGGTGACCTGCCGGTAGACGTCCAGGTTGCTCTCCGGGCGGGGGCTCATGTGCGAGGTGAGCAGGCCGACAGCCCGGTAGTTCTGCCACTGCTCGTAGGGCGGGGAGGCGTTGACGGCGACCAGCGGGACCTGTTCGACGTAGGCGCCGCCGCAGGCGTTGAGGAGGTTGAACGCGCCGACGCTGTAGGTGACGGCGGCGGCGCCGATGCCGTGGATCCGGGCGTAGGCGTCGGCGGCCTGGCCGGCGCCGCCCTCGGTGGGGGTGCCGACCCACTCGATGTCGCCCTCGGCCCGCAGGGTGGTCAGGAACGGGCCGAGGTGGTTGCCGGGGACGCCGAAGAGGTGGGTGATGCCCAGTTCGGCCAGGCGCAGGGCGAGGTAGCGGGCGACCGTGCACCCGGGGTCGATCGCGCTCACGAGTGGCCCCCGTCCCGGTCCGCGCCCGGGGTGGTGACCGGCGGGGCCTGGTGGACGGCGAGGGCGGCACGCACGGCGCTCTCCAGGGCGCCCTCGATCCAGGCGTGCTTGAGGGAGGTGTGCTCTCCGGCGAAGTGCACGGGGCCTTCGGGCCGGGAGACGTCGAGGTGGAAGCTGGTCATCTGGTGCGCGGTGTAGATGGCGGCCTCGCCGAAGGCGTACGGGTCGCGGGCCCAGCTCTGGGTGGCGCCGCGTCCGGTGAAGAACACCTCGATGCGGCGGCCGTGCAGGGCCTGGAGGTTGCGCAGGGCGTAGACGTAGCGCTCCGAACTGCGCATGGAGTCCCAGCGGGCGGCGTCGTCGGACCAGCAGTACGAGGCGAGCACGACGCCGCCGGTGCTGCCCTCGACCCGGTGCGACGGGTAGTACATGAACCGGTTGGGGTTGTCGGTGGCCGAGCCCCCTCCGAAGCAGTGGGTGGCGGGGCGGACGGCGGGGCCGCGCAGCGGCAGGGTGCTGTTGAGCTGCCGCATCTCCTCGGTGACGCTGCTGTCCTTGACGGCGGCCGCCAGCAGGCCGGTGCCCGACCCGGCGAACGTGAGGTCGGGTTCTGCGTCCGCCTGGCCGCCCGGTCGGTAGTACTCGTACAGGCCGGGCGCGATGCGGTCGAGTTCGTCGCGCCAGTCGGCCTCGGTGAACTCCCACCAGCGGTGGCTGAACTCCAGCAGCACCTTGGTGGCCTGGTCGTAGTGGGTCTCGATGATCGCGCGGCGCTTCTTGTACGACATCGAGGGGACGATCTCCACGAAGCGCAGGGCGGAGAACGGGATGGTGACGATCGCCAGGTCGGCCGTCCACAGGCGCGGCGGGGCCTGTGGATCGTTCTCGGCGACGGTCTGCACGGCCACGCCCCAGCCGTCGGGTCCGACCGCGCCGGTGCCCTCGGGGTCGGTGTCGCGGCTGGGGTCGTGGTACTCCAGGCGGATCATGCGGTGGCCGAGCCGCACCTCGTCGCGCAGGCCCTGGTGGAGGGCGTGCGGCAGGCGCCAGCTGCCGCCGGGTATCTCCCAGTAGCGGACACCCGGGTTGATGTCGCTGCGGCTCAGGAAGCTGTGGAAGAACGAAAGGTGCAGCCGCGAGGACATGTTCTCCAGCGTTCCGACGGCCTCGATCGCCTCGTCGCTGAGCCCCGCGTGGTCGCGCAGGAAACCGCCCATCGAGTAGCCGTCGAAGTCGCGGATCACCCGGGCCCAGCCCTCGACCCACTCCTCGAAGGGCTTGTTGACGCGCCGCCCGTCGACGACGTCGGAGTAGTAGTCGCGCACGCACTCCAGGGCGTCGTCGACCATCTTCACGACGGGGGCGCGGACCTCGTCGTCGGTGAGGTGGAAGCCCTCGTTGATCCGCTCTGGACCGGCGGCGTAGTCGGCGCGCCTCACCTGGGTGCGGTTGGTGCGGATCCAGGAGTTGCCGCGCTTGTCGGGTTCGCGGAAGCCGGGGCTGTCGTCGCCGTAGGTCCAGGTGCGGCCGGTGAAGGAGGTGTACGTCACCGGGGGCACGGGGACGTCGGGGCCGCTGCCGGTGCCGGGGGCCACGTCCACGTTGTAGAACTGGCGGCGGCCGAGCCCGAGTTTGTCGACCAGGGCGAGGACGAGCGGGTGGAAGTCGGGCAGCCGCATGGCACCGGCCTCGGCGTACTGGGCCGGGTCGTCGAAGGGCTGCTGGTGTTTGGTGGCGCGGAAGGTCTTGATGCGTCCGCCGACCCGGCCGGCGTTGGCCTCCAGGATGGTGACGTCGTGTCCGGCGTCCTTGAGCAGCCGGCCGGCGACGAGGCCGGTGATGCCGGCGCCGATGACGAGGATCTTCTTGCGCGGGTGCGGGGTGGGGCCGAGGCGGCCCGTGTCGATCAGGGTGTGCAGATAGCCGAGTTTGAGGTCGGTGCCGTCGGGCCCGACGAGGAGGAGTTCACGGGCGAGCCTCAGGCAGGTCTGCCAGCGGGCACGGGCGGCCGAGTCGTCCCGGGGTAAGTCGGTCATAGCTTGCGATCGTAGATATGCCGAAACGATTTCGCGGTTTTTATCGCGCATAAAGTCCGGAAAACAGCGATCGCGTTTCCTGACGGGATTTCGACTTGCTCGAATTCCTTTGCGAAATACGGGAGATTCGTCAGGGACGGAAGGTAAAGGGGCGCAAAAAGGCCCCCATCACCAATTCACTTGCGGAATGCGGAAATCCGAGTTGAGGTCGGAGAGGCCGCCGAGCCGGCCCATGCCCTGGCCCGCCCCGGCGAGCAGGGCGGAGGCGACGAGCAGGAACCGCCACCGACGACCGACCGGACGCGTTGTTCGGGCAGCGGACCGGGTGGCTGAACAATCCGCGCCGCGACTGAACTGGGCTCTCTGGAAGGGCCGCAGCACGGAGAGGGGTCGTCGGATGGGCAGGAGCAGGAGCGTCGCGGTCATGGTCGCCGGGCTGGTGCTGGCCGTCGGGGGTTGCGGGGAGGGCGGGACGGACGAGAAGACCGCCGGGTCGTCGGCCGAGCCGAAGCCGGCCCGGTCGCCGTCATCGTCGCCGTCGCCGTCGTCCGAACTCGTGGAGTGGGCCGGTGACATGTGCGAGTCGACGGTCGCGCTCCGGAACCTGCGGAAGGAGAGCGCCGCGGATCTGAAGGAGATCCGGGACTCGGACGACGAGACCGGGATGCTCGCCCACGCCCGCGCCCTCAGTTACCTCTCCACGACACCGGCGGACGTGGACACCGTGGCCGGCGACCTGGAGGCCATCGGTGCGTCGGGCGTTCCCGCGGCCGACCGGCTCCGCGACGCCCTGCGGAAGAAGGTCAGGAGTGTCGCGAACGAACTCGAAGCGCAGTCACCGGCGGTGGGCCTCGAGTACGCCGAGAGCACTGTCGCGGACGTCGACAGGCGGGTCCAGTCCCTCACCCCGCCCCAGCCGGACCTGCCCGCGCTGGCCAAGAGGATTCCGCGGCTCGCGGCGGCGTACGAGCAGGCCGAGCAGTGCGCGCCGGGCTGGAAACCCGACGGGGCGTCCGGGGAGGGCGACTCGCCCGCGCCCGGCGCCACCGGCCCGCTGCCCAAGGCCGCGGACGGCAAGAACTACGCGGCCTGCTCGGACGGTGCGTGCGAGGTCCTGGTGACCTCCACGGCGGACATCACGGCGAAGGGCACGAAGGTGCACGTCATCGTGGCGGACGACTCCATCACCTTCCAGTCGGGGGGCGGCCTGATGCAGTTCGGCGGCGCGGGCGGTGAGGCCGGGTTCGGAAACGGCCTGAAAGCGACCGTCGTCGCCCACGACAAGGACGGTGCCGTACTGAAGTTCTCCCGTCCGTGATTACCTCTACCGCCCTCCGCAAGCCTCCCGGTAGGGGAGTTGCGGCAGATGCTCCTCCCAATCGGCCCGGGTCAGGACGCCGCCCGTGTGCGCACAGACGTACTGCGCCGCGCGGTCCGCGTCCAGCGTCCACACCCGGGCCGTCAGGTCGTAGCCGGCGGAGGCGAGGGCGTCGCCGCGCGGGCTGAACGCGACGGTGGTGACGGTGTCGAGGTGGCCGGTGAGTTCCTGGCCGGCCGGCTCGGCCCGGGCCGGGTCGGACACGTCCCACAGGCGGACCGTGTGGTCGCCGCTGCCGGTCGCCAGCGTCCTGCCGTCCGGCGCGAAGGACAGGGCCCGGACCGCCGCACGGTGTCCGGCCAGCTCCTTCCCCAACGGGCGTGTGCGGTCACCTCGTTCGACGTCCCGTACGTCCCACAGCCGTACCGTGCGGTCGTCGCTGCCGGTCGCCAGGGTCCTGCCGTCCGGGGCGAAGGCCACCGCTTCGACCGACTCGTTGTGTGCGGTGAGGGCGGCGCCCGCGGGCCGGGCCCGCGTCCCGTCGCCGTCCACGTGCCACAGGCGAACCGTGGCGTCCTCCGCGCCGGTGGCCAGGAGGCGGCCGTCCGGCGCGAAGGCCACGGAGGTGACGGCGTCCGTGTGGCCGCGCAGGCGTGCGCCCAGCGGCCGGGGGCGGTCCGCTCGCCGTACGTCCCACAGCCGTACCGTGTCGTCCTCGCCGCCGGTGGCCAGGGTGCGGCCGTCCGGCGCGAAGGCGACGGCGAGGACTCCCCCGTCGTGTGCGTGCAGGGGTGCTCCGAGCGGGGCGGGGCGGTCGGGCGTGGAGACGTCCCACAGGCGTACGGTGCCGTCCCCGGATCCGCTGACCGCCGTACGGCCGTCGGGCGCGAACGCGACGGCCAGCACCCGGTCCTCGTGGGCGAGCGGCCGCGGCAGCCGGCGCGGGCGGTCCGGGCGGCGTACGTCCCACAGGCGGACCAGGCCGTCGTCGGTGCTGGCGGCGGCGAGCAGGCGGCCGTCGGGGCTGTAGGCGACGGCGGTCACCGGGTTGGTGAAGTCCGTGAGGACCGCGGGCGGCCGGTGCCAGAGCAGGACGCCGCCGTCGGCGCCGGTGCTGGCGAGGGTGCGGCCGTCGGGGCTGAAGGCCACCTCCCACACGGGCTCCGTGTGCCCGGTCAGCGGCTCCCCGAGCCGCTGTGGATAGGCCGGGTTGGCCACGTTCCACAGCAGCGGCGCGTCGTCCTCGCCCGCGCTCGCCAGGGTCTCCCCGTCGGGGCTGAACGCGACCGACATGACGGGCGCGGTGTGCCCGGTGAGCGGTTCGCCCAGCGAGGTGAGCCGGTCCGGGCGGGACGCGTCCCACAGCCGTACGGTCTCGTCGAAGCCGGCGGTGGCCAGCGTGCGGCCGTCGGGCGAGAAGGCCAGGGTCCAGACCGGCTCGGTGTGGGCGCGCAGGGGCTTGCCCAGCGGTGTGATGCCGTCGCTCCCGCCGTACCGCCACATGCGGACGGTGCCGTCGTAGCCCGCCGTCGCCAGGGTGTTCCCGTCCGGGGCGAACGCGACCGCGCGGACGCTGCGGTCCTGCGAGTCGTCGGCCGCGGCGGGCTTGCCGACGGGCGCGGGGCGGGCCGGGTCGGTCAGGTCCCACAGGCGTACGGTGCCGTCGTCGCCGGCCGTGGCAAGGGTCTGGCCGTCGGGGGCGAAGGCGACGGAGACGATGTTCTCCTCGCCGTGGCTCACCAGCGGGCGGCCGAGGGCACGGGGGTGCTTTCGGTCCCGCACGTCCCACAGGCGAATGACGCCGCCCTCGCCGGTGGCCGCCAGCAAGGTGCGTTCCCCTGGCGCGAAGGCGACCGCGCCGACCCGGTCCGTCCCGAACCGCAGCGGTGCGCCCATGGCCCTGCCGCCGGTGTCCCACAGCCGGACCGTGCCGTCGTGGCCGCCGGCGGCCAGGGTGCGGCCGTCGGGCGCGTACGCCACGGAGCTGCCGCCCCCGTCGGGGCCGGGCAGCCGCGTGGCCAGGACCCGGCCCGCGTCCGAGGCCAGCCGGGTCCGCAGGTCCGGGGTGGAGCGCATGCGGTACGCGGCCACGTCGAGCCGGGCGGCCAGCCCGGCGTGGGTGTCGCGGACCCGGTCCGCCTCGGCCGTGAGCCCGCCGAACACGGCGTCGTCCCGTTCGGCCTGTGCGGTGGCGCGGGCCTGGAGGGCGACGACCGCGGTGCCGGTGGCGAGCAGGGCGAGCGCGGCGAGTACGGCCACGACCGTGCGGCGCAGGAGGGCGGCGCGGTGCCGGCGGCGGAGCGAGGCGGTGAGGAACCGCCGTTCCAGCGGGGTCAGTTCGTCACTGCCGGGGGCGGCGGCGTCCGCCGGGAAGGCGTCGCGGGCGGCGGACAGCCGGGAGCCGGCGTAGAGCGCGGCGTTCTCCTGCCCGAGGTCCCGCCAGGTGCGGGCCGCCTCGGACAGTGCGCGGTGGACGCGCAGCCGGTCGCGTTCGGCGTGGATCCAGGCGCGCAGCCGGGGCCAGGCGGTGATGAGCGCCTCGTGGGCGAGGTCGGCGGTGCCGTCGTCGAAGGTGATGAGGCGGGCCCGGGCCAGCCGTTCCAGGACCACCCGGGTGTCGGCGGGGTCGCCGAAGTCCAGCTCCGTGTGGTCGGTGGGGCGGCGCGTGTCGGCGGTCCCGTCGCCGGGCGCGACGAGGCGCAGCAGGATCCGCCGCGCCAACTCGGCTTGCTGTTCGGTCAGTTCGCCGTACACCTGCTCGGCCGTCCGTACGACGGCGCCGTGCAGTCCCCCGGCCGCCTCGTACGCCGCCTCGGTCAGGGCCCGGCCGCTGCGGTGGCGCCAGGTCTCCAGCAGGGCGTGCGACATCAGCGGCAGCCCGCCGGGTGCGCCCTCGACCTCGTCCAGGAGCCGGTCGGTCAGGGCGCGTTCGACGATCAGTCCGGCCGCGGCGGCCGGGCGGACGATGGCCTCCCGCAGTTCCGCCCGGCTCATCGGCCCGGCGAGCAGCGTGGCGTCCTGCAACGCGGCGGTCAGACCGGGGTGTTCGGCGCACCGGCCGAGGAAGTCGGCCCGCACGGCGATGACGACGCGCAGCCTGCTGTCGGCGGCGGTGGCGGCGACGAGCCGGTCGATGAAGGCGTCCCGGTCGGCCGGGTCGGCGCCGAGGGTGTACAGCTCCTCGAACTGGTCGACGATCAGCCAGGTGTCGGCGTCGGTGTCCGGTACGGGCACCAGCCGCTCGGCGTGCGTGCGCAGCGGGTCCGCGCCCGGGGTGAGGATCCGTACGGCCGCGGGCGGCGCGTCATCGTCGTCGGGCGCCCGCAGCCGGGGGATCAGGCCCGCCCGCAGCAGCGACGACTTGCCGCTGCCGGAGGGGCCGAAGACGGCGGTGAAGCGGTGCTTGCGGTTCAGCTCGGTGAGCCGCTCCACGAGCCGGTCGCGGCCGAAGAACAGTTCGGCGTCGCCCGGTTCGAAGCGGGTCAGGCCCCGGTAGGGCGGCCGGGCGGTGTCCTCGGCGGCGCTCTCGGCGGCCAGTTCCTCCGACGCCTCGCGCCACCGCCGCTCCCACTCGGCGAGGTCCCCGCCGCAGGCCCTGACGTAGGCGAGCGTCACCGCGCGGGTGGGCAGCTGCTTGCCGGCCGCCGCCTGCGACAGCGTCGTCACCCCGTACCGCGCCCGCCGGGCCATCTCCCGGTAGGTGGGCCTGCCCGCGGCCTCGCGCAGCGCACGCAGCCCGGCGGCGAACCGCTGCACCGGCCCTGCTTCCGGATCCAGCTCCCCCTCGGCGCGACCCGGCCCTGTCTGTCCCGGCACCTGCCCGCCCCCCCTCGCCTCGTACGCCCTCCACGACCTTCGACCGTATCGGCGTCCGTGACACGGGCGTTCACTTGATCCTCACGCTTCCTCCGGGCCACACGGTCCGTTTCACGCCTCGGGGTTGTTCGGTGCCGGGAGAGGGCCAGCCGAACAACGGCGCACGGCGGTCGAATGGCCGAAGGACGGCCGGGACGTCCATGGGGCGGCGGTCCGAGCCCTGCGAGGGGAGGGTTCGGGCCGCCCCGCGTCCGCACGGGCCGCCCCGCGTCCGCACACCCGCGACAAACTGGAGGAGAGCCATGTACGGACGACATCGCACCCGTCGCCTCGCCGTGGGGCTGGGCGCGGCGGCACTCACCATGACGCTCACGGCGACGACAGCGCCCCGGTCCGCGAGCACCGCGGCACAGCGGTACGACTGGGGCGACCCGCTCCCCGCGTGGTCGGACGAGTTCGGCTACGGCTCCGAGGCCGCCCCCGCCGTACCGGACCGCGCCAAGTGGCGCCTGGCCGGCGGCGGCCCCGGCAAGTGCTGGCCGGGCCACAGCGACAACGGCCGCCGCTGCGACGCCAACACCCGCGTCGTCGGCGGAGTCCTGCGCATGACCGGCGAGGCGGACGGCGACACCGGCTGGCTCGCCTCGCAGTACGGCCAGAAGTACGGCAGATGGGAGGCACGCGTGCGCTCCCGGGCCACCGCTCCCGACAACGGCCGGCAGTACCACCCGCTGCTGATCCTGTGGCCGGACTCGAACCAGCACCCCGAGGACGGCGAGTACGACTACCTGGAGAACGGCGCTCCCGGCGAGAAGTGCGCCGAGGCGTTCCTGCACTACCCGCACCCCGAGGACGTGCCCGTACAGCAGGAGCACGCCTGCAAGTGCGGGGTGGACCTGTCGCGGTGGCACAACGTGGCCGTCGAGTGGACCCCGGAGCACCTGCGCGGCTTCATCGACGGCGAGGAGTGGTTCCGCTTCTCCGGCGGCGCGAACGCAGACCGCGACTGCATCCAGTGCGCCCCGTCGATGCACCAGACCATCCAGCTCGACAACTTCCACGGGGACGGCCTGCAGAGCGCCGTCTACGAAGTGGACTGGGCGCGGGTCTACGACCTGCCGGACAACGAGAGTGTGAGGTGACCGCGATGCCGGACTCCACGACGACGCGCATGCCGAAGTCCCTGATCTTCGTCCTCGTCCTGGCCGGCGGACACGCGCTCGGCAACGTCTTCGGCGGCTGGGCGGTCATCGACGAGAACCAGAGCAAGCTGGACCACGGGCAGGACCTGCTGATGCCGATGGCCATGGCCTGGTTCCTGGCGCTGATCTGCTGGGGCCTGGCGGCACTCCAGGTCGCCTGCGTCGTCCTGGCGCGGGGCCGCCGCCTCTGGGTCCGTGTGGCGCTCATCGTGTGCCTGTCCTTCGCCGCCCTGGGGATGCTTTTCGCCTCCCTCGGCTCGCTGGTCGCCGGGGCACCCAGCCTCCCGGCGTTCCTGATCGCCTTCGCCGACCTCGCGGCCCTGTGGACCGTGAGCGGCGAGACGGGCCGCCGGTACTTCTCGGTACGCGCCCCGGCTCCGGTGGTGACCACGACATGACCTATCCCGCGTACGACCCACCGCGGCCCCCGGTCCCCGCCGACCCCTGGGCGGTCGCCCTCGGCAACGCCACGCTGCTCGGCATCGGCTATCTGCTGCTGCGCCGGTGGCGACTGGCCGCGATCGCCGTGCTCGGCACGGCCGTGCTCCTCGACCTCACCGCCTCCACCGCCCGGACGCGGTACGAGATCCTGCTGCTCCTGTGGTGGGCGGCGGGCACCGCCCACGGCTGGTTCCTGGCCCGTCGCCGCCCGGAGCAGGCCGTACGACGCGGGCAGCGCGCGGGCACGCTCGGTCTCGCGCTCGCCGTGGTGCTGACCGCCGTACTGCTCCGCGCCGACGCGTACGGCATCGAGAGCCGTGTGACCGAGGCCCGCGAGGACGGCGACTGCGAGGCGGCCGTCGCCGCGCAGGGCGAGGTGTGGTGGGGCCATCGCCTGGCGGGCGCGCCGGTGGTGGAACCCGGCGACGCGGTGGTGCAGGCGTGCCACCGGCTGGACGGGGCGGCGGCCACCCTGGCCCGCGCCGCGCGCCGGGGCAGCACCGAGGACCTGGGGCGGGGCTTCGGCACGCTCGCCGGCGTCCTCAACGAGCCCGGCAACGAGCGGACCGTAGGGACGGTCCTGGACGCCTTCCTCGACGGCCTGCCCACCGACGACTCCTGCGACACCGCCGCCCTCACCGCCTGGCTCCGCGACCGCGGCCCCAGCCACGACGTCCTGGACCGCTCCGCCGGTCCGGCGGCACGCACGGAACCCGCCGCTCTGGTGGGCTGCGCCGACCACCTGATGACCGAGGACGCCTGGCAGCAGGCGCGGACCCACTACCAGCGGCTCCTCGACACCTACCCCGACGACGCCCGCGCGGACGAGGCCCGCGACGGCGTGCGCGAGGCCACCCTCGCCATCGAACTGGACCACGTGCGCGGCCTGGTCGAGAACACGTCCGGCGCCGACTCCGGATACTGCTCCAGGCCCACCAGGTACAGCGGAGCCCCGCCGTACCGCAAGGGCAGCCACCGCGCCCTGTTCCTCGGCGACTCCGAGTACACGGACAAGCTCCCCGGCTCCTGGCGCACCGGCGACCCGGCCAGGGCCGCGCTCGTGGTCTGCGCGGGCGCGGCGGAGAACGGGGCCGCCGTGCAGACCTGCTCCTACGAGAACGACAAGTCGAGGTACCTGCCCCACCAAGTGACCTTCTACAAGGTCAAGATCCCCTTGAAGGTCTACGAACTGCGCACCGGCAAGCGCCTCGACCCGCGCTCGGTCCAGATCGGCGGCGGCAGCTGCCCGAGTGTCCTGCGCTACGAGTACTACATGTACGACCTGGGACCGGGCGACCAGTTCGTCTCGACGTCCAAGTCCGGCGTACGGGACGCGTTCCGGCCGGTCGTCCGACGGTGACCATCCGTCCCTCGCCCCGCCCGCCGCACCCGCACCGCACGCAGCCCCAGGAACACCAGCAACCCGAACGGCGAGAGCAGGACCGTGAGAACCAGCAGGGGTCCCATCAGCAGGGCGGAGATCTCCAGCCGCCGGCCCTCCCGGTACATCCACTGCCCGATCAGCAGGTCCCAGGCGATGACCTGCGCCCAGACGGCAGCGGCACCGTCCGGCAGGGCCGTCAGCTCGCGGAAGCTGCCGAGATCCGGACTGCTGACCGCGGTCCACAACACGGGGAACACCGGTACCGCGAGCGCGAGATACACGAAGAGCACCGGCAGCACGGTCAACGGTGACCCGGCGATACGAGCGGTCGGGCCCCACGCCGGCGCGAAGATCATGAGCAGCCAGACGGGCGCGGCCAGGAGGAAGGAGAGCTCGAAGAGGAATCCGGTCATGACACGAGATCCTTCGATACGGGAGCACTCGTCGCGTCCGTCGCCCCGTATGCACGGGACATCCGGCCCGTCCGCAGAGCCCCGTACACCCCGAGAGCGACGGCGACCAGAATCAGCCCGGCCGCTCCCAGCGTCGCCCCGTCCGGACGGATCAGCGACTGACCGCGCAACGCCTGCCAGAGGACCAGCGCGAACACGGCGGCGTACGCAGCCGAGGCGACCAGCACGAGACGCAGCCGGATGCGCTCGTCGGCGAGATAGGCGAAGCGCGGCGCGAGGACGGTCAGCAGCATGAGCAGCAGCGGCAGGAGCTGCAGCGCGTGCATGCCGAAGAAGTGCGGGATCCGCAGATCACCGCCGGTCGTGGACCAGCCGGTCAGCGGCATCGAGGGACCCCCGTCCGGCACGCCCACACTGTGCGCGCCGACCACCTTGGAGACACCGCGCCGCTGTCCCGGCGCAGGCTGGGTCATCAGGAAGCCGACGGCGGCCCCGGCCAGCGCCAGCAGGACCCCGGAGCGCATCGCCCAGGCGGACGCCCGGTCGGCGATCCGGGCGCGCAGCAGCAGCACGGCGACGACGAGCGTGCCGGCCCACAGGACGACGACCGTGACGGCCATCGCGTTGAACAGCGCCTCGTCGAACGGTGTCTCGTGGTTGAAGTGGCTGCGCTTGCCGCGGACGACCTGCCCGGTGATGATCACCATCTCGACGAGGCTCGCCAGCGCGACGACGGTCCCCGCCCACCAGCCCACGCGCCGCCGGTCGGGGAGCAGCGACAGCATCCAGGCGAGCGACAGGCAGTACGCCACGAACGACACCGCGAACTTGAACGGCTTGGCCCAGATCGGCGCCCCCGCGAGGACGCGGTCATCGACGAGGAGCCCCACCGCGGACCCGGCCGCCGTGAGAGCCATCGCGGCCGCGAACACCACCAGCGGCCGATGCCAGGACGTTCGTAAGAACACCATGCCCCACCCCTGAGTTGGACGACGTGAACGGATAGCGGCACTATCCGCTATCAGATAGCCCCACTATCTATCATGGGAGCCGAGTCGGCAAGAGCCGGCGCGACGGGCAGGGCGAAGGGCGAGGAGTGAACCGACATTGCGCATCGGAGAGTTGAGCCGGAAGACCGGGGTGCCGGTGCCGACGATCAAGTACTACGTCCGCGAAGGGCTGCTCCCCGCAGGCGAGTTGACCAGCCGTAACCAGGCGAGCTACGACGAGACACACGAACGCCGGCTCCGGCTGATCCGCGCCCTGCTCGACGTCGGCGGCATGAAGGTGGCGGAGATCGCGGACGTCCTGGCGGCCGTCGACGACCCGGAACGCCCCCTGCACAAGGTGCTCGGCGCGGCAGCGGACCGCATGGGCGGCACGGCCGACGGCCCCGACGACGCCGAAGCGGCGGCCGCCCGCACCACCGTGACCGACCTCATCTCCCGACGCGGCTGGCGCACCCACGAGTCGAACCCCGCCGCGACCGACCTCGCCCGGGCCCTGGCCGCCCTGACCCGGCTCGGCCACGGAACCTTCGCCGAACTCCTCGACACGTACGCCGAAGCCGCCGAGCAGGTCGCCCGGGCCGACCTCGCGTACGTGGACCGGCGGGTCGCCGTCGAGGACATGGTGGAGGGCGTGGTCATCGGAACGGTCCTGGGCGAGGCGGTGTTCAGCGCACTGCGCCGCCTGGCCCATGTCGACGCGTCGGCCAGGCTGTACGGGGCGGAGGGGGCACCGGGGGCCGAGAAGAGCTAGCCGGGGCGCGGAGCCCCGACCGAAACCGAACCCTTCGGTAATGTGTTCGCCCGGGGCGGCCCGAACTGCTGCTGTCGGACGGACCCGGGGGGCACTTCAAAGCGTCAACTCCACGGAGGACACGGGCGGCGGCCGAAGCCCCCGCCCTCACGCCGTCGGCGGCATCGCCCGAACGAGGCCCGACTGGTAGGCGATGACGACCAGTTGCGCACGGTCGCGGGCGTTCAGCTTGGTCATGGCCCGGTGGATGTGCGTGCGGACGGTCAGCGGGCTGAGCGTGAGGTCCTCGGCGATCTCGGTGTTGGACCTGCCCTCCGCTGCCAGGGCCATCACCTCGCGTTCGCGGACCGTGAGGTCGGCGAGGCGCTCCGGGGACGCCAGGTGGGTGTCGGGGGCCGGGGCCATGAGGAAGCGGGTGATGAGGGAGCGGGTGGCGCCGGGTGAGAGGAGCGCCTCGCCCGAGGCCACCGTGCGCAGGCCGGCCAGCAGGGTGTCGGCGGTGACGTCCTTGCCGAGGAAGCCACTGGCACCGGCCCGCAGCGCCTGGGCGACGTAGTCCTCGGTCTCGAAGGTGGTGAGGATGAGGACGCGGGTGGCGGACAGGTCCGGGTCGGCGCAGAGCATGGCGGTGGCGGTGAGGCCGTCGGTGCCGGGCATGCGGATGTCCATGAGGACGATGTCGGGGTGGTGGGCGCGGGTCAGCTCCACCGCCTCCGCTCCGTCGGAGGCCTCGGCGACCACCTCCATGTCCGCGCAGGAGTCAATGAGGATCCGGAAGGTGGCCCGCAGCAGTGCCTGGTCGTCGGCGAGCAGCACCCTGATGGTCATGGCGTGGTTCCTTCTGCGAGGTGGGTGGTGGGTTGCAGCGGCAGCGCGGTGGTGACCTCGAAGCCGCCCTGGGGGCGGGGGCCGGCGCACAGTTCCCCGCCGATGGAGTGGGCCCGTTCACGCATGCCCATGAGGCCGAAGCCGCGGCCCTGAGGGGCCTCGGCCACCGGTTTGCCGGTGCCGTCGTCGGTGACCGTGATCAGCAGGCGGGAGCCGGTGTATGCGAGGCGCACTCGGGCGGCCTCGGCGGTGGCGTGCTTGGTGACGTTGGTGAGCGCCTCCTGCACGATCCGGAACGCGGTCAGATCGACGCCGGGTGACAGCGGCTGCGGCTCCCCCTCCGTGATGACGGTGACCTCCAGGCCCGCCGACGCGCACGCCGACACGAGCTCGGGCAGGCGTGCCAGGCCGGGGGCCGGTTCCAGCGCCGGGGAGCCGGGGCCGGTGTCGCCCTCGTGGTCGTTCTGCCGCAGCAGGCCCAGGGCGGCCTTCAGCTCCCGGAGCGCGGAGGACGTGGTGCCGGTCAGGTCGGTGAGGATCTTCCGGGTCTGCTCGGGGTTGCTGAGGGCGAGGTGCGCGGCCGTGCCGGCCTGGGCGTTGGCCAGGGCCATGTGGTGGGCGACGACGTCGTGCAACTCGCGGGCGATGCGCATCCGTTCCTCGGTGACGCGCTGCCGGGCCTCTTCCTCCCGGGTGCGCTCGGCGTGTTCGGCCCGGGCCTGCACGGCCTGGAGGTAGGCGCGCCGCAACTGGGTCGTCTTGCCGGCGGCCAGGGGCAGCATCAGCCAGAAGACCGGGCCGATCGTCCTGAGCAGCAGCGAGACGTGGTTCATGGAGTCGGAGAACACGGCAGCGAGCGTCACCGCGACCAGGGTGGTGAGGCCGTAGGCGCGGGTGGACTTCCGGTCGGTGAGCGCGGCCAGCCAGTACAGCGCCGCCATGACCGGGGCCAGCAGCAGCGGCGTGACCAGATAGCCCAGCGTGACCGCGGCCACCGTGCAGCCCCCGGCCACGACGACGACGGTGCGCGGGTGGCTGCGGTGCTTGAGCAGGACGAGACAGGCGACCCCCGTGAGGACGGTGGCGGCCTTGTCCTGGTCCGGAGGTTCGGCGCCGGGCAGGGTGAGCGAGCCGCCGAGGGCCGAGCAGCCCGTCAGCGCCAGGACCATCGCCAGATCGACGAGGAACGGGTGGCGCGCCGAGAACTCCTCCAGGCGATCCGCGTAGCGCCGCTCCAGGGTGATACTCATCGAACTCTCCGGGGGATGGGCTGAGGACCATGGTGGTCGACGTCGGGCGGGAAGGCCCGAGGGGCCGCCCGTGTCCTTCGCCACGGGCGGCCCTGGTGCGGGGTGGGTCAGGTGCGCGCCGGCTCCAGGTCCGGTGCGGGGTCGGGGGCCCGTTCCCGCTCCGGCCGGCTGAGGGCCTCGCCCTCCACGTCGACGCGGGGCAGCGCCCGGTCCAGCCACTTCGGCAGCCACCAGGCCTTGTCGCCGAGCAGGGCGAGGACAGCGGGCACGATCGCCATCCGGACGACGAAGGCGTCGAACAGGACGGCGGAGGCGAGCCCGAACCCGATCATCTTGATCATGGAGTCGCTCTCGCCGATGAACCCGGCGAAGACCGCGACCATGATCAGGGCCGCCGCCACGACCACCCGGGCGCTGTGCCGGAAGCCGGACGTGACCGCCTGCGCGGGCGACTCGCCGTGGACGTACGCCTCCCGCATCCGCGAGACGAGGAACACCTCGTAGTCCATCGCGAGGCCGAAGACGATGCCGACCTGGAAGATCGGCATCAGGCTCATGATCGGGCCGGTCTGCTCCACGCCGAAGAGTTCGGCGCCGTGGCCCTGCTGGAACACCACGACGACCGCGCCGAAGGAGGCCAGCACCGACAGCAGGAACCCGAGGGCCGCCTTGAGCGGGACGAGCAGGGACCGGAAGACCACCAGCAGCAGCACGACCGCCAGGCCGACGACCACGGTCAGGTACGGGACCAGCGCGGCCTGCACCTTCTGCGCGATGTCGATGTTCATCGCGGTGGTGCCGGTGACCTCGAAGCTCGCGCCGGTGGCGGACTCGATGCCGGGCCGCTCGCCCCGGATGGTCGTCACCAGGTTCTTGGTCTTCTCGTCGGTCGGCGCGGTGGACGGCACGACGGAGAAGACGGCGGTGTCACCGACGTCGTTGAAGCGGGCCGGGGAGACGGACACGACGCCCTTCGTCGAGCCGATCTCGCGGGCGATCTCATCCGCCGCGCCCTTGGGGTCGGTGACACCCCTGCCGTCCACGACGACGGTCAGCGGCCCGTTGAAGCCCGGCCCGAAGCCCTCGGCGAGCGCGTCGTAGGCGCGGCGTTCGGTGGTGGAGACCGGCTTGGCCTCGTCGCCGGGCATACCCAGTTGGAGGCCCGCCGCGGGCAGGGCGAGGGCGCCGAGACCGACGACGCCGAGGAGCAGGACGGGTATGGGGCGGCGCAGGACGAACCGGGCCCAGCGGCTGCCGCCGTTGTCGCCGTCGCTCCCCTCGATCCGGCCGCTCTTGCGGGCCCGCCGGGTGAGCACGGCGTTCGGCCAGAAGCCGAGAAAGGCCGGGACGAGCGTCAGCGCGATCAGTACGGCGACGACGACCGCGCCGGCGGCGGCCAGGCCCATCTTGGTGAGCATCGGGATGCCGACCACGGCGAGCCCGGCCAGCGCGATGACCACGGTGAGCCCGGCGAACACGACCGCGGACCCGGCCGTGCCGGCGGCGAGTCCGGCGGCCTCCTGCGGGGCCCGGCCCTTGGCGCGTTCCTCCCGGTAGCGGGAGACGACGAACAGGGCGTAGTCGATGCCGACGGCGAGGCCCAGCATCATCGCCAGGGTGCCGGTGGTGGTGGACAGGCCGAGGGCCTGGGACAGGGTGAGGATCGTGGCCATGCTGACGCCGACGCCGATGAGGGCGGTCAGCAGGGGCAGCCCGGCGGCGGCCAGGGAGCCGAAGGTGATGAGCAGCACGACGGCGGCGATCGCGACGCCGATCACCTCGGCCGTGCCGCCCGGGCCGGCGTTGCCGGCCAGCGCGGTGCCGCCCGCCTCGACGGTCAGCCCGGAGTCCCGGGCCTGGTCGATGGCGCGTTCCAGGTGGGCCCGGCTGGCGTCGGTGAGGTCGTCAGCCCCGACCTTGTAGGTGACGGTCGCGAAGGCGGTCGAGCCGTCCTTGCTGACCGTCTTCGCCCGGAACGGGTCGACGGCGCTCGCGACCTGCGTGCCGTCGCCGAGGCCGGTCACGGCCTTCTCGATGGCCTGCTTGTTCTCGGCGGCGGTCACCTTCTCGCCGCCGGGCGCGATGAACACGACCCGGGCGGTCGCCCCGTCGGCCGTGGCCCCGGGGAAGCGCTGTTCCATCAGGTCGAACGCCTTCTGGGACTCGATGCCGGGCATCGAGAATCCCTCGTCGGCGGCGCCCGGGGCCTTGAGGGCGCCGAGCCCGACGGCGGCCAGCACGGCCGCCCAGACCAGGGCGACGTACCAACGTCGCCGGAAGGCCAGTCGGCCCACTCGATACAGAAAAGTCGCCACGGCAGCAGGTCTCCACATCCGGGTGTCGATCGTCTGCCAAGGCTCTCCGGCGGCGGGCCGTCCCGTCGTCGTGCGGCTGCCGACAATCCGGGCTACTCGCAGCGCAGTACGAGCGGGCCGCCCGTACACCTCGGGTACGAGATTTCCGGGCCATCCGGCGCGGCCTGTGCTACCGTCGTTGTTGTTGCAGTTTTGGTTCCCAGAGACTTCGAGTGCTCTATCGACCTTCGTCGACGAGCACTCTTTTTAGTTTCCGAGGATTTTCGGATCTCTCCGAGGGTGATCATTTCAGCGACTCCGAGTCCGTAAAGTGCGGGTCTCGGGTTTGTCCCCCTAAGGGAGATTCAGCATGGCATCTGGCACTGTGAAGTGGTTCAACGCGGAAAAGGGCTTCGGCTTCATCGAGCAGGAGGGTGGCGGTCCTGACGTGTTCGCCCACTACTCGAACATCGCCACCTCCGGCTTCCGCGAGCTTCAGGAAGGCCAGAAGGTTACCTTCGACGTCACGCAGGGCCAGAAGGGCCCGCAGGCCGAGAACATCGTGCCCGCCTGACGCTGACGCGTCCGTCGTGACCGGGGCCCGCACCGTGAGGTGCGGGCCCCAGCCTCGTTTTCATCCAACACCCGGCTCAGTGTTGCGAATCCTGGTGCGGCCCTTGCCGGCCGCCGGGAATTCCCCGATACGTGTGCCGCATCGAGGAAGGATCCCCTTGGATCGCACCGCTCGCAAGAACAACGGCTCGCCCCACTCCCGTAAGGCGGCGGGCCGAAGCGTCTCCGCCCGTACGGCCGGCGCGGGCCGCGGCGGCCCCCGGCGCCGTACCGCGCCCGGCGGGGAGTTCGCGCCCCCGGCCACCCTCACCCCGGCGCTGCCCGCCGTCCACGACTTCGCCGGACTCGGCCTGCCCGACCGGCTGCTCGCCGCGCTGCGCGCCGAGGGCATGACGGTGCCGTTCCCGATCCAGGCGGCGACGCTGCCCAACTCGCTGGCCGGCCGGGACGTGCTGGGCCGCGGGCGCACCGGGTCGGGCAAGACGCTCGCCTTCGGTCTCGCCGTACTGGCCCGCATCGACGGGCAGCGGGCCGAGCCCCGGCAGCCGCTGGCCCTCGTCCTCACCCCCACCAGGGAACTGGCCCAGCAGGTCACCGCCGCGCTCACCCCCTACGCCCAGGCGCTGCGCCTGCGGCTCACCACGGTGGTCGGCGGTATGTCGATCGGCCGCCAGGCGAGCGCGCTGCGCGGCGGCGCCGAGGTCGTCGTCGCGACGCCCGGCCGGCTCAAGGACCTCATAGACCGCGGCGACTGCCGGCTGGACCGCGTCAGCGTCACGGTCCTGGACGAGGCCGACCAGATGACCGACATGGGCTTCATGCCGCAGGTGACCGCCCTGCTCGACCAGGTACAGCCCGGGGGCCAGCGGCTGCTGTTCTCGGCCACGCTGGACCGCAACGTCGACCGTCTGGTCCGCACCTACCTCCACGACCCCGTGGTCCACTCGGTCGACCCGTCCGCCGGCGCGGTCACCACGATGGAGCACCACCTGCTGCACGTGGAGGACGACGACAAGCACGCCACCACGACGGAGATCGCCGCCCGCGACGGCCGCGTGATCATGTTCCTGGACACCAAGCACGCCGCCGACCGGCTGGCCAAGAAGCTGCTGGCCGTCGGGGTGCGCGCCTCGGCCCTGCACGGCGGGAAGTCGCAGTCGCAGCGCACCCGGACCCTGGCCCGGTTCAAGGACGGCGAGGTCACGGTCCTGGTGGCCACCAACGTCGCGGCCCGCGGCATCCACGTCGACAACCTCGACCTGGTCGTCAACGTGGACCCGCCCGCCGACCACAAGGACTACCTGCACCGCGGCGGCCGGACCGCCCGCGCCGGCGAGTCGGGCACCGTCGTCACGCTGGTCCTGCCCCACCAGCGCCGCGAGACGGCCCGCCTGATGGCCGACGCCGGGATCACCCCGCGTGTCACCCGGGTCCGCTCGGGCGCGGCCGAACTGAGCCGCATCACCGGCGCCCAGGCACCCTCGGGCGTGCCCGTGGTCCTCACCCCGCCGCCCTCCGAGAGCGGCCCCGCGCGCCCGGGTTCCACCCCACGCGCCCGGCGCGGCAGGCCCGCCCGGAGCCGCCGCCGCTGAACCGCATCCCGGATTGCTCCCCGGATAGCTCCCCGGAGCGGTGGCCGCGCGGTCCGCGTCATGGGTCGGTCCGCGCGGGAGTCAGCCGTACCACCGTCCCCTCCCCGTTGGACGACAGGAGCAGGGAGCCGTCCGGGGCGGCGGTGAGTCCCGCGAAACGGGGGGCCACGCCGGGGAGGCCGTGGGCGAAGAGGGCGGGGGTCTGGCGCGGTGCGGCCCCCGGCGGGGTGCCGACCGCCAGGTCTTCCGCCTCGATACGGGTGTCGCCCGTCGTCAGGGAGACCGACCAGAGCCGGCGGTGAGCGGTGTCCACGGTGAAGAGCTCGTCGCCGCGCACCGCCAGACCCTGTGGGGCGCCGAGGCCGTCCGCGACCGGCACCGGCTCGCCCTCGTCGTCGATGCGGAGTACGGCCCCTCGCCGGTCGTCGCTGACGTAGCAGCGGCCCTCCGCGTCGAGCGTGACGTCCACGGGGTGGTCGATGCCTTCGGCCAGGACCGTGACCGTGTCCGTACCGTCGATGGCGAGGACGCGGCCGGCGCCCGTCTCGGCGACGACCAGGGTGCCGTCGGGCCGGGCCGTGATGCCGAGGGGCTGGTCCAGGCCGGTCGCCCTGGTGCGGGTGGTGCCGGCGGCGGGGTCGTAGGTCTGGACCGTGCCGAACTGCGAGGTCGTGTGCAGGACTTCGCCGTCGGCCGTGATGCCGTGGACGAAGGGCTGGAGGATCTCGGTGGTGACGTCGCCCGACGCGCCGGGGTCGGGCTCCTCCGGGCGGGCCACGCGGTAGTGGTCGGCCGCGTACACCCGGCCGCCGAGGTCGATCGTCACGCCGTACGGGCCGTCCAGGCCGCGCGGGACGACGGGCCGGGTGCGGCCGTCGGGGTGGAGCTCCGTGATGCCGCCGCTCGCGAAGCTGGAGACGAACATGCGGTTCTCCCCGTCGAACGCGGCGTTGTCCAGGCCCGTGACCCCGCTGGTGACCAGCGAGCGGGAGCCCGTGCCGTGCAGGTCGACTCGGGTGACGATGCCCTCGGGGCCGCGCGACAGGACGTGCAGGACGCCGCCCTGGTCGAAGCGGACCGCGACCGGGTCGTGCACGTCCTCGGCGACGACCTCGGGCACACCGCCGCCGGTGGGGATGCGCCAGACCTGGTTGCTGACCATGTGCGGGTAGTAGAGGCAGCCGTCCGGGCCGAGCTGCATGGCGTTGCCGAGCGCCAGCCCGTCGGTCAGCACGACCGGGTCACCGCCCTCGGGGAAGAGCTCCAGCAGCCGGCCGTTCATCCGCATCTCGTTGACGAACAGCCGGTCGCCCACGCACGTGATGCCGTTGGGCACCTTCACCTCGTCGGAGACGAGGCCGTACTCGCCCCGGGGACTGCGGCGCCACACCCGGCCGGGGACCAGGTCGGCGATGTACATCGACCCGTCCGCCCCGAAGGCCAGGTCGTCGGGCGACTGGACCGGGCCGTCCGGCGGGACCACGACCTCGACGTCCCCGGTGGCCGGGTCGACGGCACTGATCTGCCCGGCGAGGAACTGCGCGACGTACAGCCGCCCGTCGGGGCCGAATGCGACGCCGTTGGAACCCCACAGCGGGTTCGGTGAGTTGAGGCGCCGGGCCTGCCAGCGGGTGCTGCGCACGCCACTCGTTTCGTGCCTGCTCGGACGCCCCGTCACGAGCCCAGCACCTCGTCCATGCCGCCCTCCGCACGCCAGCGCCGGATCAGCTCGTAGAACGCGATCGGGCCGTCGCCGTACGACTCGCTGCGGGGTCTCGGCATGCCCTCGGCGTTGTAGTAGCCGGGGGTGCACTCGGACTGGAACTTGTACAGGTCCACCGACTTGGCGCGGATCACGGCCCCCCAGGCGGTCTCCGCCTCGGCCGTCGGCTCCACGCACCGGACCCCGCGCCGACGCGCCTCGGCGATCACCTCGGCGACGTGCGTGGCCTGCTCGTCCAGGACGTGCACGTAGTTCACGGAGCTGGCGGACTGCACCGAGCCGAGCATGAACAGGTTGGGGAAACCGCGGCTGTAGAAGCCGTGCAGGGTCCTCGGGCCGGTCTTCCGCCAGGCCTCCAGCAGGGCGACGCCGTCCCTGCCGTACGCGGGAAGCTGCCCGGACAGCAGACCGGAGACGCCGACCTCGAATCCGGTGCCGAAGATGACGCAGTCGGCCTCGTACTCCACCCCGCCGACCACGGCGGCGCGCTCGGTGAAGCGCTCCACTCCCCCGTGGTCGGCCGTGTCCACGAGGGTGACGTTTGGCCGGTTGAAGGTCTCCAGGTAACCGTCGCTGAACGTGGGCCGCTTGCACATGTAGCGGTACCAGGGCTTGAGCTTCTCGGCGGTCTCCGGGTCCTCGACGATCGCGTCCACCCGGGCCCGCAGTTCGTTCATCTTCTGGAAGTCGGCGATCTCCTCCAGGCGTTCGCGTTCCTCGGGCGTGAGGCCGGTGAAGCCGTCGGTGGGGATGAGCTTCTGCTGGAGGCGGGCGGTGCCGGTCCAGCCGTCGGCCACCAGGTCCTCGTCGGCCGGGCCGCCCGTGACGACCGCGAGGAAGTTGTCCCGGCGCCGCCGCGCCCAGCCGGGCTCCAGCGAGCCGGCCCACTCGGGGTCGGTGGGGCGCTGTCCGCGCACGTCGACGGAGGACGGGGTGCGCTGGAAGACGTACAGGTGCTGGGCGTCCCGGCCCAGGTGCGGCACGACCTGGATGGCGGTGGCGCCGGTGCCGATGAGGGCGACGCGCTTGTCGGCGAGCTTGTGCAGTCCGCCGTTCGCGTCGCCGCCGGTGTAGTCGTAGTCCCAGCGGCTGGTGTGGAACATGTGGCCCTTGAAGGTCTCGATGCCTTCGATCCCGGGCAGTTTGGGCTGGCTGAGCAGCCCGGTGGCCACGACGACATGGCGTGCGGTCATGCGGTCGCCGCGGTCGGTGGTGACGATCCAGGCGGACTCGCCCTCGTCCCAGCGCAGTTCGCTCACCTGCGTCCGGAAGCAGGCGTCGTCGTAGAGGCCGAAGTGCCGGGCGATCGCCTGCGCGTGCTGCCGGATCTCCTCGCCCGGCGCGTACTTCCACTTCGGGACGTAGCCGAGCTCCTCCAGCAGCGGCATGTAGACGTACGACTCGATGTCGCAGTGGATGCCCGGATACCGGTTCCAGTACCAGGTGCCGCCGAAATCGGCGCCCTTCTCGATGATCCGGACGTTCTCCAGGCCGGCCTGGCGCAGCCGGGCACCGGTCAGCAGGCCGCCGAAGCCGCCGCCGACGACCACCACGTCCACGTGGTCGTGCAGCGGCTCCCGGCTGAACCCGGACTCGGCGTACGGGTCCTCGTCGAAGTGGCCGAACTCGCCGGTGGTGCGCCGGTACTGGCGGTTGGCGTCCGGGCGGATCCGCCGGTCGCGCTCGGCCCGGTACCGCTCGCGCAGGGCGTCCGGGTCGAAGTCCAGGGCCGGGGCGGGGGTGTGGGGGGTGGACATGCGTGTCCTCTTCCTCTCGCGGATGGGGCGCGGTACGGGGAGGCCGGGTGGGGTCAGACCGCGGCCCAGGCGTTGTCCACCGGCAGGACGACGCCGTTGACACCGCTCGCCGCGTCGGAGGCGAGATAGACGATGGCGGCGGCCTGCTCCTCCGGCTCGCAGATGCGGCCCATGTTGACGAAGTACCGGCCCACGACGGCCGGTCCGTGGGCCTCCCGGTCGATGTGGACGTCGGCGGTGATGTCGGTGGCCGTGCCGCCCGGGGCTATGGCGTTGGTGCGGATGCCCTGGTCGCGGTACATCACCGCGAGAGAGCGGGTGAGCCCGAGGACGCCGTGCTTGGAGGCGGTGTACGCCGTGCCGGCCGCGCTGCCGCGCAGCGCCGCCTCGGACGCGGTGTTGACGATGGCGCCGCCGCCCGCGGCGATCATGTGCGGCAGCGCGGCCCGGGTCAGCAGGAACGGCGCGGTGAGATTGATCCGCAGGACTCGCTCCCACTCCGCGTCGGTGACGTCGGCGGCGGCCGACATGCTGTCCATGACGCCGGCGTTGTTGACCAGCACGTCGATGCCGCCGAAGGTGCCGACCGCGGCGGCCACGACCGCGTCGACGACGGCGCTGTCGCTCAGGTCGCCCGTGACGGCGACGGCCGTTCCCCCGGCGGACTCGATGGCCCCGACGACACTCTTGGCCCCCTCGGCGTTCAGGTCGGCGACCACGACCCGCGCTCCCTCCGCGGCGAACCGCAGGGCGGTGGCGCGGCCGATGCCGGAGGCGGCTCCGGTGACGATGACGCTCTTGCCTGACAGACCCGTGGCACCCATGGCGCTCCTCTGCTCGTCGCGTTGGCCCGGCGTGCGGGCACAGTACTGGTTTTTGTCTCAGTGCGACATAAAGACGCGTCGTGCCAACAGGTCGTTTCACGCCAGGAAGGCAGGGCGCGACGTAAAATAGAGTGGGCGCGGCAAGTCGAGGAGGGCGCATGGCCGGACGATCGGGTGGGGCCACGGGGCGGCCACCGCTGACGGAGCGGCGACGCGCCGAGACGCGTATGGAGATCGCCGAGGAGGCGGTCCGGCTCTTCGCCGCGAAGGGCGTCGCGGCGGTCACCGCGGAGGACATCGCCTCCGCGGCAGGCGTGTCGACGCGCACGCTGTGGCGGTACTTCCGCTCCAAGGAGGAGTGCGTACGCCCCCTGCTCACCACGGGCCTGGAGCTCCTGACGGAGCATCTGCGGGACTGCCGGGGCGATCACGAGCCGCTCGCCGAGGCGATCCTGAGCATCCGGTTCGACGACGAGACCTCACCGCGCGTGCGGGCCCTGCGCGATCTGCTGCGGCTCGGCCGCGACGAACCCGGGCTGCGGGCGGTGTGGCTGGAGGCGCACTACGACGCGGAAGCCGCCTTCGCCGCGGTGATCGCCGAGCGCACGGGCCGGCCGTCCGGCGATCTCGCGGTCCGGGTGGAGGCGGGCGTGCTGAACACCGCCATGCGCATCGCGGTGGAGGACTGGGCCCTGCGGCCCGACCGGCCGTCGGGGCCGTCCTTTGCGGAGACCGTCACGCGCGCGCTGCGGATGATCGACGTCGTCGAGCGGCGCTGAGGATTCGGGCCGGCCCCCTCAGTCGCCGACCAGGGGCGCGCCCAGCCAGCGGCGCAGCGCCGTGACGAAGGTGGTGCCCGGGCCCGCCTCGGGAGTCCAGGCCACGTAGCCGTCGGGGCGCACCAGCAGCGGAGTGGGCACGTCCGGCGAGACCCGCTCGGCGGCGAGCGGATCGACGCGGTCGCGCCAGCCCGCGGCCAGGGACACGAACTCGGCCTGGCCGGCGGTGTGGACCAGCACCGCCCGGCCCTCCTGCTGGAGCGTGGCCAGGCGCACCGTGCCGCCGCCGTCCCGCCGCGGGCGTTCCAGGAGGAGGTCGGGGCAGGCACGGCCGAGGAGACCGGCCGCCGGCTCGGCTCCGGTGCCCATCGGGTAGAACACGTCCTTCATGGCGTACACGTCGTGGAGCCGCTGCTTGACCGCCGGATCGGTCATCAGCTCCTTGAAGAACAGCTCGTACGGGGCCGTGTTCTCCGGGCCGGGGTGCAGGATCCGGGTGGCCGCCTCGGAGTTGCGCAGCACCCGGGCGGCGACCGGCCGGCGTTCGCTCTCGTAGCTGTCGAGCAGCCCGTCCGGGGCGTCGCCGCGGACGGCGGCGGCGAGCTTCCAGCCGAGGTTGACGGCGTCCTGGAGACCGAGGTTGAGGCCCTGCCCGCCGAACGGCGGATGGACGTGGGCGGCGTCACCCGCGAGCAGGACGCGGCCCCGGCGGTAGCGCTCCGCGAGCCGGCAGGTGCCGGTGAACCGGGCGAGGGAGACCGGGTCGCGCAGGGTGACGTCGACCCCGCTGGTGCGGCGCAGACTGGCCTCGACCTCGTCCAGGGTCACCTCGCTGTGCCGGTCGACGGGCGGGGTGTCGAACTCGACGCTGACGATCCGGCTGGGCCCGTGCGCATAGGCCGCGATGCCCCGGGGCGTCCGGCGCCAGGTCCGCTCCAGAGCACCCTCCGGCTCGACGGTCACCACGGCCTGATACCCCGTCACCTCCGGTCCGCCGCCGGGGAACCCGATGCCGAGCGCCTTGCGGACGGCACTGCGCCCGCCGTCGCAGCCGACGGCGTAGCAGGCCCGGAAGGTGTGTTCGGTGCCGTCCTCGTCGGTGGCGGTGACGACGGCACCGTCCGTCCCGTCCCTCAGGCCGGTCACCGTCAGACCCCGCCGCACCCGGCCCCCGAGCTCCACCAGACGGTCGTACAGCACCTCTTCGAGGATGCCGGCGCGCACCGGGAGCATCTCGGGCGCCCGGCCGTCCCCGTCCCGCTCGGTGCGGTACGCCGGTTCGGCCTCGGCCGTCGCCTTCATCAGCTGGTCCAGGACACCGCGCCGGTCCAGGGCCTGGATGCTGCGCGCGGTGATGCCCGGGGCGCGCAGCCGCCGGTCGAAGTCCGCCGCCCGCTCCAGGACCAGGACGCCGACGCCCGCCACCGCCAGTTCGCAGGCCAGCATCAGGCCCACCGGACCGGCTCCTACGACGATGACGTCCGCGTCAGGGGCGGTCGTTGCCGGTGTGCGGGCTGCGGGCATGGTGAGGGGTCTCCTTGCAACTCGTGCGGTTCCGGCGTCCGGCCCGGGCCCGGAGTCCCCGGCACCGACACCGACACCGACACCGACAGGGACTGGAGCAGCAGATCGGCCAGGGTCGCGTGGTAGCAGGACCGGAAGAGCGTGGTGTCGTCCGGCCGCGACCCGGCCAGCAGGCGTGCGGCCGTCTCGTCCAGCGGCGTGCCGCCGTCGCAGTGGACGGCCAGCGACTCGCGCCGGGCCGCCCAGGCCTCCTCGGCGGCCGGGTCCCCGGCACCGACGCCGCGCAGCGCGATGAGCGTCTCGACGAGCAGGTCCCACCGCCCGGCGCGCAGGGCGTGCCCGTGCAGCCGGTGCAGCAGCGCGGCGAGCCGGTCCCGCTCGACGGCGGACAGGACGAGCGGGGCGCCGCCCAGGTCGGTGGCGTAGAACACCGCGTGGGTGACGCGGTAGGCGTCCCGGGTCAGGTCCTGGTCCGTCCAGTCCCGGCCCAGGACCGCCCTGCGGCACAGCCCGGCCCAGTCCGGGCCCGTGCGCAGCAGCCCGGCGGCCTCCAGGGCGTGCAGGACGCCCGGTGAGCCGGGGCGCACTCCGGCGCGGGCCCGCTCGCGCAGGACCTGCTCGCAGTCGTCGACGACGTGGCCGGCGGCCCGGAGCCACAGGTAGGGCTGCATCAGGTAGAGGGCGTCGCCCGGTTCGGCTGCCGCCGCCCGGGCCGCGAGCCCGCCGGCGCACGCCTCGACGAGGAAGTCCCGCCAGCCGCCGAGCTCCCGGACCCTTGGGCCGAGCCGCCCGGCCAGCCAGTGGTGGGCGAGGGCGAGTTCGCTCAGCGGCTTGAGGCGGTCGCGCCGGGCGGCGGGGTCCGGCGGCGGCAGGAACGCCGGCAGCCGGTCGCCGACCCAGGCCAGTGCGCGGGTCAGCGGCTCGGGCAGCGTCCCCGCGCCGCTCGCCGGAGCGGAGCTCACCTCCGCTCCCCCGGGGCCTCACCGGAACCGGCCCGGCGCACCATGCCGCTCGACACCAGCCGGTCCAGCAGCTGCCGCCGGAGCCGCTGTGCCGTCTCCTCGTCGCCGTCGGGGAGCAGCGGGGCGTACGGGTTGGGGGAGCCGGGGTCCAGCGCGCTCCGCAGGACGTGACTGGCGCGGCGCGACAGCCGGTGCACGGTGAACCGGCGGGTGTCCAGCAGGACGCCGCAGAACGGGAGTTCCCGGAACACGATGTGGTCGGCGAGTTCGACCTCGGCCTCGGCGCGGGTCGCGTCACGCATGGTCCAGTCCTTCCAGCCAGCGCTCGATCACGCAGAGTCGGGCGATCTCCTCCCCGTTGCGGTGCACCCGGGCGGGCGTCAGACCGTCGACGAAGGTCCGGCTCAGCACGCCCAGCCGGCACAGCAGCGAGTCGGGGGTGAGCAGGGCACGGCAGGCCTCGAAGTTCTGGTTGACGAACATCGCGGAGATCGAGTCGATCCGGGCCTGCTGCATACGGTGGCCGATCCCGGCGGGCACGGCCCGGTCGGCGTAGGCGAGCCGCAGCGCGAACTTGTCGACGGTGAGGCCGTGTCCGAAGCCGATGCGGTGCCGGGCGGGCAGGGCGAGGGCGTACTCGACGACGTCCCGGTCCGCGAAGGGCGTGCTGATCAGCCGGTGCTTGGGCAGCGCGTAGTTGATCCAGGCCGCCTGGAGGTTGGCCGTGCTGAGGGACTGGCCGAGCATGAACAGCGAGGTGATGCCCTGCGGCAGGCCGCGGCGGGACCAGCCGCCGCGCCGCAGCGCCGAGTGGAGGCTGTCCCGGGCCCGGTCGGCGGCCTCGCGCAGGGCGAGGGTGACGCGGGCACCGGCGTCCTCCGTGAAGCCGACGGGGTGCACGATGGCGTCGCGGTCCGGCAGCGCGGTGGTGGGGTCGCCGCTGAGCAGCCGGTAGAGGTAGCGGGCCGTGGCCAGTGCCCGGCCGCCCGGCCGTCCCGTGCTTCCGGCGCCCGGCCCGTCTCCGGCCGGGGCGCCGCCCGCGAACGACGTCCGTGCTGCGGCGGCGAGCGTCTGCCAGACGGGCTCACCGGCCACCCGGGGGTCGAGGATCGCCGGGCCGGCCACCGAGAACAGTCCGCGTTGCAGGTCGTGGGCGAGGATCTGGTCCGCGAGCAGCCCGGAGAGCACGAACCGGGCGCCGGCCGCCTCCGCGAGGTCGACTGCCGCCGCGATGCCCCGCAGCGGCACATGGGTCTGCGGCAGCGCGCCGGTGGCGGGGATGTCGATGTAGTCGCCGCCGGCCCGGGTGTGCTTGGACATGTCGTACGGCATCCAGGACAGCCCGCAGGCCCGGGCCACGGACTCCGCGGCCTCCCGGTCGGAGTCGAAGCCGGGGAAGCCCTCCAGGGTGAAGTGCAGCCCCATGCCCCGGCCCGGACCGGTGCCGATCTCGTGGGCGACGGCGGCCGAGTCGATGCCGCCGCTGAGCATGAGGACGGCGTCCGGCTCGTGCGCGAGCATCCGGCCGCAGGCGCGGGCCAGACGCTCGCGCAGGCCGTCGGCGGCCTCGTCGATGGTGCGGGGCGGGTTCTCGTGCGGGCGGAACTCGTCGAACGTCTCGGACCGGGGCCGCCGCCCCTTCTCCAGCACCAGCGCGCTGCCCGGCGGGAGTCTGCGCACCCCGGCGAACCAGGAGCGGTCGTCCGGCATGCCGCGCTCGGCGATGAGCATCGGCAGCACGTCGGTGTCGACGTCGGAGAGCCGGGGCGGCCGGTCGCCCAGCAGCCGGGCCGGGTCGGCGGCCCACAGCAGGCTGTCGCCGTCCTGGGTCCAGAACAACGGGGTGAGGGCGTTCACCGCCCGGTACAGCGTCAGCCGCCCTCCGTCGGGCGCGACATGGGCGAGGACGAAGTCGCCGCGCAGCCGGCGGACCGCCTCGGCCCCGCGCAGGTCGAGCAGGCGTTGCAGCGCGGTGAGCGCGGCACCCGGCTCGCGGCCGGTGTCGAGGAGCAGGAACTCGGGCAGCGCGGACAGGTCGAGCCAGCCGGTGAACTGGAGCCGGCCGGCCCGCTCGGCCCGGGCCGCGTCCAGTGCGGCGCCGTTCTCGTAGACCGGGCCCTGGAGCAGACAGGGACGGTCGCCGGCGGCCCGGGGGGAGGCCGTGCCGGTGGCGTCGTGGGCGGTGGTCGTGTCCAGGAGCGCGCCGCCGGGGACGTGCGCCCGGCCCGCCATGCCGAAAGCGGTGAGCAGCATCTCAGCCCTCCTGCGGGTAGCGGAGCAACTCGACGTATCCGAGGGGCCGTTCCCCGCCGCGCCCGACCAGCGGCAGGTCGCCGAGGGCGGGCCAGGCGTGCAGTTCCTCGCTGCCGTCCGAGTGCTCGATGACGGGGTAGCCGATGACGACCTCGGCGTCGAAGCCGAGCCCGCGCAGGGCGGCGCAGACACCGAGCGACTCGTGCAGGCACAGATGGGCGCCGGCGACGGTACGGGCGAGGCCCTGGATCTGCCAGGCGGCCGCGCGGGCGCAGAAGGCGGTCGCCTCGTCCCGCAGGGCGCGCCGCGGCCGGCGCGGGTCGACCGGGGGCAGCAGCGGGAGGGCGGCGGCCAGACCGCCGGCGCGGAAGGCGCGGCCGATGCGCAGGTAGTCCGCCACCGCCCGGGGCAGCTCACGGCCGCGCACCGGGACCTCGGCGGGCACCGTCACGCCGGCGAGCGCGGAACGGACCAGGCGGCGCCGCAGCTCGCGCGGGGTCTCACGGGGAGACCGGGCGGCCGGTCCACGCCCGGTCGACCGGAAAGCTGGTGGGGCGGAAAACACGATCTCCTCTTTCCTGCTCGGCGGGCTGCGGTTTTCCTTTGTGGGGATTTCTCTGCGCAGGTAATACCCAGGCGTGGCAGATTTTCCTGAGAAGCGCCGGGCGTGGCCTCCCCGAAGGGAAGGCCACGCCCGGGTGTGTCACCGGGAGGGAATCACTTCCGCTCCTCGGAGGACAAGGAGACTCACGGGGTCCAGTCGCCGTCGAACGTGTCGTCGGTGGGACCGCTCCAGCCCATGGTGACCTCGTCCAGCTCGCCGACGAACTCGAAGTCGTCGACCGTGATCTCGATCTTCTCCATCGTGCACCTCCTTGATATGTGGGTGAACACATCCGGTCCGAACCCCCTGGGGAGTTCGTCCCATGGCCACAACTCTGACCCATGACGAGCCGCCGCGACATTCCGACGAATCACCGCGTTGTTTTCCCCTGCTGCATTTCCCGTAGGGGAAATCACCTACACCTGAATACCCGCCGAGGCCGTTACTGTGAGCCATGGAGAGAGGCCAGGAGGCGGATATGCGTATCACGGACGAGCACCTGGATAAATTCCAGCGCGACGGTTATGTCCTGGTGGACGGATTCCTCGGCGGCGAGGAACTGGAAAAGGCGCGCGCGGCGACCTTGCGTTACTTCCCGGAGAGCGACGAACGGCTGCGGACGCCGGAGCGGTACGCGTCCCTGCGGAGGTCGGCGGGATTCCCGTACGAGCCGGTGGAGCTCAACCACCTGTCGCTGCACCCGGAGCTGATCTCGTTCGCGGAGCGGGTGACCGGCACCCGGGACGTCCGGCTGGGCGACTCGATCCTCCAGGCCAAGTACGGCAGCCGGATCGCGCCGGCCAACGCCCAGCGGCTGCACAACGAGGCCTGGGGGCGCAACACCCTCGTCCCGCCCCGCGGTGACGGGGTGTTCCAGCGGGTCGTCGCGCTGGTCTACCTCTCGGACGTCACCGAGGACCTCGGGCCCACGTGCGTGGTGCCGAAGAAGCACACGGCCGGCCTGCCCCTGCTGTCCTCCGGGTACTCCGCGTACAGCCAGGAGGAGTACCCGTGGCTGTACGAGCTCCAGGAGCCGGTGACGGCCCGGGCCGGCTCGGTGCTGCTGCTGGCGGGGACGACCGTGCACCGCTGCTCCGCTCTGCGCGACGCCACCGGGCACCGCTTCGCCCTCCATCTCACCTTCCACGCCGCCGACTCGGTCTGGCTGGACAAGCAGACCTGGGTGGGCTCGCCCGCCTCGGCCAACGGCCCGGCCGCGACCCGGTTCGTCGTCGAGGCCTCCCCGCGCCAGCGGGAACTGCTCGGCTTCCCGCCGGCAGGCTCGCCCTACTGGAACCGGGAGACCGTGGCCGGGCTGACCGAGCTGTACCCGGGCATGGACGTCACGCCGTACTCCGCCGCATGACGGCGCCGGTGATCGAGGCCCGCCGGGTCGGCCGGACGTTCGGCCCGGTGCGGGCCCTGCACGACGTCAGCCTCACCGTCGGCGCCGGCTCCGTGCTGGGGCTGCTCGGCCACAACGGGGCCGGCAAGACGACCCTGGTCAACATCCTCACCACCGTGCTGCCGCCCACCTCGGGCTCCGCCACGGTGGCCGGGCACGACGTCGTCGCGCAGGGGCGTGAGGTGCGCCGCCGGATCGGGCTGACCGGGCAGTTCGCCGCCGTCGACGACCGGCTGACCGGGTACGCGAACCTGCTGCTGGTGGCCCGGCTGCTGGGGGCGAGCCCACGGCAGGCGCGGCGGCGCAGCGAGGAACTCCTCGCCCTGTTCGGCCTGGAGCACGCGGCCCGGCGCCCGGCCCGGACGTACTCGGGCGGCATGCGGCGCCGCCTGGACCTGGCGATCGGTCTGGTCGGGCGGCCCGACGTGCTGTTCCTGGACGAGCCGACGACCGGCCTGGACCCGGAGAGCCGCATCGGGCTGTGGGAGATCGTCGAGGGCCTGGCGGCGGACGGAGTGGCGGTGCTGCTGACGACGCAGTACCTGGAGGAGGCCGACCGGCTCGCGGACACCATCGTCGTCCTCGACTCCGGCACGGTCGCCGCGACGGGCACGGCCCGTGAACTCAAGGCGCGGGTCGGCACGCTCACCGTGCAGCTGTCCTTCGCCGGGCCCGGGGAACGGGCGACCGCGCTGGACGCGCTGCGCCGCTCGGGCCTGCGTCCGGGCCCGGGCCCGGACGACACGGGTGTCGGCGTGCCCGTGGAGTCGTCCGCCGAGGTCCCGGCGGTGGTCCGGGCCCTGGACCGGGCCGGGGTCGTCGTGACCGCGCTGGAGCTGAGTTCGCCGACGCTCGACGACGTCTATCTCGCCCTCACCCGGAGCGGTCACCGCGCCCCGGCCACGGCGGGGAAGGAGCAGCGATGACGGCCCCGGCGCACGGAACGGCCGCACCGGTCACCGCCCCGGACGTGCCGGCGCGGGACGCCGACGGGGAGAACTGGCGGGGCAGCGGCCCGGTCACCCAGGTCTTCGTCCTGACCCGGCGCGCGCTGTGGTCGCAGTTCGCGGACCGCCGGGTGCTGGTGATCAAACTCCTCCAGCCGCTGCTCCTGCTGGTGGTGCTCGGGCAGCTCTTCGGCAGCATGGTCGACCCCGGGCTGCTGCCCAGCGGAGTGCCGTACATGGAGTTCCTGCTGCCGGCGCTGCTGGTGACCAGCGGGATCGGCTCGGCCGCGGCGTCCGGCGCGATCCTCAGCCGGGACATGGAGAACGGCATGACGGCACGCCTGCGTTCGCTGCCGATCGCGCTGTCCTCGGTGCTGTTCGCCCGCTGCTGCGCCGATGTGGCGCGCGCTTGCGTCCAGATGGTGATCATGGTGGTCTGCGCCTGGGCACTGTTCGGCTACAGCCCGCCCGGCGGGGTCGCGGGCACGGCCGCCGCCCTGGCGCTGGCCGCCTTCGTCATCTGGGCGCTGACGTGGGTCTTCCTCGCCCTGAGCTGCTGGCTGCGCAGCCTGGACGCCATGCAGAGCATCGCCGGTGTGGCCACCTTTCCGCTGATGTTCGGGTCAAGCGCATTCGCCCCGGTGGACGGCATGCCGTTCTGGCTTCAGCTCATCGCCCGGGCCAACCCGCTCAGTTACGCCGTCGACGCCGCGCGGGGGCTGTGCCTGGGGACGCCGGGCGCGGCCGGGCTGCTGGGCGCGCTGGCCGCGAGCGCCGGCGTCGCGGCGGTCGGGATCCTGCTGGCCGTGCGCGGCTTCCGCCGGCCGCTGGTGGGCTGAGGGCCGGCCCGCCGCCCGGGCCAGCGCCGGGACCAGTTCACGGCGGGAGCGGACCCCGAGCTTGCGGTACACGTGGCTGAGGTGCCACTCGACGGTCTTGACGGAGACGTACAGGCCCCGCGCGATCTCGCGGTTGGACAGCCCGGCGGCGGCCTGTTCCGCCACCCGCCGCTCGCTGGGTGTCAGCCGGTCGCCCCCGCCCCGCACGGCCCGTGCGCCGAGGACGCGCAGCTCCGTGTCGGCCCAGTCCGCCAGGACACTCGCGCCCCGCTCCCGGGCGATCTCGCGCCCCCGGCACAGGGACCGCCGGGCCGCGGCACGCTGGCCGGCCCGGCGCTGGGCCGAGCCCAACTGCACCAGGGCGACGGCCAGTTCCAGCGGCTGTTCGGCGGACTGCAACAGCTCGACGGCCCTCTGGAGCTCCTCCAGGCCCCGGCCGCCGCCGCGCAGTGCACCGCTCACGCGGTGGACCAGCGCCAGCGGCACGGCGGCGCCGAACTCCTGCGCCGTCTCCGTCTCCCGCTGGAGCACGTGCCGGGCCTCCTCCTCGCGGCCCGCCACGATCAACGCCAGGGCCACGTGCTGCCACCCCCCGGTCACCCGCAGGCCGAGCCGCCCGTCGGACGTCAGCCGGCGGGCGTGCCGCCACGCCTCCAGCGCCTCGTCCAGCCGCCCCAGTTCCGCACAGAGCCGCACCCGGGCCTCCAGGGCCGGGGCGAAGAGCAGATGGCCGGGCGGCTTCCCCGGCGGCAGGCCGTCGCACAGGACGCGCTCCGCGGCCTCCGTCTCGCCCCGGTCCAGCAGCACATGGGCCAGCACGGACGCCGCCACCGCGACGCCCAGCCCCGGCGGCCAGCCCCGGGACCGTAACGCCAGCACCGCGCGGGCCTGGCGCTCCGCGTCGTCCAGCCGGCCCAGGCCGTACGACAGCAGGGCGTGCAGCGCCACGGAGTCCGGCTGGTGTTCGGCGGCGCGGATGTCGGTGCTGTGCGGCAGGGTCTCCAGGAGCAGCCCGCGCGCCTCGGAGAGCCGGCCGGTGGCGGCCAGCACACAGACGACGAGGTGGACGGAGGGCAGCCCGGTCAGCCCGTCGACGGGGAACCGGGTGATCCGCAGCATGCTGCCGACCTGCCGCACGAGGGTGCTCGCGGTGGCCCCGTTGTCCCGGTCGACCACCAGGCGCAGCGCCCGCAGCAGGGTCGCGTCCGGCCCGGAGGCGTTGCGGGCGGGATAGCGGGAGTGGACCAGGGCACGGGCACCGGCCCGGGTCTCCACCTGGCCCAGGGACAGCAGCGCCGTGACGGCGTCGAGCCGGGTGCGCAGCCGCTCGTCCCCGGCGGGAAGGGACGCCGCCAGCTCGCCGAGCAGGGACAGCGCGGCCGGATGCCGGTGCTCCCTCGCCAGGGCGTGCGCGTAGTGCAGACCGGTGGCGACCCGGGTCGCGGGGGTGGGTGCCTTCTCCAGGGCCTGGCGCAGGTGCACGAGCGCCTCGGGGCTGCCGGCGGACAGGGCCGCCGCTCCGAGTTCGGCGAGCAGGTCGTACTCCCGCGTGTGCGGGGCCTGTTCGCGCAGGGCGCGCCGCAGCAGCAGCACCGACCGGTCCGCACGGCCGTCCGTCAGGGCCTGCCGCGCGGCGCCACGCAGCACGGACTCGGCCCACGGGTCGCCGGCGGGCGGGGTGTGCAGCAGGTGTTCACCGACCAGCGGCAGCGGCGCGTTGCGGGCCGCGAGGGCCCGTGCGGCGGCACCGTGGGCGCGCTCCCGCACCGCCTGTGGGGTCAGGGCCAGCACGGCGGTCCGCAGCAGGGGCTGGGCGAGCCGCAGATGCTCCTCGTCCCGCAGCAGCCCGGTGGCGACGGCCTCCGCGGTGGCCTCGTGGGCCACGTCCGGCGGCAGATCCGCGGCCCGGGCGGCCTCGTCGACGGTGGCCCCGGTGTCGCCGAACACCGCCACGGCCTCCGTCAGCAGCGCCGCGTCCGGGCTCAGCCCGGCCAGCCGCAGCCGGGTCCGCCGTACGACGCCGCGGGGCAGGGTCGTCCGGAGCCGGCCCAGGTGGGCGGGGTCCGGCTCGATGCCGTCGTCGACAGCCTGTGCGCACAGCTCGCGCAGCAACAGCGGGTTGCCACCGGTCAGTTCGTGGCACACCGCGGCGAACCGCTCCCGCGGCGGCTCCGGCCAGTGCCCCCGCACCACCGTCTCGGTCCCCGCCGGGGTGAGCGGAGCCAGCCACAGCGAGGCGGTGGGCCCGAGCCCCGCGAGCAGGTCCGCCGCCCGTGCGGCCGGCCCGTCGGTGTGCGGTGCGGTCATGGCGACGGCCAGCAGCACACAGCGGTCGTCCAGCCGGTTCGCCAGGTACGTCAGAAACCGCAGGGACGGCTCGTCCGCCCACTGCATGTCGTCGACGACCAGGGCGAGCGGCGACCGGGCGGCGAGCCGCAGCGTGAGCCGGTGCAGCTCGCGGACCAGGGCGTCCGCCTCGGCCTCCGCCGGTCTCCCGGCCGGTTCCAGCAGGCCCCGCACCCGCTCGGCCGTCCGGTCCCCGGGCGGGTCCTCCTCCAGCAGCGCCTCGAAGAGCTGGAGGCAGATCCCGTAGGGGACGGCGCTCTCCTCGGTGCTGCCGCGCGCGGTCAGGACGAGCAGCCCGGCGCCGCGCGCGCTCTCCCGTATCCCGCCGAGCACGGCGGACCGGCCCGATCCGGGGTTCCCCTCGACGAGCAGGGCCCGTCCGCGCCCTGCCGCCACGTCCGACAGAGCGTCGCGGACCCGCTCCGCTTCTCGTTCTCTCTCCACAAGGTCGGTCCAACCACTTTGCACACGCTCCCCCGTTCCGACAGAACAATCCTTGATCATCCGGTGTGCGAGCGCACAGCACACCGCGTCATTCGCTCATCCGTCTCCACCCGCTCCTCTCCGCGCCATAACGCCTCACAGGTACGTACGAGCGACAAAGAGACCACTGGGATCGCCACAAATCGGTCCCCTGTCGCCGGGGTTCCCCGGGGCCGTCTCCGGCGCGCAACGGCCGAACACACGTCAGGATCTTGTGCGGCCGCAAGTTCGCAGTCCGGGCCTTGCCTGTCACCCCCACATCGGAGAGGCAGAACACGTTGAGCACGCCAGCAACGCAGCACGGTGGAGCCGTTCGGCACAACGACGCCATGCGGCTCAGCAGACGTCAGGCCGAGATCGTCGCCCTCATCGCCGAGGGCTATTCCGGAAAGGAGATCGCCCGCATCCTCCGGATGTCGCCCAAGACCGTGGAATCCCACATGCAGCGTCTCTTCGACCGTTACGGCGTGCGCTCCCGCGCCGCCATCGTGGCGAAGTGGCTGACGAACTGCGCGTAAGGACGACCGGCTTCGGCGGGGCGGGCCCTGTGCCCGGCCCGTCGGCCCCGCCCGCCTCAGCCCACCCCGAGCAGGGACGTCAGGTGCCCGTGGGCCCGGTCCCACCCCCATTCCCCGCGCACCCACGCACGGCCCTTGCGGCCCATGTCCCGGGCCAGTTCCGCATCGTCCAGCAGCAGCGTGAGCCGGTCGGCGAGCACCCCCACGTCACGGCCGTCGACCACGAACCCGGTCTCCCCGTCCCGTACGGTGTCCGGCGCGCCGCCCGAGTCGCCGACGACGACGGGCAGTCCGGCGGCGGCCGCCTCCAGGAACACGATCCCGAGGCCCTCCACCTCCATGCCCGCCCTGCGGGTCCGGCACGGCATCGCGAACACCTGCGCCGCGGCGTAGAAGCCGGGCATCTCCTCGTGCGGGTGCCCGCCCGCGAAGACCACCGCACCGGCCAGACCCTGCTCGGCCGCGAGCCGGCGCAGGGCCCGGGCGTGCGGCCCGTCCCCGACCAGCAGCAGCACCGCGCCGGGCACACTGCGGCGCACCAGGCGCAAGGCCCGTATCAGCGCGTCCTGTCCCTTGCGCGGGACGAGCCGCGCCGCACACAGCACGACCGGCCGGTCGCCCAGGCCGTACCGCTCCCGCACCCGGGCCGCCGCCTCCTCGGAGCCCTGGAAGACGTCGGCGTCGACGCCGGGCGCCAGCCGCCGCATCCGCGCCGCCGCATCCGGTCCGACGGCGGCGGCGATCCGCGCCCGCGTGTACGAGCCGAGATACGTCACGCTGTCCACCCCGGCACCGATGCGGCGCAGCAGCGCGCGGGCCCCGGGCGTGCGCGCCCACCACACCTCGTGCCCGTGCGTCGTGGCGACCAGCCGCCGCACCTCCGTACGGCGCCGCAGCTCGCCCGCCATCAGCCCGAGCGGGGCCGCGGCCCCGAACCAGACGCTGTCGCAGTCGAATCGGCGGGCCAGCTCCACCGCCCGGGCGGTGACCCGCCGGGTCGGCAGCAGCATGTGGGTGCGGTCCCGCACCACCGGGAACGGCAGCCGGGCGTCGTAGGCCCGGTCGCCCGGCGTGCTGGAGGTGTAGACGGCGACCCGGTCGGGCGGGAAACGGACCGTCATGGCGTGGACGAAGGTCTCGATGCCGCCCTGCCGGGGCGGGAAGTCGTTGGTGACGACGAGCGTGCGCGGCATGGTCGGTCAGTCCTCCAGCGGCTTCACGGTGAACAGGTAGTTGCGGTGCGCCTCGGTGACCCGGTCCACGGGACGCCACCGGCCGTCCCGCCACAGGAACATCGAGTAGCCCGCGGACCGCAGTTCCTCGACGAGCCGCTCGGCGCGCGCCCCGTACTTGGCCAGGTGCCGTTCCTCGATCTCCAGCAGCAGCGTGGGCCGGTCCCGCAGCAGCGTCCCGGCCGCGCCGGCCAGCACGAGCGGCTCCGCCCCCTCGACGTCCGCCTTGACGAAGTCGACGCGCGGCAGTCCGGCCGCCGCGACGACCTCGTCCACGGTGCCCACCCGCACCACGGGACGCCGTTCCCCGGCGAACTCGCTGTTGGGGCCGGGCCCTCGCGCCCCTTCGGTGAGGAACGCCCTTCCGTGCACGGGCAGTCCACGGCGGTAGGGCAGACTCATCACCGCCGCGTCCCTGGGCCTCTCGCCCAGCGCCATCCGGTGCGCGTGCGCCCGCCCGCCGCACAGCAGCCGCACCCCGGCGCCGAGGACGCGGTACGGCCCGGGCAACGGCTCGAAGCCGTGCACACAGCCCTTGGGCCCGGCCACGTAGGACAGCGCGTACGTGTACACCCCGTACTCGGCCCCGATGTCGAGGCAGACGTCCCCCTCCTCGACCACGTGCCGCAGCCCGTCGATCTCGTCCTCCACGAACGAGAAGCGGCGGCTGAGCGCACACAGCAGGGAGTACGTCCAGCGCAGCGGACGCCCGGCGTCCTGGGACGACGCGACTCGCGTGGGCATGGCACCTCCTGGCCGGGGCGCACGGCGGCCGGCCGGCACGAGCCGGAACCAGCCGAGCAGCACCAGCGGGTAGACGACGTATCCGAAGCGGGTGGCGGGGATCAGGCACATGGCGATCCCGAGGCCCAGCGCGAGCCGGTCCGCGGCGGCGACGGTGGTGCGCGGCGGGCGCCTCACGAGGGACCCGGCCACCGCGACCGCGCCCAGCACCAGCGCCGCCACGGCGAGGGCGAAACCCCCCGGCACGTACGTCGCCAGCAGGTACCCGGGCAGCGGGCTGGTCGCCGGGGATCCGGTGCCTCCCTCACCGAGCGGGAAGAGCAGCACGTGCTCGGCGAACGCCCGCGGGTCGGCGAGCGCGACCGGCAGCACGGCGAGCACGGCGAGGGTGACGGCCGTGACACCGGCCCGTACGGCGGCCCGCCGCCCGGCGGTCACGGCGAGCAGGGCGAGCCCGACGGGCAGCACCGGCCAGGCCGTCCACTTCAGCGACGCGGCGGCACCGAGCGCGAGGCCGGCGGCGACGGGGCCGCCGCGGCCGGCCAGGGCGAGGGCGAGGCACATCAGGGCGATGACCGGCAGGTCGACACCGCCGACGGCGAGCGGGAGGGCGACGGCGGGGGTGGCGGCGAGCCAGAGGAGTGCCCGGGCCGGGGAGCGGTCCGGGCCGGTGCCGCGCGGGGACGGCCCGGCGCCCCTGCACACCACGGCGGCCAGCCCCATGGCCCCGAGTGACACCAGCGCGAACCACAGCCGGGCGTCCGCGAGCGGGACGTCACCGAGGACGGCCCGGGGCAGCCCGAAGAGCGCCATGCCGGGCAGGTACGGGTTGTAGTCCCGCAGTTCGGCCGGGTCCGGGACGTACGGCGTGCCGGTGTCCAGCAGCAGCCCGCCGGACCGCTCGACGACCGTGACCTCCAACTGCCGCGCCCCGTCCGCGACCAGGAACACCAGCGGCACCAGCACGGACCCGACGGCGGCCACCGCCGCGCTCGCCGGGCCCCAGGGCCGCGCGGAGAGACGGGCGACGAGCGCGGCGACGCCGTATCCCGCGGCGGCGCAGGCGCCCCACACCTGGTGCGGGGCGATGGTCGTACGCAGACACAGCAGCAGCGCGAAGACGGCGCAGGCCGCCCAGCACAGCGTCTCCCAACGGCGACCGGTGCCGCGCCGGGACGGCGGAAGGGGGGCGGTGGCGGGGGACACCCACCCCACCTGACGGGGCGCAGACACCACGCCCGCCGCACGGCCCGAAGACACCGCGCGCCCCGGTGCGGTGGTGCGCGCGGCCGTCGCCGAGGCCGGCACCAGCGAGCCGAACAGCGGCAGCAGCCCTCGCGAACGCCCCTGCATCCCCGCTCCCCCTGTCCACCGCCGGCCGGCCTTCCTTCCGTCCGGCAAGTCTTCGCAAGGGGCGGACGAGAAGCGTCACACCGGGCACCGATCCTGGGAGTCAACCCGTGGTACTCGTCCGGTCTCCGGATCAACCCGTACGGTGACGCGGGCCGGACACCTCCGGCCGACAATGTGGGGATGCGTCAGTCGTCCCTGCGCCCCACCGCCTGGCCGCGCTCCCCCCGCTACCCGTACGTCAGCGGCGTCCTGCTGGTCGTCCTGGCAGCGGCCGAGGTCCTGCACTCCCGCATCACCTCGACGACGGTCCTGGCCACCCTGCCCCTCGTGGTGCTCCCCCTGCTCTGGCGCCGGCGCGAGCCCCGCATCGGGCTCCTGGTGGTACCGGCGGCGCTGCTGAACTTCCTCTTCCGCCCGGAGCTGCTGATGACGGTGGCGGTGGCGGGAGTCATGGGCCTCTACACGCTCGCCCGCCACCGCGTCCTGCACCCCGCACTGCTGAGCGCGGCCGCGATCACCGGCTCGCTGCTGGTCAACGTGGGCCATGTGGCGATGGGCGTGTACGACCTCGGCGGCCGGGCACCCGCCGTCGGCGCCGACGGCTCGCTGTCGTACTTCACGGAGTCGTTCGTCCTGGCCGTGGGCGTGGTGGCGACCGTCGGTGTCGCGGACGCCACCCGCAGCCGGGAGGAGTCCCGGCAGGCGCGCGAGGCGGCCCAGCGGGAACTGATCGCCATGGAGCGCAGGCATGCGGCCGCCCAGGAACGGGCTGCCATAGCACGGGAGTTGCACGACATAGTGGCGCACTCGGTGTCCGTGATCGCCGTCCAGGCGGAGAGCGCCACGTACACCACACCCGACCTCTCCCCGCCCGCACGCGACGGATTCCAGCAGATCGCCTCATCGGCCCGCTCGGCACTGACCGAGCTGCGCAGGCTGCTGAGCGTGCTGCGCGCGGACGAGGCCGGATCCGAGGAGGCGGCACCCGTCGTACCACAGCCGACGCTCGACTCCCTGGGGGCGCTGCTGGAAGCCCACCGGTCGGGCGGCGGAGAGGTCACCCTGCACACCACGGGCACCCGCCCGGCGGTGCTCCCGCCCTCCCTCGAACTCACGGTCTACCGCATCGTCCAGGAGGCCCTGACCAACGCCCGCCGCCACGCACGGGGCGCCGCGGTCGACATCCTCCTCACGTACGAAGAGGACGAAGTCCGGCTGCGTATCACCGACGACGGTCCCGGCCCCAAGACCGGGGCCGGGGGCCCCCGACTCAACTCCGGCGGGCACGGGTTGAGCGGCATGCGGGAGCGTGCGAACCTACTCGGCGGACGTCTGACCTGCGGGCCCGCCGGTCCCGGGGGCGGTTTCCTGATCGAGGCCGAACTCCCGGTGCGGGCCGGCGCGAAGAGCTTCGCGGAAGGTGTGTACGAGTGACGGCGGGGGAACCGATACGGGCCATCGTGGCCGACGACCAGGCGGTGGTGCGCACGGGGTTCGTCAACCTGCTGTCCACCCAGGACGACATCGACGTCGTGGGCGAGGCGGAGGACGGCGAACAGGCCGTCGCCCTCGCCCTGGACCACCGGCCGGACGTGGCCCTGCTGGACATCAGGATGCCCAAGCTGGACGGCATACAGGCCGCGCGCACGATCCTGAGGGAGACCGACGGCGCCACCAAGGCGCTGATGCTCACCACGTTCGACCTCGACCAGTACGTCTTCGACGCACTGGCGGCCGGTGCCAGCGGCTTCCTCCTGAAGGACGCCACCTTCCCCGAACTCCTGCACGCGGTACGGGTGGTGGCCGCCGGTGACGCCATGCTGGCCCCCGGCATCACCCGCCGCCTCATCGCCGAGTTCGCCCCCCGCCGCCCCGTCACGGCCCCCAAGTCCCTCCTCGACCGCCTCACCGCCCGCGAGGTGGAGGTCCTGCTCCTCATCGCCCAGGGCCTGTCCAACGCGGACATCGCCGAACGCCTGACCATCACCGACCACACGGTCAAGACCCACATCAACCGCCTGTTCACGAAGCTGGGACTCCGCGACCGGGCCCAGGCGGTGATCGTGGCGTACGAGGCGGGTCTGGTGACGCCGGGGAAGGGCGGCTGAGGTCGCCCGCTCCAGGCCGACCGGGCTCACCGCGGTGCCCGCGGGCGTGAGCCCTCAGCCGGTCGCTCGCCCCGGCGCCCCCGTGCTCTCCCGCCGCACCAGCCGCGTAGGCACCAGCGTCGTCCCGTGCTCCTCCCCGTCCTGCCGCATCTTGCTCAGGACGCCCTCCACGCACAGCCGCCCCACCTCGGCGAAGTCCTGGTGGATGGTCGTCAGGGGCGGGAGGAAGGACGCGGACTCGGGGATGTCGTCGAAGCCGATGACGCTGATGTCGCCGGGGACGCGCAGGCCGCGCTCGTGCAGGGCCCGGAGCAGGCCCAGGGCCATCTGGTCGTTGGCCGCGAACACCGCCGTGCAGTCCTGCTCGTCGGCCAGCCGCAGCCCGGCCCGGTAGCCGGACTCGGCCGACCAGTCGCCCCGGACCAGGGGCGGCGTGACGCGGCCGGCCGCGGTCAGCGTGTCGCGCCAGGCGTTGGCGCGGCGCTGGGCGGCGAAGGAGCCCTCGGGGCCGGCCAGGTGCCACACCGTCTCGTGGCCGAGGTCCAGCAGGTGCCGTACGGCGTCCCGCGCGCCGCCCGCCTGGTCGGTGTCGACCACGGTGTAGCGGTCGCCGGCGTCCGAGTCGGCCACCACGACCTGCACGCCGGGCGGGAGCGAGACCGTCGCCGCGTCCAGCAGATGGATCTCCATGATGACGATCACGGCGTCCACGGCGAGTTCTCCGAGGCGGGAGAAGGCGCCGTTCACCTCGTCCTGGGTGGGGACGGCGACGGGCAGCAGCGTGACGGCGTAGCCGTGCCGGGCAGCGGAGGTGGCGATGGCCTCCAGGGTGCGGATGTTGCCCATGGTGGAGAGGGAGAAGGTGATCACACCGAGGGTGCGGAACTCGCCGCGCTTGAGCGCCCGTGCGGCACTGTTGGGGCGGTAGCCCAGCTCCCGCATCGCGGCCAGGACCTGGCGGCGGGTGTCCTCGGTGACGCCCGGAAAGCCGTTGGAGACGCGGGAGACCGTCTGGGAGGAGACGCCGGCGAGCTGCGCGACGTCGGCCATGGAGGCGCCCTGGCGCGGACGGGCCGGACGCCTTCTCGTACGGCGCGTGCCCTCGGGTTCTCTCGCACCCTCCACCGTGCCCACATTCCCCTCCCCGCGCAGCCGCCGCAAATTTCGGTCCGGAACGACTCCTTGACCCCTGAGATTCGGACAGTGTAGACATCCCGCCAGTGGATGTTTACGTAAACATTGCCTGGTCCCAACCGTACGAAAAGGCATCGAACAGCACCAGAGCTCGCACCAGTCGCACCACGTAGGCCCCGATCTCTGCGCCCGCCGGGACGCGCGGACGCAGAAGAGTTGGAGTACTCGAGATGGCACACCGCACCCGCAAGAGAAGGCTCCTCGGGGCCATCGGCGTCACCGCCGTGGCGACCGGAACCATCCTGGCCACCACCACCCTGCCCGCCGCGCACGCCGAGCCCACCGCGCAGGCGGCCGGGGTCACCGTCCGCCCCGACCCGTCCTACCAGCAGGAGAAGTTCGAGGGCTGGGGCACGAGCCTGGTCTGGTTCGCCAACGCCACCGGCGACTACCCGCCCGCAGTGCGCGAGAAGCTCTACAAGCTCCTCTTCGGCGACGAGGGCCTCGCCCTGAACATCGCCCGCTACAACATCGGCGGCGGCAACGCCCCGGACGTCAAGGACTACCTGCGGGCCGGCGGCGCGGTCGAGGGCTGGTGGAAGGCCCCGGCGGGCACCACCCGCGAGGACGTCGACTGGTGGGACGCCGAGGACCCCGCCGACTGGAACAAGAACGCCGACAAGACGCAGCGCTGGTGGGTCGACCGCATCAAGAAGGACATCACCCACTGGGAGACCTTCAGCAACTCCCCGCCCTGGTTCATGACCGAGAGCGGCTACGTCTCCGGCAACTTCGACGCGGGCAAGGACCAGCTGAAGCCGGAGTCCGTCGAGGACTTCGCCAAGTACCTGGTGGGCGCGACCGAGCGGCTGGAGAAGGCGCACGGCATCAAGGTCGACACGCTCGACCCCTTCAACGAGCCGAACACCGACTACTGGGGCACCAAGCTCGGCCCCGACGGCGAGCCGACCGGAGGCCGCCAGGAGGGCGCCCACATGGGCCCCGAGCTCCAGCAGAAGGTGCTGCGCGCGCTGGCACCGGTGCTGAAGAAGTCCAAGTCGGACGCGGAGATCTCCGCGATGGACGAGACCAACCCCGGCACGTTCGCCACCAACTGGAACTCCTACCCCCAGGAGGTCCGCGACCTGGTCGGCCAGATGAACGTCCACACCTACGGCACCGGCCAGCGCACCACCGTCCGCGACCTCGCCAAGGCCGCCGACAAGCCGCTGTGGATGAGCGAGGTCGAGGGCGACTGGGGCGACGGCCAGAGCTTCACGGACATGCGGCCCGGCCTCGGCCTCGCCCAGCGCATGGTCGACGACCTGCGCGAACTGGAGCCCAAGGCCTGGGTGTTCTGGCAGCCCGTCGAGGACTACGACAACATGAAGCCGGGCGGGGAGTCCGCGAAGGGCGGCAACTGGGGCGAGATCCAGCTCCCCTTCAGCTGCACCTCGAAGGACACCCTGAAGTCCTGCCCGATCTACACGAACACCAAGTTCGACACGGCCCGCAACTTCACGCACTACATCAAGCCCGGCGACCGGCTGATCAAGACCAACGACACGTCCAGCACCGCGGCGATCTCCCGCAAGGGCGACGCGGCGACGGTCGTCCACGTCAACAGCGCCACCGAGTCCCGTGCGGTCACCCTCGACCTGTCGAAGTTCGGCCGGGTCTCCTCGCACGCCACCGTCACCCCGGTGGTGACCAGCGCCGACGGCAAGCTGGAGAAGCAGAAGGCGATCCGGGTCTCCGGCAAGCAGGCCACGGTCACCGTGCCCGCCCAGTCGGTGACGTCCTTCCTCGTCAAGGGCGTCTCCGGCGTCGCGAAGGACGCGGCCGAGCTGCGGAAGGACCACACCTACCGGCTGACGGGCGTCCAGAGCGGCAAGGACCTCACCATCGCCGGCAACGGCACGGGTCTGGTCATCAAGAGCGCCAACGCCTCGGACCCGAGCGGTCAGCAGTGGCGGGTGGAGCAGATCCGCGGCAAGGACAACCGCAAGCGGTACGTCTTCACCGAAACCGCCTCGGACAAGCGCCTGGCCGTCCGCGACGGCGCCCTGGTCGCCGAGCCGGACGAGGGCCGCCGCGACAAGGCCACCGAGTGGATCATGTCCTCGACCGGCGACGGCACCTGGACCCTGGTCAACGCCGCCACGGGCCAGCTCCCGGACGTCGGGGGCCAGTCCACGAACGAAGGCGCCCCGGTCGGCGTCTGGCAGCCGAACTCCGGGTCCAACCAGCGCTGGAAGGTCACGGAGGTGACGGACACCCCGTAGTCCCGCACCCGCCCGCTAGGACGCCCTCGGTCTGCCGCACCCCATGGTGACGGCGAGGCCGGGGGCGTCGTGCCGGGGTGTGTGGTTCACGGCACCGCAACGGGGCGGAGCACCGTCAGGGACTCTTCCTGGCGAGCCACCATCGCGAAGGAGAACCGGTCGATTTCCAGGCAGAGATCGACATCGTCCGGGTGGTATCCGCTCCGCCGCCCACCGGCGAGGTCTGCGGCAGCACCGGAATTCCTCGCGCGCTGGAGGTACGGGTCCGCCTCGACATCGCCCCCGGCCACGGATCGACCGATGTATTCAGCACAGGCCAGGTCCTCGTCGGCCCGGCCACCTTCGCCGGTGACGACGAACGTCACCGGACCGGAATCCCCCCTGGCCTGCAGGAACCGCGCGGTCGGGCCGGCCACCACGAAGCTCGCGCACAGGACGAGCGGCGCGTTCGCGACGGCCAGCGCGCCCACGGTTCCTGCCGTCGTCTTCTGCACCAGCGTGCGGCCGGCGAAATCGCGTGACCTGAGCAGGCCGGGTGAGTTCACCGCGTCGAAGCCCGCCGCCGGAGCTCCGTCCTTCAGAGCCAGCCAGCCCGGGTGGCTCTCCTTCAAGGCAAGTGCCTCACTCTCCGTTTCGGCCAGGACGATCCTCTCGACGCCACGCGAGAAGGCCCAGGCAGCCACGGTGAAGGCACGCATGACGTCGATGACGACCGCGACACGGGGAACGCCGGTCAACTCCGGTATGCCGACGAAGTGATGTTCCATCGGGCCATTCTGACGCCCCGTGTGAGATCACGCGGAAGAGGACAGCTGTTCCCGCACCCATTCAGGATCGGGGTTGGTGTGCGGCCGGCCCGCCACGACGACGGTCGGCACGGTCTCGTCGCCGTCGTTGACCGCCCTCACCGCTGCGGCACCTGCCGGGTCACGCCAGATGTCGACCCAGTGCAACCGGCGGGCGCTGCGGCCCAGCCGGATGCGCAGTCGCATGCAGTACGTGCAGCCCGGCCGCCAGTAGACGACCGGCCGTCCGTCGACCGCGCTGCGGCGCTGTGCCTCCAGCGCACCGATCGACCTCGGGAAGACGAGGGGCGAGTTCACGCCCGCCAGCACCAGGAACACGAGCAGGACTGCTGTGGCCGCCCCGCCGCTGTCCGCGGAGATCAGCCCAGCCGCGACGGTTGAGCCGCAGAGCATGAGCAGCATCGGCAGGATCCAGGCGCGCACAACGCTCCGGAACAAGCTCACAGCCCGAACAGCCCTGCCGCGTTGTCGTGGCACACCGCCCGCAGCCAGTCCTCTCCCAGGTCCAGCCGTTCCAGGGCGTGGAGCTGGTGCTCGTACGGATAGGGGATGTTGGGGAAGTCGGAGCCGAGCAGGACGCGGTCGCCGAGTCCGGCCAGCCGGGGCAGGGCCCTGCGGGGGAACGGCATGAAGCTTTCGCTGAAGTCGGTGAACGCCATCGTCGTGTCCAGCCGGACCTCTCCGTACCGCTCGGCCAGGCCGAAGAACTCCTCGTACTCGGGCATCCCCATGTGCGCGACGACCAGCCGCAGCCGGGGGTGCCGCGCCAGCACCCGGGCGATCGGCTCGGGGCCGGTGTGCTTGCCGGGCGCGGGTCCGGAGCCGCAGTGGATCACCACGGGGATCCCGGCCTCGGCCAGCAGCCCCCACGCCGGCTGGAGCAGTTCGTCGGCGGGGTCGTACGCCCCCACCTGCACATGCGCCTTGAAGACCCGCGCACCCGCCTCGACGGCCTCCCGGACGTACGCCTCGACGCCCGGCTCGGGGTAGAGGGTCGCGGTGTGCAGACAGTCGGGTGTGCGGCGGGCGAAGTCGACAGCCCAGCCGTTCAGCCAGCGGGCCATGCCCGGCTTGTGCGGATACAGCATCGCGGTGAAGGCCCGCACCCCGAACTCCCGGAGGACGTCCGCCCGTTCCGCCTCCTCCTGCCGGTAGGTGATCGGCCACTCCAGCCCGCCGGTCATCGCCCCGAGCGCGTCGAAGTAGTCCCACACCTTGTGCAGCACCCGCTCGGGCATGAAGTGCGTGTGCACGTCGATCAGCCCGGGAAGCCCGAGCCGCCCCCAGAAACGACGAACCTCCTCCGCTTCCGTACCCGGACCGGCAGGGTCGACTGGCGCCACACGGTGATCATCCATGCCGCCCACGATCGGCCCGGGCGAGGCGGTCGGTCCACTCCCTTGCACGAGAGAGCGGTGAGGGATCCGTCACGGCCACGTCCGTCTCTCCTCGCGGGGCGTCAGCACGGTCAGGCGCATCCTCGCCGGCTGCTCTCATGGCAGCGACGGCAAGCGCGCCTGCCGCACAGTGCACTCCAACGGCGTAGTTCCCCGGTCTAGGGTCGCCCGCATGGCCGAGCCCTCCTTCCTGACCGCCGTGCGTGAGTCGTACGACACGGTTGCCGTCGACTACGTCGAACGCGTCCCGCCTCCAGCCGAGATGGACCCGCTGTCACGCGCGATGCTGGCGGGGTTCGCCGAACTCGTGCGGACGGCCGGTCCGGGGCCGGTCGCGGACCTGGGATGCGGCCCCGGCCGCGTGACGGCGCACCTGGCCGGGTTGGGGGTGTCCGCCTTCGGCGTCGATCTGTCACCGAAGATGATCGGACTGGCCCGCCACGCCTATCCGCACCTGCGGTTCACCGAGGGCTCGATGACCTCGCTGGAGACGGGGGACGACGAGCTCGGCGGCATCCTGGCCTGGTACTCCACCCACCACACGCCCCCGCAGTGGCTGCCGGCGGTGTTCGCCGAGTTCCACCGCACGCTCGCACCCGGCGGCTACCTGCTCTGGGGAGACTATGTCGGCGACGAACACCTGCATCCGACCCAGGGCTATGGCCGTCCGGTGTCCTACGAGTCGTACCTTCTGCCGCTGGACCGCATGGCCGGCCTGCTGGAGCAGGCCGGACTCGTTGTCACCGCGAGACTGGAGCAGGAGCCCGGCGGACGGCTGAGGAGACCGCACGCCTGCCTCCTGGCCCGCAAGCCCGAAAGGCCCTGACGGGTGGGCAGGGACCGATTCCGGTCACGGCACTAGATGGGGTGCGGGCACAGCCAGATCCAGGTGGAGTTCAGAGTCCCCACCTTGGCGTGGACCAGCTTCAACGGCCTGTCGCAGAAACCGGGGTCGGTGTCGTCGCCCTGCAGACGCCTCTCGACGACGACGCGATTGACCGTGAACCCTTCACTTTCGAGGAAATCCTTGGCGAACTGCTCGGGGGCCGACCGAAACAATTCCTTTTCTGCCTCGCTCAAGTCGACGTCGAAAAGCTCGATCTCCTTGATCGACTCGTTCTCGGTCTCCCGCGTGATCCTGGCCATGAAGAGGTCACCTCCACTCGAACCTTCCCTTCAGTCTGGGCACTCTTTCGGCCACCGCAAGTGCAGCGAGCCCGGGTCCGGGCATCGGGGAGGGCGGGCCCGTTCAGCCGATGTGCGCGCACAGGTCGTCCGTCGTCCCGTGCAGGAGGTGTACGGACTTGTAGCCGGTGGGGCTGATGTCCATCGTGTAGACGCCGTCGACGAGGTAGAGGCCGCGCGGCAGACTGCCCTGGTCCTGGCCGACCCCGACGAGCACCGATCCGTGCACGGCCCACAGCTGGGAGCCGTCGGGCCGGTGTTCGACGACGGCCGAGCCGCTCGCGTCGGCGTCGTAGGAGGCGCCGGTCTCGGTGTTCGTGACACGAACGACCAGATCGCCCTGGTACGCGACCCGCCGCACGGAGCCGTCGGGGTAGGTGCTCAGCACGCGCCGCACCACTTCGTCGACGACCGGGTCGCCGTGGACGGGGAAGTCGCATCGCGCACCGGCGCCGACGTCCCACGGCGCGGAGGGTGCCGGTTCCCAGCCCGGCGCCGGCTCCGCGGACGCGGGCTGCGTCCCGACGAGCACGGCGGCAAGTACCAGCGTGGCGAGAGCTGTTCGGCGCATGGTTCTCCCTGGGCAGAGACGGGTGGAAGGAAGGGGCGTGCGCCAGTCTCTCCCCGGCCTCTGACCAAAGCCTGACCATCGACGTCCCGTTAGGCTGCCGGACAGCCATGGAGTTCCAACTGCTCGGTCCGTTCGCCGCCCGCCACGAGGGACGGCAGGTCCTGGTGGGCAGCCGCCGCCAGGAGCGGTGCCTGCTGGCGGTCCTGCTGCTGCACGCGGGCCGCGCGGTCACGACGGACCGCCTCATCGACCTGCTGTGGGACGACGAGCCGCCCGCCTCCGCCCGCGCCACCGTCCACACCTACGTCGGCCGCCTGCGTGCCGCGCTCAGGCCGCACGGGGTGTCCGTCGAGACCCGGCACGACGGTTACGCCGTGGAGCAGGGCCCCCATGGGATCGACGTCCAGGAGTTCGCCGGGCTCGTCGGGCAGGCGGCGGACTGCGCTGATCCCGCGGAACGGATCCGCCTGTACGACCAGGCCCTCGGACTGTGGCGCGGCCCGCTGCTCGCGGACGTGGCCGACGAACGGCTGCGCACTCGCCTCGGCGGCACGCTGGGCGAACTGCGCCTGTCCGCCGTGGAGCGGCGAGCCGAGACCCAGCTCGCCTTGGGGCTGCACGACCGTGTCGTGGCGGACCTGACGCCGCTGCTGGAAGAGCACCCGACCCGTGAAGGGCTGGTCGGCGCCCAGATGACCGCCCTGTACCGCACGGGCCGCCGGGCCGACGCCCTCCGGCTGTATCGCAGCACGCGTACGACACTGGCGACCGAACTCGGCGTCGAACCGAACGGCGAACTCCGCACCCTGCACGAGCGCGTGCTGCGCGCCGACCCCCGGCTCGACCGGCCCCCCGGGCCCGTCTACGCGGTCCGGGTCGGCGACCAGTGGCTGCCGTGGAGTACGAGCGGACACCCCGCGCTGGAGTTCTGCAACACCTACGCCGGGTGGAGCGGGGAGCCGCTGCCCGGGTCGGAGTGGCTGCGCGGCTACGCCACGCTCGCCGTATGGGCCGGCCACCTCGACCTGATCGAGGACGGGCAGGTGACCCGGCTGCGGGAACAGGCCCTTCGGCAGCCGGCCGAGGCCGCCGCCGTCCTCGACGAGGCCCGGCGGTTGCGTACGGACCTGTACGCCTGTCTGACGGATCCGCAGGACGGCCGGGCGTTCAAGTCGGTGGCCGGGGCGGTGGAGGACGCCGCGCGGCTGTCGGTCTTCACGCGTGGCGAGGACGGTCTCGGACGCTGGCAGCCCTCGCCCGCCGCCGGACTGCGCCTGCCCGTCTGCGCGGTGGCCCGCAACGCGGGCGAACTGCTCGCCGACCCGCGGCGCTTCACCGTCCGCGGCTGCCCCAGTCCGGACTGCGGCTGGCTGTTCCTCGACGAGAGCGGGCGGCGCCGGTGGTGCAGTCTGGCGACCTGCGGCGCCAAGCGGTCGGCCTGGGATCTGTCTGACAAATGACCTTGGGTGGGTTCGCGGAGCCAGAGGATGAGTGAGGCGAGGTGGGCTCCGGCCTTGAGTGATCATGACTGGCCAGCGCAGTGATCGTTCCCGGACTGGGGTTCGATGAAAGATCGTCGATCATGGGCGGCAGGGCCAGGTTCCGACGTGGTGCCGCAGGCGGCTCGCCGGGCCGCGGCGACCTATGGTCGCTCACCCCAGCCCATGGGATCATTTTGTTCTAGAGACTACCGGAAGGGGGCGTAATGTCCCGCATCGAAGAAACCATCGACATCTCCCGTCGCCCCGACGAAGTCTTCTCGTACCTGACGGATCCGAAGCACATCGCTGAGTGGGAGGAGAGCGCCGCAGCGGTACGCACCCTGAGTGAAGGGCCGCTCGGTGTCGGCTCTCGCTTCCAGGTGCAGCGGCGGATCGGGCGCCTGAAGGTCCCCATGACCATGGAGGTAACCGAGTTCAACCCGCCGCGCAGCTGGCACTTCCACGGCGTCAACGGCCCGGTCCGCAGTGACCTCCAGGGCACGATCGAGCCGCTCGACGACGGCGAGCGGTCCCGACTGACGCTGTCCGTCGATCTCGAGCCGCACGGCATCGGCAAGGTGCTCGTTCCGCTCGTGGTCAAGCCACTGGTCCGCAAGGAGATTCCGCGGGACGAGGCGCACCTCAAGGAACTGCTTGAGGTGGGCGCGTCCTAGGTGTGCTGATCGCACAGGTTGGTGACGGTGGTTCGCTCCGAAACCGGGAGTCGGCATCGGCACCGGCACCGGAAGCCTCTCCTATGGGATGTCGACCGGCCGGAACCGGTCCGTGGCCGCCAGCACGGCCTCCGTCGTGGCATCCCCCGACAGCCCGTGCCCCTCTTCGCCGATCAGCACGAGGTCCGCGTCCCGCCACACCTGGGCCAGCCGCCACGCCACATCCGGAGGCCCGCTGATGTCCAGCCGCCCGTGGATCAGCACGCCGGGGATGCCGGCGAGCTTCCCGGCGTCGCGCAGCAGCGCCCCGTCCGCCAGGAAGCCGGCGTGCCGCCAGTAGTGCGTGACGAGGCGGGCGAAACGCAGCCGGAAGTCCGGGTCCTCGAAACGGGGATCTGGCCGGTGCCCGGGGTGCGTGGACACGTGCACGTCCTCCCACCGGCACCACTCCCGCGCGGCCCGCTCCCGTACGGCCGGATCAGGGTCGGCGAGCATCCGGGCGTAGGCGTCCACCAGGCTGCCGTCGCGCTCCCCCTCGGGGACGGTGTCACGGAACCGGGCCCACTCCTCGGGGAAGATCCGGCCCATGTCCCGCGTGACCCACTCCACCTCGCGGCGGGTGGTGTTGGTGACGCTGAAGAGGACCAGCTCGGACACCCGCTCGGGGTGCTGCTCGGCGTAGGCCAGCGCGAGGGTCACGCCCCAGGAGCCGCCGAGGACGAGCCATTCCCCGATGCCGAGGTGGCGTCGGAGCAGCTCGATGTCGGCGATCAGATGGGGCGTCGTGTTGGCGTCGAGCGAGGTACTCGGATCGGCGGCGTCGGGTGTGCTGCGCCCGCACCCGCGCTGGTCGAGGAGCACGATGCGGTACACCGCCGGATCGAACAGCCGACGCCAGAACGGCCCCGCCCCGGAGCCGGGCCCGCCGTGGAGTACGAGCGCGGGCTTGCCCGCCGGATTCCCGCAGCTCTCCCAGTAGACACGGTTGCCGTCGCCGACGTCGAGCATGCCGTGCTCGTACGGCTCGACGGGGGGATGGAGCTCGGCCATGCGCGACGCACTCTCCTCGACTCTCGACGGATACGACAGCATCGCTCGTACGACAGCATCGCCCGTTTCTGCCCGGCGAGCCCTGCGTTCACAGCAACGACGGCGCGTGGAACTCGCCGAGCCCTGAGGCCAGGTCCCGGTCCAGCCAGTAGCGGCGCGGTTCGGCGAGCATGACGTCGACGCTGACGGTGAGTATGCCGGGGATCCGGGCGAGTTCGCGGTCGACGAAGAGCGCCAGGGCGGAGCGGTCGGTGACCAGGCCGGTGGCGAGGACGGACATGTCGCTGGCGACGTGGGCGACGAGCCGGGTCTGGGGGAGCCGGTCGATGCGGCGCATGACGTCGGGGGTCTCGCCCGGGGCGACGCGCAGGCGAAGGATGAAGGGCGTCTGGAAGCCGAGCCATTCCGACACGATCTCCAGGCGCGGTTTGACCCACCCCTCGTCGAGGACCCGGCGGACGACCCGGTGCGCGGTGGAGGTGGCCAGGCCCGCGGCCCGGCCGATGCTCGCGGCGGAGGCCCGGCTGTCCTGGATCAGCAGGGCGACGACGGTGCGTTCGGCCTCGCTGAGGGGTTTGGCGGGGGGTGTCGCGGTCGCGGCGCCCTCGGGATGAGCGCCGGCGAGTTCGAGCAGGGCTGCCCGTTCGCCGTCGGTCAGGAACTGCGGGTCCCAGGTGATGCCCCGGCGCAGGGTACTGAGCGCGGGCAGGGCGTTGACGCGGCGGACGCCGGGGACGGAGAACATCCGGTCGATCGCCTCGCTGGTGGCCGCCTCGGAGGGGGCGTGGACGACGGCGTAGAGCGGGTAGTCGCCGGAGATCTGCGCCAGGAGCTGAAGGTGGGGCAGGTCACGGAGCCGGTCCAGGACGGCCAGCGGGGTTTCGCCGGTGATGTCCAGGAAAACGTGGACCGGCATCGCCGTCGTGTGCATGCCCCAGTCGGCCTGCCCGATCACGCGGATCATCCGGGCCTCGTGCAGCCGGTCGTAACGGCGTTTGAGGGTGCTGGCGTCGGCGGACAGGATCCCGCCGATGTCGTCCCAGGTGGCCCGGGGTGCCAGATGCAGCGCTCCGATGAGGCGCCGGTCGAGCTCGTCGAGGAGAGGGCGGGTCATGGCGCCCACCTTAGACCGCCGATTAATCCCACTGTTACAGCCAGGGACTAGAGAATCTCTCACTTCAGTGCCATTGTTCGCGGGAACATCCCTCGAATGCACGAAGAGGTACCGATGAGTGCCACCTCCGCCCAGCCTCAGCCGACCGAGCCGCAGTCGAGACTCCTGCGCACCGCGTTCCGCGGTTTCGCGGCGATCGAGAAGGTCGGCAACAAACTCCCCGACCCGTTCTGGCTGTTCTGGATCCTCGCGGGGGTCGTCGCCGTCCTCAGCGCCGTACTGGCGGCGGCCGGTGTCAGCGCGGTGCATCCCGGCACGCACGAGACCATCACGGTGGAGAGCCTGCTCAGCAAGGACGGCCTCACCATGGCCGTCGAGGGGGCCGTCGACAACTTCGCGGCCTTCCCGCCGCTGGCCACCATCCTCACCGTGATGTTCGGCATCGCCGTCGCCGAGAAGAGCGGACTGTTCTCCGCACTGCTGCGCCGCATGGTGGCGCGGGTGCCGGGCAGGTACCTCACCTTCGCCCTGTCGATGACGGCCATGGTCAGCCATGTCGCCGGCGACGCCGCCTACGTCACCCTCATCCCGCTCGGCGCCCTCATATTCCGCGCCGCGGGCCGCAGCCCGGTGCTCGGCTGCATCGTCGCCTACGTCTCCATCTCCGCCGGCTACGACGCCTCCCCGTCGCTCACCACCACCGACGTCCTGCTGTCGTCGATCTCCACCGCCGCCGCCCACACCATCGACGCGCACCACGTCGTCACTCCGGTCGCCAACTACTTCTTCGGGCTCGGCTCGTCCGCCCTCGTGGCCCTGGTGATCACGCTCGTCGTCGACAAGGTCCTGGCCCGCCGCTCGGACCTCCAGCCCGACGAGCCGGTCGCCGCGCTCGAGGCCGACGAACTGGAGGCGATCGAGGTCACCGGGCAGCAGCGCCGCGCACTGCGCGTGACCGGGCTGGTCGCTGTCGGCTTCCTCGCGTTCCTGGCCCTGGCCATGGTCCCCGCGTCCTCACCCCTGCGCGGCGAGGGCGGCGGCATCGTCGACTCCCCGCTGATCGGCGGGATGGCACTCGTCCTGGGCGTGTTCTTCGCCGTGCTCGGCACCGTCTACGGCCGGCTGACCGGCACCTTCTCCGCCTCCCGCGACATCATCGCCGCGATGGTCGACGGCACCCGGTCGATGGCGCCGATCCTCGTCCTGTTCTTCGCCATCTCCCAGTTCCTCGCCTACTTCAAGTGGACCAACATCGGCGACATCCTCGCCGTCACGGGCGCGGAGACACTGCGCGACCTGCACCTGCACGGCTGGGCCGTGCTGGTCGGCATCGCCGTGCTGATCACGTTCATGAACCTCGTCATCACCAGCGGCTCCGCCCTGTGGGCGCTGGCCGCTCCCGTCCTCGTGCCCATGCTGATGCTCATCGGCATCGAGCCCGAGACCACGCAGGCCGTCTACCGGGTCGCCGACTCGGTCACCAACTGCGTCACCCCGATGAGCCCGTACTTCGTCATGGCGCTGGGCTTCATCCAGCAGCACCGCAAGTCCGCCGGCATCGGCACCCTCGCCTCCTTCACGATCCCGATCGCCGCCGTCGTCTGGGTCGTCTGGATCGCGTTCTTCGTGGCCTGGTACCTGCTGGGCATCCCCTTCGGCATCAACTGACGCCCCCGCCTTCCGCCGAGGAACGCCGCCCCCGCCCCCGTACGAGAAAGCAGACCATGACCGCATCACCCGCTGCCGCTCTCACCGCCCGTGCCCAGGACGTCTCGCCGGAGATCGTCACCGACATCCTGACCCTCGTCCGCCACGAGACCAGCAGCCACGACCTGCCCGCCCTCACAGCCGGCCTGGACCTGCTGCGTGAGCTGGCCGTCCACCGGCTCGGCGGGCCCGACCGCGAACAGCGTCACCCCGGCGGCGCGTGCGGCGACACCCTCACCCTCACCTACGCAGGCACCGGCCCCGGGCACGTCGCGCTCGTCGGCCACTACGACACCGTGTGGCCGACCGGCACCCTCGCCGGATGGGAGCAGCCGGAGGCGTCCGACGACGGCCGGGAGAAGCTCAGCGCGCCGGGCATCTTCGACATGAAGACCGGCCTGGCGCAAGGCATCTGGGCCCTGAAGCTGGCCCGGGAGAGCGGCGGCCCGGTGCCTACCGTCACCTTCCTCTTCAACGGCGACGAGGAGATCGGCTCCCTGTCCTCGCGGCCGGTGATCGAGGAGGTCGCGCGGAAGGCCGACGCCACGCTGGTGCTGGAACCCACCGCCCACGGCGCGGTCAAGACCGCCCGCAAGGGCTCCGGGATCTTCCGGGTCACGGCCACCGGCGTCGAAGCGCACGCCGGGCTCGCGCCCGAGGACGGGGCGAGCGCGATCACCGCGCTGTCCGAGTTCGTGGTCGCCGCCGCGGCCGTCGCCCGCCCCGACCGGGGCACCACCATCAACACCGGGCTCATCGAGGGCGGCTCCGCCACCAACGTCGTCGCCGGGCAGGCCACCGCCCGCGTCGACATCCGGGTCGGCAGCGAAGCCGAACAGGCACGGGTCGACGCCGAACTGGACGCCATCGAGGTCAGCGACCCCCGCGTCCGCATCGACATCGAACACGCCTGGAACCGGCCGCCGATGACCCTCAACGCCGCCTCCGCCCCCCTGCTCGGCCTCGCCCGGGAGGTCGCCCGCGCCCAGGGCCGCGACGACCTGCCCGATGCCGCCGTCGGCGGCGCCAGCGACGCCAACTTCATCTCCGCTCTCGGCCTGCCCGTCCTGTGCGGCATGGGCGCAGTCGGCGACGGCGCCCACGCCCGGGGCGAGTTCATCCACCCCGACACCGTGCCCGCCCAGACGGCCCTGGTCGCGGGCCTGCTGACACGACTGGCCGGGCCGTTGCGGGGGTGAGGCATGGCGTCGACTGGGTGACCCGGTGGGCTGCATACGGGGTCGAGGGGCGCCCTAATCGTGTTGACCGCCCCCGGCAGGCGGTGCTGGAGTCGGCACGTGGACAGCATCCCCGCCAACCGGCGGCTCTGGAACCGGATCAGCACCGCCTACCAGCACGAGCACGACCCGCAAATCGGCGCCGCACCCCGGCTGTGGGGCATGTACTCCATCCCCGACGCGCACCTGCACGCCCTGGGCGACGTCACCGGCAAGCGCGTCCTCGAACTCGGCTGCGGCGCCGGCCAGTGGTCCAGGGCGCTTGCCGCCGAGGGCGCCACCGTGGTCGGGCTCGACCTGTCCGAAGCCCAACTCGCCGCGGCGGCCCGCGCGATGGGAGCGGCCCGCTACCCGCTGGTGCAAGGCGCCGCCGAACAACTCCCCTTCGCCGCCGACAGCTTCGACCTGGTGTTCTGCGACTTCGGTGGGCTCAGCTGGGCGCCCCCGCACCTGGCCGTCCCGCAGGCCGCACGCGTCTTGGGCCGAGGCGGGCGCCTGGTGTTCAACGTCGCCAGCCCATGGTTCGAAGCTTGCTACGACGAAGCCGCCAGCCGCGTGACCACGACACTGCAGCAGGACTACTTCGGGCTGAACACCATCGCCGAAGGCGACGGCGCGACCAGCTATCAGCTCACCTACGGCGACTGGGTCAGGGTCCTGCGCGGGGCGGGTCTCGTCATCGACGACCTCATCGAGCCGCGGCCCGAACTCGGAACACCCAACGGCTACAACGAAACCGACCCACCCGACTGGGCACACCGCTGGCCGGCGGAACTGCTCTGGGTAACCCACAAACCGTAAGTCCCGCCGCGCCGAGACGTGAAGGCATCCCCTCGCCGGTGCCGAGCTCGCCGCCATGCCAGAAGGCCGAGATCACGGGACCAACGATCTGCGCTCCTGCGGCGATTCTCCCCTGAACGACTGATCGGCGGAGCGCAACACGGTGGCGTTCGGCCTGGAGATCAGGAAGGCTCGCGCGCATGATCTCTGTTGTGCAGAACGTGGCGATTGACTGTGCGGATGCCTACAAGCTCGCTCGGTTCTGGAGCAGTGTGACCGGGCGCCCGCTGCATCCGGAGGACCGGCCGGGCGCCCGGGAGACTCAGGTGCTGCTGGCGGAGGGTCCGGTGCTGTACTTCAACCAGGTACCCGAGGCCAAGACGGTCAAGAACCGGATCCATCTGTGCTTGCGCCCTGAGACCTCGCGCGACCAGGAGGTGGACCGGCTGTTGGGTCTCGGTGCCACCTTCGTCGCGGATCACCGCAATCCCGACGGCTCGGGCTGGGCCGTTCTCGCTGACCCCGAGGGCAACGAATTCTGCGTTCTGCGCAGTGAGTCCGACCGGGCCGCCACGAATTCCGAGGTCAGCCGTACAGCGCCACCCTCGGCTCCACCGTCCCCACCACTCCCGGATTCAGAACAGTCACCCGGTACCGCTCCCTGAGCGTCTCCCCCGCCCCCAACGTCCGCTGCGCGCCGACGAGATCCGTGAACAGCGTCCCCGTCTGGCTGCCCAGCCGCACGGGCACCCAGCAGCCGTGGCCCGTGCGCCGCTCCACCCTGACGTCCGACGGTGACAGGAACGGCCCGGTGTCCGGGGATGTCAGCAGGAGTTGGGGAGCGACGGTCGTGGGTGTCGGTGTGGTGTTGCGGTAGGTGAGTGTGACCTCCTGGCTTCCCTCCGACCGGAGGGGGCTCGTGGGCAGGGTCACGAAGTCGGTGGGTATGGCGGGGTCCTGTGTCTGGGAGGCCGCTGCGGTGGCCGCCGGCGGCGCAGCGACGGCGGGTCCCGCCGTGGTCAGGCCGGCGACCGCGACGGCGACGGCAAGGAAGGCGACTTTGAGACGACTGTTTTTCGACAACGACACGTTGGACGGTCCTTTGAGTGGGGGAGGAATTCGCTCGCGTGAACTCGTCGGCCGGCCATGACACTTGCCGGGAGACGTCCTCAGACTACGCAGCGGATCCTGGGCAGTGGCCCGGGCCCCGCGGATCAGCCGAACGGCCGAGGCGCCCGGAATCGGTGCCGCGCCCCCTCCACCGTTCCGCGAGTGAACGGCACCGCAACTACCGCCGGGTAGTGGGGAGATCACGTGGAAGACAGCCCACAAGAGTGATCCCCATTCCCTTCCCCCGCCCGGTGAGCTAGAAACTTCAACGACCCAGCCGCACCACAGGGTGCTCGACGGCACACGCGCGCGCCCGAGGGGGAATCACCACAGTGACCGAGCAAGCTCATGGACCGAGACGGTCCCGCACCCGCGCAGGCAGACGCTTCCCGCGTCTGAGGATCGCCCTCGCCGCCGCCGTCTCCTTCGCCGTCGCCGGAACCGCCGCTCAGGCGATGGCCACCCAGCCCGAAGGCAGCGACGGGCAGCCGACCGTGCCGTCCCTGTCCTGGTCCGACTGCCAGGGCGGCTTCGAGTGCGCGAACGCCGACGTGCCGTTGGACTACCGCGACCCGCAGGGCAAGACCATCACCTTGGCGGTCATCCGCAAGAAGGCCCCGGACCAGGCCAAGAAGAAGGGCACGCTCTTCCTCCAGCCCGGCGGGCCCGGCAACTCCGGCGTGGACTTCGTGCGCAACAACCACGCCGGCCTGCCCGCCACCCTGCGCGACTCCTTCGACGTCTTCGGCTACGACGTACGCGGCGTCGCGCGCAGTTCGGCGGTCACCTGCTGGGACGACCCGACGTACACGCAGGCCGTCACCGCCGCCAAGGGCGCCCCCGGCCCGGACGCCTACGAGCCCGCCGTCCGCCAGGGCGCCGCGTTCGACCAGGCCTGCAAGGACAACGCGGGCGAGCTGACGCCGTACGTGGGCACCGGGTACGTCGCCCGTGACATCGATCTGCTGCGTCAGGCCCTCGGTGAGGACCAGCTGACGTACTACGGGCGGTCGTTCGGGAGTTACATCGGGACGGTCTACGCCGCCATGTATCCCGAGCGGGTGCGCGCCCTCGTCCTCGACGGCGCCTACGACCCCGAGCACTACGCGAACCAGCCGTACGCCTACGACCGGCCCCAGTACCTGGCCCTGGACGGCGCGATGAGCCGCTTCCTCGACTGGTGCAAGGCGAACCAGGAGACGTGCGGGTTCGGGGACGGCGACCCCCGGGCCGCGTTCGAGAAGCTCAAGGCCGACCTCGACGCCAACCCCGTACCGACCGCGAACGGCGGTCAGGCGAACGGCTACACCGTCGTCTACCGCCTCATGTTCAACATCAACGAGGGCAAGGTCATCTGGCCCTCCCTCGGCCAGGCTCTGCGCAAGGCCCAGCAGCGCGACACCACCTCGTTCCTGCTCCGGCCGCCGTCCCCGGCCAGCTTCGACTTCCTCAACCCCAACATCGTGGTCGAGTGCGTCGACAAGGACTACCCGCGCAGCCCGGCCCTGCTGAAGCGGCAGGTCACCACCAACGCCAGGCTGGCCCCGCTGCTCGGCCCGGCCATGGCGTACGGCCCGCCGCTCTACGACCACCAGCACGCCACCACGTGCGCCCAGTGGACCGGCGAGAAGCCCAGCCGCTACGACGGTTCCTTCCGGGCGAAGGGCTCCGCACCGATCCTGGTGCTCGGCACGACCGGTGACCCGGACACCCCGTACCAGGACGCGGTGGCCCTGTCCCGCAAGCTCGACAACGGCCGGCTGCTCACCTTCCAGGCCGAGGGCCACACCGCCTTCGGGCGCAGCGCCTGCGCCACGGACGCCGTCACCGGCTACCTGGTGGACCTGAAGGTCCCGGCGCGCGGCACGACCTGCGCGGACGAGACCCAGCCGCCGACCGCCACACCGAAGGTGGCCCCTCCGGGCACGACCCTCGGCGAGCTCCGCAACGGCGTGAACGACCGCCTGGACCGCCTCGGCTCCCTGCGCTGAGCAAGCCGCTGGCCGATGCTCTGACCGACCGCACCACGGCACCCCGGGTGCCGGGCCTCACCGGGCCCGGACCCGGGGTGTGCGCGTTTCCGGTGCTTCCCGCCTCTTGACCTCCTCTCGCGCGGACCCGTAGAACTGCACTCGCAGAAACCGGTTACTACCACTTACCGCAAGGGAAGGTCGCCACGATGAGAGCCTCTGGAGACCGCGAAGAGCCCGCCGCGGACAGAACCGCCGGCCACCCGGCGCCCGCGTCCCGCCGGGTCGTGCTCAAGGGCGCGGCCGTCACCGCCGGGCTGGCCGCGGCCGGGATCGCCGCGACCCGGCCCGCCCACGCCGAGGACGACCGGCCCGGCCGCCCGCAGAGCGTCACCGCCCGCATGGGCGGCACCTCCGTCACTCTGTCCCTGCTGGACGGCGCACTGCGCTGGTCCGCCCGCCGCAACGGCCGCACGGTGGTCGACGCCTCGGCCCTGGGCCTCAGGCTCGGCGACGGCACCGTCCTCGGCGCCGACGTCCGGGTGGTCAGAGAGCGGTACGGCACTCACCGCACCACCTGGACCCCGGTCTACGGCCGCAACGCGACCGTCACCGACCACTACCAGGAACAGCGCTGGGACCTGGTGGACCGGGCCTCGGGCATCCGCTTCGGCGTCCAGATCCGCGCCTACAAGACCGGCGTCGCCCTGCGCTACCTGCTCCTCGACCAGGGCACCGCCACCGTCGCCGACGAGCTGACCACGTTCGTCTTCCCCGACGGCACCACCGTCTACAGCGCCCGCGACGAGAACGCCTACGAGCCGGTCGCGCCGGGCTCCATACCCGTCACCGGCACCTCCACCACGGACAACGGCCCGCTCACCGACCTGCCCCTCACCGCCACCCTCACCGGCGGGCTCATCGCCTGCGTCTGCGAGTCCTCACGGGTGGACTACCCGCGGCTGATGCTCGGTTCGGTGGCCGGTGAGCCGAGCACCCTCGCCGCCTTCCTGATGGAGCACACCGCCCGCGGCACCGGCCCGGTGGAGACGACCTCCACCGTCACCACGCCCTTCGCCACGCCGTGGCGCGCGGTGGTGATCGGGGCCACCCACGCCGAACTCGTCGACAACGCCGAGCTGGTGCTCAACCTGGCGCCGCCGAACGCCCTCCCCGACACCTCCTGGATCAAGCCGGGCAAGGTCTTCCGCTGCGAGCTCTCCACCGCCGCCGGCCTGGCGGGCGTCGACTTCGCCGTGGCCCGCGGCCTGGAGTACATCGAGTACGACGCCGGCTGGTACGGCCCGGAGTTCACCACCCCGGACGCCACGAAGCCGATCACCGCGATCGACCTGCCGTCGGTCATCTCGTACGCCACGAGCAAGGGCGTCGGCGTCTTCCTCTACGTCAACCGGCTCGCGCTGACGGACACCGACTCCCTCTTCGGCCTCTACAAGAGCTGGGGCGTGCACGGCATCAAGCTCGGCTTCATCAACGACGGCACGCAGACGATGACCGACCAGATCATCGACTGGGCGAAGACGGCCGCCAAGTACGAGCTGCTGATCGACATGCACGACGACGTCCGGCCGTTCGGCTACGAGCGGACGTACCCGAACTGGATCAGCCTGGAGGGCGTGCGCGGCAACGAGCAGTTCCCGACCGCCACCCACAACGTGACGCTGCCGTTCGCGCGCAACATCGGCGGCCCGATGGACTACACGATCTGCTACGGCCAGTCCCGCGACAAGACGACCAACGCCCACCAGATGGCGATGGCCGCCGTCTACTACCAGCCCCTCAACTTCCTCTTCTGGTACGACAAGCCGTCCAAGTACGCCAACCCGGCGAACTGGCCCGGCCTGCCGTGGTTCAACGCCGTGCCGGTGACCTGGGACGAGAGCCGCACCCTGGCCGGCGCGATCGGCGAGTACATCGCGGTCGCCCGCCGGAGCGGCTCCACCTGGTACCTGGGCGCGATGACGAACGAGTCGTCCAGGACGCTGTCGCTGCCCCTGTCCTTCCTCGGCAGCGGCACCTACACGGCGACGGTCTACGCCGACGGCACCCCGGGTTCCAGCCCGTTCCGGACCCCGGTCGTGGTCGGCACCCGGACCGTCACCGCCGCCGACACGCTCGACGTGGCCATGGCCCCGGCGGGCGGCCAGGCGGTCGTCCTGGCCCCGAGCTGATCCGGGAGAGGGTGGGGCTACCCCCAGGGCCCGGTTCCACCGGCTGGTGGACGGCAGGTTCAACCGAGTACCTCTGTCCGGCAACTGCCCAGCTCAGCCAGGCTCTTGGGCATGAACTCATTATCTGTGCGGGTGGCTCGCTGGAGTGCGCGGCACCCTTGGCGGGCGATCGCCGGCTGGCTGGTGTTCGTGGCCGTGTGCCTGGGGGCCGGCAGTGCCGTCGGCACGAACAGTGCGAAGACGGCGGACTACCGGGTCGGCGAGGCCGGCCGCGCCGAGGCCATGGCGGCCGAGGCGCATCTGGAGCGCAGGGCGGCCGAGCAGGTGCTGATCTCCGCCCGTTCGGGCGGTGTCCTCGACGAGGGCACCGCCAGGGCCGCCGCGGACGATCTGACCGACCGGATGCGGCGGCTGCCCGATGTGGCGGATGTGGCCGACCCGTTGCTGTCCGAGGACAGACGGATCCTGATGGTCGAGGTGGCGCTGAAGGGCGAGGAGCGGGACGCGAAGGACAAGGTCGACGCGCTCGTGGCGCAGACCGCGGCGGTGCAGAAGAGCCACCCCGGGCTGCTGCTGGAGGAGACCGGAAGTCCCTCCGTCAGCAAGGGAGTCGACCAGCAGCGCAGTGACGACCTGGCCCTGTCCGAGGCGATCACCCTGCCGGTCACCCTGCTCACGCTGCTGGTGGTGTTCGGGTCGGTCACCATGGCCGGGGTGCCGTTGCTGCTGGCGCTGTCGTCGATCGCGGCCGCGGTCGGACTGTCCATGGTCGTCTCGCACGTGTCGCCCGACGCCGGGGTCGGCACGAACGTCATCCTGATGATCGGCCTCGCGGTCGGCGTCGACTACACGCTCTTCTACCTCAAGCGGGAGCGGGAGGAACGGGCCCGCTCCGGCGGGCGGCTCTCCTCCGAGGCGCTGGTGGAGCTGGCCGCCGCGACCTCGGGCCGGGCGGTCGTGGTCTCCGGGCTCGCGGTGGTCGCCTCCACGGCGACGCTGTACCTGGCCTCCGACGTGATCTTCTCCTCCCTCGCGACCGGCACCATCGTGGTCGTCCTGGTCTCGGTGGCCAGTTCGCTGACGGCCCTGCCCGCGCTGCTGGTCAGGCTGGGGCGGCGGGCGGAACGCCGGGCGCTGCGGCGGGCCGAGCGCGGAAAGCCCGTACGCCGGATGCGCGGCGGGACGAGCGGCGGCCGGGTGTGGAACGCTCTGCTGCGGCCGGCCGCCCGGCATCCCCTCGCGACCCTGTGCGTCTCGGTCCTGGCGCTCCTCGCCCTCGTCGTCCCGCTGGCCGGACTGAAGATCACCGAGATGAGCCGGGACACGCACTCCCGCGACATCCCCGCGATGCAGGTCTACGACCGGCTCAACGAGGCGTTCCCGGAGCGGCGGGTGACCCACCAGGTCGTCGTGCGTGCCGACGCCTCGCGGTCGGAGGAGGTCTCCGCCGCCCTGCGCGAGGTGGCCGGGCGTGCCGGAACCGACCCGCTGTTCACCGAGGGCTCGCGCATACAGTCGTCCACCGACGGGCGCACCCACACCCTCGAACTGAAGGTGCCGTACCTCGGCAACTCCGACGAGGCGTACGACTCCCTGGACCGGCTCCGGGACGACTTCCTGCCCGCGACCGTCGGCCGGATCACCGGCGCCCAGTACGGCGTGTCCGGGGACGTCGCCCGCTACGCCGACTATCCCGCCCACCAGAACGGCAAACTGCCCCTGGTGCTGGGCGCGTTGCTGCTGGTGACGTTCGCGATGACCGTGTACGCCTTCCGTTCGGTGGTGCTCGGGCTGCTCGGCGTCGCCCTCAACCTGCTGTCCGCCGCGGCGGCGCTCGGGCTGCTCGTGCTGGTCTTCCAGGGGACGTGGGCCGAGGGGCTGCTGGACTTCGAGTCCACCGGGTCGATCGGGTCGCGCGTGCCGCTGTTCCTCTTCGTGATCCTCTTCGGTCTTTCCATGGACTACCAGGTGTTCGTGGTGAGCCGCATCCGGGAGGCGGCGCTCGCGGGCGTGCCCACGCGGCAGGCCGTGCTCGACGGGATCCGTTCCTCGGCGAGCGTGGTGACCAGCGCGGCGGTCGTGATGACGACCGTGTTCACGAGCTTCGTCTTCCTGCACATCATCGAGATGAAGCAGATGGGCTTCGTCCTGGCGGCGGCCGTGCTGATCGACGCGTTCGTGGTCCGGGTCATGGTGCTGCCGGCGGCGATGCTGCTGCTGGGCGAGGCGAGCTGGTGGCCCTCGCGCCCGGGACGCCGGGCGACGGCCGCCCCGGAGAAAAGGTCTCCCTCCCGCCCGGCGGTCGACGTACGTTGACCGGCATGACCGCTCTCGCCGGGTCCACCCCCGACGCCCTCTGGGCCACGTCACTGCGCCGCTGGAACAAGGTGTGCTGGCTGCTGTTCGCCGTGATGGCCGTCGGCCTCGTCGCCATCGACCGGCCCGGCGAGAGCAAGTACGTGGCGCTGGTCCTGCTGGGCGGGGTCGTGCTGTCGTACGGGGTCCTGGACCGCTTCCCGGCCAATCCCGTCGTACGGCCGCACGTGTACCTGTCGGTGCTGGTGGTCGCGCTCGGCGGGCTGGCGTATCTGCGGGGCAACTACGCGGCGCTGTTCATGGTGACGCTGCCGCACTACTGGATGTTCGGGCGGACGCCACGGGCCTCGACGGTGTTCCTGGGGCTCGCCGCGGCCGCCACTCTGGCCGCGAGCGTGCTGCGGCAGGACGGCTGGACGGTGGAGTTCTTCACCGAGACGCTCGTGTCCACGGTGCTCGTCGTCGCCGTGGGGGCGCTGATCGGGCTGTGGGCCCATTCGGTGGTCGGGCAGAGCGCCGAGCGGGCCCGGCTGATCACCGAACTGGAAGAGACCCAGGCCGAGTTGTCCGAGGCCCACACGCGGCAGGGCGCGGCGGACGAGCGGGAGCGGATGGCGCGGGAGATCCACGACACCCTCGCCCAGGGCTTCGCCTCGATCATCGTGCTCGCCGAGGCGGCCCGGGCGGGCCTCGATTCCGACGACCCGGCCCGCAGCGCCCAGCAGTTGCGGTCGATCGAGTCGACGGCCCGGGAGAACCTCGCCGAGGCCCGCGAACTGGTCGGCTCGCCCCGGCGGCCCGGCCAGGCAGCCGCCGGGTCCGTGGCGCAGACCCTCCGCCGGACCCTGGACCGTTTCGTGGAGGACACCGGCATCACGGTCGACGCCGACCTGGCGGACCTGGAGTGCGACCAGCAGACCCGGATCGCGCTGCTGCGCTGCACCCAGGAGTCCCTGGCCAATGTGCGCAAGCACGCCCGCGCCTCCACGGTCGGCGTGGTCCTGGCCCGGCAGCCCTACGGAGTGGAGCTCGAGATCACCGACGACGGGACCGGGTTCGTGGTGGAGTCGTCGTCGGGCTTCGGCCTGGACGGCATGCGCAAACGGCTGGCGGAGCTGGGCGGGAGACTGACGGTGACGAGTTCGGTGGGCGACGGGACGCGGGTGCTGGCACTGTTACCGCCGACCGCCTCGGAGAGCGGGGCGACGGCATGACCGGCGGCCCCCTGCGCATCATCGTCGTGGACGACCACACCGTCATGCGGGCCGGAGTGGTGGCCCTCCTCGCCTCCGAGACCGGCATCGAGATCGTCGGCGAGGCCGGCGACGGCCGCGCGGCCCTCGGCCTGGTCGAACGCCACGAGCCCGATGTCGCCCTGGTCGACCTGAGGATGCCGGTGCTGGACGGAGTGGCGACCACGACGGAGATCGTGGCGCGCTTCCCCCGCACCCGGGTGTTGATCCTGACGACGTACGACACCGACGCGGAGATCGAGCGCGCGGTGGAGGCCGGGGCGATCGGCTACCTCCTCAAGGACACCACCCGTGAGCAACTGGCCGACGCGATCCACGCGGCGGCGCGCGGGGAGACGGTGCTGGCGCCCCGGGTCGCCGAACGCCTGGTCGCCCGCATGCGCCAGCCCGCCCAGATCCCGCTCACCGCCCGGGAGGCTGACGTCCTGAACGCGGTCGCGGACGGCCTGACCAACGCCGAGATCGGCCGCCGCCTCGTCATCGCCGAGGCCACGGTGAAGACCCACCTGCTCCGTCTGTTCGCCAAGCTGGACGTCAACGACCGCACGAGGGCGGTGGTGGTGGCGATGGAACGGGGGCTGCTGCACAGGCCTTGAGCCGTTGGACCGTCATGATCCGATGTCCACCACGCGGGCCCAGGCCGGGGGTGAGTCCGGGACGTACTCGGGGTTCGTCTCGTCGTAGGCATGGCTCTGATAGCGGCGCGGGAACAGGCCGATCACCGTCCGGCACGGCGGACGGGTGCCGGGCCAGGGGGTCTGGCCGTCGGTCAGGGCCACGATGACGTCCGGGGCGGGGCGGGCGCGCAGGGCCCGGGTGAAGCCCGTGCGCAGGTCCGTGCCGCCGCCGCCCGTCAGCGGGATGCCCTCGGCGCGGCACAGCGTGTGCACGAACCGGGCCGACGCGTCGCAGGGCACGACCGTGACCAGGTCGCGCCGGCCGCCCACGGCCCGGGAGATCGCGGCCACTTCCAGGAGCGCGCTGCCCAGTTCGGCGTCGCTGACCGACCCGGACGTGTCGATGATGACGGACACCCGGGGTGGCCTGCGTCTGATGCTCGGCAGCACCGCCCCGGGCACGCTCGCCGAGCGGCGGGCCGGACGGCCGTAGGTGTAGTCCTCGCCCGCGCCGGGGCCGGACGCCGCCGAGCGGACCGCCGCGCCCAGCAACTCCCGCCACGGCTGGGGCGGGTGGAAGGCCTCGTCGGCCCAGCGCCGCCAGCCCTGCGGGGCGTTGCCGGGACGGCCCGTGATGCCCTGCGCCACCCGGAAACGCACGCCGTCCCGCTCCTGCTCGCTCAGGCCGTGCGCACCCTCCGGGCCGAGCTCCCACTCCCTGTCCAGGCCGTCGGCACCGCTGCCGCAGTCCAGCCAGGCAAGGTCGCTCATCCGCGGGCCGAGGCGGAACTGCCTCAGGTAGTCCTCCATCAACTGGCCCTCAGGCAGCCCCAGTGTCTCCGGACGGACGGCGCCCTCCGGACGGGCCAGCCCCTCGCCGTACACGTCGTCGTTGATCTCCAGGTCCGCGGCGATGTTCATCCGCAGCCGCTCCGCCGGGCCGCTCAGGCCGCGCTCGCGCGCGACCCGGTCTCCGCGCCCGTGGTGGTCGCGCAGCAGGTGCGACACCTCGTGCACCCACACGCCCGCGAGTTCCTCGACGGGCGTACGGTCCACGAACGCCGGTGACGCGTAGCACCGCCAGTACCGGTCGACGGCCATGGTCGGGACCCGCCGCGACTCGACGACGTGCAGGGCGAACAGGGCCGTCGCGAGGTAGGGGCGGACCCGGGCGGCGTGCAGGCGGGCGGCGAAGAGTTTGGCGCGGTCGAGCGCGGCAGGAGTTCCGAGAGTGTCCGGCGCCGGGGGTGTGTCCGGTTCCTGCCCGGTCATCGGCCCGCCCTCGCCGTGGCCGACGGCTTCGTCCGGGCCGCCGCGTCGTCCGCCCGGCGGGACAGGGACACCACCCCGGCGAGACTCTCGATCGTCGCCGGTACGTCCCAGTCCTCCCGGCGCAGTGCGGCGAGCGTGGTCGCGGGGACGACCACCACGTCCGGCGGCCCGCTCTCCACCGCCCTGACCAGGAGCGCCCACGCCGCGTCCCAGCGGGACTTCTCCGGACGGCTCCGGACCGCGGCGACGACGCCGTCCAGGGCGGCCTGGCGCAGATCCCCCCGCTCGGGCAGGACCGCACCGGCCGGGTCGGCCAGGAGCGTCTCGGGGTCCGGGAGGTCCATCCGGTCGATGCTCGCCAGCAGTTCCAGGCCCGGCCCGTCCCCGACGGTGCCCCGCACCAGTAGCGAGAGGACGTCCCGGGAGGAACCGGCAGCGGTCGCGAAGGCGATCAGGTGCAGGGTCATCTCCCAGCTCCGGGGCGACGGCCAGGGCCCGCCCCGGCGGGTCTCTCCGCTGGGCAGCCGGTGCACGAGCCCGGGGCGTGCGGAGAGCAGCCCGCACACGGCACGCCGGGCGAAGGCCACGGCCTCCGGCAGCTTCCCGGGATCGAGCCGGGGCAGGGTCGCCCGGGGCCAGGTCCCGCCGAGTCCGCGTACGACGACCTCGGTGTCGTGCGCCCACTGCAGATGGACGAAGCGGTTGGCGAGCGGCGGGCTCAGTTCCCAGCCGTCGGCGGCCGAGGAACGCGGGTTGGCGGCGGCCACGATCCGCACGCCGGGCGGCAGCCGCAGTGCGCCGATCCGCCGCTCCAGCACGAGCCGGAGCAGGGCGGCCTGGACGGCGGGCGGCGCGGTGGAGAGTTCGTCGAGGAAGAGCAGCCCCCGGCCGGCCCGCACCAGTCGTACGGCCCAGTCCGGCGGGGCCATCGGGACGCCCTGTTCGGCGGGGTCGTCGCCGACGATCGGCAGCCCCGAGAAGTCGGACGGCTCGTGCACGCTGGCGATCACCGTGGTCAGCGGCAGATCCAGGGCGGTGGCGAGCTGGGTGAGGGCCGCCGTCTTGCCGATGCCCGGCTCACCCCACAGCAGGACGGGCAGGTCCGCGG